>NZ_FRBW01000010.1 GCF_900142725.1 Roseibium suaedae | reverse complement strand
CCGCAACCAAATAAACAAACCGTCCGCAAGGGCGGTTTTTTTGTTTGGAAACGGAGACAGGGGAGAGCCTCGCATTCGCGGGGCTTTTTTGCGTTCAATTGCTCAACATCATGACCATTTATGACTGGCGCGAAGACTATATCTTCGCTGGTCATGGTAGCTCGTCGTCCTGGCGGACCATAACCTGAAGGTCGCAGGTTCAAATCCTCCGCCGCAACAAAATCACTTCCCGAATGAAACACAAGCCTCGCCAAACGCGGGGCTTCTTGCGTTTTAACCTTGCTGAAACAATGCCCGACAGCCTGGCGAAAGATCCTCTCGACCTTCCGCCATTCCACCCACACATCGTCAGCAACATAACCCATTGGCAAAAGCGGCAAAGCAGCAGACGAAAAACAAAGAAGCAAACCGTCCGAAACTCAAAAGACCTTGACCTCCCGACCAAGGTATCTGTGAGGCGCCGTCACTTCGTATTGAGGTATGCTCGACGCGCAAAGGTGAAATCGTGACCCGTCAATCAAGGGCAAAGAGCCAGCATTTTTTAAAGGCGCTCCGCAGATCCGAACTTTATGAAATGCAGAGAGTTCGGCTAAAGGTAGCCGAGACATATTCGGTAATGGAAATTGCTTCCGTTGCTACGCAACAGGAAGAGGCTTGAGGAAAGTGAACGTGCGGACTTCCGCCTATTCGGACAGAAAACCGGTTTCCGCATCCTGCTTGTCAGGTCATGCGAGAATTTTCCAATGACAAAACGCGTCGTCAATTCCTCGGATGTTGCAAAGCTCGCCGGCGTCTCCCGGTCTGCGGTATCCCGTACCTTCACGCCAGGGGCAAGTGTGTCTCCTGAAGTCCGGGAAAAGGTCCTGAAGGCGGCGAAGAAGCTTGGATACAGGGTCAATCGCCTCGCTCAAACCCTGAACGCCCGTGGGTCCTCCAATCTTGTCGGCGTTGTCGGTGCGAATATCGGCATGCCATTCATTGCAAAGCAGCTTGACCTGCTGAGCCTTGGCCTGCTGCATAAGGGGCTGCAATGCCTGCTGCTGAATGCGGCAGATGCACGCCAGGATATCGCGCCCCTCATCGAACTGATCTTCGAGTTCAGGGCGAAAGCCATTGTTGTGCTTTCCGGTGAACCGCCAAATGCGATTCTGGAAGAATGCAAAAGGCGTGGTGTGAAGCTGATCCTGATCAACAGGATGATGGAAGCCACAGATGCGGATCTGATTCTGACTGACGATCTGGGCGGTGCACGGCTTGCGGCTGAAGAACTTCTTGCAGCCGGCTGCCGCAAGATCGCGGTGGTGACGAGCGGAAGCGGAACGCCAAGCCAGCAGCGGCGGGCTGCTGAGTTTTGCCGGATCGTCAACGCTGCAGGAGGCGAGACACTTGATTGGGCCGATGGCCCGACCTCCTACGAGACCGGGCTGGCAGCAGGCCGGGCTTTGCTCGGGGACCGGTCTCTTGATGGGGCCTTTTGTGTGACGGACCTTCTTGCCACGGGGTTTCTGGATGCGGCCCGTCATGAAATGGGGCTTCGCGTTCCGGAAGACATTTCCATCGTGGGTTTCGATGACATCCCTCAGGCAAGCTGGAAAAGCTACAACCTGACTACGATTGCCCAATCCTTCGACGCTTTGACCGATGCTGTCTTGAGCGCGGTCGATCACGAGGGAGATATTGTTGAAGTTTCGACAATTCCCGTCCAGTTGATCCGCAGGAACACCGTAAGGGCCTAATTCTTTCAAGCTCGCTCAAAAAAGGCTTGCGCATGATTGCACGCGTGTGCAAATTGAACACGTGTGCAACGGGAGGCAAGCTTGAGTAACAGCGATCATCTGGACAGCCGGTTCGAATTTCTTCAGGCAGTGATTCAGTCTGCCGGCCAACTGGTGAAGTCCGGTTTTGAAACCCGCGTCAGCAACACCTTTTCCATGAAGGGACCGCAGGACTATCTCACCGAGACCGATGCGGCTTCAGAAGCGCATGTGCGTGACGCGCTTGGAAAAGCATTCCCGCAGGACAGTTTCTTCGGAGAGGAAGGTGGCGGCACCATCAGTGGCAGCGTCTGGGTGGTTGATCCGGTCGACGGAACAGCCAATTTCGCACGTGGCGTCCCTCATTTCTGCATTTCGATCGGTTACCTGCTGAATGGAGTTCCAGAACTCGCGGGGATCTACAATCCGGTGCTTGGAGAACTCTATCTTGCTCGCAGGGGCAAAGGGGCAACGCTGAACGGCAAGCCGATCAAGGTGTCCAACACGGCAGACTATCGTGCGGCTTCCGTGGAAATGGGGTGGTCGACCCGTGTTCCGAATGCCCGGTATCTGGAAGTTGTCACTGAGCTTCTAGCGATTGGATTCAATGTTCGCCGGTGCGGATCCGGCGCTCTTGCGTTGGCACATGTCGCCGATGGGCGTTCGGATGCATATGTCGAGTTGCACATGAACTCCTGGGACTGTGTTCCCGGCATGCTGATTGTTGAAGAGGCGGGCGGGCTGGTCTGTCCCTATCTGGAGCTTGGCGATCTCGAACGCGGTGGTCCGGTTCTCGTTGCCTCACCCGCGATTGCTCATGGCATCAGCTCGAGTGCGGGCATTCCGGTCAAGACCATCGATTTCAAGGACATTTGCGACCAGGCAATCGCCTGACGGACGAGGCCGTTCTGAGGAGGGCGGCTGGGAGGAAACCATGACTGTAACCACACTTTCACCGCAGGGTGGGAGCCGGGCGTTCGGACGCAGGCTTGTCACCTATTTTAGTGCGCCAGAACGTCTGATCGCGCTCGTGATGGCCGCGCTTCTGGCGTTTCTTGTGGTCATGCCTTTGCTTCAGCTGCTGCGGGAAACGATCACCGTGCAGCCCTATGATGCGGCCTATCTGCCTGGCCGTGAAACCGGTGAACTGACCACTTTTCATTATGAGCGGGTCTTCTCCGGTCGCCTGTCCTGGGCGCTTTTCTACAAGCCGTTTATCAACTCCCTGATCACCGCCTTTGGCGCGACCATCGTCTGCCTCGCCCTTGGGGCGACGCTTGCCTGGATCGTGGTGCGGACCAATGTGCCTTTCCGGGAAACGGTGAACGCCGCCGTCGTGATGCCTTACATGCTGCCGTCCTGGGTGATGGCACTGGCCTGGATCACCTTCTTCAAGAATGACCGCTTGGGCGGATCCTCGGGAGTGCTTGCCTATCTTACCGGTGTGCAACCGCCCGATTGGCTGGCTTTCGGCGCCCTGCCGATCATCATCTGCCTGGCATTTCACTATTACGTCTACGCCTACCTCATCATTTCCGGATCGCTGACAACTGTCGACAGCCAGCTGGAAGAGGCCGGGGCGATTGCGGGGCTGTCCAGGTTCCGTCAATTCCTGTCGATCACGGCCCCGCTGGTTCTGCCGGCTTTGGGGTCAGCCGTGGTGATGACCTTTATCCGTGTGATCGGTTCTTTCGGGACCCCAGCAGTCCTGGGCATGCCGATCCGCTATTTTGTGCTGCCAACGCAGATCTATGCGGCTATCGGATCCCGGAATGTCGGGGACGGGTATCTGCTCGCCCTGGTGCTGGTGGTCATGGCGATCCTGTTCATCTGGATCAACCAGCGAGTGATCGGTGTCCGGAAGAGCTTTGTGACCATGTCCGGCAAGGGGTTCCGCCGCCGGGAAGTGGACCTCGGACCTCTCCGCTGGCTGGTGTTTGGCTTCGTGCTGCTTCTGCTCTGCTTCACTGTTGTGTTGCCAATCGGTCTGCTGCTGCTGGAATCCCTGTCGGCGACCGCCGGTGAATACAGCCTGTCCAATCTGACGCTCCACTACTGGTTTGGAGAACGGGGCGGTGTGAATGCGCTATACCCGGGTGTTTTCCAGAATCCGCAGATCCTTGGTGCTGCCTGGAACAGTCTGAAACTTGCCTTCTTCGCAGCCTTGATGACCGGCGTGTTCGGGTTCCTCATCGGCTATGTGGTGGTGCGTACCCGTGGCACGATCTCCTCCAAGGCGCTCGAGCTGGCCGCGTTCCTGCCTTATATTTTCCCGGCGGTTGCCTTCGGGGCGATCTACATCGGCATGTTCTCGAAACCGGTCGGCCCGATCCCGGCACTCTACGGCACCTTCGCGCTTCTGGTGCTGATCGCGACCGTGAAAAACCTGCCCTATACGTCGCGAACCGGCATTGCAGCCCTGCTTCAGATCGACAAGTCGCTTGAGGAATCTGCGAGAGTTCAGGGCATCGGCTGGTTGGCCCGGGTGCGCCGGATTGTGGTGCCGCTTGCCTCATCCGGCCTGATCTCCGGAATGCTGCTGACATTCATCGGCACGATGCGCGAGCTCTCCCTGATCATCCTTCTGGTCACCCCGTCAACCGCGGTGCTGGCCAGCGTCATCTACAGCTATCAGACGGACGACGTGCCGCAGCTTATCGGGGCGGCCACCTTGCTGCTCGTGATCCTCGTGGTCGGCTGCAACGTTCTTTTCCGGCTGGTTTTCCGGAATACGAAGATGGGCTTCGCATGAGGAGGCGGGCCCGAAATGGAGGAGAAAGCATGAGAAAGACGTTTTTGCGATCTGTTCTGGCGGTAGGTCTGATGGCCCTGCCAATGTCCGGAGCTCTTGCCCAGGATGCGGATTTCAAGTCCTGGCTCGAAACGGCAAAGCTGTCCGAGTTCCAGCCTCAGGAGGAAGACTGGAACGACATCATCGCCAAGGCAAAGGCTGAAGGTGAAGTGACGGTTTATTCCTCGTCATCGGGCGTCAACGCCCTGGCTGAGGATTTCCAGAAGCTCTATCCGGAGATCAAGGTCAATGCCTATGACCTTGGTTCCGAGAAGACCATCGAGAAGGTGGTTCGGGAGCAACAGGCTGGCATCTACAATGTGGATGTGGTGAACACCGGCGGCGCTGCGCAGATGATCTACGACCTTCTGCCGAAGAACCTCATCGTCAACTATGTTCCCCGTTATCTGGTTGATGTCATTCCTGAAAATCTGCGTGAACCGCTTCTGACCCAGGTCGTTGAAGCAACGGCGCTGATGTATAATGCCGACAGCTTCCCGGAAGGTTCGCCGATCAAAAACGTCTGGCAGCTAACCGAGCCGGAATGGAAGAGCCGCTTTGCGATGAAGAGCCCGCTGGGCTCCTTGACCACTCTGGCGCTTCTGACCTCGATCACGGAACACGCAGACCAGTTCGACAAGGCCTATCAGGACTATGCAGGCAAGCCGCTGGAACTGTCCGAAGGGATTGAGAATGCGGGATATGAGTTCCTTCATCGTCTTCTGAAGAACGATCTGGTGATCTTCAAGTCCGGCTCCAAGCTGGCAACGGCTTCCGGTCTCAAGGGACAGGAAAAGCCGCTGATCACCTTCGCGAGCATGCATTACATCAACAAGAACGCCAGCGACGACTATGCCAACGCGATCCCTTACGAGATCGATCCGGCCGCTGTCTTTGCCTATTCGACCTACACATCCATTGCTGGCCGTGCGCCTCATCCGAATGCGGCAAAGCTGTTTGTCGCCTTCCAGATGGGATCTCCTGACCTGAACAAGGACAGCAAGCTCGAAAAGCCCTACCGGGAAGGCGAAAGCCTGAAGCTGCTGCAGGGGCTCGGGGCCTACTACAAGGTTGGCACTTTCTCGCCGCGCACTGACGTGCCGCTCCCCAAGGGCGCAGAAAACTGGCCCGAAGTGAGCAAGATCTGGGGTTCTCCGGAGTTCCAGCGGGACAATGTGGCGGCCATGAATGATTTCTGGGTCTACGAAACGAGCCAATAAGCAAGGCAAAGGGGTTGCGCCAGGGCGCAGCCCCGATCTCCGGGAGGTTCAAATGATTGAAGTCAGCCTCAAAGGCATAACCAAATCCTATGGCACCCATCTTGCCATTCCGCCGCTTGATCTCGAAATCCCCAAGGGCAAGTTCGTGACACTTCTCGGCCCTTCAGGCTGCGGCAAGACAACGACCCTGCGGATCATTGCCGGTCTTGAAAAACCGTCGGGCGGTGAGCTGTCCCTTGCGGGCCGCCGGGC
Source organism: Roseibium suaedae (assembly GCF_900142725.1). Classification (GTDB taxonomy): domain Bacteria; phylum Pseudomonadota; class Alphaproteobacteria; order Rhizobiales; family Stappiaceae; genus Roseibium; species Roseibium suaedae. Next base: position 30,913 of record NZ_FRBW01000010.1, on the reverse strand, counting down.
CTATTCCGGGGACACGGCCGAGTTCATTCCGCCGGAAAAGCGCGGGCTCGGGTTCATTTTCCAGAGCTATGCCCTCTGGCCCAACATGAAGGTGGACCGGAACATCACTCTGGCGTTGCAGCAGTCCAAACTGCCGAAGGCGGATATCGCCGCGCGTCTGGAGGAGGCCCTGACAAAGGTGCAGCTGAAGGGAATGGAAGAACGGTTCCCGTCCGAACTGTCCGGTGGGCAGCAGCAGCGCGTGGCAGTCGCCCGGTTGATCGCAGCCCGCAATTCCATTCTGTTGATGGATGAGCCCTTGTCCAACCTGGATGCGGTTCTGCGGACTGAAATGCGGGCAGAACTCAAGCGCCTGTCCCGTGATCTCGGGGCGACCACCGTCTACGTGACCCATGACCAGGTGGAAGCGCTCACCATGTCTGACCTGATTGTCGTCATGAACGGCGGCAGGATCCAGCAGGTTGGCTCTCCCTATGAAATCTATCATCAGCCGAGCAATCTCTTTGTTGCCGAATTCATCGGCGATCCGAAGCTGAACCTTCTGGAAGGCGACCTGGTCCAGGACGGCAAGCAGAGTGCGATTTCCTATGCCGGCGTCACGATTCCGCTGCCGAACCAGGCCGTCCACTCCGGCGGCAAGGTCAAGTTCGGCATTCGTCCCGAACGCCTGACCATTCTGGAACAGTCCAGGCCCAATACGCTGATGGCCGAAGTCGATGTTGTGCAGCCGACCGGATCGCAGACGATCGTGTCCCTCAACGCCAACGGGCAGCGGTTCACTGTTCTCGTCTCGCGGTTCATCGAAAGCTGGCCGAACAAGCGCGTCTGGCTGGAGTTCGATGGCAGCGCCATCATGCTGTTCGACAACAAGACGGGCGAAAGCATCAAGTCGGACCTGCAGCGCGGCAACGCGAACGCGGCCTGAAAGAAAGATTGATTGAATGCAGATTGAAGAAACGCGCAAGGCGCCGGTCTATGACCGGCCTGCCATCAGCCTGATCACGGAAGGCCTCGCTCCGAACAATTCGTCCCTGTTCATCGGCGGATTGGAAGGGGCCCGTGACCTTGGCCTGTTGCGCGAGAACGGAATTTCCATCGTCGTGAACTGCGCCGTGAACCTGGACATCAACTTTGTCCGCAATCCGGCCAATCCGGAAGATGGCGACAAGTGCGCGACCGGATTTTCAGAGGTTCGCTATTACAAGCTCGGAATGATTGATGGCGGCGGCAATCCGGACACGATGATGCTGGGGGGCTATTATATTCTTCTGGGTGCCCTGCGGCAGACCATGCCGAAACGGGCGACCTATCCCTTCGAGGATGGTGGCAATGTACTGGTGAACTGCCGCAGCGGGCGCAGCCGGTCCGTGTCCCTGGTCGCGTTGTTCCTGCACAAGCAGCAACCCCATCTTTTCCCGACCCTTGATAGTGCGGTGGCACATATTCGTGAGAAACGGGAATTGCGGCCAGACGAATGGTTCGAGACGCCCAAACCAATGCTATACGAAGCGGCGCGCCGGGCGAGCGATCTCATTGACATGATCGAAGCAAAAGACCTGGCTCACCGGACGGAGAACCATGCCTGACTTCCGCTTTGCCATCATCTCTGACGCTCATTTTCATGACATTCAGGCTGACTACGGTTTTGATCGGCTGGCGAGGGACGGGCGCATGCTCTCCCTGCGCAGCTGGGCGGAAACCAGATCTTCGACCCGCGTGTTCAATGAAAGCCACACGGCGCTCCATGCTGCTCTGGATGATGTGAAACGCCAGGGCATTCAGCATGTCGTGCTGTTGGGCGATTACAGCGATGATGGCCAGCGCATCACTCTCGCTTCCGTCAGGGATCTCCTGACGGAGCGTGCGGAGCGGGATGGCATCCGGTTCTATGCTCTGCCGGGAAACCATGACATTTTCGGCCCTGAAGGGCGCCACCAGACGAAGCAGTTCCTGAACAGTCAGGCCCAGCGGATCGTTGTTACCAGCAAGCCGAAGGCGGAAGCCGGGGCTAAGGCCAGCATTACTGATATGCCCGGCATGTACTGCGGTGGCTATCCCGATGGCCTGCTGCCGATGAAGGATTTCGGCTACTTCCGCAACAGCCGTGATCTTCACTGGGAAACGCCATTCGGAGCCTCCGACGCTCCCTCGGATCGTCAGTATGAAGTTGTCTCCGAAGACGGCGGGAACCGGCAGCTTCTGGTCGACGCCAGTTATCTTGTCGAGCCGGTTCCGGGGGTCTGGCTGGTGATGCTCGACGCCAATGTGTTCGAACCGAAAAACGGATGCGAAGGGCGCCGGGACGCATCAGCCTTCGTGGACAGCACGAATGCCGGCTGGAACGGCATGATCCGGCACAAGCAGTTTGTCTTCGACTGGCTCACGTCCATTTCCCGGCGGGCGAAGGACGAGGGCAAGAAGGTTCTGGTCTTCTCCCACTACCCTGCTATCGATCCTTTTGATGATCAGATTGGTGCCGAGCCGCGGCTTTTTGCCGGCTCCAACTTTGCCAAGCGCACGCCGAAACCCGAAGCGGCACAGCGCTTGATAGAGGCGGGTGTCGACATCCATTTCAGCGGCCATCTGCATGTGAACAGTCAGACCTCTGCCGAGCAGGACGGAAAGGTGCTGACCAATGTCGCGGTTCCGTCCCTTGTCGCCTACCCGCCCGCCTTCAAGGTGGTTGATCTGGCAGACAATGGAATTGCCATCGAGGATGTTCTTTTCGACGGTCTGGAGATGGATCAGTCCATTCTGGGGGCCTACCGTCAGGAATGCGACTTGAATGGTGATACAAAGGCGCCTGCTCTCGAGGCCCGCCACTATGGTGACTTCCTTATCGAGCACGTGGGCGAGCTCTGTGAGCACCGCTATCTTCCGCGTGAATGGCCGAAGGCCGCCGCGGAAGCAGCACGCGCGCATTCATTGTCCGGGATTTGTGAAATGGCGGGCTGTGCGGTGCCTGAAACGGATATGGCCCAAATCCCGATGATGCTGGTGGTGCGGGACTGGTATCTGTTGCGTGCATCCGGAAATCTGGCATTTGGGGCCGTGCCCGAAGACCGGCTGAAGCTCTATGAAGCCATTTCTGCGGACCTGGTTGCAGAAGCGGATTGCGAGCAGACCGTGCCGGGGTTCTTCCGTCTTTTCCTTGTCACGCTTGGACATTTTGTGGCTCGTGCCCGCAATACCAAGGCGTTTCTGGCGAGATAGGTCAGTAATTTTGACCTCCGTCTCTATTCTGGCATAGTGCGCGAATAAGCTGAGCTGGCTAATGGAAAATCGAGGGGGCCGAATTGGAATCTGCAATCGTCACGATCAACCTTCTGGGTGCGGTTGCGCTTCTTCTGTTTGGCCTTGCTCAGGTCAAGACCGGCGTAACCCAGGCCTTTGGTGCCAGGCTTAGAACAGGCCTTGCCAAAGGCACCAAGACTGGCGCCCGCTCGTTCCTGTCCGGTTTCGTGGCGACGATTGCCCTGCAAAGCTCCACCGCCACCGCCCTGATGATCTCCTCCTTCGTCGAGAAGGCGCTTGTTGCGCCGCGTATGGCGCAGGTGGTGCTGCTTGGAGCCAATGTCGGGACTGCGGTGACGGCCTGGATTGTTGCAACAGGCATTGAATGGATTTCGCCGCTGGTGATTTTCACCGGGCTCATCCTCTATCGAAGCCAGCTTTCCGCGCGAAGTGCCGGTGGCAAGGCGCTGATCGGTGTCGGGTTGATGTTGCTCTCCCTTCATCTGCTTGGGGGGGCAACCGAGCCACTGCGCCAATCGCCGGCGCTTGCAGCCTTTATCGGACTTCTTGAAAACGCCTGGCCGGTTGCCCTGGTGTTTGCCGGGCTGATCGCCTTTCTGTCGTCGTCCAGCCTTGCGGGCATCATTCTGATCACGTCAATCACCTCCACCGGCGTCTTGTCGGATTCGCTCATTGTGGTTCTCGTCCTCGGAGCAAATCTGGGGGGAGCCATTCCGCCCGTGATTGCAACTCTTGGCGAGGGCGCCGCTGGGCGAAGAGTGGCGCTGTCCAATCTGATTGTCCGGGCTTGCGGTTGCGCTGTTGCGCTGCCCTTGGCCGGCTATGCAGGAGAGGCACTGGCGTATCTTGAGTTTCCCCTGGACCGGCTGGCGGTTGATGCCCACCTCGGGTTCAATCTGGTTCTGGCTGCTGCCGCCTGGCCATTTTCCGGGATGCTGGCACGGGTCATGTCAAGCGTCGTTCCTGATCAGGACAAGGCGGATTCCGGGCCGCGCTATTTGAGCGAATCCGAGCTCTCGCAGCCTGTTGTTGCTCTTGCCAGCGCAACGCGGGAGGTCCTGGGTGTCGGTGACGTGGTCGAGAAAATGCTCCTCGATGTGCATGAGGCCTTCGAGCACGGCAACCAGAGCATCTTGGGGGAAGTTCCTGCGCTGGAAAAGAAGGTCGATCTTCTTCAGCAGGAAGTGAAGCTCTATCTGTCCCGGCTTGCGCAGGACGGGTTGAGCGACCAGCAGAGCCGCAGATCCATCCAGATCATTGACTATGCGATCAACCTGGAGCATATCGGCGACATCGTCGAAAAGGGATTGATGCCGCAAGTCGCGAAGAAACTGTCTCAAGGACTGGTCTTCTCCCGTCAGGGGCAGGAGGAACTCAGCCGTCTCTTCGAACTGACCATCGACAATCTGCGGGTCGCGCAGACCATCATGACCACCGGTGACTTCAATCTTGCCAAGCAGATGATGGATCTGAAGGTTGAGGTACGGCGCTTGGAAAAGCAGTCTGCCCAAAGGCATCTGGAGCGTTTACGCGATGGCATGGATGCAAGCCGTCAAACCAGCTCGCTGCATCTTGATCTGTTACGGGACCTCAAGCGCATCAATGCGCATATCATATCCGTGGCTCATCCCATTCTGGATGAAAGCGGCCTTCTGATTGAAAGCCGCCTGCGTGCCTGATCTGTCCCTCTGATTGGCGCGAATTGTCCTCTATCGGTCCGGAACCTGCCTGTTTGCCTTCTTGCGTTTGGCTAGATTGATTGCATAGTCAAACGCAATGAGGTGATTGAAATGTCCCAGTCCGCTGCTCTTCTGGTGATCGATGTGCAGGAATCCTTCCGTCACCGGCCGTATTTCCGCGAGGAAGGCCTCGCAGCCTATCTCGAGCGTCAGCAGGCCCTGATCGACGGTGCCAAGGCTGCCGGCGTGCCGGTCATTCAGGTATTTCATGTCGAAGACACCGGACCCTTTTCCGAGGAAACCGGGTTTGTCAGGGCGATGGAGCCGTTAAAGATCGAGCCGAATGCCGTGTTCCGCAAGCGCCGCCACAGTGCTCTCGTCGGCAGTGGCCTTGATGTCTGGCTGACCCGCAACAACATCGGCAAGATCCTGGTCTCCGGCATCCGCACGGAACAGTGCTGCGAAACCACCACGCGCCACGCCTCCGATCTTGGCTATTCCGTCGAGTATGTCGGTGAAGCAACTCTGACCTTTCCGATGACCGATGCTGCCGGAACCGAGTGGTCGGCCGAAACGATCCGTGCAAGGACGGAACTGGTTCTGGCTGGCCGGTTTGCCCGCATTGTCACGGTCATGGAAGCCCTGGCGGGCCTTACCCGAAAGGCGGCTGCCTGATGACAACAGCGCGGCGGATCATCCCGGTCTTTGTCGTGGTGCCGCCGCGCGCGCTCCTGCTTGATATTGCGGGGCCGCTTGAAGTGCTGCGCAAGGCCAATCTCGAGCAGGACCTTGTGCGCTACGAGGTCAGCTATATCGGACCTTGCGCCTTGGTGCTGAGTTCCGTTGGTCTCGAGATCTCCAACATCGGCCCCATGCCCAAAACCCTGCCTGCCGGGGCAATGGTCATAGTGTCCGGGGCTGCTGATCAGCCGCTTGGACGCGAACGGGATGACCATGCGGGCGATGCGGTGCATGAAAAGCATATCGTCGACTGGCTGGGACAGGCGGTGGCACCGGGGATCCGGCTGGTGACAATCTGTTCCGGTGCATTGCTTGCCGCGCGGGCCGGGCTTCTGGACGGCTTCGAATGCACCACCCACCATGCCACGGTCGAGGCGCTTCAGCAGGAGGCACCAACAGCACGGGTGCGCGACAACCGGCTCTTCGTCGAGGACGGAGATCGGCTGACCAGCGCGGGCATTACCGCAGGCATTGATCTGATGCTGTCGATCGTGGCTGCGGAACTGGGGCATGGAGTGGCCTTGTCCGTTGCCCGTTATCTCGTGGTCTATATGCGCCGGGGTGCCGGGGATCCGCAGGTCTCGCCCTGGCTCGAAGGGCGCAATCACCTGCATCCCGCCATACACAGGGCGCAGGACGCAGTCTGTGCCGATCCGGCCAGAGACTGGTCGGTGGAGGCCCTGGCAGATGCGGCCAGAACAAGTCCACGCAATCTTTCCCGGCTGTTCAACAGCCACAGCGGCATGAGCGTGATCGACTACGTCAACCGGATGAGGATCGCCTTGGCCAGGGAACTGGTCCGGGAAACCAGGCTTGATATGGAAAGCGTTGCGGAGCGCGCAGGTTTCGCGTCTACCCGCCAGTTCCGGCGGGCCTGGAACCGCCTGCACGACATTTCCCCTGCCAGTTTTCGCATCAAGTCATCTTGAGTTTTTCTCAATTCACAGCGAAAAAATTCTATTCCGGCGGGGCTGGCTGGAAAGGTGAAGGGCCTTTTGCCGCCGTTGCGGCAATTTGTTGCATTGCACACTGAGCTTGTTACTCTGCAGCGGGATTCATTTTCAGTTGTGTTTCTTGTCTTCCCTCAGTATCGAACCCTCCGGGGATGAAATGGGGGAATTCGGCTGCCGTGCGGGCGCCGCCTTTCAACTGTCAAATCCGACAGGTCTTCGCATGAAGGCCAAAATGGTCTGGTGCCGGGCGGCAGCAGGGGGAAAGCGGTGCAGATCTTTGAGATTTTGCGCGCAAATCCATCCTCTCGTCGCAGCAGACAAACGCCAATATATGGCGGAAAATGTCTTCGAACGGTGATAGAAGGCAACTATTGAGGAAATTCCTTAGCTGATGCAGGGGAGAGCGATTTGAAGATCGGAGCACCGAAGGAAGTTCTTGGAGGGGAAGCGCGCGTGGCGATGACGCCGGACAGCGCACTTCAGCTTCAGAAACTCGGGTATGAGTGTTTCATTGAAACCGGGGCCGGTTTGGCCGCAGGGTTTTCCGATGAGCGTTACAAGACCGCGGGCGTAACCGTTCTGGACAGCGCAAATGCGCTCTGGGGCGAAGTAGATATCATTGCCAAGGTCCGGCCTCCGGTCGATGCCGAAGTCAAACTGCTGACCAAAGGCAAGACCCTTATCTCGTTCTTCTATCCTGCTCAGAACACCGAGCTGCTGGAAGCCGCAAAGGCGACGGGCTCGAATGTCATTGCAATGGACATGGTGCCGCGTATCTCGCGCGCCCAGAAGATGGACGCCCTGTCGTCCATGGCCAACATTGCCGGCTATCGCGCCGTCATCGAGGCCGGCAACAACTTCGGCCGCTTCTTCACTGGTCAGGTGACGGCAGCGGGCAAGGTTCCGCCGGCAAAGGTTCTGATCGTTGGCGCCGGCGTGGCCGGTCTTGCCGCAATCGGCACCGCCACGTCCCTCGGCGCGATCACCTATGCGTTCGACGTCCGTCCGGAAGTCGCCGAGCAGATCGAATCCATGGGCGCAGAGTTCGTCTATCTGGATTTCGAGGAGAAGGCTCAGGATGGCGCTGCGACCGGTGGCTATGCTGCCCCGTCCAGCCCGGAATTCCGCGAGAAGCAGCTTGAGAAGTTCCGCGAGCTGGCTCCGGAAATGGACATCGTCATCACCACGGCTCTGATCCCGGGCCGGGATGCGCCGAAGCTGTGGCTCAAGGACATGGTCGAGGCCATGAAGCCGGGCTCCGTCGTGGTCGACCTTGCAGCCGAGCGCGGCGGCAACTGCGACTTGACCGTTCCGGACCAGAAAGTCGTCTCTGACAATGGCGTGACCATTGTCGGCTACACCGACTTCCCGAGCCGGATGGCCTCGCAGTCCTCCACACTCTATTCCACCAACATCCGCCACATGATGGCAGACCTGACGCCGGGCAAGGATGGTCAGGTCGTTCACAACATGGAAGACGACGTCATCCGTGGTGCGACGGTTGCCTTTGAGGGTGAGATCACCTTCCCGCCCCCGCCGCCGAAAGTGAAGGCGATTGCAGCCCAGAAGCCGAAGGAAAAGGCCAAGGAGCTGACGCCGGAAGAGCGCAAGGCGCAGGAAATCGCAGCCTTCAAGGCGCAGACCAAGACGCAGGTTCTCCTGCTCGGCATTGGCACCTTGCTGCTGCTGCTGGCCGGCTACTATGCGCCTGCCAGCTTCATGAGCCACTTCGTGGTCTTCATGCTGTCCTGTTTCGTCGGCTTCCAGGTCATCTGGAACGTCAGCCACAGCCTGCACACTCCGCTCATGGCCGTCACCAACGCAGTTTCGGGGATCATCATCCTCGGTGCGGTGGCGCAGATCGGGTCGACCTCCTGGATCATTGCGATCCTGGCTGCACTCTCGGTGCTGATTTCTACGATCAACATCGTTGGCGGCTTCCTCGTCACCCGGCGCATGCTCGCCATGTTCCAGAAATCCTAAGTGCGGGGCTGCTAGATGGAAAATATCATGAACCTCAGCGCCCACTTGGGCGACCCCGGCATCGTGATTGCAGCTTACATTGCTGCTGCGGTGCTGTTCATTCTCTGCCTCGGTGGTCTTTCCGGTCAGGAAAGCGCCAAGCGGGCGGTCTGGTACGGCATTGCCGGTATGGCACTGGCCGTGGTTGCGGCCGTGTTCTCCCCGGGCACCGGTCACCTCTGGCTGATCGTCCTGATGCTGGTCATCGGCGCAGGCATCGGCACGGTCCTGGCCAAGCGCGTTCAGATGACCGAAATGCCGCAGCTGGTTGCGGCTCTGCACAGCTTCGTGGGTCTGGCAGCCGTCTTCATCGGCTTCAACACCCACATCGAGCTGGCAGGTCTGGCTGACCTCTTTGCCCTGATGAGCAATCCGGCGCAGATGGTTGCCGATCCGGCGATTGCGGCCAATGTTCAGGCCCATCTTGCCGAACTGGCAGGCTTTGCCCTGAAGCTTGCCCAGAAGACCCCGCTGGAACTGTCGATTCTGCGCGTGGAAACCTTCCTGGGCGTGTTCATCGGTGCGGTGACCTTCACCGGTTCCGTCATTGCCTTCGGCAAGCTGGCGGGCAAGGTGGACGGCAAGGCCAAGAAGCTGCCGGGTGGCCACATGCTCAATGCGGGCGCGGCAATCCTGTCGGTGATCCTGCTGATCGTCTATGTGCAGACTGCGTCCTTCTGGGCGCTGGCTCTCATGACGCTGCTTGCCTTCTTCATCGGCTACCACCTGATCATGGGCATCGGCGGCGCCGACATGCCGGTCGTGGTGTCCATGCTGAACAGCTACTCGGGCTGGGCAGCTTCCGCCATCGGCTTCTCGCTGGGCAACGATCTCCTGATCGTGACCGGCGCGCTGGTCGGTTCCTCCGGTGCGATCCTGTCCTACATCATGTGCAAGGCCATGAACCGCTCCTTCATCTCGGTCATTCTCGGCGGCTTCGGCTCCACGAGCGGTCCGGCGATGGAAATCGAAGGCGAACAGATCGCCATCGATGCCGACGGTGTTGCAACTGCGCTGAATGATGCGGACAGTGTCATCATCGTTCCGGGCTACGGCATGGCTGTTGCTCAGGCTCAGCAGGCCGTCAGCGAGCTGACTCGCCGTCTGCGCGCCAAGGGCAAGAACGTCCGTTTCGCGATCCACCCGGTCGCGGGCCGTCTGCCGGGCCACATGAACGTGCTGCTTGCGGAAGCCAAGGTGCCTTACGACATCGTTCTGGAAATGGATGAAATCAACGAAGACTTCCCGGAAACGGACGTTGTCATCGTCATCGGTTCCAACGACATCGTGAACCCGGCAGCGCAGGAAGACCCGAACTCCCCGATCGCCGGCATGCCGGTTCTGGAAGTCTGGAAGGCGAAGCAGGTCTTCGTTTCCAAGCGTGGTCAGGGCACCGGTTACTCCGGTATCGAGAACCCGCTGTTCTTCAAGGAGAACACCCGGATGTTCTACGGCGACGCGAAGGCATCGATCGACAGCCTGAACAGCCTGATTGGCTGATAGGTTGAAAGAGACCAAATAAGAAGGGCGCGGCCATCCGGTCGCGCCCTTTTTTGTTGTCAGGGGGATGTGCCGTGCGTCAGGCGCCCGGTTTGACGGCGCAGATCGCGTAGCGATGCTGGGTTGCCCGCTCCAGCCCTTTCAGCAGGCTGAAGTGCTTGCGCTGGGTGCGGTGAATGGCCTTCAGGTCCGTATCGATCGTGATGTCCGTGAAGCCTGCCTCAGCCAGAAGTGCGCAGACAGCTTCGGCTCTTGCTCCATTGCGGAAATGCACCTGCGAGAGGATCTCCCGGTGGGTGGCCATCATGTCTTTTGGCAGATTGTGGCTACTGCCACCGGTCTGCGGCACTGCTTTCTTCCGCTCGAACCAGGACTTCAGTGTCGCGATTAGCCGAGTGAAAGTGCTTGGATTGACGAAGTCGCCATCGATGATCAACACCTTTCCGCCGGGCTTCAGGACGCGCTTCCACTCCTGGAAGCAGGCGAGCGGGTCGACGAGCGTCCAGACCAGGTGCCGGTTGGTGACGGCGTCGTAGCTGTCATCCGGTTCCATGGTTCTTTCCGCATCGCCCATATAGAAACGGATCTGGCGGCCCCGGTCGCGCGCCTTGGCTCTTGCGCGCTCCAGCATCGGTTCGGCCCAGTCCATGCCGGTGACAGCGAATCCGAGATCATCCAGAAGATGACTGACGACCGCCGTGCCGCAGGCCAGATCCAGAGCCTGACGGCCATTGCCCTCGCCCAGATGGCGGCGCAAGAGCGCGTGCCATGCTGCTCGTTCCTCTTCGGAAAAAATCTCATGGCCCGGCTGCGTATCGAAGGTTTCGGCGCGCAGGCTCCAATAGGCCTTGATGTCTTCCCTGAGGTCCCGGTTGGGACGAAGTGTCTGGCTGGTCATGATGCCGAATGTCCGAAGTCGAAGATTTAGACTGGAACTCTTCTAAGAGATAAATGTTGACTATAAAAGTCATAAAAAATATATCGGCACCATCATAAACAGGAGTTCGCAACTTTGCTGCGCTTTACGACTGTGGCTTGTGCCGCAACCCTTTCGCTCGCCCTGATTTCTGGTTCAGCTCTTGCTGGAGACCTGGTTCATGTTACGGATATTACCGGACGTGACGTAGAAGTCAGTGTTCCGGCCGAGCGGGTGATCCTTGGTGAAGGCCGTCAGATCTATTTCGCTGGCGCTCTGGACACTGATGCGCCGTTCAAGCGCGTGGTCGGCTGGCGCGATGATTTCAAGAAGGCGGATCTGGACGGCTATAACGCCTATCTCGAGCGGTTTCCGGAAATGGAAAAGCTGCCGACTTTTGGCGGCATGAAGGACGGCACCTTCGACGTCGAGCAGGCTGTGGCCCTGAAGCCTGATGTCATCATCATGAACATCGATGCCAAGGCCGCCACGGAAGAAAGCGGCTATATCGAAAAGCTGGCAAAGGTCGGTATTCCGGTGATCTATATCGACTTCCGTGAGAAGGCGATGGAGAACACCGACGAGTCCATGCGCATCATGGGCAAGATCTACGGCAAGGAAGAGCGCGCTGAAGAGTTCGTCAAGTTCCGTCAGGAACAGCTTGCCCGGGTGACCGATGTTCTCGCCAAGGCTGGCGACATCAAGCGTCCGCTGGTGTTCGTCGAGCGGGCCGGTGGCTATAGCGACGACTGCTGCATGTCCTTCGGCGGCGAGAACTTTGGAGCAATGGCCGAAATCGCCGGTGGCGTGAACATGGGTACCGAGTTCATCCCGGGCACGTTCGGAACAGTCAATCCGGAGCAGATCATTGCTTCCAACCCGGACCAGGTCGTGGTGACCGGTGCGAACTGGGAGCTCTATGTTCCCGGCGGCAATTGGGTCGGCGTCGGACCGGGTGCGGATCTGGACAAGAGCCGCGAAAAGCTGGCTGCGCTGATGAATCGTCCTGCTTTCACAGACATCAAGGCAGTCAAGGACGGAAACGTCCACGCGATCTGGCACCAGTTCTACAACAACCCCTACCAGTTCGTTGCCATTCAGCAGATGGCCAAGTGGTTCCACCCGGATCTGTTCAAGGATGTGGATCCGGATGCGACCTTCAAGGAGCTCCACGACCGCTTCCTGCCGGTCGATTACCGCCCTGGCTACTTCGTTTCGCTGAACGACAAATAATCAGATTGCCATTCCCGGCTGGCGGGTTTCCCGCCGGCCGGTTCCGTTCTCAAGATCGGAAGGACGCGTCTCATGATCTTCAAAAGCGCCCGGCTCATGCTGGGCTTTGTTGCTTGTCTCACCACGCCTGTGCTGGCCGATACGCTGACAGATGTCGCGGGGCGCACGGTTGAGCTGGATCTTCCGGCCAAGCGGGTTCTCCTGGGCGAAGGCCGACAGGTTCACGTTCTGGCAGCGCTCAAGGGGGATGACACCTTCAAGAATATCGTTGGCTGGCGGGATGACCTGATCATCAAGGATCCGGACAGCTATGCAGGCTATCTGGAAAAATTCCCGGAAATCTCCTCCCTGCCACGCTTCGGCTATATCCCGCAGGGCAAGTTCGATCTGGAAAGTGCCATCAAGCTGGCGCCGGACGTTCTGACTATGAACATCGAGTCCAAGGCGGCCATCGACGAAAGCGGCCTGGAGCAGAAGGCGGAAGCTGCCGGCATCAAGCTTGTCTATGTGGACTTCCGGTCTGACCCCGAGCGCAACAGCAACGCCTCTATCGAGATTCTGGGCAAGCTGTTTGGAGCTGAGGAAAAGGCGAAGGAATTCGTTGCCTTCCGCAATGAGCAGATCGCGCTCGTGACGGACCGTCTCGCACAGGCCAAGGATCTCAAGCGGCCGACCGTATTCATCGAACAGGCGCCGGGTATCTGGGGCGGTATCGAATGCTGCCGTACCTTCGGGCCCTATAATTTCGGTGAAATGATCGACATGTCCGGCGGGCACAACATCGGCGCGGATGTGCTGACGACGACCTTCGGCACCTTGAACCCGGAACAATTGATCGTAGCCAATCCGGATATGGTGATGGTGACAGGGTCCAACTGGGCGGCAGATTCCGATGTGAATGCGTTCGTGCCGGTAGGTCGGGGTGCTGATCCGGAGTTGAACAAGGCTCGTCTGAAGGGGCTGATGGAGCGCTCGCCTTTTGCCATGCTCCCAGCGGTCGAAAACGGCAAGGTCTATGCGGTCTGGCACCAGTTTTATGGCGTGCCTTATGACTTCGTTCCGATCCAGCAGTTTGCCAAGTGGTTCCAGCCGGACCTGTTCAAGGACCTCGATCCGGAACAGTCGTTCCGCACATTTCATGAACGCTTCTTGCCCATCGCCTACAAGCCGGGCTACTTCGCGTCACTCGACGAGGCCGCAAATAAATGACTTTGGTACTGGATTCAGGAAAGGTGGCGGCAGCGGAAGAGAGTGGTCTCCGCTACCGCCTCATTACTGCGCGCCGTCTTTTCATTCTTGGCGGGCTGCTGGCGGCTCTGCTGCTCAGCGTGGCGGTGGACCTGGCGCTCGGGCCTGCGAAATACTCTCTGTCCGAGGTGATCTCGACGATCCTCTGGCCGGACGAGGCAGGGAACCAGCTTCGTGTCGTCATCTGGGATATCCGCATGCCGATTGCCCTGATGGCGGTGACCGTGGGGGCGAGCCTGTCTCTTGCCGGGGCGCAGATGCAGACGATCCTGGCCAATCCGCTGGCCAGCCCCTTTACGCTGGGCATTTCGGCTGCTGCCGGTTTCGGCGCGGCCCTTGCACTTGTTGCCGGGGTGGCTGTCTTTCCGGCAGCTGTCCAGTTCATGGTGCCGGTCAATGCCTTCCTGATGGCCATGCTGGCGTCACTCTTCATCTATTCCATCTCGACCCTTCGTGGCGTGACGGTGGAGACGATTGTCCTCCTGGGCATTGCGCTGGTCTTCACCTTCAACGCGCTTCTGTCGCTGCTGCAGTATCTGGCCTCGGAACAGGCGCTGGCGGCTGTGGTGTTCTGGACCATGGGGTCCCTGACCAAGGCGACCTGGCCGAAAGTGGGCGTGACCTTCGTGGCTTTGCTGGTCTGTACGCCGCTGTTTGCCCGCCGGGCCTGGGCGCTGACAGCGCTGCGTCTGGGCGATGACAAGGCTGCCTCTTTCGGCGTCAACGTCAAACGGCTGCGGCTGGAAGCCATGCTTCTGGTCTCGCTTCTGGCATCCATACCGGTGTCTTTTGTAGGAACCATCGGCTTTATCGGCCTGGTCGGTCCGCATATCGCCCGTATGGTGGTGGGGGAGGACCAGCGGTTCTTCCTTCCGGCATCAATCCTGTGCGGCGCGCTGCTCCTGTCCGTGACGTCGGTTGTCTCCAAGATGCTGATCCCCGGAGCGATCCTGCCCATCGGTGTGATAACTGCCCTTGTCGGCGTGCCGTTCTTCTTCTCCCTGATCTTCACCAACAGGAGGAAGGCATGGTAGCGCTCAAACTGGAAGGTCTTGGGGCGCAATATGGCCGTATCCGGGTCTTCGAAGACATCACGACCGAAACCCTGGAAGGGGGCGGCCTGACCGCTCTCATCGGGCCGAATGCCGCTGGCAAGTCGACCTTGTTCAAGCGGATCGCGGGTCTGTTGAAGGGGGATGGCGTCGTTCATCTCTCCGGTGCGGAAACCCAGTCGCGGCCAATCTGCTACATGCCGCAGGACACGGGGGCCAATGCGGTTCTGACCGTCTACGAATCCATCCTTCTGGCCGCCAAGCAGGGCGGTGGATGGAAAGTGTCCGAGGAGGAATTGGCGGAAATCGACGAGATCCTGAAGTCGCTCCGGATCACGGATCTGGCATTCCGGGATCTTGGGGCGTTGTCCGGTGGCCAGCGTCAGCTTGTCTCCATTGCCCAGGCTCTTGTGCGCAAGCCCAAGGTGTTGCTGATGGATGAGCCGACGTCGGCTCTGGATCTGTTCCGCCAGATCGAGGTGCTGGAGTATATGCACCGTCTGGCCCGCAAGACCGGCATCGCCGTGCTGATTGCCCTTCACGATCTCAACCACGCCATGCGCTACTGCGATCAGTCGATGGTGGTGGCGGATGGGCGGCTTGTGGCCAGTGGCCCGACCAAGGATGTCATCACGCCGCAGCTTCTGCGCGACGTCTACAGGGTCGAAGCCCGGATCGAGGCCTGTACCCAGGGGCGTCCGCTGCTCATCGTGGACGCAGCGGTCATCTGATGCGCTTTTCCCCGGCCGGATCCTGGCCGGGGAATATCTTTTCGTTGCGCTGCAGCATTTCATTGCACAATTAATTGGCTTGCGCATAATGGCGCCATGACGCCATCGCTTTCCATTCTGGTCATAGACGACAACCGGATCCGCGCTTCCATCATCGAACAGGGATTGCGCGATGCCGGGCATGACAAGGTCATCGTCCTGGATCAGATGGACGGACTTGTCCGCAGGATCACCGAGATCGAGCCAGACGTGATCGTGATCGATCTCGAGAACCCGAATCGCGACCAGCTTGAACATATCTTCCAGGTGTCCCGCGCCGTGCGCCGACCGATTGCCATGTTTGTCGACAAGGCAGATGCCGGGTCGATTGAGGCCGCGGTCGATGCCGGGGTGTCGGCCTATGTGGTCGATGGCCTCAAGCGGGAGCGGGTCAAGCCGATCATGGATATGGCGATCAGCCGCTTCCGCGCCTTTGCCCGCCTCAATCAGGAACTGGAAGACGCCCGCTCCGAACTGGCCGAGCGCAAGGTGGTCGACCGGGCCAAGGGCATTTTGATGAAATCGAAGGGCATTTCCGAGGACGAGGCCTACCGGCTCTTGCGCCGGACAGCCATGAACCAGAGCCGGAAGATCGGCGAAGTGGCAC
Source organism: Roseibium suaedae (assembly GCF_900142725.1). Lineage (GTDB taxonomy): Bacteria > Pseudomonadota > Alphaproteobacteria > Rhizobiales > Stappiaceae > Roseibium > Roseibium suaedae. Next base: position 14,937 of record NZ_FRBW01000010.1, on the reverse strand, counting down.
AAAGCCTCGTCATTGCCAGCGGCTTGCTGATGGATTGATCGGGGGAGACGTGTTGGACAAGGTGAGAAGATGAGCGCGATATCGCGGCAGACGATTGTGGCGGGCTTTCTGCCTCTTCTGGACTGCGCATTGCTGGCGGTTGCGGCCAGCCGTGGCTTTGCGGAGGCGGAAGGCATTGAGCTGAAGCTGGTCCGGGAAACGTCCTGGGCCAATATTCGCGACCGGATTTCCGTTGGCCATTTTGATGTCGCGCATATGCTCGCGCCCATGCCGATCGCCTCCTCTCTTAGCCTCACCACACTGGCGGTTCCCATGCGCGCCGTCATGGCGCTGGGCACGGGAGGCAACGCGATTTCCGTGTCAGGGGATCTGTGGCGGGCAATGAAGGTGGAAGGGGCTGCTGAAAACGGTGATCCACTGTCGACCGGACAAGCCTTGGCCAGGGTGATCCGCAACCGTGCTGAAACCGGTGCGCCTTCCCTGCATTTTGGTGTCGTGCATCCCTTCTCGGGTCATGCCTATGAATTGCGGTACTGGCTTGCTGCTGCGGGCATTCACCCGGACCGGGATGTCGAGATTTCTGTTCTTCCGCCAACGGTCATGGCCGATGCCCTGGCTGCAGGGCAGCTTGATGGCTATTGCGTTGGGGAGCCCTGGAACACCAAGGCAGCCGATACGGCAGGGGCGCGGATCGTCACCACCAAGGAGGCGATCTGGCCGGGAAGTCCGGAAAAAGTCCTCGGGGTCACGGCAAAATGGGCAGAAGCCAACGGCGATTTGCTGTGCCGGCTCATTGCGGCGCTGATGGCGGCCGCGAACTGGTGTGCGGATCCGGGCAATCTCGAGGAGTTGGCTGGTCTTCTTGCCGGGGCGGAGTTTCTGGATTGCCCAGTGGACTGGTGCCGCCCGGCATTGGTTGGACGGTTGCGCTTTGATGCGCAGACAGAAGTCAACGTTCCCGGCTTCCTGTCATTTGGCGGGGTCGAGCGTCATTGTCCGCGCGAAGATCACGGCCTCTGGTTCTACGCGCAGATGGTGCGCTGGGGGCAGGCCCGGTTCAGCGAAGGTGATCTCGATCTGGTCCGGCAGACCTTTTCTCCTGCGCTTTTCCAAAAGGCGCTGGGCACTGATGGTGTCTTGAATGCGAGCGGGGAAGGCACTGGATCAACCTTGTTTGATGGGCAGGTTTTCTCCGATCAAACCCTGGCTGATCATATTGCCGGATATGTGGGACAAGCCGGATAGATGAGCTGGCTCTTTTTGTTGCTGTGCAAAAATATTGTTCAGTTGATGCGGAAAGAGGCGTGAAAAATAGTCGGCCTTTCGGCAGGGAAAAGTCCGTTCTTCCCTTAAGGTATTGGAGTCATTGAACACAGAGCGTTGAAATGAACTTGGCACGCTCCATGCATTATTAAAATCAGCGCCAAAGACGGCCCCTTAAGTTTCACGCCCATCGAAGGGCGTTTCGGCAAAGCCGCCGACGTGATCCCCATGCCCTCCCGCATGCAAGTCACGTCGGCGGCTTTTTTGTTTTCAGACATGGGCCCGGACACCGGGCACTTGCTAGAATGAGGGATCAGCAAGTGATGAAGCGTTTTGGAACACTGACCATCTCCCGGCGAACCGCTGTTGCGGCGCTGATTGTCGGCGGCGTTGCCGCCTATGCCGGATCTGCCCGGGCAGACATGCTGGATGTCGAAAAGGACGAGCTGAAATTCGGTTTCATCAAGCTCACCGACATGGCGCCGCTCGCCGTTGCCTATGAGAAGGGCTACTTCGAGGATGAAGGCCTGTTTGTCACGCTGGAGCCGCAGGCAAACTGGAAGGTTCTGCTGGACCGCGTGATCACCGGTGAACTGGATGGCGCCCACATGCTGGCCGGTCAGCCTCTGGCCGCGACCATCGGCTTCGGTACCAAGGCTCACATTGTCACGCCCTTCTCCATGGACCTGAACGGCAACGGCATCACCGTTTCCAATGAAGTCTGGGAAATGATGAAGGCTCACCTGGAAACGGGTGCGGATGGCAAGCCGGTTCACCCGATCAAGGCGTCTGCCCTGAAGCCGGTCATCGACAAGTTCAAGGCGGATGGCAAGCCGTTCAACATGGGCATGGTGTTCCCGGTCTCCACCCATAACTACGAGCTGCGATACTGGCTGGCCTCGGGCGACATCAACCCGGGTCTTTATTCCAAGACCGACATTTCCGGCCAGATCCAGGCCGACGCGCTTCTGTCCGTCACGCCGCCGCCGCAGATGCCTTCGACCCTCGAAGCTGGCACGATCAATGGCTATTGCGTCGGGGAGCCGTGGAACCAGCAGGCTGTCTTCAAGGGCATCGGCGTTCCGGTCGTCACCGACTACGAGATCTGGAAGAACAACCCGGAAAAAGTGTTCGGCATGACCAAGGAGTTCACCGAGCAATATCCGAACACGACCCTTGCCGTGACCAAGGCGCTGATCCGCGCCGCCAAGTGGCTGGACGAGAACAACAACGCCAACCGCATGGAAGCGGTCGAGATCCTGTCCCGCCCGGAATATGTCGGCGCGGACAAGGAAGTCATCGCCAACTCCATGACCGGCACCTTCGAATATGAGAAGGGCGACAAGCGCGAAGTTCCAGACTTCAACGTCTTCTACCGCTACTTCGCGACCTATCCCTACTACTCCGATGCGGTCTGGTATCTGACCCAAATGCGCCGCTGGGGCCAGATACCGGAATTCAAGCCGGACAGCTGGTACGACGAGGTCGCCAAGTCCGTTTATCAGCCAGAGATCTATCTCAAGGCTGCCCGGATGCTTGTCGAGGAAGGCAAGGTCGATGAGGCCGACTTCCCCTGGACCAGCGACGGCTATCGCGCTCCCACCCCTGCCGCTGATGTGATCGACGGCATCGCCTACGACGGCAAGCAGCCCAACGCCTACATCGACAGCCTGCCGATCGGCCTGAAGGGCAAGCAGACCGTGGATGGCAATCAGGTGGTCGGCGGCTGACGACAGCCAAGGCCCCATCGCGGGTCGGGGGCCGGCAAACATGCCGCCCCCGCTTCACTCACAAAAAAGAGTTTCCGTTTCCAGAGGAAGGATCTTTCGATGGCCAATGCCGAAATGTCTGCCGGTGCAGAAAGCGCCCGCGCGGCGCGCCAGGAGCGCCTCTTCACGTGGATTACCAAGGCCTCAGGCTGGTTTGATGCCCTTGGGTTCTCGTGGCTGGTGCCGATCCTGCGCATTGCTGCCGGCGACAGCCCCAAGGAGCAGTTTCAGGAACTGAAGAAGGTCCTGATCATTCCGCTGATCGGCATTGCCGCTTTTCTGGTGATGTGGTCGGTTCTGGCCCCGAAGGTGCAGACCTCCCTTGGCGCGGTTCCCGGTCCGGTTCAGGTCTGGGCTCAGGCGGTGAACCTGTGGGACGATCACGTCCGTGAGCGTGAAAAATCCGATGAGTTCTACCTGCGCCAGGAAGAGCGCAACGCCAAGTTCGAGGCAGCAGGCAAGACCGACAAGATCAAGTGGCGGACCTATACGGGCAAGCCGACCTATGTCGACCAGATCGGCACCTCCCTCATCACCGTCGGCCTTGGTTTTCTGATCGCAACGCTGATTGCGGTTCCGCTCGGCATTGCTTCCGGTCTGTCGCGCAGCTTCAGCGGCGCGATCAATCCGCTGATCCAGATCTTCAAGCCGGTATCGCCGCTCGCCTGGCTGCCGATCGTGACGATGATCGTCTCTGCTCTTTATGTCGATCCGGCGGAATGGCTGCCGAAGTCCCTTCTGGTCTCTGCTGTCACGGTCACGCTCTGCTCCCTGTGGCCGACCCTGATCAACACGGCGCTGGGCGTTGCCTCCGTCGACAAGGACCTGATGAATGTCGGCCGGGTCCTGCAACTGCCCACATGGAAGACCATCACCAAACTGGTGTTGCCGTCCTCCCTGCCGCTGATCTTCACCGGGCTGCGGCTCTCGCTGGGCGTGGGCTGGATGGTGCTGATTGCCGCGGAAATGCTGGCGCAGAACCCGGGCCTTGGAAAGTTCGTCTGGGATGAATTCCAGAACGGCTCTTCCCAGTCCCTCGCCAAGATCATGGTTGCAGTCATCACCATCGGGATCATCGGCTTTGCCCTTGATCGCCTGATGTTCGCCCTGCAGCGCGCCTTCACCTTTTCAGCCAACCGGTAGGGGGAGACGATGAGCTATCTCGAAATCTTCAACGTCTCCAAGTCCTACGGCGAAGGCCAGAAGCGCACCGATGTGCTGGGCGGCGTCAATCTGAAGGTGGAACAGGGCGAATTCATTGCCATCGTCGGGTTTTCCGGCACCGGCAAGACCACGCTCATGTCCATGCTGGCCGGTTTGATTGAGCCGGATACAGGCGGAATCGTCTTCAAAGGCAAGGAAATCGATGGTCCGAGCCCGGACCGGGGCATCGTGTTCCAGTCCTATTCGCTGATGCCCTGGCTGACGGTGGCTGGCAACGTCTCCCTGGCCGTCGACAGTGTCTTCAAGAAGAAGACGGCAGCAGAGCGCAAGGCGATCGCGGAGAAATACATCTCCATGGTTGGCCTTGCCCATGCAAAGGACCGGCGTCCCTCGGAACTGTCCGGCGGCATGCGCCAGCGGGTGGCCGTTGCGCGGGCGCTGGCCATGCAGCCTGATCTCCTGCTGCTCGATGAGCCGCTGTCTGCACTCGACGCGCTGACCCGCGCCAAGCTGCAGGACGAGTTCGCGGCCATCTGCGAGCAGGAAAAGAAGACCATTATCCTCATCACCAATGATGTGGACGAGGCTATTCTCCTGGCAGACCGCATCATTCCCCTGTGCCCGGGCAATCCGGCAATGCTTGGCAAGGAATTCAAGGTCGGTTTCGCCCGCCCCCGGGACCGGGGCGAGCTCAATCATGATGATGATTTCATCCGCCTGCGGGCCGAAGTGACCGAATATCTCATGGAAGCGGGCGCGGCCCGTGGCCGGGAAGCCGAGCGGGACATTGTTCTGCCGAACATCGTTCCGATCACCCAGCGCCCGGCAAAGCAGATGACGGCGGACAAGCTGCCTGCTGCCTATGAACGGGCTGCCCAGTCTTCATCTGCCGACCGCTATCTGGAATTCAGCCAGCTCAAGAAGATCTACCCGACGCCGAAAGGCCCTCTGACGGTGGTCGATGGCTTCGATCTGAAGATGAAGAAGGGTGAATTCATCACCCTGATCGGCCATTCGGGCTGCGGCAAGTCCACGGTCCTGTCCATGGTTGCCGGGCTCAACAAGATCTCGGAAGGCGCGATCGTTCTGGATGGCACCCATGTCCTCCAGGCAGGTCCTGACCGGGCGGTGGTGTTTCAGGCGCCCTCGCTGATGCCCTGGCTGACGGCTTACGAGAATGTCGAACTGGGGGTGGAGAAGGTCTATCCCGATGCGTCAAAGGCCGAAAAGCGGGACGTCATCGAATATTACCTGAACAAGGTTGGTCTCGGGGATTCCATCCACCGGGCCGCTGCCGACATGTCCAACGGCATGAAGCAGCGGGTGGGCATTGCCCGCGCCTTCGCCCTGTCGCCGAAGCTGCTGCTGCTTGATGAACCCTTCGGCATGCTGGACAGCCTGACCCGCTGGGAACTTCAGGACGTCCTCATGGATGTCTGGACCCGCACCCAGGTCACGGCGGTCTGCGTCACCCATGACGTGGACGAGGCCATCCTGCTCGCCGACCGGGTGGTGATGATGTCCAACGGGCCGAAGGCCCGGATCGGCAACATCATGGACGTGGATCTTCCGCGCCCGCGTTCCCGCAAGGCGCTGCTCGCCCACCCGGACTACTACGCCTATCGCGAAGAGCTTCTGGACTTTCTGGAAGCCTATGAAGGCGGCGCCAATCCGGACGCCGATCAGCTTCAATCCATCCAGAACAAACGTGCCGCACGGCTCGCCCGGCAGAACGCCGGCATTCAGGCCGCCGAATAGATTGGCCCTGAAAAGGGGAGAGGATCATGACAAGACAGAAACTCGTTGTTGTCGGCAATGGCATGGCGCCCGGGCGCATGCTGGAGCATCTTTTCACGCTCGCGCCGGATACCTATGACGTCACCATTTTCAACGCCGAACCGCGCGTGAACTACAACCGGCTGATGCTGTCGCCAGTGCTGTCCGGTGAAAAGACCTATGAGGACATCATCACCCATGATGATGCCTGGTATGCGGACAACGGCATTATCCTGCACAAGTCGGCCAAAGTGTCCGGCATTGACCGGGGAGCGAAGACCGTCACCTCTGAAAACGGTATCACCGCCTCCTATGACAAGCTGGTGATTGCCACCGGCTCCAGTCCTTTCATCATTCCCCTGCCGGGCAAGGATCTGGACGGTGTTCTCACCTACCGCGATCTGGACGACGTGGAAAAGATGCTGGTCGCCGCCAAGTCCGGCGGCCGGGCCATCGTGATCGGCGGCGGTCTTCTGGGGCTGGAAGCGGCGGCCGGTCTCAAGATGCAGGGCATGGAAGTCACCGTCTTGCATCTGATGCCGACCCTGATGGAGCGGCAGCTTGATCCGGCAGCAGGATATCTGCTCGAGGCGGAGTTTGTCCGCCGGGGCATCGAAGTCCGCACCAAGGCGAACAGCCATGAGATCCTCGGCACCGAGGATGGCAAGGTGCGCGGTATTAAACTGGATGACGGAACAATCATCGAAGCGTCCATCGTCGTGATGGCGGTCGGTATCCGCCCGTCCACCGATCTTGCCAAGGCAACCGGCCTGGATGTGAACCGGGGCATCATCGTTGCCGACGATATGCGCACGTCCGATCCGGATATCTTCTCGCTGGGCGAATGTGTCGAGCACCGCAGCATGTGCTACGGCCTGGTGGCGCCACTTTATGAGATGGCGGAAGTCATCGCGTCGAACCTGACCGGAGGCTCCTCCACCTACACAGGGTCCGTGACTGCGACCAAGCTGAAGGTCACGGGCGTCGATCTTTATTCCGCGGGAGACTTCGCCGAGGGCGAGGGCCGTGAGGAGATTGTGCTGCGGGACGGTGCCGCCGGGATCTACAAGCGCCTTGTCCTGAAGGACAACCGGATCATCGGCGCGGTGCTCTATGGCGAAACCTCCGATGGGCCCTGGTTCTTCGACATGCTGAAGAAGGGCACGGATGTGTCCGTCATGCGTGACACCCTGATTTTCGGCCAGGCCTATCAGGGGGGCGACCCGCTGGACCCTACGGCGGCCGTTGCAGCCTTGCCGGATGATGCGGAAATCTGCGGCTGCAACGGCGTATGCAAGGGAAAGATCGTCACGGCGATCAAGGACAAGGGCCTGACCACACTGGATGATGTGCGCGCCCATACCAAGGCGTCCGCGTCTTGCGGCACTTGCACCGGCCTTGTCGAGAAACTGATGACGGCAACGCTCGGCGATGCCTTCAATCCGCAGGCGGTCAAGCCGGTCTGCGGCTGTACTCATCACAGCCATGACGAAGTCCGCCGCCTGATCAAGGTCAAGGGACTAAAGACCATTCCGGCGGTCATGCAGGAACTGGAATGGACCACGTCCCAGGGCTGCGCCAAGTGCCGTCCTGCCCTGAACTACTATCTGGTCTGCGACTGGCCCGATGAGTATGCGGATGACTATCAGTCCCGTTTCATCAACGAGCGTGTCCACGCCAACATCCAGAAGGATGGCACCTACTCTGTGGTTCCGCGCATGTGGGGCGGTATGACCTCCTCCAAGGAACTGCGGGCCATCGCGGATGTGGTCGACAAGTACAATATTCCGGCGGTGAAATGCACCGGCGGTCAGCGCATCGACATGCTGGGCATCAAGAAGGAAGACCTTCCCGGTGTCTGGGAGGATCTCGGCAAGGCCGGGTTTGTCTCCGGCCAGGCCTATGCCAAGGGCCTGCGCACGGTGAAGACCTGTGTCGGCTCCGACTGGTGCCGTTTCGGCACGCAGGATTCCACCGGTCTCGGCATCAAGCTGGAGAAATTCATGTGGGGGTCCTGGACCCCGGCCAAGCTGAAGCTGGCGGTCTCCGGCTGTCCGCGCAACTGCGCCGAAGCCACCTGCAAGGACATCGGCATCATCTGCGTCGACAGCGGCTTCGAGATCCATTTCGCCGGTGCTGCCGGTCTCGATATCAAGGGCACGGAAGTCCTGGGTCTGGTGAAGACCGAGGAAGAGGCGTTGGAGTATGTGGTGGCGCTTGCCCAGATGTACCGCGAACAGGGCCATTATCTGGAGCGGATCTACAAGTGGGCCAAGCGCATCGGCCTTGACGAGATCCGGCAACAGATCATGGACGATGCGGAAAAGCGTCAGGGCTATTTTGATCGTTTTGTCTTCTCCCAGAAGTTTGCCCAGGTCGATCCCTGGTCGGAGCGCGTTTCCGGCAAGGACAAGCACGAGTTCAAGCCCATGGCGGCGTTTTCCCTGGAGGCAGCAGAATGAATGTCATGTCCCAGACCTGGGTCGCCATCGGCGATCTGACCGAGATCCCCGTTTTGGGCGCGCGCTGCGTGAAGAACGGCGACATGACCATCGCTGTGTTTCGCACGGCGGATGATCAGGTGCTCGCGATCGAAGACAAGTGCCCGCACAAGAACGGGCCGCTCAGCCAGGGCATCGTTCACGACAACTGCGTGACCTGCCCGCTGCACAACTGGGTGATCAGTCTTGAGACGGGGCGGGCTCAGGGAGCGGACGAGGGATCCGTTCGGGTGTTCCCGGCCAAGCAGGAAGACGGAAAAGTCTATCTCGCACTGACCGTCTAGGGAGGAAGGCCGGGTCTGCCGCCAAGAAGCAGGCCCGGCCTCCGATTTGATCGATAGAAGCCGAAGAAACAGCTGGAGGTACGGGACCGATGAATGCAGAGGCGACCACTGTGCGGACCACCTGCCCCTATTGTGGCGTTGGCTGCGGTGTTCTGGCCACCCGCCAGCCATATGGCTCAGTCACCGTGAAAGGCGATCCGGAGCATCCGGCCAATTTCGGCCGTCTGTGCTCCAAGGGCTCGGCGCTCGCCGAAACCCTGTCTCTGGATGATCGGCTGCTCTATCCGGAAATCAATGGCACCCGTGCTTCCTGGGACGACGCGCTGGATCTTGTTGCCGCCCGGTTCTCCGCTGCGATTGCAGAGCACGGCCCGGACAGCGTGGCTTTCTATGTTTCCGGCCAGATCTTGACCGAGGACTATTATGTCGCCAACAAGCTGATGAAGGGCTTCATCGGTTCGGCCAACATCGATACCAATTCCCGCCTTTGCATGGCGTCTTCGGTGGCCGGCCACCGCCGGGCCTTCGGGTCGGACACGGTTCCAGGCACCTATGAGGATCTGGAACAGGCCGACCTTGTGGTTCTGACCGGATCCAACCTGGCCTGGTGCCACCCGGTTCTTTTCCAGCGGCTGGAAGCCGCCAAGGCGGCCAACCCCGCTCTTCGGATCGTCACAATCGACCCGCGCCGCACGGCGACCTGCGCTCTGGCGGACCTGCATCTTGGTCTTGCGCCGGATACGGATGTGGCGCTGTTCAACGGACTTCTCTCTTATGTGTCCGAGAACGGCTATCTCGATGAGGCTTATATCTCCCGGCACACGAGCGGGTTTGGAGAGGCGCTGGGCGCTGCGGGCGCTTGCGATATTTCCCGCATCGCCGACGAGACCGGCCTTTCGCGTCAGGACATCGCCCGTTTCTATGATCTGGCGGCCCGCACGGAGAAAATGGTCACCGTCTATAGCCAGGGCGTCAATCAGTCCGTCGTGGGAACAGACAAGGTCAATGCGATCCTGAATGTCCACCTGGCAACTGGCCGGATCGGCCGGGCCGGAATGGGGCCTTTCTCGGTGACGGGTCAGCCCAACGCCATGGGTGGACGCGAGGTTGGTGGTCTCGCCAACATGCTCGCGGCCCATATGGCACTGGAAAATCCGGATCACCGGTCCCTGGTTCAGTCCTTCTGGCAAAGTCCGGTCATCGCTGAGCGTGCGGGTCTGAAGGCGGTCGAGATGTTCCGCGCCGTACGTGAAGGCAAGATCAAGGCGCTCTGGATCATGGCCACCAACCCGGTCGACAGCCTGCCCGATGCCGATGGCGTCGCGGAAGCGCTGAAACTCTGCCCCTTCGTCGTTGTCTCAGATGTGACCTGCGCCGCTGACACACTGGAATTTGCTCATGTTGCGCTTCCCGGGGCCGCCTGGGGCGAGAAGGACGGGACGGTCACGAACTCCGAACGCCGGATTTCCCGTCAGCGCCGCTTTCTTGATCTGCCGGGCGAGGCTCGTCCGGACTGGTGGGCGCTCAGCGAAGTGGCGCGCCGCATGGGGCACCGCGAGGCCTTTGCCTATGACGGGCCTGCCGGAATTTTCCGGGAGCATGCTGAGTTGTCGGCTGCTGGCAACAATGGCACACGCGATTTCGACATTGGCGCCATGGCGGATATCGATGAGGAAGCGTTCGAGGAACTGGCGCCGTTTCAATGGCCCGCCCGCTCTGGTGAGGCGCTGGGCGAGAGCCGGTTCTTTGCGCGCGGCGGCTTTTACACGTCTGACCGCAAGGCGCGGTTTGTCGCTGTTACTCCGATTGCACCGCGCAAGCGCGAACGGAAATATCCGCTTGTTCTCAACACCGGACGTATCCGCGACCAATGGCACACCATGACCCGGACGGGAAAGACCGCCCGGCTGACATCGCACATTGCCGAGCCCTTCGCGGAAATTCATCCGGAGGATGCTTTGGCCCTTGGCATTAGCGATGCTTCGCTGGTCGAGGTGAGGAGCCCCTATGGCGCCGTCACCGTAAGGGCGCAGATTTCCGGGCGCGGCCGCAAGGGGACGGTGTTCGTGCCCATGCATTGGACGGATCAGTTCGCCTCCAGGGGGCGCGTGGATGCGGTGGTCGCACCCGCAACGGATCCCCATTCCGGCCAGCCCGGCTCGAAGTTTACGCCTGTCTCGCTCAAGGCCTTTCCGGCCCACTGGTATGGCTTTGCGGTTCTGGATCAGAAGCCGCACCTGCGCGGCATCGACTATTGGGCCATTGCACCCGTTTCCGGTGGTCACCGTCTGGAGTTTGCAGGCGTCGAGGCTGCTGACTTTATGGATCTGGCGGTCCGCCTCGCAGGCGGGACATTGGCCGGAGCGGAGATCACATCGTTTCAGGACGAAGCCTCGGGCACCTGCCGGATGGCCTTCTGGCAGGATGGCACCCTGCGCACAGCCTTTTTCTTTGCCCGTGAACCGGTCGAAGTTTCCCGTGCCTGGGCCTGTGGCCTGCTCGGCCTTGAGGCGGAAACCCCGGCAAGCCGCTTGCGGGTGCTCGCCGGCCGCCCTGCGGCAGACATGCCGGACAATGGCGCCCTTGTCTGTGCCTGCTACCAGATTGGTGCAAACCAGATCCTGACGGCGGCGCGGGGTGGTGCCTGCACGACCACTGCCATTGGCGAGGTCCTGAAGGCTGGAACCAATTGCGGGTCCTGCCGCTCGGAAATCCGCAGCCTGATCGAAACGGTCTTGAATGAGGAGAAGAGAGATGACGGTATCGCGAAAGCCGGTTGAAGTGCCGCGTCCGACGGCAGCATCCCGTGAGACAAGCCGTATGGGGCCTCTCGCCTGTCTGCCGGTCTTCTTCAATCTGGAGGGACGCAAGGCTGTCGTTGCCGGCGGGTCTGCGGCTGCTGCCTGGAAGGCAGAGCTTCTGGCGGCCAGCGGCGCGGTGGTTCATGTCCATGCGGCCGAGCTTTCGCCGGAAATGGAAAATCTGCTGCAGACGGGCAGCGTCAAGGGCAGCTTTGTTCATCATGCGGCAACCTGGTCGCCCGCTTGCCTTTCTTCTGCGGCTTTGGCGATTGCAGATGCGGAAGATGACAGCGAGGCAGAGGCCTTTGCAGAGTCAGCCCGCTCTGCGGGTGTGCCCTATAATGTCATCGACAATCCCGGCCACTGTGCTTTTCAGTTCGGCTCCATCGTCAATCGCTCACCGGTCGTGATCGGCATTTCGACAAATGGTGTAGCCCCGATCCTCGGTCAGGCCATCCGGCGGAGGATCGAGACCCTTCTGCCGCGCACCTTGTCGGATTGGGCGGCTCTTGCAGGCAGGGTCCGCGCAGATGTCATGGCGCGGCTGGCACCGGGCCGTCCCCGGCGCCAGTTCTGGGAAGGCTTTACCGAAAAGGCCTTTGGCGACGAAAGCGCTCCTCGCGCAGAAGATGACATGCCAGCGCTGGTGGACGAGCTTTGTGCGCGGAACTCAACCAGCCACGCAGAAACGAAGGGCAAGGTCACCCTTGTGGGGGCGGGACCGGGGGCAGCCGATCATCTGACGATCAAGGCCGTTCGTGCCTTGCAGGGCGCCGATGTGATCCTTTTTGACGATCTCGTTTCCTCCGATGTGCTGGAGCTTGCCCGCAGGGAGGCGCGGCGCATGATGGTGGGCAAGCGCGGAGGGCGCGAGAGCTGCCGTCAGGAGGACATCAACGAACTGATGCTGACCCTTGCGCGCCAGGGCAAGTCCGTTGTCCGGCTCAAGTCCGGCGATCCGATGATCTTCGGCCGGGCAGGTGAAGAGATCGACATGCTGGAGCGGGAGGGCATTGAGGTCTCCGTCGTGCCGGGCATCACGGCAGCCACCGCCATGGCCTCCGGGCTGAAAGTGTCATTGACCCACCGGGACCATGCCCAGTCCGTCCGCTTCGTCACCGGTCATTCGCGCAAGGGCGAGCTGCCGGACACTGTCGACTGGCAGGCTCTGACCGATCCGGCGGCAACAACGGTCTTTTATATGGGCGGGCGCATGTCTGGCCGTATCCGGGACCGGCTCTTGAGCGAGGGCTGCAATCCCGCGCTGCCGGTCTGCGCCATGGCGAATATCTCGCGGCCGGAGGAAGTCCGCTGGGCCGGACAGCTCTCGGATCTGGAGCAGGGTGTAGGAACCCTTTCAACGGATGGACCGGTGCTGATTGCTCTTGGCGAGGTCTTTCACCGTCTGTCGGAAAAGACCAATGCCCTGCCTTCCGGCGGTTTTGCGGAGTTGAGACGGGCGTCAGGGAACCAAGCGATTTTTTGACCGCCTGTCTAAAAAATCACCTTGACCATCGAGGCGGCAGTTCCGTACGTTTTCTTGACCAAATGGTCAGGCTGACGGTCCGGAACACGAGAAAGCATGAATGCTCCGGACGGATCGGTGGTCTGACGTCAGCAGGGCCTGCGCGAGACAAAGCACCATGCAGGCAGACCGGCCTTAAAGCTGGTCCCGGGGAGAGGAAGCATGTCCCGGACCTTCGCCATTTGGGTCTGATTCCAGAGGCCTGCCTCGTGGCGGCCCGAATAAGGAGAAGGGGAATGGCATTCAATGCATTGAGAGCGCTGGCTCTGTCGTCTGCCCTGGTGGCTGGCTTTTCCGCTGGAGCCGCCCAGGCCGCTGACGCACTGACCCTGCAGCTCAAGTGGGTGACCCAGGGCCAGTTCGCTGGCTATTATGTCGCCAAGGACAAGGGCTTCTATGATGAAGAAGGCCTGGACGTCACGATCAAGCCGGGCGGTCCGGACATTGCTCCGCCGCAGGTGATTGCAGGTGGCGGCGCGGATGTGATCGTCGACTGGATGCCGTCTGCCCTTGCCTCGCGCGAAAAGGGTGTGCCGCTCGTCAACATCGCCCAGCCCTTCAAGAAGTCCGGCATGATGCTGACCTGCATGAAGGCAACCGGCATTACCTCGCCGGAAAACTTCAAGGGCAAGACCCTGGGCGTCTGGTTCTTCGGAAACGAATACCCGTTTCTGTCCTGGATGAGCCACCTGAACATGCCGACAGAAGGCGGTCCGGATGGCGTGACCGTGCTGAAGCAGGGCTTCAACGTGGATCCCTTGCTGCAGAAACAGGCCGATTGCATCTCGACGATGACCTACAATGAATATTGGCAGGTGATCGATGCGGGCATTCCGGCCGAGGATCTGGTGGTCTTCAAATATGAAGACCAGGGTGTCGCGACACTGGAAGACGGTCTCTACGTTCTTGAGGACAGCCTCAAGGATCCGGCCATGGTCGAAAAATACGCCAAGTTTGTTCGCGCCTCCATGAAGGGCTGGGCCTATACGGCAGAACATCCGGAAGAAGCCGCCGAGATCGTTCTCGAGAATGATGCCACCGGCGCGCAGACGGAAAAGCACCAGGTTCGCATGGTGAAGGAAATCGCCAAGCTGGTGGATGGTTCCGATGGCAAGCTCGATATGGCTGCCTATGACCGGACGGTGAAGTCGCTTCTGTCGGGTGGGTCCGATCCGGTGATCACCAAGGAGCCTGAAGGGGCAACAACCACAGTGGTGACGGACAAGATGTAAGCCTTGCGAGGGCTGAAAGGGAAAGGCCGGACGAAAAGTCCGGCCTTTTTCATTTTTTTCGGCCCGGAAAAGCGCTTCCCGCAAATCAGTGCGGCTATTTTTTCGAGAAAAAGAACGCCCCAAGCCCTGATGCAAGTGAGGCGGCTGAACGAATTCTCCTAATTCCTACTTGGTGTTAACGTTTTGTGGATTGTTTTGGTTTGTTTGATTTTCGTAGGGGTGTTGTGGGTTTTTGGTGTGTGTGTGGGGTGTTTGTCCACAGGGGGTGAGTTGGATGATTTTTCAAAGTTCGAAAAAGTTTGTTTTTGGAGTTGACGGTTCGGGGGGCGGGGCCTATAACCCGGTTCATCGACGGCGGCAACGTCGCTGGCGACAGGGCCTTGCGCTCTAAATTACTGAAATTGAGCGTTGACAACGGTCTTCGGATGGTTGATAAGGCGGCTCTGTTTCGGGCCTCTCCGGAGGTTCTGGTCTTCTGATTTTCGCTTAGGCGCAGATGGAAAACCAATCTAGCCCAACGGGTTAGAGTTCTTTGACAATTTGGATTTGAAGGAAGAGAAGCGTGGACGGCGTTGTTCTTGCGAGGCTCTGGTTGAGAGACTGGAGTTAGAGTAAGAGTTAC
>NZ_FRBW01000008.1 GCF_900142725.1 Roseibium suaedae | reverse complement strand
AAGACAGTTGAAATCGGCCTGCTGACACCGCCGCTCGGATTGAATGCCTATGTGGCCGCGGCTCAGACAAAGGTTCCGCTCGGCACAATATTCCGGGGAATTGTGCCGTTCCTCTTCATGGAGATTGTGATCCTCATTTTGCTGCTGGCTTTCCCGCAAATCACGCTGTTTCTGCCTGACCTGATGAGCCGTTGACGGTCATTGGTGAGCTCCTGAATCTTGCCGCTGAAAGCAGCCCCAGGTTCCGTCGAAAGGTGCTGGCTCAGAATTGATGTCTGTACCCGAAGTCGAGGGGAGAGAGCATCCGGTTGTGCTATCGCAGCATCACAATGGCCATTTAGAGCGATGCAAGCGGGGAAACCTCCGGTTTCGCGAACAGCAGCTTCACTCGATCAAATACCAAGTGCTCCAGCTTGTGGTGAAAATTAAGTTCCATAAGCTATCTTACCCGAAATTTGTATATAACGGGTGCGCGCTATACCCAAGTGCGACTTCTTATTGAAACCAATAGGTTATCAGATAGGAGGAAATCACTATGGGCTTGAATTACATCCATCTCACACTTGAAGAACGCCGCAAGATCGAACGCTGGCGTCAGGCAAACGTGTCCCCAGCGAAAATGGCGCAGGTCCTAGGACGCCACCGCTCCACGATCTTTCGCGAGCTCAGGCGGAGTCATTTCAGTGACGCGCAAATGCCTGACGTGGCTGGGTATTTTGCTGTTGTCGCACAGGATGAGACCGCCAGGCGCCGTTCTCGAAAGCGCAAACTCATCAAACATGAGGATCTACGGCACCTAGTAGCCGAGCGCATCAAGGCCGGTTGGACACCAGAACAGATAGCCGGCCGCATGCGCTACGAAGGTGCCGCGCGTAGGGTCTGCCAGGAACCATCTACCGCTTTATCTATTCAAAGGAAGGTCTCGCTCAGGAGCTGTGGTGGTATCTGCCAACGCACCGCAAGGAGCGCAGACCCAGACGGGCCAGGAAACGGCGCCCTGCCAAGTTCCATCGTGACGTGAGTATTCTGTTCCGCCCGGAGGTTGTCGCGCATAGGCGGGAGTTTGGCCATTGGGAAGGTGATCTCATGATATTCATGCAGCATCTTGGGTTGCGCAACATCACATCTTTGGTTGAGCGCGTCAGCCGCTTTACGGTGCTTCTGAAGAACGACGATAAGAAGACGAGAAACGTGCTGGGTAAGGTAATCGATGCAATCGCACATTTGCCGCTCAAGGCTCGCAAGTCGATCACATTTGACCGCGGAACCGAGTTTGTTGCCTGGCCGCATCTTCAGGCCGAAACGGGCACGCAGACTTGGCTCTGCGATCCGTCTTCCCCATGGCAGAAAGGGACCGTTGAGAACACCAACAGGCGAGCTCGAAGAAGATTGCCCCGCAAGCTGGATTTGAAACACGTGAGTGAGGCGGACCTCAAGAGTCTCAGCGACAAGCTTAATGCCACACCACGGAAATTCTTGGGCTGGAAGACGCCCGCCGAAGTACTCAGAGAAAAAATGATGGCAAGGTGATCAGCAGGCCCCTACCCTCATCCAAGCTGAAGGTGCATTTCACAATTCTTGGTTTTTTGCTAGAACGTGCTTCATGAAAAGATCTTTCGATAAACAATAAAACCGGAGCGTTCCGCGACACTGTCGTAAAGCTTCATTGCCGTGGAATTTGTTTCATGTGTTTGCCAATAAACGCGTGCCGCGCCTGCATTTTCCGCACGCCTATAAATATCATGTATCAGCGCTTTTCCTATCCCGTTCCCGCGCGACTCTGGATGCGTGAATAGATCCTGCAAGTAGCAACTGGGTTCAATTGCGGTTGTGCTGCGGTGGAAAATGTAATGCGCGAAGCCGACAAGGTGTCCTTGGCTCTCGGCCACGACCGCTTTCACTGGCTCATAAGGGTCGAAGAAGCGCTGCCAGGTCATTTGGCTAATATCAGGTGAGAGGGCCGTCGTGCCCGAGCGGCCATAAAATGCATTATACCCCTCCCATAGGCGGAACCATTGGTCAAAATCTCCTTGATTGAGGGAGCGAATTGACAGACCTGCGGACATTCTCACTACCTTTTTTGTCGTACCAAGGAAGAAGTGAACATGAACAGCCACACTTCATGAGGCTAATGTGATTGTTAGTCCATGTCCGGCCTCCGGTCCATCGGGTTGATCGTTTCAGGTGCCGATGGGCGGTAGTCCAATGCACTGTTCGGTCTCTTGGTGTTGCTGTGTCTGCTTTGCCTGCCACCCGGTTTCATGGACACTGAGTTAAGCTGATTCAAGGATGCATCATTCAACGGGGAACGGCTTATCTGGGCCGAGGACGAGCCGCGTCAACCACACCAAAACCATTGGAAACTTTAGTTTATCTGTCACATGCAGGGAACGTCGGCCCATAGGTACCGCGTTGCAATAAGGTGAGACTTTAGTGATCAGATCACGCAGGCGTTGAACAGCCGCGTCGCTAACTGCAGCCTTCTAGAAAATATGTGGTTCTCGGTAGATCTCCCTTGATTTGCACTTCGCCGCGCGTGGAAACAAAGTAGCTAACCGGAAGAAGTTTCTGCGTCTCTTCGGATATCTGAATTTTTCCGGGTATACCTTCAGATTCCATCCTGCTGGCAACATTCACGGTATCTCCCCACAGATCGTAGGAAAATTTGCGTTTCCCGATTACTCCGGCAATGACCGGCCCGGAATGAATTCCTATACGCAGTTCTAAATCAATGCTGTTTCGTTGACGAAACTCACGAACAGCACTTTGCATCTCAAGAGCAAGATTTGCGATTCTCGCTGCGTGATCCACGACGCTTCCGTGCAGGCCGGCAGCGGCCATATATGCATCCCCGATGGTCTTAATTTTTTCCACGTGATGCTCGTCAACGAGCCTGTCAAATCGGGAAAACAGATCATTTAGTAAGCTCACAAGCTCATCCGCCGACATTTTTCGAGTTATGTTGGAAAACCCCGCAAGATCTGCAAACAAGATCGACACACTTTCATGCTTGTCGGCAACAGGCTCCTCATGGGCTTTAAGACGCGATGCAATTTTTGCAGGAAGAATGTTCAGAAGGAGTACCTCGGAGCGCCGTGTTTCGTCTTCCAGCAAACGCTCCAGCCGAAATGCGCGTCGATTGATGACATCAAGCTGATATGAAAAAGCAACGGCAAATCCTACACCGCCGCTGGTCCAGGCCAGAGCATTGACCACTTCAAAGTTGGTACCACCCGCGAGTGCAATAGTGAAAACAGCGATAAGAAGGTATGGCACCAGGATACCTGAGGTTTGAAGCACACCATTGGTCATTGCCGGGACGAATATCATCCCGGTGGTCAGCCCACTGATACCGGCTACCAGCCCACCGGGAAGTTGAGCCAAAATCAGGGGAAACAAGACCGCGATCCCAAGGTAGGTGTACAAGATGAGAAACGGCCAGAGTTTTGGATTGGTGCGAAAAGAGGGAAGAAAAGACAACCCTATGCATGCCAAGAAATGTGCCACAGCCGTCGCACGCAGATAGGCAGTTCGTTCCCAGGCGTTTGGATCCAGCACCGCGTCCCAAAACCCGTAGCCGATAAATGCGACAAGCCCGATACCTGTTCCCAGCCTACCAAGTGGAACAAACCGCTGCATTAGCTGTTTCGCGTACGCACGTTCCTCATTTGGCTCGAATTCTATTGAGTACAGCCGCTTCAATGCAGTGTCCTAATTTACGGTGTCGAGAGGTTGGCTAGAACTTACTGGTCGAAAGGACGCTTTTTCCAAGTGCCACTGATCATCGCTGCAGCTGTCAGTACTCCGTAGGCGACGGATGCCAGAGCGACGATCTGGAACAAGGCAGAAATACCAGCACCCAAGAAGTAGACAGCCAACCAGCCGATAGCAGCTGCAATGATCATGCGAATAGTTCCTGCCAACACAGGAAACAGAGCCCGGTTTGCCCCTTGGCTGGCAAAGTAGAGCGCCAGGCCCAAGCCCACAGCGCCGTAGACCGGGGCAACGGTTCGCAGATAGAGAACTCCCATCGCCATAACATCGGCATCGTCGCTGAAGAGGCCGACCCAGGTTTGCGGGAAGATCGCAGCGGATAGGCCGACCAATTCAGTCAATCCGAAAGCAATGGCTGCACCGGTCCAGGCGATATGGCGAGCGCGTTCCCATTGCCCGGCTCCAATATTGATACCGACCATCGTCACCAGCGCGGTTCCAAGGCCGAATATAACCGGGATCTGAATATAGTCGAGGCGTGAGGCGATACCATATCCGGCGATGGCGCTAGCGTCAAACCCGCCAACGGTGGCTGTAACGATAGTGACTGTGAGATTGACCTGGACCGTTCCGATCGCCGACAGGATGCCGACACCCATGATGTCCCTGAACAGGCGTCCTTCCAGAGGCACAATTCTGAGCTTGAGCAGACTGCGGGGTGAGCGCAAGTACAAAAGCAGCATAACAGCGGCCAGTATGTAGTATATGACCACTGCGGCCCCACCACCGGCAACTCCAAGCCGCGGAAATGGCCCCCACCCGAAGATCAGGGCTGGCGATAGTGGGACCAGGAGGAAGACACCCAGAAAGATGACCAGAGCCGGGAACTTCACATTCCCCGCCCCGCGAAGCGCTGATGACAGCACCGCGGTTATCCAGATCGGGACCGAGCCTGCAAACACCACACCCGAATAGGTGAGCGCCGCTTCAAGCGTTGCACCGGTTCCTCCCATTGACCGATAGAGCATCTGGCCACAGAAGAAGGCGGCCGCCGAGAAAGCAACACCGAATGCACAGGCCACGATGATCGAGTGCCAGACAAGTGCGCTTGCATCGGCATAACGTTCGCTCCCTAGGGATCGCGCCACCGCCGATGCGACCCCTCCTCCGATGCCCCCGTTCGACATCATCTGCATGAGCATAAGGACCGGGAACACCAGTGTGACTCCGGCCAGCGCGTCCGTCCCGAGAAAGCTAATGAAATAGGTTTCAGCCACACCGACAAGTGTTTGCACGACGAGCACTAATATCGTCGGCAACGCTAGACGAAGCATCGTTGGTACAATGGCGCCTTCGAGCACGCTGGGTGGTGCCTTGTGCGCGGGCACTTGGACCGTCGATGTGTTCGTGTGGGACACTTCTCTCATGAGTAGATCTCTCGTCGGACCCTTAAGCTATTGCGATCGGGCTCATGCGGGTCCTTTGGCCTGCCGCTATGACCTGGCTAGACTGGCAGCCGGAGCATCTTGCGCAGGCTCTTGTCGAATGCGGCGGCGGGGACAAAACGGCGCAGAACGCTGACACGACTTGCCAACTTTCCTGCCGGGTAGCGCAACTTCGGATCTGGATCTGTTGCTGCCTTCAAGATGGTTGCGGCAACGATCTCCGGCGTAGCGCCTTTTTTTATCTCTTCGCTGACGACCGCTGCCATCCGCACACGCGCGGCATCGTAGCTGTCGAGCAAATGATCCGGCTCTATAAGGTTTTCGTCGAAAGATGTACGGGTATAGGCCGGTTCAACCAGCGCAACGCGAATTCCGAGCGTGCGCACTTCATGATCAAGTGATTGCGAGTAACCTTCTATGGCATGTTTGGTCGCCGCATAGAGCGCAAAATAAGGTGCAGGAATGAACCCGTGCGCAGAACTGAGGTTAATGATTTTGCCCTTCCGCTGACTACGCATATCCGGCAGTACGGCGTTAGTCATGCGAATGACGCCGAATACGTTCACGTCGAATAGTGATTGGGCCTGGACTACTGACGATTCTTCGGCGCCGCCAAATAGGCCAACGCCAGCGTTATTAACGAGCAGATCGATGCGTCCTGTTGTAGCCAGAACGTTTTCGACTGCCTTCGCCACAGAAGCATTGTCGGTTACGTCGCAGGTCAGCGCAGTTACGCCAGCAGGCATTGCTGCTCCGGTCCGGCGACTGGTCCCAAACACACGATATCCTGCATCCTGCAAGGCCTTGGCCGCGGCGAATCCGATGCCGGAAGATGCTCCGGTCACGAGGGCGGTGCCGAGATTGGATGTCTTCATTTAGTTCATGTCCTTCTCTGTAAGGTCTTAGCATCGGGTTGAGACGCCCGTTGAGCAGCACCTAGATTTGGTGATTTCGAAAAAACTGGAGATTGGGGAGAGGTTCGATCGCTGGACTCTCCTGCCGCTTACCTTGCCGACATTCCGGTCCAGCGCCGGAAGAGCACGCTGGCATTGACGCCCCCGAAACCGAAGCCATTGGCGATCGCATAATCCATCTCTGTTGGCCGGGCCCGGTGCGCCACGAAGTCAATTCCCTCGCCTGCGGGGTCTAAAGCGTCCAAGTTGAGCGTAGGTGGCGCCATCTGGTCCCTGAGCGCAAGGATTGCGAAGATCGCGCCAAGCCCGCCTGCGGCCCCGAGCAAGTGTCCGGTAGCCGATTTTGTCGCGCTGACCGCAACCTTTGAATTTGTGCCGAAAACGCGCTTGATCGCCGCAATTTCTCCAAGGTCACCAAGGGGAGTGGACGTCGCGTGTGCATTGAGGTGGCGGATATCTCCAGCAGAAATGCCGGCTTGAGCGATCGCGATTTCCATAGCCCGGCGTGCGCCATCACCGTCTTCAGGCCCAGAAGTGATGTGATGGGCATCCGCCGTCGTGCCGTAGCCGACGAGTTCGGCAAGAGGCTTGGCCCCACGCGCGAGGGCATGCTCCAGTTCTTCGATAACCAGAACGCCAGCTCCCTCCCCCATCACGAAGCCATCGCGCGAGGTGTCGAAGGGACGCGAAGCCTGGGCCGGGTTTTCGTTGAAGCCGGTCGAAAGGGACCGCGCCGCCGCAAACCCGCCCAGACTGACTATATTCATGCAAGCCTCCGTTCCGCCGCAAACGGCGATATCGGCCTCACCGGCACGGACAAGGCGTGCCGCATCGCCGATCGCCTGGATCCCGGCCGCACAGGCTGTTACCGGTGCGCCGAGCGGGCCCTTGAAGCCATGACGGATGGAGATGTGGCCAGCTGCAAGGTTCACAAGGAAAGACGGTACCGTAAATGGTGACAGACGGCGGACGCCGCGCGTATCGACGGTGCGAACCGCCTCGGTTATCGCCGGAAACCCGCCGATGCCAGAAGCAATGATCGTCGCCGTGCGCAGGCGGTCTTCTTCCGAGTCAGGTACCCATGCAGCCTGAGACAATGCCTCTTGTGCGGCGGCGAGTCCAAACGGGATAAACCGGTCAACCTTTCTCTGGTCCTTTGGTGCGAAGACCGTATTGGGATCAAAACCTGCTTCAGGATCCTCTTCCAGAGAAGGAACGGCACCGCCGATCTTTGCTGGCAAGTCACCTACAATCTCGTCTGCAAGCCTCCTGATGCCGGAGCGACCGTCGAGAATACGGGACCAAGACATTTCGACGCCTGTGGCGAGTGGCGTGACCGCCCCCAGACCCGTAACAACTATCTTCCGCATTTAAACACCTATTTTCTGGGGTAAGTTACCATCGCTGCCCGCGAGATGGCCGAAAGCCATGTCAGTGTCCGCGGGCAACCGGTTGCTGCGCCATGCTGCAGTTCGAAAGCTATTGTCCGGAAACCTTCAAGGCTCCCGTGTTGTGGCGGGACGGGTCGGGAAAGCCCGGGAACTGTCTGGTTCTGACAAGTTCAAACCTCCAACTCCACGTCGCCGCAGGGTTCCGCCTGGCAGGCAAGAATGTAGCCATCCTTCTTCTCGTCATCGCTGAGCGCTTCATCCGTCCCCATCCGGACCTCGCCACTCTTTAGCTTAACGAGGCATGTGCCGCATGTCCCCGAACGGCAGGCATTGTCGATGAAAACGTCGGCCTCATCCGCGACATCCAGCAGGGACATACCCGCGCGAGCGTGAGCACTCAGGCCAGTACCCAAGAATGAAACCTTGGCAACGACCTTGGCTGACTTGTCGGCCTTTTGGGTCGGATCGCGCTTGTCGGTGCCAAAGGACTCCGTTCTGACCTGACCGGCCGGAACGCCTAGGCCGATCAACGTGGCCTTGACTGCGTCCATCATCGGGGTCGGTCCGCAAATAAGCGCGGGATGGAGTGCAATGTCGGGGACATTGGCCTGAAGAAACC
This sequence comes from Roseibium suaedae, assembly GCF_900142725.1. GTDB lineage: Bacteria > Pseudomonadota > Alphaproteobacteria > Rhizobiales > Stappiaceae > Roseibium > Roseibium suaedae. Next base: position 97,323 of record NZ_FRBW01000008.1, on the reverse strand, counting down.
GAGCATTGATGAAGCCGGTTGCCCCAGACCAGCTTGTCCCCTCCGGGTTCGTAATCGCGGTTGCGACATGCATCCGCGGATTGCGTGTCCTCAGGCTCTCGATCTCGCTTTCGAAGATGAAATCCTTCGGGGTCAGGAAGCTGTTGAGCATGTAGATTGTGCCGGGCCAGCCCGTGTCGGTGAGGTAGCGCGCGATGCTCATCATCGGTGTGACCCCGACGCCGCCACCAATCAGCACGACGCTCGGCCGCTCGCTGCCGGAAAACACGAAGCTGCCGCTTGGAGCTTCAACGTTAATGCGGTCACCCACCTTCACAGTGTCGTGCAGCCAGCGGGAAACCAGTCCGTGATCCTCGCGCTTGAGGGTAATCTCGATGTGGTCGCGCCAGCTCGGCGGCGAAGCGATGGTGTAGGACCGCCGGGTGGCGATACCATCGGGCTCGATGTCGAGTGTCAGATACTGCCCGGCGACATGCCGGAACGGCATCTCGCCACCGTGGGGATTGACGAGACGGAAGGTCTTGACGTTATGCGTGACCTGCTCGATTTCACTGAGAACGAGTTCGCCGTACCAGCGCACCTTGCCGCTTGCCGGATCATTCTTCTCAAATGGTCTGATCGCAGGCACGAGCAAAGAGTTTTCAGGTACGATCTCGACATGCTCGCGCTTGATTTCCGGCGACGGAAAGCACTTGCCAAACGCCAGCAGAAGCTTGGGGTTGCCAGAGATCTTGATCTTGCGCCGCGCGAGCGCCCAGAAGAGGTTCTTTTCCTTTGCGAGAAAGCCCAACCAGGTCTTTGAATCTGCCGTCATCCGGAGATCGGCATCACCGATCAATCCGTCCCTAATGGTTATCTTGCGGTCCCTGACGGTAATCGTCGCCTGGCGATTTTCAGCGCCGGTGAACGTAAAATGATAAACCGCGTTCAGACCACGTGACTGCTCTGGCTGAAACACGATCGGCATGAACGTCAGAAGACCCGAAATCGTGCGGGGCGTCATGCCGTTGCCGACAGGTTTGACGATTTTGTTCTTCCATTTGCGCCGCGCCACGTCTTCGGCATCGGTTCCGGCCACCACATAGATCGTTTCAGGCCGATCCTGAAGCGGCCTCAGGATTTCGCGCCGGTGTGACGCCTTGTCTTTCAGATAGGGGCCGATCACATCTTCGCCAGCCGGACAAACTGCCATGCAATAGGCAGACTTGTAGTTGGCGCCGTAGGTCAGGCTTTGCCACATTGAGGCGGTTTCGGGCTCATTGACCCGTTTGCGATAGTCGATCGCATCGCGGGAATCGGCGACCTGCTCGACCCAGTCGTTAAACCCGCCCATGAATTCGCGGTAATTGTGGGTGAAGCAAGCCTGAAAATTAAACTCCCCATCGGGCTTGATCGCACCAACAGGGCAAACTGCAACACAGAGATTGCATTCAAGACACGGATTGAAGTCAATCGGTTCGTCGACCGCACCGATTTCCTGGTCGAGCAGAACCGTCCCGAGCAGGACGAAGTTGCCGAACTTCGGATGGATCAGGTTCCGGTGAATACCCATCCGGCCAAGGCCGGCCGCAACGGCGACAGGCTTATGCGAAACAATCCAGATTGCGTTTCCCGGATTTTGTTGCATTTCCATTGGGAAACCCATCGCTGGGTTTACAGCACGAACGCCCCGGTCCTGGAGACGCGCAACGATGCGCGCCGCAACTTCATTGGTCTCGTGGCCGGCGCGATGGAATTCCAGATTGGAGACAGATCGCGGCGTACCCCTGACGGGCTCACGCGCCATTTTGATCACAATGCTCAGGAGTGAGCGGGTCCATGGATAGTGACGGAGAATTTCAGCACGTTGCGGGTCGAGTTCAGCCCGGCCAATCTCGACAACACCGACATCGTCGGCACCACAAGCGAGCGCCAGCTCCCGCAGTTCCTCCGCATCTAGCGGCCGCCTTTCGCTTGCCTTGGAGTCTTCGGCGCCCGTTTCGCGGAGCCGCCGTACCGTAGGATGATCCTCAAGTCTCATAATGCCATACACCTTGTCTACAAGTCGATTTTCTGCCGATGACATTTTCCCCGTGACACTCACGGCGACCCGCTGCGACCCCATTCCTCGTCAGAAGAAAAGCTGCAGAAGCTCAAGCGAGTTTTCCAAGAGGTGTTGCTGAGGCCGAGCGCCAACGATAAGGCACGTTGATGTGCCATGCGCATGAAGCTTGCCTTGGGCATTTTCAACTCTGCCTTCCAGCGTAATGACGGTTCGACTGCGCGAGACAACATGACCGGTGATGAGCATCTCCCCGGAGTTGGCGAAAACCGGGCGTACGAACTTGGCGGAGGTTTCGTGTGACGGACAGGTTTCACCGGGCGAAAGCGTGGTCAGGGCGGCCAGTGCCATGGCGGTATCAAGCATTGTCATGATCCAGCCGCCATGGACGGTATTCGTCAGATTGCCAAAACGTGGCTCGGGGGTAGCAAGGAGCTTAACCTTGCCTTCTTCCGGGGCAAGCAGCGTAAAAGGAAGCGTTTCCGCCATTGGTGGACGGCGGAGGTTTCCCTCCGCCAACATCGCAACCAGCTCAAATCCGGTATACTCTGTCAGTTCGGAATTAGGCGCAGGCGCATTATGAACGTCTATCAAAGGATTCGTACTCATTGGACTGATCCAGGTTCATCGCTACCGGCAGAAGCCTGCGCCAGAACGCTTTGTGCGGCCGCATGCAAGATCTGACTTGATAGCTTTTTGTCGTTGACGACGCGCGCGAGTACCTGCGCTCCTATCATGGTAGAGAGAATGGACATGGCTTTGCTGTTGGGTTCCGCGTCGCCGGACTTGCCAACCAGCTCGCCAAGGACTTCGAGATGCGTCTTGACGCCGTCTTCGAACGAAGACTTCACGTCACTGCCCTGCCTAGCAGCATCGGACCCGAGACCAACGATCGGACAGCCCTCCATCTTCTCCTCGCGGTGATCCATGCTCAGATAGAAGGCTAACACTGCACCGAGCGGGTTCTCAGGGTGTGCTTCGATCGCGTCGGACCAACGATGCGAAGCACTCTCAAATGCGCGCCGGGAGGCCAGAACGGCCAGATCCTCTTTTGACGCGAACTGTTTGTAAAACGCCCCTTGGGTCAGCCCTGCCCCCTTCATCAGATCCTTGAGGCCGATACCGTCAAACCCATGCTCTCTGAAAAGGCGGCTTGCCACATTGATTACGGTTTCTCGGTTTTCTGCTGCTTTCTCGCGGCTGACACGCATCGGTAACGTCCTTTTAGATTGCATTCGAAATCTATTTAGACTATATAGATTTCGAATGCAATCTAAATGAGCGCGAGACGTGATCATGAAAAAGAAAACCGCTCTTGTCCTGGGGGTAGCGCTGATCGCGATCTCAGCTGCAGCAGCGACATTGGCTCCTCACTTGTCGACTACAGAAGCCTCTGCAGTCGATGACCCTAGGCAGGTTCCCCCATTGGTAATGCTAGCAACGGCAGTGACCTCTGCTGATTCCCAGCTCAGCTTTACGGGCACAGTCGGGGCCAAGGTGGAGAGCAGCCTCGGCTTTCGTGTTCCGGGCAAAATCATCGAACGCCTCGTTGATACCGGTGAGCAAGTGAAAGCCGGTCAGCCCCTGATGAGGATCGACGAGACTGATCTGCAGCTTGCCGTCAGCGCAAAGCGTTTTGCAGTGGCTGCGGCACGGGCAATCATGGTTCAGATGGAGGCGGACGAAAAGCGCTATGCAGTTCTCGTGAAGGACGGCCGAGCAGCAAGTCCGCAACGCTATGAACAGGCGAAAGCAGCTCTGGATACGGCTGCCGCTCAGCTTGCGGCCGCAGAAGCGGAGGCTCGGGTTGCCGAAAATGAAGCGACCTATGCGGTTCTCCTCGCAAATGCGGATGGAACTGTTGTTGAAGCTATCGGTGAGCCTGGCCAGGTTGTTGCTGCAGGTCAGGCCGTAGTGCGCATTGCCCAGGCCGGGCCGCGCGAAGCGGTCATCTCGCTCCCCGAGACATTTCGGCCCGAGATTGGAACGCTTGCAGAGGCGAGCCTTTATGGCTGGGGCGATCAACGGTTCAAGGCGAGCCTTAGGCAGCTCTCGGATGCTGCGGATCCTTTGACACGAACCTTCGAGGCGCGGTATGTATTGGAAGGTAAAGCAGCTTCGGCGCCGCTTGGTGCGACTGTCACGATCCGCCTTTCCCGCAAGTCCGCAGCGCCGACGGTCGAGGTACCGATCGGTGCCATTCTCGATAACGGCGAGAAGACCGGCGTCTGGCGTCTCGAACACTCAACCTCAAGCGTGCATTTTCAACCGGTCAGCCTGGTCAGAATGAGTAGCGAGATGGCTGAGATTTCCGGCCTGGATGCTGGAGTTTCGGTTGTTTCTCTCGGCGCGCATCTTCTGCGTGACGGCTCCAGTGTACGCACGGTGGCGACGCATGGAGTGCAGCGATGAACTTCAACCTCTCTGCGTTGGCGGTTCGCGAACGCTCCGTAACCTTGTTCTTCATTCTTCTGCTCGTTGCCGCAGGGGCTTTTGCCTTTTTTAACCTTGGCCGCGCCGAAGATCCGAGCTTCACTATCAAGAATCTCACTGTAACGACTGTCTGGCCGGGAGCCACAGCCCGTGAGATGCAGGATCTTGTCGCCGAGCCGCTGGAAAAGCGTCTTCAGGAGTTGGCATGGTACGACCGCGTAGACACCACCACGCGGCCGGGCTTCGCCCTCATGACGCTTACCCTGAAAGACAGCACGCCACCGTCCAAGGTTCAGGAGGAATTCTACCAGGCGCGCAAGAAGCTGGGGGACGAAGCCCGTTCCCTGCCGCCAGGAGTTCTCGGCCCTTTCGTCAACGATGAGTACGCTGACGTGAGTTTTGCCCTTTACGCTCTCAAGGCAAAGGGAATGCCGATGCGGGAACTCGTCAGGCAGGCCGAAGTCATCCGACAGGACCTTTTGCATGTACCTGGCGTGAAAAAGATCAACATTATAGGCGAACGTCCTGAGCAGATCTTCGTCGCCTTTTCTTTTGCGAAGTTGGCTACGCTCGGGGTTTCCGCCCAAGATATCGTTGCCGCATTGCAGCGGCAGAACAACGTCACGCCAGCCGGATCGATCGACGCCCGGGGCCCTCAGATCTTCATTAGAGTCGATGGGGCATATGACAGTGTCCAAGCGATTGGCGACACGCCAATTGCCGCCGCAGGGCGAACACTCAAACTCTCAGATATAGCCGAAATTCACCGTGGATACGAAGACCCTCCAACCTTCATCATCCGGCACGAGGGGGAACCCACGATCATGCTTGGAGCCGTGATGCAGGAGGGCTGGGACGGCCTTGCCCTCGGCAAATCACTGGAGCAAAAAACCAGCGACATAGCCTCTACACTTCCTTTGGGTATGGCACTCGAAAAGGTGACTGATCAGGCGGTCAACATCAGTTCGGCAATCGACGAATTCATGCTGAAGTTTGCCATGGCACTCGGCGTGGTACTGTTTGTCAGTCTTGTCAGCATGGGCTGGCGCGTCGGGATCGTGGTAGCGGCAGCTGTCCCACTGACCCTTGCCGCCGTTTTCTTCATCATGCTGGAGACCGGCCGATTCTTCGACCGCATCACACTCGGGGCTCTCATTCTGGCACTCGGCCTTCTCGTGGACGATGCCATCATTGCTATCGAAGTGATGGTCGTGAAGATGGAAGAGGGCATGGATCGCATCAAGGCGGCAGCCTATGCGTGGAGTCACACGGCTGCGCCGATGCTGTCGGGCACGCTGGTGACGATTGCGGGCTTCCTGCCGGTGGGCTTCGCCAGCTCGACGGCCGGCGAATATGCCGGCAACATCTTCTGGGTGGTGGGCTTTGCCCTCATCGTCTCCTGGATCGTCGCAGTTGTTTTCACTCCCTATCTCGGCGTGAAGATGCTGCCTGACATCAAGCCCATCGAAGGTGGTCATCACGCCATTTACGACACGCCAAACTACCGGCGTTTGCGCAAGCTGATCGTTTTTGCGGTTCGCTACAAGGTTCTGACATGCGCTATTGTCGGCATCGCCTTTGTGTTTGCAATCGTCGGCATGGGTGGCGTGAAGCAACAGTTTTTCCCGACCTCTGACCGTCCGGAAGTGCTGGTGGAAGTCCGTCTGCCGGAAGGGTCGAGCATCGAAACGACGACCGATGCAGTGAAAAAGATTGAGCAATGGTTGGGCGAGCAGCCTGAGGCTGAAATCGTCACCAGCTATATAGGTCAGGGTGCTCCCAGGTTTTATCTTGCGCTTGCACCTGAGTTGCCTGATCCAGCTTTTGCGAAAATTGTGGTGCTCACACCCGATGCAGACGCAAGAGATGTGTTGAAGCACAAGCTTCGTGCCGCGGTTATGGAAGGTCTCGCTCCCGAAGCCTATGTTCGTGCGACGCAATTCGTCTTCGGTCCACCATCCGTGTTCCCTGTGGAATTCCGGATCACCGGACCGGACCCAGAGGAGCTTTACACGATTTCCGAGAAGGCTCTCGAAATTATGCGGAGCGTCGCAGATGTCCGGGACGCCAACCGCGACTGGGGCAACCGGACACCCGTGCTTCGCTTTGTTCCTGATCAGGACCGGCTGAACATCATCGGATTGTCGCCGGCTGAGGTGGGGCAGCAACTTCAGTTCTTGCTTTCTGGCATCCCCGTCACGGAAGTTCGCGAGGATATTCGGAACGTACCTGTCGTTGCCAGAAGCTCTGGTGCCGAAAGGTTGGATCCTGCACGCCTGTCGGATTTCTCGCTCATGAGCCGTGAAGGACGTTCAATTCCTCTTGATCAGATCGGACATGCGGAAATCCGGATGGAAGAGCCGATCCTGAAACGTCGTGATCGCATGTCCGTCATCACGGTCCGCTCCGACATCAATGAGGCCACTCAGCCGCCGGAGGTGTCGAAGCAGGTATTGGAGGCACTGCAGCCGCTGATCGCCACATTGCCTGCGGGCTACCACATCGTAATGGGGGGGTCGATCGAAGAGGCTGCCAAGGCCAACACCGCGCTCGCTAAAATCTTCCCAGTGATGATTGCGGCAACGCTGATCATCATCATGCTGCAGGTCAGATCCTTCTCCATGATGGCGATGGTTCTACTCACTGCCCCCCTTGGCCTTGTCGGTGTGGTGCCTGCCCTGCTCCTGTTTAACCAGCCCTTCGGCTTCAACGCGATCTTGGGCCTGATAGGTCTTGCCGGTATCCTCATGCGCAACACGTTGATCCTTACCGAGCAGATCAAGGAGAACCTCGACGCTGGACTTGATGCCTATAACGCCGTCATCGAGGCGACGGTGCAAAGGACCCGTCCTGTAATACTGACCGCTCTTGCAGCTGTCCTTGCTTTCATTCCCCTGACGCACTCCGTCTTCTGGGGTTCGATGGCTTACACCTTGATCGGAGGAACGGCGGTTGGAACGGTGCTCATCCTGCTCTTCCTGCCCGCTCTCTATATGACCTGGTTCCGGATCAAGCCGACAGGCAATGAGCACCATGTCAGAAGTGAGCTGGTTGCCAAGTCTCAGCCGAATGGCAAAACCGATGAAAGGTTAGGTGGGCATAGCACTACCTCAGTGTCAGGCGAGGTCTCGGCGCACTAGCGGCCAAGCAATTGTGAAGGTGGTCGGCCTTCCCTGTTTGTTCAGGGAAGGCCTATCAGCAAGAGTGAACCTAACCGCGCACCTTCCCAAGTTCCAAGAAGCGGCAGAGGAAATGCAATGTTGCGACGATTGTTAACAGAATGGAAGGCTTGGAATGAGGCCATCGGGGGCCTGGATCACCCTGTCGATGACGAGATTCTGGACCTAGGGAAGCGTATTCAAAAACTTGAAGAAGAACTTTCCGCAATGCGTCTCGTGACCTCTTTCGAGAGAAGCGATGATTAGCCACGCGTTTAATAGACTTCTTTCAGTGATGTGTCGCAAATTCTTCTGGTTAACTGGCTTTTGACCACGACGGAGGAAATTCCGCTCCTGATGTAGCGGAGTGTAGCCATAATTTTGAATGCCATTGCCAATAAGTTGATCGCGCCACCGCGTTTCTTCGTTGCCGAGCCGATGCTATTCAACCGGCTGCTTTTTAGTCTGTGACGCGGCGCATATAGTGCCTCCAACGGCACCAAGTGTCTGTACCCGGCGGTGAACGACGTGCTTTACCTTTTCTAGGGGGCTCGAGCATTACAAGAAAATCCGGCGCAGGTAAGAAGCCTATTCGTCCCGCATGCTTGGAGGATTTGGTAGGCGTCAGCTTCTCGAGGTGGACGACAACGATCGTGCATCGCTTCCTGGATACGTTCGACTTCGGCCAGAAGATGCAGGAAGCTAAGCAGGTTTATCTGACCCACTCGCGAGCGGCATCAACGGCGCTTGCGCAAAAACTAGTCGGTCTGAGCTGCTGCCGTTCTAGTGTGGGCTGCCGACCGCTCGTGCCCTGTCTGCCGTTGACAAGCCATGCCTAATTCTATCGGGAAATTATGGCAGATAGCGCGGTGGACATTCTAAGTGTTGGTTGCCAAGTTCAGCCCCAAACGCGCCTTATTGCGTCGAAGGCAGATCTTATGGACGGGTCGCCGGTTCGGGCATCCAGGCAGAGGAAACTCAGGCTCGTTGAAATCTTCACGTTGTCCGCGATTGTCAGTCCGTTCGCCTGCTGTTCATGAAGGGCAATCGTCTCGCGGCAAAGGCTTAACCCCACCCCTGTCCGCACCATAGCAACCATGGAGCTCTCCTGGTCCACCTGGGCAACGATGTTCTGCCAGACGCCAAGGTCTGAAAACAGGCGCGACAGCAACCTGTTGTGAACGGACGCCGATGGTGTACCGATCCAGGGTAGCGATGCAAGCTTTGCCCAATCCGCGCCACGGACGAAAGCGGCGAGCGATGGCGGAGCGACAACGCGATACGTCAGTTGCGCCAGTTCGCGGGCATGAAACAGCGGCGCCGCGTTCTCTCCAGCGATTTCGGTGGCGGGGTCATAGTCTTGTGGGTCGCCGAGATAAAAGCCCGCATCGAGTTCATTCCGTTTCAGCCTCTCCGGCACATCGCCGCTCATTCCGTGGCGCAGTGTAGTCTCCAGGCCTGGTCCGCTTTCGATCAGCGCTTTCAGAAAAGCCCCGAGCCGGGTGAACTCCGGATCGATGATCGTGCCGATCCGCAATTTTCCACGGGCGCGCGTCGACAGACGTCCGGCGGTCTGTCCAAAATCCGTCAGCGCCGCCAGTACTTGCTCCGCCTTGGCGGCCAGAAGAGCTCCCTCCTGCGTCAATTCCAGGCCTTTTGCAGTCCGCCGGAACAGGGTTAGTCCGGTGTCCGCGGCAAGTCGCTTCAATTGAAGCGTGACCGCTGGCTGGGTGACATGCAGCTGTTCCGCGGCACGGGTGACATTTCCCTCCCGTGCCGCAGCGATGAATGCTCTCAATGTTCTCAGGTCGACTGAATTCGTCATATTAGTTTAATTTATAATCTCATGCGCCATTTGTCATTGGATTTCGCGGCCAGACATCCGTTATCCCTCAAAATAATGCAGGAAGAGAGGTTCGCATGACACAGCAAGGTGTCGAAGCTTATGACTGTGCGTTGCTCTCTCGTATAGGGTGGGCAGTGCAATGATACGCAAAGCTTCTCTTTCGTCTGATGAGGCTTTCGATTACGTCATTGTTGGCGGTGGCTCCGCTGGGTGCCTGCTTGCCAACCGCCTCAGCCGTGACCCATGCAATCGCGTCCTGCTGCTGGAAGCCGGGCGGAAGGATGACTATCCATGGATTCACATTCCCGTCGGCTATCTTTATTGCATTGGCAATCCACGCACTGACTGGCTGTTCAATACGGAGCCGGATGCAGGTCTGAATGGCCGCTCGCTCCGCTATCCCCGTGGCAAGACACTCGGTGGCTGCTCCTCCATTAACGGCATGATCTACATGCGCGGTCAGGCCCGAGACTACGACGGTTGGGCAGCAGAGACCGGCGACGACGTCTGGACCTGGCAGAACTGTTTGCCTGATTTCATGGCGCACGAAAATCACTATCGCCTGGACAACGGCGCGGATCCAAAAACTGGCGGCGACAGCCGTTTCTCCGACGTACATGGCCATGGTGGTGAATGGCGGGTCGAGAAGCAGCGGCTGAAATGGGACATTCTTGAATCCTTCGCCGATGCAGCCGTGGAAGCAGGTATTCCACGGCTGGACGATTTCAACAGCGGTGACAATGAGGGCGTCGGTTATTTTGAGGTCAACCAGCGCTCAGGCTGGCGTTGGAACACATCCAAGGCATTCCTTCGTCCGGCGAAAAGCCGTCCGAACCTGACTATCTGGACGCAGTCCCATGCCGAGCAGCTGATCCTTGAGGCCGAGGACTCTGGCCGCAAGCGGTGCGCCGGTGCCGTAGTTCAGCGGCGGGGGCAGTGGATTGAGGTCCGGGCTCGCAGAGAAGTCATCCTTTCCGCCGGAGCGATTGGCTCTCCGCAGCTTCTGCAATTGTCGGGTATTGGCCCGGCGGAACTTCTGAAGCGTCATGGTATCGAAGTTGCGCATAACATGTCTGGCGTCGGAGAGAACCTTCAGGACCATTTGCAGATCCGCGCGGTCTTCAAGGTCGGTAACGCGAAGACGCTGAATACGCTCGCGAGCAGCCCCGTCGGCAAGGCGAAGATCGGGCTTGAATATGTGCTGAAGCGCAGCGGCCCCATGAGCATGTCCCCCTCGCAGCTTGGGGCTTTTACCCGTTCTGACAAAACCCAGGTCCACGCCAATCTCGAGTATCATGTTCAGCCGCTCAGCCTTGATGCTTTTGGTGAGCCGTTGCACAGCATACCTGCCTTCACCGCCAGCGTTTGCAATCTCAATCCAACCAGTGTCGGCAGCGTGCGCATTCGTTCGGCTAAGGCCACAGACGCACCGGCGATCGCGCCGAATTATCTGAGCACGGAGGAGGACCGGAAAATCGCGGCAGACAGCTTGCGGCAGGTCCGCAAAATCGTCGCGCAGCCATCGCTGGCAAAATACAAGCCTGAGGAATGGAAGCCGGGTATTCAGTACCAGACGGATGAGGAGCTCGCGAAGCTGGCCGGTGACATCGCCAGCACGATATTCCACCCAGTTGGAACCACAAAAATGGGCCGGAACGATGATCCGATGGCAGTTGTCGACAGTCGTTTGCGGGTGCTGGGCATTTCAGGTCTGCGTGTCGTTGATGCCGGCGTCATGCCGAAAATTACCAGCGGAAACACCAATTCGCCGACACTGATGATTGCTGAAAAAGCCGCGACCTTCATTCTTCAGGACGCTGCCGCAGGCGCATAAACATTGGAAAAGCCAAGGCACGATCAGGACAAAGACAATGGCATCCAACAATCGTGAAAACCTCCCGCTACATGGCGTCAAGGTCATCGACTTCGGTCACTATATCGCCGGTCCGGCCGTCGCCATGATCCTCGGGGATCTTGGAGTCACATTGACCTGCCCTCGGGCAAGGAGCCGGATCGGCGATGCAGAGGGGCAGGCGATAGGTTTGCTGACTCTTTCTCAGGCACTGAACGCAATGGTCAACTCGCAGGTTGGCGGCGCAATTTCCGCCGCCCAGACATAAGACTGCCAAAAACAGGAGCTTAGAATGTTCAACGCCGTCCTCATAGACAAATCTGATAGCGGACAGGTGGCCGGCCTCTCCAGGATTGACACCTCGCAGCTGCCACCGGGGGACGTTCTAGTGGATGTCGCTTGGTCAACCCTGAACTATAAGGATGCTTTGGCGATCACGGGAGCTTCGCCCGTGGTGCGTAGCTTTCCGATGGTTCCCGGGATCGATTTCGCGGGCGTAGTTGCCGAGAGTTCCAATCCCGGTTTCAAGCCGGGTGATAGGGTGTTGTTGAACGGCTGGGGCGTCGGGGAAAAGCACTGGGGCGGTCTCGCAGAAAGGGCGTGTGTCAGCGGAGACTGGCTGGTGCCTCTGCCGGAGGGGATCAGCTTGCGGCAGGCTATGGCAATCGGGACCGCAGGTTACACTGCAATGCTTTGCGTCATAGCACTGGAGCACAGTGGTGTGACGCCTGAAAGCGGAGAGATCGTGGTAACGGGTGCTGTCGGCGGTGTTGGAAGCATTGCCACTATGCTTCTGGCCGCGCGGGGCTATAAGGTTGCTGCCGTAACGGGCCGGCCGGCTGAAGCTGATTATCTGACCAGTCTCGGAGCTAGTTCGATCATTGATCGTGCCGAGCTCTCGCAACCCGGACGACCATTGGCCAAAGAGCGTTGGGCCGGCGGGATCGATGTGGCCGGGGGCGTGGTGCTTGCCAATGTCCTCGCCGCGATGCGCTATCGCGGTGCCGTTGCCGCTTGCGGCCTTGCGGGCGGAATGGAACTTCCGACCACTGTAGCGCCTTTCATCCTGCGTGGAGTTTCCCTGACCGGGATCGATAGCGTCATGTGCCCAAAGCCTGAGCGGACGATCGCCTGGCAGCGGCTTGCACAGGAACTGGACATCGCAAAGCTTGAAGGCATGACGACTGAAGTCGAGCTCGCCGATGTCGTTTCTACCGCTCCGAAATTCCTCGAGGGTCAGGTCCGAGGCCGTAATCTAGTGCCGGTCAATCCGTTGCTCGGTTTAGAGTGATCGGCATCTTGAGCAAATGATGGGACCTGCGGTGGGCCCATCGATCATTCGGCGATCTATCGCTGGGTGCAGAAATGCGCACCGGAGATTAAAGCGTCTGCGCTGCCACCTGCGCCTGCCGCGATCGAGGGGCTGGCAGGGCGATGAGAAACATATGAAGGCTTGTGGCAAATGGCCTTACCTGTATCGGGCGGCCGACAAATTCGGCAACAATTGATGACTTCCAATGAGAAGTGAACCGGTTTGGCCTGATACTTCAGAACATTCCAGCTCGACCTTTTGAAGAGTGCGAAACCAGAACATTGGGTCGTGGTCAGCTAAAAGAACGATTGCCTGGTAATTACTATAGTTGGCCACGACCTATTGTTTCGAGAGTTGAGGCATAAGAATTTCGAGCACGCCCCGTTTTCCATCTCGGCGGCCGACCTGGATAATCATGTCAATCGTGGCGCTGGCGTATTCGATGACATCGTGCCGGGAGAGAGGCACACCGGTCTGCATCACCATCAATGCCATGCGTTCTAGCGCCAGAGCCGGGCTATCCGCATGGATGGTCGATATTGAACCTGGATGACCGGTGTTGATTGCCTCGAGGAAATTATAGGCTTCAGCGCCACGAATCTCACCTAGGATCAGGCGATCCGGACGCATGCGTAAGGAGGATTCGAGCAGTCTTGCGGCAGTCCGGTTGCTTCCGGCAACCCTTTCCGCGACCAGCGAGACTTTGTTTGTGTTCTCCGGCCGCAGCTCAACAGCGTCCTCGATGGTTATGATGCGTTCGTCCGGATGTGTCAGAGAGAGCAAGGCTCGCGCGACCGTCGTTTTTCCGGATGACGTGCCGCCTGAGATCAGGATGTTGAGTTTCTTTTCAATCGCGTCTGTCAGCAGTTCCGCCAATCTTCCCTCAGCGGCCAGTTCAAGAAGATGCTCCTGTTCATCGTGACGCTGCTTGTTCACGTCGATAGGTTTGCCAGCCACAAAACTGATCTCGTCAACGCTGAGCGTGCGGTTCACGAACTTCCGGATCGAAATGCTCACACCGGCTTCGATGGCTGGAGGGATGACCACCTGTACGCGCACGTCATGCCCGAATAAGTGGACACGGCCTGATACGATTGGCTGTTGCTCGCCGAGCGTGTTCTTGGTCTCTCCAGCGAGGTTATAGCCTATGGCATGGATATCCTCGTCACTCAGAGCGAAATCCGTGGTGGCTTCCATATAGGCTGAACCGGAATATTCCACGAATATTGCCCCGTCCGGATTGATGACAATCTCGTTGACATCCTCCGCCGTGAGCAGCCCCTTCAACGTCTTCAGATTGCTTTCAACATACGAGGCGACGGGTTCCATCAGAACACGAGATCCTGATTGACGAACACCTTGACCTCATAGCCCTGGGGCAGCCGAATGATCGGAGGCAGTTTGAGATATTCTTCGAGCACACTTTCTGTCTGATCCTTGAAGTCCTTGCTGACATCAGATGCGAGTGTTGTAGCTGCGTCGCTCGATTCATTTCCGTCTGTGGCAACGGCGGCAATGAAGGTTGGGATCGCGGCGATGGTGGTGATGAGAGCCGCAGTTCCAAAGCGTTGTGCAAAGCGTGTATCGACATTGCCCTCAACACCCCCGCGCCCAAGCCGGTCAACACCCGTTGCAGCCAAAGAGATCGATTTTCCTTCAGGTGTGACGGCACGGTTCCAAGCGATCAAGACGCGCTTTTGGGCAATCGAAACGTCGCTGTTGTAAGTGCCAATCAACCGGGTGCCGGCCGGCATGAGGATTTCCATGCCGTCATATGAATAAACCGGCGACGACACCACCGCCCGCATGGACCCGGGCAACTCGGTGTTTACAGCGGTCTCCAGAACGGCGGTGATGATCGTTCCCTGGACGATCATTCGCGACAAGTCGCCAAGGTCGCGTGCCTTGGCGGTTTTTACCTCGGCATTTGCATTCTGACTGAGAAACCGTTCGTTTGATGACATGTCCTGTACCCCAGCGCCACTCTCGCTGGTTCCAGATGTGGATCCTTCTTCAGACTCGTCATAAATGTTGCCATCGCTCAAACGGCGTTCTTGCAGTTCAGCCTCACGGGCTGCCCTGCGCTCTTCCAGTTCTTTGAGCCGCCGGAGACGTTCCTCTTCATCAAGATCCGGACCTGTGGGAGTAGCAGGCACCGGGACTCTCAAGCCAGCCAGTTTTGCCTCCATTTCCGCGCGCAACAGGGCCTCGCGGCTTTCAGCGGCTTCGCGATCACGCTGTGACTGTTCTCGCAGGGCCGCCTGCAAATCTTCGGGAGAGATGCCGGCGTTCGAGTTGACGGTTGGAGCAGGCTTTTGCAAAAGCGCCTCGATCTGCGCTTGCACGGCTTCGATCTGTTTTTCCAGCTCAGCAGACCTGTCCGGAGCTAGTGGGATCTCCGGGGCACTTCGCTCCACCGGTCGAATGATGATTTCCGGTTCTTTGCGCTGATTGGTGTCCAGACCTTGGCGCGGTCGCAGGTTCGTGTTCAGGCCGCTATTGTCGGTCTGGGATGTCTTTTGAATTGTCTCGCTTTCAGAGGTCGAAAAACCTAGGATTTTTCCTAGCTGTTGCGGGAAAAGCAGGATCACTGCTCCAAGCGCAATGACAATGAAAAAGAGGACCATGAGGAAGGGGCTGCGTGAGGAGCTGCCCCCTTCCATGCGTTGCCGCCGTGCGGCGAGCTTGTCTTCGGATTCATCGCTCATGGATTAGAACCCTGCATGCCGCGCCACAGCGGCGGTTGAAGCGACACAGATGGCTTCGCCGCCGATCCGGACGGTCCACCGGTCGCTCACACCATCGACAATGAGAGTGCTGCCGGTGGTCCTGGAGTTGACTGTGTACTCCTGACCACCCTGCCCCACTTTAAATACGCCGGGCTGGCGCCGGGTGCTGTCAAAGACGAAGTAGGTTTGCTTGCCATCGTCATATACAGACGTGGGGGCAAAGTCGGCACTTCCGGCTACGTTATAATCGTAGTTGCGGCTGCTCAGCGAACTGGCATCCGAGAACTGTGCAACCACCGGAGTCGGATATTGGAATGTGGTGCGGTAGTTATAACCGCCTGTTCGTCTGCCGCTTCCAGCGTGCGAATGAAGCTCGAAGGTATAGACACGACGATCTGTGTAGATTGTCATGTTCGTGATGGCATCCGAGTTGAACGGCTTGATGGAAATCACGTCGCCGCGCTTGAGGCGGATGATCTGCCAAGACGCACTATCGCCCACCTGAATGGACTGAACGTTCTCGCCACGGCCAAACTGGACCGTGGAGATGAAATTGGTGTGCAG
The DNA here is from genome assembly GCF_900142725.1 of Roseibium suaedae. Lineage (GTDB taxonomy): Bacteria > Pseudomonadota > Alphaproteobacteria > Rhizobiales > Stappiaceae > Roseibium > Roseibium suaedae. Next base: position 81,388 of record NZ_FRBW01000008.1, on the reverse strand, counting down.
GTCCAAGCGGTAAACAGTATATTCGTTATAGACAAATTGCTTGATCTGCGACGCAGCTGGTAGGGACTGAGGCATGGACTCGGCCATAGCCGAGGTTGCAAGGGCCACAGTGCACAAAGCAACGCCCAACATTTTTAGAAATGTCATTTTGTGCCCCTATTGGTGAGTGTTTCCGCATCAACGCGGTAATTGGAAACCTTGAACCCGAGAGGGTTTGCCCAGACGGCCTGCAGGTTGCGCTCAACCTTTGGTTCGAACACGAAGCGAACCGTCGCTACGAAGTCCCGCTCCACGTCCGGCATTCCGCTTTCCTCAAGAGATTTCCGGAAGCGTACCTGGGCCTGGTTGGATTGAAGAAGTGACATAGAGACGATGGTTACCTTCAGGCGGTTTCGATCCTCATAGATGCTGGGCGGGTAGTCTTTGTTCCCGGAATTCCAAAGCGCTCTGAGGCTTTCGGCAGCCTGGTCTTTCGATCTCGTCAAGACATCCGGAATTCGGGTTGCGTTGTCCGCAACATCGTAGGTTTCCCGGTCCGTGACATAGCGGACAAGCTCTGCCTGGATCACGGCTTCTTGCTCCGACAGCGACAGCGGTTCGACCCTGGCCAGGCGCTCCGCTTCGCCAGTCGTCCTGTCGACCATTACGAGATAGGGCTGTACTTCCTTCAGGGGCAGAAGCATCGCGACAAAGCCGATGCAGGAGATCGCCAAAATCAGGCACAGAATGGCGACAATCGCCCAGATATTTCTCTGCCGGCGAAGCGAAAAGAAGACTTCTTCCTCGAAGGAGAGAGCGACTTCAGAGGGCGTTTTTTGAAGCATTGTCCGTGCGACCTATTATTTTTCTGAAGGGCTTTTCGGGTGTTTGACCGAGGGACTGCCGGAGGGGCCGCGCATGTAAGACAGGTCGGAGTAACGTTGCCGGTCTCGGCTCATGCGTGAGGCTTGCGTGATGAATGCCGCCATCTGAGCAGACCGGCCGCCGCCTCGTTCCTGAACGCCTGCAGCAGCTTGCCTGCCGGCATCCATGCGGGCGGCTGCGCTATAGGCGGCTGTGACGGGCGATGCTGCAACGCTGGCTACCGTCTTTGTCATTCTAATTGCATCAGCTACACCGGTTCCAACAGCAACGACGCTTCCGGCTAGGCCGGTTGCGTAAGAAGGAACGTTTTTCATCATGAAAATGGCTGCAAGTGCTACGATCACGAATCCAGCAATGTCCGAAAGGTCAGTTGCCGCAGGAGTACTGTTCAAAATTTGAGTTGCGACGCCGATTACGGCACCCATTATTCCCGCCAGCACTAGCGGGATCAGGGCAATACCTATGGTCATGCGAGACCAGGATTCAAATAATTGCCGGGTACCATTGAAGGCGAGAGCTGCGATGGCAAGTGGCGCGATTGATATTGCCAGCCCCAATCCGACTTTTCCGATTGTAGAAATCACGATCGCGACACAAGCCATGATCGCTCCTAAAACCATTAATAGCACCGCCGAAATGCTAATTCCGAGCCACCCAGATTCCTCGTTCATTTGGTCGGAGTAGTCGAAAATGGATGTGACCATTTCGTCCATCGCGGCATTCAGACCAGCATCGTCACTGATGCCGGCACCCGCGGCGGACAGAAGTGCACCGCCGTAATTTTGAGGTACATCTGTAACGATTTTGTAGATTGGTTCGAATTGTGACCAAGTGGTCGCGATCGCTAACACTATGATGTAGCGCACCGACCAGGTGATATAGCTGCGCATGCTGACTGTCGAAAATGCCAAGATCGAGTTGACTGCGATAAGTGCGAGGCCAACCAATCCAGCAGCGACGAGGACAGTGTTTATTTCTGATGAAACGCCCTGAAAGACAGTTGTCGCATAACTCGACACGGCATCGTCTATCAATTGAAGCGTCTCGGTAATAAAGGAGGCCATCAATTGACCTCTCTTAGTTTGCCCTTGTACGCGCCGGCCTTTACACACGCATTAAAGGCGATGTTTCTGTATCGCGTTCCCTCTTGTGCAAGGCTGACATCGCGCTCTGCTGCCCACTTATTTAGTTCTGCGGCGCTGCGGGATTGATAGTTCTTGGGCATCAAAGCAAGGATGGCGTCGTAATCCCTGCGATCAATAAGGCACCCAAATTCGGCAGGTTCGCCGCGGCCATATGAATCACAGATGCGCTTCTCTTCCTGGAATTGCCAAATGCCGGTGTAGTGGCGCAGCAAATTCGCCGCCATCGGGTTATGCGCGTTCTTTTTGAGGAATTGCTTATATTCCCCTCCTCCGAATTGAGACGCATACCCGCATCCGAACGACTTTTGTGGGCCAGCCTGGGCCGAGCCGGAAACGACTATCAAAGCTACCGCGATCAATAGCGACTTCATCATGCGGGTTACTCCTCTTCTTTATCGCCAACGAGGATGAACTTCCGGCCAGAGATGACATCGCGGGCGGTCGCAGCTTGGGACATGCCAACGGCATTGGCATTGGCAGACTGAACACGCAGAAGTTCGACAAGAAGGACTGCCACCTCGGCCTGGACACGGGTGTTGTAGTCAATCGAGGCCTTCAGGTCCGGGGTTCTGCTGTCGATGCCGTCGATGAGATCCGTGACCCGCTTTGCGGCAGCATCGGCTTTGGTAAAGCCGTCTTCCGAAGTAGCTACGGCGGTGACCCCTGCCCCGGCCAGTTGTGCCGCTGCCCTATCAATGGTGTGTTCCGACGACATGAGAGCATTCAGGTTGGTGAACCCGAAATTGGTTTTCAGCTCATCGACCTTGGCTTTAATCGCGGTGGATTGGCCCGCAATGCCGCCGCCACTCATGACAGAAGACATGATGCCGTTCAGCGACTCCGCAGACTGTCTCAAATCCTTGAGGTCCTGCGAATTTAGAAGGCCTGCAATGTTCTTGGTACCGGTCATCGCCGTGAGCTGCGAAAGCTGTGTCGTCAATTGCTCTTTCATGGTCGCGAGCTGCTTCAGCTGCTCTGCATAGTCCTTGACCTGGTTCTCAACCTGGGTGATGGCCTGGGCGATGCTGGCAGCATCGATAACGGGGATGCCGCTGGCGGACGCACTTCCGCTAATGACTGCGGACATTGCACCTGCCAACAACACTGTTCTGACGGTTCTCATCATCAAGCTATTCCTTCGCTTTCGGTGTTGAGAGGCCTGAAGTCGCAGGCGCAGGGAGATTTGTATTCCGTGGGGATGCCCGCACATCCCGATAAGCCCAGAGCAATCGCAGCGAGCAGCAATATTGTCTTTGTCATTCGTAGCCCTTCCAAAAATCGGGATCGTTACGCCACCCTGCAGGAGCTTCTTCGCCATTGCCTCCGCCCAGGACACTCATCAAAGGTCCAAGGGGGGCAAGGTTCATATCGACGATGGAACTGGTATCGCCGGATCGCACGAGCGCGAGGCGATGGCCGACGTTCGAGCTGACAGCAAAATCAAGCTCATTGCCGGTGAGATGAAGCGGTTCAAACTCTTCGCGAGTGCTTTTGTTCGATGGGTAAATCAACAAGGTTGCAATGCCGGACAAAATGGCGCTTCCGGCTGCGCTTTCCGTGATGTGAGACGCTTGTTGGGTCAACAGGACGACTGCGACGTTCTTCTTCCGCATTGTCAGCATCCAGTCTTTAAGACGGGTGCGGAAATAGTCATCGTCCAGGAGCTTCCAGGCCTCGTCCAGGACGATAAGCGTCGGCCGTTTGTCTTCCACTGTTCGCTCGATGCGCCGGAAAACGTATGAGAGCCAGGCAGTTCTTGTTTGCGGGCTGTCGAAAATCTCCGAAACATCAAAAGCAGTGATATCATTTTCGAAGGTGAGACTGTCCTTGCCTTCACCATTGAACAACCATCCGAATTGCCCTGTCTTGTCCCAACGGCCTAAGCGTTGATGAAGGTCCCCGCCGTCGTTCGTTGAACGGAACTGCGATCTGAAATGGCTCAAGGTTTGAAGGTTTTGTTCCGCGTTGCGGTTGGCTGCGCAAGCACGGCCTAGCGCCTCGATCTGAACCGGGGTCAGTTCGCCATCTTTGGGCTTGAGCAGGCTTTCCAACCAGTCTGCGAGCCAAGCGCTACCGCGCTCATCTGCCTCTGACGAAAATGGATTGAAGCCCGTGTTCGTGCCGATCTGGACAGTGTTGTAACTGCCGCCCAAGGCGCGGATCGCCATTTCAAAGCCGTGATCCTTATCGAAAACGATCAGGCGTGCGGAAAGGCGAAGGGCTTGGGCAAGTAGAAATGCTGTCCCTAGAGTCTTTCCGGATCCGGTACGACCGAGGACGAGAGAATGACCAACAACGGGTTCACTGTCGGGCGAACCAGCCAAGTGGAAATTGAACCTATAGGGCTCACCGTTCCCCGTCGGAAGAACGGTAATCGCCTCTCCCCAATAGGACTTGTCTTTCGGCAAGCCCCTTGCGGACCCGTGCAAGGCCGACAAGTGGGCAAAGTTCAACGAACTGATAGAGGACGCTCTTGTCCGATAGCTGTAATTGCCTGGGACCTGCGCAAAATAGGCCGGACGGGCGCTGAAGTTCTCACGCAGGACGGAGGCCCCGGTGCCGGTCAATATCCGGTCTACCGCGGAGATGTTTTCATTGAGTTGCCGGTCGTTTTCCGCGTATAGCGCAACTGTGCAATGGTGCTTACCGAAGGCAACGCGCCCAGATGCCACGTCGTCAAGAGCCCTGTTCAGTTGCAACTGCAATGAGACTGCCGCGTCGTCGGCGACGCTCATCTGCCGGATAACGCGCCTTATGTCTTCCTGAGCGGAGACCGGATCTTGAGATGTGAACGAGTTGGTCACACACATGTCGATGCCTAAATCCAGCAGATCCAGGATGCCGGCATATGTTTCTGCCGGATAATCCTTCAACGTTAGGATCGTCCCGGTTTTTGTCGTCTGCGAATGGGTTCCGAACAACGTGAAAGCATCGTTATGAAAATGGATCGGCGTTGTCGCGACCAGGTCGTTCAACGGCACATAGCCACGGCTTGGCTTTAAGGGCGCGAAATCTCCCGTCAGAACGGCACGGAACAACCCCAGCCATTCCCCACTTGAAACAGTCAAGCGCCTTGGGCGGGCGGGCCGTGCGATTTCTATGAAGCTGGAAGCGATGTCGTTTAGACGCTGCGTGCGTCTGGCGATCCGCTCCGCATTCCCTTTTTTACCAGCGCCGCGCAGCCTGTCGAAGAGGCCTGTGATCTTGGATGGTCTGAGCGTGAGCGTAAAGACAGTCGTGCGATGACGAAGCTCGGCCGAGCGAAGATGCTTTTGCCACCGGGCATCGATCGCGCCAGCAAAGGTCTCAGTATCCGCAATCGGACTGATTTCCGGCTTCACTTTTGAAGAGATGCGGTGAACGTAAAAGCCAACGTCGCCATATTGCTGGGCAATCAGGTTCGAAATGGACTGTGCCAGCGTGTCGATGTCGGTTTCGTTCATCGTTTGCGCAGCCAAGCCGTCAACCGCAAACGATGCCATGAGGTCGCCGTCCCGCAACATCATGGTTTCGTCGTTTATAAGCGATACGAAGGGCAGATGTGCAGCGAGGGATTCCGGCTTTGTTATCGACGGATCCAAAAGGCTTCCGACTGCGAGGGATTGGTCACGGACCATATGTAACCCCCCTCCCCTGCAGCTGACTTTTTTTGATTGGCGTTGCGCGAATGGTCACGATCAGCACATCGAAAATGCGAGCGTCGTAGGCCGCCAGTAGTCTCAGCGTGACATACCCCAGGATGAAACTGATCATGAGGTAGAGAATTGAAAGGGTGGCAATGAAGCCACCCACAACGACGATCAGGAGTGTCGCGACATAAGCCATCGGTAACCCCATGAAACTTACTGGCCGCGTCAGCCCTTTGAACAATGGCGCTCGCATATTTTAGGCTAAGTCCTTAGAAACCAGCGAGAATGGTGGCGGACCCAAACAAAATAACGAGGCCGAGGACCACTGAACCTGCGAACATCCAGTTCATGCGGCCGGTCATAAACAGGAAGCCGATCGCGCACATTGCGACCAGGCCGATGGCCCGGCCGAGAGTGCCGGTTAATGCCGTGCCGATGGTGGTGAAGAAGGTGGTCACCGGCGAGAGATCCTGCGCCATCGCCGGGCCTGCCAAAACGAGAGCGGCAGACGCAGACAGAACTGCCAAGCGGCCAAAATTGTTCAAAATTCCCATACTGATAATTCTCCTGTGAGTGGTTCCCCAGCAGTTGCCTTCACCGGGGTTTCGGGCGGTTCCGAACCCTTTGGCGGTTCCGCCTCTTTGCTGGCCGACTTTCCTGCGGCCACCATTTCTGGGACAGGTTGTCCGGCGTTCGTCAGGACAGTGCGGACATAATTTTGCGTCTCCTCAATTCGAGGAACGCGGCCACGTTCTTTCACTCGGCTAGGTCCGGCGTTGTAGGCTGCAAGGGCAAGATCAGCCTGTCCGAATTCTTTCAGCAGCGCCGTGAAATAGCGCGCGGACGCAGTCAGGTTTTCGTAGGCATCAAACGGTTCCTTCACGTGAAGGTCTTTTGCCGTTTCCGGCATGAGCTGGCCCAGACCCTGAGCGCCCTTTTCAGAGACTGCTTTGTGATCGAACGCGGACTCTCTTCGTATAAGAGCCTCGAACAGATCGACGAACTCCAATGCCGTCAGTCCGGCTGCAACAACCCCATCGTCGCCGGAAAACTTCAACGCGACTTCCCGTGTCACCTTCTGGTTCAGGGCGCGCTCAAGATCTGCTGGGCTATTGGGCGCACGAACTTGCGGAAACGCTTTGGTCGAAATGCCAGCTGGGCTGTTGCTGCGTTTGTCAGAAGAGCCTTCCTGGATGATCGCTTCGCCGTTGGAATCCCACTCAATAACAGTTGCAGAAACTCGAGTTGTAGTAGGCAGCGCCACGATGCAGCAGACTCCCGCAATAATTGCATAATGATATAACATTTTGCTTGTATCGTTTCCGGTCTTGGGAATTCGTTGCGTGACTATGACGGCGAGATTGGGAACTTCATGATATGGACTAAGTATCTGTAAATAATGACTTTATTGAACTCGTGAGATCATATGTCCCTGTTTTGAGTCTTGCCTAAACGAAAGGCCACTTATTCCCGTCTGGAAAGTGCCCGCACTAATCCATCACGAGACTCCACGTGTCAATGCCCGTATAGGATGTATTTTGCCAATCGTATTAGGTGTGTATTTTTTGCCACGCATTATCAGTGTTTGGGTGTCAACAACTCGCTTTCACATATGGATCCACCAAGCTTACAAACGGCATTAGACACTCAAGTCGGGTGCTACCGCGCATGTAGGCTGGTGGGATTTTGCCTAAGGCCCGAGTTTGCTGGCCACGCTTGAGCGCAGCGGTGTTGCTGTCTATTCCGGGGTTGACACATCAACGATCAAGGGAGCGGCCCGGCCTGCTGCTGATTTCGTCGACACCGAATTTGGGTGTTTCAAATGAAGCCGGAGTGCATGAATGTGACGAAGGGAGTTCTCAATTCTGTTGTTCAGCCCTTTGTGAACGCGATGCTAGGCATCTGGGGCAAGAGCCTGAACGGGCTTGGCGGCGCTGCCAATTTGTCGGTCACCACGATCCTGGGCTCGCCGAATTGCGTGACCAGCGTGCCAGAGAGACGTCTGGTCGCTTTTGCATTCCGGCGAGATTAAACCTGGATATCGAGCACGTCTTCATCACCGTCAATTGCCCGCCAGAGCCCGTATTTTGCCCCGCCAATGACGGTTCACCGTCTTATTCAGTGGCTACTTGGCGTTTGGCTTTGGCAGGTCCCGGCGAATGCAGGCGCAAGGTGTCGGGAAAACCGGTTAATCCATTTGCGGATCGGTTCCCGGCTGGTACAAATCCACCGCTCCGTCGGGAGATCTTCAACAGCTACCAAGCCTGGACGTGAGCAACAGTTGGCAATACCGGTGTGGGACATTGGGCTCTTACGGCGCGGTTTAGGGGAAAGGAATTCTGCACTGGCTGCTCCAGTTGAATGCCCCTCCCCTCTCTGGTTTTGTTGGATGCAATACCGGAACGGTACTGTCAGTCGCATCAATGGGTCATTTTCAAACGTAAACTTGCTATGGCTCGTTTGCGACCGTTTTACGTTATAGGTGGCAGCGGTGCAGCTTGGTTTGCGCATTCGGCGCATCGTTAGGTGGGACGTCGCCGATACCATGAGCAGGTATTGTCGCTGTGCTCGTTTCTTCGAAGTGCCTGCATCAGGAGATCAAGATTGAGTGGTTCCAACTTTTCCGACGCGAATATAGCAACTGCGATATTTTATTGAGCGCTCACACGTTCAGGCAACCACGGCGCGAAACGGGCAATATAGCAATTGCTATATTGAAGAGTGATGTGGATCGAAATGCGATCTAGTGCGAGTTCCGGAGCAAAACGAGAGCTGTTGCCAGAGAAAAGACAGTGGCCGGCTTTTGGGGCGCGCAAGGAGAAGAATCGGGAAGAGGTTAGGGGCAGGCCAGAGAGCAGCCAAGCCGACATTTGCTTGATCTATATCTGTGGTGGCTTCCGGCCCGAAGCTGCCGTATGGCGATCCCTAGATGAGCTGCCGCTATGTGTCCCAAATGTAGTCATTCGATGCGTCGGCATTTTCGATTGTGATCGGCCATTCCTGCTAGCATTTTCCCGTCAGAATCCGGTAAGCTGATCGTCATGGAGTATTCGTCAAGCGAGAAATTGGAACGCATTTATGAATGTGCGCAGAATCCGGCACCGTACGGAATAGAACGTAGCTTACTGCATGCCTACGTAGCTTGCCTAACTCTCGACGAACTCTGCGAGGCGATTTGTATCACTTTACAAGCTAAAGCTCCCTTGCGAATGGCCCTTCGCGGAAGGCTGTTACGTCTGTTGCGCCTGTCTGATGGTGAACATGCGGAGCGGCTTTCGCTACTAGTTGAGAAAGCGCAATTGCTCCATGACGGGAATTTCGTCTTGCGGACACGCGTGGATGCGCTTCTCTCCGCTGTCTATTCGTGGCTGCCACTTCCAACTCGACACGCAGTGCTCGAAAGCTGGATTGATCGCGAGAAACTGGCTCAGCGGGTCGATGGCTCAAAGCCATGGCTTCCGATGAGGCGTTATTTGATGCCAAGGCAATATTGGAATATTGGCTGAAGTCACGAAATGTGCGCGCGGCTAAGATAATAGCTTATCAGGCTGAGCCTGCTTTTCTAGACGGAATCCTTGCTGATCTCGCAGTTGGATGCGCGGAAGGTTGGATTATCACCAAGGCCGCTTTGAGAGCGAATTCGATACCCGAGGACCTCTGGAATATTCTTCGAGACATACATGCAGCGCAAGTGTTAGAGGCCTCTTAGGACCTAGTCGAAAGACACGGCGAATTTCGAAGTAATTCTATCGCGAATTTCCCTATACTCATAGGTCTTCGAAATGGTCATACAGATCGAGGGAGCGCTGCGGCCGCGAGACGGAGAGCTCGTCGATATCGAGTGCGTAGCGGCCCAGCAGGAACCTTCCGTGGTGCTCGCGTATCTCATAGAACCGGACGGGGCGGCTGCGGCCCGCGAAGGCTTTGACTATGGCGAATTTGACCGTGTGCGAGCACCGCATCCCGAACATGACTTCTTCCATCTCTAGCGGGGATTCTTGCGGGCCGCGCGGGCCGATAAGCCGCCATTCGCGCTCGTAACGCCAGTCGATGGCCTTCTTCGTGAGGACGGCGTCATCCACCTTCCGTTGGGCGTCCTCGTCGCCGTTAAGCATGGCGGCGACAGCGCTCGCCGCGATTAGCCGGCTGCCGCCGTAGCTTATTTTGTGCAGGTCGCCTGCCGCCCGCGCGGGTACGGAATAACCAATGCACACGCCCTTGTGCTGGTCGCCATAATGGCTCCACATCAACGGGCAGTTAGCCCGTTCGGCCAGGGAAACGATACCCTTGCCGTAGCGCCTTAGAAGTTCGTCTTCGACATATTGCCCGAAGAGGAAGCGGGCCGGGTCCTCTATATCGTACTCCGGGTTCGTCGCATTGTAGCGGATTTCGGCGACTACCTGTTCTGCGCGCAGACGGCTGTGGGCTGCTATGTGGCTGATCGTCTTCGGCCCGCTGTACCGGATCGTCGTTGCGGCCGCGTTCATTTCGGCACTGACGCGCTGCTCAACAAGGCGGGTGAGGATTGCTGCCAGCGCGTCGGCGTCAACATCCGTGTCGAGAGTGGGCCTCGTGTCGAGCGGGTCGTTGAATGTGCTCGGGTCGGCAAAGAACATCTGATCCGCGATCAGTGCATCGAGTGTGCGGTTGCTGAACGCGCGGTATTTGTAAAGCCTCTCCGGAATTTTCCGCTTTGCCATTACGGTCGCCCTATGAATCGAGATACTTGGCGTCGCGATTGTCGAAAGCGGGCCGTGTGCCTTCCAGGACATCGACGAGGAAACGGTTGATAGCGGGCGACTCGATGGCGCCCATCGTGTAGATGACAGCATTGCCGGCCGCGCGGTCGATATGGGCGTGAATAATCTGTTCCGCGTCACAGACCACAGCGATATTAGGGCTGTGCGTTACCATGATGATCTGGCGGCGCTTTTTCACATCCTTGATGACCGGAATCAGCAATCGATACACTGTTTGACTGTCGAGATTCTCTTCCGGTTGATCGACGATGATCGGCTTGTTGCTCTTATCGACCAGCAGGTAGAAGACCAGCAGGAGCGTACCGCGTTCGCCGGGCGAGAGGTGGCTGAGGTCTTTGTCGTCCAGCTTCAGTGAATACTCCGGCTCAAGGTAGCCGAGCCCCCATAGGAAATCGTAGAGCGCCTTCACTTCGACATTCTTGCGCAGCTGGGTGGCGATGCCTGTGGGCGTCTGCTGCGCCGTACGCATGTCGCGTTCGAGATGGGCGATGATCTTCTCGACATAGGCGAGCGCCTCGTCTTCGTCGTTCACGTCAAAATCCGCTCGGATTTCTTCGAGCGCCGCACCCTTTTCCTTGCGGTAGAACGAGCCGGCGACGCCCGTTGAAACGAATTTGTCGAACAGGTCGCCTTCGAGGTTGCGCTCGATGATGCTGCTCTCGAAGGTGAGCTTGAATCCTTCCTTGATTATGACGCTGGTGCCGATCAGTTCCTGTACCGCGGAGAACAGCTCCTTGTACGCGTCGCGGATCGCGGCGACACATTTGTGGATGCTGCGGGCGATCTCTCGGCGCTGCGTGCGTAGCTTCTCTATATCGCCGGGAAGACCGGTCTTCAGGTAGGATAGCTGCGCTTCAAAGCCCTTCAGCGTGTCGGGCTTGTCTGCGGCGCCCTCGATCAGAAGGCCTTTCTCCTGCCAGGCCCGGAGCGCCTCGTTATACTCTTGAAAGCGCTTGTTTGGCGCATCGAGTTGCCCCTGAAGACCGGCTATGCGTTGCAGGCACGCGGATTTCTGCGCGGGAAGGCTGCTGGCGCTTGCATCATCCAGCGCGGTATCGACGAGCGTCTTTTCGGCATTGAGCTTGTCACGCGCGGTCGTAAGGTCCGTCTTATCGACGGCAAGGGAGACCAGGGCGGAAAACGACAATCCGAGCTTTTCGAGGTCGGGGGCGGTCTCGCGGTTGAGACGGGCATACTCGCTTTCAAAATTGTCGATCTTGCCTTCTACCTTCCGGGCGAGCGCAATCTTTTCCGTCAGCGTCTTCAGCTGCTGCGTCTTCTCCGCTGTCTCCGCGTCGATCCGGTTGAGCGTGGTCCGCTCGTCGGCCAGCTTCTCCGCGATGGATTCGTAGGTGGCCTTTTGTTCGGGGCTGACTTCGCCCGGTTGCTCGACCTTCGCCGGCTCGATCTCCTTGTGCGCCTTCAGTTCCTGCTGTTTCTGGCGCAGCTGCGCCTCGATCCGAGCGGCGTAGGCGGGCGCCGCCTTTTCTTCGAGGCGCACCAGCTCGCCGTTCACCCGCTCGATCTCGCGCCGCGCGTTGTCGATCTGCCCCTTCAGTTCCTCAGTCTTGTATTCGATCAGCTCGTCGAGCGATTGCTGGCCGAGCCGGTCAGCTTCGCTGACATGGGAGAAGATGACCTTGCGCAGCTCGGCCTGGAATTCGCTCTGCTGGCCGGGCTCCGTTTCGGTGCAGACCTTCTCCAGATAGGTCTGCGGAATGTAGCGCACACGCTCGACGCCGGTGGTGTCGGGCTTCGCGTTCAGCAGCAGCGCCGTTTCGGTGCCGTCGGCCCAGACAGGGCGGACCGAAAACTGCTTTGCGAGCCTACCGCTACGCTCGCAGAAGCGGTCTTTTACAAGAAACGAGAAATGCAGTGGGTCGCAGTGCGCGTTGCCGGCCAGTGCGAGGATATCGGCAAGTGCGCTCTTTCCACTTCCCTTGTTGCCGATGATGGCCACCATGTCAGCATTGAGCGGTAGTTCGCTGTCAAACCAAGTATCAGGTGTGTCGGCGTCGGCGTTCTTTCGAATGTGAAGCCGGTCGATAAATCGCGTGGCGTTGCCGCGCACCTCTTCGAGCTTAGGCGGTATGCGGCCGATATAGACACGGTCCTCGGGCTCGTTAATGATCTGGCGCAGTCCGGAAAAGGTCGGGTCGGCCTTGATCCAGCAGTATTTGTCGGTTGGCCGAGAATCTTGATCCTTGAGCTTGCCAAGCTCATCGTTCACGTTGTGCGAGTCGCTTCCTTTGACGCAAGGCTTCCGGTTCCCGAACCACTCGCGGTAGGTGGCCTCGCTGAATCTGTTATTCTTCCATAGAAAAAAGTCGGCTTGCGCCTTGTTGGCCGATCCCAAGATATCGGCGTCGCGGATTAGGTGCTGCTTGAGCATTCCATCGGATTGCGGATCAATGTTGTCGATGCCACCATACTCGTCGTAGGGTAGCCAAACGAGATACCGCCCTCGGAAGCTGCCATCCGTGCTCAGTTTCTTCAGGGTTTCGTTGAAATCGACCTGCACGCCCAGTAGAAACTCGCTGCTGGCGTACCGCCCGCCGATCGAGCTGCCGCCGGCCTGCTGATTCTTCAAAAACGTCTCAATATCGTTTGGATCGAGTGCCGGGTCGAATATCAAGTGGAAGTTGAGACGCTGGCCACCCTTACCCTGCTTGTTCATCAGCACATTGGTCATGCGGCACTCGACGACCGGCAGCAGGCTCTTGCTGCGCAACTTTTCGAGAGCGTCGCGGTAGGCCGCGTTGCCTTCCGTGTCGCCGGCAGAATCGGCCAGTCGCCGGAGCACTTCACGATACCCCGCGACAGAGAAATAGTCGTTTATGCCGATCACGTCGCAATCGGCATTGCCCAGCTGGATGATGAACTGATTATAGCCGCCAGTGAATCCGTGCGATGCCGGGCTGTGGACATGCAGGTCCCACTTCCGCCACTCTGCGCCCCGCGGCCATTTGCTTCCGGTCACGCCGTTCCCCCGACTGTTGTTTTCGAGGCCCTCAAGGCCCTCAAAAGGTACGCATGGTTCTGTGCGGCGTTCGTGTCGCCTCTTGTACTCAACCCAAAAAATAATGTGCGGGCGTCGCTATTCCCAGTAGAATCTTACGAGCGGCAGCAATTTACCGAAGAACCTCCTGGGCAGTGTCGGAAATAGCCACAGGCCAAGTAGCTATGTTGATCGGACGTAATTCGCCATTTCAAAACGAACGGCATCTATATGGTCCGGACCGAGCATCCGCAGGCGTCCGGCTTGGCGGCGCTTTCGTGTCGCTCGTGCGGGATGATCAGCGTATGTGTTTCGGTAAATAGCCGAGTATGAAATTCGCTGATTCTCACCTGCAGGATGGCAATGGCTCGGGAATCCCGAGAGTTCGTCGGTTTCCTTGAAAGAACTTGCAGTCCGGGTAACAGATCTGGATGATTTTGGTTCGAGTTTCCAAAGTTTCCTGGCTGGTTCTTTCCTGTTGGTGCGAGTTTTCCCTAATTCTATGAAAGAACTCAGAGATTCCACTTTTGCCATGAACGCAAGTAAATTCGTTAGGTCTTCCAATAGTGTTTGCTGGCAAAGAGTTTTTGTGCTGCCGAGCAATTTCCCACCGTTGAGATATGTCGTTAGGAATTCGTTAACTTAAAATACCTTGCAGGTTTGGTTGGAATCCGGCATCCATGACGGAGTGATCTGTAGGAACGGGTCATAAACCGTCAGAGGGCATCAATGGCCGTTACCGAACAAATTTCCGGCGGACGCGACACGACCGCGAAGATTGAGAATTTCACGCACAGGCTGTCAGACCGTCTGCAGACCATGCGCGAGATGACCTATCCGCCGGAAGCGCGCAAGGTTTTCGGCCGGACGTTTTCAACGACTGATCTCGTGCGTCTTCTTGGCGTGCCCGAAAGTACACTTCGAACCCTGACACTGGAGGGGAGGGGACCGCAGCCGCATCGGGCTGACAACAACCGGAGGATCTATTCGGTAGATCAGGTCTGGGAGCTGCGGAGGTTTCTTGCGGACCTGCGCCCCGACGATGCCTTGCGTCTGGTGCCCCATCGGCGGCCGGGCGAGAAGGTCCAGGTGATCGCAGCTGCGAATTTTAAGGGCGGTAGCTCCAAGACGACAACTTCCGTCCATCTGGCTCATTACCTCGCTTTGCAAGGCTATAGGGTGCTTTGCGTCGACCTGGATCCCCAGGCCTCGATGACGACAACGTTTGGCATCCAGCCGGACCGTGACCTGAGGTCAGGGGAGGGGGAAGACGAGCGTACGGACACCACCTATGACGCTCTGCGCTATGACAATTATCGCATCCCGTTTGCCGAGGTTATCCGCGAGACCTACTTCCCGGGGATACATCTTGCCTGCGGCAACCTGCGTCTCATGGACTTCGAATACGATACGCCGACGGCCTTGGCTGAGCGGCGGACCGATGAACTGGGGCTCTTTTTCCAGCGTCTCGACGCAGTCATCCGGTCAGTCGAAGATTATTATGACATCGTGGTTCTCGATACGCCGCCTTCGCTTGGCTACACCACGATGGCGGCGCTTTATGCCGCAACTGGCCTTATCATTACGGTGCATCCGGCGATGCTCGACGTTTCATCCTGTTCTCAATTCCTCAAGATGATTGCCGATGTGACGCATACCCTTTCCGATGGCGGAGCTGTCTTCGAACATGACTTCACAAAGTTCCTGCTGACTCGCGTCAACCCCAACGACGGTCCGCAGAAAATCATGTCTGGCACGATGCGGGATCTGTTCGGCACCGATGTCCTTGTCTCCGAAGCGATTGAGTCCACTGCGATTGCATCGGCCGGTGTCGCCAAGAAGAGCCTTTACGAAATCGAACCTGGTGAAGTCGGCCGCGAAACCCTGAAGCGGGCGCTGGAAAGTGCAGACCGAGTGAATGCGGAAATCCTAGACCTGATCAAGAAGGTCTGGGGCAGGGAGGTTTGATGATGAAGAAATCAATCGTCAAAATGATGTCCGATGCCGCTGCTGCAGCAGCAGATGAAAAGAGCGACGTCCCGACGCCGGTGCCTAGCCAAAAGACGACGACGGCTCCCGTTGTGAATTCAATGGGGCGCGCACTGTCACATATGCGAGAGGATAGCATCGTCTCGCTGGATCCTTCCAAAATCGATCCGAGCCCTTTCTCGGACAGGTTCGAGACCGATGAGGAGGCTGGCGAAGCTCTCGAGGAGTTGAAGCTCTCGCTTCAGGACGAAGGCCAGAAGATCCCTGTCCTTGTGCGACCACATCCAAGCGAAAGAGACCGTTACCAGCTGGCTTACGGGCATCGGCGCTTGTTGGCCATTCAGACACTGATGGGTGAATCCACGCAACCCGAGACATTCAAGGTCAAAGCCTATGTCCGCAAGTTGAGCGATGCAGAGCTAATCAAGGAGCAATCCCTAGAAAACGGCGTACGCGAAAACCTAACCTTTGCGGAAATGGTTTTGTGGGCTGAACAGCTTCGTCAGGCTGGTCTCAAGCAACGCGAAATGCAGCCGGTGCTCGGTCAGGTTCAAACCATTATTTCAAATATGCGGAAGATTGCCGACAGCATCCCGCATGACATTATCCGTGCCATCGGCCGTGCCAAAAACGTAGGTCGACCTGCCTGGTTGGACCTTGCGAAACACTTCGAAAATCCGGGTGCAGAGAAGCGCGTCCGGAAGCTCCTGGGAAGCGATGATTTCAAGGTTGCTTCGGCTCAGGAGAGAGTTTCAATGGCTGCGCGCGCAGCAAAGGGGCGGGATAAGAAAGCGGCGGCCTCTGAACCCTCTGTTGTTGAAATAGCTTCAAATGGAACGGTGTTCGCCAGGATGAAATCATCGGCGTCGACGACGACGATTTCCATCCCGCGATCGGAGTCGGACTTCAGCCATTGGCTCGGTGAAAAGCTGCCGGAGCTTTACCAGAGCTTTCAACAGCAGCGAGACGATGAGGAGAGTTCGGAGACCTAAACGACGCCTTGCAGTCTCCAAAACATTCTTACCGGTGCGGCAATTTGTTGGGGAAAGCGATCAGCGCGGGTCCCATATTTGCTCTACAACCGGTAGGTGAAGTCCCGAAATAGGAAGAAGGAGGAACCGAAGAAGAAACAGGTTCAAAATGAAAAGAGACCGAAACGGCGGCAACCGATCGATCTCTTTAATCACGGTTCAGCAGGGAAAGCCCAAACAGGAACCTCAACACTTCTCTGTTTTAGGTGAATTCCGAATCACGCGCAAGATCCATCTTGTGTGAACAGTAGGATTATGCCGATTTCCTATCGTTGAACCTCCCGAATTGATCGACGTCGTGCCATGCTTGGTTACGGCGAACGGAGGTTGTTATGCCTACTGTTTCGAACGTCTCTTCCTTCAGGAAGATGACGCCAGGGATTCTTGCGTCTCAACGTTTGGCGATGTCCAACGACATCCCCGACATCGGAAAGCCAGAAGTCGCAATCGCTCTTAAGAGAGCTGCTCAACCGCTTGGGCTCACGTCTACGGCCTATCATGTGCTCGATATTCTGCTAGGGCTGTCGAAGTCTGAGGACTGGAAGGGGGCGGCTCGGCCGATCGTAGCGATCTCCAACGAAAAGCTGGCGTCCTATGTAGGTCGAAGCGAGCGCACGGTTATCCGCGCGATCAAACAACTCGTCGAAGCGCAGGTGCTGGCCTACAGGGATAGTTCGACAGGGCGCCGATGGGTACACCGAAATGGTCGCGGAGACATTACCTTCGCCTATGGCCTGGATTTTACGCCGGCACGTATCCGTTACCACGAAATCAAGCGGCTGGCGGATGAATGGCAGGCCGAACTCAATGCCAGACGGGAAGCGAAACGCACGGTCACTCGGGTTTCCCGGGCAATCGTCGATATCCTTGACGTCACTTCAGAGCCGTCCTTGGCAGGCTTTCTGGGACATATGGATGCTATCTTAGCAAACAGCTCGGATATCGAGGAAAAGGCGATAGCCTTGCTGGATTTGTACGATCTTTTGATTGAAGCAGTTGCGGAGGCTCAGACAGCCGAAAAAGTACCTGAAAACAATAATATGACATGCGAGCATGACATAGACGTCACCCAATTATTTAATACAAACTCACCAGACTCTTATACTAATAATCGGACATCCGCTCACGCGGATGAAATTCATCTATTAACTAACGTCGCCTACGGCGCCGAAATAGCTCCTGAAAAGGAGCATGCGGAGCCGGTAGCGGGTCAAACTGCCACCAAGAGCCCGCAGAACCGCTCAAGTAGAGCGGATTTCCAGAGAACAGCGTCCCTGGATGCGGTTTCCATATCTTTGTTGGAAAGCGGCTGCACGGTCGTGCAAAGTGATTTTGAGTTATCACTCAGCACCTGGCCAGAATTGATGTCAGCGGCGGAAATCATGAGGGTGGGCATTGGCCTCAGTGAATCCGCCTACGCAAACGCTTGTGGCAGGCTAGGAAAACAAGCTGCTGCGGCAATTCTGGCAGTGGTTGCCGAGAAGGCCCTGCGTGATCCAGACAAAATCTGTTCGCCAGGTGGATATTTCCGGGCGTGCTGCGACCGGGCTGCGGAAGGAAAGCTGGCGCTGGCTAAGTCTCTATTCGGGTTGGCCGCGAAATAACCTCAGTCAGGCGAAAGTGATGGCAGCTGACGGCAATTCGCTATTTGGGGAACAAAGGATATCCCTCATGGCAGAACCTCAACTTTCCGTACGCAGTGCCAAGGCGCGAGACTTGGCTCATCGCCTTGCTCGCTGGGATAGCCGTTCGATCGCGGATATCCCAGCGAGCACTTGAGGCATACGAGGTTAGGGAGGTCGGCAAGGAACCCGCTGCGGGCTTTTACGCCCGAGTTTCAGAAAACTTTGGGACCGATATCGATCTTGAGGAAGTGATCTTGAGAACTGTACGGTCCATCTGGGGCCGGAGTTTTGATTTTCCTGGACACTAATGTGATCTCGGAAACACTGAAAAAGGCTCTTGAACCGGGAGTGATCGCGTGGCTCGTATGACATGCTGCTGAATTGGTGTTGTCGACGGTTGCTATCGCCGAGATAGCGTTTGGCATACAGGAAATCCGTCCCGATCAGCGCGCCTATCGTCTCGAACAAGGGCTTTCGAACTGGCGGCGCAGATTTGCTGATCGGATCTTTGGACTGACGGAAGCAGCGACACTGGCATATGGCGACGTCATCGGCGAGCCTCCCGTAAAGGGACGCGGCATGTCAGCGCCGGACGGATTGATTGCCGCAATCGCACGTATCAACGGTGGCCGGTTGGCCACGCAAAATCTGAACGACTTTCAGACGAAAGGCCTCGAATTTTTCTCCCTGGGAGTTCTGATACAGTGAATAAGGCATCGCGCCAGGCCATACGGATATGGGGCACTCGGGGGAAGTAGGAAAGCTACAATGCACTGATTGATTGATGTCGGGGCGGTTGGCTTTCGGTTTTTCGAGGAGTTCGGCGTACATGCGCGGCGGAAACCGGTCGGGCAAGCCTACATAAATGTCCAGATACTTTGCCTGTAGGGTTTGCGCAGGTTGATCTGCTGCCCGCACTGATGAGAGTGCTATAGGAGCTGATGGGTAATTTATGAGTCCTAAGACTGCAGTATGATATATTATTCCATATAAATAATCGTGTTGATACCTTTTCATATATCTTCATTGCGACGCTCGGTGGAATTCTCTATATAGTATCCTATATGTTTCGTATCTTTCGATATAGGATAATGATATGACGTATAAAACGGAGCATATAACGCAGAAGCTGCGCGCTACGCGCGAAGCGCAGAAAATGAGCCAACGCGAGCTAAGCGCGCGGTCGGGCCTGACGCAAAGCCATATTTCTCAGATAGAACGGGGCACCATGGAGCCCGGACTTGGCAGCCTGGTGGATGTGGCGCGCGCGCTCGACCTTGAGATCGTCCTTGCCCCGAAAAAACTGATGCCGGCGATCCGCAATATCATCGACAGTACATCGGCATCGAGCGATGTTCTGACATCCGACCAGCGCAAACTCGTGGGGCACCTTGAACGGTGGTTTGCGCAGCACAGGGGCGGGTTCGGTAGTGCTTCCGACGCAGATACATTCAAAGATAGCCTCGCGGTCTTACGGCATCTTCCTCTGTCTGCCGAGGAGATGGACACATTCAAAGAGTCGACTGCACGCCTCGACCGGTGGCAGGCGGATCCTCCGTCCCGTCAGGAACTGAAAAGGATCGCACATGCCGTAAGACACCTACGCAACGCCGCGGTGCACCGCGACCGTGACGACGCGGTCATTCGCTCGGCCTATGCGCTAGATGAGGAAGACGATAATGCCTAAGGTCACGGTACTCGATGTCAGGTTGTATGGGGAGCCGGTTGCGACCCTTACAAATCTGCAGGACGGGCGCACCATCTTCGCGTTCAACGATGCTTATATCGAAGACGAAAAGCGGCCGACGCTTAGCCTGTCCTTGAAAGATCCGTTCGGGACGCTCATCACGAAGTTCAGGCCATACAATATGGTGGTCCCACCCTTTTTCTCGAACCTATTGCCGGAAGGACCGTTGCGCAAATACCTCGCTGATCGTGCGGGTGTGAAGCCGTCGCGGGAATTCTTCCTGCTCTGGATGCTCGGCCGTGACCTGCCTGGGGCTGTGACGGTACATCCCTCCGAAGGGGATGATGTGCCTCCGGATGACGAGCAGGCTATCGTCGAAGCGCGGCCGAACGCGCTGCGCTTTTCGCTGGCAGGTGTGCAGCTGAAATTCTCGGCCTTTAAGAACGAAAGAAAGGGTGGCGGCTTGACCATTCCGGCCGAGGGCACGGGGGGCTCGTGGATCGTGAAGCTGCCGTCTCAGCAATATAGCGGCGTTCCCGAGAACGAGTTCGCGATGATGACCATCGCCCGCATGATGGGCATGGACGTGCCTGAGATCCAACTGGTTGATCTTGATGCCGTGAGCGGCCTGCCGCAGGGGGTGGGCGAACTGCACGGGCATGCTCTGGCGATCAAGCGTTTTGACCGCACGCCGGAGGGAGCGGTGCATATCGAGGATTTTGCGCAAGTCTTCGGCGTCTTTCCCGACAACAAATATGATAAGGGCAATTACCGGATGATCGGCCGCGTGCTGGGGATCGAAACTAGCACAGCCGACGTGGCGGAATTCATCCGGCGTCTAATCTTCAGCACGCTAATTGGCAATGGCGACATGCATCTGAAGAACTGGTCGCTCATCTATCCTGATCGTCGTACCCCTGCGCTCTCGCCAGCGTATGACCTGTTGTCGACTATCCCGTACATCGAGGGGGAAGATACGGCGGCGCTCAATTTCTCCCGCACAAAAAAGATGGCGGCGCTGTCGAAGGACGAACTGGAGCATCTGGCTGCGAAAGCGGAGCTTTCCGAAAAGTTGGTGATCGACACGGCACGCGAGACAGTTGAACGTTTTAGGGCGGTATGGGAGGCGGAGAAAAAGAACCTGCCGATGGCAGCTAAGGTCGCCGACGCGGTCGATACGCACGCACCGACGGTCGAGCTGTATCGTGAGTTCGCGAAGTAGTGCCTCGCCGCTCAGAATTCAACTAATCAAGCCTTGTTGCATATTCAAGGCGTTAGTCTATCTAAAATCGGATGGCCGTTGGTTTCCTGACGCCGCATCGGTCGCCGTCAACGATATGCTCAAGAAACCAGTGCTGACGTTCATTGAGATGCACGGCTTCCGGGTCTTCGGCGGCGTGCCTGCGAGGGTGATCTATGACAATATGAAAACGGCAGTCGATCGCGTTGGCCGCGTCAAGGAACGGCAGGTCAACATCCGCTTCCTGGCGATGACGAACCATTATGTCTTTGCTTCTGAGTTCTGCAATTAGGCAGCAGGCTGGGAGAAGGGGCGGGTCGAAACGAACGTCCAGGATGCCCGCCCGCAGCTATGGCAACAGATGCCGGACTTCCCAAATTTGGCGGCGTTGAATGACTGGCTGGAGCAGTATTGCCAGGACCTATGGCGGGAGACGCCGCATGGAGCCTTGTCCGGTTCGAGCGCGGATGATTGGGCTGATGAGCGGGTAGCATTGATGGCGCTCGTGCTGCAAATCACCGAGGTCGATTTCGGCAAGGCCAGTCATCACGTCATAGGCAACGTATCCCCTGATCTATCTTTTCACAGGCTGGCCTTCCTGGCTCCTACGCGCAATGATTCCTACGCCTATCGTCCAAGCTTGCGCATATGCTTGAAAGTTGCGCCTAAAAAACGATAATTGCGCCTACCCCTACGCGCAAGAATTTCGACAATGGCGAACAAAGTACCCGAAGATGCACTGAAAAAGCTGCAGGATATCGTTGCTGAACATTCTGATGGCATTTCTGCATCAGATATTGCAAATAGCCTCTCCGAAGCTATCCCACGCCGTACTCTTCAGTATCGGCTAAAACAGCTTGTGGAAGTAGGGCTACTGCGTATGACCAGCAGTGGTCGATGGGCGAAGTATCACCTTTCGACATCCGGAGACCCCGCTGCTGGCGAGCCAACACAACAAGAAGATGACTACGGCCGCTTGATCAGGCTTTCGAAGGACGGGTATGCAGTTCGTGCCTATATCGTACAGCCAACTGGAGCCAGAAGGCCTGTCGGCTATAACGTAGATTTCCTCGATAGGTACGAACCAAATTCCACATTCTATCTTGAAGAGGGAGAGCGCGAACGTCTCCAGGAAATTGGCGAGTCCAAAACCGCGCCCCAGCCGGCAGGCACTTATGCGAAGCTCATTCTCAATCGGTTGCTGATCGACCTCGCCTGGAACTCCAGCCGCCTCGAAGGCAACACCTATTCCTTGCTCGATACGAGGCGCCTGATCGAATTTGGCGAAGAAGCGACTGGCCGAAACCACATTGAAGCACAGATGATCCTTAACCATAAGGATGCGATCGAGTTTTTGGTTGGCACCGCAGATGAGATCGACTTCAACAGATATACACTTCTGAACCTTCACGCCCTGCTATCAAATAACCTGCTGGCAGACCCCTCGGCATCCGGTCGTCTGCGTTATATTGCTGTTGGTATTGATCAGTCGGTTTTTCATCCCCTCGAAGTCCCTCAGCTGATCGAGACTTCTTTTAATCAGCTGCTGCAAAAGGCGGCTGCAATAGAGGATCCATTCGAACAGGCGTTTTTCGTTATGGTCCAGCTGCCATATTTGCAACCGTTTGACGACGTGAACAAACGGGTCTCGCGCCTAGCCGCAAATATCCCGTTGATCCGAAGCAACCTCGCACCACTGTCGTTCACTGATGTTTCTCAGCGGGCCTACACAGATGCAATTCTTGGCGTCTATGAACTCAACGACGTATCGTTGCTTAGAGACGTTTTCTTCTGGGCCTATGAACGCTCAGCTGCAAAGTATGCGGCAGTCCGGCAGTCCCTCGGTGAACCCGATCCGTTCCGGCTGAAATATCGTGCCGAGTTCCGCGAGATTGTTGCCATGCTGATCCGTGCGAAAGTGGGGCGCAGGCAGGTTGGAACCGAGGTCTCAGCCTGGGCGAGCAGTCGAGTCAAACCAGAAGATAGAGGCAGGTTTATTGAGATCGTGGAGGACGAGCTCATCGGAATGCACGAAGGTAACTTCGCCCGCTATCAAGTGAGTCCATCGGAATTTAGGGCGTGGCAAGACGTGTGGGGATCGAAGTGACTAATAACCGCCCACTCTAGTTCCAGCTCCGAATGCAGGTGAATTAGACGATGGCAAGGTGGTGAGTTGCGGCCGGAGTCATTTCCTGAGGTTAATCCTCAAGGTAGAAGCCTTCCTGGCATCCGAATTCAAGTTAAGGTGACATCGCCCAATCTGGGGTTTGGTCATACTACCCCATGCAATCGTTGCATTGCCGCATTACTTCTAAGAAGCCCGGAGCTTTTTAGATTTGGCAATCCCCTTATCGGGTCCGGGCTCTCTTCGCTTCGCTCACGGAGCCTGCCGCAAGCAGCTGTCTCCGCCTGCCGGTAACGATCCCTCTTGCCTCCGGACTTCCGTCCTGCGCGCTCTGCTTTCCCTTAATATGGTCCGCTGCCACGGTCATTGCCAGCAGGGCAGGAGAGGGGCCGCGCGGCATCCCCTCTCCCACAAGGGCAAAATCAGGTCTCCCCATCCTTCCGCACTTCATAAACCGGCTGCGCCGGCACATTCTGCTTGTGCAGGACTTGGGCAGCGGATCCGCGTGCCGCGAACCCGCTGCCCAGCCGTTCCGGTGGGCGATACCCCTCCTAATTTTGCCCTTGTCCCTCTCCCCTTCGCTCTCACCGCCGAGGTCTCAGGAGCAGGAGCTGGGCTCCTGCCCTTCGGGGCAGAACCCGCTTCGCGGAAAAGGGAAAAGGAGAACCCACAAAATGACAGTCGTCAAATTCATTGCCGAGGTAATCAGCCTGAGCTCGTTCCTCTCTGGCCTGTTCGGCCTGTGCCTTGTGATTGCAGGTTGAGGGGAGGGAACACCATGACCAACACGTCCGCCTACGTCACCGCGTTTTTCTATGACAGCTTTAGTGGGGCAATCGCAGATATCTCGCTGAACAGAGAAACCTATCTTGAGGAAATAAAACAGCGCATCAGGTGCAGCCTGTTCGATATTGTCCGCATCGATGACCATCACGATATTTTTTTGGATGACAACGGCCTTACAGACGGTCTGCACACCATCGTTTATCTCAAGGGTTTCCCTAATCCGCTTGCCGGTAATCTCGTGATTGTCGGCAGGGACGAGAACGGCGAAATTGCCGAGCCTCGCATGAACGTCGAGGAGATCGCGGCGATGCTTACAGTCAATCGCCCGGTCATGGATCCGGAAATGATCACTCTGGAAGACCCAGACCTGATCGGGTTCAGCCTGTCGGGTTTCACGATCCGGATAGAAAAATGTGCGCCGGTCATCGTTGTTGACGGGGAGTTTTGAGTCATGGCGAAACTCACCAAAGCGCAGCGCAAGGCTCACACGGAGGCTGAGGCGATCCTGAGGAAGGATCGTCTGAGCGAAGACGAAAAAGACTTCGTGTTCCAGAACTGGCACGAAGGAGCGAACCACATCAACGGGGCAGCCGGGGCGTTCTTCACGCCCTGGGGACTGGCAGCAGACTTCTCCATCGATGCCGGGGGCGCTGGCGGCCGCGTGATTGACCTATGCGCAGGGATCGGAATCCTGTCCTACTTCCTTCACCACCGCGCGAAGTGGGCTGACAATTGCCCGGAACTGACATGCGTTGAAGTCAATCCCCGATATGTTGAGGTTGGCAGGAAGTTGTTGCCTGAGGCCCGGTGGATTTGCGCCGATGTCTTTGACTGGCGGGACTGGCAAAGGGAGCTTGGTGGACAACACTTTGACGTAGCCGTGTCCAACCCGCCGTTCGGTGCCGTGAGGCGCACCGGCAATGGACCGCGCTATCGTGGTCGCCAGTTTGAGTTTCATGTCATCGACATCGCGGCCCAGCTCGCTGACCGTGGCGCGTTCATTGTACCGCAAACTTCCGCAGCTTTCCGCTACTCCGGCGCCCAGTACTTTAAGCGCGTGGAAGCCGGGCCAGCGGCTGAATTTGAGAGACTGACAGGATACCGCATGCATGAAGGTGCGGGCGTCGATACCTCGATGTACAAGGACGACTGGAAGGATACCTCGATCATTTGCGAGATCGCCTGCTACGAGTTTGACCAGGATCGCGCCCGTCACGGACGGGTGCAAGAGCGCCTAAACGCCCTGCCGGTTCCGGTCCTGCCGTATCGCCCCGCCGAACAGCTTGTCTTGCTGTGAGGGGAGGGGACAATGTCACAGTTCCGAAAGGTCAATGTCTATGACATCGCTTCTGGGCTTGGCGGAACGCATACGGTTTCCATCGTCGACGAATGGGGAGACAATCGCGTTATCGTTCGGGTCTGGTATGGCAGAGCAACGCCGAGCGGTTGGGAGTCCTGGCCGGATTGGGACGGTTACAGGTTTGCGGCGACACGGGACCAGTTAACGAACCCGAGAGTTTTGCGGTTCTACAAAGAGGTCGACTGATTCAGTTTTGAGTGGCTAAAGCAGCAGCGCCGGGCCAGCGGCGCGACCGGGCAAGATCGGCTCGCCCGGCTGTGGCAACAGCCTTGCCGCTCTAACGGAGGTAACGACGATGTGGCTTTTGCCAATAAGCGTTACCCTAGAAATGAAGAAGACCCGGAAGCACTGGCGTGTCACTATCCGGGTCCAATTCACGATCTAGGAAAAGGCGCGGCGGGGAAACCTGCCGCGTCACTCCGGTTCTCAATATAGGCCATTTCTCCAGGATCGCAAAGCCCCTGCCGTTTTCCCGGCGCATCGAACGCCCGAAAAACAGATCAAGGGGCGGCCCCTCCGGCCACGCCCCTCAATACTCCCTTCCCAAACATGAAACCGCCCGGCAGGCGGTTTGACGTGTCAGCCTGTTTGGGCAGCCTGGGCTTGTCTGTGGACCGGCACGGAAAGCTGTGCGCGGATGCTGACGAAGGGCGGCAGTTTAGGCGGCATTCTTCGCGGCCCGTCCTTTCTTCAGGAGCTTGCCGGGCTGCGATCACCGAGGCGGGTCCGTCCCAGGGAGAAGACTTCCCATGGTCTCGTTTGTTGAAAATTTCGATGGTTTGCTTCGTGAATTTACGCGGCTGACGCCAATCCGCAACCCTTCGGGTCCTCCACTGCGTTGCGGCCGCTGGCGGTGCGGACCGGCGCCGGACGCCGCGTCTATCGGCTTCGCACCATTCGAAATCAACAAAACGGAGACCAGCATGAAAAAGATCTTCTCTTACCTGAAACGTACCAGCCGCGACGTCTTTGCCTACTTCGGTAAGCTCCTGAAGAAAGGACGCTCCAATGGCCAGTTCAGTATCAGCGTCACAATCGGCCTGCCGCCCTTCGTCAGCATCCGCTTCGGCTACAACGTCGATCTGAAGTCAGACAACGACAATGCGAAAGCTGCCAAAACCGGCTGACACAACAAACCCGCATCCTTTCGAGGACGCGGGTTTCCCTTGGTTCAAGTTACGTTTGTCCGGCTCAATCCTGGAGCCAGGCAATTGTATCGCTCTGCCGATTGCAGCTATTTCACGGTCATGCCGATTGAGTTTGACGACAATTTCACGCTGTGACAAATGAACACTCAACTTGTTGCAGCACATCTCAAATGAAATACCCGATAATAAAAAATACCAGACAATTTGAACAATCCCCCTTGGGGGCTGGGCTCTACTCGCTTCGCTCACGGAGCCAGCAGCAAGCAGCTGTCTCCACCTGCCGGTCACGATCCCTCTTGCCTCCGGACAGCCGTCCTGCGCGCTTTGCTTGCCGTTTGGGTTTCCAAGGGCTGGAGCTTCTCTTTCGCGCTTGATGATGCGCGCGTTCCAGTATTCGCCCACATCTCCGGATTTTCCTGAAAAAATCTTTCGGTTCACGGCAAACCCCCAAATGATGGTTCTGCCAATCGCTGCGCAGTCATCCAAACAATAGGTCCGCTGCCGCGGTCATTGTCAGTAGGGCAGGAGAGAGGCCGCGCGGCTTCCCCTCTCCCACAAGGGCAAAATCAGGTCTCCCCATCCTTCCGCACTCCATGAGCCGACTGCGCCGGCACATTCTGCTTGTGCAGGACTTGGGCAGCGGATCCGCGTGCCGCGAACCCGCTGCCCAGCCGTTCCGGTGGGCGATACCCCTCCTGATTTTGCCCTTGTCCCTCTCCCCTTCGCTCTCACCGCCGAGGTCTCAGGAGCAGGAGCCGGGCTCCTGCCCTTCGGGGCAGAACCCGCTTCGCGGAAAAGGGAAAATGGAGAAAACACAAAATGACAGTTTATGCGCACACCGCCCGGTTTGATCATGGCCGCGCCCTCACCGAAGACGAATTGCGGCGCTTGGCCCCGTCGATCTTCGCAACGTCAGCCCATGAAAGCCGCTCAGACCGGTTTCAGCCGATCCCGACAATCGACATCCTGCGGGGATTGATGGATGAGGGTTTCATGCCGGTTGGCGCAAAGCAGGCCCGCCCCCGCGACGAAACCAAATCCGACTTCACCAAGCATCTGATCAGGCTTCGCCGTCTGGACGATGACCGCAAGTACAGCGTCGGCGATACCGTTTGCGAAATCCTGCTGAAAAACGCCAATGACGGCACATCCGCCTATGACCTGATGGCTGGATTGTTCCGCGTCTGCTGCCTCAATTCGCTGGTGTCCCAGACATCCACTCTCGACAGCGTGAAGGTGCGGCACAGCGGAGACGTTGGCGCAAAGGTGATTGAGGGGACCTATCGGGTGATGAAGGAAGCCGAAAAGGCTCTCATCGCTCCAGCTGACTGGTCGATGCTGGCACTCAACACTGACGAACGCCATGCCTTTGCTGAAGCGGCTCACGTGCTGCGGTTCGCAGATGCGGAAGGTGAAACAAACACACCTGTTAAGCCGGAACAGCTTCTTGATCCGCGCCGCCGTGGAGATACCGGTAAAGACCTCTGGACGACATTCAACGTCGCGCAGGAAAACATGATCCGGGGCGGCATCCGGACAGTGTCACGGGATACACAGGGACGCCGCCGCCAGAGCCGCACCCGCGCCGTGAATGGCATCGATCAGGACATCAAACTCAACAAAGCGCTTTGGGTCCTCACCGAGAAAATGGCCGAACTCAAGGGCATGCGAGCCGCAGCCTGAGCCAGAACCGGGGAGCGGTCCCCCCGCTCCCGTGCCCTTTTTCATCCAATTCACGCCCATCACGGCAACCGGAGTTATCCAAATGACCACCAACACTGCTGAAATCATCTTCGTACCGCTTAACGAGCTGAAAATCGATCCGCTGAATGTGCGCAAGACCTACAGCCAGAAAAGCATTGAAGAACTGGCATGCAGCCTTGCCGCTCAAGGCATCCTGCAAAACCTTTTGGTCCGTAAAGCCAAGGGCAATGGCTATTATGTGTCAGCGGGTGGACGGCGCTACCGTGCGGCGCTGCTGTTGGCGGAGCAGGGCACCCTTGCCGCCGATCATCCCGTGCCGGTGAAGGTGATCAGCAAGGAAGAAGCGCAGGAACTCAGCCTCACCGAAAACATCATGCGGGAGGCGATGAACCCGGCTGACCAATTCGAAGCCTTCCGCGGCTTGGCCGCCGCCGGTCAACCCGTCGCGGATATCGCGGCGAAATTCGGGACAACGGAAAGCATCGTCAGGAAGCGGCTTGCCCTTGGCCGTGTAGCGCCAGAGCTTCGGGAGATCTTCCGCCAAGAAGGCATGAACCTTGATCAGCTTGCCGCCTTTACCATCACGGACGACTACGAAGAGCAAAAACGGGTTTGGGAGGCACTGCCCTCCTATGGCCGTCATGCGAGCAGCATCAGACAGGCCCTCGCAGGCGAGGACGTGAAAGCGTCGGACAAGCGGTTGCGGTTCCTTGGCGGACTGGACGCCTATGAGGCCGCAGGCGGCACCGTCAAACGCGATCTGTTCGATGACCATTCAGGCGGATACGCAACCGATACCGCTCTTCTCGAAAAACTCGTTGCCGACAAGATGGAGGCAGAAGCCGAGGCGGTCAGGGCCGAAGGCTGGAAGTGGGTTGAGACGGTTTCGGAAATCGACTGGCAGGCCCTGCAGGATTTTGACCGGCGCTATCCCGAGCAAGGGGAGCTGACGGTGGAACAGGCCGAGGAACTGGAAGCGCTTGAGGCGAGATATCACGAGTTGGAGCTTTGTGACGAAACGGATGAAACCGAAACCGAGCTGAACGAGCTTGGCGAGAAAATCTCCGCGCTAGAATTGATCGCAGAGCAGGAAACCTACGCACTGGAGGACATCGAGACCGCTGGCGTGCTTATCTGCCTGAACCACAATGGATTGCTGCGCATAGAGCGCGGCTTGGTCAAGCCGGAAGATTGTCAGGCTGAGGACGCAGACTCAGAGGAAACCGGCGAAAGCTGCGAAGAAGGTTCAGCAGGGCAGGGGAAACCCGTGCTCAAACACTCCGCCACCTTGATGGAGAATCTGACCGCCCAGAAGACCGCAGCACTGCGTCTTGAGCTGGCGAACAACCCGGACGTGGCCCTTGCCAGCGTGGTTCATGCTCTCCTGTTGCGCCTCGCCTATACCGGCTACGGTGTCCACCAGCAGTCCGCCTTGGAACTGTCGATCACGCACACCGATCTGGCAGGTTCGATGAAGGAGCCGGACCAATGCGCTGCCCTTGAAGAACTGGAAAACCTGTCCGAGCAGTATGGAAGCCAAATTCCGGGCAATTCAGCCGATCTTTGGGACTGGTGCATCGACCAGACCCGCGATCAGCTTTTGAACCTGATGGCATGGGCGGCTTCGCATTCCGTCAATGCGGTGGAGGGCAAGTTCATGCGGCCCAAGTCTGCGGAACATGCCAATCAGATCGGCGCAGCCGTGGGCATCGACATGCGGGCCTATTTCAAGCCTACAGCGGAGAACTATTTCTCCCACCTGCAACGGAGCAGCATTCAAGCAGCGGTAGCAGAGGCTTGTGGCGGCGATTTTGCCGATAGTATAGCCGATATGAAGAAAGCAGAGGGAGCAACGTTCGCTCAAAACGCCCTCAAAGATAAGGATTGGTTGCCCAAACCGATCCGTTGCGGCAGCCCCACTACGCCGCAGCACGATGACACTGCCTATCGGTTCCCCGAGGCGGCTGAATAATCAGCCGCCGCCGGTCGCGGGCTTCCCTCCCGCGACCGGCTTCCGTTTCTCCCGCTCATCGATTTCGCAAAGCCCCTGCCGTTTTCCCGGCGCATCGAGCGCCCGCAAAACGGGTCGAAGGGCGCCCCCTCCGGCCCCGCCCCTCGGAACTCCCCTCCCGCCCGGAAGGGGATGTTCCAACTATGAGGGGAAATTCCAACCAGCGCGCGCCCTTGAAAATTCTGAACGAATAGATTGTGTTGCATCAATGATGCAACTTATATGTTCAGCGATGCTGGGCAGTTCATATTCTCAGAAAGGTCGATTTGATGAGGTTACTTTGTTGGCTCGCTGGTTCCGGTGCTTTTATCGCCGTCACCTCTCTTTCCATGCAGGCGCAGGCCCAAGACTATGACATGGATTGCAAGGTTATTCTGTGTCTCGCTGGCGGGTTTCCAGCGACGTGCAGCGATGCGAAATCCTACATGCTCAACCGTCTAAAAAAGGGCAAGAGCCCGTTCGGAGCCTGTACTTATGAAGATGGCGGTACCTCTGAGGCTGTGAAAGCGGATGCGCGTTTTCTGCTCGGCAAAGAGGGCCATCTTTGTGAACCGGGGAAGAAGCTCTTCTATGAACAGGATGATGATAATCACCTCAACGAGGTCTTTTGCTACTCGAACTTGCGATCGTACCATCAGGGCGGTGAATTGGTGACAATCTACGAGGGCAAGGAACCTGCGACCTTTGTAAATTTCACGACGCAGATCACCGTCGAGCCTGGTTCGGCTGAAGCATTTACGTCGCCGCGGTACTATGTGAACACTGGCGACGGCACCGTTATTGAACGATAATGCGGCTTTCCCGTTTGTCTCTCCTTGTCTTTCTGGCTGGTATCAGCCTTGGGCCCGTGCCGCTTAGGGCGCAGGATTCCGTGTGTTATCTGCCGGAAAGGCCGGTTGATTATCGTTTGGCCAAGCGCGACCCGCTCTATGAATATGCCCGCCAGGAATTTCAGGACTATCTGGAGGAGATGGAGGTCTATATGCGCTGTCTGGAACAGGAGCGGGCAAACGCTTTCCTCGAATTGAAGGACGGCTATGAAGAGTTCCAGCGTATTTACGGTGCAGATGCGGTCTTCCGGTCGCGTGTGCGCGTCTATTCAAAGCCGCAATAAGTGAGCGTTTCTGCGGGTTCCGGTATACTCCAGTCTTGAACGTACCAAAGTCGACTGCGAGCCCTGAGCGGTCGCCGGTCTTGCGAAAATCAACGGCAGCTTTGGGCCCCCAATTCGATTGTTCGACGAACCGAGTCGGCATCCCTAAAGCCGACGTTCATCGCAAGCGCAGCGAATGCACAGGTTGGGCGGGAAGCGGGCTTTCGCTGCGGTCCGAACGAATGACCGAAAAGGGGCCCGACAGGACACAGTCTGGTTTTGGCTGTCGACTGACGAAACTTGCCATTCGCCTAGCGCCGATCAGGCGGGGCAGAGCAAGAGCTGTTTCTGTCGGCACGCGGGGCTCAAACGAAACATGATCATTTGTCGCTGACAGCCCGTACTACGGGGTTTCGGAATCGTTAATCGTCAACGCAGTAGCGAATACACACTTTGGACCCCGTGCCAGTCCTTCTCGCTGAAGGGTACGTTCAGCCCTATCCCTCCAGCTCTGCGGCCATGACAAAGAGATTTCGGCTTTTCCAGCTCTGACCAACATGCATCAGTTTCCGTCGACGCGATTCATGCAACACTCTCAAGCTTTTCTCAAATGCTTGGCCCGATTTCTCTCGTTGTTCATGGTTCTGTGGCCCGACAGCCCGGCATCACGAACAACGGTCAAATGACAGTCTTTCCAAAGTGTAAAAGACCGAGACCGCGAATGAGAAGGATCATGATCAACGAAAATAACCAACAAACTTGCCGCAACCGAATGGTGTCAGCTCTATCAGAACACTGTTTCGCCATCGGACAATTTGTTAGAACGAGTAGTGCCTCCCCGATGGCTTCCTCAAGTCGAGGCGTGTCCTTCCACATTACCGCGTTGATGCCCCGCACCGGTGATGTACCGCAATACCGGACCCGCAATGATCTGGAGTTGCACAAACGTATGGTCATCCGGGACAGGCTCGAACCCGTGGCGATTTCCGAAACAACCCAAGACAACGCGCTTCTCATCACGAAAACATTTGACCCCGGGTCAGGCTTTGCACGTTGCAGGTTAGAAAGCCCGGCCTCTGGCAAGTTTCAATAGTGTGTGAATGTCTACATAGGAGACTGACAATGTCAGAAATCAAGTTGACGAAAGTTGAAATGCGGCCCGGCGGCCAGCTTCTGTATTATGTTCGTGTGAACACTGCGGCAGGCAAGGTTGAATTGCCTATCGCCATCATGGAACAGGGATCTGACGCTTCGAACGAAACGAAAGTCCTTCAATCTTCGCTCGCTATTGCGGAAGAACTAGAGGGCTCAATTAGATTTCATCTCGAAGCAAAGCCGTAATCTGCATCTCAAAAAACGGCCATCACCACGACGGGACGGCGAACGGGAAGCATAATCACTCTGGCAGTGAGAAGAGGCCAAATTAGAAGTACTTGGTCAGTCGGACCCACCAGGTAGCCAAGAACCGCGCCTTCAAGATCTTTGTGTGTGCCGCCCGACGTGTGGAGTTGCCGGCATTTGTTTTTGTCATTTGATCCAACGCGTCTTTCGCGTTCATGTCCTGCATCAGGTTGCCGCCAATTGTTGCCGGGCTGCCGGTAAAGACGTGGTAAATCGTCCAGGAGCCGTCAGCTTCGACACGCTTGCCATATTCACTGTGCATGGAATCCTGCGCAGGTGCTCCTCCCTCGCCGTCCCAATTTTCAAGCGCGCGGTTCATGAAATTGAACGGATCTGGAGAAGACGCCGAAATGGGCGCAGGTTCGGACTGTTTCCTGCCGGGTAGTTCGGCCGGATCGGTCGAAAACGACCTGGTCATTGCTTGCTCTTCGTCAGGTCACTGACCAAATCGCCGCCACTATCCGGCTGGCGCCGGTCCTGTTTCCCGACTTGAGCCTGCATCCCCTTTAGGAACTTGAATAGATCACTGTCCGTCGACAGGACAAGGGTCGTTCCAGTGGATATCATGTCCTTGTAAGCCTGCATGGTTCGCGTGAATTCATAGAATTCCGCAGCCCGGGGCGTCGTGTTGTAAGCCTGCGCATAAATTTCGGCGGCGGACGCATCTGCCACACCACGTATTTCCTCCACGGCACGATAGGCTTCGGATTGGATCTTGTTCAGGTCCCGCACCCTGTTGCCGCGGATGCGCGCAGCCTCCCCGTTGCCTTCCGACAAAAAACGTTCGGCGATTTGTCGCCGCTCGGAGACCATCCGGTCGTAGATCTTCGGCCGCACACTCTCGTTGTAATTGATGCGCTTGAACCGGATGTCGAGCAGCGCAATTCCGAAGACGCGGACTTTCTCGGCCGCTGCTTCAAAAATTTCCCGCTCCACAAGCGCGCGGCCCTTCTGGATCGGAACAAGTGAGCCAATATCCTGCGCAAGTTCCTCATCGGTCAGGAGCGTGTCCCTCAAGGGCGTACGCCCTTTCGTGGTTCGGATAATCTCGATCAGTTCGTGCTTTGCCACCGCGTTTCGCGTCTCGCTGCCGAGAATATCGTCGAGCCTGGACTGGGCGCTGCGTTCGTCGCGTAGCCGAAGAAAATACTGCAACGGGTCCGTGATTTTCCAGCGGGCGAACAGATCGACGGAAATGTAAAGCTTGTCCTTCGTGGGCATGTCGGAAGGATTGCCATCCCATTCCAGCACCCGACTGTCGATGCGGTTGACTTCCTGAACGAAGGGAAGTTTCAGCTTGAGCCCGGCCGTGGTGATGGGCTCTCCAACGGGCTTGCCGAACTGGGTGATGATCGCCTGTTCGATTTCACCGACCGTGTAAACGGCAGTGGAAGTAGTGACCAGCGCGATGGCTGCGATTCCGGCCAGAAGTCCCCATATGATCTTCATCGGCTGGTTTCCTCTTTGCGATCGAGATTGAGAAGCGGCAAGATGCTGCTGGTGGATCCATCGACGATGATCTTCGACTGGATGCCGGGCAAAACATCCTGAAGGGTCTCGATATAGATCCGTCGGCGTGTCACATCGGCTGCTTTGAGATATTCCGTCAACAGGGCGGTGAAGCGTGCCGCGTCACCCTCGGCCTCATTGATCCGCTTCAGCCGGTAGCCGTCCGCTTCGCGGATACGTTGATCCTTTTCACCTTCGGCAAGAGGGATAACCTTGTTGTATTCCCGGCGCGCCTCGTTGATGAGACGCTCCTTTTCCTGCTGCGCCTGGTTGACCTCATTGAAGGAAGCCTGGACGGGTTCGGGCGGGTTGATGTTCTTGAGCTGCACTTGGTCGATGCTGATGCCCATGGCGTATTTCGTGGCGAGTTCCTGCATCTTCAAAAGCGCCTCGCTTTCGATCTCCTGCCGGCCGATCGTGATCACTTCGTCTACGGTGCGGTCGCCGACGACCTCGCGCATAACGGATTCCGAGACATAACGGAGCGTGGCGGCCGGTTCGCGCACTTCGAACAAGAACTTGACCGGATCGGAGATGCGGTACTGAACCACCCATTCGACAAGAGCGGCGTTCAGGTCGCCGGTAACCATTTCGGTTTCTCTGCGTCCGTCAGTCGGACTCTGGTAGGGATCGTTGCCACCTGGTGTGGTGAAGCCGAATTCCTGCTTCAACTGGCGTTTTACCGGGACGATCGTCGCGGTGTCGATCCCCATCGGAAACTTGAAATGCAATCCCGGTGGAACTTCCGAGACGAACTTGCCGAAACGCTGAATGACCGCAACGGAGTCGCTGGGCACGGTGTAATAGGAGGACCAGAGGCCGTAGGCGACCAATCCAAGAGCGGCGGCGATCAGAAGTCCGCGGCCCGGAGAAGAGCCACCCGGTAGAATGCCACTGAGGTGCCGGCGGCCCTGCCTCAGAAAGGCGTCGATATCAGCTGAGCGATCTTTCGGCCCCTGTCCCCAAGGTCCGGAATTGTCCGGTCCAGTGCTTTGGGAATTCATGCTGTTGCCTTTCATGAGACGCTTTTGCAAGCGGAACGGTCCGATTGGTTTTTCGATAATAGGTTCTAAGGCCAGGGGCGATTTCCGGCTCTGCCTCACGGCGTGTTTCATGTCCCGGCATGGCACGCGTGCTTCCGGCCCGGATTATGTGAAGCTCTTGCGCTCATCCATCACAGGCATGCCTTCGTTTTCGGCGGCTTGAATTGCCGCCGGATCCGTTTGGTGTTTCGTCCGTCTCCGATAGAAGAACGCCTGAAGTGCAAATGGCCCGGGCGTTTGTATATCTGCGGCTTCGATATCCCCACCTGGAACGGCCGGAAAGATCCGTTTCTGCATCAAGGTCGCTCCGGGCTTGCGGAGAAACTGCTTCAGGATTTGTCGAGTTTGAGTTCAGCCAGACAAGCTTCTGCAAGATCCCGGTCGGCAGTTTCCGAGCCGGGAGGGGTCGCCCAACCGGTCTCCATAAGTGCATCTCTGCGTTGATAGGCTGAGGTCTCGCGAATTGAGGCCATCTTGTCCGCCCGCAGGGTGTCGGTCCGCGATTTTTCAATGCAGACCGGTAACAGCGCCGCGATGACGTTGTTGTGCGACAGCTTGTTCGCCATCTTTGTCGCATTTCCGCCTGTTACCCAGCCGCCCCAGGAAAAGCCAACGGTGGTAGCGATCACAGCACCGATCACGGCGCCAAGAATGACAGGCTTCAGCCAAATGGGAGTGTTCATTTCAGATCCTCCTGCGGAGTAATTGCCGCGTTGCGGTTTTGTCTGTCATCGTCGGCGGCCCGGTCTCGCCTGAGCGCGGCTTCGAGATCGTTTCCGGAGATTTCCCGCATCTCGGTCCTCCCCGTGCCGGCAACGATTTGATGCGACGGCGTCTTTCGGTATCCGAGGAAATACACACCCTGAAGAAGTGCTTCTTCGAAAAAGATTTCGTAGTCTTCGGCGGGCAAGACTTCCAATTGCCCCTCAAAGAGAAGGGATGCAAGAACGTCACCATCGACCTCGTCGATCGGGTACTCACGGCAATGCCCGCCAGTTTCCGTTGGATGCCCTTCAATCAAGCTCCCAGAATCGTCTTGATCGACGAATTCATACGGAAGCGAGACTGTTTCAAAGACTTTAGATAAGCCCAGCTGGGTGTGTGCTGATCGAAGTTAGTCTCAATTAGAAATCTCGGTCCAAACTTCAAAGTTTCTTAAAGTATTTTCACCAAAGGTCCGTGTCAGCGGGACATCGGCAGCATCCCGTCCGCGGCCAATCAGGAACCGTGCGATACGGCGCTGGTTATTGCGCGGATCAAAGACCCACCATCGGTTGGCCAGAAAGACTTCCATCCAGGCTGCAAAATCTCCTTTGGCGTGCGGTTCCGGCTCGCCGACATCACTCAGGTATCCCGTGCAATAACGAGCCGGAATGTTCATGCAGCGGCAGAAACTGATCGCCAGGTGAGTGAAGTCCCGGCAATCTCCACTCCCTTCAGCCAGTGTCTGGGAGGCCGTCCGGGTCGGTCGCGCATGCTCATAGCGGAATGTCACATGCTGGTGAACGTAGTCACAAATAGCCTGTACCCTGGCCCAGCCAGTCCGTGAATTTCCAAACAGCCGCCAAGCTTTATCGGACAGGAGGTCGGTGTCGCAGTAACGGCTCCCCAATAGAAACACGAAGGTATTCGATGGGAGGTCCTCCAAGGCATGCTGATAGGCGGCTCGAAAAACCGGGTCCTTCTTGCCGCTATCTAAGAAGATGCCATTTGTCGCCAGTGTGAAGGTGCCAGGCGGTGCTCTCAGCTTGGAACACCAATTCCCGAAACCATCCCGATAGCTCTCGATCGGCACACAGGGAGACGTCGTCAAATAATCCAGCAGCTCAAGGTCGCAATACCGTATGCAATCGACGTTTAGCATCGCAAGAATAGGTGTGGCATTGGAAAATTCATACTCCAGACGGCAGCCCAAACTGATCCGGAGAGCGCCTTTTCTGGCCGACCTGGAGCTCGCCAAACAAACATCTGAGGGACATTCTTGTTTCATAGTAGTGAGCTCCTGATCGAAGCCATCGCGGCCCGAGCGTGTTTTCGTTTCTACTCGTTTTTCGCAAAGGCAGAAGCGAAGCTCCACAATGCTGCTTTTGCCAGAGAGCAGGCTCATCACCCGGTAGAAATTGTTCGATTGGGCTGCTGTTGCATACCGTGGTCCGCGTGACCGCAGCTATGAAGCTTATTGCGTGGCTTCGAGGTTGAGCGTTGAAATACCAAGAGCAATATTCAAGCTCGATTGGCCTTCGACGCTGAAGGGCGGCAATCCGATATTCTTTTGTTGCCCTCCCATGAGAGCGTTGGCACCGAAGCCGATTCCCAAGGACACTTCAGTCGAAACACCTGCATAGGACCCAGAAAGAGCGAATTAACGGATCTCACTTCCGGCAGGCGTGAACACGACCCATTTGATGTAGGATTTTCCGGTTATGCCTACATCCAACCCGATCTTGCTGATCGAACCGGAATAGGCTTCGGAGCTGTCACCCCGACCAGTAAAGCTTCACTGGAGTTCTTGCCTGAATCAACAAGCAGCCCCGTCCCGCCTTCAATTTTACATTCCAACACACCCAGCCTGGTTCCATTTGCCTCGGCAAATGCCGGGGACGCGACTGAGACTACTGTTACCGCGGCCACCGCGAGCTTGAGAATGGATCTCATGGTGTTTTCCTTCATGTTGGAGCGCGTTGCCTCAACAGTTTGCTTCTTCCGGCGCTTCGGGTTCTCTGCTCCCAAAATAGTTCGCCAGCTTGGGACCAAGACACGAGGGTCTAAGCGACATTATTCAAGACGAAAGGATCTCGTGCTGATCGAGGTTAGCTTGTGGGGATTTTCCGTTCAGATGCGGCTCTAGACAATCAAGTCGCGGCATCCTTGAAGTGTTGCAGATCAACACCCCGGTCTTGATGGTTTTAGGTGGATCTGACGGTTTCATCGCCAGTTTCGAGATCTATCTCAAAAGCGGACCAGTCTGATCAAGATAGGCCGGATCAAACCCCGCAAGCTCACTCAGACGTTCATGGTCGTCGAATGTAACCCAGCCGTCCCGGAACGTAACCAGGCCCCTTTCCCTCAGCTGCCTGAGGACACGATTAACGTGCACAGCACTCAGTCCCAGAGCATCGGCCAGATGATATTGGGTCAGCGGGCAAGCGTAGCCGGTCCGGCTTCCCAGTCCGACCAGCACCAGCCTGGCGCCAAGCTCCAATAGGAAATGCGCCATTCGTGCGATCGATGTGCGCCGTCCGATGCCCACCAGATGCTCAACGACCATCGCTTCGTCCCGCGACGCTGCCCAAAGGACGGCTGTTGCCAAGCGAGGCGTCGACGCGAACACTTCCAGGAGATCCTTCGCCAGTACCTCCGCGGCCTGAATTTCCGTGATCGGCTCGAAACTATGGTCTGAAGTTCGAAGCAGAACACTGCGCAACCCTAAAAAATCGCCGGGGATTTGAAAATCGACGATCTGGCGTGTCCCGTCAGGTTGAATCTTGTAGGAGCATACCCAGCCTGACGCCAAAATATAGGCTGCCTGTTTCGACTGCCCCTGTTCCACGAGGTCTCGCCCTGCGACGAACGTTCTGCGGCGCTGATACAAACGCTCGAGCACGGCAAGTTCATTCGCGGACAGAGCAACGAATGTAGAGAGTTTGCGCGTAAGTGGGCTGATGTCGACGGTGTTCAAAAAGGCCTCCAGTGCCCGTGAAAAATATCTCATATCCACGGCGCAAGGACTGCTTTCGATCAGTGCAGCATAGCACGATCTCTGCGAGGCTGATGATAATCAACAGGTTCGCAATCGATGGGGACCTCGTCCCCACACGAAGGAACGCCAGTGATGCCCAATCCAGAAGACTACTCAGGAATGGCAGCCCTCTCAATTTGTGAGGCTCTCCTGCTTGCCATGAATGACCACGCTATTCTGCCCGAACATGAGATCATAGGTGTGCTTCGCGACGCTGCAGCGTCACATGAGAATGCCGTTTCTCCAGAAGGAGACATGGAAATGCACCGCGGTGTCGCCGTGCTAATCAATCGGATTATCGCTGGCGGAAACTCGGTTCGAAGGCCCTGACCTGATCCGGGCCCGCGAGTAGGCCAAGCCAGCCTCTTCACGATAGACGCACGAAGAGGCATCAATTCTCCGGCACGGACAGCACTGACATGACCGGTTCAAATGGGACTAGCCTTCCTCAGGAAATTGCCGATCGATTCACAAAGGCATTCTCACGTTTTTTGAAAATCGAGGCAGCGGCAGGCGGACTGTTGCTCCTTGCTTTGCTGCTCGCCCTTTCCCTGGCCAATTCGCCCTGGGCCCTGTCTTTTGAGGCCATTTGGGAAACACCGATTGGTCTCCATTTCGGATCGCTGGATTTCACCCGTTCGCTGCGGCACTGGATCAACGATGGACTGATGACATTCTTTTTCTTTGTGATCTCCCTAGAACTCAAACGAGAAATTGTTCTCGGAGAATTGAAGAACCCAAGGCAGGCTGCGTTACCTTTTGCAGCTGCGCTCGGAGGGATGATCGTACCGGTTTCGATCTATTTGGCGTTGATCGCCGGGAATCCGGGGATACGCGGATGGGGAACCGTCATGGCCACCGATACGGCATTCGCTATCGGTTGCCTCGCACTCTTCGGGCGGCGCATTCCACCTACTCTTCGGCTCTTTCTGTTGTCATTGGCTATATTTGATGATGTCGGCGCTATTCTTGTCGTAGCTGTGTTTTACGGTGAGGCGTTTAACTGGGCGGCTTTAGGAGCGGCGGTACTGGGATTTGCTCTCGTGGCCAGCATTGCCCGCCTGGGCATTAGAAGCATGCTCATATATTTTTCGGCGGGCGGCGCAATTTGGTTGTGCGTCGACGCCTCTGGCCTTCATGCAACCATTGCCGGAGTTCTTCTTGGCTTAATGACACCGACACAAAATTGGGTGAGCGATACACGTCTGCGGGCAATTCTCGAGCAGGTCCTCGCCTATCCAAGAGGAGATCATTGGAGTGGTGACACTCCTGAACGACATGACCTTCGCGAGGCCGGCCGGGCGGTTTCAGAGACCCTTTCTCCGGTTGAGAGGCTCGAAATGGTGCTGCATCCATGGGTGGGATTTGCTGTCATGCCGGTCTTCGCCTTGGCAAACGCCGGGATCTCGATCGACATGGCCGACTTTGGTCAGCAGATCTCTTTGGCAATTGTCGCGGGATTGGTGCTTGGCAAGCCTCTTGGTGTTCTCGGTTTCAGCTGGGCGGCTG
Source organism: Roseibium suaedae (assembly GCF_900142725.1). Classification (GTDB taxonomy): domain Bacteria; phylum Pseudomonadota; class Alphaproteobacteria; order Rhizobiales; family Stappiaceae; genus Roseibium; species Roseibium suaedae. The sequence continues at coordinate 40,992 of NZ_FRBW01000008.1, read as the reverse complement.
TTCGCTTGGGCTTTGCGGTGAGACACCCTGATCTGGCATGGCCGTTTTTGACTGCAGGCGCATTTCTCGCCGGCATCGGCTTCACCATGTCGCTGTTCATCGCGAACCTGGCATTTGATCAGGAGCTGCTAGGGGCCGCAAAGCTCGGAATTCTTACGGGATCCGTAGTCTCTGCGATTATAGGTTTGCTTGCGCTCTTGTGGCTAGTGACGCGCCCTAACTTCAACCGAAGCGGGTAAAGTTTGAAAATACAAAACATCAACGAAGCCTTTCCGACCGTCTGGCGGAACCCAATCAAGCGCAATTGGGTTTGCCTCGGGGTTGTTACTTCGTCGCGGACTTCTTGTTTCTGTTTATCGCCGAGGGTTCTGGGCGACTGGGAACCAGTTTCTGACTGCGAAGATGGAGGTCGCCGTCGGCCGTCTACATAGGCAAGCCCTCAGGAACAGCTCCGGTGAGAGTTAAGGGGCACTGAAAGTGACATCCCCCTGACGGCAAGCCGTTTCAGATACGGCCAAGCAGTACCAGCACGATGACGACGATCAGCACAGCACCAAGCACACCGACCCCGGCGTGGCCGAAGCCAAAACCATAGCCGCCGACACGGCCGCTGAATCCCCCCAGCAGAATAATGACAAGCAGAATAATGAGGATCAAGCCGAGTGACATGATGGTTTCTCCTGAAAGATGGACTATCGCTTCTCGCAATAAGTACTGTTGATCTGAACCTCGGCGACCGGGCGGCTCAATGGTCTTCGCAACGCTCCGGCTGTGTCATTTTGCTTATTTGCCTTCGATGGAAATGCCGTTCTGGCCGATCTCGATATCGATCCCGCGCTGGCGTTCGTTGTAGTAGAGGTAGCTGGCGCCAACCGCCACGACAGCAAGCACGCCGAGAAGGATCAGAAGAAGGTTCCGGTTGATCATCATGTCCCTCAATGAATGCCGATGTTCAGAAGACTGTGGAGGCTGGGTGAAGAGGCTGCCAGTCCCCTTCTAATTTCCATGGGCTTGCAAGCCGGCATAGGCCAGCAGCAGGCCGATGCCGGCCAGCCAATAGATGGATATTGCGGTCGGCCGTGGCGTGGGAACGTCCTTGCTGACGCGCGGAAGACAAGCGATCAGCCGCGAGACAGCCATGTCTAGTGCCGGACCGAACAACGGTACATCGGTGAATCGGCCCAGGAGCGCCTCCAGTCTTTGCCGTGCAACTACCTCCTTCAAATGAGTCAGCGTCGCCGCCTCAACCCAGGGATCGACGCCAAGCCGGGCGAGCATCGAAAGCACGGTGACACTGGTTCCGCGAACATCGTCGCCGACAGCGGCTTGTAGAAAAAGGTCGTATTGCGGGTCTTGTCTCAGTCTGTTCGGTACGTATGCCATCTGAGGATCCTTGCGGGCACCGTCCGTTTCGGCAGAAATCGCCGGGGACTTTGCTCCGATTGAACCGAAGCAGGTCAGGCCTGTTTCTTCGGTGTCATTCACCTTAACGGAAAGCAGGCAACCCGGCACTGACTCAGATCAGTGGTTGAAGGGATTAAAGCCTTTGGCAAAAGCCTGTGTTCCCTAGGTGTATTCGGGCATCGATGTCTTCAAAGGCGGCAAGGTCGAACATCCGAGTGATTGTGTAGCTCATGGAAATCCGTTCCTTCTTCAGGGGCTGGCCACGCGGTATCGGACTGTAAAGCGACGCATAAAATGCACTTGCTGCAGATCCACGGGCCTCCTGCTTGAGACTAAGTTAGCAACTCTCCGGCATGCGGTACTGATCGAGATCAACATGCAAGCGAGGTGCGCGCTCAATCTGCACCCAATCGCCAGCTGCAGCTGGTTATCGGCAGCTTGAGGGACGAAGACCGATTGAGCAGCGCTCCGCGCTCGGAAGCGTTTCATCAATAGCTTTGCGGGTGCCCTGCGCGTCTTTGAAGGCATTGACCTGATCTGTATCAGTACCGCTGGAATGACTGAAGCGTAAGGTCGCTGAAGACGCGCATTCACTGGGTGAAGAGCAGCGCGCAGGGTTCGGCGGACGCGTCCCGGCAGGGGTTCTGCAAATGTGCCGGTCCTGTGAAAGAACGGAACCAACGAGGTCCCAAATGCGAAAGTTCAGAAACAAAGCCCACTCCACCGGTTCCCTCGAGGCCGACCACCGGATCGCCAATCACCTGGCCTTGCTGTCCAGTTATGTACGCCTCAAGGGGATCGGTCTCATGAGACAGGAAAGCCCATTGGAGGTCATGGAAGTTTCGTTGTTGTTGAACGCGATCAGCGCACATATCCAGGCCGTGTCGGACCTGCACCAGATACTTGCCGGTAGCGGTTCCGAAGATGACGTTCAGTTGGGGGATTTTCTGGGCCAGATTTGCACAACCCTCAGGTCGGGCATTGCGGACGACGTCATCTTCACCGAAACCTACGCGCCTGACTGCGCGTTGAAATTCGATCATGTGCTCCCCGTCGCGCAAATCTTTACCGAGATCGTCACAAATGCCCTCAAGTATGGTCATCGCGCCGGTTCTGTCAGGCGGATCGGGATTGCCTGTCGAAAAGATATCAGCGGATCGATCCTGATTACAGTCAGCGACAACGGACCGGGTCTTGGGAGTGCTGGCACTGGCAAGACCGACGCAGGATTGGGAACACGACTGGTAAAGGCGCTGTCTGCTCAAATCGGTAGCTCGATCAATTATTCATCAAGTGAAAGCGGCGTGACTGCGAGACTGACGTTGGCAAGTGCAAGCGCCGTGTTCGACCAGACGCTGAACCGGGACGAGCCACGCACAAGCATCAACAGGAACAGCTAGGGACCGGAGCGGATTTGGTGTGTCATGGGTTGAGCCGGCCCTTGTCGCGATATGTGCCGTGCTCTGTTCGACGTTTCCCGATACCGCAGCGTCCAATGAATTCCCGGTCGGCATTCCAACTTCAATCATCGAGCACTGTGTGATGAACTTCGACTGACATTTCTGCCAGAGCGTTCCCGGGTCCCATAAAACTGCCGGCAACCGGGACGACCTGATGAATTCCGCGAGCGACGGCAACGGGGATAAGATTTTTGGATCCGACGCTTTGGTTCGTGGGATCGAAAGCGACCCATCCCGCACCTGGTACGAAGACTTCCGCCCAGGCATGAGTGGAGCCTGTACTTTCGTGACCCAAGAGACGCTTATCGGGATCGAAGAGATAACCGGAGACGATACGGGCTCCGAAACCAAGGCTTCGCACGGCCTCTGCGAACAGGACCGCGATGTCACGACACGATCCGGATCCACGCGAAAGCGTGTCCAGCGGCATCTGCGTACCTTCCATTTCACGGCTTAGATAGGCAACGCTGGACGAGACACCGATCGCGATGTCCCTCAGCAAGGACAACGTATCCGTTGGACGCCCAAGGACGAAACCTTCAGCCCATCTGGACAGTTGGCCGTCAGGGTCGCAATATTGCGGTGTTACAAGCGCCCCGAGATCGGTCCGGTCGTCATCGGAGTAGAAAAGCGGATAATTGATTGCCTCGGCAGCGATGGTGAATACCGGCCAAGCCGACGCAGTGAGTTCAACAGTTGCGCGGCTTTCGACAAGCAATAGGTCGGTCGGTGCGTTGAACCGGGCAGTCGCGACAGCATTGCCCGCGACGTCATGGGTCCAGGTGATTTCTGCCTCTGGCGACACCGTCAAGTCATGCGAAATCAGCCGCAGTTCGCGCGCTTCACGCGGCCGCAGCATCATCCGGTGCGGTCCAAGCAAGACCGGTTGCAGATAGCGATATGTGGTCACGTGATATGTGCTCAACGTCGTCATGTGGGTCTCTCTGATATTTGAAGCAAGAAGGGCGCACGCTCACAGTGCTCAGCCGGCAAACTGATGTCGACACGACGCGAGCAGTTCTCTTTCCGCAGCCGCCTTTAGCCCGGCTCTGTCACACGGCAGGTGTCTTTGGCTCGACATGACTGAGGCCAAGCACCAGATCGTGAGGCACACCATCGAGCGGCATGAAGACCTCCGGCCCCGCGGCGGTGATCACCAGCCCGTCAAGCCGCGCCATAGCGTCTTCGGTGTGGACGACCCGAATTTCGCACAAGGTATCCGCAACTTTCAGACGAGCCGAAAAACCTGGCCAGTCCGCCGGGATGTTGGGTGCCACGCGCAGGCGGTTGCCCTCACGGGTAATGCCGAGGATCCCCTCGATCGCTGCGCGGTGCATCCAGGCGGCTGAGCCTGTGTACCAGCTCCAACCGCCGCGGCCGATATGCGGTGCAACGGAATAGACGTCGGCGGCGACGGCATAAGGCTCCGTCTTGTAAAGCTGCGCGGCAGCCTCAGTTCGCGTGTGATTGATGGGATTAACCAGAGAGAAGAGCTCAGCGGCACGATCGCCGCGTCCCAGCCTCGCCCAGGCGAGGATCGCCCACATAGCGGCATGGCTGTATTGTCCACCGTTCTCGCGCAGGCCCGGCGGGTAGGCGGCAATATATCCCGGATCGTTATCCTCAGGCATGAGGTCCGCTCCGAATGGTGGCGTAAACAGCAACGAAAGGCCATCGTCGCGGTTTACAAGAAGGCGGTCGAAGGCTTCCATCGCTCGCGTTGCGCGCGCGGGATCCGCCTGTCCAGACAGGACTGCCCAGCTTTGCACGATCGCGTCGATACGGCAGGTGCGAGCAGACGCGGTACCGAGCCAGGTGCCATCATCGAAAGTCGCCCGGCGATACCAGTCTCCGTCCCATCCATTGGTCTCCATGGACTGGCGCAAGGTTTCGGCCCTGGTGCGCCAGCGTTGCGCTATTGCAGTGTCGCGCGGCTCGGCCAGCGGAATAAAAGCGTTCAGCGTTTGCAGCAGAAGCCAGCCTAACCAGATGCTTTCACCGCGGCCACCGGCACCGACGCGATTCATGCCGTCGTTCCAGTCGCCGGTGCCGATCAGCGGCAGGCCAAAAGGGCTGGTCAGTGTCAGGGCGCGATCCAGCCCGAGCACACAGTGCGTAAAAAGCGAGGCATCATCGTCGGCATCGTCGGGCAGGAAGAAGGCATCGTGCTCGCCATCGCAAAGGCGATGCCCCTCCAGGAATGGAACACGTTCGTCAAGCACAGCTGTGTCACCCGTGCTCGCCACATAGGCGGCCACCGCGTGACCGAGCCAGACGCAATCGTCGGAGATGCGCGTGCGCACGCCCTGTCCTGAATGAGGCAACCACCAATGTTGCACGTCGCCCTCGGGAAACTGACGGGCGGCAGCACGCAGCAAGTGGGCACGGGTCTGCCTGGGCCGGGTCAAAGTGAGGGCCATGTTGTCCTGCAACTGGTCACGGAAACCATAGGCACCGCTTGCCTGATAGAAGGCCGCGCGTGCTTCGATCCGGCAAGCGAGGGTCTGATAGGGCAGCCAGCCGTTGACCATGATGTCCATCGCCCGATCAGGTGTCTCGATCTGAAGAGCGCCCAGAGTTTCGGTCCAATATTTTTGAACGTCCGCCAGCATCTTGAGCGGATCTGAGGAGCGAAGGCGCCGGACCAATGCACCAACTGTCGCTGTATCGGTGCATTGGCCGAGTAAATGCAAAAGCTCGACGCTTTCGCCCGGGGCAAGCACAACGGCCTTCATTTGCGCCAGGCAGGGGTCGAACCCGGCCCCTAGCCGGCCCGAAAGAATTGGCTGGCTGTGCATCGCTGCGGGGGCGGCTGCGCTCCCCCCCGATCCTAGAAACTCCGTCCGATCGCCTGTCCAGCTTTCAACGCCCGCCCCTGGGCCGTAGAGGCCGGTGAACATGACACGGCCTGGAAAAGTGGTGTTCCAGGGATTGCATACCAACAGGGCTCCGGTCGCGCTGTCACGTGAACTTACAAGAAAAGGTGCAGAGGCGGCACGCGACACTCCCATCACCGGTTCGCTATAGGCGGCAACGCTCAGATGGCGCGGCTTCTCGCCGGTATTTTTCAGACGCAGCACCGAGACCCGCACCGGATCTTCGCGCGGCACGAATTGCACCAGGTCACAGGCAATACCGTCCGCCTGATGTTCGAATTTGCTGTAACCGAACCCATGCCGCACGATATACGGCCCGGTCTCTTCTCCGAACCCATTCCATGTCTTGCGCAACGGATGGATGGTCGGCGAGATCAGCGCGCCGCTGTCGTCGTCTCGGATATAAAAGGCCTCACCCGCCGGATCTGCCACGGCATCGTTGGACCAGGGTGTCAGTTGGTTGTCCCGGCTGTTTTCGGCCCACGTAAACCCGCTTCCGCTCGCCGATACCTGGAAACCGAAACCGGGATTGGCAATAACGTTGATCCAGGGAGCGGGGGTCGTGTCGTTCGGGCCGAGCAGGATTACGTATTCCCGCCCATCCTGGTCAAAACCGCCGGTGCCGTTGAAGAATTCCAGATTTTCACCAGCGGCCAGAAGATCTTCTTGACGATCGGGAGCTGCGGACTTGTCGGTTGTCCTCGAAGTGGTGTACCCGGCCGGTTCCGGAGGAATGTCTGCTAATCTCTCTTCGGCAAGGAAAAGGTCAGGATCCTTCAGCACCATGACAAGCTGATCACCAATTTTGCCGCGACGTGCCAAAAGAACCACCCGTGCGGCCGCCAGAAGCTGCGCGCGGGCCTCCGGTGCGACCAGATCGGAGCGAAGTGCGTACACCGCTCCCCGCACACGCTGTTCGCCGCTACGTGGCCTGGAGTGGCTGCTGCGCAGGGCAGTGTCTATCGCCGCCTGCAGGTCCTTCACATAGGAGGCAGGGTTTTCGTTGAGAATAACAAGGTCCACGGACAGTTGTTTGCCAAGCCAGTATTCGTGAGCTTGTAGCAACGCGCGGACCTGTCCGATGTCTGCCGGATCGTCGATGCGCAGCAGCACGATAGGCAGATCCCCCGAAATTGCCAGTGGCCACAGCCCTGACTGCCGCCCGGCTCCCTTTGCCAAGACAGCGGCGGGTGGCCGGAACCTGGCATCGTGATAAAGGATCGGCGCCGCGAGGCGCTGGAAATTTGCGGCTTCATCCGGCGAAATGCCGAGATGACGCAATTGCACCTGGGCCTGGGTCCATGCCAGCGTTCGAGCACGATCATAGGCGTTACTGTCATGATGACGATCGATCAGGTCGATCAGCGCCTCCCGGCTATCTGCGGCAACCATCCAGATCATCAAACGTGCTGTATCCCCCGGCGCGACGCGCAACCGGTTGCGCAAGGCGAACACTGGATCGAGCACGGTTCCGGTGCGGCCTGCCAGTGGGCCGGGGTGAGTTGTGGCGCGGGGGCGAGCCTGTTCCTGGTCGCGGCCGAGCGCCGTGGCTCGGTCGCTGTCATATTGCAAGGGCGCGATTGTCTCGCCCTCGATGCTCATGAACTGTGCGGCCCAAATCTCCGGCTCGTCCGGGTTGCGGCGGCGGCGCCATGCAATCAACGCACCATATTCGGGCAGGAAGTCGGTCTGCACGAACATCCGTGAGAAAGTAGGATGAGCTGCTTCAGAGGTGGGGGCTGCCAGCGTCAGTTCGACATAGGATGTTACATCCAGATCGCAAACACTGCGCCCCGAATTGGTGATAGACAGGCGGCGCACCTCGGCATCGGCCTCACCTGAGACAAGGATGTCGAGCACCGTGTCAAGTCGCCCTGTTTGGGCCGTGAAGGTCGTGTGATCTTCGAAAAACTGAACATCCTGCTGGGTCTTTGCCATCCCTTGCTCACAGGGGCCAAAGCTCAGCTCTGTTCCGTTCGAAATATCCCGCAGGTGCAGCAAAGCGCCTTGATGGTCGCGCGTCGTATCCTCGCGCCAGCGGGTCAGGGCAATGTCACCCCACCGGCTATAACCACCGCCGTTTGCGGTCAGCATGACGGCGTAGTGCCCGTTCGACATCAGATGGCTGATGGGCGGACCGCTCGGACAACCGGAGATCCGGCGTCCACGCTCTACACCCGGAGGGACAGCGGGTGTCACCGTGGGCTCTTCGAGAGTGGGAAGTGTGCGGGCGATGTCGCGCGGCAATCGTTCCTGCAGCAGCAGTTCGCTGGCATGGATCATCGGTTCGCGATGGAATCGCGCGCGTATTTGTCCGTCCGTCAGCGCGTTGGCAATGGCCGCGATGGTCATACCCTGATGATGAGCCATATAGCTTTGCACAACAGACACACGTTGGCCCGGAAGCACCCGGCTGGGAGTAAAATCCAGCGCTTCATAGAAACCATAGGCGCCAAGCCCCCCCGCCTCTTCGAGCGCGTCGTAATTCCGCCGCGCGGCGGCAGGATCGAGCATCGCGGCAAGACCGGTGGCATAGGGCGCGATCACAAGATCGCCGGCAAGGCCGCGTTTCAGCCCAAGTCCAGGTACGCCGAAGGGGGAATATTGATAGGTGAATTCCACATCCCGCGCATTGAAGCCGGATTCGGAGATCCCCCAAGGAACGCCTTGAGCCTCACCATAGGCGATCTGGTGTGTGACTGCCAACCGGCAGGTGTAGCCAAGTTGACCGCCTTCGGGTTCGCGCATCACCAATTCGGGCATCAAGTATTCGAACATCGATCCGGCCCATGAAACAAGCGCTGTTCCGCCACGAACCGCAGTCGAGGCACGGCCCAGCCGGAACCAATGACGCAGAGGGACATCTTGTTTGGCAACGGCTAACAGGCTCGCCAGCCGGGCTTCGGACGCCAGCAGGTCGTAGCAGGCCGGGTCGAGCGCGTTTTCGTGCACCGAATAGCCGATCGAGAGCAGTTTGCGCTCCGGGTTCAGCAGAAAGGCGAAATCCATCTCCATCGCCAGTCTGCGTGCGGTTTCGCCGAGCTGTCGCAGATGCCCGGCGAGGTCGGCGCGGTCGATGCCACACCCAACCGCGTCTGTAGCCAGTTCGTTTAGACTGTCGCGCAACAGTGACAGCCAGGATCGTGCGCTTGCATCTGGCAGGCTGCTGGCCCAGGGCGAGTTTTCTGCTTCGGCGACGAGGCGTTGCAAGGCGGGCCAGTCGATTTCGGCCTGTGCCAGGCTATCGCGTAGTGATCGCATCGTGGCAAGGAAGCAAGGATCCGGCGCCACGCCGGCCTGGACCACGTCGATCTCCATCAGATCCAGCAGATCGGCGAGACCGCCGCGACAGCGTTGCAGATCGGGGGCGGTGGCTTCCGCCCACTCTTCACACGCGTTGGCCAGCGCGATCAGATGTCCGGCCAGATTTCCGCTGTCCACCGAGGAGATATAGGGAGGGGCGAGAACCCGGCCATCCTGAGTGTTGTACCAGTTGTAGAAATGTCCATTGAGACGCGGCAATGTTTCTATAGAACCAAGGGTCGCGGAGATCCGCCCGGCGGCCTGTTTACGGCTGATCCAGCCGAAGTCGCACGCTGCTACCGTTGCCAGAAGATAGAGCCCGATATTGGTGGGAGAGGTGCGGTGAGCAATGGAAGGGTGGGGATTTTCCTGAAAATTGTCTGGCGGCAAATGGCTGTCTTCCGCGGTGACGAATGTCTCGAAATAGCGCCAGGTCCGGCGGGCGATCTGACGCAGGGCCTGTGCGTCCTGTGGTGTCAGCGTCGCTTCGGACCGGGGCTTGGGAACCTGGCTCACGCGAAAGGCAATGTAGGGCGCAGCAAGCCAGAGCCCGGCGAATGGCAGGATCAGCGGCAGCGAAGCCGGGGCGGCCATGGCGACCAACCCGGCCAGGGCCAGCCCCAGTGTGGTGCCAGGAGCCATGGCTCGCGCGTAGCCGCCCAGATCCGGGCGCGGTGCTGCGGCGAGAGAGGCCGCGGTGGTCCATTGCAGCAAGTGCCGCCGGGAGACCAGCAGCCGCCACAGCGTACGTGTGATGGCGTCGAGCGAACGCCAGCTGGCATCGGCAAGAAAAGCTGTCGCAAGCCCTGTCTGAAGCAAGGCCAGCGCCAGATCTTCGCGCATCAGACGCAGATGCGTCTGAAGATGCAGTCCGGCGCGGTGCGGCACTGCTGAAACCGCCGCATGCAGAAACGACGGCAGCATCAGGACCGCCAAGACCAGAGCGGTCACCAGAACGGCAGCCATGCCCGGTAGCAGCCAGCCCATTGTCAGCATCCCCAGGGTCGCGGGAGCCAGGAGCGAGCGCCGCAGCGTGTCCAGCACCTTGAACCGCCCAAGTGCACCCAACCCACCTCGCCTTCCGAGCCAGGGTAGAAGCTGCCAATCGCCCCGGCACCAGCGATGGATGCGGCGTGCGGCAAGGTCCTGCCGCTCAGGAAAGGATTCAACGAGCTCGACGTCGGAGGCAAGCCCGGCGCGGGCAAAAATCCCTTCCAGCAAATCATGACTCAGCAACGCGTTTTCAGGGACACGCCCGGCCATCACCGTCTCGAATGCATCAAGATCGTAAATGCCCTTGCCGGTGAAGCACCCTTCACCGAAGAGATCCTGATAGATGTCTGACGCGGCAGTGGCATAGGGGTCCATGCCGCCTGGCCCGGATGTGGCATATTGAAAGGCCGTACCGCTGCGCGCAGCCGGCAGGGCAGGAGTGACGCGAGGTTGCAATATCGCGTGACCTGCACGTACCCGGCGCAAGGCGGGGTCGATAACGGGACGGTTTAGCGGGTGTGCCATCTTTCCGATCAGCCGCCGCACCGTGTCGCGTGGCATCAGCGTATCGGAATCCAGCGTCAATACATACCGAACGTCAGAAGGGACGAATGGGGTGCCGCCATCAGGTGTACGGTAGTCGGTGTTTGTGTCACCACGCAGGAGGCGGTTCAGTTCCTGCAGTTTGCCTCGCTTGCGCTCCCATCCCATCCAGAGTTTTTCAACCGGATTATACCGGCGCTGGCGATGCAGATGCAAAAAACGCACGCCCAATGGGGCCGACCCATAGAGCTGGTTCAGCCTGGCAATATCCTTGTCGATCAGTGTCACAAGTGCCGCATCGCCCGGCATGTTCTGGCGAGGAGCGTCCACGCCATCGGTGAGAAGCGCGAAGGAGACATCGCCGTTTGTGCCTGACAGATAATGAACTTCCAGTCCTTCGATCTGCTCGCGCATATCGCTGACATTTGTCAGGAGGGTCGGCACAACGACTAAGGTGCGCAGCGAGGCGGGAATACCGTCTTCAAGCGCCAACCCCGGCAACGCCGTAGAGGGCACAGTCCAGCCGATCAGACGATCGATCAGAATTTGCGCGACGGTACTGGCAGGAATCAGGGCGGCGAGAGCCAACAGGGCCAGAAACAACATGGACACGGGAGCGTTGGCGAGACCTGCAGCGGCCCACAGGCCAAGCACAAGCAAGCCAAGGGTGACGCAAAAGATGCTACCGGCATAGCCCGAAAGACCGGGGTGAAAATGATGCCAGTGCGACCAGTCTCGCCGAAAACCGATCTGGCGCTCAAAGGCTATCCGCCCTTCTGCGAACAGGTGCCAGCCGGGATCGCTTCGGCGCTGAGATTGCGGGTCGTACAGGGACGTTGCGGCGATCCCCGACACTCTGCCCGCGGCCTCGATCGCCAACCCTGCCACCTCGATTTCGCTGTGATCACAGTGCCGGGCAAGATCCTCGACGGCCGTTCTGTAGAGATTGCGGCTGGCGAAATCCATCGCGGCAAACCCTGCGTGTTCCCGCAACTTCGCATCAACGAGGCTGACGCCCTCGAACAAATCCGGCCAGTCCATCTCGGAAATTGTACGCAGGCTCGTGATGACGTTGCGCACCGAGACGTTGGAGGCGCCCTGACGTTCCTGTGCGTGGTGCACAACAAGATCAATATCACTGCCCTGTACCGCCAAACGCTCCTCAAGCCAGCCGATAGCCGGAGTGATGAGCGGATCGCAATCTCGAAGCCGCTTGGCCAGCTGAGCTGCAAAGACTTCGGACATGCGCCCGTTTAGGCCAGCTTCTAAGTAGGCTAACGGGAGGGACTGCTTGGTCCCCGCGCCGAGAATCCGGTCTGCAAGCTGGTCGGCCTCATGGCGTCTTTTGCGACCCATGCCGATCTGATCGGAGAGGCGCCGGAGATTTTCCAGCAAAACGAGGCGTAGAGTGATCGGAACCGCCCAGAGTTCACCGATGGTCAGGGGCTGTACTTGCTGATAGGCGCGGATAAACCGGGAGAGCACCGCGGCGTCGAGGTGACTGTCGGTATGAGCGACATAGGCCCAGACAAGACCGAAAACTCGTGGATAGCCCCGAAACGCGCCATCTGCCAGCTTTGGCAGCGTTCGGTAGTAACTGGCTGGCAGATCGGTACGGCTTTCGCCGATTTGCGCCACGACCTGGTGATAGTTATCGAGAAACCACTGTGCCGCAGGCTCGATCGGATGACCGGCTGCAAGTTCAAGATTGCAGGCCTTGCGGGTGGCCGACAAGGCAATTGCATTTTCTTCCAGCCGCCGCTGCAATGACACGACACGCGGTGGCTTAAGGGTGACGTCTTGGCGTTCTGCCAGACTGGTCGCATGCTGTTCCAGACGTTCGACCCCGAACATCTCCGCACGTACAGGATTGATATCGCTCCAAGGAGCTCTGCTTGCCCGTCGCAGCGGCGACCAACCGGAAAACCCAACGGTCATCAGGAACCTCCGATACTAAAATTGGCCGAACGTCGAGCAGAGACATGGCGGTGCGGCATGCAAGACGCCGCCGGAGGATATTTAAAGGCCGCAGCACAGCCTGATCACGATGAAGGATCTGTCCGTGCAAGCCATATTGTCAGCAGCGTTCAATGCCCGGTCAGATCGGCAATTGTCCTGCCACAAAGCCGGTTCAGTCTTTTTTTGCCTTCGGTTTCGTCTCGAAGGTCAGCTCCTTGTTGAAAGAAGCTGGCGGAATAGGCGTGGTCTTTTTCTGTTTCGGCTCTCTGTCTTCCCGGTCGCGGCGGTTTTTGCCCTTTGCCATTTCATTCTCCTATGCTGTCATCGAAACAGGCACTTCTGGCGCGTTTGCGCGCTCCGGATCATTGCCTCGGTCCTCGGCAGCTCAGCCTCGATGCTCCGGCAGGTTCTTCAACTCATCCTTGGTCATCGCGGTGTGAGCATGAATCTTGCCGGTTTTGTCGCGCGCAAACTCCATGCGCGAAACATCAAGGGCAACTTGCTTAATTCCGATCCCGAAAAAGCCGCCAACTTCGATGACTGCCCTGGCGTTCCGACCGGTGCCAAGCAATTCGGAGACGTCACCGATATTTTTATCATCGGATCCATAGACATTCGCGCCCTTGAGATTCGCGGTATTGAGTTCTTCGATGGGTATCGGCGTATGTGATGAATGGTCCATGGGACCTCCTCAGGGGAACTGGAACGCAGGGTTGAGTTCAGTCCCGCCCGTGATTGTCTGCAATGATAAGAAATGTCTTCCGGGGTACTGCATGATGCCGGTTTGACGGAAACACCTATCCTTGAAGCTGTTTCACAACATAGCTGCAGTGGTGTCGGCGCATGCTGATGTGGGTTAGCGCAAGGCGATATTTCCTGCTAATCCGCGCCCAGATATTCGGTTGCAGGTCTCGGAATTGTGTCGGCGGCGGTGATGCAAACTTATGACCGCGCGTTTAAGTAGAGATCGACGAAAACCACACCAGTTTCCGGCTGGCCAACTGCAGCGGCTCGATTGTTGCCCTGAATACTTCCGGCAGGATATTCTGGCGCGGTCGGGCGTCCCGAGTAGTTAACCAATGCATCGCTGAGGTCGGCCAATGCCGACAGCTCACGAGGCGCGTGAATTAACAGCAACTTTAAGAATATCGCAAAATTGATCTAAGGGTCGTTTTGGGGGGCACACCCACGTCGATCCAAAGCTTGCGGATTTGTCGGCTTCCAGGCTGCAACATTTCAGTCCGAACGACTGGGATGGGGCGCGAATCCGCCATTGATTGAGACCACGACGTACGGCAGCTCCGTGCCGAAAGCTGCCGCAGAAATTTTCCAGACGAGTATCTGCTTAGGCAAGGGAAAGCCCAAGAGCCGCCAGTCCGCTCCTGGCTCCTTAGCAGACATGTGAACATCGGTAGCAAACGGCAGAAATGTCCGCACTTTCTTGAGTAGCCTTTTCCAGCCCGTCAGGGCCGGAGCCATCTTTCGTGAGAAAGGTGGCGGATCAGTCCGGAGGCTGAATGCGCTCCCCATTAAGCGCCGAAGAGAAGCCGTAGGACTGTGGGAAAGGCGGGCCGCTTGCACTGGCCTATCTGTAGCAGCTTTCCAACATATGTGCTAATGTGGGTTTGTGTAGTTTTTGGAGTGTGCCTCATGAGCCGCCTTACAATCGACATAACGGACCAGCAGCATCAAAGTCTGAAGGCTTTGGCCGCCTTACAGGGCAAGACCATCAAGCAGTATGCTCTGGAACGCTTGTTCCCCGGCGATGCTGATGCCGATCAGGCTTGGCAGGAACTGAAAACCTTGCTCGGAGATCGCATCAACGATGGCCTTGGGGGGAAGGTGTCCATCAAAAGTATCGGCGACATCCTGGATGAAGAACTCGCCGGGGATAGTGCTTGACAGCCTACATCCTCACGACAGAGGCAGAAGCCGATCTGCGCGGCATTATCCGCTACACACGCAAGCAGTGGAGCTCTACACAGGTCCGCCTCTATATCGCCAAGTTGGAACAGGGGATTGGCCGTTTAGCCGCCGCACAAGGCTCTTTTAAGGACCTGAGCGAACTTTTTCCTGCATTGCGGATGTCACGTTGCGAACATCACTTTGTTTTTTGCCTGCCTCGCGAGCGCGCGCCCGCATTGATCGTGGCGATTTTTCATGAGCGCATGGACCTTATGACGCGACTGGCAGGCAGGATCAGTGCTTGGGAGCTTTGAAATATTCCGGTCGCCCGTCGCGGCTTAAGCATGGGTGTCACTGACTCGGACGCTTCCCGTCCTGAGATTACTTCACGACCGTCCGGGATGTTGCTTCCAAGCCGGGCCGGATGTTGGTGAGACTCCACAATTATCCGCTTTTCTCATTTTTGAAAAAGGCTGCGAGGGCGGCCAATGCGACGATGCGGCCGAACTGTCTGTTCGGCAGCATGTCGAGGGGATCGAATTGGACCTTCGCGAGCTGATAGGCATCCTCCGGCATTGTCCGCGTTGTTTTCAAATCGCCGGGCTGGACAGGATAGTCTCGTGGCGCGGATTTGGATTTTCCTTCCAGAAGGTGCCGTTCTAATTTCGGCATGGCCTTCCGCAAAATGAGGGCAAGGGCCCTCTTTCCAGAATAGGTCCGGGACAAAGCGTCGAATGTGGCTGATACGCCTGCCGCAGGGAGCGGGACATCGACCGTGACGAGGATCCCCGGTTTCTTCCTGCGATGCGGCTTCGCCGGTAGTTTAGCGCGGCGCTTTTGCTTTTCCTGTCCCATGTCAGGGATCGTGGGCGCGGCCGTTGCCTGGCCCGCGTGATCCGGTTTTGGATTCCCGGCCAAGGACGCTGCAGCTTGTTCGACAGGTGCCGCGACGCTTTCCTTTTTGCGCACTTCTCCTGTCTCAACGAACTCCTGATAGGAGACAGGCGATTTTCTAAGCCGCATCCGCCTGGTCCTTAACCAGAGAAAGAACGCCGCTCGTCAGAGCGTCTGCCTCTTCGATTGCGGACTGATAGTTTCGGGCAATGAGCCTGTCGTTTGGATTTTCTTCCATCTGGCGCATGGCCAGATGGAGCAGGCCTTTGAATTTCATGTCCTCGAAGGCATTGCGGCTGTGCAGGCCCGTTGCCAGGCAGGGCAGGCCCGCGAGCAACTCATTCGTCCGCTTTTGCGCCTGGGTGAGCTTCGCGGTTGGAATTCTGGTTTTCAGCACGACTGTCGGGACGTTGATTTCAGCTGCCATCGCGACCTTGACCGCATAGCTAAAGGTTTGCAGCGTTTCGTCCGTGTCGAGGACCGTCAGCGCGGTTGGCAAAATGATCGCATCGGAGTTGACCAGCACCATGTTGTTGAGCTCCGATCCGCCTCCCTGGGTATCGATCAGGGCAAAATCGCAGCCTGCGGCCAAGGCCTTTTCATATGCGGCTTCAAAGTCCGCCTCATTGTTGGCAAGGAACACGAGGCAGTTGTAATGCCACGTGTTCTTGCTGACCGCATTCTCGCGCCACTCGGAAATCGGCTTGTTGTTGTCGGCTTCGAACAGCGCGACCTTTTTACCGCGTTCGATGAGACACGACGTGACGGCCATCAGAGCGGTTGTCTTGCCAGCACCGCCTTTGAAAGAAACGAAGGAAATGATTTTCACGGAATGAAGCCTGTCGTCGGGTTGGTAGGGACGGTTGCAATTTCTTGCAATGCAACCTTCTTCCTGCATTCCCGAATCTCCGTCAATCCAAAGTTGCACGTTTCAGGCGATCCGCGTTTCGGAGTTCCAAAATTCCAAAATTCCAAAATTCCAAAAGATCAGAGATCCAGAAGTCCGAATTTCCAGACATCCAAAATCACGCATTCCCGTAGTCAGGCATTCCAGAAAACCCGCTCTCGCAAATTTACAAACCTCCGGATTTCAGAACCTCCTCAATCACAAATTTCCGCGTCTCATCACGTCCAATTTTCCGAACTTCAAAGCTTCAGCGGGGTTGGATGAATGAGGTTGTTAATATCCTTAATAGCAATCTAAAGTGGTTGATCTGCCTTAAGTGCCTCGGTAGGGTGCGTGGCAGGATATTGCAAATGTAACACATTTGCGCTTGGGCGCTCCGCACCCCCGCCACGTACCCCCACCAGCGCCCCAGAAACGCCCATGGGGCGAGCAAAGAAAAGCCAAATCCGAAGCCGCAATGAGCTGCCGAACCGACACCAAAAATCAGAGGGTAGACGAAAGGGATTCAGGCTCTCCGGACGATGTCTGGACCGTGTTCAGCGTCCGCATGAGAGTGTCCGAAGCCGCCGAGTTGGATGCGCTTTGCGCCGAGCTGGGTGTCAAAAGGAACCGGGTTTTGCGCACGCTGGTCCTGAAAGCGAATGGCTTCCTAGACTACGACAAAGAGACCACGGACGTCTTGCGCAATCTCACGCGGCAGGTCTCCGGGATCGCGACGAACATAAATCAGCTCGCGAAACAGGCGAACAAAACGGGTGAACCTGACTTCATTGCCTTCATGGAAGATCGCAAAGGGCTTGGCGGGCTCTTCGCGAAGGTCGAGGCGCAGGTCCAAATTCTTCTCAACGTGAGAAAGCGGAAGGCCGCTGCGAAGGCCCTTTTAGAGAAGGCGCTCGGCAATGGTTAGCAAGGTTGCCGATCCGCTCGAAGCGGTGATGGGCGAGGATTGGGGCATCCTGAAAATTCCGGCATCGATGAGTGGACCGATGATCCAGTATGTCCTGGATCTGGAGAAGAAGATCGCCGGCGGTGGTGGCGGAGGATCCGGTTCGAGCAGCTGGACCGACCGGATGACAACGGCCTTTTTGGCTCGAAAGCCCCAGGCCATGGCGAAGCTCATTCGAACGGGCGGCACGTCCGATTTGCGCGGCATTCGCGATCAGATGGATTACCTTCGCAAAGAGGGCAGCGTCGAGCTTGAGCGCTCAGACCGGTATTTCGGCTTTGTCGTCGACCAGGCGGCCGAGGCTGAAATGATGACCTCCTGGCAGCTTGCAGACGCCGGCGACGGTAAGGCCGACCGGACCAGTCACTTCATGGTCAGCTTTCCGGAAGGCACTGACCATAGTGCGGCTTACCGCACTGGCCGGGCTTGGGCCGAGGAGATGTTCGCCAGCGGAAAATATGGCGATCACTTCGACTATTTCACAGCGTTTCACACGGATCGGGCGCATCCTCACATGCATATCGTTGTGAACCGGCGCGGGCTTGAGGAAGGGTCATGGCTGAAAGTGTCGCCGCGCGGGCATTTCGATTATGACGAGATGCGGTTCGTCCAGGTCCGGGTTGCGGCAGATCACGGAATTGAGCTCGAGGCAACGCCGCGATTTGCTCGGGGCATCGAGGAGAGACCCTACACCGATTGCGAGGTGCAGCGTGCCCGGCGTGAAGAGCGTTCTCCGCAGACCCGCGCTCATGACGCCGTATCCCGCTTGAGGGCCTCGTTGGCAAAGACCTTGTTCGTCCGCCAGGTCCGGGGCGAAGCGGGCTTTATCAAAGGCGAGCACCCGAACTACAGCCTGCTTTTGCGTCAGGCGGCTCAGCTGATTGAGGAAGGGCGGCAGCTCAAGGCGGCCGGCCCCGCTCATCAGGCGGGGCTGAAACGGACGTTTGACAGCGGCCACAAATTCTACGGTGAGCTTGTGCCGGCCAATATCGTCACGATCAAGGAGATCCGCGAAATGAATGCAGCCATCGATGCGCGGCGGGCCGCGATCTTGAGCAACTTCAAGAAGATCGATGCCGAGCTTTCCTCACTTCCGGAAGGTCCGGACAGGACACGGTTCGAACGGCTCGCGGCCAGGACCAAGACAGAGGCGGCCCAGTTCATGGCGGATGCTGCGGAGCTGCAGGGCTTCAGGCGTCCGGCTGCGGACAAAGCCTATCAGGGCGTGACTTCCTATGACGACTTCACAGATGAGATTTCCGGGAAGGCAAAGGGCCTGGTCCTGGATCTGTCGCGCAAGGCCGGCTTGCCGCCTGAGATCATCGTGGAGCGTTACGGCGGCGACGAGCCAGTTGCCCGGGCCGTTGCTGAAGGCTGGAAGCAAGCCGAACTGCAGCAGCTCTCGGCCTACTATCAGCAGACAGAGGGCCTGGATGCCAATGCCAGCCAGGCCAAGGCAGGAACAACGCTTGAGACGGTGCACGCGGAGATCCGCGGCATCTACAGCTCAGCGCGGCGGGACATTGAAGCCTATGAAGGCCGAAAGGCGCGGCTCGTTTCCAGCCTCGGCACGGATGACGACGTGAATGACCGGTTCGCGCAGACCGTGAAAGAGACACTGACAAGTTTGAGGCTCCGCGAGCTCGAAAATGGCGACAGGCAAGCCCTGTCGAGCTTGACCCAGGATCCGGACCAGCAATCCCTGTTGGCTCGAAGATACCTGGAAACCGAACTGGCCGATGCCGAAGGAGCGCGCAACGGCAAGATTGAGCTCGCCCTCGGCAAGCTGGACCGCGACCAGCAGACCGAGCGGGCGAAGAGGGCTGAAGGTGCAAAACGCCGGCCGCGCAGGGACGAGGACCATGGGCGGTGAGCAAGGCGGTCAAAGACGGAGTTTTCTTCGCGTTGTTCGGCCTGGTTCTGGGCGGGGTGATCGGCTTTCTTTTGGCAGGGGCCTATGTGGACTGGCGGCTTGGCACTCCGCTCAGCCAGTTTGAACTGCTCGATGCCTTCAAGGTCAGCCCGTGGGGTGGTTTCCGCCATCCGGCGTATTGGACACATGCCCTTTATGTGTGTGGTGCCGCAGCGCTGCTTGGAGGCATTGGCGCGGTTGCTCTTGGTGTCCGGCCATCGATGAACAGCCATGGCTCTGCAAAGTGGGCCAGCGTCCAGGACCTGCAGCGGAATAAGCTTCTCGCCACCGTCAAATCCGTAGGCGGGCCGATTTATGCGAAGACCTCTCTGCCAAAAGGCCGCGGCAAGTTTATTTCCTGCCAGGATATTCCGCACTCGTTTATCGCGGCGCCGACCGGATCCGGTAAGGGCGTTGGCGTTGTCATTCCCACGTTACTGACCTATCCGGGCAGCGTGATTTGCCTCGATGTGAAGGGTGAGAACTTCGAGAAAACGAGCCGCCACCGCAAGGAGCTTGGCGATGTGATCTACAAGTTCGCGCCGTTTGATGAAGAAGACCGGACGCACCGCTATAACCCGCTGGAGGATGTTGCCGCGCTGCCGGAGAGACGTCGCTACGCAGAGGCGCAGCGGATTGCGGAATCGCTCCTATTCCTTCCTGGGAACAACGCCCAAGGCTTCATGCCGTCCGCCAAACAGATCCTTGTTGCAACCATCCTCGTCGCGATCGAGCGCAACTCTGCGAACCTCGGCACCGTTTATGACCTCTTGTCCCAAGGCAAACGCAGCGATGGAGAGGGCGAAGCCGATTTCGCGGCCTTGTTCAAGCAGCTGGCGAGCGAGACGGCCATTGAGGAGGCCAAGGCGATTTACAACCGGATGGCCGGAACTGACTACAAGACGGTTTCTGCCTATATGTCTGTCCTATTCGATGGCGGTCTGGGCCAGTGGGCGGAATACCATGTGAGACGGGCAACCGAGGCCAGCGACTTTTCTATTGCCGAGCTGCGGCGCCGGCCGGCGAGCATCTTCATTGTGGTTGGCCCGAACGACTTGCAAGTGCTGTCGCCCTTGATCCGGATGATGTTCCAGCAAACGGTTTCGATATTGCAGAGATCGGAACCGGGCAAAGACGAGCCTTATCCGGTCTTGCTGTTGATGGACGAGTTTCCGGCGCTTGGCAAAATGGACACCTTGAGCCAGGGGATCACGACGCTTCGGTCCTATGGCGGCCGCATGATGATCGTCGCGCAGTCGATTTCCAACCTGAAAGCCGCCTATGGCAACGATGGCGCGCAAAACTTCTTGGCGAACTGCCGCTTGCAATTGTTCATGGCTCCGGCCGACGCGGAGACACCTGAATATGTGTCGAAGTCGATCGGTGATTTCACGCGCAAAAGCCGTTCAAAATCGTGGCAAATGAACAAGTTCAGCGGCACCAGCATTTCTGAGCGACAGGAAGGCACACGTCTTTTGCGTCCGGAGGATTTGCGCCGTCTTAGCGACGATGAAGTGGTCTTGTTGATTCAAGGACATGACGCGGTTCGCGCCAAGAAGGTCATCTATTATAAAGACCGGGAGCTGAAGAAGCTCTTCGAAGGACAGACCGGCCCTTTGCCGGAGCCGCCCGTGGTGATAGTGGCATCGAATCCTAGAGTAGAGGGTTTAGAAAGTAGGTCTGTTGCAGGCGATGGTTCGAGCCCGGACGATGCATCCAGGACCAAGGCAAAGCGTCTCAAATCTCTTCCGCAAACGGTTCAGGATTTGTCTGAAGAACAAGCGGACGAGCTGTTGAGCAAACAAAATAGTCTGCTTAGCCAGATTTGCGATGTTCGAAGAGAAAATCTGGCTAAGGTCTAATTCATTGCCTGCTCATATCGTCGTCGCCGTCCTTCTATACACCTCTGTCTGTGAGCCAGAAACCTTGCGTATCTGGGATGGTGATACCTTCTTTATCGGCCGTCAAAGTGGCTCGGAAAAGGTGGGTGTTGGAAACATCGATACGCCTGAAATCGACGAAAATGTACTTCAGAGCGGCGCATGGCGATTGGCGCAATGAAGAGGTTCGCCGCGATCGTCGCCAACCAGAAGGTTCAAGTCCTGAGAAGTGAACAGGACAAATATGGAAGAACGTTGGCGCATAGGCACCAAGCTGCTTGATCAGGAACCGAACCCTGTGCATTCACCAGCTTCAGGGCCTCATTTAATCGGTTCTAGCAAGTCCGTGATCGCCACACAGATTTGCAAGTGTTTCATGCATTCGCGCAATGATTTCAGCGCGGGGTGATACGGTTCTTTCCACAATCCCGATCTGCCGGGTGACTTGCGGTCTGCCGAAAGGCAGCCGGACGAGATCCATATCCTCCGGCTCCTGGAGCGCAACATGGGGAACCACAGAAACGCCGAGGCCTTGTCGAACACAGGTCAGGATCGACCCGATCGTGTCTATTTCGGCGACATCCTGCGTGACAATTCCGAGCCGGGAGATTTCGGTGTCGATGAGATTGGCGAGTGGAACTGCACTGCGAAAACGGACAAAGGGCCTTTCATTGAGCAGCTGCTGCGGATCAATAAGGGTGGTCCCTTTCGGCGCGATGAGCCACAGAGGTTCACGAAGGAACGGGCTCCATCTCAGCGCGGGTGGAATACCCATATGCTCGGCAACCACGGCCGCATCCAGCCTTCCGCCCGCGACATCCGCGATGAGGTTTGAGGACAAGGAGATCCGCAGATTTGTCTTGAGCTCCGGATATTGAGCCCGCATCTGCACAATCGCTCTCGGGAGAAGGTTCAAGGCACTTGAACGAACGGAGCCCAGCATCAACGTGCCAGCAATACGGTCTCCTTTCAGGCTGGCCTTGGCATCTTCCTCTTCTCTCAGGATATTGCGTGCCATTTCAATGACCTGCATCCCTTGAGGGGTGAGTTTCGGTGGTCGGGATGTGCGATCGAAAAGGGTCGCGTTCAGCTCGATCTCGAGAGCCTGAATTTGCTGGCTGACTGCGGATGGCGTCAGCCCGACGACATCGCCTGCTTTTGCAAACGTACCGTTGGTGACAATCGCCATCAGTGTCTTGAGCTGCCGTGTATCCATCATTAGATCCAGATTTTCTAAATCTAACTAGCAGAAATATTCGCTTTTGTGAAGTCTTTCTTTCTCTTAACGTCTTTTCAGGAGGAATGCTGCGGCGTTGGGAGGCGTGCGCGCAGCTTTTTCAACTCATTTGGAAAATGAACATTCGCCGCAAGGGCGCTTGTTGGAGATGCTTGTCATGAACAAGACAATTCTCGTCACGGGACCGGATCTCGATCCGAGTGCAGTGGCGATGCTGGCAGAGCACGGCTTCAAGGCCGTGCACACACCGCCTTATGCGGACAGCGTGGTGATTTCCGAGCTCCTGAAATCGACTGGCGCAGTCGGCATCGTGTCCCGCATGGGGCGTCTGGATGAGAGCGTCATGGCGAGTGCACCGCATTTGCGGGTGATTTCCAAGCATGGCGTTGGCGTGGACAATATCGACCTGGAAGCAGCAGCCCGGCGGGGAATTCCTGTTCTTGCCGCCACCGGAGCAAATGCGGTGTCAGTTGCCGAGCATGCTATCGCGCTGTTGCTTGCGACCGTGAAGCGCATCTTGCCGCTTGATGCCGGACTGCGGGCCGGGCGTTGGGAGAAGCCGGGCTTCTCCGGGCGTGAGATCGCCGGAGCAACGCTCGCGCTGGTCGGAATGGGGGCAATCGCACAGGCGACCGGTCACATTGCCAAGGGGCTCGGGATGGAGCTGGCCGGGTATGATCCATTTGCTGGGAATGCCGTTTTCGAAAGCTTGGGTGTCGTGCGATACACCGCGCTTGAGGACATGCTGCCAAAGGCCGATGTGCTGAGCCTCCACTGTCCGCTCAATGATCAGACTCGGTGTCTTCTGAATGCCGGCACGTTCGCCCTCATGCCGAAGGGCGCCTACGTGATCAACACTGCGCGTGGCGGGCTGATTGATGAGGCAGCGCTTCTTGCCTCGATAGAAGCGGGGCATCTGGCCGGTGCGGGACTTGATACTTTTGCCGTTGAACCTCCCAAGGCAGATCACCCCTTTTTCGCCGAGAACCGGATCGTTCTGTCTCCTCATATTGGCGGCGTAACGCGGGAAGCAGGTGCCCGGGTTGGCGTGGAAGCTGTTCGGGGCATTTTGCAGTTCCTCGATGGAGGACAGGTTCCGACCGAGCGGATTGCGAACCGCAAGCAGCTCGAAGCGGCAAACACAGTCTCTGGCCAAATTTGAGGAACGAAAATGCCTATTGGATTCCGTATCAACAATCGCGCCAAAGCTGCCCCGAAGGAACTGGTTGATGCCTTTGCGAGGCTGCCAGTAGCCAATGTCTCGGACGCCATGTCCCGCATGACAGCCGCCGGTCCCGCACTGCGCCCGATGCACGCTTCTGGGGGCATGGCAGGTGTCGCTCTGACTGTCAAAACACGGCCCGGCGACAATCTCATGCTGCACAAGGCCATTGATATGGCGGTGCCGGGTGATGTGATCGTCGTCGATGCCGGGGGTGATCTGACCAACGCCCTTATGGGCGAACTGATGCTGGCCTATGCCGTCAAGAAGGGCGTGTCAGGCTTTGTTCTCAACTGCGCCATCCGTGACGCGGATGCCTTTGTGCACACCAATCTGCCGACATTCGCGGCCGGTGTGACCCACCGTGGGCCCTACAAGGATGGCCCCGGCGAGATCAACGTGCCGATCGCAATTGATGGAATGGTCGTTGAGCCTGGCGACATCATGATCGGCGATAGCGATGGTGTGTTGTGCATTCCCTTCGCCGACGCCGAGGAGACGCTCGCCAAGACTCAGGCGAAACAGGACGCAGAAACCAAGCAGATGCGTGCAATCGCGGAAGGCACAAACGATCGAAGTTGGGTCGATGCTGCATTGAAGAAACTCGGTTGCTGCTTTCCCGAGAATTGAACAAACAACTGGAGGAGGAAGAGTATGTTGAAATTTATCAGCAAGGCGGTGCTCGCAGGAACAGTATTGCTGGCCGCCGGAGCGGCTGAGGCTGCAGATTATCCTGACAAGCCGATTGAAGTCATCGTTGGTTTCGACGCGGGTGGCGGCACCGATGTCATGGCGCGAACGGTTGCACCATTTATTGAGAAATATCTTGGTGATGGCGCAAGTGTTGTCATCAAGAACGTGCCTGGAGCGAGCGGTCAGATCGGAGTGACGCAGGCAGCCAACGCGGCACCGGATGGCTACACGCTTGGTACGTTTAACTTGCCGGGCATGATGGCGCGGACCATCGATCGCAAGTCTGACTATGATCTGGACAGCTTTACATACCTCGCCAACGTCGTGAACGATCCGAACGTGATCGTAACCTCGAAGGCAAGCGGTCTGGATACGCTCGACAAATTGATTGCGGAAGCAAAGGCCAATCCAGGTTCGGTCACGGTCGGTATGTCCAGTCTTGGCGGGGATGATCATTTCGCCCTGATCAAGCTTCAGAATCTGATCGGTACCGAATTTACCATTGTTCCCTTCAAGGGGTCGGCTCCAGCCCGTACGGCCTTGATGGGCGGTCACGTTGCGATGGGTATCCTAAATATTTCCGAGGTTGCTAAATTTAGGGATCAGCTCAACGTATTGGGTGTTGCGCTTAACAAGCGCTCCGATTTCGCACCGGATCTTCCCACTTTCAAGGAACAGGGCCTTGATCTGGTCAACGGCGCGATGCGCGGTTTCATTGCACCTGCGGGCCTTCCCGATGATGCAAAATCCAAACTCGAAATGGCCTTCTCCAAACTGAAGGACGACCCGGACTTCCTGAAGGCCATGAAGGATACCGCCAACCCCGTGGAGGTTGTCACCGGTGATGATTTCAAGGCGATGACCAAAGACATCTACGACTTGGCGAAGAAAGTCTGGGAAACCACTCCCTGGAACTGATCATGTGTCCGGCGTGCGGCTCAGTCGCCGCACGTCATCCTTTGCCTCGTATATGGAGCCGGTTCGATGGTTGAACCTCGCGCATCCCGCCTCCTGCGGCCAGAAACGCTTACGGCCCTCGGAATTATCGCAGTCGCTGCCGCATTTCTGATCCCAGCTCTGGAGCTCAGAGCAAACTCGGCTTTGCTGCCGGTCGCCATGCTGATTGGCCTGATTGTTCTGGCAACGGTTCTTCTGATCTCAGATCAACGCAAGGCGGCTGCCGGGCATGTCAGCAAACCCATGACCAAAGCACCAGGGCGAGTGGCCGGGGCCTTCCTGCTAGTCATTGCATATGTCGTAGCCACGTCGCTCATAGGCTTCTATCCGGCCACCATCATCACAGTGCCGCTGGTGGCCCATGTCTTTGGATACAGGAGTTTCTTCGGACTAGCTGCCGCCACACTCATTGTGGTTGGGGCCATCTACCTGGTCTTCGACTACGCGATGGCGCAGCAGTTCCCTACGGGCTTACTCTTGGGACGGTGATCAAATCATGTATTCTGAACTCCTTCACGCCCTTCCCGAAGTTCTCACCTTTGCCAATTTCATGGCGGTGATCGTCGGCGTCGTTGCCGGTATTGTGGTCGGTGCTATGCCTGGTCTTAGCGCAACTATGGCAATTTCTGTTTTGGTTCCCTTTACCTTCGGAATGTCGCCTCTCGTCGCACTTGGGTTGATGGCCGGTATCTACAACGGTGCGATGTATGGCGGAGCCATTCCTGCCGTTCTGCTGCGCATTCCGGGAACTCCAGCGGCCGTTGCCACGACCTTTGACGGGTATCCGATGGCACAGAAGGGGCAGGGCGGGTTCGCGCTGCAGGTTGCGGTTGTCTCGTCTTCAATTGGCGGGATTGCCAGTGCTATTGCGCTGATGGTGCTCGCTCCGCCACTCTCGAGGGTCACATTGCTTTTTGGGCCTTCGGAAGTGTTTTGGGTGGCCATTTTCGGACTTGCCAGCATCATCTTTCTGTTGGGAGGCAATCCGGTAAAAGGTCTCATCAGCGCCTGTTTTGGCGTCTTCGTCTCGGTGATAGGCTCCGATCCGATTTTCGGCAATGACCGGTTCACATTCGGGCAGCTCGAGATGCTGGATGGCATCAACATCGTCATTCTGCTTGTCGGGCTCTATGCCTTGCCGCCAGTGATCGACCTGCTGGAAGTGCCGCTCAAGACCGACGGGGTCAATGGCAGCAAGCTTGGGACAGAACCGATCTGGCGTGCTCTTCCCAGGATGAAGCGCTTCTGGAAGACTTGGATTCGCTCATCCATCATCGGTATCTGGATCGGCATTCTGCCCGGCGCGGGCGGCTCTATGGCAGCATTCATGTCCTATAACGAGGCTCGACGCGCCAGCCGCACGCCTGACACCTGGGGCAATGGCGAACCAGAAGGTGTTGCAGCAGCCGAGACGGCGAACAATGCCGATACGGCTTCCGCGCTCATTCCTGCGCTCACCCTTGGCATTCCAGGAACAGCTGTCGCGGCGGTGATGCTTGGCGGGTTGTTGATCCACGGCCTTCAGCCCGGCCCCATGCTTTTCCGCGAGAACCCGGACATTGTATTCGGCTTCATGTGGCAGTTCCTGTTTGGGGCAATCCTTTTGGTACTCCTTGGCGGATCGCTCGCAACCAACAGCTTCGCGCGGTTGCTTAATCTGCCCCGCCCTTTGCTTGGATCCGTGATCATCGTGCTGATGTTGATCGGCGTCTATTCCATCCACGGACGCATGTTCGATGTGTACCTGATGCTCCTGTTCGGCGCGATCGGCTACGTGATGGACAAGCTGAAGTTCCCGCTGCCACCGGTGGTTCTCGGCCTCATTCTTGGGGGTTTTGCTGAAGAGAATCTGAGACTTGCGCTCCGTATCGGGCGTGGTGACTGGTCGATCCTATTCGCCAACGTCACAAGCTTGGTGATTGTGGCGCTGACCGTCGCCGTCATCGTTGGTCCGATGATCAAGCGCCTTCTTTCCAAGGATGGCAAGACGGCGGAAGGAAACTGAGTCATGGCTGGAGGCTCGCCCCATTTTCCGGTTCGTGAAGACTGGCTTGCCATGGTTAGCGAGGAGGTCTTGGCACCTGAACAGGTGATCCTCGATGCTCATCATCATCTTTGGGACCGGTCCGAAGGCCGTTACCGTGCTGAAGAGTTGCATGACGACCTCGCATCCGGCCATGACGTAAGGGCGAGTGTTTTTGTCCAATGCCGGACGGGTTACAGGGCGGATTTGCCAGCCGCTCTGCAGCCCCTGGGGGAAGTGGAAACCGTTCTGAACTGGTGCGGAAACCAGCCAAACTTCCCGGCCGCCATTGTAGCATTTGCCGATTTGCAGCTCGGGGAGGGCATTCGGCCGGTTCTCGACGCTCTCATGGATGCCAGCGGTGGATTGGTGCGGGGCATCCGCAATACTACAGCTTTTCACTCCCATCCGGCGGTGAGGTCCAACCCAACACCGCCGCCCGATGGCTTGCTGCGCAGCTCCGCCTTCTTTGAAGGCGCACGGGTCGTCGCGGAATATGGCCTTAGCCTAGATGTCTGGGCCTATCAGAGCCAGCTCGACGAGGTATTTGCTCTAGCCAAAGCCTTGCCGGAGTTGTCGATCATTGTCGATCACTGCGGAGGTCCCTTGAGCGTTGGTCCTTATGATCGACGCAGCCCCGCGGCTTTCGAGGAGTGGCGCAAGGCATTGCAACGCCTGGCCAGTCTTTCCAATACGCGACTCAAGATCGGCGGCTTTGGTTTGTCGGTCATGGGCTACCGCTATGCAGATGCGCCGGTACCGCCACAGTCATCCGTGCTCGCTTCGGACTGGGCACCCTATTTTTCTGCATGCCTCGAGTGCTTCGGACCACAGCGCGCAATGTTCGAGAGCAATTTCCCGGTCGACAAGGGTCAGTTTGCCTACCGCACGCTCTGGAACGCCTTCAAGCGGCTGTCGGCTGACTTTGATCAGAGTGAGCGCGACGACCTTTTTTGGCGGACTGCTGCTCGCACCTACCGCATAGACGATCAGATTTTCGTAAATGACTGAGGGAGGACTAAGTCATGAAACACATACTTGCGGCGCTCGCAATCACAGCGCTTTCCGCAGTACCCGCTTTGGCGGAATTTCCGGAAAAGCCCATTGAGATCATTGTGGGCTATTCTGCGGGCGGAGGCACTGACGTGATGGCCCGGACCGTTGCCAAGTTTCTGGAAAAGGAGCTTGGAAACGGGGCGTCGGTCATCGTCAAGAACATGCCGGGAGCTGGTGGCCAGATCGGTTTCACCGAAGTGGCCCATGCGGCGCCGGACGGCTACACACTAGGCACATTCAATTTACCTGCTGCCCTGGCGCTCACGAAGGATCGCAAGGCGGACTACAATGCTGAAAGTTTCACTTATTTGGCGAACTTCGTAGACGATCCCAATACGGTCGTTGTGAGTCAATCGTCGCAGTTCAAGACGCTGGACGAACTGCTGGCATCGGCCAAGGAAAATCCCGGCTCGATCACTTTCGGATTGTCCTCTCTTGGCGGCAACGATCACTTCGCGGCCAACATGATGGCAGATGCATCCGGCGCCGAGTTCACGCTGGTTCCTTTCAAGGGCGCCGCGATGGCCCGGACGGCTCTGCTTGGCGGGCACGTGGCCGCAGGCACAATGGCGCTCAGCCAGACGACAGAATTCAAGAATGAGCTCAGAGTTCTTGCTGTTCTCTCCGAGGAGCGCTCGTCCTTCCGGCCGGACGTGCCAACGGCAAAAGAGCTCGGCTACAACGTCAACATGTCGTCCTTGCGCGGCATTGTGGGGCCAGCCGGCATGAGTTCAGAGGTTTCCGGGGTGCTGCAAGACGCGCTGATTGCCGTGAACAAGAATGAAGAGTTTCAGAAGACGATGGCAGGGCAGGGTAACCCCATCGCCTTTGCCGACGGGGAAACATTCAGGGATATCGCAAAGTCGCAGGACAACATTGTGGGCGCGCTCTGGGAGAAGACGCCCTGGAAATAATGGCAGGCCGCAAAGCCGGCACTCAGCCTCATACCAATTGATTCAGCTGGAGGAAAAATTATGAAGATTACTATGCTCGGCGCCATTGCTGCCGTGGCCGCATCTGTGACGGTTGCCCATGCTACGGATTGGACTGGCTATACTTACTCAGCGGTATCGACCACGTCAGCGGTCAAGGGGATGAACCGCATTGTGGAGCGTGTCGAGAACGAAACGAGCGGCGAGCTGAAGATCGAGTTGCATCTCGGCAAGACGCTTCAGATCGCGTCTTCCGATATCACGCAGGCGGTTGGGGATGGCATTGTCGACTTTGCCGCAGATTTCTTCTTCTCTGGCAGCGTACCGATCGCCCGTGTGCTGAACCTGCCCATGCTGATCGAAAATGATGATGAATGGGCCAAAGCCTCGGAGGCGCTGGAACCGATCCTAGACAAGGCCTTTGCCGATCAGGGAGTCGTCCTGCTTGGCGGCTACCGGTATCCTGAGCAGACGATCTTCACCACCTTCGAAATGAAAAACCTGGCTGACCTGAAGGGGCATAAGATCCGCGTGACTTCGCCAGAACAGGGCAGGTTTGTCGAGGAGTTTGGCGGTGCGCCGATCACACTTTCGGGTAGTGAAGTGCCCACTGCACTGGAGCGTGGCGTTATCGAGGGCGTTCTGACGGCAAGTGCAGGCGGAGCCAAGAATTGGCACGAGTTCCTGCCCTTCAACTACCGTTTCCCCGTCAATTACGGGAACTCCATGATCATTGCCAATTCGGATTCCTTTGCAGCTTTGAGCGAGAAGGATCAGGAGATCCTGCGCAAGATCGTGGCCGAGGAGGGGCCGGAAACCACTATTGCCTTCACTGCTGACGAGGCCGTTGAAATGAAATCTCAGGCGGCTGCTGGCATGACACTTGTTGATGCTGCTGACGGTGACATGGCGGCGGCGCGCGAGAAACTTGCGCCCTTCTGGGAAGCCTGGGCGAAGGAAAACGGTCCGGAATATGAAGAAGCCCTGAAGACCGTTCGAACCGCGATTGGGAAATAAGATGGAACCGAACTCGGCAGTCAGGTCAAAATCGGCCGGTGCGGTGTTCGACGGCATCGCCGTGGTGGCAAAAGCCGCCACGGCTGCTGTGCTCGCCTTTCTGGTCATCCTTGTTTGCGGGGAGGCGTTTCTTCGAAGTGCCTTCAATCACTCGCTTGGCTTTGCCGAAGAAGTCACAGGCTATTGCGTGGTGATGCTGACGTTCTTCGGCGCGGCACTCGCGCTTCGCGGCGGCACATTGTTCCAGGTCCAGTTCTTGTTCGACAGGCTCCCGAAGTCCGCCGCGGCCTGGATCATGCGGGGGTTCGCCCTTGGTGCTCTCGTCATTTGCCTGGCTCTGATGGTCAAGACGAACGACCTCATGCTGAGTTCTCTCTCGCGCGGAAAATTCGCGGCGACCGTATTGCGGACGCCGCTCTGGATCCCGCAATTGCTGATGCCGGCAGGCTTCGCATTGATCGGCGTATTTCTGGTCGAGCAGCTCCTGCTGACCTTCGACAGGTTCAAGAGGTAGGATCAGATGGACGCAATTCTGGCATTCGGCCTCTTGATCGGTCTGATCCTCGGGGGAATGTGGGTTCAATTTGCCGTCGCTGGCGCGGGGCTTTTTTATATCTGGCTCCTGAAAGGCTTTGCCGGCTGGAAGGCACTCGGAATTGTGAGCTGGGGGGCAGCAAACAGCTTCACGCTTGCGGCAATCCCGCTCTTCGTTCTGATGGCCGAAATCCTGCTGGGCTCCGGCCTTTCGACCAGGCTTTACAACGGTGTGGCTCCCTTCGTTCGCCGCCTGCCGGGGGGCTTGCTACATACCAACATTGCAGGAAGCGGCATTTTCGCGGCGATTTCCGGAGGCAGCGCACCAACGGCTGCAGCCATGTCGACCGTGGCATTGCCGGAACTGTCTGCGCGGGGCTATGACAAACGGATTGTTGCCGGGTCTCTTGCCGCCGGCGGCACGCTAGGGATTCTCATCCCGCCCTCGATCACAATGATCATCTACGCCACTTTCACCGAGACTTCGATTGCCCGGCTTTTCGCGGCAGGTTTGATCCCGGGGATATTGCTCGCCTTGTTCTATATGTCGTTCATTGCTGTGCGGGTGCTTATGAGCCCCGGCCTTGCCCCCAGGGATCAAAGGCGCGCTACACCGCGCGAACTTGGCGCCGCGCTCCTCGACATTCTGCCGTTTCTTATTCTGATTTTGATCGTTCTTGGCAGCATCTACGGTGGATTTGCAACGCCGACCGAAGCGGGCGCCGTTGGAGTGGTCGGGGCCATCGCAATCACCGGCCTCTACCGGAAATTGAGCTTCAGGCTGATTTCCGAGGCTCTAGGCCGGACCGCATCGATGAGCGGCAACATCCTCTTCGTCGTCTTCACGTCCATGATCTTCGCCTATGCCACAGCCTTGTCCGGCGTCGGAGAAAGTCTGGTGTCGGCATTGGCTTCGGCCAATGTGTCCCGCGTGACCTTTCTGCTGATCATCATGGTCACCTTCGCCATCCTCGGCTGCTTCATGGAGGGGCTGGGAATGATTGCGATCATCGTTCCCGTCATTTTTCCCGCCCTGATGGCCTTGAACGTCGATCCTGTCTGGTTTGGTGTTTTCGTGGTGATCCTGGTGGAACTTGGGCAGCTTACACCGCCACTTGGGGTCATTCTCTTCGTGGTGGCAAGTTCGTCGGACAAGGTAAAGGTCGAAGACGTTATCATGGGTGTTCTGCCATTCTTCGGCATCATTGTCGCGTTCATGCTCTTGCTGATCGCATTCCCTCAGATCGCTCTGTTCTTTCCGTCTCTCACCCTCGGATAGCCCATGACTGCTACATATCCCTTTCCTGAACCCGTCGTGCTTCATGCGGAAGTCTTCACGGAACTGCCTGAGACTTTCCGGCGCGGTGGTGTCTCTTCCTACTGGGCAGAGCGCAACAGACGCGGACAGGCTGTTGACTGCTTTCTGGAGGGCCCTTCGTTCGACCGAAGTGGCAATCTTTGGTTCGTCGATATTCCGTTCGGCCGGATATTCCGCGCTGATCCGTCAGGTTCGGTCCGTCAAATTGCCGAATATGAAGGGCAGCCGAACGGATTGAAGATCCATCGCGATGGCAGGATCTTCATTGCCGATTTCCAGAACGGGATCATGCAACTGGACCCGGAGACGGGGCAGGTATCACATGCGCTGCGTGACTGTGACACCGAAGGGTTCAAGGGCTGCAACGACTTGCATTTCGGCAGGGATGGCGCACTTTATTTCACGGACCAGGGCCAGACCGGGCTTCAGGATCCAACAGGCCGGGTCTATAGGTGGCAACCTGAGACCGGTAGTCTGACATGCCTGATCGACAAGGTGCCGAGCCCAAACGGGCTGGTTCTCGACATCAACGAGCATGTGCTCTACCTCGCCGTAACACGAGCCAATGCGGTCTGGCGTCTGCCTTTGTCTCCGAGCGGCCGGGTAAACAAGGCTGGCCTCTTCATTCAATTTTCAGGCGGGCGCGCTGGACCGGATGGTCTCGCGCTAACCTCGCAAAATGGCGTCGTCGTCTGCCAGACAGGCATGGGCCTGGTCTGGGTTCATGATGAACTTGGGCGCCCGATCGCCGTTGTTAGATCGCTTCGTGGACTGGGTACGACCAACTGCGCCTTTGGCGGTCCGGAAGGCAGAACACTCTTCATCACTGAATCGGACAGCGGCTGCATCCTGAAGGTTGAGTTCCCGGAAGAGCTGCAGATTTCGGGCGCATCGATGTTCTCTGGAGCAGGTAACTAGTCGCTTGGAGCACACAAGGACAAACCTCGCCGATCTCTGCCGAGCGCTTGTGCCAAGCAAAGGAGCCAAGCAGCGATGACGCAGTATTGACCCCACCCGCACGAGTGGTCACTCCGATTTTTACTCCGGAAGCGTGCTCAAAAGCTGGTCCTGGCAGCGCAGACGCCAGATTGACGCTAGTTTATCCGCGGGAGACAGAACCAACAGGCAGAGTGGCGCTGTTGTGCTTCTTCGAACTTTGCTTTTCCTACCGTGAGGAAGAATCATTGAGGCTAACCACTGCGGCTTTGGCGAGTCTTGCGATCTCCTCGGCCCTATAGCCGAGAACGTCTGCGAGAATCTCCGCACTGTCAGCGCCGAGAAGGCTTGGAGCCCTGCTGGCAGAGGGCGCCATGCCATCGAAACGCACCGGTCCCCGCACCAGCCTGATGTCTCCCACCTGTGGGTGACTGACCGTTTCGATCAAGCCGCGTTCGATGGCATGGGGCTGGTCAAGAGCCTCGCCGATGGACAGGATGGGTGCACTGGGCACGTCAAATTTCTCGAGACTTTCCAGCCAGTAAGCCGTTGTTTCCTGCTTCATGCGAGCATGGATGAGCGGTTCCAGCTGGTCACGGTTATCAAGGCGCTGCTGGTAAAGAGCAAAGCGCGGATCCGAGATGAGATGTTCAAGGTCAAGGCACCGCGCGAAATTGTGCCAGAACCGCTCGGTGAGACAGGCCACAATGACATGGCCGTCGGCAGTCGGGAACGAGCCGTAAGGCACGATGCTCGGATGCTGGGTTCCCACCGGCTGCGGGCTCTTACCCGTCACGAAGTAGATCTGGGACAGATAGCCTTGCATCGCAATGAGGCTGTCGAGCATCGCGACTTCGACGTGGCGTCCCTTGCCTGTTGCGTTGCGCTCATGTAAGGCGGCCAGAAGGCCAAACAGGGAAAAGATGCTGCCGGCCATGTCGCCGAGCGGAATGCCGAGCTTGTTCGGCGCCTGTCCGGGCTCCCGATTGACACTCATGACACCGGACAGGGCTTGAGCCACGATGTCGAAAGCGGGTTTGTTGCCATGCGGGCTGTTCTGGCCAAACCCTGTGATCGAGCAGTAGATCAGACGCTCGTTGTCCTCCTTCAGCGTCTCGTATCCAAGGCCGAGACGCTCCATAACACCGGGCCGGAAATTCTCCAGGACGATATCGCTCTGACGCGCAAGTTCCCGTGCGATCTTCA
Organism: Roseibium suaedae; assembly: GCF_900142725.1. GTDB lineage: Bacteria > Pseudomonadota > Alphaproteobacteria > Rhizobiales > Stappiaceae > Roseibium > Roseibium suaedae. The sequence goes on along the minus strand of NZ_FRBW01000008.1, from coordinate 6,879 downwards.
CGCCTTCCAGTGATTTCAGATCCAGGGCAATGCTCTTCTTGCTCCGGTTCAGAGCCATGTAATAGTGGCTCAGGCCCTCCTGGAACGGGGGGAAATTGCGGGTTTCATCGCCGGTTCCAATGGGCTCAACCTTGATGACCTCCGCCCCGAAATCCGCAAGCACCATGCTGGCATAAGGGCCGGACAGAATGCGCGAGAAATCGAGAACCTTGAGGCCCGCAAGCGGCCCTGTCGGGGATGCTGTTTCCGGTTGGGTCATTTCTGGACGCCCTCTTTCGACGTGACCTTGAGGACGCAGGAGGCGGCCGCAACAACGCCACTTGGCCCTGAGATTTCCGCTTCTGCAAAGATCATCGATTGTGTCTTGTGCCGGATGCGGGCTTCCATTTCGAGAAAGTCGCCCGCTTTGGCCGCACTCAGAAACCTGGTTTCCATTTGCACCGTCACGGTGGGGCGCCGATCTGCGGCCCTCCAGGCGCTGATGGCCATGACCTGATCCAACAGACTTGTCAGCACGCCGCCGTGGATCAGGCCGATGGCATTAGTGTGCCGTTCGTCTGTCTGGAGCGCATATCGATCCTGGTCGCCCTGGTCTGTGGCGCGGAGCAGCGGTCCCATGAGCCCGATGAACCCGTCTATTCTTGCGGCTTTCCAGCCCTCCGGAACGATGTCCTGCGTCAGCACTGCCTAGCTCCCTGTTTCAATCTGCGTGTCTTGAATGTGGTCACGAATGGCCTGCATCGCCTTGGCGAGCTTGGGAATTTCCTTGTTCTGCAGGCGCTCGGAAATGCCGATCGCCACGATGGAGCGAACCATCCGTCCGGTGCCGTCGAAGACCGGAACTGCCACCACCGTCACACCGGAAATGTAGATGCCCTGGTCTACGGCAAAGCCGCGCTCGCGGGCTTCGCGAACCTCTTCCTTCCAGGTGTCGTAGCTGGGTGGATGATCCCAGACGAGCTTCTCGAATTCTCGCCGAACGGTCTCTTCGTCCCGCGGGTTATGGGCCGCGAACAACCTGCCGGTCGCACTGATCAAGGCTGGAAACCGGCTTCCGAGATCGACCTGGAGACGGAAGGGCATGCTCGATTGGGAGAGTGCCACAACGACCATCTGCCCCGGCTCGGAGAGCTGTGTGGCAATGCTGGTGACGCCGAACTTCTTCGACAGATCGGACAGTCTGGGCTGGACCAGACTGGAGAACGTGTTGCGCTGAAGCGCTGATCGGGCCAGCGGCAAGATGCCGATCCCGATCGAATACCGCTTCGTTTTCGAATCGAAGTCGACCAGTCCCTCATCCTGCAAGACGCGCAGAATGTGCAGACAGGTGCTTGGCACCAGATCCAGTTCCCGCGCGATCGGGTTGACCCCCACCGGTTCCGGAGATCGGGCGAGAAACCGCAGAATTGCAAGCGCTCTCGTCACTGCCGGAACATCTCGCTTCGTCGATTTTGTCTGCTCTTCCATTGGCTGCATCACCTTTGTCGCCATCATTTTCATTGTATATATACAATAATAATAGCGTATTGACAATAGATGCCTGTGATCTCTACCGTTGTCAACGGATAGACGGACACCTCGCGGTGGTCTGAAGACGAGATTGGGAAGGCAGACAAGAATGACCCGACTGACGGAATTCACGTCTTACGCTGACGCGCAGAAGCACTACTCGAAGGAGGGGCTTTGGGAGCTGTTCGACGGTCGCCGGGAGCGCTTCAACATCGCCCACGAATGCATCGACCGGCATGTGGAGGAGGGCAGGGTTGCCCTGCGGGTTGCCCATGCCGACGGCGCAGACGAGGTCATCACCTTTTCAGAAATTGCCCGCCGGTCGTCCCAGATCGCCCACTACCTCAGGGGGCAAGGCATCCGGAAAGGGGATCGGGTTGCGGTGATGATCGAACCGTCCTTGCCGTTCTATTGCGCGATGTTTGGGGTGATCAAGGCAGGGGCCGTGGCCGTGCCCATGTTCTCCCTGTTCGGACCCGACGGAATCCGGCTGCGCGCCGAGGACTGCAAACCCGCCATCTTCTTCACCAACGCTGAAAAAGCGCCTGATGCCATTGAGGCTGGTGCCCGGAACGTGACCATCGTCGATCAGGCGTTTCTGGATGGGCTCATGGGCTTGCCGGAAACCTTTGATTGGGACACGGCAGGCAGCGATCTGGCCGTTCTTCAATACACATCCGGCACGACAAGAGCCTTGCCGGCTGCCGTGCTGCACAATCATCAGTCCATCGTCACGCTAATGGTTGCCGCGCTCTACGCAACCGGTATCCGTCCGGGAGACCGTTTCTTCTGCCCGTCCTCTCCCGCCTGGGGGCATGGTCTGTGGCATGGGACGCTTGCCCCTCTGGCGATGGGCGTTTCCACGGGCACGTTCAGCGGGAAATTCGATCCTGTCCGTTTGCTGAAGGCCCTTCAGGACTTCCGCATCACCAACCTGACGGCTGCGGCCACCCACTACAGGATGATGCGCAACTCCGGAAAGGCGAGGGACTTTTCCTATTGCCTCGAAAAGCTCTCCTTCACCGGCGAGCCCATCGATTCAGAAACCGCCGCCTATGTCGAGGAGGTCTTCGGCATCAAGGTTCGCTCGATGTACGGCACCACGGAAATTGGCGTCATCATTGCGAACTATCCGGGGGCGGATGACCTGGAAGTGCGCGACGGGGCCATGGGCAAGGCCGTTCCGGGCGTAGAAGTCGAAGTTCACCGTGCGGACGGCACACCTGCTGCACCGGGGGAAACGGGCGAACTGATGGTCCGCAAGCGCGGTGAGTGGTTCCCGACCAAGGACCTGGGGCGCGTTGACGAGGACGGCTATTTCTATCACGGCGGCCGAGCCGATGACGTGATCATCTCTGCGGGCTGGACCATTGGCGCAGTCGAGGTTGAAGACGCGATTCTCAGCCATCCCGCTGTCGCCGAATGCGGCGTGATTGGCGCCCCCGATGCGCTCAGAGGCCTGGTGGTCAAGGCCTACATCATTCTCAAGGCTGCACAGACGCCGGGGCTGGTCGAAGAGATCCAGAACCACGTCCGCGCACGCCTCGCCCGCCACGAATATCCCCGCCAGATCGAATTTGTCGACGAGCTGCCCAAGACGCCGGCGGGGAAGGTCAACCGCAAGATCCTGAGGGATCTGGAAGCGAAGAAATGTGAAGCCGCCGAATAGGCGAACCTTGAGTGAAATGACTAGGGAGAAATGGAATGGACTATATGGAACAGAAGAAATTTCCGCGCATCACGCAGGAAGGACTGGACGAACTCCGCGAACGCGTCGGCGTAAAGATCGAGAAGACGGTCGAGCCCTGGTGCTATGAGGCAACCCGGGACAATATCCGGCATTACGCGCACGGGATTGGCGATGACAACCCGCTCTGGTGTGACCCGGAATACGCGAAGACCACCAAGTATGGCGACGTGATTGCGCTGCCAAGCTTCCTGTTTGCGACCAACCGGATCATTTCCGGCTACGTGGGCGGCCTGCCGGGCGTTCATGCCATGTGGTCCGGCGCAAACTGGACTTGGCACAAGACCATCACCCGCAACATGGAGTTTCGCACCGAGGCCGTGCTGAAGGATCTGGTCGAGCATGACACCCGGTTTGCCGGCCGTGCCGTTCAGCAGATCTATCATGTCGATTTCTACGACGCGAAGACCGGAGAGCTGGTTGCGGACGCAGACAGCTGGTGCTTCCGCACGGACCGTGATCAGGCGCGCGAGAACGGCACCAAATACACGGAAGCGAAAGCAAAGGGGCGCCGCGTCTGGACCCAGGCTGAGCTTGACGGCTTTTACAAGTACTACGAACAGGAGACCGTTCGCGGTGCGGAAGCCCGGTATTGGGATGACGTGAAGGAGGGCGAGGAGCTGCCTGTCATGGTGAAGGGGCCGATGACTGCCACAGGCTTCATCGCTTATGCCCAGGGCTGGGGTGGCCTGTACATCCGCGCCAACAAGCTGGCCTGGCAGCTTCAGCAGAAGCATCCGAGCGCCGGACCGAAGAACCGTTACGGCATTCCGGATTGTCCCGAGCGTGTCCATTGGGAAGAAGAATTCGCCCTCGAGGTCGGTGCTCCGGGCGCTTATGACTACGGTCCCGAGCGCACATCCTGGCTCACCCATCAGATCACGAACTGGATGGGAGATGACGGGTTCCTGCGCCAGGCAAAATGTCAGGTGCGCCGTCACAATCCGGAAGGCGACATCATTCTCATTCGCGGGACGGTTTCGCGCAAATTCGAGGAAAACGGCCATTTTCTCGTCGAGGTTCAGCAACGCGCCGAACAGCAGGACGGGGAACTGTCCGCAATCGGCTCGGCAATCGTCGAATTGCCGAAGCGCTGACATCAGGGTTCGCCGACGGCAAGGGAGGCTCGGCCGATGTTTGAAAGAACTCTGCGAAAATTGGAGGACATCCTGCATCTGGCGGGCTGCCTGAGCCTTGTCGCCGTGGCGGTTCTGATCAACGCGGACATCATTCTGCGTCTGGTTGCGAACCGGCCGGTTCAGATCCAGTTCGAGTTGACCGAGCTGTATCTGATGCCGGCCCTGGCCACCTTGTCGCTGTCGCGGGTGTTCCGCGACGGCGGCCATCTGGCGCTGGAGTTCATGCCTGAACACTTGCCCGGTCTGTTCGGGACCCTGATCTCCAAGCTGCGCCTGATCCTGCCTGCAGTGTTCTTTGCCGGGGTCACCTGGATGTCCGGGAAATTCGCCATGAAAGCCATCCTGCACGGCGATGTGGAATACGGGGTCATCGACTGGCCGCTTGGGTGGGCCTATGCCGTCATCCCCCTGGGATCTGGCGTTCTGGTTGTGAGGCTGCTGCACGACGCTTGGAGGAGAGGCGACGTCGCAGGGCAGTGAAGGCATCAATTGGGAGGAGATGTTATGCAAATGACGAATAAGTTTCTGGCGGCCGTTTCGGCCGTACTGGCACTCGGAATGGCATCTGCACAGGCAGAAACCTTGAGGCTTGGCGACTTCCAGTCGACCAGCCACATCGTGTCTCTCGAGGGGACGACCAAGTGGATGGCCGCAGTTGAAAAGGCGACCGGCGGGGCGATCAAGTTTGAGCATTTTCCCGCCCAGCAGGCCACCAAGGCAGACGCGCAGTTGGATGCGGTCCGCAACGGCATTCTGGACGCCGCCTTGCTCGGCACGCCGTATCACGCCGATGTCCTGCCGTTGAATTCGGTGGTGGCCTTGCCCGGCTTTTATGGATCGGCGGAACAAGGCACTGATGCCCTGCAGGAAATGCTAAAGGAAGGGCCGCTGCGGGACGAAATCATGGCGGCGGGCGTGACACCGATCTTCGGCTTCGTGTTGCCGCCGTATCAGGTGCTTGCGAAGGAGCGGCTCGGCAAACCTGCAGACTGGGTGTCAAAGGACATTCGAACCTCTGGCTCCACCCAGTCCATGACAGCGCGCGCTCTTGGCGGTGTCGGCATCTCGATCCCCGGGCCGGAAGTCTACACGGCCATCGAACGGGGCAGGCTGGATGCGGTCCTGTTTCCGCTCGCATCGGTTCCTGGCTACAAGCTGAACGAGGTCGTCAGCCATATTTCCACCAACGGCTCCTTTGGAGGCTACAGCTTTGTCATGGTCGTGCAGACCAGCGTCTTCGACGGGCTGCCCGAGACCGTGAAAGCGGACATGATCAAGCTGGGGGCAGAAACCGCCACACATGTAGCAAAAGCCCAGGACGAGTCTGTTGCCAGTTTCGTCGAGGAGTGGAAGGCCGCAGGCATCGACACCTATCAGTTCACGGATGAGGAACTGGCTGCGGTGGGCGAAGCGCTCGGCGCGGTGAGTGTTGATTGGGTGAACCGGATCGGAAACGAGAAGGCCCAGGCTGTCCTGGACACCTATCGCGAAATCACCACCAAGTAATCCGGCATCATCATCCCACGGAACAGGACGGCCGCCCTTGCGGCCGACCACCCCGTTATGGAGCTCGCCCGCCTCGATGCTTACATTTCTCGTTATTCTGACCGTGTTGGCTGCCCTCATGGTCAACCGGGTGCCCATTGCCTTCGCCATGGGAATTGCCGGAACGCTTGGGCTTGCGGCTCAACTTGGAATACGCCCGGCGCTGGCAGTCCTTGAGCGGACATTCTTCGATTCATCCGCCTCTTTCATTCTCGTGGCGGTGCCGCTCTTCATTCTGATGGCGGAGTTGCTGACAGCAGGGGATGTGACCCGGCGGGCCATCATTGCCTGCCAATCCTGGGTCGGGCATGTTCGCGGTGGGCTTGCAATCGCCACTGTCGGCGCCTCGGTCATTCTTGCTGCCCTTGTCGGCAGCTCAACGGCTTCCACCGCTGCAATGGCAGCTTCCGCCTTCCCGGAAATGCGTGCGCACAGATATTCCGACCGGCTGGCAGCTGCAGTCGTCAGTGTCGGCGGTACGCTTGCGGTGGTCGTTCCTCCGTCGATCGTACTTGTGGTATACGGTGTCTTGACGGAAACATCGATCGGCAAGCTGTTTATCGCCGGTATCATTCCGGGTCTTCTTACTGCGGCAGGGCTCGCAGTCGTCATCAAATTTATAGCCAATACGACCGACCAGGCGCCGAAAGGCGATCCTTTTGTTTTGAACAAGGCCGTCAGGGACAGCCGGCACGTCATTCCGATGATCCTTCTTATGGTGGCGGTGATTGGCGCAATCTATGGCGGGATTGCCTCACCTTCGGAAGCGGCAGCGCTCGGGGTAATGGGGTCGCTGATTATCGTTCTGTTCCAGCGATCTCTGACCTTCGTGCAGTTCAACAAGTCGGTCAGCGGAGCGATCCGTGCCACGGTCATGATCGTCACGATCGTTGCCTGCTCTGCAATCTTCTCGAACTATCTGGCCTTCACCCGCATCAC
>NZ_FRBW01000009.1 GCF_900142725.1 Roseibium suaedae | reverse complement strand
GCCCGTGGCCGCACGGACGTGCCGAAGATCGTCGACTGGTACATGGACGGCAAGATCGAGATCGATCCGATGATCACCCACACCATGCCGCTCGATGACATCAACAAGGCCTTCGACCTCATGCATGCCGGAGAATCCATCCGCTCCGTCATCGTTTACTGACGCGGCTTGGGGGCAGAGCAATGGATGTTGTCTCGGAAAACCGGTGCTTTGGCGGGGTTCAGACCGTCTACCGGCACCGGTCCGCCACCTGCGGCGTGGATATGACCTTCGCGGTCTATCTGCCGCCGGAGGCGGAAAATGGTCCGGTTCCGGTGCTGTGGTACCTTTCGGGCCTGACCTGCACGCATGAAAATGCCATGACCAAGGGCGGGTTCCAGGAACATGCTGCCGAGTATGGTGTGGCGCTCGTCTTTCCGGACACCAGTCCGCGCGGGGAGGGCGTTGCCAATGATGAGGCCTATGATCTGGGGCAGGGTGCCGGCTTCTATGTCAATGCCACCCAGGCTCCCTGGAAACCGCACTTCCGCATGTATGACTATGTGGTCAACGAGTTGCGGCAGGACCTGCCCAAGGTGCAGCCCTTCAGCGGGGCTCATGGCATCACCGGCCATTCCATGGGCGGGCATGGGGCTCTGACGATTGCCCTGCGCAATCCGGGCCTGTTCCACTCTGTGTCGGCCTTTGCCCCCATTGCCAATCCCACCCAGTCGGATTGGGGCCGCAAGCAGTTCTCCGCCTATCTCGGAGACGATGAGGCGGTCTGGGCGGATTACGACGCAACGATCCTGCTGGGTGAACGGGGCTGGAAGGGTGACATCCTGATCGATCAGGGTACGAGCGACCAGTTCATCGATCTTCTACGGCCGCAAGCGCTGGCAGAGGCGATGGCAAGCCGCCGCCAGCCCGGCGTGGTGCGCCTGCAGGAAGGCTATGATCACAGCTATTTCTTCGTATCGACTTTTGCCGGTGACCACGTCCGTTGGCATGCGGAACGGCTTTACAACCTGGGGCGTGACTAGGAAGCAACCCTGACAGGAAAGACAGGGTGCAACGCTGCAAAATGCGTACCTAAGTGGGTCTTTTCGAGGCTGGTTCTGGCAGGCAGAGTGATCAGGCAATGTCAGAGCGACGGCAGTTTCAGGCGGGCCCGTTGCCCGCCTCCCGGCCGCAGGCTGGAGCTGATCCCGGGAGAGGACGGGATGGTTCCAGTGGTTCCGGAGCACCTCGGGTGTGGAGCTGCAGAGGTGATTGATCCGATCCTGCCCGGGCAGTTTCCAGGGGCGATTGTGTCGGTCAGAAGTGTTTTACCGCTGGTGCATTGAGGGGCCTGGCGTGAACCGGGAAAGGGAGGAGACAAGGCAAGCGCATGCGAGAGGCTTCGTGATGCTGACGCCGCAAGGATGCTGATCCGGGAGAGAGTGGATCCGTCCGAGCGCACATTCAGGAGCATTCCGACAGCCGTTTTTCAAACCGTCTTATCACCATGGGAGGTGGAGATGAAAAGGTTACTGACCGCCGTAGGTATGCTGGCTCTGTGTGCTGGCAATGCAATGGCAGATGCTGAATTGCAGAAGATGATGGATGACCCGAACCAGTGGGTGATCCAGACCGGCGATTACAAGAACCAGCGCTATTCCAAGCTGGATCAGATCACCAAGGACAACGTGAAGGACCTCCAGGTTGCCTGGACCTTCTCCACCGGCGTTCTGCGCGGCCATGAAGGCTCCCCGCTGGTGATTGGCGATGTGATGTATGTGCATACGCCGTTCCCGAACATCGTTTATGCCCTCGACCTGAAGAACGACGGCAAGATCCTCTGGAAATATGAACCCAAGCAGGATCCGAACGTCATTCCGGTGATGTGCTGCGACACGGTGAACCGTGGTCTGGCCTATTCCGATGGCAAGATCTACCTCCATCAGGCCGATACCAAGCTGGTGGCGCTGGACGCCAAGACCGGCGCGGAAGCCTGGAGCGTCGTCAATGGCGATCCGTCCAAGGGCGAGACCAACACCGCGACCGTCATGCCGGTCAAGGACAAGGTCATTGTCGGGATTTCCGGTGGTGAGTTCGGCGTGCGGGGATCTGTGACGGCCTATAACACCAAGGACGGCTCCCTGGCTTGGCGCGCCTATTCCATGGGACCAGACAGCGACATTCTGGTCGACCCGGAAAAGACCACTCATCTGGGCAAGCCGGTGGGCAAGGATTCCGGCACGAACACCTGGGAAGGTGATCAGTGGAAGATCGGTGGCGGCACCACCTGGGGTTGGTATTCCTATGATGCGGAAGAAAACCTGATCTATTACGGAACAGGCAACCCATCGACCTGGAACCCGACCCAGCGTCCCGGTGACAACCGTTGGTCCATGACCATCATGGCCCGCGATGCGGACACCGGTGTTGCCAAGTGGTTCTACCAGATGACCCCGCATGACGAGTGGGACTATGACGGCATCAATGAAATGATCCTCACGGAGCAGGAAATTGATGGCAAGACCCGCAAGCTGCTGACCCACTTCGACCGTAACGGCTTCGGCTATACGCTCGACCGTGTCTCTGGTGAGCTGCTCGTCGCCGAGAAGTATGATCCGGCGGTGAACTGGGCAACCGAAGTCGTCATGGACAAGGCCTCCGACCAGTATGGCCGCCCGCAGGTGGTTGCGGAGTATTCCACCGAGCAGAATGGTGAAGACACCAACTCCACCGGCATCTGCCCGGCGGCACTCGGGTCCAAGGACCAGCAGCCGGCATCCTACTCGCCGGATACGGAACTGTTCTACGTGCCGACCAACCACGTCTGCATGGACTATGAACCGTTCCGCGTCAGCTACACGGCAGGCCAGCCCTATGTGGGTGCGACCCTTGCCATGTATCCGGCTCCGAACAGCCATGGCGGCATGGGCAATTTCATTGCCTGGGACGGCAAGAAGGGTGAGATCAAATGGTCGATCCCCGAGCAGTTCTCCGTCTGGTCCGGTGCTCTGGCAACCGCTGGCGGCGTGGTCTTCTACGGCACGCTGGAAGGCTATCTGAAGGCCGTCGACGCCAAGACGGGTGATGAGCTTTACCGCTTCAAGACCCCGTCTGGCATCATCGGCAACGTCATGACCTACACCTCCGATGGCAAGCAGTATGTGGCGATCCTGTCGGGTGTTGGCGGCTGGGCCGGGATCGGCCTTGCAGCCGGTCTGACCAACCCGAACGACGGTCTGGGCGCCGTGGGCGGCTACTCCGCTCTCAGCGACTACACCGCCCTCGGTGGCCAACTGACGGTCTTCAAGCTTCCGAACTAAGCGAACCCCGATGACGGGACAGGCTGGCGCGGGCAACTGCGCCAGTCCTTCACCCAGAGAAGGAAATTCAATGCGAAATTCGGTATTGCTGCTCGCAATGGGGATGATGCTGGCAACCGGGCAGCCGGGTCTTGCTGACGATGCAGAGCTGATTGCAAACACCAAGGCGGACCACGAGGAAAATGGCCGCTGGTATACTTCGGACGACATCCCGACCTACAAGATTGCCGAGGATGGCACGGTCGACTGGCCGACGTTCTCCGGGTTCCGCCGCTACAATGCTGAGTGCTTCCAGTGTCACGGCCCGGATGGGGCAGGTGGCTCCTATGCACCGGCGCTGGCGACCTCCGTGATGGCGATCGACTATTACAAGTTTTACGAGACGGTTGTGAACGGCAAGCAGGAGGTGAATGCCTCCCAGAATCTGGTCATGCCCGCCCTCGGGGAAAACAAGAACGTCATGTGCTATCTTGATGATATCTATACCTATCTTCGTGCCCGTGGCACCGGCGACCTCGGTCGTGGCCGCCCGGCGAAGAAGGAAAAGAAGACGGACGCCTTTGTCGAGAATGAAAATGCCTGCATGGGCGAATAAGACCAGTCTGACAGGTTTCGTCCGAGCCGGGGTTGTGGCCCGGACGAAATCCGTTGCCTGCTTGCGTGGGCGGCTGAAGGCAGATCTTCTTGCCTCCCTGCTTGCAGGCGTGTTGACCTGTGCCGCTGCCTCCGGTCTTTCCGGAGCGGCACTGGCTCAGACCTCGGATCTCGTGTCTCATACGGCGTTGCGGGTCTGCGCCGATCCGGCGAACCTGCCCATGTCCAATGAGGCGGGCGAAGGTTATGAGAACAAGCTTGCCGACCTGATTGCGGACCGCCTCGACCTGCCGGTGGAATATACATGGTATCCGATGGCGACCGGGTTCATCCGCAACACGCTTCGGGCCAATCGCTGCGATCTGGTGATGGGCTATGCCCAGGGGCACGAGATGGTGCTCAATACCAATCACTACATGACCTCTGCCTATGTGCTGATCGTGCCGAAGGACAGCCCGCTCGCCGTTGTGACGGCCATGTCGGACCCTGCTCTAAAGGGTCATGTGATCGGCATCATTGCCGGCTCACCGCCAGCAACCCATATGGCCCGCAACGGCCTGATGATGAAGGCAAAGCCCTACAATCTGGTCGTCGACCGGCGGTTTGAATCGCCCGCAGTCGATATGCTCAAGGACCTGAAGAAGGGCGATATTGACGCTGCGATCCTGTGGGGACCGATTGGCGGTCCGCTGGTCAAGCAGGACTATCCGGGCTTCAAGGTCATACCGCTCACCCAGGAGACCCTGCCACCGCGCCTGTTCTATCGCATCACAATGGGTGTACGGCAGGGCGAAAAGGTCTGGGAGCACAAGCTGAATTCGCTGATCCGGCGGAACAAGGCCGAGATCAACGCGATCCTGCAGGAGGCAGGCGTGCCGCTCATGAATGACATGGGGACTGGCCCGCTGGAGGCTGGAAACTGAGAGCTTTCGCCTGACGTCGGCAGCGAAATTGCCTCTGGACGTCAGGTGCAGTCGTGACTTCCCGGCTTGGGGAACAGAAAGGCGGTGCGGTGTGAGGCGGCGGTCAGAACTCTGGTTCCGCTGGAAAGCGAAGCATCCGGGCGACCCATCGCGTTCGCTCGGAAACCGGAATGCCTGCCTCACCGGGGCTGCCTTGCTGATCGTCTCTGCCTTGCTGATCGCAGATGCGGGACTTGTCCGGGCAGATGAGACACCGGAGCCGGATGGCTACCGGGAGGACGCCTATCGCGGTCCCGTTCCAGCGACCCTTGAAGGGGCAACGGTCGTGACAACGGCACAGGCGGTCCAGCTCTGGAAGGAGGGAAACACCGCCTTCATCGACGTGCTGCCGCAAGCGCCGAAGCCTGAAAATCTGCCCAAGGGCACCATCTGGCGCGACAAGCCGCGCCACTCCATTCCAGGCGCAATGTGGCTGCCCAATGTCGGCTATGGCCGCCTCGCGCCGGTTACTGATGCCTATTTCAAGTCCGGGCTTCAGAAGGCCACTGAAGGCAATTCGGATCATCCGGTGCTGTTCTTCTGTCTGGACGAATGCTGGATGTCCTGGAACGCGGCAAAGCGCGCGCTCACCTATGGCTTCTCGCATGTCTACTGGTATCCGGAAGGCACGGACGGCTGGACCTTCGACGATCAGCCGGTGGAGGATCTGAAGCCAGAGGTGTTTCCGGAGTGAGGTCGGATATTTCTCTTCTTTACCTGATCAAATACCAGGATTGCGACAAGCATCCCATCCTTCGAGACGGGGCTTTGCCCCTCCTCAGGATGAGGGAAATCTTGCAGAAATACTCGGTCTCACCCCGCGGACGCCCTCATTCTGAGGAACCGCGAAGCGATGTCTCGAAGGTAGAAAACCGGGGGCTTTGCATTGTTCAGGTTGCAGAAAAGATACCCGCGCTTCGATGTCAATATCTCCGTTCTCAGGAACGCTGGAAACGGACCGCGGCTTTTCCTCAGGTCGTCATCCCGCACTTGATGCGGGATCCATGCCGTTCCGTTTCCAAGAGGAACAGCTTTTCTGAAAGGCAAGGTTACGGCATGGATGCCATGGCCAAGACATGGCAGGACGAAGAAGGAGAGGCCCCTTTGCGCGAGGGTGTCTGGTGGTAACTTGCGGTAATTTTTAATGTATAAGTTTAAAAATTTTAATTAAAATACTGAAATTAAACCAAATCAATATCCTGGAAGCGTCACTTCAGCGTCGGAGGTGGCTCCGTTCGTGTCGAGCAGATGAACGCCTGCGGTGCGGCCGCCGGGGGGGATGGTGAGTTCCAGTCTCGGGTTTTCGCTTAAGGAAATGCTGCCGGTGATGTCCACATAGGGCGCGCCATTGACCGAGATGTTCAGGGTGTCGATGAAGCGGGCGGGAATATAGAGCAGGGAGATCTGGTCCATCTGCATGCCCGAGTGGCTCGGGTGTTTGATGTCGACGGTGAGATCCAGATCCTTGTCCGCTCCGCTCAGAACGCTTGCCGCGAGGCCGCTGGCGCTCTGGTTTTCAGCCAGTGGCGCGGTCTTCAGGGCAAGCTCCATCTGCCCGAGGGTTTTCAGAGCCTCCTTCGGGTCTGTGCCGGGAGGGGCCGCGCAGGCGCCCTGACCAGAGGTCTTGACGAAGCCCTCCGCCATGAAGCGCTGGCCATTGTCGAGGGTTGCCACGGCATGAACCGGCGTCGGCCCGTTGATGCGGAAAGTGCCGGTGATCTGAAACCGCTGGATCGGCTGGGCAAATTGCAGCCTTGCGGAGACGGGCATGGGGTTCTCGTCCAGGATCACGTCAAGACCCGTGACGAGCAGACCTTCCGGCGCCTGAACGCTGGTGGTCAGCAGTGTGCGGGAATCATTGCCGGTCCGGTAGGGAGCCTCCAGCTTCAGGACATCCGGGCTTTTGGCCAGGAAAACGCTGCCATAAAGCTCGGACCTGAGGTCCTGCCAGGTCGATGTGTCCGCTGCCTGCGCTGGCCTTGCGGCAACAAGCGCTGCGAGTGCCAGAAGGCTGACGGCGGCCGTCCCAGGCCGGGCAAGAGCTTCGCCTAGTTTGATGCGCGGCATGGAGTGTCTCCTTCGGGAAACTCGGCGATGAACTGACCGAAGGCGCGTGGACCGTCGCCGGTTTCGATTTCGCCCGTGACTTCAAGGCTCTTCGGATCGGTCAGGCTGACGGTGTTCGAGAACCAGTTGGTCGAGACGATCAGGTCGCCTGTGGGCGTTGCCTGGATGCCTTCCGGATATTCGCCCACATCCAGCACGGTTTCCGGTTTCAGGTCGGCGAGCCCATAGATGCTGAGCGTATCGGCATATTGATCTGTGACAAAGGCCCGGCCGCTGGCAAAGGCAACCCCATAGGGGCGCTCGCCAACGGGAACTTCCGCGATCACGGCAAGGCGCCCGGGATCGATGACACTGACGGAATTGGAGCCCACATTGGCCACATGCAGCCGGCCATCCGGCGCGGTTGCCAGTCCGTAGGGGCGCTCGCCCACCGGCACCTGGCCAATGGGATCAAGATCCGGCAGGGAAAAGAAAGAGACCTGGTTTGCGTCCCGGTCGGCAGAGGCAACCCAGCTCTGGTCTGCGGCAACTGCAATTCCCGCGGGAGCACTACCGGTTTCAAGTTCGCGGATCAGCCGGAAGCTTGCCGCATCCACCACATGAAGACGGGCATTGTACCAGTCGGAAACGAAGATCAGGCTTTTGGGAGCTTGCTCGCCGGATTCCTGTTCCACTTTGGCCGCGACGGCAATGCCAGTCGGCCCGCCAGGAAGCTGAAGGCTCGCGGTCTCGGTGCAGGTGGCAAGGGAAAACCGGCGCAGGGTCTTGCTGTCCGGACTGACCGTGAAGAAGCTTCCCAAGCTTGGGGTAACGGCGACCCCGGCCGGTTTGCCGGGGACAGGCACACGGCGAATTTCGGTTCGTGCGCCAAGGTCCAGAACGCTCAGGTCGGAACTGTTCTGATTGGTCACAAACGCGAAGGCCCCGGCATGGGCCGGGGCGCACGTCATCAGGCCGGGCAGGGCGAGGAGAACAGCCATGCCCGCGCTGAGACCTTTGCTGCGGTCACTTCTTCGCAAAACGGTCCGAGAGCGCATCAAGACCTGCCTGATAGACCGCGCTGACCGCGGCAATCGCCGCTTCGTCATTGAGGTTTTCCGGGGGATCGTTGTTCGGATAGCCGCGATAGAACGCGCCCTTCCACTCGATAAGCGAGCCGCCATCCTTGCCGGGCTTCACGGTCAGGTGGGACGAGTAATTCGTCACCGGCAGCACTTCGACCTTCACGTCGGTGATGCGGTAGGAATAGGTCATCTTCGTCGCGTCATATTTGTAAAGGACTTCGGAAATCGTCGGTCCGCCTTCCTTTTCAAGGGTGACGACCCGCGTCGCGTCGATGTCATTACCGCCTTCGCCCTTGGTGGAGAAGACCGCCGGATGCCAGCTCATGTCCTGGAAATTGCCGATGACTGCCCAGACATCGGCGGGAGCTGCAGGCACTTCCGTCGTGAGCGTGACCTTCTGGCGGGTCGGGCCATGCGCCTCGGAAGGGGTCAGGGCGCCAGAAAGGGCCACTAGACCTGCAGCCAGTACGGCAAGCCATGCAAACCGGAAGGGTTTGCGGCGTGGCTCGCGGTCCGCGAGGACTGCTGAAAGGTGGCTGAACGTTGGAAGCATTGGGACCTCACGTCTTGAAGAATGCATTCTTGAGGATGTAGCGCATGCCGCGCTGCCAGGAATCATCCGTGTTGGAACGGATATCGACAGACCGCGCCCGGACGATCTTGCCGGACGGCACCTCGCGCATGACGAGGTTCATGGACAGGATCAGGTTGGAAACCTTCTGCACCAGGCCGGTGACCACATAGGAAGCGTCTGTCTTGGCAGCCATCCGCACCTCGCAGCCGTAGCAATTGCTCGGGTTGACCGTGCGCGCCAGTTCGTCCGCTATCGGCGCCAGATCGACGAGGGTCAGGCCTTCCTTTTCAAACCGGTCACGGACCATGTCCTGCAGCATCAGGGTGCGGCGGGTTTCGTCTTCCCGCACGCCGTTCATCGCACCTTCCGTGGAGGTGTCCAGAAAGGTCAGGCCGAGAAAGGCGACCTTCGCACCTTGCGCGATGACGGGCGGAACTGGCGGGGAGGGCTGTGATGAAGTGGTTGCGGGGGCCGCCTCTGCCATGCTGATGAAGAGCGATGGAAAACCGGAGGGACCTGCAGGAAAGGCACCGGGCCACATCCCTTTCCCGAAGGTGCCACTCACGATCAGAACGGCACCGAAAAGGCAGCTGGAAAGGGTTGAAAACCGGGTCATGAGTGCATTCTAGGAGCGCTCACATGTGCCGCAATGGCTCCTAAAGTATCGGTTTTTCAAACAGGGGTACATCTGGCAAGCTACGTGAAAATAAAGACTTAGGGGAGACGTTCATGAAGGCCTTGCGCCTTGTGGTTTTGCCATGGGTCTGCTGCACCCTCCTTGCCGCGGCAAGCCTCGCCAGCACCTTTTCCTCGGCTCATGCTCTGGAGATCAAGACCGGCGTGCTGAAAGTGGAATACCCGGCTCTCCCCCCTGTCTCCCGTTATGATGAAGTTCCTGAAGATCTCGGATTTGCCGGTGCGCAGCTCGGCAATGAGGACAATGCGACCACAGGCAGTTTCCTCGGTCACAGTTTTGCTCTGGATACCCGAACGGCGGCGCCTGAGGCAGCGGAAGCTGCGGTGAAGGACATGGTTTCCTCCGGTGTGCACACGCTTGTGCTCATTGCCAACGGAGCGGACACGGAGCGGCTGGCCAAGGCTGCGGGGGATGGGGTGATTGTCTTCAATGCGGCAGCCCCAGATGATGATCTCAGAGGCGAAAAATGCCTTGCCAATCTGCTTCATGTGGCGCCGAGCCGGGCCATGCTGGCCGACGCGGTGGCCGAATTCGTGCTTTGGAAGCGCTGGCCCCGCTGGTTCCTGATCGAGGGATCCAATCCGGCCGACAAGGCGCTTGGAGAGGCTTACCGGCGGGCAGCCGTGAAATTCGGCGCAAAGATCGTGGAAGAGCGGGTGTTCGAGGACACAGGCGGCTCGCGCCGGACGGATAGTGGCCTCGTAATGGTGCAGCGGCAAATCCCGGTCTTCACCCAGGATGCGGAAGAGCATGATGTCGTGATCGCTGCCGATGAAAGTGATGTCTTTGCCCCCTATCTGCCGTTTCACACCTGGACACCGCGTCCGGTTGCAGGCTCTGCGGGCCTTCGGCCTGTCACCTTCCATGCAGCCCATGAGGCCTGGGGCGCGACACAGTTCCAGCGGCGGTTTGAAAAACTGACGGGGCGCTATGTCCGGCCGGTCGATTACAACACCTGGCTGGCCGTGCGCGTCGTCGGCGAAGCCGTCACACGCACCGGCAGCGATGATCCGGCCGCCCTGCGGTCCTATGTGCTGGGCAAGGATTTCGAGCTTGCAGCGTTCAAGGGGCAGAAGGTCACCTTCCGCGATTGGGACGGCCAGATGCGCCAGCCGATCCTTCTGACCGACAGCCGCATAACCGTCAGCGTTTCACCGCAGGAAGGCTTCCTGCATCAGTTTTCGCCCTTGGACACACTTGGTATCGACCGGCCCGAGACGTCCTGCAAGGCTTTCGCCCAATGAGGCGTGAGGTGAGGTTTGACATGAGCATGTTCCCGCTGTCCCGTTCCATCCTGTTTGGCAGTGCCGCCTTGACCCTGGCGCTCGGCTCCTTGCCGTCCGAGGCCTTTGCCAACAAGGTTTTTGTCTCCAACGAGCGGGGCAACACGGTTTCCGTCGTCGACAGTGCCACATGGGAGGCCGTGGCAGAGTTTCCGGCCGGAAACCGTCCTCGCGGGATCGGCATCAGCCCGGATGGCAAGCATCTCTACGTCTGTGCTTCGGATGATGACGCCATCAAGGTCTTTGATACAGAGACCTATGAGTTCCTTTGGTCCCTGCCGTCCGGACCGGATCCGGAACTGTTTGTCGTCAGTGCCGATGGCTCCAAGATCTATGTCTCCAACGAGGATGACAATCTGGTGACCGTGGTCGATACGCAGTCCAAGACCGTGGAGGCGGAAGTGCCGGTGGGCGTGGAGCCGGAGGGCATGGCACTGAGCCCGGACGGGAAGTTCATCATCAACACGTCCGAGACCACCAACATGGCGCATTTCATCGACAGCGCCGATTACAAGATCAAGCACAATATCCTGGTTGACCAGCGTCCGCGTTATGCCCGTTTCACCAATGACGGCGCCTTGCTGTTCGTCTCTTCCGAGATCGGTGGAACTGTGTCCGTGATCTCCATGACCGGGGAAAGCGGGCCGGAACTGAAGACCAAGATCAGTTTTGAAGTGCCGGGCGTGCTGCCGGAATGGCTGCAGCCGGTGGGCATGCGGGTGACGGCGGACAACAAGTGGCTGTTCGTTGCGCTTGGGCCGGCCAACCGGGTGGCGGTGATCGATGTGGAGACCCTTGAAGTGGTCAAATACATCCTGACCGGCCAGCGGGTGTGGCAGCTGGAGTTCACTCCGGGCGAGGCGAACCTTCTGACCACAAACGGCAACTCCAACGACATTACTGTGATCGACGTTGCCTCTCAGGAGGCGGTGAAGTCAGTGCAGGTCGGCCAGCAGCCCTGGGGGGTGGTGGTCGCACCGGATTGAAGGACGCTGCAGAGGGCAGCAGCAGAGTGAAAGAGATGGGCTTTTCCGGAGGAGCTGCAGGGACCTGCGGTGGAAGCAGCCCGTCACATCGGGAGGACTGGTGATGATCGGTTTCGGGAAAAGCCACAGGGCCATCGGCACCCGTATGGCAGACGGGCGCAAGGCACATTCCTGGCTTCATGGCATGCGGGGAAGCATGAGCGCTGCAGCCCTCGCGCTGCTGGCTTTCGCCCTGCCTTGTGGTCAGGCCGGGGCGGCTGAAACCACGGTCCGGGCAGCAGTCCTGAAGACCGGGACGGTCAACTGGGAGCTGGATACGATCCAGCGAGCCGGTCTCGACAAGGCCAACGGCTTTGAGCTGACCCTCCAGCCCTATGCGGACAATGGCGCGACCCGGGTTGCACTGGAAGGCGGGCAGGCGGATGTGATGGTCGCGGACTGGCTCTGGGTTGCAGTGCAACGGGCGGCGGGCAAGGACTATGTCTTCCTACCCTATTCAACCGCCGTGGGGGCCATCGTCGTTCCCAAGGACAGTCCGGCCAAGAGCCTGTCTGATCTGAAGGGCAAGAAGATCGGCATTGCTGGTGGGCCGCTGGACAAGAGCTGGCTGATCCTCCGGGCCTATGCCAAGAAGGAATACGGCATGGATCTGGCCGGTGAGACCGAACAGGTCTATGGCGCTCCGCCCCTGATCTTCAAATCCGCTCTCGATGGGGAGACGGATGCGGCCATCAATTTCTGGCACTTCCTTGCCAAGATGAAGGCGGCCGGCATGCGGGAACTGGTTTCCGTCGGCACGGCCTCGGTGGCTCTCGGCCTTGATCCGGATATTCCGCTGCTCGGCTATGTCTTCAAGGAAAGCTATCTCGCGGATCATCCGGATGTTCTGAAGGGGTTCTATCAGGCGTCCCGGGGCGCAAAGGAGCTTCTTGCGTCTGATGACAGTGCCTGGGAAGCCCTGCGGCCGATGATGAATGCCAAGACGGATGCGGAATTCACCCAGCTGAAGACCGATTATCTCGCAGGCGTTCCGAAAGCCGGACCGGTCAACGAGGATGGGGCTGCGACCTTCTTCAAGCTGATGGCTGATTATGGCGGTGAAAAGCTGGTCGGAGACACGGGCGCCCTGCCTGCGGGTCTCTTTGCCAAGGTCGAGTAACGTCCTTGCAAAGCCAGTCCGCCCGGTTTCTGTCTCTCTTCTGTCTCATCGGCCTCTGGATCGCGGCGTCGGCCGCACGCGGCGATCCCTCGGTCCTGCCATCGCCGGTCAACCTGCTGGAGCCGTTCTGGCGGGAGCTGACGCAAGGCCCGCTGCTTTATCATCTGGGCAGGACGACCGGACGGGTGGTGCTGTCTTTCCTGCTGGCGATGGCTGCGGGCACGGCGCTTGGTCTTGTGATGGGAACGCGGCCAGCGCTCGACAAGTGGTTCGATCCCTGGCTGGTGGTGTTCCTGAACCTGCCGGCCCTTGTGCTGATCGTGCTCTGCTATCTCTGGATCGGCCTGAACGAGACGGCGGCCATCGCCGCGGTGGTTCTGAACAAGATCCCGAATGTCGCGGCGCTGGTGCGCGAAGGCGCGCGGGCGCTCAGCCCGGATCTGAAGGCCATGGCCACGGTCTACCGCATGCGTCCGTCCACCTATCTGCGCCACGTGGTTCTGCCCCAGATGGGGCCGGTTCTCACAGGGGCTGCGCGGTCCGGCATAGCCGTCATCTGGAAGATCGTCCTTGTCGTGGAGTTTCTTGGCCGGTCGAACGGTATCGGCTTCCAGATCCACCTCTATTTCCAGCTCTTCGATGTGCCGATGGTGCTGGTCTATTCCTTCAGCTTCATTGCCCTGATGCTCCTTGTCGAGGCCCTGATGCTGCAGCCGGCAGAACGGCGGGCAACTGCATGGAGGCGGGCATGATCCGCGCCGACATCAGGTCCAAGTCGTTCGGTCCTCTGCAGGTTCTGAAAAACATCCGGTTCGAGGTGAAGCAGGGGGAGTGCCTCGCCATCCTCGGTCCTTCAGGTGTCGGGAAATCCACCTTGCTGCGGCTGGTCGCGGGGATCGACAAGGGGTTCGAGGGGAGCATCCAGCGGCCGGAACGGATTGCCTTTGTCTTTCAGGAGCCGACGCTGCTTCCCTGGCGCAGCGCCATCGACAATCTTCTGCTGGTTCATGAGGGCCTGAGCCGGGAGGCCGCACAGGCCATGCTGGTGCGCACGGGCATTGCCGACAAGGCGGATGTCTATCCGGGCCAGATGTCACTTGGCCAGCAGCGGCGCCTGGCGCTGGCCCGTGCCTTTGTTGGCCAGCCGGAACTGCTCATTCTCGATGAGCCCTTCGTGTCGCTCGACGACACCACCGCCGATCAGATGCTGGATCTGACGGCCGATCTCTTGCGTGACGTGCGCCCCGCGGCGCTTCTCGTCACCCATGACAAGCGGGAGGCAGACCGACTTGCCACCCGCATGCTTCAGCTTTCGGGGAAACCCGCAAGTCTTGGACCCGTTCCGCAAACATTTTCAGGCGGACGGGCCTATCAATCCGGGAGGAAATAGTAATGAAGTCTCTTTTCAAGCCGCTCCTGGGCGGTCTCTTGCTGTCAGCTACCATCTGCACACCTGTTCTCGCCCATGAATTCGGCTTTGCCGGCATTCTGGAAAAAACCAACAAGGAAGAGCTGCCGGAGCTGACCCTGTCCAGCGGCAAGCCGGTGGCTGAAGGGCCATGGACGCTGAAATCCGGCAAGATGTACGAGGTCGAGATCGTTTCCGACGGTACAGCGGAACTCGGCCTTGAAGGCTCCGGCTTCTTCCGCGCCATCTGGATCAATGAAGTGGTGGTCAACGGCCTGGAAATTAGGCCCTATGGCATCGAGAGTGTTGAGTTCGATGAGGCGGGCACCATGGAAATCGAGTTTCTGGCGATCAAGCCGGGGCGCTATTTCCTGCGCCAGCCGGGGACGGACGGTGAAAGCCAGCGCGTCGAAATCGTGATCGAGTAACGGATAGCAGGGTCAATGAGCGTCTTTTCCGTTGAGGATGTCAGCTACAGTTATGGCAGCCGGAAGGCGCTGGACCATGTGTCGATCGAGCTTGGGGCAGGGCGCTTCTGTGCCCTGCTCGGACCAAATGGTGCCGGAAAGTCGACGCTGTTCAACCTTTTGACCCGGCTCTTCGTCACGAGCGAGGGCCGGATCCGCATTGCAGGGCATGATATTGCCCGGGAGCCGCGCCAGGCGCTCGCCCGGCTTGGGGTCGTCTTTCAGCAGCCGACACTTGATCTCGACATGAGCGTTGAGCGCAATCTGGCCTATTTCGCCGGGCTTCAGGGTCTATCCGGAAAGCAGGCCCGCATGCGCTCTGCCGCTGCACTGGAGCGTCTGGGCATGGCCGAGCGGGCCAGGGAAAAGGTCCGGGCTCTCAATGGCGGTCATCGCAGGCGGATGGAAATTGCCCGCGCCCTGATCCATGAGCCTGCCGTCCTGTTGCTGGATGAGCCGACCGTGGGACTGGACGCCCCGAGCAGGGCGGCCATCACCGATCATGTCCATGATCTGGCCGACAGCGGTCTCCTGGTGTTCTGGGCCACCCATCTTGTCGATGAGATCCGGGAAGAGGATGAAGTCGTTGTGCTGAACAAGGGCAGGGTTCTGGCGCAGGAGACGGCCGGGCAGCTTGCCGGAAGCGGCAGTTTGACCGAGGCCTTCGTGCGGCTGACGGCCTCAGGGGAAGCGCCCCCTCCCTCCGTGTTGACAGGTGCGGAGGCAGGGCGATGACAAATGGCATGGCAAACGACAGGGCAAGGGGCATGGGGGCCTATGTGGTCGCGCTTCAGGCTATCACCACCCGCGAGGCCCTGAAGTTCCTGAACCAGCGCAGCCGGTTTCTGGCGGCCCTGGTTCGTCCGCTGGTCTGGCTGGTGGTCTTTGCCGCCGGGTTCCGGGCAGCGCTTGGCCTGTCGATCATCCCTCCCTATCAGACCTACATCACCTATGAGGTCTATATCGTGCCGGGGCTCTGCGGCATGATCCAGCTGTTCAATGGCATGCAGTCGTCCCTGTCCCTTGTCTATGACCGGGAGATGGGCTCCATGCGCCTGCTTCTGACCAGTCCCTTGCCCCGCTGGTGGCTGCTTTTTTCAAAGCTGCTCGCCTCCACACTGGTCTCTATTCTTCAGGTCGCCGTGTTCCTGGTGGTGGCGTTCCTGTTCGGCATCAAGATGCCGCCTCTGGGCTATGGCCTGGTGCTGCCGGCGCTGGTCCTCAGCGGCCTGATGCTGGGTGCGCTCGGTCTTCTGATCTCCTCGACAATCAGTCAGCTGGAGAATTTCGCCGGCGTAATGAATTTCGTTATCTTCCCGATGTTCTTCCTGTCCAGCGCCCTTTATCCCCTCTGGAAGATGGCGGAGAGCTCGTCACTCCTTCGCGATATCTGTGCTCTGAACCCCTTCACCCATGCGGTCGAACTGATCCGTTTTTCGCTCTACGGACAGTTCAACGGCATGGCTCTGGTCTGGGTCTGTGGTGCCTTTGCCGTGTTTTTTGCCGGTGCCCTGATTGGCTACGATCCGGCTCGGGGCATGATCCGGGGCAAGGGGTAAGGCTAGCTCTGGCTGCGGGCGATCTGCCACCCGGCCCAGGACTGGCTGACAGGCATGACTTCCAGTGCGTTGATGTTGATGTGCTTGGGCTGGGTTGCCACCCAATAGACCGTGTTCGCGATGTCCTCGGGCTGGATCGCGTGCGCCCCGCCATAAAGCGCATCATAGGCGGCCTTGTCGCCGCCGGTGCGCACCAGGGTGAACTCGCTTTCGCACAGGCCGGGTTCGATAGAGGTGACGCGGACACCCTTGCCATGAAGATCCGAGCGAAGGCCAAGCGAGAACTGGCGCAGGAAGGCCTTCGTGCCGCCATAGACATTGCCGCCGGGATAGGGCCAGCTTGCGGCAATCGAGGAAATATTGACGATCACGCCTTTGCGCTCGATCAGCACCGGCAACAGGGCGTCGGTGATGGTGACGAGACCAGTGACATTGGTGTCGATCATGGTCTTCCAGTCGGAGAGCTTTGTGTTGGGCGCCGAAGCCGTGCCCAGCGCCAGACCCGCGTTGTTGACCAGAACGTCGATATTGGAAAAGGGCGCCTCCAGTCTTGCGAGTTCCCGTTTCATGGCCGTTTCGTCCGTGATGTTGAAGACCAGCCCTAGAAAGCTGCTGCCCAGCTCAGCCCCCAGTTCGTCCAGCCGCTCCTGCCGCCGTCCTGTGCCAATCACGTTCCAGCCGTTCCGGGCAAATAGCCGGGCGGTGGCCTGTCCGAATCCGGAGGTCGCGCCTGTGATGAGAATGGTTCCGGTCGTCATGGAGGCTCCTGAGTGAAGGGCTATGGGGTTGGGGAGGCGTAGGAGATAGAAATCTAAGGTGTCTTCCCGGACGCAGCGAAGCGAAGATCCGGGACCGGTGAGCCCCAGGCTTTTCGCAGACAAAAGGATGAAACAGACGGCTTTCTGGCTCTCCGGTCCCGGCTCGCGCTCCGCGCGTCCGGGATGACGAAGGATGAGTTTGTTGACCTGTCCAAGTTTTACGTCCGCTTCCAAGGCGCTGCACCAAAGACTAGCGCCCGCCCTGCCGTCCGGCAAAGCCTCAGGGCCGAAATCCGGCGCCTGGCCCTCATGAATGTCGTCACTGGCTCTAAGTCCTGTTGCCGCTTCGCTTCTATGGGTTGGAGGATCTTTCCGTCTTCAGGGACACATTCCGATGAACGATATGTCTTTCTCCATGGACCATCACTGGCTGCCTTTCACCAACAACAAGCTGTTCCATGCGGAGCCGCAGATGTTCCAAAAGGCCAAGGGCGTCAGGTACTGGACGCCGGAGGGCAGGGAAATCCTGGATGGATCCTCAGGGCTGTTCACCTGTGCCGCGGGTCATGGCCGCCAGGAGATTGCCGAGGCCGTCTATGCCCAAATCCAGGAGCTGGACTACACGCCTCATTTCCAGAGGGCGGCTCCCATCTCGTTCAAGCTGGCGGAGAAGCTGGCCGGAATTCTGCCCGAAGGTCTGGACCGGGTGTTCTTTGCCTCTTCGGGATCCGAGGCGGTCGACAGTGCCATGAAGATCTGTCTGGCCTATCACAAGGCCAAGGGGGAACCGCAGCGCACCAAGTTCGTCTCCCGCGCCTGGGGCTATCACGGCGTCAATCTGGGCGGTACATCGCTGGCGGGCATGGTCGGAAACCGGCGTGATTTTGGCGGGGTGACCTGTGATGTCGTTCACATGCGCCACACCTGGAACGAGGAGCAGCGCTTCACCAAGGGCCAGCCGGAAGACGGCGCTGATCTGGCGCTGGACCTTGAGGAGATCTGCAAGACCTACGGTCCGGAGACCATCGCAGCTGTTTTCGTTGAGCCGATTGCCGGGTCCATCGGGACGGTCGTGCCGCCAAAAGGATACCTCAACAAGCTTCGAGAAATCGCTGATAAATATGGAATTCTTCTGGTCTTTGACGAAGTGATCACGGGTTTCGGCCGCACTGGGTCAGCCTTTGCCTCTCAGGAATTCGGTGTGACGCCGGATGTCATGACCATGGCCAAGGCGCTGACCAACGGGGCCATCCCGATGAGTGCTGTCGCGGTCAAGCGTGAGATCCAGGAAGCTGTGATTTCCTCGGTGCAGGCCGACCGGCCGGAGCTGATGCATGGCTATACCTATTCGGCTCATCCGGTTGCCTGCGCTGCGGCCCTGGCCACGCTGAAGATCTACGAGGATGACAAGTTGTTCGAGCACGGCAAGGCCTTGTCCGAGGTGTTTCTGGACGGCGTGTTTTCCTTGCGCAACCTGCCGCAGGTCTCGGACCTTCGCGGCTATGGCATGATGTCCGGCATTCAGTTGACGCCGGGCGACACGCCTGGAGCGAAGGGATCGATCGTCCAGCGCCGTCTCTTCGCTGAAGGCCTGCATGTAAAGGCTACCGGCGATGCGCTGATCTTCGCCCCGGCACTCGTCAGCACGGAAGATGATCTGGCCGCCATGGTGGACGTGCTGCGCAAGGTTCTGGGCGCGTCGGATCTCTGAAGAGGCAATTTTTCTGCTGGCTCTTTCCTTTCCTGCACGATGCCCGCTTCAGTCGGCTGGCAATACCTCTCCTCCGTCATGCCATGGCTTGACCATCGCATCCATGCCGAGACCGTAGACCGATCGACCACTTCAATTTGAGGAGCCGAAACGGCATGGATCCTCGGGTCAAGCCCGAGGATGACGGCCGAGAGGCGAAGTGTGTCAGCTCATAAGAGACGAATGCAAGGACAGGCGGGACCCGGTTGAATGGCCTTCAATTGGGAGCGGATACATTCTTCGGATGCTGTCAGTTGGATGAAATCAAAGTCTAGGCAATGGCAACGGCCGGGCGGCGGGAAGGCGGGCCTGGTCGTCTTGCTGCGAGCATCCGGGTGATGACTTGCGCCAGCCGCTCAAGGCCGGGTGTGATCTGGTCCAGGCTCACGGCACCAAAACCGAGGCGGATGCAGTTCTTCGGCGGGGCCTGATCCAGGAAGTGGATGTCTCCGGCCTCGACCAGAACGCCATTGCGGGCGGCCTCGGCCTGTAGGTCTCTGGCTGGAAGATCGGCCGGAAGCTGCAGCCATACGGCCGATCCACCGGTGGTCTGGGTGACTGCGCACATGGGCAGAAGCCTGTCGACCTCCTGAAACACGCGCCGCCATTTGCCTGAAAGGTCCTTCCGCTGGCGGCGGATGTGGGCGTCGTAGTGGCCTTCGGCAAGAAACAGGGCCATCGCCCTTTGATCCTGTGCCGGAGGATGGCGGTACATCAGCCGCCGGAGCACCCGCATTTCCTCGATAATGGCTGAACTTGCCGCGACAAACCCCAGGCGAAGCCCCGGGAACAGCGGCTTCGACAGACTGCCGATATGGATCACCCGGTCCGACCGGTCGAAGCTCTTCAAGGCTGGCCGCTGTGCGCCGACGAAATTCAGCTCATGCTCATAGTCATCTTCAATGATGATGAAGTCATGTGTGTCCGCTGCTGCCAGCAGCGCCAGGCGCCGCTCCATGGACATGGTCACATTGGTCGGCGACTGGTGGCCGGGGGTGACATAGACCACCTCCGCTCCGGACAGGGCACCGGTGACCCGCATGCCGTTCGTGTCCACCCCGTGGGCCTTCAGGCTGGCGCCAAGGGACAGGAAGATGTTGCGGGCATCCACATAGCCCGGATCCTCGATGTCGACCCGTGACCCCGGCGAACAGAAGAGGCTCGCGGCAAGATAGACCGCATTCTGGGCGCCAATGGTCACGAGAATATTCTCGGGCGCGGCCCGGAAGCCGCGCTGCGGCAGGACCCGGCGGATGATCTGGTCGATCAGCATCGGATCGTCCCGGTCCACCAGATCGCTGATCCATGTGGGAGCATGCTGGGCGGTGCCTGCCAGGCGCACGCAATCGCGCCAGCGGGTAACCGAGGTCTTGTCCGCAAGGGTCTGGCCATAGACGAAGGGAAACTCGAAGCGGCGCCAGTCGTTCGGTTTGGTGATGTGGCTCTGGCCGGTGAACCGGTAGCGGAGCTTTGCCTCCAGATCGAGAGGGCGTGCTTCCGTCGGCAGGCTGTCCTTGAGCTTGGCATCCTGGCGGATGGTCAGCTGTTCGCGCAGGGCCCGCTCGTTGATGAAATAGCCCCTGCGGTTGACGGGCATCAGATAGCCGTCGGCAGCAAGGCGTTCATAGACCAGAGAAATCGTGTTTCGCGAGACCTTGAATCTGGCTGCGAAGACGCGGGTGGCGGGCAGCGGCTCATGCAGAGGCCAGACGCCAGCCAGGATCGCCTCGATCAAGCGTTCCTGAATCTGATGCTGCAGGCGGCGGTTGGGGTCGAACGGCTTTTCAAAAAAACTGGCAAGCATGATGTTCCCGGTGACCGGCTGTTGGGCGCTTTCAGGCCCTTGCAATCATCATCTGCCTATTTTTTAGAATTGCAAACCCAAAAGGCAATTCTGGCTCCATAGATTTCAAGCCCTGGCTCTAAGGTCGGTTTTTGCGCCGCAATAGTCTCGAATGAAAGCGGGAACCGGACCCGAGGAGCACATCAGCATCCACCATAAACGCGGCCGGTTCCGTTCCAGATTGCGAACAGCTTGGGGTCTCCAGGCGGAACAGGGGAATGTCATGACAGGTACACTCAAGGGCTTCGTGCCCAGCAGGCGTCAATTCTTGAAGACCTCCGCAGCTGCGGGTGCAGGCCTTGCCATGCCCGCAATCGTCAGCTCGAGCGTTCTGGCGTCTTCCGGTGAAATCAACATCATGATGTGGTCGGACTATCTGCCGGAAAGCTTCGTCAACGGCTTCACGGAAAAGACCGGCATCAAGATCAATTTCACCGGCATCGGCTCCAATGACGAGATCATCAACAAGCTCAAGGCCACCAATGGCGAGGGCTTCGATATCGTCTCGCCGACGGTGAACCGGAACCTTCTGTGGAAGGATCTGGGCCTGCTGCAGCCTTTCGACATGTCCAAGGTTCCGCTCGACAAGGTCAATCCGTCCATGGCTCTGGGGGAGACCCATTGGAATTTCGACGGCAAGGGCACCTTCTGGCTGCCGCATATCTGGGGCACGGAAGGCATCGCCTGGCGCACGGATGCCTTCACACCGGCAGGTGAGTTCCCGAGCTATTACGATGTCTGGGACGAAGCCAATGCGGGCAAGACCATGGGCCGCGCCCATTCCATGCTGCTCGGTCTCGGCCTCGGCCTTGAACGCCGGGGCGAAATGGAGGCCGGATCCATCTGGGCTGCCTATGAAACCCCGGAAAAGATGGACGAAGTCTGGTCCAAGCTGATCGAGGTCGCCCTCAAGAAGAAGCCGAACATCAAGCTTCTTTGGAACGACGCAGATACCCAGAAGAACGGTCTGCTCAATGAAGGTGTCGTGGTCGGCCAGACCTGGGACGGCCCGCCGCTGGCGCTCAAGACTGCCGGTGAACCGGTCATGTACCGGGCACCTGTGGAAGGGGCGATGGCCTGGGTGGACGGTATGGCCATGCCGACCGGCGCCAAGAACATCGACCAGATCTATGCCTTCATCGATGCAGCCTATGATGCCAAGCTTGCGGGCGAGGCCATCAAGACCCACGGCTACAACTCTCCGGTCATTGGGGCTGCCGAATTCGGCGGCGAGGTCTATGCGAAGAACTTCGCCGATGCCTATCCGGGGGAAGCTCTGGCCAATCTCAACGCCTGGCCTGCGGAAGCTCCCTGGTATTCCGAAAAGCGGACGGAATACGCCAACAAGTTCATGTCGGCCTGACGGCTGGACCTGATCTGACTGGAAACTCCCGGCCGGGCAGTCCGCTGCCCGGCCAAGGGAAACATGTGTCCGCAGTGCAGGATCGCGATCCCATTGACCGGGTGCAGGATTGCCTGCCGGCCGGAAACGGGTCGATGCAACGACCTTTCCTGCGGCCCGCGCCAAGGCCAGATGACGAGAGCTTCATGACCACAAAAGACATCGTGTTGGATCATGTATCCATCCGTTTCGGTTCCTATACGGCCGTCGACAATGCGCATCTGACCATTCGGGGTGGTGAGTTCTTTTCCTTTCTGGGGCCATCGGGCTGCGGCAAGACCACGCTTCTGCGCTGCGTTTCGGGGTTTTCCGAGCCGACCGAGGGCAGGGTGCTGATTGGCGGTTCGGACATGAAGGGCGTCGGGCCGAACAAGCGGCCGACGGCGCTGATCTTCCAGAACCTGGCGCTGTTTCCGCTGATGTCGGTTGCCGACAACATCGCCTTTCCGCTCGAGGTCCGGGGCATCTCCAAGAAGCAGCGGCGCAAACGCGCTGATGAGTTGCTCGACATGATCGCCCTGCCGGGTGTGGGCGACAAGAAGGTGCATGAATTGTCCGGCGGTCAGCGTCAGCGCGTGGCCATCGCCCGGGCGCTCGCGGTTGAGCCGGACATTCTGCTGCTCGATGAGCCGCTGTCGGCACTCGACCTGAAACTGCGTCATCACATGCGCACGGAGCTCAGGGCCATCCAGCAGCGCGTGGGACTGACCTTCATCTACATCACCCATGACCAGGGCGAGGCCCTGACCATGTCCGACCGGGTGGCGGTCATGAATTCTGGCGTCATTGAACAGATCGGTGATCCGGAGAGCATTTATAACCGCCCGAAGACGTCCTTTGTGGCCTCCTTCGTGGGCGAGACCAATGCCATAGAGGGCAAGGTGGTGCTGCAGGCCGGAGAGATCGTCACACTGGAGACACCGGTCGGACACTTGCAGGGAAAGGCGGCGGGGGGACGGCGCTACAAGAACGGCGATCCTTGCTATCTCTTCATCCGGCCGGAGCAGCTTGAGGTGAAAAGCGGCCTCGAAGCGCCAAATACGATTGCCGCTTCCGTGGTCAAGGAAGAGTTCGAGGGCAGCGCCAGGATCCTCTTCCTCAAAGCGAATGGCATCGACATGCGTATCACACGGGTCAACCGTGGCGCGAGTGATGCCCTGGCGAATGGCCAGGCACTGGTCTGCGCGTTTGATCCGGACCACGCGACTGTTCTGCCCCACGGCCCGCTGGCGGGAGCGTGACCCATGACGGCTCTGCGTTCCCTCTTTCAGCCGATGGCCGCAAAACATGGGCTCGGTGCGGCCTGTTTCATCGGTGTTGCCGTCTTTATCTGGGTGGTGTTCCTGATCGTTCTGCCGCAGATCTCAATGCTGGACTATTCGTTCCGGCTCAACCTGCCCAAGCCTGACATCGGTGGTCCGCTGGATGTCTACACGCTCGACAACTACGCCTATTTCTTTTCCGGCAATGACGGCCAGCTCAACACGCTGGATATCGGCATCCTGGTCAAGACCCTGGTCGCGGCTGTCTTCGTCACGCTGATCGATATCCTGATCTGCTATCCAATCGCCTATATCCTGGCGCATTCGGCGACCGGCGTTGCCGCAAGGCTGATGGTCATCGGCCTGATCGTGCCCTTCTGGGTCAACGAGATTCTGCGTGCCTTTGCCTTCCGCGTGCTGTTCGGAGCCACCGGCCTGATCAACTCGATTGGCATGGGCGCCGGGTTCTGGGATCAGCCGATCGACTTCATCCGGGCCGATGTGGCGCTCTATTCCGGCCTGACCTACGCCTATATCCTCCTGATGGTGTTTCCGATCTTCAACGCCGTCGAGGCGCTTGACCGGAACCAGATCGAGGCGGCCCGCGACATGGGCGCGAGCTGGTGGAGGGTGCATTGGCGGGTGGTGCTGCCCATCGCCAAGCCGGGCATTGCCTCCGGTGCGACAATGGTCTTCATGCTGACCGCAGGCGCGCTGGCTGCCCCGCAGATCCTCGGCGGTCCCTCCAATCTCTGGTTCACCCAGCTCATCTACCAGTGGTTCAATGAATCGGCCAATTGGCAGCGCGGGTCTGCCTATGCGGTGATCCTGCTCCTCGTCTGTATCGGCTTTGTCATGATGCTGATGCGGGTCTTCAAGGTATCCATCGGGGAGATCGGACGATGAACAAGGGCACTGGCGGCGGCGCCATCGCAGCGGGATATTCCCTGCTGTTCTTCGCCTTCCTCTTTGGTCCGCTGATCATCATGGTGATCACGGCCTTCAATTCCTCGTCCTTCCCGCGCATCACGCCCTGGGAGTGTTTCACCACTGAGTGGTTCGATGAACTCTTCGGCAATGAGCGGCTGATGGCTGGCCTCGTCAACAGCGTCATCATTGGCGTTGGCGTTGTGGCCATTTCGGTTCCGGTCGGATTGGCGGGTGCCCTGGCCTTGTCGGAAGTCGGCCCAAAGGTTCGTGCCGCGCTCTATACGGTCCTGATCACGCCGATCCTCATTCCGGGCGTCGTGCTCGGCATCTCAACCATCGTCTTCTGGGGCGGGCTTGGCCGCTCTGTCGGGGCGGACTACGGCTCGATCTTCTTTGATGGCATGTTCCTGACGCTGGCAGGTCAGGTCACCTTCATTGCCGCCTATGCTATGCTGGTGTTTCTGGCACGGCTGCAGCGCTTCGACCCGACCTTGACGGAAGCTGCTCTGGACCTTGGGGCAACGCCCGGTCAGGCCTTCCGTAAGATCCTTCTGCCGTTCCTGTCTCCCGCGATCGGATCAGCAGCCTTCCTGACGCTGCTGGCGTCCTTCGAGAACTACAACACGACAGTGTTCACGATCCTGTCCGGCAACACCTTCACCACCACTCTTGCCTCGAAGGTGCGCCACGGCACGGATCCCTCGTTGTCCGCGCTCGCC
Organism: Roseibium suaedae; assembly: GCF_900142725.1. Classification (GTDB taxonomy): domain Bacteria; phylum Pseudomonadota; class Alphaproteobacteria; order Rhizobiales; family Stappiaceae; genus Roseibium; species Roseibium suaedae. Next base: position 50,347 of record NZ_FRBW01000009.1, on the reverse strand, counting down.
GTGATCATCATTGCGGTCACGCTGATCGGCGCGATGGTGCATGAAGCTCATACCCGCCGGGCGGAAGTCATGCGGACAGGGCAGGCGGCCCGGTCAAAGGTCTATGGCAATCCGGTGCTGAGCGTCCTGGCCCATCCGGTCATGGTGCTGGTGCTTCTGGTGGCAATGGGCGGGGGGCTTGCCTACAAGGCCAGCCAGCATGACGCCCGGGCCTGCAAGCAGCAGATCCTCGACGACAAGCGGGCGCTTCAGGAAAAGCTTCTGGAAGAACAGCGCGAGCGCATCAGGGCCCAGAAGGCGGCAACACCTGCTCCTGCCGCGCCATCCTCCGGCCCGGCGCCCTCCAGCTTTGGCGGTGCCTTCAATCCGGGAAGCCTTGCGCCCGGGTCTGCGCCAGCCCCTGCTGCACCTGCAACGCCCAAGACCCCCTCCGGCTTCGGCGGTGCCTTTGCGCCCGGCAGCTTGAAGCCGAACTGAGCCACGACCCATCACCTGGCGGGCTCAAGGCCTGCCAGGATGCTGTTCGATTGGATTTCAAGGATCTTGTGTCTAGTGGATCTCGACCGAACGGGGCGTATAGGTGCCGTCGGTGCTTTCCTCGAAGATCTCGAGGAGCTGGGGATGGCGGATCGGTTCGCCGGTCAGATCCGGAACGAGATTTTGCTCGCTCACATAGGCGACATATTCGGTTTCTTCGTTCTCGGCGAGAAGGTGATAGAAGGGCTGGTCGCGCAACGGCCGAACCTCTTCCGGAATGGCAGCCCACCATTCCTCGGTGTTGCTGAAGGTCGGATCCACGTCAAAGATCACCCCGCGGAACGGGTAGACCCGGTGCCGCACGACCTGACCAATTCTGAACTTCGCCGTACGCATTCGACTTACCTGTTCTGCCAGCCCGTCAGGCCATCGGTCTTGGCGGGCAGCACGCCCTTTCAGGGCACGTGAGGCAGTTCCTTCCTTTACCGACAAACTATTATACTGAATCCTTAAAGACCGTAAACCTGTGCAAGTTCCGGATCTTTGGAGGCGACGAGACGGGCGAGGTCGACAATCACCTTGGCCTGTTTCCAGGTGGCATCATCCTGCATCTTGCCGTCGATCATCACCGCGCCGGTGCCATCCGGCATGGCTTCAAGGATCTTCAGGGCAAAGGCCACTTCAGCCGGATCCGGGCTGAAGACCTTCTTGGCCAGTTCGATCTGGCTCGGATGCAGCGACCAGGCGCCCAGGCAGCCCATCAGGAAGGCATTGCGGAACTGGCTTTCGCAAGCGGCCGGATCGGAGAAGTCGCCGAAGGGGCCATAGAAGGGCTTCAAGCCGTAGGAGAGGCAGGCGTCGACCATCTTGGCAACTGTGTAGTGCCAGAGATCCTGCTGGTAGGCGGTGCGCGGTGCGGCTTCGCCCGCAGCATCCGCGAGGACGGAATAGTCCGGGTGACCACCGCCGACACGGGTCGTCTTCATGCCGCGGGAAGCGGCAAGGTCCGCCGGGCCAAGGCTCATGCCATGCATGCGGGGGCTGGCCGCAGCGATGGCCTCGACATTCTTCACCCCTTCTGCGGTTTCCAGAATGGCATGGATCAGGATCGGCTTGGTGATGCCGGAGCGGGCCTCAAGCTGGGCCAGCAGCTGGTCTAGGTAATGAATGTCCCAGGGGCCTTCGACCTTGGGCAGCATGATGACGTCGAGCTTGTTGCCGACGGCAGGCACAATCTCCATCAGATCATCGAGGAACCACGGGCTGTTCAGGCAATTGACGCGTGTCCAGAGCCCGGTCTTGCCGAAGTCGTTTTCCTCGGCCATGCGGATGAACCCACGCCGCGCATCGATCTTGGCGTCTGCCGGAATGGCGTCTTCCAGATTGCCGAGGATCACGTCGACCTTGGAAATCAGGTCCGGCACCTTTGCCCGCAGCTTTTCCAGATGCGGTGGCACGAAATGGATCATGCGCTCAAGGGCGACCGGCAGCTCGCGATACGGGGAGGGCGCGCCAATGGCGAGGGGCTGGTAAAAGGCACGGGGCGTCTTCATGGCACGGTCCTTCCTCTGGGAACTGGATCTTTCCCACTCTATAGCCGGATTGTTGCGGTGCAACTATCCGCCGAAAGGAGAAGCCTAAGGACCCGAAAAAATGACCGGCAGCGCAGCAAGGACGCCTTTCAGCTTCCCGCCCATTTGCGGTGGATCCACATCCACTGCTCTGGATATTCGCGAATCCAGCCTTCGAAAACCCGGTGAATTTCCTCAGTCGCTGCCTGAATGTCAGCCTGCCGGTCATCGGTCTGGGGCACGGTGATGCCGCGGCCCTCGATCTGGAAATTCACGCCGTCCTTGCGGATGACGCGGCCTGCGACGATCGGCACACCGCAGGAACGGGCAAGGCTGGCGGGAACCGGCGTCGCATATGCTTCGCGTCCAAAGAAGGGGACGCGGATGCCGCGCACTTCTCTCAGGTCGCTCATGATGGCCACGATGCCGCCGCCGCGCACGATGCTGACCAGCTTGCGGGCGGTCTGGTGCCCCTTGGAATAAAGCCCCGCCTTGTAGAGGTCCTTGCGCATGTCGCGCAGCAGCTCGTCGGCGTAAGGGTTCTTCAGCGCCTGATAGACCCCGGCGAGGGAAATCCCCGCCCGTGTCGGCGGCTGGACGCAAAGCTCCCAGTTTCCCGAATGCATGGAGACGAAAACGATCGGCTGCTCCCCGGCAATGACTTTTGCCGTCAGCTCATCGGCGACGAGCTCGAAGCGCTCGTCCTGTTTCAAGAGCTCCGGAATGTGGAAGGTTTCGGCGGCCACCCTTCCCAGATTGTCCCACATGCCAAGGACGATCCGCTCCCGTTCTTCCGCGCTCGTGTCCGGCAGGGCCAGCTCCAGATGCCTCAGGGCCCGCTTGTGACGCGGGTTGAGCGGCGCAAGCTTGCGCCACAGGAAACCCATCAGGCAAGAGGCAGTATCGACCGGGATCAGCCGGAACAGCCAGACGGCCGTCCGCAAGCCAATGGCTTCAACGTGATAACGAAAGTTCAAGAGACGTTTTGTCAGCTTCATAAGACAGTCAGTACCGAACGGACCGAAGCAGACCTTGTGAGTGCCCGGTGAACAGGGCTCAATCTCGTAAGACCTGCCGTTGACCCTCGAGGGTGAAACGGTTAGGCGTGATTATCCAAGCTGTCCGTCGTATGCAAGCCGCCCGTTGCGCCGGGAAAGCTTGTCTACTGCCGGTTCCCCGCGCTTCTGGCGCAAGACCCATCTGGAATTCTTCATGCAGGACGTCATCGCGCTGGCCTTTCCCTTCTTTGGGCTGATCTTCCTGGGCTTTGCCGCGGGCAAATTCCGGAAACTGCCGGAAGCGGGGCTGGCATGGATGAATTTCTTCATCGTTTATATCGCGCTTCCGGCGCTTTTTTTCAGGCTTCTGTCTGAAACTCCGATCGAGCAGCTGACGGATCTGTCCTTCGTGACGGCGACGACCTTCACGACCTACACGGTGTTTGCCATCGCCTTCTGCATCGGTGTGCTGGCGACCAGCGGCAATATTCCGGAATCAACCGTTCTTGGGATTGCGGGCGCCTATTCCAACATCGGCTATATGGGCCCGGGCCTGACGCTTGCCGTGCTGGGACCTGCTGCGACCGTGCCGACCGCGCTGATCCTGTGCTTCGACAACACGCTGCTCTTCATTCTTGCACCGTTGATGATGGCCGTTGGTGGCACCGACAAGGAGCCGATCACCAAGACGCTGCAGCGTATCGTCTGGCGCGTCTTCTCGCATCCCTTCATCCTGGCGACGATTGCAGGTGTCGGGGCGGCTGCCATCGGCTTCCGTCCGCCCACCGCCATTGACACCATGCTGAAATATCTCAGCGGCGCGGCCGCGCCTTGCGCGCTCTTTGCCATGGGGGTCAGCGTTGCCCTGCGCCCGGCCAACCGGATCCCGCTGGAGCTGCCCGCCGTTCTGGTGGTCAAGCTGCTGGTCCATCCGCTGCTGGTGTTCCTGCTTCTGTCCTGGATTGGCGGCTTTGACCCGATCTGGGTTGGAACGGCCATTCTCATGGCCTGCCTGCCTCCTGCGACCAATGTCTTCGTCATCGCCCAGCAATATAACGTCTATGTTCAGCGGGCCTCGAGCTTCGTGCTGATCGGCACGATTGCGTCGGTGGTCACTGTGACCGGCTTCATCTGGGCACTGACCCACAATCTGTTCCACCTCAATCTCTAGAAATATCCGGGAGGCTTTCTTGCAGCAGAGCGAAATCCAGCCGCTTGAGGGCCTGACCGTCCTGGACTTCACCACGCTTTTGCCCGGTCCTCTGGCGACCTTGATGCTGGCCGAAGCCGGTGCAAGGGTGATCAAGCTGGAGCGGCCTGGCGGCGAGGACATGCGCAGCTTTCCGCCCTTTGTTAAGGGAAAGCCGGTTCTCTTCGAGCAGCTCAACCGCGGCAAGGAGTGTCTGGAGCTGGATCTGAAGGACGAGGCTGCGCGCGGGCGCGTACTCGAACTCCTTCAGACCGCAGATATTCTTGTCGAACAATTCCGCCCCGGTGTCATGGACCGGCTCGGGCTTGGCTATGACACCCTCTCTGCCCGCTTTCCAGGGCTGATTTATTGCTCGATCACCGGCTTCGGACAGGAAGGCCCGAGAGCCTCCAGCGCCGGGCATGACCTCAACTACATGGCCTTGAGCGGTCTTCTGGCCCAATCCTGCGGCTCGGCCAAGCATCCGGTTCTGCCGCCCGCTCAGATTGCCGATATTGGCGGCGGCTCCTTTCCGGCGTTGACGAACATTCTTCTGGCCATCCTGAAGCGGACCAAGACCGGCAAGGGCTGCCACATCGACATTTCCATGACCGACAGCATGTTCACCTTCGGCATCTTCGCCCATGCATTTCATGCAGCGGGAAAGCCGGTGCCGGACTGGGGGCAGGGGCTGTTGTGCGGCGGCAGTCCGAGATACAGGCTCTATCCGGCGGGGGATGGCCGCCTGATCGCGGTTGCGGCGCTGGAAGAAAAGTTCTGGCAGGGGCTCTGTGATCTTCTGGAAATCGAGCCGGGTCTTCGCAATGACCGCGCCGATCCGGAGGCCAGTGCCGCCGCCATCGCAAGGGCTCTTGCCGCAAAACCGTCTTCAGACTGGAAGGACCTGTTGTCGGCCGCCGATTGCTGCGCCTGTGTCGTGGCAACTATGGAGGAGGCCCGGCAGGATCCTGCCATTGCCGCCAGAGACCTGTTTTCCCATCAATTGGACGTCGGCGGGGAGGCGATCGAGGCCTTGCCGCTGCCACTCGCTTCCCATTTCCGCAAGCAGCCGTGATCTTCAGCGCTGGCGCAAGCCTGGGTCAGGCTGCACCTTTCCTGAACGGCAGGGAAAGCTTCGGCTTCGGGAACTTGCCCGGTGCGATGCCTTCACGCATCAGCAGCCGGCGCAGCGGGCCGACGCGGCTTGCCAGATAAAGCCCGGCGCTGCGCATGGCCTGAACCGGCAGGAGATCGGTCAGAAGCGAGCGGTTGAGCGCGTCAACGGCGGTCGTCCGGCTGACGATATCCGTGCGCCGGTCGGCCTCATAGCGCGCCAAAAGGTCTTCCGACCCCGGATCGAGATCCTGTGCGCGGGCTTCCGCCAGCAGCTTGCCCAGGCTTTGAACGTCGCGAAGGCCGAGGTTCAAGCCTTGCGCGCCAATCGGCGGGAAGACATGGGCGGTTTCACCGATCAGGGCAAGACGCTGACCGGACACGCTTTTCGCGGTAAGTCCCGAGAGCGGGAAGCTTTGAACATCGCCGTCCACTGTCATCTTGCCGAGGATCGAATGGGCCCGCCGTTCCAGTTCGCGTTCCAGTTCAGGGCGAGGCATCGATCTGAGTCGCTCTGCTCCTTCCGGTGTCTCAACGCAGACCAGCGACGAATTGCGCCCCTGCAAGGGGACAAGGGTGAAAGGGCCGGTCGTCTGGTGGAATTCGGTTGATGTGTCTTGATGGGACTGGGTGTGGGCAAGGTTCATGACCACGGCCACCTGCGGATAGTCCCAGCGGTTCACGCCGATACCGGCAGCTTCCCGGGCGAGGGACTTGCGGCCATCGGCGGCAACACAAAGCCTTGCAGAAATCTGCTGGCCATCGGTTGTTGTGATCTGCGCGAACGTGTCGCCAAACACGAAGCCGGAAGCGGTGGCCTCGATGAAGGTGACATTCGGCTCTGCCCTTGCCGCCTCTTCCAGCACCCGGTTCAGGTCCCGGTTGCGCAGATTGTAGCCGAAGGCATCGAGGTCCAGTTCCGCGCTGTCGAAGGTGACTTCCGGCGCACGGATCAGGCGGCCGGTGGCATCCACCATGCGCATTCGGATCAGGGGAGCCGACAGGGGCAGCAGCTTTTCCCAGACGCCGATGCCGGACAGGAAGTCGGTGGAGGCCTGCAGAAGCGCCGTTGTGCGCCCATCAGTGAAATTCACGCCCGGCGCAACGAGTGCGGTCCGGTATCCGGCTTGTGCTGCGGTCAGGGCAGCGGTCAGTCCGGAAGGACCAGCACCGATCACCAGAATGTCGAAAGTCTGCTCAGCCGTTGCTGCTGACGTTCCGGTTCCGGTCATGGGGCACTCCGTCCTGTTTCCTGGCCGCGAGGGTGCGCGGCAAATCGCTTTCAAGAATGGGCAGTCCGGCAGGAATTGCAAGATTGCCCTGCCAGACCATGCGCCGCTCTTGCGCGGTTCAATGCCGCAGGTCAAGGTCATTTGTTCTGATGCAGATCAATGCGCCCAAGCTTATCATGGCCCCCTTATCAGGATCTTCGACAGAGGGGCGTTGTCAGCCATGGTGCTGCCCCCTTTGAGGCTCAGGGTCGCGGCGGATCAGCAATCGATGCTCAAGGACATGAATGTGGCAGAGGTTCAGCCGAAACAGACATTGGCGGATGCCCTGGAGACCAGTCCGCGCGGCTGGCCTCTGGTTCTCGTCTGTCTTGGGGGGCTGACGGTCACAGGCTGGCTCTATCTTGGGGCGATGATTGCCGACATGGTTCCGGCCATGGATATGAGCGAAGCCGGGCCGGGAATGGGCTTGCTCAACTATTTCAACAATCTGGCAGGACTTCCTGACGAAGTGCGTGCCGCGATTGCAGCGTTGTGTCTTCCCGAATCTGCCTCGACCTTCGGCATGCCCTCCGCCCGCTGGACCCTTGCTGACGGTCTCAAGGTCTTCACCATGTGGTTCATGATGGCCCTTGCGATGATGATCCCGACGGCCATCCCGATGCTCCGAGCCTTCATGCGGGAACAGGCTCCTCTCGTCGGTTCCGGACATCTGACCGGACAGACCCTTCTGGCGGCCGGTGGCTATCTCTTTGTCTGGACCGGTTATGCGGTGGCGGCGACGCTGGTGCAGTGGCTGCTGACCTTGCTCGGCGCCCTCGGTCCGATGATGGCCCCCGTGTCCCTGGCCCTGTCTGCCAGCGTTCTGGTCGCGGCCGGGATCTATCAGTTCACGCCTGCCAAGCAGTCCTGTCTGGTGCGCTGCTGGCACCCCCGCTTTGCCTTCTCCCGCAATGGAGCGTTTCGCGAGGGGATTACCCAGGGACTGTCGTGTCTTGGCTGCTGCTGGGCCGTCATGGCGGTGATGTTCGCCGTCGGTGTCATGAATGTGCTTTGGGTCGCCTTGCTCGGCGTCCTGATGGCCGTTGAAAAGAGCCTGCCGAGCCGCTGGATCTACCGCATCGCCGGTGCCGTGTTTCTGGTCTGGGGCACGGGGCTTGGCGCCTTGATCCTGATGGCGCAGGGCTGATCACACTTTGCCGCAGAGACCCGCCGCCAGTCATATGGCAGTATCGGGGCATCGTTCAGGCAGGTTTCCTTCGTTATTTTTCCGAAGTTTGCGCTGTCAAAACGTCATTTGCCGGGCAGGAATCGAAAAAGCCTGTTCAATCCGTCGTGAAATTGAAATAATAGCCTCCCAAGGCTTCCGTTCCGCCCCTTGCCGCCGGAACGTGTTGAAGCCCGATTTTCATCAGAACCCGATCTTCATCAGAACAAGAGACCAGCGCGCAGTGACCGATTTCCCATCTGACAAGGAAGCACCGGAGCCGGCGCTATTTCTCATCCATGTGCTGACAGCCTCGGGTGCTCCGATTGCCCTGGTCGCTCTTCTGGCCGGTGCTCGCGGCAATTGGGCCGAGATGTTTGCCTGGCTGGGTCTGGCTCTCGTGGTGGATGGGATTGATGGGCCGCTGGCCCGCCGGTTCAACATTGCCGAGCGCCTGCCGCGCTGGTCCGGCGCTTCGCTCGATTTTGTCATCGACTATGCGACTTACGTGTTCCTGCCGGCCTTCGCGCTCTCGGCCAGTTCCATGTTGTCCTCGCCGTGGAACTGGATCTGCGGCGGTCTGATCGTCTTCACCGGTGCGCTTTATTTTGCTGACAACGGCATGAAGACGCCGGAAGGGGCCTTCAAGGGCTTTCCGGCGGTGTGGAACATGGTGATCTTCGGACTGATGGCCCTGTCGCCGTCAGAGAGCTTCACGATTGTTTTCATTCTCTTCTGCTGCCTTCTGACCTTCGCGCCGATGAAGTTCATCCACCCGGTGCGCGTCAAGCGCTGGCGGGTGCTGACCCTGTCTGTCACCGCGATCTGGTTCGTCTCCGCGGGCTTTGCCGTTGTTGATGACATGGCGCCGACCGGCTGGGATGCCTGGGTTCTGACAGCTTCCAGCCTCTATCTCTTCGGCGTTTCCTTCGTTCATCAGCTGATCGACCGTCTTCGCTGAACTGCGATTACGGGATTTGAGGCGGACAATTGGCGGTCCGCGCTCCTTTGTGAGCGCGGGTTATTGCCGTTCCTTGCCCAGCGCCCATATGCTTGCTTCAGTGCATTGGTTCACCGAGGGGCGACATGGTTGAATTGCTGGCAAATCCGCAGGTCTGGGCAAGTCTCCTGACCTTGACGGTGATGGAAATCGTTCTTGGCATCGACAACATCGTTTTCATTTCCGTCATCGTCTCGCGGTTGCCTGCCCAAATGGCCGACCGGGCGCGCAAGATCGGCCTGGCGCTGGCGCTGATCTTCCGGATCATCCTTCTTGCCGCCCTCAGCTGGCTCGTCGGCCTGACGGCGCCGGTGTTTTCCGCCTTCAGCCACGACTTTTCCTGGCGCGACCTGATTCTGATCGGCGGAGGGCTGTTTCTTCTCTTCAAGGCGACCCACGAAATCCACAAGGGGATCGAGGGTGAGGAAGAGGAGCAGGAGGCCAATCCGGCTGCCGCCGCTGCCAAGGGATTTGCCGGTGTGATCGCCCAGATCATTGTGATCGATCTGGTTTTCTCGATCGATTCCATCATCACCGCCATCGGCATGGCCCAGCATATCGAGATCATGGTGGCGGCCGTCATTCTGGCAATGATGGTGATGTATGCCGCCTCCGGGCCGGTCTCCGGTTTCATCAAGCGCCACCCGACCACAAAGATGCTGGCTCTGTCCTTCCTGCTCCTGATCGGGGTGTCCCTGATTGCCGACGGATTGGGCTTCCATATCCCCAGAGGCTATATTTATTTTGCCATGGCCTTTTCTGCGGGCGTGGAACTGGTCAATGTGCTGGCCAAGTCGCGCAGGAAATCCGCGCGGCATTGATGCCGAAGACAAAAAGCCCTTAGGGGCGGGGAGTTGAAGACATGGTTCATGCCATCCGCGTACATCAGACCGGTGGACCCGAAGTTCTGACCTATGAGGAAATCAGCGTCGGTGAACCGGGGCCGGGCGAAGCCCGTGTGCGCCATACGGCAATCGGCCTGAACTATATCGACACCTATTTCCGCTCCGGTCTTTATCCGGCCCCCAACGGCATGCCCTTCATTCCCGGAAATGAAGGCGCCGGTGTTGTCGTAAGCGTTGGTGAGGGCGTGACCTCCGTGAAGCCGGGGGATCGTGTCGCTTATGCCGGTCCGCTCGGCTCTTACGCGCAGGAGCGCCTGATGCCGGCGGACCGTTTGGTGGTTCTGCCGGAAGGGATCGACGACCGCACGGCGGCCGGCATGATGCTGAAGGGCATGACCGCGCAATATCTCCTGCGCCAGACCTACAACGTCACCAAGGAAACGGTGCTGCTGTTCCACGCTGCCGCGGGTGGGGTCGGTCTGATTGCCGGTCAGTGGGCTGCACACCTCGGTGCGACCGTGATCGGCACGGCAGGGTCGGCGGAAAAGGTCGAGTTGGCCAAGGCCAATGGCTACACCCACGTGATCAACTACCGGGAAGAGAATTTCGTCGAACGGGTCAAGGACATCACAGGCGGCAAGGGCTGCGACGTGGTCTATGACAGCGTCGGCAAGGACACCTATCCCGGATCGCTCGACTGCCTGAAGCCGCGCGGGCTGTGGGCAAGCTTCGGTCAGTCCTCCGGCCCGATCGCCGATTTCAATCTCGGGCTTCTGGCCGCCAAGGGCTCGCTTTATGCCACCCGTCCGACCTTGTTCTCCTATATCGCCAGCCGGGCGGATCTGGAGAAGACCGCAGGCGATCTGATCGACGTGGTGTCCAGGGGCATCGTCAAGATCGAGGTGAACCAGCAATATCCGCTCGCCAAGGCGGTGGATGCGCACCGGGATCTGGAGGGCCGCAAGACCACTGGCACTACCGTGCTCATTCCGTGAGCCGGCCGTGAGCAGCGGCGAGACGCCGGAACAGAGCCAGCGCGCCAGTGCCCGACAGCAGGACAAGGCGCGGAATCTCTATGCTCCGGCCATGCGGTATTTTTCCATGGTGGCGGAAAGCGGCTCGATCAGGGCCGCTTCCCGCGAGCTGAATGTTGCCGCGTCGGCGGTCAACCGTCAGATCCTGTGGCTGGAAGAATCGCTCGGGCTGCAATTGTTCGAACGGGTCGGCCGCAGGCTGCGCCTATCACAGGCGGGGGAAACCCTGCTTGCCCATGTGAAGCGGACCTATTCGGATTTCGATGCCACCGTTGCCCAACTGGACGCTCTCAAGGGGCTGCGGCGCGGAACCGTGTCGATTGCCAGCGTTGAAAGCTTTTCCGAGACGCTTCTTCCGGATCTGGTGACGACGTTCCGCAACCGCTATCCCGGCATTCATGTCAGCGTGACGGTGACAAGCTCGCAGGAGGCTGCCCTGCTGGTGGAGGCTGCGGAAGCCGATGTGGGGTTTACCTTCGATCCGCCGGTCACCTCGTCGCTGACCGTTGCCTTTCATCAGGACTACCAAATCGGGGCCCTGATGGCGCCCGGGCATCCGCTGGCGGCTGAGGAGATGTTGAGCCTCTCCGAGTGCCTGCAATATCCGGTCGTGCTGCCTGCGCGGGGGCTTTCGATCCGCAGTCGCCTGGAAAGCGTCATGTCCCGCCTGTCGAGCACGCCGCGCACCTATGTGGAAGCCAACTCTTTGCGCTTTCTTCGGGCTCTCGCCAAAGGCGAGAATGTCATCGGCTTTCAGACACTGATCGGCATCGAGGAAGATCTGAAGGCCGGGCATCTGGTGTTCCGGCCTTTGAAGGATAGGCCCTTGCAGGAGGACCGCCTGTCCATTGTGACGAGTTCCCTCAGGGCTCTTGCTCTGGCTCCCGGTATGTTCTTCAATCATGCTGTGATGCTCTTGAATGATCATCATCGGAATGTTGTTGCCAAAAAGGCAACATGACAACCTGAAATGAGTGCTATTGATTTGCGCGCATTTCGGGCAAGCTCATGAAAAGTGCAGTTGGGGCTGGACGGTTGACGCGAAACGGGTTCAAGACAATCAAGGGTGGACGAGCCGGGTGGATTATTGGTCCGGCCGCTGATTCTTCACGTCATGGGAGACGGATGTCATGGGCCGTTTGACAACGCATGTTCTGGATACGGCGCTTGGGCGTCCGGCAGAGGGGCTTGCCATCGAACTCTGGGCGCTGGAAGGTGAGCCGCGGCTTGTCTCCCGCCATGTGACCAATGCGGATGGCCGTATTGATGGACCGATTCTGGCCGGCGATGCCTTTGTCTGCGGAACCTATGAATTGCGGTTTTCGGCCGGGGATTACCTGCGCCGGACCGGGCAGGCCCTGCCGGATCCGCTGTTTCTGGATCTCATTCCGATCCGTTTCGGCATGGCCGAACAGGAGGGCCACTATCACGTGCCCTTGTTGCTGTCGCCTTTTGGCTACTCCACATACAGGGGCAGCTGAGCGATGCGCGATACGATCCGGTTCCTCAAGAATGGTGAAGTGATCGAGCTGGCAAATGTCGGCCCGACAGACACGCTGCTCGACTATCTGCGTCTCGACCGACGCGAAACCGGCACCAAGGAAGGCTGCGGGGAAGGCGACTGCGGTGCCTGCACCGTTGCCATCGGTCGTCTGGTCGAAGGCCGTCTGAGCTATTCCCCGGTCAACAGCTGCATTCAGCTGCTTGCCATGATCGACGGCACGGAGCTGGTGACCGTCGAGGACCTTACTTCGGACGGCAAGCTGCATCCGGTGCAAAGGGCCATGGCAGAGCTCAATGGCTCTCAGTGCGGCTTTTGCACCCCCGGCTTCGTCATGAGCCTTTTCACGCTGTATCATGCGGAAGGCATGTCCCGCAGCCGCAAGGCGGTGACCGAATGGATCGCGGGCAATCTCTGCCGCTGCACCGGCTATCGCCCGATCATCGATGCGGCTCTCGAGAGCTGTTTTGACGCGGCCGACGATGCCTTTGCCTGGCGCGCGACAGAAACCCGCGACAAGCTGCGGCAACTGGCCGACAGCCGCGACATCTTCATTGGCGACAGCAGCCGGTTTCTGGCATCGCCCGCCAGCCTCGATGGTCTGGCCGCGCTTTATCAGCAGCATCCGGACGCCACCCTGGTGGCGGGGGCTACCGATGTGGGTCTGTGGATCACCAAGCACCTGAGAGACCTGCCGAAGGTCATCTGGCTCGGGCGGATCGAGGGCATGAACCGGATCGAGGACACTCCGGCCGGTCTCCTGATCGGTGCGACCGTGACCTACCAGAGTGCGGAAGGGGCCATCCAGCGCCTGTCGCCTGATCTGGGCGAATTGTGGAGCCGGATCGGATCGAAGCAGGTTCGCGCTTCCGGCACGATTGGCGGCAATATCGCCAATGGCTCTCCGATCGGCGACACGCCACCGGCCCTGATTGCCCTTGGAACCACGCTGGAGCTGCAGGACACGGTCAATTCCCGGGCACTGGCGCTGGAGGATTACTTCCTCGACTATGGCAAGCAGGATCGCCGTCCGGGTGAGTTCGTCACCGGCCTGTTCGTGCCGCGTCCCGACGCAAATCAGATCTTCCGCTGCTACAAGATTTCCAAGCGCTTTGATCAAGACATTTCCTCGGTGATGGGGGCGTTCCTGTTCACGGTCATCGGTGGCACCATCACCGAGGCGCGCATTGCCTATGGCGGCATGGCGGCAACCCCGCGCCGGGCCAAGGGGGCGGAAACCGCCCTGATCAATGCGCAACTTGAAGATCCCTCCACCTGGGGTGCCGCGATGAAGGCGCTGATGAGCGACTACACGCCTCTGTCCGACATGCGCGCCAGCGCGTCCTACCGGATGGAGACGGCGCGGGCACTGCTTGCGAAGGCCCTGATGGAGGCCAGTGGCTCCGATCCGTCCGGCCTGCGTCTGCGTCCGGCCTTTTCTGCGCCGGAGGAACCGGGCGCGCCTGACACGCTGGAGGCTGCAGAATGACCGCATCCGGCAATCCTTCCAGCGATGAGCTGCGTCTGGCGCCCGTCCAGACCCATCATGTGCGCAAGCCGCTCAACCATGACAGTGCGGTCAAGCATGTCAGTGGCACTGCTGCTTATATCGACGACATTCCGGAGCCCATTGGTACCCTGCATCTTGCTCCCGGCTGGGCGCGGGACGTGGTGCGCGGCCGCATCCGTTCCCTGGATCTGGAGCCGGTTCGAAAGGCTCCCGGTGTTGTGGCTGTTCTGACGGCCAATGACATTCCCGGCATCAACGACTGTTCTGCCGCCCTTGGGGACGACCCGGTCCTGGCGGAAACGGACATTCTCTTTTATGGCCAGGTGATCTTCCTGGTGATTGCCGAGACGCGGGATCAGGCCCGCCGCGCAGCGCGCCTTGCGCAGCTTGTCACCGACCCGCTGACGCCGATCATCACGGCGGAAGATGCGGTGGCGGCAGACATTACGGTTCTGCCGGACTACCAGTTCCGCCGTGGCTCTCCCGAGACCGGCATGACGGCTGCAGAGCACAAGCTTGCCGGTGTCTTTCACATTGGCGGGCAGGAGCATTTCTACCTGGAAGGCCAGATCGCCATGGCCATTCCGCAGGAAGATGGCGGGGTTTTCGTTCATTCCTCGACCCAGCATCCGACCGAGGTGCAGCACACGGTGGCCAAGGTTCTGGGCGTCCCGGATGCTGCAGTGACGACGGAAATCCGGCGCATGGGCGGCGGCTTCGGCGGCAAGGAAAGCCAGGCGAACCAGTGGGCGGCGCTTGCGGCTCTGGCCGCGACCAGAACCGGCCGGACCTGCAAGCTGCGGCTCGACCGGGACGACGACATGATCATGACCGGCAAGCGGCATGACTTCCGGGTCGAATGGCAGGCAGGCTATGACGGCGAAGGCCGGATCCGGGCCGTCGACATGCATTTCCTTGCCCGCTGCGGCTATTCCGCCGACTTGTCGCTCGGCGTCAACGACCGGACCATGTTCCACGCGGATTCCAGCTATTTCTATCCGGATGCGCTGATCCGCTCCCGCCGGCTGAGAACCGATACCTGCTCCAACACCGCTTTCCGCGGCTTTGGCGGGCCTCAGGGCATGCTGTCAGCGGAACGGATGATTGATGCGATCGCCATTCATCTCGGCAAGGATCCCCTGGAGATCCGCAAGCTTAATTTCTATGACGAGAGCCGCAACCTCACGCCCTATGGCATGCCGGTGGAGGAGCACGAGGTCCTGCATGACCTGACCGCTCAGCTGGAGGCCAGCTCGCACTATTGGGAGCGCCGCAAACAGGTCAAGGAATTCAACGCCGTAAGTCCGGTGCTTAAGAAGGGCCTTGCGCTGACGCCGGTCAAGTTCGGCATTTCCTTCACCCTAAAGCATCTCAACCAGGCAGGCGCTCTCGTCCATCTTTACACCGACGGATCGGTTCATTTGAACCATGGCGGCACGGAGATGGGGCAGGGCCTTTACCAGAAGGTTGCGCAGGTCGTGGCCGATGAGTTCGGCGTGACCCTCGACAAGGTGCGGATTACCGCCACCAATACGTCCAAGGTGCCGAACACCGGACCGACCGCGGCGTCTTCGGGCACGGATCTCAATGCCATGGCTGCGCGCAACGCTGCCCATGCAATCAAGGCGCGGCTCGTTGAGTATTTGAGCGAAGCCTACGGTTGTCCGACTGACCTGATCGGTTTTCACAACAACCAGGTCCGGATTGCGGATCGTGTTATCCCGCTGAAGCAGGCCGCCAAGGAAGCGCATCTGGCGCGTATTCAGCTCTCCCATGCCGGGTTCTATGCAACGCCCAAGATCACCTGGGACAGGGACAGCGCGACCGGACGGCCCTTCTATTATTTCGCCTATGGTGCCTCCTGCGCCGAAGTCACCGTCGATATCATGACCGGCGAGATGACAATCGACCGGGTGGATCTGCTGCATGATGTCGGCCATTCGATCAATCCGGCCATCGACATTGGCCAGATCGAGGGTGGCTTCGTTCAGGGCATGGGCTGGCTGACCACGGAAGAGCTGGTCTGGGATGACGCGGGACGTCTGCGCACTCATGCGCCTTCCACCTACAAGATCCCGGCTGCTGCGGATATTCCTGCCGATTTCCGGGTCAATCTCTACGAATCCAAGGGCAACCCGCAGGAGACCATCTACCGGTCCAAGGCCGTCGGAGAGCCCCCGGTCATGCTGGCCAACTCGGTCTTTTGCGCCATCACGGATGCCATCGCCAGCCTCAATCCGGGTGTCGTGCCGGATCTGAATGCCCCGGCCACGCCAGAAGCCATCATGAAGGCGGTTCAGGCGATCCGCGCCGGAAAGGGCGGGGCAGAATGAAGGTCTGGGCGCATATTGCAAAGCTTCTGGAAAGCGATGGTGCTTGCGCCCTGATCACCGTTGCGCGGGCCGATGGCTCGACACCGCGCGAGGCAGGGGCCCGCATGGTCGTGCGTGCAGATGGCGGCTTTTTCGGCACCATCGGTGGCGGCATGCTGGAGTTCCAATCGATTGCCTGGGCAAGGGAAGCCCTTGCCGCAAGCATTCCCGGCCTGACCCTGCGCCGGTTTTCGCTTGGGCCAGATCTCGGCCAATGCTGCGGTGGCAGAGCCGATCTCGGCGTTGAGGTCTTTTGCCGTGAGCAGCTGGCAGAAGCACGCGGATTTGCCGCGCTGGAGGCATCTGGTCTGGCGTTTCATACGCGTGCGCTCCCTGAGGACGGCAAGCCTCTTCGCCGCAAGCTTGTGGAATTGGCAGAAAGCCCGTTTGCCTTGAGCGGAAACGGTGAGTTGACCGAGACCTTTGGCGAGGCAGCCCGGCCTCTGGTCCTGTTCGGCGCTGGACATGTGGGTCGGGCGCTGGTGCTCTCTCTTGCCCAGCTTCCCTTCGCAGTGACCTGGGCTGACAGCCGCGCGGATGCCTTTCCTCTGGCGGTACCCGGCAATGTCACCAAGCAACTGTCCAGCGATCCGGCGGAGGTTCTGAGAGCTGCCCCGGACGGTGCTTTCGTTCTGGTGATGACCCATTCCCATGCCCTTGATGAGGACATTGTCGCAGCGGCCCTCGGGGCCCAGCGCTTTGCCTATGTCGGCGTGATCGGCAGCCTGACCAAACGGGCGCGGTTTGAAAAACGCCTTGCTGCCCGCGGGCTTTCCAAGTCCTTGATTTCAGATCTTGTATGTCCGATTGGTGCAGACGGGCCGAAATCCAAGCTGCCAGCCGCCATTGCCGCGGGGGTGACGGTGGAACTTTTGATAAGGCATGAACAAAATCAGGTAAGTACGGGGACTGTCGAAGGGGTTGCACAAGCATTGGCTCTTGGTCAATAACGCGGCAACATGAGCGCTGGAGCAGGGCGCAGCCATGGGGCTGCATGCATGCTCCGACACTTCAGTAACGATCAGCTTTGGGTATCCGTAGGGGGCTGCCCAAGCTCCGCTGATCCGGGGGGCGGATGAGAGTGGGTGAACAGGACAAGAGCAGCAAGGCCGCGCTTTCCGGCAGTCCGTTTGGACGCGAGGAGGGCGAGAGCCTTCTTGAAGCGCGGGGGCTGACCAAACGCTTTGGCGACATTCTTGCCAATGATCAGGTGAACCTGCGCATCAACAAGGGTGAAATCCACGCGCTGCTCGGTGAAAACGGGGCAGGCAAGTCCACGCTCGTCAAGATGTTCTATGGCTCGCTCGATCCCGATGGCGGGGAAATCCTCTGGCGGGGCAAGCCAGTGCGCATCTCCAGCCCTGGTGAGGCGCGGGCGCTGGGGATCGGCATGGTCTTCCAGCATTTCTCGCTGTTCGAGGCGCTGACCGTCGTCGAGAACATTGCCCTTGCCCTGCCCAATCCGGGCAATATGAAACTTCTGGCTCAGCGGATCAGTGATGTTTCCGCCGATTATGGCCTGCCGCTCAATCCCCAGGACGTCGTGGCCGATCTGCCGGTCGGGATCCGCCAGCGCATCGAGATTGTCCGCTGCCTGCTGCAGGAGCCGGACCTGATCATCATGGATGAGCCGACATCGGTTCTGACGCCGCAGGAAGCCGACCGCCTGTTCCTGACCCTGCAGCGGCTGGCCTCCGAAGGCTGCGCCGTTCTCTATATTTCCCACCGCCTGGAAGAGGTTAAGCGGATCTGCCACCACGCCACGATCCTGCGCCACGGCAAGGTGGTCAGCGAGTGTGATCCTTCTGTTGAAACCCCGTCCTCGCTTGCGCGGATGATGGTCGGGTCCGAGGTGATGGTGGTCTCCCAAGGGGCGCTTTCCCTGAAGCGCGGGGATGTGCGCCTGCGGCTCAAGAACCTGTCCTCGCCTGCGCTTACGCCTTTTGCGACAGCTTTGGCGAACATCGGCCTTGAGGTGCATGCGGGCGAAGTCGTCGCCATCGCAGGCGTTGCAGGCAATGGCCAGAGCGAACTGTTCGACGTGATTTCCGGCGAGGTTCCGGTCAATCCGGACATGCTGGAGATCGATGGCCAGGCAGCCGGCAAGCGCGACATCAACTGGCGCCGCAAGCAGAATGCCGCCTTCGTGCCCGAAGAGCGTCTTGGCCATGGGGCCGTGCCGGGAATGAAGCTGACGGGCAACATCGTTCTGACCCGTCATGCCACCAGGGACGGCCTGATTTCCAAGGGCTTTCTCAGCCGCACACGCTCCAGCACCCTGGAGAAGAAGGTCAAGACCAACTACGACGTGCGCATGTCTCATGACGATCCGGAAGCCCGGTCCCTGTCCGGTGGCAACCTGCAGAAATTTGTCGTCGGGCGCGAGCTTGACCGCAATCCGGGCATTCTGGTGGTGAACCAGCCGACCTGGGGCGTGGATGCGGGGGCCTCGGCCCTGATCCGTCAGGCCTTGATCGATCTGGCAAGGTCCGGATCGGCGGTTCTGGTCATCAGCCAGGACCTGGATGAAATCTTTGAAATTGCGGACCGGATTGCGGTCATTTCCCGAGGGCAGCTGTCTGCGCCGGAAAATGCCCAGACCATGACCCGCGAAAAGGTGGGCCTGCTGATGGCAGGCGGCGCCGAAGCCAAGGCGGAGGCGCTGTGATGCGGATTGAACTGATCAAGCGCAAGGAGCACAGCCAGTTGATGGCCATGCTCTCGCCCATTCTGGCGGTTGGTCTGACCCTCGTGGCAGCTGCAATCCTGTTTGTTCTGTCGGGCACGGATCCCTTGCTCGGCCTGTTCAAGTTCTTCATTGAGCCCTTGCTGGATGTGTGGTCGCTTCAGGAAGTGGTCGTCAAGGCAACGCCCCTGGTGCTGATCGCCTGCGGGCTGAGTGTTTGCTACCTCTCCAACAACTGGAACATCGGAGCCGAGGGCCAGTTCGTTGCCGGAGCCCTGTGCGGGTCTGCGCTGCCGATCCTCTATCCCGAGTTCGAGACGGCGGCGACGCTGCCCCTGATGCTGCTGTTCGGTGTGATCGGCGGGGCGCTCTGGGCCTTGATCCCGGCGATCCTGAAGACCCGGTTCAACACCAACGAGATCCTGACCAGCCTGATGCTGGTCTATGTGGCAAACCTGCTGCTGGACTATCTTGTCCGTGGCCCCTGGCGTGATCCGGATGGCTACAATTTTCCGGAATCGCGCATGTTCTCGGATGCGGCCACCTTGCCGGGCATTGGTGACGGTCGCATGAGCATTGCCGCTCCGATCACGCTTGCCGTGGTTGTCATCCTGGCGCTGGTTCTGAGCCGGACGATCAAAGGCTTCGAGATCCGCGTCATGGGCGAAAGCCCGAGGGCAGGGGCCTTCGCCGGGTTCTCCCGCAAGGGGCTGACGCTGTTTTCCTTCGCGCTGGCCGGAGGTCTTGCCGGTCTTGCCGGGACGATGGAAGTGTCCGGGTCTCTCAACCAGTTGCTGCCGACCATTTCCCCCGGTTACGGCTTCACGGCCATCATTGTTGCGTTCCTGGGCCGCCTCAATCCGATTGCCATTCTGGTCGCAGGTTTCGTCCTGGCTCTGTCCTATATCGGCGGCGAAGCGGTTCAGGCGTCCATGGGCGTCTCCGACAAGATCGCGAACGTCATTCAAGGGCTTCTGCTATTCTTCGTGCTCGGCTGCGACACTTTCATAAATTACAGACTGCGGGTGGTCACGTCCCGTTCGTCCGGCGAAAAGGCGGGAGCGTGAGCCATGTTTGAGGCTGTTCTTCTTACCGTCATCACCGCTGCCACTCCGCTTCTGATTGCGGCTGTCGGCGAACTTGTCGTCGAGCGCTCCGGGGTGCTCAATCTTGGCGTCGAGGGCATGATGATCATCGGCGCGGTCGTGGGCTTTGCCGTCGCCAATCAGACCGGTTCCGGAACACTTGGCGTTCTGGCGGCCATTCTGGCGGGCATGGCCATGTCCGCGCTCTTTGCCTTCCTGGTGCTCCGGCTCGTGACCAATCAGGTTGCCTCGGGGCTCGCGCTCACCATCCTGGGGCTTGGCCTGTCCGGAATGATCGGTGAGAGCTTCATCGGCATTCCGGGCCTGCGCTTGCCGGAACTCTACATTCCGGGCCTGAGCGACCTGCCGTTCATCGGGCCGGTGTTCTTCTCCCATGACGCAGTGGTCTATATTGGCTTCGCGCTGGTGGGCTTGGTCAGCTATGTGCTGTTCCGCACCCGCACCGGACTGATCCTGCGCGCTGTCGGCGACAACCACGTCTCGGCCCATGCGCTCGGCTATTCCGTGCTGAAGGTCCGCTTCCTTGCCATTCTCTTTGGCGGCGGCTGTGCGGGGCTTGCCGGCGCCTACATGTCACTGGCCTACACCCCGCAGTGGGTGGAAAATATGGTGTCCGGCCGCGGCTGGATCGCGCTGGCTCTGGTGGTCTTCGCCTCCTGGCTGCCCATGCGCATCATCGCCGGGGCCTATCTCTTCGGCGCGGTGACGGTTCTGACCTTCCATGCCCAGGCGCAGGGGATCGGCATTCCGTCGCAGTTCCTTTCCTGCCTGCCCTATCTTGCCACGATCGCGGTTCTTGTCGTCATATCGGCAAACCGCAGACTGACACTCGTGAATACGCCGGCCTGCCTCGGCAAGCCGTTCGTTCCGGACCGGTAAGCGCCCGCTTCCGGTCAATCAGAGCCAGAGCCCCCGCGATCGGGTTCCGGCTCCCTCCGCCGATCGCATGACACACGCTAATCCTGAGGGGGATTACACATGAAGAAGTTCCTGAAAGCGACAGTTGCAGCTGTTGCCTTTGCCGCCGCTTCCAGCGCAGCCTCTGCGGCTGACCTGAAGGCCTGTTTCATCTACATCGGCCCGGTCGGTGACTTCGGCTGGACCTACCAGCACGAGCAGGGCCGCAAGGCTGTCGTCGAGCATTTCGGTGAGAAGGTTGAAACCGCCTATCTGGAAAGCGTGCCGGAAGGCCCGGATTCCGAGCGCGCCATCGAGCGTTTTGCCCGTGAAGGCTGCGGCATCGTCTTCACCACGTCCTTCGGCTACATGAACCCGACCCTGAAGGTCGCGAAGAAGTATCCGGATGTGAAGTTCGAACATGCGACCGGCTACAAGACCGCCGATAATGTTGCGACCTATAACTCCAAGTTCCACGAAGGCCGTTACATCATTGGCCAGATCGCGGCCAAGCAGTCCAAGACCGGCACGGCAGGCTATATTGCCTCCTTCCCGATCCCGGAAGTCGTCTCCGGCATCAATGCCTTCCTTCTGGGCGCGCAGTCCGTCAACCCGGACTTCAAGCTGAAGATCGTTTGGGTGAACTCCTGGTTCGACCCGGGCAAGGAAGCTGATGCGGCCAAGGCCCTGATCGACCAGGGTGCAGACATCATCACCCAGCACACGGACTCTACCGCTCCCCTGCAGGTGGCAGCTGAGCGCGGCGTGCATGGTTTCGGTCAGGCTTCCGACATGATCGCCTTTGCTCCGCAGGCCCAGTACACCGCGATCGTCGACGATTGGGCGCCCTATTACATCGAGCGCATCCAGGAAGTGCTCGACGGCACCTGGAAGAGCACCCAGACCTGGGGCGGCCTGAAGGAAGGCCATGTTGTCATGGCGCCTTACACAAACCTGCCGGATGACGTTGTCGCCATGGCCAAGGAAACCCAGGCCAAGATCGAAGGCGGCTGGGAGCCCTTTACCGGTCCGCTCACCAAGCAGGATGGCACCGAGGCTGCTGCTGATGGCGTGCGTCTCGACGATGGCGCGATCCTCGGCATGAACTGGTACGTCAAGGGCGTCGACGACAAGCTGCCGCAGTAATCCTTGACCTGACATGAACAGGGGAATGCCCGCCCGCGGGCATTCCCGACCAGCGGCAGATGACCCGGCTCCACCCCGGAGACCGTGAGAGGCCTGCTGCCAAACTGACATGCCGGACGGGCAGGGACCCGGACGGTTTCCGGCCACGCACATCATGGACGCGCCCCGATGACCTTTGCCTTTGCAATGGACTGGATGAACCTTCTTTTCCGCTGGGCCCACCTGATCGTCGGTATCGGCTGGATCGGAACCTCTTTCTATTTCATCGCTCTCGACCTCTCCCTGCGCAAAAGGCCGGGGATGAAGGACGGGGTTGCCGGAACTGCCTGGGAAGTGCATGGCGGCGGCTTCTACCATGTCGAGAAATATCTGGTTGCGCCAAAGGAGCTGCCGGAAGACCTCATCTGGTACAAGTGGGAAGCCTATCTCACCTGGATGACCGGTTTCGCGCTTCTGGTCGTGCAATATTACGCCAATGCTTCGGCCTATCTGATCGACCCGTCGGTGCTGGAACTGACACCGGGCGAAGCCGTCCTCATTTCCATGCTCTCCCTTGGCGGAGGGTGGCTGGTCTATGACCGGCTGTGCAAGTCGCCGGTCGGCCGCAACACGCCGCTTCTGGCGGTCTGTCTCTTTGTCCTGATCGTCGGGGCCGCCTATCTCTTCACCCATGTGTTTTCCGGACGCGGCGCCCTGATCCATGTGGGGGCCTTTGTCGGCACGATCATGGCGGTGAATGTCTTCGGCATCATCATTCCGAACCAGAAGAAGATCGCCGCCAGTCTCATGGCGGGTGAGGCGCCAGACCCTCGGCTTGGCGCCATCGGCAAGCAGCGTTCCGTTCACAACAACTACCTGACACTGCCGGTTCTTCTGATGATGGTCTCCAACCATTATCCGATGCTGACCGGCCATCCTCAGTCTTGGCTGCTGGTGGCGCTGATCCTGGTCATCGGCGGCATGGTCCGGCATTTCCTGAACCGTCATGATGCGGGGGATGCCTTCGGCAAGTTCTGGTGGGCCTTGCCGCTGGCCGCCATCGGCTTGATCACGGCCATGATCATGACCGCGCCCAGGGACTTTAGTGGCGCAGGTCAGGTGTCCGATGCCACCGCAAAGGCGCTGATCACCACCCATTGCGCCATGTGCCATGCGGCAACGCCAACCCATGAGGGCTTTGAGGAGGCGCCCAAGGGCATTCATCTGGAGAGCGTTGCGGATCTGCGCCGCTATGCGGATCAGGTCATGGCCCAGGCCGTCCAGTCCGATGCCATGCCGCTCGGCAATGAAACCGGGATGAGCGATGAAGACCGGGCAACGCTCGGGGCCTGGATTTCCCAGCAGAAGAAGTGAACCGAACCGGCCAGAGGCGAGGCGGAGAACCAGACGTCCATGATCAGTCTTGATGACATCAACAAGATGGATGAGAGCACCTTTGCCGCCACATTCGGACATGTCGCCGAGCACAGTCCCTGGGTGGCGCGGGAGGCTCACAGCCTTGGCCCCTTTGCGGACCGGCAGGCGCTGATCAAGGCCTTCGAGGCCGGCATGCGCGGGGCGCCCCACGATGCTCAGCTTGCCCTGGTCCGGGCGCATCCGGATCTTGCGGGCAAGGCAGCACTTGCAGGCAAGCTGGAAGAAGCCTCCAGGACGGAACAGGCGGGTGCCGGTCTGGACAGGTTGACGGCGGAAGAACTGGCGCGCTTCACCCAGCTGAATGGCGCCTATCTGGAGCGGTTTGGCTTTCCTTTCATCTTCGCGGTGAAAGGAGCGGACAAGCACATGATTCTCTCCGCTTTCGAGGAGCGCCTTCAAAATTCGGTTGAAGCGGAGTTCGAGATTGCCCTCGTTCAGATTTCCAGAATATTCCGTTTTCGCCTCGAGGACATGGTTCCGTAAGGAGATGGAGCCTGCATGTATATGGGAATGTGAGGATTTTTATTTTCTTCACTTACCCTACGTTATCGTGAATTAAATCAGGGTCGGAAATTCACAGCGGCTATATGACTTTTGAATAATATGATAATTTAACGCTGGAAGGTTGATATTGATCAACATACAATTCTGCCAAATAGACTAGCGTTCCATTGATCAGAATGCGGTCGTGAAATCCATTTTTGCGAATGGCGTTTTTTAAGATTAGGTGGGCTCCGAATGCGGTTAACCGAAAGAACAGACATCGCGGTTCGGATACTTATTTTCCTGTCCTTGCTGAAAGGGCAGAAAGTATCGATCGACCAACTGTCTGAACAATATATCGGTCACCGTGCGCAGATTGTTGCTGCCGTTCAACAGCTCCGCAAAGCCGGCATGATCGGGTCAACGCCGGGCCGTAATGGCGGCATCTGGATCGAAAAGGATCCCTCCGAAATTTCCGTGGCCGAAATCGTCCGCATGTTCGAGACCGACTTCGCCATGACGACCTGCATGAACCACAATGACGATTGTGCCCTGATCGGCAGTTGCCGCTTGCCGAGGCTTCTCAACGAAGCGCTTCAGCGTTTCTTCGAGCCCCTTGAGGCCGCAACCATCGCCGATCTCATCGTCCCGAACGCCATGCGCATCATCCATGAGAACCGCGAAGGCGCTGAAAGACTGGAAGCTTTCAACCACGGCCAGAGCTGACTTTTTTGTCCTGAATTTTCAGGAGCGGCAGAGCTGATTGCTGACACCGTGCATGGCCACTTCGCTGCCAGTTTTTGGATTTGCGGCAAGATCAGATCACAAATTTCAACTTACCTGATGGATATCAGACCCTGGCATCCGGAATCGCGGACTGTTGAGAATTAGATCTTTGTGAGCGCCCAGCGGGTTGCCCGTCGCAAGCCGTCGATTGCCAGCAGCAGGCTGATCTGTACTCCGCTGAAGAAAATGGCCGTAAGAGGGATCATGCCCGCCGCAGAATCGCGGGTCATCTTGCGGCTATAGTAAAGGTAGGTTGCCTCCTGAGCCGGGGTCCGGCCGGTCATGGCTTCGAACATGTCGAAGCGCAGAGTGAAGATCTTGTAAGAGAACCGGACGCAGAACACGATCAGGATGTAGGAAATCAGAAACGCCAGGCTGTAGCGAAGCAATCCGAACTGGCAGCGCCTGCTATAGAACAGCACTGCAATTGCTCCCGCGAACCCCACGCCCAATGCTGCCAGAAAATACAGGCTCGCGATCTTCTGTTCCATGTCATGCCTTTAAAATAAAATTAGTATGGCTCACTCTGAAATGGGGGCGGTTCACCTCGGGAGTTTCAGTGCTGAAGCCTTGAATTTTAGAGTGCGAATTTTTATGCGGCGCTTAGGGTGAAATTGTGATTTGTGTAGATATAAATGAAAGATCAATTTTTCGTAGAGGGAATATACATGTCTATATTGGTAATTGTTGCGATTTTTCTAATTTTGTTGATCTACTATTCTTTTAAATTCGACAAATACTCAGGTAAAGTTGATTCAATAAGTGATGCTGTAAGTTCATTTCAAAAATATACTAATTGGTCACTTGGTTATTTGTTTGTTTTTGTTAAGGCTTCCCTGATTATTTCCTTGTGTCTGTCAATATATATGATTTACCTGCATATGGCTGGGGTCAGTTAAACGGTTGCGGCGCCTTAGGGGTAAACCAAGTCGGAAACAATGGAAATTGGTCCTTCTATGCCTCTCTGGGCAGGAAGGATTGCAAAGGCCGTGTCTTGCAGGGGAATTGAGTGGCGGATGGGGTGTCCGCCATAGAGTAAAATCCAGCCGTCACATTCATTGAAATTACTTGCTTTTTTGTTTTCGTGTGACCCAAAGTGTGACCCAAAGTGTGACCCAAAAAAGAGGGGCATTTCGGGCTTATGGTTGCGAAGTTTGCTGCAAAGCGCGCAGGGTGGTGGATCTATCGGCGGCGGGTGCCTGCCGAGTATGCTGACCTGGACCCGCGCCCATTTGTGAAGCTTTCGACAAAGGTGCGCGTGGGGGATGATCCTGCGTGTCTTGTTGCCGGTCCGATTGTTGACCGGCTCAACCGTGAGGCGGAGGCCTATTGGGCGGGATTGGCATCCGGCCGGGTGGATGCGGCGGCCGAGCGCTATCATGAAGCGGTGCGGCGCGCGCGGGCGCGTGGCTTTGCCTATCAGTCGGTTCGAGAGCTTGCTGATCCTTCCTCTGCCTGGCTGGGGGACGTGCTGACGCGTGTTGAAGCCGTTAGCCAGAGAAGTTCAACTGTTGCAGTGGCCGATGCGGACGCTTTTCTGGGCGGTCTGGAACCTCCGAAACTGCGTATCTCAGATCTTTTCGAGGAGTTCGAGAAGTCTCAGAAAGTATATTTGAGAGATCTTGCCGAGGATCAAAAGCGCAAGTGGCGGAACCCGAAACTGCGGGCGCTTGAGAACCTTTTGAAGGTGATCGATGACAAGCCGCTGCTGAACCTGACCCGTGAGGACGCAATCGAGTTTCGCGCCTGGTGGCAGGACCGCATTGTGTCGGAAGACATGAACGCGGATACGGCGAACAAGGATTTCGGTCACATCAACAAGATGCTGAAAACCCTGATCCTGGAGCGCCAACTGCTGATGGATACGCCTTTCCGGGAATTGCGTTTCCCGAAGGGAGCGCCACCTGACCGGCAGGCCTATGACCCGGCATATGTGCAGGACAGGCTTTTGCCGGGGCTCAGCGGGTTGAATGCAGAGGCGAGGGCGGTTGTCTGCGTGATTGCCGAGACGGGTGCGCGGCTATCCGAAGTGTGTAATGCCAGGTTCATCCTGGACCATGATGTGCCGCACCTGTCCATCCTGGCGGATGAGCGCAAGACCAAGACGTGGCAGTCTGTGCGCGAGATTCCTCTGGTCGGTGTTGGGCTGGCAGCGGCCAGGGCCTTTCCAAACGGATTTCCGCGCTACCGGCACAAGGCGGATGGCCTGTCCGGCCTGGTCAATCACTATCTTTCAGACAATGGATTGCGTCCCAGCTCGCAGCATACGCTTTACAGCCTGCGCCATACGTTCGAGGACCGGTTAACGGCGGCAGAGGCGCCGGACAAGATTGCGGCAGCCTTGATGGGGCACAAGTATCACCGGCCGCGCTATGGTACTGGTCCGACGCTTGAGCAGAAGCAGAAATGGCTTCAGGCCGTGGCCTATCAGGTGGATATGGTTTTCTGAGGCGGTGCAAGCTGGGGATTGGCTTGTGGGTTGTTCAGGGCGGCCAGACGCCGGACGCGGGACATGGTGTCCTGCTTGTCCTGCAGGGCGGCCAGCTCGTTTTCCAGCCGTTCGAATAGCGGGAGGAATTTCTCGCCCTCAGGCGTGCGCTCAATCAGCCAGGCAAGCTTGATCAGCGCGGCTGCAACGCGCTCGATCGTAATGGGCTTGCTGGACTGACGGCGGGACACTGGCTTTCCCCTCAGCCGCGCGTGACAGATGCAACGCCAATGGCGCTGAGACGGGCTTCTAGCTCGGTGCGGGCCTTGTCCGGGCCCCAGGCTTTCAGCACCTTCGGGAACGGCCCGGTGCGGACGATGAAGTCCTGCCGCTCGATGGCGCCTGCGGGCACCAGGTCGCGCATTTCCGTTGCCAGCAGTTTGCCGCCCAGCCAGGCAAGCTCGGCCTGTTCCTTGTTGAAGGCTTTCTGGTCTGCGGGTGGCTGGATGCCGGCTGCTTCAAAGATCGGGGCGGACAGTTCGTCCCGTGCCAGCTGGAACGTGTCGCGGAAGAGCTTGGCGCTGCCGGACATGTGGCCGAGATAGCTGACGGCCGGGCGGCTCAGCTCGCCCAGGTAGGCCTTCCAGAAATCATTCAGGAGGGCGAGGGGCTTCATCTTGGCTGAGGCGAAGTCATAGGCGTGGCAGCAATGCTGCGCCAGGCTGTAGGAAACAAAGCCCGTGGCACCATTGAAGCGCGGGATGCGCACAAGGGCGGCCACCAGATCCGGCCAATGGATGTCGGCTGCGGACAGGTTCATGAGATCCAGGCAGCGGCCGGAGGCTGTCAGATACATGATAGCGGGCTGGGCACGTTCCAGGGGGATCTGTGGTCTGATCATCCTCAGCGTCCTTGTTTGATGGCCGTTACAGCCGAGAGGGCTTCTGTGAAAACCGCGCTCGCGCGGGTTCTGAATTGACTGACCAGGCCAAGAATTTCGGCCCGGTCATGGGGTGTCAGGGCGACCAGCTGGTCGATGCGCCCGGCGATCTCATCCATTTCAGCCAGAAGGCTCCGCACTTCTGCGGTCATCCGGTCGGCGCGGTGGGCTGCTGGTGGCAGGGTGCGCTGAGCGTCTTGCTGCTCGATGGGCGAAGCCGGGCGCATCAAGCCGCCTCAGGCCGGGCCGTGCATGCCAAGCGCCTGAAGATAGAGGTCCAGGATCGCCTCTTCCTCTTCGCGCTCGTGCGGCTGCTTTTTGCGAAGGGAAACGACCTTGCGCAGGATTGTGGTGTCAAAGCCGTTGCCCTTGGCCTCGGCGTAGACATCCTTGATGTCGTCGCCGATGACCTTCTTTTCCTCTTCCAAGCGCTCGATGCGTTCGACAAAAGCCCGCAGCTGATCGCCTGCAACGGCTTCAGGCGAAATGGTAGTTTCAGTCATTTCGGGTCTCCGGAGTGTGATGGGGGAATGGGGAAGACCAATCAGTTCTGTTTCGGCCTGCGTTTCATGAGCTGCCCAAATCGCTTGTTTTGGTTTTGCGAAATGCGCCTCGCCAGCGCCCGCTCTATCGGCCGGATGAAGTCGTCCAGGTCGAAGGGCCTCTCGAACCTGCCCGCGAAAACCACTCCAAGGTTCGCCCCAAGCGCTGACAGGCTTGAAAGATTCAGAGCTTCTGGATCGATTGTTTTCGTGCTGCGGTCCAGCTCTTTTGCCTTAAGTCGCTCTAGCGAGGCCTCCAATATGGCCACGCGCTCGCAGAGGCCTGCGACGGTCTTGAAGAGCAGGGCAAATTCCGCGTCCCGTTTCTTGCTCATGGCTTCACCCCTTTCAAAAACCCTGCCGCCCTGCCGGAGGGAGGAGAGGTCACGGCAGGGCGGGCGCCGCGCGCCTTGCGGGGCGCTGCGGGGATCTGGAAGGGGTTTTCAGATGCAGACTGCTTTTGGCCCCACATCGCAGCCAGAACGGCGCAGATGATCAAGGTTGCCGATGGTGCGAATATCGCGAGGGCAAAGAGGAGCAGTGATTGGGATGTCATTGGCTTTCCTCGCTTTTCTCGAGCGGCATCAGACAATCAGGCGATACAATTAAAGATTAATAGTGTAGCTAATATTCTGCGTCAAATAAAAATTAGTGTTACTAATATTGAGAGGCGGCGCACTCTCCTCGGTAGTTGCGCAATCTTTGGTGGTTTACTTAGGATTGGTGCGGAACATGCCCATTGGAAAAGGAGGTGTTCCAGGGTGCCTGTGCGTGTGAAGCGGCTATCGATAGCCGTTGTGCGGCATATGGTCGTCGACGAGTAAAACTTACTCGCGAGGCCCTACCGATCAAAGAGATCGCATGCAGGACCCTTGGCGTGTCAATTATGTAGACCGTTTACTTGTGATTTGTTTTTAAGGCAGTTTCTTCCGGAAACGCAGCCCTTAGCATTTGTTCGATGCGCTTTAGTTCGTCGAGGCTTCTTTCTCTAAAGAAGCGGGCCATCCAGTCATCCGCAGCGGCGTGGTCTGGCGTGTGCATTATCAAGTCTGCCGGTGAGCAGAAGAGGGCCTTGGCGATCGCTTCAAGAGTTGGCTGTGTGTAGTTTATTTGGCCGCGCTCTAACTGAGAAATGCTGCCCTGCGTCACCCCAGCTGCTTCCGCGAGCTGCTCCATTGTCATTCCGCGATGCTTTCGCCATTCGCGAATGAAATGCCTTGGCTTATTGGGTTTTGGATTCGGGTGAACTTTCGCCATGCTTATATTTTCGCACCAAGCTGTCTTGGGGCCAGACAGTGGTGCTAATATTTTGGCTTGCGTGTTAATATCAGTATGGCTAATATTTTGAACCATGATTGATATCCAGACAGCCTTTCGCGGCAAGCGCGGTTTGATCAAGACGATAGCGGATGAGCTAGGCATAACCCATGGGGCTGTGTCCCAGTGGAAGATTGTTCCTGCGCTTCGTGTCCTTGATGTGGAGAGGATTACGGGTCTCCGGCGTTCAGAGCTGAGGCCGGACCTTTATCCTCCTGAACGATGCGAGATGTCATACTCGCAGGACTTGGACGGTCAGTCATCCCGCAACCTCGGCCAAAAATCCGGGGCTATCGTTGATCATCCAGAGGGCGCTTCCCATGACTGAGCGTGTTTCCACCCCCGAAGAGCGCCGGGCGCTGAAGCTTTCCACCCAGCGGTTGATCCGTCAGTGCGGCGGGCAGGAGTTCTCTGCCAGCCTGACGCGAGTATCTCACCAGACCCTTTCAGACTGCGGTAACACGACAGGCGAAAAGCACGTCAACACCTTCCTGGCGCTGGATGTCGCCCTGGACTTGATCCTGGATCGCACCCAGCACGGCGAGGTTCCGGCTTTGCTGCGGGATCTATGCCGCCTTGCGGGCGGTGTGTTTGTGCCCTTGCCGGATCCGGATGCGCGGGGTGCATTCGCCAGGGAGACAGCAGCGGCGGTGAAGGAAAGCGGGGAGGCGGTTTCCGCGCTCGTTCAGGCACTTGCTGATGATGGCGAGGTGACCCCGGATGAGATCCGTGCCGGTCACATGATCCCCCAACTGCGCGAAACCGTCGAAGCTTTCACCTGTCTTTTGGCTCATTGCGAGGACGCCTTGAAAGCCGACGCGGAAAAGACTGGCGTTGCGGCGATTTCAGGAAGGGGGAGGCAATGAGTGCTGCGCTCTATTTACCTGCCTCACCCGCCCTGACCGATGGCGTGTTTGACCTCTACCGGACCCGTCCCGGGCTTGTGGCTTCCGGGTACCGCATGGCCCCTGCTGCTGAGGGTGGCGGAGTGGTCTGGGTGCTAATGCCGGTGCGCCCCTTGCGGGGGAAGGCCCTGGAGCCGCTGCGCAAGGTTGCTGAAAAAGGTTTCAATGATCTGCCGTTGATGATCGGCATGGGGCGCCATCATTTCAAAAAGCTCTTCGGCTCTTGCTGCCTCTTCCTCGCTCAGGTGATGGGTCGAGATCCGGCGCAGGTCAATGAGTTTCGAAAGCGCCTGGGCCTTGACTTGGTTGAGGTAGGCGGTGGGCCCCTCGGGCGCATTTACAACGTTGGCGGTGAGCTGATCGGCGAGGATGGACAAAAGTATGTCCAGTGGGCCGGGCGCGTTTGTCATGGGGATCCATCCGCCTGTGTTCTCGTTGTCACTGGTCTTGACTTCTCCTTTTCTGAAAATGGCCTGGCCGGGGAGGGCGGCGAATGAGCGCCTTTGCCGCCACTGCCTCTTCAGGTTTCTCCGTTTCTTCAGGCGATTGGCATGCCGGTCAGTTCGACAGCCAGATTGTTGATCAGCTCGACTTCGCGCTCATCTCTCTTGCCGTCCGCATCCATGACGGCGATGGCGCCGATCAGGAGGTTTGTGACCTCTGCAGGGCCGCGGGAATAGATATCGTCCAGGGCGGCGGCGATGGCCGCGCGGTCCGGCTCCAGCCTTCGGATGAATGCGGAGATCATCTTGGCTTCCTGTCTCGTCGGTTCCAGGAGCGCTGCTTCGAGGGTGTGTGCGCAGCTGTTCAGGATTTCGGTTGTTTCGCTCCGGCGACGGTTGTCGTCGCTCGCAGACAAGGCGGCCAGAAGAACGGCGTGCGGCTGGATGACCTGGCGCATCTTGTTCCACCGCTTGCGGTGGTCCGGCGTCCGGTCATCGGGTGCCGACTTGAAAAATCTTTCCGCACCAAACAGTTCGACCAGGAAGCTGTTCACGTCGCTGAAAACTTCGCCGTCATAGTCAATACAGCTGACGATCCGATCCGCCCGGAAATTCCTCATCGCCTTGCGTTCATGGCATTTCGCGTAGAGGGCGGGGCTGCCATCTGCGGCGGACCTGATGGAAATTACCGTTATGCGGCGCGTGGATGCCTGCCCTGCTGCGTCCTTATATTCGATGATGAAGCTTTGACCTTCGGCGGGGCCGAGGGCTGGGCCGATGTAGCTGTCCTCTTCGTCTTTTTCCGGCAGCAGGATGGCGATCGGGCTGGCCTGTGGCGGCCTGCCTTCGGATATGGCGGCCATTTCATCGATCAGCGCATTCAGCGCGGCAGTTGCTGCAATTCCCATGAGTTTATCAGCCTCCCAAGTGCAGCGGATATTTCTGCACGCCTCACTGCGTTTCGGCAACCCTTAGTGGAAGGATTGCGGCATGAACTGCATGACCCCGTTCCCTGACTTCGTTGCGGCTTGTGCTGCGCATCTGGCGGCGCTGCAAGTTGCGCATCCGGATGGACCGCCTGCGGATGTGCGGGAGGTGGATGTCCCTTCCGGGGTGTTGACCCCGCAGGAACTGCAGTTGTTGCAGGTCTGCGTCTATGGCCGTGCCTTTGCCGAGGGGATTGTGGACCCTCAAGGGCGGGTTCTGCCGGAGGCGCTCGCCGGGGCGTGTAGTGCGCGGGCTGATCAGGTATCAGCGCTGTTTGCCGGGCGCTCGCCCGGTGCGTCTGGCGCCCGTCACTTTCTTGCCTGGGCTGGTTTGACCTGGTCCGAGCTGCAGCGCTGCGGCCTGCGCCTGGCGCTTGTTCAGCAGGCTGCCGATGCCGGGGTTTTCGATGATGACCCGGAAGATGAGGTCCGCGCGGATTTGAAAGCGCGGACGGAAGCTATCCGTCTTGGGGCGACCTGTATGGGAGGTGACCAGTGAAACGGCTTGATCGTATCCGCCTGGGCAATGCCCTGGCCAAGGCCCGTCAGGAAATGGGCTTTAGCATCCGCACGGCTGCCATGGAAAGCGGCGTTTCCGCCCCCACCATCAGCCGCGCCGAACGGGCGCATCCGGACAGCGTGCAGAACGCGGAGAACGTTCTGGTTCTCTGTGACTTCTACGGCCTGAACCCGCTGAGCTTTTTGGCCCAAACCGGGCCGGATCTTGAAGGCCGGTTTCACGGGAATACACCCGTGAAACACTTTGAAGGGGCAGGGGCATGACTGCTCTGGCGCGGGTCGCATTGCGGGCGCGTGGTGATGTCGCGCTGGCAGGGGCAAGAAACCTCGGCCTGCCGGTGATCTTGCCGGGGCATAGGAGAAAACCACGCTCCGGTGCGTTACGGCATTCGCAATCACATCCGTGTTGTTCGGTGGGTAGAGGCAAGGGGGCAACGCCGTTGAGCCCGTTTGGGTCTATTCCGAACCGGGGGATTGGCTGTTCATGCTCTTCGTGGCGAGATCGGGAAGATTTCCATCAAAGTCGCAAGGTCTTCTTCCAGATATACCCAGTCCAAAAGCTCCAGTGCCGTTCTGAAATATTCTTCTGCATCACTTGCGGTGCCGCTGAAATTTGGGGGGAGTACAATCGGAGAGTTCTGGTTTTTGATGTTTGGGTCGTCGGTTTTCTCACCGGTAATTGGATCAATCCTTGCTATGCGCAGTTGCTCGGAAGGGATTCCCAAGAATCTGGGTGGATTGTCTGGGTCGAAATAACATTGGAGCATACTCCATCGTGGAGATGTCATTATGAAAGCTCCAGAGATGTCGCATCCGGGCCCAATCCTTCCGGATCCGTAAAAATTGAAGTAAGTATCCGTCAAATTGCAATTCATAATACTGAATCTATCATGCCAAGATTCTGTGAATATCAAGTCGCTAAGATTTGCGTTTGTAATTACATTTCTGGAAATACACGTGCCGGAGAGGTTGTATTTAATTTCTTTAATGTTTTTGTCGGAATCTCTCAGTCTGAAAATTGCATTCAATGCAAAAATTACATCCGAGGATGTTGCAGTTCCAGATTTCCTATTTCTAATTTTTTCTTCAAAATCTTCTCCGCTTGTGAAATATGCTTTGGATATTTCATTCGTATTTTCAATTACAAAATCCATGAAACAATAAGGGACCTGTTCGCCCAGAAGCTCTGGGTCCTCATTGGCCAAGGTTTCCAGAATTCGCAGACCCGCCAGCTTGGTTTGAATGGGCTTTGCTGCATCGATCATTTCGAGGGCTTTCTGGAAGCGGTCGATTTGCATGTTGCTGCGCGAGATCTTGGTTTGCTCGACGGCGTTCTTGGCCTGGCGGTTTGCTGTTTCCGCGTTCCGGTTGGCTACCTCCGCTTGCCGGTTGGCGATCTCGGCTTGCCGGTTGGCTGTTTCCGTTTGCTTGTGGGTTTGGTGTGTGCGCCATCCGGCAAAGCCGAGTGTGATGATTGCGCCAACGCCGATCACGATCGCCTGAACCATCTGGAAGCGGGTTTGGCCATTTTCGGCCACGGGCGCACCCCAGTAGATGGCATCAACGCCAATCGTGAAGATACCGCCTGCGAAGCCTCCGACGACGAGGCACATGCAGCCGACAATCGCGTAGCTGAAATAGATGGAATAGGGCTGTTTCATCTTTCTACACGTTCTTCTTTATTCAATCTTTTGGAATTTTTTGTCGGAAATGGGTGGAAAGCTTTTCAAGTATGTCTCCCAATTTGCATCAGGCCACTCCTTGATCGCTCTATTGACGAAATCGCCCCAAGGTTCGGATCTATGTCGCAGCGGTATAGCCTTGCGCAGCTCCTCCGGAACATCTTGAGGCAAATTGTCTTCATACGCCCAAACCTTGAATGTAGTGTGCGCGCTCATAGTTACGTCTTTAAGATTAGCTCCAGAAATGTCCGTGGCTATCACAGTTGCGCCCCAAAAACTCGCGTTTACAAGGCGACAATTCGAAAAATCCGCACACAAAATGAAAGCTTTATCGAATATGGATCCGGCAAATACGCCGTTGGTCAAATTTTTATACGACAAATTTATGTGTCTAAGGTTAGAGTTGATGATCCTCAAACTCCACTGCGCTTCTCTTTCTATCAAGATTGCATCAGAAACTTTGTTTCTAATGTGCGAGACCGCATCAATTGCTTCCTGAAGATCTGGCGCAAATCGTGCTTTCGGTGGCGCCTTTGGTGTCGCATCAGAAAGAATGCCATCTTCCCTAATAATGTCCTTCTGGGTTCGTTCGCGAACAAAGCCAGTAAGCACATCGAGAACCAAAATATAGGTTTCGTCTGGGTCGCTCAGAGCCAGATCCCGAAGAGCATAGACGCCAGCCAGTCGGACAGTGAGTTCCTCACTTTCCAGCATCAAGGCGCCTTTCTGATACCTATCAATAATCAGACCACGCTCGGCGGTAGCTGCTTGGCGGAGACCGGTGCGCGTTTGGAGGTAGGACAGCCAAGAGCGCCATATGGCAAGACCAAGGCCAACAACAGCAAGAAAGCCGAGGAAGAAATTTCTGCTGATCGCCGAGCGGTCGAACCTCGTTGCGGTTATGCCGTCCTGGTTGACCGTGTGCTCGCCCCAGTATTGCCAGGTCCATTCCACATTCTGATTGGCGACAATCAGAGCCATGAGACCAAGGCCAATACAGCCAAGAAAAATCCCTGCGACCAGAGCATCCCGTGCGGAAAAATCGCTGTCGGGCTTCCCCGTCAGTGTCTTATCTCGTGCCCTATCCGGGGAAGGCGCGTCTCGCATAAAGGTCTGGTCCAGCTCGAGTTTAGAGAAGCAAGATTAAAACCAAAGGCTGTGCCGCTTCACAAGGGGAGAGTTGCGGCATGAGCAGCCTTGTCTTGACCCTTTCCGCAAATCAGAGCATGTTTTGGGCGTCCGGGCGAAAAAGGTCCGGATCGGGGATGAGAGCCCGACTGTCCGAAGACGCTCAGCGCGTCATGCACCTTTGCGGGCGCGTTTTTTCGTGCGCGTTCCCATATAGATTGCGTGCGCATCCTATGGCTGGGCGTGCTGGGGAACCTTCGGGTTCGCTGGTTCCTTCGGGCCAGTCTCTCAACCCGGCACGTCCGGCCACCAGGGTGAGAGCTGTTGGCCAGACCTTATCGGTTAACCGAAGGAAACCGGCCATGGCATTGAGCGTCAAAGCGGCTTGTGAGCCCGCGTGTCTAATCAAGCTCCAAAACCAAATCCATGATTTACGGGATCTCTCCTATGCGCTGTCGGCGGTTCTGGAGACGATTTCCGGCTGTCCGCAAAAGGCGGATAGCGCTGGCCTGACCGCTGCCAGCTTTCTTGCGCTGCAAATGCGCAAGCGGCATGAACGGCTGGCGGATTGTGCGGACAGGCTGTCCCTGGAAAGGGGGCGGGCATGAAGCGCTTTTCTGATGCTGAGTTGCAGCGGGTGAAGGACCGCCATCCGATCTCGTCTATCATCGGCCCGCATGTGACCTGGGACCGGGCCAAGACCCAGCCGGGCAAAGGCGACTTCTGGGCTTGCTGCCCCTTCCACGGGGAGAAGAGCCCCAGCTTCCACTGTGAAGACCCGAAGCAGCGCTACCATTGCTTTGGCTGCGGGGCGGCGGGCGATCAGATCCGCTTCCTGCAGGACTTCAAGGGAATGAGCTTTGCCGAGGCTGTCGAGGCCTTGGGCGGGGACGCTGAGGCGGAACCCTTGAGCGCCGAAGAGGTTGCCCGGCAGGCGGCTGAAACGGCCAGGCGCCGGGAGCAGGCGGAGGCAGAAGCCGAGCGGCGGCGGCGGGAAGAAATCGCCCGCGCCCTGAAGATCTGGAACCTTGGTGGCCGCGTCTCCGGTACGGAAGGCGCCGGCTATGTGCGCGGGCGGGGTTTGCTGCCGTGTCCTGTGTCCCTGCCGATCCGGTTTGTTCCGCATCTCAAATATTGGCATCAGCGCAAGGTGCCGGGGCAGAAAAAGCCGGAGCTGTTCGTGCTGTTCTCTGGGCCTGCGCTGCTGCTGCCTGCCACTTTCGCGGACGGCTCCTTTGCCGGTGTTCACATGACCTGGATCGATCCGGCCCGGCCGGGGAAGAAGATCCAGATTGAGGACCCTGAGGCAGAACCGAATGCAGACGGCACGCGCCCGCTGGTTGCCCCGCGCAAGTATCGCGGCAGCCAGCGCGGGGCGACCCTGAAGCTGTGGACGCCTGAGCGGTTTGACCGGTTGGTGATGGGTGAGGGATGGGAGACGACTGCCTCGCCTCTCGTTGCCGAGTTTGGCATGCCTGTCTTTGAGCGCACCGCTTATTGGGTTGCGATCAGCCTGCAGAACCTGGGCGGCAAGGCGGTGGCATCCGTCGATCATCCGGAGCTTTTGAACACGGCCGGACGGCCGCTGAAAGTGCCTGGTCCTGTGCCGGATCTGAGCGATCCTCGTGCTATCGCGATTCCGGATTGCGTGCGTGAGTTTCTGCCGCTTGGCGATGGGGACAGCGACCGCTTTACCGTCTGCCAGGTGCTGGAACGGGCGAAGGCCCGCTATCAGACCCCTGACCGGGTGGTTAGCCCGAAACTGGCGCCGGATGGGATGGACTTCAACGACCTCCTGCAAGAGGGGGCGAGCGCATGAGCGGGACAATGCAGACAGGCACGGAGGCTGGCGGCAAGGCCGCCGTTGCCGACATGACCGCAAAGCTGCGGGCTGAGCTTGCCTCCGGACAATTGGAGCGGGAGGGAGAGCAGGGGCAAAAGGGGAAGCGGGATGGCCGCGCCCGCGTGCGCGAGCTGATGGAGCAATCCATCCAGCCGGGCCTTGCTGATGAAGACGGCATTGCCGCGCCGGAAGCGCCGGAGACTGAGAACTACACGGGCGGAAACGCGCCGGTGCCGCAGGACTGGGGCTATTCTCTTGAAGAGATCAACCGCGCCTGGGCGCTGGTTCTGATCGGCAGCAAGGTGGCGATGGTGCGCGAACAGCCGGGGGCGAAGGTGGAAGACAGGATCCGCGTGGTCCAGGTCGACAGTTTTCGGCATATGTTTTCGAACAAATACACCCAGGTGCGCGGCGCTGACGGGAAGATAAAGACCATCACCTGGGCCAAGCGCTGGGAAGGCGAGCGGCACCGGCGCCAATATGATGGCATCGAGTTCCATCCTGATCCGGAAAACGGGCAGGGGACGCCGGGGTATCTGAATCTTTGGCGCGGCTTCGCCTGCGCACCTGATGCGCGGGCCGGGTCTTATGCGATCTTCCGCGACCACATGCTGACCAACATCTGCGGCGGGGATGAGGGCCTGTTTCTTTGGGTGTTCGCCTGGTTCGCCCATTTGATGCAGAAACCACGGGAGCGGCCGGGAACGGCGCTTGTGGTGCGCGGGCTGATGGGCACCGGCAAGTCCGTCATGGGGGAAGTGTTCGGCGCGCTGATCGGCTCGCACTATTTCATGGTGGATGAGCCACGCTATGTGACCGGGCAGTTCAACGCGCATATGTCCGCCTGTCTGCTGCTTCAGGCGGAAGAGGCGGTGTGGGCCGGTGACAAGGTGGCGGAAGGGCGGCTGAAAGGGCTGATCACTTCCAAGACGCAGATGATTGAATCCAAGGGCGTCGACCCTTATCGCCTGGACAATTATGTGCGCGTGATGATGACCTCCAATGAGGATTGGGTGGTGCCAGCGGGCAAGGATGAGCGGCGCTATTGCGTGCTGGATTGCGCGGGGCACGCGAAGGAAAACCACGGTTATTTCGCGCAGATGTTCGAGGAACTGGAAGCGGGGGGCTATCAGGCCTTGCTTGCGGATCTTCTGTCCTTTGACCTTTCAAAGGTGAACCTGCGCCATGTGCCGCGCACCGGGGCGCTGTTGCAGCAGAAGCTGCGGACACTGGATAGCGTCGATGCCTATCTGTTCGAGCGGCTGAGCGAAGGGGCTTTGCTGCGGGCGGATGACACGTGGTGCCCGGATCCGCATGTGGTGAAGCAGGTTCTATTCGATGAGTATCTGACCTGGGCAGACAAGGTGGGCATCAAGCGGCGGAACAACCTGAATGAGTTCGGCCGGGCGCTGATGAAGCTGATCCCTGACATTCAGGACACGCGGCCGCGCAGCGGGCAAAGGAAGCGGGCTTATGTGTTTCCGCCCCTGAAGGATTGCCGGGCAAGCTTTGAAGCTGCCGTGGGGCAGGCTGTTGATTGGCCGGATGAGCCGCAGGACTTGCCGTCTGGCGCCGAAAACTCAGGCCATGGAGAGACAGGATGGTAGGGGGAGAAGGACGCTCAGCGGCTCTCGGTCCACACAAGTTATGGACCGGTGGCCCGCCTATGGACCGAAATTCATTAATGAAATCAACGACCGGTCCACATGGTCCATATGGTCCATACAGATTTGCGCCCCGCGTGCGTGCGCGTGCGCGTGAGGGCTTGTCCCCCTTTGGCCCTGCTCTCTCGGAGCTGAAAGTTATGGACCGTCTGGACCGCTTGTCTAACGCTTTGAAATGGCACGGAAATACTGGTCCATACTGTTTTTATTTTGACTGGACCAGTATGGACCATATGGACCGGGGGTTCTGATGAAGCTGATTGATATCGAGAAGCTGCTGCGGTGGGCTTATTGCGAGGAACTCATCAAGGACAAGCCGCAGCGCACTGGTCCGGCGCCGGTCAAGAGCGCCTGGGCTTCGGTTGGAAGCTTCGCGGAACTGCTGACGCGGGTGGATGACAACCGGTATGGCGTGTTGCCGGATCTGGACAGCGAAGGTGAGCCGCATCCAGATGCGGTCTGCGTTCATCATGCGGTGGCGCGGCTCGATGGCCGGGGCATTGTCCTGTCCCGCAAGTGGAACCCGATGCCGGAGCTGATGAAGTTTGAAAGCTATGCCGATCAGGCGCTGGATCAGGCGCGGTCGGTTCTGGTCCGGACGGGGGCAAATGGCGTGCCGGTGTTGCGGCAATCGTTGTCTGTCCTGGTCCGCAAGGTCGCGGTGCTTGGGCATGCGCCTGATGGGGCAGGGGAATGCCCGGAACTGAAGGCGCTGACCGGTGCGAATGGGGCGCCGATTGGGTTCCGGGAAGTGGTTGAGCACTCGGTTGGTCCGTTCGGCGAAGTGCGGGAGTTTGCCTATGAGGTCGACGATGGGTGGGATGCGCGGCGGAAGGGGCTGAAGCCGGGCGCTTATTTCAAGTTCCAGCTCTCACCGGACCCGATTCCGGTTCTGGTTGAGCGTGGGGAGTTTGCGCTCTACCGGATGGCGCTCGATGAACTGGCGGAAAATCTGCGGGGCAAGCTTTCCGAGTTCGAACCGGTGGCAACGCGCCGGTCCTGGCGCCCTTGGGATGGGGGCATGGGCGCTGATTGGTCTGGTGGCGTTTTCGGGAGAATTCTAAAAGGTGTGAATAGTGCAGAAGTTACCTAAAGGGGGCAGCCTGTATTGCCGTTGCATCCTCCAGGAAACGCGAAAGTGGGCGTTTTTGTTCTCAGAAGGTTTGGCGCTAATTGCCAAGTAGCTTAATCTTCGATCACGGGTGAGACTCAAAACATTGACCTCATCGTTCTGATATAGTTTTAGATTCAGTTATAGATAGGTATTTGACTTATTTTTACTTAAGCTCAAAAATTGAATTACCTATTCCAACATATAATTGTGATGTGAGGTGTATTTAATGGCGAAAAAGCCAAAAACACGCGTCTTAGCTATAATGAACGGTGCGAGAATAACTCTATTCACAGTCAAAGAGGTTAAAAGCGGTGATCTAATTATTTCAATCAACAAGGCATTTGCTTCATTGCATACGCTTGGCAGCAATAGGCCGTACAAAGAAGGTCACTTCACTGTACATAAGTCGAACGAAGGTAACGACACCTGCCTAAGTCATGAAACAATATACGGGAACGGTGATATAGAGAAAACCGTATCACTCATAAAGAATACTAAGGATTTTCTTCTGTTTCCGGTCTTCTTTCGTGTGGAGGGTGGGCCGCCTCGTCAGGAGCCCTTTAATATTCGAGATAAGGATAAGAATGTATATGTTGGTAATTACTTCAATCTGACGACGTCGATATGTTACAGCGTATTCGTGACGAATTTAAAGGAGGATCTTGGAATCAAATGTGATGATTTTAATTTTTATGATCTTAAATTCGGCTATTTCAGGTTGCTGATATTTGTAAGTTATTGCGACATTACATCTACGGTTCCGTTTATGGTTACCTATCGCGGTAGTTCTGTTCGTTTGAACAACGAGCCAGTTAATTTTGATGAAAGAAAGGTTCTGTCTTCAATTCGCGGCATGGAAATGCTCAGACTACACTATAAGCATAGTCAAGAAATGCTTTGTGAATCATATAAAATAATTTCCTCTGATAAGGACATGATGTCACTTGATAGGGAATTTATTTCGCGTGTGGTGAAAGATAGACTACTTGTAAAGGAGTCTAGATTTTATGTGTCGGATAGAAAAAAACGTTAGATTTGAGTGTGATTATTTAGATCATTGTGTGATCTGAGAATTAATATTATTTTTCAATATGTTGACATCGTTTTGCGCTCGTTTGATTTTCACTTTGAAAAAAGGCTTGATCTACAATCGTAGTTTGACATACCTTCGTCGTACTGAAAAAGGTTCAAGACCCCGGAGCGGAAACGCGGCCGGGGTTTTTGTTTGGCCGAAGCCCGGCCCGACCGCCAGCCCCCCTTGGCTTTCCCGGTCACGGGTCCTTCCGGGGGACCTCATCATATGCGGGCGGACTGAGGGCACAGGTTTTTCGGATAGATCAGATTTTGGCAGGGTTGACGGGGTTGACCCGGTTGACGGTTACAGGGTGACGGGTTGACGGCAATGGTTGACGCTGATCAGTCCGGAACCTGGGTCACGATTGCCGAGCTTGGCCGCTTGCACGGTGTCTCCAAGCAGGCGGTCTCGAAACGGGTCCGGCGTCTTGAGGCGGATGGTAAAATTCAGGTCCGGCAAGAGGGGCAAAGCCGCCTGGTCAATGCGGCGCAATTTGCGCGGCTGGTCGCGGACACGACAGATCCGGCTCAGAGCCTGCGCAATTGTTCGGCACCGGTCCTCTATGATCAAAGTGCCCCGGACCTTCTGACCGATATTCCGCCTGATGCCTCGGCCTCGGCCTCGGCAAGCGGCGGCGGGCAGCGGATCTCCTACAATGATGCGAAGGCCCGGCGAGCGGCGATTGATGCCGAGATCGCGGACCTGAACCTGAAGGAACGGCAAGGCGAGCTGGTCTCAAAGCGCGAAGCCGAAGACCGGACCTTTGAACTGCTGCGGCGGGTCCGGGACCGGATCATGAGCCTGCCGCGCACGATCTCTGACCGGATCGCTGCGGCGCCGGATGCCCGCGCTGTCCGCATCATCCTTGATGATGAACTGCGGTCAGCCTTTGAAAGCGCTGCCGACGAATTTGAGAAGGAAATGGAGGAAGATGCAGCGTCAGGCGAGTGACTATGCATCGGCTCCGGTTCTCCGGGCGAACCTCAATTCCCTGAACCGGTCTGCTGCGGAAGGCATTCGCCCTGACAAGCGCATGCTGGTGTCCGAGTGGTCCGAGCAGTTCCGCAAACTGCCGGAGGGCAGTGCGCTCCCAGGCAAGTGGAAGAATTCCACCGCGCCCTATCTGGTCGAGCCGATGGACCGGCTTTCGCCGGATGATCCTGTTCCCGAGGTGGTCATCAAAAAGGCCGCTCAGTCTGGCGGCTCCGCAATCGCGGAAAGCTGGATCGGGTTCATCATGCACCTGACCCCGGCGCCGATCATGTACATCCAGGCCACGGTGAAGGCGGCCAAAGATTGGAAGGTTGAAAAGCTAGACGAGACGATTGCTGCAACGGATGTTCTCAATCCCGAAAAAGGCGGGGTTGTGAAGCCGGTCAAGGCAAAGGGCGGTGAAGGATCCACCGCTGAGCGTATTCGCTTCAAGGGCGGGTTTCTGTTGCTTGCCGGGGCAAACTCGGCGGCCACGCTCCGGCAGCACTCGATCCGCTTCATGGTCCGGGATGACACCTCGGCCTGGACGGACAGCGCAGATGGGGAAGGCGATCCGGACAAATTGTCCGAGCAGCGCCTGAAAACCTACAAGGCCTTTGGTCTCTCAAAGACGCTGGACGTGTCCACTCCTGCGGAAAAGGGGGAGGACATTGACGCGAAGTATGAGAGCAGCGATCAGCGCCGCTATTACTTCGCATGCAAGGTCTGCAATGCCCTGAATGATTGGGACTGGGAGGACGTCAAGCGGAATGAGGTTCCGCCATACCGGTGCCATGTCGTCTGCGGGGCCTGCGGCGAGGCCCATTTCGAGGCGGACAAGAAAGTCTTTGAGGCCCGCGAGCGCGGTGCCTGCTGGGTGCCAACGATCCCGGACGAGAACGGGGAAGTGCCGCTCAAGTGCATCAGCCTGGATGAGGCTCAGCGCTGGCGGAACCGGCACCTGCCGGTCTATCGGGCAGGCTATGACATCACCGGTTTCATGTCGGTGTTCGAGCTTTGGGATGAACTGGCCCGGCAAGAGGATGAAGCTGGCGACGATCCGGAGCTGATCAAGCCGTTCATGAACACCGCGCTCGGGAAGGCCTATGAAGCCAAAGGGGACGCGCCACCCTGGGAAACTCTGTCGGCGCGGCGCGAAGGGGCATGGCAGCGCGGAACCGCTCCGGCCGGGGTGCTTTACGTCACGCTGGCCGTCGATGTGCAGGCCACCGGCCTTTATTGGGAACGGGTTGGCTGGGGGCCGAACAAGCAAAGCTGGACCATCGACTACGGCTTTCTGGCCGGGGATACGGCGGTTGAACTGGACGGGGCATGGCCGAAGCTGGACCAGGTCGCAGACCAAGGCTTCAAGCATGCCTGCGGTGCCTGGCTTCAGGATGATCTGATCGGGGTCGATTCCGCTTATCATTCGGACGCGGTCTATGCCTGGACCCGCCGTCGCCCGAATGCCTTGAACGTGCGTGGCATTGACGGCTGGTCGAAACCGGCCATCAGCGGCGCGGAAAATACGGAAGTGCGCAAGAGCGGCGTTTCTGCCGGTCGGGCAAAACGGTTCGGCGCCAAGGTCTGGCTGATCGGAACCTACGGGATCAAGTCAGCGCAGATGGTTTATTTCGGGCGCGGGCCGAAAGAGGGCGAGAGTGATTTCCCGCTTGGGTATTGCCACTTCCCGGCCGACGCGGAAGACGACTATTTCAAGATGCTCGTCTCCGAATATGTGGTTCTCGAGAAGAACAAGCACGGGCCGAGCCGGGTCTGGAAGGCTCGTGGCGCGAACCACTGGCTGGACTGCCGGGTCTACAACTACGCCATGACCCACTTTGCCAACCTTTGGCATTGGGGGGATGAGGAGTGGGCAAGGCGAGCCGCGCACTACTCCGAGCTTGCGGCAAAGCCGGGTGACCTCTTCGGTCACACCCCGACCGTGGTTCTGGCTGCGGCTCCGGTAAAGCCGCAACAGGCAGAGCCTGCGCGGGCGAAGCCTCAGGAAGACGATGACCCGCATGGGCTCAAGGCGCTTTCGAGGCTCAACACATAAGCGAGCAAACAATGAACCGAGAAGAGATTGAACAGGCCATCACGGCGCTGGAGCAGCGGAAGCTTGCGCTCTTGACCGGCAAAGGGCGGCTCAAGGTCAGCGGTGCCGATGGTGGCAGCGTGGACTTCCAGCAGGTGTCGATCTCCGAGATTGATCAGGAAATCACCCGCCTGAAAGTTGCGCTCGGCAAACTGACGGGAACCAGGTCCGGCGTTGGGCCGGTCATTGCCGTGATCGGGGGGCGGACTTGAACACTGTTACGATCAAGCCGGTTGTCCGGGTCAAGAGCGGGGATGCGACGGGCGCAAGCGCCCGCATGATGTCTGCCTTTGGAGGCCCTGCCTATTCGGCGGCGGACACTCGAATGCAGGGCCTCATGAATTGGGCTCCAAATCTCAATTCTGCGGATGCGGATTGGCTTCCCGACCGTGACCTTGCGGTTTCCAGG
Source organism: Roseibium suaedae (assembly GCF_900142725.1). Taxonomy (GTDB): domain Bacteria; phylum Pseudomonadota; class Alphaproteobacteria; order Rhizobiales; family Stappiaceae; genus Roseibium; species Roseibium suaedae. The sequence goes on along the minus strand of NZ_FRBW01000009.1, from coordinate 5,716 downwards.
ACGCGCGATCTTGAGCGCAATGAGGGGGCGGTTTCTTCCGGTGTTGACCGTCAGGTTGACATGCTGGTTGGCGGAACCTTCCGTCTGAACAGCAAGCCTTCCGCCCGGCTGCTTGGTATCAGCCAAAGCGAGGCGGATGAACTTGGCCAGTCGATCCAGACGGAATGGCAGGCCTATGCAGAGGATCCGATTTTCCGGTGTGATGCGGAACGCCAGTTGAACTTTGTCGGTCTCATGGGGCTGATGGCTCGCGAATTTGTTGCGGGCGGGGAGGCTTTCGGCGTTCTGCGCTGGCTCGAAAAACCGGGCCGCGACTATGCGACCGCGATGCACGTCATCGACACTGACCGGCTCTGCAATCCGAATGGCACTATGGATACCGCAACGCTTCGGGGCGGTGTTGAGACGGATGAGGATGGGGCGCCAATTGCCTATCACGTCCGCAAGGCGCATCCCTCAGATGTTTTTAGTTATGGCGCGGAAAGCTGGATCTGGCAGCGGTTCGAGCGCTGGGACGAGGTGGGGGACTGGCAGCGGCCGAAGGTCATCCACTGCTACGACAAGCGGCGGCCGGGGCAAAGCCGTGGCGTTTCCCGGCTCGTTACTGCCCTGAGCCGCATGAAGATGCTGGCCAGCTATTCCAAGGCGGAACTGAACACAGCGGCGCTGAATGCCTCCATCGTCGGTGCGATCTACACTCAGCTCGGGGCCGATTATGCAGCCGAAACCCTCGGTGGGGCGAACTTCGGTCAGGGCACAGACTGGAAGGGGTTTAACCAGTCCAGGAGCGAGTTCTACCAGGGCGGCAATTCAATGGATCAGGCCCGGTTCCTGACCCTGTTCCCGACCGACCGCCTGGACCTAAACAGTCAGCCGCGACAGACAAGCGGCTTTGCGTCCTTCCAGCAATCTTTCCTGCGGTCCCTGGCTGCGTCTCTGGGTGTCTCCTATGAGCAGCTTTCGATGGACTGGAGCCAGACCAACTATTCCTCAGCCCGCGCGGCATTGAATGAGGTCTGGCGCGGTATTCACCGGCTGCGCGGCTTGCTCGTCTCCGGGATTGCAAATCTCTGGTTCGCAGCCTGGCTGGAAGAGGCGTTGGACCGGGGCAAAGTGGATGTGCCTGCCGGTGCGAAGAGCTTCTATGAGGCTCCTGCCGGCTATCTGCGCGGTGACTGGATTGGCCCTGCGCGTGGCTACATCGATCCGGTGAAGGAGGCTCAGGCGGCGATCATGCGCATGGGTGCCCGGATGACGACACTGGAGCGCGAAACAGCCGAGCAGGGCGGGGATTGGGAAGTTAATATCGAGCAGTTGGCACGGGAGGCCGAGCATCTGGCTCGCAACAATCTGACACCTGTGGCTGCGGCATCGGTTCCGGCAAAACCGGGGCTGGATGATGAAGAGACCACTCAGCAATCGGAAGAAGGCCGGTCATGATCGAATTAATCAGTCCTTGTCAGGTGGCCCTGGCCGAAGAGCACGGGATGGCTTTCGCCCATGCGATGCAGAAGGCGGCATCCGTCCAGGATCAGGCGGCTGGGTTTACCTGGCTCGAAGACTGCCGGACACATGACCTCTACGAGGTGATTGACGGTGTGGGGGTCATTGTCGTGTCCGGGATCCTCGTGGACGAGTTGCCCTTTCATGGCGCGTCCTGGATCACCGGTTACAACGGTATCCGGGCGGCCGTTGCCTGTGCCCTGGGGGATGCGTCAGTGAAGGTCGTTGCCCTTCTGATCAACAGCCCTGGCGGGATGGTGCGCGGCTGTTTCGAGTTGACCGAATATCTGCGCTCTGCGGGTGAGGAAAAGCCTCTGATGGCTATCGTCAAGGGCATGGCGACCTCGGCAGCCTATGCGGTCGCGGCCTGTGCCGAAGTCATTTCCGTGCCGCAGACCGGAACGGTTGGGTCAATTGGTGTCTATCGGATGCATGTTGACTGTTCAGAGCAGCTCAAGGCGAGCGGTCTGAAGGTCACCTTTGCCAAGGCTGGCGGGCAGAAGACGGATGGCAATCCTTATGAGCCGCTTTCCGATGACGTCAAACAGCGCTGGGACGAGGTGGTTGAAGCCGAGCGGGATCTCTTTGCCCAGGATGTTGCCCTCGGCCGGGGCATCACCAAAGAGGCCGTGCTTGCGACCGAAGCGGCCTTGTTTGAAGGACCGGTGAACCTGATCAAGGCCAGGGATCTCGGGCTGATTGATCTGATCTTGCCGCCAGCGGCGGCATTCTCACGACTGCGGGAAGCCGCAGCGAAACTGAACTGACCCCAAGCAAAGAACTGGAGACCCTCATGGGTGTGACGAAAAGCAGCCTGCTTGCCCTTCTTGGCAAGCCGGATCCCTCTCGCGCGTCTTCCTCTGCGGAGGAAACCGAGGCCGAGGATGAAGAGGCCGAAACGGAGGAAGAGACCTCCGAGGCGGAAACGGAAGATCAGACTGACGAGGCCGCTGAAGAAGAAACGGCAGAAGACGAGGACGAGGAAGACGGCGCTGGCGAAGGCGATCAGGCTTCCCGCTTTGAGCAAGCGCTCAACCTGATGAGCAGTGGCCTGGCTGAAGGGCGCGGCAAGCTTGCCAAGGAACTCGCCTCCGATGTTGCCACGGGCCGCATGTCGGCAGAGCGGGCTCAGAGCCTTCTGAAAGCCGCGCCGAAAACTTCGAGCCTTTCTGCGCATATGTCCGGCAAGGACAAGGGGCCTGGACAGGACAAACCGTCCAACCAGGCAAGCGATCTGTCCAAGGCAGAGCAGAGCCTGCTTGCCACCGCGCAAGGCATGAAGACCTCCCGCCGTCCCCGCTGACGTGCTGTCAGCCGATCAGGGCTGACGAAACGATGCCGGGTCATTTCGCCCGGTCCATTCAACTCTCTGAAATCATGGAGGGCCACATGGCCACTGCAACCTACCAGCCCGGTGGGCTGATCGCTGGCACCTATCCCGTTGGCAAGCGCACCGTGACGATCACGGGCGGGGCCTTTGAGGAAGGTACCGTTTTGGGCCGGATCACGGCTTCCGACAAATACACGCTCAGTCTCACGGCCTCGGCCGATGGCTCGGAAGTTCCGGCTGTCATTCTGCCGGTCGCTGTTGACGCCAGCGGCGGCGATGTGACTGGCCCGGTCAATGACAGCGGCGAATTCGATGCTTCGAAGCTGGTCTACGGCGCGGGTCATGACGCCGACACCGTGGAAGCCTCGTTCCGCCAGACCGGGAAGCCGATCTACCTGCGCAAGCTGGCTTAATCCCTCTTCTCAATCCCTTTCGCCAAGCAATTGGCCATCATAAGGAAACTCAATCATGGACCGTCTGTTTTCGACCGCGGCGCTTCTGGGTGTCTATCCGACCCTTGACCGCCCGGTCCCCTGGCTGAAGACCATGTTCTTCGGCGATACTCTGACGTTCACGACGCCTGAGATTGCTTTCGACAAGCTCAAGGCCCGGCGCAAGCTCGCGCCCTTCGTCAGTCCGAAGGTTCCCGGCAAAATCCGGGGCAAGCGTGGCCGCTCAGTCGAGACGTTTGAACCCGCCTACGTCAAGCCGAAGAATGCCATTGAACCCGACCAGAACTTTGTGCGTCTGACGGGGGAGGCGATCAACGGCGAGCTTGCGCCTGAACAGCGCTATAATCAGGCGGTGATCCAGGAGCTTGACGATCAGGACGCGGAGATCACCCGCCGCGAGGAATGGATGTGTGCGCAGGTGCTGCAGACGGGTTCTGTCATCGTCGAGGGCGAGGACTATCCGGCTCAGAACCTGAATTTTAACCGGGATGCCGCGCTGACAAAGCAGCTCGCAGGTGCCGCCCGCTGGGGCGAGGCAGGTATTTCGCCTCGCGACAACATTCGGGCCTGGGCTACGGAAGTGGCGCTCAAGTCTGGCGGCTCCGTCACGGATGTCGTCTTCGGTGCCGAGGCTTCGGAACTCTTCGTGAAGGATGACGAGGTCAAAAGCATTCTGGACAATCGCCGTCAGGCCGATGGCCAGATGCAGCTCGGGCCGGTGGCAACTGGCAGCCAGGACATGGTTGCAGCCTATCTTGGGTCCATTGGCCAGTTTAACTTCTGGCAATACACCCAGATCTTCGAGGATGAAGACGGCAACATCACCGACTTCTTCCCGTCCCTCGGCTGTCTGGTTGCCGCGCGTCCCACCTTCAATGGGGCCTTCTGCTATGGCGCGATCCGTGACAACCGGGCTCTGCGTCCGATGGCCCGCTTCCCGAAAATGTGGTCCGAGGAGGACCCGTCTGTGGACTTCCTGATGACGCAGTCGGCTCCGCTTCCCGCGCCTCGGGAAGTGGACGCAACCAGTTTCATCATGGTGCGCTAACCGCCCTTTGCTCCGGTGGTCGTAACCTCCGGAGCCTCCCTTCCTGAAAATTGAGGAGCCTGAGATGGCCGAGAAGATGAAGACGGTGCACTTGAATGTGACCGTTGTTACGGGTGATGGCGAGTTCAAGCCGGGCTCTCCGGTGAAGATCCCGGAAAAGGACGCAGCGGACTACCTGAAGCGTCATGGTGAGGTGGTCGCTTCGAAAGGGGCAGCGGAGAAGTCTGCCCCCAAGAAGCCGACCGGTGACGCCTTGGCCAAGGCGATCCTTGCCGCGATGTCCGACCTGGACAAGGACAACGAGGATCATTTCACCGCAAGCGGCAAGCCGGTGGTTTCTGCCCTTGAAAAGCTGCTCGGCTATGACATTACCGCAGCCGAGCGCGATGCCGCTCTCGCGACGGTTTCGAGCGATCAGAAGCCTCTGGTCTGATCATGCGCAAGGATCTTTCCGCTGAAGTCGTCAACGCCGAGTTTGAAGAGCTTGGCAGCGAAGCCCTCTATGGTCCGCAGGCCTGTCTTGTGCTTTGGGCGCGAGACGAAGATGAGGGCATCGACTTTGGCGGGGCCTCCCGGCCAGTCGGTCGGTCCAGCCTCCTGAAGGTCCGGGTTTCGGAGGTCACACCAATACAGGGCGGAACCTTCGAGGTGGATGGGCAGAGCCATAAGGTGATTGCCAAGCCGCTGATCAAGGATCGCGCCCGGCTGGTCTGGACCTGTCAGGTGCAGCCGGTCTGAAAGGGGCAACATGGTCAGCGATATCAAGCTCGCCCTTGTCGGCAACCTGAAGACGGAACTGGAAGGTCAACGGAAGGACGTCGTTTCCGGTGTCTGGGAAGGCACCGACGATGCAGCCGAGTTCGTCAAAGGGCGGTTGCGGGGCCAGGTGACACGTTCCGGTCTTGGCGACCGACTTGCCAAGACCTGGCGGCACAAGACCTATCCGCGCAAGGGGACTGACACGCTGGAACCCGCTGCTGTTATCAGCAGCAAGGCGCCGAAGATCATTCATGCCTTCAGCTCGGGCGAAACCATCCGGTCGAAAGATGCCGGGGGCTTTCTGGTCATTGCGACAGACTTTGCACCTGTGAGCCTAAGCCGAACCGGCCGCAAGAAGCGCATGTCGATGGCGGACTTTCTGGCCACCTTCGGGATGGACAGCTTGCGGTTCTTTCCCAAGCCAGGCAGCCGGAACAGGGTAGTTTACGCGATTGCAGATAAGGGCTTCCGGCGAGGGCGCGGAAAGCGGGGCGGGTCAAGGCAAGTCACCGAGCGAGGCAGGATAAAAGCCGAGCCCGTGCTGATGTATGTGCTGGTGAAGCAGGTCCGCCTTGGTCAGCGGTTCAATATCGATCTTGTGGTCCGGGCTGCAGAGAAGGCTTT
>NZ_FRBW01000007.1 GCF_900142725.1 Roseibium suaedae | reverse complement strand
CGAACGGCGCGTCTTCGCGGATCTTCGCCAGAGCGATCTCCGGCACGACCGTGAAGTTGGAGAAGGTGGACGTGCCCATGTAGTGCAGGATCTTCTCGCCATCCATCGTGGTGAAGCGCGAGGAGCCATCCGGCATCAGGCCAGCACCCTGCGTCGAGCGGATCGACTGGCACAGGTTGGTCTTCGGGTTGAGGCAGTATTCGCACTGGCGGCACTCGGGCGTATAGAGCGGGATCACATGATCGCCCGGCTTCAGGGTGGTTACACCCGGACCGACTTCCACGACAACACCCGCGCCCTCATGGCCCAGGATCGCCGGGAACAGACCTTCGGGATCCGCCCCGGAAAGCGTGAACTCGTCCGTGTGGCAAACGCCCGTCGCCTTGATCTCGACCAGAACCTCAAAGGCCTTCGGACCTTCAAGGTTCACCGTCGTTACCTCAAGGGGCTTGCCCGCCCCAACCGCCAAAGCCGCTCTCGTCTGCATATAAAAACTCCGGGTTTCCTCCGTCCGCCGCTACGGAATCTGGGTGCGGCAGATCTGTTCCCCCGACTATAAGAGCGGGGTCCAAGCGGACAATTGCGACCTTGGTGTGGGTTTTGTACCGCCCCTCCCCGGGCCAAGATCAACCGGTCAAGTCATGGGAGATAAAGACGATGGCGCGCATGTTCCTTGGTGCCCTGGCAAGCCTCGCCGTTCTGGGGGGAAGCTTTCTGCACAGCGCTCATGCGGCCGATTTCTCCGATCCGAGCTGGCCCTGCCAGCAGCGCAAGGTCGAGCGTCTTTCCGCGGGCCTCATGTGGCCGAACCTCATTCCTGACCCAGCTGCGGAAAAGCTCCAGCCGGAGGCGCAGGCGCTTGCGGACAAGCTGGCCCTTCGCCGTATCTCCCTGGACGAAGCTGCCCCGCTGATCGAGACGTTCCGGAAAGCCCATCCGGATGCCGCACCGGACGACATGAGCCGGATCTTCCTTGCCGTCTTTGACCGGATTTCCGCAGACCGCAGCCGCATCATTTCCGGCATCGAGCGCTACTCGCAAAAGCAGATCGCGCTGTCGGAGCGGATCGAGAAATCCCGGACGGAAATGTCCACGCTGATGGCAAAGCCGGAACCGGATTACGATGCAGTCGACAAGATCGAGGTACAGATCGATTGGGATGAACGGGTCTATACGGACCGTTCCAAGTCGCTGACCTATATCTGCGAGACGCCGGTTCTCCTGGAAAAGCGGCTCTACGCTCTTTCCAAACTGCTTCAGGAAAAACAATCCAACTAATTGATCCTGAAAGATATTACTCCCATTCCAGTTCTGAATAGGCAGCCGTCGCATTGCGGGGATTGTAGAGGCCGAACAAAGCCCAATTCGCAGCCTCGCCCTCGCCAATATGACTTGCCGCCCTGCTGAGCGGCTCACCGCGGGCAATGGCCTCTCGCGTGTCGCGGGCAAGCACCTCCAGATAGTGGCGCAAGGGCTCTATCCCCTCTGGTGAGGCAAGGACTGGCCCTCCATGCCCCGGCACAAGTTGCGTGACGGGAAGCTCCGTCAACTGCTCCAGCGCCGCCTGCCAGCCTTTCAGAGATCCATCAAGGGCTGGCGCATGCCGGTCGAACAGAAGATCTCCGGCAAAAAGAGTTCCGGTCGCCTCGTCCAGAACAGTCAGATCGGACGGGCTATGGGCCAGCGGCCAGCTCCTGAGCTGCAACCGGCGCTCCCCCAGATCGATTACCGTCTTTGCCTCCTCCGCAGAGTTATCCGGCAAAATGACGCGCGTTCCAAGAAATGCGGGATCGCCGATCAAACGGCCGAAAGAGGCAAGATAGGACCCTGCCCGGTCCTCCAGCGCCCTTGCCAGCGCGGGATGGCCGACGACACTCGCGCCCGCCTCCCTGAAAACCGAGGCCCCGAGGACATGATCTGGATGCATGTGGGTCAGGATCAGATGGCTGACCGGAAGATCAGTCTGGTGCCGGAGGGCACGGTAAAGCCGCTCGCCGGTCAGGCGCGATCCGCCCGCATCAATGACCGCAACAGAGGTCTTGCCGATGATGAACCCGCTGTTGGAAACGTCTCCCGCATTTTCCGCCCCCGGCTCTTCGATCCGGCCTTCATGCACGAAAACGCCGGGGGCAATTTCCGTAACGGAGAGCGCCGTGCCTTGATGCTGGCAGCCAAGTTTGCCTGCCAGGTCATCCTGACTTTCCGGCGCAAGCCCTTCTGGCCAGCCCTGCGGCAGCTGGAAGCGGGCAAGGTCCGCCTCGCAAGTCTCCCGCTCCGCGGTCTCGTGACCGGGGATCAAGACCTCACGGCAAATGGGCGAGGCCGTTGAAGCCGGGCCGGACGAGATTCCCGAAGGGCTTGCTGCAAGGCACAGGGTGACCACCAGTTCAAACATTGCTCGGCTCCAGGTTGCCCCCAGCCTCTTCGTCCGCAAAGCCCGAGGCAACATAGCCGGAAGGCTGTATTTCCCTAGCGTCAGAGCCGGACTAAACTGATGCTCCGGAACAGCATGTGCCGGCTGGCCAATCGCAGATCCTGAGACTTCTGGCACTCGCCCAGAGCTTCCTAGCGTTTCCCGGTGTTTCCTTGGGAGGAAGAACGGGGGAGGAAGAACGGATCCGACCCGGCCGGCGGGAGGATCTCATGACCAGATCGACGACCAAATCATCGAGTGGATTAGGCACGGCCACCGCAGGGTTCGCTGCCCAGCGCCTGACAACGCTCACCGCCCTCGCTCTGCTTCTTGCAGTATCCGGCCCAGCGCTGGCGGAAGATTCCGCGAAGACTTCCTCTTCAGGAACGCAGGCCTTAGCAGCGAAGGCAGACCCGGTTGCTCCGCCCTTGCAACCGGGCAGCACCTGGGACGATCTGAAGGCGGATATTCTTGGCAAGGTTATGCCGAAAGAAGCCGATGGCATCGTCTCGCTCGAGGCACCCTACCGCGCCAATGACGCGGCGACCGTTCCGATCGTCCTGTCCCAGCCCAGCGCCGCTGCGCCAAGGATCCAGTCGGCGAAACTGATCATCGACGAGAACCCGGCCCCCGTGGCGGGCACCTTCACCTTTGGTCCGGCGATGCACCCGTTGAACATGGAGCTGCGGGTGCGGGTCAACCAATATTCCAATGTCCGCCTGATAGCCGAAACCGACCAGGGACCGGTGATGACCGGCCGCTTCGTCAAGGCGTCAGGCGGCTGCTCCGCCCCGGCAACACGCGATCCCCAGTTGGCGCTGTCGACCATGGGCGAGATCCGCGTCCGCAGCTTCCCGAAGGCGGAGGCAGCAGCCGCCATGTCCACGCCGGACGGGCAGCGGCGGGAAACCCAGGTGATGATCCGCCACCCGAACTACTCCGGCCTGCAGCGGGACCAGATTACCCAGCTTTTCATTGCGGCCCATTTCATCGACAAGCTGACGGTCTATCAGGGCGATGACCTGCTCTTTTCCATGGAGGGCGGGATCTCGATCAGCGAGAATCCCGTGTTCCGCTTCAGCTACACCGACAATGGGACGCCTGACCTGACGATCCACATGGAAGACACGGAAGGCAACAGCTGGGACAAGACCTTACCCAAGCAAGTCGAAGGGTAAGGGACGCAAGCCCCCCCGGAACAGGGCGGGATCAGGTTCGGATGACCAGTCGGCCGTGGCGCCTTGTGCGGCGGAGAATGCTTGCTGAAAGATCAGCGGAGATCAGGCGAGACCTTCCCCTTTGGCACACGCCAGACAAATGGGACAGAAGCACTCCCCTAGAAACAGACGATATCCGCTTCTGCCTGGGCACGGCGGAGGTTTGCGACAAGCTCCCGGGCGCTGGCGGCCTGGGAGAAGATCGCCATGCGTTCCCCCCCGGTCTGGCGCATGGACAGCACGGTTGCCGCCTCCACGTATTTCTCATAGGGCAGAATGGACGCGATCACGTCGATGGAACAGGAACACCTGCGCAGCACGTCGCTGCTCTGGCCATTGGTCGCCATGCAGCCGAAGACATAGTCCGCTCGCGCTTCGGTGGGATAGTCATTGAGCTGATCGGCCATGGATTGCTTTGGTCCTGCGGCCAGAGCGGATTGCCCGGACGAAAGCGCCAAGGCCAGCACAAGCGTCATCAGCCCAGCGCCAAGTGCCTTTATTCCACCCGCACGAACAAATGAGAACATTTGGAGAACAGAGCCTCGCTCCAGGTCAATTCTGCGCTGCCGGATCATTGGGTCACCTCCGGAGACGCCGCCCCCTCCGCAGGACCTGCCCCTTCCAGATGAAGGCTGAGCCGGTAGGCCTGATCCTCCCCTTCGGCACCTGGCGTATCGGCCGTGAGGTCCAGATACCAGCCGGGCACCTCCGGGGAGACCGTTACGGTCAGCACAAGGTCTGCAAAGCCCGCCATCCGGTCCCGGTTCGGATCCGATTTGAATGGCCGGAGGATCAGTTTCTGAACCGGAACGTCCTTGCCCAGATAAGGCTGGCTTGACGTCTCGACGGGCACGCTCTCCAGAAGCGATGCCTTCACCCTGTTGCGAATGTAATAGGGGCTGCCGCCTGCCGTGGCGGCCATATCCCGCACAACGGTCTCGACAAAATAGAGGATCAGCGGATTGCCAACAGATGCGGGAAACTCGGCCAAGGTGCGAAACGGACCGCTCTCTTCCCCTTTGGGCGCAAAGCGCAGTTCAGCCATGTTCTCCGGGGCAAAGGCAAGACGAAGGGTGCCGGAGGTCTTTTCGCCAATGTCCGGCCGCCCCTTGGCCGAGACATCCTTGCCATAGGTCAGAACGTCCTTCCGGTCGATGCCATCCAGCGTCCCTTCCTTGAAGATCAGGTCATAGGTGGCCGTATCCTTGTCCTTGACCGGTGAGGCAGCCTGAAGGGGCCCCGCCAGAATCCCGAGTACAAGAGAAAGACCGGCGAGGCCGGCCAGAAGTCGGCGCATCAAACGGCGCATGTTCATTCCTCCCAGATGCATCTGGCGCAGCAGCAAGGCCTCCTCCTTGCAGCCGCAGCCAGTCTGCCAATTCCGGTACCGAGCCTATCCCCGCTGTCCCGCCTGTCACCGCAGACAAAGGTCGGCGTTGCAGAGCCACTTCCGCTCAGGCGCCCTCGTCCTCGTCGTCTTCCTCCTGGCGCACCGAACTGGTCTTCCAGTCAATCAGAGGCCGCAGCCGGGAAAGCTGCACCGGCTTGGTCAGGATGGTGAAGTCATGCTGCTTGCTGTCGGCGGCAAGCGTGTCCTCGCGGCTGGCCGTGATCATCACCGCTGGAATATGCGCCCCCGTCTCCCGGCGCAGGGCCTGAATGGTCTTGATGCCGTTGTCGTCGCCGTCGAGTTGATAATCGGCAAGAATGATATCCGGCGCCATTCCCAGCTCCCGGACCTGCGCCAGCGCTTCCTCGGTTGAGGCGGCTGTCAGAACGCTCGCTCCCCAGCTTTCCACCTTGCGGGTGGTGGCAAAAAGAACATCCGGATTGTTCTCGACAATCAGAACGATGAGATCCAAATCTTCCGCCGGGAAGGAGCCGTCTTCCGCATCTCCAAAAACATTGGCCGGGTCTTGGGCAACGACAGGCAAGGTGATGGAGAACACCGAACCGATGCCCGGCTTGGACCGCACCGCAACCGGGTGCCCCAGCCTGCGGCAGGCCCGGTCGACGATGGATAGCCCCAGCCCCATGCCAAACCCGGCCCCATCCGACGTCACGCGGGTGAACTCGGAGAAGATCCGCTGCTGGTCCTTCTTGGAAATGCCGATCCCCGTATCCCAGACTTCCAGAACGACCTGCCTGCCATGTCTGCGGCACCCCACGAGCACACGGCCGCTGGAGGTATACTGGATGGCGTTGACGACGAGGTTCTGGATCGAGCGGCTCAGATAGCGCTGATCGCTGCGCACCCACAGGCTGCTCGGCACCACATCAAGACGTAGCCCCTTTTCCTCGGCGAGACCCGCATAGGCTTCCCTTGCGCCGATCATCAAGTCACCAAGGCAGAAATGCCCGACGGACATTTCCGTGCCGGTGGAATCCAGCCGGGAGATATCCAGCAGCGCATGAAGCAGGCTCTCGATGGACACGAAGGACCGGTCCAGCCGCTTGACCGTATCGCCGATCTCCAGATCCCCTGCATGTTCCGACAGATGCGAGATGAGGAGCTTGGCGGCGTTGATCGGCTGGAGAAGGTCGTGGCTGGCAGCGGCAAAGAACCTCGTCTTGGAACGCATGGCGTCTTCGGCCTGCTCCTTGGCGATGCGCAACTGCTCGTCAATGCGGACCTGTTCTTCGTTCTGCCGCTGCAACCGCTCATTGGCGCGGGTCAGCTCAAGGGTCCGCTCCTGCACCCGCTGTTCGAGCATCTGGGTGGTCTGGACCTCGGCGGTGATGTCCATGACATTCATGATGTAGCCCTTGTCGGGCAGGCCATGAATGCGGATGTCCAGGATCTCGCCGCTCAGGTGACGGACCTGTTTCTTCAGCCCCTGCCCGGTCCGGATTTCCGCCGCCCAGCGGGCAAGCTCCGGGACCGGATCAGGACTGGAGAGGAGATTGTTGCGCAGGATGAAATCAAGGATCTGGGCAACGGCCGTGCCCTTGCGCACCAGGGGCACCGGCAGGCGCAGCAACTCGCGGAACCGCTCATTGTGGATCAGCAGAGACCCTTCCGCGGAGAAGGTGCAGACCCCCTGGGTCATGTGATCAAAGGCGGCCTGAACGAAACGGGCCTGCTCATCGATCAGCCGGTCCTTCTCGAACCGGCTTTGCCGGACCACGCTGGTGATCTCTGTCGACAGAAGCACCACCTTGCGGTCGCTCGCCCGCTTGTGGGTGATCTGGTACCAGCGATCTCCCCGCAGGCCGAAGACCGGCGGCACGATGGAGCCATCAGACCGTTCCACACCCATGCCCCTCGTGGCGGCGGGTCCTGCCGCCGAAGGGTCCCAGGTCACTTCCTTGCTGTGATAGAGCGCATCCAGATAGTCCTCGATCCGCAGACCGGGAATGATCACCTCGGCAATGTCGGGAACAAGCCGCTTGAACTGGTTGTTGCAGATTTCCAGTTCACTGTCGGAGAACAGCGCAAAGCCGCCTTCCATGGCCTCCAGAGCGTCAGCCAGATTGCGCTGCGTCTGTTCGCGGGCAAATTCCGCGATCCGGAGCTGATTGCTGGCCCGCCCCAATGTATCCAGCGCCCGCTCGAGCTCCCGGTTCTTCTCCCAGACCTCGCCCTGAAGTGCGATGGCGGACTGGAACAGGGAATAGGCGGAGCCGCCGATGTCGTCTTCGCGTGTGGCCCGCTGGATCAAGGCATCAATGATCTTCGCCTGCCGCTCGACCTGAACCTCGAGCGGCTCCTGGGGATCAATCAAGGCCCCCTCCCGAAACCGGCGGATAGAAGGCAACGCCGACGAAGGTCTGGTTCACATGGACACCCAGATGCTGCTCGCCGTAAGTGTTGAAGCCCAGAACATTGTGCTTCTTGAGGATCTGCGAGGCATCGTCCACCAGGCCGTTCAGTTCGATCTCCAGCTTGCGCAGGAAACAGTCGAAGCCAAGGATGAAATCCGGCTCCCGGCCACTGGTCGATGCCTGCCCGAGGCCGCTGTCCAGCATGGAGAGGATTTCCGTCCCCTGTCCAAGGGTCAGGACGAGGCCATCATCGATGGCAGACAGGAACCAGAGGCCACCGCCTTCTTCCACCTGCTGAATGGCGCGCACGTGCCAGCTGTTGCCATTGCGCACAAGAACGGGATTTTCGGCAAAGATCTTCGGCGACAACTCATCGATCGACCGGCCAACGCAGCGGGCATATTCCCGGGCAGCCGGAGCGCCGTTGATTTCCAGCACCAGCCGCTCTTCCGGTACAGCGCGCGTCACCACCATACGGGTGGAGGTTGGCACGAAATGGTCAAAGCCGAGACCGCAGAAATCCAGATCCGTCTCCAGAAGCAGCAGGAGACCGGCGTTTGTATGCGCCTCCCCGCCATGAAGGACAAAGGTCTCGTCGAAGGCCAGCCCGTGACCGGCAGACCCGCCGAAGACAGGCACATTGCCGAGCCCGGCCTCCAGCGCGGAGACCAGGAGGTCTTCCTGCTTGGACAGGCCGTCGGCAAAAACCAGCGCCACCCGCTTCCAGTTGGCGGTCGGCCGGAACCGTGTCGACAGGGTCCGGGCCTGATTGGCGGTCTTTTCGATGGAGATGGGCTTCAAGGGCTTGAACAGCGCCGAAGAGCAGCGGAAGTGCTTCTTGGGAAAGGCGATCACGAAGAGCGCCGAATTCTCGTAGCCCTGGCTCGTGATCTGACCGGCCGTGCTGCATCCGAAAATGGTCGTCTGCGGCAACTGGCTGGCAAACTCGGCAGCGACATCGCGCGGATCCAGATGATCCGGCACGAAGACCAGCATGAAACAGGCTGCCGGAGGTGACAGGTTTGCTGTCGCCTCCGCAACGGCTTGCGAGGCGTCCCCCGCATAGGACAGGCCCACCTCGACAGTCTCCGGCCTATTCCGCCGTCTTGCCTTGCCGGAATGCGCCAGCCCCGGAGGGGTGATGTTCATGTTCATCTGACCCGCTTAGCTCAGGAGGGCACGGGCATCGGAATCAGACATAGGAGGCAATCCGGCAGAGAGGCTTGCGCTCCTCACCAGAACCGCCGCCTGCGTGCGATTGTTGACCCCGAGCCGGCGCAGCAGGGCCGTGATATGCGCCTTCACCGTCGCTTCTGCGAGAGACAGCTCATAGGCAATCTGCTTGTTGGGCTTGCCGGCACAGATCAGCTTCATGATCCGGTTCTGCTGCGGGGTAAGCTCGGCAATCTTGTGAGCCACCTGCCGGGAATTCATTTCCTGGGCAGCGGTCCGCTTGGGCGGGGTAAAACCGGGCGGCAGGAACCGCCGGCCTTCGCGCACATCCAGAAGCGCCTGCTGCAGGATCTTGTGAGTGGCATCCTTGGGAATGAACCCCGCTGCGCCTGCAGACAGAAGTGCACTGATGGTCTCGTCGGAAGATTCCGCCGAAATGACCAGTACCGGAACATCCGGCAGCTTGCTGCGCACCTTCAGGAAACCGCTCAGCCCAGTGACATCGGGCAGTTTCAGATCCAGCATCACCAGATCAGGCTGGAACCGCGTTCCAACCAGGCGCAATCCCTCCTTCAGCGATGTAGCGGTCTTGACTGAACGCGAGCGGAACAGCTTCTCCAGCGTCGCCGCCAGCGCGTCGCAATATAGTGGATGATCGTCGATAACCAGAATGGACTTGATCACAAGCTGGTCTTGCGGATCGCATTTTGTGCTCATCCGGCTTCTCCTCCCTAGAGACTTCAGAGAGTAGCAAGGCAGAAAGGCAACGATCAAGAAAAACCCTTGCAACAACTACACATACGCGGAAAAATTGCACGAAATACAAGACCTAAGTATTAGGTTTTCTTGCCCCGCACACCAAGCGCGCTCGCAACTGCGAAGGAGAGCGACGCCGCAGTCGCTGTTTATGTTTGATCGTAAAAACAGAGACCTAGGCGCGAGCTGACTATGAAGCAACTAATAGATGCATCAACGCTAAGCCCACAGCTCTAAAAAATACTTCGCACATGCAACAATCGCGCTACTGCCCTAAGCTCCGGATTAGCCCAGCGCCAGGTGACGCTGCGGCAAAAAACAAAAAGCCCTCCGGGACAGAATCCCGAAGGGCAAGATCTGGCAATGAAGATCAATCCGGCAGGATCAATCGATCATGATCAGTCGTTCAGAGCTGCAACGACGATGATCTCGACCTTGTAGTCCGGGGTCGCGAGAGCAGATTCGCCCGTTGCGCGTGCCGGAGCGTTTTCCGGATCGACCCAGCCGTCCCAAACGGCATTCATCTCGGCAAAGTCGTTCATGCTCTGCAGCCAGATGGTGGTGCTGAGCAGACGGGACTTGTCTGAGCCAGCGCGGGCCAGCAACTCGTCAATGTTCTTCAAGATGGCCTTGGTCTGCTCGGTGACGCTTTCGCCCGGAGCTCCAACCTGGCCAGCCAGGTAAACCAGTCCACCGTGGATCACGGCCTGGCTCATGCGCGGGCCCTTGTCGAGACGGGTGATTTCAGTCATTTGGGATCCTTTCCTGTCAGGGGCCTGCACCGTGTGGCCAGACACGCCTCAGGCTCGCTTGATAGCCTCGACAGACTGAGAACGCCATCAGGATTTTGCGGTCCGGCGAGGATCTGTCCTTCCCTGCGCATGACAGCAGGAAAGCGCAGTGCTGCCCCCTGTCAAACAGCCCTCAAGATGCTAGGGTGCCATTCTATCATGGCTGACAATCCCCGCTCCCGTCTGACACTTGCCCAATTGCAGGCCCTCAATGCGGTCGTGGAAACTTCCAGTTTCTCCCTCGCCGCCAAGAGGCTTGGCATTGCTCAGCCCTCCGTCTCCAATCACGTCCAGGCGCTTGAGAACCGGTTCAAGGCCCGGCTGATCATCCGGGATGGCCATACGGCGCGGCCTTCCCCATCCCTGACGGCTCTCTTGCCCAGGATCCGCGCCCTGCTTGCCCTGTCGGATGATCTGGAGAGCGAACTGCACGAGCAAAGCCTGGGCGGCAAGGGTCAGCTCCGGATCGGCTATTCCGCCTTTCAGCTCGCCATTCCCCATATCTCCGCCTTCATGAGCCATTCTCCCGGCGTGACCATCGAAGCGCTGTCAGCAGCAAGCGCCGATCTTCTGGCCATGCTGGAGGCGGGCAAGATCGACATTGCCTTCATCACCGCAAGGGCCAGGCCCGAAGGCCTGTCCGGTCTGAAGCTCTGCGCAGCAAGGGTCGTGATCGCCATGCCGGAAACCCATGAGCTTGCTCAGCGCCCCCATCTCGACTGGCGCATGGTGGAAAGCCTGCCGCTGATCCAGCGCGAGAAATCCTCCGGAACGCGCCAGATCTTCGAGGCGGCAGCAACCGTTGCCAGCATCACCCCGCACACCCTTCTTTCGCTCGGCTCCTGGGAATCGATCTGCGCGATGATCTCGAGCGGCCTGGGCTTTGGTGTGGTTCTGGACGCGGAGCTTTCACCGGGAGATCCCTTCAAGGGCGTCCCCATTCCCGACCCCAATCTCATGGCCTCCCATTGGGCAGTCTGCCTGCCGGAGATGACCAAGGTCGCCGCCGTTGAAGCCTTTCTGGCCCATCTTCCGGTGGCTGCCGGATAAATACCTGCCCGATCAGACGCACCGGCGAGCCAATTGGCTTCGACCTCACGGTTGGCAGGCGCACAGGAATCCGCCATTGATGCAGGAAACAATCTATTGCTGCCGCATCCCCCTTGCGAAGCCCCTGCCGTCATCCGGATCCCCGCTCATGTCCACCCAGCACAAGGATCGAAGCAAATCCGCCCTCCGTCTCAAGAGGGCACTGGGCCGTCTTGCAGGCAGTCTGGAGTCGATGGCTGCCACGCTGCTGATTGCCTTGCTTCTCCTCCAGCTGCTCGTGGTTGCCCTGCGCTATGTCTTTTCCTATGGCACGCCCTGGGCGCTGGATCTTCTGACCTATCTGTTCTTTCTGGCGACCATTGCTCCGGCCCCGGCCCTGCTGATCGCCGACGGCAGCGTCCGGGTTGATGTGTTCTATGCCAGATGGAGCGACAGCAGGCGGGCTCTGGCTGACCGCTTTGCCCTGCTGTTCCTGCTTCTCCCGGCCATGATCTGGGCCAGCTGGGTGTCCCTGCCCGAAACGGTCAGCGCTTTCAGGGTGCTGGAGGCTTCGCCAAGCGTTGGCGGCTTGCCAGGCTACTTCCTGCTGAAGGGCGCCATGACCGCCTTTTTCATGAGCCTTGCCCTCACCGCCCTGGTCCTGGGGCTGAAGAGGCAGCCCTACAGCCCGGAAAAGCCATGAGCAGCGCCCTCCTGATCTTCCTCGCCGTGCTCCTGACCGGCGGCATTCTTTCCGGCGCGCCGGTGGCCTTTGTTCTCCTTGGCGCACCGGTCCTGACAGCGCTGCTTGGAACAGCGCTCGGTCATTTCGACATGGCCTTTCTGGCCGCCTTTCCTTCAAGAGCCTTTGGCGTCCTCTCCAATCCGGTATTCATGGCCCTGCCGCTCTTTGTTCTCATGGGCGGACTGCTGGAGCGCTCGGACATGGCGCGGCGGATGATGCTGGCGGCAGGGGCGCTTTTCGGCGAGCGGCGCGGCGGTCTTGCCTATGCGGTCATCATCGTCGGCGCCTTGCTGGCCGCCTCCACCGGCGTGATCGGCGCGACCATCTTCATGCTGGGCCTGATCGCGCTCCCGGCGATGTCCGGTGCGGGCTATTCGCCGCGCCTCTCTTCGGGCGTCATCTGTGCCGCAGGCTCACTTGGCCAGATCATTCCCCCCTCTATCCTGCTGATCCTGCTGACGGACCAGATCTCCAACGCCTATCAGGCCGGGCAAAGGGCAGCCGGCTCCTTTTCCCCCGAGCCGGTTTCTGTCGGTGCCGTCTTTGCCGGCGCGATCCTGCCGGGCCTTGTCCTGGTGCTGCTCTATCTCGCCTATGCCGCGCTCAACGCCTGGCTTCGCCCTGAAACCTGCCCGCCGGTCCGCAGAGACACGCTGTTGCAGCCTCAGGAGAGTGGTGAAGCCACGCTCTCGCGCAGCGCCGCGCTCAAACCCCTTCTGCTGCCCCTGATCCTGATCCTGCTTGTGCTGGGCTCCATTCTGGGCGGCGTCGCCACCACAACGGAAAGTGCGGCGCTGGGCGCAGTTGGTGCCCTGATCATGGTGGCACTCGACCGGGGCGGACAGCCCCGCTGGCAAAGGATATTGCTGCAGGCGACGCTACCCGCAGCGCTGATCGTTGTTCTTCTGAAGTTCCACGGCGGACATGGCATCCACCCGGCCCTGTTCTATCCGGGAGCCGCCGCCTTTGGCCTCCTGTGCGCCGGCACACTGCTCGCCGTCTGGCAGGAACTGCGCCGGGGGGATCTTTTGGCGGTCTCAAGGGACACGGCCCGGATGGTCACCATGATGATCCTGATCGTCCTCGGCGCTGCCATGCTGTCCCTGGTGTTCCGGGGGCTCGACGGAGACAGGATGGTCGAAGACTTCCTTCACGGTCTGCCGGGGGAGACAGCGGTCGCGCTTCTGGCGGTGATGGCCATCATCTTCGTCCTTGGCTTCATCATCGAATATGTCGAGATCATCTTCATCGTCGTGCCTGTGGCTGGCCCGCCACTGATGGCTGCGGGTGTCGACCCGGTCTGGTTCGCGATCCTGATCAGCATGAACCTGCAGATGAGCTTTCTCACCCCGCCCTTCGGCTATGCCCTGTTCTATTTCCGAAAGGTGGCCCCGCCGGATCTGAAGACCTCGGCGATCTACGCGGGAATCACTCCCTTCATCCTGCTTCAGATGGCCGCCCTTGGTCTTGTCGCACTCTTTCCCGCACTCGCCACCACCTTGCCGAAGCTTCTCTACGGTTGAAATTCCCCTGAAAGAGCCCTTAATCCGGGTCTTTCAGCCAGGAAGAACAAAGGAGAACACCGGAAAGGGACCCTTAACGCTTGTAGAACACACTGTGAACAGGTATGGTACGTTCCTGATTTGTACCAAGGCCGCAGTGGAGACCACCGGGCATGTTGACGCGCAAGCAATACGAACTGCTGATGTTCATTCATGAGAGGTTGAAGGAAACCGGTGTGCCGCCCTCCTTCGACGAAATGAAGGACGCGCTCGACCTCCGGTCAAAGTCCGGCATCCACCGCCTGATCACCGCCCTTGAAGAACGCGGCTTCATCAAGCGCCTGCCGAACCGGGCCCGTGCGATGGAATTGATCCGCCTTCCGGAATCCATAGCTCCCGGCCTTGCAACGCCGCCTGCCCGCGGCGCCTTCTCGCCGGAAGTGATCGAGGGCGATCTGGGCAAGCCTGTCGCGAAGTCTCCCCCGCCGCCACCGGTCGAAGTCGCCTCCGGTCTCGAGATCCCGGTCATGGGCCGCATTGCCGCCGGTGTGCCGATCGAGGCCATCCAGACCCACAGCCATTCCATCACCGTTCCGCCGGAGCTTATCGGCAAGGGCGAACATTACGCCCTGGAAGTGCGTGGCGATTCCATGATCGAAGCCGGCATTCTGGACGGTGACACAGTGCTGATCCGGCGCACGGACTCTGCTGAGAGCGGCGATATCGTCGTGGCCCTGGTGGATGGCGAGGAAGCCACCTTGAAGCGCCTGCGCAAGAAAGGCGCCTCCATCGCCCTTGAGGCCGCCAACCCGGCCTATGAAACCCGGATCTTCGGCCCAGGCCGCGTCCGGGTACAGGGCCGCCTCGTCGCCCTCTTCCGCCAATACTGACGATCCGCCAGGATCGAAGATCAGGCACCCCGAGTTTTAGCCGGCCAGAAACGCAAGTTTCTGGCCGGTTTTGTTGAGGGCGGGCTCACCACGCTCCTCGCGCCCGATCAAAGCCATAAGAGCTGATCGAGACTGCTGACAAAGGCATCAAGTTCTTGATCGTCATCCCGGCCAAGCGCAGCGCGAGCCGGGACCGGTGAGCCAAAGGATTATCGGTTTTAATCAGGAGCCGACCGGCGCACCCCGGCTCTCCGATCCCGCATCTTCGCTTCGCTGTGTGCGGGATGACGAATTGAGAGGTTTGGGGCGGAGAACTGACTATGTCAGCCTTTTCGCATGCGAAATCCCTTTCGGCTTCGCCCTCCCATGGCCTGCCCATGGCCAGACCATCGCATCCATGTCGCGACATCACCTCACAGAAAGCCGTGCTTTCAGGAGGTGGATTCGCATGGCTTCCGGACCAAGAAGCCCGAGGAGACGCTGGAGGGCCTCGGCGAAATGGTCAGGCTTCCAGATCCTATTGGTGCCAGGGGCGCGGGGGACGGGTTTTGGCGCCCCGCCAGGCGGAAATGACCGTCCTCTGCGGCGCCTTTGAGCCTCCTGAATTTTCGGAGGCATCTCCCTGAAGAACGCCGGTCAGGCCATCGCCTTCCAGCCCGTCTTCAATCCGGTCTCGTTCTCCGCCATCGGCGCCACTGAGAGCCTCCGTCTTTCCCAAAAAAGGTGTCTCAAGCCAGAATGACAGAGCACCGAGATCCTTCCTGTCCTTGCCGCCGATAACGAAAGACGCAGCGCAGTCTGCGGGCACATCCAGATCCGTGACGACCACATCCGCAAGACGGCAATCCAGCTCCAGTGCCTCAACGGTTCTCGGAAGCGCGACCAGCAAGGCACGGACACGCTCTTCCCTTGACTCTGTTTCTGAATTTTTACCGATAACAACTTGTTCCAATTCAAGTTTATCGACAGCTCCCTGCTCCGCTGCGGACCCCAGACCAAACAGCGCCAGACCCAGCCCCGCCCAATTGCGGCGGTCTTCGGCGTTCCCGGGCGGATAGGCGCGATAGACACAGCCCGTCTCATCGCAGGCGGCTTGATCTGCTGCCATCTTTCGTGATTTCAGCAGATCGGGCGATACTCCTTCTGCCTGCAGCCACATCTCGCCCGCGAAGCTCGCGCGCGCTGAAGAAATGCGAAGGCTTCCCTCCCGGTCTCGCGCAGCCACCGTGGCCCCACTGTCCGCAATCTGGACATCGGCAGGCCGTTCAATAACCAGGAAAGCCAAGCCCACCGCTATCAAACCCGGCGAGATCCACCGCCAGCGTCCCCTTGCCAGAAGCAACCAGAACAGCCCGGACGTCAGAAACAAGGTCGCGCTGGCTCCCGGCGGAACGACGGAGCCCCTGCCATCCTCCAGAGACTGGGTAAAGGATGCGACCGCCAGCAACATGGACAGTCCCTTCTCCATGGCGAAAAGCGGGAGGGCAGAAAGGCCAAGAGGCATCAAAGCCAGGGCCAGCACCCCCATCGGCATGATGATCAGAGACACAAGCGGCATGCCAAGCAGATTGCCAATCATGCCATAGGAGGCAATGCGGCCGAAATGATGGGCTCCGATGATACCCGTCGCAAGACCGGCAATTGCTGTTGTGGCAAGAACTCCGAAAAGCCAGAACAGCGGCGTCAGGACCAGACGCAGTGGCAGGTTCCGCATTTCCGCCCGCTCACCCCCTGCGAGTTTGCGCAAGCGGCTGTCTGTCCATTGGCTGTACACAGCCACGAGGCAGATCACCGAAGCGAAGGACATCTGAAACCCCGGATGAAAGAGCTGTTCGGGCCGGACAAGCAACAAGGCAATACCGGCAAGTGCGACGCTGTGCAGGGTCAGCCCCCGCCGGGAGGTCAGGATGCCAAGGAACACCAGAGAGATCATGATGAAGGCGCGCTGGGTGGAAACAGAGGCACCCGACAGGAGCAGGTAGAAGCTTGCGGCGAGCAGCGCCACGCCGGCTGCAATCTTGTGCAGGGGAAACCGGAGCGCCAGCGGCTCGATCATCGCAAGGATCAAAAGCACGGCCGCATAGGCGCCACCTGCAAAGAGCCCCATATGCAGGCCGGAAATGGCCAGCACATGGGCAAGTCCGGCCGCCCGCAGGCTCTCCTCCGCCTTGTCGGAGAGGCCTGCCCGCTCGCCGACGAGAAGCGCGACAGCAAGCTCCGCCGGATCGCCCGGGGACAGGCTCTGCCGGATCCTGGCCGCCAGCGCCTGACGCAGCTCTTCCAGTGTGCGCCGCAAGCCGATAGAAGGAGGCTCGCCAATCACCTCCGGCTTGCCATAGGTAAAGCCCGTCGCGCCAATTCCGGAAAAATAGGCCGAGAAGGAAAAGTCATAGCCGCCAGGCCGGATTGGGGAGGATGGCGGAAACAGCCTTGCCTTCAGGCGCACATGGTCCCCGGCCCGCACGGTGCTCGCATCGGGAATGGAAAGGCGGATCCGCGCCGGAATCACGTTCCCGCGCTCCTGCCTGCCCGGAGGCGCCATTCTGCCGCGCGAGCCTGCCTCCAGAACATCAACGATCAGCCTCGGGCCGGAAGAAGACTGTTCACGCTCCGTGACAACACCGTGCACGTCCAGCGTCCGGGCGGCCTCCAGGCGGGGGGCTGCCACATAGGCGGTTCTGAAGGACCCCGCGGCAAAACCGGTGCAGAACCAGAGCCCGAGAAGAACGGCCAGGTTCAGCCCGCGTGTGCGATACCGCCAGATTGCCCAGCTTGCAAGGACAAACAGAGCGCAGAAAAGAACTGGAGCGGACGGCTCTTCGGGAAGCGAAAAATAGGTCAGAATGCCGGCCGAAAGGGAAAAACCGCCCCAGAGCAGCCCCTGCTCTTCCCGGCACCGCCCCTGCCTCTTGCGATGGGACCCGGAGGAAGATCCCAATGGACCGCCAACAGGCCCGGACGGGTCGAACCCATAGGCTTCCGGACGGGTCCAGTTTGGCCGTGAAAAGCCGGGCCGGGAGCTCCGGATGGCAGGTCCCGCTGGTATAACATTCTGCTCAGAAGATACGGTCTCAGCGCCCTCAGCGGGCACATCCTCTTCGGGGCGATCAAGGCGTCCGGCGGATCCGGAAGTCCCAGGCTTGAACCTGTGCTTTCCGGCCAGTCTCCGGTCTGCCCGACGCCCCGGCTCCTGTTGTTCAGGGTCCGAACCGGACCCGTCCCCCGTGCCGGCCAAGGCGAAAACCCTCCCCGGGCCTTTGGAGTTTGACGCTGCTATGCTAAGACCGCGCCAACCCGGCGGTTTCCCGCCAAGGCATCATTCTGGCAGAGACAAACAAGAACCACCATGGCCAATAACGTCATCACGCGCTTTGCGCCTTCACCCACCGGTTTCCTTCATATCGGCGGCGCCCGCACGGCTCTCTTCAACTGGCTGTTCGCCAAGCACCATGGCGGCAAGATGCTGCTGCGCATCGAGGACACGGACCGCACCCGCTCCACCCAGGAAGCGGTCGATGCGATTCTGGATGGCCTGACCTGGCTTGGCCTTGATTGGGACGGCGAACCGGTTTCCCAGTTTGCCCGGGTCGCCCGCCATCAGGAAGTGGTGGAAGCCATGCTGGCCAATGGCACGGCCTACCGCTGCTATTGCTCGCCGGAAGAGCTGACGGAAATGCGCGAGAAGGCCCGCGCCGAAGGCCGCCCGCCGCGCTATGATGGCACCTGGCGCGACCGGGACGCCTCCGAGGCACCTGCGGGCGTTGCCCCGGCGATCCGCCTGCGCGCGCCGCTGGAAGGCGAAACCGTGGTGGAAGACCTTGTCCAGGGCCGCGTTATCTTCCCGAACAAGGATCTGGACGACCTGGTCCTGATGCGTTCCGACGGCGTGCCGACCTACATGCTGGCCGTGGTGGTGGACGACCATGACATGGCTGTGACCCACATCATCCGCGGCGACGATCACCTGACCAACGCTGCCCGCCAGACCCTGATCTTCCAGGCCATGGGCTGGGACGTGCCGAAGATGTCGCATATTCCGCTGATCCATGGTCCGGACGGAGCAAAGCTCTCCAAGCGCCATGGCGCGACCGGTGCGGAAGCCTACCGGGCAATGGGCTATCTGCCAGCTGCCATGCGCAATTATCTGGCACGACTGGGCTGGAGCCATGGCGACGAGGAAATCATGTCCACCGAAGACATGATCCAGTGGTTCGGCACCGATGCCATCGGCAAGTCCCCCTCGCGCTTCGACTTCAAGAAGCTGGAGAACCTTAACGGCCACTACATGCGCGCAACCGATGATGCCGAATTGCTCGGCCACTGGAAGGCCTGCCTTGCCCATGTGGACGGCGGCAAGGACGTGCTCGACTGGATGGCGGCAGGTGACAACACCGCCACCGTTCTGACCGCCCTGCCCGGCCTGAAGGAACGCGCCAAGACCCTGGTGGAACTGACCGAAAGCGCCTCCTATCTGTGGCGCCAGCGCCCGCTCGACATCGACGAGAAGGCGGCCAAGATTCTCGATGCCGAAGCCAAGTCGATCCTTGCCGATCTACACAAGCTTCTGACCGCCGCTCCCGTCTGGGAAGCCGAGCCGCTGGAAACATCGGTCAAGGCCTATGCGGAAGAAAAAGAACTGAAGCTTGGCAAGGTTGCCCAGCCGCTGCGCGCCGCGCTGACGGGCCGGGGCACCTCTCCGGGCATTTATGACGTCCTGATCGCACTGGGACGCGACGAGAGCCTTGCCCGCATCGCGGACCAGGCGTCCTGATGAAATATGCCGCAGGGCAGCATCGCCCGCCCTGCGGCGCAAAATTCCGGCAACGGATTTGACCAAAGCGGTATGGTCCCGCGCTTGCGGCCCCGCAACAAATGGGCTACGCAAGAGCCGACCATTCCTCCAGCACCCTCAGGCTGGGTTCCTGTCCGGCCCTCAACCGGACAATTCCTGCATACACGCCGAGGGCTGCGGCGAGTTTCTGACATAGGAGGTTATCTGAATGGCTGACAAGAACGCCAAGCTGACCGTAGGCGGCGGCGAACATGGTTTCGACGTCCTGGACGGCACCATTGGACCGTCTGTGGTGAACATCTCGTCCTTGTACAAGGACACAGGCATGTTCACGTACGACCCGGGCTTCACCTCCACGGCGTCCTGCGAATCCAAGATCACCTACATCGATGGTGACGAAGGCACGCTTCTGTACCGCGGTTACCCGATCGAACAGCTTGCAGACCATGGCGACTTCCTGGAATCCTGCTACCTGCTGCTCTACGGCGACCTCCCGACCAAGCCGGAAAAGGAAGACTTCGTGAGCCGTGTGACCTATCACACGATGATCCACGAGCAGATGTCCCGCTTCTTCTCCGGTTTCCGCCGCGACGCCCACCCAATGGCCGTCATGTGCGGTGTCGTTGGCGCCCTGTCCGCCTTCTACCACGACAGCACCGACATCTCCGATCCGCGCCAGCGCATGATTGCGTCCCTGCGCATGATCGCAAAGATGCCGACCATCGCTGCCATGGCCTACAAGTACCACGTCGGTCAGCCGTTCGTTTACCCGCGCAACGACCTGAACTACGCGGCCAACTTCCTGCACATGTGCTTCGCTGTTCCTTGCGAGGAGTACAAGGTGAACCCGGTTCTGGCCCGCGCCATGGACCGCATCTTCATCCTGCACGCCGACCACGAGCAGAACGCATCGACCTCGACCGTGCGCCTTGCCGGTTCTTCCGGTGCGAACCCGTTCGCCTGTATCGCAGCCGGCATTGCCTGCCTCTGGGGTCCGGCTCACGGCGGCGCCAACGAAGCAGCGCTCAACATGCTGTCCGAAATCGGCTCCGTTGACCGCATTCCGGAATTCGTTGCCCGCGCCAAGGACAAGAACGATCCGTTCCGTCTCATGGGCTTCGGTCACCGGGTCTACAAGAACTACGACCCGCGCGCCAAGATCATGCAGAAGACCTGTCACGAGGTTCTCGGCGAACTGGGCATCAAGGACGATCCGCTTCTCGACATCGCGATGGAACTGGAAAAGATCGCTCTCAACGATCCCTATTTCATCGAGAAGAAACTCTATCCGAACATCGACTTCTACTCCGGCATCACCCTGCGTGCCCTGGGCTTCCCGACCAACATGTTCACCGTGTTGTTCGCTCTCGCCCGCACTGTGGGCTGGATCGCCCAGTGGAAGGAAATGGTGGAAGATCCGTCCCAGCGTATCGGCCGTCCGCGCCAGCTCTACACCGGTGCTCCGAAGCGCGACTACGTGCCGATCGAACAGCGCCGCTAATCCGGCCAGGATCGATACGAGAAATACAAAACCCCCGGCTCATGGCCGGGGGTTTTTCTTTGCCTGCAACATGGAGTGTCTTTCCCGTAAAGCAAAAACGCCTGGTTGAAACCTGCCGAATGAAAGCAGACTTCCGGATTTTTCCAGGCATTTCCCTGCCTTTTCAGCCATCTTGGACATCACTACGCATGTGATTCCTTGTTGCCGAATTGTCAGGACGAATTCTTTGGCCCGCTTGATCGACATCTACTCCCCCAAGGGAGCCGACAGCTATCCGATGACCCTCGACCAGCTGCTGGTCGGTAGCGGCGACACAGTCGCAAAAGGCCAGGTGCTTGCCGTTCTGACCGGGCCGGACAAGGCCCACAAGATCGGTGCGCCTTTCAACGGAACGGTCACGGCCCTCAACATCGAGCAAGGCGTCCGGCTCGGCCTGCGCAGCCCGCTGCTGCGTATGGAGGTGATGGAAGCTGAAGAGCCTGCCGCGGCCCGCCAGGACGCCCCTGAGCAAGCTCAAGCAAAGCCCGAGCCTCAGAGACCAGAGCCCCAGAGACCTGGCCCCCAGAAAAGCGCCCCTCAAGAGACAGCCCCGAAATCAGCCTCACAGGCTGCAAAGTCAGGCAAGTCGCCCGTGAGGCGTTTTGCCCCCTATGGGGTGGCTGCCGTGGTTCTCTTCGGCCTGTGGCAGCTGACGCCGAACACCCGCTTCACGATCATGTATCCGGAAGCAGGTTTCAGCCTGCCCTTCGGGATCGCCCAGGACTTCCGCAGGATCCGCATCCAGTTCCAAAACATGTCCATGCAGGTCTCGAATTGGTTCGAGGCAAGTCCTGCAAGCAAGCCGCCGCTGGAACTCACCTGTGAAGGACTGGCCGAGCAGCAGGAAAAGGTCAACTTCTGGGGTGCCAACCTCCTGGACAGTAAGTCTGCTGACTACGAGACGATTTTTGACGTCTCGGTCGACTTCTCCAGCCAGAAAGCCTGTCTCGCCGGTGCATTTCCTGACGAGTGGATCGGCGGATCGTTTTTCTCCCCGAAGACCGAAGGCTGCTACAGCTTTACCCAGTCCGGCGACTTGATCACTATTGACCGCAATCAGACTGTCAGCGTGAGCGAAGGAAGAGAACTCGGGACCGTCAGAATTGACTACCGGATCGGCGACGCGACCCTCGACACGGCAAAACTGACCCTGTCCTACAAGGATCAGGGCTTTATCAAGGACGAACTGGAAAGGGCGCAAACCCTCGATATGCAGTGCCGCAAGAAATAGGCGGCACAGGTCCCGTCAAGCCCGTTGCAGAACGTCCATCACCACGGCAGCGGCGGCCTCACTCTGAGAACGGCCATCCGGGAGACGCATGATTGTGTCCAATTCCGAAAAGGCGCTGACCTGCTCTTTGCGTGCGTCCGTATCGGCCAGAAGCTGTTCCAGGACCGGCACCAGCTTTTCAGGGCAGACCTCATCATCCAGAAACTCCGGCACGACGTTACGCCCCAGAATGATGTTCGGCAGCACCATCGACGAGACGCTGGCAAAGGGGAAAATGCGGTTGATGTCCTTCAGGCGGCGATAGAACCAGTCAAGCCGGTAGCAGATCGCCATGGGGACGCCGGAGATTGCCAGCTCCAGGGACACGGTGCCGGAAGCAGCCAGTGCCGCATGGGCCCGGCGGAACGCCGCATGCTTGGCCTGGTTCCCGGTGACGATCTCCGGCTTGATCTTCCAGTTGGCCGCCTCTGCCCGGATCCGCGCTTCCATGCGCGGCACAGCCGGCAGCAGGATTTCCAGATCCAGAACGGATTTCTCAAGCACCTCAATGGTCTGGCCGAAATCCTTGAGAAGTCGGTCGACCTCGCTGCCACGGCTTCCTGGCAGAACCAGCAGGGTCTTGCGCCCTTCGTTCAAGGCAGGACGCTCTCCTTTACCTGGGCGCAGATCGTCCAGCCGTTCGATCAGCGGATGGCCGACATAATGGGTCCGCGGTCCGCCAAGCTTGCGATGAACATCCGGTTCAAACGGCAGGATCGCCAGAAGCTCGTCCACATAGACGCTCATCTTCTTCGCCCGGCCCGGTCGCCAGGCCCAGACAGACGGCGACACATAGCCAATGATCGGAATATGCGGTGCGCGCTTGCGCACCCGCTTGGCGACATTGTGGGTGAAGTCCGGGCTGTCGATGATCACCAGCGCGTCCGGGTTCTCCGCGATCACCGCATCAACCGTCTGGTAGACCCGCTTCACGATCAGGGGCAGACGCGCCAGAACGGCGGTCAGTCCCATGACCGCAATGTCGGAAATATCGAACAAGCTCCTGAGCCCCTGTTCTTCCATCCGTTCGCCGCCAAGACCGCAGTAGGAAATGCGTCCGGGCAGTGCTTTGCTCAGGCTTTCCATCAGCCGCGATCCAAGATGATCGCCGGAGTCCTCACCAACGACGAAGGCGACCTTGTAAGTTCTCTCGCTGCCGCTCATTCTGCGTCCCCGGAGCTTTCCTGCGGATTGAGGCCATAGACAAACAGCCCGGCCTTGTCGGCAGCTGTAATCGTCGCTTCCCGCTCGGCAATCAGCGCCCCGCCTGCTTCGACGGCGATACCGGCAAAGCCCGCAGCCAGCGCCCGCTCAATGGTCTTCGGACCAACTGCCGGAAGGTCCACCCGAAGGTCCTGCCCAGGTTTGACGGTCTTGACCAGAACACCAAGGCGGCCTTTTGCCCGCACACGGCCGTTCTGGCGAAGCTCAGCGCAGCGGGCAAGCATCGCATCCGTTCCTTCCGCGCCTTCAACGGCAATCACCCGGCCACCGAGGGCAACAGCAGCTTGTCCGATGTCGAGATCCCCGAGACGCCGGGCGGCTTCCAGCGCCAGCACCATATCCTTCAGGTCCTCTGCCCTTGGCTTGACCGCCCCCAGGCTGCCGGGTCCCGCAAGCAGGTCCGGCGCCACATCCTTGATCCCAACCACGCGAAATCCCTCTTCCTCGATGAGACCGATCACCTTGGTCAGCAGACTGTCATCACCGCCCGCAAGCGCCCGGATGATGCGCGGCAGCCGGCGGAGCGTGCCCAGATCCCCGATGATGGAGGTGAAGTCCGGGCGCTTGCTGATCCCGCCGATCAGGACGACCTCACGGCACTTCGCCGCCGCCATGACCTTGAACAGCCGCCCGATCTCGCCCCAGCCCAGTTCTACGGCTGACTGTACGCGCAAGGCCTCGTCAGCCTCGCCCTTGATGGCAATGATGAAGGCCTCGCGGCCGGACCGGCGCAGGCCGTTCAGGACCTGCAGCGGCAAGGTGCCGTTGCCACAAATAAGAGCGACCGGTGCATCGGATGCACCGGCCGTCAAAAGATCTTTGCTGTCATGGCCCTTGGTCATGACAGGTCTGTCACTCGGGTGCCCGCGGCGTGCAGAAGCGGCGGTCTTCCTTTTCCAGGATGAAGTCCGTCACCTGCCGGACCAGCGGCTGATCGGCGTTTGCATCTGCAACGCCCTGAGCCCGCTCGCGCAGGGTGCCGGTTTCAGTCTCGAACAGATCCCGGTAGGCTGCACGCAGCGCATGGATCTGCTCGCGCGGGAAATTCCGGCGTTTCAGACCCACCAGATTGAGACCGCCCAGATGCGCCCGGTTGCCGGTCACCATGCCGAAAGGAATAAGATCGTTCTCAAGCCCGGCCAGACCGCCGATGAAAGCATGGTCGCCAATGCGGGTGAACTGGATGACGGCCGAACCGCCGCCGAAGATCACGTTGCTGCCAACGGTGACATGACCCGCGATCATCACATTGTTCGACAGAACGATGTTGTCGCCCAGATGGCTGTCATGACCGACATGGGAGTTCGCCAGGAAGGCGCAGCGGTTGCCGATGGTGGTGGAGAAGCCGCCGCCTTCGGTGCCTGCGTTCA
Organism: Roseibium suaedae; assembly: GCF_900142725.1. Classification (GTDB taxonomy): domain Bacteria; phylum Pseudomonadota; class Alphaproteobacteria; order Rhizobiales; family Stappiaceae; genus Roseibium; species Roseibium suaedae. The sequence continues at coordinate 106,707 of NZ_FRBW01000007.1, read as the reverse complement.
TGGTCACGCCTTCACGGATCAGGCAATCCTCGCCGATGCGCAGGGTTGCATGTTCGCCGCGGTACTTGAGATCCTGTGCCTGATGACCGATCGAGGCAAAGGGGAAGATCGCCGTGCGCGCGCCGATCCGGGTGTCCCCGGCCACCGCCACATGGGACTTCAGCTCGACGCCGTCGCCCAGAACAACCTGACTGCCCACATGGCAGAACGGTCCAATGCGGACGCCCTCACCCAGGGTGGCGCCGTCCTCGACAATGGCACTGGGATGAATTTCGCTCATCTGGTCCTCACGCATCCACCAGCATGGCGCTGATTTCCGCTTCAGCGACCTTGGCGCCATCGACCATGGCAACGGCATCAAACTTCCAGATGTTCGAGCGCTGCTTGATCTTCTTCACATGGAACTGAACCTGATCGCCCGGAACCACCGGCTTGCGGAACTTCGCCCGGTCAATGGTCATGAAATAGACCAGCTGCGGCGCAGTGTCCTTTCCACGGGAGTGGACGCACAGGGCACCGGCGGTCTGGGCCATGGCTTCAATCAGGAGAACGCCCGGCATCACCGGCTGCTTGGGGAAATGCCCCTGGAAATGCGGCTCGTTGATGGTGACGTTCTTGATGCCGATACAGCTGTCGTCGCCATCCATCTCGATGATCTTGTCAATCAGCAGGAACGGATAGCGGTGCGGCAAGAGCTCCAGCACTTCCATGATGTCCGCGCTCGGCAAAACCTTCTTTTCAGCGTTTTCCATGTGCATTCAACCCCTCGGCGCGCGTGCGCCTGAACATTCAATCAAGTTTCGTCCGGTTTACGTGGCGTTTCCGCGCTCTGCAAGCTTTCGCAGCATTGCCATCTCGCGGAACCACTGTTTGACAGGCTTGGCAGGCGCGCCGCCATACCTTCCGCCTGCCGGAATGTCTTCCGAGACCACGCTCACCGCAGCAATCTGGGCACCCATGCCGATCGTCACGTGACCGCGCACCCCGGACTGGCCACCAATTGCGACATAGTCCTCGAGCGTGGCGCTGCCGGAAATTCCGACCTGGGAAACAATCACGCAGTGCCGCCCAATGACAACGTTGTGTCCAATCTGGACCTGGTTGTCGATCTTGGTGCCCTCTCCGATCACCGTATCCCGGTTTGCACCCCGGTCCACAGTGGTGTTGGCGCCGATTTCCACATTGTCCTGGATGATCACACGGCCGATCTGCGGCACCTTGATGTGACCGCCCGGCCCCATCGCATAGCCGAAGCCGTCCTGACCAACGCAGACACCCGGATGGAGATAGACCTTGTTGCCGATGATCGCATGCTGGACGGAGGCATTGGCCCCAACAACACAATCCCGGCCGATGCGGACGCCTTCGGCAATCACGGCATTGGCCCGGACAACCGTTCCGCTACCGATTTCAACACCGGCCGCAATCACTGCGCCAGCTTCCACGATGACGCCCGCTTCCAGGGCAGCAGAGGGATCGACAATGGCGCGTTCGGAAATCGCAGCAACGCCTTTTGTCGCAGGCACCATGGCTTCCGGATAGAGCTTGGCCAGAACAAGCGCCCAGGACCGGTAAGGCTCCTTGCAGACGAGAACCGCCGCACTGTCCGGCACCTTGCCCTTGTGCTTGGCAGCAACCAGAACGGCCGCAGCCTCGGTCGAGGTCAGCTTGTCGAGATAGGCCGTGTTGTCGAAGAAGACGAGCGTTCCGGCAATGGCTTCCTCAACCGGACCGACACCGGAAATGACCAGGGCAGGATCGCCCCGCTCGATGTCCGCCCCTGCCCATTCGGCGATCTGGCCGAGAGTGACCGGCTCAGGCTGCTTGAAGAAAATCGGATCGGACATTGTTGCTTCCCAATAAAAAACGGCCGCCGGCGGTGCGGCGGCCGTTCGTATCATGTCTACGGCCCAATTAGAACCGCGTACCACCACTCAGACGGAAGACCTGAACCTCGTCCTCATCTTCCTTCATGACCGGCCATGCAAAGTCGGCGCGGAGCGGACCGAACGGCGAGTCCCAACGAACGCCGGCACCGATCGAGGCGCGCAGGGCGAAGTCATTGGACTGAATGTTGTTCTTGCCAACGACCTTGGCCAGATCGTTGTCGACATCCCAGACCGTACCGGCATCAGCAAAGAGCGCTGCGCTCAGGCCGAATTCTTCCGGAACACCGAAGAGCGGGAACGTGGTCTCGACAGTTGCTGCCATGTACATGGTGCCGCCGAGCGCATCGCCAGTGGTGGCGTCACGCGGACCGATACCCTGGTTCTCGAAGCCGCGAATGATGTCGCCACCAACCATGTACTGGTCGGAAACACGCAGACGCTTGCTGCCGAGCGGCATGATGTGGCCACCCTGGATCGCAACCTTACCGATGACACCGTAATCCGGCAGCAGTTCCGTGTAGGCACGGCCTTCTGCGGTGGTCTTCATGTACTGGGAGTCACCACCGATACCGGCGAACTCCTGACCGAACTGACCGTAGAGACCGTCCTTCGGGTTCATGCGGTTGTCGAGCGTGCTGTAAGTCAGCGTGTAACCGCCCAGCGACGTCAGGTAGGAACCGAAGGAGTCACAGATACCGCGAGAGAAGGTCGCCGTATTACAGTTGCTGATGCTCGTCGACAGACCATCCGGATCCGAAAGCTTGGTTTCGTAAATCTGGTAGTACAGGCGCAGGGTCAGCTCTTCTTCACGAAGCGGCAGGGAGAAGCCGAAGCCACCACCGGTCTTGCGCTCGTCATAGGAACGGTAGCTGTTGGCATCCTTCTCACGACGGTACAGATCCAGATCAAGCGCGATCCGGCGGCCGAGGAAGAAGGGCTCAATGAACGCGAATTCGTAGGTCTTGGTGTCTTTACCGCCACCAACACCGAGCTTCACATACTGACCACGGCCCAGGAAGTTCTTTTCAGTGACGGAGACGTCGCCAATCACACCATCGGCGGTCGAGTAACCGACACCGAAGGAGACTTCACCCGTCGGCTTTTCGATAACTTCAACATTGACCACAACCTTGTCCGGAGCACTGCCCTGGGAGGTGGTGATGTTGACCTTTTCGAAGAAACCAAGGTTCTTCAGGCGGCGCTCAGCCTTGTCCAGCAGAGCGCGGTTGAAAGCATCGCCTTCAGCCAGATCGAACTCGCGGCGGATCACATATTCACGCGACCGGTCGTTGCCGACCACATTGATACGCTCAACGTATGCGCGCGGACCCTCTTCGACGTAATAGGTCAGGGAGATGGTCTTGTTCTCGTAATCACGCGAAGCGCGCGGACGGATCTGAGCGAAGGCATAGCCGTTCTCGGCAACCTTGACAGTCAGATCTTCAACGCTCTGCTCAACGCGCAGGGAGTTGAACGTGTCACCAGCAGACGTGCGCAACTCGGACTTCAGAGCTTCTGGATCCACTTCGGACAGGGACGAGACGACTTCAACGTCGCTCACCGTGTACTTTTCGCCCTCATCAACAGTGAAGGTGACGTGGAAGACGTTCTGCTCACGATCGAGCTCAGCGTTGGCCGAAACGATACGGAAGTCAGCATAGCCCTTCTTGAAGTAATACTGACGCAGCAGCTCTTCGTCGGCAGCCAGACGATCCGGATCGTAGGTATCGGAGCTGCGCAGCCAGCTCAGGAAACCGCTTTCGCGGGTCCGGATCACGTCACGCAGACGGCCATCGCTGAAGGAGCTGTTGCCGATGAAGGTGATACGCTCGACGCCGGTCTTGGCACCTTCGCTGATCTCGAAGACCAGATCGACGCGGTTGTCCCCGCGATCAATGATCTTCGGATCGACGGACGCGTCATAGCGACCACTGCGGCGATAGGCTTCCAGGATGTTCTGCACATCGGACTGGACGCGGGCGCGGGTCAGCATGGACCGCTCGGAGGACCGGACAGCGGTCTTCAGAGCATCGTCCTTGATCTTCTTGTTTCCTTCAAAGGAAACCCGGTTGATGATCGGATTTTCGCTCACAGTGACGACGAGCGAACCACCCTGCGGGGTGATCTTCACGTCAGCGAAAAGGCCCGTAGCAAAAAGAGCCTTGAGCGATTCATCAACATCCGCAGGACCATAGGAGCGGCCCGGCTTGATGGTGAGGTAACTCAGAACCGTTTCTTCCTCGATCCGGGTGTTGCCCTTCACGACGATGGAACGAGCAACTGCCGCCTCTGCGGAAACAGCCGGGAACAGGCTGACACTGCTGGGCAGAAGTGCACCCGTCGCCAGAACGGTTGCCGCAAGAAACACGGCGCGAGTGGATGACTGCAATCGCTGCATAAGTGAGCTATGCCTTTTTGTTTTAGCCCCTCTACCCGCAGGCACAGGGATACCAGATTCTCAGCAACTGACCCCGTTTTACAGGCTTTTGCCGATTAGGCAACAGCCGACGCAGGCCAAAATGGTTTTCATATGAAGACGTTGCGGCAAAGCAACGCTTCACGCTCAACCCCTTTCAAAGCCTCGCGATATGGAGCACATCGTTCCATGTCGCAAAGACCATAAGCAGAAGAACAAGCCCGAGCCCGATCCGGAAGCCAATGTCCTGAACGCCTTCACTCAAGGGACGCCCACGAACGGCCTCGGCCAGGTAATAGACAAGATGCCCGCCATCCAGCATCGGAATCGGCAGCAAATTGATCAGGCCAATGGAAATCGACAGCACCGCAGCCAAGCTCAGAAGCGGCACGATGCCCTGGGTGGCAACCTGACCGGAGATCTGCGCGACCCGGATCGGGCCACCGATCTGGTCAGCCGCTTCCCGGCCCGAGATCACGCCCCAGATGTAATCCACGGTGCGGGTGGCGACATAGAATGTCTCCTTGGCACCCTGAGCAACTGCTTCCAGCGGACCATATGTCACATGCACAAGATCCTCCGGCTTGGGTGAGCGGGACACACCCAGAAGACCAATGCGCTGGACATTGCCGAAACGGTCGCGCAATTCGCGATACTCCGGCGTGACCGTGAGAGTGACAGTCTGAGTGCCGCGCTCAACTTCCATCTGAAGAGGAATATCGGCACTGACGGACACGATCCGCTGCAACTCGGTGAAGGTTTCGATCTTGCGGCCATCCACAGAGAGAATGAGATCGCCCGGCTGAAGCCCGCCGCGCTCGGCTGCGCTCTGCGGCCGCACTTCTTCCACAACCGGCGTCGTGACAATCTGACCGAAAGTCATGAAAGTCGCGGCAAAAATCACGATTGCGAGAATGAAATTGGCAAAAGGTCCCGCGGCCACGACAGCGGCCCGCTGCCAGACCGGCTTTGCAACAAAAGCGGTGCGGCGCTCGTCTTCGGACATGGACGCAATTGCATCCCGGTCCGGCGCGCTTGCCGCATTCTCGTCGCCTGCAAATTTGACATAGCCGCCGAGGGGGATCAGGCAGAGTTTCCAGCGTGTGCCATGACGGTCATAGCGGCCGATGATTTCACGGCCAAAGCCAACGGAAAAGGCATCGACCTTCACATTGCACCAGCGGGCAACCAGAAAATGGCCAAGCTCATGGAAGAAGACGACAATCGTCAGCACAAACAGGAAAGGCACGATATAGCCGATGACCAGGTCATAGGCCGATGTCAAAATTTCCATTCTGCTGTCCCGTAGGTCCGAAGGCAGTGTGGTTCATCCCGGCCATTATACGGTCAGGAATTACAACAGGGTAAAGGCTTTCATCTTTTTTCCGGTCAAAAGCGGTGCTTCGCCCAGAATCAAGGCCCTCATGAACGGCCGAACCTTAAACATCAGGAGGCCCGGGCGGCAATCCACGTTCCACAGATTGCGCGCGCTTCCTGGTCAAGCGCCGCCACATCCTCGATCCGCATGGGCGCACTGGCGCCATAGCGGGGCTCCATCGCCTCCAGCGTTGCCTCGACGGAGGCCGGAATGTCCATGAAGCCGATCCGGCCATTGAGGAAAGCCGCCACAGCGACTTCATCGGCCGCATTCAGAACCGCAGTCGCCCCGCCCCCGCGGCGCATAGCCTCTTGAGCCAGGCGCAGGGCCGGGAACCGGATCAGATCCGGAGCTTCAAAGCTGAGGCTGACAATAGCAGCAAGATCAAGCCGCTCCACCGGAACGCTCATCCGCTCCGGCCAGGCCAGGCAATGGGCAATGGGCGTGCGCATGTCCGGAGACCCGAGTTGCGCCAGAAGCGACCCATCCTTGTATTGCACAAGACCGTGGATAACCGACTGGGGGTGCACAAGAACGTCGAGCTGCTCGGCGCCCAGAGGGAACAGATGAAAGGCTTCAATGACTTCGAAGCCCTTGTTCATCATGGTGGCGCTGTCGATGGTGATCCGGCTGCCCATATCCCAGTTGGGATGCTTCAGGGCCTGGGCAACGGTCGCAGACTGCATGGCGTCAAGCGACCAGGTGCGGAAGGGGCCGCCAGATGCGGTGAGAATGATCTTCTCCACCTGCCCGGCATTTTCCGCCTCGAACACCTGAAAGATCGCGCTGTGTTCGCTGTCCACCGGCAGAAGGGTCACATCATGGCGCTCGACCTCGGACATGAAGAGGTCGCCGGCGCAGACAAGGCATTCCTTGTTGGCCAGGGCCAGAGACCGGCCCGCCTTGAGCGCGCGCAAGGTCGGCTCAAGTCCAGCAAAGCCGACAATTGCCCCCAGAACAACATCAGCTGGACGATCGACAGCCTCAAGGACAGCCTGCGCGCCCCAGGCGGTCTCTATCCCGCTGCCCTCTAAAGCGTCACGCAGGGCCGGGCCATGAGCCTCGGAAGAAACAACCGCCAGCTTGGCCCCGACAAGACGGGCAAGCCGCGCCAATTCCGCCACATTGGAATTGGCGACCAGCGCTTCAACCTCGAACCGGTCGGGATGACGGGCAATCACATCGAGCGTGCTCTGGCCAACCGAACCGGTCGCCCCGAGGACGGTCACTTTTTGAACAGCGCGCGCGAACAGCGGATCGAAGGCCCCGGCTGCAACATCTCTTGCGCCGGTTGTCATGGGAGTATCCATCACCCGGTCTTTCGTCATTTCAGCCCGAGCGCTGTCATGGGCTCCAACAGATCTCCGCCGAAGACCAGCCCGAGAAGCGCAGCAAAAATGGCGGCCGCGACAAGCCCGTCGACCCTGTCCATGACGCCGCCATGACCTGGAATGAGACGGCTGGAATCCTTCACCTTGAACCGGCGCTTCAGAGCCGATTCCGCCAGATCACCGATCTGGGACACAATCGACAGGACACCTGCAAGCAGCATCCAGCCCAGCGGCTCCGCCTGCCCGACCGCCATCACGAATGCGCCGGAAAACAGCACGGCAAAGCCGAGCCCGCCGAGCGCACCGGACCAGGTCTTGTTCGGAGACACGCGCGTCCACAATTTCGGACCGCCAACGAAACGGCCGACGAAATAAGCGCAGATGTCCGTCGCCCAGATGACGACCAGCAGAAAGAAGATAAAGACCTGTCCAAGGTCGCCCCGGCGCACGGCCATCAGCGCCAGCATGGAAAGGCCAGCATAAATCATGCCTTCGGCACACCAGCGCGCGGTCAGCGTCGCCCTGCCGATGAGATAGCAGAGCACAGCACCGGCCAGAACAAGCACAAGCGCAATCAGCGGCAGGCCAATGTGATAGCAAAGCCCGGAGACAGCCAGAACCACCAGACCAGCGATCCCGGACGGGCTTTTGACGCCAGTCCCCGTGATCGACAGCCATTCGCCCAGGACCAGAAGACCTGCGACCAGAACCAGCGCGTCGTAGGGAGCGCCGCCAAACCAGGCGAGGGCAAGCACAGCCGGCCCCAGCACCAGGGCGGACAGAACCCGCGCCTTCAGATCGGACATCTTAGACATTCCGCGCCCCTGACCTTGTCCCTGCCCGTCTTTAGATCCTTGCCCGCCAGTGCCAGCCATAGTCACAGGACTTTGGCGGTTACGCCACCGAAACGACGTTCCCGGCTGCTGAAATCGGCAATGGCACGGTCAAGCGCGGCTTCATCGAAATCCGGCCAGTAAGTGTCGCAGAAATAGAATTCGGAATAGGCAGCCTGCCACATGAGGAAATTGGACAGGCGCATTTCACCACTCGTGCGGACAATGAGATCCGGATCAGGAATGCCTGCCGTATCCAGGCGCCCTGCAATGGCGTCCGGCGTGATGTCTTCGAGCGCAATCCTGCCTTCAGCCATATCCTTGGCAAGCGAGCGGGCTGCGCGGGCGATCTCATCACGCGAGCCATAATTGAAGGCGACCACCAGGGTCATGCCCGAGTTGGCTTTCGTCAGCTCTTCCGCCTCGTTCAGGAGGGCACGAATGCCTGGTTCCAGCCCCTGCCGGTCGCCGATCACGCGGATACGAACATTGGCCTGGTGAATTTCGGACAGATCCCGCTGCACGAAACGGCGCAGCAGGGACATGAGAAAGCTGACTTCGCTGGCCGGCCGCGACCAGTTCTCGGAAGAGAAGCTGTAAATGGTGATGTATTCAAGGCCGATACGCACCCCGTGGCGGATAATCCGCCGCAGGGCATCCAGTCCATGGCGATGGCCTTCAGAACGGGGCAAGCCTCTTTCCTTGGCCCAGCGGCCGTTGCCGTCCATGATCAGGGCCACATGGCGTGGCGCACACCCCTGCCCTTCACGGGCTGGCGGTGTCATGTCGGTACGGTCTGGACTTGCGGTCATGAAGCTCCCCGCGCGGTGGATGTGCCGGAAAGGTCGTCAGACCTGAGAGATTTCCTGCTCTTTCTTGACGAGCATCGCATCAACCTCGGCAATCATACCATCGGTGAGCTTCTGAATCTCGTCGGAAGCAACGCGGCTGTCATCCTGGCTGATGTCGCCATCCTTCTCCAGCTTCTTGGCCGTATCCATGCCATCGCGGCGGACGTGACGGACAGAAACCTTGGCAGCTTCCGCATATTTGTGAGCGACCTTGATCAGCTCCTGGCGGCGTTCCTGGTTCAGTTCCGGGATCGGCAGACGCAGAAGCTGGCCATCGATAACCGGGTTCAGACCAAGGTTGGATTCACGGATCGCCTTTTCGACAGCCGAAACCATGCCCTTGTCCCAGACCTGAACGGCGAGCATGCGCGGCTCGGGAACGGAAACGGTCGCAACCTGGCTGATCGGCATGGACTGGCCATAAGCCTGAACAACAATGGGATCCATCATACTGGCCGAAGCACGGCCGGTCCGCAGTCCGGCGAATTCGGTCTTCAGAACACCAAGCGCGCCATTCATGCGGCGCTTGAGATCGTCCATGTCGACACCTTCTACAGGCATAACTTCCTCGCTTTATTTCTTGCTTTGGTGGCTCAGAGAGTCACGGCCGGCGCCAAAATCGCACACTCGCGCTGAAACACAAGTGCTTGCGCCGCTGTTATTGGCAAAAGAATCAGCTTCCGACAACCGTATAACGGCCGGATTCCTGAAGCACGGCCACAAGGGCGCCCGGCTCATGAATGCGGAAGACGATCACGGGGATGTTGTTGTCACGCGCCAGGGCAATGGCTGTGGTGTCCATGACCTTCAGATTGCGCTGGATCACGTCTTCGAACCGGAGCGTATCATAGCGTTCGGCATCCGGATTGATCTTCGGATCTTCCGAATAGATGCCATCGACTTGCGTGCCCTTCAGGAACGCGTCACAGCGCATTTCGGCAGCGCGCAGAGCAGCGCCGGAGTCGGTCGTGAAGAACGGGTTGCCCGTGCCGCCGGCAAAGACGATCACGTCCCCATCTTCCATGTAGCGCTCGGCCACACGCTGGGAGAAGGTTTCGCAGATGGAGGGAACCGCGACTGCGGACAGAACGCGTGCCTGGACCTTGTGGCGGCGCAGGGCGTCCGCGAGGGTCAGGGAGTTCATGATGGTCGCGAGCATGCCCATATGGTCGCCCGTGACCCGGTTGCCGCCCTTGGCCGCCACAGCGACACCGCGGAAGATGTTGCCGCCTCCGACAACCACACCGACCTGACACCCCAGGGCAACCGCATCGGCGATTTCCTTGGCAATGCGCTCCACCACCATCGGGTCGATCCCGAAAGACTGGCTGCCCATCAGGGCTTCACCAGAGAGCTTCAGCAGCACGCGTTTCCAGCGCAGGGGCTTGGTCATGTCGCAACCTTCTCTTTTGTTGTTCCTTCTAAAAAAAAGCGCCGGACGATGCCGGCGCTTTTCGATGGGTCAGTGACCTGCGGCTGCCGCCACTTCCGCGGCGAAGTCCGTCTCTTCCTTCTCGATCCCTTCGCCGAGAGCGAAGCGGACGAAAGCGGTGAGCTTGACCGGGGTGCCGAGTTCCTTGGCAAGGGCTTCAACAGCCTGCTCGACAGTCAGATCCGGGTTGATGACGAAAGCCTGCTTGATCAGCGTGACTTCCTCATAGAACTTGCGGATACGGCCTTCGACCATCTTTTCGATGATGTTGTCCGGCTTGCCGGATTCACGGGCCTGTTCGATGAACACGTTGCGCTCACGCTCGACAACAGCCGGATCCAGGGAATCGGTGTTCAGAGCGAGCGGGCTGGTTGCAGCCACGTGCATGGCGATCTGACGGCCGAGGGTGTTCAGCTTGTCCTTGTCGCCTGCGGATTCCAGAGCAACCAGAACGCCGATCTTGCCGAGGCCTTCAGCAGCAGCGTTGTGGACGTAGGAAGCAACAACGCCTTCAGAAACGGTCAGCAGAGCCACGCGGCGGAGAGTCATGTTCTCGCCGATGGTCGCGATCGCGTCCTTGATTGCATCTTCAACCGGCTTGCCGGTCGGATAAGCTGCGGCTGCAACGCTTTCCAGCTGGCCGTCGGTGCCCAGAGCAACATTGGCAACGTTACGGACGAGCTCCTGGAAACCATCGTTACGAGCAACGAAGTCGGTTTCGGAGTTCAGTTCGATCACGGCAGCCTTGGTGCCTTCGGAAGCAACGCCAACCAGACCTTCGGCAGCAACGCGGCCAGCCTTCTTGGCAGCCTTTGCCAGGCCCTTGGTGCGCAGCCAGTCAATGGCAGCTTCCATATCGCCACCCGACTCGGTCAGGGCGGTCTTGCAGTCCATCATGCCAGCGCCAGAAGTCTCGCGCAGCTCTTTTACCATTGCAGCGGTAATGGTCATTGATTGCCTCGTGGATAGGTTGGGGCTGGTCTGCACTTAAAGCATGATCGCCCGCATCTTTATGACGGAGCCGTAACAGCGCAGGTCCGCCCACGACAAAATTCGAATATCCCGGCCACAGGAGACCCGTGGCCGGGATAAATCAATCAGGCGTCAGCTTCTTCAGCCAGAGCCTCTTCAACCGGAGCTTCTTCGGAAGCACCCAGATCCATGCCGGAAGCGCCCTGTGCACGGGAGATACCGTCGATGGCGGCGCGGGTGATCAGGTCGCAATAAAGCGTGATCGCGCGGCCGGCGTCATCGTTACCCGGAACCGGATAGGTGATGCCTTCCGGGTTCGAGTTGGAGTCCAGGATTGCAGCAACCGGAATACCCAGACGGCGGGCTTCCTGGATTGCGTTTGCTTCACGGTTGGTATCGATGATGAAGATCAGGTCCGGGATACCGCCCATGTCCTTGATACCGCCCAGGTTCCGCTCGAGCTTTTCACGCTCGCGGTCCATGAACAGACGCTCTTTCTTGGTCAGCGACTTGGAGACGTCCGAGTTCAGGGTCTCTTCAAGCTTGCGCAGACGCTGGATCGAGTTGGAAATGGTCTTCCAGTTGGTCAGCATGCCGCCGAGCCAGCGGGCGTTGACGAAGTACTGCGCGGAGTTGCGGGCAGCTTCAGCAACAGCATCCTGAGCCTGGCGCTTGGTGCCGACGAGCAGAACGCGGCCACCACCAGCAACGGTGTCGCTGACGGCCTTCAGTGCCTGGTGCAGCAGCGGAACGGTCTGTGCCAGATCCATGATGTGAACGTCGTTACGCACACCAAAGATGTACTGGCCCATACGCGGGTTCCAGCGGTGCTTCTGGTGACCAAAGTGAACGCCTGCTTCGAGCAGCTGACGCATGGTGAAATCGGGCAAAGCCATGGCCCAAACTCCTGATGTTTTTCCGGTTATACCTCCGCAAGAGGGAGCCGACGCCGGGAAGTCCCGTCCGTCACCGGATGGAGGGCATGATTAAGCTCAGCCTCCGCCCCTTGCGTGTGGAATGGGCGCCTTATAGTGGCGGTGTCTTTCAAGTTCAAGCCCAAAGGTCGATTTCCCCTGCCCGCCCGCAAGCAGAACCCACAGCAAAGGCACGAAAGACCGGGTACATTCGGCACATAAGACGGCATAACAATAGCCACCGGAAGCCTTTCCCCTGCAGACGAGAGACAAAGAGCCCTCTCGGCGCCTGAAGCCAGCCGCGATACGGTAGGCAGACAGAATCGCCCACAAGCGAGACCCTGATCCTCAACTCACCTGCACCGCACGCGCACCGACCACTCCTGCCGGACATGCCAAGCAGACCTGATAGGTTTCACCGGGTCAGGGCACTCAGGCATCAGGCACTCAGGCATCAGGCCATCTGCACGTCCGTCACCCCTGGAACCGCCTTCAGTGCCCCCGTGATCTCGGGAGACAGGCGGAACTTGCCCGGAAGACGCACTTCCACTTCTCGCGCACCGTTTTCCAGCATCACCACCACGGTCACCTCGCCCTCACCGCGCACCTTGAGGTGGCGGGCAAGGCTGGCAATCGGCCGTTCGTCCCGCATGAAGATGCGCAAGCTGCGCTGAACCCTGGCCGCTGCCACCTCGATCGGATCGACCTGCTCGATGCGGATCGACGGCTCGTCGTCGCGCAAATCCGCCCCGACCAGAAGGACCATGGACCGGCCCGGCTCCAGAGCGTCCCGGAACTGGTCCAGCCGCTCCTTGAACAGAAGCCCTTCGAACTGCCCGGTCGCATCGGAAAAGCGGACGATGCCCATCTTGGAGCCGGTCTTGGTCTTGCGCTCCTGACGCGAAATCACCGTTCCGGCAAGACGGCCTGCGGAAGCACCCTTCTTGACCGCCTCTGCGAACTTCGCCCAGGGCTGAACGCGCATCTTTTCCAGGAGTTCGCCGTATTCATCGAGCGGATGAGAAGACAGATAGAAGCCGATGGCTGCGTGTTCCCGCTGAAGCTTTTCTTCCGAAGTCCAGTTGTTGCAGTCAGGCAGAACCAGCGGCTCCTCCCCGTCGCTGCCACCGAACATGTCATTCTGGCCGAGTGTCCGGTCCTCTTCCGTGCGCTGCGCCAGCCCCATGATCCGGTCAAGGCCTTCCAGGATCCGGGCCCGGTTCTTTTCCAGCTCATCGAAGGCACCGGCTGCTATCAGATTTTCCATGGTCCGCTTGTTGAGGACCTTGGGGCTGATCCGGCGGCCAAAGTCCCCCAGGCTCTTGAACGGCTTGTCGCCCCGGACCTCGACGATATGCTCGACCGCCTGTTCGCCGACGCCCTTGATGGCCCCCATGGCATAGATGATCTTGCCGTCCTGCACGTCGAAATGGACCATCGAGCGGTTGATCGAGGGCGGCACGATATCAATGCCCATGCGCCGGGCCTCCTGACGGAAATCCCCGAGCTTGTCCGTGTTGCCGAGGTCGAGGGTCATAGAGGCTGCCATGAATTCGACCGGATGGTTCGCCTTCAGCCAGGCCGTATGATAGGAAACAAGGGCGTAGGCAGCCGCATGCGACTTGTTGAAGCCGTAGTTGGCGAATTTCGCCACAAGGTCGAAAATCGTCCCGGCCTGTCCCTTGTCGATGCCCCGCTCGACCGCCCCGTCCACGAAGCGGGCGCGCTGGATCTCCATCTCGGCGGCAATCTTCTTGCCCATGGCGCGGCGCAAAAGGTCAGCCTCCCCGAGGGAGTAGCCGGACAGCACCTGGGCGATCTGCATCACCTGCTCCTGGTAGACGATGATGCCATTCGTCTCCATCAGGATCGGCTCAAGCAGCGGATGCAGGCAGTCCGGCTCCTGCTCGCCATGCTTCACCGCGTTATAGACCGGGATATTCTCCATCGGCCCCGGACGGTAAAGCGCCACGAGTGCGACGATGTCCTCGAACCGGTCCGGCTTCATGCCGGCGATGGCGCGGCGCATGCCCTGACTTTCCAGCTGGAACACGCCAAAGGTCTCGCCGCCCGCCAGAAGCTTGTAGGTCGGCTGGTCATCCAGCGGCAGGCCTGCCACATCGACCTTGATGCCGCGGCGCTCGATCAGCTTCACGGCCGTGTCGATGACGGTCAGGGTCTTGAGGCCGAGGAAGTCGAACTTCACCAGCCCGGCATCTTCGACCATTTTCATGTTGAACTGGGCGACCGGCATGTCGGAGCGCGGATCGCGGTAAAGCGGGACAAGCTGCTCGAGCGGGCGGTCACCGATCACCACACCGGCGGCGTGTGTGGATGCGTGCCGGTAAAGGCCCTCCAGCTTTTGGGCCATCTTGAGGAGCTTGTCGACGATCTCCTCTTCCTCGGCAGCCTGGCGCAGGCGCGGCTCGTCGGCGATGGCCTGACCAAGAGTGACAGGGTTGGCCGGGTTCGCAGGCACCAGCTTGCAGAGCCTGTCGACCTGGCCATAGGGCATCTGGAGCACGCGGCCGACATCGCGTAGCACGGCGCGGGCCTGGAGCGACCCGAAGGTGATGATCTGCGCCACCTGGCCGCGGCCATATTTCTCCTGCACATACCGGATCACTTCTTCGCGCCGGCTCTGGCAGAAGTCGATGTCGAAGTCAGGCATCGAGACACGTTCCGGGTTGAGGAAGCGCTCGAACAGGAGGGAGAACCGCATGGGATCAAGGTCGGTGATCGTCAGCGACCAGGCAACAAGAGACCCTGCCCCCGACCCGCGGCCCGGCCCCACCGGAATGTCATGAGCCTTTGCCCATTTGATGAAGTCCGCAACGATCAGGAAGTAACCCGGGAATTTCATCCGGTCGATGATGCCAAGCTCATAGTCGAGCCGGTCCCAATAGTCCTTGTCGGTCAGGCCCGGCGCGAGACCATGGACATCCAGACGCATCTGCAGGCCTTCGCGGGCCTGACGGAACAATTCATCGGTTTCAGCCTTGACGGCTTCCTCCGGGTCCGCATCCGCGCCGGCAAAGCGCGGCAGGATCGGATCCCGGCGCAAGGGGCGGTAGCAGCAGCGCTTTGCAATCTCGACCGTCGAGGCAACGGCCTCCGGGAGATCGGCAAAGAGATCAATCATTTCCGCCCGGCTCTTGAAGTAATGCTCAGGCGTCAGGCGGCGGCGGTCCGCCTCGATGATGACCCGGCCTTCGGAAATGCAAATCAGCGCATCATGCGCTTCATAATCTTCGCGCTTGGGAAAGAAGGCTTCGTTGGTGGCGACCAGTGGCAGGCCGAGATCATAGGCAAGATCCAGGAAGGCATCCTCGGTCTTGCGCTCGCTTTCCATGCCATGGCGCTGGATTTCCATGTAGCAGCGACCCGAAAAGGCCTCTGCCAGCGTGGCCAGGCGGGAGCGGGCCTGTTCCTTCTGTCCGGCCAGAAGCGGCTTGCCGATAGCCCCCAGACTGCCGCCGGTCAGACAGATGACCCCGCCAGACTTTTCAAGAAGATATTTGTGGCTGACATGCGGCTTCAATCCCGTATCCGTGTCGAGATAGGCACGCGATGTCAGTTCCATCAGGTTGCCATATCCCTCCTCGGACATGGCCAGCAACACCAGATCGCCCAGATCGGGCTCGGTGCGGCGCTCTTCCGAGGCCCTGTCCTCGAAGGCGACGGAAAGCTGGCAGCCGATGATCGGCTGAATGCCCGAGCCCCAGGCCTTGCCGGAAAACTCCTGCGCCCCGAAAAGATTGCCACTGTCCGTGATCGCCAGCGCAGGCTGGTCGTCGGCCTTGGCCAGATCGAGAAGCTTCTTGATCGGCAAGGCCCCTTCCAGCAGAGACAGGGCCGAATGAACCCGCAGGTGAACAAACCCGGCAGATGCACGGACTGCCCCATCCTCTCCAGCGCCAGCAGGCGGAACAGACGTGTCGGATGTCATGGCGGGTCTCCCTGAAGGGATCGAGCGAGGGGATCAACGGAACGGATCTTCCCACATGACCCGCCCGGGACCTCAATGTCGACCGTGAAACCCGGATCCACACAAGTGGTTCACAGGTCTTTCCCCGGCAAAGACCCGGTTCTGCGAGCCGGCCGGAAGAGAACCGCTCAGTTGAGCGGCATCAGCACGTCGCTCCAGACCACGATGGTGGCGCAGAAGAGAACCAGGGAACCGAAGGCGGCGAAATCACGAGCCACATGAAACATACTAACCTCCTGAAATGTCCAAGAACCTCATCACCAGGAGAGTATGTTTTCATTTTGTTCTCATTGCAATCCCTTTTTGTTCTTATTTCTTGACTTTGCTTACCAGAAGGTAACCACGCTGGTCAAACGGCTGATTCCAGGCAGGATTCTCGCCAGTTGGCACTGGTGCCCTTGGTCAGAAGGTGCCTTTAAGGACGAGGGACGACCGATACCTCTCGACCAGTCAGCACTCTGAGACCCTTGCCATCACGGCGCTCCGATCCCGGCTCGCGCTTCGCCTGGCCGGGATGGCTCTCGAAGGCCAATAGCCTTTATCGTGAACTCAGGATTCAAGAGCTCACTGGCCCCTCGCGCGGGGAACCAGCCGCTCCACATCCTCGGTTTCGTGGAGCCTACAGCTCCACTTCCTCACTTTTGCGGAGCCTACAACTCCACGGGCAGAACCTTGCCGCCGGACAGGGTGATACAGCGGTCCATCCGGCCTGCGAGTTCCATGTTGTGGGTCGCAAACAAGGTGGCAACGCCGGAGGCCCGGACCAGGGCCTGAAGCGCGTCGAAGACGTAGTTCGCCGTCGTAGGATCCAGATTGCCGGTGGGCTCATCCAGAAGCAGAAGCCGCGGTGCATTGGCGACCGCCCTTGCGACGGCCACACGCTGCTGCTCGCCGCCGGAGAGTTCGGACGGACGGTGGCTGGAGCGGTTGCCCATGCGCATGTAGTCGAGAAGCTGCTGGGCGCGGGCTGCTGCGTCCTTGCGGCCAAGGCCATTGATCATCTGCGGCACCATCACGTTTTCCAGCGCGGTGAATTCCGGCAGCAGATGGTGGAACTGATAGACAAAGCCCACGTCGGAACGGCGGATACGCGTGCGGGCATCATCACCGAGATCCGCGCAATTGACGCCGCCAATCAGAACCTCACCCTCATCCGGATGTTCCAGCAGCCCGGCGATATGCAGCAGCGTGGACTTGCCCGTCCCGGACGGGGCGACAAGCGCCACCATTTCGCCGGGATGAATGGCAAAGTTCACGTCATTGAGGATCTGAAGCTCGTTCTCTCCCTCAGAAAAGCTGCGCTTGACGGCGCGCAGTTCCATGGCGGGGACGGACTTGCCGGAAGCGGCGCTGGTGGTGGCGCGGGAGGATGCGCCAGAACGGGCGTCGGCCATGCGGGTCTCCACAGGGATGTCTACGGGGGTCATTCGTATCTGAGGGCTTCGACCGGGTCGAGGCGCGCAGCACGCCAGGCCGGATAGACCGTGGCAATAAGGGAAAGCACGAGCGCCATGACCAGAACCATGGTGGTCTCGCCATTGTCGATTTCCGCCGGAAGTTTCGACAGGAAATAGAGCGTCGGATCAAAGAGCTGGGTGGCCGTCAGCCAGGAGACGAACTGGCGGATGCTCTCGATGTTGAGGCAAACCACGAGCCCGAGCAGGAACCCGGCGATCGTGCCCACCACGCCGATGCTGGCCCCGGTGATCAGGAAGATACGCATGACCGCGCCCCGGGTCGCCCCCATAGTGCGCAAGATGGCAATATCCCTGCCCTTGTCCTTCACCAGCATGATCAGACCGGAAATGATGTTGAGTGCGGCCACCAGGACGATCAAGGTCAGGATGATGAACATGACATTCCGCTCCACTTCCAGAGCGGAGAAGAAGGTGACATTGCGCTGGCGCCAGTCCGTCACCAGAGCGGGCCGGTTTGCTGCGTCCTCGATGGGCTGGCGCATCAGGCCGACAGCATCCGGATCGGTCACATAGAGTTCAATGCCGGTTGCCTTGTCTTCCAGATTGAAGAAAGCCTGGGCCTCGGCAAAGGGCATGAAGACAAAGGTGCCGTCATATTCGCTCATGCCGATCTCGAAGACCGCGACCACCGGATAGGCCTTGCGCCGGGGCATGATGCCCATGGGGGTCACGCTGCCGCCGGGCGAAATGATGGTCACATTGTCGCCGATGCTGACGCCAAGCTGCTGGGCCATGCGGGTGCCGATGGCGATGCCATTGCTGCTGTCGAAATTATCGAAGGTGCCAGTGCGCACGTTGTCGGCAACGAGATGAAGCTTGCGCAACCCGCTTTCCTGCACGCCGCGCACAAGGCCGCCAAGGCTGCTGCCAGGGCCGGAGACGAGCGCCTGACCTTCTACGAAGGGAATGGCGCTGACGACACCGGGCACTCCCTCGATGCGCTTGGACACCGCATCAAAGTCATTCAGCGGGCTGTCGATCGGCTGCACCAGCATATGGCCGTTGATGCCGAGGATCTTGCCCAGAAGCTCCGTGCGGAAGCCGTTCATCACCGCCATCACGATGATGAGAGTGGCGACGCCGAGCATGATGCCGACAAAGGAGAAACCCGCGATCACGGAAATGAACGTCTCCTTCCGCCGGGACCTCAGGTACCGGCTGGCGATCATCCATTCGAAAGCGGCAAACGGCTTGGTGCTGCCTGCCGCTTCCCCCGTGCTGGAACTCTTGTCCGCGCTCATGCGTCGTCCACCTGCTTGTTTCCCCTGCGAATCCTTATCGCTGAGGATCGGGGACTGCGGTTAAACCGTCAATGCCGCTTTCAGCTTGTCGAAGGTGGCTTCTGGGGACAGAAGTTCCTTCTCGCCGGTACGGCGGTCCTTCACCTCGAGCACGCCATCCTTCAGGCCACGTGGTCCGGCGACCACCTGGAACGGCAGGCCGATCAGATCCATGGTCGCGAACTTCGCCCCGGCGCGGGTATCCGTGTCGTCGTAGAGCACTTCGATGCCGGCAGCTTCCAGCTTGGCGTAAAGCGCTTCACAGGCACCATCCGACAGTTCGTCGCCCGGCTTCAGGTTGATCAGGCCCACATGGAACGGCGCAACGGACGCCGGCCAGATGATGCCTTCATCGTCATGGTTGGCTTCAATGATGGCGCCAAGAAGACGGGACACGCCAACGCCATAAGATCCCATGTGAACCGGGACTTCGGTGCCTTCGGAGGTGGCAACCTTGGCCCCCATCGGCTCGGAATATTTGGTGCCGAAATAGAAGGTCTGGCCGACTTCGATGCCGCGGGCGGAAATCCGCTTTTCCTCGGGAACCGTGCCCTCGAATTCGGCCATGTCGACGACGTCTTCGGTCGCCGCGTAATGGGAGGTCCAGTCCTTGACGATCGGCGTCAGGTCGCTGTTGAAGTCGAGATCCTCGCCCGGCACGTCCTTGGTCAGGTAATCCGCATGACAGAACACGGCGCTTTCGCCGGTCTCGGCCAGAACGATGAACTCGTGGCTGAGGTCGCCGCCGATCGGGCCGGTCTCGGCGCGCATCGGAATAGCGGTCAGGCCCATGCGCTTGTAGGTGCGCAGATAGGCAACGAACATCCGGTTATAGGATTCGACAGCCTTTTCCTGATCGATATCGAAGGAATAGGCGTCCTTCATCAGGAATTCACGGCCGCGCATCACGCCGAACCGCGGGCGCACTTCGTCGCGGAACTTCCACTGGATGTGATAGAGGTTGAGCGGCAGGTCCTTGTAGGAACGCACATAGGACCGGAAGATGTCGGTGATCATCTCTTCATTGGTCGGGCCATAGAGCATGTCGCGCTCATGGCGGTCCTGAATGCGCAGCATTTCCTTGCCATAGGCGTCATAGCGCCCGCTTTCGCGCCACAGGTCGGCGGACTGCAAGGTCGGCATAAGCATCTGGATGGCACCGGCGCGCGCCTGCTCTTCCTCGACGATTCGCTCGATCTTGCGCAGCACACGCAAACCCAGCGGCAACCAGGAGTAAATCCCTGCGGATTGCTGGCGGATCATGCCCGCACGAAGCATCAGGCGGTGCGAAACGATTTCCGCTTCCTTGGGCGTTTCCTTCAAGATGGGCAGGAAATAGCGGGACAGGCGCATGTGGGATCTCTCAGGTCAGAACTTCGGCCGCACAATGCGGCGTGTGGCGCAGTGAAACCGCAAGCCCGCGGCAAAAACAAGTCCGAAGGAACCAAAGCCTGCAGAAATCCGCGAAAAATCCAGCAAGCAACGCAAATCCGAAACCCAAACGAAATCAAAGTGAAGATGCATCACCCGACGGCAAGCAAAAAGTTTGTGCTGACATGCACAAATAGATGACAAGCTGATTTCATTCGGCTAGTGTCCGTCTGCATAAGAACAAGGGCACTCGTTAGTTCTACTGATTGGTAGCTCTTTACAGGCATCGCGGTCTGAGTCTTGGGAGGAAGACTTCTCTGGCGCACCGTAAGGTTCGCAGCCGCCCCATCAGTGTCAAAGCTTGATGAGGGATGAGAGGTAATTAGACGCGGAACTAAATTAGCAGAGCTTCGGCTCTGCTTTTTTTTTGATCTTTTCCGTGCAATGTCTTCAGGAGCCGTTCCTAGCCCCGGCCGGATCGATGCCTGCCCTGCAGACAAGCCTGCCCCTATCCAGCAAGGACGGAACGCGAGCTTACTTGCGGCTGAACCTGGGAATGATGCGGACGTGCCTGCCCCGGACCTTAGCCGCCGTAGGCCTTGCCCGGCGGGCTTGGCAGCGGCAGGTCTTCCAAAGTGATGCCCGAATGGCGCAGCCAGAGAAAGCCGGCAAAGATCAATGTCGCGGCAATGGTCGTCGCGATGATCACCCGCAGGAAGCGCGGCCTGTCGGGGGCGCTCGGTTCGCTGCCCGGCACGACTTCACCGGCCTCTTCCTGGGTGCGCCTCATGCCAAAGGGCAGGATGGCAAACAGGATGATCCACCAGATCATGAAGTAGGTTGCAAGCGCGAAAGGAATGGACATCTGCGGATCCTATTGGTTCAGCGTCGCCACTGCCGCAGGCTGGCCGGATCGACGGCCACGCCAGAACAGAAACAAGGCGAGCCCCCAGATGGCAATTTCAAGCAGGAATGTCCAGTGCAGAACACTGCCAGCCCTGCGACAATGACGCGCGCCGGAAACCTGCTCCGCCAGATGGGAAAAACGCAACCCTGACGCCCCGCCCTGCCGGTCACCCCGGCCACGCGCAGCGCGAGCCGGGGCCTACTCATTTGCAGAGCGGTCTTGCCGCAAAGACATAGAGCTCTGCACCGGACCACTCAAGAGCCCGAACTTCGTATGAACATTGTCACTCGGGAGGAATCCCGGAGACGAACTATATCCCACTGTCGCGGAGGACTTGCGAGTGGGCCCCGGATCTCGCGTTGCTCGTCCGGGGTGACCACCATCAGCTTGCCTGGCTCTGAGGCTTGCACCACGGTAACATGTTTGCCGGGACGGAACTGCCCGGCACCTCAAAGCAACGGTTCCTCCTGAAAATCTCCGGAAGAATGAAGCAACACAATGCAGTCGTTCTGGGACCTTACGCCTGTTCCAGCTCGGTCAATGTGCCGAGGAAATCCTTCGGATGCAGGAACAGGACCGGCTTGCCATGGGCACCGATCTTCGGCTCGCCATCGCCGATGACCCTTGCGCCTTGAGCCAGCAGCTTGTCCCGGGCGGCCAGAATATCCTCCACCTCGTAGCAGACATGGTGGATGCCGCCGGAGGGGTTCTTCTCCAGGAACTTCAGGATCGGAGAATTTTCTCCAAGCGGCTCAAGCAGTTCGATCTTCGTGTTGGGAAGATTGATGAAGACCGTGCTGACCCCATGGTCAGGCTGGGCAACCTTTTCGGAAACGTCCGCCCCAAGTGTGTCCCTATAGACCGCAACAGCAGCTTCCATGTCGGAAACGGCAATTGCCACATGGTTCAAACGTCCGATCATTGCCTCAACCTCCCAATTCAGAGGGACCTGCCATCAGCGGCAGGATCCCGTTCAACCTCAGATGCGGGTGACCAGCACCTGACACTGTGTCTTCTTGCCCCAGACCTCAAGGACGGCTGCCCGGGCGGCCCTGCGGGCAGCTTCACCGATCAGGTCCTTGTCCTTGCGGCGGGCCTTGGGAATGCTGGTCACCGCACCGATCACGGCCTTGGAAACCACATCTTCCATCGGCTCGCCGTCATCATCCGTATCCGGCAGGCCCATGAGCGCCATTTCCGGATCTTCCAGCAATTCGCCTGCCTTGTTGATGACCAGAGACACCACCAGAGCCCCGGCATAGGACAGCTTGCGCCGCTCCTTGACGCCGGTCACCTCCGGATCGTCCAGGATCAGCCCGTCCTTGACCAGAATGCCCGAGGGCGCCTCGTCGATCACCGCAGCAGACCCGGCGTTCAGGCGCATGATGTCGCCGTTCTTGCCGCGGATCACTTCCCGCACGCCCAGGGACCGGGCGAAACGGGCATGGGCAGCAAGATGCAACGGTTCGCCGTGGACGGGAACCGCAACTTTGGGCGAAAGCAACTTGTAGAGCTGCTCAAGCTCGCCCCGGCGCGGGTGGCCGGACACGTGGACCAGAGCGTCCCGGTCGGTGACAATGGTGACATCGGACTTGGAGAGGTTGTTCTGAACCGCGCCAACGGCCTTCTCGTTGCCCGGAATGGTGCGGGACGAGAAAATGACCGTATCGCCCTGAGAAAGCGCAATGTTCCGGTGATCGCCGGAGGCAATGCGTGCCATGGCTGCCCGTTCCTCGCCCTGGGATCCGGTGCACAGAAGCACGGTCTTGTCGCGCGGCAGGTAGCCATAGGCTTCCTCGTCGTGGAAGGGCTTCAGCCCGTCCAGATAGCCGAGTTCGCCAGCGATATCGATCACCCGGCGCATGGAACGGCCGACGACCACAACGTCCCGGTCATTGGCTTCCGCGGCCTCGGCAATTGCCCGGATACGGGCAACGTTTGAGGCGAAGGTGGTGATTGCCACCCGGTGCGGTGCATTCTTGATGACTTTCTTGAGCTCGACCGCCACATCGCCTTCGCTCGGGCTGACGCCGTCGCGGATGGCATTGGTGCTGTCACAGATCAGGGCCATCACCCCTTCCCGGCCAAGTTCCGCCAGCCGGTCCAGATCGATCGGCTTGCCGACGCCCGGGGTCATGTCGATCTTCCAGTCGCCGGTATGGACGACGAGACCAGCCTCGGTGCGGATGGCCAAAGCGCAAGGCTCCGGGATCGAATGGGTCATGGTGACGAATTCGACATTGAACGGGCCAATGTCGATCCGGTCGCCCTGCTTGACGACAGTCACGGGCACTTTTTCCGCCCCCGGCTCGCTGTCAGCCTTGGTCTCGAGAAGACCGGCCGTGAAGGCCGTCGCATAGACCGGAACCTTCAGATAGGGCCACAGGTGAATGATGCCGCCGTAGTGATCTTCATGGGCATGGGTAATGACCATGCCGACAATCCGGTCGGCTTCCTCTTCCAGGAACTTGATGTCCGGAAAGACAAGATCGATGCCCGGCAGTTCCGGACCGGCGAAGGAGACCCCGCAATCGACCATCAGCCAGGAGCGGTCATGCTCCGGGCCAATGCCGTAGAGGGCCATGTTCATTCCGATTTCACCAACGCCGCCAAGCGGCAGGAAAACAAGGTCTTTGGCAGATGCCATGTAGTGAAGCTCCAATGCCTCAGGATCAGCGGGCCGGATGCCGGATACGGCGGAGGACCAGACGCTGATCGATGTTTAAGTGTAAGAGCACATCCATGCGTTTTCTCGAACGCGACATGCTCTACGAGGATGAGGGCGAGCCATCCGGCTGCGAGCCCTGCGGGAAAACGTCACCGGCAAAGATGGTTTGCCGGGTTCCGTTATCAAGACCGAGGATGAGATGTCCCCGGGGATCGAGATCAACAAAGGTACCGGTCTGTTCCCGGTCTCCATTGCGGACAGTGATGGTCTTGCCGAGATGGACGGCGCGCGATAGCCAGGCCTTGCGCACGGCATCAAACCCTCCCGGACGCTGCCAGGTGCTGAGCCATTTTCCGAGCACCCGGGCAAGATGGCCATGCAGTTCCTCGGCACTGACACGGAAGCCGAGACTCATCAAATCCGTGGACTTGTAGAGTGACAGCTCCGGATGGGCGGCGCAATTGACACCAAAGCCAAGGACAACCGCCAGTCTGTTGCCGGGAAGCGTCTCTGCTTCCAGCAGGATGCCGGACAGTTTTGCACCATCGACAAGCAGATCATTCGGCCATTTCAGGCCCGCCAGCCCATGGGTGCCGGAGGCTGCATCCACCGCTTCAGCCAGGGAAACCGCCGCCAGCAGCGGCAATTCACCGAGCCGCTCCTGCTCGGCCGGATTGATCAGCAGGAGGCTGGCAAAGAGATTGCCCTTGAGCGAGAACCAGTCCCTGCCCCGCCGTCCGCGGCCAAGGGTCTGCTCATCTGCCACGACCCACAGATTGCCTGCGTCACCCTTGCGGGCATGGTCGAAGGCAAGCGTGTTGGTCGAGCCGACACTCTCGTGCCATTCAATGCGGAAACCCGGCGCAGTGAGCGCCGGGTTCGCAAATGTCGGATCTGACTGGGAACGGGTCAGAACAAGGCCCCCGCCGCAGTGGCGGCTCCCTGGACAATCGGTCCCGGCATCAAGGCAAAGAAGATGACGACCAGGCTGGACAGTCCGAGAACGACCCGCAATTCGACGGGCATCTTCTCGAAGGCTTCAGCCGGTTCATCAAAGAACATGACCTTGATGACACGCAGATAGTAGTAGGCACCGACAACCGACAGGACCACACCGATCACGGCCAGAGGATAAAGGCCTGCCTCGACAGCTGCCGAGAAGACATACCACTTGGCGAAGAAACCGGCGAAGGGCGGGATACCGGCCAGCGACCACATCAGGATCGCGAGCAGGACTGCCATCGGCAGATTGGTGCGCGACAGGCCGGAAAGATCGGTGATCTCTTCAACCATGCCGGTCTTGCGGCGCATGGACAGGATGCAGGCAAAGACACCAAGGGTCATGGCGAGGTAGAGCGCCATGTAGACGATCACGCCTTCGACACCCTTTTCCGTGCCAGCCGCAAGGCCAACCAGCGCATAGCCCATGTGACCAATCGAGGAATAGGCGATCAGTCGCTTGATGTTGGTCTGGCCGATTGCGGCAAACGCACCAAGAGCCATGGAGGCAAGCGCCACGAAGACGATGACCTGCTGCCAGTCATGGGTGACCGGCTGGAAGCCTTCGATCACGACTCGGACCAGAAGACCCATGGCAGCAACCTTCGGAGCTGCGGCCAGGAAAGCGGTGACCGGAGTCGGTGCGCCTTCATAGACGTCCGGGGTCCACATGTGGAACGGCACCACGGAGATCTTGAAGCACAGGCCGGCGAGCATGAAGGTCAGGCCGATGACCAGACCAATGGACGCGCCTTCATGGGACAGGGCTTCGGAGATCGCGTTGAAGCCGATGTGGCCGGTGAAGCCATAGACCAGCGACATGCCGTAGAGCAGCATGCCGGAGGACAGGGCACCAAGCACGAAATACTTGAGGCCAGCTTCCGTGGAGCGCACGGAGTCCCGGTTGATGGCGGCGACCACGTAGAGCGCAAGGCTCTGCAGTTCCAGACCCAGATACAGGGTGATCATGTCACCAGCCGACAGCATGAGCATCATGCCGATCGTGGCCAGCACGATCAGGACCGGATACTCGAACTTGTCGAAAGACTGGCTCTTGGCATAGGCCCAGGACATGGCGATGGCGAAGAACGACCCGACCAGCACCAGAAGCTTGAGGAAATAGGCGTATTCGTCGAGGACGAAGGAGCCGCCGAAGGTTTCCCCGAGCTTTGCACCGAAGGGCAGGACGAAGAGCGCGGCGACCGCGATCAGGCCCATGGCGATGCCGTTCACCGGCGCGCTGGACCGCGGACCGCCGAAGACGCCGATCATCAGCAGAACCATTGCGCCGACTGCCAGGAACAATTCCGGCAGAACGGGCATGAGATCTGGCAAGTGTGTCATCTCGGACATTGGCTTTCTCTCGCCTTCGGTACGTTAGTGCACGGCGGCTGCGGCATGGGACACCTGTCCGGCTGCCTCAAGCGCTGCGTGGTAATGGGTGATCAGGTTGTCGACGGCGCCCTGGGTCACATCGAGGATCGCCATCGGATAGACACCGAAGAAGATCGTCAGGATGATCAGGGGCACCAGGATGACCTTCTCGCGCAGATCCAGATCCAGGATCGACTTCAGGCTTTCCTTCTCCAGCGCACCGAAGACGACGCGGCGGTAGAGGTACAGCGCATAGGCAGCCGAGAGGATCACACCGGAGGTCGCGAAGAACGCCACCCAGGTGTTGACTTCAAACGCACCCATGAGGGTCAGGATTTCCCCGACGAAGCCAGAGGTGCCCGGCAGGCCGACGTTGGCCATGGTGAAGATCAGGAACGCGACAGCGTATTTCGGCATCCGGTTGACCAGACCGCCATAGGCGGAGATCTCACGGGTGTGCATCCGGTCATAGATCACGCCAACGCAGAGGAAGAGCGCGCCGGAGACGATACCGTGGGAGAGCATCTGGAAGATGCCGCCCTGCACGCCCTGCGGGGTCATGGTGAAGATACCCATGGTCACGTAACCCATGTGGGCAACGGAAGAATAGGCGATCAGCTTCTTGATGTCTTCCTGAGCCAACGCCACCAGCGAGGTGTAGATGATGGCGATGACGGACAGGGTGAACACCATCGGCGCGAACATGTCGGAGGCCAGCGGGAACATCGGCAGGGAGAAGCGCAGGAAGCCGTAGCCGCCGAGCTTCAGGAGAATACCTGCCAGGATGACGGAACCGGCCGTCGGAGCTTCCACGTGCGCATCAGGCAACCAGGTGTGCACCGGCCACATCGGCATCTTCACGGCGAAGGATGCGAAGAAGGCGATCCACAGCCAGGTCTGCATGGAGGCCGGGAAGTCATGCTGCAGCAGAACCGTGATGTCGGTCGTGCCAGCTTCCCAGTACATGGCCATGATGGCGACCAGCATCAGCACGGAGCCGAGCAGCGTGTAGAGGAAGAACTTGTAGGATGCGTAGACGCGGCGTGCGCCACCCCAGACACCGATGATCAGGAACATCGGGATCAGGCCTGCCTCGAAGAACACGTAGAACGCAACCAGATCCAGGGCACAGAACACGCCGATCATCAGCGTTTCCAGGATCAGGAAGGCAATCATGTATTCCTTCACCCGCTTCTGCACGCTCTCCCAGGAGGCGAGGATACAGAAGGGCATGAGGAAGGTGGACAGGATGACGAAGAGCACCGAGATGCCGTCAACGCCCATCTTGTAGTTGATGGAACCGCCCAGCCATTCGCTGGTCTCGACCATCTGGAAGCCCGGGTTCGCATAGTCGAACCCGCCCCAGATGAACAGGGACAGAACGAAAGTGAAGACCGTGGTCATCAGGGCCACGAACCGGATGCGGCGCTTGTCGTCCGCAGTCTCCTCAGGCACCAGCAGGATTGCCAGCACCCCTGCCAGCGGCAGGAAGGTCGTGGTGGTTAGGATTGGCCAGTCGATCATCAGTGAGCTCCCCCGACGGTGCCGGCCCCGGTGAACATCGACCAGGTGATGAGGGCCGCCACACCGATCAGCATCGCGAAGGCATAGTGGTAAAGGTATCCGGTCTGGAGCTTGACAACCCAGGTCGTGACATTCTGCACGCGGGAGGCAACCCCGTTCGGGCCGTAACCGTCGATCACCACGCCATCGCCCTTCTTCCAGAGCTGACGGCCGATCCACAGAGCCGGACGGACGAACAGGAAGTCGTAGAGCTCATCGATATACCACTTGTTGAGCAGGAACTGGTAGAGGCCCGAAAAGTCCTCGGCCAGCTTCTTCGGTGTTTCCGGCGAGCGGATGTAGAACTGGTAGGCAACCAGGAAACCGCCAACCATCATCACGAACGGAGACACCTTCACCCAGGCCGGCACATCATGCATGGCGTGGAGGACGTGGTTCTCTGCACCCGTGAAGAGAGCTCCCTTCCAGAACGCGTCATAGGCTTCGCCGATGAACGGACCGTAGAAGACCATGCCAGCGAGCGCTGCACCAATCGCCAGGATGTAGAGCGGAGCCGTCATCACCAGTGGCGATTCATGCACGTGCTTCATCACGTCGACGGAAGCACGCGGCTTGCCGTGGAAAGTCAGGAAGGTCAGGCGCCAGGAATAGAACGAGGTCAGGCCGGCAGCGAAGACGGTCAGCCAGAAGCCGTACTGGGCCATGGCATTGTGACCGGCATAGGCTGCCTCGATGACCGCATCCTTGGAGATGAAGCCAGCGAAACCAATGTGGGTGAACGGAATGCCGACACCGGTCAGGGCCACGGTTCCAATGAACATGGTCCAGTAGGTGACCGGAATGTGTTTCCGCAGACCGCCCATCTTGCGCATGTCCTGTTCGTCGGAAACGGCGTGAATGACCGAACCGGCGCAAAGGAACAGGAGCGCCTTGAAGAAGGCGTGCGTGAACAGGTGGAACACGGCAACCGAATAGGCACCGACGCCCAGAGCCACGAACATGTAGCCAAGCTGCGAACAGGTCGAATAGGCGATCACGCGCTTGATGTCGTTCTGAACCAGACCGACTGTCGCGGCAAAGAGAGCCGTGGTCGCACCGAAGAAGGTGATGACCGTCAGAGCGGTGTGGGACAGTTCGAACAGCGGCGACAGACGGGCGACCATGAAGACGCCTGCGGTCACCATCGTTGCCGCGTGGATCAGGGCCGACACAGGGGTCGGGCCTTCCATCGCGTCCGGCAGCCAGGTGTGCAGCAGGAACTGGGCCGACTTGCCCATGGCGCCCATGAACAGCAGCAGGCAGACGATGGTCATCGCGCTGTGGGAGTCGAGGGCGTAGCCGAGGAAGTTCAGAACCGATGCGCCGTGCTCGGCGGCAGCTTCCGCCCCATGCTCGCCAGCAGCGCCGATCACGGCCGGAGCCTTGGCGAAGATGGTGGTGAGGTCGATGCTGTCGAAGAGAACGAAGACACCGAAGATGCCGAGAGCGAAGCCGAAGTCACCAACGCGGTTGACGACGAAGGCCTTCATGGCAGCCGCATTCGCAGAAGGCTTCTGGAACCAGAAGCCGATCAGCAGATACGAGGCCAGACCCACGCCTTCCCAGCCGAAGAACATCTGCAGCAGGTTATCGGAGGTCACCAGCGAGAGCATCGCGAAGGTGAAGAGCGACAGGTAGGCAAAGAACCGCGGACGGTGCGGATCGTGGTGCATGTAGCCGATGGAATAGATGTGAACCAGGGCCGAGACCGAGTTCACAACCACCAGCATGACCACGGTGAGCGTGTCGATGCGCAGGGACCAGGAAACATCAAGAGCGCCGATGGTGATCCACCGCAGCACTTCAACCTGAACCAGAGCCGTCTCGCCATACCCGATGGTGAAGAAGGCAACCCAGGACAGAAGCGCAGCGACGACGACGAGGCCGCTGGTGATGAATTCGCATGCCTTGGCACCGAGCGCCCGGCCGAACAGGCCTGCGATCAGAAAGCCGATCAGAGGCAGGAATACGATTGCGGAGTACATTCGCCCCTAGCCTTTCATCATGTTGATGTCTTCCACGGCAATGGAGCCGCGGTTTCGGTGGAAGACCACCAGGATCGCGAGGCCGATAGCCGCTTCAGCCGCAGCCACGGTCAGAACCAGCATCGTGAAGATCTGGCCCATGAGATCGCCGAGGAATGAAGAGAAGGCGACGAAGTTGATGTTGACGGCAAGGAGCAGCAGCTCCACCGACATCAGGATGACAATCACGTTTTTCCTGTTCAGAAAGATCCCGAAGATCCCGATCGTGAACAGAATGGCCGCGACCGACAGATAGTGCGACAGACCGATTTCCATGGGCGCCTCGCCGTGCTCCCCCTCGTTTAACCTCACCCGGCAACGGCGCGGAGTAACCGCCATTGCCCGGACTTCATGACTTTGAGCGATGGACCGCTCAGATACCCTTGCCCGATTCCACCTTGCGGACCTCGATAGAGGTCGAGGGGTTGCGGGCAACCTGTGCGGCAATGCTCTGCCGCTTGACAAATTCCTTGTGGCGCAGGGTCAGCACGATGGCACCGATCATGGCCACCAGCAGAACCAGGCCAGCCACCTGGAAGAAGAAGATGTACTTCGTGTAGAGCACGTTGCCGATGGCCTCGATGTTGGACATCTCGGTCAAGGCCGGCATTGGCTCCGCGCCGTGGTTCAGAACATCCGGTGCGATGACCCAGGCGCCGAGGCCCATGAGCAGCTCGACCAGCAGGATGATGCCGACCAGAGCGCCGATCGGCAGATACTGCAGGAAGCCCTGACGCAGCTCGACGAAATCGACGTCGAGCATCATCACTACGAAGAGGAAGAGCACCGCGACCGCGCCGACGTAGACGACGACCAGCAGCATGGCCAGATATTCGGCACCGAGCATGACAAAGAGCCCGGCGGAGTTACAGAACGCGAGGATCAGAAACAGCACCGAATGGACCGGGTTGCGCGAGGCGATGACCATGAAGGCCGATGCCACGGTCACCCCGGCAAACAGATAGAAGAAAAGCGCGTTCAGGATCATGGGTAGACCTGCCTGTCGTCTGGCCGTTTCCGGCCGGGATCAGGACCCCTGGCCGAATTGCCGGAAGCCCTAGAAAAGTTGCGTCAAGCTCCTAGCGGTAAGGAGCATCCATTTCAATGTTGCGGGCGATTTCACGCTCCCAACGGTCGCCGTTCGCGAGCAGCTTCTCTTTCGAGTAGTACAGCTCTTCACGGGTCTCGGTGGCGAACTCGAAGTTCGGCCCTTCGACAATGGCGTCCACCGGGCAGGCTTCCTGACAGAAACCGCAGTAGATGCACTTCACCATGTCGATGTCGTAACGGGTGGTGCGGCGCGTGCCATCGTTGCGGCGCGGGCCAGCTTCGATGGTGATCGCCTGTGCAGGGCAGATGGCCTCGCACAGCTTGCACGCGATGCAGCGTTCTTCCCCGTTCGGATAGCGGCGCAGTGCGTGTTCTCCGCGGAACCGCGGGCTCACCTGCCCCTTTTCGAACGGGTAGTTGATCGTCGGCTTCGGCCTGAAGAAGTAGCGCATGGCCAGGAAGAACGCCGAGACGAACTCCTTCAAGAACAGCGATTTGGCGGCCTGATCGAGTCCCATCGCCTTGTTGCCTTCCTTATCCCTCAACCGGCCAGCTGACTGCCGGCCAGATACCCGATCACGGGAAACCCGATGATCGGAATTACGAAAACCAGTCCACGCAGCAGAGCGCCGTACCGGGCCACAAGGCCACCGTCGCCGCCTGCGCGTCTGTTCTTTTCCTCGACCGCCTGAAGCACCCCTTTCAGGATCTTCCAGTCGAGCCAGCCGAGGTATCCACCCAGGGCTGCCCCGACCAGTCCGGCGATCGAGACACTCATCGTTACGGCGCCCAGCCCATGATCATCAGCACGGCGGCCACGATCACGACCATTGCCAGCGACAGCGGCAGGAAAACTTTCCAGCCCAGGCGCATCAGCTGGTCATAGCGGTAGCGCGGGACCATCGCCTTGACCATCGCGAACATGAAGAAGCCAAGCAGACACTTCAGGATGAACCAGACGATGCCCGGCACCCAGGTGAAGGGCGCGAAGTCGAACGGCGGCAGCCATCCACCCATGAAGAAGATCGTCATGAGCGCGCACATCAGACAGATGGCAACATACTCACCGAGCATGAACATCATGTATGGAGTGGAGCCGTATTCCACCATGAAACCCGCAACCAGTTCGGATTCAGCTTCCGCAAGGTCGAACGGCGGGCGGTTCGTTTCCGCCAGGGCGGAAATGAAGAACACCACGAACATCGGGAACAGCGGCAGCCAGTACCAGTTCAGGATCGACAGCCACGGCACGCCCAGCATGGTCGCAAGACCGGTCTGCTGGGATTCCACGATGGCGGTCAGGTTCAGCGAACCGGCGCACAGCAGAACGGTCACGATCACGAAGCCGATGGAGACTTCATAGGAGACCATCTGAGCTGCGGAGCGCAGAGCCGACAGGAACGGATACTTGGAGTTGGATGCCCAGCCGCCCATGATGATGCCGTAGACTTCGAGCGAAGACACAGCGAAGACGAACAGCACGCCGACGTTGATGTCGGCAATCACCCAGCCGGAAGCCACCGGAATGACCGCCCAAGCGGACAGGGCAAGCATCACGGAGACCAGCGGAGCCAGCAGGAAGAGCGTCTTGTTGGAGCCGGACGGAATGACCGGCTCTTTAAGAACGAACTTCAGAAGGTCGGCAAAGCTCTGCAGCAGGCCCCAGGGGCCAACCACGTTCGGGCCGCGGCGGATCTGGACGGCAGCCCAGATCTTACGGTCGGCGTAGAGCACGTAGGCAACGATCACCAGAAGGCAGACGAGCAGCAGCACGCTCTGGAACACCATCCAGAGGAGCGGAAAGCCGTAGGCCGTCATGAAATCCCACATATCTGTCCCCTGCCCTTATTCCGCTGCTTCCGCCGCGCGGGACTTGGCCAGGGCGGAACATTCCGCCATCACGGCCGACGCACGCGCGATCGGGTTGGTCAGATAGAAATCGCTGATCACATTGTGGAAGGCAGCCGAATTCGGCTTGCCGCCCAAGTCCGCCAGCTTGGCGATGTCTGCAATGTCTCCGGCGGCGATGCCGTCGATCTCGGCCAGATGCGGGTGAGCTGCAAACAGCGCGCCGCGCAGACCGGAAAGAGTGTCGAAGCCGAGGGTCTTGCCCAGAGCGGCCGACAGAGCCCGCAGGATGGCCCAGTCCTCGCGGGCGTCGCCCGGAGGGAAGCCAGCCCGGTCACCCAGCTGCACACGGCCTTCCGTGTTCACGTAGATGGCGGACTTTTCCGTATAGGCAGCGCCCGGCAGGATCACGTCGGCGCGGTGTGCGCCACGGTCACCATGGGTGCCCTGATAGATCACGAAAGCACCGGCCGGAATTTCGACTTCGTCGACGCCGAGGAGGAACAGGACCTCCAGGCTGTTTTCCGCCAGGATCTGACCCGTGGAGAGACCGCCCTCGCCCGGCACGAAACCGATGTCGAGCGCGCCAACCTGGGCTGCTTCCGTGTGAAGAATGTTGAAGCCGTTCCAGCCGTCCTGAATGACGCCGTGCGCCTTGGCGACAGCGGCAGCGGCAGACAGGACTGCAGCGGCATCCATGCGGTTCAGAGCGCTCTGACCGATGATGATCATCGGCTTCTTGGCACCTGCCAGAATGGAGGCATCGCCAATGAGGCTCTGGACGCTTTCCGGGCCTGCGCCCAGATAGGTCACCGGGTAGGTCAGGTCGGCGTTCTGGCCGATCAGGCCGATCTTGATGTCGCCGCGGGTCCAGCGCTTGCGCAGACGCGCATTGAGGACCGGGCTTTCAAGACGGGGGTTAGTTCCGATGAGCAGAATGGCGTCTGCCTCATCAATGCCCTGAACGGTCGAGTTGAACAGGTAGCTGGCGCGGCCATGCTTCGGATGCAGCGCAGATCCCGGGAAGCGGCTGTCGATGTTCTTAACACCGAGGCTGTCCATCAGGCTCTTGAGCGCGAACATTTCCTCAACCCCGGAGAGCTGACCGGCGAGTGCGCCGATCTTTTCCGGAGCCGTGGCCTTCACCTTGTCCGCAATGATCTGGAAGGCTTCTGCCCAGCTCACCGGCTGCAGCTTGCCATCCTTCTTTGCGTAAGGACGATCGAGGCGCTGGGTCTTCAGACCGTCCCAGATGCACCGGGTCTTGTCGGAAATCCATTCCTCGTTCACCGCATCGTTCAGACGCGGCATGATGCGCATGACTTCCTTGCCGCGGGTGTCGACGCGGATGGCAGAGCCGAGCGCATCCATCACGTCGATGCTTTCGGTCTTCACCAGTTCCCACGGACGGGCATGGAAGGCGTAAGGCTTGGAGGTCAGGGCGCCAACCGGGCACAGGTCAACGACGTTGCCCTGCATTTCGGAAGACAGCGCCTTCTCCAGATAGGTGGTGATCTCTGCATCTTCGCCGCGGCCGATCAGGCCCATGTCGGCGACACCGCAGACTTCCGTGGTGAAACGGACGCAGCGGGTGCAGTGAATGCAGCGGGTCATGATGGTCTTGACCAGCGGTCCCAGGTGCTTGTTCTCCACGGCGCGCTTGTTCTCGCCGTAACGGGAACTATCTACGCCATAGGCCATGGCCTGGTCCTGAAGGTCACACTCACCGCCCTGGTCGCAGATCGGGCAATCCAGCGGGTGGTTGATGAGGAGGAACTCCATCACCCCTTCGCGGGCCTTCTTGACCATCGGGCTCTTGGTCAGAACCACCGGCGGCTCGCCGTTCGGGCCCGGACGCAGGTCACGGACACCCATGGCGCAAGATGCGGTCGGCTTGGGCGGTCCGCCCTTCACTTCCACAAGGCACATGCGGCAGTTGCCGGCGATAGACAGCCGGTCGTGGTAACAAAAGCGCGGAACTTCGGCGCCGGCTTCCTCGCATGCCTGAAGCAGCGTGTAGTCCGCCGGGACATCCACTTCCTTGCCGTCGATGATCAGCTTTGTCATCGCCTGCTCTCCAAATCCCGTTTCCGCGTTACTCTGCCGCGACCATCGCCGGCCGCTTGGCCTTGGCGACGTAATCGTCGATGCGCTGTTCGATGACCGGCCGGAAGTTCTTGATCAACCCCTGGATCGGCCAGGCCGCAGCATCGCCGAGTGCGCAGATGGTGTGGCCTTCGACCTGCTTGGTCACGTTGAACAGCATGTCGATTTCCTCGTAGGAGGATTCGCCCTTCACCATGCGTTCCATGACGCGCCACATCCAGCCGGTGCCTTCACGGCACGGCGTGCACTGGCCGCAGCTCTCGTGCTTGTAGAAGTAGCTGAGGCGGGCAATCGCCTTGATGATGTCGGTCGACTTGTCCATCACGATCACGGCTGCCGTGCCGAGGCCGGAGCCCAGACCGCGCAGCGTGTCGAAATCCATTGCCGTGTCCTTGATCTGCTCTGCCGTGAGGCAGGGCACCGAGGATCCGCCCGGAATGACTGCCAGGAGGTTGTCCCAGCCGCCACGGATGCCACCGCAGTGCTTTTCGATCATTTCGGAGAACGGAATGCCCAGCTCTTCCTCGAAGGTGGACGGCTGGTTCACATGGCCGGACACGCAGAAGAGCTTGGTGCCTGCGTTGTTCGGCGTGCCGAGCCCGGAGAACCAGGAGGCGCCGCGGCGCAGGATGGTCGGAGCGACCGCAATCGATTCAACGTTGTTCACCGTGGTTGGGCAGCCATAGAGGCCGACGTTCGCCGGGAACGGCGGCTTCAGGCGCGGCTGGCCCTTCTTGCCTTCAAGGCTTTCAAGCAGTGCGGTTTCTTCGCCGCAGATATAGGCGCCGCCACCGTGGTGAACGTAGATATCGAAATCGTAGCCGTTCTTGTTGTTCTTGCCGATCAGGCCAGCATCATAGGCCTGATCGATGGCTGCCTGCAGACGCTCACGTTCGCGGATAAACTCGCCGCGCACATAGATGTAAGCGGCAATGGCGCCCATGGCATAACCGGCAACCAGACAGCCTTCGACCAGCGTGTGCGGGTCGTGGCGCAGGATTTCACGGTCCTTGCAGGTGCCCGGCTCGGATTCGTCGGCGTTGACGACGAGGTAGCACGGACGGCCATCGGAAGCCTTCGGCATGAACGACCACTTGAGGCCGGTCGGGAAGCCTGCACCGCCACGGCCACGCAGACCGGAGGCTTTCATCTCGTCGATGATCCAATCGCGGCCCTTGTCGATGAGACCCTTGGTGTTATCCCACTGGCCACGCTTCTTCGCGCCTTCAAGACCCCAGTCATGAAGACCGTAGATATTGGTGAAGATCCGATCCTGATCTTTCAGCATCTCTTCCCCCTACCCTTCGTTCTTGCTGGAGGGCACATCGCCCTTTTCGACGCGCTTGGAGAATTCCGTCTCGCCACCGGCAGCCAGAATCTTCGCCTGTTCGATCCAGCCGTCGCGCTCGATCCGGCCCTTGAACTTCAGGCGGCTGTCCACCCAGGCGATTTCCGCCGGGGTCCAGGCCGCAACCTGATCGAAGTGATAGAAGCCGAGATCATTGAGGGTTTCCTCAAGCTTCGGACCAACGCCCTTCAGCTTCTTCAGATCGTCCGGCTTGCCGTCGCGCGCTGCGGTGAGAAGAACGGGTTCCTTCTCTTCGGCAGACGGCGCGTCAGCGCTTTCCGGCTTGGCCTTGGAGACCGGAGCCGGTTCCGCAGGCTTCTCGGCGGCCTTTTCGACCTTCTTTGCGGTGTCGGCGACGCTGTCTGCGGCCTGCTTGGCAGCATAGGCAGCCTTCACCTTGGCCACAGCATCTTCTGCCGGGGTCGGAACACCGTCATAGTCCTTGCCACCTGCGTTGATCGCAGCGCCGGTGAACGCGACAGATGCCTTGGCATTGCCATCGACCACATGCGGCACCGGCAACTCGCCCTTGGTGTCATCGTTGATTTCGGTCAGGCTGGTGAGACCGCCGGAAGCCATCGCGAAGCGGCGGCCGTTCTGCGGACCAGGCGTTACTTCCTTGCCAGCGGAGATATCGTCCAGAAGCTTGTTGAACGTGTCCGTTGTCAGGTCTTCATAGGTATCCTTGAAGATCTGGACCATCGGAGCGTTCACGCAGGCGCCGAGGCACTCGACCTCTTCCCAGGAGAAGTTTCCGTCTTCGGAAATCTCGTGCATGTGCTTGGCAATACGGCTCTTGCAGATCTTGATCAGATCTTCGGAGCCGCGCAGCTGGCATGGCGTGGTACCGCAAACCTGGATGTGAGCCTTCTTGCCGACCGGCTGAAGCTGGAACATCGTGTAGAAGGTCGCGACTTCCAGAACGCGGATATGCGGCATGGAGAGCATGTCCGCGATGTAGCGGATTGCCGGCTCACAGACCCAGCCTTCGTTCTGTTCCTGGGCGCGCCACAACAGCGGAATGACGGCAGAGGCCTGTCGGCCCGCCGGATACCGGTCGATCACCTTATTCGCCCAAGCGAGATTGACCTCGTTGAAGGCGAAGCTTTCAGGTTGTTCCGCGGCAAGTCTGCGAACCGCCATGGTGTTATCCCCGTTTCATCAGCTTGACCGGAGCCGGTTGGCCGGCTGCCAGGGTCGAGAAAAAAGCGCGAAAGCCGACCGTTAGCGGTCGACCTCGCCAAACACGATATCCATCGAGCCCAGAACCGCCGAAATATCGGCGAGCTGGTGGCCGCGGCCTACGAAGTCCATGGCCGACAGGTGGGCAAAGCCCGGAGCCTTGATCTTGCAGCGATACGGCTTGTTGGTGCCGTCAGCCACGAGATAGACACCAAACTCTCCCTTGGGCGCTTCCACGGCGGCGTAAACTTCGCCGGCCGGGACGTGATAGCCTTCGGTATAGAGCTTGAAGTGGTGGATCAGGGCTTCCATCGACCGCTTCATTTCGCCGCGCTTGGGAGGAACGATCTTGCCGTCGGTGGAGGAAATCGGACCGGTTTCCGTGGTCAGACGCTCAAGGCACTGCTTCATGATGCGGACAGACTGGCGCATCTCTTCCATACGGATGAGGTAGCGGTCATAGCAGTCGCCGTTCTTGCCGATCGGAATGTCGAATTCCAGATCCGCGTAGCATTCATAAGGCTGCGACTTGCGCAGGTCCCAGGCAGCGCCGGAACCGCGGACCATCACGCCGGAGAAGCCCCAGGCCCAGGCATCGTCGAGGTCAACGACGCCGATATCGACGTTACGCTGCTTGAAGATGCGGTTGTCGGTCAAAAGGCCTTCGATGTCGTCCAGACGCTGCAGGAACGGATCACAGAAGTCCCAGATATCGTCGAGCAGATCGCGCGGCAGGTCCTGGTGAACACCACCCGGACGAACGTAAGCGGAGTGCATGCGGGCACCACAGGCGCGCTCGTAGAAAATCATGAGCTCTTCGCGCGGCTCGAAACCCCACAGCGGCGGCGTCAGGGCGCCAACGTCCATGGCCTGCGTGGTCACGTTCAGAAGATGCGACAGGAGACGGCCGATTTCCGAATAGAGAACGCGGATCAGCTGACCGCGCATCGGAACGGTGACGCCGAGCATCTTTTCCACCGCCAGCGCAAACGCATGTTCCTGGTTCATCGGCGCCACGTAGTCGAGGCGGTCGAAATAGGGAACTGCCTGCAGAT
Organism: Roseibium suaedae; assembly: GCF_900142725.1. GTDB lineage: Bacteria > Pseudomonadota > Alphaproteobacteria > Rhizobiales > Stappiaceae > Roseibium > Roseibium suaedae. The sequence continues at coordinate 68,450 of NZ_FRBW01000007.1, read as the reverse complement.
AGGTCTTCTGCTCGATCAGCTTTTCGGTACCACGATGCAGCAGGCCGATATGCGGATCGACGCGCGTCACCACTTCCCCGTCCAGCTCAAGCACAAGACGCAGAACGCCGTGGGCCGCCGGGTGCTGGGGACCGAAGTTGATGTTGAAATTGCGAACCTGATTTTCGGCCATCGGGGAAAGCCTTAATTCGTGGTTGCTTTCTCATCGCCCGGCAGCACGTAGTCCGTGCCTTCCCATGGCGAGAGAAAATCGAAATTGCGGAATTCCTGGTTCAGGCGAACCGGCTCATAGACGACGCGCTTCTTCTCGTCGTCATAGCGCACTTCCACGTAACCGGTCACGGGGAAGTCCTTGCGCAGCGGATAGCCGTCGAAACCATAGTCGGTGAGCAGACGGCGCAGATCCGGGTGACCGGAAAAGAGAATGCCGTACATGTCATAGGCTTCGCGTTCGAACCATTCAGCGCCCGGGAAGAGACCGGTGATGGAGGGAACAGGCGTTTCCTCATCGGTGGCAACCTTCACGCGGATGCGGTGGTTCTGAACCGGGGACAGGAAGTGATAGACAACGTCGAAACGCTTTTCCCGCGCCGGCCAGTCAACTCCGCACACGTCCGTCAGATTGACGAACTTGCAGGAGCTGTTGTCGCGCAGGAACCGCACCACATCGAGAATCTGGCCCGCATCCGCTACAAGCGTCAGCTCGCCATATTCGACGGTCCAGGACAGCAGGGACTCGCCCAGAGCAAGCTGGATGTGCTCTGCGAGTTCCTTCAGCGTCTCGTCCATGTTCTTTGCCTCACTCCGTTGGAGCCTCGAAGGGGCGGCGCGTTCCACCCCTTAGTCAATTCAGTCGGTCTCAGCGCTCGATCGTACCCGTGCGCCGGATTTTCTTCTGCAGCATCAGCACGCCGTAGAGCAGCGCCTCTGCCGTCGGGGGACAGCCCGGCACATAGATGTCGACCGGAACAACCCGGTCACAGCCACGAACCACCGAATAGGAATAGTGGTAGTAGCCGCCACCATTGGCACAGGAGCCCATGGAGATAACGTAACGCGGTTCCGGCATCTGGTCATAGACCTTGCGGAGCGCGGGCGCCATCTTGTTGGTCAGCGTGCCGGCGACGATCATCACATCCGACTGACGCGGTGACGCGCGCGGTGCGAAGCCGAAACGCTCGACATCGTAATGGGGCATGGAGAGCTGCATCATTTCCACGGCGCAGCAGGCCAGACCGAAGGTCATCCACATCAGCGAGCCGGTACGGGCCCACTGGATCAGATTGTCGGTCGAGGTGACGAGGAAGCCCTTGTCGGCCAGCTCGTCATTGACTTCCATGAAGAACGGATCATTCGAACCAACCGGCTTGCCGGTATTCGGGTCGATGATGCCCTTCGGGCGCTCAGCGATGAGCGGGCCGGTTGTGCTGGTCAATCCCATTCCAGCGCTCCCTTTTTCCATTCGTAGATGAAGCCGATGGTGAGGACGCCGAGGAAGACCATCATGGACCAGAAGCCGTACCATCCGAGATCACCGAACTTCACCGCCCACGGGAAGAGGAAAGCCACTTCCAGGTCGAAGATGATGAACAGGATCGAAACCAGATAGAACCGGACATCGAACTTCATGCGCGCGTCATCGAATGCGTTGAAGCCGCACTCATAAGCGGACAGCTTCTCCGGATCTGGGTTCTTGTAAGCCAGGAGGAAAGGAGAAATCAAAAGCGCCAGGCCGATCACCAGCGCAATGCCGATGAACACGACGATCGGGATGTATTCCCGCAAGAGTTCTTCCATGTCTTTCGCGTCCTTGCATGTGGAGGGCGGACCGGGAGAGGATCCTGCCTTCGAGGCCCTGCCCTAACGCAACTGTACAGTCGCACATAACGCAAGACCTGCCAGTCCGAGGCGGACCAGCATGCGAAGGCACGCTTAGCTCACCCCATGGTGCAACGCAAGACCTTCCAATCGTCAAACAATTGCCATTGTTGGCCGAAATTGCCCTTTTCGAGCCACGAACCGCACAATTCCTTACGTTCCCGGCCGGTGCATAACTTTTGTTTTGATGAAGGGAGTTTTTAAAGAGCCGCAGCTTTTGCAACCCGTAGCGCACGCAGGCTAAAGAAGGATTCGCCTCAGACAGGTTTTCCAGCAAAACCCCGGAAGCCATCCCGCCAGCCATTGAGCCTTCCGGCAACACCTGGCCGAAACGCATGAAGACGCCAAGCAGATGCTGGCGTCACGTATATTCAAAAAGTCTTGGAGATTTTCCGCACCCAGGCGGCCCGGTTTCCCGGCTTCGTTAAGTGGCGCGAGTGACGGGGCTCGAACCCGCGACCTCCGGCGTGACAGGCCGGCACTCTAACCAACTGAGCTACACCCGCAACTTAACGGTATATAGGCGCCCTTCCCCTGACCGAAGTCCATGAGAAGTGGCGCGAGTGACGGGGCTCGAACCCGCGACCTCCGGCGTGACAGGCCGGCACTCTAACCAACTGAGCTACACCCGCTCCGCGCTGACGACGTGTTGTCGCCGCGAAGTGGCGCTGATGTACGGCGGCAGGCGGAGGAAGTCAAGCGCCCGCAAAGCGATGCCTGAAGGTTTTTCCAAAACCCGCAAAAACCCACAGGAACAAGGCAATTCTCACCGGCACTCACTTGTGGATAAAATCAAGCCAGCAAAATGGCTTGAGACGAATCCCTGATGCGGATTCGCATCTCCGGAAACTGATTTGCCGCCCCCGGCATATTCAGCGTTCATTTTCCCGCCCCTTGCACCTGAAGAGAGCCTGGCATCTTGCCCCCGCCCGCATCCAGGCGCCGCATCGCCCCTCCCTCCAGAGCGGCAGCCGCACAGCAATACCCTCGAACCATAGATCAAAAGGTGAAGCGGAGCAAAAATACCCGCAAGAGTTATATATTGATATTTGTACCAATACTTTCACCTTACGCAAGAAAACGAAAAAAATACGCATCACACCCGAAAGCGATGGGATTCCATTAAACTATTTCTCGTATTTCGTTTTTGCGATCTTCCTCCTCCCAATTCCGGATCAGCAAAAAATGAGTTTCAGTTCTCCCAAGACCGTCAGCGGAAAGCTTTATGCGCTTGTCGCACTGTTTTCCGTCTGCTTCGCGATTACTCTCGGCTTCCAGCTCTATGCGCTGGGGAACAATCTGGACGCATTCAAGCGCGCCGAACTGCGCAGCCTCGTCCAGGCCGCCACAAATATTGCAGGGAATTATCAGGCCCTCGTCGCCAAGGGTGAAATGAGCGAAGCCGATGCACAGACAGCTGCCAAACGCTCTCTGCGCGGCATGCTCTATAATGGCGGCAAGGACTACGTCTTTGTTTATGATGGTGACGGCACCAGCCTTGTTCACCCGGCAAAGCCCGACAACGAAGGCAAGAACATCATTGGCTCGCAGGATGGCAACGGCAAGTACCACATCCGCGAATTCATCGAGCAGGCCAAGGCCAACGGCTCGGCCTATGTCTCTTACGCCTGGAAGAACCCGGAAGGCGTGGTTCTGCCCAAAATCAGCTATGTCATGGAATTCAAGCCCTGGGGCTGGGTTCTGGGCTCCGGCGTTCTGATGGACGACATCAACGCGGCTTACTGGAAGACGGCGACCACCAGCGCAGGCCTGATGGGCCTTCTGATTGCGATCTGCGTCGGTCTCAGCATCCTCATTGCCCGCTCTATCGCCAATCCGCTGCGCACCCTCTCCACCCGCATGCTGGAAATCGCCCAGGGCAATTTCTCGGTTGCGATTGAAGGCGTCGACCGCAACGATGAAATCGGCAAGATGAGCCAGGCCGTCGAAGTCTTCCGCGAAAATGGTCTGACCCGTCAGCAGCTGGAGCAGCAGACAGAAGAAGACCGTCTGCGGGAACTGCGCCGCCAAAAGGAAGTCAACAAGCTCATCAGCGTCTTCCAGGAAGAAGTCCGCATGGCCCTTGGCTCGGTCAGCGACAACACCGGCAAGCTGAACGAATCCGCGATTGCCCTGCGCAACATCGCTACCGAAACCGAAGAAAGCTCCGGCAGCGCGGCAGCGGCCTCTGAACAGGCGACCGCCAATGTCCAGACCGTTGCTTCCGCCGCAGAAGAACTGTCGGCTTCGATCAGCGAGATCAACCGGCAGGTGGACCAGAGCAGCGCGATCGTCGGCCAGGCAAGTGAAAGCGCCGCCCTGTCCAACGCCAAGGTCGCAAGCCTTGACGCGGCGGCCCAGAAGATCGGCGAAGTCGTCAGCCTGATCCAGGCCATTGCCGAGCAGACGAATCTTCTCGCCCTCAACGCCACCATCGAGGCGGCCCGGGCAGGTGAAGCAGGCCGTGGGTTCGCGGTTGTGGCCGCCGAGGTAAAGGAACTGGCCAACCAGACCTCCAAGGCGACCGAGGAAATCTCATCCCAGATCCATGCCATCCAGGGATCGACCCGCGAAACCGTCGCCGTGATCGAGGACATCACCAAGATCATGGAACAAGTCAGCGGCTATACCACCGCTATCGCCGATGCCGTGGGTGAACAGGGTCTCGCCACCCGGGAGATCTCCTCGAACGTCCAGGAAGCCGCGCAAGGTACCCACCTGGCAACGGTCAACATGCACACGGTCGCAAACGGCGCGACCATGACGGCGCAGACCGCCGACGATGTGCTGGCAAGCACCAACCGGACCGCCGAAAGCACCGACAATTTGCGCAACAAGATCGAGGCCTTCCTGCGCGACGTCGCAGCCGCCTGACCGGTCCTGAAGACAAGAAAAAACGCCGGCGGAGCGATCTGCCGGCGTTATTTTATGACTGGGCGAACACTTCGCCTCACAGGCCGTGGAAGCTGAACCAGATCGCAGTCGTCGTGACCAGGCCGACAATCAGGTTCATCGGCACCCCGATCTTCAGAAAGTCCGAGAACTGATAATTTGCCGCGCCATAGACCAGCGTGTTGGTCTGATAGCCGATCGGCGTCGCAAAGCTCGCACTGGCACCGAACATGACGGTCATGACAATCGCCCTGGCGTCAATGCCCAGCGGTTCGGCAAGACCGATGACAACCGGCGTCAGCACCACGGCAACCGCATTGTTGGTCACCATCTCGGTCATGACGGAGGCGGCGAGATAGATCAGCAGAAGCGCCGCAAAACCGGGAACGGCACTCATCAGCGGCGTCAAGGCCGAAACGATCATTTCAACCGCCCCGGTGTTCTCCAGCGCCTTTCCGACCATCAGCATGGAGAAGATCAGCACCAGAACTGAACCGTTCAGCGAATCCCAGGCCTCATCCGGGTCAATGCAGCGCAGGAGCAGGAGCAAGGCGACCGCGATCAACGCAAGGCTGCCAATGGACATGAACCCCATTGCAGACAGGATGACGACACCGGCCAGCGCCAGGAGCGCAATCGGCGCCTTGCTGCGACGGTAGGCGCGTCCGGTGGGGTGTGAGACCGAAACCAGTTCCGTTTCGGCCGACAGTTCCTCAAAACCGGCAGCAGGCCCCTCGATCAGCAGCTTGTCTGCTGCCTTCAGCCGCACAGCTCCAAGCTCCGGCCCCGGAATGTGATTGTGACGGTGCGCGCCCAGAATCCGGATGCCGAATCTGCGGCCAAGGGACAGGGACGAGATCGGAATGCCCTGGGTGGTCCGGCGCGGTGCTACCACTGCCTCGACCACGATGTGGTCCTCGCCCTTCTTTTGCGCGGAGCGGAGACCGACCCGGAAGTCCTTGAGACTGTTCAGCGTCAGGACTTCGGAGGTTGGAGCACGCACGATCAGGACGTCCCCCTTTTTGAGCTCGAAGGCATCAAGATCCGACCTTGTCACCTCGGTACCTCGCCGGACACCGGTGACGACGATGCCCGGCCGGTTCAGCTCGGCCAGATCAGCAATCGTCTTCCCATCCAGCTCTTCGCTGATCAGGGCAACTTCGGTCAGGAACTCCGTCTCTCCAAGGAGCAGATCCTGCGCAGCGTCTTCCCGGTGCGGCAACAAAAACTTGCCGAGAAGCAGCATGGTCGCCAGGCCGCTCAGGGCGGTGATGATGCCATAGGGCGTGATTTCAAAGATGCCGAAAGGCTCCAGTCCCTGCTGGCGGGCAACACCATCGACCAAAAGGTTCGTTGATGTACCCAGCAGGCTCAAGGTGCCGCCGAGGATCGCGGTATAGGAAAGCGGAATGAGCAAGCGGGTGGGCGCAACACCAATCGCCTTGGCAAGCTTGATGACCACGGGAATCAGCACCAGCACCACCGGCGTGTTGTTGACGACGGCCGAGGCCAGCATCGAAATCAGAACAAAGGCGCTGATGGACAGGATCGGCCGTTCCTGGGCGCGGGAGACCACCAGATCCGCCAGGGCATCCAGCACCCCGGTGCGCACCAGGGCTCCGGACAGGATGAACATGGCAGCGATGGTGATGGGCGCCGGATTGGAAAAGGCGGCAAGAGCCTCGTCCTGGGACAGGAAACCGAGACCCAGACAGACGGCAGCGGCAGCTGCGGCAACGATCTCCGGTGCCAGTCGTTCACTGAGGAATGCGGCGAACATCACGGCCAGAATCAGCAATGCAAACAGGGCCTGATGGGCCTCCAGGAACTCAGCAAACATGGGTCACCCGCCGGATTTTGAGTAGCAGAGAACAGAACGGGTGGAGCGAGGGAAAGTTCCACAACCCGTTGATTGAAAACCATCGGCTGAATAGGATTAGGCATCGCGAATTTCACGCGTCAAATTAGGGAGTTACGTTGCCCAATGCCATTTCGTCTCATTCTGGCGGCAAGCCTTGCACTTGCCATTTTGCCCTCCTCCGCCACTGCCGAGAAGTATGACTGGCAAAGGAAGAGCAAGTTCTCCAGCGTAATAAAAGAAATCAAAAAGAAAAAAGAGATTCCAACGAAGATTGAATGTAAAATGAGCGACAAGCCCGGTGTTCTGCTCTTCAAGGTCACGACCCAGCCAAACAAGAAAAACCAGTCTTGGGAGATGGGGATCTATGATGGCAAGCTCTGGGCAGGTAACAAGAAATCCGTAGATGTTGTGGTCCAGCCAAAATCGGGCATGGTCACGACCTGCTGGCTTGAACACAACTGATTAGGAAGCCACTCCGTGGATACTGCCTTCATTCCCGACCTGTCGGTAATCCTTGCCTTTTCCGCAGCTGCCGTCGTGCTCATCATCACGCCGGGGCCGGACATGACACTGTTTCTGTCCAAGACCTTGTCCCAGGGCCGTGCGGCAGGCTTTGCCGCGGTTGCAGGTGCGCTGACGGGTTGCGTCGTGCACTCCATTCTGGCCGCTGTCGGCATTTCAGCGCTTCTGGCCGCCTCCCAGACCGGCTTTCTGGTCCTGAAAATCTGCGGTGCCGCCTATCTGATCTGGCTCGGCTTCCAGGCGATCCGCCATGGTTCGGCCCTCAATCTGGATGCCTCTTCCGGCCGCCGCGGTTCCCTGTTCGGAACCTTCACCCAAGCGATCGCGACCAATCTGCTCAATCCGAAGATCGTGCTGTTCTTCGTGACTTTCCTGCCGCAGTTCATCACGGTCACCGACCCCCATGCGACGGGCAAGCTGCTGTTCCTCGGCCTTTACTTCGTCGCCCTCAGCATTCCTGCTGGCATCGCCCTGGTCATGAGCGCCAGTGCCTTCCAGAGACTGATCAAGTCCTCGCCCAAGGCCATGCGGGCCTTTGACTGGATCTTTGCCTCCATCATGGGCGGCTTTGCCCTCCGGCTTCTGACCGCGCAGGCGAGCAGCAACTGAGACGCTAACGCGTCCCCTCCGCCTCTGATGACAACCGGCCGCAGCTTGCGGCCGGATCTGCCCTTGCATCTTCTGGTGATCATTGATCAACTTGCCACCCGCAGAGTGACCTGAACGGAGCAAGACATGACCGATCCCCTGTTTCGCGAAAACGCCTATGTGAAGACCTGCGAGGCTCGCGTTCTGGAGATTACGGATCAGGGCGGGATCATTCTCGACCGCACGGTCTTCTATGCCGCCAGCGGCGGCCAGCCCGGCGACACGGGCCGGCTGGTCATGGCGGACGGCACCGCAGTGACCATTGCCGACACGGTTTTTGCCGAAGACCGCACCACGGTGATCCATGTTCCGCAAGAAGGCCAGGAATTGCCGCCTGTCGGCTCTGCCCTTGCCCCGGAGCTGGACTGGGAGCGCCGACACAAGCTCATGCGCATGCACACGGCCCTTCACATCATCTGCGCGGTTCTGAAAACCAAGATCACCGGCTGCCAGATCGGAGCCGAGGAAAGCCGCATCGATCTCAACATTCCCGAGCCGCCCGAGCGGGACGCCGTTCAGGCTGCAATCCAGACCGCCATCGATGCGGACATGGAAACCTCGACCGAATGGATCACCGATGCCGAGCTTGATGCCAATCCGGATCTGGTCAAGTCCATGAGCGTCAGCCCGCCTCGCGGCTCCGGCCAGATCCGCCTGGTGCGAATCGGCGAGGACTTCGACCTCCAGCCCTGCGGCGGCACCCATGTGGCCCGCACCTCGGAAATCGGTCCCGTCGAAGTGACCAAGATCGAAAACAAGGGCAAGCTGAACCGGCGGATCCGCATCCGCTTTGCCAGTTGAGGCCTGACATTCCTATCAAACACATGTCCCGGGAGGACACCTGAAATGAGCGAGAGCCCCCTTGTCAGCACAAGCTGGCTTGCAGATCATCTGAGCGCTCCGGATGTGCGTGTGATCAATGCCTGGATGCCTCCTGTCACGGATCCGGGCGCAAAGCCCTTCTATCCGAACGAGCACATTCCCGGCGCTGTCTTCTTCGATGTGAACGAGATCTGCGACAAGACCACCAGCCTGCCTCACATGTTGCCGCCCGCGCATCAGTTCTCCTCTGCCATGCGCAAGATGGGGATCGGCGATGGCCAGACCCTCGTCGTCTATGACGATTACGGTTTCTATTCCGCTCCGCGCGTCTGGTGGACCCTGCGCACCATGGGCGCAGAACGGGTGTATGTGCTGGATGGCGGCATGCCGAAGTGGAAAGCCGAGAACCGTCAGATCGAAAACACCAGCCCTCTGGTGCGCGAAAGCCATTTCAGCGCCCGGCTGGACCATTCCGCCGTGGCCGATCTGGCGGAAGTGCAGAAGATCATCGCCAGCGGTTCACGCCAGCTTCTCGATGCCCGCTCAGCCGCCCGTTTCAATGGCACAGCTCCCGAGCCCCGGGCTGGATTGCGCTCCGGTCATATGCCTACGGCCTTGAACCTTCCCTTCAACCTGCTGGTCGCGGAAGACGGCACTTTCCGCCCGAAGGAGGAGTTGGAAGCCGCCTTCAGGAATGCAGGTGTTGATCTCGACAAGCCGGTCACGACCACCTGCGGCTCCGGCGTCACCGCCTCCATTCTCGCCATGGGTCTCAACATCATCGGCGCACGCGATGTCAGCGTCTATGACGGATCCTGGAGCGAATGGGGCGCACGGGAAGACACGGACGTCGTCACTGGCTAGGCTTTGGGACATCTCCGGCGCGGGTCCTGACCTGCGCCGGAGAATTATCAGAAAGGATCAGGCAGCCGCCTGGCTGCCTGTCCGGCTCAGCACCTGATCTGCCGCCTTGCCATTGACTTCAGCCATATGGTCAAACGCGGCAAAATAGCTGGCAACACCGGCACTTGCCGAGCGAAGTTCAATGATCAGGTCAGAGGTTTCAGCCTGCGGGATCAAGGCCTGAACCTCATCCCAGCCCGCCCATCCATCCCGCGCATCAAAACCGAGCAGCTGCCCACGCCGAGCGGAAACAATCGCATTGACCTTGGCTGTCACATCGGCCGGGCACTGGATCGTCACCTTCAGCACCGGCTCCAGCAGAACAGGCTTGCAGGCCTCCAGCCCCTCGCGCATCCCCTGGATCGCCGCCATGCGGAAAGCCTGATCGGAACTGTCGACCGAATGATAGGACCCGTCGGTCAGGCAGACCGCCACATCCACCACCTGAAAGCCAAGCGGGCCTTTCTGCAAGGCTTCAAGCACGCCTTCCCGGACAGAGGGGATATATTGCTTCGGCACCACGCCGCCGGTGATCCGGTCGGAGAAGGCTGCTCCCGCGCCTCTTTCCTGGGGTCGGATTTCCAGCGCCACATCGCCAAACTGGCCATGACCGCCGGACTGTTTCTTGTGCCTGGCCCTGATGTCCGTTCCGCTGCGAATGGTCTCCGCATAGGGAATGGCCGGTGTCCCCGTCTCGATCACAAGCCCGAACTTGCCGGTCAGCTTCTCCTGTGCCACGCGCAGGTGCATTTCGCCCTGCCCCTCCAGGATCGTCTCACCGCTGTCCTGGGACTGGCGGGCGATCAGGGACGGGTCTTCCTCGGTCAGTTTGGCAAGCGCCGCCGACAGACGCACATCATCCTGCCGCCGCCCTGCCCTCAGGCTGAGCGCCAGAACCGGATAGGGATAGCTGCGGGCACCGGAGGACGGCACCGCCTTGTCGGACAGGATGTCGCCCGTCATCACCGTATCGAGACGGCCGAGACCGACCAGTTCACCCTCGCTGGCAACTCCCCGTTTTGACGCCTGCTGGCCAAGGAGCGAAAAGACCCCGGAGACCCGGTTCTCGCCGCCGCGCGGATCCGTCACCACGTCGCCGTCGGACACCGTTCCACTTAGCACCCGTGCCACGGACAGCTTGCCGCCATGCGGCGTATGCAGGGTCTTCAACACCTCCAGAGCCGGACCTTGGGCGTGCATGCCGAGGCGCTTGCGCGTCTGCGTGACACCCGGCGCTTCATGCCTGAGGGCCTTCAACATCCGTCCAACCCCGTTGCCATGCTCGCCAGACCCGAAGAACACCGGGCAGATCAGGCCCTCCTGCATCTCGCGCACCAGATCGCCGAAGACCTGGGCGGGATCAGGGGCGATGTCTTCAAGCAGAGCCTCCATCAGATCATCATCATGGTCGGCAAGCGTCTCCAGCATGGTGTAGCGGGCTTCCAGTTCCCGCACCCGGTCCTGGTCGCTCATGTCGATCCGCGTGCTTTCCTCGCGCTCGTGATAGACATGGGCCCGCTCCAGCGCCAGATCGATGAAGCCGACCGCACGGCCGTCCTCCCAGATCGGCAATTGCCGCAGGACCAGCGGCACCGAGGACGCCGCCTGCAAGGTATCAAGCACCACGCGGACGCCCCGCGCCTCCCGGTCGATCTTGTTCAGAAACAGCATGCGCGGAATGCCCTGGGCCTCCAGCGCCTTGAGGATCAGCTGCAAGGCGGGCAGCTTGCGCTCGTCGTCCTCAGCCACCACGATGGCCATATCCACACCGGGCAGAACCCCTTCCATTTCTGCAAGAAACTCGATGGAACCGGGGCAGTCGATGAAAGAGAAAGTGTCTCCGAGATAGGTGACCTCGGCGAAGTTTGCCTCAACACTCATGCCGTGAGCGCGGGCTTCTGCGGAAGCATCTCCGGTCATGTTTCCCGCCGAAACCGTGCCCTGGCGGGCAATGGCACCCGTCCGGGCGAGGATCGCCTCGAGAAGCGTGGTCTTGCCGCTGCCGAAGGGGCCGGTCAGGGCGATGCACCGCGGGCCATGGGCTCCCGCCGTGTTCCGGGTCCGGCCGCCTTCGCCGGTCTCTCTGCCTGAGGGAATTGTCTCCTGGAATGTCTTGTCGGGCATGCTGGGCCTCCCGTTGGTTATCACCAGCGCGGCACCCGGCCAGACCCGTTCAGGCGCAGCCAGATCTGCGCGCCTTGCCCGCCGTGGTTCATTCCCGGCGGACAGGTGTCCATGCTCTGCCTGAGATGGCCCAGGCGCAAGGATTTCTTGTGCGGCAGCGCAGCATTGAGCCCTTTCCCCGGAACGCGAAAAGGGGCGGATCGCTCCGCCCCTTTCAACGTCAGTGAAGGTCCACAAAGCCGGATCAGTGGTGCAGGATCTGGCTGAGGAACAGCTTGGTACGCTCATGCTGCGGATTGGTGAAGAACGGCTCCGGCTCGTTCTGCTCAACGATCTGGCCGGCGTCCATGAAGATCACCCGGTTCGCCACCTTGCGGGCAAAGCCCATTTCGTGGGTCACGCAAAGCATGGTCATGCCTTCTTCGGCAAGACCGACCATCACGTCCAGAACTTCCTTGATCATTTCCGGATCGAGGGCCGAGGTCGGCTCATCGAACAGCATGATCTTCGGGCTCATGCAGAGCGAGCGGGCAATCGCCACGCGCTGCTGCTGGCCACCGGACAGCTGGCCCGGGTACTTGTTGGCCTGATCCGGGATCTTGACGCGCTCCAGATAGTGCATCGCGATCTCTTCAGCCTGCTTCTTCGGCATCTTGCGTACCCAGATCGGGGCAAGGGTGCAGTTTTCCAGGATGGTCAGATGCGGGAACAGGTTGAAGTGCTGGAAACACATGCCCACTTCCCTACGGATCTCGTCGATCTTCTTCAGGTCATCGGTCAGTTCATTGCCATCCACGATGATCTGGCCGCTCTGGTGCTCTTCCAGACGGTTGATGCAGCGGATCATGGTGGATTTGCCCGAACCGGACGGGCCGCAGATAACGATCCGCTCGCCCTTCATCACAGTCAGGTTGATGTCGCGCAGAACGTGGAAGTCACCGTACCACTTGTTCATGCCCTTCAGTTCAACGGCGACTTCCGTCTCCGAAATTTGCATCTTGGAGCGGTTGATCGCCTGTTCTTCGGCGGTCGCAGCGATGTCAGTCATGGTTTTATCTCCAATATCTTGTCTCGGGAGCGGCCGTGGCCGCTCCGCTGGCGCTGGTGCCGTTTAGCGTTTGTGCCCGGTGTGCAGCTTCTTCTCGATGAAGATCGAGTAGCGCGACATGCCGAAGCAGAAGCAGAAGAAGACCATCGCGGCGAACAGGTAGCCGGTCACGCCCGTGGTCGGGCTGGCCCAGTTCGGATCCGTGGTCGACGTGTTGATCTGGCCAAGCAGATCGAACATGCCGACAATCATGACCAGCGTCGTGTCCTTGAAGAGACCGATGAAGGTGTTCACGATACCCGGGATCACCAGTTTGAGCGCTTGTGGCAGGATGATCAGACCCATCATGGGCCAGAAGCGCAGGCCGAGAGCCATTGCTCCTTCATACTGTCCCTTCGGAATGGCCTGGAGACCACCACGGACCACTTCCGCCATATAGGCTGCGGAGAAGAGAGCCACCCCGATCAGCACGCGCAGGAGCTTGTCGAAGGTCACACCGTCCGGCAGGAACAGCGGCAGCATGACCGAGGACATGAACAGCACGGTGATCAGCGGAACGCCGCGCCAGAACTCGATGAAGATCACCGAGACCAGCTTGACGATCGGCATGTGCGACCGGCGGCCGAGAGCAAAGAGGATGCCCAGCGGCAGCGATGCCGTGATGCCCGTGACCGCAATCACCAGGGTCACCAGCAGCCCGCCCCAATATGGGGTTTCCACGATCGGCAGGATGACAGCGTCGCCGATGACGAGGCCTGTCAGCAGATAGTAGGAAATGATCGGGAAGACGACCAGGAGCAGGATGGCGTTCAGTTTCTTGAACGGCACGCTCGGGATCGCCATCGGGATCAGGAGGGCGGCAAACATCGCATAGACGATGTTGACCCGGTAAATTTCAGCTGCGGGATAGCGCCCGTAGATGAACTGCGGGAAATAGGCTTTCACGAAGGCCCAGCAGGCCCCAACCGACTGCCCGCTGCCTTCCGCAGCCAGACAGGCATCACGGTTCTCGCCCGTCCACACGGCGTCGATCAGGGCAAACTTGATCAACGGCTCGAAGATGAAGAAGGCAAGCAAAAGGCCGAGGATGGTCAGGATCGTGTTTCCGGCGGAGGAGAACAGGTTCTGTCTCGCCCAGCCGATGAAGCCCGATGTGGCGACCGGAGCCGGAAGGCGCGGTGCCTCCTCGGTCCGGATCTGAAAAGTGCTTGTTTGCGACATGGGTTCTACCTCACCGCTCCACCAGGGCCATTTTCTGGTTGTACCAGTTCATGAAGGCCGACGTGATCAGGCTGAGCGACAGATAGACCAGCATCCAGATCGAAATGACCTCGATTGCCTGACCCGTCTGGTTCAGCACGGTCCCGCCGAGAGACACCAGATCGGGGAAGGCAATGGCCACCGCGAGCGAGGAGTTCTTGGTCAGGTTCAGATACTGGCTTGTCAGCGGTGGAATGATGACGCGCATCGCCTGGGGGATGATGACCAGGCGCAGGGTCGGACCATGACGCAGGCCGAGGGCATGGGCTGCCTCCGTCTGTCCATGGCTGACGGCCTGAATGCCCGCACGCACGATCTCGGCGATAAACGCAGAGGTGTAGATCGACAGCGCGGTCACCAGGGCAATCAATTCCGGAATGACCCGCTGACCACCCGTGAAGTTGAAGCCCTTCAGTGCCGGATAGTCAAAGGTGACCGGGAAACCGGCCACTGCAAGGCACAGCAGCGGCACGAGAACGATCAGCCCCAGCGCGGTCAGACCGACGGGAAATTGCTGACCGGTGCTCATCTGACGCTTCTTGGCCCAGACCTTCACCGCAATGCTGGCGACTACCGAGAGGATCAGTCCCCAGAAGGCGAGTTCAGCGCCGTCGCCGAACACCGGCTTGGGCAGGAAGAACCCGCGGTTGTTCAGGAACAGAGAACCGCCGAATTCCAGGCTGTTGCGGGCATTGGGCACCGCATTCAGCAGCAGGAAGTACCAGAACACGATCTGCAGCAGCAGCGGCACGTTCCGGATTGCCTCGACATAGCAATAGGCAAGACGGGAGATGACCCAGTTCTTCGACAGACGGGCCACGCCAATCAGGAAGCCAAGTGTCGAGGCACAGACGATGCCCACGACGGCGACCAGAATGGTGTTCAAAAGCCCCACCAGAATGGCCGTGCCATAGGAGGAGGTTTCCGCATAGTCGATCAGGGTCAGTGAAATGCCGAAACCGGCAATGTTGCTCAGGAAGCCGTAGCCTGACGCGATGTTCTGGCGTTGAAGGTTGGCAATCGTGTTGCTCACGATCACATAGCCCACGAACGCGACCACCGCGACCAGCAGCACCTGGAAGAAAACCGCTCTTACTTGCGGATCATTTATCAGTGACGAACGAGCCTCTGGCTGCGCCACCCCTTTGTCACGCGTTGTCATTTGTCCTCGCCAACCATAAGCGCAACGGCATTTTCGCCTGTTTGCGCACCGCTTCCCCTTCCCTGTCGACGCGAGAAAGCGGCTTGATTGTCCCCTGGGAGCCGGCACAGGTGTCGCGTGTTTGCGCCGGCACATGCCCTTTAAGCAAGCGTCCCGACCGGTGGTTACCGATCGGGACGCCAAGAGTGATCCGGTTAATCCGGATTCAATCTGTTCTGACGATTAGCGGATCGGCGCAGCGTACTGGATGCCGCCGTCTTTCCACAGAGCGTTCAGACCGCGGGAGATCGCCAGCGGGGTGTTCGGACCGACGTTGCGATCGAAGGACTCACCGTAGTTGCCGACGTTCTTGACGATGGCCACGACCCAGTCATTCGGCAGGCCGAGCATTTCGCCGAACGCACCTTCAACACCGAGCAGACGCTTCACTTCCGGGTTATCGGAAGACTTCATCTCTTCAACGTTGGCAGAGGTCACGCCCAGCTCTTCAGCGTTGAGCATGGCGTTGTGGGTCCACTTGACCACGTCGAACCACTGATCGTCGCCATGACGAACGACCGGGCCGAGCGGCTCCTTGGAGATGATTTCCGGCAGAACGATGTGATCGCCCGGGTTGGTCAGCGTCAGACGGGTTGCGTAGAGGCCCGAAGCATCGTTCGAGAACACGTCGCAACGGCCGGCATCATAGGCCTTGACCACTTCTTCCAGCTTTTCGAAGGCAACGACTTCGTACGGCATGTTGTTGGAGCGGAAGTAGTCGGCGATGTTCAGCTCGGTGGTGGTGCCGGTCTGCGTGCAGACGGACGCGCCTGACAGTTCCAGGGCGGAGGCAACGCCGAGATCCTTGCGGACCATGAAGCCCTGGCCGTCGTAGTAGTTGACGCCAGCAAAGTTCAGACCGAGCGAGGTGTCGCGAGACAGCGTCCAGGTGGTGTTACGCGACAGGATGTCGATTTCGCCGGACTGCAGAGCAGTGAAACGCTCCTTAGCGCTCAGCGGCGAATACTTGACGTTGTCCGGAGTGCCGAACACTGCTGCGGAAACCGCGCGGCAGAGATCAACATCGAGACCAGTCCAGTTCCCCTGTGCATCCGGATTGGAGAAGCCCGGCAGACCCTGGCTAACACCGCACTGAATGAACCCCTTGGCTTTGACATCGTCGAGCGTGCCGGCCTGCGCAGCAGCGGCGGACGCAACGATTCCCATTGCGGCCCCAAGGGCCAGCGGAAGGATATTCTTGGACATAAGAATGCAGCCTTTATGTTACCCATACATTTTTTTGTTTTATCGGGATGGTGCTGCGGGCCCACGATTGACAGTGCTCAGGCTGGAAAGCTCTTCACATTGTCCCGGTGCGACCGGTTTTCCCTCCAAGCCCTCTTTAGACCATCCCAATGTATCCATTCGATGGCATTTGACGCGAAGGGTCAAGGGGTTGCAGTCTCACAATTACGACTTTTTCCCTAGTGGCCCTGGGAATGGTTAGCAAGTGAATGCACAGAAGGTGAACATGACCACGAACAAGCCAACTGACGCCTA
This sequence comes from Roseibium suaedae, assembly GCF_900142725.1. GTDB lineage: Bacteria > Pseudomonadota > Alphaproteobacteria > Rhizobiales > Stappiaceae > Roseibium > Roseibium suaedae. The sequence goes on along the minus strand of NZ_FRBW01000007.1, from coordinate 51,791 downwards.
TTTTTTAGACACCGTCCTTACGCATGCTGGCAATGATCCGCAAAATTTCCATGGATTCGTGAACCCTCCGGTCGTTCATGCCTCGACAGTTCTGTTTCCGGACGTGGAAACCATGGAGGGGGGCAAGAAGCGGTATTACTACGGGCGCAGGGGAACCCCGACCAGCGACGCGCTGGAAGAAGCCATCCGCCAGATGGAAGGCGCCAAGGGGGTAAAGCTTGCCAATTCCGGCCTGAATGCGGTGGCGCTGGCCTGCCTGTCCTGCCTGAAGGCTGGCGACCACATCCTGATTGCCGACACGGCCTACGGCCCGACCCGGCATTTTGCCGATACGGTGCTGCCGAAATACGGCATCGAGGTCACCTACTATGACCCGGCCGTCGGCGGCGGCATCAAGAGCCTGTTCCAGCCGAACACCGCAGCCGTCTTCACCGAGGCTCCCGGCTCGCTCACCTTCGAAATGCAGGATATTCCAGCCATCGCGGAAGCCGCCAGAACCATCGGCGCCACCGTTCTGATGGACAACACCTGGGCCAGCCCCCTGTTCTGCAAGCCGCTGGATCTGGGCGTGGACCTGTCCATTCAGGCGGGCACGAAATACATCGTCGGGCACTCGGACACGATGATGGGCACGGTTGCCGCCTCTGAAAAGGCCTGGCCGGCACTCGAAGCGCTGCATGGCGCCCTCGGTGTCCATGTTGCGCCAGATGACGTCTATCTGGCCCTGCGCGGCCTCAGGACCCTGTCTGTGCGCCTTGAACGGCACATGCGCAGTTCGCTCGAGATCGCAACCTGGCTGGAGGCCCGCGACGACGTGAGCCGCGTGCATTATCCGGCCCTGGAAAGCGATCCGGGCCATGCGATCTGGAAGCGGGACTTCACCGGTGCCTGCGGCCTCTTCGCCTTCGACTTCAAGGCAGGCACCACCAAGGAGCAGTCCACCGCCTTCTTCAACGCGCTGACGCTCTTTGGACTTGGCTATTCCTGGGGGGGCTACGAGAGCCTGGCCATTCCGGTACACCTCAAGGGCGCGCGCACGGCCACGACCCCTGACAGCTCCGTGGTTTCGGGCCGTCTGCACATTGGCCTGGAAGATCCGCGTGATCTGAAGGCGGATCTGGACGCGGCATTCAAGGCCGCCTTCGGCTGATCGAAAGAGAAATCGGCGCGGTCAGATTGCCGGATCGCGCCGCTTTTCCCTGAAAATCAGCCAGAGGTTCCGGAAATAGATGATCAGGCCAAGCCCCTGGCCCGCAATGAACACTGGATCCTTGCGCTGGATCGCGTAAATCAGCAGCAAGACGCCGCCGCCGATGGAGAAGAACCAGAAGGCAACCGGCACGATCGACCGGCCGACCCGCTCGGAAGCGATCCACTGGATAACAAAGCGCATCATGAACATCCCTTGAGCGAAGAAGCCCAGGATGATCCAGAAATCAAACTGCACCACAAATACGCTGTGAAGCCAGTCGAGAAGCGCGGACATGATTTGATCCGTTCCTTGAACGTTGGGTGATCGGGGTTAGGAGCCGGCGGTCTGCCGCACACGGGCAATCCGCTTCCGGCGGCGCAGAAGCCACCAGACACCGAAAAGGTCGAGCACGCCCACCAGCGCCCGGTCGAAAATGCCGTATTTGGACGTGCCATGGCGGCGCTGACGATCCAGCACGTCGACATGCACCACGTCATAGCCTTCGCGGATGACCAGCGCGGGCAGGAAGCGGTGCCAGCTGTCGAAATAGGGAAGCTGCAGGAACACCTCGCGCCGCAGGGCCTTCAGGCCGCAGCCACTGTCGCGGGTCTTGTCCTTCAGGATCGCGCCGCGCAGCTTGTTGGCAAACTTGGAAGCATAGCGCTTGGCAAGGCTCGCCTTGCGGCCAAGACGCTGCCCGGCGGCAAGGGCGACCTGCGGACCACCGGCTGCCAGCGCATCCAGCAGTTCCGGGATATAGGCCGGATTGTTCTCGCCATCCCCATCGATGGTCGCGACCACGTCGCCACGGGCATTCAGAACGCCGGTGCGCACCGCACAGCTCTGGCCGCAAGCGGTTTCATGACGGAACACCCGCAGCCACGGATTTGCGGTCTGATAGGCGGCCAGCACCTCACCGGTGTTGTCCCCCGAGCCATCGTCGACAACGATGACTTCGAAATTCCGGCCGGTCAGGGCTTCGCGGATTTCGTCCAGCAGGATCGGCAGGTTCTCGGCTTCATCCTTGGCCGGAACAACCACGGTCACCGCTAGATGCCCCTTGGCGGCGCTCATCGCCTCATTGTGGCTGCTGGTCATGGCTCTCTCGCATTGGTTCAGCGCGCCGTGCCGTCTGACGGCCAAGCCAGGTGCGCCAGATTTCCCGGACGCAGGCCTTTGCAGAACGGGCGCTCATGATCGGCTCGATCCGGCCTTCCGGCGTGATGTGGAATCCGAGCCTGCGGCGGGCAAGTGCCCGCGCTGTGAAGAAGGTGAAGGTGACGCCCAGAAGCGTTCCGGCGATCACGTCGGAGGGATAATGGGCCCCGACAAAGCAGCGGCTGAAGGCCACCCAGAAGGCGGCAACCAGGATCAGCCAGCGCCAGGACGGGAAAATCAGCGCCAGCGCGGCAGCAAACGCCCCTACCGTAGTGGAATGGCCGGAGGGGAAGCTTGTGTAGCTGCCGTGGAAGGCAAAGAAATCGAACTCGACCGGCCCCACCTGATCATAAAGCTTCGGGCGCGCGCGCCCGAGAGACCATTTCAGGATCACGGACAGGACACCGCTTGCAGCAACAGTGAAGAAGATAAACCCACCATAGGTGAAGGCGGCGCCTGCCGCCATGCGCAGACGGAACCGCCACTTTCCGGTTTCCTGGGCAAGCAATGCCAGACAGATGACGCCCGAGGTCCACAAGATCCAGTGCGCCTTGCCCAGATCCGTGAAGGTGGCAAAAGTATTCAGATAGGCTGGCGGCAGAGAGCGGATCCAGGGGTAGGTCGGAATATCCAGAACCACCACGGCCAGACCAACTGTGAACAGAAGAACTGCAAAAATGTCCTGCGGCCTCTGACCGGGGCGCAAGGGGTCACGAAAGCGCTCCGCACGCTCTGCCCTGCCCGCGATCAGCTGGCGGACCTGACGGAAATTTCCGTCCATGCGGCCAACAATGCGCTTCAGCTTCGCTTGCAATCCGGTTTCGCTCATAAACTCCAGCCAGCTCTCGGGTCTGCGTTCAGGACATCCGTCAGGCTCACGGATGGACATAAAGTCCGATATCCATCCGTTTTCCGCCGTTGATATTGAGGCCGTCTACTCTCTTTCGCAGCTCAGGCACAAGTCCGTTCGCATTGGCAGCTTCAAGAAACGCCTGTTCCTGACGGCTTTCGACGACGGCAATACGGCAGGCCCCGGCCTTCTCAGGCGTTATCCCCGCATTTGTCTTGCCCGCAAGGAAGTCTGCCGCGTCCTTGCCGCTGACGAGCGCCGTTTGAGTTCCCTGCAGGAAAATGAAGCTCGGCTCGTTGAACCCGGCAGATGCAACCGCCGGATCCGTACAGGTGGCGCTCTCGGTGATCGCATCCGTCAGACGCGGGCTGATCCAGATCGTCTTGAGAGCCGGTCCGGTAAAGCCCCAGATCCCAATGGTGAGCACGACGGAGGCAGCAACAGCCAGAGGAACTCCATCAAGGGGGCGCCCCTGCACCAGACGGGAAGCAGCACCAATTGCCAGAAGCGCGCCGAAGACAGCCAAAACGGCCCCAGGGGGCGAGGGCCAGTCGCCGAGATAGAGCGGACCAGCAAAGCTGGCCACGGCCAGAGCCAGGGCGGGTATGGCCAGAAGAACGGCAGCAATCCAGCGCAGCGCCCGGTTGGACTGCCGGCCCACCCCTTCCATCAGCGCCGCGCCCACCGGAATGGCCAAGGCTGGCAGCAAGGGCATGGTGTAATGGGGCAGTTTGGTCGCGACCAGTTCAAACACGACCCAGGACGGCAGGAACCAGGCGGCACAGAAGACCACCAGCGGGCTTGCCCGGCCACGCCAGATAGCGCCAAGCGCCAGCAGCACGAAGGCGGGCAGCGGCCAGAACACGCCGAACATCACGCCCAGATGGGTCAGCGGCGGCGCACCATGCCCCTCCTGCCCCTGCCCGACCTTGCCGAGCAGATCCTTGCCGACAGCCTCCTGGAAAAAGGCGCCATCGGTGGCGATGTAGATCGCAACGAACCAGGGCAGAACCAGCGCGACGAACCAGAGCAACCCGGCAAGGGGAGCTGCCGACTTGAACCAGGCGAATTTGCGGGTCAGCACCATGATCCCGGCAATGGTGAAGCCGAGCACCATCAACGCGACCGGCCCCTTGACCAGAACGCCGACTGCAAGCCCTGTCCAGAACAGGAAGGCCAGACCCCAGCGGCGCTCTTCGCCGCCATTCAGCCAGATGCGGGCCAATGCCCCCTGCGCGAGCGCAATACTGGCAAAGAGCACGGCATCGGTTTTGGCCAGTCTTGCCTCGACGCCCAGAATGATCGCGGCCAGGCAGAACAGCCCTGCAACAAGAGCGGCAGGTGGACCGACAAAAGCCCTCGCCGTCCAGTAGACAAAGAGCACCGTCAGGCAGGCAGCAATAAGAGAGGGAAGACGGTAGGCCCAGAGCGGCGCATCCGCCCCAAAGCCGGTCATCTTCACCGCAGCTGCCTGGATCCAGTAGATGCCCACAGGTTTCTTGTGACGGGCTTCTTCCTGAAAGCGGATATCGACATAGTTATCCGTCTCAAGCATTTGCTTGGTGGCCTGGGTGAAGCGCGGTTCGTCCCTGTCGAGCGGTGGAATGGTCCATTGGCCCGGAATGAAAATCGCGAGTGCCAGCAGCAAAAGCAGCAATGGCGCACTGACATCATGGGCAAAGAGACGCATCCAGAGGGGGCGGCGCACAGCGTCCATGCCATCACTCATGTCGATCAGGTTCCTGCTCTTTGCCGGACTTTTCGGTCCGGCTTTTGTCCGGTCGGGCTCTCGCCGCATTCCGCTTCCTCCTACATGAGACGGAGGAAAAGGGAAACAGGCGCTTGCCTGAGAGCCAGCCTCCGGTATCGTCTCCCGGACGTTAAGCCTATCCATTTCTTGGACCTATCATGACACTGATTGCCCAGATTACCGACTTGCATCTCCGGCCGAGCGGTCTGACCTGCTACCGGGTCAGCGACACCAACATGCGCGCAGAGCGCGCGGTCAAGGCACTGCTGGCGCTCGAGCCGCGTCCGGACGCGGTCGTGGTCACCGGTGACCTGACCGACAACAACGATCCGCGTGAATATGCCCAGGCCCGCCGCATGCTGTCGAAGCTGCCCATGCCGGTCTATCTGCTGCCCGGCAACCATGATCAATCCGACGGGATGAAGGCTGCCTTTTCCGACTATCCGGGCATCCGCGACACCGCCAGCGGCAAGATCTATTACGCTGCCGACATCGGCAGCCTCCGGCTGATCGCCCTTGATTCCAACGTCCCCGGCAAGCCTCACGGTCATCTTGGCCAGGAGCAGCTGGACTGGCTGTCCAGAACCTTGAGCGAGAGCGACAAGCCGACGATTCTGGCCATCCACCATCCGCCCTGCCTGACCGGCATTCCGCATATGGACGGCATTGGCCTGGCCGATGGCGAGGCTCTGGCAGACGTCGTCCGGCCGCATGCCCATGTGGAGCGGATCATCTGCGGCCATGTGCACCGGCCGCTGGTGACGTCCTTCGCAGGCAAGATCATGACCCTTGCCCCCTCGACAGCCCACCAGCTTGTTCTGGAATTCTCCGAGGATGCGCCGGGCCAGTTCAATTTCGAACCGGCCGCCTATTTCATCCATCGCCACACCCCGGCAACAGGCCTTGTCAGCCATCTTGCCTATGTGGAACAGCACCCCGGCCCCTTCCCGTTCTGGGCCGATGAAGGCGTCACCTGGCCCGGAGATGAAAAGGTATGAGTGGTTATGCCACAGACCGTCGCCGCTTTCTGACCGGGCTGACCGGTGCAGGCCTGCTTGCAACCAGCCTGTCCGGTTGCGGCATGCTGAACTTCAGCAAGGAACTGGAAGAGGAAACGGTGATCACACCGGTTGCCGTCGACCAGGATGCCATGCTGGCCATGCTCAACGCCTACCGGGCGCAAAAGGGCAAGTCACCGCTGCTTCATGACCGCAGGCTTGATCTCGTCTCCGCGGACATGGCCCGCCACATCGCGGAGAAGGACAGCATGGACACCTGGGCCCACAGCCCGTTCGGTCTGTCCCAGCGGCTCGACAAGGCTGGCTATGCCAATTATGCGGGCGCGGAAAACCTGGGGGCTGGCTATGCCAGTCTGCAGGCAGCCTTCGCCGGCTGGCAGAAATCACCGGATCACAACAAGAACCTGCTGAACATCTATGTGACCCGCGTCGGCATCGCCCGCATGTCCCGCAACAACGGAAAGTGGCGCAATTTTTGGGTCATGACCCTGTCGCGTCCGCAGGAAGACGGCAGGCCGGTCGTCCGCTAGGCGGAAATCTGCAAGGCATTCAAAAGAAAAAAGGCGGGTCCAAAAGACCCGCCTGAAGTGAGTTTCCAGAGACCCCGAAAGGGGCACCGGCAATCGCCAGTGAGAACGCCGCTCCAAAGTGGAGTATTATTCTCAAGTTTTTTCTAGCCGCTCATCCGGCACCTGTCAACCGCCCTAGAACGGGAATGGCCGGGCTGCAAATTCGGCCTCACTCCGCCCCCCAAGAAACAGTCTGCGCTTGCCGAAACGAGGCTGCCAGCTTGCCAGATCAGGCGAGAGGATCTTGACGCAAGGGATCTTGAGACCGGGCTCGGTCACATCAACCTCATAGAGACGGATCCCGTCCGCAAGGCAGCTTTCAAGCACATCTTCCGGAGAAAAAATCTCCGATGGGATCTCATCCATCATCCTGGCCTCAAGCAAACCGAGATCCTGCCGGACATCCACGCTGGCGCCATAGGCAAGCGGAGGCGGCAAGGGACGTGCGGAAGCACCGGCATTCTTGACCTGCTCCACTTGCCAGGACCTCAGGGCAAAGGCATGGGAGCGCTCGCTCTGCAGCATTTCACTCAGAGCACTTTCCGCCGCCTGAGCATAGGTCAGCCCTGCGGACGAACCGAAAGCCGCCTCAAGCCCCCCGTCTGTGTGCGACAAGGCGACAACTACATGCGCGGAAAATTCGCAATCCAGGGTCAGGATCCAGGTGGTACGCGCCCGATCCTTGATAAATTGCGCCACCTCGACATCGAAAACCTGTGACCAACTCGCCTCGCAAAGCCGGGTTATCCCCAGGCGGTTGTACCAGGCACGGGCAACAGCATCACGCTCCACCAGCTCAAGAAGTGCCCTTTGCCGCGCCCCTTCCAGATCCCTCCAGACGGCAGCGCCGACCGTTGATCCAAGCCCAAGTCCAGCGAAGGGCGAAGTCCGGTCCGTTTCGACAAAGACGCCGCAGGCAGGCACGCTGACAGGCTCTCCAGTCGAAAGATCAAGCCCGCGCAAACGGTCCACTGAGACCGAATTCCAATCGATCCGCCCCCCCTCGCCCGTGAAGGCTTCAAGATGAGGGCGGGCCGCCAGAAGAACCGCTTCCTGCTGCCGGCTGAAGCCCAGCACCTCACCGAGGTTGAGGTCCACACAGCCCCCGGAGCGGCCCACGACACGCCCGTCCTCCGGACGCCGGCGCAAAAGCGTTGCTCTTTCCGCAAGTTCCCCCAGGCAGGAGAGAACGGCTTTAGCCTTCGCCCGTCCCTGCCCGCCACTCACAACGGACCGCATGGCAGCCTCCGGCACGCCATCCAGCCGGCTTCCAGCACCTGGAAAGGCAGCCATCAACACATAGGGAAAATCATCAAGGGAGATGTCGAAAAGCTCAGGCCGCAGCGCATCCAGAAGCGGCGCGAAAAGGCAAAGTGCCGTCAGATCGAAAGGCGGAACGAGCGTCAAACCGGCATCGTTCCAGCGTGCTGCGCCCAATTCAACAAGCTTGTCAGAGGCCCGTTTCTGGTCCGGCTGAACTCGCCCCCCTTGGGATGTCTCACCGCCTTCCGCCAGTTCCCGCGCCAGCTCTTCAAATGCCCCCAAAATCACCTCTTTTCCTTGTCCACACCCGGCAACCACTCTGGATTGCACCCCCAGTTGGCTCCCATAAATTCATTGATTTTCACAACCGGCGATCAAAGTATTTAAGTGACGAAACGATGCTTATTTAGAAGTTTTCAAAACTAAAAACATCGCTTCTCAAAAGAATGACTTTCTGCCGAAAGTTTAGAAAGCGCAGAAATTCATCTTTTTAATAAAATACAACCAATTTCACACAGTTTATGCGAGGTATCATCATGTCTACGGTTCATTCCACCACCGAAAAGCTTGAGTTTGCAGCCACCATGGGCGCGATGATCCAGGACAGTTCAGAACGCGCTGCTCTGGTTGACCATCTTTCGGCTGACGGCCGCCTCACTGTTCTGGCAGACACTGCAGACACAGTCCACCTGGTCGTTCCGGCTGATCTGGATGATGCCCGCATTGCCAGCGGCGACGAAGACTATCTGCTCGAAATCGGCCGCCGCGCCCTCGGCAACTGCATGTACGACATCCTGCCGGAATAACTTTCTGCTCTCCAGAACGGCAGCGCCCGAAAAACTCGGGCTCTGCCGCTCTTCCGGCGTGCGCCGGATCAATCTTCCGCCGGGAGTAAATGTGATGGCCCGTTTTCCTGCCTATCAGAAGAACATCCTTGCCCTTGGACAACTGCTTGCGAAGGCCGCAACAGATCCGGAGGCACAGCGCCGCCTGAAGTCAGATCCTGCAGGGGAGTTGCGCCGGGCAGGCCTGCCAGAAGAGACAGTCAGCCTCTTCACCTTCAAGGTCTCGGTTACAAAAGCTGGCGAAAAGGAACCGGTGGTCCTGCCCTGGCGCCTGAACCAGGAAAAGCTCACCCGTCAGGACCCGGACTATCTGCTATCCATTGCAGAGACATTCATGGGAGATGTCACGCGGCCAAACTCTACGCATTTGGAGAGCTTGCGGGAGGAGCGCCATCCCAGGCAGCTCAATTGAAATTGAGATTGGACAAGACAAAACTGCCACCAGCAGCATAGGCCGCTCTTGCTGCCGGATCCTGATACATGTTCGTGTGATGGAGCCAGGTCCGGACGATTTCATGGTTTGCCGGAACGGCATTGGGCAATCTGGAAAGGGCTCGGGACTTCAATTGCTCCAGAACCCGCTGGGCCTCTGAACCGTTCCCCTGTTTCAGCAAGGCGGAAATACGCGTCACCAGAGCGACAATGCTGTCGCTTGGCGCCCGGCTCAGCAAATCTGCTGCCTGACCATAGTCGCCGGTCGAGAAATGGATGTTGCCCATATATTCGTAAAAGACACGCGGCGCAGCGGAAACCTTTGACAGGGCGCTGTCGGCAAGCTGCCGCGCCCGGTCCAGATCTCCGATGAAGCCATAGCCTTCCGCAACCGACATGAGATTGAAAGGATCGCGCGGATTGAGCCGCTCCGCTTCCGCGAAGGACTTCCGCGCCTCGCTCGCCCTGCCCGCCACTGTCAGCGCCCACCCGCTGATCCGCTGGGCAAGAACCTGCCACGGATCAAGCAGCACGGCCCGCGAGCCACTGTCCACCGCATCTTCCGGGCAAACCACACCGCCGGCAGCGAGCGGATAATACATCAGCCGCTTGAGAAGGACGGAGGTCTTGCCTGCATGGGGCAAGGAGAAGGATGGATGTTCCGACATCAGTTCATCCAGGATCTTCAAGGCCCGTTGATCCGAGCTGAGACTGAACTCCCACAGCAGGGCTTCAGCCTGACACCAGCGGCTGAAAGGGGTAACGCCCGGGCGGGAGCGCAACCGGCCGATAATATGCCCCTGAATCCGGTCAACCGCCTGGAAGCACGATGATTTCAAATCATCGATGGATCGGATGCGCTCCAGATCAATCACCTCATTGAACTGGACACGACCAGTATCCCGGCGCTCAAGCTGCAGATAGAGGCAGTCCGTGAAGGGATCGTGCCGGAAGCGCAGGAGGAAACTTCCCAACTCCCCCGCCTCAACCCGCGTCAGTTCCACATTGGCACCATTGCCCCCGACAAGAGACTGATCATAAAGATCAAGGTTTCGGTAGGCAGCCAGAGAGGTCCGGATTTCATCTAGCGCCGACAGGGCATACGGCGACTGGCTTGCCCCATTCCCCAGTTGCACGATTGTCAGTTCCGGCAATTGCACCGCATCGGCGCTCTCGCCAATCAGCGCTCCCGCCATGGCATAGGGCCGCTCTGAGGGCTGAGACTGCTGCAAGGCGCCGGAACCAATCTCCAGCAAGGCAAGGGTCGCCGCCTCCGGCACTGCATCCAGGGCTGCCTTGAGTTCCGCCTTGCAGATCTCAAGCTGCTGTTCCGCCTCGGTCCGCCGCCCGCCAACCAGCAAGGCCTGAATCAGAATCTGATGGGCCTGTTCGTTGCTGGCATCGATCTGAAGAATGAAACGGGCTCCCGCTTCAATCCGGGGAGAGGGCTCCGCCAGCCGGGCGTCATTGAGAACCTTCAGCGTCTGGGCAATCAGATGGTCCTCGACACGCCGCCGCTCGATCAGCAACCAGTCGGCAAAGTGGGAATCGATCGTCTCGAATCCGCTGAGGAACGGCCCGGTAACGAGTTTACTCGCCTGCTGGAAATCAGAGGCGCGGCCAGAACGGAGCAATTCCTCTACTCTCGCCACATCCGTCGAAATGACCCCGGAGTTTAGAGCAAGGTGATTTTTATCCGCTGGAACAACGAGTGGAGTTTCCCTTGGAGCGACCACCTTGATCTGCCGGAGCGCCTGCCGCAGCGACTGGGCAGCCTTCTCTCTTTCCGCCGCACTCCAGAAGAGATCAGCAAGCTTTTCCCGGGTCGCGACCCCGCCTTGGCACCTTGACAGAAAAGCAAGAATTGCCAATGACTTGCGCGTAGCCATCGGCATTGGCCGGCCGCAAGCCAATGTCAGCTCCGGAACGCCGAATGTCTTGAGTTTGAAGGCCTCGGCCATGCTGAACCCCAGAAAGACAGGGACATGATTTTGCCTGTCTGTTAACCTAGTATACCAGTCCGGGCTTGATTTCAGACTCTGTTTATCACGCTATTTTCACGCACTGTACCGATGTTTGACAATGCGTTTAATGCTGGAGATCGAAACGAGGCCATTTTCGAACTCCGACGCAAATTTATACAACCGGAAATATCCGGGTGTTTTCAAAGAACTTGAAAAAGATGGGTGTCTTTCATGTCCAATTCGCCTGCTAGCGATACGATCAAAACCGGCGACATCGAATCTGCGGATGAGACGCTGAAGCGCATGATTTTCTTCACCAAGCGCGAGGCTGAAAAAGACGGACGGGTGTTCTGTGCCTATCTGCTTGATCTGGCCCTGAACGCGCTGGATGAAGATTCAAAGGAGATGAACATGGCCCTCAAGGCCAAGATCACTCCCCTGACCGTCGGTATGCCGGCTCAGGACTGAATTTTAGGGCATTTCAACGGCCGGTAGCCGCCACCCCGCACATGGCTGCCGCACTATTTCATATTTTAGTTTTATTTTAGCGAGTTTCCACCTGACGGCATCGAAGGGCTGGCCAATGCATTGGCCGGCCCTTTGTGTATCGGACATTCCAAGAGACTTTTCCCGAAAGCCACGGTTAGAGCTGCCCCCTTGGGTTTCCTCAAACCTTCAACACCCTGGTGACCTTGGACCTTTCGCAAACCGCGATCGGCGGCGCGCGTCCGCATTTCCTTCTGTTTCAGCTTGCGCATGCGGCGAGACATTAATATGAGTTTTATATACAAGTTTTATTCTGTCGCCTTGACTGTTGCGAGTTCGTTGCCGTGTGCCGTTCAATCCCTTTCTCCGATCGCCCTGCTTGGCAAGTCCAGGTTCCAGATCACGGCGCGAACTCTGTGCGGAACAGCAGCGCCTCATGACCTGGGACATACAAAAGCTCTTCCGGCGGCATTCCCTTGGCATTGCTAAGTCCTTGCGCCGCAATGGCCTCAGCGCGGAAACGGCAGCGGATCTCACTCAGGACGTTTTCGTGCGGGTGATCGCCTCTCCCCCTGGGCAGGCGTCCGAAACGCACAATCCCAAGGCCTATCTGTACCGGGCAGCCCGCAATCACGGGATCAATCACCAGCGGCGTGAAGCCCTCATCAAGACCGTTCCGCTTGACGACGAGGCAGCCATCAATCTGGCTGATCCTGCGCCTTCGCCGGAAAAAATCGTCTATTCCCGGCAATGTCTGGTTCAGACCCACAAGGTTCTGTCCGAGCTTCCCGATCGCACGCGGCGGGCCTTCGAGATGCACCGGCTGGGAGAGCGGACCATTGCCGAAGTGGCCGAAGAACTCGGAATTTCCACCACACGGGCCTGGGCACTCATCCGCGACGCCTATCGTCACCTGGTCCTGCACGTGGACGTTTCCTGATTTCCGGCGCCGGAAGGTGAAAATTCTGGCAGCCAGATTGTAGTACCTACCAGAGGCGGGTGACGTCACCAGGTCCTCAAGATGAGATGAGATGAACGAAACCCCATCAGATCAGGCGCGTTTGCTGGATGAAGCGATCGATCTGATCATCCGGTTCCAGGGCGACCCCGACAATCCCGTGTCGGATGAACTGATCCGCGCCTGGCGCGGCCGCAGCCCCTTGCATGAGCAAATCTGGACCCGCGTGTCGCGCGCCCATGGTGCTTCGGGCAAGATCCTGAATGAACAGCGGCGCCTCGAACGGCGGGACAGCCTTGGCCTCACACGGCGCAAGCTGCTGGTCGGTGGTGTGTCGGTACTGGGGATCGGGACTGCGGGATATGCCTTTGGTCCGGGGATGATCCTGGACGCCCGCGCCGACCACCGGACCGGAAAGGGCGAGATCCGAAGGATCCCCCTGCCGGATGGAAGCATTGCAACGCTGGGACCCGACAGTGCCATCGCCCTCCATTTTCAGGAGGCATTCCGGCAAGTCAGTCTGCTCTCCGGAATGGCGTTCTTTGAAGTGGCCAAGGACACGGCCCGCCCCTTTGCCGTCTCCTGCGGCACTGTCAGTGCAAGGGCCGTCGGGACGGCTTTCGATGTCTCGAATGATGCCGGTCTTGTGACTGTGGCAGTCGACCGCGGATCGGTTGAGGTCAGTGCCTCTCAGGCCCTGCTGTCCGACAATGTGGCACTGGACCAGGGGCAATGGGTTGCCGTTGACACCTCAACGGGCCGTGTTGACCGGGGCGAGCGGGAAAGCGGACAGATCGGCTCATGGCGCGACAAGCTGATCATCGCCGACGATCTGACCGTTGCTGCGCTTGTGGCACGGATTGGACGCTGGCTGCCCGGACGCATCATCTTTGCGGACCCGACAGTGGCCAATCTGCGCGTCAGCGGCATTTTCGATCTCACCGATCCGATGCGGACATTGGAAGCGGTCGTGCATCCGACAGGAGCACACGTCCGCAAGGTCGCGTCGCTGATCACGGTGATTTCGCCTCTCTGAAAAAACCCTCCAAAAAACTTGAGTTAAAAAGTGAAAATTCCTCTGCCCCGTTTGTAACAGAACCAGGGACAGAGAAAACGCGGCACGCATCGCGGCCTGCTCCCCTCAGGAAATACAAAGTTTTGGAAGGTCATAGGGCAATGGGGCACCGCAAACGCACTTCAGTTTTCAATCGCAAGAGCAAAGCGCTGGCATCGGCGCTGGTCCTGTCGAGCAGCTTGGGCTCCAGCCTGGTTATGATTTCGGCTCCCGCTTTGGCGCAAAGCCAGGCGGTGGCAGCCTATTCCGTGCCTGCAGGGCCTCTCCATCGTGCCTTGACCGCTTTCGGTCGCCAGGCCGGCTTGCAGGTGACCTACCTGTCTTCTGCGGCCTCCGGAAAGACCTCTCCCGGCTTCTCCGGGTCCGCGACCCGCGAGCAGGCGCTGGCGGAAATTCTCGCAGGTTCCGGCCTCACCTTTTCGTTCCCCAATGCAACCACAGTCGCGATATCGGCTCCGCATGCTGCAAATGGCGCGGTTCCGGATGATGGATCCACCCAGCTGGATGCCATCGCGGTTCAGGGCGAGAACGCCTGGGGACCGGTGGACGGCATCATCGCCACACAAAGCGCGACAGCTTCCAAAACCGGCACTTCGCTGAAGAACACGCCGCAGGCCGTCAATGTGGTGACCCGCGACCAGATGGAAGCCCAGGGAGCTGCCACAGTCACGCAGGTTCTTCGCTATACTCCAGGCGTTGTTGCCCAGTATTCTGACACGGATGTCCGTCATGACTGGCTGACCGTCCGCGGGTTCGTGCCCGGACGCTATCTCAATGGTCTCCGTCTTCCCTTCGGCGCACGCGGATATGCCCAGCCCAAAATCGAGCCCTATGGCCTCGAGCGCGCGGAAGTGATGAAGGGTCCAGCTTCGGTCCTCTACGGTCAGGGGCTCCCCGGCGGCATGCTGAACATGGTCAGCAAGCGCCCGCAGGAAGAGGAAATCCGGGAAATCGAGCTGCAATACGGCAGCCACAACCGGTTCCAGGCCGCCTTTGACCTGGGTGGGAAGGTCAATGAGGAAGGCACGCTGCTCTACCGTCTGGTGGGCGTCGGCCGCCTGAGCGACACACAATACGACTATGTCGAGGAGAAGAAAGGCTACATTGCCCCATCCTTCACCTACAAGCCGAATGACAGCACCTCTCTGACAGTTCTCGGCGAATATCAGAACATCGATTCACCGGGCGGTGGCGGTGCACCGGCCCTGACGGCAAACGGTACGCTCTACACGAGCGTTTTTGGCGAATTGCCGCGCAATGCGTTTCTCGGCGAACCGGATTATGACCGGTTCCAGAATGAGCAGGCCTTCCTTGGATATGAATTCAGCCATGAATTCGACGAGGTATGGACCGTGAAGCAGAACCTGCGTTACGGCTATGTCGATACGGACACCCAGCGCGTTCAGGCCTTTTGCCTGTCCGCGGCGTCCTGCGATCCTTCCTCCCTGTACCGCTACGCCTGGGCCTTCCCGGAGAGCTCGCGCCTTTTCACCGTCGACAATCAGGCAATTGCCCGGTTCTCGACCGGATCTGCGGCCCATACGGCCCTCCTCGGAGTGGACTATTCCTTTGAGGACAGCCAGTTCGAGGAATCCGCCCTTTCGGTGATCTATACGCCGTTCAACGTCTATAATCCGGTCTATGGCGCGACCAGCATCACCCGGCCGGCAACCGCGTTGCGGATCGATCAGGAACGGTCACAGATCGGCATCTATGCGCAGGACCAGATCGAGTGGGACAAGCTGGTCTTCACCTTCGGCGGCCGCTACGACTGGGCCAACACAGATACCCGTAATCGCACCAGTAGCGCAGACACCAGCGTCAATCAGACCGACGGCAAGTTCACCTGGCGCGCGGGACTGGTCTACAATTTCGACAACGGCATTTCCCCCTATGCCAGCTACTCCACCTCGTTCAATCCCGCGAGCGGAACCGACAGAAACGGCGTTGCCTTCGATCCGACAACGGGGGAACAGTTTGAAGTCGGTGTGAAGTTCCAGCCGGAAGGCATGAACAGCTTCGTGACGCTGTCCGCCTACCAACTGACCCAACAGAATGTCCTGACGCCGGACCCGGCCAATACCAGCTTCAAGGTGCAGACCGGCGAAGTGCGCATGCGTGGACTGGAGTTTGAAGGCAAGGCTGAAATCACCGATGCATTCTCGGTTATTGCCTCCTACGCCTATACGGACAGTGAAATCACCAGCGACAACGCCAACGCCAGCGGTGTCAGCAACAAGGGCAACCGCCTTGCCTTCGTTCCCGAACATCAGGCCGCACTCTGGCTTGATTATAGCGTCCTGTCCGACACCCCCTGGGGCGGTTTGAGCTTTGGTGCCGGGACACGCTACGTCGGCCAGACTTTCGGCGACAATGCCAATGTCTTCGATGTTCCTGGCTACACGCTCTTCGATGCCGCTGTGCGCTATGACTTCGGCAAGGCGGAGCCGAGGCTGGAAGGCCTCAAGGCTTCCGTGAATTTCAGCAATATCTTCGACAAGAAATACGTCTCTTCCTGTATCGGCTCGACTGGCTGCTACTGGGGCGAAGGCCGGACGATCTATGGCACGCTGAAATACACCTGGTAAGGCAAAGATGGCACATGTTGAAAGACTGGGCCTGTCGCGGCGGAGCTTTTCCGCCGCGATGCTTGCCATGCTGGCAATGCCCAGATCCGCGATGGCTCAGACCGGTAGTGACCGCATTGCCGTTCTGGACTGGCCCTGGGCAGAAACCCTTCTGGCGTTGAAGA
Organism: Roseibium suaedae; assembly: GCF_900142725.1. GTDB lineage: Bacteria > Pseudomonadota > Alphaproteobacteria > Rhizobiales > Stappiaceae > Roseibium > Roseibium suaedae. The sequence continues at coordinate 35,478 of NZ_FRBW01000007.1, read as the reverse complement.
TTGCGCCTCTGGCCGTCGCTGAGGCCGGTCTCTACCGGAAAAGGGTCGTCACACCCGCTCTGCCGGACGGGACGATCGATCTCGGACTGCGGTCCTGGCCAAACATCGAATTGCTGAAATCCCTTCGTCCTGACTTGATCCTGACCCAGGCAAACTATGGGATCTCTGCAGCCATACTGGAACCGATTGCTCCGACGCTGGCGCTGCCCCTGTTCACCCCGGAGCGGCGCCCGCTTCATTTCGCGGAGGCTGGCTTGCTCGACATCGCCACGAGACTGGCGCGCGAGCCGCAGGCGGAGGCATTCCTCGCCTCTTTCAACGCCGAGCTTGAAGACATTCGCCAGAGCCTCTCTGGCTATGACGGCCGGCCGCTGCTCATCGCCAAGTTCGCGGATGACCGCATGCTTGACATCTATGGCCCCGGCAGCCTGTTTCAGGACGTGCTGGATCGGCTGGGCCTTGCGAATGCCTGGATACAGTCCGGCAATCATTGGGGATTTTCCACCGCGGGTCTTGATGCCATCGCCAGAGCCCCGGAAGCCCGTCTCGTCATCATCGAGCCGGGCCCCTCTTCTTCCCTGGCCTCCAGCGACCTGTGGAAGGCTCTTCCGGCTGTTCGTGCGGATAGGGTCGTCACCATTCCGCCGACATGGGTATTCGGAGGAATGCCCTCTGCCCGGCGCTTTGCGGCTGTTCTCGGGAAAGCGCTGGCATCAGCATGACCAAACGTCTCGCATTCCTTCTCACTCTTCTGACCCTTCCCGCCGTGGCCTTCACCCTGATCGGCTACAGTGCTCATGTGCCCTTATCGCGCATGGGGGCCGCGCTCCTTGACCCGGATACGGCCGTCTTTGGCGAAATTTATCTGCACCACTCACTCCTGCCGCGCTTTTTCGTTGCAATCCTTGCCGGGGCGGCCCTTGCCCTGTCCGGTGCCGTTTTCCAGCAGATCCTGAAAAACCCTCTGGCCGAGCCGAGCACGCTTGGCCTTCTGTCCGGTGCGCAACTGGCGATCATGATTGCTGTTCTTGTCGCTCCTGCACTTTCCATGGGATTGCGCGAACTGGCAGCCATCGCCGGAGGGTTCGGAACGCTCGGGCTCGTGTTCCTGCTGGCCTCAAGGCAAGGATTTTCCCCCGTCACCATGCTGCTTGCCGGCATGATCGTGAGCTTCTTTGCCGGGACAGCCTCGGTGGTTCTGGCGCTTTTCAATCACGAGTATCTGCGCTCGGTCTTCATCTGGGCGAGTGGGTCACTGATCCAGAATGATTTCTCAAATGCTCAAGCCCTGACCCTGCGCCTCCTTTTCTATGTGCCTTTGCTCCTCCTGCTGGTCCGCCCGCTGACGATTGCCGGTCTGGACGAGGCCAGCGGACGGAGTCTCGGCATTCCGGTGCGCACATTGCGGCTGGCAGCCCTGTCCCTTGCCACGCTTCTTGCGGCAACAGTGGTGGCCAGGGTCGGCGTGATTGCGTTTGTCGGGCTGGCCGCACCCCACCTTGCCCGTCTGGCGGGAGCCAGGACTTTCCCGCAGCGGCTCATCTGGTCGCCCGTCCTTGGCGCGTCTCTGCTTCTCTTGGCCGACGGTTCGGTCATGGTACTCTCGCGCTACATTGCCGAAGTTCCGACCGGAGCCGCCACCGCCTTCTTCGGCGCATTCATGCTTTTGCTTCTCTTGAAGAAAGTGCCTGCATCGGTTCCTTCGGCGAGCGACCGGTCAACCTCATCTCGCAGCAAGGTCCCGGCGCATTTCATGCTGGGCGTGGCCGTATTGCTGCTGCTTTGCGTGGCGCTCTTCTCCCTGACCGAGCACCTGTTTATCGGCACACTGCCTCTTTCGGAGCTGATGTCCGGCCGCTGGCCACGGATTCTGGCTTCCCTATGCGCGGGGGCAATGCTGGCTCTGGCCGGATCCATCATGCAATCCGTGACCGGGAACCCCCTCGCCAGCCCGGAGGGACTCGGTGTCAGTTCCGGCGCAGCGCTCGGCATTGTCGGAACGATGATGCTTGCCGGCACCTTTTCTCCCGGGGCGCTTCTCATGGGCGGGATCGGAGGGGCACTTGCAAGCTTTGCCGTGATGATGGTGATCACCCGCAACACGGCTCATGCTCCGGGCCCCGTGCTTCTGGCAGGGGCTGCTATCGGCACCTTCGCCGCAACATTGATTGCGCTTGTTCTGGCGAGCGGGGATCCCCGCGCGGTGTATGTGCTGGTCTGGTCCATGGGGCCGACCTACCGGGCCACAGCCATAACAGGGATTGCCGCGACTGGCGTGCTGATGCTGGCTCTTGTCGTCGTGCCGTTCTTTGCCCGCTGGCTGCAGATCCTTCCCCTGGGCGATCAGGCCGCACGCGGGCTCGGGATCGTGCCCTGGAAGGCGCGCGTAACGCTCCTGTCCCTGGCGGCAACCCTGACGGCAGCGGCAACCCTCATCGTCGGCCCGTTGAGCTTCGTCGGCCTGATAGCACCTCACATTGCCGCGATGACAACGCCGCCCAAAACTCTCAGCCGGGCCTTCTGCGCCACCGCGATTGGAGCTGCCCTAATGGTTTCGGCCGACTGGCTGGGCCGCAGCATCCACTTTCCCTACGAGATCCCGGCCGGCGTTCTCGCCGCCCTCATCGGCGGCCCCTACTTCCTCTGGCTGCTCTCCCGGAAAGGACGTTGAAGCCAGGTCCCTCCTGCATCCTGTCGGCATGAGGAGCCCGACCGGCGGACAAAGGGCAATTTCAATGCTGGGTAAGGGACTGGCTTGCGGAAACTGAAACGACTGGCGCAACCATGCGATCCATCACATCGTGTGGGCGCCCCTCCCACTCCGGGCGCCGCCACAGTCCAAGACCCCGCAGTTAGCTCAATGAGCAAGGCCAGACTTGCCATTCATGTGGCAATTCGAGTGGAACTTCTTCACCTCAAAACAGCCCAACCTGTCAGCAAAGGCATGGACCGCGGGAAGCCATCGCCCATTTTGCACTTGATCGTAAAATCTACGAAACGGGTCACTTGGCGGGCAAGGATACAGGTTTTTAAAACGACAAAATCCGGCGATTGCCGGATAAAATAACATTCTAGAGAGGAAAGTGGCGGAGAGGAAGGGATTCGAACCCTCGAGACGGTTCCCCGTCTACTCCCTTAGCAGGGGAGCGCCTTCGACCACTCGGCCACCTCTCCGGTGACTTTCGTTTACGCGGCAAAGGCCCACAGATCAAGACGTTTTTGGACCTGTGGAGAAAAATCAGCGAACAATCAACATGCCTTCAACAACAGGAACAAAAAGGAAACAAATGAGAGCATTTTGAATTCCCACCTCAGCTCGCGATAAAAGATGCTTGGCATACCGCTTTACCCAGCCCCAGGACTTCAGCCGCGTATGCATTTCCGTCGATCGCGTCATGTCCAGCTCGAGCCGATACACGTAGGCATTGACCCATGTTTGATTGACTACAGCATCAAGCTCTTTGTGGGTTTCCTTCTCCCCGATGTAGCAAGGCACAACACCATAATCGACGACATAGCGTCGAAGGTCCTGATCCCAGCCATCCAGATGCCACTCACACCGTTCATCCTGTACGTCGACACCAAGTGTCAGGATCACCGCTCCCGCGGGGATCTGGCCTCTCGCATAGTCCGAACCTAATGCGCAATCGCGCAACTCCCTCCAAGGAGGAGACTCCCCAGCTGCCTCATAGGCCTGCCCGACGACGTCATCGATTAACGTATGCTCCCAGGCCCTCTCCCTCAACTGTTCAGCCTCCTTTGCCCGAATGTTTGTGAACTCGGTCCGGAGCAGATGCAGAAATTCGCGCACAGGCACCTCAAACCTTGAAGCGACTGCCGCCGCCATTGTCGGCAAGGCGCCCCCAAAGGTCTGGATCATTTCCCCGGCGATCCGCATGTTTGCGGCCCGCACCTCTTCCGTGTCAGTGAAGCGCCCCTTCCGGGCCTGCTCATCTTCAGCCGCCTTCCGGCTTCTGATCTGCACCTGAAACAGGCGCTCACGCTTGAGCTGATCTTCGACCGGCTCCAAGTTTGGGCCTCCTGAAGAAAGGAAGCTTTCAGGAGGTTGTGCAAAGGCTCCAGACTTGGGTTTCGAAGATCTTCCCGAGCTCGCAGGTTTTGAGAGGCGGGTATCGATCCCGTTGCCCAGCATCTGGCCAATATCCAGATGGCGACGTAGCTGTTCACGGGCAATGGCAACGTTGATTTTGGCAAGCCTTCCCTCACCTTCCAGCGCGGCGCCCGTCAGTTTCCCTGATGTAAAGAGGGAAATTAGTGAAAAGCTTGGATGCAGGTTTTTCAGGTCAACGACTAGGGAATAGTCCACAAAACCTATCGACACATCAACTAGCCAACACACATATAATTTTCAGTGCTAGTATACCAAGCCATAAACAACTAATAATTTAAATCATCAACGAACGAAAAAATCAAAAGAGAAAACATGAAAAAGAAGACCTCATTAATATTATCTTGTGTTTTTCTTGTCGATTTCGCCGCAGTTATCACAATATCCTCAGGACAAAATTTTATAAATTACATAAAAATACCAGAATCAGTGCTTTGGATTATGCTAATTACACTATTTCCGACATTCCTATTCGGAATATCATTTACGATGGTAAATATAGTTATTCGCATAGCGGTAAAAGGAAACGATATTGAAAAATTAAAAGGAAATCCAATTATCTGGAGAGACTGACCTGCTCGCCTGAAAAAAACAAATGTAATAATAATATTTCCCCATCCAGATAAAAAATAATTCACTCCTGAAGCATAACCACAAACACATCATAGGTTAAACTATGAATCTTGAACTAATGATAAAATTTTTTACCAACATCGTGGTTTGCGCGATAGCCTCATCCATATCATTTTTCCTATTAAATCACCCTTACAATGCGATTGTATTCTTAACTATTTTACCGATATCAACATCGATTATGTTTTACCACCTATTCAAAATTGGAAGAAATATTTACAATGGAAACAAATAAATACGACAGACTTAGAATTCTCAGGCGCAAACCAAAATAATTGCCCTCCCCAATAAACCCACCAGAACTGTGACGAAAACATTTGCATGTATGCAGTTTTGTTCACTGAATATCGCCTCAAGAGCTATCGGATCACATTTCTGCGGCAGGGTCGCACTACGCCGAAAGAAGCGACCGGAACACTGATCCAGAACCCGAAGTTGAGCCCATCTGATGAAACCGGTCACTAATGGTCACGCCCTTCCCAAATTGATTATTTTGGCCGAGGTGGAGTGACATCCATGGACGGAAAATATTTCCAGAACGCCTCACTATAAAAATAAAGGAAAATCTATAACGAGGGAATACAATATCTGCTGAAAGACGCCTGGAAGATACACAGATCAGAATTATACCTCTGGATATTTACCTCTCTTTTCTACCTTACGTTCATTAAGGAACTTGACCAGACAAGATACACGCAAACGATGCTACTCATGATTATACTCCTTCCACCAATATCTATTATCCGCACCCTGTTCTCAGTCCGACGGTGCAAAAAGGCACAACACCTAGGAGATACCTCGCGCACCCCTGACAAGTCCGATCGGCACTGAAGTCTCGTTCCCCTGACGCAAAAAGCTGTCATCCAGGAACCCGATGCCAAGGAAGATCGCCGACGCCCTCTTTGCCCAACGGCTTCACAAGCCCAATCAGGCCGTAATGATCGTGATGCACTCCTCCTGAGCGATCATCTCAGGATCAGGGTAAGCTCTTTTGGTAGTTTCAAGATTGGCGCTCGCAGCCTCCATGCTCCGAAGGCAAAGGTCCGGATCTTCCTGAAGACCTCCATTGCGAAAATCTGGAACGGCAGATACCCCCTGCTTCATCGCGATGACCTCCCTCCCGCAGCTGCGAAATCAGCACCTCAGGAGGTATAAATTTTGATTAAAGCCCAATAAATAGCCCCCCCCGCCCCAGATCTCGTCCACACCTCCCACGAATGCACTTTCTTCAAGGACATTCTGTTTTCAGAGAAGAGGGTGAAAGTTCTTTCGAGAAAGCAATGACGGATCCAGCATGGACTAAGATGCCGTTCACAGAAGTAACGACTGAGAGCTGCACCTGTCCACCCAACTGACTCTATGGTCTTACTGGAGAGTGCGGCCTTTGCGAGGGCGTCTTTCAGACCAATGTTCAAGGTCTACACTTCGCCCCAGAACGTGGAATAAGCATGCTAGCAGGATAGTCGCATTTTGCCTTTTGCAAGGATTGGCACACCGGATCAGGAACAGGAGTTGCACCAAGCTAGTTATGCCCATCACCAACGACTTGGAGGCCATCCAAAGTGTTTTCCTCTTCCGCCGATTTGAGATGAAGCCTTTGGGTGGCAATTATCTATAAGATTGACAAAGGGATAAAATGAAATGGGACGCCTGAAGCCGGTTAACTTAATTATAGCGATCACACTTGCTGCACTTATCACGCCTTATTCAAACACTGCGTTGCAAGCGCAATCTAATTGCTTGGGATTAGACGGACATGAACATACGGATGTATCTCAGGCGATAGCCAATTTAACGAGCGGGGAATATGAGAAATTTTTAAAAATCTCAGATAAGAACATACACCTTTCAGATGATGAAAAGAACAATCTCATCAACGGCCTAAAAAATATCTCATCAAGCGGTTTTAATCAATGCAGATTGATAGCATCAACTAATATTTCAAGCGTCATTGATAGATATTTATTTGAATTAAAGAATCAAAAAGGAATTATTTTCTTTAACGTAGTTGCATTCAAACACCAGAGAGGTTTTCCAGAAGGCATTATGAGTTATAATATCTCAACGAATTTCTCTGAAATCATTTCGAACTGGCGATAGCAATGTCAGAAGCAAATGCTCCTTTGGCGTATCAGTCTCTTCAGAATCAGACCAATTCAGCCAGGGCTGCATAACTTAGACCAAACGGCCTCGGGCATACCCAATGCGGTTCACTTGGCCGGTTCTCAACCTCTACCAGCAGAGCGCCAAGTTCAAAGCTCTGGCGCTCGGCACTCAACGCGCTCGTGCAAACATCATAGAGGATATCCTGATCAAGAATGCCAAGCTTCACCTCCAGGATATAACTGAGAAGACAATCAGGCAGGGTCGCACTTCGCCGAACGAAACGACCCGGAACACTGATACATAACCCGAAGTTGCGCAATCTGATGAAACCGGTCACTATTGGTCATAAGGCCGCCCAAAGTGATTGTTTTTTCCGAAGATGCGGCATAAAGGCGATCGGATGAAACTATATTATGAGCTTTGGAAAAAGAAACATTATAAATTTCTTAAATTTTCGCTTTGTTACATTCGTTATTACTCCAACCATCTCGTAGTGATTTGGATCGTTGCAACAGTCTTTTCGAGCCATTCTTTTGCTGGACAAATTGACTGCAACCGCTATCGCCACGGTCAGTTGTTCGAAACGATAATTTCGAATGAGCCATACGGTTCCAAGAGGACCAAAATTCGGTTCGATCCTGCGTATCTGAACGAACTGATGATTTTTGGCATGCCTGTTGCGCGCGAGACACAAAAGCAGCGGGTGAAAACGAGTGAACTGTTTGACATCGACGTATTTACAGGACGTCCAGTAGGTCGCGAAACCTATAAGGCCAAGAACATTGGACCAGGAATGGAGACCCATTTCAGGCTGCTGGTCAACCAGCTCCACTCCCTGGATGTATGGGAGCGAATTTACATAACCGCGGGGATCGGTTTGAAAAAGCCTCGGCCGGAATTGAATTTCATGAACCACACGGACAATGGCTTGGAAGAATTTACATCTTCAGAGATGCCAAAAAACTGGAAAGATAGAGATGATTACTTTGTCCTAAAAGTAAATGGAAGGGTCGAAGGAATAGTTGTTTGCAATAAGGAAATTGGTCACATCACAAATCCTCAGTGCACTCTTAACAGCAGTGCTGGCATTCTAACATATAGCGCAGACTTCCGAAGGTCGCTGATAAATGACCTGCGGAGCATAAAGGATCAATCTGATAGCTTTTCGATTTGCCTTACACAGTAGGTCCGAAAATGCAGAAATCTATTGGTCCCGAAGAGCTTGGTCTCCTCGTTTGGAGAACAGGCTAACCTCAAACCGCGGACTTGTCAGGGGAGCAGGTCACACCGAGTGGATGAATCCGCGTAAGCGAAATATTTCGCCGCACCTGCGGTTAAGTAATTGGAATTAACAACAGTTCAAAGGGAGGTGGCGACCCCGACAGGATTCGAACCTGTGACCATTCGCTTAGAAGGCGAGTGCTCTATCCAGCTGAGCTACGGGGCCGTAGGCCGGGCAAGGAAACTTTGCCCGGAGAGTTTACCAGGAAGCGCAGACCTCAGTGGGTCCAGGGGGCGTTCCGGGTGAACTTGAAGTTGTCGGAATAAGACGCACCGCGAACCGTGCGCTCGCGCGGCTCTTCCACGCGGAAGGGAATGCCGTTGCGCTTCGCGTAGGCGACAGCATCGTCCTTGTCTTCGAAGAACAGACGGATCTGCTGCTTCATGTCAGAGGAGGATGTATAGCCCATGAGGGGCTCGACCGAACGTGCAACTTCCGGCTCATAGTCAAGGACCCAGCGCTGGGTCTTGCCCTTGCCCGACTGCATGGCCGTCTTGGCCGGACGATAGATGCGCGCAACCATGGCTGCTCGTTCCTCTTCAATGCGCACGGGACCCTTGATCAACCCAGTCCCGGCATTTTCCATGGCTAGGTTTTTCCCGCCTTTGATCGCGAAGTCAACACCGCAGCCGCATATGCCCACTATCTCCTGCAGCAATTACCCGAAGTTAACCAGCTGGCAAGGTAACGCCATCAAAAAAATTGCAACCCAAGGTGTAATGTGCAATTGGTTTTCCCAGAGGCTGACAACTCTTAGGATGTCGCCCACGAATCCTGAGATGCGCGGAAGAAGATCGAATCCCATGCAGATGTCGCCTTATTTCAGCAGTGCGGACTATATCCACGAACATGTTCAGCCTGAGGACAAATCCCTGGCGGACCTCAAAAGGGAAGTGGATAAGCACAATCTTTCCGAGATGTGGGACATGATCCTCACCCTGGATTATGAAGTTAATAACGTTCGGGAGTTAAGCCGGGAGACACGAGAAGAATTCTGCGGTATTGTTTCCTTGCTGTTAAAGGCTTTTTCCAAGTAGACAAACCGCATGCGTAAGGATCGCGGCTAATTTGCTGACACGCAACAGGACAGTGTTCACTCAGCTGGGCACGGATGCGATAGAGAAAGGCTTGGCTGATCCGCAGCTTTCAGCCTTTTACGATAGCATGATGTCGTCTTCCGGACTGGTCTCCGAGAAGCTGCGTGAACACATGCCTTACCTAAGCCTTTGCTCCGACAAGATTACTCCGCTCGCCCCACCTCCGATCTTCTACGTCGGGCGCCGTGCAAGCCAGCGCATCCTGTTCGGTGAGGAATGGGCTATGCAGCATGACGAAGAACTGCGGACACCGGATCCGGAACTCGAGCAGGCCTCTGCAGAGGCCTATCGCTATGCCCTGGAAGAACAGCCTTACTATGGCTATGCCCGCACGCGGCTGAACTTGGGTGGCAAGGTGGTGGACATCGCCTTCGAGCGGCTGATCGTGGCCCTGCGGCCCACACCGACGTCAGAGCGCCGGTTCTGCGCCTATTTCGGCGTCATTCAAGATCTTCAGCAATTATAGTCCGCGCCAGCGTCACAAGATCATTGTGGTTTGAATAGACCAGCCAGTCGTCAGGTCGGATATGACCTGGCGGCGTGATCCAGTGTGTGCCACGGGGCACGAAGCGGCGATAGCCGACCCGGATGCCAAAACCCTTCTTGGCATTCTGGGCCGCCATCAGGCCATAAAGATAGTCGGGTGACCATTTCAGCAATGAAATCAGGAAACCGAGCTGGGTGAGCGCCTCTGCCAGCCCCTTGCCCCTTGCGTCCCGGCGAAGCCACAGGTTTCCATGATAGACAATCTTGCCGCGCATGAAGAAGGCATCATGGGCGTGATCCTCGCCAAGTTCCGCGTGCGCGCCCGGATCCACGAAGATACGCCGGTGCTGCTGCTGCCAGTATTGACCAAGGCTCCGGTCACGCAGATCCTCAAGCTTGGCCGCCTGCACAGAGACCGGCTCGCCCGCACTGTCCCAGGCTCCGATCCAGAAGGCGGACGTGCCGTGCAGGTCGAAGAAGCGGGTGGAGAAGTCCTCCATCAGATACTTGTCTTCGGTCGCCCGGATCGTGTCCTCGAACAGGGTGAAATCGGTGCTCTCGCGCAGCTTCAGCCCAGCCGAACGAATCTGCTGCTGCAGCAGCCCGGCCGCCCTTGCGACATCCAGTGTCTCATCACCGATCTGATCCGCCTGCATGGCCCCCAACCAGTTTTCTTTCATGGTTTCAAGTCGTTGCGGGCATCCTGCTCAACTTCTGGTCTTAATGAAAGACCGGAAACGGCTATCGTCATTTTCTCCAATGAAAATATTGACGATTCTCTCGGCACTCCTGACCAATCGGGAGGCAGCCGCACTCCCGCAAACCGGAACGCACGTACCCCGGCTCGATTTAAGAGCACACCGTCGCAAGCGATTGGAATCAATTCCTTTTTCCCGCGTCCAGTCAGGAGAAAATCGCAAAAATGGGAAAACTTCATAACAATCAGGGCCGGTGGCCGTCACCGACACATATCCCCTGCAAACAAGAGGGGCATTTGTTCATCTGAAGGGAAGTTCCGGCCCGAGTCTCCCAGGAGCTGCACAACCCATGGGACATATCCCGCTTGCAGATTCGTATGGGCCCGTCCGGGGCGATCCCCTGCCCGCGGCTCGAAAGAAGGTCTAGCAACGGCGCCAAGGCGCACAGCAGGCATGAAAAAGATGACGGCAGACAGCACAAGGCACTCACGCTGAAACAGCGTCGCCCAAATCACTAATGCAGAAAGGGAGAGTTGGTCGGGGCAGCAAGATTCGAACTTGCGACCCTCTGGTCCCAAACCAGATGCGCTACCAGGCTGCGCTATGCCCCGACGTTGTGGGCTTGGGTTTATCCACCCGGCAGAGGTTCGTCAAGGCCGAACAAAACTCGAATATTCAGCATTCCACGAACTTTCCGGGGAAAGTAACCCGGAATAGTCCCGGACAGCTCTCCCCAATGCTTCCGGCCTTTCACGCGAGGTTCCCTCGGTGCGAAGAGCCCGACAAGGCCACCATGCGGGAGCACCATCAAACTCCTTCAATCCATCCAAGCGCGTTTGCAACTCGAAACTCTTCTGCGTCCTTTTCCTTCGAAGAGCCTGCCAGGAGATCTCCCGGCCTCAAACCGGACAAGTCGGCTTCAGAAGCCCTATGCACCAAGTACCCATTTAGCAGGCCACTTATGTTTTCGCGGCCAACTCTGTTCCCTGAATGGACCTCATAACAAAAGAAGCGCGACAACAAAGATCCATCGGCGTCCAGATCAAGTTCGATCATTCGTTTGGCAACTGAAATGCCATCTCTTCCGTCGGCAAGGTCGTGATCAAATGATGCGAACAGAGGCAACCCAAACTGAGAAAACAGGTCAATCGCTTCCTTGTAGGATCTAGCAATTTTCCAGCTTCCAAGCAGGCGCGGCTCTGTATTCGGAGGTGCCGTCGGCAAATCCATCGCCTTTCGCCATTCTGGATTCTCAATCGAGATTTCTGGCCTCCGGAAATTGTCCGCATCATCATCGAGAAAAAGTTTCCAGATCAAATCCAACCCCAAGATTTCAGCGCATTGGCATTGCAATCATGATTTCAAAGCCACACCAACTCCAAATAAAATCAGGTAGCTAAGCGCACAATAGATCGGCTCACGATCGATGGCACGTTGTCTGCCTCTCTCAGAGAACAACCAAATCAGTTGCGCTGCCGGAAATGACACTGCCCCCCTGGGACTTCCTTCACGCTGGCTGGATGAGAATGGCGCCCTTGACGCTTCTGGCTTCGGCCGCTCTGTGAACGCCGGCAATGTCTTCAAGCGGGAATCTGGCGCCGATGTCTACGCCGACATGCCCCTTGGCGATGGCGTCGAAGAGGTCAGCAGCATTCGCACGGAAGGTGTCCGGATCAGAATTATGGGGAAAGACAGAAGGGCGCGTGAAGAACAGGCAGCCCTTCTTGTTGAGAAGATCCGGATCAATTGCCGGCGCCTTTCCGGAAGCCGCCCCATAGGAAACCACCAGGCCGAAGGGCGCGACACAGTCCAGCGTCTGCAGCAATGTGTCCTTGCCCACCGCATCATAGGCAACCCTCGCCTTCTCGCCGCCGGTCGCCGTCAGGAAGGCAGACGGCCAGTCAGGATCACGCAGATCAATGACCGCCTCGCAGCCGGCCGCAAGCGCAACGTCGCGTTTTTCCGGCGAGCCGGTGGTTCCGATCACCCTTGCGCCCAGGGCGGTTGCCCAGCGGGTCAGGATCTGGCCGACCCCACCGGCCGCAGAATGAACCAGCAGCAAGTCGCCGGCCTTCACTTCATAGGTCCGCCGCAGCAGGTACTGCGCCGTCATGCCCTTGAAAAGCACCGTGGCGGCGGCTTCATCACTGACAGTATCTGGCAGTTTCAGGAGCTTGTCGGCGGCAACATTGCGGCGTTCAGAATATGCACCAACGCCTGCATTCATGTAGGCGACCCTGTCCCCTTCGGACAGGCCGGTAACGCCCTCACCCACCGCTTCGACAATGCCTGCTGCCTCGAAGCCCAGACCGGTCGGCAGGGGGAGCGGATAGATGCCCTTGCGCTGATAAATGTCGATGAAATTGAAACCGATGGCCGTGTGGCGGACCTGCACTTCCCCCGCTAGCGGCGCCGGGATCTCGCGGGACACGACCTGCATGACATCAGGCTCGCCAAAGGCGGTCAGTTCCACTACACGATTCATGCTCATGGTATATTCGCTCCCAGAATCCTGCGTGATGAGGCTTCATCACAATAGGTACGAATATTATAGTACCAACTTTCCGGAAGGAAGGAAGACCGCTTGCCCGATAAAAATGGCCACCCGAGTGTTGAGGAAATGGAGTTAGGTGCAATCTTCTCAGCGCTTGGCGATCCCCTGCGCCTGAAGGTGGTCCTGGCACTGGCTGCCGACCCGGCAGACGCCCGCATGTGCGGTTCGTTCGAGCTGCCCGTCGCCAAGGCAACCCGGACCTATCATTTCCGCGTCCTGCGGGAATCCGGCCTCATCCGGCAGGTCGATCACGGCAATGGCCGCTCCAACACCCTGCGGCTGGAAGAATTGCGGCAGCGGTTTCCTGCGCTTGTCGAGCTGATCCTGACCGAGGCAAAGACCGGAGCATTCCGGCCCTTGAAACTGGAAGACCTGACAGCAAAGGCATGAGCAGCCTCTCCTGTGCCAAGGCCCGCCCCTGAGAAAAGGGATCAGGGCGCCGTAATTGAGGCCGAGGCCAGCTTGCTGCCCGGACCGATGCCCAGACGTTCCGCCATGCCGGCATTCAGCTCCAGAACATATTTTGCAGCGCCCCTGGATGGAATGATCCGCTCTGAAAACGGCGTGGTATTGGCGGCAACATGCACGACCTTGCCGGTTTCCGAAGCAAAAATGATATCAAGCGGCAGCGGCGTGTTCTTCATCCAGAAATAACGGTCCCCCGCCTCCGGAAAGACGAAAAGCATGCCATGATCTTCCGGCATTTCCTCACGGTACATCAGCCCGAGAGCCCGCTCCTCATCCGTATCGGCAACTTCCACCTGGAACACATGATCCTGTCCGGAAGCAGATGCGGTCAGAGTTTCGACCGGCAGCTTCAGTTCCTGGGCAAGAACCGGAGTGACACTGACAGATCCAGCGGCCAGGCCGAAGATCAGGGCAAGACACAGGCTCAAGGCGGGCAGAAGGCGCCGGGAGAAGGACAGGAGAAATGTCCGGGAGACTGTTCCCTGAAACGCCTGAAACACACCTGCCATGCTGATTTCTCCCTGCCGCACGAGACCGAGACGCCTCATGCTCCTGATCTGACAAAACCGATCGTTTGCCGAGCAATTTCTATATCTGCCCGCCCGGTTCAAGGCCAGCAAGATCGGCCAGCTTCATGGCACAGATATGGACGGCTTGCGCCTGCGCCGCATGGGCAAAAGCCGGACATGAAAAAGGACCGGCCATCCGGCCAGTCCCTGTGAAATGCAACTCTGCAATGGCCCCTGGCCATCGCAGGGATCAATGAGACGACGGAATATGCGTGCCGCTGCCAAGCGGGCGGATTTCCGCAGCCATGCGGCCCTTGGGGCCAGCACCGAAGCGAACCATCACATCCTGCCCGGGACGCAGCTCGGCAATACCGAACCGGCGCAGGGTTTCCATATGAATGAAAATGTCCTCGCTGCCTTCGCCCTGGGTAAGGAAACCGAAGCCCTTGACCCGGTTGAACCACTTGACGGTTGCCTTCTCGAACCCGCTTTCGGCCACGACCTGCACGTGCGTGCGCGACGGCGGAAGTTGGGAAGGATGCAACGCTGTGGTTTCGTCCATGGACAGGATGCGGAATGCCTGAAGGCCACGGGGCCTGTCCAGCACTTCGCAAACGACCCGCGCACCTTCATAGGCGGTCTGGAAACCGTCCCGTCGCAGGCAGGTCACATGCAGAAGGATGTCGCCCTCGCCGCTATCGGGAACGATGAAGCCATAGCCCTTGGCAACATCGAACCATTTGATCGAGCCAGCGACTTCGATCACGTCGAGTGACAGATCATCAACCGCTTCGACCGTCTCGATCGCACGGGGATCCGTGAACGTCTTTCCCCCCATAGCCAATTGCCTCGCATCTGGTCCGCATACATACAATCCAGAGCGCGAAAGAGACACAATTGCGACTCACGCACGGATTGATTCCTAACGAAAGGATAACACCCTGCCCCATAGCGAGAAGGGTGTTTGTCGCAGTAATCCCAAACCAATTGGGGAAATCGTCTAGCTGGAATCATCCATTTCCGCAAAAACCTCCGCAATTCCGGGGCGAATGAGAGTGCTTGCAAGATCATCCAGCGGGGTCTCCTGACCGTTGATTATGATCAGATCAGCACCACTGCGCACCGCAATCACCGGCAACTGGGCAGCTGGTTGAACGACAAGGGAAGATCCGATGACCAGAAAGATCTCCGCATTGGCAGCTGCGTTCGCCGCCCGGTTCAACTTGTCCTCCGGCATGGCCTGACCGAAACTGATCACAGCTGCCTTGAGCAAACCGCCGCAGGCCCTACAGACCGGCGTCTGCCCGGCCTCATGGGCCTTTTCCGCCTCTCCCAACTCAGCCCGTGCGCCACAATCGAGACAGGAGGCATAGGTGCTGTTGCCATGCAACTCCACCAGCCGCTCTTCCGGCACGCCGCTCCGCTGGTGCAGACCGTCGACATTCTGGGTGATCAACAGATCCAGCCGGCCGGAGCGGGCGAGCGCTGCCAGAACCCGGTGCGCGGCATTGGGCTCCGCCGCTTCAAAGATCCGCTTCATCTCGAACCGCCTGCGCCAGTCTTCCCGCCGCGCCGCTTCGGAGCGAACGAAATCCTGATAAGTCACCGGCTCCATCTTGGACCAGATCCCACCGGGCGAGCGGAAGTCCGGGATGCCGGACGGGGTGGAAATTCCGGCACCGGTCATCACCACTAGCCGCAAGGGGCGGCCCGCCCTATCCTTTTCCCCGAGGATCGCCCGCAGCTCCGCCCATGCGGTGGAAACATCCGTTATTTCTGTCATAGTGCGGTCCCCGCCAGTTTTACGGAGCAGCCTCCTGCTTCGTCACGCGACACTCCGGTTGCCTTCAGCTATCCGGGCTTCATTTCACTCAAACCCTTTGAGGGACACAACATGCGTTATCTGCACACAATGGTCCGCGTCACCAATCTGGATGAGTCGCTCGACTTCTATTGCAACAAGATGGGTCTGACCGAAGTTCGCCGGATCGAAAACGAAGGTGGCCGTTTCACTCTGGTCTTCCTTGCCGCCTCCGAAGACATTGAATCGGGCAAGGCCAATGCCGCTCCGCTTCTGGAGCTGACCTACAACTGGGATCCGGAAACCTACACCGGCGGCCGCAACTTCGGCCACCTGGCCTATGAAGTGGACAATGTCTACGAATACTGCGCATCGCTGCAGGAAAAAGGCATCGTCATCAACCGCCCGCCGCGTGATGGCCGCATGGCTTTCGTCCGCTCTCCGGACAACATCTCCTTTGAAATCTTGCAGAAGGGCGGCTCGCTCGAACCCGCAGAACCGTGGGTTTCCATGCCCAACACCGGCGAGTGGTAAGCCTCACTCATCCACAGGAAGGGCCGGTTCTGCCGGCCCTTTTCTTTTTGTGACAAAACAGGCTTGCAGGCTCCGGAATTTATGCCTATAAGCCTCCCCACGACGCAGCCGCGTCGACCGTGCGCCCATCGTCTAGCGGTCAGGACGTCGCCCTTTCACGGCGAAAACAGGGGTTCGATTCCCCTTGGGCGTACCACTCTTCCCCTCCCCTTAAAATTCATCGTGTTTGTCTTGTGGGTTTTTCACCAGGCGAAGACCGGCTTTTGGGCTCTGACGTTTGATCACGTTCGGTCGCCCGCGCCATTGACGCTGACCTGTGCCGGCAGGTTAGATAACCTCCTGATTCATCTGATCTGGAGGCTTCCTTGCCCGACGTCTTTGACATCCGCACAATGCGCGCTGCCGATCTTGAACAAGCCATTGGCTGGGCCGCTGATGAGGGCTGGAATCCGGGACTGGACGATCTGAGCGCTTTTCTGGCTGCAGATCCGGAGGGCTTTTTCACCGGCACATTGAACGGCGAGCCTGTCACATCCATTTCCGCCGTGCGCTATGGCGACAGCTACGGCTTCATTGGTTTCTATATCTGCCAGGAAAACCTGCGCGGCAAGGGCTACGGGCTTGAGACCTGGTCACACGCGATCCGCCATCTGGAAGGCCGGACCATCGGCCTCGATGGTGTCATTGCCCAGCAGGACAATTACCGCAAGTCCGGCTTCGAGTTCGCCCACCGCAACATCCGCATGGGCGGCGTTGCGACAGTGGACGCGCCCATGGATCCACGCATCGCGCCCCTCGGCCTAGGCATCTTTGCCTCTGTCCGTGAGTATGACCGGAACCTGTTCCCGGAAGAGCGTACGGAGTTCCTGAAACTCTGGTGTGCGCCAAATGCTGCGACCCGCAGGGGTTTCGTGTTCGTGGAAGATGGCAAGCTGAAAGGCTATGGCGTGATCCGCCAATGCCAGGCCGGTTTCAAGATCGGCCCGCTCTTTGCCGACACGCCGGAAATCGCCGACAGCCTGTTCCGAGCGCTCGCCGGCCAGGTGAAGGGACAGTCGATCTATCTGGATATTCCCGAGCCCAACCCGCATGCGCAGGAACTTGCGGAGCGCCATGAGCTTTCGGCGGAATTCGAAACCGCCCGGATGTACAAGGGCCCAGCCCCTGCCCTGCCTCTGGAGCGCACCTATGGCATCACGACTTTCGAGCTGGGCTAGGCCTAAGACCCAGCCCGTTTCAAGTAAAGAGCCGCCCATTCTCCGGCATGTGCCGAATCCAGTTTGGATGGAGAATGACGTCAATCGGGATTGATCCATTCCGGAACCAGGTTGAAGGACCAATGACGATCTGACCAAGGTTTCGGTTTAGAAACGCTCCCCACCAGCTAAAGCTGCTATTCGCAATGATCTGGTGCCTGCAATACGACATTATTGCCATGTCGTGCTCCGGGGCCTGAGGATCCATGATCGTCACGTCGCTGAAGCCTCCCAGAACGTCCTGTGCCCAGTCGACGTCCTCGCAGAAAACAAAGAAGCTCGGCTTTTCCAGGCGCTGTCTGACCAACTCCATCGCAGACAAGTAATAGTCCACGGACAAGACACCGAATTCATCCGGCAAATTGCTCGTGAGATAATCCCCACGACGAATATGAACCGAAACGCTTTGTTCGTTCTGGATACGCGCCAAATGAGCTCCCGATGGCGCAAACTGCTCCTTCAGGCTGAGTTCTTCGAGCAAATGCTCGCGGATGGCAAAAGGAACCCGGTAGTTCTGAAAGTATCCACTGAGATAGAGAGGCAGAGCGGCGTTCTCGAGGTTTGGAAGTCCCTCAGACACATTCTCAAGAACCAAACGACGCCTGTAGGAAGAATGGCGCTCCCTCAGCTTCAGAGCCTTTTTCCCGAACTTGTTCGCCGGAAAAAGGGTGCGTGTCAAAACGACCTGATCGCACGGCTCAGCCACAATTCTGAACTTAGACAGATTAAAATCGCGCCCGCCGGGACCTTTGCGCGATTTCTTCTTTTTTCTCTCGAACTCCATCAAGTCAAGATATAGATCGACGTCATTCTCCAAGGCGAATTTGCGGCCCATTGCATACTGGAAAAGCTGATTACCCAATCCGCCATTGATGTGGATTACGGAGAATTTTCCAAGGACAATCTCGAGAATACTTTTGAACATTCAGGCCACGGCTCCAGGATTCCGGAGCTCCGTTTACAACAGTTGCAAACCAAGACACAAGATCAGGCCAGATCGAAGATCATCATCACATAGGCCCCGAACAGGGCCAGATGGACCGCGCCCTGCAGGTAGTTGGTCTGGCGGCTGCCGAAGGTCACCGAGCTCAGGAACAAGGTCAGGATCAGAAGAACAATGTCCTCGATATCGAGGCCAAGTTCGACGGTCTTGTTCGTCAACCAGCCGATGGCAAGTACCGCAGGCACTGTCAGGCCAATGGTGGCAAGCGCTGCGCCAAGGCAGATGTTGACCGCCCGCTGCAGCTTGTTCTCCCGTGCCGCCTTGATGGCACTCACGCCTTCCGGCATCAGGATCAGAACGGCAACCAGGAAGCCGCCAAGAGCGACGGGGGCCCCGATCTCGTGAATGCCATGCTCCGCGTATTCGGCCAGGGTTTCCGCCAGCAGGATAATCGGCAGCAAGGCGCCGAAGAGACCGGCCACATGATAGCCGACGGAGCGCACCGCGCCGCCGTGATGATCTTCCTCGCCAGGGTTCGCCCCCGGCTGCTGGAAGAGATCGCTGTGGGTCTTGGTCAGGATGATCAGAAACACCCCGTAAAGCACCACTGACATGGCAATATCGAAGATGGTCTGCAGGGTGGAGAGTTCGCCGCCCGGGGCTGATGGTGTCACGCGCGGCAGCACCAGGGCAATGACGGCCAACGGGATCAGCACCGACAGGAAGGCGTTGGCGCCCTGAAGATTGTATTCCATCGCCTTCTGGCGCAATCCGCCGAGCAGAAGACACAGCCCCACAAGCCCGGTGAGAACAATCATGACAACCGAGAACATCGTTTCCCGGGCAAGGGTCGGCTTGGCGTCGCCGGACAGCATCACCGCCGAAATCAGCGCCACCTCGATGCCCGTAACCGCCAGGGTCAGGATCAGCGTGCCATAGGGCTCGCCGAGAAGCGTCGCAAGACCGCCCGCATGGCGCACGACGGAGAAGGAGCACCACATCATCACCAAAAACAGCACACCCAGCAAAAGCAGAGACACGGTCAGACCGACCGTCTCCGGATGAAGCCGATCGGCAAAGATGTGAAAGACACCGAAGAGCAGAAAGCCGACGACAGAAGGCAGCTCATACCGGAAGGTGCTCATCATTCCCCCTTTAATGCGCCTTGGCCCCGCGCATGTTCAATCCCAACTGGCCCCGCTCCGACACCACTGTTTCATAGGCAAGCACTGCGCCGGCAAGGTCCTCAAGCGCTGCCCCGACCGACTTGAACAGGGTGATTTCATCGCCGGAACGGCGCCCCAGGTGATCATTGCGGCACAAGTCGTAAAGATCTGCCAAAACATCCTTTGGCTGCAAGACACCGGATTTCAGGGGCTGCGCCAGATCCCCGCCTTCCTTGCTCGCCCCCTCGCGGGTGTCGGCAAAGACCGAGCTGCGGCGCACGGCTTCATCGTCACTCTCGCGCATGTCCGGGCGGAAGGCTCCGATCAGATCGACATGGGTGCCCGGCTGCAGCCAGGAGCCTTGGATCAAGGGGTCTTGCGAAAGCGTCGCCGCGCTGACGATATCCGCGGCCTGAACAGCACTCTGAAGATCGGTGCTGGCCAGTGCCTCGACGCCGCAGGTCTGCGCAATGTCAGATGCTGCAAGTTCCGCCTTGGCCAGGGACCGGCCCCAGACCGTTACCTTGCTGATCGGCCGGACGGCCTTGTGAGCAGCAGCCAGGCTGACGGCAACACGGCCCGTTCCGGCAATCACGAGATGGGAAGCATCCTTGCGGGCAAGATAGTCCGCAGCAAGGGCGGAGGCAGCCGCCGTCCGCCGGGCCGTCAGTTCCCCCCCATCCACAAGAGCCAGCATTTCGCCGGTCCGGCCGTGGGACAGCAGATATTGAGCGGCCACCGCAGGCAATCCCCTTTCGGAATTCCCCGGCATGACATTGACGATCTTGACCCCGGAGTAAGCGCCCGGAACCCATGCGGGCATGAGCAACAAGGTCGCCTCGGCCTCGCCTGGGACCTCCATCTGGTGATGGTGGCGCAAGGGCATCACGCATCCTGCCTTGAACATGGACCGCAAGGCCTCGATCAGCCGGTCATACGGCAAGGCATTGCGGGTCTCTTCGGCAGAAAGGGTCAGCATGGGACGGAACTCCGGATTGCAATCGGAAACAGAAAAGCCGGCACCTGAAGGTACCGGCTTTCCTTAGCACGTCTTGTTGGTGAGTCGCGTCCAGTTCCCGCAGGCCGTGCTGCGGGGAACTCGCGCAAACCGCCGGATCAGATCGCCAGATACTCCTGGCGCAGTTCCGCATTATCGAGCACTTCCTGGGCAGCGCCGTCAAAGACGACCTCGCCCATGTCGAGAATGACGGCACGATCCGCCAGATGCAGGGCGGCGATGGCGTTCTGCTCCACGATGATGGTGGTGATGCCGAGTTCCTTCACCCCTTCGAGAATACGTTCGATCTCGTGCACGATGACCGGAGCCAGACCTTCATAAGGTTCATCCAGCAGCAGCAGCTTGATGTCCCGCGCCAGCACCCGGGCAATGGCGAGCATCTGCTGCTCGCCGCCCGACATGGTGATGCCTTCCTGGTTGCGCCGTTCAGCCAGTCGCGGAAAGTGATCGTAGATCCGCTCGATCGACCAGCCCTTGGGCTCGGCAATCTGGGACAGTTCAAGATTTTCCTGCACCGTCAGTCCCGGAATGATCCGCCGGTCTTCAGGCACCAGGCCAACCCCGCAACGGGCTGCCTGAAAGCTCTTCATCTCATGGAGCGGCTGATGATCCAGCCAGATCTCGCCATGGGTCAGACGCGGATTGTCCATCCGCGCGATAGTGCGCAGGGTTGAGGTCTTTCCTGCCCCGTTGCGGCCAAGAAGCGCAAGGATCTCGCCTTCCCGGACATCGAAACGCACGCCCTGAACGATGTAGCTCTCGCCGTAATAGGCGTGAAGATCCCAGGCAGAGAAGAAGGCGGGCGCGCCGCCCTGAGGCTTCACCGGCGCCACGCCCGGAGCGGAGCGGCCAGCCAGCTTGTCATCCAATAGGGTCATAGATGCGCTCCTCCGAGATAGGCTTCCTGAACGCGCGGATCGCCCTTGATTTCCTGTGGTGTTCCTTCAGCGATGACAGTGCCTTGAGCCAGAACGCTGATCTTGTTTGCCAGAGAGAACACCACATGCATGTCGTGCTCGATCACGATCTTGGTGATGCCCCGCTCACCGATCCGCTTCAGGAGATCGATGGTGTTGTTGGTGTCGGCACGGGACATGCCGGCGGTGGGCTCGTCCAGAAGCAGCAGCTTTGGATCCTGGACCAGGCACATGGCCAGTTCCAGCCGCCGCTTGTCACCACGCGACAGGCTGCCGGCGATCATATCCTTCTTGGAGGCAAGGCCGACATCTTCCAGCATGTGCATGGAACGGTCGCGGATCTCCGCATCCTGATCCACTCTGCCCCACGCCTTCAGCGCAAACTCGCCATCCCGCCGGGCCATGGTCGGGATCATGATGTTTTCCAGAAGCGTCAGATCGCCGAAGATCTCCGGCGTCTGGAACACCCGCGACACACCGGCCTGGTTGATCTCATGCGCCTTGAGGCCGATGAGAGAGGTGTTGCCGAACATGACCGATCCGGTATCCGGGATCAGTCGGCCGACGAAACAGTTGAGCAAGGTAGACTTGCCCGCCCCGTTCGGGCCGATAATGGCGTGAACGGTTCCCTCTTCCACGGAGAGGTTCACGTCGTTGAGGGCTCTGAGACCACCGAAGGCCTTGTTGACGCCCTGGACCTTGAGAATTTCCATTGTCGTTCCCTTTCCCGGCGTTATTCGGCAGGTGCAGTCTGATGGGAGCCCTTCGCGCCGGAGGACCGGCGGAACATCCGCCCGATCCGGCTGAAGCCTTCCATGATGCCGCCCGGCAGGAAGATGACGATCAGCATGAAGAGCACGCCAAGTGTCAGTTGCCAGCCTTCCCCAACGAACAGACTGGTGATCGCAACCACGGGCGTTTCCAAAAAGTCCGGAAGGAAGCCGAAGATTCTGTGCAGGGTCTGCTCGTTGAACGCGGAGAAGATGTTCTCGAAATACTTGATGAGGCCGGCGCCGAGGATGGGCCCAAGCAAGGTGCCCATGCCGCCAAGGATGGTCATCAGAACCACTTCACCCGACGCGGTCCACTGCATGCGCTCGGCACCGGCCAGCGGATCGGTGATGCAAAGCAGCGCGCCTGCCAGACCGGCATACATGCCGGAAATGACGAAGGCGGCCAGGGTGTAGGGACGCGGGTTCAAGCCGGTGTAGTTCATCCGGTTCTGGTTGGACTTCACGGCCCGGAGCATGGTGCCGAAGGGCGAGCGGAAGATCCGCTGTGCAATGAAGAAGCCGATGATCAGCAGAACGGCGCAGAAGTAGAAGCCCGGATAGCCGCTCATCTCGATGCCGAAGAGGGTCGAAACCAGCGGACCATCGCCCTGCCCGGCCGCATCAAACAGACGCGGATCGCTGCGCAGAACCCTGAGGCCCGTTTCACCGTTGGTGATCGGGGTCAGCACCGAATAGGCAAGGTTATAGGACATCTGCGCAAAGGCGAGCGTCAGGATCGAGAAGTAGATGCCCGAACGGCGCAGCGAGACGAAACCGATGGCAACTGCGAAAATACCGGAAGCTGCAATAGCCATGATGGCTGCCGGAATTGGGTTCATGCCCAGGAGCTTGAACGTCCAGACCGCCGTATAGGATCCGACCCCGAGAAAGGCCGCGTGGCCGAAGGACAGGTAGCCGGTCAGGCCGAAGAGGAGGTTGAAGCCGGTGGCAAACAGGCCGTAGATCGCAAACTTCTGCAGCAGATCCGGATAGCCTGCCCCAATCGGGGCAAGCCACATCGGCATGGTCAGCACAGCTGCGGCAAAGACCACAAACATCAGCAGATCGCGGGTGGGAGTTGGTGTCGCGCTCATTGTTCTTAGTTCTCCATGACACCCCTGCGGCCCATCAGCCCGCGCGGACGCACGAGAAGAATAACCACAGCAACAAGATAGATGATGATCTGGTCGATACCCGGCAGGACATCCTTGACCTCATTCATGGAGGCAAAGGACTGCAGGATGCCGAGAAGGAACCCGGCGGCAACCGCGCCCGGCAGCGAGCCCATCCCGCCGACGACGACCACGACGAAGGAAAGCACCAGGAACTCCATGCCGATGTGATAGTCCGGCGGCAGGATCGGCGTATACATCACCCCGGCAAGGCCTGCGACGACCGCGGCAATCGCAAAGACGATGGTGAAACGGCGCTCGATGTTGATGCCCAGCAGCCCAACTGTCTCACGGTCGGCCATGCCGGCACGAACCACCATGCCGAAGGTTGTGAACTGCAGGAAGGCGAAGACGCCCGCAATGATCGCGGCGGAGAACAGCAGATAGACCATGCGCCACCAGGGATAGACGATCGCGCCGGCCTGGAAGCCAAGCATCGCACCGATGTCAGCTGCACCGCGCACCGCATCGGGTGCGGACTGCGGGATCGGATTTGCACCGAACAAGGTCTTGATGACCTCCTGCAGGACGATCGCGAGCCCGAAAGTCACCAGGATCTGATCCGCATGGGGCCGGTTGTAGAAATGTTTGATCAGGCCGCGTTCCATGACAAAACCGATGATCAGCATGACCGGAATTGCCAGAACGATGGACACGGGAACGGAATAGTTCACCAGCCATTGGCCGAAGTCTCCGAACATCGCTTCCGCATAAGGCGTGCGCACTTCCAGCGGCGTCCCCCAGGCAGTGGTCTTTGTCGGGTCGATGATGATTTTCTGCAGCGTGATCAGCTTGTTGAAGGAGACCGCGCAGAAGGCGCCCAGCATGAACAAGGCCCCGTGGGCGAAGTTCACCACGCCGAGCGTGCCGAAGATGAGAGTGAGGCCGAGGGCGATCAGCGCATAGGCGCCGCCCTTGTCCAGCCCGTTTAGCAATTGAAGAAGAAAGACATCCATCGGATCTGCCGCCATTTGCTGACCAGAGACCACCCCGGCACTTTCACACCGGGAATAAGGAACGGCCGCCCTGCCGGGCGGCCGTCAGGGTAAAAGGGCGATCAGACGCCGTTGTTGTAGGAGCCCAGCTCACCACCCAGCAGTTCGGCCGGATACTCGACCTGAGCGCGCGGCGTGACTTCCACCACTTCCAGCAGATCGTACTGGGAAGACGGGTTTTCCTTGCCCTTCACCACCAGAACGTCCTTGAAGCACTGGTGATCGGCAGCCCGGTAGAGGGTCGGGCCGTTGCCCAGGCCATCGAACTCGAAGCCCTCGAGCGCCTTGCCCACTTCGCTCGGCATGAAGGTGCCGGCCCGCTGGCAGGCGTCTGCATAAAGCAGGGTCTGCACATAGCAGGTGTGAGCTGCCTGGCTCGGCGGGAAGCCATATTCCTGGCCGAAGGACTTGGTGAAGGCCTGGGTGCCTGCGTCGGAAAGCTTCCAGTCCCAGTTGGAAGAGCCAAGGATGCCCTTGACGTTCTCACCGGCGCCCTGAGCCATCAGCTCGGAATAGAGCGGGACAACGATTTCGAACTGCTTGCCGTTCACCATCTTGTCGCGCAGACCGAACTGAACCGCCTGGGTCAGCGAGTTGACCATGTCCTTGCCGTAGTGGTTCAGGACCAGCACGTCCGCACCGGAGTTGAGAACCGGCGTGATGTACTGGGAGAAGTCGCCGGCGCCGAGCGGGGTGCGGACGGCAGCCACCGTCTCCCAGCCGAGCTGTTCGGTGTACTTCTTGATCGACTCTTCCTGGGACCAGCCCCAGGTGTAGTCGGCGGTCAGGTGATAGGCACGGCGGTCGGCACCCATGACGTTCTTGAGCACCGGAGCCAGTGCAGCGCCGGTCATTTCCGTGTTGAAGAAGTGACGGAAACCGTTGGCCCGCTTGTCCTTGCCGGTGGTGTCGTTGGAGTGGGTCAGACCCGCCATGAAGATCACGCCAGCTTCCTGGCACAGGGACTGAACAGCGATTGCCACGCCGGAGGACGACCCGCCGGTGATCATCACTGCGCCGTCCTTCTCGATCATGCGCTTGGCAGACGCACGGGCAGCATCAGACTTGGTCTGGGTATCACCGGTCACAAAGGCGACCTTCTTGCCGTTGATGCCGTTTCCGCCCAGGGCCTTGGACGAGAAGGTGCTCAGCATGCCGCCGTCGCCTTCACCGTTCAGATGCTTGACGGCCAGCTGATAGGCGCGCAGCTCGTCTGCGCCTTCATCGGCATAGGCGCCGGTCTGCGGCACGTTGAAGCCGAAAGTCACGGTGTCGCCCGTCGGCTCGTTCAAATAGCCAGCGGACCAGGCGCGGCTGGTAAAGATGGTCGGGGTGGCAAGAACAAGGCCGCCAGCTGCGCCGGAACGCAGAATGGAACGACGGCTAAGCGGTTTACGAATAAGGGTCATGCTTTCCTCCCAGAAAGGCCCGTAGCCTACATGGATACCTGCGGCACATCCGCAGGCCGCCAGCGCACCCCATGGCAACTTTCCCAACCGGAAACCGGTCCCTCAGCCACAAGGAATGCAAGCTGCCATTACTGTAGAAAGGAGGACTTCATCATCGCAATACGACTATCGACGTGCTTCATCCGGATTTTTGTCGCATTTTCTTCAAAAAATAGATGGAGAATGAAATAAATAGACCTATCTTCGCAGCGCAAAATTTTCAAAACCGAATAAAACATTGACTTTCAAGCAACCACGTAACGCATCGCAACATACAAACTACATAAGTTCCGCAACGCAAAATTCTCTTATTATTCTAAAGTCTATTAGACTAAACTTCTATAGGTTGAGACAGATTTCCCTTCACAATCAGTCCTGACTTCACATAGGCACGACCTTGGCACGCCCCGGTCACGGGGATACCCTTCACGCCCTGCTTGACTTCCTCCCGAATCCCGGAGATGACATTGCCCTCCCCAGTCTTGATCGACTCTCTCGACCAGCTCGAAGCTCTCTATGGCCACCCAGGCATCGCCTCCACAGCCAAGGTGGCCGACCGGGTCACTCCTGCCTACCGCCGGATGATTGAAGCCTCGCCATTTTGCGCTCTTGCCACCAGCGGACCGGAAGGGCTCGATTGCTCTCCACGCGGGGATGCCGGCACCTGCCTCGTGATCCAGGATGAGAAGACACTTCTGATGCCGGACCGGCGCGGCAACAACCGGATCGATTCCTTGCGAAACATCGTGCGGGACCCGCGGGTCGCGCTGATGATGCTCATCCCCGGATCCCATTCGACCCTGCGCATCAACGGCAAGGCGAAGCTCTCAGCCGATCCGGACTTGCTCGAAAGCCTCGCCATGGACGGCAAATCCCCTCGCAGCGTCACCATCATCACCGTCGAAGAAATCTATTTCCAGTGCGGACGGGCCGTTCTACGAGCCGGTCTCTGGGACACATCGAAACATATCGACCCTGCCACTCTGCCCACCCCCGGACAGATCCTGGAAGACATGTCCTCCGGTGAAGTGAACGGCAAGTCTTATGACGATGAATGGCCGGGCCGGGCCGCCAAGACCATGTGGTAGGAGGCAGCGATGACATTGACACCCTTGCTCGAGGCGGGCCCTGTCATCGCAACCCATGCGGCCGCAGCAGTGGCAGCACTCCTCTTCGGCGCCATTCAGCTCGCCTTGCCGAAGGGAACACTGCTTCACAAGACCTCGGGCTATCTCTGGATCGTCTTGATGTTCTGGACAGCCGCATCCAGCCTGTTCATTCACGAAATCCGCCTGATCGGGCCTTTCAGCCCCATCCACATACTGTCGATCGCAACGCTTATAGCCGTTCCCAGAGCCATCCTGGCTGCCCGGTCCGGCAAGATCGCAACTCACCGGGCCCTCATGCGCTCCCTGTATTTCTGGGCGCTGATCGTCGCCGGGATCTTCACGCTCCTGCCCGGCCGGATCATGCATCAGGTGCTGTTCGGAGCGTGAAAGCGCGATCCGTCGCCCTCGGGCAAAACAGAAAATGGCTGGGTCACGGCCTGACCTGTTGAAGCAAGCGGCCCATCTTTCGAACCTTATCCCCCCGGAACCCCATGCACGAAGATCAATATATTGCAGGCAATCCTTCCCTGAGCGGCAGTAACCGCATGGTCGTCTTGTCAGGATGTTCCGGCTCGGGAAAATCAACACTCCTGTCGGCTCTGTCCGAGGCTGGCTGCCATGTCATACCGGAAGCAGGCCGGCAGATCGTCCGCGAAGAAGAGGCCATCGGCGGAACCGGCCTGCCCTGGGTCGACCCCATGCGTTTCGTCGAACTCGCGGCCTCCCGCTATGCCTTTCACTTCAACAGCCTTTCCCCGGACACCCTGCCCGCAAACGGACAGCCTGTACTTTTCGACCGGTCTCTGGTCGACGTGGTGTCTTACCTTGCCTACCGGAGTTTGGAGACGCCGGCGCATCTTCTGAGGATGCTTGAGATCTACAGGTATTGCCCCGTGGTCCTGATGACCCCACCATGGCCCGAGATCTACGAGGATGATGGCGAGAGGCAGAAGGACTTTTCAGAAGCCCTCCGGGAATACGAAGCCCTGACCGCAGCCTACAGCTCTCTCGGCTACCGCTTACAGCTCATTCCAGCAGCGCCCGTCTCGGAGCGCGTCGCTTTCGTGATGGAAACCCTTGAAAGACTGCGGCAAACCGAAACAGGCAGTTGGAGAGCCCGGCACGAGCCTCTATCTTGATGGGCAGACCGGTTTTCCGACCGGACAAAGACATCGTCAAACCCTCGCGGCCCTTTCCCTTGGGCCCGAACGAACAAGGCTAAAGACACCACATGTCTCACAATCCGCTTCTCGCTGACTGGTCCACGCCCTTCGAAGTTCCCCCCTTCGCCGAGATCACGCCTTCCCATTTCAAGGAAGCCTTCGACATTGGCATGACCGAGTCCCGGGCAGAGATCGATGCAATCGCGGACAGCCTTGAAGCACCGACCTTCGAGAACACGATCCTGGCATTGGAGACCGCTGGTGAGCGCCTGTCCCGCGCGGCACGGACATTCTACAATCTCACCGGTGCGCACACCAATCCGGAGCTACAGGCTCTGGAGCGGGAAATGGCGCCGAAATTCGCCAAGCATGGATCGGAAACCGTGCTGAATGCAGCCCTGTTCAAGCGTGTCGATGCGCTTTGGGACGCCCGGGAGACCCTTGGCCTCGACACAGAAGCCCTGAAGGTGCTTGAGCGGTACCACAAGATGTTCCAACGCGCTGGCGCAGGGCTCGATGCAGACGGCAAGACCCGGATTGCCGAGATCTCGCAGGAGCTGGCGACCCTCGGCACCAGCTTTGCCCAGAACGTCCTGAAGGACGAAGCAGATTACAAACTGGTTCTGGAAGGCGAAGCAGATCTTGCAGGTCTGCCGGACTTTCTGATTGCTGCCGCTGCGGAGGCCGCCCGCGAGCGTGGACTGGACGGCAAACACGTCATCACCCTGTCCCGATCCCTGATCGAACCCTTCCTGCAGTTCTCCACCAACCGCCCCTTGCGCGAGACCGCTTTCCGGGCCTGGAGCGCGCGCGGCGAAGGCGGCGGGGAAACGGACAACCGCGAGACTGTCGAAAAGACGCTTTCCTTGCGCAACGAAAAGGCCCATCTGCTGGGCTTTGCCAGCTATGCCCATTACAAGCTCGACGACACCATGGCCAAGACGCCCGAAGCCGTTCGCGAGCTTCTGACCAAGGTGTGGACGCCTGCCCTCGCCCGCGCCAGGGAAGAAGAAGCCAAGCTGACGGAAGCAGCCCGCGCTGAAGGCGGCAACTTCCAGATTGCCCCCTGGGACTGGCGCCATTATGCGGAGAAGGTCCGCAAGGCGGAGTTCGACCTCGATGAAGCTGAGCTGAAGCCCTATCTGCAGCTCGACCGGATCATCGACGCCGCCTTCGATACGGCGACGAAGCTGTTCGGCGTCACCTTTGAAGAGCGCAAGGACATTCCCGTCTACCATCCGGATGTGCGCGTCTTTGAAATGAAGGACCGGGACGGCAATCACGCCGGGCTTTTCCTCGGCGACTACTTTGCCCGCCCCTCCAAGCGCTCCGGCGCATGGATGAGCGCCTTCCGCTCGCAGCACAAGCTGAAAGGCAACGTGACCCCGATCATCGTCAACGTGATGAATTTCTCCAAGGGCGCGCCTGGTGAAGCGACCCTTTTGACCTTTGACGATGCCCGCACCCTCTTCCATGAGTTCGGCCATGGCCTGCACGGGCTCTTGTCGAATGTGACCTATCCGATGATCTCCGGCACTTCCGTTGCCCGTGATTTCGTGGAACTTCCCTCCCAGCTCTATGAGCATTGGCTGGGCCAGCCGGAAGTGCTGTCGCGCTTTGCGACCCACTACAAGACCGGCGAGCCAATGCCCAAGGCGCTGCTCGACAAGCTGAAGGCGGCAGAGAATTTCAATCAGGGTTTTGCCACGGTGGAATACACTTCCTGCGCCCTGATCGACCTGAATCTCCATCTCATCGAAAAGCCGGAAGGCCTTGATGTGACTGAGTATGAACGCAAGGCGCTGGACGAACTGGACATGCCGTCCTCCATCACCATGCGCCACCGGATCCCGCATTTTGCCCATGCCTTTGCAGGGGAAGGCTACTCGGCCGGCTACTACAGCTATATGTGGTCGGAAGTGATGGATGCGGATGCCTTCGGGGCCTTCGAGGAAGTCGGCAACGTCTTCGACCCGGCGGCCGCAGAACGGCTCTACACCAACATCTACTCTGCAGGCGGCAAGCCGGATCCGGCAGAAGCCTATGAGGCTTTCCGCGGACGGGCGCCCAAGATCGACGCGCTTCTGGAGCGCCGCGGCCTCGCAGCCTGAGACATATCCAGGGCCCATCCCGATGACCGGGGTGGGCCACAGACTGCTGACAAAGGTAAAACCGTTCGATAGTCATCCCGGGCAAGCGTAGCGCGACCCGGGACCGGTGAGCCCGAAGGTTACCGGTTACAAATAGTTGACGACCGCAACACCTCGGCCCGCCGGTCCCGGATCTCCGCTTCGCTGCGTCCGGGATGACGAAATGAGGGGTTTGTAATCATGCTCAGCTCCATCCCATTCTAGCGGGATGGACCATTCTTTCCCGAGGTTCTCCTTCCATGACTCAAGACACATCCTTCACGGCTCCGCTCTTCCGGGCCGGCCTGTTCCTCGGCGGACTGGCCGGTGCCGCAGGCGTTGCCCTGATGGCCGCCTCCGCCCATCTCGACGACACCGGCCTCCTGCGCCTGGCGGCAGAAATGCTACTCTTCCATGCCCCGGCCCTTCTGGCGATCGGCGCCCTGTCCCAGATGCGGAAGGCCCCACTCCTGCCGGTCGCAGCCATCCTGATGACCTGTGGCCTCATTCTCTTTTGCGGAGATCTCACGTCGCGGGCGATGCTCGGCGACAGGCTCTTCTCCATGGCAGCCCCGACAGGTGGCAGCCTGATGATCCTGTCCTGGCTGGCCACGCTCTCAAGCGCCTTCTGGGTCCGCCCCCGCTGATCTGAAAAGGGCCCTGATTATTTGAAAGGATGCAAAGACACCCGGGAAACGCTATGAGAGGGTGTTTTTGAATACTGATTGACGAGGCCAGCCTTGACCGCCCACGCGACCATTCCCACGGACGAAGAAGATTTCATTCCGCCCTATCCGTTCCGGCATGAAACCCAGCCATCGATCATCAAGCTGATCGGCCTGGCGCGGAAGAATTTCCTCTCCATCTGGTCGCAGCGGGACTTTGCCCGAAGGTTCATGAGCCAGCGGGTGCTGCGCACCCATCTCTTCATCTGCAATCAGCCGGATGTGGTGCATGAGGCCTTCCAGTCGAACCATCAGGCATTCCAGCGCAAGAGCCCGCAAATGCGCCATGCGCTGGAACCGCTTCTGGGCGACGGCCTGTTCATCAGCGACACGGAAACCTGGCGCAAGCGCCGCAAGGTGGTCGCTCCGATCATTCACGGCTCCCGGGTTCCGGGCTTTGCGCCAATCATGGTCGACACCATCGCCGAGACGCGGACCGCCTGGGAGCAAAAGGGCGATGGCGCGGAAGTCGATGCGCTGGAGG
This sequence comes from Roseibium suaedae, assembly GCF_900142725.1. Lineage (GTDB taxonomy): Bacteria > Pseudomonadota > Alphaproteobacteria > Rhizobiales > Stappiaceae > Roseibium > Roseibium suaedae. The sequence goes on along the minus strand of NZ_FRBW01000007.1, from coordinate 3,883 downwards.
AAATGGCGCATCTGACCGCAGAGATCATCTGCCGGACGATCTTTGGCCGGAACCTCGGTGGCAACTACGCCTCGGAAGTGGTTCAGGGCTTTTCGGATTATCAGCGCCACATCGACCAGATCGACATTCAGTCCATGCTGGGCCTGCCGGACTGGATGCCCCGTTTCCGGGGCAGCGCCATCAAGCAGTCGGTCAACCGGATCCTCTCCGTCCTCGACGAGATCATCGACAGCTATCACGCCCAGAAGGAAAGCGGCGAGGCCTCGGTGATCGGCGGCCTGCTGGAAGCACGCGACGAAGATGGCCGTCCGCTTTCGCGTGAAGCCATCCGCAGCGAGGCAGCCGTGATCTTCATGGCAGGCCACGAGACCACCGCCAACACCCTGGCCTGGACCTGGTTTCTGCTGTCCAAGTCGCCGCGCGTTGCCGCAAAGCTCCATGAGGAGCTGGACCGGGTGCTGGATGATGGCCGGATCCCGACCTTCTCGGACGTCGCCAACCTGCCCTACACCAAGGCGATCATCGAAGAAGCCTTGCGTCTTTATCCGCCGGTTCCGATCCTTGCGCGCCAGGCCATGGAAGACGCCACCCTGTCCGGTACCCATGTGCCGAAGGGGTCGATCGTCATGGTGGTGCCATGGCTCATGCACCGCAACCCGAACCTCTGGGACAAGCCGGACGCCTTCTGGCCGGAGCGATTCCTGGAAGACAGCAAGCGGCCGAACAAATACGGCTATGTGCCCTTCTCCATCGGACCGCGCATCTGTGCCGGCCTGCAGTTCGGCATGACGGAATCGATCCTGTCGCTGGCGACCCTTGCCTCGAAATTCTCGCTGGAACTCAAGCCGGGCGAAGACATCCAGCCGGTTTGCCGTCTGACCCTGCGGCCCGGCAACGATCTGCCCATGATCCTGCGCGCAAGGTCCTGAGCACATATCTTGAAAAAGCCCCTGCAATTTCAAGACATCCCGTTTGAGGAAACCCTGCCGGAAGAACCGCCTGCACCTGCGCTGGCGGACCTCTTCGGCAAGACCCCGGTCAAGCGCAAGGGAGCCTGGAAGTACTGGGGTGCCTCAAGCCTTCAGGGCCTGATCAACACCGGCACACACCAGTTGCTTGCGGCATCCCCGTTCGGTTTCGTGACGGCCTTCGGCCGTCATTTGTCTCATGCAGCCCGGATCCGGTTTCAGAACCGGATTTTTGCAAAACGGATTGCCCGCAATCTCTTCGCGCTTCAGCCAGAGCTGAAAAACAATCCGGCTGAGCAGCGAAAGTCGCTGGTCCGCTGGTGGCAGAACATCAGCAGCACCCTGGCCGAGTTCGCCAAGGCCAACACGATCTGGACACGGGGCCGGATAACCGTTCACGGCCGCGAGCATCTGGAGGCTGCCAAGGCCCTTGGCGGACCGCTGGTCATCGTCTCCATGCATCTGGGAACCTGGGAAGCAGCCTTCACCGCCTTTCATCTGGATCTTGCTCCCCCCTGCACCGGCCCGTTCCAGCCCGAGCCCTGCCGCTTCAAGAACCGCATCGTCTATAACCTGCGCAGGAAACGGAACCAGTATCTGTTCCCGCCCGGACAAAAGAGCGCCTTTCGCCTGCACAGGCTGCTGACGGGCGGTGCGGCCAACCTGATGATCTTCATCGATGAAATGCGGGACAATCAGATCTATCTGCCGCTCTTCGGCCGCCCGGTTCCAGACGCGGGAAACGGGGTCGTGGCAATCAAGCTTGCCAATGCGGCGGGCGGCACGATCCTGCCTGTCTATCTGCGCCGCAAGGGCTCCCGCTTTGACCTGATTATCGAGCCCCCGCTTGCGCCTTCCAGCGATGCCAAGACCCGGTATCCGGTCGAAGAGACGCTCCATCGGCTGAACGATGTCTTTGAACCAGTGGTGCTCCGGGATATCGAGCACTGGTACATGCTCTCCGAACTGCGATTGCCAGAAGGGTTTGAAAACGATCAGGCCCGGCAGGATCACATTGCCCGGCTGCGGGCAAGAGCGGACGAGAGATAGGGACGCCCCATCGCCCAGACGCCCTGCTACAATTCAGCGGAAACAGATCAAACTTGCGCGGGACGCTGTACCGGAACAGCAGGTGCTGCAAGGCTCTGGCAATGATTGGGCCCCGGGTCTCGCAAGGCTCGCCCGGGGTGACCGGTGAGCCAGCTAGGGATGTCACCCCGGACGCAGCGCAGCGGAGATCCGGGGCCCACTCATTGCCAGAGACTTGCGAACGGGTTCAGCTGTAACTGGATCAAGACAACCGCGAGATTCTATTGCGGAGAAGATGCTGAATTGAAAGTTGGGCCTTGAAGAGCAAGCCCCGGCACATGAGCCGGGACTTGCACTGAGACAGGATCACCCCAGAAGACGTTCCGCGTGCCAGGCCATGTGGTCCCAGCCAAACGTGGAGACGAAATAGTAGGAGTGGTCATAGCCTTCCTGCATCCGGAAGGTCGAGGGGATGCGGGCCTCTGCCAGCGCCCCGGCCAGGGCTTCCGGTTTCAGGAGATCAAGAAACTGGTCGCTTGCCCCCTGATCGATCAGGATGTCGCCCTTCCAACCCTTGGACTTGACCAACAGGGTCGCATCATGCGCAGCCCAGAGGCTTTCATCGTCGCCAAGATAGGCCGACAACTGCTTGCGGCCCCAGTCGGACTGGCTCGGATGCGCAATCGGTGCGAAGGCGGACAGGGACTGATAGAGATCCGGCTCGTTCATCGCCAGCGTCAAGGCACCGTGACCGCCCATGGAATGGCCAGTGATGCCATGACGGCTGTTGACGGCGAAATTCTTCTGCACCAGATCGCGCAGTTCCTTCGTCACGTAGTCATACATGCGGAAATGCGGTGCCCAGGGGGCCTGGGTGGCGTTGACGTAGAAGCCGGCGCCCTGCCCCAGATCATAGGCGTCGTCATTGGCGACGCCCTCTCCGCGCGGGCTGGTATCCGGGAACACGACCGCAATGCCGAATTCGGCTGCATGCTCCTGAAGGCCAGCCTTGGTCATGGCGTTCTCATGGGTGCATGTCAGGCCGGACAGGTACCAGAGCACCGGCACCGGGCCATCCTTGGCCTGAGGCGGCATGTAGACCGCAAAGGTCATGTCCACACCGCAAACCTTGGAGGCATGGGAGTAGACGCCCTGAACACCGCCATAGCAGCGGTTTTCGGAAATGGTTTGCATCACGAAACGTCCTTCACTTTGCTTCCGGAGCTGGACCGGTCAGATCCCTGTACATCACAAGCGCGTCCACATAGCCATGGACCGGATGTTTGAAGGCCCCCGGCAGGCGCCCGACAATATCGAAGCCATGGCTTTGCCAGATGGCGACAGCGCGGGAATTTGTTGAAACGACGAAGTTGAACTGCATCGCCCGGAAGCCGCGCTGAGGCGCGGCTTCCAGAGAGTGTGCCAGCATTCGCCGGGCAACGCCCTTGCCGGTCGCGGCCTGAGCCGTGACAAAGCCGCAATTGCAAACATGGGAGCCGCCGCCCTTCTGGTTCGGGCACAGGAAATAGGTGCCCAGAAAGACACCTTCCTCCTCGACCACGAAGACCTCGTGGCCAGTCAGCCAATAGGCCAGCGCCCCCTCGCGGGAGATAGCAGGGTCGATCGCATAGGTCTCCCCTGCGGAAAACACCGGCTGCAGCATGTCCCAGACCCCATCCGAATCGGATGGGGCGAAGGGACGGATCACGAGGTCAGCCATGATCTCAGTAAACGATGACGGAGCGGATGGATTCTCCGGCATGCATGAGGTCGAAGGCCTTGTTGATGTCGTCGAGCGGCATGGTGTGGGTGATCATCGGATCGATCTCGATCTTGCCGTCCATGTACCAGTCGACGATCTTCGGCACGTCCGTGCGGCCACGGGC
>NZ_FRBW01000006.1 GCF_900142725.1 Roseibium suaedae | reverse complement strand
TCGGCCACCGGCAGCTTCAGCGGGTTCTCCGGCCTGATCTCCGGGGATGTGGTCAGCCTTGACGGCAGCGCGCTCTTTGCCTTTGCCGACAAGAACGTCGGCTCCGGCAAGACCGTCACGATCTCGGGCCTCAGCCTGACCGGCGCAGATGCGGGCAACTACACCATTGCCTCTGCTACTTCCGCCACAGCGGCCATCACCCCCAAGACCCTCACGGTCTCGGCGGCAGCAGATGACAAGGTCTATGACGGCACGACGTCGGCCACCGGCAGCTTCGGCGGGTTCTCCGGCCTGATCTCCGGGGATGTGGTCAGCCTTGACGGCAGCGCGCTCTTTGCCTTTGCCGACAAGAACGCCGGCTCCGGCAAGACCGTCAGCGTCTCGAACATCGGTCTCAGCGGCACGGACGCAGGCAACTACGTCATTGCCTCCACCGCCTCGTCGACAGCTGCCATCACCCCCAAGACCCTGACGGTCTCCGCGACGGCAGACGACAAGGTCTATGACGGCACGACGTCGGCCACCGGCAGCTTCAGCGGGTTCTCCGGCCTGATCTCCGGGGATGTGGTCAGCCTTGACGGCAGCGCGCTCTTTGCCTTTGCCGACAAGAACGCCGGCTCCGGCAAGACCGTCAGCGTCTCGAACATTGGTCTCAGCGGCACGGACGCAGGCAACTACGTCATTGCCTCCACCGCCTCGTCGACAGCTGCCATCACCCCCAAGACCCTGACGGTCTCCGCGACGGCAGACGACAAGGTCTATGACGGCACGACTTCGGCCACCGGCAGCTTCGGGGCCTTCTCCGGTCTGATCTCCGGGGATATGGTCAGCCTCGATGGCAGCGCGCTCTTTGCCTTTGCCGACATGAACGCCGGCTCCGGCAAGACGGTCAATGTCTCGAACATCGGCCTCAGCGGCACGGATGCAGGCAACTATGCCATTGCGTCGTCCCTCACCACCACGGCCAGCATCACGCCCAAGACCCTGACCGTGAATGCCCTTGCCGCCTCCATGATCTATGGCGACGCCATGCCTGGACTGAGCTTCACCGTCACCGGCTATGCAGGTTCGGACAATATGTCCCTGATGACCGGTGCCCTGTCCACCAGCGGGGGCTCCGGCTCCAACGCTGGCACCTATGCGATCTCGCAGGGGTCCCTGTCGGCAGGCGGCAACTATCAGATCGCCTTCACCGGTGCGGATCTGGTCATCAACCGGCGTGCCGTCACGGTCACCGCAAACAACCTGACCCGCCCTGAAGATGTGGCAAATCCGCTGCTGACCTACGCCCTGACCTCCGGTTCGCTGGTGGCTGGCGACAGCTTCACCGGTGCGCTTGCCACAAGTGCCGGTCTCTCTTCGCCAATCGGGACCTATCTGATTTCCCAGGGCTCTCTGGCCCTGAATTCCAACTATGACCTCACCTTCGTGCCGGGCACCTTGACCATCAGCGGTGAGATCGTTATGCCCCAGATCTTCACGCCGCAGGCTTATGAGAGCCAGCCGCCGCTCGCAACGCCGGAAGGTGTGCCAAGCCAGAGCTGCCAGGTCGGTGGCGGCGGTGGAGGCGTCTATCCCTGCAACAGGACCTTCGGGCCCTGGCTCAGCGCTCAAGCGGAGTAGGCCTCTTGCACGCCCAGAAAAGACTTCATTCCATGGCTGCTCATCAGATGGCAAACGCGCCTGTGGCCGCAGGGCCCGGTTCCTCCGCAAAACGTCCGGCACGCCTTCCGGCGCTGACGCCTGCCCTGCTTTCAGTCCTGCTTTCCGGCGTCATGCTTCTGGCTTCTGCCGCGCCTGAGGCCCGTGCCCAGGCCGCCCTGGAGCGGAACCTGCCGGAGCGGCCGGTGCAGCAGCCGGTGTCGCTGAATGTGGATGCCCAGACCTTCACGCAAGGCGATACCACGCCTCTCGGGGTCAATCTGTCCGGCGTGCATCTGATCGGCCAGGGCCAGGAGGTTGACGCCTCCGCGCCCAAGGGCATCAGCGGTGCCACCGAAAGCCTTGCGGGCAGCATTCCCGCTTCCGCCTTCCAGACCGCGCTGACGCCCTTCCTGAACGAGCCCCTGTCGATCGACCTGGCCGGACGGGTTCAGGCAGCCATCGCCAAGGTCTACCGGGATGCGGGCTTCCCCTTCGTCTCCGTCACCCTGCCGCCTCAGGAAATCACCAGCGGCGTGCTGCAGGTCCGGGTCATCGAGTTCAAGTCCGGCACCGTGAGCGTCACGGGCGTTGATGCGGGCGAGGCCGAAGAGATCAGCAGCGACCTTCGGGTCGAGCGCGGTCAGCCGATCGATGCCAGGGCGCTGGACGAGGATCTCTCCTGGCTCAACCGCTCGCCCTACCGCCGCGCGGAAGGCACGTTCCGTCCCGGCGAGGATGCCGCGCTGAGCAATCTCGGCGTTGCGGTCACGGCCTCCAAGCCCTGGCAGGTCTTCGGCGGCTGGTCCAACTCCGGCTCCAGCGACACGGGCCGCGACCGCTATTTCCTGGGCGGCAATGCCCGCCTGCCGCTGCCGGGCGGGCCCTGGGTCTCCTATCAGATGACCGCCAGCGATGCGCTGTGGGGCGATCCGTCGATCGCCTTCCCCCGGGAAGGCCATTATCCGGATTACATCAGCCATGCAGGCCGGCTGACGATCCCGCTGTTTGCCCGCCAGAGCCTGGAGATTGCTCCGGCGATGGTGGCAACGCGGGACGATCCGAATGCGTTCTTCTCCATCGAGAACACCACCTATGAAATGCCGGTGATCTACCGGACGGCCATTTCCAACTTCCTGCCCGGCCATTATTGGGGCGATCTCTACGGCGGCGTGGAGCTGAAACGCCTGGAGCGCAAGACCTATTTCCTCGGCACGCCCGTGGCCGACGGCGCGGTTGACCTGTTCCAGCTCGTGCTCGGCTGGAGCCGTAATTTCTCCGACCCCTATGGCCGCACCGCGCTGGACCTGCGCGTCAAGGCCAATCCGGACGGTGTGCTTCACGGCAATTCCGCCGAGGCCTGGCGGCTGTTTTCCAACGGCCGGGTGAACGGCGTGTCCTACGCCTATCTTGCCGCCGATGTCAGCCGCATCACGCCCCTGCCGGGGCGGTTCTCCTGGATCAGCAACCTCTCCGGCACCCTGGCCGGACAGCCGCTGCCGGATACGGAGCGGATCTCGCTCGGCGGCCGCTATGCGGTGCGCGGCTATAATTATGACGATGCCAGCGTCGACAGCGGCGCGATCTGGCGCAACGAGCTGCGCTTGCCGGCCTTCTCGCCGCTGGCCAGCCTGATCAGCCAGGACGGCTGGCCGGAGTTTCTGCGCGGCGACAGCCTGTCCGCCTTCGTCTTTGCGGATGCGGGCTACGGCGTCGACCACGGCACCGGCAAGAGCGCCACGCTCGGTGGTCTCGGCGCAGGCTTCGACTATTCCATCGGCACCAGCCTGACCGCCAATTTCATCGCAGGTATCGCCCTGCGGGATGGGGGCAGCACCGAAGCCGGAGACATCAACCTCCAGGCCTCGATCACAGCACGGTTCTAAAGGGTGCCGGTCCGCCGGCGCCCTGGCTCGACCCATTGCTGTCCGGTTTCAATTCCGGAGCTACTTTCAAGGTATTGAAATCAGAGCTGGATAATACACGAAAGCAGCGCGGCATACACCCGTCTCCCCCCTTGCGGGGGAGATGTCAGCTTCAGCTGACAGAGGGGGGTGAGGCTTCGGCATATTCAGAAAAAGCTGCAATTTCCGAGGGGCTTATACCCCCCTCTGCCCCCTTCGGGGGCATCTCCCCCGCAAGGGGGGAGACGGGAGCAAGTCGAGGTGCTCGAGAAACAGGAGCTGATGTCTCAACCGGATAGCTGTCGGCTCGACCACGTCAGAAATGCCCAAAAGGCGGCGGCGTTGCCATTGAACGCTGCCGCCTTCAAGCTATATAAGGATCCGAAAGCGAGGACGGCCTCCCCCAGCTCTGGGAAAACGCGTCCGGGACGGCCCGGGCACATGGAGGCGGATATGCGCTCATTCAGTGACCGGATGCGTCACACGATCAGCTTTGAAATCATTGGACTTTTGCTCATCACCCCGCTGGGTGCCTGGGCATTCCACTTTCCCATGCAGGATGTTGGCCTGGTGGCATTCGTCAGCGCCACCCTCGCGACCGTGTGGAACCTTGCCTACAACTACCTGTTCGATCTGGCCTTGCAGAAGCGGACCGGCACCACGCTGAAGTCCGGCTGGACGCGGGCCCTTCACGCCGTGCTGTTCGAAGCCGGTCTGCTCGTTGTCCTGATGCCGTTCATCGCCTGGTATCTCGGCATCAGCCTCTGGCAAGCGTTCCTGATGGATGTCTCCTTCGCCCTGTTCTACATGGCCTACGCCTATGGCTTCAACTGGGCCTACGACCGCCTCTTCCCCCTGCCGGAATGGACCACCCAATAGGTTTTTCTCATGGCGGGCACGTGGTTCCAGGAATTGAGGAGAGACCGGCATCCGGCCTCTCCGGGATTTCGGCTCCGTCTTGCGGTCGCCCGGGAAGCGGACATGATCCAGAAACTCCTTGTTCCTGCATCTTGTGGCACTCCCTCAAAAAGCGGCGGACCCTGTGAGAGTGATTTGTTGGGAGAATACGGTGAATGGGACCGATATGATGACAGGCACCGTTCACTGCATATCGAATACTGTCCAAACAGCGTCAGAATAAGAATGGTAACGCTCATGCGTTTCGACGTTGCTGTCAGGATATGAGCAGGGCGGGGCACCGCCAGGTCAGTATGAGGCCCCCAGACTGTGGAGCTCACCGAAGTAATCATCTCCAGATCCGGCCGGCTGGGCCAGGTTGCAGGGGAGGTGAGGGGCGTGCAATTGGTTTCACGTCGCGTCAATGCAGGGCGAAAGCTCCGCCATCGCATCCCGTGGAGCTGTCCAGTGCCAAGTCAGACGAAACAATTCGTATTGTCAGAATAATGCATATGTCATGAAAAGATACTTTGAAGTTCTTTACGTTCTTCACATCGCATTGATTGAGGCCAGATCTGCTGAGAGCGTTGAGAAGGCAAGCATTCTTGCCGATATTGTTCACAACGTGCCGACCATGATTATGGCTGGAAGCGAAGAGGGCGAAATTATCGCCAAGGTGATGCTCAACGCAAAGCGGCATGGTTTGGAAAGCTACTTTTCCAAACTTATCGAGAAGGCAAAGAATAAGCAGACTTGAGCTTTGCTGGGTGGCGTTAAATCGTCAATGGCTTGAATTTGCCAATCGCAAAATTCACAGCGGTGCCACCAAGAGTGACTGTATTTTCATGCGAGCAATATACAATCCACTCGTTGGAAGGTGAACACCAATATCCTTCAGCGCCATTGTATTGGGGGTGAGCTAATCTGCCATCCAGTTGGTAGCTCGGACCATATTCTCGCAGTTCAAAAATCTTTTCATCTCGTCCAAAAGAAAGAAACTTACAGAGGTATTTCAAAAATCTCTTTTCGTCGATAGAGCCCAAGTCAAAGGCAACCAGGCTCGGGTGGGACTTCTCTCTTAAAGGATACCAATAATCATCTGTCGCACCCCAGATCGTCGCAATGTCAGATCGCACCTGTTCGACTTCTGAGTGTGCCAGCACCCTTCGATACGGAAGGGGGAGTTGCTCACCTGGACCGTCTGCCGCAGCTTTTTCAACTGCCTCTATGAAAGTGTATCGTTCTTCTTGTTCAGCCGAGTGGGCCGTGGAATTGTCATGGTTCGACGTAAAGTCACTTTTTGCGGAGTGACCGAAATTGGATAGCAACTCAGCCAGTTTTTTAAACTCTGGCAAGTTGTCTGAATCTAATGTTTCTACCGATAACAGTATTTCGGCTAGAATATTGTATCTTGGAAATATGTCATACGCGGCGTCGGTGGTTTTATGGCGTCCAGAACCAATACTATTAATTTCGTTCCGTTCTATCGGTCGATATTTATTATGCCAATAGGCTATTCGATCGATGCAGTATCGACGCGCAAATGTGTGTAGATCCAGGCTTTCAGTCATTCCCCTGTGCACCATAAATATGGTGAAGTTTCAACACTAGGACGTGTATCTGTGCAGAAATTCAGCGATAGCGAGCCGGGAGAGAACGTGCCCATCGGCAAACCCAGTCGCGCATAATCTGTATTATGGAACCTTTAATCCTGACTGAGGCCGATGGGCCGGTTCAGTCCGGCTTGACCGGACCAAACCTCTCCATCAGCCACTGGTGCATGGCGGGAGGACCGGCGTAGACGGAGCCTTCGCGGGCGGGAGTGCCGTTGACATCTGTCACCAGGGCACCGGCTTCCAGGGCGACCAGCTTTCCGGCGGCGAGGTCATAATAGCTGAGGCCGTCCTCGAAATAGCCGTCCAGCCGCCCGCATCCCACATAGGCAAGATCCAGGGCCGCGGAGCCGAGCCGGCGGATGCCGGCTGTCTGGTCCATCGCGGCCTGCAGGCCGCTGAAGAAGCGGTCCTTGCCGATCACCTTCAATTGGCCCGGAACCGGCATGGAGACGGAGACCATGGCTTCCGAGGCGGGTTTGGCCGCAAGCTGCGGCAAGGGGGTGCCGTTCAGCCAGACGCCCTGCCCGCAGATCGCGCTGAACATTTCGCCGCGCACCGGATCATAAACCACGCCGAGAATTTCCCCTTCCCCGTCGCAGAGCGCGATGCTGACAGCGAAATAGGGAATGCCCCAGACGAAATTGCTGGTGCCGTCGAGCGGGTCCACGACCCACATTTCCGGACGGGTTCCGGCGCTGAAACCGGTCTCCTCACCCAGAAAGCCGAAGCTGGCGCCATCTGCCCTCAAAACTTCGGCAATCGCGGCTTCCGCGGCAGTATCGGCCTCAGAGACATAGTCCGCCTGCCCCTTCTTGCTGACCTCGCCTTCCTTGAGCGCATGAAAGCGGGACATCAGCGCCTCGCCCCCGGCGCGGGCTGCGGCTTCGGCAAGGGTGAGAAGGGAGGCGGTGTTCAGGTCCATGGTCGTCATCAAGCAGCTCTGAGAAGGGTTGCGGCTTCAAATCCGAGCCCGAAGGTCTCGCCGATGTTCAGTTTGACCGGCGCTTCGGCCCAGACATGAAGGGCTTCGCCCAATGCAAGCTTGTGCACCCAGGACCGGCCGACATAGCGGATGTCGGAGACCGTGGCATCAAGCTGGCCCTGGCCCGCCTCGACCAGCCGGAGCCGCTCGGGGCGGATGAAGAGGGTTGCGGGACCGGCTTCGCCCGGTTCGGCAAGCTGCAGGGACCTGCCATCTTCCAGATGGAACCGGCCCTCGGCAACCCGGCCTTCCAGGAAATTCGCGTCCCCCACGAATTCGGCGACGAAGCGGGTTTGCGGACGGGCGTAGATGTCTTCCGGCCGGGACAGCTGTTCCACCACACCGCCATGCATGACGGCGATCCGGTCTGACAGTTCCAGAGCCTCTTCCTGATCGTGGGTGACATAGATCGCCGTCACCCCGATACGCTGCTGCAGGTCGCGCAGCTCCTGACGCAGCGAAACGCGCAGGCGGGCGTCCAGATTGGACATGGGCTCATCCAGAAGCAGCAGGGGCGGATCAATGACCAGCGCCCGGGCCATGGCAATGCGCTGCTGCATGCCGCCGCTCATCTCGGAAGGATAGCGGTCCTCGACATTCTTGAGCTGCACCTGCTGCAGGGCATTGCGCACGCGCTTGGCGATATCTGCCTTCGGCACTTTGCGGAGCTTCAGGCCATAGGCGACATTGTCGAAGATCGTCTTGTTCGGCCAGAGCGCATAGTTCTGGAAGACGAAGCCGATGTTGCGGTCCCAGGGGGCGAGCCTGGACACGTCCTTGCCGTCGAAGGCGATCTTGCCGCTGTTGATCGGATGAAAGCCTGCGATGGCACGCAGCAAGGTGGTCTTGCCGCAGCCCGAGGGCCCGAGCAGCGTGAAGAACTCGCCCGGCTGGATGGTCATGGTCACGTCGCGCAGGACCGTGAGGGGACCATAGGCTTTCGACACCGATTCAATGGCCACTTCACACCCTTGCGGGCGGCCGGGGTTTGTCAGGATGTCAGGCATTCTCGATCCTTCTCGACTGGCCATAACGCACGACCAGGTAAAGCGGCACATAGATGATCATCATCAAGAGGATGGTCTGGGCGGCCGAGACGCCGAAATCGGCATCGACGAGCGTGTTCTCGAAGATCACGGCGGTCATCGGCTTCCAGGGCGGACGGTACAGGACGATGGTCGAGGACAGTTCCGTCACGATGTGAAGGAAGGTCAGGGTCGCGCCCGTGACGGCGCCCGCAAGCATCAGGGGTGCGGTCACCGTCAGGAACACGCGCAAGGGGCGTGCGCCGAGACTGATGGCGGCCTCGTCAAGGGCCGGATGCACCTGCCGCAGGGCCGCTTCCGAAGCCTTCACCGTGAAGGGCAGGTTCCGGATCACATAGGCAAGGGCCAGGATGAACCAGGTTCCCGTCAGCTGCAGCGGCGCCTCGTTGAACATCATGATCAGGCCGATGCCGAGCACGGTGCCGGGGATGACATAGGGCATCATCACCGTGACGCTGAGGACCGGCGCAAGCACCGCATAGCGCTTTCTGACCAGCACGAAGGCAATGCCGAGGCCGAGGGCAAAGGCGACCGCCGTTCCGGCAATGCCGAGGGACAGGGTCACCCAGGCGGGCGTCAGGCCGCTTTCCAGCATGTTGGTGTAGTTGGACAGGGTGAAGGCAAAGCGGGGCAGGCCGACACGCCATTCCATGAAGCTCGTGACCAGAACGGTCATGTGGGGCACGAAGGCGAAGAACAGCACCAGGCCCGCAAAGCCAAGGGCGCAGATCTGGCCGGTCGTGCTGAGCGGCCGGCGGTCGATCGCCCGCGAGGAGACGACGGAAAAGCCGCGCTTTGCGAGATAGATCTGCTGCGCCATCAGGAAGAGGCTGGAGATCGCCACGAGAACGACGGAGCCGGTTGCCGCCAGCGCCGGGTTGCGGCCTGCCTCGCTCAGGAACGAGGTGTAGATCAGAACCGGCAGGACATTCAGGTCCAGCCCGATGATCCGCGGGGTTCCGAAGTCGGACAGGGCCGCCATGGTCGCCAGATAGAGGCCGGTGATGATGCCGGGCATGGCAAGGGGGATCTCGACGGAGAACCGGGCCTTGGCCGGATTGGCGCCGAGGCTTTCGGCCGCTTCCACGTGGGAGGCGTCAAGGCCGCGGAAGGCGCTGTAACTGAGCAGGAAGATGACCGGGAACACCAGCCAGGCGATGACCCAGATGACGCCGTGAATGCCGACGATGGAAAAATCGACGCCGAGCCCGTTGGTGATGACCCCGTTGCGGCCAAGCAGAAGGCGCCAGGAATAGGCGCCCAGGAAGGGCGGCGAAACCGAAGCCATGGTGGCGAAGAACACGATGCCATTCGTGCCCATGACATCAAACCGGGCGACCACATAGGCCAGCGACACCCCGATCAGCGCCGCAATCAGCGTGGCGGACAGGGAGATGAACAGGCTGTTGAGCGTCGCCTTGACGGTTTCGTTGCCTGTGACGAAGTCGATGTAATTCGAGATCGTCAGGCGGGTGCCCGGATCGTTGAAAGTCAGATAGGCATTGGCCGCATGTTTCAGGACCACACTGCCGTCCGGCTCCTGGGAGGCGGACAAGGGGTCCGGCGCCGTGCGGTTGAAGAGACCGCGCGGCGCCTGCTGTGTGACGGCAAGACTGCTGCCGCCGAGCTGGAGCGATAGATGGCCGTTGCCGTCGTCCGTCGTTCCGATCCTTTCTGCCGCAGAGAGCCGGAGCGTTTGCCGGTCCATGCGGGAGATATCGAGCGCAAACCCGCCGCCTCTGGTGACTTTGAGGGCATTGCCCTTGTCAACAGCCTCCGTCTGGAACTGGTCCGACATTTCGGGAACCGGTTCCAGGCCGGAGCCTCGGTGCACCATCGAGAAACTTCCGCCATCACCAATGACGGAAGCACTCAGAAGACGCAGCTGGGGCAGCAGGATTGTCGCTACGCAAAGGACCAGAGCGACAATCGTGAACAGCAGCCAATTATCGCGCCAGACCCTCATTTGCTCAGGAATTCCTGGAAGCGGGCGACCACGACCGGGCGCGGATCAACCGGAGACACGATGTTCAGGCTGCCGAGTTCCGGAAGAACCGTCGGTGGGGTCACATCTGCACGGGCAGACCGGCGGATGGTGGCATCGCGCACGACTTCATGAGACGCCTTGGAGCCGAGGAAGTCGATGAACGCCTTGGCTTCGTCCAGATGTGGGGCGCCGGCAACGATGGCCTGGGCATCGACCTGGCCGGTCACGGCGTCGGACGGATAGATGACTTCGATCGGCAGGCCTTCAGCCTTCCACTTTGCACCCAGATCCTCGTTGATCCAGCCCACGGCGGCTTCACCGTCACGCACGGCGTTGAACGCATCGTCGGAGCCAGGGGCGATGCGGGCGTCCTTGGCAAGGTTGCCGACAAATTCCCAGCCCTTGTCGCCGGAAAGCGCGGACAGGATCGTGTAGCCGGTGCCGGACTTTGCCGGATCCGGAATGATCAGCGAGCCGAGTTCCTTCCACTTTGCCGTGACCAGGTCGTCCTGGGTCTTCGGCATGTCATCGGCGCTGACGCGCTTGGTGCTGACGATGATCGGCTGCAGCAGCACGGTGTAGGGGTGCCAGATGTGGTTCGGGTCAACCGTCACCATGTCGGCGTCGGTTGCGCTTTCATAGGCCTGGAAGAGAGCGGCGTTCTCTTCGAAGGTCTGGGTGGGGCCGCCCCAAAGGACATCTGCAGTAGGGTTGCCGGCTTCGGCGCGCAGGCGCTCGACGACTTCACCCGTGCCGCCGCGGACGATCGTCACGTTGATGTCCGGATGGGCCTGCTTGAACGCGTCCAGGATCGGGCTAGAGGTGGTTTCGCCATGTGACGTGTAGACGACGAGATCGGCGGCCGAGGCGGTTGCCGGGACAAGCATGGCTGCCCCCATTGCTGCGGCTGCTAGTGCTAGATATCTGCTCATTGACTGCTCCCCTTTGTCGGGTGGAAGGACAATAAATCTATTAAATGGGAAAAATGACAGTTTAGCAACAGCGCATTTTTCAGCCAAAAATTTGAAGCACACGCCCAAGCTGAGAGACTGGACAGGATTCATATGCCGCTATATAGTCAACTAAATAGAATAAATATGGAGCGACCGTGTCGGTAACCGGGAACAACCACGCCTATTCCGGCCGTTACAATCGCCGGCTGGTCTTCGATCTCGTGCGCTCGAAGGGCGCAACGAGCCGGGGAGAGCTCGTGGCGACGACCGGTCTCCAGACCCAGACCATCTCCAACATCACGCGGGATCTTCTGGACCGCGGGCTCCTGCGCGAGGAAAGCCGTCCGGACGGAAGCCGCGGCGCACCGCAGAAGATTCTGACCCTGGAAAGCAATGCGGGATGCTCCATCGGCCTGCATGTGGACCGGGACATCGTGGTGGGCGTGGCCTGCGACCTCTCCGGCCGGGAAATCACCCGCAGCACCAAACGTCTCAACTGGCGCGATCCGCAGGCCAGCGTGGAAAGCATGGCCTCCATCGTGTCCGAGCTTGCTGCCGCCGGGAAAGACGCGCCGGCCTGGGGCGTGGGCATTGCAATGCCGACCCTGCAGGAAGCGGATTACGAGCAATATGTCGGCTCTCCCGGCTGGCAGGAATGGAGCCGCATCGATGTGGCGGATGCGCTCGAGGATGCGTGCGGGTTGCCGGTCATCGTTGAAAATGACGCGACTGCTGCCGCCATCGCGGAACTGCAGGCGGGCGAGGCCACCGGTCTCTCGCATTTTGTCTATATCTTCGTCGGCCACGGCCTTGGCGCCGGCATCATCATCGACGGCCTTCCCTTCCAGGGAGCTTTCAACAATGCCGGAGAAATCGGTCTCCTGAGCTGGCCGGCAGAGCTGAAGCCCGAGGAAACCGGCGCGGCGACGCCTTTCTCGCTGGAAGAAGTCGCGATCATGATCAGTTGCGATCCCTTGCGGCTTGAGGAGCCGGGGGCGCTGGAAAAGCTCTACCAGGCCCGCGATGCAGGCCTGATGCGCTGGCTGGAACTGAGCAGTGCCCGGCTCCGCCAGCTCGTTGCCATGATCGAGAACATGTTTGATCCGCAGGCGGTTTTCGTCGGCGGCACCTTCCCGGCGGCCATCCTGTCGTCGCTGGTCGACCGGGCCTATCCGCTGCTGCCCTCCGTTGCAGCCCGCAAGGACCGGGATGGCCCGCGCCTGCGCCTGGCGCAGCTGGGGGCGAGTGCTTCCGCGATCGGCGCGGCCATGTTGCCGATCATCGCCCATGGCAGCCCGGATTTCCGCCGCCTGTCGCTCATGCGCGGACGCAAGGGGCCAGTGGATCCTGAAACCAGATTTGACCGGGTGGCCGGATAGTCCGGCGCCTGAAAGCCAGTTCAACTAAGTTCGAAAGTGTCGCTTCCCATGAAAGTTGCAGTCGTCGGCCTGGGCTACAGGATGGCCAACGTGTTGAAGTCCTTCCAGAAGGCCAACCCGGATCTTGCCGTGACCGGCCTTGTCGACCCCGCGCCGGCGGGCCTTGAAGACCTTCAGAAGGCCGGACTTGATGTGGGCCCGCGGTTCGACAACGTGGACGAGATGGTGCAGACGGCCCGCCCGGACCTGCTGATGGTCGGCTCTCCCAACGCCTTTCATCTGGAGCATGTGCGAAGCGGGCTGCGCAACGGGGTGAAGGTCTTCACCGAAAAGCCGGTGGTGATCGACGAGCAGCAGTCCATGGAAATGGCGCAGCTCCTCGGTGAATACGGCGCCGACCGGGTGCTGGTGGGTCTGGTGCTGCGCTATTCCGATCTCTACCGGGATCTGAGGAAGGCCCAGGCCGACGGCCAGATCGGTGACGTGGTCTCCATCGAGGCGTCCGAACATATCGCGCCCTACCACGGTGCCTTCTTCATGCGGGACTGGCGCCGGTACCAGCAATATGCCGGCCCCTATATCCTGGAAAAATGCTGCCACGACATCGACCTCTACGCGAGTGTCGTGGGCGCGCGGGCAAGCGCTGTCTCCAGCTTCGGCGGCCGCAAGTCCTTCGTGCCGGATAATGCGCCTGCGGTTCTCTCGAACGCCGAGCGCGAGCAGTATTACTGCAAGCCGAGCGGCTGGAACGCCACGGACAAGGTCTTCGACAGCGACGCGGATATCATCGATTATCAGACGGCCCTGATCGAATATGAGAACGGGGCAACCATGGCCTTTCACGCCAATCTGAACGTGCCCAACCAGTTCCGCCGCTTCTGCGTGATCGGTTCCAAGGGCATGGCGGAAGGGGATTTCGTCCGCAACAATTTCTCCGTCCACGCCGCCTCTTCCGGCGAGAAGCTGGTCGAGAAGCGCTATGAGGGTGTCGAAACCGACCACTATGGCGCCGATGACCAGATGGCCGCCGATATCACGCGCAACCTGCTGGAAGGCGAGCCCCTCCCCGTCGGCATCATCGACGCGCTGGAGGCCGGACTGACGGCAATCAAGATCGACGAGGCCCGGCGCGAGCGCCGTCTGATCGACATGGGCAGCACGTGGGCGCGTTTCGATGAAGCGCTCCGCACAGCGCCGCGCCAGTCATGAGGACAGATCTTGCAACCATGACCGGATATGCCATCCGGCCCGCCCGCGCCGGTGACCGGGATGCGGTCGCCGCCATTTGCCTGCGGACCGCCAACAAGGGCCAGGATGCCAGCACCTGCTACAGCGATCCGGACTATCCCGGGTTTGTCTGGGCCCTGCCCTATCTGGCGCTGGACGGCGGGATTGCCTTTGTCCTGACCCGGGACGAGGAGGTCGTGGGCTATGCGGTTGGAACGGCTGACACCCGCGCCTTCGAGCAGGAACAGGAAAAGAGCTGGTGGCCGGAGCTGCGGTCGCGTCTTGCAGAGGCAAAGGCTGCCACGGACGATGACCGGTATGTCCTGGACTATGTCCGCACGCCGGAATCCCTGCCTGAAGAGATCGTGCAGCCCTATCCGGCCCATCTGCACATCAATCTCCTGCCCGAGGCACAGGGAGAGGGACGCGGGACCCGTCTGCTGGCCACCTTGCTCGACGCACTGGCGGCAGCAGGAGCATCAGGGGTTCATCTTGGCGTCAACCACATGAACGAGCCGGTCACCGCCTTCTACGGCAAGCTCGGCTTCACCGAGATCGCCAGACTGCCGTCCATCATCATGGCAAGGCCGCTCTGACGGCCGGAACCTTCGTCACGCTTCGCCTTGCTGCTCCAGATAGCGCCGCAAGGCCTCCAGCCGGGGTCTGGCTGCGGCCTCGATGGCCGTGACCAGATCCTGCGGGAAGCCGTCTGGCAAGGCCTTGGCTGCCCTGTCGAAGGCGGTGTCTGCATGATCCGCCAGCTGCCGCAGGGCCGCGGTCATGACGGGGACAGGAACGCCTGCGGCCATGGCGCTCTGGACGAAGTGGCGCGGATGGATCTCGTCCAGCCGGTAATGGCGGTTTTTGCCCGCGCTCATGGCCAGTCTCATCTGGCGGCGGGTGACCTGATGGCGGGCATGCGCCGGTTCCGCGCTCAGGATGTCGTAGAGCGGGGTCATGGCAAAGCCGCCGCCGGGTTTCAGGAACAGGCTGAAGTTCTTCGCATGGCCATCGGTGGCACCGATGATCCAGAAGAACAGCTGGGCCGCCAGGAATTGCGCCTGATCCCTGGCCGGCGCGTCCGAGGCCTTCAGAAGATCCAGCACCTCTGCCATGCCCAGCCCGCCTTCGCTCTGGTATTTCAGGGTCGGCGGCACGGACAGAGCCTGACAGCAATCTTCCTGCGGCAGGCGCAGCAGGCGCCCATCCGCAAGCGGGCGCCTGTCGAACCGTTCGATCACCAGGGCGGTGACGCCGTCGAAGGTTCTGATTTCGGCCCGGTTCACCGGAAAACCAAAGCTTTCGGCCAGCTTGAGGCAGTAGAACTCGTTCTCGACGCTGTCCGTCAGGTCGATGCCGCCCGGCAGATGGCCGATGCGGGTCTTGAAGATGTGGCTGGTGGGCGTCGTGCCATGGGGCTTCAGCCACTTGTCCTCCTTGAGCAGCAGCGCGGTCTTTTCCTGGGCGCCCGCGATTGAAATGCGGAAGTCATCCTCCGGCGAC
Source organism: Roseibium suaedae (assembly GCF_900142725.1). Classification (GTDB taxonomy): domain Bacteria; phylum Pseudomonadota; class Alphaproteobacteria; order Rhizobiales; family Stappiaceae; genus Roseibium; species Roseibium suaedae. The sequence continues at coordinate 182,894 of NZ_FRBW01000006.1, read as the reverse complement.
AGGCCAAGGGGGGCGGCGGCCAGATTGGTCAGCAGCCGGGCGATGTCCGCATCCGTCACCGTTTCACCGGCAAGGCCATCGTCGCGCCGGTCCATGTCCCCGGCAACAAACTGAAGGGCGCCGACACAGTCCTGGCCGATGCGGGCCAGAAGACTGTAGGCATCCGTGCCTCTGGCGCCCACCCGCTCCGCCACCTTGCGGCGCAGGAGGCCGGAATCCGGCAGAAGGTTCTCGAAAACGGCGGCCACCGGCTCGCCCCGGTAGGCGTCTTCGCGCAGGGGCAGGGACAGGGAGATGGGCAGCGCGCCGGGCTGGGCCAGCCAGTCCGGGTCATAGCGGAAGGCAATCGCCCCGCCCGGTTCCCTGATCAGGCGGCCAGTGAGACGGGAGCCGAGATAGACCCGCAAGGGCACATGGTGAGGAGGCCGGCCCATTATCCGATCAGGTCCTCAAGCCCGTCCGGTTGCGGGTGGTCCGCGCTCTGGTCTGCGTCTTGCCCTGAGAATTCTCCTGAGATTTCCCCGCGCGGCCCGATGCGGAACTCCAGCCCGAGGGCGGCGAGAACCGACAGCAGCGTTTCCAGCCGCACCCCGGCATGACCGCTTTCGATCTGGGATACCGTGCCCTGGCGCAGGCCGGACTGAAGCCCAAGCTCGCCCTGGCTCCAGCCTTTCGCCTTGCGCGCCCGGCGCACGAGCGTGCCGATCTGTTGGGGACTGCGTGCCAGGTTGCTCATCACCGGTCTCCTGCCCCCTTGAGGGGTGGCCATTCACCGATATCAGTCCATGATACCGGACCGGGACTATACGCTCTTGCGGATAAAATTGCAATATACGTCAAGGCGTATAAATTGCAATTAATCGCCACAGCGTATATTTCTAAGCCGTCTGGCCCGCGCGGAAGTGTGGCCGCGCAGGCCCTGGGTCATCCTTGCGGCGTCACGCTTGCGGCTTTTCCCTCGGGATGTGCAGGCCGGTGGACGGGGTGGAGAGCGTTCCGTCCCGAACCACGACCTGCCCGCGCACCATGGTCAGGACAGGCCAGCCGGTCACCTCAAAGCCCTCATAGGGGGTATAGTCGGAGCCGTGATGCAGGATGTCCTGGGACAGGGTCATCTGCCGCTCCGGATCCCACAGCACGATATCCGCATCCGCTCCAATCGCAATGGTTCCCTTGCGCGGATAAAGGCCGTAAAGCCGGGCGTGGTTGGTTGCGGTCAGCGCCACGAAGCGCTGCAGGGAAATCCGGCCCTTCACGACGCCTTCGGAAAAGAGGATCGGCAGGCGGGTTTCGACGCCCGGAATGCCGTTCGGAATCCAGCGGAAGCTCTTTTCGCCCATCGGATGCTTCTTGCCCGCCGTGTCGTCATAGCGGAAGGGGCAGTGATCGGAGGAATAGACGTCGAAGATGCCCTGCTCGATCCCTTCCCAGCAGGCGGCCTGGCTGGCCGTGTCGCGGGGCGGCGGCGAGCAGACATTCTTGGCGCCCTGGGGGATGTCCAGATCCTCCGCCGTCAAAACCAGATATTGCGGGCAGGTTTCGCCGTAGATCTTCAGCCCCCTCGCCCGCGCCCTGGCGATTTCCTCCATGGCCTCCCGGTTGGAAACATGGACGATCATCAGCGGCACATCGGCGATTTCGGCGAGCGAAATGGCCCGGTGGGTCGCCTCCCGCTCCACGGGAATGGGCCGGGTGAGCGCGTGAAATTTCGGGGCGGTGTCGCCCGCAAGTTCGGCCTGATCGCGCAGGAAGTTGATGGCGTCGTCGTTTTCCGCATGGATCATGGCCCGTGCGCCGGAGAGCTTGGCCGCCGTCATGGTCTCCAGGATCTGGCGGTCGGTCAGCTTCAGCCCCTCGTAGGTCATGAACATCTTGAAGGAGGTGTAGCCCTCCTCCGCCAGAGCCGGCAGTTCCTGCCCCAGAACCTGCGGCGTCGGGTCGGAGACGATCAGGTGAAAGCTCACATCCACGTGGCACTGGCCCTCGGCCAGACCGTGATACCAGCTCAGGGCGTCGCGCAGGCTCTGGCCCTGCTCCTGAAAGCAGAAGGGCATCACCGTGGTGTTGCCGCCAAAGGCCGCCGAGCGGGTCGCGCTGTCAAAGTCATCGGCCATGACCACGCCCTCGCCGGAGGGCTGGGAGATGTGGACGTGGCTGTCGATGCCGCCGGGCATGACCAGACGGCCGCTGGCGTCGATGACCTCCGCCGCGCCGGTCAGCGTGTCGGCAATCGCCACGATCCGGCCGCCCCGGATGCCGATGTCGGCCTTGAACGTGTCGGAAGCGGTGACGACCGTTCCGCCGGAAATGATGGTGTCGAAGGAAGGGGTCATGAGCGGATGTCTCCGGGCTGCGGGAAAGACTGTGGGGACGGCTGAAGCGGGTGCTGGCGAAGCCAGTGACGGGCAATGGCCTCACGTGTCGCGAACCAGGCCCCGCCCCGGGCGGCCACATGGTCCAGAAAGCTGGCGAGACCGCCAATGCGGGCAGGCCGCCCGATGATGCGCATGTGCAGGCCGATGCTCATCATCTTGGGCGAGGTTGCCCCCTCCTCCCACAGCCAGTCATAGGCCGCGCAGAGATAGCGGGCAAAGTCCGCCCCGTCCCGGAAGCCGTTGGGCAGCTGGAAGCGCATGTCGTTGGTGTCCAGCGCATAGGGCACGATGACATGAGGCCGGGAGCTGTCCGCACCGATCGTCCTCGGCAGATCGTCGTCATAGGCGTCGCTGTCATAGAGGAAGCCGCCGTGCCGGATCAGGAGGTCACGGGTCAGGGGGCTTGCGGTGCCACGGGTGTGCCAGCCGACAGGCGGCGTGCCGGAAGCCTCGCCCAATGCCTCGAAGGTGCGGGCGATCCGGTCGCTTTCCTGCTCCGGTGTCAGCGCGCCATGGGCTTCCCAGCGCCAGCCATGGGCCGACACTTCATGGCCACGGCCGACCGCGTCCCTGAACAGCCAGGGATAGAAGGCTGCGGTCTCGCCGGTGGCGCTGAGGGTCGCGGGCACTTTATGGCGCTCCAGAACCCGCATGATCCGCCAGTAGCCCGCCCGCGGGCCATAGTCGAAGTGGCTCTCCATGGCGATGTCCGGGTGGCCGGACGGCTCGGCCAGCATGTCGAAGATCCGGTCATTGACCTCATCCCCCCGGCGGATGGAGAACTCGGAACCCTCCTCCACATTGATCACAAGGGAGATGGCGACCCGCGCCTGACCCGGCCAGTGGGGTTGGGGCGGCTGCGGGCCATAGCCGAGAAAGTCTCTGTTGTAGCTGGTCATGGTCTGTGCGCCGCTCAATCCAGGTCCCGGAACAGCCGGCCCCAGCCCTTGATCTGCCGGGGATCGGCTCCGCAGGTGCGCAAGGAGGCCCAGATCGCGGTCTGGACCGTGTCGTAGATGGCAATGCCCAGTTCCTGCTCCAGCCGCTCGACCAGGGGCCCGCCTGCCAGATTGGTGCAATAGATGACGATGGCGTCGGGCTTGCCCTCGGCGGCGACATCCCGGATCATCTGTTCCAGCTGCTCGGGCGTCACTTCGGAAAAGGCGTAATTGACCTTCAGGTCCAGATGGCGCTCCGCCGCGCAGGCGTAGCCGGCGGAGGCATAATTGGCGATGATGCGCTCCTGAACTTCCGGCAGATAGGGCGTGACCAGACCGTAGCGCCTGACGCCGGTGCGGGCGAAGATCTCGTTGACGGCCAGAACGGAAGAACAGGCAGGCACCCCTGTTCTCTCGGTTATGGCCGCGCACAGGGCCTCGTCCCGGTCAAAGCCGAGCCAGCCGGCGGAGGTGCCGTTCCAGCAGATGCTGCCCACGCGGGCGTCGGCCAGAAGCTCGGCGGCGGCCAGCATCGGCTCCAGATCGAACTGGCCGAGAGCCTGATCGCCGAGGGAGATTTCCGTGACGCGGAACCGGCCGAAATGGGCGGAGACATTGTCCGTGCCGGCCAGCATGGCGGCGGTGACGGGTTCCAGGATGGTATTGGAGGACGGGGTCAGCATGCCAAGGAGATGGCGCTTGGGAAGGGGCATTCTGCAGGTTCCGGTCTTTATGGTCTTGAGGCGGGCGGGCTGTGCCGCTCTTTCTTCTGTCCTGTCGCAACCCCCATGCCAAAGCCCGCGCGGCTCACGCTTTTTCTGCCAAGTCCTTCAAACCTTTGGATCTTGCCCTGCCGAGTATGTCCATTCCGGCCGGGGGATGGCATATTCTGTTTATCCCATATTGTATTCTGTATACATTTTAATCCTAGTTGATTGTCTTATAGGCATTTTCTATCTTCTGGAAATGAGATCACACGATCAGGAAGGGCGCTTCGGTGCGGCTTGAGAAAATAAAAAACACAACCACAAAGACGCATGCGATCCGCCGCCGGTCCCTTCCGGAAGAGATCGCAGAGCACCTGCGCACGCTCATCATCGAGGGCACGCTGAAGGACGGCGACCGGATCGTGGAGACGGAGCTTTGCGAAGCGCTGTCCGTCTCCAGAACGCCGATGCGCGAGGCGATCAAGGCACTCACCCACGAAGGCCTGATCGAGCATCTGCCGAACCGGGGCGCGCGGGTCGCCAGCGTCACGCCCGGTGAAATGCATCAGCTGTTCCAGGTCATCTCCGCGCTGGAGCAATTGGCCGTGGAGCTGGCAATCGCCGTTTCAAAGCCGATAGATATCAAGCGCTTGCGCGCCCTGCACGATCGCATGGCAGGCCATCACAAGGCCGGAGAGCGCAAGGAATATTTCGCGCTCAACCACCAGATTCATCTGAAGATCGTGGCCATGTCCGGCAATCCGATCCTGATCGAAACCCATGGCAACCTGATGATCCGCGCCCGCCATTACCGCTATTGGGCGCTGGCCGACGAGGACCGCTGGCACGAGGCGATGGCCGAACATGACGCCATCATGGAGGCCATGGAAGCGGGCGATCAGGCGCGGGCGGGAAGCCTGCTGAAGGCCCATGTGAGACGCACGGGCGAGGTTGCGGGAAGCGCCGTTCTGGGCTTGGCCACCGAGAGCTGAGCGCCCCCACCGCCAGCGCTGGTCCGGCGAATGGCCCGGTAACTGGCATGCTGGTTGCAAAGTGCTCCCCGTCACCTAACTGGGGAGTTCCAAGTGCGTCAAATCTTAGCAGCCCTCACAATCGCCGCCGGCCTGGCTCAACCGGCTCTTGCTGAAACCATCGAACTCAAGGTTCTCGGACAGCCCGGTTCCACCGGCCTGATCCAGAAGAACAAGGAAGTTCCCTTCTTCGAGAACCTGGCCAAGGAAACCGGCATCGACCTCTCCGTCAATTTCCAGCCGCTGGACGTGACGGGGATCAAGGACACGGAAGAACTGCGCATCCTCAAGGGGGGCCTGTTCAACGTGGTGTCCCTGCGCCTGTCCCAGGTCAGTCGCGATGACCCGAGCATTCTCGGCCTCGATCTCGTCGGCCTGAACCCGACCTATGCGGAAGGCAAGAAGACGGTTGAGGAATATCTTCCTATCGTCGACAAGGCCCTTCAGGAAAAGTTCAACACCAAGCTGCTGGGCGTCTGGCCCTTCGGTCCGCAGGTCCTGTTCTGCAAGCCCGAGATCAAGGGTCTCAAGGACCTGAAGGGATACAAGGTCCGCGTCTATGACCAGAACCTGGCGAAGTTCATCGAGTCCGTCGGCGGCATTCCGGTTCCGCTCGGCTTTGCCGAAGTGCAGCAGTCGCTTTCCCGCGGCGTCGTGGATTGCGCCGTGACCGGTCCGAGTTCGGCCAACTCCGCCGCCTGGCCGGAAGTCACCACCCATGTTCTGCCGCTCGCCTTCCAGATCGCCGTCAATGGCTATGGCATCAACCTGGACACCTGGAACAAGTTCTCCCCGGAAGAGCAGGCCAAGCTGGAAACGGCCTTCAAGGGTCTGGTCGATGACATCTGGGTCTATTCGGAAGAGCTGTTCGACGATGCCATGCGCTGCAATGTCGGCAAGACCCCTTGCGAGCTGAACAAGCCGTACAACCTCACCGAAGTGCCTATTTCCGAGGAAGATCTGGCTCTGGTCCAGAATGCGGTGAAGGAACTCTCCTTCCCGGCCTGGGCAGAGGTCTGCGACGCCACCCGTCCGACCTGCTCGGCTGACTGGAAGGCAACCGTCGGCAAGCGCCTCGGCATGTAAGCTATCCCGCCCTGATGCGCCGGATCTCAGTTCAGGGGCCCCTGCCCCGGGGTCCGGCGCATGAACGTCTTTCCTGCCGCGCGTGCCGTGCGGCGCATCCTGGAACCGGGCCATGCATCGTTTCACCATCGCGGTCAGCTGGATTTTCGGAATCCTGCTTCTGGGGCTGTCCCTGTTCGTCTCCCTCGAGACGGTCAGCCGGAAGCTCTTCAACCATTCCTTCCAGGGAGCCGACGAGCTGGGGGGCTATGTCCTCGCCATTTGCGGGTCCCTTGCCTTCACGGTTGCCCTGATCGAACGCGGGCATGTGCGCATCGACTTCCTGCACGACCGGCTCGGCCCGCGCCTGCAAGCGGTGATGAACCTCATCTCCCTGCTGTTCCTCACCGGCGTCGGCCTGTTCTTCATCCGCTATTGCTACACGGTGATCAAGGACACGCTGGACTATGGCAGCACCGCCGCGACGCCCTGGGCAACGCCCCTGATCTATCCGCAATCGCTCTGGTACGGGGCGCTGGTCGTCTTCTTCCTCGCCTGCGTCCTGTTGCTGGGATGCGGCCTCCGCGACCTTCTGCGCGGCGACATTGCCGCCATCAACCGGAACTTCGGCCCGAAAGGCGCCATGGAAGAGCTCCGCGACGAACTCGACGATCTGGAGCAGAGGTAATCTGGCATGTCTGTAACCGCGATTTTCCTGGCCTTCTTCCTCATGCTGGCCATCATGCTGGCAGGTGTTCCGATTGCCGCCGTCATGGCCCTTACCGGCATCGTTGCCGGGGTTCTGGCCTTCGGCTGGCCGCTGGTGGAATCCATGGGCGCCGTCGTCTGGGGCGTTCAGAACGAAAACCTCCTGACCGCCATCCCGCTGTTCATTCTCCTTGGCGAACTCCTGCTGCGCAGCGGCATCGCTGATCAGATGTACGGGGCGCTGTCGCTCTGGTTCGGCCGTCTTCCGGGCGGCCTGCTGCACACCAACATCGGCTGCTGCGCGCTGTTTTCCGCCACCTCCGGCTCGTCCGTCGCAACCGCGGCCACCATCGGCACCGTGGCCATGCCCACCCTCGACAAGCGCGGCTATGCCAGTGACAAGTCGCTGGGCAGCCTGGCGGCGGGCGGCACGCTCGGCATCCTCATTCCGCCAAGCGTTAACCTGCTCGTCTATGGCTCCATGGCGGAGCAGTCCATCGGCCAGCTCTTCGTCGCCGGCATCGTGCCGGGCCTGCTCCTGACCCTCTGCTTCATGGGCTACATTGCCTTTGCCAACCGGGGCGAACACGGCATGGTCGAGGTCTCCGCGCCGCTTGCCGTCAAGCTGCGGGCGCTGAAGGCCCTGTTCCCGCCGGTGGTGATCTTCTTCATCGTCATGGGCTCGATCTATCTGGGCATTGCCACGCCCACGGAATCCGCCGCGCTCGGCGTTGTGGCCGCGATGATCTTCGTCGTCCTGCATGGCAAGTTCAGCAAGGACTTCCTCAACCGCTGCTTCATCCAGACCGCCAAGACCACGGGCATGGTGCTTCTGATCGTCACCAGCGCCTTCGTGCTCAACGTCACCCTGTCCCTGACCGGCGCGGCCCAGGCCATGACCACCTGGATTGCCTCCCTTGGCCTGTCGGCCACCGGCCTGCTCTTGGTGCTGATCCTGTTCTATCTGGTGCTCGGCATGTTCATGGATGTCCTGTCCATGCAGGTCCTGACCATTCCCATCGCCGTGCCGGTGATCGTGGCCGCAGGCATCGATCCGGTCTGGTTCGGCATCTTCGTCGTGCTGATGTGCGAATTGGGCCTGATCACCCCGCCCGTCGGCATGAATCTCTATGTGGTCCATGGCGTGCGGCTGGACGGCGGCCCCTTCATGGATGCGGTGCGCGGCGCCCTGCCCTATGCGGTGATCATGCTGGTCTTCACCCTGCTCCTGATCGCCTTCCCGCAGATCGTCCTGTTCCTGCCGCAGAGCATGTTCCAATGACGGAACTCTGGCGCCTGCCCCTGACCGGGCTTTCCGCAGCGCTGCAAGCCGGAGAGGTCACGGCGGTCAGCCTGCTGGAGGCCTTCACCGCCCGGATCCGCAAGCTGGACCCAAGGCTCAATGCGCTTGTCACCCCCAATCCGGAGGCAGAGGCCCAGGCACAGGCCTCCGACCGCCGCCGGGCGAAGGGACGCCCGCTTGGCCCGCTCGACGGCATTCCCCTGGCGGTCAAGGACAACATCCTCACCGCAGGCATCCGCACCACCTGGGGCAGCCCCAGCTATGCGGATTATGTGCCAGACGCGGATGAAATCGCAGTCTCCCGGCTGAAAGCTGCCGGCATGGTCATTCTGGGCAAGACCAATGTGCCCGAGTTCACCCTGGAAGGCTTCACCGACAATCCGCTTTTCGGCCCGACCCGCAACCCCTTCGATCCGGCCCTGACCCCCGGCGGCTCAAGCGGCGGCTCTGTCACGGGGGTGGCGGCCGGGCTTTTTCCCGCTGCCCTTGGCACCGATGGCGGCGGCTCGATCCGCAGGCCCGCCGGATACACCGGCCTGATCGGCCTGAAGCCCAGCATCGGGCGGGTGCCGCGCGTGGAGTGCCTGCCCCAGATCCTCCTGGATCTGGAGGTGATCGGCCCCCTCGCCCGCACCGTCGAAGATGCGGCCCTGGTCTTCAAAGCCATGGCAGGCCCCCATCCGCTGGATCCAAACTCCTGGCACGGGCAGGAAGAAGACGCCGGGGCAAGCCTCGATCAGGCGCCCGGTCCGCTGAAGATCCTCTATGTTGAGCGGTTCGGCGATGCGCCCCTGGACCCCATTATCGCCGCCTCCTGCCGCGCCTTCACGGATCAGCTGAAGGAACTGGGCCATGAGGTGAGCGAAGGCCCCCTGCCGCTGGATATTTCTCCGCTGACCGCAGGCTGGCCTCTGATCGGCAAGAGCGGGCTGGCGTTTCTGGACCAGACGATCGGGAGTGATTTCCAGAAGGCTTCAACCAAGTACCGGAACATGGCTGCGGAAGGCCGCGCCACCGGCAGCGGCGATTTTTTCACGCTGATGGATGCTATTGCCGGTCTCAGGCGCAAGGCAGCCGGGGTGTTTTGCGAGGTGGATGTCATCCTCACCCCGTCAGCTGCCGCCATGCCCTGGGCCATCGGCATGGACTATCCGCCGGAGATCGACGGCCAGCCGGTGGGGCCGCGCGGTCATGCGGTCTATACGGGCTGGGTCAATGCCATCGGCCACCCGGCAATCACCCTGCCCGCTCAGGCCTCCGGGACCGGCCTGCCGATCGGCATCCAGCTTGTTGGTGGCTTCAACCGCGACTGGCGGCTTTTGCGTCTAGCCCGTCAGATCGAGACGGCCTTTCCCTTTCCCCGCAAATGGCCCGCATTGGCTGAAGAAGGGTGAGACATTTCCCGCATAAGTGGTATGCCTACGAAGTCTCCCCGACTTGGCCCCAGGCTGCTGGTCGCCGAAACTCGCGGAAGACCTGGATTTCAATGCTGATCCCTGATCGCTGCCCCTGACCTTCTCCTCGGACCCGGGAGCTGGAATGCAAGACCCGCTGCGGAACAGTCTCTTCGATCCGGCGCAAGCCTTCGCCCTTGAGGGCGCGGCGGCCGCCCGGGGGCTGGAAACGGCGGTGGAGACCGGGCTCTCCAGCGCGGAGGCGGCAAGGCGGCTTCAGGTTTACGGACCAAACCAGCTCAAGGCGCACAAGCCCCAGAGCCTCACGGCCCTTCTGGTTCATCAGTTCAAGAGCATCATCGTCTGGCTGCTGCTGGCGGCGGCGCTTCTTTCTCTCCTCCTCGGGGACAGGGCCGATGCGCTTGCCATCTGCGTGGTGCTGCTGATCAACGGCATCATCGGTTTCGTGACCGAGCTGCGCGCCGCCCGCTCCATGGAAGCCCTGCTGCGGATCACCGATGTCAGCGCAAGGGTGCGCCGGGATGGGCAGGTCCACGACATCAGCGCCGCCGGGATCGTGCCCGGCGACATTGTGCTTCTGGAAGCGGGCGACGTGGTCAGCGCCGACGTCAGGCTCCTTTCAGCCTCCGGGCTGCTGTGCGATGAATCCCTGCTCTCCGGAGAATCCGCGCCCGTTTCCAAGGACATCCGGCAGCTTCCGCCGGACACGATCGCCGCCGAACGCAGCAACATGGCCTTCAGCGGCACTGCCGTGACCCAAGGGCTGGGCGAAGGCATTGCGGTTGCCACGGGCATGGCGAGCGAGCTTGGCCGCATCGGGGCGCTGGCCCAGGAAACAGACGGGCAATCCTCGCCTCTGGAGCGGCGGCTGGATCTCCTCGGCCAGCGGCTCCTGTGGCTGACATTGGTGCTGGCGGCCGTCACCAGCCTTGCGGGCATCCTCTGGGGCCATCCGGTGCCGGACATGCTGAAGACCGGCGTTGCCCTGGCCGTGGCCGCGATCCCCGAAGGCCTGCCGGTGGTCGCAACCCTGTGCCTTGCCCGGGGCATGTGGCGCATGGCCGCCCATCATGCCCTCGTCACCCGTCTGTCGGCGGTGGAAACCCTCGGTTCCACAACGATCATTCTCACCGACAAGACCGGCACCTTGACCGAAAACCGCATGTCCGTTGCCCGCTATCTTCTGGCTGACACGGACATAACCGTCCGCCAGAGCGGTGCCGGGACAAGCTTCCTGCGCGAGGGCGAAGAGCTCACGCCGGACGAAACCGCCTTGCTGATTCAGGCCCTGGAAACCGGCGCGCTCTGCAACACGGCGGATCTGGGCCACGCGGCGGCATCCGGGTCAGCGCAGGCGTCAGATGCCATCGGCGACCCGATGGAGATTTCCCTGCTGCAAGTGGCAAAGGCTGCAGGCGTCTCCCATCCGGATCTCGGTCTGCGCCTGCCCCAGGCCGGCCGCCATGCCTTTGACCCGGACTGCAAGATGATGGCGACCATGCATGAGCATGAGGGGCGCTATCTCTATGCGGTCAAGGGAGCACCTGAATCCGTGCTGGCGGTGGCAACACGGGTGATGACGGAGGCCGGCGAGCAGCCGCTTTCCAGCGATGACCGTGCGGTCTGGCGCGCCCGGCAGGCAGAGGCCGCCAGTTCCGGCCTGAGGCTCCTGGCCCTTGCCTCGAAGGTCGAAACCAGTGCCTCTGCGGCCCCTTACGCGGATCTGACCCTGATCGGCTTCGTCTGTTTCCTCGATCCCTTGCGCGTCGAAATTCCGCAGGCGATCCGGGAGGCCCAGAGGGCCGGTGTCCGGGTCGTGATGATCACCGGCGACCATCCCCAGACCGGCGCCCGCATTGCCCGCGATGCTGGCATCGGGCAGGGCGAACTGAAGGTGCTGACCGGCCGGGAGGTCGAGGCCATGGGCGGCGGCTCGGCGCTCCTGACCCGCACCGACGTCTTTGCCCGGGTCGCGCCGGAAACCAAATACGCCCTCGTCTCCGCTTTCCAGAGTGCGGGCCACGTGGTGGCCATGACCGGCGACGGCGTCAATGACGCGCCCGCCCTGAAGAAGGCCGATATCGGCATTGCCATGGGGCAACGGGGCACCCAGGTCGCCCGGGAAGCTGCCAGCATCGTGCTTCAGGACGACAATTTCGCCACCATCCTGATGGCCATGCGCCAGGGCCGCATCATCTTCGAGAACATCCGCAAGTTCGTCGTCTATCTCATGTCCTGCAATGTCAGCGAGGTGCTGATCGTCGGCCTTGCGGTGGGCATCGGCCTGCCCGTACCCTTGTTGCCGCTGCAGATCCTGTTCCTCAATCTGGTGACCGATGTGTTCCCGGCCTTTGCGCTGGGTCTCGGGCGCGGCAGTGCGGATGTCATGCTGCGGCCACCGCGCGATCCGAAGGAGCCGATCGTCGACCGGCCACGCTGGATCCTGATCGGGTTCCTCGGCGGGGCGATCACCCTTGCGACCCTTGCCGCCTTCGCGCTGGCCCTGTTCTGGCTGAAGCTTGGCCCCGGCCCTGCGGTTTCGGTCACGTTTCTGACCCTGGCGCTGGCCCAGCTCTGGAATGTCTTCAACATGCGCAGTTCTGGCCCCAGTTCTTGTCACAGTCTGGCGCGCAATGACGTGCTGACGAATGCCTATGTCTGGGGTGCGCTGGCCCTGTGCCTGGGCCTGATCACGGCCGCCTTCTGGCATCCGGGCCTCAGCGAGATTCTTGGTCTGGACTGGCCGGGACTTGCAGGCCTCGGTCTGGCAACGGCCCTGAGCCTCCTGCCGCTGGTGCTGGGGCAGATCTTCCTGCTGCTGATGCCCGGCCCCGCCAGAGTGCCGCCCTCAGCGCCCCTTTAATCCCCACCGCAAGCCCCCCTCACCCGGACCTTCGGTCCGACCTCTCCCCCATGGGGCGAGGTGGCCGTGCGGCATCGCTCAGGTGAGAAAGATCCGGGGGGAATTTGGAGGAGGCATTTTTACGAAGGACGAACCGAATTCCCGACCAAGCCGGAGTCCGCAGCAAGATCCAACAAACGGATTCAGCCCGTCCCCATGGCACGACCCGCCCCCTCTCCCTTCAGGGAGAGGGCTGGGGTGAGGGTCTTGACTGGATAAGCCGCTATCAGCCGTGACCTGAAGCAGGGTCGACGACTGTGCCGTCGGCTTCCACCTGCAAGGGGGCATCCGGTGTGGTCAGGGCGACTTCGCGCACCCATTCGCGCCAGATCGACACGAGGATGGCCATCAGCACCGGGCCGATGAACAGCCCGAGGAAGCCGAGGGTCTTCACCCCGCCGACAAGGCCGAAGAAGGTCGGCAGGAACGGCAGCTTGATCGGGCCGCCCACGAGGCGCGGGCGGATGGTCTTGTCGACGATGAAAAGCTCGATCGTGCCCCAGGCAAACAGCGCGCCGCCCTCGATATAGGAGCCGCTGGCGGCCAGATAGATGGACACGAGGGTAAAGGACAGGGGCGCCCCGCCCGGGATCAGCGCCATCATGCCGGTCAGAACGCCGAGGGTAACCGGAGAGGGCACGCCCGCCATCCAGTAAGCGATGCCCAGGACAATGCCTTCGCCGATGGCGATCAGGGTCATGCCCGTCACGGTCGAGCTGATGGTCGCCGGAACCACGCGGGAAATCCGCTCCCAGCGGGTGGGCAGGATGCGCTCACCCAGAAGGTCGAGCTGACGCACGAATTTCTCCCCGTCCCGGTAGACGAAGAACAGGGCGATCAGCATGAACAGAAGGGTCAGGACCAGATGGAAGGCCCCGTCCCCGGCCGCGATCAGGGCGCGGTAGATGTTGCCGATATTGGCGCCGCTGACGATGCGCACCAGTTCGGCAATGTCACCGGGAGAGCCGATGTGCTCGCGCCATCTGGTCGCCAGCCAGTCGCCGACGCCCGGAAGGCCAGCGATCCACTGGGGCGGCGGCGCACCGACACTGTTGACCTCGATGGCCCAGCCGATCCACTGGCGCAATTCATCCACCGTATAGGCGATGGCGATGGAAATCGGGATGATCAGGAAGCCGACGATGGCCAGAAGAGCAACCGTTGCCCCAAAGGTGGTGTTGCCGCCGGTCTGGGTCAGAAGCCTGCGATAGAGCGGCCAGCTGGCAAAACCGATCACCAGCGCGGCCAGAACCGGAACGATGAAGCCGTGGAAGAAATAGATGGCGGCAATCACCACCAGCAAGAGCAGCCAGCGGGCGGCGGAAACGGGCGCAATCAGCGCAGAGCGGTTGGCATTTGTCGGTCCAAGCCAGCGGGCCGCTTTGTGACCTTCGCCGGGCGTACCCGTGTTCCCATCGCTCTGTTTCATAATCTTCCGGTTCGCAAACTGACTTCAACATCACCGGGCCGATCGCTCGGCACCGGATCTTCCGGCAAAGACCGGAAAAGGCTCAGATAGGAACGCCACACAAGCATGTCCAGCGTCCTCCCGGAACCGGGCCGACTGTCGCACCATGGTCAAGACAGATCAATGTCGGGAACCGATATTTCATCTCCGCGATGAAAGAATTCGAGTGGCTGGAGAGAGGGAGCCCCCATCCGTCCGTCACCCCGGCCGCAGGTGCAACCGGAGAGCCGGGGCCTACTCACATGGCGTCTTTCGAAAACGCCGGTGGCAACGCGACAAGCATCCGATCCGGAAACCGGTTGAAGGGACAAGGGACTGGCGTTGAAACCCTGCTCAATATGACCGCTCTGCAAATGAGTAGGCCCCGGATCTCCGCTGCGCTGCGTCCGGGGTGACGAAACGCTTCTACGTCCAGCCATGGATTGCCAGATCAAGTCCGGCAATGACGCAGAGTTTGGGGAAATGCGGTGAGCCAACCAGCCGGTGAGTGGTCTGGTAGGGTCGACTGACCCACGCTTTTGGAACAGACGTCACCCCGGCCAAGCGCAGCGCGAGCCGGGGCCTACTCGTTCGAAGAGCGGTTGTTTTGCGTAATCCTCCAAGGGGAGATGCCCCTGGCCATGACATCGGCCACTTTAAAACCGGTTCTGCGAGTGGGCCCCGGGCCTCGCCATGCGAGCCGGGGTTGACCGGCAGGTGATGGCGGAGGCTTGGCGGGATTGTCCACGGCCAGAGCGGAGATCTGCCCCCTCCGTGCAACATCCGCAGCCGGGCGGTTGATGCCCGGCTGCGGGTTTCATGTCAGATCACTCGTCGTCCGGGATGTCGGACATTTTCAGCGGCTTGCGAAGAATCTGGCGTTCCTGCTTCATGCGCATGGCGTGGACGATCGCTTCGGCCAGATAGCGGCCGTTCTTGATCTTGACCTTTGCCTTGGCATTGCGGCGGGACAGGATGTCCTTGCAGGCGGTCTTGGCCTGATCCGTGTCCTTTACCGCCTTGCGGGCGACCTTCTTGATCTCCTCGATCTCGCCCGGGTCGATCTCGTAGACCTCGCAGAAATTGTCCCAGTTCACGACCTTGATCAGCTGGGCGGTTACGTCATTTGCCTCGTCACCGCCTGCTCCGCCTTCCTTCGCCGCAGCCGACTTCGGCTTTGCCTTGCCAAAGGCAAGCCGCAGGATCTCGTCCCGGGTCATGGGAGGAGCTTCGCCATTGGAGGACTGGAGCATCTTCGACAAGGCCTCTGCCCGCTGCTGCGCTGCCTTCATCTGGCTGGCGATGATCAGCTGGGTGATCGCCCGGATTTCGGAGGCTGCATAGGTGCCCAAGTCCTGATTGCCGCGCCGGTCCTCCTGGGAGCGCTCGCGCATCTGGCGTTCCATCCGGTCCATGGTGGCACGGTCATAGCCGCCGGCCGGGGGCTGCTGTGCTCCCCCATTCGCTCCTCCATTCGGGGCCCCATTGCCGGTTCCGCCATTGGCAGCGCCAGCGCCCGGATTGCCGCCGTCCGGACCCCGGCGCGGGCCATTGCGTGGATCCGGCTCGTCAGTGCCCCTTGCGGCCGCTCTCGGCTTCTTTTCATCTTCCGACAGCGCACCATTGATCTCTTGCAGGATCGTGGTCGTCACCTCGCGCACTTCCTGTTGGAAAATACCCTGGAGATGCGGTTCCGCACGCGGGCCGCCCAGAAGCTCGGAGGCAAGGTCACGGGCCGCCACGCGGGCCGCGTTGACATCCCTGTTGATCAGGGCATCGCGCACCCGCCGCATGCCCTGGAGCGCGACCTGCGTGCCTTCGAGGTGCCGGGCGTTTCGGATCAGCTGCAGCAAGGGCGTGTTGCCCACCGGCGTCGTGCGGGGAGGCTGGGCCTCGCCGTTCTGGGCGTTTGCCTGCTCCTGAGCCTGACCGCTTGCCTGAGCATTTGCTTGAGCTCCGGCCTGGCCTCGGGCCTGGGCGCGGCGGATCTCTTCAGGATCATCGTTCAGGAAATCGTCGACATCCATGGACAAGGTGCGTTCGGCCTCGCGGAAGGTCGGGCCAGACCCCCCATTGCCCCCGTTGCCACCATTGCTGCCGTCATCGGAGCCATCATCCCCGCCGCCGCCATTGCCACCACCCGGGGGATTGCCCGGACCGGTGCCGCCGTCCTGCCGGCCACGCATGTTGCGGGCAATCTTGAGGATATAGGCCTGCAATTCATAGACATCGACCTGTTCAACGATACCCGGAGCCGAGTGCTCGAGCATGTAATTCATCAGCTCCTGGACATTGCGGGTCACGAGCGCATTGTTGCCCTGGCCGATTGCCCAGCTGATATCCTCCATCCGGGCCTGGATGTGGCCATCGGCGCTGGCGGGCAGCTGGCGGATGAATTCGCTCAGGCTCACACGCTCGTCCCCTGCGTCCGTCGCGCCGTCGCCCGCTTCCCTCACATCTTCGCCGTCCTGGCCTGCCTGCTGGTTCTGCCGGCGTCCGAGATCGAGGATATAGCTGACAAGCGCGTAGATATCGAAGGTCTCGCCTTCCCGGATGCCCGCCATGTTGCGCAGTTCGGCGGCCAGATCCCGCGCAAGGCCGGTGGCGCCGTCCTCGTTGTCCGCGGCCAGAGCCTCGCGGATCCCGCCCATGTTGGGCCGGGTCAGCACCTCGATGTCATTTGGCAGACGCAGCATGAAATCCGTCAGGGTCAGCTCGCCAGGATCCCTGGTGTCCGTTTCCGTGTTGGTGCCGGTGTTACCATTCTGGTTGCCAGCCCGGTTCCCGGCGATCCGCCGGATATAGGCTTCCAGTTCTGCCCGGCGAACCTGACGGGCATCTTCCGGGTCTGCGTTCTGGAGGATGTACTCCATCAGCTCGGCAATATTGGAGGCGATCAAGGCGTTATTGCCCTCACCAATCGCCCAGCTGATGTCGCCCATCCGGGCTTCGATATGGGCGTCGACATGGGACGGCAGGCGGCGGATGAATTCGTTGAGGCTCAGGCCGCCATTGCCCGCGCCTCCGGCGCCCGGACCACTATCGCCGCCGTCGGAGCTGTCAGAGCTGTCGGAGCCGTCATCGCTGTCATCGCTGCCGCCGCCAGTCGTGTCGAGGAAGGTCTCCAGAGACACAGGCCTATAGCCGCTCATCCGGAAGCTTTCAACGCTGTCCCCGTCACTGTCGCCATCATCGCCGCCGCCATCGCTCCCGGCGTCTGCGGGCTGGCCCATGCGCCGGGCGAACTGCAGGATATAATCGAGCAGCTCATAAATATCGAAGGTCTCGCCTTCCTGTAGGTCGGCCATGTCCCGCAATTCGCCTGCCAGATCGCGGGCAAGACCGGTTGCACCGTCCTCGTCCCCTTCAACGACCAGCAGCTGGCTGATCGCGGGCAGGCTTCTCTGGATCACGGCTTCCGCAGTGGGCGGCAGGCGCAGCATGAATTCCGACAGGGTGAGCCGGCCGTTGCCGCCGCCCGCGCCATCGCTACGGTCGTCATCGCCGCCCTGGTTATTGTCGTCATCCCCGCCTTCTGTGCCCTGCGCCTGCGCATTTGGCCGCTTGTCGCGGATGAAGCCGCCCGCAATCAGCCGGTCGATAAACGCCTCCGGCGTTTCGGTCCGGTTCAGCTTGGCCAGACACTCCTGCGCCAGGGTCAGGTTCTGCTCCCAGCTGAAATTCCCCGGGCCATATTTCCCCATGAACTCCTGCAAGGCAGCGACGTTCTGGGTTCCAAGCGCAAGAGCCGCCGCATTTGGGTCGTAAATGACCTTTGCCTGAATACGGCCTTCGGCTTCCAGCCGTTCGACGAGCTGCTTCGGGGTGAGATTCATGCCTTCCCTGGCCAGCAAGTCCTTGGCCTCTGCAAGCGTTTCTGCGGTCCAGCGGTCCCTGGAGAAACTCCGGATGAAGGCTTCCAAGCGACTTGGATAGCGGAAATCGTTCTCATCGCCGCCATTGTTCTGGTGGAAGTCCCAGAATTCATCGGACTTCCAGAAATTTGTCAGCTGGGCGGAACTATTGACCATGGACTCAATTTCGTTGATGGCGTGCCTGAGTTGTGTGGTCCATTCGCCTTGATCAAAAGGATCTGTCTGAACAATCTCCGTCAGCCTTTCGCGCAAATCGCCGGAAATGTTGATCCGTCTCGCAGAGTCTACAAGAATATAATCTCTGTAGATGTCTTCCCATCGCGCGCCAGAATAAACAGCTCGAAGAAAACTAAGGTTCTCATCAAAATGGCCACCGCTGAAATACCGCGCAAAAAGATCGAAAAGCGCGCGGTTGCTCTGGTAGATGTCGGCGATTTCATCGGGATAGTTGATGTTACCGAAGGTTGTCATGATCTTTTCACCTTGATCTGCAAGGCCCGCCTGGGATGTGGCGGCCTTTTCATGCACTTTTCCGTAGGTGATCGGCAGCGGCCGGAAAGTTCATCGGCCCTGTAAAAATCTGCAGGCTTGGGACGGCTCCCGCCTCTCCTTTTCACCCCGCTTTGCTTGAGGTTTGCTGCAGGCATCTGGGCAGGGCTCCTCGGGTGATCCGGGAGGTTTTGCACTCGGCGGCAACAGATCTGCACAAACTGGCAATGATCAGGTCCCCCCGGTTTTTCAGGGCCTGATAGATTTCTGGAAGGCCCTCCAGATGCTGGCGGGCATGAAGAACTCACGATCCATGCCGGGAAAGCCGACAGCCATCCCGCAAAACGAGCCGAAACTGTCTGGTCTGCATCCGCCGCAGGCCGGCGGAAGATATGTGCGAAAAGCCGGTCCGATAAAAAGGACAAGAAACCGGCGCCAGCGAGCTGGCCGCACCATGTGGCCCGGCAAGAAGAAAGAACAATGTGCGGCAAGGCAGCGCTGTGTCCCATCCGGCAGCTGCCGCCAACCGGCGAACGGATCGCGTTTTCTCGATGACAGCCCGGACAGGGCTTTGCCCGTCCCGCGATGATCCCCGAGAGGAACGAACATGAAACAGTCATTTGATGTAGTCTGGCGCGCGCCTCAACCAATGCTGGCAGGCGTCTCAGGCCTTTTGAAAATTTCTTGCCCTGACGTGAACCTTTCCCGGTTTGCCGAAGCACCTATGTCCCGTACACAGTAAAGCGAACTCGAAGAATGAGCTTACTCAGATCCATTCGGACCACGCTGTCGGGCAAACAGAACCCGGCCGATGAGTCCTTGCTGGCCGCCATTGCGCAGGGCGACCTGTCAGCATTTGAAAACCTGCACCGCCGCTATCTGCCGAAACTGATGCATTTCGCGCGGCGCATTACGGAAAGTCATGAGGCGGCTGAGGAAGTTGCCAATGACACGCTGATGGTTGTCTGGCGGTCCGCCGGACGCTTCGAGGGGCGG
Organism: Roseibium suaedae; assembly: GCF_900142725.1. Taxonomy (GTDB): domain Bacteria; phylum Pseudomonadota; class Alphaproteobacteria; order Rhizobiales; family Stappiaceae; genus Roseibium; species Roseibium suaedae. The sequence goes on along the minus strand of NZ_FRBW01000006.1, from coordinate 163,643 downwards.
TCCAAGCCTTCGTCCTGGATCTTTGGCATTGCCTACCGGCTGGCCATGAAGAAGCGCCAGAGCATGGGGCGCTACAAGGATGATGTCGTTCTGGAAGACGATCTTCTGGACGACAACAGCGACACGGCGGAAGCCGTGATCCGCCAGAAGGACATTGCGAATGCGCTTCAGCAACTCACCCCTGAACTCAGGGCGGTTGTTGAACTGACCTACTTCAACGGTTATCTCTATACGGAGATAGCAGAGATCCTTGGATGCCCGGTCGGCACCGTGAAAACCCGCATGATGACGGCACGGCGGCGGCTCAGGCACATAATGAGCGACGATGAGCGCGCCGTCTCGGAGAACGCAGTTGCTTGATTCCTCTCCCCCGATTTCTGTCGAACCGCATGACGCCGTCTGGGAACTCATTCCCTGGTTTGTCAACGGAACCCTGCCCCCAGCGGAACAGGCGCGGGTGAAGCAGCACGTGCAGAGCTGCCCGCAATGCGCTGCGGAAGTGGCGCGGCAATTCGAACTGGCAAAGCGGGTCGCTACCGAAGACCCTTTTGATGTGCCCCTGTCGCAGAGCTTTACCAGTCTGCGTGCGCAGATCGAGGCGGAAGCTCTGGCCGGGGGCAAACAGATTGCCACATCTTCCGCCCTGGCAGGCGGGTCTTCAAGCCGGTCCACGGACCGCCGCCGTACGGACACCCGGCGCTGGAGAGGCGCGGTCGGCACCTATAAGGGATTTGGGGGAGCGGCTCTCATGGCTGGCGCGGGTCTCGCAGCCTGTCTTGTCGCCGCGATCGTTATCCTGCCCGAGTATCTTGGCCCGCAGAACCAGGACGGCTACCAGACCCTGACAAGTGGACCGGCCGATGGCAGCCGGATCAAGTTCCAGACGGCCGCCCCGCTTTCTCCGGAAGCCGTGTCCGCGCTTCTGGCCCGTCACGGCATGACGCTTGAAGACGGCCCCTCGGAAACCGGCGTCTATACCGCCAGCATCAAGGACCCTGCCTCTGCGTCCCCGGACCGCAAGGCCGTGGCCGACAAGCTGATGGCCGACCCAGACATTCTGTTTGCCTCACCGGAGTGATGGCGATGACCCGTGGCGCGTTGCTTTGCCGGATTGCCGGAAGGATTGCCGGAAGGACCACTGGAAGCACCATGACCCTGTCCCTTGGCGGACTGGTGCTGTTCTTGCTGCTGACCTTTGGCCTGCAGTCCTTCGGCTTTGTCCGCACAGCAGCGGCTCAGACCGCAGCCCAACCAGCAATCCCGTCTGCAAAGCCTGCGGCAGCGGCTGACCCGGTGGCTGCGCCCGGCACCACGGCTGCCGCACCAGGTCCCACGGCTGCGCCCCCCCAGTTCCGCCTCGTCCCCGCAGACACGCTGTCCTCGGATGTGCATCTGCTGTTGACCGTGCCGCTCGCCGATCCAGCAAGCCTGCCCCAGGTTGCCGCCGGCATTGAAAGCCGGTTCGGGGTGACCCTGGCGGCCGAATGGCCCCTGCAGTCGATCTCGGTTCACTGCTTCATCATGACCGTTGCCGCCAATGCGGATCTCGACGGCCTGATTGCGCGGATGGAGGCCGATCCTGCGATCCGGACCGTGCAGAAGATCCAGACCTACAATGTGCTCGAGCACAGCTATTCCGACCCGCTGCTTCCCGCCCAGGGCGCCCTGTCGCGGATCAACGCCCTGAAGGCCCATAGTCTGTCCAAAGGCAGCGGCGTTTCGATCGGCGTGGTGGATTCCGGCATCGACATCACCCATCCGGATCTGGCTGGACGTATTGTCAGCCAGCATGATTTCGTCTCTGGCAACTCCGGCAACTCTGGCAACACCAAGGCGCCGGAGCATCCCGAAACGGGCGAAGCCCATGGCACGGCCATTGCCGGGATCATTGCCGCCGATGCGGACAATGCGCTCGGCATCGTCGGCGTTGCGCCGGAAGCCGGGATCATCGAGCTGCGCGCCTGCTGGCAGGGATCGGCCGCCACCGGCCAGTGCAACAGTTTCTCCCTCGCCCGGGCTCTCAACTTTGCCATCATCAACCGCGTCAAGGTGATCAACATGAGCCTTGGCGGACCCTTCGATGCCCTGCTGGAAGAACTGGTGCGGGCCGCGGTCGGCCATGGCCTGCTGGTTGTCGCCGCCAGAGGCGAAGGGACTGACGTTGCCTTTCCCGCCTCCGTGCCCGGTGTGGTGTCCGCAGGAGCTGCGGGCCACGCGCCCGCGATCCCGGCCCCGGCGGTCGACATATTGAGTACGGCGCCCGGCAATGCCTTCCGCTATGTCTCCGGATCCTCCGCCTCCGCCGCCTTCGTCAGCGGCGTTGCCGCGTTGATCCTGTCCGCCCGCCCGGAGATTTCGCTTTCCGATCTGGAAACCGCCCTCCGCACATCCCTGACAGACCACGACGGCAGCCCCCTCCTCGACGCCTGCAAAGCCCTCCAAACGGCCCTCACCGGCGACATGAACTGCAGCACCGAGTAGGGGAGAGGCCTACGGTTGATGGACAAACGGTTCGCGGACGTAGAAGCGTTTCGTCACCCCGGGCGAGCAACGCGAGACCCGGGGCCCACTCGTTGCCAGAGCGATCATTTTGAGCAGGGTTTCAAGGCCAGACCCTTGTCCTTTCGATAGATTTCCGGACCGGATGCTTGTCGCCTTGCCACCGGCGTTTTCGAAAGACGCCATGCGAGTGGGCCCCGGCTCTCCGGCTTCGCCTGCGGCCGGGGTGACATCTGTGCCAGAAGCGTGGGTCAGTCGACCCTACCGGACCGACTTCCGGCTGGTTGGCTCACCGCATTTGCCCCAACCTCTCCGGCATTGCCGGACTTGATCCGGCAATACTGTGAGCTTTCCATATCACAAGACGTGCCCCCTCAATCCCCCCTCCCCCATATTTTTTCCTACCCCCGTGAACCTCTCCCGGTCCTGAGGGCACCTAAGGCGTGATGGAGCTTTGTGGCGGGCCTGGGGGTCTGCCGGCTCCCTTGATCGCCAATGGAGCCGAGAGACCGGATATGTTTGCGCGCCTGTTTTGTCTGAGCTTCGCTCTTGCTTCGTCGCTGGCCCTGTCCGGTCTGCTGGTGCCCTCGCAGGCTTTGGCCCAAAGCGGCCGCGTCGTCGCGCTGGTCGTCAGTGTCGGCGAGGATGACAAGCGGGCCGAGGCCATTCAGGCCGAGCTTCAGGCCATCGGCGTTGAAACCCTCCGCTCTGCCGATCCCAACAACGCGGAACTGCGGTCGATCCTGACCCGCTTCGCCCGGGAGGCGGCCAATTCGCGGGCCACCTTCGTCTATCTCGATGCGCCGGTGGTCACCTTTCAGGGCCGCGCCTTCGTGCTGCCCGAGGGGGCGGTGCTGAGCCGGGGCACGGATCTCTTCACCCGCGCCATTCCGCTACTCGCCTTCTCCCGTTCTGCGGCACAAGCCGCACAGGGCGGAGCGACGGTGGCGACCCTTGCCCCTGCCAATGTGAGCCTGCCGGAGAGTGTGATTCCGGCAACGGAGGCTCCCCCGCAGGATCCGGCCTCCTCGCCGGTTCTGACCGCCCCGGTCGCCGCCTTCTCCGGCGTCCTCGATGCGCTGGCCAGCGCTGTTTCAAAGGGCGAGGGCGTGGAGGTCAGCACGGTCCTGCGCCGCATGAGCGTTCAGGAAGGCGCGTCCGCATCGGGCTTCCCGTCCCGGCCGATCTTCCTGAAGGAACCGAAGCCGGAAGCACCTGCGGCCACATCGGAGGCTGCCACTCCGGAGGCGTCCCCCGCTGCCGCTCCCGTTGCCCTTCCTGCCGCAGAGGTGACCGCCGCTCCCGCAGAGCCCGTAACGGATGCAGCAAGCAACGCAGCATCCGAAGCCCCGACAGACACCCCGGCGGAAACCCTGGAAGAGCTGAGCCTGCTGGAACAGTCCCTGTCCCGCGCCGCCAAGCGTTCGGTCCAGACCCGGCTCAGGGATCTCGATTTCTACAAGGGGCTGGTCGACGGCATTTTCGGCCCCCAGACCCGCACCGCCATCAAGGCCTTTCAGGACAGCCGCACGGAAGAACAGACCGGTGTCCTGACCCGCCGCCAGCTGATTGACCTGAGCGCCTGAGAGGACCGGCTGCCGCCGCTCCCGGGCCAGACCTGACAGATTTGATCTCGCGCGGATGCGCCAAACCAAGGATCCCGACCCATGGGCCTGCGCTTCAAATACAACATCGCCCTGCTTCTGACCTGCCTTGTCGGCATCGCAGCCGCCTCGGGCGTGTCCTATCTCGTCGTACAGAAGTCAGCTGTCCGGGAGATCCATCAGGCCATCGACCTGATCCGGGCCAATGCCATCGCCGTGCGCTCCTATACGGTCAGCAACATCACGCCCGCCTTGTCCGATGACAGCGACATCCTCTTCTTCCCCGAGACCGTTGCCGCCTTTTCGGCGCAAAGCGTGTTCCAGGGCTTCAAGAAGATGTTCCCGGAGTTCAGCTACAAGGAAGCGGCCCTCAATCCGACCAATCCGGACAATCTGGCCAATGAGATGGAAACCGGGCTGATCGAGCAGCTGCGCGCCGATCCCAAGCTCGAGCAGATCTCGACCGTGGTGGAAAATGACGGCAACCGCTATCTCACCGTCGCCTTTCCGCTGACCATCAAGCAGGAAGGCTGCCTGATGTGCCATTCCACGCCGGAAGCCGCGCCTCCGGCGATGGTGGACCTTTATGGCCCCAACCACGGCTTCGGCTGGCAGCTGGGCGAGACCATCGGCGCCCAGATCATTTCCGCGCCCATGTCGATTGCCGACCGGCGCGCCGAGGAAACCGGCCTGATCCTGATTGCCGGTTTCACCCTGCTGTTCTTCCTGATCTTCATCGTCAGCAACGTGCTTCTGGGCCGCATTGTCCTGCGTCCGGTGCGCCGCATGTCGGATGTGGCGGAAAAGGTCAGCATGGGGGACTTCTCCGTGCCCGAATACCGCAAGCCCGGCAAGGACGAGATCAGCTCCCTGTCCCATTCCTTCAACCGTCTGCGCCGCAGTCTCGAGCGGGCCATGAGCATGATCGATGTCTGACCCAACCGTCATCGGCCCCTCCGGCATCCGGCGGTTCGTCGGCAAATACCGGATCGAGGGGATCCTGGGCGAAGGCGCCATGGGCATGGTCTATGCCGGGCTGGACCCGGACATCGAGCGCCCGGTCGCGATCAAGACCATCCACCAGCACCTGATCAATGCCGCCGGCAGTCAGGACTGGCTCGACCGCTTTGCCCGCGAAGCCCGCGCCGCAGGCCGGGTGCTGCATCCCAATCTGGTGACGATCTTCGACTTCCTGCAGGAAGACGGCGTGCCCTTCATCGTCATGGAGCGGGTGCGCTCGATCACTCTGGAGGACCGGCAGCTGGGCCCCGGCGGCATGGCGCTGGAGGAAATCCACGCGATCATGTCGCAGATCCTCGCGGGTCTCTCCTGCATTCACGGCGTCGGCATCGTCCACCGGGACATGAAGCCCGCGAACGTCATGCTGGCGGAAGATGGCACGGTGAAGCTGACCGATTTCGGCATTGCCCGGCTGACCTCCATGGAAGCGACGGGGGCGGGCATGATCGGAACCCCCGCCTATATGGCGCCCGAGCAGCTCATGGGCGGCGAAGTGGATGCGCGGGCGGATATCTATGCCTGCGGCGTGCTGCTCTATGAGCTTCTGACCGGCCGCAAACCCTACAAGGGCGGCGGCATCGAGGCCCTGTTCGAGGCCCTGCGCTCAGGTCAGGTCACCCCGCCGAGCGAACTGGTGGCCGCCATTGCGCCCGCCATGGACCGGATCGTGCTCAAGGCCATGAACGTCGACCCGGTCCGGCGGTTCGAGAGCGCGGCGGAGATGCGGGCAGCGCTGGCGGAAGTCTTGCCCGATGCGGACAGGACCGGCCTGATCAACATGACGCCCGCGCCCCGGCCCGCGATGCAGACCGGGCAATCCCTGGCTTCAGGCCTGGGCCCGGTTTCCTCCTCCATGCTGCAGCGGATGAGTTCGCAGACCCTGCTGGAGGTGGAAAAGCACCTGACCTCAAGCCTTGGCCCCATGGGCCGGATCATCGTGCGCCGGGCAGCGGAACGCTCCAGCAGCCCGGAAGAAATGATCGAGACGGTGCTGCGCGAATTTTCCGACACAGGCGAACGCGAACAGCTTCGCTCCCTGATCAGGCGGGCGCTGGCCGGGACCACCATGGGCGGCACTCATGGCGGGACGCTCGGTGGCACCCTGGGCGGCGGCTCTTTGGTCTCCAGCGGGCTGGCCGAGGAGATCGTCCAGCAGATTGCCGATCTCCTGAAGCCCCATCTTGGACCGATTGCCCGGGTGGTGACCGTCAAGGCCGCCCGCGACGCGCCGAGTGCGGAAATCCTGGCGGAAACCGTCGCAGCCCACATTCAGGACAAGGGCGAACAGGCGCAATTCCTGAGCGCGGTCAGACGCGCACTCGGCGGGGCGACATGACCCTCCGCCAGACCGATTTTTGAGAGGATCCATCATGCTCAATCTGGACGACCTGCTGCAAAGCTTTGGCGATGACGCGCCCTGCGGCGAGGACATGACCTATGACGCCGCCTTCACAACGCTGGAGCTTGCCAATCAGCCCGGCGAGGAACGGGTCGTCGGCGACAGCGTCATCAAGGCCGAGGATCCGGATTTTCAGGAAGTGATCCGGCAGGCCTGCGAGCTGCTGGCCTCGACCAAGGACCTGCGCATCGCCGTGATGCTGGCCAATGCGGCCCTGCGTGAGGACGGGCTGCAGGGGCTGGACGAGGTACTCTCCTATATCCGCCGCTGCCTGGAGGACTATTGGGACAGCGTTCATCCGCAGCTGGACGAGGACGACGACAACGACCCGACCATGCGCGTCAATGCCATTCTGGGTCTCACCGACCGGGAAACGGTGCTGACCTCCCTGCGCCTTGCGCCCCTGACCGACAGCCGGGCCTTCGGCCGGTTTTCCCTGCGCGATCTCCTGATTGCCGATGGCGAAGTGCCGGTTCCGGCGGGCATGGATACGCCGCCGACCCCGCAGACCGTCTCTGCGGCCTTTCAGGACACGGATCCGGAAACCCTCGCCAGCCTTGCCGCCGCGGCCGCCAGCTGCACCGGCCACGTGAAGGCCATCGCGGCGGTGTTCGACGCTGAGGCCGGCGCCTTCAGCCCGGATCTCGCCCCCTTGCAGAAGATGCTGTTCGATATCGGCAAGCGGCTCTCGGCCTATGCGGTGGAGGACTTCCCGGAGGCGGATGAAGAGTTTGCCGAGGACGACGCCTTCGAGACCGGTGACGGTGACGGGGCGCCATCTCAGGCCCCTGCTAGAGCCCGGGCGCCGGTGTCCTCAGCCCCTGCAGGCGCCATCACGTCGCCGGAAGACGTCAAGCGGACCATCGACCGGATCCTTGATTATTACGCCCGCCATGAGCCTTCCAGCCCCCTGCCGATCCTGCTGCAGCGGGCCCGCCGTCTGATCAACGCGGACTTCCTCACCATCATGCGGGACATGGCCCCGCTCGGGGTCGAGAACGTCGCCCTGATCGGCGGCTTCGAGGAGAACGAGGAAGAAAACGAAATTGATTGAGCCTGCCGTGAACCTTTGAGCCAGGCGCAGGCACACACTTCCAGACAAACACGGGAACCATGATCATGGCCAGCAGTCAGAAATTCATTGCCCGCAATCGGGCACCGCGCGTTCAGATCGAATATGACGTGGAACTCTACGGTGCTGAAAAGTCCGTCCAGCTCCCCTTCGTCATGGGCGTTCTGTCGGATCTCTCCGGCAAGCCGGAGGACCCGCTGCCGGCGGTCGCGGACCGGAAATTCCTGGAAATCGACGTCGACAATTTCGACGAGCGGATGAAGTCGATGAAGCCGCGTGCGGCCTTCACGGTGGCAAACACGCTGACCGGCGAAGGCAACCTGGCGGTCGACATCACCTTTGAAAGCCTGGACGACTTCTCGCCTGCTGCCATCGCCAAGAAGGTCGAGCCCTTGAGAAAACTGCTCGAGGCGCGAACCCAGCTCGCCAATCTGACCACCTACATGGACGGAAAGACCGGCGCGGAAAACCTGATGGCCCAGATCATCCAGGATCCGGCGCTGCTGAAGGCCCTGGCCTCGGCGCCCGCTCCGGCTTCCACCCCTTCAGACACTTCCGGCACCGAGGACTAAGCCATGGATCAGACCTCAAAGACTTCGGCCGGCGCGGCCACTGAAACGGCAACGGCCTTCGGTTCGAGCGAGTTTGCCTCGCTGCTCCAGAAAGAGTTCCGGCCCAAGTCCGACCAGGCCAGAACCGCTGTTGAAGAAGCAGTGCGCACCCTGGCGGAACAGGTGCTGCAGAACCAGACGCTCGTCTCCGACGATGCCCTGCGCTCGATCGAAAGCATCATCGCCGAGATCGACAAGAAGCTGACCGAACAGATCAACCTGATCCTGCATCACGAAGATCTGCAGAAGCTGGAGAGCGCCTGGCGCGGCCTGCATTTCCTGGTCAACAACACCGAAACCGACGAGATGCTGAAGATCCGGGTCCTGAACATTTCCAAGAAGGATCTGTCCAAGACCATGCGCAAGTTCAAGGGCACGGCCTGGGACCAGTCGCCGATCTTCAAGAAGCTCTATGAAGAGGAATACGGCCAGTTCGGCGGCGAGCCCTATGGCTGCCTCGTCGGCGACTATCATTTCGACCACAGCCCCCGCGACGTGGAGCTTCTGGGCGAAATGTCGAAGGTGGCCGCTGCCTCCCACTCCCCGTTCCTCACCGGTGCGGATCCGGCGCTGTTCCAGATGGACAGCTGGGCAGAGCTCGCCAATCCGCGCGATCTGACCAAGATCTTCCAGACCCCGGAATATGCCGGCTGGCGGTCCCTGCGCGAGAGCGAGGACAGCCGTTATCTCGGTCTCGCCATGCCCCGGTTCCTCGGCCGTCATCCCTATGGCGAAAAGACCGATCCGGTTGAGGAATTCGCCTTCGAGGAAGACACGGAAGGCGCATCCTCGGAGAAATACTGCTGGGTCAATGCGGCCTATGGCATGGCCCGCAACATCACCCGTTCCTTCAAGGAATATGGCTGGTGCACCCGCATCCGCGGCGTGGAATCCGGTGGTGTCGTCGACAACCTGCCCACGCACACCTTCCCCACCGACGATGGCGGCGTGGACATGAAGTGCCCGACGGAAATCGCGATTTCCGACCGGCGCGAAGCGGAGCTTGCCAAGAACGGCATGATGCCGCTGATCCACCGCAAGAACAGCAACATGGCCGCCTTCATCGGTGCCCAGTCGCTGCAGAAGCCGACGGAATATGACGATCCGGATGCGACGGCCAACGCCAATCTGGCGGCCCGGCTGCCCTATCTCTTCGCCACCTGCCGCTTCGCCCATTACCTGAAGTGCATTGTTCGCGACAAGGTCGGCTCATTCCGCGAGCGCGACGACATGCAGAACTGGCTGCAGGACTGGATCAACAAATACGTCGACCACAACGCCGACAACTCCCCCGAGGACGTCAAGGCGCGTCACCCGCTGGCCGCAGCAGAGGTCGTGGTCGAAGAGGTCGAGGGCAACCCCGGCTACTACACGTCGAAGTTCTTCCTGCGGCCGCACTACCAGCTGGAGGGCCTGTCCGTGTCGCTCCGCCTGGTCTCCAAGCTTCCCTCGGAAAAAGCCCAATAGTCTCACGCCCCGGGAGACCACTTCCGGCGCAGTTACAAGCGATCAGACTTCACTACGTGAAAGGATAGTCTCATGGCCTTTGATGCATTTCTTTACTTCAAGGACTCCAAATTCAAGGTTGTCGGCGAAACCACCGACAAGGACATGGGCGGCTCAAAGAACGCCTTCGAACTCCGGTCCTTCGAGTTTGGTGCCGAAACCAACGTCAATATCGGCTCCGACACCAGCGGCGCAGGTGCTGCCGGCAAGACGACCTTCAAGGATTTCCAGATCACCAAGCGCACGGACACCGCGTCTTGCGCCCTGTTCTCCGGCTTGTGCGCCGGCGAGCATTTTGACGAAGCCATCATCGAGCTGCGCCGCTCGGGCGGTGCTGCGGGCAAGTCCGGCAAGACCTTCATGACGATCTCTTTCAAGATGGTCATGGTGAAGGACATGGGCTGGAGCGGCTCTGAAGGCGATGACGTGCTCGAAGAAACGATTGTCTTCGAATACGGCGCCATCAAGATCGAATACAGCATCCAGTCCAAGGACGGCAGCCTCAAGAAGGCACCGGGCAACCAGGGCGAGGCCAAGTGGAGCCGCGTCCTCAACATCGCCGACTACGCCGTCAACTAAGGCCTTCAAGCCTCCTCAACGTCTCCGGGCGCGGAGCAATTCCGCGCCCGTCCTCCAAACACACCAGGGGCATGACGCGCATGGATGCGGAGCATCTTCTCAAGCAGGGTGATCTGGACGGGGCCTTGGCCGCGCTTCAATCCGACATCCGCAAGGCCCCCGAGAACGCGCGCCTGCGGGTGTTCCTGTTTCAGCTTCTGGCTGTCCAGGGCAACTGGCAGCGGGCCGTGGCCCAGCTCAAGACCTCTGCGACCCTCGACCCTGCCGCCGAGACCATGGCCCAGACCTACCGGGCCGCGATCCTGTGCGAGGGCGTGCGCGAGAAGGTCTTTGCCGGACTGACCGCGCCCATCATTCTGGGCGAACCCGAAGCCTGGACCGCCAATCTGATCGAAGCGCTGAAGGTTCAGGCCCGGGGCGAGTTCCAGGCCGCCGAGGATCTGCGCGGTGAGGCCTTCGAGGCCGCCCCCGCCGTGCCCGGCCATCTGGACGGCGTGCCCTTCTCCTGGATCGCCGATGCGGATCCGCGCTTGGGGCCCATTCTCGAAGTCATTCTCAACGGCCGCTATGTCTGGGTGCCTTTTGCCAGCCTTAAGAGCCTGACCCTGGAGGCTCCGTCGGATCTGCGCGACAGCGTCTGGATGCCCGCCACGCTGACGCTCGCCAATGGCGGCAGCTCGGTCGCCCTTATTCCCACGCGGTATCCGGGCACTCACAAGGCGCCGGATGCCCGCCTGCACCTTTCCCATGCAACTTCCTTCGTGATGGAGGACGGGCTGGCTGTCGCCGGTCTTGGCCAGCGGCTGCTGGCAACCGACACCCAGGAATGCGCCCTGATGAACATCCGGGAGCTGGTGATGGGCCCGGCGCAGGACGCTGGCGAGGCAGAGGCGGCGGAAGCGGGGCTGGCCGATGGTTGACCGGCTTCTGTCCGAACGGCTGCAGCCCTCGCTTCTCGACCGGTTGACGGATGACGCACCGGAAGAGACCACCGAGTCCGGATCGCACCGCTTCATCGATCTGTCGCGCCTGCGCGACATCATCAAGCGGGATCTCGCCTGGCTGCTCAACACCTCGAACCTGGAGGCGGCCCATGATCTGGAGCTTTTCCCGCAGGCCGCCCGCTCCGTGGTCAACTACGGCATTCCCGATCTCTCCGGCACCGTGCGCACCAGCCAGCGGGCGGTCGAGATCTGCCAGTCTATCCGCCGCGCCATAGAAACCTTTGAGCCGCGCATCTTGCCGCAAACCCTCGATGTCTCCATCGGCCGGGAGAAAAAGACCTCCGGCGCGATCCTGTCCTTCGATATCCGCGGCGAAATGTGGGCCGAACCGGTGCCGGTCGACATCTATCTGCGCACCGCCCTCGACGTCACCACCGGTGAAGTCATCCTCCGGCGGCAGGGGTAGGCCCATGGATACACGCTTGCTCAGACGCTATGAGGAGGAGCTCGGTTTCATCCGCGAGATGGGAGCCGAGTTCGCCGAAAGCTATCCGAAGATCGCCTCGCGCCTGGGCATGTCCCAGCTCGAAGTGCATGACCCCTATGTGGAGCGGCTTCTGGAGGGCTTTGCCTTTCTGGCGGCCCGCGTCCAGCTGGAGCTGGACCTGCAATATCCGGTCTTCACCCAGAACTTGCTGGAGATCGTTTACCCGCACTTTCTGGCGCCGACCCCGTCCATGACCATCGTCCGGCTGATGCCGGACATGTCCCAGGGCGGCATGGAGGAAGGCTACACGGTGCCGCGCGGAACCTTGATGCGCGGCCGGGTGCTGGACGGCGGGCAGACCGCCTGCCAGTTCACCACCTCCCAGGACGCGACCCTGTGGCCCATCGAGCTGGTGGAGGCCGAATATGTCGAGGGCCGGGGCGAGCTTGTCGCCGCGGGCCTTGGCCGCAACAACAGCGCCAAGGCCGCGATCCGGCTGCGCATCCGCCGCAAGGACGGGAAAAACCTCTCCGATCTGCCGCTCGACCGGCTGACGCTCCATCTGTGTGGCAGCGGCGCGGAACCCTGGCGGCTTTATGAGGCGATCCTTGGCAAGGCGGCTGGTCTGGCGGGCCGGTCCACCGACCGGCGCGAGGACTGGAGCCTGCCCCTTGGCAAGGACATAAGGCCGCGCGGTTTTGATGCGGAAGAAGCCCTCCTGCCGGTGCCCGGACCCTCCTTCGAGGGCTACCGGTTGCTGCAGGAATATTTCGCCATGCCGCAGCGGTTCTTCTTCATCGATCTGTGCGGCCTGTCTCCGGCGGTGCGCAAGGCCAAGGGCGATGATCTGGACCTCTATATCCTCCTGTCCGAGGATTATCCGTCGCTGAAGTCTCTCAGCCCGGCCAGTTTCGAGCTGAACGCCGTGCCTGCGGTCAATCTCTTTTCCAAGCGCTGCGACCGGGTCTCCCTGGCGGGCACGGAGGTGGACCATCACATCACCGCCGACCGCATGGCGCCGCTGGATTACGAGATCTATCAGCTGGAGGAAGTCACCGGCATCGGCAGCGAAGGCACCGATGACGTGCCCTTCCGGCCCTTCTATAGCGCGCAGGATTTCACCCCCTTCGGCGAGACCCATTCGGCCTATTACAACGTCCGGCGGCGGCTGCGCCAGCGCTCGGAAAAGCAGCGGCTGAAGGGCGGACGGACCTCTTATCTCGGCACCGAATTCTATCTCTCGCTCAGCGACCGCAATCAGGCCCCCTATCCGGGCAATGTGCGCCAGCTGGCGGTCAAGGCCCTGTGCACCAACCGCGACCTGCCGCTCCTGACCCCGATTGGCGGCCAGGACACGGATTTCGTGCTGCCCGAGGGCGGGCCGGTGTCGGAAATCCGGGCCATCGTGCCGCCCACCCGCCCGCGCCACAGCCTGGCGGAAGGCGGGCGCGCCTGGCAGATGATCAGCCACATGAGCCTCAACTATCTCTCCATCGCCGATGGGGACCGGGGCTCCGGCGGCGCGGCCCTGCGCGAGCTGATCGGCCTTTACACCCCGCTCGGGGAAGTCGCCATCGCCAAGCAGGTGGAGGGGCTGGTTCATGTCAGCTCCCGCCCCATCGTGCGGCGCATGGCGGACGGGGTGCTGTCCACCGCGGTGCGCGGGCTGGAGATCCGCGTCGGCTTTGACGAGAGTTTCTTCGAAGGCACCGGCTGCTACGTGCTCGGCGCGGTGCTGGAATCCTTCTTCGCCAAATACGTCACGCTGAACAGTTTCACCGAAACCGTCATTTTCTCACAAAAACGGGGGGACATCGCGAGATGGCCGGCCAAGAGCGGAAAACGGAGGCTGATCTGAGCTTTCCGGTTCAGGACGCCCCCCTTGTTGCTGCGCAGGAAGAGATGCCTTCCGGCGAAGATCTGCCGCCTGCCCTGTCCGGGGCCGTGCCGCAGATCCTCGCCGCGCTGGAACAGCATCCGGAAAAGCATCACATCTTCCAGGCCCTGCGCCTGGTCGAGGCGGCCCATTCCGACCGGCCCCGGCTTGGCCGGTCGCTGCGCCCTTCCGAGGATGCGGTGCGGCTGGGACAGACAGCCGAGCTTGCCTTTCCGACCTCGACCCTCTCGTCCTTCAAGCCGGAGGGCGAGACCGGCCGCCACCGGCTGTCCCAGCATGTCTTCGGCCTTTTCGGACCCCATGGCGCCCTGCCGCTGCATCTGACGGACTATGCCCGCGACCGGGTGCGCAACCACCGGGACACGTCCTTCACCGCCTTTGCGGATCTCTTCCATCACCGGATGATCTCGCTCTTCTACCGGGCCTGGGCCACGGGCGAGCCTGCCCCCTCCTTCGACCGGCCGGATGACGATCCCTTCGGCGAGAAGCTGGATGCCATTGCCGGGATCGCCGGGGAAAGCTTTCAGGACCGGGACGCCATGCCGGATCTGGCGAAGCGGCACTTTGCCGGCTTGCTGGCCAGCACGCCGCGCAGCGAAGCGGGGCTCAAGTCGATCCTTCAGAAGTTCTTCCGGGCGGAGATTTCCATCGAAAGCTTTGCCGGCAGCTGGCTGCATCTGGAGCCTCACGACCGGGGGCAGCTGGGCCAGGCCACGCTCGGCGGCCAGGCGAGCCTCGGCGAAAAGGTCTGGTCGCGGGAGGCGAAATTCCGCATCCGCATCGGCCCGCTGTCGCTGGAGGATTACCGCCGCCTGCTGCCCGGCGGCCAGAGCCTGAAGCGGCTGGCGGCGATCCTGCGCAATTTCACCGGCGACACGCTGGAATGGGAGGCGAACCTGGTGCTGCGGCAGGACGAGGTGCCGCCGACCGTGCTGGGCAAGTCTGGCGACCTCGGGCTGACAAGCTGGATCGGCCAGCGCTCGGCAACAGATGCGGACGACCTTTACCTGACAGCGCCTCAACGGCCGATGTTTTGACCCTGACCGGATAGGAAAATAATCATGACCGAAATCAGCCGTGTTGCCCTGTTCGGCAAACTCAACCGGTTGGGCTTCCAGTCGATCGAAAGCGCCACCGTCTTCTGCAAGATGCGCGGCAATCCTTATGTCGAGCTGGCCCACTGGATCCATCAGATCCTGCAAGGGCAGGACAGCGACCTGCACCGGCTGATCCGCCATTATGAACTGGACCCCGCCCGCCTTGCCAGCCAGCTGGTCGCCTATCTGGACGGCCTGCCGCGGGGCGCCAGCTCGATCTCCGATCTCTCCTCCCATCTGGAAGAGGCCGTCGAGCGCGGCTGGGTCTATGGTTCCCTGATGCTGGGCGCCAATCAGGTGCGCACGGGCCATCTGATCCTCGGCATCGTCAAGACCAGCAGCCTGCGCAACCAGCTGGAGGCCATGTCTGCCGAGTTCAAGAAGATCAAGGCCGAGGATCTTTCCGCCCGCTTCAACGAGATCCTGAAAGGCTCGCCGGAAGAAAGTCTGGCGCCGCAGGACGGCTCAGTCTCTGCCGGGGCTGGCGCGCCTGCCTCCGCGTCGTCCCTGCCCCAGCTCGGCGGCAGCGCGTCGCTGGAGCAATATTGCACGGACCTGACGGAAAAGGCCCGGGCGGGCGAGATCGACCCGGTCATGGGCCGGGACGAGGAAATCCGCCAGGTGGTGGATGTGCTGATGCGCCGCCGTCAGAACAACCCGATCCTGACCGGCGAGGCCGGTGTCGGCAAGACCGCCGTGGTCGAAGGCTTTGCCTTGCGCATTGCCCGCGGCGACGTGCCGCCCGCCCTGCGCGATGCCCGGCTGCTGGCGCTGGATGTGGGCCTTTTGCAGGCGGGCGCTTCCATGAAGGGCGAATTTGAAAACCGGCTGAAGTCGGTGATCGAGGAAGTTCAGGCGAGCCCGGTGCCGATCATCCTCTTCGTCGATGAGACCCACACGCTGGTTGGCGCTGGCGGGGCAGCGGGAACGGGCGATGCGGCCAATCTCCTGAAGCCTGCCCTTGCCCGTGGCACCCTGCGCACCATCGGCGCGACCACCTGGAGCGAATACAAGAAGCACATCGAGAAGGACCCGGCCCTCACCCGCCGCTTCCAGGTGGTGCAGGTGGCCGAGCCGGACGAGGCCAAGGCCGTGCTGATGATGCGCGGCATTGCCTCCATGCTGGAGCGTCACCATCAGGTGCAGATCCTCGACGAGGCGCTGGAAGCCTCGGTGAAACTCTCTGCCCGCTATATTCCCGCGCGCCAGCTGCCGGACAAGTCGGTCAGCGTTCTGGACACGGCCAGCGCCCGCGTCGCCATCAGCCTGCATGCCATGCCCGCCTCGCTGGACGATTGCCAGCGCCGCCGGGAAGCGCTGGAGACCGAACTGGACATCATTGCCCGGGACGAAAGCGCCGGCAGCGATGTGGCCGCCCGCCGCGCCACGGCCCTTGCGGAGCTGGAGGCCGAAAGCCTGCGCCACGGCGAGCTGACCGCCCGCTGGGACGCGGAAAAGGCCCTGGTCGGCGAGATCCTGACCTTGCGCGCCCGTCTCCGGGAAGGTGGCCAGCCGGTGGAGGCAGAATCTGACAAGCCCCCAATTGCCCCCTCACTCGAAATTACCCCCTCACCCCAGCCCTCTCCCCAGGGGGAGAGGGAGCCTGACGCTTCTGCCAATGAACCGGCACCGGTAGACCGGGACGCCCTGATGGCAGAGCTTCGCGCCAAACAGGCCGACCTTGTCGTGCTTCAGGGCGAAGACCCCCTGATCCTGCCGATTGTCGATGCCCAGGCCGTGGCGTCCGTTGTCGCCGACTGGACCGGCATTCCCGTTGGCCGCATGGTCAAGGACGAGATCCGCACGGTGCTGAACCTTGCCGAACATCTTGGCAAGCGGGTGATCGGCCAGGACCACGCGATGGAAATGATCGCCAAGCGGGTGAAAGCCTCCCGCGCCGGGCTGGACAATCCGTCAAAGCCCATCGGCGTGTTCCTGCTGGCCGGAACCTCCGGCGTCGGCAAGACGGAGACCGCGCTGGCGTTGGCCGAGACCCTTTATGGCGGCGAGCAGAATGTCATCACCATCAACATGTCCGAGTTCCAGGAAGCCCACACGGTCTCCAGCCTCAAGGGCGCGCCTCCGGGCTATGTCGGCTATGGCGAAGGCGGGGTGCTGACCGAAGCCGTGCGGCGCAAGCCCTATTCGGTGGTGCTGCTGGATGAGGTCGAAAAGGCCCATCCGGACGTGCACGAGATCTTCTTCCAGGTGTTCGACAAGGGCATGATGGAGGACGGCGAAGGCCGGATGATCGACTTCCGCAACACCCTGATCCTCCTGACCTCCAACGCGGGCTCCGAAGTGATCATGGATCTGTGCTCCGATCCGGAGCTGATGCCAGAGCCGGACGGCATGGCCAAGGCCCTGCGCGATCCGCTGCTCAAGGTCTTCCCGCCAGCGCTCCTGGGCCGCATGGTCGCCATTCCCTACTATCCGCTCTCCCCGGACATGATCGGCAAGATCACGCGCCTGCAGCTCGACCGGATCGCCAAGCGGGTGAAGGACACCTATCAGGTGCCTTTCAGCTATTCCGAGGAGGTGGTCGACACCATCGTCTCCCGCTGCCAGGACCTGGAAAGCGGCGGCCGCATGATCGACGCCATCGTCACCAACACCATGCTGCCGGAAATCTCGACCGAATTCCTGACCCGCATGCTGGACGGCGGCACCATCGGCGCCATCACCATCAGCGTCGAAAACGGCGACTTCGCCTACGGGTTCAACTGAGGAAGCGCTGCAAGGTTTCGAGGGGCTTATTTCCCCTCAAGACTGCTGACAAAGGTATCAAGCTCTCGATAGTCATCCCGGCCAAGCGGAGCGCGAGCCGGGACCGGTGAGCCAGAAGAGTAACGGTTCCAATCAGTTGACTGCAGGCGCGCCTCGGCTCACCGGTCCCGGATCTCCGCTTCGCTGCGTCCGGGATGACGATTTGTTAGGTTTGTCATCAACCTCGAGGAGCTTATTTCCCCTCCTCTGTCCCCAATTTGGGGGCATCTCCCCGTAAAGGGGGAGGGGAAATGCATTTGGGCAAGGAAACGCCGGAAACCGATTTCTGTTGAAGAAATGAAGCTTCAGCAAGCGGCCCATCCTTCGAGACGCCTGGCATAGGCCAGGCTCCTCAGGATGAGGCGAGTGTTTGTGCCAAGTCATTTTCCTATGCGTTCTCAGCACGATACCCTCATCCTGAGGAGCAGCAAGGCTGCGTCTCGAAGGATGGGCTGCACGCTATTAAAGCGTCATGGCTATCCCGCGCAGGCGGCCGTTTCGTCATATGCGATAGCCCTGCTCCTTGCGGGGGAGATTGGCGCCCGCCGAACCGTTTGTCCCTCAACCGTCGGCATTTCAACCTCAAAGTAGAGGGCGAGATCAGGTCCTCACCTGCCGGAAAGGAAGGCGCACGGAAATAGTCAGAATTTGTCAGAATTGTTTGATGGACGTCTGCAGATTTCTCCCCATATCGTCGCGGGATTGACGGTTTACGGCCTTGCCGCATGAAGAGGCGGAGTCCCCATGCAATGGCCCAAGGGTCCGCGATGAGGGGGAATTCATGCGATCTTGCCAAGGCAGACTGAAACTCGCACTGGCCTTTGGCCTGTCATCTGCAGGTTCCCTTCATCCCGCAACGGCTGGCGATATCTCGTTCACGGGTGATGTGATCTATGAGAGTGAAGTTGTCAGCAGCAACAATGACTTGGACAAAGAGTACCTTAACCTGACGGTCGGACATACCGGCCAAGGCAGCGGACTTGTCAGCAACGGCGCGACGCTTGGGACCATTGGGGCCACGTATCTTGGAGAAAAGGCCGGAGCCCAAGGCGAGGTAACCGTAACGGGCGCCTCTTCCCACTGGTTAGCCGAAGACATGTTCGTCGGTGCCGCCGGACAGGGCAACCTGATCATCCAGGAGGGCGCCAACGTCACTATTGGGGCGCTTGCAATCGCCGGGAGTGATGCCGGTTCTCTCGGCACGATCAGCTTGACCGGGCCAGGAACCAGCCTGCTGTCCTCCATCGACCTGATTCTCGGCTATTCCGGCGAAGCACGGTTCAGCGTTACGGACGGTGCGGAAGTCGACGTCCTGGGAAGCAGTCGCTTCAGCGTGAACCCCGGATCAAGCAGCACGATCACCATTTCGGGAGACGGGACTGAATGGCGGACACTCAAAAACCTGGATATCGGATATGGCGGTGACAGCACCCTGACCATTGACGGCTTCGCGAAGGTCGGAAGCGTCAAGAGTTCGATTGGATATTCCGCAGGCTCCTCTGGCACGGTCATCGTGTCCGGAAACGACGGGACGGGGACCTTCGCGCGCAGGTCTGAATGGGAATACGACAGTCTGCAGATTGGCCTGCACGGGACGGGCAACCTGACGATTGCCGACGGCGGCTGGATCACAGCCGCCAGCGAAACCGTCATGGCGACCACCTCCGGTTCGACCGGCACCGCCACCGTGACCGGAGCGGAATCAGTCTGGTATCAGCAAGGCGCCCTCACGGTCGGCAAAGCGGGCCGGGCAGAGCTGACCATCCAGGACGGGGGCACTGTGGAAACCTACGGCGGAGCAGCCATTGTCGGGCAGGATGTGGGAGGAACCGGCACCGCCACGGTCACTGGTCCAGGATCGCTGTGGAACATTGAGAACAACGCTCTTGTCATCGGGGACTACGGCCAAGGCACGCTGTTCATCGAAGATGGCGGCGCTGTCATTTCTGAGACCGGGTCAATCGGTGGCAATGGCTTTTCCACACACGGTCATGGCGAAGTTACAGTGACCGGGGCCGGATCCAGCTGGAAAACGAGGACATTGGTCGTTGGGAATGGGGGCGGCGGCAGCGGTGTTCTGACGATCGATGATGGCGGCGAGGTCGAGGCCATATCCCTTATCCTGGGCAACTCGGGCGTCGGGACCCTCAATCTGAACGGCACGGACGGCCATCGCGGCAGCTTGCTGACCTACGGTGTTTCCGCGGTTCCAACGTTAGGCCGCATCAACTTCAACGGCGGCATTTTGAAGCCTGCCCAGAGCGGCACGCTGATCCAGAGCGGTGTCGAGGTCATCCTTCATGACGGCGGTGCCTTCATCGACACGGGCACCAGCGATTCGATCATCAGCGCATCCATGGACGGTGTGGGCGGATTGACGAAACTGGGAAGCGGCACGCTGACCCTGACCGGCTATAACAGCTATCAGGGCGTGACACAGGTCGAGCATGGCACGCTGCTGTGGGGCGGCACCCCTCCCTTCGATGTTGGCGGGTTCGTTCAAGGTGGTGCCTATGTCGTCAACGGAGGGTCCCTCGATCTGGGGACCAACCATGGCTACAATCCCATCCACCCTGAACGGTTTGCCCTGGCCATGTCCTCCCTGTCCGGCACCGGCGGTGGCGTGAACCTCAACACGGGCGAGCTCATTGTCGATCAGGTGGTGACCACAGACTATGCGGGGGTCATCAGCGGGACTGGCGGTCTGACGAAACTGGGCTCCGGCCGCCTGAGCCTCTCGGGAGACAACACCTATACCGGCAAGACGATTGTTGGCGGCGGCACCCTTGCGGTCAACGGCTCCCTTGCCAGCGAGGTCTTGGTGGGACCGGACGGGTCCCTTGAGGGAACCGGCGCGGTGAATGCCAATGTTCTCAACGAGGGCGTTGTCGCGCCCGGCAATTCCATCGGCACCCTTGCGGTCAACGGCAGCTACAGCCAGTCGGCGGAGGGGGTGCTGAGGCTGGAAAGCGACTTTGCGGCAGGCAAGATCGATCGTCTCGAAATCACCGGGGATGCGTCACTTGCGGGCAAGGTGCAGGTCAGCGCGGCCAGTCTTCTGCCCCGGATTGCCCTTCCCTTCCTCTCGGCCGGTGGAAGCCTCTCCCAAAGCCTGAGCGTGGACTCCGCGCTGTTCGATTTTGAGATCACCGGGACCTCCGGCGCGCTGTCGATTGCGGCAAACTCCGCGCATTTCGCGGATCCGGGTGTGGCTCTGACCAGCCAGCAGAAAGCGTCGGCCAACCATCTTCAGGAGATCTGGAATGCGGGGGGCGGCACGTTCGGAACCCTGTTCGGCGTGCTCGGGGTCCTGGCGGACACGGCGCCTGCCAGCTATGCCTCCGCCCTGTCCGATCTGACGCCGGGCGCATCGGGCGCGGCTTCCGTAGCCAGCGTCTCCGCAGCGCAAGACCATCTCGGCATGCTGATGAGCTGCCCGGTCTTTGCGCCGGGAACCTCGCTTCTGGTGGAGACGAGCTGCGCATGGAGCCAGGGCAGCGCACAGGTCATGGATCAGCAGGCGGAAAGCGGTGCCGCCGGGTTCCAGACCTCCACCTATGCGCTTCAGGCCGGGGCACAGTATGAGGTGCGGCCCGACTGGTTTGTCGGCTTTGCGGGAGGCTATGACCGCAGCTTCACCCGCTCGGACGATGACCGGGCAAAAGCCGACGGGGATACGCTCCACGCTGGCCTGTCCGTGAAGCACCAGACCGGCGGCTGGCTCTTTGCCGGGGCGCTGTCTGGCAGCTACGGTTGGTACGGCAACAGCCGGTCGATCCGCATTCCCGGTTTGACGGCAACGGCCAAAAGCGATCAGGACATCTACACCTTCGGCACACGGGCCCGCGCGGCCTACACATTCGCGGTGGCTCCCTTCTATGTGCGGCCCCTGGTGGACCTGGATCTGATCTATTCCCATGCGGGCGGATACAGGGAGGCGGGCGCCGGGGTGCTGGATCTTCAGGTGTCCTCACGGGACCAATGGAGTTTCCACGCCACGCCAGCCCTGGAAGTGGGCACCCAGGTGAGCCTTGGCGAGACCGCGGTGCTGCGCGCCTTTGCCGGTGCGGGGGTCAGTTTCGGCAGCGCGGACACCTGGGAAACCCACGCCCGGCTGATCAGTGCGCCGGCGGGCACGGGCACCTTCCAGAGCGACATGCCGCTGCCGGGCACCATGGGGCGGATCTATGCCGGGGTCGATATCGCCAGCGGCAACGGCTTCAGCCTGCGCACCCAGTATTCCGGAGGCTTCTCGGACAGCACCAGCAGCCACAGCGGCACCTTGCGGCTGAGCTACAGGTTCTGAGCCACGGTCTGAATGTTGTTTGCAGTTTGAACGGCCATGCTATCGTCAGGACAGGCGGGAGGGCCTTTTCGGCGGGCGCGGTGGAGGACGTGCTGGACCGCCCTGGAGATCCCTCGGCGCGGAGCGCTTCAGCCTGCGCGCCTTCCAGAGCCCCACGTCTCTTCCCGCAAGATTTCCTGAGCCAAAAAATCTAGCAAAACCAAAAAGATAGACAAGACATGATTGCTGACCTTCCCTTCACTTTCACAGCCCTTCAGGACGCCTATGCCACCGGCACGACGCCGGTGGAGGTGATCGAGGAGGTGTTCCGCCGCATCGCAAGGGTCGATGATCCGGGGATCTTCATCCATCTTCTCGCCAAGGAGGAGGTGCTGGACGCGGCCCGCGCGCTGGGGGCTCCGGATCCCTCCCGTCCGCTCTGGGGCATTCCCTTTGCCATCAAGGACAACATCGATGCGGGCGGCAAGCCAACCACCGCAGCCTGTCCGGCCTATGAATATATTCCTGAGGAGGACGCGTTCGTCGTCGCCCGGCTGAAGGCGGCCGGCGCGCTGCTGGTGGGCAAGACCAACCTCGACCAGTTCGCCACCGGGCTGGTCGGCGTGCGCTCGCCCTATCAGCCGCCGCTCAATTCCGTCGATCCGGCCATCGTGCCGGGCGGTTCTTCCTCCGGCTCGGCAGTGGCCGTCGGTCACGGCATCGTCAGCTTCTCGCTGGGCACGGACACCGCAGGCTCCGGCCGGGTTCCGGCCATGCTCAACAACATCGTCGGCCTGAAGCCGACCCTTGGCGCCCTGTCGGCCCGGGGCGTCGTGCCGGCCTGCCGCACGCTGGACACGATCTCCATCTTCGCCCTGACCGTTTCCGATGCCTATGCGGCCTATCAGTCCGCCGCCGGGTTCGATCCGCAGGACGCCTATTCCCGCGAGATCCGCGTCACCCCGCTGGGGGCTATGCCGCCGAAACTGAAGATGGGCGTTCCGGACAAGGCCAGCCGCGAGTTCTTCGGCGACACGGTTCAGGAGGCCTGCTTTGAGGAGACGGTCGAAACCCTCAAGGCCCTCGGGCTCGAGGTTCGGGAGATCGACTTCACGCCCTTTTTTGATGTGGCCAGAATGCTCTACGAGGGCGCCTGGGTGGCCGAGCGGCACACGGTGATCGGGGAGCTGATGGCCAAGCGGCCGGAAGACGTTCACCCGACCACCCGCATCGTTGTCGGCAAGGCGCTGGAGCTGAGCGCGAGCGACGCTTTCCGCGGCATCTACCGCCTGAAGGAACTGAAGCGCCTGACCGATGCGGCGCTCGCCGGGCTGGACCTGCTCTGCGTTCCGACCGCGCCGACCTTCTATTCGGTTGAGGATCTGGTCGCAGATCCGATCGGGCCGAACTCACGCAATGGCACCTACACCAATTTCGTCAACCTGCTCGACATGAGCGGTCTGGCGGTGGCGGTGTCGCCCCGGTCCGACGGGCGGCCCGGCAACGTCACCCTGCTGGCGGGCATGGGGCAGGACGGTCTGCTCGCCTCGGTCGGCGCCCAGCTGGAACAGGCCTGCGCCCATGAACTCGGCGCTACCGGATGGGACCTGCCGGAGGCTCCGGCCCTCGCAGCGCCCGTCGTCCAGGCAGATGAACTGGCGCTGGCGGTCTGCGGTGCGCATCTGTCCGGCATGGCCCTCAACCACCAGCTCACCTCACGCGGGGCCCGGTTCCTGGAAACGGCCAGAACCAGCGACAGCTACCGGCTTTATGCGCTGGCCGGCGGCCCGCCGAGCCGTCCGGGCCTCGTCCGGGGCAAGCCCGGCGAAGGAGGCGAGATCGAGGTGGAGATCTGGGCGGTGCCGCTTGCCGAGGTCGGCTCGTTCCTGGCGGGCATCCCCGCACCGCTCGGCCTTGGCACCCTCATTCTCTCCGACGGCCGCACCGTTCAGGGCTTCCAATGCGAAAGCGCAGGCATCGAAGGCGCACAGGACATCACCAGCTTGCAAAGCTGGCGGAATTTCATGGCTTCTGGCACCGCCCGCTCCGCTTGAGCATTTCACACGTCGGGAGAGGCTGGACGCCCAGTCTCTCCTCAGCTTTCGCGCGTCATCAACTCTGTTCAAGAGTGTTGAAAAGGGAAACCGGCCTTTCCTCTCGCCGTCATTCCGGGCTTGACCCGGAATCCATGCCGTTCCGCCTCCCCAAAGCACAGCTTCTCTATGGGGTGAGGTTACGGCATGGATGCCATGGTCAAGCCATGGCATGACGAAGACGGAGGGGATTTTTCCCGCAGAAAAGCTGATGTAGCCAGTTTTCCCACCTGAGAACTCCTCTCCCCTCTCCTCCCCGACAAGTTTTTTTCTCCAGCCCCGAACCTCGGGCAGCTGTGCGGGCACTTACTAGGGAACAGGCCGGAATTCCTGGCCTTTGCATGTCCCCTGGATGAGCTTGTGGAGAGCGGCAGATGTCGAACAGCGGTCAGAAATTCGTTGCGCGCAACCGGGCGCCGCGGGTGCAGATCGAATACGACGTTGAACTGTACGGTGCCGAAAAGACGGTCCAGCTGCCCTTCGTCATGGGGGTCCTGGCGGACCTGAGCGGCAAGCCGTCCGAAGAGCTTGCGCCGGTCAGCGACCGCAAGTTCCTCGAGATAGACATCGACAATTTCGATGAGCGCATGAAGTCGATGAAGCCGCGGGCGGCCTTCACCGTCAACAATACGCTGACCGGCGAAGGCAGCCTTGCCGTCGACATTACCTTTGAAAGCCTTGAGGATTTCACGCCCGCCGCCTTGGCAAAAAAGGTCGAGCCACTCGCCAAGCTGCTGGAAGCCCGCACCCGGCTGGCCCATCTGACCACCTACATGGACGGCAAGACCGGCGCGGAGAACCTGATCGCCCAGCTGATCAGCGACCCTGCCGCCCTTGCGGCCCTCAGCGCTGCGCCTGCCGCATCCTCCAGCACTGCGGACCAGCAGGCCGCCCTTGCCGGATTGCGCGCTGCGCATGAAGCCGCCAACAAAACCGCCAGCGCGCCCGCGTTGGAAGAGACCACGTCGAGCGTCCTGGCCAGCCTGAAGGCCCGGCCGGTTGCGGAGGCAGCTGATGACGGGGTGGAAACAACACAGGCGCTGGCCGGTCTTCGCACCCTCAGCGAGAGCCTGCCGGACACCGGCCTGGAAGACACCAACACTGCAGAAGTGCTGCAGGGCCTGAAGCTGTCCGCGCCCGAGGAAGTGCCTGCCTCCGGACAGGATGGCGACCTGAACCTTGCCGCCCTGCTGCGCATCAAGGACGAAAACGACCTCGGCCGCCTTGAAGCGGAAGAGGGCCCGGATCTGGCCGCGATGCTGGCCGGTCTGGAAACCGGCGCCTCCGATGACGATGACAGCGACGCGGGTGATGACGGGGACGATGAACTCGCCGCCCTGCTGGACGGGGACATGTCCGGCCTTGAGGATCTGTTGAACGGCGGCAGCGAAGCCGAAGACGAGGTTTCCGAAGAGGACGAAGACGGCACCGCGTTCGACTTCGAGTCCCTGGACGCGCAGGATGAAGACGCGGATCTGGCGGCGCTTCTGGCCGCTGTTGCCGAGGATACGGATGCGTCTGAAGAAGAGACATCTGACGAGACCCCGGAAGAAGCCGAAGACGAGGATGAAGCGGATACGGATCTGGATTTCGATCTCGCAGCCTTGATGGCGGAAGACGACGGCGACACCAGCAATGACAGCGACGACCTCGCCGCGCTTCTCGCCTCTGTCTCGGAAGAGACACTTGAGCAGACCGAAGAAGACCTGTCCGAAGACGTCTCCGAGGATGCGGACGCAGAAGCCGATGCGGATTTTGACGCCGAGCTTGCGGCTCTGATGGCAGATGACGAAGGTGACGCCCTGTCCTCGCTTCTGGACGGCGGCGATGAGGCTCCTGATGCGGCCCTTGATGCGTCTGGGGAGGACTCGGTGGAGCTCTCGGCAGACGATGAGCTTGCCGCGCTTCTGGCCGAAGATGACAATGAGGACGCTGCACTGGCCGCCCTGCTTTCCGGCGACGACACTGCGGACGAGACGCTTGGCCTCGACGCCGAGGAAACGCCTGCTCCGGCCGATCCCTTCGGCATGCTCAGCGCGCCCCAGCCCGAGGACCATGGCCAGCCGCGCAAGAAATTCCGCATCGCGCTCCTGGGCGATTTTTCCGGCCGCGCCAGCCGCGGCGACATGGAAACCGGCGACGGACTGGCAGGCCGCAAGCCGATCAAGTTCGACGTGGACACGATCGACGCGGTGATTGCCCGCTTTGCCACCACGCTGGTGCTGCCCATCGGCGCGGATGGCGCGGGGGTCGAAGTGCCGCTCTCCAGCCTCGATGACCTTCATCCCGACGAGCTTTATGAAAATGTCGGCCTGTTTGAAGAGCTGGCCGGCCTGCGCCAGCGGGTCTCCCGCGGCGAAGCCTCTGCGCTGGCCGAGGTGAAGGCCTGGGCCGCAGAGGCTGGCGTGCTGCCGGTCTCCCGTCTGCGCTCCAAGGGCAGCGCGGTTCCTGCGGACCGCAAGCTCAGCGATTTCCAGAGCCTGATCGGCGACATGCAGGGCAAGCTGGCAACCGCCAGCCCGGCGGAAGACCTGATCGGCCGGATCGTCGGCCCGCATGTCGTTGCCGCCGCCAGTCAGGAACAGGCCGGTCTGACCGCCGCCCTGGACGAGGCGCTGTCCGGCGCCATGCGCACGATCCTGCATCACCCGGATTTCCAGGCGGTGGAATCCACCTGGCGCTCGCTGGAATTTCTCGCCCGCCGGATCGAGACGGACGCCACGCTGGAAATCGTGCTCTATGACGTTTCCGCCGAGGAATGGGCCGCGGATCTCGCCGCCCATGACGATCTGGCCGACAGCGGTCTCTTCCGCCTTCTGGCAGAAGCGCCCCGCCTGGATGAGGCTCAGGGGCCGCTTTCCGCAGTCTTCGGCCTCTACATGCTGGAAGAGACCCCGCCCCATGCGGAGCTGATGGCCCGCATGGCCAAGATCTCCGCCTGGATGAACGCTCCTTTCGTCACGTCGATCTCTGCCCAGTTCCTGGACACCCCGAAGAAGGACCGGCATCCGCTGACCGCCAAGGCCTGGGACCGGCTGCGGGCAGCACCTGAGGCCGCCTTCGCGGGCCTTGCCTCGCCCCGCTTCCTGCTGCGCCAGCCCTATGGCGAGAAGACCGAGCCGGTCGATCCGTTCGATTTCGAGGAATTCAGCCTGCGCAGCGGCGTGAAAGGCATGCTCTGGGCCAATCCGGTGATCCTGAGCGCCACCCTGCTGGCCGCCTCCGTCAAGCGGTCGGGCAAGGCCATGCGCCTCGGCGAGATCATGTCGCTGGGCGACATTCCCGTCCACATCATGACCGACCAGTATGGCGACCAGATCGCCCTGCCCTGCACGGAGCGCCTGCTCAACACCCGCACCATGGCCGATGTCGTCAGCCGGGGCTTCATGCCTGTCCTGTCGATCAAGGGCCGCAACGAGGTCCGTCAGGGGTCCTTCCAGGCGCTCGGCGCGGGCGAACTCAACGGCCCCTGGGAGCTGTCGCCCGGCATGGGAACGGCGGTTTCCGGCACCAGCATCGCCTTCTCGTCGGCCCTTGGAAAGGACAAGGCCGATGCGGAGGAGAGCGCTGGCGAGGACGCGGCAGCCGCGGAAGGCGCAGCGGACGATACGGACGCCACTTTCGATCTCGGCGCCCTGTCCGGCGGTGATGATGCCAGTGGGGATGGAGACCTCAACCTCGACGACCTCCTGTCCGGATTTGGCGAGGACACATCGTCAGCTGATGGCGGCGATGACCTGGATATGGACCCTGAACTGGCCGCTCTGCTGGGAGATCTGTGATGAGCCTTGAGACAAGCACCGACACACAAGACCTGCAGACGGACGAGATCGGCGGAATGCTTCTGGCCCAGGTCGGCAATGCCTATTGGCTGCTTGAGGGCGAGGAGCATCTGGATGCGCTGCTCAACGGCCGCGATCCCTATCCGACCCCGGTCAAGTGCCTGCGGTTTTCCACGGCCTCCCACCTCCAGTCCATGATGCCGGAAGGCCAGAACACAGGTCAGCTGTGGGGAGTTCATCCGGCCATCGTCGAGCGCGTGAAGCGGCGCGGCGAACTGATGGTCTTCACCGCACCAGAGCTCGGCTGACCCGGAGCGGACAAGAAGGATCCCGGATGTCACAGGATATCACACTCCAAGGACGCAAGGCCCGGCTCGTGCTGCCGGCCAAGCTCAAGGGCTGGCTGGTGCGCGCGGAAATGACCGATGGCCTGAGCCAGCTGCCGGAGACGACCATCGAGTTCATGTCGCATGACATCGACATCGATCTGGAAAAGATCGTCGGCGAGCGGCTGCGGCTGGAAGTGGATGCGCCGGAAGACAAGGTGCGTTATTTCCAGGGCCATTGCGTGGGCGCGGAATATCTCGGCTCCCATGCCGGGCGTGGCTATTACCGCGCCGCCGTCCGCTCCTGGTTCTGGTTCCTGACCCGCACCCAGAACTGCCGGATTTTCCAGGACAAGTCGGTCATCGACGTGATCAAGGACGTCTTCGGCCAGCACGGCTTTTCCGACTTCAAGGACCTGACCAAGCAGAAATACCGCAAGCGGACCTACTGCGTTCAGTATCAGGAATCCGACTTCGCCTTTCTCTCCCGCCTGATGGAAGAGGAAGGCATCTACTATTACCACACCCACGAGAAGACCAAGGAAACCCTGGTCCTGGCCGACGATGCCAGCGTGCACAAGCCGGTCGAGGACAATGCGGAGATCGAGTTCTATTTCCGCGAGGACGAATACCGCCGCACCAACGACCACATCTTCGAATGGCGGGGCAGCGAGCG
Source organism: Roseibium suaedae (assembly GCF_900142725.1). GTDB lineage: Bacteria > Pseudomonadota > Alphaproteobacteria > Rhizobiales > Stappiaceae > Roseibium > Roseibium suaedae. The sequence continues at coordinate 135,000 of NZ_FRBW01000006.1, read as the reverse complement.
GATCCGCACCGGCAAGGTCACGCTCAAGGATTTCGATTTCGAGAAGCCGCGCTCGGACCTGACCTCGGTCAAGGCCCTGCCCAAGGGCAAGCACGCCTACAAGTCCTACGAGGTCTATGACTATCCGGGCCGCCACCTGGACACCCGCACCGGCGAGCATCTGGCGAAGGTGCGCGTGGAAGGCTTTGCCGCCGAAACCCAGCGCTGGCATGGGGTCAGCAATGTCCGGCAGATGGCGGTCGGCGCAAAGTTCAAGCTGAAGAAGCATCCGCGCAAGGCGGAGAATGCGGATTATCTGGTCATTTCCGCCCGCCACCAGATCCAGATCGATGCGGATATCCAGGACAATGAATTCGTCGAGGCGATCCTCGGCCGGGAGCTGGCGTTCGACACCACCAACAGCCTCGACATGTATCGCTGCATCTTCCAGACCCAGCCCGCCGATGCCCCGTTCCGTGCGCCGCAGACCACCCCGCGCCCGCGCTTTCCCGGCGTGCAGACGGCCATCGTCACCGGCAAGAAGGGCGAGGAGATCTGGACCGACGAGCATGGCCGGGTGAAGGTCCAGTTCCACTGGGACCGCGACGGCAAGCGCGACGACACCTCCTCCTGCTGGATCCGCACCTCCGTGCCGTGGAGCGGCAAGAGCTGGGGGGCGGTCGGCGTGCCGCGCATCGGCCAGGAAGTCGTCGTCCAGTTCGAGGATGGCGACCTGGACCGGCCGCTGATCACGGGCATGGTCTATAATGGCGACACCCGCGTTCCCTACACCCTGCCCGCGCACCAGACCCAGAGCGGCGTGAAGACCCAGAGCTCCAAGGGCGGTGCCGGGTTCAACGAGCTGGTATTCGAGGACAAGAAGGATGCGGAATTCGTCCGCTTCCAGTCCGAGCGCGACTACAAGCAGATCATCAAGAACAATGCCGAGATCACCGTCGGTCTGGAGCACAAGAAGGGCGGCACCTACACCCAGACCATTCACGGCGACAAGACCGAGACGATCCGCGAGGGCAACCACTCCTTCACGGTGGCCAAGGGCGAGGAAACCCAGTTCATCGCCAAGTCGCGCAAGACCGACATCGGCGCCGACGATCTGTTGAAGGTGGCGGCCAATCAGGCGGTCTCGATCAAGGGCAAGAAGAACGACGACATTTCCAGCAGCTACACCATCGACGTGGGCGCGGCGCTGGACATTTCGGCCCGGACCAAGATCACGCTGACCTGCGGGGCCTCCAAGGTCGAGATCACCCCGTCGAAGGTCACGATTTCCTCGCCCCAGCTTGAGTTCAAGGCCGATGCCACGGCCAAGCTGACCGCCAATGGCCAGCTGAAGCTGGAAGGCAAGGGTCAGGCCGAACTGAAAGGCGGCGGCATGCTGAAGCTCGAGGGCGGCGGCATGACCCAGTTGAAATCCTCAGGGCTGCTGATCGCCAAGGGCAGCCTGACGATGATCAATTGAGGAGGCCGCGATGACCACGCCGCACATGCCCAGTTCCAGCCGGTTTTCAGACCTGACCAAGGTGCCCGCCGCCCCCGCTGCCCGGGTTCTCGCCCGTGGCAATGCGGTGCTGCAGACCCGGCTCGATGCGCCTGCCAGCGCCTCCATCGCCGAGGTTCTGGCCGAGCTGGAAGACAAGGGCGCGTTGATCGACATGCTGCAGCTTCTGGCCCATTGCCTGCCCGCCCGCGAGGCGACCTGGTGGGCGTGCCTCTCTGCCCGCGACACCCTGGCCGATGGCGCTCCGGTTCCCCCGGCGCTGAAGGCCGCCGAAGCCTGGGTCTATCAGCCCGGCGTGAAGACCAGAACCGGGGCCCGCGAGGCACTCGACACGGCCACCAACGAGGACGAGACGGTGCTTTGTGCCATGGCTGCGTCCTTTGCGGACGGCACGCTCGGGCCCGGCGAGCTGGAAGACTATGACGCCCCTCAAGGGGCTGTCGGCGCGGCCGCCTTCGGCATGGCCCTCACCGCCCTGTTCCACGACGAAGACAAGGTGGAAGAAGAAGGCAAGCTGCTGCTGGCCCGCGCCCTCGACATCGCCCGCGGCGGCAGCGGCACGCTGCCATCCGGCTCCGCCGCAAGCCAGAAGGAGCAGACCCCATGACCCTTCCCGCAGCCCGTGTCGGCGACAATCACGTTTGCCCGATGGTCACCGGTGTCATCCCCCATGTGGGCGGACCGGTGGTCGTGCCCTGCCCGACGGTCCTGATCGGCAAGATGCCGGCGGCAACCGCGACGGCCATGGCCGTCTGCGTCGGCCCGCCCGACCTGATTGCCAAGGGCTCTGTCACGGTTCTGACCGGCAAGAAGCCCCAGGCCCGCCTGACGGACACCTGCGGCCATGGCGGCCTGATCGTGATGGGCTGCCCCACCGTTCTGGTTGGAGGCTAGACCATGAGCCTGACCCTGCGCCTGATGAATTCCGGAACCCTGCCCAACGGCATGTCCGCCGTCCCGATGAAGGACGGCGTGCTGACCATTGGCCGGGGCGAGGAAAACGACCTGTCCCTGCCCGATCCGGACCGGCTGCTGTCCAAGCGCCACTGCGTGATCGAGGAACGGGCCGGTGATTTCGTCATCATCGATTTCAGCACCAATGGCACGTTCCTCAACTATGGCGCGGAGCGGATCGGCCAGATCCCGACCCCGCTGAGCCATGGGGATGTGGTGCTCCTGGGCGCCTTCGAGCTGGTGGTGGACATCACCTCGGCTGAGGCCCATGCGATGGCGAACGAGCCCCTGCCCCCGGCCGATGACAGCCGCAACATGCCGGTCTCGCCTGTGCGCGACCCGGCCCATATCAGCCTGGACGATCCGCTGGACAATGGCGCGGAGCCCTGGGACGCCTTCTTCGGCGAACCGCTGGACGCGCCCGGCCACGGGTCCTTGCCGTCTGGCCAGCCTGCTGCCCATCCGGGGGCCCATCCAGGAGCATGGGCGCCGCCGGTGCGCCCGTCCGATCCGCTGGCCTTTGACCACCCGCTCGGCAGGGATGATCCGCTTGCGCCGGGAGCCCCGCTCGGGCTGGACGATCCCTTTGCCGCTGCGCCCGAAGCCTTGCCGCAGGGCGCAATGCCGGGACAGAGCGCATGGCCTCATGGCGCCAGCGAAGGCGACCACAAGCCGACGCAGCAGGATTATTTTCCCACGCCTTCCGTGAAGCCGTCCCTGATCCCGGACGACTGGGACGATCTTCTGCCGCCCGCTGCCGCCCCGCAGGCAAGCCCCGCCGCCCCAGCGCAACAGCCAGTTCATCAGGCTTCCCCGGCTCCTCAAGCTGCCAAGCCGGTGCAGGCGCCCTTTGACGATCCACTGGCAGGCCCGCTGGATGGCCCGCTTGACGGCTCTTTGCCGGAAACACTGCCCGGGTTGCAGCCAGAAGCCTTTCCGGATCCTCTCTTAGAGCCTGCGGCGAACCCGTTCGCCGAGCCGCTGCCTGAAGCGCGGCCCGCTGCAGCCTCTCCTGTGCGCCAGGCTCCGGCTCCCGTGGCCGCAGCACCGGCGCCATCCCACGGGTCTGAAGCCGCCGCGCGGGCGTTTCTGGCTGGTGCTGGCGCCAGCCATCTCGCCATTCCGGCGGAGGAGCTGGAAGAAACCATGGCCCGCATGGGCCGGGTCTTTGCCGCGCTTGTTGCGGGCATGCGCGAGATCCTGCTGACCCGGGCCACGATCAAGAGCGAAATGCGGATGAACCGCACCATGATCAGCAGCGGCGGCAACAACCCGCTGAAGTTCTCGATCAGCCCGGAACAGGCGGTGGAAGCGATGATCCGCCCCTCCGTGCGCGGCTATCTGGATGCGGAAACCGCAGCAGCCCAGGGGCTGGCCGACATCCGCGCCCACGAGATCGCGATGATGTCCGGCATGGAGGCGGCGCTGAAGGATCTCCTGGTCCGGCTCAGCCCGGACAAGCTCTCCTCCCGCATTGAATCCGGCGCCTCCCTCGGCGGTCTGCTGGGCGGCAGGAAGGCCCGCTACTGGGAGGCCTACGAGAAGATGTACGCCCAGATCGCCCGGGAAACCGAGGATGATTTCCAGTCCGCCTTCGGCCGTGAATTTGCCCGCGCCTACGAAGAACAACTCAAGAAGCTATGACAGGAACACACCATGCGTCTTAAATCCGCAGCCTTTGCCCTTTGCAGCCTCGTTGCCCTCGCCGGATGCGTGTCGGGCGGCCCCGCACCGACCACGGTCGATCTGGCCATTTCCGGCGCAGCCAACATGAACGGCGGCGCTCCGGCCAAGGTGAAGGTCTATTACCTCGCCTCGCCCGCCACCTTCCAGAGCAGCGACTTCTTCTCCCTGTTCAACAATCCGGAAGCCACCCTCGGCACGGACCTGATCGCCGTCGACGAGTTCCAGCTGGCACCGGGCCGCACCGTCTCCGACGTCAGAAGCGTCAATGGCACACCGACCGCCATCGGCATCGTCGGCGCGTTCCGCGATATCGACCGGGCGAAGTTCAAGGGCGTGAAGCGCCTCGTGCCCAATTCCGACAACCGCGTCCGCGCCACCCTGTCCGGCACCACGGTTTCGGTCCGCTAATCCTGTTCGGGCCAAAGGAGTATTCAGAGCGTGTCCTGGGAAAACAAGGTTGTCTGGCAGGAGGGTCTTTTCCTCCAGCCCCACCACTTCCAACAGCATGATCGCTACGTCGAGGCGCTTGTCTCCGGCGTTGCCGCCGCTGCTGCCCCCTATCTGTGGGGCCTGAGGGAGCTGACACTCGACGAGGATCTCCTGAAGCTCGGCAAGATCGCTGTGAAATCCTGTTCGGGCCTGACCCCGGACGGGGTGACCTTCAAGGTGCCCCAGCGCGAGGATCATCCCCAGGCGCTGGATGTGCCGGGGGGCATCAAGAACACGGTGGTCTATCTCGCCATTCCGATCCGCCGCGCTGGCGCGGCGGAAGTGGACCTGACCGGATCGCCCAAGTCGGCCGCCCGCTATCAGGTGGACGAGATCGAAATCAGCGACAGCATGGGCCGGGACCGGCGCTCCGTGCTGATGGCCATCGGCAAGCTGCGCCTGCAATTTGCCCTGGATCTTGACGACCTGTCGGACCAGATGGTGATCCCGATCGCCCGGATCATCGAGGTCCGGCCCGACCGGGAAATCGTGCTTGATCAAGCCTTCATCGCTTCCTGCACGGATGCGCGGGCAGCCCCCCCGCTGCACGGCTTCCTGACCGAGCTTGAGGGCCTGCTCAGCCACCGGGCCGAAGCGCTGGCCGGACGGCTCAATCAGAACGGCAATGCCCGGGGCGTTGCGGAAATCGCGGACTTCCTGCTGCTGATCTCCGTCAACCGCGCCCTGCCGGTGATCCGCCATCTGATCTCCATCGAGAACGCCCATCCGGAGACGATCTATCAGGCTCTCGTGAGCCTCGCCGGAGAGCTGGCGACCTTCATGACTGCGGAAAAGCTGTCGGTTCAATTCCCGGCCTACCGCCATGACGACCTGACCAACGTGTTCCAGCCGGTCTTCCGCATGCTGCGCCAGCACCTGAGCGCGGTGCTGGAACAGGGCGCCGTGTCGATCCCGATCGAGCCGCGCAAATACGGGATCTCGGTGGCGATGATTTCCGACAAGCGCCTGCTGCAGTCGGCGACTTTCGTGCTGGCGGCCAAGGCTGCCGTTCCGGCCGAAAGCGTGCGCCGCCACTTCCCCACCCAGGCCAAGCTCGGCCCGGTGGAGGAGATCCGCCAGCTGGTCAATTCGGCCCTGCCGGGCATTGGCCTCAGGCCCCTGCCGGTGGCCCCGCGCCAGGTGCCCTATCACGCCGGCGTCGTCTATTTCGAGCTCGACGCCACCAGCCCCTACTGGAAGCAGATGACCACGTCCGGCGGTCTTGCCATCCACGTTGCGGGCGACTTCCCGGATCTGGACATGGAACTTTGGGCCATCCGCTGACCCGCCGCACGCTGAGGAGCGACCGATGAACCGTGACGACCCCTTTGCCGAACCGTTCGATACGGAAAAGACGGTGATCCGGCCCAACCCGGCGGGCCGCAGACCGGCCGCGCCCACACCGATGCCGCCGCCCGAAGGCGCGCAGCAGGCCTTTGGGCAGCCGCAATCGCAACCTCATGGTCAACCTCAAGCCCCGGCGCAGGCATATGCCCCCGCACAGGCTTATGGCCAGCCCTCAGCCGGTGGACCAGCCCCTGCAGGTCCTGCGGTTCCCCTGAACAATGCCTCTGCCGGGATGAACGCGCTGAATGCGGCGGCCTCACCGCTCTTTGCCCTCGTCGCCCGCATCCGCAACCGCGCCCAACATGCCGATCCCGCCGCCCTGCGCGAAAGCGTGATCGCCGAGGTTCGCGCCTTCGGCAACAACGCGCTCGCGGCAGGCGTTCCGGCGGACATGGTGCGCATGGCCCGCTACGCCATCTGCGCCACGGTCGATGACGTAGTGCTGAACACCCCCTGGGGCGGCCAGAGCATCTGGACCCAGCAGAGCATCGTCGGCACCTTCCACAAGGAGACCTATGGCGGCGACCGCTTCTATGACCTCTTGACGCGCCTGGAAGCCTCCCCGTCCCAGAACCTGGACCTGCTCGAATTCTTCTATGTCTGCCTCAGCCTCGGTTTCGAGGGCCGCCTGCGGGTGGCGCAGCGCGGGGCGGAAAAGCACCTGTCGATCCGCGATGGCCTTGCCCGCCTGATCCGCACCCACCGGGGTTCGGCGGAACCGGCGCTCGCCCCCCATTGGAAGGGCACGGGCATCCGCCATCAGCTGATTTCCTTCTGGACGCCGGTGTTCATTGCCAGCGGGGCCGCGCTTGCCGCCCTGTGCCTGATCTTCTTCGTCTTTTCCTTCCTGCTCAGCGGCGACACCGAGAAGCTCGGCACGCAGATCGCGGCGCTGGACTTCAATGGCCCGATCGAACTGGCCCGTCCGGCTCCGCCCCCGCCGCCCGCCCCGCCCGCGCCCAAGCAGGTCGAGACCATCGAGACCGTCTCCGCCTTCCTGGAGCCGGAAATCAAGGCCGGGCTGGTCAGCGTGCGCAGCGAAGGCAACACGCTCACCATCTCCATCACCGGGGAAGGCATGTTCGCCTCGGCCTCCGATCAGCTCGATCCGCGGTTCCAGGAAATCATGGACCGGGTCGCCAAGGCGCTGGACGACGAGCCGGGCCGCATCATCGTGGCAGGCCATTCGGACAATGTGCCGATCAAGACCGCCCGTTTCCCGTCCAATCTCCAGCTTTCCCTCGCCCGGGCCAAGTCCGTCATGGCGCAGGTCTCCCTGTCCCTCAGCGACAAGGCCCGCATCACTGCGGAAGGCCGCGCGGACAAGGAACCCGTCGCCCCGAACGACACGCCCGACGGCCGCGCCAAGAACCGGCGCATCGAAGTCATTCTCGTGAAGGCAGCCTGACCCATGTTTCAGAAACTCCTCTCCCGGGTCCTCAGCCCCATTCCCATCCTGATCCTGTTCAGCGTGATCCTGGCTGCCGCCCTTTGGTATCTGGGCCCGCTGCTGGCCCTTGGCACGGTCCGGCCCTTCGACAGCACCGGCAACCGCCTGATCGCCCTTGGCGCGATTGCGGCCCTGACCGTGATTGCCATTCTCGGCATTCTTCTTTCCCGCCGCTCCCGCGACCGGAAGATGACCGAAGCCATCGCCACCAATGCGGCGGCCCCGGCTAGAGGGTCGGACGACGAGACGGTCGAGGCGGAGCTGGGCGAATTGCGCCAGCGCTTCACCGAGGCGCTCGGGTTCCTGCGCAAGTCCAAGCTCGGTGGCCGCTTCAGCACCCGCTATCTCTACCAGCTGCCCTGGTACATCATCATCGGCCCTCCGGGCGCGGGCAAGACGACGGCCATCGTCAATTCCGGCCTGCAGTTTCCGCTCGCCGAGCGCATGGGCAAGACGGCCATCGGCGGCGTCGGCGGCACGCGCAATTGCGACTGGTGGTTCACCAACGAGGCGGTTCTGATCGACACGGCCGGCCGCTACACCACCCAGGACAGCAACAAGGATGCGGATGCCCGGGCCTGGACCGGCTTCCTGGACATGCTGAAGAAATACCGCCGCCGCCAGCCGGTGAACGGTGCGCTGGTGGCCATCAGCCTGTCCGACCTGTCCCTGATGGATGAGACCGGCCGCCGCGACCATGCCCGCGCGATCCGCGTGCGCCTGCATGAGCTGCGCGAACGGCTCGGGGTGCGGTTCCCGGTCTATATCCTGCTCACCAAGGCGGATCTGATCGCCGGGTTCCAGGAGTTCTTCGACAATCTCGGCGCGACCGAGCGCGAGCAGGTCTGGGGCTTCACCTTGCCCTTCGAAAAGGCCTCAAAAGAGGGCGATCCGGTGGCCGCCTTCGATGCGGAATTCGAGACGCTGGTCGCCCAGCTGTCCAACCTCAGCCTGGAACGCATGCAGGCGGAGACCGACTATCAGCGCCGCAGCCTGATCGCGGGCTTCCCCTCCCAGATCGCCTCGCTCCATGGCGTGGCCAAGGCCTTCCTGAGCGATATCTTTCAGGAAAGCCGCTATGAGGACAGCCAGTTCCTGCGCGGGGTCTATTTCACCTCCGGTACTCAGGAAGGCACGCCCATCGACCGGTTGATGATGGGCATGTCGCGCACCTTCGGGATCGGGCGTCAGGCCATCGGCAGTGGCCGGGGCCAGGGCCGCAGCTTCTTCCTGACCCGCCTGCTCAACGGCGTGATTTTCCCCGAGTCCGGTCTCGTGTCCGCCGATGATGCGGTCGAGCGGCGCTACCGCTGGATCAAGCGCGGCGCCATTGCCGCCGGTGTGATCGGCCTTGCGGGGGCTGCCACGGTCTGGACCAACAGCTATCTGGGCAATCTGGATCTGGTTGCAGGTGCCCGCGCCCAGGTGGACGAGGTCCGCACGATTGCGCGCGAGATCCCGGCAAGCCCGATCGAGGATGACAACCTGCCGCCCATCGTGCCCGCGCTCAACAAGTTGCGCGACCTGCCGGGCAATCCGGCAGCCAGCGATCCGGAACCGCCGGTGGAGCTGACCTTCGGCCTCTATCAGGGCGATGCCATCGGCACGGAATCCGCCCAGGCCTATCGCGGCGCGCTCAACGCCCTGTTCCTGCCGCGCATGCTGTTCCGCCTGGAAGAGCAGCTGCAGGCCAACATCAACAATCCCGACTTCCTGTTCGAAGCGCTCAAGGTCTATCTCATGCTCGGCCTCCAAGGGCCGCTGGATCAGGAGACCGTGAAGCAATGGATGCAGGCGGACTGGGCTCTCGAATATCCGGGACAGGACCAGCTTCAGGCCGATCTTGCAGATCATCTTGAGGAACTGCTGAACCAGCCCATGCGCCAGATCGGCCTCAACGGGCCCCTGGTCGACCAGATCCAGTCGCTTCTGGCCGAAACGCCGCTGGCGGAGCGGGTCTATCAGAGCATCATCAAGTCCCCGGCCACCCGGCGCCTCACCCCCTTCCGCATCACCGATGCGGGCGGTCCGGCCGTGTCCCGCGTGTTCCTGCGCACGTCCGGCAAACCGCTCAGCGCCGGTGTCGACGGGGTCTATACCTATGCGGGCTTCCACACCTATTTCCTGCCCGAACTGACCACCCTTGAAGAACGGGTGAAGTTCCAGAAACTGGTGCTTGGGCCGAAGGCCGAAGAAGTCACGCCGGAAACCCTGGCCCGCCTGTCCCGCGACGTGCTGGCCCTTTACGAAAACGATTATGTGGCCCGCTATGACGAGCTGCTGTCGGATGTGGACATCATCCCGATGGAAAGCCTCGGTCAGGCGACCCAGGTGATCAACATCCTCTCCGGCCCGACCTCGCCGGTGCGCAACATCCTCAACGCGGTGACCAGGGAAACCCGGCTGACCCAGCTGCCCGGCGCCGAAGCGGTCAAGACCGGGGTTGGGTCCGCGGCCGCGGAAATCCTCCGGGATGAAGTGGTCTCGGCTCTCGATGCCCGCGGGCAGACAGCGGTCGAAGCCCTGTCTTCTTCCGTCGCGGCCTCGGAAGCAGGTCAAAAGCCGGCCCTTCCGGGTGCCTTCGTGGAAGAGCGGTTTGCGCCCTTGCATAATGTGATTGCCAGCCTTGATGGGGTTCCCTCTCGCCTCGACGAGGTGATGCAGCGGATGAGCGCCGTCTTCGACGAGCTGAACCGCCTGTCCCTCGGCCAGGATTCCGGGGCTTCCATCGTCGGCCAGAAGGCAACGGCGTCGGACCAGCTGGAAGTACTCACCACCCAGTTGCCGAACCCGCTGCAACGCTGGACGGCGCAGGTCGTGGCCGCCTCTTCGGGCGCTGCCGTTGGCGGGGCCCGCACGGACCTCAACATCAAGTGGCAGGCCGATGTGCTGCCCTTCTGCCAGCAGGCGATCAATGGCCGCTATCCGGTCGACCGTCAGGCAAAGGCGGACATTGCCATCAAGGACTTCGGCAAGCTGTTCGCGCCGGACGGCCTGATCGACGGGTTCTTCAAGGAGAACCTTGCCCCCTTCGTCGACACTTCCGCCAATCCCTGGCGGCTGCGCCGGGTGAACGGGGTCGATATCGGCATCTCCAGCGCGGTCATCTCCCAGTTCCAGAAGGCGCGGGAAATCCGGGACAGCTTCTTCCTGGCCCCCGGCCAGCCGTCTGTCACCTTCGACATCAAGCCCGTCGCGCTGGATCCGAATGTGGAACAGGTGGTGGTGGAAATCGATGGCCAGCCGGTCACCTATGCCCATGGTCCGCCGGAAGTGACACCGTTGGTCTGGCCCGGTCAGGGCGGCGGCGGACGCACCCGCGTCACCGTTTCCCCTGCCCGCACCGACCTCAACAACACCATCCAGCGGGAAGGCCCCTGGGCCTGGTTCCGCCTGCTGGACACGGCTGAAGTCCGCCGCACCAACGTGTCGGACCGCAACCGGGTGATCTTCAACCTCGGCGGCCGCATCGCGATCTTCCAGCTGCGGGCAGGCTCGGCGCTGAACCCCTTCACCATCACCGCGCTCAACAACTTCTCCTGCCCGAGCTCGCTGTGATGGAAGACGGGGGCATCCTCAAGGCCGCGTGGCAGGCCGGATGGTATGGCAAGGTGCCCTGCACCGGCGATTTCATCCGCTCCGGCCTGTCCGCCGGCCTGATCCGCAACCTAGACCAGTGGCTCCAGGAGCTGCTGACGGCAGGCCGGCAGGCTCTGGGGGATCAGTGGCAGGCGGCCTATATGACCGCGCCGATCTGGCGGTTTGTCACGCCCGCCGGTGTGTTCGGCCCCGCCCCTTGCGCCGGCGTGATCATGCCGAGCGTCGACCGGGTCGGCCGCCAGTTCCCCCTCTGCCTTGCCCTGGAAAGCCAGGAAACCGGAGAGGTCCCAATGAGCGCGGTGGACGCCTATAATCTGCTGGAACCGGTCTTCCCCGCCCTTGAGGACGCTGCCCTTGCCATGCTGGACGACGATGCCACGCTCTCCCTGCTTGAAGAGGCCGTGACACAGGTGACGAAGCAAATGCAGCAGGCGCCATCAGACGCCCTGCCCCTTGACCAGCTTCAGGAAATGCTGGCGCCCGGATCTTCTTGTGAGGTCCTGAAGGTCAGCTCTGCCGGTCCCGCGCAGCTCATTCTGCTGCCGGAAGATCACCCCCCTCTGTCAGCTACGCTGACATCTCCCCCGCAAGGGGGGAGAAGGGCCGGGACGGGAGGCTCAGGCACATCTTCGACACTTGCCGCAGCGCCCTTCTCCCCCCTTGCGGGGGAGATGCCCCCAAAGGGGGCAGAGGGGGGTAACCCCATCGAAACGGGAAGCCAATCCTCCCTTCCCGATCCGCTGACCACCAGCCTCTGGATCTCCGCCTATCAGGGAACGGAGCGCCTCATTCTGGTGCCGGGACTGCCTGAAGGAGCCGATCTGGCATCGGCCTTCTTCGATCTGGAGGCGCCCTGCTGGCAGCCTGCCGCCCCGGACCTTTCAACTCCTACGCAAGACCCGGAAAGTTCAGGATGACCGGCAGCCTTCTCAAGGACACAAGAGGCCATAGCGCCACGACCCACACCGGCTTCGTGCGCAAGGTCAACGAGGATGCCATCCTGGCCCGCCCGGACCTTGGCCTTTGGGCCGTGAGCGACGGCATGGGCGGCCATGCGGGCGGCGACTATGCCAGCCAGACCGTGGTCGACGCGCTGAACAGCCTGCCCGCCGGTCTCGATCCGGCCAGCGTGATGCAGGAAGCCCGGCGGGCGCTGTTCGAAGCCCATGAGCATATCAAGGCCGAGGCCCACCGCCGGGCCCAGGGCACCATTGGCGCGACCGTCGTGCTGCTGGTCCTGTCCGAACAGCATTTCATGTGCCTGTGGGCCGGAGACAGCCGCCTCTACCGGCTGCGCCAGGGCACGCTCAGCATGATCAGCTTCGATCATTCGGTGGTGGGCGAACTGGTCGAACAGGGCCGCCTGACCTGGGACGAAGCGGCCAATTGCGCCGGCAGCAACCAGATCACCCGGGCGGTCGGCGTCGGCGACGAGCTGGAGATCGACAAGCGGCGCGGCGACATCCTGCCCGGCGACCGGTTTCTCCTGTGCTCCGACGGCCTCTCCCAATATGCGGACGAGGCGACCCTCAGCCACTATCTCACCGGCCATCCCATCGAAACCGTTGCCGATGGCCTTCTGTCCGTCGCCCTGGCCGGCGGGGCCTCCGACAATGTGTCGGTGATTGCCGTGGAGGTCTGAACCGATGCCCTGTTTCTGTTCCGTCCCGGCAGATACGGCCCGCAACATGTTCGTGCCCGGCATCGTGCCGGTGTTTCCCACGATACCCATTTCGATGAAACTGGCCCTGGCCCTGCCCGCTCTGGCTCCGGCAAACCGCCTGGACATGCAGATTGCCGCCGGCATGAACCCGGTTACATTGCCCAGCATGGAGTTCAGCGGCGGCGGGCCGATGGTCGCCCTGTCCATGATGCTGTCGCTCATTTCCGGCAATTTCGTGCTCGATGAGCTGCCAATGCTGGAAATGCAGATGAATCAGGCGGCCGACAGTCTGGTCAGGAATGTCTGGCCCAGGCTCGGCTGGCTGACGACCCTCAAGATCCAGCCGCTGGTGAATTACGCCATCATCGCCCGGCTGGTGATCGACCTGCAGGCCCTGGGCATCGACCCGATTGCCGTTGCGTCCTTTCCGGCAGAACCCCCTTCCTCCGGCTTCGGCGCCAGCTTCACCCCCGCGCTGACCCGGCCGCAGCTCGTCATGGCCCGGTTTCTGGGCGGCCTTCCCAATCTTCTGGCGATGACCGAGGCGCTGAAATTGCCTCCTCTCGGCGAGCCCGGCTCCCTGTCCGCCATGGAGAACGTGATGATGGGTCTTGCGTCCCTGACGCCGCCCAATCTCGTCATTCCCATGCCCATTTTGCGCAAGCTCGCCCTGGTGCTGGATTCGCTTCACGTCATCAACGAGGCCTTCGGCGAGGACGCGTTTTCCCCCCCGGTCATCGCCTCCGTTGAGCGCATGCTGACCATGTGGAGCCAGTTCAGCATTCCCTTTCCCATCCCAGTCGGCGCGATGCAGCTCAACAACCTGCTCCTGACCCTGCCAACGCTCGAGGACATCAAGCTCGGGGAAAGCATTGCAGGCGGTTCCAGCTTCGCCATGGCGATGACCCAGTTCAAACCGCCGAAACTTGCCATCATGCCGTTCCTGAGCGTGGTCATGGCCCTTCGCGGCAGCCTGCAGGTGGCGCTCGACATGGAGCCCTTCGACATGTGCTCCCTGTGCCCATGCGCCTGAGCTGGACTGCTGTCAAAACGCAAGAAATGCCTTCGGCATCAACCCCAAGCTCATTCGTCACCCCGGGCGCAGCAGAGCGGAGACCCGGGGCCTACTCATTTGCAGAGCGATCACGTTGAGCACGGCATCAAGACCAAGCCCGCGCCGCGTCGGCCGATTTTCAGACAGGCCGCTCATTGCACATTCTTTGAAAGACGCAGTGCGAGTGGGCCCCGGGTCTCGCGATGCTCGCCCGGGGTGACCGCCTGAAAAGGACGGGACAGGCCTCGACCTTCGAAACGGGCAAAAGCCTGCTTCTGCCAACCTCATCGCGAGCAGAATCTCGGCATCACCCCCAAGCCCATTCGTCACCCCGGACGCAGCGAAGCGGAGATCCGGGGCCACTCATTGCCAGAGCATTTCTCTTCCCCCCCTTCTGCCGGGATCAGCTGCTGAGAACCTTGGCCTTGAACAGGGTCTTCAGGAGCAGCTGGGGGCTCATCTTGGCGATGGGGGCGCCTCTCGGTTCGAGCTTGCAGACTTCCTTGGTGCGGGCGAGGAACAGGACGCGGTCGTTTTCATGGACCGCCTTGACCAGTTCCTTGACCGCCTTCTGCAGGATCTTGTCCTCCGGATTGCTGAAGCCGCAGTCCCGCAGGCTTTGCGGCGTGACATTCATCTTCTTCGGCTTGGCATCTGCGTCCGGCACCTTGCCGCTCTTCAGGGCCGCGAGAAGCGCCTTCTTGTCGAGGGAGAGTTTCTCCGCCCGGATCAGCTTGTCGGCCAGGGAGCCAGCCTTGTCCATCTCGTCGAGGGTCACGACCAGCATCAGGGTCTCGAGCCGCTTGACGTTCTTGATCTTCAGCTTGCGCGCCATCTCCTGCGGATTGTCCATGGCTTCGCGGGCAGCCTTCAGCACATTCTGCTTGTGAAAGGCCTCGAACGGCTTGCTCTTGTAAAAGGCCGGCAGGATCTGGCTGTTGAGGATCTTCAGGAATTCCTTTTCCAGCGCCTTGGCAAGGCCTGCCCAGTCCACCGACTCGCCTGCCTCCTCGCGGGCGTGCAGCGCCTGCACTTCTGCGGCGAGCTTGCCGGTGACCGGCACGGGAAGAGACGCATTCGGCGCCAGATAGACAGAATAGATCGACTTCGGGCTCGGCTTCTCGTCCACGAAGTCGACCATGTTCCAGACCTGCGGCACCTTTTTCGCAAAGGGGTGGAACACCTCCAGCAAGTCCGGGTCCGTGACCAGCTCCTGGATAGTCTTGGGATACACGATCGGAGCGATCTTGCTGGCCATGGGGGTCCTCTCAGAATGTCTTGACGGGATCGTCGTGAAAAAACAAAAAATGCGGCAGGTTCAGATCTCTCCGAGCCTGCGCCATTGCAGCAGCTTTTCGCGGCTGACTTCGAAATGCATGGAATCCTCCCGGCCGAAGCCCGCACCCCAGATCCAGCCTTCCTTCTTGAAGAAATCTGCCAGAAGGATCAGGCCAAGCTGGGTGCGGCCATCGGCCAGGGTGTCGAGAACGCCGTCGATGTTGATGTCCACCGCCAGGCCATAGGCATGGGAGGAGGCAGAGGTGATCGACCCCCGGATCCGCCGCACGCACAGGGATCCGGCGCTCTTGATCCGGGCATAGAGCTCCGGCTCGAAAACCTGAACATTGGCAAAGACCTGCCGGAGCGACACCAGCGCCGGCTCCAGCATGCGGGCATCGATCGGCCCTACATTCTCGGTCTTCAAAAGGTCCTTCAGCGCCGGATTGGTGGCCGACTGGCAGTCATCCGTCAGCCCTTCGCGGGGCAGGCCCAGAAGATCCTGCAGGAACGAGGGCGAGGCGACGGTGAAGCCTTCGTTGGCGGCCCGCCGGTCGGCGATCAGCACCACCTGGGCAAAGGAATCCTTCAGGCTGTCGGAGGCGGCACGGGTCTCTTCCACCGGCTGTTCCTCGGCATTGCCGCGCGACAGGCCCAGGGACGTCCGGATGTCCAGCCCGTCCACCCGGCCCTGCAGCTGGTTGACCTCTTCGCGCAAGGCTGCCACCTCCGCCTCCAGGGCGCTGGTGTCCACCACGGGCGCAGCCGGAGGCACCGGCGCCAGCTCGCGCTGCGCGTAATGCCAGGCAAACGGCACGGAAGCGATCGCCAGAGCGATCAGAAGAGCAGACAAGACCCGCATGACGGCAAACCCCAAAAGTCCCGGCCCGGATCCTGACCCACATCCGGCCCAAGTCCGGCCCGCAATCGGGCCAGCCTCGGGTCAGCATCAGGTCATCATCAGGTTTTCCGGGCAGTTCCTTGGGTAAGTGACGCGGTCAGGGCAAAAGGTTCATGGGGGACCCAAGGAAATGACGCTTTTGGAATGCGGTTTCCGGGTTAAATTCCGGCCCAAAGCTCGATGAGGCACAAAAGCCGCTCGGCATACACCCATCTCCCCCCTTGCGGGGGAGATGTCAGCGATAGCTGACAGAGGGGGGGTAAGGTTTCTGCATACTCATAAAAACTGCAATGTTCCGAGAGGCTTATACCCAGAAGGTCGATGACAAAGCAGCCCAGTTTGCTGGTCATCCCGGTTTGGTGCCCTGCACCAAGACCGGGATCCAGTACGCGCTAGAGTGGGGTCTTGAAAAAGGCAGTTACCTCAGATGGCTACTGGATCCCTGCCTTCGCAGGGATGACATCCAACTCTTCGCGATTTGACGCCCGCAAGGGGCTTTGGGTTTTTGTCAGCAGTCTGAGGGGCTTATACCCCCCTCTGCCCCCATTCGGGGGCATCTCCCCCGCAAGGGGGGAGATGGGAGCAAGCCGGGTTGCCGGTGTATCTGGAACAGATCTCCGCCCCAGACACCCATGGGCAATCGTCAGGTCAGGGTCCGGACCGGCGTGCCCTGCTGGAAGGCGGCGATGGCCTCGACGGTGTCCTGATAGAACAGGCGCCAGGTGGCTTCGGTGACATAGCCAAGATGCGGCGTCAGCAGAAGCTTCGGCCCGAACTCCCTTGCCGCAGCGCGCCAGGGATCATCCGCCGAAAGGGGCTCTTCCTCAAAGACATCGATGGCCGCCTGGGCGGGGCGTCCCTCGCGCAAGCCCTCGAACAGGGCGTCCCGGTCGATCAGCCCGGCCCGGGACGTGTTGAGAACCATCGCCTCTTCCGGCAGGGCGGCGAAGGCCTCCGCGCCGATCAGGCCCCGGGTCGTCTCCGACAGCACCATATGGACAGAGAGCACGTCACTTGCGGCCGCCAGATCCGTCAGGCTGCCCGCAAAGCCGACGCCGATCGCATCGCAGCGCTCCTGTGTAAGGTTCGGCGACCATGCGGCCACCTCCATGCCGAAGGCCTTGGCAAGGGCTGCCACCTGCGCGCCCACATTGCCAAGCCCCACCAGCCCCAGGCGCAGGCTTGCGAGATCGCGGCCGGGGGCGCCCTGCCAGCCGCCAGAGGCCAGAAGGCCGGTTTCCTGGGGCAGGCGCCGGGCCAGCATCAGCATCAGCGCCAGGGTCAGCTCCGACGTGGTGGTCTTGCGCGAGCGGGTGCCGCAGACGGTGACCCCTTGCGCCTTCGCAGCCGCCACATCGATGCTGAGATTGCGCGGGCCGGTGGTCACAATCAGCCGCAACCGGGGCAAGGCCTGGATGAAGCTGGCCGGAAAGGGCGTGCGCTCGCGCATCAGGCAGACCACATCGAAATCCTGAAGCGCCTCGATGAGCCCCTCCCCGAGCGGCTGATCAAAAAAGCGGATCTCCGCCGCAAGCCCGGCCCAATCGGCCATGGCAGGGGCGGCTTTCGCCCAGTCATCAAGAACAGCGATTTTCATGAAGGCTCCGCAAGGCTGCAGCAATGAACATGTCCCACCCACTATATTCCGCCTTTGAAGCTGCCGCCAATGGGGCGGGAAACGCCTATAGGACAGAAACCCTGCGCTATGCACCCGGTGCCCGTTTCAAGGATGAGGAAAAACCTTCTTTCCCGGCTGCATCTGGGCTGGGGCACCCCGCGAGAGGCGGAGGACACTCAGATCCGGCTGACCAAGGCCCGCCGCTGACTGCCCTCCCGCCCCGGGAGCCTGAAAGGCGCTAGGAACTTACTTCTCCGCGATCACGCCAAAGATTGCTTCGCTGATGTCGGCGATGACCTGGTTGCGCTGTTTCAGGTCGGCTTCGTTCTCGGTGAGGTAGATCGTTGCCAGGAAGGTCCGGCCGTCGGGCGCGATCAGAAAGGCGGTGATGCCGCGGGTGCCGCGTGCGCCGGCGCCGGTCTTGTCGCCGATGGTCCAGCCCTTGGGCAGCTTCGAGCGGATCAGCGCATCGGCCACCTTGTCCTCGATCATCCACTGGCGCAGCTGTGCCCGCGAGCGGGTCATCAGCACGTCGCCAAAGACGAGCCGGTCGATGGTTTCGCTCATGGCGGCGGGCGTCGTCGTGTCGCGCGGGTCTCCCGGCAGGGCCTCGTTCAGATCCGGCTCGGTGCGGTCCAGCCGGGTGGTGCTGTCGCCGCTCCAGCGCAGGAATGCTGTCAGGCCCTGCGGTCCGCCAACGCTCTCCAGCAGCAGATTGGCCGCCGTGTTGTCGCTGAGCGTGACCGCCGCCTCGCACAGCTTGCCGATGGTCATGCCGTCCTTGACGTGCTTTTCCGTTGCCGGGGAATAGGCGACGAGATCGGCGGCCTTATAGGTGATCCGGCGGCTGAGATCCTCTTCGCCCGCATCCACCCGGGCCAGAACCGCGCCGCAGAGCAGCGCCTTGAAGGTGCTTGCCATGGGGAACCGGTCATCGGCCGCATGGGCATAGTTGAAGCCGCCCTCCCGCTCGCGCACCTGAACGCCGATGCGGGCGCCGAGCTCTTCCTCCCTGCGGGCAATCACGGTGTCGATGGCCGCTGTAGGAGCTTGGGTTTCAGTCTTGGCGGTGCCGGCAAATGCCGGGGCAACCGGATCGAGGCCAGATGCGCCAAAGAGGCCAGTGCCGGAGCTTGCGCCGGACAGGCTATAGGCGCCGGCAAGCGCTGCGAGGGCGGCAAGGGCCGTGAGAGGTCTTTTGAAGGTCATGAGGTCCGCTTCTGGCTGTGTCCGATGGGTCGAAGGCAATTTCGGGCGACAGGATCATTCATCCATGTCATGCTTACCCAGATAATTCAGAGGCTTTCCCGCAACAAACGACAAAAACTGCGGTTTGCCATTAAATAAAGTAATAGCCATGGACCGTCCCCTTCTGCCGCTCAATGCCCTGCGCACCTTCGAGGTGGCCGCAAGGCAAGGCAGTTTCACCGCCGCCGCCGGCGAGCTGCGCGTCACCCAGGCCGCCGTCAGCCACCAGATCCTGCGCCTGGAAGACCAGCTTGGCGTCAAGCTGTTCCACCGCACCTCCAAGGGGCTGGTGCCGACCAGCGAGGCGGAAGCCCTGCTGCCGCTGCTCAGCGACAGTTTCGACCGGATCGGCGGGTTGCTCGATCAGGTCCGCACCGGCCGCTATGTGGAAACGGTCAATCTGGGCGTGGTGACCACCTTTGCCAGCGGCTGGCTGGTGCCGCGGCTGGCGGCCTTCGAGCGCGATCACCCGGGGCTCCGGCTGCGGCTTTTCACCAACAGCAACAAGGTGGACCTGACCCGCGAAGGGCTGGATGCGGCCATCCGCTTTGGCGATGGCGGCTGGCAGGGGGAAACCGCCGTGCCGCTGATGGAAAGCCCGCTGACACCGCTCTGCGCGCCCGGCACCGCCGCCCGCCTCGCCTCTCCCGCAGATCTTCACCGCGAGGTGCTGCTGCGCTCCTACCGGGTCGAGGAATGGCCAGCGTGGTTTGAGGCGGCAGGGGCGGACGGCGCTCCTGACCCGGGTCCTCCGGATACCGAGCACGGCACGGCCGCACCCGGAGATCAGGAGCGGAGGGAAACCGGCTCCCGTGGAGAGGAAAGCCTTCAGGCGAAGACTATTGATGTTGAAGGCACCGGTTCAGCCGACGAAAAAGGTGCGCTGGAGCAGGAAGCCGGAAACCGGGTCACAGAAGGCACAGGCAGCGCCAGCCCCGCAGCGGCCGCATGCGGCGCCTTTGGCAACGGGCATCTGGAACAGGCCAGCCTGACCTTCGACTCTTCCATCGCCATGGCCGAGCTTGCGGCCAGCGGCTATGGGGTGGCGCTTCTGCCCTGGCGCATGTTCGAAGCGCAGCTTGAAAGCGGCCGCCTGGCCCGCCCCTTCCGCACCGAACTCTCCAAGGGCCGCTACTGGCTCACCCGCCCAAGCCTCAAGCCCGCCACCCCGGGCGTGCATGCGCTGGAGGTGTGGCTTAAGGCAGAGGCGGGGTGAAATCCAACATTTTGGTTGTCAATTGAGGAAAATGATATAGATTTCCATCAAATGATGGAGGTCGATATGCAACTACGGCCTATAACACCGACACCTTCGCACACGCTCAACCCGGTCATCACGGATGAAGAGGCCGGCGCCTTGGCTCGGGCGACGGTCAACCTGTTCAAGGCATGGGGCCTCACCGATGCCCAGTCGCGCACCCTGCTTGGCGACATGTCGCCAAGCACATGGGACCGCTGGAAGCGCGGAGAAATCAGCCGGATGGACCGTGACCGCAAAATGCGCATGGCCCACCTCATGGGCATCCACAAAGGTATCCGCCACCTCTTCAACGACCCTCAGCGCGGGTACGCCTGGGTGAAGAAGAAGAACACCGCATTTGGGGGGCTTTCGGCCCTTGATGTGATGTTGCGCGGCGAAATGTCGGATCTCGAATCCCTGCGCAATTGGCTGAACGCAGAACGTGGGGCGTGGTAATCCATGCCTCACATCCGGCGCGTTACGTGGCCTCGGACCTTCCGCATCATTCGCTCCATCTATCCACCCATAGATTTATTTGAAGACATTGCAGACCCACGGGACTGGGAAGCGATTGCCTCGGTTGAAGCAAAAACCAATCCCCGTGTGCGCGGTGAAATCGGAGATCTGGGCAAGGTGCCGGTGCATCGCCGTGTGACGGGTCCCGGCGCCAGCTATGTGATGGCCCCCTTTGTCCATTGCTCACCGCTCCGGCCCGGACGTTTCACAGACGGCAGCTACGGGATCTATTACGCGGGAGACTCGGAAGACGTCGCCCTTGCCGAGACCATTCATCACCACGCCAAATTCATGGCATCCACTGACGAACCGGCCGGATGGACGTCTCAGTTCCGCCTGCTGGTCGGAGCCGTCGACGCTGATCTGACTGACGTCAATGATTTGCCAGGCGTCCTGCACGCTTCGGATTATGGTCCCTCCCAAACAGCGGGTGCGAAACTCAGAGCTGAGGGCAGTGATGGCCTCGTCTGGAACAGTGTCCGCAGTCCGGGCGGTGAATGCATCGGCGTGTTTTGGCCCGATGTTGTGCCGGTCCCCGTCCAGTCCTCTCATTTCAGCTACCATTGGAGCGGAACGCGCGTGGACTTCATCAAGCGCCTTGATACAGGTGACGTTCTGGAAGTGACGGACCACTGAATAAACCGGGACTGAGCACTGCCCCAGCGTTCAAACTCACCCCTTCGTCTTCGTCCTGCCATGGCTTGACCCACTGTTGTCCGGTTAAGATGCCTGCGGTTGCCGGACAAACGGTTCGGCAGGCTCCAATCTCCCCCCTTGCGGGGGAGATGCCCCCAAATTGGGGGCAGAGGGGGGAGTATAAGCCCCTCGGAACATTCCAACTTTTTCTGATTATGCCGAAGCCTCACCCCCCTCTGTCAGCTGAAGCTGACATCTCCCCCGCAAGGGTGGAGACGGGCGTATGCCGCGCCACTTTCGTGTCTCATTCAGCTTTGGGCCGGAAATCAGGTCTGATTTGAATACCTAAAATGAAAATCCGAAACTTAAACTGGACACCAGGGGCTTGACCCGGCCATCTGCAAGCCATTGACTTGCATAAATCCTCGGCTCAAGGCAGAGGATGACGATGGAGGGGATGCAACTTTGCCCTCAAGCAAAAGGGGCCAAGCGGCCCCTTTCCCAGTGTCGTGATCGTCCTGTGCCGGAGGCTCAGGAGTAGAAGTCCGGGGCCTTCTTGAAGGTGGACCAGGCGTCCGGGTCGTGGCCGGTGACGACCAGGGCGTCCGTGCGCTCTGCCAGGGTGCGCAGCTTCTGGACCGAGCGCACCGTGTCGACGGTGGAGGCCAGGAAACCCGGCAGGGCCTTTTCTTCCCAATGATCGACCGTATAGGCCGCATCGATGGTCAGGAGGATCGGCTTCGGGCTGTTCGGCAGGCGCACCAGGAAGGACTGGTGGCCCGGCGCGTGGCCCGGGGTGAACACGGTGGTCAGGGTGCCGTCGCCATAGATGTCGTAATAGTCATCCTGGGTTCCGTTCAGGAACTGCCACTTCAGGCCCGGACGGTCGAAATCCTTGCGGATATAGCCGCCACCGGCGAACCAGTCCGGCGTGAAGGCATATTCATACTCGCAGCGCTGGACGATGTGGGTGGCGTTCGGAAAGCGGCCGATGGCGCCGGTGTGGTCGAGGTGCAGGTGGGACTGAACCACGTATTTCACGTCGGCCGGGTCGATGCCCAGAGCCTTCACCTGGTCTACGCAGCCCTGGTCCTTGTCCAGAACCGGCGTGTAGACGTCACAGATGCCGCCCCAGTAGCCCCGCGGATCGGTGGCCACCTCGATGGCGTTGCCGCCGTCGATGATGGTGTGACCGTCCGGATGGGTGATCAGGAAGAAGGGAACCGGGATTTCATAATCCGCGCCGTCGCCCTGGTTCATCTTGATGTTGTGCACCTTGCACTTCAAGGTGCCGGACTGGAGCATGTACAGTCTGATATCGGTCACTTGGGTCCTCCCGTTTGATGTGACATTCCGGATTTCAAAAGATCGGGTTTCAAGCCGTCTGGCGGGCTCAATAGGCTTCCCGGTAAAGGGCAAGCGCATCTTCCTCGCTCACTTCGACAGGGTTGTTGACGAGCAGGCGGGTCTGCTTCATCGCGTCGGCAGCCAGCATGGCCAGGCTGTTGTCGGTCACGCCCACATCGCGCAGGCGGCGCGGCGCACCGCTTTCGTCCATCAGCTTTTCCATATGGGCGACGAAGGCAGTGGAGCGGGTGGCTGCATCACCGGTTCCCGGCACGCCCAGAACATCGGCGAGTTCCGCATAAAGCGGGGCCGCGGCCTTGGCGTTGTAGCGCAGGACCGGCCCGAGCATCAGCGCGTTGGAGAGGCCGTGAGGGATGTGATAGTGGCCGCCGAGCGGATAGGCGAGCGCATGAACCGCTGCCACCGGCGAGTTGGCGAAGGCCTGACCGGCCAGCGTCGCGCCCAGCAGCATGCCTTCGCGGGCCGCCCGGTTGGTGCCGTCCTTGCACACGGCAATCAGGTTGGCGCCGAGCAGGCGCAGGGCTTCGCGGGCCAGCGCATCGGACAGCGGGTTCTTCTTGTGCTGGCTGGTATAGGCCTCGATGGCATGCACCATGGCGTCAATGCCGGTGGCGGCGGTGTGGATCTGCGGCAGGCCAACGGTGGTTTCCGCATCCAGCAGCACGTAATCGGCATAAAGCTGCGGGGAAACGACACCCATCTTGGTGGTCTCGCCCGTGGTGATGATGGAGATGTTGGTGACTTCCGAGCCGGTTCCGGCGGTCGTCGGCACCAGGACCATGGGCAGGCGTCCGCCCTTCACATTGCCGATGCCGTACATTTCGGACAGCGGCTGATCGGACTTCAGCAGGATGGCCACCAGCTTGGCAATGTCCAGAGACGAGCCGCCGCCCAGACCCACCACGATGTCCGTGCCGGCCTTGCGCGCATCTTCCACACAGGCCTGAACCACATGTTCCGGCGGATCGGCCACCACCTTGTCGAAGATGGTGACGGTCAGGCCGGCAGCCTTCATGTTCTGAGCAATCGGCGCGATCAGCCCGGCCTTGACCAGACCGGCATCGGTCACCAGCAGCACATTTTCCGCCGCAAAGCGGGCCTTGAGGATCTCGCCCAGCCGCTGCGCGCCGCCCCAGGCCACTTCCATGGCCGGAACCGTGCGGAATTCAAAGGGATTCATCGTCATCTTGTTTCCTCCTTTGCGCCCGTCCGCTTCACGCGATGGCCGAGCACAGGTATTTGACTTCCAGATATTCCTCGATGCCGTAGTGGGACCCTTCCCGCCCCAGCCCGGATTGCTTGACGCCGCCAAAGGGGGCAACCTCGTTGGAGATCAGGCCGGTGTTGTGGCCGACCATGCCGTAGTCGAGCGCCTCGGCGACCCGCCAGGTGCGGCGGACGTTCTCGGTGTAGAAATAGGCGGCGAGGCCGAATTCGGTGTCATTGGCCATGGCCACCACTTCCTCTTCGGTCTCGAAGCGGAACAGCGGCGCGACCGGGCCGAAGGTCTCTTCCCGGGCAACCTTCATCGCCTGGGTCGCCCCGGTCAGCACGGTCGGCTCGAAAAAGGTGCCGCCGAGCGCGTGGCGCTTGCCGCCGGTCAGGACGCTGGCGCCCTTTGCCAGAGCATCGCCGATGTGGTCCTCGATCTTGGCAATGGCATCGCCGTCGATCAGCGGGCCGATCAGAACGCCCGCGTCCGTGCCCACGCCAACGGAAAGCGCCTTGACCCTTGCCGCCAGCTTTTCGGCAAAGGCGTCATAGACCCCGGCCTGAACATAGATCCGGTTGGAACAGACGCAGGTCTGCCCGGCATTGCGGTACTTGGAGGCGATCGCCCCCTCCACGGCCGCGTCCAGATCCGCGTCGTCGAAGACGATGAACGGCGCGTTGCCGCCCAGTTCCAGGGACAGTTTCTTGATGGTCGGGGCCGACTGGGCCATCAGGATGCGGCCGACCTCGGTGGATCCGGTGAAGGACAGTTTGCGCACGGTGTCCGAGCCGGTCAGCACGGCACCGATCTCACGGGCATCCCCGGTCACGACCTGGAAGACACCGGCCGGAATGCCGGCTTCCTCGGCCAGAACCCCAAGGGCGAGCGCGGTCAGCGGCGTCTGCTCGGCGGGCTTGACCACCATGGTGCAGCCAGCCGCCAGGGCCGGGGCCGCCTTGCGGGTGATCATGGCCGCCGGGAAATTCCACGGGGTGATCGCGGCGCAGACGCCGATCGGCTGCTTCAGCACGATCAGCCGCTTGTCCGCAGTCGGCGAAGGAATAGTGTCGCCATAGACGCGCTTGGCCTCTTCCGCGAACCATTCCACGAAGGAGGCCGCGTAAAGCGCCTCGCCGCGGGCCTCGGCCAGGGGCTTGCCCTGTTCGGCGGTCATCAACGCGCCCAAATCATCCGCATTCTGGACGATCAGGTCGAACCAGCGGCGCAGCAGCGCGGTGCGCTCGCGGGCAGCCAGACGGCTCCAGCTGGCAAAGGCCGTGTCGGCAGCGGCAACCGCCTGTTCCGTTTGGGCACCGGAGACAGAGGGAACCGTTCCGATCACGTCTCCCGTCGCCGGATTGGTGACTTCGATGACAGCGCCACTGGCCGCATCGACCCAGGCTCCGCCGATCAGGCACTTGCTGCGCAAGAGCCCCTTATTTTTCAGGTTGACCATTTGATCCTCCCTCTGTAAAGTTCAATATATTGAACCAGAGTCAATTTGTTGAACTCATGAGTGAGGGGGGCTGAGAAAAATGTCAAGGCCATTATCTGCAGTTGCAGACGCGGGCGAAGCTGTGCCCTCGACGGACTCCGTGCCCGCGCTGCGGCGCACAGTGCTCATTCTGGATCTGGTCTCCGCCTCCTCCACGCCGCTGAATGCGGCCGACATCACCCGGGCCTTGAAGCTGCCGAAAAGCACTGCGCACGGGCTGCTCAACGTGA
Organism: Roseibium suaedae; assembly: GCF_900142725.1. Classification (GTDB taxonomy): domain Bacteria; phylum Pseudomonadota; class Alphaproteobacteria; order Rhizobiales; family Stappiaceae; genus Roseibium; species Roseibium suaedae. The sequence goes on along the minus strand of NZ_FRBW01000006.1, from coordinate 109,516 downwards.
TGCAGGAACTGAACCTTCTGGCCCGCAATCCGGACGGCACGTTCCGCCTCGGGCCCCACCCCATGCGGTGGGCCAACAGCTTCCTGTCGGAGATGGATGTTCTGTCGGTTTTCCGCGAGTATTTCGCAAAAGACACGGCGCTCGCCAGCTACACGCTGACCCTGACGATCTTGGATGGGCCGGAGGTCGTCTATATCGGCTGCCGCAACTCCGATCAGCCGCTGGGGCACACATTCCGCATCGGCATGCGCCTGCCCTCGCCCTTCACCGCCACCGGCAAGATGCTGCTTTCAGAACTGCCGGACGCGGAGCTTGACCTGCTTTTCGCAGACCGGTTTCCGGAGCCGATGACCCAGCATGGCGTGGCCAGTCTTGCTGCATTGCGGGAGGAACTTTCAGCGACAAAAAATCGCGGATATTCCATCGATGACGGCCAGATCCGCGAGGGCATGGTCTGCGTCGGCGCCGCCGTGCGCGACCATTCGGGCAAGGCCATCGCAGGCCTCGCCGCCAGCCTCCTGCACAGCGAAGCAACCGATCAAGCCATTGCAACGCTTGGCGAAAACATCCGCGACACGGCCCAAAACCTCTCCCGCCAGCTCGGCCATCACGGGGTGTGAGACGGGGCATGGCAGCGAATCGCATTGCACGAACGCTGGTGCTGGCTGGCCTTGCAGCAGCCTGTGCCACCCTGTTCGTGACCCGCTACTGGGTGAACCGGGCATGCATTGCCGCGGCCGCGTCGAGCTGCCGTCTGGAGGATGGCAGCAATGTGACCGGCGGGGCCATGCTCTGGGGGGGCGTGGCCGTGGTTCTTGCGGTGCTGACCCTGCGCTCCGCCTTGGGAAAACGGCGCTGAACGGCCGGGCGCCCTGCTTGCCATGATGCGGGCGCAGTTGCTTTCTATTTAAAGCCGTATGAAAAAGATCCTCAACCTTTTCAAGGCTCTCTCCGGCGGTTCAGCCCCTGGTGAAGCCGACCGCCAGGAACCTGTCTTCACGGAGCCCCAGCACCGCGCTCCGCTTCAGGAGCCTTCCGGCCACCCCGCCTTTCAGCCGGTAAATGATCTGGAGCACGGGCTGATCACGGCAGCCAGGAACGCGGACTACCGGTCGCAGTTCACCCAGTTCCTCCTGGATTCGAAGCTTTATTTCGCGACGCCGCCTTCGGCAGAGCCCAGGGGACATTTCGTCACCGAGGAAGACACGCAGATCTCCCTGTTCGAGGTGGACGCGCCCGATGGCAGCCGGGTGCCTGCCGCCTTCACCTCTCCCCTACGCCTGTCCCAGCTGATCAGCGAAGAGGCCCAGTATCTCGAAATCCGCCTGCGCGACCTTCTGGAAGGCACGGCCCTGCCCGGTCTCTATCTCAATCCGGGCCATGAATATCAGGCCCATTTCAGCGCCGCAGATCTCGATAACATGATGGGCCGGCCGCACCGCTATCAGCTGGAAGAGGAAACCCAGGTTCTGCTGGGCGTGCCGGCCGAGGTGCCGGAAGAGGCCGTGGGCCGCATTCAGGCCACCCTTGCGGCGGATCCAAGGGTGGAGGAAGCCTGGTTCGCCCTTGCCCAATGGCCGGGCGACCGGGGCTTTTCCTTCTACATCGACCTGCGGTCCGGCGAGGACCCGGAGACCTTGCGCGACCTCATCGCCGCTCTTGGCGGCGCCTGCGAGGGCCTGCCCCACCCGGTCGACATCGCCGTCAATGCCGCCACCGGCACAGAGGGCACCGGCATCCCGCTCAAGACCAGGGAACTGGCTTAGCATATGGGAAACCTGAGGCCCCTCCCCCAGGCGGGGAGGGCTGCGGTTGATGACAAAGCAACCAGGCCAGTTGGTCATCCCGGTTTGGCGCGAGCGTCAAGACCGGGATCCGGTACGCGCTGGAGTAGCGCCTTGAAAAAGGCAGTTACCTCAGACGGTTACGGGATCCCTGCCTTCGCGGGGATGTCATCAAATTCTTCGCGCTTGGCCGTGACGACGAACGGAGGGGTTTATCATTCCACCCGCGCGCCCGTATCCCCGCCAAGTGCCAGGTCAATCGCGGTTCCGGCCAGACGTGCGGTGCCGAGCAGCTGGTCAAGGCTGTAGCCATTGCGGGCCTTGGCTGAGAGGCCTGTCATCGTCGTGCTGACGAAATCGGTCAGCGGGCCTGCCTGCTCGGGATGGCGCCGTGCGATATAGTCCCGGATCAGCTTTTCCGCAGCCGTGTTCAAGGCGCAGGCGACGTCCCGGGCATCAGCATCGTTTGAGCGGGTGCCCTCGATGACGAGACAGCCTTGCCCGTCGCAGCCGCTGGCATAACGCCGCGCCGCATCCTCCAGCAGACTGACAAGCGCCTCGGCCACCGGACGGTCCTCCCGCAGGATCTCCGTCATCGGGATCGCCCCCGTTTGCGACCAGCGGTCGAGAACCTGGGCATAGAGGTCTGCCTTGCTGCCGAAAGCCGCATAAAAGCTGGGCGGATTGATGCCGAGCGCCTTGGTGACGTCGGTGACACTGACCGCATCATAGCCGCGCTCATGGAAAAGCGCCTGCGCCTTGGCAATCCCGTCCTGCGGATCAAACCGCCGGGGCCGGCCTCGTGGCTTCGAATTATTTGTAGTGCTCATTACAAAAAGCCTTGAACGCGTCTTTCAGATAATTATGTAACGCCTCGTACATTAATCTGCAAGGAGGCCACACGATGGCGTTTCAGGGAAAATCGGTTCTTGTTCTGGGCGGTAGCCGCGGAATTGGAGCCGCAATCGTCGAACGGTTCGCAGCAGAAGGGGCCAAGGTCACCTTCACCTATTCCGGGTCGCCGGAAGCTGCGCAGCAGCTGGCGGCAAGGACAGGGGCCAAAACGGTCCAGACCGACAGCGCCGACCGGGACGCGGTGATTGCCCGCGTCCGGGACAGCGGCCCGCTGGACATTCTGGTGGTCAATGCCGGCATTGCCCTCTTCGGGGATGCGCTGGACCAGGACCCGGATGCGGTCGACCGGCTGTTCAGGATCAACATTCTGGCGCCCTATCACGCCTCGGTGGAGGCAGCCCGGCAGATGCCGGAGGGTGGCCGCATCATCGTCATCGGCTCGGTGAACGGCGACCGCATGCCCGTCCCCGGCATGGCGTCCTATGCGGTCAGCAAATCCGCCTTGCAGGGGTTGGCCCGGGGCCTTGCCCGTGATTTCGGCCCGCGCGGAATTACCATCAATGTGGTGCAGCCCGGCCCCATCGACACGGATGCCAACCCTGAGGACGGCCCGATGAAGGACCTGATGCACAGCTTCATGGCCATCAAGCGCCATGGCCGCCCGGAAGAAGTCGCCGGCATGACCGCCTGGCTGGCAGGACCGGAAGCCGGTTTCGTCACCGGCGCCATGCACACCATCGACGGCGCCTTCGGCGCCTGATGGCACGCAGCGAGGGCTATGGCGGCACCCAACTCCCGTCATCGCTCTTGCTGACCCTGCAGGGGACAGCTCAGGACCTCAGGGAAATCCAGTCACTCAGCCACAATAACGCCAACGCCAAGCAGTTGAGTGGCATTGTACAATTCGATCTGCGCGCCCGCTTTCAGCCATGAGGCGGATGGAACATCGCTGATCAGAGAACACTCGGCAATCCAATAGCCATCGGGCTCAGAGCGGGAAACCTCGACCAATATTGCATCTCTCGACATGGAAAGAGACGCTTCAAGATGTTTCATCCACCTGATCTGGCAGCGCACCCCATCCTGAGGATCAGAACTCAAGCCGCCCAGCTTCGCCGGAAGCCAAAAGAATTGTATTTTCATAAGATCCAAGTACAGGTTGATATAAAAATTGGTACCTATCCACGAAACAAAGGCTGGGAGAAAATAGAGCCAACACCTGCACGGTTCAGCCAATAGGCCGCTTCTGGGAAAAAGGCATTGATTGATGCCGTATCGCTTCGAAAGAGCCCTCAGGCTCTCTTGACTATTTTGTATTGCTCGATGGATCGCCTCTGTCGTTGAGGGCATAGCGCTAATTTCCCGCGAAACAACGATAGGAGCGCACGTAAAGAGAACGACGCGTCGAAGCTGTTGTCTGTCGTTAGCGGATTTTTTTTATGGCCTCATCCCAGGGTTCTGAAGTCGTCAGTTCGTGAACTCCGCCTTCACGGGTCACAAAAATTGGGCCATTACCAAGCAGTTGTGATGAAAAGCTGCCAGTACGAAGGTACTCACTTGAATTGTAGAAAAATACCCACCCTCTATCGATTTCTTCAATAATATCAGAAATTATCTCCGAATCTATGCCAGTAGATTTGATGTATTGATCAACTATTTTCTGGGCCAACTGGATTGCCTTTTCCTTATTGATATTGACCATCAGTTCGTCCTGAGAAAATGGAAGCCGTTGTAACCGGCAAAAATGTGGCAAGAAACAAGGGAACTACTGACAACGTGTTGGCAAAGAAATATCAGAAAGCTAATCATCGGAAAATTGCAGCCCTACAACCTAAGGTCAACGGGCAATACAGTAGACTTATTTCAAGGTTAATATTGCAAGCCTTTGTTTCGTGGATAGGTACGTAAAAATTCAAAGGTCTGACTTAATTTACCCCTATCGAGGAGCTACGGTGCCGTAGATCCTAAAAATTATTGCCGGACACATCATCTTGTAAGAGCGAGAAATCACCGTGAAACTCGCAAGCCCTGCGAAGTCATTTCATAAGGCCAAATGTTCTTCGAATATACACCATGTTTCAGGAAGAAGCGCTTCGATCTGACAAACTGGGCGTCCGAGGGCGGGGCATATTTGCCTGACAGGACCGGCTTCCCGTCCACCGAGACCGCCACATCGAAGGCTCCCTGCCCGTCGAATGTCATGGCGACCTTCAACAAATAGGCGGTTCCATTGCGCTTCAGGGAGGGGCCGCGGTAACGCACATTGCGCAGGGACCGGTTCTCCACGCAACCAGCCATGCCCTTGCCCTTGGTGTAGTCGCTATCGAAACTGAGGCTGCCATTCCCCTGCCATCTCAGGCTCAGGGGCGGTGAGCAGCCGTTCCTGCCATCATGGATCTGAAAGACGATAAAGGGCTCTCTCGACTTTGCAGTCATCGCCACGCTGGTCGAAAAAACGTAAGTCGCTTTGCGGCTCACCGAGAAGTCGTTGCTCGTCAATTCCGCCCGCTGCTTGAAAATGCCGCCAGTGCAATGGTTCTTGCTGGTGGAGAACACATAGGACGACCCGCTGCGCCTGATTGCACCGGGATCCACCTCGCAGGAAGTCCGCCAGGACAGGGCGCTGGCTTGCGTGGACATGAAAGCGAAAAGTAATAGCGCTGGAAGTAAGCTGACAATCCTCATCATCTGCCCCTCGCTTAGTGAGGAAAATGCTTTTCAGAGTACTGAATACAGTAAAATCTCCCCGGTTACTTTGATCCTGTCGATACTTGCGGTCAACCGCCGGAGCTGCGCCTTCTGAAACGAAAACGGGCGGCCCCGACAAGCCACCCAGCTTCGCCGGAAGCCAAAAGAATTGTATTTTCATAAAATCAAAATACCGTTTTTAGGAGCCAGAAATCACTGGGAAACACGCGTTATTCTTTGCACCAATTCTCCCGATTTTTTGGGTGGGCAATGGATGCTAAGATAGAACAGCCTGGAGCTACACCAGTGCGTTAGCTACCGCTTCAAGTTAGACCGCAAGGTTTTGATGAGATTTTTTGGCCTCAAAGTGAGCTCGGATGAGCTCAGGTGTTATTTTGGCGCTACGTTGATTGTTCTCGCTAAGAATTTGAGAGGAAAAATTTGAGCCAGCAGTTGTTCCAGGAAGTATTAGTTCGAGCGCAGTCCGATCAGACAAGGACAGACCAGTCCCATGTGTCGCACAGCACTATCTTTCCAGTGCTATCATCAGACGAGTTGTCTGAGACCATTCGTGAAATCGGTTTCGAGCCTTCCACTCTCTTTGTCCAACTTCTTCAAGCCGTTGGGAATGGAGGCTTCGGCCCGGGATATGGGGTGCTGGGACTCGTGGGAGGCGCGACGGATGACACGGGGAAAACCGCGGTAGGACTGTACAAGAATTTCATCCAACCGGATCCGAATGATCCGACCTGGAAATGGCCGCATGGTATGCTCCCTATATGCCATTGGGGATGTGCCATTTACTCTTGCATCGACTGTTTGAGCGAAGAGGCGATGGTCATGACATGGGATCCAAACCGATGGGAAGACGGTACTTCTCCGGCACTTGCTATCTGCCCGACAGAAATGGCCCTAGCAGATTGGCTTCAGGATTGGGCTGATGGAGTTGACCTTTGGGAAAAGATGTCTCCGTCTTCCTGAAACCATAGCTTCCTCGGTTCCCAAACTAGCTCTCTTTAAACCTGCTCCTTAATCTGATCTGTATCGTAACTCATTTCGGGAGCACCCAACCAACCCTGTTTTGTGGTTCGATACGCTGTTCTTCGATCAGGTTTGGGGCATGGCTCAAGCTGAAAGGATGCCGGACGGATACCGGGCGCCTGTGTCTTTGCCCCTTGCTTCGGATCAAAGCCAAAGGTCTTCGCCCCTCTCGGTGAGGTTTCGGGCAGTCAGTCTAGCTGCAGCGTCCTCGTTCCATGTGTTATTGCCGGAAAAAAGCCTGACGGATCGGGTAGCTGAAGGCCATTCCCGATCACGCAGGCCGTCAAGATCGAGTGCTACGCGGAATGCTGAGAATTCCCGGAGTTGATCCTGTTGCTCCAGGCCGGGCAACTCCGTCAGGTTTTTGCAATTGATCAGTGCAAGGCGCTTCAGGCGCGCTCCCTTCAAGTCCACCTGCTTGAGCTGAATCTGGTCCTCGATGCGAAGAGCTGTTAGTGCGGGCAATCGGGACAGATCCCCCATCCTTGCCAATCCCTTCACTCGGATAACTTGCAAGATTTCAAGAGACTCGCTCGACAGGTCGTGAAGGTCGGCGCGGCCTCCCAATATCAGCTTCAGCTCCTTCAGCGTCGATATGCCGTTCACAAAATTCAGCGCATGTTTCTGGGCATAGCTGCTTAACGTCAACGACCCCAACCGAGGCAAGTCTGCCAACCCGTCGATCCCATTTGAGTGACCTTGGATAAAAAGGCTGCCCAGTTGCCCGCAGTCGGCCAAAGGTGAAAGATCAAAGTTCCGCTTGCGGTTTTCGCCAAGTGAAAGCCGCTCCAAATGGCGAAGTTCTATCGTTCTCAGAAAGTCAGGGCGGTCCAGTTCAAAGACCCCGAAGCCCAGGGACCTCAGATTTGGGAGCTGCCCGATCTCATCCTCATTGTCTATTGCAGTCAGGCAATCGACTGCGAGGTTACGTATTTCAGGCAGATGACGGAGAGTCTTTGCATCGAAACGCCCGTCGTAATGCCCAAAGAACCGCACTTGCAGGCGATTTTTGACAAGCCTGCAGGCTTCGTTCAGCGACGCCAAAATTTCGGGCGTATACGCGTCTGGCCTGCTGAACTGAACAATCAGCCGTCCACGCGCCTCGCACTCCTTGGCAATCTCGATAGGTGAAAGAAATTTCGGGTCGTGTAAACGCCCGCTCTCAATTTTCAGCATGCTTCAATCAATTCATTGAGGATGGCTAGAAATACTAGCGAATCCAAGAATGAGTGCAATTTCCCGAGAAACTTGTTCTCCTATCTGCCCCCATTCGGAGCCGTCTCCCCGCAAGGGTGGAAGACGGGAGCAAGCAGAAAGGATGCCGGATTGCTCAGGACGTCTCGTCACCCGAACTGCTGACAGGCGCCCCTCCCCTGGCCGAGAGGAGCGCGCCTTGGCCCCTCAGCCATTGGCCCTGGCACGGACCTCGTCGAAGCTGTGGCGGATGAGGAGTTCGCCGTTACGCCAGACCGGTTTCAGGAGATCCTTTGCCGGGTCAATATCGTCCAGCCGGGCCGCCGTCAGCGTGCCACCTTCGAGGATCACCGCCTGGCGGCCCGCCTTGCTGGCCTTGCCCGGATCGGTCGCGGGCTTCTTGGCCACATCGCGCCAGATGCCGTCCGCATCCTTCAGGGCGTCGGCCTTGAGGGCAAAGCGCATCGTGTCCCGGTTGATCCGCTGCAAGAGCCCGCCGCCCATGCCGAAGGCGATGTTGTCGATGGAAAAGCCTTCTTCCACCATCCGGTCCACCAGCTTTTCAATGCTCTGAAGGGTCATGCCGTCGCCCTGGATCACCCGTACATGCGGGTCCAGCACCTTGTAGCCCTTGCCATTGACCGTACCGCCGAAAGCCTCCCAGAGGCTCTTCACGGTGCGCAGGGGCGTCTCGATCGGGTCGCCGCTGTCCGGGCGCACCACCAGCGTGCCCTTGCGGCTCAGCACCTTGTCCTTCAGCGTGCCGCCCCAGATGCCGCGAACGGCCGCATCCAGGTCGTAACTGTCGGAGACGACGGCCACCAGCCGCCCCTCCCCTTCGAACGTGTCGAGCATGTTTTCATAGGCGGCCGCTTCCCGCGCCCGGCCCCAGCTGGTCATGGTGCTGTGTTCGGCCGCCGGGATCGAGAACCCGGCCATGTCCGCGCCATAGTAGCGGCGGGCGGCCATCAGCGCTTCCATCGTGTCCGTGCCCATGAAATTGACCAGATGGGCCATGCCGCCAAGGGCCGCGCTCTCGCCGCTGGAAACGCCCCGGGCGCCGAAATCATGCAGCTTGAACGGCAGCTGGCCCTCCGGGTCGTCGGAGGTCTTTTCGAGACCGGCCCGGATCACCGCCTTGCACATCCAGCTGACAGTTGCCACCGTGGTCGGATACCAGAGCGCGCGCAAAAGCGCGGTCTCGATGAAGGTCGTCAACCAGGGCATGCGCTCGTCGGTGTTTTCCACCTGCAGCAAAGGCACCCCCGCAGGCACCACCATGCCTTCCGGCAAAGCCTTGAATTCCAGAGGCAAATAGCCGCCATGGTCAGTCAAGACCGCCGTCCAGCCCTGCCGGTTGAACGGAACGCCATGGGCCGCGCACACCGCCTCCGCCTCGTCGATGTCCGCCGCCGTGACCGGCTTGCTCAGATAATCGATCAGATAGGGCTGAAGGCCCAGGAACACGACATGATCGGAAAACTCATTCCGCCGCGCCTCCGCATAGGCACTGATGACCCGCGCTTCCGGCGGATATTGCAGAAAATGGCTCTGCTTGTAGCTGTCGGTCGCCAGGATAAGGTTGGGCATGGAGAAAGTTCCTCACAAGAGCCGGGCACATTGCAACAGGACAGACCGGTTCCACACTCCGCCGCCCTGTGCAAGGGCTCCTGTATTCACAGCAGCATATGCCAACCTTTGGTCCGGAATGCGGCTTTCTCGCTCTCCAGCCCAATTGTTTAGCTATTTATTGTGACTGATAGAAATAATCAAAATATTGGACGCATCGGATAAGTGTAACTAAAAGATAATGTTAATTTAATATCCGCATCTCATCTTCACCGATCGTTTTCGATTGCCATTTTTATAATCGGAGCAACAGTTTCAAAAGAAATCTTCTTCTTTAAACAATAAGGAGATGAGAGCCAATCTACGAGCCGTTTCTGGCCTTTGCTCGCATTGCAGCTGCGGCAGCATAAGGCGATGTTCTCCAAAGTGATGATGCGCGCATCGTTGATGATGTGCTCCCAACTAGCCGAAGATTTTGTGGAGACGATCGACGGAGTGAAATCTATTCCGCAGTATACGCAACTTGTGTCGCGTTGACGAACTTCCTGTTCAAGCCACTCCGGAATATCCCATCTGTTCGCCATACCTACCTCAAAGTCCCCATCACGCCGACATCCACCACCGTCAATAATGATAGCGAAGCTGCGCGATTTCCAGGCTTTGAGCCTCGCCGGAGCCTGTGACCCGGTAAACCATGCGGTCTGACTGGGTGATCCGCCGTGACCACCAGCCGCTCAGGTCGCCTTTCAGGGCCTCGGGCTTTCCTATTCCTTGAAAAGGCGTGCGCTTGCATTGCTTGATCAGGTCGTGGATCCGGCCAGAGAACTTTTCAGCGATCTTTTCATCGCTCTTTGCCCAGTAAAGGTAATCCTCCCAGGCCTCGTCGGAAAAAATCAGCCTCACAAAATCCGGGTCATTCTGGCAGCTCGCGCTCTTGCCCCCGCCCCGCGTCCAGCTGGGAGATGGAGGCGCGCAGCCGCGCAGCATTCGCCGGACTGGACAGAAGATGCAGGGTTTCGTTGATCGCGTTCCACGTTTCCAGAGACACAACCACCACCGCTTCCCCCTGCTTGCGGGTCACGATCACTTCCTGCTTGTCATTGATCGCGCTGTCCATGACGCTCTTCAGCTGAGCGCGCGCGTCGGAATAAGTCATGACATTCATGGAAATCTCCTTGATATTTAATATGTACAAAATTTTGTACAGATCAAGAGTGTTCTGAAGTGCCGATGCCGGCGCACCGCCTTAATCCGGTGTTTCGGATCGTCGGCAACTCTGCTTGCTCCCGTCTCCCCCCTTGCGGGGGAGATGCCCCCGAATGGGGGCAGAGGGGGGTATAGGCCCCTCAACAAACACCAGTTTTTCTGAATATGCCGAAACCTTCCCCCCCTCTGTCAGCTAAAGCTGACATCTCCCCCGCAAGGAGGGAGACGGGTGTATGCCGCGCCGCTTTCGTGTCTCCTCCCGTTTTGAGCCCGAAATCAGGCCTGATTTCACCGGCTTGAATGAAATTCCGGATTTTAAACCGGACAGCACAGGGTTCGTGCCGATAGTATCGTGCCAGCACCGGATCAAAAAGGCCCTCTCGTGGAAAATAAAGAAATCATTTCAATTCGTTACGAGCCTGTTGCGGCGCATCTTCCGGATATGATTGCCGGGGCCAAGCATCAGGCTTACGCGAACCACCGGATGATTTTCAGCAAGGGCTGGGACCGGTATTTCCGGGCGGGGATGTTCAATGGTGCACTGCTCTCGGCCTTTGCTGCGGCCATGGTCTTCGCCCTGTGCCTGCCCTGGCTTCCCGGCGTCTGGGAAAGCTCTGGCTACTGGGTATTTGCCCCTGCCCCACTGGCCGTTCTCGCCGCCTGGCTGATGCTCTATGTGTCCGCGAAGACCACGGAGAAGGCCTATATGGAGGCTTTCCAGCGCTGGAACCTTGACTATACCCGCAACTTTTTCCCGCCATTCGAGATTGAAATCGGCCCTTCGGGCTTCCGGCAGGTCACGAAAACCGACACGATCCTTCTTTCCTGGGCCCGCTATCACCTCGCCCTGCTTCAGCCGGAAAATCTGGTCCTCGTCTTCCATGGCACAGTCTCCGTCATCCCCAACAGCTCCCTGCCCCTTCCCGCCAGAGAGCTTGCTGAGAAGATCAATGGCTGGGCTGAGCAGCAGGTCCGGGACATGACGCCGCAGTAAATTTTGCCTGTTCAATCACGAATAGAGGAGACATCTTCAAAATTATTCTTCGTATCCAAATCGATATTTCATTCTAAACTCAAAATAAGATAAAAACTCAAAATATTGACTTCTTAAACTTGCAGAAAAGAAATTCTATTTGGCAGAATGTGACAGAAAGTCCTTTGCACAAATTTTTACATCCAGCCAATGCTCTCCCTCGATGAATCTAATTCTCTCTTCTCCGGGAGACGTTGTCTGGAGATAATGCTCGAGTGCCTGTCCAAATTTATCCATCAAACCGACCTCTTCGCGAGAGACAAGTGCCACACCTAGATAATCTGCCGGCGACGTCACCAAGGAAGAAAGATCATAGAAAAAAGCCACTAACTCTGCGATTTCCTCCTCTGGATGACTTGAATATTCAATCTTCTCAACACCGTTGAGGAAGAAAAGAAGAGTCTTGCGGATATCCGGAAATTGAAGATCAGATAAATTCACGGTTTGTCTCATGAGCTGCACAATACCTGATCAACTGGGCCTTCAAGACAAGGGTCACTTTTCATTTCGACCTTGATCTCGAAATTTACCCCTAAGGCTCCAAGTTCCTGATGTATTTCTCCCGGGGTTTCAATGTAAATTGAATCCTGAAAGGTAAAGACGTGTATAAAAACGATACCCGAGTTCCCAGGTTGTCTAAGCAAACTCCTGATTCTCTCGCCTGACGCAGATATAGTTTCCGACAACCATTGCAAGTGCTCGGAAACTGGTCGATCAAAATCAACTTCACCATCACTTTTCAAGATGAATACGTTGAGATCTCGTCCGGATCCCAGCTTTTCCGGGACAGGCAACTCAACTTCCTTGGCAATGCGGGTCGCCGTGCCCAGAGAATCGGACCTCAGAATGAGCCAAACGCTATGTTCATCAGCAATCATTGAAAATTCCACTCATTTGAACATTGGCGATGCAGTTCCGTGAACTGCTCGCAGCAATCACTGGAGAAGAAAGCTGTTCACGGCCCTGAATCGAGCGCGAAAGAACTCTCTCCCCTTCTACAGATAGCTCCTGCATCGGGCCCCGTCTTCTCTATGGTCGCACAGCCAGCTTGACCATCGTCAGTACGGAAAGCAGTCCTGAGACGAAGAAGACGAGCAAAAATGGGTCCCAGTTTCCAATCATGGTGGTTGCAAACTCTCCGCAGTCAGAGCTTTGCAGCGCAATCCATATGCTTGCCCCCATTATTCCAAAGAAAATGAAAGCCTCAGTTCCACTGGCCTTCCTCTTCATTCTGAAAATCCTGAACAGCGCCGGGTTTTCCGGAGGCTTCAACTCCTGAGTAGGATGGAGCGTCGTTGAGCAAAACGACGAACAAGTTTTCCCCTGAAGTCCGCGAGCGATCGGTTCGCCTTGTGCTGGATAATGAACGCCAGCACGGGTCTCGCTGGCAGGCGATTGTATCGATAGCGGCGAAGATCGGCTGCTCTGCGCACACGCTGAACGAATGGGTCAAGAGATCTGAGGTTGATAGTGGTGCGCGGGCCGTCATCCCGGCGCATGTTCGGCTGGCGCGGCAGCCGGACAGCGCATGCGACCTTCGTTTTCGATGCTCTGGAGCAAGCGCTTCATGATCGGCGTCCCGTTCATGGCGGTGGCCTCGTGCACCACTCTGACAGGGGTGTTCAATATGTGTCGATCAGGTATTCGGAACGATTGGCCGAGGCGGGTATCGAGCCCTCAGTCGGGAGTGTCGGCGACAGCTGCGACAATGCTCTCGCCGAAACGATCAACGGTCTTTACAAGGCCGAGGTCATTCATCGGCGCGGGCCGTGGCGAAGCTTCGAAGCTGTCGAGGACGCCCTCCTAATCTGTTTTGCGATCAGCTTATGATCTTCCACAGACCAAGCGTGGTCAACGGTAGCGAAGCGACAAGTGCCAATGCAAATGCCACCGCCACGAGGAATGGTAAAACCTCTCGGAAAATAGCTGCCGGTCGTGTTCTGCTGATTTGTGCCGTGATAAACACCAGAATCCCAACCGGCGGCGTCACGCCTCCGAGTTGCAGCACGATGATCATCACGATCCCCACATGGATCGGGTCAAAGCCGCCACTTGCCATCAGCGGCAGGAATAGCGGGGCAGCGATGAGCATGGCCGGGGTAAGATCGAGAAACATCCCGGCAATGAACAGAACGGCGATCAGGATCAGCATCAGGACAACTGGCCCAAAGTCGCCGGAACGCGCCCAGGAAATCAGATCTTGCGGCAAACCATCCGCGATGAGTATCCAGGCGAAGGGAACCGAAGCGGCGATCAGGAAGCCGATCAGGGCGGCGTCGATGCCGCAGTCCACAAGCGCGTCATAAATCTGTCGCCAGGAGCATTCGCGGAACACGAACTTGCCAAGGATGAACGCCCAGACGAGCGCGACGACACCGGCTTCCGTGGCCGTGGTAACACCGAAGCGTATACACCCAAGGACAAGAACGGCAATCACCAGGGCCGGCAGTGCGCGCACGAAGGTCTTGCCGATAACACCAAGAGGCGCGCGGGCTGATGCCTTCTCATAGCCCCGGCGCCGGGCAATGATGTAATTGACGATCATAAGGCCAACAGCGATTAGAAGGCCCGGAACAATGCCTGCCACGAAAAGCTGTGCGATCGACACGTTTGAAACGGATGCATATACCAGCATCGCGATCGCGGGTGGCAATATGTTCGGCAGGATGGACGAGACCGCCGTCACAGCACATGAAAACTCGGGCGAGTAGCCGCGCTTGACCATTTCGGGCACGAGTACCTTGGTGGTGCTTGCCGCATCGGCCCCGGATGAGCCTGAAATGCCGCCGACCAGGACACTGTTGAACACGTTGACCTGCGCCAGACCACCCCGGAGGTGTCCGAAACAGGCGGCGGCGAAGTCGATCAGGCGTGATGACAGACCGCCCAGATTCAGAAGATACCCTGCGGTGAGGAAGAAAGGGATCGCCAGAAGGATGAACTTGGTCGAACCGGCAACCATGTTCTGGATCATGGCAGGTGGTGGCAGCAGTCCGCCGCTCCAGGTCGTTGCGAATGCGCCGAGTACCATGCAAAACGCAACCGGCACGCCGAGCGCTAATGTGGCGAAGAACACCGTAATAATGACGAGGCTGGCCGACATCCCCGAAAACGGTGAGAGGGCCGGATATTGCATCAGGGCATAGAGCGCGAAACCTGTAGTGACGCAGGCGATACTCCTCAGCAGACCGGACTGGATGGCGATGCGCAAGGTGAGCGATATCAGTCCGATTGCGCCAGAAACCGGTATCACGCCGTAACGCAGCGCGTTTGGCCATTGCAAGGCCGCATTGGTGCCGCCAATCATCGCGGAAAGCTTGTAGCCGGCCAGCAGAAGGACCACCAGGGTCAGCGCGGTAAAGGTGTCGCGCGCGAAATACAGAATTGAACGCGGCGCGCCTCCGATGCCCTCTGCAAGCATGTCCATCGCCACATGGCGGTCATTGGCGACCCCGAGGGCCGCACCGAGGAAAATGAGCCAGGTGAAGCACCAGATGGCAAATTCCTCGATCCAGGGGAGCCCCGAATTGAAGGCGTACCGCGCAATGACGCCAAAGAAGACGACGACAATCATGGCAAGCAGGATTGCCACATTCAGGAACCCGCCAGCGCTCAGGACACCATTCAACAGCATGGCCGACCGGCTTGTCGCAGGGTCCCGCTGGATCTTATTCGACGCAAGAACTTCCGGCATGGTGCACACTCCCACTTTGCAATCGCAGATTTGGCAGGGCCGGCCCCAGGAGGGCCGGCCCGCAATCTTTATTGAATTGCTTCGATTGCCTCGATGGTCTGCTGCGCATCCGGGATCTTCGGGATGAACTCATCCCAGACCGGCCGCATCAGGCTTCTCCAAGCCTCTTTGTCTGCAACTTCATGAATGGTGGCGCCGTTCTTGACCGCTTCGGCGAGCGACTGTGCGTCGACCTTTGCCTGCATCGGCGGCAGATCGCGTTGGGCTTCGATGGCCGCTGCAGAGATCGCTTCCTGGCTTTCTGCCGGCAGGTTGTCCCACCAGGTCTTCGATACCACCCAGGCGCCGATCGCATAGATGTGACGCAGATCCGTATAGTGCGGTGCGACCTCATAGAACTTAAAGGTGAGGTAGTTGGTCGCAGTGTTGTCGAAGTAGTCGACCACGCCGGTCTGCATCGAGTTATAGACTTCCGCTGCCGGGATCGCGACTGGATTGGCGCCCATCTGATTCCAAAGGGCGATATGGATCGGGCTTTGCAGCACGCGCATCTTCTTGCCCTTAACGTCTTCCGGCTTTTCAATCGGGAACGTGCTCATCGGCTGGCGGGCGCCGTTGATGGAAAAGCCAAGCAGGTGGAAACCCTGGGCCTCGAACTTGTCCTTCAACCGATCGGTGAGCAGAGCATTCGACGCGACGACGTGTTCGTCGTTGCGAAACAGGAATGGCAGGTCCAGAACCTGGACTTCGGGAATCCATGAAGCGAAGACCGAAGAGGTGATGATCCCCATCTCCACCGACCCTAGGCGCATGCCCTCGGCGGATTCAGTTTCACCGCCCAGGAGTCCATTAGCGAAGAGTTTGATCTCCACCGAACCATTGGTCGCTTCCGCCACCTTTTTCGCAAAACCTTCCGCAGCAACGTATTTCGGGTTACCTTCCTGGACGTCGAGCGACAGTTTTGCGGTATAGTCTGCGGCATGGGCGGGCAGTGCCACGCACAGTGCGGCAACCGCGGCAAATATTGATAGTGCTTTCATGATATTTCCTCCCTGATTGGTTGAAGCTGCTTCATTTGCGCGGCGCTCAAAGCACCGAAATCATACCTCCATCGGCATAGACGATCTGTCCGTTGACATAATCCGACGCACCGGACGCGAAATAGATCACCGTACCGGCCAGCTCCTCCGGACGACCCCAACGGCGTGCGGGGGTGCGTCCCTTGACCCAGGCGTCAAACTTGGGATCAGACAGCAGAGCCTCATTCATGTCGGTAATCATGTAGCCAGGGCCGATCGCATTCGCCTGAATGCCCTTTTCTGCCCATTCGGCGGCCATGGCCTTGGTCAGCATCTTGATGCCGCCCTTGGCGACCGTATAAGGCGCAACGGTTGCCCGCGCGAGTTCGGACGTCAGCGAGCCGACATTGATGATCTTGCCGAAGCCACGCGCCGCCATCCTCTTGGCGGCCTCGCGACCGACCAGAAATGCAGAGGTGAGGTTGGTGTCGATCACCCGCTGCCAATCGGCGGACGCCAGTTCGAGCATCGGCTTGCGGAACTGGATGCCGGCATTGTTGACCAGAATGTCCACGTCGACGCCATCGCGGTCGAACGCCTCGAAAGCTGCAACGACAGCCGCTTCATTCGTGACGTCGAAGGCCGCAGTCAGCGTGTTCAAGCCCTGACCCTGCATCTCGGATGCCGTTTGCTGTAGCCGCGCTTCATCGATGCCGTTGAGGATGATCCTCGCGCCGGCGCCGGCAAGGCCTTCCGCAAAGGCGCGACCGAGACCACGCGACGAACCGGTGATCAGCGCGGTCTTGCCACTGAGATCGAAGAGAGAAATGCTCATGTCCGCACCCTCACACTTCAGAGGAACGGATGGTGAGATCGCTGCGATCAAAGAAGTCCGACCGCAATTCGGTCCCGAGACCCGGGCCCTCCATCGGATAGACAAAGCCGTTCTCGATGCGCGGCACTTCCGTGACCAGCTCGCGATACCACCCCTTGTAGAAGGCACGTACACTCTCTTGGATGAGGGTGTTGGGTTGCGAGAAACTCATATGGATTGCCGCAGCAAATCCAACCGGGCCGATGCAGTCATGCGGCGCGAAGGGGCGGTGGTATGTCTCCGCCATGGCGGCGATCTTGCGTCCTTCGGTCAGACCGCCGGTCCAGCACAGGTCCGCCATCACGACATGGGCCGCGTTTCGGTCAAGGTAGTCTTTATAAGCAAAACGGGTACCAAGCGTCTCTGATGCACAGGTCCAGACCGTCGTCGCGTCGGCATATTCTGCCAAGGCCTGCGGAGAGTTCATCCGGATTGGATCTTCGTACCAGGTAGGCTTGAAAGGTTCGAGCTCGCGAGCGATCTGCATCGCCGTCGGCAGGTTCCATAGGGAATGGAACTCGACCATGATCTCCATCTTGTCGCCAACGGCCTTGCGGATCAGCTCAAACGGGCGGATCGCCGTCTTCATCTGCTCGGCGGAAATGAACAGACCGCGGTTTTCCATCGCCGCCGGGTCGAAGGGCCAGATTTTCATTGCCGTGATGCCGTTGGACAGCAGGTCTTCGGCAAGCTCGCCGGCGCGGTTCATGAAGCCATCGAGATCTTCGTAGGGGCCGGTTTCCTCACCGAGGTTCCAGGTATCGACGGGCTTGATCTTCTTGGTGCGCACATAGCGGCTGCCGGCGCAGGTATTGTAGACGCGCATCTTGTCGACGCATAGGCCGCCCAGCATCTGGTGGACTGGTTGACCGCAGACCTTGCCCCAAATATCCCACAACGCGATGTCCACGGCGGAAGCGGCGCGATGCTCCGCCCCTGTCGAGGCATGCCCCATGGGGAGGTTCAGCATTTCCCGGTGCAGCGCCTCAATGTGCAGCGGATTTCGGCCAAGCAAACGGCTCGCTAGCGTATCATGGATATGCGCCTCGACAGAAGCAGCTCCGTAGAATGTCTCGCCAAGACCAGTAATACCCGCATCTGTTTCGACGTGAACCCACAAGACGTTAGAAAATTCGTCTACGCGGAAGGTCTTGATGGCTGTGACTTTCATACTTGCTCTCTTTGTTTCGATCAGGAATGACCGAGAGGTCAGCATTAGCGAGACGTTGCGACGCAGAATTCAAGCTATCCAAACTTAATGATTTGGTACGCTTGTGTTTCCTCCTAAACCGACATATCGCTCGACCTATGCACTCTTCTTGCTCATAAATAAGCAGATAAACCCAAAAGCTGTCAACCAAAATTGACAAGGATATGCACTAAAATGAAAAAACCTATACTACAGGAAGGTTCGGCCGATCAGGGGCTTGTTGAGCAAACGATTGGAGGAATCCGCAATTTCATTCGGGAAAACCAGCTTCTCCCTGGAAGCCTGATGCCAAGTGAGACCGCAATGGCGGCGCACCTGGACGTCTCCAGGACCGTCACACGGGAGGCATTTCGAGCACTCGCAACACTCGGGATCATTGAGGTCAGTACGGGCAGACGCGCAAGGGTTGGAGCGCCGGACGCTGCGCCTTTGAGCACGATCATCGACCACACGGTCGACATGAAGGAGCTCAGTATTCAACAAGTTCTGGATGTCAGAAGGACCTTGGAGCTGCGCACCGCGAAACTTGCGGCGCTTCGACGTAGCGAGCAGCAGGCCCGAGAAATCCTGGAGGTCTCATATCGGATGATGGAAGCGATAGACGACCCGGAGACCTTGATGGAACTTGACATCGGTTTCCATGAACTGATTGCCCAGTCCTCTGGCAATTCGCTCTACGGGATCTTAGTTGGATCATTCCGCGTCATCACAAAGCGTACGTGGCTGATCGGCTGGAAAAGCCGTGCCACCATAGAGAACCGAAAGGGCAACATTTTATGCCACCAGAGGCTTGCGGAAGCGATCATGACTCAGGATGCCTCTCTCGCCGAGGAAACGATGACGGAACACTTCGATTCTGCATCAAGCGTCCTGCTTAGTGCTGGAATAAGCTGAGGCGTAACAGGTGCTTCGATTGAGTTCGCTACACTCGAATGGGTCGACTGGTTCAACCACCGGCGTCTTCTGGAGCCCATAGGAAACATCGCTCCGGCTGAAGCAGAGCAACAATATTACGCTGCGTTGGAACAAACGGCCGTGGCCGCATAACTTAAACCAAATAGCCTCCGGCAAACCCGGCGCGGTTCAATCAGCAATCATTGAAAAATTCCACTCATTTGAACGTTGGCGATGCAGTTCCGTGAACTGCTCGCGGCAATCACTGGAGAAGAAAGCTGTTCTCTGCCCTGAAACGAGCGCGAAAGAACTCCCTCCCCTTCTACAGATAGCTCCGGCATCGAGCGCCGTCTTCTCTAAGGTCGCACAGCCAGTTTGACCATCGTCAGTACGGAAAGCAGTCCTGAGACGAAGAAGACGAGCAAAAATGGGTCCCTGTTTCCAATCATGGTGGTTGCAAACTCTCCACAGTCGGAGCTTTGCAGTGCAATCCATATGCTTGCCCCCATTATTCCAATGAAAATGAAAGCCTCAGCTCCACTGGCCTTCCTCTTCATTCTGAAAATTCTGAACAGAGCCGGAAAAACGAGCCCTGCAAAAACCAGCATGATCACTTCATCGTCCCCACCGGATGAGACAAGATCTCCGCATTTAAACAGCTGCCCATCAGACAAGGAATAAAACCCATCAGAAAACATCGAAAAGAGAATTGCGGACAGTATCTGAACAACGACGGTCGCAATAAATAAAATAGATATACTTTTGTTGCTCATATCAATTTTTTCCTGCGGAAATGAATATTTCTTAGAAAATCGCATTATGGAAGATCGTGGCGGATTATAATCCGAATTATTTATTTCTCTGCAGTGACGTGAGCTTTCAGAATTTTCTTCTGAGCCTCGGGCTTCCACCGCCGTGAAGGTGAGAATTCGGGTAATCCAGTACCCATAGATCTCCTGTTTCCATGTCCTGATACAAGGTTTCCCATTTCTCAGGGTCAACACGGATCTCGGTCAACTTTGTCCGCCTGGAAAGCGCGTCTGCGCCAACATATTCATCTTCCTCAAATGCGCTCATTCTACCTTCGCTCATAACTTCTTGGTGCAAAACACGATTGTGAAATCTCAGGATTTTCCTGCCAGTTCACGTCGAATTCAAGCGCCCAGCCCTCACTCCCGGTTCAACAGCGAGTCCAGCATCGGGCGCAGGCGGAACTTGCCGGCGTCGGCCTTCAGGGTCAGGGTGCGGATGTAGCCGCCGGGGGATTTGATCTCCCCTGCCCGCTCGATCAAGTAGGCGATGGTGACAATGGCGCCGGCCAGGCCCATCGCCTTTTGCGCCCTGCCCCAGGCATCTGCGGAAATGCCGAGCATCGGCCGGGCCAGATCAGCGGCGGCCCGCGCATCGGCCCAGGTGATCAGCCCGTTGAGCGCGTAATCGGCAAATTGAGGACAGGCCCGCTTCAGATCCGACAGGGGAACCGCTTCCGCCTTCTGCTCGACATTTGGCAGGGCATCCGCTTCCTGATTGACGGAAGGAACAGCGCTTCGGCCAAGGGAGAGATTGGTCAGATCCGGAGCATCCGCCGCTTCACTGTTTTCTTTGAGATATTCATATGAGAGTTCTGTTTTTGAATTCTGAATATGGAGCTCATTATGGTGGTCATTGCCGCTCATATTCAGATCTAAATCATTGTATTTACGGGATTCTTCCTCTTCATAAGCACAATCGACAGCATTCAGGTCGGCTTCGCTCATGCCCGCCAGGAAGGCAGATTCCACCTCGGCCCTGAGACGCAGGAGCCCGTCCCGGCGCTGGTTCAGGTCTTCCAGTGGCGCATGGCGCAGAACACGGCCGGAGAGGGCTTGCAGGCCCAGGGTGAAGTCTTGCCAGAGCGCAGGCTGGCGGAGCGCGTGGCCATCCTCGTGAGCCGCCGCAATCATCTTGGCAATGTCGCGCAGATGCAGCGTGATTTCCCCGCGCACCTTGCGCACGGCAGCCGAACGCGCCCGTGCCGCTTCCGCCTTCTCGAAGATCTCCGGCGCGCTGAGCGCCAGCGGCGCGAGATTGAAGCCGAAAGCCTCGTCCAAGCCACCGGACGCATCCCGGCGGACAAACCGCTTGCCATTGGGGCTGTCCCGGCGCAGCAGGAGCCCTGCCTGGATCAGCGCCGCGATATGACGGCGCAGGGTGGCCGGCGCCATGCCGCGGGTGCGAATGGACAGTTCCGCATTGGACGGGAAGACGATCATGTCTGCCGTTCCATCCAGTTCCTTGCCCGGATGAAAGCTTGTCAGCGCTTCCAGCACCGCAATGGCGCGATCGGACAGGCCGAAATCGGCGCGGGCTTCGGTCAGGGCGCGCAAAAGCTGCCACTTGTCGGCCTTGGCCGTCAGGTTGCCGCCCTGCTCCGCGCTTTCGCGGGCCGAATCACGCAAGCGATCCATGCGCTGCTGCGCCTTGAACAAGGCAATAGTATACTGTCCGCCGCCAAAAGGCGTCGTCGCAATCCGCTCCGTCATGGCCAATCACCTTGAAAAAGGCAATAAATCAGGGTGCCCGCAAGCTGGGGTCAGCTGCGCAGACTTGACTTTCGTCGGAGGAAGTGATTCTCTGAGATTGCTACATACAAAGAGGGCTTCCGAAGTGATCTGCTTTGGGGGCCTTTTTTGTTGCCTTGGTCCTTTCCTGTTTCGTCCGTTCCGGTTCATCCGCAAGGACGGAAGGTCTGATCCCCCGCCCCTGCCGATCTGTTGACAGCTGTCAAAGGCTTGCCGGGCCGCTCGGCCCAGGCCAGAGCCTCAGTCAGTCTGATCCTTTTCAAACTCTTCCAGCAGCCCCGGCAGACGGTCCGCCAGATAGCTGGAGAAGGCTTCGGGAACCGCCTTGCCGAGTGTCAGTACCGGGCCCTTCAGCTCGGCAAGCGGCACGCCCTTGCGGTTCTTGATCACCCGCGGCTTGTCCTTCTGCTGCAGGCGGCGGGCAAGGCGGTCATAAAGCCGCTGGAACCGCCGGTCGCTGTCAGCGGCCCGGAACGCGTCGGAGTGGATTTCGTCCTGCGCCAGCACCCGCGCCACCTCAAGCTGCAGCATGTCGCCAAGCGCATGCCAGCGCGGACGGCCCGCCTTGGGGGCAGGACCAATGGCCAGGGCAATGTGCTTGGGCACCCATTTGGCCACCTGCACCAGCCGCGTCAGTTCCGACCGCTGAATGCCAAGCGCCTCGCGCACCATGGCGCGGTCAAAACCGGCGTCCAGAAGGTTCTGGGCAAAGAAAGCCCGCTCGATGAAGGACAGATCCCTCCGGCCGGCGTTTTCCTGGCCCTGGGCCAGAACCAGATCCTCATCGCTCAGGGGCTTGACCTGTGCGTGGATCTTCAGCCCCAGTTCCCGGGCGGCGCGTACACGGCGGTGGCCATAGGCGGTCTGATACCAGCCCCCTGCCCGCTTGGCGCTGTCCGGATGCGGCCGGACAAGAACCGGCACCTGCTGGCCATGGTCCTTGAGGCTCTGCTTCAGCTCCTCGAACCCGTCATCCAGCAGGCTTTCGGCCGTCAGACGGTCGGCAATCGGAGACGGCTCGATCTTCTCCGGATCCAGCTCGACGATGCGCTCCCCCGGCTCGTCCCGGCGGGCCATCTGGCCAAGGCTGAGGCCCATGGCCTTGATCGCGCCCGACGCGCTGCGGGAGGGCGCTGCCCCGGAGGGAGCCGCCGTGTCTGCAGGCGCACCGGCCGCAGCCTGCGACTTGGCTGCGGAAGCAATGCCCGCCGCCATTCCCGTTGCCATGCCGGACACGGGACGGGCAGATGAAACGGCGGGCGCCTGCCCTGCCTTGGCAACGGCCGCAACATTGGCCGGATCGGCCACAGTGTCCCTGCCCTTCTGCTGCGGGATGGCCGCTTCGCTGCTGCGGGCTTCAACAGGCTTTGCCGTCTTCACCTCGGGCGCAGGCTGAGCAACAGTCTCCGGCACGCCGGCAGCCGCAGCCTCCGGGGCCGGGTCGGGATTGAACAGGGCCTTCAGCCGGTCCTTGCGCTTGCTCATCGGGTCACCTCGCTCGAGGACGGCCGGACCAGAGTGTCAGCCGCCGTGCTTGCGCCCATTATCCGCCAGGTCATGGGGGTGGGGGATAAGTTTTCTGACATGGTTCTCAGCTCCCCCTTGGCACACGGCCCCAGGCCGCGGAAATCAAAGCTTCGATCTCGGCGTTGACAGCTGTCAACGACTCCATCGCCCGGTCATAAGTGGCTCTCGTGAAGTTTTCACGGCCCACTTCATAAAGGGTCTGCTTGGTGAGGCCAGCATCGGAAATGGCGGTCGATTTCACCATCGGCGCGGTCAGCACCCGGTCGCCGAACTGGGCGCGCAGGAAGCCGGAGATCTGGGTCTGCGGCCCGTCCTGGGGCTCGTAGCGGGTGATGAGATAGCGCAGGAAATCGAAATTCAGCGTGCCGCCGGCCTCACGCACCACGGACAGAAGATCCGAGGTCATGAACAGGAACTGGCTCATGGAGGCCACGTCCAGCATCTGCGGGTGGACGGTGACCAGAACCGAGGTCGCGGCGCACAGGGCGCCGAGGGTCAGATAGCCAAGTTGCGGAGGGCAATCGAGCACGATCACGTCATAGTCGGCTTCCACCGACATCAGCGCGCTCTGCACCCGGGCAAAGAACAATTCGCTCGGCACCTCTTCCCCGTGGCGGGTGGCCAGATGCTGGGGCGTGGTGTGCTCGAATTCCTGGAGCTCCAGATTGCCCGGAACCAGATCCAGGCCGTCCACATAGGTCTCGCGGATGACATTCTTCAGCGGCACCCGCTGTTCGTCATAACGGATCGCGCCATAGATCGTGTCGTTGCCGGTCAGATCCAGCTCCGGCTGATAGCCGAGCAGGGAGGAGAGGGAGGCCTGCGGGTCAAGGTCCACCGCCAGGGTGCGGTAGCCCTGCATGGCCAGATACTGCGCCAGATGGGTGGACGTGGTGGTCTTGCCGCTGCCGCCCTTGAAATTGGTGACCGCGATCACCTGGCAATGTTCGCCAAGCGCCGGATCCCGGTGGCGCACATAGGCGCGGGCCTTCGCGCTGCCCGGCTCGTGCTGGGAGGCGAGGAAAACGCGCAGGGCGTTGATGTCGGACAGGGTATAGACCCGGCGGCCGCGTTCATCCGTGGCAGGCGAGGGGCCTTCCTCGGACAGGGACAGCTGGCGCAGGTAGCCGTCGGAGACGCCGATCAGCTTGGCCGCTTCGCCGGAGGTGAAGGAACGCATGATCTTGCGGCTGGAAGGCGGGAACAGCCGCATACGCATTTCGCCGAGCTGCGCCGACAGCACCTCCGCATCCCGCGCGATCTGTTCGTCTGCCACCATCACATCACCATCCTTCTGCGGCTTCTGCCGCCTGCCCGGCCACATCCTGCCGGTCGTACCAAGGCGCTCTTGCCCAATTCCCTTGCCGGTCCGCTCTGCCATGCTCAGCTTTGGCAGCCCGGGCGTTGACAGCTGTCAACGGACCGGACCAACGGCAGAACCCGAGGCCAAAATCAGAGGGCAAGGTCCCTTGCCGTGCGTGGCCGAATGCCGCCAAACCTGCGTGTCTCCGTTCACTGCACGGATTCGCAAGTGGCGGCAAGCCGATCAACGCTCTTCTCTGCTGCCAACGGCCCCTTTCCCCGGTTACGGATCATGGGGCCTGTACCGGCCTCTTTCCGTAAATTACTCCAGAGAACTCGAGTCGGGTCAAGCATTTTAGGGTTAATGTGGATTAGGGTTTGTGCAGCGGCAGCGAGAAGAGCGGCTCAGACAGGGTAACAGTGGGAGGACCCATATCGATGAACAGGGCAACTGGATCAGTCCATGTGTTCCCTTTATGAGGACAGGGAGTGGAACAAGCCCATAGGAAATAGCGAATTCGACAAGACGCAAGTGGCCCATCCTTCGAGACGCAGCTTCGCAGCTCCTCAGGATGAGGACGTGCGAACTGCAGGCGCCCGGGCAAACCAAACCGTGTCTTGAAGTCCTATTTAATCACTCCCACTGACACCTCATCCTGAGGAGGGTCGTAGACCCGTCTCGAAGGATGGGCCACTTGAACCAATAGGTTATGGGACAGAACGCATGAGACGCTGGTTTGGAGGAAGCCGCGGAACCAGCGCTGCTTCCGCATGAACAATCACGAGCGTCACGTCAGACGAGGTAGCTCACCCCACATAGACCAGATCATAGACATAGCTCTTTTCCCCCTTGCGGCTGACCCAGATGCCGGCGGGAGGATGATCGGTCTGCTGGTCGGGCAGGACGTTCCAGGGGCGGCCCATGCAACCCTCCTCCTCGTCCCAGGCCACCCAGCCAAGCCCGGGACGGAAGGTGATCCAGAGATCCGCATCCTGCCGCCTGTAGCCAATCCGGCCTTCCGGCCCGGCCATGCGGTCAAACCGGTACACCAGATCGTCACTCTGCCGGCGCAGCTCAAAGGCCTGAAAGGATCGTGTCATGCTCGTTGCCCCCAATCACGCCCGATGGTCCGCCTCACGTTGACAGCTGTCAACGCTTGAAAGGAGGAGGGGAGGGGTGAGGACACAAAATCCCTTAGGCGCTCTCCCAAAGAACTGGTATTGTGCAGTTGTGCACAAATTTACGAGGCGAGATCCATGAGCGAGCAGACCACCGCCTATCTGTCGGCGCGGGTTCCCGCACAACTGAGAAACCGGTTCAAATCACTGGCGGCCCGCAAAGGCGCAAAAGTTCAAGAGCTCCTGAACGAAATTATCGAGGAGTATGTCGCCCGCGAAGACCGGCCAGCCGTCACGGCGACCGAAGCCATCAAGGCTTTACGCAACCTCCGCCCAGACCTGGAAGCAGCAGGCATTGCGCACCTCTATCTCTTCGGGTCCGTTGCCCGCGGCGAGGCCCGGCCCGACAGTGACGTTGATCTGGCCTATATGCCTTCCCCCAAAGCCAGTCTGTCCCTGATCGATCTCGGGAGATTGACGCAAAAAATAGCTCAAGCCCTTGGCCAAACTACAGAAATTGACCTGGTTCCGTTCGCCAGTTTGAAGCCCCATGTTCGTGAGACCGCTGAAGCTGACATGATTTCGGTGTTCTGAATGCCGCGCAGCACCACCGGCAGACTGAATGACATACTGGAGGCAATTGAGGACATCCGCGCCTTCACGGAAGGCATGGACAGGCCTAGCTTTCTGGAAGCTCCGGTCAAAGACCGGAAGACCTATTGGGCCGTTCTGGCATCCCTGCTCGTGATCGGGGAAGCCGTCAAAGGACTTCCCGGCACAGTCACAAACCAGCATCCGGGTATCTCGTGGCAGGCAATTGCCGGTCTCCGGAATCTGCTCGCACATGAATACTTCCGGGTTGATGCGGACCTCGTCTGGCGCATTCTGGAGAATGGCGAGCTTGACGTGCTGGAAGCCTGCATTCGCGAGGCGCTGCTGCCATCGGGCGGGAAGAGCAGTTGACAGCTGTCAACACTTGCCAGGGGGAGGGGATGCTTGCGCCTTTTCCGCCAGCCCGCTAAGTCCATGGAAGCGAAACGGATGCTGCCGGGGACACATGCTGGTCTGGGACTTTCTGCGATCTGCCTATGATCATGCCTTGGGGCGGCCGAAGTCGGCCTTTCCGACCCGCTATCACTATATCGAGATCCTGGGAGAGGCCCTGAGCGCACGCGGGCTGACGATCCGCCGCTTCGGCCAGCATTGCCTGGTGCTGTCCCGCCGGGACGGGAAGGGGCGTCTGATCATCGCCGTGCGCTATACCTCTGACCCGGATCTGAAGCTCCTGCAGAAGGCAGCGCGCCAGCCCGGAACACGGATCGCCTATCTGCTCGATGATGATCTCTGGGCCATGCTGGAAGACCAGAAGCTGAAGCCCGACTACCGGGCCCGGCTGCAGCATTTCCTGGACCGGCACTATGCGCAGCTGCGCCCCCTGCTGCAGGAGGTGATCGCCCCAAGTCCCCAGATCCTAGCCCGCATGGCGGAATTGCCTGGCACCTATCTGCCGCCCGCCCATCTGTTTCCGGGCGAAGATCTCAGCCATTTCAATGATGACCGCCAGATCCGCATCGTCTTTCTGGGCACCAGCACCCATGGCGTGGATTTCGGCCGCATCGCGCCGGGTATCTCGGCTGCCCTGAAGGCCAACCCGAAACTTCACCTCACCACGCTGCAGGGCAAGAGGGGAGGGGAGCTTTTGCCGGACGGGCCGCAGGTCACCCATCACGGCGACATGTTCTTCGCGCCGTTCCAGAAATGGCTTTCCCGCCAGCGGTTCCACATTGCGCTTGCCCCCTATCAGGTGAACCCGGTCAACAATGGCCGCTCGAACCTGAAATTCCATCAGCATGCCCTTGTGGGGGCAGCAGGTCTTTACACCGCGACCGAGCCCTTCGAGGCTTGCGTAAAGGACGGGCAGAACGGGCTGATCCTTCCGCACACGCCGGAGGCCTGGCAGGAGGCCATCCTGGGCCTTGCCGCCGACATGGAGCGGACGCGGGACATGGCAGGGCAGGGGATTGCCGGCAGCCTTGCGACCGGCAGTCACGACCAGCTGGCAAACCTGTGGGACCGTCTGGTGCCGAACGGCTAGGCGTCAGCGCGCCTGATGCCACCAGTTGCGCACCGCAGGCAAGGACCTGCGCCAGCGGAACCGGAACCGGCCGGACCGTTTCGACAGCCAGGGACTGAAGGCCGGATCCTCGAAGTCTTTCGTGCCATGAAGGCCCTGAAGAGCTTTCTTCTCCGCGGCAAACTGCGTCTTGCGCTTGCGGCTCCTGTCCTTGCCGCGGGTCACGGATTCATGGTGATAAAGCACCGCGTAGGGGGTCCAGACCGTGCGGATGCCGGCCTCATAAGCCCTGAGGCAATAGTCCACGTCATTATAGGCAACGGCGAAATTCTCTTCGTCCCAGGGGCCGAGCCGGGCGAGGCACTCTTCCGAGATCAGCATCACCGCGCCGGTGACGCAGGTCAGGGAATTGCGGGCGGTGAGCCGGCCGAAATGACCCGGAATTTCCGAATAACATTTGTAATACCAATGACTTGCGAGGCCACTCATGCCCGCGATCACACCTGCATGCTGCAGGCGGCCATCCGGATAAAGCAGCTTTGCCCCCACGATCCCGGCTCTTGGAAGTTCCAGGCAGGAGACCATTTCCTTGAGCCAGCCGGCGTCCGTCACCTCCACATCATTGTTCAGAAGAAGCACGTGACCTGAGCTGACCTTGGCAAGGCCCCGGTTGACGGAGCGCGAGAAGTTGAAGGGCTCTTCGATGATCTCATAGGAGAAATTCGGGAACCGGCGCCGGGTCTCCTCATAAAGCGCCAGCACACGGGCATCATCCGAGCCATTGTCCTGGATGAACACCTTCAGATCCGGATAATCCGTCTCATCAAGCAGCCCGCGCAGCACCTGGGAGGTCAGCTCAAAGCCGTTACGGCTGGGAATGACCACATTTACCGGCGGCCAGGCCGCCCGTTCTGCGGGCACATTGCGGGTCTCACGGCGGCGCTGGGGCGCAACAGCGGTCCGAACCAGCGGATAGGGCAGGTGAAGAATGTCTTCTTCTGCCAGCCCCTCCAGAACCCGCTCGACGGCCTCCGCGCCAGGCCGGGAGGCAAGAGGGAGAGCGGGGGAGGGGAGAGCAGGTGCAACAGCGAGCAGCCTGTCGCGCCGGAACACCGCAAAGGGGCTCAGATAATCGATCTCGCGGAAGAGGGCAGGGTCAAAGGCGGGCTTCAACACCGGTTTCAGGCTTTCATCGTCCGGGCCAGCCAGCAGCGCATCGCCATACAGCAGCCCTGCGTCCTGGGCAGGCCCTGCAAGCACCTGCACCAGGCTCTTCAGCGCCCCCGCACACAGCCGGTCCTGTTCCGGCAGAAAGGCTATGAAGCGTCCACTTGCCGCTTCTGCGGCCTGCCGCCAATCTTCCGAAGCCTCAAGGCACTCCACACCCGCAATCTCCGCGGCACCATCCGGCAGGTCTGCGGGTTTGTGGCACACAAGGCTGAGAAGGGGGGCAGCAACCTGCTTC
This sequence comes from Roseibium suaedae, assembly GCF_900142725.1. Taxonomy (GTDB): domain Bacteria; phylum Pseudomonadota; class Alphaproteobacteria; order Rhizobiales; family Stappiaceae; genus Roseibium; species Roseibium suaedae. The sequence goes on along the minus strand of NZ_FRBW01000006.1, from coordinate 80,407 downwards.
CCTTCAGCCGTGGACGAAGCTGCCGCCAGAACAGCGGCCTTTCGCGCGAAACAACGGGCAGGCAAACTGGCGAAAAACCGGCGCATCATCAGGCCAAGCCGCCTGTCATGAGAGAAACACACTTCATAAATAATTGACTTCCCGCCCGGATCAGGCATCAAGGGCCCTATTACATCCTCTATATAGACCTGACTATTCAAAGCCAGTCTTGGCGATAAAAATCGAGTTCTTCCATGCCTTATGTGCAGTTGTTGAAATTTCTCGGCCTCAAGCGGAAAAAATCGCGGCTTGAGGTCCGGGCGGAGCACCTGCGCAAATTCGTCAGCTATGCGCCAACCCCCGGCATTCCGCCGGTCGCCGACTTTAGCCCGGAGCGGATGCGCATCACCTGGGTCATTCCGGACTTCATGCCCGGTGCGGGCGGCCACATGACGATCTTCCGCATCGCCCGCTATCTGGAAGAATTCGGCCACGAGGTCAATTTCCTGGTCCAGAACCCGACGGAGCACAAGACCGGAGAGGCGGCCAAGGCCACGATCAACGCCCATTTCCAGCCCTTCAACGGCACGGTCGAACTGTTTTCCGAAGAAACACCGCATGCGCAGGGCGATGCCCTGATCGCGACGGACCGGTTCACCTGCTATCCGGTCGAAGCCATGGGCGGCTTCATCCGCAAGTTCTATTTCGTGCAGGACTATGAACCCGCCTTCTATGCCGCCGGCGCCGAAGCCCTCCTGAGTGAGGCAACCTATCATTTCGATTTCGACTGCCTGTGCGCCGGAGAGTGGCTGCACAAGATCATGAGCGAAAAATACGGCCGCTGGTCTACCTCGTGGCCGCTCGCCTATGACGCTTCCGTTTACAATCTGGGGGAGGGGGCTTTGGAGCCCGCGCCGCGCAGCGGCAACCGCATTGCGCTTTATGCCCGCTATGTCACCTCCCGCCGGGCGGTGGAACTGGCGTTTCTGGCGCTGGAAATCCTCCACGCGCGCGGGGTCCAGTTCGAGGTGGATTTCTTCGGCTGGGACCTTGGCAACCTGACCACCAGGTATCCTTTCGTGGACCACGGCGTGCTCGGCAGCGCCGAACTGGCCGATCTCTACCGCAAGGCAACCCTGGGCGTCGTCTTCTCCGCGACCAATCATTCGCTGGTGAACAAGGAAATGATGGCCTGCGGGCTGCCAGTGGTGGATCTGGACCTGGACACCGTGCGCTCCATCTTCCCGGAAAGCACCATGGCCTTTGCCCGGCCGACGCCGGAAGGGATCGCCGATACGCTGGAGGCCCTGCTTGCGGATGCTGACCGGCGCAAAGGCCTGCAGCAAGGCGGCCTGGACTTCGTGAAAAACCTGTCCTGGGAGAAGTCCGCAAGACTGGTGGAAGCAGCTCTCATTGAACGGGTCGGCCAGGCAGCAAAGGGGGAGCCCGCCTGATGGCCCGTTACCGCTGCTCCGTCGTCATTCCGGCCAAGAACGCCATGCCCGGGTTAACGCAGGTCCTCGAGAGCGTCCTGACCCAGGAAACACCCTGGCCGTTCGAAGTGATCGTGATCGATTCCGGGTCGCGCGACGGCACAGTTGAGCATGTCACAAGCCTGAAAGGCGTTCGCCTGATCGAGATTGCGCCGGAAAGCTTCGGCCATGGCCGCACGCGCAACATGGGCGTTGCCGCAGCCGATGCGCAATATGTGGCGTTTCTGACCCACGACGCGCTTCCGGCGGACCAGCACTGGCTGGCCAATCTGGTGGCGGCCGCAGAACAGGACAGCGGCATAGCCGGTGTCTTCGGCCGCCATATCGCCTATGAAACGGCCTCGCCTTTCACCAGGAGCGATCTCGACCGGCATTTCGAAGGCTTTCTGACCCATCCGCTGGTGGTGCACCGGGACCTGGACCCGCAGAAATACGAAAACGACATCGGCTGGCGCCAGTTCCTGCATTTCTACTCGGACAACAACTCGCTGCTGCGCAAGTCCGTGTGGGAAAAGATCCCTTATCCGGACGTGGAGTTTGCCGAGGACCAGCTCTGGGCAAGAGCCGTGATCGATGCCGGATATGCCAAAGCCTATGCACCGGAGGCCACCGTCTATCATTCCCATGACTACAGCCCGCTGGAACAGCTCCGCCGCGCCTTCGACGAGTCCCGGAACTTCAAGAAGTACTTCGGCTATGAGCTCGGAGGCACCTTTCTGTCTTTCCTGAAGTCCCTGGTCGAAATGCCGGCACAGCCGTTCTTCCAGCAGCTCGACCAGACACGGTTCGGCAAGGTGACAGTCCGCCACCGCCTGATCAGGTCCGGCCAAAGAGCCGGCCTTGTCACCGGCCATTTCCTCGGTGCCAGACATCAGCTGCTTCCTGCAGGCGTCAGCCGGGTACTATCTCTCGACCACAAGCTCTATAAAGCGTAAGCCAGACGCCGAGGGAACGAGCCGAGTAGAGGCACTAAGTTGTTCAAATTAAATAATTTATTCAAATCCAGAAGAAAAAATGCGCCCGGCCCGGTCAGCGCGGACTATCCGCCGGAGATCCGTAAGCCCATGACGCCCGCTGATTTCGAGGCTCTGGAAAAGAAGATCAACTTCCGCCACCTGAACAGCAAGAAGAACCTCGACCTTCTCTGCCACTTCGACCTGAAAAGCCGGGAAGAGTTTGCTCTGCGCACGAAGTCACCGGTCATCTATTTTCCGGATGAGGTTGCGCTGGTCAAAAGGAATGAAGAAACCGCTGCGATGCTTGCGGCGCCGCGGACTTTCGATCCGTCAGCACTGAACGGCCTCAACATCGGCTGTGGAGACCGCAGGATCAACCCGCACCTTACGCCTGTCGATATCATGCGCAGCGGGGACAAGAGCGCTTCGGGGTCCCATCATGCCTTTCTGCCGGACGCCATCCTGGCAAATCCGGACGACTTGCCTTTCAAGCCGGAAAGCATTGACTTCATCGTCGCCCTCCACATGCTGGAACATGTGCCGGATCCCGTTGCCATTCTGAAGCACTGGGCCAGCGTTCTGAAGCCCGGTGGAGGCATCGGCCTCATCCTGCCGGACTACAAATACACCTGGGACGCACGCAAGGACCCGAGCAAGTTCGGGCACAAGTGGAATTCGGATGCGGACACATTCAGGATGCTCCACGCAGCGCATCTGGCGGACGACCTGCGCATCGAAGCCATTGGAACGCTGGAGCACAGGATCAGCTTCGATGTGGTGCTTCGAAAGCCCGGCAACTTCACGCCATTCTCAATATCGAACAAAACCACGGAGCTCTCGGGAGCAGAACTCTTCGCCAATGGAAAAATGATCACTAAATAGTATCTGATCTTCTGGAGAAGGCAGGACCGGAGGCAACGGCACTCTGGTCCCGGAGGCGGCAGAATGTACTTCAATGTCTATAACGATGGCGGCGCAATCCTCCATGGATACCTGATCCCGGACGGGTTCTCGGCAAAGCCGTCGATCGTGGTCCGCTCCGCCGGTGAAGAAGTCTACCGGGCGGAGTGCGATGTCTTTCTCGAGAACACCTATCAGCACCGGCATCATGAGACAGGCATCGTCGGCTTCATTCTGAACGAGAAGAAGATACCCGGGCTCAAGGAGATGAAGGATCTCGAGATCTCGGACGCCAACACGGGTTTCACCTTCTATCGCCGGTTCCAGGAGCATCTGCACATCGAGAAGCGGGTCTTCCGTCTGGAAACCCAGTTTGCGCCCCACAGCGAACTCGATCAGAGCCTGCGTTCGAACTTTCAGTTCTATGCCTGCAACGTGGAGCATTTCGGCTCGGAAAGCGTGAGACAGACGCTCGAAATCGTCAATCAGAAGTCGACCTATGTCAGCGGGCGCGTTCTGATCAAGAATGTGCAGCAGTATTTCACGGACGACACGCTCACCATCACGTCCGTCCGGGATCCATTCTACGAGCTGGCCATCCGGTTGACGACAATCAGCCACTACAAGACCAAGCCATTCTCGTTCATCTCGGAACGCGACAAGATCTTCTACGAGCCGGCGATCAGCCATTTCCACGGCATGAACATCACCGACGAGGCGGATGTGCGCGCCCGGTTCAAGTCAGCACCCAAGGATGTCCTCGGGTTGTTCGAATCCCCCTTCACCCATCAGCTGGTGGCCTCCAGCCCCACGGATGACGTTTCGCGCGACTCCGTCGCCTCCGCCCTCGACATGCTGTCACAGTTCTCGATCTTCAATTCCAACGAGAAGGACGCTCAGCTCGCCACAGATATCGGCGAGACCCTGGGCGTCGACCCGGACCAGATCCGCTTCAATCCAACACAATCGCTATTTGAAGAAGTCGCAGCAATATTCCGCAACGTTCCGACCATCGAGCATATTCTCGAAAAAGATCTCATCCTCTATCATTTCATCCGGGAGGCAGAAAAGCGGACAAGAAGCAAACGAAACCCCGCACATGTCAGGCGGAGATAGACCCTGCACGCCCACAGGTTTGATCCGGATTTTTGACATGAATTGTCTGACCGGAACGTCTATTTAGGGCCATATAACCTTTTTTTTTCATAGTGATCTGAGGAAACTCATCTGCTAATCAGATTGGGTCCGGGGATACAGGCTTTTAACAGAAATGAATAAACAAGAAGAAACATCCAGCAAGACTGCGATCCTCGTTCTCGGAATGCACCGCTCAGGCACAAGCGCCATCACCAGGGTCCTCAGCCTGGTTGGAACCGCGCTCCCTCTTCGCTGCATGGGCGCTGCCGAAGGGAATGAGACCGGCCACTGGGAGCCGGACTATCTCGTTCAGTTCAATGAGAAATTTCTGTCCAGTTTCGGTCTGGCGTGGAACGACTGGTATCCCCTGAACATGGCCGACCTCACCCCGGAGCGGGAAGAGGAAGCCAGGCGCGAGATCGCGGAACACATTGCGCAGGACTATGGCGATGAGCCGCTCATCATCGTCAAGGATCCCCGCATCTGCCGTTTTGCCGATTTCTTCATGACTGTCATGAAGGACCTCGGCTATGACATCCGCATTCTGTTGCCGTTCCGCAATCCTCTTGAGGTCATGCGTTCCCTTGAGCGCAGGTCGCGCTTCTGGCCCACAACGCACACCAGGCAGGATGCCGCATTGCTTTGGCTCATCCACGTCCTGGAGGGCGAGATTGCGACCAGACACATCCCGCGGTCCATCATCAGCTATGACGCAGTGCTCCGGGACTGGAAGCAGACCGTCGCCAAGATCGGCGCGGATGCCCAGATCGACTTCCCGCTGAGCGCAGAAGACGCGGAAGCCGAAGTCGGCGATTTCCTCAAGGACTCGCTCAAGCACAACTCGCAGACCTCCAGTGAAGTCGGCATCGACCCTGTGACCCGGGGATGGCTGAACCGGACCTACAAGGCCCTGCTGCAGCTGGAAGAGACACCTGAGCTTGCCGAAGCGCTCGAAGCCCTCGACACCGTCAGGCATGAACTTGCCAATTCCATGCCGTTTCTGGAAACCGCGAGCCGGGAAGAACGCCAGGCCAAGATCGCGCTCAGTGACGTTCAAAGCGACCTGAGCCTGACCCGGAACGAACTCGTCGCGCTCAGGGAAACCCACGAAAAGACCGCCGAGCTTTTGAGAGCGACCGAGGCCGCCCGGAACCACGAACTCGACCTTCTTGCGGCATCCCGCACCGAGCGGAACGCCTACGAAGCCGCCCTTGTCTCTGCCCACAAGGTCGTTGAAGATCTTCAGGAGGCGGTTCACATCCGGATCGATGAAGTCGTTGGTCTGAACGCCGCAATGAAGAAGTCGGACCATCTGATCGAGGAGCTCCGCAAGGAGCTTCAAATGTCCCGCGAGGGTGAGGTCAACCTGGTTCAGTCCATTGCGCAGGTCGGCAAGCAGCTCGCAGGCAAGGAAAAGCAGCTCAAGTCTGCAAGAGACGAGCTTGCCAGGGCCAACAGTGAGCATGAGGCAAGGGCGGCAGAAGACCAGCAGCGCATGGAAAGCCTCCGGCAGCAAGGCTTTGACCTTCATGCAAAGCTGCACGCCAGCCAGAAGAAACTCACCGAGCTGGAAGCGACAAGCGCGCGCGCCATGCAAAGGCTGCAGGAAGACCTTTCCCGCCAAACCGCAGAGCAGAAGAGCATCCTTTCAAGGCAGGCGGCCGAAATCGATGACCTGAAGCATCAGTTGTTCCTGACCCGCGAGGCCTTCCAGAACACTGTTTCCTGGAAGATCACCGGGCCACTGCGCGGGATTGCGAACGGAAGCGCTGAAGTCGGAAGGGCCGCGAAAAAGCTGTTCCGGGTATCTTCCGGCTCAGGCAACGCAAGGCAGATGAAGCCTTCCGAACAGGTCCTTTCAGCCAAAATCGAGCATATCGAGAGCCTGCCCACCCTGGACGCGGCGCTTGCCCGTCAGGACGCAGCGGTGGCGACCAAGGCGCAACTGTCCACCGGTGAGCTCAAGAAGCTTCTCGGCCGCCAGCTGGCGAAATCCCCGGCCGGCCTTGCTGTCGCAGTCACGGCAAGCCGGACCGGCAACCAGGGTGAAACAGCCGATCTGTTTCCCGTTGAAGAGCGGGAGCTGTTTCAAAAAGGCGGCACGCTCTACCTCGAACTGAGGCCCGCACGCCCGCTGCCGGTTCTGGCATCTGCAGAGGCACCTGAAGCCTTCATTTTCGAGATCCTCGCCAATGGCTCCCGGATCGGCACCGCAACCACCGAAACCGTCAACGGGGCGCTCACCGGGGCACTGGCGGAAAGCTCCGGAAATCAGGGCAACACGCCTCTGATCATTCATTCCCTGGAGGGGCATGCACCCGAGGCCATCGAGCTTATCATGGCGGCCATCGAGTTCAGCCAGAAGCTGTTCTGGCTTCATGATCATTTCACGCTTTGCCAGAACCCCAAGCTGCTCAGAAATGATCTGACCTATTGCGCGGCCCCTGCCACGGATTCGAATTCCTGCAACGTCTGCTACTACGGGGCAGGGCGGGCAGAACACATGAAGCGGATCGACACGCTGCTTGACCGGGAAGATCTGACAGTCATTGCCCCGACCCAGCCGGCCCTTTCGTTCTGGCAGGAAAGGGCCGGCGCAACAGCCCCCAATACCGCCGTCATTCCATACCTCGACATCACGGCGTCCGAGACCGCTTCGCGCATCTCCCAGCCCGGTTCGGTTGTCAAACTCGCGTTTGTCGGACCTGCTCGCAAGGAAGAGGGCTGGCCGGCCTTCAGTGCGCTCGCAGCCATGTTTGCCAAGGACAAGCGCTATCAATTCCTGCAAATCGGCGGCCAGGACGCCAGAAGCCGCGGCATCCAGCATGTGCCGCTGCACGTCTTCAACCCGCCGAGCCTGACAGCGGCCCTGAAGGAAAATGGCGTCGACGCCGTGGTTCTCTGGCCAGACTACAGCGGGGTGGTTTCGCTGCCGCTTTATGCCGCCAGAGCCGCCGGCTGCGTGCTCGTCACCGCAAGTCATCTGCCTGCAGGGTGCGAGACAAGCCCTGGCCTGCGTTCCTGCGCAAGCCCTGACGAATTGGCAACGAAACTGAAAACCGGAGCCTTCCGGGATGACGTTGTAAAGCTGAGGTCTGCGAGTTCGGAAACCGGGACCGCCACGTTCAGCACTCTTTCCAAGCACTTCCTCGGCTAGGAGCATCAATGTCCGTACATTGTTTTACCAGTATTTCCTACGCATACCTCGACCGTGCCCGCGTACTGGGTGCAACGATCAAGCAGTTTCACCCGGACTGGACGCTCTGGCTGCTCCTGACGGACGAGGAGCCGGAAGGCTTCGAGATCAATCTCGACGTCGAGTCCTGGGATCATCTGTTCCGGGCAACTGATCTCGACATCCCTAAAATCAAGGGCTGGATGTTCCAGCACGATGTCGTCGAACTCTGCACGGCCGTGAAGGGCCCCTTCCTGGAGAAGTTGCTGAACGACGGAGCCGACAAGGTTTTTTACATCGATCCGGATATCGCCCTTCTCAATCCGCTCCATCCGCTGGAGAAACTCCTCGACCAGCACTCGGTTCTGCTCACGCCGCACCAGACGGGCTACGACGAGGACCCGATCGCGATCCTCGACAACGAGGTTTCATGTCTTATCCACGGAACCTACAATCTGGGTTTCATCGCGGTCAGGAATGACGAAAACGGCCGGGAATGCGCCAGATGGTGGTCTGCACGCTGCAGAAACTACTGCTACGACGACAAGCCGAGGGGCCTGTTTGTCGATCAGAAGTGGTGTGACCTTATTCCTGCCTATTTTGACAACGTCCATATCGTCAGAGACCCTGGATACAACGTTGCGAGCTGGAATCTGAACAGCCGCGTCATTTCGAGCAAGGACGATGGCCGGTTTTACGTCAATTCCGAACACATGCTGCGCTTCTACCACTTTACAAAGCTCGGCCCGATCGGCGACACCATGACGCGGCGGTATGCAAAGGATAATACCGAGGTTTATGAGATTTGGGCGTGGTACAAAAAGCTTGTGGCAGCAAACGTTGATCGCCGCATTCCGGAGAGATACTGGTTTTATGGAGTATATAGTTCTGGAAACCCTATTCCAAAAGCGGCACGTGAGCTTTACAGATACCGCGGCGATCTGAAGGAAGCATTTCCGAACCCATTTGACTCAACAAACGGCGGCTACGAAGCTTGGTACGAAGCGGATTTGAAGCTGCAGCAGAACAATTAGATTTCCGATAACTTAACCGGACAGGTTTGAAGATGGAAAAACACACTCTAGTTGCATTGATGCCTATGCGTCACAACTCTGAACGCGTGAAAGGCAAGAACTACCGTCCCTTTGGCGACGGCAAGCCGCTCTTTCAGCACACGCTTGAGACGCTATTGGCCTGCGACAAGATTGACCGTGTCGTGATCGATACGGATTCTCCGAACATTCAGGACATTTGCACCAAGGATTTTCCCGAAGTCATTCTTCTCGAGCGCCCGGCGCACCTGCGCGACGGCATGACGCCGATGAACGATGTGCTTCTGCACGACATTTCCCAGGTGCCGTCCAAATATTACCTGCAGACGCATTCCACCAATCCGCTTCTGACCGTGGAAACCCTCCGGAACGCGGTCGACCGCTTCTTTGAGAACTACCCGATCTATGACTCCCTTTTCGGCGTCACCCGCATCCAGTCCCGCTTCTGGGATCAGCTTGCCCGGCCGATCAACCACAACGCCAATATCCTTCTGCGTACCCAGGACCTTCCTCCGATCTATGAGGAAAACTCCTGCATGTACATTTTCGAAGGTGAAGCGCTGCGCGAACGGCACAACCGGATCGGCTTCCGGCCCTACATGTTCGAGATCCCCAAGATCGAAGCACAGGACGTCGATGAGGAGATCGATTTCCTCCTTGCCGACATGATCTACAAGCAGACCAGGATGTAATTGATGAAGATTCTGCTTACCTGCAAGCACCTTCAAAAGCGTGTTTCAGACTTTTCCGGCCTCTTCGAGAAGGCAGGCATCGAAGCGATCGTTCCTGAGGTGAAGGGACAACAGCTGGATGCCGACGAAATGCTTTCCCTGATCGAAGGCATCGACGGCATCATTGCGGGCGACGATATCATCAACAAGAAGGTGATTGACGCCGGCAAGGCCTCGAAGCTCAAGGCGATCGTGAAGTGGGGCATCGGCGTTGACGGCATTGACCTGGTCCACGCCCGTTCCGTCGGCATGCCGGTCTTCAACACGCCTGGCTGCTTCTCGGAAGAAGTCGCTGACGTCGCCTATTCGCACCTGCTCATGCTCGCCCGCCACACGATGAAGATGCACAACATCATCATGGACAACGGCTGGCAGAACATCTCCGGCACGACGCTTGCCGGCAAGACTGTCGGCGTCGTCGGCCTGGGGTCGATCGGTCTGGGCGTTGCCCGCAGAGCTGGCGGATTTGGCCTCGACATCCTCGGCTACGATGTCCGCCCATGCGACCAGGAAACTCTGGACAGCATCAAGATCCGCCAGACCGATCTGCCGGAACTCCTGGCCAAGAGCGACATCGTCATCATCTGCTGCGCTCTGACCCCAGAGAACGCAGGCCTGTTCTGCAAGGACACGTTCGATCAGATGAAAGACGGCGTGATCGTGATCAACGTGTCGCGTGGCGGCCTGATCAACGAGCCGGATCTCTGCGATGCGCTCGAGTCCGGCAAGGTCAAGGCCGCCGGTCTGGATGTGTTTGCGGCAGAACCTCTGCCCGCAGATGCCCGGATCCGCAACTACGCGGACCGCTGCACCTTCTCGGCGCACAGCGGCTCGAACACCGTTGAGGCCGTGAACCGGATCAACGCGATGACGGTTGACATCCTGCTGAACCAGCTGCTGCCGGATCACGCTGTCGACTTCACGCCGAACAAGCTGACCTAATCTCAAATTGGTCACCAAAACAGGTGTGCTCACGCAACGGGCACACCTGTTCCAAGTGCTGACCCCTGAAGACATACGGCGAGGCCATGGAAAAGAAAAAGGCATCCATAGTCATTCGGACCTACAATGAAGGCCAGCATATTGCGAAATTGCTGCAGGGCCTGTCTCATCAGGACTATCCGAATTTTGAAGTCATCCTGGTCGATTCCGGATCGACGGATGGGACCGTGGAAATTGCGCAATCCCAGGGCATTCCGGTCAAGCACGTCCCGATTTCCAAGGCTGAATTCTCGTTCGGCCGTTCGCTGAACATTGGATGCCGGGCTGCAGAGGGCGAATATCTTGTCTTCGTTTCGGGCCATGTCTACCCGTTCAGCACTGACTGGCTTTCGCGTCTGCTCGCCCCGTTCGACAACGAAAAGGTCGTGCTGTCCTATGGCTGCCAGCGCGGCAACGAGATCACGAAATATTCGGAACACCGGATTTTCCTGAAGTGGTTCCCGGGTAAATCGGCAAACCCTCAGGCCAACTACTTCTGCAACAATGCAAACTGCGCCGTTCGCCGGTCCGAATGGCTCAACCTGCCCTATGACGAGGAACTGACCGGACTCGAGGACCTCGACTGGGCAAAGAAGGCGCAAAAGAACGGCGGCCAGATCGCCTATGTTGCTGACTCCATCATCATCCATGTCCACGACGAGACCTGGGCAGGCGTGCGGAACCGCTACCGGCGCGAAGCCATTGCCATGTCGAAGATCGAAGACAGCTACCATGTCCATTTTCTGGACTTCCTGAAGCTGCTCACGCTGTCGGTCTATACAGACGTCCGCTCGCTTTCAAAAGAGCAGCTCACTTTCAATAAAATAAAAGAAATATTCCAGTTCAGATTCAACCAGAACTATGGATCTTATCTTGGATACAAAGAACGCAAGAATGTTCGGGATGACCTCAAGGAACGCCTGTATTACCCGGCAAGCTCTAAGGAGCTTGAACACTTCAGGCACTATGGAAACTCTGAAAAGATAATTAATTACAAGCCTTAGGATCCGACATGACTCTTCCCAAGATCATTAACTGCAGCGGTTTTGCCCAGACGGGCTGTACTGCTCAGGTCGATGTATTAAGACAGTATCACTCGATCGCCGGCTTTGTTGAGCCGTATAATGAATTCGGTATTCTGAAGAACCCCTACAGCTTTGGCGGCGTCCTGATTTCGCTCATCCACAAGCACAAGCTCGCATCGAAGGAAGAAATGCGGCTGTACCTGATGGGAGACGACGCCCTCAACGTGAAGGAAGATTTTTCGCTCGGCCTCTATCTGAAGGTCATGCGCAATCTCAAGACTCAGGTTGGCGAGCACTATGTCGACATCAGCGACAAGGCGCTGGCGATGCTTCCGGACAACTATCAGGAGCTTGAGTTCAATGACCTGTTCGACGTTCTGAAGGCAAGCTTCATCTACTGGATCGACGGTCTTCGCGAGGCCCTCCTGCCTGCGCACTGGCCAGACGCCCCCCAGGATGGCATCGAGCGCATTCTCGGCCTCAAGAATGACCCGACCGGCGCGATGCCGGCACTGACCGGCTTCTATCCCGAAGGTTCCATCTCCTCAGCGATCATCCGTGATCCGCGGGATACCAACATGGACTTCAACCGGCACTACGGCCTCGGACACAGCATCGAGACGGTCAACCGTCAATGCGCGATCTACAAGTCCCAGCTTCAGTCCTGCATGTACCATGTGAAGAATTTCCGTGACCGGTTCGAAGGCCGCTACTTCATCATTCAGTTCGAGCGCCTCGTACAGGAAGAGGACTACCGGGAAGCCTACGTCCAGAAGATGATCGGTAACCGCCCGAAAGTCCGGAATGTTTTCGACGCAGAAAAATCCGCGAAGAATGTTGGTCTTTACAAGGACTACGATCCGGTACTGGTCGAGATTGCCAAGACCACGTGCATGGACCTCTACGAGGATTTCCTCCGCTTCGCTGAAACCGAAGGTCTTTTGTTCAAGGGCGCGCAGTCCTGACGGAACCAATCCGGATTGATCTGGCAGGCCGGTTTTCATTCGAGACAACAGGATGGAAACCGGCTGGCCGATGCCAAAGCATGACGGTCACACGCTCGCCGCATTAAGTAAGGATATTCGCTCCCGGGATTCGAGTGAGACTATGCATGTCATTCCCAAGGACAGGCACATTGATATTCTCAAGTTCGACTTCTTTTACTTTCCATGCGTTTGACAATCACTCCCTATCCAACAGGACATCTTGTGTGAAAGACAGGGACTTTGGAAAAGATAGAATTCCCTTGATTTTGGGGGGGCGCTCTTCCAAAACAAGAGTGTTAATTCAGACAATGACCTTCCGGACGAGTTAGTATTGGTGCTTTTGCCCCAACATGTGTTTACCTTCTAATTAAAAAGCGAAATGGGTTCATACGGATGCGAACCAAGTTAAAGTCTCTACTCCATGGGTCCATGTTCCGTAAAAGCCAGTCAAATCCGGCAACTTACGGTCTGGAAAACCTTAGCCCAGCTGAGTTGGACCGAGTCAGATCCATTTTCGATGAAACCTACTACCACAAGCGCTATCCAGACATTGCCCTTCCCGGCATCGACGCTTTTGACCACTTCATGAACTTCGGCTGGAAAGAAGAGCGCGATCCTTGCGCGATCTTCCATACCGCCACTTATCTGCAGCAAGTTCCTGAATTACGTGAGAAAAACGTCAATCCGTTTGTTCACTGGATCATCGAAAACAAACACCTGATCAAGGGACAGAAGACCACTCCCCCTCCTGTTCTCGCCTTCCTCGAGGATTTTACTTCCGAGCAGATCAAGCTGATCTGGGAAGAATTCGACGAGGCGTATTATCGGGACAGATATCCGGACGTCGGCAAGTCAACGCTGTCCGGCTTCGAGCATTACATGCAGCAGGGATGGCGCGAAGGCCGTGACCCTTCTGCCAACTTCAGCACGAATTATTATCTGGAAGTCTGTGAGGACGTTAGGGACTCCGGCATAAACCCGCTTACACATTGGGTTTTCGAAGGCCGGAAAGAAAAGAGACGGGGTGTGGCCGCGCTCGCCCCCACCAAGAAGTCTACCACGCCTCTCAGTGGCCTCGAAGGCTTTAGCGAGGGCAAGATCGCGCTTATCCGGCAGGCTTTCGACACCTACTATTACAATTCCCATTACCTGGATGTTGTTGCTGCAAAAGTTGACCCCTTTGAGCACTACATGAACCATGGCTGGAAAGAAGGCCGGGACCCCTCGGCGGACTTTTCAACGAACTTCTATCTGGAACAGGCGCCGGACGTGAAGGCTGCCGGCATGAACCCGCTTGTGCACTGGGTGCTGGCCGGCAAGTCGGAAGGACGCCTGGTCCGGCATCCGGGCGGCATCCGCTACGACCTGCTGCTGCAGCAGCGGCCGTTCAGCGAAATGGCGCGGGAATGGAAAAGGGAACTGCCCGAGGATATCGAGATCAAGTCGGGTGAGGAAGTCGTCAGCCTCGTGCTCGCCGGCAAGACCTCCGAGAACAGCGGCCTGATCATCAGCGTGTCGCACGACAACTACCGCCGTATCGGCGGCGGCGTCCAGTTGTGCGTTCAGCGGGAAGAGGCTGCGGCAACTGCGGGCGGCAACACATACCTGAACATTCACCCGGCAAGCCCGCTACCATGCCTGGCAAATGAAGACGATGATCCGGTCATGCAAATTCTCCTGAATGGTCAGGAGCTTTGCCTGATCAGGATGTCGGAGATGATCATTGCCGCTAAAAAGCTTGGCCCGTCCTACAAGACGACGAAGGTCATCGTCCATCACATGATGGGTCATGTGCCGGAGCTCGTTTCCAAGCTTGTGGCCGCAACCGGAACCCGCGATTGCTTCGTCTGGCTCCATGACTTCTTCACGATCTGCCCGAGCTACGCGCTTCAGCGCAACAACCTGACCTTCTGCGGAGCACCGGACATCAAGTCCAACTCCTGCAAGATCTGCCTGTTCGGCAAGGAACGCGCGAGCCATCAGAAGCGGATGCAGGCCTTCTTCGCCTCGGTGGAGGCGAAGGTCCTTGCGCCCTCAAACGGCGCGATGGATCTTTGGAAGGCCAACAGCAAACTGACCCCTGCGTCGGCCGAAGTGCTGCCGCACGTCAAACTGACGAAAAAGAACAAGAAGGCAAACGGCACAGCATCTGAGGCTGATGCGCCCAAGCGCATTGCCTTCGTCGGCTATCCCGGGATCCACAAGGGCTGGCATACGTTCGTGAAGCTGCACAAGCAGTTGAACACGCGCGAGGGATACCGGTTTGTCTATTTCGGATCGAACCCGCCGCCTGCGACCGAGAACCTCCAGCATGTTGCCGTCACGGTGACTGCGGAGAACCCCGGCGCGATGATCGATGCCCTTGCCGAGAACCAGATCGACCTGGTCCTCCACTGGGCCTCGTGTTTCGAGACATTCTCCTTCTCCACCATCGAGGCGATTTGTGCAGGGTCCGCTGTTCTGACGAACGCAGGATCCGGCAATGTCGCCTCGCTCGTTCGCAAGTATGATGCAGGTGCGGTCCTGAATGACGAAGAAGATCTGCTCGAACTATTTGAAGACGGCCGGGCAGAGGACCTTGTCTCCAAAACACGGGACCTGCGTGAAAAGCAGCAATGGAAAGCGGATCTCAGCAGCATGACTTTTGACGTACTGGAGGCAAAGCCGTGACCATTCATGCCTATACGAGCTTTTCCTTCAGCTATTTGAACCGTGCACGCGTTCTGGCGGAAACCCTTCGCGAGCAGCATCCCGATTGGGTCATCTGGGCGGTCCTGACGGACAAGGCGCCTGAGGACCTGGATGAGGCCTGGGCAGAAGGTTCATTCGACAAGGTCGTCACCGCCGAGGAGTTGTTTGGCGAGCAGACAGGCCCCTGGCTGTTCGGCATGGACGTCGTGGAAGCCTGTACCGCGGTCAAGGGAGCCGCGCTTCAGCTCCTGCTTTCGCAGCCCGGATGCGAGAAAGTCTTCTATTTCGATCCGGACATCGCCGTCTTCAACTCGATGTCCGAGGTCTCGGATCTCCTGGACCAGTACTCGATCGTGCTGACACCGCACCAGGTCGATCCGGAGCCGAAGAGCGACATCACGGCGATTCTCGACAACGAGGCAGCCTCGCTCACCTATGGGGTGTTCAACCTCGGCTTCATCGCCGTCAACAATGACAGTGAAGGCAACCGCTTTGCCGCCTGGTGGGCAGACCGCCTGTACGACTGGTGCCACGACCGGCTGGATATCGGCATCTTCGTCGACCAGAAATGGTGCAATCTCATTCCGTGCTTCTTCGACAATGTGAAGGTCTTGCGCGATCCTGGATACAATGTCGCCAGCTGGAACCTCAGCCAGCGGACCATGTCCTTCGACAGCAACGGCACCGCGTTGATCAACGACCGGCCGCTTCGCTTCTATCATTTCACGAAGCTTGGTCCGATCGGCGATGCCATGACGGTTCGCTATGCGAAAGACAATCTGGAAGTCTATGAGCTCTGGCTCTGGTACCGGAATGCCGTCGTCGCCGCCACCGACGACGCTATTCCGCCAAGATATTGGTATTATGGATATTTCGACAACGGGGAAGCCATTCCCAAGCCCGTGCGAACGCTCTACCGCGACCGCAAGGATCTGAGGGATGCCTTCAGCCAGCCCCAGTTTGTCGGCAATGGCTTCTACAACTGGGTCAAGGCTGAGACCGACCTTCTCCAATCCTAGGATACCGACCACCGTATCGGCAGTGGCTCATTGACAGCAATGATCCACTGTCCTCACCCATGCCCCACTGGAAAGGCGACGAACGGCGATAGTTACAGCGCTCAAGATCTGCCGTAACAATCCCTTATGATCAAGAAATCCAGTCCGAACGAGGCTCAGACCATGACGCGTGGCTGGCAATCCGTTTTGAAAAAGATACAACGTGCCAAGCAAAATCTCGGGAGAACAAGAATGACGGATGAAGAGCTTGCAGAGAAATACGTTGCCGAATTCAATGCGCTGACAAGTCAAGAAGAACGCAAACTCTACATCCTGAATCTCAAGCCGGTGGACAATGCAGCGAAGGGCTTCCTGCATTATGCGAAGACCTGGGATCTGACGATCCCCGACACGGATCAGCGCCCGCTCGTTTCCGACGACGGCACCGCGTCCTATTACCATGGCGTTCCGGCCATCTTCATGGGATCGAATGCCTGGACCGGCAAGCGCTTCTGCGACAGAACCACGCTGGAGAACCGCGCCAATTCCGTTGCAAACCGGTTGATCGCGCAGGCCCGTCCGCTTCAAGGCAAACTGATCGCCGTGATCATTCCTGAAAAGGATTTCGTGGTCGACATGCTGCTGGGGAACCGCGAAACCCACGGGAACTGGCAATACAGCGTTGAAATTCTGACGAAGAAGCTGGCCGGTTCCAATGTGGAACTGATCGATTTCGAGGAAACTCTGAAAATCGTGGTAGAAGGTGCCCACATCACGGATTTCCGCTATCCGGACACGCATCTCTCTCTAACCGATTACATCAAGATCGAGCAGGATATCCTCAAGAGAGTTGGCTACATTGAGGACAGCGAACAAAGCTCGTTCAAGATTACGACTGAGAAGCTTTTCTACTTTGATCTTTCTGCAAAGATCAAACTGAACAATGCGGACTTCAAGTACCCGATGCTTGAAAAGGAATGCTACGAGAGCATCACGCTCGCGGATGGCAACGAGCAGTTCGCAGACCCGCTGGGCGACACCTATCAGGTCCTTCGCAACAGCCAGCCGGCGTTTGAGAAGAAGGTCACCATCTATGGCGACTCTCACAGTTCCATTCTCGGCAAGGGCAAGCTGACGGACGTGTTCTCCCAGCATTTCGCCGAGACGGAGTTCTACTGGAACCCCTGGGCAGTTCGGGCAGACATCGCGGAAAACGGTTCGGACCTCTGTGTCTTTGAAATCTCCCAGCGCTTCCTGACCTGAGCGGTGAACGGAATGGGGCAGGCGCAATACCAGGCAGAAAAGGCACAAGGGGCAGGTCACCAACCTGCCCGCTGTACCGTTCTGCGAGGGACTGACAGAGACAGGACCGGCATCTTCCGGCAAGCACCTGCCATTGCAAGCTCGAAGCCGTGCGAAAACGAACCTCTGGGGTGGGCCGCAGAATGAGGCTTCTGGTTATTGGCGCCAGCGAGACAAACCGCAGAAGGCCGCCCTCCTTCGGAGAAGAGGTGAACCTTTCCTGGGCGCAGGAGCTAGAGGCAAACACAGCTGTTCTCGGTCAGTGGCCAACCTTTCTGATGCACTATCTGGATGCTGAAGCAGAAGGCATCCCCTTTCCCGAGGCCGCGGATCTCACGGAACACGGCCGTGGCCTATATCTCTATGACAGGGGAGCCATCTACCGCTCAAGGCACAGCACGCTCTGGAACGTCGCGATGCCAGGCGCCATCACGCGTTCCTGCGCGTTCTACCTCAAGGCGCATATGGAGCGTTTCCAGGCCTTTGCCCCCGACGCAATTGTCATCTGCGTGGGGTCTGTCGACTGTCTCGAGCACCGTATGATCCGCACGACGGCTGACATGAGCGAGCCGGGGCCCATCTCCGCCATGGCGGAAGGCCAGACCATCACGTTCGAGCCTTGCCAGAGCGCTGACGAGTTTGAAAGCGCGCTCACAAGCATTTCGGAAATGCTGCCCCTCATTCGCGCTGATGCAAGGATCGTGCATCTGGATATCATCCGCAGCCGAAACCGCAGCCGGTCTCTGAATGCCAAACTGAAGTCCTTCAGCCAGGTGATTCATGGAGTTTCCGCACAGTTCGGCCATCGGCTGGTCACGCATCCATACCTGGATGAGGCGACGGAAGCGGGCATTGACCAGTGGCTGCGCACGGACGATGGACATCCGACCGAAGCAATGAACAGTCAGCTTGCGATGCAGATCCTCCATCACCTTCTGGACATGACGCCAGCTGCAGGCTCCAATACAGACTTTCCAGTTGAAACCATTGATATTGCCGATTGGTCCGGGAGATCCAAACAATGCAATTGAGAATTCCTGTCGCACTTCAAGATGAAAATGTTAAATGCGACGTCCGCGGTCTCGAAATAGAAGTTGGCCAGCAGATCAATTCCGGCGACTACATTGCAGAACTGCGCTATGAGGTCCTGAGCGACGTTCCGCTCGACTGTCCGGTTGTTCTGTTTGGCGATCTGATCGCGCAAGCGGGCGGGACCGTCATCAGCATTGCAACAGAACTGACGGGCCCGATGGGCATGGTCATCGCCGAGATTGGCGAAGAGACCGGTGATTTCCCTGTTACCTTCGAAACGATGTGAGGAAAGAATGTCCGATCCGATCAAGCTGATCCTTCTTGACCTGGACGAGACCCTCTGGAAGGGAATCCTTCTTGAAGATGGTCTTGAAGGCCTTCACCTCATGCAGCCGATGGCCGACAGGCTGCGGGCGCTGGACAAGCAGGGCATACTCATTGCCGCCGTCAGCAAGAACCATGCTGACGATGTTGACGCTGCCCTGAAGCACTTTGGTCTGTCAGACCTCTTCTTCACGAAAGAAGTGTCCTTCGAGCCCAAATCCTCTGCTGTGGCCCGAATTCTCGCCCTCGTCCGGTTTGCCCATGAAGCGTGCCTCTTCGTCGATGACACCGCTTTCGAGCGCGAAGAGGTAGCACACGCCTTTGCGGGCCTGCGCACCGTGACTCCGGAGCAGTTTCTCGAGTCCTTCCAGCAGCCCGGCGACTGGGCCATTTCCAGTTCGGAAGAGGAAAGCCAGCGCCGCAAGTCCTCCTATATCTCGGAGCAAGTGCGGCGGCAGGCCGAAGCCCAGCATTCCGGCACGTTCCGCCAGTTTCTGCGCGACAGCGCCCTGGCCGTAAAGGTTGGTCCCGGCTCCCTCGAAGCTGCAGGCCGCATCAGCGAGTTGACGCTTCGAACCAACCAGATCAACTTTTCTTCGAACCGTTACCAGGTTGACCAGGTCAAGGACCTTCTCGCTTCCGCTCAACACGAGAGCTATCTGGCAGCCGCTGCAGACCGCTATGGCGACTATGGCGTCATCGGCTTTGCCTGCCTGCGCTATGAAGGGGAGATCGCGGTCGTGCAGGACCTGATGCTCTCCTGCCGGATCCAGGGCAAAGGCGTGGAAGCGGCGCTGATCACCGTCCTCGCCGAAAAGGCGAAGCTGCGCGGTGCAAAGCAGTTGACCGGTCTTTACCGCCCGACCCGCCGGAACGGCCAGATCTCGGGCGTCTATCAGTCGCTCGGCTTCGCCCAGGCCGGTGATGAAGGCGAGTACCAGCGCTTCACCTTGCAGCTGGACACAGCAGCTCTGCAGGTCCCGCCCCATGTCAGACTGGTCGTCTCCGACGCCCCCGTGACCGACAAGGACATCGGCATCCCGTTCGTCCGGGACGTCGTCGAACGCTATACTGCAGCCTCTACCGTACATGGCGGCATCATCGACATCGGTGCTGGCTGGGATGGCGTCCTCGGTGAAGACTGTGACACCTTCCTGGAAGTGAATGGCAACAAGCACATCCGGCTGGACATGGACCGGTATCCGAAGACCGATATCGTTGCCAACGCCCAGGACATGAAGGACGTTGCAGACGAGAGCTTTGATTCAGCCCTGTGCCTTGAGGTTCTGGAGCATTGCACGGATCCCTTTGCGCTCAGCCGCGAGTTGATCCGCGTCCTGCGCAAGGGCGGTCATGCCGTCGTATCCGCACCGATGAACTTCCCGATCCACGATACGCCGGGTGATTTCTGGCGCTTCACCCCGGATGGACTGAAGCTGCTGTTTGCCGGTCACGCGAAGGTCGTATCCGAATATATCGAGGGCCAGAACGACTATCCCGTGAGAACCGTTCTCGTCTTGCAGAAATAGGGCAAGTCCGGCGGCGCGTGCACGAGCCCGTTCGCGCGCCGCAGGTTCTGACCGGCCCCGACCTCAATGGCATAATGCCCGCCGGGCCGGCGCTGCCTTGCACTGCTCCCCGGAAAGACCAGAGGCGTAGCACACACGCAAGTCACGGCCACCGGCGTGTCATGGCCAGAAATTCCATAAGGTTGTCTGCCTTGGAGAGTTCCTGCCGGGCATGTTCGATATTAAAAATATTCGAATGATCCGAGTAAAAATCAGCAGCCACATTCATTGAAGACCATTCTTCTGGATCATCGTGGAAAGTGAGCACATAGACTTCATCTGAAGTTTTTACTGATTTCCTTGAATACCTGCCAAGGTCCTGCAGGTCTATGCTATGCCGCTCTGCCAGGTCCTTCGAAAGCACTGTGAGCCAGTACAACCCGGGAAGATACTTGGATATATCTCTCCCTACCCAGCCTTCTATGGTATTGGCGCCAAATTGCATGACAATTCGATTCCGCTGCTCCCGTTCTTCGGGCTTGCATGCAAATCCGAAGAACGGCTTGGCCACCAGAAGGTGCTCCAGAAGCGTTTTGGCTGTTTCGGGCGTAGCATTCAAAAAGCAATCGAGACTGATCGTATCATCGGCAAGCGCATTGAAATAATACGACACCTGATCTCCGATTAAGAAGAAACCGGTCCTTTCCCCGGCCAGAAATTTTCGAAGCTTGTCCTTGTCGGAAACAAGGTTCTTTTTACTCTCAACCAGCTCTCCGGAACTAAAATACCTTGGTCTCAGAACTTCCGGAAGGTTTGAAACGACATCGACCAGGGTCTTGAACTCAGATTTGAATATCAGGCCAACCTCTATCAATCTTCCTCACTCCGGCTCAGGATAACTCCTGCCCATAAGCCTTCCAGATGCCCGGCTGCAAGGCTGGACAAGGGAGGTCCAGACTTTTGCGCCATGTGACTGAGATCCGGGGAACCAAAAGCCTCACGCCAGGACATTTCCTCTTCGGAAGGTCATTACTTGCGGGGAAGACTGGCGAGAAGCTTGTCTCTCTGGCTTTTCATGTCCTCGAACCGGCGGGTCCCCTCCGCCAGGATACGGTCGCGCTGAGTTTTCATGTCCTCAAAGCGTGCGCTCCAGTCCGCATTGGCCTTGTCCCGCTGACCCTTCATTGCGTCGAACATCTTCTCATGGGAGAGGGCAGCAGCGGCAGAACTACGCTCCGAGGCGCGGCTTTCAAAAAGGGCCTGATACGCCTGTTCCAGTTCAAGCAGGCAAGACGTGTAGGGGGAGGGAGCCTCGGCTGGACCATCTTCGAGAGAGGCCGGATAGAACTTCTCGAGCAAGTCACCGAAATCCCGCCTGATTGTCCGGACCAGATCCGGTGGCAGAAGGGCGCGCCACTCCTCCTGATTGCCGCTTCTCAAGTGGCTTTTCTCGTCGACCTCCCCGGGCTTACGGCCTCCCGACTGATATTCAAAAGACAGCATCTGCGGCGGCACGAAAGTCATTGACTGCAGGTCCCCGCCAAGCTGCTTCCAGAGGGACAGCAGGAATGAGGTCGGCGAACTCGTGATGTCTTCCATCTTCACAACGGCCGGTCCGCCTGTGTCTGCCGGCCAGTTCGCCAGTGTCCACAATGGCCCTTCTGAAAAATAGGAAAAGCACTCTTCGCAAAGGAAGTCATAGGTCCTGCGAAGGCCTTCCTCCTGGGAGAGGGAATTAAGCAGGTCCCGTTGCCTGCCAAGACGCCCCCAATTGTGGATGCTGTGCGTGACCTTGTGAGAAAAATAGGCCGATTTGACGATGGACATCGGGTTCCGGATGACACGGACCGAAGGAACAGCAGGCTCCAGTTCATAGACCTTGCGGCTGGAATTCCGGTAGAAGTGAATCCGCCCCCGGCTGGTCTCATCACCGGTCGAGGTAACCCGGACTGCTCGTATCAGCGTCCCGAGAAGCTCCGAGAAACTTTCAACTTCCGGGTAGTCAGCCTGGCCGAATTCAAGCCATTTCTGCTTCTGTTCAGGCGAAAGTCTCAGAATCGTCTCGACCCCGGCCCGGTCCATGGCCATGGGAAAATCCCCGTATGCCGCCATTGGCAACATGCCGGTGGAAACACTCACCAAAGCAACCGAGTTCTGGTGGCAGAAATGGGAGAGCGCCTTCATCAGAAAGGAAGTGCCAGCTTTGTGCATTCCGAACACACGAAGGACTTCGGTCATCAGTCTCTCCAGCTTTCGCGACATCAATGCTGGATAGGAAACTCTCCAGCGGCTTTACCAGAGCTCGATGGACTTTCACGGAGCTCTGCACAACAGACCTTGTCCCCGCCGGGCAGCGCATGGACAACTCATAATCGGAAACACGCGTTCGTCAGCGCTTCAAAATAGTCGTCCGTAGCAAGCGCTCAAAAATCAGGCCGCAGGATACGCTCCCCAGTGCCCAGCCGAGAAGATATCCCTTGCTCAGCCACTGCGTCGGGTAACCCAGATAATACGCACTCCGCATCCATTCCACCGCATGAAAGATCGGGTTCCAGGACACGATCGAAATCACCTGCTCAGGGAAGGCATGCAAATAGATCGGCGCGCCGGACGTGACATAGGTCAGCGCCATTGTCAGCCCGTAAACCGTCGTGAAGAACGGAGCGATCGACGCAATGATGCTGGCGATAATCCCCATGCCGATCGCCAGCACGCAAACCGTCAGCATCACATCCAGGGCCTGAGCCGTGTCGAATGGATAGGGATCTGACCCGGTGCTGAGCAGAATGACGAACATGACCCCGATCGAGAGGATCATACCTGCCATCTCCAGAGCCGCTCGCGCCAGAACGATGTCGAGCAGGCGCACAACGGGAAAGGCCATCATCGACTTGTTCGCGAGCAGCGAGATGGACATGAACCGGGAGACGTACATGAACATCATCGCGGGAATGAGGCCTGTCGCGAAGAACACGCGCAGGTCATCCCCGAAAGCCGACTGACGCCCCATCACACTGTAAACAGTAAGAAGAAAACCCATGTGAAACACGGGCATCATGGGAACAAGCAGGAAGCCAAGGCCGTGGTTGAAATACCGGCTGCGGATGTCGCGCAGAATGACCGCATGCATGACGTTCCGCTTCTGCAGCAGGGCATCCTTGAACGTGATCGAGGTGCGATACCGCCTTTGCTGCCCGTCAACGACCGTCATCTAGGAATTCCTCACCAATCGCATCAATCAAGCTTGTGCCGCAGGAGCACGATCAGGCCGGAGGCCACGCCCCATGCCGTCAGGCAGCCAAGCAGGGACAAGAACAACGACAGCGGAATGTCGGGATAGGAGCTCTCATCCGCCAGCGTCGGCTCGGTGAACTTGTCCAGATAGACAAGCTGCAACGTGCTGACGAGCTTGATTTTCTCAAGATCCTCGACGGCGGCGGTGAATTGCTCCTCGGCAATCTTCTGGTCAAGCTCCAGCTGTTCGAACTGCTTCGAATACTCGGCAAGGTTCTGGTCCTTGCCGCCATCGCCGCCTGCGGTCTTGTCCCGCAACACCTGAACCTGGATCTTGCGGGCAGCGATCTGCCTATCGATGTTGACCAGGGTCGGTGAATCCGGCTCGAGACTCTTGCTCAGACTGTCCTTGCGGATATTGAGATCGGCAATTTCCGTCTCGAGCTTGGTCAGAACCGTGCCAAGGCTTTCCGCCGCAAGACCGATATCAAAGACACCCGTCTTGTTCTGGGTGTCCTGAACCGCGCGCCGAAGTGTCTCGAGCCGGGCAGACGCCGTCTCGACCCCTTTTTCGGCACCCGCAAGCAGGTTGCTCCAGATGTCGCCATTCATCGTGTTGATGCGCTGCTCCGCGAGCTTCAACACCACATTCATGATCTGCGTCGCTTCCTCCGGGGAGAAAGCATAGACGGTCAGCTCGACAATACCGCTCTTCGGATTGATCGAGCTCGAGAGATGGCGCTCCCAGTATTTGACGTGCTTTTCCCAGGAGGCTTCCGGGTCGATGCGCGAGAACCCGTCGATGCCGTCGCGCCCGAATACGGAGTTCAGGCTGATCTCCTTGTCGAGGTCACGAACGAATTCGGGACTGTTCAGGTAGTTCACCACCACCTGCGTGTCCTGAACGATCTTGTCCTTCAGGGAAACCGCCCCGCCGGCGAACCGGTTTCGCGTCAACAGCGGCGTGGCGGACCTGACGACAAACCGCACTTCGGAGGCATATTGGGGAGACACATAGATGGTGTAGTGGAAAACCGACCATGCAAACGGGATCAGGAAGCAGAAGATGAACGCACCGATGAGCAGCTTCTCGAACACCTTGTCCCGCATCTTGGGGGCAAGGCCGGCCAACCGGTACAGATTGCGCCGGCTGCGGTTCTCAAACGTGAGATGGCGCGCATAGGAACTCAACGCCGCAGCCATCTTCTGACTGCGGACGACAACAGCGTTATCTGTCTGGTTCGCAACCTGTTTCTTCTGGCTCACACCCGACTCCTCATCATGCGCTCAGGTCCTTGTCAGCGGTTGAGTCGCATGTAGGTAGCAATAGCATCTTCCACATTGTCGAACTTGACCATGTGACCATCGATGAGAACGATCGCCATATCGCAATACTCCTTGATGGTGTTCATGTTGTGGGAAATCATGATGACGTCCGCTGTTGCCTTGCGCGCCTGAAAGGCCTCGCGGCAACGCTTCTGGAAATTGGCATCGCCAACCGCCGTCACCTCATCCACCAGATAGCAGTCGAATTCGATTGCCATCGAAAGCCCGAACGCAAACCGGGAACTCATCCCGGAAGAATAGGTTCTCAGCGGCTCGTTGATATAGCTGCCGATTTCGGCGAACTCGGTCACGAAGCGCAGAACCCGCCTGAAGTCTTCCCCGTAGGCCCGCGCCACGAATTTCAGGTTTTCCTTGCCGCTCAGCATGGGATTGAAGCCGCTGGCAAAACCGAGCGGCCATGACACACGCACCGACCGCCGGATCCGGCCGCTGTTGGGCAGCTCCGCCCCGGCCAGCATGCGCATGGTGGTCGACTTCCCGGCCCCGTTCACCCCAAGCAGACCATAGGAACGGCCACCAGAGAAATTCATGCTCTGCTTGCGAAGGATATACCGGCGCCGGCCTGCCGTCTTGTAGTACTTTACGACGTTCTCCATGACTATCATGGTCAGACCCTGTGATCTTCGACAGACATCCAGATCAATGTCGCTGTCGACCAGAAGGCAAGCATGCCGATCGTAAAGATGAACCAGGCAGACATTCTGGCCGGATAGACCGTGTCCTGCGGCAGGTACGGTTGCGAGAACACGGCAATGAATGTGGTCCGGCGGATAGCGGC
Organism: Roseibium suaedae; assembly: GCF_900142725.1. Taxonomy (GTDB): domain Bacteria; phylum Pseudomonadota; class Alphaproteobacteria; order Rhizobiales; family Stappiaceae; genus Roseibium; species Roseibium suaedae. The sequence continues at coordinate 54,778 of NZ_FRBW01000006.1, read as the reverse complement.
GGCCTTGGCCGTGTCGAGATTGCGGGCGGATGCCTTGTAGATGGCTTCGGCAACCGCACGGCGCGTTTCCAGCCGGGAGAACTCAGCCAGGTTCTCGGTCAGCTGCCCGCCAACGGCCTTCTGGCCGGCAAGGCTCTCCTGGCGTTCGTCCATCTGCCGCTGCAGGGCATCGGCATTGCGGCGCAACTGCCGGGCTTTCGCGGAGTCCCCGGCATTGGCAGCCTCCAGAGCGGCAAGTTCCACCTCGATCTTCAGCTTCTCTTCCAGAAGCTTCGCCACGATCGTCCCGGACAGCCGGGCTTCGGAAATCGGATCGAAAATCCCGGTCTCGTTCTGATATTGCCGCAGATCGTTGAGCGCGCTGTTGTAGTCCTCGAGGCTTTTGACGACGTCATTCTCAGCGCGGACGGTCAGATCGGCCTTCGCCCGGTCGGACAGGCGGTTGACCATCTCCTCCGCCGCCTTTAGCGCAGCGTGCGAAATCTTCAGGGAGTCATCAGGGCTGAAGGCACGCACGCGCAGGATCAGAATTCCCGACGGGCCGTCCACGTAGGTGTCGATGTGCCGGTTCCAGTACTTGTGCAGCTTCTCGAAAGGCGCATCGGCGGACAGGCGGGACAGGCGGTCGATCTCGGAGCCGCTGAACATCTGGCGCAGGCCGATTTCCTTGTCCAGGAACTCGACCATTTCCGCAGAGTGAATGTAGTTGTCGACGATATATGCATCCTGGGTGAGGGAGTCCCCGCCGATGATCGACTGGCCTTCGCGCTTCTCGCTTGTATCGAACTGTTCGCTGACCCCGATCGTGCGGACGATCATCCGCGTCTCGCTCATGTACTGATTGCTGGCGATCATTCCATAGTAGGCAGCGCAAAACAGCGCAGGGATCACGACAAACGCGAAGAAGGTAGCCTTCTTCGTGATGTACTTGAGAATAGGATGCTGGCGGTCGAACTCCTCATCGAAATAGGAGTCTTCGTCCTCGATCGCGTTCGCTTCAATCACATTGTTTCGGGCATCATGCGCTTCGATGCTCATGGATCGAACTTACTCTTTCAAAAGGACGCAGCCCGGCAAAGGCGGCCGCCCGATAAAATAAAAGCCAGTCTCCCGTCCAGATCCAGCCAGATCGTCCCTGACCTTAGACCTGAAACCCTGCCCCAGATACCCGGAATACAAGAGCTACGCGGGCTGCTCCAGCCTCGAATTTGCCGGCCGCTTTGCCTTGGTGGGATAATCGGCCGTCGATATGGCATTTACATGGCAGGAGGGACCGCCGGAGGCTTTGCTCTCGGCGAAGATCTTGCGGGCAAAACCGCACCAGGTCATGGCGTCGGGCCCGACCAGGTGAATGGTCTCGCCAAGGCGCTTGCTGCCGCCCTTTTCCCAGTCGTCGCAAATTGCCAGCAGGCCATCGGCGATTTCATAGGCAGAGGTCGGGTTGCCGATCTGGTCGTCGACCACGGAAATCTCGTCCTTCGTCTCCGCAAGACGCAGCATGGTCTTGTAGAAATTCTTGCCATAGGGACTGTAGACCCAGGCCGTGCGGGCAATCACATGATCCGGATTGGCCGCACGCACCGCTTCCTCGCCGGCGAGCTTGGTCTTGCCATAGACGCCGATCGGGTTGACCGGATCAGACGGCAGATAGGGCCGGTCCAGATCGCCATCGAAGACATAATCCGTGGAGATATGGATGATCTTCGCACCGATTTTAGCCGCTTCTGCTGCCAGGATACCAGGAGCCGTGCCGTTGACGGCCATGGCCAGGTCCGGCTCGTCCTCGGCCTGATCGACGGCCGTATAGGCGGCCGCATTCAGGATCACGTCCGGCTTGTGAGCTGCGACTGCTGCGCGGATCGTGTCCGGATCTGCGAGATCCAGAACCGTGTCTGTGCCCTCACGCGCTACGAAGATCAGTTCCAGTTTCGGATGATCCTTGGCGCGGTCGGCCAGACAGCGGGCAACCTGGCCCTCCTTGCCGGTAACGAGAATCTTCATTCCGCAGCTCCCGCAAGCTTGAGCGTGCCAAGACGCTCATAACCCTGCGCTTCGCGGATCGGACCCCACCACCAGTCATTGGCAAGATACCAGTTGACGGTGGCTTCAAGACCGCTGTCGAAGGTCTGGGCCGGCGACCAGCCTAGCTCGCGCTTGATCTTGCTGGCATCGATCGCATAGCGGCGGTCATGGCCCGGACGGTCGGTGACCATATTGATCAGGTCCGCATAGGACGCGCCATTCTTGCGCGGACGCTTGCGGTCCAGAATGGCGCAGATGCCGCGCACCACGTCGATGTTCCGGCGCTCGGCATTGCCGCCGATGTTGTAGCTCTCCCCGGCAACACCCTTGGTCGCCACCAGATGCAGGGCAGCGGCGTGGTCATCGACAAAGAGCCAGTCGCGCACGTTCTCGCCCTTGCCATAGACCGGCAGTTCACGCTCATCGAGCGCGTTGAGAATGACCAGCGGGATCAGCTTTTCCGGGAAATGGAACGGGCCGTAATTGTTGGAACAGTTGGACAGCACAACAGGCAGGCCGTAGGTCTCGTGCCAGGCGCGGACCAGATGGTCCGACGAGGCCTTGGACGCGGAATAGGGCGAAGAGGGCGCGTAGGGCGTTTCTTCGGTGAAAATACCGCTGTCGAAGGGCAGGTCGCCAAAGACCTCATCGGTCGAGATGTGATGGAAGCGGAAGCGCTCGCGCTTTTCCCCGGTGAGGCTTTCGTAATAGCCCCGGGCCGCGTTCAGCATCTGGAACGTGCCGATGATGTTGGTTTCGATGAAGGCTCCCGGACCGTCGATCGACCGGTCCACATGGCTCTCGGCGGCAAGGTGCATGATGACGTCGATGTCATGCTGGCGCAGTAGGGAACCGATGGTCTGGCCGTCGCAAATGTCGGCCTGAGCGAAAGCGTAATTGGGCAGATTGTCGATGGCCTTGAGCGAAGCCAGATTGCCCGCATAAGTCAGCTTGTCGACGTTCAGAACAAAGTTGGACGGGTCACTGGCAATCCGCCGGCAAACCGCGGAGCCAATGAAACCGGCACCGCCCGTGATCAGAAAACGCATGTCTCAACCCTCAAAAACAAAGCCGGTGTCGGTGTCCTTCAAAAGGCCTGCGGCCTCATCCTTGGCCGACAGCGTCACGGTCGAAAGATCCACCGGCCACTCGACGCCGATGTCCGGATCATCAAAGCGGATCGACCGGTCACACTCCTTGGAATAGTAATTGGTGACCTTGTAGAGGAACTCGGTGTCGGGCTCCAGGGTCACGAAACCATGGGCAAAGCCCTTGGGGACCAGAACCTGGTTCCACTTCTTCGCAGAGATCTCGACACCGACCCATTTGGCAAAGGTCGGCGACCCCTTGCGGATGTCGACGATCACATCGAAAACCGCACCGCGCGTCACACGCACCAGCTTGTCCTGGGCAAAGGGAGGGGTCTGGAAATGCAGGCCCCGCAACACGCCGACCGAAGCGGAATAGGAATGGTTGTCCTGGACGAAATCCAGATCAATTCCCGCATCCTTGAAAGCCTTGGCGTTGTAGGTCTCGGAGAAGAAACCACGGTCATCGCCGAATTTCTGCGGCAGGATCTCGATGACACCATCAAGACCAAGGGAACGAAACTCAGGCATTATTTTCTCCCGCTGACGCAACGGCGCAGATAGTCACCATAGCCGGACTTTCCATGGGTGGAGGCCCGGTTCAGAACTTCATCGACCGTCAACCAGCCGTTGTCAAAAGCGATTTCCTCAAGGCAGGCGATCTTGAAGCCCTGGCGGTGCTCGATCGTCCGCACGAAGGAAGAAGCCTCATGCATGCTGTCGATGGTGCCCGTATCCAGCCAGGCGTAGCCCCGGCCAAGAGTTGCGACCCTGAGGTCGCCACGCTTCAGATAGGCCATGTTCACGTCGGTGATTTCCAGTTCACCGCGCGAGGAGGGCTGCACGTTGGCGGCGATGTCGACGACATCATTGTCGTAGAAATAGAGACCGGTGACCGCCCAGTTGGACTTCGGCTCCGCCGGCTTTTCCTCGATGGAGAGGGCCGCACGGGTCTTGGGATCGAAATCAACCACGCCATAACGTTCCGGATCGGCAACGTGATAGGCAAAGACCGTTGCGCCGCTCGGCTCGGAAATCGCCTTGCGGCACAGGGCGGAAATGCCCGCACCGTAAAAGATGTTGTCGCCCAGAATGAGTGCGCAGGAATCGTTGCCGACAAATTCACGGCCAATGATGAAAGCTTCCGCCAGGCCGTTGGGTTCAGGCTGCACCGCATAGGACAGGCTGATGCCAAATGCAGACCCGTCTCCGAGCAACTCCTGGAAGACCGGCAGATCCCTTGGCGTGGAAATGATCAGAATGTCCGAGATCCCCGACAGCATCAGAACGCTTAGGGGGTAATAGATCATCGGCTTGTCATAGACCGGAAGGATCTGCTTCGAAACAGCAAGCGTCAGCGGATAAAGACGCGTGCCGCTGCCGCCAGCAAGGATAATACCTTTCAACGAAATGCTCCGTTTTTAAAATGAACCCGTTGGATTTCCGGAAGGTCCAGCCTGTCTTCCCTTTTTTAGCCCCACATTTCAAGCTTTGATCGGGATTAAGCTGCCTGCGGGAGGAAAACGAACTGCCTGGTTTCAGGGCATGCTCGCGGATTTCATTGTTACCGATTGTCCGAGCGCATGGGGTGAGGGGCCAAATTTCTGCATGCGAACGAAGAGGTCCGTTTTGCCGAAACGTCCTCCCGGCTTGTCAATCAATCGCCCATTGCATCCTTTCAGCTTCAGCCAGACGGGCATCCAGGAAATGGACATCTGCCTGGAGATTTTCCCGTATTTTTTCCCGGCATTGCAGCGGGACCTCGCCCCTGACGAAGGCAGGATTCGGAATGACGTAGAGTAGAGCCTGCGCAAACCGTCTTCCGACCGTTCCGCCAAGGTTCCGGTTCGTCCAGTGAACGAGCCGCAGTTCAACCGGCGAAAGGGACCTGTTGATGATCCGGGAGGTGGACAGGCCCGGCATGCCCCCGGACGGCAAGGATGGATCCACGATTGCAAGGATCCTCTCCGTTATGCCCGACCGGATCCGGGAGTAGTTCAGCACGGAAACCGGAATGCCTTCCGCCTCGCAGAACCTGACGAGATTGGTCGCGTGATTGATGTGATTTTCCCGCTCGGCGATCGCCAGCAGGGTGCCGGTGTATCCGCCCCGTTTCACGGCTTCATTGAAATGGGACTGCACCATTTCGACGGGATCGCGCACCGAGACGATGAAGTGGAAGGTGAAGTCACTCTTCCGGGCTCTCACCAGATCAACGAACTCGTTCTGGCGGAGGATCATGTTCTCGTTTGAAAACACCAGCGTGCCGAACTCCTTGCAGGCGTCTGCAACATCAAGGATCTGGCGCTGGAACCAGCCCGGCACTTCCGGCGTGACATTTCCAGAGGTCGTGCCGCCGCGAAGGGCCTTCCTGCGGCTTGGATGATCTGGATAGAGGATGCCCCGGCTCTTCAAGGTATCCTGAAGCTCCATGAAAGCTTTCTGCGTGGCAGATGTGCCGGTTTTTCCATGTCCGACATGCAGAAAGATCGTCTTCATTTTATCCAGTTTCAGTGTCTGCAGCTCAATCCGGCTGAGATATCTCTGCAAGACACGTCAGAAATGTGACCTGATTTTGGTTTCGTGGGCAGCGAAAGTACGAGTGTTCCCGGATCAGGATAGAAACCTCTTCAGACTGCTTCATCAAGAACCTGCTCACCTTATCCCGTTTACACAAGCTCCCGCTCACCTTTCTGAACCTCCACCATGCCTCTCTTCCCCTCCTCCCAGCCCCCTTTCTGCACAAAAGCGACGCAGCGTCAGATTTCGGGCGGCAAGTGAACGGATCCCTCGAGATCCGGCAGACCTCAACACCCTGATTTTTAAGGGGAACGTTCCGGGTTAGCAGAAAGCAATGTGCAGACTATATTGAATTCAAAGCTGATATACGGACAAGAGACGCAGACTAAAGATACTGCTCAGCTCAGTAATTTTTGATTTTTTATCAAGTGCTTAAAAGACAACCTAAGGGCTCCTTACAAAAGTCTTGCCAGCCCGGATGCCATCCGGTATCCATGCTTTGAATTCAATGAAGCCGCAGAACTTCATGAAGAGATCCGAAAGCGCGCCATCAGGCCGGTCAGTTTGACCGCCGCGCGGGCTCAAGGACATTCAGGTTCATCCCCCTTTTTACGGGCCTGCCGCAGCTCCCAGGGCTTTCCGGAAAGCCGCAGGTGCTCATGCCCGTCCTATGAAGAAGGGGAGGGACCAGGGCAGGAAAGACAGGCAGGAAGACCGGCGTGGCCAGCAAGGGTGAAGCAGAGACGTTTGTCGCACGAGGGGACGACTCTGCCTCAAACCGGTCCGAGTGGGCCTATCTGGCGATCAAGGAAAGCATTGTCGGCGGCGATCTCGCGCCGGGCATGCATCTTGTCCAGGAAGACCTTGCGGTGAAACTGGGCGTCTCCCGCCAGCCGATCCAGCAGGCCATGATGCTGCTCAAGAATGACGGCCTCGTTGTGGGCACCGGCTCGCGCGGGCTGAAGGTCGCCCCGCTCGACGCAACCGACACCGCCTGGCGCTATCAGATCCGGGCAGCACTCGAACAGGTCGCCCTGCAGGCCGTCGCCCGCCGGGCCGCGGCCTCCAGCCGCTTTGCCGACAAGCTGCGCCGCAATGGCGAAGCCCTTCTGGAACACGGCCTCAAGATGGTCGAGGCCCGCTCGCCCCGCGGCGCGGTGGATGCGGACATGGCCTTCCATCAGTTCCTGTGCCGGGAATCCGGCAATCCCCTGATCGACCGGACCACCGAGGCCCACTGGGTCTATCTGCGCCGGACCATGATCGCCGTGGTACGGGTGGAGAACATCGGCACCTCGATCTGGACCGAGCATCAGGAAATCCTCAGGGCCATCTGCGCGGGCCGCATCGAAGAGGCCGTCGCGCTGGCCATGGCCCATCTCTACCGCTCCGAGGGCCTGGTGGCCCGCTCGCTGGCGGCCATGACTGCCGAAAGCACCCCGGATCTGGGGGCGACCGGCTGAGGCAACAGACTTCCCGGCAGGCGGAGCCAGGGGCCAAGCGGTCCGTGCCCCGCCCAAGGGCGACACATCTCGAACGTCAGGCCTCAGACATCAGGCCGGTTCAGGATCAACCGGAAGCCACCGGCGCCTCACGGCGCAAAGGCGGCTCCAGAACTTTGAAAACCGATCAGCACCACGGCCTTCCGCCAATCCGGTTGAAGGTCAGCTGATCCAGGAGGAAGCACATGTACCGTTCTTTGCGGGCCGCAGCCTTGGCCCTTGGAATCGCATCCGCCGCCACCGTTCCTGCCCTGGCGCAGGACACCGTCACCGTCGGTGCGGTCGAGATCCTCTCCGGCCCGGCCTCCGGCTACGGCATTGCGATCAAGTCCGGCCTGGAAATGGCCATGGACGAAATCAACGCCGCTGGTGGCGTTCTGGGTGGCAAGAACCTCGCCCTGATCGTTGAGGATTCCGCAGGCAACAAGGACCAGGCGGTCAACGCTGCCCGCAAGCTGATCGGCCGTGACAAGGTTCCGCTGATCATTGGCCCGACCCTGTCCAACGAGATGTTCGCTGTCGGACCGGTTTCCAACGGCCGCAAGATCGTGACCATCGGCACGTCCACCACGGCTGCCGGCATCACCGCCATGGGCGACTACATCTTCCGCACCGCGCTGCCGGAAGCCGACGTTATCCCGGTCACCTTCAAGACCGCCAAGGAAAAGCTCGGCGTCAAGACCATCGCGATGATGTATGCCAACGACGACGCTTTCGCCAAGTCCGGCTTCGATTCCATGAAGGCCGCCGCTGAAGAGCTCGGCTTCGAAATCGCGACCATCGAGACCTTCGGCAGCAAGGACAGCGACTTCTCCGCCCAGCTGACCAAGATCAAGAGCCTGAACGTCGACGCGATCGCCGTCTCCGCCCTGGTCGAGCCGGTTGCAGGCATCCTGCTGCAGGCCCGCCAGCTCGGCCTGCCGGAAACCGTCCGCTTCATCGGCGGCAACGGTTCCAACTCTCCGCGTCTGGGCGAAATCGCCGGTGAAGCTGCCAATGGCCTGCTGGTCGGCAGCCCCTGGTTCATCGCCAAGAAGGACGAGCTGAACCAGAAGTTCGTCACCGACTTCCAGGCCCGCTACAACAAGGCTCCGGACCAGTTCGCAGCCCAGGCCTATGACACGATGAAGATCGTTGCCGAAGCCATCGACCGCGCCGGTTCCGCCGAAAGCGACAAGATCCGGGAAGCCCTGCTTGCCACGGACCACACCGGCGTCATGGGCCCGTTCAAGTTCACCGAAGGCCGTGACCCTGCATCCGCAGAAGGTGTGGTCGTTCTGACCATGCAGGGTGGCAAGTTCGAGATTTTCGAATAAAAGGCCGCAAAACAGGCCCTGCGCACCCGCGCAGGGCCACCACTGCCGTTTAGGGGATATCCCAATCGATGCTTGCACAGCAGCTAGTCAACGGTCTCGTGCTGGGTGCCACCTACGCGCTTTTCGCGCTTGGTCTGACCCTGATGTTCGGGGTCCTGCGCGTCATCAACCTGACCTATGGTTTCTATTTCTCCGTGGGGGCGCTCGTGGCGCTCTGGCTTGCGCGCTCGGTCGGACTGCCGATCTGGGCCGTCGTCCTGCTGGGCGGGGTTGCTGCCGGCCTCGTGGCCGTCGTCGTGGACGGCGTGCTTTTGACGCGCCTGCGCCGCACCAAGGCGGGTGAACTTCCCTCCCTGATGGTCACGCTCGGTGCCGTTCTGGCGCTCTATTCCCTGTCGGCCATCTGGCTCGGCACGGAAATCCAGCGTTTCCCCTTCGATTTTGTCGACAGCTCCGCATTCGAAATCGGTGACCTGCGCATTTCCCTGGTGCAGATCCTGATCGTCTGCGTGACCTTTGCGCTCGTCGGCCTGCTATTCGTGCTGCTGCATTACACCCGCGTCGGCCTGATGATCCGCGCCCTTGCCGAGAATGAAGACACCGCCCGCCTGATGGGCATCAATGTCGATGCCATCGTCATCGTCGTGTCCTTCGTCTCCGGCCTTCTGGGCGGCGTCGGCGGCGTGCTGATCGGCCTGAACTTCAACGCCATCCAGCCCTTCATGGGCGAAACCATGATGCTGCGCGGCTTCGCCGTCATCATCATCGGCGGTCTTGGCGACATCCGCGGCGCGCTGATCGCAGGCGTCCTGCTCGGCATGTTCGAGGTTCTGACCGCAAGCTACATCTCCTCCAGCGCGAAGGAAGCTGTCGCCTTTGGCGCGCTGGTCCTGACGCTCTGGTTCCGGCCCACCGGCCTGTTCGGCCGCAAAGAGGTCAAAAGGGCATAAACATGGCTGAATGGCTGGACGATTTCTTCTTCACCTATGAGACGCTGATCCATGGCATCGGCGTGCATGGCCTTTTGGCCCTGTCCATGTATTGCGTCATGGCCGTCGGGCAGCTGTCCCTCGGTCAGGCCGCCTTCATGGGCCTTGGCGCCTACACGGGCGCGCTGCTGACCCTCAAGCTGGGCCTGCCCTTCTATGTGGTGCTGCCGGCATCGGCCTTCGTGCCGGCGCTGATTGCGCTGCTGATCGGCGGACCGACCCTGCGCCTCAGCGGCGTCTATCTTGCCATCTCGACCGTGGGTCTGGGCGAGGTTCTGCGCGTCATCTACATCAACTTCGAAAGCCTCACCGGCGGGGCACTCGGCCTGTCGGGCATTCCGATGAAGGCCAGTGTCAGCCTGATCTATGCCCTGCTGCTGATTGCACTGATCATGTTCTGGGCGGTTGGACGCTCGCGGATCGGCCGGGCCATGGAAGCCATGCGCGAGGACGAGGTCGCCGCCGGCGTGATGGGTATCAACGTGCCTGTCTACAAGCTCGGCGCCCTGATTGTCTCCGCCATGCTGGCCGGGATCGCCGGCTGCCTGGCGGCCCATTCCAGCAGCTTCATCGGCCCGAATGAATATGGCTTCGAAACCGCGGTCACCATCCTCAGCTTCGCGCTGCTGGGCGGCATCGGAACGCCCCTGGCGCCGGTTCTGGGCGCCCTGGTCCTGACCGCCCTGCCGGAAGTGCTCCGGCCCCTGGCGGACTTCCGCCTTGTCATCAACGGAATGATCATCGTCGTGGCAATTCTCTTCCTGCCCCGTGGTGTCCTGCCGCTCCGCCTGAGGAGATCCGCATGACCACGCTTCTGACTGTCGACAGCCTGTCCAAGTCGTTCCGGGGCGTCCATGCGATCCGCGATGCCAGCTTCGACGTGACCGCCGGAAAGGTGCATGGCATCATCGGCCCGAACGGCGCCGGCAAGACGACCCTGTTCAACCTGATCTCCGGGCTGCTGGAACCCACGTCCGGCACGGTGAGCCTGAACGGCAAGGACATTTCGGCCCTGCCGCCCTATGCCCGCACCCAGCTCGGCATGGCGCGCACGTTCCAGAACATCCGTCTCTTTTCCGAGATGACGGTGATCGAAAACGTGCTGACCGGCATGCATATCCAGCTGCACACACCCTTCTGGCGCACGCTCGTTCCCTTTGCGGGGGCCGAGGAAAAGCAGGCCAAGGCCAAGGCTGCGGAGCTTCTGGAGCTGGTCGGTCTTGCCGACAAGGCCTTGACCCGCTCGGCCAGCCTTGCCTATGGCGAGCAGCGGCGGCTGGAAATTGCCCGGGCGCTCGCCAGCGATCCGAAGATCCTGCTCCTGGACGAACCGGCCGCCGGCATGAACCCGCTGGAAACCCAGGATCTGGCGGTGCTGTTGAAGAAGCTCAACGAGCGCGGCATCACCCTGCTTCTGGTGGAACATGACATGCGCTTCGTCATGGACCTGTGCGACCAGATCACGGTTCTGAACTTCGGCAAGGTGATTGCCGAGGGTGAGCCCGCCGAGATCCGTAGCAATTCCGCCGTTATCGAAGCCTATCTCGGCCCCAAGGTTGCCGAGCGGCTGCTGAAGGAGGCGTCGGCATGAGCGACTTTCTCTCTGTCTCCGGCCTGCGGCTGAGCTATGGCCGCACCGAAGCCGTCAAGGGCATCGACCTTGAGGTCCGCCAGGGTGCGGTGGTCTGTCTGATCGGCGCAAATGGCGCAGGCAAGACCACGACCATGCGCGGCCTGTCCGGCCTGCTGAAGACCGCCGCCGGGTCGATCCGCTTCTGTGGCGAGGACATCACCAACGCCCCGGCCCACAAGATCGCCCGCATGGGCATCCGCCAGGTGCCCGAAGGCCGTCAGGTCTTTGCGGAAATGACCGTGGACGAGAACCTGAGCCTGGGCGGCCTGCAGGTGGGCGACAGCGCAGACTTCCGCCGCCGCCGCGAGGCGGTGCTGGACCGGTTCCCGCGCCTGCGCGAGCGCCTGACCCAGCATGCGGGCTATCTGTCCGGCGGCGAGCAGCAGATGCTGGCCCTCGGCCGTGCCCTGATGGGCGGCCCGAAGCTCCTGCTTCTGGATGAGCCGAGCATGGGCCTTGCGCCGCTGTTCGTGGAAGAGATCTTCAAGATCGTCGCCGATCTGCGCCAGGACGGCACCACCATCCTGCTCGTCGAGCAGAATGCCCAGGCCGCCCTGGAAATCGCCGACCACGCCTATGTGCTGGAAAGCGGCCGCATCACCCTCGAAGGCCCCGCCGCCGAGGTCGTCAACGACCCCCGCGTCATCGCCGCCTACCTGGGCGATCACTAAGGGCAGGGGGGAACCTCGCCCAAGTCTTCTCCCTCACCCCAACCCTCTCCCTCAAGGGAGGGGGGGCAGGCCGGGCCTGTGGCGGGTGCGGTGTTTCTTTAAAAAGTTCCCTTGCCGCTGCGCCAGTTGACCAGCGCTGCGGCAAGGGAGTTTCTTTCGGTTCCCGATGTAGGTCTTCAAGACCTCAACGGGACACCGCTGGATGGCTTAGCGGCGCTTCTTCCGCCAGGGAGCGCCCCGTTTCCAGTCTCCCGCCATGATGCTTCCGAACGGCAGCACCTCATCAACCACATCTGCCAACCCGTAATGGCCGATTTGCGAGCGAACGCTTGCGGCTGACTTATAGGCACTCGGCAGTTCGGAAACGTCCGCATGGCCGGAGTAGAAGCGGACATCCAGGCCGTTGGTTTCCTTGGCCAGGATCTCGGCAATGTTGTTGGGGCTAAGGCCACGACCATCTGCACCATACTCTTCCGCAAGACCCCGCATGTGAGCCGTTCGTGACATGTTGCGGCCGGCGCCATGCGGCGCAAATCCAAGCCCGTGATCCGCATTCGAACCGCACGTGATCAGGATCGGCTCGCCCATGTTCATCGGGATAAGCGTCAGATCGGTTGCGTCCTCCGCCCAGCCGTTGAATGCCGGTGTGGCTCCCTTGCCATGATAAAAGAGACCGTCAGACTTCCGGAAAACGAAGTTATGTTCGTTCCAGAAGCGGTCGGAAACCTTCGCTGACAGCTTTTCTGCAGCCATGTCGTGAATGGCGAAGTGGTTTTCCTTCGTCCATTGACGGATCGTCTGAAGGGCAGACCAGTAGAGATCACCTTCCTCCGTATCGGCCGGAATCCAGGCATTCTCCGGATAGGTCTCAGGAGAAAGAACCTCGCGGAACTTGTTGGCGACCTTCATCCCGCGCTCATAGAGACGTGCTCCGGGCGCGCGGGATCCGTGGTGGGTGACCAGAGCCGTTTCGCCAGTGGATTTCATTGTTCCCACGAAGGCGAAATGATTGCCATCGCCCTGGGTTGCGAACTGCTCGACGCCAACAGTCAAGGCCGCGCCTGACAGGTAGGCATTTTCCTGGAAGGCCTTCAGGGTTGCCTCGGAAGGCGTCAGCTGCTGTCCGGCAGCGCGTCCGCCCGGTCCGAAATGGGTCACCGAATGCACTGCATCGAGGAGCGCCTTCGGGCTGACGGACGGGAAAACGGAAATCGCCATCGAGCAACAGATATCGGAAGAATGCATCCCCGGGTGAATGGCCTCGGAAGCCACCACGCCGCCGACGGGGATCGTCCCGATCGGGCCGGCAGGGCAGGCATCGGGCATGATCGCGGCTGCCCTGACGACGGGTGTACGGACCACCGCCCGCATCGAGGCATGAACCTTCTCGACATTTTCCTGCTCGAAGGCGTTTTCCGCCAGAATGTTCGAGTAGATACCAATGTCACCTTCGCCGCGCAAAGGGACCGTGGGGGCCGGCTGATGGGTCAGGGCGGCCTTCAGCGCCGCTTCCATGGAGCCACCTTCGCCCAACACTTCATTTGCAGCCTCGAGAGCCGGGGCAAACCATTTGCCCTGCGTCATGCCTGCGTCGATCAGATCCTGTCCACTTACGATATTGCTCATGCTACTTCCTGCTACTGCAGTCCTTCCCCTTGTTCCGGGTTTTCCTCGGGCGGTGGAGTCGCCCAGGCATAGGTGTGTTCATGAAATCGGGGTACGGCGACGAGGGAGAACGAAATCGGGTGGCCCCGCCCATGCCAGAGAGCGCCGCCAAGGATGGGAGTCGAACCCATCTGACCAACCCTTGGTGAGGCTGTATTTCCGTTCGGCATTCGCCGTACCCGATCCTGATGACTATTGGTGGCAGGACAAATTGAGCTTCGGTCTCCTTTCAGATCCCGGGATGGCTCGAACATCCACCTCCCCGTCAGACGGGGCGCTCTACCTGTAGTCCTGCCTGCATTCATCAGGAGCTGTTTCAAATTCGTCATGACGACTAGGCTTGGGGGAACACCCGCTCTATCCGCTGAGCTACGAAGCGGCAAAGGTCCGCTCCGGCAGGATTTGAACCTGCGACCTGGAGATGTAGAATCTGTAGTTCCGCCCGGCATTCGTCATGTATTTGCAGCGCCACAGATCGTGACGCAGCAGATATCACAGTTCTATTGACTCGATCCTTTGCACCCACGCGTCCGGGTTCGACCGGCCACTTGCAAAAAGAGCGATCATCTCAAAGACCGAGTCCGAAAAACCTCCTACATTCAAAACGCTTTCTCCTCTTGCCGACGTGGTCGCGTAGGGCTGGATGTCGAGACAGACCAACCGCGCTGAGGGGTTATGTCTCTTGATCCTGCTCCATTCAGCCATGACCGCTGACACGCTTCCCTTTTGGCCGGCATCTACCCAGGACTGGTTGTCCGACACCATGACCACCAGGTCGACGCGGGCCTTTTCATCCGCCAGCTGCCGCAGGGGAGCGGAGCAGTTGGTTCCGCCGCCACACACGGCCGCCAGCTTGGCGGCATTGGCCATGATGCTTTCGCTCGGGTCCAAAGACACCGGAACAACCTCGACCTCGAACGGCAGAACACGCGTCGAACGGTTCCGGCGCAAGAAGGCCGCCGAGACCAGGGCCGCGATCTCGACACAGCGGACCTTCGAAGTCGCCGTGCCGAGGAAGCCCGTGACTGGCGAGCTCATCGAGCCCGAGACATCCGGGCACACGACAACATTGCCTTCGAACTGGGGCACGCTGGCGACCGCTATCTCCATGGCCTGCTGCAAGGCGTCGCCGATCTCCTGCGGCACCAGTTCCGAGGTGTTTTCCCAGGCAACCATCAGCTGGTAGGGAAGCACTCTGGACCTGCGTATTTCCTCGGGATCCGCGATCCGGCGGGCCAGTTTCTGTGTCATTCCTTCAATCTCGAAGACGCCATTGCGGGCAAATGTGTTGAGGTTCTGACGAACCATCTGCCAGGAGCCCGTGAGGGCAATCTCCGCCCATTGCTGAGCCGTCATCTGCAGTGAGGTCAGCATCTGGAACGGAACACCGGGCAAAGGCCTGCTGGTGTCACGCTTGAAGGCCTCGAACGCTGCCACTTCCTCGGGAAGCGCCGAAACGTCATAGGGCTTTCCAAGTGCCCAGGCATAGAAGGCAGCCCTCGCCGCATCCTTCGGCTTCGGGTGCACCATGCGGATCACATCCCGCAGCGACGGGTCATTGCCGACCATCGCGTTCAGCAGCTGCGGAACGGTCCGGCTCTCAAGCCAGGCCTGCACCATCTTCTTCGGCCGAGTGCCGAGCGACTTCCGGCCTGTGACGCCCGACCGCATGACTTGAACAAAGCCACGCATCATCTTGCCGCTTTTCACGACCCGTGGAAACGCACGTGAAAATGCATCGCTTTCCAGGCTGGAAAGGATGGCCAGCAACATGACCGGCATGTCTTTCATGTGCCCCTTTTCAGCGGCATAGATCGCAAGCTTTGCGAGAAATTCCGGTTCCACTTCAGCGGCGCGCTTGATGACCTCTTCCAGCTGCTCCCCGCCACCTGCATAATAGGTGTCATTGAACGTGCCGGTGACCGCGTATTGCGCCAGGGCTTCACGTGCAGTGAGCGCGTAAGCCGCAGCGCCAGTCCGATTTACGTCATCCGTGCCCTTCGGCAACTTGCCGAAGTAGGTCTTGAAGACCGCCTTGATCCCCATGGCATCACCTCACTTGCTGGTTTTGCCATATCTATTTCAAGCATCGTGCCAGTTTGACTGGAAGTGGGAAAATGCCTCTCAAGAAACTTTTAATCCATTGATATAATTGACTTAAATTTTTTCCATCAACTCTGGAGCCATGATGAGAGACTTTACAATCAGAGAAAATAATTATAAGAATGTATAAGATTTATATGATTGGATAAGTCATGAAGCGCAGGGTCGCGATCAGCATTCTCGGCACAAAGCTCGACATGGGTCATAGGGGTGACCGGTGGAAACGGTGGCGGCCCAACGTCAGTCTCGGACAGCAGGCTGGCCTGTTCATTGATCGCATTGAGCTCATCCATAGCATTCAGTTCGACCGCCTCGCGGCCACCATTTCGAAGGATATAGAAACCGTCTCTCCGGCGACGAAGGTCCGGAGCACCATCCTCAATCTCGTTGATCCCTGGGATTTTTCAGAGGTTTACACCAAGCTCCGGGACTTTGCCCGGGCCTATGATTTTGATCCCGATGAAGAAGAATATCTGGTCAACATCACGACCGGAACGCATGTCGCCCAGATCTGCTGGTTTCTTCTGACAGAGGCCCGGATCATCCCGGGCCGCTTGCTGCAGCTTTCCCCGCCAAGGGATAGGGAGCCGGAAAGTGACTATGCCGGCACGCATACGATCATCGATCTGGACCTGTCGCGCTATGATGAGATCGCCACGCGTTTTGCCTCAGAACGCGCCGAGGCCACTTCGTTTCTCAAGTCTGGAATTTCAACCCGCAACACGACCTTCAATCGCATGATCGATGAAATCGAGCGCGTCGCGATGCGTTCGACGGCCCCCCTTCTCCTGACCGGCCCCACAGGTGCCGGAAAATCCCAGCTGGCAAAACGGATCTACGAGCTGAAAAAGTCGCAGCGGAAGGTGAGCGGTCCGTTTGTCGAGGTAAACTGCGCAACGCTGCGCGGCGATCAGGCAATGTCCGCCCTGTTCGGTCATACACGCGGGGCCTTCACCGGCGCCTCGGTTGAACGGGCCGGTCTCCTCAAGTCCGCGGATAAAGGCGTCCTGTTCCTCGATGAAATTGGTGAGCTCGGACTGGACGAGCAAGCCATGTGCCTGCGCGCCATCGAGGAAAAGCGGTTTCTCCCCGTCGGCTCCGACAAGGAGGTGTCCGCAGATTTCCAATTGCTGGCCGGCACCAATCGTGACCTTCGGGACGAGGTGAAGGCCGGGCGGTTCCGGGAGGATCTTTTTGCGCGCCTGAACCTCTGGACGTTCGAGTTGCCTGCGCTCCGGGAGAGACGGGAAGACATCGCCCCCAATCTGGACTTCGAACTCCAGCGCTTCCTGGAGCGGGAAGGCCAGAACATCACATTCAACAAGGAGGCAAAAGAAACGTTCCTGAAGTTTGCAGTCGCTCCTGACGCGATCTGGTCTGCAAATTTCAGAGACCTGTCTGCCTCTGTCACCCGCATGGCGACCCTTGCCCCTCAGGGCCGGATCACCATCGAGGTCGTGTCGGATGAGATTTCCCGCCTGAAGCGCGCCTGGGGATCGCAGGCGGATAATGATCCCGCCCAGATCGTCAGAGCGGTTCTGGGAGAAGAGGCCGCAGCTTCTCTCGATCTCTTTGATCTGGCCCAGCTGACAACAGTTCTGGACGTTTGCTGCGAGCATTCCAGCGCCAGTTCCGCCGGGCGCGCCTTGTTTGCCATGTCCCGGCTCAACAAGAAGAGCAGCAACGATGCCGATCGGCTCAGCAAATACCTTGCGCGCTTCGACCTGAAGTTCGAGGACATCCACCAGCGATACAGGCTAGAAGGCCGATAGTCCTAGGCCGCATCCCCCGCACCGCTGTACTTTGGAGACGGCGGTGCGGAGGGGTTTTCAGATGCCGAGTTCGCGGCGGAGGGTTTCCAGGCGGTCCATGGCGATGACGCCGTCAGCGATGGTGGGGGCAGGGGTTTCCTTGCCCTGAAGCGCGGGGACCACATCGGCCAGCAGCGAATGATAGCCCTTCGGGTCCTCGTTGGCCGCCGCCGTGAAATTCGGCTTCCAGGTCAGGCTGTCCACGTCATCGGCCAGAATGGCCTTCGGATCGTCCACTTTGAAGGGCGGGTTCCGGTTCCAGCGGACCTCGATGACATTGTCGACCTCGATGCGCTGATGATCGCCCATCACCTCGATCCGCTCCACCGGAGCGCCGCGAGACTGGACCGTGCCCATGGCGATGGTGCCGATGGCGCCGCATTCAAAGTCGAAGTTGATGTGGAACAGCACCCGGCCCGGCGCCTTTTCCACCTTGCGGGCGGTCAGCTTCGTCACCGGCGAGACCAGGAAGGACACCAGGTCCATGTAGTGGACGCAGTGGTGCAGGAAGAAGCCGGTATAGTCGACGTTGCCGGCAAAATAGCCGGGCGCGGTCATGTAGTAGCCGGTCAGCCCCAGCACATCGCCGAAACGGCCGGAGCGCAGGATGTTGGCGGCAATCTTGTTGCCCGCCGAATAGCGCTTCATGAAGCCGACCAGCAGCGGCTTCTTCGCCTTTTCCGAGGCGGCCAGCAATTCCCGCGCCCCGGCGGCACTGCCCGACGGCGGCTTTTCCATGAAGACGGGCAGGCCACGTTCAAGGGCAGCCTTGCCGAAGGCCAGATGCTGGTCCGGCCCGACGGCCATGCCGACCGCATCCAGGCCTGGCGTCGCGATCAGCTCCTCGGCGCTGGTGGTCAGGGTGCGGACGCCGAACTGGCGTCCGGCGGTCTTCAGCCGCTCCGCGTCGATATCACAAAGCGCCACCAGTTCCACATCGTGGCGCACCAGTTGGGGAAGAAGCATCTGGGTTGCGTGAACGCCGCACCCGATCCAGCCGATTTTCAGGGTCATCTGCGATAGTCCGTCAGCATGATGTGAGACTTGATGAAGTCGGCGCTGGCCTTGAGCCGGGCGCTTTCGTCCTCGTGCGGGGCGCGCCACTGGGCAAAGGGCACGCCGAAGCGGTCGTCGTTGCGGCGGAAGGGTTCGAGCGAGACCGGGCCGGTGTAGCCGACCTCGTGCAGGGCGCGGAACACTTCCACCCAGTCGGTGGCGCCGGTGCCGGGAAAGCCGCGGTGGTTCTCGTTGGCCTGGAAATGCACCAGATGCCTGCCGCCGAGCCGGATCGCCTCGGCCAGATTGGCCTCTTCCATATGCATGTGGAACGTGTCGAGCATCAGCTTCACCGCGGGATGATCGACCGCTTCCAACAGCTCCATGGCCTGCTGGGTGGTGCAGAGCACGTCGCTTTCAAAGCGGTTGAGCGGCTCGACCGCGAGCAGGATGCCGAGCTTTTCCGCATAGTCGCCGGCTTCCTTCAGGCCATCGACACAGCGCTGCTTGCGGGCCAGGCGCTCGGCCTCTTCCACCGGCTTGGGCGCCCGGCCCGCGAAGACCAGCGGATTGCCGGTCAGCGGGCCGCCGACGATGGTGGCGCCAAGGGCCTTGGCGCTGTCGGCCGCATATTTCAGGTAGTCGATGCCCTTGCGGTGGCAGGCCGGATCGTCGGAGGACAGGTTGCGCTCCAGATTGACCCGGGCGGCCAGCACCACGCCGAGACCAGCGTCGTCCAGTGCCTTGCGGGCCTCTGCCGCATCGATCTCGCCGGGTTCTGGAACCAGCAGCTCGACGAAGTCGTATCCAAGATCCTTCATGGTCTTGAACAGGGGGAAATGCTCGGCGGTGAACGGCCTTGCATATTGCATTGATATCAACCCGACGGGGTTCATTTCAGGTCCTTCTTTCTTCTCGAAATGCCGGTCCGCATCAGCCCTTGACGGCGCCCTGGGTCAGGCCGCCGATCAGCCGGCGCTGAACGATCAGGAAAAGCAGGGTGGCGGGCATGGCCCCGACGACGGCGCCTGCGGCAAGCAGGCCCCATTCGATCTGGTACTCGCCGATGAGGGTCTGGATCGCCACGGTCACCGGGCGCACGTTCCGTCCGCCCAGGGTCAGGGCGTAGAGATATTCGTTCCAGGCCGTGATGAAGATGTAGATGCCGGTGGAGATGATGCCCGGCATGGTGAGAGGCAGAACCACCCGTCGCAGGGCCGTCAGGCGGGAGCAGCCGTCGATCATGGCCGCCTCGTCCAGGCTCTTCGGGATGGCGCCGATGTAGCTGGTCAGCATCCAGACCGCGAAGGGGATGGCGACCGTGGAATTGGCGAGGATCAGCCCGAAATGGGTGTCCAGAATGCCGGCCTTCCGCATCACCATGAACAGGGGCAGGATCAGGAGCACCACCGGGAACATGTTGATCAGCAGGAACTGCAGCATGAACAGCTTGCGGCCGGCAAAGCGGAACCGCGAGAAGGCATAGGCCGCCGTGACCGAGACCACCAGGCCCAGCACCACCGTGCCCCCGGCGATGATCAGACTGTCCAGCATGTTGCCGAGAAACGAGGTCTGGCGCAGCAGGCGGGCGTAATTGTCCAGGCTCCAGCCGGAGGGCGAGAGGGATACACCGGTGGCATCCAGAACCCGGCTCGGGGTCAGCGAGGTCAGAATGATCCAGGCAAAGGGGCCCATGGCGAAGAGCA
This sequence comes from Roseibium suaedae, assembly GCF_900142725.1. Classification (GTDB taxonomy): domain Bacteria; phylum Pseudomonadota; class Alphaproteobacteria; order Rhizobiales; family Stappiaceae; genus Roseibium; species Roseibium suaedae. The sequence goes on along the minus strand of NZ_FRBW01000006.1, from coordinate 34,756 downwards.
CGATCAGCAGCACCGGCAGGTCGGTGGTCATGATGCGGCGCAGGGTCGAGGGCTTGGTCATCTTTCGACCTCCCGCATGGTGCGCACCAGATAGAGAGCCACCACGGCGCCGAGCAGGATGGTGAAGGTGACGGCGATGGAGGTGCCATAGCCGAAGTCCAGGTTCTGCCGCGCCTTGACGAAGGCATAGAGCGGCAGGGTGTGGGTGGCATAGCCCGGCCCGCCACCGGTCATGACGAAGATCACGTCCATGGAATTGGCGACCCATATGACCCGGAGCAGCCCGGCCGTTCCCAGCACCGGCGCGATGCCGGGCAGGGTGATGTGCAGGAACTGCCGCCAGGACGAGGCGCCGTCGATGGAGGCGGCCTCATACTGGCTCTTCGGGATGCCCTGAAGTCCGGCCAGGATCATGACGGCAAAGAAGGGGAAGCCCTGCCAGGTCAAGGTGGCGATGATGGCGTAAAGGGCCAGATCGGGATCGGCGAGCCAGGGCACGGCCTGCTGCACGACGGAGAGATAGATCAGGATGTCGTTCAGGACGCCGGTGTTCGGGTCATAGATCCACCGCCACATCAGCGCGATCACGACACTCGGCAGTGCCCAGGGAATAATGATCATCGCACGGGCCAGGCCGCGCCAGGGAAATTCCCGGTTGAGCAGCAGGGCGGTGACCAGGCCGAGCGCCATCTGAAGCGGCACGGTCAGACCGATCCACAGCGCCGTGTGGCCGAGCGAGATCCAGAAGACCTTGTCGCCGAACAGCTTGATGTAATTGCCGAACCCGACAAAGCGGCTGGCATTTGGCTTCCACAGGATCAGGTCGAAGAAGCTGGTGTAGACAGCCTGCACCATGGGAAAGAACACGATGAACAGCGTCACCACGAAGGCAGGCGCCAAAAGCGCATAGGGCATGAGCCTTGCCGAAAGAGGCGGGCTGATCTTCGTGCCCGGTGAAAGTGTCTTGGCGGTCGTCAGCATGGGTCCGGCCTGATAGGGGAAAAGGGTCCCGAAGCGGCAGCGCTGAGGCGCCGCTTCGGGCAGGGGTCTTCGATGGGGTAAGACCCGGGGGAGGGGCTTACTGGTCGAACAGGCCTTCGAGCTGTTCCATCATTTCCTTCGAGGTCACCTGACCTGTCAGGGCCTGCTGCATGCCGATCTGCCAGGCCGTGTTCACGAACTCGGAAGTTGCCGGGGTCTGCGGCAGCACATGAGCGAAGGGCAGGGAGGCGACGGTCGCGTCGACGAAGCGGCGCTCATGCAGGGTCCAGTTTTCCGAACCGCTCTTGGTCACGGTCATCTGACCGGTGGCCTTGTTGAACTCCACGTTGTTCTCGCCTTCCGCGAGGAAGGAGATCCACTTCCACGCCGCGTCCTTGACCTCGGATGCGGAGAAGACGGCCAGGGATTCATCGCCATAGGATGTCCAGCGGCCCCCGCCGCATTCGGGCACCGGAACGGCGGACACCTTGTCGCCAAGCGCATCGACCATGCTCTTGGACGAACCGATGTGGTGGATGGTCATGGCGGTCTTGCCGCTCTTGAACGCACCGGTGATTTCCTGGAAGCCGTCGTTCGGCGCAGACGGCGGAATGACCTTGTCCTTCTGGTAGAGGTCGATCAGCCACTGGTTGGCGGCAACCGCCTTGTCGCTGGTCAAGCCGCCCTTCTTCAGCTCGGCGCCCTGGGAGAGCACGAAGGCGCCCCACTGGTCCCAGCCGCCCTTGCCGCCGCGCAGGCCGAAGCCGTAGATGTCCGGTGCCTTGGTCAGCTTGATGGCCGCATCGCGGAAGTCTTCGCAGGTTGCCGGCGGCTTGAGGCCTGCCTCGTTGAAGAGGTCGGCGCGATAGTAGAGGTAAAGCACCACATACTGGATCGGCAGATAATACTGGTTACCGTCCGAGGCCTTGGTCAGGTTCAGCAGATTGTCGAGCAGATCCGCCTTGCCGGCCCAGGCGTCGATCCGCTCGCCGATCGGCTCCAGAGCGCCCATTTCCATCAGCCGGGGCTGGGCGAACAGCTTGACCATGGCCGCATCGGGCGCATTGCCGCCGATCAGCGAGGTGTAGAGCGTGTCGTAATAGCTGTTCCACGGCACGTTCTCGGCCTGGATCTCGATGCCAGGATTGGCAGCCTCGAATTTCTTGACCAGATCCTCCATCGGGTTTTCCGGGTTGTCGAAGTGGTACCAGAACCGCACGGTTTCGGCGTTTGCAGCGCCTGCGGCAAGCATCGCCGAAAAGGCGACACCCGTTGCCAGTGTCTTCAAGAAAGTCATGAACTCCTCCTCCTCAGGTTCAGCGGACAGCTAGTCTTTGGCGGCCATCCGTCTTGCATCCATGCCTGCGCGGCGGAGCGCCTCCCGTGCCGCCTCCAGGTCGATGGTGTTCTGTAAAAATCCGTGAGTGACGCCCGGCACGATCGTCAGCCGTTCAGGCCGGCCGACCGCTTCCAGCCGGGCGGCCAGATTGATGCTGTCCGACAGCAGCGGATCGACGCCTGCCGCCATCAGATGCATGGGCGGCAAAGCGCCCAGGGCCGCATCCGTGGCCTGAAGCGGACAGGCCAGCACATCCTGCGTCTGATCGTCCGGACCCGCATACCAGGTCCAGTAGCGCTGCATCTTGCCCCGGGTCAGGCCCGGGCCTTCCGCGAATTGCCGGTAGGACGGGGTGCCGAAATCCCGGTCGAAGGTGCCGTAGAAAAGCAATGCGCCTGCGGCACCCGGCTTTCCGGCGGCCTGTTCATGGAGCAGAACCGAAAGCGCCAGATTGGCCCCGGCGGAATCGCCCGCGACCAGCAAGGGGCCTGGCTTCACGCCAGCACTTGCCGAGGCCTCGAAGGCCTGGCGGAAGGCGGCGATGCAATCCATCAGCCCGGCGGGGTAGGGATGCTCCGGCGCGAGCCGGTAGTCTGGCACCAGAACCGGCAAGCCGCTCTCGATCGCCAGAAGACGGGCGCAGCGCTCGTGGGTTTGCGGGCTGCAGAAGGCAAAGCCGCCGCCGTGAACGAACAGGATTGCTCCTGGCGCGGCGGCCTCCGGCACGATCACCTCCATCCGGCAGGCAATGCTGCCGAGAGACGCATCGGCGGTAAGGTGAACCGTGCTGCGGGTGGCAATGGCAGGCAGATCCTGGTTCCAGCGCCTGTTGGACCGCTCGCTCAGGTCGCGCCCTTGCGCAGGCGCGAGCGTCGTCGGGTCGGGCTGTGGGCCATCTTCGGCCACCACGCGGGCCATCAGCGCCGCCATCTCGGGCGCCAGTTCCGCCGGCAGCCGGGCTTCCGCTTGAATATCCGGAGCGCTCATTGCGCCGGCTCCACGAAGACATCCGGGCCGAGATCGACAATGGTCGCGATATGGTGGCGCAGAGCCTGGCTGGCGCGGAACAGGTCCTGCTCCTCGATGGCGTCGATGATCGAGCGGTGACGTTCTGCGGTGGCCACGAGATCGCGCGGCGTGCTGCTGCGCAGGATCTTGAAACGGTGATTGTGGATCAGGCACCTGTGCAGGATGGGGTCCAGCGCAGGCAGATCCGCATCGTGGAAGATGCGCCGGTGAAACTCCCGATCATGAGCCGCCAGCTCCAGTTCGTCATCCGCCTTTGCAGCTGCGATCATCTCGCCCAGCAGGTCGTTCAGGTCGCCAACGAGCGAACGGCTGGGGCGGGACAGGGCCCGGATGATGCCGCTGCATTCGATCTGCTGGCGAACCTTGAACATCTCGATGGCTTCCGCCTCGGTGCATTCGGACACCTGCGTGCCCCGGTGCGCCTTGCGCAGGACAAGACCTTCTTCCTGAAGCTGCAGCAGCGCCTCGCGCACGGTGCCCTGGCTGCAGCCGAAGTGATTGGCCAGCTCCAGTTCGGTCAGTACGGTACCGGCGGGCAGAAGCCCCAGCATGATCTCCCGCTTCAGAGCACTGAAGGCCGCCGCCGACTTGGCCGGCTTGGCGGCGATCGTCTTTCCTGTGGTCCGCTCTGAAAAATACGACATCGCACTCGCTTTCCGCATATCCGCTTGACGCGTTAGGTTCATTATCGATAATGATATTGATAATGATGGTCAAGCCGGAATTTGCAGCAAGAGACGCTGGACCAGACGCTGCAGAGCCGCAAAGCCTGACCGGACTTTCAAAGGGAGGACATGATTTGAGCGCGATTTCTTTGCGGCAGCTCCGCAAGACCTACGGATCCCTTCAGGTGATCCATGGGGTGGATGTCGAGATCGAGAGCGGGGAATTTCTGGTGCTCGTCGGTCCCTCCGGCTGCGGCAAGTCCACGCTGCTCAGGATGATCGCCGGTCTGGAGGAGATCAGCGGCGGCGAACTGGAAATTTCGGGGCAGGTGGTCAATGCGCTGCCGCCCTCCGAGCGCAACATCGCCATGGTGTTCCAGGACTATGCGCTCTACCCGCATATGAGCGTGCGCGAGAACATGGCCTTCGGTCTCAAGATGCGCGGATCGGACACGTCAGCCATCGACAGCCGGGTCGCCAATGCGGCCGAGATCCTGAAGATCCAGCCTTATCTCGACCGGCGCCCGGCCCAGCTTTCCGGCGGCCAGCGCCAGCGTGTCGCCATGGGCCGCGCCATCGTGCGCGAGCCTGCCGCCTTCCTGTTCGATGAGCCCCTGTCCAACCTGGATGCGGCCCTGCGGGTCGAGATGCGTCTCGAAATCGCCAAGCTGCACAAACGGATGAAGGCGACCACCGTCTACGTCACCCACGATCAGGTCGAGGCCATGACTCTCGCCGACCGGATCGTGGTCATGAACGGCGGCGTGATCGAGCAGATCGGCGCCCCGCTCGACCTCTATCACAAGCCCGCCAGCCTGTTCGTCGCCCGCTTCATCGGCAGCCCGACCATGAACACGGTCGCCGCCGAGATCCAGCCGGACGGCGCGGGCGGCACGGCAGTCACCGCGCTCGGCTCCACCTTCCGCCTGGACGGGACGGGCCTGCCACAAGGGGAGGTCACCTTCGGCATCCGCCCGAACGATCTGACGCCCTGCGCTGCGGAAGACGCCTGGTTCAAGGGCGAGATTTCCGTCGCCGAGCGGCTCGGCAGCCAGACCTTTCTCTATGTCGAGGTCGGCAATGGCCAGATGTTCTCCGTCGAGATTGACCGCAATGCGGACGTCACCGTCGGCGATCAGATCCACCTCGCTGGCGACCCGATTGCCATCCATCTCTTCGACAAGACCTCCGGCCGCCGCCTGAACGCCTGATCTGGTCTGGTGGCGGCCAGTTTTCAGCCAGCCGCCCATCCTTCGAGACGCCCGGCATTGGCCGGGCTCCTCAGGATGAGGGAGTTCACAAAACGTTTATTCGCGCTCTTTATCAATTAGATTGATGATCCGCCTGCCGAGGCCCATAAGAGATAATCCAGATAAACCGAGTATCTGATATTTCTCTTCTAAGATCGCCAGCGAAACATTTGTTCTAACTATTTCGCCCAGTGGGTCATTTATTGCGACCGGCCGGGCAACCATTATAGATTTATGATCAGAAAAACCGATACTCGTTTTAATGCCATGAACAATATCGTGCCGAAAATTTGATTCAGAACTCAGCGTATCAGTTAATGCATAGATCTCATCCTTTTCGTTGCTGAGAGCGTCTAATTTCCCAGACGCTTTGCGCAAGAATTTAAGTCTTCGGCTCAGCGACTGCGGGCAGTCCTTTTCGATCAGTTTGCCGTCGAGGTGCTCGAAAATCATCTGAACGATAAGTGCCAGATTAGTTTCAACGCCCGCCCATGTGCTAATATAGAGACCGACCCAAGAATAATAATCGCGCTCAAAATCAGACTGGAATGGACTCATTTCACACACCGATAAAGATCCAAACCGGGAAAAGGCGAAAAGATCCTAGGACGGATACTCAACACACGGCCTGAATCGAACGTTACGCAGGATTAGAATCTATCTGAAAAAAGTCGAATTTCCAGAGATGGCTACAAGATATTTGCAACCCCAGTCTGCGGAGCGGTATATAGAGCTGATCCACCTCGCTGGTGACCCCTCTGCCCTCCATCTCTTCGACAAGACCTCTGACCGCCGCCTGAACGGTTGATCTGGTCTGGTCGCGGTCCTCTCCCCCGCAAGGAGGAAGACAGGAGCAAGCCGCACGGCCTGAAGTCTCTCGCAACTCCTCCCCCCGAACAAAAAACACCCCGGAACGCTTTTGCGCGGCCCGGGGTGTTCTGGTTCGCAAAGCCCGTTTTCCTTACCGTTCCTGTTACCGGCCAAAGCCTGCCGTGTAGGGCAGCCAGGTGGCGAGGCTGGGGAAGGCGATGAGGAGGGCGAGGCTGAAGATCATCAGGAGCACGAAGGGCGAGGCGCCCTTGACCACTTCCGACAGGGGCGCGTTGGTGATGCCCTTGATGACGAAGAGGTTCATGCCCACCGGCGGCGTGATCAGCGCCAGTTCCAGGTTCACCATCAGCAGCACGCCATACCAGACCGGGTCGATGCCGAGATGGATCATCGTCGGCAGCAGGATCGGCGTGGTGATCAGGATGATCGAGATGGTCTCCAGGAACATGCCCAGGATGAAGATCAGCACCATCACCGCCAGGATGAAGCCGGTGGCCGACAGGCCCATGCCCGCCACCATTTCCGTGATCGCCACGGGCAGGCGGATGATCGTGATCGCATGGCCGAAGACCGCCGCGCCCGCGATGATCATGAACACCATCATCGAGGTGCGCATGGTCTGGTAGGCGCAGTCATAGAGCATCTTCCAGGAGAAGTTCCGGTAGATGAAGACGGCGATCAGCAGCGCATAGATCGATCCGGCCGCTGCCGCCTCGGTGGCGGTGAAGATGCCGAAATAGATGCCGCCCATGACGACCGGCGGGGCGAGCAGCGCCCAGATCGACCGCTTGATCGCGGCCATCGCCGCTTCCCAGCCCGCCCAGTCGGGCGCGGAGATGGACGTGCGGCGCGAGGCCTGAAGCACGCAGAAGGCTGCGAAGATCAGGGCGATCAGCAGGCCGGGAATGATGCCGGCCAGGAACAGCGCCCCGATGGAAGCCTCGGACACGATGGCATAAAGAATCATCGGTCCGGAGGGCGGGATGAGAATGCCGAGCGTGCCGCCCGCCGCAATCACCCCGAGGGCGTCCCGCTCCGGATAGCCGAAGCGCTTCATCTGCGGAATGGAGCTGGCGCCGATGGACAGGGCGGTTGCGACCGACGAGCCGGAAATGGCGGCAAACACGGTGCAGGCAGCAACCGTCGCGACCCCGAGCCCGCCGCGCAGGTGGCCGATGACCGTGTTGGTCATGTCGTAGAGGTCTTCGATCACCTTGGCCTTGATCATCACCTGGGCCATGAAGACGAAGAGCGGAATGGTGGTCAGGGTGGAAAGGTTCAGCGTGGAGAAGACCACGTCCGACACCGCCCACAGCTTGCCCTCGTAGATCCACAGCACCGCGCTGCCCATCAGGCCGAGGGCGGCGAAGATCGGGATGCCGGTCAGGAGCAGGGCGATCAGCCCGCCGAAAATCAGGAGTGTCGTCAAGAGCCGGTCCTTCCGGTGAACTCCTGGACCAGGCGGCCGAAAGCGGCCAGCGCCAGCAGGAACGCGCCCAGAAGCAGGGCCGATTGCGGGATCCACATGGGGGTTTCCAGATAGCCCGCCGAATAGGATTCGAAGTCTCTGGAGAAGCTGACCGTGTGCCAGCCGGTGCTGCCGAGGATCACGGCAAAGGCCAGGACGCTGCCGTGGTAAAGAACGTTCGAGACGTGCTTCAGGCCGGGAATGCGCGTCGAGCGGATGAGGTCGATGGCGATGTGGTCGCCGCGCCGATAGGCTTCGGCCGCGCCCGCCATGACCAGCGCCACCACCAGGTAGCCGGTGAATTCTTCCGCGCCGCGAAACGGGTTGCCGAGGGCATAGCGGCCCACCACGTTGACCGCGGTCACCGCCAGCATCACCAGTATGAGAACTGCGCTTAGCACTCCGCCGACACGGACGATCAGATCAATCCCCAACGGCAGACGAGAGGTGGATTGCTCCACCTCTCCCTGATGTGGCTTGCCCATCAGCGCTTACTGCAGCTTTTCGATCAGCTCGAGAAGCTTTGCGCCATCTTCGCCGGTTTCCTTGGCGAACTCGGCGTCGAAGGCAGGCTTCATGGCGGCCTTCAGCGCAGCGTTTTCCTCATCGCTGGCGATGTAGACCTGAACGCCCTTTTCTTCCAGCTGCTTGGGCGCAGCGGCGGCGGCTTCCTGGGAGGCTTCCAGCGCCCAGCCGGCAGCTTCCTCGCCAGCCTTCTGAAGAGCGGCCTTGGACTTGTCGGACAGGCCGGCATACCAGGACGGGTTCACATAGCCGTGCAGATAGGCGGCCAGAACCGGAACCACGGTGAAGTGATCCTGCACTTCATAGTATTTGCGGGAATAGCCGGCGGCGACGTCGGTCACGGCGGCATCGATCGTGCCGGTTGCCAGCGCCTGATAGACTTCGGAGCCGGGCATGGCGACAGTGCTTGCGCCCATTGCGGTCAGGCCAGCGTCGAAGGCCTTGTTCAGGCCGCGCATCTTGATGCCCTGGAAATCGGCCGGAGCCTTCAGGAAACGGCCCTTGGTGGTGAAGACCGAGGTGTTGGTTTGGAACATCCAGACGACGTTATGGACGCCCTTTTCCTCCAGCTTGTCTTCCAGCAGCTTGGCAGCGTCAGACGTCGGCCACTTCTTCCAGGCATCGATGGAGGACATGGTGTAGGGCCCAAGCGTCACGTTCATCAGCGGCAGGGTCTTGCCCCACTGGAAGTTCAGCGAGAAGGCGCATTCGATGTCGCCCTTGGCAACCGAGACGATGTTGTCATTGGCCTTGACGAGGCTGTCTGCACCGAAGACCTGAACGTCGAGTTCACCTTCGGACAGCTTCTCCACTTCAGCCGCCCAGCGGTCGACGACCTTGGCGATGTGGTGCGCGGGCGGCAGCTGGTGGCTGCAGCGCATTTCGGTCGCGGCAGATGCGATGGTTGCCGTCGACGCGGACAGGACCAGAGCCAGTCCAAGAGCTTTCAATGTTCCCATTCTTTCCTCCCATGGGTGTGTCTCGAAACACGATCCGTGATCCGAGCATCTGCCCTTCTTCCCGGACGCCTGAGCGTCGGATTGAATGGCTAAAATGCTCTATCACGTTCAGATATCAAGCATTTTCGTCATTTCTCCGCCGAATGTCCTCTCATTCGGCGGGAGAAGTCTTGCTTCAGGCCCGCCACTCCATGTTTTGCGGTGCCCCGGATTTCGCCAGCGCGCCATAGAACACTTCGCCTGTCATGGATCCTTCCGCGACCTGCCGCGCAGCAGCAAGGCCGGTCAAGTCGATATCCGTTCCAAAGCCCATGGTCTCGCACAGGAAGACCAGATCTTCGAAGACCACGTTGCCGGTGGCGCCGGGGGCAAAGGGGCATCCGCCCAGCCCGCCGAGCGAGCCGTCCAGAACCCGCGCGCCATTGTCGAGACCGGCCGCCGCATTGGCGATGCCCATGCCGCGTGTGTCATGGAGATGCAGGATGAAGGGACGGTCGCCGCATAGTTTGTCCAATGCTGCGGACAGCGTGCCGATCTGTTTCGGTCCGGCATAGCCGACCGTATCGGCGGCGCCGACGATATCCGCACCGGCGGCCAGGCACTCTTCCGCCAGCCGCAGCACGTCTTCCGGCGGCACGGCGCCCGAAATCGAGCAGCCGAATGACATGGCGATGCCCGCATTGACGATCTTGCCCGGCGCCACTGCGTCGCGCATTTCCGCCACCCGGCGCACCAGCCCGACGGCTTCGGCGCGGGACCGGCGCATGTTGGCCTGGCTGTGTTCTTCCGTTGCCGAGACCACGCAGACGATCTCACCGGCAGCAGTGGCCATCGCATCTTCCGCGCCGCGCTCGTTCAGGGCGAGAACGGCGGAATGGGCGCCCTCTAGCGCGGCCACCGCGTCGACCATCTCGCGCACATCGGCAAATTGCGGAAAGCGGCTGGCGGGCAGGAACGAACCGACTTCGAAATGGCGCACGCCGGCAGCGTGTTCCCGGACCAGCCATTCGCGCTTGGCATCCGTGTCCGGAAAGGTCTTCACCAGCTGCAGGCCATCGCGCAGGCCGACCTCACGCAGGGTGACCCGGTTCGCCGGATAGATCCGTTCTCTGCGGGCGTCCGTCGTGCTCATCATGCGGTTTCCTTCAAGCTGCCGGTGGCCGCTGCAATGGCCGCGTCGTCAAGGCCAAGGCTGCCGAGAACCGTGGCCGTGTCTTCGCCGACCTCCGGCAGGTCCAGGCCGAAGGGCACGGGCGCTGCGCCATCCACCTCGAAGGGGAAGCCCGGGGCCCGGAAGGTCTGGCCCTCGGGAAGCTGGGACGTATAGAGCCCGCCTGGACGGGTGACATGCGGGTCGGCATACATTTCCGCTGGCCGGTGAATGGGCGAGAAGGGAATGCCTGCGGGCTCGAAGGCCTTGATCAGGCTGTCGAATTCGTGCCGGCGCACGGCCTCTGCCACAATCGGGATGGTCCAGTCGCGGGCGTTGATCTGATCCATGCGGGTCTGCAGGCGCGGGTCGTTCTTCAGGGCGCCAAGGTCCAGCAGATCGCACAGGATGACCCACTGGCCTTCGGTGACGGCGCCGATGAAGATCTGCCGGTTGTCGCCGGTTTCGAAGATGTCGTAGACCGGCCAGGAGAACTCGCGCTCGGGCATGGGCGGGGCTTCGCGGCCCTCGATGTCATATTGCACCATGTGCTGGGCCACGAGCAGCAGGCAGTTCTCGAACAGGCCGACGCGCACCGCATGGCCCTTGCCGTCCTTCTGACGCTGGATCAGCGCGCCGAGCACGCCGAAGGCGCCGAACAGCCCGCCCATGATGTCGTTGGCCGAAGAGCCGATGCGCAGCGGACGGCCGGTCGGGCCGGTCATATAAGCCATGCCGGTCATCATCTGGACGACCTCGTCCATGGCCGTGCGGTTCTCGTAAGGGCCCTTGAGAAACCCCTTGCAGGAGGCAACGATCAGCGAGGGATAGCGCTTGCGCAGCTCGTCCGGCGAGAAGGCCATCTTGGCGAGGGATTCATCGCGGAAATTTTCCAGGAAGACGTCGGCGGTCGCGATCAGCTTGTCCAGCGCCTCGCGCCCTGCGGCGGTCTTCAGATCGAGGGTCACCGACCGCTTGCCGCGGTTGAAGGTCGGGAAGAACCCGCGGCCCATGCCGGTCAGGTGGCGGGTCTTGTCGCCTTCCGGCGGCTCCACCTTGATCACTTCCGCGCCCAGAAAGCCCAGGAACATGCCACAGGACGGACCCATGATCATGTGGCTCATCTCGACGACGCGGATTCCCTCCAGCGGCATAAAGGCATCAGACATTTCGCTTTCCTCCTGCCTGAAACCTAGCCAAAGCGCCACCATCGCGATATTACAATGTTTCTACAGGGTCATTCTATTTTATATAACGCTATGGACAGCCGACAGCTACGCTATTTTGCCGCCATCTTCGAGCATCGCAACCTGTCCAACGCGGCAGAAACCCTGCGCATTGCCGCCTCGGCCCTCAGCCATCACCTGTCCAATCTGGAGACGGAGCTGGGGGTGATCCTGTTCGACCGCAAGCCGCGCGGCATGGAGCCGACGGCTGCCGGGCACCGGCTTTACGAACATGCCAAGGTGATTCTGAAATCCATGAGCGCGGCGGAAGCGGACCTGCGCCAGGCGGGCGGCAAGATCGCCGGCGCCGTCTCCGTCGGCATGGCCTATTCGGCGGTGAAGGCGATTGGCGTTGATCTGGCCCGCCGGGTGCTGAGCGACTATCCGAATGTCGATCTGGCGCTGACGGAAAGCCTGTCCGGGGCGACCCTGATGAGCCTGATGGCCTCGGATGTGGACATTGCCATGGTCTATAATCCGCCGGTCGACCCGCAGCTGCGCACCCGTCCGGTTCTGGACGAGCAGCTTGTGCTGGTGGGCAGGCCGGAGATCATCGGCGGCAGCCCGGACCCCATCCCCTTCAACGAGGTTCTGGAACTGCCCATGATCCTCCTGCGCCAGGGGGTGTCGGCCAGGGCCATTCTGGACGACATGAACCTCCTCAAGAAGATCGAGAGCCGGGCGAAGCTGCAGATGAACTCGGTGCAGGCCATTGCCGGATCGCTGGAGGCAGGTCTTGGCTGCGTCATCGGCAACAAGCTGTTCATGGCGGACCAGATCGCCCGGGGCGATGTCCATGTGCGGCCGATCACCGACCCGGAGCTGACGCGCACGCTCTATATCTGCGAACTCACCAGCCGCCCGCCTACCTACGCCATGGAAGCCATCCGCAACCTGATCCTGGACCTCACCCGCGCCGCCGTCCGCTCCGGCAAATGGGAAGGCACACTGATCGACGTGTAAAAGGGCAAGGGTCTGATCAATAAACTCATTTCTTACGACTGTGGATCAGTGTAAACTTGATTATTGCTTGACCTGGCAAGGATGAATGTTTCCGACAGAAATAAGGGAGCATTTTCCCGTCTTCTGCTCACCGGTAAAAATGATTTCATTGATAGAGGAATAGCGCATGCATTTATATTGTGCAGATTATTGGATGACTTTCCGCAGCAGAGCGTTTTAGGAGCATCGCGTGACTACTGCTTCGCCAAAGAAACGAATGCTTATTATTGCGCCGCTGTCCAGCTTTTCTGCGGACAGAACGGCGGAGCGTACACGTGACCGGGTCATTATGTCAGATGAGCCCGTGGTTCGTGTCGCCTCACTCGCAATCGCGACTGTGGCTGCTTTGATCCCCGACGGCTTGTTTGACATCACCTTGTGCGATGAAGAGATCGAGTTCGTCGATCTGGACATTGACGTCGATGTGGTGGCCATCACTGCAAACGTATCCCAGGCCCAACGCGCAATCTGGATGGCAAAAGAATTCAGGAGCAAAGGGAAGACCGTTATTATCGGTGGCCCACATGTCTCGCTCGCACCGGAGATCTTCGAAGGTGTTGCCGATGCAATGGTCGTCGGCGAACTCGAACCGATCGCAGAGAAATTCTTCACAGATCTCCACGAAGGCAGACTGGAAGCGAAATACCAGGGCCACAAGGCCGACATGTCGACGACGCCAATGCCGCGCTGGGATCTTTATCCGAACAGCCGCGCGGTATCTGGCGTCGTGCAAACCAGCCGCGGCTGCCCGTTTGAGTGTAATTTCTGCGATGTTATTCAATATCTTGGCCGGGTCCAGAGACACAAGCCTGACGAGCAGATCCTCGCCGAGATTTCAAGGCTCTATGAAATAGGCTACCGCCATATCACGCTGTCCGACGACAATTTCACCGTCTACAGAAAACGGTCGAAGGCACTTCTGACCCTTCTCAAGAACTGGAACGGCGCGGAAGGACGCGAACCGGTCTCCTTTCAGACGCAAATGTCCATCGATGTTGCGCGTGACCCGGAACTCCTTGCCCTGTGCAACGAAGCCGGTCTGAGGCTGGGGTTCTTTGGCATTGAATCAAGCAGTGCCGAGGCGCTGACGGAGAGCAAGAAGCGTCAGAACCTCAGGGTAGACCTGAGGGAAGAATGCGAAAAGATCGTCAGGGCGGGCGTCATTCCGGAAGCAGGACTGATCGTGGGATTTGACTCCGATGGACCGGATTGCTTTCAGCGCCAGTTCGACTTCGCCATGTCGCTTCCCGTCATAACCTTCAAGGTCGCTGTTCTTGTCGCCCCGATTTCAACCCCTCTCTACGACGAGATGGCCAAGGCAGGCCGGATTATCGAAAGCGATATATCCGCCCAATTCCCGGGCGGCTCGGACTACCAGACCAACATCATCCCGGCCCGCATGTCGCGTGAGGAGTTGGCAGAGGGCGCAAGGTGGCTGTTTGAATCTCTTTTGCGCCCCGAGAACGTGCTTGTTCGCTTCAAGCGTCTTGCAGAGCTTCTCCAGCCTGCTCCCTGGGCACGGGACGACCCATCCCACCGGGTCAGTGTTCGTCCGAATATTTCACGAGCCTACCTAAGTGTTATCGCTAAGTGGTCACGAGATGCGAGCATTCGGAACCTGATCGGGCAAGTGCGCGACCTGGCGCAGGAACGGCCTGAAATCAAGAATGATCTGATGGATTCACTTTCACACTATCTCGTTGTATATGATGGGATTTTCTCAACTGACGACCGCAGACAATTGCCCCGGTCAGTCAGCAGGGCCTGAACTGATATGCTGAATATGGAAAAATGTCTCCGGCAGCTCCGGGGAATCGTGTCTGAATGGCCGGGAGAAACGCTTGACGAAGGTGGACTGATCCATGTGCTGAACCCGGAGGGCACCCGCCCTCCGCTGATCTGGTGCTTCAACGCCGCGTCGGAATTTCCGGCCCTGGCCGCAGCACTCGGCCCGGACCAGCCGGTGATCGGGTTGAGATCTCTCAATGTGATCGTGGACTTCCGCAAGAAGATCGCGGACGACGACGCCCTTATGGCCCGGCACTACGCAGATGTTCTCGCGGAAAAGCTTGATCTCAAGAACTGCTGGATCGGAGGAAACTGTCAAGGCGCGCCGGTGGCTATTGAAATGGCCAACTACCTGATGCTCCAGGAGAAGCCGCCGCTCGGCATCTTCAGCATGGAGTGGCAGCCGACCGTTCCCTATCCGGGCAATTTCTCGATGCTGTTTGGCAGCAACAGCCATGAGTTCAACCCGTTCCTGCGCGGCGAGGATCCCTGGCCGCTCTGGAATACGATGTTTGGCAGCGTGACTTGCGACTTCCTCGATGGAGAGCATGGCGCCTATTTCAGCCAGAGCGGTATTCCCTACCTGGCCGATGCACTGACGATGCGGATGAATGGAGAGCCGATTTCGCAAGACAACCTGCCAGATCTTGCGTCAGAGAACATCCCGGACAAGCTGGTCGCTGACGCTGTGCCGGAAAGGCTGTCCTGCGGCCAGGAATTGATCATCAAGGTCGATCAACCGGAAAACACCGAAGTGATCGCCGTCTGGACGTCCAGAATCCCGCGGATGTTCGGCATGGCTGCAGTCAAGCTGGCAGGTGTGGAGCCGAGCCTGCATCACGTGAGCAAGGACGGAACCATCTGCCTGCCGTCTCCGATCCTGCTCGGTGACTGGGTCTTGCAGCTGTTTCCGAGTTCGGGCTCCAGCGATCCGGGTGCCTGGAAAAAGAGAATGCTGGACACCTATCTCTTCACTGTGGAGTGACAGGTGCCCCGCCTTCGGGCCTAGTCGGGTTTCGTGACGAGGGTGTTCTCGATGAGCACCCCGTCCAGCCCCGATGTCATCAGCACGGCGATCGCATCTTCAACGCTGTGAACGATCGGCTTGCCCATGATGTTGAAGCTCGTGTTCAGCACGATGGGCACCCCGGTCATGCCTTCGAACGCCTCGACAACGGCATTTAGCCAGGGGGCATTTTCGGAGGTGACCGTCTGGACGCGGCCGGTGCAGTCCTCGTGCACGACCGCAGGAACGGTGGAGGCAGCCTCTTCCCGCCACGGCAAGGTCATGGACATGTAGGGGACCGGCTGGGCATGCCCGAACCATTCGGCCACCTTTGCGTGAGGAACCACCGGCGCAAATGGCCGGTAGGATTCCCGCCCCTTTACCAGCGCATTGATCCGGTCCTTCATGTCCGCAGACCGGGGA
Source organism: Roseibium suaedae (assembly GCF_900142725.1). Taxonomy (GTDB): domain Bacteria; phylum Pseudomonadota; class Alphaproteobacteria; order Rhizobiales; family Stappiaceae; genus Roseibium; species Roseibium suaedae. Next base: position 19,114 of record NZ_FRBW01000006.1, on the reverse strand, counting down.
TCAGCAAGAATGGACCGGTTGCCAAGCGCACGCGGTCCGAATTCAGCACGGCCGCGCATCACGCCGAGGATCTTGCCCTGGGCCAGGAATTCCGCGGCAACCTGGGCTGAATCGCCGTCATCCAGCTCGCAAACAACCAGGCCGCGTCCTGCGGACTTGCGAAGCCGGTCCAGTCCCTTCGGCTTTGCACGGCTGCCCAGGAAAGGAGACAGGTTGCCGACCGGAATCCGGGGGGTTTCGTAGACCTTCATCCAGCCGAGCAAGGCCGCACCGATGGCGTTGCCGTCGTCGGCAGGGCAGGGAGGAACAAACACCCGTTCGAACGGCAGCCGTCCGGCAATCGTGCCGTTGTAGGACGAGTTGAGCGCACACCCGCCTGACAGGACCAGATCGGAATGACCCTGGCTTGCCACCTCGCCCAGAACGAGATCGGCAAGCGCGGCATAGGCAGCCTGTCCGGAGGCCGCCAGAACAGCGGCCTTTTCGACGGGTTCATCGGGCCGGCGGCCGAATTCCTGCGCCTTCTTGCGGATTTCGAGCAGCACATCGTCTGCAGCAAACCGGAGCCGCCCGCGGTCGACAATAAGCATCTGCTTCAGGTTTTCGACAAGCTCAGGGTTGGGGGAGCCATAGGCAGCAAGGCCCATGACCTTCCACTCTTCCCCCAGCCGCCAGTCGAAACCGCACATCTGGGTGAGCCAGCCATAGAATGTCCCGAGACTTCCCGGGCCCCATGACCGCCACTCCCGCGTCAATTCCCTGTCCTTCATGGTGAAGGATGAGCTTGCGCCCACATCTCCTTCTCCATCGATCACCAGGCAGGCCGCAGTGTCCGTTGGAGCAAAATAGCAGGCGGTGACCGCGTGGGTCAGGTGATGGTCAAACCGCATGGGAGACGGGCGCTCGCTTGCCAGTCCCAGGCGCAGAAGCGAAGCCCCCGCGCTTTCCTGAAGCTGGAGCTGCATCCCCTGCATCCAGATCGTATCAGGGGCGGGCAGCATGGCGTCATGAACGCCACGCTTCAATTCCGCCTTCGCGGATGCCCAGCTGGTCGCAACCGCTATGGTATCTCTGCCTGGGACGAAATCAGTCTCCGCAAGGGCTTCGGCCAGATGACCGATATGATCCGGTGCAATGCCCCAGGCGCGCTTGTCCTGCAGGAACCGCTCGGTGGCTTCTGCAAACACGATTTCGCCGGCAGGATTGGCAATCGCCAATGCAGGATCATGCCCTGACGTGGCAAGCCCCAGGATCCAGACACTCATTTTGCGTTCAAACGGCGGGTGATTTCGGCTGCAAAGCTCTCGAACGTGTCATGCTCGAATACGGTCGACGGATCGAGCTCGATCTTGAAGTGGTCTTCGATCTCGCCGGAGATCAGAACCGCATCGATAGACTGAAGACCAAGGCTGATCAGATCGGCATCTTGTGCAATCTTGTCCTGATCCATCTTTGTATAAAAGGACAGTCTTTCCTTCAGGAAGGACTGAACTTCGGGCGTGATCGAATGAGCGTTCATTATCTTCTCGTGTAGAAATATTAGCCAAGACGGCAGGGAAGTCGTGACAGAGCAACGGTTTGCGTCATGTCAAAATAGGTTTGTTGCTGGGCATGCAGGTGAAGCTTGGGGAACCGTTTGAACAAGGCGGGCACTGCGGTGCGCAAGAGCCGCTTCGACAAAGCAGCTCCCACACAACGGTGCAAACCGTGTCCGAACGCAAGATTTCCGGAGGAAACGCCCCGGTTGATGGCCTGCAGGTTTAAACGCAGCGTGTGTCCGGCCCCCATCTCGAACCCCTCGAAGTTCAAGGGCTTGCGCGCCATGCGATAGATATATCTGGGCGAGGCGCAAAGGGAGATGAACTCTTCCAGCCGGACATTGTCCTCGGCCAGGGACAGAGCCATATCTGTGCTGTCCGCATGCAGCGTCAGCAGCTGATGAAGCACATTGCCAAGCGTATGGGACAGATTGAAGCTGGCTCCATAGAGGATCAGCACAAGCGACTTCAGGTCGTCGCGGCTTGTCCCGGGCAGCTCCGCCTTGATCAGCGCCGCAAGCAGCGGGTCCGAAGGCAGGGACGGATTGGGAACCGGGTCCTTCATGTCCGCGATCAAGGTCGCAAAGATGCCTTGAAGCCGTTCCAGCTCGCGCATCGGCAACCAGGGCTCCAGGACATCCTGGAGAATGGGAGCAAGCGTATCGAATTGCTGCGGGTCTCCGGACTCAAGGCCCAGAATGGTCTTCGCAACTCTCCGGAAAATCGGATCCGCAAAGTCGCCGATCAGGTCAGGCTTCTTTTGTGCCTCCAGCTCATCGAGGACCGTGCTCACCACGTCATCGATCATCGGTTGCCAGGCAACCAGCCGGTTGCCGCCAAGACAATCCATCACCTCGGACCGCAAGGCCGCGTGGCGGGGACCGGACATGAAGAACATCGCATTGCGGGCAATGTTGAGGGCCTGGGTCAGGTCCTTGCCGGACCTGTCCTGCAAGACCGACAGATGCGCTTCCATCGTCGGCGGAGACCAGTTCTCATCATCATTCACGATGGCGCGTGCTGCAGCCATCTCCGAAATCTCGACCATCCGGGAGTTGATCCGCTTGTTGGATGGCGCGAGTTCGCAAGGAAGCTGCTTCGGATATTGCACCAGCATGGAAACGTGGAAATTCACCTTGTGACGATGCAGGATCAGATCAGGAAACCTGCGGGCCAGTGCAGGAAGGACTTCTTCGAAAAACACTTCTGAAAGGGGTGCGCCAAGACACTTGTGCGGCCCGAAACCGAAGGACATATGCCATGCCCCGTCGCCCTTCTGGTCACGCTGCTGCCGGAGCGCCTTGTTTATGCGCGGCATCGACATGACGACCGCCTCGCCCTGTGCGTGGGGGCAGCCTTGAAACTTGGTGTCTTTTGACGCTGCCCGGATCAGAGTCTGTGTCGACGTAAACCGGGACAAAAGCTCGTCAAGCCAGTCAGACGTGCACTTATTCGCAGCCAGGGCCTTCCACTTGTCAGGCGTATCAATCAGGAGCGCATAAATGGAAAAGGCAACCCCCTGCGCCATCGTGTGGGACGCCACAAGGGTCGTGAGCGTCAGGTTGACGGCTTCCCTCTTGGTCATTCCCGGCTGCTCTTTCAGCGCCTGGAACACAGTAGGGATGCCGGAGGGATCAACAACGCTCTCATCTTCCATGAGAACATTGATCAAATGGCCGATGGCTTCATCAATCTTGATAAGTGTCGCGATTGGCAGCATCGGTGTCACAAGCGAATTCAACTGCCGGATGGACCCGGCCAGCTTTTGACGTTCGCTGCTTGCAACCCCAAAGACCGATGACGCGACACTCAGAAAGGCATCTTCAACAAAGCCGGACATCAAATCCGGATTTGCCGATGCCGCAAGATTGTCCAGCGCATCCTCGACTGCCTTCCGGATCCTTGGGCGCCAGCCTTCGACAAAGCGGGGCGAAAAACAGGGAGCGACCCGTCTACGGCCATTCAGGTGCACTTCGCCGTTGTCGAAGAGAAAACTCGAATGGATCAGATCGACAACATTGGACAGAGGCTGGCCGAGCCTTTGCTGGATGTGCTCCAGATAAGGCGCAAAATCGGTAATGACAAAATCCTGATTGCGCAGAACACTGCGCACAGTTGCAGGATCGCCTAGAAATGTGCCGGGATCAGACCAGACATCTGTCTTCTGGAAATTCATTTCTCTAGCACCTGATTGTGGCGTTCGGACTTAGGGAAATCAAAACCACCCAAACAGAATTTCTCGGCCACCGCACTGCGGCGAATTTTCCCGCTGCTGGTCCGGTCCAGCGTTCCGCGCGGCACGAAATCAATCTGCGTCAACTCAAGTCCCCATTCGCCTCTGGCGATCTGCAGGATGTCTTTCTTTACGTCCGCCTCCGGCCGGGACAGCGTTTCCCGGCTGTTCAGTTCGGCAATCAGAACTGCCTGACCTGTAGCAGCTGGATCCGGCATAAAAACGGCGGCAGCCAGCGGATTGAGCGCCGGATCCGTCGCACAGACCACCCACTCGATCTCCGGAGCTGAAAATTTCCGGCCATTACAAATCACGATGTCTTTGTATCGTCCAGTAATGAAAAGCTTCCCGTCACGAATATGACCAATATCACCTGTTCTCAACCATTCAGATTTCTCATCACCGCTTATTTTTTGAAGAAAAGTCTTGTCTGAATATTTCGATAGGTAAAGATAGCCGTCTGCCTGAGACGGGCCTCGTAGCCAGATTTCTCCGCTTTGGCCATCCGGAAGCTGTTCTCTAGTTTCATGATCAATAATTACAATACCCTGCCGCAGCTCATCGTTCAAGTTGCAGGGAGCAGTCTTTGCCAGCGAAGGCTTTTCCGCAGCAAGATCATCATCAGGCAGTCCTGCCGCAAACAGCGTCATTTCCGCCATCCCGTAGCAGGGGAAGAGCGACTGTCTTCTAAGGCCGGCTGCCTTGAAATGCGCATGGAAGCGATCAAGCAGATCTGCAGGAACCGGTTCGGCACCGCAAAACGCACGATCCCAACAGGAAAGATCAAGCTGAAGGGAATCCGCATCCGGCACTCTGCGAAGACAGGCGTCGAAGGCGAAGGCAGGTCCACCGCTGAAGTTGGCCCGGTGCGTGGCGATGGCTTGAAGCCAGCTTTCCGGGCGTCGAATGAAATCCAGCGGGCTCATCTGGAAAGAAACACCGCCGCAGAGCAGAGGATAGAAGATGCCGCCCATCAGACCCATGTCATGATAGTGCGGCAGCCAGTTCACGAAACGGGTTTGCTCGTCCATCTGCCAGCTGCGGGCAACAAGGTCAGCATTTGCGAGGATGTTGTCACCCGTGACGCAAACGCCTTTGGGTGCACGGGTCGAACCGGAGGTGTACTGGACGACCGCTATGTCCTTTCCGGTGTCCGCCGAGCGCCGCTGGAATGCAGGCAGCTCCGCATCCGGCTGATCCAGGGCGATGAGGGAAAACGGCTTTTCTCCCTCCCGGCTCAAGGCCTGGGTCAGCAGGGAACGGCTGGATTCCAGGCACAATATGGCATCGGCCCTGCAATCCCTGGCAATTGTAAGGAGTCTGTCCGTATGGCTTCCCGGTCGCGGCAGTGTCACCGGTACGGCGGTGATACCGGCAAGCACGCACCCCAGAAGGGCTCTGGCAAAGTCTTCGCCAGCCGGCAAGGCCAGAATGACGATGCGCTCGCCTTCGCCCATCCAGCCACGCAGCACCTGTTCGATCTGCTGAGCGGACGCGAGCAACGTCTGCCCGCTGTGAAGTTTGCTGTCCCCGTTCCGGGACAGGAACCCCATCACCTCGGTTGACGTTCGAGAGACAAGCGCCTCTACGACCCGATTTCTCAGCATATCGCACTCCACTTCCACTAGGCGGATATCACGCCTGAGAGAGAGCGTCTTCACTCAAACTTGGTGGGTGCAGAACGTCAATTCGGAAGGCTGTGGATGATCCTATCGCAGGAACGCGCATCTTGCCTGCAGAAACGGATATATTGCTGAAAGATAAGTATTTTTCCCAGTTCAACAGAAGGCCCGCCTGATCGAGGCCTCAAAAGTGAAAAACGCTGGTCCCTGTCCGGTGGGGCAGGACAGGGGCCAGCAGAAAAGTCCCGCAGCGGCATCAGTCTTCTGGTCCGGTCCTCACTCCATATCGAAGAGCAGGGCCTGACCGTCCGTGACCCAGATCAGGGGCGGGAGGGTGTCTTCTGAGGTCTGGAGACCGTCGCCGGCGGTCAGGCGTTCGCCGCCGATGGTGGCAACCCCTTCGACGATCTGCACGAAGGTCCGCCGCCCCTTGCCGGACGGCACCGCCAGCGAGCTGCCTGCCAGCGGATAGGCGATGGAGAGCTTTGTGTCCGACAGGAGGCTCAAGGGGGCTTCCCCCCTGGTGCCGCTGGCGATCAGCGTCCAGTCCCGGGCGTTTTCCTGTTCCGGCAGACTGGCCTGCTGATAGTCCGGCGCGCCGCCCTGACTGTCCGGAAGGATCCAGATCTGCAGGAAATGCGCGGGAGCCGTCTTGGAAGCGTTCATTTCCGAATGACGGATACCGCTGCCCGCCGACATGAGCTGGACCTCGCCGGGGGCGATTTCCGTCTCGTTGCCGAGCGTGTCCTGGTGGCGCAGCTTGCCGGCGAGGACCAGGGTCAGGATGTCCATGTCGCCATGGCCATGTTCGCCAAAGCCGGAGCCGGGAATGATCCGGTCCTCGTTGATGACCCGCAGGGCGCCATAGCCCATGCGGGCCGGATCGCGGAAGCCGCCAAAGGAGAACGTGTGGAAGCTGTCGAGCCAGCCCGTGGTGGTGTGGCCCCGGTTCATGTTTTCGTGGATCAGGCTCATGGTCATGTCTCCAGGTCTGTCCTTGCCAGTCCTGCCTTGGTCAGACCTGCGCCTTGCGGCGCGCTCAGGAAGCTGGCGAGGGCGTCGATTTCGGGCTGGCGGATTTCATGTCCGCCGTCATGGATTTCCAGCGACAGGTCAGCCCCTTGCGCGTTGAAATAGGTCACCAGCGCCTCGGTCAGGGGCAGGGGGCAGATCGGGTCGCGGCGGCCTGCGGTCAGCAGGATCGCCTTGCCCGCAAGGCCGGCCTGCTCTGCCGGGGTCCAGGGGATCAGCGGGTGGAGCAGGGCAATCCGGTCAAAGAGTTCCGGATGCCGGAAGGCCACCGCCGCCAGAATGTTGGCGCCATTGGAATAGCCGAAGGCATAGACCGGGTGACCGGGATTTTCCTGCCGGTGCGCCGTGATAAAGGCGGCCATTTTCTGCGTCCGCAGCTCCAGATCCGCCATGTCGTAGACCCCTTCGCCCGTGCGGCGGAAGAAGCGCAGCGCGCCGTGTTCGGATACGTCGCCCCGCGGCGAGACAAGCCCTGCTTGCGGCAGGATGTCCTCGACGAAGCCGGCAAACTGATGCTCGTTTCCGCCCGTGCCGTGGAAGGCCAGGACGAGGGGCTGCCCGGCGGCCGGAGCCTTCACGCGGGCGGTATAGGATGAAGTCGTCATGATCTGTCTCCTGTGATCCGGGCCGCCTGCGCGGGGAGGGGGCTCCCGCGCAGGCGCGCTTCGTCAGTCGGTGATCGGCTCAAGAAGCGCTTCGATCTTGGCCCGGTGCGGCTCGTAACGGCTCGGCAGTTTCAAGGCTTCGCCCAGATGTGCCGTGTCCTCGTCCCGGTCGAAGCCGGGCTCGTTGGTGGCAACCTCGAACAGGATGCCGCCCGGAGTGCGGAAATAGATCGCCCAGAAGTAATCCCGGTCGATCACCGGCGTGACCTGGTAGCCCGTGTCCAGAAGCGCCTTGCGCACCTCCAGCTGCGCTGCCCGGTCCTCGACCGCGAAAGCAATGTGGTGGACGGAGCCTGCCCCAAGCCGCGCCCTGTTGGCGGAGGGGAGGGTTTCAATGTCGATGAAATCGGCACCATTGCCGCCTTCCACCGCAAAGCGGGTCCAGTTGTCCTTCCGGTCAACCTCCTGATAATTCATGAAATTCAGGAGTTCAGCCGTGGCACCGCCGTCTTCCAGACGGAAGCTTGCGCCATGGAAGCCGCGGATCGCCTCGGCGCTGCCGATGCCATCCACCGTCCAGCCGCTGCGCCCCTCTTCGCCGGTTTCGATCAGGGAAAAACCGTCCCGGTCCGGCCCCTGGAAGCGCAGGCGCTTTTCGCCAAAGGCCTCATATTCGGCGAGGCCCTGGACGTTGAGGCCGGAGAGCCGCTCCTTCCAGTAGCCGAGGGAGCCCTCGGGAATGGCAAAGTAGCTTTCGCCCACTTCCCCGGTGCCCTGGCGCCCCTTGGCGATGTGCGGAAAGGGGAAATAGGTCATGACCGAGCCGGGCGTGCCCGCTTCGTCGCCGTAATAGAGGTGGTAGACCTCCGGATCATCGAAATTGACGGTCTTCTTGATGCGGCGCAGGCCGAGCGTCTTGGTGAAGAAGTCGCTGTTGGTCTGGGCACTGGCGGCCATGGACGTGATGTGGTGCAGACCCTTGATTTGCGTAAGCATGGTGACTGTTCCTTTCAGGCTGCGGCTGTTCGCGCCGTTGAGAGAAAGATGGCCCCGGGACAGACAAAAGAGAATGGCAATAAAATTGCGGATATTATTTCAATTTATGCAATAGTTGCTTCATGATCGATCTCGACCACATCCGCATCTTCCTGGCCGTCGCCGAACAGCGCAGCTTCGTGGCCGCCGCCCGCGAGCTGTCCATGACCGCGCCAACCGTCACCCGCGCCGTCAGCAGCCTCGAAGACCAGCTCGGCATTCAGCTTCTGCTGCGCACGACCCGCCATGTGTCGCTGACCTCGGCGGGCGCGGTCTATGCCGCCCGTATTGCGCCACTGCTCGACAGGTTTGAGCAGGTCAACGAGGAGCTGCGCGAGGAGCAGGGGGATGTGGCGGGCCTCATCCGCATCAACGCGCCCATGTCCCTTGGCCAGCAGATCCTGCCTGATGTGGTGGCCGGTTTCCGGGTGGATCATCCGCAGACGGTCCTGTCCCTTTCGCTTACTGACCGGTTCATCGACATTGTCTCCGATGACTTCGATCTGGCGATCCGGATTTCCGAGGCGCCGCGCGACAAGTCCACCATCTGGCGCAAGCTCTGTCCGGTCCGGCGTGTTCTGGTGGCCTCGCCCGGCTATCTCGCCGCCAATGGTGTGCCCCAGGCGCCGGAAGACCTGGAACGCCACACCTGCCTTGCCTATGACGAGCGTTCGGCCTCGGAAACCTGGGAGCTGCGGTCGCAGGGCAAGACCCGCAAGATCCGCGCAGGCCAGACGCTTGCAGGCAACAATGGCGAATTGATCGCCCGGCTGGCGGCCAATGGCGAGGGCATCGCGCTTCTGCCCCATTTCATCGTCGAGGAGGCCTTGCAAGGCGGGCAGTTGCAGCAGGTTCTGGAAGACTGGAGCCCGCCGGAACTCTGGCTGACCCTCTACTACCCCCCCTACGACCGCCTGCCCATGCGCGTCGCCAGGTTCTCCGATTTCTTCGAAACCTACGTGACCCGGACAAGGCCGCTGTGAGGGGAGAAGATGCAGAACGTCTTGGGCTGTCACCCCGGGCGAGCAACGCGAGACCCGGGGCCTACTCGCCTGATCGGGAACGCAGGCAGTAGAAGGAAGCTGACGGAGTTCTGCCGAAACGGCTCTAAATATACTTTGGGCTGCGGGCCGTTGCCGTTTCAAGAAAAGCTCTGGGAATGAGTGGGTCCCGGGTCTCGCTTTGCTCGCCCGGGATGACGACCTGGAGCTTGATAGCTTTGACGGCAGGACGAAGACGGAGGGGATTTCTCATGCGGAAAGGCTGGTTTAGCCAGTTTTCCAGCTCGGAACCTCTTAGGCCGTCATCCCGGTTTGGTGCCCTGCACCAAGACCGGGAGCCAGTACGCGCTAGAGTGGCGACTTGAAAAAGGCAGTTCCCTCAGAGGTGTACTGGATCCCTGCCTTCGCAGGGATGACACTCAATTTTTGGCGATTTGTGGCCTTCAAGGGTGATTGGGTCTTTGTCAGCAGGTCCCCGATGCGCTGCTTCCCGCGCCTCACAAGCTCCCGACCTTGCAGGCGGCGCTGAAGGAATAGCCGACGCCGTAGACCGAGCGGATCGGGGGCTCTACCCCAGTGTGATCCTGGATCTTGCGCCTCAGACGGCTGACAACCGCATCCAGATGGCGGTTTTCGAACTGGGTCTGGCGGCTCGACAACAGCCCGGCCAATTCCTCGCGCGAGCATGGGGCGCCGGAGTTTTCGATCAGGGCGGTGAGAAAGGCGAGTTCGGTCGAGGTCAGCTTGATGGCGCCACCCTCCGGCGGCATCAGCTTCCAGGCCACCGTATCCAGCATCCAGTCGGGCACCGTCAGGTTTTCAGCCTCAGGAGCGGACAGGCGGCGCAGCAGGCTCTGGATGGCCGCCAGGATTTCCCGCAGGCTGGTGTGCTTGACCAGATAGATATCGGCGCCGCTGTCGAAGCCCCGGACCCGGCTTTCCGGGTCACCATGGGCGGTCAGCATGATGATGCCGCAGTCGAACATCCTGCGGATCTTCGGCGCAAGCTGGAAGCCGTTACCGTCGGGCAGGGAAATGTCGAGAATGACCACATGGGGCGGCTCCATGGTCTGGAGGGCCATCTCCATCTCCCGCACTGAGCCCACGCCCTTCGTCTCGAAGCCATGCAGGCTCATGTAGTCGACCAGGTCGGCCCGCAGGGAATCCTCGTCCTCGACAATCAGGATGCGGCTCATGATGTTGCAGTCTCCACATGCTGCCAGGATTGGCCGGAAAGCAGACCGGACAGGGGCAGGCGCACCGTTGCGACCGTCCCCATGCCCGCATCCGGGCCCGTTTCGGAGCTGGATTCCGTTCCGGTTCCGCCTCTGGGCCTCAGGCTCAGGGAGCCATTGTGATAGTTGAGCAATTGCTGGCAGGTGTGCAGACCCAGCCCGCTGCCGGATGTCGCCCGCGTGTTGGACGCGCGGAAGAAGCGGCGGCCGATGTGGCTCTGCTCGCCCGCCGGAACGCCGATGCCCTGGTCCGACACCTCGATGATCAGGAGATTGTTGCGCACGAACAGGGCGATGTCGACCTTGGTCTCCGGCGGCGAGTATTTCAGCGCATTGTCGACGAGATTGACCACCACCGTGCGCAGCATTTCCGCATCGGCCCAGTAGTCCTCAAGGCTTTCCACCCGGGTGAAATGCAGCCGCCACCCAAGCGCGACCAGATCGAAGTGGTTTTGCACCTGCTCGGTGAGGGCCAGCGTGTCGATCTTCTCGACCTTCAGCAGCCCTTCGCCCTGCCGTTCGCTCGCCAGGAACCGGTCGATCAGCATTGTCATGCGCGACACCGCATCTTCAATTGCCCGCAGCCGCTTGGCGACGGCTTCCTGCGGGCGCTCCAGCATCACGTCCAGCATTTCGCCGGCGTAGCGGATGGCCGCCAGCGGCGTGCGGAATTCATGGCTGACCATATGCATCAGCTGGCGCTGTTCCTGCCGGGCGGCCTTTTCCGCGTCCAGACTGGCCGACAGTTCGCTTTCAAGCCGCCGCCGCTCCGCAATCTCCCGCGCCAGTGCGGAATTGCGGTCCCTGAGATCCATGGAGAGCCGCATGCCGACCATGAACAGAAGGCACAGGAAGAAGCCCAGCAGGAACAGGTGGCCCTGAAAGAAATACCAGGAATTGATGTTGCTCAGAATCGGGCCATTGCCGACGGTCGCCGGATAGAGATAGACGAGCGCGCTCTGCAGCACGCTGGCGCCCATGTATTCGGCCAGCAGCGCGATCGTGATCCAGCGCAGGAAGGCCGGCTGGCTGCGATCCTGCACGAGGGTCCGGATCATCACCGCCATGAGCGCCAGGGTGAAAATCGTCGAGGCGTGAATGCGGATCGAAAGGGCCTGGGGCGCAAGCAGCAGGGAGGCGCCGACACAGAGGAAATGCGCAACAAGACAAAATACACCGAACCGCAGGCAGCGGGGCTGGCCGAGAAACCGCGTCAGGCCGTCGGCCAGCAGGACAACGCCGATCTTGATCACCGTGTTGTCGGTCAGGATGCGCCAGAGCGCCGGGTCCGGACCGCGCTGGATCAGCAACAGCAGGCCGAAGGCGATGGCAAGGAACCCGGCAGCGACCACCTTCAGCTCATAGATCTGGCGCCAGGCCCTCCAGGCCAGCAGCCACGCCACCGCCTGCAAGGCCGTGGTGCAGAATTCCATGATCAGCAGTGTCTTGAGATCCAGCATGGCTTGTTGATGACCCAGAACCACACGCCCCGCAAGCTGCCGTCTCGAGCGTTCCGCAGATGCTTTGCAGCGATTTTCCCGGATCTGTGACATGGAAGCCGCGGGAATTGTAAGAATCTGTCAGGAATGGATGGAATTCAGAGGAATCTATCAGAATTGGTGGGTGGAATTCCGCAACGAAAACCAGCTATCTGAAAGGAATATTATCCGGCGCTTTTTCTGCCGGAGACGTTTTTTGGAGATTGCAGATTATGACGAACGGGAGGGTTCGCCCGGCCAGGTCCGGTAACCGTACGGTTTCGCATGTGTCACCTGTCATGCCGGGCCCGGCTTGCAGGTCCCATTCCGTATCCCGGTCTCTGTCCCGTTCCCTGGCTCTGACCCTGTCTGTCACGACCGCCCTGGTGCCGGTTTCGGCCTGGGCCGGCGAGCCGCTTCCGACCGGTGGCGCCTTCATCTCCGGGACGGGTGCCATCAGCCAGTCCGGCACCGGGATGGACATTCACCAGTCCTCCGCCAGCGGCATCATCACCTGGAACGGCTTCGGCATCGGCGCGGGCAACCAGGTTCACTTCAACAATGGCAGCGGCGCGACGCTCAACCGGGTCACCGGCAATGTGGCCAGCCAGATCGACGGCAGCCTGACGGCCACTGGCAGCGTGTTCCTTATCAATCCGGCAGGCGTTGTGGTCGGCACGGGCGGCATGGTTGCGACCGGCGGTTCCTTCGTGGCCTCCACCCAGGACCTGACCGACGCCGACTTCCAGGACGGCGGAGCCATGACCTTCTCCGGCACCAGCCGCGCCGGAGTGACCAATGCGGGCACCATCCGCTCCGCACAAGGGGACATTGCCCTGATCGCACGCCGGGTGGAGAACTCCGGCACCCTGGAAGCACCCAATGGCACGGCCGGTCTTGCGGCAGGCTATGAAGTGCTGATGAAGGACGGCGCGGATGCGGACGGTCTTCTGTCGGTGCAGGTCGGCGGCGAGGACACGGAAGCGGTCAATTCCGGCACGATTGCCGCTGCCAATGCGGAAATCCGCGCCAATGGCGGCAATGTCTATGCGCTTGCCGGCAACACGGACGGCGTGGTCAAGGCCACCGGCGTCAGCCGCTCGGGCGGCCGCATCTTCCTGACCGCAGGCGAAACCGGCAAGGTTCAGGTCACCGGCAAGCTGAAGGCGCGCACGGTCGCAGCCGACGTCCCGGTTCCCGGGTCCAAGCCCGCCACCGAAGGCGGCAGCATCACCATAACCGGTGGCGATATCAATATATCCGGCACGGTTGACGCCTCGGCAGAGAGCGGTGCGGGCGGGACCATTGTGACGACGGGCAAGGACATCATGCTCGCCGACGGGGCCCTGCTTGACGCATCAGGGGCAACAGGCGGCCTTGTGCTGGTCGGCGGCGATTTCCAGGGCGGCTATAATGCTGCAACAAAATATCTGGAAGAAGATGTCGCGACGGCCGAAACGGTTACGGGCGCCACAGATGCGACGATCCGCGTTGACGGCACCGCCGGCGAGGGCGGCCGAGCCGTTGTGTGGTCGGACGATACGACAATCTTCGACGGCACGATTACGGCGACAGGCGCGGGCACGGCAGCGGGCGGACAGGTGGAAACCTCCGGCCATAACCTGGTGCTTGGGGACAATGTTTCCATCTCGACCCTCTCCGAGCAGGGCGCGACGGGAACCTGGCTGATCGACCCCTATAATGTGACCATCTCCACGTCGTCGAGCAACAATGCTTCTGTCAATGTTGTCGGGAACCCCTGGGTCGTAGCTCCGAATGCAAGCGGCGCGAATCTCAACAACACGACCTTGAACAGCTATCTTTCCAGCAATAACGTCACCATCACGACGAATGGAGCGGGCGTGGAGGCGGGCAACATCACGGTTTCCGCCGCGGTGTCCTGGACTGCTGCAACCACACTCACCCTGCAGGCCGATGCAAGCACGGGCGGCATCTTCATCAATGCGGCGATCACGGGCTCGAATGCCAGCAGTGTACTCAACCTGAGCGCCGGATCCGGCGATATCAACCAGACTGCACCGATCACGGCCGGAACTCTGACTGCAACAACGGCGAATGGCGGGCATGTCACGCTCACCAATAGCAGCAACGCGGTCTCCACTCTCGGTGCTTCCAGCTCTGCCGGCGCTTTCCAGTTTTACAACTCACAGGCGCTCACCGTTACCGGTCCGTTCTCCAGCGGCGGCTCGGTTGAACTTATTGTCGACTCTGGTGACTCTAGCGGTGATCTGACCATCGACACCGAACTCACCGGCACAGGAACAAACGCCTATTATTCCCTGCAAAGCTCAGGCGATCTCAATATCAACAAGAGTGTGTCTCTCAGCGGCGACAGCGCGTTTCTTGTTCTGGATTACGGTGGGAGCTCGGACTACACACTTGGTTCAGGTGCCCGGATCACACTTTCCGGTTCAGCCCCCACCCTCGTCATCGACGGCAATACTTATACGCTGATCCACGACGCCAGCGACCTGCAGACTATTTCCGGCAGTGGCTTTTACGCCCTGGCGGAAACGGTCGATGCCAGCGAGACAGCCACGTGGAATTCTGGCGCGGGATTTGAAACGATCGGGGGGTTTTCCGGAACCTTGGCGGGATTGGGGAACACCGTTGACGGCCTGACGATCAACCGTCCGGGTGAGACATCGGTCGGCTTGTTCAGCTCAACGAACGGTACCTTCCGGGACTTCACCTTGTCCAATGTCTCGGTGACAAGCGGCGGGAGCGCCGGTGCCTTGGCCTATCGGATCGAAGCAGGGCAAGGCATCAGCAATGTTCATGTTACCGGAACAGTGACGTCGCTCGGACCTGGCGGACAGGTTGGCGGCCTTGTCGGCTGGAGTGATCAGATCACGATCTCCAATTCGTCCTCAGCAGTAACGGTCACGGGCTTTGGCGAGACTGGCGGTCTGGTCGGACGTCTTCGGGCAGGAACCATCATAAATTCATACGCCACCGGTGCGGTCACCGGAACAAGCAGCTATGTGGGCGGCCTTGTCGGTGGAACCTTTCAGGGCGGAACCCTGACCAACGTCTATGCCAGCGGCCTGGTCACAGGCACAAGCGCCGTCGGTGGTCTGGTCGGCGGTGCGGTCTTCGCCGGCGCTGTGACTGCCACCAACGCCTATTGGGATGCGGACTCCACTCGCCAGAGCTCAAGTTACGCCGGCACCTCCATCCTCAACCAGGATGCCTACGACCAGACGACCTATTCCGGGTTCGACTTCACCAACACCTGGGTGATGATCGATGGCGAAACCCGGCCGATGTTGCGCAACGAGTATTCGGACAAGATCTTCACGGCCCATCAGCTCCAGCTCATGTCCCTGGATACGACCGCCAGCTACACGCTTGGCACCAATATCGACATGACAAGCGCCTTCACGGCCAACGTCAACGGCTTTTACGGAGATGTCTGGAGCGCTTCGGGTTTCGATCCGATAGCGTCTTTTTCCGGAAGCCTTGATGGCCAGAGCCACACCATCACAGGTCTGACCATCGATCGGAGCGGTGATAGCCAGACCGGCTTGATCAAACTCCTGTCCGGAACCATTTCCGACATAGGCCTTGTTGGCGGCAGTGTCGCGGGCGGAACGCAAAGCGGCACCCTGGTCGGATATGTCGATACTTCCGGCGTCATCACGCGCAGCTTTTCCAGCGCAGACATGTCGGCGAACGGTAATTTCGTTGGCGGTCTTGTCGGGGCAAATGCCGGTCAGATTTCCCTTTCCTATGCGACGGGAGATGTGATCTCCTCAGCTTCGAGTGTAGGCGGTTTTGTTGGTGTCAACGACGGGACGATCAGCAATTCCTTTGCAACAGGGTCGGTCAGTGCCACGACCTATGCCGGAGGCTTTGCGGGCGGCAACCGCAGTGTGCTCACAAGCGTCTACGCGACCGGCCGTGTCCTCGGTTCAGGGACCAACGGCGGACTGACGCCCTATAACACGGGCACCATCACGACCAGCTACTGGGACACCCAGACCTCCGGGACGACTTCCGGATGGGGGACCAGCCAGACCACCGCCCAACTCCAGGGCACCTTGCCGACCGGCTTTTCCAGCGCGATCTGGGGGACGGGTGCAGGACTCTATCCCTATTTCAAGTGGCAATACGCGTCCACGCCGGTCGCCGTCTCCGGCCTTGCCTATGACAATTCCGGCTCTGTTCTTGCCGGTGTGGATGTCAGCGCCCTGTCTGCAGGCAGTCTGCTTGGCACGTCAACGTCCGGAGCAAACGGCTATTATTACATCCTGAGCGAAGCAGGCTCGATCGACGCCACGGGTGCGCTCGCCTATCTGAACGACGGCGCAACCGACGGCGCGGCACTGAAAGATACGGTCGCGAGCACGGGCATCACGGGCCTCGACGTTTATGGCTCGAAGCTCAACCTGATCACGGAGGAGACGAGCCTCTCCGCCACCCAGACGAACCTTTCGACGGCTCTCGGATCCTATTCGGACACGGATCTCGATTTCATCACCACGAGCGCCAGCACCATTCAGACGTCTTCCGGCTATGATCTTGTGCTGGGTACTGCGTCCAACTACGCGCTGGACATCGCCACCCTCTACTCAGGTGCGGATCTTTCTCTCACCAGCGGCGGGACATTCAGCCTCACGAGCAACGTGAGCCTGCAGGGAGATGGAGATCTGGATCTGAATTCGCCGTTCGCCTGGAGCGGCAGTTCATCTCTCAGTGTGACAAATGCGGGCAGCGGGACGACAACCTTTGGCGGCAGCATCACGGCCGCGGATGGCGGACTTTATATTTCCGGAGTCTCCGGCACCGCAACCACGGCGTCCGCCGTCAGTCTCGGCTCCTTCGGGTTGAGTTCCGGCACCTGGAGCCAGATTGCCGGCACCCTGCCGTCCTTCTCCGTCACCAACTTCCAACTCGCTGAAACAGCCACCTTCCTGCGGGTAACCGGTGGCGACGGCAGCAGCAGCACGCCCTATCAGATTGCAGATGCCTATGGCCTTCAGGGCATCGGCGGGGACAGCATGCGAACCCTGTCCTTTGTCCTGGCAAATGATATCGATGCCTCGGGAACCTCTGCCTGGAATTCAGGTGCTGGCTTTGCACCGATCGGGAGTTCCGTTGGATCAGGCTTCACGGGCAGTCTTGATGGCGAAGGACACACGATCAGCGGCCTGACCATCAACCGCGCGGTAACGCAATATGTCGGCCTCGTCGGTGTGGCCGGAAGCGGCGCGGTGATTACCGATCTGACCCTGAATGGCAGCAGCATCACCGGGAACCAATATGTTGGCGCCCTCGCCGGCTATGCCCTTTCCGGATCGGCCTTTTCCGATGTCGTGCTGACCGGTGGCAGCGTGAGCGGTGCCAGCTATGTCGGTGGACTTGCAGGTCAGGCTTCGGCCGGGTCAACGATTACCAATGCGACCTCTTCCACGAATGTCACCGGATCCAACACCGCGATCGGTGGGATTGCCGGTGTCTTGGCCGGCGCCATGAGTGGGACTTCGTCAAGCGGCACCGTAACAGGAACAGGAGCCGTAACTTTCATTGGCGGCCTCGCCGGCCTGGTCATGGCAGGAGGAACCATAGATCTTGCCTATGCAACCGGGGACATCACTGCAGGTGGCACAACTGCGTCTGGCGGAAGTGCCGGAGGTCTTGCCGGTGGCAACTTCGGGTCAATTACCCGGTCGTTTGCAACCGGTGACGTGACGATCGGCAGCAGAAACGCCGGTGGCCTCGTCGGTTTGAACTCCGGATCGGTCACCAATTCCTATGCGACGGGGCACGTCGATGCTTCGACACTGGCGGGCGGATTGATCGGATTGGAAACGACATCCGGGTCGGTCTCCAATGCCTATGCGACCGGCACCGTCACCACGGACGACAGCACCGAGGGCGGCATCGTCGGCCTGGCAGATTCCGGCGCTGGCTCCACCTTCAGCAACGTCTTCTGGAACACCGAAACCTCGGGCCTGACAAACGCAGGCGGATCGGTTTCCGGCGCAGCTGTCGGAGCCACCGGGCTCGATACTGAAGGCATGATGACCCTGTCCTCCTTCACGGGAGCGGGCTGGGACATTGATGACGAAGGCGGCACGGGTTCTATCTGGCGCATCTACGAGGGCTCGACAAATCCCTTGCTGCGCGGGTTCATGACCAGCCTCACAGTCACCGGCGGCACGGGCACGAAGACCTATGATGGCAGCACGTCCAGCTCCAGCACCGGCACCCTTGTCTACGGGGCGTCCTACGACAATTCGCTCATCTCGGGCACTGCCCGCTATGTCTCGTCCTCGAAGAATGCCGGCTCCTATACTGGCAGCAACCTGACCCTCACAGGGCTCTATTCCTCCCAGCTTGGTTACGATCTGGCATTCTCCAGTGGCAGTTTGACGATTTCCAAGAAGAGCCTTTCGGTTACGGCAACGGCAAACAACAAGGTCTATGACGGCACCACCTCGACCACCGGCAGCTTCGGGGCCTTCTCTGGCCTGATCTCCGGGGATGTGGTCAGCATTGCCAGCGGTTCGGCCTTCGCCTTCCTCACCGATGGGGCAGGAACGGGCAAGGCGGTCAATGTCACCGGCATCGGCCTGTCCGGCACGGACGCGGGCAACTACACCATCGCCTCGACGGCTTCGGCCACCGCCGCAATCACGCAAAAGACCCTGACGGTCTCGGCCATTGCTGACAACAAGGTCTATGACGGCACCACCTCTGCCACCGGCAGCTTTGGTTCCCTTTCCGGCCTGATCTCGGGCGATCTCGTCAGCCTCGATGGCAGTGCGCTCTTCGCCTTCCTCACCGATGGGGCAGGGGCAGGCAAGGCAGTCAACGTCACCGGCATCGGCCTGTCCGGTGCGGACGCAGGCAACTACACCATTGCCTCGACGGCCTCGACCACGGCGACGATCACGCCCAAAACCCTGACGATCTCGGCAAGCGCGAATGACAAGGTCTATGATGGCACGACGTCGGCCACCGGCAGCTTTGGTTCCCTGTCCGGCCTGATCTCGGGCGATCTCGTCAGCCTCGATGGCAGCGCACTCTTCGCCTTCCTCACCGATGGGGCAGGGGCAGGCAAGGCAGTCAACGTCACCGGCATCGGCCTGACCGGTGCGGACGCTGGCAACTACACCATTGCCTCGACCGCTTCGACCACCGCCACGATCACGCGCAAGACCCTGACGGTTTCTGCAAGCGCGGACGACAAGATCTATGACGGCACCACCTCGGCCACCGGCAGCTTCAGCGGGTTCTCCGGCCTGATCTCCGGGGATGTGGTCAGCCTTGACGGCAGCGCGCTCTTTGCCTTTGCCGACAAGAACG
>NZ_FRBW01000005.1 GCF_900142725.1 Roseibium suaedae | reverse complement strand
AAGACAGTTGAAATCGGCCTGCTGACACCGCCGCTCGGATTGAATGCCTATGTGGCCGCGGCTCAGACAAAGGTTCCGCTCGGCACAATATTCCGAGGAATTGTGCCGTTCCTCTTCATGGAGATCGTGATCCTCATTTTGCTGCTGGCTTTCCCGCAAATCACGCTGTTTCTGCCTGACCTGATGAGTCGTTGACGGTCATCGGTAAGCTCCTGAGTTTTGCCGCTGAGAGCGGCCCCAACTTCAGTCGACAGCTGCTGGTTCAGACTTGATGTCTGTACCCGAAGACGACAGGTGAGAGTATGCCGGTTGTATCATTGCAGCATCACAATGGCCGCTTAGATCGATGCAAGCGGGGAAACTTCCGGTTTCGCGAACGCCAGCTTCACTCGATCAAATACGAAGTGCTCCAGCTTGTGGTGAAAATTAAGTTCCATAAGCTATCTTATCCGAAACGACATAGCCGCAGGGTGCGCGCTATTCCCAAGTGCGATTTCTTTTTGAAGCCAATAGGTTATCAGACAGGAGTGGCCTTTGACCGGTTTCGTGGACACCGAGCTAGAGTCTTTGACGAAAGCGGCAGCAGGTCGAAAGCAGCCATAGTTTGAGACCCCCACCTGAGGTGGAGGTCCAATCGTGTCGGAGATGTGCAGTCCGGCAGGTTTGTCTGCCGGAGCATCTCTGGTCCTTATCTGCCGTAGGCGTCCCAGCCATTGGCCTGGAACAGGCCGATGATGTAGCCGTAGCAGAAGGAAAAGCCGGTTTCGAACGGGGCCTGGCCGTCGATCTCCGGGATGTGGTCCGGCATGATCATGCAGTCGACGCCAACTTCCTTGTAGACCTTCAGGCTGCGTGCCATGTCCATGTCGCCTTCATCCGGGAAGACTTCCGTGAAGGAGAAGCGCTTGCCCTTGATATTGCGGAAGTGGACGTTGAAGATCTTGCCGCGGCTGCCGAACCAGCGGATGACGTCATCGATTTCATCGCGCGGGTTTTCCAGGCTCTCGCCGATCGTGCCCTGACAGAAATTGAGCCCGTGATAAGGGCTCTCGCAGATGGAGACGAAACGCTTGAGTCCCTCGACATGGGACAGGACACGCTCTTCCATGCCGCGGAAGTTCGGTGGCGTCATCGGGTCGTGCGGATGGCAGGCAAGACGCACCTTGTTGGCCTCGGCGACCGGAATGACCCGTTCCAGGAAATAGGTGATGCGTTCCCACATCTCATCGGCGCTGACCTGACCGGCAGAGGTCAGATCATCCGCATTGGTGATCTGGTCGGCGCGGAAGGTCGGCACGCGGGCCCCGCCCCGGCCAAGTTCGGACGGCGTACGCGGCACACCGAGCATGTTGAAATTGTACTTTGCGGACGGCACGCCGAGCGCGGCCAGATTTTCGATCAGCTTGCAGATGCCGTCGATCTGACGGTCCCGCTCCGGATCCTTGCCGAGAACGACGGCCGGAGAGCTGACCTTGTCGATGTCCTTGGTGTCGATGCTGAGCGAGGCCATGGGCAGCTGCACCATGTCGAGCTTCAGACCGGCAGCATCAACGCGCTCGATATGACGGGCGAGATCATCCCTCGTCCAGTCGCGCGGATTGCCGACCGGATCGATGCAGACATGGTAGAGACCCAGCTGGGCCAGCTGACGCAGGTGGGCATCGCCAAATTCCTCGACCATGCCACCGCTTAACTGAGTGCCGACATACATCGTCTTTTCCTCTTTGTTTCCAGACCTTTCCAGGCCGCTGTCTTCTTGTCTCTTAAACCCGCCGTTCAGACGGATTGACCCTTCAGCATCTGCTGAAAGGCGTAATAGGTGCTCTTGGGCTGACGCTCGAGCGTGTCGGGATCCATGCCGACGATGCCGAATTTCGGCATCCAGCCTTCCGCCCACTCGAAATTGTCGACCAATGTCCAGGCCATGTAACCGCGCAGGTCCACGCCCTGTTTCATTGCCTCCAGCATGGCGGCGAAATGGCGGTCGAAGAACCGGATACGGCGCTCTTCGTCGGTTTCGGAAGCCCCGTTCTCGGTGACGTAGATCGGCAGGCCCGGATAGCGCTTCGACACCCGGACCAGAAACTCGGTCAAGGCCTCGGGAATGACCTCCCAGCCCACATGGGTCTTTTCCAGGGGGCCGCGTGCCTGGGTGAAGGGGAATACAGGCACGCGCGGGTCAGCGGTGTAAAGGAAGCGGGTGTAGAAATTGATGCCCACCCAGTCGAGCGGCTGGTTGAGCGTCGGCATGTCATCCTGCCAGTTCTCCGGCAGGTGGGGCGCGAGGATATCGGTCACCTTTTGCGGATAGCTGCCCTTGAGCACCCCATCGAGGAAGAACTGGTTGAAGATCGCATCGCCCAGTGCCGCCGCCTCGATGTCTTCAGGAGAGTTGGTTGCGGGGTCGCATTTCTCCATGTTCACCACGATGCCAAGCTGCTCGTTGGTGCCAACGGACCGCATCGCCTTGATACCCAGGCCGTGGGCCAAAAGGACGTGGTGCATGGCCCGTGCGGTGGCCCGGACATCCCGGTACCCTGGGGCGTGAACGCCGAGGAAATGGCTCAGAACCGTGATGCACCAGGGTTCGTTGAACGTGGCGATGCTGGCCAGACGGCTGCCAAACTTGTCGGCGACCAGCGCAGCATAGTCCGCAAAGGCAAGGCTCGTGTCCCGGTTCATCCAGCCGCCACGATCCTGCAGCGCACTGGGCAGGTCCCAATGGTAGAGCGTTGCAAGCGGCTTGA
Organism: Roseibium suaedae; assembly: GCF_900142725.1. Taxonomy (GTDB): domain Bacteria; phylum Pseudomonadota; class Alphaproteobacteria; order Rhizobiales; family Stappiaceae; genus Roseibium; species Roseibium suaedae. The sequence continues at coordinate 346,122 of NZ_FRBW01000005.1, read as the reverse complement.
TATCTCGCTCCAGCATGCCGTCGATCAGACGGTCGTAGAAGTCGAGCCCTTTCGGATTGATGGACCCAACTCCTTCGGGAACAAGACGGGACCAGGAAAAGGAGAAGCGATAGGCATCGAACCCGCCATCGCGGATCAGATCCAGATCTTCCGGCCAGCGATTGTAGTGATCGCAGGCGATGTTGCCATTGGCGAAGTCACGGACATTGCCCGGGGTATTGGCGAAGGTGTCCCAGATGGACGGGCCGCGGCCATCGGCCTGCCCGCCTTCGATCTGATGGGAGGCCATCGCAACGCCGAACAGGAAGTCCGGGCCGAAATCGGCGCGCTTGTGGGTGAACATCAACAAAGGTTCCATCGTCATGAGGCTCCCGGACGGCAAGGCCCGGGAGCCGGCTTGATGCACAGGAATTCTGCGGGTCCGGGAGGTGAAACCCGCACCGCGATCAGGCGGTCTTGGTCACCTTGGCGATGATGGCCTTGAGCTGATCCATTTCCTCGCCGGTCAGGCTGGTGAGCGGCGGGCGAACTGGCCCTGCCTTGCGGCCGAGTGCTTCGACACCGGCCTTGATGATCGAGACCGCATAGCCCTTCTTGCGGTTGCGCAGGGCCACCAGAGGGAAGAAGAAGTCCTTCAGGATCTGATCAGTGGTGGCTTTGTCTCCGGCGCGCAGGGCCGAATAGAATTTCTGTGCCAGTTCCGGCACGAAATTGAACACGGCAGAGGAATAGGTCGTGACGCCTGCGGAGAAATAAGCCTGGGCATAGAGTTCGTGGGTCGGCATGCCGCCGATATAGACGAGGCGGTCCTGAAGCTTGGTGGTGATCTCGATCACCCGGTCCACTTCGCCGTGACCATCCTTGAAGCCGATCAGGTTCGGGCAGCTGTCGACCAGACGCTGAAGACTGTCGGCGGTCAGAAGAATGTTGTCGCGGTTATAGACCACGACACCGATGCCAACGGCATCACAGACAGCCTTCACGTGAGCGACCAGACCCTCCTGCTCGGCAAACATCAGATAGGGTGGAAGAAGAAGAATGCCGTCTGCGCCAGCCTTTTCGGCAGCCTTCGCCATCTCCACGGCCATGGCTGTTCCATAGGCCGCACCGCCCAGGATCGGCGTCTTGCCCGCATGGGCCTTGGCGACCTTGGTCACATGCGCGGTTTCTTCCGGCGTCAGCGAAAAGAGTTCGCCCGTGCCGCCCGGAGCAAAGAGAGCTGCCGCACCAAATCCATCCAGCCAATCGATGTGTGCGGTGTAGGCTTCCTCGTCAAACTTGAGATCTGCCGTGAAGGCGGTGACCGGGAAGGAGAGCAATCCGCTTCCGAGAGCGGCCTTAACTTCGTTTGGCGTCATTTGTCTGGTCCTGAATAAAGGGCAAGGTCGTGTAGCGCTGAAACCGGGATCCCGAGCCGGCTTCACCCTTCAGGATCACATACGCCAGACGGCGGGCTGTCCCGTGCAGATGAAGGCGTCAACAAGCCTGAAGAAAAGCTCTCAAGCGGCGCGCACCGCCAGCCGAAAGCCTGTTCCAGACCTGCCGTCCATCCCATTTGAGATATGACATAATATGAATTTGAAAACCTGTCTAGAGGTTTGTGGGAGCGGAAAAATGCATTTAGTGTTCAAACCTGTTGGGGTGGGGTCCTTGCCGGAAGCCGGCTCCAGAAAGCACTTAACTCACATCGATCCACGCTGCCCGAGAGTCAATTTCCGAACCTGCTATGCGGGTCATTGGGGTATACGGGCGCGGGTACGCGACAAGGCTTACGGGAATGCTGCAAGCACTCACACGCAATAATCGTCATCCACATAGTGGACGCCAGAATCGTTCGGCGCTGGAGCAGAAATCCGGATGAGTACATTGAATTAAATTATTGAAATTAATATGAATTTAGATGTTCTTCCAGCTTGATAAAAGAATCTTTGCCGATCGTATTCGGCGCACCCTGTTCTCATTGATGACGGCCTTCCGTGCTGGTGTCCTGGCAGAGGCATCGGCGGCCATGGAAACAACGGCCATGGAATGATCCTGAGGAAGGTTCTCCTGCGACGCTTTGAAGACCAACTCGCGGGTGCCAGAAGAAATCAGCTGTCAGAACGACGCTGCAAGGGTGTCGAATCTTTCGCAACGAGGTGATTCTGCAGCGTTTTCGAGCATGGTGGCCGTATCCGTCCTGCCCTATTGCCTTAACCGTCGAAATGCCATAATCATATTACGACATATCAGCGGCAGAGACGCCGCAATCGGTATGGAGTGGAGGATTTTATGAAGCATGTTTCGAAGCGCCTGATCGCAGGCGCAGCGCTGCTTGCCATTGCTGCAGTGTCATCCCCAACCTGGGCCGCGACGCCCAACGACCAGCTCGTTGTCGGCACGTCCCTCGCACAGGTCATTTCCCTGGACCCGCAGCAGGGTTCGGACGCCAAGACCATGGAAATTCTGGCGAACGCCTATGACCGTCTGATTGCCTTCAACCCGGAAACCAGCGAGATCTACGGCCAGCTCGCGGAAAGCTGGGACATTGATGACACCGGCATCACCTTCCACCTGCGCGACGCCAAGTTCGCCTCCGGCAACCCGGTAACGGCTGCAGACGCCGCCTTCTCGCTGGTTCGCCTGTTCAAGCTCAACCAGTCGGCCGCCGCCGGTCTCAAGACCTTCGGCTTCAATGGCGACAATGCGGAAAGCCTGATCAAGGCGGTCGATGAACGCACCCTGCGCGTCGATTTCGCGGTGCCGGTCATTCCTGAAGCCCTGCTCTACCGCATGTCCAACGGCCCGGGCAGTGTCGTCGACAGTGTCGAAGTGCTGAAGCACGTTTCCAATAACGACTATGGCAACGAATGGCTGCGCACCAACACCGCAGGCTCCGGGGCTTTCAAGGTCCGCCGCTGGTCGCCCAATGAGCTGGTCCTGCTGGAAGCCACCCCGAATTTCTGGGGCGAAAAGCCCGCTATGAAGCGCGTGCTGTTCCGCCATGTGCCTGAAAGCCAGGCCGCCCGCCTGATGCTGGAACGTGGTGACATCGATATCGCAAACGCCCTAACGGCACCGGATGTCCGCTCGTTTGAAGGCAAGGAAGACTTTGTCATCGACAAGGCAAAGACCGGCGGCTTCTATGCGCTGGCCATGAATGCGGGCCGCGAGCCGCTGAACAATCCGGAAGTCCGCCGGATCATCGCTGCCTATGGCATTGATTATGCCGGCATCGCCAAGACCATCGTTGGTCCCTATGGCCGCGCCCGCAACGTTCCGGCCCCGCAGGATTGGGAAGGCGCCATCGAGAATCCGGATTGGTCGTTCCGCCCTGAGGAAGGCAAGGAACTGCTGGCCAAGGCCGGATATCCGGATGGTTTCTCTTTGACCATCAAGACCATCGCCCAGCCGCCGCGCGTCGACATTGCCACCGCTATTCAGGCCAACCTTGCCGAACTCGGCATCAAGGTTGACGTGATCCAGGGCAGTGGCGCTGAAATCGTCGCCCAGCATCGCGCCCGTGATTTCGACCTGCTCATGCCGCAGACCTCTGCGACCGAGCCGACCGCACTGGGCTCTCTGGACAACTTCACCAACAACCCGGACAACTCGGCAGCCGCCAACAATGCTGGCAACTTCGTCTGGCGGTCCGACTGGGACATCTCCGAGATGCATGCCCTTCGGGTCAAGGCAACCCAGGAGCTGGACGCCTCTAAGCGCCTTCCGATGGTCGAGCAGCTGCAGAAGGACTTCATCGCTTCCAGCCCGGCCGTGTTCCCCATGTTCGAGCGGTTCGAACCGCTTGTCCTGAGCGCACGCATTCATGGCTATGACGCCCATCCGTGGGGTCTGACACGCCTTGAAGCCGTCACCAAGACCGACTGACACGAACCAGAGCTAATCGGCCGATCATGAAGGACTTCTCTCTTCTCGACCTCGGAAAGCGCTTCGGGCAGTTGCTCGTCAGCCTTTTCCTTCTCCTCGTGGTCACCTTCGTGATCGGCCGCGTGCTTCCCACCGATCCTGTCGGTGCCATTGTCGGCGAATTGGCAGACCCTGCCACATTCGCCGCCATGCGGGCCCGGCTCGGGCTCGACCTGCCTGTCTACCAGCAGTTCTTCGTCTATCTGTCTTCGCTGCTGCAGGGCGATCTGGGCAAGGCGATCCTGACCGGCAATCCCGTTATCGAGGATCTCGCGGCTGCCTTCCCTGCGACGCTTGAACTGGCAACACTCGCCATCATGCTTTCGACGCTGATTGGCGTCCCTCTCGGCATGACGGCTGCATTCTTCCGGGACAGCTGGTTCGACCAGTTCGCCCGTGTCATCTCCCTCGTCGGCCATTCCATTCCGGTATTCTGGTTCGGCATCTTCGGCCTCGTCGTCTTCTACGCAACGCTGGCATGGGTGGGCGGCCCCGGACGGGTCGACATCTATCTGGAAGGCCTTATCGAACCCAGGACCGGCCTGCTGCTCGTCGACAGCCTGCTGGCGGGCGACTATGAGGTGTTCTGGAACGCGGTCAGCCACATCATTCTGCCGGCTTGTATCCTGGCCTATTCGGCGATGGCCTACATCACGCGCATGACCCGCAGCTTCACGCTCGAGCAGCTCAATCAGGACTACGTGATTGCCGCGCGCGCCAAGGGCGCTTCCAACTGGCGCATCGTGACCGGGCATCTGCTTCCCAACATCGCGGTTCAGCTGGTCACCGTGCTTGCCATTTCCTATGGCGGCCTTCTGGAAGGCGCCGTAGTCACTGAAGTGGTGTTCTCCTGGCCGGGCATCGGTCAGTACATGACCAACGCCCTTTTGATCGGCGACATGAATGCCGTCGTGGCCGGAACGCTCATCATTGGACTTATCTTCATGATGCTCAATTTCTTCTCCGATCTTGCCTATCTGATGCTTGATCCGCGCACCCGTGAGGTGACCGCATGAGCCTCGCCTCCACGTCTCCTGCCCGCGGCAAGTCCGGCCTGATGCTCTCACGGCTTCGCCGCAGCCTTGGCAATGCCCTCGACAAGCTTTCCCACGAGCCGGTCGGCATGCTCGGCTTTCTTGTGCTGTCCCTGCTCGTGATCGTGGCGATTTTTGCGCCCTTGATCGCGCCCTACAGCCCTTCGACCCAGAACCTGGAGCAGGCCCTTCTGCCGCCAAGCTGGGCGCACTGGGCTGGTACGGACGAATTCGGCCGCGACATTCTCTCCCGCCTGATCTACGGCACCCGCATCACCATCCAGACCGTTTTGGCCGTGTCGCTGATTGTCGGGCCGATTGGCATGTTGATCGGGATCGTCGCCGGTTTCGCGGGCGGCCGAACGGATGCAATCCTGATGCGTTTCACCGACATCGTGCTGTCTTTTCCTTCGCTGATCCTGGCGCTGGCCTTTGCCGCTGCCATCGGTGCAGGCCTTCAGACGGCGATCATCGCCATCTCCCTGACCGGTTGGCCCCCTATTGCTCGTCTGGCACGCGCGGAAACCCTGATCGTCCGCAACACGGACTATGTCGCAGCAGCCCGTCTCTACGGCGCCTCGCCGCTCCGGCTGCTGTTCCTCTACATCGCTCCGATGTGCATTCCTTCCGTTGTCGTGCGTCTGACGCTCAACATGGCCGGGATCATCCTGACCGCCGCCGCGCTCGGCTTCCTGGGCCTTGGCGCGCAGCCCCCTGCCCCCGAATGGGGCGCGATGATCTCGAGCGGCCGCCGCTTCATGCTCGACAACTGGTGGGTCGCGGTCATGCCCGGCATCGCCATTCTTCTCACCAGCCTGGCCTTCAATCTCGTCGGCGACACGCTCCGCGACATTCTGGATCCCCGCCATGCCCGCTCCTGAGACCGTCCTGACCGTCCGAAATCTGACGGTGCGCTTTGCCCGTTCCAAAATCCACGCTGTGGATGGCGTGAGCTTCGACCTTGGAACGGAACGCCTCGGCATCGTCGGTGAGTCCGGTTCGGGGAAATCTACCCTCGGGCGTGCGATCATGCGGCTTCTGCCTAGCGCGGCGAAGGTGGAGGCCGATCAACTGGACTTTGATGGCGCACCCCTTCTCACCCGCTCTGAACGCGAGATGCGCAGCCTGCGCGGCAATCGCATGTCGCTGATCATGCAGGACCCGCGCTATTCGCTGAACCCGGTGCTGACGGTTGGCAAGCAGGTGGCGGAAGCCGCGCTTCTTCACCAGAAGATCGGCAAGAAAGAGGCCTACGCCAAGGCTGCCGAAATGCTCGCCCGCGTACGTATTTCGGACGTCGAACGTGTGATGGAGCTCTATCCTCACCAGATTTCTGGCGGCATGGGCCAGCGCGTGATGATTGCCATGATGCTTCTGGCCAAGCCCCGCCTGGTGGTTGCCGACGAGCCGACCTCGGCGCTTGACGTCAGTGTGCGCGGCGATGTGCTTGAGCTTCTGGATGAACTGGTGCGTGAGAACAATTCCGGCCTCATGCTGATCAGCCACGACATTCGCATGGTGGCGGCTTTCTGCCAGCGCATTCTGGTCATGTACAAGGGGCGGGTCGTCGAGACCTTGACCCGGCTCGAAGATGCCCAGCACCCCTACACCCGCGGCCTGATCGCAGCCATGCCCGACCCGCGCAAGCCGGTGCGGCGCCTGCAGGTGCTTGACCGCCCCGCCATCGATGCACTGGAGCCCCGTCCATGATCGAAGTCAGCAATCTCTCCGTGTCCTTTGGCAGCGGCGAGCGCCGCAAGCAGGTGGTCAAGGGCGTTTCCTTCCAGGTTGCCAAGGGAGAAACCCTCGGCATCGTCGGGGAATCGGGCTGCGGCAAGTCCACCGTGCTGCGTTCACTCGCAGGGCTGGACCGCCACTGGGAAGGCGAAATCCGTCTGAACGGTCAGCCGGTGGAGCGGGTGCGCAGCCGGGAGCATCTGACGCTGGCGCAAATGGTGTTTCAGGATCCCTATGGCTCGATCCATCCGCGCCACCGTATCGAGCGCGTTCTGGCTGAGCCAGCGCGCGCCATGAAGACCGGCGAAGGCTGGGACCGCGTTGCCCCTGCCCTCGAACAGGTCGGCCTACCGGCTGCCTTCGCCGAGCGTTTCCCGCATGAGCTTTCCGGCGGGCAGCGCCAGCGTGTCGCCATTGCCCGGGCCCTGATGCTCGAACCGGAGGTGCTGTTGCTCGACGAGCCAACCTCGGCGCTCGATGTGTCGGTGCAGGCGGAAGTGCTGAACCTCCTTGCGGACCTGCGCGAAGAACGCGGCCTCACCTATGTTCTGGTCAGTCACGACCTCGCCGTTATTGCCCACATGTGCGACCGGGTGCTGGTGATGAAGGACGGTCTGTTCGTCGATGAACTCGACAAGTCGGACCTTGCGCGCGGCGAGACCCATCACGCCTATTCCAAGCAGCTGTTCGAAGCGAGTTATCTGTAAACCGGCAGAACTGCTGTTTCTGACCGGCTCGGATCGATAGGGCCGCCGCTAGGAATAAGGAAAAGACCCGCTCTGGCCATGTGTCAGAGCGGGTCTTTTTATGTCTGCTCTGAACTTGCTTGTCAGAGTGTGAAAGCTGTCCGGAAGGCCTCAAGTGCCGCATCCGGATCGCCCGCCGCATAGGCCTCCAGCGTCACCATTCCGGTGTAACCCATCCGGTCGAGGGCCTTGGCCACCCCTGCAAAGGCGATTTCACCGGTTCCGGGTTCGCACCGGCCAGGATTATCGGCCACCTGGACCTCGCCGATCCACGGCAGGCACTTTTCACACCAGCGGATAAGGTCTCCCTCGCCGATCTGCGTGTGATAGAGGTCGATGTTGATCCGCAGCTCCGGCCGGTTGATCGATGACACCAGCGCGAGGACATCTGACGTGGTGGCAAAGGGACAGTCCGGATGATCTAGCGGGTTGAGGTTTTCCAGCGTGAAGACCACCCCTTCCTTCTCCGCCATGTCGCAGACGCGGTTCAAGGTGTCGCGGGCCTTCAGCCACATGGCTCCGGTCACCGCATGCGTTCTGACGACCGGCAGGCCGCCCTCTCCAAGACATGTGCCGAGCAGGTTCAGACGTTCGACGCCAAGCCGTTTTCCGACCTGAGCGGTTTCAAGGGCCGTTGCCAGAAGACGTTCCGCGCCTGCGTCATCCGCAAGGCTGCCCTCCAGAAACCCGTTCATGATGGTGAAGTTTGCGCCGGACTTTTCAAGCTTGGCCAGATCATGCTCCGGCCAGTTCCAGAGACCGACGGAAAAGCCCAGATCTGCCAGCCTTGCGGCACGCCACTCGATGGGTTTGTCCTGCCAGAGCATCTCGGCACAGGCGGCAAGGCGAAAGGGCACGGTCATTCTTCGGAAATCCTGACGTTTTTGGAGGAGGACTGACAAATGTGAATTGCCCGGAACGGCTATCGGCGAGGGTTTTGAGCCACTTCATTTCATGATGCCGACCGGGAAGACACCACATTGCACGAACGGAATACTATAAGAAAAGGACGGTCCTTATATGGCCTTATCATGCTGCCAAATTTGGCAAACAACATTATAATCCAATTAGATAGTGCATAATAGCGCCTTGTAGCGGCGTTGCACCTGCTAGGATAGACTGAAATATAAAATTCTATCTCGTGATGGATTTGAATGAAATGAAACGCCGCCATTTAGTAATGCGAAGGTTGGGCCAGTTCGAGATACGACACTTCCTGTCCGTCTGATGCTAATCAATGTCAAAGTTGTATGGATGCGCTATTCCAAAGCGCAAGTTCTGTTTAAAGCAAATAGGTTATCAATCAGGAATAAATCACACTTGGCTTGAGTTCCATCCGTCTTGCACTGACGAACGCTGCAAGAGTGAAAGCTGGCGCAAGGAACCCCGTCCCGTCGCTGTGCGGCCTGATCAAGACACACTGCTTCCCAGCCCCTTGCGGCCTGCGGCCTGCGGCCTTCAGAAGCCTACAAGCAGACTGCCTGTTTGCGTTCAGTCGACATGTGCCCAAAGCCGGATTGTCTTTATCGAATTTTTCGATACAAATAGACAAACAGAATACAAAGCAAGGGTATTCCATGAGCCGGAACTTCCTCGTCATTGATCTCGACAAGGACGCAGACATCCTTAAGGCCATCGCCTCTCAAACCCGATTGCAGCTCCTGCGTGAACTCTCCCGCGATCCCGGTATGAACGTCAATGCGCTGGCACGGGCTGCGGGCATGCCGCAGTCTTCCGTCTCCTCGCACCTGCAGATCCTGCAGGAAGTAGGGCTCATTAGGACAGAGGTCCTCAAGGCGCGGAAGGGCAGCCAGAAGATTTGCTATCCGGTCTATGACGAGGTGATCCTTGCGTTCCGCACAGCCGAAGAGAAGGTCCAGCCGAACCAGATCGAAGTCTCCATGCCGCTCGGCCTCTACACCAACAGCCAGGTTACCGGGCCCTGCGGAATCTGCTCGACCGAAGGCATAATTGGCTTGTTGGACGTGCCTGAAACCTTCATGGACCCGGACCGCATGAAAGCTGCTTTGCTTTGGTTTACCAGTGGCTTCATCGAATACCAGTTCCCCAACAACGCCAAGCTGACCGGTTCCGGAATCGAAAGCCTCGATGTGGTCATCGAGGTCAGTTCCGAAGTTCCCGGAACCATGAGCAACTGGCCCTCTGACATCGTCTTGTCAATTAACGGCAAAGAGTTGGGAGTCTGGACTTCTCCGGGGGATTTCGGTGACAAGCGCGGCACCTATACCCCTGACTGGTGGAAGCTGTCCGGGTCGCAATACGGTATGCTGAAGACCTGGAGCGTAGGACCGCTGGGCACGTTTGTGGACGGGCACAAGATTTCCGATGTCACAGCGGCAGAGCTGGAGCTGGACGACCACCGTTCGGTCCGCTTGAAGATCGAGGTCAAGGCAGACGGGCGTCACCCCGGCGGGATCAACGTCTTTGGTCGCGGGTTTGGAAATTATGATCAGGACATTTTGCTGCGCCTGCACAAGCGATCTTGATAGATTTACCAAGTCTCAATCCGTCGATTTTCCGACTGCCGGTTGCAATGCAACAACTTATGCGCTTGACAAAAACATTCTCCATCACATTCTTATCGTAAATTCAGATTTATATCTGATTTATAGATATAGTTGGGAGAGCGTTTATGAAAGCACGTGTTGTCGTGCACCGGGATTTCCGGATTAGTACAATCGACGAGCGGCTGTATTCCGCCTTCATCGAACATATGGGCCGGGCGATCTATTCCGGTATCTACGAACCTGGGCATCCGGAAGCCGATGCCCATGGGTTCCGCAAGGACGTCCTGAAGTTTGTGAAGGACCTGAAGATCCCTGCCATCCGCTATCCGGGCGGCAATTTCGTCTCTGCCTACAATTGGGAAGATGGTCTCGGTCCGAAAGACCAGCGCCCCGTGCGTTTGGATCTGGCTTGGCGTTGCAAGGAAACCAACCAGGTCGGTATCGACGACTTCGCGATCTGGGCGGAAGAGGCCGGTATCGACATGATGCTGGCGGTCAATCTCGGATCCCGCGGTCTGGAAGACGCCCGCAACTTCCTCGAATATGTCAACTTTCCCGGTGGAACTACCTGGTCTGACAAGCGCCGCGGCAACGGCCGTGAGGCGCCCTACGGCGTGAAGATGTGGTGCCTGGGCAACGAAATGGACGGCCCCTGGCAGATTGGCCACAAGGTTGCCACCGAGTATGGGCGGCTGGCCAACGAAACCGCTAAGGCCTTCAAGGGCTTCGACCCGACCATCGAGACGATTGTCTGTGGCAGCTCCAACGACGGCATGCCGACCTATCCCGAATGGGAGCGCGAAGTGCTGGAGGAGTGCTACGAGAATGTCGACTACATCTCGCTGCACAAATATTTCGGCAACAAGAGCAAGGACACGCTCAACTATTTCGGCAAGATCGAGGAAACCGGCCGCTACATCCAGACTATCGGTGGCGTGATTGACTATGTGAAGGCCAAGAAGCGCGCCAAGAACGACGTTCATATCTGCTTCGATGAATGGAACGTCTGGTATCACATCCGCGAGGAAGATGGCCGCCGCATCAAGGAATGGGACTGGCCGGAAGCCCCGGCGCTTCTCGAAGAGAACTACAATTTCGAGGACGCGCTCTTCGTTGCGGGCCTTCTGAACGAGTTCATCCGCCGCTCCGACCGGGTGCGGATTGCCTGTATCGCCCAGCTGGTCAATGTGATTGCGCCGATCCGCGCGGAAAAGGGCGGCCCCGCCTGGCGCCAAACCATCTATTACCCGTATCAGTTCGCATCGCTTTATGGACGCGGTGATGCGCTCAACATCGCTGTCGATGCCGGCACTTACGATTGCAGTGTCGCCAATGATGTCAGCTATCTCGATGTTGCCGGCGTGCACGACAAGGAAGCTGGCAAGCTGACGCTCTTCTTCGTCAATCGCCACCTAACCGAGTCTGCGGATCTTGACGTCTCGCTGCATGGTTTTGCGAACCCGACCCTGGCTGACCACATCGCTATGGAAGGTCATGACCTGAGCGAAACCAACGGTCCCATCACGCAGGACAAGGTCGTGCCGACCCGTGGCAGCGGCGTGGGCGTCGAGGATGGAAAGCTGAAGGGCAAGCTGCGCCCCCTTTCCTATCACGTGCTGCGTCTCGACGTAGCGTGAGGAGGCGACCATGGCCGTACAGCTTCGCAATGTCCGGAAGTCCTTTGGCACGGTTGAAGTCATCCACGACGTCAGCATGGACATTGCCGCTGGCGAGTTCGCCGTCTTTGTTGGCCCCTCGGGTTGCGGCAAGTCCACGCTTCTGAGAACGATCGCCGGGCTGGAGGACACCAGCTCGGGTCAGATCTCCATCGAGGAACAAGATGTCACCTGGACGGAGCCGGCCAAGCGCGGAGTCGCTATGGTCTTCCAGTCCTACGCCCTCTATCCGCATCTGAGCGTCTACGAGAATATGGCCTTCTCGTTGCGTCTGCGGCGGGCCTCGAAACGGGAGATCGAAGAGAAGGTTCTCGAGGCGGCGGCCATTCTGCGGCTCGAGGAGCAGCTTCACAAGAAACCCTCCCAGCTCTCCGGAGGTCAGCGCCAACGCGTCGCAATTGGCCGCGCAATCGTGCGCCAACCCAAAGTCTTTCTCTTCGATGAGCCTCTATCCAATCTGGATGCAGAACTCCGTGTCCAGATGCGGCTCGAACTGGCGCGCCTGCATAAGCAAATCGGGGCCACCATGATCTATGTGACCCATGACCAGGTGGAAGCCATGACGCTCGCCGACAAGATCTTCGTGCTGAAGGGCGGCATCGTGCAGCAGTCCGGACGACCGCTGGATCTCTACCGCGATCCAGACAATCGCTTCGTCGCGGGCTTCATCGGTTCACCGGCCATGAACTTTCTGGAGGGAACCGTCACCGGCCGCGAGGGCGATCTGACCATCCTCGAGGTTGATCGCACCGAGATGGTCGCGCGCATCGATGCCACGCCGGCACCGGGCACAAGCGTAGCTCTCGGTCTGCGCCCGGAACATATTCGCGTTGGCGAAACCGGGTTGCCGGTGAGAATGGAAATGGCGGAAGAGCTGGGAGGCCTTTCCTTCCTGCATACCCGCCGCCCAGACATGTCCGAAATCGTGGTGGAATGGCGCGACGGCGAACACGCCCGCATGGGCGAGACGCTGCATCTCGCCTGTTCTCCGGACAAGATCATGGTCTTCGACACGGAAGGTCATCGCATGAGGTAGCGCCAACGCTCACTTCGCATATGCACCCCGGCGGCATTTGGGAGAAACCCGCCGGTTCAGGAAAGGGAGGAATAGATGAATTACGTGAAACGTCTTCTCGCAGCCGGGGCCATGAGCTTCGCCGCCCTGCCAGCCTTTGCCGCACAGAATGTCACCTGGTGGGACTTTCTAAGCGGTGGCGACGGCGTCCGCATGAAGGCCCTGATCCAGCGCTTCAACGAAGAGCATCCTGATATTCAGATCAATGGCACCACTCTGGAATGGGGTGTCCCCTTCTACACCAAGGTCCGCACCTCAGTGACCGTCGGCCAGGGGCCCGACGTTATGACCTATCACTTGTCGCGCATGCCGCTTGGTCTGGAAGAGAACGTGCTCGACACCATTTCCGATGAGGACATGGCCGCAGCCGGTCTGTCGAAGTCTGACTTCTTTCCGGCCTCCATCGCAGCGGCTAGCGACGAGAATGGCGCTCTGCATGCCGTTCCTTTCGACATTCACTCTATCGTCCTCTACGTGAACAAAAGCTACCTCAAGGGCTCTCGTTTCCTTGATGACAAGGGCAATGTAACCGGCATCGAGAGTCTCGCCGACTTCGAGGAAGCCATGGCGCTCGCCAAGGCAAACGGCTCGGATACCCCTCTGTCTTACGCCACTGGCGATGATGGCGGCACCTATCGCGTTTTCTACACCCTGATGAAGCAGCAGGGCGGTGAACTGATCGCCGATGGCCAGGTCCTCCCCGGTGACAATCTGGGCAAGGCTGCCAAGGCCATTGAAATCATGACCCATTGGCACGAGGAAGGCTGGCAGCCGGAGCAGGCGGAATATCCGGCCTCCGTGGCCCTCTTCACGTCCGGGAAATCTGCCTTCCACATGAATGGCGTCTGGGAAGTTCCTACCATGATCGACCTGGCAGCCCAGAACAAGCTCGGCTTCGAGTGGACCGCGATCCAGATTCCTACCTTGCTTGGCACCACCGCAACCTGGGCGGACTCCCATGCTTTCGCAATTCCTGCCGGCTCCAAGATGAGCCCGGAAAAGCGCAAGGCCGTCATGACTGTGATCGGCTGGATGGAAAAGAACTCCCTGGCCTGGGCCGGTGCCGGCCACATTCCGGCCTACAAGCCGGTGGCCACCAGCGAAAGCTTCAAGGAAATGGAGCCGAACGCTACCTATTCCAGCCTGGCTGAGACAGCCGCCTATGACCCGCGCTCCGTTATCGCCGGCGTTGCATCCCCGGTCTATGACGCCTCGATCAACATCATCTCGCCAGCCATGCACGGCTACATGGATCCGCAGCAAGCGGCCGAACAGCTCCAGGCAGAGCTTCAGGCCAAGCTGCACTAGGACGGGAGGGGGACCTCCCCACCTGATCGCCATGGGGCGGGGTCTTGACGGCCACGTTCCATGGCGGTTTCCCGTGCTTCTTCGCTCTAACCAGGGAGACCGACAAAAGTGGCCATGATTACCAATCGGCGCAGGGATGTGGCTGTCGCCATGTCGCTGATTGCACCTTTCGTCGTGACCTTTGCGTTGGTCTTTCTGTATCCAACGGTCCGCATGGTGCTCCTGAGTTTCACAGACGCCCCGCTGATCGGTAACGGACACTGGATCGGGCTGGAAAACTTCAAGCGCCTGATGAGCGATCGGCTTTTCTTCACCTCGCTGAAGAACAACGGCTATTTCGTCCTGCTTACGGTGGTGCCGACCACGGCCTTGGCGCTCGCTATAGCCCTGACGATCAACCGGCTGAAGGGAGCGCTGCAGGCGCTTGTCCTCGCCCTTTTCTTTCTTCCCTATATTCTGCCGGTCTCGGTAGTAACTGAGATCTGGATGTGGATGCTCGATTTCCAGTTCGGCATTATACAGCCGCTCTTTGCCAGCCTCTACGGCAAGTCGATCCCGGTCTTCAAGAACCCATACTGGGTCATGCCAACGGTCGCAGCCGTCACCATCTGGTGGACCAACGGTTTCAATGTGCTTCTGTTCATTGCAGGCCTGCGCAATATTCCGCAGGATTTCTATGAGGCTGCCTCGCTTGATGGCGCAACCCGCTGGCAGATGTTCCGCCGTGTCACCTGGCCCTTGCTGTGGCCAGTCACCGCTCTGATCTTGACCCTGCAGCTCATCCTGCAGCTGAAGATCTTCGACCAGGTTTACCTGATGTCTAAGGGAGGACCTTTCAACTCATCCTATGTGCTGCTGTTAATGGTCTATCGCGAGGCTTTCCAGCTCAATCATGGCGGCTATGCCTCGGCCATCGCCGTGGTCCTCTTCGTGGTGATCATGGTCGTTTCGGTGCTGCAATTCCAGCTGCTGCGCTCCAGGGGGCAGAAATGATGCAGATCAGAAAACTCGAAAACAGCATACTTGCAGGTGGCAGCTTGCTCGCTGCGGTACTATGGACCTTCCCGCTCTACTGGGCCTTCATCACCTCGATCCGGACGGAAGACCGGGTTGTCAGCGACGCGGCAGGGCTTATCCCGGACGAGTTCAACCTGACCGCTTATGCCAGCGCCCTGTTCAATACAAAGCTTCTGACCTGGTACTGGAACTCCATCGCCACCTCGGTGATCATCACTGTAGTCGTTCTGGTCTCGGGCATGATGTGCGCCTACGCCATTTCTCAGATGCGCTTTCCAGGTCGCAAGTTGCTCTATGGCGTGGTGCTGGCAAGCTTCATGGTGCCGTCGCAGGCTCTCATCGTTACTCAATTTATCCTGATGAACGACATGGGGCTCATCAACACCTGGGCTGGCATCATTCTGCCCCAGCTCATCGTTCCGGTAGTGATCATCGTCTACAAGCAGTTCTTTGACGCGGTGCCAAAGGAGATGCGCGAGGCCGTGGTGCTCGATGGCGGCGGTGACTATACCTTGCTCTTCAGGGTCTATCTGCCGCTCAACTGGGGCATTACCACGGCTCTGGCGATCATCACCTTCATCATGGCCTGGAACCAGTTTTTCTGGCCGTTCCTGGTGGTGACGACGGAGAACATGATGACGATACCGGTGGGCATTACCCAGGTGAATGACGCTTTTGGTGTCTACTATGCCCGCCTCATGGCTGTCGCCCTGCTCGGTGCCATGCCGGTGGCTGTCTTCTATCTGATCTTCCAGAAAAAGGTGACCGAGGCCGTGATGATATCATCCGGCGTCAAGGGTTAGGAACAAGTGGAAGCATTCAAACCATCTAACGAATTGTTTTGATGGATGAGTTTGGTGCTGTAGACAACTCAGCCTATTGAAACGTCGGATATAGATGGCTCAATATGGTTTGATTAATTTCTATCCTTGACGGGAGGTATGAACCCGCCATCTGTTTAAATTCCCGCCATCACATAGATTTCAGTTTGCGCCGGGCGGCAACCGGGTTAGTGATCAGGAATGATCGCCTCATTCTTGCCCTTGCGAAAGCTGCTTCTGACGGTTTTTGCGGTGCTTTTCCTGACGGGAAGCGCCTTTCAGGCAAGTGCGTCCGCGCATCATATGGCTTTTGCTCCAGGCGCCGTCGCGCAAGAGAGCGGGAAGGCAGAGCATCACCATTCCGGCGAAACGGCCTCGGCACATCATGGCGATCATCGTGTTGTGGCAGACTTGGCGGTCGATGGCTGCGACACTTCGGCTGGCTCCAGCGGAAAGCATGCCCAGTCTGAAAATTGCTGTCCGTTCATGTGCTTCGGCGGGTTGCCTGCAGTTCAGGCGAGCCTGACGGCACAGACGGATCAGACTCCTCTTTATCAGTTGCCGTTGCGCGCCCTTGTCACGGCGTCGCTGGTGCCCCTGGATCGCCCTCCCAAACACTGATCTGACCCTGCACACGCTGCAGATAGAGAACCGCGCTGCCTTTGGCAGAGCGATCCTGTTCTTGCTCAGATCCGTGAGTCCCCATGATATTCCGCATATTTGCAGCTCTGGCGCTTGTCGCGCTTGGGGCCTGCGCATCGGCAGATCCCTTGCCGAGTTTCGCTTCCGGACCAGCGCCGGATGATCCAAGCCTTGGTCTTGGTTCCGCGTCCTTCGCTGGGAGCCCGGTTGATTATTCCCATCGCGAGCCGGTCGATCCAAGGTCCTGGCGTCAGATGAACGACGAGCAGGCTCCCGCCTCGGGAGGCCGCTCATGACCGGAAAAGCCAAAAAGCTCGCTGCTGTCACGCTCCTCGGCGCATTGCTTTCAGGGTGTGTTTCAGCCGATCAGATCGACAGCTACTCTGCAGCTGAGCCCGGGTTTGCTTCCGTGGCGGGCGAAACGTCCCGCCGCATGGCTGGGAAGTCCACGGTCTGGATCCAGAATGCCGATCAGGCCAGGGCAACCGCGGACCGTGTCCATGGCCTCGTGTTCAGAAAGACGATCACTGCCGATACGGCTGTTCAGGTGGCGCTTCTCAACAATCGCGGTCTTCAGTCGGCCTATGCGGAACTCGGCATGAGCGCTGCAGATGCCTGGCAGGAGACCATGCTGGAAAACCCGGTCGTTTCGATTGGCCTGCTTGGCATTGCAGCCCCTGAAGTCAATGGCATCAGAACGCTTGAGGGCATGGTCGCGGCCAATCTTCTGTCCCTGTCCACGCGCAAGCGCCGCGTCGACATCGCCGATATCCGCTTCCGCCAGAGCCAGGCCAGTGCCGTTGAGGCAACCCTTGCTCTTGCAAGTCAGACCCGGAGGGCGTGGATCGAGGCCGTTGCGGCTTTCGAGACGGTCACGCTCCTGAACCAGGCACAGGCGGCAGCCGATGCTGCTTCCGAACTGGCGCAAAAGCTCGGCGAGACGGGGGCCATGCCAAAGGCAGCTCAGGCCAGGGAACATGCGTTCTATGCCGAGCTGACGGGGCAAAAGGCACAGGCGCGGCTCGCCGCTCAATTGGCCAAGGAGCAGCTGACGCGTCTGATGGGGCTTTGGGGAGACGATACCAATTACTTTGTTCCAGACGCCCTGCCGCGCCTGCCCGGTTCACCCCGCCGCATTCGTGCTGTTGAGAGCGACGCGCTGCGCGGCCGTATCGATCTTCAGATTGCGAAACTGGAGCTGGAAGCCGTGGCTCAGAGCTACAAGCTGACCAACGCGACCCGTTATGTGAGTGATCTGGAGCTCATCGCCGGCGTCGAAGCCGAGCGGGAGATCGAAACCGAATACGAACTCGATGGCGGCAGCCTGGAGGAGCACAAGTCAAAGAAGACTGTGGCGACACCTCAGATTGAGCTCGAGTTCGCCATTCCCCTGTTTGACAGCGGCAAGGCCAGCCTGCGCAAGGCGGAGTTTGCCTATATGCAGGCGGCCAACCGTCTGGCGGAAAAGGCCGTCACGATCCGGTCCGAAGCCCGTTCTTCCTATACGGCCTAT
The DNA here is from genome assembly GCF_900142725.1 of Roseibium suaedae. GTDB lineage: Bacteria > Pseudomonadota > Alphaproteobacteria > Rhizobiales > Stappiaceae > Roseibium > Roseibium suaedae. The sequence continues at coordinate 328,119 of NZ_FRBW01000005.1, read as the reverse complement.
CAATCCACTCACAAGATCGCCCGTCACTACAGGGATGCTGTTCTGCCTCTGCGCAAGACCGTCGAGGCGGAAGCCCTGCTGACCTACAACGGCATGATCACCAGCACATTTGATCTGCTGGCCGATACCAGGGCGCGGATCAACACCGCCTTGCTGGCAAGCGATGCGAAACGCGCATTCTGGATCTCCGAAGCCGATCTTGCTGCTGCAATCGTTGGAGGCGGTGTAGCCGCGTCCGCCGGTGGTGCGGCGCCTCAAATGACAGCCGAAGCTGGTGGAGGAGGACACTGATGACGTCCATAAAGCATTTTGCGGCCATGATGAGCCGCCGGCAACTGCTCGGTGCTGCGGCTGGTGGCACCGCTCTCGTTTCCGCGACAGCCTGGGCCAAGACCACCAACATGGGATTGCCCGAAGCTGCCGTCATGGAGGGAGCCGGAACGCAAATCACTCCGCCGCCTTCCACCGGTGTTCCCTATACGCCCGTCGTTACCTTGAATGGCTGGACCCTCCCCTTCCGTACCAACAACGGTGTGAAGGAATTTCATCTGGTTGCCGAACCGGTGGAACGGGAACTGGCGGAAGGAATGACGGCCTATCTCTGGGGTTATAACGGGCAGTCGATTGGTCCGACCATCGAAGCGGTAGAGGGGGACCGGGTCAGGATCTTCGTCACCAATCGCCTTCCAGAACACACCAGCGTGCATTGGCACGGCATGATCCTGCCTTCGGGAATGGACGGGGTCGGAGGGCTGTCTCACCCGGCCATCCCGCCGGGAAAGACCTATGTCTACGAGTTCGATCTCGTGAAGTCGGGCACGTTCATGTACCACCCGCATGCGGATGAAATGGTGCAGATGGCCATGGGCATGATGGGGTTCTTCATCGTGCATCCCAAGGATCCGGCCTTCATGCCGGTAGACCGGGATTTCCTCATTATGCTCAATGCCTTCGACATTGATCCGGGGTCCTATGTGCCCAAGGTCATGACCATGACCGACTTCAACCTCTGGACCTGGAACAGCCGGATCTTCCCGAACATCGACCCGCTTGTGGTGTCTAAGGGGGACCGGGTGCGGGTGCGGGTCGGCAATCTCACCATGACCAATCATCCCATCCACATGCATGGCTACGATTTCGAGGTCACCGGCACGGACGGAGGCTGGGTGCGGCCGGAAGCACGCTGGCCGGAAGTCACGATCGACATTCCGGTGGGGGCGATGCGGGCCTATGAGTTTGACGCGGTTCACCTGGGGGACTGGGCCATTCACTGCCACAAGTCCCACCACACCATGAATGCCATGGGCCATGACGTGCCCACGTTCATCGGAGCCGACAAGACCTCCGTCAGCCGCAAGATCCGGCTCCTTCAGCCTGACTACATGCCCATGGGCAGCACCGGAATGGCGGAAATGGGCGCGATGGAGATGCCCTTGCCGGACAATACGGTTCCGATGATGACCGGCTGGGGGCCATATGGCCCGTTGGAAATGGGCGGGATGTTCTCCGTCGTGAAGGTGCGGGAGGGCATAGCGGCTGGAGATTATGCCGATCCGGGCTGGTACGAGAACCCTCCCGGCACACAGCCCTGGGAGTGGACCGGTGAGATGCCGGACGTCACCCGGGCAAGCGATCCTGCAGGTTCGGGAGCGGTCGCCCCCTCCTCCTCCCAAGGACAAACTGCTCCCGTCATGGGAGAGGGGCACTCAGGACACGGTCAGCATCATTGATTTGAAGGAAAGAAATTGACCGGCCAACGGCCGGTCAATCTCGGAATTATCATGGAGAGGAGCGAAAATGAGACGTGCATTCAAACTGATGGCCACAGCCATCCTCGGGTTGAGCCTTGCTGGCCAGGCGCTGGCGGCTGACTACACCAAGGGCACGGTGCGAAAGGTGGATCTGAAGTCCAAGAAGGTTACCATCGCCCATGAGGACCTGAAAAACCTCGACATGCCGGCCATGACCATGCCGTTCCGGGTGGCCGATGAAGCCATGCTCGGTCAGCTCAAGGAGGGGGACGAGATCGAGTTCACCGCAGAGCGGATCAAGGGCAATCTGACCGTCACGGAGATCAAGCAATGAGGCGCGGGCGTGTCTGCGTCGCGGGAGTTGTCAGTCTCGCCGTTCTCATGGTCAGTGCCTCTATTGCCCCCATTGCTTATGGGCATGGCAAGGCAACAGGGGTGGTCAAGGAACGGATGGAGCTTATGGTCGTGCTACGGGATGCCGCGAAGGCTCTCGGCGGCATGATGAAGGGCGCCGTGCCTTATGATGCGGCGCAGGTCAAGGCACAGGCGGAGATCCTCCGGTCTCACTCCGGCGCAGCGCTGACAAAGCTTTTTCCGGAAGGGACCGGCGGGATGCCTTCCGAGGCCCGGGAGGAAATCTGGGAGAACTGGGACGAATTCACTCAGATGTCCAATCAGCTGGAATTGCTGGCCAGTGGCCTGATGGACGCTGCGGACAATGGCCTGATGAAGGATATGGGCGGCCATATGGCGGGGCACATGTCGATGAATGATCCAGCGGCGATTGCTGCCATGCCGGCGGATGGTGTTTTCATGATGATCGCACAGGCCTGCTCAGCCTGCCATGAGAAGTTCCGGCAGAAAATGTAAGTTTGAAGCCAGTCGGGGGGCTGTTCCTCCGGCTGGCTTGCGCGAAGCATTCCGGCGTTTAACAGTCCAAAGGCCTGGGATTATTTCCTTTTCTCTTGAAACAACGCCGCTCTGCCATTGACCTTGAATGCGCAGGACACGCATTTTTGCAGGTGCCTTTTTGCCGAAGTGCCTCAATGCCTCGGCCTGACAACGGGAATGACCATGCTTCAAACGGCCATTGGCACGAAGAGCTCCAAGGCGAGGGAACGGCATTCAGGCGGGCAACCGGTTCAGGACGCGGTTGTCGCGACCACTGCCGCCCTGCCCTGGATGACCGGCCCTGCCTTCATTTCCCTCTGGCAGGCCTGCGGTCTGGCGGCGCTTGGCTATCGTGTGACCTATCTGCTGCCCTGGCTATCCGAGAAATCGCAGATCGGGCTCTGGGGAGAGCAGCGGTTCGAGGATTTCGAGGCACAGGTCGAGTGGCTGGCGCGGGAAGCAAGGGATCTGACAGGCTTGACCCTGCCGGAATGCCAGCCGTATTCCGCGGCTTATTCGCGGGCCATGGGGTCGATCGTGCCGATGGAAGACGTCTTCCGGGCCGTGCCTCCCACCCGGTGTCTTGTCGCCAACGAGCCGGAACATCTGAGCTGGTACCCCCTGTCGCGGGGCCGCAACGCTGCGCGGGCGGACCGGACCATCGGTCTGAGCATGACGGATTACGACACCTATATCCGCATGTCGGGGCTGCCGATGGGCCGGCCCCTTTCGAAACTGGTTTCCTATCTCCATGGGGATGCGATCCGCCGTCGAATTGATCTGCCTCTCAGTCTGTCCCCTGCCCTTTCCCTGCCCGGCGTCACCATGGCGGTGGAGCGGGTGACTGGGGTGATGCCGGCCTATGCAAAGGCGCCAGCTGTTCAGGCTTCAGATCAGGGCATCTATTTTCTGGGAGCACTGATCTGGGAAAAGGGGCTGGCTGATCTTGTCGAAATCGCCCGCAGATCTGGCTTGGCGATGGATGTGATCGGTTCGGGTCCCGATGAGGAGGCTGTGAAGGTCCTTGCGCAGGATCAGGGGGCGAACCTGCGTTTCCTGGGAGCCAATCGCCGGTTCTGGTCTGATATCGGCCCCTACCGGGTGATGGTGAACCCCTCCCGCAGCGAGGTTCTGTGCACGGCGACGGCCGATGCGCTGGTGGCTGGACGGCATGTCGTCCTGCCGGATTGTCCGGGTAACCTGCCTTTCAAGGCCTATCCCAACGCGCATTTCTACGATGATCTTGATGGTGCGGTTTCAGCGCTTCAAAGTGCTTTGCAGGTTCTGCCGGAAGATCCGGCTGCGATCCGGAAGGATTTTGACTGGATGAGCGCTTGCCGGCGGCTGGCTGAGCTCGGCGGACTAACGGCTCAAGGCCCCTCAGAGACGGTCTGACGGAACACGGAAATGCACGGTCTGGTCACAGAGCCGGATGTTCGCGGGAGCGTGGGCGACAATATCGCCATCGGCCTGGATCGGTTCGCCTTCCGGTGACAGGATCTCGAGACTTTCGACCGGGCGCTCCTCTGCAAGTCCCAGCCGGACAATCTGTCCGCTGGGGATCATCAGAAAACGCAGGAAGACCGAAAGAGCCCGCCCTTGTGGGAAACGGACAAGTTGCAGGCTCGGGGAAAATAGGTCTGCGTGCGGTGCCAGCATGAACCGGCCGCCATAACGCTTGCCCCTGCAGAAAATTGCGGTACCCGCTGCGATCGTCTCACCATTCACCCGTAGCCGCAGGTCCGCGCCACGCCAGCGCCACAGGGTCCGTACGACCTCCAGAAGATAGGCGCTTTTGCCGAGCCGGGATTTCAGGGCGCGGGGAACACAGGCAACGACCTGTGCATCGAGACCTACACCGGCCATCATCATAAACCGGTGCCCTGCGACTTCGCCTGGACGGATCGCTTGCGTCCGGCCCGAGACGAGGGTCTCCACGATGCGGCCGGGCCTGGTTCCGATGCCGAGTTCATGGGCGAGCACATTTGCCGTGCCGAGCGGAATGAGCCCGATGGGAGGTGTGGTGGGGCCAATGCCCTGCAGGGCGTCATTCATCGTGCCATCGCCGCCGGCAATCGCGATCAGGTCCACCTTGCCGGGCGCGGCGGATCGGACATGGGAACCGGCATCACCTGCCTTTTCCGTCGTCAGGATCTCGACATTGTGGCCTGCATCCCGCAGCCGCTTTAAGACCCCGGCAAACCGGCGCTGTCTGCGTCGTGCCGCCCGCGGATTGTAGATCAGTCGGATCCGCAGCGCTTTTGGCGATGCGGTCACGCTTGCGGGTGAAGAGCGATCCCCCGGTCCGCTCATGGCTCAGGCCTTCACCGCCGTTGCCCCAGCGTTGACATGGCGCTCACCGGCAATCTGGTCGATGATCCGCAGAACATCGGTTGGCGAGCTGTTGGCCGACGCAGGGCGGTGGTGTGCCCGAGGGTCAAGTGCCTTCAGGGCGCTGGAGAATTCGCGCTGGAAATCGTCCATGGTGGCGAAGGATCGCCCAAGTCCGGTCTTCTGGACGTGAGAAAGGACTGCCGCCTCCTGAGGCAGCGCGAGGCTGCGGTCAAGCAAGGGAGAGAGGCCGAGGGCCAGCGCTTCGCTGGTGCAGCCGGGACCAGGCTTGCCGATGAAGAGGTCGCTCGCGGCAAGATAGTCCGCAATCCGGTCGGTGAAGCCAAGGATCTGGTTCGGATATGGCAGGTCAAGCGCTGCAAGTTCTGCCCTGAGGGCTGCGTTGCGGCCGCACAAGAAGACCACTTGCGCGTCATGGTCCGTGTTGGCCATGGCCTCGGCGAGCGCCAGCATCCGCTGGCTGCCTTGAGCCCCATAGAGCACAGTGACAACCGGGCGTGCGGGATCGAACCCTGGAAGGTCCGGGGTCTTCCGGAGAGCAGGGTCCGTAAATTCCGGGCGGATCAGAAGACCGCCCATTGCATGAACCTTGCCCTTCAGACGCTTCAGCTTCCGGGCCGAGCGCAAGGCGTCTTCCGTGCCGCAGATGGCATGGTAGTCATCGCGATTGGGGAACCACACACCCGGCGCCAGTTCGGCCCAATCGGTGATCATGACAGCGCCCTTGGGCTTGCGGTCCGCTCCGGCCCCCGCCCGGTACCTCTTCAAAGCCTCCAGCATGGTTTTGTTTCCAAGAGGCATGACCGACAGGGCGATATCCGGCTGAATGTCCTCAAAATGCCGGGCAAGGATCCGGATTGCGGGGCGCTCGCACAGCACATAGTTCAGTCTGAGAGCAGCATAGAAAAGCCAGCATCCCAGGCCCGTGCGCCCCTTCCGGAGAATGACTTCATTGTAGATGTTCTCGCCGGTCAGCGATCCGAAACGGGAGAAGAGATCGAGATGGGCAATCAGGTCCAGGTAGGGGTTGAGCAAAGTGACCCGATAGCGGCCTGTGGCCTCCAGGCAAGCCTTGAGAGCGCAAGCGCTGGCCCTGTGGCCACCGCCTGCGTCCGTATAGAGAATGACCACATGTACCGGAGCGGTCATACGCGCGGTTCCACGGCCCGGTCATTGGGAAGAACAAGTTGCGCCCGGGTCATCGAGACGGAGTTGTTCAGGCCCTTGGTCATCAGCAGATGGAACAGCTTGTTGTCGCCCCAGCTGAAGGAGGAGCTGGCAATCTCGAGATAGAGCCGGAAGCTGCGGACGAACTTGTCGTCATAGAGCTCGCGAATGCGGTCGATGTTGGCATCGAAATTGGCCAGCCAGTAGCGCACGGTCGGCGGATAATGCAGCCGCAGGTTTTCCAGATCGATCATGCTGAGGCCGTTGTTGCCGGCAGCTTCGATCATGGTGGTCAGGGGTGACGCCTGGGTGCCGGGGAAGATGTATTTGTCGATCCAGGGATCGATTGGCCGTTCGATGTCGTTGCCAATGGTGTGCACCAAGGCAAGTCCCTCGGGCTTCAGGATCTTGGAGATGCGTTCGAACACCGGTGGGATCTGGGCATTGCCCATGTGCTCGACCATGCCGATCGAGGCCACCTTGTCGTAGAGACCTTCGGCTTCGCGGGCATCCTTCAGCCGGATCTCGATCTTGTCCGACAGACCCTTTTCCGCGATCCGCTCAAGCGCATAGTCCCGCTGCTCGGAGGAAATGGTGTAGCCCACGCCGGTCACGCCGTAGTTTTCCACGGCATACATCAGGAACCCGCCCCAGCCGCAGCCAAGATCTGCAATGTGCTCGCCAGGCTTCAAGGCAAGCTTGCGGCACACCAGTTCGAGCTTGTTGCGCTGCGCCTGATCAAGGCTCTCGTCGGGCGAGGTGAAATAGGCGCAAGTGTAGATCATGCCCTTGCCCAGCAGAATTTCGTAGAACTCGTTGCCGATGTCATAGGCAAAGGAGATGTTCTCGCGCGACTTCGAGATCGTGTTGCGAGCGCGCAGGAAGTGGAAGAAGAGCTTGAGGCGGAGCATCAAGGACATCGGCCGTTCGGCAAAGTCGATGGCGAAGCCGAGATAGAATAGCTTCTTGATGTCGCCCTCGACGTCGATTTCGCCCAGCATATAGCTCTCGCCAAAGCCCATGAAGGCATCGGAAAGGACCCTGGACAACGCGCGCTGTGTCTTGAAGTGCAGGGTAAATTCGGGGGCGGCTCCGATGGTGAAGCCTGTGCCATCCCAAAAGCGGACAGCAAACTGTGCATCTGGCTCTGCGGCGGACATGGCATCCGCCAGCTGCTTGATAATATCTTTCATCATATGACTTTCAAATCAGGAATGGGAAGCTGTTGCGCTGCGTTTGGGGCCGCGGATGGCGCGCCAAAGGGAAATGATGCTGTCCCGGTATTCCGGAACAGTTTGCTTCAGATGTTCATGCAAGGCCGGAAGGTTGTGGTAGGGCACGGCCGGATACATGTGATGGGCGGTATGAAAGCGGAACCCGACCGGCTGCACGATCAGGGCAAACGGAGATTCAATCGTGAAACTGTCGATCATCTGGTCCTGCCGGCCAGACGTCTCCATGAGCTGCTCCAATTCGTGCTCGAGCGGGATCCGGGCCGTCAGCAGCGCCCAGCCGATGACGAGAACCGCATAATAGAACGGCAGGATTCCGGGAATGAAGATGACAACGGCTGCAAGCAACAGCAGGTTCACGCGGGCATGCCGGCTGACTTCAGCCTGCTGCTCTTCCGTTAGAGGTGAGCTGAGCGAAAAGCCGAACTTGCGCATGGCCCAGCGGTCAATGGCCTGCTCTGTACTGAACGCACCGGCGGCAGCCGTGAAGGTCATGAAAAGATTGGTGAAGGGTACGATGAAGGGGATCACCAGAAGCACCATGGTCATGGCAATCGGGTTGTTGCGGACCAGCGGATACTGGGGATCTTCAGGGGTGCCAAAGACGCCAAGCCTGTGATGGGCGAGATGCGGAACTTGAAAGCGCAGGGGTGGCACCATCACCAGTAGGGCAACTGTCCAGGTGTAAAGATACTGGAAGGGTTTCAGCGAGGCGTCCTTGATGTGAACGATCTCGTGACAGAAGAGGCCTGCCCGGTGCAGCCCGGCGGCGGCCAGGAGCAATGGCAGGATTAGCGTCGGCCAGGTGGCCTGTGATCCCCACACCATGCCGATGACAAACAGAACCAGATAAAACCCGAAATCCCGGTAATAGATGGCGGGACGGGGGATAAAGTATTTTCGATCTACCATGGCTTCAACCTGTCGCAGTTTTCTGCTGTAGCTGCTTGAGAAAATGGATCAAAGAAGTCCAGAATTGAATGCCGCCACACCCATCATGTAATGGATGAGGACGACACCAGCGATGTTCTGATGCCGGATGTAAATCCAGCCGAAAACACATCCCGTCGCAATGGTCATCAGCACGGCAGGAAGCCCGAAATGCAGATGAAACATCCCAAACAGGACAGAGGCAAGAATAACTGAGCGCCAACCACGCTTGTCACCAAGGAACCTTTGGAAAGACGATTGCAAAAAGCCTCGGGCAATCACTTCCTGAAGCGCACTGTGCAGGAAATAGCTGGCACTTCCCCAGGGGTCAAAAGGCAAGGCCTTGCCGGGAAGCACATCGAAATAACGCAGACCTGCCGCTAGGCCAAAGGTGACTGCGCATAGCCCGGCAGATACCAGGGCCCCTTCCCTCATGGATTTGCCAAGTCCGCGCGTCGTCAAGCCGAGTTCGGACAGCGGGATCTGCATATGCCAGATAATGAGAAGGCTCGGCACCATCAGCACCGCGAGATATTGCCAGGCAAAGACGGCGGTATAGATGTCGATGTTGGTAAGCGACCGGGCGAGCACATTGTTCACCAGTGTGCCGATGGACATCATGATCAGCGAATATACGAAGAACTTGCCGAAATGTTGCTGTTCTTCCCGCAGCTTCAGCTCTCTCTGCAATGCGGCGACATGCTCCTGGTTGGCAGCGCGCATGCGGCGGGTCACCAGGGATGCCAGCTCGCCCTTGAATTCCGAAAGGCGCAGGACACCGTCAGGCTGCTTTGACAGGGCATCGGGATCAATCTCGATCAGGCAGCCTGCTTCCTCCGCTCGCACCGAAGCCGAGCGGGGCTCCCCGTCAAGTAGGGCCATTTCGCCAAAGGCCTGTCCGGTCGAGACGACCGCAACCCGGTGGTCCGTCTGGTCCAGCGGGTCGCGGCGGTAGACGCCGAACGTTCCTGCGACAACGAGATAAAGCACTGAGCCGACCGCCCCTTCCGTGAGGATTGGTTCGCCCGAGGCGACCGGCTTCAGCCTGCAAGCTTGTTGCAGGGCACTCTGGATGGAAGGGTCCATATCTGCGGAGAAGGCAGACAGGATCTCTGCAGCCTCTGCGGGAAGGTCCAGGCACGTGCTCATGACGATCCTCAACACCCGGTCCGGAAGGATCGGCCGCCGAGATACAGCAGGAAGACAATCGGCATCAGCAATACGTGATAGCTTGCATAGAGCCCAAGCCCCCAGAAACCGTCACTTTGGAGCGGGATCATGGTCGAGACCGCGAGGGTCAGCACAATGCCAACCAGCATCACCCCTGCATTCTTCTGGCGGCTGAGATTTGCCGCGCTGAAACCTGCCAGCAGCAGAAGTCCGATCGAATAGTAGAGGATGACCGACAGGAAATCGTCGGAAGTCAGGATCATGAAGAGCGGCCATAAGGCGAGCAATCCGCCCAGGCCGATCAGGGCCATGCGTGCCTTGCCGCGAAGATACTGCGCTGCCGTGGCGCAGATCATGGCCAGGCTGCCGAGGACAATCACCACCCGGGTGATGACCACCATTGGCCGGTGGCCTTCATGGCCGATTGCTTCAAAGAACCCGTGATCAATCGCGCCCAGCATGGAGGCTAGACCGATCAGAAGCAGGGTGATGCCCCAAATGCCGGCAGGGGAGCACAGCTTCACTTCCGGGCGCAGGCTCAGACCTGCGAGAAAGAACAGCTCGCAGGCGAGGATGACGTCCGTCAAGGCGGAAAGGGCAAGTTCAGAAAGCACCGGCAACCTCTTTCGAAGAATGCGCAAATAAAGGGAGTGGACCGGCAGCCAGGACCGCAGGAATGAAGAAAGGCAACAGCAAGGCTTGTGCGGGGACCATAACGGCTTTGCCTGCCAGGCAGCCTTGACGCCTGCCCTTTGGCAAAGACTGGAACGGAAGGGTCAGGCTGCGTCGCATTTGCTCACCCAGTTCCACGTACCGGCCAAACCTTCGTCAAGTCCAACGCGGGGTGTCCAGCCGAAGGCGGCATTGACCTTCGAGATGTCGAGAACCACCCTCGGCACATCGAAGCCGCGTCCGTCGCGATAAATCGGATGGACCGGGCCGCCAACGGTCCGCTGGATCCGCCCGATCAGATCCCTGATCGAGATGCCTGTCCCGCTCCCGGCATTGAAACAGCCCGTCAGGCTGGACATGAGTGCCTGATGACAGATATCGGCGAAGTCCTGAACGTAGAGAAAGTCCCGGATCACCGACCCGTCACCCCAGACTTCGATCGGCAGGCCCAGGCTGAGATTATGCAGATAGGTGCCGATGACGCCCTGGACTCCAAGCCTTCCCTGACGGGGGCCGTAGATATTGGAGGGACGCAGGATGGTGGCCTGCAGCCCATGAAGATGCTGCTCCATCTGAAGGTAATGTTCCATGGCCGCCTTCACGACGCCGTAGGAGCAGATTGGCTGCGGCAGATGGGTCTCCGGCACCGGACACATGTTCGGAATGCCATAGATGGTTCCGCCGGAGGACAGGAACACCAGCTTGCGCGGTCCATGTTCGCGCATGGCCTCGAGAAGTCTGATCATCGGGATCAGATTGCCGGAAATGTCCGATGCGGGATCAAGATTGGAAGAGGACGGGATTGTCGTGCTCGCGAGATGGACCACGGCGTCGATGCCCGACAGAAACTCGGGCAGGCGGGCCTGATCTTCCAGGTGCCCTCGGACATAGTCCACTTCAGGATGCGCGATGCGGCTGTTTGGCCGCGCTGGGTCGAGGACCCGAACTGCCATGCCTTCGGCCAGGCATTTGTCGACCACATGAGATCCTACAAACCCGCATCCGCCAATGATCAAGACGTGCATCAGGGTCCTCAGAATGCCTGAAGGGCGCGTGGATCCGTGCAGTCTGTTTTAAATGTCATTGCAGTTCCCCCAGCCAGAATCAGCAAGATAATCAAAGTAGCTTGCCGCAGTTACGGTTTAAAGGCCCTTACGTAAACGGGCCTCATTTGAAGTTTGTGCGGGCTTTCTTGTTCCCGCCGGGTTCGCTTTTAGGTCTGCCGATCGGGAGGCGAACGGGGACGTGAAAGGGTGCCCCCTGCCGGCTCAACACCAGTCCTGACGCAAGGCTGGGACGGGAACGGAGTGGTATGGGACGTAATCGCTTCTGCGCGGCCTCCTGAATGAACTTGCTAGAGGATGGGCAGTGTTTTCAGCCGATGTTCACGACACGACCTGGTTTGGTTTTGCAAGGTTCCGCCTGCCATTGATCAATGACTTGAGGAGGCGTTCAGCGGGCATCTCGTAGATACGGTAGAGAAACACCGAAAACGCGGTCGTGATGCACAATGATATGGGGAAGAAGATGATATCCGACGGGATGCTCGGCCTTAGGAAGAGGTTCAACAGATGTAGTGAAGGCTGGTGGACCAGGTAAAAGGCGAAAGACGCATTTCCCAGGAGGACGAGTGGCCGGGTTGCAAAGACGTGGGTAAGTGCCGTGCCTTCTGTCAGATGGGCATAGAAGAAGAGCGTGATGACCGGCAGGTAGAACAGCGAGTAGCGGAACGGGGCCGGAATGTCTGGCGCAAGCCACATGGCCAGGAACAGCAGAACATAAGTGAACGGGATAACGGAGCCGGGTAACCTAATGCCCCGCTTCCAGAGATCGTGGAGCACCATCCCAACCAGAAATTCCAGGATGCGAAAGCCGGGAAACACATAGAACAGCCAATGGGAGAACGGGTATTTTCCTGCAAGGATCGTATCGCCCAGGAAGACTAGAACCAGAAATGCGGAAACGAACACCACCACGGCAAGGCCTGCAGTGATCGCAAGAAGCTTGCGCGGCGAGAAAGCGACGAGAAAAAAGAAGCTGAGATAGAAGAACATCTCGTCTGATAGCGACCAGGACGGTGCATTCAGAGAGAAATAGATCGAGGAGACTGGAACCCAGCTCTGCAAATAGGTCAGGTTCAGGGCTGTCTTGAGAATGCTGAACTCTTCCGAATAGATCGCTTCGACCTGCATGATCGAGAAATACAGAAACGGAAGTCCGGTCAGGAAGTGCAAGGGCGACAGACGGGCGATCCGAAGCAGGAAATAGGTCCGGAAAGAGGTCGCTCCGGTGAGGATCCGGCTCTTGTAGGACTGTGTCAGCACGAATCCGGAAAGTATGAAAAAGAAAGAGACGCCAACATAGCCCTGTTCGGCAATGCTCTTGACGAAGTCTCCACTCGTGTCCCACCTGAAATGGACGCCGAAGACCAGCAGCGCTGCGAAGAAACGCAATCCGGTCAATTGTTCGAGCCGCACCGTTGCCGTGCCGATTGCCCTGTTCATGCCTGATGGCCCCATCCTTTTATCCCGGGACATAAAGGCTGAAGCTGTCACGATAGTCTATCCTTGAAGCAATTTGGGGATCGGCATGTGATCAGGTCCCAGACCTCAGCAGGGATCGAGAAGTGCTTTGCTTGGCAGTAAGCGTCACTTAACCGGGGCTCAAACACAAAGCCGCCGGACACGATTGGCATCCGGCGGCTTGTCTTGAGTTTTGGTGCCTTGAAGCGTTTCAGGCTTCAGCAGCGACGTGCTGGAACGCGTTGTAGAGGCCACGTAGTTCGGCAAGCCCCTTCAGGCGTCCGATGGCCGGATATCCGGGCTGAGCCTCGCGGCCGATGTCGTCCAGGATGTCTTGGCCATGGTCCGGACGGAACGGGATCGACCAGTCAGAGCGGCCTGCAGCGGCGCGGCGGGCTTCTTCGGCCACAATCGCCTTCACCATGGCCGCCATATCGGTGTGACCGCTCAGATGATTGTCCTCGAAGAAGGAGTTCATCAGAGCGGAGCCCTCAATGCTCACGTTCCGCAGATGCAGGAAATGCACCCGGTCGGCCAGCGCCTTGAAGATCTTGACCGTGTCATTGTCCGGACGGGCCCCAAGAGAGCCGGTGCAAAGGGTAACGCCGTTTGCAGGCAGATCCACGGCATCCAGAACCGCACGGTATTGCGCTTCAGTCGACATGATGCGCGGCAAGCCCAGAAGCGGGAACGGCGGATCATCCGGATGGCAGCAAAGCCGCATGCCGATGTCCTGAGCGATCGGAGCCACTTCCGAGAGGAAGTCGATCATGTTCCCGCGCAAACGGTCTTCGGTGATGTTGTCATACTGGGCCAGATGTTCCCGCACCTGTTCCAGCGTGAATTTTTCCGCAGCGCCAGGCAAGCCGAAGACGACATTGCCGGCGATCCGTTCCTTGTCTTCCTCGGACATTTCCGCGAACCGGCGGGCAGCTGCTTCAACGACTTCCGGGGGGAAGCTTTCGGCAGCGCCCTTGCGGGCCAGGATGTGGATGTCGAAGGCGGCGAAATCGATCAGGTCGAACCGCATGCAGCGGGCGCCATTCGGCCGTTCCCAGGCAAGGTCCGTGCGGGTCCAGTCGAGCACCGGCATGAAATTGTAGCAGATGACTTCAATTCCAGCGTCGCGCAGGTTCCGCATCGAGACCTTCCAGTTCTCGACATGGGTTTTCCAATCGCCTTGCTGTTTCTTGATGTCTTCTGAAACAGGAAGGGATTCGACGACTTCCCATTGCAGGGAAGACGGACGCCCGTCCCGCCGGGTTGCGATCTCGCGCTGCCGCTGCCCGATTTCCTCTGGTGTCCAGACCACGCCGGTCGGCACGTGATGAAGCGCCGAAACGACGCCTTCGACGCCGGCCTGCATCATGTCGTCGATGCTCACGCGGTCCTTGGGTCCAAACCATCGCCAGGTTTGACGCATTCTTCTCTCCTGATCGTTTCGCGGCTTCCTGCGCCGCAACACATGACAAACGGCTAGCACACATCATTGATGTTGACTAGTATGGAAGTATGGTGCAGTTAGAGCGGCGGAGGAAACGCGATAATGACCGGAACAATTCAAGCCAGGCTCGATCCGAAAATGGCAGCTGGTCCGCAGCTGGCCCAGATAATCCGTCATTTGATCGTCTCCAATGAACTGGAGCCTGGCGCGCGCCTTTCTGAGTCGGAAATCGCGGCACGCTACGAGGTCAGCCGCCAGCCAGTGCGCGAGGCCTTCATCAAGCTTGCAGAAGAAGGCCTGGTTGAAGTGCGGCCCCAGCGCGGAACCTTTGTCTGCAAGATCAATCTGTCCACGGTGCTCGACGCCCGCTTTGTGCGCGAAGCGGTGGAAGCCGACATCGTGAAACTCTGCGCGGAGGCCTCCTCCTCTGAGCTGGTCAAGGAATTGCGCAGCCAGTTGGCACTTCAGTTGCGCCTTTGCGCTGACAATCCCGCAAATTTCGTCGAACTCGACGACCTATTTCATCGCACCCTGGCGGAAGGCGCAGGACGCCCCAACGCCTGGCGCGTGATCGACGGCATGAAGTCCCAGCTCGACCGGGTCCGCCGTCTGACCACCGCGCGGCTTGCGATTGACCACCTCGTCACCCAGCACACAGCAGTGGTGGATGCGATCGAGACGGGCTCGCCCGAGGCGGCTGAGGCCGCAATGCGCGCTCACTTGAAAATGATCCTGTCGGACCTGCCAGCCATTCAGGCGGCCTGCCCGCAGTTTTTCGAAACCCAGACCAATCCGGCCTGATCCCAATAGCGGCCAAGGGAGGAAACCATGACTGTCGCAAACTCACTCAAGACCCTACTCATTGCAGGCATCGCAACCGCAACCATTTCGGTTGCAGCCTGGGCACAGGATGTCACCCTGAAGCTCGGCCACCCGGCCAATGAGCAGAACACCTGGCACCTGGCTTCGGTGAAGTTCGCCGAGGAAGTTGCCTCCCGCACGGGCGGCCGCGTAAAGGTCGAAGTCTATCCGAACGAGACCCTGGGCAAGGAAATGGACGTCATCAACGGCATGCAGCTTGGCACCGCCGATATGACCATCACCGGCGAATCCCTGCAGAACTGGGCGCCGAAGGCTGCTCTTCTGGCCATTCCCTACGCCTACAAGTCCCTTGAGGACATGGATGCGGTTGCTTCCGGTGATCTCGGCAAGAAGATCGAAGCGGAAATCGTCGACAAGGTTGGCATCCGCCCGATCGCCTACTTCGCCCGCGGCCCGCGTAACCTGACCTCGAACCGCCCGATCACCAAGCCTTCCGAGCTGGACGGCCTGAAGATGCGCGTGCCGAACGTGCCGCTGTTCCTGAACGTCTGGAAGTCCCTGGGTGCAAGCCCGACCCCGATGGCCTTCTCGGAAGTCTTTACGTCCCTGCAGAACGGCACCATCGACGCTCAGGAAAACCCGCTGGCCCTGATCAAGTCTGCAAACTTCAATGAAGTGCAGAAATACGTCAACAAGACCGAGCACGTCCGTTCCTGGATCTATCTCACCATCTCCGAGATGTCCTGGGAAAAGCTGTCGGCTGAAGACCAGAAGGCGGTCACCGAAGCTGCTGCCGCAGCTCAGGCCTATGAGCGTGAGCTGTTCCTGAAGCAGGAAGGCGAACTCGTCAGCGAACTCACCGGCCTCGGCATGACCTTCGTGGACGTCGATAGTGCAGCTTTCGCTGCTGCTGCCAAGGATGCGGTTCTGGCCTCGGTTTCCGATGAGATCCGTCCGGACGTTGAAGCGCTGTTCGCACGCTGATCGATCACACACTCCGGCGGGGGCGTCCGCGCCCCCGTCCTTTGCTTTGCAATGAAGGAGACCGGGATGAAATCCCTTGTTGGGCACGTTACGAAAGCTGCCGTGCTGATTGCCCGCCTGGCGACTGGCGTTGCCTTTCTGACAATCATTGTCGCGGTTATCATCCAGCTCCTCGGCCGGTCCGGATTTGTCCCGGCAATGATCTGGACAGAAGAACTCACGCGCTTTGCGCTGCTGTGGCTGACCGCTTTCGGCGCAGGCCTGGGATTGCGCACCGGCGCGCTTGTCAATGTCGATATCATCTCCGAAGCCCTGCCCGGCAAGCAGCCCTGGATGCTGCGCCTTTTCGCTGCCGTGGTCACCGCAGGCTTCGCCTTGATGCTGATTTCGCCCGCCGCCCTCTTCACCAAAATCGGCGCACGCCAGACGGCTCCTGCCCTCGGGATCCATATGGACTGGATCCATGCGGCTGCCCTCGTGACGCTGCTTGTGCTTGGAATTTTCGCCATCCTGCGCGTGATCGGCATGATCATTGGCACGGATGACGGCCTGCCGACCAAATCCGCGGAGGAATTATAATGGGTCTGGCGCTCCTTCTGGGAACGTTTCTCGTGGGTCTCGCGCTCGGCATGCCCGTCGCAGTGACCCTTGGCGTTGCCTCTGCTGCCTATCTGCTTGAGGCAGGCATTCCCCTCGTCACGATCCCGCAGAAGATGTATGCGGGCATCGACAGTTTTGTGCTGCTCTGCATTCCGGGCTTCATCCTGGCCGGAAACCTCATGAACGAGGGCGGTATCACCACCCGTATCGTGCGTCTGGCGCAGGCTCTGGTCGGCTGGATGCGCGGCGGCCTTGGCCTCACCAACGTTGCGGCCTCCATGCTCTTCGGCGGGATCTCCGGGACAGCCGCAGCGGACGCTGCGTCCATCGGCGGCATGATGATTCCAGGCATGAAGAAGGCAGGCTATCCTGTTGATTTTTCTGCCGCGATTACCGCTGCCTCTTCGACGGTTGGTCCGATCATTCCGCCGTCCGTGCCGATGATCATCGTCGGGACGCTCTCGGGCATCTCTGTCGGAAAGATGTTCATTGCCGGGGCCCTGCCGGGCATCCTGATGGGCGTTGCCATGATGATCACCGCCTGGATCATTGCCCGTCGCAACAACTTCCCGCGCCAGCCCTGGCAGGGATTTGGCGAGTTGTTCCGCGCCTTCTTGGGCGCGTTCTGGGCGGTTTCGATGACGGCCTTGATCGTGGGCGGCATGCTCTCCGGCTTCGCCACGCCCACGGAAACGGCGATCGTCGCTTCGCTCTATGCCTTCATCGTCGGTGCCTTCGTCTATCGCGGTCTGAAGCTGCGGGACGTTCCCCGGATCCTGATCGACAGCGCGATTTCCGCTGCCGGTATCCTGCTTCTCGTCGGGTTTGCGAATGTCTTCGGCTGGATCCTCGTCTCCGAGCGCATTCCCCAGATGATCGCGGATACGGTTCTGTCGATCACCACCAACAAGTATCTCGTGATCCTGCTGATCAATCTGGTGCTCCTGTTCGTGGGCATGTTCATGGAAACGATCGCAGCGCTCATCATCCTGTTCGTGCCGTTGCTCACACTGGCGCAGGGCGTCGGCATTGATCCGATCCACTTCGCAACCTTTGCAGTGCTTAACCTGATGATTGGCCTGACGACCCCTCCAGTCGGCGTCTGCCTCTTCATTTGCGCCAGCATCGGCCGCATTTCCCTGGTGCAGATCACGAAGGCCATCTGGCCCTTCATTCTGACCAACATCCTCGTGCTGATCCTGGTGTCCTATGTGCCCTTCTTCAGCACCTGGCTTCCCAACCTTGTTTCCCAATAGGATCTGGACATGAACCGCATCGTACGCCTTCACGGCAAAAACGATCTGCGCCTCGAAAGCGAACCAAAGCCGGCCGCCAAGGCCGGGGAAGTCATCGTCGCAATTGGCGCGGCCGGCTTCTGCGGGTCAGACCTGCACTATCATTCGGATGGCGGTATCGGCACGATCCGGGTGCGAGAGCCGATCATCCTTGGTCATGAGGCTGCCGGAACCGTGATCGAGACCGGTGAAGGGGTCTCGCAGCCGAAGGTGGGGGATCTGGTTGCGATCAATCCGTCCCATCCCTGCGGTGACTGCAAGTTCTGCCGTGCCGGTTCCCATCAGCATTGCCTGAACATGCGCTTCAAGGGATCGGCAATGTTCCTGCCGCATGAGCAGGGCTTCATGCGGGACCAGGTCGCGATTGGCGCTGGACAGTGCTATCAGATCGCTCCGGGCATTCCGGCAACGCAGGCTGCTCTTGCCGAGCCCCTCGCCGTCTGCTGCCGGGCCGTTACCCGTGCCAGGGAAATCTCCGGCGAGATCAAGGGCAAGCGGGTTTTGGTGACCGGGTCCGGACCGATCGGTGTTCTGTGCGCCGCTCTTGCCCGCCATCACGGGGCGGCTGAGATCGTCGTCACGGATCTTCAGGATGCAACGCTTGAGGTCGCCCTGCAGGTTGGCGCGACCAAGGTCGTCAATGTGGCCAGCAATCCGGAAGGTCTCGAGCCCTGGGCTGCGGATAAGGGCCAGTTCGATCTGGTGTTTGAATGCTCGGCGGCTGCCCCTGCCCTGCGCAGTGCCATCGCGACCACCCGCCCGCTCGGCACCATCGTGCAGGTCGGCGTGATGGGCGACACGCCAATCCCTTTCAACATGCTGGTTGCGAAAGAGATCAACCTCATTGGCACCCATCGCTTCGATGGTGAATTCGGACAGGCCGTTGATCTTATCAATGCCAAGGCGCTGAACCTTGCGCCTGTCGTGACCCATGTCTTCGACGGCTCCGAAGCCGCAGATGCCATCGCAATCGCTTCCGACCGGACCAGGTCGGTCAAGGTGCAGCTTCTGTTCGCCAAGGAAGACTGAGGCGGAAAGCTGTTGCCACAGACAAGTCAGAACGCCAGGCACCGGCATCGGTGCCTGGCGTTTTTTGTTTCTGTCTACCGATCGTTTGTTTCCTTCCTGTCCTGCCTTCAGAGGCAGGTTCCTTGTGACGATTTTCGCACCGCTCCAGATCCCGGCCGGACTGTTCGTCGCAACGCGCTGCGTCGTGTCGCTGCACGACTTCAGCCTGACGACACAGCTTCTGGAACTGGGTGTCGTCCCCTGTGGCTCCTCCGGCCGGAAAAGGGTGTTCGAGGACGCCATCTTCAGAGGAACTTCCCAGAGATATGACACCTCGGCCATCCACTACATCGGCACGCATCAGGCACCGGATTATCGGGCGGGGCGGCATGGAACAGGTGATCGCCGACTTTGGCCTGGGTCATGTTCCCGCAATTGAGGCAAGCTCCCGGGACATTCCCTATAGCCTGGAGCGTCTGTCCGACTTTGATAGCGATGTCATCATAGATACTTATGAGGACATGCTGGCAGAAGAGGCAGAAACCCGCGTTGTCCGCGCCTCTGCCCAGTGGCAAAACCTCTTTGCCGTGCGCAACCGGCAGTTTCTCTATCTGAACCGCAGCCGCTATGGCGAGACCATGGAAGGGCTGATCGGGTCGGCGACCTTGCTTCTATCCCACATTGGCGAAAGGGAAATCCTGAGGCAGGCCAGGCCGTAGGGTCAGGGCATCAATGGCGTGAGGGACACCACGTTCCAGCGGTCGGCGTGGTCTGAGGGGGCGTCTTCTTTCAGGTTGCTGCAACGTGTGCTGACCGGGAAGCGGCTCTGTTGCAGTTCGATCCGCAGTTGTCCGGTGTTCGCCGAAGCAAGGACTTCTGCCCTGTCATTCTGGCCATCAAAGCCGGACAGGCGGGTCAGCGAGATTTTCCCGTCAAATCCTGCATTCTGCCAATGTGACAAGGCAGCATGTTCTGCAACCTGGCCCAGATCATCCAGTTCCGGGTTGCCGCGATAGGCCGGCAGGTATGGCTTGCCCTCGCGCAGGCAGGACAGAAAATCCGGAACATCCCTTGGCTCAAGTCGCCCATATCTGGCGCGCTGGGGCAAGACCATGAGGGACGCTGCAAACCGGCAGCCGCCAAGATGGGTCGATTGCAGAATCCGGAACTCTTCCGGATCGGCCTGACTGCGCAGGGCCTTGAACGTGGCAAAGCCATAGCGTGCGCAACACGGGTCCCTCTTGCCGTCCGTGCAGCACAGGATCGTGATGCGCTTGTCCTGCTCTCCCTCAAGTTCCGCCCCCTTGGACACACTCCCAAGATAGCCTGCCATTTCCTCAGGAGTTGCTGTGCGGACGAAGACACCATTGAAGGAGACCGCGAGATCATCCCCTTCGACCAGCGCAACGTGAAGTCCGCGCTCGTTTGCAGCGATCATGGCTTCGGAGAGCACGGCAGGCATGCCGGCGGAATCGGTTCTGGGCACACGCCAGTGACCCCGCGGCCAATGAAGCAGCACGTAGCCCTTTGCCGAGGCTCCGGCGCCCTGCATCGGCTCTCCTCGCGCCAGGCAGGTATCACGGCAAAACCTATGTGCGCTCATAGACACTCACGTCCCATTTGCCTGGATGAATTGTAGTGTTTGATCTTCATGTTTTTATACGAAGTCCAATGATTTTCAATCAGATGCCTGTCAGAGGCATTTTCAAATACCGGATCAATTAAGCCATTGTGCTCCCGCGCCCTCCGGGAACCCGAGCCTTTGCGCTTGCTGGAGTGGTTAGTTCTGTTATATGTAACACATAACATTTAACCGGATTGATCATGATGCAGCTTCAGAATGCCGGACGGTTTATCGAGGATCTTGCCCAGGAGCTTGGCCCCAAGGCCGTGCTGATGGGACCGGATGTCCCGGTGCGAAACCGGACTGACTGGAGTTTCCTGCCTCAGGCTGCACCGCTCGCGGTATTCCGTCCCTCCTCCACGGAAGAGGTCTCCAGAATCCTGAAGACCTGCAGCCAGGCAGGGATCCCGGTGACGCCGCAAGGCGGCATGACGGGCCTGTGCGGAGGATCCCGGCCGCTGGATGGCGGTGTGGCTCTGTCCATGGAGCGCATGACGGGTATCGAGCAAATTGATCCGGACGGCATGACCATGACGGTGCTGGCCGGAACTCCGCTTGAGGTGATCCAGAAGGCTGCAGACGAAGCCGGTCTGTTCTTCGCGCTGGATCTCGGTGCGCGGGGGTCCTGTGCGATCGGCGGAAACCTTTCCACCAATGCAGGCGGCAACCGTGTCATCCGCTATGGCATGGCCCGTGATCTGGTGCTCGGGCTTGAGGTCGTGCTGCCGGATGGCACGGTCCTGTCCATGCTGAACCGGATGCTGAAGAACAACGCCGGCTATGATCTGAAGCAGCTTTTCGTTGGCGCGGAAGGCACGCTCGGGGTCATCACCCGTGCCGTTTTGCGGCTTCATCCGAAGCCGGGCTGCGTTTGTGCCGCCATGTGTGTGGTCAATGGCTATGACAAGGTGCTGGAACTGCTGGGCACTGCCCGGCGGACTCTCGGACCTTTCCTGTCGGCCTTCGAGGTCATGTGGGCGGACTACTGGCATCAGGCGACGGAACGGGTGCCGGGCGGCAAGGCTCCGGTTTCGATTGGTGATGGAACCCATGTGGTTCTGATCGAGGTGCAGGGTCTGGATGACGAAATCGATGGCGCCCGCTTCTCGGCCTGGCTGGAACAATTGTTCGAAAAGGGCGTGATCGAGGACGGTGCTGTCGCCCAGACGCTTTCGGATATGGCCGATTTCTGGGGCACACGGGATGCGGCCGCGGAATTTGCCAATCCGGCAGTCATCGGGCCGCATATCTCCTTCGACATCGGCCTGCCGATCCGCCGGATTGAGGAATTCGTAACCCGCTCCAAACCGGCACTTCTGGAACAGTTTGGCTGCCACTCGGTTCATTACGGCCATGTTGGCGACGGCAACATCCACATTGTTGCCTGGGTGCCGGGTGCAGATCCGCAGCCTCTGTCCGACGTGAGCACTGTGGTTTACGGCATCGTCCGGGAACTGGGAGGAACGGTCTCGGCAGAGCATGGCATTGGCCTGCTCAAGAAGCCCTATCTGAAGCACACACGGGACGACGCTCAGGTCGACCTGATGCGGCGGATCAAGCGCAGCGTCGATCCGGACTGGATCGTCAACGCGACCAAGATTTTTGACTGACCCTTGCCGGCGGAGGGCCGGAGACAAGGGCATCCTGGGGAGGAAAGCATGAAACTGAACAGACGCAGCATTCTGTCGCTTGCCGCAGCCTTGATGGTTGGTGTTGCGGCACCGGCAATCGCGCAGGACTGGCCGAATGGCCCAGTTACCCTGGTTGTGCCGTGGAGCGCTGGTGGCGGCACCGATGCCACTGCCCGCATGATCGGAACCCTGCTGGAAAAGAAGCTGGGCGTGCCGGTGCCGGTGGTGAACCGCACGGGAGGATCTGGCGTCATCGGTCACACGGCCATCGCTGACGCTGCACCCGATGGCCAGACCATCGGCGTTGCCACCCTGGAAATCGGCTCTATGCACACCCTTGGTCTGACCGACCTGACCTACAAGGCCTATACGCCGATCGGGCTATACAACTCTGATCCGGCCGCCCTCTTCGTGCGGGCTGATGCCGGTTACGAGGATATGCCTGCTCTGCTCGCCGCGCTTGAAAAGGCTCCGGACCGCGAGTTCAAGGGGTCCGGCTCGGCACAGGGCGGCGTGAACCATCTGGCTCTGGCAGGCATGCTGCTTGCTGCCGGCCTGCCGGTTGAGCGCGTGGCCTGGGTTCCGTCGGAAGGCGCTGCGCCCGGTCTGCAGGATCTTGCAGCTGGCGGGGTGCAGATCGCGACGGCTTCTCTTCCTGAAGCGGCTGCACTCATGTCTGCCGGCCTGATCAAGCCTCTGGCGGTCTTCTCTGAAGCCCGGCTGGAAACCGCGCCGGATCTTCCGACCTTCTCTCAGGCAACCGGCCATGACTTCGCACTCGGTTCCTGGCGCGGTGTCGTTGCCCCTGCAGGCATTCCCGAGGACGTTGCCGCCAAGCTGGTGGCAGCTGTGGGCGAAGTCGTGAAAGACCCGGAATACCTGTCCTTCATGAAGGACCGTGGCTACGCCACCCAGTGGACGCCGGCAGCCGAGTTCGAGACCTTCATGGAAAACTCGGACAAGGCGCTCGCCCAGAGCCTGAACGCCGTGGGTCTTGCAAAGCAGTAATATGGTTGCCCGGGGAAGCTTAGCCTTCCCCGGGCTTCTTCGCGATAGACGGGATCGCACGCCATGAAGATACACGACAGCCTGATTGGAGCGCTTTTGTTCGCGCTGGGGCTCTGGGTTCTGACAACGGCCCTGAACTATCCGCAACTGCAAGGACAAAGCATTGGTCCCGGTACGTTTCCTGGTGTCCTTGGCGCGTTGTTCATGGCCGGTGGAGTTGCGCTTGCCGCAGCCGGATTGAGAGCGCAGGGGATGAGGATCATTCACTTCGATCCAGGCTGGCGTCATCCCGCGCGCCTGGCGGCTGCGCTCATTGCGACCGTGGGCGTTGTGATCTTCTCGCTCGGTTTCGAGACCATCGGGTTTCCGGTCGGCGGCTTCGTCTTGCTGACTGCGCTGTTCTTCTTCTCGGGTTATCGGGGGCTGACCTGGGTGCTGATAGCTGCCACCTTCGTGCTCGCTGTCCACCTGCTGATGACGCGCCTTCTTTACGTTCCCCTGCCCGCCGGACTTCTGAAAGGCATTTTGTAATGATCTTTCAGCATCTTGCCGCTGCGTCCGATTTGGTCCTGACCTGGAACATGGCGTTGGTTCTTCTATCCAGCGCATTGTTTGGTCTGTTTGTCGGTGCGGTCCCAGGCCTTTCGGCCACCATGGCAACAGCCATGCTGGTACCCTTGACCTTCTTCATGGATCCGGTGCCCGCGATCGCCTCCATCGTGACCACAGCGGCCATGGCGATCTTCGCGTCGGACATTCCTGCCGCCCTGATCCGAATTCCGGGAACCGCCGCCTCGGCTGCCTATGTGGATGACCTCAGCGCCTTGACCCGGGCCGGAAAGGTTGGCCGTGCGCTTGGTATATCCGTCACCTCATCGGCCATCGGCGGCGTGTTCGGGTCGCTGATCCTCATGTTCGCCGCGCCCCAGCTGGCACTGGTGTCCTTGAATTTCACGTCTTTCGAGTATTTCTGGCTGGCGCTTCTCGGGCTATCGGCAGCGGTCATGCTGGGCTCGGCCTCCATCCTGAAGAGCCTGATTGCCCTTGGCATCGGTCTCTTGATTGCCTGTGTCGGCATGGACACAACGTCTGGCCTGCCCCGGTTCACCTTCGGCCTGACCTCGCTGCTGGACGGGGTTGCCTTCGTTCCGGCCCTTATCGGCATGTTTGCCATACCAGAGCTGATCCGCACTTTCGTCCATCGCGACACGATCCCCAAGGCAGCGGTGATCGGCAATCCTTTCAAGATGTTCGAGGGATTGGGTGGTGTGCTTTGGAGGCACAAGACCAATCTTGCCCGCAGTTCCACCATCGGCACGATCATCGGCATTTTACCGGGAGCGGGGTCGGATATCGCAGCCTGGATATCCTACGCTGTGTCCAAGAATTTCTCGAAGACACCAGCTACCTATGGACGTGGCAGCGAGGAAGGTCTGGTGGATGCCTGTGCAGCCAACAATTCGGCCCTGTCCGGCGCTTATGTGCCTGCAATGGTGTTCGGCATTCCCGGCGACAGCATCACCGCCATCGTCATCGGCGTGCTTTACGTGAAGGGCCTGAACCCCGGACCCATGGTGTTCCTGACCAGTGGCGACACCATTGTTGCAATCTTCCTGGTGTTTCTTCTGGCCAACATCCTGATCGTACCGCTTGGCCTGCTTGCCATCGGCCTTGCGTCTCAGGTTCTGCGTGTCCCGAAACTGGCTCTCGCACCACTCATCCTGGGTTTCTGCATTGTCGGCTCCTATTCCATCAATGCGAGCGCTTCAGGTGTCATCATCATGGTGGTGCTCGGTCTTCTTGCCTATCTGATGGAGGAAAACGGGTTCCCCGTTGCGCCGACCATCCTCGGCATCGTGATGGGTCTTCTGGTGGAGCGGAACCTGATCACCTCACTGATCAAGTCGGATGGATCCATGGTGGGGTTCTTTGAACGGCCCATTGCCGCTGGACTTGCGCTGCTGGTCGCTGTCATCTGGATCGTGCCTGCCTTGCTCTGGATCGGCCGGCGCTTGAAATCGTCAAGGGAGACGCAAGGATGAGTGTGCGCCGGATTGCGCCGCAACAGTCGCTCGCGGAAATCGCGGCCCATCAGATACGCGATGCCATCGTGACCGGTGCGTTCAAGCTCGGGGAGAACATTTCCGAAGACCGTCTGGTTGCCCAGATGGGCATCTCCCGCACGCCGGTGCGTGATGCCATGGCGATCCTGTCGCGCGAAGGCCTCGTCAACGTGCGCCCCAAGCGCGGATCCTTTGTCTTTGAGACCTCTCTGGAGGACCTGGCCGCCATCTGCGACTACAGGCAGATATTGGAAACCCAGGGTGTCAGGTGTGCGCTCAAGTCGGACCGTGAGGGTTTCCTCACCACTCTGGGGGACGTGATCGCCAAAATGGATCGCGCCTTGGCTGAAGGGGATGTCCCTGAATACGGCCAGCTCGACAGCGCCTTCCATCAGGCTGCTTTCGACCACTGTGGCAATTCCTATTTGCAGAATTCCTATGGTTTGGCGGCAGGGCGGATCGCGGCCCTCAGGGCGAATATCACCGCCCCCTATGAGGCCCGCCGGGAGGAATCCATGGCTGAGCACCGGCGCATGCTGGACTTGCTTACCCGCAATGATCTCGAAGCCTATGACGCTGCGCTGAGCGTGCATGTTCAGCGCACGGCAGACGTCTATCAGAAGGCCTTGGCCGAAGGGCATCTTGGCCCGGACAAAACCATATCCGCAAAGGCATCCAGATGACGCTCGCCTCCAACGACACCCAGCCTCTTGCGCTCATGAGCGGCCCGGCCCGGTTGAAGGATCTGCTCTCCGCTGGCGCTCTTGTAGCAGCTCCCGGGGCTCCTGATTGCCTCACCGCCCGGATGATTGCTCAGGCAGGCTTTCCGGCGGTCTACATGACGGGATTGGGGGCGACGGCGGTACGCATTGGCCAGCCGGATCTTGGTCTCCTGACCCAGACGGAGATGGCGAATCATGCCCGCTCCATGGTTCGCGCAGTTCCCCTTCCGGTCATCGCGGATGCGGACACCGGCTATGGTGGTCCCCTGAACGTGCGCCGGACGGTCGAGGAATATGTGCAGGCCGGTGTCGCCGCTATGCATCTGGAAGATCAGGAAAGCCCGAAGCGCTGCGGCCAGCTTGCCGGTGTGCGGCTTGTTCCGGTACGCGATGCGGAATTGCGCATCTCTGCTGCCGTGTCCGCCCGTCAGCAAGCCGGGTCGGATATGCTCATCATCGGACGCACAGATGCCCTTCAGACGGAAGGACTGGAGGCGGCCCTCAACCGGGCCAGGCGCTACCGGGATCTTGGAGCGGATCTTGCCTTCGTCGATGGGGTGAAGACCCGCAAGGAGGTCGAAGGCATAGCCCGTGGACTGGAAGGGCCGAAGGTCGTTTCTCTGGTCGATGGCACGGACGCCGCCAGTCTGAGCCGCGCCGAGCTGATGGAGATGGGATTCCAGATCGCGCTTTATGCCGTCACGACGCTCTTCGCGGCAGGAGCCGCCATTCGGGAAGCTCTTGCGCACTTGGCCCGCGCGGGCACGTCAGATGGTCTTGCAGGGCAAATGACCTACGCCGAATTCTGCGATGCCGTCGATCTCTCCCGGTTTCAGCGCTTCGCCCACGAACATGAAGCTTCCTGACTGAAGTCAGGTATTCCGCCATATGTATGATGCAAACGGTTGCATTCCCTGAGCTTCCTGCCCTGTCCCTGAAGGTGGGAAGTTCAGGTTTGGCGCATTTTCAAAAGCTTGGCCGGGAACCTCAGACCTCCAGACAGAGGACCGGATCAGAACTCTGATACCTTGCCCCAGGAAGACTGGCGGAAACGTTCAAGGCGGTATTGGGCGGGGTCGGCGAAGGGTGTCTGGCCGGTCAGCATCTGCGAGACCAGAAGCCCTGCGCCAGGGCCGATGCCGAAACCGTGGCCGGAGAACCCGGCGGCGATCATCAGGCCGGGGACCCCTGCAGCTGGACCGATCACGGGCACCCCGTCTGGCGTGCTGTCGATAAAGCCTGCCCAGGTGGCCTGCACCGGATTGGCGGCAAGACCGGGTAGCAGCTTTCTTGCCCGTGCCAGCGTGTCCCTGGCAATGGTCTGGTTGGGCTTGGGATCAAGGATGCGGGTGCGCTCCATCGGCGTCGGGCGGTCGAGTTTCCATTTGGACCGGGTTTCGTGGCCTGCACGCCAGCCCTGCAGACCGCCAGCAGTCAGGCTGCCTCTGCGGCGCAGGAACATGGGCAGGAAGTCCTTGGCGTAGCGGATGCTTTGCGGTGTGGGATCCAGCTGGGCCCGGCCGGAAACGGCGAGCGTCCAGCCGCCGTCACCGCGGGCGGTGACGGACACGTCCTTGGTGTGGAGGGCCGGCGGAATGTCGGAAGATCCGCCCGGTTCGACCGACAGGATGGTCGAGCGGGTCGAGGCCTGGGGCATGTTGACGCCGAGCTGATGGACGAAGGACGACGCCCAGGCCCCACCGGCCATGACCACCTGGCTTGTGCGGATGGTGCCCCGTTCGGTGACAACGCCGTTGACCTTACCGGCGGAGAGCTCAATTCCGCGCGCCGCGCAGCCCTGCAGCACCGTGCCGCCGAACTTCACGATGCCGAGGGCAATCACGGGCGCTGCCTTCGAAGGATCCGCGATACCGTCGTCCTGGGAGAAAACGCCGCCCTTCCAGGCCTTGCCGGTCGCCCTGCCCCTCTCAGTGGCTTCCTCCGCGCTGAGCATGAAGGTCCGCACCCCTTGGGTGACCGCGAAATCGCGCCAGCGCGCCCAGCCTTCGATTTCGGCTTCGCTATCGGAGAGATAGGTCAGACCACAGCGGCGGAAGCCGGTATCTTCCCCGATTTCCGAGGCAAGAGTGTCCCAGAGGTCGAGGCTCTTGGTTGCCATCGGCAGTTCGCGGGCATCGCGGTTTTGTTGACGGCACCAGCCCCAGTTCCGGCTGGATTGTTCCGCGCCGATCTTTCCCTTTTCCAGAAGAACGACATTCACGCCCGCTCTGGCCAGATAATAGGCGATGGAGGTGCCGACGATGCCGCCACCTATCACCACCATGTCGGCCTGGCGCGGAAGCTCTGTTCCCGTGGAAATGGACATGAGAGGCGCGGGCATGAAGGTCTCCTGAAAATGAGGCGTCGCCGGTCTGGTGTTGGGTTCTCGGGAAGCGGCCTGGCTCAGGCCATGGCCGCCCGGACGTCCGGGTCCTCAAGGGTCTGGTCCAGCACAATCCGGGTGCGCTCGACAATGGCGTCGATCTCCGCCTCCGTGCAGCAGAGCGGCGGTGCGTAGCCGATCACACCCCAGGCAAAGGCTCTGGCAACGAGACCTGCTTCCCAGGCCCGCTCAAAAATGCGGGTTGCCGGCAGGGAGGCGGCCGGGAGCTGTGTCTTCTTATCCTTGTCGGTGACCAGTTCGATGGCTGCCAGCATCCCGCGGCCGCGCACGTCTCCGACCAGCGGATGATCCGACAAGGACTGAAGACCTGCCTGCAGTCTGTCACCCATCCGGCGGCCGTTGTCGAGAAGGCTGCCTTCATAAAGATCCAGTACGGCAAGGCCGACTGCGGCTGAAACCGGATGGGCGGAATAGGTGTAGCCGTGACCGACCGCAGCCTGGCCTGCGCCATCGGCAATGGTCTGGTAGACGTGTTCGGACATGAAGACTGCCCCCATCGGTACATAGGCAGAGGTCAGGCCCTTGGCGGTAGTGATCATGTCGGGAACGATGCCTTCTTCAGAGCAGGCAAAGAGCGGCCCGGTTCGCCCGAAGGCCGTGATGACTTCATCGGCGACGAACAGGATATCGTTCTTTGCGCAAAGATCCCGCATGGCCTTGAGCCAGCCCTTGGGGGGAACAATGACGCCGCCCGAGCCCTGAATCGGTTCCGCATAGAAGGCGGCGACACGGTCGGCGCCGCCCAGCTCTTCTATCTTTGCAAGCAGCTGCGCCTTCGACTGGGCAATCATGGCCTCGACGTCAGATCCCAGGGGATTTCGGTAGGGATAGGGAGACGGGATCTTGTGCTGCCAGTCATAGGGCACGCCGAAACCTGCGTGGAAGGCGGGTAGTGCCGTCAGGCCTGCACCCACCGTGGACGAACCATGGTAGCCATATTCCAGGGTGATGAACTGGTCCTTCTGCGGCTTGCCGCGGGAATGCCAGTAATAACGGACGAAACGCACTGTGCTGTCGACCGCGTCCGATCCGCCAAGGGTGAAATAGACGTGGTTGAGATCGCCCGGTGCATGATCGGCAAGGCGTGCGGCCAGACGGATGGCCGGATCAGAGCCAATGCCGAAGTAGCCGGTGGCATAGCACAGGTCACGCATCTGTTCGGTTGCGGCGGCCACAACACTTTCCTGGCCATAGCCCGCATTGACGCACCAAAGGCCGGCAAAGCCGTCGATCAGTTCCCTGCCGGTGGCATCGCGCACGACCGCGCCCTTGCCGGAAGACAGGATGCGCACGCCCGCCGCTTCGTGGCCGCGCCAGCTCGCGACCGGGTGTATCAGATGGGCGCGGTCGAGTTCGACAAGGGAATTGGAAAGCATGGCGGGTTCCGGTCGTTGGCTCCCCTGCGGGGCGGCAGCGGATGAAAGAGGGTCTAGGCCTATAGTTCCCATCCGGTCCGGATTGGAAACGCAGGCGTCATGATCGATGCTGGTGAGTATCGGCCTCCCGGATGACACGATGCGGCTGATTGGACTGCGGTTTCGGAAGATTTGGCTGTTCAGGATCGGCCGGGCCGAAGGATATGCCGCGGCGGGTGGCTGGAGATCTCATGGCGCAGGGCCGGACTGGCAGCCTTGCGCAAGATCGTTCCGCGGCATGCGCAAGATACGGCGTTTTCTGCTTTTGCCGTCCTGCAAAGCGGCGGGTCCGTTTCTTGTGACCGGCTAGGATCATGGTCAAGGCCGACGTGGCCGCCATTCTTGTCAGTCAGGATATCCGTCATGACCTTCCGCCCGAAGTTCGTTACCTTCGATTGCTACGGCACACTCACCAATTTCGACATGGCAGGGGCCGCGCGCCGGATCTATGGCAATGACCTGCCCGAGCCGGAAATGCTGGCTTTCATCAAGAGCTTCTCCGCCTATCGCCTGGATGAAGTGCTGGGGGCCTGGAAGCCTTATGCCAATCTGGTGCACAACGCGCTGGAGCGGACCTGCAAGAAGCACGGCGTTGCCTTCCGTCCGGAAGATGCAAAGCGGATCTATGAAGAAGTGCCGACCTGGGGTCCCCATGCGGATGTGCCTGCTGGTCTTGCGAAAGTCGCGAAGGACATTCCGCTCGTCATTCTGTCCAATGCGATGAAGAGCCAGATCATGTCCAATGTCGAGAAGCTCGGCGCGCCCTTCTTCAAGGTCATCACCGCTGAGGAAACCGGCACCTACAAGCCGCATATGAACGGCTTTGAATATATGCTCGACGTGCTTGGCTGCGGTCCGGAAGACATTACCCATGTCTCGTCCTCGTTCCGCTATGACCTGATGACCGCCTATGACATGGGCATCAAGTCCAAGGTCTGGGTCAACCGTGGCCATGAGCCGGCCAATCCCTTTTACGAATACACCGAGATCAAGGACATCGGCGGCCTGCCCGGCGTCTTCGGCCTGTGAGGCGGCGACATGAAATTCGTCCCCTATTGGCAGGACAGCGCTCCGGTCTTTGATGGTGCCGCAGGCGGCAATGTCGGCGGATCCTATGATTATGCGGTGATCGGGGCCGGATTCACCGGCCTCGGTGCTGCGCGTTTGCTCGCGAAACAGGGCCATTCGGTCGTCGTTCTCGAGGCGGAGACGGTTGGCTTCGGCGCATCCGGCCGCAACGGTGGCCATCTCAACAACGGCATGGCGCATAGCTATCTTCATGCCCGCGAGACCATGGGCCTGGACAAGGCCCGGGCCATCTACAAGGCTTTCGATGACGGCATTGAAACCATCGAGCGGATCATTGCCGAAGAGGGGATCGACTGCAGTTTCCGGCGGTCAGGCAAACTGAAGCTGGCGTCCAAGCCGGCTCACTATGAAGGCCTTGCCCGCAATTTTGACGCGCTGAACCGGGACGTCGATCCGGATACGGCAATGCTGAGCAAGTCCGATCTCGTTTCCGAAGTGGGATCGGATGCTTTCCACGGCGGTATGCTGCAGAGACGCAGCGCGATGATGCACATGGGACGCTTCGTGACCGGTCTTGCGCAAGCCGCTGTGCGCCACGGGGCCGTGATCCATGAAAAGGCTCCGGTGATTTCGAGAGAACGGACCGGCGGCAGCTGGCAGCTGGTGACACCGCGCGGCAGTGTCAGGGCCGGAAAGGTTCTTCTGGCAACCGGGGCCTATACCACGTCCGCCTTCCCCTTCTTCCGCCGCCGGGTCATTCCGGTCGGGAGCTTCCTGATTGCCACCCAGCCCCTGACGGAGACGCAGGTTGCGGCGACGGTTCCCGGCGGACGCACCTATGTCAACACGATGAACATCGGAAACTACTTCCGCCTGTCACCGGACAACCGGCTGATCTGGGGCGGAAGGGCACGGTTTTCCGCGACGTCCGATCAGCGGTCCGATGCCAAGGCGGGCGAGATCCTGCGGGACAGCATGGTCCGGATCTTCCCGCAGCTTAAGGGTGTCGGCATCGACTATTGCTGGGGTGGTCTGGTGGACATGACCAAGGACCGCTTCCCGCGGGCAGGCGATGCCGACGGTCTCTACTTCGCCATGGGATATTCCGGCCACGGGGCCCAGATCGCCACTCACATGGGTGAGATCATGGCTGACCTGATGAGCGGACGTGCCAATCGAAATCCCTGGGATGGCCTGGCCTGGAACGCGGTTCCCGGTCACTTCGGCAAGCCCTGGTTCCTGCCGCTTGTCGGTGCCTATTACAAGGCGCTCGACCGTTTCCAATGAATTTCCGGAGATATCCATGAGCCTACTGATCAAGTTCGACCAGGCCGATCTCGGCATGCCGGTCGTCAAGAAATGCGATCCTGAAAAGCTGGTTGAGGGCGACCCGACCTATAGCACCTGGGCCTATGAAAGCGCCCGCAACGGCGAAGTCATCACCGGTATCTGGGAAGCGACGCCCGGGTCTAACCATTCGATCAAGGGCGAGAAGTTCGAGTTCTGCCATCTTCTTGAAGGGGTGATCGAACTGACCGAGGAAGGCAAGGAGCCGCGCATCTTCCGCAAGGGCGACAGCTTCATGATGATGCCCGGCTACAAGGGTATCTGGAAGACGATTGAAACCGTGCGCAAGATCTATGTGATCGTGGGCTGATCCCCCCTCTCTTTAGTAAAATCAAAGGCCCGGAACCATTGGATTCCGGGCCTTTTGCATGTCTGGAATGGTTCGCCGCCTTCGGAGCCTCAGCAGAGGGCCTGGCTGGCCAGTGTGTAGACCGCCGCATCCCCTGTCGCAGCGAGTTGGTGCGTACCTGCGCGGGTCATGGCAACGCCTCCGCCGACCTGGGTCAGGCCCGCCGTCTCCACAAGCGAAACAAAGGGGGCTGCCGCGTCCGTGAGATCCACCCGGAGAAACTGTCCTTCATGCCGGGCGAGCGCCGCACACAGCAGCAGGCGCGCCGTTTCCTTGTCACGTGCCACGACAGGGCCTGCGATCTGACCCCGGCCAAAGGCGCGGCAGGAGGCAAAGCCGCGCAGGCCGTTTTCATCCCGCAGGATCAAGAAGGGTTTCTCGTTGATCAGGTGTTTCAGAAGGCCTTGCCGGTCCATGCCATGTGCGGCGAAGTCGAGCGCAAGAATGTCGTCCAGATCGGCCTGACTGGCTTCCTGGACTAGCGGAGATGGCGGCACGGCGGAGACGATGCCCTGACATTGGGTGATTGAACCGGTGGCCACGAAACCGAGCTTTTCATAGAGCGGAAGACCGGACTGGGTTGCGATCAGCCGGCATTCCCGGCTGCCGGCCTGTGCCAGCAAGGCTTCGACAAGTTGCCGTCCAAGGCCAAGCCCGCGCATGGACGGGTCGACGATGATCATGTTGCAGGTCGCCGCATCGTCGCCGTAGGGGGTCAGCATGGCGGTTCCGACAAGCTGTCCGTCATGAACAGCGCCAACGCCGTGGCTGAGCTCCAGAAGAAGCTGCCAGTCCTCCAGCCGGTGGGGCCAGGCCTCCTGCCGGGACAGGCGCAGGGCCTCTGCGGCATCTGAGGTCCGCAGGTCGATGATGGAGATCTGCTCGGAGCGTTTGGTCTGCATGCGTCCTACCCTTTGCGTCTCGCTCACGGTCTCTTGGTGAGCAGTTGCCGGCTGGTGCCGGTCTTTATGCGGTGTTTCAGTATCCGAGTGCCGGATTGACCGACCCCTTGAGGTTTTCCCCGGCAAGGTGGCGGCGGATGTTCTCGATCGTGGCCTGGGCGGCGGTTTCCGGCCGGCTGTGTCCGGCGATGTGAGGTGTTAAGACGATACCCGGGTGGGACCAGAGGCGGTGGCCCGCAGGCAGGGGCTCCGGATTGGTGACGTCGATGAAGGCACCGGAGAGCTGGCCGCTGTCGAGGGCGTCGAGCAGGGCCTCCTGATCCAGGTGGCCGCCGCGCCCGGCATGAACCAGCCCTGCCCCCTTTGGCAGCATGTCGAAGAACTCTGCATTGAGAATGTTGCGGGTCTCGTCGGTGAGCGGCAGCAGGCAGACGGTAATGTCGGTTTCTGCCAGCATCGCCTTCAGGCCCTCATCTCCGGCAAAACAATCGACACCTTCAATCGACTTGAGCGAGCGGCTCCAGCCGGAAAGCTTAAATCCAAAGGGGCGCAGGGCGTTGACGGCCGCCATGCCCAGTTCCCCAAGCCCCAGAATCCCGATGCGCCGCTGGTCGGCCCAGACAAAATCCCGGGCCTTCCAGATCTCCTGCCGTTGCTGGTCCAGAAAGGCCGGAAGGTCCCGGTGCAGGCCGAGAACACTCATGACCACATAGTCCCGAACCAGGGAGGTGACCCCATCTTCGACCATGCGCACAAGCTTGGCTCCGGCGGGGATCTCGACACCGGTCATCTGGTCGATGCCTGCGCCGACGGAAAGGATCAGTTCCAGATTGGGGAACTTTGCGGCCAGATCGTCCGGGAAGGTCCAGGCCATCAGGTAGCGCACATCCACCGGATCGATCTCGTCCAGCGAACCTGCGAAGACGAGATCCGGAAAGTCACGCGCAAAGACCTTGCGGAAGGTTTCGACACGGGCGGGATAGGAAAGGATCAGAAAGCTCATGTCAGGGTCCAGGTCAGCGAGGCCTAAGGGTGGTACAACTCGGGTTGAACCATCGCCCGCACTGCTGCGGGCGATGGGGTCTGTTTTCAGTCTTCCAGTCCGGCGACGCCGAGGATCACGGCGAGAAGGGCATGAAGCGAACGCAACTGCGGCTCACGTTCGACATCGATCCACTCATCGAGGGAATGGGCGCGGCCGCCGACCCCATTTCCCGAGCCGATGCAGATGGCCGGAATGCCGAGGCTGATCGGGATGTTGGCGTCGGTGGAGGAGGATTCCAGCCGGGGGGACAGGCCGAAAGCCTTCACGGCAGCAAGGCTGGTTGCAACGATCGGAGCGTCGGACGCGGTGGACCCGGCTGGCCGGTTGCCGATGCGCTGCGCGTCCACGGTGATGGTCCCGGAAGACGTGTCTCCCCGTGCATTTTCGGCTGCAACCGCCTTGGTCAGAAGGGCGTGGAATTCCTGGTCAATCCGGTCGAGCTCTGTCTGTGAGACCGAGCGCAGGTCCAGCTCGAACCAGACGGTTTCCGGCGTTGCATTGATCGAGGTTCCGCCCCCAAAGACGGAAGGCGTTGCCGTCGTCTTCGGCTCCTTCGGCAATTCCAGGCTTGAAAGGCCAGTCAGAACTTCGGCCATGGCATAGGCCGGGTTGACTGTGCCAAAGGCGGAAAAACTGTGTCCGCCGGGACCACGGAAAGTGACCCGGTAGCGGTAGGATCCGACCGCCTCCGTGACGATGCGGGACGTGTCCGAGCCGTCAATCGACAGGAAGGCATCGATGCGGTCGCGGTATTTTCCGGCGGTGAACAGGTGGCGGATACCGCGCAGGTCGCCCTTGCCCTCTTCACCAACGTCGCCGACGAAAAGAAGGGTCTTCTTGGGACGGATGCCCGACTGGAGGATGGCGCGAGCCAGCGTCAGGTTGGCGGCAAGACCACGGGTGTCATCGCCAATGCCCGGTGCGAAAAGCTTGTTGCCTTCCCGGCGCACGGTCACGTCCGTTCCCGCCGGGAAAACCGTATCCAGATGGGCAGCCACGACGACGAAGCCATCATTGCCGCTGCCCCGGATCAGGCCGCAGACGTTACCTATCTCGTCGGATTCGACTTCTTCAAGCCCTGACTCTTTCATCATGCCGAGATAGGCGGCTGCCTTTTCCTCCTCCTGGAAAGGGGGAGCAGGAATCTCGGTTAGGGTGATCAGCTCTTCGATGAAGCGGTCGAACGCGCCATCGATATGCGTCAGCGCGCTTTTGAAGCCGGAATGGCCGAGAAGTCGTGAAATCTGGTCAGGGGTCATAATCTTGTCCTTGCAATCCGCCTCAGGCAGCGCGGCAGAGCTCCTGGCCAAGACCGCGCAGCATTGCGATGCAGGCCTCAAGCTCCGAGCGCAGGATGAATTCGTCCGGGCGATGGGCACGGGAGATATCACCTGGACCGCAAATGATCGAGGCAATCCCCGCCTGATGGAAAAGGCCAGCTTCCGTGCCGTAGCTGACAGCCTGAACCGGTTCTTGTCCGCTCAGGCGCTGCATGAGCGCAACGAAACCCTGATCCTCGCAGGGTGGCAGGGCGGGATAGCAGGCTGTCTCGCTCCAGCTTGCCCGCAACGCCTTGCCAGCGCCCGTGGAGGCGGCGTTCAGCGCCTCAATCTGTTCGATGAGAGACCGGCTCAGGCTTCGCGGATCAACGCCTGGAATGGCTCGTGTCTCAAACTGGATCACGGCACTGTCCGGGATGATGTTGACGGCCGCACCGCCCTGAATGACCCCGGCCTGACATGTGGAATGGGGCGGGTCGAACCGGTCGTCGAACGGCCCCTCCTTTTCCAGAGACTGGCTGAGGGCGCGGATTGTCACCAGCATGTCGGCTGCGGCGTAGAGCGCATTTTCCCCGAGGGCCGGATTGGAAGAGTGCCCGGCCTTGCCCGAGAAGCGGAGTTCCAGTGCCTGCTTGCCCTTGTGGGACAGAACGGGCTTGAGACCGCTCGGCTCGCCGATGATTGCTCCTGAAGGGTGCGCGCAAAGGTCCGGCAGCCGGTCGATCATGTGACCGACGCCGCGGCAGCCGATTTCCTCGTCATAGGAAAAGGCAAGATGGATCGGGCGTTGCAGCGGCATACTTGCAAATTCGGGTGCCATGGCCAGCATGCAGGCCAGAAAGCCCTTCATGTCCGTGGTGCCTCGGCCTGTCAGCCTGTCGCCATCCTTGGTGAGCCGGAACGGATCCGACGACCAGGTCTGGTTCTCGACCGAGACCACATCGCTGTGACCGGAGAGAATATAGCCGGGCTTGTCCTTGGGGCCGATGGTGGCAAAGAGATTGCAGCGATCCCCTTCCGGTCCGGTCAGGCGGGTCACCTCAATTCCGGCATGGTCAAGCTGCGCCAGAAGACAGTCCGTGACTGTTCCGTTTGGCGTGCCGGGCAATGAGGGAATTGCCACGAGATCGGCCAGTATCTGTTCGACAGACATGCGCTTTGCTCTCCGCTCCTGTTTGCCTTCAGTCTCAGAGACCGCCGATATGGAAGGTTTTCACTTCCAGATATTCGTCTATGCCAAGCTGGGAGCCCTCGCGGCCAAGGCCGGACTGCTTGACGCCGCCGAAGGGAGCGACTTCCGTGGAAATGAGGCCCGTGTTGAGGCCGACCATGCCGCTTTCCAGGGCTTCGCCGACGCGGAAGCCGCGGGCGAGATCCCGGGTGTAGAAATAGGCGGCGAGGCCGAAAGGCGTGTCATTGGCAATGCGGATGGCTTCTTCCTCGGTGTCGAAACGGAAGAGAGGCGCCACTGGCCCGAATGTTTCCTCATGGGCGAGCATCATGTCCGTTCCGGCATTGCCAAGGACCACCGGTGTCACATATTGCGAACCCTCCGGGCCACATTGCGCGGCGGAAATGATGGAAGCTCCCTTCGACAGGGCATCGGCAACATGGCGGTTGATCTTCTCGACTGCGGCAGCGTTGATCATCGGGCCGATTTCGGTGCCTTCGCCAAGGCCATCCCCGACGCGCAGGGCCGAAACGCGCTCTGCAAGCCTTGCTGCGAAGGCGTCATAGATGCCGGACTGGACGAGAATCCGGTTGGCGCAAACGCAGGTCTGGCCGCCGTTGCGGAACTTGGACTGCATCGCCCCTTCAACAGCCAGATCAAGATCCGCATCGTCAAAGACGATGAAAGGCGCGTTGCCACCAAGTTCCAGCGACAGCCGCTTCACGGTTCCCGCGCATTGCTGCATCAGGAGAGAACCGACGCGGGTGGAGCCGGTGAAGGAAAGTTTGCGGACGATGGCGCTGGCGGTCAGTACTCCTCCGATCGCCTCCGGCTTGCCGGTCACGACATTGATGACGCCGGCCGGAATGCCGGCCCGTTCGGCCAGAACAGCGAGGGCAAGCGCGGAGTACGGTGTGAAGTCGGAGGGCTTGACCACGACCGTGCAACCGGCAGCCAGTGCTGGAGCCACCTTGCGGGTGATCATGGCATTGGGAAAGTTCCACGGCGTAATGACGGCGCAGACGCCGACTGCTTCCTTCATCACCAGGATGCGCCGTCCATTGGTCGGTGACGGAATGGTCGACCCGGAGATGCGGCGTGCCTCCTCGGCGAACCATTTGATGAAGGAATTGCCGTAAGCGATTTCTCCCCGGGCTTCGGCAAGGGGTTTGCCCTGTTCCAGGGTCAGGATCCGCGCGAGATCTTCGGCGTGTTCGCTGAGAAGCTCGGACCAGCGCTCGAGCAGCTTTGCCCGTTCTGCCGCCGGCCGGGCCCGCCAGGCCGGAAGTGCTTCATGTGCGGCACGAATGGCACTTTCCGTGTCTTCGGCGGTGCAGTCGGGCACCTGTCCAAGTATGGCTCCGGTCGCGGGATTGAGCACATCCATTGCCGCACCATCGGAGGCAGCACGCCATTCACCGGCAATCACGCAAGCGGTGCGGAAAAGGGTCTGGTCGGAAAGGCCAATCATGTCTGCGGTTCCTGATTTTTTCTCCTTATCTTTGTGCCGTGTCGACAGCGGATGATCATGCGGTTCTCGTCGCCTCGCGGGCAGAATATGCTGTGATCACTTGCGAGACGGCAGCAAATCATGGAGCTCTATGCGAGGCTTGGGCACAATCATTTAGAAACACAGGGGAGGCTCATGAGCCCACACAAGATTGCATTGATTCCGGGAGACGGCATCGGCGTTCCGGTCACGCAGGCCGCATGGCGTGTCATCACTGAGGCTGCCGCTCGCGAAGGGGCGCAGCTGGACGGAACCTGGTTTGACTGGTCCTGCGAAACCTATCTCAAGACCGGCCGGATGATGCCCGAGGATGGCATCGACCAGTTGCGCAAGTTTGATGCGGTCCTGCTTGGAGCCGTTGGCTGGCCCGCACAGGTGCCAGATGCAGTATCCCTGCACGGTCTGCTTCTGCCGATCCGCAAGAACTTCACGCAATATGCCAATATCCGCCCTCACCGGCTGCTGCCGGGCGTCACCGGCCCCTTGCGGGCAGAAGGTTTTGATATTCTTTGCATCCGCGAGAACACGGAAGGGGAATATTCAGGCGCCGGTGGCCGGGTGCACGAGGGCACGGACAACGAGGTTGCCGTCGAGACCTCCGTCTTCACCCGCGCGGGAGTCGAGCGTATCCTGCGATTTGGCTTTGAACAGGCCCGCAAGCGGCGCGGCAAGCTGGCTTCGGTCACAAAGTCCAACGCGCAGAAATATTCCATGGTCTTCTGGGATGAGCTGACGGATCGGATCGCAGCTGAATATCCGGATGTGGAGGTTTCGCGTTACCACGTTGATGCGATGGCGGCCCGTTTCGTCATGGCGCCGGAAACGCTCGATGTGGTGGTCGCTTCCAATCTCTTCGGTGACATTCTCACGGATCTGGGTGCGGCCATTCAGGGTGGTCTTGGCTTTGCGGCCTCGGCTAACATCAACCCTGACCGCACGGCTCCGTCGATGTTCGAACCTGTTCACGGCTCGGCGCCGGACATTGCCCATCTTGGCATTGCCAATCCGATCGCGACGATCTGGTCCGCAGCCATGATGCTTGAACATCTGGGCGAGAAGGCCACCGCAGACCGGGTCATGGCCGCTGTCGAAGCCGCAACGGCTGCCGGGATCGGAGCAAAACCCGGCGCAAACACCACGGACGAGATCACTAGCGCGATTTGCGAACAGCTCGGGTGACGATTGCTGCCCGCTGTTCCTCTCTCGCCTTGATTTTCTTGGCAGGCGATGGGCAGCGGGCGTCTCGCCTATTCAGGGAAGAGCGTGCGAAGCGGCAGGTGATGTTTGACGAAAGGGGATTTCATCACGATGAAGCTGAAATACTTGTCGATGCCGATTTCCGCTTCGAGCAGACGCTCCATCAGTTCCTGATAGTCGGAAATGCTCGCCGTCACGAATTTCAGCAGATAATCATATCCACCTGAAATCAGGTGGCATTCGATGGCTTCATCAACTTTTTCAATGGCCTGCTGGAAACGGGAAAAGTCGTTCTGGCGGTGGTTGCTGAGCGTGATTTCCGTGAAGACCGTAACGGTCGGGCCCAGCTTGGCAAGATCGATGTGTGCCGAATAGCCCGTGATATAGCCTGACTGCTGCAGCTTCTTCACGCGCATCAGGCAAGGGCTTGGGGACAAGTGTACCAGTTCTGCCAGTTCGACATTGGTCAGGCGGCCGTTCTTCTGCAGTTCATGCAAAATCCGTATGTCGATCCGATCAAGCTTCACTTGTAGTCCCTTATCTTTCCCGGCACACGGGCGAGCCCGGGCATCCTATGCGACCGCGTGGCCTGCAACCAGATCCAGAAGTGCATAGCTTCCGTCTGCGGGAGACCAGCCTCGTTTGGCCGGCCTATCCGAGTGCCTGATTGGCAAGTCCGTAAATCGTTAAAGCCGGTGCCTCCCCTCCCGGCTCCAGTCGCATCGTTGTCACGTTGTCATAGAAACTCATCCCTGCCAGTTCCAGCGCCGTTTGCAAGGGGCCTCCGGCGTTGCGCGTGTCCATCCGCAGGAAAGCGCCATCGTGGCGGGCAATCAGCGGCCGGATCAGCGCAACCGCATCTCCTTCGCTTTCAGCAACGACAGGACCGAGGACATGGCCACGGCCAAAGCGGCGGCAGAAGGCATAGCCTTTGATCTCCCCGCCGTCCTCCAGAACGAAAGCTTCGGACAGCGGCAGAAGATGGTCCAGAACATGATGGCGGTCGGAACCGAAGCCGAGCTGATCGATGTGCTTGACGGCATCGAAATCCGTCTCCGTCATCGGCCGTACCCGGCTGTCCTCCTCGGCAAGATCTCCGGAAAGGGCCTTTGCGATGCCCTGGTGCTGGTAGACCAGCCCCTGCGGCTGGAAACCCATGGAAAGATAAAGATTATAGGCTGCCTTGGTCGCGTTGAGCCGGCGGATCGTGCCCTTGCTGCGGGAGAGCATTTCTTCCATCAGCCAGCGCGCGGACCCATGGTTCTGCAGGCGCGGCGAGGTGATGACCATGCCGATATGGGTGATTTCCTCTCCAAGTGGGAAGACCATGGCGGAGCTGACCGGGCGTCCGATTTCGTCGAAGGCGATCACTCCTTCCCCGAGGGCCAGCGCGACAGCCCAGTCTTCGGGACGGTGCGGCCAGTTGACCGCGATCGACAGTTCATGCAGGCGGGGGATGTGCTCCTCCGTCATCGGCATGAGAGTCAGCTCGAAATTGTCGATCTTCCGGTTTTCCATTCTTCGTACCCGCAACGGTCTTTACCCGATTAGCCCCTATGCTAGCGGGCGGGAACAGCATTTTCGGCGCAATCACCCCCTGCCCGCACGATTTTATTGCGCAATGCCAGGAACCCTCGCCGCGGCATTCGGCGATTTGGCCGGAAAATCCGCAGCATCTTCGGCCCCTCCCCGCCCATACGGCATAAATGCCTGATGCCTCCCTTTAGTCTTGGCCTCACCTTTCCGGCAGCTCCTGCCGGTCACATCAGACAGGGTGGATTCTCCATGACGCTTTCTTTTGACCCCGCCGCGCTCCGGCTGCCGAAAGGCCACTATGTCGATGGCCAATACGTTGAGGGGGCCGATGCGCTGGAAATTGTCCGCCCAAGCGATGGTCAGGCGCTGTCTGCCATTCCTCTTGCCGATGCGGGGCTGGTGGATGAAGCAATCCGGATCTCGGCGAAGGTGCAGAAGGAGTCCGGCTGGGCGGATTGCATGCCGCGGGAGCGGGCGCG
The DNA here is from genome assembly GCF_900142725.1 of Roseibium suaedae. GTDB lineage: Bacteria > Pseudomonadota > Alphaproteobacteria > Rhizobiales > Stappiaceae > Roseibium > Roseibium suaedae. The sequence continues at coordinate 286,567 of NZ_FRBW01000005.1, read as the reverse complement.
GGTGCTGCGCCGCTGGGCGGACCTCATTGACGAGGAAGCTGTCTATCTGGCGCAGCTCGAGGCGGTCTGTTCGACGCGGCCGGTGACCCAGGCGCTTCAGGGCGATGTGGTGAACTGTGCTGATCACATCCGGTTCTTTGCCGAGTTTGCCGACAAGGAAGGTGGCGTCGTTGCGCCGACAGCCTCGTCCCAGATGGGCATGATCCTGCACGAACCCTATGGGGTGATCGGTGCAATTGCTCCCTGGAACGTGCCGATTTCCATGGCGGCATGGAAACTGGCCCCGGCCCTTGCCGCAGGCAATGGCATCGTCATCAAGCCGTCTGAAATGACGCCTTATTCAACCCTGTATCTGGCCGAACTGGCCGTGCGCGCAGGCCTGCCCAAGGGGCTGGTCAATGTGGTGCTCGGCGATGGTCCGGTGACAGGCTGCGCCATCACCACTCATCCGCTCACCGGCAAGGTCAGCTTCACCGGTTCCACCCGGGCCGGTGCCCAGATCATGGCCGATATTGCGCGCACCGGCATCAAACCGATGACGCTGGAGCTTGGCGGCAAGAGCCCGCAGGTGGTTTTCGCCGATGCGGATCTTGATCTGGCGGCCGCCTCCGTTGCCCGGTCCATTACCGGCAATGCGGGACAGGTTTGTGTCGCAGGATCGCGTCTGATCGCCGAGAAATCCATTGCGGAAGAACTGATGGCAAAGATCGCGGAGCACATGCTCAAGATGGCGCCGGGCAAGACCTGGGATGAGAAGACAGTCTATTCGCCGATCATTTCCGAGACGCAGATCCAACGTATCGAGACCCTTGTCGATGCAGCGCGGGCGGAAGGGGCGGAACTGGTGACTGGCGGGTGCCGGATGGAGGCGGAAGGTTACTTCTATGCGCCGACCATTCTCGCCGGCGTCGATGAAGATAACCCGGCGGTGCGTGAGGAGGTCTTCGGTCCGGTCCTGACAGCCCAGTCCTTCGAGAGTGAGGAGGAAGCCTGCGCTCTGGCAACCCATCCGACCTATGGGCTGGCGTCCGGTCTCTTCACCCGGGATCTGTCCCGGGCGATCCGGATGTCGCGCAAGCTGGAAGCCGGAACTGTCTGGGTCAACCGTTATGGCCGTTCGCGGGACATGATCCTGCCAACGGGTGGGTACAAAAGCTCGGGCCTCGGCAAGGATCTGGGACGAGAGGCCTATCTCGGCGCCTTGCGGACCAAGTCGGTCCTGATCGATCTCTGATTGGAAATGAAGAGGCCCGGCATTTGACCGGGCCTCAATCTTTCAGGGATGCAACGGGTTCATCTCAGGCGTGGGCGAATTTGCGCACGAGCTCCGGGTCCTGTTTCAGGTTGTCCAGCCAGGTCGGGTCGAGAGTTGGCAGCGAGGACACCAGCAGCTTGGTGTAGGGATGGCGCGCATCCTGGTGCAGATCGCTTGCGTTGAAGGTTTCCAGGCACTTGCCCGCATACATCACCATGATCCGGTCACAGAGGGTTTCGACCGTGTGAATGTCATGGCTGACGAAGAGATAGGACAGGTGCAGCTCGCGCTGCAGTTCCCGCAGGAGATCCAGCACCTTCGCAGCCACAACCGTGTCGAGAGCCGAAGTGATCTCGTCGCAGAGAAGAACCTCCGGTTCCGCCGCCAGAGCGCGGGCCAGATTGATGCGTTGGCGCTGGCCGCCGGAAAGCTCGCGGGGCAACCGATGGCGGAACTGGGCTGGCATGCGCACCATGTCGAGCAGCTCAATCACGCGCTTCTCCCGTTCTGCCCCTTTCAGTCCCTTGAAGAAGGTCAGCGGTCTGCCGATGATATTGCCGATCGTCTGTGCCGGATTGAGCGCTGTGTCTGCAAGCTGGAAGACGATCTGCATGCGCTGAAGGTCACTCTTGCTGCGCTGTGCGATCTGCGGGCGCAATTCCCGGCTATCCAGAAGCAAACCGCCGGATGCGGCCGGAAGCAGCCCAGACAGAACCCGCAGCAGCGTGCTCTTGCCGCAGCCGGATTCGCCAATCACTCCAAGGGACTGGCCGCGGTCGAGGGTTAGGCTGACGCCGTTGACGGCCACTACCTGGGGCCTGCCGTCCGGGCCAAGAACACCATAGCCGGCCACCACGTCACGGGTCTCGAGCACCCGGTCCCGTGAGGTGTCGTCTGAGGCGCTCGCCGGAACAACAGGCTTGAACGCGGCGAGAAGAGATTGCGTGTAGGGATGCGCAGGCGCACCGACAATCTGATCCGTGGTGCCGGCTTCCTGCACCTCGCCATCCTTGAGGACGACGATCCGGTCGGAAATCTGGGCGACCACGGCCAGATCATGGGAGACATAGACACCTGTCATACCCCGCTCGACGATTGCCGATTTGAACGCCCGCAGCACCTCGATCTGGGTGGTCACGTCCAGCGCCGTGGTGGGTTCGTCGAAGACGACCAGCTCCGGGTCGCCAAGCAAGGCCATGGCGGCGGCAAGACGTTGCAGCTGGCCGCCGGAAACCTGGTGCGGATAGCGCTCGCCAATGGTGTCCGGATTGGGCAGGGAAAGGCTGCGGAACAGCTTGATGGCTTTTTCCCGCGCTGTGTTGGCGTCGAAAATACCGTGGATCTCGGCAACTTCGATCACCTGGTCCATGATCTTGCGGGACGGGTTGAAGGAGGCCGCCGCACTCTGCGGCACATAGGAGACCTTGTGCCCGCGCAGCTTGCGGCATTCGCTTTCGCTGAGCTTGGTCAGGTCTCTTCCGTCGACCAGGACCTGACCGCCGGCAAAGTGGCAGCCTTCGCGGACATAGGCGAGCAGAGAGAGCGCAATCGTGGTCTTGCCGGATCCGGATTCGCCAATCAGGGCAACCATTTCACCACGGTGAACGTCGAAGGACACGCCTTTGAGGATTTCGATCTCGCGGCCGCTGTCCGTCGTGGCCGTTACTCTGAGGTCTTTGACGCTGGCAAGGGGCGCTTCCGGGGCATTGGAAAGGGTCGTCATGGCTCACTCCAGATGGTCGCGGATGCGCTGCGGCAGATTGTCGATCAAGAGATTGAGGGCAAGTGCGAGGCTCGCAAGGGCAAGACACGGGATGATCACGGCCGGTGCCCCATAGGAAATCCCGATGATGTTCTCGCGCACCATCGCGCCCCAGTCTGCGTAAGGGGGCTGAACGCCGAGCCCGAGGAAGCTCAGGCCGGACAGGAGCAGCACGATGTGGACGAAACGCAGTCCCAGATCCGCGAGGATCGGCCCGACGATATTGGGCAGGATCTCATGGATCATGATGTAGAAATGCCCCTCGCCTCTGGCCCGGGCCGCAGAGATGAAGTCCAGTGCGTTGACGTTGACAGCCATCGACCGGGTGAAGCGGTAGCAACCGGGGAAGAAGATCGCTGTGATGGCGCCGATCAGGACCGGAATGCTGGAGCCGCCGCCTGCGATGATGACCAGCGCAAGCAGAAGGTTCGGAATGCCGACGAACGTGTCGATGGCCCGGCTCAGAAGCGTATCGAACAGGCCGCCGAAGGCTGCCGCGAGCAGACCGAGCACGACGCCGATGGTGCCGGCCAGGATCAGACCGGCAAAGGCAATGCCGATGGTGTAGCGCGCGCCCATGACGAGGCGGGAATAGATGTCCCGGCCGAGATAGTCCGTACCCAGCCAGTAGTCGGCGCTCATCGGTCCGAAATAGTCGTAGCTGACAAGGTCACCGACCGGATAGCGCAGGAAAAACGGAGCAAAGAGCGCCACGATCACCCAGAACAGGACCACAAGCAGGCAGATGGCCGCCAGGGGCTTGACGCGGAACCGGACCTTGCGGCGCGGCTTGATGCTGGCACTGGTCATCGGCGCAACCTCGGATTGGACAGAATGGCGATGATGTCGGCCGCCATGATCAGGAGCAGGTAGAAACCGCAGAAGATCATCGAGCAGGTTTGAATGAGCGGCATGTCACGGGTCATAACACCGTCGACCATGAGCTTTGCCAGCCCCGGATAGTTGAACACTGTTTCGACGATGATCACGCCGCCAAGCAGGCCGGACATGCTGAGGGCCACCGAATTGACGATGGGCGCAACGGAATTGGGCAGGGCATGGCGCAGCACGAGCCTGGGGCGCGAGGCGCCCTTGAGCAATGCAAGTTCCACATAGGGCGTCGCCATGGCATCGCTGATGGCCGCGCGGGTCAGGCGGATCATCTGCGAACAGCTGCTGAACACCAGAACCGTGACGGGCATGATGAAGGCGAGAACAATGGTCGTGAAACTGGCCGAGGGCGGCAGGAACGACAGCGCCGGCAGCCACTTCAGATAGACCGAGAACAGCATCACGATCAGCGTGGCGATCATGAACTCCGGGAAGGAGACGAACATGATGGCCGCGGAAGAAATGGCCCGGTCGAAGATCGATCCCCGCCAGATGGCCGCAATGATGCCAAGGCCAAGGGCGAGCGGGATGGTGATGGCCATGGTGATGGCCGCAAGGATCAGGGAATTGGGTAGCCGTTCCGAAATCAGGTCGGACACGGGCCGGTTGGAAACCAGCGAAAAGCCCAGGTCGCCCCGGAACAGGCCGAAGATCCAGTCCATGTAGCGCAGCACGGCGGGACGGTCGAGGCCGAGCTGTTCACGCAGGATCGCAGCAGCTTCCTTTGTGACGGCCTGGCCGAGAAGTTCCTGGGCCGTATCTCCCGGCAGAAGCTCGGTGATGAAGAACACGGCGAGCGAGACGAGAAACAGGGAGAGGACGGCGACGGCCAGCCGCTCGCCGATCATCGCCGATGTACGCTTGGTCATGGATATCTGTCTTTCACGGTCTGGTCGTCAAAGGCGGCCGGAAGGCGCGGTGTGCCCGCGCCTCCCTTCTCCGCTTAGGAGGCGAGCCAGACGGAATCAGCGATATTGTAGCCCTGAAGCATACCCAGCGGGTGCGGCTTGAGGCCTCCCACCTTGTTGCTCATGGCATCTGCGCTGGCAATATAGGCCGGGATGATGGTGGCCGCGTCCTTGGCGACCATGGCCTGCATTTCCCCGTAGATCTGCTTGCGGCGCTCTTCGTCGAGCGAACCGCGTGCCTCGACCAGCATCTGGTCGAACTTCGGATTGGCGTATTTGCTTTCGTTCCAGGCAGCATCCGACTTGTAGAGCAGCGAGAACAGGATGTCCGGCGTCGGGCGGGCGTTGATGTTGCCGAAGTGAACCGGCGCCTTGAGCCAGTAGTTGGACCAGTAGCCGTCGGACGGCACGCGCTGGACGTCAATCTGCACGCCGATCTTGGCGGCATCCTGCTGCAGGACCATGGCCATGTCCGGGGAGGACTTGGCAGCGTCCGAGCAGATCATCGGAATGGAGACGCCGACGAGACCGGCCTTTTCGAAATGGTGCTTGGCCTTTTCCAGATCGTAAGCTTCCGGCACCACATCCGCATTGAAATAGCGGCTTGCACGCTGGATCGGCTGATCGTTGTGCGGCTCGCCAAGGCCGCGCAGAACGGCGCGGTTGATGGCATCGCGGTTGATCAGCGCGCGCATGCCTTCGATGAAGTCGCGCTTGGAGCCCGGCTCCATATCCATGCGGATGTTGAGGTTGGTGTAGCTGCCGCCCGGCGAGACCAGAAGGTTCAGGGCCGGATTGCCCTCGATCAGCGGCACGGTGCGGGCATTCATGGTTGCGCCGATGTGGATGTCACCGGAGAGCAGCGCATTGACCCGGGCGTTTTCATCCGGAATGCCGAAATACTCGATGCTGTCCACATAGGCAGCGTCGCTCTTGAAATAATTCGGATTGCGCAGGCCGACCGTGCGGATGCCCGGCTCGAAGACTTCAGTCATGTAGGGACCGGTGCCCACAGCCTTGCTGAAGTCGGTCGTGCCATCCGGAATGATGACGAAATGATAGGTGCCGAGGATTGCCGGAAGGTCGGCATTGGGCTCTTCGAGTTCGATACGCACCGTGTTGGCATCGACGGCTTCGATCTTGATCATCGCCTTGGCGAGGGCGTTGGCGCGGGAGGTCTGCGCCGGGTCCACGTGGCGGTTGAGCGAATAGACCACGTCGGCGGAATCCATCGTCTTGCCGTTGTGGAAGGTGATGTCCTTGCGCAGCTTGACGGTCCAGACCTTGGAATCGGAAGACTGGAAGCTCTCCGCTAGTTCCATCTGCGGGGTCAGCGTGTCATCGAGGACAGTCAGCTTGTTGTAGAAGGTCGACATGCGCATGTAGTCGCCCTGGGCGGATGCGCGGGCCGGGTCAAGCGTGTCGGCCGTCGACGTGGAGCTGAGCGCAACGCGAAGCGCCCCGCCCTTCTGTGCGGTCTGGGCAACAGCACGCGAGGCCGAGCCGAAGATCGTGCCGGCAGTGGACAGGGCAACGCCCGAGGCGCAGAGCATGCGCAGCAGGTCGCGGCGGGTTGCCCCACGGCGGATTGCCGTTTCAACGAGGTCCTGGTCTTTCCGGCTGAAGTGAGGCAGGTCGAATTCATTGGTCATGCGATGCGATCCCTCTGGTTGTTTTGCGCACCATCTATGTTGGCACCCTCCATGCGGAAACCGTGCCAACGGTAGAACTCAATTGCTTCACTATGCCGCTCTTCACCATGCAGGATGCGCGGTTTTGCGCGGCCTCGCCGCATAATGTTCCGCTGAATCGGCTCCCGCAGACAATCTATGCTGTTGCCTCTCGCAAGGGCCTTTTTGAACCTCAGACGGCGTATAATCTGTGCATCCCCGCCATTTTGCGGCGTTTGCAACGGATGCGGGAAGCCGGGCTTTGCGCACGCGAGTTGAACCGTCAAACACACAAGCCCTGCCCTTCGGAGGAAAGGCAGGGCTTGTGTATCACCTTGGGCCGGATGGATCGCCTCCGGCGGGGAGCTGACGGGTTCAGGGCTCCAGGAAGAACTGCCGCCGGAATTCGAACATCGTATCGAAATAGCAGAACTCCGGCAGGCCAAGGTCAAATTCCCTTGGCAGTTTGGTCAGATACTCTGTCAGCTTTGCTTCAAGCCAGGCGCTTTCCTGTTCCGAGGGAAAACGGATGAAATAGGCAATGCTGAGATGGAAGGCATAGGCCTCGTGGGAGGGATGGCGGATCTGCAAGGTGTCGGACAGGCGGTCGCGAAGACCTCGGAGTTCGCTTTCCTGGCTCGCCGAAGCCGGGTTCAGATGGAGACCGATCCCGTTGACGCGCGGGAGATATCCGTCGATGCGCAGGCGGAAAGGTGCATCGAAACCCAGGTTGAACTTCTGAAGTTTGCGAGAATAGACCGCATTGCAGTCCTCAAGCGGGGCATCCATGGGGAGGTCAGAAGGCCAGAATCCCGGCTTGCGCACCTGGTCGCACACGCCTTCGAACACGGTCATGTGCCAGCTGGACGGCGGCAGCAGCGTGATCAGCGTATCTGGATTTTCTGCCTCCAGTTCCCGGTAAAGCGGCAGAAGGGCTTCGAAAAGCGGACTTTCCGGTGACAGGTGGCAGATGATTGTGTTGCCGGGGAAATGCTGAACGCGGCCTTCCGTGTCGAACTTGGCGGGAACGCCTCCTGGACGGCCTGCTTCAGCGCCGGCCAGAGGCCGGCGCTCGATCATTTCGGATTTTGTCATGGACTATCTCTATCGGCCGGGAGGGTAGGCTAATGCCCCCCTCCGGCTCTGATTTCTGGTTCGGATTATTGGGAGAGCACGACTTTCTCGATGAATTGCGCCTTTACGGCATTGGTCGTCTCGATCGGGAGCCAGTCGGTTGCATAAGCGCGCTGCTCGGCCGGAACGCCGCCGGGAACGCCCTTGGCATCACTGTTGACGGGAGATGATCCCATTTCCTTGGCAAAGAGGTCCTGGGTCTCGGCAGAGGTCAGCCATTCCAGGAACACCAGCGCTGCGGCCTTGTGCTTGGCGTTGGCCGGGATGCCGACTGCATTGCCGCCGCCCGGCATGCCGAATTTCGGGATGTAGAACTTCATGCGCTTGTCGACTTCGCCTTTCTGCTGAAGGCCCGCCAGATGATCCTCCCAGGCGGCGACAAGCTGGAACTCGCCGCCGTTGAGGCGGGTCAGGCTGTCAGCGTTCGATGAGGTGAAGCCGTAATTTTCGCTGTTGGCGGCAAACCAGTCCCAGGAAGGTTGAAAGTTTGCGCCCTTGATGTCGTCCGGGGTGCTCGTGTTGACCACCGCAGACTGAATGAAGGCACTTCCCGCACCGCCGCCGCGCGGATCATTGAAGGCGAAGGCCTGCGGATTTTCCGCGATCCAGGCGTTCAGTTCCTCGAAGCTTTGCGGCAGCTTGGCTTCATCAAGCTGGGTCGGATCATAGGCCAGACCGGTCTGATTGCCCCAATAGGCAACCGCATAGTTCTTGCCGTCTCCGCCGTTGATCTTGGTGCGCCGCTTGTCGAAGCCGGGGATCGGGTCGAGCGGGCCCATGAAATAGGTTGCCGGTTCGAATTGGGCGAGCCGGTCTCCGGGAACCGACATCACGTCGATATCGCCTTCGGCGCGGTCGCGCTCTGCCAGGAACTTGCTGAAGTTGCCGTCCACCGTGCCGTCAGGGATGGTGACCTTGATGCCGTATTTGTCTTCAAAGCCCTTCGTGAGCTCGCGGAAACGCGGCTGCAGGAACCAGTTGTACCAGACAACCTCTCCTTCCTGCTTTGCCTGGGCGACGACATCGTCCCACGGCTTGCTGAGGAGGTCGTCTGCTGCGTGTGAGGGACTTGCGAGAAACGCGGCAGTGATCGCTGCCAAGATCGTATGCTTCAACATCTTTTGGCTCCTGGTGGAAATTCAGGCTCTCGTGACATCATCCCTTGCCGCCGGACACCGCCGCTCCTTCACTCTTGAGGAGGCGTTCGAAGACCAGCATGAGGATGACATTGGGGACCACCAGGACTAGCGAGACGACAGCCGCATTCGGCCGAACGAAATTGTAGCCCAGGTAGGAATAGAGAATTGTCGGCACCGTGGTGAAATCCGGCGAGCCAAGAACAAAGGCGATCGCGAATTCCTCGATGCTCTGGATGAAGACGATGATCAGGGCGGCGAGGATGCCTGGCCGCAGGACCGGCAGGTAGGCGGCAGAGAAGCGGGCCCAGGGGCTAGCGCCCAGATCACGGGCAGCATCGATCAGATCCTGGCGGACCTGCGAGAAAGATACGGTGAGAATGCGGATCGCATAGGGCAGGAAAAGCACCACGTGACCCAGCACGATGCCCGCGAACTTGTTGTAGATGCCCAGCTTGTAGAGCAGCGACGTGAAGAACAGGGCAATGATGAAGCTCGGCAGCACCAGGGGCAGAAGCGACAGCATCTGGGCCACGGCCTTGCCGCGGAAAGGAATGCGCCCGAAGGCATAGGCCGTGGGAGCTGCGAGCAGGAGCGTCAGGAACGCAACCACCGGCGCGAGGAGGTAGCTGTTGCCTATGGCGGCCGGCAGGCTGGTCGTCAGCCACATGTCTCCCCAGCGCCGGAACGACAGCTTTTGCGGGAAGAGATCCGGATAGCTCCAGGGTTTGTCCGGATCGACCAGCGACCACAGAAGGGCCATTGCGAAAGGAACAAACAGCCAGAGGAAGAAGACGATGGCGAGCAGGGCGAAGAGGATCACCTGAAGGGGTTTGTTGCGCATCATTTTTTCCCCCAGGAGACCGCCAGCTGGCTTGCCGCCGCCAGAAGGATCGAGCCGGTCAGGGCGATCGCCATCAGGACGATGGCGACGACCGCTGCCTCATTCCATTGTCCGAACTCCCGCTGAACGGTGTACATGTGCTGGGCGAGAGAGCTGGATCGCGTTGGGCCTGCAACAACCTGGAACGAGTAGTCGCCCGCCGCACCTATGAAGATGATGATCAGCGCTGCCTGCATGGATTTCAGGGTCAAGGGCAGCACGATCTTGCGGAAGCGGGCCAAGGCGCCCGCGCCAAGGTCACGCGCAGCGTTGAGAAGGTCGTCATGGATAGACTGGACAGCGGCACTCAGAAGCAGCAGTGCGAAGGGAAGCTGCTTCCAGACCTGAAGAAAGATCACGGCAAAGCCAAAGCGGTCATTTTGCATGCGCAATGGCTTTGATGTGATCCCGAGGCCGAGCAGGGTCTCGTTGATGATGCCGTGAAAGGCGATCACGTTGACCAGGAGGAAGGCTGCGACCAGTCCCGGGACCATCATCGGAGCCTTGAGCAAAGCGCTGATCGCGCCGGAGCCCGGAAAGGGTTTGCGCAGCCAAAGGGCTAGCGGATAGGCCAGCGCGACGGACAGAATTGCAGAAATCGTGGCGATCTTGAGCGAGTAGAGCACGGATGTGCGCAAGATCGGAGAGGTCAGCTGCTTGTGCCAGAAGTCCAGCGTGAACCCGCTTGGGCCGGAAAAGTTGAAATATCCGACGGACTGGGCAACGGCCATCGAGATCACCGTTCCGATGAACAGAACGATCAGCCCGAGGCCCGGCAGGAGCAGGAGCAGCAGACCCGCGGTTTCCCGCCAGCGGGCGGGCTGGGCCGCTCTCATTGAACCGCCTCCAGCACCGAAAACCGCTCCGGCGGAATTGTGATGGCAACCTGCGTGCCGAGGGGCAACGGACGGCGGACCTGAATCCGGCATGTTCCCGTCGAACCTGTGGGGGTCAGGATCACATCCGTCAGATTGCCCTGAAAGGCCTGGGCCGTGACCTTCGCCAGGAAGCTGTTGTTCGCAGAGGCTGCCTCCTGCACTTCAGCATCTTCCGGGCGCCAGCAGATGTAATAGCTGCCCCGGCTCAGTTTCTTGTCCGTGCGGATCTCAAAGGCGGCGACGTCCGTGCGCATGCGCCAGAGACCCGACCCCAGATCTTCCTGGACCTCCGCCTTCAGAATATTGGCGGCTCCGATGAAGTCGGCGACGAAGCGGCTGGCCGGACGGTCGTAAATGTCCTCGGGTGTGCCGATCTGTTCGATCCGGCCCTTGTTCATGACCACGATCCGGTCTGACATGGCGAGTGCCTCTGCCTGGTCGTGGGTCACGTAGATCGCGGTGAAGCCCAGTTCGGCCTGCAAGGCCCGGATCTCGAAGCGGACCTGTTCGCGCAATTTTGCATCAAGGTTCGACAGCGGCTCGTCAAAGAGGATGATGCCTGGCCGCATGGCCATGGCGCGGGCGAGAGCGACCCGCTGCTGCTGGCCTCCCGACAGGGCGGATGGCAGTTTTTCGGCATGGGCGCCAAGGTCCACCTGGCGCAAGGCCGTTGCCAGCCTGTCTGCGCAATCCGCCTTGCTCACACGGTTTTGCCGGGGTCCGAAGAGAATGTTCTCAGACACCGTCATATGCGGGAACAGCGCGTAGGACTGGAAGCACATGGCCGTGTCGCGCCGCTCCGGCTCGACCCGTGTCACATCCTCGCCATTGATGCGCAACGCTCCCGATGAAATCGCATGAAAGCCGGCGATTGCCTTTAGCAGCGTGGTTTTCCCGCAGCCGGACGGGCCAAGCAGGGTCAGAAATTCACCCGGGGCGACATCGATTGAAATGTCGTCGAGCACCCTGAATCCATTGGCAAAGGTTTTGGATACGCGATCCAATTGCAGATGTGCCACGAGTGCCCTCCCAGAAGCCGGCTTATATTTTGTTCACATCATGAACATAAAATAAGTTCATGACATGAACATGACAATCCTTTATTTTCGGATTCTGGATTTTTTTGCTGAGCAGCAAGCTGGAGACGTGCTTTTGGACGGCACCAAAGACGATGAATTACCGGTTCCGGGCCTGACCGAGGTGGAACATCAGGTGCTGAGGTACATTCGCCAGAATCCGGGAAAAAGCCGGACCCAGCTGGCCTCGGATCTCAATTTGTCCAAGGCCATGCTGACCAAGGCCGTTGCCAATTTCGACAAGGCCGGGCTTATTCAGGAGGAGCGCAGCCAGCAGGAAAACGGAGAGCGCGGCAAGCCGCCGGTCTTCCTGTCGGTCCGCAGTTCCGCCTTTCACAGCATCGGTATCTACGCCCACCGGCACTTGTGTGCGGTCGTGCGCACGGATCTGTCCGGCAAGGTTCATTACAGCAGCCTGAGGGAGATGCCGCAGGAAGGTGCCGTCGAGACGATCATCTTCGAAGTGGCGCGTGCGATGGAGAACAGCCCTTCCCCGATCATCGGCATTGGCCATGCCGTGCCGGCGATTGTCGGTGAAGGCGGAGAGCTGTTCGAAGTCACGCCTACCCAGGTCGGACTGCCGCTGGTGGACATTGCCAAGGGTCTGCGCAGCCGGTTCAAGCTGCCCGTTTACTGGGAAAACGACGCCTTTTGTTCAGCGGCCTATATGGCGAACGGCGCTTATGCGGCCAAGCGCTGTGTCTTCTACACGACCTTCGGCTTCGGGGTCGGGGGCGGCGCGGTTGTCAAGGGCGAGGTGTTCCGGGGGGCCTTCAATCAGGCAGCCAACATCGGTGCGCTCATCCCTGAAACGGGTCCGCGGCCAAGCCTGACGGATCTGGCAAGGCATCTGGGATGTGAGCTGGAGACACTCTCCCTCGAGCACCTGTCTGCGCTCTATGCTGAGCGGGACGGGAAGCTTCTCGACTGGATCGCAGACCGGGGCCCCCGTCTGTCCGAACCCTTCTCCGCTGCCATTCAGTTCTTCAACCCGGATGCCATCGTCGTGGGTGGGTTCCTGCCACGGGAAATCCTCTCGGCTCTCTGTGCCGAGGTGACCCTTACCGGCTATGACATCAGCGGACGGCGGCCCCTGACCAAGCCCGTGCTGGAGGTTGCCGGGCTGGTCGGGCCGCTGGCAACAGCGGAAGCTGCCTCCTTCCTGCCCGTCGCCCAGAACCTGCTGGGTCAAAAAGCCCTGATTGCCGCACCTGACTGAGCGGAGCGAAACGAGCCTGAGTTGTCAGGCCAAGGCAAGTTCTTGCAGGCCGCCCCGGCGCACTTGTGCCGGGGCAGGAGTTTGGACGGCTGTCACTCAGCCGCAGCCTTGCAGGCCGTTGGAGCCGCAGGTGCAGCCATCCGGGTGGGAAGCTTCTGCGTCATGAGGGGTGTCGTCCAGGCGGATGACCTCGATCACCCAGTCTTCCGGGCCCGGCACTTTGTAGATCCAATGGAACTGACCCGCGAAGAACTGCTGGAACTGATAGAGCAGCCCCAGCGGATCATGGTCGTTTGTGAACTCGAACGACTGCCCCGGCAACAACGCGTCGAATTGCTGGAAGACCAGCGTATGGCGCTGGGGGCGGGGCAAGGGGCGCAGATCGTGGGAAGCGACCAGTTCGGCGGCTTCAAGCTCGGTTTGGGACATTCCTGATCCTCGGTCAAACAAACGGAAGACCGGGACACTAGGCATTTCGGAAAATGGGAACGTTGTTGCAGAGCAAAGAGTCTGGCTGAGTTTCTCTTTGCTCGGCTGACCATTTGGACGAAATCCTCACTCGCTGTGTTCGGCCAGCACGTAGAGACGGTGCGGGTCGATGACGATCACTTTCTTGCGGCTTGATTGGACGAGGCCCTTGGCCTCCCAGGCCGTCATGACCCGGCTGACCGTGTGCAGCGTCGTGCCGGTCATTTCTGCAATGTCCTGACGGGTGACGGGGAAGTCGATCAGGATGCCTTCATCCGTCTTCTTGCCGGCCTGCTGGACGAGCCGCAGGACAGCATGGGCAACCCGGCGTTCCACTTCTTCTGTAGACAGCTCGCGAATCCGCGAATGTGCATCCTGCAGCCGCTGGCCGACTGTTTGAAGTGCGTTGAGGGCCAGGGTCGGGCTGCGGGCAATGAAGGCTTCCCATTGGGTCGACTTCCAGGCCAGTGCGAGGCTTTCGACGATTGCCACGGCCGTTGCCGGATATTCCGTGCGGCGCATGGCCTTGGCGATGCCGAAGATGTCACCGGGATTGACGTGACGCACCACGACCTGCTGGCCGTCCGGTGTGGTCTGGACGACTTTAAGGCGGCCATTGAGCAGGCAGAAGAACTCGGTTGCAGGCTCGCCCTGGGTGAAGGCTGACCCGCCTTCCGGCAATTGCCGCACGGATGCCATGGCCAGGACATTGTCCAGGTCTTCATCCGACATTTGCTGAAAGATCATGAGATTGCGGATCAGGGACCGATCCAGCTTGTTTGCAGCCATATTTCCCCCGCCCTGATGCGCGCCGCCTTGCTTTGGCTGGGATACTCTTCCGCGCGGAAAATGACAACCAGAAGGGCAAAAACAATCGTCTTTGCCTTTTCGCAAAGATGAATTCCTGCCTTTCGCGTTTACTGCCCTCACCGACACAAACAAGGGTAACGAAAGGAACTGCCATGTTGACCCGTCGCGCAGCCCTGTGTGGGGCAGCAGCCATCGCCCTGATCGCCGGAATGCCGGTTCACGCTGAAAACGCCAAGGTTGTTGCAGCCTCGGCCGCTGAACAGGTCGACCTCGCTGCAGGCCTTGAACACGTCAAGGCAAAGCTGGTCGCTCCTCCGATGGTCATGGAACATGACCAGATCGCCAAGGGTGGTCCAAAGGTTGTCGAATTCACCATGACGATCGAAGAAAAGAAGATCGTCGTCGACGATGAAGGCACGACCTTCCAGGCCATGACCTTCAACGGCTCGATGCCAGGACCGACGATGGTTGTTCATGAGGGTGACTACGTCCAGCTGACCCTGATCAATCCTGAAACCAATTCGATGCCGCACAACATTGACCTTCATTCGGCAACAGGTGCCCTGGGCGGCGCGCAGATGACCTTCGTCAATCCGGGCGAACAGGCCACCATGCGCTTCAAGGCAACGAAGACAGGTACCTTCGTCTATCACTGCGCCCCTCCGGGCATGGTTCCCTGGCACGTTGTCAGCGGCATGTCGGGCACGATCATGGTCCTGCCCCGCGATGGCCTGAAGGATGCTGACGGCAAACAGATCGCTTACGACCGTGTCTACACGATCGGCGAGTTCGACCTCTACATTCCGAAGGACGAGAACGGCAACTACTTGGAGTTCGACAGCCCCGGCGATGCCTACGCCGATACGGTTGAAGTCATGAAAGGCCTGGTCCCGACCCATGTGGTCTTCAACGGTGCCAAGGGCTCACTGACCGGCGACAACGCAATGACGGCAAAGGTCGGTGAAACGGTGATGTTCATTCACAGCAGCGCCAACCGGGATACCCGTCCGCACCTGATCGGTGGTCATGGCGACTACGTCTGGGAACGCGGCAAGTTCGGTAACCCGCCGCAGAAGGGACTGGAAACCTGGTTTGTCGCAGGTGGCAGCGCAGCAACCGCCATCTACACCTTCCAGCAGCCGGGCATCTACGCCTACGTGAACCATAACCTGATCGAAGCAGCCGAACTCGGCGCAACCGGTCACGTCAAGGTCGAAGGCGAATGGAACAATGATCTGATGAAGCAGATCTCTGCTCCGGGCCCGATCGTCGCCAACTGACGTCACTCAGGAACGGCTCGTCCATGACGGGCCGTTCGGCTCTCGTGACCTCGCAACAACTGAATTGACTGTCCGTTCAATGGACGCATGGAGGGTGTCATGACCCTGCTGAAATATGCTGCTTTCGCCGCCCTGGGCCTTGCCGGAATGGCTGCGCTTCAGGGGTTCAAGGCCACTCCGGACGAGGAGGGACTTGTCCGGCTCGAAGATGTCAGCGTCATCTACCGGCACCCGGGAGAGTTTCTGCAGGATGAGACCCCGGTGAATGGCCCTTTGGCCGAAATCAGGTTGCAGAAACCTCTGACAGTCATGCGGAACCAGGTGACCCGCGGCGAATATGAGCGGTGTGTGGCAGCCGGTGTCTGCGAGCCTCTGGACACCAGTGGCGATCCGTCCTTGCCGCTCGGCGGCGTCAACTTCAACGATGCAGTGACTTATGCTGCCTGGCTCAGCGAAGAGACCGGCGAGCATTGGCGACTGCCTACCGATCAGGAATGGGCTCTGGCCGCCGGATCCAGGTTCAAGGACGATGCCTATACGGAGATCAGCGATCCTGACAATCCGGCCAAGCGCTGGATGGCCGTCTATGACGCGGAAGCTGAAACCCAGAAGGAGACTGAAACCCGGCTCATGCCTGCTGGCCACTTTGGCGAGAACGAGCATGGTCTCGTCGATCTTTCCGGCAGCGTCTGGGAATGGACCTCGACCTGTTATGTCCGTCATCACACGAAGGCCGGACAGGAGCCAGTTGTGACCGAGAATTGCGGCGTTCGGATTGCCGAGGGCAGCCACCGGGCCTTGATGACCGCCTTTTTCAGGGATCCGAAGGCCGGGGCCTGTTCGATCGGCATTCCGCCGGCAAATCTCGGGATCCGTCTTGTCCGGGAGGAGACCAACCTTCTGGAGTGGCTGGGGTTCTGATGACCGAACACTCCGACAGGATAAAGGGCGGCGACCGTGCCGGCGCCGCGCAAAAGATCGCCGCTGATCAAGCCCTGCTCCGGCGCTTGTCCAACGTGCTGCAGGACATGGGACTGCCCTGTGCCTGTCAGGATGAGGTTGAACGCACTCTTGCTGTTTTCGAGGAATTCGAAATCCGCAGATCCCGCAAGCGCTTGATCATAGCTGCCCGGAAACATGCAGATGTGTTGTGCGCGGCGCTCCCTTACTTGCAGGATGTTCATCACCTTGAGGAGCCGGACATGCATCCTGATGACGTGACGGCTCTTGTCGAGACCTTCCGGCACATTTCAGAGACAGCGTCACAGGCTGCTGCCAATCTCGAAATCCTCAGCGGCCTCAATCATTCTGAGCCTGCCGGAAAAACCTGACTTTTCACTCGAAGTTTGTTCCCGCTCAAAGAAGCTCTCCGGCTTCTGCGGCATTGTCATGGTCCTGAGATGCCAAACTGGCCCTGGAAACCTGACAAAAATGACAATTGAAACAGCGCCTTACGGCCAAGTCCTGAATATGTGCGAATTGCCCTGCGCATTGCGGCGTGTCACCGCCCTCAAGGCGTTTGAGGCTCTTGTTCCCGGGCGGTCCTTCGAAATCGTCAACGATTGCGATCCCTCCCGCCTGCGCAAGCTGTTTTCAAGCCGGTCCCTAGAACCCTTCGACTGGACCTATCTGGAAGAAGGGCCGTCGGTCTGGCGCGTGAGGGTGAGCCTGCCATGACACTTCCGCTTCAAGATCAGATCCGTGCTGCCCTCTCGACGGTCGACGACCCGGAGCTCGGCGTGAACATCGTTGACCTCGGGCTGGTCCGCTCGGTCGAGATTTCGGGGGTGTCCGTGGAGATCGGGCTGTGCATGACCACACCGACCTGCCCGCTTGGCGGGTTGATCGCCGAAGAGGCCGCTCTGGCGGTGTCGCAGGCGATTGGGCCGGAGTTTGCCGTCAAGGTCCTTCTCGACCGCACGGTTCAATGGATACCGGATTTTGCAGATGCCGGAGTTCTTGAAGCATTCACTCCGCAGCCAAGCCGGCTTGGTCAGGCCATCAGCTCCGCTCTCTCGGGTTTCTGGAGCCGGAAATGAGCGTCATCCGCCAAGGGGTTTCCAGAAGCAAGGTCCCGCATGTCCTGCTCGGGCTTTGCGCAGCAATCAGCCTTGCGGTTGGACTGGCGGCTGGTTTGAGCCGGCTGGGACTCCTGGACTTTGCGGTCAGCATTGCGGATCGTCACGGCGCTTTCATGCTTTGCGGGTTCTTCGGCACCCTGATTTCCCTCGAGCGTGCCGTGGCCAGCGGACAATCCTCGGCGTTTCTCGTGCCAGGCCTCTCTGCAGCGGGGGCTGTTCTTCTCTTCCTTGATCCGGTCGCTTCCGGTTTGCTGTTTGGAATGGCTGGGCTCGGTCTTTTGGGGCTTACAGCGCAGGCGGCATTCCGTCTGCCGCAGCTTTTCACGGGCATCATGGTGATTGGCGCGGCTCTCTGGCCAGCCGGAACCATCTGGTGGCTTCTCGGCGGCGGCCTTCCTGAGGCGAGCTACTACTGGCTGTCCTTTCTGGTCATGACCATTACTGCCGAGCGCATTGAATTGGCACGGCTGCGGATGACTGGGGCGGGGGCAGCGAAAGTCTTAACCGCAATTGTTGCCCTCTTCTGCCTGGCGCTGGTGGCGGGAGAGCCGCTGTCCGGAGATTTTGGCGTTTCCACCCTGGTTCTGATGCCGCTCGCGCTCGTCTGTCTGGCAGTCTGGCTCGCGGCCAATGACATCGCCAGAACCACGATCCGCAAGTGTGGTCTTGCCCGGTTTTCGGCTTTTGCCCTTCTTGCCGGTTATGGCTGGATGGTCATTGCGGCTGCGCTGCTTGTGATTTTGCCTCCCGCCCAGACGGCATCAGGCCATGACGCTGTCATTCACGCTCTTGGTCTCGGCTTTGTGCTGTCCATGGTCTTTGCCCATGCGCCGATCATCCTGCCCGCAGTCGCAGGAGCCAGGGTGCGTTATGTCCCGGCTCTCTATCTGCCTCTCGCTTTGCTGCAGCTGTCCTGCCTCTTGCGGACCAGCGGAGACCTGTTCGGGAAGACGGATTTTGTGTCCCTCTCCGCCTGGCTCACGCTTGGCAGCCTTCTTGTCTATGCCGGTCTTCTGGCCGGGACAGCCCTTTCGTTTCGGCCGAAAGGCCATGCCGTGTTTTCGGAGAGTCTCAAATGACTTACCAGATTGTCACGCCCACCCACCGGCCCAAGATTGCCGGACAGACCGGCCCAGTGGTTCCCCAGTCCGTGCGCGGTTTCTACCGCCGACTGAAATGGGGCCTTCTGGTCATGTGTCTCTGCGTCTATTACGTCCTGCCGTTCCTGCGGTGGAACCGGGGGGCCTCGCAACCCGATCAGGCAATCCTCTTCGATCTGGCGGATGTCCGCTTCTACCTTTTCGGCATCGAGGCCCGGGCCCAGGAACTGATTTATCTGACCGGCTTGCTGGTTCTGGCCACGGTCATTCTCGTTCTGATGAATGCGGTTGCCGGCCGGATCTGGTGCGGTTTCTTCTGTCCGCAAACCATCTGGTCCGACCTGTTTCTCGCCGTGGAGCGGTTTTTTGAAGGCGACCGCCGGGAGCAGCTGATAGCTCGTGGCAAGCCCATGACGGTCAAGCGGGCCATCCGCCTTGTGGCAAAGCATGGTGTCTGGCTCGCGATTGCGGCAGCAACCGGAGGCGCTTTCGTGCTCTATTTTGCCGATGCCCCAACACTGCTGACCGAACTCTTCACCGGCAAGGCGTCCGCGCTTGCCTATGGCATCACAGCCAGCCTGACCTTCACCACTTATGCGCTGGCCGGATTTGCCCGGGAAAAGGTTTGCACCTTCATGTGCCCCTGGCCGCGTTTGCAAGGCGCGATCTGGGATGGGGACGCCCTTACGGTGAATTACCGGGATCCACGGGGCGAACCGCGCATGTCCGCCAAGAAGGCGGAACTCGCGCGCGTCCATTTCCTGCCGGCTGGCGACTGTGTTGATTGCAATGCCTGCGTCACTGTCTGTCCCATGGGTATCGACATCCGCAACGGTCCGAGCATTGCCTGTATCAACTGCGGCCTGTGCGTCGATGCCTGCGACACGACCATGGGCAAGCTTGGCCGGGACCGGGGTCTCATCGACTATGAGAGCTGGCGCAACATTGAGCGGGAGCGCAAGGGCGAGCAGCGGCAACCTGTTAAGGTCATCCGGCCGAAGACCTTGGGTCTGGCAGCTGCGGCCCTTGTGCTGATTGCCGTCATGTCGGTGCACTTTGCCACCCGTTCGCCGCTTGCGCTGACGGTCATCCATGACCGGAACCCGATTGCCGTGCGCCTTTCTGATGGGACGGCCCGCAATTCCTACGAAGTCCGGATTTCCAACCTGGAAACCCAGCCAGCGGTATTCGAGCTTCATGTGACCGCCGGCGCCCCCCTGAGCTTTGCTACGCCGGGACTGGAGCCTAGCCTGGATGGTGCTCCGCTCGTGATCGACGTGCCTGGTGACGACATGCGCAAGCTGCGGGTTTCCGTGACCGGCCCGTCGACCCTGAGTGGCGATATCCAGTTCACGATCACTCGTCCGGCGTCCGGTGAAGAGGTCTCGAAGACAGACCGGTTTCATCAGCCGTGAGAACTTCGAGAAGTTTGATGTGAAACAAAGTCGCGATTTCCGCGTGCCGCTATCAAGAGCCTATAGCTGAGTTTCAACTTCCACTTAATCGGAGAAAAACCGTGCACATCAAGTCCATCGCTCTTGCAGCCGTTGCCACTCTCGCTCTGTCCAGCGCAGTCATGGCAGCTGAAATCGAAGTCCAGATGCTCAACAAGGGCGCCGCGGGAGCCATGGTGTTCGAGCCGGAAGTCGTGAAAGTTGCTCCGGGCGACACCGTCATCTTCAAGGCAACGGATGCCGGCCACAATGCGGAAACCATCAAGGACATGCTGCCGGAAGGCGCTGAAGCCTTCGCAGGCAAGATGGGCAAGGACATTTCCGTGACCTTCGACAAAGAAGGCGTCTACGGCGTCAAGTGCAAGCCTCATGTCAGCATGGGCATGGTCGCCGTGGTTGTCGTCGGTGAGCCCGTGAACCTTGAGGCCGTGAAGGCAGTCAAGGTGCCCGGCAAGGGCGGCAAGAAGCTTGCCGGTCTTCTTGGGGGTCTCTGACCACCCGACAGGCCGCAGAACCCCTTCTCCCTGGGGTTCTGCGGCCTGCATTTCATGAAATTTCCAAGGATTGAAGCCATGGCAAAGACGGCACAAGCATATCAAGGCCCTCACTGGCTTTCGGGCGGGTTCCGTCCCTTCTTCCTTGCGGGCGCCCTGGCCATGGCTGCTCCGGTTCTGATCTGGCTGCCGTTCTATTTCGGCGATCTCACGCTCCCGACTGCCTTTGCTCCCCGTGACTGGCATGTGCACACGCTTCTCTTCGGCGGGGTGCCGGCGATCATCGCGGGCTTTGCCCTGACGGCGGTTGCGAACTGGACGGGCCGTCCTGCTGTCTCGGGAGCGGAACTTCTCGCCCTGCTGCTGCTGTGGTGTGCAGGCCGTGTTGCCGTCTCTATTTCGGCTTTGATCGGTGCGCCATTGGCCGCGGCCATAGACCTCATGTTTCTGATATCGCTCAGTGCCGTCTTTGCGCGGGAAGTCGTGGCTGCAAGGAACTACAGAAACCTGAGGGTGGTTGGCATTGTCGCCTTGCTCGCGCTCGCCAATCTCGGCTTCCATGCCGAAGCCTATAGTGCCGGTGTTGCCGACTATTCGCTGCGTGCGGGGCTTTCTCTCGTGCTTCTGCTGATCCTGGTCATCGGCGGACGGATCATTCCGGCTTTCACCCGCAACTGGCTGGCGGCCCGCAAGGCCGTGAAACTGCCTGCCCCCTTCGGCAAAGGCGACGCCGTCATCATGGGGGTGAGCGCCCTGGCCCTTGCTGCCTGGACGATCCTGCCTCTCCATCTGGGCACCGCTGCCCTGCTGTTGCTGGCAGGAGCCGGAAATGTCTGGCGCCTTGCCCGCTGGCGGGGATTTGCCACCCGGCAGGAGCCGCTGCTCTTCATCCTGCATATTGCTTACGGGATCCTGTGCGCCGGCTTTCTTGCGGTTGCCTGTTCGATCCTTAATCCCGGACATGCAGACCCTGCCGCCGCTCTTCATCTCTGGACGGCAGGCTCGGTCGGCCTCATGACCCTTGCGGTGATGACACGGGCCAGCCGTGGGCACAGTGGTCAGCCGCTGACCGCCAGCCGCATGGACCTTGTGCTCTTCGGCTTGATCCTCGTGGGAACCTTCGCCCGTGCGGCCGCGCCTTATCTGGGAGAGGCCATGCGCCCCTTGCTGGATGTCGCAGGCCTTGCCTGGGCGGGGGGGTATCTGGTCTTTGCCGCAGGCTATGCCCGCTGGCTCTTGTTGCCCCCGGCTTATCTGCGGATGAAGGCCGCCTGATCCATGCACCTCCTGCCCGTAGTGCGTCCGGGGCTGGCCTATGGCGGCGTGCTCTGCCTGTCCTATCTGGCGACAGGACTGACCCGGTCACTTTGGATGAACTCTGCCAGCGGGACGCTGATTGCGGCCCTTTGGGAAGCAGCTGTATTCCTCGTCGCGGGCGTCCTGACGCTAAGTGCCTTGTTGCGGTCGGGGAAAATAGGCGCACAGGCCGAGCAGCACCCCGTGCTCACCGGTCTTATCGCTCTAGGCTGTTTTGTCCTTGCCGATGCCCTGATCGCGGGCCTGCTTTGCGGCGTTCCCCTGCTGAAACACTGGGGCCGCTTCTGGGATCTGGAAGGGCGGATCCAGCTGCTTGCCCTGCTGCTCTATGCGGCATTGCCGTTGATCTGGTTCCATGAACAGCAGCCCGGCAAAGGCGTTACACCCGGTCGTTGATGCAGCGTTCAGGGGCCATACAGCCTGTTTGGCCGCTTTTCTGCGCCGCTTGATCGACGGTCCCGGTAAAGCCCGATGCGGGCACACGCTTCTCCACAACCATTTCGCGAGAAATAGAATTTTTTCTGTCCGGCACATGGATTAGCCGGGTCTGGCATTTTTATCAGGTTCCCTGCGCGGTTGCGCTGCCCGTGCAGTCGTTCCCAGAGGCGCTCAGGATGCCCTCCCCTCAGCTGACTGCTGTTTTGTTTGCTCTACATCAAAGAAGGGAATTGGGCGCAGGGACTAACTGGCGCCATGTTGAACCGTTGGCTCCATATCGTTTTTGCGCTGTTTCTGGCGCTATCGGCCGCTCTCACGGGCGTCCAGAGCGGTGCCATGGCGGCCATGTCTGTCCAGGACGGAAGCCATGCGGTGGCCGGTCAGGTGACGGAGATTGTCATCTGCTCCGGTGAAGGGCGCCGGGTTATCCGCGTTGACGAGAGTGGCAATGAATTGCCGTCTCCGGAAAAGCACCCCTGCTGCAACCTGACCTGCGACAACTGCTCTTTGTGCCAGACGAGCGCGGGTGTTCTGCCCGCAGCCCCTGCCTCCCTTCCCGTTTTTGTCCGGTCCAGCCTGACCCCAGTCTCCCTGGCCCAGTCCCACGCCAGCGCCCGCCGTCTTGCCCGCGCACGCGCACCGCCAAGGACCACGTCATGACCCAAACTTCTGTCCGTCTTTCATGGTCAGCCACCCTGACCAGGCTTTTCGCCGGGCTGCTTGTCATCCTGTGCCTCGGCACGGTGGATGCGGCAGCGCAGGCTGCGACCTCCCACCTTTCCCGGTTCCTGCCCAAGGTCGATGCATCCTCGCTTTTTGAAGGTGCGGACAGCTTTGGCCCGATTGATCCACGCCTACCGGTCGCCCCGGTGCTGAGCGGCGGCAAGACCGTGGCCTATGCCTTCATCACGTCTGACTTTGCCGGCACCACCGGCTATTCCGGCAAGCCGATCCACATCATGGTGGCCATCGGGACGGATGCCGTGCTGAAGGGCGTGAAGCTCCTCAAGCACTCCGAGCCGATCGTGCTGGTCGGCATTCCGGAAGCCAAGATCGTTGCCCTGATCGACGGCTATAAGGGCGTCGACATTGCCCAGGAAGTGGCCTCCGGCGGCGAGAGCCATGATCTCAACATCATCTCCGGCGCGACCGTCACGGTGATGGTCATCGACGACTCGGTGATCCGCTCCTCCATCAAGGTGGCCCGTGGTCTCGGCCTTGGCGGGCTTGCGGAAGAAAGCATGGCTTCCGGGCCAAAAGCGGAGATCAATCCGGAAGCTGTTGCCGCTGACGACTGGCTGACCCAGGTCGGCGACGGCACCGTGCGCCGCCTGTCCCTGGATGTGGGCCAGATCAACTCAGCCTTTGCCGAATTGCCCGATCAGCGCGCTGCCGAACGGCCCGAGCCGGGCGCAGCCGAAGAGGTCTTCATCGACCTTTACGCCAGCCTCGCCAGCATTCCGAGCATTGGCGAAAAGCTGCTGGAGCCGGGTGATTACACCAACATGCAGGACTGGCTGAAGCCGGGTGACCAGGCGATCCTGGTCGCAGGCCGGGGCCGCTATTCCTTCAAGGGATCTGGCTATGTGCGCGGCGGTATCTTCGACCGGATCCAGCTGATCCAGGGGGATGTGTCTGTCCGCTTCCGCGACAAGGATCACATGCGCGTCGGAGGCATTGCTGCCGAAGGCGCTCCGGACTTGAGCGAGCGCGAACTCTTCCGCATCCCGGCCGACAGCGGCTTCAACCCCGCCGAACCCTTCCGGCTTCAACTGCTCGTCCAGCGCAATGTCGGTGCCATCGAGAAGCTGTTCCTGACCTTTGACCTCGGCTGGCAGCCGCCTGCCCGGTTCTTGAAGGTGGTACCTGCTGCCGTTTCAACGGACATGGCAGCAGCTCCGCTGATGGCGGATGGGGACGAGGCGGAGGCGGCCGCTAAGGCTCAGCTCTGGAAACGGATCTGGCAGGACAAGACGTTTGAAATCTCGGCCGTCGCCATCATGCTGGCCGTGCTGACCGCTGCCTTCTTCTTTCAAGGCTTCCTGACCCGTTCGGCCACGCTCACGCTCTGGTTCCGCATGGGCTATCTGACGCTCACCCTAGTGTTCCTCGGCTGGTTTGCCAATGCCCAACTGTCGGTGGTCAATCTCTTTGCCCTTGCTGCCTCGTTGAAGTCCGGGTTCACCTGGGAAGCTTTCCTGCTGGATCCGCTGACCTTCATTCTGTGGTTTTCGGTGGCCGCTGCCCTGATCTTCTGGGGCCGGGGCGCTTATTGCGGCTGGCTCTGCCCCTTCGGCGCCCTGCAGGAGCTGACCAACCGCATTGCCCGCGTCTTCCGCGTGCCCCAGATCACCCTGCCCTGGGGGCTGCACGAGCGGCTCTGGGCTGTGAAATACATCATCTTCCTCGGCCTCTTCGGCGTCTCGCTCGCCTCCATCGAACAGGCTGAGCACCTGGCCGAGATCGAACCCTTCAAGACCGCGATCATCCTGAAGTTCGCCCGTGCCTGGCCGTTCCTCCTCTATGTGGGAACGCTGCTGGTGATCGGCCTCTTCGTCGAGCGTTTCTACTGCCGCTACCTCTGCCCGCTGGGCGCTGCCCTCGCCATTCCGGCCCGGATCCGGATGTTCGACTGGCTCAAGCGCTACCACGAATGCGGCAACCCCTGTCACACCTGCGCCAACGATTGTCCGGTGCAGGCCATTCACCCGACTGGCGAGATCAACCCCAACGAATGCGTCAACTGCATGAATTGCCAGGTTCTCTACCAGTCGAAAACGAGATGCCCCGTCGTGATGCGCAAGCTGAAGCGCCGGGCAGCAGCCGGTACCGGGGAACGCCCGGCCCAGCCTGCGGGCTCCATGCCCTCCTGAACTCTTCCTTATTTGGGAAAGGACACTGAAATGTCGGATACAACTGAACGCAGCGGCATGACCCGCCGCCAGCTGATGGGCGCAACGGCCGCCGGTGGGGCCGCGCTAGGCACCGCCGCGGTTGGCGGCCTGGCTCTCACCGCGGGCAGCGCAGGTGCACTTGTTGCGTCCTCCACAGCGGCCTCCGCCGCCTCGGGAGCCGCGACGGGCCATGTGGCTCCGGGTGAGCTCGACGAATATTACGGCTTCTGGTCCTCCGGTCAGACCGGCGAAATGCGCATTCTCGGCATTCCGTCCATGCGCGAACTGATGCGCGTGCCGGTGTTCAACCGCTGCTCGGCAACCGGCTGGGGCCAGACCAATGAGTCCCTCAAGGTCATGACCGAAAACATGACCGACAAGACACGGGACTTTCTGGCCGCCAATGGCAAGAAGGTTCACGACAACGGCGACCTGCACCACGTCCACATGTCCTTCACCGAGGGCAAGTATGACGGCCGCTACCTGTTCATGAACGACAAGGCCAATACCCGGGTGGCCCGCGTGCGCTGCGACGTCATGAAGTGCGACAAGATCCTAGAGATCCCGAATGCCAAGGCCATCCACGGCCTGCGTCCGCAGAAGTGGCCGCGCACCAACTACGTCTTCGCCAATGGCGAGGATGAAGGCCCGATGGTCAATGACGGCAAGATCCTGGATGATCCGTCCCAGTACGTGAACTTCTACACCGCGATCAATGCGGATGAGATGACCGTCGCCTGGCAGGTGATGGTGTCGGGCAACCTCGACAACACCGACGCCGACTATGACGGCAAATATGCCTTCTCCACGAGCTACAACTCGGAAATGGGCATGAACCTCGCCGACATGACCAAGTCTGACCGGGACCATGTGGTCGTCTACAACATTGCCGAAATCGAAAAGGGCATTGCGGCAGGCGACTTCATCGAACTCAACGGCGTCAAGGTGATCGACGGCCGCAAGGGTAAGAACAAGAACTACACCCGCTACATCCCCGTGCCGAACAACCCGCACGGCTGCAACATGGCCCCGGACAAGATCCACCTGTGCATCGCGGGCAAGCTGTCTCCGACCGTGACCGTCATCGACGTGCGCAAGCTGGACGATGTCTTCTACAAGGATGCCGATCCGCGCTCTGTCGTGGTGGCAGAACCGGAACTGGGCCTCGGGCCGCTCCACACTGCCTTCGACGGCAAGGGCAACGCCTATACGACGCTCTTCCTCGACAGCCAGGTGGTGTTCTGGAACATCGAGAAAGCCAAGCAGCTTTTCGCTGGCGAGAAGGTCGACCCGATCATCTCCAAGACGGATGTGCACTACCAGCCGGGCCACAACTCCACCTCCATGGGTGAAACCCTGGAAGCGGACGGCAAGTACTACATCTCGATGAACAAGTTCTCCAAGGACCGCTACATCAACGTCGGCCCCTTGAAGCCGGAGAACGAGCAGCTCTTTGCCATCGACGGCAACAACCTGACCCTGCTCCATGACGGCCCGACCTTTGCCGAGCCGCATGACTCGATCATCGTTCACCGCTCGTTGGTCAACCCGGTCCATGTCTGGGACCGCAAGGATCCGTTCTGGGAAGACGCCCGCAAGCAGGCGGAAGCCGATGGTGTGGATCTGGACTATGGCGCCGACGTCATTCGCGACGGCAACAAGGTCCGCGTCTACATGCATTCGGTCGCCCCGTCCTACAGCCTTGAAAGCTTCAAGGTGAAGGAAGGCGATGAGGTGACCGTCTATGTGACCAACATGGACGACATCGAGGATCTGACTCACGGCTTCTGCATGGGCAACCATGGCGTTGCCATGGAAGTGCCGCCGCAGGCCACCGCCTCGGTCACCTTCACGGCGTCTCAGCCGGGGGTCTACTGGTACTATTGCCAGTGGTTCTGCCATGCCCTGCACATGGAAATGCGCGGCCGCATGTTCGTCGAGCCGAAGGACGCCTGATCATGTCTCACGGCTTGTGGACCGGACTGATCCTTGGGCTCTGCCTCGTGGCCAATGCCGCGCTGGCGGAAACGCGCCAGGTCTCGCCCGGCCCGCAAGCCCTCGCCAATGCCATCGCCGGGGCAGCCCCCGGCGATGAACTTGTCCTCGAGCGGGGCCTTTATGAGGGACCGGTCGAGATCTTGAAGCCATTGATCGTGACCGGGCTGGATGGCGCAATTCTTCGGGGCAACGGCACCGGGTCCGTGATCGGCATTTCCGGTGAGAACATCACCGTGCGCGGCCTTGCCATTGAGGGCTCGGGCAGCAATTCGACCGACATCGACAGCGGCATCTTTGTGCGGGAAACCGCAAGGAACGTCACCGTCGAAGACAATTTCCTGAGCGGCAATCTCCATGGCATCACGCTCCACGGCGCACAGGACGTGAAGGTGCTGCGCAACCGGATCGAGGGCCGAAACACCGGTCATGTAAACGACCGGGGCAATGGCATCTATGTCTGGAATGCGCCGGGCGCACTGGTGGAAGGCAACGAGATCCGCTGGGGGCGCGACGGCATTTTCGCAAATGTTTCCAAGAAGGACGTCTTTCGCGGCAACCTGATGCGGGACCTGCGGTTTGCGGTCCACTACATGTACACGAACGACAGCGTGATCGAGGGCAATGTCTCCATCGGCAACACGCTCGGCTATGCCTTGATGTTCTCCAACAAGATCATCGTCAAGGACAACATGTCTCTCGCCGACCGGCAGCATGGCCTGATGCTGAACTATGCCAACAATGCGGAGGTCATCGGCAATCTGGTGCGTGGCGGCACCACCGCCAAATGCACCTTCATCTACAACGCCCACAAGAACCGGATCACGGGCAACCGGTTTGAGGGCTGCGGTATCGGCATTCACTTCACCGCCGGATCCGAGCGCAACGCGATCTCCGGCAATGCCTTCATCGCCAACCAGAACCAGGTGAAATATGTCGGCAGCCGCCAGATCGAGTGGAGCGACCAGGGTCGGGGCAATTTCTGGTCCGATCATGCCGCCTTTGATCTCAATGGCGATGGCATTGCAGACAGCCCCTACCGCCCGAACGACCTGATGGATCACATCCTGTGGTCCCAGCCTGCGGCCAAGTTGCTGCTGGGCTCGCCCGCCGTGCAGCTGGTGCGCTGGAGCCAGGATTCCTTCCCGGCCACCCTTCCAGGTGGCGTGACCGACAGCTTTCCGCTGACCGAACCGATTTCCATTTCCGTTCCCGCCCGCTTCATCGCCCTTGAGGCCGATGCGATTGCTGAGGCGCGCGAGAGGAGCATGACCGATGACGATCCTGACAATCTCGCAAGTCACTAAACGCTTCGCCGGACTGACGGCGCTGGACGGCGTTTCCCTTGCCATCGAGGCTGGAGAGCGGGTTGCGCTGCTCGGCCATAACGGCGCGGGTAAATCCACGCTGATGAAGACCATTCTGGGCCTTCTTGCTGCCGACGGGGGCACGATCTCCGTCGATGGCCATGTGCCGGGCAGTCAGGCCGCCAAGGCCCTCACCGCCTATCTGCCTGAAAATGTCGCCTTCCACCCTGCCCTGACCGGGCGTGAGCAGATCGAACTCTATCTGCGCCTCAAGGGGGAACCGGTCAAAAAGGCTGCCGGGCTTCTGGAGCAGGTCGGAATTGCGGACGCCATGAACCGGCGCATCGGCACCTATTCCAAGGGCATGCGCCAGCGCATCGGCCTTGCTCAGGCTTTGATCGGGCATCCGAAGCTGATGATCCTGGATGAGCCGACAAGCGGCCTCGACCCGGTCTCCCGGCAGGAGTTCTATTCCATTCTGGACCTTCTGGCCCATGACGGCACTGCAATCCTGCATTCCTCCCACGCCCTGACCGAGGTTGAGGCGAGAACCGACCGGATCGCGATCCTGTCCCGTGGCGTTCTCGTTGCCAACGACACGTTGAGCGCCTTGCGCCACTCGGCGGGCCTGCCGATCCATATCCGGCTCGTGGCGCAGTCCGGTCAGGCGGACGAGGTTGCCCGGCAACTCGGCGGCACGCGGATAAACGGCAAGCGGGTCGATCTGGCCTGCGCACCTGAGGCCAAGCTTGGCCGCCTGAATGACATCACGCGTCTTGGGTCCCTGGTTGAGGATGTGGATCTCATCCCGCCCAGCCTTGAAGACCTTTACACCCACTACAGCCGGAGGACCGTGCAATGAGCCGGATCCTGGCCACCGCTCAGGCGGAATTCCGCATTGCCCTGCGCAACCGCTGGGTCGCCATAGCCATCGTCATGATGGTGCTTTTCGCCGCCGTCCTGTCCGCAGCAGGCTCTGCGCCGACAGGCGAACTTGGAGCGGACAAGCTGACGGTCACGGTAGCGAGCCTGACCTCTCTTGCCGTCTATCTGGTGCCGTTGATTGCGTTGCTCATGTCCTTTGATGCGATCGCCGGCGAAGTGGAACGCGGCACACTTGCGCTGGTGCTGACCTATCCGGTGCGCCGGTGGGAGCTGGTTCTGGGCAAGTTCCTGTCTCATCTGATGGTCCTCGCCCTGGCGGTTGTCGCCGGATATGGGGTGGCTGCCCTTTCAGCCTTTGCGTTCGATCCACGCTCCATTGATGGTTTGGATGCGCTTGTCCGCCTCACCTGGACTTCACTGCTGCTTGGTGCTGCCTTCCTAGGCATCGGGTATGCGATTTCGGCCCTGTCAAAGCGTCCTGGCACAGCGGCAGGGCTTGTGGTCGCGCTCTGGCTGATCCTGATCGTGCTGTATGATCTGGCGCTTCTGGCCGGTGTGGTGGCAGACAACGGCGGTTATTTCTCGAAGACGCTGTTTCCGCTCGCATTACTCGCCAATCCTGCCGACGCCTTCCGGCTGTTCAATCTGGCCTCTTCCGGAGCCGTTGCGGCTGCCGCGGGGATCGGCGGCGCGGCCAGCACCATTCCGCCTGTTCAAGCCTTGGGCTCGCTGGTCCTTTGGTCCGCCGCAGCCTTGCTTCTTGCCGTCGGCGCATTCCGGAGGGTTCAGCCATGATCCACCTGTCACGATTTGCCGGTGTGGCCCTTGTCGGCCTCCTCCTCGCAGGCTGTCAGCCGGAAGCATCCGCTCCGCGTCCGGACCCTGTCGCCATGACAGACAATGCGCTCGGCTTCTATTGCCAGATGAACCTGAAGGAGCATCCGGGGCCGAAAGCCCAGGTGCATCTGGAAGGCCTGACAGGCATGCCTCTGTTCTTCGCGCAGGTGCGCGATGCCATTGCCTATCAGCGCATGCCCGAGCAGGAGAGCCCCATTGTGGCGGTCTATGTCAGCGACATGGGCAAGGCAAAGAGCTGGGAAGAACCGGGAGCAGATAATTGGATCCGGGCGGATGACGCCTTCTACGTTGCAGGCGCCGATGTCGGCGGCGGCATGGGCGCTCCGGAGTTCGTGCCGTTCGGTACTGAGGCGGATGCCGAGACCTTTGCGAAGCAGCATGGCGGGCATGTGGTCCGCCTTGGCGGTATTGCCGACGAGGATGTGCTGGCACCTGTCGACTTCAAGACTGATGCGGACGGCAACTTCCTGCCGCCGGAAACCACCCCTTCCAAGTGATGGAGGCTCTGATGCCGACCCTTTCCCGCCGCAGGTTCCTGTCCATTTCTGCAGGAGCATCCGCCCTCAGCCTTGCTCTGCCCGGTGCTCTTTTGGCTGCCGAAACGCCGCCTCTCTCCCGCTGGCAGGGTTCGGCCCTCGGAAGTGCCGCCTCCATCACGCTGGCGCATCCGCAGGCGAAAGCCATTCTTGCCGAGGTTCTGGCCGAGATCGAACGTCTCGAGGCGATTTTCTCGCTTTACCGGACGGACAGTGCGCTTGTCCGCTTGAATGCCGAGGGCGAGCTGATCGCGCCTCCTTTTGAATTGGTCGAGTGCCTGGGACTTTGCGGGTTGCTTCACCGGCAGACAGACGGTGCCTTCAATCCAGCGGTTCAGCCGCTGTGGACGCTTTATGCGGACAATTATGGCACCGGCCAGCGCCCCACGGACAAGGACATTGAAAAGGCGAAGGCCCTGTCGGCTTGGGAAGGCGTTGCCTATGCCCCTGACCGGATTTCGCTGGAAGGCAAGGGCCGGGCGTTGACGCTCAATGGCATTGCCCAAGGGTTCATTGCAGACAAGGTCGCGCGGCTTCTCACAGAGCGCGGGCTGACTAATGTCATGATCGACACTGGGGAGCTGCGCGCTCTCGGCGGGCAGCCCGATGGTCACGAATGGACCGTTACTCTGGCCGGGGACCGGGGAACCAGGTCCTTGCGGGACCGTGCTCTGGCCACCTCTGCACCGCTCGGAACGACCTTCGATCAACAAGGCCTGACGGGCCATATTCTCGATCCGCGCACAGGTCTTCCGGCGGGGACGCAATGGCGGCAAGTCAGCGTTTCGGCTCCCTCGGCAGCCATTGCGGATGGGCTGTCGACGGCCTTTTGCCTGATGCCGCTTTCGCAGATCGAAGAGACCCTTAAGCGGATGCCCGAGGCCGCCCTAGCGGATATCGTCTAGGGGACCCAGGCTTCTGCACGGCCTGGGCCGAGACGCAGAAGGTCTATGGCCCGGGCGGCGATCTGGTTCACTGCGGCCTCGAGGCTCGGCGGATTGAGATAGAAGGCCGGAACAGGCGGCATGACAATGGCGCCCATCTCTGTGACCAGTGTCATGTTGCGCAGATGCGCGAGGGTTAGCGGTGCCTCGCGTGCGAGCAGCACCAGCGGCCGGCGTTCCTTCAACTGGACCGATGCGGCACGGGTCAGAAGGTTATCGTCAAATCCGTGCGCGATTGCGGCCAGCGTGCGCATGGAACATGGCGCGACGATCATGCCGGAAATTGCATGGGAGCCAGAGGCGATGCCCGCGCCGATGTCCTCGACCTCATGGATCCTCGCCGCCAGCTTCTGCATCTCTTCCAGTGCGCACGGAGTGCATTCGGTCTCGAAGGTCCGCCGGGCGGCATGACTGATCACCAGGTCGAAGAGGATCTGGCGATGGGCAAGGTCCTGCGCGCAGGCTCTTGCCAACATCGCACCGGAAGCACCTGAAACGCCGAGGATGACGCGGGTCATGCGAGGCCCTCCAGCTTCAGGATCCGTTGGGCACTGTCTTCCGCCGCCTTCGACAGTTTCATCACCTTGCCGAAGTCGCGGGTGGTTTCCGAGCCGATCTTGGTGGTGGCGTCCAGTCCGATCTTTCCGGCCAGCCCCTCGAGGGGCGAGGCAAAGTCCAGATAGTCCATGGGGGTGCGGTCCAGGATCATGCTGTCGCGGGCCGGGTCGTAGCGTGTGGCAAGTGCCCAGGCGATGTCATCCCAGTTGCGCGGATTGATGTCGTCATCCACGGCGATGATCATCTTTGTGTAGCTGAACTGGGGCAGCAGGCCCCAAAGGGCCATCATCACCCGCCGGGCCTGTCCGGCATATCGCTTGGCGATGCTGACGACGGCGATCCTGTAGGAACAGGCGGCTGGAGGCAGCCAGAAATCACGAATTTCCGGGATCTGCTGGCGGATCACCGGCAAGGCCAGATCATTGAACACTTCGCCGATGATTGACGGCTCGTCCGGTGGCCGGCCGGTCCAGGTCGACAAATAGAGCGGATTCTGGCGGTGGGTGATGGCGGAAACGGTCAAGACCGGAAAGGGCTCGACGGAATTGTAATAGCCGGTGTGATCCCCAAAGGGTCCTTCAGGGGCCGTATCTCCCGGCTGGATCCAGCCTTCGACGATGATTTCCGCATTGGCGGGAACCAGCATGGGAATGGTGCGCGCCGGAACCAGCCGCGTGCGCTGGCCTCTGAGCACGCCGGAGAACGTCAACTCGGACACATGCTCCGGCAAAGGCAAGGCTGAGGCAAGCAGAAGCGCCGGGTCTGCCCCAAGAACCACAGCGACAGGCATCGGTTCTCCCGCCCGCTCATAAGTCTGATGGTGGCCTGCCCCGCCCCGATGCGCCAGCCAACGCAGGATGAGGTGGTCCTTGTCCAGAACCTGCGCCCGGTAGATGCCGGAATTGTAGCGGCCGGTGTCCTCGGCCGTGCTGTCCTGCGGCCGGGTCAGGATCACCGGCCAGGTCATCAGCGGCCCGCCATCTTCCGGCCAGCAGGTCTGCACGGGAATGCGGGTCAGATCCGGCGGATCCATGCTTTCGTCCTGAACCGGCGCGGATTTCGTGAGCTTGGGGCGGGTCTGAAGAGCGGCGGCAAGATGCGGCCATTTGGATAAGGCATCCTTGAAGCCCTCCGGCGGGACGGGATTGCGCAGGGCTGCGAGAAACTCGCCGAAGACCGGGACGCTTTCAAGTTCCAGACCGAGCCCGGCGGCGACCCGCTCCCGGGTTCCGAACAGATTGGTGATCACCGGCATTTCCGCCTGCAGCCCCTTAACCGTTTGCGCCGAATCGAAACGGAGGACCGGTCCACCTGCCAGCAGCACTTGCCGGTGGATGGCGGTCATCTCTTCGACAAGGGAAACCGGGCTCCGGATGGGTTTCAGATCTTGCCGCGCCTCGCACCAGTCAAGGAAGGCGCGAAGGTCTGGGAAACTGGGAAGCTGGCGCATGGAAACTCCGCAAGGGTTTGTCCCGCGCACTTAATCAAATCAAGGCCTTCGGGATGTTGATGCGCATCAACGTCCCGGCATGGTTTCCCTTCTCCAGAAGACATTTCGTCTTTCTGTGGGGGGCTTTCTGGAACCCTTCCAAATCTGATCGCGAGTTTGTTCCGGCACAACGTTGGCCGGGCGTCTTGGCCTTAGCAGTGGTTTCACCGTCGGCAACCGCCAACAACGGGAGATAACAATGTCAGGACCAAGCGAACCGCACCGGCCACCGGTCGAGCGTTTCACAAAATCGGCCGCGAGAAATATTTTCTACGGCGGCTCCATCTTCTTTTTCGTCGTCTTTGTCGGCCTCACCGCCCAGAGCCATTGGCACGTCCTCACCAACTCGACGGATGTTGCCACCCTCAATGACAGTGTCGTGCGCGGCAAGCATGTCTGGGAAAAGCATGCTTGCATCAACTGCCACTCGATCCTGGGGGAAGGCGCCTATTTCGCGCCGGAACTCGGCAACGTCTGGATCCGCTATGGCGGCAAGGATGACCCAGAGGGTGCCCGCGACGGGCTGATCGCCTGGATGCAGTCCCAGCCCTCCGGCATTGAGGGCCGCCGCCAGATGCCGCAATTCAACCTCTCTGACCAGGAACTCAACGATCTTGTTGATTTCCTTGAGTGGACCAGCCGCATCGATACCCAGGGCTGGCCGCCCAACGATGCCGGTTGAGGAGGATCCATCATGAAATACGCTTCACAAAAGGTGGCCTACTGGTACTTCGTTTGTGCCATGGCCCTGTTCGGGGTGCAGATCCTGGCCGGTGGTCTGGCCGGCATCGTCTATGTGCTGCCGAATACGCTCTCCGAGCTTCTGCCTTTCAACATCATCCGCATGATCCACACCAACGCCTTGATCGTGTGGCTGCTGATGGGTTTCTTCGGCTCGGCCTATTATCTTGTGCCCGAGGAAGCCGAGCGGGACATTGAAAGCCCGCTTCTGGCCTATATCCAGCTCGGTCTCTTGATGTTCGGCGCATTGTCGGCCGTCGCCGGCTACACGCTTGGCATCCACGAGGGGCGCGAGTTCCTGGAGCAGCCGCTGTGGATCAAGATCGCCATCGTCGTGGTGGCTCTGATCTTCCTCTACAACATCTCCCTGACGGTTCTGAAAGGCCGCAAGACGGCGGTGACCGGCGTGCTGCTGCTGGGGCTTTGGGGCATTGCTGTCTTCTGGCTCTTCGCCTTCTATGCACCGGACAACCTGTCACTCGACAAGATCTACTGGTGGTACATCGTCCATCTCTGGGTCGAGGGCGTCTGGGAACTGGTCATGGCGGCGGTGCTTGCCTTCCTCATGATCAAGATGACCGGCGTCGACCGGGAAGTCGTTGAAAAGTGGCTCTATTCCATCGTCGGGCTGGCTCTCTTCTCCGGTCTTCTGGGGACCGGGCACCACTACTACTGGATTGGCGCGCCGGGTTACTGGCAGTGGGTTGGGTCGGTGTTCTCCGCTCTCGAGATCGCGCCCTTCTTCGCCATGGTGATCTTTGCCTTCTCCATGGTGTTCCGGGGCCGCAAGGACCATCCGAACCGGGCTGCCGTGCTGTGGTCGCTGGGCTGCACGGTCGGTGCCTTCTTCGGCGCTGGCGTCTGGGGCTTCCTGCACACCCTGTCTTTCGTGAATTACTACACCCACGGGACACAGGTGACGGCAGCGCACGGCCACCTCGCCTTCTTCGGCGCCTATGTGATGCTGAACCTGGCGATCATCACCTATGCCATGCCCTATCTGCGGGGCAAGTCGCCCTATTATCAGACCCTGAACATCTTCTCGTTCTGGATCATGACCGGGGCCATGACGGTGATGACTTTCGCGCTGACCTTTGCCGGCGCAATCCAGGTGCATCTGCAGCGGGTGATGGGCATGTCCTACATGGAAGTCCAGGACCAGATTGCCCCGTTCTACTGGGTGCGTCTGGGCGCAGGCGTCCTCGTGCTGATCTCCGCGCTGATGTTCCTCTGGGCCGTCTTTGGTCCGGTGCGCGAGCGCCGCGCGGTGCGGGCCTCCGCCATCGCCCAGCCTGCCGAATAGCAACAGGACCGGGCGCAGCAGCAGCTGTGCCCGGGTCCGCCCCAGCCTTTCCTCCCCTTCCATCAGCCGGAGCGCATCATGATCCCGAACGCCACCCTGTCCGCCGAAGAAGCCCCGTTCTATGCCCCGGCGGTCAATGAAATCGCCCTGTTTGAAAACGCCTACCGGAACCAGTTGCCTGTGCTCCTCAAGGGGCCGACCGGTTGCGGCAAGACGCGGTTCGTCGCCCACATGGCTGCCCGGCTTGGACGCCCGCTTTATACGGTTGCCTGTCACGATGATCTGACCGCAGCCGATCTGACGGGCCGTTATCTGCTCAAGGGCGGTGAGACGGTCTGGGTCGATGGCCCCTTGACCCGCGCCATCCGCGAGGGCGCAATCCTTTATCTCGATGAGGTGGTGGAAGCGCGCAAGGATGTGACCGTGGTCCTCCATCCGGTCACGGACGACCGGCGCACCCTGCCAATCGAGCGGACGGGCGAGCTTCTCACTGCACCCATGGAATTCATGCTCGTGGTGTCCTATAACCCGGGCTATCAGAACGTCCTCAAATCCCTGAAACCCTCCACCCGCCAGCGCTTCATTGCCATGGAATTCGGCTATCCCGATCCGGAGACGGAAGCTGCCATCGTGTCGGCGGAAAGCGGTCTGCCAAAGGACCGCTGCGTGCCGCTGGTCCGGGTGGCCAATGCGCTGCGCGATCTCAAGGGACAGGATCTGGAAGAAGGCGCCTCCACCCGCCTGATCGTCTATGCGGCAACTCTGATCCAGTCCGGCTTGAGACCCGCCGAAGCTCTGGAAGCGGCCCTTCTGCAGCCCCTCAGCGACGATCCGGATATCCAGAGCGCTTTGGCCCGCGTTGCTGAACTGGCCCTGGGGTGATGCCATGTCCATCTTCGAGCCCGAAGAATTCATCGGTGAACACTGGCACAGGCTTGTCGGCGGGCTGACCAGCCTGCCCCGCCACCCGGAGGCCGCGGTCAATCTGAAAGACATGCGGGTCCGGCTTGGCGTTTTGTTCCGGGCCTTTGGAGGGGACGGTGCGATCCGGCTGACGGAGAGTGCTCCAGCGGCCTCTCATCACAGACTGTCCTTGCTCCGCAAGGCAGGGCTTGGCACGGAGAAGATTGCACCCGCCGTACTGGATGCCTCAACCCTGCGGCTGCCGCCGGTGATCGACTGCTTTCCGGATAACCACGACAATGCCGCTCTTTATGAGTGGCTGGCGGCCTGGTTCGCCCATGCGCCTGCGGCGATTGCTGCCTCGAACCAGGAGGGGCCTGTGCCGGACAATCTTCTGGCCAGGGACATCCAGCGCCTGCGTCTTGCCATCCTGGCCACCCGTACGACGCTGACAGCCTGGCCGGGCCTGCGGCCGCTCTATCACCGGCTGAAGGCAGCGGCACTGGAGGCACGGCCTGACCGGTCGTTGCCCAGGACAGAAGCTCAGATGGAAGAGGCGATCAGAGCCATGCTGGGCGGCAAGAGAACCTCGGACAATCCATTGCTGCGAGCGATCGAGGATCCTTCGGTTACCCTGGATACTCTGAAGGCTTCCCGCGGATACCGGCCCTTTTTGCCCGTGCCCTTGTTCGGGGAACTCAGGTTCGACAAGGGGAAAGGCCGTGCGGATGAACCAGAGGAGGCGCCGGGCGCTTCCGTGCCGATGGACACCAAGCAGCGTCAGGCGGAACGCCGGGATACGGACCACAGCGACCGGGGCGACCCGCTCTATTTCCACCGGTTCGAGACGATCTTTTCCCTCGCCGAGATGGTGAATGTGAACAGGCGGGTCGATGAGGACGACGAGGAAGGGGCAAAACAGGCAGCCGATGACTTGTCTGAACTGACGATTGGCTCCAACAGCCAGAAGACCGGCGTGCGTCTGAAGATGGATCTGGACCTCGCTCCGGGAGACGCGGAGGACGGGGCGCTGGACAGTGGCCTGACCTATCCCGAGTGGGACTGGAAGCTGAACGCGCACCGGCCGGACCATTGCCGGGTGATTGCCTCCAGAGCGCAAGAGCAAGGCGAGGACTGGGAACCGGATGAGGCCATGCGGCGTCAGATCCGTTCCGTCCGCCGTCATTTCGAGGCCTTGCGCCCGCGCCGTGTGGTGCTCCATGGCCAGCCAGACGGTGACGATCTGGATTTGACGGCCGTGGTCAGGGCGGCAGCCGACCGGGCAGCAGGAGGGGCCGGCAGCGACAATCTCTTCCTGTGCGGCCGGGCGATCGAGAGGGATCTTTCCATGGCCGTGCTCATGGATGTTTCGCTTTCAACAGATGCCTGGATCGGTGAGCATCGCGTTCTCGACGTGGAAAAGGCAGCCTTGCTGGCGCTGAGCCAGGGCCTGACGGCCTGCGGTGATGAGCATGCCATTTTCACCTTCACGTCCCGCCGCCGCAACGCGGTGCGTGTCGAGACGGTGAAGGAGTTTGATGAACGTGCTGGAGAACAGGTCACCCGGCGCATCAATGCCCTGAAACCGGGGCAATACACCCGGATGGGTGCTGCTATCCGCCATGCAGCGGCAAAGCTGGCAGATCGCCCGCAGAGGCACCGGCTTCTGCTGATCCTCACCGACGGCAAGCCGAATGATATCGATTATTATGAAGGCCGCTATGGCATTGAGGATACGCGTGCCGCGATCCGGGAGGCCCGGAAACAGGGGCTGAAGGTCTTCGGTGTCACAGTCGACGAGGCGGCGCGGGACTATTTCCCCTATCTCTTCGGCAGAGGCGCCTATTCGATCATTTCCAATCCGGAGCGTCTGCCTTCCGCCCTGCCGGCTATTTACCGGCAGCTCACCTGCTGACGTCCTTCCTTGCCTCTATCACCTGGGCAATCGAGAAGATTGCCCAGGCCAGACCCCAGAATGCGGAAGCAAGGCAAAGCAACTCGATCCGGAAGGTGAGCCAGATACCGGCTGTCACACGGGAAGCTGCTGCCAGCTGCACCAGTGCCAGAGACAGATGGACAAGCCGGAGAACTGTTGAGCCTTTCTCGCCGCGTGGCAGCACAAGCCTTGCCATCACGGCCATGGTCATGCCGCCGATCGCCCCGGCACCTGCTGCGTGAAAGGCGGCATCCGATCCGGGAAAGCTCTCAGGCAGAGCGGAAAACCCAAGCAGAAAAAGTCCCGCACACAGCCAGGCATAAGCTGCATGGAGCGCGATGACCTCCAGCCGCCGCAAGCGCCAGCCTTGCCACAGGATGAGGCGAAGCAGATGCGTTGCACCAGTGAACAGGCAGAGGATGAAGAACGCCAATCCGCTGCCTTGCGTGACAACAAGGCCTGAAAGTACAGCAGCAAGACTGAGTAGCGCCAGCCGGTCGAGCCAGGGATAGACCCGCACATGGCTGGCATCGGTCCGGTTCTCCAGGGACGTTCGCGTCAGGCTCGGAACCAGCTTGCCGCCGATCAGGGCAATGACATTCAGGACCAGGAGAAGCAGCACGGGTATGGCTGCCGTGACTGTGTCTGCAAGGCCCACCCCTGCGAGCAGGGCGATCCGCATGAGGGCGGCTGCCGATGATATAGACAGAAAGGCAAACAGGGAGAGGAACGCCCGTGCCGAGGGCCTGCGCCGGATCTCGCGCGCCAGAACCATGGTGCCCAGCAATGGGAACATGGCTTCAAGCAAGACCATGCCCAAGCCTGGCAAGGGCAGTGGCAGGAACAGCAAAAGGGTTGGCAGAGCCCAAGTGCCAAACAGCGCCGCCAGAGGCCAGCCTGAAGCAGGAAGGTGCCCGCTCCAGTTCGGAGTGGCTGACAGAAGATAGCCGCACATGACCGCTCCGGCGAAGCCGGGTACCATCGCCCGAAGATGCCAGGGAAGGCCTTCAAGTCCTCCGACCTGAGGGGTGCCGTTCAGATAGAAAAGCACCCACAACGGTACGGCAAGAGCTGCAAGTAGGGACGCGCCGAGAAAGAACGGCCGGTAGGGAGCCGCGAACACCCAACCTGCCTGTTGCCGGGCACGCTTGGCAAGATAGGCAGGCGAGCGTTCGCGGCTCCGTCCCGGACTGATGCCTTCCATGGGCTACACGGCGGCGGAATGGCGGCCGCCGGCTCCCAGATAGGCATCAAAAGCACTGGCCACGACACGGGCAATCTCGTGGTGGTGCTCCCGGATGACGACGCGGTTGCCGGTCAGCTCCACCCAGCCCTTCCGGGCAAGGGGAGCAAGCCGGTCCTGAATTTCCGGCGTTGCAGCGGTTTCTCCGGTTTCGAACCGGCAAAGAAGATCCTCGATCACCTGTCCGCGCCGGATGTCGTCCGGTTCCAGCCGCCTTCCCCGAACGATGGGAAGCTCTCCGGCTTCAATCCGCCTGCGCCAACCATGATTGTCCGGAGCATTCTGGGCATAGCCGAAAGGCGTGCGGCTGATGGACGAGGCCCCGATGCCTATCAGGGCTTCGGCTTCATCGGTCGTGTAACCCTGAAAGTTTCGCCGCAGGGTTCCAGCTTTGGACGCCAGAGACAGGTCATCTTCCGGCTCCGCAAAGTGATCGATCCCGACTTCCGCATAACCGGCTTCGACCAGCAGGTCTCTTGCCAGACGGGCCTGTGCGTAGCGCGCCTTCGCATCGGGAAGGTCCTCATCCTTGATGAGCTTCTGATGGCTTTTCATCCAGGGCACGTGGGCATAGCCGAAAACCGCGAGCCGGCCGGGCCGCAGACGGGCAACATGTCCGACGGTCTCACGGATGGAACCAAGGTCTTGCAGCGGAAGGCCATACATCAGGTCGGCGTTG
Organism: Roseibium suaedae; assembly: GCF_900142725.1. Taxonomy (GTDB): domain Bacteria; phylum Pseudomonadota; class Alphaproteobacteria; order Rhizobiales; family Stappiaceae; genus Roseibium; species Roseibium suaedae. Next base: position 246,042 of record NZ_FRBW01000005.1, on the reverse strand, counting down.
ATCCGGTTGATCCCTGCGGAGCGCAATGCGTCAAAGGAGGCTTCGATCCGCTCCAGGGGCTGGATCCGGGCGATGGCCTTTTGGACGGCTGCGTCCAGGGTCTGAACGCCGAGGCTTGCACGGGTGATGCCGAGACTTGCCAGATGCCGCGCGCCCTCATGGGTAACGTGGCGCGGGTCCAGTTCGATGGCATGTTCCATGCCGGGGCGGAACCGGAAGCGGGTCTTCAGGTCTTCGACCAGATCGGCAAAGACCTCTGGCGGCAGGATGTTGGGCGTGCCGCCACCCCAGTGCACATGAGACACCTCGACCGGGCCAAGATGCTGATGCAGCAGGGCAATCTCGTCATGAACAACGGCGGCATAGGCGCGGACAGGATCGTCCCTCAAGGCTGCCTTGGTGGTGCAGCCGCAATAGGTGCAGATCGTCCGGCAGAAGGGAATGTGAAGATAGAGGGAGACCGGCTTTCCGGCCTTGCCGGTTTGACGCAGCCAGGTGCCATAGTCGGCCGCCGTTATGTCCGCAGAAAAATGCGGGGCGGTCGGATAGGAGGTGTAACGCGGCACTGCCTGCCGCGACACGTCCAGAAGGTCCTGTGAGATCGATGGAGCCATTGCACAAATCCTTGACGGGTGTCCGGCCTGCTCCTGTTGTGAGGATGTCTTGCGGACGCCAGGCAAGATGCCGCTCGAATCCCCTCTCAACGTTGCTCTGGGACAAAGTTCTCGGCAGTTTCCGGCGCTAGACTTCTTCATGCTAGACAAGGAGAAGTGCCATGCAGGCAACCTTGATACCTCCCATCACCCCTGACACCATTCTCGACGAGATGATGGCGGCCTATAAGGCCACGATCCCGCTTTTCATTCATCGAAAGATGCTATGTATCGGATGTCCGGTGGCCCGGCTTCACGACGTGCGCGAGGCCTGCCACGAGCATGGAATTCCCTTGCAGGAATTTCTGGATGAGTTGAACGCGGCCGCAACGGGACCCTGATCTTGTCGCCGCAGGCGGAAATCTGAGGCGTGAAATGATGGCTCCCGACCAGAAGGCTGCTCCCGAACTTGATGCGGAAACGGTGGCCGCTGGCTTCGGGATCCCTGCAGAAGATGTCCGCAGGCTCATGAAGGCCGGTGAAATCACGGGCAAGCTCTACCTGGGTCAGGGGGAGGATGAAGGTTCCTACGCCTATATCCTCTTTCATCAGAACTCGAAGCTGACCTTGATCCTGAGCGAGGATGGAACGGTCCTCAAACGCTCGCGGATCAATTTCGGGGATCGTCCCCTGCCCGGTTCCTTGCGCAACGCGCCTCCACCGGATGGGACCAGCCGCCGCTAGACTTCGGTTGCAGCGATCCTGTCCTGCCGTTTCGCAGATTCCCTGACCACGAGCAGAGGCTTGAGGCTGGGTGGGGGAGAGAGCTTGCGGGAGGCTTCGTCGCCGATCATGGAAATGATCCGCGTCATCACCGTTTCCCCCGTCGCCTCGCTGAAGACGTCAACGGTCGTCAGGGATGGGGACACGTAGCGGCTGGTCGGAATGTTGTCGATGCCAGCCACTGCCACGTCCTGGGGAATCTTGAACCCCAGGGACCGGGCTTCCGTCATGAAGCCGATGGCCACAAGGTCGTTGCAGCCGATCACGGCTTGCGGCCTGTCCGGCCGCAACAACACGCGGGCTGCCACCTGTTCCCCGGCTTCGCTTGTCGGAGCTTCCGCGTCGAATTCCATCAACTCGACACCGGCGGCATCGAGAACGTCATGCAGACCGCGCAGGCGTTCCGCGTTCCAGGCGGCACGGCCGTAGCCGACATATCCGATCCGGGTGAAGCCCTGCTGCACGAGATAGCCAGCCAGGAGGGACGCGACTTCGACGCTGTCCATGCCGACGCAAACGACCCCCTGCCGCTCCGGCTGGCCGAGGAAGACCACGGGTTTGTTCAAGCCTGCAAGCCAGTCCACCACATCTGCCGGAATACGGGAACTGACGATAAGGCCGTCGGTCCGCAGGGCAAGCGGCTCGAGCATTTCCCGTACGCCGGTGCCCTTCTCCTCCAGATCGACGACAAGAAGATTGTAGTCATTGGCCAGAGCGACCCGGTTCGCACCCTTCATGACATTGGCATAATGCGGGTTGGCGATGTCCATGACCGCCAGACCGATGGCTGTGGTCTTTCCGGTCACCATGCTGCGGGCCGCTGGATTCTGGCTGTAACCAAGTTCCGCAATTGCGGACCGCAGCTTTTCTTCGACCGAGGCGGAGAAGGATTGCTGGCGGTTGATGAATTTAGAAACGGTGGCAATAGACACACCAGCCGCTTCAGCGACATCCCGGATCGTTGCGGTCTTGCGTGAGCTCATGGCTGGTTAAACGATTTCCTCTTCCCAAGTCTTCTGGTTGTAACGTGCTCAATCGGCGCTGGCAACAAGCCGCTGAAACTTCCGTATTTTTCGCACGGTTCGCCGAGATTTGGGAACTTGCCCCTTGCGAGTGATAATTATATTACAAAATTTGATTTTGCGGCGCACAAAACATCTAGTTAAGCGTTTACTTGAATTTTGTTTTTCCGCGTCCTATAGTCCGGTCACCGTCTGGGAGGGAGGCCATCAATTGTCGCGGGTTTCTGCGCTTTTTGTGGCGAATGTCTGGATGGCCGATTGTGGAGGAACTCTATGAAAACGATTTGCACGGCTGCATCCGCAGCCCTGATGACTTTTGCGCTTGCATCGACCGCCCTGGCCTCTGATCCGCTGAAGGTCTGGATGCGCTATGGTGACAACGAGAAGAACGTTCTCGATCAGATCACCAAGGATTTCACGGCAAAGACCGGCGTCGAGATCGATCTCTTCCTGGCCAATACGGACTTTGAAACCCGTCTTGCGCGCGCCGCCGTCGGTGGCTCCCTGCCGGATGTGGTGGTCAATGATGCCACCGCCATGGGTCAGATGCTGGATATGGGTATCCTCAAGGAAGTGGATCGCTCCGCCGTTCAGGGAGGCGATCAGCTTTATGATGTGGCCTGGCAGAGCGTTCAGGCGCAGGATGGCAAGTTCTATGGTGTTCCGACCTCCGCTCAGGCCTTCGCCGTCTTCATCCGCAAGGACTGGCGCGAGAAGCTGGGCTATGACGTACCCAAGACCTGGGACGAACTTGCCGAACTGGCAAAGGCCTTCACCGAGAAGGATCCGGACGGCAATGGCAAGGCAGATACCTATGGCTATGTCATGCCGGTCTCCGCGACCCGTGGCTATGCGTCCTGGTTCCTCTCCGATCTGATCTGGCAGGCTGGTGGTGATTTTCTCGCCAAGAAGGACAATGGCTACACGTCGTCTCTTGCTACGCCCGAAGTGGAAAAGGCCGTCTCCTTTGCCCGTGACATGATCTGTAACGGCTATGCCCAGCCGTCTGCGATCACCGCAACCACGGGTGATGCAACGCCGGTCTTCAGTTCTGGTCAGGCGGGCATCTATCGCTCCGGCCCCTATCACCTTGCTCCCTTCAGCAAGGAGCCGGGCCGTGACAAGATTGAGGTCATTGCTCCGCCGGCCGGTCCGGCAGGTCAGGCAGAGCTGGCCGAAGGCGAAGCCGCTTTCATCACCGTATCCTCAACGCAGGATGATGCCGCCCGCCAGTTCATCGAGTATCTGATCTCTGCGGAAGGCCAGCAGACCGGTATGGCCGTTGGTATCGACTCCAGCCCGATCGTCCGCCTGCCGGTCAACAAGACCGTCAATGTTGCCGAAATCCAGCCGGACAAGGCATGGGCGACCTATGCAGATCTCTACGGCAAGAGCGGTCACTATTTCCCGCGCGTTCCGAACTGGAAGCCGATCCGTCAGCTGACGGCCGACGGCTTCAACAAGATCCTCTCGGACTGCTCTTCGGACATTGCAGCAGGTCTCGCCGCCACGGACGAAACCGTCAATGTCGAACTCGCCAATCAGGGCGTGAAGGCCGACTGATCTCCCCTCCCAAGGCAAGAATGCCGCTGGCAGGCGCCTGTATGGGGCCTGCCGGTGGTGCCCGGTGTGTCTCGCTGCCAGGTCTCCCGGCGGCTCAAGGATAAAGCTATGAGCATCGAACCGAAGCGCTGGAGATGGACCATTCCATGGTTGTTTCTGGCCCCTGCCCTGATCTTCTTCACCTGGTTCAAATTCGTGCCCATCCTCAAGGGCCTGATCATGAGCTTCTATCAGGTGAAATTCATCGGGGCGGACAGATGGGTCGGTCTTGCGAATTTCGAGCGTGCCCTGACAGACAGCGCATTGGGCGCGGCCGCCCTGAATACCTTGATCTATGTGTTTTCGACGACGATCGCCGGAGGACTTCTGGCCTTTGCCGTTGCGCTCATTCTTGAGGGACAAGCGCTTCACATCCGTATCATCCGGACGGCGATTTTCTTTCCGGCAGTGACCTCTGTGGCCGTCTTGGCCGAGGTCTGGCGCATTCTGTTTTATCCGGCGCAAACCGGCGTTGTGAACAGCATTCTCGGCCTGTTCGGAGCTGATCCCCAAGGGTTCATGTCCGATCCAAACCAAGCGCTTTTCGTGGTCATCCTGCTGCAGGTCTGGAAGAACATTCCCTACAGCATGGTGATCTTCATTGCAGGCCTCGCCGGCATCAACCGCGAACTCTATGACGCTGCGGATGTGGACGGTGCAAGTCCGCTGCGCAAGCTCTGGCACGTCACCATTCCGGGTCTGGTTCCCGCGTTCTCCGTGGTGATCATGCTGTCCTTCATCCGTGGCTTCCGTGTCTTCACCGAGATCTACACCACGACGGGTGGCGGGCCGGCAGGATCGACCGAAGTTATCATGACCAGCATCTTCAAGACCGGATTTGAACGGCTGGATTACGGCTATGCCGCCGCTGTTTCCTTCATGCTCTTCACATTCACCGTTGGCCTGACGGTGGCGCATGTCGCCATCAAGAACCGCTTTTCCAGAACGTGAGGCCGCACCAATGAAGACGACCTTCCCTCAAAAGCTGGCCCGGGGCGCCGTCTATGCCCTTCTGCTGATCGTGTTTTGCGGTCCGTTCTGGGGCATCCTGGCGACCGCTTTCAGCAAGACCACTGTTCAGCCGGGACAACTGCTGATCTGGCCGGACCAGCCGACCTTCGATCACTTCATTTATGCCTGGACCGAGGTCAAGGCGTGGATCTACCTCTTCAATTCCCTGCTGGTGGTTGCCATCGGCACCGTGCTGCAAACCACGGTCAGTGCGCTGGCGGCCTATGCGCTGGCCCGCAAGAAGTTCCGTGGTGCCGCCTTCATCAGCCTTGCGATCCTGTCGACCATGATGCTGCCGGATGAAGTCATCTCGATCCCGCTCTATCTCATCCTGCACCAGAAGCTCCCGCTCCTGGGCGTGTCGATCTACAATTCCTATGCGGCGCTTATCCTGCCACTGGTCGGCTGGGCCTTCTCGGTGTTCCTGCTGACAGAATTCATGAAGGCTGTGCCGCGGGACCTGGAGGATGCGGCCCGTGTCGACGGAGCCAATGAAATCCAGATTTTCCTGAAGGTCATCGTGCCGCTGGTCAAACCTGCGCTCGGGACAACCACGATCTTCGGGTTCCTCATGATCTGGGATCAGTACCTGCTGCCGCTCATCGCCGTTGATGACCGCAGTCTCTACACCATTCCCGTCGTCCTGCGCTCTCTCCGGGTCGATGAGATCATGCAGCAGAACATCTTCATTGCCGTCACGGTCATCGCCACCGTGCCCTGCATCGTCGTCTATCTCCTGCTTCAGAAGCAATTCAACCGCGGCCTCATGTCTGGCGCGGTCAAGGGCTGAAGCACGAAAGGTTCAGGTGAAACCCATGGGTTCAGTTAGTCTCAAGAATGTCAGCAAGTCCTTTGGCGCGGTGAAGGTCATTCACGACGTCTCCCTGGAGATCGAAGAAGGCGAGTTCTGCGTGCTCATCGGCCCGAGCGGCTCCGGCAAGTCGACGCTTCTGCGGATCATCGCAGGCCTTGAGGACGTCAGCGCCGGCAATATTTCCATCGGGGACCGGCAGGTCACGGACTTGCCGCCCAAGCACCGCGATATCGCGATGGTGTTCCAGACCTACGCGCTCTATCCGCAGATGACCGTGCGCGAGAACATGGGCTTTGCCCTCAAGCTGGCGGGCATGCCCAAGGCGGAGATAAACGCAAAGGTGACGGACGTGGCCCGGATGCTGGAACTTGACCAGCTTCTGGAGCGGCTGCCCAAGGAACTGTCCGGCGGCCAGCGCCAGCGTGTCTCCATGGGCCGGGCGATCGTCCGCAATCCTTCCGTGTTCCTGTTCGATGAACCGCTCTCCAATCTGGATGCAAAGCTGCGTGTGCAGGTGCGCGGCGAGATCGCCGACCTCCATCGCCGCCTCCAGACAACCTCTGTTTATGTCACGCACGATCAGGTGGAGGCCATGACGCTTGGCCAGAAGATCGTGGTTCTGAAGGATGGGCGCGTGGAACAGGTCGGCCGTCCGCTGGAACTCTATGATGATCCGGTCAATACGTTCGTCGCCAGCTTCCTCGGTACGCCGTCCATCAATCTGATTGAGGCGGACGTGACAGGGGCCAGTGATGCGTGTGCTGCCCGTCTTCCTGACGGCACCGAGGTAAAGCTCGGCAAGAACAACGGCTGTATGCCTGGGCAGAAGATCTTTTTCGGGATCCGGCCGGAACATGCCCGCCTGTCTCTGGAGGATCAGCCAGGGGCCATTCGTGCCCGGATCCATGCCGTCGAGAACACTGGCTCGGACATGGTCATCCTGAATGAGGCTGAGGGGTTCCGGATCACGGCCGCCTTCAAGGAGCAACGGGCGCTGGAACCTGGTGCCTCCGTCAGCATTCTACCCGATCCGGCCAAGATCCGGATCTTTGACGCTGCGACCGGCAAGCGGATCCGCCGCGGCGAAGACGCCTGACCTGACTGACCTTGCAGACCGCTAGCGGTCGGAATTTCCCATTTGGAAGACCTAGATGTTTCAAGACGCGATGAAAGTCGAGCGCCTGCTCGAAGGGCTGATCAGCACCAAGGACTGGAAGCCCTTTCCCGGGATCGAAAGCCGGGACCAGTGGGAAAAAGCCGCAAATGACCCTCGCCTGTCCCTGCAGGTTCAGGCCATCCGCGCCTATGCGGATGAGATCCTGAACGGGGACATCGATCCGCTCACCGGCACGATGTACATGAGCTTCATGACCACGGGTGACCGGCTTGTCTATGAGGAAAACTACTTCCGCCGCCGCTATGAACTCTCCCATCTGGTGATCGCCGAATGCCTGAGCGCGCAGGGCACCTATCTCGACCGGATCATCGACTATGTCTGGGCCATCCTCGGAGAGGTGACATGGTGTGTGCCGGCGCATAACTTTGCTGGTGAGCACGAGATGGTGATGTTCAAGGAGGGCAATCCCTGGAAGGCGGATGACCCGATGCCGGTTCCTGGCGACGATTATCTGGACCTCTTTGCCTGTGAGACTGCAGCGACCCTTGCGGAAACCTGCTATCTGCTCCGGTCGGTACTCCTGGAAAAGTGCCCTGCCCTTTATCACCGGATCCATCAGGAAGTTGACCGGCGGGCCTTGCAGTTGCTCGAGGGGCCGAAGCTTTATGGCTGGTATCTGGGCCGTAACAACTGGACGGCCTGGTGCGCTCACAACCTGCTTCTGACCGCCTGTTATGTGGTTGAGGACAAGTCCCGCCTGACAAGCATCGCGGCGAAGCTCATGGTGCCGATGCAGCGCTTCTTCGACACGATCGAGGACAGTGGCAGCTGCATTGAGGGCCCCAGCTACTGGATGGTCAGTGCGGGCCGTCTCGCCGCTTTCACCGATCTGGTCGAGACCCGGTTCCAGATGGATCTGCGCTCAGACAAGAACCAGAAGTTCCGGAACTTCGGCGAACATATCGCGCCGCTGCATATCGGGGAGAACCGGTTCGTCAACTTCGCTGACGGAAGCCTCAAGATCGACTTCGATCACGGTCTGATCAGCCGCTATGCGCTGAAGATCGGTTCAGAACCTTTGGCAAGCCTCGTCTGGAAGGACGTGGAGCGGGTGGCAAGGCGCAAGCTTGGCCGGTCTGCGAAGGCGCGTGGCCACAATGAATATGCCCGGCAATTCCTCATTCACCTGACCCGGCTTCTGTTCTGGACACCGGATCTGCCATCGGACGGCGAACATGTCTGCGAAAGGAGCGTCTGGCTGCCGGACATGCAGGTGATGATTGCGCGGCAGAGCTCAACCCCTGGCGAAGGCGTCATGCTCAGCGCGATTGCCGGCAGCAACGATCTCCACATCAACCACCATTCCCACAATGATGTTGGGCACTTCAGTGTCTATCTGGATGGGGAGCCGATGGTCATCGATCTCGGGCAAGGCGCCTATTCCAAGGCGACCTTCACCGACAAGCGCTATGACATGTGGCACATCAGTTCCGAGGGGCACAACGTTCCGGAGGCCAATGGCTTGCGTCAGCGGGCGGGCATTGGCTCTGAAGCCCGCGATGTCCTTTACGCCCACGAAGGGCAGACAAGTGTCCTGAGCCTTGATGCAAGTCCCGCCTATTTTGAGGCTCCCGGCGCACGATCCTTGAACCGCAAGATCAGCTTCAATCATGACACGGGTGAAATTGTCATCGAGGATGAGATTGATCTGGGAGAACCACTGGAAAGCCTTCTCCTGCCGGTTCACGTCCGCAATTGTCCTGTGTCCGTCGGTGATGATGGCTCCTGCCGCGTGCAGGGCTCAAGCAAGGCGTTGATCTTTGCCGCTGACAATCTGGCCGTGGAGAGTGTCGAAACAATCACGATCACCGATCCGCGTCATCTGGAGGTCTGGGGAGATCAGATCCTCCGGATCAGGTTCGCCGGGCAGGATCTGGCACATCCTCGTTTCACGCTGCGGATCCGCGCTGAAGCCTGACCATCTCTTGAAACTAAGTCAGCCTGTTCAATGACAAACACAGGCCGGCTTAGTTCTCATGTGAGCTTCGGGGCCGTTCATATTGCCGGGAATCAGGGCGCATGGAGCGGCAGATCTTCTGCGCTCACGACCAGCCCTTGAGGGCGCGGCCCGAGTAGTAGCTCGGGGTCGTTGCGCGGTAGAGCGGGATGGTTGCAGCGCCCAGGTGAGGTTTGTCGCTCAGACCTGAAAGCCGGATTTCCGGCGGCTCCACGTGAAAGTCTTCGCCCAGAATGTCCAGCGATCCGAGATGCTGAACGAAATGGCGGAGGATCCAGTCCGGCAAGGAGCCACCAAAGACGATTGCACTAGGATCGAGTGTTCTGGCGACGGTCAGGGACAGGCTGCGTAGCTGATCAGTTGCGCGATCTAGCCATTCCCGCATGCCCGGGTAGTCTCGGAAACTCTCATCGATTTCACGCAGGCGGTGAATTTCCACCCCTGTGCCTGAAAGAAGATTACAAAGATCCTGGCCAGAAGGACGCGGATGAGATTTCGGGAAAAGACCGCCGAATTCCCCCGCATTGCGGTTTGTCCCCCGGTAGAGCTGTCGCTGGACGACCACTGCGCCGCCGATACCATAGGTCAGCCAGATCATCACAAAGTTGCGAAGGTTGCGCCCGGCTCCATAGTAAAGTTCCGACAAGATGGCTGCCTTGCCATCGTTTTCGTGGAAAACCGGCATTCCAAACAGGGGTTCGAAGTCGGCGTTCACATCGACATCGTGCCAGCCCGCAAATTGCGGGATCTGAAAGACATGGCCCGGATTGCGCGAAAAATGGCCGGGAAAGGATAGCCCGCAGCCCAACAGCCTGTCCTTGTCGATTCCGGCTTTTTTGATCACCTTTCGAACTGCAGGTACAGCCAGGCCCATAATGTGGTTGAAACTGTGATCGTCCAGTTCCTGGATATGTTCTGCCCGGATGTGTCCCTCGAGATCGGCAACACAGACACGAATGTCATCCGGGTTGAAGTAGACGCCTACAGTGAAGAGACCATCGGGGTTGAGCTTCACGGCGGTCTGTGGTTTGCCGCGGCCGTTTGGGGCTCGGGGCTCTGCTTCTTCCAGGATCAGGCCGTTATCGATAAGGCTGGATGTGAGGCGGGTCAGGGTCGGCGCAGAAACTTCCAGCTCACGGGCAAGCTCGCTGCGGGACAGTCCGCCTTGCCTCCGGAGCATTTCAATCACGCGGCGCTCATTATAACCCAGATTGATCAAACCGGTCCTCACAGCTTTTGATCCCTGTTTCCTCCACTAGCCGAGATCGGACGGCCAAGCACTCAAAATTTCATTTGTTACAATCAGGCATCATGGCTGGCAGCTTGTCAAACTTCTTATAAATCACATAATTTCAATAGCTTGCGCCGATTGTGACAGTTTCGTGAATATCTGCTTGACTTATTTACTTACATAACAAAACTTATTGGCAGCCTTTCATCCGGCAGATCCGATCAATGACAAAAACGACAAGCGGATCGGGATGGAGAGCAGGGAACCAACAGTGATGGGAGTTCAAAATGAGCAACTTCAAGAAAATCCGCACCGCGGCAGCGCTGACCGCTGTCCTTCTCAGCACCACGTCCTATGCCATGGCCGATGGCACCGTCGTTGTCTATTCCGCAGCGCCGCAGCAGCTGATGGACGAGCTTCTGCCGCTGTTTGAAGCAAAGACCGGTACCAAGGTTGAACTCATCAAGGCGGGTTCCGGCGAGCTGATGAACCGCCTGAAGGCCGAGGCCGACAAGCCGGCAGGCGACGTGATCTGGAGCGTTGATGGTACCGTCATCGACTTCTCCGCAACGCTTTTCGAGCCCTATGAGCCGAAGGAAGCTGCCTCGATCAATCCCAAGTTCACGCCGAGCAAGAACTGGGTTCCGTTTACCGCAGTGGTCACCGCTTTCATCGTCAATGAAGATGCGCTCAAGGGCGCTCCGGTTCCCACCTCCTGGGCCGACCTTGCCAAGCCTGAATATAAGGGCCTGATTTCTTCTGCCCGCGTCGACAAGTCGGGCTCCGCCTATATTCAGCTGGCGACTGTGCTGCAGGACTTCCCGACCGAGGAAGAAGGCTGGGCTGTCTACAAAGGCCTTCTGACCAACTCTGTCCTGTCCGCCTCCTCCGGCGCGGTGCCGCGCTTCGTCAATGACGGGGAACAGGCCGTCGGTATCACTCTGGAAGACGCTGCCCTGCGCTACAAGATTGGCGGCGCCAATGTGAAGATCGTCTATCCGAGCGAGGGCACGGCCATTGCCCCGGACGGAATGGCGCTGGTGAAGGGCGCGCCGAATTCTGAAAACGGCAAGGCTTTCATTGACTTCATCGTTTCCAAGGAAGCACAGGCTGCTGTTGCCAAGGCCGGACGCCGTCCGATCCGTACGGATGTTGCCTCCAATGAAGAGCTGGTCCCGCTCGATCAGGTTCCTGACGCGGAATATGACTTCGCCTGGGCCGCAGACAACCGCGCACGCCTGCTCGAAGCCTGGAACGACCTGCTTCTCGACCTGGAATAACCCTGACTCTGGGGTCCCCTGGAACGGGGATGGCCTGCTCATGGCTATCCCCGTCTTTTTCCTGAAAAATCAAATGAATTGCCCGCACCGGGCAAACGGAGTCCCTTTGCATGGCCGCTGTCGAGATTTCGAACATCCGCAAGAGCTACGGCGACGTTCTTGCCCTGTCAGGCATCAACATCTCGATCCCCTCCGGATCCTTCTTCACTCTGCTCGGGCCAAGCGGCTGCGGCAAGACCACCCTTCTGCGCACGATTGCGGGCTTCCATCAGCAGGACAGTGGCGGCATCAGCGTTGAAGATCAGGCCATCGAGCACATGCCCGCTCACAAGCGTGATGTCGGCATGGTGTTTCAGGACTATGCCGTCTTCCCGCATATCAGCGTCTACGACAACATCGCCTTCGGCCTGAAGCAGCGCAAGATCGCCAAGAGCGAGATCGCCGCGCGGGTTGGCAAGATCCTGGATGTGGTTCAGCTCACCCCCTACGCAGCGCGCATGCCGCACGAACTCTCCGGCGGCCAGCAGCAGCGCGTGGGTCTGGCCCGGGCGCTCGTCATCAATCCCAAGGTTCTCCTCATGGATGAGCCTCTCTCGAATCTGGATGCCAAGCTGCGCGTGGACCTGCGCCGGGAAATCCGCTCCATCCAGCAGTCGATGAACATGACCACGGTCTACGTGACCCATGACCAGGAAGAGGCGCTGGCGATGTCCGATATCGTCTGCGTCATGTTCGGCGGTATCATCCAGCAGGCTGCCGCGCCCTGGGAGGTCTACAACAATCCGTCCAACCGCTTCGTGGCATCCTTTGTCGGCGCGAACAACTTCCTTGGCCTATCGCTGTCTGGCGCCGGTGCCAGCATTGCCGGACTGGCTGTTAACCTGCCGCAGGCGGCGTCGCTGAAGGCTGGCGAGACCGTTGTCGCAGCCATCCGGCCGGAATTCATTTCCATCAATCCGGAAAGTATTGCACCGGACACGGTGACCTTGAAGGCAAAAATCCGGCAGGTCAGCTTCACGGGCCGCGAGCTGACGGTTGCTGCCGTCCTGCCCTCCGGTGAAGAAATCGAAGCCATCACCGCGCCGTCAGAAAGCGTGCTGGCCCTTCACACGAATGACGAGGTTACCCTCGCCTTCCCGGCCAGCAAGGTTCAGCTCTTTGCAGATGGTGTCACGGGAGCACGGCTGTCATGACAATTCTTGCCATGTCCCCTCTGGCGGGAAAACTGCGCATGCCGGGTTTCTGGACGGTCGTGACCGTACTGGCCGTGCTGTTGCTTGCCGTTTTCCTGATCCTGCCAATCCTCAATGTTTTCGCCATCAGCTTCTTTGATGCGAAATCCGGCGAACTCGGCATATCCAACTACATTCAGGTCTTCTCGCGCCGGTATTACACCACGGCACTCTGGAACACGTTGATGATCGGTGTTCTGGGCATGCTTGGAGCCTGCCTGATCGGTGTACCGCTTGCGTTCTGCACGTCTCGGTACCGCATTCGTGGCCGGGCCGTGATCGCGACCTTTGCCGTGCTTGTGCTGTGCGCCCCACCCTTCATCGGGGCCTATGCCTGGATCATGCTGTTCGGCTCGAACGGTGCCGTGACCAATTTTCTGGAGCAGTTCGGCGTCAACGTTCCCACGATCTACGGCATACCCGGCATCGTTCTGGTCTTCAGCCTGAAGTTCTTCCCCTACATCTATCTGATGACTGAAAATGCGCTGAACACGATCAACAAGTCGTTTGAGGATGCGGCGGAAAACCTTGGCTGCACCGCTTTCGAGCGGTTCATGAAGGTGACCCTACCGCTGGTTTTCCCGGCGGTCAGCACCGGTGCAATCATCTGCTTCGTCCTGTCGATCGCGGATTTCGGCACCCCGGCGATCCTGGGACAGGGCGTGCGGACACTCTCGACCATTGCCTATTCGCAATACACTTCCGAGATGGCCGGAACCCCGACGATGGCGGTCACCATTTCCATGGTCATGATCGCGATTTCCATGGGTGCCCTGCTGCTTCAGCGCCGCATCCTGGCAAAGCGCCGCTATGCGGGCGCCATGACCAACCGGCCGGTCAAGAAGTCGATGTCGCCTTCGAAGTCGATGCTGGTGCACGGGTTCTGCTACTTCGTGGTTTTCATCGCCATGCTGCCGTCCTTCACCGTGGTCTATACCTCGTTCCTGGCCACCAATGGTCCGGTCTTCACGGGCGGCTTCGGTCTAGACAGCTATGCACGCATCCTGCGGGATTCCCCGGCCGCAATCACCAACAGCTTCCTCTTTGCCCTGGCGGCAGTGGTGCTGATCGCGATCGTCTCGGGTCTCCTGTCTTTCATCGTGGTGCGGCGGGACAATCTGGTCGCAGGCTCGCTCGATCTCCTGCTCATGGTTCCTTACCTGATCCCGGGCATTGTCATGGCGATCGGTTATGTTGCGACTTTCCGCCATCCGCCGTTCGATATCACTGGAACGGCGCTGATCATCGTGCTGATCGTCTTTATCCGGCGTCTGCCCTACGGGGTTCGCTCGACCACATCGATCCTGCGCCAGATCAAGCCTTCAATCGAGGAAGCGGCCGTCAATCTGGGGGCATCTCCTGCCAAGACCTTCACCTCCGTGACGGTCCCGCTGATGATGCCGGGACTAATCATTGGGTCGTTGATGAGCTTCATCACCGCGATCAATGAACTGTCCTCGACCCTGATCCTCTACACCTCGAAGACCATCACCATGCCGGTGCTGATCTACATTCAGGTGATCGACGGCGAATTCGGAACGGCCGCAGCGCTTTCGACAGTGCTGTTGCTCAGCACGGGCCTGTGTGTCTTCGCTGTCTTCCGCATGTCGGAAAGCAAGGAATCTGCTTTCGTCTGATCGCGAAGGCCTCTCAGTCTCCCCGCCTGGTTCTCTGGTGCAGCGCGCCGGGCGGGGACAACGTGTCTTGAAGGAATGCCCATGAACATCGAGGCGATCTCGCGTTCAAAATACAAGACCGGCAATCGGCCGGGCGACGATTTGATCTTGATTGAGCCGGATCAGGTGCTGGCCGTCTTTGACGGCGCGACGGATCCGACGGGCGCGGATTATCAGGGGGAAAGTTCCGGCCGGATTGCTGCTCGTGCAGCTGCCCGCTGCATTTCGGACTTGCGGGCAAAGAACGCCCTCGACACCGGAAGCGCAGGCTCGATCTTCCAGGCGATCAGCGATGCCGTTAAAGCTGCAGCGGAGGATTGCCGGATCGCGCATCCGCCCTCAACGACTGCCGCTATTGCCGTGAAGGGCAAGGACAGTGTCCGCATTCTGGCGCTCGGTGACACGGGTGTACGCATCAATGGAAAGTCGGTCTATCAGCATCACAAGATCATCGACACGGTCAGCACTGCTGCGCGCATTTCCGTCTTCAAAACCCTGACGTCCCGGATGGGCGTGACGGATGAAGCCGAATATGCGACCCGGCGCACGATCTTTCTGGGGCTGGCAGCTTCCATTGACGAGGGGCGGTTGAACCAGGAGGAATCCTCCGAAGCCATGGAAGCGGCTGCACGCGCCTCCGGGCTGGACCTGGGGCTTATTGCCGACTTCCTGATGGGCGGCATCCGCACCCAGTTCCACTATGCCAATGCGCACCACCAGCTGGGCTATGCCTCCTTGAACGGCAGCGCAGTCCTGAGCGAAGGCGTGACGGACATCCGCCTGCCCGTTGGTGAAATCGAAACCATCGAGATCTTCTCCGACGGATATGTTTCCATTCCCAGCACTGGTGCGACCTGTGCTGACTGGGAAGCCGAGTTTGCCCGTGTCGAGCAGGCCGATTTTCACAAGACGGGTCTTTTCCCGGCGGTCAAAGGCTCGACATCGGTCGAGACCTGCGATGACCGTACGGTGATTTCAGCAAGCTTCTAGGATGGCACTCAGGCTAGGAGGGACAGCGGTCAACCCGCTGTCCAGCCCCCCTCGGTGGCCTTGCTGAGAAGTGGCGTTGAGAAGCAGCTGCGGATCCGGTCCTGGAATGGAGCCAGGGCCGGGTTTTCCCGCCAACGGTTTGATTGCAGCATGGCCGCGCCGATGACGACTGGCTCCAGATCCTGCTTTTTCAGCAAGTCCAGACCGGCGCAGATCGAAGTGCCGCTGGAGATCACATCGTCCACCAGAGCGATCCGGCGCCCTTCAAGCAGTGGCAGCATGCGCGGGTCCACATAGAGGCGTTTGATCTGGTCGGGCGTGGTGATGGACGACAGGGGAACCGACAGTTCCTCCTCGTACCAGAACTTGCGCGAGGTGCCGAGCGGCACATAGCGGCTGTGGCCGAGCTTGCGGGCCACTTCCGCCGCCAGCGCCAGGCCAAGGGTAGGCAACCCCGCCACCACGTCCGGCTCAAACGGCGCGAGTTTCCGGGCGAGGATCTCAGCGAGTACCTCCAGCACATCAAAGCTTGCCTGATTGATGATGATGGAGGCCAGTGCATGCTCTCCGTCCGCCAGAGGCCGGATCGGCAGGCAGAGCTGGCGGCCATCTTCCAGAGTGACCGGAAAGAAGCGGTCATGGCTCATGCTGTCATCGAAGCTCTGAGCAGGAAGAAGCTCCTGCCAGAATTCGTGCGGCGCAGCTGGAGGCGTGTTGTGGCTCATTGGTTGGAAAGCTCCCGTTCCACCAGCCGGGTCCAGAACCGGACACCCGATCCGATGGCGTCATCGCAGAAATCATAGGCGGTGTTGTGATGGAGTGCTCCGTCGACAGCAGGGCCATTGCCGAGCCAGACGTAGCATCCCGGAGCCTCTGCACCGAAAAAGGCGAAGTCATCTCCTGCCGTCGACGGCGGGAAGTCCGTGCGTACCTTGCCGCCGAAAACGTCTGTGGCGGCACCAAGAGCACGCGCCGTTGCATCCGGATCATTGACCACGGGCGGAATGCGGCGCTTGAAGAAATACTCCGCCTTGATGCCGAACATGGCGGCGGTGCCTTCCGCAAGGCGGCGGATTTCCGTGTCGAGCTGGTCGCGCACAACGGGAGAATAGGCCCGGGCGGTGCCGCCGATCTCGACGAAATCTGGAATGACATTCAGCGCCTTCGGATCGCCAGCCTGAACCGAGCAGGCGCTGACCACGGAAGGCTGCAGCGGGTCGACAACCCGGCCCGGAATGGTCTGGAGTGACGTTAGGAAGACACCAGCGGCGGTCACCGGGTCGCGGCCAAGATGCGGCTTTGCCCCATGGGTGCCCGTGCCGCGGAAGGTGACGGTCCAACTGTCGGAGGACGCAAGCTGGGGCCCGGCGACAACGGCCATCTCGTCCGGATCCATGCCGGGCATGTTGTGAAGGCCATAGATCGCATCACAAGGAAAGAGGTCGAAAAGCCCCTCTTCCACCATGCGCTTGGCTCCACCCCTGCCCTCTTCCGCTGGCTGGAAGATAAAATGCACGGTGCCGGAAAAATCCCGGCTCTGGGCGAGTGCCCGGGCTGCGCCCAGCAACATGACCGTGTGGCCGTCATGGCCGCAGGCATGCATCTTTCCGGGCACCGTCGACTTGTAAGGCCGGTCTGCTGTTTCCGGCATGGCAAGCGCGTCCATGTCCGCTCTGAGCCCGATGGACCGTGTACCATTTCCGACCTGAAGGGAGCCCACAACACCGGTGCCGCCAAGGCCCCGGTGAACCTTGAGGCCCGCTTCCGCCAGCAGCCTTGCGACGATCGCGCTGGTGCGCTCTTCCTCGAAGCCGAGCTCCGGATGGGCATGCAGGTCATGGCGCAAGTCGCGCAGGAACGGCAGGTCGTCGTCGATCTTGCTCATGCGTAGATCCTTGGAAAAGAGCTTCTAATGGGCTGATACCAATTTCCGTCGCGGTCACCCCGGGCGAACATCGTGAGACCCGGGGCCCACTCGCAGTTCCTTTGCAAGAGAAGGATAGGCTTGGTCCTGTTCGACCCGGACAACCGTTCGTATCCTTGCAGAACATATGCGCTCTGCGAATGAGTTGGCCCCGGATCTCCGGCTTCGCCTGCGTCCGGGGTGACAGTCGAGGGGGCTATTGCCTTCACAGATCGCATCAGCCCAGAATTTCCAGAATGGGTGATGTGAGGACTTGGCCGGTTGCCACATCGGCGATGCCAAGATCCGTCTGGTGCGGGCCAGCGTTGCAGGCGAGCGTCGCGCCGAAACAGGCCTTGAACACCAGATAAGGCGGTTGCCAGCCGACAACCTGATCCATTGCATCCCGCAGGGCGGTGAATTGCCGCGCGACCACATCAAGCGGCTCTTCGGAGACGAGACCCGACACCACAAGCGGCAGCTTTGCCAGAACCTTGCCTTCAGAGACGACCGCCATGCCGCCGCCTGCCTCGATCACCGTATTGGCGGCCAGGGCGAGGTCTTCCGGCGATCCGCCAAAGACGGTCAGGTTGTGGCTGTCATGGGAAACGGTGGTCGCAAAGGCGCCGTTCCACCTGCCCCATTCGCGCAGGTACCCGACCTTGGGTTTGCCGTTGCCCAGACCATGACGGTTGCAGACGGCAATCAGGGTTGCGCCTTCAGGCGGCTGGACAAAACCGTTTTCCGTTGTCGTCTCCGCTTCCCCCCAGCGGGTGAAACGGGGCCGGTCAATGGTGGCAACGCGCAGGCTTTGGCCTGCGCTGCGATTGCGGAAGTCATCCGGCTGGAGTGGCTGGAGCTTCACAGAGGCCCGGAAATCGCCCGGATCGGTCTTGCGTGAAGGTTCGGCCAGAACGCCATCCCTGGCAACGGGCATGCCGTTGACGATCACGGCGCGGGCTTCAAAGGCCTCAAGGTCTCGGAAGATGATCAGATCAGCCCGCTTACCGGCGGCAATGAGACCAAGGTCTTCGCGGCCGAACCGGCGCGCTCCATTCAAGGTGGCTGCCTGCAAGGCCCATTCCGGCTTCAGGCCATAGCGCACCAGACGGCGGACGACATCGTCCAGACCGCCGTCGCAGGCAAGGTCATCGGGAAATACGTCGTCCGTGCAGAGGGTGACGGTCTGAGGCAAATGGCCGAGCTGATTGAGTGCCTCAACGAACTCCGGCAGCAGATGGTCGTGAGATCCGCGCAATTCGATGGTCAGGCCTGCCCGCAGCTTGTCCATAAGGTCTTCGCCCGAGGTCAGCTCATGATCTGAGGTGACGCCAGCGGCCATGAAGGCGGCAAGGTCTGATCCCTTTAGACTGCGGGCATGGCCGCAGACGGGCTTACCGGCCGCTAGACCGGCCTGCACGATGGCGCTCATGCGGGGATCGCCGGAAATGACGCCGCGCATGTTCATGACTTCGGCAATGCCGCCTATTTCCGGCTTTGCCAGCAGATCCGCAATTACAGAGGCATCGAAATCCGCTCCGGCCTGTTCCAGGCCGGGGGCGGATGGCACGCAGGACGGCGCAAGTGTGATAACGCGCAGCTTGAGGTTTCGCGTGGCCTCAAGCGCGTAATCGACCCCGGCAACGCCGTGAACATTGCCGAACTCATGGGGGTCCCAGACAATGGTGGTCACACCGCGCGGCACGACTGCATCCGCATAGGTGGCCGGGGTGACCATCGAGCTTTCCACATGCATATGGGTGTCGATCAGGCCGGGCGTGACGAAGCTTCCGGTGGCATCAATGATCTCAGCTGCATCGGTCCGGCTGCCGGTGGCGTGTACGGAAGCGATCAGCGGCCCGGTGAGCCCTATGTCCGCAAGCCGCCGTTCTCCGGTCACCATGTCGATGACGGTGCCATTGACGATCAGCCGGTCAAACGGCGCATCGCCACGGGCGGCGGCGGAGGCCTTCAGGCGCAGGGTGCTATCGGCAAGATCGAAAGGTTCCTGAATGGAATCGGTCATGGTTTGGCTGCTTCCCGTTCAAGAGCGCCCAGAATAAGGGCCTTCACCGCGTCTGTGTCGCAGGAGGCTGCATAGGCTGCGTTGAATCTGGCGTGGGTGGCGCGGGTCTCCACCACGGTCCGACCACGGGTTAGGGAACCGGCGGTTTCAACGGCGATGTGGGCGGCTTCAAACCGGATGAGGTCTGGCCGTACAAAGGCTGCTGCTGCGGCAGGGTCGTAAAGGGCCATGGCCGGGCGGCCCCGGCTGGTGGCAATCCCGATAAAGCCGTCCAGCATGTCGGCGATCAGGGCAGCGTTGCGCCCCCCTGCTCCACGAATGGGGACGCTATCGGCGGGAGATGCCAGGATCTG
This sequence comes from Roseibium suaedae, assembly GCF_900142725.1. Lineage (GTDB taxonomy): Bacteria > Pseudomonadota > Alphaproteobacteria > Rhizobiales > Stappiaceae > Roseibium > Roseibium suaedae. The sequence continues at coordinate 226,392 of NZ_FRBW01000005.1, read as the reverse complement.
CCGGCAGAAGTCGAGATCAATCATTTTCACGGGCAGGTTCTGCGCGAAAACGATGGCCGCGGCTTCCGGATCGGCAAAGGCGTTGAATTCTGCAGAGGCCGTGTGGTTGCCCTTGGTCAACCCGCCGCCCATCCAGACGATTTCAGCGATCCTGTCTGCCAGATCAGGCCGAGCCAGAGCCAGGGCCGCGATATTGGTCAAGGGGCCAAGTGCGAGGATGCGGCGTGGTTCCGGGGTATTTTCCAGCCATGCACAGAGTGCCAGGAATGCGCCGTCTTCCGAACCCGGCAGAACGGACAGCTTGTCCTGGGGCACGGTGAGGCCCACGGTCGGAATGCCTGTTTCACCAAGGATCCGCTCGGCGGTTTCAAGTTCGCCCATGACTGGCAATGCGCGGCCCGCATGGATTGGAAACGTCCAGCCGAAGGCGGAGGCCGCACCGGCGGCATTGCGGCGCACTTGCTCCAGAGGCGTGTTGCCGAAGACAAGCGACAGGCCGTCCACGGTCAAGCCAGCATCAAGGACCGTCAGAATGGCCGCGATGTCGTCGAACCCCAGATCCGTATCGATCCAGATACCCATTGCGGCTCAGTCCATCTTCTGCAAGGGAGCCGCAGCTTCCGGCGGCAGGTCGAAGGCAAGCTCTGTGCCGAGCGCATAGGCAGGCAGCGCTGCATCCACTTCGGCCTTGACCGGTCCAAGGGGTGTTTCCAGGACATATTCCCGGCTGCTGCCCGCATAGGAAACGCCGCGGACGGTGCCCTTGTAGGGACCTGAACCAAGCGGAATGGAGCGCGGACGCCAGGCAAGACCGGCAGCCTGCGGCAACGGGCCAGACGCTTTCACCTCACCGGCAGGGCCGACGAGCATGCCGTCCTTCACGGCCGTAATGTTCTCGAAACCGACGAAGTCAGCCACGAAACTGGAAGCGGGCTGGTTGTAGATTTCTTCCGGTGTGCCGATCTGCTCGATCGCGCCATTGCGCATGACGACAATGCGGTCGGCCAGGGCGAGCGCTTCCACCTGATCGTGGGTGACGAAAATCATCGTCACGCCGCTTTCCTTCTGCACCCGCTGCAGTTCCGTGCGCATTTCCAGCCGCAGCCGGGCGTCCAGGTTGGAGAGCGGCTCGTCCAGCATCAGGACCTTGGGCTGCATGACCAGCGAGCGCGCCAGGGCGACACGCTGCTGCTGGCCGCCGGAAAGGTCGGGCGTCTTGCGTGCTGCAAAGTCGGAAAGACCAACGGTCTTGAGCCCTGCTTCGACCTTTTCAGTCAAGGCGGCGCCGGACATGCCCTGCAGGCGCAGGCCGAAGGCGACGTTTTCGAAGACGGTCAGATGCGGGAACAGGGCGTAGGACTGGAACACCAACCCGATCTCGCGCTTGTTGGCGGAGACACGGGTGATGTCCCGGCCGTCCAGCACGATCTTGCCGCTGCGCACGGGCATCAAGCCGGCGATGGAGCGCATGGTCGTGGTCTTGCCGCAGCCCGATGGGCCGAGCAGGGCGAGAAGTTCGCCCCGGTGAATGGAAAGGTCGAGGTTTTCGACGGCGGCCGTCTTGCCATAGGCGAGGGTCAGCTTTTCCAGCGTGAGATAGGTGGCGTCAGACATAGCGGGAGAACCCCAGGAAACGTTCGGCGGCAAAGACGATGCCGATGGACAGGAAAGCGAGAAGCGACGAAAGGGCGGCAATGGAAGGATCGAAGACGATCTCCATGTAGCCCAGCATGTCGATGGGCAGGGTGCGCACGCCCGGGCCGGACAGGAACAGGGACACCGGCACCTGGTTAAAGCTGGTCACGAAGCCCAGGATGAAGGCCGCAAGAATGCCGCCCCGGATGTTCGGCAGGACAACGCGGAAGAAGGCCCCGGCGCGGGAGGATCCGAGCAGGACAGCTGCTTCCTCCATATCCGAGCGCAGGTTGTTCAGGCTCGCCGATACGACGCGCACCGCATAGGGCAGCACCAGAGCCGTGTGGGCGATGAACAGCGCCAGGCTGATGGAAATGCCGAGCGGAATGACGAAGTAGCGCAGCAGGGCCAGGCCGACGATGATGCCGGGAACGATGATCGGCATGGAGACCATGAACCGCACAATCTCCGCACCCGGCAGCTTGTAGCGGGACATGGCATAGGCTGCCGGGATGCCGAGGATGAGCGCCGTCAGTGTGCCGCCGATCGCCAGGATCATCGAAGTGACGAAGCTTTGCTGGAAGCTTTCGACGGTGAAGACCTTCAGGATCCACTTGACCGAAAAGCCCTGCGGTGGAAAGGCCAGGGTGTCGCCCGCGGAAAAGGATGCGGCGACGATGATGAAGAAGGGGCCAATCAGAAAGATCAGCACCAGCGACAGGATGGACCAGGTGTAGAGCTTCTGGGTCATTTCGCGCTCCTCGCGCTGGCGATGCGGCGCAACAGAATATTCGCGGCGAAACTCATGGCGATCAGGATCAGGGCAATGATGCTGGCGGAGACAAAATTATTCGCCACGGTCACCTGCTGGTAAAGCAGGGTTTCCAGCATCAGGACCTTGGAGCCGCCGAGAATGGCCGGGGTGATGTAGGCGGTCAGGGAGCCGGTGAAGACAAGTGTTCCGCCGACGATCAGGCCTTCGCGGCTGAGCGGCAGGATGACCTTCCAGAAAACCTGGAACCAGTTGGCCCCCAGAACCCGTGCGGCGGGAACGGCATCGCGCGGCAGGTTCTCAAGGGCGCTGATCAGGGAGATGATCATGAGCGGCAGGAACAGCTGAAGGAGACCGATGAAGACGGCGGTCTCGGTGAAGAGGATGCGGACCGGCCCGTCCGTCAGACCGACAGCGGAAAGCGCCTGATTGATGATGCCGGTGCGTCCCAGAATGACGATCCAGGCATAGGTTCGCGCCACCGGCGAAATCATCAGCGGCAGTACGACGAGCCCGATCATCTTTCCCTTGCTGCTAGCCGGAAGCGTGACGATGGCATAGGCGGCTGCATAGCCGATGACGGCGGCCGCAAGGGTCACGGTCAGGCCCAGCTTCAGGGTCCGCAGGAACACGGCCTGATTGAGCGGCATGGAGAAGAAGTCGATATAGGCCTGGATGGTCCAGCCGTCGGCGGTCTTGAACCCTTCCGACAACAGCAGGGCGACCGGCACGAGAAAGACGACGGCGGCAAACACGGCTGCGGGCAGTGCCAGCGCAAGTGCTTCTGTCCGGTTCTGGAACATGTCGTTTTGCCTTCAAGAGGTTCTTTTAACGGCAGGACCAGAAGGCCACCGCTGATGAGGCGAGGCTGCTGCGGAGGGGTTGAGGGTGGGGTTCAACCCTTCCGCAGCACCTGTCCCTTCGGGCAGGAACTTGTCCTGCCCGAAGGGGGAACGGTCACCCGAAAGGCCTGCCAGAACATGCCGGCAGGCAATCCGGCAGTGCTTACTGGCCGACTTTCGCGTTCCACTCGGCAAGCCAGGCGTCGCGGTTGTCGAGGGAAACCGAAGCCGGAAGAAGCGTCAGGCTCTTTGCGGTTTCGGCGCCGTAGGTGATGTTGTTGGCGACTTCGTCGGACACCTTCACTTCGGAATTGGCCGGGCTGTCGACCAGAGCGGTGGCAAGTTTGGTCTGAACTTCGGTGGAGAGCCAGTAGTCCATGAACTCAAGGGCCAGATCACGGTTCTTGGAACCCTTGGTGACGACCATGACGTTCATGCCGCCTGTCTGGCCTTCCTTCGGGGTTGCCCATGCCAGCGGCAGGTCAAGCTTGGTGAAGGGCGCCCAGGAGAAACGGCCGATGGGAGCGGCCCAGATTTCTTCCTGCTGCATCAACTGCACGAGCTGGGAAGACTTCACGTAGAAGGTAACGATGTCGCCTGCCTTCTTGCTGACCGCGTCGATCGGAACCTGCAGGTCCGGATTGTCGGAACCAAGAGCCTTGCCGAGCATGTAGAGTGCCGGAGCGCCCTGGTTGGTGGTGATGTTCGGGAAGGCGATATGCGGAGCGATGTCGTCCTTGAGCAGATCTGCCCAGGAGTCGATCTTCATCTTGTCGGTGCGATAGACGATCGACGTTGCATAGAATGTGTAGCCGACGCTCATGCCGTCGCCGTTCGGATCCTTGGCAACATCATAGAGCTTGTCGAAATTGGTGAGCTTGGACGTGTCGACCGTGTCGATCAGACCGTTGCGGGAGGCTGCCATGGCATCAGCGGTGGACATTACGGCCATGTCGATGACCGGATTGTCCTTGTTGGCTTCCAGCTTTGCCAGACGCTCGACGCTGTTGCCGGTTTCGACGACGACCTTGCAGCCGCACTTTTCCTCGAAAGGCTTGTAGAGGATCTCGCTGAACTCGTCCTGTGCGAAGGCATAGGCGGAGATGGTCAGGGTCTTGTCCTGAGCCTGGGCAAAGCCTGCGCTCAGCGTCAGCGCGGTTGCCGCGCAAAGAAGGGTCTTGAGGGTCATTCCATGTCTCCTGCTGGTGGTGCTTTTACTGCTTGGGACGAAGCCGGGCCGGTGGTTTGGCGCACGACCAGATCCATTGGCACGCTTGTTCGGTCTGCCTTCGCAACCTTGCTGAGCCGAAGGACGGACTTTTCCTGGTCCGGAGCCGTCTGGGCCTCGATTACGATTGTGAGGGCGGAAATGGCTTGTTCGGCGATGGTTTCCATATCCATGCGCACGGTGGTCAGAGCAGGCGTGATGGCCGAGGACCAGATCAGGTCGTCAAAACCGGTCACGCTGGCCTCATCAGGGACGCGGACACCCGCCCCTTGCAGCTCGGTGAGGGCTCTGAGGGCATGAAGGTCAGAAACGGCGGCAAAAGCGGTCACGCCTTCCTCGAACCGTTCCTTCAGACCAAGATGGCAGCCTTTCCCATGTGCTTCCTCATGGGGCTCGATCCAGAGGACGCGGGCGCGCACCGAAGACGGCAGACAGGACTTGATGCCCCCGATGCGGTCGTTCTGAACGTTGGAGGCAGGGTTGTTGCCGATCAGAAGCAGATCCCTGTGACCAAGGTCCAGAAGATGGCGGGCGACCAGCTGACCGCCCTGCCAATGGTCCGCGGAGACTGTGTTTCCCGGGGTCGAGGGGCTGTCGATGACGGCGACCGGGCTGCCGATGTCGGCAACCCGTGTTCCGCGTCTCGGGACGATGACGATGCCGTCCACACCCCGGTCCTGAAGCTGCTGAATGGCTTTCGTCTGCATGGCCACATCGCCGCGGGAGTCCGCGATCAGCACGCCATAGCCCGCATTCGAGGCAGCGTGTTCGATGGCCTGGGCAATCTGTGGGAAAAGCGGATTGGCAATGTCCGGAAGCACCAGGCCGAGCACCTGGGTGCGGCCGGTTCTGAGCGCCCTGCCCGCCTGGCTCGGCATGTATCCAAGCTCGGCCGCCTTGGCGCGGATCCGTTCCGCCAGCTCTTCCGAAACCCGCCCCTTGCCGGACAAGGCATTGGAGACCGTCGCGGCGGACACGTCCAGCAGCGTGGCAAGCTGACTGAGATTGGGTCTGGTCCGGCTGGTGCTCATAAGCCTTCGCAAGCGCTTGATTAAACGATTAAGCGTAGCGATAGACGAAAAATACGGTTCTGTCGACTCGAATGTCACAGGGGTGTCATCCCGCGAAGACGTGAGGGAAAGCGCGGAAATCTACTGGCTGCAATCAAGAGGGAGTGGGCCCGCAATGCGCTCTATCCTGGCGTGCTGTGTGCCAGGGCGTCGCGATGTGCTGACGTACCTGTTTGCTGAAGGGAGGAAACAGTCTCTCTCTTCAATTCCCATCAGGTCAGGCATCAATGAATGCAACGCCTTAGGTCTATGTTGTCACGCCTTGCAGCAAGGACAGGTCGACGCAGAGACGCTCGGGGGCTTCCTCGCCATTGAGCCGGCTGAGGATCATCTCACCGGCCTGGCGGCCGATCTGTGAGGTGTCGACGCCGACGAGTGACAGACGCGGCGAAAGGGCGGCGAGATCCGAGCGGTCACCAAAGCCGAGGATGCCGACGTCTTCGGGAATGCGTTGCCCCTGCGCTCCGGCCTCGATCATCGCGCCTATCCCGAGAAGATCATTGGCGCAGAAGACGCTGTCAAAGCTGACGCCGCTTTCCTGGAGCTTCCGGTAAGCGCTGCGGCCGTTTTCGATGCTCTCCACCTGATCGACCACCACACTTCCGGTAAGGGGAAGATCGCGCTGGGACAGGCGCTCCGTGAAGCCTTGGAGCCGCAGTTTGCCCCGGCCGCCACCGCGTCCGATGAAGGCTGGCCGCTTGAAGCCGCGATTGGCCAGATGGGTTGCCGCGAGCCTGCCCGCGTCCACGTTGGAGAAGGCCACCAGCATGTCGATCGGGTCGCGGGTATGGGCCCAGCTCTCGACGATCGGAATGTTCAGGTCGCGCAGCATGCGTCGGTTTTCCTCAAGCTCGATCACGCCAGTGAGGAAGACGGCAGCAGGGCGCAAGGCACGTAGCGATTGGATTGCGGTCAGTTCGCGGGAATAGGAATAGGAGGTCTGCCCCACCATCATCTGCAGGCCGTTTGCCTCTATCACCTGAGCGCAAGCCTGGGCGGCCCGGGTGTATTGCTGGCTCAGCAGATTGGAGACAAAGACCGCGACGATGCTGGAGCGGCCTGACCGCAGGGCAGAGGCATGTGGATTGGACCAGTAGCCGGTCTCCTGCACGACCTCGAGAATGCGCTTGCGAGTTTTCTCCGAGACGAGATCCGGGTTCCGGAGCGCTCTGGAGACCGTGATCGGTGACACGTCTGCCAGGCGGGCCACCTCTTCGATCCGGACGGGCTTGCTGCGGCCGGTTTGAGAGGAGGATGTCTCCTCCTCAATGCGCACCACGTCATCAAAGGAGTGGGCAGTCATATCATCCGCCATGATGCCCAGCTCCCTGGTCACTTAAATCAAGAGGCCAACTTGAACCAGGCAATCGCCTGCTTGCGAGTCCGTGTGAAGGCGTCTTGAAAGCACCACGCCACCAACTGAGAAGTGCAAGGATTCTTCAGGCAAATCAAGCCTTTCAAAATCGTGGTACCAGCCCGCGACATCCCCTGCCTTGACTGTATCGCCGACGGCAACGGCCGGTTCGAACCAGCCCCGGCGCGTGGCATAGATCGCTTGCTCATGACTGGAAAGTGCCAGCAGGGTCATCGTCCGGTTCTGCAAGGGGTCTCGGGAGAGAACCGGCTTGTCGCAGATGCCGAGCGCCATGAGGACATTGTCGATGGCCTGGGTGGTGACGGCCATGGATTCTCGGGTGGCTGTGCCGCCGCCGCCGAATTCACCGCTGAGGCCGATGGCGCCTGCACGGGCTGCAGCTGCCATGGAGGTTGGCGCAGAAGCACCATTCTCGGCGATGAAGCCATACGGCAGGGCCATGGCCTGCATCAGGCGGGTGGCTTCCGCCAGCTGTTCAGGCGGACCCTGGCGTTCGATCAGGGCGCAAAGAAGATGTTCCATGGAGGTGCCGCCGGAGTGGAGGTCCAGGACGACATCATGTTTCGGGAACAGTTCATGTTCCAGAAAATGGGCCATGCGCTGGGTCGGCGTGCCGTTCGGATCGCCCGGGAAGGCACGGTTCATGTTGCCTTCGTCCAGCGGAGAGCGACGGCGGGCAGCCATGACGGCGGGGGCATTGGCGAAGGGAATGATGGTGACGGAGCCGCGGATGTGTTCGGGCTCAAGCAGCCGTGCCAGGCGCACCAGAGAGATTTCGCCTTCGTATTCGTCACCGTGATTGCCGGCCATCAGGAGAAGGCTCGGACCATCGCCATTGCGAATGCGGATGACGGGAACCTTCACCTGGAAATAGGGCGAACGATCGACGGAAAAGGGAATGGACAAATAGCTCGAGGACTTGCCGTCGGCGTCGAGATCCAGGTCGTGAAAAATACCGGTATGCATGGATGCTGCCTTGAAAGGGAGATGGGCGGCGGAGGCTGGCTCCGCCGCCCCAAGGATCAAACGTAGGCGACGGCCGTCATTTCGACCCGCAGGTCAGGATCGGCAAGGCGTGCCTCGAAGCAGGCGCGTGCCGGCGGGTTTGCCGGGTCGATCCAGGCGTCGTAGACCGCATTCAGCGCGTCGAAGTCGGTGATGTGAGGCAGAAGCACCGTCACCGACAGCAGCTTGGACTTGTCGCTGCCTGCCTGTGCCAGGAGGTTGTCGATCTTGGCAAGGATTTCGCGGGTCTGCTGTTCCAGCGAGGACTTGCGGTTGTCGGCCACCTGACCGGCGATGTGGACAGTTCCATTATGGACTACGGCCTGGCTCATGCGCGGGCCGACTTCGAAACGTTGTGCAGTCATAGGGTCGTCTATTCCTTAGAGCATGTTGGGGACTTGGCTTGCCTGGCCGAAGAATTCGACCTGCAGCGCGTCAAGCTTGCCGTTGAGGCGGTTGAAGAAGAGATCGGTGTTCAGCCACTGCAGCAGGTTGTGCTCACCCTGGTTGACGGCGATATGGGCCGGGGACTGACGGATACGGAACTTCAGTTCCAGGTCCGCGCTGCCCTTGGCGCTGTTGGCGATCACGCTGTTTTCGGCGAAATATTGGGTCTGGCCTGCGGAATAGGCAGCCATGGCGCTGGCGGCGTCTTCAAAGCGCACGATGTTCGCCTTCGGGGCGTTGTCGGTCAGCCAGACGTCCAGGGTGGTGCCACGGGCAACGGCGATGGAGATGCCGTCCATGTCTTCCGGGCTCTTGAATTCGGCCGAGCTGGCCGGGCCGAAGACGCCGAGATCGGTGGCAACATAGGGGGCGGTGAACATGACCTGCTGGGCGCGCTCCGGCGTTGCGCCTGCGGCGGCAATCAGGATGTCGATCTGGTCGGAGAGCAGGCTCGGCAGACGGGCTGCGCCGGTCACTTCCACGATTTCCAGCTTCACGCCGAGGTCGGCGGCGACCAGATTGGCAAGGCCGATGTCGAAGCCGGTCAGATTGCCGGAGCCATCGCGGTAGCCCCACGGTGCGGAGTCGGCGAGGACGCCGATGCGCACGGTGCCGTTGTTCAGGATGTCGGCGAGCTTGTCGGCGAAGGCGTTGACCGGCGCCAGGGTCATCAGACCCATGACAGCGGCTGCAAATGCAGACTTCAGGTTCATTTTATTATCTTTCCTCTGGATGGTCAGTGAGTTGAGCTGATGAAGTTCCGCAGCTCCGGAGTTGCCGGATTGGCAAAAAGCGCCGCTGGCGCACCTTGCTCATGCACCTTGCCGGCATGCATGAAGACGATCTTGGACGCCACATTGCGGGCGAAGTTCATTTCGTGGGTGACGAGGATCATGGTCATGCCCTGACGGGCGAGGTCTTCCATGACCTTCAGCACTTCGCCGACCAGCTCCGGATCGAGTGCCGACGTTACTTCATCGAACAGCATGAGCTCCGGTCCCATGGCGAGGCAGCGGGCGATCGCGACGCGTTGCTGCTGGCCGCCGGAAAGCTGCTCGGGATAGGCATCGATCTTCTGTTCCAGACCGACGCGGCTGAGCACTTCATGGGCCAGCTTGCGGGCCGCCTCCCCCTTCGCCACACGCTTGGTCAGCGTCGGGGCCAGGGTGATGTTCTGCTCCACCGTCATATGCGGAAAGAGATTGAACTGCTGGAAGACGATGCCGACCTTTTCGCGCAGACGGCGCAGGTCCGTTGCCTTGTCATGCACCACTTCGCCGTTGATGCGGATCTCTCCGTCATCAATGGATTCAAGGCCATTGATGCAGCGCAGGAGCGTGGATTTTCCCGATCCGCTGCGGCCGATGATGGTAACGATCTCGCCCTTTTCAACGTTGATCGTCACGCCTTTGAGCACTTCGACATTGGCGAAGGACTTGCGGACATTTTTGATGTCAACGAACGACATGAAGCTTCTTCTCCAAAGAGCGGGACCACTGGGTCAGCGGGAAACAGATGGCAAAGTAGATGGCCGAGACACAGGCGTAGGAGGTCAATGGCGCGAAGGTTGCGGCACTGGCAAGCTGACCGGCGCGGGCCAACTCGACAAAGCCGACGACCGATGCCAGCGAGGTGTTCTTGATCAGCTGCACCAGGAAGCCGACGGTGGCCGGAAGCGCGATCCGGAAGGCCTGAGGTGCAATCACATGGCGGAAGCTCTGCCATCGGGTCAGGCCAAGACAGGCAGCCGCCTCGCTCTGGTTGGTGTGGACAGCCTGGATGCCGCCACGCCAGATTTCGCCCAGAAAGGCGGCGGCGAAGACCGTGAAGGCGATGCTGACGGAAATCAGGGCCGGAACCTTGATGCCCAGGAACACCGGCACGCCGAAATAGAAGAACATCAGCATGCCGAGCAGGGGAACGCCCTGGACGATCTGCAGGATGACAAGGGCAATGCCGTTCAGCACCGGATTGCGGCTGGTCCGCATCATGGCCATCAGCAGGCCGAGCGGGCCGCCCAGGGCCAGGGCGATGATCACCAGCGTTGCCGTCCATTGTACGGCCCACAGCATGGTTTCGAAGTCGGAGAGGGTAAATCCGCGCATTGACTGGATCCTAGCGACGGGTGGGCCAGCGGAAGGCAATCCGCTCGGCACCGGCAAAAATCAGGCGCAGCGACAGCACCATGACGAAGTAGATGGCGCAGACCACGGCGTAGACTTCGAAGCTGCGATAGGTGCGGCTTTCAACGAAGGCGGCCGTGTGGAACAGCTCTTCGGCGGAGACCTGGCTGGCCAGGGACGAGCCCAGCAGAATGAGGATGATCTGGCTGGTCAGGGACGGATAGATGTTGCGCAGGGCCGGCAGCAGGATGACATGGCGGAACACTTGGAACCGGGTGAGGCCCAGGCATTGGCCTGCCTCGATCTGGCTCCTCGGAATAGACGCGAGGCCGGAGCGGAAGATCTCCACCGAATAGGCGCCCATGTAGATCGACAGGGCCACAGCGGCAGCTTCGAACGGTGGCAGGCGCAGACCTGCATAGGGCAACACGAAGAAGATCAGGAAGATCTGGATCAGGGCTGGCGTGTTCCGGATCACTTCCACATAGGAGCGGATGAGCAGGCGGACAGCCGGGAGCCGGTTGTTCGACAGAAGAGCCCCGAGGAGACCGATGAGCATTCCGGCGACCGTCGCAATCAGCGTCAGCGTCAGAGTCATCTGGATGCCATGCAGGAAATCATCCTGATAACGCCAGAGCTGGTTGAAGTTGAGGGTCATACGACAGGCCTTTTGTGCCGGTTAGCCGAAATAGGTAGGGAAGCTGGCGAGGATCGCGCCGTCCGGGCCGCGTCCCAGGATTGACCGCCAGCGGTCGATACAGGTGCAGGGGTGGGAAATGCCGAACTCGACGACGTCGCCCACTTCCGCCGGATGGCTTGGGTCGACGCGCAGGAAGGCATGCTGGTCGTTCAGCTTGAACACCGATGCGCCCTTCCCGTCTTCTAAGTGGTTTCCATTCCTGTAGAAAGCCAGAGGCCGGGGCATGTCCTGATCAAAGGAGACGTCACGCATGCCCATACCGCAGATCAGCAGGTCAGGTTCCGGCCGGGACAGGACCTCCGCCCAGACCCGGAGCGCGGGTGTGAAGGCTTCGGAGGCCTTCTGACCGGTGACGGGTTCAAAGCCGTTGCGCTGGTCAAGCTGGGCCAGCGCGCGCTCATAGACACCGTGGTCATGGAAGAAGATTGCACCACTGCGCAGGACCATGCGGGCATTGCCGTCAGCTTCGACTGCCGGCAAGAGATGTCTGACCACCAGATCGAAGAAAGAAGAGCCGCCGGCGCTGAGGAGGAGTTCCGCTTCCGGCCGGGCCTTGCGGATCTTGGCAAAGGCCTGAAGAGACAGGTCGCACAGTTCTGCGATGGCAGCTTCCGTTTCGGCCGGGTCTGCCTTGGCGGCGGCTCCCTCGTAGCAGGCGATGCCTGAAAGCTCGAGACAGTCTTTTGCCAGAACTTCGTCAATCAGGGCGGTGATTGCGGCCTCATCCCGCGCACCGGCACGTCCGCTGCCGATTTCGATCAGCACAGGTAAAGTGCGGCCGCAGGCCTTTGCGGCAGCCACGATGGCTTTGGCGGACGCGATGGAGTCGATGAAGAAGATTACTTCCGCTTCAGGATGGGCAGCCAGAAGCTTGCCAAAGCGGACACCGGAGACTTCCCCGCCAATCTGGTTGGCGACAAGCAGCCGCGAGAAGCCGCTGTTTAGAAGCACCATCGCCTGCTGCAGATTGGCGACCGAAAGGCCCCAGGCGCCCTGATCTGCCAGACGGCGGCTGAGTTCCGGAGACATGGGTGTCTTTGCATGAGGCGCCAGCAGAAGATTGCGCGCCTTGGCATAGGCGAACATGGCCTCTGCGTTCTTGTCAAAGGCTGCAAGATCAAGGGTCAGAGCCGGCAGGGAAAGATCCCCCCGTTCCGGATGCAAACCCTTGGAGGCAAGGTCATCGCCTGCCCCAATCACGCCCACCAATCCACGCAGAAAACTCACGCCCAACCTCCAATGATAACGTTGTCATTAAGTGCCAAAATGATAACGTTGTCAATTGGGCCGCTTGCATATTTCTTAGGCCTGCATTTTTGAGGGATTCTAGGGAGTTTTTGCGGCTCTCGCGCTGGAAATCAGTCCAGCCTGCTCACGACTTGATCACGTCAGGAGGGAGGAACAGCAGGTTCCTGAGGCTGAGCTCAGAAAATCCCGACCGGATGTTTTCCGGTCAGGAGCACTTTTGAAATAGGGACTTACCAGGGTTGGGAGGCCGGGCCGACGGTGAATTCGTTGACGGTGGTGTCTTCCGGCATGTCGACTGCGAAAGCGACCACCCTGGCAATGCGATCCGCCGATATCCCATAGGTCGCATAAAGGCTCTTCATACCTTCTGCGCTCCGTTCGTCGGTGATCGTATCAAGCAATTCCGTGTTGATGGCAGCGGGATAGATCGTGGCGGTGCGGATATTGGTGCCTTCCATCGCAGATTCCATTCGCAGCACTCCCATGAAGTCCTTCAGGAACCATTTCGTCCCGCCATAAACGGCGCCGCCCGGATAGGCCTTGAGACCGGCGACGGATGATGTGGCAAGGATCTGTCCGGACTTTTGCGCCAGGAAGGTTGGCATGACAGCGGCCACGCCATTGAGCACGCCGGTGATGTTCACATCGACCATCTGCTTCCATTCCGCGGTCTTCAGGGCGGAGACAGGGCTGCTTGGCATCAGGCCCGCGTTGAGGAAAATGGCGTCGACGCGGCCGAATTTTTCCTTGGCGAGGCTGACAAAGGCATCATTTTCGTTGGGGTTTGTCACATCCAGAGCCGTAAATTCGGCCTGACCACCTGCTGCCCTGATGTCTTCGGCGATCTGACGCAACTTGTCTTCACGCCTTGCCCCCAGAACGACTTTCGCCCCTTTTGAGGCCAGTTCGACGGCGGTGGCAGCTCCGATGCCCGAGGAGGCGCCGGTGATGAGAATGACTTTGTCTTTGATCATTGGGTCTCTCGTATTTTCAAATGTTGATTGTCAGCCGGCGTATTGGCCGTCCGTTACATGTTCCATCCAGTCGACGACCTTGCCGTCCTGCACTTCCTGAAGAGCCGTATGGGTCATGGCGCTATCGGGGGCGGCTCCATGCCAGTGTTTTTCCTCTGGCGCGAACCAGACGATATCGCCCTGCCGGATTTCTTCGATCTGCCCGCCCCAGCGTTGAACCCTGCCGGTTCCGGAAGTCACGATCAGGGTCTGACCCAGCGGGTGTGTGTGCCAGGCTGTGCGCGCGCCAGGCTGGAAGGTCACGCTGGCGCCTTGCACCCGGTCCTTGTCGAAGGAATTGAAGAGCATTTCGACCTGAACCTTCCCGGTGAACCAGTCACCAGGCCCAGCAACCGCCTTGCGGTCATCGGCTCGGATAATCTCCATGAGGTGCATTCCTGTCTTGCGGTCCGGCCAGTGGCCGAACCAGGTGTGAGTGGATGCCTCGCTATTTAGGCTGCTCTGGGTTATTGGATTAGGTGCATTAATTTGCATGAACTAATGAGCAGGATTCAGGAATGGCGCGTGATGAACTGAGCGAATTGCGAGCTTTTGTTGTCGTCGCCAGTGAGAGCAGCTTTACGAGAGCTGCCGCCCAGTTGGGTGTTTCGCCGTCGGCTTTGAGCCATACGGTGCGGGCACTGGAGGAACGGCTCGGTCTGCGTCTTCTGGCGCGGACGACGCGCAGCGTTGCGACGACAGAGGCAGGGGAGCGGCTCTTCCGGTCCTTGTCCGGGCACTTCGAGCAGATCCGCATTGAAGTCGACGCCTTGAGTGAACTACGTGACAAGCCGTCGGGTACGATCCGGATCAACTCGGGAGTCCATGCGGCAGAAACGATCCTGCGGCCTCACCTGAAGCGGTTTTTGCCGGACTATCCGGATGTCAGGGTCGAAGTGTCGGTCAATGACGGGTTCATCGATATCGTCGGCGAGCATTTCGATGCAGGTGTCAGGCTTGGAGAATCCATCAGCAAAGACATGGTGGCCGTGCGGATCGGGCCTGACTGGCGCTTCCTTGTCGTCGGGTCTCCTGCCTATTTTACAGGGCGCACTCCTCCCGAGCATCCGGGCGAGTTGACCGGCCATCAATGCGTCAATCTGCGTTTGAACTCTGCTGGCGGGCTTTATGCCTGGGAGTTCGAGAAGGATGGCCGGGAGCTCGAGGTCCGTGTCTCAGGCCAGCTGACCTATGACAGCATCTTTCCCGTCCTGCATGCTGCACTTGACGGGCATGGACTGGCCTTTGTTCCCGAAGATCTGGCCTGCCCCTATCTGAAAACGGGGCAGCTGGTGGCAGTTCTGCAGCCGTTCTGTCCGCTGATACAGGGCTATCATCTTTATTATCCGAACCGGCGCCTCGCCTCCCCGGCCTTTGCGCGATATGTCGATACGCTGAGGGTCAGAGCCTGAAGCAGCAATGGCCTGCGCTTCAAGACGTTGCTGGCAGCGCAGGCTTCAGCCCACCATATTGATTTAGCCCCGCGATCAACGCTTTGAGTTCCGGCTCGCTCACGGCTGATGCGGCTGCCTCGGGAGTAAACCAGCGCCGCTGACGCTGTTTCTGCTCCGGAAAGCTCTTCGCCAATTCGCGCACTTCAAGCAGAAAAACTTCGACAACTGCGGGCACCAATGCACCCTTGCTCATTTTCTTGATGTAGGAATAGGTGCCACAGGGCTTTTTCTGAATGCGGCCCTTAACGCCGGCTTCCTGCCAAGCCTCCAGCCCGGCGGCCTGGTGCGGTTTCTTCTTCCGCATTGGCCAGCCTTTCGGGATGACCCACCGGCCAGTCTCCCGGCTGGTTATGAGCAGGATTTCCAGTTTCTCCGGGACCGTTTCAGACTTGCGGAAACACAGGGCGCCATATTGGGTCCTGACGCTTCTCTCCCGATAAGCGTCTGCCTTTGCCTGTTCGCTTGTGCTTTCTGTGTCCGCGTAGGGCATGGCTCCCCGATGGCATCAAAACAAGTCTTGAATTGGCTGAGAGGTCACCGGAACAGGTGTTCGTTTTCCTCTTCCGGTTGAGTTGACATGACCCCTCCCCGGACCGTCAAGCACGGTCCCTGTCTTTTGCAGATAGAGTGCGATCTACCCCCGGATTATTTGTCCCAAGCGCCAGTGCGGCAACTTAATCCACTTTGTGCAGCAGTATTGCGCGGAAGTCGTTCACGTTGGTGAGTGTTGGGCCCGTGATGACCTGATCACTAAGAGCTGCAAAGAAGCTGTGGCTGTCGTTGGCAGCAAGTGCTGTCCTGATCGACAATCCCTGAGCCCTTGCACGAGAACACGTCGTTTCGTCGAATAGTGCGCCTGCAACTTCTGCAGCACCATCCACACCGTCCGTATCACATGCGATGGCGGAAATGCCTGGTGCTCCGTCTAGGGCATCGGCCAAAGCAAGGCAGTATTCTGCGTTTGGACCGCCTGTACCCGTACCCTGGTGGGTAACGGTGCATTCGCCGCCGGATAAAAGCAGCAGAGTCTCTCCAGGGGCAAGCGCTGCCTGTTCTTCAAGGGCAAGCCGGGCGTGCGCTGCGGCAACCTCCCTTGCCTCTCCCTCAATGGCGTCGCCGAGTACCTTGACAGCAATTCCCTGGCGGATTGCCTGCTTGCGCGCTGCCTCGAGCGACAATGCAGGTGCGGCGATGATGCGGCTCTCTGCGCGGGACATTTCCCGCGCCGTGTCCGGCCAGGTTATCCGGGATCCGGAAAGCACAGCCTCCATGGAGGGGGGCAGCGGAATGGACCAGCGATCCGCAATTTCCTTCGCCTCCTTCTGGGAGGTTCCGTCGGGAATTGTTGGACCGGAAGCGATCATGGCCGGATCGTCTCCCGGAACGTCCGAGATGATCAGGGACAGCATCGGGGAGGGCCAGGCAGCCGCAGCAAGTCCTCCGCCTTTAACCCTGGAAAGGTGTTTCCGCAGCGTGTTCATCTGAGAAATGGGCGCGCCGCTGGCCAGCAGCGCTTGTGTCATCGCCTGCTCTTCCTGGAGCGTGATGTCACCTGCAGGCCAGGAAAGGAGCGAAGAGCCCCCGCCCGAGATGAGGGCGATGACAAGGTCATTTTCACCGCATCCCTGCAGCAAATCGACAAGACGGCGTGTTCCGGCGAGTCCGCGGCTGTCCGGAACCGGATGGGAGGCACAGACAACTTCGATCCCCCGCAGCTCGCGGCTATAGCCGTCTCGCGTAAGAACGAGGCCCTCGCAAGGACCCCAGACTTTTTCGACGGCTTCCGCCATGCGGGCAGACGCCTTGCCGGCACCGATCACCACCACCCGGCCGGACGGACGGGGTGGCAGCGCCGCAGGAACGGCCTTTAAAGGGTCTGCCGCTGCCACGGCCGTATCGAACAGGCTTCTGAGCAGGTTGCGCTGCCACAAGATTTGCCCGGAAGCCTGAGCCAGCCTGTCAGGAGAGTGCATCTGCAATTGCCTTGCCGCAGGTTTCCGTATCCGCGGATCCGCCCAGGTCTCTGGTCCTCAGAGCTGGTTCTGAGAGACATTTTTCGATTGCGGTAACAACATCGGCCGCAGCCTCAGCATGCCCCAGATGCTCCAGCATCATGGCTGCCGCCCAGATCTGGCCGACCGGATTTGCGACACCAAGTCCGGCGATATCGGGTGCAGATCCGTGAACAGGCTCGAACAGGGAGGGAAAGTTCCGCTCGGGATTGATGTTTCCGGAGGGCGCGATGCCGATGGTGCCGGTACAGGCCGGACCGAGATCCGACAGGATGTCGCCAAAGAGATTGGAGGCGACCACCACATCGAACCGGTCCGGATTGAGCACGAAATGGGCGGTCAGGATATCGATATGATATTTGTCGACGCTGACGCCCGGATAGGCCTTGGCCATCTCCGCAACGCGCTCGTCCCAGTAGGGCATGGTGATTGAAATGCCGTTGGACTTGGTGGCGGATGTGAGCTTCGCACGGGGGCGTCTGGCTGCCAGTTCGAAGGCGTATTTCAACACCCGGTCCACGCCGACCCGGCTCATCACCGTTTCCTGAAGAACGATTTCGCGCGGGGTGTCCTCATACATTTTTCCGCCGATCGAAGAGTATTCGCCTTCGGTGTTCTCCCGGACGATCCACATGTCGATGTCACCCGGCTTACGGCCTGCCAGCGGACAGGGGACGCCCGGCATCAGCCGCGCCGGGCGCAGGCTGATGTACTGGTCGAACTGGCGGCGGAACTGGATGAGGGATCCCCAGAGGGAGACGTGATCGGGCACAGTCTGGGGCCATCCGACGGCACCGAAGAAAACGGCATCGTGGGTTTCAATCTGCGACTTCCAGTCATCGGGCATCATCTGCCCGTGCTTGGCGTAATAGTCGCAGGAGGCAAAGTCGAATTCCTTGTAGCGCAGATCGATCCGGTGCTTCTTGGCAGCCGCTTCGAGAACGCGAAGACCTTCGGGAATGACTTCCTTGCCGATACCGTCCCCTGCGACGACGGCAATGTTCAGATGGTTGCTCATTGGCGCCTCAGTCGTTCCGGCCGCGGATTGCTGCGATGACGGCGTCCGTAACCATGCGGGTCGTTGCCTTGCCGCCCAGGTCTGGCGTGTGCAGCGAAGGGTCGGCGGTAACAGTCTCGACTGCCTGCATCAGCCGGGCGGCTGCGGGTTTTTCGCCGAGATGTTCCATCATCATGGCCGCCGTCCAGAAGGTTGCGACCGGGTTGGCCACCCCCTTGCCGGTGATGTCGAAGGCGCTGCCGTGAATGGGTTCGAACATCGAAGGGGTTTCGCGTTCGGGATTGAGGTTTGCCGTCGGGGCAACGCCGATGGAGCCGGAGAGCGCGGCGGCAAGGTCGGACAGAATATCCGCGTGCAGGTTCGTCGCAACGATCGTGTCGAGAGAGGCCGGGTTCATCACCATTCGGACCGTCATTGCGTCCACCAGCATCTTGTCCCAGGTGACATCCGGGAACTCTTTTGCGACTTCAGCCGCAATCTGGTCCCACAGAACCATGCCGTGACGCTGTGCATTGGACTTCGTCACCACAGTCAGGAACTTCCGGGGACGGCTCTGGGCAAGTTTGAACGCAAAGCGCATGATCCGTTCGATGCCTGCGCGGGTGAAGATCGAGACATCGGTCGCGATCTCCAGCGGCAAGCCGGGATGCGACCTGCCGCCTTGGCCTGCATACTCGCCTTCCGAGTTTTCCCGGACGATCACCCAGTCGAGCTCATCCTTGTTCACGTGCCGGAGCGGTGACTGGATACCGGGCAGGACGCGGGTCGGACGGACATTGGCGTATTGATCCAGAGGCTGGCAAATGGCCAGCCGCAGGCCCCAGAGTGTCAGGTGATCCGGTACATCCGGAGCGCCTACGGCTCCGAACAGAATGGCGTCGAAGGCCCGCAGCTGATCCGCACCGTCCTTCGGCATGAATTCACCGGTGCGCTTGTAGCGTTCGGTCGACCAGTCGAAGTTTTCGACCTGGAATTCAAAGCCGCCGTCGCGCTCTGCCAGTGCATCGAGCACCTCAAGGCAGGCATCGACAACTTCCACACCAATCCCGTCGCCGCCGATGGCGGCGACCTTGTGTATTTTCTTGCTCATAGTTTGCTCCAATTCAGAGAAATAGTCCGGCAGGCATGCGCAGCATCAGCACATTGGCCATGAGCCACCAGAAGCCTGCGCAGATGGCCAGTCCGGTGAGGGCCCAGATCGCCCAGGTGCGCAGTCCGGGCCGGTCGTAGTCTGCAATCAGCATGATCAGGACAAAGGCCGCGAAACTGGTGGCGAGGAAGCCGATCATCGGCAGCGCAATGACCCACGCCAGCATCACCAGTGCGAGTGCCAATCGCCGGGCAGAGCCTGGATCTTGCGGGCGGCGCTGCGAGGCAGGGCCGGAGGGCCGGCGGAGATGCTGAAGGATCAGGATGATTGAGAAGGCTGCAAGGGCAGCGGAAATCGTCCAGGGGAAGACCGCTCCGAGAGGTGACATGCCGTTTGCGCCGGTGAAAATCCAGATCCCGAGGGCGATGAACAGACCGGCAATAGCCATTGACGGCAGGTCGCGGGTTTTCACCTCCGGAGCGATCCGGCTGCCGGAATCTGAAACCGGGTCATCCGTCCTGCTGAGTTGCTTGCGGCGGTTCTTCTTCCAGTCCGACCACATCGGCAAGAGCAGGGTGAGAAGGGCTGCAAGAATAATTCCGATGCTGATGGGCCGGGTGAAGAACATCTCCGCAACGCGGCCGGAAGCATTGCCGATCAGCCAGGTCTGGACAAAGCCCTGCTCGGCAATGGAGCCAAGGACCAGGCCAAGAACAATCGGTGAAGGCTGGAAACCGTAGCGGTTCAGGATCCAGGATAGGATGCCGAGACCGACCATGAGTTGAGCGTCATCGATATTAGAATGGATCGCAAAGGACCCGATGATGGTCAGCAGGGCCACGGTCGGGGCCAGCAGGGCCTTCGGGACCTTGATGATAAAGTTGTAGGCATAGCGGCCGATCAGGAGCCCGACAGGCAGCATCAGGACCGTGGCGATCAGCAGACCCCAAATGAAGGTATAGACAATGGGAGCGTCCGTCGTGAACAGGGTCGGGCCGATCTTGATGCCTTGCACGAGCAGCGCGCCCAGGATGATCGCGTCTGGAGGTGTTCCTGGAATGCCGAGCACGAGCGTTGGAATGAAGCCGCCGCCGACGGTGGCATTGTTTGCAGCCTCTGTTGCCAAAACCCCGTCCGGATTGCCCTTGCCGAAACTTTCAGGCTGGCGGGACGAGCGGCGTGCCTCCGAATAGGACACAAGACCGGCGATGGAACCCCCTGCCCCGGGCAGAATGCCGATGACGGTGCCGATCACCGACGAACGCAGGATGTTGACCTTGCTTTTGATGGCAACGCGGACGCCTTCACCGAGGCGCAGACCGCCAGCTTCAGAAGGCTTCAGATGCGGGTCAGGATTGGCCACGAGATCAAGGATCACGGGAACGCAATAGAGACCGATGATGGCAGAGGTCAGATCGATCCCCGCCAGAAATCTCTGCATTCCGAGTGTATAGCGCACGTCTCCGCCCACAATGGCGACGCCGACCATGGACAGGAACAGGCCGATGCAAGCCCCGATCAGGCCCTTGACCGTGTTGCCGACGGACAGGGCAGCGATCAGGGTCAGCCCGAAAACCGCAAGCCAGAAATATTCCGTAGGGCCAAAGGCCAGTGCAACCTTGGCAAGGGGCGGTGCGAGCAGCAAAAGCGCGATAGCACCGACGAGACCACCAGCGACAGAAGCAATCGTCGCCAGGGACACGGCCAGACCGCCGTCGCCCCGCTTTGCCATCGGAAAGCCGTCGAAGGTTGTCGCGATTGCCGAAGGCGTTCCGGGTGTATTGACCAGAATGGCAGCGAAGGCGCCGCCATAAATTGCGCCGGTGTAGATCGCGCCGAGGGCGATGAGGCCCGCGGCGGGATCCATTGTAAAGGTGAAGGGGACAAGCACGGCCACCGCCATGGTAGCCGAGAGCCCAGGCAAGGCACCGATCACCGTTCCAAGGATCACGCCAACAAGCGCAAGTCCCAGGTTCAGCGGTGTCAGAGCGTCCAATAGGTAGCCGAGAATGTCCATCTTCAAGCGCCGTTACTTGATGATACCGAGCGCTTTTGCGCCTTCGGTATATTCCTCAACCCGTGCTGCGACGAAGTCATTCATCTTGCTGTAGCCGATGTCGGTAAGCACGAAGCCGCCGCTTTCCATTTTCTGCACGAAATCAGGACGCTTGTTGATTTCAGACACGATGTCCGAGATCCGCTGGCGGAGATCTTCAGGTGTCGAGGCCGGAACGGCGACACCGCGATAGGCACCGCCTACGATGTTGTAGCCAAGTTCCTTGAAGGTAGGCACATCGGGGAAGGCTGGAAGGCGCTCGTCTGCAGCAACTGCCAGCATACGCATGGCATCACCCTGAGTTACGCCGGACGTCGCATAGTTGAACCCCGCCATGGTCGAGCCGCCGAGAACCGCGGTGACCGAAGGACCCGTGCCGGAGAACGGCACATAGGTGGTCTTGACATCGGCTTCCGTGTTGAAGCGGATCGCGGCCAGATTGTTGGACGAGTTAGACCCGGAGCCTGCAAAGGTTACGAGGCCGGGATTGGCTTTTGCATAATCCACGAGGTCGGCGAGCGTCTTGAACTGGCTTTCCGCGCGAACAAAGATCGCATCCGGCGTGTAGTGGAAATAGTGAACGGGAACAAGATCTTCGGTCTTGTAGCCGACAGATCCTGCCAGCGGCTGCAGAACCGTGTGCGGCATGTTGATGCCCATGATCGTGTAGCCGTCACCCGGAAGGGAGTTCAACTGCGACCAGGCCTGGGCACCGCCCGCACCGGGCTGATACTGGATCACGACCTGCTGACCGGTGACAGCTTCCCATTCTGCCTGCTGGTACCGGGCGGAAATGTCGGACTCGCCACCTGCGTTGAACGGGATGATGTAGGTCATCGGCTTGGTCGGAAAATCGGCCGCAGACTGTGCGGCTGCGGGAGCAATGGCTCCCAGAAGCGCAACGAGCGCTGTTGCAACGGTTCTTTTCATGGGTTCCTCCACTTGTAACGCTGCACCTTCGCGCAGCGCAGTTGATGCGGGAGTTCAACCGCAGACTGTGTCTGTCGAGTGTGGTCCCGCTCCCTCCCTGACCTTTTGGGCATTCGCCCGGTCTGAGCCAGACACTCCTCAATGCCCAGTGCCTTTCACCCTAGACTGCTGCGTAGAAATAATTAAATTCAGAAAATGAACATCATTATTGCTTTGAGGGAAGTAATGAGCGAGAGCGACATGAGTTTCTTCGTGCTGCTTGCCAGGCATGAAAGCTTTGTGGAAACGGCAAGAGAGCTGGGGGTGACGGCCTCCGCTGTAAGCCGCAGGCTCGCCCGTCTGGAGGATCGGCTGGGTGTCCGGCTCATGAACCGCACCACCCGCCGGGTCAGTCTTACGGGCGAAGGGGAAGTCTATTTCGCCAAGGCTGTCAGGCTGCTGGGAGAAATCGAGGAGCTGGAAAGTAGTCTGCGTACCGCGCGCGAGAGGCCCAGTGGTCTTTTGCGGATCAATGCGACGTTTGGCTTCAGCCGGGCCTATATTGCCCCGACTGCAGCCCTCTTCTCGGAACGCTATCCGGATGTGGATGTTCAGCTGGTGGTGAGTGATGCGCCGTTGAACATCATCGAGCAGGGGTTCGACCTGAACATTCGGTTCGGTCACCCGCCGTCAAGCAATCTGGTGCAGCGTCTTCTTCACCGGAACCGCCGCTTCATGTGCGCCTCTGCTTCCTACATTCAAAAATTTGGGAGTCCGAAGGTCCTCAAGGATCTCAGTCACCACGATTGTATCGTTCTTCGTCAGGAGCATGACATTTACGACATCTGGAAGTTCGAGGGACTGGATGGCGAAAGCGCTTCGGTGAGGGTCAATGGCCGGCTGAGCA
This sequence comes from Roseibium suaedae, assembly GCF_900142725.1. Taxonomy (GTDB): domain Bacteria; phylum Pseudomonadota; class Alphaproteobacteria; order Rhizobiales; family Stappiaceae; genus Roseibium; species Roseibium suaedae. The sequence goes on along the minus strand of NZ_FRBW01000005.1, from coordinate 203,488 downwards.
CCAATGATGGGGAAATGGCGCGAGAGTGGATGCTCGGCGGACGCGGCATCATGCTCAGGTCGGAATGGGATATTGCAAGCCACGTTCGGGAGGGGCGCATTCGGGTGATCCTGCCTGACTATTTTCAGACGGCCAATATCCTGGCGATCTACCCGGAGCGGCATAATCTGACTGCCAAGGTGCGTCTCTTTGTCGATGCGCTTGCCGAGTGTATCCAGTCCTCGAATGCGGCCTCCCCTTTCCAGATCACCAACCAGCAACTTCATGGCCCCAGATAGCAATCGCCTTTGTGCCGAATGGCTGCTATTCAATGCGCATTGGGCATGAATAATCCGGAAGCTGCACATGGACCTGGCTTTGCTCGAAGATTTCCTGGAACTTGCGAGGGAGCTGAATTTTTCGCGTGCGGCAGCGAAGCGGAACCTGACCCAGCCAGCCTTCAGCCGGCGGATCCGCGCGCTTGAGACGGCTCTCCAGACGGATCTTGTTGTGCGTACGACCCGGCAGGTCTCCTTGACCGCTGCTGGTAAGGCCTTTCAGCCGCGCGCCGAGATGATTGTCCGGATGCTGGTGGATGCCCGGCGGGAGGCGCTCGAGGTCGCTGGCCAGGCGCAGCGCAACCTGACCATCGCCGCGACCCATGCCTTGTCCTACACGTTTGTGCCGCGCTGGCTGATGCAGGTGGCGGGTCCAGCCGATGTGGGCATGCTCAACATGATTTCCGACACCCATCGCCAATGTGTCCGGCTTATGGAGAGCGGAGATTCCAGTTTCTTCATATGCCACAAGGGACCGGTCGGCCCCTCCGTTTTGCCCGAGCGCCACTACCTTTGTAAGTCAGTCGGCAAGGACCGGCTGGTTCCCCTTTGTGCGCCCTCTGCCGATGGTCGGCCAAAATGGGAATTGGGCAAGGAGGCAACTGAAGCCCCGCTCATTGCCTATGCGCCTGCCTCAGGCCTGAATGCCATCCTTGAGGCGTTCTGGTCGAGCTTCGGTAGACCAGATGTTGCTCCGGCAATGAGCTCGGTTCTGGCGGCGGCCAATCGCGAGATGGCCAAGGCAGGACAAGGTGTCGCCTATCTGCCGCAGTCTCTTGCCGAGCCGGACATGGCGGCTGGAACACTTGTTCGGGCAGGAAGCGGCAAACACGACATTCCGCTTGATATCGTGATCTACCGCCCGCGTTCGCGCCTCTCGCCTCACTGTGAGGCTTTCTGGCAAAAGGTGGTGAACGGGTCTGTTGATGATTGATGCTGTTCTGGCATGAATTGTCGTGAAATCGGCATTGGCTGCCTGGATCTGAAAAACGTTAGTGTCCTGTCACAAGCCCGAGGACCGGGCCTAGACACCAACGGGACAGCGCCAATGCGTATTGTAGACATTTGCGAAATCACCAAGCCGATCTCCTCGCCGATCCGGAACGCCTATATCGACTTCAGCAAGATGACTGCGAGCCTGGTGGCCGTTGTCACCGATGTGGTCCGGGACGGCCGCCGGGTGGTTGGCTACGGCTTCAACTCCAACGGCCGCTATGGTCAGGGCGGTTTGATCCGCGAACGGTTCCGTGATCGGGTCCTGGAAGCGGATCCAGCGCAACTGCTGAATGAGGAAGGCACCAACCTAGATGCGCACAAGATCTGGTCGGTCATGATGCAGAACGAGAAGCCCGGCGGTCACGGCGAGCGCTCTGTTGCGGTGGGCACCATCGATATGGCGGTGTGGGACGCCATTGCCAAGATCGAGCAGAAGCCGTTGTTCCGGTTGCTGGCCGAGCGCAAAGGCCTTGAAGCGGATCCCCGCGTCTTCGTTTACGCGGCTGGCGGTTACTACTATCCCGGCAAGGACGACAGCGCGCTGCGCAAGGAAATGCGCAGCTATGTCGATCGCGGCTATACAGTGGTCAAGATGAAGATCGGCGGAGCATCTCTCGCAGAAGATCAGCGCAGGATCGAGGCTGTGCTTGCCGAAATCGAAGGCGAAGCGCAGCTTGCAGTCGATGCCAATGGGCGCTTCAATCTGGAGACGGCCATCGCCTATGCCAAGATGCTGCGGGAGTATCCGCTGTTCTGGTATGAGGAAATTGGAGATCCGCTGGACTATCAGCTTCAGGCTGCGATGGCGGAATTCTATCCCGGACCAATGGCAACCGGAGAGAACCTGTTCTCCCACCAGGATGCGCGCAATCTGATCCGCTACGGCGGGATGCGCCCCGACCGGGACTGGCTCCAGTTCGACTGCGCCCTATCCTATGGGCTGGTCGAATATCTGCGCACACTGGACGTTCTCACCGAGCTTGGCTGGTCGGCCAAGCGCTGCATTCCCCATGGCGGACACCAGATGTCGCTGAATATTGCCGCAGGTCTCGGACTGGGCGGCAACGAAAGCTATCCGGATCTGTTCCAGCCTTACGGCGGCTTCCCGGATGGAGTGCAGGTTGAAGATGGTCACATCGTCATGCCTGAACTGCCCGGCATTGGCTTTGAGGGAAAGTCCGACCTGATCAAGGTCATGCGCGAGCTGGCGCAGTGAAATTCTGTCTGGCCCCGGCAGCCATGCCGCCAGGGCCAGACAGAGGTATAAAGATCAGAAAGTCAGCTGGACTTTCATAGACTTGCTGCGGTCTCCTGCAAGCTCAAACGCTTCCACCGCTTGTTCAATCGGGAAGGTTCCCGTGATCAACGGCTTCAAGTTCACTCGCTTGCGGTTGATCAGATCCACCGCAAGGCCGAACTCTTCATGGAAGCGGAAGGTGCCCCGGATGTCTATTTCCTTGGCAACGATCAGGTTCTGGGGAATGGAGACGTTGCCGCCCAGCCCAAGTTGAACCAGAACCGAGCGCGGCTTCAGGGTTTCAAGACCCGTATGAATGGCCTTTTCGTTGCCTGAAGCTTCGAAATGGACGTCAAAGTAGCCTTTGTTTTCGCCGTAGGCTGCCAAGCTGCCGCTGTCCTTGGCGACGTTGATCACCCGATCAGCCCCGATTTCCAGCGCTTTGTCCAGAACAGTGTCCATGACATCCGTGGCCACGATTTCCGCAGCGCCATGGGCCCGTGCGGCGATGATGGCCAAAGCTCCGATGGGGCCGCAACCCGTGACCAAAACGCGCTTGCCAAGCAGGGAGCCTGCGCGGGACACCGCATGCAAGGTCACCGCAAACGGTTCGGCAAGAGCTGCTTCCTGGATGGAGACGTCATCGGCCACCTTGTGGCATTGCCATTGCTCTGCGATCAGCTGCTCCCTGAAAGCGCCCTGAATATGCGGCATGGGCATGGCGCTTCCATAGAAGCGCATGTTCACGCACTGATTCTGCTGGCCTTTCAGGCAATAGCTGCAGGTGCTGCAGGGGCGGCTGGGAGAGATGGCCACCCGGTCGCCAATGGCAAACCCGGACACACCTTCTCCCAGTGCCTTGATCGTTCCCGCTACTTCGTGGCCGAGGATCATCGGCTCCTTGAGACGCACCGCGCCGAAGCCGCCATGATTGTAATAATGCAGGTCCGACCCGCAGATGCCCCCAGCGTTGACCGCAACGCTGATCTGGCCCGGTCCCGGTTGCTCAAGGTCGCGGTCTTCCAGACGCAGGTCCTTCGCGGCGTGAATGACGAGTGCTTTCATGGCAGAACCTCAAACGACCGGAGTCAGGAGCGCGGCTCCGGAAAAATGAGCGGCCAGATTGTCGCGCACGAGCTTGCCCATGGCCTGCCGCGTTTCCACGGTGCCGGAGGCGTGGTGGGGCTGCAGCACGACATTGGTCAGCGGCAGGTAACGGGCATTGATGTTGGGCTCGGTTGCAAAGACATCGAGACCGGCTGCCTTGATCTGCCCCTTTTCAAGCACATCAAGAAGAGCGTCTTCATCAACCGTCGAGCCGCGGGAAATATTGACGATGATGCCGTCCTTGCCGAGCGCTGCAAGCACGCCGGCATTCACGATGCCCTTGGTGCTTTCGCCGCCGGAAAGCGTGACGATCAGGAACTCGCAGCCTCTGGCCAGCTCGGTCAGATCCGCCACGAAGGTGTAGGGCAGGTCTGTCCGGGCGGCGATGTCGAAATAGCTGATGTCGCACTCAAAGGCGGCAAGCCGGCGGGCAACGGTCACACCGACGCGGCCCATGCCAACGATGCCGACCTTCTTGCCGCAGACCCGGGTTACCAGACCCATGTTGCCCTTCGTCCAGCTTCCCTGGCGCACATAAGTGTCTGCCTGCGGGATCTGGCGCGCGGCAGCCAGCAGAAGTCCGACACCCAGATCTGCAACGTCAGCGGTCAGGACATCCGGAGTATTGGTGACCTTGATGCCGTTGCTCTTTGCATAGCCCAGATCAATGGCATCGGTACCGACACCGTAGCAGCTCACGATTTCCAAGGACGGGAGCTTGCCCATGAGAGCAGCAGAAGCGCCAAGCTCGCCACGGGTGGCAATCGCACGGATATTCGCGCCATGCTGACTCAGAAGGGCATCCTTGTCAGCGGCTTCGTAGAACTTGTGAACCTTGTACTTTGCCTCGAGCTCCGTCATGTCCCAGTCCGGATAGGGGCCCATCAGCAGAATTTCAGGTGCGGACATGTATTCCTCCAAAATGATGTTCTTAAGCGTTGAGCAGGATCATTGGCCTGAAGTGAGAGCTGCGAGGCCCGCGAGAGCGTCCTGCAGGACCTTTCCGGCGTCCTGATCGATTTCGACGGTCACCACACCCGGTTCGCCTTCCGGGGATTCCAGGGTGGCAAGTTGACTGTCCAGAAGGGCTGCAGGCATGAAATGCCCGCTCCGGCCTGCCATGCGTTGCGACAGGCAGGCGTGGCTGCCCGTCAGGAAAACGAAGGAAGGCGGCTGCAGACAGTGCCGCCGCAACTGGTCGCGGTAGCGGCGCTTCAGGGCCGAACAGGAGACGACCGGGAGGTCGCCGCGGGCGAGTTCTGAACCAATGAGGTTCAGCCAGGGCTCGCGGTCAGCGTCGGTCAATGGGATGCCGGCGGACATCTTCTCGACATTGGCAGCCGGGTGCAGGGTATCGCCTTCAAGGAAAGAGCGGCCAAGGGCACCGGCGAGCTGTTGTCCGACCGTGGACTTGCCGCATCCGGAGACCCCCATGACGATAATGGGACCCATGAGTTTAGTGCCTCACAGACAGGTCGTGATGCCGCCATCGACATAAAGCGTGTGACCATTCACGAAGGAGGAGGCCTTTCCGGAGAGGAAGATTGCAGCTCCGATAAGCTCTTCGACATTGCCCCAGCGGGCTGCCGGCGTGCGCTTCTCCAGCCAGGCCGAAAACTCCGGATTGTCCACGAGGGCCTGATTAAGCGGCGTCTTGAAATAGCCTGGAGCAATGGCGTTCACCTGGAGGCCATGCTGAGCCCAGTCCGCGCACATGCCACGGGTGAGATTCTTGATCGCACCTTTCGTGGCCGTGTAGGGCGCAATTCCAGGCCGGGCAAGCTCGCTTTGCACGGAAGCAATGTTGATGATCTTGCCGTTTCTCCGGGCAATCATGTGGCGGGCTACAGCCTGCCCAACATAGAATGCACTGGAGATATTGGTTTCGAGCAGCTGCTTCCAGCGATCGATTGGGAAGTCCTCAAGAGGCGTGCGGAACTGCATGCCCGCATTGTTGATGAGGATGTCGATGGGGCCGGTGTCTTGTTCAATGGCATCGATTGCTGGGCCAACGGCCGCAGGATCTGTCACATCAAAGACAGATGCGTCGGCTTCAAAACCCGCATTGCGAATGCCTTGCACGGCAGTCTCGAGCTTTGCCGTGTCGCGGCCGTTCAGAACCACTGAGGCACCGTGCTGGGCCAGTCCCTGAGCCAGCGCCAGACCGATCCCCTGTGAGGAGCCGGTTACGAGCGCCCGTTTGCCGGCAAGATCGAAGAGCGGAAATGTCATGGTTTCCTCCGTCAGGGTGGCTCGGGACGGTTTGCCTGCGGTCTTGCGCAGGGAGTATCCTGGCCGGAAATTGGATAAAGAGACCGGCAAACGAAGCCATCAGGCTACGGCGTTTACCGCGCCGGATTTCGCCTATCCTTAGCTGGCGCCTTACCAGATTGCCCAAGATGACCTTCATCTTGGGTCATATGGAATGCTTATGGATCTGGCCGGCAAAGGATTTCTGACTTGGAGAGCGGAGGCTTGCCTGCTCAAAACCGCGAAAGCCGATGAGGACAATTGCTGCAGCAAGGGAGCCATATGAAATTGCGATCACCCCATATGGCACTCATCACTTACCCCCTCCCGGTTCCGACTCTAACATCGGAAATGACCAGAGCGTCAGATCATGCCACGTGAGAGTGTTGAGTGAGGCACTTGCTAAAGCTGGAAGATCTTTGTCACGGATACCGTGGCTGGAGGATACATTTAGCGAACGTGGTACAATAAAGAAGGGGAACCACTATGCTATTCAACAGGCGCAATATTATCAGCGCGGCGATTGCTGGGGCTATGCTCGCAACTTCTGCGATCACGTCCTTTGCGGAGGTTAAAATCAATCTGGCGGATGCTTTGCCGGATTCCAACTTCATGGTGAAGAACGCTGTCGAGTTTGCCGATGCCGTGAAGACCGTGACTGATGGAAACGTGGTCATTTCTGTGAAGGCTGGCGGCTCTTTGGGCCTGAAAGGTCCGGATCAGCTGACGGCAGTGCGTGATGGACTGGTCGAGATGGCCGACATCAACATCAGCCAGCAGGTTGGCGTCAATCCGCTCTTCGGTGTTGAGGGAATTCCGTTCCTTGTGTCTTCCATGGACGAACTCAAGAAGTATCACGCGATCATTCGCCCGGTCTACGAAGAGCTCGCCGAAAAGAACAACCAGAAGATCCTTTACATGGTCCCCTCGCCGGCCCAGTACGTTTATCTGAAGGTGCTGGCTGCCAATATCGAAGATTTCAAGGGCATTCCGGTTCGCGGTGCTGACAAGAACACTGTCGATATCGTCAGTGCGATCGGTATGGCCGGCTTTGTGATGCCTTGGGGTGAGCTTATCCCGGCTCTGGCCTCCGGCCGCGTGGACGGTGTTGCGACTTCCGCGACTTCGGGCGTTGACGGCAAGTTCTGGGAATTCCTGAAGTATGTCTACCCGACCAACCACACCTGGGGTTCCAACATGGTGACCATCAACCTGGACACCTGGAACTCCATCCCGGCTGACCAGCAGGAAGCGATCCTGAAGGTTGCCGCAGAGCTGGAGCCCAAGTTCTGGGACGTTTCGCGTCAGGGTGACGTCAACAGCATCAAGACCATGTCCGAAAACGGTATGGAGCTCGTAGAGATCTCCCCGGAACTGCGGGCACAGATGGAAGAGCGTGCGGCAGCCCTTCAGGCAGCTTTCCTCGAGCGGGTTCCGGATGCGAAGCCTCTCGTCGAGAAGTACAAAGCTTCGATGAACTGAGATGAGCAGCATGACGTCTTCTTTGAATGAAGATGCACGCAGCAAAGGATTGGTGGCGGCCTTGCAGGCCGCCGCTGATTGCCTTTCCCTGACGGGGGCGTTCCTTGCCGTGCTTTGTATGGTCGCCATGACCCTGCTCGTGCTTGCCGAGATCGTGCTGGCGGGCGTGTCGCGGATCATTCCGTCGGTTCCCTCAACCACGCATATCGGTTGGGAATACAGCGGCTATCTGATGGGCGCGTGTTTTCTGCTGGGTGCAGGCATGACTTTCCGTGCGGGACTGCAGATCCGCGTCGAGGCGTTGCTTCGCGCCGGCAAAGGCAGATTCTCACGCGTTCTGGAGACAATTGCCAGCCTGGCTGGCGCTGCCGTAGCGGTTTTTGTTGCCATGGCGCTTGTGCAGTTCGCGTTGCGGACATGGGGCTACGGCGAAGTGTCCCAGGATAGCCTGACGCCTTTGTGGATCCCGCAAGCCGTTCTGGCCCTGGGTGCTGTCATCATGGCGCTGCAGATGCTTGTCCGCGTTCTTGCCTGTCTGACCGGTGCCCCTCTGGACCGGCCTGACCTTGGGGCTGCTTCCGCGATCGAATAGTCATCGAGACTTTTCCGCATGTCGGAATACTAATTTGGAGAGTTGTCGATGACGGCAGTCATAGGTAGCCTTTTCGGGTTCTTGTTTTTACTTCTCGGCGCCGGAACCTGGATCGGCATGGCCCTGCTCGCAACTGCGATTGCGCTGGGGTACATGTTCCTTCACGTTCCGCTGGACCGGCTGATCCCGCAATATGCGTTCAACATTCTGACGTCGTCGGAACTGGTTGCCCTTCCTCTGTTCGTGCTGATGGGAGAGTTCCTGTTCCGCACCCGCTTGTCGCAGGCCATTTTTGCAGGCCTTGCACCTTGGGCCGGCCTGCTTCCGGGGCGCCTGCTTCATGTGAACGTTATTGGCTGTTCCATTTTTGCGGCCATTTCGGGCTCATCTGCCGCTACGACACAGGTTGTCGGCCGGATGACGTTGAAGGAGCTTCTGGCCCGCGGCTATTCGCCTGACGTTGCCATCGGCAGTCTGGCTGGTGCCGGCACCCTCGGGTTTCTGATTCCCCCGTCCACTGTCATGATCATTTATGGCGTGCTGGCTGAGGAATCCGTGCTGCGCCTGTTCACGGCAGGCCTAATTCCTGGATTGCTGCTCGCCGGTGCCTTTGGCGCCTGGATCATGATCCACACGACCATCAACAAGGATCTCGTGCCGGAAAGTGAAAGGGCACTCAAGCATCTGAGCTTCGGTCAGCGCGTTGCCGCGCTCAAGGAACTCTGGCCAACCATGTTCCTCATGGTCTGTGTTCTGGGCTCCATGTATGGTGGTCTCGCAACGCCGACAGAAGCGGCTGCGATCGGGGTCGTCGGTGCTTTCATTCTCTGCTGGATCCAGGGGATGCTGTCCCTCGAGGTGCTGCGGAACATCGCACTAGGCGCCGTTCAAACGTCGTCCGTTATGGGTCTGGTCATTCTTGGGGCATCCATCCTGGGCAATCTCAGTGCGATGCTGGGCATTCCCGATGCGGTTGCCGCAACTGTTGCGGGCTGGAACCTGTCGCCGCTGTCCCTGATCCTTGCGCTGATGGTGCTCTATCTGATCCTGGGGACGGCTCTGGAAGGGTTCTCCATGATCGTGACCACCTTGTCCGTGGTTCTGCCGCTTGTTGAGCAGGCAGGCTTTGACAAGATCTGGTTCGGTATCTTCATCGTGCTCGTTGTCGAGATGGCGCAGATCACCCCGCCGGTGGCCTTCAACTTTGTGGTCATCCAGAACATCAGCGGACGTGACACGGGTTACATTGCGAAAGTCACGATGCCCTATCTGATGATCATGATCGCCTTCGTGGTGGTTCTTGCACTGTTCCCGCAGATTGTCTCTTTCCTGCCCAACCTGCTCATGGGCTAAGGAGCGTCAGAACGAGGTACCAACGCCCGGTACATGGTTCTGCTAGAGACAAAAGAAGACCCGGAAGCCGAAAGGCTCCCGGGTCTTTTTCTTTGTGAAGGTCAGGTCGATAGCTGGCGACAAGCGTGGGGTACTCGAGGCCTTCTACAGCCTGGCGGGCATCGATCTCTATTTGAACAGCCGAGTTGAAAGATGGAGACGACCTTGCGCGACGAGGCCTCTGCAGGCGAACCGGCAGAGGGGCAGAGGTTGGGACTGGGCACATGAACCTCGTCTTCCCTTTTCGGGCTCCCAATAGCAAAAGGCCCCCGGGGTCATACCCCGGAGGCCTTTGCTGCCTGGACAGGGCCGCTTGGGAGGAGCGCGCGGTCTGTCTGGGCTTTCGGTCACCCGCCACCGAAGTGGCTGAAGGCAATCACTCGTCTGTCGTCAGGCCCTTTGCAGCCAGAACGCCAGCAAGATTGCTGACTTCGATGACGCTCTTGCCTGCCTTGTAGGCAGCGATATAGCCAGCCTCGGCATCTTCGCGGGCCTGGGAAAGCTTTGCGACTTCTGCTGCATCCTCGCGGCGGACGATCACCACGCCGTCGGCATCGCCGCGCACGATGTCGCCCGGGCGGACGATCTGGCCACCGATGACGATGGTATCGTTGATCTTGCCGAGGGTTTCCTTGACCGTGCCAATGACACAGACGCTCAGGCTGAAGACGGGGAAGCCGAGATCGATGATTTCCTTGGTGTCACGGACACCGGTATCGGTGACAAGGGCGGTCACGCCCTTTGCCTTGCAGGCATTTGCCAGCACGTCGCCGAAGGAGCCGGCGTCTTCATATTCTCCGGCGGAGACGATGATGACGTCACCCGGCTGAGCATAGGAGATCGCAACCTGCAGCATGATGTTGTCACGGGGAGCAGACTGAACCGTGAAGGCCGAACCGCAGAAGGACATATTGCGGTCGATCGGCTTGATCTTCTGGTTCACCGCGCCAAGACGGCCCTGGGCCTCGTGAATGGTGGCAACGGAAAACTTGGAGAGTGCTGCGACATCTTCCGGACGTGCGCGCTCGATTTTGGTTCTGACATGTACCATTTGATTTTTCCTGGTTAGGGACGGGTGTTTCAGGAGAGCGCGGCGCAGGCAGCCTCGATACGGCGGCAAGCCTCACGGATCAGGTCTTCCGAGGTCGCGGTCGACAGGCGGAAATAGGGCGACAGGCCGTAGGCTGCGCCGTGAATGGCAGCCACGCCGTTGTCCAGAAGGTAGAGAACGAAGTCGAGATCGTTTTCGATCTTCTGTCCGCTGGGAGCCGTTTTGCCGATCGCGCCACTGCAATTGGCGAACAGGTAGAAGGCACCGTCTGGAGCCTTGCAGGACAGGCCGGGAATCCCGTTGAGCAGTTCAACGGCAACATCGCGGCGGCGGCGGTAGGCCTTGCCGGATTCTGCCACAAAGCTCTGATCGCCGGACAGGGCTGCAGCAGCGGCAGCTTGGCTGATCGACGACGGGCAGGATGAGATCTGCGACTGAAGCTTGTTGATCGCATTGACCAGCACAAGCGGTCCGACCGCATAGCCAAGGCGCCAGCCGGTCATGGCATAGCTCTTGGACACGCCATTGACGGCAAAGATCCGCTCCTTGAGAGCCGGAACGGCTTCCACGAGGCTTACCAGTTTGCCTTCGCCAAACCAGATTTCGTCGTAGATTTCGTCGGTCAGCACGAAGACATGCGGATGACGCTCGAGCACCGCGCCAAGTGCCTTCAGTTCGGCCTCATTATAAACTGCGCCAGTCGGGTTGGACGGCGAGTTGAGCACGAGCCAGCGTGTCTTGGGGGTAATGGCGGCTTCCAGAGCTTCAGGTGTGAGCTTGAAACCATTGTCTTCCGGGCAGGTCACGATGACCGGCTTGCCTTCGTTGGCAATCACCATGTCCGGATAGGACACCCAATAGGGGGCCGGAATGATGACTTCATCGTCGTCGTCGATCGATGCCATGAAAGCCAGGAAGATGATCTGCTTTCCACCGCCGCCGACAGTGATCTGGTCAAGAGCATAGTCCTGACCTGTGTGACGCTTCATCCGGGCGGCAATCGCCTGGCGCAGTTCCAGCGTTCCGTTGACGGCAGTGTATTTCGTCTGCCCGGCCTGCATGGCCGCTACGGCTGCCTGCTTGATGATATCCGGCGTGTCGAAATCCGGCTCTCCGACAGTCATGTCGACAATGTCACGGCCAGCAGCCTTGAGTTCTTTCGCACGTGCTGCCGCAGCCGTACTGGGGGAGGGCTTGATGCGCGTCACGCGCTTAGCAAGCTTGAAATCCGGCATTTCCCAGCGTGCGTCTTTCACGCACGTCCTCTCATTGAAATAACCTTGAAACAATAACTGCAGCCAGATCGCGCGAGGTAAGACGCATTCATTATGGGCCGATAGCAGACGGCGATGTGCGCTCAGGCCCAGGAAAACGGCGGAGATTGCAAGGTCCGGAGGTCAAGGCACGGTCCTCAAGACATAGCAATATCGTCTGACCCCATCACCAGCGCCTTATGCTAGCGTTTTCAAATTACGAAAATGGACCGGAATGCCGGCTTCCCGGATGGAAATGTCAATGGATATTGAACGGCTTAGCAAACTGATGGATTGGATGAACTCCACACCTCTTTCCGAATTTGAATGGAAAGACGGCAAGGAGCACATCAAGCTCGTCAAGACTGCGGCTGCGGCCAGTGACGTGTCTGTTCAGTCGAGTTCTGCTCCTCTTGTCCCTGCTGCTCCCGAGGAGAGCGGCTCAAAGGAAGACCTGGTGCTGGCGCCATTCATGGGCGTTGCACATCTGTCTCCTGAACCGGACACGGCGGACTATGTGAAGCCTGGTTCCAAGGTTGCAGAAGGCGATACGCTCTGCACCATCGAAGCAATGAAGATTTTCAACGCCGTTCAGGCCCCGCATGCCGGGGTCGTCGAGGAGGTGCTGGTCAAGCCCGGTGAGCAGGTCTCGCTGGATCAGCCTCTGTTCCGGCTTGTCAAGAACTGACGTTCGAGACCGAGATGAAGCAAGAAACTCCCTTTGATACCGTTTTGATCGCCAACCGCGGCGAGATCGCCTTGCGGATTTTGCGTGCCTGCCGCCAGCTTTCGCTCAAGGCGGTTTGTGTCTACTCGGAAGCGGATCGGGGAGCTCCTTATCTGGAGCTGGCCGACGAAGCTGTCTGCATCGGGCCGGCTGCTGCATCTGCAAGCTATCTGAATACGGATGCCCTGCTTATGGCGGCTGAAGCCACAGGTGCGGGTGCGATTCATCCGGGCTATGGCTTCTTGTCGGAAAACGCAGCCTTTGCCGATGCAATTGCGGCTTCGGGACGGGTCTTTATCGGTCCTTCGGCGGATTGCATTCGCACCATGGGTGACAAGATCGCGGCGAAGCGCGCAATGATCAGTTCCGGTGTGCCGTGTGTTCCAGGGCCGGATGACGCCCTGATCGGTTCAGCTGATGATATCGCAGCGGTCGCGGGTGACATCGGCTTCCCGGTTATCATCAAGGCCGCAGGTGGTGGTGGCGGACGCGGCATGCGCATTGTCCGCTCAGCTTCCGAACTTGTCGGCGCCGTTGAACTGACACGCAAGGAAGCCGCACGCTTCTTTGGGGATCCGACGATCTACATGGAGAAGTTTCTCGACCGTCCCCGCCATGTGGAAATTCAGGTGATCTGCGACAAGCATGGCAATGCTGTCTGGCTGGGCGACCGGGATTGCTCTCTGCAGAGACGCCATCAGAAGGTCATCGAGGAAGCTCCAGCGCCTGGCATCGACCGGGCTCTTATCGCCCAGATCGGGGAGCTTTGCGCCGGAGCGTGCCGTAATATCGGCTATTCAGGCGCAGGGACCTTTGAGTTCCTCTACGAGGATGGCGCGTTCTATTTCATCGAGATGAACACGCGGGTCCAGGTGGAGCATCCCGTAACGGAGATGGTCACCGGAACCGATATTGTTGCTGAACAGATCCGGGTTGCTCTGGGCCACGAACTGTCGATCCGGCAGGAGGATGTGGTTTGCGAGGGGCATTCGCTGGAATGCCGTATCAATGCTGAAGATCCTTTCAATTTTCAGCCGCGTCCGGGCCGCGTTACCCGTCTTGCCTTGCCAGGCGGACCGGGCATTCGTGTCGATACCCATCTGGTTCAAGGCTACGAAGTTCCCGCAAGCTACGATTCCATGATCGCCAAGGTTATTTCACATGGCCGCACCCGGTCGGAGGCGATCGAAAGGATGCGCGGGGCCTTGCGCCAGCTCAAGATCGAAGGCCCCGCAAGCAACGGGCCGTTGCACGCCTCCCTGCTCGAGGACCCCGGCTTCATCGTGGGCGGGGTGGATATTCATCACCTGGAACGGCTGCTGAAAGAACGGGGGAGCGTGTAACATGAACGTTGTGAACGTGCTCGCCGAGCCCCGGATCAGTCTTCTTGGATCCAGTGCCGTGCTGTTCGAGGCGCCGGGCGACTTTGACATTCATAACCAGCGGCGGGTCTGGGCGCTTGCCGAGCGAGCCTCCTCCTGGCCTGAGGTCGGTGAAGCGGTCCCGGGCATGACCAACCTGACCCTGATCCTAAAGGAGCCTCCGCGCAGCATTGATACGTTGAAGCGCAAGCTCTACGACGGCTGGGCCTCGGGTGAGGAACTGCAGCCGCAGTCCCGAACCGTGGAAATTCCGATCCATTATGGTGGCGAGGGCGGACCGCATCTGACCGATGTTGCCGAGGGAACCGGCCTAAGCGTCGCCGACGTCGTGCGTCTTCACAGCGAGCCTGATTACACGGTCTATGCCGTCGGCAGTCATGCCGGATATTGTTACCTTGGAGGGCTCGACCCGCGTCTCTTCATGCCGCGGCGGAAGGTTCCGCTGCTCAGCATTCCTGGCGGTTCGCTGTCTGTTGCTGGCATGCAGACCGGTGTTTCTGCCTCAAAGGGACCAAGTGGTTGGCATACGATCGGCCGCGCCGACATAGTGTTTTTTGATCCCGCCAACCAGCCTCCTGCTTTGTTGCAACCGGGCGACATGATCCGGTTCAAGGTGGCAGAGGTGCTTTCATGATTGAAATCCTCACCCCCTCCCCCTTGATGACGGTTCAGGATCTCGGCCGGCCCGACTTCTACCGCTACGGCGTCAGCCGGTCGGGCGCCATGGATCGCATGGCTCTTGCCGTTGGAAACATTCTGCTGGGCAATGCGGATGACGCAGCTGCTCTTGAAATTCCGTTGCCGCCCGTTCGGTTTCTGTTCCGGGAAGATTGTGCCTTCGCGCTGACGGGGGCAGATTGCCGTGCCACCCTTGATGGCAAGCCGGTTCCGCCATGGTGGGCAATGGAAGCCCGCGCGGGCCAGATTCTGCAGCTTTCAGCTCCGGTCGAGGGCAGTCGTGCCTATCTTTGCCTGGCTGGCGGGATTGATGTTCCCGCAGTTTTGGGCTCGCGCAGCACACAGCTGCGCGAAGAGTTCGGCGGTCTTGAAGGCAGGCCCGTTTCCAAGGGAGATGTGTTGCCCTCAGGTGACGGACATGCGGAGCTGCCAGCGTCCGGCACAGGCGCGCTGCCCCCTCGCCAGGCTCTCGCCTTCGGCGATGAAAGCGCAATTGCCATTCGCGTGGTGCCGGCTGCGGAATATGAGTGCTTCACAGGCGGGACGAGAGATGAATTCTGGGCTGCGGACTGGGATGTCACCGTTCAAAGCAATAGAGCCGGTTTCCGTCTTTCCGGACTGGAATTAAAGCTCAAGACGACGCTGGAATTGCGTTCGCACGGTATCGTTCCCGGCGTCATTCAGGTGCCGCCCGGCGGACAGCCCATCATTCAGCTCGCAGATGCAGCGACCATGGGCGGCTATCCGAAAATTGGGTCCGTGATTGAAGCGGATCTCTGGCGCATTGGTCAGGCAAAGGCCGGAGACAAACTGAAGTTTGTGCAGGTCACCTACGAGGAAGCGCTGGATGCGCTTTCCGCATCGGGAGCCTATCTCGAGGGCTTGCGTGCTCAAGTAACGCGGCTGCGGAGCCTCGCCAATAAGTGGGCCAAGACATGAATACCGAAGACTTCGACAAGCTTGTTGCGCTCATGCTGGCCAAAGGGTTCAGCCATGTCAGCTATGAGCTGGATGACCGGAAAGTTTCTCTGACACTGCCCACTCACGGCAAGACCGGGGCAGCGCAGGAGGGCCTGAACGCTGGCGCAGGCATGCCCACGCGCGCCTCTGCAAAAGCTGAGCATCTTTGCTCGCCTCTGATTGGCACGTTGCTGGCGGCGCATCCGGGCTCTTCGCAGAAAGCGCTGCAGGAAGGTGATGCTGTTTCCAAAGGACAGCCTGTGGCCTATGTCCGCAGCGGATTGATGCTCATGGCCGTGATTGCAGAGAGCGCTGGAAAGCTTGGCCGTCCGCTTGTCCAGCCAGGCAGCGTCGTTGGTTACAACACACCCGTTTTCGAGTTTTTTCCGGAGCCGGACACCTCCGGGCAAAAAGGATAAGCCATGCAAATCGACATCAATGCGGACCTGGGTGAAGGGTTCGGTCCCTACGCCATCGCCGATGATGCGTCCCTCCTGCAGCTGATCACCTCTGCCAACATTGCCTGCGGCTATCATGCGGGCGATCCTGTCATCATGGATCAGACCGTAAAGGTCGCCGTTGAAAACGGGGTCGATCTTGGTGCGCATGTCAGCTTTCCGGACCGGATGGGATTTGGCCGCCGTGTCATGCAGATGGATCCGGTCGAACTGGAAAAGCACGTTCTTTACCAGCTCGGAGCGCTGGATGCTTTTGCCCGGACCTGCGGCCGCAAGATTGCGCATGTGAACCCGCATGGTGCGCTTGGAAATTTGGCTTCGGCCGATGACGTGATCGCGTCCGCACTGGTGCGGGCGGTTGGGTCGTTTGACAAGTCGATCCGCTTTCTTGTCCTGCCAGGCTCTGCCCTTGAAAAGGCGGCTCATCAGGCCGGCCTTTCCTGCTACCGGCTGTTTCTTGCCGATCGGGCCTACACGGCGGATGGCCAGCTGGCGCCGCGGGCAAGGCCTGGCGCCGTCATCAAGGATGCAGAAGAAGTGATTGCCCGCCTGTTGCGGCTGGTGCGCGAAAAGACAGTCGAGACCATTGATGGTGAAACCATTGCGATGGAAGTGAATTCGGTTCTGGTTCACTCCGATACCCCTGGTGCAGTTCAGCTTGCCAGGACTATCCGGACGAAGTTGCAGGAAAACGGAGTTTCGATCACGGCCCTGTCAAAGCAGGCCTAGTTTTTGAACAGGCTGCCAGTTCCGCATTGCCGGGACTGAAGGTTTGCAGCGACGCAATGGTGTTTACCCGAAACTAAAAACCCGCTGCCGGAGCAGCGGGTTTCTTTTTTACTTGGTCTTCAAAGTGGTCAGGCCGCCTGGAACCTGGAAGGTCGGCATGATTTCAATCAGCCCGACATTCACATAGCTTGGCATGTTGACGGCAAAGGCTGCCGTGTCAGCGATGTGCTCGGCGCTTGGCACTTCATAGCCTTCATAGAATTTCTTATGCGCTTCTTCGCCCGATGAGACACCATGATTGGTGTTGAAGATTTCGGTTTCGACCCGGCCGGGGCAGATTTCGGTCACGCGGATCCGCTTGCCCAGAACATCCACGCGGATCTGCTGGGACAGCATGTGAATGGCGGACTTGGTTGCGTGATACACCGGGTTGCCGCCGAAGTTATAGTGACCGGCGATCGAGCTGATGTTGATGATGTGGCCGCGATCGCGGGCGATCATGCCTGGCAGCACGACACGAACCGACTGCAGCACGCTGCGCAGGTTCAGGTCGATCATATTGTTGATGTCGTCTTCGCCCAGCGTGGTCAGATTGCCGACCATGCCGAGACCGGCATTGTTGACCAGAACATCCACTTCCAGGTTGCCCAGCAGTTCATTCAGGCCGGCGTAGTCGGTCATGTCCAGCTCATGGGGAATGCAGCCGGTGCGGGCGGCAAGGTCCTGAAGCCGGTCCTTCCGGCGAGCCACTGCGTGAACCGTGAGGCCTTCCTTGCAGAAACGCTCAACGATTGCCGCTCCCATGCCGGCAGATGCGCCTGTGACCAGGGCTGTCTTGTAGTCTGAAAAGCTCATGCGTCCCTCGTTGGATAGCAGATTGTCTCGCGCTTGCGCGCCGCTCTCGGAGAGTCTAGGCAGGCAGCGGCGGCGGGTACAGCTCCCGCGCAGTTATGGGGGCAGACTGAATTCTTATTTGCCCGGCTGTCCCGGTCAAACTTCGCCGGGAAAGTTGACTTGCACGGCAATAATCCGTCTATTCGGTTGGACTTAAATCAGGTGGTCTGCAGTGGATACCCGGCGGCTTCGTTTCTTCATTACCATCGTCGATACCGGCAGCATTACCCGTGCTGCGGATCTTTTGCACATCGCTCAGCCTGCGCTCAGCCAGCAGCTCGCAACGCTTGAAGATCATTTTCGCAAGAAGCTTCTGATCCGGGGTCACCAGGGCGTGACTATGACTGAAGCCGGGAAGATCCTTTACCGACATGCGCAGGTTGTCTTGCGGCAGCTTGAACAGGCCCAGGCGGAGGTCTTGACCGATGGCGAGTTTCTGTCAGGACGGGTGGTGGTCGGTCTTGTGCCCTTCAGCAGTGCCGGCACGCTCTCCGTCGATCTGATCCGCGAGGCACGCGCCCGCTTTCCCGGTATTCTGCTGGAAGTGACGGAAAGCGTCAGTCAGCCCTATAGCCAGATGATCATGAACGGCCGGCTCGACATGGCGCTCATTCATGGTGCCGGTCCGATCAAGGGTGTTCACTTCGAGCAGGTCCTGCACGAGGAATTCTTCCTTGTTGCCCGCCGGGACATGCTGGCTGAGCTGCCGGAGGACGGACCGCTGGCCGTTTCCAATCTGGCGGATCTGCCCTTCATTCTGCCTCCAGCTTATAATTTTGTCCGCCGGGCAATCGATATTGCCTTCATGCGCAGCAAGACCGATCTGAAGGTGATCGCTGAAATCGATGCCGTCCGGACCCTCACGTCTGCTGTTCAATCCGGGCTTGGGGTGACGATTGTTCCCTATGCAGTCGCGCAGCGCATTATGGGCGAAAACAGTCCGGTGGCCGTTCGCAAGATCACCAATCCGGCAATCGGTGAAGCGCTGTCCCTTTGTACAGCCGAGCATTCGCCCTTGTCCGAACCGGCAGTTGCAATCAAGGAGCTTCTGCTGGAGTTGACCGGGACGCTTCTGAAGGAAAAAGCTCAGCTGCCTGGGTGAACCTGCTGACAAAGAGCATTCCGCCAACCGGACAGGATATCCGGCTGGCGTTGAATGTCTGATCGCAGTTTATTCGGCAGCATGGGTGCTGCCCGACGCCGTCACGGGTGCGGCGTGCCGGGCGAGCCAGCCGAGGATTATGTCTGCGATTTCAGCGGAATTGTTGTCCATCATCGGCATATGCGAGTTGCCGAAGATGCCCTGCTTCGGCAAGTCGATGCTTTCCGCAGTTCCACCCAGTGCCTGCAGTCTTTCGACCTGGGCAAGAGCGTCAGACTTGTAGGGAATCCAGGCTGCGTGATCGTCGCAATAGTCCCCCCAAAGATAGAGATGGGGCACGCGTGAGGCCGCTGCCAATGCGCTCTCGTTCATTGCAGGAGCGCCTGCCGGCTCCACCAGTACGACGGCCTGCACTCTTTCCGGCATAAGCGATGCGACCCGTTGCGCGAACCACCCGCCTTGCGAATGGGCAACGATGATCACCTTTTCGAACCGGTCCACCAGCTTCTGGTAGGCGGCAACGGAAAGGTCGGCGTTCGTGGTCCAGCGGGGGACGAACTGGGCGCAGAGCTGATCGAAGGATTCGATCGGGAAACGCTGTTTGTCGAAGGCCCGGCGGTTCGCTGGAGAGGCTGCGAACCCGTTCTTCGGCCCCATGCGGAACAGATGCCAGGCATCTTCCAGGGTGCGGTACAAGGGCGCGCTGTCATAGATTTGCGGCCATGGCGACCATGAGGACCGGCCACGCTCCACCGCATCGGAGACCACGACGTCATATCCGGATCTCAGGAAGATGGAAGACCAGCCGGGCCGATTGTCCGGTGTCGTCTCCCAGGTGACGCCTGTCATTGCTCCGCCATGCCAGAAAAGCACCGGTACATCGGACTTAGGCGCCGCCAGCCTGAAATGCTGCGCATACAGCTGACCGTTGACATAGTGACCATTGAGGTCGACGGACCGTGCAGCTGCATTCGGAGACACCTGAACAGTCTGGATGGGCTGATCGGTCAGTTCCACCAGACTTCCCCCGACGTGGAAGGAGAGAATGTCGCGAAGCGCGATTTCGGTATTCATTCTGGGGTCTCCGGCGTATCGGACGCGGCAATGGTGGCGGATTCAAGGGACATCAGACGCACGCGGACGCTGTGACCGGTGAACTGCTGAAGCGTGTCATGCAGCTTGTCGGCAACGGCCTTCCGGACCTCTGCGGTTCGTGCTTCCGTTGCTCGGTGGAACACCTGACAGAGCACCTCTTTGCCGAAGACAGGCGCGATTGCTGCCGTGAACACGACCTGGATGAGGTCCGGCCGTGCGAAGAGGTCCTGGCTGAGGATCTGGACGATCTTGTCCGTCAGCTCCTCCGACTTGCCGCGCAGTGCAGGCAGGACCTTTTCGGAAACCGTTATCTGGGCGATTGGCATGCGGGTTCTCCTACCTTGCACCGAAGACAAGGTTCGGCAGCCATGTGGAAACGGCAGGCACGAAGGTGATGAAGACAAGCAGGAAGAGCATCAGGATGATGTAGGGAACCATGCCCTTGATGACCTTCTCGATGCCCGTGTTGGCGACCGACTTCAGAACGAAGAGGTTCATTCCAACGGGCGGCGTCAGAAGGGCGATCTCCATGTTCACGACCAGGATCACACCAAAGTGGATTGGATCGATGTCGAGCTGGAGGATCACCGGCACGATCAGCGGCACAAAGATCAGGATGACCGAGATCACCTCGAGGAACATGCCCAGAATGAACATGATCAGGTTGGCGATGATCAGGAATTCCCAGGCCGAGAGATCCATGCTTTCGACGAACTCCACGAGGACACGTGTTACGCCTGCACCGGTCAGCCAGTGTGCGAAAGTCAGTGCGCCCAGGACGATGAAGATGATGACGCCTGTCTGACGGACGCCATCCGCGAGGATGGGCAGCACGTCGAGCAGCTTGATTTCCCGGTAGAACAGAAGACTCACGATCAGGGCAACGACTGCAGACAGTCCAGCCGCTTCGGAGATGGTCACGAGACCGGAGTAGATGCCTCCGAGAATGATGACCGGAACCAGGAGTGCGGGCATTGCACGGACGTTGGCCCGGATGAACTGCTTGCGGTCAAGCTTGTCTTCGACGGGCAGATTATTGCGGACCGCGAAGAAGCGGACATAGGCAATCAGCAGTGCTGCCTGGATAAGACCGGGAACCACACCGGCCAGAAACAGCCGGGGCACGGATTCATCCACGATGATGCCGTAGATCAGCATCGCCAGGGATGGCGGAATGAGAATGCCGAGGGTTCCGCCTGCGCCGATGGTGCCGGTGGCAAAGCTGATCGGGTAGCCGCGGTCGCGCATCGCAGGGATGAGGACCGCCCCGATGGCCAGGGCCGTTGCAACGGAGGATCCCGAGATGGCAGCGAACACGGCCGTTGCCAGGATGCAGACAATGCCGAGGGCGCCGCGTGTACGGCCGACCCATGCCGAAGCCATGTCGATCAGGGCCCGCGCAACACCACCACGCTGCATGAAGGTTGCCGCAATGACGAAGAGCGGAACAGCAACCAGCGTGTAGGAGTTCAGATGGTTGGCATATTGCTGGCCGAGGGAAACCAGCGGGTCGCCTTCCACGAGCCAGACCATGGCGGCGAGGCCCGAGAGAACCAGATAGATCGGTACGCCTGCCAGAAGCAGCAGGAAGAACAGGATCAGGACTGAGGTGAGCAACATGGATCAGTCCTTCCGCTTGAGAAGCAGGCAACCGAGTTGCCAGAAGTAAGTTGCCGAGCACAGCCCGAAACCGACCGGAATCGCGCTGTAATAGGCCCACATCGGGAAGCGGATGGATGAATCCGAGCGTTCGCCGAGGAGGAGTGCAAAGTCGACCATTTGCCAGCCGGCAAAGGCGATGCACGTCGAGACTGCAACGCCAAAAAGACAGGCGAAGATCTGAAGGCCCTTCTGCAATCCGGGCGTCATGCGTTCGGAAAGCATTTCGACATTCACATGCATGCGGTCTCGAATGAGACGGCTTGCGCTGAGCATGACCGCCCAGCCGACCAGATAGATGGTGACTTCAGCACCCCAGTCCGGAAGTTTGGTTGGCGCGATGTAGCGCAAGACGGATTCGCTCACGGTCAGGAGCGCCGCAGCGAGAGCCAGGAGACCGGTGGCACCGGTCTCCAGCCCGACAAGGAGTTTTTTCATTGTGACGCTCCGACCTGATTAGCGGTCTTACTTGCCGATCGCTGCGGAGAGCTTGGTAATGAAGTCAGGATCAATGCCGAGTTCATCCACCAGCCCCGGCTGGGCAGCCAGCAGCTTCTGACGCATCTCAACCAGGGCTTCTTCGCTTGGATCCGAGGTGACGATGCCGTTCTTGGCGTTGAGGTCGCGTGCGGCCTGCTGACGTTCGGCAGCAAAGTCACGCTGGCCGTCGACCATTTCATCCCAGGTCGAAAGCAATACCGTCTGAAGATCTTCAGGCAGCTTGTCGAAGCTGCGCTGGTTGATCAGCGGAACGTACTGAACGATCGCCTGGCGGTCTTCCATCGCATATTTTACGCCAGCGTCCCAAAGCTTGGCCGAAGCAACGGATTCCTGCGTGGCCCAGAGCGAGGAAACGGTTCCGGTCTGAAGAGCCTGCGGGACATCGGGCCAGGAAATCTGCACAGGCACCGAGCCCATGGTTTCATAACGCTGCACTGTTGCGGGACCACCCGGAACGCGGACCTTGAGGCCAGCCAGATCTGCCGGCGTCTTGAGTTCCACATCGGTGGAGAAAACGGTGCCGAAGCCAAGGTCGATCGGACGTCCAAGGACCTTTACGCGCAGCTTGTCTTCAATGCGCTTGTGCAGATCCTGACCGACCTCACCATCGACGGCGGCATAGATCTCGTCACGGCCGAGGCCGTAGAACATCGGGAGCTGCTCGAAGTCGCTTTCAGGAACGAAGCGGGAGATCAGCTGGTATTGCGGCATGGCGATATCGATGGCGCCCTGTGCCACAGCTGCGGCTGCTTCGCTGTCCTTGTATTTTGCTGCTGCTTCGAAGATTTCGATTTCGAGACGGCCAGAGGATTTGTCCTCGATGGCTTTCGCGAAGTCTTTCAGCCAGACGTTCCGAACGTGCTGGGGGCTGGTGTCCAGCGTAACGGTCAGCTTGTAATCGGCGGCCATGGCGGCGCTGCTGGTCAGAACGACAGTCAAAGCGGTCGCGGTCAGGAATTTCTGCAGTTTCATTTGATCCTCCCAGAGATGCAGTCCGTCAGAGGTAGCGGCCCCTGACACAAAAAACTCATATTGTTTGCATCTTCCGCTATAATCATTTTTATATGGATCATGGCTCAGCTTGCTCATCAGTTTGATCTCAATAGACTTCAGGCCTTCGTCACTGTTGCGGAAGAAGGTTCGATTACAGCCGCAGCGGAAAGACTTGGCGTTGCACAACCGGCACTCTCGGCTTCTATCCGGCGACTTGAGGCTGATCTCGGCCTGACACTCTTCGACCGGTTGGCCCGGGGTGTTGCTCTGACCCCTGCCGGGCGCCATTTGCTGCCGCAGGTCTACGAGGTTTTCGGTATCCTTGGAACGCTCAGTTCAGAACTCAAGCAGATTGCCACTGAACCTTCCGGGGATGTTTCCATCGGCCTGCCGCCGTCAACAGCAGCGGTTCTGACACAGCCCTTGCTGCGCCGCCTGACAGAGAGATTCCCGAAAGTATCTCTGCGTCTCGTGGAGGCCATGTCCGGATATCTCCACGACTGGATTTCAGCCGGTGAACTGGACATTGCGATCACTTTCAATGAGGTGGAGACGGATACGGTCATTAGTCAACCGCTGATGAAGGAAGAGATGGTTCTCATCGGGGCATCGGATGCGATGCGCGGCATCCCGGATCCTTTTCCGTTCACGCGGCTGGCCGAACTTCCGATCATCATCACCTCCGGACGGCATTCCTTGCGGAACAACCTCGAGCGCAGAATCGAGGCGTTGGGGCTGAAGATGAACATCCGGTTTGAAATTGACGCAGGCCATCAGCTTGTCCGGCTGGTAAGTTCCGGCGAGGGCTACGGGGTCTTCGCCCGCAGTGCCTTTGTCGAAGAGCTTGCGGCCGGACGTGTCCGCGCCGTCTCTCTTTCTCCCGACTACATCAGGACGGTCTGTCTTAGCTATCATCGCCGCAACAAGGCGGATCCGGTCATCGCAAAGGTGATTGCGGAAATTGAGGATCTGACCCGGGAAATTGCCGGAACGGATCAGTGGCCGATGTCCTGAGAGGCCGCAGTGAAAGGCATCCAGTCCGCAGGCAGGGTCAGATCCGGTGAATGGTCACCTCACTGCCGCAGACCTCACGGGCGATGTCGACGACATGCTGATGGTGTGTCAGGTAGATGGCCTGGCCGGTGCGCCCGATCGTGCTCATGACTTTGCAGGCCGAGCGGGTGCGGCTTTCATCGAAGGTTTCAAAGATATCATCACAGAAAAACGGCAGGCAGAGGTTCTGGCTGGCCAGCTGCTGATAGGCGGCTGCGCGTAGGGCCAGATAGAGCTGGAATCGGGTGCCCTTGGAAAGTTCCATGGCTTTCTTGGCCGTTCCCCGCGCGTCGATGGCAAGCAGGGCTTCCGTCTTGCCTTCCGGCTGGGTGGTGAGACGGGCATAAGCGCCGTTGGTGAGGTCGGCAAAGGCCTTTTCCGTGGCTTCCATCATGGAGCTGCGATGGGTGTCGCGGTAGCGGCGGATGGCCTCTTCAGCCAGGCTCAGACCATATTGGGTTTCCAGATAGGTAAGCACCGTCTCTTCAAGCGCCAGTTCCAGCGTCGTCTTGCGCTCGACCAACCGGGCAACCTCGCCGTCGCCGGAGACGGCAGCAAGATCCCGTTGGGCATTTGAGCGCCGCTCGATCGCTTGCTCCAATTGCTGGTCTGCCCGGTTCAGATCTTCATCGATCAGGGATAGGGCAGCGGTCAGATCCGTCTCGGTCTTGTCCTCCAGGCGCAGCTTGGCATCCTCGAGGCTTCCGATCAGGCCCTGAAGAGAGGACGTCAGGTCATCCAGCCGTTTCCGCTTTTCGATGACCTCTCCTGCCAGGCTGACAGCGCTCCTGAGGCTTTGAAGGCTCCCGGTCGCGACCCTGTCGGGGAAGGCTTCTGCCAGAACCAGCCGCTTGCCGTCGATCTCACGCAGTACGGTCTCTGCTGCGGCAAGCCCTGACCTGGCAGCTTCAAGCCGTCGCCCAAGTTCCACATAGGTGTCTTCGGTCTTCTGGGCGGCTTTCGCCAGCTCTTGCAGCTGGCCATAGGTTGCCGCGGGTGTTTCGGACAGCCGGAGGCCAGCTTTTTGCGCGAGATCTGAAACCTCGCGGGAAAAGTCCGCCTGGTCTGCTTCCATGCTCTCTATCTGGCGGGTCAGTCCCGATCGGGTCAGCTCCAGCTCCCGAAGGCTGCGCAAGGGCTGAAGCGACTGGACCAGCAGATCCGTGTCGACCGGCGCCTGAAAACTTTCAGCGGCCAAAGCCTGCCAGCTGGAGTTCGCAGCCAGCTTGGCTGCCTTCAGCTCGTTGATCCGTTGCTGATGGCGCTCGACCGCAGTCTCTTGAGACTTCAGGGCGTCTTCTGCCGACTTCCGCTCGTCTTCCCGGTTGCGTTCGTCCTGCAAGCGGCGGCGGGCCTCCGAAACCAGGGTCTGAAAATCTCCTGTTTCAAGGGTCAGGAGGGGACGAAGGTCTGCGGCAAGACGATTGGCACTCGCCAAGGTCTCTTCATGTTCCTGGGAAAGCCGCTCCCAAGTGCGTTGAGCCTTGGAGGCAAGGTCACGTTTCGCCACCCACTGCGCCAGAAGCTTCGGCGGGACCGGGCTCTTGAAGCCGAAGGCGCGTGCATGCCCGTCCGCCGTGGCAAGCAGAGCGGTCGCCTCTTCTTCAAGCCTCGCAAGTCTCTCCTTGTAGGCAGAATACCGGGCTTGCAACTCGATCCGGCGCTGCTCTTCGCCGCGCAGCTGACCGAGTTCTGCCGCGTGATCAAGACGCAGGCTGCTTGTCTTGTCGAGGCTTTCCATGGCGGCTTCGAAGGCATTTGCCGTGGTCGGGCTGAGGTCTGACTTGTGAACGCTCCAAAGCCGGTCCCGCTCGTCCCTTGCAGACTTGGCATGGTCATCGTCGATCAGGCCGGATGCAGATGTCAGATGTTCAATCTTGAGGCCAAGTGCTGCGAGGTCCCGCTGACTTTCCGAACAGCGCTCTGCGCAAGTCTGGCGCTGGCTTTCAACGCCGTCGTGGGCTCGGGCAAGCTCTTCTGCTTCCGTCAGTGACAGGCCTGACGCCGGTACCGCGTCAAAGGTCTGGCCTGCCATTGCCAGATCCGCAAGGGTCTCATCCCGTGCCGTCGCTGCAGATTTCAGTGCTTCCGTCGCGCTTGCAAAGCGGGGGGCGAGACTGTCGATGGCATAGCGTTGAAGCAATGGGCCGACGGGCGTATTGGCGGTGTCTGCCGTTTTGAGTTCTGCCTGCCGCTCCTGGGCGTGGCGCAAACGGAGTTCCGCCTCCTTGAGCTGCTCCCCTTCCCTTTCAAGTTGGAGAGTGAGATCCCGCAAGGTCTGGCGGGTGTCTTCGAGCTTTTGAAGCTGTGCTTCGGTGACCACGAGTGTGACCGGATCTGTGCCTTCGGGAACCTGCAGATCCCGTGCTGAGCGCGCCATATCCGCATGGGTCTCCGCCAGAGACTTGCGGCGTTTCTCCAGATCCAGTTGTGCCGTGGAGTAGCGGGCGCTGAGGGAGGCAAGGGCTGCCAGCTCGCTCTGGAGGGTCTGGTGAGACGGGTTCCGGACAAGGCCCGCCTGCTCTTCCGTCAGAGTTGCTATTTCTGCTTCCAGCCGGTCCTTGTCACCAAGGAGCCTGTTCTGCCGGGTCAGGAGCTCAACAAGATCCTCAGGATTGACTTCAAGCTGGCGGGGGAAGTCCTCATGATCTGCGAGTGCGTCTGTGAGGTTCTGGATCTCGCTCAAGAGAGGCAGGGCCGATTTTTCAGAGCTCAGAATGGCCTTTTGATCATGAAGGCTTTTTCGTTGACTGCGAAGGTCGGCTTCCTCCTGGCGCGCTGTCTCAAGTGCCTGTTTCAGCTTCTTGTAGGCGCTTGCGGGAATATCCAGATCCTTGATCTGCTGATCAACGTCTGCCAGCTCCTTCTTGAGCCGCGCGACCTCTGTGGAGCTGGCCCTTTTCCTGTAGAGGCTGTCGGCCTTCGACCGGAACTGGTCAAGCACACCGGTCAGGTCGCTGACGCCAGCTGCGGCTGAAAAAAGCAGCCGGCCGATGTCCCCATTGCTGGCGACAATCTCGTCGCCGCCCTTTTCGATGGTCTCGTCATCGAGGCACAGGAGCTGGCGGTAATCGGTTTCCGACAAGCTGCCGAGATGGGCCTGGATGGCCGCTTCCGGCAGGATCATGTCATTGGCATCACGGAGCGACCCGTCCCGGGTGGAGAGACGTGTCAATTCAAGGCGCTGGCCGTTCACATCCAGAACACCTGAAACCTTGAGGTTCTTGCGCTGATGCAGGAAGCCGTAAGGGTCGATATGCGGAAAACCATAGAGAAGCCGCAGGAACCCTTCCATGCTGGTGGTCTTGCCGGCTTCATTCGGCCCATAGATGACATGGAAATCCGGGCGGTCTGGTGTTGCATCGCCAAAGTCATAGGACTTTGCGGAGAAATGGCCGAACAGGTCGAGGGTCAGGGAGCGCAGGCGCATCATTCGCTCGCCCCCTTCATGGCTGCCAAAATGGTTTGTGCGCCCGCGCTTGAAAGATCCGTAGAGAGCTGTCTGGCTGCAGCTTCGTCCGGAAGTAACTCGGCGCGTCTCCTGACCGGAATCTCGGCGCTGACCCCTTCCAGAAGTTCGCTCATTTGAGCCTGAAAGCCAGGCTCTGTGCGAATGGAAGCCATGAGTTTTTCAAGTTCGGCGACGGCTGAAGACGCCGCCGTTTCCGCTCCGGGATCGCTCAGATCAATTTTCAGCTTCTCGATCCAGATCCGGCCTGTGTTGGCAGCAATCTCACCTGCGGTTTCCCGCCAGAGATCCTGATCCCGCAGGATTTGCCATTTGCGTGCCGTGGAGCCCGTCAATGTCAGCCGCAACAGGCCGATGTCCGAGACAAGTCCGGTGCTGAGGTCCTGCAGCCGGGCACGTATGCGGCCGCGAACCTCGTCATCGCTGGTGCAGCCTTCAAGATCGACCTGAAGCTCGCAGAACTCGGCGGCGGAGGTCGGCACTTCGGAAACGGATATCCGCCGCTCTTCGATGGTCAGCAGCGTTGCAGATTTCGGGCCAGCTTCGCCGATGTCCCGTCCCTGCGGGATGCCTGGCATCACGATCCAGGGCGCGCTCGCGTGAACCTGGCGCTTGTGGACATGGCCAAGGGCCCAGTAGTCAAAGCCCATGGCGGAGAGTTCCGATACCGTGCAAGGGGCATAGGTGTCGTGACCCTGGCTGCCGGCGAGCGACGTGTGCAGCATGGCGATGTTGACGGCGTCCTCCTCCGGGGCGCCAAACTTGCTCAACAGGCTTTCGGGAGCATGACGGCCGCTGAAGCTGACGCCGTGGATCCAGATACCGGTCGCCCCCAACTGCTTCTTGCCACCACGGCCATCGAAAACATGGACATTGTCTGGCAGGCTGACTTCACCCGTGACCGGGTTTTCGGCGTCGTGATTGCCCTTGATGTAGAAGACGGCAATGCCTGCGGCCTTCAGCCGGTCGAGTTCAGTCAGCAGAAATGCGCCGGTCTTGGCGCTGCGTTGTGCGCCGTCGAAGAGATCACCGGCAATCAGGAGAGCAGCGACTTCCTCAGTAAGGGCAAAATCGATCAGTTTGGAAAAGGCGGTTCGGGTAGCGGTCTGAACCGCTGACTGTAGGCCTTCCTCGCGCAGGGCAAGCGATTTCAGGGGGGAGTCCAGATGCACATCGGCCGTATGTAAAATCTTGATTGAACTCATTTTTATAAAACTAACTGCCCTGAACCTGATTGTTTCCACCATAGGAGCAGTCAGGATTTCTTGCCAAGCTTGAATTGTACCGGATCTGGCAATTGCAGATTTGTTTTACAAGTTGTTTTCTTGTAAAGTCATTTGACGTGATTTGAGAATGGCTTCCTTATGAAAATCCTGATCATTGCCGATGATCTGACCGGCGCCCTGGACAGCTCCGTCGCCTTTTGCGGACGGGGTCTTTCCGTTGTCTGCGCCCTTTCGCCAGATGCTGTGGCGGAGGCAATCGCCCGGGACCCTGATGTGCTTACAATTTCGGTCAACAGCAGGGAAGGGACTGAAAGTGAAGCCATAAATCGTGTCGAGACCGTCTGGCGACAGTGCCAGAAGCACGACGTATGGGCACAGGCATTTCTTTTCAAGAAGGTCGACAGCCGGTTGAAAGGCCATGTGGCCGCCGAGCTTTCGGTGCTTGCGCCTTTCCGGTCCCGAGTGGCCGTGACACCCGCCATTCCGAAACTTGGACGACTTGTAAAATCAGGCCTGGCTTCCGGCAATGGAATTGCGGTTCCCATTCCCGTGGCTGAAAGAGCGGGCGTGGCCTTCGAAGACGTCATTGATGGAGCGTCCGATGCGGATCTGGACCGTGCCATCGATAAACTTGGAGCCGACACGCTTTTTGTCGGAGCTGCCGGATTGGCCGAGGCACTTGCGCGCAAGTTGGCTCCCCTAGTTCTCAAAGAGCAGCCCGTGCAGATTGAGGCCCCTGCCCTTTTTGCCATTGGCTCGAGAGACCCGATCACTCTTGCCCAGCTGGACCGGCTCAAGGCCACTGATATCGATCGTGTTCTGGCCCCAAATGGTGAAGTCGCATCTGGCATTTCACCAGCGCAGGTTCATGACTGCTTGATCCAGTTGACCGAAGGCGCAGACACAATCTCGGTTCAGACGGCAGCTGAGAGGTTCGCCCTCACCTGTTGCCGTGCCGTCGAGCACATGCGCCCGCGAACGCTGGTTGCCAGCGGCGGTGAGACCGCTGCGGCGATCGCAAAGCATTTGGGTTGCGGTCTGCTGCAGGTCGAGGGAGAGGCATTGCCGGGGCTTCCCGTCTCGCGAATGTTGGATGGACTGCCAGGCATGAGGTTCATCACGAAGTCAGGTGGCTTTGGAGGAGCGGAAACCCTTGTAAGCCTCTACCGGAATTTCATAGTCTTGCCCGCCGACAGTTGAGAAAGCATACGTTTTGAAAAGCGCTTCGCCAAAGGAAACCCGTGACAGGCCAAAGCTGACCCTGGCTGACCGCGTTTATCATTCGCTGTACAGCCGGATCACCAATGGTGAATACCCGCTGAACCAGAAACTTCCCTCCGAGCACACCCTGTCGGAGGAGTTCGGCGTTTCGCGTCCGGTTCTGCGCATGGCCCTTGAAAAGCTGCGGACGGAAGGCGTCATCTATTCGCGCCAGGGTGCGGGAAACTATGTTCGCGCGGCTTCCGCCAATCCGGTCGGCTTCGCCAAGGTGCAGAACCTTGCGGATGTGCAGCGGTGCTACGAGTTCCGGATCACCATCGAAACGGCAGCAACCCGGTTTGCGGCAGAGCGGAGGGACACCGCCTCCCTTAATGAAATCCGGGATGCTCTTGACCTGATGCGGGCTGCCACGGGCAGTCATCAGCACCGGGAAGATGCTGATTTCACCTTCCATCTGTCCATCACCAAGGCCTCGAACAACCATTATTATGAAGCCGCGGTGCGGGCGCTCCGGGAGCACATCTATGTCGGCATGAAAATGCACGGCCAGTCGCTAATGACCGATGGCTCAAAGGCGCTGGAAACGGTGCTTGAGGAACATACCGGAATTTATGAGGCGATCCGCGATCAGGACGGTGACCTGGCGGAGGCTCGCATGCTCGCTCATCTCGAGCATTCCCGCGACAGGCTCTTTGGCAGCGGCCTTCTCGATCTGAGGATGCGGGAGAAATAAAAAAGGCGCCCCCTGATCACAGAGGGCGCCTTTTTCAATTGCTGTCCGGATCCGTCAGGAGCGGCCGGATGCCAGCTTCCCGGCATAGTCGAGAGCTGCCAGCATGTTGACGTGGTTGGCCTTGCCGGTGCCTGCGATGTCGAACGCGGTGCCGTGGTCGACGGAACAACGATCAATCGGCAGGCCGAGCGATACGTTGACCGCTGTATCGAAGGCGATCAGCTTGATCGGAATATGACCCTGATCGTGATACTGCGCGATCACGAGGTCGAAGGCGCCGGTGTTGGCCCGGTGATAGACCGTGTCCGCCGAGATCGGACCCTGGACATTGATGCCTTCTGCCTGGGCCAGCTTCACGCCCGGGGTGATCTGCTCATCATCTTCGCGGCCGAACAGGCCGTTCTCACCGCAATGCGGATTGATGCCCGCCACTGCGATGCGCGGGTTTTCGATGCCCATGCGCTTCAGGTGCTTGTGACCGGTGCGGATGGTTTCGAGAACTCGTTCCGGCGTTGCCCGTCCGATTGCATCCTTCAGGGACACGTGGGTGGAAACATGGAGAACGTTGAGCGTCGGCGATGCCAGCAGCATCCAGCTGGACTTGGACTTTGTCAGATGCGCCAGCATGCCGGTGTGACCATCGTAATGGTGGCCGGCTGCGTTGAGCGCTTCCTTGTTGATCGGAGCGGTCACGATGCCTGCAGCGGTCCCTGCCATGGTCAGTTCGACCGCCTTTTCGATGTAGCGGAATGAGGCTTCGCCGCAGGCAGGAGACAGAACTCCGAACTTGCCGGGCAGACCTTCAACAGCCACATGGATCACGGCCAGGTCATCCGGTCCGATGTCTGAGCCATGAACGACCAGCTTCAGAGACAGGCCGCACGCCTTTACTGCCCGTTCCAGGGTGGGCATGTCGCCAATCACCGCATAGCGTGCGCGTTCCGGCGCGGCCAGCGAAGCCATGGCCTTAACCGTCACCTCGGCACCGACGCCCGACGGGTCTCCCATGGTGATGACAATCGGCTTCTGGGTCATGTGTATCTCCAGTTCGAGGCTTCCTGCCGGTTTCCTGGCCGCCTCGTTAATTCAGATGTTCTTGGCGTTCAGGCAGCGGGCAGGCATGCCGCCACCGATCAGGGTCTTGATGTCTTCGATTACCATCAGGCCCACATTCTCCAACGCTTCCAGCGTGTCGGCCCCTGAATGCGGGGTGAAGACAGCGTTAGGATGGGAGAAAACCGGATGATTGATCGCTGGCGGCTCCTGGACATAGGCGTCGATGGCAACGCCGCCGAGATGGCCACTGGCGAGGCTTTCGGCTACAGCGTCGAGATCGACAACCTCTCCGCGCGCCAGATTGATGAGCTTCGCACCGGGCTTCATCAGGCCGAGGCTGTCCCGGTTGATCAGGGCAGCGTTGTCTTTTCCGCCGAAGACATGCAGCGAGACATAGTCCGATTGGGCCAGAAGCTCTTCCAGTGACAGGAAGCGGATGCCATTGGCTGCCGCGAAGGCCTCGTCCGGGTACATGTCGCTGGCGACAACCTGCATTCCCAGACCAAGCGCGAGCTTGGCCAGTCTCTTGCCGATGTTTCCAAGTCCGACGATGCCGAGGGTCTTGCCGCCAAGCTGGCTGCCGATCCGCCGCTCCCATCCACCGGAAGTCACGCTTGCGTGGCCCTGCGGAATGAACCGCGCCATGGAGAACATCAGACCGACAGCAAGTTCAGCCACCGCATCCGCATTTGCGGCAGGCGTATTGCAGACCGGAAGACCCTTCGCCGTGCAGGCCGGGATATCGATGTTGTCGACACCCACGCCATGCTTGATGACAGCTTTCAGCTTGTCAGCACCTTGCAGGGTTTCGCCGGTGACGGGCACGAGGCCCACCACCAGAAAGTCCGCCCGGCCAATATTCGCTGCCACTTCGGCAGCATCGACGCAGCGGATGAATTCCCACCCGGCTTCTTCAATCAGCGCCGGAACCTTGCCGTGCTTTCCAAAACCCGGAGATGTCGTGACGACAACGGTCATTTCAGCAGGTCCCGCTTCTTCAGGATCTCGACGATCTTCGCGTCCTGTGCAGCATCCGGCAGAAGCGCCGGCTGGCGGGACAGACCGACAGAGCTGTCGTTCATGAAGAGCGCGCGCTTGACCAGCGCGGGCGGGAAACCAAGAGCATAGAGATCAACGCGCAGGCCGGCGAAGTTCTCCTGCGCTGCCTTGGCTGCATCCATGTCGCCTTCGTTGAAGCCCTTGATGATCTGCGCCAGCAGTTCCGGAGCAACGTTGCCGAGACCAGACACGACGCCAGCGCAGCCCTGTTCCAGACCCCAGAGAACCAGATGGTCCGGTGCACAATAGACTTCGAAGTTGCCGACTTCCTTGGCAACGGCAAGGTATTCCAGAACCGTTTCGGTGGAGCCGCCGGAGTCCTTGATACCTGCAATGTTCGGGTGCTGGGCCAGAACCTTGGCCGTGGCCGGTTCGATGTGGTTCTGGGTGCGGGCCGGAATGTCATAGAGGTAGATCGGGGTCTTCACCGCATCGGCGATGGTGGTGAAGTGACGGATCAGACCATCCTGGGTGCAGGCGATGAAGTAAGGCGTGATGACCGCGATGCCGTGCAGGCCCATGTCGTCCACGGCCTTTGCAAGCTGAAGCGTCTCAAAGGTCGACGGGCAACCAACGTTGGCGATCACCTTCACCTTGCCGCCGACTTCTTCCATGACTTCACGGGTCAGACGGATCTTTTCCTCGTGGGTCAGGGCCGAAAAGTCACCATTGGTGCCGCAGACCATCAGGTCGTTGCCAGCGGCGACCTGGCGGCGCACTTGTGCGCGGGTCGCCTCATAGTTGATCGTCTCGTCCTCATTGAAGCAGGTGACGAGGGCGACATGGGCATTGCGGGACATAGATTACTCCGTAATTTCAGGGCGCGCGTTGGACTTGCGGGCCAGCGCTTTCGCGACCATCGGCCAGCCAAGTGACAGCACGGTGAGCGCGAGAAACAGAAGGGTGATCGGACCGGACAGGAATTCGGTCAGATTGTCGCCGGCCTGCAGCAGACCGCGGCGCAGGTTCGCTTCCAGCATCGGCCCGAGGATGAGGGCAATACACAGAGCTGCCTGAGAGAAGCCGAATTTCTGCATTCCCCAGCCGAGCACACCGAAGCCGACCATTGTGTAGAGGTCCACCGGGTTCAGGTTGATCGAGAACGAACCGATGAAGCAGAAAAGAACGATGGAGATGGTCAGCATGCGGCGGGGGACCATCAGGATCTTTGAGAAGACCGGGATGAGTGCCATGCCGAAGATGAACATGAAGATCGTTGCGATGAAAGTGCCGCCGAAGATGCCGACAACGACGTCCGGATTGGTCTGGAACAGCATCGGTCCCGGAGCAAGGCCCTGGATCATCAGGCCGCCCATCAGAACGGCGGTCACCACGTCACCAGGTACGCCCAGAGCGAGGAGCGGAATGAGAGCTGCGGCGCAAACGGCGTTGTTTGCACTTTCGGTCGCGGCAATCCCCGGCATGTGGCCCGTGCCGAATTTCTCGGGCGTCTTGGAAGAACGGCGCGCTTCGTTATAGGCAATCCACGAAGCAGTGCCGGAACCGGTACCGGGGATGATCCCGATCAGAGTGCCGATGAACGAGCCACGGATCAGGGCCGAGCGGCTTTCCTTCATATCTGCCCAGGACGGCCAGCGGTTCTTGACCAGAGTAACCGGCGGCTCCTTGCTGGCAAGACGCTCGATCTGGGTGAAGACCTCGGACAGAGCGAAAAGGCCGATCAAGGCAGGGGTGAAGGCAAAACCAGAAGCAAAGCCCTGAATGCCAAAGGTGAAACGGGAGATGCCGGAAATCGGATCTGCGCCGACGCAGGAGATGAGGATGCCGAGCAGTCCCGAAATCGCGCCCTTCAGAATGTCTCCGGACAGCGAGGCGATGATCGTCAGGCCAAAAAGGGCAAGCGCGAAATACTCAGGCGCCCCGAATTCCAGTGCGATCCCTGCGAGCTGCGGTGCGAGGGTCGCAAGAACGACTGCCGCAATGAGGCCGCCAATGGTCGAGGCGATTGTCGCCATGCCGAGCGCCTTGCCCGCATGGCCCTTTTGAGCCATCGGATAGCCATCAAGAACGGTTGCGGCAGACGCGGGCGTGCCGGGCGTACGCAACAGAATGGAAGAAACACAGCCGCCGTAAATGCCGCCGATATAGATACCGATCAGCATGTTCAGCCCCATTACCGGGGCCATGCCGAAGGTCATCGGGATCAGGAGGGCAACGCCCATGGTCGCGGTGAGACCGGGCAATGCACCGATAATCAGGCCGCCAAGGGTTCCAAGCGCAATGGTCCAAAGCACGTCGAGCTGGGCCAAAGGTGCGAGATACGACAAGGTTTCCATATTAGACCGGCTGCATGAGGGCGCTGCCCTTCAGATGAGTTTGAAGGCCGGAGCGGTGTGCCGCTCCGGCCGGATGACTTGTAGTGTGGCTTACTTGTTCATGCCCAGGAGACCGAGGTCTTCCAGCACAGCCTTGGACATTGCGCTGTCCTTCTTGACGCGCGCTTCGAAGGCCGGGCCATCTTCGTAGGTCACGAATTCACCCATTTCGGTCATCTTTGCGATGAAGGCCGGATCGCTGGCCACTTCCTTGACAGCATTGCGGAGCCAGTCGAGATCGGCTGCCGGAATGCCCTTGGGAGCAAAGAGACCCTTGTAAGACGACCAGGTGAAGTCGACGCCCTTCTCGACTGCGGTCGGCGTGTCCGGGAACAGGTCGATACGCTTGTCTTCCATGACGAAGAGCGGGGTCATCTGACCGGCGTCGGCAGCAGTCTTTGCTTCTGCAGGGGAGGCAACCATGGCATCGATGTGGCCACCGATGCAGGCCGTGCGGGCTTCAGAGGAACCGCCAAACGGAATGGACTCGATCTTGATCCCGGCTGCCTTTGCAAAAGCTTCTGCGGAAACATGGTTCGCTCCGCCTGCGCCCGAGTTGCCGATCTGCGGTGCCTTGGTCTGGGCATAGGCCATGAAGCTGTCATAGTCGTTGAAGGGCGCATCCTTGCAGGCAACCAGAAGCTGGAGCGAGCGGGAGAACAGGCCAACGAACTCGAAGTCGTCAACCGTGTAATCCGCACCGCCGACATGCGGCAGGATCGCGATCGGCCCTTGGGCGCCAGCGCCGAGAGTGTAGCCGTCCGGACGGGCATGTACCGCGGCCGAAGTGCCGATGCCGCC
Source organism: Roseibium suaedae (assembly GCF_900142725.1). Taxonomy (GTDB): domain Bacteria; phylum Pseudomonadota; class Alphaproteobacteria; order Rhizobiales; family Stappiaceae; genus Roseibium; species Roseibium suaedae. The sequence goes on along the minus strand of NZ_FRBW01000005.1, from coordinate 167,679 downwards.
GCCGCCGCCTGGCTGGTTGCGGACAACGGTACGAAGACCGTCAAACTTGCTTTCCAGCGCATCGGCAACAACGCGGATGCCGAGATCGGTCGAACCACCTGCGGAATAAGGAACGATGATCTGAATCGGGCGTTCCGGGAAATCAGCGAGAACCGGAGTTGCTGCCCCAAGGGTCAAGGCGATTGCTGCTACAGTAGTCTTGAACATGATAATTCCTCCCATTGAAGTTTTGAGTGTCACGGCAGCCAGACGGCCAGAAGTTCCGTGAAGCCGTAATAGACAGCGGTGGTCATGATCACCGGGAAGCCCAGCAGAACGAGGATCTTGCGCTCGCCGATCAGCCACAGGCCGGCAAAGGAAGCGACAAGAGTCGAGGGGATGTATCCCACCGGGTAGAAGGCCGCGGCATAGGCAACGAGCAGGACCGCGAAGGCCGCAAGCTTGAGCAGGCCGCCACGATCCGGCAGGTTTTCGGTCGAGAGCGAGCCAGGCAGGCCGCTGCTCCGGAGGCCGCGCACGATGAGAACGAGCGACAAGATGGAAACCGCTCCAATCATCAGCCAGGGCACAAAGGAAGGCCCGGCGATGGTCGATGAGACGACCTGCTTGATCTGGAGCGTGCGCCAGGTTGCGAAAGCGCAAAAGCCGAGAAGCCCCGCGCCGATCCATATGTCAGCTTTGGAATGCTGGGCAGTGGACATCATTCCTCCCAAAGGACCTGCCAAGTTTTGCAAGACCATGACGATGGCCTGACAACTTGTCAACTAAATTTGCGAGAAAATACCCTGAGAAAATTTGATCTATCTTTTACGGCGCTTTCTGATTTTGCCGTTCTTGAGTGCTGGCTTCTGAAAAATCTCGGCATTTCTGCGGAATAATTGATTATATCGATTGAATTTAGCCGGACTGATGCTGAGAGGTTTCAAGTGTGTTTGTTGTAAATTGAAATTGACAAGCAAATTTACAAGTGACTAGATGCGGTCCGATTTCTGCAATCAAAAACCGATGATTGCAATGTGCTACATATGCGGAGGTACCATGCAATCACTTGATGCAGCGCTGACAATGCAGCGCCCGGCTGAAGTCTATTTTGGCGCAGGAACGCTGGAAAACCTTGCCGTTTGGGTTCGCCAAAAAGGCTTCAAGCGGCCCTTCGTTGTGGCCGATCCTGTGAATGCGGCGCGCCTGGCTGTGTTGGGGCTCGATTCCCCTGCCGTCTTCGGTGAGGTCGTTCCGGAGCCCGATACGCATAACTTGTCAAAAGCTGTGAAGGCAGCTGGCGATGCGGATCTGATTATCGGGTTTGGTGGCGGTTCCGCCATGGATCTGGCCAAGCTTGTGGCCGTTCTTGCCGGAACGAATCTTGCCCTGTCCGACATCTCCGGCCCCAACCGCGCTCCGGCGCGCAAGGTCGGTCTGGTTCAGATTCCGACCACTGCCGGAACCGGTTCGGAAGTCGGCACGCGTGCATTGGTCACCGATCCTGACACGCTCGCAAAGGTTGCGAGCGAAAGCCTCAACATGCTTGCGGATCTGGCCATTATCGATCCTGTCCTGACCCTGTCCGTGCCGCCGGCAGTGACAGCGGCCACCGGCGTCGATGCCATGGCGCATTGCGTCGAGGCCTTTACGTCCAAGCGGTCGCATCCCCTGATCGATTCCTATGCGCTTCAGGGCATTCAACTCGTCGGAAAATATCTCAAGCGCGCAGTCGATGATGGTAGCGATGTGGAAGCGCGCGCCGGTCTTGCCCTTGCCGCCTTTTACGGTGGGGTGTGTCTGGGGCCCGTCAACACCACCAGCGGTCATGCGGTCGCCTATCCGCTCGGCACACGTCACAAGCTGCCGCATGGCATCGCCAATGCGCTGATCTTTCCGCATACGCTTGCGGCGAATGCCGAGGCTGAACCGGCAAAGACCGCTGCCATCTGCACTGCGCTTGGCGTTCCCGCCGAGGGCAAGGATGCCGTTCGAAGCGCCGCGATCCAGTTCTGCCAGAGCCTGGGTCTCGACATGCGCCTTTCCGCGCATGGTGTACCGCAAGACGACCTCCCCCGAATGGCAGAGGATGCGCACAAGATCCGGCGGTTGCTGGATTGGAACCCTGTCGATCTCAGCGAGCAGGATATCCTGCAGATTTACCGGGATGCATTCTGAGGCAAGTCAGCCTCTAATTGTCCGTAGATCAAGGGCTCTCGGGAAACTGGGGGCCCTTTTGCGTTTCTACGACAAATCGAACAGGCCTTTGCCGGGAGGTTTTCCGCCAGCTTGAACTGTCAGAAGAAGATCAGCGCGTCCGTGCATTTATTGATGAGCTGCGCGGCTATGGACTGCGTTTGCTTATGGTATCCAAACCGGCCGCTTCGCCAGAGAGCATTCTTATGGCTCTGGCGAGGCGGCACGGTCTCGATCCTTCGAAATTTGCGTCGAATTTGGGAACGGGCACCTAGCTAGACGACCCCTCCGTCTACAATCAACGTTTGACCGGTGATCATTCTGGCTCCGGATGAGGAGAGCCATAGAACGGACTGAGCAATGTCTTCCGGGGTGATAATGTCCTTGAGACATTGGATCTGATGCGTTTCGGCTATCCATGCGTCAGTCAGTTTGGCATTCACCCGTTCGGTGACCACCCGGCCTGGCGCAATTGCATTGACCCTGATGTTTTTTGCCCCAAGGTCGCGGGCCAGACCCTTGGTCAGACCGATGATTGCAGATTTGGCCGCATGATAGGCGGTTAGGTTCCCGGCGAGTTTCATCCAGGCGGTGGAGGACATGTTGACGATGGCGCCCCCACCGGCCTCAGTCATGCCTGGCGCTGCAAGACTGCTCAGGATGGCTTGATGATCGAGGTTCAGCATCATCATCTCACGCCAAACTTCAGGTGACTGGTCCTCCAGAGAGATGCGCCTGTCAACGCCTGCATTGTTCACCAACACGGTAACCGGACCGCGATGTTCCGTAGCTTGCTCAAAGGCAGTCCGGATTGCACCGGTCTCGACCAGATCCAGCGTGATCGGAGAGATCGACCCACTCTTGAGAGGTTCGGTTGAGAGGTCAACCTCGGCCCGGTCTACTGCGGTGACATGGGCGCCTTGTCTGGCGAAAGCCAGGGCCACTGCCTTGCCGATGCCTGCGGCAGCGCCAGTGACCAGTACGTGCCGGCCGGCGAATTCGGAATATTGCACGGTCAAACTGCCACCTCAGCTACCTCTTGTCCGGGCACATCCATCCGGATCGAAAACAGGCCGCCAGACAAGGGAGCCTCTTCCAGAACACTGGCAGGAAGCCGGATCGAGGCCGTCGTGATGTAAAGGGTTTTCTTGTCTTCTCCGCCGAAGCAGCAGCAGGTGGGGCGCGGTACGGGCATATCGATTTCACGGACAAGTTTGCCCTTCGGGTCGTATCCGGCAACCCGCCAGCCGTCCCAGAGAGCGATCCAGACTGTGCCTTCGCTATCGACGGCCAGACCGTCCGGCTTGCCCTCTGAGGGAGAGAATTGCAAGAAGACCCGCCGGTTGGAAAGGGTCCCCCGCTCCAGATCAAAATCATAGGCAAAGACGACGCCCAGGCCGGAGTCTGTGAAATAGAAGGTTCTATCGTCCGCACTCCAGCCAAGTCCGTTGGAGACCTGAAACCCACCATCGACTGCCCTTGCTCTGGTTGGAGTATCAAAGCAATAGAGAGACCCTGATGGCATCGAGGCATCGAGGCTCATGGTTCCAGCCCAGATGCGCCCTGCCCTGTCCGTCTTGGCATCGTTGAAACGGTTGGAAGGCAAGTGGGCTTCCGGATCGTAGATTGGATCGAGTGCGCCATTGGTCAGGTTCAGCTTTTCAAGGCCGTTCTGGGTGATGGCGAGGATCGTTCCATCATTGGCCGGCAGGACTGCGGAAACCAGTCTTGGCGCCGGGTGCATTGCGGTGCCTGTTCCGGCGGGATCGAAGACCCTCGTGGCGGGAGCCGCGATGTCCACCCAGCGCAGCAAGTTGCTGCGCCTGTCCCAGACAGGCCCCTCCCCCACGATCGCGCCAGCCGCCTGAATACACTCGAGCGCTTCTTCAACATGGAGATGGCGCCGGGGATTTGAGGAAATGCTCACGCTTGCCGTACCGATGTTGCCCATGACACGGCGAGCAGCCTCCATCAGGTCGCGGCCAACGATATGCCGCTGTTCATGACTGAGAGCACTCTCGTGTGCGGTGACCGCGATGGCTCCTCTCCCCATGCCGGGGGGGCCATGAACCTCGACCGCAATGACTGTCAGACCGGGAATCGAACGGGATTCTGCGATCGAATAGCCTCTGGCGCGGCTGATTGCGATCTCGGACAGGATTTGATGCCGTTCTTCCAGACTGTAGTTATTGAGATAGTTGCCCATCTCGTGAGGGGGCATTGCAGCCAGAATGGCCCGCCCCGACGAACTCTCTGCGACCGGCAGCGTCCGGCCGACTTCGATGTTGACTGCGAGCGGATTGGCGGGCCGGCGCACATCCACATAGATGACGTGGTCACCTTCATGGGCGACCAGAGAGACGGTTTGTCCGAGGCTCGCTGACAGCCGTGTGAGTTCGTGCTCAGCGGCACTGCGCAGATCGAATGCAGATAGCGAACTGCGGCCAAGCTCGATGAAGCGCTTGCCAAGACTGTAGGTCTTGGCCTGTGTATCATGCTTCACGTAGCCAAATTCGACCAATGCTCCCAGCAAACGATAGAGCGTTGCCTTTGGCAGTTTTGTCTGCTTCAGCAGATAGGTCGAACTGCAGGGGTCAGCTGCTTCAGCAATGAGTTCGATCAGCTGAATGCCCTTCACCAGGGTTCCCGCGCCCGGGTAGAGCTTCGCTATGTTGTCGAAGTTCGGCAAGCCCGCTCCTATACAATCGCTTCGTGGGTAACCGTATCGAATATATGAACTTTGCCCTCCGGCAAAGCGATGCGAATGGTTTCTCCATCATGGTAACGGCGATCATCAATTACGCGGGCAAGCATGGTCTTCTTGTCGCGGGCATCCTCGTCGGAAACGATCTCTGTTTCGATGGCATCCGTCTCCTGGCCTTTCGGCGTGGCAAAGTGAAGGATCTTCTCGGTGCCGAGGCTTTCGACGAGGGACAGCGTTACAGGAACGCCGGTTTCCCCCACCTGCAGGTGTTCCGGGCGGATGCCGAAAATGGCCTCCTTTGCCGTCAGTTTTTGTGGGACTTGCCCAAGCGGGATTCTCTGTTCGCCGAAGCGTGTGAAGGCTTTTCCGTTTTCAATTTCGACAGGACCCCGGAAGAAGTTCATTCCGGGAGATCCAATGAACCCGGCGACAAAGAGGTTGGCGGGCTGGGAGAAAAGTTCGTCCGGTGAGCCCACCTGCTGGATGACGCCGCCGCGCATGACCACGATCCGGGTCGCCATGGTGAGCGCTTCCACCTGATCATGGGTGACATAGATCGTGGTGACGCCGAGACGCTTCTGGAGCTTGACGATCTCCGAACGTGTCTGGGTCCGCAGTTTTGCGTCCAGATTTGAAAGTGGCTCGTCCATCAGGAAGGCGCTTGGTTCGCGAACAATGGCACGGCCCAAGGCAACGCGCTGGCGTTGCCCGCCGGACAATGCGCGAGGACGACGGTCCAAATAATCGGTCAGTTCCAGAATTTCAGCGGCTTCATTGACTGCCTTGTCGATATCGGCCTTTGGAACACCACGCATCTTCAGGCCAAAGCCGATGTTCGAGCGGACACTCATATGCGGATAGAGCGCGTAGTTCTGGAACACCATGGCAATATCACGCTTGCCGGGTCCGAGGTCTGTCACATCCCTGCCGCCGATCTCGATGCTGCCGCTTGTGGTCTCCTCGAGGCCGGCAAGCATCTTGAGAATGGTCGATTTTCCGCAGCCGGAGGGACCGACGAATACGCACAGTTCGCCTTCACCCACATGCAGGTTGAAGTCATGTATGGCCTTGAACTGGCCATAGCGTTTTTGAACGTTCTTAAAGTCGATAGTTGCCAAGGTTCTGGCCTTTCCTGGATTACTTTTCGGCACCGGCGGAAAGACCGCCCACCAGATAACGTTCAAGGAACAGATAGACGCCGATGATCGGCACTGCCGCCATCAGGGAGGCAGCCATGATTGTGTTCCAGTCGGTCACGAATTCGCCCTTGAGCGTCGCGATGCCGACGTTCAACGTCCATTTGGATTCGGATGTCGCAAGGAATGTCCGCGCATAGAGGAAATCGGACCAGCTAATGACAAAGGCATAGAGTGCTGTTGCGGCCAGGCCTGGGGAGGCAACGGGCAAAACAATCCTGAACAATGCCCCCAATGGCGAGCAGCCATCGACAAGCGCGGCCTGTTCGAGTTCCGCCGGGATTGTGTCGAAATAGCCCTTGAGCATCCACGTTGCGAAGGGAACGATCAGTGTCGCCTGAGCGATCACGACCGACCAGAGCGAGCCGACAAGACCGAGCGACTTGAAGATCGCGAAAAGGGGAATGACCAGCAATGTCGCGGGCAGCATCTTCGACGTGAGAATGAACAGCCCGAGAGGCTGTCCACCACGCAGGCGGTGCCGGGACAAGGCATAGGCAGCCAGAACGCCGATCGTCAGGGACAGGATCATGGTTGCGGTTGCCACCATGATGGTGTTCCACATCCACAGGCCGAAGGGCTGGGCTGCCAGAAGGTCGGAGAAGACATTCCACTGCGGATCCCGGGGCCAGAAGTTTGGCGGATAGCTGCGCAGTTGTGTCCGAGGGCTGAGTGCTGTCAGAAACATCCAGTAGATCGGGAAGAGCAGGACAACACAGACCGCTGTGACCGTACCGTAAAGAGCAAAGTTGCCGAGAAGAGACCGTTTTTTCATCATGCTCTCCTAGTGAACCGACTTCGCAAAGCGGCCGACAAGCGCCCGGCTGATGATTGCGCAGATGATCATGGTGACCACGCCGACAGCAGCCCCCTGCCCCATCCGGAAGAATGAGAAGGCTTGTTCGAACGTGAGCATGGAAAGGGTGGTCGTCGCGCCGATGGGCCCGCCTTGTGTCAGCACGTAGATGATCGAGAAATCCCGGAAAACCCAAAGTGTGGTCATCACCATTGTGACGCCGATTACCGGAGCAAGATTTGGGAGCGTGACATAAAAGAAGCGTTGCCAGACGCTGGCGCCATCGACCTTTGCTGCCTGATATTGCTCGGCAGGTATCGACTGCAGGCCGGCGAGCAGCATGATTGAAACGAGCGGATAGCCCTTCCAGATCATGACGAAGCAAACGGCAAAGAAGGCGGCCGTTGCGTTGGAACCGAATTGAATGGCTTCGGAAATGAAGCCTGCCTTCAGGAGCAGCCAGTTGATGACACCGAACGAACTATCAAGCATCCATGCCCAGATGACTGTGGCCACGACTTCCGGCACGGCCCAGGGCAGAGCGACGAAGAGACGTGCAAGGGCTCTGCCCTTGAATTTCTGATTGACCAGAAGGGCAGTGGCGAGGCCGATGACGAGCGAAGTTCCGCCGACGAAGAAAACCATTCGGGCTGTTACCCAGATGGAGTTCCAGAACTCTTCGGAGTTGATCAGCCAATCATAGTTCTTCGTTGTCCAGGGAGCCTGCGTTCCGCCGACACGGGCAATACGCACGTCCTGAAGCGAGATGTCGACGGAGAGCAGGATCGGATAGATGATGATCAGCGCCATCAGGATCACTGCAGGCGCCAAGAGCATATAGCCAAATTTGGACCGGTGCTTTGGCGAGCTGAAATCGATCAAGTTGTTCCTCCCGGAAACAGGCAGCCGTGCGTTTTGCACGGCTGCTCGATTGTTCCTTGTCAGCCTGCGATGCGTTCGACGGCAGTCTGAATGTTTGCCGCGGCTTCCTCTGGACTGAGGTTGTCGATCAGCATGCGCTGAACTTCGCGGAACACGAGTTTCGTCACTTCGTTGAACTCGAGCTCAAGTCCTTTGGGAAGACGGTCGATACCGGCAGCCGAGGCCTTGTCGTTGGCCTTTGCGAAGAGCTCGAAATAGGGCGAAGCTGCGATCTCGGCCGAGTAGTCCAGTCCCGGCATTGGGGCCGGTGACGAGCCAAGCGTTGCGAAGCGCTGCTGCATGTCCTTGGACGTGGCAACCTGGATGAAGTCCCAAACCAAGGCCTTCTTCTCGTCGGAAATGTCGGACGGCATGCCGATGACATTGGATGTCCCGCCAACCGGGGGATTGAGCGGAGACTCGGCGAGCTTCAGATTGTCCCGCACCGCCGGATCCGCCTTTTTCATGACGTTCCAAATCCACGGACCGTCCAGGCGCATTGCAATGCGGCCTTCGACGAGGAGCTGACGCATGTCGCCTGCAGCAGCATCCTTGGGCGTGAGGCCTTCAGTGTAGATTTCCTTGAACCGGCGCAGACCTTCGATGACACCGGGGCTGTTGAAGGCGGGCTTGCCGTTTTCGGTCCAGTTGCCGCCGGCATCGAGCACAAAATGCAGCATGTCGTGCATCATGTTGGAGCCGCCGCTGCTGTCGACGCCGAGGCCATAAACATCGGTGACGCCATCCCCGTCCGTATCACGGGTGGCGGCCTTGGCTGCGGCCAGAAGGCTGTTCCAATCGGTCGGAACAGCCTCGATACCGGCATCCTTCAGGAGCTTCTCGTTATAGGCTAGGATATAGGCCGTATAGAGAAGCATGATGCAATTGGTCGTGCCCTTCCACTCGCAGGTGCTTTGGCCTGCCCAACCATCCAGGTTCATGCCGGACTTCTTGATGTAGGGGCCGAGGTCTTCGAGCCAGCCTTCGTTGGCGAAGCTCTGGTACTCGAATGCGGCCAGGTGCACGATATCGGGCGGAGTGCCGCCAGCAAACATCGTGAACATGGTGTCGGCATATTCACTCCGAGCGACCTTTGTCATCTCGACCTTGACGTCCGGATGTTCGGACTCAAACTTCTGGATGACCTCGTTCCACCAATCACCGTAGCCGGGCTCCCCCTTCATCCAGCTTACGAAGGTGAGGGTTTCCGCAAATGCGGGCAGCGTGGCCATCGAAGTGCTCAGCGCGAGAGCTGCTGCGATAGCGACCTTCTTAAGACGTCTCATAGTTCCTCCTCCTGACCCTGTTCAGTCTTTAATTACCGTCAAGAAATCAAATGCTTCCTCCAGCGGAACAACGCCAATTCCAGGTGTGTCCGGGATTTCGAACCGACCGGCCGAACACGCTGCTGCTCCTCCCAGGAGCTTGGCGTTGCGGTGATAGATCGTGTGCTGGAATTCATGACATGAAGCCCCGGCCGCCAGCGCAGCGCGCAGGCTTGCAGCCATGAAAATGCCAAGCCCAATCGTTGCATGCGGAATGATCTGGGCTCCGGCGTTTGCTGCCATCCGGGAAATCCGCATGAATTGCGTGATGCCGGTGTGTCCCATCTCTGGCTGCACGATCGAACAGGCATTGCTGCGCATCCGGGGTTTGTAATCCCAGTCGGTCCGCCATTCTTCTCCCAAGGCGAGCGGCATTGGAATGCCTTCCGCGACCGCAGCCTGTGCGTCTACATCCTCAGGCGCAACCGGGGCTTCCAGAAACCACGGATTCATAGGAGCCAGAGCGTGTCCGAGGTTGATGGCGGCCTCTGCCGAATAGGCCCAGTGCATGTCGACTGCGATCTTGTGATCGGGGCCCAGGGTCTCGCGCAAGGCAGCGACTTCTCCGGCAACGTCCCCATTGTCGGTATGGCTGATCGGAATCTTGACTGCGTGAAAGCCTTCGTCCTTCCAGCCCTGAGCCATTGCCAGCCGTTCTGCCCGGGTGCCCGCAGGCAGGCCGGATACATATCCGGGGAGCTGTGCTGACCCGGGCTGGCCGAGGGCTGCCTGAAGGCTCTTGTTGTCAGCACGGGCATGCAGATCCCATAGGGCAATATCCAGTGCGGCAATTGCGTCCGCTAGAAAGCCGCCCCAGTATCCCCGATTGCGTTGAAGTGCATAAAGCGCGTCCCAAGTTTCTGCGGGGTTCTGTGCAGGAAGGGACATGAGGTATGGGCCCAGCAGATCGTTGATCAGGCTGGCAACAGCATCCGGAGCGATCAGGCCATAGGTCTCGCCCCAACCCTCCACTCCCTGGGCATCTCGAAGACGAACGACAATCGACCGGTCAATCAGCGGATAAACGGTGCCGTTGAATCCGCGCACGACGTATTTGTCGCCAATCATGGTTTCTCCGCTTCCCGGCTTGCCAAGATAGGCAGTGTCTCTTGGCCGCTCGAATAGGAAGACGTCTACCGAGGTGATCCGGTCATGCATCGGTCAGCTCCATGGCAGCGACGTTTTCATAGAATTCCAGTGTCAGGCGTTTCAGGGTTTCATCCATTTCCGGCAGGGGTTCCCGGACGCCGTCCGATGCAAGGAAACCTCGATGCTTGAGAATGAGCTTGGTCATGCGCATGCGGTACGGAGCCTGGATAAGAAGCAGCGGCAAGGACTTCGTATAGAGGTCCAGAGCCTTGCGGCGGTCCCCGACTTGCCAGGCTTTCATCAGGGCGACGTGAAGCTCGAGCAATTCGATTGCCGGCATGGTCGCGGTTGCGCCGCGAACGAGTTCTTCAAAGAGGTAGCGGGCGCCGCCGCCGCCGATCACGCCATCGAGGTCAGTACCGCATCCAGCAACGAGCTGGGACACTTTCGGGCCGGATGGGATGCCCTCCTCCTTCACGTAGCGTATTGCCGGTACCGCGGAGGCCAGCGCCAGCATTTGTTCGGCTGAAAGGTCCGCCCCTCTTGGCGCAAAGAGATTTTGCAGAACGATGATCCCGCCATCCAGCGCTTCGGCGATGCGGTGGAACCAGGTTTCGACTTCGCTGCCCATTGCTGGAACAGCCATGGCCATGGCGCCGCTGACTTTCAACTCGGCGACAGTGGCGGCCAATTCGACCATTGCCTGCGGATCCGCGGAGTTCACACCAGCGAGCACGGGAATTCTGTCTTCCGCGGTCATGACAACCAGGTCGAGGGCTTTCCTGCGCTCGTCGCTGGACAGATGCACATCTTCGCTCGCAACACCCGGATAGACCAATGCAGAAGCGCCAGCCTGGATGCCGTATTCCACCAAGGCCTTCAAAGCGCCTGTGTCCACCTCGCCGTTGTCATTGAACGGTGTTGGGACGATTGGCAGAACTCCCTCAAGACGAATTTTCATCTAATTCCCTATATTTGAGACTTAATTTCCATAATTGAAACTACAACATTCCTTCGTTATCTTGTCAATCCGTTTCGAGGTACTGCGCAAAGTTGAAGGGAAAACACTATGGAATTCATAGGGGTAGATTGGGGAAGCACTCGCTTCCGTGCATGGGCGCTCTTGGATGACGGGCAAATTGCCTCTGGTGTCGAAAGTGATCTGGGTCTCAAATCTGTGGCGGACGGGAACTTCTCCGGGGCTTTAACAGAGACCTGCGGTGAGATGCTCACCGGGGCTCCAGGCATGCCGATCCTGTTGTCTGGCATGGTGGGGTCGCGAACCGGCTGGAAGGAGGCCCCCTATTGCGCTTGCCCCGCGAGCATCGAGGATGTGACGGCTGCTGCCATTCGGTTCGACATCGCCGGGCATCCGGCCGCGATCTTGCCCGGCGCAACCTGCGTTGATGGCAATGGCCACGCGGATGTGATGCGTGGAGAGGAAATCCAGATTTTCGGTGCGGCCGACATGCTTGGGCTGAAGGATGCGACCATCTGCATTCCAGGGACGCATGCCAAGTGGGCGAGCCTTGTCGGGGGATTGCTGACCGGGTTCCAGACCCATGTCACAGGGGAGCTTTTCGCCCTGTTGCGAGGTCACAGCCTGGTCGGGCAGTTGGCTGATGGAGATGATGAGGATCTTGACGCTTTCAGGCGGGGGATTGATCACGGCATGAAGAAGGCGGCGGCCCATGCTGTTTTTGCTGCCCGGGCAGATGCCTTGCAGGGAAAGCTGGCGCCCAAGGCCGTTTCAGCCTTCTTGTCCGGCGTTCTCATCGGCAATGAACTCGCGGCTCGTCCTCAGGGCGGTATGGGAGCGACCATTCTGTTGGCAACTGGTGTGCTTGCCGAGAGGTATGCGGTTGCTTTGGAGCATGTCGGCGAGCAATTCGTGGTGGTGGATGCGAAGGAGGCGGCCCGCGCCGGTCAGATGCTTGCCGCAAAAACGCTTTGGCAACATGCCGCAGCCAATGGAGAGGGCGCGTGAGCCTTCTTGAAGGGGCGATTCTCGAGCATGTGGCGATACCCTGCAGGGATATTCCCGCCTCAGTGAAGTTCTACCTGCAGCTTGGCTTTGCCAAGGGTTTTGGCCGGATGGAGCCACCTCTCCAGCAAATGCAGCTGGGGGACAGAATGGTCGAGCTGATCGCGGTGGACATTGGTGCGCAAGGGTCCTTATCGATTGCCCATTTTGCCCTTCGGGTTGAAAGTGCATCCGATGCCTGGGATCAGCTTAGCAAGGAGGGGATCCACCCGGACGGTCCGGTTCGCCGGGGAGGCTCCGGAGCAGAGTTTTTCTTCATTCAGGACCCAGATGGGAACCGGATCGAGATCCTGTCGCGATGAGGAGCTTTCGAAGACGCCCGGCGGGACAAGCTGCAGGTCAAGCATGGCGTTGGGCGGATAGAGGAGTTCTTTTCGCTCTCAGCGCCTTGTTTTGTGGAGTTGCGTCGAGCGTCTTTTTGAAAAGCGTTTCCGCCCTTCCGGGAGGTCAGGCGATTGCGATCCGGTCCGCATTCGCTCTTGTCCTTTTGCTGGCAGTTATCGCAGTTCGCTCCTTGAAAGGGAGTGGTGCAAGGCTTGGGAAAACTGGATGTGTTCGAGCGGTTCTGGATGCTACGGCGGGCCTTGCCTTCGCCTATGCGGTCTTTGAGTTGCCGCTCGGCCTTCTGGCTTCCATTCATGCAACATTGCCACTGGTGAGTGTTGCTCTTGCTGCCATTCTTCTTCGGGAGCCGCTTTCCAGGCGAGTGCTCCTTGCCATTGTCATGGGGGCGGCTGGCGTTTTGGTGATCCTGCAGCCAGGGCTAGAGGCCTCGCCGCTGGGGCTCGCCTTGGCGCTTCTGTCCCTGTTTGCCTATGCACTCAGGGATCTGGTGACCCGAAGGATGGAAGCCGGCGGAGATCTGGTAAAATCAGTCGCCCTGTCTGCCTTTCTGATCGGGCTGGCAGGGCTGTTAACGGGGGCGACCATCTCCCCTCCTCCCTTGGTTCCCGGCGACTTCGTTCTGCTTGGACTTGCTGCGGTGACGTTTCTGGGAGCCAACACGATGATCATAGCAGCATTCAGAAGAGCTCCCGTCGCGAGGATTGCGCCCTTGCGCTACTCCTCGATCCTTTGGGCCTTGCTGTTTGACGCCATTTTATGGGGGCATATGCCCGAACCGGCCACCTGGTTCGGCATTGCCATTATTCTGGCGGCGGGGTCCGTGCTTCTTCTGCGGCCTGGGCACATTTCCGGACGCCAGTGAAAGGCCGGAAATCAGGAACGGAGCCGTCAGATTTCCTCACGCGGCTCCGTCAATCACGGCGTCGAAGTCCGACACGTCGGCAAAGGCGGAAACAGCGGTGCGGCCGAACTTGCTGGGGGTTGCGAGAAGCAGTTTCCGGGTGGCTGCGGCCATTGCGGCCTTCTTGATGGCGATCTTTGACAGGTTGAAGTCCATCACCCGGCCGTCCGTGTCGATCGCAGAGCATCCGATCAGCGCATAGTCGACCCTGAGTGCTGCGAGGGAAAGCATGATTTCCTCGCCTGTGAGTGAACCGTCCCTGCCCTCGACCTTCCGGCCCAGCACATTGATCTCGTGGTGAGCCGGATCGAAAGCCAAAGCTGCGCGCATGGAGTTGGTGAAGATCCGGAAGCCGTGCTTTGCGTTCAGCTCTGTAGCCGCCGCCTCGACGGTGGTGCCGACGTCAAGAAACAGGCTCGCACCCTCCGGGATCAGTTTCACGGCAGCTTCCGCAACCCTTTGCTTGTCATCAATGGAGATGCTGCGCTTGTGCTGATGGTCAAGGCGCAGGGTCTCGGTGTTGCCGATGACCCCTGCCCCGCCATGGAAGCGCTGAAGCAGGCCTGCCTCTGACAACATGATGATGTCGCGCCGGATCGTCTGGGCGGAGACGCTGAATTCCTCGGCGAGCGCCTCGATCGTCACAAAGCCGGTGGCTTCGGTGCGGGACAGGATCTCTGTCTGGCGGGAATTCAACTGCGAGCGCTGTCCTGCAAGTGTCATGAACTTGTTCTGATCCAGAGGGTAATGTAAGAAAACTTACAATAGTGGATTGGCTTCTGGAAAGCGAGACATAACATGACAAATGCAAAGTTTTATAACGCCGGCGATGCAATTTACGGTCCCCGTGGACGGCTTGATCCGTGGAACTGGTGCTGGCAGGACGCAGGCCTGCCGGAAGGTGCTGTTGAACTGACAGCTCGTGAAGTGCTCGCTTATCTCAGCCGTTCCGGCGCACGTCAGATCCCCGTCGGGGTAATTGGCCCGCGTGAGGCGGGCAAAGACAAGCTGCAGATGGCCGAGCAGGTTGGATCTGCCATCGGGGGGCTCGGCCTGACCATGATCTGTGGAGGGCGCACGGGGGTCATGGCCGCGGCGGCCAAGGGATGCCGGGCGTCCGGCGGCCTGACCGTAGGCATGCTTCCCGGCCACGACTGGCGCGAGGCCAATGAGGATATCATGCTGCCGATCGCGACGGGTCTGAGCGAAGCACGCAACATGATCATCGCCAAATCTTCCGCTGTCCTGATCGCAATCGGCGGGTCCTATGGCACCCTGAGCGAGATTGCTTATGGCCTCCATTTCTCAAAGCCGGTGATCGTGTTGGGGGATGCACCAGACGTCGCTGGAACTGAGCGGGCCGCGAATGTCGAAGAGGCGATCGAGAGCATGGCTTCCCACCTTTTGACGAATTGACCGTTGTCATAAACCTTACATAATGCACTGCTAAATGTAATATATCTAACAAGAGGCCAGGCGATCGTGTCTAATATTCTGGAGTTGCGTGACGTCACGCGCGTTTTCGGCGACAGGACCGTACTGGACAGGGTGTCCATCAGCATCCGGCAGGGCAGCTTCACTACCCTGCTTGGCGCTTCGGGTTGCGGAAAGTCCACAAGTCTCCGCATCATGGCGGGGCTTGACCGCCCGAGCGGCGGGGATGTGCTGCTGGACGGCAAGACTGTGAGCGGCCTGACCGCTTACGAGCGCAACGTTGCCATGGTCTTCCAGTCCTATGCACTTTATCCGCATCTGACCGTGGCCCAGAATATCGCCCTCCCCCTGACCATGCGCCATCTCTCAACTCTGGGTCGGGTGCCGGTGCTTGGATCACTTGTGCCGGGGGCATCGGAAGCCCGGCGGATGATCCTGGCAAAGGTGGGTGAGACTGCGGAAGCCCTTGGGTTGGGAGAATTGCTCGACCGCAAGCCTGGCCAGCTTTCCGGTGGCCAGAAGCAGCGTGTGGCCCTTGGGCGCGCGCTTGTGCGCGATCCCTCGCTCTTTCTCCTGGATGAACCACTTTCCAATCTGGACGCCCGCTTGCGGGTGCGCATGCGCAGCGAGATCAGTGCGCTTCATCGCCGGACGGGCAAGGCCTTCATCTATGTGACCCATGACCAGACCGAGGCAATGGCCATGGCGGATCAGATCGTGGTCATGATCGGTGGCAAGGTTGCCCAGGCGGGTGCGCCGCGGGAGCTTTACGAGCGGCCTGCAAACCGGGACGTGGCAGCTTTTGTCGGCCACAATGCAATCAACTTCCTTGAGCAGGGCGACGGCATCGAGATTGGCAATTCCGTTGCCGGGTTGCGCCCTGAAGATCTCTCTCCTGATACCGCTGGAACCCTTAGCGCGCGGCTTGAGAGCGCTGAATATCTCGGTTCGGAAATCGTTCTGGGCCTGCGCAGCGCCAAGGGCACGGAAATCCGGGCAATCGCGCCAGGCGATTATGCGGTCCCTGCCCCGGGAAGCGAACTCCGGCTCGGTTTTTCTCCCCGGAAGCTGCATCTCTTCGATGCTACGACGGGCGCACGCCTGGAGACAGCAGCATGAGGCTGTCACCTGATCAAAGGTCAGCCCTGACCAGCCTGTGGCTGGCAGGGCCGGCGACACTGGCGATGGTGGTCTTCATCTTCCTGCCAGTGGCCATTGTGGCGGTTCTGTCCTTCACCGACTACCAGTTCGGGGCCTCGTCCTTCAACTGGAGCGGATTAGACAATTATATCAAGCTGTTCACGTCCAGCATCGGGCAGCGGGCGATTACCAATACCCTGCTTTATGTGGCGATTGTCATCCCCTTCTCTGTTGGTTTCGGCCTCTTTGTCGCAATTGGGCTACATCAGATGTCCACCTGGGCACCGCGATTGAGCAATGTGATGAAAACCGTCTATTTCCTGCCGGTTGCGGCCACGCTCGTGGCCATGTCGGTTGCCTGGCAGATGGTGCTGCATCCCTCTCTCGGAATCGTCAATCAGTCGCTCGCGGCCCTCGGGGCTGCGCCGCAAAACTGGCTGAGTGATCGAGGCCTGGTGCTTTACACTCTGGCGATGATCGGGATCTGGCAAAGCATCGGCTACAACATGGTGCTGTTCCTGGCGGGTCTCGCTGCCATTCCGTCAGACCTATATGATGCTGCCGAGGTGGATGGTGCCGGTAGTGGCTGGTCCCGGTTCTGGACGGTGACCTGGCCGATGCTGGGGCCGACGACACTGTTCGTCATGGTCGTGACCGCCACCAATGCCTTCCGCGTGTTTGAAACGGTTGCCACCATGACCAAGGGCGGTCCAGCCTTTGCCTCTGACACGCTGGTCTATGCGCTTTACCGCGAAGGCTTCGTCTATTTCAAGGCGGGTTACGCAAGCGCTATCACTATGGTTTTCTTCGTCTTTTTGTTGGTTCTGACCCTTCTGCAATTCCGGGTCGTCGAGAAGAAGGTGCATTACAGATGAGCCGCAAGATCCTTGGCCGGAGCGTTCAGACCCTTCTTCTGTCGGTCGGCGCCGCCTTCATTCTCCTGCCCTTCGTCTGGATGTTGTCCCTTTCGGTAAAGCCGCGGGATGAAATCTTCACGACCGATGTTCACTTCCTGCCGTCGCGGTTCGAATGGAGCAATTTCACCTTCGCGTTGACCGAGACGGACATTCCGCTGTTCCTGTGGAACGGCTTGGTCATGGTGGCGGGCATTCTGGTGTTCCAGATCCTCTTTGCCGTGCCCTGTGCCTATGCTCTTGCGCAAAGGCAGTTCGCGGGACGTTCCCTGGTCTTTGGCCTGGTTCTCGGCGCGCTTTTGGTGCCCTTTCACGTGACGGCAATCCCGATTTTCCTCGGTTTTGCGCAGATTGGCCTCCTCAACACCTTCTGGGCGCTGATCATTCCCTTCATTCCGACGGCGTTCGGTATCTTCCTGTTCCGTCAGTTTTTCGCGCAGCTTCCTTCGGATCTGTTTGATGCGGCCCGGGTAGATGGCATGAGCGAGACATCGATTGTCTGGCGCATCGCCTTTCCGCTGGCTTTGCCTGCGGCAACGGCCTTCGCGATCTTCTCGGTGACGGCACATTGGAACGACCTGTTCTGGCCGCTGATCGCCACAACTGATCCGGGGCTGGCTACTCCGCCGCGTGGCATCCTTTACTTCCGTGATCAGGAGTCCGGCGACAATGTCGGCCCTCTCATGGCAGCTGCGGTGATTACCACCGCTCCTCTCGTAATCGCTTTCCTGCTGGCTCAACGCAAATTCATCCAGGGCATCGCTTCGGGCGGCCTCAAGGGATGAGCCGGTCAATATCACCAAGAGCGCGGATCGAACCGGGCCAAAAGATCTTTGAATTCAGGAGCCTACCGAAATGAAACGCATTCTTCTCGCTTCCGCTTTCGCCCTTGCGGGCATCAGTGCCCTGCACGCGCAGGAAACCGGCATCCGTGTCCATTACGCCATTCCGACCATTTGGGCAGATACCCAGCAGAAGCTGGCGGATGCTTTCATGGCTAAGCATCCGGACGTCAAGGTCATGATCGATGGGCCTGCTGAGGGCTATGAAGATGGTGTTCAGCGTCTGCTGCGCGAATCCGTGGCTGGCACAGCGCCGGATGTCGCTTATGTTGGCCTCAATCTGTGGCGCGTGCTGGAAGATCGCGGCCTTGCTCAGCCGGTCGATGGCTTCATCGGCGATGATCCCCTGTCCCAGGGCTACACCCCTGCCCTGCTCTCTCTCGGCCGATACGGTGACAAGCAATATGCGCTGGCGACTTCTGCCTCGACGCTGGTGATGTATGTCAATCCGGTGCTCGTCGAAAAGGCCGGCGGGTCCATGGACGCCTTCCCGGACACATTCGATGGCATCATCGAACTTGCGGCGAAGATTGATGCGCTTGGCGATACGACCGATGGCGTCTGGATCTCCCCTCACGACTGGCGCTATCAGTCGCTTCTGGGTTCCTTTGGCGGCCGTCAGATGAACGAAGATGAGAGCGACATCACCTTCGATAGCCCGGAAGGTATTGAAGCTGCTGGTCTTTATCAGCGTTTTGCCAAGGAAGCGGGCATGAAGTCCTACTCCGAGAACGATGCTCGCCAGGCCTTCCCGGCTGGAACGCTCGGCATCATGTTCGAGAGCTCATCCCTGCAGACCCGGTTCACCGAAGGTGCAGGCGACAAGTTTGAACTTACCGTCAAGCCGCTGCCGGTTGCAACTCAGGACAAGGCCAAGGTCTATTTCCCGACTGGCGGATCTGCCATCGTCATGCTGGCAAAGGATGAGGCCAAGCAGAAGGCTGCCTGGGAGTACATGGCGTTCGTGACCGGGCCGGAAGGTCAGAAAATCATCGTGGAGAACACCGGTTATGCGCCGGCCAATGCCAAGGTGGTTGAGGATTCGTCCTATCTCGGGGCCTTCTATGAGAAAAACCCGAACGCTCGCGTCGCCCATAGCCAGATCGCCAATTACGCCGGTCCCTGGTATGCCTTCCCGGGCGCCGAAGGTGTGGCCGCAACGGATCTGGTTGCCGCGTCCCTGGTTGAAGTGACCGAAGGGGCTGATCCGGAAGCAACGATCAAGGATCTGGCAGAAACCCTGCGCGGTATGCTCGGCATGAAATAAGCCTGAGAAGGTTCAACGAACGGGCTCGCATCCGGTGACGGATGCGAGCCTTTTTTGTGTTGGACGCAGGATTGAACTCAATTAGGACGTGCCGCGAGAGCCTCAGTTCAAATTTATCTAATTGATATTCTTATCAAAAATAGCCCCCCTCCCCTGCGGTTCCCTTCTGCTTTTTCGCGGGCGCACTTCTCCGCCGGAATTCTCAAGTGCTGTTTTCCGCGAGATCAGTCCTTGTTCATATCTGCGAGTACGCGGGCGAACAGGGCTTGTGCGGTACTGTCCGAGACGGACCGGAAGGCCTGAACGAGCTGGTTCCGCTTTGCCCTCCCCTCCCCGCTTGAATAGAACGCCTGTAGGGTGGCCAGATCTGCGTGTGAAAGCAAAGCAAGGGCTTGCATCATCTGGACAGTGGCGATTTCCAGAGCGGTATTGCGCTCGAACACACCATCGGTTTTCTCCTGGCTCTTGCGGCTTTCCTCGACCATCTCCTGCGCTGCTGCGCTCAGATCTGCCGGGATTTGCCGCTTTGCACCTGCCTCCCGCCTAGCGATATAGGCGCGCGCCAGAAGAACGAACCGGTAGCGGGTCAAAGCCACTTCGGCCCCAATTTCGGGCGCAGCCATAGTATCGGCCAGCGACTTGAGGGCGGCCCAGTCCGGCGTGGCATTTTTTTCTGCCAGAAGCGTCTTATACGCTTGCTCAAGTTTTTCTGCACGGACGGCTCGTTCGGCTTCGTCCAGCGCCTTGTCGTGTCCTGGGTTCTGCACTTGCGCTAGAACACTCTCGATCTGATCAAAGGCCTGATCCAGATGATCGGCTGCTTCTGTGAAGGCCGCAATGTCGAGGTCCGGATCCGGCGTGAGTTCCAATGCTTCCGAAATCTGGTGAATGGCTTTCAGAGGGCTGAAATACTCGTCAGCAAGAGGGCGCAACGCTGTGAGCGACTCTTGCAGGCTCCTTCCATCCTCAGGCTGCAGATGGAGGGCATCAGTTTGAATGGCGGAAGACGTTCGATCGAGTGTTTTCTCCACCTGCTCGATTTGCAACATGGCGCCGTTCAGGGTGGCTTCGTCCGAAGCGCTTGCGTTTCTGATCAGGGATGGGCCTGCAAATGCTGCGATGCCAAGTGCCAACAGACCTGAGATGATTGCGTTTTTCGCTGTGCGCCGGACGAAAATGAACGGTTGGATCATGGATGCCTTTCTCGCAGTGAAGTGGATTTCGTTTGAAACTGACGTCGAACGGAATGCGGACTTGGGATCGACATGGCCTAAAAGGGTTCAATCTCTCCCCTCTATCTGACTGCAGTCAGAATATGATCTCAATCAGAAAATACATTCTGCGGCCTCGCTTGGAAAATAACGAGCTGCGTTGGTTAAGCTATTGTTTACCATAATTTTTCAGGCGGCGAGACGAGCGCGGGAGAAGTCATTGGGCTCCTAGAGTGGCTATTCTCTCATGTTTCAGATCCCGCCAGTGCAGCAGCTTCAAGGGTCGATTGGATGTCCTGAAGATCAGATCCTTTAAAGACTGGTGCGTTCAAAGTTTGGAAGCCGGGTTCGTTCCCAGGCAACAGGTCTGAAATTCGAATGGAACGGCAGAGGGTCGCATTGTCCGATCCTGGCTGCTTTGGGTTTGAATTGGAGGCGTTCTGCAAAAAAAAGGCATCGACTGCACGGTTCATATTCCGGCTCTATCGCACCTGTTCCCCTTCCCTTGCGGGTCTTGATTGGATGCGTTTCGGGGATGATTTTTAAGGTCCTTCCGAGCACGACCTTGATTGTGTTGGCAAGCTACCGGTGGAGCATCTGGTCCCCCTGCCCTTCGTGCCCTGGCTTACGGTGTTTGAAGCTAAACTCTATTTGCGCCAATTTGAGTTCTGAAAGCTCCTGAGTGTCACGCGACCTCTTGGCGGCCTTCGGCTGGGAAGCTCAGCGGCGTGAGAATGGACTTTGACTTGCGAGCGTATCGCAATGTGCCGCCGCCGCAGGTGATAGCGACGAAGGACGCGCGTTATTCTCAAAGTGTGCCGCGACAGCGCATTTGCGTTCCTGACGCATGTTTGGCGCAGGTGGAGAGTTTGGCGTCAGTACGGGTTTAATGTGCCTAGAGTGTTTATGCCGACATCCTTGTCCGCGCGATGATCTGGCTGGCACGCATACTGAAGGGCTCTGTTGTCTGCCCTGTGTGACAAACACAGACCGGATTTTTCGTCTTGTCGCGTTCCTCGGCCTCGGGGAATTCATCCTCAAGCGCAGTTGTGCCTGGTCGACCCCATCTGCGCCGATAAGAGAAATGAGACAACTTTCCTTTCGTAGAATTGCTGGGCGACCGAAGAGAACTAGTGACCAGTTCGCATTCGAGGCGATGAGATTGAACAAGGCTGTTGTCCATACTGGAACGGTCTCCCAAAGTGCTCTGACTGGTCGATTGTAACTTTTCGCTCCCAAGCCACTTGAGTGCCGGCTTCTAAGCGAGATGAACCGAAAGCAAGGACTCGTAGACGAGATGGTTCAGAGCTGCAGGTCCAGTTGGTCGATGAGGTTCTCGGTCCGTCAGCGCAACCTTGCTGAAGAGCCGTTTGCGCAGGCCATTCAGCTCTGCGTGGTGTGAGCCCGGAGCATCATGCCGCGCCGGCTCCGCGAGCCCTTCATTCCTGATCGTGACCGAGCAGCTTGTGGCTGGGATCTGGTTGGGCCCATCTGACCCGCAGAATTGTTCTATCAGTTCCACACTCGGGTGATTGCATGTCTGAGCCCGAGGACCGCGTCGGAAATGAGCTCAAATCGGCAAGGGAGGGCACTCCGAAACGAAGGCGGCACAAAGTGGCGGCCAGGCCCGCGCTGGTCTCAGCGAGATATCAGTTGGAGTGAAGGTGTTCGACCAGATGGAGGCAAAGTGATCACCTGCTGGGGAATTTGATCGCTCGGCAACGGAGAAGTTAATCTCGGTTGCCAACCCAATCCTTCATCGGCCGAGCATTTTCAATGCCCTGATCTGAGCGGCGGCTCGGAAGTAGTGTCGCTGATTGATTCTAGGTTCCGATGGTTCAACTTGGAGGAGGGGAAAGAGCCGAAGTCGGATCCGCGAGCCGCCCCACGGAAGAAATTTGCGTTGAAACTCATTGGGAACTCAGCGTTTCTGTCGTTCCATGACAAATCCTGAGAGAATCGCTCTTTCAGAGAAATGCATAAAATCAAGGACTTAACCCCGTGGCATCTGCCACCCGATTCGCCTCTAGCCGGAGTGTTCCTGTCTGAGTACGGTGAAAGTGCATAAGTTGCCGTTCGCTGGCAAGTGGGTAACAGGTCGTTAACCAAAAAGCCTTTGACAAGAATCGGTTGTTCCAGTCTTTTTAGGTCTGACACTTTTTTCCGGAAAAATCGCTTTTTAGCGTCGGAGTGATAAAGACATGGAACAGGTGGCCGGTCTCGATGGTCCACTCGACCCGAATAGCACGCGCGCCAAGATCGCGCGCTTTTCGTCGTTGTTGAGCACACAGATCAAAAACAACTGGCAACTGAACTATCCGCCAGAAGCCCGCAAGCAGCTCCGGCATTTCTCGTCTTCCGAAGTCGCCGATCTCGTGGGCATCTCGCCTGCGGCTTTGCGTCAGATGTCGCTGGACGGGGAGGGGCCTCAACCAGAGCGCTCTGATGGCAACCGCCGGATCTATACGCTCGCCCAGGTGAACGAGCTGCGCAAGTTTCTTGCTGCGAAGAAACCCTCGCACGCCACGGCCTATGATCCGCGGCGCCGGGACGGCGACATGATGCAGATCATCGCCATCGCCAACTTCAAGGGCGGCTGCGCGAAGACCACCACGGCGCTGCACCTTTCCCAGTTTCTGGCACTGCAGGGCCTGCGTGTTCTGGCGATCGATCTCGACACCCAGGCAAGCTTGACCGAAATGCTCGGTGTGCAGCCGGTGCTCGAAGTTGGAGACAATGAAACGGTCTTCGGCGTTCTCCGCTATGACGAAGAGCGTCGGCCTTTGTCCGAGGTGATCCGCCCGACTTACTTCGAGGGTCTGGACATCGTTCCGGGGCAGAGCGAGCTGCAATATTTTGATTATGAAACGCCAGCGGCGATCGTCAGCAACAAATATGTCGGTGACGAGTATTTCATCCGGCGTCTGGCAACGGCGCTGCGCAGTGTCGAAGACCGGTATGATGTGGTGGTGATCGATGCGCCGCCGCAGCTGTCATATCTGACGCTGAACGCGGTGTTTGCGGCAACGGGACTGATCATTCCGGTCCAGTCAGCGATGATCGACGTCGCCAGCATGAACCAGTTCCTCTACATGCTGGATGAAATGCTGGAGCAGATGGCCCATTTCGGTGCGCCGGTGGATCATGAGTTCCTGCGCTTTCTGCTGACGCGCCACGTGCCTCATGATGTTCCGCAGGTGAACATTGCCGCGATGCTGCGGTCTCTTTTTGGTGAGAGTGTCGTAACCGCTGCCGTTCTCGAAACCACGGCGATCACCAACGCGGGTCTGGAAAACAAGACACTTTACGAGCTTGAAAAGGGCGCGGTCGGACGAGACACCTACAATCGCGCGATCGAGGCGGTGAATGCCGCCAACTCGGAGATCTACAAGAACATTCTCAAAGTTTGGGGCAGGACATGAGCGCAACCAAAGCAACAGACCGGGCAAAGCGCCTTGCTGGAATGTTTGGTGCCGTTGACCCGGCTGCCCTTGCCAAGCAGGCAGAGCAGGAAAAGAACGCCGATCGGTCCATGACCACGGCGCCAACCAAGGCGCTGAAGGCGAGTTTCGCCAATATCGAGCAGGAAAACATCAGGCTGAAGGCCGAGCTTGAAAAGGCACAGGTGCTGGAGCTGGATCCGGCGATTTGCCGCCCGCCGCTAGTTCAGGACCGACTGGAATGGACGGATGATGATCCGGATTTCCAGAGCCTGCTGACCTCGATCGATGCGGAAGGGCAGCGGCTTCCTATTCTGGTGAGAAAGCACCCGACAGAAGCCGGGCTCTATCAGATCGCTTATGGCATGCGGCGAACCCGGGCTTGCCAGGTTCTGGGTCGAACCGTAAAGGCCTATGTTCAGGAGCTGACGGATGAAGAACTCATCCTCGCCCAGGGACTGGAAAACAACGAGCGGAAGAACCTCAGCTTCATTGAGCAGGCGCTCTATGCCCAGAGCCTGTCCAGGGAAGGGTATAACCGCCGGCTGATCGCCCGCGCCGTTGGGGTTTCGGACGAGACCAACGTTTCGAAGATGGCAACCATCGCGGGACAGATCCCGCTTGGAATTGTCAGGCTGATCGGAGCTGCGCCAAAGATCGGGCGCACCCGATGGGCTGCGTTCGCGGAATTGCTGGACGGGGAAGGGAAGGGGGCTCTTGCGGAGACCGCACTTCAGGTCCTTCCCGGCAGCGCGGTCTGGACATCGGCAGATACGAACAAGCGGTTCGATCTTGCCTTCCGGACCGCACAAAAGGCGCTGATTGCAAAGCCGGTCAAAGCGAAGCCGCAAAAGCGCTCCCTTGAGCGGCTTGGTCGAACCTTCGGTGCGCTCGAGGAGAGCGACACAGCCGTAAAAATCACCCTCAATGCAAAGTCCGAGCCCGCATTTGCCAGGTTCCTGGCCGAGCGGATGGACGCATTGATGGAGGAATTCCATGAACTGGAAAGGGGAGGGGAGCCAACGCATTAGCTCTAAACGAGAGAACCCGCCACAAGGGCGGGTCCTAACATTGAGATAAGCACAAGGCTTAAACTCTCTTCGTCGCGGTTGAGATTTTAGAATCACTTGTGTGCAGAAGCAAGTTCTGTCTGAGCACAGAGCAACGACTTTTTGCGCCTTTTGCTTGTCCCGCACCTAAAATCACGATCATGCCGGTCTGCCTAGCGCTTCCGGCAAAGGAGGACTTATGTCTTCTTCTCAGCAGATTGCGAGTTTTCGCAAGGTGTCTGCGGGCATTCTTGCGAGTGCACACCTGGCAGGTCTCGATGACCGGCCGGTCGTTGCCAAGCGTGACATTTCCCTCGTTCTGAAGCGGGTTTCGCCTGCTCTCGGGATCGATGGCACCACTTATCATGTCCTCGATATTCTTCTGGGCCTGGTCCAGTCGGATGATTTCCAGGCTGGGCGTCGTCCAGTCGTTGCCATCTCCAATCAGCGTCTGGCGGATTACACACAGCGATCCACTCGGACGGTCGCACGGTGCCTGAAAAAACTCGTGGAGGCGGGAATTTTGGCTTATCGGGACAGTTCAACCGGGCGTCGGTTCGTCTATCGCGGTCATGCGGGAGAGCCTGAGCAGGCCTTCGGACTGGATTTTACGCCGACGTGCTTCAATCTTGAGGCCTTCAAGGAACAGGCTGATGCCTTTCAGCGCCGGCTTAGGCAGCAACAAGCCGCAAAGCGGGCAGTCATTCGTCATTCGCGGGCGATTGTCGATCTGGTCAACGCAATGGGACCTGAATTTGCTGACTTTGAAACCCGCTGTGAGGAAATCCGGCTTCGCGAAGGGGTGGAGTTGATCGATCGTGCGGAGCTGCTTAAAGCACTTTATCTTGAAGCGCTGGAAGCCGTGCACGAAATGCATAAGGATCAGAATTCAAACGAAAAAACGACATGCGAGGGTGACATAAGTGTCATCCCATTACCTATTACAAGCCATCCCGATTCATTAACTTGTAAAAAAGAACGGACTTGCTCTAACGAGCAAGAAAACAAATCTAAATCTGACAACGGCTACGCCGTTGAGATGGCTTTTGAAAAAAAGCCTAGCGGCGGGGGCAATCCCTCACAACAAGCGAATAAGCCTGCGGATACCTCCAGAAGTGAGAAATCCACCGTTTCAGCCACCACTCCAGGCATCAATGCAGGCAAGACCAATCTCGATGGCGTTTCTATCGGGCTATTGCAATCTGCCTGCAGCACAGTTCAGGCAGAAATCGGCGCTTCATTCTCAAGCTGGCCCGCGATTTGTGATGCCGCGGAGGATTTGCGCGTTTTGATTGGGCTTAGCCCGGCAGGCTATCTGTCGGCGGTCGAGCGGCAAGGTCGATATTTGGCCGCTGCCTGCCTCGCGGTCGTTGCGGAGAAGGCCTTGCGGGATCCGGAGCAGATATCTTCTCCCGGAGGCTATTTCCGCGCCATGATCGACAGGGCAGGGGAGGGCAAATTGCACCTCTACAAGACGCTCCATGGTTTGGTGAACACGTGATGGCAGTGTTCACCAAACCGAAGATGCAAATGACAGAATGCGAGGCGGTTCTGCTTCGTTAGCTGGCTTATAAAATTTGACCAAGAGACGCGTATTCGGTTCTCGGGATGGGAGGAGACCGTGAAATTTGGAGCAAATTTTTGGTTGGAGCGACCAAAATAGTGCGATCGGAGCCGACTAAGGCTTTTGCTGCATCAATGCGAAGCCGCCACCGGGAAGGTCGGGATGAGAGATGAGGAGGAGGCTCTTCTGGGAAGCGCCCGAGAGCTTTGAAAGGTCTTTCTGATCCAGAAAATAGACAGGCAGATGCTCCGGCAAATTCAGAGCGGCTCGAATGTCACCGGTTGTGTTGGCGTCCGCCGGAACGGAGATGACACGGAAGGAAGCCGTAGGCTTATCAAGAGGTTCGCGACGTGGCACTGGGAGATATGATGCGATCATCGCGCCGAGCAGAAGAAGAGCGATTGCGCTGGTTCCCAAGGCAATTGACCAGGCAAGCCAGGTTGGTCCGGGAAGGGGGACAGCGTTCCGTGGCGATGATGCCGCGTCTTGTGGGGCGGTTTCTGAAGCGTGCAAGCTTTCGGGAGGTTCGTGAAACTTTGGCGCATATTGTCCTTTGGGAATGGAGATCCGTACACCGCCTTCTCCACCACGGGCGATATAGTAGCTGTCGAGATCATGCCGCAAGCGCCGCGCTTCCAGCCGCACGACCGGATCGGTTTGCGGATCGAAGCTTTCATCGCGTCCGAAGACCGCAAGACCGATTGCATAGCCCTTGAGTGCTTCTTTCCTGTCTGCAAGCGTTTCTTCGACAAGGAATTTCAGCATTTCGCGGCGTTTGGGTGTCGCCCGGAACTGATCGTTTTCGAGAATGTCTTGCAGCTCTTGCCGGATACGACTGAGGCTTGTTAGCGCATCTGCTTGATTTTCTGCAACTTTTCGTTGTTTTTCAGGACGCATTGCAGACCCTTTAATTTCTTTAGAGGGAACCGCCGTTGACTTTACCCTGATCCTCAATCGTTTCCCATTGCGAAATTCTGAGACCGCAACCAGAAGGTTTATGGGGTGCGTGCTCTCTGTTCGAACATGTTCGAACCTTGATAAATAGCAAAAGCCGCTGCGTAACTCATTCTGTTCTCGGGAGGGAAGAGGCATGGGGAACGGTGAATGGAAGGCGAATGAACTTATTCTATCGCTCTTTTCCATCGATGAGTTTTCACTCCGCCGGTTATGGATCAGCCACCCTGAGTTCAAGTCTCTTTGCGAAGACTACACAATTGCTAATTGCGCTTTGGAGCACTGGCTCCAGGACGCGACAAAGTCCCAGGACTATCGCGACCTGGTCGAGGAACTGGGACAGGAAATTTACATCTTTCTTGGTGAGCACGGCATTCAGCCAAAGGAAATTTGGGCAGTCTCCTGGTCATCGCAAACTGGAAACGGGTCGTGAAAAGGGAGAATGAACCATGCAGAAGATGATGCGAATGCACTTCGGCCTTGCCCTGTCTGCGCTTCTTGCGTGTTCAGGCCCTGTCTTTGGACAGGATCAGAAGCCCAATATCCTCGTCATCTGGGGCGATGACATCGGCACCTGGAACGTCAGCCATAACAATCGTGGCATGATGGGCTACACGACGCCGAACATCGACCGGATCGCGGCAGAAGGGCTCGCTTTCACCGACTATTACGCGCAGCAAAGCTGCACGGCTGGCAGAGCCGCCTTTATAGGCGGGAATGTGCCGGTGAGGTCAGGAATGACCAAGGTCGGTTTGCCGGGAGCCGAACAGGGGTGGCAGCAGACGGATGTCACCATGGCCACTGTGCTCAAGTCTCAAGGGTATCGTACCGGTCAGTTTGGCAAGAACCATCAGGGGGACCGGAACCAGTATCTTCCGACGGTGAACGGTTTCGATGAGTTCTTTGGCAATCTCTACCATCTCAATGCCGAAGAAGAGCCGGAAAACCGCGATTATCCGGGCGACAAGGTTCTTGCCGACGGCAAGACCTTCCTGGAGGGCTTTGGTCCTCGGGGCGTTCTGCATTCCTGGGCTACGGATACGGATGACGAGACCGTTCAGCCGCGCTGGGGCAAGGTGGGCAAGCAGAAGATCGAAGATACTGGCCCTCTGACCAAGAAGCGCATGGAGACGGTGGATCAGGAGACGAATGATGCCGCCAAGGCCTTCATTCGGGATGCTGTGGCTGCTGGCGAGCCGTTCTTCGTCTGGTGGAACGCAACGCGGATGCATTTCCGGACCCATGTCAGTGAGGAGCACAAGGGCATCTCTGGCCCCTCTGGTGATGAATACCACGATGGAATGGTCGAGCATGACATGCAGGTTGGGCAGTTGCTCGATCTGGTCGACGAGCTTGGCATCGCGGACAACACCGTTGTGATGTACTCGACGGACAATGGTCCTCATTACAACACCTGGCCAGATGCAGGGACCACGCCTTTCAGGTCGGAGAAAAATTCCAACTGGGAAGGGGCTTATCGCGTTCCGACCTTCGTCCGCTGGCCGGGTCAATTCCCTGCTGGCAAGACCTTGAACGGGATTGTGGCCCATGAGGACTGGTTGCCGACCTTTGCCACGATCGCCGGGGCTCCCGACATCAAGCAGCAGCTTCGTGATGGTGTCGAGCTGAATGGGCGCAGCTATCACAACTACATCGATGGATATAACCTGCTGCCTTACCTGAAAGGTGAGGGGGACAGCCCGCGTCACGAGTTCTGGTACGTCAATGACGATGGTCAGATCGTCGCTGCCCGTTATGACGACTGGAAGGTGGTGTTCCTTGAGAACCGCGGTGAGGCCTTCGGTGTCTGGCGCGAACCCTTTACCGAGCTGCGCGTGCCGCTTCTTTTCAATCTGCGGCGCGATCCCTTCGAAAAGGCTCAGCACAATTCCAACACCTACAACGACTGGTTCCTGGACCGTGCCTTCGCGATTGTCCCGATCCAGGGGCTTGCGGCCAACTTCCTGAAGACAATGGCAGATTATCCGCCAAGCCAGACGCCGGGATCCTTCAACCTCTCGGCTATCGAAAAGCAGCTCAGCCAGGGGGCAGGGAGCAGATAGACTGACGGCTTTGCAATTGGTCCCGGGGCAGCAGGCTGCCCCGGGTTCCGCTCAAACTGGTGATGTTTTCCGAGCTCTCAATTGGGAGCCGGAACATGGGCGAGAGCCCAGAACTATGAGGTTTCGAGATGTTTGAGAGTGCAAAAGGGCTGATTGGGCGCGTGCTGGCCGGCAGCATCTTGAGCTTGGGTCTTGCGGTCCTTCCGGCTTTTGCGGCGGATCCTCTGCCATCCTGGAATGACGGTGAGAGCAAGAGTGCCATTGTCGATTTTGTAACGGCCGTCTCGACCGAAGGCGGGCCGGATTTTGTCGCACCCGCAGACCGCATCGCGACCTTCGACAATGATGGCACCTTGTGGGCAGAGCAGCCCATGTATGTGCAGCTTGCCTTTGTCCTGGACAGGATCAAGGTGCTGGCCCCTGAGCATCCAGACTGGCAGGGTACCGAACCATTCAAATCTGCGCTTGCCGGAGATATGGCTGGCGTTGCTGCGTCGGGTGAAGCAGGGCTTTTGCAGCTTTTGGCTGCCACGCACTCGGGCATGACCTCGGTGGAGTTTACTCAGATTGTTTCGGACTGGGTCGCCAAGGCGAAGCATCCTGAGACTGGAAAACTCTACACCGCAATGATCTACCAGCCCATGCTCGAGCTGATCCGCTACCTGAAAGCCAATGATTTCGACGTCTTCATCGTCTCAGGGGGCGGTATCGAGTTCATGCGGCCCTGGACAGAGCAGGTTTACGGTATTCCGCCGCAGAATGTGGTGGGGTCCACGATCGAAACAACGTTCGAAATGCGCGACGGCGGGCCGGTTCTGCTGCGCGGCGAGCATGTGTCCTTCATCGATGATGGTCCCGGCAAGCCGGTCGGCATCCAGACCCATATAGGCAAGCATCCAATCGCTGCGTTCGGCAATTCAGATGGCGACTTGCAGATGCTGCAATGGGTGACTTCCGGCCCGGGCAAGCGCTTTGGCGGGATCGTTCATCACGATGATGAAAAGCGTGAATACGCTTATGACCGCAAATCCCATTTCGGCAAACTGGACAAGGCCCTTGATCTTGCCCCGTCTCAAGGGTGGCAGGTCTTCTCCATCAAGCAGGACTGGAAATCCGTTCATCCGCAATAGGGAGTCAAAAGGAAGTTGTATTTCTTATATTTGCTCCATAGAGTTTCATCGCAGCACATAAGTCACTTTTACCGCTGCGGCATGTGGCGCGCACCGAGATTGAGCTGAAGGCAGGAAGACGGAACCAGACAGTCACCGCAGACGCCGGGGGCCGAACTCCCGGCAAGCTGAAAAGGGAGGCCTGGAGTGTGAAGCTCCGGCAGACGCGATGAAGAGAGTTGTTGCCTCGTTTTTGATTGCGGCGCTTGTCGCAGAACCCGCCTTCGCCGCAAATGTGGTGACCACTGCAAACGTTAATTTCCGGCAGGGGCCGGGCACTCAATTTGGCTCCTTCGGCACTGTTCCCGCCGGAACGTCCGGAGAGTTGAAGGAGTGCGACGATGCTGGTGCCTGGTGCTCTGTCGTTCTGAATGGCAAGGCCGGTTTTGTGGCCGGCAACTATCTCCAGCTTTCCGAGCCCGAGAAGGAAACCGGTTGGCCGAGAAGCTTCGAAACAGGCAGCGGTGCGACCCTGATCCTCTATCAGCCCCAGTTTTCCGATTGGGAGAACTTCACCCAGCTGAGTGCACTTGTAGCTGCGGAATACCTGAAGAAGGGCGAATCCAATCCGGTTTTCGGTGTGATTGGCCTTTCCGGCAAAACCGCGCAGGATGGGGATACGGGCAATGTCATCATCAGCGACATCACGGTTACGGAGCTGAATTTCTCTGCCCTTGACCGCACGGCCATGACGGATCTGACGCTGGAAGTCGGCAAGATCCTGCCCACAGGCACCCTGTCTGTTGCCGAGGACCGGATCACTGCCGGGCTTGCTGAGTTCAAGCGTATGGACGACGTCAAGGGGCTGAATTCCGAAGCACCTCCGATCTTCATTTCCGAAGAACCTGCCGTTTTGCTTCAGACCGACGGTGAGGCCATACTGGCCCCCGTGAAAGGCGGCAAGGACGTCCAGTTTGTCGTCAACACCAACTGGGATCTGCTGAAGGATGATGCAAGCGGCGCATTCTATCTGCGCGATGAAAAATCCTGGATGACCAGCAATTCCCTGGCGTCCGGCTGGACGGCTGTCAGCAGTCTGCCCCCGTCTCTCTCTTCCTTGCCGGCGGATGATGAAAACTGGAAGGAAACAAGGGAGGCGATGCCTCCGGAAGCTTTTGCGGATGGAGCCGCACCAAAGGTGATCTATTCGGATGTACCGGCCGAAATGATCGTCTTTGAAGGAAAGCCGGAGCTGGAAGCTGTTCCGGGCACGGGCCTGCAATGGGCCTCCAACACGGACAGTGATGTCTTCTACCTGGCGGAAACAAAGGCCTGGTATATTCTCGTCTCCGGCCGCTGGTTCCGGTCTGCCGAGTTGCAGGGGCCTTGGGAGTTTGCGACGCCGGACTTGCCGGATGACTTCCTCAACATTCCCGAGGATGCGCCTTACTACAGCGTGCGGGCCTCCGTTCCCAACACGTCCGAGGCTGCTCAGGCGCGCCTGAAAGCCAGCATTCCCACAACTGCAAGGGTCAAGGTCGGATCGGTTGCCGCGGATGTGGCCTATGCCGGAGATCCGGAGTTCCAGGCGATCGAAGGAACCTCCCTGTCCTATGCGGTCAACACCAACGACCAGGTGATCAAGGTCGGAGACCAGTATTTCGTTCTGCAGGACGGGATCTGGTTTGTGGGCAGCAGTCCGACCGGCCCTTTCCAGGTGGCGACGTCCGTTCCGGACGAGATCTATACGATCCCGCCAAGTTCACCGGTCTATAATGCCACCTATGTCCGCATCTATGACAGCGAACCGGACAGTGTCTGGTACGGCTACACGATGGGCTATCTGACCGGCTTCCTGTCCTGGGGTGTCTATGTCTATGGCACGGGCTGGTACAATCGGCCTTGGTACCGTCCTGGACCGTTCCCGATCTACTTCCCCCGGCCTGTCTCCTATGGCATCGGCGCGTTTTATAATCCGGTCCGTGGCACCTTTGGCCGCTATGGCTATGCCTATGGACCGCTGCGCGGCATTGCCGGTGGTGGGATCTATAATCCGCGGACTGGCGGTTATATCCGCGGCGCTGCGATCAGTGGCCCTCTGGGCAAGGCCGGGTTCATTGCCGGATACAATCCGCGCACGGGCAATCATTTCATCGCAGGTGGCGGCCGTGGCATTTACGGCAACTGGAAGGGCGGCGGTGTCGTTGGTGGCGGAGAATGGGCGCGTACCCGCGATGTGAAAGCTTCCGCGATCGCCAAATGGTCCGAAGGTGGCAAGCGGCCTATTCCTGGGCTCAACCGGCGCGGAGAGGTATTTGGTGGGCGCGATGGCAGCGTTTACCGCCGCCAGGGCGACAAATGGCAGAAGTTCGAGGGGGGCAAGTGGTCCCATGTGCAAAAGCCGACGGAAGGCGCCCTGCAGGACCGTCTCGGAGAGCTTGGTGGCGCTGCGGCCGCAGGTGGAGCCCTCGGAGGGGCCGGTCTTGGCGCTGCCCTGGCCAACCGGCCGGCAGGTGACAGGCCCGCGCTCAACCGTCCTGGCGGTGGTCTCGGCAACAAGCCGGGCGGCCTTGTAAAACCGTCCATTGACCGGCCTCAAGTCAACCGGCCCGGAGCTAACAAGCCTTCGACAAACCGTCCTCAGGTCAATCGCCCTGCAGGAAACAGGCCGAACATTACCAAGCCTGGGGCGAACCGGCCGAGTGTGAACAGGCCCCAGACAAGGCCCGCCACGCGTCCTGCTGCACGGCCGCAAGCTCCTGCGCATCTGGGCCGGGATGTACGGGCCCGTCAGGTCGGGAACCGTCAGGTCAGCCGCCAGCGCATGTCACGGCAGGCCCCGCGCCAGCATGTTGGTGGCCGTGGTGGTGGCGGCCACCGGGGCGGCGGCGGTGCAAGGATGCGCCGGCGGTAGGTATTTGGGATGATCTGAATTGGCTCGCATGTGGAGGCCTGGATAATGGTACCTCGTGGGAAAATGAGGGCGGCTGCGCTGCTGGCAGCGTCTCTGTTGGGGCTAGAGGGAACAACAGCTCAGGTCTTGGCACAGGACAGTCAGGACCTTGCAAAGAAGCTCTCCAATCCTGTGGCATCCTTGATCAGTGTTCCGCTGCAATGGAACTATGACCACGGTTTCGGGCCTGTCGACGGTGACAAGGTCACGTTGAATATCCAGCCTGTCATTCCGATTTCCCTGAATGACGACTGGAACCTTATTTCCAGAACGATCCTCCCGGTAGTCTGGCAGAACGACATTGCGGGCAACTCCGGAGATCAGTTCGGGCTCAGTGATGTGACCCAAAGCCTGTTTTTCTCGCCCAAGCAGCCGACTTCCGGAGGGCTGATCTGGGGTGCTGGTCCGGTCCTGCTGTTTCCCACCGGTACGGATGAGCTACTCAGTACCCGGAAATTCGGTGCCGGTCCGACAGGTGTCGTCTTGCGTCAGAGTGGCCCCTGGACCTATGGCGCTCTCGTCAATCACATTTGGTCCTTTGCGGGGCAGGGCAGCCGCAGCGATGTCAATTCCACCTTCCTTCAGCCCTTCGTGACTTACACGACGGACGATGCCTGGACCTTCGCTCTCAACACGGAGAGCACCTATGACTGGACCTCGAATGAATGGTCTGTTCCCATCAACGCCATGGTCTCCAAACTGGTGACTTTTGACCAGCAGCCGGTCAGCTTCCAGCTCGGCGTCCGCTACTATGCGGCCAGTTCGGATAATGGTCCGGAGGGGTTTGGTGCAAGAGCGGCGGTTACGTTCCTTTTTCCGAAATGAAAGGGATGAGGCAGGGAATTAACTTCCTGCTCGCAAATAGGTGGCAATGTCTGGTTATATACAACCCATTGGAATTGTAGCCAGATAGCCGAAGCCCATGTCCTGGCAAGTTCGGGATGCCACGGTGGAAGCGGAACCTGAAACGGGACGCAGAACTCTGATGACCAGACTGGCCATGACCGTTGTTGCGTGCCTGATCGCCCTGGCTTTTTTCAGTCTTTCCGGAGCTTCCTTCGCCCAGACGTCTCAGGGGACTCCCACACCGGCCTATACTGGCACCGCTTCCTGCTCTGGGTGCCATGAGGGCGAGGCAGCATCCTGGCGCAAGTCCCATCATGCCCACGCCTGGATGGAACCGGGGCCAGATACGGTTGACGGCGACTTTGGCAACGTCCGTTTTGAGCACAATGGCACGACCAGCCGGTTCTTCACAAAAGACGGCAGCTATTTCATTGAAACCAGCGATGTCGCGGGCGAACCGAAGACGTTCAAGGTTGTCGGCGTTGATGGCATCACGCCGTTGCAGCAATATCTGGTCGAGACCGAACCGGGACGGATCCAGTCGTTTGACGTGGTCTGGGATCAGATCAAGCGGCGCTGGTACCATCTCTATGGCGACCAGGCGCCGGAAGCGAACGACGGGTTGCATTGGACCGGTCCCTATAAGAACTGGAACGGACGCTGCGCTGAATGTCACGCCACGGGTTTCGAAAAGAACTACAGCCCAGCGACCCGGACCTACTCCAGCCGGCAGGCAGAAATAGGCGTTGGTTGCGAGGCTTGTCATGGCCCCGGAGAGGCGCATGTCGCCTGGGCCCGCGACCCTGCTGCTGTCAGTCCCTTTCCCGGGACGGGCTCCAAGGGCCTTCTGATCGACTTTGCCAAGGGGCTGCCACAGACCGAGCTCCAGCAATGCGCAAGCTGTCACTCCCGCCGCGAGGCGTTTGAGGATGGCAATCCGCTGCCAGGCACACCGTTCCATGATGCCTATCGTCTGTCGCCCTTGCAGGCTGGGCTTTATCACGCCGATGGCCAGATCCTGGACGAGGTCTATGTCTATGGCTCGTTCCTGCAGTCGAAGATGTATGCCAATGGCGTCACCTGCACCAATTGTCACGATCCGCATTCCGGCCAGTTGAAGGCGGAGGGCAACGCGGTCTGTACCCAATGCCATAGCCCGGCCGCCAACCCGGCTTTCCCGGCGCTGCAGGCACGGCTTTATGATGATCCGTCCCACCACTTTCATGAGCAGGGCACGGCTGGTGCGGAGTGCAAGTCCTGTCACATGATCGAACGGGTCTATATGGGCATTGATGGCCGCAGGGATCACTCTTTCCGCGTTCCCCGTCCTGATCTCTCCGACAAGCTCGGCACACCGGATGCATGTACGGACTGCCATGCGGACAAGGGCGCCGCGTGGGCGGCTGGCGAACTGGAAAAGTGGTTTCCAGATAGCACCCATCGCGGACCTCATTTTGGAGAGGTCTTTGCTGAAGCGCGGGAAAATGCCTCGGGCATGAGCGGTGACCTTCTCGGCATTGCCAAACAGGCGAGCTTTCCGGGCATCGTGCGCGCCTCTGCGCTGGACCTGCTGATGAGTGCGGCAACACCCGAGATTACCTCTGAGGCTGCGAGCCTCATCGAGGATCCGGATCCGCTTGTTCGGGCCGCAGCCTTGACGCTGCAGCAGCAGGCCACGCCGATGGATCGTATTTCCCGCGCCATTCCCGCGCTGGACGATCCGGTGAAGGCCGTCCGCATTGCTGCGGCCCGGCTGTTCATTGGCGCTCCAATTGCCCAGATGCCGCCGAAAATGTCCGCCTCTGCGCGCAAGGCCATGGGCGAATGGCAGCAGTCATTGGCCTTTAAGGCGGATTTCCCCGAGGTGCATCTTGTGCTTGGCGGTACAGCGCTGGTGTTGCGGGATGCGAGGGCTGCAGTTGCCGCTTTCGAAGAGGCGGCAAGGCTCGATCCCCAATTGGTCGATGCCTGGATCATGCAGGTGCGGATCAAGATGGCGGTGGGAGATATGGCTGGTGCGCAGATGAGTTTGCAAAAGGCTCTTCTTGCCAATCCGGGAGTTGCCGCTCTTGAGGCCTACCGGAATGAGTTGTCCCGCTAGTGCGCTGGTTTTCCCTTTTCCTTGGCTGGTTTAGTCATCCTTATGGGCTTGTATCCTAAGAGATACATTAATTTGACTATTGTATCTTATGGGGCGCAATATCTATGGTGTGGCTTGTGCGGTTCAGCGTTCTGTCCTATGTTCCCTGAGGGGTACAAACGGTGAAGTTTTGTATCTTTCAGGAGGCAAAGAGCTGGAAATGGACAAGTTCGGCACTCTGTCGCTTTCCGCGCATAACGGATTGCGATTGCTGGCGGCGGAAATACAGGCTGGACGCAAGCTGCGCGGCTGGAGCGAAGACGAGCTTGCGCGGCGCCTTGGCTGTGCCCGCAAGACGGTGAGGGCGATCGAAGCAGGCCAGCCGACCGTTGCCATCGGCTTTGTCTTTGAGGCTGCCCAGCTGGTGGGTCTCGATCTCTTCGGCGGTGCTCAGGCAATCGATGAAAGGCTGGCGGAAACGCGGATCAAGCTCAATTTGCTGCCCCAGAGAGTTCATGCCCGCAGGCCGGAGCTGAATGATGATTTCTGAGCCGAAGGAGCTGTTCGTCTGGATCTGGCTGCCGGGGCAGGTGGATCCGGTCGTCGCCGGCCGCGTGGCCGAGCGGGACGGGATCATCTATTTCAATTACGGCCGCAGTTATCTGGCTCGCGCAGACGCCATTCCGGTGTTCAACCTGGATTTGCCCCTTGAATCCGGCGTGATCGATCCTCCTTCCGGCCATGGACTTGCTCCGAGCCTGCGCGATGCGCTGCCTGACCGCTGGGGCCGCCGGGTCATCATTCATGATCTGCTGGGCCAGCGCCGGGAGGCGATCAACGAAGACAGCTTTGGCGAAATGACCTTCATGCTGCATTCCGGCTCGGATCGTATTGGCGCGCTTGATTTTCAGGCATCTGCAACGCACTTCGTGCCGAGAGAGGGGGATAATGCGT
This sequence comes from Roseibium suaedae, assembly GCF_900142725.1. Lineage (GTDB taxonomy): Bacteria > Pseudomonadota > Alphaproteobacteria > Rhizobiales > Stappiaceae > Roseibium > Roseibium suaedae. The sequence continues at coordinate 130,363 of NZ_FRBW01000005.1, read as the reverse complement.
CCTTGCAGGATCTTCTTGAGTTTGCAGACAGGATTGCCGCCGGGGAGCCCGTGCCGCCTGCACTTGACCGGACCATCCTCCATGGCAGTTCCATTGGCGGGGCAAGGCCGAAGGCGCTCCTGAACGACGTGACGGATGGGCGGGCGCGCAAGATGATCGCCAAGTTCTCTGCCTCCAACGACGTCTTTGCGATGGTGAAGGGCGAGTTTGCGGCCATGAAACTGGCGCAGGCTGCAGGTCTGAATGCCGCGCCGGTCGAGATCGCCCAGGTGCTTGACCGGGACGTGCTGCTGGTTGAGCGGTTTGACCGTGTGTCTGCGGGAGAGGGAAGCTGGAAGCGCCGGGCTATGGTGTCAGCTCTCACCTGGACACAGGAACACGAGATGTCGGCGCATCATATTTCCTATCAGATGCTTGCGCAGCTGATCCGCAGGGATTTCTCGGACCCTTCCCGGGATCTGGTGGAGCTGTTCTCCCGGATGACCTTCAACATTCTGGTCGGCAACACGGATGACCATGCCCGCAATCATGCTGCGTTCTGGGATGGCAAGGCGCTCTCCCTGACGCCGGTCTATGACGTTGCGCCGCAGACACGGGGCGGGGAGCGGGCCAATCAGGCGATGATCATTGCGGACAATGCCCGCAGTTCCCAGCTGCTCCTGGCGCTGAAGGCGGCACCGGCCTTCCTGCTTGCGCCGCAGGAGGCCCGCAGGATCATCGATGCTCAGGTTGCGACGATCCTCGCGCATTGGCGGGATATCTGTGACGCTGCAGGCATGACAGAACTGGAGCGGCGCTTCTTTGAAGGCAGGCAGTTCCTGAACCCTTATGCCTTCGAAGGCTACGGGCCAGTTCCCGCCTTCGGGTGACCTGTTTCCGGATGGCCATTGCTGAAATGAAGACGCCCGCACAAGTGATTGTGCGGGCGTTTTCTTTATCCAATGCGGCCATCAAGCACCGTGTCCGGCGCATGTCCTGAACTGCAAACTCGGGAAGAGCGTTACTTCTGCTGGTCGAGGGCAGTCAGGGCCTGGTCGAGGCCGTTGAAGGACAGGGGCACGCCGATCAGGTTGCCCGCGGAATCCTGAAACTTCAGAACGCCAGCTTCAACAGAGCGGACGGACTTGAGCATGGCTTCGTCCGGCTTCACATCCGCAAAGCAGCCACCGGGCGTGCAACGGGTCCAGGCAAGGTCGGCAACTTTCGTTTCCTTGCCTTCTTCCGTGCTGCTGAGGTTGATCTGGCCAGGCAGGGTGACATTCACCGGGACGACGGCCGTCAGGATCAGCTCTTGCTGACCGGGGAGGCGGCCGATCGCGATCTGGGTGAAGGGCGCATTCTGGCCCTGAACCTGCACCGTGTGAATGATCTCGCAGCTGTTGACGGTCGCCTGTGCGCCCGATGCATCGGCAGCGCCCGTTGCCATCTGAACGCAACGCAGCACCCAGTTGCCATAGGTTGCCGTTGTGCTCTGAGGAGCACCGGAGGCGGGCTTGTTGGCCGGCGAGGCGGCGAATGCCGGGCTTGCCATAACCAAAGCGGTTGCAAGGCTGATGGTGGAGGCAGTCAGACGGAGCGGGAAAAGCTTGTTAAACATCAGGGATCTCAAATCAGAAGAGATTGAAAGGGTCGCCTTGTCTATAGGACATGCCAGAGACAGAGAAAAGCGCTTAGAAATGGGGGGCTGGCGGAAGTCTGATTTCCTTGCCAGCCCAATGAGCCCAAGTGTGTGCCGATGGCCAGCTTTCAGGAACGCTCCGCGAAAACCTTCCAGTGTTTTGGCCGGAAGGCGATGCGGCTGCGGGTGGCGGCCGGATGGTCTGCCGGAAGATCGATCTCCACCCTGTGTTGCGGTCCGCCGATTGCCAGCTCTACCCGCCGGGTTCCAGCAACCCGCCGGCTTGAGAGTACGGTTCCTGCGAGACAGCCTCCGCATCCGTCCAGAATGTCCACGTCATGCGGACGGAAGTAGAATGCGCCCTCGCTGTTACTCTGATCGTGGGTGCGAAGGCCAATGGTCCGGTCTTCCAGCCAGATTTCACCATTGACGATGCGGACAGGCAACTGACTGGATTCCCCGATGAAGCTGTAGACAAAGGGCGAGACTGGCTCGTCGTAAATCTCGTCGGCCGTTCCGATTTGCTCGATCCTGCCCTTGTTCATGACGACCAGCCGGTCTGCGAGTTCCAGAGCCTCTTCCTGATCATGGGTCACGAACACGCTGGTGTGGCCGGTCGTATCATGGATGTCTCTCAGCCAGCGGCGCAGATCCCGCCGCACCTGGGCGTCGAGCGCGCCGAAGGGCTCGTCCAGAAGCAGAATGCGCGGTTCGACGGCGAGGGCACGTGCCAGAGCAACCCGCTGCCGCTGTCCGCCGGAAAGCTGCGCAGGATAGCGGTTCTCAAGGCCCGGGAGCTGCACCAGTTCAAGCAGCTTTTTGGCGCGAGCGCGGATCTCCGTCCTGGAAAGCCGTTCTCTGGAAGGCCGGACCTTGAGGCCGAAGCCGATGTTTTCGGCAACGGTCATGTGCCGGAAGAGGGCGTAGTGCTGGAAGACGAAGCCGATATTTCGCTCTTGAACAGATTTGCGTGAGGCATCTTCCTCTCCAAAAAAGACCGACCCATCGGTCGGAAAGTCGAGACCGGCAATCAACCGCAGAAGGGTTGTCTTGCCGGAGCCGGATGGTCCGAGCAGAGCGATCAGTTCGCCCGAAGCAATATCCAGGGAAACGCCGTCCAGAGCGGCAAAGCGGTCGAAATCCTTGCGGATGCCGCGAATATGAAGATTCATTTCGTGAACTCCAGAGGTTGCCGGCGGCGGCGGGGATGCGGCGGCGCGGGACAACGGGAAAGCCATCAGTGTTTGGAGCTGCCGGTATGATTGCGGCCGTAGACCTGCTCCAGGAGGGCCTTGAGGCCGAGCGTCAACAGGGCGAGGAGCGCCAAGACTGAGGCGACTGCAAAGGCGGCTACGAAATTGTACTCATTGTAGAGAATTTCGACCTGCAGCGGCATGGTCACGGTCTCGCCACGCAGGCGCCCGGACACCACGGAAACGGCCCCGAATTCGCCCATCGCCCGGGCGTTGCAGAGCAGTACGCCGTAAAGCAGTCCCCATTTGATGTTGGGCAGGGTCACTAGACGGAAGGTCTGCCATCCGCTGGCCCCAAGGGACAGGGCCGCCTCCTCGTCACCTGTGCCCTGATCCTGCATGAGCGGGATCAGCTCCCGCGCGACGAAGGGAAAGGTGACGAAGATCGTGGCCAGAACAACGCCGGGCACGGCAAACAGGATCTGCACGCCTGCGCTTTGCATATAGGGGGCAAACAGACTGCCGGTTCCGAAGAGCAGGATATAGACCAGCCCTGCGATCACTGGTGAGACGGAGAAGGGCAGATCAATAAGGGTGATCAGGAATGTCTTACCCTTGAAGTCGAACTTGGCGATTGCCCAGGCAGCCGACACACCAAATACCAGATTGAGAGGCACCGAGATCAGGGCGACGGTGACGGTCAGCCGGATTGCGGCAAGTGCATCGGCCTCAGACAAGGCGGCCAGCGCGGCAGTTGGTCCACGCCGGAGGGCTTCGGAAAAGACAGCCGCCAGCGGCAGAAACAGCACCAGGGCCAGAAAGACGGCGGCAACCGCAATGAGGCCCGCCTTAAGGAGGGGGCTTTCGCTGGTGGCATCCCGGAAGACGATGGGCGCGGTGGGGGGCACGGATTTAGAGGACATGGCCAAACCTCCTGCGGCTCCAGGCCTGGATGAGATTGATGAGCAAGAGCACCAGGAAGGACAGGGACAGCATGATCGAGCCAATCGCTGTCGCTGCGGCGTAATTGTATTCCTCTAGCCGCATGACGATCAGAAGTGGTGCGATTTCAGAGACATAAGGGATGTTTCCGGCGATGAAGATCACCGAGCCGTATTCTCCGACGCCCCGGCCGAGAGACAGCGCGAAGCCGGTCAGAAGCGCGGGCGCAAGGCTTGGGAGAACGACGCGAAAGAGCGTCTGCAGCCGTGAGGCTCCCAGCGTTGCTGCGGCTTCTTCCACGTCCCGGTTCAATTCCTCCATCACCGGCTGAACGGTCCGCACTACGAAGGGCAAGCCGATGAACACCAGCGCAATTACAATGCCGAGGGGCGTGTAGGCGATGCGAAGACCATAGGGCTGGAGAAACTGTCCGATCCAGCCGTTGGGGGCATAGATGGCGGTAAGCGCAATGCCTGCCACGGCGGTTGGCAGTGCAAAAGGCAGGTCGACTGCGGCATCGAGCAACCGCCGCCCGGGGAAACGGTAACGCACCATCACCCAGGCGACGATCAGTCCGAAGACCACATTGACGGCGGCCGCTGCAAAGGCGGTCCAGAAGCTGGTCGCAAGCGCGCTCAGCACCCGGGGGTCTGATCCAAGGCTTGCAAGGTCAGCTCCGCCAAGGGAGGCTGCCCGCCAGCCCAGGCAGGCGAGCGGGATCAGCACCACAAGACTGAGATAGAAGAGGGTGAAGCCGAACGTTATCCCGAAACCCGGGATAACGTTGCTGCTTCGCCACCGCCAGCGGGTGGAGAGGACGGTGGTCATGGTCAGTTTCCGGGCTTGTAGATCTGATCGAAAATGCCGCCATCCCCGAAATACTCCGGCTGGACCTTGGCCCATCCGCCGAAGGCCTCGATGGTCGCAAGGTCCAGATCGGGGAACTTCTCCAGCAGGCTCTTGTCGCTGACCGCTTTCGGGTTTGAGGGCCGGTAGTAGTGCCGGGCGGCAATCGTCTGGCCTTCATCACTGTAGAGGTAGGTGAGATAGGCGGTTGCCAGGTCCCGCGTTCCCTTGGCATCCACCACCTGGTCGACAAGGGCGACCGGCGGCTCGGCTTTCACCGAGACGGAAGGAACGACGATGTCGAAGGCATCAGGTCCCAGTTCCTCGATGGCCAGAAAAGCTTCGTTCTCCCAGGCCAGCAGAACATCGCCGATACCGCGCTGGACGAAGGTGGTGGTGGCTCCTCTTGCGCCGCTGTCAAGGACGGGAACATGCTTGAACAGGTCGGTTACATAGCCGCGGACCTTGGCTTCGTCACCGCCATATTGCTTTTCGGCCCAGGCCCAGGCTGCAAGGAAGTTCCAGCGGGCGCCGCCGGATGTCTTCGGATTAGGTGTGATGACTTCGATGCCGTCCCGGGTCAGATCACCCCAATCCTTCAGCTCCTTCGGATTGCCCTTGCGGACGAGGAAGACAATCGTCGAGGTGTAAGGGGCATTGTTGTCCGGCAGTGTGCCCCGCCAGTCGGGCCGGATCTTGCCCGTCTTCTCGGCGATGGCGTTGATATCGGCTTCAAGCGCCAGAGTGACGACATCCGCCTCAAGGCCGTCGATGACGCTGCGGGCCTGAGACCCTGAGCCGCCATGGGTGACCTTGATGGAGGCAGGCTCATGGCCCTCGGCTTGCCAATGCCGTGAAAAGGCCTCGTTGAAATCCCGGTAGAGTTCGCGGGTTGGATCGTAGGACACGTTGATCAGGGTTTGCTGGGCGTGAGCCGCACCCGGACCTGCAAACTGAAGTGAGACCGCCAGAAGCGGCACGGTGAGTAGAAGGTTTCTGCGAGTGACTTTCATATTCCGTATCTCCCATTAACAGGTAAACTCTATCGAATTAGTAGAGTATTGGAATGCGGAATTCGACCAAACTAGACGGTTTTTTTGAAATGCTATTCTATGACAGGGAGAGAAATCCGGATGAATGCGCCTCGCAGGCGGCATCAAGCCGTGCGTGGGCAGAGCGCGCAGGTCTTTTCACCGGAGCATTGCAGAGGATGAATCTGGCTGCCAGAGAGGCGCGCTAGTCGACAAGAGCCGGGTCAGGAAGACCTTCGGCAGACGCGAGACTGTCGGCAATGGTGGTCTTGTCGAGCACGTCCCGGGTAGCTTCGGTCACTCGCGCAAAGACCTGCCTGATTTCGCAGGCCGTTTCATCCAAGCAATCGTCACAGCGGCGATAGGCGATCCGGCTCAGACAAGGCAGGGGCGCGATCGGGCCATCGATGATGCGAAGCACTTCGCCATAGGTGATCTCACTGGCTGGCTTCAGCAGAAGATAGCCGCCAGACTTGCCGCGCTTGGAGACAACGATGCCGTGACGCTTGAGATCAAGCAGGATCTGCTCGAGAAACTTTTTCGGGATGCTCTGCTCTTCCGCGATGTCCGATATGAACAGGGCCTTGCCGGGTTGCTCGATGCGGGCGAGAGAGACCAGCGCCCGCAAGGCGTATTTCGCTTTCTGAGAGATCACTGTCCGGCAACACTTCTAGAACCCGCACCGCCCCCGATGCGATGCTCCAATACCCGATCAAATTAGTCGGGTCATTGGCCAGGTGCAAGGCTCGGGACATGTGACAGGGGCTGTTCGGGCAAGGATGCTTTTGTGCCACGTGGCAGACGCGGCCGAAACCTGGGGCTCGGACCCCTAGTCCTCCCGGGCCACATTGCTGAGGGGAGAGGTGCCGCCCTCGGAAAAGCCACGGTATCTCAGATGACTGCGGTTGAGATGGGCCCGCATGGCTTCGCGCGCCTTTTCCGGGTCGCCGGAACTGATGGCCTCACAGATGGCCCGGTGCTCTGCCACGGTGTTCTGCACATAGGCTGGCGTGATCAATTCCGGGTTCAGCTCCTTGGAAAAGGCTGGCTGAGGCAGGATCTGAAGGCTCATCAGGCTGAAGAATTCGATGAAGGCGCCATTGTTTGTGGCTTCTGCAATCGAGCGGTGAAAGACGAAGTCGAGCTGGTCGAGAGCACTTTCGTCGTCCAGGGAGGCTTCGAATTTCCGGGCAGCGTTCCAGATGTTGGATTCCTGCGCCCAGGAACGGCGTGTTGCGGCAAGGCCGGCAGCGTGAACTTCAAAGGCCATGCGCAGTTCAAGAAGATCCATGAAGGAAGTCTTGAGCCTGGCGAGCGGGGCAAGGGTCACATCCGCATCAACGGTTCCGGGCTGTTCCGGCTGAAGCCGCTGGGGATCTCTGACGAAGACGCCAACCCCGTGACGCGCCTCAATAGCTCCGTCGGACTTCAGGGCGGATACGGCTTCGCGGATCACTGTACGGCTGACGTTGAATTGCTGGGCGAGATCGTTCAGAGAACCGAGCTTGTGCCCCTTGTCGAGCTGGTTGTCACTGATATGCGCCTTAAGGGCCTGAATGGTCCGGCCTGTGAGTGTGTCCAAGGGTCACCTGTCTTCTTCGCGCCGGCTCGTGGCAGGCGCCTTATTCGCTTGTGAGGGAGAAGGTAGCACTACTTGCGGAAGAGATGCTACCTTTAATGCTCAAATTTCCGGCAAGAGTGTGCGCACACTTGATGCAATCCGGGAGTCGGGCTCTCTCGCAGCGAGGAATTTGGATTCGTTTTCTCAAAATTATTTTTTTCGGAATGCAGTGAGATTTCGCAGATATCATCGCGTTCATGGAAATTTTTATATAAGTATCAGTTAGTTGAAAGTCTCTCGGCTGGAAACTTGTCTAGAGATAGTATCTCTTTGAATGCTATTGACAAGAGGTACTATTTCAAGAATTCTAATCCCACAAAACAGCGCTCACACCGAACGGAAGCTTCACAGCAGATCGCCAGGTAAAGGGCCAGGGGAACAGGGCAGTCCAAAGGGCGCCCAGTAAAATCAGATGGATTGTCGCTATGAGTGTCGTTTCTGCACGTCTCTCCGAGCTGGGCGTCGTATTGCCCGCAATCGGACCGGCCTCGGGCAACTATGTCCCATACCGGCTTGTCGGAAGCCTTCTCTTCATTTCAGGCCAGATCCCCCGGATCGATGGTGTTGAGCATTACGCAGGTGTCGTCGGACAGGAGGTCACTCCGGAAGAGGGGTATCAGGCGGCCCGGCTCTGTGCCCTCAACCTTGTGGCACGCGTGAACCATGCGCTGGATGGAGACCTCGACCGGGTGATCGCCTGTGCCCAGTTGCGCGGGTTCGTCAATGCGCCTGCCGATTTCAAGGGGCATCCGGCGGTGATCGATGGCGCGTCCGATCTTCTTGTTCAGATCTTCGGCGAAAAGGGGCGGCATGCGCGAACGGCGCTTGGTGCCGGTTCCCTTCCGCGCGGCACCTCTGTCGAGGTCGATGCCATTTTCGAAGTTGCAGCCAAAGCTTGAGAACACAAAAGGGGAATTGGCATGGACCGGTCCAGCATGTCGGACAAAACCATCGAGATGATTGGCGTCAACAAGTGGTTTGGCCCGCTTCACGTCCTCAAGGACATTGATCTGACCGTTGCCCGCGGAGAGCACATCGTTTTGTGCGGACCGTCCGGCTCGGGCAAATCCACCCTGATCCGCTGCATCAATCATCTGGAGGAAATCCAGAAGGGGGCGATTTTCGTCAATGGCACGGAGCTGGGACCTCAGGGAAACAACGCTGATCACATCCGCCGTGACGTCGGCATGGTGTTTCAGCAGTTCAATCTCTTTCCGCATCTGACTGTTCTCGAGAACTGCATGCTTGCCCAGCGGCGGGTGCGCAAGACGTCTGTCGCTGAAGCCAGAGACAAGGCCATGCGCCACCTGGAGCGGGTGCATATCGCCGAACAGGCGGCCAAATATCCCGCGCAGCTCTCCGGTGGTCAGCAGCAGCGTGTTGCCATCGCCCGGGCGCTCTGCATGGACCCGCAAGTCATGCTCTTCGACGAACCGACCTCCGCGCTTGATCCGGAAATGGTCAAGGAGGTGCTCGACACCATGATCTCTCTGGCGGACGACGGCATCACCATGATCTGCGTCACCCATGAGATGGGGTTTGCCCGGGCCGTTGCCCACCGCGTGATCTTCATGGACCGGGGCGAAATCATCGAGAGCGCGGCGCCGGAAGCCTTCTTCAGCAATCCGGGCCACGAGCGGACCAGAGCGTTCCTCGGCCAGATTCTCAATCACTGAGGAGGGGGCGATGAATTACACGTTCGATTTTGCCCCAGTCTTTGCCGCGTGGCCGACCCTGCTCGAAGGCATCATGGGCACGCTTCGGATGTCGTCGCTGTCGATGGTCTTCGGCCTGGGCCTCGGCATCATCTTCATGATGATGCGGATGAGTGGCCGACCGGGCCTGCGCACGGTGGCCGTCGGCTACATCGAGCTGATCCGCAACACACCGATCCTGGTCCAGGTGTTCTTCGTCTTCTTTGGCATGCCGGCAATCGGCATCAGGTTGAGTGGTGAACAGGCGGCGATCCTGGCGATGACCTTGAACTGCGCGGCCTATGCAGCGGAAATCGTACGCGGCGGCGTTCAGTCCATCCGTCCCGGCCAGATCGAGGCGGGCAGGGCTCTCGGCATGCATACGGCGGACATCTACCGCTTCATTGTCTTCCGCCCGGCGATCCGAGCCGTCTATCCGGCCCTGTGCAGCCAGTTCATCCTCCTGATGCTGAACTCCAGTCTCGTGTCCTCCGTCTCGGCGGAAGAGCTGACTTACTACGCTCAGACGCTGGATTCCCAGACTTTCCGCAGCTTCGAGATCTATCTCACGCTCGGTGTCATCTATCTCGCGCTGTCCCAGGTCCTGTCTGCCGTACTGAGCCTGATCGGCAGGGTCTATTTCTCCTATCCGACAAAGTGAGGCACTGAGATGATCCGTCAATTTGGTTGGGGAGAGTTCCTGTTCCTGCTCGAAGGCGCGCGCTGGACGGTTGTCCTCTCGCTGCTGGCCTTCACCGTCGGGGGCGCCCTCGGACTAGCCGTGGCACTGGGCCGGACCAGCAAATGGAAGCTGCTGCGCATGGTGACTGCGGCCTATATCCAGGTTTTCCAGGGAACGCCGCTGCTGATCCAGCTCTTCTTCGTCTATTTCGGCCTGCCGTTGCTGGGGCTGAAGGTGGACGTCTGGGTGGCGCTGACCATCGGCCTGTCGCTTCATACCAGTGCATTTCTGGGTGAGATCTGGCGCGGCAGCATCCAGGCGGTCCCTGATGGCCAGAGCGAAGCCGCCCGGGCCCTTGGCATCGGATATGTCCACCGGATGGTCGATGTCGTGTTGCCCCAGGCTTTCCGCATCGGGCTTCCGGCAACCATCAGCTTCCTCGTCAATCTGATCAAGGGAACGGCCCTGGCGGCTCTCCTGGGCCTGACGGAACTGACCCGCTCCGGCCAGCTGATGGCGAACATCACCTTTCAGCCGCTGCAGGTCTATGGCGCGGTTGCGCTGATCTATTTCTGCATCTGCGTCCCCCTGACCTATTGCAGCGCAAGGATCGAACGGCGGCTGAACGCCGCTCGGTAAGCAAGAAAGAATGCTAATAAAATCAACCAGAGGTGAGACTATGACGACTAAAGCATCGACATTTTCACGGTCCAAGGTACTGGGTGGCCTGGCGGCCCTGCTCCTGACAGCCACGGCCTTTGCGCCGGCAGCACAGGCCGTCACACCGGAAGAGATCAAGGCCAAGGGTACAGCGACCATCGGCGTGCAGATGGACCAGTTCCCCTGGGGTTTCATTGACCAGAATGGTCAGAACGACGGGTTCGATATCGAGATCGCGAAGCTGATCACGAAGGAACTGGGCGTCGATGTGAAGTTCGAGCGCATTACCGGTCAGAACCGCATCCCGCTTCTGGTCAATGGCAATGTCGATTTCCTCGTGCCGTCCATGACCATCACGGAAGAACGGGCGAAGGTCATTCAATATGTGATCCCCTATTCCTCCAATGACATCACGGTCTGGGGCAAGAACGATGCGGAGATCCAGGGCAATGACGATCTGGGCAACTACGTGATCGGCGTGAACCGGGGCAGTGCCTTCGATCCGCTGCTGGTCAAGGTTGCGCCCGCAAACACGCAGATCAAGCGGTTCGATGACGATGCGACCACGGTGCAGGCTCTTCTGTCCGGTCAGGTGGATGCCATTTTGGGCAGCGTGACCTACGGCCTGGTCATCAACCAGACCGGCAATGGCGATACCTTCGAGCGCAAGTACAAGGTCGCCGACAATTTCCAGGGCATGGCCGTCCGCAAGGGCGATCAGGAGATGCTTGATTTCCTGAATGATTTCGTCGCCCGCCACACGGAAGACGGTGTGCTGGACGAACTCTACAAGAAGTGGATTGGCTCCGACCGCGCCAAGCTTCCCACGACCCTGCCGGGGGTTGACTTCACCGGCAAGGAATAAGGTCACAGCCCTGCGCAGCCTTCAGGTTGCTGCGCAGGGCCCCTCAGAAAATCAACAATCGAAGAGCTTTTGCCTCCGCCACGCAATGCGGGCGGGGAACGCCCGCCGCATGCCGAATACACGTCCTCCGGGGCGGTGCGGGCAGGAAGTTCGACTACGGAGCAGAGTCAAGAAAATGGCGAAAGATGGCAAGCAGATCAGGGTCGGTGTCGATATCGGCGGCACCTTCACCGACGTTGCGATGGAGGTCGGCATCACGCTCCATTCAATCAAGGTGCTCACCGATTATTCCTTCCCGGAAAACGCGATCGTCAAGGGGATCCGCCAGGTGGCCGAAGTGGCAGGCGTGGCGCTGTCCGAGATCGACACGATCATTCACGGGACAACGCTCGCAACCAACGCCCTGATCGAACGCCGCGGCGCCCGGACCGCCTTCATCACCACCAAGGGCTTCCGCGATGTCATCGAGATGCGCACGGAAAGCCGGTTCGAGCAATATGATCTGGACATCGTGCTGCCGGCGCCGCTTGTGCCGCGCAACGAACGCTTTGTTCTGGATGAGCGGATCGGCGCGGACGGGTCTGTGCTCAAGCCGCTGGATCTGGCTGAAGTGGATGCGCTGTGCAAGCGGATCATCGAAGCGGGTTATGAGAGCGTCGCGATCGGATTCATTCATTCCTACCTGAACGGGGCTCATGAAAAGGCAGTGCGGGATCGCCTGCTCGCTCTGAAACCCGGGATTTCCGTGTCGATTTCCTCGGAAGTCTCGCCGCAGATGCGCGAATTCCAGCGGTTCAATACGGTTTGCGCCAACGCTTTCGTCAAGCCGCTGATGGCTTCCTATCTCAACCGGCTGGTTGGCCGCCTGACGGAAGAAGGCACGCGCTGCCCGGTGTTCATGATCCACTCGGGTGGGGGCATCATCAGCGTTGAAAGCGCGATCGAGTTTCCTGTCCGCTTGCTGGAATCCGGCCCGGCGGGCGGGGCAATCTTTGCGGCCCATATCGCCAGCAGCTACGGCCTCGACCAGGTCCTGTCCTACGACATGGGCGGCACCACGGCGAAGATCTGCCTGATCGAGAACCAGGCGCCGAAGACTTCCAAAACCTTCGAAGTGGCGCGCACATGGCGCTTCAAGAAGGGCAGCGGCATGCCGATTTCCATTCCGGTGATCGAAATGGTCGAGATCGGTGCAGGCGGCGGCTCCATTGCGACCATCGACAGCATGCGCCAGATCCGGGTCGGCCCGCACAGTGCCGGATCTGAGCCGGGGCCTGCCTGCTATGGACGCGGCGGCGAAAATCCGACTGTCACGGATGCCGACCTCATTCTCGGCCGTCTGGATGCGGACGAATTTGCTGGCGGGGCGATGAAGCTTGACCGGCCGGCCTCTGACAAGGCGATGCACACGGATCTTGCGGCCAAGCTGGAAACGGATGTTTCGACCGCTGCCTATGGCCTCAGCGAAGTGGTCGACGAGAACATGAGCAATGCCGCCCGCATGCACGCGGTCGAAAACGGCAAGGAACTTTCAGAATTCACCATGATCGCTTTCGGCGGCGCGGCGCCCATCCATGCGGCCCGGCTGTGCGAAAAGCTCGGCATGTCGGACCTCATCATTCCGCCGGGAGCAGGCGTCGGTTCGGCCATCGGCTTCCTTCGGGCCCCCTTCGGCTTCGAAAGCGTGCGCAGTGCCTATAGCCGCCTGAGCCGGTTTGAAGCCGGTGCAATCAATCAGACCATTTCTGACCTGATCGCAGAAGCAACATCCTTCGTGCGCTCTGGCGCTCCCGATGCAGATCCGGATCTCGAATGCACCGCTTACATGCGCTACGTCGGCCAGGGCTGGGAAGTGCCGGTCACCATCGACGTGCGGGACTATTCGGCGGCGGATGGTGACCTGTTCCGGTCCCTGTTCGATACCCAGTACGAGCATTTCTTCGGCCGGGTCATCGATGGTCTGGATGTCGAGATCGTCAGCTGGTCCCTTCGGGCCACGTCCAAGGTCGCTCCGCCAGAGCGCATCGGCACGCTGGAAAAGACAGGCAAGGCCAAGGTCAGTGGAACCCGCGAAATCTTCGACGTCCAGGAAGGAAGTTTCCAGCAGGCATCTATCGTCGCACGCGCCGACATGAAGCCGGGGGACTTTGTCTCTGGTCCTGCCGTCATCACTGAACGTGAAACTTCGACCATCATCACCGCCAGCCGCGAAGTCATCATGCAGGTTGATGGCTGCCTTCTCGTACGCGTCAAGCAGGCCGCTTGAACGGAGGACACCCAATGAAAACCAACGCACTTTCCGACGTCCACATGCAGATCATGTGGAACCGGCTGATCTCCGTCGTCGAAGAACAAGCCGTCACCCTGATCCGGACTGCCTTCTCCACCAGTGTGCGCGAGTCCGGTGACTTGTCCGCCGGTGTCTTCAACCGGGGCGGCAAGATGATCGCCCAGGCAGTTACCGGCACGCCAGGTCACGTGAACGCCATGGCGGAAGCCGTCGGCCACTTCATCCGTGACATCGGACCGGAGAACATTTTCGAAGGCGATGTCTACATCACCAACGATCCCTGGAAGGGAACTGGCCACCTTCACGACTTCACGGTCGTCTCGCCCAGCTTCAAGAATGGTGCGCTTGTCGGCTATTTCGCCTGTACCGCCCATGTGGTGGATGTCGGTGGGCGTGGCTTCGGGCCGGATGCCAACGAAGTCTATGAAGAAGGCATCTTCGTTCCGATCATGAAGTTCGCCGAGCGGGGAACGGTCAACAAGGACCTCGTGAACATTCTGCATAACAATGTTCGCGAGAGCCATCAGGTTGTCGGAGACGTCTACTCGCTTGCTGCCTGCAACGAGATCGGCCATCGCCGCCTGATGGACATGATGGAGGAGTTCGAACTCGACGATCTGGAAGAGCTCGGTGAATTCATCTTCAAGCGCAGCTACGATGCGACGATCGAACGGATCGCGGCTTTGCCGAAGGGCTCCTATTCGAATGTCATGCGGGTGGATGGCTATGGCTCCCCAATCGACATCTCCGTGCGCCTTGATGTCGGGGTGGATCACATCCTTGCGGATTTCGATGGTACGTCGCCGCCAAGCCCGAAGGGCATCAATTGCCCGATCATCTACTCGGCAGCCTATGCCTGCTACGGCATGAAATGTTCGATCGCGCCGGAAATTCCTAATAACCATGCATCCCTTCTGCCGTTCCGCGTCATTGCGCCGGAAAACTGCATTCTGAATGCCAAGCATCCGGCGCCGGTGTCTGTCCGGCATGTGCTGGGTCATCTCGTGCCTGATGCCGTGCTGGGTGCGGTTCACAAGATGCTGCCGGGCAAGGTGCCGGCGGAAGGGGCAGGGGCCCTCTGGAACCTTCACGTCAGCGTGCGTCCGCTTCAAGGAGAGGGTGCTCCGGCTGATGGCGGCCAGCGCGCGGAAGTTCTGCTCTTCAACAGTGGCGGGGCCGGTGCGCGGTCCAGCCTCGACGGTTTGAGCGCTACGGCGTTTCCGAGCGGCGTGCATTCCATGTCCATCGAGGCGACCGAACATGTCGGGCCGGTGATTTTCTGGCGCAAGGAGCTGCGGGATGGCTCGGGCGGTGCGGGACAATTCCGTGGTGGCCTTGGTCAGGTCGTCGAGATCTCTCCGGCCCCAGGTCATGAGATGCATTTCAACGCCATGTTCGACCGGGTCGATCATCCGCCCCGTGGCCGGGAAGGCGGTGAGAACGGCGCTGCTGGCGCGGTTCTGCTTGATGACGGTCAGCGCCTTGCCTCGAAAGGACGGCAGCATGTTCCTGCCGGCCGCCGTCTGATCCTCCAGCTTCCTGGCGGCGGCGGCTATGGCCCTGCGGACAAGCGGGAGGCTGAGGCATCGCAACGCGACCGGGATTTCGACTACGTCCCGGCCAATTGACCTCCCAAGGCGCGTCCCCATCGAGCGCCTGACCGGCAGGGCGGGGCATCGCCTCGTCCTGCCTCCTCTTTCCAGTTTCGAGGAATGCGAGAATGACATTCGAAAACAGTCGGGCAGCGGGCATCAAGTCTTCTCCGAGCATGGCGATCGCGATGGCGGCCAAGAAACTGGCTGCCGAGGGGAGAGACATCATCGATCTCTCGCTGGGAGAGCCGGATTTCGAGCCGCCAGCCCATGTCGCAGACGCGGCAATTGAGGCGATCCGGAAGGGCCGGATCCGGTATGGCGTTCCGGCAGGTCAGGAAAACCTGCGCCAGGCGATTGCCGCCAAGTTCAGGACCGAGAACGGTCTGACCTATGCGCCGGACGAGATCATGGTCGCAAACGGGGCCAAGCAGATCCTGTTCGATGTGTTCCTGGCAACTCTGGAGCCGGGTGACGAGGTCATTATTCCAACCCCGTGCTGGGTGTCCTACGGCGATATCGTTTCCCTGCATGGTGGCAAGCCGGTCTATGTCAATTGTGGGCCGGAGACCGGTTTCAAGCTGACGCCCGGCATGTTGGCGGCGGCCATTACGCCCCGCACCCGCTGGCTGATGCTGAATTCTCCGTCCAACCCGACCGGCGCCATCTACAGCGCCGCCGAGTATGCTGCGCTGGAAGCCGTTCTGAGCCGCTATCCGCAGATCCTCGTTCTCTCGGATGAGATCTATGAGCATGTGCTGCTGCGCGATGTGCCTTTCGTGTCTTTCGGCGCGGCCTGTCCGGCGCTCCGGGACCGCACCCTGATCGTGAACGGGGTGTCCAAGGCCTATGCGATGACCGGCTGGCGGGTTGGCTATGCAGCTGGTCCCCGGCAGCTGATGGCCGCCTTGAACAAGATGCAGTCTCAAAGCGTGACGTCCGTCTGCCCTGTGGTCCAGGCGGCAGCCCTTGCGGCCCTGACCGGCGATCAGTCCTTTGTCGGCAAGGGCGCGCAGACCTTCGCGGGCCGGGCGATGATCGTTGCAGAGCGGCTCGCGCTGATCCCAGAGCTGGAGTTCACACCCCCAGACGGCGCCTTCTATGCCTTCATCGGCGTCAGAAAACTGCTGGGCTACAAGACTGCTGCAGGCGAGGTTCTGGCAGATGATCCGGCCTTCGCCTCTCATCTTCTGACGGAATTCGGCCTGTCCAGTGTTCCAGGCCTCGCATTCGGAGCGCCCGGCTTCATTCGCCTGTCGATTGCTGCTTCCGACCAGGAGCTGGAGGCGGCCTGTGCCCGGATCGCCCGGATGGTGAACTCTCTCAAGCCCTGATCTCTCACTTCAAGACCAACATCAGCAGTCAGGGCAGCACCTTGTCTGCGCAAAGGAGGATAACTGAAATGAAAACCGAAGATCTGAAACACGCCCTTGGCGCTGGCCTCTTGTCGTTCCCCGTCACGCATTTTGATGCGGAAGGGAACTTCAACGCCAATAGTTACGCTGACCATGTGAACTGGCTGTCCGGCTTCGAGGCCGCGACCTTGTTTGCCGCAGGTGGCACCGGCGAATTCTTTTCCCTTGAACCGCAGGAGATCCCGCAGATCGTCCGCGTTGCAAAGGAAGCTGCTGGCAAGACGCCGATTGTCTCTGGCTGTGGCTATGGCACGCGGACAGCCGTCTCGATCGCAAAGGCCGTCGAGAAGGCTGGGGCGGACGGTATTCTCCTTCTGCCGCACTACCTGATCGATGCGCCGCAGGAAGGCCTTTACCGTCATATCAAGGCAGTGTGTCAGGCAACGGGTATGGGCGTGATGGTCTATAACCGGGATAATTCGGTGCTTCAGGCCGACACTCTGGCAAGGCTGTGCGACGAGTGTCCCAATCTGGTCGGCTTCAAGGACGGAACAGGCGACATCGGGCTGGTGCGGCAGATCACGGCAAAGATGGGCGACCGGCTGACCTATCTGGGCGGCATGCCGACTGCCGAGCTTTTTGCCGAAGCCTATCTCGGTGCAGGCTTCACCACCTATTCCTCTGCCGTGTTCAACTTCGTGCCGGCTCTTGCCGTCGAGTTCTACAAGGCGCTGCGGGCGGGTGAGCGCTCCAGGTGCGAGACGATCCTGAAGGACTTCTTCTATCCCTTCATGGCGATCCGCAACCGGGCCAAGGGCTATGCGGTCTCTGCGATCAAGGCCGGGGTCCGCCTGCAAGGATTTGATGCCGGTCCCGTCCGGTCTCCGCTGCAGGATCTGACCCCGGAAGAAATGAAGATGATGGAAGTGCTCATCGGTGCGCACAAGCGCTGAGCCTGACTTCTTGCCCGCGCGGCTTATGTCGCGTGGGCATGTTCAAAAATGAGGCCGGAGCCCAAAACGCGTATTTGCATAGCATGTTATGAATTGGACGTTTGAGATGACGTTGCGTCCTGCTGCCCGGGCATTTTGCTGCACCTGCGTCATGGATATTTGGTTTCTATGTAATTGAAAAATTTGAAACTTCCAGAATCTAGGTGGTATAAGTATTTTCTTTTGCTTTACACCACAATAATCTCGTTTGCGCACCCATGATTACTGGCGGAATATCGCTAGATAACTCACATAATGAGGGGAAAAATCATGGACTGGATTGCAAAAGGAATTTCTACTGCAATTGTTGGGGTTACCCTTGCTGCCCTGCCGGGTTCTGCCATGGCGAGTGATCAGGAATACAAACTCGTCCTGACTTCCGAAGCCGGAGACCGTGACTCTCCGCTCGGCAAGTCCATGCAGGACTGGGCTGCCCAGATCGAGGAGAAGTCTGGCGGCCGCATGAAGGTGAACGTGTTCTATCAGGGCGAACTGGGTGGCCAGCAGGAACTGTTCGACCAGCTGGTGAAGGGCAATGTTCACATGATGATCACCTGGCCGCAGACGTCCTATGACGAGCGCGTCGGTGTCAATTACATCCCCTATCTGGTTCTCGACTGGGACGACGCTATCCGCTCCTATGGCAAGGACGGCTGGCTGCGTGAAGTTGTCGAGCCGGTCTATACCGACATGGGCCTGAAGTACTTTGGCCCCTATCCGGAAGGTTTCGGCGGCATCGCGACCAAGGGCCGTTATGCGCTGAGCAAGGAAGAAGCTGGCGGCATGAAGGTCCGTTCTCAGCCAATCTTCCCGCTGCCGCAGACCATTCAGGCCATGGGCTTCGAAGCGACCCCGATTGATTGGGCGGAAGTCTATACGGCTCTGCAGGTCGGCGTTGTCGAGGGCGACTCCTCCAACGTGATCTATTGGGACTACGAATATTTCCGAGATCAGCTGGACTACTTCGTCCAGTCCTCTCACAATTTTTCGTCTTATGCTCTGCTGATGAACGGCGGAACCTGGCAAAAGATGGATGAAGAGGATCGTGAGATCATCAGCTCCACGGCTCAGGCAATCATCGACAAGCAGTTCAAGGACGCCAAGTCCGAAGACGACAAGTGGATCGCCGCGGCCAAGGAAGCCGGCATGGAATACATCGTGCCGTCTGCCGAGCAGAAGCTCGCCTGGATCAACGAAGTCCGCGCAACTGTCTGGCCGCAAATTGAAGAGAAGCTCGGCGCAGACATCATGAACAAGGTGCGCGAGAACGCATCCCTCCCGAAGTGACCGCATAGATTTCGGCCGGGTGATCATCACCCGGCCGGGTTCATATTCGGCAACACGGGGAGGCTATGTTGTTTATTCTGAAAACCATCGACCGGATGGTCGTGACACTCTTTCAACCCATCATAATCCTGTCGGGCCTTGCGGTTGCGCTCATTATGGTGGTCGGGGTTTTTTCCCGCGCAATCCTCGGCAAGCCGATCTTCGGTCTCGAGGAAGTAATGCTTCTGGCAGTGATGTGGTTCTACATGCTCGGCGCCGTGATGGCGTCGCGTGACCGGTCCCATCTTGCCGCAGACTTCGTGAATGTGATCACGAGAAGCCCGCGCGTGCATCGCTGGGCCGCGATCCTGTCGACGCTGATTTCACTCTGTGTCGCGCTGATGGTCGTGACCTGGACCTATGATCTTGCCGCCTGGGGCTTCCAGAAGGGCCAGTCGACGCCTGTCTTTGCTGTGCCGTGGGTTGTCTCCCAGTCGAGCCTCTTCGTCGCATCGATCTTCTTCGTGATCTATCTCGTTCGTGACCTTTTCCTTGAGATCAAGGGTCTGGGTGCGTCCGCGAAGTCTGCACCTGTTGACGTGGAGTAATGTAAGATGGGTGCTTTGCTCGCCATTGTTGCTGTTGTTGTGCTGATGATGCTCGGCGTTCCCGTCGTGTTTTCCTTCGCCGCGATGACCCTGATCCTGTCCATTCTCTATGACGTGGACATTTCCTCTCTCATGACGACCGGCTTCTGGTCGGTAAACTCGGTCATTCTCGTTGCGCTGCCGCTGTTCGTGATGACCGGTTATCTGATGCAATCCGGTGGCATCGCTCACCGGCTGGTGGCCTTCGTCGAGGCGCTGGTGGGCAAGTCGCGCAGTGGCATGGGCACTTCCATGGTGGTGGCCTGCGGTGTTTTCGGCGCGATCTCCGGAACGGCGTCTGCAGCGGTCGCCTCGATCGGGTCGATCATGATCGAACCGATGGAACGGCATGGCTACAATCGGGGCTACACCAGTGCGCTGCTCGGGGTGTCCTCTCTGCTTGGCCTTCTGATCCCGCCAAGCATTACGATGATCCTCTACGCCGTGGTCACTCGTCAGTCGGTTGCTGCCTGCTTTCTGGCAACAATCGGCCCGGGCATCCTGCTGATGATCCTGCTGGCCATCCTGAACTCCATCCATGTGCGCCGCCATCTTGGTGGCAATGATGAAAAGATGCCGCTTGGCGAGCGTATGCGGGAAACCGGCAAGACGGGGTTCTATGCCATTCCGGCCCTGATGCTGCCCGTGATCATTCTCGGTGGTATCTATGGCGGTGTCTTCACACCGACGGAAGCGGCAGCGGTTGCCTTCGTCTATGCGGTTCCGGTCGGTCTCTTCGTCTACCGCGAGCTGGACATGGCCAAGATCGCTCGGGCTGTGATTGATGCAGCGACCACGACGGGTGTGATCATGGTGATCCTGGTCTTCTCCTTCGTCGCCAGCCGTATCTTCACCCTGGAGCGCGTGCCTCAGGAGCTGACCGACATTCTCCTGGACACGTTCAAGAGCCCGATCCTGATCCTGCTGATGGTCAACATCTTCCTGATCCTGGTTGGCATGATCATGGATGACGTCAGTGTCATTGCCATCCTGAGCCCGCTGATGGTTCCGGTCATGGCGAAGATTGGCGTTGATCCGATCCACTTCGCGGCCATCATCGGCACCAGCGTGGTGATCGGTGCAAACAGCCCACCCATGGCACCGATCCTGTTCATGGCTTGCCGGGTCGGTAAGGTCGGCATGTCCCAGGTGATCGGACCGGCGCTCTACTTCATGGTCTTCGCCGCTTTCCCGGTGATGCTGGTCACGACCTACTGGTCTCCGCTGGCGCTGTTCCTCCCGCGTCTACTGGGGTTCATGTAGCCGGGTGATGACAAGACGCCCGGCCGGTTGATCCCGCAGGGGCGGGGCAGCCCGCCGGGCCTCCCAAGACAAGAATACATTTCAACAGCGAGACACGAGACATGTCACCTCGGTTCAAATTGGAGGGTATTTATACCCCCGTCGTCACACCCATGACCAACGCTGGTGAGTTTGACCTGGATGCTCTGTCCGACCTGATCGAGCATCTGGTCAGCTCCGGCGTCCATGGTCTCATCTCCGGCGGCTCCACGGGCGAAAACTATGCGCAGACGGTCGAGGAGCGGCTTGCCCTTGCCAAGTTCACCCATGAACGGCTGAATGGCCGTCTGCCGCTTTTCATCGGCACAGGGGCTATGCGTACGCCGGATTCCATTGCGCTTGCCCAAGGGGCGAAGGAGTTGGGGGCGAGCGGCCTTCTGCTTGGCACGCCGCCTTATTCCGTTCCCACGGAACAGGAAAATGCGCTGAACGCGCTGGCCATCGACCGGGCCGCCGACCTGCCGATCATCCTCTACAACTATCCGGGCCGTATGGGCGTGGAGATGGGCGTGGAGTTCCTGAACCGGGTCGGCAAGTCGCGCAATGTCATCGGCATCAAGGAAAGCTCCGGCGATATTAACCGGGTCCATCTGCTCGCCCGTGACTATCCGCACATTCAGATGTCCTGCGGCATGGACGATCAGGCACTCGAGTTCTTTGCCTGGGGCGCACGGAGCTGGATCTGCGCTGGCTCGAACTTCCTGCCGGAAGAGCATGTCTATCTCTATGAGACCTGCGTTCTCAACGGTGATTTTGCCAAGGGCCGCCGGATCATGTCGGCCATGATGCCGCTCATGCGCGTACTGGAACAGGGCGGCAAGTTCATTCAGTGCGTCAAGCACGGGGTTGAAGTGACGGGTCTGCGCACCGGTCCGCTCCGTCCGCCGCTCAAGGGCCTCAACAAAGACGAAAAACGCGAGCTTGAGCAGGTCATCCGCACGCTCAAGACGA
Source organism: Roseibium suaedae (assembly GCF_900142725.1). Classification (GTDB taxonomy): domain Bacteria; phylum Pseudomonadota; class Alphaproteobacteria; order Rhizobiales; family Stappiaceae; genus Roseibium; species Roseibium suaedae. The sequence continues at coordinate 108,816 of NZ_FRBW01000005.1, read as the reverse complement.
CCATTTCAGCGATCAAGGCAGGAAACTGAACCATGTCCGATCTTTTGACCCGCGAAGAATATGAAGCGATCGCGGCCAGCCTGGTGCTGCCGCAGAACGCCTTCATCGATGGACGGTTCCGTCCCGCCATGTCCGGCGACACGTTCGAGACGACCAACCCGGCCACCGGCAAGGTTCTGACCACAATTGCGGCCTGCGGCCCGGAGGATGTCGATCTGGCGGTCGAGAAGGCCCGCGAGGCATTTGAAGATGGCCGCTGGTCCAGGTTGCACCCGGGTGAGCGCAAGGAAGTCCTCATCCGTTTCTGCAAGCTGCTGGAGCGCAACAGCCGCGAACTGGCGGTTCTGGAAAGCATCGATTCCGGCAAGACCATCTATGACTGTGAAACCGTCGACGTTCCGGAGACCATTCACTGCATCAAATGGCATGCCGAACTGATCGACAAGATCTACGATCAGGTCGCCCCCGCTTCCGACAACCACATTGCCATGATCGTGCGTGAGCCGGTCGGTGTCGTCGGTCTGGTTCTGCCCTGGAACTTCCCGCTGCTGATGCTGGCCTGGAAGATCGGTCCTTCGCTGGCTGCTGGCTGCTCCCTGGTGATCAAGCCCGCCGCAGAAACCACGTTGACGGCGCTGCGTGTTGCCGAGCTTGCCTCCCAGGCAGGCCTTCCGGACGGCGTGCTCAATATCGTCACTGGCAGCGGCTCCAAGGTGGGCGAACCTCTTGGCCGCCATCCGGACGTTGACATGGTGTCCTTCACCGGTTCCACGGCAACCGGCCGCCGGTTTCTCAACTATTCTTCCGAGACCAATCTCAAGGAAGTGGTCCTGGAAATGGGCGGCAAGAACCCCTGCATTGTCATGGATGATGCCGAGGACCTGGACGTGACGGCTGCTCATGTCGTGAATGGCGCCTTCTGGAACATGGGCGAGAACTGCTCTGCCGCATCGCGTCTGATCGTCCACAAGGACGTCAAGGACGCGCTGCTGGAGCGTGTCATGGCTCATGCGCGGGAATGGAATGTCGGCGATCCGCTGGATCCGTCCATCCGCGTCGGAGCGCTCGTGTCGAAGTCTCATTTCGACAAGGTCAGCAGCTATCTCGAGAAGGTGGATGGCGGCAAGGTCATCCTCGGCGGCAAGACCGTCGAAGGGGCTTTCGTCGAGCCGACCATCGTCGATGTCCCGGGCAACAATCACCTGCTCGCCAAGGAAGAGATCTTCGGTCCGATCCTGACCGTGATCACCGTCTCTTCCTTCGAAGAGGCAATTGCCGTTGCCAATGACACCGAATACGGCCTTGCGGCGTCGATTTTCACCAGCAACGTCAAGCGGGCCATCCGTGGTGCGCGTGCGCTGCGGGCGGGAACCGTCACCGTCAACAGCTTCGGGGAAGGCGATATCTCGACCCCGTTCGGTGGCTACAAGCAGTCCGGTTTCGGCGGCCGCGACAACTCGATCCACGCCCACGATCAATACACCCAGCTGAAGACCATCTGGCTGGATCTGAGCGATCCGGTGGATCAGACCGTCGGCTGAGCCGCTCGACAAAAGCAAAAGACCCAACAGTCTGCGATGCGAAGACAGGCCGGGGCCTATGTGGCTCCGGTCCCCCTCGGCGCACCGCAAGATTGGCTCGAAAACCGCGATCCTGTGTGCATCGCTTTTTAAGGATCTGGCTGCATGAACAAGCACGTAGCCCGGCGTCTTCCTGTGCATCAAGGACCGGCAGGCTGGTCCGCCATTCTTCCCAATTCCCGTGTGCCCCTGCCGATCGATAGGGACACCAACGTGGATATCGCAATCGTAGGCGGCGGCTTCGCCGGTCTGACGGCTGCCCATTGGCTCCATCGCCATGACCCGTCGATCAAGATTGCCGTTTTAGAAGCGGGGCGGGTCGGCGAAGGCTCTGCTGGCCGCAACTCTGGCTTCATGATTGATTTGCCTCATGAACTCACGTCCGAGGATTACGCAGGCGACGAGGCGCAGCGGGACCGTGTGCTAACCACGCTTAACCGCCAGGCAATCGAATTCGCCGGGTCGATTGTGAGCGGCTACGGCATGAGCCCGCATTTCTTCGACCGTTGCGGCAAGATCAACGGCGCGGTTTCCGAAAACGCGCACAAGTCGAACCTGAGCTATGGCGAGCACCTTGCGCATCTCGGCGAGCACAGCGAGCTGCTGGATGCAAAGGCCATGCATGAGCTGACAGGATCGCGCCACTATTTCTCCGGCCTGTACACGCCGGGCACCGTGCTGATCCAGCCGGCAGGCTATGTCCGGGGATTTGCCGCCGGTCTTGAACGGGACGGTGTTCGCATTGCCGAGGAAAGCCCGGTCCGCAGCCTCGAGAAGGAAAGCGGGTCCTGGCGTCTTGAAACCCCGGGCGGCACGGTTCGTGCCGGCAAGGTCATTCTGGCAACCAACGGCCATCTGGAGAGTTTCGGCTTCAAGCGTGGACGCCTGATGCACATCTTCCTCTTTGCCGCCATGAGCGCGGAGATGGATGCGGATGCTTTGGCCCGGCTGGGCGGCAAGCCGCGCTGGGGCATCACGCCAGCCGACCCGATGGGCACGACCATGCGCCGCATCGACAGCGGGCAGGGAGGCAATCGAATGGTCACACGCTCCTTTGCCGTCTATCGGCCGGACATGGAGCCGCTGGAGAGCCAGTTCAACCGCGCCCGTCGCGTCATGCGGCAGAAGTTCGACGAGCGCTATCCGCAACTGACGGGCTTCCCGATGCAGTATGAATGGTCGGGTCATCTGTGCCTGTCGTCCAACGGCGTGTCCGTTGTTCAGGAGCTGGAGCCGGGCCTGTTCTCTGCTTGCGTCCAGAACGGCCTGGGCACGACCCGCGGCACGCTTGCCGGGATCGCGGCGGCAGAAATGGCCATGGACAAGACCAGTGAAGTCACGGCCTTTTTCGCGGCAGAGGCAGAACCGCGCCGTCTGCCGCCGGAGCCTTTCGGCAGCCTCGGCGCCAATGCCTATCTGTGCTGGCGCGAACACAAGGCTTCGCGCGAATAAGAACTCGTAAGATCTTGTTCTCGTGAAGGAAATCTTCGAGATGGCGAACTGGTTTCCGTTCGTCTGGCCAATTGTCCCCGGACGCGTATAGTGGGGTTATTCATCAACCTTCCACCTTGGCGAAGACTTGTAAGGGCGCGATGACTAAGCGTAGACGGCTTCCTTCCTTCGGATCTCTGGCAACCTTCGAGGTTGCGGCAAAGCACTTGAGTTTCACCAAGGCTTCAAGCGAGCTGAATGTCACTCAGGCTGCCGTCAGCCAGCACATCCGGCTGCTGGAGCAGAGCCTGTCCTGCAAGCTGTTTCATCGCAACACCGAAGGCCTGGAACTGACCTGGGAGGGGGAATATCTTCTTCACTCGGTAGCGCAAGGTCTGGATGTCCTCAGCAACTCCATCGAGGCCCTGACCGGCACCCAGTCACGCGACACCATCACGATCTCGGCGACTACCGGTGTTGCTTCCCTCTTCTTGCTGCCGATCATCTCCAGCTTTCAGGAGCAGGCGCCGGAAGTCGAGGTCATAGTTCTGGCTTCGGATGAAGACGACTCCTTGCGCAAATACGAGAACGTTGATTTTGCCTTCGTCTGCGGCAATGAGCGGTCTGAAGTCGGCAGCAAGATCTATTCCCTGTTTCCGGAAATCGTCCAGCCGGTTTGCAGCCCTTCTTATTACGAGCAGAACGGCCCCTTTCCTGAAGCCGCTGATCTGAACCGGGCCCAGCTTATCCACCTCCACGAAAAACACTGGAGTTCCAAGGCAATCGGCTGGTTGCCCTTGGCTTGGGGCAACTGGTTCAAGGCCAATGGAGCAGAGCTTGAGCGCCAGGCTGGCGGCATGCAGTCGAACAGCTATCCGCTGCTTGTGGATGCAGCCGTTTCCGGCAAAGGCGTTATTCTCGGCTGGAAGCACCTGGTGGCAGGGCATTTGAAGGACGGGTCCCTTTGCTATGCAAGTCCACATGCCTTGCGGGTTGACCGCATGAACTATGTGGAACTCGGAAGCCGCGAAGTTGCGCGCCCCTGGCTGCAACTTTTCCTCGATCTTGTGCTTGCCGAAGCCGAAAAGATCAATGACGGTGAGCCGGGAAGGCCCCCTGTTGGCGCCTCCGGCACGGTCCTTCATACCTATAATCTGACCGGGAAATCCTGATTTCCTCGGTGCCGAAGCTTGATCGCCCTAATCGGCGTCCTGCGAAGTGCTGCGCCTGGCCGCTCTGTAGGCCGCAGGTGCCATTCCCTCCAGTTTTGAAAAGGTCCGGCTGAAATGAGCGGCATCGCTGAAGCCGGTCGTGTGGGCGATATCGGTGATGGTCCGGTCTGTTCTCTCGATCAGGGATTTGGCCCGGGCAAGCCGGATCCGTTGAGCCGTTGCAGAGGGTGACAGTTTCAGGGCTGACTGGAAATGCCGCTCGAGACTGCGGCTGCTGACCCCGAGGGATTTTGCCAATTCGCTGGTTGAATAGGGGTTCTGGAGACGCTGTTGAATCCGGAGCAAAGCCTTGCGCACGATCGGATCCTGGGTGCGCAACTCAAGCGGAAGTCCTGGCTGCGGGTTCTCGGCAACCTGAGCCTCATCGATGATCATGATATGCAGGCTTTTTTGCGCTGCCGCCCGGCCGAGATGCCGGTCGACAAGAAAGGCTGCCAGATGGGAGGAACTGGCTCCTCCGGCGCAGGTCAGCCTGTCTCTGTCGGCGACGAAGATCTGGTCCGAGATTGGTGTAAGCCCCTCGAATTGCTCCAGAAAATCTTCATGATGGAACCAGCTCACGCAGCACTTGTAGCCATCCAGGAGACCTGCTTCGTGCAGCAGGAAGACGCCGGTGCACAGACCGACGAGCGGAACACCGCTTTCGGCAGCCAATCTGAGGAAATCCATGTATTCCGGGCCGATCCGGGATTGCTCGTTCAGGAGGCCGCCAACCAGAACGATGTAATCGTAGTCTTTCGGGCGGCTCAAAGGGGCGTCTGGGCGTATCTCGATCCCCGAGCTGGAGCGGGCCGGATGGCCAGTATCGGACAGGACCTGCCATTGGCATCTGATCGGCCGCGACCTGTCATCATCGTCTGCCGCCAGGCGCAGAATATCGACAAAATTGGCGAAGGCCGAGAGCGTGAATCTCGGGGCAAGAATGAAACCGACGCGAAGCTTGGGTATCCTTGGGGCCTTCATGGTCTGCATTCTCTGCCGATGGCGCAAAATTACAAGATGAATGACGCATATATACAATAGGTTTTTCTGGAAAGATTTTTAATGGGCTAAAGAAGACATCTTGTGGGGTCGCGTGCCATGACGCATTTTTCCGCCTGGTCCTTGTTGAAGAACGCCCTCTCCGGGCACAAAAACTGGTCTGAGCAATGGCCCGACAGTGAGCCCAAGGCCGAGTATGACGTGATCATTGTCGGTGCGGGCGGACATGGCCTGGGGGCCGCGCATTATCTGGCCAAGGAACATGGGATCACCAATGTTGCGGTCATCGACAAGGGATGGCTGGGCGGCGGCAATACGGGCCGCAACACCACCATCATCCGCTCCAACTATCTTTATGACGAGAGCGCGCGGCTCTACGACCATGCTTTGGATCTGTGGGAAGACCTCAGCCAGGAGTTGAACTACAACGTCATGTATTCCCGTCGTGGCGTCATGATGCTGGCGCATACGGTTCATGACGTTCAGAGCTTCCAGCGGCATATCCATGCCAACCGGCTGAACGGCGTCGACAACAAGTGGCTGACCAAGGAAGAAGCCAAGGAATTCTGTCCGCCGCTGAATATCTCCCCGGAAGCACGCTATCCGGTAATGGGTGCCGCACTTCAGATGCGTGCTGGCACGGCCCGTCATGATGCGGTGGCCTGGGGCTTTGCCCGCTCCGCTGCCAAGCGCGGCGTGGACATCATTCAGAACTGCCCGGTTCTCGCGATCCGCCGTGGTCCTGACGGGGCGGTCGAAGGTGTTGAAACCGCCAAGGGGTTCATCCGCGCCAAGAAGGTGGCGGTGTCTGCGGCCGGCCACACCAGCGTGGTGATGGAAACGGCGGGCCTGCGCATGCCGCTGGAAAGCTATCCGTTGCAGGCGCTTGTGTCCGAACCGGTCAAGCCGATCTTCCCTTGCGTCGTCATGTCCAACTCGGTGCATGCCTATATCAGCCAGTCCGACAAGGGCGAGCTGGTGATCGGCTCCGGCACTGACCAGTACACGAGCTATTCCCAGCGGGGTGGTTTGCCCCTGATTGAGCATACTGTGGCGGCCATCACCGAGATCTTCCCGATCTTCAACCGCATGCGGATGCTGCGCAAGTGGGGCGGCATCGTGGATGTGACCCCGGATCGCTCGGCCATTCTCGGCAAGACCCCGGTCAAGGGGCTCTATGTGAACTGCGGATGGGGGACCGGCGGCTTCAAGGTAACACCTGGTGCGGCCCACACTCTTGCCTGGACCATCGCCAAAGACGAGCCGCACCCGATCAACGCGCCTTTCACGCTGGATAGGTTCACGACCGGCCGGCTGATTGACGAAGCGGCTGCCGCCGCCGTTGCGCACTGAGGAGGAACCGATGCTTCTCATCCGATGCCCTTACTGTGAAGAAACCTTGCCCGAAATGGAATTCACCTATGCCGGTGAAGCTCATATCGTGCGGCCGGAAAACCCCTCGGACATGTCCGACGAAGCCTGGCGGGATTTTCTGTTCATCCGCAGCAACGTGAAGGGACCGCATTTCGAGCGCTGGCGCCACAGCCATGGCTGCGCGCGCTTCTTCAACGCAGTGCGCGACACTGTGTCGGATCGTTTCCTGACGACCTACAAGGCCGGTGAGCCTCGTCCGGATCTTGCTTCCCTGCTCAGCGCGGCTGGCCAGTCGGAGTCTGAAAAATGACCAATTTCCGCGTTCCGGGCCGTGGCCGGGTTCAGCACGGCAAGCCCGTGACCTTCACCTTCGACAGCAAAACCTTCCGCGGTCTTGAAGGGGATACGGTCGCCTCTGCACTGCTGGCCAACGGCGTTCACCTGATGGGCCGCTCGTTCAAGTATCACCGTCCGCGTGGTCCCGTCTCTGCCGGATCCGAAGAGCCGAACGCGCTCGTTGGCACGCGCCGTGGCAAGGGGCAGTTCGAGCCGAACACCCGTGCGACCGTGCAGGAGATCTGGAACGGTCTTCAGGTCAACAGCCAGAATAAGTATCCCAGCCTCAAGTTCGACATTGGCGCGGTCAATGACCGGGCGTATATGCTCTTTTCCGCAGGCTTCTACTACAAGACCTTCATGTGGCCGAAGTCCTTCTGGGACAAGGTCTATGAGCCGTTCATCCGCTCTGCGGCAGGCCTTGGCGTGTCTCCGAGCGAGCCGGATCCGGATCATTATGCCTCCCGCTACCTGCACACGGATGTGCTGGTCGTCGGCGCGGGCCCTGCCGGACTTGCTGCGGCCCGCAGCGCGGCATCTGCCGGTCTGCGTGTGACCCTCGTGGATGAGAACGCCGAAGCCGGTGGCACGCTGCTCAGCGAGCCGCAGGTCGAGATCAATGGTCAGCCGGCCTGGACCTGGCTTGCAAGTGAACTGGCGGAGCTGGAAAAGCTCGGCGTTCGGATCATGACGCGCACCACGGCCATCGGCTATTACCATCAGAACATGGTCGGCCTGTGCCAGAAGCTCACCGATCATCTGAAGACGCCTGATGCGGCCACGCCGCGCGAGCGCCTGTGGCGGGTTCGCGCCGGTCAGGTCATCCTGGCTCAGGGCGCATTGGAAAAGCCGCTGGTGTTCGATGGCAACGACCGTCCGGGCGTCATGCTTGCAGGGGCTGCACAGACCTATCTCAACCGCTACGGCGTGCGTGTCGGCAGCCGTGCAGTCGTCGCGACCAGCCACGACAGCGCCTGGTACGCCGCATTTGATCTGGCGGAAGCGGGCACATTTGTCGAAGCGATCGTCGACACACGGCAGGAACCGCGCAGCGATCTGGTGACTGAAGCCAAGCGGCGTGGCATCACGGTGCTTGCCGGTTATACTGTGACCGGAACCTCAGGCCGTCTGCGCGTCAGCAGCGTAAGGGTCAACAAGGTTCAGAACGGCAAGGTGCTGGAAGCGGAAACGCTGACCTGTGATTGCCTGCTGATGTGCGGCGGCTGGACACCCTCCCTGCATCTCTTCTCCCATACCAAGGGCAGCCTGCAGTGGGATCCGGAAGCACAGACCTTCCTGCCGGACCGCAAGACCGAAGACTGCCAGATTGCCGGTGCTGGCCGCGGGCTCTGGGGCATTGAGGCGGCTCTGACCGACGGCCGGGACATGGGCGCTGCCTGTGCCAAGGCGCTCGGCAAGTCCCCGGCGGTGGCCTCCGTTTCTGTCGGCAACGACCGTCCGGGTACGGGTGTCAGCCATACCGAACTGCCGACCGACCTGAACCCGGGCAAGGCCCGCGCCTTTGTCGACTATCAGAATGATGTCACCGCGAAGGATCTGCGTCTCGCCGTGCGCGAAGGCATGCGGTCGATAGAGCATGTGAAGCGCTACACCACCAATGGTATGGCGACCGATCAGGGCAAGATGTCCAACATCAACGGTCTGAACATTGCCGCCGATGCCCTCGGAAAGCCTCAGCCGCAGGTGGGTCTGACGACCTTCCGTCCGCCCTACACGCCGACGACTTTCGGGGCTCTGGCCGGATATCACCGCGGCGATCATTTCGAGGTAACCCGCAAGACGCCGATCGATGGCTGGGCTGAGGCCCATGGCGCGGTCTTCGAGCCGGTCTCCCAGTGGCGCCGTGCCTGGTACTTCCCGAAGCCCGGTGAAGACATGGAAGAGGCGGTTTCCCGCGAATGCCGCGCCACCCGTGCGTCGCTCGGCATCTTTGATGCTTCCACCCTCGGCAAGATCGAAGTGGTTGGTCCGGATGCGGTCGAGTTCATGAACCGCATGTACACCAACCCCTGGACAAAGCTGGCACCGGGCCGGACCCGCTATGGCCTGCTTCTGGGCGATGACGGTTTCATCCGCGATGACGGTGTCATCGGCCGCCTGACCAATGACCGTTTCCACATCACCACGACGACCGGCGGTGCCGCGCGCGTGCTGAACATGATGGAAGACTATCTGCAGACGGAATGGCCGGATCTGAAGGTCTGGCTGACCTCTACCACTGAACAGTGGTCGACCATTGCGCTCAATGGCCCGAACGCCCGCAATCTTCTGGAGCCTTTCGTGGAAGGTCTGGATCTGTCGGACGAAGCCTTCCCGCACATGTCGATCGCCGAATGCACGGTGGCAGGCTTCCCGTCCCGTCTGTTCCGTGTCAGCTTCACCGGCGAGCTTGGCTTCGAAGTCAACGTTCCGGCCCGCTATGGCCGGGCGCTCTGGGAAAAGCTGTTCGAGGCAGGCCAGAAATACGACATCTGCCCTTATGGCACGGAAACCATGCACGTTCTGCGCGCCGAAAAGGGATACATTATTGTCGGCCAGGACACGGACGGCACGGTGACCCCCTATGACGCCGGCCAGGGCTGGGCAGTCGGCAAGACCAAGCCGGACTTTGTCGGCAAGCGCGGTCTGGCCCGTCCGGATCTTGCCGCCGAAGGCCGCAAGCAGCTGGTTGGCCTTCTGACCAAGGATGGCAAGACCAAGCTTGAGGAAGGGGCTCAGATCGTCTTCGATCCGAACCAGCCCATTCCGATGAAGATGGTCGGTCACGTCACGTCCTCCTATCACAGCGTTGCGGCAGGACGGCCGATTGCCATGGCGCTCGTTGAGGGCGGCTATAGCCGGATGGGCGAGACCGTCTACATCCCGATGCCTTTCGGCACCGTCGAAGCGACCATCACCGGGACCGTGTTCTACGATCCTGAAGGTGAACGCCTGAAACTCTGACCTTAGCTGCGGAAACACTGCGATGACTGCACATATCAACCTGTCACAGGCTGGAGTTCTGGCAAAAAGTCTGGCCGCTTCCGTGACGCTTCTCGAGCCTGTGGCGCGGTTTTCCCTGCGCACCGGGGCCGCCGGCCAGGCAAAGCTCTCCGCGGCGCTTGGGCTGACCCTTCCCACGAAGGTTGGCCAGCGTACACAGGCTGGCCAGACTGAAGTTCTGTGTCTGGGGCCAGATGAATGGATGCTTCACACCAGCGAAAGCCTGGCGGGAACCATTCTGCAAGCCTGTGAGAGCGTCTATGCGGACGCTCCCCACAGTCTGACCGAGATTTCCGACCGGGAAGTGACCGTCCGGATCGAAGGCCCGAAGGCGTCAGAATTGCTGACGCTCGGCTGCCCGAGGGATCTGGACAAATTGCCGGTCGGTGAAGCGCGCCGGACCGTCTTTGATGGGGCAACCATCATTCTGTGGCGCGACGCGGCTGAGACCTACCGCATCGATGTCTGGCGCTCCTTTGCGCCGCACCTGATTTCGCTACTTCAGACCGGTTGCGGAGAACTTGCAGCCGAATGATGTGACCGGATAGCTCGAGCCGGCCCTGACTGCCGGGCTCCATTTAGGGACTTATGTTGCATGACTGATCGTATTTCTTCTTCAGCCATCTCCGACGCCGCAGTCGCCAAGGCCGTGGCTCTCGAACTGGAGCGCCAGCAGAACCAGATCGAGCTGATCGCCTCTGAAAACATCGTCTCCAAGGACGTGCTTCTGGCTCAAGGCTCGGTCTTGACCAACAAATATGCCGAAGGCTATCCGGGCCGCCGCTACTATGGTGGCTGCGAGCATGTCGATGAAGTCGAGACGATTGCCATCGAGCGGCTGAAGGAGCTGTTCGGCGCGGGCTTTGCCAATGTGCAGCCCCATTCCGGCGCACAGGCAAACCAGGCGGTTTTCCTGGCTCTGCTGCAGCCGGGCGACCGCATCATGGGCATGTCGCTGGCACACGGTGGCCATCTCACCCACGGATCTCCGGTCACCATGTCGGGTAAGTGGTTTGACGTGGTCTCCTATGAAGTGCGTGAAGACAACCACCTGATCGACATGGAAGCTGTCCGCAAGGTGGCGCTGGAAACCAAGCCGAAGCTGATCGTTGCAGGGGCTTCTGCCTACCCGCGTCACATCGACTTCGCCGGGTTCCGTGCGATTGCCGATGAAGTTGGTGCCTATCTGATGGTCGACATGGCCCACTATGCCGGCCTGGTGGCAGCGGGTCACTATCCGAACCCGGTTCCGCATGCCCATGTGGTGACCTCCACGACCCACAAGACCCTGCGTGGTCCGCGCGGCGGCATCATTCTCACCAATGATGAAGCCCTCGCAAAGAAGTTCAATTCCGCTGTCTTCCCGGGCAACCAGGGCGGACCGCTGATGCATGTGATTGCCGCCAAGGCTGTCGCCTTTGGGGAAGCCCTGCAGCCCTCCTTCAAGGACTACGCTGCCCAGGTCATCACCAATGCCCGTGCGCTTTCCGCTGTCCTGATCGAAGGCGGTCTCGGCATTGTTTCCGGTGGCACCGACTGCCACATGGTTCTGGTCGATCTGCGCCCGAAGGGCGTGACCGGCAAGGCTGCGGAAGCGGCTCTTGAGCGGGCTGGACTGACCTGCAACAAGAACGCCATTCCGTTTGACCCGGAAAAGCCGTTCGTGACCTCCGGCATCCGTCTCGGCACCTCTGCCGGCACGACCCGCGGCTTTGGTGAAGCTGAATTCCGCAAGGTCGGGGAACTGGTTCTGCGGGTGATCGATGCCTTGTCTGCGGATGCGGACGGCAATGCAGATGTCGAGGCAGCCGTACTCGGTGAAGTGCGCGCCCTGTGCGCCGCTCATCCGATCTACGCCTGATCACGCCCATGTTCCTGTCGGTTTTCGACATATTCAAGATCGGCATTGGCCCGTCATCTTCCCATACCATGGGGCCGATGACGGCTGCTGCCCGCTTCCTTGATGCATTGCGGAGCGGGACACAAGGCTATCCGGAGGCCGGGGAACCGGCGTCGGTTACAGTTTCGCTCCATGGCTCCCTTGCCTTCACGGGCAAGGGGCACGCCACGGACCGGGCTGTCATTCTGGGCCTGATCGGCCTGCTGCCGGACACGCTTGATCCGGACGAGGCCGAGCGGCTGGAGTCAGAAGTGCATGCCCGTTGCACCATCGCGCCTCAGGGGCTTGGAACCCTGCAGTTCAATCCGGCAACCGACCTGATTTTCGACTATGGCCCGCCTCTGGAACTCCATGCCAACGGTATGATCTTCCGGGCCTTCGATGCGGCAGGAACCCTCTGCCACGAGGAAACCTATTATTCGATTGGCGGTGGCTTCGTGCTGTCCCATGCTGAGCTTCTCAGTGACCGGGAGGGGAGGCCTAACTCTCTACGGGATGAAAAGGAAGCCAAGCAGTTTCCTTTCCCATTCGGCACGGCGAAGGAAATGCTGGAGATGGGCGCTGCCTCTGGCAAGTCCATCGCAGAGATGAAGCGCGCCAATGAGCAGGTCATTCATGGCGAGGATCTGGAAGCCAAGCTGAAGCTGGTTCTGGAGGCCATGGACGGATGTGTCGAGCGCGGCCTGCGCTGTGACGGCATTCTGCCCGGCGGTCTCAAGGTGCGCCGGCGCGCCAAGGCCATCTTCGCGCAACTGACCGACGAGCGCGGTCATAATTTCGGTCAGCCGCATGTGGTCAATGATTGGCTGAGCGTTTACGCCATGGCGGTCAACGAGGAAAACGCGGCTGGCGGCCGGGTTGTCACCTCGCCGACCAATGGCGCCGCCGGGGTCGTGCCTGCTGTGCTCCGCTATTACCGCGACCATTGCAGGGGGGCGAATTCAGCCGGGGAGCGGGATCTTCTGCTCGTTGCTGCCGCCGTCGGGGGGCTGATCAAGCACAATGCCTCGATTTCAGGAGCCGAAGTTGGCTGCCAGGGGGAGGTAGGGTCGGCCTCAGCCATGGCAGCGGCCGGGCTTTGCGCTGCTCTCGGTGGATCCAATGAGCAGATTGAAAATGCGGCGGAAATTGCTCTCGAACATCACCTGGGCATGACCTGCGATCCGGCAGCGGGCCTCGTTCAGGTTCCCTGTATCGAACGCAATGCGCTTGGCGCCATCAAGGCCGTATCTGCGGCGAGCCTGGCGCTGCGCGGTGACGGGCAGCATTTCATGCCGCTGGACAATTGCATCGAGGTGATGCGCCAGACCGGCCATGACATGAACCTGAAATACAAGGAAACCTCGACCGGCGGCATAGCGGTCAACATTCCGGAGTGCTGACGCGTGATCTCAGATTGGTTCGAAAGGCCCTGGAGGAGCATCCTCCAGGGCCTTTTGCGTTTGGGCGAGATCCATCCGGGCCAAACTCACGTCTTTGGGTTGCGCGGGCGCGGAGCACGTTGCTGTCACCAAACATTCATGGCTGATTTAAGAAACTGTCGCTTCAAATTGCTAAGTCGATCTCGTTGCAATTTTGTTTGCAAAGGAGATGCAGATGTCCCGGAAATTCCAGAGCGCGATTGCAGCCAGCGTTCTTTCTCTCGTCGCCAGCGTGGGCGCGGCCGATGCCGCGACGACGGTCAAGTTCTGGCACAGCTTCAACAAGACGAATGGCGCGGCAATCGACAAGATCATTGCCAATTTCGAAGCCGCCAATCCCGATATCGACATCGAAGCCGAGTTCATCGGCAACTACAACGATATCATCGCAAAGCTGCAGGCCGCCATTCCGGCTCGCCGGGCACCGGATGCGGTCATTCTGGAAGTCACCCGTTATGGCCTCTTTGCCAACAACGGCATTCTCACGGATCTGACGCCCTATTTCGATGCGGATCCGCTAAAGGACGACCTCTACGACTATGCCAAGGAAGTCGGGGTGATCGACGGCAAGAACTATATCGTGCCGTTCAACTCTTCCACGCCGGTCCTTTATTTCAACAAGGACATTTTCACCCGCGCCGGGCTGTCCGAAGACACGCCGCTCGTCACGTTTGACGAGATCCTGAGCGCTGCCAAGACCATCAACGGCAAGCTGGGCGCGGAAGGTATTTCCGGTATTGCTGCCCCCGGTCAGTTTGCCCGCTGGGGCCTGGTCATGGCCAATGACAGCGAGTTGGTCGATCCGATGTCCGGTGAGATCCTGCTCGACAAGCCGAACACCATTGAAGCCTACCAGTGGATGGCGTCCCTGGTACATGCGGAGAAGGTTGCATCTCCCGATGGCGTAACCGACGAGGATGCAGGCCGCGATGCGTTCCTGGCCGGCAAGGTTGGCATTCAGATGAATTCCACCGGCGGCTATGGTTCGACCAAGAAGGCTCTCGGCGACAATCTGGCTGTTCGTCCGATGCCGTGCAACAAGGCCTGCTCGGTGCCGATCGGCGGCGCAGGGATCGGCATCATGGCCTCTTCCCCCAAGGACGTTCAGGATGCTGCCTACAAGTTCGTGAGCTACGCCTCTTCTCCGGAAGCCAATGCAATCTGGTTTGCTGCCACCGGCTACCTGCCAATCAACAAGAAGAGTGCCGATCTTCCGGTCGCCAAGGAAGCTCTGGCCACCAAGCCGGGCATTGATGTTGCCATCGAGTCCCTGCCGAATGCCCATGGCCGTGCCCGCACCACCGTCGTGACCTGGATGCGGACCACGGAATACAAGATGTGGCAGGCCATGGCTCTGGGCCAGCGCGATGCCGCAGAGACCCTGAAAGACTTCGCCGAGCAGACCCGCTCCGAAGAAACGCGTCTCAGCAACTGATCCTTTTCAAAGGGTGCCGGCGGGCGGGTTTGCGCCCGCACCGCCGGTACGATCCACGGTCATGCTTCGCAAACTCACCCCCTATTTCTTCGTGGCGCCGTTGATGATCTCCATCGCGGTGTTCACCTACATCCCCATTCTGTCGAGTCTCAACCTGAGTGTTCGCGAATGGAATTTCCTGTCGCCGGACATGCCTTTCGTCGGCTTGCGCAATTATGAGCAATTGCTGGCTTCGCACGACTTCTGGAACTCGCTTTGGGTCACCACCGTTTTTGCAGTTCTGTCCGTGCCGCTCAGGCTCGGCCTTGCCCTGGTGATCGCGAGTTACCTGACCCGCGAAACCCTCCATTCACGGCTCTTGCGCGGCGCGCTGTTTCTGCCTTCGGTGACGTCTGCCGTTTCGATTGCGGTTGTCTTCTCCTGGATCTTCTCGACCGACTACGGCATGGTCAACGCGTTGTTTGCTGCCGTCGGCATCGGCAAGGTGCATTGGCTGCAGGACCCGTTTCTGGCGCTCTGGGTTCTGATCTTCGTCAACACCTGGAAGCAGCTCGGCTATGACATCGTGATCTATATCGCGGGTCTGCAGGCCATTCCGGGCGAGCTTTATGACGCGGCTTCCGTCGACGGTGGCCGCCGCCTGCATGTGTTCCGGCGCGTTACGCTGCCTCTGGTGATGCCGACGACCTATTTCCTGCTCGTCATTTCCGTCATCGAGGCCTTTCAGGTCTTCACCATCGTCAATGTCATGACCCGCGGCGGCCCGGCCGGGGCAACGGACATGCTGGTCAATCAGCTCTACGAGATCGGCTTCGTGCTGTTCGATATCGGCAGAGGCTCCGCGCTGGCGGTGATCCTGTTCGTGCTGCTGGTCGCTCTGGCCATCCTCAAGTCCCGCATCATCGGCAGGAAGGTCCATTATGAAGCGTGACAATCCCTTTCTCGTAGGCCTTGCAGCCATCGCCGGTCTGCTCTTCCTGTCTCCGGTTCTCTATTCGATCTGGATCTCCTTCCAGACGGCGGATGCCTATTACACGGGCGGGACGGCGTTCACGCTCGACAATTATGGCCGGGCAATCGGGCAGTATGATTTTGCCCGCTATCTCCTCAACAGCCTGTTCGTGTCCGGCATGGTGACCCTGCTCGGCATTTCCTTCGCGACCATGGCCGCCTACGCCTTTGCCCGCTTTTCCTTCAGGGGCGGGAACCTCTTGTTCGGAGCGACCATTGCCACGCTGATGATCCCCAGCCACATCAGCCTGATCCCGAACTATCTGTCTCTGGCAAAGGTCGGGCTGCTCGACACCTATGCCGGCCTGATCCTGCCGGCGATCTCTAACGGCTTTGCCGCCTTCTTCCTGCGGCAGTATATCCGGGGCATCCCGAAGTCCCTGGATGAAGCGGCCTATATGGATGGAGCCCGCCCGCTGACCGTGCTGTGGCGGATCATTGTGCCCCTGTCCCGCCCGGCGATCGCGTCCATGGCGCTCTACATCTTCATGACCGAGTGGAACAGTTACATCTGGCCGCTCGTGGCTGTCGGGGACAAGGACCTCTACACCCTGCAGGTCGGCCTTGCGCGTCTCTACCGCATCAATCCCGGTGAAGGTCTCGTCGACTGGCCGCTCGTCATGGCTGCCTCGACCATCACCATCCTGCCAGTTCTCCTGGGCTTTCTCCTGGTGGAGCGCCATCTCGTGCGCGGCATCACCATGGGCGCCGTGAAATAAATCAAGGAAATCCTTTCAATGACACGCATTGCATCCCATCGCGGCGGCACTCTGGAATTTGGAGACAGCACCCTGCAGGGCTTCCGGGCCACCGCGCAGATGGCGCTGGAAGAAGTCGAGTTCGATGTCCATCCGACCGCAGATGGCGCCATTGTGGTTCATCATGACGCCACGCTGGACGCCACCACCGACACAACCGGCGTGATTGCGCAGATGCTTCTGGCCGACATCAAGAACGCAGAAATCCGCTACGGCGCAGGCAGCAATCCGCTGACGCTGGAAGAACTCTGCGCTCTTTATCAGGACAGTACGGTGGGCTTCCGCTGTGAAATCAAGCCGGGCGCAGACGGCCTTGCCTATGCCGGTTTTGTACCCAGAGTCATGGCCGTCCTGAAGCAGCATGGCATGCTGGAGCGGACGGTCTTTTCCTCGTTCCTGGTTGCCAGCATGGACGAGATCGCGGCCGCCACTGACCGGCCTTGCCTCTGGCTGGTGAGCCCCGCCGTCCTGCGCCAGCTAGGCCCCGGCGCGGTGATCGAAGTGGCAAAGACACACGGCATCAAGGAAGTCGGCGTTCACATCTCGACGGCGGACAAGGCCCTGAAGGACCAGTTCGAGGCGGCGGGGATCGCATTCGGTTGCTGGGCGGCCCACACGCCGGACCAGATCGGCCTCGCGCTTGATCTCGGGGTCAAGGTGTTCACCACCGACCGGCCCACCCTTGCAATCACCATCCGCAACAGCCGCAAGGAAGGATCGAGGCCGTGAGCAGCATCCAGCTTCAGGACATCCGCAAATCCTATCCCAATGGCCCGCAGATTCTTCATGGGGTTTCCCTCGACATCAGGCCGGGCGAGTTTGTCGTCATCGTCGGCCCGTCAGGCTGCGGCAAGTCCACCTTGTTGCGTCTGATCGCGGGTCTGGACCGTTGTGAGGAGGGGCGGATCGAGATCGGCGGCAAGCTGGCCAATGATCTGGCCCCGCAAGATCGTGACATTGCGATGATCTTTCAGAATTACGCGCTCTATCCGCATATGAGCGTGCGTGACAACATCGCCTTCGGCCTGGAGCTACGGGGTGTTCCCAAGACTGAGCGGAACGAGCGCGCAAGAGAAGTCGCAAAAACCTTGCAGCTTGACGCCTATCTCGACCGCAAGCCGGCGGCGCTCTCCGGAGGTCAGCGTCAGCGCGTTGCCATGGGGCGGGCGATGGCCCGCAATGCCTCGATCTTCCTCATGGATGAGCCGTTGTCCAATCTGGACAACGCCTTGCGCATCACCATGCGCACGGAGATCAAGGAGCTGCACCGGCAACTCGGCGCGACGATTGTCTATGTCACCCACGATCAGACCGAGGCGCTTTCCCTGGCCGACCGGGTGGCCGTGATGAAGGATGGCCATCTGCTGCAGTTTGACCGGCCTGATGTGATCTACGACCAGCCGCGCAACCGCTTCGTTGCCAGCTTCCTGGGCACGCCGCCGATCAATTTTGTTGATGCCGAAGCTTTGCCTTGCTGGCAGGGACCCAAGGGCCTGACGGCAGGCCTGCGTCCGGATATGCTGACAGTCCACGGAGAAAACCCCGGAGGAGCCTTGCCAGCGCGAATTATCCTGTCGGAAATGACGGGCTCCGAAATGCTGCTTCACTGCGAAACGCCGGCGGGCCGGTTGACGGTGACGGCAGCGCGGCGGGACATGCCCTCGGGGACGGACGGTCTCTGGATTTCCTATGATCTGGACCGGGCCCTTTATTTCGATAGCCAGACTGGCGACAGGATCGATCTGGAAAGTCATGAGCGGAAACATGCGCGACACGGATAGGGAAGGCGAGACGGCCGGAGAAGATGCGCCTTTGGCCCTGAGCGATCTGATCAGCCGCCATTCCTCCCGTCTCACGGATGCGGACACGCGGCTTCTGGATGTTCTGATCCAGGATCCGATCCGGGCGGCCCTGGAAAACGGCAAGGATGTCTCTTCCCGCGCCGGTGTGCATCCGGCCTCTGCCGTGCGGCTCGCCCGCCGTCTGGGGTTCAAGGGCTATCCGGAATTCAGGAGCTTCCTGCAATCCAGCTTGACGGAAGGCGGCAACGACTTTGAAAGCCCTGCGGCCCGCATGGCCGCCCGGCTGGTGAAGGCAGAAGGGGACGGGCTGCTGGCCTCGGTGCTGGACAGTGAGATTGCAGCGCTCCAACAGGCTCGCAACAGCGTCTCGGATGCGGATATCCGTGCGTTTTCAGAAACGCTGTGCGGCAGCCGGAGGATTTTCGTCTTCGGCCGGGGGCACTTTGCCTCCCTCTGCTCGCTCATCGCGCTTCGCCTCGGCCGGTCGGGCTATGATGCAGTTGATCTCGGCAGTCAGATCCATCTGCTGCCGGAACTGCTGACAGGCCTGACCCAGGATGACGTCGTCTGGATGCTGGCCTTCCGCAAGGCGCCGCCGCTTCTGGAGGAAGTGCGTGATGTGGCCGCGCGCGCCGGAGCCAGGACACTGGCGATTACCGATGTTGGTGGAACCCGGATCGATCCGGCGCCCGATCATCAGATCCTCGTGTCCCGAGGCGAACCGGGAGAGTCCCAGTCTCTCGTCGTGCCGATGACCATCGCCAACGCGATCATTCTGGATCTGGCATCCATCGACAATGGCAAGTCGATCAATGCGCTCAATCAGTTCCGCAGTTTCCGGGCGTCTTCACGTCTGACTGGCGGCTGATTTTTGGAAATAGCCTGCGGCCGTCAAGCTGGCGTGAAACGCTGGCTCAACGGCCGCAAGTGCTGAATTTAAAGGTCAGCCGACGGCAATGACGGCTTCGATTTCGACCTTCGCGCCCTTTGGCAGGGCCTTGACCTCATAGCAGGCGCGCGCCGGGAAGGGCTCCTTGAAGAAGCCTGCATAGACCCGGTTCACTTCGGCAAAGTCTCCCAGATCGGTCAGAAGCACGGTGGTTTTCACGGTGTTCGACAGGTCCGTGCCGGCGGCCTTGGCGATGGCTGCGAGGTTCTTCAGGCATTGGTCTGCCTGTTCGACCGCATTGGCCGAGTTGAATTCTCCCGTCGCAGGATCAATAGGCAGCTGGCCGGAAACAAAGAGCAGGTTGCCGGTCTGGATGGCCTGGGAATAGGGACCAACGGCGCCTGGTGCGTCCTTGGTGTCGATTTGCTTGATCATTGAAAATCCTCCTTCTGAATTTGATAGCGTATGCCGGTCAGGCGTAGCGGCTGACCGCAAGGTCTGTTGCGTCAATTTCGGGCGCGCGGCCGGACACGAGATCGGCGATCACGCGGGCCGAGCCGGTGCTCATGGTCCAGCCGAGGGTGCCGTGGCCGGTGTTGAGGAAGAGGCCCTTGATCCTGGTCGGTCCGATGACTGGGGTTCCATCTGGCGTCATTGGCCGCAATCCGGACCAGAAGCTGGCCTCACTCATGTTGCCGCCCGGGAAAAGGTCGGTGACGGAATGTTCCAGCGTGCGGCGGCGCGCCGGGCCAAGGTCGTTCGTGTAGCCCGAGATTTCCGCCATGCCGCCAACGCGGATCCGGTCGCCAAGGCGTGTGATCGCAATCTTGTAGGTCTCATCCATAACGGTGGATTCCGGTGCGCGCGATGCGTCCGTGATCGGCAGGGTCAGGGAATAGCCCTTCACCGGATAGACCGGCAGCTTGATGCCATAGCGCTTCATCAGCAACGGCGAGTAGCTGCCAAGGGCGACGACAATCGCATCAGCTGTTTGCTTCCCTTTGTCCGTCACAACGCCGCGCACCTGACCGCCTTCGACATCCAGGTCCTTCACGGATGTGTTCCACTGGAAGGTCACGCCCATGTCTTCTGCGATGCGGGCCAGTGCATTGGTGAACTTGAAACAGTCGCCGGTTTCGTCCTTGGGGGTCAGCAGGCCGCCGACAATCTTGTCCCGGACATGGGCAAGGGCCGGTTCGGCGCCCACGCAGCCATCCCGATCCAGAACTTCAAACGGGATGCCATCGGCGGCCAGTGCCTTGACGTCCTTGGCCGAGGCATCGAGCTGCGCCTGCGTTCTGAATAGCTGAAGCGTTCCCTGCATGCGCTCGTCATAGGAAATGCCGGTTTCAGATCGCAAGGTGGCGAGGGACACGCGGCTGTAGTCGGCCAGTTGCAGCATCCGGCTCTTGTTGAGGGCATAGCGCTCAGAGGTGCAGTTGCGCAGCATCCGCAGGAGCCAGCTCAGCATCGCCGTGTCCACCTTCAGACGCAGGATCAGCGGTGCGTGCTCCATCAGTAGCCACTTCAAGGCCTTCATCGGAATGCCAGGCGCTGCCCAAGGCGAGCAATAGCCGAAGGAAACCTCTCCGGCATTGGCAAAGCTGGTTTCCAGCGCCGGCCCGGGCTGACGGTCGATAACCGTCACCTCATGTCCAGCCTTGGCCAGTTGATAGGCGGAGGTAACGCCGATGATGCCGGCACCCAGAACGATGACTTTCATTTTGAGCCTCGAAAGACGAGCAGGAGAGTTGATTGAACAGTCAGACGTATCGGCGCTGATAACGGTGGCCGAGACTTGTCAGGATTTCATAGGAAATGGTTCCGGCATCCCGGGCGACATCTTCAAGCGTCTGGTTGGGACCCAGCACCTCGACACGGCTGCCAAGGGTCAGGGTGCCTTCAGGCAAGGCGCTGATGTCGACGGTCATGCTGTCCATGGAGACCCGTCCCACGATCGGCAGCCGGACCCCGTTGAAATAGACAGCGCCACGGCTGCTCAGGGCGCGGCTCAGTCCGTCCGCATAGCCTGCGGCAATCGTGGCAAGGCGGGTTTCCTTGTCCGTGACCTGGGATCCGCCATAGCCAACCTTCGTGCCTGCCGGAACCGTGCGTGTCTGCACCACGGCGATGTCGAGACGGACAACCGGCTCCATGGGATTGGCGGACGTGCCGACCGGAGAACCGCCATAGAGCGCGATACCCGGCCGCACGAGGGCGCCGTGGTAGGGCTTGCCGAGGAAAACGCCGCCGGAGTTGGCCAGGCAATGTGGCACGCCGGGAAACGCTTCGGCCACTTTCAGCATCTCGGAC
Organism: Roseibium suaedae; assembly: GCF_900142725.1. Taxonomy (GTDB): domain Bacteria; phylum Pseudomonadota; class Alphaproteobacteria; order Rhizobiales; family Stappiaceae; genus Roseibium; species Roseibium suaedae. The sequence continues at coordinate 87,350 of NZ_FRBW01000005.1, read as the reverse complement.
AGCTGATCGTCATTCTGTTCGTTTTCCGGCTCGTCCGCACAGGCCAGATGGCTCATGACGAACAGAACGTCCACGTGCTGGCTGGCCTTTATCAGGCTTTCCATGTCGGCACGGTGGTCGAAGGCAACGCCGAGGCGGGACATGCCTGTGTCGAACTGGACGGCAGCGGGCAGGCGGCGGTTCAAGATTCTGGCGGTCTCGTCCCACCGGTCCCATTGCTCGACGGAATTGATCACGGGAATGATGCCGTCACTGGCGCAACGCTCTTCTGCACCAGGCTGCAAGCCATTGAGGACGAAGAGACGGGCGTCAGAGGGAAGAACAGGCTTGAGCTTGAGCGCTTCGCCGAACTGGGCGACGAAGAAATTGCGGCAGCCCTTGGAGGCAAGTGTCTTTGCGACTTGTACGGCGCCGAGCCCATAAGCATCAGCCTTGACGACAGCTGCGGTGGTGGCGGGCGCGGCAAGAGCGGCCAGCTTGGCGTAGTTTCGGCCAAGAGCACCAAGGTCAATCGTCAGGAAACCGGTTGCTCCCGGGATGTCCTCTGCAAGGGGGTTCTGCATCTCTGCAATGGTGCCGCTCATGGTCGATCCTTTGTCTCAAGTCCATGAGGATATGAAACAATGAACGAAATTGCGTGTCTTTTTCTGATCGATTAGTGTGCAAAGCGAAAAATATCTGCATTCTGTGCGAAGAATTGGAATAATCGAGCATGGCGGCTTTGGACCCGATCGACCGCAACATTCTCCGGCTCCTGCGTCTCAACGCCCGGATGAGCAATGCCAAGCTGGCCGCAGAGGTGGGACTGTCTCCTTCCGCCTGCCTGCGGCGGATCAAGATCCTGGAAAAAACGGGGGTGATCAGGGGCTACACGGCCCTCGTCGACAGCTCGACTGGAGAAGCGTCCATTGCGGTGATCATCAACATCACGCTGGATCGGCAGACGGAAGATTACCTCGACAAGTTCGAGGCGGCGGTCCGCAAGCATCCGGAAATCCGGGAGTGTTACCTGATGACTGGCGGCTCGGACTATATGCTGCGTGTCGATGTGGAGAACGCTGGGGAGTTCGAGCGGATCCACAAGGAGATCCTCGCGAAGTTACCGGGGGTCTCGCGCATCCACTCGAGCTTCTCGATCCGCTCCGTTCTCGGCCAGAAGCGTAATTTCTCGCGCTAGGTCGAGAAGCCGGGGCGGGATCTTTATTGTTTTTTAGAAATGGCCAGCCCGTTTTGGAGGACGGGCTGGCCATGTTTTCAGGCGGCTTCCTGGGTCTCAGGTTCGCCGTGCTGGATCAAAGGGCGGTTTCCCGCAAGCCGCCGGATCAGCACATAGAAGACCGGCGTCATGAAGATGCCGAAGAAGGTGACGCCGATCATACCGGAGAAGACGGCGACCCCCATGGCGACACGCATTTCTGCACCCGCGCCAGTCGAATAGACCAGTGGCACGACGCCCATGATGAAGGCCAGGGACGTCATCAGGATCGGACGCAGTCTTAATCGGCTGGCTTCGATGGCTGCCTCGACCGGTGAGCGGCCGGCGAACTCCAGTTCCCGCGCAAATTCCACGATCAGGATCGCGTTCTTTGCCGAAAGCCCCACAAGCACCACCAACCCGATCTGGGTGAAGATGTTGTTGTCTCCCGCGGTCAGCCACACTCCGGCGAGGGCGGCAAGCACGCTCATCGGAACGATCATGATGATCGCGATCGGCAAGGTCAGGCTTTCATACTGGGCAGCCAGAACCAGATAGACCAGAAGCAAGGCAAGGGGGAAGACCAGCACGCCGGAGCTGCCCGCCAGGATCTGCTGATAGGTCAGATCCGTCCATTCGAAGCTGATCCCCTTTGGCAGGGTCTCGGCCGCGATCTGCTCCACCGCTGCCTGGGCCTGTCCTGAGGAAAAGCCCGGTGCCGGCCCGCCATTCACATCGGCTGCCAGGAAACCGTTGTAGCGGGTTGCCCGTTCCGGACCGGTGGTGGCATCGACCTTCATCAGGGCCGAGAGCGGGATCATCTGGCCGGAACTGGAACGCACCTTCAACCGCCCGATATCCTCCGGTCTTGCCCGGAACGCCGCATCCGCCTGGACGCGCACACTGTAGGTGCGGCCGAAGGCGTTGAAGTCGTTAACATACAGCGAGCCGAGATAGATCTGCAGCGTTTCAAAGACGTCTGTGACCGACACGCCGAGCTGTTCTGCCTTTGTCCGGTCCAGATCCGCATAAAGCTGCGGCACGTTGATCTGGAAACTGGAGAACAAGCCAGCCAGTTCGGGGGTCTGATAGGCCTTGGTCAGGAAGGCGGTCTTGGCGGCATCCAGAGCCGGATAGCCGAGGCCTGCCCGGTCCTCGATCTGCAGCTTGAAGCCACCGGTCGTGCCCAGGCCCTGCACCGGGGGCGGGGAGAACATGGCGATGAATGCGTCCTGGATGGCGCCGAACTTCTGGTTCAGCTGCATCGCAATGGCATCCCCGGAGAGGTCCGGCGTGCGGCGCTCCTCGAAGTCTGCCAGCGAGGCAAAGACGATGCCCGCGTTGGAGGAGTTGGTAAAGCCGTTGATCGACAGCCCGGGGAAGGCAATGGCGTGTTCGACGCCTGGCTGTTCCATGGCAATGTCGCTCATGCGCTTGATGACATCCTCGGTCCGGTCAAGCGTTGCCCCGTCTGGGAGCTGGGCGAAGCCGATCAGATACTGCTTGTCCTGTGCGGGAACGAAGCCGCCCGGTACCGTGGTGAACAGCACATAGGTTGCGCCTGCCAGAACCAGATAGACGGCCATGACGAGGCTCTTGCGCGACAGAAGTCCGCCCACGCCGCGGCCATAGGCATTCGATCCGCTGCCGAAGGCCCGGTTGAAGCCTCTGAAGAACCAGCCGAACACCCGGTCCATGCCACGGGTCAGGGCATCCTTGGGGGCATGGTGTCCCTTCAGGAGCAAGGCGGCGAGAGCAGGAGACAGGGTCAGGGAGTTGATCGCGGAGATCACCGTCGAGATGGCGATGGTCAGCGCGAACTGGCGGTAGAACTGGCCGGAGAGACCGGTGATAAAGGCCAGTGGCACGAACACTGCGACCAGAACCAGCGCGATGGCGATGATCGGTCCGGAGACCTCCTTCATGGCCTGATAGGTGGCGTTGCGCGGGTTGAGACCGTTCTCGATGTTTCGCTCGACGTTTTCGACCACAACGATGGCGTCATCGACCACGATGCCGATTGCCAGAACGAGGCCGAACAGGCTGAGGGCATTGATGGAGAAGCCGAAGACATACATCACCCCAAAGGTACCGATGATCGATACGGGAACGGCGATGAGCGGGATGATCGAGGCACGCCAGGTCTGCAGGAACAGGATGACCACGATGACAACGAGCAGGATGGCCTCCAGCAGCGTATCCACCACCTTTTCGATCGAGGCACGGACGAACTTGGTGGTGTCGTAGACGATCTCGTACTTCACCCCTTCCGGCATGGCTTCCTGCAATTCGTTCATGGTCTCGACGACCGCGTCCGAAATGGCGATGGCGTTCGAGCCGGGAGCCTGGAACACCGGAACGGCGACGGCAGGCTTGCCATCCAGCAGGGAGCGCAGGGAATAGTCGGCAGCCCCCAGTTCCACGCGTGCAACATCCCGCAGACGGGTGACCTGTCCGCTTTCTCCGGTCTTGACGATGATGTTGCCGAACTCTTCCGGTGTCTGCAGACGGCCTTGCGCATTCACGCTCAGCTGCATGTCGACACTGGAAAGGTTCGGCGAAGCACCGATGATCCCGGCGGCGGCCTGGACGTTCTGCTGCCGGATGGCGGTCGTGATGTCGCTGGCCGCCAGATTGTGCTCTGCCGCCTTCTGGGGATCGACCCAGATCCGCATGGAATAATCGCCGGAACCGAAGACCTGAACCTGCCCGACACCCTGTATTCGGGCCAACCGGTCCTTGATGTTGAGGACCGCATAATTCCGCAGGTAGGTGATGTCATAGCGGTCATTGGGGGAGGTGAGGTTGACCACCATCATCAGGTCCGGCGAGCTCTTGACCGTCGTGATGCCGAGGCTGCGCACTTCAGCGGGCAGTCGCGGTTCGGCCTGTGACACGCGGTTCTGGACGAGCTGCTGGGCCTGGTCCGGATCCGTGCCAAGCTGGAAGGTGACCGTTAGGGTCATGACGCCGTCGGACGTCGCCTGGCTGGACATGTACAGCATGCCTTCGACCCCGTTGATCTGTTCTTCCAGCGGGGTGGCGACGGTTTCGGCAATGACCTTCGGGTTCGCGCCCGGATAGGTGGCTCGAACGACGATGGAGGGCGGAACGACTTCCGGATATTCGGAGATCGGGAGGGACACGAGGCCAATCAGGCCAGCGACCAGAATGAGGACCGATAGCACCCCGGCAAACACCGGGCGGTCGACGAAGAAACGTGAAATATTCATTGCAAGCCCCTCTTTCGGGCAGTGGCCGGGATGCAGGATCCCGTTCCGGCGGAATGTCCGCCGGTTGCAGATGTGTCAGTTTTTGGGTGCCGGGCAGGAGGACGGCCGCTGTCGGAAACAGCCGTTCCCCTCTCATGCTGTTACTGGGCGGCGGCGACCTTGCCTTCCGGCTGCGGCAGGACGGTTGCGCCGGACCGGATCCGCTGCAGGCCGTTCACGACAATTGTCTCGCCAGCCATCAGGCCGCTGCTGACGATCTGTTCGCCATCGGCGGATTGTCCCAGTTCGACGGCGCGGTAGGCCACCTTGTTGTCAGCGTCGACCACATAGACGAACTTCTTGTCCTGGTCGGTGCCGATGGCCCTTTCGCTGATCAGGATCTTCTCCATCGGGTTCGGTTCGCCCATGCGGATGCGAACGAACTGGCCGGGGATCAGGCGCTGGCCGGGATTGTCGAAGACAGCCCGGACGTTGATCGTGCCGCTGGCCGCATCCACCTGGTTGTCGATCAGCTGAAGCTTGCCCTTGATCGGGGTGCCTTCATCTGCCGAGGTTCCGATCTCGACCGGAATATCCTCGATCGGGGCGAGGGCACCGATGGAAGAGGGCAGTTCAGACAAGGCCTTGGCGACCGTGTCTTCGCTGACATTGAAGCTGGCATAGATCGGGTCTACCGACACTAGGCTCGTCAGGACCGGCGAGGAAAGGCCTGCGGCCACCAGGTTGCCTGTTGTGACTTCGATCTTGCCGACCCGGCCGCTCACGGGCGCCTTGATCTGCGTGTAGTCCAGCTCGAGCTTTGCCGAATTGAGGGAGGCTTCTGCCGTCTGCATGTTGGCAAGAGCTTCGTCGAAGGCGTTGAGGCGCTGATCGAGGGTGCTTTGTGAAATGGCCCGTGCCCCGATCAGTTTGCTGCCGCGGTCCAGCTCGGTCTTTGCGAGCTTGAGCTGGGCCTGTGCGGAGGCAACCTGACCTTCCCGCTGGGCGACCGTTGCCTCATAGGGGGCAGGGTCGATGGTGAAGAGCAGATCGCCTGCCTTCACCAGGGCGCCCTCGCGGAAGTGAACAGACTGGATCGCGCCCGTCACGCGAGAGCGCACCTGCACCCGTTCGACAGCTTCCAGACGGCCGGAGAATTCCTGCCAGATGGTGATGGCCCGGCTGTCGACCTTGGCGACCGTCACGGGAATGGCGGGGGGCGCTTCTTGTCCGCTGGCGGCGGACGCAGGCGCACTGAAGGGCTGGTTCAATAGATAGACTGCTGTTGTTGCAGACAATACGAAGCCGATGCCGGCGCCCAGCAGGACGCGGCGTGTTGCAGTTGATGCCATTTTCGTCTCCTTGAGCGTCCGGGAGGAGGGCTCAATCGCTGAGGTGTTGTGTTTCCGTCACTGAATGGTGACCGACTTCACAAAGCTCTCGAATTGCTCTGTGAGGCCAGCTTGCCAATTTGCGGCCATGGGGCATTTTGCGCCGTAGATCGAAGGCCAGCTTGCGCCTTCGGAAAAGAGATGTTCCTGGACCCTTACCCCCGAAGCGGCCAGCTTGCGGGAATAGCCCAGGGTTTCGTCGCGCAGAGGATCATCCTCCGAGGTTACAATGAGTGCAGGTGCCAGACCTGCCAGCCGCGAGCAGGTGCAGGGGGCTGCATAGGGGTGGCAGACACCCCCGCTGAGATAATGGCTCCAGCCTTCCGACCACCGGTCTCTCATGCCGGCGGCCGCTGCCTTCTGCATCGACGCCGATCCCATGAACGGGTCCAGCAGCGGGGACAGAAGGATCTGGCCGTCCAGTTCGTTTGCCCGGTAATCCCGGGCCTTGTGGGCAATGGCCGCTGCCAGGTTGCCACCGCATTCGGCCCCGCCGAGCAGAAGCAGGGACTTGCGATTGCCAAGGCCAGCCCGCTTTTGCGCAAGGTAACTGAAGATGGAGAACCCCACTTCAAGCGGCTTCGGAAAGACGCCCCCGAGGGGAGCATTGACATTCGGGATCACGACGATGGCCCCGGTCTGCGCCAGTGTCGTTGCGACTTCACTGTCCATCCGGTCTTCCTCGCGAAAGGCCCCGGAGTGGAAATAGATCAGCACGGGTGGTGACTTCTCGTAGTCAGCGCCTTGAAAGACACGCACTTCGACCGGGCCGATCTCGACCTTGTCGAATGTCATGTCCTTGATTTGCACTGCGGAGGTCATCGTCATTGATCCTGAATTGAAGCGAAAAGAATAGATACACCCCTGCCACTTCATGGGCACACATATGTCTATTCATGGTGTGGAATAAGAGCTGCATTTTTGGTAACACTATTCGAAATTTCGAATAATAATCCAACCAATTTTCAGGGAAGGGAGATGGAATGGATCAGCTGACGGCCATGCGTGCCTTTCTCCGGGTGGTGGAAACCGGAAATTTCGTCCGGGCCTCCGAGTCCTTGCGCATTCCACGGGCAACGCTCACCAATCTGATTCAGAACCTTGAAGCGCATCTGCAGACGAAACTGTTCAACCGCACCACGCGGCGGGTGATCGTGACCACCGATGGGGCGCTTTATTATGAGCGCGCCGCCAAGATCGTTGCGGAGCTTGAGGAACTGGACAGCAGCCTGCTGCATCTGCAGGCGAACCCGACAGGCCGCATGCGGGTGGAAATGTCCGGCGCCTTTTCCGACTGGATTGTCATTCCGGCCCTTTGCGAGTTCTACAAGTCCTACCCGGACATCCGGATCGATCTGGGCGTCGGGGACCGGACGGTCGACTACCTTCTGGAGAATGTCGATTGTGCCCTTCGGGCCGGAACGCCAGGGGATCCCTCGCTCATCGCGCGCCGGGTGTGCGAAATCAAGATGATCACCTGCGCCGCCAAGCCCTATATCGATCGCTTCGGCATGCCCTCCCATCCGGAGGATCTGCGCACGGACCACAATTGCGTCAGCTATTTCTCTCCCCAGTCCGGTCAGCTGTTTCCCTTCAGCTTTCAGCGTGGCAAGGAAACGCTGGAAATCGAGGCGCGATCGCATTTCTCGGTCAATGATGCGCGCAGCTATGTGACGGCGGCCCTTGCTGGGCACGGCATAGCCCAACTGCCCCGCTTCATGGCAAACGAGGAAATTCGCAAAGGCGCTCTGGTCCCGCTGCTGGAAGACTGGGAGCCTGAGACGCTGCCTCTCTTCATTGTTTATCCGCCCAACCGGCACCTCAGCAACAAAGTCCGCGTCTTCGTGGACTGGCTGGTCAAGCTTCTGGCCGAGCTTGATCAGTCTTGAAGTGGCCTCTTGCTAAGACCCTTTCCGGTTCCTGGACAAAAGACCCCGTAGAAAGCTGTCCGGTTCGAAAGCAGATGCACTGGAAGGTTTTGCATAGATTGCCTGGTCGAGGTCCCGGGTCGATCCGTCCGCGACCGGCAGGCCGAGGGTTCGTTTTCGGTTCAGGTGACCTTCGACTGCGGAGCGAAGAGCCATCAGGTCTCTCTGACGGGCTGCGATCCGCATGGGACTGCGGGTGGGATCGAACGGCAGGAGGCGTCTTAGGCGTTGGATGAGGTTCTGTCCGAGACGCAAACCACTTGCCCAAAAGGCTGCCGCGAGACCGGTCAGAAGCCCAGTCAGGAGAACGCCAATGGCGATCAGGACCTGCGATGAGGCAAGTTGGTCCGATCCTGTCCGGTTTTTCGAAAAGCTGGCATAGCCAAAGGGGATCGCAGGGATCTCGGCGGTTTTCATTTCGCGCGAGACCGTGTCGAACCACGGAATTGAAACCGGTGGCAGCACTGCTGGCTCCCCTGTTTTCGGGCGCAAATGCCATTCCCAAACCACGGTCGTTTCCGGACCTGCCGGGGTTGGTTTCATCTTCCGCACCTCCGGCGCCGTGAAGCTGATCAGCCAGGGTGCCCGTATCTCCGGGCGCGGCGGCACAAGATGCGGCAAGGTATCATCCGCACGCAGGACCACGCGCCGGATCAAGGTCTCACCGTCACGCAAGGTGCCAGGATCACTGGACAATTCGTCCACTACCGTCAGCGCACTGGAGGCGAGCGGAACGCTGCTGGCTGGAAAGGGCGCCACCTGGATGGTCACAGGCTCCGCCCGCACCTCTCGAACCTCGCGCCCTCCCTTGCCCGCAACGACCGTGAGGCGGTGAACAACCGGACCGATCCTGAGCGGGCCGGCATGGCGCGGGAAAAGAGCAATGTGGCGCTCAAAGACCTTGGCCATCAGTCCATCGACCCGCTCATCCGTCCAGCTGTCGCGCGCCAACTGGACCCAGTCATAAGCGTCTGAATCCGGAAAGGTGAGCGTCTCCAGCGCAATGCGCTCCCGGTATTCACCGCGGATCGTGAACCTGATCATTTCCCCGGTGACCGGGTGGGTGTCAGGCAAGATAAACCTCAGGCTTTCCGCCTGAGCGCCACTTGTCAGAAGAATGAGCAGAAGGAGGATGCGGGTCACCATGGAGTTCCCTCTTCTGGCCGGATCAGGCCAAGGCCGGCGCGGCGTTCATATTCCTTTTCAAGGCGCAGCCGCAGGAATTCGCCCGGGTCGTCGGACAGGGTGTCGAGCCATTCCTCGGATGCGGCAAGGCCTTGCGCGGTTACCTTGCGCTGCCATTCAGGATCCGGGGTTCCGGGCCATCCCCAACGGGGCTTTTCTTCCTGGCTGGAGATCCCCCCATGTCCGGGCAACCGTCCGGGAGCTATGCTCTCGCCTCGGGTCTTCGGGGCCATCCCCCAAACCAGAGCCCTAAGGCGGCTCGCCTCTGCATCCGCTGGATTTGAAAACAGCACTGCGTCGAAATAAGCCGTTGAAAGAGCGTAGTTTCCTGTCGCAGCAAGGGTCAGTGCCCGGTTGAAAGTCTGGCCCCGGCCAGCTTCTTCCAGAAGCCTGTCTGCGGCCTCGAAATCACCAGCCCTGTACTGCGCTAATCCCTTGGCGGCATTGGTATTCAGAAAGACGCTTGCCCCGGGCAGGCCGGACCAGAATGCCAGGCGTCCCCAGGCTGCGGGGCCAGAAACGGCAACGCAGGCGACTCCGATCAGCACTCCAAGCATCACTCGCTTCATGCCGCCCTCCGGAACAGGGAAAGGAGAGGGAACATGGCAAGAATGCAGAGGAAGGGTCCGAGGTCGAGGAAGCGCAAAGATGCTGCCACCGGGTCTGTGCGCCCTAGGAACGGAGCTGACAGCTTTTGCAGTACTGGTCCTGGGGCGTCTGCCGCTACGATGGTCGCATAGATTTCCAGTTTTTCCAGCGCATCTGGCGGAACAGTGGGACCGGCAGAACCAGAGACTGTGAGCACAAGAAGCCGGACGCCGCTGCCGGTCAGGCGCTCCGCTTCGGCAATCGCAGCGGTATCGATGCCTCCACCATCCGTGATCAATACCAGATCGTTGTCTGGACTATTGGAAAGCATGTCCCTTGCAAGTGCGAATGCGGCGGCGGGACGGCTGCCCTGTCCGGGCATGGTTTCTGGCGAGAGAACCGCAATCTGGGTTTCCAAAGTGGAGGGGTCGAGGGTGGGGGCGGCAATGTCATAGGCTTCGCCATTGAACAGGATCAGCCCGACGGGGCGTCCGTTTGCGGCGGCCAGCACCTGTGCTGCTGCCGTCTGCGCATCTGCCAGCGCCGTGCCTTCGGTGATGGAGCGAGACATGTCGAGGGCAATCAGGATTGCCCCGCTTCCGGCCACAACCGGTGCATCCTCACGGGGAACGGATGGTCCGGAAAGGCCGGTCGCCAGGACTGCGGCTGCAAACAGACAGGAGAGCCGCGCTGCGCCTGTGCCACGATCCAGGTGCCCGAGCCTCTGCATGGCCTCCAGCATCACCGGCGGCATGATCTTCTGCCAGCCGCCCGCGTGTGCCCCACGCCGCCAGGACAATAGGCCGAGCATCGCCAGAAGTGGCCAGGCTGCGAGCCACCAGGGTCTGAGCAGGACCAGTTCCGTCATGACGGCCGCCTCACCGCGAAGAGAACCAGCAGGAAGAAGGCAAGTCCCGCAGGCCAGATCCAGAGGGATCGCCAATAGGTCAGGGGAGGGCGATTCATGGGGCTTGGTTCGAGCTTGTCCAGCGTCGCAGCCATCTCTTCAAGATCAGCCATCGTCTTGACCCGGAAGCTTGTGCCGCCGCCGGTTTCGGCCATGGCCCTGAGGGCAGCCGCATCCACTGCGTCCCGGGATTTTGGCTGGTTCGCTAGGTCTTCAGGACCAAGCGCAATGGTATGCACCCGGATCCCATGCCGTTGCGCCAGACCTGCCACATCGTTGGCACGCACCTTCCCGGAGGTGTCGACACCGTCGGACAGGAGAACGGCGACCTTTGTTGCGGCTGGACTGTCTTTCAACCGGTTGACGGCGAGCCCGAGGCCATCGGCAATGGCGGTGGCGCGCCCTGAGATGCCGATCTGTGCCGTTTCAATGGACCTTGCGACCGAGGCGACATCAAAGGTCGGTGGTTGGGCGACATAGGGACGTTCTCCGAAGATGACCAGTCCGATCCGGTCTCCCCTGCGAGCGGAAACGAAACCGGAGGCAACCTTCTTGACCGCATCCAGTCTCGACAGCGGTTTGCCGTCCAGAACGAAATCTTCCTTGACCATGCTGCCGGAGAGATCGAGGACCAGCATGATTTCCCGGCCGGAGAACGGCAGAAGATCGGTCTTCTGCGAGACCCTTGGTCCGGCCAGTGCCAGGACAAGGGCACACCAGGCCAAAATCAGGAGCAATGTGTCCCAACGGCTCCCCTGACCAGTGGCCGTTTGGGCCGTTTCGAAGAGGTCGGAGGGAACCGACAGCGCCGCTTTGGGGGCTGAAGGTTTCACTAGGAACCTGTAGACGAGCCAGGGCAGCGGCAGCAGCACAAACGCGGCAGGAAAGGCAAAGCTCATGGGCCCAAAGTTCCGTTCGTTTGGATGAGACGTCGGGAGCCATGGCTGGCGGCGCGCTTTGAGTGCGCCTTGAGGTTTTTCAGAGCTGCCCGCTCAATGGCGTCATCTGTGGGCGGGGGCCCACTCTGATAAGCGGCGAGGCGAAGCTCTTCCGGCAAATGGCCAAGGATACGGGCGATCGCCAGCAGTCTCTCTTCAGGCGGAAGCGGCCGGGTTGCCTTGATCAATTCCTTCCTGGACGGACGGCGGGCCGTGAACGGAAGAATGAGCAGCGCAACGAGAGAGGCGAGGATCAGGCCCAGCCCGAACAGCGCCAGGAGATCAAGGGGATGGAGCGTCATCAGTTCCGGTGGCAGCCTCCCTTCGGGCAAGGCGGCGATCAATTCAGCTTGGGTCATCCGGAAGGGCCTCCAGTGACACGTTCAAGGCCCGCATCCTTGCTTCCAGGGGCCCTGCGTCGAACGGGCGGAGCAATGCAGAGCGGCTCAATGGCCCATGCCGGATTGGCAAGGCCCGGGACGGGGGCGTGGTCTCGGCAGGATCCAGAGGATAGAGCAAGGTTATCCGCCTGCGCCGTGACAGCCGGTTGAGCGCGGCCTCGTCTTCCTTTTCAAGTGCCTGGAGGTCACTCGCCAGCCAGATCCTTGCACCAGCCGGAACCAGCCTGGCCGCCCGGACCAGCGCTGCCGCGAGGGGCAGCGATCCCTCGCGCATGTCCAGCGCCTTGTCATGCTCATGCGCAAGCACCTGTGCAATCGCAGTCATGTGCTGGACGCCTGAACGGGCGGGAAGGGCAGCGACGCCAGAAGACGTGATGGTCAGAACAGCCAGGGCCGCTCCTTCACCGATGGCTTCCCACCCGCGCTGCGCAAGAAGCTTTGCGGCCCGCACCGAGCGCAGGGAGGAAGATGTGCCCCAAAGCATTCCCGGTCTGAAATCCGCAATCAGAAGGGCGGTGTTGTCCCTGTCTTCATGAAAGCTGCGGACGTGCGGACGGCCGGTGCGGGCGGTCGCCGCCGGGTCGATCCGGCGGGTGTCATCGCCTTCGCAATAGGCGCGGATTTCCCGCAAATCCATGCCGGCCCCCGGCAGTCGCGCGGGCATGGCCCCAGGCCGCCGCGTTGCGGGCCGGTGCCTTGCGGTTCCGCCGGGTTGCTGACGCAGTGCCAGCAAGTCTTCGAGCTTCAGACGAATTCCGGGATGGTCCAGAACAGGCGCTACCATGGTTGAACCTGCTTCAGGATGTCATCGACCAGACTGCGCCCAGACCGCCCTTCGCTCACAGCTGACCAGTTCGGGATGAGACGGTGGGCCAGAACATCTTGCGCCAGCATCTGCGCGTCCTCCGGCAAGCCATAGTCCCGGCCGTGAAGCCAGGCTCTTGCCCTGACCGAGGCGGCCAAAGCCAAGGTCCCGCGCGGGGACACCGGGTGCTCGACCCATTCAGCGACCGCGCCGCCGGATCGGGTTGCCATCACCAGCCGCACGATAAAGTCCTTCAGCGCGGGCGACAGATGCACTCGCGCAACTTCGGACTGGGCAAGCTTCAAATCCTCGGAGGACATCGGCAGCGTTGGGGACAATGTCCTTGCAATATCTTCTGCTTCGACAAGATCCAGGATCTGCCGTTCCTGATCCGCCTGCGGCATGTCCAGCGACAGATGCAGGAGGAAACGGTCCATCTGCGCCTCAGGCAAGGGGAAGGTTCCCTCATGTTCGATCGGGTTCTGTGTGGCCACGACCATGAACGGATCCGGCAACGGTCGCGTTACTCCCGATGTCGTCACCTGCCGCTCTGCCATCGCCTCAAGCAAGGCCGACTGCACCTTCGGCGGCGCCCGGTTGATCTCGTCGACCAGCACCAGCGAATGAAACAGTGGCCCCGGCAGGAATTCGAAGCTGCCGGTTTCCGGCCGGAAAATCTGGGTGCCGGTCAGATCGGAGGGAAGCAGATCGGGCGTACACTGGACGCGGCCCTGGCTCCCGGGCAAATGCGCCGCCAGAAGCTTGACGGTCCGGGTCTTGGCGACACCGGGCGGTCCCTCGATCAGCACATGGCCCCCGGCAAGCAAGGCAATCAGCAGCCGCTCGACCATGTTCTGATGCCCGATCAGACCGGCAGAAACTTCACTCTGCAGCCGCGAAATCGGATGACTCATATCGTCCATGCGCTTCCTCCTCCCTTCTGAGGATGAGGGTGATCGCTCATGCGCGCCAGAGAGGTCTTCCCGCAAGGACCGGGAAGATATCCCGGATTAGAGGGAAAGATGGACGCTGGCTCTCATCCCGGCCTGACAAGGCGACAGGTCGAACGTGCCGCCGAGAGCACTGACCCTTTCGCGAATGCCCAGAAGGCCGAGACCCTCAGCGTCAGGCGCGTCCTTGCGCACTCCTCCATCATCAGACACTGTCAGTTCGATCTTTTCACCGGCCTTCAGCGAGACCCTTACGGTCGATGGCGCTCCATGCCGGATCGCGTTGGTCAGGCATTCCTGCGTGATGCGATAGAAGCTGAGGGCGAGATCGTCGGTGATGGTGTCCGGATCGCCGGTCAGTTCCAGCACAAAGCGGACATTCGGCAGCCGTCCCCGCCAACCGGCCACAAGGCGCTCAAGGGCCGCATCCAGCCCAAGTTCATCCAGATCCGGGGGACGCAAGCGCGACAGTTCCCCGCGCAGGCTTTGCATCATCTGGCCCGAGATTTCCGCGATCCGGGACCCATCCTGGGCCGTCGTCTCCCCTGATTGCGCCACCGCCGTCGCAAGAGCCCGCGTCGCGGTCAAACATTGCCCGAATTCGTCATGAAGCTCCCGTGCCAAGGCTCGCCGCTCGCTCTCCTGCACGGTGAACAGCCGTCTGGTCAGTTCGCTTCTGGCATCCAGTGCTTCCTGCAAGGCCCCGGCGGTTTCGTTGAGCGCCAGGCTCAGCCGGTCGAATTCGGCTACTCGCTGACGCGGTTGCCGCCTCGTGAAGTCACCGCCTTGCAAGCGCTCGATGCCACTGAGAATGGTTTGAAACGGCGAGAGCAGCCGCGCGACCAGAAGACCAGTCAGGAGTGCTCCGCCAAGGGCCATCCCGAGGGCCATGCGCATCAGATCCGTGGTGCGCTCCCAGGCCCCGGCCAGAATGACGCCCCTGTCCGCAAAGGCAGTAACCTGGGCATTGCTGGCGTAGCGCGTGCGCACGGGCAGGGTTATGGGAGCGGGCACAAGACCGATCCTGTCTGCGATAAACGCAAACCACTCGGGTGGTTCCGTGTCGGTCGCCACATAGGAGCCGCACCGGCGGTGATCGGGACGCTCATCCGCACCGAACTCGACGCAGATGCCCGGGGCAATCAGGGTCCATCTCGGAAAATCCTGCCAGTCGCGGAAGGCAGGTACGGGGGCAACACCGCCAAAGGCCAGCCCCATGAAGTCCGGACGGGCCGCGATTGCCTCTGCCACGCGCTCGGCGGTGATCCGCGCATCTTCGCGGGCAGCATCGGCGGTCACCCAGAAAACCCATGCAGCGCCCAGGAAGACCGAGACCAGCCCGGCTGCGAGCACCCTGAGAACCAGCTGAGGCAGAAGCCCTCGCATCAGCCGGCTTGTGTCAGGCCTGCCCGTTGCGCCTTCAGCACCAGGTCGGCATCGCAGGAGGCCTCGAGCTTGGCCCGAACCAGAGACAGGTTGTTCTGAATGGTTTTTGCCGAAAGCCCCAGATTTCTGGCGATGGCTCTGCCGCTCATGCCTCGGGCCAGAAGCTGCAGGATCTCCAGTTCCCTGCGGGTCAAGGCATCGACATCACCGGTTCCAAGCGATGTCTGGGCGAGTTCCTGTGCCATGTCCGAGGAAAGGGCCCGCCGTCCGGACATGACCCGGGATATGACGCTGACCAGTTCTTCCGGAGGACTGCTCTTGGAAACGAACCCGCGGGCACCGGCCGCCATGGCCTTTTGCGCGAAGATGGCACCCTGATGCATCGAAACGACGATCACACGCGCATGCGGATCGCGGGACACTATGGCCTCGACCGCCGCCAGACCGCCTGCTCCGGGCATGGACAGATCCATCAGGACGATGTCGGGAGAATGGGCGAGAAAGGCTTCGAGCGCCGCCTCGCCGTCACAAGCCTCGGCGATCACGCAGAGCCCTGGCTGCCGCTCGAGCAGACGAAGATAGCCCTCGCGCACAATGGGATGGTCATCGGCCAGCAGAATACGGATCGGTTCCATGTGCATATTCTACCGTGCGTCCAATCACCCGCTCAATGCATCCTTTCGGCGCGGGAGGTAGTTGGGTTTCCTCGTTTCCTTCTGCTCAGAAAGGCCATCTCCATCATGGTTCACATCATGTCGAAGTGTGGGGTGACTGCGTAAGATCGCGAAGGTGTGTGGCCGATTGAATTATTCCAAAAAGTTATGCTTTCTCTCATTCAAAGAAATTTTACATATGTCTTTTTAGGCGGCAATCTCGCATGACATGCTTGAGGGAGGACAAAGCTTGTGAACGGTCTGTGCCCTGTCCGGTTTATTCTACCGGTCAAAACGTCGGCGGCATCCTGCTGGCTGAGGCGGTGTTGAAGCGAAATCTTTGCAAAAGCTTGGACAATCGCTTTTGACTGTCATTGCATATGGGCCGTTTTCCCTGAGCATATCTGTTTCAAAGCCCCCGGATCCGAGTGTCTGTCTGGGGGAGGGCTACAGATTGCGTTGTCTTGAGGAGAGGCCGCGCAATTCATGAAAGTTTCAATGGGAGGAAGACTATGAAGCTCAGATCTATCTTTGCAGGTGCCCTGTTGGCTTTGACCGCGATCAGTGGTCCGGCGTTGGCGGAATATCCGGAACGCACGATTGAGAGCATCCTGCCAGCCGGAGCAGGTCCCGCACTCTCGGTCAGCCAGATCATTGCCGAAGCGATGAGCAAGGAGCTTGGCGTTCCGCTGACTGTGCTGGCAACGCCCGGAGCTGGTGGCATCAAGGCATTTCAGACGGGTTTGAACAAACCCGCAGATGGCTACACCATCATCGATGGGTACGTTGCACCACTGGTGCTGCAGCCTATCCTCAAGAAGGCAGATTGGAACTTCGAGGACTTCATTCCTCTTCATGCAGCTGCGTCGAATGCCTTTGCCATTGGCTGGCGGACAGACGAGACCCGTTGGTCCAGCTTTGAAGAGATGATGGCGTGGGGCAGGGAAAATCCCGGCAAGCTGCGGTATTCCTCCGGCCAGCGCAACAATCTGCCTCATCTCGTCATGGCAAGGGTTTTGCAATCCTATCAGGTCGTCGCGCAGAACGTGCCCTACAAGTCTCCGCCTGCGGCCAACAACGACGTGAAGAGCGGCATTCTTGATTTCGCCTTCGTCAATGTCGGCAATTACAAGCAGGATCCTGAGGCGCTCAAGATCGGGCTTGTCCTGTCGGAACAGCCAGCTGCCAAGGCAGCCTTTGGAGGCGCCCCTTCAATCGCGGAAATCGACGCGGATCTTGGGATCAGCGGGCTTGCTCCAATGGGGTGGGACTGGTGGCTCGTGAAGAAAGACACCCCTGCCGATCGTGTGGAGACATTGCGCGCGGCCATGGGCAAGGCGATGAATGATCCCGATGTGCGGGCAAAGATCGAGCGGATGGGCTTTGTGCCGCTGGATTGGGATCATACCAATTACGTTGAAATCGTCTCGGGTGTCCGTGATCAGCTTTCGACCATGGCTGATGCCATCAAGTGGGAAGAAGATGCCTTGAAGGCTGTGAAATGATTGGTTCGCTTAAAGTCGGACGACGCTTTGCCGAATGGTGTGCCGCAGCGCTCATGCTTGTCCTGGTGGCTCTGGTCTTCCAGCAGATCCGAGACGTGCTCGCGCCAGCCGGAATGGCGGAAGGGGGGCCGTATGACAATGCGGCCGCCTATCCCCGCGGGGTGGCGATGGTTCTGCTTGGTCTGGTGGCCTTGCAGATCGTCGTTCAACTCGTGTCACGCGGGTCTCTGAATGAGCGTGGCTTCAGGCTGGACCGGTTCACCCGCCCTGCCGTGATCATCCTGATCTTCGGTCTCTATCTGGGACTACTGGGGACCCTCGGCTACCACGTCGCTTCTGCGCCCATGCTGTTTGCGATCATGGCTGCCTGCGGGTCGCGGCAATGGGGGCAGATGATCGCGTTCAGCCTCGGAATTTCCTTTGGCCTTGCCTGGTTCTTTGAAAGCCAGCTCGACGTCGTCCTACCCGGCGGCATCTTCAATCTGAATATTCCTTGGTGACCTGATGTTCGACATGCTTTTGAACGGGCTGGGGCTTGTGGCGAGCCTTTCCACGGTGATACTGGTCGGCGCAGGCCTGGTCATCGGGCTGCTCGTTGGGGCCCTGCCGGGGCTCGGGCCGCTGATGGGCATCATCCTGCTGCTTCCCTACGCGATCACCTTTCCCCCTGTGCAGGCCATGGGCTTCCTGATCGCAATCTATGTCGGCGGTTCGTGCGGCGGGGCAATTTCCGCCATCCTGCTCAGGATCCCCGGTACGCCGCTCGCCGCCGCAACGCTGTTCGACGGTTACCCGATGGCGCAAAAGGGACGGGCTGCAGATGCGATCGGAATTGCCATCTCCGCGTCGGCAATTGGTGGCGCGTTTGGTGGTCTGATCCTGATCCTGTTCTCGCCCTCGCTGGCCGCTTTTGCGGCAGGGTTCGGGCCGCCCGAATATGCGCTGCTTGCGATCACCGGGCTGACCGCAATTGCTGCCGTATCGGACCAGTCCATGCTCAAGGGACTGATTGCCGGAGCCGCAGGCCTGTTGCTCGCCACGATCGGCACTGACGAGTTCACGGCGGCGGAACGCTTTACCTTTGGCCTCTTCGAATTGTCCAATGGCTTCAATATCGTGGCCATTGTGGTGGGGCTTTTCGCGATCTCCGAAATGAGCAGCTTGCTGACTGGTGATGACCTGCTGAAGCGCCCGGAACTGTCCGTTGCCCGGCCCGGGTTCCGCAGTGCTTTTCTGGTCCTGAAACGCTGGCCCAACTTGCTGCGCTCTTCAACGATTGGCGCATGCGTTGGTGCTCTGCCGGGAGCCGGTGGCGTGATCTCGTCCTTCACCGCCTATGCTGTCGCCAAGACATTCGCCAAGCCGGAGGAGCGCTACGGTGAAGGTGCAGAGGGAGGAATTGTCGCTTCGGAAAGCGCGAACAATGCTACGGCTGGCGGCGCCTTGGTGCCGACCCTTGCTCTCGGAATTCCCGGCGATGCGGCCACTGCCGTCCTGATCGGCGCACTTTTGATCCTGGGCGTCTTTCCGGGACCCACTCTGTTTGCCCAGCATTCGGACATCGTCGGCGGGATCTTCCTCGTTTATATGCTTGCGAATGTGGCGCTGTTCGTCGTCGGCATCCTCATGACACCGCTGTTCGTCTATGTCTTGCGGCTGCGCAAGGTTATTCTGATCCCGACCGTGCTCCTGTTGTGCGCCATCGGCACCTTTGCGGTGGGCAGTTCGATCTTTGATCTTTGGGTGATGTTCGCCTTTGGCTTCGTCGGGCTGATCCTGCGGGCTGGGGGCTACCCGCTCGCGCCAATGGTCATTGGAGTCATCCTTGGGCCGCTGCTTGAGAACAACGTCAGGCGGAGCCTTCTTCTGTCGAATGACGGGCTGCAGATCTTCATCGAACGCCCCGTGTCCGCAACACTGCTCTTCATCAACGTGGCGCTTCTGATCTGTGTTGCCGTGTTCGCCCTGCGCCGTCTGACGGCGGGACGAAAGCCGGACATCCTCCAGGGCAGCGCATGACCATAGGAAGAGCGCGCGGCCGGTGAGTTCCTTGCCCCGGGCTCTCTATGTCTGAATGGGCGTTGCGCCGGTGATCCGGCGCAATTCTTCGATCATGGCCTGAACTGCGGGGATCCCTTGTGAGCTTTCCCGCAAGTAGATGCCGGCGGCCGAGCGTCCGAGCGGAGGCGAGACCGGGACGACAGACACATCCGAGTGGTTGACGACCGGCTGGATTTGCAGCGGCACCTGCATTGCAAGGTTGGAATGCCGGATGAGATGCAGTCCCGCCGTGAAGGAGGTCGTCTGGGCGGCAAACCTCGGAATACCGAGCTGATGCTGTGCGAAATAGCGCGTCAGCAGCTCTCGGCTGCCTGGAACCTGACTGTAGCTCACCCAGTCCATGTCCATCAGATCGGAAGGCGAAAGCACTTCCTTTGCAGCGCATGGCATGTCTTTGGCCAGGGCAACCGCTTGCTCGACTTCGAGCAGCGGAATGACATGCAGCAGATATTCCGAAGCCAGCGGTTCGATCGTGCCAAGAACGAGATCCAGTTCGCCTGCCACGAGCAAGGGCAGGGTCTCGGCGTTGTTGCGGGCCAGAAGGTCGAGACGCAGCATTGGAAAACTCGTGCGGACCGCCGAAAAGGCCTGGGCAACATAGCGCAAATGGAAAAGCGGACCAGCGCCTATTCGCAGGGTCTCCATTCCGGCATTCTCGAGAATTCCGATCTCTTCGCTCGCCTGTCGGTACTCCTGCTCGATGCGGCTCGCATGGCGCAGGTAAATTCTCCCCGCCGCCGTAAGCTCCATCCCGCGCGGCTTCCTGTCGAACAGGCTGACATTCAGGCGCTCTTCAAGGGTCACGAGCCGCTTGGTGAGTGCGGGCTGGGTGAGGTTGAGCTGCTGCGCCGCCAGGGTGAGATTGCCGAGCCTGGCTACTGTGAGGAAGGCCGCGAGTTGCCGGTCCATAATTCATTCCAAAAAGTTATCTAAGATCAGATTTAAAGCAATTTTACATATACCTGATGCGGTGACAAGGTCCCCTCCACAGACATGAAGGAGGACGATGTTTGCGCAAGAATTCAGCCATTTCCGATCTGTTTCGACAGTCGCTGCCGGGAGGTCTGACCGATGTCAGAGGGGCCGCTTTTGCCGGGGCGGATGAGCTCAGCACAGGCGTGACCGCACCTTGCAGGCATCGCTTCGGGATGGGGTCTTCTTGCTCCGCAAGAGCCGTTCGCAGCCAGCCCCATAGGCTGTCCAGTCTCCTGTCAATGACCGCCTGATCCGGGGTGCAAACATGAAAACTGTATTTGTTCTGTTCGACAGCCTGAACCGGCACATGCTTGGATGTTACGGCGGCACCCGGGTTCCGACGCCGAATTTCGATCGCCTGGCAGCGCGTGCCCAGGTCTTTGAGAAGCACTATGTCGGCTCGCTGCCCTGTATGCCTGCCCGGCGGGACATGCTGACCGGGCATCTCAGTTTCCTTCACCGGTCGTGGGGACCGCTTGAGCCCTTTGACAACGCCTTTCCCGAGTTGCTCAAGGCCGAGGGCGTTCACAGCCATCTGGTGACGGACCACTATCACTATTGGGAGGACGGCGGGGCGACCTATCACAATCGCTACAGCACGTTCGAGTTCATTCGCGGACAGGAAAGCGATACCTGGAAGGCCCTTGTGCAACCGCCGTGGGAGCGTCTGCGCGAGAAGTACCACGCCAGTCAGCTGGAATTCATCGACAACGTTCCAAAGCACAAGGCAAATATCATCAATCGCGAATATATCCGTGAGGAGAAGGACTTCCCCTCGGTCCAGTGTTTTCAGGCGGGGTTTGAATTTCTCGAGGCGAACCGGGAAGCTGACAATTGGCTGCTGCAGATTGAGACCTTTGACCCTCATGAGCCCTTCCATGCTCCGGACCGCTTCAAGGAACCGTTTGATACGGGCTGGAAAGAGGGAATTCTGGACTGGCCGCGTTATGGCCGGGTGGAAGAGCTTCCTGAAGAAGCCGAGGAGCTTCGTGCCAACTACTACGCGGTTGTGTCCCTCTGCGATGACCTTCTGGGCCGCTTGCTGGACGAATTCGATGCCCATGACATGTGGAAGGACACAGCGCTTGTGGTCACGACCGATCATGGCTTCTTGCTGGGCGAGCATGATTTCTGGGCCAAGAACCGCATGAACATGTACGAGGAAATCGCGCATATTCCGCTGATCGTGCATGATCCGCGCGATCCGGGCGGAAGGCGGATTGACCGGTTGAGCCAATCCACGGATCTGGCCCCGACGTTCCTTGATTTCTGGGGCATCGAGGCTCCCGCCGAAATGCAGGGGCAATCCTTGCTTCGGGAAAAGGAACGTGAGGCGGTCATCTTCGGCTATTTCGGCGGCGCAATTAATGTGACGGACGGCTGTCACAGCTATCACCGCTTTCCCGCCGATCTCGCTGCCCAGGAGATCAATCAGTACACCTTGATGCCGACTCATATCACGTCGCGTTTTTCCACGCAGGAACTCGAACACGCGACGCTGGCGCCACCTTTCGACTGGACCAAGAATGTCCCGCTTCTGAAGGTGCCGGTCACCGAACGGTCGCCCATGTATTACAACTATGGGCCCGGATGTCTGATTGAGAATGAGACCCGTCTTTATGATCTCGTGGCAGACCCGGGACAGGAGCGGCCGGTATCCGATCCCGTCCAGGAGCAGGTGATGGTGGCAAAGATGCTCCATCAGATGCGTGCCAATGACGCCCCGCGTGAGGCCTATGACCGGCTGGATCTGCTGGTTGAGGCCGAAGAGGCCTGCTAGCTCGCACGGCAGAGAAAAGGACTGACCTTCAAGGTCGCATAGCGAAATCGCAGGGAGCTTCTGCGAGCCCGGATGTCAGGGAAGATGTCAGGGGACTGGTGGCGTTGGACCAGATACGGCGCCAATTTTCCCTGACATCACCATGCCTTTGCCCATTGCCCCGAAAATCTGAAGATGAGCATGACTATGTGGTCTCGCACGCCTCATTGGTGGCAAACGATTGATACGGACTCACTGCGCAGCGATTTTTTCGCAGCGATCACGGGGGCTGCAATCGTTCTTCCGCAAGCGATTGCCTTTGCCTCCATTGCAGGCCTTCCGCCGGCATATGGTCTCTACTCGGCGATGATCACGCCTGTGGTCGCTGCCTTGTGCGGCTCGTCCAGTATCGTGGTTTCAGGTCCGACGACGGCGGTTTCCGCACTCATATTCGCAGCACTTGCTCCGCGCTACGCGGTTGGCTCGACTGAATGGATCGGTGCGGCACTGGTCTTGACGCTGCTGGTGGGTGCGATCCAGCTGGCGATCGGACTGGCGCGCTTGGGACGGTTCCTTACCTTTGTCTCGTCTCCGGTCATCAACGGGTTCAGTGCCGGTGCCGCAATCCTGATTGCCATGAGCCAGCTTGGTGACGTCCTCGGGGTTGCACTGCCGCATCTTGGGGCGCCTGAAGCGTTCTTGTCTGAACTGATTGCCTCCCTTCCCGGAGCTTCGGCAGCTGCGATCATCGTCGCAGGCGTGACCTTCTCTGTCGCTCTGGCCTTGCGTTTTTGCGCGCCTGGCTTGCCGGGCTATCTGGTGGCGCTTGGCGTCGGTGGCCTGGTGAACTGGGGATTTGAGCTTGGAACACATACAGTTGGCTCAATTCCCTCGATCTTCCCGACACCGGCAGTGCCCAGTATTTCTCTGGCTAACGTGATGTCGCTTGCCCAGCCGGCTCTTGCCATCGCCATCGTCGGACTGATGCAATCGGTGACCGTTGCACGGCTTTATGCCCATCGCCGGGACGAGACCCTGGATGGCAATCGCGAAATCATCGGACAGGGCTTGTCCAACCTGATCGGACCGTTCTTCTCGGCCTATGCCGGTTCGGGTTCGCTGACACGGACCGCAGTCAATCACGAGGCCGGTGCCCGCACACGCCTTGCCGCCGTCTTTGCGTCAGGCGCGCTGATCGCGATCCTGTTTCTTGTCGCGCCGCTCTTCAGCGCCTTGCCCATTCCGGCAATGGCGGCCGTGATCATCCTGGTGGCATGGCGTCAGATAGGCTTTACGGAGTTCTTCCGTCTGGTGCGGCAATCGCAGCGCGATGCCCTCACGTTTCTGATCACCTTTGTCGCGGCTCTTGTTGTCGGCCTGGAGTTCTCGGTCTTTGCGGGAGTGTTGCTCAGTCTCGCCCTGTTCTTGAACGAGTCCATCAATGCGGAGCTTGAACTGACGGTGCCGGATCAGAACCGGCCCAATCATTCCTTTCACAATGTTCGCCATGGCGGTCCGGAATGTCCGCAATTGCTATTCGGCCGGCTCAACGGGCCGCTCTATTTCGGGGTCGTCGAGAAACTGCGCCAGACCCTCCGCTGGATTGAGCGCGAAAGGCCCGACCAGAAGAACCTTGTGCTCAAGCTGACCGGGATCGGACAGCTTGACCTCGCGGGCGCTGAGCTTTTGATTGAGGAAGGTCGCCGGAGACGCGCGCGGGGTGGGCGGTTGTATCTGACGTCGCGCTACGTGCCGCTTCTGGATAAGATGACGCAATATGGTGTGGTTGATGCCCTGGGAGACGAGAATATTTTCAGCCACCGCCATGACGCAATCGCGGCTATCGTTCCCGAAGAACTTAATTCCGACACCTGCGCCAAGTGTAGAGCGCGGATCTTCAGCGAGTGCCCGTCGCAGTCCGTGTCCAATAAAATCAATAGTCTAGAGAGGATCCCAGAGTGAGCCAGATTTCCAAAGAACATGTTTCCCGTGCAGTCATGCCAAACGAGGGGAGGACAGGCGGTTCGATGCCCGCAACCTCGCTTGGTGTGGCGCTGATTGGAACGGGGTTCATGGGCAAGTGCCACGCGATGGCCTGGCGCAACGTGGCGACGGTGTTTGGTGGCGCTCATCCCCGGCTTGAGGTGCTGTGCGATACGCCCCTCGACAAGGCAGAAGCCTTTGCGGCGCAGTTCGGCTTTGCGCGCGCCAGTGCGGATTGGCAAGCGGTCGTGCGGGATCCGAGCGTTGATGTCGTGTCGATCACGGCTCCCAATGGGTTGCACCGTCCTATGGCTGAGGCCGCGCTTGCCGCCGGAAAGCATGTCTGGCTGGAAAAGCCGATGGCGCTGACCCTGGAGGATGCTAAGGCGATGGCCGCTCTGGCCAGCGAGCATCCCGAACAGGTCACGATCCTGGGCTATAATTATCTGCGCTCGCCAGCGTTCCAGGCAGCCCGCGACATGATCGCGAAGGGTGAAATTGGAACCCCTCGCGCATTCCGGGGTGTTTACGATGAGGATTATTGTGCGGATCCGGATCTTCCGTGGACGTGGCGCATGACCCACGAGGGGGGGGGACTGGGCGCCCTGGGAGATCTGGGCTGCCATCTCGTCAGTCACATGACCGCCCTGATGGGACCTGTGACCGAGCTGAGCGCGATCACACACATTGCCATTCCCGAGCGTGCATCTGCTGAAGGTCCAAAGGCCGTTGAGAATGAAGACAGCGCGATGGCGCTCTTGAAGTTCGCAAGTGGTGCGCAGGGGTCCTTTGCGACCTCGCGGGTGGCGCGCGGGCGCAAATGCCGCCTGCAGTGGGAAGTTCACGGATCGGAAGGGACCATCGTCTTCGATCAGGAAAACATGAACGAGCTTTGGGTGCACCGGAACGGTGAAGCTGGCTTTACGCGCCATCTGACTGGCCCCGCTCAGCCGGACTTTACCCAGTTCTGTCCTGCGCCCGGCCATAATTTCGGCTTCAATGAGCAGAAGATCATCGAGGCACGCGACCTGCTGGTGGCCATCGCAGGCGGGGCAAATGCAGGCCCTGATTTCGCAGCGGGTCTGGAAATCGAACGGATCATCCACGCCATGGCGGCTTCGGGTGGGGCTGTCGTGAAACTGTGAACTGAGATGCTGCCGCAGCGGGTGTGATGATAGCCATCTCGCCCATCATGCATTCGCAGCGGCCATTCAAATCCAAAGGTGGTGAGCAGAAGTGTCTGCCGTTGGATCTGCGGCTCCTCATCTC
Organism: Roseibium suaedae; assembly: GCF_900142725.1. Taxonomy (GTDB): domain Bacteria; phylum Pseudomonadota; class Alphaproteobacteria; order Rhizobiales; family Stappiaceae; genus Roseibium; species Roseibium suaedae. Next base: position 62,259 of record NZ_FRBW01000005.1, on the reverse strand, counting down.
AGAGGCGGTGGAAACCGCCTCTGGAAGGCCTCAAGCGGCCCTGACCTGTGACATCCATTCTCCGAAACTCGTCACCATGCCGTCGTGAGAGGAGCGACCCTCGAGCCAGGCAGAACGTGCCTCTCCCGGGTTAAAGCCATAGCGCTTGTGGAACAGGCGGTAGAAGGACGACAGGCTGGTAAAGCCATGGTCGAATGCGATCGAGCTGATCATCTTCCTGGTATCGCCACGGGTCAGAGCGGCGTAGCAGGCAGCGAGGCGCCGGTTCTTGATGTAATTGGCAACGCCATCGTGTCTTTCAAAGAGATAATAGAGCTGGCGCCGTGAAACGCCGAGGTGCGTGCACAGCATATCGGGACCAAGATCTGGAGAGTGAAGATTCTCGCCGATGAACCGCCGGGCCATGTCGAACTGAACCGCTGTAATGGGCTGGCGCGCAGCTTCGAACATCTCCCCCGTCTGGTGCACCATTGCTTTCAGCAAGGCCGTGAAAGCGTCGTTGACCGAATGAATGTCGGCGGTGGTGAGCGTCTTCGCATGAGACCCGAGGGAAATGACGAACTCGCGCAATATGAGGGACATGGGTCCATCGATCGGCCGGCGTGAGGCTCTCTCGAGTTGATCAGAGATTTGCCAGTGCTCATCGCGCGGGAAATAGAGATTGATGAGGGCGACATCTTCGGACCGTCCGACAAGGGGCGCGGCCAGGCTGTTGAGCAGAACAGAACCGGCGGCACCGGCGTTGTCGGTATCGTCCGTTGCAAGCTTGAGACGACCGCCGGTCAAAGCCATGATGGTCCAATGGTCGAAGCCGGATTTATTGACATGGTTCCTGTTGCGGCAAAACAAGCTCGAACCGAATTCGAACCGCGTCAATTGAAGGGGCCCAAGATCGACTATTTCCAGGCTGCCACGAAAGCCCGCCTCTGGCTTGTCTATCGGCTGAGTTTCAACAATGTCGCTTGTGATGTGGCGCCAAAGATCGAATTGCTCGGCAGGGGCGACATGATCTGTCGAGAGCTTGATACTGTGGACCCGCTGCTCACGCGCTGCGCCTTCGCCGCTTCTATGCACGAGACCTCAACTCCTGGAATTCATGCTTGATGGAAGGAGCTGGCGGAAAAGACCGCTGCGCCAGCAGGAGCCCCTCATTTCGGCTTTCGCTTCTGCTGGTTTTGTCCATTGTTGCAAAGAGTGTTTGCGCTTGGAAAAACCTGCCAGATCACAACTTAGGCCGCTCGGATGCGGTTTTCCAAATACCCTAGTTTTCTCAATGGTATACTGGCTGAAATTCTAAGAGGAGATCCACATCGCGTCAAGCATGAACACCGCAAGTCTACCCTCTTTTACATCTCTGGGTAGGCTTCTTGAAGAGATGCAGCATCAAATGGTATTTTGAGGCTTTGGGCAGGGTTCATGGATTTGAGTTAAGTTGCTCCCGATGAGGTTGGCGCGTGCCATATGGAGGATGCCAAAGCGTATAAGAACAGTACTGTCGGGATGCGATTGTGCCAGGCAAGCCGCGACTGCGGCTTGCCTGAATTCGAGAGTGCCTGTGCGGATTTGATTACCAGGAATTGTAGCCCAGGTATTTGCCGGACATTTCGATCTTGACGCGATCACCCTTTGGATGTGCCACGCGTGTCACGTTCATGTCGAAGTCGATCGCCGACATGATCCCGTCGCCGAATTCCTCATGGATGAGCGCCTTGATGGTCGGGCCGTAGACACCGACGATTTCGTAAAGCCGGTAGACGCAAGGATCGGTCGGGACAGTCTGCTGCCACACCTTGGTGGGGCTTTCCGCTAGGACATCAATGACTTCCTGCGGAAGCCCGAGCACCTGCACCAGCGCCTTGGCCTTGTCCTCAGGCATCGCGTTCATGCCAACGCAGGCAGAATGGGTCCAGACGGCCGACATGCTGATTTTGTCGGCGATTTCTTCCCAGGTCATTCCGGACTTCTTTTTCGCAGCCAGAATAACCAGCGCAACGTCATCCTTGCTCAGGACCTGGGGAATTTCTATCGTCATGATCTCTTTCCTTTTCACTATTCGTTGACTGCGCGCAGGGACGTCGCTTGCGCCGGGTCTTCACTCTCAGTGGCGGTTTCCTCCATCCGGTCGAGACGAATTGTTTGTGGCCTGTTGCTTCCCTGGCCCGTGCGCTGGCCGGAGAGCACCTTCGAACGGGTGCCCAGGAAGTGCAGCAGGTGGTTGCGGATGAGGTAGTAATTCGGATGTTCGATGATCTCTTCGCGCTTGCGCGGACGGGGAATCGTGATCTCGACGGACTCGGCCACGCGGGCATATGGCCCGTTGGTCATCAGCAAGATGCGGTCGGCGAGCAGGATTGCCTCATCCACGTCATGAGTGATCATGAAGACCGTTTGTTCGGTGCCACCCCATATCTTCAGAAGCTCGTCCTGAATGGTCCCGCGCGTCAGCGCATCCAGCGCTCCGAACGGTTCGTCGAGCAACAGCAATTTCGGATGATTGGCAAACGCACGGGCAATCGAAACACGCTGCCGCATGCCGCCCGACAGTTGCGCTGGCTTGCGGTGGATCGCGTCTCCCTGCAACCCGACCATGGCGAGATACTGGGTGGAATGTTCGACGACCTTTGCCTTGCTCCATCTGGGATAGCGTGCGGCGACTGCGAAGGTGACGTTCTTCAAGGCCGAGAGCCACGGCATCAGGGAATAGTTCTGGAACACCACTCCCCGATCAAGGCTCGGGCCCGATACCTCCTTGCCGTCCATCAGCACGACGCCGGACGTGGGCTCCGCCAACCCGGCAAGGATATTCATGATCGTCGACTTGCCGCAGCCGGAATGGCCCAGAATGCAGACGAATTCGCCTTTTTCGATGCCGAAGCTGGCGTCTTCAAAGACCGTCAGGTCTTCGCCTTTCCCGGACGCAAAGCGTTGGGTGAGGTTCTCAATGGAAAGGAAAGAATGAGCCAAGTGTCACCTCCTATTCGGCGTAGGCAACGGCGCGCTGCACTGCGCCGAATGCAGCATCCAGCGCCATGCCGACAACGCCGATGACGAGGATCGAAAAGATCACGGAGGTCAGATCGAGATTGTTCCACTCGTTCCAGACGTAGTAGCCAATTCCAGTTCCCCCTACGAGCATCTCCGCCGCCACAATGACCAGCCAGGCAATGCCGATCGAGATCCGCATGCCGGTCACAATCGTTGGTGCGGCCGCCGGCAGGATGACGGTCAGCGCCGTCTTGACTGGCCCGAGTTCGTGAGTTCGGGCAACATTGATCCAGTCCTTGCGAACTCCGGCGACCCCGAAGGCCGTGTTGATCAGCATCGGCCAGATGGAGCAGATGAAGATGACGAAGATCGCCGAGGCGTTCGAATCCTGAATGATGAACAGGGCCAGGGGCATCCAGGCCAGGGGTGAGATTGGCCGCAGAACCTGTATGAAAGGGTTCAGGGCCTTGTAGGCGACCGGGCTCATGCCGATCAGGAAGCCCACAGGTATGGCGATGAGTGCCGCAAGAAAATAGCCGGTCAGTACCCGGTAGAGGGAATAGGCGACCTGGATCCCGATGCCCTTGTCGTTTGGCCCGGCATCATAGAACGGATCGGATAACTGCTCCCAGGCTTTGACGAGGACCTGGCTTGGCGGTGGAACACCTGCCTTGGGTGCTCCGGCACCTGTCAGTTTTTCATATTCCGTCAGCTCGGATGCGGCCTTCTGCGCCGGGATCGCGGCCTCCCAGAGGAAGAGGCCGCCCACCAGCAAAAGGAAGGACAAAACAAGCGCGCGCTGGTTCGTCGAAAGCTGCTGCATTGTGCTCAGCCCCGTTTGATCGCGAAGCTGTCGACATAGGCTTGCGGTTCTGCCGGGTCGAATGTCTTGCCCATGATCGTGTAACTCTCATAGGTGACATCAGGGGCCGAATAGCCGAGGTCTTCCATGATCTTCTTGCAATCTGCGGCAAGATAAACCTCTTCGGCGACCTTCTTGTAGTCGACATCGCCCTCGATATAGCCCCAGCGTTTCATCTGGGTGAGGATCCATACGCCCATGGAGTGCCAGGGGAAGGGATCGAAATCGATCCGGTCCGGGATCTTCTGAACTTCACCCAGGCCATCTGCAAAGGTCCCGGTGAGAACTTGTTCGACGACGGGAACCGGCTGGTTCAAATAATTGGCCGGCGCGATGGCTTCGGAGATTTCCTTGCGGTTTTCCGGATTGCGGGCGTACTGGGTGGCATCGACAATCGACTTCAGCAGGGCGCCATAAGTGTTCGGAAGCTGTTGGGCAAAGGACAGCGGGCAGGCGAAGGCACAGCATGGATGGCCTTCCCAGATGTTCTTCGTCAGTGTGTGAATGAAGCCGATCCCTTCCCAGACCGCACGCTGGTTGAACGGATCTGGCGAGAGATAGCCGTCCAGATTGCCCGCACGCAGGTTCGCGACCATTTCCGGGGGCGGAACCACGCGGATCTGAATGTCGGTGTCGGGATCGAGGCCGTATTCGGCAACGTAGTACCGCAGAAGGAAGTTGTGCATCGAGTATTCGAAGGGGACGCCGAAGGTGAAGCCTTTCCAGTCCTTCGGATCGCGCTTGTCGAGATGCTGGTTCGACAGGACGATGGCCTGCCCGTTGATGTTCTCTACCGCCGGCATGATGTAGGGCGTGGCAACACTGCCTGCGCCAAGGGTCATCGCCAGAGGCATGGGCGTCAGCATGTGCGAGGCGTCATATTCCCCCGCCAGAGACTTGTCGCGCGCCACGGCCCAGCCGGCGGTCTTGATCACCTGGGCGTTCAGTCCATGCTTTTCATAAAAGCCCATGGGCTGAGCCATGATGATTGGCGTCGCACAGGTGATCGGAACGAAGCCGATGCTCAGATCGGTCTTTTCCGGCTTGCCAAGTGTATCCAGGATAGCTGCCTTGGCCTTGTCGATCGGAAATACCGAGGCCAGGGCTGCTGCAAAGGTGCTGCCGCCAACCAGTCCCATGAAGGACCGGCGGGACAGGTCATTCTGGCCGAACATTGACCTGACGATCGCATTTTCGACGGCCCGTTCCATCATGTCGTCCGACGACATCAGAGGCGCATCATCCGCCTTGAAGCCTTGGGTGGAACAAGACACGCAACGGCATCCCGAGCCATGGCGCAGATCTGTCTTGTGCGAGAATGGATTTCCGAGACTTTTGGTCATTGAGGTCCCCCTGCATTGCTGCCGAATTTAAATCTGCACCAAGGGTAGCCGACCTGAAGCTTAGATATTGAGCATGCCTAAGAAAAGACATTTCTTTTTTAGTCTTTATAATTCAATGTCTTATTAAATTTCAAATTGAGAACAAGTTACGCTATTTCATATTTTACGAGATTTCGTATTCTTGACCCATAGGAATTTGGAGCAATGCCATTTCAGGAGAAGAGCCGGTTCGATGATTGTCCTTTTTTCCAATGAGGCGATGCTCAATCGTCTGCCATCGGCGGCCATCGTGATTGATGCTGCAGCGGATGAGATCCTTCATGCCAACACCAAGGCGCAAGAACTGCTCGGACCAGATGCCCAGCCAGGGCAACGCTTCTCGGGTTTTATTTACAAGGATCTCGCTGCGTTCATCGTTTTCCTGGACGAGGTTATTTACCGGCGCCAGGCATGGACCCGCGCTGTTCAGCTCATAGTGGGCGACGGTGACCGGCTGAATGTGGAAATGCGCGCCTGCCAACTGGATGACAGCCCAAACCGGATCTTGTTGCTACTGATAGACCTGGAAGAATTTCGATGGCATGAGCGTGTCACCGACACGGAAAAACTTCATCGCGAAGGTCTTATGGGCTGGCGCCGGGCGCAGGAGTTCTTCTCGGAACTGGAGCACCAGAACCAGCTTATTCTCAATGCTGCCGGTGAAGGCATTTATGGTGTGAACACAAAGGGGCAGACGACTTTTGTCAATCGGGCTGCCCAGGAGATGCTTGGCTGGGACACCGAGGATCTTCTCGGAAAGCCGATCCATAACATCATCCATCATCACCACCAGGATGGAAGCGTCTACAAGGCGCATGATTGCCCGATCTACCAGGCCTTCAGGTCCGAAAAGGTCAACCGGGTGGAGGATGAGGTTTTCTGGCGCAAGGACGGCAGGCCGATCCAGGTCGAATATATCTCGACCCCGATCTACGACCGTAATGTGCTTGCCGGAGCGGTCGTGATTTTCCGGGATGTGACCGAGCGCAAGCTGAACGACAAGAAACTTCGTGAGGCGTTGGCCGAAGTCGCAGAGCTTCGCGACCGGCTGGAGAAGGAAAATGCCTATCTTCAGGAGGCTATTACCAATGAACGCGCACATCACGACGTCATCGGTCATTCTCCTGCCATTCGTCAGACCCACGCGAAGATCAAGCTGGTTGCGCCGACTGACGCTCCGGTCTTCATTACCGGCGAGATCGGGGCCGGCAAGGCCATCGTCGCAAATTCCATTCACAAAGAAAGTAGCCGCAAACGCCGGCCGCTGATCCAGTTTCGATGCGGATCGATTAGCCGCCGGGCCATGGAAATGGAGCTCTTCGGGCATGTCGGTACAGGAGAGCACTCCGGGCCGGATACCTCAGGTGCACTCGAGCTGGCAAACGGCGGAACGCTCTATCTGGAAGACATTTGCGACCTACCTCTAGACCTCCAGGGTGAATTGCTGAGGGTTCTTCAGGACAAGAAGTTCAAACGGGTGAACGATGCCCGTTTTCGCAATCTCAATATACGCGTCATCGCGTCTTCAGCTAAAAATGTGGAGCAGGAAGTTGCCCTTGGCCGATTTCGCGAAGACCTTTATCTGTTGCTCAGCGTCTTTCCCATTCATTGCATTCCCTTGCGCGACCGCCGGGAGGATATCCCCGAGCTGACAGCCCGGATTCTGGAAATTATGTGCGAAAGGTTGAACCGGAAGCTGCCGATCGTGACGGAGCGCACGATGCAAACGCTGATGGATTATCACTGGCCGGGAAATGTCCGGGAATTGCGAAATGTCATCGAACGGGCGGCCATCGTTTCCACTGGTGGGAAGCTCATAGTGGAGCTCGGTCAGGCCGGTCAGAAAGCGGAAACTCATCTCCGAACGGTGCGAACGGAGAAGGAAATGCAGCAGGAAGTTCGGGCCAACCTTGTTGCGGCTCTGCGCGAAACCGGAGGGCGGGTCGCGGGGAAGGAGGGCGCCGCGGCTCTTTTGGATATGAAGCCCACCACGGTTTATTCTCGGATTGAGAAGCTGCAGATTAAAGACCAGGAATGGTGCGCGGATTAGGTGCTCCGCGATGACCTTGTCCGTCTTTCTCCGGCTCGGCGAGGATACAATTGAGCATCCGCAGCCATGTGATAGTACTGCGAGCCTTGTCCGGCAAAGCAGAAGGCGATGGGCAGGGCGGAGGAATTGAAAGCCATGCATAAGACCCAGATGGGCAATCCGGACACTGAAGGTTTCTTGTTGGATGGCCCCGTCGCTGACGGCCAGCAGCTCCTTTCCTCCAATCGCGTTGCGGTGTGGTGGCTGTCGCTAGATGAAATCCAGGACATGGATTGGGGGAAGCTTGATAGCCTCTTGATTGAGGAAGAACGTGAAAGATCAGAGCGGTTTCATTTTGACCGGGACAGGCTGGTTTATGTTGCCGCACATGCAGCCTGCCGGGGCCTGCTAAGCTATTGTCTCGGGGGATCGCCTCTGAGTTGGCGATTCAGCGTCGAAGATCACGGCAAGCCTGAACTCGTTTGTTCGCCGGGGCAGCCCCGGTACCGGGTCAACATTTCCCATACGCGCGGGCTGGCAGCCGTTGCGCTGTCGCAAGAGCACGATATAGGCGTCGACGTTGAGTGGCGGCAGCGGAATGCGCCAGCGGATCAACTCGCCAGGCGGATGTTCGCTGAAAGTGAGCGATTGAGGGTCGAAGCTGCGGCGGGTGCGGAGAAACTCGATCTTTTCCTCGGCTTCTGGACCCTCAAGGAAGCCTATGTGAAAGCCATCGGGAAGGGCCTGTCTCAACCGCTGGACGCCTTTGCCTTCGATTTGGAAACCCATGAAATCAGCTTCCGGGACAGTCTGGCGGATAGGCCTGCCAACTGGCACTTTGAGCGCTACCGGCCCGGGCCGGACTACCTGATGGCTTTGGCCGTGCGCCACCCCGACAAATCCAGTCTGATTGTCGACGCTCGACCGGCTCCACTGGGCTATCTTCTCGACCTTGCCGGATCTGAGCTTTGATCGTGAACGCGCTTATTGGCACGTGCACCCTGAGTCATGCGGCCGCGTTCATGCGATCTGACGAGGTTACTGCTTATGCCGCGTGAGATTGGGTGACCGCTGCGCAAATGCTCCCGTTTTGACTCTTCGGGGAATTGAGCTATTCCTTGAATGAAAATCGCTGCTAAAATTTACTAAACTATGGCGCGCAATGGGCACTATCCGGTCGTTGCTCGTGGGAAATGACGATCCATGGTCACCATCAAGCAAATCGCCAAGGCTGTCGGCGTATCGTCAGCAACTGTTTCCCGCGTCCTGAATTATGATCCAGCGCTATCGATTTCAGCGGCCAAGCGGGAAGCGATCATCGAGACCGCCGAAGCTCTGAATTACGAAACCCCTCGGAACCGGAACCGGGGTGCGAAACGGGGAACAGTTGGAAATTCTGCCGATGACCGGTTGCCGCGGCTCGCATTGGTGCATTTCCTTCAGCCTTCGGAAGAACTGAGCGATCCCTATTACATCGGCGTCCGGCTCGGTATCGAGAACCGTTGCCGGGATCTGAAGACGGAAATCGTCAAGGTCTATCACTCTGATGAATTTCCGGCCCCGGATCTTCTTCAGGAGGCAGCCTGTGTCATCGTCGTCGGCAAACATTCTGCCAGGGAAGTCGCCTGGCTGAAGGCGAACAGCCGCCATCTGGTCTTTGCCGATTTCAATCCCCGGCGCGACGATATCGATTGCGTGTTCTGCGACCTTGGATCCGCAACCCGCGCTCTGCTTGATGAACTGGACAGCCTTGGCTACCAGCGCATCGGTTTTATCGGCAGCTTCGAAAACATTGACGGCCATTCGGAGCCACACGGAGAGCAGCGGTGCCGCTCCTATATCGACTGGTGCCGCGAGAAAGGCCGGTTCGACGAGAACCTGCTGGTTCTCGGCAATATCTGCGACAGCGGCCAGAACCTGCGGCTTGAAACCGGCTACATGCTGGCGCAGCAGCTACTTGCGGCCGCCGCCAGGCCTGATGTGATCCTGACCGCCAACGACAACATGGCGATCGGGGCCTATCGCGCCATTCAGGAGGCGGGCTTGTCTATCCCCGAAGACATCGCCATCGTTTCCTTCAACGACATTCCCGTCGCACAGTTTTTGAACCCACCGCTTTCGACTGTGCGCATTGCTGGCGAGCATGTCGGCGAAGCTGCGGTCGATCTGTTGCTGGAGCAGATCGCGGGCAGGGACTTCAACAAGAAGGTGATCATCCCTACCCGGATGATCTGGCGTCAAAGCAGCCGCGTGCCTGAGCTGAAGACGCTCGTTGCGGCGCAATAAATTTTTAGTAAACTTTACTTGCAGTCCATTTCGCTTTCAGCTTAACTCCTCGTTGCGGAGAGGGAGCTCCGCATCCACTCCGTGGGAGGAACGAATGAAGAAAGCGATTTTGCCGCGTGCGCTGGCTGCGATTGCACTGGGGTCCGCCAGTCTCTTTGCAATGACGGCCGCCCAGGCCAAGGAAATCACCATCTGGTGCTGGGACCCTAATTTCAACGTCGCGATCATGAAGGAAGCCGGTGCGATCTACGCCAAGACCCATCCGGATGTGACTTTCAATGTGGTCGATTTCGCCAAGGCTGATGTGGAGGCCAAGCTTCAGACTGGTCTGGTCTCGGGTGTGACTGACAGCCTGCCGGATATTGTCCTGATCGAGGATTACGGCGCGCAGAAATACCTGCAATCCTTCCCTGGGTCCTTCGAACCGATGACCGGCACGGTCGATTATTCCAAGTTTGCGCCCTACAAAGTCGCGCTCGCCACCGTTGAGGGCGAGACCTATTCCATGCCCTTCGATTCCGGTGTGACCGGCCTCTATTATCGCAAGGACTATATCGAGGCGGCTGGTTTCACCCCTGCGGACATGCAGAACCTGACCTGGGACCGCTACATCGAGATCGGCAAGACCGTTCTGGAGAAAACCGGCCATCACATGCTGGGCCTTGATCCGAACGATGCGGGCATGATCCGTATCATGATGCAGTCCGGTGGCGAGTGGTATTTCACCGAGGATGGTGATCTCAACATTTCCGGCAATGCGGCCTTGAAGGCGGCGCTGGAAACGGAAGCCAAGATCCTGCAGTCGGGCATCGCCAAGCCGGCGGCCGGCTGGTCGAACTGGGTCGGCACCTTCACCTCCGGCGATGTTGCCTCGGTCATTACTGGCGTCTGGATCACCGGCACGGTGAAGGCAACTCTGGACCAGGAAAACAAGTGGGGCGTCGCTCCGATCCCGACGCTGGACATTCCCGGCGCGGTCGCTGCCTCGAACCTCGGCGGATCGAGCTGGTACGTTCTGTCCAGTTCCGACGTGAAGTCGGAAGCGGTCGATTTCCTCAATGAGATCTACGGCAAGGACGTGGACTTCTACCAGAAGATCCTCACCGGTCAGGGCGCGGTCGGCTCGCTTATGGAAGCCCGCAATGGTCCGGCTTATGCAGTCGCCGACCCCTTCTTCGGCGGTGAGAAGATCTGGCAGAACTTCGCCGACTGGCTCGCCATGGTTCCGTCCCTCAACTACGGCATCTTCACCAATGAGGTCGATGCAGCCGTGGCCTCCCAGTTGCCACCTCTCGGCAAGGGCGGTTCGGTTGACGATGCACTGGCGGCCATCGAGGCTCAGGCCCGCTCTGCGATCCAGTGACCGCAACAGGGCAGGGGAGAGTTCTTCTCCCCTGTTCCCTTCCTGGTCTTTTTCCCCTGCACCCACCGGCGACCCCTGGGCGGAGTTTGCCATGCGGACAAGGCATTCCATGGACAAAGCATCGCCAAGACTGAACCGCTACTTCGATGTGAACGGCTGGCTCTTCGTTGCGCCCGCAGTGCTGCTGATCGCGGTCTTCATGGTCTATCCCATCCTCTATTCGCTCTGGATGTCGTTTCAGACCGGACGTGGGATGAAGATGCATTTCGACCTGACCGCCAATATCCTCCGGCTCTTTTCCGACCCCATGCTGGGGCTGGCACTTTACAACACCATGATCTTCTTCATCGTGCAGGTGCCGGTGATGCTGATCCTGGCGCTGCTTCTTGCCACCATGCTCGATGACAAGAGGGTCCGCTTCCGAGGCCTGATCCGCACGGCAATCTTCCTGCCCTGCGTGTCCTCGCTGGTGGCCTATTCGGTTCTGTTCAAAAGCATGTTCGTGCAGGACGGGCTGGTCAACACAACGCTGCTGGACCTGGGGCTGATCTCTTCGCCCATTCCCTGGATGACCGATCCGTTCTGGTCCCGTGTCCTGATCATCATCGCCATCACCTGGCGCTGGACCGGCTACAACATGATCTTCTATCTGGCGGCCTTGCAGAACATCGACAAGTCGATCCATGAGGCTGCCCGAATCGACGGCGTGCCTGCTTATGGCCGGTTCTTCTTCCTGACCGTTCCGATGCTGAAGCCGGTGATCTTGTTCACCACCGTGACCTCGACCATTGGCACCTTGCAGCTCTTCGACGAGGTGCGAAACATCATGACCAGCGATGCAGGCGGTGCCGCCGGGCCCTCGAATTCAGCCCTGACCCTGTCGGTCTATATCTACAACCTGACCTTCAAGTTCATGCCGAACTTCGGCTATGCCGCCACGGTTTCCTATGTGATCGTGATCGCCGTCGCACTGCTGTCGCTGCTCCAGTTCTATGCCTTGCGGGAGCGGACCTGATGGATCTCTATTTCCAGCGGCTGCGCGGCGGCCTCGTCTATCTCTTTCTGATCACGGCAGCTTTCCTGTCGATTTTCCCCTTCCTCTGGATGGTGCTGGGGGCAACGAACACCAGCGCGGACATCAGCCGCGGCAAGTTTGGCCTGGGCGGGGCGCTGTTTGACAACATCGTCAGCTTCCTGGCCTTTGCCGATGTGCCGCTGATCCTGTGGAACTCGCTGAAGATCGCGCTTCTGACCACCTTGTTCACGCTGGCCGTGGCTTCGATCGCCGGATACGGCTTCGAGATCTTCCGCTCGCGCCTGCGCGACCGGCTCTACCGCGTTCTGCTGCTGACCCTGATGATCCCCTTTGCGGCGCTGATGATCCCGCTCTTCATCATGATGGGCAAGCTGCACCTCATCAACACCCACTGGGCCGTGATCCTGCCCAGCATCGGCTCGGCTTTCATCATCTTCTATTTTCGCCAGTCGACCAAAGCCTTCCCGCTGGAACTGCGGGATGCGGCGAGGGTGGACGGACTGAAGGAATGGCAGATCTTCCTGCTGATCTATGTGCCGGTGATGCGGTCCACCTATGCGGCCGCCTTCGTCATCGTCTTCATGACCGCATGGAACAATTATCTCTGGCCGCTGATCGTGCTGCAGTCCAACGACACCAAGACGATCACGCTCGTCGTCTCGTCGATCGCCTCGGCCTACTACCCTGACTATGGCGCGGTGATGGTGAGTGCCATTCTCGCCACGCTCCCGACCCTTATCGTTTTCTTTCTCATGCAGCGGCAGTTCGTGCAGGGCATGCTCGGCTCCGTCAAATAGGACTTTCCATGCGCAAGACCACCCTTTTCAACGATGGCTGGACCTTCCTCGACGGCTTTTCCGAGGAGATGAAGACGCAGATCCAGCCCGGGGCAGAGGTGCGCCTGCCGCACAATGCCGTTGATCTGCCGCTGAACTATTTTGATGAGACCAGCTATCAGCGCGTCTTCACCTATCAGAAGCAGCTGGACTGGCAGCCGGAGTTCGAAGGCAAGGAAGTCTCGATCCAGTTCGACGGCGCCATGGCCAATGCAGTTGTCTGGGTGAACGGGCTGGAAGTGGCCGCCCACAAGGATGGCTACACGCCCTTTGAGGCACGCCTCACCAGACATCTGAAGCCCGGCGGAAATCTGATCACCGTGAAGATCGACGGATCGGAAAATCCCGAGATTCCGCCCTTCGGTGGCCGGATCGATTATCTCACCTACGCGGGCATCTACCGCGATGCCTGGCTGAAGGTGACCGAACCTGTCCATATCCGCCGGCTCAAGATCGAAACGCCCGATGCGCTGTCTCATGAGAAGACGGTGACCGTCCGCGTTGATATGGCTGAGGCCGAAGGTCTGCTGAATGTTCAGCTGAAGGATGCCTCGGGCACGGTGATCGCCAGCTTAGAAAAGACCGTTTCGGCAGAGAGCGAAACGTTGTTCTTTACCGGCCTGACCGGTCTTTCGCTCTGGGAGCCGGGCAATCCGGTCCTTTATACCGCCGAGGCTGTGCTGACATCGTCCACGGGAACGGATGATCTGTCCTCCACGTTCGGCTTCCGCACCGCGGAATTCACGCCGGAAGGCTTCCTGCTCAATGGCAAGCCCTTCAAGATCCGAGGCCTGAACCGGCACCAGGCCTGGCCTTATTCCGGCTATGCCATGGGCAAGCGGGCGCAGGAGCGGGATGCGGAGATCCTGAAAGAGGATCTCAAGTGCAATCTGGTGCGCACCTCGCATTATCCGCAGTCGCCCTGGTTCCTGGACCATTGCGACCGGATCGGGCTGCTGGTGTTCGAGGAAATTCCCGGCTGGCAGCATATAGGCGGCGAGGAGTGGCAGGCCGAATCCGTGCGCAATGTGGAGCGCATGATCGAGCGCGACTGGAACCATCCTTCCATCATTCTTTGGGGCGTGCGCATCAACGAATCCCAGGACAATCACGCCTTTTATCTGGAAACCAACCGGGTCGCCCGTGCGCTTGACCCGACCCGCCAGACTGGCGGCGTGCGCTACATCACCGACAGCGAGTTCCTCGAAGACGTCTACACGATGAATGACTTCATCCTGGGGGATGAAGAACTGCCGGGCCGCAACCGGGGCCGCATCGCGCTTCGGGACCAGCAGGAATGCACCGGCCTGCCGCGCAAGGTGCCCTATATGATCACCGAATATGGTGGCCACATGTATCCGACCAAGCGCCATGATCAGGAACAGCGCCAGGCGGAGCATGTGACGCGCCATTTGCAGGTGTTGAATGCCAGCTACGGCGACCCTTCGATCTCCGGCTCCATCGGCTGGTGCATGTTCGACTACAACACCCACAAAGACTTCGGCTCCGGCGACCGGATCTGCCATCACGGCGTGATGGATGTGTTCCGCGAGCCGAAATTTGCAGCGCATGTCTATGCCAGCCAGTGCGATCCGGCGGACGAGGTCATCCTGAAGCCTGTCACTTTCTGGGCGCGGGGCGAGCGCAACATCGGCGGCATCCTGCCCCTGATCGTGCTGACCAACTGCGACGAGGTGGAACTTGCCTATGGCGAGAGTGTCGTCAAACGGGTCGGCCCGGACCGCAGCACCTATCCGCATCTGCCCCACGCGCCCGTGGTGTTCGACCGGCGGCATTTTTCGGCAGACGAACTCGGCCTGTGGGGCATGCAATGGGAAGATGGCCGGGTCACAGGCTTCATCGATGGCAAGCCGGTCATGACCGTCAGGCTGACGTCAAGTCCCTTGCCCGCCAAGTTGCAGGTGGAAGCCGACGAGGACACCGTGACCGCCGGCCACAAGGACCAGGTGCGCGTCATCGTCCGGGCGCTCGACCAGACGGGTCATATCCTGCCGTTCCTGGACGAGCCGGTGCATGTCTCGGTCACCGGTCCCGCCCGGCTGCTGGGGCCGGATATGCCGGTTCTCACCGGCGGCACCACCGGGTTCTGGCTGGAATCCACCGGGGAGACGGGAGACATCGGCGTTACCGTGTCCTCGCCACGGTTCAGCCCTCAGCACCTGCGCCTGACGGCGGTATAGGGGAGGGTGGCATGAGCGAACTGAGCCTCAGACAGGTCAGCAAGTCCTTTGGCACCTTGAAGGTCATCAAGGATGTCGATCTCGAGATCGAACAGGGGGCCTTTACCGTTTTCGTCGGGCCATCCGGCTGCGGCAAGTCGACCTTGCTGCGCATGATCGCCGGACTTGAGGACATCACCTCCGGCGACCTGGAGATCGGCGGGGCGCGGATGAACGACACTGATCCGTCGAAACGCGGCATCGCCATGGTGTTCCAGTCCTATGCGCTTTATCCGCATATGAGTGTCCGCCAGAACATGGGTTTCGCGCTGCGTTTCGCTGGTGTGCCGAAAGCACAGATCGACCGTCAGGTGATGGACGCGGCCCGGATTCTGGAGCTGGAACCGCTGCTGGAGCGCAAGCCCGGCCAGCTATCCGGCGGCCAGCGCCAGCGGGTGGCCATCGGCAGGGCGATCGTCCGCCACCCCAAGGTGTTTCTGTTCGACGAGCCGCTGTCCAACCTCGATGCGGAACTGCGCGTTCACATGCGCATCGAGATCGCCAAGCTGCACAAGCGGCTCGGTGCGACGGTTATCTACGTCACTCATGACCAGGTGGAGGCCATGACGCTGGCCGACAAGATCGTCGTGCTGCGCGCGGGCCGGATCGAGCAGACCGGCACACCGCTTGAGCTCTATACCGATCCGGACAATCAGTTTGTCGCCGGTTTCATCGGCTCGCCGAAAATGAACTTCCTTCCGGCCCGCGTGGCCGGGGGCGGTGACGGGCAGGGCGGACCGGCGGTAACGCTGGAGGATTTTGGAGTAACAGTGCCAGTAACTGGCCTGAAGAACCTGCCCGCGCCCGGGACACGGATCACCGTGGGCATCCGTCCGGAAAAGTTCAATGAGCAAGGAGATCAGGGCTTGAGCGTCGCCATTGAAATGGTCGAGCATCTGGGGTCTGAAACTCTGGTCCACGGACGTGGTTCGGGCGATCTGATCACAGTCAAATATCCCGGCATTTCCGCCATTGACGACGGCCGTCTCGACGCCCGTTTCAATGCCGGGGATCTTCTGTATTTCACAGAAGGAGGCGAGCGCATCCGCTAGGCTGCGCCGCTTCCACTGCAGAGCTGCCTGATGCTGCCGGTCCAGCGCTGGCAATTTGGACCTTCTAAAATATGCCGCGCAAGGCTGCGGCTTTCCGGAGACTGCAATGCACGCCCCCAAGATTACCTTCATCGGTGCGGGCAGCACCGTTTTCGCCAAGCATCTGATGGGCGATATCCTCTCCTTCGAGGAGCTGCGGGATGCGGAAATCGTGCTTTACGACATCGACGAGCAGCGCCTGGGAGAATCGCTTGCTGTCGGCAACAAGATCAAGCGGCAGCTCGACGTTCCCGCGAGCATCAGTGCGACGACGGACCGCTCCAGAGCTCTGGATGGCGCCGATTTCTGCATCAATATGATTCAGGTCGCCGGTTACAAGCCTGGCACGGTCGTGGATTTCGAGACGCCCAAGGCCTATGGCCTGCGCCAGACCATCGCCGACACGCTCGGCATCGGCGGCATCATGCGGGCGCTGCGTACGGTTCCGGTTCTGGCGGATATGTCGAAGGACATGGAACGCCTGTGCCCGGACACGCTGCACATCAACTACGCCAACCCCATGGCGATGAACTGCTGGGGCCTGAGCCGCCTGTCGAAGATCCGGACCGTTGGATTGTGCCACTCCGTGCCACACACGGCGAAGGAACTGGCCGACGATATCGGGGTTCCGGTCGACGAGATCGACTATCTCGTCGCCGGCATCAACCATATGGCCTTCTATCTGAAGTTCGAGCACAAGGGCGAAGACCTCTATCCGCGCATCCGGCAGGTGATGGAAGAGGGGCGCGTGCCGGACTGGAACCGGGTCCGCTATGACATGTTCAAGCGGCTCGGCTATTTCGTTACGGAAAGCTCGGAGCATTTCTCCGAATATGTGCCCTGGTACATCAAGTCCGGCCGCGAGGATCTGATCGAACGTTTCAACATTCCGCTCGATGAATATCCCCGCCGCTGCGAGAACCAGATCGCCGACTGGCAGCGGCTTTCGAAAGACATGCAGGACCCGGACAAGACGGTCGAGATCGAGCGCAGCGTCGAATACGGTTCCCACATCATCCGCGCCATGGTCACCGGACAGCCTGCGGTGATCTACGGCAACGTCACCAATGACCAGATCATCTCGAACCTGCCGCAGGGCTGCTGTGTCGAAGTGCCGTGCCTTGTTGACCGCAACGGCATCCAGCCGACCCGTATCGGCGCCCTGCCACCACATCTTGCCGCCCTGATGCAGACCAACATCAACGTCCAGGCCCTGACAGTCGAGGCCATCGTCACCGGCAACCGCGACCATATCTTCCACGCAGCGATGCTCGACCCGCATACGGCGGCGGAACTGGATCTCGACCAGATCTGGGCCTTGACCGGCGACCTGTTGAAGGCTCACGGCGACTGGATTCCGGAGAACCTGCGCTGACAGAGCTGTTCATTGCGCCACGAAGCAACCAGGCGTTTGACGGGCTTTTGCGTTTGGTCGCTCGATAGATCGGCAAGTGGGCTCGTCTTGAGGACCGCTTGCCTGCTTGCCATGGCTTAACCAGAGCTTGGTCTATTATCCGCCGAGCTCTCGTTTGAAAAACTCTGAGCATCTTGCGTCATCCACATAGGCCACGTTCAGTCTGAGGTGGCTCCGTTTGCTTGGATCATTATCGATTTCGAATACGGAACCCGGTGCGAGAAAGATGCTCTCGCGCGCAGCGCGGCGTGTGAGTTCTATGTCGTTGATCCCTTCCGGCAGTTCGACCCAGAGATAATAGCCATCGACCTCTTCGATCCAGGGCTGCAGGCCAAGTTTGCGAAGGCTCCGTATCGCAGACACTTGCGCATCCCTGATCCGTCCATTGAGGCGCTTGAGGTGATGGCGATAATGGCCGTCGTTCAGAACGGTGTGAACGATACGTTCGACATATCCGGAGGAGTTGACGATCGTCAGCATCTTCATATTGACGAGATTGCCGATGAAATCCGCTGAAGCGGCGACATAGCCTACCCGAAGGCTGGCGGAGAGGATCTTGGCGAAGGTGCCGACGTAGACGACGCGGCGTAACTGGTCGAGTGCGGCAAGCCGGGCAGCGCTTGCCGGCATGAGATCGCCAAACGCATCGTCCTCCACGATCATAAAATCCAGCTGGTCGGCGATCCTGAGAATGTCGTATGCCCGGCCGAGTGTCAGGGATGAGCCTGTCGGATTGTGCGCGAGCGATTGTGTAAAGAAGAAGCGGGCGCCACTTGCCTGCGCTTTCGCCGCAAGATCGTCGGGATCCGGACCGCTTCGGTCGCGGCGCACGCCAATCAATCGCGCACCGGCCAGCTTCAGTTTCGCGAAGAGGGGATAATATCCGGGACTGTCGGTCAAGACGGCATCGCCCGGGCGCAGATACTGACGGATAATCAGATCAAAGGCATGGTTGGCGCCGAGGGTCAGAAGGATGTTTTGCGGATGAACGGCGATGGACCGTTCCTCAAGCGTCCGTGACAGTGTTTCGCGTAGCGGCAGATAGCCAATAGGGCTTTCATATGCATGCTCGAACAACCCCCTGTGACCGCTCGCTATATTGCGCAGATGGCTCTTCAGGACGGAACCTTCCACCCATTCGGCTGGTGGGCGTCCTTCGCCGAGGCGTGTGGTGAAGCTGTGCTCCAACTGTTCGCGCAGCAGTGTTGCGATGTCGACCGCTTCGGCCTGCCGGACCCCGACCGCATCATCCGGTTGGCGACGGATGCCGGTCACATAGTAGCCAGCGCCGTGCCTGGGTTCCACGTAGCCACGCGCGACCAGGCGGTCATATGCCTCGACGACCGTATTCTTCGACACGTTGTAGGCTGTAGCCGCAGCTCGCAACGAACGTAGCCGCGTGCCCTTCTGCAACACTCCTTCGTTGATTGACAGTACGATCCGGGCCGCGATCTGCTCGGCCTTGCTGTCCTTGCCCGTCACCTGCCTCTCCCACTGTTCCTAAAACTTGACTGGTACAGCAAGTTCAAACTGGTCCAAACTGTACCTTGTATTGATGGTACAATATCAGCAAGCTTAGGGAAAGCTGGCGGACGAGGCAAAGAGCTAGAGTCGCCGAATAATCACTTGGGAGGATCAAAGTGAAAGCTCAGTCGGGCGTCGCAAACTCGCGTCTGGAAGGTTTCCGCAATCTCACGCCGCAACAGCGTTGGCAGAAAGTGGTCGAGGCTGTCGACCTGGATGATGCCGACGCGGCATTGCTGGCTCAGCCGGGTGCGCTTCCGCTCGCGACGGCCGACGGCATGATCGAGAACGTCGTCGGCACCTTCGAGCTGCCGCTGGGTGTTGCCGCCAATTTCACGATCAACGGCAACGACTACATCATTCCGATGGCAGTCGAGGAGCCGTCGGTCGTGGCTGCAGCTTCCTTCATGGCCCGCATCGTGCGCGACTGCGGCGGTTTCCAGACATCTGTCACCGACCCATTGATGCGTGCTCAGGTGCAAATCATTGGTCTCTCCGATCCGTATGGCGCCCGTCTGAAGATCCTGTCCGAACGCGCGCGCATCATCGCGGCCGCCAATGCCTGCGACAAAGTTCTGGTGGAACTCGGTGGCGGCTGCCGCGACATTGAAGTCCACGTGTTCCCGGATATGCCCGGGGGCGCCATGGCGGTGATGCACTTGATTGTTGACGTCCGCGACGCGATGGGGGCCAACACCGTCAACACGATGGCCGAACGCGTGGCGCCTTTGATCGAGGAACTGACCGGTGGAACGGTGCGGCTACGTATCCTGTCGAACCTGGCTGACCTGCGGCTGGCACGGGCACGGATAGTGGTGACGCCAGAGGCGCTGACAACGAAGGACATTGCCGGCGAGGAGATGATCGACCGCATGGTCGCCGCTTACCAGTTTGCGGCGATCGATCCCTATCGGGCCGCGACCCACAACAAGGGCATCATGAACGGCATCGACCCGCTGATTGTCGCGACAGGAAATGACTGGCGTGCGATTGAGGCTGGCGCCCATGTCTGGGCGGTCCGCAAGGGCCACTACACGTCGCTGACGACCTGGGAGAAGGACAGGTCCGGAAACCTCGTCGGTACACTTGAGCTGCCCATGGCCGTCGGGATCGTCGGTGGGGCCACCAAGACGCATCCGCTGGCAAAGCTGGCGCTGAAGATCCTGAATATCAGTTCGGCCGCCGAACTGGCTCAGATCTGCGTGGCGCTCGGCCTTGCACAGAACATGGCCGCGATCCGGGCCCTTGCCACTGAAGGCATCCAGCGTGGACACATGGCGTTGCATGCCCGGAATATTGCGATCGTGGCCGGTGCAGTTGGCGCCGAGATCGAAGCGGTGGCGAGAGAGCTTGCTGCTGCCCACGATGTCCGCGTAGAGCGGGCGCGTGAATTGCTGGAGACGCTGCGCAAGTAATCATTGAGGCCGGAACCTTCGGGAAGGGTTTGGGTGGAGGAAGCCGGCCGCACCGGCGAAGAGAGGCCTGCCCTTTGAGGCAAGTCATTATTTTCTAGGGAGGAACACATGACCAAGATCAACATTTCACGCCGCTCGCTTTTGCAGTTAACCGCTGGCGGCATTGCCGCGGTGGGGGCAAGCAAGCTCGCGACACCGGCTATCGCACAAGGCAGCAAGGTGTCCTGGCGTATCCAGTCGCTCTGGGACGGTGGCACCACGCCACAGAAGTACGAGGAAATGTTCGTCCAGAAAGTCGCCGAGAAAACCGGCGGCGCGTTCGAACTCAAGCTGTTTTCTGCGGGCCAGATCGTTCCTCCGGCGCAATCCTTCGATGCCGTGCGCGGCGGGGCCTTTCAGATGATGAAGACCTTCGACGGATATACCGCCGGCAAGATCCCCGCACATGCCTTCACCAGCACGATCCCCTTTGGTTACAAGAATTCCCAGGACTATGCCGCATGGTTCTATGAACTTGGCGGCTTGGAAATGGCAAGGGAATCCTACGCGCCGGCCGGGTTGCACTATATTGCGCCGACCATCTACGACCAGGAACCTATTCATTCGAAGGTCGAGATCAGAACCGTCGCCGAGTTCAGCGGCAAGAAGGGCCGTTTCACGGGCCTGGCATCGACTGTTATGGGCGCCTTTGGCGTTGCGGTCACTCCGCTTCCCACCGCGGAAGTGTATTCAGCCCTGGACAAGGGCCTGATCGACATCGCCGATCGCGGAGACCTGCAAGCGAACCTTGACGCTGGTCTTGCCGAAGTCGCGCAGTTCATCATCCTGCCGGGCGTGCACCAGCCGACCACCGCAACGTCTTATGTTGCCAACAAGGCGGCGTTTGACGCTTTGCCGGACGATTTCAAAAAGGCACTTGCGGACGCTGCCAAGGAAATCTCCGACAAGTATCAGGCGAACAAGACCAAGACGGATGCCAGTGCGCTTGCAGCTTTCAAGGAAAAGGGTGTGACCGTTATCGAACTGGACGAGGGTGATGTCGCCGCAAGCAGACTTAAGGCTGTTGAAGCGTGGCGTTCCGCGGCCAAGAGCGATGCGCTTGCCAACAAGATTCTCGACAGCCAGATTGAGCAGATGAAGAAGCTGGGGCTTCTCGCCTGATCTTCAAAAGGCGCGCCGCTCGCGGCGCGTCTCCCCTCTGATTTCCAGCCGTCGAGCAGCTATGCCCACTCCGGTCAAAATACTCTACGACGCGGTTACCGCACTCAATCGGTTCATCTTTCAAGCGGCCAGCCTGTTGATGTTCCTCATCGTGCCGGTCATGCTTTTCGCCGTCGTTTCCCGTTATGTGTTCAACTCTCCCTCGACCTGGGCGATGGAGCTTGCGACGCTCATTTTCGGCCCGTACTTCCTGCTGGCCGGGCCCAATCTCCTGCACGAACGCGGCCATGTCAGCCTGGACCTCGTTCAGCACGCAGTTGGAGCGGGCGCGCGCCGGGTCCTGGAAATCATCAATTATCCCATAATCATCGCCTTCTGCGTCATCCTGCTGTTCTATGCGGTTCCCTTCGCCTGGCAGGCCTTTGAATATGGCGAGACGTCCTACTCTTCCTGGAACCCGCCGATCTGGCCGGTGAAGCTTTTCATTCCCGTGGCGTTGGTGCTGCTCGGTCTGCAAGCGGCTGTCGAATGGCTGAGAGTTCTCTTCGATCCCACCGCTGTGACGGGACCCCATGCGGACGATGAGGTCGCAATCTGATGTCGCCGACCGAAATTCTCATCATCATGTTCGGAGGCCTCAGCCTCTTCCTGCTTGCGGGCCTGCCGGTTGCCTTCGTGCTGGGTGGCCTCTCGGTCATCTTCACGGTCGTATTCTGGGACTCGAGCGCGCTTGTCGTCCTCGTCCTGCAGATGTTCGACACAATGCAGTCGGAAGCTCTGCTCGGCATTCCGCTCTATATTTTCATGGCCATGCTGCTGCAGCGCTCGGACGTGATCCGCGATCTCTATACCGCCATGGAGCTGTGGTTCGGCCGCGTGCGCGGTGGCCTTGCCATCGGCACCGTAGTGATCTGCCTTGTCATGGCGGCGATGACCGGTGTCGTTGGTGCCGCCGTGACCGCAATGGGTATCCTTGCGCTGCCGGAGATGTTGAAACGCGGATATGACCCGCGCCTCGCCTCGGGTACGATTTGCGCCTCAGGAACGCTTGGCATCCTGATACCGCCCTCCGTGCTGACTATTGTCTATTCGGTGACGGCCCAGGTATCCATCGGCAAGATGTTGATCGCCGGCATCGTTCCTGGCGTCCTGCTCGGCCTTCTCTACATCAGCTACATTCTTGTCATCGGATATGTCCGCCCGGAAATGATCCCGGCACGCGAGGATATCCGGAGGGTCAGCTGGGGTGAGAAGTTTGCGTCACTCAAGACGCTGATCCTGCCGGCGATGATCATCATCATGGTGCTGGGTTCGATCTTCTTCGGCATAGCGACGCCGACAGAGGCTGCTGCTGTTGGTGTGCTTGGCGCAGCGCTCGCGGCCCTGCTGCGTGGCAATCTCAATCTCGGCATGCTCTACGGCTGTGCGACGGGCACACTCAAGACCACTGGCATGATTCTCTGGATAACGCTGGGTGCAAAGGCCTATGTGGCGATCTTTACCGGTCTTGGCGGTGCTGACACCCTGTTCCAGTTGCTGGAAGGCCTGGATGCCAATCCCTACGTCGTGCTTGCCTTGATGATGCTGATCCTGATCTTTCTCGGCACCGTGCTCGACGAAATCGGCATCATCCTCCTGACCGTCCCTGTCTTTCTGCCGGTGGTCCAGTTCTATGGCTTTGATCAGATCTGGTTCGGCGTGTTGTTCGCGCTGACCATCCAGATGGGCTACATCAGCCCGCCCTTCGGCTATACCCTGTTCTATATAAAAGGCACTCTTCCGAAGACGGTCACCATGGCGACAGTCTATCGGGGCATCCTGCCTTTCTTTTTGCTGCAGGTCGTGGGGCTTCTGATCTGTGTCGCCTTCCCCGATCTCGTCACTTGGTTGCCAGAGCTTATGCGTTGACCGCGGAGGGCGTCATCCCGCCATTGCGTTTGCCCAGTTGCAGAACGTGGCGTCGCGGATGCCTTGCCTTGCGGTGCACGTCCGCAATGGGTGAACCTTCGCCGTCTGGCGCAGGATGAACGTGATCTGCGCATCGGAAAACTTCGACTGCTTCATGGAGCTTTCCTTCTCCCGTCATCGGGACCAGAATTGGAAAATTCCAGCTCACAACGCTCCAAATTCAGGGATGTACGTCACTACGATACGCGAGCGAACGGCTCTCACCAGTTGAGATCTCCCTCCCTCTCGACAGGTAAGCGTATGTCGTTCGCAGAAACCAGAGGCACTAAATATTCAGGATTTCACGTAGGCGGCGGGTTGCAGAGCGGCCGAGTTCGACAGTTTCACTACATGTTTCGAAATAGAGCCGGCTTTTGTTCGCTGCATACCTTTCCACCTTCCGGATATGGCCCTTGTTCACTATGTGGGAACGGCTCAAACGGAAAAATGGCGGATTAGGCAGTTCGGGTTCGAACTTTCGAAGCAGCTTGCTGATCAGGTGGGTCTGGCCCGTTTCCAGAAAGATGCGGGTGTAATCCCCGTCGGCCTTAAGCATGGATATGGTCTCGGCCTGGACCAATATGGTCGTTGAGTTTGTTTTCAGGCGAATTCTGCCGGCTCCGTCCAGCAGCATGCTTTCTTCAGCTCTCTCCGTGTAACCGTCCGGAGAGGTGGTACGTTCGCGCAGGCGATTGATCGCGGTTTCGAGGCGTTGCGGTTCAACGGGTTTGAGGAGGTAGTCAAGCGCTGCGACATTGAAGGCGTCGATGGCATAAAGATCATAAGCGCTGACGATGATGATAAAGGTGTCAGGGGGTAAATCCCGCGCGATGTCGAAGCCAGTCCCATTGGTCAGTTCCACATCTAGAAAAACCGCATCCGGTTTGAAATGCCTGATGCTGTTGAGGGCTGTCGGGATGTCACCGGCTTCTGCGACGATCGAGACATCTTCGAATTGACCGAGCATACGCCGGAGCCCTCGCCGGGCTGAGGGCTCGTCATCGACCAGGATTACACGCAGCACGCCTGTCCCTTCAAAACGATTGTGGCAACGACTGTTCCTGGCTGCTCGACCAGGGAAAACGAATAGGCATCGCCATAGTGGAGGTTTAGACGCCGCTTGAGGTTTGACAGCCCGATTGCCTGGCGGTTTGGATCCTGTGCGGAAAGCTTGCCTGAATTGGATACACTTATCGTGATGGTATCTGTTCCCGTTCTTTTCACAAAAACAGCAATTTCGATGCTCGCGGACGCAAGCTTCAATCCATGTTTGACGGCATTTTCGACCAGGCCCTGTAAGATCATGTGGGGAACCTGGGTGTTGAGAGCCTCAGGTTGCGCCTTGACCGTGCATTTCAATCTGTCTTCGAACCGAAGCTCCTGAATTCTCAGATAGGCCTGCATCGCCTCGATTTCGTCGACCAGTGGGCAAAGGCTCCTGTTCGCTTGATTGAGGCAGTATCGCAAATAACCTGCAATCCCGCGGACCATTTCGAGCGCGCTATCTGGTCTTTCGTGAATTTCGGAAGCAACCGAGTTCAGGGCATTGAAAAGAAAATGCGGTGCCAGCTGCAGACGCAGTTGTTCCAGCTCTGACCGCATTGCTTCTGTTTGCGCCTCGCTCCGCCGCAGCCGCTCTACTCTGGCTTCATATTCGGATCGCAAAGAGAAATAGGCCAGGGACCAGCCCAGCAGAACGGCAATGTAGAAAATGGCCGGTGAGACCGGATCGATGATGGGATGCGCATTGGGAAAAAACAGTTCGCGCAAATACCAGGCTGCATAGGTCTCTGAAGTTCCGACAGCAAGGCAGAAGCACGCCATGAACAGGATGACCGGCATGCTTATGATCTTTTTGAGCCTGGCCAGAAAAAGCAGGTGCACAAGGGAGGTGAGCAAAAAGCCCAGACTTTCGAGTGTAAGTGTTAGAACAAAAGCGGCCTTCAGATCGGCCAATGTGAGTGTCCGGGCAAGCATGCCCAGGACCGCGATGAACAGCCATGCGCCAATCTGCAGAGTCCAGAACATCCGCTCAGGCCCTAGAGCTGTTCTGATTTCCGGGTCTGTATCCGGTTGAAACAAAACTTGTGCGCGACGATCCGTCGATTGCAGCTTCAAGGGGCGCTGAATTGTAGCTGCTTCACCGTCAATCATTTTCAACCACCCGGTAGACCGGAGGATGCTGCCTGACTTTTGAACAATCTGCAATCGTACGACGGGAAATGCCGGTTCATCGAAGAATCCGGCACGTTCATCGAATCCCGAATGAAATACTCAGACACAATTGCAAGATGGGGGATCTAGTTTTTTTGACTTTGAGTGACGCTGGTGCTGCCACTTGAGGGTGTTTTGGTTTGGCAATCAATATTTTGGCTGGGGGGAATTATGCTTGATGTTTTGGCGAGAGAACGCAGCATCCGGAAATTGTCAGATACATTCCCCTCTAGAATTCCAGCTAGGGCGTTCTTCCTGACCTCGGTTTCGCTGACGTGCCTAGTGGCAATGAGACCTGCCTGGGCGGGCAATTGCAACTCGGACGGAGACCCTATCGTCTGCACCTACAGCCAGCCAAACTCGGCCAAGGGAATATTTCATGAAGAAATTGGGAGTGCCTCGAACGGCGATGGAAAAGGCTTCACGGTAAGCAACAGTAGTACTCAGGATATCAACGTTCCGTGGAACCAAAATTCAACCGACTATATTTCCGGATGGACCTTTTTCACGGAAGGGTCACCGGGCCATGATGCGGGGGCGGCCAGAAATGGCGGCAGCATCACCATCGACAACAGCTCAGGTCTGCAGTTTAACGTCAATCAGCCATATCCTCTTAACATTTATCAAATCGATCCTCCGACTTTCGGGATCAACGTCAAATCTTCGGGAGGGGACGGAGACCAGGATAACGACGACAATAACTCCAACGGTGGAGCAGGTGGAGCTGGTGGGGATATTTCACTTACCACCAGCGACGGGTTCAACAACCATGGTCAGGCCTATTGGGCCGGGGGGACCTCCTATTATGGATTTACCCTCTTCTCCGGAGTGAGCCAGGGAGGACTTGGCGGCGCACAGAACAATTTTATCGGTTCAGATCAGCTTGGAGGCCATGGCGGCAATGGCGGTGCGGTCAGGATCTCAAACATCAATTATGACCACCCCTTTCTGATCGGCTCCAGTTCAAACCGGTTCAGCGGCCAGGCGAGCGGTGGAGGCTTTATTGCAAAGTCGATCGGCGGCGACGGCGGACAAAGAAATGGCAACGCTGGCTCGGGCGGGGTCATTTCAATCACCAACAGAGCGCATGGAGAGATCTACTGGAACGCCACCGTTGCCGGAGGCAGCGGCTTGTTCTTACTCGCCGGTATAAGCCAGGGCGGAAACGGATCCGCATCCACTGACAACAGCGATAATGGCGGCAACGGCGGCAACGGAAGCGCCGTGACAATCAGCAACAGCGAGGCGGGGTCGATTCTGCTGGATGTCGCCGGAAGCGGCTATGAGCCGGGCGCGGCAATTCTCGCCCGCAGCAAAGGTGGCAATGGCGGTACAGGTCCGACAAAGGACAAGTCCGGAGGGAACGGCGGGGCCGCAGGCAACGTGGACATCACGCTTTCCGATGGTGGTACGATTGCAACCAGCGGGCACAATATCTACGGCATCCTGGGGCAAAGTATCGGCGGAAATGCCGGCAATGGCGGCGATGGATCTGCTTTGGCCGGGACGGGCGGCGGCGGTGGTTTCGGCGGCAATGCGGGCCACGTAACAGTCACAGTGGAAGATGACGACCTGCGTTCCCCGATCATTCAGACGAACGGCGACTATTCCACCGCCCTGATCGCTCATTCCGTTGGTGGCGGTGGTGGCACCGGCAACGACTTCCTGAGTGTTCTTGGCGGACAGGCAGGCAATGGCGGCGACGGCGGAGATGCTGGCGATGTGCTGGTTTCCATCGACCTGGGGTCCAGTACCTCGATCGCAACGCAGGGAGATCATGCTTTCGGTGTGGTTGCCCAATCGATTGCAGGCAGCGGCGGCGCAGGCGGCGTATCCACCGCCAATTACGTCAGCCTTGGAGGAGATGGCGCCGGAGGCGGAAACACAGGCACTGTGACAGTCAACTCCCATGGCACCATCACGACACAAGGGGTCAACAGTCTGGGGATCATTGCCCAGTCCATCGGCGGCGGCGGCGGTGCTGCCGGGTCGTCGAGTGGACTGGTCAGCGTTGGTGGCAATGCGGCAGGCTCAACCAAGTCCAACGGCGGCGCCGCCGGTCTTTCAAACACCGGGACCGTTATCACCAGTGGCAAGGGGGCTGCGGCTGTCCTTGTACAGTCCGTCGGCGGCGGGGGCGGCTCCGGAGGAGATGCATCCGGGATTGCTGGAGTTGGCGGCAAGGGATCTGCCGGCGGAAACGGCGGCACCGTCTCCATTGCGAATGTCGGGGCACTCCGGACGTCGGGCGATTGGTCCCCCGGTGCGATCTTTCAATCAGTCGGCGGCGGCGGCGGCAATGGGGGCGGCTCGCAAACGCTCTCCACCATCCTTTCGGTCGGAATTGGTGGCGCGGCGGCAGGCGGGGGCAATGGTGGAGCGGTTTGCGCGGACAACACGGTATCCTGTGGCGCGAACCTGCCCGATCTCGATGCTAGGAATTCTTCTGGTCATGCGAATATCTTCACCTCCGGTGATTTCGCGCCAGGCATGATCGCACAATCGATTGGCGGCGGTGGCGGCAACGGCGGCAGCGACCAGAATTACAGTGCGTTGTCGTTCCTCGCCCTCCAGACCGGAGGCATGGCAGGGGCAGGTGGCGCAGGTGGGACCGTGACCATCCGCCAGGATGACCTTTCGATCTCGACAGTTGGTGCCCATTCCTATGGATTGATTGCCCAGTCCATTGGCGGCGGTGGCGGCACGGGTGGCAGCGCCAGCTATTTCAACGCGACGGCCGGTTTCAACGCAGCCTTGATCACTGGCGGCAGTGGTGGCACGGGTGGTGACGGCCAGTCCGTCACCGTTGATCTTCGGAGTAGCAGCATCACGACGGGGCTTGCGGCCCAATCGGCGGACCGCAGCGCCCCAAGCAACTCAATCGGCATTCTTGCGCAGTCGATTGGCGGCGGTGGCGGCAACGGCGGCGCGGCATCCGCAAAAGACTTTGTGCTCGCCGCCCCCACGGGAACCGGCGTTCCCGTGGCTTTCAACTTCCAGGCTGCCGTTGGCGGTAACGGTGGTAACGCCGGACATGGCGGCAGTGTCACGGTCGATTTTGACCAGGATTCCGCGCTGACGACCATAGGGGATGCTGCTCATGGCATAGTTGCGCAGTCAGTTGGCGGCGGCGGAGGTAACGGGGGTGATGCCTCGGTTCTGTCAACAACCCTGGGTGACAAGGATACTGTGGAAGTCACGGCAAGTACTGCTTTAGGGGGTGGCGCTGGCAACATCCTGCAGAACCTTCCCTACTGCTATGCGTCGACCACGCCGGGTATCAGCAATTGCTATCAATTCAATACAATGGGTGGCGGCTATGGTGGCCAAGTCGAGGTCTCACTTGGGACCTATGGTGCTGGGAGCAATTCTCCGGACACGGGCAGCACCAAACTCACAAGTGCAGCACAGGCAGGCACCCTGCTGACATTTGGTGACGGTGCCCATGGCGTTCTGGCACAATCGATCGGCGGTGGCGGCGGGAACGGCGGCATCGGCAACAGCGATGCCTATGCCCAAGGCGGCGTTGCAGCCGTAAAGGCGAAAATCGAGCTCGGTGGCAAAGGCGGGACAGGCGGCAACGGCGGGGATGTGAAGGTCCACAATTTTGCCGGTCACACGGTCCAGACCCAGGGATCCGGCTCAAAAGGCATTGTCGCGCAATCGATCGGCGGCGGCGGCGGAAACTCTCAGGGAGGAACCCTCTATATTGCCGCGAGCGGAGAGAGTTATTCCGGGCAGCTTAATGTCGGGATAGGTGCCAGCGGCGGACAGGGCGGCTCCGGCGGACATGTCTATGTCGAACAATATGGTGTCGTCGAGACATTTGGCGGCGATGCGGACGGTTTTGTGTTGCAATCGATCGGCGGCGGCGGCGGGATTGGCGGCTCGCTCGGCAATGATGCATCTTCCCACAAGGTCCTCGATCTGATCGGCAATCTTGAAGATCAGATCGGACGTCTGACAGATGCCGGAACCAGCTATGAGTTGACGGTCGATGTCGGGGGGAAAGGCGGTTCTGGCGGCAATGGGGGCAAGGCTGAATACTATCACAATGGACGGGTCACGACCTACGGCGACTGGTCTGACGGGGTTGTCGTGCAATCCATTGGCGGTGGCGGTGGGCAAGGCGGCTCTTCCGTTGCCGAGGGCAGCCAAATCACGGCGAATGTCGCAATTGCTGTTGGAGGAAAGGGAGGCTCCGGAGGGGACGGCGGCGAGACCACAATCTGGAGCATTGGGAACCAGCAAAATGCCATCACCACTTATGGCTACGGCGCTTTCGGCCTGCTGATGCAGTCCATTGGCGGCGGTGGCGGCCAGGGGGGCGATGGATCTGTCAATCAAGCGGGAACGTTGGCAATTGGCGGCGATGGCGGCGGTACCGGTGGTGCTGGCGGCAATGGCGGATCGGTCAATACCAACAAGGACCACGGCAGCAGCTTGGTCATCCGGACGATTGGAAATGACGCGACCGCTCTCGTGGCTCAGTCCATCGGCGGCGGTGGCGGCACGGGAGGTGTCGGCACCAGTTCTGACGCGACCCGAATCAAAAGCAAAGAATTCAGCACGTCCGTCGGCGGCCGTGGCGGCGTTGCCGGTAATGGTGGCGACGTCACAATGAAATTTGATGCAGATATCGTCACCACCGGTAAACGGTCTTCCGGTGTCCTTCTGCAGTCGATCGGTGGCGGCGGGGGCCTGGGGGTAACTGGCAGCGTCGACGAGAATTACAATCTGTCGATCGGGGGCAAGGGCGGAGCGGCCGGGAATGGCGGCAATATCTCCCTGGACCTGACCGGTGGAGCCGGCATCTTTACCATCGGTGACGGAGCACACGGAATTGTTGCGCAAACGATTGGCGGCGGCGGCGGTCTGGCGGGCGATCCGACCGGCGGGATTCTGACACTGAGGGCTGGCGGGGGAAGCGGTTTGTCCCAAGGCGCAAGTGGTGACGGTGGCGCCGTTGTGCTTGATATCAATGCACCAGTTTCGGTCACTGGCGCCGATGCAATTGGTGTTATTGCCCAGTCGATTGGCGGCGGCGGCGGTTTTGGAGGTAAAAGCGGGGGCGCCTTTGCCGGCGTGACTTCTTCGGATAGTTCGGGACGCGGCGGGGATCTCTCGCTCTCCGTGAGTAAAACCCTCTCGTCGATCGGAACTCGTGGCATTGGCCTCTTCGCTCAAAGCGAGGGGCCGGATGGCAATGGTGAGATTGCAATTGCCGTAAACTCTGGCGGGAGCGTTTCTGGCGGGAGAAGCAATGATGCGGCCGCGATCTATGTCGCCGGTGGGAAGAACAGCGCCCTCTCCCTGAATGGAGACGCCGTGGTTCAGTCTGGCGCCTATCAAACCGGAGTTGATTATGCGGAAAACTACGCTGTTCTCTATAATGGTCGCGGAACAACTGCAGACGGAGCGGTCTTGAACGTAACGGTCAACGACACTGCATCCCTTTATGGCAACGTTTTGCTGCATAATAGGGATGGGAACAGCGCGGGCACCGTTACCAACAACTCCCACAATACACTGGCTGGGGGATTTTTTTACGGTGCCAATATCGTCAACAACGGCCGTTTCGTCCTGAACCGCGTGCATGAAACCGGAACGACAAAGCTTACCGGCAATTTCACGCAGACAAGCGAGGGACGCCTCGTCACGGATATCGATCTGGGCAACTCCGGTTCCGATGTTCTGGAAATCGCTGGCGATGCCAGCCTGGCAGGAACGCTCGGGATTAATACGATCAGTCTGTTGCCGAACAGCCAGACACGGTTTCTGTCGGTTGCCGGGTCGTTGAGCGGCAGCTTGGCAGCTCCAGAATCGCTGATCTTCGACTATGGCATCCACACGGCTGGGAACGATCACTATTTCACCGTGAACTCCGTCGATTTCACGCCGCTGGACAAGGTTCACCTGAACAGCAGCCAGCAAAGAGTTGCGGAGAGCCTGCAATCCATCTGGAACCTGGACGGGAATGCCGCCTTCGGGGTTCTTTTTGGTGCAATCGCGAATGAGGTCGACAACGGATCAGGAAACTATGGTGGTCTGCTGGACCAACTGCATCCCAAATCCACGTTGGCGCCTGCGGTCGAGCAAACGTTTGAAACGCTGTCTTTCAGCAACAGTCTCATGAGCTGCCCTGTTTTCGCGGCGCAGGATGCTTCGTTGTCGGAAGGATCTTGTGCGTGGGCGCAGGCGTCCGCAGGAACGGGGCACCGGTCTGCTATAGGCAATTCCCCAAGCTACAATGCGGATTCCCTCAGGTATTCTGCAGGTGCACAGAAGGAGTTCGAGGACGGGTGGTTTCTCGGAGGCGCCGCCGCTTTTCAGCAAAGCTGGATTTCTCAGTCTTCCAAGACAGTTGCAGGGGAAGGTACTGGCGGCTTTGTTGGTGTGAGCCTCAAGCACGAATTGGACGATTGGACCTTCTCCGGTGCCCTGTCGGGCGGCTACTCCGTCTACGACATGAACCGGAAAATCTTGATACCAGGTGTGGCGGAAACCGTTTCAAGCTCTCCAAATGTTTACAACGGAGCCATTCGCGCCCGGATTGCCAAGACATTTGCGGCGACCAACTTCTATGCCAAGCCCTTTGTCGATCTTGATACGGTCTATAGCCGGATTGGGGGGCACCGCGAGTCCGGAACCTATGGGCTTACGTTTGACGATACCGATCAATGGATTTTTGCGGTTTCTCCCGCGCTGGAAGTAGGCAGCCGGTACACCTATGACAACGGAACGAGCCTGAGATTTTTCGGACGGCTGGGCGTCACGGTACTTTCCACTAATGACTGGGAGGCAACGGCCCGCTTCACCTCAGCTCCCTCCGGTGCAGGCAAGTTCACGACGTCACTCGAACATGAGGATGTATTCGCAACCATCGGAGCAGGTCTTCAGCTGTCGTCGACGGAGGGCTTTGATCTCAGATTGGAATATGATGGCCGGTTCTCTGACAAACTCGCAACGAACAGTGGTTCGCTGAGACTGAGCATTCCATTCTGAAGGTGTTCAGTATTGGGCGCAAATGTCTGCACGAGGCTTTGCGCCCGTTCACTTCCGACAGTCTAAGCATCCTCGTGTAGTCTAAATCTTTGTATTCAAAAGCGGCAGCCATCCGGGAGATCTCGCCGTGGGGCGCGTCGGCTTTGGGCGTATTGTTTCCAGTTTGCAGCAACTAAAAGGCCCACCGGGGAATCCTGTTTGCGGCTTCCGGCCGGACATAAGATTAAGCAACTTCCCGCAGCAAGGACAGCGAGGCTGTCGGGTGACCTACTCATATCGCCGTCGCCGTCGCCGTCCTTCTATGCACTGAATAGCCCCTCGATTTCATCGGCTAGTGAGCAAAGGCTCCTGTTCGTTTGATTGAGGCAGTATCGCAAATAACCTGCAATCCCACGGATCATTTCTAGCTTCAGCGTTAGAACAAAAGCGGCCTTCAGATCGGCCAATGTGAGTGTCCGGGCAAGCATGCCCAGGACCGCGATGAACAGCCATGCGCCAATCTGCAGAGTCCAGAACATCCGCTCAGGCCCTAGAGCTGTTCTGATTTCCGGGTCTGTATCAGGTAGAGGCAGTATCTGCGGCTAGGTGTCCGTCTATTGCAGTGCCTATCGGCCGGTATGCTCAATATTCTGGCGAGCCGACTATTTTTTGGTCTTGCGGGACCCAATCCTTGTTCGTACACTTGTATACAGGTAATCTTTTGATATGTTGGAGGTCGGTTATGCAAGACGTGTATGTGGAAACGGTCGCGGCGATAAACTTTAATAACGGCATCGTTCGTATGCTTCTCGTTGACCAAGATCCTGCTGTCCTAATGACCAAGGGTGCCAAGCCTGAGGATATGGAAGCCCGGTTGAAGCAGCAGGTTCTGATGCCGCTTCCCGGGTTTCTCTACATGCTCTCGGTCATCAAGGGTCTGATGGATGATCCGAAGATGCAGGAAGTCATCAACAAATACACCGAACTCGGCCTGCTGCCCTCACAGCAGCAGGGCGCTTCCGAAGAGGATAGCGCAGCCGCCTGACGCGGCTCATTCTTTTTCCGGTCCGGAGAGCCATCAAGATATTTGACGTGCCGTGCCAGCTGGTGCGCGCGAAGCGACTTGGGAGTCTGAAATGGGACGGCTTAGGCGGCGTATTAAGCGTGCAATTCAGTCGGTAAGATATGCGATTACCGGTGAATACGATGGTACGAACGGTAATGACAGTATCACTGCCATCGGCTTCGGCGGAAATATCTACGCCAAGGGTGGCAATGACACGATCACTGTAGGGTCCATTTCAGCGACGGTTTATACCGGCACGGGCGACGACAAAGTTTACGGCGCCTCCGGCAAGCTGACCGTCATTGACGAAACCGGAAACCTAGGAGTCTACGGTGCCGCCGGTTTCGTCGATATTTCCAAGGATGGCGACGGGGATATTACTTTTAGCGGAGCTTCGGGAGCAACGAAGATTGTTCACGAAGGTGATGCCGGGAACATCGACTATGCCGGCGCTGCTCTGAACAACAACATCTTGCGCTCGGGGATCTCCGGCAACATTACTTTCCGCGGCGCGGGCCTCGGCAACACCATCCTCCTGGATACGCAGTACGGCGATATTCTTTTCGAGGGCGCGGGCGCGCGTAACACCGTAAAGCGTGACTGGAACGGGGACTACGACAACTCTGAAGGTGATGTGACCTTCAAGGGGGCAGGGGCGTCCAATGACGTCCGGAACCTGGTCAGGGTTGGCGATATTGTTTTTGTCGGTGCCGGTGCGTCGAACTATGTCAAGCGGGAAGGGGAAGGGGAAGGGGAAGGGTCTTCTTCCGGCGACGTCCGGTTCACGGGCGCTGGCGCATACAACAAGATCGATCACGGCACGTATGATGGCGACACCCATTTTACCGGCGCTGGTGCGGCCAATCTTATCAATCGCTACGGAGCCTCCGGTTCCTCCGGCAACGTTTATTTCAAAGGGGCCGGCGGTGCGAATGTCATCAAGCACACGACGGCCTCCGGCAACACCTATTTCACGGGTGGGGGAGCCGCGAACATCATTACGCGCTCTGGCATCAGCGGAAGCATCATCTTCGCGGGGGGCGGCGCGGCCAACGTTGTCACCAACTCTTCGGCATACGGCAATATTGATTTCAACGGCGGTGGTGCGGCCAACGTGTTGACGCGCACCGGCAAGGATGGTGACGTTTTCTTCGTGGGTGGGGGCTATGGCAATGTTATCACCCACGAGACTGATATCGGCGATACGACATTCAAGGGCGCTGGTCTTGCCAATATCATAACTCGCACGGGAAATAGCGGTGACGTGACGTTCCAGGGTGCTGGTGGAGCTAATGTCATCACCCATTTGACGGCGACTGGCGATACTTTCTTCCAGGGAGCCGGGGCTGCAAACGTTATCACCCGTAGTGGTGAAAGCGGCGATGTCACCTTCAAGGGCGGCGGCCTTGCGAATGTTATCACTCATACGACGAAACACGGTAATACCCTGTTCCAGGGCGCAGGTGGGGCCAACGTTGTCACTCGCGTTGGCGAAACGGGCGACGTGACTTTCAAGGGTGCCGGGGTGGCCAACGTCATTACGCAGGTCGTCGATAGTGGCGACCTCAACGTAACCGCGGTCGGTGGCGCCAATGTTGTGACGCGAACCGCAGGGAAGGGCACGGCGAACCTGAACCTCGGCGGTGGCGGCAATGTCGCGACAGTTACTGGCGGCGGCGATGTCAACGCGCAGATGTATGGCGGGCTGAACGTTCTCACCACCGACGTTGACGGCAAGACCACGGCAACGCTCGGCGGCCATGGCAATATCGCGACCGTCCTGGGAGGTGATGCCAAAATCAGGGCAGCCGGCAATGCCAATGTCATCACCACGAGCGGCATCGGTAACGACGTCAAGGCCTATGGCTCTTACTCGATCATCAATACACTCGAGAATGCCAAGGCTGAGACGGAAGCTGCGTCCGCTTCTTCCGAAGGTGGAGCTGCTTCTGGTGGAGAGCAATCGGCTCTGCACAATCTAGGTGACAGCTTGGGTGCTCTCCTGGATGGTGGAAGCGATGCTTCTTCCGGCGATGGCGCGTCGCCCCTCTCAGCGCTCGATCCGATCCTCTCCGTTTTGGGTCTCGGCATGGAGAGCGGAGCGGAAACGACGGATGAGGCATCCAGCTTGTCGGAAGAAGACAAGGCTGAATTGGCGGCTAAGGGGGTTGATCTCGATGCCCGTCTTGCGGCGATGGGACACAGCAGCTCCGGCCTGAATGCAGACGCGCCGGCCTATGAAGAGCCGGACGAGAGTGATTTCGACCCTCAGGCGGCATCGGACAGCGCGAAATCCAAGAGCGCCGCCGACTACCAATCTCTTGTCGGCGAAGCCAAGCAGGCAGCAATGATGTCCGATATGGATGCGCTCCTGGCTGGTTACGGAGGCGGCACGGCATCCGGCGGCATGAGCGAAGACGACTACGCCAAAATGCAGGCGCAGGCATCTGCATCCAACGGTGATGCTGATGAGGATGTCGACGAGGATGAGGCTGCCAAGGCGGCAGAGGAAGAGCTTAAGAGCGGCAGCTCAAAGTTTGGTGCCGGTGGGGGCAGTATCTTCGATACGCTGGGCAAGAATTATGACAACGGGGTAATAGCGGCCGGCGCGTATAACATCATAAAAACCGGAGCCGAAAATGATATGATTTCCGCGCTTGGTCTCGGCGGAAATTACATCAACAGCGGTGCCGGCGATGACGGGATCATTGCTCTCGGTTTGGGCGCGAATATCATTCGCGCAGGCGATGGCAACGATTGGGCCTTCATGCTTAGCGCTGCCAATTATTTCGAGGGCGGTGACGGCAAGGACCTCGCCATCATGGGCGGTCTCGCGAACATTGCTTTTATGGGCAATGGCGCCTGGGATGCTGTCGTTCAACTGGGCGTTGCCAACGTTGCGGTCAAGGATGGCTGGGGTGATTTTTATGCGGTGATGGCAGGCCGTTATAACGTCGCAACTGCTGTTGGTGACGGCAGGGCGATCTTCGTCATGCTCGGCCAGTTGAACGTCGCAACGAAGGCCGGCGACGGCTACAGCCAGTTTATCATGGGTGGTCTGTACAACGTTGCGACCCAGGTCGGCGATGGTGGCACGGGCGCCATCATGGCTGGCAATTTGAACGTCCTTACCGTCGTCGGGGACGGGGTTCTCTGGGGCATGTTCCTGGGCAAGCTCAATGTCGTGACGAAAGTGGGCTCCGGTGATGTCGCCACCGTCATGGCCGGGCAGGCCAACGTCTTGACCGCGGTCAACGAAGCCGGGGACTCGGCGTTCGTCGCCGTCATGGGCGGCAAGCTCAATGTGGCAACCAAGGTTGGGGATGGCACGGTCTTCGTGATCGGTGTCAACTCCGTGGTCAATGCGGTGACACAGGTAGGAGACGGCGTCTTCGTCTCCCTTCTGCACGGGAAGGCCAATGTCACCACCAAGGTAGGCAACAGCCATGTGAGCGATGGTGTGCCCGGGGCGACCGTCATGGTGTCCTATGGCACCTTGAATATCTCCACACATATCGGCGACGGCACAACGGTCATGGCCGCCATGGGGACTTTGAACGTTGCGACCAAGGTTGGCGATGGCGACATGGTTGCGCTGCTTGCCGGGCAGGGAAACCTTGTGGTTCACGTTGGCGACGGATTGCTGGTTGGGGGGGCATTCGCTTCTCAGAAAACGAACAAGACCGGGTCTTCCCAGAAAGAGAAAGATCTGGACAAGAGTCTAGATTATATCACCGGCGCGCCGGCCAAGTTCTTCCTGCCATCTGAGAAGAATACGGGCGGAAACAACTCGAGCGATAGCTTGATCCGGTTAAAGCAATTTTTCGGGATGGGCCTCGCTTCTGATGAGAAGCCAGAAAAACAGAATAGGCTTTTTGATTGGCCACTCCGCGGCATCGCGCTTTCCGATGTGGCATTGGGGGCTTTGAACGGAGTTTCGGAGCAAAACGTCGGTGCTGCGTTCAATACTACGAGTAATAACCTGCAAGCCCTCGGCGGCAGTGACCTGTTTTCCGAGATCAAGGAGGTTGCTGCGAACGTCACTGTCAAGGTTGGTAATGGGGATGTCTATTTTGCGCAGGTAGCCCCTGGGCAAAAAGATTTCGATGATGATCTTGGCCCGTCCCCCTTTGGAAAGGTGGTCGATAAGCTACCTGACGATGTCAGCGAGATGGTCGAGAAGCTGATGTCCGGATCTACGTTCAATGTTCTGGTGCAGGTTGGCGATGGCAATACGGTCACGGCTCAACTCGGCGACATGAACTTTGTCATCAAGATCGGACATGGCGATCCTGACGCAGTTGCCGGGCAAGATGCGGACGGCGGGTGGGATGTCGTCAACTTCGCGCTTGGCAACTTCAATACAGTGATCGAGGTCAATAAGGACTCGATCTTTGCCGGTGGCGACGTCTACGGCAATCCTTACTCTGATCCGAGCAAGGTCAACCGGGCGGACCGGTCAACCAAGAGCCTGCAGGTCATGTATGGCGCCTTGAATACTTCGATCAAGATCGGGGATGGCATCAGTATCGGCGGGATGTACGGCGATCTGAATGTTTCCGTAAAAGTGGGTCATGGTGCCGACTACAAGGTAATGCTCGGCAACGGCAATCTGTCCGTCCGGGTCGGTAGCTCGTCAATTCCTGATGCCAACGGCACAAGGAACGATCAAGAGGAATTCGGCGGCCTCAAGGTCCTGTACGGATATTACAATGTTTCGGTCGACTACGGCACGTCGAATGACACTTTCCTGGCATTTGCAAAAAACAGAAAATCTGAAACAGGTGAGAGTTCAGGTATTTCCGGAATTCTTTCAGATAATTTCAGCTACGCTAGTATGTATTTGTCCGACGCGCTTGGGCGTGTAGGTAATCAATCTGCCGGAAAGCGGGATAGCAACGGTTTATTGAAGGACAACGATCAGGTTTACTCGAAGCTTGTGAGTG
This sequence comes from Roseibium suaedae, assembly GCF_900142725.1. GTDB lineage: Bacteria > Pseudomonadota > Alphaproteobacteria > Rhizobiales > Stappiaceae > Roseibium > Roseibium suaedae. The sequence goes on along the minus strand of NZ_FRBW01000005.1, from coordinate 23,478 downwards.
AAATGGGGCTCCCCTTCTCTTCGAGTCAGGATCCGAAGAAGGGCATCAAGGGGCCATTTCAATTCATATCGAACTCTCTTTTGGGGTTCTCGTTCCAGGGTAATATTCAGCAAAAACCCGTTTTGGATGATCAGGGTAATCCGAAAACCAATGCGGATGGGAGCATCAGAACCAAGCCCGCGAACCAGTTCCAGAAGCGTTCGAAGACGCAGGTCAACAAGATATTCGATTTGCTCGATACCGTCGGTGGGAGCCTTCGCGGGAAGAACGTCAAGCAGAAATTCGATAGTAACGGGCAGCCGACTGTAAGTACTCTTTCCACGCAGCTTACGTCCAATGCAAATGATGCCATTGATAGCGCAGGCGAAATCAAGCAGCACACCATGCTTATGTGGGGAGCGGTGCAAGAGGCTGCGGAAAGCGGCGGCAACATCATCCATGCTGGCGGCGGCTCCGATTTCATCCTTACCGTCGGTGGTGGAAACCTTGTGTTTGGCGACTACTGGACCAGCCTGTTCGATGCTTCGCTGGCATCCTTCATGCCCGCGAATGGGCAGGCAATCTCGTTCAACGAATTTCTCGGCATGTTCACCACTGAGAGCGGCACGTCGCGTGCAAAGTCCGCTGCCAGGGGCATTTCCGGCCTCGTGGGCTACCTGCAGACCTTCGGCGACATCGGCGGCACGATCCCTTACGATTCCTTCGGCTCGATGTTCGGGACGACCTATGACGAGGATGGCCAGCTCACCACAGACTTCGATGCACGACAGTTTTACTCGTATTTCGTCCGGATTTTCTGGGTGGAAGCGACAATACCGTCGAGTATTTTCAATTTTGCACAGCTGGGAGACTTGCTTGGCGATCAAGTTGGAGCAGGTGTTTTCGACTTTGCGACCAGTTTGTCAAACACGGGCTCGGAAACGATCTTGAACAGTAATCCCGAGCAAGTGATAGATGACTTCGCTATGAATAATTCGGAGACGTCTGGTCCGCTTTCTTGGGGTAGTGCGTCGGGAATTCCGGCCATCTCAAGTGTTCCGAATTTCAAATCGATGTTCAGTCTTTTCGCTAACTTTGCAGATATTGCAGCAGTTGGCGAAGGCGGCGCAATCGATAACGTTGGAACTTTCTTCCAGAATATCAAGCCGATGAAGGATGACGGCGATATCATGGTCGCTCTCGGTATGGCGAACTTTCAGTTCGGCGGCGAGGGTGATGACATCATGGCCTCCGTTGGGGAAGTCGGAAAGCTTTTCGGGGGATCGGGCGATGACATGCTGTTTAGCATTGGCGCCTACTCCTATCTTGCCGGCAACGAGGGCGATGACTGGAACTTTGCGCTTGGTGTCCAGAACGTCATTCATGATATTCAAGGCAACAATTCGATCATCGCCATCGGAGACAAGAACGATATCCGGACCGGACGCGGAAATGACTTCGTTTTTGCTTTCGGCGACAAAACCAAGATGCGCATGGGCGATGGCTTCAATTTCGGCATCGTTTACGGCAACAAGAATTCGATCTATCTGGCTGGTGACAACATCGTCTTCGCGTTCGGTGCGGAGAACAACTACTACATCGTTGGTTCCGAAGGGGACCGAAGCCTTATCTATAACTTCGGACCGGCGTCCATCACTTTCTCGCCGGGGGTGAAAGGCTTCGTTGAATCCGGTGGCGGCAAGATCGTCGGCAATATCCAGGACGATTACATATCCTTCAGCCGCGACAGCGAGGGAGGCGACCTCCTGGGCGATGACCGTTTCGACCTTAACCAGCAGGGCCTCGACAACCGTAGCAAGGATACCATCATCCTGCGCGGCAAGGACGCGGTTGCCTGGGGCGGTTTTGGAGGCTCCAAGGACCGGGATCACTTCATTGTTGGCTATGGTGTCAAGGACGGCGTCATCCAGGAAGCCGGCGGGACTAAGCTTGGCTTTGGCGATGAAACGGAAGACCTGGTTGTTCTGGGGGAACGGATCGGTGTGGCGGACTATAGCGGGTCCATCAAGGATACCCCCGTTCAGTTCGAAAGGAGCGGCTACGATCTGAGGATCTATATGCCGGATCACCTGAACTTCGAAGATGGCACCGCGCCGCTTGCGGAGGGTGAGCTCAACAGCGTGACCGTCGAGGACTATTTCCGGCCTGGCGGTGACCAGGCAGCACAGATCGTCCTGTCGGTCTGGGACGAGAAATTTGACACGAATATCCTGTCGAAATGGCTGTCCGAATATGTCGCGGAAGAAGCGGATGCCAAGGCGAAGCAGGATGAGGGGGGAGAAAGTATCCAGGCAATCCACACGTTCTCGACCCATAGCTTCTCGAACTACAGCTACCTGACGCGGGACGGTGTCAATGCGTTGCTCAATGCCTACGGAAAGTTGACGGAGGGGACCGGGGCGGAAAAGTGGGCCAAGGTCTGGGCGCAACAGTGGAACTCCGTCGTCAAGCAGGGTGAAAATCTCGAAGATTTCAAGCTTGCCCAGAACAGCGGCCTGATGATCGCCGGCGATAGCGACGCCAACGTCATCACGGGTACGCTCAACAGCGATACGCTCGAAGGGTTCGCCGGCAACGACACGCTCAGCGGTGGCGATGGCAGCGATATCCTTTTCGGAGGCGTCGGTGACGACAGGCTCAACGGCGGCGATGGCAGCGACACTGCACATTACGGCGATATCAAAGGCGCCGTGACAGTTGATCTTGCCAGCGGTATTGCGACGGGTGCTGGCGGTGAGGATACGCTCAATAGCATCGAGAATGTTGTAGGGACCGACTTCGCGGATCATCTCACCGGTAACGGTGAGGCCAATCTTCTCGCGGGCGGCGGTGGCGACGATGTGCTGCGGGGAGGCGGAGGTGATGACGAAATCTACGGCGGAGCGGGCAATGACACGCTTTATGGCGGAGACGGAACCAACAGCCTCGACGGTGGAACCGGCAGTGACACGTATGTCATTGCACGCACGGATGGGGACGCAGTCATCTCGGACAGCGGCAACCAGGCTGGCGACCATGATCAGGTGGTTCTTGAGGAGGTTGATCACGATCAGATCTGGTTCTCGCAAAACGGGGATGATCTTTTGGTCAGTCTTCTTGGCGGAGATTCGACAGACTACGCCGACGTTTGGGTCGAGAACTGGTTCGCCGAAGAGGCTACCGGCGCCTCCAGGGTCGATAGTTTCAAGGTTGGAGACCTCGCGCTGGATCAAGGCTCTGTGCAACAGCTGGTTGATGCCATGGCTGCCTGGGATGTGACGAACGGCGTCTCGGATGACCAGCGCCGCGATGCACTTCAGAGCGACGTGTCCATCCAGAACGCTTTGGCCGCATGGGTAGGCTCCCCGAGCTTGGCCGCATAGTGCCAGGGAGAATGGTGATGGTGAGGCGAGAAAACGTGGAAGATGATCGAGAGGCTTCCGCGCAAGCCGGGCCTGAGGATGCTGCAGGGCGCGATAGCGGTGCGGTCTGCCTCGTCAGAGTCCTGCGCTTCTTAGGCCTGCCAGGAGATACCCAGCAGTTGCGGCACCAGTTTGCGGAGCCGGGCAGGGTGATGTCGGCGGAGACGCTCGTGCGTGCTGCCAGACGGCTGCAGCTGAAATCCCGGCTGATCGCTAGCAACTGGACGCGGCTGCAGTCGACCCCTTTGCCGGCGCTGGCCGAGATGAAGGACGGCAGCTTCGTCATTCTGGCCGGAGCAAAGGATGACGTCGTCCTCATCCAGGACCCTCAGGCCGAAGGTGTGCAGGAACTCGACCGCGTTGCGTTTGAGGCACGCTGGAGCAAGCGCCTGATTCTGATTGCAAAACGGGCTAAATTCCTGGGTGAAGGTTCGAAGTTCGATATTTCATGGTTCATCCCGGCACTTCTGAAATATCGCAGACTGTTCGCCGAAGTTCTGCTGGCCTCGTTCTTCCTGCAGGTCGCCGCGCTCGTGACGCCATTGTTCTTTCAGGTGATCATCGACAAGGTTCTTGTTCATCGCGGCCTGACGACGCTGGATGTCCTGATCGTGGCGCTGGTCGCTGTTTCCATCTTTGAGGTCGTTCTGAGCGGCCTTAGGACCTATGTCTTTGCCCATACCACGAACCGGGTCGATGTCGAGCTGGGGGCCCGGCTCTACCGGCATCTGCTCGGACTGCCTCTCGCCTATTTCGAAGCCCGGCAGGTGGGGGAGTCTGTTGCACGCGTTCGCGAGCTTGAGAATATCCGCGACTTCATAACCGGTTCGGGCCTGACGCTGGTGATCGATCTGTTGTTCACCTGCGTCTTCTTCGCTGTGATGTGGCACTTCAGCCCGTTCCTGACGCTGATCGTCCTCGCCTCGATACCGTTCTATGTGCTGCTTGCCGTGATCGTTACGCCGGTGTTGCGCGCCCGGCTGGAGGAAAAATTCAGACAAGGCGCACAAAATCAGGCGTTCCTGGTGGAAAGTATCACCGGGGTGGAAACGCTGAAGGCACTGGCCGTGGAGCCGCAGGCGCAACGCCGGTGGGAGGAGCAACTGGCGGCCTATGTCGGAGCGTCCTTCAAGACGACCAGTCTCGGCAATATCGCGGGCCAGTCCACTCAGCTGATTAACAAGCTAACCATGGCAGCAACGCTCTATTTCGGTGCCATGGCGGTTGTGAACGGCAATCTGTCTGTCGGTGAACTTGTTGCGTTCAATATGTTGTCGGCGCGGGTTACCGGTCCAATCCTCAGGCTGGCCCAGCTCTGGAACGATTTTCAGCAGGCCCGGATATCGATTGACAGGCTTGGAGATATCCTAAACAGGCCTGTTGAACCCCAGTATAATCCCAACCGCGCAACGCTGAAACGTATCGAGGGGCGCATTCGTTTCGACCATGTCCGGTTCCGATATCAGCCGCATCTGAAGGATGTCCTCAGCGGTGTCGACATCGAGGTCCCTGCGGGACAATTGGTCGGGATTGTCGGCCCGTCGGGGTCGGGAAAGTCGACGCTTGCGAAGCTGGTGCAACGTATGTACGTGCCAATTGCGGGCCGAGTCTTGATCGATGGTGTCGACATCTCCGCCGTGGATGCGAACTGGCTGAGACAGCAGGTTGGGGTGGTGTTGCAGGAGAACCTCCTCTTCAACCGTTCTATCCGTGAAAATATCGCCCTGGCCGATCCCGGCATGCCGCTGGAGCGGGTGATTGCAGCGGCCAAGATGGCCGGTGCGGACGAGTTCATTTCAGAGCTTTCTGAAGGATACGACACGCATGTCGGCGAGCGCGGCACGAACCTGTCCGGGGGGCAGCGGCAGCGGATTGCGATTGCGCGGGCGCTGGTTGGGAATCCGCGCATTCTCATCTTCGACGAAGCCACCAGCGCGCTCGACTATGAATCCGAGCACGTCATCCAGCAGAATATGAAGCAGATCTGCCGCGGCCGTACGGTGTTGATCATTGCGCACCGGCTGTCTGCCGTCCGCCATGCCGACCGGATATTGACCATCGAAAATGGGAGGATCGTCGAAGACGGTTCTCATGAGGTTCTGGTAAAGGCGGGCGGTCGCTATTCCAAGCTATGGGGAATTCAGAGCGGGAATGCAGTCGATGCGGCATAAAGGCATGAGGGTCCCCCTCGCGAGAATTCAACCGGTCAGGATGCCTGCGGACGAGGTGATCGACGCTGAGGTTGAGGACGTGACGCCCGGATCGGGGGCTGCGGCGAAATCAGGTGACGGGACACCAAGGGCAAGACCGCAGAAGGCGAAAGCCACCAAGCGCCCTGGCAGTGTAGAGCGGGAGTTCATGCCCGCGGCGCTGGAGATCTTGGAAACACCGGCCAGCCCTGCGGGGCGACTGATCATGATGACCATTGTTGCCGGATTGATTGCGGCTGTCGCCTGGTCCTTTTTGAGCAAGGTCGACGTGGTCGTGACGGCCCCGGGACGTGTCGTTCCCATCGGCGGCACCAAGTTGGTGCAGGCGCAGGAAATAGGCACCGTACGGGCGATTCATGTGGCTGATGGCCAGCATGTCGAGGCTGGCGAGGTGCTGGTCGAGTTGGATGCGACCGATAGCGAGGTCGATATCGACCAGCTTCTGCTTCAAAAAAATGACGCCGCTCTTGAGGCTGCGCGCCTGGATGCCTTCATCAAGGCTGTCAACGGCAAGCCGTTCGAGTTTCAGCCGGAGCCGGAAGATCTGGATCCGGCACTCGTTGCCATGAACCGCAACCGGCTTGCAAGCGACCTTGCTTCGTTCCAGGCGAAACTCGGAGCATATCGTGCCGAGCGCGACCTGCAGATGGCGTCGATTGAAAAGGTCCGGGCCGAAGTCGACAAGCTGACGGAAATGAAACCGCTGGTGGTCTCCCGTGAAGCCAATATCCGTTATCTGATGGAGCAGGGGCACGCGCCTCAATCGGTCTGGCAGCAGGTCAAGGCGCAACTGGTCGACGTGACGCATGATCTGATCATCAAATCGCACCAGATAACGGAAGCGGAAAATTCACTGCAGTCCGTCGAGAAGCAGATAGAAGGTCTGAGCGCCAACACGCTACAGGCGGCCTATCAGAAACTCCTGGAGTCCAAGGAGCTCTTTGCCCGCGCGGATCTGGCCCTGCGAAAGGCGACGAAGCGGGAAGATCTTCAAACGCTGCGGGCGTCTGTCGCCGGTACGGTGCAGAACCTCACAATTCACACCATAGGTGGTGTCGTGCGACCGGCGGACGCGCTCATGGTCATCGTGCCGGACAAAGCACGGCTTGAAGTTCGTGCTCAAGTTCTCAATCGTGACAAGGGTGTTGTCGTCGAAGGCAAGGACGCAGAAATCAAGTTCGAGGCGTTCGATTTCACTCGTTATGGCACGATCAAGGGCAAGGTGCTGAGTGTTTCAAACGATGCGTTCAAGAGTGAGGATCTGGGTCTCGTCTACGAGGCCCGCATTTCTCTTGATCGGAACACGATTGAGGTGGAACGGGAAACGGTGGCCATTACACCGGGCATGATGGTTCTGGCCGAGATCAAAACCGGTAATCGCAGGATCATTGATTTTCTGCTCTCCCCACTCATGCGGTACCGGGACGAAGCCATCCGGGAGCGTTGATCCTTTGGGCGTCTGGAGTTGGCCTCCCGCATTGTTCAATGCATGCCTTCAGTTGAAGGTTGAGGCAAGATTTACGCAAACACGTGATGCCTGCGCAAGAAGGCATGTGTTTCTTGTTTCCTGAGATGTTTTTGATTTCTGGTTGTGGTGCTCAGAATCCGTCAATCGGGCTAGGTAAAAATGACAGATTAAGCATGTCTGGCATTTTGCAGTGTTCATAAGTGGAAAGTTCGGCGCCATAGCCGCTTCGTGCCATTCACCGGCGCGAATTCCTACCAAAAATGCTTGCTATAAACCTGTATACAGGTATATCATTCACAATCAGTTGAGAGACGGGGTGATGAGTGTCATGCCAAGGAGAATTACAAAAGCTGCCGTGTTTTGGCAGGCAGGATTTATCCTGCTACTCGTTTTTGCTCTTGTGCTCGCGGTCCGGAATATCGACGCCAATCTGGCGCGCGCCGGCATTTCCGTTTCCTTCGATTTCTTGAGCAGCCACGCCGGTTTCGACATCAATGAAAGCTTGATCCCGGTTTCATCCGAAAGCAGCTATGGCGAAGTGCTGTTCGCTGGCGCGATCAATACGGTTGTATTGTCGCTGATCTGCATTCTGGGGGCAACGTTCATCGGGGTCGTCATGGGAGTGCTGCGCACCAGCAATCACTATCTCGGTGTTCGTGTTGCACTTGTCTACATTGAGGTCATGAGAAACCTGCCGAAGCTGCTCATTCTTCTTGCGCTGTTTCTGGCGGCTATTAACACCCTGCCGCCGGTGCGTCAGAGCTGGGCGCTTCATGACATGGTCTTTCTTTCGAACAGGGCGCTTTATTTTCCTGCGCTGGAAGCTGGATCGGGTATGCGCCTGCTGATTGTGTTCGCGTGTCTCTGGCCTGTCAGCTTATTCGTTCTGGGCAGAGTGGCTAGGCGTATCCAGGATACATCAGGCGCCGTCTATCCTGTCTTCTGGCCGGTGACCGGGTTCTTCGCCGCTGTGGTTGCTGCCTCTGTCCTCTTCGGCTGGGTGGATTACCCGATCTCCTATCCCGTGCTGCAAGGCTTTGATTTTCAGGGTGGACACCGGATATCGATCCAGTTTCTCGTGCTCGCGGCGGCGCTCTCGATCTATCACGGCGGCCAGGTGGCTGAACTCGTCAGAGGGGCGATCGAGGCTGTACCTAAGGGGCAATTCGAGGCATCCCGGGCAACAGGCCTTAGCTTCCTGCAGATGATGCGCCTTGTGGTGCTGCCGCAAGCAGTGCGCATCGTTGTGCCGCCGATGGGCAATCAGTACCTGAATATCACGAAGAACACCTCGATCGCGCTCGCTGTGGGCTATTCGGATCTGGTTTCTGTGATGACCACGTCCATCAATCAGACGTTCCGTCCGATCGAGTTGATGACGTTGTCGATGGGCGTCTATCTGGCAATCTGTCTTGCGGTTTCCTTCGCGGTGAATGCTTACAACGCCCGCGTTTCATTAAGAGGGGGCTGAGGTGAGCGTTATCAGCAGAGACGTGCCGGTCATGAAGGAGGGTGCCCTCCAGGCGCCGCGTGTTGGCTTGGTTCAGCAGGTCAGAGGCAACCTTTTCGGCAGCAAGCGCGACGCCTTGCTGACCGTCGTTCTCGGGGCGGTCATCGTTGCGGCGGTTTACTTCGCGGTGGACTGGTTGCTTCTCAGCGCTGCGGCCCCGTGGGCTCCGGCAGAGAGCTGCGCTGCAGTTGCAGGAGCCTGCTGGCCGTTTGTCGTGGAGAAATACCGCCTTATCCTTTTCGGAACCTACCCCTATGTCGAGCAGTGGCGCTCGTTTCTCGCAAGCGTCCTGCTTATTGTGGCCGTTGCTGTCAGCATGCTGCCGTCCTTTCACAACGGCCGGCTCGTCTGGCTTTGGAGTGTCGTTGGTGCCAGTTTCTATGTGTTGATGCGCGGGGGGTATTTCGGTCTGGACTATGTTCAGCCTGAGCGCTGGAATGGCCTGCCGGTACTACTCATGCTTGCGATATTCGGGCTGGTATTCGCGTTTCCGGTCGGCGTTCTACTCTCTCTTGCGCGCTATCAAAGCCAGTTGCCCTCCATTCGCGCCTTCGCGGTGCTCTACATTGAGCTTGTCCGCGGTGTTCCGATGATCATGGTCCTGTTTCTGGGCCTGTTCGTCCTCCCTTTGATGATGCCGGAGGGGATTACCCTTTCGCCGCTGCTCACCACCATGATTGCGCTGGTGTTCTTTCATTCGGCCTATTTCGCCGAAGCTGTGAGGGGTGGTCTCCAGTCGGTACCACGCGGGCAGCACGAGGCGGCCGATAGTCAGGGTCTTGGGTATGTCCAGAAAACCCGTTTGATCATCCTGCCACAGGCGCTGCAGAGGTCTATGCCGGAGATCATGAACACGGTGCTCGGTGCCTACAAAGACACATCGCTCGTCGTCATCATCGGCATTCACGACATCATGGCCACGGCCAAAATGGCCTTCAGTGACCCCAGCTGGCAGCACTATGGCCTTGAAGCATATTTGCTCGTAGGGATCTGGTATCTCGCAACATGTTGGTGCCTGTCGTCCTACAGCAGATGGTTGGAAGCAAGAACGTCCTAAGTCTCATCTCTATTGGAGCGCAAAGATGTCCCCTCTTCGTAATTTTCTCGTTGCAAGCTGCTTTATGATTGCCACGGCGGGGTCCGCCATCGGCGGTCCCGTGATGGACGAAATCCGCAAAGATGATCGATTGGTCTGCCTGGTCAACACCAATTCCCCAGCCTTCTCCGTGCCGGATAGCGAAGGCGTCTACCGTGGTTTCAATACCGACTTCTGCCGCATGGCAGCCGCCGCCATCCTGGGCGACGCGGGCAAGGCCGATATTCGTGGGATTGGCTTTTCCGATAGTATGAAGACGATCGTTGCGAAGGGGGCCCACATGGCATCCCGTAGCATTACCAACACGGGCACCCGCGATGCAAATCCTGGCATGCGGTTTGTGGTGACGACCTTCTTTGATGGTCAGGGATTTATGGTCCCTCGCAGCCTCGGCGTGACCAGCGCGAAGGAGCTGAGTGGAGCCACGGTTTGTGCGGAAGAGGGGTCGACAACGCTGCTGAACATCGCCGACTGGTTCTCTGACCGCGGCATCCAGTACCGGGTAGAGAACATTGCCGACAAGACCGCTCGTCTTCAGGCATTCTTCAGTGGAAAGTGTGATGTCCTGGCCAGTGACCGGACGGCGCTCAACTCCGACCGTCTGCTTGCCGATGATCCTGAGGCCTACGTCATTCTTCCAGAAGTTATCTCCAACGAGCCGCTGACCTTGTTGTCGCAGCCTGATGCAGAACTGGAAAAGGCACTTTACTGGAGCTTCCAGGTGATGCTCAACGCTGAGGCGTTGAAGGTCTCGTCCGGTAACGTCGACAATGTGGTGGCGGACCTTGCCGATCAGCCGAAGTCCGTGCAGCGTCTCTTCGGGCAAGATTCCGCGGCTGGGGAGATGGCGTCTCAGATCGGTCTGCCGGCAGAGTGGAGCTACAATATCATCAAACAGGTTGGAAACTACGGTGAGGTGTACGACCGGAGCCTCGGTACCGAGGACTATGGGCTGGAGCGCGCGGGTACAGCGAATGCTCTCTTCTCTCAAGGCGGGTTGATGTACCCGCTACCCATCCGTTGACACGCCGAGGAGCAGAAGGCGGTCTGATCCCGCCTTCTGCTCCAGAGTAATCTCTGGCGGCGTGTAAGCCTCCATGGGGGCGGAGACCCGGCGATCCCGGCCGCTCTCTCCATGACCGCAATGATCACGGCTCACAAACGGCCTGGTGTGGATCGGCGCATGTGCAGCCTTGGCTATAAGCAGGAAAGCAGAACAATGTTCGAGCAGCCGGTGATCCGGATTAGGGATCTAGACAAGTGGTATGGTGTCTTTCATGCCCTGAAGAACGTTTCGCTGAACATAGGTATTGGCGAACGTGTGGTGATCTGTGGTCCCTCCGGATCTGGCAAGTCTACGCTGCTGCGCTGCATGAACCGCCTGGAGCGGCACGAAAGCGGCACGATCGAGGTCTCTGGCATTGAGCTTTCCGACGATCCCAAGGCACTGTCTCGTGTCCGCCAGGAGACGGGAATGGTGTTCCAGCAATTCAACCTCTACCCCCATCTGACCGTGCTAGAGAACTGCACCCTTGCTCCCATCTGGGTCCGGAAAAGCTCCCGGCGTGACGCGGAACGTGCAGCCGGACATTATCTGGAACGGGTCAGGATCGCGGATCAGGCCAACAAGTATCCGCATCAGTTGTCGGGCGGTCAGCAACAACGGGTCGCTATTGCCCGTACGCTTTGCATGACCCCCAAAGTCATCCTGTTCGACGAGCCGACGTCGGCCCTTGATCCCGAGATGATCAAGGAAGTCCTGGACGTGATGGTCGAACTGGCCAATGACGACATCACCATGGTTTGCGTGACCCACGAGATGGGATTTGCTCGGCGCGTGGCCGATCGGGTGATCTTCATGGACCGCGGCGAGATCGTCGAGGAAAACGAGCCGGCTGCTTTCTTTGAGAGGCCCCGGTCGGAGCGCACGCGGCGGTTTCTCGGTCAGGTCAACGCCCACTGAGGCTCATGTCTCCGGACCAATTGCTGCAGGGCGGACGATTGTTTCTGCGTCCCCTTCCTGTGCCGATTGTCCGGTCAAGAATTCGGCATGCAGACGGGATCGGACCTTCGGATTGTTCTGACATCGATATGTCATAAAACTGTCATTTTGGCTTGCTTGCCATGAGATGTACCTGTATACAAGCGTTCCATTGAACGGAATGCGATAGATGATCAGCGACTTTTCTTCCAAGCGATTTAGCGAAGTGCGGCTGAAGAACACGGATCTCCATATGTGTCTTCAGTCGTGTCCCGGAGTGCGTTTCACATCTGACGCGAAGATTGCGAGGGTTGAGTTTCTTCAGGAAGATCTTCAGCGTCTGAAGGACAGCAATGTCAGGTTGTTGCTCTCCTGTCTGACTGCGGAAGAGCTTGTTCTGGGCGTCAATCAATACGCCCGTACGCTAGCCGCATTGGGCATTGACTGGCAATTGATCTCCATTCCCGATATGTCGCCGCCCTCGACGGAGCATGCGGACAAGCTGGACAGTGCTTTTGCTTCCGCCCGCTCTGTGATGGCTTCGGGCTATCCAGTTGCAATTCATTGCATGGCGGGGCTGGGCCGGACCGGCACGGTTGCCGCTGGTCTTGCGATGACTTATGGCCTGAGCGCTGAAGAGGCAATTGCCTTCATTCGCGCCACCCATGATCGCGAAGCGATCGAAACTCCGGAACAGAAAGCCTATTTGCTGAAACAGCAAACAGCATCCCATCATATTTTACCTTAGGGTCCAGACCCTAGCTCCGTTCCAGACGGACCAAGCGTTTGCGTGAATAACTCTCTGTTCAGGAACGCGGGACCGCGCATGGTTTGCGCAATTCTGTCCGCAAGGCCCGGCGAAAGGCGAAACGGCCGTTTCCGGCCGATGGTCCATCGCCTCTTGCAGCCAAGAACTCAGCTCTTGACTGCAAGTGCCTTATAAGCGCGAACCAGATCACTTAAAGCCATGAAGAAGGTTTCAAAATCGGACCGCTCCAGCGGGCCGGTCAGCTTCACGATATTGTCCTGAATGAGGCTTGCCGCCAATTCGGGGGAATGGCGGCCGCCTGCGATCAGTCCCCGCACAGCCCGGTAGAACAGCATCTCGTTCATGTGCCGCAACGTGTCGTCAGCAAGAAGCTGATCGGTCAGCTCCTGGATGGTTTTCAGAAAGGACCAGATCCGTTCGATGTCCGGGGCACTCGACAACATCGAGACGCGAACCTGTACGTTTGCAAGAGCTTCCTGATTGTTGGCTATAGGGCGGAAGAGCTTCAGCTCGGCGACTGTTTCAAGGATGCGGGCGTGAATCTCCAGATAGTTTCTTACATCGGCATCAGCATAGTCTTCAACGATCGTTCCCACGCCGGTTCGCACGACTGCCAGCCTCTCGAAAGCAAGGCGCTGCAAAACCTGACGGATTGGGGTCCGGCTGACCTGAAACTCTTGGCCGAGTTCGTTTTCGTGAAAAACATCCCCGGGCTTGTACTGGCCGAGGCAAATCCTGTCACGAAGCGTCTGGTAGATTGTATCGACGCGAGTCTTTTCACGCATATAGGCTCTTTCGATCACATTATGTTCGTTTGTATGGGCCACGATCAGGATGGCTTGGCACCGCATATGCATCAGTAGCCGTATACGCATCGGTAAATGGCGCGAACGCGGCTGCGTGCAGCCTGCATCAAGATGGAACTATGCAGAATGCCCTTCGCAAGACGGTTGAAAAAGAAACTTTTTAAGGAGTCCTCCTGGGCCGTCCCTGATCATCGGTCTGCCTCCCCAAATCCGGTCGGGACAGCCTGCAGGCACAGCGATTCATTTTGCGCCTACTTTAACGCTTTGAAGTCGGAAAATGCATAGAAAATCGCTGCAACCAATCACCCTGTTAAGAACTCCAATCAGCGAAACCGCTCAGATAATTCTGAGCGGTGCGCCTGGTGTGGTTATTGAGGAGGATGGCGTCCTAAGCCTGAATGAAGACGTGCTGGAGGCAGAGATGTCGCGCTTGGCATCGCACGGCGTCAAGCTACTTGTCGCCCTGGTAGAGGACGCGGAGATCCACCCCGTCGCCTACGAGGATATCGCCGATGCGGCGAACTTGTCCGGCATCAGTTCCATCCGTCTTCCTATCGCGGATTTTCAAGCTCCGGCTTCCGGTCAGGAGCAACATTGGCAGACAATCCGGAACGAGGCGAAGCAGGTTTTCAGCCGTGGTCACAGCGTCGCATTCCATTGCCTTGCCGGCATCGGCCGCAGCAGCATGATGGCAGCAAGCCTGCTCATTCATCTCGGCATGTCGCCCGATGAAGCTCTCGATGCTATCCGCCGGGCATTGCCCGGCGCCGTGGAAACAAGCGCGCAACTTGCGTATCTCCGCTCGCACTGAAATTGGCGGGCTTCCTTACCGGCTCTGAGTTCCGGTCGCAAACTGGCCGCCGGCGAAATTTGGATAAAATCGTAAGTTAGAATTTGTTGTTTGAACGCTGGACTATTCTGTCTGGCTGTCAAAGCTGATGTCCGCTTTTAGGGAACCGATGCGGGGCGCCTAACGATCGACCTGGGGACGCGATGCTGTCTATCCTAATGCAGTTGCGGACCTGACATCTTGCCTGCAAAGCTCATGCTACGCCTCAACCTGACGAAGCGGATAGCGCACATAGGCAAAGTGGCACGAATCCGGGGACCAGGAGGCGACATTGATGGTGCCTTGCCCCCCGTTGAAGCGGTCAATATCGCGGATCGAACCGCCATCCGGGGTCATCGTCCTGACGATCACATCCCGGTCGGCGGGATGCCCGACCGTTCCAGGGGGATATGAAAGGTAGGCAATGAGACGGCCATCGGGTGAGGGATGGGGAAACCAGTTCACCCGCTCATCGAAGGTGAGCTGTTCGATCCCCGTTCCGTCCGGCTTCATACGGAAGACCTGGGCGTGTCCGGGGGCCGACGAGCCCTGCTCCGAATTGAAGTATATCCAGTCGCCCTGCGGTGCAAACTCGGGTCCGTCGACGGGGTGGGAGCCGTCAGTGAGGGCAAGATCGTCCCCGCCCGACGCCGGAATGAGGAAGACGCGCGTCACCGTCTTGCCGGACCCGGTTTCCAGCCCGACATAGGCGAGCTGCCCCCCATCCGGTGAAATGCCGTGAAGATAGTAGCGGAACCCGCGCTCGGGCGGATAGGTGTTAGAGATTCTGACCGGGTCACCGCCCTCCGCCTTGACGCGGTAGAGATGCCCATCGTTGGCACTCACGTAAAGATAGCGCCCGTCCGGCGAGACCAAATGGTCATTGTTCAGGTCTTCGATCGGAGCCGTGTTGATCCGTGTCGGCCCTTTAGAACCGTCTGGCGAAATTCGGAACAGTCGGCCGTCCCCGTTGTAGATCAACCATTTGCCGTCAGGCGTCCAGTTCGGCGCCTCGATCAGCTCCCCAGTTTCATAGATAACATCGGTACGTCCGCCATCATATGAGGCAACAACGAGTTCCGAGATCTGGCCTTCTCTAAGACGGCGCTGATTGATTGGGCGCATTTCGATCTCCTATCCAACCAAGCAATGAGCGGTTCGAACTTTGAGGAAAGGGGCCGGGGCCGAAGACACAAATTGGTAAAAACAGCTCGCCCCGCACACGCGCAAGCAGGATGTCAGGGTAACTCGCATGCGTCCCCACCGGACGATACGTCCATCCGAAAAATGCGACCGTTCTCCGCGACGAGAATACACAAGAGACAAAGGATGCCCATGGCAAAATAGCCGGCGGCGACCGGGATTACCGTCCCGTCGAACTGCTGACCGATATACCCGCCGATCAGAACGCCCCCCACGGTCTGGATAAAGCCGAATACCGATGACGCCGTCCCGGCAACTTCTCCAAGCGGCTCCATGGAAAGCGAGTTCATATTTGCTGCGGCCCAGCCGAAACACGACATGATGATGGCGAGCAAGGGGAGGAAGAGCCAGAACGGAACCGCGATGGTTTCGGCAAGAACAAGCCACAGGCCGCTCACCCCGGTGAATACGAGGGCAGCTCCATGCGACAGGCGGCGCATGCCGAGCCTTGCGACTGCTTTTGAGTTTGTGAAGGATGCCAATCCCATCAGAGCCGCAACACTCGCGAAGGCCACCGGGAAATACGGTCCGAGTCCATAGATACCGACGTAAATCTGCTGGGCTGAAGTCAGAAAACCAAAGAGCGAGGCAAACATGAAAGTGCCGGCAAGTCCGTAGGATATGGCTTCTCGGTTCATCACGACGATGTTGAAGGCCTCGATGACAGCACTTGGGCCAAGAGAGCGCCGGGCGTCAGAAGACAATGTCTCCGGAAGTCGAATGAGCGTCCACAAGCCAACCACCATTGCCAGCCCGCCCATGAAGAGAAAGATCGACTGCCATGGCCAAAAGGCCAGCATCATTTGTCCCAGGCCAGGAGCCAGAATGGGAATGGCCATGAACAGCATGAATACCATGGACATGACCTCGGCCATGGCCCGGCCGACATAACGGTCACGGACGATCGAGGTTGCTATCACCCGCGTGCTGGCGGCACCAAGGCCCTGGACGAACCGAAGCGCCAGGACCATGAAGAAGCTTGGAGAGAATATTACGGCAATTGCTGCGAAAATATAGATAGCGATGCCTGCCAGAAGCGGTCCCCGCCGACCGAAGCGATCCGAAACCGGACCAAAGAAAATCTCCCCCACACCGTAGCCCATCATGTAGGCGCTGATAATGAACTGGCGTTCATTCTCGGTGCTTACTCCAAGCGCATCGCCCATGAAGGGGAGAGCCGGCAGCATGATGTCGATGGCCAGGGAGTTCAGAGCCATCAACGCGGCGACAATACCGATGAACTCGGCGCGCGAGATATCGCGGCTTGGAAGCAATTTCATGAAGGATATCCGTGATGACTTGCCGGGTCGGGATTTTCTCTTCCGGCCTTTGCCGCATTATCTCACCGGGCCGACCAAAAGTTGGCCGAGAAATCCTCAACGCTATAATGAGCGCCATTCATCACCTGATGAATAGATGAACGTTGGACGGTCGCACAACATTCCCGACGGGACCTTCGCATGTCGAGCGCGCCCGCAAGATCCGCACCTGGGCCTGGTGCCCTTAGCGGTCCGGTCAGCCAAGCGGGCATGCTCGCGGCAGTCTCTTGAAGATGCGCTTGCGGACCATGACGTCAGCTTTTCATCGGTACTCCACCTGGTGTCAAGCCTGGCTGCACATAGCGTTGAGCTTCGAGCCGGCTGAAATCCTCTGCCCCGCGCATACGTTGAGACTGTTGCGCGGGGCCCCTCGCGCGGTTTTCTAAAGAGGAGTTCTCATGACTGATGCCACCGACACAGGCTGGATGGATACTGACACCGGACGCCGCACCTTTCTCAAGTTGGCTGCCGGGACAGGAGCGCTGAGCGCGACAAGTCTCGCAGGTAGCGCAACAGCCTATGCCGCTGCCGAAGCAACGCCTTCCGCCTTCAACGCACCGTTTCCCGTGTCAGGCTATGCTGCCCAGTCCGCGACATCACCTTTGGGGCCATTCGATTTTAAACGCCGTGCCATCGGCACCAACGATGTCGCCATCGAAATCCATTACTGCGGAGTCTGTCATTCCGATATTCATACCGCGCGTGGTCACTGGGGCCCCCAACGATATCCTCTCGTGACGGGGCATGAGATCGCAGGGGTCGTCACTGCGGTCGGGAGCGGCGTAAGCCAATTTCGCGTGGGCGACCGCGTCGGCGTTGGCTGCATGGTCAATTCCTGCGGCCACTGTCACGAGTGCGATGCCGGCTTTGAGCAGTATTGCGAGAACGGATCGACCATGACCTATGGCACGGGAGTGTCAGTCGAGGTGGAACCGACGGAAACCACTCAGGGTGGTTACTCGACAGGGGTGGTCGTGGACAAGGACTTTGTGATCCGCATCCCCGAAACCTTCGATCTTGCGGCAGCAGGTCCGGTAATGTGTGCCGCGGTTACGGTTTATTCGCCGTTGCGACACTGGAACGTGCGCAAGGGAGCCAAGATAGGGGTCGTCGGAATGGGTGGGCTCGGCCACTTTGCCGTGAAGATCGCGAATGCGCTTGGCGCTGAAGTGGTGGTCTTCACAACGAGCCCGGACAAGGAAGAGGATGCCCGAACGTTCGGCGCTTCGGATGTCATCGTGAACTACGGAGAGGCGAAGATGGCAGAGCATGCCAGGTCGCTCGACTTCATCCTGAACACCGTGCCTTACCAGCACGATATGGACCCGCTAGTCGGCATGCTGAAGCGTGACGCCACCATGTGCCTCGTGGGTATCGGAGACGTGAGCGAGCCGAACCAGCTTTCGCCGTTCTCGACGATCCAGCGGAGAAACTCTTTCGCAGGTTCCCTGATCGGCAGCATACGGGAAACTCAGGAGGTCATCGACTTCTGCGATCTGCACGGCATCGCGCCGGAATATCAGCTTATCCGCTTCGAGGACCTGAATCAGACCTGGGAAGACGTGATCGCCAAGCGAGCACGCTACCGCTACGTGATCGACGTCCAGAAGGCCTAAGGCGGCTCTGATGTTGTGGCCACCCGCATGCCCCAGCGGGCGGCCACCCAACTGCGCTGAAGCCTCGCATCGCTGCTGTCTGACCCGATTGAAAAACAAGGCGTGGCGCAATAACCCCTCTTCACTTCGCAAAAACAAGGAATGCACCCTTCGTGTTTCACCTCGTGACCGGGTTCCTAGGCCTGTTCGTGGCCCTACATGTCTGGCCGCTCTTGCCGAAAGGCTTTGCCTTCAAAGCCTTTTCCTTTGCATTGATCATGTTGGTGTCCCAGCATCACCTGATCACGAAGCTCACCTTCGGTACGATGTTCGCGGCTGAGATCCCCCGCAGCATGATGATCGTGGTGAATATTCTGTTTGCCACCCTGGTTTTCGCTGCGGTGCTCTTTCTTGCGCTCGAAATCCTGCGCATCGTCGGCTTCATCGTGAACCAGAGATGGCTGCCACTGCCACCTGTCGCGAGCTGGCTCGTATTGTCTGTGGCGCTGGCGCTCGGCGGCACCGGCGTCCTGTCTGCAATTGGACAACCGGACGTTCGACGAGTGGAAATCCCGATAAGGGGCTTGTCGACATCTCTCGACGGATATCGGGTCGTTCAGCTCACGGACCTTCATCTGAGCCGAATTTTCACGGCATCCTGGTCAAGCGAGGTGGTCGAGCGAACCAACGCGCTGGAAGCCGATGCTATTGTTATTACGGGGGATTTGATCGATGGAACAATCGCCGACCGGACAAAGGATGTCGCCCCCCTTGGCAATCTGAAGGCTTCAGATGGGGTTTTCGTGATATCCGGAAACCACGAATACTACTTCGGCCATGACGCCTGGATGAACCATTACGAAGGGTTGGGGATGACACGTCTGGCAAACTCCCATGTGGTCCTTGGCTCCGCTGAAGAGGGGCTGGTTCTGGCTGGAATCCCGGACCTTTCTGCGGCCGGGTTTGGTCACCCCGGTCCGGATTTGGCGACAGCCCTGGAAGCCGCACCTGAGGATCTGCCCGTCGTCCTCCTCAACCATCAACCGAAGATGGCCGCTGACTACGAGGAAGCCGGCGTTGCCCTACAGCTCTCCGGACACACTCATGGCGGCATGATCAAGGGCTTCGACTGGCTGATCAGCAAGTTCAACGGGGGCTATGTTTCTGGCTTGTATTCCGTCGGTGAGATGACGCTCTACGTCAGCAACGGAACCGCGCTTTGGCCCGGCTTCGCCGTGCGGCTCGGTGTGCCGGCAGAGATTACGGTTTTTACCCTGCGGACGCCTTGATCCTCGGCAAACCTGTCGGAAATCGCAATTCGAGATAGGATGATGACAACCGCATCCGCGGTGGCAGGCTCAGCCCGGCAAAGCGCAAATGCCCCGCCGGTTTTTCCGACGGGGCATTGATGATTTGTCCGTAGAGTATCAGTCCCACTTCGGCGACAGGTCTTCCGGCGCGATGATGCGTCCGTCCGGGCGCGCAAGAGCGTAGATGGCCTGCATTTCCGCGTCAGACAGCTCGAAGTCGAAGATGCCGAAGTTTTCCGGCAGGCGAGCCAAACGGGCGGTCTTGGAAAGGGTGACAACCCTCGGCTGCTGAACGAGCCACCGCAGGGCAACCTGAGCCGCTGTCTTGCCATGGGCCGCGCCAATATCCTTCAGGATCGCGTCGTTCGGAACGGCACCGTCCGCCATGCCGTAGTATCCGGTCAGGGCCATGTCGAGCTCTTCACAAGCCGCGAGGACCGGAGCCTAGCTCAGGTATGGGTGGTATTCCACCTGATTGGTTACCAGCGGTGCGGCGGAGAGCCGGGCGGCCTCATGCATTTCGGCAACATTGTAGTTGCTGATGCCGATGTGTTTGGCCATGCCCTTGGCGACGGTCTTGTTCAGCTCTTCAATTTGAACTTCGCGCAGGGTGTCATTGCCGTGCGGCCAATGCAGCAGAAGGAGATCGACATTGTCGACGCCAAGCTTCGTGAGGCTTTCCTCGACCGAGGGAAGGAATTTTTCCGGCGCGAATTCCGAGACCCAGACCTTGGTGGTCAGGAAGATCTCGTCGCGCGGCACGCCCGAGGCCCTGATGGCAGCACCGACCGCAGCTTCATTGCCATAGACCTGTGCCGTGTCCACGTGACGGAACCCGAGCTTGAGGGCTTGCGGCAGAACCTCGGCCACTTCGGCCTCACTCATCCGGAAAGTGCCGAACCCGAGCGCGGGGATCGATGCCCCGTTTGCAGTTACATCATGCATCTTTTTTTCCTTTATCGTGTTTTTGGCGGCCGCGCCTTTTCGGCGTGACGGCGGGCCTTCTCTTCTTCCGAAAGGTCCTTGCGCTCCTCACCGATGCGCTGTGTGGCCTCGTCGCCACCGATCAGGCTGGTGACGCCTGCCATCATTGCCTCGACGCCCTGACGGGCCACCAGCACCGGATCGTTCTTCCAGCTGTTGTCACCGAAAACGGTAGCGTCCATGCCGGCGCGGTGATGGAACTCCGTTGCCGTCGCTCCCGGATGCAGGATCGTCACGTTGACCCCGGTTCCGCGCAGCTCTTCGCGCAATCCGTGGCCGAAGGAACTCATGAAGGCCTTGGAGGGACCGTAAACGCTTTCGTACGGGGTGGGTGCCATGGCCGAGACGGAGCTGACCATGAGGATCTTGCCCTGCGTCCTGATCAGATCGGGGACCAGAGCGTGGCAGAGCCGCACCGTCGAGCCGATGTTCAGATCTATCAGGTTCAAGTGGCGTTCCAGAGCGTTGTCGAGAAAAGCACCGCCAACGGCGATGCCGGCGTTCAGCACCATGACATCCAGCCGGCCTGCCGCCTGCACGGCCTCGACAACCTGCTGAACGCCTTCCGGGCGCGACAGATCCGATTGGACGGCGGTCACTTTGCCACCACAGGCGCGCAGCGCTTCGGCAGCGTCATGCACCCTAGGGCTGATACCGGTGACGATCAGGTCGTGTCCGTCCGCCGCCAGAAGCTTGGCAATTTCCAGCCCGATTCCGGCCGAACCGCCGGTGACGAGTGCAATGGGCCTCATGATTTCATCCATTGTGCGAAATCCTCCTTGTAATCAGGGTGCCAGCGCGACAGCGCCGGGCGGTTGCGGATCATGTCATCGGCTGCCCAGCGAATGCGTTTGGCATCCATGGTGGCCGTCACCTCGTTGTCCGGGCACAGAATGTAGAAATCGCCATTCAGCAGCCGGGCTATGAAGTAGTCGACCATTTGCCTGGCGGACCAGGGGGCCTCGGGTTTGCGGTTGCCCGGTTTGGCCTCAGGGAAGTTCATCGGCGTATAGGTGTAACCGGGAACCAGCAGGTGGGCGGAAACACGCCCGGCTGAGACATTGCGTAACTCATGCTCAAGCTGCTCTGTCAAAATCTTGATGCCAGCCTTGGCGACCGAATAGACGGCTTGTCCCGGCGGGGTGGTAATGCCTTCCTTGGATCCCAGATTGACAATGGCAGCGGGCGCATCTGCCTCCAACATGCCGGGGACAAAGAGGTGTTGCAGCCTCAATGCAGAGGTGAAGTTGACGTCAAGCGCCTCGCGCCAGTCTTCGGGGGAGGCCCAGGGGCCAAAGCGCCGCATCATTCCCGCGTTGTTGATGAGCAGGTTCGGCGAGCCGAAGCGGGCCGTTGCCTCCGCGTGGAGCCGTTCGCAGTCGTCCATGCGGGCAACGTCTCCAACGAGGGAGAGGGCTTCTGTCTCTAGGTTTCCGGCCAGCGTGTCCAAAGCCGTTTCGTCGCGGTCGAACAGCACGAGGTTCATACCGCGAGCCGCGAGATCCTCGGCAATGGCCGCGCCAATTCCCTTGGCCGCCCCGGTGATCACGGCAACCGAACCTGGTGAAACGATCTGTTGCATTCTGTTCATGACACATCCTTTCCGTGAAGCTTGAGCGATATGGCAAAGAGAGCGAGGCTCATGAGGGCGAGTGCAGCTCCGGCACTTCCTTGTTCTCGTTGCCGGAGACATAGAGACAAAGACCCGGATCCGTAAGACGAGGGAAACTGCACGCAGTAATGAGTAAAATTAAACGAAGTTTGCGTTATGATGGCGTACAGCAAGGAATACGTCATGAAACTCAATCGCACTGACCTGGGCGATCTCAACCTGTTTCGCGTGATTGCCGAGGCCGGCGGCTTCCGCAAGGCGGCAGCCGAACTTGATCTGTCCCCCTCGGCGCTCAGCCATGCCATGCGCGGACTGGAAACCCGGCAGGGCGTGCGGCTGTTCAACCGGACCAATCGCAGTGTCACGCTGACGCAAGTCGGAAGAGAACTCTTGGCGGATGTTCAGGAAGGTCTGGCCGCGATCGAAGCGGGACTTGAGGGCCTGAACCGCTATCGCGACAGGCCTGCTGGAAATCTGCGGATCAATGTGCCAAGCGATGCCGCACGGCTTGTCCTCGCTCCGGTTCTCGCTGACTACATGCACCGCTATCCGGAAGTTCATGTCGAGGTAGAGATCAACGACCATGTCATCGACATCGTCCAGGAAGGCTTCGATGCGGGCATCCGCTACGGCGGCAGCGTACCCGAAGACATGATTGCTCTGCCGCTCGGTCCCGAACTTCGCTGGCTGGCGGTCGCGTCACCCGGCTATCTCGCATCGGCACCGTTACTGGAACACCCTGACGATCTGAAGAACCACAAGTGCATTGGGCTGCGCATGGGCAACGGCCGCATCTACAATTGGGAGCTGGAGCGTGGAACGGAGGAAGTCGTTCTGTCGCTTGACTGGTCGGTGATCGTCAATGAGACCATCCTGTCTCTGGAACTGGCAGAAACCGGTGGAGCAATCTGCTACACGCTCGAAGACAGGGTCCGTCCGCAACTTGCAGACGGACGCCTGATACATGTGCTTCCTGAATGGTCCTCCATGGGACCGGCTTTCCACCTTTACTATCCCAGCCGCCGGCAGCTTCCTGAAGCCCTGCGCGCCCTCTTGAGAACAATGCAACGCGGGCGACGTCCTGCTTGAAACGTGGCGGATACGCTGCAATTTGCGGCGCTACTGTAAAAGTCACTCGTCTTTTCACGTCCGGTTTCGGGGAGCTATTCTGTTCGTTGGAACGTCCGGAACGGCATCGCTTCGCCATCGGAAGCCGCAGCGCTTGGCGTGATGGGGTCGTTGATTATCGTCCTGTTCCAGCGATCTCTGACCTTCGTGCAGTTCAACAAATCGGTCAGCGGAGCGATCCGTGCCACGGTCATGATCGTCACGATCGTTGCCTGCTCTGCAATCTTCTCGAACTATCTGGCCTTCACCCGCATCAC
>NZ_FRBW01000003.1 GCF_900142725.1 Roseibium suaedae | reverse complement strand
CTTGATGAGCGCTTGTCTCGCTGGGTGCGCAAGCCCTGAGGGAAGTTTCTGCGAGGTGTCGCGCCCGATCTATCTGGATAGCATCGCAGGCAAGTTTGTCGCGGAGAAGCGGGCGATCCAGGCGCACAATGAAAAAGGTGAGGCCATTTGCGGCTGGGAGCCGGTTCATGACTGACACTGTGAATACGGCTCTGATGAAGATGATGGATGAGGGCTTCCGGGAAGTCCGGTCCATTCTGGCTTCGCAGCAGGAGACCGCCTCGGAAAGCCGCAGGCGTCTCTATGCAAAGCTGGAAGAAATGTCAGGCGAAATGCTGGCGCTCAAGAGCCGCGTTGATGCGGTAGAGCGGAGTATCGAGGCTTCTGGACCGACGCTTGCGGAAGTTCGCCAGTATCAGCTTCAGGTGCAAGGGGCGGGGCGGCTGGGTCGATTCCTTTGGTGGGCGGGCGGCGGTCTCTTGACTGCTGCCTTCGCTCTCTATTCGTCCCGCGCCTTCATCATGGAGTTTTTGCGCAGAGCCTGATCAGAATGAACCCCGGCAGCTGCCCGATTGAGAACGTCCAGAGAACAGAGCTGTCTCGGTTTTGTACGAGAAACCCGTTCTTTTGCGATTTGTTCTCTGAATGTTCTTGCTCGTTGCTGCAAGGTTGACGCTGTGCGCCTTGCAGAAAATTCATTGATATCAATGAGGTAGATGGTGGGCGATACTGGGATTGAACCAGTGACCCCTCCCGTGTGAAGGGAGTGCTCTCCCGCTGAGCTAATCGCCCGTGCCTTGACGGTGTCCGTCCGGCCGGTTGCGGTCATTTACTGGATTGATCCGGGTTATGCAAGGCCTGCGTCGTCAAAAGCGCGCGGGAGTGGATAACCCGGATCTGTCTAGCCGTCATTGGGCCGCCTGGCCACGTTGTTGCCTGGCCCCCATGCCATTTGATACGTCAGGCGGGCTGATCCGCGCGAATGCGGGAGATGGCGCCGGCCAGCTCATTGAAATGGGAGATCACCACATCCGGACCAAGTTCGGTGACGGGCACCGGCGTGTAGCCGAAATCGACTGCGACAACAGGAATGCGGGCAGCGCGGGCCGCGTCAATGTCGGTGACGGAATCACCGATCATGATGGATCCATCGGCGCTGCCGCCGGCGCGGGCGATGGCGCCCAGAACGGGTTCTGCGTCCGGCTTGGCCTTGGAGAAGGTGTCACCGCCGACAATCGTGTCGAAATGACGGGTCAGATCCAGCGCCTCCATCAGCGGCAGGGTCAGGCGCTCGACCTTGTTGGTGCAGACCGCCAGCTTCCATCCTTCTGCCCTGAAGCTTTCCAGCGCATCGATCACGCCAGGGAAGGGGCGGGTGTGTACGGCGATGTTGGCTTCATAATAGTCGAGGAAATCCCGGTAGAGCGGGGCAAGGCTTTCTTCGGTCCAGTCGACGCCATTGGCGGTCAGTCCCCGCTGCAGCAGCACCTTTGCGCCATGTCCGATCATGGTGCGAACGGATTCGGGGGCAATCGCCTGATAGCCGGCCTTGACCAGCACGGCATTGAGGGTCGCGGTGAGGTCGTCCATCGAAGACACCAGCGTGCCGTCGAGATCGAATACCAGTACGGGCATCGGGAAGGTCCTGAAACAAGATTGGAAGGTGGCACGACCCTATCTCCGGGCGAAGAGGCAGGCAAGGCCATGCCGGGGAGCTGTAAGGGGCAGGGGAGAGGCGGGCAAGCCTTTACGCCCTCGGCGATGGCTTCCCTCTGCCTTAGAGAAGTGACGGAAGGTGAGACGACTGAACTCAGGTCTTGGCCAGACCCTTCCAGCCGTGCTAATCAGCGGCACCGGATCCCAGCCAGGCTGGACCGTTCAGAATTCAGGCGCTTGTGCTGCCCGAAGGGCCGCAGGCACAAGTGACATGCCGGTGTTTCAGACCGGCTTGCAGGGAAAGACGAGGCGCGATGAGCGACGACTTTAAACGGCTGGCAGCAGAGCGGGCCGCAGAAGACGTGAAGCCGGGCATGAAGCTTGGCATCGGCACGGGGTCCACGGCAGAGCATTTCGTCCGGGCGCTGGGTGCCCGCGTGCGCGCCGGCCTTGATGTTGTTGGCGTCCCTACCTCAGAACGTACCCGCGAACTTGCAGAGGCCGAAGGCATCAAGCTGGCGACCCTGGAAGAGCTGCCGGAACTGGACCTGACCATCGATGGGGCCGACGAGATTGATCCGGCCCTGACCCTGGTCAAGGGCGGCGGCGGTGCCTTGCTGCGCGAGAAGATCGTCGCGGCGGCCTCCCTCAGCATGATCGTGATTGCCGACGAATCCAAGCTGGTCGAGTGCCTTGGCGCATTCCCGCTGCCGATCGAGGTCAATCCTTTCGGTCTCGGCGCAACCACCAAGGCTGTGGAAGCATGCTTTGCCCGCAACGGCCTTCAGGGGAAACTTGTGCTTCGTGGTGGTGCTGAACATCCTTTTGTCACAGATGGTGGACATTACATCCTCGACGCTCATCTGGGCCGGATCGCGGACGCTGCCCGGCTGGCGCACGACCTGGTTGCGATCCCGGGCGTGGTAGAGCATGGTCTGTTCCTGGGCTTGGCGGCAAAGGCCTATGTGGCAGGCAAGCAGGGCGTGACGGTGGTCGAACCTGCGAAGTGAGTTCTTGAGATTTATGGCCGGGCGGAAGATCCGGCCTCATTGGAGTTCTAAAATGAAACTTAAGTCTGTTTTTTCCGCTTCTGCTGCCTTTGGCGCCGTGATGTTTGCTCTGGCTGCCGCTCCGGTTCAGGCACAGACGAGCGAGTTCACCGAAAGCCACCTGGCCGCTGCCAAGGAAGTTGTGACCGCAACCAAGGCCCTGAGCTCCTTCGACGACATCCTGCCGCTGCTGGCTGAACAGACCCGTACGCTGTTCGTGCAGGCAGACCCGGCCCGGACCCAGGAAATCGTCGATGTGACCTCCGAAGTGGCTCTGAAGCTGGCAGCCAAGCGCGCTGACCTGAACAAGACCATCTACGAGATCTGGGCGCGCCGCTTCACCGAAGAAGAGCTGAAGCAGCTCGTTGCTTTCTATCAGTCTCCGCTTGGCTCCAAGCTGACCGACAATGGCCCGACCATTACGGCTCTCGCCATCGGTGCGGCCCGTCAGTGGCAGGACCAGATCTCGAGCGAGCTGGTCGCCATGGTGCGTGAAGAGCTGGAAAAGCGCACCGCCGCTGAAGCTCCGAAGCAGTAAGGTTTCATGCGGCCGGAAATTCACCGGCTCGTGAAAGAGAATGAAGGACAAGGCCGCTTTGCGGCCTTGTTTTTTTGTCTGGGCAGACCCACAAACTGCCCGACAGTTTTGTGAGATGGTCCGCAGCCTGGCTTCGCTGCCCGCATGCGGGTGGATGTGCCGCTCACCGGTTCAGGGCAGGGGCAGGCTCCTGAGGTGGCGGAATGTCCGGGGAATGCCGGACCATCCAGAGCATGAAAGGGATTAGGATGAGCGAGTTTGATTACGACCTGTTTGTGATTGGTGCAGGGTCTGGCGGTGTGCGGGCTGCCCGCATTGCAGCTTCCCACGGCGCCAAGGTCGCAATTGCCGAAGAGCATCGCTACGGCGGAACCTGCGTCATCCGGGGCTGTGTGCCCAAGAAGCTTTTTGTCTATGCGTCCCATTATTCCGAGGAATTCGAGGACGCGGAAGGCTTTGGCTGGAGCGTTGGCGAGCGGAGCTTCTCCTGGGAGAAGCTGATGGCTGCCAAGGACAAGGAAATCACCCGTCTTGAAGGCCTGTACCGGGCAAACCTCGAACGCCACAACGTTGAGACCTTCGACACCCGCGCCGTCGTGGAAGACGCCAACACGGTGCGCTTGCTGTCCACGGGCCAGACCCTCACGGCCAAGACCATTCTGGTTGCCGTCGGCGCTTCCCCCAATGTGGACACGTCCATTCCCGGTCACGAACACGCCATCACCTCCAATGAGGCGTTCCATCTGGACAAGCTGCCGGAGAGCGTTCTGGTGCTTGGCGGCGGTTATATTGCGGTCGAGTTTGCGGGCATCTTCAATGGTCTGGGTTCTGAAACCCATCTGATGTACCGCGGTGAGACCATCCTGCGCGGCTTCGACAATGAGCTGCGGGTGGCACTGCAGGAAGAGATCACCAAAAAGGGCATCAATGTCATCACCGAAGACGTGGTGACCGCGATCGTCAAGCGCGACGACGGCAAGCTGGAAGTGACCAGCAAGAAGGGGCTGACCCTCGTTGTGGATCAGGTCATGTATGCCATAGGCCGCGATGCGCACACCAAGGGCCTCGGCCTCGACAAGGCAGGCGTCGAGATGCGCGCCAATGGTGAGATCGTCGTGGATGCGGAGTCCCGCTCCACCGCGCCGTCCATCTATGCCGTCGGGGATGTGACCGGACGTGCGGCTCTGACGCCGGTCGCAATCCGGGAAGGCCATGCCTTTGCCGACAGCACCTTCGGTGGCAAGCCCTGGACCGTTGATCACAGTCTGATTGCAACGGCTGTCTTCTCCCAGCCGGAGCTCGGCACGGTCGGCCTCAGCGAAGAGCAGGCACTCGAAGTCTCGCCGAACCTCGACATTTACTCGACCCGTTTCCGCCCGATGAAGAACACCCTGGCGGGCCGTGATGAGCGGACCATGATGAAGATCATCGTCAATGCCGACACGGACAAGGTTCTGGGTGTGCATATCATGGGACCGGATGCGGGCGAGCTGGCGCAGATCCTTGGCATTACCCTGCAGATGGGGGCAACCAAGGCCGACTTCGACCGCACGGTTGCCGTTCATCCGACAGCTGCGGAAGAGCTGGTCACCATGCGCGAACCCTCCCGCCGCATCCGCGCCTGATCAGAGTATCTGCGCAGCCTGACGAAACCGGCGGCCCCATGCCTTGCAGCATGGGGCCGTTTTGCATTTCGGGGTGTATTTTTCTGAATTCGCGATGCGGCGGAGGTTTGCGGAAAGCGCCCTGGCTCTCAGGCGGCCTTGCGGTTCGGTCCGGATTTGCCCGCGGCCGGTGGCGTGGCTTCAGAGGGCTCGGCATCTTCATCCACCGACTCAAGAGGCGTTGCTGCCTTTGGCCGGTCCGTCCGGGACTTTTCCTTGCCTGACGAGCGGCGCAGCACTTCGGCGGCCAACTCATCGCCCTTCAGCTCGTCGCCATGGGGATGTTCGGAGAAAGTCAGCAGGCCGCGGCCTGCTTCCTTGGACGTGTAGAGCGCCCTGTCTGCTTCCGCGAGCAGGGTCTCAAGATCCTGATCCTTGAACCGCGCAATGGCGATGCCCACGCTTAGTCCCACCCGGACCGACGCGTCCTCATCGATCTGGATCTTGAGATTTGTCGCCTGGATCAGCGCGCTGGCAAGGGCTTCCAGCTTGGCACGGGCCACGGTCTTGCGGATGATGACGATGAACTCGTCACCGCCGACGCGGGAGACGACGCCGGTGCGCCCAAGGATTTCCTGCATCCGGCGGGCAACTTCCTTGATCACGATATCGCCCGCACCATGCCCATGGGTGTCGTTGACCGTCTTGAAGTGGTCGAGGTCACAGTGAAGGATTGCGAAGGGCTTGCCGGGCAGGGCCTTGAGAGACGCTGTCAGGATGCGGTTGAAATAGAGCCGGTTGGGCAGGCCGCTCAGGGTGTCATGAAGCGCCAGATAGCGGTTCTGCCTCTCACTGGCCTGCAGCGAATGGGTCAGCCGGCCGATGCGCCAGGCGATCAGCAAGGCGAGGGCGGCGAGGGTCACGCCCAGCATCAGGATCACCGGAATGACCGTTGGCCAGATGCTGTTGCTCTGGGCTTCGCTCTGCCAGACAAAAGAGCCCAGAGGCTCGCCGTCTGCGGCCAGAAGAAAGTGGTTCGGTCCCCAGTCCGGCTTGATGGGACCTGGAATGAAGGACAGGCCCTTGAAGCCGATTTGAGTGTTCAGGCTACGGATGAAAGCGGCATCCAGAAAGCGGACCGTGACCAGGAAGACGGTCTTTTCATCCGGAAGCTGGACCTTCTCTTCATCCGGCATCAAGGGAAGAATTCCAACCACCGCAGGCTTGTGGTCCAGGGTGACCAGGCCATAGGCAGAATATTTGGAAAGATCCAGATCCTGCAATGTCCGGTGGCTGTAGCCGCCCGGAACCCGGACCCGGTTCCGCTCGTAGAGCCTTTGGGCCGCGTCCATCAGGGGCATCAGGGATGGCAGATCCGCAAGCGGATGCCTGGCGATATGGGTGTATCCCTCAAAGGATTCTGCCAGCACCACCTTGTCGCTCGACACCAGAAGACTTCTGTTGTGGCTATGCTGGCTCCACAATTTGCCAAGCTGATCCCGGACATAGTCGATGTTGAAGGACAGGACGATCTTGTTGATCGCTTCGTCGGAGCGCGCAATCGGCAAGGCTTCCCGGATCACAAGCCGGACCCGGTCATTGAGGGTGTTTTCGAACAGCTTGTGCTCGCTCTGAATGGCCTGGGACTGTGAGGCTTCAGAAGCGATGTAGCCGACAAATACCAGAGAGGCCGTTGTGACCGCGATCAGCAGGCTGGCAAGTAGGAAGGCAAGACTCGGAATATGGGTACGCGAGGATTTTTCCTCTCGTTTCCGTTTTTTCCTCTCGTCTGCCTGGCGCAAAGGGGTGTCCTGAAAAATCGACTTTTTTATCCGGCCTGATCCTAACCGGTGCGGGTTAATTTTACCTCGCGAAATGCTGTGAAAATCGGACCAATGGCAAGACATATCCGGTCGGGATCGGGAATTTTCACCAGGGATCCGGCAAGAAATTCTTGAACCTGCCAAAAATGACAGGACGTAGTTTCCCTTAAGTCAGGAGGGGATCAGTGAGGCATCGTGCGATGCGTCTCTTGTTTCCTTCGCAGGGACCGCATGACAGGCGCGGTTGCGGCCGTTCTGCTTGGCCTTGTAGAGCGCCGCATCCGCAGAGCGAAGCAAGTCTGTCTCCTGACTGCCGCAGAGGGGAGCCTCGGCAATGCCGAGAGATACACCAGTGCGGAAGGTGCCTCCTCCAGGCAGGGAGATCGGCATCTGCGCACTGGCGAGGATCTGGTCCGCCAGATGGCCGAGGTTTCCGCTCTCGGGCCCCTTCGGCAGGGAGGTCACGATCAGAAATTCATCGCCGCCGATCCGGCCGACGTGACCTTCCGGTTCGACAATCTCCTTGAGCCGGTCCGCGATTGTCTTGAGCACGGCGTCTCCCGCCGCATGGCCACGGGTGTCGTTGACGGATTTGAAGTTGTCCAGATCGCACGCAATCAACGCAAACGGAGTCTCAGGCAGGCCCTCGAAGGCAGCGGACAGGATCTCGCTGAACGCCAGTCGGTTGCTGCAGCCGGTCAGCGGATCATGGCGGGCGTTGAAATGGTTGATTGCCTCGCTCTGCTCAAGCGAGCGGGTCAGGCGTATGATCTTGCGCGACACGATGAAGGCCGCCACTGCCAGAAGCAGGCAAAGACCGAAGGCCACAGGCAGGATCAGCTGCCAGATCTGCAGGCCTGGCTGCTGGGAAGACCAGGTGAAAGTGCCGACCAGCTTGCCGTTGGGGTCGGTCAGCTCGCGTCGGGCATCCATGCCGTCGGGGGCCTGTCCATCCAGAAAGGCGATGTCCATCAGGTCGAGCGGTGCCGTCAGCTGGCTGAGGAAGTTTTGGTTGATCGGTTTTGCTGCGACCAGAATGATCACTGGCCAGGTGGACAAGTTGACCCGGCCATCCTCGGGCAGGATCTGAACCGCGCTCAGAAGCACGGGCTGGCCGTCCAGGCGGGCGAAGGCGAAGTCGGCCACTTCATCGATTTTCAAGGTGCTGTCGAGGGTGTCGCCCGCGGCCGCTGTCGCGGGAAACTCCGGAACGCCATCCTTGATCCGCTTGCGCAGCTTGTCTGCCAGAGCCCGGACGGGATCGTCCCCAGCCAGGCTGCGTCTGGTGAAATCAGCTTGATCCTCGCGGGTGCTGGCCAGCAGCTCGTCGCCCGGACCGATCAGGAAGCTTCGGTGCATGCCGAAGTCGTTCCACAGGGCATGGGCAAACTCCTGGCGAATGAAGTCCGGCTCCACGCCCTTGACGATGTGCTCCACCGCATCGTCCCACCGGGCAACGCTCAACTGGTCCCGGGCAATCAGAAGCTGATGATCGCGCAGGGCATTGTCGAAGACATAGGTCTCGTGTTTCAAGGCCTGCCTGTCGGCAGACTGGGAGGCCAGGTAGCCGACGACGGCGAGAGAAGCTGCTGCAATGAGGATGAGAAGGGCCGCGAGCCGGTAGACATAGGCCGCAATCCGGCTGCTGGAGGCTGGGGCATTTGCCCCGGCCCATCCGTTTCCTGTGCTCGTGGTCATCAGAACGCCATCGTCGTTGTGTTCAGCCAGACCTGCTGATCAGACCTGCTGAACTGGCTTGCAGAACATGTTATTGCGCGAACCCCTAGGGGCAAAACGTTAAGATCACATGCGGATCTGGCCAGTGTTTTCTCTAAATATCAGTAAAAGTAACAGGGCGTTTGACGCGTGGAAGGCACATGACGATTACCTATTTTGGCTATGGCTCGCTTGTAAACACCCGAACCCTGGCGCCGGGCACAAGCGTTCGGGCAGGGCGGCTCGACGGATGGATCCGGGAATGGCGGGTGGTCGGACTGACTGATTCCGGCCGTGGCATCTGTGCCCTGTCCGTTGCGCCTGAGCCCGGGGCCTCTATTCTGGGCGTGCTGGCCAGAGAGCCGAAAACAGGGCTGGCCGCGCTCGAAAAGCGGGAGATGCGCTACGACAAGATTTCGTCGGTCGGCAGCCAATTCACCTGCGAAGAGGCGGGGCTTCCGGGGCCGGAGGACATGTTCCTGTTTCAGGCAAAGGCCGAGAACCGGGATTGGGGATCTGACAGCAATCCGATCCTGCAGAGCTATATCGACTGCGTACTGCTCGGCTTCCATGACTTCTGGGGTGAAGAAGGGATCCGCCATTTCGTCGAAACCACCCGTGGATGGCATTCTCCCGTGCTGGCAGACCGTGCAGCTCCTATCTATCCCCGAGCGGTTCAGGCCGATCCTGACGTGATCGCGCTGATCGACCGGTATCTGGCGCCGCTCGATATCCGATATATTCCGGTCTGAAGTGGCCTCATAGCGTGGTGCCGAAGGCTGCGTGCAGCCCGGCCCCCACGGCCCAGGCGATGGCGGCGGCGGTCATCCCGATCAGCGTGGTCTCCAGTCCCGAGCGGATCCAGCCCTGTGTGGACCATCGGGACTTGGCCGAGCCGATGCCAAAGAAGGCAAGAGCGGTCAGGACCACGGCGATCATGTCGCTCGAGGGCAGGCCGAGGGCGTAGGGCAGAAGCGGCAAGGATCCGCATAGGGCAAAGGCTGCAAAGGTGCTGGATGCAGCCTTTACCGGTGATCTTTGAACGCTCGAAAGGCCATACTCGCCCTGCATCATGGTCTCGATCCAGGTGCTCTTGCGCGAGGTAATGATGGCAGTCAGGGTTTCCAACTCGGCGCCGCGATAGCCCTTGGTGCGGAAGATCTGCCGGATTTCCTCACGCTCGCCTTCCGGCGCAAGGCGGATGTGCTTTTCCTCGATCAGGCGCAAGCGGCGGAAGTCGTCGATTTCCGTCTTGGTTCCGGTATAATTGGCTGCCGCCATGGAGAAGCCATCGGCGAGCAGGTTGGCAAGGCCGAGGATCAGCACGACGGATGAAGGCAGCTGTGCACCGAGCGATCCTGCGACAATCGCAAAGGTGGTCACGGCGCCGTCTATGCCCCCGTAGACCCAGTCCCGGAGATAGCTGACGGACGGGCCATTCTTCAGGCGGGTCTCAATGTCCTGGGGGCTGTGGCTGTGTTCCAGTTCCATGGGGCCATTATTTTTCCGGTTCGGGCGCAGCTTTGCTGGAAATCGGCGCTTGCGGGTGTGGTCTCTGGCCAAAGATACGTATATAAGGCCGAACGTTTTGCCTTTTCATGGGCGGCGGTTGGAAATGAGTGTGACCCGGGAACTGTCGGAATAACAGTAGGGGAAACCCCGGCTCTTTCAGGATTGCCTGCGCGGTATGATCTGCGTTCGGTGGTTCTGACACTTTGAAATTGATCAGCTTTTGGGCAGTCGGCAGGGCCATGCAACGCGCCCGCTGATCCAGGCAGGAGTAGGACTGATGGCGGAAAAGTGGACACCGGATAGCTGGAGATCAAAGCCGATCTTGCAGGTGCCGGATTATCCCGACCAGGAAGCGCTCACGGACGTTGAAAAGCGTCTGTCGACCTATCCGCCGCTTGTGTTTGCAGGTGAAGCCCGCGCTCTGAAGCGCCAGCTTGCCGATGTTGCTGCCGGCAAGGCTTTCCTGCTTCAGGGCGGCGACTGCGCCGAGAGCTTCGCAGAGCACCATGCTGATCACATTCGTGACTTCTTCCGCGCCTTCCTGCAGATGGCTGTCGTCCTGACCTTTGCCGGCGCTCAGCCGGTCGTGAAGGTCGGCCGTATCGCCGGTCAGTTCGCCAAGCCGCGCTCCTCTGGCACCGAGACCAAGGACGGCGTTGAGCTGCCGAGCTACCGCGGCGACATCATCAACGACATCGCCTTCACGCCGGAAAGCCGTATCCCGGATCCGAACCGGATGGCCATGGCCTATCGTCAGTCCGCAGCGTCGCTGAACCTGCTGCGCGCTTTCGCGCAGGGCGGCTTTGCGAACCTCGACCAGGTCCATAAGTGGATGCTCGGCTTCATTTCCGACAGCCCGCAGGGTCACCGCTACAAGGTGCTTGCTGACCGGATCACCGAAGCGCTTGCCTTCATGCGCGCCTGCGGTGTGGATTCCACCAGCGTTCCGCAGTTCCGCTCGACGGATTTTTTCACCAGCCATGAAGCTCTGCTTCTCGGCTATGAAGAAGCCTTCACCCGCGTCGACAGCACCACCGGTGACTGGTACGCCACCTCCGGCCACATGCTGTGGATCGGTGACCGCACCCGTCAGCCGGATCATGCGCATATCGAGTATTTCCGCGGCATCAAGAACCCGATCGGCCTCAAGTGCGGTCCGTCCCTGACACCGGATGGGTTGCTGGAACTGATCGACAAGCTGAACCCGGAAAACGAAGCTGGTCGTCTGACCCTGATCTGCCGTTTCGGCGCGGATAAGGTGTTCGACCATCTGCCGCAGCTCATCCGCGCTGTCGAGCGGGAAGGGCGCACGGTCGTCTGGTCCTGTGACCCGATGCACGGCAACACGGTCACTGCTGGCGGCTACAAGACCCGCCCGTTCGAGCGCATCCTCAAGGAAGTGGAATCCTTCTTCGCTGTTCACCGCGCCGAAGGCACCCATGCAGGCGGCGTCCATGTGGAAATGACCGGCCGCAATGTGACCGAATGCACCGGTGGCGCCCATGCGCTGACCGCCGATCAGCTCGGTGACCGCTACCACACCCATTGCGATCCGCGCCTCAACGCGGACCAGGCTCTGGAACTGGCCTTCCTGATCGCTGAAAATCTTAAGCGTGAACGGGATGAGCGCCAGCCGGAAGCTGTTGCTGCATACGGCTGATCAAACGGAGAGGCGGATCATCTGCCGCGATTTCCACAAAAGGGCGCCTTCGGGCGCCCTTTTTCGTTTTTCTCAGATGAAACCGGGAATATCGATAATTTTGCTAAGGCTCCCTTTACCTGCTTGATGCATACGTTGCTGGCGTGACGTAAGGGGAGGGTATCGCGTGCGGCATTGGGACCTGTCACAGGTTTCGTTTCTTCTCATCGAAGACAACCTGCACATGCGCTCCATAGTCCGGTCGATCTTGGCAGGCTTTGGCGTGCGGCAAATCTACGAGGCCAATGACGGCGCGGACGGTCTTGAAACACTCATTGACCGGACCCCTGACTTTGTCCTGTGCGACTGGATGATGTCACCCGTCAGCGGCGGCGAGTTCCTGAAGATCATGCGCCGCGACCGGGATCCCCATATCAGCACCACACCGGTTCTGGTGGTCAGCGCCCATTCGCGAAAGACAGTCATTCTCGAGGCAATGCGTGTCGGCATTCATGGATTTGTCGCGAAGCCCGTTGCGCCTGTTGTTCTCTACAAGCGGATCTGCGGCGTGCTGGAACGTCAGTTGGTTCATGGCCGCACCAAGGGCCTGTTCCGGGAGAAGTTCGCGCAAGGGACGGCCGAGACGGATCCGATGCTGATGGGCAGCGGCACAAGACTTGCGCGCGATGCAAGGCCCGATATGCTGTCGACGGCTCTTCTCTGATCGTCCAGCCCGCGAACGGATTGGAAAACGGGCCGGAACGCAAGGTCTTGCATGCACCCGGCGATTGCATGCGGCTCCCTCCCGGAGTACATCACGCACATGACGACTTCCTCGACTCCCCGGCCGGTTGACGGCCGCTTCCGCCTTGCCGTTGCGCAGATGAACCCGACCGTCGGGGACATTGCGGGCAACCTTGCCCTCATCCGTTCGGCCAGAGCGGAAGCTGCAGCAGGCGGGGCCGATCTGGTGCTCTATTCCGAGCTGGTGGTGGCCGGGTATCCGACCGAGGATCTCGTGCTCAAGCGGGCCTTCGTGCGCCGCTGCATGCAGACGATCGAAGAGCTTGCGGCGGACACGGCCGACGGTGGCCCGGCCATGCTGGTCGGCACGCCCTGGCTGGATGGTGACACGCTGCATAATGCGGTTGCTCTGCTGGATGGCGGCAAGGTTCAGACCCTGCGCTACAAGTATGATCTGCCGAACTACGGCGTCTTCGACGAAAAGCGCGTGTTCAAGGCGGGGCCTTTGCCGGGGCCTATGGATTTTCGCGGGGTGCGCATCGGCGTGCCGATCTGCGAGGACATCTGGAACGACGAAGTCTGCGAATGCCTGGCGGAAACCGGAGCCGAAATGCTTCTGGTTCCCAACGGGTCTCCCTACTGGGCGCACCGGGCGGACGAGCGTCTGCCGGTCGTCGTCGCCCGTGTGGTGGAAAGCGGACTGCCGCTGGTCTATTGCAACCAGCTTGGCGGACAGGACGAACTGGTTTTTGACGGCGGCTCCTTCGCGCTGCAGGCCGACCGGGCGCTGGCGTTCCAGCTGTCGCAGTTCGAGACGGCTCTCGGTTTCAGCGACTGGGTGCGTCAGGCCGAGGGCGGCTGGCGCTGCGAGAACGGCACCTTCGCCTCCCTTCCGGGACTGGATGAGGCCAACTGGCGCGCCTGCGTCATGGGGCTTGGGGACTACGTGCGCAAGAACGGGTTTCCCGGCGTGGTGCTTGGCCTCTCCGGTGGCATTGATTCCGCCATTTGCGCGGCCATGGCCGTCGATGCGCTGGGGGCGGACAAGGTGCATGCGATCATGCTGCCTTACCGCTATACCTCGAAGGAAAGCATCAAGGATGCTGCCGATTGCGCCAGAGCCCTGGGCATCCGTTACGACACCGTGCCGATTGCGGAGCCCGTCGAAGGTTTCGGGCGCGTTCTGGCGCCGCTCTTTACCGGCTGCGAGCAGGACACGACGGAGGAGAACCTTCAGTCCCGCGCCCGTGGCGTGATCCTGATGGCCATTTCCAACAAGTTCGGCTCCATGGTCGTGACCACGGGCAACAAGTCGGAAATGTCGGTCGGCTATGCAACGCTCTATGGCGACATGAACGGCGGCTACAATCCGATCAAGGATCTCTACAAGACCCAGGTCTTCCACATGGCCCGCTGGCGCAACGCCAACCGGCCGTCCGGCATGCTCGGCCCGGATGGTGAGGTCGTTCCGGTCAACATCATCACCAAGGTTCCGACAGCCGAACTGCGCGAGAACCAGACGGATCAGGACAGCCTGCCGCCCTATGACGTGCTGGATGACATCCTGTCCTGCCTGGTCGAGCATGAGATGGCGGTCAGCGACATTGAAAAGCGCGGTCATGACCGTGCGCTGATCCACCGGATCGAGCATCTGCTTTATATTGCCGAGTACAAGCGCCGCCAGGCCCCTCCCGGGGTCAAGATCACCGAACGCAATTTCGGCCGGGACCGGCGGTATCCAATCACCAACCGCTTCCGCGACCGGTCCTGATCTTCAGGGCTGGTCCGCACAGGCAAGGCTGAAGGCGAAACGGCTATAAGACGCGCCGTTTCGCGAAAGATCCGGACCGGTTCCGGATCGTTCCGGCCTTGGCGCAAATGGGCGCGGTCCAAGTCATTGAGGGGCTCCGTGTCCTATTTCTCGTTTCTGGGCACGAATGCCCGCTGGCTTGGCGCCGGGTTCCTGCTGACGGCTTTTTCCTGCTTCGGCCAGACCTTCTTCATCTCCATGTCCCTGGGCGATCTGCGCCAGGAGCTTGGGCTCAGCCATGGCGACATGGGGCTGATCTACATGGCCGCCACTCTCGCCAGTGCAGCCATGCTGCCCTGGGTCGGGCGCAGCGTCGATGCCTATCCGCTGCACAAGGTGGCGCTGGTGGTGATGCTGTGCCTGACGGCCTTATGCGTTGCCATGGCCAATGTTCATTCCGTTCCCGTGCTGATCGCCGTGATCTTCGGCCTGCGGCTCAGCGGGCAGGGGATGATGAGCCATATTTCCTTTACCGCCATGGGGCGCTGGTATTCCGCGCAGCGCGGGCGGGCAGTCTCCATTGCATCGCTTGGCTTCCCGGCGGCAGAAGCCTTGATGCCCATCGCCTTTGTCACTTTCACCGGCATCTATGGCTGGCGGGCGGGCTGGTGGGCGGCAACAGCCATCATGCTGCTCTTTGCCCTGCCGGTGATTGTTGCGCTTCTCTTCCGGCCAAGGGTGCCAACGGCAGCAGAAACTGCCTCCACGGAAAACCGGCAGAGGGACTGGACCCGCAAGGAAGTCCTGCGTGATCCCGTCTTCTGGGCAATTGCCGCCGGCGTCCTCGCTCCGCCCTGTTTCGGCACTGCAGTCATGTTCAATCAGGTCTATCTGGTGGAACTGCGCGGCTGGTCGCGGGAGATGTTTGCCAGCACCTTTGCGGTCATGGCCTTCATGGCGGTGGTCGCCTCGCTGATCCTCGGTCCCCTGATCGACCGGATCTCTGCCCGCCGTCTCTTGCCCTTCATGCTCGTGCCGCTCGGCCTTGCGTCTCTTGTCCTCGGACTGGTCCATGCGCCCATTGCTGCATTTGTCTTCATGGGACTGCTCGGGATCAGCAACGGGTTCACCTCGACCTTTGCCGGAGCGCTCTGGCCGGAGATCTATGGTGTCCGGCATATCGGCGCGATTCGCGCCTTGGCCTTTGCTCTGATGGTTTTTGCCTCGGCAGCCGGCCCCGGACTGATCGGCCTCCTGATCGATGCGCAGGTGCCCTTCGATCTGCAGCTCGTCGGCATCTCTCTCTATTGCGCGGCAATCTCGCTGGTTTTGACAGGGGCATCCCGGGTTCTCGCAAGCCGTCAGCAGCCTATTCCAGAGATTGCCTGAAAAAGCACCGCGTCCTGAGCCTTTGCCTCCAAAATCCCTCTTGCAGACCTTCAAACGGGCGGATACCTGTCCACCATGACCGTCACTGTTCGTTTTGCTCCGTCGCCGACCGGCTTCATCCATATCGGCAACATCCGCCCCGCTCTGTTTAACTGGCTTTTCTCGCTGAAAACCGGCGGCACCTTCATCCTCCGGTTTGATGATACGGACCTGGAACGATCCAAGGCGGAATATGCCAAGGCCATCGAGAATGATCTGGCCTGGCTCGGCGTCCATCCGCACCGGATTGACCGCCAGTCGGAGCGGTTCGCCCTTTACGACAAGGCTGCGGACGTTCTGCGCGAGGCAGGGCTGCTTTACCCGTGCTACGAAACCGCCGATGAACTGGAGCGGCGACGCTCCCGCGCCCGTGCGCTTGGCCGCCCGCCGGTCTATGACCGGGCGGCGCTGAAGCTCACAGATGAGGAAAAGGCACGCTTTGAGGGCGAAGGGCGCAAGCCCCACTGGCGCTTCCTGTTGCCGAACCACGATGGCGATCCTTTTATCACCCGCCGGACGGATGTGAGCTGGACGGACATGTGCCGCGGCGACCAGACCATCGACCTGGCGTCCCTGTCGGATCCGGTCCTGATCCGCGAGGACGGCACCTATCTCTACACGCTGCCGTCGATCGTCGATGACATCGACATGGGCATCACCCATGTGATCCGTGGTGAGGACCATGTGGCAAACACGGGCGTGCAGGTCGCGATCTTCAAGGCTCTGGGCGCGCAGCCGCCGGTCTTTGCCCACCACAATCTCCTGACCACCCGGGATGGCGAAGGCCTGTCCAAGCGCAAGGGCGCCCTGTCGATCGGGTCCCTGCGCGACGCGGGCTTCGAGCCGATGGCCATTGCATCGCTTGCCGTGCTGACTGGCAGCAGCCAGGCTGTCGAGCCGATGGCCACAATGGAAGCGCTGCAAAAGAAGTTCGACCTGTCAAGCATCTCCAAGTCGTCCGCCAAGTTTGATCCGGAAGATCTCAACAGCCTGAATGCCAAGCTGGTTCATGAGATGGAATTCTGCCAGGTGCAGGAACGCCTGATCAGCATGGGCGTGAATGTGGCCGAGCCCTTCTGGCTGACCGTACGGGGCAATTGCGGCAAGGTTTCTGATGCCCGGACCTATTGGCAGGCCGTCCACGGCCCGATCCTGGTTGAAACAGCAGATGAGGACCGTGAGTTTCTGGCGGCCGCTGCCCGGCTTCTGCCGGAAGGCGAGATCACGTCAGAGACCTGGGGCGTGTGGACCGGACTGCTGAAGGCGGAAACCGGCCGCAAGGGCAAGGCGCTGTTCATGCCCTTGCGCAAGGCTCTGACCGGTCTTGAGCACGGTCCGGACATGAAGGACATGCTGCCGCTTATTGGGCGACAAAATATTCAGGCCCGACTACCCTGACGGCAGCCGGCGGCACGGATGCTGCCGGAGCCTTTTCGTCTGCCTGTTCCTGAACTTGATCAGAACCTGCCGCGTCTGCTGCTGCTGTTGCTGCTGCCGTCTCATGCGCGGCAGGGGGCTCCACCGGAGCTTCTGCCTTGTGGCGGCCGAGGACGGGCAGGGATCCCGTCGTGACGGGGGCATTTGCGTCTTGCGGCGCAAGGGTCAGTTTGATGTTGACCGGACTGAACCCCAGCGCAAGGTTCAAGCGGGTGTCCGGGTCGGAGCCTGCGGGAACCTGATCCGGTGTGATCGGCGTGCTGGGCTCGGGGGCAAACCGGTTCGGCGAAGGC
This sequence comes from Roseibium suaedae, assembly GCF_900142725.1. Classification (GTDB taxonomy): domain Bacteria; phylum Pseudomonadota; class Alphaproteobacteria; order Rhizobiales; family Stappiaceae; genus Roseibium; species Roseibium suaedae. The sequence continues at coordinate 633,816 of NZ_FRBW01000003.1, read as the reverse complement.
GGATCGAGACGCAGATGGCTGACCGACAAGCTGCCTGCATCGGCCGTTGCCTGACCTGCGATGGTTTTCAGCGGTGAGCCCTTGGCCTCGGCCTGAGCTGCGCCCCGGCAGCTGCAACTCTCGACGATCTGGGTCCGGTAGCGATAGGCATTGGTCAGATCCGCATAGGGAACGCCAGCCAGGGAAATCATTTCATCCTGCAAACCGCCCGGATTGCGGTGTACGAAAAGCTCGGTATCGGCTGCCGGACAGATTTCGCCACAGCGGGCCGCATCATTTGCGAACTGGTCCTTGCCGGTCGAGAAGCTGATCGGGAAGAAGAAGCCGTCGCAGGTGCGCACGCACAGGGTCCGGAACGTGCCGCCCGACGGAATGGCAACCCGGCGCGACATGTTTTCGCCCCGGCCATCATCACCGCCGCTCCGGCGCACGGAGTTTCTGCCATCAACCGCGGTGAGCTGGGTGCCTTGGGCGCCTGTCTGCGGGGCAAGCCCGGAGCGCGGGACAGAGACGACGAGCCCGCTGGGAAGCGTACGGTAGGTGGTCTTGCCGTCAACCGAGACGCTGCTGCCGGACGAGCCGCTCCGGGTCATGGCGAAAAGGCCCTTGTTCCCGGAGGAGGGCTGGCTGGCTTCGCGGGTCTGGGCACGGCATTCGCTCGAGGCCAGAGTGGCGCGGATCTTCTGGATCCTGCGGGTGTCGCGTGTGCTGCCGCCGGACTTCTTGATCTGGCGGTCGATGGCGCGCAGGTTCGCCTGCATCTTGGAGATGGTCTTGACCAGCGGCCCGCATTTCGGCGAGGCGGCAGGTGTGCCGCACTGGAAATATCCGGCGTCCCGTTCTGCTGCGGTCAGGGAGCGTTGCTGCTGTTGACGGGCGGTTTCCCATTTGCCGCCGGAGCCGGATGCCCCTTCAAGACGGCTGAGCTCCGCTTTCAGGCCCGAGCAGTCAGGCGCAGCCAGGGCCGTAGCGCTGCCTGCGCATACGGCCAGCATGGCCAGGACCAGGCGCATGCCTTTACGCCGGTCCGATCTGGAGTGCCTGTCGCTCATGAAAATCCTGTCCACCAGATGTGGTTAGGTGTCTGTCGAGCCTCATAAATGGCAGGATGATTAAAAATAGCAATAAAAGCTACGAAACGCAGTTAATATGCAGACCCAGCGTTCAGAGCCCTTGCTGACGCAGCGTCTTCACCCGTTCCATGATCCGTTCCAGCATGTCATCCAGCACGTCACGTTGAGCCGCGCTGAGGCTCTCGTGCAGGGCCTTGGTGAAGGCAAGGGCCTGGGGAACGATGGCCTCATAGATGGCCTGGCCCTCATGTGCCAGTTCCACGAAACTCTCGCGCATGTCATCCGGGTTGGGGGTCCTGACCACAAGCTTGCGCTTTTCCAGCGAGGCAACTGCCCGGCTGACCTTGGTCTTGTGCATGGCGCTGCGCTCGCCAATGGTCTTGGCGGTCAGTTGGCCATACTGGCCCAGAAGCGCGATGACCCGCCACTCGGGCCGCGCGATGCCGAATTGGGTCTCATAGAGACTGGCAAAAGCCTGGCTTACCGTCTCCGACACAAGGTTCAGGCGGTAGGGGAGAAAGCTTTCCAGCGCCAGCAGGGGAGCAGTCTCCCGGTTTTCAGGTCTGGTGTCTTCTGCCATTGCCTTGTCCATGCCACTTTTCTGGTCAGTCATGACCCTGTCTGTGCTTGCAGATCCAATGATGAAGTAAAGACTACGGTCTTAGATGCGCTTCGAGAAGCCCTCGATCAGATGACAATGAGGAAACATGATTGCATATGGTCTGGAATGTTGAATTCGGCCTCTATTTGCAGAAGTGACAGATAGACAACCGCGAAATCCCGCCGAAAGTCACGATTTCTGTTGATAAGCAACAATCGGACTTGGCTGAAGTCCTGCAATATTTGCGAATCGACCCTGGAACCTGACAGCCTGATGTCTTGACGGTGCCCAGGTGGCGAAACCCGAAGGTGGATGCAGGGCATTTGTGAACAGAGGCTGAGATTATCGGCCCGCTTAGAAGACGGACCGTGCAGAAGCCCTCCGTCCTCGATCGTGAGAGGCGCTCATGAACAAGCATTTTGCATCCGTTTCCGACACAGAGGAAAAACGGACCTCCTTCCGGGAAATCGGCCGGGGGTGCTATGCCTTCACTGCAGAGGGTGATCCCAACACCGGCGTGGTGATCGGCAAGGACTTTGTCCTCGTTGTCGATGCCCAGCCGACCCCTGTCATGGCGAACCGCGTCATCGAGGAAATCCGCAAGGTCACGGACAAGCCGATCAAGCATGTCGTGCTGACCCATTATCATGCGGTGCGCTCGCTTGGGGCGAGTGCCTATGGCGCAAGCGACATCATCGCGTCCGATCTGACCCGCCGTCTGATCGAGGAACGGGGTGAAGCGGACTGGCGCGTTCAGCGCGACAGGTTCCCGCGCCTCTTCAAGGACGCGGCCTCCATTCCGGGCCTTACCCGTCCGAGCCTTTCCTTCGCCTCTTCCATGTCCATCGATCTGGGCAACAAGGAAGTGCGGTTGATGCATCTTGGCCGGGGCCACACCATGGGCGACGCGGTCGTCTGGGTGCCCGATGCCATGGTGATGTTCACCGGCGATCTCGTGTGCAGCAAGGCGGCTTGCTATTGCGGGGATGCCCATCTGTCCGACTGGCCCCGCGCCCTGGACAGAATTGCCGCCTTCCGTCCCAAGGCCGTGATGCCCGGGCGCGGCGGTGCCCTGATCGGCGAAGAGCGGGTATCGGAAGCGGTCAACGACTGCCGCCGGTTCATCGAGACCCTGCGCGATACGGCAGCCGAAGCTGTCCATGCCGGCAAGGGGTTGAAGGGCACCTATCTGGCCGTCCGTGCCGCCATGGATCCCATCTATGGGGATTACGCGATCTACGATCATTGCATGCCGTTCAATGTGGCCCGGGCCTATGATGAGGCGCAGGGGCTGGACATGCCGCAGCTCTGGACGTCCGAGCGCGACCGGGACCTCTGGGATGCCCTTGGCGATGCTGCAGGTGAGCTGCCTCTGGCGGATGATGACGAGGCTCAGGCCATTGCCGCCATCCAGATCGACGAGCTGCTGCTGGAAGAGGCCCTTGGTGCAGTTTCGGAAGACGATGATCTTGAGCTGACCGAAGAGGAAGTCACCGCAGCGGCAGAGCTTGAAGCGGAGACGGCACCCAATCTGGAGGTCGAGGCTGAAGCAGAGGTTGAAGGCGGGGAAGCGGCGGCAGATGCGGTGGAGGCTTCGGAAGAGGCTGAAAGCAATGCTCAGTCCGAAGAGGATCCGCGCAAGAGCGAAGGGTCTTCTGCCGGGGCCTGACCGGAAACCGCTTTCGGGCGGGCCAAGCAGTTCTGCCTATGGACAATCACGGACAGGTGACCCACATGGTCTCCTGTCCGTTTTGTTTGAAAGGCAGGATTCATGTTCCAGATGGCTCACTCGTTCCGCAAGCTCACCGCTGCTGCCCTGACGGCAGCTGTTGTCCTTGCCCCTCTTGCGGCATCCGCCGCAGAAGAGCCTGACCTCATCTTCAAGAAGTCGACGGTCTGGAAGTTCCTGACACCGGATCACAAGCTGGCAACCTACGCCATCGATGACCCGGTGGTGGAGGGCGTGTCCTGCCACTTCACCGTTCCCGAGAAGGGCGGCATCTCCGGCTGGATCGGCGTGGCCGAGGAAGTGTCCGACGTGTCCCTGTCCTGCCGGCAGGTTGGTCCGGTGACGATCAGGTCCAAGTTCGAGCAGGGCGAGGAAATGTTCCGTCAGCGCCGCTCGCTGTTTTTCAAGAAGATGCAGATCGTCCGCGGCTGTGATGCCAAGCGCAATGTGCTGGTTTATCTGGTCTATTCGGACAAGCTGGTGGAAGGCAGCCCGAAGAACTCCACCTCGACCGTGCCGATCATGCCCTGGGGGGATCAGGCTCCCGTCAAATGCGGTGACTATCTGAAGGACTGATCCGGGGCGCGCTCAAGTCTGGCTCAGCCGTGAAGGCGGCGGAGTGTGTTGCCCATGCTTCGAGACGCAGCGGTGCTGCTCCTCAGCATGAGGGAGTGGGTGTATTGAGCGCCGATGATACCACAATCGGTCCTCATGCTGAGGAAGCGCGGTAGCGCTGTCTCAAAACATGGGCTGTGGGCGCTTGACCAGACCGAGAGCTCTACTCGCCGGCGGGTTCCAGAAGCGCGGATGCAAGGTCCGGATTGGCTTCGGTGGCGCAGAAGTGCTTGTAGAGAACAGCCATGATTTCCTGCGCGGCATTGCTGACAAGACGGTAGTAGATCGTCGTGCCTTCGCGGCGCGTTTCAACAAGGCCTTCGTTGCGCAGAAGAGAAAGCTGCTGTGAGACAGTCGGCATGCGCATCCCGGTCTTCTCTGCCAGTTCTCCAACACTGCACTCGCGGTCGAACATCTGGCACATCAGCAGAAGGCGCGGGCCTGATGCCAGCATCTTCAGGAAACGGGCGGCATCTTCTGCCTTGTCTTCAAGAGCTTCGTGGTTCATGTGGCGGACAATGACAAAGAAATGCGGCAACAGCAAGTTACAGTCTTTTTGACGGTTACTTTCCGCTATCAGAAACGGCCCATCGCCGGAAGCAGAACATAGCCCTGACCACAGCTGACACCAGCAGCCAGGCAAATTGCCTTGTTCTGGCTGGAGGCTGCATGAGCCTTCGGGAAGGTAACGAGGCTCATGATACCGGCAACCGGGCCGCCGAGTACGAGGGCGAGAAAGGCGAGGGCGATAAGACGGTTGAACATTTTGGTAGCTCCCCAGCTTGCCCGGGGATCACTGTTGTCCCGGGCTGATGAGGAGAGAATGCCAAACCGGCCTTGAACCCAGTCTGAGGGGCGCATTCAGCTGGCGTTCAGATGCGTTAAACGGATCTGAACGCCCGGAAACTCACGTTTTTCCGCCTTGACCGCACCCCTTGCTAGAGATTGTCCGTCATGGCCTTGGCCAGGGCCTTCAGCAGTGTTTCGTCACGGCCATAGATGTCCTTGCGGAAATGGGTCGAGCCGTCCTTGTTCATCCAGGCCGTCAGATAGGTCAGATGAACGGGAATGGGCGTCTTGAGCGTGATCACCTTGCGCTCGCCGCTGTCCCTCAGGGCATCAAGCTGAGGCAGGCTGTAGCCCTGGTCTCCCAGCAGCACTTCCGCCAGTCCAAAGGGATCGGAGACGCGGATGCAGCCGTGGGAGAAGAACCGCTCCGACTGGCTGAACAGCGATTTCGACGGCGTGTCGTGGATGTAGATGTTGAACTTGTTCGGGAACATGAACTTGATCCGGCCAAGCGCATTGCTCTTGCCCGGGTCCTGGCGCAGCCGGAAAGGGAAGTTGCCCGCCGAATAGCTGTTCCAGGCGACCTGTGTCGGCGCCACTTCCGTATCGCCCTTGAAGATGCGGATGTTCTGGGCGCTAAGCGCCGTCGGGTCCTTGCGCAGTTTCGGCAGATACTCGTTCGTGGCGATCGAGGACGGGACGGTCCAGTAGGGGTTGATCTCCACATAGGTCATGTTGTGGGAGAAGACCGGTGTCGCATGAAACGGCTTGCCCACCACAACACGGGCCGTATGCATCGTGTGGCCCTGCTTGACCACCTTCAGGTTCTGGTCCGCCAGATTGACGAAGATGTAAGTGTCGCCCAGATCGTCCGGCATCCAGCGGCGGCGCTCCATGTTGAGTTCCATCTGGATCAGCCGCTGACGGATCGGAACATTGATCTGAGCTAGGGTTTCCTTGCCGATCACTGCATCGACGGAGAGGCCGTGATAGGACTGGAAGTCCTTGACCGCCTGAACCAGCGTGCCGTCATAGATCTCGCCGCTGTGAGCGCCCGGCTCCAGATAGTCTTCCTGCTCCATGCGCTGGGCGAGAACCGGCACGCGGACGTCCGTCATGCCCGGTTTCAGCACTTCGCCATCGGGGACGACCGTGAAACCGCCATTGGCTGCCTTTTCCCGGTATTGGGCAAGGCGCAGCTTCAGCCGGGCATAGCTGGGCGAGATCGGCGCCAGATTGTCCAGAACATCGGCGAAGCTTCCCCTGTTGCCAACTTCCTGCAAAAGCGCCAGAGGGTCAGGCACATGGGGGAAGATGTTCAGCGCCTTGTTGACCTCGTTGGGTTGAACCCGGCCGGAAGACAGATGGGTCGCATAGCGGACGAACTGCAGCGACAGGTCCACGTCGAGCTGCGCCTTGTCCGCTTCCGTTGCAGCGCTTTCGACACGGGCGGCAAGGCCGATCGGGTCATAGTTCTCCGGGTTCAGCGCATGGTCATTGGCGGAGGCGAAGGCATTGATGGCAAGATGGGCGGTTTCAAACACCCCGTCGTCATCCAGCCAGAGGGGCTTGTACTGCCGTGCCTGATAGGCGAGGGCGATTTTCTCGGGAACGGTGCGCGCCTGAAGCGCGGAATAGACGGCTGCGCTCAAGGGCGGCAGGGTTGCCGGATCAAAGGCGGGTGCGGCAGGCTGTGCCGCGGGGAGCGCATTCGCCGGTGCGGGACTTGCCGCGGCAGAGGTTGAGGGTGCGGTCCGGGCGGCAGCCTGTGGCTTGCTGACAGGAAGGGCCCCTTGCGCCAGCGCATCCACCCCTAAGGGAGCAGCAAGCAGGCTTGCGCCTGCCAGCAACAGGGCAGCTGTTGTCCAGCTTGCTGCAGTTTTGCGGCCATCTCTGCAAGTTCGAACGAAAAACATAAAAACCCTCCCATCCGGAAGACCCCGTCGCAATCGCGCCGCTTCCGAATCCGTCCTGAAAAATATCGCTAGGGTACCCTAGTCCCGGATGCTGTCCAGCGCCGGGGCCCTGCATCTTTCCGCGAACGCTTCCAGGCGGCAGAAGGCTTGACCGGGGCTGCGAAACCGGTCAATAACATCCCCATGATGACGGCCACACGGAACATCATTTCGATCACCATTATTTGCAGCTAGCGACATCGCTGGCTGTGGCCGATCCCTCTTTGCACATCGCACGATAGACGGACCGTCCCGGCCAGCAGGCCAGGAGACCGTTTGACATGAGCGCAACAACGCCCGACAGCAAGGGGCTGAAGCTCACCAATACGCTGACCCGTTCGAAGGATGATTTCATCCCGATCGATGCGGACAATGTGCGCATGTATGTCTGCGGCCCGACGGTCTATGACTTCGCCCATATCGGCAATGCCCGCCCGGTGATCGTCTTCGACGTTCTCTACCGTCTGCTGCGCCATCTCTATGGCGAAAGCCATGTCACCTACGTGCGCAACATCACGGACGTGGATGACAAGATCAACGCGCGCGCCCTTCGCGATTATCCCGATCTGCCGCTGAACGATGCCATCGCCAAGGTGACGGAAAAGACCGCCAACCAGTTCCACGCCGACGTGAAGGCGCTGGGCTGCCTGGAGCCGGGCTTCGAGCCGCGTGCAACCCAGCATATCGGCGGCATGATCGCGATGATTCAAACTCTCATCTCGCGCGGCCATGCCTATGAAACGCAAGGAGAAGTCCTGTTCGACACGGCCTCCATGCCGGGATATGGTGGGCTCTCCAAGCGCAATCTCGACGACCAGAAGGCTGGCGCGCGTATCGCCGTGGATGCCCATAAGAAGAACCCGGGCGACTTCGTTCTGTGGAAGCTGTCGTCGGCAGAAGAGCCGGGCTGGGACAGCCCCTGGGGCCGTGGCCGTCCGGGCTGGCACATCGAGTGCTCGGTCATGTCCGAGCATCACCTGGGCAAGGTCTTCGACATTCACGGCGGCGGGCTGGACCTGATCTTCCCGCACCATGAGAACGAGATCGCCCAGTCCTGCTGCGCCCATGGCACGGACAAGATGGCCAACGTCTGGCTCCACAACGGCTTCGTCCAGGTGGAAGGCCGGAAGATGTCCAAGTCCGAGGGCAACTTCGTCACCATCCACGATCTGCTGGCAACGGTGAATTTCGGCGGCCGCAAATGGCCGGGAGAGATCCTGCGCCTTGCCATGCTGATGACCCACTACCGCGAGCCGATCGACTTCTCGGTCAAGCGGCTGGAGGAGGCTGAGCGGCTTCTGGCGAAGTGGCCCGCAGTCGAGGCGTCCGATGCGGAGCCATCCGCCGAGGTTCTGGCCGCACTGGGCGACGACCTCAATACGCCTGCCGCCATTCAGGCGCTCCACGCGCTGGCTGGCGAGGCCGCGCGCGATGAGGGCAAGCTGGCGGTCTATTGCGCGACCGCTGCCCTTCTGGGTGTGGCACCAGTGATCGTCGATACCGGTGATCTTGATGTTGCCTCCATCGACGCCCGTATCGCAGAACGTCTCGCGTTTTTTGAAGCCAAGAACTGGGCGGAAGCCGACCGCATCCGCGATGAACTTGTCTCTGAAGGAATTCAGCTCATGGATTCAAAGGACAAGACCACCGGCAAGCGCGTCACCACCTGGGAAGTGAAACGCTAAAATGCCCTCCGCCGCGCTCATTTTTCTGAGGTTGAAGGGACGCGGCGGCCATCTAGTGGGGAGGACCTGGGCATGAGTGATCAGCAGAACGTGCATACGGGTGGGTGTCAGTGCGGGGCGGTGCGGTTCAGGGTCGAGGGTACGCTGGATGAGGCGTCGGTCTGTCATTGCCGCATGTGCCAGAAGGCCTTCGGCAATCTGTTCGCGCCCCTGACTTCCGTACGCAAAGCGACACTCACCTGGACCCGGGGCGAGCGGGCGCTGTTCCGGTCTTCAAGCCACGTTCAGCGCGGCTTCTGCCGGGATTGCGGCACCCCGCTGACCTATGAGGCACCGGATGGCATGGCGCTGGCTGTCGGGGCCTTCGATCATCCCGAAAGGCTCACCCTGACCGTGCAATATGGTCTGGAAGGCAAGCTTGCCTGTGTCGACACGCTGACCCAGCTTCCCGGCAGCCGCACGGATGAGGATGCTGTCGCACTGGAGTTCCTGGCGAACCTCAAGACCTACCAGCATCCCGACCACGACACGGAAACCTGGCCGCCGGAGGAAAGCGCGTGAGCGAAAAGACCTATCTCAGTGGTGGCTGCCAGTGCGGTGCCATCCGCTACCGGGCGTCCGATTTCGGCCGCTCGTCCCTGTGCCATTGCCGCATGTGCCAGAAGGCGCTTGGCGGTCCGTTTGCGGCGCTGGTGACGGCAAAAGATCTTGAATACACCCGCGGCAAGCCGAAGCATTTCCAGAGTTCCAACAAGGTGAAGCGCGGCTTTTGCAGTGACTGCGGCACGCCGCTGACCTTCGAGTTCGAGGGCTGGGCGCCGGATATCACGGTCACCACCATGGACGAGCCGGACCGTATGCCGCCGGTGATCCAGCTGGCAACAGACATGCGCCTGCCCTGGTGCGAGCGGGTGATCGACATGCCCGGCATCAGCGCGGAGGAAACGGCGAAGGCTGCCGCGCATTATGCCGCCATCAAATCCTATCAGCATCCCGATCATGACACGGCTTCTTGGCCGCAACAGGACCCTTCCGAATGACGCTCCGGACGCTCTATCCCGAACTTGAGCCCTTTGCCTCCGGCATGCTGGATGTGGGCGATGGCCACCAGATTTATTGGGAACGCTCCGGCACGCCTGGCAAGAAGCCGGCCGTGTTCCTCCATGGCGGCCCGGGCGGCGGGATCTCGCCGGACCACCGGCGCCTGTTCCATCCGGATCATTATGACGTGTTGCTGTTCGATCAGCGCGGCTGCGGCCGCTCCACGCCCCATGCGGAGCTGGAGGCCAACACCACCTGGCATCTGGTCGCCGACATCGAGCGTCTGCGCGAGATGGCCGGTTTTGATCAGTGGCAGGTCTTTGGCGGCTCCTGGGGCTCCACCCTGGCGCTGGCCTATGCTCAGACACATCCGGAGCGGGTGAGCGAACTGGTTCTGCGCGGCATCTACACGCTCACCAAGGCCGAGCTCGACTGGTACTATCAGTTCGGCGTGTCCGAGATGTTCCCGGAGAAGTGGGAGCGGTTCCAGGCTCCGGTGCCGGAAGCGGAAAGACATGACATGATGGGGGCTTACCGCAAGCTCCTGACTCATTCTGACAAGTCCGTCCGTGTGGCCGCCGCCCGGTCCTGGAGCCTGTGGGAGGGCGAGACGATCACCCTTCTGCCGAGCGCTGAGAACTCCGATCACTTCGGTGAGGACGAGTTTGCCCATGCTTTCGCGCGGATCGAGAACCATTTCTTCGTTCATGCTGGCTGGCTGGAAGAAGGCCAGCTGCTGCGCGATGCGGGCAAGCTCGCCGGCATTCCGGGCGTCATCATTCATGGCCGCTACGACATGCCTTGTCCGCTGCGCACAGCTTATGAGCTGCACAAGGGCTGGCCGGGGTCGGAACTCCACGTGATCGAGGGCGCGGGCCATGCCTTCAACGAACCGGGCATTCTCGACCGGCTGATCCGGGCGACGGACCGCTATGCCGGGCTTCCCGGCTGATCTTTCTTCAGACGATCCAGAACAGATAACGATAAGCCTTCGGGCGGAAACACGCAGGCATTAGACCATGACCAAGGAACGGCTCTACCTCTTCGACACGACCCTTCGCGATGGGGCTCAGACGAGCGGCATCGACTTCTCCGTGACGGAAAAGGTGGTCATTGCCGAGCTGCTCGACCGCCTGGGCGTGGACTATGTGGAGGGTGGCTATCCGGGGGCAAACCCGACGGATACGGAGTTCTTCAGCGAGAAGCGGACCCAGAAGGCAACCTTCACGGCCTTCGGCATGACCAAACGGGCAGGGCGCTCCGCCTCCAATGATCCGGGGCTGCAGCAGGTTCTGGCAGCTTCCTCAGACGCCTGCTGTTTCGTTGCCAAGGCCTGGGACTACCACGTGGATGTAGCGCTGGGCTGCACCAACGAGGAAAATCTGGAAAGCATCGAGGACACGGTGAAGTCCGCCGTCGCTGCCGGCAAGGAAGCGATGATCGATTGCGAGCATTTCTTCGACGGGTTCAAGGCCAACCCGGACTATGCGCTGGCCTGCGCCCGCACCGCCTATCAGGCCGGTGCCCGCTGGGTGGTTCTGTGCGATACCAATGGCGGCACGCTGCCGGATGAAGTGAAAGCCATTGTCGCGAAGGTCCGGGAAGTGGTGCCGGGCGATCATTTAGGGATTCACACCCATGATGATACGGGCCATGCGGTGGCCAATGCACTGGCCGCTGTTGATGCCGGTGTGCGCCAGATCCAGGGCACGCTGAACGGGATCGGTGAGCGCTGCGGCAATGCCAACCTGATCACCCTGATCCCGACCCTGATGCTGAAACAGCCCTATGCGGATCAGCTGGAGCTTTCCATCGCTCCGGCGCAGCTGGCGGAAATCACTCAGATTTCCAATGCTTTCGACGAGATCTTGAATCGATCTCCGAACCGCCACGCGCCCTATGTCGGCGCCAGCGCCTTTGCCACCAAGGCCGGGATCCATGCCTCAGCGATCCTGAAGGAACCGCAGACCTATGAGCATGTGCCGCCGGAAAGCGTTGGCAACCGACGCCGGGTGCTGGTGTCTGACCAGGCGGGCAAGAGCAACCTTCTGGGCGAACTCGCCCGTCTCGGCATCACGGTGGAAAAGAGCGATCCGCGCCTCGACCGGCTTCTGGCCGAGGTTAAGCAGAAGGAAGCCGATGGCTATGCCTATGAAGCCGCGGACGCTTCCTTCGAACTTCTGGCTCGCCGGACGCTGGGCGAGGTTCCGCGCTTCTTCGACGTTTCGTCCTTCCGGGTGATGGTCGAGCGGCGGTTCAATGCGGTCGGGGATCTCATCACCATCTCGGAAGCCGTGGTGAAGGTGGAGATCGACGGCGAGACCCGCATGTCCGTGGCTGAGGGTAATGGTCCGGTCAACGCTCTGGACATGGCCCTGCGCAAGGATCTCGGCAAATACCAGACAGCTATCGACGGTCTGGAGCTGATCGACTACAAGGTGCGTATCCTCAATGGTGGTACCGGAGCCGTGACGCGGGTTCTGATCGAAAGCCAGGATACCAGAACCCACCGGCGCTGGTTCACGATCGGCGTGTCGAGCAACATTGTCGACGCCTCGTTCCAGGCCCTGGTGGATTCCATCAATTACACCTTGCTGAAGGCAAATCCTGCCTGAGGCATCTGCCTTGAAAGACGGTTCAGATGGCTGACAAGAGCCAAACGGGTGCTGACGGATCCGAATTCCGCACGGGCCTTCTGTGCGCCCTTGGCGCCTATGGCATGTGGGGCTTTCTGCCTGCCTACTACAAGCTGACGGAAAGTGTTCCGGCGGATCTGGTGGTGGCGCACCGGATCATCTGGTCCGTGCTGCTGCTGACGATCATTCTGGTGGTGCGCAGGCGCTTTGACGAGTTCATAGCGATCCTGAAAGAGCCGAAGCTGGTCGGTCTTCTGGCCGTGTCCGCCTGCCTTATCGCCTTCAACTGGCTGATCTTCATCTGGGCGATCGAGCAGGGCAAGGTGCTGGATGTGGCCCTCGGCTACTTCTGCAATCCGCTCGTCAATGTCGTGGTCGGGCTGGTGGTGCTGCGCGAGAAGCTGACACGTGCCCAGAGCGTGGCTGTAGGGCTTGCGGTCCTGGGCGTTGGCGTTCAGGCGGTGCTGGCCGGTGGCCTGCCCTGGGTTTCCCTGGTCCTTGCCTTCTCCTTTGCGGGCTATGGCTATGTGCGCAAGGTCACGCCTGTGCGCCCGACGCCGGGCCTTCTGGTGGAAACGGTTCTCCTGCTGCCCCTGTCGATTGGCTATGTCCTGCTCAATCTGTCCTGGGGTGTGGATGCTCTTTCCCTCGGGCAGCCCGCCGTGCTGGCCGCGTTGGTCGGAACAGGCGTTGTCACCTCCGTGCCGCTGATCCTCTTCTCGGCCGGGGCCCGCCGTCTGCCCATGGTGATGCTTGGCCTGATGCAATATATCGCACCTTCGCTTCACTTCATCATGGCGGTGTTCGTCTGGAACGAGCCCTTGATGCCGACGACGCTGATGACTTTCGTGATCGTCTGGATCGCGCTCGCCATCTTCACGGGCGATAGTCTCCTCCGCTGGAAGCGGTCTCCCAAGCGGGCTGCGGCCTGAGGCCGGCCGGGGTGGGAGGCTTGCTTGCCGCCCATCCTTCGAGACACCGCTTCGCGGTTCCTCAGGATGAGGGAGGGCGTGTTGACGGCGCACGGGAAGGGAAACTTTTCGAACGCGTTTGCGCCATTGGCGCAAGGAAGGCTGCCCATGCTCCCCTCATGCTGAGGAGGACCGGAGGTCCGTCTCGAAGCATGGCCGCTTGCGTCGGCAGATATGCGTCGAGTGAGAAAAGTTTCGCTGCTTCAATATTTTAGGCAGCATTCCGGAATCAGCTTCGGAACAACTTAATCTGGATATGAGGACGGAAGCTGTCCGTCCTCAGTCATTTCGCTCTTCCTGCATCGGTTCAGAAGCGGCGGACGGTTTCCAGAACGTCTTCCGAGCAGGGCGTTCCCTCGCAATCCAGCGTCTTGCAGAGCAGGGGAATCACTTCTTCGATTCGCTTGGCGACGAGATAGGGCACTTCCGTTTCCGGGCGGATGAAGCCCTGGCTGCGCATGTGGTCGAGAAGTTCGAGCAAGGGCGACCAGAAGCCGTTCACATCCGCCAGCACCACGGGCTTGCGATGCTGGCCGAGCTGGGCCCAGGTCATCATCTCGACAGCCTCTTCCAAGGTGCCGATGCCGCCGGGGAGGGCGATGAAGGCGTCAGCCTTCTGGAACATGAGCTGCTTGCGCTCGTGCATGTCCTGGGTGACGATCAGCTCGTCGATCCCTTCGAGCATCTTTTCCCGTTCTTCCAGGAAATGCGGAATGATTCCGGTGACTTTGCCACCGGCTTCCTTGGCTGCTCCCGCAACCGTGCCCATCAGGCCGACCGCGCCGCCGCCATAGACAAGACGCAAGTCTTCGCCAGCAATCAGCTGGCCAAGACGGGTTGCCGCAGCTTCATAAGCCGCATCGGTTCCAAAGCTGGAGCCGCAGTAAACACAGACGCTTTCAAGTTTTGCCATGCCAAATCTGTGGCACCTCAGACGGCTGCGGTCAAGCTGGCGGCAAGTGCTTTCCGGGCCGGTTCCACATCGGCCTTGACCACACGGGCCCGTTTCCTTGCCGCAGCTTAAAAAGGCGTATATTCATCGTCTTAGGCAATGCGTACCCGAAGGGCGCGGGCAAGGGCCCTGGAGCGCTCACGGTTCAGATGGGATGGCCGGGTAAAGGTCTTCAGCTCGCGCAAGAAACGAGCGCCTTACCCCTGGCGGATGGGAAGACGGATGACGAAGCTTGCACTTACCCGGACATTGGTGGTGGCTGCCCTTGTGGGCGTCGCAGCGCTTGTGACGGCCTATTTATATCGGGACAAGGGCAATGCGCCTTCCGCGCCGCAGGTGGCGTCCACGCCTGATGCGGCAAAGTCCGGCGGGACTGGCGATGCGGCTTCTTCTTCAGGCGAAACCTCGATTGCCCGTTCGGGTGCCAAGTCCGACAAGGATGCGGGCGTGACGGAAGTTCCGGCTGCTGCGAAGAAGGGTGACCTGAGCTTCGATGTGGTCAGTGTCGAGCCGACCGGTGAAACGGTGGTCGCAGGACGTTCTGATCCGGGCGCAATCGTTGGCCTGATGGCCAATGGCAAGCTTGTCGGCAAGGCCATTGCCAATCAGGACGGCGAGTGGTCGATCATTCTGGACAAGCCGTTGAGCCCGGGTGACTACGACGTCAATCTTCAGGCGCTCGACGAGAATGACAATGCGGTTGGAGATGCTTCCGGCCAGCGTCTTGCTGTCTCGGTTCCCGAAGACGGCAAGCAGCAGCCTCTGGTCGTTCTGAATTCGCCGGATGCGCCGTCCAGCGTGCTGCAGGTTCCCGGCGCCGCAAAGGAAACGGAGACCGCCGCAGCGGACGCGCCCGCCACCTCTGAAGCCCCCGCAGCCGATGTCAATGCCAATGCTTCCACCGGAACGCAGGTGGCAGCCGCGCCTGAGGCTTCTGCGCCTGTGACAGATCCCAAGCCTGAGGCCTCTGCTTCTGCGTCTGGCCCGGCTGACGCGGCATCTCCGGATGCAACTGCAACGGCTTCCCCGTCAGCCGCTGCTTCGGACACAGGTTCTGGCTCTGGCATCGAAACTGGTAACGGCCAGAAGGCCGCAGAGGCCGGGAGTTCCGACGCGCAGGCGCCTGCTGCTGTTGCGTCTTCCGAGGCAACTACCACGGCTCCAACTGCAACCGCCACGTCAGACGCTCCGGTTCAGCCGCAAGGCCAGACCCAGGACCAGACCCAAGACCAGACTCAGACGCCTGCCGGAGCTCCGGCAGCACCCGCTCTGGCTTCCCAGCCGTCCGAGACGGCAGCCGCACCCGCTGCAGCTAAGGCCGATCTCGTTGTCACCGTCGATGCGGTCGAAGCGGAAAGCGGCAAGGTCTACACGGCAGGCACCGGCGAAGCCGGTCACGATGTCCGCATCTATGTGGGCGATACCCTGCTTGGTTCCGGCAAGGTCGGCGACAATGGCCGCTGGCTGGTCGAGGGCGGCATGGATCTGGCGTCTGGCCCGGTTGAAGTGCGTGCCGACATGATCGGCGCAGATGGCAACACGGTTGTTGCCCGTGCGGCCGTCACCTTTGAGCGGGCGCAGGAGCAGGCCATTGTTCTCACCCGTGTGGAAGCGGCTGGTGAAGGCGGTGCAGAAGGCGCGAATGCCTCCAATGCCGGCAAGACCCTGCCCAATGTCATCATCCGCAAGGGCGACAATCTCTGGAACATCTCCCGCCGCCTCTATGGCGACGGTTTCCGCTACACCACGATCTATCAGGCCAACAAGGGCCAGATCCGCAACCCGGATCTGATCTATCCCGGTCAGGTGTTCCTGACGCCTGAAGGTGACCTGAACTGGAAGCCCGCCCAATAAGATGCCTTGAGACCTGGCCGGACACTTGTCCGGCTGGGCTTGGGACACCAGCGTTTACAATCGAAGGGTTCTGAAGGTCACAGCCAGTTGTCAGGGTTTCGGCCGCCGTGGACTATGGCAATGAGCAGGATGCCATAATCCATCGGCTCATAAATCAGCACATAGTTTCCTTCGATCAAAAGGCGGGCCGTCGGGCTGAGTTCGGGCCTGGGTGTCCCCATGTTGGGCTGAGTGGCCGCAAGGTCTGCCCTTTCCAGAAATCTTCTCACCAGGTTATCGGCTGCGGGCTCGTTGTCCCGGGCGATCTCCATCCAGATCGCTCTAATATCCTGTTCTGCGCGCCGGCTGAGGATAACCCTAGCCACGCGAGCGGGCTTCAGCCTTCAGTTCTGACAGCAGTGTATCGGCGTCAACAGACCGGCCTTCTCCACTTGCCAACCCCTCTTCATAGGCGCGTTTCAGCCGGGCAAGTTCAAGCTTTCTGAGTTCCTCGCGCTGCTCCCAAAGACGCAGGGCGTCACGGACCACTTCGCTGTTGGAGGCATATAGGCCGGACTGAACAGCGCTTTGCAACTGCTCCACCTGATGCTCCGAGAGAGAGACTGTCAGGGTCTTCATGGGGGACGGCTTCATGAGATGGGTCCATCGACTAATAGGAACTAACAAGAATTATTAGGAAACTGGACCGGGTTGGCAAGCGTCCTATTGTTATCTGTGATTGCCGCAATTGCTTTCATCCGCACCCTTGAGATTTCAGAGTTCCATCGTATATCTACGATGAATGGCGGGCGGGCTTCATGTCTGCAGGCCTGTGAGGGAGAGAAATTGATGGATGAAGACGCTGCCGGCGAGAGCTGTGCGGGCGAAGGGCATGTCTGTGGTGCCTCGCAGGCTTTTGAAGTTCAGGACAAGCTGGCCGGTCTCTACAGGGCACTCGGCCATCCTGCGCGCCTTGCCATTCTGCGCTCCCTTTCCGAAAACCCCGGTGCCTGCTGCGGCGATATCGTCGGACGGTTGCCCCTGGCTCAATCCACCGTGTCCCAGCACCTGCAGGTGCTGAAGGATGCAAGGCTGGTGACCTGCGAAATCCGCGGCCGCTGCTGCCATTATCAGGTCCGCAAGGACATTCTCGAAAAGACCATTGCCGCATCCTCCGCTTTTCTTCAGGCCGTTCTGGCCGGAGTGGAAGCTCAGGAACAGCTGTCCTGCTGCACTGACAGCACGACTAACTCCTGCGGCAAAGACGCCGATGCTCCCATGGAGACCTCTATTGACTGATCCGTCCAAGACAAAGACCGCCGACGCGCAGGCGGCTGGCCGCAAGGGTGTCAGTGCCGAAGAAGGCAAGACCCTGAACACGCTGGTCAACCTGTGGCCCTATATCTGGCCCGCTGACCGTCCAGATCTCAAGAACCGGGTTCTCCTGGCGGTTGCCGCCCTGATCGTCGCCAAGGTGGTGACGGTTTTCTCACCCTATTTCTTTGCCTGGGCCTCCGATGCACTGACCGGGGAGAGCAACAATCTGCCTGCCTTCTTGGTCGCGCCTGTCATGCTGGTTCTTGCCTATAATGCGGCAAGGGTGCTTGCGGTGGCCTTCAACCAGTTGCGCGACGCGTTGTTTGCGCAAGTCGGCCAGCATGCGGTCCGCCAGCTTGCCAACATCACCTTCCATCACCTGCACCAGCTGTCCCTGCGCTTTCATTTGGCGCGGCGCACTGGCGGTCTCAGCCGCGTGATCGAACGCGGGGTGAAGGGGATTGAAGCCATCGTCCGCTTCACGATCCTGAACGGAATTCCGACCCTGCTGGAATTCGGCATCATGGCCATCGTGATCTGGTACCAGTTCGGCTTCAGCTATCTGGCAATCATCGCAGTCATGATCGTCGCCTATGTCTGGTACACCATCAAGGCGTCCAACTGGCGCATTGCCATCCGCCGCGAGATGAACGACAGCGACACGGATGCCAATTCCAAGGCCATCGACAGCCTGCTGAACTTCGAGACCGTGAAGTATTTCGGCAACGAGAAGATGGAAGCCGCCCGTTTCGATGTTTCCATGGCCCGATACGAGAAAGCTGCGACCCGGACCTGGACGTCGCTCGCCTGGCTGAACTTTGGCCAGACATTCATTCTCGGCGTCGGCACGGCGGCTTGCATGATCCTTTCTGCCCTCGCTGTTCAGCGCGGCGAGCAGACCATCGGCGACTTCGTCCTGATCAATGCGCTGCTGATGCAGATTGCCATTCCGCTCAACTTCATCGGCTTCATCTACCGGGAAATCCGCCAGGGCCTGGCGGATATCGAATCCATGTTTTCCCTGCTGGACGTTCCGGCGGAAGTTCAGGACGCCTCTGACGCGCAGGACCTCAAGGCCGTGGAAGGCACGATCCGCTTTGACGATGTGAAGTTCCACTACGACGTTGCCCGTCCGATCCTGAAGGGCATCAGCTTCGAGGTACCCGCCGGCAAAACCGTTGCCATTGTCGGCCCGTCCGGCGCGGGCAAATCCACGATCTCGCGGCTTCTGTTCCGTTTCTATGACGTGACCGGCGGGGCTGTGTCCATCGATGGACAGGATGTGCGCTCGGTCACGCAGGAAAGCGTGCGCGGAGCCATCGGCATGGTTCCCCAGGACACGGTGCTGTTCAATGACACCATTGCC
Source organism: Roseibium suaedae (assembly GCF_900142725.1). Taxonomy (GTDB): domain Bacteria; phylum Pseudomonadota; class Alphaproteobacteria; order Rhizobiales; family Stappiaceae; genus Roseibium; species Roseibium suaedae. The sequence continues at coordinate 615,253 of NZ_FRBW01000003.1, read as the reverse complement.
TATAACATCCGCTACGGCCGTCCAGAGGCGAGTGAGGCAGAGGTGAAGGACGCCGCCCGCATGGCCCAGATCCATGATTTCATCGAACGGCTGCCGGAAGGCTATTCAGCGGAAGTGGGCGAACGCGGCCTGAAGCTCTCCGGCGGCGAGAAGCAGCGCGTTGCCATTGCCCGCACGATCCTGAAGGCCCCGCCGATCCTGATCCTGGATGAGGCGACCTCCGCACTGGACACCCATACGGAACGGGAAATCCAGACGGCTCTTGATCAGGTCTCCCGCAACCGAACGACCCTTGTCATCGCCCACCGGCTGTCCACCGTCGTCAATGCGGACCAGATCATCGTGCTGCAGGCCGGTGAAATCGCCGAGCGTGGAACTCATACCGAGTTGCTGGCGAAGAAGGGTCTCTATGCCTCCATGTGGGATCGCCAGCGCGAAGCCGACGAGGCGGAAGAACGTCTGCGGGCAGCCAAGGAATCCGACGATCTCGGCTTTGTCACCCGCGGCCCGACGGCGGATTACATTCCCGGCTGAGGCCTTTGATCTTAAAAAAATCCGCCGCCGAAGTCTTCAGGACTTCTGGCGGCGGTGTAGTTTCAGGAGCTTGGTTCAAGGTCAGGCGAATTTGCCCGACGGAGCATGGACGGGCCCTGACGCCCTTCACGCGCAGCAACCAGTCTGCCGGGTGGCCGGGAGAGGGGCTGCGTGAACAAGGCGGCTGCAGCGTTCGGTCCGAGACAGAGGCTTCTGCCGGCTGGTGCGGAACAGAAAGCCCGTCAAGCTGCGGGTGAGGGCGCGCAGTTCCTCGGCGCGGTGCTGCCGGGCGCGGGTCTCGAAGATATCTCCAGTGTGTAACATGGTCAGTCTCCTTTGCTGATGGGGAGACTTTCTCATTTTTCTGATCTTGGTATAATCAGGCTCGGATTTGAATGACTATGCGGAGGAATAGGATAATGCGCCTCGATGATCTCCGCTTCTTCGCGCGTGTCGCCGCTCTTGGAAATGTGTCTGCCGCCGGCCGGGAGTTCGGGCTTTCCGCCTCTGCTGCCAGTGCCCGGCTGACCGGGCTGGAGCGGGAAGTGAATGCGCAGCTCTTCAATCGCACCACCCGCCGTGTGGTTTTGACCGAGGCCGGGCAGGTGTTGCTCCAGCATTCTTCTGCGGCCTTGCGCGAAATGGACACAGCCCTTGAAGAGCTTGAGGAGGTGACCGATGCGCCGAAGGGACTTTTGCGCATCTCCTCCAATGTCTTCTTCGGCCGGCACCATGTGCTGCCCTATCTGCTGGAGTTCCGGGACCTTTATCCGGACATCCGCATCTCCATGGATTTCTCCGACCGCATTGTCGATCTGATGAGCGAGAATTTCGACATGGCGATCCGCGCTGCGCCCTTGCCGGATTCCACCCTGAAGGCCCGGCGGCTCGGCGGCAATCAGCGCGTCCTTTGCGCGTCTCCAGATTATATTGCCCGCAAGGGCAAGCCCTGTTCCCCGGCTGACCTCGTCAACCACGACTGTATCGGCATGGAGGCCATGCCCGTGTGGTACTTCAATGGTCCGGATGGGGAGCTGACCCATCAGGTGCAGCCCTTCATCACCGGTGACAATGGCGACTATGCCTATGATGCAGCACTGTGCGGGCTGGGCCTGATCGTCAAGTCCATCGCCCATGTCTGGCGGGACCTGAAGGAAGGGCGGCTGGTCGAACTCCTGCCGGATTATCCCATCTCACGGACAGGTGCGATCTGGGCCGTCTATCCGCCGGGCAGGCACACCCCGCCGAAAATCTCCGTCTTTGTCGATTTCCTGGTCAGCAAATTCGGCCGTCCGGCCTATTGGGAGGCCGATTATCCGGTGTTGGAGCGCAGGTGATCCGGGAAAAAGTGCCTTGCGGCGATGTTCCCGGTTCAAACTCTCAGGAAATGCCACTAGAAACAGGGATTGAACTGACGGGAGCGTAAGCTTATGCGCCCCGCACACCCACGCGCGGCGCGCCCCCTGATCCGGAGCAGGTCTCCGGTGTCTCGTGCAGGCAGCCTGCCAAAAGGATTTGTCATGTCCCTCGTCGATTCCGTCACCAAGGCGTTTGTTCCGATCCACCGTGAAGGCTGGCCCTTCATTGCCATTGCCTTTGTGGCCACGCTTGTCATCGGCTGGTTCGTGGATCCGCTGTTCTGGATCGGCCTGATCCTGACCGCATGGGTCTGCTACTTCTTCCGGGATCCCAAGCGTGTGACGCCGATTGGCGAAAGCCTGGTGATTTCTCCGGCCGATGGCGTCGTCAGCCACGTCGGCCCGGTGCGTCCTCCGGCAGAGCTGGAGCTTGGCGATGAGCCGATGCTGCGCGTGTCGATCTTCATGAACGTGTTCAATTGCCACGTGAACCGAGCCCCCTTTGGCGGCCGGATCGTGCGCCTTGCCTATCGTGCCGGCCGCTTCCTCAACGCCGAGCTCGACAAGGCCAGCGAAGAGAACGAGCGCAACGGTCTGGTGATCGAAAAGGACGGCATCCGCATTGGTGTTGTCCAGATCGCTGGCCTGGTTGCCCGCCGCATTGTCTGCTTCGTCCGCGAAGGCGAGACCCTGAGCACGGGTGAGCGTTTCGGCCTGATCCGGTTTGGCTCGCGTCTCGATGTCTATTTCCCGCTCGGCACGACCATCCGCGTTGCCCATGGCCAGACCATGATCGCCGGTGAAACGGTGCTTGCCGATCTGGCAGACGCACCGGGCAAGTCCCAGCTCGTCACCCGCGTGGGCTGAGGAAGCACCATGCAGAACGAACACCAGCACACTCCGGATCCTTCCGCCGAAGAGGGCGCGGACAGCGAGCGCAGGACACCCCGCTTCCGCCGGGTGCCGATGCGCCTGATCCTGCCGAACATGGTCACGCTGCTGGCCTTGTGCTCCGGGCTGACGGCCATCCGCATGGCCTTCGAGGGACGGTGGGAGTTTGCCATCGGGGCCGTGCTGGTGGCTGCCGTTCTGGATGCGCTGGACGGCCGCGTGGCGCGTCTCCTGAAAGGTACGTCCCGCTTCGGCGCTGAACTGGATTCGCTGGCGGATTTCGTCAATTTCGGCGTCACCCCGGCCTTGATGCTCTACGTCTGGATCCTGAAGGATGCCGGGTCGTTCGGCTGGATCGCGGCACTGATCTTCGCGATCTCTGGCGCCTTGCGTCTTGCCCGCTTCAACGTGGCGCTGGACGATCCGAACAAGCCGGAATGGGCGGCGCATTTCTTCACCGGCGTTCCTGCCCCTGCAGGCGCCCTGACCGTGCTGATGCCGATCTATTGGGAGTTTCTCGGCTTCCTGCCGCACTGGCCGGAATTTGCTCCAGGCGTCGCGATCTATACGATTGCCATCGCGTTTCTGATGATCAGCCGCCTTCCGACCTATTCGGGTAAAAAGTTCGGCACCCGCATCCGCCGCGATCTGGTGCTGCCGCTGTTTCTGGTCGCGGTCCTGCTGGTCGCACTGACTGTCAGCTATCCGTTCCAGATGCTGACCGTCGGCTCGGCCCTCTACCTCGTGTCCATTCCCTTCGCCTGGCGCAGCCACCGCCAGTACCTGCGCACGGATGCAACGGTGACCATGGACGACGACGGCGATTGCGCCGACACAGACCTCGATCACCTCAGCGACCGGGACAAGCACGACAGCGTTTGAACGGGGGCAGTGGCGGACAAGGGTCATGGAGTTCTCGAGGTCATCCCCATCTCCACCGCGCCGTCCCGGCCTTGAGCCGGGACCCGCTATTTCTTAATGTTGGTATAAGATCCCGGATCTCCGCTTTGCTTCGTCCGGGAAGGCGCCGCCGAGAGTGCCTGTTTCTCCTTCGTCATCCTCGGCCTTGTGCCGAGGATCTATCCAAGTCAATGGCTTGCAGATGGTCGGGACAAGCCCGACCATGACGAAAGAAAACAAAGGCTGCTCTGTCATCACGCTCAAGCCGCCGGGTTTTCCCAGCGGCTTTTTTGTTGGCGTGGCGCTTGTTATTCCGCCGCGTGCGGCAGGCTGTCAGGCGTTGGGCCTTCTGCCTTGGCGGAGGTCTTTGGCACGAGCTTCAGAGGGGCGACTTCCGTCGGCGCAGGGGCTGCTGGCAGGTTGGTGGTGCTGCCTTCTGCTTGCGCGTCTGTCCGCTGGCCGCTCCAAAGGCGCCGGAACAATCTCATCCAGACGCTTGGCACGGCGACCATGACCGGGATCATGATCAGGGTCAGCAGGGTGGAGAAGGCGAGGCCTGCAATCACCGCTGTCGACAGCTGCACCCACCAGGCCGAGGTGATCGAGCCGATGGACGTGACCCGGTTGACGAAGTCGAGGTTCATCTGGGTCGCCATCGGCACGAGGCCTGCGATCGTGGTGATGGTGGTCAGCATGATCGGGCGGATACGCTGGGCCGAAGTCTTCAGGATCGCGTCCACCGGCGGCATGCCGTCTTCCCGGAACCGGTTATAGGTGTCCAGCAGCACGATGGCGTTGTTCACCACGATCCCGGCAAGGGCCACCACACCCGTGCCGCTCATGATGATGGAGAACTTCTGCCCGGTGATCACCATGCCCAGCAACACGCCCATGACCGACATGACCACCGTCGAGAGGGTCAGGAAGGTCTGGTAGAACGAGTTGAACTGGGTCAGCAGGATGATGAACATCAGGAACAGGGACCCGATCATCGCCTTCATCAGGAACTCGCCGGACTCCTTCTGGTCTTCATCCGATCCACGGAACTTGAGGAAGACATTGGCAGGCCAGGTCTCGCTCTTCAGCCAGCCATCCAGCTCCTTCACCTTTTCGTCCACTGTCAGGCCGCTGGTCTTGTCGACCGTGGCCTTGACCATCATGGAATAGAGGCCGTCGCGGCGGACGATCTCCGACACTTTCGGTGCCGGTGTGCGGGTGATGAAATTTGCCAGCGGCACGAGCCCGAGCGGTGTCTGCAGGCGCAGCTGGTCGAACCGGTCCAGGGTCCGTTCGCTGGCCGGAAGACGGACGCGGATGTCCACCTCGTCTTCGCTGTCTCCTGGGCGATAGGTGCCGATCAGAACGCCGTTGGTGACGAGCTGGACCATGGACCCGACCGCCGCAATGTCGGCCTTGTAGCGGCCAGCCTGTTCACGGTCGATGTCGATCTGCCATTCGATGCCGGGCAGGGGGCGGCTGTCCTCCTGATCAAGCAGACCGGCGGTGCCGTTCAGATGCTCACGCACGCGGGCAACGGCGGCGACCATGCTGTCATAGTCGGAAGACTTGACCTCGAGTTGGATGTCCTTGCCGGTGGGCGGGCCGCCTTCAATCTTGCGGGTCTCCACCTTGATGCCCGGCAACTGGCCCGTCCGCTCGCGGATCTCCGCAAAGATCTGGGCAGCCCTTGGACGGCAGCAGAAATTGGAGAGCTCGAGCATGAGTTCGCCGATCACATCGTCCGGCTTGTCCTGAACCCCGCCCATGCCGCCGCCGCCCGTGCTTCCGCCAGGCGCGACTGCAGTCGTCACGATATTCTTGACGCCATGGATCGACAGGATCTGATCCTCGACCTTCTTCACAAGGGCAAGGGACTCCGCCGTCGACATGTTGCCGCGCCCGGACACAAGCACGACGGCCTGGTCTGGTTCTTCGTCGATGAAGAATTCGACACCGGTCGGATTGGCGGCAAAGGCGAGGAAAATCATTGCGCAGCCGCCGACCACCGCGACGATGGCGACAATGTTCCCGACCGGGTTGCCGACCAGAAGGTTCAGGAACCGGACATAGAGACCGGTGATCCCCTTCACCTTGGATATGTCGAATGTGTCGGTCGCCGACAGGGCGGCGGCTTCTTCCCGCTCACGCGCTGCATTACGCGCTGCCCGCGCCTTCGACCAAGCAACGAAGGGGCGAAGGACAAAGAAGGAGATGATACCAACGCCAAAAGCGGCAACAACCGCGAGGGGAGCTGCGATCGAAGCAAGACCTGCCGCCAGAAGCGGGCCGTTGACCAGAATGCCGGCTCCAGCGACTCCACCTAGGAACAGCGCCAGAAGCAGGGTCGCGTAGCGTCCTGCCCAGTGCGAGATCCTGGCAAAGATACCGCCTGTCACCGGAATGAAGACCATGGCCGTCAGCAGCGAGGCGCTGAGGACGATGATCACCATGATCGGCAGATAGCTCATGAACTCGCCCGCCACACCCGGCCACATCAGCATGGGCAGGAAGGCGGCGAGGGTCGTTGCCGTGGACGAGACGATCGGCCAGAACATCAGCTTGGCGGCACGGATATAGGCTTCCGTGTCCTCCATGCCTTCAGAGATCTTGCGGTCGGCATATTCGGTCATGACGATGGCGCCATCCACCAGCATGCCGACGGTCAGCACAAGGCCGAACATCACCATGTTTGAGACTGTGAAGCCGAGGCCGCCGAGGATCAGGAAGCCGATCATGAAGGAGGCGGGAATTGCGAGGCCGACGAGAAGTGCGGACCGCAAGCCGAGAGAGGCCACGACCAGGATCATCACCAGGAAGATCGCGGTCATGATCGAGGATTCAAGCGAGCCCAGAACCTCGAAGGTCTTGGAGGACTGATCGAGCAGCACGTCGACCTTGATCGTCTCCGGCCAGTCCTTGGAGGCTTCGGCAACGACCGCACGGACGGCGGCATTGTTCTCGATCAGGTTGGTGCCGATCCGCTTGGTGATCTTGAGGGCAATGGCCGGGCGGCCGTTGACCAGCGTATAGCTGCTGGCATCCTTGAAGGTCCGGCGTATTTCGGCCAGATCGCCAAGGGTGATGAGACCTTCGCCGCTCTGCTTGACCGGCAGGGAGTAGACGTCTTCCGGGTTCTGGACGAGGCCTGGAACCTTGACGTTGAAACGTCCCTTGCCGCTGTCGATGAAGCCCGCAGGCACAAGCCGGTTGTTGAGCGTCAGCGTGTTCAGCAGCTCCTGCTGGCTGATCGAATAGGTCTCGAGCTTCTGGGTGTCGATCAGGATTTCCAGAAGCTCTTCCCGGTGCCCGGACAGATCGGCGGAACGAACCGTGTCGATGGCTTCTATCTGATCCTTCAGGCGCCGCGCGTGATTGTAGAGCGTGCGTTCCGGTACATCGCCGGAGAGAGCGATTGTGATGGTCGGGATCAGCGCGAAGTTGGTTTCGGTGATTGTCGGTTCATCGGCTTCCGAAGGCAGCTTGGATTTTGCCAGGTCCACCTTGTCGCGCACATCCGCCATTGCCTCGTCCTTGTTGAACGAGACGTCGAATTCCAGCACGAAACCGGCGTGGCCTTCAGAGGCAATCGCCGTCAGCTCCTTCAGGCCATCCAGGCCGCGCAGCTCCGTTTCCATGGGGCGGACGAGCAATCGTTCCGCATCTTCCGGAGAAATGCCCTGCTGGGTCACGGAGACATAGAAGACCGGCACGTCAATGTCCGGCGCGTCTTCCTTGGGGATCGCGAGATAGGTCGCCGTGCCAGCGATGATCAGCGCGAGCATCAGCACGAAAACGGTTTTGGGCCGCCGCAGAATATCTTCGAGCATGCCGATCATTTCGGAGCCTCCGCGGTTTCCAGAACCGGTTCGACCTTCTGGCCGTCGGCAACATAATCCTGTCCGACAATAATGGCGGTAACGGTCTCGGGCAGGCCTGCGACCCAGACACCGTCCTCAACCCCGCCTAGAACCTTGACCGGATAGAACTCGGTGACATTGTCCGAATTCACGGCCCGAAGACCAACCTGGCCTTCGTCATTCAGGGTCAGGATGGCGGGTGAGATCTTGTGGGCGCGGGTGGTGCGCAGGGGAATGCGGGTGAGGGCGGTGATACCGTCCCGCGCAGCGCCGTCCTCGTTGGGAATCTCGACTTCGACGCGGAAGGTCCGCGTATCGCTGTCGGCAGCCGGCGCCACATAGCGCACGGTGCCGTCAAAGCTCTGCCCGGTCACCAGCTCAACCTTTGCGGCCATGCCCGGCGAGATGGAGCCGACATTAAGCTCAGACACCTGGCCGATAGCTTTCATCGGATCCGTGTCGACAACGGTGGCGCAGATGTCGCCCGTGTTGAGGCGTGAGCCGACTTCGGCCATCGGGCTTTCGATGATGCCATGGATCGGTGCGCGGATGGTGGTGCGGTCCAGTTCAAGCTCGGCTTCTTCCAGGCGCGCCTTGGCGGCGTCAAGTGTCGCCTGGGAAGCGGCAAGCTGGTTCTGGGCTGTGAAGCCCTTGCTGGACAGCTTTTCCGCCGCGTTGAAATCCGCTTCCGCTTGAGCAAGATTGGCCCTGGCTTCCAGAACTCCGGATGGCCGGGTTCCCTTGTCCAGTTCGCACAGAATGTCGCCCTTGGTGATGCGTGTGCCTTCCCGTGCCGGGCGGCTGATCACCCGCGCGGCCGTTTCTGAGCGCACTTCCACCCGGGCATTGGCCTGGGTGCGTCCGCGCAGATCCAGAACCGCTTCGCGATCCTGGGCCTGGAGATGGGCAACCTGTACCCGGAACAGATGGTCGTTGGCGGCAACCGCCCGCTCTGCCGGCGGCGGCGTTGCGTCAGCAGAATCGCCCTGGCCACCTTCAACCACCGTGCCGGTGTACATCCACACACCAATTCCGGCGGCAAGTCCGAAGGAGAGCAGATAGGAAAACTTCAAAGCCATTGATCACTCCGGCAGTCTCGCGCCTATTCGGCAGCGTTCGGAAAAAGGGTGTTCTGCCCAGGCAGCGAAACCGGGCGAGATGTCTTGTCATGCTTACGGGTGGCAGCCTCGATCAGTTCCTGCGCATTCGCATCCAGGTAACCGAGGGCAAAGGTCTTGCACTGGATGCCGTAGTCCCTGACCCAGTTCACGGCGCCGGGCTCATCCTCGTGGGGGATCGAGCGCAGCAGGGCCAGCTCTTCCTGAAGATGCTTGCGCCGGGCGCTGATTGCCTTCCTGAGCACGTCCGGTCCGACATATTCGGCATGGAGGGCGAGCAGCAGGAAGGGGGACTTGTAGGTGTCTGCAGCCGGTGGCTCCATCAACGCGTCCAGCAGCTCCAGGCGGCCGGATTCGGTGATGGAATAGACCTTGCGGGTGGGCTTGCCGTGCTGGCTTTCCTCACGCACCGTCACCCGTCCTTCCGCTTCAAGGCGGGAAAGGGCGGGGTAGATTGCGCCGAAGCTGGCGTCGCCAAAATAGCTGAAACTGCCGCTGGTTGTCTCCTTGCGGATTTCATAACCGGTGGCATCGCCAAAATTCAGGATAGCCAGACAGAGGCTCCGGACACTCATCAAGTGGCTCCCACACCAGTGATTATTCAGTTCGTCTGCTAAAAGCCAAGGATTCCCGGGCGGCACTTGCAAAAGCTCACCAGCGGAAAATCAGGGGCACTATATCTGAGTGGCATATATCAGTTCAATATATATTGCTGATTGTTTCGATCTGCGGCGGCCGGAGTGAAAATTTTTCAAGAAATGGTGACTCGAATGTCACATTTCAACATCTTGCGGTTTCCCGGTTTTGGGTCCTAAATTAATGTCCAGATGCTACCCGTTTCAGGTGACGGATCAACAAGTCACGGCGGGCTCTGCAGCGTAAAAGGAGTGCACGTGATGACCCGTTCAAACCGCTCCAGCCTGGCGGACAGGCTCCTCCCGCAACATCCGTTCTTCCGCCTTCTGGTCACGAATGGGGCCATTGGTGTCGGCGTGTCCGGCCTCGTGGTTGCGGGCATCTTTGCCGCAGATATCGGTCATCTTCGCGAGCTTGTCGCCTCGGCCCAGGATCCCATCCTTCCGGTGATGCTTCTGGCCTTCGGCATGATCGTCACCCTGACCTCCGTGGTCATTGGCTCTGCCATCATGATGCTCGGTTCGGAAACGGACGGACGCGGTGGCCGCCATGTTCACACCGGAGAGCTGATTCCCATCAGGGTTGAAGCACGGTCCTCTGCAAGACGGTCTCATCCGCGGCACTGGGACTGAGCCAGCCCGCCCTCGAAGCTTACCTGTGAACGAAATAGGGAAAGGACGCAGGAGTGCCTTCTTGCGGCCGCTTGCCATGGGCGTCCATGAACAGGGTCATGGCAGCCGCCGTAAGCATGCAGATCAGTCCGGCTGATGACAAATTCATCCTGCTCTCCTGTCCTCTGACATCGGTCAAACTACTGTAGCGGCCCTAAACTCCGGGTAACTGCGCCCCTAAAATTTGATGCAATCGGCATTTCTACTAGGGCTGGTTTCGGCTGCCTTGAAAGTAGCCTTGCAACTGCCGCAGGCATCGGCTTTTCTCATCTGAATCGATTTTCACAAGGATCTGAGTGAGATGACCGCTTCCTACCCCCGCGACATGATCGGCTATGGCCGCAACGCTCCCGACCCGCAGTGGCCGGGCGGAGCCAATGTCGCCGTGCAATTCGTGATCAATTACGAGGAAGGCGGCGAAAACAACATCCTCCATGGCGATCCGGCGTCCGAAGCCTTCCTGTCCGAGATCGTCGGTGCGCAGCCCTGGCCGGGCAAGCGGCACTGGAACATGGAATCGATCTACGAATACGGCTCCCGTGCCGGTTTCTGGCGCCTGTGGCGCATGTTCACCGGCCGCAACATTCCCGTTACCGTCTATGGCGTGGCCTCCGCGATGGCCCGCAATCCGGATGTGGTTGCCGCCATGAAGGAAGCCGACTGGGAGATCGCGTCCCACGGCCTCAAATGGGTCGAGCACGCGGACATGCCCGAGGAGGAAGAGCGCGCGCAGATCCGCGAGGCGATCCGGTTGCATGAGGAAGTGACGGGCTCGCGTCCCCTCGGCTGGTACACCGGCCGCTGCTCCATGAACACCCAGCGGCTGGTGATGGAAGAGGGGGACTTCCTCTATTCCTCAGACAGCTATGCGGATGACCTGCCATATTGGATCGACGGCCCCCGAGGCGATCATCTGGTCATTCCCTACACGCTGGACAGCAATGACATGCGCTTTGCCGCCACGCAGGGCTTCAACTCCGGTGACCAGTTCTTCGCCTATCTGAAGGACGCTTTCGACGTTCTTTATGCAGAAGGAGAAGCTGGCAGCCCCAAGATGCTGAATGTCGGCCTTCACTGCCGTCTTGTCGGCCGTCCCGGCCGTGCCGCAGCCCTTGCCCGGTTCCTGGACTATGTGGCTTCCCACGAGAAGGTCTGGATGCCCCGCCGCATTGATATCGCCTGGCATTGGCATGCCCATCACGCCCGGGGATAAGACGGCGATCCGGTGAAAATGGGAAAGCGGTCATGACCAGCGGCACGCCGATCCCGCGCTATCACCTTTATGGAGATGGGGGAGAGGTCGAGGATTTCGACTTCTTCCACATCGAGACCATCCGTGCGCGCTCCAAGCCGCTCGGCTGGTCACTGGAGCCTCATTCCCACATGCACCTGCATCAGGTGCTGATGATCACGAAGGGACTGGGCCGCCTGATCGATGATGCGGGAGAGCGGGAGGTTCCGCCGGGCACGGCCGTGTTCAATCCGGCCGGAAGCGTCCATGGCTGGACCTTCACGCCGGAAACGGAAGGCTATGTCCTGTCCTTCACCGGCGATTATCTCGGGTCCGATGATGCAAGCAGGAGCCATGCAGAGCGCCGGGCGCTCAAGGCGGAGGCGACCTGTGTCTTCGAAACGGCGCCGGAAGATCACCGCCGCCTCGGGTTTTATCTGGCGGAAATGGCCGGCGAGTTCGACAGCGGCGAGCGCCGCCGGGATGTGTTCCGTCCTTTGCTCGCTCTTGTGCTGGTGGTGCTCTTCTCACGCAGCGGTGACGGGGGCACGACTGACCGGACCCCGGGCTTTTCGTTGTTCCGGTTTCGCGCCTTGGTTGAGGATCATTTCCGGACCGAGCGCAGCCCGGAGTTTTATGCCGGTGAGATGGGGTTGAGTGTTTCCCGTCTTAACCGCTATTGCCGGTTGTTCACCGACCGGACTGCCGCACAGTCGATCCGGGACCGGGTGGTGGTGGAAGCCAAGCGGCTTCTGGCCTTTTCCGGGCTAGGCATCAGCCAGATCGCCTATGATCTCGGCTATGAGGATCCTGCTTATTTTTCAAGGTTCTTCCGCAAGGAAACTGGCGAATCTCCTGCGGATTTCAGGTCCAGACAGGATCTTGGGTGACCTCTGGCTGACCACTTTCCGGCCTTGGCACTGCAGGTCACGCCGTGACGCCCTCCGGATCGGGCAAGACCTCTGGAAATTAACTAAAATTGTAATCGATTTGCAACTTCAGGGTTGCAGGACTTGTGTCTCGTTGTTTCTCCGGTTACTACCTCTGATAGATTAAGGATTTGTTAAGAAATTCTGGTGGGGCCAGTAATGTTGAGTTCAAGATATTTTTGCGTCTATGTCTTTGCCGCGTTCACAATCGGATTTGCGCTGATGGTTGGACTGCATACGGATGCTGCGACCCGCGGCGTCGAGCGCTTCGTGCGCGACGGGCAGATCATCGTTGCCGATGCAAAGCGGGTTTCGCGAAAAGTCAGCCGGGAGTTCAACCACTCGCCCAAGGCGGTGGTCCGGCTGTTCGTCAACACGGTGACGATGCCGACCATGATGTTCGAGAAGATCAACGAGCAACTCGAAGAGGTTTCCCGGCGGGGCTGAGCCTTGGTCGCAGGAGTCCGGTTTTAAGTTGCCTAGAATGTGCGGACAAACGGTTCGGCAGGCTCCATTCTCCCCCCTTGAGGGGGAGATGCCCCCGAATGGGGGTAGAGGGGGGTATGAGCCCTTCTGAATTCTGCAGTTTTCCGAGTATGCCGAAGCCTTTCCCCCTCTGTCAGCTGTCGCTGACATCTCCCCCGCAAGGGGGGAGACGGGGTGTATGCCGCGCAGTTTCCAGTCCATCTAGCTTTGCGTTGGAAATCTCCGCCTCGCAGCGGGGTCAGAACGGCAGGCCGACGTAGTTCTCGGCCAGACTGACCTGCGCAGCGTGGGAATGGGCGAGATAGTCCATGTCAGCCAGCTGCATGCGGGCATTGAAGGGGCCGAGCTCCGGGAACTGGTGCAGCAGGGACGTCATCCACCAGGAGAAGCGTTCGGCCTTCCAGATGCGGGCAAGGGCCTTGCGGGAATAGTCATCGATCCCGGCTTCTGACTTCTCACCATAGAATTCGATCAAGGCTTCCGACAGATAGTGAATGTCGGAGGCTGCGAGATTTAGCCCCTTGGCACCGGTCGGCGGCACGATATGGCCCGCATCGCCGGCCAGCATCATCCGGCCGAAACGAAGCGGCTCGGCCACGAAGCTTCGGAGCGGGGCGATGGACTTTTCGATTGATGGGCCGGTTTCCATCTTCGCCGCAGCTTCCTCGCCAAGGCGGATTTTCAGCTCATCCCAGATTGCCTGATCGGACCAGGCCTCCGCCTTGTCGCTCAGGGGGACCTGAATGTAGTAGCGGCTGAGCGTGTGGGAGCGCATGGAGGCGAGCGCGAAGCCTCTGGCATGATTGGAATAGATCAGTTCATGATCCACCGGCTTCACATAGGACAGAATTCCCAGCCAGCCGAAGGGATAGACCTTCTCATATTCGGTGATGGCCCCTTGCGGCACGGAGGCGCGGGAGACCCCGTGATAGCCGTCGCAGCCGCAGATGAAGTCACAGGCGATCTCGTGGGTTACGCCGTCCTTCTGATAGGTCACGCGCGGTGAGGCGGTGTCGAAGTCATGCGGCTGAACATTGGCGGCTTCATAGATGACCTTTGCGCCGCGTGCCGTATGGGCGTCCATCAGGTCTCGGGTCACCTCCGTCTGGCCATAGACCATGACATTGCTGCCGCCGGTCAGGCCCTTGAGGTCAATGCGCAGACGGGTGTCGCCGACGCTGATGGTGAAACCGTCATGGGGCAGGCCTTCCTTGTGCATCCGGCCGGACACCCCCGCCTGTTCCAGCATGTGGACCATGCCCTGTTCCAGAACCCCGGCGCGGATGCGGGACAAGACATAGTCGGGCGAGCGCTGCTCCAGCACGACACAGTCGATGCCCTTGAGATGCAAAAGCTGGGACAGCAGCAGGCCTGACGGGCCTGCGCCGATGATTGCGACCTGAGTTCGCATGAATGGCTCCTCCTCATTCCATTGTTGCAACGGAGTTTAGAAGAGGGGCGAACTGGCCTGAATGGATGAACTGCTGGTTCTGTTGGACTTTTTGGACGACTGAAGGGGGAGGCCGAATGCGTCCAATTTTTAAGCCTCATTCTGAGGAAGGCCGGAGGCCTGTCTCGAAGGATGAGCCGGGTGCGGCCCCCATTGCGTCTGCCGTCCATGGTTCGAGGCGGCACTTGAGCGAATCCACACCACGAGGGCAAAGGGGGAGGGCTGATTGAATCAAACCGGCAAGGGATTGAATCAGAGCTTCAAGCACCTGACTCAACCCATGAACCCACGGACTCAACCTTTGAACATCAGCCCTTAAACCTCTGATAGGATTCAAGAACCCGGTCGATCATCGCATGGCTTGCGCCCATGTGGCGGGCGGGATCTTTCAGAGCTTCCCAGTCCACGCTCGTGCCGGTTGTCTCCGACAGAACATCAAACAGATGCCGCTCTTCCGAGGCCGCGGCCTTGCAGGCCTCCTTCACCAGGGCCTGGGCTTCCGGCCGGGGCATGTGCTCGGCCAGGGCGAAGCTGGCCGCTTCCGCCAGCAGCAGTCCGTTGGAGGCGTCAATATTGGCGCGCATCCGGTCTGCATTCACCGTCAACTCGGAAATCATCGCGCCGCCATGGGCCAGCGCCGCGCCAGTGCCGATCACCATCTGCGGCAGGGTCAGCCATTCCAGCGTCCAGGCCGCACCGCTGCGCTCATGATCCTGAAGGGCTGCCTGATGCATGCTGGAGATCAGCGTGGCATTCTGGCGGGCAAGGGCGACCAGAAGTTCGGCGGCCACCGGGTTGACCTTGTTGGGCATGGTGGACGAGCCGCCGCCGCTTCCCGGGCGCAGTTCCGCGACTTCGTTCTGGGCGAGCAGGATCACGTCCGTGCCGATCTTGCCGAGGGTACCCGTCACCAGGGTGAGCCAGTTGGTGTAGTCGATCAGGCTGTCCCGCACCGTGTGCCAGGGAGCTTCCGCGCTGGCGAGTTTCAGGCGGCGGGCAAGGGCTGCCTCGACCTCCATCGCCTTGTCACCAAGCGCCGCCAGGTTGCCGGAAGCACCACCAAAGGACAGCACCAGAAGGCGCTCGCGGATCGCGGGCACCCGGTCGAGATGACGCAGAACCGCCGAGAGCCAGACCGCGGCCTTCAGGCCAAAACTGGTCGGGGTTGCCTGCTGCATGCGGGTGCGGGCAGCAAGCGGCGTCTGGCGGTGGCTTTCCGCAAGACCCGCGAGACTGCTTGCCAGCTTTTTGAGGCTGGCCTCATGAAGATCCAGAGCCTTGCGCAGACGCAGCACCAGTCCCGTGTCGGCAATGTCCTGGCTGGTGGCGCCCCAGTGGACATATTGCCCATGAGGATCCCCAACTGCCTTGCGCAGCGCTGCCACGAGCGCTGGAACCGGAACCCCGTCCTTTGCCGTCCCGGTTGCCAGGGCCGCAGGGTCGATGGTGGTCTTTGCAGCGGCTGCCCAGATCGCGGTTCCGGCGTCTTCCGGAATGAGACCGCAATCGGCTTCCGCCAGTGCCAGCGCCCCTTCCACCTCCAGCATGGCATGGATCACCGCAGCGTCCTGAAACAGGGAAGCGGTTGCCGGATCCGTCAGAAGCGGAGCTGAAATCTGGCTGTCGATGGCCGTCAGGCTCATTTGGGACCTCTTTTGGTTTTGCGCAGGCAGCAGAAGGAGATGTTCGAGTTGAAGCTTTTTAGCACGAGCGCAGCGCTACAGGTTTGCCTTGCCGCAAGAAACAGCAGGTTTTGCCTTGGGTTTGTTTCTCATGGAAAGCAGTTCGGCAGACGCAGGTCTTCTAGGCAAATGGAAGGACCTCGCCCCACCCACGGTCGTCATCCTCGGGCTTGACCCGAGGACCCATGCCGTTCCGTCTCCTCATGCCGAAGTGGTGCTGTTCCAGAAAGGCCATGGCAGGAAGGAGGAGAGGAGATGCGATACTCCGGAGTTCGCTTCTCCCGAAGAGGAAGACCCGCACCGGTGGCGCGGGTCGAAAAGAGTGGAGACCACTCAAACGTCGAAGAAGACGGTTTCCTGTTCGCCCTGGAGATGGATGTCGAAGGTGTAGATCACCTCGCCATTCTCTTCCGAGCGCTCGGCGATCAGGGTCTTGCGGCGGTCTGCCTGCTCGACGAAGTTCAGCACCGGGTCCTTGGCATTGGCGCTTGCTTCATCGGAGAAATAGACGCGGGTCTGAAGACCGATGTTGATGCCGCGGGCGACGATCCAGAGGCTGATGTGAGGAGCCTGGATGGCGCCGTTCCGGCCCGGAACAGAGCCCGGCTTGATCGTGTCGATGGTGTAGACACCGGACTCGAAATCCGAACAGATCCGGCCCCAGCCAAGGAAATCATCCTCGACAGCCTTGTCCTGGCTGTCTTCCGGGTGGTTGTACTTGCCTTCCGAGTTGGCCTGCCAGCTTTCCAGCATGACATCGCGGACCGGGGCGCCGGTGCCATCGATGACGCGGCCCTTCACCTTGATGCGTTCGCCCTTGGTGTTCGGGCCAGCAACGACGTTGGAGAAATTGTTCTCGAAAATGTCGAATCCTGCATAGGCCGGGGCAAGGCCAATGTGGACATAGGGGCCTGCGGTCTGGCTGGGCGTTTCCTTGAAATAGTTCAGCGGCTGCACCATGGCTCAGTTTCCTTCCAGGCGGTTTTCAAACAGGGTCGAGCGGCGGCCGCGCAGGACGATGTCGAACTTGTAGGCGCGGCAGTCGAGCGGCACGCTGGCGTTGAGATCCATCGGGGCGATCAGGCGCTTGATGGCGTCTTCATCCGGAATGGTCTTCACGATCGGGCAGATGTCGATCAGGGGATCGCCCTCGAAATACATCTGGGTGATCAGGCGCTGGCTGAAGGACGGACCGAAGATCGACAGGTGAATATGCGCCGGACGCCAGCTGTTGATGTAGTTGCGCCAGGGATAGGGGCCGGGCTTGATGGTGCGGAAGAAGTAATAGCCGTCTTCATCCGTCAGGCAGCGGCCGCAGCCACCGAAGTTCGGGTCGATCGGCGCCAGATAGGTGTCCTTCTTGTGCCGGTAACGGCCGCCTGCATTGGCCTGCCAGGCTTCCACCAGCGTGTGTGGAATGCCCTTGCCGCTTTCGTCCATGACGCGGCCATGCACGATGATGCGCTGGCCGATCGGCTCACCGTCCTTGGCGTAGTTCAGGATCATGTCGTGATCCAGCTCACCGAGGGCATTGTGGTTGAAGACCGGGCCGGTCATCTCCGACAGGGATTGCTCCAGCGAGAGCAGGGCCTTCTGCGGCGAGCGGGTGACGGAGGTCTTGTAGCCCGGGGTAAATGCGGGCGGATGAATGTCGCGGTCGCGCTGGAAATACTCACCCGGCTTGCGGACCATGGCGGGCCGGTTGGGTCGTTCGATCGTCATTTGGGTTCTCTCCCGGTATCTGGATGCCGTTCACCGTCTCCGGCACCCTTTCCATGCCCCTCCAAGAGCAGTTTTGCGTTCAGATAACGCTTATTTCTCCATGCCCGCCAGGGTTTCCTTGGCGATCTTGAACGCCGTGTTGGCGGCAGGAACGCCGCCATAGATGGCGACATGCATCAGGACTTCCTTGATGTCTTCTGCGCTGGCACCTGTGTTGGCGGTGGCGCGGATATGCATCGCCAGCTCGTCGTGATGGCCGAGGGCCGCCAGAAGCGCGATGGTGACCATGGAGCGTTCCCGGCGGGTGAGCGCATCGTCGGCCCATACGGTGCCCCAGGCGCTTTCCACGATCATGGTCTGGAAGTCGGAGTCGAACGGGGTCATGTTGGCGTTGGCCCGGTCCACATGGGCATTGCCCAGAACCTGGCGGCGGGTCGCCATGCCGTCTTCGTAACGGGACCCTGGAGCGCGTTTAGACAAGAGCATTCTCCTTGAGGAAATCGGTCAGGGCCTGGACGAGCGTGTCCGGGACCTCGATGCAGGGAAGGTGTCCCGCGCCCTGGATTGGCACATAGCGGGCGCCCTTGATGAGCTTTGCTGTTGCTTCCACGAGCTCCGGCGGTGTTGCGCCATCTTCCGTGCCGCACAGGGCCAGCACGGGCAGGGACAGCCTGGAGGTTTCTTCGGTGAAGTCCGTGTCGCGGATGGCGGCACAAGTGCCGAGATACCCCTGAACCGGGGTGCGGGTCAGCATGGCGCGCCAGCCGGCCAGTTCCGCTGGGCGGCTGGTGCGGAACTCCGCCGAGAACCAGCGTTCCAGAATGGGGTCTGCCAGCGCGGCGATACCGCCGGTCTCGATGGTGGTCATGCGGGTCTGCCACATCTCGGCCGTGCCGATCTTGGCAGCCGTGTCGCACAGGACCAGAGCCCGCACGAGATCGGGGCGGGAAATGGCAAGCCCTTGCGCGATCTGCCCGCCGACGGACAGTCCGACAAGGATCACCGGGCCGGTGTTCAACTGGTCCAGCAGCGCAGCAAGATCGCCCACATGATCGGCCATCTTGTAAGGCGCATCCGGGGCGGAGCTGAGGCCGTGGCCGCGCTTGTCATAGCGGATCATCCGGAAGCGTCCGGCGAGGCGCTTTGCCACCCGGTCCCAGGAGCGGAAATCCGTGCCGAGCGAATTGGAAAAGACGAGTACCGGCAGACCGGTTTCGCCCGTGTCCGCATAATGCAGCGTGACGCCATTCGCCTCGATCATGTGCATCGGCACTTTCCTCCCTCATTGATTGAAGTTGAGTGTTGCCTGTTTGTACGGTTATGTAAAATGAGAAAATGAGCCTGAAATATAACTGAATGGAATGCATATGATCGATGCCCGGGTGAAATACCGCCACATCCAGTGCTTTCTGGAAGTCGCCCGGCGGCGCAGTCTGGTCAAGGCAGCCGATGCCCTGGCCATCACCCAGCCCGCAGTTTCCAAGACGCTGAAGGAACTGGAAGACATTCTGGAGGTCCGGCTTTTTGACCGCAGCCGCAAGGGCGTAGCGCTGACCCAGTATGGCGACGTCTTTCTGCATTATGCAGGCGCGAGCCTTGCGGCCTTGAAGCAGGGGCTCGACAGTGTCGCCCAGGCCCGCATGTCCGGCGATTCCTATCTGAGCGTCGGCGTTTTGCCCTCCGTCGCCGCGCGGATTTTTCCCGATGCGGTGCAGCGGTTTCAGGCCCAGGAGATGGAAACTACCCTGATCCTGGAAACCGGCCCGAACACCTTTCT
This sequence comes from Roseibium suaedae, assembly GCF_900142725.1. Taxonomy (GTDB): domain Bacteria; phylum Pseudomonadota; class Alphaproteobacteria; order Rhizobiales; family Stappiaceae; genus Roseibium; species Roseibium suaedae. Next base: position 596,011 of record NZ_FRBW01000003.1, on the reverse strand, counting down.
CCTCTCCCGCCTGCGGCAAGGCGACCTGGATCTCGTGGTTGGCCGTCTGGCGGACCCGGAACAGATGGCGGGCTTGTCCTTTGCCCATCTTTATTCCGAAAGCGTATCTTTCGTCGTGCGCAAGGGCCATCCGCTGCTGGCCGAGCAAAGCCACGACCTCAGCCGCATTGTCGAATATCCGGTGCTCTATCCCACCCGCGAAGCGATCATCCGGCCCTATGTGGAGCGGCTTCTGATCGCCCATGGGGTGACCCGAGTGCCCAACCGGGTCGAGACCATTTCCAACACGTTCGGCCGCAGCTATACGCTGGATACGGACGCGGTCTGGATCATCTCCAGCGGGGTTGTGGCCCGCGATGTGGCCGAGGGCGCGCTGGTCGAGCTGCCTCTGGAGACCTCCGAGACCACAGGCCCTGTCGGCTTGACGACACGGGCAGACACGGCCCCGACACCCGCGCTCCTCATGCTGCAGAACGCCCTTCGCGCTGCCGCCGAGGTGCAGGCTTTGAGGCCTTGAGTGGGGCGGATTTCCGGAATCCTTTTCTCTCAAAGCACTGTTTCTGCAGGTTTCAGCCGGGGACAACATCTCCCTCCGAACGCCGCTTTCGCCTCATCGCCAAAAAAGAGACAAAAAAACCCGTCTTTCCCGCTGCAGGAAAAAGCCGTTTGTTTCAGGCCTGTCCCAATCAGGATAGGGTGCACGGCAAGATCAGAGATTGTCCTTCGCCAGCCAGGTGCGCCCTCTCAAGCAGGAGCCGGGCCCGGCTAGTGCGGGATCGCCGGTTGTTGCCGGTGCAGGGAAGACGTGAGGTTTACCCCCTATGGATATGAGTGTGCCGGGTCTTTCGGCAGAGCGATTGAGCAATTTGCGGCGTCTTGAGGCGGAGAGCATCCATATTATCCGGGAAGTTGCGGCCGAGTTCCGCAATCCGGTGATGCTCTATTCGATCGGCAAGGATTCCAGCGTGATGCTGCATCTGGCGATGAAGGCCTTTGCGCCGTCGAAGCCGCCGTTCCCTTTGCTCCATGTGGATACGACCTGGAAGTTCCGGGAGATGATCGAGTTCCGCGATGCGACCGCCAAGCGGCTCGGCCTGGATCTCCTCGTCTACACCAACCCGGACGGGATCGAGCAGGGCATCGGCCCGTTCTCCCATGGCTCTTCCGTGCACACGCACATCATGAAGACCGAGGCGCTGAAGCAGGCGCTGAACAAGTATGGCTTCGATGCTGCCTTCGGCGGCGCGCGCCGCGATGAAGAAAAGTCCCGAGCCAAGGAGCGCGTCTTCTCCTTCCGCAATTCCAGCCATGGCTGGGACCCGAAGAACCAGCGTCCGGAACTGTGGAACCTTTACAATGCCCGGGTGGCCAAGGGCGAAAGCATCCGCGCCTTCCCGCTGTCCAACTGGACCGAGCTGGACATCTGGCAGTACATCCTGACGGAAAACATCCCGATGGTGCCGCTGTATTTTGCTGCCAAGCGGCCAGTTGTCGACCGGGACGGCATGCTGATCATGGTGGATGACGAGCGTATGCCGATCCAGCCGGGTGAACAGATCGAAGAGAAGATGGTGCGGTTCCGCACCCTTGGCTGCTACCCGCTGACGGGGGCGATCGAGTCGGATGCCGACACGCTGCCGGCGATTGTCCGCGAGATGCTGATTGCCCGGACTTCCGAGCGCTCCGGCCGCCTGATTGACCACGATGACAGCGCCTCCATGGAAAAGAAGAAGCGCGAGGGGTATTTCTGATGTCTTCCCTGGAAACCAACGCCCTTGCCTCGGCCACCGAAGAGGCCGTGACCGACTACATTCTGGCCCAGGAAGAAAAGGATCAGCTCCGCTTCCTGACCTGTGGCTCCGTGGATGATGGCAAGTCGACCCTGATTGGCCGTCTGCTTTATGACACCAAGCTGATCTTCGAAGACCAGCTGGCGGCTCTTGAAAAGGATTCGCGCCGCCACGGCACCGTGGGCGAGGACATCGACCTGGCCTTGCTGGTGGACGGCCTTGAGGCCGAGCGCGAGCAGGGCATCACCATCGATGTGGCCTACCGCTTCTTTGCCACAGACAAGCGCAAGTTCATCGTTGCCGACACCCCCGGCCACGAGCAATACACCCGCAACATGGCGACTGGTGCCTCCACAGCGGATCTTGCCGTGCTCCTGGTCGATGCCCGTCATGGCCTGATGGTGCAGACCCGCCGCCATGCCTTCATTGCCTCGCTGCTCGGCATCCGCCATGTGGTTCTGGCGGTGAACAAGATCGACCTGGTGGACTTCTCCGAAGAGCGGTTCAACGAAATCCGTGAGACTTTTGAGCAGTTTGCCTCCGGCTTCGACTTCGAGACCCTGGTCGCCATCCCCATGTCCGCCCGCTACGGTGACAATGTTACCGGCCGCAGCGAGAACATGGGCTGGTATCAGGGGCAGACTCTGCTGGAGCATCTGGAAACGGTGCAGATCGGCGAGCACGAGCTGAACCAGCCGTTCCGCTTCCCGGTCCAGTGGGTGAACCGTCCGAACCTCGACTTCCGCGGCTATTCCGGCACGATCGCCGGCGGCGTGGTGAAGAAGGGCGACGAACTGGTTGTTGCCGGCTCCGGCAAGACCTCCAAGGTCGCCTCGATCCTGACCCCGGTGGGCGAGGCGGATGCCGCACGCGCAGGCGAAGCGGTGACCATCACGCTGGAAGACGAGATCGATATCTCCCGCGGCGATCTTCTGGCCGATGCCACGGCCCGTCCGGATGTGGCGGACCAGATGGCGGCTCACCTGATCTGGATGGCGGAAGATGCCCTGCTGCCGGGCCGGTCCTATCTCATGAAGATCGGCACCCGGTCCGTGACGGCGACCGTCACGGAGATCAAGCACAAGATCAACGTCAACACCTTCGAGCATGTGGCCGGCAAGCAGCTGGAGCTGAACGAGATCGCCTTCTGCAATCTCGCCATGTCTGCCCCTGTTGCCTTTGACCCTTACGAGGCGAACCGCTCGACCGGCTCCTTCATCCTGATCGACCGGGTGACCAATGCCACCGTTGGCGCGGGCATGGTCTGGTTTGCCCTGCGCCGGGCAACCAACATCCATTGGCAGGCCCTGGACGTGGACAAGGCCGCCCGTGCGGAAAGCCTCGGCCAGCGCCCGGCGGTTCTGTGGTTCACGGGTCTCTCCGGCTCGGGCAAGTCGACCATTGCCTCGATCGTGGAAAAGAAGCTGCATCTGGAAGGCCGGCACACCTACACGCTGGATGGCGACAATGTGCGTCATGGCCTCAACAAGGACCTCGGCTTCACCGATGCGGACCGGGTGGAGAATATCCGCCGTGTGGGGGAAGTCTCCCGTCTCTTCGTGGACAGCGGCCTGATCACGCTGGTCTCGTTCATCTCGCCGTTCCGCGCCGAGCGTCAGATGGCCCGGGATCTGCTGCAGGATGGCGAGTTCATCGAGATCTTCGTCGACACCCCGATCGAAGAGTGCAAGAAGCGCGACCCGAAGGGGCTCTATGCCAAGGCGGAAGCCGGTCAGATCAAGAACTTCACCGGCATCGACAGTCCCTATGAGGTTCCTGAGAACCCGGAACTGGTGCTGAAGAACTTTGGCCGTGATCCGGAAGACGTCGCCGAAGACGTCATCCGCTACCTGCGCGACAACAACTATCTGCTGTCCCCGTCCATCGTTTCCGGCGGCGGCGGCATCTGATCCGGACAAGATCGAGAAAAGCGAAAAGGCCGGGCAATCGCCCGGCCTGAGGTTGATGACAAAGGGGGTGCTTTCCCCATTCGTCATGGTCGGGCTTGTCCCGACCATCTGCAAGTCATTGACTTGTTTAGGTCCTCGGCTCAAGGCCGAGGATGACGGTGGAGAGGTAGAAACTTTGTCAGCAGTTTGAGGCCGGGCAATTGCCCGGTCTTTTTATGACGCTTGCCGTTTGAGGAACAGTTTCCGGAAAACGCCGCAGCAATTCACCCGTGCCGCTGGATGTCGTCCTCGTCCAGATAGGTGCCGGACTGGACTTCGATCATCCTGACGGGGATCTTGCCCGGGTTGAACAGCTTGTGCCTTGCGCCCAGCGGCACATAGGCGGACTGGTTTTCCGTCAGATACTCCGCCTTGCCATCGATTGTGACTTCCACAGTCCCTGAGACGACCACCCAATGCTCGGCCCGGTGCAGGTGGCTTTGCAGGGTCAGCCCCTTGCCGGGCTTGATCATCATGGATTGAACGGAAAAGCGCTCGCCCGCATTGATCCGTTCGGTCCAGCCCCAGGGGCGGTAGCTGCGCGGATGGGCGTCAGCCTCTCGGCGGCCTTCCTTTTCAAGGGCTTCGACGATCTTCTTGACGTCCTGCGCCTTGTCCTTGTGAGCGACCAGAACACTGTCGCGGGTCGAAATCACCAGCACGTCGGAGAGGCCGATTACGGAAACCAAGCCCTCGTCCGCATAGGCAAGGCAGTTTTCCGAATTGAGGAAACGGGTGTCGCCAAGGCCGCTGTTGCCATCCGCATCCTTCTTCAACACGCCCCAGATGGCGGACCAGGACCCCAGATCGTCCCAACCCGGCGCCATGGGGACACAGGCGATGCCGGTGGCCCGTTCCATGATGGCATAGTCGATGGAAATGTTGCCAATGCGGGCAAAGGCCTCCGGATCCATGCGGATGAAGTCGAGATCGGCGGAGCGTGTCTCCAGGGCCGCGCGGATATCCGCCATCAGCTCCGGCTGATGGGTCTCGAAGGCGGCGATCATCGCCTTGGCGGAATAAAGGAAGATGCCGGCGTTCCAGACATAATTGCCGTCGGCCAGGAAGGCTTTTGCCCGCTCCGCGTCCGGCTTCTCGACGAACGCGGCCACATCGCGGACCGGGTCGGTGCCCTGTTCCAGGCGGATATAGCCGTAGCCGGTGTTCGGCTCTTGCGGGGTGATGCCGAAGGTGACGATCCGGCCAGCTTCGGCGGCCGGAACGGCATTGGTCACGGCCTCCAGGAACTGATCTTCCCGCTCGATCATGTGATCGGAGGGCAGAAGAAGCACCAAGGCATCCGGGTTCTGCTCGGCCGCCAGAAGCGCGGCCATGGCAGCAGGGGCCGCGGTGTTGCGGCCGATGGGTTCCAGCAGGATGGCGCTGGCGCTGCGGCCCGCTTCCGCGAGCTGTTCGCCGATGAGGAACCGGTGATCGTGATTGCCGATGACGATCGGATCGGCGAAGGCGTCACCCGCCACCCGCAGCAAGGTCTTCTGGAACAGGCTTTCCCCGTCAAAGATCGGCAGGAACTGCTTCGGCCGGTCCTTGCGCGAAAGAGGCCAGAGCCTGGAGCCGATGCCACCGGATAGAATGCAGGGAACGATCATGAGACGGGCGGTCCTTGAGATTGACCAGAGGGCTATTGAAATCTCCTGCATAGGTAGCGAAAGAGCGCCGTTCTGGCCATAGGCAGAAATCGGCAGGGCCAGCATCGGTGGACAAAAGCTTCGCCGGTTTTCAAAAGAGATGTAACGCTATAACATGTCTCCAACAGGCCGCTGGCCTGCCGCCAGGTGTCACGGCGCGGCAGGAGGCACGGCGGAGAACAGGTAGCTGTCATGAATGCGATGGAAAAGCCTGCCTTGAGCGGGCAGGACCGGCAAGCGCCACTGGTGCGGCTGGAGCGTGCCGGGGTTTCCAGCGGCGGGCGCTGGCTGGTGCGCGGGGTGGATCTGTCCGTTTCGCCCGGCGAGATTGTCACGCTGATCGGGCCGAACGGCTCGGGCAAGTCGACTTCCGCCAAGATGGCGCTCGGCATCTTGACGCCGAGCGAAGGCAAGGCGGAGCGCAAGCGCGGCCTGAAGGTCGGCTATGTGCCGCAGAAACTTCTGGTCGACTGGACCCTGCCTTTGACCGTGCGGCGCTTCATGGCGCTGACGGTAAAGCTGTCCGATGCCCAGATTCACGCTGCGCTGGAGCGCACGGGAGCAGCCCATCTGATGCGGGCTGAGGTGCGGCATCTCTCCGGTGGCGAGTTGCAGCGGGTCCTGCTTGCCCGTGCCATTGCCGTGTCTCCCGATCTTCTGGTTCTGGATGAGCCGGTGCAGGGCGTTGATTACTCCGGTGAGATTGCCATCTACGAGCTGATTTCCCGTCTGCGCACGGAACTCGGCTGCGGGGTTCTGATGATCTCCCACGATCTTCACGTGGTCATGGCCGCCACCGATCAGGTGATCTGCCTCAATGGCCATGTCTGCTGCCGGGGCACGCCTTCGGCGGTCTCTCAAAGCCCTGCCTTCCTTCAGCTTTTTGGGCACAGGGCCGGGGCAGGGATCGCGGTCTATCAGCATCACCACGATCATGTGCATCTGCCAGATGGACGGGTGCGCCACGCGGACGGGACCGTCAGCGAAGACTGCGCCGGCGAGCATTGCGAAGCGCCGCATGGGCACGAGGACCATTCCCATGACCACGCCTCCCACCACGCCCATGCGCATGGGGAGGGCTGCGGTCACGATCACGTGCATGACCACAACCATGGCCATGCTCACGACCACTCTCATACACATTCAGGCGAAGCGGTGAAGGAGACGACGGATGCTCGATGATTTCTTCACCCGCGCTGTGCTTGCCGGCATCGGCGTTGCACTGGTGGCCGGGCCGCTGGGCTGTTTCATCGTCTGGCGGCGGATGGCCTATTTCGGCGACACCCTGTCCCACGGCGCGCTGCTGGGCGTGGCGCTGTCCCTGCTGCTGCAAGTGAACACGACCCTGACCGTCTTTGTCGTCAGCTCCGCGCTGGCGGTTTTGCTCCTGCTCTTGCGCCGTCAGGGGACGCTCTCCTCGGATGCGCTGCTCGGGCTTCTCTCCCATTCGGCACTGGCCATCGGCCTTGTCTGCCTCGCCTTCATGACCTGGGTGCGGATGGATCTTCTGGGGCTGCTCTTCGGCGATATCCTGGCCGTCAACCGTCAGGATCTCCTGCTGATCTACGGTGGCGGTGCATTGGTGCTCTTGGTTCTGGCCTGGATCTGGCGCCCCTTGTTTGCCGCGACGGTCAATCCGGATCTGGCAGCTGCAGAGGGCATCAAGCCGGAGCGGGTCAATCTGATCTTTACGCTGCTTCTGGCCGGGGTCATCGCCATTGCCATGAAGGTTGTCGGGGTGCTTCTGATCACCGCGCTCTTGATCATTCCGGCAGCCAGCGCCCGGCGCCTGTCCTCCGGACCGGAAGTCATGGCGGTCATCGCTTCGCTTCTCGGCTGCGGCGCGGTCGTGGCCGGTCTGTTCGGATCTCTGGAGTGGGACACGCCCTCAGGACCCTCGATCGTGGTAGCAGCGATGTGCATTTTCATCGTCAGCCTTGCGCCATGGGAGCGGCTTCTGGCAAAACGGGGCCTCAAGCGGAGCACCAATCCATGACGGCCCACGAGCATACCCATCACGATCACGACCAGCCCAACCTGACCAAGAACCAGGCTCTGGTGTTCGGTGCGCTGGACGGCGCAGAAGGGCCGTTGACGGCCTATGCGATCCTGGATCAGCTGCGCGAAGACGGTTTCCGTGCGCCGCTTCAGGTCTACCGGGCTCTCGACAAGCTGGTCGAATTCGGCATGGTTCACCGGCTGGAAAGCCTCAACGCTTTTGTTGCCTGCCGGCATCCAGGCTGCGTCTCCCATGAGAGTGCGGCCTTCGCCATCTGCGAGGATTGCGGCAGCGTCCAGGAGTTCTCGCCGGAAGAAGCCATGCGCGTGCTGAAGGCCTGGGCCGATGCCAAGGGCTTCACTGCCAGCAAGACCACCGTCGAGTTGCGCGGCCGCTGCAAGGACTGCGCAGCGGCCTGAAGGCGCTACTGCGTGACCGGCAGAGTTGCGAGGGCGGTGTCGATTTCCGAGGTGACCGTGCTCGACGTCGGCCTTGTCGGCGTTGCGAACCAGGCGATGATCCGGCCATCCGGGCCGATCAGGTACTTGTGGAAGTTCCAGTAGGGGCGGGCGGCGATGCCCATCTCGCTGGCGGCCCATTGATAGAACGGATGGGCCTCGTCTCCTTTGACGTGGACCTTGGCAGTCATCGGAAATTTCGCGCCGAACCGCACCTCGCAGAAGCCTGCTAGCTCCTCGTTGGATCGGGGCTCCTGGCCTCCGAAGTCATTGGAGGGAACGCCGAGCACCACCAGCCCCCGGTCCTTGTATTGCTCCCAAAGGGTCTGCAGATCGCCGATCTGTTCCTTGAAGCCGCATTCCGTCGCCGTGTTCACCACCATCAGCAGCTTGCCCTTGTAGGCCGACAGGGGCATGTCCTCGCCATGGGCGGTCTCGAAGGAAAAGTCATAGGCGGATTTTCCCGTGCTTTCAGCGGCCGAGGCCGGAAGCAGCGGGATGATCAGCCAGGAGAGGCAGGCGAGGAGATAAGAGACATTCAGGCGCATGGTGTCGGTCCTGTCTTGCCGGAGGATCTGCGGGACGCAAGGAAGCGTTGCTTGAACTGGGTACGCACAAAAGGGCACTCCGGTTCAGATCCGGCACGAGAGAGTTTACTGCACCTTCCGTCAGGAAGACAGAAGGTGCAGCGAGGCCTGGTTTGAAATGGGTTCTACCGCACCCGTGTCCACACGCCGCCATCCGAGGATGAACGGATGCAGGCCGAGATGAAGCGCATGCCGGAAAGACCATCCGCAATTCCCGGGAAGGTGACGCCGTCCGGAATGTCCTTGCCTGCGCGCTTGGCGCGGATGGCGTCGGCGGCCTCCCGGTAGATGGTGGCAAAGCCTTCCAGATAGCCTTCCGGATGCCCGGCCGGAACGCGGGTCACCCTTTCGGCTGCCGGTGTGCTGCCGGCACCGCCCCGCGTCAGCAGGCGCTTCGGCTCGCCAAAAGGCGTGTACCAGAGCTGGTTCGGGTTTTCCTGATGCCATTCCAACCCGCCCTTGTCGCCATAGACGCGCAAGGTGAGGGCGTTTTCATTGCCGGGAGCCACCTGGGACGCCCAGAGCATGCCCTTCGCCCCGCTGTCAAAGCGCAGGAGCACGGAGACATTGTCATCCACCCTTCGGCCCGGAACGAAACTGGTCAGATCCGCCAGAACCGTATCTGCCGTCAGGCCGGAGACGAAACAGCCAAGCTGATAGGCATGGGTGCCGATGTCACCGATGCAGCCGCCCGCACCGGATCTGGTCGGATCCGTGCGCCATTCGGCCTGCTTGTTGCCGCTGTCTTCCAGATCTTCCGTCAGCCAGTCCTGGGCATATTCCATCTGCACCAGACGCAAGGTGCCGAGGGTGCCTGCCGCCACCATCTCGCGGGCCTGCCGGATCATCGGATAGCCGGAGTAATTGTGGGTCAGAACGAAGAGCTTGCCTGAGCCTTCCGCCAGCTTCGCCAGGTCTTCTGCCGCTTCCAGCGTGGACGTCAGGGGCTTGTCGCAGATCACATGAATGCCGGCTGCCAGAAAGGCGCGTGCCACCGGGGCATGCATGTGATTGGGCGTGACGATGGCGACGGCCTCGATCCCGTCCGCTCTCGCTGCCTCAGCGGCGGCCATCTCCTGAAAGCTGGCATAGCAACGCTCCGGGTCCAGGCCCAGATCCGCGCCAGAGGCCTTTGCCCGTTCCGGATCGGAAGAGAGGGCGCCCGCCACAAGCTGGAAGGCGCCATCGATCCGGGCCGCAATGCGGTGCACGGCTCCGATGAAGGCGCCCTGACCGCCACCGACCATGCCGAGGCGGACGGGTCCATTCAAATCAACACTCATCAGATAGTCCTTCTGATCTGGGCTTCAGCCCCAAGCTGTAACTCAAGCCTTCAGTTCAGGCCCAGCATGCGGCGGTTCTTCGCGTCGTCGCTCTCTGCGCCTGCGAAATCGTCAAATGCATGCTCCGTGACGCGGATGATGTGGTCGGTGATGAAGGGCGCGCCTTCCGCAGCTCCATCCTCCGGATGCTTGAGGGCGCATTCCCATTCCAGAACCGCCCAGCTGTCATAGTCATAGGCGGCAAGCTTGGAAAAGATGCCCGCGAAGTCCACCTGTCCATCGCCCAGCGAGCGGAAGCGCCCGGCCCGGTTGACCCAGGGCTGATAGCCCGAATAGACGCCCTGGCGGCCATCCGGATTGAACTCCGCATCCTTGACGTGGAAGGCCTTGATCCGGTCGTGATAGATGTCGATGAAGGCGAGATAGTCCAGCTGCTGCAGGACGAAGTGGGATGGATCGTAATTGATGCAGCAGCGGGAATGCCCGTTCAGGGCGTCGAGGAACATCTCGAAGGTTGCTCCGTCGAAGACGTCCTCGCCCGGATGGATCTCGTAGGCAACGTCCACGCCGTGTTCGTCATAGACGTCCAGGATCGGCTTCCAGCGTTTGGCGAGTTCCGCAAAGGCCGTGTCGACCAGACCGGCCGGGCGCTGGGGCCAGGGATAGACATAGGGCCAGGCGAGAGCGCCGGGGAAGCTGACGCTGACATTCAGGCCGAGGTTGCGGCTGGCAACGGCGGCCTTCTTCATCTGGTCGATGGCCCATTCGGTGCGCGCAGCCGGATTGCCGTGAACGGCCTCCGGCGCAAAGCCGTCGAATACCTCGTTGAAGGCGGGGTGGACGGCAACGAGCTGGCCCTGCAGGTGGGTTGAAAGCTCGGTCACCTCCAGTCCCTTGTCTGCCAGCATGCCCTTCAGGTCGTCGCAGTAGGTTTTTGAACCGGCGGCCTTTTCCAGATCGAACAGGCGGCTGTCGAAGGTCGGGATCTGAAGGCCCTTGTAGCCGAGATCCGCCGTCCATCCGGCGATGGCTTCCAGAGAGTTGAACGGCGCTGCATCGCCTGCGAACTGAGCCAGAAACAGACCTGGCCCCTTCATGGTTTTCATGCGGTTTCGCTCCCGTAATGTCCGCCAGATCTGTGCTGGCTGGTTCTAGATTGGCTGAGACACCTGATCCGGCTGGGGCAGGTGGTCCGACTGGGTTCCGGCAATGGCCTTGCCGGAGTAGATGATGGTCTGCAGGTCTTTCGCCGGTGTGCCCTCGATCAGGGCGACAACCTTGGCGGCGAGGTCCTTGCCGGCATCCCGGAAATTCTCGGTGATGGCGTTGAGACCAGGACGGAACCAGGTAAGCAGGTCGAAGGATGACTGCTTGGAGACGATGTCGAGCTGCTTGCCAAGGCAAAGCCCGGCCTGTTCCGCGCCAAAGCATGCACCGATGCCAGCGCCTGCGCTGCCCGCGACAATGCCGTCCGGCGGATTGGGGCCGGACATGAGCTTGCGGATGGCTTCCGCGATCTCCTGAATGCTGTTTTCCAGCGAGACCGTGGTCAATGGCACGGCCCGAAGGTCATGGGCGTTGAGGCCGTTGAGGAAGCCTTCCTGCATGTGCAGCGTATAGGTCAGACCGGAGGGCGGCGCGATGAGCGCCAGCCGCTTGCGGCCAAGCCCGGCCAGCAGGGACACGGCATCTTGTGCGAAGGCCGCATTGTCATAGTCGTGAAAGGCGTGGGTGATGCCCATCTGCGTGCGCCCATGGGTAGCGAATGGCAGGCCATGCTCATCCAGATAGCGCACGCGCGGATCGTCCGGTTCGGTCTTGGACAGGATCACCCCGTCGGCAGAACCTGTCTCCACCACATAGCGCACCGGGTCCATCGGGTCCTGATGCTTGGTGTAGGGCGTGACCACGAGATGATAGGGCGTGCCTGCCAGGGTTTCGGAAATGCCCTGGATCATCTGGCTGGTCAGGCCGAGGATTTCTTCTTCCGTATCCAGAATGAGGCTGATCACATTGGTCCGGCCCGTGCGCAGACGCACGCCAGCCCGGTTGGGCCGGTAGCCGATCTGCTTGGCCACCAGCTTGACCCGCTGCTTGGTCGCCTGGCCGATGTCCGGTGCATCCTTGAGCGCCTTCGAGACCGTGGTGATGCCGAGGCCCGTCATGAAGGCGATGGTCTTCAGGGTCGGGCGCTGCTCCGCCAGGGCTGCCGCTTTGCGTGGCTGTGCTGGCTGGCCAGCCTCCGGCTCGGTGCCGGGCTTGGCTTCTGCTTGCGTGTCCTTCACGGGGCTGTCCTCGCCGGAATGCTTCATGGGTTCAATGCGGCTTTCTAGTGCGGCCCTGCGCTGCGGAAAAGATGCCGGCAAAATATGCGGCTGTTTCAGGATGGAGACGGCACGGGCTGCGGAAAAAGCAGGTGCCGATCCCTAAATACTAAAACGTTACAGAAATTTCGCAAGCCCTGTTGAAAAGATGCGTCTGAGAGACGGGTTTCGATGTCCTGATTTTGCACGTGCGAAGAATGGAAATACTCGGAAAAGTATATATTCCAAGCACTGAAACAGCCAGAAACTACAGGTAGTTACGTCTATTTATTGGCGGATATTAGCGATAATTCGGCTGTTTTGACTGGTGGTGGGGGTGGTGGTCTTCGCAGGCGCACAGTCAGATTTATTTTGGGCATTGAAATTTTGATTGAGGGTCGATACGCTTCAACTATAACGTTGCAGTACTGGGAGGAAGTGCAATGGTACGCAAGAGCATTCTGACTGTCCTGATGAGCGCAGCGGCGATGCCGTTCTGCATGAGTGCGCAGGCCACCGATCTCGAGGTTACCCACTGGTGGACCTCTGGCGGCGAGGCGGCTGCCGTGGCTGAATTCGCCAAGGCTTTCGACGCAACCGGCAACCACTGGGTGGATGGTGCCATTGCAGGATCCGGCGGCACAGCGCGTCCGATCATGATTTCCCGTATCACCGGCGGTGACCCGATGGGTGCGACCCAGTTCAACCATGGCCGTCAGGCCGAGGAACTGGTTGAGGCTGGTCTGATGCGTGACCTGACCGACATTGCGGAGGCCGGAAAGTGGCGCGAGGTGGTGAATCCGCCGAGCCTGCTCGACAGCTGCACCCTTGACGGCAAGATCTATTGCGTGCCGGTCAACATCCACTCCCAGCAGTGGCTGTGGCTGAACAATGACGTCTTCAAGAAGGCTGGTCTCGAGGTTCCGAAGGACTGGAACGAGTTCGTGGCAGCCGCTCCCAAGCTGGAGGAGGCAGGCATCGTTCCGCTCGCCATGGGGCAGCAGCCCTGGCAGACGTCGCTGGCGTTCCAGGTGCTTCTGGTCGCGGTCGCCGGTCCCGACATCTATAACAAGGTCTATGGAGACAAGGATGCAGAGCTTGCTGGCAGTGATGCCCTGGCTCCGGTCTTTGAGGCCGCGGCCCGTGCCCGCGACATGTCCAAGAAGTCCAACGTCCAGAGCTGGAACGATGCCACTAACATGGTGATCACCGGCAAGGCTGCGGGACAGATCATGGGCGACTGGGCGCAGGGCGAATTCCAGATGGCCGGTCAGACGGCTGGCAAGGAATATTCGTGCCTTCCGGGTCTTGGCATGAACGAAGTGATCCAGACGGGCGGGGACGCCTTCTATTTCCCGAAGGTGGATGACGCTGCCATCACCGAAGCGCAGGGCGTTCTGGCCAATGTGATGATGGCGCCGGATACCCAGGTTGCCTTCAATCTCAAGAAGGGCTCGCTGCCGGTGCGTGGTGACGTCGATCTGACGGCGGCAAATGACTGCATGCGCAAGGGGCTCGACATCCTGGCCAAGGGCAATGTCATCGCCACTCCGGATCAGTTGATGTCTGCCGACAGCGTCACGCAGATCAACGATCTCTTCGTTGAGTTCTTCAACGATCCGTCGATCACGGCAAAGGACGTTCAGACCCGCTTTGCCGCCATTGTGGCGGACGCTGAATAAGCCTCCCCACAGGAACCGGGATCAGCTCCCGCCGCCCTTCGTGTTTCCGGGTGCGGCGGGAAGTTCCCCTTCTGGCCGGAGTGTCCTGCGCTCCGCCCGGAAGGGGGCTTTCGGATCCCTGTCTGCGGACCCGGCGGCAGGCCGGATTGAATAGGGTCTCAAAAGCATGGCGGTGACGGCGCGCCCCGCAAGGTGGCATCGGAATCTCAGTGCCAAGATTGCAGCAATCCCGATGATTGCGACAGCCTTGGTGGTCTTTGTTGGCGGAACGGCGTGGACGGTTCTCTACTCCTTCACCAACTCCAAACTGCTGCCGCGGCAGAAATTCGTCGGACTGGACCAGTACGAACGGCTCTGGGGCAGTGCCAAGTGGATCATCTCCATCCAGAACCTGGCAATTTACGGGGCCTTTTCCCTAGTCTTTGCCCTTGTGGTCGGCTTCCTGCTGGCGGCACTTCTGGACCAGAAGATCCGCTTTGAAGACACGTTCCGCACGATCTTCCTTTATCCCTTCGCGCTCAGCTTCATCGTGACCGGCCTTGCCTGGCAGTGGATCCTCAATCCGGATTTCGGCGTACAGGCTGTTGTGCGCGGCATGGGGTTTGAAAGCTTCACCTTCGACCCGCTCTACAATCCCGATATCGTCATCTATGGGGTGCTGATTGCCGGTCTCTGGCATGAAACCGGCTTGATCATGTGTCTCATGCTGGCGGGCCTGCGCGGAATTGATGAGGACATCTGGAAGGCGGCCCGCGTCGACGGCATTCCTGTCTGGAAGACCTATCTTTTCATCGTCATTCCGATGATGCGCGGCATCTTCGTGACCGCCGTGGTGCTGATCGCCTCGGGCATCATCAAGGTCTATGACCTGATCGTCGCCCAGACCGGCGGCGGGCCCGGCATCTCCTCGGAGGTTCCCGCGAAATACGTCTATGACGCGATGTTCCTGTCGCAGAACCTTGGTCAGGGCTTTGCCGCCTCCACCATGATGCTTCTGTCGGTGATCATCGTTGTCGTGCCCTGGGCCTATCTCGAATTCGGAGGCAAGGCGCGCCGTGTCTGACACCATCATCATCAAGGAAAAGCCGCTGACCTATTCCGCCGCCCAAGCCGCACGGGACATGTCCGGCACAGCAACGCCTGCCGGAGAGAAAGGCTCCCGCGTCAGCGAGGGGCCAAGCGGCAGCAAGCCGGAGAAAACCCTGTCCCGGCGCAACATCATTCTCTATGGCACGCTGATCGTCGTCGCTCTCTATTACCTGCTGCCGCTCTACGTCATGGTGGTCACTTCCATGAAGGGCATGCCGGAAATCCGGCTCGGCAACATCTTCGCGCCGCCTATGGAGGTAACGTTCGAGCCCTGGGTGAAGGCCTGGAGCGAAGCCTGTACGGGGCTCAATTGCGACGGCCTGTCCCGCGGGTTCCTGAACTCCGTGCAGATCCTCGTGCCTTCCGTGATCCTGTCCATCATCATCGCCTCGGTGAACGGCTATGCGCTGGCCAACTGGAAGTTCAAGGGCGGGGAGCTGTTCTTCACGATCCTGATCGTCGGGGCCTTCATTCCCTATCAGGTGATGATCTATCCGATCGTGATCATGCTGCGCGAGATCGGTCTCTATGGCAGCCTGACTGGTCTGGTCATCGTCCATACGATCTTCGGCATGCCGATCCTGACATTGCTGTTCCGCAACTACTTCGCCTCCATGCCGGAGGAGCTGTTCAAGGCGGCCCGGGTGGATGGGGCAGGGTTCTGGCAGATCTACTTCCGCATCATGCTGCCCATGAGCCTGCCAATCTTCGTGGTTGCGATCATCCTGCAGGTCACCGGCATCTGGAACGACTTCCTCTTCGGCGTGATCTTCACCAAGCCGGACCTCTATCCGATGACGGTCCAGCTCAACAACATCGTCAACTCGACCCAGGGCGTCATTGAATACAACGTCAACATGGCGGCCACGATCCTGACCGGCCTGGTTCCACTCTCCGTCTATTTCGTCTCCGGAAAACTGTTCGTGCGCGGCATCGCGGCCGGCGCGGTGAAAGGGTAAAGCCATGACAAGCGTATCCGTCCGCGACCTCACCTTGAAGTTTGGCTCCCTTGAGGTTTTGCGCACGCTGAACCTCGACATCAGCGAAGGCGAGTTTCTCGTGCTGCTGGGGCCGTCCGGCTGTGGCAAGTCCACGCTGCTCAATTGCATTGCCGGCCTGCTGGATATTTCCGATGGCCAGATCTTCATCTCGGGCAAGAATGTCACCTGGGAAGAACCCAAGGACCGGGGCATCGGCATGGTGTTCCAGTCCTATGCGCTCTATCCGCAGATGACGGTCGAAAAGAACCTGTCCTTCGGTCTGCAGATCGCCGGTG
The DNA here is from genome assembly GCF_900142725.1 of Roseibium suaedae. Classification (GTDB taxonomy): domain Bacteria; phylum Pseudomonadota; class Alphaproteobacteria; order Rhizobiales; family Stappiaceae; genus Roseibium; species Roseibium suaedae. Next base: position 579,946 of record NZ_FRBW01000003.1, on the reverse strand, counting down.
TTCCCAAGGACGAGATTGCCCGCCGCATTGCCCGGGCCTCAGAGATACTTCAGATCCAGCCTCTTCTGAAGCGCAAGCCGTCGCAGCTGTCCGGTGGCCAGCGCCAGCGTGTCGCCATCGGCCGGGCCCTGGTGCGGGACGTGGATGTGTTCCTGTTCGACGAACCCTTGTCGAACCTGGATGCGAAGCTCCGGGCGGAACTGCGTGTGGAACTCAAGCGTCTGCACCAGAACCTCAAGAACACCATGATCTATGTGACCCACGATCAGATCGAGGCCTTGACCCTGGCGGACCGGATTGCGGTCATGAAGGGCGGCATCATTCAGCAACTCGACGAGCCGCTGACCATCTACAACCGCCCGGTCAATCTGTTCGTGGCCGGCTTCATCGGCTCGCCGTCGATGAACTTCCTGCCGGGGCGCATCATTGGCACGGGGGATCAGGCCCGGGTGGATCTGGGGCAGGGACTGAGCGTGCCTCTGGCGGGTTATGAGGCAGGCGGGCCGGTTGGCGACGGGCTGGACGTTGTCTTTGGCGTGCGTCCGGAACATCTGACCGTTACCCGCGAACCCACCTCGGGCCCTAGCCTTCCCGCCGTGGTCGAGTTGGTCGAACCCATGGGGGCAGACAGTCTGGTCTGGCTGCGCCTTGGCCCCCACGCCATGTCGGTGCGGACGGAAAGCACCGTCAAGCTGCTGCCGGGCGACGCGGTCAACGTCACCTTCGACCTCCACCACGCATCCCTTTTCGATGCCTCGACCGAGGAGCGGATCTGAGCCGCTTTCCTCGGTATGCCCACCCTTTGCGGCGCTGGGCTTCCTCATCTGTCCGTCCGGTGGTCCCGGACGGATCTCACACGATAACTGACGGCCGGTGAGCCGGTCACCTTGGGAGAAAACACATGACTGCCTTTTCTTTTCAGCTCTATAGCGCCCGTGAGTTTCCGCCCCTCGAAGGCACCTTGAAGAAGGTTGCCGACGCGGGATATGCGCAGGTTGAAGGCTATGGTCCGGTCTATGAAGATGCTGCGGCCACCCGCGCTGCCATCGACGCTGCCGGTCTCACCATGCCGTCCGGCCATTTCTCGCTCGACCTTCTGGAAAACAACGAGGAGAAGGTGCTCGACATTGCCAAGACGCTTGGCATGAAGGCGATCTATTGCCCCTATATCATGCCGGCGGACCGTCCGTCGGACAGCGCGGGCTGGGAAGCCTTTGCCAAGCGCCTGGAAGCGCTTCATGCCCGCTACAGCGCCCATGGCTACGACTTCGGCTGGCACAACCACGATTTCGAATTTGTCGCTCTGGCCGATGGCAAGCTGCCCATGGAGATCATCCTTGAAACGGCTCCCTCCATCAGCTGGGAGGCGGATATCGCCTGGGTCGTGCGCGGCGGTGCGGATCCGATCGCCTGGATCAAGCGCTACGGCTCGCGGATCACGGCAGTCCACGTCAAGGACATCGCTCCGAGCGGCGAAAATACGGATGAGGACGGCTGGGCGGACGTCGGTCACGGCACCATGGACTGGAAGGGCATCATGGATGCACTGAAGGGCACCAAGGCGTCGATCTTTGTCATGGAACACGACAAGCCGAATGATTGCGACCGCTTTGCGGCTCGCTCCATCAGCGCAACCAAGGCCTGGTAAGGTTTAAGCAAGATGAGTGAAACACTTGGCGTCGGCATCATCGGATGCGGCAATATCTCGACGACCTATTTCAAGTTCGCTCCCCTGTTCAAGGGCGTTGAGATCCGCGGCTGCGCGGATCTCAATCGGGGGGCGGCACAGGCCAGAGGCGAAGAGTTCGGTGTTCGGGCGATGACCGTCCACGACCTTCTTCTGGCCGATGACATTGATGTGGTGGTCAACCTGACCATTCCGGATGCCCATTGGCCGGTCTCCAAAGAGATCCTGTCTGCTGGCAAGCACGTCTATTCGGAAAAGCCGCTGGTCCTCAATCTGGAAGAGGGCAGGGCCATGCAGGCCCTGGCAGCCGAAAAGGGCCTGAAGGTCGGGTCTGCCCCGGACACGTTCATGGGCGGGGCGCATCAGCGCGCCCGCAAGGCCATTGACGAGGGCCGGATCGGCAAGATCACGGCGGGCACCTGCCATGTCATGAGCCACGGCATGGAACATTGGCATCCAAACCCGGATTTCTTCTTCCTGCCGGGCGGCGGTCCGATCCTGGATCTCGGGCCCTATTACATCGCTAATCTGGTCAATCTGGTCGGGCCGGTGAAGCGGGTGGCAGCCCTGACCTCCATGGCGACACCGACGCGGACCATTTCCAGCCAGCCGAGAGCGGGCGAGGAAATTCCGGTCAAGACTCCGACCAACATTCATGCGCTGCTTGAGTTTGTGAACGGCGCGACCATCACCCTGTCGGCGAGTTGGGATGTCTGGGCGCACAAGCACCAGAACATGGAGCTCTATGGCACGGAAGGCTCACTCTATGTGCCGGATCCGAACTTCTTCGGCGGGGACGTGATCCTGACGGGCCGTGATGGTGTGGCCGAAACCCTGGCCGATGATGGCCATCCCTTTGGCATCATCAATCAGGAGCACAATGGCCGGAAGTTTGCCAATTACCGGGCCGCGGGTCTGGCGGACATGGTCCAGTCCATCTCGACCGGCAGCGACTACCGCTGCTCGCTCGACCGGGCGCTTCATGCTGTTGACGTGATGTGCTCGATCCTGAAGTCCGGTGAGACCGGCTCTTTCGTCGAGATCGAAACGCCTTGCGAGCGTCCGGCGGCGCTGTCCAAGGAAGATGCGCAGGCCATGCTGCGCTAAAAACCGACCCTCATCCGGCGCCTTGCGCCGGCCTCTCCCGGTCTCCGGGGGAGGTGAGGGGGCACGCACGAATTTGTGGGGTGTGTGAAGGCGTTTCGGCGAGTTCTGCCTTAACGTCTCCCAATCTTGGGAAAGGCCGGACCATGAGGTCTGGTGGAGGGCTGGGCCTAATCTGCCTCAGAAACTGCGCCGCAGGGTGCTTTCGGCCGGTCCGATGTATCGGATCCCAAGCTTGTCTTCCGTGCGCCAGACGACTTCTACGGGGCGGCGGGTGGATTCGTTGTCGATATAGAGCAGGAATGCGCCCGGGACTCCGACAGTGCTGGGCACGGACAAAAGAGCGCCGCCATCACTGGTGTTCTTGACCGTGCAATTGAAGACCTGAGACAGGCCGCCGAAGACAATCCGCCCGGCCTTCAGGGTTCTGCGCCGCTCACTGTCTCTGCGTTCTTCTTCCATTGTAACCACTGTTCCTCTGCCCACATGTGCCTTCTGGCGGCGGGGAGGCGTGCATGCCCAGCACACTCTTCCTTATTCCGCTACAACTGGCCGTTGTCTGTATAGCTCAGAAAAGTCAGACAATACAAACTCTTGACCAAATGGCTGTCGCTATTCCCGGGCAGCCCCCAAGGAAAGCGCTCCGGAATAAATAAGCACAATTGACGTCAGTTCCAAGGCAGAATGACCGTTGGTACGGGGAATTGCTGATGGTGGTGAACAGGTGCGAAGCCACCTTTGGTCGAAGAACGTTGCGCTGGAGCTAGCGGTCAGAATCGAGTCGGAAAGCCTGAGCATTTTGCCTGTGTGATTCTTGCCGCACCGGTCAGGAAAAAGCAGTGCCGGGACCTGTGGGAGGTGCTTGTCTTCCCCCCGGCCTTGCCGTAAGCAACGGGCGGCTGGCCTGAAGGCTGCGGGAAACCGCGTTCTTGCCTCACTTGTGCCATTAAGCCATTGAAGAGAGGCTTGGCTGGGCGTTTGCCACCCGCCGGGTGAGACGGTATTGTGGCGCCCGCCAAAAAGGGCGCCGCGTAGTGGACGCAACGAACCAGAAGCGCGGATCGAAAGCGCAAAAGCAGGAACAAGACACGCATGTCCGATATTTTTCGTGAAGTCGATGAAGACATCCGCCAGGAGAAGTACCGTCGGCTTTGGGATCGTCTTGGCCCCTGGGTTATCGCAATCGCCGTTCTGATCGTTGTCGGCACCGGCGGCTACCGCGGCTGGATCTACTGGCAGAAGGGCAAGTCCGAAGCTGCCGGTGATGTCTTCTATGAAGCCGTTCGACTGTCCGAGGCAGGCGATACAGCTGCGGCTCAGGCAAAATTGCAGGAGCTCAACGGCACCACAGGTGGCTATCCGGTTCTTGCCCGCATGCGCGAGGCCAGCGAACTGGCTCTCAATGGCCAGAAGGAAGAGGCCATCGCCGCCTTCGACGCCATCGCCAAGGACGGTTCGGTCGAAAACGCGCTTCAGGACATTGCAAAGCTGCGCGCTGGCTTCTTGGCTGCCGATACGGGCGACTATGCCGCTGTTGCAACCCGTCTTGAGCCGATGAGCGGCATCGGCGAACCTTTCCGGGCAGGGGCCCGCGAAATCCTCGCTCTGTCCGCCTGGAAAGCCGGTGACATGGAAGCTGCCCGCAAGTGGATCTCCATGATCGAAGAAGACACGGGCACGCCCTCCGATATTTCCCGCCGGGTCGCGATCCTGAGCGACGTCATTTCCGCAGACAGCGGCAATGCCGGTGAAACAGCAGACTCTTCTGAAGGAACAAAGCAGTGAGCCACATCCGCAAAGATCGCCGCTGGCAGCCCGTCTGCGGGGTGCTTGCCCTGTCTCTGATGATGAGCGCCTGCAGCAGCGTTTCGGAGTTCTCCGACAGCATCAATCCCTTCTCCAAGGAAAAGGTCCTTCAGGGCGACCGCCAGCCTGTGTTTGATGGCGCCGATCCGGCAGCCGTTGCCCAGGCCCGCACCGCCAAGATCGGCGGCGCTTCCGGCGGTCAGTCCTGGCCGACTGCGGGCGGCAGCGTGACCAATGATCCGGGCAATGTTGCCGCCAATATTTCCGGCGGCCGCATTTGGCGGGCGAACATCGGCGCTTCCGGTGGCAGCTTCACATCCGACGCTCTACGCACGTCTGCCCGTCCGGTCAGCGATGGCAGCCGCATTTATGTCTACAAGCCGAATGGCGACGTGATCGCGCTCAGCACGGGCGGTGCCCGCGTCTGGACCCGGTCCCTTCGTCCGGAAGGCGAGAAGGACGTTGCGCCTGGCGGTGGTGTGACCGTTTCCGGAAACCGTGTCTATGTGTCCACCGGCTACAGCCAGGTGGTGGCGCTTGATGCCTCGTCCGGTCAGGTCATCTGGACGGGAGCGCTTGGCACGCCTGCGCGCGGTGCACCTGTCGCCAGCAACGGTCTTGTCTTCACCGTCACCGATTCCAACGAGGTCTATGCCCTCAATGAATCCGATGGCACCGAGGCCTGGAACTACGCCGGGATCAGCGAAAGCGCTGGCGTGCTGAGTGCAGCAAGCCCAGCCGTGTCCGGTGGCCGCGTGATCGTGCCGACCTCTGCCGGCGAAGTCATGGCCCTCGACGTCAAGAAGGGTGAGCCGGTCTGGATCGATGCGGTTGCCCGTGGCTTCCGTACCTTCGCAGTCTCCGGTCTGTCCGATGTGTCCGCAAGCCCGGTTGTCGCCGACGGAACCGTCTACGCAACGGGCGTTGCAGGCCGCACCATCGCCACCTCCCTGAAGACCGGACAGCGCGTCTGGGACAAGGATATTGGCGCAGTGCATACGCCGGTCGTCTCCGGTTCGGCCCTGTTCCTGGTGGATCTGGAAGACCGGATGGTCGCTCTGGACCGTAAAACTGGCGATACTTTGTGGTCTGCACAGCTTCCGAAGCCGGAAAAAAAGAAGCAGCGGCGCAATTGGGCCGGTCCGGTCCTTGCGAACGGGGTGCTTATCGCTGTATCCAGCGACGGACGGCTTGCGAAGGTTGATGCAACCTCCGGCCAGATCATGAGCACCAGCGACGTGAAGACCGATGTTTACGTGACGCCGATTATCGCCGGCGGCCGTATGATTGTATTGGACGGATCGGACGCAGTCGCCGCCTTCAACTGACCGGACAGCCGGTCAGCGCGGCCTGTCAGGAGTACACACCGTGGGCGCAACCGTCGCCATTATCGGACGGCCGAACGTCGGCAAGTCCACCCTTTTCAATCGTCTCGTCGGCAAGCGCCTTGCGCTCGTCGACGACACGCCCGGCGTCACCCGCGACCGCCGGCCGGGAGAAGCGCGTCTTGGCGACCTGCGCTTCACCATCGTCGACACGGCAGGTCTTGAAGACGCGGATGCCTCTTCCCTTGAAGGCCGCATGCGCAAGCAGACCGAGGAAGCGATCAACGAGGCCGATGCGGTTCTGTTCGTGATCGATGCCCGCGCTGGCGTCACGCCGCTCGATTCCCACTTTGCCGCCGTTGCCCGCAAGACCACCACGCCGGTGATCCTTCTGGCCAACAAGGCCGAAGGCAAGGCGGGCATGTCCGGTCTGTATGAAGCCTTTTCCCTGGGACTGGGCGAGCCGATCGCCATCTCCGCCGAGCATGGCGAAGGCCTTGCCGATCTCTATGACGCCCTGCTGCCCCATGTGGAGCGGGTGGAAGAGGAAGAGCTGGCCGCCACGGAAGAGGCGCGCACGGATCTGGCCGTTGACGAGGATGGCGAGCTTCTGGACGAAGACGAGCCGGTCGGTACGGAAGACCGTCCGCTGCGCGTTGCCATCGTCGGACGTCCGAATGCGGGCAAGTCGACCCTGATCAACACCCTTCTGGGTGAGGACCGGATGCTGACCGGTCCTGAAGCGGGCATCACGCGCGATTCCATCTCGGTCGACTGGGTCTGGCGTGACCATCATATCAAGCTGTTTGACACCGCCGGTATCCGCCGCAAGGCGCGCGTGCAGGAGAAGCTGGAAAAGCTGTCTGTTGCAGATGCCCTGCGGGCGATCAAGTTTGCAGAAGTCGTGGTCGTCACGCTGGATGCGACCAATGCCTTCGAAAAGCAGGATCTGCAGATCATCGATCTGGTGGCCCGCGAAGGCCGTGCTCTTGTGATCGCCATCAACAAGTGGGACCTGATCGAGGACCGGGAAGCTGCCTGGAAGCTGATCAAGGATGCCAATGACCGCTATCTGAACCAGATCCGCGGCGTGCAGATCGCGACGCTGTCGGGCATTCAGGGCCAGGGCGTCGACCGCATGCTGGAAAGCGTGTTCACGGCCTATGAAGCCTGGAACAGCCGCGTTTCCACCGCCAAGCTGAACCGCTGGTTGGACAAGGTCACGGTCAATCACGCGCCGCCGGCCGTCGGAGGACGCCGCGTGCGCCTGCGCTACATGACCCAGGCCAAGACCCGTCCGCCGCATTTCGTGGCCTTTGCCTCGCGTCCTGAGGAATTGCCGGAAAGCTATACCCGCTATCTGGTCAATTCCCTGCGCCAGACCTTCAATATTCACGGCACGCCGATCCGTTTCTCCTACCGCAAGGGTGACAACCCTTATGCGGTGAAGAAGAAGCGGAAGATCCAGTAGGATTGCCGAGACGTTTTATGAGGAGCTGCCGGTCCCCGGCCAGCTCCTCAACTTTGTAAGGACCGGCATCCCTCGCAGGCTTGCGAGGTCCCCCGCCGGGTTCCAGCTGTTCTGAAGCACTTTGCTGTTCACATGGGAGATTGAAAATGTCCGCAGACCGGTACGAGTTCGCCGTTGCCCTTGCCAAGAAGGCCGGTGAACTTGGCGTGAGCTATTTCCGCCGTCTTGAAACCCTGACGGTGACCTCCAAGGGGCACCAGGACATGGTATCCGAGGCCGACCGCGACGTGGAAACCCTGGTGCGCGACGAGCTGGCGAAAGTGTTTCCGGATGATGGCATCCTCGGGGAAGAGCACGGCCGCATTGCCGGAACGAGCGGCTACACCTGGGTGATCGATCCGATCGACGGCACCGCCAATTTCGTTGCTGGCATCCCGCAGTGGTGTGTGATCATCGCCTGTGTCTATCAGGGCGAGACGGTCATCGGCGTCATTCATGATCCGGTCGCCGGGGAAACCTTCCATGCCCTGCGCGGCAAGGGCGCGTTCCTGGGAGACCGTCCGATCAGCGTTTCGGACAGCGACAGCCTCTCCCGCGGGTCGCTGGGCGTCGGCTTCAACGGCCGTACCAAGCCGGCGGATGTCGTCGAATGCGTTTCCCAGCTTCTGGCAGCCGGTGGTGTCTTCTTCCGCAATGCCTCTGGCGGGCTCATGCTGGCCTATACGGCAGCCGGACGCCTGATCGGCTATATCGAGCCGCACATGAACGCCTGGGACTGTCTGGCGGGCCTGCTGATGATCGAGGAAGCTGGCGGCAAGGTCGAGCCTTTCGACGTCGACAAGTCTCTCGATGTCGGCACCCGCATCGTCTGCGGCGGCCCGGGCATCTATGACGCAGCAAAGACCATCGCGGATTCGTCCTTCTCGTAAGGGCCGTAAGACTCCGGTCGCGGGATCCCATCCACCGCACCTTCCCAGACGGAGCGTAGCGCAGATCCGGGATCTCCCCGCCGTTCATGCTGTTGAAAATGGCAGGTTCCGGCTCGAGGCTAGGACGGCGCGGAGAAAGTTAGCGGCGTCGTGGGACGTCAAAACGAAAAAGGCGCCCGCTGATGGCAGCGGGCGCCTTTTTGGTGTCTTGCTGGCCGTTCTGGCTCAGACCGCCTTGAAGGTGCCTTCCAGGCGGTCGTAGAGCATGCCGGTCTCTGTCAGGTCGGCAGAGAGCAGCTTCAGGATATCCGGCACCACTTCAGAGGGATGCGGCAGCTTGGAGGCGTCTTCGCCCGGCATGGCCTTGGCGCGGAAGCCGGTGCGGACCGGACCCGGATCGAACAGGTTCACCCTCAGGGGGCTGTTCTGCATCTCATGGGCATAGGTGCGTGCCAGAGCCTCGAGACCAGCCTTGGAGACCGACTGGAGCCCCCAGAACGGGGTGCAGTCGCGCACATGCGAGGTGGTCATGAACACCACGCGCGGGGCGTCCGACTGACGCAGCAAGGGATCCAGAGACCGGATCAGGCGCCAGTTGGCGGTGATCGCGGTCGCCATGACCTTGTCGAAGTCCTTGATGCCGATATGGCCAAGCGGGGACAGGGTGCCGAACTGGGCGGCATTGCCGACCAGGATGTCAAGCTTCTTCCAGCGCTCGAAGATTGCAGCGCCAAGACGGTCCAGGGCGTCATAGTCGGTGATATCCAGAGGCACCAGCGTTGCCTGGCCTCCAGCGGCCTGGATTTCGTCGTCCAGCTCTTCCAGAGCGCCGACCGTCCGGCCGACGGCGATCACATGGGCGCCGCGGGCCGCCAGTTCCTTGGCCAGCTGATAGCCGATGCCGCGGGGCGCACCAGTAACCAGGGCGACCCGCCCTTCCAGTTCCTTGCTCATGCTGCTTGGCCCTTACCGTACTTCCACCAGACGCGGGGTCCGGGCCAGTTCCTGATCTTCGGAAAGGTCCGTCAGCGGCGTCGGATAGTCGCCGGTGAAGCAGTGATCGGTGAACTGCGGATTGGCGTTGTCACGGCCTTCATAGCCCATGGCCTTGTAGATGCCATCGACGGAAACGAAGGCGAGGCTGTCCGCACCGATGTAGGTGCGCATTTCCTCGAGGCTGTACTTTGCGGCCAGCAGCTTCTCGCGCACCGGCGTGTCGATGCCGTAATAGTCGGAGAAGCGGATCGGCGGGGAGGCGAGGCGGAAGTGGACTTCCGTTGCCCCTGCATCGCGGATCATCTGCACGATCTTCACCGAGGTGGTGCCGCGCACGAGGCTGTCATCGATCAGGGTGACGCGCTTGCCCTGGATGATTGCCTTGTTGGCCGAATGCTTGAGTTTGACGCCGAGGGTCCGGATCTGCTGGGTCGGCTCGATGAAGGTCCGGCCCACATAGTGGTTGCGGATGATGCCCAGCTCGAAGGGAACGCCGCTTTCCTGGCTGTAGCCGATGGCGGCCGGTACGCCGCTGTCGGGAACCGGAACGATCACGTCGCTGTCCACATGGGACTCGCGCGCCAGCTGACGGCCCATCTCGCGGCGCACGTCATAGACGCTGCGGCCGCCGACGATAGAGTCCGGACGGGCAAAATAGATATATTCGAAGATGCACGGACGGGCCGGCTTGCGGCCGAACGGGAAGAAGGATTCAATTCCGCTCGGGGTGCAGACGATGACTTCGCCGTTCTCGATCTCGCGGATGAAGGTCGCGCCGATGATGTCCAGCGCACAGGTTTCGGACGCGAGGATCGGAGCGCCGTTGAGGTCACCCAGGACCAGCGGCCGGATGCCCAGCGGGTCACGGGCGCCGATCAGCTTCTTGTTGGTCAGCGCGACCAAGGCATAGGCGCCTTCCATCTGGCGGATGGCGTCGATGAAACGGTCGACGATCTTCTTTTCACGCGAGCGGGCAACCAGCTGCAGGACCACTTCGGAATCCGATGTGGACTGGCAGATCGCGCCGTCTTCGATCAGCTGCTTGCGCAGGGTCAGCGCGTTGGTGAAGTTGCCGTTGTGGCAGATCGCAAAGCCGCCGCCGGAGAGTTCGGCAAAGAGCGGCTGCACGTTGCGCAGCGCCGGCTCGCCGGTGGTGGAGTAGCGCACGTGGCCGACAGCGGCCATGCCCGGAAGGCGGGAGATCGTGTCGGCATTTGAGAAGTGATCGCCGACGAGGCCAAGGTGGCGTTCCGCCCGGAACTGATCCTTGTCCAGCGTCACGATACCGGCTGCTTCCTGTCCGCGGTGCTGCAGGGCATGAAGGCCGAGAGCCGTCAGCGCGCTTGCATCCTCGTGGCCAAGGACGCCGAAGACGCCGCATTCTTCACGGAGCCGGTCCGCATAGGGATCAAATGGCTCGAACATGTCGGTTCCGCCGGTCATGGCGAAGCTCCTTAGTTTTGAGAGACCCGCCAGTGTGGCGGGCTAAATATCTCAGTTGCCGCCTGAGTTCGTAAGCTGATCGATACCGCTGCGCTCGGAGGCGCTGTAGCCGGTGTCGTCGGATTCCCCGGCTGGGTTGCCGGTTCCGGCTTTCTTGGCGCGCAGCCGGTCGAGGATTTCCTTTTCCGGATCCTCGGGAAGGACAGATACGATCTTTTCGCCCACGGAGATCAGCAGATCACGCGATTTTGCTTGCAGCACCCAGTTCGGCTGCTGCTCCGGCGTCACGAACCAGTTGAAGAACATCATCGCAACGACGACCAGCAGCATGCCACGGGCCGCGCCAAAGACGAAGCCGAGGGTCCGGTCGAGCGCGCCGATGCGGCTGTCCAGGATGAAATCCGAAAAGCGCATGGTGATGTAGCTGACGATCAGCAGGGTGATCAGGAAGACACCGGCAACAGATGCGCCAAGGGCGACCAGCGGATGGTCGATATACATCTTCGCGTAGGGCAGAACCTTGCCATAAAGGAAGAAGGCGGCAGCGGCTGCCGCGATCCAGGAGGCGATGGACAGCACTTCGCGGACAAAGCCGCGGATCATGGCAAGACCCGCCGAAATGAGCATGATGACGAGCAGAATTCCGTCGAGCAGCGTGATCGGCATCTTAACCTTTGGTCCTTCGTCCTGGCAGGGTGCCCGTGCGGTCAATGGCCGGGCTGTGTCCTGTCATCAGTCCGGTCCGCCTCTGGCCCTGTCCCGGGTGGCGGTTCCGGCAGTAATTTTGGCGATCAGCTCTCCCAGCTCGGACAGGCCCGTCGCCGCGAATTCCGTTTTGCTTCCATCCTTCAGGTTGCCCTGGGGACAGAATGCCTTGTCGAAGCCCAGTTTCTGCGCCTCTTTCAGCCGTGATTGCGCCTGAGCAACCGGCCGGACAGCCCCTGACAGGCTGACCTCGCCGAAATAGACGCAATTGGCCGGAAGGGCAAGCCCGCTGAGTGATGAGACGAGGGCAGCCGCGACGGCAAGATCGGCGCCCGGCTCGTTGATCTTCAGGCCACCTGCGACATTCAGATAGACGTCGTGCTGGGAAAAGCGCACGCCGCAGCGCGCTTCCAGCACCGCCAAGATCATGGAGAGGCGGGCTGAGTCCCAGCCGATGACGGCACGGCGCGGCGTGCCGAGCGTTGAGGGGGCCACCAGCGCCTGGATCTCGATCAGGAGGGGGCGCGAGCCTTCAAGCCCGGCAAAGACGGCAGCGCCCGGCGAGTTGGCCGCCCGCTCGCCCAGGAAAAGGGCCGAAGGATTTGCCACCTCGGCAAGTCCAAGGCCGGTCATTTCGAAGACGCCGATCTCGTCGGTTGCGCCGAAGCGGTTCTTGACCGAGCGCAGGATCCGGTACTGGTGAGCGCCATCGCCTTCAAAATAAAGCACCGCATCGACCATATGCTCGACCACGCGGGGGCCGGCGATCTGGCCATCCTTGGTGACGTGACCGACGAGCACGAGCGTGGTGCCATGTTTCTTGGCATAGCGGACCATGGCCTGCGCCGAGGCGCGAACCTGTGTCACCGTGCCGGGAGGACTTTCCACCTGATCGGTCCAGAGCGTCTGGATCGAATCGAGAATGAGCAGGGCCGGGGGCTGGCCCGCTTCCAGCGTCGCGAGGATGTCCTCGACGCTGGTTTCGGCTGCAAGCGCCACCGGTGCCTGGGAGAGGCCAAGCCGTTCGGCCCGCAGGCGAACCTGGCCAATGGCTTCTTCGCCTGAGATATAGACGGCGGAATGGCCTAGCCTTGCGAGAGCTGCGGCGGCCTGAATGAGCAATGTTGACTTGCCGATGCCCGGGTCCCCGCCGACGAGCAGTGCGGATCCGCGCACGAAACCGCCACCGGTTACCCGGTCCAGTTCCGCAACGCCGCTCTTGATGCGCTGAGGTTCCTTGGCATCGCCTTCAAGGCCGACAAGCTGAATGACCCGGCCCCGGTTGGTCTTGGCCTTGCCTGGTCCGCCGCCGACACCGCCGCCGGTCTGTTCCTCGACGATGGAATTCCACTCGCCGCAGGATTCGCAGCGTCCTGCCCACTTGGCGTAAACCGCCCCGCAGGACTGGCAGACGAAACTGGTGGATCTGCGTGCCATGTCGGCGGGGCTCCTGTCGGGTCAGGTCGGGGAGGCGGCAAGTGCCGCCGGGTGTGCATCCGGCAAGGGCTGATAGCGGCGGTGATAGCGCCCGCCAAGCCCCGTCAGATACTCGTAATCGATGGTCTCGGCATAGGCTGCCAGGTCGCAGGCCGCAACATTGGGTCCAAGCATTTCCACAAACGAGCCGCGCTCGATCAGCCCGTCTGGCATGTTTGTGATGTCGGGGCGAGCATCTCCAGGGAAATCCGGCCGATACGTGGCAGGCGATATCCGAAGACCGGGGCAAAGCCACCGGCGCGGTTATCGGGAAAACCGCCTTGCAGGAAGCGCCGGCACTTTTTGGAAAAGGGGCTGCTCGCCCTTGTGAGCGGCTTACTCGTGCCGCTCGGGCATATATTCGTCCTGGGCCAGATCCGAGAAGCGGGTGTACTGGCCTTCGAAGTGCAGGTTCACGGTGCCTGTCGGGCCGTGGCGCTGCTTGGCGATGATGACTTCCGCCTTGCCTTTCACGCGCTCCAGCTTGTCGCGCCAGACTTCATGTTCCGGCGTGCCTTCTTCCGGCTCGGTCTTCCCGAGATAATATTCGTCACGATAGACGAACATCACCACGTCCGCGTCCTGCTCGATCGAGCCCGATTCACGAAGGTCGGAGAGCTGCGGGCGCTTGTCATCGCGTGATTCCACCTGACGGGAGAGCTGTGACAGGGCGATGATCGGAACGTTGAGTTCCTTTGCCAAAGCCTTCAGGCCGGTGGTGATTTCCGTGATTTCCTGCACGCGGTTGCCGCTGTTCTTGGAAGAGCCGGACAGAAGCTGAATATAGTCGACGATGATCAGGTCGAGGCCGCGCTGGCGCTTCAGACGGCGGGCACGGGCAACGAGAGACGCGATGGAAATGCCACCGGTCTGGTCGACGTGCAGCGGCACGGTCTGCATGTGCTGGGCAGCTGCGGCAAGGCGCTCGAATTCCTGCTCCGTGATGTCGCCGCGGCGGATCTTGGACGAGGAGATTTCCGCCTGCTCGGAAATGATACGGGTGGCCAGCTGTTCGGCGGACATTTCCAGCGAGAAGAAGCCGACGACACCGCCGTTCCTGGTCTTCAGGCTCCCATCCGGCTGCTCCTCGGCCATATAGGCCTCGGCCACGTTATAGGCGATGTTGGTCACCAGAGAGGTCTTGCCCATGGCGGGACGTCCGGCGAGCACGATCAAGTCCGAATGCTGCAGGCCACCCATCAGCTTGTCGAGGTCGCGCAGCCCTGAGGAAATGCCCGAGAGCGCCCCTTCACGGTTCCAGGCCGCATGGGCCATTTCGATGGTCTGGGTCAGAGCGTCGCCGAAGCTGACGAACCCGCCTTCCTGACGGCCGGTTTCGGCCAGTTCGAACAGGCGCCGTTCCGCATCGTCGATCTGCTGGGCAGGCGGCACGTCGATCGGCGCGTCATAGGCGATGTTGACCATGTCTTCGCCGATGCGGATCAGATTCCGGCGGATGGCAAGGTCATAGATGGTCCGGCCGTAGTCTTCGGCGTTGATGATCGATGCGGCATCGGCGGCAAGGCGCAGCAGGAACTGCGTCGCGCTCAGATCCGCGATCTTGGCGTCGGCCGGGTAGAAGGTCTTCAGCGTGATCGGCGAGGCGGTCTTGCCGGCCCGGATCAGCTGGCCGACCTTCTCATAGATCTCCTGATGCTGGGGCACGAAGAAATGATGCGGCTCCAGAAAATCCGAGACCCGGTAATAGGTTTCATTGTTGACCAGAATCGCACCGAGGAGCTGACGCTCGGCTTCTGCATTATGTGGTGCCAGACGAAGTGCTGCTTCTTCTGTTTCGACTGACTGCAGTTTGCCTTTCATGGAGACCCCCGTTGTCCGCTTGCCTGATGGTCTTCTCTCATCCCGGTCCCGTCTTCAAGGCTTGAATAAAGCTATCATCGATTCCCCCAGCAGAAGGGATTCATAGGGAAAAAAAACAGCAAGCGCTTGACGGGGAAGGCAGAAACGGACTCACAACCCTTATCGGCTTAGCGCTTGAAAAAGTTAATGAAAATTAATGCATTCATTTCGGGGCAAGAGCAAGGCAAGCCTTGAAATGGCGCCAAAACCACAGTGGCCGGGGCCCCGAAACAACTAAGCCGGAAAAACGCCGGTCAAGACTTGTATTTCGGGAAAATGAGGAGACGGCCTGCCCCGGGCAAGAGCGGTCAAGCAGGGCAGGGCACCATCTTCAGGTGCCGGCTTGCCTGAAAGTCAGGCGTGCAAACAAAAACGGCGCCCCGAGGGACGCCGTTTTCAAAAAGCGGGAAGGACCCGGAAGAGGATTACTCTTCGGTTTCTTCCTGAGCTTCGGTTTCTTCGCCTTCGTCGCCTTCTTCTTCGTCGGCTTCGAATTCAAAGATATCCTGTTCCGGTGCGGTGAGGTCTTCACCAGCTGCCTGACGGACAGCTTCGTCTTCGGAGCGTGCGACGTTGACGGTCACGGTCACTTCGACTTCCGGGTGCAGGGAGATGGCAACCGAATGCAGACCAATGGTCTTGATCGGGGAGCGCAGTTCAACCTGGCTGCGGACGACGGAGAAGCCAGCGGCGGTCAGGCCGTCAGCAATGTCACGGGTCGCGACGGAGCCGTAAAGCTGACCGGTTTCACCAGCAGAACGGATCATGGTCAGGCTCTGACCTTCCATCTTGGCGGCAACGGCTTCAGCGTCCTGACGGCGTTCCAGGTTACGGGCTTCGAGCTGAGCGCGCTCTGCTTCGAACTTGGCCAGGTTTGCCTTGTTGGCGCGCAGCGCCTTGCCCTGCGGCAGAAGGAAGTTACGGGCAAAGCCGTCGCGAACGCGGACGGTGTCGCCCATCTGGCCGAGCTTAGCGATACGCTCGAGAAGGATAACTTGCATGGGAATAACTCCTGCGGTCTGTCCCGCCGTCCGGTGAGCCGGGTTTCGGCGGTTAGAGGCCGATCACTTGGATCCGGCCGGCCCCAATCCGGGAGCCCGGGGCGTGCCCCGGGCTGAAACTAAACCGGTTACGGCTTAGCTGATGACGAACGGCAGCAGGCCGAGCAGGCGGGCGCGCTTGATAGCACGGGCCAGTTCACGCTGCTTCTTCGCGGAAACCGCGGTGATGCGGCTCGGAACGATCTTGCCGCGCTCGGAAATGTAGCGCTGCAGGAGACGGATGTCCTTGTAGTCGATCCGCGGTGCGTTAGCGCCGGAGAACGGGCAGGTCTTCCGGCGACGGAAGAACGGACGACGGCTCGGGATCTGTGCGATATCAACCATGGTCTCTTACTCCGCTTCTGCACGACGCGGAGCGCGGTCGCCCCGGTCTCCACCACGGTCACCACGCGGAGCGCGGTCACCACGATCGCCACCGCCGAAACGGCCGCCGCGATCACCACCGCGTTCGCCACCGCGACGGTCGTCACGGTCACGCTTCTGCATCATTGCAGACGGCTCTTCTTCGTGCTCTTCGACCTTGAAGGTCATGAAGCGCAGGATGTCTTCGCTGAGGCCCATCTGACGTTCCATTTCGGCAACTGCCGGATGCGGAGCGGTGATGTTCATCAGGATGTAGTGAGCCTTGCGGTTCTTCTTCACGCGGTAGGCGAGGGAGCGCAGGCCCCAGTTTTCGATCTTGCCGACCGAACCGCCTTCAGCTTCGATGAGACCCTTGTACTGTTCGACAAGAGCTTCGACCTGCTGGGTCGAGATGTCCTGGCGCGCCAGGAACACATGCTCATAAAGAGGCATGGATATAGCCTTTCCTTGGTTTCACAACGGCAACTGGCGCAAAGCCTCCTCGTGACCCCGGAAAGGTACGAGAATTCTCAACGAGAGCGGAGACACGGGAAGTCGGGTTTTTTACCGCCCTGGCACCGAAGCACCCTTCCGTTCAGCCCCCGGCCAAGTTGCCGGATGAGAGCGGCTGTATAGACGATATCTGGCTGATTGCAAGCCGTAATGGCGGTATTTCCCGCTTTTTGACGCCCTGACTGCCGGGGCCTACTTGAAGACAGCCGGGGCCACATGGTCAACGATGACGCTAACAGGCACCCGCCAGGCGTCCTGCAGATTGTAGTTTCCTGCCAGCACGATAACGACAAGGTCTTCGCCGGGATAAACCGTCAGACGCTGTCCGCCATTTCCAAAGCCGGCTGCCCACGCCGCCGGCAGTATCGCCGGTGAGCCTTTTCCGGAGAGCCACCAGAGATAGCCGTACCGGATCTGGCCTCCATCAATATCCGCATGGGGGGTGATAGAGGCCTTCAGCCAGTCCTCGGGCACGATCTGCCGGTTCTCGAAACTTCCGCCATTTGCAATCATCTGTCCGATCCTGGCCAGATCGCGCGCGGTCATCCGCAAGCCCGATGCCGCAGACAGGGTGCCGTCCGGTCCCCGCGCCCATTCAAAGCGGCTGATGCCAAGCGGTCCGAACAGCTTCTCCGCTGCATAGTCGTCAAGAGATTTGCCCGTCCCATCGGCAATCAGTTTGCCGATCAACGCGACAGCGCCGCCGCTATAGGTCCAGCCTTGTCCGGGAGGTGTGACGATCGGCCTGTCCAGAATGAATCTGTACCGGTCCGGAGCGTTTTCCATCTGGATCTCGCTGTTGCGGGGATCGGAATAGGGCAGGTTTTCATCCCATTCCATGCCCATTTGCATGGACAGTGCATGGTGGACCTTTATGCGCTGCCGTTCCTCGTCCTTCGCCAGATCCGCATATTGGGGGAAAAGGGAGACAAGCGGCGTTTCCAAGTCCGGGACTTTGCCCTCTGAAAGCGCAATCCCATAAAGAAGTGAAACGATGGACTTCGTCACGGACCGGATGTCGTGAAGGCTTTCGGCGTCGAAACTGCGTTTGCCGAGCGGCTGGCCCCAGTTCTGGTCCTCGCCATCAAAAAAGCTTTCGGCCAGAACTTCACCTTTGTGAATCACGAGCACTTCGTGGAGGCCTTTCAACTCACCCCTGTCGAATGCCGCTTGAAGAGATGTTTCCAATGGACGCATATTCTCTCCCGCATTTGCCGCTGCGTTGAGGGCGAGGGCCGCAGCCAGAATGCCGCCAAGGGAAGGGGCCAGAAGCACTTTGAGAACTCGAGTCATAAGGTGGCATTCCCGCATAATTCTAAAAGCCGGTCGTGAGCTTCGGCGCTTCAAGGTGAGGAGTGACCATAGCGTTTTTGACCCGGTGCCAAAAGGATCCTGCTCGTAAAAGCTGCGGACACTTCGATTGATAGCAGGGCGGGCGCTTTGAACCTGGCCCTGCAGGCGTGGCCGGGTTTCTGGCAGTTTTGCAGGCGGTTACGGGTTTTATTCAGAGGTTTTGGCGCTTGGAGTTGCGTTTTCGGGGAGGAAAGCTTTGAAATGCGGTGCGGGACGTATTAAGTCCGGCAAATTGCCTGAACCGGAGGCATCCGGAAAATGGCCAAGACAATTTGAACGACAAGATCAACAGGTGACGGAGGGACGTCCCGCATGAGCATCGCATTCACATTCCCCGGTCAGGGCAGCCAGGCTGTGGGCATGGGCAAGATTCTCGCAGACACCTATGCGGAAGCCCGCGCCGTGTTCGAGGAAATCGATGACGCACTCGGCCAGAAACTGTCCGATGTCATGTGGAATGGACCGGATACCGACCTGACCCTGACGGCGAACGCACAGCCGGCGCTGATGGCTGTCAGCCTCGCGACGATGCGCGTTCTGGAAGCCAAGGGTCTGGATCTGGCGAAGAGCGTGTCTTTCGTCGCCGGTCACTCTCTCGGTGAATATTCCGCCCTGGCTGCTGCCGGTTCCCTGGATATCGGAACGGCTGCCCGCCTGCTGCGCGTGCGCGGTGATGCGATGCAGAACGCCGTGCCGGTCGGGCAGGGCGCCATGGCCGCTCTCCTCGGTCTCGACTTCGATGCGGCCAAGGCCATTGCCGAAGAAGCCGCTCAAGGCGAAGTCTGCCAGGCTGCCAATGATAACGCACCGGGCCAGGTCGTCGTCTCTGGTCATCTGGCGGCAG
This sequence comes from Roseibium suaedae, assembly GCF_900142725.1. Lineage (GTDB taxonomy): Bacteria > Pseudomonadota > Alphaproteobacteria > Rhizobiales > Stappiaceae > Roseibium > Roseibium suaedae. The sequence goes on along the minus strand of NZ_FRBW01000003.1, from coordinate 561,031 downwards.
TCGAGCGTGCCATCGAGATCGCCAAGGGCAAGGGCGCCCGCCGCGCAGTGATGCTGCCGGTCAGCGCACCGTTCCATTGTTCCCTGATGCAGCCTGCTGCCGACGCCATGGCCGAAGCTTTGGCCGGGGCCGAGATTCGCGCGCCGAAGGTTCCGCTGGTTGCCAATGTTCTGGCCGCTCCGATCACCGATCCGGACGAGATCCGCCGCCGCCTGGTCGAGCAGGTCACCGGCACGGTGCGCTGGCGCGAATCCATTTCCTGGCTGGCAGGCGAGGGTGTTTCCACCTTCGTTGAGGTTGGGGCTGGCAAGGTTCTGAGCGGCATGGTCAAGCGCATCGCTGATGGCGCTGCGGGCCAGGCCATCAACACGCCGGACGATATCGACGCCCTGATTGCGAAGCTGAACGGCTGAGACGCCTGTTCGGTGCGCCATGCGGCACTGAGTGAATTTTCACAGGAAGGAAACCGACATGTTCAACCTTGAGGGCAAAGCCGCTCTTGTAACCGGTGCGACCGGTGGTATCGGCGAAGCCATCGCCCGTGCGTTGCATGCGCAGGGCGCGACCGTTGCCCTGTCCGGCACCCGTGCGGAAAAGCTGGAAGCGCTGGCCAACGATCTGGGCGAACGCGTTTTCGTGACCCCGGCCAACCTGTCCGACCGTGAAGCTGTGGATGCGCTGGTTCCGGCTGCGGAAGCGGCCATGGGCAAGCTGGACATCCTGGTCAACAACGCCGGCATCACCCGCGACAACATCTTCATGCGCATGAAGGATGAAGAGTGGGAGCAGGTTCTCGAAGTCAACCTGACCTCCAACTTCCGCATCTGCCGTGCCGCGATCAAGGGCATGATGAAGCGCCGTGCAGGCCGCATCATCGGCATCACCTCCGTGGTTGGCGTGACCGGAAATCCGGGCCAGGTGAACTATGCGGCGGCCAAGGCAGGCATGATCGGCATGTACAAGTCGCTTGCACGCGAAGTCGCAAGCCGCAATATCACCGTGAACACGATTGCTCCCGGTTTCATCGAAACCGCGATGACGGATGCCCTGAACGAAAAGCAGAAAGAATCGATTCTGGTAAGCGTTCCGGCAGGCCGTTTGGGCACCGCAGCGGAAATTGCATCCGCCTCTGTCTACCTTGCCAGCGACGAGGCTGCCTACATCACCGGGCAGACCATTCACGTCAATGGCGGTATGGCAATGATTTAAAACGCTGTTTTCATTTGCAGCGCAAAAAATTCCGGACCGCGCAAGCGCGTTCCGGACTGGCTGGTCAAGGTGTGTAAAGTGTGTTACCAACCCGCCGATTGTTCGCTGGGGTAGGGTGACAGACTGGTTTTCAGATCTGACCCGTCCAGAACGTCTTCAGGATCACGGGGTCCCGGCAGTGCCGAAATGTGGTCCCCCTGAGGTTTGGCAGACTGAAATTCGGGTTTCGGCCGCCTCCGGCTTGAACCGGAAGCTCGGCAGAGACAGTAAACTCAAGGAAGTATGAAAATGAGCGATATCGCTGATCGGGTTAAGAAAATCGTCATCGAACACCTCGGTGTGGACGCTGAAAAGGTAACCGACAACGCCTCCTTCATCGACGATCTGGGCGCAGACAGCCTTGACACCGTTGAACTGGTCATGGCGTTCGAAGAAGAATTCGGCGTAGAAATCCCGGACGATGCAGCAGAAACCATCCTGACGGTTGGCGATGCCGTGAAGTTCCTGGAAAAGAACGCCGGCTAATTCGCTGGCAAGACGTTTGGATCAGCGGGCAGTCCGGTTTCGAATGAACCGGGCTGCCCGAAATCAAGTGCGGGTTGCATGAGGCGAGTTGTCATCACAGGTCTGGGTATGGTGTCTCCGCTTGGCGGAAACGTTGATACCTCTTGGAAAAACATTCTCGACGGGAAAAGCGGGGCCTCCAAGGTCAGCAATTTCCAGGTAGATGATCTGGCATGCCAGATCGCTTGTCAGATCCCGCGCGATCCGTCCGTCGAAGGGTATTACAACCCGGACGACTGGATGGAGCCGAAAGAGCAGCGCAAGGTCGACGATTTCATCGTCTATGCTGTCGCAGCTGCCGATCAGGCGCTCGCAGACAGTGGCTTCAAGGCCGAAACCCATGAAGAGCAGATCCGCGCCGGTGTCCTCATCGGATCCGGCATCGGTGGTCTTCAGGGGATCGAGGAAGCCGCGCACACGCTGGCCGACAAAGGTCCGCGCAGAATTTCTCCGTTCTTCATTCCCGGCCGCCTGATCAATCTGGCTGGCGGGTATGTCTCCATCCGTCACGGCCTGAAGGGTCCGAACCACGCAGTGGTTACGGCTTGCTCGACCGGTGCGCACGCCATTGGCGATGCCTCCCGTCTGATTGCCTTCGGCGATGCGGATGTCATGGTTGCCGGCGGAACCGAATCTCCGGTCTGCCGTCTGTCCCTTGCAGGATTTGCCGCCTGCAAGGCGCTGTCCACCAGCTACAACGATACCCCGGAAAAGGCTTCGCGGCCTTACGACACCAACCGTGACGGCTTCGTCATGGGTGAGGGCGCCGGTGTTGTCGTTCTGGAAGAATACGAGCACGCCAAGGCACGCGGCGCGAAGATCTATGCTGAAGTCATCGGCTATGGTCTGTCCGGCGATGCGTTCCACATCACCGCTCCGTCTCCGGACGGCGATGGCGCGTTCCGTTGCATGAGCGCGGCGCTTGCCCGTGCCGGCATCTCCGCTGCGGACGTGGACTACATCAACGCGCATGGCACCTCGACCATGGCCGACACCATCGAACTGGGCGCCGTCGAGCGTCTGGTCGGCGATGCGGCCGACAAGGTTGTCATGTCCTCCACCAAGTCCTGCACCGGTCACCTTCTGGGTGCTGCGGGTGCCGTGGAAGCCATCTTCTCCGTTCTGGCGATTCGCGACGGCATGGTGCCGCCGACGATTAACCTGGACACGCCTTCGGTCGAGACCAAGATCGATCTGGCTGCCCATAAGGCCAAGAAGATGAATATTGACGTGGCGCTCTCCAATTCCTTTGGATTTGGCGGCACGAATGCCTCGCTCGTCTTCCGCAAAGTGGCAGACTGAAGGCTGAGGTCATAAAATTGCCCGCCGCCGAAGGGATTGTCCCGCGGCGGCGGTTCTTTCCCAGCCGCGCTATGAGTTGCATCAAGGGCATCGCCTGGATCCTGGCGAAGGTCTGAAGGAAAAAGGGCGATTATATGCGCATCAAGCCGAAAAGTCCGAGAGAGGCGATCCAGCCGGAACAGCCGCCCGGACCGCCGCCGCGCTCCCGCCATGTGCGAAATCCTGTCGTCATCCTCATTAATCTGATCATCTCGCTGGCCGTCTTCGTTGTGATCGGCGCAGGGGCTGCGCTCTATTTCGGCAAGCAGATCTTCGATGAGCCGGGTCCTTCCACCAAGGACAGCACGGTGATCATCGCAGCCGGCTCCGGTCTGTCGGGAATCACGGACCGTCTTTCAGCCGAGAACGTCATTGGCGACAGCCTGATTGATGAGCTGGTGTTCAACGCCGGTATCCGTTTCTACAAGAACCAGACCCGCCTGAAGGCTGGCGAATATGCGTTCGCCCCGGGCGTTTCCATGCGCGAGATCATGCAGGATCTCGTGGAAGGCAATGCGGTCACCCATGCAGTCACGGTTCCGGAAGGCTGGTCGACCGCCCAGATCCTGAAGCGGGTGCGCGATAATGATGCGCTGGTCGGGGACATCGAGACTGTTCCGGCTGAAGGCGCACTGCTGCCGGAGACCTACACCTTTACCCGTGGCACGACGCGTCAGCAGATCATCGACCAGATGAAGGCCGCCCAGTCCAAGCTTCTGGCGGAAATCTGGCAGCGCCGCAGCGATGGCCTGCCGGTCAAGTCACCGGAAGAGCTGGTGATCCTTGCCTCCATCGTGGAGAAGGAAACAGCCAAGGCCGATGAGCGTCCGCGTGTTGCCGGTGTCTTCGTCAATCGTCTCAACAAGAACATGCGCCTGCAGTCGGATCCGACGATCCTGTACGGCCTGCATGGCGGTGAGGCGTGGCTTGAGGACCGGTCTGCGATCAAGCAGTCCGAGCTCAAGAAGGAAAACCCGTACAACACGTACCAGATCAATGGCTTGCCGCCGGGACCGATCGGCAATCCGGGCCGGGCTTCCATGGAAGCGGTTGCCAATCCCTCGCGCACGAAGGATCTCTACTTCGTCGCCGATGGAACCGGCGGGCATGTGTTCTCGGAGACCTATGAGCAGCACCAGGCCAATGTGCGCAAGTGGCGCAAGGTCGAGCGTGAAATCCGCACCAACGCGGAGACTGCCAAGGATACCGCCCCTGCGGCGGATGAGGCTGCTCCCGCCCAGGGTGACGGCGCAAAACAGAACTGAGAGTTTGCGGCCTTCGGGCCGCAAATCATTTGCCCTTCAGCGGGCGGTTGAGACACGGAGATCCAGATGACCCTTGCCAGCATGACCGGATTTGCCCGGGTTCAGGGAGAGGCAGGTGTGGTCCGCTGGACCTGGGAACTGCGCTCCGTGAACGGCAAAAACCTGGATGTGCGCCTGCGCCTTCCTGCCGGTCTTGAAGAACTGGAGCCGCGCATCCGCGAACGTTGCGCCAAGGTACTCCAGCGCGGCAACGTCTCGATTGGCCTCTCCATGCAGCGTGATCAGGGCGAGGCTGTCCTGACCATCAACCAGACCGCTCTGGATGCGGTTCTGGCAGCCGTGGACCTGTTGCGCCAGCGTCTGCCGGATGTGGCCCCTCCGACCCTTGACGGCATTCTGGCGCAAAAGGGCGTCGTGGAGCTGAAGGAGCCCGAGGAAGACCCTGCGGTCCGCGAAGTTCTACTGGCAACACTGCTGTCGACGCTGGACGAGGCGCTGGACGCTCTCGTCGACATGCGCCGGTCTGAAGGTTCGGCGATCCGCGACATCATTCTGGGTCAGATTGGCCGGGTTGCGGAGCTGACTGCCCGTGCCGAGAGCCTGCCAGCCCGCCAGCCCGAAGCCATCCGGGCCCGGCTTGCGGCTCTTGTGGCCGAGCTGATGGATGCGTCCGCAGGGGCACTCGACAGCCAGCGGCTTCACCAGGAAGCCGCGATCCTGGCCACCAAGGCCGATATCCGGGAAGAGCTGGACCGGCTGCACGCCCATGTGAGCGCCGTGCGCGAGCTTATGGCCGCCGGTGGCGCCATCGGCCGCAGGCTTGATTTCCTGGCACAGGAATTTAACCGCGAAACAAATACGCTCTGCTCCAAGTCGAATGATGTCGAGCTGACCACGATCGGGCTTGACCTGAAGGCCGTGATCGATCAGATGCGCGAGCAGATCCAAAACCTGGAGTGATCCGAATGTCCGATGCGACGTCCAATGGCCGGCAAGGCGTCACGGTGAGTGCCGATGCGGCGGAAGAATCCCGCCGTGGCCTGATGCTCGTGCTCTCGTCGCCGTCAGGTGCAGGCAAGTCGACCATTGCCCGGCTGCTGCTGGAAAAGGAAGACAATCTGGCCCTGTCCATTTCCGTCACGACCCGCCCGCGCCGGTCGAGCGAAGTGGATGGCGTTCACTATCACTTCCTGGATCAAAAGCGCTTCGAGCACATGAAGGAAGATGGCGAATTGCTGGAGTGGGCGGAAGTTCACGGCAACTATTACGCCACGCCGCGTGGCCCGGTGGAAAACGCCATCGAGAACGGCAAGGACATTCTGTTCGACATCGATATCCAGGGCACGTTCCAGCTCTATGAAAAGATGCGCGAAGATGTGGTCTCGATCTTCATCCTGCCGCCATCCATTGCCGAGATGAAGTCGCGTCTGCGCCGCCGCGCGGAAGACAGCGAGGAAGTGATCCTGCGCCGCCTGAAGACTGCTGTCGGCGAGATGCGCCACTGGTCAGAATATGACTATGTGGTGGTGAATGACGATCTCGGGCGCGCCTATGAAAACGTCCGCGCGATCCTCAAGGCAGAGCGCCTGAAACAGTCCCGCTCGCCTGCGATCGGTCCCTTGATCGACGGGATGGTCGGAGACCTGGAAGAGGCCCTGAAGGATCTCGACTGAGGTCTTTCAAGACAGGTCTTGCGACATGGAAAGCCGTCCTTTTGGGCGGCTTTTTTGTCTAGCTAGCGGAAGCTGCCCGTGTCGGTCTTGATCGCGAAATGCAGCCGGGCCTGATCGGCCCGGTAGAGCGCGGAGAAGTACTCGACGTGAGAGCCGTCCTTGACGCTTGAGCGGGATTCGATCCGCAGAAGGGCCGTTCCGGGCGTCACGTCCAGCAGCCGGGCTTCCTCTTCAGAAGCATTTGCCGCCTCGACCCAGCGCTCGGCACCGGTGAACTCGATGCCGTAATTCTCCCGCAACATGGCGTAGAGAGACCTGTCTTCAAGGCAGAGGTCCAGGAAGCCGGGCACCTTCCGGGCAACAAGGCAGCTTTCGACGAGAATTCTCGGGACCCCGTCCACGCTCATCACCCGGTTCAGATAGGCAACTTCCTCGTGGTCTTCCATGTCGAGAAGCCGCCGGATACGGGTGGAGGGCGTCCGGTAGCCAACCTCGAGAACCTTTCGGGTCACCTTGTGGTTCTTGACCCCAAGGTCTCCCGAAAAGCCGATGATGCGGCCAACGAAGTCCGTGTCCTCGCTGGGGGCTGCAACGAAGGCACCGCGGCCCTGCTGGCGGTAGATCAGCCCCTCGTTCACGAGCCGGCTCATGGCCTGCCGCACGACGATGCGCGACACGCCATATAGGTCGCAAAACTCGGTCTCGCTGGGAAGCTTGTCATCGGGCTGCAGGCCGCGTTCCGCAATCATGGTCGTGATTGCGGCCTTGACCTGTGCCCATAGCGGGATCCTGACGTCTGGCTCCACGGCAGCCAAACCTGCTAACCCTTCGTCCGGCACGCCTTTTCTCCCTGCCTTTGGTTCATGAGGCCGTTGAGCCGTCAGGTGGGACCCTGTGGCGGACGGACAGGAGACCGAGGACGGACCGGATTTCCGCCTCTGCGGTCTCCGCGCTCCAGTCCAGAACCGGTGCAATCGTCTCTGCAACCTCGCGAACCGATTGGGCATTTGCCCAGCCTTCAAATCCCATGAGGGTCCGTCTCAAAATGACGTCCTCAAGCCGGGAAACTCGCTCATTTCGAGCGATCCATAGAATTTCTTCACGTGAATAGCAAGGCGCAGCCAGAAGTGGTGTTTCCTGGTCTCCGGCTTCCAGGAGGGTGTTGGCAAAGTCAGCGGCACGCGATCCATACCGGCGCAGCAGCACTTCCGCCCGGGAGAGGGAGACTGGAGCCGATCGGGTCAGCCTGTTCAGGAAGTCCGTGCGGGCGTCCTCGGAGACGGGAAAGGCCTTCCCGCCGCCGATCGCCAGATGGGCCGTGTCCGTCTTGCGAGCGATCCCGATCCGCTTGAGGGCCAGGTCTGCCAATTGTTCGGCGCAGGCGCGGTAAGTGGTCCATTTGCCGCCGATCAGGGTGAGAACCGGAACCTTTCTACTGCCTGAAGGCTCGAACATGCGGAACGTGTGATCGCGGCTGATTGAGCCTGCAGCGCCTCCTGTCTGGCGGGGCAGGGGGCGGACGCCGGAATAGGCGAAGGAAATGTCTGTGCGGGCCGGGTTCGATCCGGGAAGAACCGTGCGCATGACATCGAAGAGATAGTCAATCTCTTCCTCGGTGGTTTCCTTGTCGTCGATGTTTTCGGTGCGAAGATCCGTTGTCCCGAGCAGGATGTGGTCCTTGTCCCGGGCATAGATTAGGCAGGCCCGGTGATCCGGGGTTTCGAAATAGAGCATCACATCTCCGAGCTCCCGGACCAGATCCGGTCTTTTCAGGAGAAGGTGCGACCCGCGTGTGCCGCCGACCAGCTCTTCCTCGACCTTGAGACTGTGGTCGACCTTGTCGATCCACACACCTGCGCAGTTGATGATCAGCCGGAACTCCCGGCTGTGTTCTTCCCCCGTGAGCAGGTCCTTCAGGCTTGCCCGGTTGCCCTCGATGCCAGTGAGCTTCATGTAGGGCAGGGCAACGCAGCCCTCGCAGGCAGCCTCCGTGTCGGCGACGAGTTCCATGGTCAGCCGTTCAGGACTTTCGATCCGGGCGTCGTAATATTCCGCGACGATTTTGGTGCTGGCAGCGAGGCCGGAAACGGTTTCAAGCGCCTTGTGGCGGCTGACAAGCCGGTGGTGGGGCATCGACCCATAGCGGCGGCTGAAACCGTCAAAGAAGGTCAGCCCGAGTTTCAGGATCAGGGCACCTTTTGGGCCAGGGTTCTTCACGAGACCGAAGAACCGGAGCGCTGCCTGGAATGTGCCCGCCGTCCAGGACAGAGCAGGCACCCAGACCCGGATTGGCCGGACCTGATGCGGGGCATTGACGAGCAACCGGTCGCGCTCCTCGACGGATTCCTTCACCAGCTTGAACTCGCCCTGCTCCAGATAGCGCAGGCCGCCATGGATCAGGCGCGAGGGGGCAGAGGAGGTGCCACTGCAGAAATCTCCCATTTCCACGAGGGTGGTAGCCACCCCTTGCGCGGCGAGATCCCGGTAAAGGCCGACGCCATTGATGCCGCCTCCAACGATCAGAATATCGCCCGTAGTTCCGGACACCAGCGCCGCCAGTGCCTCGTTTCGCGTTCTCATGTTTTTTCCTCCCGGTCCGGCCTTGTCCTTGTGCCGGTGCGTGACTTCGAGGACAGTCCTCTTTGGCAGCTTTTGATCTTGTTACGTCAAACCGTATTGACAGCCTTCCCGAAGTCACCTAGCCTCAACTTATTATAACAACTTTGCAGCAAGCAAGGGAAAAGGCGGAAATAATATCCGCCAAGAGGAGGAACGCTGAAGCGAAAGAGGAATCGCTTCGGTCGTAGGGAGGATATTGCTATGCGTGAGCGCCTGATTGGCATTGACGCTGGCGGTACTATGACAAAGGCCGCTTTATTTGATCTGGAAGGTAATGAGATTGCCTGCCAGAGTAGTCCGAACAAGATGCACTTCCCGATGCCCGGCTGGACCGAGCGCGACCCCGATGTGATGTGGCGCGCGGCTTGCGAGGCCATCCGCAATTTGCTCGAGGTGACGGGGACCAGACCTGAGGATGTGGCCGGTGTGGCGCCCTCCGGCTATGGAGCCGGTGCCTATTTCATCGACAAGGATCTGAATTCGGTCCGTCCCGGTCTCGTGTCCACCGACACCCGCACCCTCGACATGATCGAGGAGATGCGCAGCACCGGAATGGTGGCCGAGATCGACCGGCTGGTCGGTGCGCGCATGTTCGCCACCCACCTTATTCCGCTGCTACGCTGGTTTGATGCCCATGAGCCGGATCTTCTCGGCCGGACAGACAAGCTGGTTTTCTGCAAGGATTTCATCCGTGCAAGACTGACCGGCAAGGTCTCCACTGATCCGACGGATGGTGGCATTGCAGGGGTCTTTGATCTGGCGGCTGGCCGCTATTGCGAGGAAGCTTTTTCTGTCGGCGGTGTCCGCCACTGGATGGACAAGCTGCCCGAGGTGGGCCCGTCCATCGATGTTGCCGGCTATCTGACAGCCGAGGCAGCCAGACAGACAGGGCTCAATGAAGGCACGCCGGTCATTCGCGGTGTCGTCGATGTCACCGGCTCTGCAATTGCCTCCGGTGTGACCGATCCCGACTTCATTTCCGTCGTTGCCGGAACCTTCAGCATCAATTCTGTCATTCTGGACAGGCCGCTTCTCTCCCCTCCGCCGTTCATCCAGTCTGCTTTCCCCATCGGCGACCGGTTCATTGCGACGGAAGGAGCGGCCACCTCCGCCAGCAACGTGGAATGGATCTTTTCCACGTTGCTGGAGGCGGAGGGCGCCCGGGCGAAGGCCGCAGGATCTTCGATCTATGAGCTTGGCAACAAGCTGGTCGACGAAGCCCTGCAGCGGGAAAACGACATTCTCTTCCTGCCCTATCTCTACGGCGGACCGGACCGGGTGCCGGGCGGCATGCTGGGCCTGTGTGCCCGCCATACGCTCGGGGATGTCCTGCGGGCAGCCTTCGAAGGGGTTGTCTTTGCCCATCAGACCGATATCGAGCGGCTGCTGATCCAGAGCGGTGGCGCAAGGCCGAGCATCGCGCGGATGGCTGGAGGGGCCTCCAAGTCCGCCCAGTGGTGCCAGATGTTCGCCGACGCCCTGGATATGACCGTGGAAGTGGCCGATGGCAGTGAGTTCGGGGCGAAGGCCGGGGCGATCTGCTGCGCGGCGGCGCTCGGCCTCCACTCAAGCTTGCCGGATGCCGCACGCAAGATGGTTCGCGTTGCCCGGCGCTATGTCCCTCAGGCGGAAAGGAACGCGGCGCTCGCCCGCAAGCTGACCGCATACAAGACCGTGGTGCAGAGCCTGTCTGCCTTGCACTGATCTCCTCAAATACCGGCCTTTTGGTCGAGCTTGATCCAACGCCCAGAAGTGAATGGACGAAAAATGGCGCATATTGGCGATTTAATATCCGAAATGCTGGCCCAATACGGTGTGGAGCTGGTGTTCGGCATGCCCGGTGGCCAGACCACCGCCTTGCACGATGGCATCTCCCGCCGCACGGATCGTATCCGCCACGTGCTGATGCGGGACGAACGAAATGCTGCTTATGCCGCAGATGCCTATGCCCGGCTGACCGGCAAGCCGGGTGTTTGTGACGTGACCGTCGGTCCTGGTGCGAACCTGTTGTCGGCGGGGTTCCTTGAAGCCCTGAATGCATCGATCCCCATGGTCGGGATCATCGGGGAACTGCCGCTCGACTGGCTGCCACTCAAGGAAAAGGGCATTGCCAGCCAGGGCTTTGATCAGCTCAAGTTCTTCCAGTCGATTTCCAAGAATGCGTGGCTGGTGCCATCGGTCACGGCTCTGCCGGAGCTGATCCGCACCGCCTTCCGGACGGCTGTTGCGCCCCGGCCGGGGCCGGTTGCCCTGATCATTCCGCATGATGTCTTTGATGCCGACTGGGACGAGGATCTGCTGAAGGCGACGGTGGATGAGCGGTCGATCCATATTCCGTACCTGCGCAATGTGCCGGTGAAGCAGGATGTCGATGCTGCCCTGGCGCTGATTGCCAAGGCCAAGCGGCCGGCGCTCGTGTGCGGTGGCGGGGTCCATGGATCGGATGCGGCCCGAGAAGTCACCGCATTCGCGGACAAGTTCAACGGCCTCGTTGTGACCTCCCTGTCAGGCAAGGGCTCTGTCCCGGAAACCCGGGACTATGCCGCCGGTATCCTGAATCCGCTCGGGTCCTGGGCGGCCATCGAGCTGATCAAGGAGGCCGATCTTGTGATCTGGTGCGGGTCCAAGGCGAGCCAGAACACGGCCATGAACTGGACCTTGCCGCTGCCGGAGCAGGCGACCATCGTCATCGACGCCGATCCGCTTGAGCATGGCCGGACGTTCCGCCCGACAGTGTCCCTGTTCGGGGATGTGCGCGAGACCATCAAGCTTCTGGATGCAGGGCTGAAGGCCGGTACCAACACCGCGTGGCTGAAGCGCATTGCCGAAATCAAGGCCACGGGTGAAGCCGCCAAGCAGGCGGAAATCCAGTCCGAAGAAATCCCGCTGTCTCCCCCCCGGATCATGGAAGCGGTCGCAAGGCGGCTTGGGGAAGATGACATCGTGGTTTCGGATGCCAGTTTCTCGGCCGGCTGGATCGGCGGATATATTCCGGCCCGTAAGCCGGGACGTCAGTTCCTCTATGCCCGTGGACAGGGCGGACTGGGCTATTCGGTGCCCGGTGCGATCGGGGCGGCAGCCACCCGTCCGGATGCCCGCGTGGTGACCGTATCGGGTGACGGGGCCTTCTCCTACACGATCGGCGAACTGGCAACTCAGCTGCAGCAGAACCAGCGTGTCGTGAACATCGTGCTCAACAATGGGCGTCTTGGATGGATCCAGCTCTGGCAGCAGCTCTATTTCGGCAATGTCCAGTCGGCCCTTCTGGAAGGGCAGAGCGCCAAACCCAGCTTTGCCGCCGCAAGTGCCGGTCTCGGGCTCCTCGGGATCAGCGTCACCGCGCCGGATGAAATCGAAGAGGCGCTCGACAGGGCATTTGCTTATGACGGTCCATCTGTGGTTGAGTTCCGGATCAATGATCTTGCGACGCCCATTCACAGCTTCAAGCGCCGCCTGAAAGAGGGGGGAGATCTGCGCCCGAGACCGGGGACGATCTACAAGCTGAGGGATTGGAAAATATCGCCTGACCTTTGACCGCCTGGCTGGCCATACCTTGGAGGGGGAGTGGCCAGCCTGCCCAAAAATGAAGATGCCAAAGCCGGAAGAACCGGCCCCTTTGGGAGGAGGAATGGCATGCTCGAACTGCGCAACGTCCGCAGGACGGTCGGCGGTGCCGACCATATCCGGAATGTTTCACTGACCTTGGAACGGGGCACGCTGAATGTGCTCCTCGGCCCGACGCTGGCGGGCAAGACCACCTTGATGCGACTGATGGCCGGGCTGGACGAGCCGACCTCCGGGACCATCCATTTTGATGGCAAGGACGTGACCGGTGTTCCCGTCCAGCGGCGCAACGTCGCGATGGTCTACCAGCAGTTCATCAATTACCCGTCTCTGACCGTATATGAGAACATCGCGTCTCCCTTGCGGGTTCTCGGGCGCGACGCTGTCACCATCGACAGGGACGTCCGCCGGGCCGCAGACCTGATGCGCCTGACGCCCTATCTCGACCGCACGCCGCTCAATCTCTCTGGCGGTCAGCAGCAACGCACTGCGCTTGCCCGCGCCATGGTGAAGAATGCCAGCCTCGTGCTTCTGGACGAGCCTCTGGCCAACCTTGACTACAAGCTGCGCGAGGAACTGCGCGAGGAACTGCCGAAGATCTTTGCCGAGTCCGGTGCGATCTTCGTCTATGCGACCACCGAGCCGCAGGAGGCCCTGCTTCTGGGCGGCAACACGGCGGTCCTGAGTGAAGGGCGCATGGTGCAGTTCGGTCCGACGGTGGAGACATTCCGCCGGCCGGTGAGCCTGACCAGTGCAAGGACATTCGCCGATCCGCCCCTGAACACCTTGAGTGTCGAAAAGCGGGACGGACAGATCCGTCACGGCGACGCGGTGTCCTTCCCGGTGCCGGCGCATTTGCAGCATCTTGCCGACGGAACCTACACGATCGGCGTTCAGCCGCATCACCTGATGACCCGGGCGACCGCTCAGGACAACGTTTCCATTCACGCCCGCGCCGTCATTACGGAAATCACCGGATCCGAGAGCTTCGTGCATTTCACCTTCGCCGATACGGACTGGATCATGCTGACGCCTGGGGTGCTGGAACTGGATCCGGATGATCCGGTTGAAGTCCTGTTCGAACCTTCGAACCTGATGGTCTTCGATGCCGAAGGCCGGGCGGTCGAATATGAATTCCACACGGCGGCTTGAGGGAGAACGTCATGGCGCAAATCACCTTCGACCGTATCCGGCACTCCTACTATCCGGACCCCCAGAAGCCGGAGGATTTCGCCCTGCGCGAGATCAACCACTCCTTCGAGGACGGCGGGGCCTATGCTCTGCTGGGGCCTTCAGGCTGTGGCAAGACCACGTTGCTGAACATCATTTCCGGTCTGCTGCAGCCATCTCACGGGCATCTGCGGTTTGACGATCAGGATGTGACCAATCTGTCCACCCAGGAGCGGAACATCGCGCAGGTGTTCCAGTTCCCGGTCGTCTACGACACGATGAGTGTCTACGAGAATCTTGCCTTTCCCTTGCGAAACAGGAATGTCCCGAAGCAGATCATCGACGCGAAGGTCAAGGAAACCCTGGAGATGATCGGATTGTCGGATGGTGCGCACCGCAAGGCGCGGCGTCTGACGGCAGACAAGAAGCAGAAGATCTCGCTGGGACGCGGGCTTGTCCGCTCGGACGTGAACGCCATCCTCTTCGATGAGCCGCTGACGGTGATCGACCCTCACATGAAGTGGGAGCTGCGGTCCCAGCTGAAGAAGCTCCACCGCCGTTTCGGTCATACGATGATCTACGTGACCCATGACCAGACCGAGGCCCTGACCTTCGCTGATCAGGTCGTCGTCATGTACGAGGGCCAGGTGGTGCAGATCGGAACGCCAGCTGAACTTTTCGAGCGGCCGATGCACACATTCGTCGGCTACTTCATCGGCTCTCCCGGCATGAACCTTCTGCCGGTGGACACAGACGGCCGCATGGCCCGTATCGGGGACCATTCGGTGGAGCTTCCGGGAGCCGCTCCCGACCTTGCCGGCCGGAAGACCGACCTCGGCATCCGTCCCGAATTCACGCGCATCAGCACCAGCGGACTGCCTGTCCAGATCCGCAAGGTGGAGGATGTCGGACGCCACAAGATCATCCGGGCCGTTCTCGACGGCCAGGAGATCGCAGCCTTCGCCGGGGAAGATGAAAGCCTGCCCGCCGATCCGCATGTGCAGTTCGACACCGCTGGGATGAACCTCTACGCCGATTCTTGGCGTGTGGAACTTGGAGCCTGATCCATGGACAAGACTTGGAACAACAAAGCCTGGTTCATGGTTTTGCCGATGTTGGTGCTGGTCGCCTTTTCGGCCGTGATCCCGCTCATGACCGTCGTGAACTATTCGGTTCAGGACACGTTCGGCAACAACCAGTTCTTCTGGGCTGGCACCGAATGGTTCGAGGAGGTTCTCCACTCGAGCCGCTTCTGGGAAGCGATGCTGCGCAACCTCCTGTTCTCGGCCATCGTTCTGGGGATCGAGATCCCGCTGGGCATCATTATCGCCCTGAACATGCCGAAGAAGGGGCTCGGCGTCCCGGTCTGCCTCGTGCTCATGTCCTTGCCGCTGCTCATTCCGTGGAATGTGGTCGGTACGATCTGGCAGCTCTTTGCCCGCACGGACGTCGGCCTGTTCGGTGTCGTGCTGACCTCTCTCGGGTTTGACTACAACTACGGCCGTGACACGCTGGATGCCTGGTTCACCATCGTCCTGATGGACGTCTGGCACTGGACCAGCCTGGTGGTGCTGCTCTGCTATGCCGGTCTGATGTCCATTCCGGACGCCTATTATCAGGCGGCCAAGATCGACGGCGCCTCGCGCTGGAGCGTGTTCCGCTTCATTCAGCTTCCCAAGCTGAACCGGGTGCTGCAGATCGCCATCCTGCTG
This sequence comes from Roseibium suaedae, assembly GCF_900142725.1. GTDB lineage: Bacteria > Pseudomonadota > Alphaproteobacteria > Rhizobiales > Stappiaceae > Roseibium > Roseibium suaedae. Next base: position 545,914 of record NZ_FRBW01000003.1, on the reverse strand, counting down.
CGGTTCATGGACAGTTTCATGATCTACACCGAGCCCTTTGTGGTGACCGGCGGCGGACCTGGCAGTGTCACGACCTTTCTGTCCATCGATCTGGTCAAGATGGCGGTCGGGCAGTTCGACCTCGGTCCGGCCTCGGCCATGTCCATCATCTACTTCCTGATTGTGCTTCTGGCGTCCTGGGTCTTCTACACGGTGACGACCCAGCCCGACGAAGACCGGCACTGAGGAGAACTCTATGTCCACTGACACGCAATCCACGCAGGCCTATCCGGTCGATGCTCTGGTCCGGGCCCATTCCGCGCACAAGCAGAGCCGCAGCTGGTCTTTCCGCTGGCTGGTACCGACGCTCTATGTGCTGTTCCTGATCATCCCGATCTACTGGCTGGTGAACCTGTCCTTCAAGACCACCAACGAGATCCTCAGCGGTCTGAGCCTCTGGCCGGCAGAGCCGACCCTGCGGAACTACATGGTGATCTTCACCGACCCGTCCTGGTACGAGACCTATTTCAACTCCATGATCTACGTGGTGATGAACACGGTCATCTGTATCGCGGTGGCGCTGCCGGCTGCCTATGCCTTCTCGCGTTACCGGTTCCTGGGCGACAAGCATCTGTTCTTCTGGCTCCTGACCAACCGCATGGCCCCGCCGGCCGTGTTCATCCTGCCGTTCTTCCAGCTCTATTCTGCGTTCGGCCTGATCGACACGCATATTGCGGTCGCAATCGCTCATTGCCTCTTCAACGTGCCGCTGGCGATCTGGATCCTGGAAGGCTTCATGTCGGGCGTGCCGAAGGAGATCGACGAGACGGCCTATATCGACGGCTATTCTTTCCCGCGCTTCTTCGGAAAGATCTTCATGCCTCTGATCGCCTCGGGCGTCGGGGTGACCGCCTTCTTCTGCTTCATGTTCTCCTGGGTCGAGCTTCTGATTGCCCGCACCCTGACGACGACGGATGCCAAGCCGATCGCGGCGGCCATGACCCGTACCTCTTCCGCAACCGGCTTCGACTATGGCGTTCTTGCTGCCGCCGGGGTCCTGACGATCATCCCGGGAGCTCTGGTCATCTGGTTTGTCCGCAATCACATCGCCAAGGGCTTTGCCCTGGGGAGAGTCTGACATGATCGATCTCAGCTGGATGGCCTGGACCTGGCAGACAGGCACCTTCTTTGCCGTCATTGCCCTGCTGCTCGCGGGCATGGGGCTCTGGGAATATCTCTCGCCCGGCGGCAATCCCCGCTTCGGCATCTTGCGCTTGAACACGACGCGGGGGGACAGGCTGTTCATCTCGCTGCTCGGCAGCGCATTCATCAATATCGCATGGCTTGGCCTGGTAGGACCAAGCCTGTGGTGGTCTCTCGCTCTCTCGGTGGTCTACGCCCTCGGCGTATTCCGCTTCGTGTAGCGGGTGGTGCCCCGGCGCTGGGAGGAGACCTTGAGCCGGGTTCGTGACGTGCAACGCAATGGGAGGAATACATGCGGAAGCACATTTTGATGACGGCCAGCTTGATTGCCCTGGCTGCCGGAACGGGCCAGGCGCTCGCCGGAATGGAAGAGGCAAAGCAGTTCCTGGATAGCGAGATCGGGGATATGTCCACGATCGACCGTGCCGCCCAGGAAAAGGAAATGCAGTGGTTCGTGGATGCGGCCAAGCCGTTCCAGGGCATGTCCATCCGGGTCGTCTCGGAAACCATCACGGCGCACGACTATGAGTCCAAGGTGCTCGCCCCCGCGTTCGAGCGGATCACCGGCATCAAGGTCACTCATGACCTGATCGGTGAAGGGGACGTCATCGAAAAGCTGCAGACACAGATGCAGTCCGGCGAGAACGTCTATGATGCCTATGTGAATGACTCCGATCTCATCGGCACTCACTGGCGCTATCAGCAGGCGCGGAACCTGACCAAGTGGATGGAAGGCGAGGGCAAGGACGTTACCAATCCGGACCTCGATCTGGCCGATTTCATCGGAACATCCTTCACCACTGCTCCGGATGGGGATCTCTATCAGCTGCCCGACCAGCAGTTCGCGAACCTTTACTGGTTCCGGTACGATTGGTTCAACGACGAGAAGAACAAGGCCGACTTCAAGGCAAAATATGGCTATGACCTGGGCGTTCCGGTCAACTGGTCTGCCTATGAGGACATTGCCGAGTTCTTCACCGGCCGGGAAATCGACGGCAAGAAGGTCTATGGCCATATGGACTATGGCAAGAAGGACCCGTCGCTCGGCTGGCGCTTCACGGACGCCTGGCTGTCCATGGCAGGCAACGGCGACAAGGGCATTCCCAACGGTCTGCCCGTCGATGAGTGGGGCCTCAAGGTGGACGAGAACTCCCGTCCGGTTGGCTCCTGCGTTGCCCGTGGCGGTGACACCAATGGTCCGGCAGCGGTCTATTCCATCGCCAAATACCTTGAATGGCTGAAGAACTATGCTCCGCCGCAGGCGCAGTCGATGACCTTCTCCGAAGCCGGCCCAATTCCGGCTCAGGGCGAAGTGGCTCAGCAGATCTTCTGGTACACCGTGTTCACTGCGGACATGGTCAAGCCGGGTCTGCCGGTCGTGAACGAGGATGGGTCGCCGAAGTGGCGCATGGCACCGTCCCCGCATGGCGTCTACTGGAAGGACGGCATGAAGCTTGGCTATCAGGACGTGGGATCCTGGACGATCCTGAAGTCCACGCCGGATGACCGTGCAAAGGCTGCCTGGCTCTATTCCCAGTTCGTCGTCTCCAAGACGGTCGATCTGAAGAAGAGCCATACGGCGATCAGCTTTATCCGCCAGTCCACGCTGGATGATGAGAGCTTCACCAAGCGGGCGCCGGAACTGGGCGGTCTCGTCGAGTTCTACCGCTCACCGGCCCGTCTCCAGTGGTCGCCGACCGGAACCAACGTTCCTGACTATCCGAAGCTCGCGCAGCTCTGGTGGCAGGCTGTCGGGGACGCGGCTGCAGGCACCAAGACCCCTCAGGAGGCGATGAACTCGCTTTGCGAGGAACAGGAAAAGGTGCTGTCGCGTCTGGAGCGCGCAGGCGTCCAGGGCGATCTCGGTCCGAAGCTGGCTGAAGAGCATGATCTTCAGTACTGGCACGACGACGCTGTGAAGAAGGGCAACCTTGCTCCGCAGCTGAAGATCGAGAACGAGAAGGAACAGCCGATCACCGTCAACTATGACGAGCTGGTCAAGAGCTGGGCCAAGTAAGACTGGCTCGGACCTCTTCCAAAATGAGCAAGCCCGCCATCCGGCGGGCTTGTGAGGGTGATGACAAAGGTAAACCCTCTCCACCGTCATCCTCGGCCTTGAGCCGAGGATCTAAACAAGTCAATGGCTTGCAGATGGTCGGGCTTGACCCGACCATGACGAACGGGAAGCAGGTACCCTTTGTCATCAGTCTAAGCCCGCCATCCGGCGGGCTTGTTTTTATTCGTGCAAATGTCCGGCCAGCCTCAGGCGGCTGCGGCTTCGCCGAGTTCCAGGTCCACGACATTCAGCCAGTAGGCGATGCCATAGGGAATGAGCGCGTCGTTGAAGTTGAACATCGGGGTATGGACCATGGCGGAGCCCGGGCCATCGCCATTGCCGATCATCACATAGGCGCCCGGAACCTTTTCCAGCATGAAGGAAAAGTCCTCGCTTCCGCCGAGCGGCGGAGCCTTCGGGTCGACCATGGTCTCTCCAAAGGCTGTGGAGGCGGCCTTGACGGCAATCTCCGTGTTTTCCGGCGTGTTGATCAGCGGCGGGTAGCGGCGGGTGTAGATTACCGTGGCTTCCACGTCCTGACCGGCAGCACAGCTCTTGGCCAGAAGCTCGATCTTGGCCTCCAGCGTGTCCCGGACCTCCGGGCGGTAGCTGCGGGCCGTGCCACGGATGGTCACTTCGGCCGGAATGATGTTCGGGCTGTTGTAATCGCCGCCACTGATGTGGCCGACGGAGACGACGGCCGCGTCATTGGACGGCACCTTGCGCGAGATCAGCGAACCGATGGAGGCGATGAACTGACCGGCCGCAATGGTCGGGTCTGTGCCCAGATGAGGCATGGCGCCATGTCCGCCGGTGCCCTTGAACCGCACTTCCCAGGTGTCGCCCGCTGCCATGAAGGAGCCCGGACGGGTGCTGGTAAAGCCGAGTGGCTCCTTGGGCGCATTGTGCACGCCATAGACTGCATCACAGGGGAACTGCTCGAACAGACCGTCCTGGATCATCACCCTTGCACCGCCGACGCCTTCTTCGGCCGGCTGGAAGATAAAGTGGATGGTGCCGGCGAAGTCCGGGTCCTTGGCGAGCTTCTCAGCCGCACCGAGCAGCATGGTGGTATGGCCATCGTGACCACAGGCATGCATCTTGCCCGGAACGGTGGAGGCATAGTCAAGCCCGGTCTTTTCCTCGATAAAGAGGGCGTCCATGTCTGCTCTGAGGCCGATCACGCGCTGTCCGGGACGTTTGCCCTTCAGCGTGCCGACAACGCCGGTCTTGCCGAGGCCGCGGTGGATCTCCATGCCGAGGTTCTGCAGGAACTCGGCCACGATGTTGCCGGTGCGCACTTCTTCGAAAGCGGTTTCCGGATGCCGGTGGATGTCCCGGCGGATTTCGGTCAGGCGGTCAAGGAACTCGGTGTCTTGCTGAAGGGAGGCGAGGTCTTGCTGGGTCATTGGATGCTTTGATCTTTTAATGCTTGTCGGCCTGGAAGGCGCTGGCCATGTGGGCAAGGCCGTGAAGGAAAATCGCGCCAATGAAGATCGGAACCGTGATCGCGATGAAGATCAGCGGCATGTCGATGGATTCAGCCATCGTGTTCAGGTTCCGCATCAGGAAGGAACGGGAGACGTTCTGACCAGGGCCGAAGAACGAGTACCAGAGGATCGGCGAGAGGAAGATGAAAACGCTCGCGCCGCGGAAGAAGGCGGTGATCACACGCAGGGCCGGGGACAGCTTTCTGGGCAGCTTCACCAGAACCGGATCGAAGCCGATCTTGTAGGAGACGCTGGCGCCCAGAAGACCGACCCAGACCATACAGTAGCGGGCAGCCTCTTCCGTCCAGGCGGGCGGAGCCGAAAATCCGTAGCGGGCGAGGACCTGCAGGACGATGGCTCCGACCATGAGACAGAGGAAGAAAATGGCGGTTCCCCGTAGAATTCTATCGACGGTGTCGCTTGCGGCCATCAGGGCTTTTGCGATGGATTTCATGATTTTATCCTACGGGGCTACGCTTAGTTTGAAGACGGCTTGATCAGGTCGATGGTTTCCTGGGGCACGGTCTGCGCCCAGACAGCCTTGGTGGCTTCGACGAACTTTTCACGCTCGCCTTCTTCCAGCGGAGTGATCTGGATGCCGCCGTCGATGATGACCTTTTCGAAATAGGCGGTCTGTTCCTTCGCCCATGCGCGGTTGGCAGCGATGCCATCGGCGGTTGCCTGGTCGACCCAGCCCTTTTCCTCATCGCTCAGGGACTGATACCAGTCGTCCGAGAACATCGTGACCTTCGGGACCGGACCAGCATCCATCGGGGTGAAGTATTTCAGCAGGTCGACCTGACCGGCTGCCACAACGGTGGACGGCGGGTTCAGGTGGCCAACGGCAACGCCGGTCTGCAGCGCGTTCGGCGTTTCGGCCCAGCTGACGACGGTCGGGCGGGCGCCCCAGGCTTCAAAGAACTTCAGCTGATCGCCGTTCTGGGCGCGCAGACGCATGTCCTTGACGTCTTCCAGCTTGGTGACCGGCTTTTCGTTGTTGAAGAGGCCGAGCGTGCCGCCGCGCATCGGGAAGCCAGCGATCCGCACACCATGGCTGGCGGCTTCCTCGTTGATCTTGGCCATGATGCCGGACTGGTCGACGTTCTTGTCGAAGTCGGCTTCATCGGACATCAGGAACAGCAGAAACAGGCCACGGGCGGTGTCGGACACTTTGAACAGGCTGCCGCCATTGCCGACGTTCACGGCAATCAGGCCCTGGGAGGTCTGGTCCAGACGATCGGATTCCTTGCCCATGGAATCGGCCGGGTGGATTTCCACTTCGACGCCATGCTTGGCCAGGCTTTCGGCAAAGCCGTTGATGAAGACGAATTCAGCGTCGTTCTTCAGGTCTTCATTGCCAGCAAAGGCGATGACAACGGGATCCATTGCGTAAGCAGAGCCGGTCAGGGCCATCAGGCTGACAGTCGCAGCCATAAGCATCTTTTTCATTCTTATCTCCTCGGTGAAGGTTAGCCCAGAAGGCCAAGGTAACGCGGCAGAGCCAGCGAGATTTCGGGGATGAAGATGAGCGCTCCGAGCAGGATCAGCTCAACGACAAGGAACGGAAGGGTTGCACGGACCAGGCGCCAGTAGCCGATGTCGACCACGGTCGTCAGGATCAGGAGCACGCCGCCGAGCGGAGGGGTCAGAAGGCCAACCGTCAGGTTGAAGCCGACGAGGATGCCCATGTGGACCGGGTCGACGCCCATGGCGATTGCCGGCGGGATCAGAAGCGGGCCGAGCAGGGCAACGGCTGCCTTCACGTCCATGATCATGCCGGCCAGAAGCAGGATGAGGTTCAGCACCAGCATGTATTCGATCGGGCCGAGGCCAAGACCGGCAATCAGGCTGGCAAGCTTCTGGGGCAGGTGCTCGAGAGACGTCAGATAGCCGAAGGTGGCGATGGCAACCAGCAGGATGAAGACCGCGCCGGACAGCACGACCGTGCGGGTGCAGGCCTCGTGGATGTCCTTGAAGGACAGGCGGCGGTAGATCGCGCCGACAAGAAGGGCGGCGATACAGGCAACACCCGCCGCTTCAGCCGGGGTCATCCAGCCGAACAGCACGCCGCTCAGGATGATGACCGGCAGGGAGAGCGCAGGCAGAGCGGTGAAGAGGGACTGGAAGAACGGCGGGATATCCGCCTTGTCGCCGCCGGGATGGTTCTCGCGGTGGGCAATCACGCCGTTGACGACCATCAGCACGGCAGCCAGCAGCAGACCCGGCACAACGCCAGCGGCGAAGAGCGCTACGACGGACGTGTTCAGCAATGCGCCGTAGAAGATCAGGATGATCGACGGCGGAATGATCGGCCCGATGATCGAGGAGGCCGCCGTGATGGCCGTGGCATATTCGCGGCTGTAACCCTGCTTTTCCATGGTCGGAACCAGCGTGTTGCCAAGCGCTGCGGCATCGGCTGTCGCCGAGCCGGAAATGCCGGCGAAGAACACGGAGGTCAGGATGTTCACATGGCCGAGGCCGCCCTTGAACCGGCCCATGATCGACATGGAAAACCGGATCAGGGCCTCGGTGACGCCGCCCCGGTTCATCAGTTCGCCGGTCAGGATGAAGAGCGGCATTGCCAGGAAGGCAAACAGGTCAAGCTGGCTCATGGCACGCTGGGGCAGGGCGGCGAGATACCGCGCCTTGTCCAGGGTGATGAACGCGAGAATCGACGCACCCCCGACAAAATATGCGATTGCCGCTCCCGAGAAGAGCGCAGCAAACAGAAACATGAACGGCAAAATGGGCATGTCGAACTCCTTTGGAGCCACTCAAAAGAAATTGCCCCTTTCGTGCAACGCAAGATATTTACGTGGTTCATTCGTTTGAGCTATGAGTGAAGCTGACTACAAAGACTAATTTTGTGACATGGCCTTGAAAATCGGCATGTGTGATTAAAAAACAGGCGCAGAAATGAGCGTTTTCAGGCGGCGTTTTTCTGGCAGAGCCGGGGGTGTGAAGGTGTTCAGCGAGGGAAGGGCTTGAATGGACAAGGTTAATCTTCACAGGCTGCAGGTTTTCCGGACCGTATTTGAAACACTCAGCGTGACGGAAGCTGCCCGGAAGCTGAAGCTCTCCCAGCCGACTGTCAGTCGCCATCTGGCTCTCTTTGAACGGGAACTGGAACTCGATCTCTTCGACAATGTGCGGGGCCGACTGGAGCCGACCTGGGAAGCGCACAGGCTTTACGATGACAGCAACGGTTTGTTCGAGCGGCTCCACTCTGTCAGCACGAGTGTGGAATCCATCCGGCGGGGGGCGGGCGAATCCCTCAAGATTGTCGCCTCGACCGCGCTGTGCATGTCCATTCTGCCTGCGGCGGTGGGGCGGCTCTATCATGAGATCCCTGACCTCGATATCCAGGTCGAAGGCGGCGGTTTGCGCTCGCAGGTGGAGGCCCTGCGCGATGGAACGGCCGATGTCGGGGTTGGCGGGTCTATGCCCAATTCGACCGAGTTGCGGCAGACCATGCTTGGGCGGCTTCCTCTGGTGGCCGTTGTTCCGAATGGTCACGCTCTGTCGCACAAGACGGTCTTTGATCTCAGGGATCTGGAGGCGCATGGCAGCGTCATGCACAATCCGAATGCGCCCATGGGCAGCTTGATTGCCGACAATCTCGAACAGCGCGGGATCAGCCTTCACCGGCCACTTTCGTCTTTCACCATTCCCTTTGCCATCGGCCTTGCCCGGCACACCCGTCTGATCACCGTCGTCGATTGGCTGACTGCATCGTTCTTTGCAGGCGATGACATGAAAATCATTCCCCTGTCCAAGCCGCTGCATGTGGACCTGGCCATGCTGGAGCTTGCCCGCAAGCCAGCGAGACGCAGCGCGATCCTGTTCCGCGATGCGCTTGCCGAAGCCTTCCGCAATGCGTCCAGGGCTTTTGTCTATTGAGAGTGGATCAGGGGGCCAGAAGGGTCTGGCTGGCCAGTTCCGGATCTTCCTTGCTCAGGACGACCTTGTGGCCGGAGACCGATGCAACGCCGCTGGCGACCAGGGCGAGGGCCTTCGGGTAGATCTGATGTTCAACCGTCAGAACCCGTGCGCCGAGTGCATCAGGCGTGTCGCTGTCCAGTACGGGCACGGCGCCCTGCATGATGATCGGGCCGTCGTCCATCTCGGCTGAGACGAAGTGAACGGTCGCGCCATGAAGGCGCACGCCGGTTTCCAGAGCCCGCTCGTGGGTGTGCAGGCCCTTGAAAGACGGCAGCAGGGCGGGATGGATGTTGATCATCCGGTTCTGCCAGGCATTGACCAGGAACGGCGTCAGAAGCCGCATGAACCCGGCAAGAGCAATCAGCTCGATCCCGTGCGACCGCAACAGGGCATCCATGTCCCGCTCGAAAGCGTCCCGGTTGCCCTTGTAGTTCCGGTGGTCCAGCACAGCGGTCGCAATGCCGAATTCGGCGGCGCGCTCAAGACCGCCCGCGCCCGGATTGTTCGAGACAACGAGCGCGATTTCCGCAGGATAGGACGGGTCGAGAGCAGCCGAGATCAGGGACAGCATGTTGCTGCCCCGGCCGGAGATCAGGACCGCGACCTTCTTGCGCTGGCTCATGCGGTCAGGCCCAGAGAGCCGTCGAAGACCACGCGGGCATCGCCCGCCTTCGTCATCGTGCCGATGCGGAAGACGGTTTCGCCTTCAGCGGTCAGGATGTCTGCGACCTTGTCGGCTTCGTCAGCCGCAACGACAACAACCATGCCGACGCCGCAGTTGAAGGTGCGCAGCATTTCCTTTTCGGCAACGCCGCCGGCCTGAGCCAGCCACTTGAACACGGCCGGAGCCTTGATCGTGTCGAGGTCGATGCTGGCAGAACAGTCGTCTGGCAGCACGCGCGGCAGGTTCTCCGGCAGGCCGCCGCCGGTGATGTGTGCCAGCGCCTTGATGCCGGAGGTTGCCTTGATGGCTGCGAGAAGCGGCTTCACATAGATGCGGGTCGGCGTCATCAGCGCTTCGCCAAGGCTCTTGCCCGGCTCGAAAGGAGCGTCTGCCTCGAAGGACAGGCCGGACAGTTCGACGATCTTGCGGACCAGCGAATAGCCGTTGGAGTGAACGCCCGAGGAGGAGAGGCCGAGAAGGACGTCGCCTTCGCCGATGTCCGGGCGCGGCAGAAGCTCGCCACGCTCCACAGCGCCAACGGAGAAGCCGCCGAGGTCATAGTCTTCCTTGGCATACATGCCCGGCATTTCGGCGGTTTCGCCGCCGATCAGGGCGCAGCCTGCAAGCTTGCAGCCATCGGCGATACCGGCAACCACGTCGGTGGCCGTGTCAACGTCGAGCGCGCCGCAGGCGAAATAATCGAGGAAGAACAGCGGCTCAGCACCCTGAACGACCAGATCGTTGACGCACATGGCCACGAGGTCGATACCGACGGTGCGGTGCTGCCGTGTGTCGATGGCGATCTTCAGCTTTGTGCCGACGCCGTCATTGGCGGCAACAAGGATCGGATCCTTGAAACCTGCGCCCTTGAGGTCGAACAATCCGCCAAAACCGCCGATGTCGCTGTCTGCGCCCGGACGGCGGGTTGCCTTGACCAGCGGCTTGATCCGTTGGACCAGCTCGTTGCCGGCGTCAATGTCGACACCTGCCGCTGCGTAGGTCAGACCATTTTGTCCCGAGGGCGTGGATTGGCTCATGGCGGCTCTCCGGTTGCCGTGCATCTGTCTGTGTGCCCGCGCATACAGGTTGGCGCTTCGGAAAACAAGGGGGAGGCGGATCCCGGGACGGTTTGGACACGTGTTTGAAGCAAGGATCGCATGCTTTCCCGCAAAACAGGTCCTGAGCATGCGAAACAGGGGAGAGCGGGGGCAAATGCGGGAACCTTGAGCGGAGTGGCGCTGGCGGGCTTGACCTTGCCCCCGGGGCCTCCCTAAGTGCAGGGACGTGAGCGAATGCCTGCTTGAGACCTTGAAACGGAGCGAGATCCCCGCCATGACCCTTCGCCGCCAGCTGCAATTCTGGGCCCTGTCCCTGATTGCATTCATTGCGTTTCTGATGGTCTTCTCGCAGGTGCTGCTGCCCTTCGTGGCGGGTATGGCGGTCGCCTATCTGCTGGATCCCGTCTGTGACCGGCTTGAGAAGCTTGGCATGAACCGGCTCTGGGCCACCTTGACGATCCTGCTGGTGTTCGTGGCGCTGCTGGTGCTCTTCTTCATTCTGGTACTGCCGGTGCTCGGAAACCAGCTCGCAGGTTTCCTGCAGAAGCTGCCGGAACTGGTCAACAAGCTGCAGGGGCTCGTCTCCAGCAACATTGGCGAGCGGCTGACCCACATGACCGGCTTCAAGGTGGATGATCTTCAATCCTCCATGGGGGACATCATCAAGCAGGGCGCGTCCTGGATCGGCGAGCTGCTGAAATCCGTCTGGAGCGGCGGTCAGGCCCTGCTTTCGGTCCTGTCTCTCTTTGTCATCACTCCGGTTGTTGCCTTCTATCTGCTGCTCGACTGGGACAACATGGTTGCCCGGATCGACAGCTGGCTGCCCCGGCCGCATGTGGATGAAATCCGGGGACTTGCCCGCGAAATGGACGGCGCGGTCGCAGGCTTCGTGCGCGGTCAGGTGTCGGTCTGTGTCCTGCTCGGTCTGTTCTATGCCATCGGTCTAGCGCTGACGGGGCTGAACTTCGGGCTGCTGATCGGCATTGGTGCGGGCCTGATCAGCTTTATTCCCTTTGTCGGGGCCAGCCTCGGGTTTATCGTGTCCATGGGCGTGGCGCTGGTGCAGTTCTGGCCCGACTGGACGATGATTGCGGCTGTCGGTCTGGTCTTTGCGGTCGGCCAGTTCCTGGAAGGCAATGTCTTCCAGCCGAAGCTGGTGGGCGAAAGCACGGGCCTGCATCCGGTCGTGCTCATGTTTGCCCTGTTTGCCTTTGGATATCTCTTTGGATTTGTGGGGATGTTGATCGCCGTGCCGGCCGCCGCCATGATTGGTGTGCTTGCACGCTTTGCCTTGAGGCAGTACCTAGCGAGCCCATTGTACACCGGAACCGGCCGCATCAGTGCGGCCTCTGAGGAATAGGCGCGTATCATGGCGGAGACACCACGCCAGTTGCCTCTGGATCTGCCCCACGAGCAGGCTCTGGGCCGGGAGGATTATCTCGTCGGCAGCTCCAACCGTGCGGCCTTCGAACTTCTCGAGCGCTGGCCGGACTGGCCGTCGCCTGTGATCATGCTGGCCGGGCCTGTCGGCTCGGGCAAGACCCATCTAGTTGAAGCCTGGCGGCAGGAAACGGACGCTGCGATCATCGCTGCGAGGGATCTGGGCGAAGGCGATGTCGAAGGTCTGGTTGCCGCCGGTGCCGTGGCCGTGGAAGATGCCCACAAGGGTGTCAACGAGACGGCATTGTTCCATCTTCTCAATGCGGCGCGGCAGGCAGATGTGCGCGTTCTGATCACCAGCCGGACCTGGCCGGTGTCCTGGAACATCCGCCTTCCGGACCTGATGTCGCGCCTGCGGGCAGCGACGCCCGTGGAAATCGAAGAGCCGGATGATGACCTTCTGCGCCAGGTGCTGGTGAAGCTCTTCGCCGACCGGCAGCTCTCCGTCGAGCCCTCCGTCGTGGACTATCTCGTGGTCCGCATGGAGCGATCACTTGGGGTCGCCTGCGATGTGGTGGACCGTCTCGACAAGGAGGCTCTTGCGGGACGGGTCAAGATCACTCGCCCGCTGGCCGGACGGGTATTGGAAACAGTGCATAACTGACAGGGTGCGCAATCAGGTTGCTGGCCGGTTCTGGGCCTTGGGGCTATCGCGCGCTATGTAAAAGCCAGAGTACGAGCGGATCAGGGCCGCCTTTTACTGAGGAGACCGGGGTGAACGAGAACGTCGATCTGTCCCAGCCTGTTGAGACCTCCAGCGGGACATCCGCAGCTCTCGCGCCGGATGTCCTTCCCAGCGCGGAGGGGCTGATGGAGTCTCCCTCCCGCTTCATCAACCGGGAAGTCTCCTGGCTTCAGTTCAATCACCGGGTTCTCGAAGAGGCGATGAACTACAACCATCCGATCCTGGAGCGGTTGCGGTTTCTGTCGATCTCGGCCAACAACCTCGATGAATTCTTCATGGTGCGCGTCGCCGGTCTGCGAGGTCAGCAGCGTGCCGAGGTGGCGACCCTTTCGGACGACGGTCTGACGCCGGGCGAGCAGCTGGAAAAGGTCTCGGAAGCGGTCCGCCGCCTGCAAGCCTCCCAGCAGTCGATCTGGCGGGAGCTGCGCGGCGAGATCTCGGACAAGGGCATCAACATCCTCGATGCCAAGTCGCTGACGCCGGAAGACGTGGACTGGCTGGAAGACCATTTCCTGTCCTACATCTTCCCGGTGCTGACCCCGCTCGCCATCGATCCGGCCCATCCGTTCCCCTTCATTCCGAACCTCGGCTTTTCCATCGTCTTCGATCTTGCCCCCGTTTCCGGCGGCCGCGGCATGATCGCCTTGCTGCGCATTCCCGGTCAGGTCGAACGGTTCGTCAGGCTGCCGGATACGGCCGATGGCGCAACCCGGTTCATCGCCATCGAGCGGGTGGTCAGCCTGTTCATTGGCCGACTGTTCCCGGGCTATGAAATCCGTGGCAAAGGCGCCTTCCGCGTCATCCGCGACAGCGATCTGGAAATCGAGGAAGAGGCCGAAGATCTCGTCCGCCTGTTTGAAAGCGCGCTGAAGCGCCGCCGCCGGGGGTCTGTGATCCGCCTCGAAATCCAGGATACGACGCCGGCGTCGCTGCTGGAATTCGTGGTCCAGGCGCTGAACGTGCGTGACAAGGAAATCTTCCTGGCCGATGGCCTGCTGGCGCTCAACAACCTGTCCCAGCTCGTAGATCTGGAACGCAGCGACCTGAAGTTCGAGCCCTATACGGCCCGCTTCCCGGAGCGTATCCGCGAACATGGCGGCGATTGCTTTGCGGCGATCCGGCAGAAGGACATCGTCGTCCATCACCCTTACGAATCCTTCGATGTGGTGGTGCAGTACCTGCGCCAGGCCGCTCAGGATCCGGACGTCGTGGCGATCAAGCAGACGCTATACCGCACGTCCAACAACTCGCCTATCGTCAAGGCTCTGGCGGAAGCTGCGGAAGCAGGCAAGTCGGTGACCGCGCTGGTGGAACTGAAGGCCCGGTTCGATGAGGCGGCCAACATCATGTGGGCCCGCGATCTGGAGCGGGCAGGGGTGCAGGTCGTCTTCGGCTTCATCGAGCTGAAAACCCACTCCAAGCTGTCCATGGTGGTGCGCCGCGAGCATGGGGAACTGAAGACCTATTGCCACATCGGCACGGGTAACTATCACCCGATCACTGCCCGGATCTATGAGGATCTCTCCTTCTTCACCGATGACCCGGGCATTGCCCAGGAAGCCGCGCGCATCTTCAACTACATCACCGGCTATGCCCAGCCGGGTGAATTGAAGCAGCTGGCAGTGTCTCCGGTGAACCTGCGCTCGCGCATGCTGGAGCTGACGGAAGCCGAGATCGCCCATGCCAAGGCAGGCCGCCCGGCACAGATCTGGATGAAGATGAACTCGCTGGTCGACAAGCAGATCATCGACAGCCTCTACCGGGCCAGCCAGGCAGGCGTGCAGGTGGACCTGATCATCCGCGGCATCTGCTGTCTGCGTCCGGGCATTCCGGGCCTTTCGGAGAATATCCGGGTGAAGTCCATCGTTGGCCGGTTCCTGGAACACAGCCGCATCTTCTGCTTCGGCAATGGCCATGGCCTGCCTTCGCCGGAAGCCCATATCTACATCGGGTCGGCCGACATGATGCCGCGCAACATCGACCGCCGGGTCGAGGTGCTGGTGCCGCTGTTGACGCCGACCGTGCATGAGCAGGTGCTGGACCAGATCATGGTCGCGAACCTCAAGGACAACCAGCAGAGCTGGCGGATCCTGTCCGACGGCAGCCATCAGCGCGTCACGCCGGCTGCCAATGAAGAGCCCTTCAACGCCCATCAGTATTTCATGACAAATCCCTCTCTGTCCGGTCGTGGCAAATCCCTCAAGAGCAGCCGTCCGCGGCCCTTCGTCCAGCGACCGGGATCGGCCTGATGGCAGGTAAGCTTCCTCCCGCACGTGGTCGCCTGAATGGTTCCGGTCCGATTGCCGTTATCGACATCGGGTCCAACTCTGTCCGTCTCGTGGTCTATGAGCGCCGCTCGCGCACACCGACCACGCTGTTCAACGAGAAGGTGCTGGCGGGGCTCGGGCGCGGTGTCGCGTCCACCGGCAAGCTGGCGGAAGCCTCGGTTGCCATGGCTCTTGCAGCCCTGAAGCGGTTCCGGTCGCTCTGCGAGCATATTGGCATCGAGAGCCTCTATGTGATCGCGACGGCGGCGGCGCGTGATGCTTCCAATGGTCCGCAGTTCGTGCAGGAGGTGGAGTCCATCCTGGGCGTGCCGGTCCGCATTCTCGATGGCGGGGAAGAGGCCTATTATTCGGCGCTTGGCGTGATTGCCGGCGTGTGGAAGCCCTGCGGCATCGTCGGTGACATGGGCGGCGGCAGTCTGGAACTGGTGAAGGTGGATGGCGCCGCGCCTTATGGCGGCCAGACCTTCCCGCTTGGTGGCTTGAGGCTTCAGGAAGAATCCGAGGGAGACATTGTCAAGGCGCAGAAGATTGCCGAAGACAGCCTGTCGAAATACGTCTGGCCGGAGCTCAACCCGGGGGAACGCAATTTCTACGCGGTCGGCGGCACCTGGCGGTCTCTGGCGCGCATGCATATGGCCATGAAGGGCTATCCGATGCATGTCATGCACAATTACGAGATGTCGGCCGCTGAAGCTGCGGACTTCTGCAAGCTGCTCATGGAGCACGGGGTCGACAGCCTGGAATTTGCCAATGTCGTCTCCAAGCAGCGCCGTCCGCTGCTCCCCTTCGGGGCAGTGGTCATGGAAGCCGTGCTGCGCGGCATGAAGGCGGACAAGGTGGTTCTGTCGGCCGCTGGTGTGCGCGAAGGCCTGCTGCACGAGAACTTGCCCCAGGAGATCCAGGATCAGGATCCGGTGGTGGAAGCGGCCCGTGAACTGGCCGTTCTTCGCGCCCGCTCTCCCGAACATGCCGAAGAGCTGATCGCCTGGACCGACGGCATCTTCAAGGAGCTGAAGATCGACGAGACGGAAGGCGAGCGGCGCCTGCGCCATGCGGCCTGTCTTCTGTCGGATCTCGGCTGGCGTGCCCATCCCGATTACCGGGGCGAGCAGAGCCTCAACATCATCGCCAATGCCACCTTTGTTGGCGTCGATCATCCGGGCCGGGCCTATCTGGCCGCGGCGGTCTTCTACCGTCACCAGGGGCTGGGGGACGGCGGTCTGTCACCTGCCATCCGCAGCCTGTCGACGGAGCGCCTGCGCGAACGGGCAAGGATCCTGGGCGCCGCCCTCCGGGTCGCCTCGGTCCTCAGTGCCTCGATCGCCGGGATCCTGCCCAGGACCTCGGTTCTGGCCGACGAAGAAGTCGTGCTCCTGCGCATCCCCGCGAGCCTTGCGCCGCTGGACGGCGAACGGGTCCGCAAGCGCTTCGCCCAGCTGGCAAAACTCCTCGGCACCAAAGGCATGATCGCGGTTCTGCCTGCGTGAGGGATTTGTCGGTGGTCTCCCCGGTCAAGCGTAGCGAGATCCGGGGCCTAGTCGCAGCTCCCCAGCACTAAGAGACATTTGCCGAGGGGCGCTGGATGTGTCCGGGTTCCCAAGCCTCTTGCCTGGCCAGATGTGACCTGCGCCCTCGCCACAACCGTCGCTCTGCCAATGAGTAGGCCCCAGCTCTCCGGCTTCGCCTGCGGCCGGGGTGACCGCTGGGAGGATGTGCCAATAAGGGCCTATCCAATTGTTCGGCTTGTACCGCAAAACCTTGGGATCAGGTCGTGGAATGGCATAGCGGCAAGAGCTGAGCCTTGCGGCAAAGGCATCTTTTCCTCAGGGAGAGGTCGGGCCGAAGGTCCAGGTGAGGGCCAGCCTTTCCTCTTGCAGAGGGCTCTTTGACCGGTGTTTCCCTCACCCCAGCCCTCTCCCAGAGGGAGAGGGGGCAGGCTGTGCCTCGGGCGAGCGCTGTGGTTTCCGGCAAATTGGAATGATCCGTGCCTGTTGGGAAGGCGGACCAAGTCAGCCCTCTCAAGTCGGGAGTCAATTTTCAAGAGCTGAGCCTTGCGGCAAAGGCACCTCTCCCTCTGGGAGAGGTCGGACCGAAGGTCCGGGTGAGGGGCTACCCGTCCGCATGCCGAAGGGCTCTTTGACCGGTGTTTCCCTCACCCCAGCCCTCTCCCTGAGGGAGAGGGGGCAGGCTGAGCCTCGGGCGAGTGCTGTGGCTTCCAGGTCAAGCCCGGTATGACGGTGTCAGAAACAAAAAAAGCGCCCAAGGGGCGCTTCTTCATGCTTGCAGACCTGAAGGTCTCACTCAGCCGCCTGGGCGTCCTGATGATCCTGGTCAATGGCGACGATCTGGCGGTTGCGGAAGGCGAGGGCGACTTCGCCGCGCTTCAGCCGCAGGGCCGTTTCGCCGAAGAGTTCCCGGCGCCAGCCTTCAAGGGCAGGCACATCTGCCCGGTCGTCCGCAGCAATCCGTTCCAGATCTTCCACCGTGGCAATGACCTTGGAGGCAACGCCATGGGCTTCGCTGACGAGCTTCAACAGCACTTTCAGAAGGTCGACGGCCGCCGCTGATCCGTCCGGTGCCTGACGGCCTTTCGGCAGCTTCGGCAGCTTTTCCTTCGGGATGGCCATCGCCTTGCGCACGGCCTTGAGGATCTCCTCGGCCGGCTTGGATCGCTCGAAGCCGCGCGGAATGGTTCTGAGGCGGCCAAGCGCTTCGACATTCTGCGGCTGCTGGGCAGCAATCTCGTAAATGGCGTCGTCTTTCAGAACCCGGCTGCGCGGCACGTCGCGGCCCTGGGCCTCGGTCTCGCGCCAGGCGGCGACTTCCATCAGCACGGCCAGTTCCACCGGCTTGCGCACACGCATCTTCAGGCGCTGCCAGGCGTTCTGGGGTTCCGTGTGATAGGTGCCCTCGGAGGTCAGGACCTGCATCTCGTCCTGAACCCAGTGGCTGCGGTTCTGCTCGGCCAGGTTCGCCTTCAGGAAGCGGTAGACGTCGCGCAGATGGGTCACATCCGCCAGCGCATAGTCGAGCTGCTTCTGGGTCAGCGGACGGCGGGCCCAGTCGGTGAAGCGCGAAGACTTGTCGATATGAGCGCCGGTGACCTTGTAGACGAGCTGGTCATAGGAGATGGAATCGCCAAAGCCGCAGACCATTGCCGCCACCTGGGTGTCGAACAGGGGCGAGGGGATCAGGCCGCCGAGATGGAAGACGATCTCGATGTCCTGCCGGGCGGCGTGGAACACCTTGGTCACCTTTTCGTCGCGCATCAGCGCGAAGAACGGAGAAAGGTCCAGCCCGTCGGCAAGAGCGTCAACGATCACGGCATCGTCCGGACCAGCCATCTGGATAACACAGAGCTTCGGCCAGAAAGTCGTTTCCCGAAGAAACTCGGTGTCGACCGTAACATAGTCGTGGGCGGAGAGGCGTTCACAGGCCTCGGCAAGATCTTGAGTATTTGTAATTAGATGCATGGTGGACATCCTATACCGCAGTCTGGCCTTTTTGTCGTCACGAAATACTCGCTTTCGGCCACAGGAATTAAGCCGGATTACTCCCTGATTGGCCCTTTCCTGATCTATTGTGGTCTGACGGTCACAGGAATCGGTCACAGATCGCAGGTCGAACGCCCGATGGCGGGCTCGATCTCAAGGCGGTGGCCCTGCTGGGGCTGGCTGGATCTGCAAGGAAGAGGTGAGGATGAAAACGATTCTGGTGGTGAATTCCAAGGGCGGTGCAGGCAAGACGACTATTGCCACGTCTCTGGCGGCCTATTTTGCCGGCCGGGGCGAAGACACCGGGCTTGCGGATGCGGACCGTCAGAAGTCTTCCCTGTCCTGGCTCAAGCGGCGGGACGGCAGTCTGCCTGCTATCCAGCGTCTCGACTGGAGCAAGGAAACAACAGCTCCCGCGCAGGAACTGGACTATCTGATTGTCGACGCGCCCGGCGGTCTGCGTGGGGAGCGGATGAAGGATCTGGTGGGCGAGGCCGACCATGTGGTGGTGCCGGTGCTGCCTTCCGTGTTCGACCTGGATGCCAGCCTGAAGTTCCTGACCAAGCTTGAAGAGCTGAAGCGGATCCGCAAGGGCAAGGCCTGTATTCTGGTGGTCGCCAACCGGGTCAACCGCTCGGCCAGTACGCTGAACAGCCTGGAGGCGCGCCTGTCGGAGGCAGGCTATCCGGTTTTGTGCCGGATCGCCGACCGGATCCATTATCCGCGCGAAGCTGAGCAGGGCGCGAGCATCTTTGACCGTCGGGAGGCAAGCGTGCGCGAGATTCGCAGCCAGTGGACCCCGCTGCTGCAAGCCCTGGATTGAGCCGGGAGGTCTCCGGCACCGGGCTCTGGACTTAAACCTGTGACGTCACCCCGGCCGCAGGCGCAGCCGGAGAGCCGGGGCCCACTCATTCGCAGAGAGAGTGCGGTTGTCCCTGATGTTACCGCTTCAGCAAGAAGCTCCGCGAGTGGGCCCCGGCTCGCGCTGCGCTTGGCCGGGGTGACGGTTTGAGTGGGAATAGCTTTGCAACGCAATGAGGTTCTGTTGGAACCGGAGTGGAAGGCGAGACGCGAGGCAGTGAACCGATTGGGAAATTGTACAGATCCCTGTCCCTCCTTCTTTTGCTCCGTTCTGTCGCGTTCTGCTGTCTCTACCGGTCGATAAGGCGCTTTGCCACGGCCCAATCCCTTGACTTTGGCCTGCCGACGTGGCTTTTCCAGCCAACGCGGCCTGCTGTGCGCAGGCGGCGACCCTATTCTGTTGGCATAAAACTATCGAGGACACCATGCACCGCTACCGTAGCCACACGTGCGGCGATCTGCGCGCCACCCATGTCGGCGAAACCGTTCGCCTGTCCGGCTGGGTTCATCGCGTCCGCGATCACGGTGGCCTGCTGTTCATCGACCTTCGCGACCATTACGGCATGACCCAGTGCGTGGTCGATCCGGACAGCGCCGCCTTCAAGCTGGCCGAAACGGTCCGTTCCGAGTGGTGCATCCGCATCGACGGCGAAGTGAAGGCCCGTACGGCTGAGACCGTGAACAGCAACCTGCCGACCGGCGAGATCGAGCTGTTCATCCGTGACATCGAGATTCTCGGCGCGTCCAAGGAATTGCCGCTGCCGGTCTTCGGTGAGCAGGAATATCCGGAAGACATCCGCCTGACCTACCGCTTCCTGGACCTGCGCCGCGAAACGCTGCACAAGAACATCGTCAAGCGCACCCAGGTGATCGCCGCCATGCGCCGCGAGATGACCAAGACCGGCTTCACCGAATATTCGACGCCGATCCTGACCGCCTCTTCTCCGGAAGGCGCGCGCGACTTCCTGGTCCCGAGCCGCATTCACGCAGGCACCTTCTATGCCCTGCCGCAGGCCCCGCAGCAGTACAAGCAGCTTCTGATGATGGCCGGTTTCGACCGCTACTTCCAGATCGCTCCGTGCTTCCGCGATGAAGACCCGCGTGCAGACCGTCTGCCGGGCGAATTCTACCAGCTCGACCTGGAAATGAGCTTCGTCACCCAGGAAGACGTCTGGACCACCATGGAGCCGGTGATCCGCGGCCTGTTCGAAGAGTTTGCCGAAGGCAAGCCGGTGACCCAGGAATTCCGCCGCATCGCTTATGATGACTCGATCCGCATGTATGGCTCCGACAAGCCGGACCTGCGCAACCCGATCGTGATGCAGGAAGTCTCCGAACATTTCAAAGGCTCGGGCTTCAAGATCTTTGCCCGCATGCTGGAAGAAGACAAGAACCAGGTCTGGGCCATTCCGGCCAAGACCGGCGGCTCCCGCGCCTTCTGCGACCGCATGAACTCCTGGGCTCAGGGTCAGGGCCAGCCGGGTCTCGGCTACATCTTCTGGCGCAAGGAAGGTGACAAGCTGGAGGGCGCAGGCCCGATCGCCAAGAACATTGGTGAAGAGCGCACCGAGGCCCTGCGTCAGCAGCTGGGTCTGGAAGACGGCGATGCCGCCTTCTTTGTCGCCGGTGATCCGTCCAAGTTCTACAAGTTCGCAGGCGAAGCCCGCACCCGCGCCGGTGAAGACCTGGATCTGGTCGACCGCGACCGGTTCGAGCTGTGCTGGATCGTGGACTTCCCGTTCTACGAATGGAACGAGGACGAGAAGAAGCTCGACTTCGCTCACAACCCGTTCTCCATGCCCCAGGGCGGCATGGACGCGCTGGAAAACCAGGATCCGCTGACGATCAAGGCCTTCCAGTACGACATGGTCTGTAACGGCTTCGAAATCGCCTCCGGCTCGATCCGTAACCAGTCTCCGGACCTGATGGTCAAGGCCTTCGAAAAGGTCGGTCTGAGTGCCCAGGACGTGGAAGAGCGTTTCGGCGGTCTCTACCGTGCGTTCCAGTACGGCGCTCCGCCCCATGGCGGCATGGCTGCCGGTGTGGACCGCATCATCATGCTGCTGGTCGGCGCCAAGAACCTGCGCGAAATCTCGCTGTTCCCGATGAACCAGCAGGCGCAGGACCTTCTGATGGGCGCTCCGACCCCGCCGACCCAGGCTCAGCTGCGCGAATTGCACCTGCGCCTGAACATGCCGGCCAACTGAGGCTTGCAAAGCGCTCCGTGTGTCCCGACATTCGGAGCGGTTTCTTGGCCGACAATCGTGATGTCATCAGTGAGGGGCCGGGTAACCGGCCCTTCCGCATGAAAGGGCGCCGACGTGCTCAACCCTCGCAAATGGGCGTTTGTTACCGATCCTGACGGGTCGTTCCAGTTGATCCGCCGTCTCTTCCTCGAGAATGCCAGGGCCTATTTCCGGCGCTATGTGATCGCCTTCGTCTTCATGGGTCTTGTGGCCGGCTCCACCGCTGCCAGCGCCTGGATCATGAAAGACGTGATCAATCAGGTCTTCATCAACCGCGATCCCTGGATGATCTATTCGGTCGCTGCCATCGTGATGGTGATCTTCACCGTCAAGGGCATTGCGACCTACGGTCAGACCGTGGTTCTGAGCCGCATCGGCAACGCCATTGTTGCCGATTGCCAAAGGCGGCTTTTCTCGCGAGTTCTGGAACAGGACCTGTCCTATTTCGACCGCACTCCGCTCGGGGAACTGAGCACGCGCATCCAGCACAACACGGGCGCTGCCCGTTCTGTCATTGACATGCTTGTCGTGACCGTTGGCCGGGACATCCTGACCATCATCGGTCTGGTGTCGGTGATGATTGTCCAGGATCCGCTCCTGTCCTTGCTGTCCCTGACCATCATGCCGCCCGCCGTCTTCGGGGTGACGCTGCTGGTCAAGCGCGTGCGCAAACACGCCAAGTCCCAGTTTGTCTCGACCTCGCGCATTCTCTCTGTTGTGCAGGAAACGGCGCTGGGGGTGCGGATCGTCAAGGCCTTTGGCATCGAGCCGCGCATGCAGCACGAGATGGACACGGCGATCGCCGATGTGGAGAAGCAGTCCAACAAGATTGCTGCCCTGACGGCGCGCACCTCCCCGCTGATGGAAACTCTCGGCGGCTTCGCCATCGCGCTGGTCATTCTCTATGGCGGCTATTCGGTGGTGAACCGGGGACAGGATCCCGGTGCCTTCTTTGCCTTCATCACGGCACTTCTGCTTGCCTATGATCCGGCCAAGCGGCTGGCGCGTCTGCATGTGAACCTGAACAACGGTCTCGTCGGTGTGAAGCTCATGTATGATCTGATCGACGATGTCCCGGCCTTGCGCGATGCGCCGGGTGCGGTCGATTTGATCGTCAGCCGCGGGGAGGTGCGCTACACGGACGTGCATTTTGCCTATGGTGAGCGGCCCGCCCTTCATGGCCTGACGCTCACGGCGCAGGCTGGCAAGATGACTGCGCTTGTCGGCTCCTCGGGAGCGGGCAAGTCGACACTCTTCTCGCTGGTCGAACGGTTCTACGATCCCCAGTCCGGTACCATCGAGATCGACGGCCAGGACATTTCCAAGGTAACGGTCGCCTCGCTGCGCCGGAACATCGCCATGGTCACCCAGGATACGATCCTGTTCGACATGACTATCCGGGAGAACATTGCTCTTGGACGCCCCGAGGCGAGCGAAGAGGAAATCCTTCAAGCTTCCCGTGACGCCAACGCCCACGAGTTCATCATCGCCCAGCCTGGCGGCTACGATGCGATGACGGGTGAGGGAGGAGGCCGGCTCTCCGGCGGCCAGCGCCAGCGCATCGCCATTGCCCGTGCCATGCTCCGCAATGCTCCGATCCTGCTTCTGGACGAGGCGACATCGGCACTGGATGCGGAATCCGAGGCGAAGGTCCAGTCAGCCTTGACCCGGCTGATGCAGGGCCGCACGACGCTTGTGATCGCCCACCGACTGGCCACCGTGCGTGACGCAGGCGAAATCCATGTCATGGACCGTGGCCGTCTTGCCGAAAGCGGCACGCACGCGTCACTCTACGCCGCTGATGGCATCTACCGCCGTCTGTGTGACCTGCAGTTCCGGGAACCGGATCAGGCGAAGGTGTGAGGGCGAAGGTGTCCTTCTGCATGTCACCCCGGGCGAGTGAAGCGAGACCCGGGGCCTACTCGAGGTCTGGCATACAACGGGTTCTATTTGAGATTGAGCACCCGTTGCCACATTGACCGATCGATCCAGGCAAAGCCCGGTTTCTTCCCTGACATGAACGCTCTGCAAATGAGTAGGCCCCGGATCTTCGCTGCGCTGCGTCCGGGGTGACGAACAGGGGGGATAACATGGAAACTGGACAGGCATTCCCTGTCTCTTGAGACGTTCCCTCCATCGCCGTCCTGCCATGGCTGGACCATGGCATCCATGCCGTTCCGCCTCTGAAATGCATCGCCTCTCAAAGAGGAAAGGTGAGCGAACGGTTTGTAGGATCAAGTCCTTCAAGGACGGAATTGCAGAAGTATCTGTAGGTCCGCGACGGGTTTTTCCGGCGTCCCTATAGTCCCGACATCAATCGGCCAGTTTCTTGCCTCACCCGCGCTTTTGCGCAGCTTCAAAACCGTTTGCCAGTCTGACAAAGCCGGAAATGTCGATCTCTTCGGCGCGGGCGGTCGGCAGGAGGCCTGCCTCCTCGATCACGGCTTCGGTCGGGCCACCAAGGGACTTGAGGCTGGCGCGCAGCATCTTGCGGCGCTGGCCGAAGGCGGCTGCGGTCACGCGCTCCAGCGCCTTCTGGGAGCAGGGTTCCGGCTCCTTGCGCGGCAACAGATGCACGACCGTCGATGTGACCTTCGGAGGCGGTGTGAAGGCCTTGGGGTTGAGGTCAAAGAGCATGCTGGCTTCCGTGCGCCAGCCTGCCAGAACGCCAAGCCGCCCATAGGCCTTGGAGCCGGGGCGGGCAACGATGCGCTCACCGACTTCCTTCTGGAACATCAGCGTCAGTGAATCCCAGAAGGGCGGCCACTGCGGCGTGGTGATCCAGTTGAGCAGAAGCTGGGTGCCGACATTATAGGGCAGGTTGGCGACGATCTTGATCCTGTCGCCGCCCGCAATCTTCACCGGATCGATCTTCAGCGCATCGCCTTCGATCACCTCCAGCCGTCCGTCATAATGGGCAGAGACTTCTGCCAGGGCCGGCAGGCAGCGCGTGTCCTTCTCGATCGCCACGACGCGCTTGGCACCGGCTGCAAGAAGCGCGCGGGTGAGCCCGCCGGGACCGGGACCGACCTCCAGAACCGTGCAGTCCTCGAGGGGAGCAGCAGCCCGGGCAATGCGGGACGTCAGGTTGAGGTCGAGCAGGAAGTTCTGGCCAAGGGACTTCTTCGCATCCAATCCATGCTGGGCGATCACGTCTCTGAGAGGCGGCAGGTCATCGATCTGAGCCATCAGAGCGCTCCGGGATTGGCTAGGGCTGCGGCCATGCGCAGGGCGGCTGCAAAACTGTCTGGGCGGGCCTTGCCCGTGCCGGCAAGGCCATAGGCAGTGCCATGGTCCGGCGAGGTGCGAACGAAAGGCAGGCCGAGGGTGACATTCACCGCATCGTCAAAGCCGATGGTCTTTGCCGGAACCAGAACCTGATCATGATACATGCCGAGCGCCACATCATAGCTCTCCCGCGCACGCGGGTGGAACATGGTGTCGGCGGGCAGCGGACCAATGGCGTCAATGCCTTCGGCGCGCAGGATTTCAAGCGCGGGCGTGATGACCGTCAGTTCTTCCTGGCCCATGGCGCCATTCTCGCCCGCATGCGGGTTCAGCCCGCAAAAGGCCAGACGCGGCGAGGGGATGCCGAAGCGGGTCTTCAGATCGGCTGCGGTGATCCGTGCCGTCTCGAGGATCAGGTCCTGTGTCAGCGCGGCAGGCACTTCGGCGATTGCGATGTGAATGGTGACCGGAACGACCATCAGGCTGGGGCCGGCAATCATCATCACCGGCGTAGCACTCGCTCCCGGCCAGTGGCGTGTGGCAAGATGGCCGAGAAATTCCGTGTGACCCGGATAGGTGAAGCCTGCACCATAGAGCGCTGCCTTGTTGATCGGGTTGGTCACGACCGCGCTGGCTCTGCCCTTGGCACAATCCTCGACACAGGCTTCGATGGAGGTGATCACGCTGGCGGCCGAGGCGGGCGCCTCGACGCCCGGCGTGTCTTCCAGGCCCGAGCCTGTTGGTACAATCGGAAGGCTCTTGGCGAAGACGGACGCGGCATCCTCAGGCTCAACGGCCTGGATCGGAACATCGAGACCGAGCCGTTTGGCGCGGCGGGCGATGAAACCGGGATCCGCCCTCAGATAGAAGGACGGCAGACCAAGGGCCTTGCGGGCGCTCCATGCGAGCAGGGTAATGTCCGGGCCAATGCCCGCAGGCTCGCCGCAGGTCACGGCGAGGGAGATCTTGTCGCGGGCCATGATCAGCGTTCGATAATGGTGGCCCGGCTGCGCAGTTCCATCAGGTAGCGGCGGGACATGGCTTCGCCTTCCTTGGCGCGCAGTTCGTTCTCGACTTCCGTGCGGGCGGCAATGTCCGACTGAAGTTCGCGCTTGGAGCAGACGGCAATCATTTCATAGCCCTTGCCGGTCTGTTGCGGTTTGGTCAGCCGGCCCGGTTCGGTCTTTTCGATGTCGTCCTTCAGGTTGCCTGGCAACTCGGTCTCCAGACGGCGGCCGACAGGCTTCATGACAACTTCGCTGTATTTCGCCAGGACAGGTCCGGCAGTGTCGCAGCCATTGAAGGCCTTGCGGATCTGGTCGCTCTCGTTCTTGCGCTTGGATTTGAAGCTGCCCGAAGACTTGGACGGTACGACCACGATGACCTGGCGCAGGTCATATTCCATGCTCGTGGCTTTTTCTGCCTTGTCGGACTTGCGCAGGGCCGCGATGACATCGCTTTCGTTGATGTGAACATCGGCCTGGAAACGCCGGCGGACGGTCTGGACCCAGGCGAGCTGTGCGCGCAGGCGCTCCTTCAGGGTATCTGCCTTCACGCCGCTCTGGCCCAGGGCCTGCGCAAGCTGGGAAGGGGTGAGCTTGACGCTTCGGGCGATGTTGGCAAAGGCGCCATCCACTTCGGCCTGTGACACACGTACGCCGACGCGGTTTGCTTCAGTGAGCTGAAGCACATCGTTGACCAGTTCTTCCTTTGCCAGCTTCTGGGCAACCGCGCCGCTCTTGCGCTGGGTCAGGGTGATCAGTCGGGCGCGCTGCTGGATCTCGTAGGTTGTGATGGCCTTGTCGTTGACGACGACCTCAATGGTCGCGGCACTTGCCGTGGCGACGGGACCAGCCAAGGGAGTGGCGACAGCCAGTGCCAGAGCCAGACTGAGGGTCGAAAGGGTGATGCGCATCGAGACCTTTTCCAATCAATCCTGAAATACATGCGGGGACGGGACTGCCGTACCGGCATTTCAAATTTCGTTTCCCTGATTTTGCACAACCAGCAAGCAATTTCAAAGGGTGCGGGCGTCCGGGGGCGAATTCTTCCGGCCGCGAGCCGCCCAGAAAGGCCATTGCTGCGGCGGAATGATGGCATCAGGTCTCCTCAACCTGCGAAAACCGGAGGCCGACAGCGGTCTCCGGTTCGAAAGTGCCATCAATCCAGAGAGCCGGACGAGACCTGCGTGCTGCCAATGGTTCTCAGGCCAAGGCGCAGGTAGAACATCCGGTCGACGTCACCGCCATTGTTGCGGCTGCGGTCTTCCGCGTAGGACACGGACATGGAGAAGCCCTCGTCGTCGTAGCCGACGCCAAGACCGTTCTGAACGATGTCCTTGTTCTCCAGATCATAACGCATGGAACCGAAGACACGCCAGTTTTCCTCAAGCCGGAGGCTGGCTGAGCCGACGATTTCCTCACGGGGATCGTTGATGCCAAGGTCCGGCTGCTTGCCGAGGAAAGCATAGGCGAGCGAGGACACCACCGGCCCGTAGGTGCCGGTTGCCTGGGCCTGGAAGCGGCGCACGCTGAAGTCCTTGTCGTCAAGGCGGGCCTGAGCGCCCAGCTTCACGCCATAATAGGTGTCCAGATACATGCTGCCGACATAGTCGGACTTGCCGGTCGCAAGACCGGAATTGATGCTGGTGCCGACAAGATCGGCCGTGGCGTAGGAGTTCTCGCCGGCGATCTGGTAGGAGCGGCCAAAGAGCGTGCTGAGGTAATAGCCCTCATCAAGCTGCAGCTTGTAGCTAAGACCAACATTGAGGCGCGAACCACCTTCTGCGCGGTCGAAACCAGAGAACTTGTCCGTGTCGAAGAGGGTCGTGGCATCAAAGACGAGGCTTTGCGCATCTTCGTTCGGCAACTCGCCGATACGCTGCTCGTTCGGACGCACGACGACCTGGGCAATCGGCTCCAGAACCTGGTTGCCGCCGTCAAACGTCGCGAGGAACGGATAGCGGTATTCGAGACCGGCAGCAGGCATCGCACGGCCGACAAAGGCCTCGTCCGTCAGGGCTGCCACATTCTTGTCGGCGGACGCCAGGAAGAACAGATCGCCGCGGACATAGGCAAAGGGCGTGAAGACCTGGCCGATCGGGTCAATAAAGGTCCGGCGCCAGTCGGATCTGACGCTGAGACGGGAGAACGTGCCGTCAACGCCGCGGAAGCGGTCGACGTTCGAACCCGTGGACTGAAAGGCGTCTGTCTCGGAGCGGGTAAGCGATGTGAAATTGCTCGTGAGCGAGAGTTCCCCACCTGCAACCGGATCATCGAAGACAAAGTTGTAGTCAATGACCGGCGCGACGATCGGCTGCTTTTCCTGAAGGGACTGGCCAATCGGGGAGAAGGCAGAGCTCGGATCGTTGACGCCGGTGGTGGTGTAGTCCTCCTGCGACAGGGAGAAGGCGTAGCCACGGAAGCTCAGCCCGTTCCGGAGCGTATTTCCGGACAGATAGACTTCGCTGGTCTCGCCATTGTCGTCGAAGCTGACGAAGGAATAGTCGTCAAAGAACGAGCGGTCGCTCTTGTAGGTGATGTCCCAGCCGTACTTCCAGTTCTCGGTGAGCTGGAAGGAGCCGGTTGTGTTGATCGCGCCGCGGAAGCGCCGGTCACCGCTGGTGCCGTCGAACTCGCCCGGACTGGACTGAACCAGACCAGCAACGCTGACCGTATACATGCCGTTGGAGAGACGGTGCCGGAAGGCGGCGTCACCCAGCACGCCCTGCTTGGACATCGGAGCGACAGTGGTTGTCAGGTCGTAATTGGGGCTGAGCGCCCAGTAATAGGGAACAACGGCGCCAACGCCCAGCTTGTTGGAGGTCACGCCACCTGGAATGAGGAAGCCCGACTTGCGCTTGACCGTAGGGTCAGGCATCGAGAAATAGGGCAGGTAGGCAACAGATGCGCCAAAGAGCTCGAACGAGGCATCCTCGTACTCGATCGTCTTTTCCTGCTGATTGTGAATGATCTTCGCCGCCCGGATGCGCCACAGCGGAGGCTTGTCCGGCGGGTTTGTCGGCCGGGTGTAGACCGTGTAGATGCCGTTCTCGAACGTCGTGACGTTGTTGTCGGTGCGGTTTGCGCGCTCCGCCAGGAAGCGGGTGCGCTGGGGCGTGTCGATCTGCAGGGTCTCGGCAAAGACGTTGGCGAAGTCCTCGGACAGGGCGAGCTCATGGCTCTGCACCACGTTTCCGTCCGGCTCGGTCATGATGACGTTGCCACGCGCGGACATCTTGCCGTTCTTGCGGTCATAGACGATGCGGTCGGCTTCGACCGTATAGCCGTCATAGAAGATCTGGACCTTGCCACTGGCAATGATCAGGTCCCGGTCGAAGTCATAGGTGATCTGGCTGGATTCCAGCAGCATTTGTGCGTCGTCGCGCACTTTTCCGCCAAGCTGCTGGGCAAGCACGTCCTGCGCCTGCGCAACCGGGGCGGCGGCGATCAGTGTCAGCGTGGAAACGGACAGGCCAAGGCAAAACAGCAGGGTTCGCGCGGTCGCAACAGACCTGCGCGTGGTAAACCCCTTATCCAGGGCCAGGACCATGGAAGAAGCACTAGTCACTCGATCTTCACCCATCTTCCTGATTCAGCAGGATTGTAAGCCCCATGAGCACTCCAAAGACCCCAGGAGCCCAGGCGGCGACAATTGGCGGTACAATCCCCGCTCCGCCAAAGTCCTTCGCGAGCTCCGATAGAACGTAAAGCACGAAGCCGGAAAGGATTCCACCCAGAATCATCCGGCCCAAGCCTCCGAAGCGTGAAACTTTAAGGGAAACTGCCGCCGCAATCAGGATCATGGCCACCAAAAGCAGGGGACGAGCCAGAAGCGTCTGATATTGCAAGGCATATCGATAGGCTGGCAGACCTGCGTTACTGGCCAGCTCGATAAACCGGGGCAGATTCCAGAAGGAAATCGATTCGGGAGAGCCGATGCTCTCGCGCACTTCCGTCGGTGTGAGGTAGGTGCTGACCGAATAGGATCCATAGTGTTGCGGATCGGCATCAGTTGTGTAGACGGTCACGTCCTTCAGGTTCCACAGCTGCTGGCTAAGCACGGCTTCCCGGGCTTCGATGCGCTCCTGGAAGGTTCCTGAATGGTCAAAGGTGAAGATCGTCACACCCTGAAGACGCTCTCCGCCATCCATGAGCTGTTGCGCCCGCAGAACGGATTCGCCGTCCAGGCCGTCCTGACGGACCCAGACATCGCCTGTTGAGCTCATCAGCATGCTCTGGTCCGAGCCGAACAGGCCCGAGGCGACTTCATCCGATTTCTGTTGCAGCCAGACCGCAGCCGGATTGTAGGCGGTGATCGACAGGATGCCGAGAAGCAAGCCCACCAGAATGGCGGGGAGGGTGAACTGCCAGACGGAGATGCCGGCAGCTCTCGTCACGACCAGTTCCAGCGCACGGCTGAGAGCGACAAAGCTGGCGATCGACCCGAACAGGACTGCAAACGGGATGACCTGTTCCAGAAGAAGAGGGACGCGCAGAAGCGAGATCATGGCAACGCGCAGAACCGAGAAGCCTTCCCGGTCTCCGGCACGCCGGACAAGTTCCAGCACGTCGAAGAGATAGATCAGGACCGCGGCAAGCAGGAAGAGGCCCAGGATGGCCTTCAGGAACTTGCCGGAGAAATAGAGCGTGAGCGTGCGTCCGAGGATCATGGTCTTATGAAACCCCGTTGGTGCGGCCGTTGATGCGGTCAGTCACCCGCTCGATCCACTCGCCGATCGCCTCGAGACGGTTTCCTGCCCACTTGGGCGGCGTCAGGCGCTCATCCTTGAGAATGGTCCACATGGACAGGACAATTCCAAGCAGCGGGACGAAATAGAGCAGGGCGGTGGTCAGGACGCCTTCGCCAGCGATTGCCGTGACCCCGAAGCCGGCGGTGCGCAGGGTGACACAGCCGACGATGGCCCCCAGAACCGCCATGTTGCGGTTTTGCCTGGTGGTGCGCACCCGGCCAAGGAAGGCGAAAACGATCAGGCTGAAGGCAACCGGATAGAGCGGCTGGCTGAAGCGCTCATGCAGCTCCTGGAGAAGCTTGTCCGGATGCTGCGTAGCATAGGCATCATCCGGGGACGGGGACATGAGATCGGCCGTCGATCGTTCGCTTGCCTTGTAGACCGGCGTGGAGGCCTGAGGAATCAGGCTGGAGAGGTCAAAGGCATAGGACTGAAAGCGTACGATGGAAATGTCTCCATCCGCCTGCGGCTTGCGCTGGATCGTGCCGTTCTGCATCACCAGCAGGGTCCGGTTCTGCATTTCAACGATATGGCCGGTTTCCGCCTGATAGGTGAAGGCGGAGTCCGGCTCGCGGATGTCATGCAGAAGCAGGCCTTCCAGCGTGCCGTTGCCCGAGCGGTTGCGGATGTGGAAGGTCAGGCCATCCTCGACAGAGATGAACCGGCCGGGCTGGACAATGTTGGCAACCAGATCCGCACGCACACGGGTGATTTCCTCGCGCAGCTGGGACAAGCCGAGTGGTGCCACATAAAGCGACAGCGTGCCGCAAAGGACCATCACCGTGACGGCGAAGATCAGCACGGGCTTCAGCACCAGAAAGCGCGAGCCGCCTGTGGCGTTGATCACGATCAGTTCGCTGTCGCCGGAGAGCGCATTGAGCACGAGGACCAGGGCGATCATCAGCGCGAAGGGCGCAACGATCACCACCAGGAACGGCATGGCGAGCATGGTGATGGAGATGAACTGGATCAGCGTCTGGCCCTTGGAGGTTACCAGATCGAGCTGGCGCAGGGCCTGGGTTGCCCAGACCACGCCGGTCATGGCCGCGAGTGTCATGGCAAAAACCATGAAGGCACGGCGGATGATATAGCGCTCGAGGATTTTCATGCCGCTGAGTATGACAACCTTCTGGGCCGGTCAAGCTGCCGGCATTCCCCCTGCAATAACATGGTTTTTGGTGAAGGGGATCTCAACAAGCTTGGTTAACGGCAATTAATTTTTGCTGCTCTTGCTGGATATGGTGTGGCAGGTGCATGATCGCAAAACCGTTGCGTGTCTGTTCGGGGCAACTCCTGTCCCGTCAGACACTTGTCATGAAATAAGGAAAATGTGAGCCAACATGAGCAAGCTGACGAAGATCTCATTTGCAAAGGCGGAAGCGCCGCAGGACGGCATCGTGGTTGTTCTGGCGGGCGAAGAGCTTGCCCTTGGCAAGGTGGCTGCCGAGCTTGTTGCGCCGCTGGCCGGTGGCCTTGCGCGCCCCGCCGCCGTTGCCGGTTTTTCCGGCAAGAAGGGCAGCTCGCTGGATCTGATTGCTCCCGCCGGTCTTTCGCTCGACCGCCTCTTCGTGTTCGGCACGGGTGACCTTGCCGTCTATGCAGAAGAAGACTGGCTGAAGCTCGGTGGCTCCATCCAGGCCTGTGCCTTGTCTGCCAAGGCCGCGCGCGTCACCGTGGTCTTCGACCTGCCGGGCGAAGCGCCTGTCGATGCGGACAAGGCTGCGCTCGTTGCCATGGGGGCGGTGCTGCGCTCTTATGTATTCGATGCCTACAAGAGCCCCAAGGCCGGGGAAGACGCTCCGGTGAACGTCAAGATCGAGTTTGCCGTTGAGGATCCGAAGGCCGCCAAGAAGGCCTGGAGCCGCTATGAGGCCGTGTCCGGAGGCGTTTGCCTTGCCCGCGATCTCGTCAACCTGCCGCCGAACGACCTTGGCACCGTCGAGTTTGCCGAGAAGGCAAAGGAGCTGGAAAAGCTCGGCGTCGAGGTCGAGATCCTCGGCGAGAAAGAACTGAAGAAGCTGAAGATGGGTGCGCTCCTCGGCGTTGCTCAGGGCTCTGCCCGTCCTCCGCGCCTTGCGATCATGCGTTGGAACGGCGGCAAGAAGGACGATGCGCCTCTGGCCTTCGTCGGCAAGGGCGTGGTTTTCGATAGCGGCGGCATCTCGATCAAGCCGGGTGCCGGCATGGACGAGATGAAGGGCGACATGGGCGGCGCTGCGGCCGTGACAGGTCTCATGCATGCGCTGGCAGGCCGCAAGGCCAAGGTCAATGTGGTGGGTGTGATCGGCCTCGTCGAGAACATGCCGGATGCAGGTGCCTATCGTCCGGGCGACATCCTGACCGCCATGTCCGGCACGACCATCGAGATCCTCAACACGGATGCGGAAGGCCGCCTCGTTCTGGCCGATGCGCTCTGGTACACCCAGGAGCGTTTCAAGCCCGCCTTCATGATCGATCTTGCGACTCTGACCGGTGCGGTTCTGGTTGCCCTCGGGCACGAGCACGCGGGCATGTATTCCAACAATGACGAGCTGGCGGATCGGCTGAATGCCGCAGGCAAGTCCTCAGGGGAAACTGTGTGGCGCATGCCGTTGTCCAAGGCCTATGACAAGCTGATCGACACACCCAATGCGGATGTGAAGAACACCGGGGGCCGGATGGGTGGCTCCATCACCGCAGCGCAGTTCCTGCAGCGTTTCACCAACAACGTGACCTGGGCGCACCTGGACATTGCCGGCACGGCTTTCGGTCCGGCCAAGCACGAGTACAACCAGAGCTGGGCCACTGGCTACGGCGTGCGTCTGCTCGACCGTCTGGTCGCAGATTTCTACGAGGTCTGAAAAAGGGGCCGGATCTTCCGGCCTGTTCTCGCGCAGTCCCGGCCTTCGAGCCGGGACCGTTGCGGGAGGTGCGCTGTCCTCGTGACACTGAAGTCCGGATGTCACCCCGGACGCAGCGAAGCGAAGATCCGGGGCCTACTCATTCGCAGAGCGATTGTATTTTTAGCGTCCTTCCTTCCGCGCAGGACTAGATTGGGAAACCTTTCCGCCGGAAGTCTTTCGGAGGCGAAGCCAGCTTTTGCCGGGAAGCGTTTGCAAGTAGGCCCCGGCTCGCGCTTCGCTTGGCCGGGGTGACGCCCGGAATGGGATGAGGCTTCAATCTGAAACACGGACCCCAACAAAAAACCCGCCGGAAACGGCGGGTTTTTTTAATGCGCTCGAATTCTGTCCAGCTGCCAGGCTCAGCAAGCCTTGTAGGCGTGGCAGGCAGTTGCCTCTTCGGTCACGATGAGACCCATTCCGGCAGTTGCGCCAGCCATGGCGAAGACGAGAGCAAAAAACACCAATACGCGTGCGATCATAAAAACCCCCAAGAGCACCGGACACCACCGTAATCCTTCGCCCGATGCGGAAACCGTGACCTTTGTCACGGAATGTCCCCGACCAGAAACACCTAGCCAATCGACATTTGCGAAGGGTTAATGATACGACTCGTTTGTCCTGTCCATGACGGAAACTAGCCTTGAATCAAACAGCTTCAAGGTGTTGCAACGCGGCATCACATGGGGCAGGGGTTAATGGGGGCAAGCCGGTGGCGGCCTTTTCTGCGATGTCTGGCTGCATGGATCCGGGATGAGTGTCGAAGTTCTTTTCTATCATTTGCTGCATCAGCCGCTGGAAGCCGCGCTGCCAAAACTTCTGTTGAAATGTCTGGAGCGGGACTGGAAGGTCGTGGTGCAGACAGGGACGCCCGAGCGCTGCGCGGCCTTGAACGAGCATCTGTGGACCTTCGATGGGGACAGCTTCCTGCCGCATGGCACGAAAGAAGATGGCTATGCAGAGATGCAGCCGGTCTATCTGACGGACGGACAGGACAATCCGAACGAGGCAACCGTCCGCTTTCTGGTCGACAGGGCGGTGCCGCCGCCTCTTCAGGCTTATCAGCGGGCGGTCTACATGTTCGACGGCAATGATCCGGAAGCGCTGGCCGATGCCCGTGCGCTGTGGAAGGCCGTCAAGGCGGAAGGCTTTGCCCTGACCTACTGGCAGCAGACGGACAGCGGCGGCTGGGAGCGCAAGGCCTGACGCCGAGCGATCACCACCAAGGCGAGACAAATCATCCGGCGTTCTGAGGGAGACAGGCGCTGGAGTTCAAGAGGAGGAGAAACGCGATGACAGGTCTGAAGATTTCGTCCGGCGAACTGGTCAAGCGCGCCAGGGCGCGCATCCGGGAGATCGAGACGCTGGCGGCGATCGACATGCTGGCCGACCCGGATGTGGTCATCGTGGATCTCCGCGACATTCGCGAGCGGCAACGCTCCGGTTTCATTCCCGGCAGTTTCCATTGCCCGCGCGGCATGGCCGAATTCTGGGTCGACCCGGACAGCCCCTATTTCAAGCCGGTCTTTGCCGAGCAGAAGACCTTCGTCTTCCATTGCGCTTCCGGCTGGCGCTCGGCGCTGACGGTTGCCACCCTCAACGACATGGGCTTTGCCTGTGCCCACCTCAAGGACGGGTTCAATGACTGGGCTGCCAAGGGCGGACCGGTTGAGAAGCCGGAGGACGACTAGGCGAAACAGTCCCGCTGCCTATAGCCGGACGACTTTGGTCAGGACCACATGCCGTCCTGTCCTAGCCGCGTCAAAAGCTCCGGCAGCTTGCCGATGTGGTCTAGCCGGTGGAAGCGGTCATGATTGGCTGGCGCTTCGGCCCGCTCCAGTCCCCAGGTGATCGCATAAGGCACATGCACCCCGATGCTTCCGGCTTCCAGCGCGGGCAGGATGTCCGACTTGACGGAGTTGCCGGTCATGAGGGCTTCAGACGGTCCGGAGCCATGGCGGGCAAACAGGGTCCTGTAGGTCGCAGCTGATTTTTCCGAGACGATCTCGATGGCATCGAACCAGTCGGCAAGACCGGATTCGGCAATCTTCCGCTCCTGATCGAACAGGTCGCCCTTGGTGATCAGCACGAGGCGGTAGTCGTCCTTCAGGACGGACAAGGTCTCCGTGACATGGGGCAGGGGCTCGACCGGGTGGGTCATCATATCGCGGCCTGCGTCCAGGATCTGAGAGATCACCGCACCGGGCGCTTTGCCTTCGGTGACCTCTAGCGCCGTCTCGATCATGGAGAGCACGAAGCCCTTGATGCCATAGCCATAGTGCTTGAGGTTCCGCCGCTCCGCTGCCAGCAGCTGCTCCTGAAGCCGGGCCTTGTCCGCATGGTCAGCCAGAAGAGCTGCGAAGCGTTCTTCGGTCAGATGAAACACGCTCTCGTTGTGCCAGAGCGTGTCATCGGCATCAAAGCCAAGGGTGGTGATGGGCATGGAAAGCTCTTGGGTGGTTTGTTCGTCCGTAGGGCAAACTAGACCGGACTTAAAGATAAAACAGGAGAAAAGCCTTTTGTCTTTGAGAATTGCATATTGTGCCAAAATTTCTCAAGGAATCTGATGGGTCAATCTTGGATAGGTTCAGCTTTAGAAATGTTTCTCTGACAAAGTGAACCGATATGATTGGTGACCAGTCTTTGTGGCCTGTTTCTGAATTGAGAGTGTTTGCCATGCATGTAACGTATATTTCTTGCAATGGCAGAATGTGAAAAAGGTCACCTGCCGTTTTTAGTGCGACGCTGGCAACATAGTCCTGATAGAGCTCATTAAACTGACCGACTGGCATTTTGGTTTCGGAGAGTCTGCCACTCGAAAGCTGCTTCCTTCGGAATGATGGAATGATCTCGTCAGAGTGCACTTGAGGTTGGGCATGGACAACATTTTCTCCGATAGAAAAGTCAATCCCGCTGCCGATGAGGGCTTTAGAGGTTAGAGATTGCATTTCTTCGATAACCTGACGTATCGCTGTGACCTCTCCGTTAAGGAGTTTCTTGGCTAATTCTGTGTCGTCTACCCATTCGGCGTAATCTGCATGGTATTTATTGATAAGAGTTTGGAAAATCTGATCGTCTTTTTGGGAAGCTTCAGTGACCGCGTCTTGAAGCTCTGAGTGGATTTTTCGAGAGCCTCCACGGAAGATATGAAAAATACTGGGTTTGAAGCCACTTAGTTTCTCTTCTGCACGAACTTGATTGTCGTTTCTTTTTACTGGTTGAATGGGCGCTGGCAGGTTTCGCATAGCGCTCCAGTCTATCATATCTACCATGTCAGTGTGTATAGATACGAGGTCGTCGATATACTGTTCCCACTGTTCTACGGCTGTTCCAGAGTCTGCAATCATTTGTTCTTTTTGTTCTTGTTTGTGTCTGCGTTGCGCATCGCGTTCTGCTGCGCGAGCTGCCGCAGCAATTGAACGCATTGTTCCCCTCCACCCCATCCTTTTCTCCCACTAACACCTGAAAACGGAACATTTAGATTATTTGTCTTTCGGGGACTGGTAAAGATTTTCAATCCTAGGGTGTGTCTGGTCGTTTGTTGTTCTGTGCGACGAGCAGTTTTTTAGGTGCGACCATGGGGTCCATGCCGTGACCTCGCGAGGCGAGCTACCCCGGAACCGCAGGGATCTCGCGCCTCAGGTCCGGTTCATTGTGCACGAAGGTGATTTGAAGGCTGGCGGATTGTTCGCGGGTTTCGCTGGGGTTGGCCTTCAGGCTGTCGGGGAGCTCTATCGGGATGCCGCTGCCGGCCAGTGTCTCGGCCAACAACGAGTAGCGCCCAAGCGACAGCGTCAGCCGGATGGTGCTCATGATGTTGGAATACATCTGCACATCGTCCACCCAACCGCCAAGAGCCGCAACCGTGTCGAAAATCAATCGGTTCACCTCATGCCTGTTCCGGCGGGTGATGGACTGGATCTGGATCAGGCGGCGCATGGGTCAACTCCGGCAGGCCCGCGAAGACTGCGCCGTCCGGCGCATCAGGGCAAGAGGCGCGTTCGGCGAAAGGGGGAGGCGAAACCGGCAGCCTTGTCGCCCCAGACCGCCGGCAAAGCTGCAGCATCTCCATTCGTCATCCTCGGCCTTGTGCCGAGGACCTATTGAAGTCAATGGCTTGCAGATGGTCGGGACAAGCCCGACCATGACGAACGAGAAGAAAGCCAGTTTTTCATCAAACTCAGGCGCCCTTGCTGCCCTTGCCTCCCGCCAACAGGTCATTTTCCTCTGCCGCCTTCGCAATCCTGTCATGCTCAATCTTGATAAATCGCGCTGATACCTATGTTTCCCATTGTGGTCAGGGGCCAAAACGGGTAATCGGCCCCCCTTGGCTGGTTCCCTCTCACTTGGTGTTCGGAAGGGCTGGAGATGATCCCCACTCCCTATTATCTCATCGACAAGGCGCGGCTGCTGCCGAACATGGAAAAGATCGCGTGGCTGCGCGAAAATTCCGGCGCCAAATCCCTTCTGGCATTGAAGTGCTTTGCCTCCTGGTCCGTGTTTGACTTCATGAGCCAGTACATGGACGGGACGACCTCGTCTTCCCTGTTCGAAGTAAAGCTCGGCCGGGAGAAGTTCCCGGGCGAAACCCATGCCTATTCCGTCGCCTATGCGGATGACGAGATCGATGAGGTTCTGGCGTCCTCCGACAAGATCCTTTTCAACACGATTGGTCAGTTGACCCGGTTCGAGGCTCAATCTGCGGGTCACGTGCGGGGATTGCGCGTCAATCCGGGTGTTTCGACCTCCAGTTTCGACCTCGCGGATCCGGCGCGGCCTTTCTCCCGCCTCGGTGAACATGATCCGGAGAAGATTGCCGGGGTTGCGGATCTCGTCTCAGGCTTTATGTTCCACAACAATTGCGAGAATGCGGACTTCGACCGGTTCGACGGAATGCTCGGTCATATCGAGCAGCGTTTCGGTCATCTGATCCGCGGCATGAAGTGGATCAGCCTGGGTGGCGGTATTCATTTTACCGGCGAAGGCTATCCGCTGGAAAAACTGGCAGAGCGCCTGAAGCGCTTTGCGGGGGAGAACGAGGTTCAGGTCTACCTGGAGCCTGGC
Source organism: Roseibium suaedae (assembly GCF_900142725.1). Classification (GTDB taxonomy): domain Bacteria; phylum Pseudomonadota; class Alphaproteobacteria; order Rhizobiales; family Stappiaceae; genus Roseibium; species Roseibium suaedae. The sequence continues at coordinate 507,585 of NZ_FRBW01000003.1, read as the reverse complement.
GAGGCGGCGATCACCAAGTCGACCACGCTGGAAGTGACCGTGCTGGACACGCTCCACAACGGCAAGAACCTGGCCATCGTCGACAGCTCGATCGAAGCGCACATGCTGGATCTCCTGATCTATCGGGAGACTGCCAAGATGTCGCCAAACAGCGGACCGGAAGAGTGGATGATCTGCGGCAAGTCGTGCCTGGCAGGTGACATTTTCGGCGAGTTCCGCTTCGAGCAGCCACTGAAGGCCGGTGACCGCCTGTCCATGCAGGATGCCGCTGGCTACACGATGGTGAAGAAGAACTGGTTCAACGGCGTGAAGATGCCGGCCATTGCAGTGAAGGAGCTGGACGGAACGGTGAACGTTGCCCGCAGCTTCTCCTATCAGGATTTCGTGGCGGCTCTCTCCTGAGCCGTCCGGATGCAGCCCGCCAAGTCCCGGCCGGGCGAATTGGAAGACCCTTTGGACCTAAGGAGGACTATGGGCGAAATGAAACGCAACATTCTCATCATCGGCGCCGGTGGCGTCGCACAGGTTGTGGCGCATAAATGCGCGCAGAACAACGACCTGCTCGGCGACATTCACATTGCTTCGCGGACAAAATCGAAGTGCGAGCGGATTATCGAAAGTATCCGCGAGAAAGGCAGCCTGAAGGTCGATGGCGTTTTGGAAGCCCATGCCCTCAATGCGATGGAAACGTCTGAAGTCGTCTCGCTGATCAAGCAGACCGGCGTTCAGATCGTCATCAATGTCGGCTCCGCCTTCGTCAACATGTATGTGCTGGATGCCTGCCTGGAAGCGGGTGTTGCCTATATGGACACAGCCATCCATGAAGACCCGGCCAAGATCTGCGAGACCCCGCCGTGGTACGGAAACTACGAGTGGAAGCGCCGTGAGGCTTGCGCGGAGAAGGGTGTGACCGCGATCCTCGGCGTCGGCTTTGATCCGGGTGTCGTCAACGCCTATGCCAAGCTGGCCATCGACGACTACGTCAAGGAACCGGCGTCCATCGATATCGTGGATATCAATGCCGGTTCTCACGGCCGCTGGTTCTCGACCAACTTCGATCCGGAAATCAACTTCCGCGAATTTACCGGCACGGTCTATTCCTGGCAGCAGGGCGCCTGGCAGGAAAACAAGATGTTCGAAGTCGGCACGGAGTGGGAGCTTCCGGTCGTTGGAACCCAGAAGGCCTATCTCACCGGCCACGACGAAGTGCATTCGCTGTCAGCCAATTATCCGCAGGCGGATGTCCGCTTCTGGATGGGCTTCGGCGATCACTACATCAACGTCTTCACGGTGCTGAACAATCTCGGCCTTCTTTCCGAGAAGCCGGTGACCACCGCGGAAGGGTTGGAAGTCGTGCCGCTGAAACTGGTCAAGGCAGTCCTGCCGGACCCGTCGTCGCTTGCGCCTGACTATGAAGGCAAGACCTGCATCGGCACCCTCGTGAAGGGCAAGACCGACGGCAAGGATGCGGAAGTCTTCATCTTCAACGTGGCGGACCACAAGGACGCCTATAATGAGGTCGGCTCCCAGGGCATCAGCTACACCGCCGGTGTTCCGCCAGTTGCAGCTGCCATGCTGATCGCAGACGGAACCTGGGACGTGGGCACGATGAAGAACGTCGAGGAGCTTGATCCCAAGCCCTTCCTGGCGATCTTGAACCGCATCGGCCTGCCGACGGAAATCCAGGACGCCAACGGCATCCGTCCGTTCACCGGCTGAGCCTGAAGGACGTCACCAATTTGGAAATCCCCGGGGCGATGCTCCGGGGTTTTCTGTTTTGGCGCCCAGTTTTGACGCCCAGTGGTGTGCGCGAGGTTGTCTGCCGGAGATTTGCATCCTAATCTGAATTGAATTGTCCAAGTCCTTGCCGTGAAAGCTTTTTCATGTCCTCTTCCTTCCGTGTCGATGTCTTCAGTGCCAAGCCATATGACCTCCGCTTTCTGGAGGAGGCCAATGCTCAGGCCCAAGCCGAGACTGGAGCCGGGCTGACTTTCGTCTTCCACGACATGCATTTGACCGAGGACAGCGTGAAGCTGGCGCAAGGCTCAGGGGCCGTCTGCGCTTTCGTCAATGACGACCTGTCGGCTCCGGTCCTTGAGAGCCTGGCCGCCATGGGCATCAAGCTGGTGGCCATGCGATCTGCCGGGTTCAACAACGTGGATCTGGAGGCCGCCGCCCGGCTCGGCATTTCGGTCTGCCGGGTTCCGGCCTATTCGCCCTATGCGGTCGCCGAGCATGCGGTGGCCTTGATGCTGACCCTCAACCGCAAGACCCACCGGGCCTATAACCGGGTGCGGGAGGGCAATTTCGCGCTCGACGGTCTCATGGGCTTTGATTTTCACGGGCGGACGGTGGGCATCGTCGGCACGGGGCTGATCGGACAGATCCTGACGGGCATCATGACCGGCTTCGGCTGCAAGGTGATCGCCAGCGACCCGGTGGTCAATCCGGCCTGCACGGCGATGGGGGCAAGCTATATGCCCTTCGAGGAGCTGATCGCACAGGCGGATATCATTTCCCTGCAATGCCCGCTGACCCCGCAGACGCGGCATCTGATCAATGCGGAAGCGGTTGCCCGGATGAAGCCGGGGGTCATGCTGATCAACACGTCCCGCGGGGCGGTGATCGAAACCGCGGCGGTGATCGAGGGTCTGAAGAGCGGCCGCATCGGGGCGCTCGGACTGGACGTCTATGAGGAGGAAAGCGACCTCTTCTTCGAGGACCTTTCGAACACCATCATTCCGGATGACCTTTTTGCCCGCCTGCTGACCTTTCCGAATGTGCTGATCACCGGGCACCAGGGGTTCTTTACCCGGGAGGCCCTGTCCGCAATCGCGAAGACAACCTTGGATAATATCGCAAGCTTTGCTGCGACCGGTGAGGCCAGATACCCGGTCGGCTGAAGCCCGGTCTCTTTAGATTTCCCCTGCCAGTGTGGCCGGAAATTACTTCACTTCTCAAGTGAACGCAGATTCTGAAACTATTGCATTCATTGTTTTATTTTAGAAACCCCTTGCCAGTTGCCATTAGGTAAGGTTTTGAGTGTCATATATTTCCCTGCGAAAAATGACAGGGCACTCGGGGGGGTGAAGACACTATTGTGATTATAACAGGGGCTGTTGAGAAGCTTTTCCGGCGAGACGATCTGTCGAGCTGGACGGAAGCTGGGGTCAAGAATACCAGGGCGCGAAACCTTATCCTTTTCGGTGGTTTTGCATGTGTGGCCGCCAGTTCGGTTTGGGGCATTTTTTACGCCAGCAAGAGCTACTGGTGTCTTTTCGGGATCAATCTCGTCACGGTCAGCGCCGGCCTGGCAATGATCTTTCTCTCCTTTGGCAATCACATTCGTTTTGCCGGCATCATTATGGCCCATGCGCTGGTGTTCACTGTCACCATGTCGTCCCTGTCGGACGTGCCGGTTGATGCATTGCCCCGCTCGGTCTACATGAACATGCTGCCGGTCTCAGCGGCGATTTTCTTTCTGTTCAACCGGGAAGGGATCTATCTCCGGGTCATTCTTCCGGTTCTGTCGCTGCTGATCTTTCTGGCCTTTTCGATCAACGTTCCACAGCTCTCCCATTTCGAGCTGATCGCGCCGGTCCCCCCCAGCATGGCGGGGGTCTGGATCAACAACATCACCGGGATCGTGGCGACAGCGATTGTGGCGGTCATGATGCAGGCAAATATCAATGCCCGCAGAACCATGGAAAGCGACATGCGCCGGGGCATTGCCCGCGGCGAGTTCCACCTTCACTATCAGCCCCAGGCGGACCGTCACGGCGCAGTCTTCGGAGTGGAAGCGCTCTTGCGCTGGAACCATTCGGCCAGAGGCAATGTCTCACCCATGGAGTTCATTCCGCTGGCTGAGGAAACCGGGCTGGTCATTCCGATCGGGGACTGGGTTCTGCGCATGGCCTGCGCCCAGCTGGTGCAATGGAGCAAGTCCCCAGAGACTGCCCATCTGACGATCGCCGTCAATGTCAGCGCGGTCCAGTTCCGCCAGCCCGACTTCGTCGAGCAGGTCAAATCCATCGTTCTGGTGAGCGGGGCCCGTCCGGAAGGGTTGAAGCTGGAGCTGACGGAAAGCGCCTTGGCGGAAGATCCGGACGTGGTGCTGGAAAGAATGCAGGCGCTCCGGGACTTCGGCATTCAATGGTCGCTGGATGACTTCGGAACGGGCTATTCGTCGCTCAGTTCCCTGAAGCGCTTTCCCTTCGACCAGATCAAGATCGACCAGTCCTTCATCCGGGATCTCCTTGCGGACGGGCGGAACATGGCCATCGTGGACACGATCATCCGCCTTGCCCAAAGCCTGGATCTGGCGATCATTGCGGAAGGTGTCGAGACCGAGGCGCAGCTCAAGGCGCTGCATGCGGCAGGCTGCCCGCATTATCAGGGATATCTGTTCGGAAAGCCCTTGCCAGCTGCCGAACTCGACAAGATCTTTTTGTCCGAACGGAAAGCTGTCCGAGCTTTTGGGTGAGGTTCTGCCACGGAGCTGCAATCTTGACGCGATACACATTTTCGCGTGCTCCCTGAAAATTTTTCAACAGGGAATTGGCATGTTGCCGGGTGGAAGCCTTTGGCACAATCGCCGGTTATGTTAGGCGCAGGCAACTGGCGGTTCGCCGGGTAATTCGAATTGGAGATTTTGAAATGGTTACAGAAACTGGAGTTGCTGCCGCACCCCGGATGGTTCATTGCGCCACCTGCGGCACCGAAATCGCTGCAATTGCCCCGGCTTGCCCCAAGTGCGGCGCACCCAATGCCGTTGCTCCGACTTCCAACAAGTCGATGGTTGCAGCCGCATTGCTCTGCTTCTTCCTGGGCACCCTCGGCATTCACCGTTTCTATGTCGGCAAGATTCTGACCGGCATCCTGATGATTGTGACCCTCGGCGGACTGGGCATCTGGACGCTGATTGATCTGGTCATGATCATTGTCGGCTCGTTCAAGGACAAGAACGGCCTGCCGCTGAAGCGATGAGCTCTCCGATGGAAGTCGAGCAGACGGGCGGCTGGAACCATTGCAGCTATTGCGGCAAGAAGATCGCAATGGCTGCCCGGGCCTGTCCGGAATGCGGAGCGCCTCAGGCCGCGGCCAAGGAAGATGTGAGCCCGAAGAGCTATGGCGTGGCCGTCGCCTTGTGCGGTGTGTTCGGAATGGTGGGCATCCACCATTTCTATCTTGGCAACATTCTGCATGGCCTGTTCGACCTTGGCTTGTTCCTGTGCTGGTTCCTCATCTGGGTGACCGGAGCTGCCGATGGCAACGGTTTCCTGATCCTTTTGGCCGTTGCCTGCTTTATCGCGGATTTCGCTCATACGCTGGTCATCTTCACGAAGCTGATTTGCGGCTCCGCCCATGACAGTCAGGGCAGGCGGGTGGCCATTCCAGGCCATACGGGCTGATGTTCTTCGTCATCAAATGAAAAGGCCCGGACAGCAATTGCTGCCCGGGCCTTTCTGTTTCCTGGCTCGTTCCTGTGAGCCTTCGTCTCAGTTGGCGCTTTCGTACTCGGAGGAAAGCTCCAGCCATTCCTCTTCGGTCTTGATCAGCTTCTTCTCGCAGAAGGCCCGTTCCTTAGCGAATTTCTGCGCCCTTGTGGGATCGGCCATGTAGAAGCCTGGATCGGCCAGTTCCTGGTCGATCATCTCGAGCTTCTTCTGCAGGCGGGCGATTTCCTTTTCCGCCTCGTCGATGCGCTTGCGCAGCGGCTTCAGTTCCGTGCGCTTGACGGCTGCTTCCTTGCGCTTTTCCGTCGGCTTGACGGGCGCCTTTTCCTGCTGCTTGGCTTCGTCGCTGGCCTTGGTCTTCTTCTTCGCGTCCGGACCCTTGATGATCAGGTCGCGATAGTCGTCCATATCACCGTCATAGGCAGAGACACCGCCATTGCCGACGAGCCAGAGCTGATCCGCACAGGCTTCAACCAGATGCCGGTCGTGGCTGATCAAGATGACGGCGCCCTGATATTCATTCAGCGCCATGACCAAGGCCTCGCGGCTGTCGATGTCCAGGTGGTTGGTCGGCTCATCGAGGATGATCAGGTTTGGGCCATCAAAGGTGGCAAGCCCCAGAAGCAGACGGGCCTTCTCGCCACCGGAGAGATCCTTGGCCGGGGTCATCATCTTTTCCGTCGGCAAGCCGAAGCGGGCGACACGGGCACGCACCTGCGCTTCCGAAGAGGTCGGCATCAGGCTGCGCACATGGTCGATGGCGTTCTCGGCCGGGCGCAGCTCATCCATCTGGTGCTGGGCAAAGAAGGCGATGTTGAGCTTCGTGGCCTTGGTGATCTCGCCGCCCATGGCGTCCAGACGGTTGGACAGAAGCTTGGCGAAGGTCGACTTGCCGTTGCCGTTCGCGCCCAGAAGCGCGATGCGGTCATCCGGCTGCACGTTGACGGTCAGGTTCCGCAAGATGGCCTTACCGTCATAGCCAACGGACACGCCTTCGAGCTTGATGATCGGAGGCGCAAGACGGCCCTTGGGATCCGGGAAATGGATCGGGGTCGAGCTTTCCTCGGTCAGGGCGGCAATCGGCTGCAGCTTTTCCAGCATCTTCAGGCGTGACTGGGCCTGACGGGCCTTGGATGCCTTGGCGCGGAAGCGGTCAACGAAAGCCTGCATGTGCTTGCGCTGCACATCCTGCTTTTCCTTGGCCTTCTGCTGAAGGATCATGGTCTCGCGGCGCTGCCGGTCGAAACTGTCATAACCGCCGCGATAGAAGGTCAGCTTGCCCTGGTCCAGATGCACGATGCTGTCGACGGCCTTGTTCAGGAGGTCGCGGTCGTGGGAGATCAGCAGCACCTGATGCGGATAGCGGGAGACATAGTTCTCCAGCCACATGGTGCCTTCAAGGTCGAGGTAGTTGGTCGGCTCGTCGAGCAGCAGCAGGTCGGGCTCGGAAAAGAGCACGGCCGCCAGAGCCACACGCATGCGCCAGCCGCCGGAAAAGGCGGAGCAGGGACGCTGCTGGGCTTCCGCATCAAAGCCGAGACCGGACAGGATCGCGCCCGCGCGTGCTTCCGCCGTGTGGCTGTTGATGTCCGCAAGGCGCATGTGGATCTCGCCGATCCGCTGGGGGTCCTTGGCAGTCTCTGCCTCTGCCAGAAGGGCAGTCCGCTCGGTGTCGGCGGCCAGCACGACTTCCATCAGCGTCTGTTCTGTGCCCGGGGCTTCCTGAGCCACCTGGCCGATCCGCGACTGCTTGGGGATCTGGACGGTTCCGCTTTCAGGCACAAGATCACCGGTGATGATCTTGAATAGGGTCGATTTGCCCGTGCCGTTCCTGCCGACCAGTCCGGTCTTGGTGCGGGCGGGCAGGGTGACGCTGGCGTTCTCGATCAGAGTGCGCCCGGCAATACGGAAGGTGAGGTCGGAAATCTGTAGCATGGCCGAGGTTTTGAACGAGGCGCTGCAGCGATGCAAGCGGGAACATGGCTTTGCAGCGAAATGCCAAGCATTTCCGTATCACAGTTGGCTGCTCAGTCGTCCTCCAGCTTCATCCGGACACCGGTCAGCTGATCCTTCAGGTCCTGAAGGTCGCGGTCCAGAGGCCCGGTCTTCTCATAGGTGGCAATCAGATCCTCCGCATGGGAGGCGAGAAGGCGGCGGACACGGTTCGTGCGCGCTGCCGCATAGAGGCGCTGGATCATGCCCGCCAGGTTCATCAGCATCAGGAGATTGTCGGCGGCAGCCAGGCGCAGGGGCTGTAACGACTTTTTCAAAAGCTCTTCGAGCGTGAGACCCGGAATGCGCAGACGCGGCTTGTCTTCGCTGTCCAGATGGATGTTCTCGCGCAGGCCCTTGGCAACAGGCTCGCGCAGCACTTCCGACAGCCGGTTGGTGCAGGCTATGGCGGTGAAAGTGTCGTTGACGCCGGGGGACAGGGCCCGCAGGGCAATTTCCAGCAGAAGATTGATGGCGAAGATGATGTCCTTCTCGCTGCCTCCCACCGTATCCAGATGAACTTTCTCGCGCACGGAGCGCTCGATTTTCTGGCGCGGGGTCTCTTCCTTTTCCGGCGTGTCGGCTGTCTCGTCCTCGCCGTCTGCCGGAATATTCTCGTCCTTGTCAGTCTTTGCGGATTTTGCGAGGGCGCGTTTGGGTTTCTCTTCTTCTTCGGTCCCCACAAGGCTCCGGTCCCCGTAGCGGATCCGCAGAATGTCGCTGCCCTGGGTGACAAAGCTCGCCGGTGGCATGCAGAGTTCCACCAGAATGTCGTGCTTCTCAGCGCAGGCGACGAGCTCCGGCACATCCGGCACGGAGATGAAACCCGTCTCTTCCGCAGTGATCAGCACATCGAACCCGTCTTTGCTTGGCCACTCGCAGTCATCTGAGGTCTTGTCGGACCGGACGACACGGGTCATCCGGCTCTTCAGTTCGGAGCCGATTTCGGCGATTTCCTGATCGATCATCACGCTGACGGAGACCGAGTGCACGAAGTAGATCAACTGCAGCACGGAAATGGCCGCCAGCACGAAGGCCGTGCCAATGGAGTGATAGGGAACGAATTTTGGTCCCGTGCAGCTCAGGATCGTCAGGGAGAACAGGAAGGTCCCGCCAAGGAGCCCGGCCGTCATCTGGCTGACCCGGTCATTGGTGAAGCGCTTCAGGAGGCGGGGAGCAATCGTGCCGGCGGCCAGGGTGAAGACAACCAGCACAAGGGAGTAGACAAGGCTGAGCGTGGTCATCGCCGCTGAGGCAATGGTGCTCAGGATTGAGGTGGCCGTGTCATAGGAAAGCCAGTCACTGAAAGGGGGAACGCCGAACCAGGGCAGAAGGCCGAAATAGTCGATGCCGAGCGGAATGCCGCTGGAGGCCCAGATGATCAGCGCGACCGCGCCTGGGACCGTGATGAAGCCATGATCTGACAGGATCGGTTGCAGCAGTTTCTTCAGTCTGGTCCGGTCCAAATGGCGTCCTTCCACGCAGCATGCCCCTGGCTGGCATTCGTGTTCAAACACCAGCTCCCGTTGGACAACGCGTCAGCGGTTCATTTGTTCCAGATGATCCGTGGCAAAACGCAGGATCAGATCGTAGCAGATGAGGAAATCACGGGTGCGGGGATCGAAATAGGCTGTTTCTTCCCCGCAGGAGGCAGCGCGCATGATGACAGGCGCCGGGAAGCGGTAGAAGTCATCCAGCTCCCGGGCTGCGTTCTCGAGGATCTGGCTCTGCTTCAGCATCTCGACCAGAATTTCGTCGCCTCTCGGCACCTTGTTGTAGCTGACAGCCATGCGGCGGGTGTCATCCCCCTCCTTGCGCAGGTGGTTTGCCAGGATCTTGCTCCAGACCTGCTCGGTCTTCTCGTACTCGCGAACACAGCTGGAGACCTGCTCGTCGCTCATGCCTGTCCCTTCTCTCAAGGAAGAAAAGACATCCGGGTTGCTTCCCACCAGGAGACAAAGGATCCGTTCCACCCGTTTGCGGTTAATGTTCTGGTAGCGGAAAAACTTTGGCCACTGAGACCGGGGCTTTGACGTGATTGCCAGAGCGCTTCGGATCGCAAGAGTACGGCTTTCCTTCAAGGCAGTCTTGGTGCTGTTGATCAGGTAGAGTGCCGTAAGGGTGTCGATCGTTGTTTCAATCTCGCCGCGGACAGGCAGGTTGAGCTGGGACATCAGCATGCGGCTGGATTGCTGGGCAACGACAAACATCGTGCTGCCGGCGACATCGGCGAGGAACGTCTCCCGCTCTTTCACCGGCATTGCCAAAAGTGCGGTGTTCATGTCGGTAACCGCCGCAGGGGGGACCAGCTCATGGGCAATGGCTGGCTTGTCGGACAAACCTGCAAACAGTCCAGTCAAAAGAGCCGCTGTGGCGCGGACTACGGTCCAGCCCAACTTACGCACTCTGGCACGCGGTTTCCTGACCAGCATAAGGAACGAACTGGCTCGGCACGCGGGCAAAAAGGCTTGCGAGGAGAGTGTGTTTGCCATCGGTGGAACGGCCGACCCGGATACTGGCACTAAGCGGGGACTGCAGACTGTCAGGAAGATCTCGATCTGACTGAGAACACGCTTCAAGCCCGTCAATTCTGCCCGTCCGTCTGCTTGCTTCGGTCACCCTAGACTAGCTGTCTTTCCTGAGAGGGGAATAGGTATTCTACCAAATGATAAAAACACGTAGTTGCCAGCTCCTGTCAGATGGCCGCCTTCTTCGTCTTGTGAACCCGCAAGGTGCCGCGGCCGGTCAGGTTCTGGAAGAGATGCAGATCGGTACCGGAAACGGTGAGACCTGCCTGGCTGAGAAGGACCTGAACCTGGGAGCGGTACTGGGTCTGCTGCTGGAACATATGCAGCATGGCCATGCACAGGGGCTGGTGGAAATCTGCGCTGGCATCCGGGTCCTGCAGGGCAATCGTCTTGGACAGACGGGACTCGGTCAGGGAATGGGCGAAGTTACAAAGAGCTTCATCAAGTGAGGACCGCTTTTCCTGAAGGTCATCCAGACATGTTGCCGGGGAGCCGAAGGCAAAGAAGGAGTTCATAGGCTCGCCGGAAAAGCGGGACAGCCAATGCCCATCCGTTGCCATGCCCGACACAAGGGTTTCATGAACGGAACCAAGCATCGGCTGGTGGTTGTGATGATAATCGTGTTCGGTAAGCTTGGAACAATCGGACAACAGCCGGTCATTTGCCCATTTGTTGTGCTCGCTGAGGATGCAAATAAAAACTTTCAAGACAATTCTCTCCCGGCACGGAAGTGCCAATGCGTCGAAATATTTTCAAAAAGGCTGCGCTTTTTCTTGAGGGCTACTGCAAAACCATCCAGACCAGCGCCAGTGACCAGATACGCTTTTTTCACAATGGAGTTTTGCCCAAGAGCCCTGGAAAGGCTCTGGAAAAAATCTGGCAATTTCCGGAACTTGCCAGAAAACGGACCTGCAAGGTGAGCAGAACACCAGCCGGTTTTGCCGTGAAGAAGGTCCTGAACGGGGAGGCGCGGACACATGCCCGTCTTGGCTTTTCGAAGGGACGGAACTCTGCAAGTCTGCTTCCGCGCGAAGGAGAAGGCTTTTCCCATGCCTGCTTATGCCGCTGCCCCTTGCGGTCAACGGCCGTCAAAGCTATAGGAGGCGCGAAATTCGAGCCGGAGCGGAAACCTTTTCGACCGGCACCTGATCAGGCCGCAAGGCCAAGTTTGTAGAGAGATTGAGACCCATGGCGATCGAACGCACCTTTTCCATGATCAAGCCGGACGCAACCAAGCGCAACCTGACCGGCGCCATCACCAAGAAGCTCGAAGACGCAGGCCTGCGCGTCGTTGCTTCCAAGCGCGTTTGGATGTCCATCCGTGAAGCCGAAGCTTTCTACGCTGTTCACAAGGAACGTCCGTTCTTCGGCGAACTGACCGAGTTCATGTCCTCCGGCCCGACCGTTGTTCAGGTTCTGGAAGGCGAGAATGCCATTGCCAAGAACCGTGAAGTCATGGGCGCCACTAACCCGGCACAGGCTGACGAAGGCACCATCCGCAAGGAATTTGCCCTGTCCATCGGCGAAAACTCCGTTCACGGTTCCGACGCTCCGGAAACCGCTGCTGAAGAAATCGCTTTCTGGTTCTCCGGCGTCGAGCTGGTCGGCTAATCAGCCTCTTCCGAAGTCATTTCGGTAAAGTTCAGGGCCGGTACCGCAAGGTGCCGGCCCTGTTACGTTTCGGTACAAACGAATACAGTACGAAGATAGGTATTCCTCGCTGTTTCGCCTAGGTTTTTCCGGTGGGCGGAATGAAAGAGGAGGGTCCTATGAGATCAATACTTGCACTGTCTGTGGCTGTTTTTTCACTGCCGGCCTTTGCACATGACTCCAGCTCACATCTTGAGGGAGAGCATGCGCAGGAAGAGGCTTCCGTTGCCGAAGAGCTTTTCCAGTTGCTTGTGCCAAGCGCAGAAGCGGCCCTGAACTTCGAGGTGAAGGGCAACTACCGCTATATTCACGCCGACGGTTATCCCTACAAGGCGCCCGGCCAGTTTCCCAATTCCGGCAATCCGAACAGCATCTCCAAAAAGAACTATCAATTGCGGGTGCCACTTGATCCGCACAAGGGAAGCAAGGCGACCTCCGCGCAGGGAACGCCCTTCGGCATTGCTCTCAACGGCGTTCTGTTCGATCCGGGAACTGCAGAGTTCTGGCAGAATGACCGGCGGTCCGGGTGGAACTATGAGGCGCTGGGCGGCGCCTGCGAACTGGGGCTGGATCAATACAATGCCCATGTGCAGCCGGATGGGACCTATCATTACCACGGCGTTCCCGAGGGCCTGATGAGTGCCAGGGGCACGGACGGTGCGCCTGCCTTGCTCGGCTATGCCGCCGACGGTTTTCCCATCTATGGCCCCTATGGCTATGCCTCAAGCACCGGATCGGGTGGTCTTGTGAAGCTGAAGAGCAGCTATCGCATGAAACAGGGCAGCCGGTCCGGCGGTCCGGGCGGGCGCTATAATGGCAAGTTCACCCAGGACTGGACCTATGCTGCGGCAAGTGGCGACCTGGACCAGTGCAACGGCCGATTTGCCGTGACCCGCGAATATCCGGAAGGCACCTATCACTATGTGCTGACCGACAGCTTCCCCTTCATTCCCAGATGCTGGATGGGAACGCCGGACACGAGCTTTTCCCGGCTGAAGGCCGGTGGCCCGCGCTGGGGCAGCCTTGATGAACCGGAGGGAACGCAGGAGGAGGTCCAGGCCGCTTTGCTGGAGGGGCAAGATGAAGCCGGGGAGGTTACACTCGTCGAAGTGCGCGGCGGTGACTGGCTGCCGCCCTTCCTTGGCGGAGGCCGCCCCGGTGGTCCGCAGGCGGGCCGCCCGCCCGCTGGCCGGTCTGGCGGTCCTTCTCCCTGCCGCGGAAAATAACGGCATGAGAGGTTGATATGTCTGGTGCGGCGGGCCTTGGTCTGCCGCACTTGCCGTTCTTGCGGACGCAGTGCTTGACAGATGCCGGTTTCCCTCCGACCTTGCGCCCATCGCCAAGAGACGCCTCATCTAAGAAAAACCAAGCAAATGAACAAGCCTGTCCCGAAGACTGCCTTTTCCGCATGCCCGCATGATTGTCCCTCGACCTGCGCTCTCGATGTCGAGGTGCTGGAAACGGGCAAGATCGGCCGCGTGCGCGGCTCCTCGGACAACAGCTACACCGCTGGCGTGATCTGCGCCAAGGTTGCGCGCTACGCCGAACGCATCCACCATCCGGACCGGCTGCTGAAGCCGCTGCGCCGGACCGGGCCAAAGGGATCCGGCCAGTTCGAGGAAATCTCCTGGGACACGGCGCTGGACGAGATCGGAGAACGGTTTCTGGCCATCGAGGCCGAGTTCGGCGCCGAGAGCATCTGGCCCTATCACTATGCCGGCACGATGGGGCAGGTGCAGCGCGACAGCATTCACCGCTTCCGTCATGCCAAGGGCTATTCCCGCCAGTTCGACAGTTTCTGCACCAACATGGCCTGGACGGGCTATGTGGCAGGCACGGGCAAGCTGGCCGGCCCGGATCCCCGCGAAATGGCCGTCTCTGACCAGATCGTGATCTGGGGCACCAATCCGGTTGCGACCCAGATCAACGTGATGACCCACGCCATTTCCGCCCGGAAGGGCCGTGGCGCAAAGATCATCGTGGTGGACGTCTACAAGACCGAGACCATGAAGCAGGCCGATATCGGCCTTGTGATCCGTCCGGGGACAGATGCCGCGCTTGCCTGTGCGATCATGCATGTCCTCTTCCGTGACGATCTGGCTGACCGGGAGTATCTGGAAAAATACACCGATTGCCCGGCGGAACTGGAGGCACACCTTCAGACGCGCACGCCGGAATGGGCGGCAGAGATCACCGGACTGAACGTGGAGGCCATCGAAGAGGTGGCCCGCCTGATCGGGACGGTCAAGCGCACATACTTCCGGCTCGGCTATGGCTTCACCCGGACCCGCAACGGTGCCGTTGCCATGCATGCGGCCGCTTCCATCGGAGCGGTTTCCGGCTGCTGGCAATATGAAGGTGGCGGTGTCTTTCACAACAACGGTGCGATCTTCCAACTCGACAAGTCCATGGTCGAGGCCCATTCGCTGCGTGATCTCTCTGTCCGAGCTCTCGACCAGAGCCTCATCGGACGTATTTTGACCGGCGATGAAGCTGCCCTGTGCGGCGGCGGGCCGGTGAAGGCCATGCTGATCCAGAACACCAACCCGGCTTCCGTTGCGCCGGAACAGGACCTGATCAAGAAGGGCTTTGCCCGCGAGGACCTGTTCACTGTGGTCCACGAGCAATTCATGACCGAAACGGCGCTGATGGCCGACATCGTGCTGCCGGCAACCCAGTTCCTGGAGCATGATGATCTTTACCGGGGCGGTGGTCATCAGCACATCATGCTGGGGCCGAAGGTGATCGAGGCGCCGGAAGGGCCAAAGGAAAACCTCTTCGTTCTCAACGAGATCGCCCGCCGTGTTGGCGCGAAGGATCATCCGGGCTTCCACATGAGCGCCCGCGAGCACATTGACTGGATGCTCAAGGCCTCCGGATATGCAGGCTTTGATGATCTGATGGAAAAGCGCTGGCTGGATGTCCAGCCAGGCTTCGAGGATGCCCATTTCCTGAAAGGCTTTGGCCACGCGGATGGCAAGTTCCATTTCCGTCCGGACTGGGGACGGTCCGCTGCGCCCAACAAGCCTGCCGGCAGCCCCATGGGCCCCTGGACGGTGATGCCTGAGCTCCCGGATCAATGGGACAGTATCGAGGCTGCAGATGAGCGCACGCCATTCCGGCTTGTGACCTCGCCGGCACGGTCCTTCCTCAACACGACCTTCAACGAGACCCCGGGCTCCCTGAAGAAGGAAGGCCGTCCCGAAGTCTGGCTGAGGGCCGAGGATGCGGCCGCCTACGGCATCGAGGACGGTGCCCTGGTCCGGATGGGCAATGGCCGTGGTGCCGTCACGCTGCATGCCCGGTTCTACAGCGATCTGACGCCGGGAACGGTCATCTCCGAAGGCATCTGGCCGAATGAGGCCTTTCCCGATGGCCGGGGCATCAACACCCTGACCAGTGCCGACCCGGTCGCCCCCTACGGCGGCGCCGCGTTCCATGACACGGCGGTGTGGATCCGGCCGGTTTCAAATGCCTGAGGCAATTTGGGTGCAATGAGCAATTGAAATGAAAAAGGCCCGGAGCAGGAATGCTCCGGGCCTTTGTTGTTTTTTGCGGGCGCTTATTTCGAAGCGCCGCTGATGACCTTGGCTTCCAGACGGTCCGGGATCGCCGAAGGAGCGGTGACCGCCAGAGCCAGAAGTTCGGCTACACCCACCGGCGTCTTGGGGGCAAGCACAACAGAAAGCTCGTCGGGATCGGTCAGGAAGCTGCGGAAGCCCTTGATCAGATCATCGCCGAAGTTTGTGCCGGCCAGAGGCCCGATCTCGCCGCGCAGAGCCTCGGCAAAGCCGTCAGCGAGCTGCTCTTCGGTCAGTTGGGTTTCCTGCGCCTGATCGGAGAGGAGGGCGGAGACAAGTTCCTCGCCCGTGATCCTGAGCCGTCCCGACTTGATCACCGCTCCGGCGAGCGCGACCTGCGCCAGTTCGGGCGAGGTGAAGATCATCGCCGGGATCTTGCCGAGTTCCAGGGACAGGGAGGCCTTGCCGCCGCCGCGCAGTTCCACCGTCAGGTTCGACAGGGACAGGTCTTCCGTGACAGGGTTCCAGCTTGCGGCAAAGGACTGGTTGAACTCTAGTTCTTCGATCCCGAGGTCATCGAGGATCTTGCTCAGGCCCGGGTCCGTGATCTGCGATGCGGGGATCGACAGACCATCGATCACGAAGGAGCTGCGGGTCGGGATCTTGTCGGTGAAGCCCCCCTGAAGAAGCTCCGCCAGATTGAGGCGGATGGTGGATTTTGCAGCCGCATCCTCCCCGGAAGAACCGGTATCCCCGTCGGCGGTTCCATCCGGCACGGTGACCTCGAGCGCGCTCAGGATCATCTTGCCGACAGTCGGCAATGCATCCCTTATTTGACTTGGGGTTGGCTCATCCACCTGGCCGAGAACCGCAAGGGCCGCCGCAGACGGAAATCCGACTCGGAAAAGCCCGGCGTGATCTAGGAATACGCCGGTCGCCGACGAGGTGGCTTCTGCGTCCCCGCCGTTCGTCTCAGGCGCCTCAGTCGTGCCGTCCTTGGCCTGAACCTGCAGGCCGTCGATGGAAAGTTCTGCCAGACCGCTGCCACTGAGCCCCTTGAGCAGGAACCGTCGCAGTTGGGCGTTGCCTTCCTCGCCGTCTGCGGAAAGGCCGTTCATTTCCATCCGGCCGAGGGAAAAGCGTCCAAGATCCAGAAGAACGGCAGTGCCGATGTCATCCTCGCTCAGCTCTTCGCCTTTCTCTGCCCTGCTGGCGATCTCGACAAGATTGGCCTTGGAGGTGTCGAGCAGTGACAGGTCTTCCAGCATGATGCTGTCAATGCTGCCCTTGGTGCCTTCGGAAGAGAAGGTCAGATCCAGCAGTTCTTCCCGGTCGAGCAGGGTCGTGCGCCCGGGCTCATCCGGACCGCCGAGCAGCATGGCAAAGGGTGCGATGTCGAGCCCGCGCACGGTGGCCGCGCCGCCATTGAAGTCGACCCGGTGGGTCTCACCGTTCTCGCCAGTTGCTTCCTGGATGACGCGGAAGCTTGAGACGGCCTGTTCGGCGATCCGGCCATCCTTCAGGTCCAGCATCAGCATGTCGTTATAGACCGAGGACGCGGGGCCGGTGCTGTCACCGGTGCTGTTGCTGGTGGCTTCGGACACGAAGGCGCGGGCAACCCGAACCTGTCTGAAGGCGGCAAGCCACTGGCGGGCGGTCGCGATCGTGTCGCTGTCTGCCTCCGGCTTGTCCGGGAGAATAGCCGGGATGGAGAAATCCTCGATCAGGACGTCCTGGTAAGAGGCATCCATGGTGCTCGGAATGAGAACGCGGACTTCCGTGTTGAGCGCCGGGACATCGTCGACAACTGGAGACCCGGTGTCCGCTTCCGGTTTCCCGCCCGCTTCTGGAGCTTCCTTGCCGTCGGCTGAAATCTTCTTGGGTGCATCCGGTTCCGGCTCGACCTTCATGCTGAAATCGAGGGAGCCGGGGATGGCAATCGTGTCGGCTTCGATCAGGCCGCCGGATTCCCGCAGGCCTCCGAAGTCGATCTCATCGAAGCTGATGGTGACTGAAAGCCGGCTCATGGTTGTGCCGCCGTTCTCGGCGATCCAGGGCACTTCAGAGAAGTTGAAGGAAATCTTGCCGCCCTGCAGCGAGGCTGAGCGGTTGAGATCTCCGGCCTTCACGGCCTTGAAGCTGGCAGTGACCCCGTCGAGCGCATTCAGGCCCTGCGTCCAGGTCTGGAGGATGGCCGTTGCATCATTGCCGGAGGCAGGTTTGTCACTGTCCTGGGCATGGGCCGCAGGAGTAAGGCTGCACCAGAGCGCCAGCGCCGTTGCGGGCAAGCCATGGCGGATCATCGGGGAAAAGCGCGGTTCTGCGGTGCCGGACCAGACTGGATTGGCCATCATTCTACTCCACAGCGCCCGCGTGCCGCGGGCCTTGATCGACGGACAGGCATGTCCGGATGAGAAAAAGCCTTGCCGGACTGGATGCCCGGCAAGGCTGTTCGGATTACTTGGCGGTATTGGCCGCAATGGTGACGCCGAGGATCTGCGGCAGGGCCTGCGGAGCCATCATGGCCGTGCCCATGATCTGCATGACCGGCACCGGTGCGGACGGCTGGGCGGTGACCGTCAGGGACTTCGGATCGCCGAGGAAGTCGCCGACAGCGGTGCTGACAGACTTCTCGAAGTCGGCGTTCTGCAGAATGCTAAGCATCAGGGGCAGGCCCATCTTGAGCTGTTCGACCAGACCAGCCCGGTCGGTGCCGCTGTCCTTGGCCTGCTTGTCCAGAATGCGTTCAACAAGGCTGCTGTTGTCGAGGCGGATGTTCAGGGCGGAGAGGGACGTGGACTGCATCATCGGTCCGATCTTGTCCTGATCCCCTGCGCCGGAGGTCAGCTCCTGCATCAGCTCCTTGGTAACGCCTCCAAGCTTGACGGAAACATTCAGGGCGGCTGCGTTCTGCATCTCGACGGCGACATCCTCGAAGCTGGCCACCTGGGTGGCGGGATCCCAGCTGCCCTTGCCGTTGACGGAGATATTCAGCTTCTCGTAGCCGAGATCGGTCAGGTTCTTGCGGCCTTCCTCGTCCAGATCTTCTGCCTTGATTTCCACATTGGTGATCGAGAAGGTGCCGGAGGTCGGGATGTCGTCCACATAGTTGTCGAGCGACGTCTGGAGGCGTTCGACGGTGAAAGCACCTTCCGGGCCCGCGTCGACCTTGATGCCTGCGGCTTCCAGGGAGCCATAGGACGGGCCGGCATTCTCGCTGCCGCTTTCGATTTCCTCGGCGGAGGGCAGCTCGACATCGCTGACGGTCAGGCTGGCGATGGCAAAGGAACCGTCCTTGGAGTCCATCTTGACGCCTTCCAGCGCCATTTCCTCAAGGCTGAGCGCACCGCCTTCCGCGACTTCACCACCGGTCAGATCCGTTGTGCCGATGGTGATCAGAGCGTTTTCGTCCTGCTCGTTGGCAAGCTCGATGCCCTTGATGCGCACGGTCTCGCCGTCTTCCTCGACACTTGTGTAGGATTTCACCGAGCCTTCCTGGACTTCCAGGAGGTCGAGAAACGCATCGGCGACGTCATTGCCGGTCGGCTCGTAGGCCCAGGCAGGAGCGAAGGAAGATCCGGCGAGAATCGAGGTGGCCATCAGGGCGGAAAGGGTGAAGGCCGGAAGCCTGCGGCTTTTAACGGCTGAAGAGGAAAAGAAATGCATTTGGGTGTCTCCCGATAAAATACTCTGGCCTTGCCGCCGGGCACGATGGGTCAACTCCAGCCCTTGCGCAAGGTCAAGTTACCATGAACGCAAGGGGAGCGCCCCCGGAGTGCCCGAGCAACACCCCCGGAGCACCCGAGGAGCGCCCGGAGCGCGCCATTGCGCCGGTCAGTCCGGACCCGAACCGGTTTGCGTTCCGGTTCCGTAACCTGTTGCCCGGTCAGGCAGCCTTTTCCCGGTAAGTGGCGATTGCGGCATCAATATCGCCAAGGGTGGGGAGGCTTGCCTCATTCCCCAGATGCTGGATGGCATGGGTCGAAGCGCCGCGGGCGAAGGTGAAGTGATCCTGCCAGTTGCCAGCAGGATTTCGCATGTAGGACGTGACATAGGCCCCGTGGAAGATGTCACCGGCACCGTTGGAATCGATCACTTTCTCGAACGGGACATCAAGGGCTGGCAAGATCTGGTCCGCTCCACCGCGCTCGTACCAGATCGTGCCGCGTTCACCCAGGGTGACCGCGCCGACAGGGCAGCCTTTGCTGCGGAGGTAATTCAGGGTGTCGCCAACCGACTTGCCAAGCTGCTGGCAGAAGCGCTCGGAGACCACAGCCACATCGATTGAGGCGAGCAATTCGTCGGTCGTCTCGCGCACGGCGCCGCCATCAAGCGAGGTGAGAACGCCGAGGTCTCGGCAGGCTCTAGCATAGTGAAGGGCCGCATCGCCCATGTGACCATCCAGATGCAGTGCCTGAAGGCCCGTGAGCGTCAGGGGCGGGAAGGGGTGCAGATACTCGTCATCCCGGCAGCGGACGATAGCTCGCTTTCCATCCCTTGGCATGATGAAGGAGAGCGAGCTTTCCCGGACCTTCCGGCCGTGGACAGAGATCCCGTACTGGGCGGCCATGTCCAGGAACATGCGGGCGAGCCAGTCGTCGGCCTGGGAACAGAGCAGCTCCGGCTTGCCGCCAAGCTTGGCGCAGCAGAAGGCCGCCGTGACTGCGTTGCCGCCAAAGCTGACGGCATAGTCCCGGGCGATGGTCTTTTCATCGCCTGTCGGCAAGTGGTCGGTCAGAAACGTCACGTCGATATAGGCCTGTCCGACGAAGAGTGCCTGCATAATCTGCTCCTGCTGAAGCCGGGTTCAAAATGTGATTCCCGCCGGGAATCGTTGATGTCGTAGAAAAGCTTGTTCCGGCGTGGAAAGCCTTGATTTGTGTAAAGGGTGCTACTGTTCAGCGCTTGTTTACGTCTCTAGGGTTAACACCATTAAGGAGATTCTTCACGAACAGGCGATGCGGTGTCCGACCGGTATATGATATTCGTCAGGGCAGTTATTCTCGCGCTCGTCTTGGCGACTGCGCCCTTGTTCGCGGCCAACATCATCCTCAATCAATATGCGCAGAGCCAGGCGCGCGGAGAAATGGTCGCCATGGGCGAGCGTTACATCCAGCGTGCGGAGATGGCGATCAGCACGACCGTGACCGCCCTTCAGAGGCTGGACCGGGATGATGTCGAAACCTGCACCGCAGCCGACAAGCAGCTGTTCCGGCAGGTCATTTCCGATGTGGGCACCATCGACGCCATCGGCCTTGCGGATGAGGGCGGCAAGCGCATGTGCGTGACCCCGGACATGCCGTTGACCGGTGAGGCCATTTTGCCCTTGCTGCGCAAGGACGGGCCCCTGGTCGGTATCGGCATGCTCGACCGCAGCTTCATGGGCGCTCAGGTGGCGGTGGTGAGCTGGGATCTGCGCAATGGTTCGCGCCTGTTTGCCGAAATCACGCCGGCGGTCATCGCAAGCGACCCTGGGCCGGAATATCTGCGTTCCTACCGCCGTGTCGAACTGCGCCTGGGGGACGATCTGCTTTGGTACTCGACCGGCGGCTATAATTCCGAAGGGTCGGACCCTGAAAATGCAATCGTGACCACGGTGCCTTCCGGCCGCTATCCGCTGGAAGTGACCGTCGTCGCGCCGAAATCGGCTGCGCTGCAGATGGTGCATGACCTCAAGATCATCGCGGTGACGGCCTGCGCCGCGATGGCGCTGCTCTTTGTTGCCATTGGCGTCTGGTTCTCCTGGCGGCCGGAAAGCGAAGCCAATGACGAGTTCGTCCGCGCGATCCGCGATGGCGAGTTCATTCCCTTCTATCAGCCGGTCATGGACATCGAGACCGGCCGTCTGCGGGGCTGTGAAGTGCTGATGCGCTGGCGGCGGCCCAATGGCAATATGGTCTCGCCGGGCCAGTTCATGGCCTATGCGGAGGCCAATGGTCATATCTTTGCGATGACCCGCAGCCTCATGGTTCAGACGGTGGATGAAGTCGGTGAGCTCTATAAGGAGAACCCGGACTTCAAACTCTCGATCAACCTCTTTGCCGGGCACTTCCTGAACAGGGATATCATCAACGATATCAAGGCGATTTACGAGAATTCCGATATCTCGTTCCAGCAGATCGTGGTCGAGGTGACGGAGCGATATCCCATGGAAGACATGGCGCTGGCCCGCAAGATCATTGCCGAAATGCAGGCCATGGGCGTGCGTGTCGCACTGGATGACGTGGGCACGGGCCATGGCGGCATGGCCTATCTGCAGAAGCTCGGCATCGACATCATCAAGATCGACAAGATGTTCATCGACAGCATCGGCGATGACGACAGCTCCACGACCATCGTGGATTCCATGGTGGAACTGGCCGACAATCTGGGCATGGGCATCATCGCCGAGGGCGTCGAGACGCCGGAGCAGGTCGAGCGTCTGCGCGAGCTGGGCGTGACTGCGGCGCAGGGCTATTACTTCGCCAAGCCGATGCCGGCCACCGAGTTCATTGACTACGCGGCAAAGGTCGAGCGGGATCTTCAGGCCGAACAGGAAGCCGAGAGCGAAGAAGACGACGAGGCTGCTTGAGCCTTACGTCAGGCGGGGCTTTCATCGCCTTTGATCACCGTCCAGGGTTCGTCGAACCAGACTTCCTCCAGATTGTCGCCAGGGCCGATGCGGTCCACTACGCTGAAAAGGCCCGGGTCCTCTAGCGGTGTCAGCACGCCGTGCCAGGTGCCGCGGTGGAGATTGATGCCTTGACCGGGGCTGGTCAGGAAAGCGCGGGGCGCGCCCGGCTTTCCGTTGTCATCCGGACAGACGATGACGAGGAACGGCGCAAGGCTCATGGGCAGGAAGGCCTGGGAGCCGAGCGGGTGCCGCTCGACCATGTCCAGCAGGTAGGGGAAGGAGCGCTTTTGCGACAGGAACAGGCTGATGCCGGCCTTGCCGCCCTCAGCTTCCGTCTCCAGCCGCGCCCGGTCATGATAACGCCCGCACATGTCCTGGTTGATCAGCCGGTCCGGCGTGCCGGTGGCCTCCAGAACGTCGCCAAAGGGCGCAAAGGCCCCTGCCGTCAGCGGTTCGGTGACAATTGTGCGGGTCGTCATCAGTCTGGTCTCAGCGCAGCTTCATGTGGCGGTTGACGTCCTTGTAGAGCAGGTAGCGGAAGGTCTCCGGGCCACCTGCATAACAGGCTTGCGGGCAGAAGGCGCGCAGCCACATGAAGTCACCTGCCTCCACTTCCACCCAGTCCTGATTGAGCCGGTAGACCGCCTTGCCTTCCAGCACATAGAGGCCATGCTCCATGACATGGGTTTCCGGGAAGGGGATCACGCCGCCCGGCTTCAGGGTGACGATGTTGACATGCATGTCGTGGCGCAGGTCATCCGGCTCGACGAAGCGGGTCGTTGCCCAGGCGCCATTGGTGCCCGGCATCTCGATCGGGGCGATGGTCTTCTCGTTGATGACGAAGGCAGGCGGCACGTCGAGGCCTTCGACGCGTTCATAGGCCTTGCGCACCCAATGGAAGCGCAGGGGCTTGTCCGCGTCGTTCTTGAGACTCCAGGGCGTTGCAGGCGGAATATAGGCATAGCCGCCTTCGGTGAGCACATGCTCCACGCCGTCGATTGTCAGGCGCATCTCGCCTTCGACAACGAACAGAACGCCCTGGGCATCCGGATCGGTCTCCGGCTTCTGGCTGCCGCCGCCGCTTTCCACTTCCATCACATATTGGGAGAAGGTCTCCGCAAATCCGGACAGGGGACGGGCAATGACCCAGAGACGGGTCTTGTCCCAGAAGGGCAGACGGCTGGTCGTGATGTCGCGCAGGGTTCCCTTGGTGATCACCGCATAGGCTTCGGTGAACATGGCCCGGTCGGTGAGAAGCTGGGTCTGGGGCGGATGTCCGCCCGGGGCGGCATAATAGGAGCCGTTCGACATGAGGTGTCCCTTGAGGTGGTTCTGAATTGGAAGTGAGTGATCCGCCGGAACCTGGCGACTGGTCAGACCAGATTAGACAGTCGCGCCGGTCTCTCCAAGCGTGTTTTTTGCGCAAACGTCCAGAGGCTCTTGCAGCTTAAACGGGCAGGTGACCGCTTAACCGGAACCGATGCTGGGCTGGGGCGTTAACCCGTCGAACAGAGGCGAAGCGGCCAACGTGCATTGAGGCGCGAACCGTGTGGCCGAGGTCCATCCGAAACACTCAGAACAAAGGCAAAGACAATGAAGATCCTCATGGTCCTGACGTCCCATGACAAGCTGGGAGACACCGGCAAGAAGACCGGTTTCTGGCTGGAGGAATTCGCCGCGCCCTATTACGTGTTCAAGGATGCCGGGGCAGAGATCGTTCTGGCGTCTCCCGATGGCGGTCAGCCGCCGCTCGACCCAAAAAGCGACGATCCTGATGCCCAGAGCGATGCGACGCGCCGGTTTAAGGCGGATCAGGACGCTCAACATGCGCTGGCGAACACCGTATCGCTCTCGTCGGTCAAGGCAGCCGACTTCGACACCGTGTTCTATCCGGGTGGCCATGGTCCGTTGTGGGACCTGGCGGAATCCAGCACGTCCATTTCGCTGATCGAAGCTTTCGACCGGGCGGCTAAGCCCATCGGGTTCGTCTGTCATGCCCCGGGGGTTCTCCGGCACGTGACCGCTGCGAATGGCGCTCCCATCGTGAAGGGGCGGCAAGTGACAGGCTTCACCAATACGGAAGAAGAGGGCGTTCAGCTGACCGATATCGTGCCCTTCCTGGTCGAGGACGAACTGAAGGCCAAGGGTGGCGAATTCAGAAAGGGAGAGGACTGGGGCGAGTTTGTCGTGCAGGACGGCAAGCTGGTGACAGGTCAGAACCCAGCCAGTTCCGAGGCAGCTGCAAAGGCGCTTTTGAAGCTGGTGTCGTAACGGTCCGGGTGGCGCTTGGCTATGTCCTAGCTACGGCTGCAGGGCTAAATGCGCACCAGTCAGGTTGCAGCCAGCAATCTGACTCACTTTGCGAAGATGCTGGAAGGAAGTGGCAAAGCTTCCTTCCAGCGCCTTGAAATGACTCAGATAAGTGACCTCCGGGATCAGACGAGCTTGCCTTCCTCGGCCTTGTAGAAATACTGGCTCGCGACCAGCCAGCCCTTCAGGGGGCGCAGTGGCGGGATGCAGGTCAAAAGCAGGAGCGGCAGGGTGGTGAAGAGGTGCACCCAGTAAGGGGCCTGAAAGGCGACTTCCATCCAGAGTGCAAAGATCACGGCGGGCACGCAGGCAAAGCAGATGACGAAGAACGCCGGGCCGTCTGCCGGATCGGCAAAGTCATAGCTCAGACCACAGACTTCGCAGGATGGCTTTAAGGTCAGGAAGCCGTTGAACAGGTGACCTTCGCCGCAGCGCGGGCACAGTCCGCGGGTGCCGACCTTGACGGGATTGAGAGGCGGATAGTCGTGCTTGTCACACATGGGAGGTCCTGGCTCATATTGGCCATGGCACCGGAACGTGTGTCCGGAACCGCTCCGGCAAGCGCGGTCTCTGGCGCTTTGCTGCGGGGATCCTGTTGTCCATGGCGTGTACTGATAGCCCAAGAATTAGGCAGCTAGCGCGCACTCTGCAATCTGAAAGCGGCCCGTGCGACAATCTGCAGCTAGGGTGTGGTCTCACTGAATTTGCGAGGCCACACCCTAGGATCAGATGGATTGGAAGGTCAGACCTTGTCGTCCGTCGCGATCAGGAAGGGCTTCTTGGCCGGTGCGCTGGCGGGGGAGGCCGTTACCGGATTGGTGAGGATGCAGACCTTGGAAATGCCCTTGCCGACGAACTGAAGATGCTGGGCTGCGCCCTTCGACAGATCGATGATCCGGCCTTTCGTGAAGGGCCCGCGGTCATTGATCCGGACGATGACAGACCGGCCGTTGCTGACATTGGTCACCTTGACCCTGGTGCCAAAGGGCAGGCTGCG
The DNA here is from genome assembly GCF_900142725.1 of Roseibium suaedae. Classification (GTDB taxonomy): domain Bacteria; phylum Pseudomonadota; class Alphaproteobacteria; order Rhizobiales; family Stappiaceae; genus Roseibium; species Roseibium suaedae. The sequence goes on along the minus strand of NZ_FRBW01000003.1, from coordinate 482,518 downwards.
ATGGGCTGCCGTGAGCTCGGACGGCTTCATCATTTCGCCAGAGGCGGTTCTTGAGTGAAGCGCATACCAGGATGCCTTGCCACAGGTGCTGCCGGCCAAAGCCGGGCCGGATGCCGCGGCCAGAAGCAGGCCAGCAGCCAGAAACGTTCTCACGTTCATGTTCGTCCCTCGATGTGCCTTAAAGGCTTGGAAACAGGCGCATTTCAGGATTGGGCAGAATAGCCGTGAGCCTGTGGTGACCAGGGGCAGATGTGCCGTAATAGATACGGTGCCCGGATCAGCAATTTGAAGCGCGATTTGTGTCGATTACTGAGGGTTAATGGCGAGAAAGTGGCAAGATCATAGGGTGGAATTCATTGATCTGATCTCACGGATTTTGTGATCTGAAAGCGACCTTTATTTCAGTTGCTTGGGGCTTTCGGAGACTGTCACGACAGGGCGAGAAAAATGTGTGCTTCGCCCCTGGAAATCCCTGATCCGGGCAAATCCTGTCCAAATGAGGCACGAATTTCCGCTTGCCGGACAGGTGTCTCATTCGCCTTCGATCAAGGCGGGGCATTGCCGGACAAATTCTGGCCTCTATGTTCCGGCTTGCTCCATCTGCCTTGCCGCAGCTTTTGCAGAAATCGGCAAAGAACGGTATTCAGTCGGATGAATGGACCGGGAGGAGGGAAAATGCCGGTTCTCCAAAGGAGATTTCGGATCCTCAATCGGTCTGACATGAAGAATGAAATGCGAAGGTGTATGGCTTGGTCAGATTGCGGGCTTTCGCGGCCCGGACCTGCCGTAACCGCCAAGAGCTGATCAAGCCCCGCTGTGCCCACTCTCTGTTTTCCCGTTAGGAAAATTTCATGAAGTTCCGCTTCCCGATTGTCATCATCGACGAAGACTTCCGCTCAGAAAATGCTTCAGGCCTGGGGATCCGGGCGATGGCGCAGGCCATCGAGAATGAAGGGTTCGAGGTTCTGGGCGTGACGAGCTACGGCGACCTGTCCCAGTTCGCCCAGCAGCAGTCCCGGGCGAGTGCCTTCGTGCTGTCGATCGATGACGAGGAGTTCAGCCCAGGGCCTGATCTGGATCCGGCGGTTCTGAACCTGCGCAACTTCATCGAGGAAGTCCGCTGGAAGAATGCGGAAGTGCCGATCTATGTCTATGGCGAGACCAAGACCAGCCGGCACCTGCCCAACGATATCCTGCGCGAGCTGCACGGCTTCATCCATATGTTCGAGGACACGCCGGAGTTTGTGGCCCGCCATATCATCCGCGAAGCCAAGAGCTACCTGGAAAGCATCCAGCCGCCGTTCTTCAAGGCGTTGCTCGACTACGCGGAAGACGGGTCCTACTCGTGGCACTGCCCGGGTCACTCCGGCGGCGTGGCCTTCCTGAAGAGCCCGATCGGCCAGATGTACCACCAGTTCTATGGTGAAAACATGCTGCGCGCCGACGTCTGCAATGCGGTGGAAGAGCTGGGCCAGCTTTTGGACCACAATGGCGCGATTGGCGCGTCCGAGCGCAATGCGGCGCGGATCTTCAACGCCGATCACTGCTTCTTCGTGACCAATGGCACCTCCACGTCCAACAAGATGGTCTGGCACCACACGGTGGCTCCGGGCGACGTGGTTGTGGTGGACCGCAACTGTCACAAGTCGATCCTGCATTCGATCATCATGACCGGCGCCGTGCCAGTGTTCCTGAAGCCGACCCGCAACCACTACGGCATCATCGGACCGATCCCCCATTCCGAATTCGAGATCAGCTCGATCAAGGAAAAGATCCGGGCCAACCCGTTGCTGGAAGGCGTCGATGCGGACACGGTCAAGCCGCGCATCATGACCCTGACCCAGTCGACCTATGACGGGGTGCTCTACAACACCGAGACCATCAAGGGCATGCTGGACGGCTATGTCGAGAACCTGCATTTCGACGAGGCCTGGCTGCCCCATGCGGCCTTCCATCCGTTCTACGGCTCGTTCCATGCCATGGGCCGCAAGCGTGGACGCACCAAACATTCGGTGACCTACGCGACACAGTCGATCCACAAGTTGCTGGCCGGCATCAGCCAGGCCAGCCATGTGCTGGTGCAGGATTCCGAAGACACCAAGCTGGACCGGCATCTCTTCAATGAATCCTACCTGATGCACACGTCCACCAGCCCGCAGTATTCCATCATCGCCTCGTGCGATGTGGCCGCTGCCATGATGGAGCCGCCGGGCGGCACGGCCCTGGTGGAGGAAAGCATTCTCGAAGCGCTCGATTTCCGCCGGGCCATGCGCAAGGTGGATGAGGAGTTCGGCGAGGACGATTGGTGGTTCGAGGTCTGGGGACCGGAAGAGCTCGAAGAAGAGGGCATCGGCCGGACCAAGGACTGGGTTCTGCGGCGCACGGACAGCGAAGGCGTTCAGCGCGATGGCGAGGACGCCTGGCACGGCTTTGGCGACATGGCGCCAGGCTTCAACATGCTGGATCCGATCAAGGCCACGCTCATCACCCCGGGCCTGAACATCGATGGCCGCTTCGAGGAAACGGGCATTCCGGCCTCCATCGTGACCAAATATCTGGTCGAGCATGGGGTCGTGGTGGAGAAGACCGGCCTCTACAGCTTCTTCATCATGTTCACCATCGGCATCACCAAGGGCCGGTGGAACACGCTTCTGGCCGCGCTGCAGCAGTTCAAGGATGATTATGCCAAGAACCAGCCGCTATGGCGCACCATGCCGGAGTTCTGCGCCAAGCAGCCGCGCTATGAGAAGATGGGCCTGCGCGACCTGTGCCAGCACGTCCATGCGCTCTATGCGAAATATGACGTGGCGCGCCTGACGACGGAGATCTACCTGAGTGATCATCTGCCGGCGATGAAACCGAGCGATGCCTTCGCCAATATCGCTGCCCGCACGACCCAGCGCGTGCCGATCGATGATCTGGAGGGCCGGATCACCACCAGCCTGGTGACGCCTTACCCGCCGGGCATTCCGCTGCTCATTCCGGGCGAAGTCTTCAACAGGAAGATCGTCGAATATCTGCAGTTCAACCGGGAATTTGCCCGCGAATGCCCGGGCTTCGAGACCGATATTCACGGTCTTGTGCAGGAAACCGGCGACGACGGCCGCATCCATTACTTCGCGGACTGCGTGGCCGAATAACAAAAGAACACCGCCAGCATTTCCCAAAGAAAATGCTGGCGGTGTTCAAGAAAGCTGGCATTCAACGTGCCGGCCGGCCTGCATAGCTGCAGGCGGGCGGAACCGGGTCTATTCGGACTTCATGCCGTAGTTCTTGACCGCGCCCAGAACCTCGTTGATTTCCGCATCGCTCAGGATATGCGGCGTGCCGATGGTTCTGCTGAGAATGTAGGCCTTGGCCAGCACTTCCAGTTCTTCCAGGCGCCAAAGGCCCTTTTCCAGGGTTTCCCCCACGACGACTGCGCCGTGATTGGCCATCAGGCAGCCGCTGTAGCCTTCCATGGTGGACGTGACGTCATCGGCAAGGCTGTTGCTGCCGAAGAGGGAATAGTCTGCTAGCGGCACGCGGTTGCCGCCGAAAATGGCGATCATGTAGTGGCAGGCCGGAATTTCCTCGCGGTTGATAGCAAGGGCCGTGCAGTTGACGGGATGGGCATGGACAACCGCATGCATGTCTGGCTTGGCCTTCAGCAGGGCCAGATGAAACTGCCACTCGGTAGAGGGCTTGCAAGGTCCGTCCCATTCGCCTTGTCCCGCCAGCGGGAGGGAGGCCAGCATGTCCGGTGTCATGCGGTCATAGGGGATCCCGGACGGGGTGATCACCATGCGGTCGCCAACGCGAACGGAGATATTGCCGGAGGTACCCTGGTTGATGCCGCGCCGGTTCATGTCGATACAGGTGTCGATGATGGCCTGACGCAGTTCGGGTGTGTCGGTGTAGGGTGTTTTCAGCATGGGTCCAACGCGAGTTTCAGGATGTCTAGGGCAGTGTCTGAGCTTGTGGCGACATGGGTGGCATAGCCGCCGCGAATGGCGGCAAGCATCGGTCTGGCCCGCTCGGGGCCTGAGCCGACCAGCAGGCCCATGTCCTTGTTGCGCATCTGGTCGAGGGTGACGCCGATCATGCGGCTCTCGATTTCCCGGTCGAGCCCCTTGCCTTCGCCGTCGATCAGGCGGCCGCAGATCACCCCGACAGCGCCTTGCTGCGCGCAGGCGGCGATGTCGGCATGATCGAGAAGGCCGGTGTGAACGACATGGCTGTTCTCGCCGCAGGTGCCACAGGCAAAGATCGTCTTGTTGCAATTGGCGACGGCCTCCAGCTGTTCCCGGATCACCGGCTCCTGCTTCAGGCGGTCGACAAGATCCCGGTCGGACAGCACCAGGGGCACATGAAGGTTGATGCAGTGGGCGCCATAGCGGCGGGCCAGAGTGGCCGAACTTGTTTCTGCGGCAAAGCCCATGGCGGCAGGCCGCGAGCCGACAAGCTGCACGACCGTGAGCTCGTTCAGGGAGAGGCGGGGGGCCGCTTCCGCGACCCGGTAGATCGTCTCGCCCCAGGCAACGCCCAGCCGGTCGCCCGGCTCAAGCAGGCTCGGCAGCCAGTCCGAGACGACCCGCGTCACCCGGTCCAGCGACCGTTCTGGGCCGTCCGATGAGGCGGGCACCACGATTGCATCCTTCAGGCCGAAGGTGTCGACCAGCTTGCGGGCCAGTTCCTGGTTCCGGAAGATCGTGTGGTCGAGGGTGATGCGCACATAGTCCCGGCGGCGGGCTTCGGAGAGGTAGTTGACGACAGTGGCCCGCGAGAAGCCGAGACGTTCGGCAATCTCGTTCTGGTTCATGCCTTCCTGGTAATAGCACCAGGCAACCTCAATGATGCCTTCGTCCTGCGAGCGGGCTCGCAGGACGGTCTTGCCCTCGGAGGGGCCTGGCTTTTTCGGACCTGTCGTCATGCGCTCTTGGCAATCCGGGAAAGGTCCGGGAAGAGGCCTTCCAGCCCCTCCGGCGTTGCCGCGCAGACACCGCGTTCCGTGATCAGGCCGGTGACCAGATGGTTCGGGGTCACGTCGAAGGCCGGATTGCCGCCGGGCGTTCCATGCGGGGAGACCTGAACCTGGGAGATTTCTCCGGCTTCCGTCAGGCCCTGAACATGGGTGACTTCCCGTTGGCTGCGCTCTTCGATCGGGATCTCCTTGACGCCATCGCTGACGGTCCAGTCGATGGTCGGGGACGGAAGGGCCACGTAGAAGGGAACCTTGTTTGCCTGCGCGGCCAGCGCCTTCAAATAGGTGCCGATCTTGTTGCAGACATCGCCCCGCCGGGTGGTGCGGTCCGTGCCGACGATGACCATGTCGACCAAGCCATGCTGCATTAAGTGGCCGCCGGCATTGTCGGTGATGTAGGTGTGCGGCACGCCGTGGCTGCCCAGTTCCCAGGCGGTGAGGGCGCCCTGATTGCGCGGGCGGGTTTCATCCACCCAGACATGGATCGGAATGCCGGCGTCATGGGCATGATAGATCGGGCTGGTGGCCGTGCCCCAGTCGACGGTGGCAAGCCAGCCTGCATTGCAGTGGGTCAGGATGCGGACCGGTTCGCCATCCTTCTTGCCCGTGGCAATCTTGCGGATGATCTCAAGACCGTTGAGGCCGATGTTGCGGTTGATCTCGACGTCCTCGTCAGCGATCTCATGCGCAAGAGCCAAGGCGGCGGCGGCTCGCTGGTCTTCCGGAAGGGTCACCAGATGCGCACGGCATCGGTTCAGCGCCCACCGCAGATTGATGGCCGTCGGGCGTGTCTTGTCGAGAAACTCCCAGGCCTTGTCCAGATGGGCGTTGGACGGATCGATGCTGGCGGCCAGAGCCATTCCATAGGCGGCCGTGGCGCCGATCAGCGGTGCACCGCGCACCCGCATCTCGACGATGGCATCTGCATAGTCCTGAAGGGTATCGACCTGCTGGATGCGGAAGTCATGGGGCAGCCAGCGCTGATCGATGATCTGAAGCGCGGCCTTGTCCTCATCCCACCAAAGGGAGCGGTAGTGGGTGCCGTTGACCTTCATAGGATGTCCTTTGCATTGAATTGACGTGCGATTTCCAGAAGAGCCCGGGGCGTGCGGATCGCCCCGGTGTTCAGAATGAGTTCCGTGCCCAGGGCAAGGTTGCGGGCTTCCAGCGGTGCCCTGATAGCAGTGTTCTCGATGGTCTCGAAGTCTGCGTTATGCGCGAGGGACAGGGTGCGCCGGTGCATTTCGATGCCACAGAACGCGACCGCGTCCTGCCAGATCCCGGCAAGAAGCTCGGCGCAGGTTTCCTCGGACGACTGGTCCTGATCCTCGAACAGGCTGGCCGGATAAAGCATGCCGGTGCGCTCGCTCTTCCAGAGCCGGAGGAACTCCTCATCGAAGGTTGCGAGGGTCTCTTCGATCACGGACAGGATCCATTCCTGATAGTCCTCAAGAGCCTCGGCGCTCCGGTGCGCGGGCTGGCTGAGATAGGCCATCAGGAAGTTGGCCGTCAGCATGCCGATGTCGAAGCCCAGCGGTCCGTACTGCACGAATTCCGGATCGATGACGCGGCTTTCGGTCGCCGTGGACATGATCGAGCCGCTGTGCAGATCGCCATGCACCATGGTTTCGGTGTTGGATGCGAATTTCATCAGCATCCGCTGGGCGCGGGACTTCAGCTTGACGTTCTTGCGCAACTCCGCGACGACCGGATCCAGTTCGGCCGTGTGGTGGTTCATCTGCGCATTGAAATAGGGATCGGTGAAAACAAGCGCCTCGGTAATGGCCGGAATGGCGACATTGCCGGCAAAGAGCGCGACATCCTGCTTCTTGTCGGCGCTTTTCATGGAAAGCTCCGAGCCGCGGAAGGCGGTGCGCGCGCAGAAGCGGCCCAGGAACGCGCCGAGACCCTCGACCTTCTCGCCGTCGATCAGCTTGCGGCGCAGGATCTTGTGCGGGCTGAGGAACTCCATGACGATGAGTGCCTGAGCCTCATCAAAGTGGAAGACCTCTGGAACCGCACCCGGGTCCCTGTCCGCTTCCCGGATCAGGGCGTGATACTCGAAAAACGCCCGGTAGAGCGGCAGCGGCCAGCTGTCTCCCACGAGCCGGACATAGGGCAGGGCCTGCTTGACGATCACGCTGCCCTTCGGTCCTTCCACGATGAAGACCAGGTTCAGGTTGCCGTCGCCGACTTCCTTCACACTCCATTTGTCCGGATCGCTTCCGACCCTGTCGGCAACGGCTGCGACCTGAGAAAGCTGAGCGGCCAGTGTCTCTGCCGTGAGCGGCGAATAGCGCGCGTCCTGCGAGTTTGGCTGGGTCATTTGTATGATCTTTCCTCCCGAATTACCCGGACTAAAATGCAGAAATATTCAAAAGTCAAGCTAGTTGACAAATGACTAAGTGACGTGTTGTAACTTATCCATACGAGGGGGAGCTCGTCAGAATGGTGGGAGGTAAGGTGGCTAAAATCACCTGTAAAATTAATGGGTTAGAGAAGTCTTTCGGGCGCAATCACGTGCTGCGGGGGATTGATCTGGAGCTGCGTGCCGGCGAGGTCACGGCTCTCATGGGAGCCAATGGCGCAGGTAAGTCCACGCTGGTGAAGGTGCTGTGCGGCTATCATTTTGCCGATGCAGGCAAGATCGAGTTCGCTGGCCAGCCTTTCGCCCCGATCGATGCTGCCGATGCCATTTCCAAGGGCGTGGTGACCGTTCACCAGTCCATTGATGATGGCGTCATTCCAGACCTCGATGTTGCGACCAATCTGACGTTGGACCGTCTGACGGAACCGGGCGCAAGCCTGTTCGTGAATGACCGGAAGCTGCGCCAGCGGGCAGAGGAAGTCGCCGCGAGCATGGGGCTTCATATGGATGTCCGGGCGCGCGTGGCGGATCTCGATGTTGCCGACCGGCAGATGATTGCGATTGCCCGGGCCATGGCCCGGTCTCCGCAGCTGCTCATTCTGGACGAACCGACCTCATCGCTATCGGCATCGGAGGCGGAGCGCCTGTTCTCGCTCATCGACCGGCTGCGCGCCGATGGGGTGGCGATCCTCTATATCTCCCACCGCATGTCGGACCTGCGAAGGGTTGCGGACCGGATCGTCTCCATGCGCGATGGTGCCATCTCCGGCATCTTCGAAGGCGAAACGCTCGACTATGTCGGTGCGGTCAACGCCATGCTCGGCCATCAGATGACCGAGGTGGATATCGAGCCGGTTTCCGGCGGTGAAACCATTCTGGAAGCAAGAGAGCTGAAGCTCTTCGAGCATAGCGATCCGATCAGCTTTTCGGCGCGGGAAGGGGAGGTTATCGCCTTCACCGGGCTTCTGGGCAGCGGCACGACCGAACTGGCGGAGATTGTGTTCGGTCTCGCCGAGGCTGCCGGCGGAGAGCTGTTCCTCGACGCCAAGCCCTATCACCCGGCCAATGCCTCGCAGGCTGTCGATATGGGCGTCTTCATGTCGCCGAAGGATCGCGGCTCAAATGCGGTGATCGGTGACTTCGACATTGCCAACAACATGACCTTGCCGTTCCTCAAGGCGTTCAGCACGTTCTCGTTCCTGAGTGAACGTGCGCAGCGGCGCGCGGCAAACGACATGATCAGCAAGATCGGCGTGAAATGCGAAAGCGACAGGGACGGGATCGACACCCTGTCAGGCGGCAATCAGCAGAAGGTCATGATCGGCCGCTGGCTGCTGAAGGCCTCGAGGGTGCTGCTTCTGGATGAGCCGTTTCAGGGCGTCGATATCGGCGCCCGGCGCGACATCGGCCGCTATATCCGGGAAACCTCGGCTGGGCGCACAACGCTGGTGTTCGTTGCGGAGATCGATGAGGCGCTGGAGATCGCAGACCGCATCATCGTGCTCAACGAAGCCGCGATCGCCGGTGAATACCGGAACAAGGATATCGATCTGAACGGACTGGTTGCGGATGTTTCCGGACGGGTTCGCGAACCGCTCCACGAAGAGGCCGGAGCGTCATCTGGACACAGGGCCGCAACACCGGCCGAGGCAGGATGAAGACCACTCAAATGAACAAGAATTCTCTCGAATATGCCATTCGCTATGGCTTCATCGTGCTTCTGGCCGGCCTTGCGCTGTTCTTCAGTTTCTACGCAAATGGATTTGCCAGCCCAAGGTCGGCGGTCTTCATCTTCCAGTCCGTCGCCATCACCGGCATTCTGGCCCTTGGCGTCACGTGCACCCTCGTCGTCGGTGGTTTTGATCTGTCGATCGGGTCGGTCGCGACCTCTTCGCTGATGCTGTCGGCCTATTCCATGGTGGTGCTTGAGCAGTCCGCATTCGTGGCCGTCGCCCTGTGCCTCGTGATGGGCGCGGTAGTCGGCCTGATCAACGGCCTCCTGATCGTGAAGATGAAGGTGCCGGATCTGCTGGCGACACTCGGCATGATGTTCCTGCTGATCGGCCTGCAGCGCATTCCGACCCAGGGCAATTCGGTCGCAACCGGCATGAGCCTGTCCGATGGCAGCGTCGCGGATGGTGTCTTTTCCGAAGCCTTCCTCTGGCTTGGCCGTCACCGTTTTGATCTCTTCCTCGACCGTCTTCTGCCGGTGCCTGTGGTGATCTTTCTGGCGATTGCCCTGATTATCTGGCTGTTCCTCGGCTTCACCCGCCACGGCCGCCTGATGTATGCCATCGGCTCGAACGAGCGGGCGGCAAGCCTGGTTGGCACCAATGTCCAGCGCTACAAGATTGCGGCCTACATGATCTCCGGCGTGCTGGCCTCCATTGGCGGCATCCTTCTGGCAGCGCGCCTGGGCCGGGGCGACATCGCCTCGGGCAACAATCTGCTTCTGGACAGTGTCGCGGCTGCGCTGATCGGCTTTGCGGTTCTGGGGGCTGCCCGGCCGAATGCCTTCGGCACGGCCGCAGGCGCCCTGTTCGTCGGCATCCTGCTTCAGGGCCTGACGATGATGAATGCCCCTTACTACATGCAGGATTTCGTCAAGGGTGCCGTGCTGGTCGCAGCCCTTGTCTTCACATTCTACCTGTCCTCGCGCCGCGGCGGCAGGAGAAATGCCTGACGCTCACACGTGTCACGGAATTATTGGGAGGAAACAGAATGATCAGACGTGAATTCATGAAGCTCACGGCCGCAGCAGGCATGACGCTCGCTGCATTGGGATCGGTCCAGGCGGCAGACATGCCGGCGCCGTTCGATAAGCCGGCAGACGTCAAGATCGCGCTCGTGCGCTATCTGTCGACCGGTGACTTCTTCCAGTCCTACCTGTCGGGCGTCGAGAAGCAGGCCCAAGCCCTGGGCGTGGATCTGCGCGTGCTCGACAGCCGCCAGGATGCAGCCCTTCAGGCGGACATGGTCGATCAGGCCATTGCGCTCGGTGTCAACGGCATCATCATACAGCACGGCCTGACGGAATCCATGAAAGCCGCTGCTCAGCGCGCGGTGGATGCGGGCATCAAGGTCGTCGCCTTTGACGTCGACGTCGAGAATGCATCCGTGCCGCAGATCGAGCAGTCGGACTATCTGCTTGGCAAACTCGCCCTTGATCAGGCGATCGAGGACAATGGCAGCAGCTTCACCGCAGGCTATGTCTATGTTCCGGGCATCGCCCCGCTGGACCGCCGCGACGTTGCCTGGAAGGAAATCAAGGCAGCCAATCCGGGCATCCAGGAAGCGGCCATGTTCGGCACGCTTGACAATCCGATTGCCAATTCCGTTGCCAACCAGGCCCGTTCGGTGCTTCAGGCCAACCCGGCCATTTCCGTCATGTTCGCTCCCTTCGACGAGTTCGCAAAGGGCGTGAAGATTGCGGTGGACGAGGCTGGTCTCAGCCAGGATATCAAGATCTATTCTGCCGATGTCTCGACTGCGGATATTTCTGCCATGCGGGAACCGGACTCTGCCTGGGTCGCTACCGTTGCCACCAATCCGGCGGTTGTCGGGGAAGTCAGCGTCCGCACCCTGGCCCTGATGCTGGCCGGCGAGATGACCGAAAAGCAGGTCGTCGTTCCGCCGACGCTGATCACCCAGAAGTTCCTGAACGACAATGACGTGAAGAACATGGAAGACCTGGGCGTGAAGATGCCTCAGTTCCAGCACGCCGATGTCTCCGTCGCAGAATGGATCCCGCTGCCCAAGCGCTAAGCGCCAGCAAGAATCCTGACAATCGGAAAGCCCGGTCACTATGGCCGGGCTTGTTTGTATTCTGGTAGAGCATTTACTGCTGGCAGCGCTTGCCAGAACTACCAATGTCTTCCCTTAGGATCGCTCGTGCCGGAATGCACTCAGGTGATTACGGTTAAATGCCTCGTTTCCTCAGAGGCTTGTTGTCATAACTTAATTTGTAACTATAGGTAATATTGATCTGATTGTGCAACTTGTGCAGAATATTCCCTTACGGTAGCCTGTAGGTTCACCGAGGGGCGCCATTGGCAATAGATCCGATCCAGAAACGTGTTGCAGAGGGTGTCCGGATCCGGATTTCGAACACTCGAGGTCTTCCGCTGGAGGGGGGCGTCACCGTTCTCGCGTTTCGATCTGGCAGCAAATCCCATGAGGTGACATTGCCAGCTTCCGATCGCGATGGACGCGCCGAGTACATCTTCACCGTCAAGGAAAGTGCAGCTTTGCGGAGGGGGATCAAACCTTCCGTGGAACTTTGGTTCAACGGTGATCAGGTGCCGGAGATCGTAACGAAAATCGAGAAGTCCAGCGACCGTTTCCTTGCCCTTACCATCTTTGCCGATAGCCCAAAATCGGAGAATGAGGACGCGCCAGGGGGCGAGGCTGAACTGGTTGTTCGTTTGACAGTCACAGATCAGAGCCTTGTGCCTGTTCCAGATGCGTCAGTCATTTTGTTTGATCCGGATACTGGGCGAGCACTGATCAGTTCTCCACTGAAGACCGACGCTGCTGGCCGCGCGTCTGCCGCGCTGTCAACTTCTGGGTTCGAAATGCCGGGCGAGGATGGTCTGCCATCTGCCTCGGTTACGCTTAACGGTCAAACGCTTCAGGTTATTGAAACTCTTCGGCTGACGAAGACTGCACGTCTGCAGAGTTTCGAAATCCATGTTCTTTCCCCTGGCAAGGAAGATCCACCCGAGCCACGTTCTCCCGGCGGTTCTGTGATCACGGACGGCGGGAAAGACAATCTTCACGTTCAAACCGGCAACAGCCGGAGTGAGAACGGATCAAAGTCCACTGAAGACGCTGGAAATGCCGCCGAACCAACCAGGGATGGCCGCCTGCGCGACCGCTCAGGGGAAAAGACCCAACGAAATTTGAAACGGGATAGAACCGACATGTCGAAAGAAGCCAAGCGCCTGTTCCGTTTCAACACGGTCCGGCCCGTTGCGCCCCAGCCGGATAGCAACATGGGCATAGAGTATCAGGGTGAACTGACCCCCTTCCTGCGTCGGTTGCAAACACTGGCAACCCGGGAACAGGCGCGCAGTCTGGCTGCAGAAGAAATTGCCAAGGATCCTTTCTTCAAGGCCGCCCGCTTCCAGAACACGGCCTATTGGCCTCTGATCAGCTTAATGAAGCAGGCCTATACAATGACAACGACAGGGGATGTTGCGGTCATCAAGTCAGACCTCGCCGAAACCCTGAAAGACAGTACAAAGCTGAAGGACCTGGAAACGCAGGCGAGCAACGTTGGCGACATCTGGGATGATTACGTCCTGAGCTTGCTTCTTCCCCATGTCGAAGACAAGAAGCGTGCCGCTCTCGTCGATTGCCTCAAAGCTGTGGCTCTCCTGAATGCAAGGCAGACGCTGCGGACCGCGGACGACTTCCGGAAATGTCTTTTGAGACAACCGATCCTTCCTGAATGGATCGTCCACCTTGTCGGTGGCAATTTCCGCGTCAGGTTCCCATTCGTCATCGGCGTTTCCGATCTCATGGTCGTCAAGGAACAATGGATCGGCTACCAGCGCACGGAAATAGCTCACATTGAAAACGTGATGGCGACCGAAGAGCGGACAACCACGCGCCGCCAACTGAACCGGACCGAAACCACGACGACTTATGAGAGCGAGCGGATCGAGGAGGCCTTGAAGGAGACCGCAACCTCGACCCATTCCGCTATTTCCAGGGAAGTTCAGAGCAGCATTTCCCAGTCGTCGAGCCTGTCGACCGGCGCTACCGTTTCAGCAGCCTATGGCCCGACGGTTTCGGTCGATACCAGTGCCTCTTTTGACTTCACGACCGCGAGCGAACAGAGCGCATCCTCGGCTCAGGAATATGCTCAGGACCTGGTCGAGCGGGCCGTCAGCACGGTCACGAGCCGCGAGAGGAATGAGACTGTCACGGTGGTTCTCTCGGAAAGCGAGGACACGCATGTTCAGACCTTCAAGAACCTTGAGCCGGGTGCAAAGCATGTGATCGGCGTCTACAGGCATATCGACCAGATCTGGGCAGCACAGGTTTTCAATTATGGCAAGCGCCTGATGCTTGATCTGGTGGTCCCCGAGCCTTCGATCAATTGGCGTTTGTCGCGCGAGGAGGAGTCCTTGCCTGACAGCAAACTGAAGGAACCGGCGAAGCTCAACGTGAACCCTGCGGGTATTGACGTCGACAATTATCAGAACCTCGCCAATACCTGGGGCGCAACCAATGTGCCTGCTCCGCCAGACACCATCGTTTCTGTTTCCAAGGCCCTGAAACTGGAAGTTCCGAAATTCGGAACCGGTGAGGCGACATCATGTTCCATGGCGACTGATCAGATCCAGATCCCGTCTGGATATCGCGGCGAGGAAGCCGTCATTCAGTTCTTCGGCGACACAAAGAAGGAGAACAACGACGGCAAGGACGATGCGCGCATCGTCATCAGCGGTCTTGAGAAAGATATCGAGACTTCCCGTCAGACTGTTTCGCTCAACAATCACGTCGGGACACTTGAGTTTGGCGTTTACATCGATTTCTTCGAGGGAGGCGTGGTCTCTGTCCGCGTTGATTGCCGGATCTCTCCAGAGGCTTGGGAGACTTGGCAGAACAGTGTGTATGATGCCTTGAAGGCTGCAAATGACAAGGCGATAGATGCTTATGTTGCGGCCAAAAAGAGCAAGGATGCGCTGACAAGTGTCCTTCAGGAAACGCTCCAGACTGACATCAAGCGCAATATCGAGCGCATGGAAGTCAAGCGGGCAGCGATTTCCATGCTGGCCTCAGACAATTATGAGGAGTCTGGCTCGATAGACTTGGTCCGGGACGGTCAGGTCAATTTTCCAAGCATTCGGTTTGAAGAGGCCAGGCAAGAGGGGGCGTATGCCCGGTTTTTCGAAGAAGCCTTTGAATGGTCCGAGATGACCTACCTGTATTATCCCTACTTCTGGGCGAGGCGATCCGAATGGTTCAAGCTGATGACCCAGCGCGATCCTGACTATAATTTCAATGCCTTCCTCCAATCCGGTGCCGCGCGGGTCAATCTTGCGGTCCGTCCCGGTTTCGAGGGCGCCGTCATCTGGTTCCTCGCGACCGGGGAGGTCTGGAAAGGTGGGCCGACACCAGGTGTCGGGAACCCGCTCTATGTCGCTCTCATTGACGAGATCGTTGAACGAAAGGGGCGGGATCTTGACGACCCGTTGCCTGTCGGCAAGCCATGGACCTATGCCATACCGACCACTCTTGTCGTGCTCGATCCGGATGACAGCATTGTGCCGCCATCCGATGGGACGGTTACACAGGTCTGAGCAATGCCTCTGGTCAACGACGGTTACGGCTGTATTCGTGAGGAAGCCAACTCACATGCCGGAATTGCGGAGCTCTTCTGGCGCCCGCTTGATCCGATCCGTGATAACGCTGATGCCAAAGGGGCCGAGCCGCCCGGCTGGAGCGAGCCTGACCGCAATTGGCATTACAAGAGCATTTTAAAGATCAGGGCCAAGGAGTGGGCTTACGACGATAAGCCGCCATTTAGCTGGTATGTGACCACGCAACCTGCTCAAACTTGGCTTCGCGGTCGTGCTGGAAACTACGCCAACGTGGCGACCACCCTTTATGTATTCGTAGCACCTCATGTCGAGGTGACGCGAATGCCGCTGCCCTTTTATTCCATGGGTTCCGTGTTCCTGAATCCCGATATCTACATCATCCGGCTCGATTCCCTTTACGAAGTGCCAGCTCCAGGCAGCGATCCGAACCTGGGTCAGTTGCTTGGCGACCGCCCGACACTGGAATATTTCAATGGCCGTTTGTCAGCGGGTGATCTTCTGGATGAGGTCAATGCCAATGCCGTTTTTGACAGTGATGATCCGCTTTCCATACCGGATATCCGGATCCGGCGTGAGGCGACCAGCATTATCATCGAAAAACCGGTTCAGTTTCAGATCAAGATCAATCTGAGCGAGACCAAGCCGTCGTTCTTCAAGATCGCAATTGTTCCCCATTCGGCAGGCGAGCCAACGATGAAACTGCCGCCAGGCTGGGAAGGCTATCCCCGGGCACCTGTCCTCACTCAGCGGGAAATCAACTCCACCCTGTTTCGCATCATTCATGATGCAAATACGACCATCAAGTTCACGGTCAATGGCGGGGCGGCGGTCGGCCTCTCGCCTCTTCGGGCCATTGTTCAAACCCGCAAGGTTTACCACAGCCCCAAATGGGAAAACCGTTCAATTACCCCGGTATGGGCAAGCGATGATGCGGTGAGCAAGACGGAGAATGTCATCGTCTCAGACAGTTTCGCCGACCCTTATCAATTTACGTTCGACGACGGAAATTGGGTGGAATTGGAGCCGGAAGCCGATTGGTATGGAATCGATACACTTTTTCAGCTCGGAATCGGTTTTATCCCTGTCGTCGGACAACTCTATGATGTCGCGGATATCATTTGTGTTGCCGTCACGGGGAAGGATCTTTGGGGCGCCCGGAAAACCAAGTCGGATATCGTGCTCATGGGCGGGTTTGCCATGCTCGGTGTGCTTGGGGACCTGTCAAAACAGGTGGATACAGGCATGATGTCCCGTATCGGAGCCTATTTCTTTGGACCGGCCAAAATCGTATCCCACAATCCCAATTTCTCGCGGAGCCTTGTTCGGGCTGCTTATTCGGGAACACCTGCCTTCATCTTTGCGGGTGAGACCCTTGCCAGGAAAGAGGGTGGTGCATTCATGCGGGAACTGGACCGTCTGATTGCAGCTGGCGATGAAAGCGGTCTCATAGCTCTCGCTAAAAAATTCGAGACAGAATTCGAAGCCGTCATGCGCGCCAATGCAAGGACAATCGGTTTTGAACAGCAGCCAGCAACCCTTGCCATGTTGCGTGAGCACCGGGATCGCTTTGCTGCGCGCTTGAAGAACATCAATGGCATTCCGAATGCTATCCAAGGTCAGATCGTGAAGGCCTGGGAAGACGCCCAGGCGGCTGGGGACCTTGCAAATGTCATCGCAGATATCCGCAAGATTGACGGCAAGGTGGCCGACACTCTTGTTGACGGTCTGAGAGACCAGATCTTGTATGACATCAACAATGACCCCGCGATCATACGGCGAGCCGCCGCTTATGCTGGCCGCTTCGGCCTAAAAGGATTTTTCAACAATCACGGGGTTCCGTTTTCTCCCTTTACCTATTTGACCAAGGTTGCAGGGAAGGGGACCGAGGCCCGTGACGCCTTTGATCTGAAATACGGTGAAGAAGCATGGGGCATTGTGACCGGCCGTAGGCCGCCGCCAAACCCCGATACGATGATCGCCAGATATGGCGAAGAAATCGCGCGGCTCATGAACAATCCCGATACTTATTTTCACCATCGCGAGCTGATCACGTCGCAATATCCGGGATTGGGGATCATCCTCAACTCCGACCATCTCATCGAAGCACGGTTTCGCAAGGTGGAGCAATATGGTGGCAGCGTCGATGCGTCATTGTTCCGTGCCATCCTTGTTCCCCCAAGCCTCGAGATTGCACGAAAGCTTCGTGCTGCCGGGATCGACATCGGCTGGTATATCCATCAGCAAAAGACTTCCCGGATGAACCAGCTGTTGCCGCAAAGTCAGGTCGATTATTCGATCCAGGAGATCGCCGACGCCTACCAACTGTTTTGGGTTCACGAAATGAAGATGACCCCCTCAATGTTCCGGAACTTTTTCGAAGAGGAGCTTCAGTATCTCGCGATGGCGCGTGAGGGGGAACATATAAAGTTGGGGAGTCACGACACATTCAAGGGCCGGATTGAATTCACCGGATTCAAAACGAAGGAAGACCTGCTTCGCACAGTGAATGCCCGTTTGAAAAAAATGAACTTGCCGGCTTTCATAGAAGCGAAGGTTGGGGATCGTGTTTCTGATGCCCCCGGCATGGGATAACGGATATCCCATTGCCGTTTGGACTGATTTGGATCTTTCGGTCACACGAGAAATCTGAAGCTGGCCTCTTTTTCTGGCCAGTTAGCACCGTGACAAGGAGAATATATGAGTATAGTACTCATATATTCCATTACCCTTCCCGGGTCGGACCTCCGATAGACGCAACTGGTCAGGTTGATCCTCCAGCGGCGTTGCCGTTCGAAAGCATTGCGTCAGCTACCCCCTCATGAGTGCAAAAATAGTTCGACTGCTGGAATCATTCCTTCAGATGAAGCCGCAACTTCTCGCCGTGACCAGGCAACGCAGGGTCGATCGAAGTCTGGCGGATGATCTGATTCAGGAGTCCTGGGTGAAGGTTCAGACCGCGGTTTCGGATCAAAACATCGAGAATCTGGCCGGATATGTTCACCGGACCTTGTCGAACACCACACTGGATCATTTGCGGCGGGAAAAGCGGCGGCGGGAAATTGATGCGGAAGTTCAGGATATCCTGAGTGAAGGCACTTATGATATCTCTCCCGAGCGTGCAGTCATGGCGCGCGAGATGCTTGAGGTTGTAACCGAGGCGCTCAATGCCATGCCGGAACGCTCCCGCCGCATCTTCCTGATGAACAGGATTGATGGCCTGAGCCACAGGAAGATTGCTGCGCTTGAGGGAATCTCGGAAGAGGCCGTGTACTACCATATCAGGCGGGTTCTCGAGCGGCTGGCAACCGCCAGAGCCGAGTTGGAATGGTGACATTCTGCAGGCAAATCAATGTTTTCGTTTTTGTGGTATGAGTCCCTGCAACCATCTGCATCAAGAGCACGCATCTATTTTCGACGATGAGCGACAGTCATGAGGAACACGCCGGTTATTTGAGGGCTTCCCGGGAAGCGCGCGATTGGCTGGTCCGGCTGACATCCGGAGCCCCGAGCGCAGCCGATCTTGAAAGCTTCAAGCGCTGGCAGGATGGCTCCCCTCAAAATCGGGCCGCATTCGAGGAGGAGAGGGCTTTCTGGACCCAGATCGAGCATCTGGCTTCAGAGCGGCGGGCTGTGCCAGGCGCCCCTTTGAGCCGGCGTCTCTTTCTCGGTGGCTCGGCAATGGCAGCTGCAGTGGCTGTCGGGGTTGTCGCAGGACCGCGGATTCTCACGAGCTTGCAGGCCGATTTCATTGCGCAGGTTGGAGAGCAGCGGGACGTCACCCTGTCCGATGGAACCGTTGCGACCTTGAACACAGGGGCGGCGCTCAAGGTGGAGTTCCTGCCTGGGCTTCGCCTTGTGCATCTGCTTCAGGGGGAGGCCGAGTTCCACGTTGCGCCAGTCACCGGTGATGCGCCTTTCCGTGTCGCGGCCCGTGGTGGCAACACGGAAATGCGCAGCGGCAAGGTCTTTGTCGACAGCGGCGACGACCTGACGACCGTTGCCGCGGTGGAGGGCATGGCGAGTGTTTTCAGCCCCATGGCTCCTGATGCACCGCGCGGAGATTTTCCGGGCATCGAGATCGAAACCGCACAGCAAACCTCCTATCTTCGGGGTGCTGCGCCATCCGGTCCGGTGATCGCCGACCTGGAAAGCGTTCTGGCCTGGCGGGCTGGCCGCATCGTCTTCGACGGAAAGTCATTTTCTGCTGCAGTCTCGGTCGTCGGACGCTATATCGCCGAACCCATCATTGTCAGACCGGGCATCGACCCGAGCTTCAAGGTCAGCGGCGTTTTTTCAACGGCACAGCCGCTGATCGCGCTTCAATCGATCGCCAAGACGCAGAATCTTACGGTCCGGCGCATTCCGTCTGTGGCCATTGTCCTGACCTGAGACAAATTTTTCGCCCAGCCTCTTTAGGTAAAACCTGCCTGTAAACGTCAACATTTCAAAAGCGCCGAAACCTGCGCGCTGTCACGTT
Source organism: Roseibium suaedae (assembly GCF_900142725.1). Taxonomy (GTDB): domain Bacteria; phylum Pseudomonadota; class Alphaproteobacteria; order Rhizobiales; family Stappiaceae; genus Roseibium; species Roseibium suaedae. Next base: position 463,376 of record NZ_FRBW01000003.1, on the reverse strand, counting down.
GATTTAGGCATGGGGACGATTGAAATGGGCAAGTCAGGACATAACAAGGGGTCGCGGACGAGGTCTTCGGCACTGCGGATGCTGATGGCGGGTGTGGCTGTCGGGGCTGTAGGTGTTGCGGCTTTTCCGCCTCATTCCGTTTATGCCCAGGCTCAACGGACCTACAATTTCAACATCGAATCCGCTCCGCTTTCTCGTGCTTTGCGGCAGTTCTCCATGCAATCGGGCGTCCAGATTGCCTATGAAACCGCAATCGCCTCCAATGTGACTGCACCGGCCATCAAGGGGCAGATGTCGTCGCAGGATGCTCTTGCCATGCTGCTGTCCCGCACGAACCTGCGCTACAGCTTCACGGGCGATGCCGCCGTCACCATCCTTGGTGCAGAATCCGCAGGCCTGCCCACGGATCCGAACGGATCCACGATGCTTGCGCCGATCGTGGCCGAAGGGGGCGGGGCCTATGACCGGGTGGAAGGCTACCGCGCCGACAGCTCTTCCTCCGGCACCAAGAGCGACACGCCGATCATCGAGACCCCGCAATCCATCAGCGTTGTCACGGCTGATCAGATTACAAACCAGGGTGCAGGCTCGCTGGCCGACAGCTTGACCTACACCCCGGGCATTTCAACCCAGTCCGGTGGCTTCAGCCGCATGGTCGATGACTTCATGATCCGCGGCTTCAACAGCGCGAGCGGCAACACCGGCACCTTGCGCGACGGCATGAAATACCAGTCCAACGTCTATGACGGGGGGCAGGAGCCCTACGGCCTGGAACGCGTCGAGGTGCTGCGTGGGGCTTCATCCATGCTTTATGGCCAGGTCTCTCCCGGGGGGCTGGTCAACGGGATCTCCAAGCGGCCAACGGATACGCCGCTTCACGAGGTCAATGTCGAATATGGCAGCTATGACAAGAAACAGGTTTCTGCTGATTTTGGCGGGCCGATCGATGAGGAGGGAGTGTTTTCCTATCGGTTGACCGGTCTTTACCGCAATGCGGACAACTGGGTCGGCAACACAAAGGACGACAAGGTCTATATCGCCCCTGCCGTGACCTGGCGTCCTGATGACACGACGTCACTGACCCTGCTTGGCAGCTATCAGCATGTCGACACGGGCTTTGCGCCGCCTTATCTGCTGACGGACGTCACGTCCGGAAAGCTGCCGCGGAATGCCTATACCGGCATCGACGGCTTCGACACCTATCAGTCGGATACCTACACCGCCGGCGGCATATTCGAGCATGAGTTCGACAGTGGCCTGAAGCTTCGCAGTGCTGCCCGGTATTTCCAGGCCGATGTGACGTGGAACTACATGATGGGCAACCTGACGCCGATCAGCGCCAGTGGGGTGATGACGCGTCTTGCCTCGGCCCGCAGCGAAACGTCCTACGGGATGACCGCCGACAATTCGCTGGAATATAAATTCGACGCGCTGGGTGCCGAGCACACGGTGCTGGGCGGGTTTGACTTCTACCGCCGCTCCTATGACAGCCACCGCTATCGTGGCGGGAGCTACAGCACGCTAGACCTTGCAACCGGCATCAACACCGGCGGTCCGAATGTCAATTATGCCGTGGACCGCGGCTCTGACAGCATCGGCAACCAGTATGGCCTCTACCTGCAGGACCAGATCAAGTTCGATGACCGATTGATCCTGTTGCTCGGTGGCCGTCAGGACTGGTCGGACAGCAGTTCCAAGAGCTACCAGACGGGCAAGGTGACCGATCAGACAGACAGCGCATTTACCGGCCGCGCTGGTCTGGTCTACCTCTTTGACAACGGTCTTGCGCCCTACGCCAGTGTCAGCCAGTCCTTCCTTCCGCAGGTCGGCACGGACTATCTGACCGGCGGTGCGCTGAAGCCGAATGAGGGGCTGCAATATGAGGTTGGACTTCGCTACCAGCCCGTGGGCACAAACCTTCAGTTCACGGCTGCGGCCTATGACCTGAACCAGACCAATGTGGTGTCATACAGCTCGACCGGCAACGCCTACCAATATGGCGAAGTTCATTCCCGGGGTGTCGAACTGGAAGCCCGGGGAGACTTTGGCAACCTGGGTCTCGTGGCGGCCTACAGCTTCACGGATGCAAAGATCACAAAGAGCGCAAAGCCGGCAGAAGTCGGCGAACAGGTCGCGCTCGTGCCCCGTCACAGCTTCTCGCTCTGGTCCGACTATGGGCTGGATGATCTCGGCTTGGCAGGGGTGCGCATTGGCGGAGGCGTCCGGTATGTGGGTGAGACGAACCTGACCGACAGCACGAGCAACGTGCCCGGCTACGTTTTGGTCGATGCCATGGCCAGCCTTGATCTGGGCAAGTTCGATGACAGGTTCGATGGCCTCGATCTGAAGCTCAACGCCCGCAACCTGTTCGACAAGGAATACTATACCTGCGTTTCCTCGGACGGTTGCCGCTACAGCGAGCCGATGACGATTTCGGCGACCCTGTCCTACAAGTGGTAGTCGATGTGAGGATGTCTCGAAGATCCGTGCTGGGGGCAGTTCTTGCTGCTCCCGGCATTCTGCTGTCAGGGCGTCCGTCAGGTGCCAGTGGCTTTTCCTCCGCAAGGCTTGTCAGTCTCGATCTGCTGATTACGGAAATGCTGCTGACACTCGGAGAGACACCGCTCGCGATTTCCAACATTCCGCTCTACCGGCGTCTGGTGGCCAGTCCGGCATTGCCGGTTGCTGTCAAGGATCTGGGACCGTTCAACGAGCCCAATCGAGAGTTCCTGCAGGGCATTTCACCCGGGGGCATATTGGTGGCGGATTGGCAGGCGCCCAATCTGCAATCGCTCAACCGGATTGCTCCTGTCATTCCGGTCAAGGTGTTCCCGGGGAAGGTTCCGGCCCTTTCCCATTCCGAGGCCTTGCTTCAGCAGATTGCTGCCATGACTGGCCGGGAGGCCACAGCCAAGGCTGCGATTGCTGGAATGTGGCAGGCGATCGAACAGGCATCCTCCCGGCTCAGCGGGTTTGGCCGGAAGATCTATATCTGCCGCTTCAACCGGGATGGCCGGAACATTGCCCTCTTCGGCGGCAATGGCATGCTGGCCGATGTCGTGGCGCGGGTCGGATTGGAGAACGCGTTCACCGGCAGGGTGAATGGTGCGGGTGTGACGAATGCTGCCTTGTCGCGTCTTGCTGAAGATCCAGAGGCGGTCATCGTCCATTTCGACCGGGGAGCCGAGACGGATGTTGCTGTTTCCCGGCTGGAGCAAAATGCCTTGTGGAACGTCCTGCCTGCGGTTCGCGCAGGGCGCGTCGTTCGCATTCCGGTGATTTATCCCAATGGCGGAATCCATTCGGCCGGACGGTTTGCCGAGCAACTCCGGCTTCATCTGGGAGCGCTCGCTCATGGCTGAACCCGTCGATGGCTGGTCGGCAGGCCGCAGCGCGTATGTGATCGCGCCGTTTGTCCTCGGGCTGTTGCTGCTTGTCACTCACCTTCAGGCAACGGGTCTGAATGACGGGCTGCCGTGGCGCGCCACATCTCCTGACAGTCTGGCGTCCGTTCAGCTGCTCAGTGCCACGCTGCCGCGTTTCTGCGTTGCGATCCTGGCAGGAGCGCTGCTTGGCCTGTCGGCGACGCTCCTGCAGCAGGGCCTCCGCAATCCGCTTGCCGAACCCGGCACCACTGGCCTGTTGTCCGCAAGCCGTCTTTGTGTGGCTGGGTCGCTTGTCTGGTTTCCTGCGCTGTCCGGAAGTCTGGCCTTGCCTGTGCTCGCAGGTACCATTCTGGCGCTGGTCATCGTCATCGGCCTTTCCATGCGCCAGGCGATGTCGCCGCTCTTTCTGGTCCTGAACGGGCTTGTGCTTGCCCTGTTGTGCGATGCCGTGACCTCGGTGCTGATCCTCACCCGCTACGAGGATCTTGCGGACCTGCTTCTGTGGCAGGCCGGGTCCCTGGTTCAGAACAATTGGCACGTGACCAGACTGCTCCTTGCCGGGCTTGTTCTGCTGGCCTTCATCATCGTGGTGCTGCGAAAGCCACTGTCCATGCTGGATCTCGAGGATACCGTGTCCGGCAGTCTGGGGCTTTCCCCGAAGATGGTGAGGCTTCTGGCGGTTGGTCTGGCAGCGGTAGCGACTGCGCTTGTGACCGCTCACATTGGCCTGCTGGCCTTTGTCGGCCTTGCTGGAGCAACGCTTGCCAAGCTGCTCGGTGCCCGGCGTTTTCTGCATCGGGCTGCGCTTTCCTCCGTCCTGTCAGCCGGCCTGCTCCTTGTCACCGATCAGGTGCTGCAACGGGGTGAGGGGATCATGGCCATCCCGGCAGGGACGGTCTGCGCCTTGTTTGCGGCCCCGTTGCTTCTTTTCCTCCTTCACTCGGGTCGAACCCGGACAAGCCCGGGCACACGGTTCGAGCTGAAGTGGCGCCCGCAGCGCTTCACCGGCAGAGCGCTTTTGTCGGCCTTGGTGCTTCTGCTTGTCATCGTTACTTGCCTTGCCCTGTTCCTGGGGCGGAGCGACAGCAGCTTTGTCTGGGCATCGTTCGATAACTTCCCTGAGCTTCTGCCCTGGCGGCTGCCGCGCGTGGTCGCTGCGCTTGGCGCGGGCAGCATGATCGCGCTTTCCGGGTTCCTCATGCAGCGGCTGACAGGCAACAGTCTCGCAAGTCCCGAAATGATCGGCGTCTCGTCCGGGGCAACGCTTGTCATGCTCCCGGTCATCTTCTTCCTGCCACCATTGTCCCGAGAGCAGACCATGCTCGTTGCTGCGGTGGGGGCCTTGATCTTTCTGATAATCGCGCTGAGGCTTGCGCGCCGCTCGCACTATGCGCCGGAACGGTTGCTGATCACGGGGCTGGCCATCACCGCACTGAGCGGATCGCTGCTGTCGACGGTGATCTACTTCGGCGATATCCGGCTGACGCGTCTTCTGGGGTGGCTGTCCGGATCGACCTACTCGGTGACCGGCTTTGACGCATCCGTGGCGGTGCTTGTGCTGGCAATCACGCTGGCCGTTCTTCCGTTTCTGAGGCGCTGGCTCGAGATCTTGCCGATCGGGGAAAGCGTTTCTGTTGCGCTGGGGGTCGAAATCAAGATCGCCCGCTTCTGGATCATTCTTCTCGTGGCCCTGCAGACGGGTGTGGCAACCGTCCTGATCGGTCCGGTCACCTTCGTCGGCCTGGTGGTTCCTCACCTGGTCCGCCTGTGCGGCTTGCGGCGGCCCATGGTTCAGGCTGCCGGATGTGCGCTCGGAGGCGCAGCATTGATGGTTGCTGCGGACTGGACCGGCCGTATGATCGCTTTCCCCTGGGATGTGCCCGCCGGACTGATTGCCTGCGCGTTCGGAGCGCTTGCCTTTGGCGTTGTCGTCAGCAGGCGCAGCCAATGATCGCGTCACCCGCCAGGCAGATGCCTGCCTCAAGATGTGCGGACGGGACCTGATGACTGCCGGGTGATGAGGCGGACGCCCATGTTGATGCGCTCGACAGAGGTGTCTGCCTGGGACCAGCGCTCCAGCAGCAGACGCACGGCCTTGCGGCCAAGCTGCTGCCGGTCGATGCGGACCGTCGTCAGTGGCGGATTGGAGTGAGCGCCAATCGAAAGATCGTCGAAGCCGATCACCGAGACATCCTCGGGAACGGAGAGCCCTCTGCCTTTCAGGGCCTGGATGGCCGCCAGCGCGACGATATCCGCCACGCAGAAGAAGGCGGTTGGCACACTTCCCCGCTTGTCCAGGAAGCGTTCGATGGAGGCGCGCGCTTCAATGCTGACCAGATTGGGGTCGCCAAGGTCGAGGAGATGGCGATCCGGATCAAAGGCAATGCCGGCTTCTTCCAGCGCATCGCGGAAGCCGTCAAGGCGGCGCTTGATCGACTCGCGATAGGGATGGGTGACATGGACAATGTCGCGGTGGCCGAGATCGAGAAGGGCGCTGGTCGCTGCCCAGCCGCCGAAATGATAGTCCGGAGACACGCTCGAAATGTTCATGTCGCGGTCCATGCCGTTGATGATGACGGCAGGGGTTGCAGACCGGTGTACCGCCTCCGTGATGTCCCGCCGGTCAATGCCGATGAGCACCAGAGGGCCGGGACTTTCGGCCAGAAGCTGTTCGATATCGGAAGCACAGAGCGTTGCTGACGCGAGCACGCGCACATCTGTCGCAATAAGTTCGTTTCCGGCCTCGGCCAAGACCCCGTCAACGATCTCGTTGTAAAAGGTGTTGTTGGTGACAAACCGGTCCAGCATGACAAGGGTCAGCCGCTCCGGCACCGCTGCTTTGGAGCCCCGCGCCTGATAGCCCATGTCAGCCGCCAGCTTCAGCACCTTTTCCCGGTTTGCCGGGCTCGCCCCGTCCCGGTTGTTGAGCACCTTGGAGACCGTCGCGATGGAAAGACCGCTGGCTTCCGCAAGGTCTTTCAGTGTCGGCCCCTGTTTGTGATCCATCGTTCAATCCTGGCGGTGCAAAGCGAAAAATTTCCTGATGGGAGAGAATTAACCCGGAAATCAATGTTTTTGCTAGTCTTTTTGCGGGGCTTCCTACCAGAAGAACCGGGTATGTCCGAGGGAGCGCATCAGGGCCTCCATGAAGTAATAGTCGCCATAGGGAAGCATGGCGTCGCTCTGGCCAGCGCGAACATGCGCTGCGCCATGGGCCAGAAGGCCCTGAGCCCCGGGCACGGTGGTCAGGTCACACTGGTCCAGCAATCCGTCCAGCAGACGGTCGGCAAGGGCTCGCCACCGTTCGGCTTCTGCGCCTTCGCAGACGGAAGCCAGGATATAGAGGCCTGCCGACAGGATGGCTCCGGCGGAACTGTCCAAGGGCCGGGGTTCAGTTTCCGGAACGCTGAAGTCCCAAACCGGCACGGATGTTTCGCCCATCAACCGTTCTGTTGCCGCCGCAAGCATCCGGGCGGTCTCAAGGTCCTCGGGATTCCTGGTTGTTGCGTAGCACTGGGCAAAGCCATGAAGCAGCCAGGCCTGGCCACGGGACCAGCAGGAACCATCGCGGTAACCCTGGTGGGTCTGGCCTTTCAGGGGCTTTCCTGACGCAGGATCAAAGAGATAGGTGTGAAAGCTGGTTCCGTCTTCGCGCACCAGATACCGGCGGCTTGTGTCCGCATGCATGTCAGCGACGAGGCGGAAGTCCTCGATGGCGGTCTCCCGGTGCGCCCAGTAAAGCAGGGCCAGGTTCTGGATGCAGTCGGCAATCATCCTGCCGTTGACATAGGCTGCGCGCTCGCGGTCGACCGTGCCGGTCGGGTTCCAGGCCTGGATATATCCGCCTTCCTCGCGGAAGCGTGCGAGCAGCATCTTCGCCGCTTCAAGCGCCATGCCGCGGGCCTCCGCATCGCCGGTCATTTGCCAGTCGGCCACCGAATGCAGCGAGAACTGGAAGCCCAGGTCATGGTCGCGCACCTTGCGGTGTTCAAGGATATAGCGGAAGTCTGGCCGTCTGGCCTGGGCAGCGTTCCGGAAACTTTCCTTCCCCGTGAGCTGGTAGGCAAGCCAGAGCTGCCCGGAATGAAAGCTGATGACCCAGTCTCCCGGATTGCAAAAGTGCCATGCATTGCCTTCTCCGCCGATCTTCGGATTTCGCAGGCCGATCACCGGCATCATCTCTTCAAGACGGGCGACAACTCTCTCAAGCGCCTTTTGATGGATCGTCCGGGCACGGGGAATGGTGCGGCTTGCGAAATAGGGGTTGGCGGCAGCGTTCATATCGGAAATCCGGTCCCGGTCAGTTTTGAAGTGGCTGGTTTTCTAACATTGAGGAAAAATTTCTCAATAAGAAACTTTTCGCAAATGAAGAAAGTTTTTGTGGAATTGGAAAAATGATCATGCTATCCGCATTGCCTATTGACCGGTCTGGGCTTGTTCGCCGGGAGGAATGGGGCGAAACGTGTCGTGATGCGAGGCGCTCCAGAGCCAGGCAAAGGCGAGACGGCAGACTTGGAAAACAGGATGCCGAAGCCGGTCAGTGACGGCAGCTAACCGTCTGGACAATTGAAATCTCAGGAGGAATTCGATGAAACTTTTCAAGAAGGCGCTGCTTATCGCGGGCGCTGTTGCTGCTCTGTCTGTCCAGGCGGAGGCCGCGACCTACAAGTTCGCCGTCAACATCGCCAACAACGGATCGACGGCGGAAGCCCTTAACAATTTTGCCGCTGGCGTCGAAGAGCGCACCGAAGGCCGCGTGAAATTCAAGTTCTTCTGGAATGGTGTGCTCGGCAGTCAGGAAAGCTATCTGCAGCAGATCCAGAAGGGGGTCGTGGACCTTGGTCTCGTCAACAGCGCAACGCTTGAAAATCTGATCCCGACCTTCGGTGCCATCAATCTTCCCTATGTTTTCCGCACTGCGGAAGAATACGGCAAGGTCATGGATGATCCGGCGGTCAAGGACGTGCTGTTCACCTCTGCGGCAGAACATCGTTTTGCGCCGCTCGGCTATCTGAGCTCTGGTTTCCGTTCCCTTTACGTGACCAAGCCGGTTGAAGACATTTCCGGTCTCGCTGGTCTGAAGATCCGCACCATGTCGAGCGCAACCTATATTGAAATGCTGCGCCTCTTCGGGGCCGTGCCGACGCCGCTCGCCCGCTCCGAGCTCTTTGCTGGCATGCAGCAGGGTGTGGTTGATGGGGCTGAAGGTGGCCTTGCCGGTCTTTATGACGGAAAGCTGGGTGAGGTTGCCAAGTGGGCTCTGAAGACAGATCAGACCCGCCTGACCGATTTTACCGTCACCAGCCTGGACTTCCGTGAAAAGCTGGATCCGGCCGATCTGAAGATCGTGGAAGAGGAATTTGCCCGCGTCAGCGCCGGAACCCTTGCGGTTGCCGACAAGCACCAGAATGAAGCTGCCGAACTGGCCGCGAAGGAATATGGCGTTACCATCGTCGACATCGATACCGCGCCTCTGATGGAAGCGGTCAAGCCGATGTATGCCGAAGCGCGCAAGGACGAGGGCACCCGCAAGCTTCTGGACAAGATCTTTGAAATCGAGGGCCGCGAGTAACCTCGGGCAAAGCTGAGGCGGCCCTTGTGGCCGCCTTTTCAGAACATGAGGAAGTTCTTATCGCCGTTGGCTAGGGCCATCGGCCGGGGTGGAAAGTAGCCTTACATGACGCAGGAAAATACAGGGGCCGCTGTCGACAGTGGCGGGGACATGCTGTTTGTGGTGGCGCGGGCCGTGACCGCGATCCTCAAATATACCCTCCTCTTGTTCCTTGCCGTGATGAGCGTGCTCATCATCTATCAGGTTGTTGCGCGGTTCATCTTCAACAACCCCAGCGCCTATACGGAGGAGCTGCTGAGCTTCCTGCTCATCTGGCTTGGTGTTCTGGGCGGCGCTTTCTGCTTCATGGAAGGCAGGCACCTCAACTTGCCGCTGCTCTATGATCTTGTCGGGGAACGGGGGAAACACCGGCTGAGAGCCGTCAATGCCCTGCTGACGCTCGGCTTTGGCGTGGTGATGTGCATCGGCGGATATCACTCGATCATGGACGGGTTGATGACGGTCTCGCCGATGCTCCGTCTGCCGATCGGCTGGTTGCAGAGCGTCCTTCTGGTGACCGGCGGCGCGATTGTTCTCTCCCAGGTTCTGGAGCTTTCGCTCTTGCTGCGAGAGGATCGCCGCAATGTCCGGAGCATCGCGGTCATCGCTGCCGGCATGGGCGTTCTGATCGCTCTGGTTCTTTGGGCCCGCGGGTCCGAGGCCTACACCTATCTTGTCGATGAACACCTGATGGCGTTCTCGATGATCGTTCTCTTCGGGGCGTTCTTCACGTTTCTCATTCTGGGCACGTCGATATCCGCAGGTCTGGCCCTGGCGGGGATCTTCACGCTCAGCCTGCAGATCGATTTCGGCGCTCTGAGTTCCACCATCGGTGAGCAGATTTTCAGCGGCCTCGATCACTTCGGCTTTCTGGCTCTGCCGTTTTTCGTGCTTGCCGGCGCGATCATGAACCAGTGCGGCATTGCCCATCGGCTGATCGACTTCGCCATGCTGATCGGACGCCGCATTCCTGGATCCCTGTGGCAGACCAATGTGCTGGCCAACATGCTCTTCGGCTGCCTGTCTGGCTCGGGCATCGCTGCGGCCACCGCAATCGGCAACATCATCGCGCCCATCGCGCGCGAGAACAAATACGACATGCCGATGACGACCGCCGTCAATGCGGCCTCTGCTCCGACCGGCATGCTGATCCCTCCGACCGGGGCGTTCATCGTCTATTCGTTAATCACCGGGGGCTCGGCTTCAATCGTTGCCCTGTTCCTGGCGGGCTATTTCCCGGGCATTGTCATGGGACTTTCGGTGATGGTCGTGGCCTATGTCTTTGCCCGGCGCAAAGGCTATGCCTCGGACAAGAGCCCTTACCGCATGGCGGAGGTCATGGGTGTTCTGTGGCGGGCCGTACCCAGTCTCGGACTGGTCGTGCTTGTCATCGGCGGGATTGTCGGCGGCGCATTCACGGCAACGGAAGGCGCTGGCGTCGCGGTGCTCTACAGCCTTGTCCTCGCGATCTGCTACCGCAAGCTGACGCTGGAAAAGCTGGTCAGCGTCGGCATGGAAACCATCTACGCGTCCGGTGTGATCCTGTTCCTGATCGCCTGTTCCGGCCTGATGAGCTGGAGCATGACCTTCGCGAGCATTCCTGATCAGATCGGCGAGATCCTGACCGGCATCTCGGACAACAAGTTCGTCATCCTGCTGCTGATAAACGTGGCCTTGCTGATTGTCGGCACCTTCATGGACATGTCGCCGGCGATGCTGATCTTCACGCCGATCCTGTTTCCGGTGGTCACGGAGCTTGGCGTCGATCCGGTCCATTTCGGTGTGATCATCGTCTACAATCTCTGCATGGGCATCGTGACACCTCCGGTCGGCACGGTTCTGTTCATCTCCGCATCGATCACGGGGGAAAAGATCACCCGGGTCATTCCGCCGCTGTTGCCGATCTTCATCGTGCAATTCATCGGGCTTCTGGTTGTCACCTATCTTCCCGCGTTCAGCCTCGCTTTGCCGCGCCTGTTCGGCGTGATGTAAGCAAATGACCCAGCAAGGGGCCGCCCCAATCTTGGTGGCGGCCTTTTCATTTTCCGGTACGGACTGCCCCATGGCCTATTACGAAAAGTTTCAGACCAATCCTCTGTCGAGCCGCGCGGATTTTCAGCAATGCGTGTGTGACCTGTTCGAACCACTGGTTGCAAGTCTCGAGGCTCAGGGGGCGGCGCTTGATCTCCATGAGGGCGGGGCTCACTATGATATGCGGTCGAGTGCGCTTGAGGGCATTGCCCGGCCGCTCTGGGGGATTGTTCCCCTGACGCGGGGCGGAGGCCAGTTCGATCATTGGCCGCTCATCCGGAAAGTCATTGCTGAAGGCACGGACCCCGCGCACCCCCGGTTCTGGGGAGATCCGGGCGATATCGACCAGCGTTCTGTCGAGATGGCAGCCTTCGGACTGATGCTGCTCCTCGTGCCCGAGGAAGGCTGGGTACCCTTCAGCAGTACGGAAAAGGACAATCTCGCACGGTGGCTGTCCCGCATCCAGTTCCAGCGCATGCCGAACAACAACTGGCTCTTTTTCACCGTGCTGGTGCAGGAGGCGCTGAAATCTGTCGGCCGGGGGGAACTCGTTGAGGCCTCCCGTGAGGAAGAGTGTCTGCAACGGCTTGCCGGATGGTACCGTGAAGGCGGCTGGTATGGCGATGGCGAGGGGCAGGGCGTCGACCACTATGGTGGCTTTGCGATGCATTTCTATGGACTGCTCTACGCGCTCTATGCGGAAGCCCCTGACACCGCCCTTGCCGCGCTGTTCCGGGAGCGGGCAGATCTTTTTGCCGGGCCTTTTTCTCATTGGTTTGCGGATACAGGCGAAACGCTCGCCGTCGGACGCTCGCTTTCCTACCGCTTTGCGACCTCCGCATTCTGGGGGGCGCTTGCGGTGTCCGGCCAGACGCCGCTTTCGGTCGGCACGATCAAGGGACTATGGGCCCGGCAGATCCGCGTGTGGCGGGACAAGCCGATCTTTTCCGGCGAAGGCATCCTGTCGCGCGGCTATGACTATCCCAACCTGGTGATCTGCGAGGAGTACAATTCCCCAACCTCGCCCTATTGGGCGATGAAGGCGTTCCTGCCGCTCGCGCTCGCAGAGGATCATCCCTTCTGGTCCTGCGCGGAAGAGCCGCTTGCGCTTTCATCCGGCAGTGTGGAGATGCCAGGCGGTCCCATGATCGCCCAGCGTGTGGAGGGACATGCAATTGTCCATTACGCCGCCCCGGTTCACCGCAAGGTGCAGGCGGACAAATACAACAAGTTCGCCTATTCGTCCCGTTTCGGCATGGAGGTGAATGCTCTGCAATATGCCGAAATGGGCAAGTTCGGCGATAATATCCTGGCTCTGTCCTTTGATGATGGAGCCAACTGGCAGATGCGTCTGGAGAATGAGGCGGCAGAGATCCGGGACGGCAAACTCTTTGCCAGTTGGCGTTCCGGGCATCAACGGGTCGAGACGGAAATCGAGGTGACCGGAGAGGGAACTTTCACGCGCACCCATCGCTTCACGCTCGACCGCCCCGCGCTCCTCGTCGAAACCGGCTTTGCCGTTGACCGCTGGTACAAGGACCACATGGTTCTCTCTCCCGATGCAAGTGAACTCGGGGAGCGCTCGCTGACTGGTGCTGAGGTATCTGTACGCGGTCAGAACGGAGTTTCCGTGATCCGCAGCCTGGATGGCTATGAGAAAAGGCCCTGCCTGTCCTTGCGGACCCACATGAACGTGGTCTCACCGCGCACTGCCATCCCGTACCTGCTGGCGGCTCTGCCTGTTGGAACTCATACGCTGGTTCATGGCTTCGTGGTCTCTCCAGCACCGGATGCCGGAGAGGGGCCTGAATTCAGGTGATGAGCAATCCGTCGGATTTTCTTCGGGCTACACCTGAATGAACCGGGTGTCTGCCTGTTCCAGTTCGTCCATCAGGCTGGGCATCTCCGAGCCGCTGACGATGGTTTCCGCGTCCCAGAGCGTGCCGAAGGCATGAGGGGCGGGGCGTCCCAGTTTTGACTGGTCCGCCACCACGATCCGGTGACGGGCGCTTTCGAAAATGGCGCGTCTTGCCCGCACTTCCTCCATGTTGAAGTCCAGAAGGTCGCCGTCTGGAGAAATGCCGCCGACGCTGAAAACGGCATAGTCCAGCCTGAGGCCAGCGAAGAACTCGACGCTTTCGGAGCCGATGAAATCCAGATCGCGCAGCCGCACGGCTCCTCCGGCCAGCGACACGGAAATCCGAGGCGCAAGATGCAGCGCCAGAACGGCATGAATGCTGTTGGTGAAAACCGTCAGGCCCTCATGGCGGCAGAGCGCCCGGGCGCAGGCCTCCACCGTGGTTCCGGTTCCCAGCGCAACACTCGCACCGGGCGGGATGATCGAGGCGACCGCTTCTCCGATCCTTGCCTTTTCGTCACGCGACATCTCGAGCCGTGGCTGATAGCCAATGTTGTCGCCGGGCGTCAGCAGATAGGCGGAGCCATGGCGCCGCCGGATCGTGCCTTCCTGGTCGAGCATGCGCAGATCGCTGCGGATGGTCTGCACGGTGACCGAGAGCAAATCCGCCAGCGCGGCAGCAGACAGCGAGTCATGACTTGCCAGAAGGCTGGTGATGCGATCGTGGCGGCGGGCAATTTCCGGGCTTTTCATTTTCGTTCGAAATCCATTTTTTAAAAGCATACCCCGCTTGGAGCTACCCTCCAAGTAGGGAAATTCCGGATTTTTGCCGTAAACTGTCACCTTACCGTCATGTGGCACCGATAATAGCCTCGGTCGAGAGCTGTGATCTGCTTTCGTTCGAAAACAATTGTCTCGGAGATGACGATGTCCCGCCTTACCCTTGCGCTGTTCCTTTCGCTGTCGCTGCCAGCCGTCGCATCCGCCGACACGCTGAAGCTCTATACATCTCAGCCCAATGAGGATGCCCAGAAGACCGTTGATGCCTTCCAGGCGGCAAATCCCGGCATCACAGTCGAGTGGGTCCGCGATGGCACCACCCAGCTGATGACCCGCATGACCGCTGAAATGGCTGCAGGCGCCGGCCAGCCGGACATCCTGCTGATCGCCGACACGGTCACACTTGAAGGTCTTGCCCAGAACGGCAAGCTTGCCGCCTACAAGTCCCCCGAAGCTGAAGGCTATGATGCCGCTCTCTACAGCGCGGACGGGTATTATTATTCCACCAAGCTGATCACCACCGGCATCGTCTACAACACCGGCGCATCGGACGTGCCGGCGTCCTGGGCTGACCTTGAAAAGCCCGAATACAAGGGTCTGGTGGCCATGCCGTCGCCGCTCTATTCCGGTGCTGCCCTGATCCACCTGGCCGCCCTGACCAGCAATCCGTCGCTGGGCTGGAAGCATTATGAAGCGCTGGCTGCAAACGAAACCCTTGCTCAGGGCGGAAACGGCGGCGTCTTCAAGGCTGTTGCATCCGGTGAGAAGCCCTATGGCGTCCTCGTCGACTACATGGCCCTGCGCGCCAAGGCCAGCGGTTCGCCGGTCGAGTTCGTCTTCCCGGCTGAAGGCGCAACCTATGTGACCGAGCCAGTGGCGATCATGGAAGGCGCTGCGAACATGGACGCTGCCCACAAGTTCGTCGACTTCGTCCTGTCGGTCGAAGGCCAGCAGCTTGTCTCCGACATGGGCTATATCCCGGCCCGCAACGGCGTGAAGAGCCCGGAAGGCTTCCCGGCCCGTGACGAGCTCAAGCTCATGGACTTCGATGCCGCCAAGGCGCTGGCAGAAACCGAGGCGAACAAGGCCCGTTTCGCGGAAACCTTCGGCGTAAAATGACTGCTCTTCCTGCCAATTCGATCAGCCGGTCTTCGGACCGGCTGATTTCCCTGTTGCTGTTGCCGGTCATCCTCATTGCCCTGGGCCCCATCCTGCGCCTTCTGGGCGAGGGTATCAGCGTCGGCACCGGAGCGCCGCTGGTTCATGCGGCCGAGGTGCTCACGCGGCCCAGCACTCTGACGGCCTTGCAGCACTCCCTCGTGACGGCCGGCGCTGGCTCGCTGATTTCGGTCCTGATCGGATCTGCTTTCGCCTTCGTCGTGGCATTGACGGACATCCGCGCCAAGGCTGCTCTGGTCTTCTGCCTGATGATCCCCATGATCATCCCGCCCCAGATCACGGCACTCGCCTGGATGCAGGTCACAGGCCCCTCGTCGGTGCTGCTCAAGACCCTCGGCATTGCACCGCCGCTCGGTAGTCCGCAGCCGCTTTATTCGGCCTGGGGCATATCGCTGCTCCTGGGCATTCAGCACGCTTCCATCATCTTCCTGACCCTGCGGGCGGGCCTGCGCATGATCCCCGGGGATCTTGTCGAGGCGGCCCGGATTGCAGGGGCACGGGGCTGGAGAGTCTGGGCGCAGATCGTTCTGCCGCTCAGTCTGCCAAGCCTTGCGGCGGGCGCTGCCATGACCTTCGTCACGGCCCTTGGGAACTTCGGTATCCCGGCAATGCTTGGCATTCCCGCGCGGTATTCCACCTTGCCGACCCTGATCTACCAGCGTCTTGCGGGAATGGGGCAATCGGTGCTGGCGGAAGTCGCCGTGCTGGCGCTGCTGATCGGCATGGTCGCCATCGCCGGTGTCATGATGGGGCGTCTGTTCCTGCGCCGCCGGTCCTATGGTCTGGTTGGTTTGTCCTCTCAGCCCTTGTCCCTGTCCCTCGGCAGCAAACGTCCGGTCGTCGAGACGGTGCTCTGGGGATTCATCTTCTGCACTCTGGTCCTGCCGCTTCTGGCGCTGGTCTCCACGTCGCTGATCCCTGCCTATGGTGTGCCGCTGACCTTTGAAAGCGCGACACTCAAGGCCTGGGCGGAAGTGCTGTTCAGGCAGCCGGTCACCAAACGGGCCTATCTCAACTCGCTGATGCTGGCAGCATCTGCGGCCGTGATCCTCATGGCCGTCAGCATTCCGCTGGCCTGGATCATGAGCCGCCGCCCCACGCGCCTGACCCGGGCCGTCGACACTCTGGTCGATCTGCCCTATGCGCTGCCCGGCGTGGTGCTTGCCATTTCCTGCATCCTGGCCTTCATGCGCCTGCCTTTCGGCTTCACCCTCTACGGCACGCTGACAATCATTCTGCTTGCCTATCTGTCCCGGTTCCTCGTGGTCATGCTCCGGCCGGTCCAGGCCGCCATCGGCCAGATGGATCCGGCGATGGAAGAGGCTGCGGCCAGTTCCGGTGCCCGTCTTGGCCGCCGGCTGATGGATATCGTTCTGCCGCTCTCGGCCCCTGCCGCTGCCGCCGGTGCGATCCTGGTGTTCCTGACCGCCGTGAACGAACTGACTGTCTCGGCGCTGCTGTGGAGCGGTGGCACGGAGACGCTGGGCGTCGTCATTTTCAATCTCGAGGACAGTGGCGACACGGTCATGGCGTCCGCCCTGGCTTCCTCCATCGTCGCGGTGGTGATTGGCCTGATGGCCGTTGTCCAGCTCTCTGCCTCCCGCCTACCCAAAGGAACCGTGCCATGGCAGGGTTGAAATTCTGCAACGTCTCGAAACTCTATGCCGGCACCCCGGCGCTGGATGGCATCAATGCCGAGATCGGCAAGGGGGAGTTTGTCGCGCTTCTGGGCCCCTCCGGATGCGGCAAGACAACCTTGCTGCGTCTGACCGCCGGTTTCGAAGTGCCCGACAAAGGCCGCGTGACGCTGGATGACCGTGTGCTTGCGGATGGCGGTTCCTTTGTGCCGCCGGAAGATCGCAACATCGGGATCGTCTTCCAGTCCTATGCGCTCTGGCCGCACAAGAGCGTGGCAGGCAATGTCTCCTATCCGCTCGAGGTCAAGGGCATATCCTTGAGCGAGCGCAAGCGGCGCGTGGCCGAAGCCCTGGACCTGACCGGGCTGACGGCCTTTGCCGACCGGTCTCCGGCCCAGCTTTCCGGCGGACAACGCCAGCGTGTCGCTCTGGCCCGTTGCCTTGTGGCCGATCCGCGGGCGGTCCTGCTGGATGAGCCGCTGGCCAATCTCGATCTGGCCCTGCGGGGCGCCATGCAGGAAGCCTTCACCGCCTTCCACCAGCGCACGGGCGCAACCATGGTCTATGTCACTCATGACCAGACCGAGGCCCTGGCCCTGGCTGACCGGGTCGCCGTCATGGAGAAAGGCCGCATCCGGCAGTTCGCAGCCCCTGAAGACCTTTACGACAAGCCTCAGGATTGTTTCGTCGCCGGGTTCGTCGGCGATGGCGCGGTCCTTCCCGTGCGCGATGCCAGTGCACCGGCTGCAGGCCACGTGCGCATCAATGTGCTGGGTCAGGAAATCGAGGCCCGGAGCCAGACCCTGACACCGACCCATGTCTGCGTTCGCCCGGAACAGCTCAGGATCGATGCGGAAGGACCGATCTCGGGCCGTGTCACGGCCTGTACCTATCAGGGCGGACGGTTCCGTCTGACGCTGGCAGCCCATGGAGCAACCTTGATCACCCATGCCCCGGTGCGGGCAAGCATCGGCGACGAGTTGCGTCTTTCCCTGCACCGTCCATGGACCTTCTGTGATCCGTCCGCAAGCGCCTCAGCCCCGGTCGAAGCCCATGCTTGATAGACCAGTTCAAGGCGAATGGACGCAAACCGTCAGCACAGCCCCGTGGATCGAGGTTCTCTCCGGGCTTGGCGAAAAGGGGCCCGCCTGTATCCGGCTGTGGACCGGCAGTCACCTATGGCTGCTGGATGTGGGCTTTGGTCCGGAGGACACGTCGCCGTTCAAACCCGAATGGCTGGAGGGGGCGGAGGCTGTCTTCATCAGCCATGATCACATCGATCATATCGGCGGCGCACAGCATGTCGTCGATGCCGGCCTGCCAATCTATACGACGGCCCAGACCGCCAGATCCCTGCCTCCGGGGGCGCAGGTGCATCTGCTTGCCGAGCAAGGGCAAATGATCCTCGAGGGCGTCAGGCTGACCACGGGGCGCAATGGTCATGCCCTGGGAGGCGTCTGGCTGCATTTTGATCTCGGCAGGGAAGGGCTGTTCTATTCCGGGGACTGGTCGGAAGAATCTGAGTGGTTCGCCTTCGATGTGCCGCCTCCTGCGGGGACAGCCCTGATCGATGCATCCTATCATCTCGATTCTGTGCCGCAGGCAGACCGCAAGAAGGCGCTTGATGAGGCGATCGATCGTCTCGCTCCGGATGTTCAGGTGCTGTTTCCGGTCCCGCCTTCCGGCCGGGCCGGTGAACTCGCCCTGCATCTGATGCGCAAGGGACGGGTTTCGCTGGATGACACCTGCCGTCAGGCGCTTCTGGAGGGGCTCCGGTCAGGCGGTGTTGCGCCGATGGCAAACCAGATTGCGCCGCTCCTGAACGAGCCGTTCGACCCGGAGGCCCGCTTCCTGATCTGCGACACCCCCAATGCGGATGGCGGTAGGGCCTGGGACATTGTGCAGGCCTGGCAGGAAGAGAGCATCCTCGGCTCGAAGGGCGTGGTCTTCTTCACCGGGCACATGACGGCCCATGCCCGTGAAGTCGCCAGTGTTGGCGGCCATTTCACGCGCTGGAACGTGCATCCACCTCTGGGAGATCAGCGCGCGATGCTGGCCCGCCTCGGCGCCAAGCGGTTTGCGCCGCTTTTCTGCCGTGCCCCTGAAGCCTATAGGGAGCAGGCAGGGTTTCCTGCCATGATTTCCGGGAGAACCTTTCTGTGATCCTGCCACATATCCCCTTTGTCCTGATCCGCCATGGGCAAACAGATGCCAACCGGGACAATCTCATTGCGGGGCGCACGGAGGCCCAGTTGACGGAAGAGGGCCGCCGGGCAGCCGCCGCCATGGCAAACAACAGCTATGGTCAGCCGGTCATGGTCTTCACCAGCCCCCAGCAACGGGCTCGGGAGACGGCTTTGCTTGCCTTTCCGGATCAGACGGCCGTCGTCGTGAAGGATCTGCGCGAGCGGGACTGGGGTGTCCATGAAGGACGCCCGGTTTCAGAATTGCCGCCGCGCTTTTCCACGCCTGAGGGCGGAGAAGCATGGGAGACGCTGCTCCAGCGCATGGGCTCCGCGATCTGCGAATGCATGGATCTTGCGGGCAGCCGCCTGCCGGTGATCGTTGCCCATTCGGGCACGGTGCGGGCCGCAAGGGCCCTGACCGGTCAGGACGCAACAGGTCCCTCCGCCCCGAACACCACCCCGCTGCTTTACACGCCTGCCTCTGGCACATGGCGCGAACAACCGCTTCTGGCGGAAGGAATGATGAAATGAATTGCGTGATCTTCGATGTCGACGGAACTCTGGCCACATTCGATGCGGACCGGCTCGGGCATCTGGTGCATGGGGTCGAAAAGCACTGGGATGCCTTCCATGATGCCATGGCCGATGCATCGCCAATCGCGCCCATCGTCCGTCTGCTGCGCCATCTGAAGGCGCAGGGCGAGGAGATCGTGATCTGCTCAGGCCGGCCGGTTGGCTGGCAGGCCCGCACCGAAGAGTGGCTGCGCCAGGCCGAGATCCCCTTTGATGCGGTCTATTTGCGCCAGGAACATGAGGATGCCCTGCCGGATCCGGAAGCCAAGGCCAGCGCCCTTGACCGGATCCGGAGTGACGGCTTCAGCCCCTGGCTGGTCGTGGATGACCGCTCTTCCGTCGTCGCCTTCTGGCGCGAAGCCGGCCTCACCTGCCTCCAATGCGCTCCAGGAGACTTTTAAGGAAGAAGGACGCGATGGGAGCCGGCATATTCCGGCCGGTCCCATCTGTGCCCATTATCGGGGCCATCGGCCATCGTTCTTCAAACGCGATTTGGCTGACTATTCAGTTTGTGATTTTCTTCTGCCGGGACCGTATCAAGTGACCGCGTAGCTGAAGCTTGTTCCCGCATTCATAAACAAAACCCGCCCGATCGTCTCCGATCGCGTTTTTTTTGCGTTTTCTGGGTCGTTTGAGCCGCATGGCGGACATACGCGCCTTCCAGAAGTGCAATTTGGATTTGGTTTTGTGTCGCTTCCGCCGGGCGCGTGGTGACTATCGGTTTTGTCGCAGATGTTGAAGTCGGCCGCCCTGTACCCGATCGACATTTCAAATGTTTTGCTTCATGGTGCTGAGGAATGCTTTATCTTATTTTTACACCGTAAATATTGCGTAGGTATTTGTTTGTACTATTACGTTAAGTAAGATTTCAGGAAGAGGTGAATTATACTTTTAACGTGTTATGGTTGAGTGGGCTCTTTCCCGTCTGGGATGGGGGCACGCGTTCCTTTGTAACGGAAGTCAGTATTCATGGTCACGCGCCTCTGGTTGATCGTTCTCTCCCTGATCTCGAACATCCTGGCGCTTGCTCTGCCTCTAGCCCTTATTCAGGTTTATGACCGGATCCTCGCCAATCAGGCGGTCGGGACGGCGATTGTCATCTTCTCCGCGGTGGCCCTGGCCATTGTGCTCGACGGCCTGGTCAAATACGCGCGCTCGTCCATTCTGGGGCGCCTTGCCGCGCAGGCGGAGTATGAGCTTTCTCTGAGGACTGCCGAAAAGCTGCTTTCGATCGATCCGAGAAAGCGCGCCGACTTCGGCCCCGGACGGATCCGCGAGCTGTTCACGGCAATCAACAGATCCAACGATGTCCTTATCGGGCAATCCATGCTTGCTCTCTTCGATGCGCCCTTCGCAATCGCCTTTCTTGTCCTTGTCTGGTTCCTGGGTGGGCCTACAGTATTCGGACCACTGGCGGTGCTTCTCGTCTTCGGGGTCTTCGCTCTTTTTTCGGCATACCGGCAAGCGCGGGCAGGGATGAAGCTGTTCGAAGCGTCGGCTGACGAGGCCACCTTGCTCATGAGCCGGCGCGAGCATATCGACCGGATCATCGCGGACGGTGAATTGGGCGATTTTGCTGGCAGCCTGCGTCTGCACGAAAAGCGCAAGGCAGTTGCCCAGGAGATCTCTGAAAGTAATCTTGCCGCTTCCCTCAATCTCAGCCAGACAGGCGGGTTGGCGACGACCGTTCTGGTCCTCGGGGTCGGGTCTCTCGTCGTGCTTTCCGGAGACATGACGACAGGGGGCCTCGCTGC
Source organism: Roseibium suaedae (assembly GCF_900142725.1). GTDB lineage: Bacteria > Pseudomonadota > Alphaproteobacteria > Rhizobiales > Stappiaceae > Roseibium > Roseibium suaedae. Next base: position 442,381 of record NZ_FRBW01000003.1, on the reverse strand, counting down.
CTGTCTCATCCTCGGTCAAAGGGGTGTTGCCGGCCTGCTCGGTCTTTTGACCGCGCTTGCAAGACATCAGGTTTCAGCGTCGGCATTCAGCAGCATACAGACCCTGCTTGCATTGCCTTCGGTCACTTCGTTGCGGACAACGGCCTCGCACGGGCAGGAGACTATCGGACTGGGATTTGAGGTCGATGGCAACCGCCTTGAATGCGTACCGGGAAGCAGCCTCGTTATTCGGTCCTCGGATCACCAGCACGGGTCGTCTGTCTTTCGCAGCCTCGTGCTTGCACTGGAAGGATGTGAAACGGATCGCTCGGCTTTCCTGAAAGATGTCCAGGTCTTCACGGCTGACGGCAAGCCTATGGCGGCGTCGCAATTCCGCGTTTCCATCTGTGATGCCGACCTGACGGTCTTTAACGGCACACTTCTTGAAAACATGACAGCCTTTGATACCGAAGCAACCGGGCGGGCCGTCTGGCTCTCCGAGCAAATCGGTCTTGCAGACGCGATTGGCCGCTTGCGCGACGGGCTGGAAACCCGCCTGGCCCCGGGTCTTGGTGTTCCGTTGTCGGACGGCCATCTGAAGCGCCTCATGCTGGTTCGTGCCCTGTCGGGAGATCCACACCTCCTGCTGCTCCGCAACCCTTCGCTTTTCCTTGATGCCCGCGGTGTGGACCAGCTTTCCGGGCTCCTGAAGGCCCTTGAGGGAAAGGTCACGATTGTCATGTTCGACGAGGACGACGGGCTTGCCAGGAACTTTGACGCGATTGCGGACCTTCCCTCCTTGCCCAAGCAGAAGAGGGAGGCCGCCGAATGAACGTTCAGGCCAAACTCACCGAAAGCACGGAAAACGCTAAGGTGCGTAATTCGTCCGGCGCGCACCGGCAGACAGATCTTGAAAGCGCGTTGCTGGCAGTCTTGGCCGAGCTTGGCTGGCGAAGGTCCAGCGACGTTCTTGCGGCGGCAATGTCGCGCGAAACCGGCCTTCAGACTCTCGATGACGCAGCAATGGTGCTCGACCTCATCGATGTCGGCGCGAGCGTCGAATCGAGGCTTCCGGCGACGTGGCGAAGTGGCCTCGACGGCGCGCTATTGGTTCAGGACAGGGAAGGTGTTCATGCCCTCGTTCGGGAGGACACCCGAGAGGTTGCGATCTCATCCGCCGGTCTTGACCGCGATCAGGTCTCCCGCCGAATGAGGCATTCCGGAAAACTGCTTTTTGTCCATAGTCCGGACCATTCCGTTGCCACGGTTCACGCGATGTCGGTCCGGGGCCGGATGCGCAGGGTCGCAGTGACCGCCATGTTCCTGTCGTTCGTGCTCAATGCACTCGCGTTGTTCATCCCGTTCTTTTCGATGGCGATCTTTGATCGCGTGCTGGGAGCCCAGGCTTCCGAGAGCCTTGTGCCGCTTCTGACGGGCGCAAGTGTCGTGCTTCTGACCATTCTGATCCTGCGGAGCATGCGGGCGAGAATCCTTGCTGCCGAATACGCGCGCCTGGCTGCCGTAACGCGGCTGATGTCGCTCTCGCGCATCTTGCGGCTGCCCCACGCCGTCCGGCAAAAGCTGGGGTTCGACCGGCTCCAGAGCAGATTGCAGGCAACGTCCTTAAGTGCGGAGGTGTTCGCGGCCCAGAACACGCCTGCGATCTTCGACGCGCCGTTCGTGCCGCTTTCGATCTTCTCAATCGCCTTCGTTGGAGGATGGATGGCGATCGTGCCGGCACTTTACCTGACCCTGTTCTTTGGCCTGAGCTGGGTACTAAGCGAGGCAAGGCAGGGCACGGAGCCGCAGCTTGAGAATGCGAACCTGAAGCGCGTCGAAGCTCTCACCGAACTTAGTGCAAAGGCGTCCGTCATCCAGAATATCGATCACGGAGCTTCCTGGTTTACCCGTTTCGTGTCGCTTGCCCGACAGGCAGCCTTTCTGAAGCACCGGCAGGCGCAACGGTCTGCCGCATTGCAGTCTCTCGCCTATGTTCTTGGAACCGGCGCAGCCTTGACAACGCTTTGCATAGGTATCGCTCTTGCCATGAAGGGAGCGATCACGGCAGGGGCGCTCATCGGCACCATGCTGCTGACCTGGAGGGTTACAGGCCCTTCCCAGGCCTTCTTCCTCGCGATTCCAAGATTGAAGGCAATTCGGCAAGCAATCTGGGGCCTGGAACAGGCATTTTCCTGGGGAACACCTCAGGCGCAGTCGGTGTCGTTCGAACGGCTGGATGCAGGTGCGCCCCACATCAGCGGCAAAGGCCTCTACTTCAAGTATGACCAGAGTTCGGAGCCGGCACTGACGGGTGTCTCGTTCGACTGTCCTTCCGGATGCTTTACGATTGTCATGGGGCCGAACGGCTCGGGAAAATCGAGCCTCCTGAAACTGGTGTCCGGCCTCCTTTCACCGCAGTCGGGACGGCTCTTGATCAACGGCCGCTCGTCGAGCCAGTACGACCCGGATGATCTTTCACGCTCGACCAGCCTTCTGCGCATCGAGGAGAGTGGCGGCGAGGAAGCTTGCAGCGCATTGGCGTTGCTTGCGGAAGATTTGCGCTCGGAGAATGGCGAGGGCGCAAAAGGGCATTGCCGGTTCATCTTGCTGGACGACACCCGCGGTGCTTCGACCGCTGGAAACCGTTCGCACCTGCGTGACTTGTTGTTGTCGGTCAAAGGTAAGGCGACGGTCCTCCTTGCGACCCACGACACGTCCTTTGCCGAACTCGCCGACAATGCGCTCATTCTGGACGAGGGCAGCATGGTCTACTTCGGTCCCGTCAAGCCGGTCGGACAATCCCTTCTACCATCGGAGGAAAGCAGCCGATGACTGCGTCTCATCTTGATAGCCGATTTGAATTGAATGACGGAAGGGCGGTCAGGCTGACCAATATGGCCTCTGTCGCGATTGGCGTCTGCCTGGTCCTGTTCGTTACCTGGGCTGTCGCAACCCCGGTCGACGAGATTGCCAAGGCCAGAGGGGTGGTTGAGCCGGTCAGTGAAGTTCAGCGATTGCAAAGTGAGCATGGCGGCGCGCTGGCGACTGTCCTTGTCCGAAAGGGAGACGTCGTTTCGAAGGGCGACCTGATCGCAATTTTCGATAATAGCGAGCTGGTGTCCGAGCTTCGGGAAGCACGTTCAAAGTCGCTCGCCCTCGCTTTGGAGCGCGAGCGGCGCCTTGCGATCGTTGAAAGCCGCAAGCCTGATTTTCAAGCCGCGTCTGGTCCCTTCACAGCTCCTCCAGATCTGATTGCAATCAAGGAGGGCGTTTCACAACTGCCAAGGATTGCTGGTGAACCGGTGCGAGAGTTGATTGAGCGGGAAACGGCGGCATTTGAAGCACGTTCCGCTTTCCTCGGCAATGAGCGGGATCTTATCAACCGGCAAATTGCCGAAAAGGAAGCCGACGTTTGGGCAATTGACAGCGAACAGCCGGCGGTCGAGCGGCAGTTGGCGGTGGCGCGTGAGGAGACTGAGAGCCTGCGGAAACTGGTAGACCGCGGACTGGCGGCCAGGCCGCAACTGGTCGCTGCTATCCAGGACGAGGCACGCTATGAATACGAGCTCTCGACCCTGTCCGGCCGGCGTGCCGTTGCCGAGGCGCAGATATCCGAGCTGAAGGAAAGCCTGGAGCGCATCGGATTGAACGAGGCTTCCGAAGTTCGCGAACGCATTGCCGACATCCGTGCGGAACGCAGTGCTTTGGACGAACAGATGGAACGTCTCAGGCGCCGTGTCACCTCGACAAAATTGCACAGCCCGGTCGATGGCTTCGTGCAATCCGTGCCCGAGACCATCGTCGGGCGCGTCATCGAGGCTGGTGGCCTCGTGGCAGAAATCGTTCCAAAGGACGTTGACCTGAGGTTCGCCGCGCAGCTGCCCCCCCGGGATGTGGGGTTTGTTTCCATCGGTCAGGTCGCAAAGCTCAAGATCGATTCCTTCGATTTCAGCCGTTACGGCGCCTTGAGCGGCAATGTGGTCGAGGTCTCTCCCACGACCATCGTGGATGATCGCGGAACCGCTTATTACGAGGTTCTGCTGTCCGTGCCCGTCACGCATTTCGGCGACGACCCCAGCCGCTATTCACTTCTGCCAGGCATGACCGGTGAAGCGGACATTCTGACGGGCAAGAAAACAGTCTTCGAATACATCTGGAAGCCGATCTACACGAACCTGGATCTGGCACTGACCGAGCGCTAGGAGCTGTCGCGATGGCCGATAAGTCCGAAGGAAAAACCAATCCTGTTCGTCAGGGTGACATGCCCGAAGAAATCAGGGGCAGCCGGAAGATCCAGTCTGAAGAAGGCTTCGGATGGACAAAGGTCGACGACGGCGAAGGCACTGGGACATCCGCTTCCGGGAAGCCCGCTCTTGAGGGCAATGAAGCGTCGCCAGTTGCGCAGGGGGGTGTTTCCTCCAGCGACTCTGCGCGCGCTCCTGGCAGTCCGTCAGAACTGCCAATGGGTGGGACGTCTTTGACGCCAGGCGGGGTGCCGGAAGCTCCGGCAAGGCATCTCTTTGAGGGAGATCGAGCAGTTCCCGCACCAGGAAATCAGACTGGCCTTCGTCCGTCTTCGAACCTGGCACAAACTGGTCATTCTGCCGGCGTGCTTCACTTGTCCGGCGCGGCCGCTGCATCGCATCCTGCGTCCGGGGGGAACGCGACCCTTGATCCGTCTATCCCGCCTCTCTCTCACGGTAGCTCCCAACCTCCTGTTGGCACGCAGCCACCCGCCGGTACACAGCCGCCCGCTGGTACACAGCCGCCCGCTGGTACACAGCCACCCGTTGGCACGCAACCGCCCATTGGTACGCAGCCGCCCGCAGGTACGCAGCCGCCCGCAGGTACGCAGCCGCCCGCTGGCATGCAGCCGCCTGCCGGTACGCAGCCGCCTGCTGGTACGCAGCCGCCTGCTGGTACGCAGCCGCCGGTTGGCACGCAGCCGCCGGTTGGCACGCAGCCACCCGCAGGTACGCAGCCACCCGCTGGCACGCATCCGCCCGTTGGCACGCAGCCACCCGTTGGCACGCAGCCACCCGTTGGCACGCAGCCGCCCGTTGGCACGCAGCCACCCGTTGGTACGCAGCCACCCGCTGGCACGCATCCGCCCGTTGGCACGCAGCCACCCGTTGGCACGCATCCACCCGTTGGCACGCAGCCACCCGTTGGCACGCAGCCACCCGTTGGCACGCAGCCACCCGTTGGTACGCAGCCGCCCGTTGGCACGCATCCGCCCGTTGGCACGCAGCCACCCGCTGGTACGCAGCCACCCGTTGGCACGCAGCCGCCCGCTGGCACACAGCCACCCGTAGGTACGCATCCGCCCGTTGGTACGCAACCTCCTGTCGGTACACTGCCATCGTTTGTCTCGTCTGCCGGATTGAACGGCTTTACGGGCTCTCAGACAACTTCTCATCCTTCAACCGGTGCACAATCTTCAGCGGCGGCCCGGACCCCTGCGCAGATTGGAGGAGTTGATACGTCCGTCGTCACGGAAGATCAAAAGGTCGCGTCGGGGCAGCTTGCGACCGGTGGCAAACTGTTGATCACTGATCCTGATCCCGGGCAGGCGCATTTTACGGCGGTGACCGGTGCTGCCGGTAAGGGAGCCTTCGGTCAATTCGAACTGCGACCTGATGGTCAATGGACCTATACCGCAGACAACGGTCAGACTGCTGTGCAGGCGTTGAAATCCGGCGAAGCGTTGACGGACAGGATCGTCATATATGCGGCCGATGGCACCTCGCATGAATTGCGCGTGGTCATTAGTGGTACGAACGATCGGCCGGTCCTTTCGGCGGCAACCGCCTCAGCCACTGAAGATGGAAAAGCCATCTCAGGTCAGATGCAGGCAACGGATGTCGATACATGTGATACCAAGGCCTTCTCCATAGGGCAGCCGATCGAGGGCTTCAGCCTTCACCCGGATGGGTCCTGGAGCTTCGACCCCAGCCATGCGGCCTATCAGCATCTGGCAGCGGGCCTGACCCAGCAGGTCATCATCCCGGTCACCGTCACTGACAGCGCTGGGGCAACGGACACGCAAAACCTCGTCATCACAGTTACCGGTACGAATGACGGTGCCCGGATTGGGGGAACGCCAGTCGGAACCGTCACTGAGGACAAGCTGCTCACCACGGGTGGCAAGCTGGACGTCACGGATCCGGACGCCGGGCAGGCACAGTTCGTGCCGCAGACCGGCGTGGCCGGTGCCCATGGTCTCTTCACTGTCCATCCTGACGGTACCTGGAGCTACCAGCTGGACAACAGCCAGCCTGCGGTTCAGGCGCTGACGTCGGGTGGCGGACAGCTGACCGACACGCTTACGGTCTCAACGCTGGACGGCACGACACAGCAGATCACGGTGACCATCAACGGCACTGACGATGGCGCCAAGATCGGCGGAACGGCGGTCGGCACGGTCACGGAAGACAGGTTGCTGACCACGGGCGGCAAGCTGGACGTCACGGATCCGGATGCGGGTCAGGCGCAGTTCGTGCCTCAGACCGGCGTGGCTGGTGCCCATGGCCTCTTCACCGTCCACCCGGATGGCACCTGGAGCTACCAGCTGGACAACAGCCAGCCAGCGGTTCAGGCGCTGACATCGGGCGGCGGACAGCTGACCGATACGCTTACGGTCTCGACGCTGGATGGCACGACGCAGCAGATCACGGTGACCATCAACGGCACTGACGATGGCGCCAAGATCGGCGGAACGGCAGTCGGCACGGTGACGGAGGACAAGCTGCTCACCACGGGCGGCAAGCTGGACGTCACGGATCCGGACGCCGGGCAGGCACAGTTCGTGCCTCAGACCGGCGTGGCCGGAGCTCATGGCCTCTTCACCGTCCATCCGGACGGTACCTGGAGCTACCAGCTGGACAACAGCCAGCCAGCGGTTCAGGCGCTGACCTCGGGCGGCGGACAGCTGACTGACACGCTCACGGTCTCGACGCTGGACGGCACGACGACGACGATTACCGTGCAGATTGGGGGCACGAACGACAAGCCGGTCCTGACAGCGGCGTCTGCCTCTGCCACCGAAGACGGAAAATCCGTCTCTGGCCAGATGCAGGCTTCAGATGTCGATACGGGCGATACCAGGGTTTTCACAATGGGGCAGCCGGTTGACGGCTTCACCCTGCATCCAGATGGTTCGTGGAGCTTCGATCCCGGGCATGCGGCTTATCAGCATCTGGCGGCTGCTCAGACCGAGCAGGTCACCATTCCGGTCACCGTCACCGATAGCGCGGGGGCAACGGATACGCAGAACCTCGTCATCACGGTGACAGGTACCAATGATGTGCCAGTCGTCGCTGGTCCTGTCTCTCTTGGGAGCGGCAAGGAAGACCAGTCCGTTGCCATCACGTTGCCACAGCTTCTGGCCCATGTGACCGACATTGACACAGGCGATAGCCTCTCGGTCACCGGTCTGACCGCGAGCCACGGAACGATTACAGGTGATGCGGCCCACGGCTTCACGTTCACGCCGGATGCGAACTACAATGGCCCGGTGAGCCTGAGCTACCAAGTCACGGATGGTCACGGCGGCAGTGTGCTTCAATCGGCCTCCCTGACCCTTGTGCCGGTCAGTGATCCGGCGGTTATCGGCGGTCAGGACAAGGGCGATGTCACCGAGGATCACATCACAGGCATGTATGCCCTGTCGGCGAATGGCAAGCTGACGATTTCTGATCCGGACGCGGGAGAGGACAAATTTGTCTCCTACACGCCCTATCAGATGGCTTATCCGACCGCGCTCGGCGGCAACTCGCGCCTGACGATCTATCCTTGGGGCACGTGGCACTACGACGGTGACAATAACCTGCCGCAGGTTCAGGCCCTCAAAGCAGGCGAGACGCTGATCGACACGGTGACTGTGCGCTCTGTCGACGGGACGACGCATACCATCGAGATCACCATCCATGGCACGAACGACAGGCCGGTCCTGACGGCAGCAACGGCCTCCGCGACGGAGGATGGCGCTACAGTCACGGGCCAGATGCATGCGACGGACGTCGACACGGGTGATACCAAGGCGTTCTCCACAGGCCAGCCGGTTGACGGCTTCACCATGCATGCGGACGGCTCCTGGAGCTTTGATCCGAGCCATGCGGCCTATCAGCATCTGGCGGCCGGCCAGACCGAACAGGTGACTATCCCGGTGACGGTCACCGACAGCGCCGGGGCCAAGGATACGCAGGATCTCGTCATCACGGTGACGGGCACCAATGACGGTCCGGTTGTCTCAGGCCCGGTCACGTTGCCCGGCGGGACCGAGGACCATGCTGTCAGCATTACGGCAGCTCAGCTTCTGGCCCATGCGACGGACATCGACACGGGAGATGTTCTCTCCGTGTCGGGTGTGAGCGCCAGCCACGGGACGATCACGGGAGATGCGGCTCACGGCTTCACGTTCACGCCGGATGCCAACTACAACGGGCCGGTCACGCTGAGCTATCAGGTGACCGACGGTCAAGGCGGCAGTGTCCAGCAGACCGCATCGCTGGTGCTGGGCGCGACGCCGGATGCCGCCGTCATCACTGGAACCGACACCGGGGATGTGACCGAGGACCGGAATGTCGGGCCTTCATCGGCCCATCCGCTCGCGATCAGCGGGAGCTTGTCCGTTCATGATCCGGACGGCCCGTCTCAGGAGTTCTTCCAGTTCAACCGCTTTGGCGAACATGCGATCTCGGATCCATTCGGCGGAAGCCTGCACATCAATCGCGTCGGTACCTGGGGCTATGAGGTCGACAACACCCATCCCGCCGTCCAGGCGCTCGCGGCCGGACAGGAAGGCCATGCGATCTACGAGGTGCATTCGGCCGATGGTACGGCCCACCGGATCCAGATCACGGTCCATGGCACGAACGATGCCCCGGTCCTGACGGCTGCAACGGCATCGGCCACCGAAGACGGTAGTTCTGTTACGGGTCAGATGGCGGCAACGGACGTCGACACGGGTGATACCAAGGCGTTCTCCATCGGTCAGCCGGTCGACGGCTTCACCATGCATTCTGACGGCTCCTGGAGCTTCGACCCGAGCCACGCGGCCTATCAACACCTTGCCGCCGGCCAGACCCAGCAGGTTACCATCCCGGTGACGGTCACCGACAGCGCCGGGGCCACGGACACGGAAAACCTGGTCATTACGGTGACCGGAACCAATGACGGTGCTCGGATTGGAGGCACGGTGGTCGGTACGGTGACGGAAGACACACTGCTCAACACGGGCGGCAAGCTGGACGTCACGGATCCGGACGCCGGGCAGGCACAGTTCGTGCCGCAGCCGCATGCCGTCGGTGCCCATGGCACTTTCACGGTGCAGCCGGATGGCACCTGGAGCTATCAACTCGACAACAGCCAGCCGGCGGTTCAGGCGCTTCAGGCCGGAGGCACGCCGCTCACGGACACGCTGACGGTCGCCAGTGTCGACGGGACCACGCACGATATCACCGTCACCATCACGGGGACCAATGATGCCCCGGTCCTGACGGCTGCAACGGCTTCGGCCACCGAAGACGGTAGTGCCGTTACGGGCCGGATGTCCGCGACGGACGTCGACACGGGCGACACCAAGGCCTTTTCGATCGGCCAGCCGGTCGACGGCTTCATCATGCATGCGGACGGCTCGTGGAGTTTCGACCCCAGCCACGCGGCCTATCAGCATCTTGCCGCGGGCCAGACCGAGCAGGTCACCATCCCGGTCACCGTCACCGACAGCGCCGGGGCAATGGACACGCAAAACCTTGTTATCACGGTCACCGGTACCGGCGATGCAGCCGTGATCGGAGGTATCGACACCGGCAGCGTGACCGAGAACATGGCTGGACAGGACAAGTCGCCTGACTACGCCCAACCTGGAATTTCAAAACTCTGGCATCAGACGATTCAGGCGACGGGAACCCTTACGATCACCGATCCGGACAGCGGCGAAGCGTCTTTCGATACGCATGGTCTCGGCTGGACCTATCACGGCCAGTTCGGCGATCTCATGCTGCGGGAAAATGGCGAGTGGTTTTACAACGCCGATGTCGGCAGCGTACGATCCGTCGGTGGGTACGCGACGACGCGCGGAACGACCATCGACCGGCTGGGCGAAGGCCAGAACCTGACCGACACGATCACGGTCTACTCCAAGGACGGCACGGCCCATGACATCGTGATCACGATTCATGGCAGCAACGATCGCCCCTACTGCTCGTCGGAAGTCCAGCTCGCGGGCGGTACGGAGGATGTTGCCCAGACCCTGACCTTGAAGCAACTGCTTGCCAACACGGTGGATGTTGATGCCAATGACGCGGGCAAGCTGACCGTGGTTGCGCTCAAGGTCGATCACGGTTCGATCCGGGACAACCAGGACGGCACCTACACCTATACGCCGGAAAAGGACTACAACGGCCAGGTCCACTTTACCTATGACGTCCAGGATACCCATGGCGGCGTCACCCACACCGGGGCCACCACGACACTTGCCGCGGTGAACGACGCCGCTGTGATTGCAGGAACGGACGCTGGAGGTGCCACCGAAGACTCGCATGTGGATGCTTCGGGTCACCTGACAGCCACGGGCAAGCTGGACGTCACGGATCCGGACGCCGGCGAGGCGGGTTTTACACCGGTCTCGGGAGCTTCAGGCGCGGGGACATACGGCACATTCACGCTGGATGCCCAGGGCCACTGGATGTATACGGCCGACAACAGCCAGGCCGCCGTTCAGGCGCTCCTGGCCGGTGGCACGCCTCTGACCGATACGCTGACGGTCGCAAGTGCCGATGGAACTACGCATGACATCACCGTCACGATCACGGGGACCAATGATGCGCCGGTCCTGACGGCTGCAACGGCTTCGGCAACGGAGGACGGCAGTGCCGTGACAGGCCAGATGTCTGCGACTGACGTGGACACGGGTGACACCAAGGCTTTCTCCATAGGCCAGCCGGTTCACGGCTTCACCATGCATGCAGATGGCTCCTGGAGCTTTGACCCGAGCCACGCGGCCTATCAACACCTTGCCGCCAGCCAGACCCAGCAGGTTACCATCCTGGTGAGGGTCACCGACAGCGCCGGGGCAACGGACACGGAAAACCTCGTCATTACGGTGACGGGCACCAATGATGTCCCTGTCGTGAGCGGACCAGTGAATCTCGGCAGTGGCACGGAGGACAAGGCCGTTCCGATCACCGCGGCGCAGCTTCTGGCGCATGCCACGGACATCGACACGGGAGATGTTCTCTCGGTTACCGGTCTGACCGCCAGCCACGGGACGATCACCGGAGACGCGGCTCACGGCTTCACCTTCACGCCGGATGCCAACTACAACGGTCCGGTGAGCCTGAGCTATCAGGTCACCGACGGTCACGGCGGCAGCGTCCAGCAGACCGCATCGCTGGTCCTGGGCGCGACGCCGGACGCCGCGGTGATCACCGGTACCGACACCGGAGACGTGACCGAGGACCAGCACCTCACGGGAGGCTTGCTGACGGCGAACGGCACCCTGACGATTGCCGATCCGGACGTGGGCGAGGCCGCGTTTACACCGGTCTCGGGAGTAGCGGGCGCGGGGACATACGGCACATTCACGCTGGATGCCCAGGGCCACTGGACGTATACGGCCGACAACAGCCAGGCCGCCGTTCAGGCGCTCCAGGCAGGTGGCACGCCGCTCACGGACACGCTGACGGTCGCCAGTGTCGACGGGACCACGCACGACATCACAGTCTCCATCCATGGCACGAATGATGCCCCGGTCCTGACGGCTGCAACGGCATCGGCCACCGAGGATGGCGCCTCTGTCACAGGCCGGATGTCTGCAACGGACGTGGACACGGGTGATAACAAGGCGTTCTCCATAGGCCAGCCGGTCGACGGCTTCACCATGCATGCTGACGGCTCCTGGAGCTTCGACCCGAGCCACGCGGCCTATCAACACCTTGCCGCCGGCCAGACCCAGCAGGTTACCATCCCGGTGACGGTCACCGACGGTGCCGGGGCCACGGATACGCAAGATCTCGTCATCACGGTGACCGGGACTTACGATCCTCCGCCCGTGAAACCGACTGTTGGCACCGTGCAGGGCGTTGGCTCTCAGCATCTCACGGGAACGATCACAAGCGGAATCACAGGCGGTTGGGCCATCGACAATGGGCATGGCGGTGCGGTTCAATCTCTGCATGGACAGTATGGCACACTCGTAATCGACCCGCAGACTGGACACTTCGAATACCACTATCAGCAGAACTCCGGTGTCATCAAACAGGGTGGAAGCTCTGGTACTTCGGGCCAGCACGTCGACACGTTTCACATCGTTCAGCAGGGAATTGCCGCGGGTGACGCGGATGTTCAGGTTCAGATCGATGTCCAGAGCGTTCACGGCAGCAGCGGGCACCATGTCGACCACACCACCCTCCAGGGCATCACCTTCACGCCATCTTCCGGTGTCCAGCATGATGCGCCGGACGATGCCGGGCCTGACGACATCACCATCGACCTGACAGGCATCGGCGCCGCGCCGCCGGTAGATCATGACACCGCTACCCAGGAACTCATCAGTGGGGCGCTCGATACCGACCATGCGGGCATACCTTCTCATGACGGAGAAGCGGGCGACGTGTCGCAAGCAATGCCGGCCGCGACCGGCCCAGATGCGACGGGAGGCGGTCGGCTTGCTGCCTACTTCGATGCGATCGGGCAAGGGCACGATGCATCGCCTCCGCCGGCGCCGCGGGCCGGCCACATGAGCGCGTATCTCGATGCTGCGGGAGCCGATCCTGCGCTGACAGCACATCCTGCCGATCTTCCGGACCCGGCGGTTCTGGATGCCGATCATCCTGCAGACACCATCGAGGGCGGCCCTCACGGGACAGCGGACGCCGACAATACGGACGTCCCGGCGGTCCCGGACCTGCCGGATTCGCCGTTGCCGGATCCAAATGACGACACATCGCAATTCGGCTGATGCTTTCCGGCTGGTTGCCGGCCATCAGAAGAAGAGATACGCGCATGATTTGGGAAAGGCACCGCAAGTGATGACACGAATGATGATCCTGTTCGCGGCGGCACTTTCCGCCGCAGTTGTTTCCGCCCATGCTGAGTGGAACCGGCATGCCGGTGATGTTGCCGAAATCCGGCAAGGAACCGCCGACAAGAGCATTGAGACGCGATGCGACCAGATCCCGTCCATGACGCCGAGCTTTTCGCAAGGGCCCTTCATCATTCTGGCGCAAACGCTTGAGGCGCAGGAGGGTATTATCTATTGCGGCGGCGGCGATGTGAAACGCCGGATCCAGTACGAGATCATGGATCGCTCCGGCGGCGAATGGGATGCCTTAATCACGGTGGACGGCACACAGGTCCGGGCGATGACGGCTTACAGTTATTTCGGCAATTCCCTGCCGCCGGGCGGTTTCATCGTGGCGTTGCTTGGAGAGGACAATTCGGAGGTCCTCGTTTTCCAGCAGGGCGAAACGAGCTGGCTCGAGTTCGGTGACTACCGGTACGACAAATGCGAGTGATCTGGTTCACATGCTGCTTTGAGAAGCGCTCGACCGCGGCCGAAGAATATCGATGAGGCCGTTAAGCCAGGATCTGACATCATGAGCTGCGAATAAAGAAAACCCGCCCGATCGTCTCCGATAGGCGGGTTCTTTGTTTTTGGGCCGTTTGAGCCGCTTATTGGCCTAAATTGGCCATCCTATGCGACTCGGGACAATGTACGTGAATGCATAGTATGGCTCATGAAGAAAATAAGTCATTGAAATTAAACGGCTTTATTTTCAACTTTGGCTCAGTCATTCCCGGATTTCGGCCAAAGTCGTACTCAAATGCATGAATAATCTGGCTCAACAGAAGCCTAAGTCCTTGAAGTCCGGACGGCAGGCACAAAAAAGCCTCCCGGAATGGGAGGCGTTATCGACGGTCGTGGGGCAGCCGGTTCAAGGCGTCGGAATGAGATCCGGATCAGCTGACCGAACCCGGTCCAGCTCATAGAAGGTTGCAGGGATCTGGTCCTTCGGGAAGGCGGGGCCGACGCCCAAACCATCAAGGCGTTTCATCATGGTCTGGAGATGAGATCCGGATCTGCGGGCGAGGGAACTAGCGGTCTCGAACCTGTCCATGAATGCGGTCAGGACGTCTCGCTTCACGATGGTCTGCGGGCAGCGGTTGATCGGGTTGACCGCGATTTCAGCATCAAGGTGATGGTACTCGATGAGCGCCTTGATCACGCGTGTTGAGGTCTTCAGCTTCTGCTCGACTTCGCGAAGGGAATAGCCGCCGTGGTCCTCCCGACGGACAAGCGACTTCACTTCCTCCGGATCGACGAGAACGGAAAGAAAGCCGGTCAGGTCCGGATCCATTCGGATCGTGCCCAGGCGACGGTCCAGGATCAGTTGCACGACTTCCGATGTTGAGCAGTTCGCCATCTTCACTGCACGCAGGATCGGGACCAAGATCTTCTCTTCCTCCGTCACCGGCAGGGCGTCGCCGATCAGGGCCGCCAGGAATTCATCCAGATCACGTTTCGCGAAGGAATGGTCCTTGAGAACGCCGTTACCACCCTCGAGCCAAGGCTTCAGCAGCCCCGCCGCGAGTAGCGTCCGTTCGACAGGACGGGGCGCGTTGATGTAGACCCGGGCCTGCTTGAAGGACATGCTCTCTTCGATCCGGTCCAGATAGAACTTGGCGTCGTCGGCACGGAACAGGGTTCGTTCGTTTGACAGGGCAATCTGTTCGTCAGCAATCAGCCCGACCGCATGGAGAACCTTTCGAAGCCGCTTTGGATGGGCTCCGGTTTCAAGGTGGGCGGAGTGAATGGAATGAAGGACCCGTTTTGTCGGTCGTTTGCCGAAAATCTCGTCGTCAGGTCCCATGGGCAACGTATTGAAAGCATGCTCGGTGATGATCTCGCGGAGAGTGTCGTAAGCGGTGTCGCCGGTCTCATGCGCCAGCCATTCATAGAGACGCCCATAGATCTGCCTGGGGCCCCAGGCGTGCCGCGTTTCCATGAATGCCCGCTGCATGTCGTTGAGGTGCGCCCGGATGCCCTCGGGGCCGTGTGCGGCAATCTCAAAGCCGGTCTGGCCTGCGTCACACCATTCGTCCTCGGACAGGGTTTCTGCCATCACCTGGGCGCCATGGATCTTGGTGGCTCCGATGATTTCGCAGAACCGGGCGGCGGCGTAGGCGGGGAGGGACGAGAGCCAGAACTTGGACGGTTGGCCTTTGATGCGGCTTAGGACATAGGTCTCGAAGTCCGACGGCATCCGGTCACGTGCCTCGGCAACATGCCGGTCGATCTCCTCCGCAAAGGGTTGAAGATGCAGCGAGAAGTCGTGCAGCATCTGAGGGTTATCGTCGGTCGCGGCCACGATCAGAGGCGTATTGTGTTTCGCACAGGTCTGGACGGATGCAATCATCCAGGACCAGCGTCCATATGGCCGAACCTTCTCATGGTCAGCGCTGCACTCCAGATCTGCCTTGATGCAATGAGGGCAGACGCGAACCGTCGAGCGGCGAAGCGACGCCCTGGGAAGGGGTTCGGCGTTCATCTTGAAAGAACGGTCGCCGGTGCGTTCAAGAATTGCGCCCGGAAATCTTCCGTCGTCGAAGCCGACAAGCTCGGCGAAGGCGCCAACCTCGTTCGGGTCGCCATCGCGCAGAGCATGGAAGTTCAGGCCCATGTCGAGGCAGAAGTCACGGGCACTGCGAGATGCCATGGCAGCGACGCGCGACACGAAGCTCGTGAGGGTTTCGTCCGGGTGACAGGTGGGGACGTAGAAGGGATTGAGTTTCATGCTCAGGCGCCTCGCACGACCTTGCGACGCCGCTTGCCGGGGCTCGGTTCTTCCTCGAGGTCCTGGTCGGGGAACAGCGTGTTGCGGACGTCAACGTTTTGCCACTCGACGCCGTCGGCGAAGACATTGTGCTCCGGGCGGCAACCGGTCTTAGCCTCATAGGCCCGCTCGAAATCACCCATGAGAGGGGTCTTCCGCCCCTCTTGCAGCGTCAGGGAAAAGGCTTCCTGGACGATTTCAATGAGATATCCCAGACGACCCTCAGTCCCATGGAGCAGACGGCTGGCGAGTTCCAAAATTGGAAGGCCGTCGAGAGACAATTCCGCTTTGTGACCAAAATTGCCGAGAACTTTTCGGACTTCCTTCAGGTCGCCCTTGCAGGCGGTCAGTTGATCAAGGCGCACAAAGGTGCTGCGGCGGCGCAGCTGGAAGTCACTCTCGATGATGCGCGCGAGATTGGGCATGCCGGACAGGATCAGCCACATCGGCCAATCCGCATTCTGCATCACCCCCTTAAGGGTGTCGCAGACCTTGAGTGCCTCGGCAGGGTTATTCAGCTGGGTCAGATGCTGCAATTCGTCAAGGTGCAGGAAACGGATCCTGCGCAGGGCGAGCTGCTCTCTGACCACGCGCCAGACGACGTTTTCGCGAAAATCGCGTTCAACCGGATAACCCAAACCAATCAGGATCTCGATGCCAAGCTGCTTGAGGTTGCACGGAGAGGGAGCTCGGACGGAGACCACAAAGGTCTTGTCCGATCGGTCGTTCATCCCGAGGTTGGCAAATGCGCGCTCCAGAGAGCGAGACTTCCCTGTTCCAGACTCTCCAACGACGACGACTGCCCTGCCTTCGTTCAGCCGCCCGACGCGGCTGAAGCCCAATTGCGTCGCAACGGTATTGTAGTCGTCGAAGTCGTCGAGCAGTGTGTTTAGGCGGTCGTACAGAGTATCGTCGCAGGGGTGAGGATAGTAGCTGTGCTTCAGCGCGACTTCGAGGGCCGCAGTTTCCGGATTGCGCTTTCGTCGGCGGCGTCGTCCTTCTTGTCGTGACGGCATTTCAGCCGCGGCAGTTTCGTCGTGGGTCATTTCAGTCTGCATCTCAGTCCTCCAGAACATATTCGAAGTCATCGTCATCATCGTCGTCGCCCAGGAACGGCATGGAGTCCCTGACCAGTGACACGGTGGTCTCACCGGCAGCTTCCGGATCACCCGCCACTCCGGCGTCCTCGGGTTCATCGAGCCCCAGGATGTCGCCGTCGAACGCCTCATCGACCCGCACACGGTCGTCAGAGAAATGGGCTTCGAGATGGGCGAGGTTGGTGGCGGTGAAGACCGGCGATGCGATGCCGCGGCGGGCGCGGGATTCATCTGCAAGACGACGAAGGTCGGCGAGGGCCTTTTTGACAATCGGGGCAGAGCGGGCGGCTTCTTCACCGTATCTTGCCAGCATGCGCTGCCGGTTTTCGACATGCGCTTCCAGCGGAATTCCATGCATTTCGGGCGTGGTGCACGGGACCTTGAGCCAGCCCTTGGGCGTTTCGACGGAGATGTGTCCGAGATCGTCCGGATCAAAGCGAACCCTCAACTTCTTCCGGAGACGAAACTCCCGACGAATGCGTTGAAGCTCCGTGGACTGGTACTTGTTGCAGTAGAGCTGGATGCCTTCACTGCGGAGGTCGCGCTCAACGGTGATCCCGAAGCAGGCACGCATTTCATCCTTCCGGGGAGACAGAGGGACACCGACCTTGTTTTTGAGTTCAAGCCAGACCTCCCTTGGCGAGCGGCCGCCCAGGCCGCCATGGGGAGTATTGTGGTAGATATCGACGACCCACCGCACGAGCGCCTCACTGAGCTTATCAATCGTGAGAGTCGCTCGCGCCTCTGCCGGGTACTCTCCCCTGTCCACGACATTGGTGAAGGTGCGTCCTTCAAAGAGCGAGATGGCTCCGGTGTGGAAGCTGTTGAATACGCGCTCGATGGAGCCGCGCAGATGGGGCGCGCCGGCAACGGTGTAGTCGACAGCGATCCCGGCATTGATCGCTGAGGTGCTGAATGCATCGGCAAGATAAGCCGAACCGTTGTCCACGCGGACCATTTGGATGCGACCGGCCATATCCCAGGGGGTGTCGCAACCTGAGGCCATAGCGATGTCGCCTTTGTCGGTCATTGCCATTTTCAGAGTGGCGATGGCGAGATCAGTAGTCGCCGTACGAGCCAGTTGCATTGCCAGGATGCACTTGGTTCGAACATCGATGGCCGCCGAGAGCTGCATGCGCCCGACCTCTTCGTCCAACTGCTTCTTTGCAGTGATGCCCAAGCTTTCCTACACGGGATCGCCTTTAAGCAGGCTTTGAAGTGAAACCTGCCACTCGTCCATCTCGACCACCTGCAAGGGCCATTCCGGGTCATGCTTGCCCTGAATGTAGGCGTATTTCTTCTTCGCAAACGGGACGCCATGCCGACCGGCGTCGACGTGATAGGGCGCCAGCTTGCGAATTTCTGCACGCATTGCCGCCTTGCTCGGCAGCGGCAGGGCCGGCAGCCCTTTTTCGGCGCGGGCTTCATTCAACCCGTCGAAATGTTCAACAAATTTGCCATAGACCTTGTCCATGGTCGGCTTCAAGAGGCTGGCATATTCCCATGCCCCATCGCGCAGAAGCGCCCGGACGTCCGGATGAAGGCGATCCGACCGGTTGCCGCACTTGTGCTTCATGGGGCACAGCGCCATCACATTGAAGTTGGCGGCTTCGTACTTCTGGAGCCACCGGCGGACGGTGCTGGGTCTTGGAATCCCGAAAGACCCCTTCGTCTGCTGGCTGCTGAACCGAGTCCCAGGAGCACGCTGCGCAAGCAGAGTGCTCCACTTGCCGTGGAGGATCGCGATCGCCTGCTCCAGCGCGGCGTCACTGCGCGACGTCTCATGGGCCGCCTCCATCTTGAGAAATTCATCGCAGATGAACTGGCGAAAATGAACGAGTTCCGCGACTTCCGGCTTGAGGTCGGAAAGCCTGACGTTAGGACCGATCTTGAGAGCCTGCTTGGAGAGGTCAAATGCGCCTCGTTCCTCAGTGAGGAGCCCCTGCGCGACAAGGTCGTTCAGCTCAACGTAGGTGAACTTCTCGAGGACGTCCGGGTTGTCGACGCGCCGCAGAACGCAGAACGCCTCATCGGAGAGAGCTTCGGTGTACGAAACTCCCTTGATGATGATTTCGGAATGGGGCGCGAAGCGGATCCGCGAGGCGGACGTGGAGGCGACGGTCTGGTTCGTGTTGTGTTCAAGCATGTTCAAAATCCTTTCCTGTTGGGATGCATTCCGGAAATCGGGGGGAGTTCGAGAGGGACGGCGCGTCACCGGCTCCAGATGATGCGTTTGTGTCGCTGCGGGCAGAGCGCCATGGGCTCGAAGTCACTGGCTTCGAATTTCCGAAGCCAATCCCGGACGGTTCGAGGTTTCGGACACTTGTTGGTGGGGAGAGGCCGGCTGGAACCTTCCCACTTTGAAATCCGGCGCATCCAGCGTTCGTAGATTTGGCTGATCGCGACCTCCATGGAGGCATCGCCTCGTGGGAGCTTCCCCTTCGGGTCCAGTTCAAGAAGCCCAAAGCAGAGGTACATCCGGAAAATCACGCTATCGGCAACCTCCGGTTCCAGGTGCCAGAACGTGACTTCCGGATTGTGCCGGAGGCTAAGCTCGAACGGGGAAAGCGCTCCGTAGTCCTGGATCAAGCGACCTCGGGCAATCAGCTTCCGGAGGTCGGCGTCGGTGAAACGCGCGAAGACGCGAGGGAGGTCCACGCACCGCAGCACGTTGGTCGTTTCATCCAACGTCACCACGACGTACGGGCGACCATTGATCCAGATCCTTGCTTCAGGATCGAGCCGGATCCGAGTATCGGATCCGGAGGCCACATCTGCGATCTGGTTGTTGCCGGTGAGTTCAGTCATGTTCCAATTCCTTTCCTGTTAGGCGGCCTTGCGGATCTCAAGCTCGGTGTTGTCGTTGATCCGACCGCGGGTCACCGGCTTCAGCTCCTGGGCGTCGATGAGGTTGAGGACGGCGTTGAAACCGGCGGCTTCGCTGTCGAAGAGGGCGACGAGAGAAGCCAACCGGAACACCCCGTGCATCGAGGCGAGGTGCCGGCGCAGCTCTTCGATGGCTTCCTCATCCCAGAGTGTGCGTGCCCGCAGGATCAGCTCTGCGTTCCGGACACCGTCGCGAGAGATCTCGCGATCGGTACGGACAATGAACTTGTCCGCATAGCCGGGGTGCTGCGCCTGGATGAGCCGGTGAACCTCATCGATCCCGCTCTTCAAGCGCCGGCTGTCAGCCTTGACGTCGACAACGATCGTCCGGCCGTCGCAGAGACGGATCAGAAAGTCGAACGTATGCGTCCGCTCCTTGCCGTCGTCGTCGATGTAGGTGACAGCCTCAGGCTGTTCCTGAACCTCGACGACGCCGGGGTGCACCAGCACGATGGTCAGGAACTCTCGCTCCAAGGCGCTTTCGCAGAAGGCCCAGCTGTCCAGGGTGTCGTTCGGGTAAAAGCTCCGGGACGAGGCAGAGGACTTCAGGGTTCCCTTGCGAGAACGCTTGGACGGCTTGCGAGACTTGAAGAAATTAAAGTTGTCGTTGGACATGGTGGTTTCCTTTCCTACTTGGTCCTGACGTGACTGTTCACGGCAGCAATTCAGCAGGCGGAACCACCGGCATCGGCAGAGCCCGGACTGGGCAAGCGAGCGGATACGGTTCAATGCATTCCACATGGCACAATTCTCCTGTTCCCGCACCGTGGCGGGTTCGAAACTCGAACACTTGAGGGGAGAGTTGCTGTGCCGGTTAAAACGACAATCAGTGGGTATCGTTTCCCGACATCAGCAACAGAAACTGCGCGCCATGACCGGTGAGGTCACGACGAGACAGCAGAAGGGAACCAACTCCGGCGGATGTCGAATGTCAGACATCGCGCAGGCGGTCGGTTACCCAACTCAAGCGTTGTGTATCGGGAGATCTTGTGCGGCTTCGCGGAGAGCCGAATTGTTGTGCATGAAAGTCATGGTCGGCTACCTCCTATTTCCTGCCAGACTGAGCTGGTGGGTGAAGCCGAATTCGCCCACAGATGGCGGGATGCCACCCCAAGGCGAAGGACAAACCGGTACCAGGTTTTCTTTGGCGGTTCCAGGAAACTTGGAAAACACGGGTAAGGAAGGGTAATTTTGCCATTGTCGATTTTACGAAAAATGCCGTAACTAATTGAAGTCAATCTGATTTCTGATCCATTTTGAGGGTGAGCAATCTCTTGATTTCTTTGCGGGCGAGGCTTTTTCTTCTGCCGAGCTCTGCTGAGATTGCTCTCAAAATGGACTCGTGTTGGCCCAGAACATGATGAGCGCGCTGCGATTGAGCCCTCAAGATTGTGTCACAAGCTCGGGTGAACTTGGGATCCTCCCGAAGGATACGCCGGAGATCGGTGTCGGTGCGCTCAGCTCTGAAAACAAGGTTCTTGGCGAGACCTGACGAAGCCACCAGCCGGGCCGCAACCATCGTTGCCTGCTCAAGATCTGACCCTGCAACCAAACCGGCTCCGTCTGACGCCTCATCGAAGAAAAGTTCTTCCGCAGCGTGTCCGGCCAGAAGGACAGCGATTTTGTCGAGATAATCACTGCGTACCTGGAAACTCGCCTGGGCGACGGGGAGGGTAGTTTGTCCGCCACTTTCGATCCGATAGCCATTGGTTGTCTTGCCGTACTCCCGAATAACAGCTTCCGTGGCAACGACATCGCTGATCACATAGGCGGCGACGACATGCCCAGCTTCGTGAACCGCGAACCGCTCGAGTTCTCTCGGGGAAACCTTGGTGAATGTATTCGAGATCGTGCTCTCCACCTGTTGGGCGTTCAAGGCCTTGCCAGTTCGTCTCGCCGCTCTCCGGCAATCGCGTGCAAGCCGTTCCAGCTCGGCGCCAGTCCATCCTTCAGTCAGACGCCCAATTTCATTGAGATCATCCTCCGGGAGTGCAGACATCAGATGCTGGCTGAAGATTGCCTTTCGAGCGGCGTAGTCCGGTGGACGGATCTCGATGACGCGTTCAAGGCGTCCCGGCCTGAGGAAGGCGCGGTCGATCGTCTCCAGGCGGTTGCAGGCCGCAATGATGACGACGCCGTCGCGCTTTTCAGACCCATCCATCAACTCGAGCAAGCCGGTGATCACCTGGGTCGCGTATTCTGGCGCATGACGCGAAAGCGTCTCCCTGTTCCCCACGCCGTCAAACTCATCCAGGAACAAGATCGCCGGCGTGTTGTTTCGGGCTTCGCTGAACGCCTTATTGATGCCTTTCAGCATATCGCCGAGATGTCCAAGCGCTTGGGTCTTTGACAAGGAACACTCAACGAACGTGGCTCCGCAGGACCTTGCAAGGGCTTTAGCGAAAACCGTTTTGCCTGTCCCTGGCCCGCCAAGCAGGAGAACCCCGCGATCGACGTCTGACCAGGCTAGCGCTCCTGCACTCCAATCCTTGAGGTCGCGAGCAAGCTCCAGCCCCCATTCCTTCGCTTCGCCGTATCCGGACATCTCTTCGAGCGGCGGAGTTTCTTCGTCGTCGCGTCCTTTGGGAGTAATGGATGCCTCCGCCGCAGCCAGGGCTTCGAGCATACTGAGAACTGCCTTCAGCGGTCGGTTTCCGCGAAAGGCGATTGAGAGGTTGGAGATGTTGTGGGCGATGAGATCGTTTGCGATGTGATCGCTTAAATGAAAGCCGCGAGCGATTAGAGAGGCGGCCTGCAAGTGACGCCTTTCTGGGCGCACCTCAATCACGGCTTCGGCGATCGTCCGGAAGACGTCGGACATTGGATGCTTCGGGGTTCCGATGCCGATGAGCCTCTGGTGTTCGGTCAGCTTCTTCCCGACTGAAAACGCTTCGAAAGGCGCCTTGCGCCGGTACGACGACTTGCCACGCTCATCGATGAAATAGTGAAACTCCGGGCATGCCCGTCTTCCCGGGCCGTCCGGATCCATGCTCTGGAACTCGTGCTCAAGTGCCTCCTCATAGAGCTTGGTGTCGATGTCATTGGGCAGTTCGACGCCGAGGATGTATGCCGAACGGCGATGCAGGCCCGGGCATTGCCGGAGTGCGCGGCGAACAGCCATGCGGGCCATGAGGAGCCCCAGTTGGCGTCCGGTCCCATGAATTATGTTTGGTCGTTTCATTCGAGTGCTTTCAGACATAGCTCTCGCGTTCGCTCCGAAGGGATTCGGAACGTTGGCGTCGCGTATTGAGGGATTGGGGAGAGAGAAAAGAAGGTCCGGACGCTCAGAGTGAGGGGAGGCCGGGTTCTAATCCTTCCAGGTTCAGGAAGTTATGCGGCGAGCGATATCGAGCCGGTCGTCGATGTGATTTTCAAGGCGAACCCAGCCCTGAGCCAAAAGGGCCCAGGAGTTGTCGTCGGAAAAGGCAAAGACTGGTTCCAGCACAGTGGCCGTTCCGGACGTGCCAATGATGCCCGGAAAGGGAAGGAGCGTTTTGCTCCAGTCCAAAATGAGGGGCGCCGTCGACGACATTTTACGGCCGGGATGTCCGGTGGCTCGGTACGTCTGGAGGTCTTGAGCGATCGACCGGAAGGTCTCAGGTTCATAGGAAAACGCACGCGGCGTCTGAGTGGTCATAATGCGATTTTTCCGATTTTTGGGCGTGACTGATCCTCACGTCGAGATATTCACTGCCACAGCAGCCGAGATCCTCAACATGTTCGGATTTGGGGGAGGGGAGTGTTCGCTGGTTGGCGAACCGGCTGTTCCGCCAGGGGGCTAGGAGGGATTCATGTGCCTTGACGTGATGATGTCATGTTGGACGGCACCTTGGGTTTCAGAATGGTGGGCTGGAAACGAAGTTTCTGCTTCCGGATTTAACCATCGTTGTGAGCCGCCGGGTGATCTGAATGAATCCTTTGAAGGCATACTTACCTTCATAATATCAGTGAGATAGGTGATTTTCGTCTAAGTCATTTACGGCTCCTGCGGTTCGGTGAAGCCGGTTTTTCCGGAACTTTCCGGACAAAAAGTTAACAGATCAAATTTATTGTAAAAATTTACAAGCAAGCACGCATTTGCGAGATGCCAAAGGGAACAGTTGAAACAACAGATCTAAACAGCCGCTTTGCGCCCTTCATTTCGGACACTCCGTGCGCTTCATCCATGCCTTCTAAGCTTCCGGTCGAGCCGCTCTAAGCTATGAAATCTGGAAAGTTGATATGTTTGCACCCCTTCTGGTGTAGACGATCCGCATCTTTTCCGGTCGGTACGGAAAATACAGCAATTTCCGAAGAGGCCCGCTTTACGGAAACAGGTCGCACGCAGACCCCGGCTCTCTACAAGTCGACCAATGGGTCTCCCGCATTGCGGCCAGGTACTGACAAGCGTTTCCAAAGCCACGCAACTGTGCGACGCTCAATCAGAGCCTGTAACATCACAGATTCCCAATTGTTTTTTGTACGATGTTGCCAACATACCTCATCGATTTCGTCGCGAAGCAGACGAATCAGATGCTCCTTACTGTCAGGGTTAGAGCGCTTGAGCAGCCGTACTACGTTTCCTGGTCGCCGGCAGAAGCGCTCGAATCCGGATTTAACGTGTTCGACGAGAGCGTTTTGGGAAACTAGCGTACGGGTGTGGAAACTGAAGGCTGCTGTATCGCGAACCCTTTTGGGCTTACGTATGACTACGGTGTATGTCGGCGCTTCGTCATGATTTCTTATGCGGACGTACAGTGAGCGTTCGCCGATCTTTCTATCGAACTTAGGGTGGAGAAACCGCTCTCCGTAGGTGGGTCCTACAGTTTTTTTTCCCTTTGCTTGGTTGCACGAACAAATCGGAAAAAGGTTCGGCAAAAACACCGAAAACTCGGGGTAGTGGTCTTGAGGAAGATAGTGATCGACCTGATTGTTATTGAGCGAACCACACATGGAGCAACAACCACCGCGTGAGGCTCTGCGCAGGGCGGCAATATAACTTACTGCTTGGATCTTTGACTCGAAGAGGCCAGCCATTGTTTCACGAAACTCTTGATCGCAAACATGACCGGACATCAACCAGGGATTTCCGCGGTTCCTCAGGTACTCGCGATAGGCAGAAGCAAAAAAGTCCATCCTTGTTTTAATAGCAGGAGCGCTTCTTTTGGCCCGACTATTCCGGGCCACAGCCGCTAGAGCACGGTATTGCCCCTTCGAACGGTGGTCGAACTTCTTCATTCTTCCTCGCGCAGCTCGCTGAGGATTTCCCGAGAAAGGAACGCACCATACTTATCGCGCAGTTCGTCGAAAGAGAGGTGTTCCGCTCTTATTCTGCGTATCGTGTCTTCAGCAAGGTACGAGGTGTCCTCTTCACCGAAGATAAAGGCAGAGATCGAGGAAATATCGGCGCCGAACGTACGCATGCCGGGTGTTTTGACTGCAATCAGCCCATCAATATCCTTTTCCATGACCAGCACCTGGTCATGGAAAACTTCGCGTACGACGTAGACAGAGTGGGTGGCCATGATGGCGCAGGATCCCGTGTCGGCAAGAAGCTTCTCCAGGGCACTCATCAGACGCGCGATGAAATTCGGATGTAAATGCGTTTCAGGCTCGTCAAGCAGCAGCAGAGACCCGTTTTCAATATAGGTGCATGCTTGTGCCAGCAATTTTATGAGGCGGACTTCACCACTGCTAAGATAGAAAAAACGGCCGTTGACCATTCGACCCGGCTCGACTGCTTGATTCATGTCGAAAAGCAACTCAAGTCTGTGCTGCTCCGTATTAGCCATCAGCTCCGTAAGTGGGATTATGTTTTTGCTCGTCGATGACTGAAAGGCGATTTCTTCTGGCCGATTGATCGCTTGGACAGCGTCCATGAAAATCGAAAAGCGCGATTTGTCAGCGATTTTTCTATCGTTGCGCGATAATTCCACGATGCTGGCGGTCGCTGTATTTCCGCCGGTGCTGTGCCTCACGCGACCTGTAGACAGTCGCTTGTAGTAAGTAGCGGGCCGCTTCCAATTCTCATTTGGAAAGATACCAGTATATTCATTCCCAGGAGTGAATGCCAATACTCGGCTCGCAACTATCCTGTTCTTATCCTCGCTGGCACTGCGACTGATGCCACGTAAGGCTTTACGAGCAATGTTGCCTAATGCCCTGCTCTTGCCGACCCCGTTCTTGCCAATGATTACACAGGTACGTTTCGGGATTGTAGCACTGTGATCGAATGTGAAATCTACTTCTACATTCCGGCCATCCTGATCGGCGACATTTATCACCACCGCTTCGGGTCCCGAGGAAATGTCCTCTTGATCGAGCCCTCGCAGAATGGGTCCCGCATTCTTAAAAGCATGGTACGCTTCCGACTCCCTTGTGAGAGAAAATCGGAATACATCCGATACCAATGCGGCCCTTTCGATTTCCCTCCTTGATGCATCACCCTGGAGTGCAACCATATCCCCAGCTGCCGCGAGACGGTCGTTGCCTAGCTCGACCCCTAATTCTCGGATGATCATGCGGTACATCTCTTGAGCTTCAGCCAGAGAGATCACATTTTGACTGTCGGTAGCGATTACCCCAAGCTCATCCGTTGATAGTCCCTGAACGGCATTTCCCACGCCCACATACTTTCGTTCCCCCGGCTCGAGATATGCGGCTTTACCGTTATATTCGAACACGGCTTCCCCGTTTTCAACAAACACGATCATCGCTTTGGTTATGTGACCAAAGTCGTTCCATGTGAGGTCGTAAGGTCGCAACCAAACGAATGAACTCGGAATGTCGGCAGTATCCGGCCAGTCGACCGAGATAAATACCTTGCAGTCAACCTGCTTGGATGCCAACTCGATCGTGTTCATACGCTCCCCTCGTCATTCGACGTTTCATGGCAATTTGGCTCCGTTCGGCAGAGTGCATTGAGAACAAGCGGAGAGCCATCGCGTTTCAACTTCTGAATGACAGTTTTTAGCATGGTTTGCCCGCTGTACGGCATATTTGGCCAGAAGTCGCCATTCCCCTTCCAGCCCAATCTAGGCAATCAATTCTGATATATACATGTTTTCCCCGGCGACGCGGCTTCCCAAACTTGATTGAGAATTCTCGCCGCGATTTCCGCTTTGTCCTGTGGCAGAAAGCGCCCGTAGTGCTTCGCCACCATCTCCGGTGTGTCCTGGATCGGATAACTGGCCTGCTCGTACGATCCGGTCTGTTTGAGAATATGCGTCGCGAGCACGTCGCGGACGTTATGCGGTCCATGAGGCAGCAGTCCTTCGATCGCACCGCGCCCTGTCCAGGGATTGTAGATGCCGTATCGTTGAATCACGGTTCTCCACGCCTCGAAAAAGGTGTTCTGGGAATAGGCGGCATTGGTGCTGGTAATTTTCGCTGTCTTGACGAAAAACGTGCCGGGATCGCCCGCCGGGCCGATAAGGCGTGAACGGTGCCTGTCGATCCAGGCCTCAATCATCTCGTAGAGTCTCCCGAGATCAGGCAGGATCAACCGGAACGGTTTCGATCCGAAGAACGACGAGTTCGCGTTCTTGAAGGCGACAGACGGGATCAGAATTTCCCATCCCCGATCACGCGTGCTCCAGCGTAGCTCGCCTCTTTTCGCGTCCTCCAGTTTTCGCTCTGACGTTGGCAGGTCCCCGGGTTTGCAGAGCAGCAGCTCTCTCAGGTTTTTCTGGCGTAGGCCCGTATGCAGACCGATACGAAGGAGCAGAAAGGAGCGGACTGCTTCGGCCGCAGCGCGGCGGTGACGTTTTTCATCCGGCATCCGGAGCAGGATTTCTTCGGTGATCTTCCGATACCCCCCGACCGGACTGCGAGCCTCGAGAACCGGCATGATCGGCTCAAAAGGATCCCGGTGAATTTTGGCGACACGCTCAATTTCCTTAATGCGGCTTCGAGCGTGTTTAAACATCCGGTCACAGGCGGATGCCCAGTCGCCCTGAACATCTGCAATGTCCTGCTCCGAGATCAGCCCTTCGATCTCCTGGAGCCTGGAGGCAATGCGTGGTGTCTGACGCAACCACCCGGTTTCCTCCCGGCACAGAGCTGCCGCCAGCACCAGCATGTCGACTTCCCACCTGGTATAAAAACCACGCCGTCGTTCTCTCCATTGCAAGTACCAGTCCCAAACCTGAGGGAAGACCATCAACGCGAAAGTCAGAACCTCCGGGTCGACGCCGAAGCCCTGAACCTCGTTCTCAGGGGAAGCGGTGAAGGCGCCGAACCACAATCCAAAATGCTCGACTTTCTGCGATGCCGTCTCTGTACCCCAAACCCCATTTCGTTGCTGGCCGAACGCCGCAAAGGTCGAGGTCTTGAAACGTAGGAGTTCCGCCATTTCGTCGTTCAGACGTTTTGGGGCGTCCACGATGCCTGAAGGGTCCGATGAGCGAGTTGCCGGCACTTTCCGGCGCGGACTTGCGGCACAGTTGAAACGTACAGCGTATCGCTGCCGGAGGGTCGCTGCCTGGTAACGACGGTAATCCGTCGAGCCGCTGATGATCACGTTGCGCACCCACGAGAGGATCTCATCCTGTTCGGTCCGTGGTCTCTGTCTGAAATCGTCCGGCAGGTGCCAGACGAGGCGGCGCCGTTCGGCCGGTGTCATTTCATCCAGTTCGCAACTCACAGGGCTTTCGACAACGGCTTCCGAAATTCCGGAGAAATATCCTTCCGGAAGACAATAGCGGTGTTCGATGCGGCGTAAGATTTTCAGACTTGTCGGTGATCCCGGTACGCTGATCCTCCGACCCCAACCGACAAAAGTGCTGCGTTTGACGTCATCATCGACACCGACCACAGCATTGTAGAGGTGGTAGACCGTTTCCGCATGGCGCTTGGAATGCAGGCGAAGAGCTGCGCCAAAGTTTGAAGGCTCAACCCAGGTCGGCTGCAATGGTTCCGGAAACTCGACAACTGGCCGCGGTGGTTTGCCCCGACGCTTATGACCGACGGAATGAGGCTCTGATAACCGCCGACGGTTGTTTCCACTGTATCGAGGGGCATGTTCATGCGTTCCCTCAGATGACCCCCGTTTTCTTTTTGATTTCGGACGGAGTGTGCTTTCGGTGACTGACCTCGCAACCGCGTCGAATATCGGCTGGAGGTTCGATCTCGCAGCCATCAGACTTTGGGAATCCAAGCCCAAACCTTCCGCAAGAGCTCGGACATCCAACCGGCTGCCTCGGTAAGTTGGATATTCGTTTCGCTCCAACAGATCGACCAAGTGTCCGCGGAGGAGCTCCACATCCTGCGATGAGAAAACAGGCGCGAGGCGTTTTTCGCAATAAGCTGCGATCATGCTTGGGGTGAGAGCGGATCGTTTTGATTTCATTGACTAACTTCCAGCGGCCGGGGAGGCGTTGGCCTATATGGAGTCGGCACAGGAAGAAAGAGTGCCGAGGGCAAACTCTGTGAAAAACGTTCAGCGCCTCGTCTGCTTCAAACATAAACAGCAGGGTTGAATTTCCCGTGGTTTCAACGTTTGTTGGCCAGGCGCAACCCAGGAAGGGTTTGATAATCAGTTGGGCGTCGCCCCGGTAACTGGATTTGTCGGAAGTTGGAAATAGCCCCGCACGCGAGCCGGATATTTGGCAAACAAGTTCCGGGGGAGGGGAGATATCAAAGATGCGATACCCCGTTGAGTTTTGGCTTCTTCTTACGGTATGAACCCTTGAACACCCCGGTGCGTCCCTGTCGACTTTGTCGTCATATGCCCGGGGTAAAGCTTTTCAGTCTTTAGAAGCAGCAAAACAGTTCCTATCGTGTGGGAAGAAATCATATTATTCTAATTTGAATGAGATTGACTAAATATTATAGATAGTTGGGAGTGACTAGGGCCTTTCCCGTTCTCATCCACCAAGCCTGTTTTTCTCAAATTTTCATCTATTTTTAGCTGGAGGTCTCGCTTCTCTTCTGAAGCAGGCAAGTATTTAGATTTGAGATAAAGAGCCTTGTCTCTTGGGTACTTCCGACTTGAAGCCGCCTTGCCGAGATGGACATGAAACTCCTCTACAATCTTCGGTATAGGCCTTGAGATGTCGTCGCAGCGAATGCCTTTTATGTATCGTGTCTTGAGGTCGACTATCAGGAAGTCACTTGTCATGAACGACTTATCGAGGATTTCAGCGCAGCCGATCATAATTCTCAGGGGCACCGGAAGCGAACGTTCAGAATCCATGGACATATAAAACGTGCCGTCCTCTGAGAGTGAGCCGACGACATCGGAAGAGGCTTTTACCGCCGCATCTATTAAAGTGTTTACATTTCCAATTTCTGTGAGCACGCTTCGTGCTTGACTTAACACATTGGCGTGGCTGCCGAAGAACGCCCTAACGTCCCGTCTGATGCTGATGGGAAGCTCTCCGTACTTAACAGCGCCCGGGAATAGGCCGACCGCGAAATGAACCAAGAGATCCTCCCGTCTGGCCGCGGCTGCGGCTTCGAGGGTGGTTTCATCGCCGAAGGCGGCTAGGCTCTCCGAAACGGCGGCTTCAACCCGGAAGCCCTTTCCGGATATCGCCGCCACCAGATCGTCGGGCATCTCCTCAGGGCCCGGTGATCGACCTAGCTCGATAACGAGACGCCAGAGTTCCTCAAGTTCTTCTCTGAGTACATCCCTGATGACGGGCCGGCTTTTCTTCGTTTGGGGGATGTGCGTTCGCGGGGGAATGCTGACATTCATGCCCAGTGCGACCGAGCGGGACTTCCGGCGGAACAACACCCTCTGCTCCAGGTCCTTGTCGCGGAAAGCCGCAACGATGCCCGGGGCGAAATTGACCGGAGGCTCTCCGGTGACCTCGGACAGGAGGCGTCGAAGCTCGTCCTGGGTGAAGTATTTCTGGAATGTGTCCCATCCTGACAGGAAGCCGTCACCGTAGGGTTGGAGCTTCGTGGTGTCGGTCTTGCCGGCCGACATGACGGACACCACGATGCCGTTCCGGGCGAATGACCACGCCGCCTTGAGTGTTTCCAGACGTTCGTGGGGATCCTCGATGACGTTGAGCACGAAGCCCAGGTTGACGATATCCGCTTTCCGGCGCTCGCCGTCAGGAGCGTGGACGGGGTCCCATCCGAAAACCTGGTAGCCGTTTTCCCTCAGGATGCCGACATCGCTCCCGCGACCGCAGCCGTAATCGAAAATCGATGTGGATCGGTCGGCCATGCCGAACCGGAGCATGAGGTTGATCGGCTGGGAGAGTCCGGATCTCTGGATGGCCGTCTTGAACCGGTGGACCGTCCGGGTCTGGGCGCCGCGTTCGCGAAGCGCGTGACCGTCGAGAACGAGACCGGCCGCGTCGATTTTGTCGGACCATGCCTTTTTGGTCCCGATCTTCGTCGGTTCCGAAAAAAGACCGTGCCCTTCGGCTGCGCGGGTCAGGGCGGCAAACCGGGGAATGCGCGGATCCTCAGGGAGCAGCAGCAGTTCCTTCCGGTGGAGGATCGGCGGATTTTCACGTGTCGAGTAGTCGATGGACTTGGTCGTCCCGGCGGTCAGTTCGACGGATGCGGAATGAAGAAGCGCAGGAAACGGATGTTCGTCGAAGTCCGCATAGGTCAGAAGTCCGACGGCTTCCGATCGGATCTTGACGACATTCCAGTCGGTCGCCTGAGAGACGCTTTCGGCATCGCGGACCTTGCGTCCGATTTCCTCCGGGAGCCGAGAAAGCGCGGATCGGTGAACGTAAAGCCAGCCGCCGACCCTTTTGCCGACGGTGGGATGCTTCCGTTTGTCGTTCATGCCTTGACCGCCGGACATGGCGGGTTCCCGAGTGGATGTGAATGTCCTACCCGGGAACCATAATCAATGCCGGCGAATGCGCAAAGAAAACCTATCGATGGAAGGCATCGGAAGTCTCAGGCTCTCCCCCAGTGTTTTTTGATCGCTTCCGCCAAGTCATCCGCATCGTCCTCGTCGATGAAAGGCGCCTGCCCGATGATAAGTCCGGAATTGCCGGTCGGGATTTCATTGGCGAGTTTCGCGGCGAAGTGGCCCCGTCCGATGAGGTTTTCGGCTCCCGTCTCATCGAGAACGATGCGCGAGTTTATGCCAGACGACACCTTGAGGCAGATCTTGTTGTTCAGGTTCGCCTTGACCTGTGACGGCAGGGCATCCTTGTCCGGGCGCTGCGTGATGACGATGAGGTGAACCCCGGCCGCACGGGCTTTCTGCGCCAGTCTGACGACCTGGTTCGAGACCGCTTCCTGATATTCGGTGTTCTCCTTGTCCGCGGTCCAGTCGCCGAGTTCATCGTGAACGAGAACGATCCGCGGAAGCCGTGCCTCCGGAGCGACCTTGGCGTTGTACTTATCGATGTTGGAGGCGATCTTCATGATTTCCTCGTACCGACGTTCCATCTCATCCACCAGTTCCCGGAACGCGGCGATCGCCAGATCCGGGGAGGTGATGATGTCGCCGTCCATGTGCGGCATGCCCCTCAGCCAGCGGTAGTCCCCGCCGAACTTGGGGTCGATGAACTTGAGACGGAGATTGCGGGGCGAGTTCGTCGCCAGGATGTCGAGGATCAGGTTCCTCGTGAGGACGCCCTTGCCGCTGTTCGACTCGCCGGCGATCAGGGTGTGGGGACCGTGCTGGGGCTGACCGCCGTTCTCTCCGTAAAGATTGAGGTAGACGAGTTCTCCGTTCTCCTCTCTCTCGCCGATCAGGAAACTGCCATTATAGACGGGAGCTGTCTCCGGGAGTTCACGGCGTTTCCAGAGTTCGGTCAGGGAAAGAACCCTTCTGTTGGGTCTGCGCACCATGACGAGAACCTCGCCGACGCCGGGACGAACGTCGGTTACGACGATACCGTGGGAGGTTTGCAGTTCCTCCTTCTTCTTGGTGACCTGCTGGACCGTCAGATTGTCGTTCCCTTTGAAGCTGATCATCCCGGAGATCGGAGTGAGCCGTGCGTCGACGATCTCCGTCTCCATGCCGTAGCCCTTCAGAGCCCTCCTCAGGGAAACCTGCGTCGTCTCGAGCCATTGGTTGTCGGCTTCGGTGTCGACGGATGCGGGCTGGGCGTACATGTACTCCATAACCGACATCGGATAACTGCCGCCGTCCGTATCTTTCGGCGGGAAGGACCGATCGACGGCTTCCTCGGTCTCCTTGACGGGTTCTTCGGTTTCCGAGGTCGGCGGTGCGGTGTCTCCCGGGTCGGCCGGGATCCCTTCGTCGGGTGTCCGCATGTCGACGACGGGTTCCGTCGGTGCCTCGTGGGGCTCGTCCGCAGGGGGGGACGGGTCGGGCAGGAGTTTGCTTCCTGCCGGATGAGGCAACTGAAGGAAGGAGGTTTTTCTTTCCTCCGATCCTTCGAACTCCCGTATCATGGTTTCGATACGGTGTTGGTTGAAGGCGAACTGCCGCATTTCGGCCTCGCCCTCCTTCGGAATGTACGGGTCGAGTTCATCGTCGGTCGTGTCATGGATGAAGACCATGGATGCGGCTCGCAGGCGGACATCGGCGTCATTGCTGCGAAGCATATCCGTCCAGATATCGGGCGTCGCCCCGTCCGGGGATTGCGGAAACACTCCGTGTTCCAGCAGGAGGTCGGCGACCCGCGAGCGCCACATCCTCCTGTTGAGCTTGTCGCTGTCGAGAATGAGCCTGCTCTTCAGGTCCCCGGTCGTGGAGCGAGTCTGCTCCCATGACGACTTCATTTCCTGGGCCTGATTGGCTTTCCCGACGAACTTGCTCTCCACGATCACCAGTTCGACGAACGGCTCGTCGTCCTTCTCGCCGATGCACAGGTACATGAGGTCCGCCTTCTTTCCAGAATGGCCGAGCCAGTCGGAAAAATCGTCAAGCAGCAGACAGGCGACGGGAGTGAGGTCGTTCGGCAGGGATGCTCTGATTGCAAAATCGCTGAGAACGAGGCCAATCAGTTCGTGCGCATTTTTCTCACTCCGCGCGGCCTGGAGAACGACCCGCCCGGAGATCCTCGCGGCGGCCTTGATGAACTCGTCCGCCAGTCTACTCAGATCCTGCCCGCGCTTGGGGGTCAGGTCGATCAGCTTGTCCTGGATTCGGGAATGAAGGATGCCTCCGGTCTTGTTCGTGGAAACGATAAGATTGTGCGAGGCCCCGGGGCGCGTGATGAAACGAATGACATTGATGTCGTTGTTCTTCAGGAGTTGCCGATCGGCGATTTCGTCGTAAGTCACCACCCATTCTGCAACGTTGTGAGCTTTTCTGATCGCGTCCCCGACCGAGCTGTCGGCGAAGTTTATCTCCCTGACGGGGGCGTAGTTTTCGAGCGTGTCGTTCTTGTCGTCGCGGTGAAGGTCGTGAATGAGGTTGACGTAGGCCTGCACCTCGACCGGTCGCGTGGACGGAATGAGGAGCATTTCGCTCTTGCGCTCGCCCTTGGCATGAGACTGACGACGGGTTTGCTCGTCCGGGAGGTGGCTGTGAAAGGACGGCCATCCCCTTCTGGGTTGGTGAATCTTCCGCCAGGATACCAGTGCGGATCGGGAGATGACATCGTGCAGTAGCGCGACATCCGCCTTGTGCGTGCCGGAGCCGTTATCGACGGAATCCACGTCGACGAAGCCGACGCGGAGTCGAGATAGGAACGTCTGGGCGGCCTCGCTGGCGAGAACGCCGTCCAGCTCCATGGAGATGCGGTTGTTCTGATCCGCGTATATCTCGCGGAGGCGTTCCGGGTTGGTGTGGGTCAGGATGAGGTCGCAGCGAAGATCCGCCTCGTGCTCGACCTTGCGGGCGAGCTGGTCCGCCAGTTTCGCCGGAAGTTCCCGATTGTCCGCATTGTAGAGCACTGCGGAAAAGTTGGCCCGTTCGTGCGGGTGGATGTCGAGATATTCCTTGGCGACGGTTAGGAGTTCGCTGGTGGCCTCCTTGGCGTAGCTGTCGAAAGATTCGTTCGCGCCTTCGTCCACCGTCGGGGGTTCCATGTACCCGAACCCGGCGAAATGGGAGGTTTCGACAAGAAGCCTCGGTTTGGAGGTCAGCGGCGTGAGGGAGAGGTTTGGATGCCAGCTCCGCTCGATGGATCGGGCTTCGGAGATAGCGAATGTCCTCAGGTCCGCGCCATTGTCGCCG
This sequence comes from Roseibium suaedae, assembly GCF_900142725.1. Lineage (GTDB taxonomy): Bacteria > Pseudomonadota > Alphaproteobacteria > Rhizobiales > Stappiaceae > Roseibium > Roseibium suaedae. Next base: position 407,522 of record NZ_FRBW01000003.1, on the reverse strand, counting down.
CTCTTGAGGAGCGCTCGAAGCGCCTCGGCGGCGCGTTCCGCTTTCGCGCAGTGCTCGGCGAGGCGAAACGGGTGCCAGGGACAAGAAATGGCGGCCGGTGGCGCATCCGTTGACCAGGCGAGGCCAATCGACAGGGCAGGCTGCCAAAGGCGTTCCCTGCAAACGTCGTTTCTGGCCAGACGCCTCAGGTTTTGAAGAAGTTCGCCGTAGCGGCGGGATTGTTCGTAAATATCGTCATTTAGAAGTCCGGCACCCGTCCCGTCCGCAAACCCCCTGACGGCACTGGTGTAGGATTTTTCGAAAGCGTTGAACGACGACTCGATTTCGGCGGCGCTTTCCGCGATGAGTATGTCCCCACGAAGCTCAGTGAGCGCGGCCCGGAAGACCTGTCCCATATTGAGGTTCGTATCGTTGACCTCGACGAGCGCTCCTTCCCGTTTGTCGAAGGCGTCCTGAACGCTGGAACGATCATCAAGGCTGATAACGCCGTTCCCGGGCCTGTCGGATGCCTGGGATCGTGAGAACCTGCCGAGCGCGAGGATGGCGGCGTCGCTATCGAAATTGGCAATGTCCCGCACGTTCGCCGAATAGGCGTTCGCGAAGGAATTGGGCGGCATCGTCCACACGAGCTGGGTGGAGTGCTTGGCCGTCTTGATCGCGTTCTTCCGATCCTCTTCTGTCGTGGTATCGGATCTGTCGACGACGAAGATATCGAATTTGAACTGCCGGGATATCTGGGAAGTCTTTTCGCTGGTCTTACCGTCATCCCAGTGGTCGGAATGGCTCCAGAGAAGCCCGAAATCCAGCACGGCTACGTCACTCACGAGTCCGGGCAGACTGCGCCAATTGTCCCTCAGGTAACGGCACAGGTCCGTATTCTTCTCTTTCCAGAACGACAGCTTCTCTGCACCGACCATCTTGATCAGAAAAATCGGATCGTCCGGAAGGTCTTCGATGGATTTCTTAAGGTCGGCCGCCGCGATCAGAATGCCCGAGAGCAGGTTGTCGTGCTCTTCGATCTTGCGGAAGACGAACGATTCCCATCGCTTGAGAAGGCGCTTGTCGGATTTCAGGGACTCCCGAAGCCGGAAGAAGAGTTCCCGTTCCTGATCGTCCGCATCGTCCCGTTCCGACGCAATGGAGGTGAGAAGTTCCTTCTCATCGTCGGATAGGGATGAGGGTTCGTTGGTGTCGAACCAATCCAGTGTCGCCGCTCCGAGAGGGGCCTTCTTCGGCGCCTTGCTCTGCTTCAAGAGGAGGACGAAAACGTCCCAAGGCAGTTTGACCGCCTCCTCTTGTGCTGCGGTCCAATCACCGGCGTGAACCGCTCCGTCTTCTACGAGGGCTTTCAGCTTGTTCGCGTCATCGGACGAAATTCGTCCTTCGGAGAAAAGTTCCTCGACGCGAAGGGAGAGTTCCTTGAGGTCGAGAGGACTGCCACGGTCGTTCCGGAGGTAGATCGCATTTTCGGCGCGCGTCTGGATCTCGGCCAGTTCCGTGCGCCATTTCGCGACGGATTTCGGGCGATCGTTCGACGAGGGCACCTTGAAGTGCCCGGCGCCTGCCGGAATTCGGAAATACGGCAGGGCGTCGTCCATGCATTTGGAGAGGTTCGGCGTGCTTTCGAACGACTTGTCGAGAGCGAGCATGAACGCCGCAAACATGGGCAGGCCGTTGATCACGAGTCCGGCCTCGTAGGAGGCAATCATGAACCTGCGCAGATTTTCACGTCCCCGTTCATTCAGCGTCCGCAGCTCGTGGCAACAGTCTATCCAGATGTCCTCCTCGCGTAGCAGGGATTGTTCGGAGATCTTCTTGATGTCCTTAACGGTTGCGCCGACGACCTCGAGGTGGTCCGTAGACGTGGCGATCAGGATGGCTCCTTCCCCTTCCGACTTCTCCATGTTGCGGAAGTGGGTCGCGCTTTCAGATGAGAGCATGGAGGACGGGAGACTGTCGTCGCTTAGCTCCGGGTTCACGTAGGCCTCGACGCCGGGAATGGTCGAGTGAACCTTGCGTACGATCGCACTGGTCAGCCCGGGTTCGAGTCCGACGATCGCAAACAGAGGTTTTTTCGTCGGATCATCCTTGATCGCACGTTCGATCACCTTGGCCGCAACCTGGCCGATGAGGTCGTAATCGGGCCTTGTGGCAGCCGTCATGTTGTTTTGCCTCCGTGGAACGGGTTTTTCACGAACGCACAATCGTCAGACAGTCGGTTCAAAAGACCGAGGACGCGTAGCCTTTCTTCGAAGAGTCTCTCGTTTGCCTTGAAGTGTCCGTAGTTGAATGTTTTGAAGGCCTTTCCGGCAACATGTGGGCCGATTATGATTCCGTATCGATCCCAGAGCTTCGTCAGGAATGCCTCGAACTCCCATGGTTCGTTGACGTTGGCGTAGACGAGTGCTTCGATGATTCCGTCACTGGCGGCATACCAGCGGCCGACGCCTTTCCGTGCGACGGCAAGACCGATCTGTTCGGCGTAAAAACCTATGACCCGTCCCAAATGCTGATCGTGGTTGCTGATGGCTTCTTTTTTGATGAGTTCCGGGAAAGCCGCCGGTTTGACCGGGTCATCCGTCTTGAAGTGGAACTTGCGATTGACGAGATCGTTGATCGCCTGAACCGGGTTGACTGCCGTTTTTGCGGTCGCCCATTCAGCGGTTCCCTCGACGTCGTCGACGACCCGCTCGATCACCATCCTCGTGATGTCCCTGTGCTGCCGGAAGCAGTCTTTCGAGATTTTCTTCACGCCGACGGTTGTCGTGCTGACCATGTCGATCGGCATGGCCAGGGTCATTTCATCATCGATGCCAAGAACCTCGGTGGCGCGTTCGATCATGTACCGGATGATGCCCAGGCCGGTCAGACGCATCAGGGGGTCGAGCAGGCTGTCGTCCGGCAGTTTGTGCAGAGACAGGAGACTCACCCAATCCTCGGCGATCCGATCATAGGCGGGATGGGAAGGCATCGGCAGATAGCCGAGACTGTCGAAGGAAACGGACTTGTTCTCCTCCTTCGGTTGAAACACCCGGGCGAGCGTGTCCCATTTGTTCCGATCAGCGAGAAGGCGATCGGCGACGAGGCTCTCGAGCGTCTCTCTCCGGGCGCTCCGATTGAGCATCATGTAGAGGAGTTCTCCACCCCTCGAGAAGAAACGGCGGTCCTTGTTCGGGGTTCCTTTCCGTCCTTCTCCATAGTCCGCGGTAAGCATGTTGGGGCCACGCGGAGCAAGGTGTCTGGACGTCGCTCGTCTCGTGCGGTTGCTTTCGATTTCCGCGGCTCTCAGGAGCGCGACCGCATTGGCGAAGGCGGTGAAGTGCGTGAAACGCTTTCGCAGATAACCGAGTTTGTTCGCTCCTTCTCCACCCGGCATAACGCGAGCGAACCACTCGTTCCACATGTGAGCATCCGATGCGCCGGATGATGCGATCTCCTCGATGTGGCGATCCTTGAACAGGATGGTCCGAAGTTCTTCGCGCATGGCGAGGGAATACGTGAAGTTCTCGTGGCGACCGTCGATGAGACCGGGAAAGATGAGAGAGTGGTTCGCGTCGGAGTTCCGGAACTGCATAATGCCGAGCGCCTCCAGCAGGAGCAGCCACGGCGTTTGGTCGTTATACAGCCGATGCCCCCAGATCTGCTGTTCGATCCAGACGTCGGTTTCATGATCGTTGGGGGACTCCAGGGCTCCCTGAAGGTGGCTCATGGTCATATTTAAATGCTCTCCGTCACACCCAGCTCTTCAGGCTGCAAGCGTCCGCTTTCTCCGAGCTTGACGATCCTCAGGTCTTTCAAGTGATCTATGTCGATAAGGTCATTGGCCTCCAGGCCAGCGAGAATGCGTAGTCTGAATTGACGCAATTCCTCGAAACACTGACGTGAGAAGCTGCTCGGAAGACTTCCTTCTCGGACGCGGAGCAGGTATTCGAATAGGATCGGCTGAAGCGGTGCGGAAGCGAGTTCGATGAATGAGTCGCCATGGGATCTGCGGAACCTGACCGTCATCTTCGGCCTATTGAAGGGATCCCCGGGTTCGAAGTCGAACATGACCAGGTCCCTCTTGGAGGAGCCAACGGGCATATCGTAGTCGAGAACCCGGCCGACACGGCTTTGGGCGTTGGCCGCCGGGCCTGTTAGATAGAGTGTTGCGCTGTCCTCGCACATCATTCCGGAGTAGCTCCGGTTCAGGCCGATCACGAGCCGGCTTCTGATGTGTTCGTCCATTCTTCCTTCGTTAAGTCCGTCCCAGAAACTGACGTACATCCCCCCGTATTTGAAAACGGTCAGCTTCCAGGGATCTATCTCGTCGTCCTCATCGGTATCGGGCAGGGTGAAAAACAGTCTTCTTCGCTGGGTTTCGAGGTCCTGTTGAAATTCGGAATAGTCCTCGATCTCGCCCCGCCTGTAACTGCTCCTCTTGTTCTCGAAGAGATTGGCGCCGTGAAGTTCGTCGTTTTTGACGTATTGATCGTAGAGGTCGGACGGCTGGCCTTCGATCAGCAGTCCGTCGATCTCGTTGTTCGTTTCCTCGCCGATCCCCGCATTGTGAAGAATTGAGAAGCAGAGATAGCCCATGCTCTCCTTGAGCCCGAGGTTCAGCCCGAGGGCGTTGTCGAACGGATTGGAAAGCTGCCGGGTGTCGTTGTCGGCCAGTTCATGGGCCGTCTTGCAGGTCATCATGGGAGTCTTCTTTCCGGAAACGCCCAGTACGATGTTCGCGATCAAAAGAAGAAGGTGGCGCATCGGAAGATGCTGATCGTTGGCAGCGGCGATGCGAATGAGGTCCGTCAGGCGCTGCCGTGTCGCACCGTCGGTGCCGATGATTGCCCTGTTTCTACGGATTGCGCATTTCTCTCCGGCCAGTAACGGGCAGTCGTTGCAGAGTGTCCAGCCGTCGTGGTTATGCACCGCATCCACGAGTTGACTGAACAGGACGTCGTGACGTTGACGACTGAGATTGTGCATCTCGAGATGGAGGTCGTCACATCGCTCGGATCCGGTCTCGAGCATGGTGCGGATATGTTGGCCGATCCGGTCGACGTCGGGACCTTCGCTTGAGTATTTCCTCCAGAACCGAAGAAGCTGGCCGTCGTTCGCGGCGACCAGATAGACGGTCGCCTGATCGCGTCCGAGCAGGGAGCCTATCATTCCTTGCAGAATTTCGCGCTGAAGGTCGTTGCCTTCGAACTGGCTGAGGTCCTTGACGATAACGAGCCTGATGCCGGATCCGGGAAGTGTCGTTTCGAGCATGCCGTGTTTGGACTGCCAGATCGTAAGGTCACCGCCGAGTTTCTCGAAGATCCGCCGACAATGCCAGGTCTTTCCGTCTCCGGCCGTCCCGGTGAGAATTACGTTTTTCGGGTTGGGAGATTGAAAATTGAGAACGAGGTCGTCGAGACGTCCGCTTTCGACCTCGATGGGGCTTACGCCAAGACGCTCCGACGAGCTGACGACGTGTTCGTCGTATATCGAGTCCGATGAGGCCGATGGGCCGTAGGTCCTGATGAAGTCTACGATGGGATTTTTATGCATCGAGGGCCTCAGAGGTGGCAGATCGCGCAGCCGTCCTCGTCGGATTTCGGCTTCATCGTGCGTTTGGGCATTTGCTCGATCTGGTCGAGGGAACGGCCGTCGACCCAGGTGAATTTACGACCGTTCTTGCCGGACTCGTACTCCTTGGCCTTCTCATACAAGTCGGGATGCCGTTCTTTCAGTCCCTGCCATTCGGCGATCTGTTGATAAAAACAAAAATAACAGCCCGACCTCGACCGCCATTCATAATACTCGGGGGATCCCAGACCGCTGTCTTCCAGGAGGTGCATGATGTCGGAAACGGTCATCCCGTCGTCCTTGAACGGGTAGACGGGGATGATGTTCGGCTCTTCGGACAGCAGTACGGGTTTTCCGTTTCCCGTGTAGCCGGAGCGGTTCTCGTCCGCGCGGATGCCGATGTAGGAGTAGGCCCGGTCGGATCCGATGTATTTCTCGTACGGATGGATCTTCAGCATCCGGGTGCACCACCGGGAGCGGGGACTCGGAAGGAACCCGGAGAAGTGTTCGTAGAGGACCACGTCGAAGGGCGACCGTCCGTGTTTCTCCGAAACGCCGAGAAGGTCGAGGGCCGTGATCCTGGTCACCTTCTTCCCCAGAACGTTCTGAAGGCGCTCAAAGTAATCGTATGTTTCTGGAAGTTCAGCTCCAGTGTCCGAGAAAACGTACTCGTAGTCGACGTCCGGATTACATTGGCTCAGGTAGATCGCTAGGGCTGTGCTGTCCTTTCCGCCGGAAAGAGGAACGATGTGCCGTGCGTTCTTATCCATTGACGCGTCATCGACATGAACAGGTCTGATCGTCATTTCGCTCTGGCTCCTTCCTCTTCGGACTTGATCGTCTCGAGCATTTGCTGAAGGTGCTCGATTTGCGAGCGGATGATGGGTTCCATTTTCCTGGATGGCGTACTGCCGTCCAACGCCGCCGCCTCAATCCGTAACCGACACTCGCGAAGCTCCTTGCGGAGCTGTTCTGCTGTATTGTCCTGCCATCTTTCAATCCCTCGTTGCAAGAGGACTGATGTAAATACGCGGGCTAGGGTCTCCGGAGTGTGCCGATTTCCCTGCAAACTCTCGTTGGCGGTCCTCAGGATCGCCTTATCCGTCTGACGCAGGTCCGGCCGGCGAATCATCATATCGACGTCCATGCAGGACACCCATCGGCGGATGCCTTCCATCGTATCCTCTGCATTGCCGACGGATAGCGTCGCCTGGATGATTTCCACGGCGTCACGGAGATAGCCGTCGATAAGTCCGTCGATCACGGTTCTGCACGTTTCGATCTTCGAGACGATGCCCGGGAGCCCTTTTTTTGTCCTTTTCCCGAACGTCTCCGGGATCTTCACGAGGAACAGATCGGCAGGATCGGAGGCTTCCTGAATGAGCCTGAGAAGTCCTCGCGCGTCGTCCGTGAGGCGTCGGGACCGGCGGGCGCCGTCCGCCACCGTGGTCATCCACTCCTTCAGGCAATCGTCGGCGAACCTGACGTGCTCTTGATACTTGCCGGGACGTTTCTGCGCGAAGGCGAACGATATTTCGGCAAGGTAGGAGAGGGTTTCCTCTTTTTTGTCATGGATGACGAACGTGTGCTTGTCCGGGGTCTCGAACATCCTCACGGATTCGAACCCGAGTATATCCGGAACGTAGTCGCCGTCACTGTAGATGCTGACGCAGGATCCGAAGGCCTTGTAGCCCGCCATGACATATACGGGGATAACACCCTCGGCCATGCCTATGGGCGCGGCGGCCAGCGCGTCGGAAATATCCGTGAGGCTCTTTCTTCCCGGTTCGACGAAGAAATCCCTGATTTTCATCCACGCCTCGGCAAGCCCCGGGCATTGGAGTTCGCCGGTTTCGGCGAAACGGCCCGTCCCGTCAGGATCCGAAACATGAACGCCGGTATGTTGCAACAACGTCCGGTATATCGACGCTTCGGCCGAACCGTCGTCGGACGCATAGCCCAGGGCCGATTTGTCGGCATGTTCCATGATCTTCGTGATCAGACGGATGCGGTTGGTCGTCATCTGTCGGCTGATCCGCTGCCGGACCATCTGATCGTTCACGATCTTCGGTGTGAGCGGGAAAAGGCGGTCCATCATGTCGGAGGCGGACGCGGACGCGGGCCTGTCCCAATTCACGTTGAGAACCCTTCCTCCGCTGTACCAGGTCGCGGCGGAGGGACGCTGGCTCGTGAGACGGTGCATTGCCAATTCGAGATGCCTGCGGGCGACGCCGAGAAGTTCGTCGATTTCAGTGCCGACGAGCGGATCTTCCGAGAGGAACGCGTTGTCGGATTTCAGAGACAGGAGGGAAGCGATCTCGAGGGAGGCTTCCAGGACTTGCACGGGATCGTGGGGAATGACGATGACCGTGTCTTCGCGGGTGTCCGATTCCGCTGCCTCCCGTGCGACCCTGACATCGTCAGCGGAACCGCACATGACATAGGCGACGGCTCCCCAAGGAGCTTCGGGGGCTCCGAATTCGAGGAAGTCCGCGAGATTTTCAGGCATCACGTAGAACCCGGAAAGATAGCGGGACGTTCCCTTTTCGAGATTGTGTCTGATCGGCTTGACGAACGGCGCGGGATGCTGCTCGGAGAGGAATCCCGGAAGATCGAACCCGGTCATGATTTTCATGCGCTCATCGCTGACGCGGGAGGCGACATCGATATCCGCACCATGCCAAACGGACACGTCGTCATTCAGCTTCCGATGCAGGATGAGCTTCCTCGAGATCAGGTCGGAGACTGCGGCGTGAACGTCCTTTCTCGAATATCCTTTCGATCTGACGGCGAGTTCGAGGGCAGCGCGCGTCAGATGGCGGCGCTCTCCGGAAAGTCCGATCTGCAAGAGAAACGTCGCGGACACGATCTCGAGTTCGAGATCGGTTGCGCACTTGCCCCTGGCGCTTTCCGCTTCGACCCATTTCCGGTGCAGGCCGCCGACCCCGACATCGGACCGAATTGCTTCCGAAAACGCGAGATAGACCTCGTTCAGCCCGATCGGGTCCTCAAGAGAGACGCCTTCGATGAAAGAGAACAACGACCGCTCGTTCTGACCGACACGAGAAACTAGACGCGGCAGGACCTGAAGCGCGCCTGCGGAGAGAGGCCAGGCCCGGGACAGCATGGTCTCGGTCGCATCTGCGGACGTCATTCCGTCGAACCATCCGGACTCGACGGCTCCTTCGGCGATCGATCCGATCATGCGTTTGTCCGGGAGCGCATCCGTGCGTCCGGCAATTGACTCGGCGAGCAGTCCGTACAGTTCCCGACTGTCCTCGACGAACCGGATCTGTTCGAAACGGCCCTCGATTTTCCTCCATTCGCTGCGGGCCGTCTGGTTGAGGCTTTCGGCATAGGCGAGGAGGTTCTGGTGCAGAAGCAAAGTCAGGCTGGCCGTCGGGGCATCCGTTCGAACGGACCATTCGGCAAGTCTTTGCACGTTGTCGAGATCTCTCGACCTGCCGTCCATGACCAAGCCTTCGAGATGCCTGCCGAATTCATCCCAGACGATCGCGACATGATCGACGCCTTCGAGCTTCGAGACGGCGTTGAGGGTCTTCTGCATGGTTTTGAGGTTGCCCAGACCGAGCGACGCGCAGATTTCAGCCGGGAGATCCCGGACATATCCGCTGAGCAGGACCATGGCGCCCCGCGCCCCGGATTTCGCCCGGGATCCGATCAGTTCTGCGCCGTCATTCGAGATACCGGCCATTCGAACGGCCATGTCTTTCAGGAAAGGGCCGTCGTCGGGCGCATTGCGGACGCAGATGGCCCCCACGGATGCAGCGAGGGATTTTCCGCTCCCGTACGACGAGACAACCATCGTCGCCCCAGGTCGGATCACTGCCGAAACCACTGGAGCCGATCTCGAGGTGGGAATGTAATGAGATACACGCTCGCTGTGCCAAACATCATCCGCGATGTTGATTGAACGAAACATCTTGCGGGTCATGCTGAGGATGCGGCCTTCTGGAAGTATTTCTTGAGCCATCGCTCGGGCGGCAGAACCGGGGTGGTTATTACTCTGTCCGATCCCAAGAGGGCTATTTCGACGCCGTCCTCCGCATAATCGCTCACCGCCCTTTCAACGAGCTCATTGACAGCATCGCCGTCAAGGTTCATCAGCCTTCCGGGGGCGTTGCGCCCTCCGACCAGCTCTGACAAGCGAATAGTGCCGACACCACCTTCTCCGCACATTGCGGAAACGGCCGCTAGGAAGGCCTCAACCGGGATCTTGTCCAACGGTCTGGTTCTTTCGTAAGTGCCAGTTTCAAAATTTCGCATCAGAACACCGAGCGATCTAAATGGAGAAACGGTGGCGTCCTCGGGGTCTGCCGCTTCTGCGGCGGCGGGTCTGGCGTAAAGAGCGAGAAGACAGTTGATCTCCCTTTGAGTGGTGTTGAGAGTGGCGGGATTCTTCGCTCGCTCGCGGATATGACGAACAAAGGCTCCTGAGCAGGCCTCCCTGTCGAAAGACCTCATGGAAAAGTCGTTGAAGAACCAGTTCCAGACAGTTCCGGTCCTGTTTGCCAAATTGACATGGGCCATCCACAGGCTCGCGGAGAACTCCAGATACGGGTCGAGTTCGATCAAGGCGCGCCCGAAAGCGGAAGGCAACATAACCTTCTTCTTTGACTTCCCCACTTCGACGGCACGAGTTACGCCTGTTGCCTCAAGCCAGAAAGCAAGGGACTTCACCATCCGGCTTCCGAGACCGAGGCGGTCCGCCGTATCCAGATCCGCGACGAAACCGGCCGTCTTGTCGGCGTCGCGCATACCTTTGGAAAGCCAGCCCTCCCGAAGGTGAAACGTGGCATGTTTTCCGAACTCAAATCGTTCTTTGGATCCCTCGACCGTTGTTGTCATTAAAATCTCTTACAACCCTGGAAATTACTTGAGCGGCTTCTTCTATCTCTGATTCAGTGTTCATTATCGACACAGAAAACCGCACGCTACAATAGGCATCGGTTTCAGAAAGGCCCATTGCAAGTAGTGTTTTTGATGGTTCCGGTTTGCCGCTTGAACACGCTGATCCAAATGAGCAAAGGATGTCGTTTGCGTCCAGAGCCGCAATCAAAGCCATTGCGTCATGTCCGGGAAAGCATACGTTTGAAGTGTTGCCTACGCGCGGAGAATTTTCTCCATTGATTCGGATGTTTGGCAGGCGGCTCTTCAGCGCAGTTTCAAAGGCATCCCTCAGAGTTTGCATATAAGCATTATGCTGATCGAAATTTTCCGCTCTCTCCGTGAAGGCTGCGGCCATACCGATTGCGGCCGGCACGTTTTCAGTTCCAGGTCGGATGCCCCGTTCTTGACCGGCACCGTTCATGTAGCCCGGCAATCTTTCGACTGCGTGGTCGGAAACGTAGAGGAGCCCAATTCCGTGTGGTCCATGCAATTTGTGGGCAGAACAAGTTGCGAAGTCGATTCCTTCGAAATCGAGAGGAACGCGACCAACGGCTTGCGCTGCATCAACATGGATGAATGCCTCCGGACGAATGTCTCGAACCAGTTGGACAATTTCTGTGATGGGTTGAATTACACCGGTTTCGCTATTCACCCACTGGACACTTACCATCGTTGGAAGCGCGGACGACGTCAAAGCCTCCGAGAGTTCCTTGAGTTTAACGTGCCCACGAGCATCAACCCCAATGAGAACGTTGTTCCTCGTCGTAGAAATAGGATTCGCGACGGAGGGGTGTTCTATCTGTGAGGAAATGAGCTGGGTGTCACCGAGTCTGAGGAAGGTCTGGATAGCTATCCAGTTTCCTTCCGTTCCTCCTGAGGTGAAAATCACGTCCTCAGGAAAGATATCTCCAAACAGTTTTGCCGCGTCGTCACGGGCGGCCGTGAGCAACTTTCGCGCCTGCTCTCCGGAAGAATGTGCGCTCGATGGATTGAGGGGACCGACGTTCAGCGCATTCACCATGGCGTCTCTTGCTGACGAAGAGATTTGGGTTGTTGCGTTGGCATCCAAATATGTCGGCATGCGTACTCCAGGTGCAAGTGTGGGACGATTTTTCTTATAGTAAACTCAAGAATGTCAATCAGTTCGAGATTTCAAGATTTTGGCCAAGCTTTGGAAACAGAAAATGGCCCTCAATCGCTCCAGTCTGTTTTCTGTTCATTTCTAAATTTTCTTGAATACATTTGTTAACGTGTTTTGCTTTAGTTCTGAAAAAAATCATTTCAGGAATGTGAGATATGAGCCGTCAGTCAAGAGATAATGAACCTGAAAACATTGACTCTGACGAAGGTGAGGAAGGTAGGGGGGCTGCAAGCGTAACTAGCTTAAAGCCTCTTTCTGATAAAAGTGGGAAGACACGACGGCGCAGGATTGTTTCCGACAACAAGGAAGTCGCTTTCGAAAATAACTTCGATGAGCACTCTCCCGATTTAGCTCCTGCTTACGAAGAGCTTCTTCATGTGGAGAAATTGCCAAACGGTTGTGCAGTAGGTTATTTTAAAGGTCGATGGTATTTTTATTCCAGGAAGAATAAATGTCTGGGAAATAGAAAATATTACGAAGACGCTCTTGAAGCAGCCTTCAGTGTTTCTGTACCAGAAATTGAGGATGAAATCGAAGAATATTCCCCGTCACGTCCGGGTTTTTAGGTGGTTTTTAAGCCAAACAATTCGGATCTCTTTGAGTTCTCGAAAACGAACCTTTTGCTCTTCGTTGCCTATTTTCATTGCTTTTCTTCCAAAATATTTAATCATATTCATTAATCCGATTGAACCATGATTACGATCGTATTGAAGTAAGTACTCAATTGACCGAAGTTTAAGTGCGACTTCCTTATAGTCATCCCAATTTTCTTTCGGAACCGCCTTTTCGCGCCCGTCGACATTGACGATGTTGAATGGAAACAGTTCATCTCTTGGCTTTACAGGCTCAATCATCTTCGTCTCTCCTATCTGATTTGATGATGCCACCACTTTCTGCCGGCGCTATCTCTCGTGAGTGGATTTGTCCGTTCGGGGAGGGGCATAAGGACTGATCGGGGAAACGAACTATGGCTCTACCCAATGGCCGTGGGCGCAAGTTAGGAACGTGCGTCTGTCTGAAATTGAGTCACGAGACGATGGTGGGATCGGTGTCTTTCGGAGCGTTGCTCTTCGATCGATCTCTTTTCTTTAAATTGAAGAACGTCTCTTTCGAGGCGACCTTTCGCCGGCAATGTGTGTAGAACTCTGTCTCGACCTTGCGTAATGACATATAAAGATCGTGCACATTTTGGCGGGTGTGACGGTCAATTACGGTGTATTGGGCGACCAATTTGTTTAGAACTTGCGCGGACCAAATCAACTGATATGTCGAGTATGCGAACACCGCACGAGAGAATGCTTTTGTGGAAGCGTTTTCAATAGGGCCAGTCGTAACCGTCATTCTATTTTGGCGTTTGGTGACCGGAAATGCCAGATCCGAAAAAAGTGGGTTGCCGTGTTTGATGCCCGAAAGGGTACGGAAAATCTCGTACATGCGATTTGCTCGAGCTGCTGAGAACAGGCGAACAAGACTCGGTTTCATTCCCTCAAGTTTCCGTTTGGGGTTGTCATGCTCGATCCATGCCGTAGCACGTTTGATATCGCTCGCGACGTCGAGGAGGTCTATACGGAGCTCGAATACTGTGAGTGAAAGGATGGCAGCCTCGGAAATGTAGCCATCTTTGAGTAGTGTTGCTATCGCTTCATGAAGCCTGGCGATGCGGGCCGTGATCGCCATCGGTACAAATATGATCTCGTTGATCTTCTTATCGCCTTGCGCGAAATAAGATCCAATTCCAAGCATCAATTCCAGGGTCGCACCGTGGACTTTGTTTGAAATGTCGTCATCGACCTCCGTGCGTTTTGGCATTTTATCCTCCTGGAATTAAATCATGAGCATGTAGTTTCTTCTCGGGTTCAATAAGAGATTCTGGGCTTTCGCGCCCTCATTCTGCGGTTTCAGAAAGTGCACGGCCGAAACCTATCCAGCCACTTTCGGCCAAGTTTTACCATTCGTTCGATGCGCGGAGAAGTTTCATCGAAAGTAATGAGCCTACGTCATTAATCGTGGAAAGAGAAAACCCGCCCGATCGTCTCCGATGGGCGGGTTCTTTGTTTTAGGGCCGTTTGAGCCGCTTATTGGCCTAAATTGGCCATCCTATGCGACTCGGGACAGACAACAGTTCCGTCAGTCCTTAGCTGCAGCCGCTGGTGCTGCCGCAGGTGTCGCACTTCAGGCAGGTGCCGTTGCGTACCATGGTGAAGTTGGCGCATTCCGGGCAGCTTTCGCCTTCATAGCCCTTCATGCGGGCCTGGGCGATCTGCTGGGCAGCGGTCGACTTCGGGGCAGGGGCGGTGGAGATTTCCACTTTGGCTGCCGTTTCCGCACCGCGGGCAAAGGCCGTTGCCACTGCAGACGTCTGGCCGACGACCGTGGTGGTCAGTTCGGCGGCGATCGCCTGGGTCAGGCTGCCGGCCGGCTCGGTTCCGGACACGAGGCGGAAGCGCTCGGTCTGGCCGCGGATCAGGCCGTGAGAGACGATGCCCTTGGCCTTGCTTTCCGCTTCCGCAGCGCTCTTGCCGGACTGGCCGAAGACGTCCGGCGAGACATGGGCGAGATCGTTGCGGCCGAGGTAGGACACGGCCAGTTCGCGGAACACGTAGTCGAGGATCGACGTGGCGTTCTTGATCGCGTCGTTGCCCTGCACCATGCCTGCCGGCTCGAACTTGGTGAAGATGAAGGCGTCGACATATTCTTCCAGCGGCACGCCATACTGGAGGCCGAGGGAGACGGAGATGGCGAAGTTGTTGATGAACGCGCGGAGGGCAGAGCCTTCCTTGTTCATGTCGATGAAGATCTCGCCGAGACGGCCGTCATCATATTCGCCGGTCCGCAGGAACACGGTGTGTCCGCCGATCTTGGCCTTCTGGGTATAGCCCTTGCGGCGGGTCGGCAGCTTCTCCTGCTCGCGCACCACGCGTTCGACGATCCGCTCGACGATGCGTTCTGCAATGACTTCCGCACGGGCTGCCTGCGGCTTGGCCGTCAGCAGTTCCACTGCATCGTCTTCGTCCTCGTCCTCATCGGCCAAGAGCTGGGCGTTGAGCGGCTGGCTGAGCTTGGAGCCATCGCGGTAAAGGGCGTTGGCCTTCAGCGCCAGCTTCCAGGACAGCATGTAGGCGTCCTTGCAGTCCTCGACCGTCGCATCGTTCGGCATGTTGATCGTCTTGGAGATCGCGCCGGAGATGAACGGCTGGGCCGCAGCCATCATGCGGATGTGGCTTTCCACGGAGAGGAAGCGCTTGCCGATCTTGCCGCACGGGTTGGCACAGTCGAAGACCGGATAGTGTTCTTCCTTCAGGAAGGGGGCGCCTTCCAGGGTCATTGCGCCACAGACATGGGTGTTGGCGGCTTCGATGTCGGCCTTGGTGAAGCCGAGGAACGGCAGCAGTTCGAAGTCCATGGCTTCCATCTGCTCGTCAGCGACGCCAAGGGCCTTCATCTGCTCATCGCCGAGGGTCCAGCGGTTGAAGACGAACTTGATGTCGAATGCAGACTTCAGGGCGCCCTTCAGCTTTTCCAGGCTTTCGTCGGAGAAGCCCTTGGTCTTCAGGCTGGACGGGTTGATGCCCGGTGCCTGATCCAGGGAGCCGTGGCCGACAGCATAGGCTTCGATCTCTGCGATCTGGCTCGGGGTGTAGCCGAGCTTGCCGAGCGCTTCGGGAACCGCACGGTTGATAATCTTGAAGTAGCCGCCGCCGGCCAGCTTCTTGAACTTCACCAGGGCGAAGTCCGGCTCGATGCCGGTGGTGTCGCAGTCCATGACCAGACCGATGGTGCCGGTCGGGGCAATCACGGTGGACTGGGCGTTGCGGAAGCCGTTCTTCTCGCCAAGTTCCAGGGCCTTGTCCCAGGCGCGTCTTGCGTGCTCGATCAGGCTCTGGTCCGGGCAGGACACATGGTCGAGGGCAACCGGAGCCGTGCTCAGGGCCTCATAGCCGGTTTCTTCGCCATGGGCGGCGCGGCGGTGGTTGCGGATGACCCGCAGCATGTGTTCCGCGTTTTCCTTGTAGCCCGGGAACGCGCCCAGCTCACCGGCCATTTCGGCGGAAGTGGCATAGGACACACCGGTCATGATGGCGGTGAGGGCGCCGCAGAGCGCACGGCCTTCCGCGCTGTCATAGGAAATGCCGGAGGTCATCAGCAGGCCGCCGATATTGGCATAGCCCAGGCCCAGGGTGCGGAACTTGTAGGAGAGTTCTGCAATTTCCTTGGACGGGAACTGCGCCATCAGGACGGAGATTTCCAGAACGATGGTCCACAGGCGGGTCGCGTGTTCATAGGCTTCCACGTCGAAGGACTTATCCTCGCGGCGGAACTGCATCAGGTTCATGGACGCCAGGTTACAGGCGGTGTCGTCCAGGAACATGTATTCCGAGCAAGGGTTGGATGCACGGATCTCACCGGACGCAGGGCAGGTGTGCCAGTCGTTGATGGTGGTATGGTACTGGATGCCCGGATCAGCGGACGCCCAGGCGGCATAGCCGATCTGTTCCCAAAGTTCCTTGGCCTTGACGGTCTTGACCACCTTGCCGCCGCGACGGGCGGTCAGGTCCCAGGTGCCGTCTTCGACAACGGCGCTCAGGAAGCCGTCGGTGACGCGCACGGAGTTGTTGGAGTTCTGGCCGGCAACCGTCAGGTAGGCTTCGGAATCCCAGTCGGTGTTGTAGACCGGGAATTCGATCTTGGTGAAACCCTGACGGGCGAACTGGATGACGCGCTGGATGTAGTTTTCCGGCACCATCATCTTCTTGGCCGCGCGGATTTCGCGCTTCAGGGCCGGGTTCTTGGCCGGGTCAAAGCATTCGCCATTGTCGGCTTCGCAGTTGACGCAGGCCTTCATGATCAGGCTGAGGTGCTTCTGGCAGATCTTGGAACCGGTGACGAGCGCGGCAACCTTTTGCTCTTCCTTCACCTTCCAGCTGATGTAGGATTCAATGTCCGGATGGTCGACATCGACCACGACCATCTTGGCCGCACGGCGGGTGGTGCCGCCGGACTTGATCGCGCCGGCTGCCCGGTCACCGATCTTGAGGAAGCTCATCAGGCCGGAAGACTTGCCGCCGCCGGACAGCTTCTCGCCTTCGCCGCGAACGCGGGAGAAGTTGGAGCCGGTGCCGGAGCCATATTTGAACAGACGGGCTTCACGCACCCACAGGTCCATGATGCCGCCTTCATTCACCAGATCGTCCTCGACGGACTGGATGAAACAGGCATGCGGCTGCGGGTGTTCATAGGCGGTGGCGGACTTCACCAGTTCGCCGGTCTGGAAATCGACGTAATAGTGGCCCTGGCTCGGACCGTCGATGCCATAGGCCCAGTGCAGGCCGGTGTTGAACCACTGCGGGCTGTTCGGCGCCACCTTCTGGGTCGCCAGCATGAAACGCAGTTCGTCATAGAAAGCCTGGGCATCGGCTTCGCCATCGAAATAGCCGCCCTTCCAGCCCCAGTAGGTCCAGGTGCCGGCGAGACGGTCGAAGACCTGGCGGCCATCGATTTCGGAACCATAGCGCTGATCTTCCGGCAGCTTCTTGAGTGCCTTCTCGTCAGCTTCGTGGCGCCACAGCCAGGACGGAACAGTGTTTTCCTCAACCGGCTTCAGCTTGGCGGGAACGCCAGCCTTGCGGAAGTACTTCTGTGCCAGGATGTCTGCTGCAACCTGGGAAAACTGGGCCGGAACCTGGATGTCCGCCAGACGGAACACGATGGAACCATCCGGGTTGCGGATCTCGCTCGTAGCGGTCCGGAATTCGACCTCGGCGTAAGGGGATTGTCCCTCTTTGGTGTAGCGCCGCTCAATCCGCATTCCTCGTCCCCTTTTAAGTCCCGGTCGGATGCCCGCTCGCCGCCGGCGGCATCCTCATGCCTCAAGTCGAAAGTGTCGGTGCCGGACGCTCATCTGCCGTCGCGCTGGTGGTAGATCCGGCTTGTCGTGGATTGGCTCAGCTTGGGGCCGAGCCGCTCGAACAACGTTATCTTGTATTTCGAGTGGTGAATGAACACTAAATGTAGTGTCTTTCAACAGATTTGTCACGGGGGTCTCTGAGACCCGGACACACGAACAGCGTCCACCCGGAAGGCTGGCTTGCCGAGCCGGGAGGGACACGCTGATTACGCTTGAACTGGGGGGTGGGAGCCCGAGAACACAGGCCCCGCTTACGCACACCGCAACGATTGGAAATCTAGTGTAAACGGACTTTTAACGTCAAGCCGAAGCCGACAAGCTCTGGTGTGTAAATTGTGGGCATTCGCTAAATCTTGTGTGTCGCTGTGGATAGCGGGGAGGGGAACCGGGCAAGCCGATTCTGCATCTTTGTCCCCATGTTCAGGCCTTTGAAGGCCCGCAAGCCGCCAAAAGGCCCAGTAAATCAAGACTGGGCAGATTCTATGAAAGTTTTAAGAAAATTGCCGTGACCGGTTTCAGCGGCATTTAAAGCCCCCTGTGCATTGTGGTTTCCGGGATAAACGGGGATCAGCAGGGGCTTTGCCAGAATGAAGAACCATGCAGCCTACGGGCTTGAGATGGAAGATCTCGATGTGGTGGTTGTCGAGGACAGCAAGCCCATGCAGACGATCATCCGGTCGATCCTGCTGAGCTTCAAGGTGGCCCGGGTGCGGGCTTTTGATTCGGTCGATGAGGCTCTGCAGTCAATGCTGGCCGAACCGCCGAATGTGATCCTGACAGACTGGCGCATGGAACCTGCCTCCGGCTACCAGCTGTTGCGTCTCGTTCGTCATAAACACATGGATCCGCTTTGTTTTGTGCCGATCCTGTTCCTGACCGCTCATGGCACACGTGCACTGGTCGACCGGGCTTTGAGGGCAGGCGCACATCATCTTCTGGTCAAACCCGTTGCCCCCTCGACCTTGTATAGCCGCTTGCGCTGGCTCTTGACCGATGACCGGTCGCTGGTTCTGGAAAGCACGGGCTTCTACAACATCCTGGGGGTCGATCAGCTTCTGGACGCGGCGGCGGAAAAGATCCAGACCCTGGAAAATGCCCGGACCTATCACCAGCAGGCCATTCAGCGCCTGGCAGCAGTACAAGATATAGTCGACAAGGAATTTGAGCGCACAGCTGTTGAAACCGAAGAAGTCATGATCCCGGAAAATCCGGCGATCGGGGCTGAGGCCAGGCAGCTACAGGCGGAAGCGGCAAAGGTTGCGGCACAGGCACGTCCGATCAAGAAAGTCCTGTCCAAGCTGGGCGCAAAAGGGGCAAAGAAGGCGGCGGCAAAGGCTGCCAAGGAAAAACTGCCTGCGTCAGCCTATGCCAGCACCCACAGGGAGCCCGGGCGCCGTCCGCCCAATGCCTCACGGGGCTAACGAGGTCAGTGCAGCGTCCAAAACGCGCTCGATCCGAGGAAAATGCCGTCTTTAACGGGGACTTGCGGCATTGCGGCACTGGACAGGCGTAAAGTGAGGCGGCATAGTCCGGCAAAATTCGGCTCGCCAGACCTTGCCTGAAGCTCGGTGGCTGAGCCAGTGACTGACTGACTTGCGCGAAGAGGACCCGGCAGGGCGATGAAGAACTTCCTGATCGAATTCTTTACCTGGTGGAACGGCCAGACCATGGGAACCCGCTTCTTCACGTGGCGCAAGGGCGAGTTCGTTGGCGAAGACGAGTTCGGCAACAAGTATTACCGTGAGCGTGGCGGCAAGAAGCGCTGGGTGACCTACAACGGTCCGGCCGATGCGTCGTCCATTCCTCCGGGCTGGCATGGCTGGATGCATCACCGCGTAGACACGCCGCCGGTTGATGAGAGCTACCACGCGAAGTCCTGGCAGAAGCCGCATGAGCCGAACCACACCGGCACTGCGAAGGCCTACCGTCCGGATGGCTCCATCCTGACCCCGGAAAGCCGCCCGCAGGTGACTGGCGACTACAAGGCCTGGACCCCGGGCGAGTAAGACGCCTTCTCAACAAAAGTTTCCAAAGGCCCGCATTTGCGGGCCTTTTTCGTTTGTGTGGCAGGCTCAGAAAATGAGCGTGCGGTGGATGTTGGCGCCCGCCCAGGCGCCGTCTGCGACGGCGAGAGAGACAGAATGCGGGACCTTTGCCGCATCCCCGCAGGCAAAGGCACCTGCTATGGTCGTTTCCTTGCCGGCACTTGTCCGGATCTGCTCGCCAAAGGGCGTGACCTCGGTTTCGCAACCAAGTGTCTCCGCAATCCTGCTGGACGGCGCGCATCTGGGGGCCGTGAACCCGCCGGCGAAGGACAAGGTGCGACCATCGTCCAGTTGGATCTCGAGACCACCGGAGAGCTGAAGGATCGGGGCCTCCTCGATGGTTACGTTCCTGGCCGCCAGATCCCGTCGCATCTGGTCATCAAGGTCGATGGCCCGATTGGTGAAAAAGGTGGTCGGGCCCCATTCCGGCAGCATCAATCCCTGGTGGAGGGAGTTCGGACCGGTCGCGATCACCGCGATCCTGCCTTGATCCAGCTCGTAGCCGTGGCAGTAGGGGCAATGGAAGACATGCTGTCCCCAGAGCTCGGGCAGCCCTTCGATCTCGGGCAACTGGTCCGCGACACCAGTTGCAAACAGGACACGTCTTCCCTTGTGAACGGATCCCTCTTTGTCGGTCACTTCAAAGGCGTCGAGGGTGCCTGATGCGGAGATGGCCTGCGTCTCCTTGAAGGTCAGGGTCGGGTAGGCAAGCAATTGGGCTCTGGCGGTCTGCGCAATCACGGCGGGATTGATCCCGTCCTGGGTCAGAAAGCCGTGAGAATGGCTAGCGAAGCGGTTTCGTCTCACGCCCGCATCGAGGATGAGCACCTTGCGCCGCGCGCGCAGGAGTTGGAGAGCCGCAGCCATTCCGGAATAGCTGCCGCCTACGACGATCACGTCATATTGCATCTGTCAGTCTTTCTTGGGTCTGGTTTGGTCGAACCGGCAGGCGAAATCTTCCGCCAGCTGGGCAAGGGTGATCTGTGAAAACCGGTCCAGAAGCAGGGCTTCGGCTTCCTGGAAGGCGCCATCAAGGGCAGCGTTCACGGATTGCTCGACAAGGCATTCTGGGCGTTCGTGGCGGTTGCCGATGGCAAAGACCGCCGGTTCTCCCAGAACTTCATGCAATTGGCGCAATGTGACCTGTGTGAGGTCTGCGGTGATGCTCCAGCCGCCCGCATGCCCCTTGGACGAAGAGACAATGCCTGCCTTGCGCAAGAAGCCCATGGTGCGCCTGACGACCACCGGATTGGTGCGCATGCAGCAGGCAAGCTCATCTGACGTGAGCGGTGAGCCCCGCTCTGCCATGTGCAGAAGGGCGTGGAGAACGGAGGAAAGGCGGCTGTCGATTTTCATGTAACTTTATTTATTACGTGAAATCATGTTTCGCAATGGCGGACGTCAAATTTTCTAAAATGGCTCGGGGTAAGCGGAGGTCAGGGCAATAAAAAACCCGCCGGTAAGGGCGGGTTTTTGAAAGCTTTGGAGGCGACGCTTAGCTGCTGGAAACCGGCAGGTAATCCTGAGGGGTGATGCCCAGGCGGCGGTCCAGATAGCTGCCGCAGCGGTCCATCAGGTCGTCCACGTCATTCTCGAAGAAGTGGTTCGCGCCCGGCATGATCTGGTGATCGATGACGATGCCCTTCTGGGTCTTCAGCTTGTCGACCAGGGTCTGGGAATCCTTGAGCGGCACGACCTTGTCGTTGTCGCCATGGATGATCAGGCCGGAAGACGGGCAGGGGGCCAGGAACGAGAAGTCGAACAGGTTCGCGGGCGGGGCAACGGAGATGAAGCCTTCCACTTCCGGACGGCGCATCAAGAGCTGCATGCCGATCCAGGCGCCGAAGGAGAAGCCGGCGATCCAGCAGGAACGGGCATCCGGATGAACGGTCTGTGCCCAGTCCAGCGCTGCCGCTGCATCGGAAAGCTCGCCCTGGCCGTGGTCAAACGCGCCTTGCGAGCGGCCGACGCCGCGGAAGTTGAAACGCAGCACGGCGAAGCCGCGCTGTGCGTACATGTAGTACAGCTGGTAGACGACCTGGTTGTTCATCGTGCCGCCGAATTGCGGATGCGGATGAAGCACGAGAGCAATCGGAGCGTTCCGCTTCTTTGCGGGATGGAACCGGCCTTCCAGCCGGCCGGCGGGACCGTTAAAGATCACCTCAGGCATGAAGCGCAATGTCCTCAGTCTTGGCCCGTTTTCAAGGGGCAGAAATGCCCATCGGGCGGATCGGGTTCTGTCTACGTGAAAGCCCTAAGTCTAAACTTGACTCACAGGTTCCGAGTTTCTAAAACCCTTGTTTAGAATTATTCGAAACTCGGCGCGGCTCCTCGAGAGGTGCCGCCGGAGCGGCTGCTAACCCATCAGGGCCAGCGCGTCGTTTCGCATTTGGGCACCTTTACGCCATCCGTCCGGAAAATTTCAAGTTTTCCGTGCGCGGCAAGCGATAAAACCGTGCCGGGATCGAATCATCGTCCAAAACACGCAAGCAGACGGCAGTCATGAACGCGAAGCGGCCACATGTTTATCTAGATCACAATGCGGGCGCGCCAATGCGGCCTGTTGTGAAAGATCGCATGATCGAGGTCATGAGCGATGTGGGCAATGCTTCGTCCGTCCACAGCGATGGCCGCAGGGCCCGCGCCCGGATCGAAGCGGCTCGCGAGGCCGTTGCGGGGCTTTGCGGTGCGCGCACAAGGGCGGTTACCTTTGTGTCGGGTGGCACCGAAGCCAACATGACGGCCCTGACGCCGCAGTGGCAGGATCAGGGGGCGCCCTTCTATCTGGATCGTCTTCTGCGCAGTGCCGTCGAGCACCCATCCGTTGTGGCGGGGGGGCGTTTTCCGGCCATGTCTCAGGAGGTTCTGCCGGTCGGACGGGATGGCATCGTCCTGCTGGAGGAGCTGGAACAGCGTCTTTCTGAGAATGAGCCTGCGCTCGTCTCCGTCATGGCGGCGAATAACGAGACCGGCGTGATCCAGCCGCTGGAAGAGATCGGCCGTCTGGTCAAGGCTGCCGGTGGCTTCTTCCATGTGGACGCGGTTCAGGCTGCTGGGCGCATGCCCATCGATCTGGAGGCCTGGCAGGCGGATGTGGTCACCTTGTCCGCGCACAAGTTTGGCGGCCCGCAGGGCATGGGTGCGGTTGTTGTCCGGTCCACCGCGCGCGTGCCCTCGGCCCTTCTGACGGGCGGCGGCCAGGAAAACTGGCGCCGGGCCGGCACGGAAAATGTCGCCGGGATCGCAGGATTTGGCGCCGCAGCGGAAGAGGCGCGGGGCGAGGGCGAAGATAATGCCGCAATGAAGGCGCTTCAGGACTCGCTTGAAGCGGGTCTCAGGGCTATATGTCCCGATGTAACGATCTTTGGCGCGGATGCGCCCCGGCTCGCCAACACCACCTGCTTCGCAGTCGAAGGTGTTGCCGCTGAAACCGCGCTGATCGCGTTCGATCTGGAGAGGATATCGCTGTCGTCGGGATCTGCCTGTTCATCGGGCAAGGTCTCGGTTTCCCATGTGCTCAGCGCCATGGGCGTGGACGAGGCGGCCGCCCGTTGCGCCCTGCGTGTCAGCCTCGGGTGGAACAGCACACAAGCAGATGTTGCCCGTTTCCTGGAAGTCTGGCCGTCGATTGTCGACCGGCTAAACCCCAAGGCCAGGAGCCGGGCTGCCTGAACGGGCAAAAGACGAAATCCAGCGCCGGCTCAGGTCAGGCGCGACATCCAACGGCCTCAGCTGCGCGTATCCGGAACGGGAAGCGCGCCTTGCGGGCCAGATTTTGAAAGCCGGGGCGCAGGTCCCGATGAGACGGAGTAAACGACATGCCGGCTGTGCAGGAGACGATCGACAGGGTCAAGGAGATCGATGTCGATCAGTACAAATATGGCTTTGTCACCGAGATCGAGTCCGAAGTCAGCGCCAAGGGCCTTTCCGAGGAAACGGTCCGCTTTCTTTCGGCCAAGAAAAACGAGCCGGAATGGATGACCGAATGGCGCCTTGATGCGCTGCGCCGCTTCCAGACCATGGAAGAGCCGACCTGGGCCCGCGTTTCCTATCCGAAGATCGACCTGGATGCGCTCTACTACTGGGCAGCGCCCAAGTCCGTTGAAGGCCCCAAGAGCCTCGACGAAGTCGATCCGGAGCTGCTGGCGACCTATGAGAAGCTGGGCATTCCGCTGCGCGAGCAGGAAATTCTGGCCGGCGTGGAGCCGAAGAACCGGGTTGCCGTCGACGCCGTGTTCGACAGTGTTTCCGTCGTCACCACCTTCAAGGAAGAGCTGAAGAAGGCTGGCGTCATCTTCTGTTCCATCTCCGAAGCGCTGCGCGAATATCCGGACCTGGTCAAGAAGTACCTCGGCTCCGTGGTGCCGGTCACCGACAACTATTATGCGACGCTGAACTCGGCGGTCTTCTCCGACGGCTCCTTCGTCTACATCCCGGAAGGCGTCCGCTGCCCGATGGAGCTGTCGACCTATTTCCGTATCAATGAGCAGAACACCGGCCAGTTCGAGCGCACGCTGATCATCGCCGACAAGGGCTCTTACGTGTCCTATCTGGAAGGCTGCACCGCGCCTCAGCGCGACGAGAACCAGCTGCATGCAGCTGTCGTCGAGCTGATCGCGCTCGATGATGCCGAAATCAAGTACTCGACGGTCCAGAACTGGTTCCCGGGCGACAAGGACGGCAAGGGCGGCATCTACAATTTCGTCACCAAGCGCGGGGATTGCCGGGGCAAGAACTCCAAGATCTCCTGGACCCAGGTGGAAACCGGGTCTGCGGTGACCTGGAAATATCCGTCCTGCATCCTGCGCGGCGACAATTCCCGTGGCGAGTTCTACTCGATCGCCGTGTCCAACGGCTATCAGCAGGTGGACAGCGGCACCAAGATGATTCACCTCGGCAAGAACACGTCGAGCCGGATCATTTCCAAGGGCATTTCCGCGGGCAAGTCCCAGAACACCTATCGTGGTCTGGTCTCTGCCCACAAGAAGGCCTCCAACGCCCGCAACTTCACCCAGTGCGACTCGCTGCTGATCGGTCAGGACTGCGGTGCGCACACGGTGCCCTACATCGAGAGCAAGAACGCGACGGCCCAGTTTGAGCACGAGGCAACCACCTCGAAGATCTCCGACGACCAGATGTTCTACTGCCAGCAGCGTGGCATGAATGAGGAAGAGGCCGTGGCGCTCATCGTCAACGGTTTCGTCAAGGACGTGATCCAGCAGCTGCCGATGGAATTCGCGGTCGAAGCCCAGAAGCTGATCTCGATCAGCCTGGAAGGATCGGTCGGCTAATGCTTAACCCCTCTCTTCGTCATCCTCGGGCCTGTCCCGAGGATCTGCTGGACGGAGAGGAATAGGCCATGTCGGGGTTTGTTTACATGATGTCAGACAAACCCCGGGGCGTGATCTACACCGGTGTGACAAGCGATCTGCCAAAGCGGATCTGGGAACATCGGGAGGAAGTCCGAAAGGGTTTCACAACGAAGTACAAGGCCAAAAGCCTTGTCTGGTTCGAAAGTCACCCGAGTATCGTCTTGGCGATTCAGAGGGAGAAGTCTTTGAAGCGCTACCGGCGTGATTGGAAAATCGAGCTGATCGAGGGGCTGAACCCGACCTGGCTCGACCTCTATGAACGGATGGGTGAAATCGAGAATGTCTATCAACCGCACCGGAACACAAGGATGTGGGATGACTACAATTAAGACGCACCATTTTCGTGCGGACAGGCGGGTAGATCCTCGGGACAGGCCCGAGGATGACGAAGCGGAAATTGTTCGTGCGAGGGTTGGCTAATGAACCCTGATGCTGTCGTTGCAGCTCATAAACTGAGTACCCGGCAGCGGCAGCGCTATCAGAATGACACGCAGGTTGGCTGCTTCTACTGCGAGGCGGTCTTCCTGGCCAAGGAAATTGAGGAGTGGTGTAACGAAATCGGCGAGCGCGAGGTCACGGCTATGTGTCCGAGATGCGGCATCGATTCCGTCATTTCCATTCAAGAAGTTGCTGAGCTGGGCGTGAGTGGGGAAGAGTTTCCCAAGCTCTTGAAGGCGATGAGCAGACGCTGGTTTAGACAGTGAACTGCGAGCCGCCCCGGCCGGACCAAAACGAAGGTTGAAGTAATGCTTGAGATCAAGAACCTGCACGCCCGCATCGCCGAAGACGGCTCTGAAATCCTGCGCGGCATCGATCTGACCGTGAACCCGGGCGAAATCCACGCCATCATGGGTCCGAACGGCTCGGGCAAGTCCACCTTGTCCTACATCCTGGCGGGCAAGGAAGACTACGAGATCACCGAGGGTGAGATCCTGTTCAACGGGGAAAACCTTCTGGAGATGGAACCGGATGAGCGCGCTGCTGCCGGCGTGTTCCTGGCCTTCCAGTATCCGATCGAGATCCCGGGCGTTGCCACGATGGAATTCCTGAAGACGGCCATCAACGCACAGCGCAAGGCGCGCGGCGAAGATGCCCTGTCCATTCCGGATTTCATGAAGCTGGTGAAGGCAAAATCCGCAGACCTGAACGTCACCATGGACATGCTGAAGCGCCCGCTGAACGTCGGCTTCTCCGGCGGTGAGAAGAAGCGTGCGGAAATTCTTCAGATGGCCCTGCTTGAGCCGAAGCTCTGTGTGCTGGACGAAACGGACTCGGGCCTCGACATCGACGCCCTGCGCATCGTGTCGGAAGGCGTCAACAAGCTGCGCTCGCCGGACCGCTCCATGATCGTGATCACGCACTATCAGCGCCTGCTCGACCATATCGTCCCGGATGTCGTTCACGTCCTCTCCAAGGGCAAGATCGTCAAGACCGGCGGCAAGGAACTGGCTCTGGAGCTGGAAAAGAACGGCTACGCCGATTACACCGGCGCAGCAGCCTGAGCGGGGTTGGAGACATGAACGTGACCACACCGATCAATCTGACGCAGGCGGAAACGGGTCTTGTCGACCGGTTCGATGCAGCGCGGACGGGTCTCGCCGGGTCTGATGCCGTCGCAGCTCTGCGCGCGTCGGCTGCCGGTCAGATCAAGGCCAAGGGTCTGCCGCACCGCCGGGTCGAAGAGTACAAGTACTCCGATCTTCGCGCTTTCCTGAAGTCTGCAGCGCCTCTGGCGGCTGCCGTTTCCGTGGACGAGGCGAAGGCCGCCCTCGGCGCAGCCGACATGCTCGGCGAACTCGACCGCTACCGGATCGTGATTGCCAACGGCTCCTATGTGGCCGAACTCAGCGATGTGGCGGCTCTTGAAGCGGAAGGCGTGAGCCTTGCCGACTTCAATGCGGCGCTTGCTGGTGACAAGGGCGCCGCGCTTCTGGCGCAGCCGAAGTCTGCCGGAACCGATGGCGTCCTGGCCCTCAACACCGCATTTGTTCAGGGCGGCGTCGTCTTGAGCGTGAAGGCGGGCGCAGAGGTTTCCAAGCCGGTCGAGCTGGTGCAGATCGCCGTCAGCGAAGGTGCCCAGGTGACCCGTTGCCGCGTGGAGCTGGGTGAAGGTGCTAAGCTGCGCCTGGTTGAGACCTTTGCGGGCAAGGCCGGGGCAGGGGAAACCAATGCGGTCTTCGACTATGACGTCGCGGACAAGGCCCATCTGGCAACCACCCGTCTGATGATCAGCGAAGGGGCCGGCGCCGTTCTGGCGACCACCCTGTCGCGCATCGGCGCGAAAGCGGAACTCAAGACGCTCTGCTTCATCGCCGGACCGGACTTTACCCGCAACCAGCAGTTCGTCGCCTTTGCCGGCGAGAACTCCGAAGCCAAGATCTATGGCGTCACGCTGGCCCGCGGCAAGGCTCTGGCCGACCAGACCCTGATCGTTGACCACGCTGTGCCTCATTGCAACAGCCGCGAGTTCTTCAAGACGGTTCTCGATGATGATGCCCGTGGCGTTTACCAGGGCCGCATCAATGTTGCCCAGCACGCCCAGAAGACCGACGGCGAGATGATGACCCAGGCTCTGCTCCTGTCCGAAGGCGCAGAAATGGCCAACAAGCCCGAACTGGAAATCTTCGCTGACGACGTAATCTGTGCCCATGGCGCAACCTGTGGCGAGATCGACGAGGACCTGCTGTTCTATCTGCGTGCCCGTGGCATTCCGCTGGAAGAAGCCAAGACCCTTCTGGTTCTGGCCTTCCTGTCCGAAGCCATCGAGGAATTCGCTGAAGAGGACGTGACTGAGATCCTCGAACAGCGCGTCCGCGACTGGCTGGCGGCGAAGTAGGGAACGCGGATTGCAAATCCGCAGCGTTTCTGAGGGCTATACCTCTCCCCGGCGGGGAGAGGTCGGACCAAAGGTCCGGGTGAGGGGGCGGCTTCCGTCCTCGTGAACGAGCCCTCACCCCAGCCCTCTCCCAGAGGGGAGAGGGAGCGCGCTCTGGAAATGGGCAGGCCAGTCATGGCAAACCGTTTGCAGACAAGATCGAGAGAACCGGGTACGCCCGGTTTCCGCAAAACCCTCTGGGGTCAGATTTTCTGGTAAGGAGCAGGCGGCATGACGGTCGCGACGGCAGAACTCGATAAGGCCTATGATGTCGAGGCCATCCGCAGGGATTTCCCGATCCTGTCGCGTGAGGTCTATGGCAAGCCGCTGGTCTATCTGGACAATGGTGCTTCCTCGCAAAAGCCGCAGGCCGTGATCGATGCGGTGTCCAAGGCCTATTCGATGGAATATTCCAACGTCCATCGTGGCCTGCATTTCCTGTCGAACCTTGCGACCGACAATTATGAAGCCGCCCGCGAGAAGGTCCGCCGGTTCCTGAATGCCCCGTCCGTGGACGAGATCGTCTTCACCCGGTCCTCGACCGAGGCGATCAACCTGGTGTCCTATGGCTTGGGTCCGGATTACTTCAGCGAAGGCGACGAGATCGTCCTGTCGATCATGGAGCACCACTCCAATATCGTGCCCTGGCATTTCCACCGCGAGCGCAATGGCGCGAAGCTGAAGTGGGTCTATGTGCGCGAGGATGGCTCCTTCGACCTTGATGCCTTTGCGGACACGCTGTCGGACCGCACGAAGCTCGTGGCGATCACCCAGATGTCCAATGTTCTCGGCACTGTTGTTCCGATCAAGGACGTGTGCCGGATCGCGCATGAGCGCGGCATTCCGGTTCTGGTTGATGGCAGCCAGGGCGCGGTTCACCTGCCGGTGGATGTGCAGGACCTGGGTTGCGACTACTACGTCTTCACCGGCCACAAGGTCTACGGCCCGTCGGGCATCGGCGTGTTGTGGGCGAAGACCGACAAGCTGAAGGCCATGCGCCCGTTCATGGGCGGCGGTGAGATGATCATGGATGTCACCGAGGACCGGGTGACCTACAATGAACCGCCACACCGGTTCGAGGCCGGTACGCCGCCGATCGTCCAGGCCATCGGCCTTGGCGCAGCTCTTGACTACATGGATGCGATCGGGCGCGAGCGGATCGCGGCTCACGAGGCGGACCTGTCTGCATATGCCCATCAGCGGCTGTCGGAAATCAATTCGCTGCGCATCTTCGGAACGGCGCCGGGCAAGGGGGCGATCGTGTCCTTCGAGCTCAAGGGAGCCCATGCCCATGATGTCTCCACGATCATCGACCGGGCCGGTGTTGCCGTGCGGGCCGGAACGCATTGTGCCCAGCCGCTCTTGGCAAAGTACGGTGTGACGTCTACATGTCGGGCAAGTTTCGGTCTCTACAACACGCGGGCGGAAGTCGACGTGCTGGTGGAGGCCCTGATCAAGGCACAGGCATTCTTCGCCTGAGGACGGAAGATATGAGTGAGATGACCACCATCGACACCAATGAAGCCGGAGAGGAACTGCGCACCGACGTGGCCGCGACCTCCAGCATTCCGGCTGCGGAACTGGACCGTCTGACCAACGACATCATCGGTGCGCTGAAGACCGTCTACGATCCGGAAATTCCCTGCGACATCTACGAGCTGGGCCTAATCTACAAGGTCGACATCGAGGATGACCGCTCGATCAACATCGACATGACCCTGACCGCTCCGGGCTGCCCGGTGGCCGGTGAAATGCCGGGTTGGGTACAGAATGCCGTTGAGGCCGTTCCAGGCATTGGCCAGGTCAATGTGGAGATGGTCTTCGACCCGCCCTGGTCGCCGGAGCGTATGTCCGACGAGGCCAAGGTGGCGCTCAACTGGTATTGATCTTCAAGGGTCTGGTTTCGGGGCAGGGGTTTTGAACCACTGCCCCAATGCCTATATGGTGGAAGCAGGATTCGTAATGCGATGCTCTCCGGCATCCTTTCCGGGACAAAGAGGCTGACATGGGCGCTATGCGCAAATTCCAGGTGATGACACTGACCGAGGCCGCCGCCGAGCGCGTGCGCGAGCTGGTCGAGAACTCCGACAAGGATGTGCTCGGGCTGCGCGTGGGCATCAAGAAGGGCGGCTGTGCGGGCATGGAATACACCATGGAGCTGGCCGAGGAAGCCAAGGCCGGTGACGATGTCATCGAGGACAAGGGCGTGCGGCTCTATGTGGATCCGTCCGCTGTCCTGTTCCTGCTGGGCACGGAAATGGATTTCGAGGTCACTAAGTTCCGCTCGGGCTTTATCTTCAAGAACCCGAACGAAGTGTCTGCCTGTGGATGCGGCGAGAGCGTGTCCCTTCAAGCTGCCGACCCGAACGCGCTGTCTGCCGGCGCCTGAATCCGAGATTAAGTCTTCATGTCCAGTTTCTTTGAACGGCTTCGCGCCGACAGTCTTGCTGTCTGGCAGGACTACACCCGTCATGCCTTCGTTCAGGGGCTTGCCGACGGCAGTCTACCGGAAGAAGCCTTCCGGACCTATCTGGCGCAGGATTATCTGTTTCTGATCCAGTTTTCGCGCGCCCACGCGCTCGCCATCTACAAGGCTGACAATCTGGCTGACATGCAGGAGGCCCTCGCAGGCCTGAAAGCCATTCTGGACACGGAAATGGACCTTCATGTCGGCTTGTGCGCAGGCTGGGGCCTGTCGAAGGACGAGCTTCAGAAGCTGCCCGAGGCGAGCCAGACGATTGCCTATACCCGTTTCGTGCTTGAGACCGGCATGCGTGGCGATCTGCTCGACCTGCAGGTCGCGCTTGCCCCTTGCGTCCTTGGTTATGCGGAAATCGGGCGGGACAACCTGACTGCCCAGCCGCAAGGCCCCGCTGCCAAGTCCTACCGCAATTGGCTGGATGAATATTCCGGCAGTGGCTATCAGGGTGTGGCGCAGGCCTTTTCGGACTGGATGGACCGCACGGCCGACAGGTATCTGACAGAGGCCCGCTATCCGGCCCTGCTTCAGACCTTCACCCAGGCAAGCCGGCTTGAGGCCGATTTCTGGCGAATGGGTCTGGATGCGGCGCGCTGATTAGTGCTGCTGCGCCTGTATTTTCCAAGATTAACGGGGCAAGAGCGTGCCTGAGTCCTGCTCAGGCAACTTCCGTGCGTTCTCTGAGGTCTTTCTCGGTGACGACGAGATTGCGGCCATTGCGCTTGGCCGTGTAGAGTGCTTCGTCGGCACGGGCAACTAAGCCATGGGCGGTGTCGCCCCGGCTGTACATGGAAATGCCGATCGAGACGGTGATACGGCCCAGATTCTCTCCGGTGGATCGCTTGAGCAGTTCCTTGGACATGACGGAAGACCGGATCTTTTCAGCTACATCATGCGCCTCTGCCAGGCTGGAGCGCGGCAGAATGATCGCGAATTCCTCGCCACCATAGCGGCACGGAACATCGTGCGGCTTGACGCTCTGCTTGGTGGTCAGCGCAACGAGGCGCAGAACCTGGTCACCGGTCTGGTGGCCATAGGTGTCGTTGAAGCGCTTGAAGTGATCGATGTCCGTCAGGAGCAGCGCCATCGGCTCGCCGGTATGGTCGGCCTGGGCAATGCTCTGGTCCAGAGCCGTGTCGAAATGCTTGCGGTTGCCGAGTGTGGTCAGTTCATCGGTCAGGGACTCGTAGCGGATTGCTTCCAGATTGGTCTGAAGCACCTCGAACTGGCGCTTGGATTCCATCAACTGGGCCTCCAGTTTGGAATTCGAGACCATGGCTTCCCGCGTCGCGTGAACCATCATCGTGATGAAGGCTTCCAGTTTCTTCGGGTCCTGAAGTTCCGGCAGGATGTTCGTCGCCTTGCGCAGCGACAGGCCATAATCGGATGCCGCATTCACGCTGTGCTTGAGGGAGTCGATCAGCCCTTCGACTTCCTTTGAGACCTTCGAACCAACGTCATTGAGACGGTCGCCAAGGCGGGTCGGGGAAAGATACTTGCTGTAGAGCTGCTGCATGTCCTCGGACGAGATATTGCCCTTGTGGCGCAGGATCTCGTTCACGGCACGATTGAGGCCGTGGTTGTAGCCAGAGGAATAGGTGTACCAAAGCTCATAGCTCTTCGGATAAGCGGGCAGGCTGTTGCGCTTGATATAGGAAATGGCTGACTCGCCGTAGACAATTGTCCTTTTGAAGTCGTCATCTTCCGCCATGGTTTGCCCGCTTCCGGAAATAAGTGAGTGCAACATTTGTAATGAATGGAGCTATCGTCAAAATCAACAATAACGCTTAAATTAAAGTTAAAGCGCCCGGTGGCTCAGGGTTTCGTTTTGTCATTGTTTGGTGAGGGTAAAAGGGCGAGGTCTATTTCTTTGAATGTTTTGGTTGTATCTATATATTTTATTTAATTTGAATGATTGTTTGACGCGATTTGTGTGAGCTGGAAACTTGGTCTTCTGCCTCATCTCTTTCATAAAATGAAGGAACTTGGACGAGGAACGCAGGATCAATGTCCGCACGACGGGGCTCGTCGGACTGCTGATCTGTCAGCGCAGGTTAAATTACTTATCGCATTTTTGCAGAAGTACGGGAAAGCATCTGCCGGAAATGAAAAGGCCCCGGATTACTCCGGGGCCTGTTGAAAAATTTTCAGGACGCTTTCTTTGGGCGCGGATCCCGCAGAATGAAGGCTGGTATGTGGCCGCCAATCCCGAAGGCTGGTTCATTGCGCTCCTGACGCGGGGCGCGGGGCTGCGCATTCCGGTCATTGCGCGGGTTGCGCTCGCCACGGGCAGGGCGCTCAGCGCGGGTTGGCCGGGGTTGCGGCTCATTGTCCTGAATTTCGTCGGCCACGGCTTCGACAGGCGCCGGAGTTTCTGCGGCTGCCTTGGGTGCGCGGCGGCGGGACGGGCGCGGTGCCGGCTTTTCTTCGCCTGCTGCCGCTTCCTCGACCTGTTCGACCGCGGTTTCCGTTGCCTCTGCAACTTCCTTGCGGCTGGAGCGGCTTCTGGTTGCCCGCTTCTTCGGAACTGCGGCCTGTCCGTCCTGCTCGTCAGTAGCTGCGGCCTTTGCGGCGCTGCGGCCACCGCGGCGGCGCGCCTTGCGCTCTTCGGCAGCGGCTTCGAAATCAACCGGATCGCCAGTCCACTCGATGGACTGCTTGGTCAGGGTTTCGATCGCGTCGAGATACTTCTTGTCGTCACCGGTCACGATGGTGAAGGCAGAGCCCTTGCGGCCTGCACGGCCTGTACGGCCGATGCGGTGGACATAGTCCTCGGCATGGATCGGAACGTCGTAGTTGAAGACGTGGCTGACGTCCGGAATGTCCAGACCTCGGGCGGCCACGTCGCTGGCGACCAGCAGGGTTACATTGCCCTTGCGGAAATTGTCCAGCATCATCATGCGGGTGCGCTGGTCCATGTCGCCATGAAGCGCACCGACATTGTAGCCGTGACGCTCCAGGGAGCGGAACAAGGTGGTGATGTCGCGCTTGCGGTTGCAGAAGACGATCGCGTTCTTCAGGTCTTCGGCGCTTTCAAGCAACTCGCGAAGAGCCGCGCGCTTTTCATAGTCGACGGAGCCTGCTGCCTTCAGCCGCTGGGTGACATTTGCAGAGGTGGTCGAGGGCGCTGCTACTTCGATCTGCGCCGGATTCTGCAGGAAAGCGTCCGACAGGCGCTGGATTTCCGGCGGCATGGTGGCCGAGAAGAACAGGGTCTGGCGGGTGAAGGGGATGAGCTTGCAGATCCGCTCGATGTCCGGAATGAAGCCCATGTCGAGCATGCGGTCGGCTTCGTCGATAACGAGGATTTCCACGCCCTGAAGCATCAGCTTGCCGCGCTCGACGTGGTCGAGAAGACGGCCCGGGGTCGCGATCAGAACGTCTGCGCCGCGGTCGATCTTCTTGTCCTGCTCGCCGAAGGAGACACCACCAATCAGAAGGGCGACGTTCAGCTTGTGATTGACGCCGTATTTGTCGAAGTTTTCTTCAACCTGGGCAGCCAGTTCACGGGTCGGCTCAAGGATCAGCGTGCGTGGCATGCGGGCACGGGCACGGCCCTTTTCGAGCAGGGTGAGCATCGGCAGCGTGAAGCTTGCCGTCTTGCCTGTTCCCGTCTGGGCGATGCCCAATACATCCCGGCGTTCGAGTACAAGAGGAATGGCGCCTGCCTGAATGGCCGTCGGTTCGGAGTATCCAGCGGCTTCAACTGCGGCGAGAACCTTCTCGCTAAGGCCGAGACTATTAAATGACATAGAGCGGGGTGCCCGGTAAGTTATTGCACGGATGATGAGATCTTCCGGCCCTCTGAGGCCAGGTTGCGCACACCCTACATTTGTTCGCTAGCGTGTCAATGATCGCGAGCGGCTAAAGGCGCAGAAATTCGCCAGATCAGCGCTCTGACGCTCATTTCGGTTAACAATGGAGGTTGTATCAGTGCTGCAGGGCAGCCTTTTGCGGGATTCCGCCTGTCAGGGGTGCTGCGGCTGGACGTTCGGCCGGCCAGACCGCTCGCTCAGCTGTTTCAGGCCGAGATGCGGATAGGAGAAGCTGAGCGAACCGGTGTCGCGCCGTTCCAGCTGGTGTCCAGTAGGACATAGTCGCGGGCAAAGCGGCGGCGAAGCTCACGGGCTGCAGGCGACTTTGTCAGGGCCTGCGCCAGTTCCTGGACACGGGCGGAGGTGCTGATGGCGGGTGCCTTCGGGCCGATGTCGACGTTCGACCGTTCCCAGAGCTGGCCCCGCAGGCGGGACCATTGAAGATGCAGCCGGTCCATCGACAGAATGAGGTCCGGAACAATGCGGCCTTCATGTTTCAGAATGGATGTCTGGGTGCGCAGCTGGTTGTCGCAGGACATGTCGGAAGTGGTCGCAACCCGGGCTGCGAACTGGTCCAGGCTCATGTCTTTGGAAAAGCCGTTGTCGGCAAAGAAGGTCGGAAGCGGGGCTTCGCTCTCGATCACGGACACGAAACTGTCTGCGACCCGTTCAAACGGATTCTGGATCAGGGCAAAGACGAAGGCATCCGGAAGCTTCCGCTGCAGGTCGCGGGCCGTGTAGAGATCTGCATCCCGGTGCCAGACAAGAGCAGGGTCCGGCTTGCGCTGGCTGGAATTGCCAGCAGACGAAGTTCCTCTGCTGCGGGACGCGGCCATGCCGGACTTGCACGCCAGCGCAGAGCTGGACAGACGGTCGATCAACTTCGACAGGGTGCGTGCAGGGCAGCCTGGGACGCGCGCATAAGCGACCTTGATGTCCGGAAACGTCACGAAATGATGTTCCCGAAGTGGCCGTCTCCGGCGGTCTATGGCGGAATACAATGAATGAAGCATAGGAAAAAATCCCAAAAACTGTAGCTAGAAGTAACTTATGATTATCGCTGGGTCAATTTGTTCAGAGAGAGGCAGTGCCCAAAAAATAGCACTGCCCGAATGTGGCCGGATCAGATGTCCAGGTCTTCTGCAAATTCGGCATTGTCCTGAATGAAGCGGAACCGGGCTTCCGGCTTGTTGCCCATCAGGCGCTCCACCGTGTCGCTGGTGTCTTCTTCTGCCATTTCGGAAATGGCGACCCTCAGCATGGTGCGCTTGGATGGATCCATGGTGGTTTCCTTCAGCTGCGAGGGCAGCATTTCACCAAGGCCTTTGAAGCGTCCGATTTCCACCTTGGACTTGCCCTTGAAGACGGTCGCCATCAACTCGTCCTTGTGGGCGTCGTCGCGGGCATAGAGCGTCTTGCCGCCTTGGGAGAGGCGGTAAAGCGGCGGAACGGCCAGGAACAGATGGCCGTTGCGGATCATCGCGGGCATCTCCCGGTAGAAGAAGGTAATGAGCAGGGAGGCGATGTGCGCGCCGTCCACGTCAGCATCCGTCATGATGACGACCTTCTCGTAGCGCAGGTCCTCATCCCGGTATTGCGAGCGGGTGCCGCAGCCGAGCGCCTGGATCAGGTCGGCAAGCTGCTGGTTGGCAACGAGCTTGTCGCGTCCCGCATTGGCAACGTTCAGGATCTTGCCGCGCAGCGGCAGAACGGCCTGATTGGCGCGGTTTCTCGCCTGTTTGGCTGAGCCACCTGCCGAGTCGCCCTCGACAATGAAGAGTTCTGTGCCGTCGGCCTGATTGGCCGAGCAATCTGCCAGCTTGCCGGGCAGGCGCAGCTTGCGGACAGCGGTCTTGCGGGCAACGTCCTTTTCCTGACGCCGGCGCAGGCGTTCCTCGGCCCGGTCGATCACCCATTCCAGAAGCTTGTTGGCCTGGTTCGGGGAGGCGGTGAGCCAGTGGTCGAACGCGTCGCGGACCGCAGTTTCGGCAATGCGGGTTGCCTCGTTGGTCGCCAGCTTGTCCTTGGTCTGGCCGACGAATTCCGGCTCTCGGATGAAGACCGCCAGCATGCCGCCGGCAGAGGTCATCACGTCGTCGCCGGTGATCAGCGCAGCCTTTTTGTTGTTCGTCAGCTCGCCATAGGCCTTTAGGCCGCGCAGCAGCGCATAGCGGAACCCGGCTTCATGGGTGCCGCCTTCCGGGGTCGGAATGGTGTTGCAGTAGGAATTGACGAAGCCGTCGCCCGCATACCAGGTGACGGCCCATTCCACGGCGCCATGGCCACCGGACTTGCCTGTGGTGCCCGCAAAGATGTCGTCGACAACGCGGCGTTCCTTATGGAGCTTCTCCGCCAGGAAGTCGCGCAAGCCGCCCGGAAAATGGAACACGGCTTCGGTCGGCGTCGTGTCCTTTTCCTCCAGCTGCTCCGGTGCGCAATGCCAGCGGATCTCGACGCCGCCAAAGAGATAAGCCTTGGAGCGGGCCATGGACATGAGGCGCGACGGCTTGAACTTTGCGCCGCGGCCAAAGATCTCGTGGTCGGGCTTGAACCGCACCAGCGTGCCGCGGCGGTTCTGGGTGTCGCCGACATGTTCCAGCGGTCCCTGCGGCAGACCGCGCTGGAAGCGCTGGCGATACAGCTTGCGGGCGCGCGCGACCTCGACGATCAGGTCTTCGGACAGGGCATTCACGACGGAAATGCCGACGCCATGCAGGCCGCCGGAGGTCTCGTAGACCTTGCTGTCGAACTTTCCGCCTGCGTGAAGCGTCGTCATGATCACTTCGAGTGCGGACTTGTCCTTGAATTTCGGATGGGCGTCGACAGGGATGCCGCGGCCGTTGTCGGTAACCGTCAGGTATCCCTCTGCATCCAGGGACACATCGATCCAGGTGGCATGTCCGGCCACGGCCTCGTCCATGCAGTTGTCGATGACTTCGGCAAAGAGGTGGTGCAGGGCGCGCTCGTCGGTGCCGCCGATATACATGCCTGGGCGCCGCCGAACCGGCTCCAGGCCTTCAAGCACTTCGATGTCGGCGGCGGAATATTCCCCGTCCGGATTCATGGCGGGGACTGCGGCCGGCTTGCTGGCAGGCTTGGGCGCGCTCTGGAAAGGCAGGTCGTCCTCTCTGGCTTCAGCCGCGTTGCCACCAAACAAATCGCTTTTACCGCTCATTGAATCCTGTCCATCCTCTGCCTGGCTTCGCCTGATCTTAAATCCGCACCGGGCCTGCTCAACAGCTTTTGAGCGCCACTTGCGGGAACTGGGCTTGCCGCCATGCCTTTGCCCTAAACGTCTTTTGCCCGAATCAAAAGAGATTGTCTCAGAACAAAGCTGGAACATCAAAGCGGAAGCGCGGAACTCCCCCGTTTTAAACAGGCTGGCGTAACAGTTTCACGGTTCTGGCAACCGAATGTGAACCGGATTGTGATTCCATGTGTCTCTGACAAGGTCTGACTCCGCGAGCCTGTGCTTGCGGTCGGGCGGGGGAGGTTCTCGGGGGAGGAGCGATCCGGATTTCGGCTGCTGAAGCTGCCGGTGCCGGTTGTGTTGCCCTTGGTGGATTTCCCGTCCTAGGTGAAGCTGACGAGGTTGGATGGTTAATCTGTGTCCTTTTGGCAACGGTTCCCCAGGGAGTCGCATCCTGCCCCTGAATGCGGCGTTGCTGCCGCGGTTCGGCCATGTTTCAACATCATCCGGTAGGGGTCTTCGAAGGCGCCTCGCAACGTTCTCCTTGAACCTGGCAGGGGCTGGCCCGGAGCAAACAGGAGACGAGCGGAGTGGTTCGGGACTTGGGCAGATTGGATCTCGGAAAAATGGGCAAGATGGCCCGGTTTGACCAGATGAATCCCCCGAACCGCCACATTCAGACCCTGGAAGGCCCAAGTCTGGTCGAATTGCACAGATATAGTGCGAAACAGATGGGACAGGGATACGACAGGCCTAGAGAGTTCAAGATCATGTCCGCATTGCGGGACCTTATCATAACGGCAGGTGTGGCTGCCGGCGTTGTCACGATGGCCCTCAGTGGTCAGGCGGCTCTCGCCTTTGACGGGACGCCGACCCAGACCAAGCCATTGTCACTGGAAGCGATCTCTCCGAGCGAAGCGCTGCGCTACGGTGCGCGCCAGTATTACTCCGGTGACAAGGCCGGTGCCCTGAACTCCCTGCGTTACGCTGCTGAAAACGGCCAGCCCATGGCCGCCTGGAAGCTCGGCGAGATGTATGCCTCCGGCGACGGGGTCAAGGAAGACGACCTCAAGGCCTTCGAATATTACAGCCAGATCGTGCGCGAACATGGCGACGACCGTCCGGAAGCTCCGGATGCGCCGTTCGTCGCCAGCGCTTTCGTTGCGCTCGGCAATTACTATCTCAACGGGATCTCCGATGCCGTTCCCCAGAATGTTGCGCGTGCCCGTCAGATCTTCACCCACGCCGCCTCCTATTTTGGCGATCCTCAGGCTCAGTACGAGCTTGGCCGCCTCTATCAGGACAGCAGCAGCCGCATGGCCGTTCGCTGGTATAATCTGGCAGCCCTGAAGGGGCATGTCGGTGCTCAGGCGCGTCTCGGCGAGACCCTGTTCACCCAGGGCCATGATGACGAGCGCAAGGCGCGTGGCCTCATGTGGCTCACCATCGCCCACCGCCGTGCGCATGGTCAGGATTCCGGCTGGATCAATGCTCTTCACGAGCAGTATTTCGGTTTGGCAAGCGAGGCAATCCGCGGCCGTGCCCGTGCGATGGCCGATACCTGGATCGATCATAATCCGGCAGCCGTGATGACGGCCTCCACGCCCGCGCTTCAGTAGTCTGGCTTAAATTCTCCCGAAAACCGGCCGGGTGCATTACCCCTTGCCGTTGAGGCTTGCGAAGCTCACAGGGGTTTCAAGAGACCTTCGGGGTGACAATTGCGCCGAAGGGCACTCGGCGCCGGTCTTTTCCCAGGACGGATTGTTGATCACCATCACACAGATGGCGATCCTTTTGCCTTCCTGACCTTTCATGCAGATCGTTTCGCCAAGCCTGAATTCCTCGCCATAGTAGCGGCAGGTGCAGGGGGGCTCTTCCTGTTTCCCGGTCTTGTGCTGGGCAGAAGGCCATTCGCGCGTCTGTTCTGCCGCCAGTCCTTTGCCCGTGCTCCAAAGGCCCATTGCTATCGCGCTGATCATGAGCGGAACAATCAGGCCGGGCGCAAGGAAACGCCCGCGAGCCCTGTGGCCCGTAGCCTGTGATCCTGATCCTCGCAATGGACGAAGCATGCCGCCGCCTCCCGGTGGAGGCTAAAGCCTAACACGTCCTGCAGGTTTGCCGGAAGAGGCTGTGAACGTTGCGGCAGCTATGCCCTGTCAGGCAGCAGCCAGATCCACCCAGACCGGAACATGGTCAGAGGGCTTTTCCCAGCCGCGGACATATTTGTCGATCCCGCAGCCGTTCAGACGGTCGGTTGCCTGGGGGGACAAGAGGATATGGTCGATGCGGATGCCGTTGTTCTTCTGCCAGGCGCCGGCCTGGTAGTCCCAGAACGTATAGGTTTCGGGCGCTTCCGTGCAGGCGCGCACGGTTTCTGTCATGCCCAGATTGATCAGGGCGCGGAAGGCCTGGCGGCTTTCCGGCTGGAACAGCGCATCATCCACCCAGGCTTCCGGCTTTGCAGCGTCAACCGGATCGGGAATGACGTTGAAGTCGCCCAGAAGCAGGAAGGGTGTTTCTTCCGCGAGCCGTTTCTCCGTATGGGCGATCAGGCGGTTCATCCAGCCAAGCTTGTAGGGGAATTTTTCCGTGCCGAGCGGATTGCCATTGGGAAGATAGAGGCAACCGAAGCGGACAGCTCCCAGCGGTGTCGAGACGGTCGCCTCGATATAACGGGCCTGCTCGTCGCTGTCGTCGCCCGGAAGGCCGCGCTGGACATCTTCCAGGGGCAGCTTGGAGAGAATGGCCACGCCGTTGAAGCCCTTCTGGCCATGGGTTTCAACGTTGTAGCCGAGCGCTTCGAAAACCTCCCGCGGGAAGCCTTCGTCCACGGACTTGATCTCCTGAAAACAGGCAATGTCCGGAGAGGCCTCTTTCAGCCATTCCTGTACGGCTTCGACCCGCGCCTTGACGCCGTTGATATTCCAGGTGGCGATTTTCATGTCAGGCGCAGGGCTCCGGTCGGTACAATGTGCGTCTCAGCCGCAAGGGGGACGGGCAGAAAGGGTCAGATCGTGAAGCTGGTGCCGCAGCCGCAGCCGGCCACCGCATTCGGATTGGTGATCTGGAAGGACTGGCCGATCAGGTCATCGACGAAATCGATCTCGGACCCGGTCATATACTGAAGGGAGACCGAATCGATCAGCACGGCAATGCCGTTCTTCTCGATCACAAGGTCGTCGTCTTCCCGTTCGGTCACGAGATCATATTTGTACTGCAGGCCAGAGCAGCCGCCGCCTTCCACGCTGACGCGCAGGGCGGTGCCTTCCGGTTCATTGGCAACAATGCGGGCGATGCGCTTGGCAGCGCGGTCACTCACTGTTACGGGATGTTCAAGTGTTTCGGTCATGGTGCAGCCTTGAATTGGGGGAGGCGCTTTCCCTGATAGGTATGGGTTCGCATCGCCGCCGTCAATGTGCGGGGCCTGCATGAGCCCGGCGGATATAGCCCCAACGGAGGCGAGATTGGATTTGGAATTAGGGTATGGCGCCCAGGAGCGCGCGGTTTTTGCACAGGATCCGGCCAGGAGCCGCGGGCGCCTGTTTCCCGAGCCGGAGAGCCCGACCCGCACGCCGTTCCAGCGGGACCGTGACCGGATCATCCATTCGTCTGCTTTCCGCCGCCTGAAGCACAAGACACAGGTCTTCGTCTATCATGAGGGCGATCACTTCCGCACCCGCCTGACCCATACGATCGAGGTCTCCCAGATCGCCCGCTCTCTGGCGCGTGCCTTGCGGCTGGATGAAGATCTG
The DNA here is from genome assembly GCF_900142725.1 of Roseibium suaedae. GTDB lineage: Bacteria > Pseudomonadota > Alphaproteobacteria > Rhizobiales > Stappiaceae > Roseibium > Roseibium suaedae. The sequence continues at coordinate 366,484 of NZ_FRBW01000003.1, read as the reverse complement.
GCGGAGTGTCTTGCGCTCGCCCATGACCTTGGTCACACGCCCTTCGGGCACGAGGGCGAGGATGTCATGCATGAATGCATGGCGCCTTTTGGCGGCTTTGACCACAATGCCCAATCTCTGCGGGTCGTGACCAGTCTGGAGCATCGCTATGCGGAGTTCGACGGTCTGAACCTTGCCTGGGAAACCCTTGAAGGGCTCGTCAAGCATAATGGCCCGCTTATTGAGAAAGACGGCAAGCCGCTTGGCAAGTTTGCAGGCAGCCAGCTACCCTTTGCCATCCGAGAATATGCCGGCAAGCAGGACCTGCTGCTGTCGAGCTGGCCGAGTGCGGAAGCGCAGGCCGCCGCCATCGCAGATGACATTGCCTATGATGCTCATGACCTTGATGATGGCCTGCGCGCCGGTCTCTTTGCGGTCGAGGACATGAAGGCGGTGCCTTTCCTTGCCGATATTCTGGCGGAAGTTGACGCCAAGTATCCGGGGCTTGAGGAATACCGGCGGATTCACGAGATCGTGCGGCGCTCCATCACGCGTATGGTGGAGGATGTCATTTCCGAATCTTTCCGCCGTCTCAAGGAGTTGAACCCGAAGTCCGTGGAAGAGATCCGCGCTTGCGGCCGCTGCATGGTCGGGTTTTCCCCGGCCATGGAAATTGCGGAAAAGGAAGTGAAGCGCTTCCTCTTTGCCAGGGTCTACCGGCATGAGGATGTGCTGGCTGTCCGTCGTCAGGTTGCGCGGGTTGTGCGCGAGCTCTTTGCTTACTTCATGCAGAATCCGGCCGACATGCCCGCACCCTGGCGCAATGAACTGGATGTGGCCTCCGAGGAGGTCAAGGCAAGGCGCGTTTGTGACTATATCGCTGGCATGACTGATCGCTTCGCCATGGACGAACACCGCAGATTATTTGACGATACCCCTGATTTGGGTTAGGCCGCTTCTCGACTTCAGACCCTGCAGCACTGGACGTGACGACGTCTTCAGCGCGCGGGGCTGTTCTACTTGGGGGTCCGGAAGGGCACCCGTAAAGGTTGGATGATTATGAATATCTTCGCTGAATTTGCCGAAAGGGTGAAGGCTGCCGTTGCCGGACTGGAGCTGGTGGCCACTGACGGATCCGCTCTGGACATCTCCCGCTTGACCGTGGAATCGCCCCGCGATCCGGCGCATGGCGATCTGGCCACCAATGCGGCCATGGTTCTGGCAAAGCCCGCAGGCGTCAAGCCGCGCGATCTGGCTGACAAGCTGGCCGAAAAGCTGCGCGCCGACCCTGATATCACGGAAGTCTCCGTTGCCGGCCCCGGCTTCATCAACCTGCGCCTGGCCCCGGCCGTGTGGCAGCGGGTTCTGGCTGCAGTCGTCGCCGAAGGGCTTGATTTCGGCCGCTCCAAGATGGGCAGCGGCAAGAAGGTGAACGTCGAATACGTCTCCGCAAACCCGACCGGCCCGATGCATGTTGGCCATACCCGTGGCGCCGTTGTCGGCGACGCGCTGGCGAGCCTGCTCGACTATGCCGGTTACGATGTGGTGCGCGAATATTACATCAACGATGCCGGCTCCCAGATCGACACCTTGGCCCGCAGCGCCTTCCTGCGCTATCGCGAGGCACTCGGCGAGAATATCGGTGAGATTCCGGAAGGCTTCTATCCGGGCGACTATCTCGTTCCGGTCGGTCAGAAGCTTGCTGCCGATCACGGTTCTGCTCTCAAGGACATGTCCGAAGACGAGTGGCTTCCGATCGTGAAGAACGTTGCCATCGATGCGATGATGGACATGATCCGGGACGATCTCCTGCAGCTCAACGTCAAGCATGACGTCTTCTTCTCCGAGCGCACGCTTCATGCCCATGAAGGCAATGGCCCGTCCAAGATCGATGAGATGATTGAAGCCCTGCGCGGTGATGGCCTGATCTATGAAGGCACGCTGCCGCCGCCGAAAGGGCAGGTGCCGGACGACTGGGAAGACCGTGAGCAGACCCTCTTCAAGGCTTCCGACTATGGTGACGACACCGACCGCGCCCTGAAGAAGTCCGACGGCTCCTACACGTATTTTGCGGCCGACGTTGCATACTTCCGCGACAAGTTCCTGCGTGGCTTCGACGAGATGATCTACATCCTCGGCGCCGACCATGGCGGCTACGTCAAGCGTCTGCAGGCCGTGGGCAAGGCTGTCTCCGGTGGCAGGTCCGAAGTCATCGTGCGCCTGTGCCAGCTCGTGAAGCTGTTCCGCGCTGGTGAGCCGTTCAAAATGTCCAAGCGTTCCGGTAACTTCGTCACGCTTCGTGATGTGGTGGATGAAGTTGGCCGTGATCCGGTCCGCTTCATGATGCTCTACCGGAAGAACGATGCGCCGCTGGATTTCGACTTCCAGAAGGTCACCGAACAGTCCAAGGACAACCCGGTCTTCTACGTGCAATACGGCCATGCCCGCTGCTGCTCGGTCCTGCGTCAGGCTGGTGAAGAATTGCCGGGTGTAGACATGTCGGATGCAGTATTGGCTGCGGCTGATCTTTCCGCGCTGGATGACATCGGGGAACTGGAGCTGATTGCGAAGATGGCCGAATGGCCGAAGATCGTTGAAGCTGCAGCAGAAACCCACGAGCCGCACCGGATTGCGTTCTACCTGCATGAGCTTGCGAGCTCTTTGCATGGTCACTGGAACAGAGGCAAGGAAATGCCTCAATTACGGTTTATTAACGCCAATGACACCAAATTAACCCTAGCGCGTCTTGCTTTGGTTCGTGCAGTCTCCTTGGTGCTTGCTTCAGGTCTTGCGCTTCTGGGCGTCGAAGCGCCTGAAGAGATGCGCTAAAAGTTTTTGGAAGTCATAGCCCGTTTCCGGCTGGGAACGGGCTGCAACCTTAGGCCGGATAGCAAAACGCCCATGTCAGCAAACGAACGTCCGACCTCCGATTTACGTGCCACGGCTCGCGCAGTGGGGCAGGAGGACCAGTCCGCAGCGGAGGATCCGCTGGTTGAACTGGCCCGAATCGTCAATCGGAACAAGCAGGCGGGAGCCAGCGTGACGAGCAATCGCGTTGGAAATACCGACTATTTCGCAGGTCTTGATGACTTGGGCGGAGAAACCGACACTCTCAGCCGGGGTGCCCCGGAGCCTGTTGTCCCACAGCGCGTCGAGCCGCAGTTCGGTGGAGCTGTCCAGGAACAGCACGTCCAGGCAGAAGAAGCGCCTGTTGCAGCAGAGGATGACTGGGGACTTGAAGAGAGCCTGAGCGCGGCGGTGGCGGCAAGCCATCAGCCTGCAGCCGCCAGTGCCCCAGCCTATGAAGTTCAGCCTGCCTCGCGTCTTGGCAACACTGTTTCGCTCGACCTTGAGCAGAACCTGACGGCGGAACTGGAAGACGAGCTGATGGGCGCCCTGCGCCAGAGCTTCGATCCTGTTGCGCCTGCCAGCCCGGAAGTGGACTATCCGGAACAGGACTACGCGGTAGAGGACGTTCAGGCCGAGCCTGCCGTTTATGCCGATGAGGCTGCCGATGCCCCTGCCGCTTATGAGCCTGCCTATGACGTGACCGCTTATGACGGGGCTGAGGCTCAGTCCGAGCCGCAGGGCGCGCAGGCAACGGATACAGGTTATGCCGACAGCTGGCCGGAAGAGGCCGAGACGGCCGATCCCTATGCGACGGCCTATGAGCTGTCTGCGCCAGCCGAAGCCGAATTTGAAGAGCCTTACGAGGCCGAGCCGGTTCATCAGGCGCCCGCCGTTTCCGTGAGCTCCTACGCCTCCAGCTCCCGGGATCAGGAGCAGGGCGGCTGGCAGTATGACCAGGAGCCCGAGCCCGCTCAGGCTTACGAGGACGACCCTGCGGACGAGCCCTATCAGGCACCGGCGCGCAAGGCGTCGGTGGTCGATGAGGACGATCTCTTCGCAGCATTGTCCATCGACACGCAGGCTGCCGCGACCTCCTACCGTGCGCCTGAAGTCTCTGCATCGCATTCCGCATCTCATGTTTCCGCGCCTCAAGCAGCAGCCCGCAGCTCTGCCGGTCCGGACTTTGACGCGCTTTTTGCCGATCTTGATTTCGGGACATCGGCAAAGGCCAAGCCGGCCTCGGGCCGCGCGCCGGTCGATGTGTCTGATGACATCGATGACATGAGCTGGCCGACAGCAGCAGCCATGCTGCCGGAAACGCCGGAAGACGATGCTCCGCCCCCTCCGGGTGGTTATGATCTGGATGCGGTCGCCCGCGCCATGCAGGAGAGCGATCCGACCATTGGCCAGCAGGGCGTTCTGCCGCCTCATCCCGAACGGGAAATGAAGGCTGCGCCCCATGGCGGGGGATCGCGCAAGGGGCTTTATGCGGCTGGTGCCGTGCTGGCCGTTGCACTGGTCGGCGGTGCTGTTGTGCTTCTGACCGGGGACAATTCCGTCAGCGTTCCGGATGGCGCTCCGCCGGTGATCGCTGGCCTGGAAGAGCCCTTGAAGGTTTATCCGGAAGAGCAGCCCAAGGAAGAGAACCAGAGCTCCAAGCTGATCTATGACCGGGTTGGCAGCAATGCGTCCGATCCCTCGCGCGAGCGCCTGGTGCTGCCTGAGCAGACCCAGCCGGCCGAACTGCCGCCTGCTCCTGCTGGCGTCGTGACCAGCGATCCGCTGGTGCCGTCCGGTCCGAAGAAGGTTCGGACCCTCGTCGTGCGTCCGGATGGAACAATCATTGAGGGCGATGAGCCTTCCGGGGCTCCGGCTCCGATCCGCAGTGTTGCGACCGCTCCGGCTCAACCGGCCGCGGGGACCGAAACGCCCGCTGGCACGGATACGTCTCTTCCCGGAACAACGCTTCCGGGCGCGGCACCTGCTGTCCCGGCGATCGTTTCGGGTGCTGAAACCGGAGAAACACCGGCCGAGGGGACGCCTCAAACGGCTGCAGACCTGACGCCGGTTGAACAGCCGCCTGCAAGCGAAATCCCGTCTGCCCTGCCGAAGGGCAAACCTGCCGCGCCTGTGCGCACGGCAGCTGCCACGCCGCAGCAGACCGCTCCTGTCCGCAGTGGCCCGCTTGACCTGACCAACCCGGCGGCAGCGCCGGTCAGAACGGCTCCGGTTCAGACTCAGGCCCAGGCTCCCGCTGTTGCCCAGCCTGCAGCAGCGGCTCCGTCCAGCGGTTCCATTCCGGATGGCACTTATGTGGTTCAGGTGACTTCGCAGCGCTCCGATGCGGCTGCCCGTGATGCCTATACAGCGCTTCAGCGCAAGTATCCTTCGGTTCTTGGCGGACGCTCCGCAGTGATCGTTGCAGCCGAAATTCCGGACAAGGGCACCTTCTACCGTGCCCGCATTCCGGCCGGCTCCAAGGATGAGGCCATTCAAGTCTGCGAAAGCCTTCAGGCCGCCGGCGGCGACTGCTTCGTCCGCCGCCAGTAAGGCGGAAACAGTCTGCGAAATTGAAAAGGCCGGAGCATTGCTCCGGCCTTTCTTGTTTTCTTGATCCGTTTCGCGCCGTCAGCCGAGCAGGGCTTTGGCCAGATAAGGCAGGCTCAGATCCATGCGGTAGTCGATGCCCGAGTGATTGTCCTCGAACTCTTCATAGACATGCGGGACCTTGGTGTCGCAAAGCTTGCGGGTCAGGCGGCGCGCGCCATAGAGGAGATTGTACTGGTCGAAAGTGCCGCAATCGATCCAGAGGCCTTTGAGGGATTTGAGCGCCGTGACATGCCGGTCCATCATGCGCACCGGATCCCAGCTTAGCCAGGTGTTCCAGCGTTCCGCGATCAGCTCGCAGGTTTCCGGATCGACAGGAAGCTGGATGCCGCAGAAAGCGCCCGGAGCCGGATCATAGGTCGCCGCCATGGCAAGCGTCATGAGCACATGCATATCGGAGCCGGAATATTTCGGCCCCGCTTCAAATCCGCGGACGAAATCCTCGATAGATCCCTTCTTCTGCAGGGTTCTGAGCGTTGCGGGCATGTCCGGCAGATAGCAGAGCTCGAAGGCCATGTCGCCCGAGTGACAGGCGACGGCTGACCAGACATCTGCATGCAGCATGCCATGGACCAGCGAGCCATAGCCGCCGGAAGACTTGCCGAAACAGGCGCGAAGACCGGGGCCGCCGCAGCCGAAACGGCTTTCCACCGCCTCCAGCATCTCGGTGGTCAGATAGGTTGCCCAGGGGCCCATGGCAGCACTGTCGATATACTGGTTGCCGCCAAGCCGGGTGAAGCAATCGGGGAAGGCGACGACGACCGGGGGCAGGGCGCCTTCATGGATCAGCCGGTCCAGGCGGGCGGGCAGGTTCTCGCCGAAATTCTTCCAGCCGATATGGCCAAGGCCGCTGCCGGTGAAGCCTGCAAGGTCGACCAGAAGCGGCAGGCCTTCGCCGCTGTGGCCGTTCGGAACATAGACTGCGACTTCGCGTGTTGTCCTGTCTCCGAGCATGTTGGCCCCCAGCAGGGACGAGGCAATCTGAAGGGAGTGGATGGTTCCCTGAGGGCTGTCTGGAAGCGCGTACATATTGTCTCCGGATCCGGTGGCTTTGCCCCTTTATGCGCGGTTCGCCCAAGCGGACGCAAGACCACGGTGCAACCACCTGCTTGACCGGCGGCAAACGCGCAGATACAGCCAATTCATGACCAAGGCATTCATCAGCGGCTGTGCCGGATTGCGCTTCACGGCGGAAGAGACGGCATTTTTCACGAGGGAAGATCCGTGGGGTCTGATCCTGTTCCGGCGCAACTGCGATCATCCCGAGCAGGTGGCGGCCCTTGTTGAGGATTTCCGGGCGGCCGTTGGGCGTCAGAATGCGCCTGTCCTGATTGATCAGGAAGGGGGCAGGGTCATGCGCCTGCGCCCGCCGCACTGGCCGTCCTTTCCGCCGCAGAAGCTTTTCGGCGACCTTTACCGGGCCGATCCCGGCCGGGGCAAGGAAGCCGCCTGGCTTGGCGCGCGCCTGATCGCCCATGAGCTTCTGTCTCTTGGCATCAACGTGGATTGCCTGCCGCTTCTCGATGTCGGCCAGCCGGGCATGGTCGATGCCATCGGTGACCGGGCCTATGGCAACGAGCCGGACATGGTGGCAAAACTCGGCAAGGAAACCTGCGAAGGTCTTCTGGCGGGCGGCGTACTGCCGGTCTTCAAGCATTTGCCGGGACATGGCCGGGCGACCGTCGACAGCCATCTGGAGTTGCCGCGCGTCGACGCGCCGCGCGAAGAGCTGGACGCCATAGACTTCGCCCCCTTCAAGGCCCTGAGCAGCTATCCGATGGCCATGACGGCCCATCTCCTGTTCACCGTCATCGATCCGAAGGCGCCGGCGACCCAGAGCCGGGTCATCATCGACAGCATTATTCGTGGTCAGATGGGCTTTGATGGCGTCCTGATGAGCGATGACATCAACATGAAGGCCCTTGGTGGGGATATACGGGAAAGATCCGCTGCAACTTTTGCCGCAGGATGCGATCTTGTGCTTCATTGCAATGGGGAACTGGACCAGATGGAGGCCGTCGCGGAAGTGGCGCCCGATCTGGCGGGGATGAGCCGCCTGCGCTGCGAGCGGGCGCTTGGCTGGCTCAAGGCGCCGGATCCGGCCTTTGATGCCGGAGCGGCCTGGGCCCGGTTCCGCACCCTGACCGAAAGCCTGGTTTGACCGCCGGGGGGCGGGACAGGATTGGGACATCCGTAGCGGCCAATGATGGGGACCCGGTAAGGTGTCCGGAGCCGTTTGCGGATTGAGTACGGCAGCTGGGGCTGAGTTTGGGGCATGGCAAGCGATGATGATCAGGTCGATCTCCTGAGCACCGCATTGGGCGAGGACCGTGCCTCGTCCGATCCCACGCTCATGGTCGATGTCGAGGGCTTCGAAGGTCCGCTCGATCTGCTTCTGAGCCTTGCCCGGACCCAGAAGGTGGACCTGACCCGGATCTCGATCCTGGCCCTGGTGCAGCAATATCTCGATTTCGTCACAGAGGCCCGCAAGATGCGGCTGGAACTGGCGGCCGACTATCTGGTCATGGCGGCCTGGCTTGCCTATCTGAAGTCCCGCCTTCTGATCCCGGAGCAAAAGGGTGAGGACGAGCCGTCGGGGGAAGAACTGGCCGCAGCACTTGCCTTCCGTCTGCGCCGCCTGGAGGCAATGCGCGACGTGGCTGCCCGGCTGATGGAGCGGTCGCGGCTCGGGGTCGATGTCTTCGCGCGCGGCTATCCCGAAACGACATCCGTCAACCACAAGAGCATCTGGTCGGCCAGTATCTATGAGCTGCTGACTGCCTACGCGACCCAGCGCCAGCGCACATCTGTTACGCACCACACGGTCATCCGGCGCAATGTCTGGTCGCTGCAGGAGGCGCGGGAACTGTTGACCAGACTGGTCGGCCGGATTGCGGAATGGGCGCCGATCAACGATTACTTGCGCGACTATCTCTATGACGATGAGGACCGGGCAACCGTGATTGCGAGCACTTTCTCGGCCAGCCTCGAAATGGTGCGAGAAGGCCATATCGAGATCCGGCAGGGCGAGGCCTTCACGCCGATCTACATTCGCGCCAAAGCAAAGGAGCGTCAGGATGGCATCTGAAGCAGACCTGCTCACGATTACCGAAAGCGGCCGCCCTTCGCTCAGCGACCGGGACCGGGAAGGCATGCGCATGGTGGAAGCGCTGCTCTTTGCCTCCGCCGACCCGATCTCCGTCGATGAGCTGAAGGACCGCCTGCCACGCAGCTGCGATCTTCCGGCCATTCTGGCGGAACTGCAGCGGACCTATGCGGTGCGTGGGGTCAACCTGATCCGCGTTGCCGGGAAATATGCCTTCAGAACCGCCGAGGATCTCGCCTATCTCATGCGCCGGGACCGGGAGGAGGAGCGCAAGCTCTCCCGTGCGGCTCTGGAAACCATGGCCATCATTGCCTATCACCAGCCGGTGACCCGCGCGGAGATTGAAGAAATCCGCGGCGTATCCACGTCCAAGGGCACATTGGACGTGCTGCTGGAAACCGGCTGGGTGCGCATGCGCGGCCGCCGCCGCACGCCGGGGCGGCCCGTGACCTATGGCACCAGCGAGCTGTTCCTCCAGCATTTCAGTCTGGAAAACATCCGCGATCTGCCGGGGCTGGAAGAGCTGAAGGGGGCGGGCCTGCTTGACAGCGCGATCCCTGCCTCGTTCTTTGTGCCGACGCCGGACGACACGCCGGACCTGACCGAGGAAGAGGATCCGCTGGAAGAAGGCGGCCTGTTCGATGAAACGGATCTGGATCAGAAAACCGAGACTCCATGACCTTGAAAGACCCGAAGACGGGAAAAGACGGCCAAACGGCAGCAGATCTCTCGCGCAGCCATGCCTCAGGTGCTGACAGGGATCCGAACTGGGGAACCCGTGGAACGGCCCGTGCGACGATTGCGGCCGGGCTGGTGTTCGACGGCATTTGCCACGACTACGACGGCAATGACTCGGTTGTGGACCTCTCCCTCTCGGTCGCGCCGGGCGAAGTTCTGTGTCTTCTGGGGCATTCCGGTTGCGGCAAAACGACACTCATGCGCATTGCCGCCGGTGTCGAGCGCCAGAGCCGGGGCAGGGTGCTGATCAATGGCCAGGAGGTTGCGGGTCCCAACCGGTTCGTGCCGCCGGAAAAGCGTGGCGTCGGTCTGATGTTCCAGGATTATGCGCTGTTCCCGCATATGACCATTCTGGACAATGTCTGTTTCGGCCTGAAGGATCTGCCCCGGGACGCTGCGGAGCGGGAGGCGCTGGCCTCGCTGGAGCGGGTCGGCCTTAAAGGCTACGCGGCGGATTATCCTCATGCGCTTTCAGGCGGCGAGCAGCAGCGCGTGGCGCTGGCCCGCGCCATTGCGCCGCGTCCGGGTGTCTTGCTGATGGATGAGCCGTTCTCGGGCCTTGACCGGCGCCTGCGTGACAGTGTGCGCGAGGAAACCATGTCGATCCTGAGGGAAACCCGCTCGACCTGCATCGTGGTGACCCATGATCCGGAAGAGGCCATGCGCATGGGCGACAAGATTGCCCTGATGCGCCGTGGCCGCCTGGTCCAGCACGGAACCTCCGAGGAACTTTACAGCAATCCGGCCGATGTCTTTGCCGCACGGTTCTTTTCCGAGCTCAACCAGATGCAGGGCAGGGTGTCCTCCGATGGGATCGAAACGCCGATCGGCCTGATCCAGGGCAATGGCGCGCCGGTCGGAACGGACCTTGAGGTCTGCGTCCGTCCGCACGGTATCGTTCTGGAACCGGCCGGAAGCACCAGCGTGACGGGCCGCATCGTGGCCAAACGATTCGTGGGCGAAATGGATCTTCTGGCCATTCGCGTCGAGGGCCACGACAGGTTGCTGCAGGCCCGGGCACGTCCCGGAGGTGGTTTCGAGGTGGGCATGGACGTCGGTTTGTCCACGGATCCGCAGGATGTTCTGGTGTTTGAGACGCGGCCGTGACCTTTAAGGACTTGTTCCTTGTTCCTATATGGGGGCATGGTCACTGTGTTGCGGCTGCGAAGCCTTTTTTGTAATAGTGGCGGCAGGCTGAAGAGCCGGACCAACCGGGAGTTAGACGCATGGGCGTGAGTGTTTGGCAGATTCTGATCATCGCGGTGGTCGTCGTTCTGCTTTTCGGACGGGGCAAGATCTCCGACCTGATGGGTGATGTCGCCAAGGGCATCAAGAGCTTCAAGAAGGGTATGGCTGACGACGACGATGCACCGTCGGCTTCCAGCACACCTGCAGCGTCCCCAAAGACGATCGATCATCAGCCGGCGCAGACCATGTCTGCCGAGCAGGCTGAAGACAAGTCCAAGGCTTCCTGAAGCGACGACGCGTCCGGCGCCATGTCTGGCAGCCGGACCCAACCTGTGGGCCGGACCTGAATGTTCGATATCGGATGGACTGAGATCATGGTGATCGTCTGCGTGGCGATCATCGTCGTCGGTCCGAAAGACCTTCCTCGCATGCTGCGGACCGTTGGCCAGATGATTGGCAAGGCCCGCCGCCTGTCCAGGGAATTCCAGTCCACCTTCAATGAAGCGATCCGCGAAGCTGAACAGCAGGCCGGCATCGACGAAATGCGCAAGCAGGTGGAAGCGGCTGGAAACACCAATCCCCTGGGGGATCTGAAGAAGTCCATCGAGGCGGAGCAGAGCGCCAAGGCAGCAAAGCCGGTTGCGCCTGAAGCGGTTCCGCCGGTGCCCATGGCAACGGCTCCGGCTGCGGATCAGGTCGCAGACCCTGTTCCTGTCGAGGCTGCCAGCGTGCCGTCAGAACCGGCCGTTCCCGCATCCGCCAAAACGGCAGCCACTGTGGCTCCCGAGGGATCCAAGGCATGAGCCAGGATGATATCGAGGCCTCCAAGGCTCCTCTCATCGAACATCTGATCGAATTGCGTCAGCGGCTGCTCAAGTCGGTGATCGCCATCCTCCTGATGTTCGTGATCTGCTTTTACTTTGCGACCGACATCTACAACATCCTGACGGTGCCTTATCTGAAGGCGGCTCCCAATCCGGAGCATGTCTCGATGATCTTCACCGCGCCGCAGGAATGGTTCTTCACCCAGTTGAAGCTGGCTCTGTTCGGAGCCTTGTTCCTGGCGTTCCCGGTGGTGGCCTCCCAGATCTACATGTTCGTGGCCCCCGGGCTCTACAAGAACGAACGCTCGGCCTTCCTGCCGTTCCTGGTCGCGACGCCGATTCTCTTCGCTCTTGGCGCCTGCCTCGTCTATTTCCTCGTCATGCCCATGGCGATGACCTTCTTCCTGTCGATGGAGCAGGCGGGCGGAGACGGCAAGGTCGCCATCCAGCATCTGGCCAAGGTCAGTGAATATCTCAGCCTGATCATGGTGCTGATCTTCGCATTCGGCCTTGTGTTTCAGCTGCCTGTGATCCTGACCCTGCTGGGTCGGGCAGGTCTGGTGTCTGCCCAGACCCTGCGCGAGAAACGCAAGTACGCAATCGTCTTTGCCTTTGTCGCCGCGGCCGTTCTGACGCCTCCGGATCCGATTTCGCAGATCGGCCTTGCACTGCCGACGCTGCTTCTCTACGAAGTCTCCATTATTTCCGTCCGGCTTGTCGAACGCCAGCGTGCGGAACGAGAGGCAGAGCGCGAGGCCGCTGAGGGCTGAGGCTCCTGCAATCGTCCCGGCGCGGCGCGGCAATCCGCACTCCCTCAAGCGTCGCCCGGGAAGCACGATGTTCGATATCAAATGGATCAGGGAAAACAGCGAAGCCTTTGACGCGGGTCTTGCCCGCCGTGGCTATGAGCCCTCCGCAGCCAAGCTGATTGCGCTGGACGATGCGCGCCGGTCCCATATCACCAAGCTTCAGGACGCCCAGAACCGCCGCAATGCCGCCTCCAAGGAGATTGGCAAGGCCAAGGCCTGCGGGGACGAGGCTGCTGCCCAAGCGGTAATCGACGAAGTTGCCAAGCTCAAGGCCTTCATTCAGGACGGCGAAGAGGAAGAGCGCAAGCTGGTTGCTGCCCTCGATGCGGCCCTGGCGGTCATTCCGAACCTGCCCCATGACGATGTGCCGGATGGGGAAGACGAGGCGGGCAATGTCGAGCTGCGCGTCGTTGGTGAAAAGCCGGTCTTCAACTTCAATCACAAGCCGAAGGAACATTTCGAACTGGGCGAGACCCATGGCGGAATGGACTTCGCCACGGCTGCCAAGCTCTCTGGTTCGCGCTTCGTGGTTCTGAAGGGCCAGATCGCCCGTCTTGAGCGTGCGCTCGGCCAGTTCATGATCGACATGCACACGCTGGAAAGCGGCTATACGGAAGTGTCGCCGCCGCTGCTGGTTCATGACACGGCCCTGTATGGGACCGGTCAGCTGCCGAAGTTCGAGGAAGATCTCTTCAAGACCACCGGCGATCATTATCTGATCCCGACTGCAGAAGTGCCGCTGACCAATCTGGTTGCCGGTGAAATTCTGGCGGAAGAAGAGTTGCCGCTGCGCGTGACCGCGCTGACCTATTGTTTCCGTTCGGAAGCAGGGTCTGCGGGCCGCGATACGCGCGGTGTCCTGCGTCAGCACCAGTTCCAGAAGTGCGAGCTGGTCTCCATCACCCGTCCGGAAGATTCGCTGGATGAGCTGGAGCGCATGCTCTCCTGTGCGGAAAACGTCCTGAAGAAGCTCGGCCTGCATTACCGGGTGATGACGCTCTGCTCGGGCGACATGGGCTTCGGTGCGCGCAAGACCTATGACATCGAGGTCTGGCTGCCGGGTCAGGACACGTTCCGTGAAATCTCGTCCTGCTCGGTCTGCGGCGATTTCCAGGCCCGGCGCATGAATGCGCGCTACCGTCTCAAGGGCGAAAAGCAGCTCGGCCATGTCCACACGCTGAACGGATCCGGTCTGGCCGTGGGCCGCACGCTCATCGCCGTCATGGAAAACTACCAGAATGCCGATGGTACGGTCACCGTGCCGGAAGCACTGCGTCCCTACATGAACGGGCTGGAGACCATCGGCTGACATGCGCATCCTGATCACAAACGACGACGGCATTCACTCGCCCGGTCTTGCGGCTCTGGAGCGGATCGCCCGCACCTTGAGTGATGACGTCTGGGTCATTGCGCCGGAGACGGACCAGAGCGGTGTTGCCCATTCCCTGACCTTGAGCGAGCCCCTGCGGCTGCGCAAGATCAGCGACAGGCATTATGCCTTGCGCGGCACGCCGACCGATTGCGTCATCATGGGGCTGCGCAAGGTTCTGCCGGGTGCGCCGGATCTGGTTCTGTCCGGTATCAACCGGGGCCAGAACCTGGCCGAGGACATCACTTATTCGGGCACAGTCGCCGGTGCCATCGAAGGCTCGCTGCTGGGCATCCGCTCCATCGCGGTCTCGCAGGCCTACAACTGGTCAGACGAGAATGGGCCCGATTACGGCATTGCCGAAGCCCACGCGACCGAGCTGTTCCGCAAGCTGATCGATTTCAACCTGCCGCCCTTTACCCTGCTCAACGTCAACTTCCCGGCCTGTCCGGCCGAAGAGGTGCGCGGCGTGAAGGTGACCGTGCAGGGGCATCACGAGCAGAGCGGGCTGGTTGTTGACGAGCGCAAGGATGGTCGCGGCAATCCCTATTTCTGGCTGGCCTTCCGCGACCGCGGCAAGTCCATTCTGGAAAACAGCGATCTGCATGCGATCGACGACGGCTATATTTCCGTCACGCCCCTGCGCATCGACCTGACCGCTCATGATATGGCCGGCCAGCTGGCACGCAGTCTGTCGGACGGTTCCGGTCAGGACTGACCGGTTGCCATTGGGGGCATGAATGAGCGGCGCAAACGGGCCGGGACAATTTGTTGAGCCGCACCGCGAAACCGCCGATGAGGTGGAGGCGCGGGCAGCGCTTGTGCTCGGGTTGCGGCGCCGGGGGATTGGCGACCGTGCGGTCCTGTCTGCCATAGAGCGGGTTCCGCGCCGTCTGTTCCTGTCGGCTGTCCATCATAATCTCGCCTATGACGATGCAGCCCTCCCGATTGAATGCGGCCAGGTGGTCTCCGCGCCTTCCTTCGTGGCGCGGGTCATGCAGGAGCTGGAACTGAAGCCAGAACACTCCGTCCTGGAGGTTGGCACCGGGTCCGGCTATCAGGCGGCTGTCCTTGCTCACCTGGCGGGCAGGGTGGAAAGCGTTGACCGCTATCAGACCCTCGTGGACCTGGCCGGACAGCGTACGGCGGCCCTGAAGCTGAAAACCGTCCGCATTCACCATGCCGATGGACTTCTCGGGCTGAGCGCGCAAGGACCCTATGACCGGATCGTGCTGAACGGATCGGTGACGGAAATCCCGCAAGGCCTCTTTGCGCAGCTGAAGCCCGGCGGCATTCTGATCGCGCCGCTCGGCATTCCCCGCGAACCGCAGACGCTGATCAAGCTCAACCGGGCAGGGGGCTCGGAGGAACGGCGCAAACTCGGCGTTGTGCGCATGATTTCGCTGCTCCCGGGCCTTGCTGGCCGGCTTTGATCTGGCATCTGTGCGGATCTATTTGTCCGAAAGTCAGCACTGGCTTAGAATAAGCCGGTTTCTTAGCTCTTTATAAACCTTACTGGTTTCTACTCTTAACCATAATGATCAATCATCTATCGGTTGAGAGTGCTATGAGTAAGCGGCTGCGTATCCCCCGCGGTGATCTGGTGTCACGGATTGCCTTGATGTCCCTGACCGCCGGTCTGCTGGCCGGGTGCAGCTCTGCTGTCGAACGCTTCAGCGACTATGACTTCACCACAAGCAGTGTGTCGAACAGGCCGGCTGCCTCAAGCCAGCCGTCGCAGCCGTCCTACCGGGATGTCGCCAGCGGTTCGCAAAACTATGGTTACAACGGCCAGCTTCCCTCTGCCGGTGGCCGGACAGGAACAACGGGCTCTGTGACCCGCTCCGCAGATGGAGCGCCGCTGCCGCATGCAAGCGTGCCGTCCGGTGGCGGGGCCTATGCCCAGGCGCCGGCCTCCATGCCTTCGCGCTCTGCGGTGACGTCCAATTCCCTGCCTCCGGTTGAAACGGCTCCGGCTCCGGAAATGCGCACGGCATCACTGCGTGAGCCGGTGGCTTCCGCACCGGTCTCCAGCACCAACGCTGCGTCCTGGAACGGCTGGTCGTCTGCAGGCGGTACACGGGTCACTCTGCGCAATGGTGATACGGTTGCAGGCCTTTCCAAGCGCTACGGTGTTCCGGAGCGGGCGATCGTCGCCGTCAATGGCATCGAGGATGTTTCCTCTGTCCGTCCTGGCCAGAGCCTGATCATCCCGACCTATGCCTATTCGCCAAACGGCGGGTCTTCCCGCGCAGATTCCGGATCGGTTGTCCGTCCGGTGGCGCAGGCAGCTGACACGATGACGACCGGTTCGATCCCGAGCGCCTCTGCTGCCGGTGTCAACGCGAAGCCGACCGCCAAGCCGCGTCATCAGCCGCAGTTCGCGGAAGTGCGCTCTGGCACAGCAACAGATGCATCTCCGATCCGTGCGAGTGCGCCGGGTGCCAAGCCGACCCGTTCGACTGCGACGGCTCCCGCCCGCACGGTGAGCGTGTCCGGCTCTGTTCCGGAAAGCCAGAACAAGCCCGCGCTGATCTCCAGTGCTTCGGAACCTGTGCGTCAGGAAACGGCGCCGGCCAAGATCGAAAAGCCGCAGGTTGTTGCCAATGCCGATCCGGTTGAAACCGGTGTGCCCAACTTCCGCTGGCCGGTGCGTGGCAAGGTCATTTCCGAGTTCGGTGCAAAGCCGGGCGGCGCACGCAATGACGGCGTCAACCTGTCAGTTCCGGAAGGCACGCCGGTCAAGGCTGCCGACAGCGGCACCGTGATCTATGCGGGCAACGAACTGAAGGGTTACGGCAATCTGGTTCTGCTGCGCCACGAGGACGGCTGGGTTACGGCCTATGCCCATAATTCGGAGCTGAGCGTGAAGCGCGGCGATGCCGTCAACCGGGGCGACACCATCGCTCTGGCCGGTGCGACCGGTTCGGTCAACCAGCCGCAGGTGCATTTCGAGGTTCGCAAGGGCAACAAGCCGGTTGATCCGGCGCGTTATCTGCCCAAGGACTGAGGTCTTCTTCACGTCCTGTCATAGAAAAAGCCCCGGTCCTGCCGGGGCTTTTTGCATTTGTTGCGGGTTTGCGGGGCTCAACCCAAGGGGTGTCCGAGACGGCCTGCCAGATCCTGGATGAACTGGAAGGCCACGCGGCCGGAGCGGCTGCCGCGGGTGGTGGCCCATTCCAGCGCCTGTGCCCGCAGGGCGTCCGCGTCGATCTTCAGACCGTAGTGGGCGACATAGCCATTGACCATCTCCAGATAGTCATCCTGGCTGCACTTGTGGAAGCCGAGCCAGAGCCCGAAACGGTCGGAGAGGGAGACCTTCTCCTCGACGGCTTCCGCCGGATTGATGGCGGTGGAGCGCTCGTTCTCGATCATGTCCCGCGGCAGAAGGTGGCGGCGGTTGGAGGTCGCGTAGAAGATCACGTTGTCCGGACGCCCCTCGATGCCGCCTTCCAGAACCGCCTTCAGGGACTTGTAGGACGTGTCGTCATTGTCGAAGCTCAGGTCGTCACAGAAGATGATGAAGCGCTGCCTGGCGTCGCGGATCTGCTTCATCAGTGCGGGCAGCGTCTCGATGTCTTCGCGGTGAATTTCAATCAGCTTCAGATCATTGGTGCCCATCTCGACATTGACGGCGGCTTGAGCTGCCTTGACCAGCGAGGACTTGCCCATGCCGCGCGCACCCCAAAGAAGAGCGTTGTTGGCGGGCAGGCCCTTGGCAAAGCGCCGGGTGTTCTCCAGAAGCAGATCCCGGACCCGCGAGACGGAGCAGAGCAGGGCGATGTCGACCCGGTTCACCTTTGCCACCGGCACCAGCTCGCCCGGAGCCGGCGACCAGACGAAGGCATCTGCCGCATCAAGGTCCGGCGCGACTGGCAGCGGGGGAACCGCGCGGGCCACGAGCTGCAGCAGGGAATCGAGTTTCTGGTTGAGCAAAGCGATGTCGCTGGTTTCGGACATGGGGACTTGTAACCTTGAATTTCGGACCCACTTTGGGGTCGGCCAGGAGCGAGCAAGACGAGTAACACGGGGATGGCGGCACGAAAACGGCGCTTATTCCCATTCCGGTACGCTTGTAGCTAGCCGGATTACTTGAAAACCGTCGCGCCGCCGGTATAGTCCGGCCACCAGAATTTGGCATTTGTTGCTGGCGGCAAGCTTTGCCGGCGCGAAAAGCCCCTTGAGGAGATATTGATGTTCATCACCCCCGCCTTCGCGCAGACCGGAGCCCCGTTCGATGTCGGCATGATCGGCCAGTTCCTGCCGTTCATCCTGATCTTCGTGATCATGTACTTCCTGATCATCCGTCCGCAGCGTCAGCGCATGAAGCAGCACCAGGCCCTGATCGCTGGCCTGCGCCGTGGCGACAAGATCGTCACCAGCGGCGGTCTGATCGGCAAGGTCTCCAAGGTGGTGGACGATGGTGAACTGGAAGTGGAACTGTCCGAAGGCGTGAAGGTACGTATCGTTCGCTCCATGGTCCAGGAAGTCCGTTCCAAGTCCGAGCCGGCCAAGGAAGGCGCATAAGCGCCCCCTGACTTCGCATTTGCGCCAGGCCGGTACATTGCCCCGGCCTGGCACCCCAGCACAGGCTACCCGACATGCTCTATTTTGCCCGCTGGAAGATTGCCGTCATCACACTCGTGGTCATTGCCGGTATTCTGACGACGCTGCCTAATTTCTTCTCCGCCAAGACGCTTGAAAGCTGGCCGGGGTTCCTGCCGCAAAGCAAGATGGTTCTCGGTCTCGATCTTCAGGGCGGTGCCTATCTGCTCTATGAAATCGACAAGGCCGACTACGTCCAGAAGCGCTTCCGCACTCTTGAAGGCGATATCCGTTCGACACTGCGCGATCAGCCGCGCATCGGTTACACCGGTCTGGGTATCCAGGGCGAAAGCGTTCAGGTCCGTATCCGCGATCTGTCCCAGCTTGCAGATGCGACAACGCGTCTGAACGAGCTGCGCAGCCCGCTGGTCAACTCGGTCTTCGGCGGCCAGGCCGTCAACGAGTTCGACGTCAACGTTTCCGAAGATGGCCTCGTGCGCTTCACGTTCTCCCAGCAGGGCCTGGACCAGCGCATGCAGTCGATTGTCCAGCAGTCGATCGAAGTCATCCGCCGCCGTGTCGACGAAATCGGCACCACCGAGCCCAGCATCCAGCGCCAGGGCTCTGACCGTATTCTCGTGGAAGCCCCGGGCGAAAGCGATCCGCAGCGCCTGAAGGACCTGGTGGGCCAGACGGCTCAGCTGACCTTCCACATGGTCGATACGTCCATGTCCGCCCAGCAGGCGCTTCAGGGCCGCCCGCCGGCAGGCACGGTTGTCGCCATGTCCACGGATGATCCGCCCATTCCGTATCTGATCGCGGAAACCCCGCTGCTCAGCGGTGAAGACCTCGTGGACGCGCAGGTCAACTTCGACCAGCGCAGCAACGAGCCGGTGGTGAGCTTCCGCTTCAACACCGCAGGTGCCCGCAAGTTCTCCGTGGTCACCCAGCAGAATGTCGGCAAGCCCTTTGCCATCGTTCTCGACAATGAAGTGATTTCCGCACCGGTCATCCGCGAGCCCATCACGGGCGGTTCCGGCCAGATCTCGGGCAATTTCACCGTGGAAGGCGCCAATGACCTGGCCGTGCTCCTGCGTGCAGGGGCTCTGCCGGCCAAGCTGACCGTGATCGAGGAACGCTCGATCGGTCCGGGCCTTGGCGCTGACTCCATCGAGGCGGGCAAGCTTGCCTCGCTCATCGGGGCAGCCGCGGTCGTGATCTTCATGATCCTTGCCTATGGCCGTTTCGGGGTGATCGCCGACATTGCCCTGGCCGTGAACGTGATCCTCATCTTTGGTGTCCTGACGACACTGCAGGCGACGCTGACGCTTCCGGGCATTGCTGGTATCGTTCTGACCATCGGTATGGCGGTGGACGCCAACGTGCTGATCTATGAGCGTATCCGCGAGGAAATGCGTGCAGGCCGTTCTGCGATCTCCGCTATCGATGCCGGGTTCTCCCGCGCTCTCGGGACTATCCTTGATGCCAACATCACGACGCTGATCGCGGCCTTGATCCTGTTCCAGCTCGGGTCTGGTCCGGTGAAGGGCTTCGCCGTCACGCTGGCCGTCGGTATCTTCACGACCGTCTTCTCGGCCTTCACCTTCACGCGGTTCCTGATCGCCATGTGGGTGCGCCGCGCGCGGCCGACGAAACTGTCTCTGTAATCCGGGAGTAGAAATAGTGGCTTTGCTCAGACTTGTTCCGGATGACACAAAGATCCGTTTCATGTGGCTCAGAAAGGTCAGCTTTCCGCTGGCCATCGTTCTCGGCCTTGGTTCCATCGCGCTGTTCTTTACGGTCGGGCTGAATTACGGCATCGACTTCAAGGGCGGCACGGTCATTGAAATGAAGACCCAGGGCCCGGCAGATGTCGCGGCCATCCGCTCGACCATGAGCGATCTGAACCTTGGCGATGTCCAGGTGCAGCAATTCGGCGGCGAGGATGAAGTTCTCGTGCGTATCGAAGAGCAGCCGGGCGGTGAACTTGCCCAGCAGGCTGTCGTTGCCAATGTGCGCGACGCCTTTGCCGAGGATCAGGTCGATTTCCGCCGCATCGAAGTGGTGGGGCCGCGCGTTTCCGAGGAACTCGCCCGTGCTGGCGTGATCGGTGTGGGCGTGTCGCTGATCGCGATCATGTTCTACATCTGGTTCCGCTTCGAATGGCAGTTCGCTCTCGGCGCGATCCTGACCACCTTCAACGACGTGCTGATCACCATCGGCCTGTTCGTCGTGCTGCGTCTGGACTTCTCGCTGTCGTCCATTGCGGCGGTGCTGACCATCATCGGTTACTCCCTCAACGATACCGTTGTGGTCTATGACCGTATCCGTGAGAACCTGCGGCGTTACAAGAAGATGAGCCTGACCGATCTGCTCGATCAGTCCATCAACGAAACGCTGTCGCGCACCACCATGACGTCGCTGACCACGCTTCTGGCACTGTTTGCCCTTTACGCCTTCGGCGGTGAGGTCATCCGGTCCTTCACCCTGGCGATGATCTTCGGCATTGCGATCGGCACCTATTCGTCGATCTTCCTGGCTGCCCCTTTCCTGATCCTGTTCAACCTGCGTTCGAACGACAAGTCTGACGACGAGACCGCGGACAAGCAGGAAACCGGCGCAGCTCCGGCAGCCTGAGGCGGATGATGGAAATTCGGGACGCGCATTTTCCAGGACGGGCCCCGCTGGATGCCTACGGCAGCGGCGGGTTCCGGTTCGCCAACATGTCCCACCGCGGTTCCATCCTGTGCGTGCCGTCGGGCATCTATGGATGGGACCCGGTTTCCTTTTCCGACCTGAGCATCGAGGCCTTCGCCCGTGTTCTCGAAGAGCAGGGGGACATCGAGGTGCTTCTGGTTGGCACGGGCCCGGACCTCCGGCCCTTGCCCCAGCCCCTTAAGCAGGCGTTCCGCGATGCGGGCATCATTTCCGACAGCATGTCTACGGGGGCTGCGGTGCGCACCTTCAACGTCATGCTGTCCGAAGAACGCGCCGTCGCCGCAGCGCTGCTGGCGGTGGAGTGAGTTTTCTGGAACGAACCACGCGGAGCCCATCCTTCGAGACGGCCCGACGGCCTCCTCAGGATGAGGGTTTCCGGGTTGAAAACTTGCGGGTAGCTTAGAGACTCCTACAAATCTCTTTCATCCTGAGGAGCCTGGCTTATGCCAGGCGTCTCGAAGGATGGGCCGGTTGCCGAAGCCTTGTTTTGGCTATAGCGATGAGTTTTCGAGGTTCTGTTGTCCAAATGCGATGATAGCGGAGACGGGAGACTGCCGGACGGCTTGAGCAAAACCACGTCTGCTATCCTTTGACTTCGCACCGTTCAAAAGTGCATACGATCACATCATGACCTTCAGCTCTTTCGACCACGCCCGTGACATCGTCTACGCCCAGGACCGGGACCGGTATCTGGCCGGGCTGTTTGCGGCGGAAGAGGCGCGGGGTGGCCTGTGGGCGCTTTATGCCTTCAATGCAGAGATCGCCCGTGTCCGGGATGTGATCCGCGATCCGCTTCCCGGCGAAGTGCGGCTGCAATGGTGGCGGGACTTCCTGCAAGGTACCGAGCACGGCGATGCCGCCGCCAATCCGGTGGCCGACGCGTTGGGGCAGACGATCCGGACCTACAAGCTTCCGGTCAAGGCGCTGACCGATATGATCGATGCCCGCGTCTTTGATCTCTACGACGATGGCATGCCCACGCTCCATGATCTGGAAGGCTATTGCGGCGAGACCGTTTCGGCTCTGTTCCAGCTTGGCGCCCTTGTTCTGAACAAGGGTGAGGATGCGGGTACGGCAGACGTCGCCGGACATGCCGGTGTTGCCTATGGTCTTTGCGGCCTGATGCGGGCGCTGCCCTGGCATGCCGCCCGCGGCCAGATGTATCTTCCGGCAGATCTGCTGGCGCGGCATGGGGTCGACACGCAGACGGTCTTCAAGGGCGAAAGCTCGCCCGAGCTGAAGGCCGCCCTTGCCGAGTTGCGCGGCCACGCCCGCCATCATCTTGGCCGGGTTCGTCAGAAAATCGCTGAGGTGCCCGCCCGGGCCGCCGCTGTCTTCCTGCCACTGGCCCTTGTCGAGCCAATGTTGTCGAAGATGGATGCAAAGGATTTTGATCCGCTGCGCGGATCGGCCGAACTGTCCCAACTCAAGCGCCAGTGGATCCTGTGGCGTGCGGCGCGCAAGTCTGGCGTCTCTCTGTGAGGTTGCGCAGCCCGCAGGACAGATTTTTCGCATTCAGAATCTGCCTGTAGCGTAACCTCAGATTCAACTCCCCTTTGTAGTGTCATCGCAATTCTTGCGGATTGGGCACATCGGGTGATGGGGAGAAGGCGGTTATGTCGGGGCAATTTTCGGTTGTGAGCTGGCTCCGGAGAGGTCTGGTCATTGGCTGCGTCGCAGCTGCCATCAGCGTCCCATCTTTCCTGTCCGCTTATGCTCAGACAGCTGGCGCTGAAGCAACGACCTCTGGCTCAGAACAGGCGGAAACCCGTTTCACCGATGACGATATCATCGAAGCGGCGACCTTCGATCTCGGATCGTATCTGCGTCAAAATCCGCTTGCGCCGCCTGACACCAGCAGTCCAAGGGCCGCGCTGGAGAGTTTCGTTCTCCTGATGGACGAGGCCGGTCAGACCTGGCGGGAGGTGCGCGACGGATTCCAGGCCAGTGATAGCCGTTCTCTGACAAGCGATCAGCGCCGCCAGTTGAAATATGTGCTCGCGCTGTTCGGCAAGGCGAAGGGGATCTTCGATCTCTCCGCCATTCCGGAGACGGCCAGAGAACGGGCCAGCATGGAGCTGGTGCTTCAGTTTCAGGAAATCCTTGACCGGATCTATCTGCCCCACATGTCAGAGGTGCCGGGTGAGGGTGCCGGATCGTTTCTGGATTCCCAGGCCATCAGTATGTTGCCGGAACGCTGGAAAATACCGGGAACCAACATCACCTTCGCACGCAAGGAAAAGGCCGGCGAGGGTGTCGAATATCTGGTTACCAGCGAATCCGTTGCCCGGATCCCGGAAGACTATGAGCTGATCAAGACGTTCCCCTCCCGCCGGGACCTGGGGGATGACCTCTATGACTATTATATCTATACGCCCGGCAATCTGGTCGCGCCCAAATGGTTCGAGCTGATCAAGTCGGGACCGGATTGGCTGAGGCATCATTTCCTGTCTCAGGCCTATTGGCAGTGGATCGCACTGTTCCTCCTGTCGCTTGTTGCGATTGCCTTTCCTGTCCTGCTTTACCGATGGGAGCGCATGCGCGCCGTTCCGGTATCTGAACTGCGGCGGCGGTTGAGGAGCTTGATGATGCCGCTCGTGGTGATTGCCACCGTTGGATTGTTCCGCTTCCTGGTGGAGGGTGAGGTCAACATCACCGGCAGTGCCATGGTCGCTGTCGGCACCATTGCCACCGCAGTGGTTTGGACATCCCTTGGTTGGCTGGTGTTCCGCTGTGTGGAACTTCTGTCCGTCTGGATCATCCGCAACCCGGTGACCGCCAGCAACTCTCTGGACTCCAGCCTTCTCTTCACCGGCTTCCGGTTATTGGGGCTGATCGCCGCCGTGCTGGTGACCGGATATGGGGCTACCCGCATCGGAATTCCGGTCTACGGTGTGATTGCCGGTCTCGGTGTCGGTGGTTTGGCGGTGGCGCTGGCAGCGCAGCCGACGCTCGAGAACCTCATTGGCGGCATTATCCTTTATGCCGACAGGATGGTGCGGGTCGGGGAGTTCTGCCAGTTCGACGAATTCTCAGGCACGATCGAGGCGATCGGAATTCGCTCCACGCGAATTCGTGCCTTGGACCGGACCGTCATCACCGTTTCCAATGCCGACCTTGCGAAGCGGAAGCTCATCAACTTCAGCCGCCGTGACCAGTTCCATCTCAAGCATGTTCTGACCCTGCGCTACGAGACCAGCCGGGAGCAGTTGACCGCCATTGCAGATCAGATTCGGATATTCCTCGAAACCCATGAAATGGTTGCCGAAAGCCCGTTGCGGGTCAATCTGGTCGCGCTGAACAGCTATTCCCTGGATATCGAGGTCTTTGCCTATGTCCTGACGGCGGACCGCAATGTCTTCCTGAAGTTCCAGGAACTGTTCCTGATCGAGGCAATGAAGATCGTGGAAGACAATGGCGCGAAATTCGCGCTTCCGGCCAGACGGGCCTATCTCGCCCGCGAGGCGGACGGTGAGGTGCAACTGGAGCAGCTGTCCTAGAAAAACTTGACCGGAGCGCCTGGTTCAGGAGCGCTCCGGTTGAACGTTCGGGCAGCCTTATTCCGGCTGAAGCGGGGCGATCCAGGCGGCGAAGTCGGCCTTGGCCCGTTCGGTCATGGCCAGCTTCTTGGCATTGGTCTTTTCCTTGCCCTTCAGCCGCTTGCCGTCCGCACCGGTCTTTGGTGCCTCGGCCGGCGGGAACAGGCCGAAATTGACGTTCATCGGCTGGAAGGAGCTCGGGCCACCTTCGTTTTCCCGCGAGATATGACCGCCGGTGATGTGTCCGATCAAGGCGCCCATGGCGGTGGTTTCCGGAGGCGTGACGATATCGCGGCCGAGGCGTTCCAATGCGGCGAAGATACCGGTCATGCAACCGACGCTGGCCGATTCCACATAGCCCTCACAGCCGGTGATCTGACCGGCAAAGCGCAGGCGCGGTTCTGCCTTGAGGCGAAGGGTGCCATCCAGAACCTTCGGCGAATTCAGGAACGTGTTGCGATGCAGGCCGCCGAGTCGCGCGAACTGGGCATTTTCCAGGCCAGGGATCATCTTGAAGATCTCCGCCTGGGCGCCGTATTTCAGCTTCGTCTGGAAACCAACCATGTTGTAGAGCGTACCGAGGGCATTGTCCTGGCGCAGCTGAACCACCGCATAGGCCTTCACGGTCGGATTATGGGCATTGGTCAGCCCCATGGGTTTCATTGGCCCATGGCGCAGGGTCTCGCGTCCGCGCGCTGCCATCACTTCGATGGGCAGGCAGCCGTCGAAATAGGGCGTGTTTTCTTCCCATTCCTTGAAATCGGCGGTGTCGCCCGCAATCAGCGCGTCGATGAAAGCGTCATACTGGTCCTTGTCGAGCGGGCAGTTCAGATAGTCCTTGCCGTTGCCGCCGGGGCCTACCTTGTCATAGCGGGACTGGAACCAGGCCTTGGAGAGATCCACCGTGTCGAAATGGACAATCGGCGCGATGGCATCGAAAAAGGCCAGCGCATCTTCGCCGCACCGGGCAAGAACTGCCTCGGACAGGGCCGGGGAGGTCAGCGGACCGGTTGCCACGATCACGCTGTCCCAGCTTTCCGGCGGCAGGCCAGCAATTTCCTCACGCTCAATGGTGATCAGCGGGTGCTCTTCAAGGGCGCGGGTGACGGCATCTGAGAATCCGTCCCGGTCCACGGCCAGCGCACTGCCGGCGGGCACCTGGTTGGCGTCGCCGCAAGCCATGATCAGCGA
Source organism: Roseibium suaedae (assembly GCF_900142725.1). Lineage (GTDB taxonomy): Bacteria > Pseudomonadota > Alphaproteobacteria > Rhizobiales > Stappiaceae > Roseibium > Roseibium suaedae. Next base: position 341,021 of record NZ_FRBW01000003.1, on the reverse strand, counting down.
TCCTGCCTGACGCAGCTCGTGATGAAGCAGGCCGACCGCATTGTGCTCGCTGTCATCGGAACGGAAGGAGTTGGAGCAGACCAGTTCTGCCAGTCCTTCCCCCTTGTGCGCGTCGGTCTTGCGGACGGGACGCATTTCATGGAGCACGACGGGAATGCCGCGGCGGGCAATCTGCCAGGCAGCTTCTGAACCAGCCAGTCCGCCGCCAATCACATGGATGGGGGTCATGTCGTCGATCCTTTGGGATTTTGGGGGCCTTTATGCAGGCCTCAATCACTTTGCCGGGGCGCGTCGCAAGCCAACGAACCATCCGGGCGGTCAGGCGTTTGATTACAGTCTTGCTTGGCCAGCCGCAATGCCGTGCTACACAATTCCGTAAGGGCAAACGAATGAGAGGGGATTCGCTGCGTGTTTGAGAGGAAAAGGACAGGAGCAGCCGTCAGGAACCTGCTCGGCTCTGCCGGTCTGATCGCTTGCGGCGTTCTGGCGGGCTGTGCCAGTCAGTCCGAGGGCGATGCACAGGCCTGGTACGGTGCGCATAATGGCGTGGCACCGAAGGCTGACCGTATCTATGTCTGTCACGGCTTCGGCTGCACCTACAAGACACCCGTGCATTTCTCAGGCAAGGACCTCGCCCGGCTGAAATCCATCCTGCAGAAAGGGGCAGCATCGCCCGAGGCGGAGCGGAAAGCGATCTCTGCGGCCGTCAGCTGGCAGGAACGCAGGGCCGGCCCCATAGTTGGCTCCTCCAACGACATCGGCGGCCTCGACATGCACAATGCCGGTGTGCGCGGCCAGATGGATTGCATTGATGAATCGACAAACACCAACAGCCTGCTGCTACTGGCGCAGCGGCACGGTTATCTGAAGCATCACACGGTGTCCTCGCCCGTTGCCCGCGGCTTCTTCCTGGATGGGCGCTATCCGCATGCCTCCGCCACCGTGAAGGAAAAGCAAGGCGGAGCGGTCTATGCGATTGATTCCTGGCCGACCAACAACGGCGAAGCGCCAGTGATCTCACCGCTGGATGTCTGGATGGCCCGCCAGTCCGGGTAGCTTGTCGTGGCAGGCTGATTGCTCGGAGAGCAGACAAAGAAAAAGCCCGCCGGGGGAGGAAACCGGCGGGCATTTTTGCGTCCGCTTTCGCGGCGCTTCAGACGGCTTGTGGGAGGAGGAGCGGCCGTCTGATTCTGGAAATCTTCAACCCTTAGCGGACGCTGTCGCGTGCCAGGGAGCGGATGTCGGCACGGCTGATGCCGAGATCGGAAAGCTCGCGGTTGGAGAGCTGGGACAGCTCATCATAGGTGGACCGGAAACGCTTCCAGTTCTGGTACTTGCGAGCAACATTCGTGAACATGACAGGCCTTCTTTCTCTCTCTATGGCCTGGAGCACCCGGATCGGCGTCAGGCCCGTTCGTCATTTGATGAACTGAAGATAGTCCTGCAGATCGGTCTTAGGTAGAGGCCAAACCGCACGCCTGATCTTCCAAAAATGCAGGTCTTGGAAATGATTTACTTTTATTAACTTGGTCGTTGTTTGAAATCAGGTCTGCGCAAGGCAATAAAAAAGCCTGCCGGAGGGAGGAGCCGGCGGGCTTTTGTGCTTCCGCTTTCGCGTAGCGCCGGGCGGGCCGTGGGAGGAGGTCGGCTGCCCGGAATATGTGTCAGACCTTAGCGCGAAGCGTTCCGCGCCAGGGACATGATGTCGCCACGGCTGATGCCGAGGTCGGAAAGCTCACGGTTCGAGAGCTGGGACAGCTCGTCGTAGGTGTTCCGGAAGCGCTTCCAGCTCTGGTACTTGCGTGCAACGTTGGTGAACATGATAGGCCTTTCTTCTCTCTGTGGCCTAAAGCACCGCGGATCGGCGTCAGGCCCGTTCGTCATTTGATGAACTGAAGATAGTCCTGCAGATCTGCCTTAGGTAGAGGCCAAACCGCACGTCTGATCTGACGAAAATGCAGGTCTTGGACTTTGGTAATACTTTGGTAAGGAAATCTCACCTTCGGGAAACCTGGGCAGGACCCGAAAGGACAAAAAGCCCGCAGGCCGGAGGGCCATACGGGCTTTTTTGAAGAACCGTCTTGCCGGCTGTGCCGGCCGTGCGGTTAGCGTACGGAGGAACGTGCCAGCGGCATGATGTCGTCGCGCGTGATGCCGATGTCGGACAGCTGGCGCGGGGTCAGGCGGGACAGTTCATTGTAGACAGAACGGAAACGCTTCCAGTTCTGGTATTTGCGGGCAACGGTGCCGATCATTTGTTTCTTCCCTTTTGTGGTCTGCCGGCCAGAGCCTTCTGTGGGCACTGACCTGTTTTTTCGGAGTGGATGGGGCCACTGCAGCTTCCGGTGCGTCTTGCAGATCCCGCTGAGGCCGTTCGGCCTGTCTTGAGCGGGAAACGTCTGCCTTAGCGAGCCGAGTTGTAAGCGAAGTAGTCGATGTTGCCGCGGGCAATGCCGAGATCGTGCAGCTCGCGGTTGGACAGGCGGGACAGCTCTTCGTAAGTGCTGCGGTAACGGCGCCAGGACTGGTACTTGCGGACAACGGACGTAAGCATGGTTGTTCTTCTTTTCTTTTGGAGATTGGGCTTTCGCTGCGCTGCAGCGTCCGCCTCGTGGTGTGCCGTTCAAATAGGGTGATTTGCCATGCTGAGGTAGTGGGCAAATTGCACTCCTGCTCTGCATAAAATGCAGGCTTCGTGACTGCGAACTAAGCAAAGCGGCCATTTTAGCTCGTCTGCGTCCAGTTGCTGATCAAGGTGTGTGCAGATTGATGGTGCGGCGCACCTTATTTGTGGTGCGGCGCGGCCGAACTGCCCGGCAAGCTGTGCTGCGGCCGCATGTCTGCGTCCGGCGTCATGGGTGATGCTGGGAGCTGTTTTGGGAAAATGGAGAGGCTGAAAAGCAAAACGCCCGCCAGCGGGAGGAGGTGCTGGCAGGCGCATTTGACTTGGCGGAACTGGGAGGAGGATGCTCCGCCGGGTCGCACGTCTCGAGCTTGGGAGGAGGTAGCTCGGTGAGACGCGATCTCTATGTTCTTTTTTCCCGTGGCTTTTGGCTCCGGGAGGAAACGGACGCTCACCAGCGGGAGGAGGTGCTGGTGAGCGACGTTTCTTTGGACAAGACTGGGAGGAGGATGCCTTGTCCATTTACACGTCTCGAGCCTGGGAGGAGGTGGCTCATGTGAGACGCGATCTCAAAATCTGGTCCGGACTTTCACCGGGTGGAACGCTCGCCCGTCAGCGGGAGGAGGTGCTGACGGGCGACGTTTCCGCGGACAAGACTGGGAGGAGGATGCCTTGTCCGTTTTACGCGCTCCGGAGCCTGGGAGGAGGTGGCTCGGTGGAGCGCGATCTCGAATTAGACTGCGCTGCGGCGTGCAACGAACTTGATGTCGTTGCGGTGGATGCCGAGGTCGCTCAGTTCGCGGGAAGAAAGACGGGACAGTTCGTCGATGGTGCGACGGTACTTGACCCAGGTGCTGTACTTGCGAACGACGGTGTCGAACATGTTATAACCTTTTAAATTTTGCGTCGCAACAGAGTTTTGTGCGCCGCGTCATCGATCTGTTGACGAAGATATAATTCACCACTCAAATTTAAAGAAGCGCATTAAGCGCATGACAGTCATGCGCTCAGTGCAATGCAGCATGACTGAGTCATGCAAAAAGCCCTTGGAAAGGCAGTTCTCACGGCTTTCCAAGGGCTTGCAAAGGGTTTGATTGGCAATGTTGCGCTGCAATGCGATTCTGATTGGCCGGAGTTTTACCCCCGGAAGGGGCCCAATCGGTATCCTGCCTACTGGTTCACGGCGGCTTTTGCGGTCTGCGGGCGGCGCTCCAGCAGTTCCTTCAGGAATTGGCCGGTGTAGCTTGCCTCCGTCGCGGCGATGGTTTCCGGCGTGCCTTCCGCAACGATGGTCCCGCCGCCATCGCCGCCTTCCGGTCCAAGGTCGACGATCCAGTCTGCTGTCTTGATGACCTCCAGATTGTGTTCGATCACCAGCACCGAGTTGCCCTGGTCGACCAACTCATGCAGCACTTCAAGCAGCTTGGCGACATCATGGAAGTGAAGGCCGGTGGTCGGCTCGTCCAGGATATAGAGCGTGCGGCCCGTCGACCTGCGGGAGAGTTCCTTGGCCAGCTTGACGCGCTGCGCTTCGCCGCCCGACAGGGTGGTGGCCTGCTGGCCGACCTTGATGTAACCGAGGCCGACGCGCGCCAGGGTCTCCATCTTGTCGCGCACGGCGGGAACAGCGGAGAAGAAGCTGGCAGCCTCTTCCACGGTCATGTCCAGCACGTCGGCAATGGATTTGCCCTTGAACAGCACTTCCAGGGTTTCACGGTTGTAGCGTTTTCCCTTGCAAACGTCGCAGGTGACATAGATGTCTGGCAGGAAGTGCATCTCGATCTTGATGACGCCGTCGCCCTGACAGGCTTCGCAGCGTCCGCCCTTGACGTTGAACGAGAAGCGCCCCGCCTGATAACCGCGAGTCTTGGCCTCCGGCATGCTGGCGAACCACTCGCGGATGGGGGTAAAGGCACCGGTATAAGTGGCCGGATTGGAACGCGGCGTGCGTCCGATCGGCGACTGGTCGATGTCGATCACCTTGTCGAGCAGTTCCAGTCCGTCGATGCGGTCATGAGGTGCCGGGTTCTCGCGGGCACCGTTCAGGCGGCGGGCCGCTGCCTTGAACAATGTGTCGATCAGGAAGGTGGACTTGCCGCCGCCCGAAACCCCGGTCACGCAGGTAAAGGTGCCGAGCGGCACATCCACATTGACGTTCTTGAGGTTGTTGCCTCTGGCGCCGACCACCTTGATCTGGCGCCGCTTGTTGATCTTGCGCCGTTCATGGGGCACTTCGACCATCTTTGCGCCGGACAGATACTGGCCGGTGAGGGACTTCGGATTGGCCATGATTTCGGCCGGGGTACCGGCTGCAATGATTTCGCCGCCATGGACGCCCGCGCCCGGGCCGACATCAACCACATAATCGGCCGCCAGAACCGCATCCTCGTCATGCTCGACCACGATCACCGTGTTGCCGAGGTCGCGCAGATGCTTCAGCGTTTCGATCAGCCGGGCATTGTCGCGCTGGTGCAGGCCGATGGATGGCTCGTCCAGGACATAAAGCACCCCGGTCAGGCCCGAGCCGATCTGGGAGGCCAGGCGGATCCGCTGGCTTTCGCCGCCCGAAAGCGTTCCGGAGGCACGTGAAAGCGCCAGATAGTCGAGGCCGACGTCATTCAGGAACTGAAGCCGCTCGCGGATTTCCTTCAGGATGCGGCCGGCGATCTCTTCCTGCTTGGGCGTCAGCTTGCCAGGCAAGTCATTGAACCAGTCGCCGGCTTCGCGGATCGACTTTTCCGTGATCTCGCCGATGTGCCGGCCATTGATCTTCACGGCCAGTGCCTCAGGCTTCAGGCGGAAGCCCTGACAGGCCGGGCAGGCGTGGTCGGACTGGAACCTTGCGAGTTCTTCCCGCACCCAGCTGGATTCTGTCTCGCGCCAACGCCGTTCGATGTTGCCGATTACCCCTTCAAACGGCTTCTCCGTCCGGTAGGAGCGAACACCGTCATCATAGACGACCTCGATGGCATCCTTGCCTGTGCCATAGAGAATGGCTGTCTGAACCTCCTGGGGCAGGTCGCGCCAGGGTGTGGACATGGCAAAGCTGAAGTGGCGGGCAAGGGCCTCAAGGGTCTGGTTGTAATAGGGCGAGGTGGAGCCGGTCTTGGCCCAGGGCAGGACGGCGCCTTCGCGCAAGGAAAGGCTCTGGTCCGGCACGACAAGGTCCGCCTCGAAGGCGAGGGTGGTGCCGAGACCGTCGCAGGCCGGGCAGGCACCGAAGGGATTGTTGAAGGAGAACAGCCGAGGCTCGATCTCGGCAATGGTGAAGCCGGAGACCGGGCAGGCGAATTTCTCCGAGAAGATGATGCGCAGCGGATCGCCCTTGTCGTCGGTTCCGTCCGCATATTCGGCGATCGCGATTCCTTCGGCGAGCTTCAGGGCCGTTTCGAAGGAATCGGCAAGGCGGCCGGCGATGTCGTCGCGCACCACGATACGGTCCACGACCACATCGATGTCATGCTTGAACTTCTTGTCCAGGGCAGGGGCTTCGGAAATCTCGTGGAAAGCACCGTCGATCTTGACCCGCTGGAAGCCTTTCTTCATCAGCTCGGCCAGTTCCTTGCGGTATTCGCCCTTGCGGCCGCGCACGATCGGCGCCAGCAGATAGAGGCGGGTGCCTTCTGGCAGCTCCATCACCCGGTCGACCATCTGGCTGACCGTCTGACTCTCGATCGGCAGACCGGTTGCCGGGGAATAGGGAATGCCGACACGCGCAAACAGAAGGCGCATGTAGTCATAGATCTCGGTGACGGTGCCCACGGTGGAGCGCGGGTTGCGCGAGGTGGTCTTCTGCTCGATGGAAATGGCGGGGGACAGGCCGTCGATCTGGTCGACGTCCGGCTTCTGCATCATTTCCAGGAACTGGCGCGCATAGGCCGACAGGCTTTCGACGTAGCGGCGCTGGCCCTCGGCATAGATGGTGTCAAAGGCCAGGGACGACTTGCCCGAACCGGACAGGCCGGTCATCACGATCAGCTTGTCCCGCGGCAGGTCGAGGTCAACGCCTTTCAGATTATGCTCGCGCGCACCGCGCACCGAAATGGTGCGGGTGGGGTCAATCGCACGGCCTGAGGCTTGCTTGGTCATGAAGTCTGTCCCTGATGCGCACCGCTCGCCTGGGTGCGTTTGCTGGAATGTCAGGCCGAGCCTGATATCAGTCCCGACGCATATAGCAATAAATCCGGGCGGTTCCAGCCTCGAAAAGCCGTCAATGCGCCCATTTCGCTGCCTTTGCGGCTCTGGATCAACCCGTCAGTTACGCGTCAGCGCAAGGTTGGATCTTTCAGAAGCGGAATCGGTCTTGTCTGGATTGGAACATATGGCGAACAGATGTGCGTTTGCAAGGCGTTTCGCCAAGTCCGAATAACGCTGCTGTCCGTCCTCGATCTCCCCTTGAATGAAGACCAAGACTTAATCTCTGGAACAGGCTTTGGGAAAATGGTATGGAACAAAAAAGGAACAGTGTTTTTTGCTTTTTCTCATAGGCGCGCGTCTGGAGCTGATGGATCGGCAGCTCTCCGGCTGAGAGGCTTGTGGAAAAGGCCAGTACTTCGGCCAATAAAACCGGCGCGGGCCCCAACTTGGCGTTAGGGTCGGCGAAAGACCGTCAGGGAGCCGGGTTCCGCCTGGCTCGTGCGGGCAATGGATAAGGAAGAGCGCTTCAATTCGGCCGCTTTAACAGGCCGCCAGAGGAAGCGTTCCAAAAGAACCAAAAGAACACTGTCCGGCAGCGGCAACGATCTGCTCCGGACAGAACTTGTTTCAAGGAGTTTGCGTCATGGCGGGCAGCGTCAACAAGGTCATTCTGGTCGGGAATCTGGGTGCTGACCCGGAAATCCGCCGCACGCAGGACGGCCGTCCGATTGCCAACCTGCGGATCGCCACGTCTGAAACCTGGCGTGACCGTGGGTCGGGAGAGCGCAAGGAACGGACCGAGTGGCACCGTGTGGTGATCTTCAACGAAGGTCTGTGCAAGGTTGCCGAGCAGTTTCTGCGCAAGGGTGCGAAGGTCTATATCGAAGGCCAGCTGCAGACCCGCAAGTGGCAGAACCAGCAGGGCCAGGACCAGTATTCGACCGAAATCGTCCTGCAGGGCTTCAACTCCACGCTGACCATGCTGGATGGCCGTGGTGAAGGCGGTGGCGGAGCTGGCGGTGGCGGCGGCTTCGGCGGCGGATCTTCCTCCGGTGGCAACTACGGCGGCGGTGGCTATGGCGGCGATAGCGGCGGCTACGGCGGCGGATCGTCCTCGGGCGGCGGCTACGGTGGTGGCAGCTCTTCCGGCGGTGGCGGCGGCGGCGGCTTCGGCGGCGGCGCCATGGACGACGAAATTCCGTTCTGATCGAGTTTCAGCAAACGGCCGGGGATTCCCGGCCGTTTTTGTATTGAGGAAAAACTCTCACCAAAGAACTGAGTTCTTGAGAGGTGGTTCTTTATTTTTTCCGGATGAATTTATAGGTTCCGGTATTCCCCTGGTCGCGAACAAAATAAAGTTTCCCTTTTTTGAACACGCGATACTGCAGGTAAGACCGCTTTTTTCCGTCGCAGTTTCTGAAGACAATTTTCAATTGCCCATACCGATCGACTTCGTATGTGCTTTTCTCACCTCCAGCACATGGGGTGTGGTGCGAAACTCGGAATGTTCCATCCTTGTGGAACACCAACTGCATCGGGTGAAAAGAGCGAAGCTCCATCGTGTGACCACTGATAAGTGCCTCGATCTCGGGCTTTTTCAGTTCCTGATACTCATCTGCTGCCGCGCTGGTTGTCAGGATCAGTGTGGGAAGGAGTATTTTCAGAAGGGATATGAGTTTCAATTTTTCAGTTCCCGATGCTTGCCGGTTTCTTTTTATTCAACGAGTGCGTGTGTTTTTTAAGCGCTGGAAACATTTTGGCAAGCTCAGAAATTGTTTGAATACCTTGGAAGTAAATACGTTGGCTGATCAGGATTTTCCGGACCGCCAAAACGCTGAGTTTTCTCTCGCGGGCCTTCATCTCATAACGCCGAGCGCGTATGGATTTATTTCCCGGAAGGACTTGTTAGGGAGCCGTTCAAGCCTCGCATGGCGGCCAGGTTCGAGTCGGACTTTTCTCCCTGATTTCAATCTCACCTTCGGGTCTTGCAGGGTGTGACCGAATTCCCGCAGTGGCGAAGGCGATGCCGGAATTGTGACAATCCCCCTTAACCATCCCCGGCGGATTGGGATATGCTGCGCCGGAATCCATCAGATGGTGTTTTCAATCACATTCCGGCTCTCAGCCGCATGCTGTTCTGGAGTGGGGACCGTTTGAGTCCTTTGTGATGATGGCAGTTTGTGGCTGTCCTGACTTGTCCGCCTCCTTCCGGGCGACAAGTAGAGGGGAGCGCGGCGCAAATGACCGGGGCCAGGGCAATCAGGCCCCGTCATGTCTGTCATATGTGCGGGCGCGGTGATGGATCAGGTTTGCAGGGCCATGGGGCGGTTCTGCGCGGCGGATAATTGCATGCTCCCCGTTGTGCGGTCCGGGCTGGATCCAGCAGCGGGAAGGGCATGCGGACTAGATATATTGGATAAGCAGAGCATGGCACGACGTGAGATGTCCCGTTCCGGAACTCCGGCACTTGAGATGCGGAGCAAGGGCAAGGACGCAGGCACCGCAAGACGGCTTGTGTCCCTGGCACTGGCCGGGCTGATGACCGGCACCGCGGCGGTTACGCTGGTGGGTGTGAGCGCCGGTGAAGCGAATGCTCAAAACTTTTTTCAGCGCCTGTTCGCACCCAAGGAAAACCGGGTGCAGCAAGTCCAGCCGCGCGAGACGCAGGATCTGGACCGGGTGGTCGAGGAAACCTATGTCTCCGCGCCCCGCTATTACACCTACAAGGCTGACCAGCTTAAGATGGTCTCGCTTGCCGAGCTGTCCGAGCTGAAAACTGCCGCAGTCACGCCGGCCGTCAGTGAACCCGCCAGCACCGATGTAGCGGACCCTGCCGCCGCAGCAAGCCCGGATGGTGCGCAGCCGGTGATCGAGGCGCCTGTGGTTCTGACGCCGTTTGACCATGTCCGTCCGGTCCTGAAGGAAATGCAGGTCAAGGCTCTGCCGGAAGTCGGCGAAGCGCTTCTGGCCTATTACCGCGAGCATCCGGGTTTCCTCTGGATCGAGGACGGCCGCTTGAGTGTAAAGGCCGGTTTTGCCCGCCGTGTTCTGGCCAGCGCCGATGAATTCGGTCTCGAACCTGCTGACTACCTGGTCCAGTTGCCGAACCTGAATGGTCTGGAAGGTGACGCACGTGACGCTGCTCTCATGGACTTCGAGATGCACCTCACGGCAGCCGTGCTCACCTATATGCTGGACGCGCAGCGCGGCCGGGTCGATCCGGACCGTCTCTCCGGTTATCACGACCTGCCGCGCCACAAGCCGGATCTGGTTGCAGACCTTCAGAGCGTTGCATCCAGCGCGGATGTGACTGCGGCCCTTGAGGCCGAGCAGCCTCAAGGCAGCCATTTCAAGGCTTTGAAAGAGGCCCTTGCCAAGCTGCGGGCCGAGGATGTTGCGGAAGACCGGATCGTGATTGCGCCGGGCACGCTGCTGAAGCCGGACAACACCAGCCCGGAAGTGAAGAATGTCGTCGCCGCGATCCGCAAGAACGGCTCTCCGGAGCTTCTTGCCGAGCATCAGGCGGTTCTGGATGCCTATGCGGGCGACGAGCTTTACAGCCCGGAACTGGTTGCGCTGGTCAAGGGCTACCAGAAGGAAAAGGGCCTGACGCCGGATGGTGTCGTCGGCAAGAACTCCATCAAGGCATTGGTGGGCGTGACCAATGAGGAGAAAATCTCCAAGCTGGTTCTGGCGATGGAGCGCAGCCGCTGGCTGCCCGAACAGCTGGGCGAGCGCAAGGTCTTCATCAACCAGCCGGCCTTCACCGCCACCTATACGGAGCCGGGCCGTGACCCGCTGACCATGCGTGTGGTGGTGGGCAAGAAGTCCAACCAGACCAACTTCTTCTACGACAAGATCCAGGTGGTCGAGTACAACCCTTACTGGGGCGTGCCTTATTCCATCATCGTCAACGAGATGCTGCCGAAGCTGGCGAAGGACCCGAGCTATCTGGACCGGACCGGCTATGAAGTGACCACAGCCAGCGGCAAGCCCATGTCCTCTGCATCCGTCAACTGGGCCGCCGTTGCCCGCAAGAAGACCAGCGTGAACGTGCGCCAGCTTCCGGGCTCCAGCAACGCTCTCGGGGAACTGAAGATCCTGTTCCCGAACAAGCACCACATCTACATGCACGACACCCCGTCGAAGAGCCTCTTCAACCGGGATGATCGCGCCTATAGCCATGGCTGCATCCGTCTTCAGGATCCGCGCGCAATGGCCGCCGCCGTGCTTGGCAAGACCAAGGACTATGTCGGTGGACGGATTTCCCAGGGCCAGAACCAGCAGGAAAAGGTCACCGGGGATATCCCGGTCTATATTTCCTACTTCACCGCCTGGCCGCAGGAAGATGGCTCGATCGGCTATTTCTCCGACGTCTATGACCGCGATGCCTATCTGATCAAGGCGATCACGGCGACGGAAGCTGCGCGCGGCTGATCCGGGCAAGCTTACCGCTTTTCCAAAATGGCAAGGGGCCGCACCTCATAAAGGTGCGGCCCCTTTTCTGACAGGGCTTGCGCCTGAAACTCCCCGGAAGAAGACCGCTCAACCCCGGGAAAGCCCAGATGCAACACAGAGATTTCGAGGGAAGTGCTTTCTGAGGAGGCCTAACTCCTGTGGCCCAGGTGGGCCGGGCCGAAGCTGAATTTCCCTCAAGGTTCCGGCCTGTCAGGCCCAGTCGCCCCAGGCCTTTTCAAGTCAGGGCCTGAAGCTGTCTCTTGCGTGTTTACTTGCCGCTCAGACAGGTGTTCATCGTCTTTGCGATGCCCTGCAGAAGCTCTGCGTAAAGGCCTGGGCCGTTGGTCAGGCCGGTGCCCAGAGGATCAAGCGTCGCCATGCGGGCATCGGTGCCCTCAAGAACCACGCTGACCAGCTTGGGCTCGAACTGGGGTTCGCCGAACACGCAGACAACCCCGTCAGTCTTGATCCTCTGCTGAATTTCGCGGATCCGGTCGGCGCCGGGAGGAGATTCCGGGTTCAACGTGATGGAGCCGGAGGCGGCCAGGCCAAACCGGTCCTCGAAATAGTGATAGGCATCATGGAAGACCACGAAGGTCTTGCCTTGAACCGGCTCCAGCTCAGTCCGGATCCCGGCCTCCAGTTCCGAAAGACGGGCGCTCAGCTTGTCGAAATTGGCCTTGTAGGTGCCGGCGTTCGCGGGATCTGCGGCCGCCAGGTGGTCCGCCATGGTCGCAGCCATGATGCGGGCGTTTTCCGGATCCAGCCACAGGTGCGGGTCGGTGCCCTCGTGGTGGTGGCCCTCTTCGCCCCCTTCGTGATCCTGACCATGGTCATCGTGGTCTGCCGCACCATGATCGTGACCTTCATGATCGTGATGACCGTCATGGCCTGCGTCATGAGCGTGGGCCTCATCATGGTCATGTCCGTCATGCCCGCCGCCTTCGCCTTCATGAACATGAGGACCGAAGCCATTGCCGAGACGGAAGGGAACCAGGTGCAGACCCTTTGCCTGCATCAGTTCCACCACATCCGCATTGCCAGCCAGTGAACTCAGCGGTTTCTCAAGTGAGGTCTCAAGAGATTCCCCGATCCAGAAGACAAGATTGGCATTCTGAAGCTGCGAAGCCTGGGAGGGCTTGAGGGAGTAGCCATGGGGCGAGGCTGCGCCATCGATCAGGACACTGGGCGTTCCGACGCCTTCCATGATGCTGGCTGCAAGTGACTGGAGCGGCTTGATCGAGGTCACCACATTCGGCGCATCCGCAAGAGCTGCTGCGGCGCTGGCTGTCGAAAGGGCGGTGGCAAGACCAAGGATGGAGGCCAGCCGCCGGGAGCGGCTGAGGGGTTTCAAAGAGGACACGCGGATCTCCCTTGTGAGTGCGTGTTATAAAGTAACAAGTAACGATATAACGTTCACAAAAATACTTGGCAAGCACGTTTTATGGTCCTGTGCATTTGCCAGGGATCGGGGAGGTCAGCTGAAAGGGAAATGGGTCGGTGAACGGGACGAAATTCACGCCGCTGGGTGGGGCTGGAGGAAGGTGCTTTGGCAATTCCTGCCGGTTGTGCTGGAAGGAAGAGCATCAAGCCGGTAACCCTTTTCACAACGCAATTCACGATAGGGAATCAGACCGTGGAACTCGACATCCTGACGCTCGCCGGAGCCTTGGTTGCCTGTGCGATGGGAGGCCTGCTGAAAGGGGCGACCGGTGCTGGCGCGCCGATCATCGGGGTTCCGGTTCTGGCGGCGCTGGTGGATGTGCAGTTTGCCGTCGCGGTGTTCGTTGTGCCCAATCTTCTGACCAATTTCTGGCAGGGTTGGCAAACCCGCAGTCATCTGCTGCCCTGGCCCTTCGTGATCCTGTTCGCGGCCGGTGGCGGCATCGGGGCGGTCATCGGCACCTATCTCCTGGCAGGTCTGCCGTCCGAAGCGCTGCTGGTGATCATGTCCGTGGTGGTGCTGGGCTATGTGGCGTTCCGGTTGCTGAAGTCGGACTGGGTTCTGCCTTACCGGACAGGCCTCTGGGTGGCGGCTCCTGTCGGGATCCTTGGCGGCACGCTGCAGGGGGCAATCGGCATCTCCGCGCCAGCCTCCTTGAGCTTTCTGAACGCGCTCAAGCTGCCGCGGCTGTCCTTCATCGCGACCATATCGGTGTTCTTCTCGGTCATGTCCGCCTTTCAGTTTGAACGGCTGATCGAGGTCGGACTTTTGACAGGAGAGCGGTTTCTCGTCGGGCTGGGCGCGACAGCGGCGATCCTTGCGGCCATGCCGCTTGGCGCAATGCTTGCGCGAAAGGTGGCCCGGGAAACCTTTGACCGGATCATTCTCGGTCTTCTGGTGTTGATCTCGGCGAAAATTCTCGTCGAGGTCTTTGTGCTCTGACGGGCAGGAAAGGCCCCGCCCGTCAGGATCAGTCTGTGGCAGATCAGCCGTGCAGCTTGGCTGCGGTTTCGGCGATCAGCTTGCCCTGGTGGCGTGCGCCTTCCAGTTCGATCTCGCTCGGCTGACGCTCGCCCTTGCCGCCGGCAATGGTGGTTGCGCCGTAAGGTGCGCCGCCAACCACTTCATCGATGGTCAGCTGACCCTGGTGGCTGTAGGGCAGGCCGACGATCACCATGCCGAAATGCAGCAGGTTGGTGAGGATCGAGAACAGGGTGGTTTCGTTGCCGCCATGCTGGGAAGCGGAAGAGGTGAAGGCACCTGCGACCTTGCCATGCAGGGCGCCGGTGGCCCACAGACCGCCAGCCTGTTCCCAGAAGTTGGCCATCTGGGACGGCATGCGGCCGAAGCGGGTCGGTGCGCCGACGATGATCGCGTCGTAGTTCTTCAGGTCTTCGACGGTTGCAACCGGAGCGTCCTGCTCGAGCTTGAAATAGGCGGCCTTCGCGATGTCTTCCGGAACGGTTTCGGCAACGCGCTTGATGTCGACGGTTGCGCCGGCAGAGCGGGCGCCTTCAGCGATGGCAGCGGCCATGGTCTCGATGTGACCATAGGTGGAGTAGTAGAGAACGAGTACCTTAGCCATGGTGGCCTCCTGAGAAATCTGTCTAAGCAGCAACCCGTAGTCCGGTCTGCCTCGCCCCTACACATGACCCCGGTTGCGTTGCAGCGTAAGGCCTGCAATCTCGCACGCTGTGTTCAGTATATGTGAACAGAGATTGCCCGCCGCAGAACTCTGCGGTTCGGATGCCGGAAGCAGAAACGAAAATGCCCGGACACGGATGACCTCCGGTCCGGGCGTCTTGAAGCTGTCTTCTCTTGTCATGGGCGAGATCGTCGGCCTATGAGCGGCTCAGACGGTTCACCGTCAGGCAGGCGTGTCCACCGTGGCAAGGGTCTTCAGATCCTGAGCCGGGTCAGCAATCTGCGCCGGGTCCGGTGACTTGCCGCCTTCGATCATGCGCTTGCCGACCATATAGGCGCGGGGGTCGTTCATCGAATCCACGGCAATCAGGCGGATGCCTTTGAAATACCAGAAGGAAACACATTTCTCGTCGGTCGGCCGGGTGACCACCTTGTCATATCCCGTGTTGAGCCCTGCAATCTGCAGCTTCACATCATACTGATCCGACCAGAACCAGGGCTTGGCCACATAAGGGGCTTCGGTGCCCATCACCGAAGCGGCCGCAGCCTCTGCCTGGGCGATGGCGTTGCCGACGCTTTCCAGTCTGATCCGGCCGTCCTGATAGGGGAAAGAGGCGCAGTCGCCGAAGGAGTAGATGGACGAATCGCTGGTTTGGCCGGAGGAATTGACGGCGATCCCATTGTCGATTTCGAGCCCGGCATCCCGTGCGAGTGTATCTGCAGGGTGAACACCGATGCCGGTGATCACGAAGTCCGCGTCAATCGTGCTTCCGTCTTCCAGTTCGACGCCGGTTACCTTGCCATTGTCGCTCCTCAGCCGGGCGAGGCGGGCGCCTTCCAGGATGCGGACGCCGTGGCTGTCATGAAGACTGCGGAAATAAGAAGACGTTTCGCTGGCCGCCACGCGCTGCAGGATACGCTCTGCAGCTTCGATCAGGGTCACGTGCAAGCCAAGTTTCGAGGCAACTGCGGCCGCTTCAAGTCCGATATAGCCGCCGCCGATGATGGCGCAGGACTTCGCGGTCTTCAAAAGCGCGGAAAACCGGTCTGCATCCTCCAGGTCGCGGATGGTCAGCACCCCGTCCAGATGGCCGCCGATGGCTTCCGGCAGGCGGCGCGGAACCGACCCGGTAGCAATCGCCAGGGTGCCATAGGCAAGCTCGGTGCCGTCGGACAGGGCAACGGTCTTCGCCGTACGGTCGATTGCGGTGGCCTTTACGCCTGTCTTCAGCGTGATGCCGGTTTTTTCGTAGAATTCGAGCGGACGCAGCAGCAAACGATCCCGGTCCATTTCGCCAAGGGCATAGGCCTTGGACAGGGGCGGGCGCTGATAGGGGGCGGTTGCTTCCTCGCCGATCAGGGTGATCGGGCCTTCATGGCCAAGGCTGCGGAGCTTGGCACAGAAGGACAGGCCTGCCTGTCCTGCGCCAATGACGACGACGGGGGATGTGGTTTCACTCATGAGCAATGCGGGACCTGTTCTGTCCTTGCCGGAGGCGGGCGGGTCCCGGGCGGTCGCCCGGGACGAATCTGAACTTCAAGATGCCACTAGTTGAGGATCACGGGCAAGTTCAGCGGGCCACGGAAGCCGAAACCGGAGAAGATGACTTCTTCCGGGTCGGTCAGCTTCATGTTGGGGAACCGGTCGAACAGGCAGGGAAGCAGGATCTGGCCGACCATGCGCCGGGCAATATGGGTGCCCATGCAGAAATGCGGGCCGTTGCCGAAGGCCTGATGCGGGACCTTGGGCCGGAAGATGTTGTAGAGATGCCCGTCCTCATAGATCTCCTCGTCATGATTTGAGGACGCCTGGATGGTCATGACCACATCGCCCTTGGGGATATGGAAGCCACGGATTTCCGTGTCAGCCGTGACGCGCCGCGAACTTGCCTGGATCGGAGCGACCCAGCGGACCGCTTCCTCAAAGGCCGTTGTCCAGAGCTTGTCATCCTTTCGGACGGCGTCCAGTTGATCCGGATTTGTGAGAAGTCCGAAGATTGCCGTAAGGGCCGCATCGCGGGGCTCGTTGATGCCGCCGCCGATCGCGATCTTGATGTTGGCGATCATGTGTTCCTGTTCGATCGGATCTGCTGCATTGATCATCGCTGCGACGGCGCTTGGGTCATCGGTCCCCCGCAGGCGGTCTGCCGCACCGTTGATGCAGGCATCCATGCGGATGTTTTCCCGGTCGCAGATCTCGAAGATCTCGGGCTTCCAGCCGAAATTGCCGGCGCCATTGATCAGGGTCTGGGACCACAGTTCCATGTCAGCGTCGCTGGCTTCGGGAATGCCGAGCAGTATGGCAAGGCAACGGGCGGAAACCGGGCCGGCAAGGGCCGGAAACAGATCGATCACTTCGCCGCGTGGCAGACGGGCGACATAGTCCTCGACCACTTTCTCATAGGCCGGGATCCACACGTCCTTGATGTTCTTGGCGGAAAAGGACGAGGCCATGGCGTTGCGCAGGCGCATGTGATCCTCGCCATCGCGGCGCATCAACGTATGGGCGCCGAAGGCTCGCTGCATCGGGGTGTTGGGATCGTCGGAACTGAAGAGTCCCGGATCGTCCTTCACCATCTTGGTGTCCGCTGCCTTGGTCAGAAGGGTCCGCCCGACGGACTGAACCCTCAGGACCGGCGCCTCGGCGCGCAGGCGCTTGTAGATGGGATAGGGATCACGCGTGAGCTGATCGATGGTGATGGTGGTGTCCAGCGGTGCAAGCGGCGCGCCTGAGCGCGCAAGGGCTGCGTCAGCCATTGTTTCCTCTCCTCCCGGGCGCCGTCCTCCAACGGCATATGCCCCCTGGCAGACCAAGGTGGACTGCCGAATTCATGAGGGCAAGTCTGGATCTTTCGATTGCATCGGGCAATTAGATCGGATTGATATGTCCTATCGGGGAATTCAATTTCCCGTCAGGACGAGCCGCGTGTCCAGTGGGAGGGAACATGAGCCGCGTTGATCCGTTTTCAATTGATTTCAATGCCTTGAGAACGCTGGTTCAGGTGTTTGATTCAGGTTCCTTCTCAGGGGCGGCCGAACGGCTCGATGTCAATCAGTCAACGGTAAGCTACACGGTGGAACGCCTGCGCAAGGCGTTTCAGGATCCTCTCTTCGTGCGGCAGGGCGCAGGCATTGCGGCGACAGACCGCTGCGAAGAGATTGTCAGCGGCCTCCGGGAGATGCTGGATGGCTATCAGGCGATCGCCACGCCCCGCGGGTTTGACCCGGCAGAGGCCAGTGGCGTTGTGGCTCTGTCCTGCAATTATTATGAGCGGCTGGTGATCTTGCCGGATCTGATCAAGGCGCTGCGCCGTCATGCGCCCGGTCTTGCGGTTTCGGTCTATCAGGCCTTCGGGGCGGGGGCTGCCCAGCTCAAGCGGGGCGAGAGCGATTTCCTGATGGGGCCGATCCGCTTCAACGACAGCGGGCTGTTCAAGCGGCGGTTGCTCAGTGACCACTATGTCTGTGTGATGGACCGGAACAATCCACTCGCAACGCGGGATCTGGACCTGACGTCCTATGTTTCTGCCGCCCATGCGATCGTGACCTATGGCGGCAACTGGAAGTCCAACTATCTGCTGGAACTGGAAAAGCAGGGCATCCAGCTCAATCAGGTTCTGGGCGTGCCGAGCCCGGCCGATCTCGGCTCGATCCTGAAGGGCACGGATCTGATCGCGACCCTGCCGAGCCGGATGGCAGCCTCCATGGAGCAGGAGGTCGTGGTCCGGCCGTGTCCTTGTCCAGCTCCTTTCGACATTGATCTTGTCTGGACCTCCAGAACCCATCATTCGCCCATGCACATGTGGGTCCGGCAGGAAATTGCCCGCATCGCACAGGCGGTTCCGGATGTTCCCCGGCCCGAATAACCATGCGTCATCGGTAAACTGGATCGGATCTATCGAGGCGATCGGATTGATCGATGGGTTCAGGCGCTCTACCGCCTAGATCCAAGCCGGATGGGACGCACCGGCGGGAGGAAACGGGCAGCGGTTCTTTAGGAGAGAGCGCTGCCGGACTGCTGCGCAAGGAGGAGGCGCGAACAATGCCCAAGCTCATTTTCATCGAAGCCGATGGCACCCGTACCGAAGTGGACGCTCCGGTGGGCAAGTCTGTCATGGAAGCAGCGCGGGACGGCAATGTCTCTGGTGTCGTTGCGGATTGCGGCGGTTCGCTCGCCTGCGCGACCTGCCATTGCTATTTCAGCAATGATCAGATCGCGGATCTTCCGGCCAAGAGCGACACGGAAGCCGATATGCTGGATTTTGCCAATGCAGAGGTGAAGGACGGCAGCCGGTTGAGCTGCCAGATTATCGTCACCGAGGCCATGGACGGCTGGGAAATCAACGTTCCGGACACGCAGTAGCGCTGAAAACCGGACCCCAGAAAACCTGACCCCAGTCAGAGCCTGACGACCTGCACCCTGTCGCCCGCCTTGGCGGTGGGGGCATGGGGCGGGCGGATGATCAGCGCACCGGCGCGGGCCAGCAGGCTTAGCATCGAACTGTCCTGGGTCTGGAAAGGGCTGGCGCTCAGGCGTCCGTCTTCTTCCACGGTCAGCATCGCGCGGATGTAGTCCTGTCGGTGATCGTTTTCCTTGAGGCCGGCGCTGAGCGTTGCCTCGGCCAGCTGGCCACCAGAGACCGGCTGGTTCAGCATGCGGGCGAGCAGGGGCTTCAGGAACAGAAGTGCGCAGACGATGCTGGAGACCGGGTTGCCCGGCAGTCCCAGCACCTTCGTCTCCCCGAGGTGACCTGCCATGAGCGGCTTGCCCGGCCGCATGGCGATCTTCCAGAAGGCGAGTTCCATGCCTTCGCTGCCGAGCACGCCCTGCACCAGGTCATGATCGCCCACAGAGGCACCGCCCAGCGTGATCAGCACATCGGCCTTGGCTTCGATGGCCCGGCGCACGTGCTGCGCCATGATCCCGGCGTCGTCCGGGGAAATTCCAAGATCCAGAACCGCGCCGCCGCAATCCTCGACCATGGCGGCAATGCCGGCATGATTCGAGGCGATGATCTGATCCGGGCCCGGGTTACCGCCTGGGGCCACCAGTTCATCGCCGGTTGCCAGCACGGCAACAAGCGGCTTGCGCTGGACCGGCAGCATCGCATGGTTCATGGAGGCGGCAAGCGACAAGGAGCGATAGTCGAGGCGCGTGCCTGCACTCAGGAGAATATCGCCTTCCGCAAAATCCAGTCCGGCGGCGCGAATGTTCGCACCGGGCTTTGGCGGCTCCTGAACGGTGACCAGACCACCATCCCGGCTGGTGTTTTCCTGAATGACGACCGTGTCAGCGCCATCTGGCACGGGTGCACCGGTGAAGATCCGGACCGCCTCGCCCCTGTTCACCTTACCGGTGAACCCGTGCCCGGCCGGAGCCTCGCCGATGATGGCAAGATCAGCAGGGACTGCCGAAACATCGGCATGGCGGACCGCATAGCCATCCATGGCCGAGGCGGCAAAGGGGGGCTGAGTGCGCAGGCTCGCAAGATCCTGCGCCAGAATGCGGCCATTGGCGGCGGAAAGCGGCACCTCTTCTGAGCCGAGCGGGCGGACATCCTTCAAAAGGCGGTCCAGCGCTTCAGCAACGGGAATGAGGGGAGCGTTTCCAGCCATGTCAGGTTCCCCCGGTTCCGCCGTCTGCAATGGTCCAGTGACCGGACTTGCCACCGGCCTTTTCCAGAAGCCGCACGCCACCGATGACCATGCCCCGGTCCACGGCCTTGGCCATGTCATAGACAGTCAGGCAGGCGACGGAACAGGCAGTCAGCGCCTCCATCTCCACACCGGTCTGGCCGCTGACCTTGGTGGTTGCCGTGACGCGCAAGCCGGGCAGGGTGGTGTCCGGCTCGATGTCGATGGTGACCTTGGACAGCGCCAGCGGATGGCAGAGCGGAATCAGCTCGTGGGTCTTTTTCGCGGCCATGATGCCGGCGATCCGGGCGGTGGCGATCACGTCACCCTTCTTGGCATTGCCGGAGAGGATCAGCTCAAGGGTTTCCGGCCGCATCGTGACAGTGCCTTCTGCCACGGCGATCCGGGACGTGACGGCTTTGTCCGACACGTCGACCATGTGGGCGGCACCCGCAGCATCGATGTGGGTCAGTCCCTTACCTTCAGCGCTTGCGCTCATGAGCTGCTTACTCCGCAGCTGCGGCGGTCTGGCGGGTCAGAAGCGCGCGGGTTGCCGAGGCAACATCTTCCTGGCGCATCAGGCTCTCGCCGATCAGGAAGGTGTTGATGCCGCTTTTGCCCATGCGGGTCAGGTCGTCCGGCGTGAAGAGACCCGATTCGCCAACGATGATCCGGTCGCTTGGGACCATCGGCGCCAGGCGCTCGCTGGTTTCCAGAGAGGTTTCGAAGGTCTTCAGGTTGCGGTTGTTGATGCCGAAGAGTTTGGAGGAAAGCTTCAGCGCCCGCTCCAGCTCTTCCTCGTCATGAACTTCGAGCAGAACATCCATGCCCAGGTCGAAGGCCGTGTCTTCCAGGGCCTTGGCCATGGCATCGTCCACGGCAGCCAGAATGATCAGGATGCAATCGGCGCCCCAGGCGCGCGCCTCATAGACCTGGTAGGTGTCGTAGAGAAAATCCTTGCGCAGGGCCGGGAGCGAAACCGCGTCGCGGGCCGCGTTCAGGAATTCCGGCTTGCCCTGGAAAGAGGGGGTATCGGTCAGAACGGACAGGCAGGCTGCGCCACCGTCCTCATAGGCCTTGGCGAGCAGCGGCGGATTGAAATCCTCGCGGATCAGACCCTTGGACGGGCTCGCCTTCTTGATTTCGGCGATCAGCGCGTAGTCTCCGGCGGCAAGCTTGGCCTCGATTGCCTTCTGGAACCCGCGGGGCGGGGCAATGTCGCTGATCAGGTTGGAGAGTTCGCGCTGGGACACAACGCTCTTGGCGGCTGCAATTTCCGCGCGCTTGTACTCTTCGATCTTCTTCAGAATGTCAGCCATCGTATTTATCCGTTGGAGACAGCGACCAGCTTTTCAAGCCGGTCGGCTGCAGCGCCGCTGTCGAGGGATTGCGCCGCAAGGGTGACTCCCTCGGTCAAGGTCTCGCACCGTCCCGCAATGATGAGGGAGGCGGCGGCATTGAACAAGACAACATCGCGATAGGGATTGTGTGCGCCCTGAAGCACTTCGCGCAGGGCACGGGCGTTTTCCGCTGGCTCGCCGCCCTTGAGGTCTTCGATCCGGGCGAGGGGCAGGCCTGCGTCAGAGGGATGGATCTCGAAGGAGCGGATGGCGCCGTCCTTCAGTTCCGTCACATAGCTGACGCCAGTGGTGGTGATCTCGTCCATACCGTCGGAGCCATGGACGACCCAGACATGCTTGGATCCGAGGTTGCGCAGAACCTCGGCAATCGGCTCGACCCACTCGCGGGCAAAGACGCCGAGCATCTGGCGCTTGACGCCGGCAGGGCTCGACAGGGGCCCAAGCAGGTTGAAGATGGTGCGTGTGCCAAGCTCTACGCGGGTCGGACCCACATGCTTCATGGCGGAATGATGCAGCGGCGCGAACATGAAGCCGATACCGGCCTTCTCGATACATTCGCTGATCTTGTCCGGGCCGATGTCGATGTTGACGCCGAGCTGGGCGAGCGCTTCGGAGGAACCGGACTTCGAGGAGAGAGACCGGTTGCCGTGCTTGGCGACCGGAACCCCGCAGCCCGCAACGACAATCGAGGTGCAGGTGGAAATATTGTAGCTGCCGGTGCTGTCGCCGCCGGTGCCGACAATGTCGACCGCGTCGGCTGGTGCCTTCACCGGAAGCATCTTGGAGCGCATCGTGTCGACCGCAGCCGTCACTTCATCGATGGTCTCGCCGCGCACGCGCAGGGCCATCAGGAATCCGCCGAGCTGCGAGGGAGTTGCTTCGCCGGAGAGAATGATCTCGAAGGCCTGACGGGCATCCTCGCGCGAAAGCGAGGCGCCGCCGGCAACCTTGGCGATATAGTCCTTGAAATTACTCATGGCCTTGTCCGTTCGGGGTTGCCGGGGCGCTGCGCAGTCACGGCGGGTCAGTTCGTCGGGGAGCCGATCACGAGGCCAATGGCGGCCTGGTTGATCTCGACACCGGCCTCGGTCTCGACCTGAGAGATGTACTGGTTGAGAAGCGAATCCTGGATCTGCTGGGACAGCTGATCGCGGATCTGCTTCAGATCGTCGCTTTCGGCAAAGAAGGCAGGGGTGTTGACCGCATCGACACGCAGAAGCAGACGGCCATTGCCCTTTGCTTCGCCCGCATCCGTCACGGTTCCGACCGGGCCGGAGAAGATCACGGAAGCCGCTTCCTGGCTGAGGTCGCCCGTGGCTTCGCCGCGCTTGACGTTTTCAGCCGTCTTGACGGTCAGGCCGGCTTCCGTTGCCAGATCCGCGAAGCTGGTCCCGGCCTTGGCCTTGTCTTCCAGTTCTTTCACCCGGGCGTTGATGCGCTTTTCGGTCTCTTCGACTTTCCAGGCCTTGATCACGTCGTCGCGGACTTCAGAAAGCTCGCGGTCGCGGCCAGGGATCACCTTGGTGACTTCGTACCAGAGGAAGCCGCGCTGACCGATCGGCAGCGGGTCGTTCTCGATGCCGATGTCGCTGTCGAAGGCGCCGGCAACCAGACCATCAACATCCGGAAGCAGAACGGCCTTGCCGTCTTCACCGGCACCCGTGTTGTCGAAGGCAGCGGGCGTCTGGGTCTTGAGCTGGAAACGGTCGGCAACGGCCTGAAGGCCTTCACCGCCGGCGCGCGCATCTTCAACATCGTTCAGAAGATCGAGGACTTCGCGTTCGGCAGCTTCCGAGGCCAGGGCCTTGCGGATGTCCGCGCTGACTTCCTCAAGCGGCTTGGTGTGGGCAGCCTGAACTTCCGCAACTTTGATGACGACTGGAGAGAAACGGCCGTCGATGACATCGCTGGTCTCGCCGGTTTCCATCGAGAAGGCAGACTCGCCGATGGCCGGGTCGAGGAAGTCGCCCTTGGTCATCAGGCCGAGCGTGACGTCCTTGTCGGCAAGGTTGCGCTCGCTCATGAGCTCTTCAAAGGTCTTGCCA
Organism: Roseibium suaedae; assembly: GCF_900142725.1. Lineage (GTDB taxonomy): Bacteria > Pseudomonadota > Alphaproteobacteria > Rhizobiales > Stappiaceae > Roseibium > Roseibium suaedae. The sequence continues at coordinate 317,675 of NZ_FRBW01000003.1, read as the reverse complement.
GCCTTCAGTTCTTCGCCAGCCTTTGCCGCATCGTCCTTGTTCGGGAAAGCGATCTGGAGAACCTTGCGGCGCTCCGGCTGGGAATAATCTTCGGTATTGGCTTCGTATTCCTGCTGGATCGCTTCGTCGGTCACATCTTCCGGACGGGACAGGCTGTCCGGGGTCAGTTCGAGAAGCACTGCCTCACGGTATTCCGGTGCGCGGAACTTGGTCTTCTGCGCTTCGAAATAGGCGTCCAGAGTAGCCTGGTCCGGATCTGCGATTTCGCCAAGGCTGGCCGCATCGACGGTCAGGAAGCTGACATTGCGGGTTTCGCCCTGATAGCGGTTCACGACTTCCAGATAAGCGTCGGGAGCGACCATGCCGCCGGAAACTGCTTCGGCAAGCTGCTGGCGCTCTGCCAGTTTGCGGCGGTCGGTGACATATTCGTCTTCCGTCACGCCTGCGTTGCGCAGCACCTGGGCCAGACGGTTGCGGTCGTAGCCGCCGGTCGGGCTCTGGAAAGCCGGATCCGCATGGATCAGGTCGATCAGGCGCTCGTTGGACACGCCCAGCCGCATGCCGGAGGCGGCTTCATCCAGAGCTGCCTGAGCCACGAGGCGGCCGAGGGTCTGCTGCGGCAGGCCAAACTGTGCGCCTTCGGTGGTCGAAAGCGTGCGTCCTATACGGCTGGAGAAGTTTGCAAGGTCGCGGCGGTATTCGCGGTCGAAATTGACCAGCGAGATTTCAGTGCCTCCGACGGTAGCTGCCACGTTCTGGCCGAAGCCCTTGAACATGTCTGCGACGCCCCACACGGCAAAGCTGAGCACAAGCAATGCGATAAACAGTTTGGCAACAATGGTGCCGGCGCCCTTGCGCAGCGCGTCGAGCATGACGTCTCCAGTCTCTTCCAATCCGGGGTCCGGTTTGTCCGGGCCTCTTGAACTCTCTCAAGCTCCAGTGCGGAGCGGGCGGATAATAGAGACGGGAACCAGAGCGGGCAAGGCGGCGGGCGACATTCTGCCAGGAAGCTTTTCCCCAACGGCCCGGATCGCGAAATTTCTCTGGCCGCAACCGGTATTCGGCGCTAGACGAAGGGCCGCAATTCGAGATCTTTCATAAGGACCGCAGGGCATGACGCAGACCATCAAGCCGCTTGTTGCCGGAAACTGGAAAATGAACGGAACCCGGGCATCTCTGGAGGAATTCAGCCGGATTGCTGCGGGTGTCAGTGCGGATCTTGCCGCCAAGGCCGATACCATGATCTGTGCTCCAGCCACCCTGACGGCCCTGATGGCTGCGGCCGCAAATGGCACGCCGGTCCAGGTCGGTGCGCAGGATTGCCACGCCAAGGCAAATGGGGCCCACACCGGTGATCTGGCTGCCGAGATGCTGGTCGATGCAGGCGCAAGCGCCATTATCGTCGGTCATTCCGAGCGCCGCGCCGATCATGGCGAAAGTGATTCTGATGTGCGCGCCAAGGCGGAAGCTGCCTGGAGGGCGGGGGTTCCGGCCATCATCTGCGTCGGGGAAACCGAAGCGCAGCGCAAGGCAGGCGAGGAAGTCGCTGTTGTCTCTGCCCAGCTGGCGGGGTCCATTCCGGATGGCGCAACGGCGCAAAACAGCATCATCGCCTATGAGCCTGTCTGGGCCATCGGCACGGGTCTGACGCCGACGGCAGCCGATGTCGAAGCCATGCATGGCGCCATGCGCGACGTGCTGGTGAAGCGCTTTGGCGCGGAAGGTGCGGCCATGCGGCTGCTCTACGGCGGTTCGGTCAAGCCGGCGAATGCGGCAGAACTCATGGGCGTTGCCAATGTGGATGGTGCGCTTGTCGGTGGCGCAAGCCTGAAGGCCGCTGATTTCCTCGGGATCCTGGCCGCCTACGCCTGATCTTCGGCAGAAACCGGTTCATTTGTCGGCTCACCCTTGAAAAGGGATGGAGTAAAGTTCCATTTCAAGGGTGGAAAGCCCGGCAAAGGTGGTGTAGAACGCCGCCAATCTTGAACAAACAGAATGGCAAACGATGGAAACCGTAGTCATCGTCATACATTTGATGGTCGTGCTGGCACTGGTGCTGGTCGTCCTGCTGCAGCGCTCTGAAGGTGGAGCACTTGGCATGGGCGGCGGTGGCGGCGGTGGCTTCATGTCCAGCCGCGGGACAGCAAACGTCCTGACCCGTGCGACTGCGATTCTTGCTGTAGCCTTTTTCGCAACGTCCATTGCGCTCAGCCTCATCGCCAAGATGAATGAGACCCCGTCTTCGATCCTCGATTCCGCTCCGTCTGCATCGCAGACGCTGCCGTCCGCTCCGGCCGGTGGTTCGGGCAATGGTATCCTGGATGCGCTGAAGAAGCCTGAAGAGCCCGCTGGTCCGCAGGTCCCGGCTGCTCAGTAAGCCGTGAGGCCTCTATCGGCCGCGGTTCCGTGACATTAAGTGCCCTGCGCCTCTTTCGCAGGGCATTTTTATTGTGTCTAACGAAACTCCCGGGTGGTCAGATGACCCCTGGCAACGATATGGTATTGCTCCATGGCGCGATACATTTTCATCACTGGCGGCGTGGTTTCCTCGCTTGGCAAAGGTTTGGCTTCTGCAGCTCTCGGAGCATTGCTCCAGGCGCGTGGCTACAAGGTTCGGCTTCGTAAGCTCGATCCCTATCTCAACGTCGATCCGGGCACGATGAGCCCGTATCAGCACGGCGAATGCTTTGTGACCGATGACGGGGCCGAGACCGATCTCGACCTGGGTCACTACGAGCGGTTCACCGGCCGTCCTGCCAACAAGCAGGACAACATCACCACCGGTCGCATCTATCAGGACATCATCGCCAAGGAACGGCGCGGGGATTATCTCGGCGGCACCGTTCAGGTGATTCCCCATGTCACGGATGCCATCAAGTCCTTCGTTCTCGATGGCAACGAAGACTATGATTTCGTCCTGACGGAAATCGGCGGCACGGTCGGCGATATTGAAGGTCTGCCGTTCTTCGAGGCAATCCGTCAGCTTGGCAATGATCTGCCGCGCGGCGACGCCGTCTATGTTCACCTGACCCTGATGCCGTATATCCCGGCTGCGGGTGAAATGAAGACCAAGCCGACCCAGCACTCGGTCAAGGAGCTGCGCTCCATCGGCATTCAGCCGGACATCCTGATGATCCGCTGCGACCGTCAGATTCCGGAAAGCGAACGCCGCAAGCTGTCGCTGTTCTGTAACGTGCGTGAAAGCGCCGTTATCCCGGCCTATGACGTCAAGTCCATCTATGACGTGCCGATCGCCTATCACAAGGAAGGCCTGGACGACGAAGTTCTGGCCGCTTTCGGCATCAAGGGGGCTCCTGCGCCGGTGCTGGACCGCTGGACCGGCATTTCCGAAGGCATTGCCAATCCGGAAGGCGAAGTGAAGATCGCCATCGTCGGCAAGTACACGGTGCTGAAGGATGCCTACAAGTCGCTGATCGAAGCACTTGTCCATGGCGGCCTCGCTAACCGGGTGCGGGTCAACATGGAGTGGATCGATTCGGAAATCTTCGAGAAGGAAGATCCGACGCCTTATCTGGAAGGCGTGCACGGCATTCTGGTGCCGGGTGGTTTCGGCGAGCGCGGAGCGGAAGGCAAGATTGCCGCAGCTCACTTCGCCCGGACCCGCAAAATCCCGTATTTCGGCATTTGCTTCGGCATGCAGATGGCGGTTCTGGAAGCGGCCCGCAACATGGCCGGCATCACGGAAGCCAATTCGACCGAGTTCGGTCCTGCCAAGGAGCCTGTCGTTGGCCTGATGACCGAATGGTCCAAGGGCAACGAGAAGGAAGTCCGTTCGCAGGATGGCGATCTCGGCGGCACCATGCGTCTGGGCGCCTACACCGCTGCCCTGAAGCCGGGGTCCAAGATTGCGGATATCTATGGCTCCATCAGCGTTTCCGAACGCCACCGTCACCGCTATGAGGTGAACATCGGCTACCGGGAGAAGCTGGAAGCCTGTGGTCTGATTTTCGCGGGCACGTCTCCGGACGGCGTTCTGCCGGAAACGGTCGAAATCGCGGATCATCCCTGGTTCATCGGCGTTCAGTACCATCCGGAACTGAAGTCCCGTCCGTTCGAACCGCATCCGCTGTTCGCTTCCTTCGTCAAGGCTGCCATGCACCAGGGCCGTCTCGTCTGACGGTCAGGTCTTGCAAGGAACAATGAGGGGGAAGCCATGGTTCGCGGGCTCGATCACGTCGTCGCTGCTGTTCAGGACCTGGATGCAGCGGCACGCGCCTGGGAAGCGCTTGGCTTCTCCGTCACGCCAAAGGCGGTTCACCCCTGGGGAACCGCCAACCGGCTGATCCAGCTCGATGGGTTCTTTATCGAGCTGCTCGCCCTGGACGATGCTTCCCTCATTCAGGACGCAGGCGAAGGCGCCTTCTCCTTCGGTGCCTTCAACCGGGACTATCTGGCATTGGGCAAAGAGGGCATGACCATGCTCGTTGCCGAGAGCCGGGACCCGCAAGCCGACCGTGCGGCCTTTCAGGAATTGGGCTTGCAGACCTTCGAGCCGTTTTCCTTCGGCCGCAAGGCGGTGCAGCCGGATGGATCCGTTCGCGAAGTCGGGTTTGACCTGACCTTCACGGCCGAGCCTCTGGCACCGGAAATCGGGTTCTTCACCTGCTACAACCGGTTTCCCGAGAACTTCTGGAAGCCGGCCTATCAGACCCACCAAAATGGTGCGCGCAGCCTGAAGGGCGTGACCATGGTGGCGGCTGATCCTTCCGATCATCACGAGTTTCTCGGCGGTTTCACCGGTCAGCGCGAAATGCGCGCGACCAGTCTCGGCCTCGAGATGGACACGCCCCGTGGCACGATTTCCGTTCTGACCCCGCGGGCCTACCGGTTCCGCGATGGCGACGCGGCTGCTGACAGCCTGCCGTCCAGCCCTCCGGTTCTGGCCGCCCTCGAAGTGGCCTGCGAAGGCCTGTCCGAGCGCAAGGTGATTCCGGCTCGGGACCTCTTCGGCATCACTTTGGCTCTTGTGCCTGCCTGAGATTAATTCCTTTCCTTTCGTCAGCGGTTTGTCACGCGACCCTGTTTTTCAGGTGTTGCCCGCCCACGCACTTGGCCTGTAGGGTTCTCAACCTGTACATGGGCGGGACGTATTTTCCCGTTTGTCGTGCCGTAGGGGGCCTTGTTTATGAAATTTTCCGACCGCGCATTTTCCGGCAGCGCGAAGGTTTTCGCTTTGCTGACACTTTCCGCTTTGACGGCATGCGGAGACGAGGCGAAGACACCTGCCGCCGTTCCGGTGCCTTCGGTCACGGTTTCCGGAATTCAGACCAAGGAAATCCGCCAGAGCGCGAGCTTCGTTGGTCAGGTCGCCGCCATCAACGAGGTGGAACTCGTGGCCCGCGTGAGCGGCTTCCTCAACGAGAAGGCCGTTCCGGATGGATCGCTGGTCAAGAAGGGGCAGACGCTCTTCGTGATCGAGAAAAGCCAGTATGAAGCGAATGTTCAGAAGGCTCAGGCGGATCTGGAGAGTGCCAAGGCGGATGCGGCACTGAAGACCGCGAATGAGGCCCGGGACAAGGACCTGTTTGAAAAGGGTCATCTTTCCCAGGCCGCCTTCCAGGCAACGCAAGCCCTGACGGCTCAGACCAAGGCGGCCGTGGAAGCGGCGAGTGCAGCGCTCGCCCAGGCGAATCTCGATCTCAGCTACACCGATGTTGCCGCGCCCTTTGACGGCCGGATTGGCAAGACGCCTTACAGTGTTGGGGACGTGGTTGGTCCGTCTTCCAGCCCGCTCGGCACCGTGGTGCAACTGGCCCCGGTCTATGTGAACTTCTCAGTCAGCCAGTCTCAATATCTGAATGCCTTGAAAGCCCACAATCTGAACCCGTCCGATTTCAAACCGGAAGAAACGCCCAACCTTAAGCTGAGCCTGCCCAATCGGGAACAATATGGCGAGACTGGCAAGATCGTCTTCATCGACAACAAGGTCGATGCCCAGACCGGGACAATTGCGCTAAGGGGCAAGTTTGCCAATCAGGACGGCTTCCTGGCAGATGGCACCTATGTGTCTGTGACAATCGAATCCCCTCAGGAAACAAAAGCCCTGATGGTGCCGCAGGCGGCTGTCCAGCGGGATCAGCGCGGTAGTTTCGTGCTCGTGGTCAACGCCAGCAGCACGGTGGAACAGCGCTATGTTCAGCTCGGAGCCCAAGTTGGAACTGACTTCGTCGTGAAGGAGGGGCTGCAGGAGGGCGAGAGCGTGATCACGGAGGGGCAGCAGAAGGTCCGGCCCGGTGTCCCGGTCAAGGCGGTCCAGTCAGTCAGCCAGGCGGGGTAGGGCTCATGTTCTCAGTCTTCTTCATCCGGCGTCCCAGATTCGCCCTGGTGATTTCCCTTGTGATCACCATCGCCGGTGTCCTCGGGTATTTTGCTCTTCCTGTCGAACAGTTTCCCAACATCACCCCGCCGGTCGTCAATGTGTCGGCGAGTTATGCCGGCGCCAGTGCCGATGTTCTGGAAGATACGGTGGCTGCCCCGATCGAGGCGCAGGTCAATGGTGTCGACGACATGCTCTACATGTCGTCGAACAGCTCCGATAGCGGCAGCTATTCCCTGAACGTGACCTTCGCCGTCGGCACGGATCCGGATATTGCCGCAGTCAATGTCCAAAACCGCGTCAGTCAGGCCACCAGCCAGTTGCCATCTGATGTGACGGCCAATGGTGTGACCGTTCAAAAAGCCTCGACCAACATGCTTCTGGTGGTGGCGCTCTATTCTCCCAAGGGCACCTATGACGAGGTGTTCCTGTCAAACTATGCGTCCATCAATCTGAAGGATTCGCTCGCCCGCGTTCCGGGCGTTGGCAAGGCGGACGTGCTGACGGATTTTGCCTATGGCATGCGGATCTGGCTCGACCCGGACCGTCTGGCCAGTATGGGCATGACGCCGACCGACTTCATCACGGCCATTCGAGACCAGAACCTGCAGGTGGCAGCCGGTCAGATCGGTGCCCCGCCGGTCCCCGCCGGCCAGCAGTTCCAGTACACAGTGAAGGCACAGGGACGGTTGTCCAGTGTCGAGCAGTTCGAGAACATCGTGCTGCGCACCGGCAAGGATGGCGCCATTGTGCGTGTTGGCGACGTGGCCCGGGTCGAAAGAGGGGCGCAGTCCTATTCGGCCAGCGGTGCGTTCAATGGCAAGGCCTCGACAATTCTGGCGATCTATCAGGCGCCCGGCGCCAATGCGATTGCCGTCGCCGAGGGAGTACAGGCCCGTCTTGAGGAACTGTCCCAGGCCTTTCCTGACGACGTTGCCTATGAGGTACCGTTCAACACGACGGATTTCGTCCAGGCATCAATGGACGATGTGATTGTGACACTGGGCATCACCTTTGTTCTGGTGGTCTCGGTGGTGTTCATCTTCCTGGGCAATTGGCGCGCGACGATCATTCCGACCGTTGCCATTCCTGTTTCCCTCATTGGCACCTTCGCAGTTCTGCTCGAATTGGGCATGTCGCTAAACACGATCTCGCTTTTCGCCCTGGTTCTGGCCATCGGGATTGTGGTGGATGACGCCATCGTAGTGGTGGAGAACGTCGAACGGATCCTGAGTGAAGAGGATCTCAGTCCGCAGGACGCGACGGCCAAGGCCATGGGGCAGATTACCGGGCCAGTCATCGCGACGACCCTCGTTCTGCTCGCGGTTTTCGTTCCCACAATCTTCATGCCGGGCATCACCGGGGAACTCTATTCCCAGTTCGCGATCACCATTTCAGTGTCCGTGATCATTTCGTCGATCAACGCCCTGACCCTGTCTCCGGCTTTGTGCGGCATGATCCTCAGACGGCGGGCCGGCCCGCCGCGCGGAATAATGTCCCTGTTCGACCGGGGCATCACCGGCGTGCGCAATGGGTATTCTGCTCTGGTGCGCAGATTGCTGCGCGTCGCGTTTCTGGGGCTTGCTGTGATTGCGGCTGTTGTGGCGCTGATTGTGGTGCTTGGCGGGCGGCTGCCGCAGGGGTTCCTGCCACTGGAAGATCAGGGCTATCTGATGGTGGATATCCAGCTGCCCGATGGGGCCTCTCTGGAGCGCACCGAGATCATTACCAAGTCGCTGATCGAGAAGGTGGGGCAGACACCGGGCGTCGCCAATGTCGTGACAGTGAATGGATTCTCGATCCTGAACTCGGCCCTTTCTTCCAATTCGGCGATGATCATTGCCACATTGGACAATTGGTCGAAGCGGCAGGAAACCTCACTGCGTGTCAACGCCATCCTGGGCAAGTTCTGGGCGGAGTTCTCAGCCGTCCCGGGTGCGCGGATCATTGCCTTCAATCCGCCGCCGATTCCCGGACTTGGAACAACGGGCGGTGTGCAGATGATGGTTCAGCAGACCGCTGGCGGCACGCCGCAGGACCTGTCCTCTGCGGTTGGTTCCTTTGTCTATGGCGCGAACCAGTCGCCTGAAATTGCACAGGCCTATTCGACATTCCGGTCGGACGTGCCGCAGCTCTTTGTCGATCTCGACCGGGAGAAGGCAAAGACCCTCGGTGTGAATGTCGCGGATGTCTTCACCACGCTCCAGACCTACCTCGGTTCATATTATGTGAATGACTTCAATATCTTCGGGCGAACCTACAAGGTCATGCTTCAGGCTGACGGCGAGTATCGCAACAACCCGGACGACATTGGACGGCTTTATGTCCGCTCAGCGAGCGGGGCCATGGTGCCGCTGAGTTCACTTGTGAGCGTGAGCAACACGCTGGGGCCGCAAACCCTGACGCGCTACAACATGTTCCGCTCTGCAACGCTGAACGCAGATCCGGCTCAGGGGGCGTCAACCGGCGTCGTGATGGCAGCCCTGCAGTCTGCGGCGACGGAAGCGCTGCCCTCGGGCTACAGCTATGAATGGACGGGGACGGCCCTCCAGCAGCAGGGATCGGGAGACATCGTGCTCTTCATCCTGTTCCTGTCGATCCTGTTTGCCTATCTGTTCCTGGTCGCCCAGTACGAAAGCTGGAGCATGCCTCTGGCGATCCTGATGTCCGTGACGGTGGCTCTGCTGGGCGCATTCGTTGCCGTCTTCCTGACCGGCGGAGACGTCAATCTCTACACGCAAATCGGTATGATCATGCTGGTCGGGATGGGGGCAAAGAACGCGATCCTGATCGTGGAATTTGCGATCGAGCAGCGGGAAAGTGGCAAGTCGATTATCGCTGCGGCAGAAGAAGCCGCCCATATGCGCTTCCGCGCCGTGATGATGACCGCCTTGTCCTTCCTGCTCGGCGTGGTGCCGCTGCTGACTGCAAGCAGCGCTGGCGCGGCCAGCCAAAGGGCGATCGGCGTCGCGGTCTTCGGCGGCATGTTCTTCGCGTCGTCCCTCGGTGTCTTGCTTATTCCTTCCCTGTATGTGGTCGTTCAATCCACGCGCGAGAAGGTGAAAAACATGCTTGGCATGAAGGCGAAGGAACCGGAAGCCGCCCAGGCCGAAGGGTGAGCACAAACACATCTGAAACTGAAAAGAGCCGCTGAAAAGCGGCTCTTTGAGTTCTTGTCCCTGAACGGCTGAGCAGGTCAGCGGGCGTCTTCCAGAATCGCGAGGTAGTCTTCCTCGGTTGCAAGGCGCGGGTTGGTGGCGTGGCAATGATCCAGGAGGGCGGCCTTGGCCACCTGGGCACGGTGCTCCGCCGTGACGCCGAGAGCGTCGAGGCCTGAGGGGATGCCGATATCCTTGATCAGCTCTGCCATGACTTCATCCGGCTCGCCGCCGAGAATGCCGCTCATCACATCCCACTTCGCACCGATCACCGGCCTGTTGAAGCGCAGGACAGGCGGGGTCAAAATGGCGTTGAGCGTGCCATGATGCAGGTTCAATTCCTTGATCGCACCCAGCGGATGGGTCAGCGAATGGATCGCCCCGAGCCCTTTCTGGAAGGCCATGGCTCCCTCGGTTGACGCCATCATCATGTCCCAGCGGGCCTGACGGTCCGATCCGTTTTTCACCGCTGTCCTGATCGCACTGAAGCCGCGGGTCAGGCCATCAAGCGCGATGGCTTCTGCGGGCGGATTGATGGACGGCGCCATGTAGGTTTCAAGGCAATGGGAAATTGCGTCCATGCCGGTCGCCGCTGTCAGGAAGGGCGGCAGGCCCAGGGTCAGTTCGGGATCGCACAGGGCGATGGACGGCATCATGGCCGGGCTGATCACGCCAAGCTTGCGCCCGTCTGTCATGTTGATGACAGAGGCCCGGCCGACTTCCGATCCGGTTCCCGCCGTGGTGGGGACCGCGATCATCGGGCATACCTTGGGCGAGATCTTCGAAATGCCGCCTTCGATTGCGGCATATTGGGCAAGCGGCGCCGGATTTCCGGACAGAAGCCGAACGCCCTTGGCAAGATCGATCGAGGACCCGCCGCCGAGCCCGATCACGCCATCGCAGCCCTCTTTCTGGTAGAGCGCATAGGCCTCCAGGATAGCTGCTTCCGTGGGGTTTGAAGGGGTGCCGTCGAAAACGGCGCTTTCCATGCCCAGCGGTCCGGTCAGCTTCTCCAGCAGTCCGGCGCCGATCACGCCCTTGTCGGTCACGATCAGTGGACGTTTCATGCCGAGACTGGAAGCGTGCTGGCCGATAGTGGCGATGGCACCGTGGTCGAATACGATTGTGGTCAGATAGGTAATCAGAGCCATGTGTGTGGAAGTCCTCCCGGCTTCGCTAAGTCATTCTATGATCACACCTTGGCACATTTCTCGAGGCTTCGTCCTTCCCCAAAATCGGGGGAGCGAAGATTCTGGAAACGGGAAGAGAGAAAGTGCAATGAGGTCTAACTGGTCCTTGCTCTCCCTCATCCTGAGGAGCCTGGCAATCGCCAGGCGTCTCGAAGGATCGGCTGCATGCACCGGGCCTATCGCCCATGCTTCGAGACGGACCTTCGGTCCTCCTCAGCATGAGGTGATAGGAGACCTATAATCTGTGCGAGAGACAAAAACTTGTCGCTCGCGCTGTCCCGGCCTCCGAGCCGGGACCCTATGGCTGGCTGGAGGCGAGGCCCCGGCTCAAGGCCGGGGCGGCGTGGCGTCTGGGTCTGACGCAACCCAAATGCCCGATTATGCAGTCACTGCAGCTTCGGCTGCCAGAACGCAGGCGGCTTCGTGGCCGTTGCCGATGTCGATCCTGGGAGGCAGCGCCTTCCAGCACTCCGGCCGCGCCAGGCTGCAACGGGGCGCGAAGGAGCAGTTGGAAGGCGCTTCCTCCAGAGGCGGTGGCGATCCGGGGATCGCGTCGAGACGGCTGCCTTTCACCGCGCCATGGAGATTGGCCGCAAGCAACCCCCTGGTATAGGGGTGGCGAGGGTTCTTGATCACGTCGCGGGTCTTGCCGGTCTCGACGATATTGCCCGCATACATGACCGCGATCCGGTCCGAGACCTCGACGGCAACGCCGATGTCATGGGTCACGAAGATGACGCCCATGCCGAATTCCTTCTGCAATTCGCGCAGGAGCAGAAGGATCTGGATCTGGACCGTCGCGTCCAGTGCGGTCGTCGGCTCATCGGCCAGGAGCAGCTTCGGCCGGCAAGCCAGCGCGAGAGCGATCATGGCCCGCTGGCGCATGCCGCCGGACATTTCATGCGGATAGTTCTTCAGGCGCCGTTCGGGGGAGGGAATGCGCACCCGCGTCAGCATGTCGAGCGCAACATCCATGGCAGCAAGCTTGCTGATGCCCTTGTGGCGCATGACGGCTTCGGCGATCTGGTCGCCGATCGTGTAGACCGGATCAAGCGCCAGGGCCGGTTCCTGGAATACCATGGAGACATCGCCGCCCCGGTACTTGGCCAGAGCCCGCCCGGAGAGCGACATGACATCCGTGCCCAGAACCTTCACGGAGCCTTCGAGGTCCGTGCGCTTGGGGGGCAGTAGGCGCAGAAGCGTCTTGAGCGTGACACTCTTGCCCGAACCGGATTCGCCGAGCAGTCCCAGCATTTCGCCGGGCTTCAGATTGAGGTTCAGGCCATTGATGGCATGGACCGTGCGGTCACCCTTGAAGCGGACGACAAGATCCTTGAACTCGACAAGCGGGGTCTCGCTCATTCCGCGGCCTCCCTGAATGACTGGCTGTGGCCGGAGGCCGGGTCCATCATGTGGCAGGCGGCCAGATGGGTCTCATCACCGCCAATGACACTGAGCTTCGGCTTGGCTGCGCTGCAGACGCTTTCGGCAAACTTGCAGCGGGTGTGGAATCGGCAACCCGAAGGCGGGTTGATCGGGTTGGGCGGATCGCCTGCGAGCGGCGGTTCTTCCGTGCGGTTGTCCGGATCCATGGAAGGCATGGCCGCGAACAGGGACGAGGTATAGGGATGCGCCTGGTTGTGATAAATCGCCTCGGCGGGCCCGACCTCGACCACTTCGCCCAGATACATCACCAGAACCCGGTCGGAGATGTAGCGCACGACATTGAGGTCGTGGGAGATGAAGATGTAGGTCAGGCCGAACTCTTCTCTCAGCTCATTGAGCAGATTGAGCACCTGTGCCTCGACCGACTTGTCGAGGGCGGAAACCGCCTCGTCCAGAATCACCAGCCGGGGTTCCATGGCCAGGGCCCGGGCGATGTTGACGCGCTGACGCTGACCGCCTGACAGCTCATGGGGATAGCGATGGGCAAACCGGTCCGGTTCCAGGCCGACACGCTTCAACAGGTTCCGGGCCTTGCCTTCCGGATCTTCCAGTCCGTTGATCTTCGGGCCGAAGGCGACGGAGTCCAGAATGGTCAGTCTGGGGTTCAGGGACGCGTAGCTGTCCTGAAACACCATCTGGACACCCCGGCGCAATTCCTTGAGCGTGATGTCCTCGCCCAGAACGTCGCCGTCGAAAATGATCTGGCCGTCATCCAGTTCAATCAGGCCGATCATCAGCCGGGCGGTCGTCGATTTGCCGCAACCGCTCTCACCGACGATGCCCAGAACTTCCCCCTTCTTCACGTCGAAGGAGACGCCGTCGACCGCGTGAACGGTGGCTGTCTGCCGGTTGAGCAGCCCTGAACGGATCGGGAAGTGACGCTTCAGATCCTTGGCGATCAGGAGTGGCTGGCGTGGTCCGCCGCGGTCCTCTTGTCTGGTCATGGGCTCAGTCCTTGACATTCATGGCGCTGCGCAACCCATCGCTCAGCAGGTTGAGGCAGAGGGACGTGATGAAGATCATCAGGCCGGGAAGGGCGGCGACCCAGGGATTGACGTAGATCGCCGTGCGCAGGGTGTTGAGCATCAGGCCCCATTCCGGCTCTGGCGGGCGAACGCCGATGCCGAGGAAGGAGAGGCCAGCGGCCAGGATCATGCAGACGCTGGTCAGGCTCGTTGCATAGACGAAGATCGGGCCGAGCACGTTGCCGAGCACATGCACGCGGATGATCGTCAGGGCGTTGCCGCCCGATGCCCTTGCCGCATCGATATAGTCCAGAGCCCGGACACTGGAGGTCGCACTTTCGGCCACGCGGGCAATCGGTGGAATGAACACGATTGTGAGCGACACGATGCTGTTGACGATACCTGCCCCCAGGGCGCCGGAAATGGCGATGGCCAGAAGCACGGAGGGAAAGGCGAAGAAGACGTCGACCGTGCGCATGATGATCGTGTTGACCCAGCCGCCCGCATAGCCTGCGATCAGGCCAAGGGTGGAGCCGATGCCGAAGGCGAACACCACCGGCATCAGGCCGACAAAGAGCGTCAGCCTTCCGCCATAGAGCAGGCGGGCCAGCATATCGCGGCCCTGTTCATCGGTCCCGAGCGGGAAACCTGGAAAGCCGATCGGCTTCAGCCGCTTGATCATGCTGGCCTTGTAGGGATCGTTCAGGCCCAGATAGGGCGCGAAGATCGCGGCCAGGATCAGGAGCAGGACGATTACGGCGCAGGTGACGGCGACGGGATCACGGGAGAAGCGCTTGAGCACCCCGCTCCAGTAGCCCTTGGTCTTGGCGACCTGCTCGGCCGGAGCCTTTGCCTCGGTTGCTGCCATGCTCATGTCAGGACCTCTTGATGCGCGGGTCGATGGCCGCCTGAAGGACGTCAACGATCAGGTTCATGGTCACGAAGAACAGCGCCAGCACCAGAATGGTGCCCTGCAGAAGCGGCAGGTCGCGCTGGAAGATGGCATTCGACAGGAGGAAGCCGGAGCCAGGCCAGTTAAACACGGTCTCGATCAGGATCGAGCCGCCGAGCAGGTAGCCGAGCTGAAGGCCCATGACGGAAAGGGCGGTCGGGGCGGCATTGCGGATTACATGGCGCAGCACGTCGATCGGATAGAGCCCCTTTGCGAAGAGGGCCTGCACGAAGTCCATCGAGAAGATATCGCCGACCAGTGCGCGAACCGTTCGGGCAACGATGCCGATGGGCACGACGGCAAGCGTGACGGCCGGCAGGACCAGGTAGCGGATATGCTCCAGGTCCCAGCTCCATTCGCCGGAGCCGCCGGGGCCTGCGCCCATGGAAGGCAGCCAGCCGAGCTGGACGGAGAAGACGATGACCAGAACGATACCGAGCCAGTAATTGGGAACGGAAACACCGGTGATGGCCACCGCGGTGATCATCCTGTCGAAGATCGTGTCGCGGAAGTAACCGGCCAGAAAGCCAAGGAACAGGCCGATCGGAAAGGCGATCAGGCTGGCGGCGAAGGCCAGAAGCAGCGAGTTCTTAACGGCCAGGAAAACTTCGCCAGCCACAGGCCGTCCGGTCGCGATGGACTTGCCGAGATCGCCGGTCGCAGCCTTGCCGATCCAGATCGCATATTGAACGGGCATGGGCTTGTCGAGGCCATAGGCCGAGCGCATGGCCGCCTGCTCTTCAGCGGTGGCATCCACCGGCATGATCGCGGTCAGCGGATCACCGGGTGCGATGTGAACGAGCAGAAAGCAGAACATGCTCACACCGATGGCAACGGGGAGAACATAGATCAGGCGTCGAACGAGATAGGTGAACATTCCCTGGTCCGTTCCTCGAGAAGCTGGCCGTTGCCGGCGCGGATATCGGGCGGATCGGATCCGCCAGTGACTGTGATTGCAAACCTGTTGCCGGTCTGCGCGGTATGCGTTTGACCGGATATCAGCCGGTCGCGGCATGGGCCGTCTCCCCCCTTGAGGGGGAGATGTCAGCGGAAGCTGACAGAGGGGGGTAACGCATCTGTATAGCCAGCAGACACGGTGGAACTCCGGGAGGTCGATACCCCCCTCTGTCCCCATTCGGGGACATCTCCCCCTCAAGGGGGGAGACTGGAGCCTGCCGGGCCGCTTGTGAACAATACAAAGGAACCTCCGCCGGACACGATTGGTTGGACCCATCGGCCTTGAAGGAACGGCTGGCGAAAGGTTCCGCCAGCCGGAATGTCATCAGTCCATCGTGATGGACGAGAAGTTCTGGTACCAGTTCTGGGCCTGAACGAAGCCCTTCACCTTCGCGCTGAGGGCGCGCGGTGCCACGTCGTGGGTGACCATCAGGAAGAGGGCGTCGTTGACGTACTTCTCGTGGGTCTTGCGCAGAACTTCGTTCTGGGCTTCCGGATCGAAGGTCGTCTTGATCTGCTTGAACAGATCCTGCATTTCCGGATCGCAGTAGTGGCCCCAGTTGGTGCCGTTCGGGGCGATCAGGTCACAAGAAAGGTGACGGATGAGGCCGGTGAACGGGTCCTGGATGAAGTAGGTGAAGTTGATCGACTGGGAGCCTTCGACGCTCGCATCGGCAGCGCCTGCACGCCACAGATTGATCATCTGGTTCCATTCCACGACCATGAATTCCACTTCGATGCCGACTTCGGCCAGGCTCTGCTGGATGTATTCGTTCATCGGCAGCGGCAGCATCTGGCCGGAACCTGACGGAGAAATCAGGGCCTTCACCTTCAGCGGCTTGTCTGGGCCGTAACCGGCTTCGGCGAGCAGCTTCTTGGCTTCTTCCGGGTCATATTTCACATCGAAGGTCGGCTTGCCGAACCACTGGCTGGACGGCGGCAGGAAGCCCTTGGCCGGAATGGCCAGTCCACCGAGCAGTTCGCTGAGACCATCCCGGTCGATCGCAAGGTTTGCGGCCTTGCGGATGCGGATGTCGTTCCAAGGCGAACCGTCCAGACGGGACAGGTGCCAGGTCCAGTTGTGCGGATAGGCGTTGGAGACGATCTGGAAGCCGCCGCCCTTCAGGGCCGGAATGGTGTCCGGAGCCGGAGCCTCGATCCAGTCGACCTGACCGGACATGATGGCAGCGGTACGGGCATTGGGCTCCGGCAGCGGCATCAGGACCATCTTGTCCAGCTGCGGCACGCGGGCCTTGTCCCAATAGGCTTCGTTCGGGACCATTTCAGCGCGCTCGCGCGGCACAAAGCTGGTCAGCTTCCACGGGCCTGTGCCGGAAGGAGCCTTGGCGACCTCTTCCCAGCTCTTGCCATGGGATTCCCAGTTTGCCTTGGAGGACATCAGGATCCAGGCGAGCTGGTAGGGCAGGGTTGCGTCCGGCTCCTTGGTGGTGATTTCGAGGGTGAGGTCGTCGATGGCCTTGTAGGAGGCAACGGCCGGAATACGCGACTTGCCCTGGGCGGACTGGCGCGGGTCATACTGCTCCGCATCCGGGTTCAGCAGCTTTTCCAGGTTCCAGACCACGGTTTCGGCGGTAAACGGGCTACCGTCATGGAAGGTGACGCCTTCGCGCAGCTTGAAGGTCCACTTGGTGGTGTCGCTCGGATCGACCGACCATTCGGTGGCAAGGCCCGGGATCAGGACGGACGGCTTGTCGGCACTGGTCAGGTCCCATTCGACGAGGGAGTCATAGACCGTGTAGCCCATGAAACGCATGCCTTCGCCGCCCTGGTCCGTCTGACCGGTGGTCAGCGGAATGTCGGCTGCCGTCATGCCAATGCGCAATGTGCCACCGGCCCACCCGTCAATGGAGGTGGAAGCAAGCAAGGCCAGCGACAGGGTCGCGAGCGCTGCTTTCTTGAACGTCTTGAGAGCCATTCCCATCATCCTCTTCTCAATCGTCACGCAAGGTCGATGCGCTTGCGTTGTCGTTTTTGCTGCCGTGTGCCTGATGCGTTTCCCTTGTGGCGCGATGATTTCTGCGCTGCCTTGTCACCTGTCGGCCTTGCCGGCCGCTGCTCCTCTGGACAGAAGAACCCAGAGGATGTTCCTCTGTGATCCGACCCTGCCTTCACGCCAGACGTCCGGTCATATGTCCGGTCTGCCTTGACGCTTTCAACTCTTCTCTCGAGGAGAAAAGTTATAAAAAACAATATCTTGTCAGCGTATTTTCGTACTTGTTTTCAACTCTGAAGTCAGGTTACGAATGTCTGGTCTGACCAGATGACGGTAGGTTTTGGTCAAAAATCATGCAAGATCATAGTTTGGGCATAAATGATGAGAAATGCAGCAGACCGGACTTCAGCGGTGTCATCGCCGGAAAAACCATCAGAGGCGTCGCCGGATGGATTGCCTGAGTTTCCAGCTGATAAGCTGACCGCATCCCGGTTGGCCGTCGAAGAAGCTCCGGAGGAAGAAGTGTCTTCCGTGCCGGCCCGTGTCGCCCGATCCATCCAGGACATGATCTCCGAGCGAAACCTGCAGGCAGGCGATCCCTTGCCTTCGCAGCGGGACATGACGGTTCTGCTGGGCGCGTCACGCCCTTCCGTGCGGGAGGCGATCTCCATGCTGGAAACGCTCGGCCTCGTAAGGGTCGAGAAGCGCCGAGGGGTCTTTGTGGCCGCTCCCGGTGGCAGAAGTCCTGCCGACATGTGGCCGCTGGAGGCGGGCTATTCTCTCAAGGAAGTGTTCCAGTTCCGCGCCAGTTTCGAGCCTGCTGCCCTGCGTCTGGCCTTCGCCAACCTGACCGGGCCTGCCTTGCAAAAGCTTCGCCGGTTCACATTTGCCCTGAAGGATGCCGCCCTGAGCGGCAACTCCGTCCTTGCGGCGGAGCAGGACACGCTGTTTCATGACGTGATTTTCGAGAATTGCGGCAACCGCTTGCATGACGATATACGCCGTCACCTGTCCAGGGTGATGCAGAACAGCCAATGGGTGCCCATGGTGATGCTGGAGCAGGTGCGCGAT
The DNA here is from genome assembly GCF_900142725.1 of Roseibium suaedae. Lineage (GTDB taxonomy): Bacteria > Pseudomonadota > Alphaproteobacteria > Rhizobiales > Stappiaceae > Roseibium > Roseibium suaedae. Next base: position 299,645 of record NZ_FRBW01000003.1, on the reverse strand, counting down.
ACCGCCGAGGAACATTTGAGCATTCTGGCTGCCATAGAGGCCGGAGATTGCGAAGCTGCCTGCGCAGCGCTGGAAGCCCACATCATTGCCGCCGCTCGGCGGTGCGATATCGATCTTGATCTTTCCCCCAAGGAGTTTTCCCGATGAGCGTTACTCATGTGGCAACCGATACCGCCGGTGCCTATGCCGAGTATTTCCAGCAGCCAGTGCGTTCGGGGGCTGGCCCGCTCACCGGTCTGAGCTTCGCCGTCAAGGACAACTACATCTATCAGGGCAGGGTCGCGGGAAACGGCAATCCGCTCTGGAAAGCGACCCATTCGGCCGATCAGGAAACGGCCCCGGCCGTGAGGCTGATGCTTGCTGCAGGCGCTGCGCTGAACGGGTTCACGTTGATGGAAGAGCTGGCTTTTTCGATCACCGGCATCAACGCGCATTATGGCACGCCCCTCAACAGTGCTGCGCCTGACCGGGTGCCTGGCGGATCGTCTTCCGGCTCTGCCTCTGCGGTGGCGGCCAGGCTAGCTGATTTTGCCCTCGGGAGTGATACGGGCGGATCTGTGCGGGTGCCTGCAAGCTTCTGCGGCCTCTATGGTTTGCGACCGACCCATGGGCGCATCGATGGCAATGGATTGCTGCCATTGGCGGCCAGTTTCGATGTGCCGGGCTGGTTTACCCGTGACCTTGATACGCTGCTCAAAGTGTCTGCAAGCTTTGGCATCAAGGCCGGGGCAGGGCGCATGCCGGACCGGCTCTGGCTTCCCGACGAGGTCTGGGCAAGGCTTTCACCCGAGGTGCGGGAGACTTTTGCCCCCGTTTTGAGCAAGCTTGAAACCCTTGGAATTGAGATCGAGCGGTCTGCCCTGCCGGGTCTGCCGCTGGAAGAGTGGCTGCAGACCTTCCGGACCTTGCAAAGCTACGAAGCCTGGCAGGCGAATGGTGACTGGATCACCCGCGAGAAGCCAGAGTTCGGGCCAGGTGTCGGAGCCCGGTTCGAGTTCGGCTCGAAGATCTCGGAAAAGGCGTTTCAGGATGCAGCTGCCCACCGGGAAGCAATTCGCGCGGAGATGGATACGGTCTTCGGGGCCGGCACAGTGTTGGTCATTCCGTCTGCGCCCGGTCCGGCGCCCAGGATCGACACACTTGAGCCGGAGCTGGACGCCTACCGCGCCCAGACCATGTGCCTGACCTGCATCTCCGGCCTGAACAGCTATCCGGAGCTTTCCGTGCCGGGGCTTCTTCATGAGGGGGCTCCGATCGGCCTCTCGCTGATTGCGCCAAGGCTGCGTGACCAGGATCTTCTGGCGCTGGCAGCTGCTTTGTGATGGCGGCACAAGCAGAAGGGCGGATCGATGAAGAACGACGCGCTTCGAGGCCGCGGGTCGTTCTGATCAACCCGAACACCAACCGCTCCACGACAAGCCGCATGGTTCAGATTGCCCAGGAAGCTGCCGGAGAGCTGTCGGACGGTCCGGGCGGGCTTGCTATCGAAGGCGCCACCGTTTCCTCCGGCGTGCCCCTGATCACGAACGAGCCCGCATTGAATGCGGCAGCTGATGCGGTTCTGGAGCTTGGGATGTCTCTGATGCCGGATGCGGCCGGGGTCATTGTGTCTGCCTTCGGGGATCCGGGACTGGATGCCTTGCGCCGCCGGTTGAGCATTCCGGTGGCCGGAATTGCCGAATCGTCCTTTCGCGAGGCGGCAGAAGGCGCGCGCAGATTCGCCGTGGTCACAACCACGCCGGACCTGAAGGCGGCCATCACGGCAAGAGTGATCGGAGAAGGCTTCGGGGCTCAATTTGCCGGCGTCTGGCTGACACCGGGCGATCCTGCCCGGTTGATGGCTCAGGAAGAAGCTCTGCTTGAGGCTCTGCTGCGCGGCATAGAAGATGCTGTCCGTCAGGATGCAGTTGAGGCGGTGATTATTGGCGGTGGTCCATTGGCCGCTGCAGCACGCGTGCTTGCGCCCAAAAGTCCTGTCCCCTTGATTGAGCCAATTCCGGCTGCAGTGCGCCGCATGGCGCAAATGATAAGGGCCCGCAGCTAGCCGGAAAGGCTTGTCATATCAGGAGTTTGTCGGAAGGGAGAGTGGTGAGCGCGCAGGGGTTCGAACCCTGGACCTACTGATTAAAAGTCAGTTGCTCTACCAGCTGAGCTACGCGCTCCCAGAAAGGAGATCCGCCTGGAAAATTGGCTCTGGTTAGCCGCGCCAGAGGCGCTTCCGTTGCGAATGTCGCGTTGTGTATGCTGACCGGCTCCGGGTTTCAACCCTGTTCCTGCAAAAAATCGTGCGTAAAGGTGAGAACAAAGAGAAAGGCGAAGCTTCCGGCGGCATTAACCTAACCGGAAGGTTGTTTCTTTCTGCCCGGAAAAAGCGGCGCTCTTAGGTCGTATTGACGATTCCTGTTCCCGGCAAAATGTTGTAGCTTTAAGTCATCATTGTTTGCAGCACTTGCAAACTCGGAGCAACACGGGCGTTACTCCATTGTTCTCATGATAGCAGCACATCAAGAGTGAGGCTAAATGCCAGACCGTTATGCTGATCCGGTTGCGGAACCCATTGAGCTTGAGTTTGTTCGCGGCCACATCGCCGCGACCATGACCCTTGTCCTTGGGCTGATCGATCAGGGGGTGATCGATCGCGAAAGGCTTGATGCCTTTTTTGCCGGCTTTATTTCGGAATTGCCCCACACACGCGACACTTTGGGTCTCCGCCTCGTGCTGGACCAATGGCGCGATGGACTGCGTTCCGGCAGGGACGAGAGCCAACTGCGCCAATCCCTCTTCGAGGTGATCAAGGGCGGGCGGGACTAGGCCTCCAGGGTCTGTGCCAAGCGAGATAGCAATAGAGATTTCGGAAAGCGCTGCGGGAAACCGTTGGCGCTTTTTCTGTTTTGGGTTGCCCCCAACCGATGTGGCCTTGACTGCGGTTTAGCGCGATGCGTCGATCTGCCTCTCGAAATGGTGACCCGATTGTGGCTTCCTGTTCTTCTGCTCCATCGACTATAGATCGCAGCAGGTGCCGGAATGTCCGGGAGCCTGGACTAAAAAGAAAGGCTGGCGGCCGTCCGGCCATGATCAGAAAGACGTGTGATGCTGGGGAATGTGACGATCTGGGGAGCCTTCTTGGCGGGGCTGCTGTCTTTTGTGTCACCATGCGTTTTGCCGCTGGTGCCGCCTTACCTGGGCTTCATTGCCGGTGTGTCTCTTGAAGAGCTGACCGGCAAGGACGATCACAAGACTGCGTCGCGCCGGGTTTTCATTGCTTCGCTTGCCTTCGTTGCCGGTTTCACCACGGTGTTTGTTGCCCTTGGGGCGAGTGCCAGCTTCCTTGGTCAGTTCGTCACCCAGCATATCCAGTTTCTCGGCTATATTGCGGGCGCGGCAATCATCGTCATGGGGCTTCACTTTCTCGGCGTCTTCCGCATTGCCTTCCTTTACCGGGAAGCCCGCGTTCATGTGGAGCGCAAGCCGACAGGGCTTCTGGGCGCCTATGTGATCGGTCTTGCCTTTGCCTTTGGCTGGACGCCCTGCGTTGGACCTATCCTGGCGGCAATCCTCTTCGTTGCCGGATCCGAGGACACGGTGACACAAGGCGCCCTGCTTCTGACGGCCTATGCGCTCGGTCTCGGTATTCCCTTCCTTCTGGCCGCGCTTTTTGCCGGGCCATTCCTGGGCTTCATGAAGAAGTTCCGCCGCCATATGGGCATGGTCGAAAAGGCGATGGGTGTGGTTCTGGTTCTGACCGGTGTGCTTTTCATCACCGGACAGATGGCGACCTTCTCCTACTGGCTGCTTGAAACCTTCCCGGCCTTTTCCGCCATCGGATGATGCAGCTTGAAAAGGCTATGTCTGGCTCCGCTTGCTTGAAGCGGGGCGGGGATCAGTAGCGGGAGTTCGCTTCCAGGCGGACTTGATCTTCCGGAAGGTCGCTGCCGGCGAAAAAGGCCGGGCGGCAAGTGCCCGAAATATCCAGCAGCTTCAGGCAGGCGACGGCAGCGTCGGCTGCATTTGCGAAGGGGCCGAGCAGAAGGTCGAGCTCGCCCGGATTCAGATCCGAGGCAATCACCTTGGCCTGCATGCCGCGCATGCGGTCAGCATTTTGATGCTCGAAATTCTGCCAGGCCGTTCTTGCGCCAGCCTCGGTCTTGTAGTGGCCGACGACCACTGCGAAATCCGTGCGTTTGAGAGCGGTCCCATCCGAGCCTGAGATCCGGCCGGAGGCCTGGCCTGGGACGACCAGCGAAGGCTTGGATTCCGGCTCAGGTGAAGCCTTTTCCGGAATGGAGCCGGTTTCCACCGGATCGCCGTCAATTGGCGGAAGCAATGCGCCGGCGTTGGCAAAGCGGACCAGATCCGGCTTGGCTGTCGGGGTGTGGTCCTGCCCGGTTGCATCCGAAACCGGTGACATGCATTCCGGATTGCCGCGCTTGGAAAAAGCACCGCTGAGCTCAGGCGCAGGCATGGTTTCGATCATGCGCATAGGGACTGGCGAGGGCGGCGTTTGCGGGGCGGGCTTTGGGATGGCGCGGGCAGGTTCGCTCTTTGGTTTGCCGGGAGGCGCCATGTCCGCTGTGGCTGCTTTTGTATTTTCTGGCTTTTTATCAGCTGCGTCTTTCCCCGCCCCACTTGCAAGTCCAGCGGGGGCGGGCAGGGCAGCGGTTTGCTCCAGCTTGGCAAGCCTCGCGGAATAGAGTTCGTTCTGCTGCGCCAGGGTGGTCAGGCGCATGCGCAGCGTCGCAAGCTCGGTTTGCAGCGCATTGATATGTGCTGTGCTTTGCGGAAGCTGGTTGCGCTGGGAAGGATAGACCTGGATTTCAGTGCGGCCGATAGAAGCCGTGGTGCTGACATTTCCTGCAGGTGGCAGCCGGACACCGGCATAGGTGTTGAAATCCAGATGGCCGCTTCCAAAGTGATAGGCAGCAAGGCCCAGGCTGCCGGACAGAATGGCACCAAGCGCCCAGCAGCTGACGAAGACACGCTGGGTGGTCAACGCCTGCGTGACGAGGTCTCTGGTCTTGCGTTTTGCCGGTCCCTTGGGCACGCGTCTTGTTGTCCTGCGCAACGTAAAGAATACGGATCAGACGAATCTGTCCGCAATCTCTCCTATCTGACCCAAAATATAGTTAACGGGCAATCGCGTGACGGTAGCGATCCAAAGATTGCGAAGCCTAAACGCCGACAAAGTTTCACTTTTCCTGATTGTGGCTTATAGAGCGGCTCTTCTTCTTTCATAGTTTTTTTGAACAAGGCATATAGACGACATCAAACGGTGCAAGAATGGTCGCGTTCCTTGCCCTTTCGCTCAAATGCCGCAACTTCTTTCGGGAGATCCCAAATGACCACCCGCAGCTTCCTGGCCATCGTCCTGGCCGCAGGTCTTGGCACCCGCATGCGGTCATCTCTGCCCAAAGTCATGCACCAGGTTGGCCATCTCCCGCTTGTCGGTCATGTTCTGGCCACGGTGACTGCTGCTGGAGCAAATCGCGCTGCCGTGGTCATCGGCCCGGATATGCCGGAATTGGAAACCTTGGTCGCAAAGCTCTCGCCCGATGCGAGTTGTCACGAGCAGACCGATCGTCTCGGCACAGCTCACGCAGTTCTGGCTGCCCGTCCGGCGCTGGCTGACGTGTCTGATGATGTGCTGGTTCTCTTTGGCGACACGCCGCTCGTCACACCCGAAACCGTGGAACTAGTGCGCAAGGAGCTTGCAGAAGGTGCGGACGTCGCCGTGCTCGGCTTCAGGGCTGCCAATCCCTTCGGATACGGACGCCTTCTGATGGATGGCGAGCGTCTGACAGCGATCCGGGAGGAGAAAGATGCCAGCGACGAAGAGCGGAAGGTTGCTTTCTGCAATTCCGGCATCATGGGGTTCCGTGGACCCCATCTCCTGTCCTTGCTCGAAGCGATTGGCAACACGAATGCCAAGGGTGAGTTCTACCTGACGGACGCGGTTGAGATCGCAACGGCCCGCGGTCTCAAGGTGACGGCGGTGGAAGGTGACGAGCGCGATGTGCAGGGTGTCAACACCCGCGAACAGCTCAGCCACTGCGAGGCAGTCTTCCAGGCCCGCATGCGCAAGGATGCGATGGAGCGTGGAGTGACGCTCCTTGCCCCTGAAACCGTGTTTTTTGCCCACGATACCCGCGTCGATGCAGACGTGACGTTGGAACAGAATGTCGTCTTCGGACCTGGCGTTTCGGTCGAGAGCGGATCTGTCATCCGGGCTTTCAGTCATCTTGAAGGTGCAAGGGTCGGTGCCGGTTCCACTGTCGGGCCCTTTGCCCGCCTCCGTCCTGGCGCAGATCTTTCTGATGGGGCTCACATCGGCAACTTCGTCGAGATCAAGAATGCAAAGGTGGGTGAGGGCGCCAAGGTCAATCACCTGACCTATATCGGCGATGCGACGGTTGGCGCGGGCAGCAACATCGGCGCCGGCACGATCACCTGCAACTATGATGGGTTCGGCAAGCATCACACGGACATCGGACCGGGCAGTTTCATCGGTTCGAATTCGACGCTCGTTGCACCCGTCACGCTCGGCAAGGGCGCTTATGTGGCGGCCGGCAGTGTGGTGACAGAGCCGGTCGAGGCGGATGCTCTCGTGATTGGACGTGCCCGTCAGGTGATCAAGCGCCACCGGGCGGAAGAGCTTCGGGCCCGCTTCAAGGCTGCAAAAGCGGCCAAGTCCAAAGGTGACTGATTGAGAGCCTGTCTTTGCGTTTCTACCGATGAAACGAAGTGAAACAGGGTTTGATTTCAAATTCAAAGGCCGCCTCCGGTAAAGCTTGGCGGCCTTTTCAATTCTGAAGGAAAAATTTTATGTGTGGCATTGTCGGTATTCTTGGAAACATTGAAGTCGCTCCGCGTCTGACTGATGCGTTGAAGCGTCTGGAATACCGGGGCTATGATTCTGCAGGCATTGCTACTCTGGAAAACGGCAAGCTGGCGCGCAGCCGCGCGGAAGGCAAGCTGCGCAATCTGGAGGCCCGTATTGCCAGCCATCCGGTCGGCGGTGCTGCCGGCATCGGCCATACCCGCTGGGCGACCCACGGCGGCCCAAGTGTTATCAATGCCCATCCGCACATGGCTGGCCGTGTGGCCGTCGTTCACAACGGCATCATCGAGAACTATCTGGAACTTCGCGCGGAAGTCACTGCCAATGGCGCCGTGATCACCTCCGAGACCGACACCGAAGTGGTGGCGCATCTGGTCAACGCCCTGCTCGACAAGGGGCTATCGCCGGTGGATGCGGTGGAAGTCGTGCTGCCGCGCCTGCATGGCGCCTTTGCGCTGGCCTTCCTGTTCGAAGGCGAAGAGGACCTGCTCATCGGTGCCCGCAAGGGATCTCCGCTTGCGGTTGGACACGGTGAGGGCGAAATGTTCCTCGGGTCCGACGCCATTGCCCTGTCGCCCTTTACTGACCGCGTCACCTATCTGGATGAAGGCGACTGGGCGGTGCTGACAAGATCCGGCGTGACCATTCGCGACAGCAACAATGCGGTTGTCAGCCGTCCGGAAGCAAAGTCCTCCGTGACCGCTGCGCTGATGGACAAGGGCAATTACCGGCACTTCATGGCCAAGGAAATCCATGAGCAGCCGGAAGTTCTGGGCCACACCCTGTCGCGCTACATCGATCTCGGCAACAGCCGGGTGAAGGTTCCGGGCGCCGAGGCGGTCGACTTCTCAAAGCTGAACCGCATCATCATTTCTGCGTGCGGCACGGCCTATCTGGCGGGTCTCGTGGCCAAATACTGGTTCGAGAAATACGCCCGTCTGCCGGTCGAGATCGATATTGCCTCCGAATTCCGCTACCGGGAAACACCGGTCGCAAATGGAGAATTTGCGCTGTTCATCTCCCAGTCCGGTGAGACGGCCGATACGCTCGCGTCTCTGCGCTATTGCAAGGAAAATGGTGCCACCATCGGCGCCGTGGTCAATGTGCCGGAAAGCACCATCGCGCGTGAATCCGATGTGGTGTTCCAGACCATTGCCGGACCTGAAATCGGTGTCGCCTCGACCAAGGCCTTTACCTGTCAGCTTGCCGTTCTGGCTTCTCTTGCGCTTCATGCAGGCCGCCAGCGCGGAGTTCTGAGCGAAGCGCAGGAAAAGGATCTGGTCGCAGCGCTCGGCTCCATTCCGGGTCTCGCCGTTCAGGCTCTGAAGTGCGAGACCAGCATCGAGGCGCTGGCCTTGCCGCTGTCCCGTGTCAGCGATGCATTGTATCTCGGCCGGGGCACCAATTTCCCGCTGGCCCTGGAAGGTGCGCTGAAACTCAAGGAATTGTCCTACATTCACGCCGAAGGCTATGCAGCCGGCGAACTCAAGCATGGCCCGATCGCCCTGATCGACGAGAACATGCCTGTCTTCGTCATCGCACCTCATGACAGCATCTACGAAAAGACCGTGTCGAACATGCAGGAAGTGGCTGCCCGTGGTGGCCGCATCGTGCTGATCACCGATCAGAAGGGCGCGGATGCCAGCGGCAATGCGGCACAGAACACGGTCATTCTGCCGAATGTCCCGGAAATCGCCGCACCGATCATCTATGCCCTGCCGATCCAGATGATCGCCTATCATACGGCGGTGTTCATGGGCACGGATGTGGATCAGCCGCGCAATCTCGCAAAGTCGGTGACGGTGGAGTAAGCGGGCATGCAAGGCTACAGGATTGCCCCGTTCGAGGAGCGGCACCGTTCTGCCGTGACCGGATTGTGGGCAGCCTGCGGTCTCATCCGCCCCTGGAACGATCCGGACAAGGATATCGACCGGAAGCTGACGGACCCGGTGGGCCAGTTCCTGCTGGTGTTGAGCGGCGAAGGCGAAGCAGAAGAGGTCCTCGGGTCGGTGATGGTAGGCTATGACGGCCATCGCGGCTCGATCTTCTATCTGGCGGTTCATCCGGATCATCAGTCTGCGGGCCTTGGCCGCCGCCGCAGCAACACGGCAGTTCTGGCGTTCTATGACCGTCTGGGTTTTGCGGAGGATGATGCCGTTCTGCTTGGCAAGCGGCTCATTCCCGACACCTGACACAGCGTCATCAAGCAGCTGATCCCATTTACTGAATCTGAATGGAAAGACGCTCACGTTCATCGTGAGCCGACCCTGATCAGGACAAATTTGCAGGTGGCGCGGGGCGGGTGGCGACAAAGGCCGCGCAGCTGATCATGACAGCTGCGACGACGAGAGCCAGCCACGGTTGCGGTCGGGCACTCAGATAAAAAACGCCGAAACCGAAAGTCATCCCGCCGAGTGCGAAGCATTTGGCCCTGAACGGAATCGCACCATGGTCGCGCCAGGCTTGGACTGGCGGGCCGAAAGTCGGGTGGGCGAGGATGCGCGCCTCCAGCTCCGGCGAGGAACGGGCAAAGCAACCGGTAGCCAGAATGAAGAAGATCGTGGTCGGCAGAAGCGGCAGGAAGGCGCCGATCACACCGAGGACGACAAAACCGGCTCCGAGGGCCTTGAAGGTGGTGCGCCGCAAGGGCTGCCTCCAATTGGTGCAGGTGAAGCGGCTGATCGCACAAAAAATCTCAGCCTGAGAGGATACCGCAGTGCATCCTGACGCATTATGTAGACAAGCGGAAGTGAGAAAGCGAGAGGTGGACAAGCTCTGTTCCTCCGCATTTTGCACGAGATCTGATGAGCGACGGGAAGGTGCTGTGAATGAGCGGAGATGACATGTCCCCCGAAATCCCGCCGGTCATCGAACCGAAGCGGCGCAACCGGTTCGCAACACGTCTCCGCAACTATTTCCTCACCGGGCTCGTCATTGCGGGACCGATCGGCATCACGCTCTGGCTGACCTGGACCTTCATTCATTGGGTCGATAGCTGGGTCAAGCCGATCCTGCCGGTGGCCTATAGCCCCGAGACCTATCTGCCGTTCACTGTGCCGGGGCTCGGTCTGATCGTTGCGGCCGTCATGCTGACCCTTCTCGGGTTTCTGGCCGCCAATTTCCTCGGCCGCAGCCTGTTGTCCTTTGGCGAGTCGCTCGTCAACCGCATGCCCCTGGTGCGCAATCTCTACAGCGGCTTGAAGCAGATCTTCGAAACCGTTCTGGACGAGCGCGGCAACTCCTTCAAGAAGGCGGCCTTGATCGAATATCCGCGCAAGGGCCTCTGGGCGGTGGTCTTCATTGCGACCGACACGAAGGGCGAAATTGCCCGCAGGCTTGAAGGAAAGGCGGAAACCGTGGCCGTTTTCCTGCCGACAACCCCCAACCCGACCTCGGGGTTCCTGCTGTTCGTGCCGAAAGACGAGATCATCGAACTGCACATGAGCGTCGAGGAAGCGGCGAAACTGATCATTTCCGCTGGTCTGATCAATCCGGACCTCCCGGACATCGTGGCTCAGCAGACAGGCAATAAGGTGCTGGAAACCAGTGCTGTATAAGCTCGGGTTCTTTCTCGGCTATTCAGTTCAAGTCCAATTAGGCTCATTTTGCTCGACCCCTAATTTACTACGCCGGTGAGCGGGATCAGCGATCGCGGGCGAAGATTCGCACACACCTTCCTCCGTCCTGCCATGGCTTGACCATGGCATCCATGCCGTGACCTAGAGGCAAATCCACCGCTTCGGTCTGAGGAGATGATACGGCATGGATCCTCGGGTCAGGCCCGAGGATGACGACCGAGTGATGGAGGTACTTTAAGGCCTGCTTGCTGACGACCGGGAGGCGGGGTTTGCGATTTGAAGCCGGTCGCAAAGAAACAAAAGTCACCCCGGGCGAGCAACGCGAGACCCGGGGCCCACTCGATTGCAGAGTGGAGCGGATAGACGTCAGCTGCTGCTGCAATTCACAGCAGCTATTTGACCGTCCAAGGGACGGTACATTATGCCAAGTGCCTCTCTGGTTGTGAGTGGGCCCCGCGTCTCCGGCCTTGCCTGCGCCCGGGGTGACCAATAGCGCGTGCCCAATTCACCCTGCCCGGAGCAGACGGATCGCTTCGTCGCGGGAAAAGAGATAGAGCAGGCACCTGAGAGCTTCCCCGCGCGGGGTTTTCAGGTCCGGATCGGTCTCCAGGATCAGCTTTGCGTCGTCTCGGGCGACTTCCATCAGATCCGCGTGTTCTTCGGGGCGGGCAATTCGAAAGCCGGGAGTTCCGGACTGACGCGTGCCGAGAATCTCGCCGCCGCCGCGCAGTTTCAGGTCTTCCTCGGCAATCAGGAAGCCATCGTTGGTCTGACGCATGATGTTGAGCCGGGCCCCTGCCGTCTCGCCGAGCGGTCCCTTGTAGAGCAGAACGCAGGACGAGGGCTTGTCACCACGCCCGACACGGCCGCGGAGCTGGTGCAGCTGGGCAAGGCCAAAGCGCTCTGCATGCTCGATCACGATGATCGTTGCGTCGGGAACGTCCACACCCACTTCGATCACGGTTGTCGCCACCAGAACCCGCGTTTCTCCGGATTTGAAGGCCTGCATGGCCGCGTCCTTCTCGTCGGCGGACATGCGTCCATGGACGAGGGACACTTTCTGGCGCAGGACCTGTTCCAGAACCCGGTGGCGGTCTTCAACGGCGGCAAGGTCGATTTTTTCGGACTCCTCCACCAGTGGGCAGACCCAATAGACCTTCTGTCCCTCGGCAATGGCCGAGCGGATGCGGCCGACGATTTCGTCCAGCCGGTCGAGGGAGACCGAGACAGTGGTGATCGGCTTGCGGCCCACGGGCTTGTCGGTCAGGCGGGAGACGTCCATGTCGCCGAAACAGGTCAGCACCAGTGTCCGCGGGATCGGCGTTGCGGTCATGACCAGCACATCGACACCCTTGCCCTTGGCGGAGAGCGCCAGACGCTGGTGAACGCCGAAGCGGTGCTGCTCGTCGACGACCACGAGGCCGAGGTCTTTGAAAGTGACCGAGCCCTGAAAGAGCGCATGGGTGCCGACCACCAGATCGATCTCGCCTGCATCCAGCTTTTCCTGGGTGAGACGCCGTTCGCGGGTCGTGTCCTTGCCGGTCAAAAGAGCGAGGCGGATGCCGACCTTTTCGCAAAGGGGGCTCATGGAGGCAAAGTGCTGGCGGGCGAGAATTTCTGTTGGTGCCATCAAGGCGCCTTGCGCGCCTGCCTCGATCACCTGGGCGAGTGCGGCGAGTGCCACCACGGTCTTGCCCGCGCCCACATCGCCCTGCAGCAGGCGGAGCATTCGGGTCGGCTCGGCAAGGTCGGCGTTGATGTCCTCGATGGCTGAGGCCTGGCCGGGTGTCAGTGCAAAGGGCAGGGAGCTGATCACTCGCTTTTGCAGCGCTCCGGAAGGCTTGCGGACAATGCCGCCGAGCTGGCGCATGTTGGCCCGGACCAGTGCGAGGGCCAACTGGCTTGCCAGCAGTTCGTCATAGGCAAGGCGCTGCAGGAAGGGCGATTCCGGATCAATGTCCTGCTGCTCCTCCGGCTGGTGCAGGCGTCTCAGCGCCTCGTCGAAATCGGGCCAGTGGTTCTGGTCCTTATGCGGGCCGTTGAGCCATTCGGGCAGGGCAGGTAGCTTGCCAAGGGCTGCACTTACAGCCTTTTGCAGCGTCTTGGGCGAGAGCCCAGCCGTCAGCGGATAGACCGGTTCCAGCGGCGGCATGGCGTCAGCTTCTTCCGGTGCCAGCACATAGTCCGGATGGACCATCTGCGGCCGTTCGCTGAACCATTCCACCTTGCCTGACACGATCCGACGTTCACCAACCGGGAACTGCTTTTCCAGCCAGTCGCGGCGCGGATGGAAGAAGACGAAGGAGATCGACCCCGTGTCGTCAAAGGCGGTGATCCGGTAGGGCGCCTTGCCACCGCGCGGTCCGGGCATATGCCGGTCGATGGTCACGTCCAGGGTGACGATCTGCCCGCTCTCGCTATAGGCGATGCCGGGCCGGTGCCGCCGGTCGATGGCGCCATGAGGGGCGTGAAACAGCAGATCGGCAACGCTCGCCTCGCGCCCCGGCTGGGTGGACAGAAACGTTGTCAGCAGCTGCGCGATCTTCGGGCCGATACCCGGCAGGGTCGATACGGAGGCAAACAGCGGATCGAGAACCGAGGGGCGCATGGCAGAAGCGGACTTTCCGATCGGTGCAAGGCGAAGGGCTGCGGTGCGGGCCGCAGGGCGAAGCGAACGGTCCCCTTGTGCCACGAAGAAACGGATGTACGCAATATGTTCTCATTTTTCATTGGAAGGCGCTGACAGGGGCCGTGGACGGGTCTATATAGCGCCAATGCCCTCCGCGTAATTCTCTGCAATGCGCGTCATTCCTGTGCTTTTTGCATGGGCCAACGTTTCAAGGACACTGGACCTGGATGACACAGCCTCTCGACCAAACGCCAGAACGTGACAACCGGCGCAAGCGCATCCTGTTCCGCTGCTGGCATCGGGGCATGAAGGAAATGGATCTGCTGCTGGGCGGCTTCGTCGAGGTTCACATTGACAGCCTCAATGATCAGGAGCTGGACGAGCTGGAACATATCGTGACAGCCCATGACCAGGATCTCTATGCCTGGATGACCGGCCGCAAGCCGTTGCCGGAAGAGTGGGATGGCCCGCTGTACCGCCGTATCGTGACCTGGCATCAGGACGAGATTGCCGCCGGACGGATCATCACCGCCCGCGATATCTAGGTCTGCAGAGCAGCTTACCCCCACAATTTGCGTTGAAGATCCAAGCGACAAGGAAGAGCGCCGTGTTTGAAAGCCTGCTGAAGGACCAGGCCAATATCACCCTTGCGAGCGTGCCGGATGGCGCGGAGGCGCATGCGCTGGCGCGCATTCTCGCCGAGAGCGGCAAAAAGGGTCTGTCGCTGGTCTTTGTCGCCCGTGATGCGACGCGCATGCAGATGATCACCGAAGCGCTCTCCTTCTTCGCGCCAGACGTCGAGGTCATGCAGCTGCCCGCCTGGGACTGTCTGCCCTATGACCGGGTGTCGCCGAACCCCGGAATCAGTGCCCGCCGCCTGATGGCCCTTGGCGCTCTGGCTCATGGCTTGCCGGAAACGAAGCAGACCCTTCTCCTGACCACGGTCAATGCGGCGGTCCAGCGGGTGCCGAATGTGGAGTGGATGCGCCAGCAGACCCTGGCCATGGCGCCTGGCAACCGGCTCGACATGGGCGGCATTGCCTCCTGGCTGGACATGAACGGCTTCTCCCGTACGTCGACCGTCCGGGAAACCGGTGAATTCGCCGTGCGCGGCGGCATCATCGATCTCTTCACACCGGGATCCGAAGAACCTGTCCGCCTTGATTTCTTTGGCGATACGCTGGAATCGATCCGCTCCTTCGACCCGGAAACCCAGCGCACCCTGAAGCAGCTCAAGCGCCTGGATCTGGTGCCCATGAGCGAAGTGGTGCTTTCGGAAGAGGCGATTTCCCGTTTCCGCCGGTCTTATCTCGCCCAGTTCGGCGCGGCGAGCCGCGATGACGTGCTCTACCAGTCCGTCAGTGATGGTCGCCGCTATGCGGGCATGGAACATTGGTTGCCGCTGTTCCATGAGCGGCTGGAAACCCTGTTCGACTATCTGGGCTCGGCGCCTGTGGTGCTGGATGCCCGGGCCGGTGATGCGGTGCGTGAGCGTCTGGATCAGGTCGGCGAGCATTATGCTGCCCGCCAGGAAGCGCGTGAGAGCGGCCGCAGTGCAGGCTCCGTGCCCTATATGCCGGTGGAGCCTTCCGCGCTCTACCTGTCGGACAATGAATGGACGGCGGTTCTGGCGGATCATGCCAGCGCAGCGCTTGATCCTTTCACGCCGCCGCCGGGGTCCGGCAAGCTGGTGGTGGATATCGCGGGCCGCCAGGGCCGGACCTTTGCAGCGGAGCGGGCTGCCGGTGACATCAACATCTTCGATGCACTGACGGCCCATGTGAAGACCTTGCAGAAGGCCGGCAAGCGCACGGTGATCGCCTGCTGGTCCGAAGGCTCCCGCGACCGTCTGGGTCAGATCCTCGCCGATCACGGGCTGACCGCCGCCAAGGAAGTGGAAACACTGGCGGCAGTCAATGACCTGCCCAAGGCCGTGACCGCGCTCTGTGTGCTGGGCATCGAGCATGGCTTCGAGCTGGAAGACATTTCCTTCATCGGCGAACAGGACATTCTGGGCGACCGCCTGGTCCGCAAGAGCCGGAAGAAGGGCAAGGGCGCCAATGTCATCACCGAGGCAACCGGCCTTTCCGAAGGCGATCTGGTCGTCCATGTGGATCACGGTATCGGCCGCTTCATCGGCCTGAAGACCGTCGAGGCGCTCGGCGCGCCGCATGACTGCCTCGAGCTGCAATATGCCGGTGGCGACAAGCTCTATCTGCCGGTCGAAAACATCGAGCTTCTGTCCCGCTACGGCTCGGAAGATACGGAAGCCCAGCTCGACAAGCTGGGCGGTGGCGCCTGGCAGGCCCGCAAGGCCAAGCTGAAGAAGCGTATCCTTGAGATCGCCGACGGCCTGATCAAGACGGCCGCAGCGCGTGCGCTCAAGACCGCGCCGGTGGTCGAGGTGCCGGAAGGCGTCTATGACGAATTCGCCACCCGCTTCCCCTATGACGAGACCGAAGACCAGCTCAACGCCATTGATGCTGTGTTCGGCGATCTGTCCTCGGGCCGGCCGATGGACCGTCTGGTCTGCGGCGACGTGGGCTTCGGCAAGACGGAAGTTGCGCTCCGCGCCGCCTTCATTGCCGCCATGTCTGGCCGTCAGGTGGCAGTGGTCGTGCCAACAACTCTGCTGTCGCGCCAGCATTTCCGCACCTTTTCAGAGCGATTTCATGGCTTGCCGATCAACGTGGCCCATGCCTCGCGTCTGGTGCCTGCAAAACAGCTTACCGAGAACAAGAAAGGCCTGGCCGACGGATCTGTCGATATTGTTGTCGGCACCCATGCGCTGCTCGGCAAGGGCGTGACCTTCCGCGATCTCGGGCTCCTGATCATTGATGAAGAGCAGCATTTCGGGGTGAAACACAAGGAACGGCTGAAAGAGCTGAAATCCGACGTGCATGTGCTGACCCTGTCCGCCACGCCGATCCCGCGCACTCTGCAATTGGCGCTAACCGGCGTGCGCGAACTCTCCCTGATCGCAACGCCTCCGGTGGACCGTCTGGCTGTGCGCACCTTCGTCTCGCCCTTCGACCCGCTGGTGGTGCGCGAGGCACTGCTGCGCGAACATTATCGCGGCGGCCAAAGCTTCTATGTTTGCCCGCGCCTGGCGGATCTGGCCGAACAGAAGCAGTTCCTGGAAGAAAGCGTGCCGGAGCTGAAAGTGGCTGTTGCCCACGGCCAGATGCCGCCGGGCGAGCTGGAAGACGTCATGAATGCCTTCTACGAGGGCAAGTACAACGTGCTTCTGTCCACCACCATCGTGGAATCCGGTCTCGACATTCCGACCGCAAACACGTTGATCGTGCACCGGGCGGATATGTTCGGTCTGGCTCAGCTCTACCAGCTGCGCGGCCGTGTTGGCCGTTCGAAAACCCGTGCCTATGCGCTCTTCACTGTTCCGGCCAAGAAGACCCTGACCACGACCGCAGAACGCCGCCTGAAGGTGTTGCAGTCGCTCGAAACCCTCGGCGCTGGTTTCCAGCTCGCCAGCCACGATCTGGACATTCGCGGCGCGGGCAACCTCTTGGGCGAAGAACAGTCCGGCCACGTCAAGGAAGTCGGCTTCGAGCTCTATCAGCAGATGCTGGAAGAGGCGGTGGCGAGCCTCAAGGATGGCGGCGAGGATCTGGGCGAAGAACAATGGTCGCCGCAGATCAACATCGGCACGCCGGTTCTGATCCCGGAAAGCTATGTGCCGGATCTGCAGCTGCGCCTGTCGCTGTACCGCCGCCTGGGCGATCTGACCGAAGCTGGCGAGATCGATGCCTTCGGTGCGGAAATGATCGACCGTTTCGGCCCGATGCCGGAAGAAGTGCAGCATCTCCTGAAGATCGTCTTCATCAAGGGGCTCTGCCGCAAGGCCAATGTGGAGAAGGTCGACGCGGGGCCAAAGGGCATCGTCATCACTTTCCGCAACAGCGAGTTCCCGAACCCGGCAGCGCTTGTCGGCTATATCGCCGAGCAGGGCGTTTTGGCCAAGATCCGTCCGGACCAGAAAGTCGTGCTCACCCGCGACTGGGAAAAGACCGACACACGGCTCAAGGGCGCTGCAACGATTCTGGCGAAACTCGCAAAGCTGGCCACCGGCTAGGATTTGGTTTGAGGCTCAGTGGTCTGCGGCGCGCACTCACGATTTGCCATTGCGCAGCAGGGTGCGCGCCTCCGCCTCATAGGCGGTGATCCGTGCGGCATGGTGGAGCGAGCGCTGCAGCCAGCGCAGGGCATCCGTGTGCGCGAAGACCTCGGGCAGGGAATAGATCCCGGCATGTTCGCCAAGAAGCAGTGACCGGCGGTGCTGGTAGGTGCGCTGCTCGACCCAGTGTTCGAGCCGTGCCAGCCGCCGGGCTATTTTGCCGGTGTCGTCTTTCTCGGCACGGCACAGGATGGCACCGAAGACGAGGGTCGGCCGGCGCAGCTTCCTGTCTGACAGAAGTGTTGGAATGAACTCCAGCCGCTCAGAGCGTTTCAGCAGGCGGCGCAAGTGGTCTGTCTCGTGCAGCAGGTCCGAGAACAGGCCCGTTTCGCGAGGCCGGTCGGGATCTGCTTGAATGGCCGAAAGAAAAGTCTCCAGTTCGCCAAGGGCGAAGCCAATATCCGCATCGGGAGACGCGGTTGAACGGGGCTTGTCTTTCTGGCCGATTGCGTGGCTCAGGACGGCAAAGATCCGATGTGCAATCCGGGTCTGCGCTGTCTGCACGGCCGTCAGGGCCGAAAGCGTGTCCGGCAGCAGTTTCCTGTCCAGCGCATCTGTCAGGCTTTCCTCTTCGCTGGGCGTGAGAGCGATGATCATGCGGGCGAAGGCGCCGCTTGCGGGTAGCAGGATGGCCGCGCCGAGGATGTTGACCAGGCTGTGGAAAGCAACAAGGGCGGCAGGGTCATTGGCGGCAAAGACGGTGGCCAGACCCTTGGTGATCAGCCCAAGAAACAGGAACGCCATCGTGCCGGTGATGAGGTTGTAGAACACATGGGCCATGGCAGTCCGGCGCATGTTGCGCGATCCGCCGAGGGTGGCCAGCATGGCGGTCGCAGTCGTTCCGACGTCCATGCCGACGATCATCGATGCGCCTTGCGTCAGCGTCAGGCTGCCGGCGCTGAACAGAACGAGCACCATGGCGACGCCGGCGCTGGAAGATTGAATGATCAGGGTGATCACGGCGCCGAGCAGGATTAGAGAAAGCCGGCCAGTCCAGGTGTCAGCGGGAAAACTTTGCGGGGTCAGCAGGTCCTGAAAGACGGCGGCACCTTCCTGCATCATGCCGAGGCCGATGAAAATCAGGCAGAACCCGGCCAGCACCAGGCCAATACGGCTGATCAAGGTGTTGCCGGCCGCCCGCATCAGGCTGGCCACCAGGAGAGCGGGCAGGGCAACGGTGGAGAGGCTGAGCTTCAGCCCGACAAGGGCGACAATCCAACCGGTAATGGTCGTGCCGATATTGGCGCCATAGATGACACCCAGCGCCTGGGGGAAGGTGATCAGGCCCGCGCCGACGAAACTGATCACCGTCACCATTGTCGCGCTGGAGGACTGGATGACAGCCGTGGTGAACATGCCTGCCACGGCGCCGCTGTAGGGCGATCTGGTGAAATGGGTCAGGACCGAGCGCATCCGGGCACTTGCAAGCTGCCGGAGTGCATCGGTCAAGACGAACATTCCGAACAGAAAGATCCCAATCCCGCCGGACAGCGCGAGGATGTGTGTTGTCATTAAAGTCTCGTCTGGTGGATGCGCTGCGCAAACCGATTCATGTTGCCCGGAACCTAGACCCAGGCAGCCGCGGGGCGGAACCGGCAATCGACAGCATCCGTGTCATTCCGGATGGGCGGTGAGCAGGACGTTGCCGCGACTGTGCTCTTGAAAAATTCGAGAATGACCCTATCATATGAAATGAAAAAGTTTCTCATATGAGGAGAATTGCGATGGTCCCGGTCATTGCAGCGCCTGAAGCTCCTGTGGTTCGGCCGCTTGGCGAGCCGGACCGGGACAAGATTGCGACGCTTCTGAAGGCTGTCACCAACCTGGTTGAAGCCTGGGAACTGACCAACGAAGAGGCGGCGGCCCTTCTGGATGTTTCTGCGGCCACTTGGGGGCGCATGAAGTCGGGCAAGTACAAGGGCGAGATCGACCGGGACAAGATCACCCGCATCAGCCTGCTCATCGGCATTTTCAAGGGATTGCGCCTGCTCTTCAACGGGCCGCTGACTTATGGCTGGGTCAGGACAGCGAACCGGGGTGGCCTGTTCCGCGGCAAGACGCCCTGCGAGGTCATGATCAACGGCGGTATCGTCGCGATGTACAGGGTGCGCCAGCACATTGATGCGCTGCGTGGCGGGGTCTGAGGATGCTTCAAGACCTGCCTGTCAGGGACTTCACGGATGCGGCGACCATTCGCCTTATTTCCACAGCCTATATTGATGAACCGGCCATGGCGCCGCTGGTCGATACGCCCGAAGAGCTGGATTTTCTGGCTGAAATAGAGGCGCTGACATCCGCGCGTCAGACCGGCGAGTTGCCCGTGCCCGATGGCATTCATCCGCTGGAGCTGCAAAACGAGCGGCATGGCTACGGCTGGACCTACGTCAATGCAGCCTTCTGCTACACCCGTGCCGATGGTGGCCGTTTCAATGGGCCGGAGCGGGGCGCCTGGTATGCGGCCTATGGTGAAGACGCTTCCCGAACCACTCAGGCAGAAGTCGCGTTTCATCTCACGCGGGAACTGGAGGCAACGGGCTGCTTTCAGAACATTACCGCCTACCGGGAGCTGCTTGCCGGATTTACCACCCGGTTCCATGATCTTTCAGGGATGGTCGAGGAGGCGAGTCTCGGGCCGGATCCGGCGGCTGCCTATCCTGCGGGCCAGTCCCTTGCCAGGAGCATTCTAGCGGCAGGCGGGCATGGCGTGCTCTATCCGTCTGCCCGGAAGTCCGGCGGGCGCTGTCTGGCTGCGTTCCGGCCCAATCTCGTGCAGAATATCCGGCAAGGTGAGACCTGGGTCTTCGAGTGGTCCGGCTCCCGGGAACCCGTCATTTCACAGCGTTAGCGGGGAGGGGATGCGTCTGGCAATTTCGCTGGTCCGTCTTGCTTTTTTGCCCTGTGGATCAACAGCCTTGCCACATTCCCTCAACTCTCCCTTAACCAACATGACCCCATGATGCTGTCAGACCATCCTTGTATATTGTTGGGTCCGCTATCGTGCCAGCCACCACTCGTCAGCGAAAGAAGTCGTTTCTTCGCCGCTTGATCATTCCGTCCGTCGCAACCGCTGTTCTTGCCTATTTCGGCTTTCATGCGCTGAATGGGGAGTTCGGGCTTGTTGGCCGGGCGCGGATCGAGCGCGAGGTTGCGGACCTGCAATCCCAGCTTGATGTGCTGGTTGCGGAGCGTCAGGAACTGACCGCCCGGGTCAGCCTGCTGCGTCCTGAGAGCCTCGATCCGGACATGATCGATGAGCGTGCGCGCCTGAACCTCAATCTGACCCAGGCCAACGAGCTCACCATCCTGCGTCCGCGGGTGCTGCAACAGCAGCATTAACGCAAATCCTGTTAAAACAATCGAATAAACCGAAAGTCGGTTAAGTGATGTTTTGCGCGGGAAATCAGCCGATTACCGCCATGCATCAGGGAAGTCCTTCCTGCTTGGATTGACAAGTGGGCCGGGTTATTTTCCGTTGGACTCTTCATGGGGAAACGTCAGCTTGAGATGAGGGAAATGGCAGCTACAAAAAGAACGTCTTCCGGCGCCGGCGCGAAAGCCGATAGCCGGTCCCGCGGCGCCGGCGACAATTCGGCTCCCGCCATCGCAGACTTCAGCAAGGAGCAGGAGCTCCATGCCTATCGCGAAATGCTCCTCATCCGCCGGTTCGAGGAAAAGGCTGGCCAGTTGTATGGCATGGGCCTGATCGGCGGGTTCTGTCACCTTTATATCGGTCAGGAAGCTGTCGTTGTCGGCATGCAGATGGCCAAGAAAGACGGTGATCAGATGATCACCGGTTACCGCGACCACGGCCACATGCTGGCCATGGACCTTGACCCCAAAGGCGTCATGGCCGAGCTGACGGGACGCCGCGGCGGCCTGTCCAAGGGCAAGGGCGGTTCCATGCACATGTTCTCCAAGGAAAAGCATTTCTACGGCGGACACGGCATCGTGGGCGCTCAGGTTGCTCTGGGCACCGGCCTTGGCTTCTCCAACAAGTACCGTGAGAACGGCAACGTTGCGATGGCCTTCTTCGGCGATGGCGCCTCCAACCAGGGCCAGGTCTACGAAAGCTTCAACATGGCCCAGCTGTGGAAGCTGCCGGTCGTGTATGTGATCGAGAACAACAAGTACGGCATGGGCACCTCCGTCGAGCGCTCTTCCGCCACCACCGACCTGTCCCAGCGCGGCGCCTCCTTCGGCATCCCGGGCGAGCAGGTTGACGGCATGGACGTGCGCGCCGTTCTGGCTGCTTCCGACCGGGCTCTGGAGCATTGCCGTTCCGGCAAGGGTCCGTACATCCTCGAGATGGTGACCTACCGCTACCGTGGCCACTCCATGTCCGACCCGGCCAAGTACCGGTCCAAGGACGAAGTGCAGAAGATGCGTACCGAGCACGATCCGATCGAGCAGGTCCGCAAGCGCGTGCTCGATGCCAACTGGGCAACCGAGGAAGATCTGAAGGCGATCGACAAGGACGTCCGTGCCCTGGTGGCCGAGTCCGCGGAATTCGCCCAGAACGATCCGGAGCCGGATGTTTCCGAGCTCTACACCGACATTCTGCTCTAAGGCCGGGGAGTTACCATGCCGATTGATATTCTGATGCCGGCTCTTTCTCCGACGATGGAAGAGGGCAAGCTCGCCAAGTGGCTCAAGGCCGAAGGCGACACCGTGACTGCCGGCGATGTGATCGCCGAGATCGAAACCGACAAGGCGACCATGGAAGTGGAAGCCGTGGACGAAGGCGTTCTGGGCAAGATCCTCGTGGCTGAAGGCACCGAAGGTGTGAAGGTCAACGAGAAGATCGCGATCCTCCTGGCCGAAGGTGAAGACGCAAGCGCTGCAGACGCAGCCGCAAGCGCACCGGCTGCCAAGGCGGAAGCTCCTGCTCCGGCAGCACCGGCCGCCAGCGCCGCCGCGCCTGTTGCTGCAGCTCCGGTCGCAAGCGAGCCTGCCGAAGATCCGGAAGTTCCGGCCGGTACGCCGATGAAGGCCTCCACCGTTCGTGAAGCCCTGCGCGACGCGATGGCCGAGGAAATGCGCCGTGACGGCGATGTCTTCGTGATGGGTGAAGAAGTCGCCGAATACCAGGGCGCCTACAAGATCACGCAAGGGCTGCTGGACGAATTCGGCGCCAAGCGCGTCATCGACACCCCGATCACCGAACACGGCTTTGCCGGTCTCGGCGTCGGTGCTGCGATGGCCGGCCTGAAGCCGATCGTCGAGTTCATGACCTTCAACTTCGCCATGCAGGCGATTGACCACATCATCAACTCCGCTGCCAAGACGCTCTACATGTCCGGCGGCCAGATGGGTGCTCCGATCGTCTTCCGTGGCCCGAACGGTGCCGCTGCCCGCGTGGGTGCCCAGCACTCCCAGGACTATGCTTCCTGGTACGCGCATATCCCGGGCCTGAAGGTCGTTCAGCCCTGGTCCGCAGCCGACGCAAAGGGTCTGCTCAAGGCCGCGATCCGCGACCCGAACCCGGTCATCTTCCTGGAAAACGAGATCCTCTACGGCCAGTCCTTCGAGATCCCGGATGTGGAAGATTTCGTTCTGCCTATCGGCAAGGCGAAGATCGAGCGCACGGGTTCCGACGTGACCCTCGTGTCCTGGGGCATCGGTATGACCTACACCATGAAGGCCGCTGATGAGCTGGCTGCCATGGGAATCTCTGCCGAAGTCATCAACCTGCGCACGATCCGTCCGCTGGACATCGACACGGTTCTGGCATCGGTCCGCAAGACCGGCCGCGTGGTGACCGTCGAGGAAGCCTATCCGATGTGCTCGGTGTCTTCCGAAATCGCCTACCAGGTTCAGGAAAAGGCCTTCGATTATCTCGATGCCCCGATCCTGCGCGTCACCGGCAAGGACGTTCCGATGCCCTACGCCGCGAACCTGGAAAAGCTGGCCCTGCCGAACGTTGGCGAGGTCATCGACGCGGTCAAGGCCGTCACCTACACGGCTTAAGGCGAGAGGGAGGCTTCAATGCCAATCAATATCACGATGCCGGCTCTCTCTCCGACCATGGAAGAGGGCAACCTGGCCAAGTGGCTGGTGAAGGAAGGCGATACGGTTTCTGCCGGTGATGTCATCGCCGAAATCGAGACCGACAAGGCGACCATGGAAGTGGAAGCCGTGGACGAGGGCACCGTTGGCAAGATCGTCGTTCCGGCCGGAACGGCGGGCGTCAAGGTCAACGAGCTGATCGCCGTTCTTCTGGCTGAAGGCGAAGACGCAAGCGCCATCGGATCGGCTCCTGCTGCTGCCCCGGCCGCTGCAGCTGAGGCTCCGGCACCCGCTGCGGCCCCGGCCCAGGCACAGGCCCCGGCCGCTGCTGCACCTGCGGCAGCGCCTGCTGGTCCGGCTCCGGTTGCCGCCAATGGCGGCCGGATCTTCTCCTCGCCGCTGGCCCGCCGTCTGGCGCAGCTCAACGGCCTGGACCTGAGGGCTCTGACCGGCACCGGTCCTCATGGCCGTATCGTCAAGAAGGACGTCGAGGCTGCTGTCGCTTCCGGAACCGGCAAGGCCGCTCCTGCGGCCGCCGCCGAGGCTCCGAAGGCAGCTGCGGCAGCTCCCGCGGCCGCCATGCCGACCGGCCCGTCCAAGGATCAGGTGCTCAAGCTGTTCGAGGAAGGCTCCTACGAGCTGGTTCCGCACGACGGCATGCGCAAGACCATCGCCAAGCGCCTGCAGGAGTCCAAGCAGACCATCCCGCATTTCTACGTCTCCGTGGATTGCGAACTGGATGCGCTGCTGGCCCTCCGGGTTCAGCTCAACGATGCAGCTCCCAAGGACAAGGATGGCAAGCCTGCCTACAAGCTGTCGGTCAATGACATGACCATCAAGGCTCTGGCTCTCGCCCTGCGCGATGTGCCGGACGCCAATGTGTCCTGGACCGATGATGCCATGGTCAAGCACAAGCACGCCGACGTCGGCGTTGCCGTGTCGATCCCGGGCGGTCTGATCACCCCGATCATCCGCAAGGCCGAAGAAAAGGCTCTGTCGGTCATCTCCAACGAGATGAAGGACATGGGCAAGCGGGCCAAGGAGCGCAAGCTCAAGCCGGAAGAGTACCAGGGCGGCACAACCGCCGTGTCCAACATGGGCATGATGGGCGTCAAGAACTTCTCTGCGGTGGTCAACCCGCCGCATGCCACGATCCTTGCGGTCGGGGCAGGCGAGAAGCGCCCGGTGGTCAAGAACGACGCTCTGGCAATTGCCACCGTCATGACCGTCACGCTCTCCACCGACCACCGCTGCGTGGATGGTGCACTTGGCGCGGAACTGCTGGCAGCCTTCAAGGGCTACATCGAAAACCCGATGTCCATGCTCGTCTGAGCAGGGCTTGAAAGGGAACAATGGTGATGAAGTCCGTCCTGTGTTTCGGGGATTCGCTGACCTGGGGCCATGACCCCGAAACCGGCGCCCGGCATGCCTATGAAGACCGCTGGACCTCTGTACTGCAGAAGTCCCTTGGTCATGGCGTTCGGGTCATTCCGGAAGCACTGGGCGGACGCACCACCGTGTTTGACGATCACACCAGCGCTGCGGACCGCAACGGGGCGAAAATCCTGCCGACCCTGTTGCAGTCCCATGCGCCGCTGGATCTCGTCATCCTGATGCTCGGCACCAACGACCTGAAGGAATATCTGGGCCAGACTGCGATTGCTGCAGAGCGCGGCATGCGCCGGATCGTCCAGATCATCCAGAACCATGATTTCGGCAAGACGGGTCAGACCCCGTCGATCCTGATCCTGTCGCCGCCGCATATCTGCAAGACCGGCGACAAGGAGATGGACGATTTCATGTCCCTGAAGCGGAAGGAAGTGAAGAAGCTTGCCGCCCGCTACGAGCTTCTTGCCGACGAGACCGGCTGCGGCTTCATGGATATGTCCACGGTCGCCAAGCCAAGCCCGGTTGATGGTGTGCATCTGGATGCGGTTGAAACCCGTGCCATTGGTGCGGCTGTCGCCCCGATTGCCGCGGCCATGCTGCTGATCTGACGATTTTGCCCGCACTTGAGCGGGCCTTTCGAGCCGGTTGTCCGGCTCCAAGAACAGGAAATCACGGGACGGGCGGCCTTCTTTTCAGGCCCTGTCCCGCACAAGCGGACCGGTGCGAAAGCGCGGTTCCAGTCCAAGGAGATGGTGTCCCGTGTCGAACAATTATGACGTCCTTATCATCGGTTCCGGCCCCGGCGGCTATGTGACCGCGATCCGTTCCGCGCAGCTCGGCCTGAAGACGGCAATCATCGAGCGCGAGCATCTGGGCGGCATCTGCCTCAATTGGGGCTGCATCCCCACCAAGGCGCTGCTGCGCTCTGCCGAGATCATGGACCACGCCAACCACGCCAAGTCCTATGGCCTGACGCTGGAAGGCAAGATGACCGCCGACGTCAAGGACGTGGTTGCCCGCTCGCGCGGTGTCTCCGCCCGTCTCAACGGCGGTGTCGGCTTCCTGATGAAGAAGAACAAGATCGATGTGATCTGGGGCGAAGCCAAGCTGAGCAAGCCGGGTGAAGTCGTCGTCGGCGCCTCCACAAAGCCGGCCGTGCAGCCGCAGAACCCGGTGCCGAAGGGCGTCAAGGGTGAAGGCACTTATACGGCCAAGCACATCATCGTCGCCACCGGCGCCCGTCCGCGTGCCCTGCCGGGCATCGAGCCGGATGGCAAGCTGATCTGGACCTATTTTGAAGCCATGAAGCCGGACTTCATGCCGAAGTCCCTGGTGGTCATGGGCTCCGGTGCCATCGGCATCGAGTTTGCGTCCTTCTACCGCTCCATGGGTGTGGATGTGACGGTCGTGGAAGTCATGTCGCAGGTCATGCCGGTCGAAGATGCGGAAATCTCCGCCATCGCCCGCAAGGCGCTGGAAAAGCGTGGGCTGAAGATCCTGACCGAAGCCAAGGTTGCCAAGGTCGAGAAGGGCGCAAACTCCATCACCGCCCATGTGGAGACTAAGGACGGCAAGGTTCAGCAGATCACCGCCGACCGCCTGATCTCCGCTGTCGGCGTTGTCGGCAACATCGAGAACCTCGGTCTGGAAGCGCTTGGCGTGAAGACCGACCGTGGCTGCATCGTCATTGATGGCTACGGCAAGACCAACGTGCCCGGCCTCTATGCCATCGGCGACGTGGCAGGTCCCCCGATGCTCGCCCACAAGGCAGAGCATGAAGGCGTCATCTGCATCGAGAAGATTGCCGGCCTGCCGGGTGTCCATCCGATGGACAAGGGCAAGATCCCGGGCTGCACCTACTGCAACCCGCAGGTCGCATCTGTCGGTCTGACGGAAGCCAAGGCCAAGGAACAGGGCCGGGACATCCGCGTCGGCCGCTTCTCCTTTGGCGCAAACGGCAAGGCCATTGCGCTGGGTGAGGACAACGGTCTGATCAAGACCATTTTTGACAAGAAGACCGGCGAGCTGATCGGTGCCCACATGGTGGGGGCGGAAGTGACCGAGTTGATCCAGGGCTTTGTTGTCGCCATGAACCTGGAGACGACCGAGGAAGACCTGATGCACACCATCTTCCCGCATCCGACCCTGTCAGAGATGATGAAGGAAAGCGTGCTCGACGCCTACGGCCGGGCTCTGAACGCCTGATTTGATTGCATAAAGACCGGCGGGCTCCAGCCGGTCTTTGTTTATGGACTGGGAAAGCCGTGCTGGTTCTCTGGTCAGTTCGCTCCTTGCTCCGGCATGCCATGGCTTGACCATGGCATCCATGCCGTTCCGCCACCTGAAAGCACGGCATTTCTGGTGGGACAGGTTACGGGGTAGATTGCAGGATCAAGTCCTGCAATGACGAGGATGGAGAGGTTTGGACCCTCATCTGTCGCTGGCCAGTTGGCATGTGGCAGAGCTCTTTTAAGTCCAGCCGCCGCAAGCCAAAAAGGAAACACGGCAATGGGTTTCATTCTCTGGATCATCATCGGCCTGATCGCTGGTGCGATTGCGCACCGGGTGCTGAACAGCCGCGGCGGGTTCCTGGGCAGTCTGGTGGTCGGTCTGGTTGGTGCCCTGGTCGGTGGAGAACTGGCGCATATGCTGCGGCTCAATGTCACCGGCGGCATGCTGGACCAATTGGTCATTGCCACCCTTGGAGCGATCCTGTTTCTGTTCATCTGGAAAAAGGTGTTCTGAGGCAGCTCAGGAACAGCCGGCTCCAACGGAACGAGAACCAAGTGCCCGAAAGGCAGCGTTTTGAACAAACTCCCAGACAGTCTCGAGGCCTATCCCTTCAAGTCCGAAGACAAGATCCGCTATGGTGACTGTGATGCCATGGGCCACGTCAACAACGCGGTCTTCTCCACCTTCCTGGAAACGGGCCGGGTCGAGGTGCTGATGGACGACCGGGCCGATGTTCTGTCCGAGGATTGCGGTTTCGTGATTGTCCGGCTGGAACTGGATTACATGGGAGAAGTCCGCTGGCCGGGAAAGGTTCAGACCGGCACGGGCGTTCTGAGCGTCAATTCCAGTTCCGTGGCCTTTGGGCAGATGGTGTTTCAGGACGGAAAGCCGGTTGCCCGTGCCAAGTCGGTGATCGTCCAGATGAACAAGACAACGCGGAAATCCCAGCGATTGTCAGATTTTGCCCGTGAGCGTTTCAAGGCCTGCCAGCTTGAAGGCGTGGACGCATAGCAGGCATGCGAAAGAAGCCTTGACCTTTTTTCAGAAGAGCGACATGTGAAGCCCATGGTTACGATCGTCGACACGCTTACGCGCGGCACAGATGCGCGCAATGAACGGCCCCGCCACCCGGAGAAGGCCCACCGGCCTGACAATCCGGTTCAGCGCAAGCCGCAGTGGATTCGCGTCAAGGCGCCGACGTCTCCGGTCTACCGGGAAACCCATGACATCGTGAAGAAGAACGGTCTGGTGACCGTCTGTGAGGAAGCCGGCTGCCCGAACATTGGGGAATGCTGGTCGAAGAAGCATGCCAGCTTCATGATCCTCGGCGACACATGTACCCGCGCCTGCGCCTTCTGCAACGTGCGCACCGGCATGCCCGGCGCGGTCGACCAGAGCGAACCGGCCTCCATCGGCGAAGCCGTTGCGCGCATGGGTCTCGACCATGTTGTGATCACTTCCGTTGACCGGGATGATCTTGACGATGGTGGCGCAACCCACTTTGCCAATGTCATCAAGGCCATCCGCGAGCAGTCGCCCTCGACCACGGTCGAAGTGCTGACCCCGGATTTCCTGCGCAAGGACGGTGCCCTCGAGATCGTCGTGGCAGCCCGTCCGGACGTCTTCAACCACAATCTGGAAACGGTGCCCTCCAAGTACCTCAAGGTCCGTCCGGGCGCCCGTTATTTCCACTCCATCCGCCTGCTGCAGAAGGTCAAGGAACTGGACCCGTCCATGTTCACCAAGTCCGGCATTATGGTTGGTCTCGGCGAAGAGCGGAACGAAGTGCTCCAGCTGATGGATGACCTCCGGGTCGCCGACGTGGACTTCCTGACCGTTGGCCAGTACCTCCAGCCCTCGAAGAAGCATCACCCGGTGCTGTCCTTCGTGACGCCGGAGGAATTCAAGGCCTATGAGAAGATCGCCTATGCAAAGGGCTTCCTCAAGGTTTCGGCCAGCCCGTTGACCCGTTCGTCCCACCATGCCGGTGAAGACTTTGCGGAACTGAAGGCGGCCCGTCAGGCCCGCCAGGGCTTCTGAGGCGGATCCCGGAACGGCATGCCTTCCTTCAGCAACATCCAGCGGGTCAATCATCCGGCCCGCGACATGTTCAGCCTTGTCGCGGACGTGGAGAAATATCCGCAGTTCGTACCTCTGTGCCAGGCGCTGCATGTGCGTGGCCGCAAGGAGCTGGGCAATGGCCGGTCCGTTCTGGTCGCGGACATGACGGTTGCCTACAAGATGTTCAAGGAAACCTTCACCAGCCGGGTGGAACTGGTTCCGGACGAGCACAAGATCCTGGTCCAGTATCTCGACGGCCCGTTCCGCCACCTGGACAACCAGTGGACCTTTACCGATCAGGGCGAAGGCCAGTGCGACGTCGGTTTTTTCATTGATTATGAATTCAAGAGCCGCGCGCTTGGCACCCTGATGGGCGCCATGTTCGACAAGGCTTTCCGCAAGTTCTCAAAGGCTTTCGAGGAACGCGCCGACGCGATCTATGGCACGCAGCGGATCTGATTCCTCTGGCCTGCTCTGAGCAGGGCTAAAAGTCCGTCTCGAAGGATGGGCTCCAGACGAGCCGTTTGCAGCGCCCTGCAGATGGCAATGGGGAGTAGTTGGCGGGCTACTTGAAGCCCTTGAAGGCCTCGCCGATGATCTTCAGCCGGTTTCCGCCGCCCACTCCGTCCTTGGCCTGGCGCAGCCTGGCCAATTCAAGATCATTGAGGCCGAGATCATCCAGCGTGACCTGAGTCTGGGGGTCCTCGCACAAGACGCGGCGTTCGTTCAGGTCATTGGCTTCGACAACCAGCTTGCGGCCAGCCTCAGCCTCGTTCTGGGTCCAGATCACCGTGTCTTTCGCGACCCAGAACGTGCGGTCGCAATATTGGGCCTCGATGAAGCCCTTCTGGGGCTCCGAGAGGATCTGGTGATAGGCGTGGAACTGGCCTTGCCGGTTGGTCGAGCGAATGTAGAAATCGTCGGTCGGCAATGACATGGGGTCAGCGGTTGCGAGGTCTGACGCGGTGAACAGGGGAACCATTACCGCCATCACAGCGAGAAGCTTGCAGCGGTGAGGCTGTATTTCTCGTCGTGTGGAGAGGCGGTTGCGCCGCATGATCGCGCTCCTTGTCGTCATTCCTGGCTCTGGCGATTTTCCGCCGAGAGCGAATATTTCTGGCCGGATCTGCCCAGCCGATGGCTTGTGCCATCAATCGTGATAGGTGGCCTTGCCCCGTGACTTTCCATCCGGCGCGGAGAAAGCCTTGCGGATGGCGGTGAACCGGTGCTTCTGGTTGTCATCCAGATCGGCGCCGTTGCTGTAGAGAACGTAGCGAGCATCTTTCTCGATACCCAGATCCCTCAAGGTGACCTGCTTCTCCGGCTCGTTGCAAATGGGCCGCCAGCCTTTTCCGAAGTTATATTCGACACGGACGATGTTTTCGTTTTCGACCTCAACTTCGGTCCATGCCACTGTGACCGGTCTTATCCAGTAAGTGCGGCCACAATAGGCCACTTGCCGCATTCCCTCGGAGTTCTTGTCGAAAATCTTGTGGCTTCCAAGAAACTGGCCGTTGCCGTCCCGGGAGATCAGATAGAAATCGCCATTTCCAATTTGCGGAGCTGCCTGTGCAACTGTGGCCATCATGCAGAAGCCGAGAGCGGCTCGTATGAGTGTTTGCATAACGGCTCTATCCTATGCAGTTGTTGCCCGCCCTGTAGGACTGGTCGATCCCGCAAGGCTTTTCAACCTGCACGGTAGCAAGGATGTCTGTCGAATTCATTTTGGGGAAACCTAAAGTTTTATCGATGACGAAGAAAACACGAGGCACTTTGCCGTCAGGCTCGAAAAAACATAGGTAGATGTGACAGAGGGGCGGCTGTTTCAACCCACCCACCCGCACGTTAATTTGTGTGGTAGGAGCCGGCTGGCTTCTCGTCGGCCTTGGGGGTGGAGAAGCCGCGCTTCATGCTGTCGAAGACCCCTTCGCTTGCGCCATTGAAGCCGCCGAAATACATCACTTCGGACGCGTCCTGCTTGATGCCGAAATCGTTCAGCGTCACTTGTGTTTGAGGATTGGCACAGATCGGACGCCAGCCTTTGCCAGCACTGTATTCGACCCGGACGATGCGCTTGTTCTCAACCTCTGTTTGCGTCCAGGCAACGGTATAGGGCCGGACCCAGTATTTTTCCTCGCAATAGATTACCTGCTTCATGCCTGCGGCTTTGCGCTTGAAGATCTTGTGGCTGCCAACGAAATTCCCCGCAGTGTCTCTGGAGACGATGGAAAATTCATCGAGAGGCATGGAGGTCTCAGCATTTGCCAAAGGTGCCAGCAGCGCACCGAAACAAGTAAAAACAAAAAGACGCTTCATAATAGTCCGTCACCTCAACCTGAGTTAATGTGAAGATGCACGTGGGGCGGCAATGTATGATTGCAGCAGTGTAGGGGCGGAACCGTAAGGAAAGCGTTCAGGAATGGATAGAATTTGACAGAAGTTCGAATGCGGCCGCAATTGTGAACAACCGGATGCCGTCACGGCCCTTTTGATTGAACAGGGCATGGACGGCCTGGGTCTCCCGTCCCTTGCGGGCAAGGGCGAGATAGACTGTTCCGACGGGCTTTTCTTCCGATCCGCCGCCCGGTCCGGCGATGCCCGTGACGGCCACCGCAAGGTCGGCATTCGAGCGTGACAGAGCACCTTCCGCCATCTCGATGGCGGTTTCCCTGCTGACGGCACCGACCCGCGCCAATGTCTCCTCACGCACGCCCAGCATGTCCATCTTGGCAGCATTCGAATAGGTGACGAAGCCACGGTCCACCACATCGGAGGATCCAGCCACTTCGGTGAGCGTGCCGATGATCAGTCCTCCCGTGCAGGATTCTGCAGTTGCAATCATCAAACCATGCTTTCGCGCAGCCTCGAGCAGGGTTGCTGCATCTTGCGTCAGGGAGGACCAGTCCGTCATGGCAGTGTCTCGCGGTTCAGTCGTCGGTAAAGGGAAGGCGCACGGTTGCACTGGCCATGGCGGCAATGCCCTCCCGGCGGCCGGTAAAGCCAAGGCGTTCAGACGTCGTCGCCTTGACCGAGACACGGGTGACGGGCAGGGCGCAGATCCCGGCAATCTTCGCGCGGATCACATCGCGGTGCGGGCCGATCTTCGGCGCTTCGCAGATGATCGTGACGTCGAGATGGGCAATTCTGCCGCCAAGCTCTTGAACCCGTCGGATGGCATCCTGAAGGAACTGATCCGAGGCAGCGCCCTTCCACTTGGGGTCGGACGGCGGGAAATGCGCGCCGATGTCCCCATCTGCAATCGCGCCGAGAATGGCATCGGTCAGGGCGTGAAGCGCCACATCCGCATCGGAATGGCCCTTGAGCTTCCGGTCATGGGGAATGGCAACGCCGCCCAGAATGACCGCATCGCCCGGCTCAAAGGCGTGCACGTCATAGCCCGTGCCGTGGCGGATGTCACCGAGACCGGAAAGCGGGGGCAGGGCACTGGAAGTCATGGTGATCCTCTGTTCGGCACGGACAAGGTCCGCCTGTGTCGTAATCTTGAAATTGTCCGGATGACCTTCGGCGAGGCTGGTCGTCAGACCATCCCATTCACCGACCGCCGTGTCATCCGTGAAATCGTCGCGCCCCGCCGCCTCTGCCCTCAGATGGGCGGCGTGAATTGCCGGAAAGGCAAAGCCCTGAGGGGTCTGGGCAGCCCAGAGATGGCTCCGGTCCACGGTTTCGAGCCGGCTGTCTTCGGGGCAAAGGCGCTTGAGCGTGTCGAACACGGGGACCGCGGCAAGGACGGCGGCCTTGCCCTCGTCAAGCTGGCCGAGAACCCTTGTGATGACATCAGCCGGAATGAAGGGGCGGGCCGCATCATGGATGAGAACCTGATCAGGCGCTGTTCCGGAATTGGATTCAGCAAGTGCCATCAATCCCTTGCGGACCGAGATCTGTCTCGTTCTGCCGCCGGTGACCGGAGGCAGGAGGCCGGTGCGCAAGCTCGCGGGAAGAGCAGAGATGGCAGTCTCATAGAGGTCCAGGTCGTCCTCATGAATGACAACAAGCGTTTTGCTGATCCCCGGATGAGACAAAAACGCCCCTAGCGTATGTGACAGGATAGGCATTCCGCCCAGAAGCCGGTATTGCTTCGGCCGGTCGCCGTCGCCGCCAGAAAGGCGCGAGCCGCGTCCTGCTGCAACGATAAGCGCTGCCGCTTGCTTGGTCATTTCCGGTCTCCGCACCGTGTCTTTCGGTGCTGTTCTAGCCGGGAATTCATCTGCGTGGTACCGGGCATGTTGCAGGATCCGGTGAAGTATCAATCACAAAGCGATAAATGAGGCATTTTCGCACTTGCCGCAGTGCGAAATATGGCTACGATATAGGCACTCTCAAGTGTGCACAGGATATGAGCAAAGTTAACCCTGCGTCGCGTGTTCCCTCCCTGCGGATCGGACACCTCAGCCTTGATAATCCCGCTGTCCTTGCCCCGATGTCCGGGGTCACGGATCTGCCATTCCGTCGAATCGCCCAAAAGTTTGGCGCGGGAATGGTCGTGAGTGAAATGGTGGCAAGCGAGCTCTTTATCCGCGGAGACGCGGAAACCCAGATGCGTGCCGAAGCGCAGGACGGTGGTCTGCATGTGGTGCAGCTGGCCGGACGTGAAGCCCGCTGGATGGGGGAGGCTGCCAAGGTCGTCGCAGGAGCTGGCGCGGATGTCATCGACATCAACATGGGCTGTCCTGCCAAGAAGGTGACGACCGGCTATTCCGGGTCTGCCTTGATGCGTGATCTGGATCATGCCCTGACCCTGATCGAGGCAACCGTCGGGGCTGTCGATGTTCCCGTGACCGTCAAGATGCGCCTGGGCTGGGACGAGCGTTCCCTGAATGCACCGGAGCTGGCCTCAAGGGCGGAGGCGGCCGGTGTGCAGCTGGTCACCGTTCATGGCCGCACCCGTTGCCAGTTCTACAAGGGCACCGCCAACTGGGACGCCATCGCCGCGATCAAGCAGGCGGTTTCCATTCCGGTTGTCGCCAATGGGGACTGCTGCACCTATGAAGACGCCGACACGATGCGCCGCAAGTCTGGTGCCGATGGGGTCATGATCGGGCGCGGCGCCTATGGCAAGCCCTGGCTGCCGGGCTGGATCGGCCATTATCTCAATACGGGTGAAAAGCGCGCGGCCCCCTGTGGCCGCGAGCTGGCGGATCTGGCGCTTGAGCATTACGACAGCATCCTGTCCCATTACGGTGTCCGTTTTGGCGTGCGTATCGCGCGCAAGCATATGGGCTGGTATCTGGACGGTTCGGATCTTGGCCGCGACATGCCGTCCGACCTCCGCCGCCTTCTCATGACTTCCAACGATCCGGATGAGGTGATCCGCCTTGCCTCTTCCTGGTTCTCAACCTCCCTGCAACGGAGTGCCGCATGACGCCTCAGGCTATGAAAGCCGGGCGCGCCGCCGCCCTCGCCAGTGATGGACCGACCATTCTGGATGCCCTCCCGCATCCGGTTCTGCTCGTCGCTCCAGATGGCGTGATCGAATCCGCGAACATGGCCGCTGAAATTTTCATGCGGTCCAGTGTCTCGGTGCTGCGCCGCCACCCCATCGACTATTTCATCCCTTTCGGCAGCCCGCTTCTCACCTTGATCGAACAGGTGCGCGAGCGCGGAGCTGCCGTGAATGAATACAAGGTCGATATCGGATCGCCGCGCATCGGCGCGCCCAAGATCGTCGACATCAATGCCTCGCCGGTCTCCGACCGTCCCGGCGCTGTCGTCCTGATGTTCCAGGAACGCTCCATGGCGGAAAAGATCGACCGTCAGTTGACCTCGCGCGGGGCTGCCCGCACCGTCACCGGGCTTGCGGCCATGTTGGCCCATGAGATCAAGAACCCGCTCTCCGGCATTCGTGGCGCTGCCCAGCTTCTGGAACAGTCGGTTCCGGACGAGGACCGTGCGCTGACCCGTCTGATCACGGACGAGACCGACCGGATCGTGAAGCTGGTCGACCGGATGGAAGTGTTCTCCGACGAGCGTCCGATCGAACGGGAGCCGGTCAATATCCATGTGGTCCTGGATCATGTGAAGCGGCTCGCCGACAGCGGTTTTGCCCGGGGCAAGAAGATCACGGAAGCCTATGATCCGTCCTTGCCGCCGGTCTATGCCAATAAGGACCAGCTCATTCAGGTTTTCCTCAATCTGATCAAGAACGCCAGCGAAGCCATTGGCGATGATCCGGATGGGGAAATCCGCATCACCACCGCGTTCCGCCCCGGTATCCGCCTGTCTGTGCCCGGCACCGACGAGCGCGTCAGTCTGC
This sequence comes from Roseibium suaedae, assembly GCF_900142725.1. Classification (GTDB taxonomy): domain Bacteria; phylum Pseudomonadota; class Alphaproteobacteria; order Rhizobiales; family Stappiaceae; genus Roseibium; species Roseibium suaedae. The sequence goes on along the minus strand of NZ_FRBW01000003.1, from coordinate 264,449 downwards.
CGCTGGAATTCACGGTGCAGGACAATGGCCCGGGCGTGCCCGATGACCTGCTGCCGCATCTCTTTGAGCCGTTCATCACCACAAAGACCAATGGGTCGGGTCTGGGCCTTGCCCTGGTTGCCAAGATTATCGGCGACCATGGCGGCGTGATCGAGTGCGACAGCATTCCCCGCAAGACCACCTTCCGGATCTTGATGCCGGCCTATGTTGAACCTGAGGCTTCCTCCAGCGACGGGACCGAATGACCATGCCGACAGGCACAATCCTTGTAGCCGATGACGATGCGGCCATCCGTACAGTTCTGAACCAGGCCCTGTCGCGAGCCGGTTACACCGTGCGCCTGACCTCCAATGCCACCACCCTGTGGCGCTGGATTTCATCGGGCGACGGAGATCTGGTGATCACCGACGTGGTGATGCCGGACGAAAATATCTTTGACGTTCTGCCGCGGATCAAGAAGCTGCGCCCGGACCTGCCGGTTGTCGTCATGAGTGCGCAGAACACTTTCATGACCGCGATCAGGGCTTCGGAAAAGGGCGCTTACGAATACCTGCCCAAGCCCTTCGACCTGAAGGAGCTGACGAGTATCGTCAGCCGCGCGCTGGAAGAGCCGAAGCTCCGCCGTCCGGCAGAGATCGACGACATGGGCGAGGGCATGCCACTGGTTGGCCGCTCGCCGGCCATGCAGGAGATTTACCGTGTTCTGGCCCGTCTGATGCAGACGGATCTGACCGTGATGATCAACGGCGAGAGCGGTACGGGCAAGGAACTGGTCGCACGGGCACTTCACGACTATGGCAAGCGCCGCAACGGACCGTTTGTGGCCATCAACATGGCCGCGATCCCGCGCGATCTGATCGAAGCTGAACTTTTCGGCCACGAGAAGGGTGCCTTTACCGGTGCGCAGAACCGGTCTTCCGGCCGCTTCGAGCAGGCCGATGGCGGCACGCTGTTCCTGGATGAAATCGGCGACATGCCGATGGAAGCCCAGACGCGTCTTCTGCGCGTTCTGCAGCAGGGGGAATATACGACCGTTGGCGGGCGCACGCCCATCAAGACGGATGTGCGGATCGTGGCGGCGACCAATAAGGATCTGCGTCACCTGATCAATCAGGGCCTGTTCCGTGAGGATCTCTATTTCCGCCTGAACGTGGTTCCGATCCGCCTCCCGCCTCTGCGCGAGCGCGTGGAGGACATTCCGGATCTGGTGCGTCACTTCTTTGCCCTGGCGGAGAAGGAAGGCCTGCCGCCCAAGCAGGTCGACCAGGGGGCTATGAATCTCCTGCGCCGCTACCGCTGGCCGGGCAACGTGCGCGAATTGGAAAACCTCGTCCGCCGTATGGCTGCGCTCTATCCGCAGGATGTGATCGGCGAGGGCCTTCTTGAGACCGAACTCAGCCAGCCGGCCGTGTCGCCGCTGGAAGAGGAAAACCCGCAGAACATCAATCTGGGGGCATCGGTCGAGCGCTATCTCAACGGCTATTTCGACAATTACGGCGATGCGCTGCCGCCTCCGGGCCTTTATCACCGCATCCTCCGGGAGGTCGAGTATCCCTTGATCAGTGCGGCCCTGGCTGCGACACGCGGCAACCAGATCAAGGCGGCCGAATTGCTCGGTGTGAACAGAAACACCCTGCGCAAGAAGATCCGGGACTTGGATATCCAGGTCATGCGGTCCTCGCGTTGATGTGACCGGCTCCGGGGGCTCTCCCCGGAGCCTCAATTCTTTGAGTTTTTTCCTTGCGGCCGCTCTGGCTGTGATTTTTGAGGGGTGCCAGGCTCTGGCGCTTCCCTGTAGACATTCTACGATTTGGGCGTGAATGTCGCAATTTGGCAACAATGTGTGATAACTGTGCCGCAGCGTCGGAAATGACAGTGGGGCTTCGCGTCTTCGCCAGTCTGAGCAAGGCGGCTCTATTGTTTTGAGGATGTTCAGCTTTTCCGGCAGCTGGCAGCAGGTTTACGGGGACAGATGATTCTGGCGGGGACACAGACAGCGCAGCAGGCGGCTCAGCAGGCGCAGGTGTCGAGCGGCAAGCTCGGACGGCGGATCGGTCTGGCCATCATGGTGGTGGCGCTCATCTCGATCGGCGTTACCTTCTTCGTCCTGACGGGCCTGACGCCGATTGCGCCGACCGAAGGTGTCGTCTGGATTGCTCTTGGCATCAATGGTGCGCTTGCCTCCTGCCTCATCTGTGCCATCGGCTGGGAAATCGCCAAGCTGCTGAATGCCCGCCGCAGGGGACGCGCAGCCGCACGGCTTCACGTGCGGGTGGTCACTCTGTTCAGTCTCGTGGCCGCCGTTCCGGCGCTGCTGATGGCCGTTCTCGCCACGTTTACCCTCGACAAGGGGCTGGACCGGTGGTTCGAGGACCGGACGCGCCAGATCATCGGCAATGCACTGACGGTTGCTCAGGCCTATCTGCAGGAACATGCGCGCGTGCTGCGCGGCGATCTCATCGCCATGTCTAACGACGTCGACCGGGCCCGCCAGCTCTATGACTACGAGCCGACCCGGTTCGATTCCTTCTTTTCCGCCCAGGCCTCCGTGCGCGGTCTGCTGGCTGCCTTCATCATGAATTCCGACGGCACCGTGGTGACCCGCGTCATCCTGGATTCGAATGCCAAGGTGCTGCTGCCGCCGCAAAGCACTTACAAGACCGCCGACAGCGGCGAGCCGGTGCTGATCGCGCCCGGCCGCTCGAACCTCGTCGGCGGGGTGATGAAACTCTCGGCCTATTCGGATTTCTATCTCTACGCGGTCAAGGCCATGGATCCAAAGGTGCTGGAATACCAGCGCCTGACGGAAGCAGGGGTGACGGAGTATCAGGAGCTTGAGAACAGCCGCTTTGGTGTTCAGATCGCCTTTGCGCTCGTTTATCTCGGCGTGGCTCTGGTGCTGCTTCTCTCGGCCATCTGGATTGGCTTCGGCTTTGCCAACCGGCTTGTGTCGCCGATCCGGACCCTGATTTCTGCAGCCGATGAAGTTGCCAAGGGCAATCTCAAGGTGAAGGTCGCCTCCAGCGAGGCCGAAGGGGACCTGGCCAATCTCGGCACGACCTTCAACAAGATGACTGGTCAGCTGATGGGGCAGCGGGACGCGCTTTTGGCTGCCAATGAGCAGATCGACCGCCGCCGCCGTTTCAATGAGGCGGTGCTGTCCGGCGTTTCCACCGGCGTGATCGGCATTGATGATGAGGCCTCGATCATGCTTGTGAACCGGGCTGCGCAAGGCCTCCTGAGCGTTGAGGAGCTCTCCATCCTTGGCAAGAAGCTGCCGCAAGTGATTCCGGAACTTGGGGAATTCCTGAGTTCTGCCATGGAGCGCGACACGGAACGGTTCCAGGAAACCCAGATCGAAATTCTCCGCAATGGCTTCCAGAGAACGGTGAATGTGAGAATTACCAGCGAACAGTCGACCCGCCGTGAACATGGCTATGTGGTGACGCTGGATGACATCACCGATCTGGTCTCGGCACAGCGAAATTCGGCTTGGGCGGATGTCGCCCGCCGGATCGCCCATGAGATCAAGAACCCGCTGACGCCGATCCAGCTGTCCGCCGAACGCATCCGCCGCCGCTATGGCAAGAAGATCGAGGAGGACCGCACGGTTTTTGATCAGTGCATCGACACGATCATCCGGCAGGTGGGTGACATCGGCCAGATGGTGGACGAATTCTCCTCCTTCGCCCGCATGCGCAAGCCGTCCAAGAGCCTTGCCGACATGCGCAATTCCGTGCGCGAGGCAGCCTTCCTTCAGATCGTCGGCAATCCGGACATGGAAATCAGCACGATTATCCCGGAAGAGCCGGTGGAAGCCGTGTTCGACAACCGCCTGATCGGCCAGGCCCTCACCAACGTGATCAAGAACGCGGCCGAGGCGATCGAAGGGCGGACGGGCGAAGATCTGCCCAAAGGCAAGATCAAGGTGGAGCTTTCAAAGGCCGGAGACCTGATTGTGATCGACGTCACGGACAATGGCGTCGGATTGCCCGAGGAAAACAGACAACGGCTTCTTGAGCCCTATATGACCACCCGGGAGAAGGGAACGGGACTTGGCCTTGCCATCGTCCGCAAGATCCTGGAGGACCATGGCGGTGGCATCAGCTTGCTGGACGCGCCCGGACGGGCCGACGGCGAGACGGGCACCCTGGTCCGCCTGACAATATCGGCTGTGGCGACGGAAGCGGCTGACGACAATAACGAAAAGACAGTGATGACCCATGGCGCATGACATTCTCGTAGTTGATGACGAAACCGATATCCGGGAAATGATTGCCGGGATTCTGGACGATGAAGGTTTCGGCACCCGTACGGCCAGCAACAGCGACGCGGCGATTGCCGCCATCAAGGAACGTCGGCCGTCCCTGGTGGTTCTGGACATCTGGCTTCAGGGCAGCCGGCTGGATGGTCTTGGCGTTCTGGACGCAATCAAGCAGATGGATCCGGATCTGCCGGTGGTGATCATTTCCGGCCACGGCAACATCGAAACCGCTGTTTCCGCCATCAAGCGCGGCGCCTATGACTATATCGAGAAGCCCTTCAAGGCCGACCGTCTGATCCTGATCGTCGAGCGGGCCCTTGAAGCTTCCAGCCTCCGGCGCGAGATCCGCGAACTGAAGCAGAAGAGTGGCGATCCGGGGGTTTTCATCGGCGAATCGAGTGCGGCCAACCAGCTGCGCCAGACGGTGCAGAAGATCGCGGGCACCAACAGCCGTATCCTGATCACCGGTCCGTCCGGATCGGGCAAGGAACTGGCTGCCCGCATGATCCATGATGCGTCGCCGCGCGCCAAGAGCCCGTTTGTGGTGCTGAACGCCGCGACGATCACGCCGGACCGGATGGAAGAAGAGCTGTTCGGCATCGAGGACGAGCAGGGCAATCCGCGCAAGGTCGGGGCGCTCGAAGAGGCCCATGGTGGCACGCTGTATCTCGATGAAGTGGCCGACATGCCGGCGGAGACCCAGGGAAAGATCCTGCGGGTTCTGGTGGACCAGAGCTTCAGCCGCGTCGGCGGTGCTGGCAAGGTGCAGGTGGATATCCGCATCCTGTCGTCCACGGCGAAGAACCTGGAAGACCTGATTTCCGTGGGTCTGTTCCGTCAGGATCTCTATCACCGTCTTGGCGTTGTACCTCTGCGGGTTCCAGGTCTTGCCGAGCGGCGCGAGGATGTGCCGGTGCTGGTGAAGCATTTCATGGAGCAGATTTCTGCCGCCTCCGGCATTCCGCTGCGGGCCATCGGCGATGACGCCATGGCCGTGCTTCAGACCCATGACTGGCCGGGCAACGTGCGCCAGCTACGCAACAATGTGGAACGCCTGCTGATTCTTGCCCGCGGCGAGCCGGACAGCGTGATCACCGCAGATCTGCTGCCTGCGGAAGTCGGGGCCATGCTGCCCAGCCTTCCGACCACTGGCGGCGAACATCTGATGTCGGTGCCGCTGCGTGAGGCACGGGAAATTTTCGAACGCGACTATTTGCAGGCGCAAATCAAACGCTTCGACGGTAATATCTCGCGCACCGCCGAATTTGTCGGCATGGAACGCTCCGCCTTGCACCGGAAGCTCAAGACACTTGGTCTGTCGTAGGATGGATCGTGCCGTGAGGCCGGGCAGGGAAGTCTGCCGGATCCCGGTAGCATGGGCGCTTGAAGGAATGTGGTTATGAAAGTCGTCATTTGTGGAGCCGGTCAGGTTGGATACGGCATCGCAGAACGCCTTGCGGCGGAACAGAACGATGTCTCGGTCATCGATTCCTCGCCGAAGTTGATCAGCGCCATTGGTGACCAGCTGGACGTGCGTGGTTTCGTCGGCCATGGCGCCCATCCGGATGTTCTGGCCCAGGCCGGGGCTGAAGAAGCGGACATGATCATCGCCGTCACGCTTTATGACGAAGTGAACATGGTCGCCTGTCAGGTGGCCCACTCGCTCTTCAATGTGCCCACCAAGGTCGCCCGTATCCGTGCCCAGAGCTATCTCCAGGGCCGCTGGCAGAGCCTGTTCTCGCGCGAGAACATGCCGATCGACGTGATCATCTCGCCGGAAATCGAAGTGGGCGAAATGGTCCTGCGGCGCCTTGCCCTTCCGGGCGCGGTGGAAACCGTGCGCTTCGCGGATGATCAGGTCGTCACCGTCGGCATCATGTGTGAGGAAGATTGCCCGGTGGTGGACACGCCGCTGCGCCAGCTCACAGAACTCTTTCCCGATCTTGGCGCCGTCGTCGTCGGTGTCGTGCGAAATGGCAAGCTGTTCGTGCCCAAGAGCTCCGACGCTCTTCTGGTTGGCGATCTGGCCTATGTGGTGGCGCGCCGGGATCAGGTCCGCCGTGCTCTCGGCATTTTCGGCCATGAGGAGCCGGAAGCCAGCCGTGTCGTGATCGCAGGCGGTGGCAACATCGGCCTTTATGTGGCCCGTGCGCTTGAGCAGCGTCATTCCAGCACCCGTATCAAGCTGATCGAAGCTTCCCGTGAGCGGGCCGTGTCGATTGCGGACGAGCTGAAGCGCTCGGTGATCCTTCATGGCAGCGCGCTCGACCAGATGATCCTCGACGAAGCGGATGTGGGCACAGCCGACACGATGGTGACGCTCACCAATGACGACGAGGTCAATATTCTGTCCTCCGTCATGGCCAAGAAGCTTGGCTGCCGCCGAAACCTCTCTCTGCTGAACAATCCGAGCTATCCGGCCTTTGCCCAGGCGCTCGGCATCGATGCCTTCATCAATCCGCGTGCCGTCACGATTTCCAAGATTCTGCAGCATGTGCGGCGTGGCCGTATCCGCGGCGTTCACTCGCTTCAGAACGGTGCTGCGGAAGTGGTCGAGGCAGAAGCTCTGGATACGTCACCGCTGGTCGGCCGGCCTCTGCGGGACATCGATCTTCCGTCCGGTATCCGCATTGGTGCGGTCTATCGTGATGGCAAGGTCCTGACGCCCAACGGCGACATGCAGATCTATGCCCGCGACCGGATCGTGATCTTTGCCGTTGCCGCCCGTGTGCGTCAGGTCGAGCAGATGTTCCGCGTCAGCCTCGAATTCTTCTGATGGTGCAGGGACTTTTGCAAACCGCACTTGCAACCGGGGTTGCGTTCGCCGCAAACTGAGTTCAACAATCCGACGAATTGAGAGCGGCATCCTCCCAGGATTCCACGCCGCTGTTGTTTCCTTTCGTGCCTGACTCCCAGGGAGTGATCATGAGCAGAATCGCCTATGTCAACGGACAGTACGTGCCGCACGCGCAAGCAGCCGTTCACGTTGAAGACCGTGGATATCAGTTCGCAGATGGCGTCTATGAAGTCTGTGAAGTCTGGAGCGGCAAGATCGTTGATGCGCCCCGGCATCTGGACCGTCTCGGACGCTCCCTGGGCGAATTGCGCATCGAATGGCCAATGGCTCGCAGGGCGCTGGAATTCGTGATGCGCGAAGTCGTCCGCCGCAACAAGGTCCGCAATGGCATCGTCTATATGCAGGTGACCCGCGGCGTTTCCAGGCGCGATCATTATTTTCCTTCGGAAGATGTGGCACCCTCCATCGTGATCACGGCCCGGTCGGCCAATCCGAAGGTGGCCGACGCAACCGCTGCCAAGGGCATTTCGGTTGTCACCTATCCGGAAAACCGCTGGCCGCGCGTGGACATCAAGACCGTTGCGCTTCTGCCCAACGTTCTGGCCAAGCAGCACGCCAAGGAAAATGGCGCAAAGGAAGCCTGGTATTTCGACAAGGACAATAACGTCACCGAAGGCGGCTCGACCAATGCCTGGATTGTCACCAAGGAAGGCGTTCTGGTCACCAGGCCCGCTGAAAGCGGCATCCTGCGCGGCATCACCCGATCCGTGATCCTCGACATCATTGCGCGGGAAGGGCTGAAATTCGAAGAGCGGCCCTTCTCCGTCGAGGAAGCCAAGAATGCGAAGGAAGCCTTCGTGACGGCCGCATCCACCATCGCGATGCCGGTCGTGAAAATTGACGAAGCAATTATTGGGAATGGGCATCCAGGATCGGTCGCGACACAATTGCGCGAAATGTTCCATACTGCTACAGATTTCATGATGGTTTGATCAACCATCAGGCTGGATGCGGGAGCACGTGCCAATGCCCAGGGCAGGACTGGGCAGGCAAAAGAGCTTTGGCGTGCCGGGGTTGCCTGTTGATGGCAGCTTTCTAGGGGCGGAAGAGTTTGTGTTTAAGGCCCCAGAGGGACAGAATACAGGAAAAGATACCGGATGCCCGGCCGCATTCGGGATAAAAAGGCAGGATAAAAACACTTATGGCTGAACGTACGCAAAACCTTCAGGACACGTTCTTAAATCATGTGCGGAAGCAGAAGACCCCGCTGACGATCTTCTTGATCAACGGCGTCAAGCTGCAGGGGGTTGTGACCTGGTTCGACAATTTCTGTGTTCTGCTGCGCCGCGACGGGCACTCCCAGCTCGTCTACAAGCATGCAATTTCGACCATCATGCCGAACGGGCCTGTTCAGTTGTTTGATCAGGTGGACGAGGGCGAGAAGGCAGGCGACTGATTGACTTCCAAGTCCCCTGAAGATGGCAATAACGGGGTGGGGAGCGAAGCGGAATCCGGAATTGACCGCCGCCCCCAGCCTTTCCGAGCGATGGTTCTCGAACCTGTGGTGCAGTTGCGGCGCGAGGCAGCGGGCGAGGATGTCCGCTCCAACCGCAGCCCTGAAGCGCGCCTTGAAGAAGCCCTAGGGCTCGGCGCCGCAATCAATCTCAACATCGTTCATTCCGCAGTTGTCCGGATCAACCAGCCCAAGCCTGCCATCCTGTTCGGGGAAGGCAAGGTCGAGGAACTGGCTGGCTTGGTTCAGGCTGAGGAAGTCGACCTTGTCGTGGTCGATCATCCGCTGACACCGGTTCAGCAGCGTAACCTTGAGCGCCGCCTGAAGACCAAGGTGATCGACCGGACAGGTCTGATCCTGGAGATCTTCGGTGACCGCGCCCGCACGCGTGAAGGCCGGCTTCAGGTCGATCTTGCGCATCTGACCTGGCAGAAGAGCCGGCTTGTCCGCTCCTGGACCCACCTTGAGCGTCAGCGCGGCGGTGTTGGTTTCATGGGCGGCCCCGGTGAAACCCAGATCGAGTCGGACCGCCGTCAGATTCAGGACCGGATCACGGCGCTTGAAAAGGCGCTTGAGCAGGTTCGCCGCACCCGTGACCTTCACCGCAAGAAGCGCAAGAAGATCCCGCAGCCGGTCGTCGCGCTGGTCGGCTACACGAACGCTGGCAAATCGACGCTGTTCAACCGGATGACGGAATCGGACGTCTTCGCCAAGGATCTCCTGTTCGCAACGCTCGACCCGACCCTGCGCAAGATCCGGCTGCCACATGGGCGTGAGGTGATCCTCTCCGACACTGTGGGCTTCATTTCCGAGCTGCCGACCCATCTCGTGGCTGCATTCCGTGCGACACTTGAAGAGGTCCTGGAAGCCGATCTCATCCTTCATGTCCGCGATATTTCCCATCCGGATACGGATGCGCAGGCTGAGGACGTGAAAAAGACGCTGACGGATCTTGGCGTCAGTGCTCAGACCGGTGCGCCGATCGTGGAAGTTTGGAACAAGATTGACCGTCTGGACCCGGCCTATGCCGAAAAGCTGCTGACCTCTCAGGACGGCGAGGGGCCGGTTGCCCTGTCGGCTTTGACCGGCAGCGGCATCGATGCGCTTTATGCCCGGATCGAAGCTTTCATGGGCCAGAACGACGATCTGTTCTCGCTGGCTCTGCCGGTGACAGACGGTGGCCTGATCGCGGCGCTCTATCAGATGGCCGAAGTCCTGGAGCGGGAGGACGGCGAAAAGGAAATCCGCGTCGAAGTGCGGGTCTCCGACAAGCAGCGCGGCCCCTTCCGGGATCGGTTCAAGCCCTTCATCGTGATCTGAAAAACAAAAGCCCGCGATATCACTTCGCGGGCTTTTGTTTGAGAAGGCTCGACCCTCACCCGGCGCTTTGCGCCGACCTCTCCCGGTCCCGGGAGAGGTGTTTGGGGCCTGCGCGCGGTCAAGTTTTAGGAAAACTTGCGGCAAGCTCAGCCTCAACCTCTCCCAAAGCTGGGAGAGGTCGGACTGCAAGGTCCGGGTGAGGGTTAGAGCCTATTCGACTTCAAATGACTTGGATTACTTCCCGGCAACATCCCGCAGGAAGCAGTCATAGGTCTGGGTGACACCATCCTTGAGGCTTCTCGCCTTGTTCCAGCCAAGGCCATGCAGGTAGGAACTGTCCATCAGCTTGCGCGGTGTGCCATCCGGCTTGGTGCTGTCAAAGACGAGTTCTGCCTCGTAGCCGGCCACCGAGGCGATCGTTTCGGCCAGTTCCCGGATGGTGACTTCAGAGCCTGACCCCACATTGACCGGCACATCGCCCGAATAGGACTTCAGCAGGAAGACGAGGGCGTCGGCCAGATCGTCCACATGCAGGAATTCCCGCAAGGGCGTTCCGGATCCCCAGAGCGTCACAGACGGGCTGCCCGCAACCTTTGCCTCATGGAACTTGCGCAGGAGCGCAGGCAGCACATGGCTGGATTCCAGGTCGTAATTGTCGCCGGGACCATAGAGGTTGGTCGGCTGGGCAGAGATGAAGTCCACCCCATATTGCTTGCGATAGGCCTGGCACATCTTGATGCCGGCGATCTTTGCAATCGCATACCATTCGTTGGTCGGCTCGAGGGCTCCGGTCAGAAGATGCTCTTCCTTGATCGGCTGCGGCGCAAACTTCGGATAGATGCAGGACGACCCCAGGAACAGCAGCTTTTCAACGCCATTTTCGTAAGCGGCATGAATGACGTTGGCTTCGAGGACCAGATTGTCCCGGATGAATTCCGCCGGTCTTGAGTTGTTGGCGTGAATGCCGCCAACTTTCGCAGCTGCGAGAACAATGGCATCCGGCTTTTCCCGCGCCATCCAGGCGTTGACAGCGGCCTGATCGGTGAGATCCACCACGTCGCGGCCGGCTGTGATGACATCGCAGGCTTCCGAGGCAAGGCGCCGGACAACGGCGCCGCCGACCATGCCCCGGTGTCCGGCAACCCAGACCCGTTTTCCGGTCAGATCATAGGTCATGGGTCAGCCCTCCAGGCTTACGGGAAGGTCGAGGCCATGCTCCTTGAGCAGCGCATAGCGGCGGGCGGCCTTGTGGTCTGCCTCCACCATCTCGCGGCACATGTCGCGGGCCGTGACTTCCGGAACCCAGCCGAGCTTTTCCTTGGCCTTGGTCGGGTCCCCCAGCAGGGTTTCGACCTCAGCCGGACGGAAATAGCGCGGATCGATGCGGACGATCACGTCACCCGGCTTGAGCGCCGGGGCCAGGTCGCCCTGGATATGGGTTACCACGGCGATTTCGTCGACACCGGTTCCCTTGAACTCCAGCGTGATTCCGAGATCTGCGGCAGCCCATGAGATGAACTCGCGGACGGAATACTGAACGCCGGTCGCAATGACGAAGTCTTCCGGTGCGTCCTGCTGCAGCATCATCCACTGCATGCGGACATAGTCCTTGGCGTGGCCCCAATCGCGCAGGCTGTCGATGTTGCCCATGTAGAGGCACGGCTCGAGCCCGAGCGCGATATTGGCGAGGCCCCGGGTGATCTTGCGGGTCACGAAGGTCTCTCCACGGCGCGGGGATTCGTGGTTGAACAGGATGCCGTTGCAGGCATAGAGGCCATAAGCCTCACGGTAGTTCACGGTGATCCAGTAAGCATAGAGCTTGGCCACGGCATAGGGGCTGCGCGGGTGGAAAGGCGTGGTCTCCCGCTGCGGGATTTCCTGAACCTTGCCGTAGAGCTCTGACGTCGACGCCTGGTAAAAGCGGGTCTTCTTTTCCAGACCCAGGAACCGGATGGCTTCAAGCAGGCGCAGGGTGCCGGTGGCGTCCACATCCGCGGTGTATTCCGGTGCCTCGAAGCTGACCGCCACGTGGGATTGGGCGCCGAGGTTATAGACCTCGTCAGGCTCCACATCCTGCAGGATACGTGTCAGGTTCGACGTGTCGGTCAGGTCACCGTAATGGAGCTTGAAGCGGGCATTGTCGACATGCGGATCTTCATAGATGTGATCCACGCGCTGGGTATTGAAAGAAGACGCGCGCCGCTTGATGCCGTGGACTTCATAGCCCTTCTGCAGCAGGAATTCGGCGAGATAAGAGCCGTCCTGGCCAGTAATGCCAGTGATGAGAGCCTTTTTCACGGGATCTGTGTCTTTCGTTCTTGCGCCACTTCGGGCGCTTCATTGCGGACGCTGGTCTCAGCGTCCGCCTGTTTCAAGGACTGCGTTATTCGGCAGCTTCCGACATGGGGGGAACACCGCGTGTCGTACCGCGTCCGATGCTGGCATAGCTGAAGCCGTGGCGGGTGACTTCCTCTGGCTTGTAGACGTTGCGCAGGTCCACCAGAACCGGGGCGGCCATTGTTTCGGCCAGACGCGGGAAGTCGAGTGCACGGAATGCATCCCATTCGGTCACGATCACCAGAACGTCAGCCTTGGTCGCACAATCATAGGCATCCTTGGTGTAGGTGACATCGGACAGAAGATCGTTTGCCGCCTTCATGCCTTCCGGGTCGAAGGCCCGGACGCGAGCGCCGCCATCCTGAAGGGCCTGAATGATGGACAGGGACGGGGCTTCGCGCATGTCGTCCGTGTTCGGCTTGAAGGTCAGGCCGAGGATGGCGATGGTCTTGCCGCGCACATCGCCGCCGCAGGCCGCAACGACCTTGCGGGCCATGGCGCGCTTGCGCTGGTCGTTCACCGCGACAGTGGTTTCGATGAGGCGCACGGGACTGTCGTGGTCCTGTGCGGTCTTAACAAGCGCCAGCGTGTCCTTCGGGAAGCAGGATCCGCCATAGCCGGGACCTGCATGCAGGAACTTGGAGCCGATGCGCCCGTCGAGGCCAATGCCGCGGGCGACGCCCTGAACATCCGCACCAACCCGTTCGCACAGATCGGCCATCTCGTTGATGAAGGTGATCTTCATGGCGAGGAAGGCGTTGCCTGCATATTTGATCAGTTCGGACGTGCGGCGGTTCGTGAAGAGCAGCGGCGACTGATTGAGATAAAGCGGACGGTAGACTTCCGTCATGGTCTCGCGGGCCCGTTCGTCTTCCAGGCCGACGACAATGCGGTCCGGGCGCTTGAAGTCGCCGATGGCAGCGCCTTCGCGCAGGAATTCCGGGTTGGAGACCACGGCAACATCCGCATCCGGATTGGTTTCCAGGATGATCCGTTCGACTTCATCTCCCGTGCCAACCGGCACGGTCGACTTGGTGACCACAACCGTGAAGCCTTTAACCGCCGAGGCGATTTCGCGGGCTACACCATAGACATAGGAAAGGTCTGCATGGCCGTCACCACGGCGGGAGGGGGTGCCGACCGCGATGAAAACCACATCAGCCTCGCTCACCGGACCGCGGAGGTCGGTGGTGAAGGACAGGCGGCCCGCCTTGGCATTGCTTGCGACCAGGGCATCAAGGCCCGGTTCGAAGATCGGAATCTCGCCGCGCTTCAGCGCCTCGATCTTGTCAGCGGCCTTGTCCACACAGACCACGTCGTGACCGAAATCCGCGAGACAGGCTCCGGACACCAGGCCCACGTAACCTGATCCAATCATTGCGATACGCATCGTAAACTCCTGACGGCACGGCGGCGCTCATGGCGGCCGTGACTTGAGCGGCTGGTCATTCAGGCCCTTAAGTACCGGAACAGAGCCAAGAAGGGCAAGACCTGGATCAAATCAGGACCTGCTGTTTCCGTCTGCTTTTGTTGCCCTCTGGTCTGGCTTCGACCGGTGTGGATCCGGTCAGTTGCCGGAGCCTTCGTCTTCATAACCGCGCGGGTTCTTGCAGACCCAGGTCCAGGTGTCATGGCACATGGCCGCCAGGTCCTTTTGAGCCTGCCACCCAAGCGCGGATTCCGCCTGACACGTGTCGGCATAGCATTCCGCCACATCGCCTGCCCGGCGCGGCGCAATTTCATAGGGAATGGTGCGGTTGGAGGCCCGCTCGAAGGCCCGGACCATTTCCAGCACCGAATAGCCTGTGCCAGTCCCGAGGTTCACAGTCAGGCAATTCTTGTCACTCTTCAGGCCGTTCAGGGCCTCGTGAGCCTTCAGATGGCCCTCGACCAGATCGACCACATGGATGTAGTCGCGCACTCCGCTGCCGTCCTTGGTGTCATAGTCATCGCCGAAGACTGCCAGCCGTTCGCGCCGCCCGTCTGCGACCTGGGTGATGAAGGGCATCAGGTTGTTCGGAATGCCCAGAGGGTTTTCGCCGATCAGACCGCTGTCATGGGCGCCGACCGGGTTGAAATAACGCAGGATCGCAAAGCGCCACTTGGGGTCGCTGGCAGCCAGATCCCTCAGCATTTCTTCGACCATCAGCTTGCTGCGGCCGTAAGGATTGACCGGGCCGGTGGGGTGCTCTTCGGTCAGCGGCAGGAACTTGGGCTCGCCATAGACAGTGGCCGAAGAGGAAAAGATCAGTTTGTGGACGCCGCAGGCTTCCATGGCCGTGAGCAGCGCGTGGGTGCCGACGAAATTCGTCTCATAATAGGCGAGGGGCTGGGCAACGGATTCGCCCACGGCCTTGAGCCCGGCGAAATGCACGACGCTGGTGACCCCATAGGCCTTCAGGATCTCCTCGATCCTGGCGCGGTCACGGATGTCGCCCTGTTCGAAGGAAACGGACTTGCCGGTGATCTGTGCAACGCGCTTCAGGCTTTCTTCGCGGGCATTCACAAGGTTGTCGAGGACGACGACGTCCAGACCGGCTTCCAGAAAGGTCACGCAGCAGTGGGAACCGATGTATCCGGCGCCGCCGGTAATAAGAACAGTCATGACCTGATCGAACTCCAGAATCTCAAATGAATGGCAGTGTCTAATCTCTTTGTGTGACCGCGATATTCCGGAAATCTGGCGAAGTTGCAACAGATGCCGGACGAACCTTGCATCCTTTGGCAAAAATACGCCTTGCTCAATTGCCTCCGGGCGCAAAACCGGGCATTCACGGCAGGAATACGCCGGTCCGGTGTGCTGATTTTCAAAGCTCTGTTTGGTGGGACTTCATGCCTCATACTGCTCTTCTCGATCTGTCTATTGAGGCAGGCAATGCCATTCTGGATGTCTATGGCTCCGCATTCGGCTCCGAATCCAAGGCAGATGGTTCGCCCGTGACCGTGGCGGATGAGGCGGCTGAAAAGATCATTCTGGCGGGGCTGAGCGATCTGTTTCCGTCCGTTCCGGTGGTTGCGGAAGAGGCTGTGGAAGCGGGCAACCTGCCGCAAGCCGCAAGCCGCTATTTTCTCGTCGATCCTCTGGATGGCACCAAGGAATTCATCGCCCGAAACGGCGAGTTCACGGTCAACATCGCCCTGATCGATGCGGGCGTCCCGGTATTCGGCGTTGTCTATGCTCCGGCGCTCGGCGAAATCTACTGGGGCGGAGCCCTGCCGGAAGATCTTTGCGGTGAGGCGTCGCCCACAACGGGGGCTTTTGCAGGTTCGGTTGCCGACGGCGAAATCGGGGAAGTACGGTCCATCGCGGTGCGTGCGGTTCCCGCAGAAGGACTGACGGTGCTGGCGAGCCGCTCGCATCTGTCACCGGAAACCTCTGCGCTGATCGAGAAACTGACCGTTGCGGAAATGGTATCAGTCGGCTCCAGCCTGAAGCTTTGCTGGGTGGCGGCAGCCAAGGCCGATTTCTACCCGCGCCTTGCCCCGACCATGCAGTGGGATATCGGCGCGGGCGATGCGGTGCTGCGGGCCGCGGGCGGTGAAGTGCTGGTCGCCGAAACCCGCGCTCCCTTGTCCTACGAGGTCAAGCCGGGGGCGGTAAAGGCAGATCTGCTCAACCCGTTCTTCCTGGCGATGAGCACGCCGTCAATTCTGGAAAATATTTGATCTATCAGTTCTTTATTCCGGTTCTTTGATGCTGCATCTGAGATTTATTGTGGCAGGCAGGTGCATGAGGTCCCCGGTAAGTCTATCAAATCGTCATCAACTCTGTTCTCAAGGGGGATAGGGTGTCCAGCCTTTCCTCTCGCCGTCATTCCGGGCTTGACCCGGAATCCATGCCGTTCCACCTCCTGAAAGCACAGCTTTTATATGGGGCGAGGTTACGGCATGGATGCCATGGTCAAGCCATGGCAGGACGAAGACGGAGGGAATTTCTCATGCGGAAAGGCTGGCTTAGCCAGTTTTCCCGCTCGTAACCTCTCGGATCATCATCCCGGACGCAGCGAAGCGAAGATCCGGGACCGGTGAGCCGAAAAATCTCGGGACCGAGCTCTGTGGACTTGATAGTCTTTTGGCTCACCGGTCCCGGCTCGCGCGTTGCTTGGCCGGGATGACGATCGAAGAGTTCGAACATTTGTCATCGAGTTCAAAAATACCGGACTATTTTCTGGGTGTTGATGGCGGTGGCACCAGTTGCCGTGCCGCGGTCTCGGACAGGTCCGGCGCGATCCTTGGGCGTGCGCAGGCAGGGGCCGCCAACATCACCACGGACCCGGATGGGGCATTGCAGACGATCCTGCAAGTGTGCCGGCAAGCGCTTGAACATGCGGGTCTCGCGCAGGATCTGGAGCTTTATCCGGCCTACCTCGGCCTTGCCGGCAGCATGACCGGCCAGGCAGGCGAGCGGCTGAAACCGCTCCTGCCTTTTTCATTCTCTGAAGTCCGTTCCGATGGTGTGATTGCCCTGGAGGGGGCGCTTGGCCCAAGAGATGGCATGATCGCGATCCTTGGCACAGGATCGCTGTTCATGGCACGGCAGGGCAGCGAACTGACCTCCCTCGGGGGACGAGGCTTTCTGCTCGGAGATCATGGTGGTGGCGCGAGGCTGGGCCGGGCGCTGCTGGAGGAATGCCTTCTCGCCTGCGACGGTCTCAGGCCCTTTACTCCACTTCTGGAGAAGACCCTTGCCGGGTTTGGCAACGGCCTGTCCGGCGTGATCAGCTTTGCAAAATCCTCCCCGCCGTCAGCATTTGCGACCTATGCCGCGGACCTGTTCTCATCTGCCGGCCAGGGCGATGAAGCCGCGATTCAGATCCTCAGTGAGGCCGCCCATCTTATCAATCTGTCGTTGGACAAGATCCGCTTCGATGGCTGTGATGCCCTGTGCCTGCTCGGTGGCCTGAGCCGGTCCTATGATTCTTGGATTGCGCCCCATCACAGATCGCTGCTTAAGGAGCCCCAAGGGGACGGGCTCTCGGGAGCAATTTCCCTGGCCATCAGAACATTCGGCTAGGGCCTCAGATCCGCGTACGCATGCGGTAGCCGGGGGCATAGGTCATGCGGACATGGGTGATCGGCAGGTCGCTGTTCCAGGTGATGCGCTCGACCACGTAAAGCGCCGTTCCAACAGGACATTCGAAGAAACGCGCCAGGGCCGTGTCGGCCGAGATGGCGAAGAAGGTCATGTCGCCGGTTGTGTAGGGGGCGTTCTGGACCAGCCATTCGTTCAGGCTGATCTTGTCCATCGGGGCGACGGACATTTCCGGCACGGCTTCCAGATTGGTATAGCGCTCCTCATAGAGGAAGGGACGGTCATCCGCATAATGCAGCGTTTCCGTGTAGAGGGCGTCTGCCCCCGGCGGTACTGGGAAGGCTGCGTGCAAATGGGGCGGAAGCGGGCGGATTTCCTTGAGCGTCAGCACATGGCGATGCTCCGCACCGCGGGCCTCGACTTCCTCGCGGATGATCGGAATCGTGAGCGTCGCCTTGTGGGGCGGATTGACGGCCACCCGCGTTCCCGCCTTGCGCTTGCGGATCACGAGCCCGGTCTCCGCCAGATCCCTGAGCGCGCGGTTGACGGTGGTCCGGGCGCAGCCGAACTCCTCCGCCAGATCCGCCTCGCCGGGAATGGTTTCCCCGGGCTGCCAGACGCGCTCGTTGATGCGCCGAAGCAGCTCCTCACGGATCTGGGTCCAGGAATTGGGCTCTTTCACGCGCAGGTTCACAGTCTCTGTCTCAATTCCCGCATGGTCCGGCGGTATTTTTCGCGAATGGCATCGGCGTTCTTGTGCGTGCCGCCCGTCACCACATGGCGGCCAGCGGACCAGACATCGGCAACCATCCGGTCATCGCCCGCAAAGATCCAGGTGTCCAGCGTTTCATCGCCGGCCGTTCCTTCCAGATCCATGGCCTTGCCGTCAAGTGCCAGAAGGTCGGCAAAACGTCCTGCTTCCAAGGCGCCGGAGGCGCGGCCTGCTGCCTGAGCACTGCCGCTTGCCGCTGCTTCATAGACGACCCGTCCCGTGGAGTGGTCCGGGGTTGCCACTGTCGCCCGGCACTTGTCACGCAGGCGTTGGGAATATTCGAAGGTGCGCAGCTCTTCGGAGAGGGAAATCCGGATGTTGGAATCAGAACCCGTGCCAAAGCGTCCACCCGCTTCCAGATAGCGCACGCCGTCGAAGATACCGTCGCCAAGGCTGGACTCGGTGATCGGGCAGAGGCCAGCGACCGCGCCGGTGCGGGCAAGACCGACTGTTTCTTCCGGAGTCATCTGGGTGCAGTGGATCAGGCACCAATTGTCCTTCACTTCATGGGCATTCAGCAGCCAGTCCACCGGGCGCTTGCCATAGGCCTCTTCAACTTCAGCCACTTCGCCGACCTGTTCAGCCAGGTGCATGTGAAGCGGTGAAGAGCCTGCGAGCGTCACACAGTCGGCCAGCTGATCTCTTGTCACGGCCCGCAGGGAATGGGGCGCGACACCGATCCGCGCATCGGCAGAAAGTCCAGCAACAGTCTTTGAGGCTGCTTCATGAAGTCTCTGGAAGCGATTGAAATCATTTCCGAACCGGATCTGACCTGGTTTCAGGGGGCGGCCGTCGACACCGCCCTGGCTATAGAGAACGGGAAGCAGGGTCAGGCCGATTCCGGTCGCTGCACTGGCGGCAGCAATGCGCTCGCTGAGTTCTGCAATGTTGGCGTAGGGCGTGCCGTCCGGCTGGTGGTGGACATAGTGGAATTCGCCCACGGCGGCGTAACCGGCCTCCAGCATTTCAAGCTGCACCAAGGCAGCAATGGCCTCGATGTCATCCGGGGTCAGGGTTTCCAGAAAGCGGAACATGATCTGGCGCCAGGTCCAGAACGTGTCGATTGCTTCCGGGCCGCGCCGCTCGCTCATGCCTGCCATGGCCCGCTGGAACGCATGGCTGTGGAGGTTCACCGGCGCAGGCAAAAGCGTTGCAACGCGGGTGACAGGCTGGTTTGCCGCAGGCTGCTTTCCGGCAGTAATGCTGGTGATCCGCCCGTCACCGGAGATTTCCACCAGCACGTCCTTTTGCCAGCCGGAGGGCGTAAGGGCCTGTTCCGCAAAGATCATTTCCTGGGTCTTTGGGCTTTGTTCCGGCATGGGCTCAATCCTCGTTGACACGTTAATATGTGCATGCATAATCGCTAATAACGCGATTTAATCAAGTGTGGAAATCAGGCCAGTGACAAGCTTCCTTCTGACCAATGCCAAACTTGCCACGATGGTGCCCGGCGGCGAAGCCTATGGGCTCCGGCCCGGTGGCGCACTGGTGGTGAAGGGGGAAACCATTGCCTGGATTGGCAAGGAAACGGATCTGCCCGAAGCCTACACCGGGCTGCCGAAGCGGGACCTTCAGGGTGCGCTGGTCACGCCCGCGCTGATCGATTGCCACACCCACATCGTCTATGGCGGCAACCGCGCCCGCGAGTTCGAGATGCGCCTGGAAGGCGCGACCTACGAAGAGATCGCAAGGGCAGGTGGCGGCATCGTCTCGTCGGTCAAGGCGACCCGGCAAGCCTCTGTTGATCAGCTGCTCGAAGTCTCCCTGCCGCGCGTTGATACCCTGATCTGGGAAGGTGTGACGGCCCTTGAGATCAAGTCCGGCTATGGTCTCTCCATCGAGAGCGAACTCAACATGCTGCGGGCTGCAAGGCGCATCGGCCAGCTCCGCCCGATCCGGGTGAAGACCAGCTTTCTTGCCGCCCATGCAGAGCCGCCCGAATACAAGGGCGAGCCGGACCGCTACATCGACGAGGTTTGCCTCCCGGCGCTGGAGCAGGCCCATGCGGAAGGGCTGGTGGATGCGGTTGATGGCTTTTGCGAAGGCATCGCCTTTTCTCCGGAGCAGATCGCCCGGGTCTTCGACCGCGCCAAGGCCCTTGGACTGCCGGTGAAGCTTCATGCTGAGCAGCTTTCCAATCTCGGCGGTGCGGCGCTGGCCGCAAGCTATGGCGCCCTGTCTGCAGATCATCTGGAGCATCTGGACGAGGCAGGTGTGAAGGCCATGGCCGCTGCCGGAACGGTCGCCGTCATGCTGCCCGGCGCCTATTACATGCTGCGCGAAACAAAGGCGCCGCCGGTCGCACTGCTGCGTCAGCATGGGGTGCCGATGGCGCTGGCGACCGACTGCAATCCGGGCACATCGCCCGTCAATTCGCTGCTCTTCACCCTGAACATGGGCTGCACCCTGTTCCGCATGACGCCGGAGGAGGCACTTGCGGGCGCAACACGCAATGCGGCGCAGGCTTTAGGGCTGACCGATTGCGGCACGCTGGAGGTTGGCAAACGCGCCGATCTAGCGGTCTGGGGCATCGAGCATCCGGCGGAACTCAGCTACCGGGTTGGCTTCAATCCGCTTATTTCCCGTTATTTTGGAGGAATGGAATGAACCGTCTGGTTCTGACCCCGGGCAAGGTGAGCCTTGCCGATCTTGAGGAGATCTACCGCTCCGGTGCTGCCGTCACCATAGACCGTGCGGCCCGCCCGGCCATTGCGGCGGCTGCAGAGCGTGTGCGGGAAGCGGCCCAGGGCGCGGAAGCCGTCTATGGTGTCAACACCGGGTTCGGCAAGCTCGCCAGCGTCAAGATCGCTCCTGAAGATACGGAAACCCTTCAGCGCAATCTCATTCTGTCCCATTGCTGCGGCGTGGGCGATGATATGCCCGCTGCCATCGTGCGGCTGATGATGGCCTTGAAACTCCTGTCTCTTGCCCGTGGTGCCTCCGGGGTCCGCTGGACGGTTCTGGAGCTGATCGAGGCGATGCTGGAAAAAGGCGTGACCCCTGTGGTTCCGGCTCAGGGCTCTGTCGGGGCGTCTGGCGATCTGGCACCGCTTGCCCATATGACGGCCGTCATGATCGGCGCCGGGGAGGCCGATTATGCCGGTGAGCGTCTGTCTGGTCGCGAGGCCCTGGCGAAAGCCGGACTTGAGCCGGTCGTCCTCGGTCCCAAGGAAGGGCTGGGTCTCATCAACGGCACCCAGTTCTCCACCGCCTATGCGCTGGTTGGCCTGTTCGAGGCCTGGCGGCTTGCTGAGACCTGCCTTGTCACCTCAGCGCTGTCCACCGATGCCATCATGGGCTCCACGGCGCCCTTGTTGCCGGAAATTCACGAGCTGCGTGGCCACCGGGGCCAGATCGAAGTCGCCGCTGCCATGCGCCGCCTGATGGACGGATCTGAAATTCGCGAAAGCCACCGGGAAGGTGACACCCGCGTGCAGGACCCTTACTGCATCCGCTGCCAGCCGCAGGTTGCTGGGGCCTGCGTCGATCTTCTGCGCATGGCCGGCAACACGCTGCGCATTGAGGCCAATGCGGCAACCGATAATCCCTTGGTTCTGACGGAAGCTGGACGCATCGTTTCCGGCGGCAATTTCCACGCCGAGCCCGTGGCCTTTGCTGCTGACCAGATCGCGCTGGCTGTGGCCGAACTTGGGTCCATTGCCCAGCGCCGGGTGGCCCTGATGGTCGATCCGACCCTGTCCTTCGACTTGCCGCCGTTCCTTGCCAAGGATCCGGGCCTCAACTCCGGCCTGATGATCGCGGAAGTGACGACCGCTGCCCTGATGAGCGAGAACAAGCATCTGGCCCATCCGTGTTCGACGGATTCCACACCGACCAGTGCCAATCAGGAAGACCATGTCTCCATGGCCGCCCATGGTGCCCGCCGCCTTGGCCGCATGACGGACAATCTGGCGAATATCCTCGGTGTCGAGCTGCTCTGCGCTGGTCTTGGTGTCGAATGCCGCACGCCGCTTGCCACCAGCAAGGCGCTTCAGGCGGCCGTCAGCTGCCTGCGCTCCAAGGTTTCGACTCTGGACGAGGACCGCTACATGGCGCCGGACCTGAAGGCTGCGGCGGAGATCGTCTCCAGCGGAGATCTGGTCGCCAGCGTTGGTGACATCGCGCTTCTGTCCCTGGAGGCTGACCATGCTGCCGTTTGAGGTCACCCAAGGCGACAGCCCGGTCATTCTCGGCGTGCCCCACGCGGGCACCCATGTGCCGCAGGACATCTGGGCAATGCTCAACGACACGGGCAAGGTGCTGGCCGATACGGACTGGCACGTGGACCGGCTCTACCGTGACCTTCTGCCTGGCGCGACGATGGTTCGTGCGAACTTTCACCGCTATGTCATTGATGCAAATAGAGACCCTGCGGATGTGAGCCTTTATCCGGGCCAGAACACCACGTCTCTTTGCCCCACGACCGACTTTGATGGCCGCCCGATCTATCTGGAGGGCGCTGAGCCGGCCTCAGAAGAAATCGCAGCCCGCCAGAAGGACTGGCACGGCCCTTATCACGCAGCCCTTGCTGCCGAGATCGAACGGGTGAAGGCGATCCACGGTGTCGCCATTCTCTACGATTGCCATTCGATCCGCTCGACCATTCCGTTCCTGTTCGAGGGACGCCTGCCGGACTTCAACGTCGGCACCAACAACGGCACCACCTGCGCACAGGCGATCGAAGCCGCAACGGTTCTGAGAACCAAGGCTGCCGAGGGTTACACAAGTATCCTGAATGGCCGCTTCAAGGGCGGCTGGACCACTCGTCATTATGGCCGCCCGGAAACCGGCGTCCATGCCATCCAGATGGAACTGGCCCAGGCCACTCATCTGGCCAGCGAAGATGTTCCCTTTGACTATGACGAGGACCGGGCAGGGCGTCTTCGCCCCCATCTCGAACTGATCCTGAAGGATCTGGCAGAGATTGCGCTGAACCTTCCCCAGAACCCGGCCAAGGCCCCACAAGAAAAGCTGGCGTAAAGCCTGACCACCCGAGGAGATCAAAATGGTTGACCGCCGCCATAATTCCCGTGACGTGTTTCCGCCCACTGGCACGGAACTCAATGCCAAGTCCTGGCTGACCGAAGCGCCCCTGCGCATGCTGATGAACAACCTGCATCCGGATGTGGCTGAAAATCCCCATGAACTGGTGGTCTATGGCGGCATCGGCCGCGCTGCCCGCACCTGGGACGACTTCGACAAGATTGTCGGCGCGCTCAAGTCTCTGGAAGAAAACGAGACCTTGATGGTCCAGTCCGGCAAGCCGGTGGGTGTGTTCCGCACCCACAAGGACGCGCCGCGCGTGCTGATCGCCAACTCCAACCTGGTGCCTCATTGGGCGACCTGGGATCATTTCAACGAACTCGACAAGAAGGGTCTGGCCATGTACGGCCAGATGACTGCCGGCTCGTGGATCTATATTGGCACTCAGGGCATCGTTCAGGGCACCTATGAAACCTTTGCCGAAGCAGGGCGCCAGCATTTCGGCGGCGACCTCAAGGGCAAGTGGATCCTCACCGGTGGCCTTGGCGGCATGGGCGGCGCTCAGCCGCTGGCGGCCGTCATGGCTGGCGCCTGCTGCCTTGCGGTCGAGTGTGACGAGACCCGCATCGATTTCCGCCTGCGCACCCGCTATGTCGATGAAAAGGCAACCTCGCTGGATGAGGCTCTTGCCATGATCGAGCGGTGGACAGCCGCTGGCGAAGCGAAGTCTGTCGGCTTGCTGGGCAACGCTGCAGAGATCTTCCCGGAACTCATGCGCCGCGGCGTGCGCCCGGATATCGTCACCGACCAGACCTCCGCCCATGATCCGATCAACGGCTATCTGCCGGAAGGCTGGACGATTGCCGAATGGAAGGCCAAGCGCGAAAGCGATCCGAAGGCCGTAGAGAAGGCTGCACGTGCATCCATGCGCAAGCAGGTGGAGGCCATGGTCGCCTTCTGGAACGCAGGCGTTCCCACCCTCGACTATGGCAACAACATCCGCCAGGTCGCGCTGGAAGAGGGCTTCGAGAATGCCTTTGCCTTCCCGGGCTTCGTTCCGGCCTATATCCGCCCGCTCTTCTGCCGCGGTGTCGGTCCGTTCCGCTGGTGCGCCCTGTCGGGGGATCCGGAGGACATCTACAAGACCGACCAGAAGGTGAAGGAGCTCATCCCCGATGACGAGCATCTGCACAACTGGCTGGACATGGCCCGCGAGCGGATCGCCTTCCAGGGGCTTCCGGCCCGCATCTGCTGGGTCGGCCTTGGCCAGCGCCACCGCCTGGGTCTTGCCTTCAACGAAATGGTCCGCAATGGCGAATTGAAGGCGCCGGTCGTCATCGGCCGCGATCACCTCGATTCGGGATCGGTTGCCTCGCCAAATCGCGAGACCGAATCCATGAAGGACGGCTCGGATGCCGTGTCCGATTGGCCGCTCCTGAATGCTCTGCTCAATACCGCGTCAGGCGCGACCTGGGTCTCGCTCCACCACGGCGGCGGGGTCGGCATGGGCTTTTCCCAGCATTCCGGCATGGTGAT
The DNA here is from genome assembly GCF_900142725.1 of Roseibium suaedae. Lineage (GTDB taxonomy): Bacteria > Pseudomonadota > Alphaproteobacteria > Rhizobiales > Stappiaceae > Roseibium > Roseibium suaedae. The sequence goes on along the minus strand of NZ_FRBW01000003.1, from coordinate 239,895 downwards.
TTGTTGCGATGGCACGAAAGATGCTGATGAGCGCCTTGCCCGGGTGCTATGGAATGACCCGGCAACGGGGGTTATGCGCCATGCGGATGCCGGTTACGAAATCGCCATCGACTGCGCAAAAGAACATCAATTGAATCTTCCAGCCATCCTTGGCTGAAGAGACCAAAAACAATAAGAAGACCAAAAGGTTCAACCTCCCAGAGAATTAGGAGACAGTGAGAATGAAAGCGAAGTTCCTCAGTGTGGTTGCCGCAGTGGGTTTCAGCCTTGGTCTGGCCGGGGCTGCCCATGCGGATCTGCTGGCCGACATCAAGGCCAAGGGCAAGATCGTGGCCGCAACCGAAATGCACTACGCACCGTTCGACATCCTGAAGGATGGTGAATATCAGGGCATCTGCCACGATCTCTTCACCGAAGTTGCCAAGGAACTGGGCGTCGAGGTCGAATTCCTCGATCTGCCGTGGCAGTCGATCCTTCCGGGCCTGGAAGCTGGCAAGTTCGACATCGTCAACGCTCCGGTGACCATCACCGCCGAGCGCCTGAGCCGCTACAGCTTCTCCCTGCCGATCGGCAACGCCACCGTTGCGCTCGCCAAGAAGGCCGGTGACAGCTCGATCGCCAAGCCGGAAGACATCGCCGGCAAAGCCGTGGGTTCCCAGAAGGGCTCTGCCCAGCTGGAACAGCTGAAGGCCTTCTCCGCAACGCTGGCAACTCCGGCCGACATCCGTGAATACGTCAATATCGACGAAGCGCTGGCTGACCTTGCCGCGGGCCGTATCCAGGGTGTTGCCAACTCCATGCCGCTGATGGGCTATGCTGCCGTTCAGCGTCCGGGCCTGTTCGAAATGGTCATGCCGCCGTTCGGCGAGCCGAAGTACTTCGGCTGGGTTGCCCGTCCGGGCGACGAGACCGCTTCCCTGGTCGAAGCCATCAACGCTGCTCTGCTGAAGATGCACGAAGACGGCCGCCTCAAGGCAATCAACGAAAAGTGGCTGGGCACCTCTCCGGAGCTGCCGACCACCATGCCGGACGTGAAGTAACGCCGACCGCGCTCCGGCAGGGTAACCCTGCCGGAGCATTCGTTTTCACGGGCTGGTTTTTATAAAACCATCACCCGCGGCAACCGTCAGTGCGGAGCGATCCCCGGTGGACTTTTCTTTTGACGTCATCGCGCACAATCTGCCGTATCTTCTGGCAGCTGCGCGGTGGACCCTGCTCATTTCCGTGGCCGGAATGGCGATCAGTATCGTGCTGGGCGTGCTGCTCTGTGCGGCGCGGCTTTCGTCGAACCTGGCGCTTGCCAGTTTCGCGCGGTTCTACATCAGCTTCTTCCGCGGTGTTCCGCTGCTGGTGCAGCTCCTGATGTTCTTCTACATGCTGCCCTATGTCGGGCTGGATCTTCCGGCCATCGCGGCTGCGATCCTTGCCACCGGCATGTGCTCGGCGGCCTATACGGCGGAAATCCTGCGCGGTGCGCTTCAGGCCATCCCCAAGGGGCAGGCGGAAGCAGCAGAAGCGCTCGGCATCCCGTCTCTGGCTCTGTGGCGGCGCATTCTGGTGCCCCAGGCCATCCGCCTTGGCCTGCCGTCGCTGGTCAATGAGCTGATCCTTCTGGTCAAGGTTTCTTCCCTGGCCTCGGTCGTCGGCATTGCCGAACTGACCCGCGTTTCCCAGAACATTACCGGCGAGACCTACCGTCCGCTGGAGATCTATGTGGCTGCGGCCGGGATCTATTTCGTCATCAATTTCGTGTTGTCGCGCTTTGGCCGGATGGCCGAAAAGCGGCTGCAGATCGGGTAGGGGGCGGAGATGGAACTCGACCTTTTCGTTCGCTATGGCCCGGATCTCCTGCGCGGCTTCGGTGTAACCATCCTGTGCTGGATTGTCGGCTCTGTCGGTGGTCTGCTGCTTGGCTTCGCCATTGCCTGCCTTTACCGCTGGAGCATCCGACCGGTCCGCTGGATTATCGACCTCTATGTGGAGCTGATCCGCGGCACGCCGTTCATGATCCAGCTTTTCATCCTCTATTATGGCGGGCCCTATCTGGGGCTGGTGCTGACGCCGGTTCAGGCTGGTATCCTGAGCTTCATCGTCTATGGCAGCCCGTATTTTGCCGAGATCTTCCGGTCCGGCTTCAATGCGGTGCCGAAGGGCCAGATCGAGGCGGCACGCTGCGTCGGCCTGTCGGAAGCCCGTATCATGCGCCGGATCATCCTGCCGCAGATGCTGGTGCCGATCACGGCTCCGCTGACCAACTTCATCATCATTCTCAGCAAGGAAACGGCCATCCTGTCGGTCGTGACCGTGCCGGAGCTGCTTTATGAAACGCAGACCATGGCCGCTGAGACCTTCACCTATATCGAGCCGTTCCTGGTGCTGTCGCTGTTCTACTGGCTGATGGTCATCGTCACGAGCTGGCTTGGTGGCCGGGTCGAAGCCCGCGTCACGCGCCATTTGAAGCGCACTTGAGACTGAGACAAGCAGGGACATCCCGATGAACACAAAGACACCGTCCGCTGCCACCGAGGCGCTTATCTCGGTCCGCAACATGAGCAAGTCCTTCAAGGACTTTGAGGCGCTGCGCGACATCACGCTGGATGTGAACCGCTCCGAAGTGGTCTGCCTGATCGGCCCATCCGGGTCCGGCAAATCCACGCTGCTGCGCTGCCTCAACTTTCTGGAAGCCTATGATACCGGAGAAGTCCGGCTCGAAGGTGAACTCATCGGCTGGCAGGAGGGCACTGCCCAGCCGCGCAGGCGCGTTGCTGCTGGCACCTTGCGCCGCCAGCGCCAGCACATCGGCATGGTGTTCCAGCAGTTCAATCTCTGGCCGCACCTGACGGCTCTGGAGAATGTTGCCGAGGCCCTGATCCAGGTGAAGGGGTTGGGCAAGAAGGCTGCACAGGACGCGGCCATGGCTGCGCTTACCAAGGTTCACCTGTCCGACAAGGCGCAGAACCATCCGGCCAATCTTTCCGGTGGCCAACAGCAGCGCGTGGCCATCGCCCGGGCGATTGCCATGGAGCCGCGGGTTATGCTCTTTGACGAACCGACGTCGGCCCTTGATCCGGAACTGGTCGGCGAAGTGCTGACGGTGATGAAGGAAATGGCCGCCGAGGGCATGACCATGGTGGTCGTCACCCACGAAATGGGCTTTGCCGCCCATGTGGCCGACCGGGTCGCTTTCCTCGACAAGGGCCGTCTTGTCACCCTGGCACCGCCCGCCGACATCTTCGGCCGGGAGCCTGACGACCCCCGCGTCCGTTCTTTCTTACAGACTTACCGCGAACGCAACGTGGTGTGATCAGGGCGAGGGAGACAAGATTCTCCCTGCGGTTATCCCCGGCTTGGCCGGGGATCAAATTCAGGCTCGTTCGTCATCCTCGGGCTTGAGCCTGGGGATACATGCCGTTTCGTCTCCTCAAATTGAGACGTGACCTTTTGAAGTAAGGTTACGGAATGGATGCCATGGTCGAGCCATGGCATGACGGAGGAGAGGTTGGAGGATGAAAGTATCTTCAGCGGCTGCCGCATCTGTTTTGGTTTGCCAACGCAACCTCACCGCCAGATAACCACGCCGTCGGTGAAACGACCTTTCATCGTTCTCCTGCCCCTCCGTATTCGTCACCCATGGCTTGACCATGGGGTCCATGCCGTACCCATTCGGCTACTGCTGAGGCTGTTTTAGGCTCCGATTCCGACGCTCTCAGAGAAAGACTGGCCGCAGCTTCCTCACACTCCGGCAGCCGCCTTGCTGCGTTGGGCCAGGCGGCTGGAAAGCAGAGCGCCGGATTCCTCGGCGATCGGATAGGCCGTCATGGAGAAACAGGTGTTGATGGTCTTCAGCGCCCGAAGGGTCTCCTGGTGCAGGTTACTGGTCTCGATACTGGCGGTGTTGCCCGAGCGCAACCGGTCAAGATGGCGGGCCTGCATGTCCTGTTCCGCTTCGCGGATATGGTCCTTTTCCTCGACGAGCTGAAGCGCGGCGCCCTGATCATGGGTGATCATCACATTGAGGGCGAGCTGGGCATTGGTCACGACCCGGTCATGGAAATCGGACAGGTCATGCCAGCCGCTGTCGGAGAATTTCAGCGCCTTTTCATTCAGCTTCTCGGCAATCTCGAGAAGGGCGGTGGAGATCTGGTCTCCGGCTTCTTCAAGGTTATTGGCAAAGCCTGCGAGATCCATTGCCCGGCGTCCCTGGTCCGCCGTCAGGGGCTGCTGCTGCAGCTTGGCGATATAGAGCTTGGTCTCGAAATGCATCCGGTCAACCTCGTCCTCCAGCGTCCGGATGGTGGTGGCATTCTCGCGCTTCCAGGTTCGCATGAGGTCCATTGCCGGAACCAGCATCTGATGGGCTGTCTCACCCATGCGCAGGACTTCTCGTGCCGCGCAGGCAAGAGCCCGTTCCGGATGGGCGAGGGCCGCAGGGTCAAGCGCACTGGCTTGGGCAACTGGCTGCACAGGCGTGTTGCTGGTCCGAAGGCGCTGGATGGCATTGGTCAGCGGGGCGGCAAGCGGCAGTCCGACAAGGGCAACGGCCACATTGAAGGCCAGATGCAGGTTGATCAGCTGCCGGGTTGCCGAACTTCCCAGCAAGGAAAGGTCAGGCGAGAACTGGACCAGGGCAAAGAGCGTCAGCAACGCGCCGCCACCGCGCAGCACTGTATTGCCGATGACGATGTTGCGGCTTGCAGCGGGCGCACCTGAGGTCAGGAACAGCGGGATCAGGGTGCCGCCGGTGTTGGCGCCAAGCACGAGAGCTGCGGCAACTGGGACCGGCAGCATGCCTTCGGCCACGAAGGCCACGAAGGTCAGGATCGCAGCGACGCTTGAGTGCATGGCAAAAGCCATCAGCCCGCCGATGAGAAAGGCGCTGATCATGTCGCGCGACAGATAGGAGACGATCATTTCCACCAGCTCGCTGCCTGCCAGCGGCAGGGTCGCGGTACGGATCATGCCGAGCGAGACGAAGATCAGGGCAAGGCCGATCAGGATGCGGCCGGCTTCCTTGTAGCGCCGCTCGCCCGCGCGCAGATAGAGAGTGACCCCGGCCAGAAGAAACACAGGGATGAGCATTCCGGCAGGCAGCACCAGGGCCTGAACCACAAGGGCTGATCCGACATCAGCGCCCAGCAGCAGGGTCACGCCAGCTGTCGCTGCGAGGGCGCCGCTGGCGGCAAAGGACGTGGCAAGCAGCGCAACGGCTGTGGAGCTTTGAAGGCAGAAGGCCGCGATGGCCCCCCCAAAAGCGGCGCTGATGGGGGATTTACCGGCCCGGCGCAGGCCGGAGCGGAGTTGGTTGGTGAAGCCGCGTTCCACGCCATGGCGGATAAGTTTGACAGCCCAAAGCAGCAGGGCAATCGCACCAGCGAGATTCAGAATAAATGCGAGCATTCACCAAGGTCCGGTCAGGTCAGGCAAGGAGCGAAGCGGGAGGGCTTCCCGGTCTTAAGGGTTTCGCGTGGGACGGGGCGGGTGCGCCCAACTGAGCCGCCTTAGGTCTCTATCGAGAGACCTTGAGCCGGGTAATTGTTAGTCGTCTGAAGCGAAAAGCGAAAAGTCCGGATATGCCGATCAAATCAGTCCCAAGTTCAACACCGGAGTGTGTCATTTGCAACAGCATTCGGCAGAGAAAGAAAGGTTTTCAAGAAATCCATCTAGCGCCCCTAAAAATTTATGGGCTTTATAGGGTTGGGGTAAGGGCAAGGAGGTTGATTTGGACAAATTGCAGTCCGGTGTTCGTGATGGAGAAGGTGTTGACTCCACACTGGAAACGGAAAAGCGCCAGCAGCAGCTATTAAGAGAGCTCCAGGCGCGGCCACACATGCGGATCTCCGAACTGGCCGAACAGTTCAACGTCAGCGATGAAACCATCCGTCAGGATCTGGAGGGCATGAGCCAGGCAGGCCTGGTTCCCCGGCAGGACGAAGGGCGCGTTCCGGTGACAGGTGTTTTCCGGCTTTATTCGGATCTGGATGCGCGGTCCGCGAGCCGCAAGGAAGAGCGGGAAAGGATCGGGCGCCGCGCTGCCGGACTGGTACAGCCCGGATCGATCCTGATGATGGATGGCGGCACGACCACGCTGCAGATGGCCCGTCAGCTGGCGATCGCGGGCACCCCTTGCACCGTTCTGACCAACAGCCTTCCGGTTGCCATGACCCTTGGCCAGTCTTCTTCCATTGATGTCGTGCTTTGTCCGGGAGACTACCTTGCTGCAGAGGCGGCTGTTTCGGGAGCGGAGGCACTGGCCTTTCTCGATCGTCACACGGTGGATGCCTGTTTCATCGGGGCTTCGGGCATCGACAGCAACGGCGTCAGCGAGGCAATCCGCACGCTCGCAATCATCAAGAGCGCCATGATCGCGTCTGCCCGGTCCCGCTATGTTTTGGCGGGCCGCGAGAAGCTCGGCCACCGGGACCATGTGCATGTCGCCGAGCTTGGTGACTTCAATGGTCTGGTTTGCGATGAAGACCCGGATCCGGAATTCGGCGAGATTTTCAATGCAGCCGGATTGTCGGTCTATGCCGGGTCTGCTCCGGTTCAGCGCGGACCCGGCGGATAGGGTCACGCGCCAGGCAGGTTTTCGAGAAACTCCGAGGTCCGCCGGTAAAGGTGCTTCAACACGGCAGGTGAGCCTTCTGCGGCGGCCTTGGCGTTCATCGGAACTTCGATGCCGAGGGGCAGGTCGGGGTCGAATGCGTCCAGAAATGCGGCCAGATCAATCTGACCGTCTCCGGGGGCAAGCCGCTCGGCTCTTGCGGTTTCCAGCAATTCTTCTTCCGAATAGGCCGGCTGGCAGCGGGCATCGCAGAGATGGGCGAAAGGAAGCCTGTCCTTGGGCAAGGCCTTCAAAAGGTCCAGAGATGAGTTGGACCGGTCGAAATGCAGGCTGTCCACCAGCAGGCCTGTGTGTGGACCGGCCTGGCTCACCACCTGCCAGCAGGCGGCAAGATCGGGAACATTGGTCCAGGGGAAGAATTCCAGAACCGTGCCGAGCCCACGCGCTCGGGCTTCCTCCGACAAGCGGCCCAGTGTGTCGGCGAGCCTGGTCAGGTCAGGATCGTAAGGGGCCGTGATGACCTGGGCCGCGCCGAGCTCTGCGCCTGCGTCCAGAAACGGCAGCAAGGCTTCAATATTGGTCTGCGACGTGATCTTGACGAATTCGATGTCGGCGACACGCAGGCCAGTTGAGGCCATGGCGGACCGGGTTTGCCGCAGGGCCGCCGGGTCCTCCATCAAGGGATAACCGGGCGAGGTGTCTGTCACCCGGATCAGGCGCAGGCCCACAGCCTCAAAACCCGCCTCGGCCGCAGCCTCCAGAAACGCCGGAGGGGCAAGATCAATGGCCGAAAGATGGGCAACGGAGAGCGTGCGGGGCATCAGATGTCTTTCCCGGCTGCATGGCAGCCTGCGATATAGCCGAAGGTGAGGGCTGGGCCGAGATTGATCCCGCCGGCAGGATAAAAGCCGCCAAAGACGCTGGCAGCGTCCGCGCCGGCGGCATAGAGCCCGATAATTGGTGTTCCGTCCGTGCTCAACACACGGGCGCTGGAATCTGTGGCAATCCCGGCGAAGGTCCCGAAACTGCCGGGAACGACCTTCACGGCGTAGTAGGGCGCGGAGGCAATCGGGGCGACACAGGGGTTTGGCTTTTGGGCAGGATCGCCCTGAAGCCGCATATAGGGGGTTGCGCCCCGGCCGTATTCGGGATCCTCGCCCGTCGCAGCATGCCTGTTCCAGGTATCCAGTGTGGTGGTGAGACCTGCCGGGTCAATGCCACAGGCTCTGGCCAGCTCTTCAGGGGTCTTGCCGGTCTTGAGATAGCCATTGCGAAGCCAGGCGCCGAAAGGAACAGGCGAGGGACGGACAATACCCAGGCCATAGCGGCGCAGGAACCTGTGATCGCAAACGAGCCAGGATTCCGCCTTTTCCTCTTCAGGCACAGCGGCAAGAAGTGCCGTCACATAGTCATGGTAGCCAAGCCCTTCATTGCAGAAGCGGCGCCCGGAGGCGAGAATGCCAATGACGCCGGGTTTGCCCCGGTCAATGATATGAGGGAACTGACCTGACTGGCCGTTTTCCCAAGGCACGGTTGAAACCGGGCAATAGGCCGCAGGGTGAGCAAGATTGGTCTTGGGAACCGCGCCAGCGCTCATGGCAAGGGTCAGGCCGTCTCCTGCCGCGCTCTGAAGGGCAAGGGACCTGTGGTCTTCGTTTCGCGGAAAGATGCCTTGCCTGATGACGGGGTTTTGCGAAAATCCGCCGCACGCCAGAACCACGCCGCGTTCCGCAGTCAATTGCGTGCCGTCTTCAAGCGCAACTCCCAGAACCCTGCCATCGGAAGTGATTAGGCGGTCGATCACGGCTCCGGTGCGGATGTCGACACCCAGATCCAGCGCCGTGCGCAGCAAGCGGGCAGCAAGGGCGTTGCCATTGCGCAGGTCCATGCCCCGGCCATGGAGGGCCAGATCCCGGAAGTGGCGCAAGGTTCGCTTCATCACATGACCAAAGCTGGCCGTGGACCTCAGCATGGTCAGGAAGGCCCGCAGGTCCGGTCCTGCCTGAATGGTCATGCCGAAAAACGTTGTCTCGCGCATCGGCTTGCGCAACAGCTTGAGAGAGGTGCCGAGCTTGCGGGCATCATATGGCCTGGCGATGACCGAACGACCGCCCATGCCCGCGCCCGGCAGGTGGCTGTAGGTGTCCGGAATGGCAAGCCCGCCTTCGAATTCCAGCGCGGTGTTATCTTCCAGAAAACCGACCATCCTGGGGGCGGCGGCAAGGAAAGCGTCGATGCGGTCTGCCTCGAAGTGATTGCCAAGAAGAGACTGGAGATAGAGACGCGGGGCAGTGGTGTCTTCGACGATGCCAGCTCTCTGGCCCACCGGATTGCACGGTGCCCAGATCCAGCCGCCGGACCAGGCGGTTGTGCCGCCAATGACATCTGTCTTTTCCAGCAGGCAGACCTTCAGTCCGTGGAAGGCCGCTGTGACGGCGGCACAAAGCCCCGCAGCGCCCGACCCGGCCACGATCAGATCGAACGTCCCGGCGGACGGCTGATCTTCCGGAACCTTCGGATTATCTGTCATGATGGTCCTCCCCATTGTCCTTCCCGTGGTCTTCACTGAAGGCGTCTGCCTGCTCCCGGTGAGGAAGGTCCATCTCCAAAATCTTAACGTCAATTATTGAATTGGCGAGGTTCGTAACATGGTGTTAATTTGAGGCGGGGAGGAGCTGACCTTGCGGGAAATTACACTCAGGCAGATCGAGGTGATCCGTGCCGTCATGTTGCGCGGAACCATCAATGGGGCGGCAGAGCATCTGGGGGTTTCGGCCCCCGGCATCAGCCGGCTGATCAAGCACACGGAGGAGTCCCTCGGCATTCGGCTGTTCGAGCGTCATGCTGGGCTGTTCGTTCCATCCGTGGAAGCTGGCGCGGTCTTTGATCAGATCGGGCAGGTCTACAAAGGGGTCGAGAACCTTCAGGTGGCGCTCGATTCCCTTCAAAAGGGCGTGGATGTGCGCCTCGCCTTTGCCTCCGCGCCGTCGGTTGCCCAGTTCATCGCTGCGCGCGCGATCCGCTCCATTCGCAAGCGCTATCCGGATCTCTTCATCGATCTGAACATCCTGAAGATCGAGGAGACGCTGGACTATCTGCTGTTGGAGCGGGGCGAGTTCGTGATCATGAGTTCCCCGGTGAACAACCCGGGCGTCGAGAACGAGGAGATGGCGAGGGGCAAGGTGGTTGCCATTCTGCCCGAAGGTCATACGCTCGCGGATCGGGATGAGGTCTCGGTCCATGACCTCAAGGATGAGCCGCTGATCGGCATCGATCCAAGTGACCCCTATGGTGCCATTGTCGCCCGCGCCTTTCTTCAGGAGAAGCTGCCACTTCGCCACAGCATGCGTGGCCGGTTTGCGCAGACCGTTGTCAGCCTCGTCCGGCACGGCATGGGCGTCGCCCTGATCGACGAATTCTCCGTTGCCGAGGTCTATATGCCCGGGGTGATCCGGAAACCTCTGAAGGAACAGGTGGACGTGGCGATCTATGTGGTTCGCAAGAAGGGGCGGGTGCTGTCCAACTTTGCCGACTACGGGATCCGGCAGTTCCGCAAGGAGCTGACTGAGGCCCATCTTCATTGGAGCGCAGCGGCGAGGAAAAATAACATCAAGTTAAGTGATCATTGAATTTGATATTTGACGTTAGGTTCTGGATCAGCAAATCTCGGGTTAGAAAGCGGCTTTGGGAGAAAGCTTGCTGTTCAGGTCTCTAGGGAGGAACTCATGAAAAAGTTTATCATCGGCGCCGTCTCCGCGCTGGTCATGGCAACGTCCGCAGCAAGCGCTGCCGATTATCCGTCCAAGGAAATCCAGGGCATCATCCAGTGGGGAGCCGGCGGTTCCACCGACACAGTGATGCGGTCCGTGACCCCGCATGCGGAAAAGGCACTCGGCGGCACCGTTGTCATGCAGAACATGACCGGCGGCGTTGGCGCGATCGCACTGAACTACGTGGCCGGTCAGGCTGCTGACGGCTACACCCTGTTGATGGGCGCTGAAAACCCGCTGCTCTACAAGGTCATGGGCCTGGGCGACAAGGACTACAGCGACTTCATTCCGGTCAGCATTCTGGCCCGTGGCACGCCGATCCTGGTGGCCAACAAGGACGCTCCCTTCGACGATTACGCAGGCATGATGGCCTATATCAAGGAGCATCCGGGTGAACTGCGCCTCGGCGCCACCGGCCCTGGCGGTCTGCCCTCCGTCATCACCGCGATGATGAACACGGTTGAAGGCAAGCTTGACGTGATTGCGGTTCCCTACGACGGTGACGGCCCGGCTCTGACAGCCCTTCAGGGCGGCGCGATCGACGTGATGCCGGCTGTTCTGGGCGCGTCCATCGAAGGTATCCGGGCTGGCAACATGAAGCCGCTCGCGATCTTCGATGTTGCCGCCAATGAAAAGCTGCCGGATGTCCCGACCATCACGTCCTTCAACGACAAGTACAACGAGATGCTGCCGTGGGGCCCGTTCTTCGGTGTCTTCGTCGCCAATGGCACTCCGGATGACGTTGTTGCAAAGCTGGCGTCCGCTTACGCCGAAGGTGCGAAGAACCCTGAGTTCGTTGCGCTGATGGACAACCGCGGCTTCACCATGATGGGTGTCAGCGGTCAGGAAGCGCAGGATTTCCTGTCCAAGTGGCAGCAGAACACCACCTGGCTTCTTCAGGACGCAGGCCTGACCAAGGCTTCTCCGGAAAAGTTCGGTATCGCACGTCCGGCTAAGTAAGGCCCGACCGGCGAACCTGATCAGGCGCTACTGCACCATGCACAAGGGCGCCGCTCTTCCGGACCGAAGGGCGGCGCCGCTTTTTTAGCGCGCTGGAATGACGGCAGACTGGCAGGATGAGACCGGCGGCACGCCGTGTCCTGGCACCTGACTTGTCAGGTTGGAATGGCCAGATTGGGATGGCCAGTTTGGGATGGATGAAAACCATGCAGGATCAAGACTACGACAACCACGACGGAACGTCGGACGCAACGCCGGGTGGTTATCCGGACCGGCGCAGGCCGGGCGAACTGGCTTTCGCAGGGGTTCTTCTGGCCGCCAGTCTCTATCTCCTCTATTCGGCCTATGGCATTGCCGGCTTCGAGGCTCTGTCCTCGCCAGGTGCCGTGCCCATGGCAACCACCGTGGTGATGGTGATTTCGGCGCTGGTCGTGGTGGTGCGCACCGCAAGGCTCCACACCTTCGCCAAGGAAACGATCTCGGGCAGTATTCTGCCGCGTATCGTGATCATCTTTACCGGATTGCTGATTGCCTATGGCGTGCTGCTCAAGCCGCTCGGCTTCCTGCCCACGTCCGCGCTTTTCCTGGTTGCCTCCATCCGGCTCCTGTCCGACCGGAGCTGGGGCTTTGTATTCGCCGTCTCTGCCGGCAGCCTTCTATGCATCTGGCTGATTTTCCGCATTGTCTTCACGGTCCTGATGCCGGTGGGCATCGTGCCTGAAGCCGAGATCATCCAGTTCTTCCGCGCATTTGTTCACAACGGAGCGGCATGATGGACAGTCTCCTGGCCTTCTTCACGGTTTTCACCCAGCCTAACCTTCTGCTGCTGGTCGGCATCGGAACCTTTGCCGGTGTCTATATCGGCGCCATTCCCGGCCTGTCCGTCACCATGGCCGTGTCGATCCTGATCTCCTTCACCTTCTCCTGGGATGTTTATCCGGCGATTTCGCTGATGATCGGCATCTACATGGGTGGGGTTTATGGCGGTGCGCGCACGGCCATCCTCCTGAACATTCCGGGGGCGCCTTCCGCCATTGCGACCGCCATGGATGGCTATCCGCTCGCCCAGCGCGGCGAGGCGGGAACGGCCATCGGCATCACCACGGTGATGTCCTTCTTCGGCGGCTTCATCGGCATCGCCGTGCTTGCCGTCGCGGCGCCCTTCGTTTCCGACTTCGCGTTGAAGTTCCAGCCGCGCGACTACATGCTCCTGGCTGTGCTCGGCATCCTGCTGGTGGGATCGCTGTCGACCGGCAGTCTGGCCAAGGGCATCTTCGCCGGTGCCTTCGGCATTGCCGTCGGCACGGTTGGCATGGATCCGCTGACCTTCACCGAACGCTTCACCTTTGACATTCCGCTGATGCGCAGCGGCATCAGCTTCATCGCGGTCATGATCGGCATGTTCGGCGTGTCCGAGGCCCTGCTGCAACTGCACCATATCGGTCTGCCGGCCATCCGCCAGAAGATCACCCGCATCGTCCCGTCCTGGGGAACCCTGCGCAAGCATCTGCCGCTGTCGCTTCAGACTTCCGCCATTGGCGTGATGATCGGCGCCCTGCCGGGAACCGGCGGCGATATTGCAGCGCTGATGGCCTATGACCATGCCAAGCGCGTGACCAAGAACCCGGAGCGGCCCTTCGGCAAGGGCGCTATCGAAGGGCTTGTTGCTCCTGAAACGGCGAACAATGCGGCCGTCGGCGGTGCCTTCATTCCCATGATGACCCTCGGCATTCCGGGGGATGCGGTAACCGCCATCATGATCGGTGCACTGTTCATCCATGGTCTCAATCCGGGACCGATGCTAATGATCGACAAGCCGGACATGTTCTGGTTCATCGTCGGCGCTTTGGTCATGGCCAATTTCTTCATGCTGCTGTTCGGACTGACCGGCATCCGCCTGTTCGTGAAGATCGTGGAGATGCCGCGTGCCGTCCTGATCCCGCTGATCCTGCTGCTGTCGATTGTCGGAGCCTATGCGGTCAACAACTCGATCACCGATGTCTACTGGATGCTTGGTTTCGGCTTCTTCGGCTACTTCATGCGCCACTATGGCTATCCGCTCGGTCCGGTGATCCTCGGCGTGATCCTGTCCCGCCTTCTGGATGACAACTGGCGCCGGGCAATCATCTCCGAGCGTGAGGATCTTGGCCGCTTCTCCTGGGGCATTCTCAGCAGTCCGCTGTCGCTGACCCTGTTTGTGGCTGTGGTTCTGATCTTCGTTTCCCAGACACCGGTCTGGTCCAGGGCCAAGTCCGTTCTTGGACGGCGCCAGGGTCAGTAGGAGACACCAAATGACACAAGATCCGGCCACTTCCGGACCTCTGAAGCTTGGGCTGATCGGCGACAACATCGCCGCCTCCCGCTCGCCCTTGCTGCACAAGCTTGCCGGCCGCCAGAATGGCATGGATGTCAGTTACATCCGGCTTGTGCCGAAAGACCTGGGGCTCGGTTTTGAAGAAGTGTTCGCTCTGGCACAGCGCGAACACTACCGGGGCACAAATGTCACCTATCCCTACAAGGAAAGGGTGACGGAGCATGTGACTATCGAGGATCCTCTGGTGCGTGGCATGGGAGCGGTCAACACCGTCATCTTCGGCGAGGGAACTCCCAAGGGCTACAACACCGACTATTCCGGGTTCATGGCCGCATACCGCCGTGTGCGTGGGGATGCCGCGCCTGGGGCGGTGCTGATGATCGGCACCGGCGGCGTTGGCCGAGCGGTTGCCTTCGGACTGATTGGTCTCGGCGCCTCGGAACTGCGCCTTGTCGACCGGGACCGGGCCAAGGCGGAAATCATGGCGGAGGCCGTCCGCAAGGCAGCGCCCGCGATGAAAGTCAGTCTTTGGGACAAGGCGGAGGAGGCCGCAATCGGCGTCTCCGGTCTTGTCAATTGCACGCCTGTCGGAATGGTTGGCTATGAGGGGACCCCGATCGAGGCTGAGGCCATGCAAGGGGCCGAATGGGCCTTCGATGCGGTCTATACGCCGGCCGACACCCGGTTTCTGGGCGATGCGGCAGCAAACGGCCTGTCTATCATTTCCGGCTGGGAGCTGTTTTTCTATCAGGGGGTTCACGCCTGGAAGCTATTTTCAGGCAAGCCGCTCGATGAGGACAGCCTGCGCCACGACCTGATCCACACGGGAGAAACTGCATGAAGACCTCGATTGCCACCGTTTCCGTTCCCGGCAATCTTCGGGAAAAACTGGAAGCCATCGCTGCCGCCGGGTTCGATGGCATCGAGATTTTCGAGCAGGATTTCATCGCCGACGAGGGCAGTCCGCGTGAAGTGGGCCAGAGGATCCGCGATCAGGGGCTTGAGATCACCCTGTTCCAGCCTTTCCGGGACTTCGAAGGATTGCCCGGTGCCTTGCGGGTCAAGGCTTTCGACCGGGCCGAGCGCAAGTTCGACCTGATGCAGGAACTCGGCACCGATCTTGTCCTCTTCTGCTCCTCCCTTCATCCGGAGGCGCTCGGCGGCATAGACCGGGCAGCCGATGACTTCCGTGAATTGGGTGAAAGGGCGGCCAAGCGCGGCATTCGCGTTGGCTATGAAGCGCTGGCCTGGGGCCGGCATGTCAATGATCACCGGGATGCCTGGGAAATCGTCCGAAGGGCGGATCATCCCAACATCGGCCTGATCCTCGACAGTTTCCACACACTCGGCCGCAAGATCGACCCGGACACGATCCGCCGCATTCCTTCAGACAAGATCTTCTTCGTCCAGCTGGCGGATGCGCCGCTTATCGAGATGGATCTTCTTTATTGGTCCCGCCATTTCCGCAACATGCCGGGCGAGGGCGATTTGGATGTCACCGCCTTCATGCAGGCTGTGACGGCGACCGGTTATCAGGGACCGGTGAGCCTGGAAATCTTCAATGACCAGTTCCGGGGCGGCAGCCCGGCCTCCGTTGCCAAGGATGGTCTGCGCTCTCTGGTCAGCCTGATGGATGATGTGCGCCGCAGGGAGCCGGGCACCCGGATTGATCTGCCGGAGATGCCCGCACGGGTCGAAGTCTCCGGAACGGCCTTCATCGAATTCGCCTCGCAAGGGGAGGAGGCCCGGAACCTCAGCCACTTCCTGACCACCCTGGGTTTTGACGAAACCGGACGGCACATCTCCAAGAACCTGAGCCTCTGGCAGCAGGGCGATATCCGCATCATCATCAATCAGGAAGCCAAGGACTTTGCAGGCACGACCTACACGGTTCATGGCACCAACATCTGCGACATCGGTCTCGAGGTCGCCTCGGCGGAGGAGACAGTTGCCCGGGCCACGGCCCTTGGAGCCGAACCGTTCCAGCAGCCGCTGACCGAAGGCCAGATCGACATTCCGGCGATCCGGGGGCTGGGCGGCAGCCTGCTGCATTTCCTGGATGGGTCTTCCAAGCTGAAGTCTGTCTGGGCGTCGGAGTTCCACATCGACAAGCCGGCCCGTGACGGTGCGGGTCTGAAACGGGTCGATCATGTGGCCCAGACCATGTCCTATACGGAGATGCTCAGCTGGACGCTGTTCTATACGTCCCTGTTCCGGATGGGCAAATCGCCGATGGTGGATGTGATCGATCCGGATGGGCTGGTGCGCAGCCAGGCGGTCGAAGCCGACGGGCAAGGTTTCCGCATCACCCTCAATGGCGCGGAAACGCACCGCACTCTGGCAGGCTCGTTCCTGGCAGACAGTTTCGGTGCGCCGGTCCAGCATGTGGCCTTTGCCTCGGAAGACATCTTCGCGAGCGCAGCAGCGCTTGAGGCGGCCGGGTTCAAGGCTCTGCCGATGCCCGACAATTACTATGCGGATCTTGTCAGCCGGTTTGACATTGCCGAGGACCGTCTCGCCCTGATGAAACGTCACAGCATTCTCTATGACCGGGACGCGGAAGGGGAGTTCTTCCAGATCTATTCCCGGCCTTTTGCCGGCGGCATGTTCTTCGAAGTTCTGGAGCGCCGTGGCAATTACCGTGGCTATGGTGCGCCCAATGCCCCGTTCCGGATCGCGGCTCAAAAGCGGATGCTGAGGCAAAAGGGTGTGCCGAGGAAGTAGGCCCCGCAAATCGGCACAGAACCAGATATTTCACAAATTGACGGCGGATGGTCTTTCCATCTGCCGTTTTGGTTTCCTGCGACGTCTATGCCACTTCGTCTTCGGAAAAACGTGTTCCTTTTCTTGATTTTCTCAGAGTTGTACGGGTTTCGCTCGTTTGCATTTGAGCAAGTGTTTTTCTTAGTTTGATATGTTCAGAAGACATTGGAAGCTTCCGGAAAGGAAATGCAATTCAGGCGGAAATGTGTTCATCTCTTGGTTGGTGATCAGGATTCGTCTCTCGACGTCTGCGGATCGCCTTTTTTGATTTTATGACGCTGGCTTCGGAAGCACCGCCTCCGGGCTGCTGGGTTTTGCCGGGGGACGCGATGATGGCTGGTTTTTCAAATGGGCTGGCGATTGGAAACTCTCACCGTTCCTGCCAAAGGCTTTCCGCTCTTCGGCAAGTGCTGCTTGGAACTGCCGCGCTCGCCGTGCTTTCGAGCCCTGCTGCTGCCGATGCGAAATGGTGGGTGACCAGCCAGCTGGATGCCGACAATCGTTTGGTCTACGTCCTCCACACGGGTGACACCTTACAGTCGGGAATACCGGAATCCCTTGGCAACATCGCATTGACCCCGGCCGGGCTGCGCTATGTCAAATTGCCCTGGTTGCCTGTACCCTGGCCCATTCCAACCGTCGGGCCGCTCAAGGTTTCCGGTGCGATCGACAAGGATTTTGCTTTCACGGCCACAAGCCGCCCGATCACGATTATCACCGAAGGCGCGACGGAAGCAGATAGCAACGCAAAGTTCATTGGCATCCTGATCAACGCAATCCATCAAAGGTCCGGACTGATCGGTTCCTTCCTGAATGTTTTCGGATTTGCGAATGTGACAGGCGTCGATAGTCCTGTTTACGCGCCTCTCGTGGACATTGAGTCTCGTGGTGCCCTGACGGGAGACAGCCATTCTCCTGCCGTCCTGATCACATCCTTCGGGACAGACGGTGCGAACGGGAGCAATGGCAGCTTCTTCCACTCCGGTCATCCTGGACATGAAGGGCAAAATGGCGGTGATCTGAAGTTTACCAACAGCGGAGTGATTGCCAGCACCGGCACGACCACTGTGGTGCCGGAAGGGCTTCCTGCATCCGGAACGGTCACCGTGGCCTCCGCAGGAGGCGACGGTGGCCATGGTGGCAAGGCCGGCGGCGGGGCTATCGGCGGTCATGGCGGTCGGGGAGCCCGCGGTGCCAATGGCGGCGGTGTCTATGTCATCAATGACAGCACGGGCGTCATCCAGAACATGGCCGCCAACGAGGCGGCGATCCTGGCGCTGTCGATTGGCGGTGAGGGCGGGGCCGCAGGCAGCGCGTCCTGGGCCTCGTCAGGCAATGATGGCGGTGTTGGCGGCAATGGCGGGGCAGTCAACGTCAACAACGCCGGCAAGATCATCACGGCCGGAACCAACGCTGCCGGCATCAACGCCGAAAGCCTTGGCGGCGGCGGCGGCAGCGGGTCCGGTGGTGGCTGGTTCGGCGGATCCGGCGACGGCGGCAGCGGCAATGCCGGCGGGTTTGTGGCCGTTGGCACGACGGGCTCGATCACGACCAGCGGCGCGTCTTCCTCCGGCATCTTCGCCTCCAGCACGGGCGGAAATGGCGGCGACGGCGGCAGCGAGACGGGCATCGTTGCGGTTGGCGGCGATGGCGGCAAGGGCGGGAATGGTGGCACGGTCTATGTCGGCATTGGCGGAACCGTAGAGACATCGGGCAAGAATGCCGCTGCTGTTATGGCTCAGTCGGTTGGCGGCGGCGGCGGCCGGGGTGGCAACGCGACGGCGATCGGTATTGTCAGTGTATCTGTTGGCGGCCGGGGCGGCGGCGGCGGCAACGGCGGTTCGGTGTCAGGCATCGTTTCGGGCAGCATTACCGCATCTGGCCAGAACTCCGATGGCCTGGTGCTTCAGTCCATCGGCGGTGGCGGCGGTCATGGCGGGTCCGCGGTCAGCGTCGCCCTTGGCCCTGTCGCGGTCAGTGTTGCCGTCGGCGGCAGCGGCGGTTCTGGCGGCAAGGGCGGAACTGTCTCCGGCACAGTGCAGGCCGGGGCTTCCATTGTCACCGGTCAGCAGCCATTGATCGATGACACCAGTTCCGGAGCAACTGTGACGCCTGCGGATGTCACCAAGCTTGCGGAAAATCAGGACAAGGGCGACCATTCCTATGCGGTTCTGGCCCAGTCCATTGGCGGTGGCGGCGGCAAGGGCGGCAATGTGGTGTCGGTTGCCGTCGGAGCCAATCCGGAAGGACCGAGCGCCGCCGTGGCCGTTGGCATTGGCGGCAAGGGCGGCTCCGGTGGGGAAGGTGGCGCTGTGAGCGTTACCAATGCGGGCAGCCTGATTACCTATGGCCGTCATGGAACGGCGATGCTGTTGCAGTCGATTGGCGGTGGCGGCGGGGCCGGTGGCTCTTCCACCACGGTTGCCGCTTCTGTCGGTCCGCAAGCCGGGTCCGTTTCCGTTGGCATTGGCGGCAGCGGAGGTTCCGGCGGGGCCGGCGGCACGGTTACCGCAATAAACTCCGGCTCGATTTCTACCTGGTCCAGCCAGTCGCTGGGTATTCTGGCACAGTCGATCGGGGGAGGCGGTGGCTCCGGTGGCAACGTCACGGATGTTGCGGCCTCTCTCGGCAGCATTGCGGCTTCTGTCGGCGTTGGTGTTGGCGGCAATGGCGGCCGCGGGGCGGATGCCGGCACCGTTACCGTTACCCAGTCCGGTACAGTCCTGACCCAGGGCGCTCAGTCTCATGGGGTGGTTGCCCAGTCTGTTGCGGGCGGCGGCGGACATGGCGGCAACGTGCACAGCTATTCGGTATCTGTTGCCACAGGCTCATCCTCCAGCGGCGGCAAGGCCTTTTCGCCCAGCGTGGCAGTCGGCGGCAGTGGCGGGGCTGGCGGCACCGCCGGGACGGTCTCTCTGACCAACACCGGTTCGATCCGGACTTTCGGTGCCAATTCCTTCGGTGTGGTGCTTCAGTCCGTTGGCGGCGGCGGTGGTCTTGGCGGCAATGTCTCTGCGCTCTCCGTTGCAGCTGCCCTCAACCGGTCTTCCGGCTCGGATTCCTATGGTGGAACCGCTGTTTCAGCGAGCGTCGCGGTTGGCGGCAAGGGCGGATCAGGCGGTACCGGTGGCTCGGTGAATTTCACCGCCGGGGCCGGTTCGTCGATTTTGACCGGAGGGGATGAGTCCAGTGCCGTCGTCGCCCAGTCCATCGGTGGCGGTGGCGGGGCTGGCGGAAGTGCCCAGACCATTGCACTGTCGACCCTCGTGCCCAATCCGACCGAGGCCCGAAACGGCATCCTCAACTGGCTGACGAAGAAATTCCCGAACGTCCCGTGGGACGAACCGGGCACCAACAATCCGGGCACGTCCTATTCGTTCTCGGCTGCCGTTGGCGGAAATGGCGGCAAGGGGGCAACAGGTGGGGCTGTCACGGTCACTCTGGACACAAGTTCCACCATCGAAACCTTAGGCGGCCATTCCCATGGGGTTCTGGCTCAATCCATCGGCGGCGGCGGCGGCAATGGGGGTGCGGCGCATTCCTATGCAATAGCTGGTTACGGCACCTATGGGGTGTCTCTTGCCATTGGCGGCACAGGGGGATCGGGCAACCATGGTGGTTCTGTCACCATTACGGACACGACAACCAATGCCATCTCTGGCCTGATCCGGACAACAGGCGATCATTCCAACGGCATTCTTGCTCAATCAATTGGTGCTGGCGGTGGGGATGGCGGAACCTCTGGCGCAAGCTCTCCCAGCATTCCCGGCATTTCCAAGAAGACCTTTTCGCTGGCCCTTGGCGGCAACGCAGGGGCCTCCGGGGACGGGGGGACGGTTTCAGTTACGCGTGATGGTGCGATCTGGACGTCGGGAGCAAATTCCTACGGCATCTTTGCCCAGTCCATTGGCGGCGGCGGCGGAACGGCTGCTCAGGGCGATGCTTCCAAGGGGGGCGGGTTGTTCGCCTTTTCGCTCGGGGGCTCAGGCGGCTCGGGTGGCAAGGGCGGCTCGGTGACAATTTCCGGTTCAGGAACGGTGCTGACCTTCGGCGCGCAGTCTCACGGAATTGTCGCCCAGTCGGTTGGCGGCGGCGGCGGGGCTGGCGGGGCGTCCTCCGGGGGCGTCTATGGCATTCCCGTCGGTCTGTCCCTGCATCTTGGCGGTGGCGGCGGTTCCGGCAGCAACGGCGGCACGGTCACCGTGAACCGGGGCGGTGAAATCACCACTTCCGGCAAACACGCAGTTGCCATCCTGGCCCAGTCTGTCGGCGGCGGTGGCGGGATCGCGGGAACCGGTGAACTGATCACCGGCACGGAACTGCCCGTGAATGTTCATCTGGCCAATGACGGCAAAGGGAACGGCGGGGCGGTGACGGTCAGCGATTCGACGGCAGACAGCGCCTTGATGATCCGCACCAGCGGCGTTGGATCCCATGGCATTTTCGCGCAATCTGTTGGCGGCGGCGGCGGCTTTTCGATCATTGCCGACCAGAACACCGAATCCGTCGAATTCTATGAGCCGGGCTCCGCAACTGCGGGAGATGGCGGAAATGTCACGGTTTCCCTGCGCGGTTCAATCCAGACGACCGGGGCTCATGCCTATGGCATTCTGGCGCAATCCGCCGGTGGCGGGGCCCTGGTGCATGCAGATGACAATGGCATGACGATCCTGTCCGGCAACGGGACGTCGGGCCGGGTGAATGTGGCAACGGCCGACGGCAGTTTGATCAGCACATCTGGCGCAGGGGCTCACGCCATTTACGCCATTGCTTCAAACAGCCATGGCGTTTTCACACCGTCCTCTAGCGATAGCGCGGGTCTCGCCGTCGAAGTTAAAGGGGCTGTGACGGCTTCAGGTTCGGGCGCGGCTGCAATTCGGACCAGCAACGGCACAAGCCCGACCGGTACGTCCAAGGATCTCTTTTCCACGACCATCGAGGTCGACAGCACAAGCCTTGTGTCCTTCACCGGCATTGGCGGGGAAGGCTACGGCATCTATGCGCAGGACGTTTTTGACGATATCTACGTCAACGTCGCTGGATCCGTTATTACGGCGGGAGACGGGATTTCCGACAGTCAGGCGGCCATCAAGCTGGATGGCCATGGCATGGTTGTCGTCGACGCTGGCGGCTCCGTCTTTGGCGCAATCCGGGGCAATTTCGGATCATTCACCCTGATCAACAGTGGCACGGTGCAGGGCAGTGTGTCTGGCATCAACAACTACCTCCTGAACGGTGGCCTTCACTATCTGCCCGTCGATCTTGCCAAGGGAATAGCCGCAACGATCAACGCCAACACCTTTACCCTGGATGGTGAGGTGCGCCCGTTGCTGTCAGGGTTCGGCACTCTTTCCGGTCCGAAGAAACTCATCGACACCGACACGTTCAACGGCAGTCTTGATCAGGTCACTGACAGTCTGCTGACGGACTTCCAGCTCTCCTTAGACAACAATGACGTGACGCTGACTGGGGTTGATCTCGACTTCAGCCGGGCCAGCGTCAGCGGCAATGACGCAACGGCGCTCAACACCATCAAGACTGCAGTTGAAAGCTGGACGAATGGCGTGGCAGTTTCGAGTGCGGATACAGGGCTGTACACGCTGGCGCTGGATGTTGCCAATGCCCGCAATCAGGCAGAGCTTGATGCCAAGCTGGAAGCGCTGGACCCAACCCAGCATTATCAGACCTCCGAAAACCATGCGGCGGCGGCCAGTGCCGGAGCCTCGGCCATGCTGAGCTGCGGCATGGCCTCTGGCAGTTTTGCTGCGATCCGCGAGGGGGAATGCACCTGGATCAAGGGGCTTGCCTCGAATGAGAAGAGCTTCGACACCAATGCGACCAGCCGCAGCGCCGGATTTGCCATCGGTCATCAGGCAGCCTTGAGCGACACTTGGCGTCTCGGCGTGTCTGCCGGGTTCCAGGGCACGTCCCTGGACGGGAAAACGGTCAACAGTGATGGCGAGCGCTATCTTGCAGGTGCCGTGCTGAAATACACCGACGGGCCATGGCTTGCGGCTGGTGCTCTTGTCGGCGCCTATAGCGAGGCAGACGCCACCCGGCGGATCGATATGAGCGCGGGAACAAGCTTTGCGTCCTCACATCAGCGGGCCGCCTCGCTCAGTGCCCGGTTGCGTCTGGCCTATCTCTTCGAGTTCGGCGCTTTCAACGTCATGCCGCTGGCTGATCTCGATGCACATTGGATCCATGACTATGGCTACCGGGAGCGGGGAGCCGGATCCTTGAACCTTCAGGTGAAGGAAGCCAATCATGCCCTGTTTGATTTCCGTCCGGCCGTGCGCTTCGGTCATGATTTCAAGCTGCAGGATGGCTTTACCTTCCGGCCCTACCTGGAAGCGGGTGCCCGGTTTGCGTTGAACGACAGCCAGCTGACGAGCTTCCTTCCGGACAGTCTTGCAGGTCTCAACCCGCGCAAGCTGGCCCTGGAGCGGGAGGATGTCTCCGCCACCCTGGGTCTCGGACTGGATCTTCTGGGCGACAACGGCTTTGAGGCAAAGCTGCGCTACGATGGCCAGTTCAGTGACAGCGCGGTTGGCCAGGCTGTCAGCTTCAAGCTCGGCTACAAGTTCTAGGGTTCTGCCCCTCGGGTAAAATCTGAAAACAGCGCGGGCTGGTCTTTAAATAGGGGATCAGCCCGCGATCATGTCCACCGCCTGGGTGGTCGTCTGTGTTCCTGCCGTGCGCAATGCGCCCTTGACCGGGGCGACGTCGAAATAGTCGCGGCCGCGGGCGATGACGACGTGATCAAGACCGGCGCGCATGGCGTTGGTCGGATCGAACTCCACCCAGCCCATGGAACTGCCGCACCAGGCCATGACCCAGGCATGCATCGCATCTGCGCCTTCCAGCCGGGGCTGGCCTTCCGGCGGAATGGTTCTGAGAAAGCCGCTGACATAGCCGGCGGGAATGCCCAGATCGCGCAGGGCGGAAATGGCAATGTGGGTATAGTCCTGGCAGACGCCCCGGCGTCCCTTGAATGCCTCCCGAACCGGTGTGTCGACGGCGGTCGCTTCCGGATCGAACGTCATCTCGCTATGGATTGCCATGCACACCGCATCGGCGATAGCCAGGACGGACTGCCCGTCCCCGGCAATGGCCCGGGCCCAGTCGCCGATTTCCGTGTCCCGCTCGATGCGCGGGGAGTTGAAGCGGAAATTGTGAGGAGACAGTCCGTCGACGGACTGAAGGCTGTCCAGTTCTGCGGTCAGCCCTGCCAGGTCCGGCGACTCATCCAGGAAATTGTTGGGTTCCTGCCGTTCGACCCGCGACTTCATCACGAATTCGGTCTCGGCCACGGGCTCGCTGAAGGCAATGTCGACGCAGCCGTTGCCGAAGAAGTCCCTGCGCTGCCGCCGTTCCGATGGCTGAGGCTGGATCGACAGGCTGCTCAGGATCACGCGCTGTTCGCCCGGCAGGTCAGCCGGTGTCATGCGCAGGATCTGATGATCTGCGTCGGCCATGCTGTCATAGGAGTAGGTGATGCGGAGCGTGATGTCGTAGATCAAGGCGGCACCTAACCGAGATAGGATCGGGACAGCAGACCAGAGAATTGTGCAGTTTGCGCGGCAATGTCCTGCAGCCGTTCCGGGGTCATTTCCTCCAGCGAAGAGACCGCAAGCGACGTCTCCAGGGTCATGACCGATCTGAGCAGCGGTGAAACGGCCGCTCCCTGATCATCGGCGACCGGCAAGAAGCCAAGGTGTTCCTTGATGGCATGAAGCTGATAGAGCACGGAGCGCGGGTTCATGTCGTCGAGCAGAAGCAGGTCGATCACCGTGTTGCGGCTCGTGGACACTGCATAACGGCGCCGGTGGGTCATGATGGAATCGCCCGCTTCGATCGCAAGATCCAGCGCGCCTTCCGGGGCTTCCGGGTGAGTGAAAGCGGCAAGGAAGCCGGAGGTTGCCCAAGTGCGCTCGATCGCCCGGCCGATCGTCAGGAACCGCCAGCCGATGAATCTGTACATGTTTTCATGGACGAGACCGGTAAAGCCGGAGATCTTGCGCAGCAGCACGCCCATGGCCCGGGCCGTATCATCGCCGGGCTTCAGCCGGGGCGCCATGGTCTGCGCGGTCTGAAGCAGGTCCGCAAGTGCGTTCCAGCCATCGGTCGAGAACCGGTCCCGGATTTGGCCGGCGCTGAAAAGCGCGGAATTGATGTCGTTGATCAGGCCGGCGGGTAGCGGCTCGTCTGTCGACAGGCCAAGCGTTTCAAGATGCTCTGCGAGAAAGGCCGAGAGAGGCAGTTCCGCCATGTCCGTTTCGGCAAGGCGCAGATGATAGGCGCGCAAAAGGCGCATCTTTTCTTCCGCGCGCTCCACATAGCGGCCCAGCCAGAACAGATTGTCCGCTGCCCGGCTCGGCAGGACGCCGAGATTGGTGCGGTGGAACGGCTTGTCCGGCTGTTCCAGAAGCGTTTCGTTCTTGACCGGTTCCTTGGCGACGACCCAGACGTCACAGACCGAACCGCCGCGCTGCATGGAAATGTCGGTGCTGCTGCCGGAGTGGCCGATCCGGGCAAAGCCGCCGGGCATGACCTGCCAGCCTTCCGGGGTGCGGGCCAGGAACACGCGCAGGCTCATGGGTCTGGGTTCAAGCTTGCCGTCAACAAGGGCCGGGGCCGTGGAGAGCGAGACGATTTCCTGGGCGGCCAATTTCTCGGCACGGGCGTCGATCCACTCTGCCTCGACCTTGCCGCCATCGATCCTCCGTCCGCCGATAACGACATCCTCGCCGTGGTCGAAGGGGAGGCGTGTCGACAGGGCGTCATCGAGCGTCATGCGGTCCGCGTTGGCCTTCACATAGTCTCTTGCTTCCGCACCGCCGCACCACCAGGTCGCGATGTTCGGAAGTTTCAGCGGGCGGCCGTTGAAGTGCTCGGCGATGCCGGGCATGAAGGCCATCAGCGCACGCATTTCCAGAACGCCCGAGCCGAGCGCGTTGATCATGGTGAAGGTGCCGGCCCGCAAGGCGGACAGAAGGCCCGGCGTGCCCAGATGCGAGGTTTCCTCGAGTTCGAGCGGATCGGCCCAGCCGGAGTCCAGCCGGCGCCAGAGAACCGAGACCGGACGCAGGCCCGCTACAGTGCGCACCATCAATTCGCCGTTGCGCACGGCCATGTCCTGCCCCTGAACCAGCATGAAGCCGAGGTAGCGGGCGATATAGGCGTGCTCGAAATAAGTGTCGTTCATCGGGCCGGGGCTGAGGATCGCCACCCGGCTCGTCTCGTCCGGACGCATGTTGAGCAGCGTGTCGCGGAAGGTGCGGAAGAACCCTGCGAGCCGCTCCACATTGGACCGTGTCATCAGGCCGGGAAAGCAGCGCGATATCGCCATGCGGGTTTCGAGCGCAAAACCGGCGCCCGAGGGCGCCTGTGTCCTGTCCCCCAGCACCCACCACTGGCCATCCGGGCCGCGCCCGATGTCGAAGGCGACGAAATGCAGGTGATGCCCGCCGCGCGGCTGCACGCCGACCATGGGCCGCAGCCATTCCGGATTTGCCGACAGCAGCGAGGGCGGAAGCCGGCCTTCGGTCACGAGCCGGTTCGGCCCGTAGACATCGGCCATGACCTGTTCGAGAAGATCCGCCCGTTCGACGAGACCGGCCGCGATTTCCGCCCATTCGCCTTCGTCAATGAGCAGCGGAACGTGGCTCAGCGGCCATTCCCGTTCCGTGTCGTCGCCCGGACCATAGTGGCGGAAGAAAACACCGGCATCGCGCAGATACTGGTTGCCGCGGGACAGGCTCAGTTCCAGCGCCTCGTCCGGCAGCTGCGCCAGGCCGCGCAGGAACGGTTGCCAGACGGGACGCACGGCGCCGCTGGAATCCATCAGCTCATCGGAAACCCCCGCCACCGGCTTGTAGGTGTCGAGCAGATCGCCATAGTCGCTGATGCAGGCCGGGTCCGGTCTGGTGTTCATTGTCAGATGCCTGCCTTCCGGCGCATGTCGAGTGTCATCGGAAACTCCTCATGGGGGTATTCCACCTGCGGCCAGTAGCCTCCGGGCGTGTGGCCATGTTTTTCGAACCGGGCCAGCCGCCGGGCTTCCGCCTCATTGGCGTTGACCGGGAAAACATCGTAGTTCCGGCCGCCCGGATGGGCCACATGATAGACACATCCGCCCAGCGCCCGTCCGGACCAAGTGTCGAATATGTCAAATGTGAGGGGGGCGTCAATTGGCAGAACCGGATGCATTGCCATGGCGGGTTGCCAGGCCTTGTAGCGCACACCGGCGACGGAAACACCGTTGGTTGAAGTCTTTTTCAGCGGGACCTTGCGCTGGTTGCAGGTGACGATATAGCGGTCCGGGTTGGCCGTCGTCAGCTTGACCTGGAGACGTTCGGTGGAACTGTCCGTGTAGCGCACCGTGCCGCCGATGGCACCTGTTTCCCCAAGCACGTGCCAGGGCTCCAGCGCCTGCCGGAGCTCCAGATGGACGCCCTCAAGTTCAATTTCGCCGCAGAAGGGGAAACGGAACTCGGACTGTGCCTCATACCACTCGGGGCGGAACGAGAAGCCGTGGTCCCGCAGATCTGCCAGCACGTCCAGGAAATCCTCCCAGAGGAAATGCGGCAGCATGAAGCGGTCATGGAGGCTCGTGCCCCAGCGGCTGAAGGTTCCCGTCGCAGGCGTCTTCCAGAACCGTGCAATCAGGCCGCGGATCAGAAGCTGCTGGGCAAGGCTCATCCTTGCGTCCGGTGGCATCTCGAAGCCCCGGAATTCCACCAGACCAAGGCGCCCGGTCGGGCCATCTGGCGAATAGAGCTTGTCGATGCAGATCTCGGCCCGGTGGGTGTTGCCGGTGACATCTGTCAGAAGATTGCGCAGCAAGCGGTCCGTCAGCCAGGGCAGCGGCGGGACGCCAGTGTCCGGATGGGGCATTTGGTCGAGCGCGATTTCCAGCTCATAGAGCCCGTCATGGCGGGCCTCATCGATACGGGGCGCCTGACTGGTCGGGCCGATGAACAGGCCGGAGAACAGATAGGACAGGCTCGGGTGCCGCTGCCAGTGCAGGATCAGCGAGCGTAAAAGGTCGGGTCTGCGCAGGAACGGGCTGTCCATGGGCGTTGCCCCGCCGACGACCACATGGTTGCCGCCGCCGGTGCCAACATGCTTGCCGTCGATCATGAACTTGTCTGCGCCAAGCCGCGACTGGCGTGCTTCCTCATAGACCGCATTGGTGATCTCCACGCAGTCCTGCCAGCTGGAGGCCGGATGGATGTTCACTTCGATCACGCCCGGATCCGGTGCAACCCGGATGACGTTGATGCGCGGATCGTGGGGCGGTGCATAGCCTTCGATATGCACCTTGAGGCCAAGGGATTCTGCAGCCTGTTCCGCAGCTTCCAGCAGCTCAAGATAGTCTTCCACCCGTTCCACCGGCGGCATGAAGACACACAGCCGCCCATCCCGGGGCTCAACGGCAAGGGCCGTGCGCACGGCTGTGTTGGAAAGGTCCAACTGCTGTTCTACCCGCTCCTGGGTTCCCGTGGCAGGGGTGAAGCTGGCCCGCAGCTGATCCGGATCTGACGGCGTGCTGGCCTCCGGCATCATCCGGTCCGGAAGGGCAGGCTTTGGCACCGTAGGATCGGCGGTGTTCACATAGGGATATTGCGAGGGCGGAATATAGGGCAGGGCGCCAAGGGGCAGGCGGTAGCCGGCCGGGCTGTCTCCGGGCACCAGATAGACATGACCGCGCCGGGGCTTCCACTTTTCCGACTGCCAGCGGCGGTGATCCATCGCTTTTGTCTGCCAGCGCTGGACCGGCAGGACGAAGCCGGCAGGCTGGTTCAGGCCCCGGTTGAAGACCTTGGCAATGCGGTGCCGCTCTTCCGGATCTTTCAGCTTGGAGTTTTCCGGCGTGACGTTCTCCGGAAGGTTGGCTTCCTTCAAAAGCCAATCGGCCGGATCTTCATAGGCGGGCACGGCATTTTCAGGATCTACCTGCAACTGGGTAGCGATTTCCCTGACCAGTTTTTCCGCATCTGAAGCGGTGACGCCGGTGTTTTCCTTTTCAGTGGCAATCAGCTCCGGCTTGGACCAGATCGGTTTGCCATCCCGCCGCCAATAGAGCGAGAAGGTCCAGCGGGGCAGGGTTTCGCCGGGATACCACTTGCCCTGGCCATAATGCAGGAAGCCGCCAGGGGCGAAGCGTTCGCGCAGGCGGCGGATCAACTGGTCCGCCAGCGCCCGCTTCTGGGGGCCGACAGCTGCCGTGTTCCATTCAGCAGATTCAAAATCGTCGATGGAGACAAAGGTCGGCTCGCCGCCCATGGTCAGTCGGGTGTCGCCTGCCTGGAGCGCTTCGTCTACCTTGTTTCCAAGCGCATCCAGAGCCGCCCAGCTTTCTTCCGAGAAGGGCTTGGTGATGCGCGGATGTTCGGCAACGCGTGTGACCTGCATGTCGAAACTGAAGTCGACTTCCGCATAGCTGGCGACGCCCGAGATCGGTGCGGCATTGCGATAGTGCGGTGTGGCCGAGAGTGGAATATGGCTTTCACCAGTCAGCAGACCGGAGGTCGGGTCAAGGCCGATCCAGCCTGCACCCGGAATATAGGCTTCGCACCAGGCATGAAGGTCCGTGAAATCGTGATCCGTGCCTGCCGGTCCATCCAGGGAAATGAGGTCGGGCTTCAGCTGGATCAGATAGCCGGAGACAAAGCGGGCCGCAAAACCCAGATGACGCAGGGCATGCACCAGAAGCCAGCTCGTATCACGGCAGGAGCCCTTGCCCACCGTCAGGGTTTCTTCCGGTGTCTGGACGCCGGGCTCCATGCGGATCACATAGTCGATCTCCTGGGACAGGCGGGCATTCAGCCCCACAATGACATCAACTGTGCGGCGGGGCGTCTTGTCGATGCTTTCCAGAAGGGCGGCAAGCTTCGGACCCGCTGGCTCGGTTTGCCGGTAGATCGACAGGTCATCCTGGATCTCTTCAGGATAGGCGAAGGGCCATTCTTCCGCGCTTTCCTCGACGAAGAAATCGAACGGATTATAGACTGTCATGTCGGCGACGAGATCGACCTCGATCTTCAATTCGCGGACGGGTTCCGGAAAGACATAGCGGGCCAGCCAGTTGCCATAGGCATCTTGCTGGTAATTGACGAAATGGGGTTCCGGGCTGACCTTGAGAGAATGGGAAATGACCCTGGTCCGGCTGTGGGGCGCGGGACGGAGCCGGATGATCTGTGGTCCCAGTGTTACGGGTCTGTCGTAGCGGTAGTGGGTGAGATGCCTGATTGCCGCCGTGATCGCCATGCCAAGTCTGCTCCTGGGTCGTACCGGGGTAGTATCGGGGTCGTGCCGGGTTTGGGTCAGCAGCCTGTCACTTTTACTTGGCTTTCACAAACCAAAACGACTGTTCTTCGGTTGCTTTTCTAGGCGGAAATTTACGCGCTGAGGTTAAAGTTTAGGCAGGCAGCAGCGGTCTTCAAGGTCTTTCCAACCTTCTTGAAATTGTTACTGCTTTCCTGTTTGCTTGGCCTGCTGTTTTTGTGCTGCATTTGGCTCATGCCCACCCGCCAGACGAAGGAACGGGCGCACGTCATATCAGGACCGGAAGACATGCAGCTTCAAGCCATTGCCTATTTCAACGAACTTGCCCGCTGCCGCTCCATCCGGGAAGCTGCCCAGAACCTCGGCGTGTCGCCCACGGCCATCAGCCGGCAGCTTGAAAACCTCGAGTATCATTTTGGTGCGCCGCTTGTGGACCGGACGGCCCGGGGCATTGAACTGACCGCTGCGGGCGAGCTTCTTGTCCGCAGGTCGCGCAGTGCCATGAAGGAATTCGACCTGGCCCGCCAGCTGATCGACGACATGCGTGGTCTTCAGCGGGGCGAGGTGACGGTCTATGTCAATGGCGCGACCGGGGGCGCCATTCTCGCAGGCGTGCTGTCCGGCTTTTCCCGTGACTTTCCGGCCATCCGGGCAAGCCTTCTTGAAGGGTCTGCGACAGAGGCACTGAAGGCCGTTCACGAAGGCGATGCGGACATGGCGCTGACCTTGTTTTCGCCCTCCGAGCCAAAGGTGATTGCCCGAAGCCGCATTCCCGTCCGGCATGCGGCAATCCTGTCTCCGGCCCATCCGGCGGCAAGTCTGGCGGAACTCTCCCTTGAGACCCTTTGTTCCTATCCCTTGGCCATGCCGGACACGAGCTTCAGCCTGAGACAGGCCTTCGAGGCACGGCTTGCTGCGGCGGGCAGGGCGGCGGCTGATGTGGTGTTCACGACGCCGTCGGTCACCATCCAGAAGGAACTTGCCCGGCAGGGCGCAGCCATCCTGATCCTGCCGGAAATCTCTGTGGCGCGGGAAATTCGCACATCGGAACTGGTCGCAAGGCCTCTTGCGAAGGATGCGGCCATCGACACGCTGATCCAGCTCAGCCTGCCTCAGGGGCGCTCCTTGAGCTTTGCTGCCGAAAAGCTTTCGGCCTATCTGGAGACCCGGTTGCGGTCTTATGGCGAGAAGGGAATGCCACGCTGAGTGCAACGGAAACCGTAGCACTGTGGCCACAATATAGTCGTTGAATTGGCACGGCGAAGTCGGGCAGAGTTTTCGGGCAGGCAGCGGTTTGCTGCACGGCACCCGCCCTGAAATCCGGCAGGATTCCGCCGGACTATTCCCTTATCTCCTGACTTTCCGGATGGTTCCATGAGCGGCATCATTGATCTTGGAGTGCGCGATCTCCTCAAGGCTTTCTCCGACAAGACCGTGTCGCCGAGCGAATATATGGCGGCAGTCTGCGAAAGGGTGGACGCCTGCGAGCCGAAGGTCGGTGCGCTCTACGACTACCGGCCCGAGCAGGCGATGAAACAGGCTGCCGAGGCAACGCAGAGATGGCTCAAGGGGGAGCCGGATGGTGCCCTCGACGGCGTGCCGGTCACCCTGAAAGAGTTGATTGCCACCAAGGGAGATCCGGTTCCCATGGGCACCGCCGCAACCGAGCTGGTGCCGGCTGATGCGGATGCGCCCACAGCCGCACGGCTGAAGGAAGACGGTGCGATCATTTTTGCCAAGACCACCTGTCCTGACTACGGCATGTTGAGTTCAGGCCTGTCGACGTTCCATCAGCTCAGCCGCAACCCGTGGGATCTCAGTACAAATCCGGGCGGATCGAGCGCCGGTGCCGGATCGGCTGGCGCTGCCGGTTATGGTCCCTTGCATATCGGCACGGATATCGGCGGCTCCGTGCGCCTTCCTGCCGGCTGGACCGGTCTCTTCGGGTTCAAGGCGACCCAGGGGCGGGTGCCGGTCTATCCCTATTATCCGGGCCGCTGTGTTGGTCCGATGACCCGGACCGTTGACGACAGTCTCATGGTTCTGCCGGTCATTACCCGGCCCGACTGGCGCGATGCGACTTCTGTTCCCTATGAGGCGCTGGACTATGATGTTGCCCCAGCCAATGTGAAAGGCATGAAGATCGGTCTGATCCTGGAGGCAGGAACAGGCTTGAAGGTGGATGGCGAGGTGCGCGATGCCGTGCTTGCCGCAGCCCGCATGTTCGAGGAGCAGGGCGCCGAGATCGTCGAACTTGGCCCCATGTTGTCCCGGGACAATCTCAATGGCCTTGATGCGTTCTGGCGGGCACGGTTCTGGACCCAGATGCAGAAGCTCAGTGAAGAGGCTCGTGGCAAAGTCCTGCCCTATATCCTGGAATGGGCCAGTGCTGCGGCGCAGATCGATGGGGCCACTGTTGCGGCAGGCTTTGACCACATGCTCGCCATGCGCCAGACCTGCGCCACCCTGCTCAACGGGGTGACGGCGATCCTGTCTCCGGTCAATCCGATCGTCAGCTATCCCGCCGAATGGCCATCTCCGACCAATGATCCCGCACTGCCCTTCGAGCATATCGGCTTCACCATGCCCTGGAACATGGGGGATCAGCCGGCGTGTTCCATCAATTGCGGGTTCTCGAAGTCGGGAATGCCGATAGGGCTCCAGATCGTCGCCGGCCGTTTCGAGGATTTGACCGTGCTGCGTCTGGCTAAGGCCTTTGAAGACTGGCGCGGACCGATCACCAACTGGCCGGTGATTGCAGCTTGAGGCCGCAGGCACAATGCCTGTCCAGGCCGGGGTCAGCCCCGGCTTATGGTCCGGGCCGCCTGGATCAGAAGCGGGGCAAACTGGCGGGTGAATTCCTCTGGCGTCCATTCCGCGAGAGAGCCGGCCACATGTATGGCCGCAACAGGTCTTTGCGCCTGATCCAGAATGGCCGCACCGATGGCAATTTCGCCGGGCAGGATCTGCTCCAGCGCCAGGGCATAGCCATTTTCCCTTGTCTCCCGGATCTTGTCTTTCAGGAGGTCCGGGTCGGTGATTGTGAGCGGCGTCAAGGGAGCCCTGTGCGACCTTTCGATGATGTCGGAGACCTCGTCCTCGTCCAGCTGGGAAAGAATGGCCCAGCCGCCGGAGACGCAGAACACCGGAACGCTGTAGCCGAGGAAGGTGGAGGTCAGGATTTCGCGCTTGCTCTGCAGGCGGGAGGCATAGACCAGCCGCAGATCGTCCCAGATGCTGAGATCGACACGCTCCCGCACCGCCCGCCTGAGTTCCAGCAGGATGGGCGTTGCCTTGACCACAACCGGGTTGAGCCGGAGAAAATCGAGGGAATGGTCGAGCAGCCGGAGCCCTGGAACATAGCCCCGGTCGTCCGGATCGCGGGTGATGTAGCCGAGACTGCGCAGGGTGAACACGATCCGCTGGACATTGCTGCGGCCAAGTCCGGTCATCGAGGCGATTTCCTGCAGGGAAAGCGGCCGGTCGACCTGATGGAAGATGGACAGGACTTCCATGGCCCGTGCAATCGACTGCACGAAAAGAGGGTCCCTTTCCGCTTCGCCGTTTTCTGTCGGCGTGCTGAGCAGCGATCGCAAATAATTTGGGCTCATGTTGCCTTCAAATAAGCCGGTTAGGCGATTGACCGGAGCCGGAGAAAAGCCCTAGCATGAATATAGATACGACTGTATCGCATAGCGATACTCCGGTTCAAGACAAGATTTGGCACAGCCCGAACCACGCCGCCACCAAGGGATGGAGTGGCAGTCCGGCTGACGTGATTTCAGGTAGAGCGGAGGTGGTTTGAAGTGTCCAGACGTGTGGCTGTCGCAGGGTTTCTCCATGAAACCAATACGTTCGCGCCATCTCCTGCAACCTATGCTCATTTCGAGGAGGGCGGTGGCCACATTCCCATCAGCCGCGGTGAGGAAATCCTGAGCCGGTGCAAGGGCGTCAATATTGGCGTCGCTGGGGCCTCGGATTTTGCCGCGAAAGCCGGCTGGGAGATGGTTCCGCTGCTCTGGACCGTTGCCATTCCCTCTGCCCATGTCGAAAAGGACGCCTTCGAACGGATCCTTGACGAACTGGTCGGCATGCTCAAGGCCGCCGGTCCCCTGGATGGTGTCTACATCGACCTTCACGGCGCCATGGTGTGCGAGCATCTGGAGGACGGCGAGGGAGAAATCCTGGCGCGCATTCGCGATGTCGTGGGACCGGATATTCCGGTCGCCGCCAGTCTGGATCTTCATGGCAATGTGACCCGCAAGATGGTCGACGCCAGCGATGTGATGGTCGCTTATCGCACCTATCCCCATGTGGACATGGCTGAAACCGGCTACCGCACCGCTGTGCAGCTGGACGCATTGATGAACCGGGGCAAGCCTTTTGCGAAAGCCTTCCGACAGTTGCCTTTCCTGATCCCGATCCCCTGGCAATGCACGGATATTGAGCCAGCTAAGGGGCTTTATTCCGAGGTGGCCGCTCTGGAGGCCGGGGATGTCTTCAGCACGTCCTTCCTGATGGGATTTCCTGCAGCGGATTTCGCAGATTGCTGCCCCTCTGTGCTGGTCTATGCAGATGAGGCATCGCTCGCAGACACTGCGGCGGATGGATTTGTGGCGAAGGTTCTGGCCCGGGAAGCCGAGTTTCAAGGCAAGGCCCATGATCCAGATGACTGCATCCGGTTGGCCCAGTCCCTGAGCGCAGCGGCAAGCCGTCCGGTGGTGATTGCCGATACCCAGGACAATCCGGGAGCCGGAGGGGATTCAAACACGGCCGGGATCCTTCGGGCTCTTGTCAGTGCTGATGCCCAAAGGGCAGCCATCGGCCTGATTGTTGATCCGGAAGCCGCTGCAAAGGCGCATGCGGCCGGTGAGGGGGCAGAGGTTACGCTGACCCTTGGCGGCAAGTCCGGTGTCGCGGGGGATGAGCCCTTCACGGCGGTCTTCACGGTCGAAAAGCTCTCCGATGGCGAATTCACGGCAACGGGGCCCTTCTTCGGGGCGTCACACATGAGCCTTGGCCCGTCGGCCTGTCTTGCCATTGGCGGTGTGCGTGTGGTTCTGGCGAGCCGGAAAGTTCAGCTGGCCGATCAAGCCATGTACCGGTTCGTCGGTATCGAGCCGACCGAACAGGCCATCCTCGTCAACAAGAGCTCCGTGCATTTCCGGGCGGACTTCACGCCCATTGCCGAGACGATCCTCGTTTGCAAATCGCCGGGTCCCATGGCCCTGCTTGCCAGTGACCTGCCTTTTGAAAATCTGAGGGAAGGCATCCGCATGTCTCCCTGTGGTCCGTCCTTCCTGAAGGGCGAAGCGAAGGCAAAGCCGTTGGAGCCCGCTGGAAGCGGCCTGGCGCATTGACCGATCCGGGTACAGGGGCCACCCTTACGGCCTGAACTGTGCCCGCACTGAACCGGCCGGAAACAGGCCGGGAAAAATCAAAACACAAAACATCACCTAACCAGACAGGAACAGACATGTTGAGTGTAAGAGACAGGGTTCAAGAACAGGCGAGACTGAAAGGCTTCTGGTCGGGCGTGAGCCTGCGGGCAGCAAGCGGTCTCATCGCGGGTGCGTTGCTGGCCGGGACAGGCCTCGGTACGGCGGCTCAGGCTGAGGAAAAGGTCATCACGGCGGTGATGCACTCCGGTCTGCGCGTGGTCGATCCGGTGATCACAACCGCCCATATCGTGCGAAACCACGCCTATATGATCTATGACGTTCTCGTTGCCGTGGACGAGAACTTCAAGCCTCAGCCGCAGATGGCGTCCTGGGAAATTTCCGAGGACAAGAAGGTCTACACCTTCACCCTGCGTGACGGCCTGCTGTTCCATGATGGCGCTCCGGTGACCGCTGCTGATGCGGCGGCGTCCATGAAGCGCTGGGGCCAGAAGGATTCCGGCGGCCAGCTGATCTTCGACGTGACCGAAAGTCTGGAAGCCAAGGACGACAAGACGCTCGTCTGGACGCTGAAGGAGCCCTACGCACCCTTGATCGACACGATCGCGAAACAGTCCGCGCTGCCTCCGTTCATCATGCCGGCCAGTGTGGCAGCGACCCCTGTCGACACCTCCATTACCAGCTTCATCGGGTCTGGTCCGTTCAAGTTCGTTGAGGCTGAATATCAGCCTGGCGTCAGCGTCACCTACGAGAAGTTCAAGGAATACGTGCCGCGGACCGAGCCGGCGAGCTGGATGGCCGGAGGCAAGGTTGTCAACGTGGACAAGGTCAAGTGGGTGACCATGCCCGACAGCCAGACGTCTATCAACGCGCTGCTCTCCGGTGAAATCGACTACATGGAACAGGTGCCGGTGGATCTTCTGCCGATCCTGGAGGGAAGCGACGAGGTTGTTGCCGAAGTGCGCGATCCGCTCGGCTATCAGACCATGGGCCGGATGAACTTCCTCTATCCGCCCTTCGACAATGTGAAGGTGCGCAAGGCGGCCCTGATGGCCCTGAGCCAGCAGGATGTTCTGGGGACGCTCATCGGCAACCCGGACTATTACAAGGTCTGTGGTGCGGTCTTTGGCTGTGGCACGCCGCTTGCCGATGAAACCGGAGCTGAAACCCTGATCAATGGCGGCGACATCGAAGGCGCGAAGAAGGCTCTTGCCGAAAGCGGTTATGACGGCACGCCGGTCATCCTGATGCAGCCGACGGACGTTCCGACCATCTCCGCCCAGCCGATCGTGGCAGCTCAGGCCCTGCGCAATGCCGGCTTCAACGTCGACATGCAGCCGATGGACTGGCAGACCCTTGTGACCCGCCGTGCGAGCCAGTCCAAGCCGTCGGAAGGTGGCTGGAACCTGTTCTTCACGAACTGGGGCGTTCCGGAAATCAACACGCCGCTGATCAACCCGATGCTCAACGGCCGCGGCAATGAGGCCTGGTTCGGCTGGCCGACGGATCCGGAACTGGAAGCCCTGCGCAAGGACTTCATCAAGGCGGAAACCCCGGAAGAGCAGGCTGCTGTCGCCAAGCTCATCCAGACCCATGCCATGGATGTGGTGAACTACATTCCCCTTGGCCAGTATCTCTCGCCCCAGGCGCGCAGCACCAAGCTGACCGGAATGATCCCGTCGCCGGTGCCGGTGTTCTGGAACATCACGAAAGAAGACTGACACGCCGCAGTTCAGCCGGGCGGACCGGGGCTTTGTCTCCGGCCCGCCTGATCCTCCGACCTCAAGATCCTGAAAGGACCTTGAACGCCGATGATTGGCTATATTTTCCGACGTGTTCTGGCCGTAATACCGGTGATCACGATTGTTGCGGTCTTCGTCTTTCTCCTGTTGCGGCTGACCCCCGGCGACCCGGCGGCCATCATCGCCGGTGATGCGGCAACGCCTGCGCAGCTTGAAAAAATCCGCACCTCCCTTGGCCTGAATGATCCGCTGCCGGTGCAGTTTGCCACCTGGGTCGGACACCTGTTCCAGGGTGACCTCGGCATTTCCCTGATTTCCAACACGTCCGTGTCCAGCATGATTGCAGACCGGATCTGGCCGACCATCAACATCGCCATCATGACCATCATCCTGTCCGTGGTTCTGGCTGTGCCCATGGGCGTTCTGGCAGCCTGGCGGCACCGGACCTGGGCCGACTACGCGGTGATGAGCTTTTCGGTTCTCGGCTTCTCCGTGCCGGTCTTTGTCATCGGCTATATCTTCATCCAGGTCTTCTCCATCGAACTCAGATGGCTGCCGGTGCAGGGTTACACAGCTCCCTCGCAGGATTTCGGCAAGTTCCTGTCCAAGGCGATCCTGCCCTGTCTGACCCTCGCCACGATCTATGTCGCGCTGATTGCCCGCATGACCCGCGCCAGCATGCTGGAAGTGCTCGGGGAGGATTTCGTCCGCACCGCACGTGCCAAGGGTGTCAGTGAAACGGTGGTCCTGTTCCGCCATGCGCTCCAGAATGCCGCCGTGCCGATCCTGACCATCATCGGCACCGGCTTCGCGTTGCTGATTTCCGGTGTCGTAGTAACCGAGAGTGTCTTCAACATTCCCGGCATCGGCCGCCTGACCGTGGATGCGATCCTGGCCCGCGACTATCCGGTGATCCAGGCGATGATCCTTCTGACCAGTGCTCTCTACGTCTTCATCAATCTTCTGATCGACGTGTCCTACAGCCTGATTGACCCGAGGATCCGGTACTGATGACAGCTCCTTCTCAAGCCGTTTCCCATCTCCAGCCGGTTCTGCGCCTGCTGTCCCTGCCCAAACGCATGCGTCTGGGTGTAGGTCCGATGATTGCCGCCGTCGTGCTTTTGATCATCGTTCTCGCCTCGCTCTTCGCGCCGCTCTACATCCCTCATGATCCGCTCGCGATCGATGCGCTCAATCGCCTGAAGGGGCCAAGCGATGCCTTTCCGCTGGGCACAGATGCCTTTGGCCGCGATCTCTTTTCCCGAGTGGTCATGGGCGGTCGCGTCTCGCTCTTCATCGGTGTTGGCGCTGCAATCGTCAGCGTGGGTCTTGGCCTGGTGATCGGCCTTGTCTCCGGGTTCTTCCGCTCTGCAGATGCGGTGATCATGCGGATCATGGACAGCCTGATGGCCATTCCCTCGATCCTGCTGGCCATCGCCCTGGTCGCGCTCAACGGGCCGAGCCTCTGGTCCGTGATCTGTGCCATCACCATTCCGGAAATTCCGCGGGTGGTGCGCCTCGTGCGCTCCGTCGTGCTGACCTCTCGCGAAGAGCCCTATGTGGAAGCGGCCATCGCGCTCGGGTCCTCCATGCCGAAGAT
Source organism: Roseibium suaedae (assembly GCF_900142725.1). GTDB lineage: Bacteria > Pseudomonadota > Alphaproteobacteria > Rhizobiales > Stappiaceae > Roseibium > Roseibium suaedae. Next base: position 201,492 of record NZ_FRBW01000003.1, on the reverse strand, counting down.
CCTCTGGCAGCACCTGATGCCGAATACGCTGGCGCCCCTGACCGTGCAGGGGACCTATATCTGCGCCTCGGCCATCCTGGTGGAAGCGATCCTGTCCTTCCTGGGAGCCGGCGTCAGCACGGAAATCCCGACCTGGGGCAACATCATGGCCGAGGGCCGGCTCTACTTCCAGATCAAGCCCATGCTGATCTTCTGGCCGGGCCTGATGCTGTCTCTCTGCATCCTGTCGATCAATCTCCTTGGCGACACCGCCCGAGATCTGCTCGATCCGCGGCTCAAGAAGCGGGAGGCCTGACCCATGAAGTTCAGCACAAAATCCTTCGACGGCGTGCCGCCCGTTCTCTCCATTGAAAACCTGACCGTCGGTCTGACCGGCAATCCGGCGGCAAAGCCCGTCCTCAACGGCATTTCGTTCCAGATCAGGGCAGGGGAAACCCTCTGCCTTGTCGGGGAAAGCGGTTCGGGCAAATCCGTCACGTCGCTTGCGGCCATGGGGCTCTTGCCCAAGTCAGCCCTGGAAGTGACCGGAGGCCGGATCCTGCTGCAGGACCGAAACCTGCTTGATCTGTCTTCCCGGCAAATGCGGGACATGCGCGCACGGCATCTCTCTATGGTGTTTCAGGAGCCGATGACTGCGCTCAATCCGGTCATGCGTGTCGGGCAGCAGATCGAGGAGGTGATCAACACCCACACCCGGCTGTCCCAGAAGGACCGGCAGAAGAAGGTTCTCGACATCATGGAGCAGGTGCATCTGCCCGATGTCGAACGCATCTACCGGTCCTATCCGCATCAACTGTCCGGTGGCCAGCGCCAGCGCATCATGATTGCCATGGCGCTGATCCTGGAGCCGCAGCTTCTGATCGCCGACGAACCGACCACCGCGCTGGATGTGACCACCCAGCGGCAGATCCTGAGTCTGATTTCAGAGCTTCAGGCCAAGCACGGAACAGCCGTTCTGTTCATCACCCATGACATGGGGGTTGTCGCTGAAATTGCCGACACGGTGCAGGTGATGAAGCATGGCGAGCTGGTGGAACAGGCACCGGTCGAAACCCTGCTGCGCCATCCGCAGATGGACTATACCCGCAAGCTGCTTCAGGCCGTGCCCAGCCTGACGCCGCGCCCGGCCCGGGAAACGGCAGCAGCGGCCTCGGCCCTGACCGTCCAGGGGCTGCGCAAGGTCTATGGCGCCTCCGGATGGCTGGTAAACCGGGAGCCGACCAATGCGGCCCGGGACGTCAGTTTCGAGATCCCCCGTGGCCGGACCCTTGGCATTGTGGGAGAAAGCGGGTCAGGGAAATCCACCGTTGCCCGCTGCATCATGCGGCTGATCGATCCGACAGAAGGATCGGTCAAGGTGGGCGATCTCGAGATTGCCACCCTCGGCCGGGCAGCGCTGCGCCCGCACCGCCGTCACATCCAGATCGTGTTTCAGGATCCGTTCCGCTCGCTCAATCCGCGCTGGACAGTGGGGCGCAGCCTTGTCGAGGGACCGCTCAATTGCGGGCAGGACAAGCAGGTGGCCATGGCCAAGGCGCGGGAGCTTCTGGCGCTTGTCGGGCTTCCGGCCGATGCCATCGACCGCTATCCGCACCAGTTTTCCGGCGGCCAGCGCCAGCGCATTGCGATCGCCCGTGCCATTGCCATGGAACCGGACGTGCTGGTGGCCGATGAGGCTGTGTCTGCTCTCGATGTCTCGGTGCAGGATCAGGTGCTCAAGCTGCTGGACGAATTGCAGCAGAAGCTCGGGATCGCGATCCTCTTCATCACTCACGATTTGCGGGTTGCGGCCCAGATCTGTGACGAGGTGGTGGTCATGCAGAAGGGCCGGATCGTCGAACATGACACTGCGGCCAATGTTCTGGGCAACCCCAAGCATCCCTATACCAAGGCCTTGATCGATGCGGCTCCCGGCCGCGATTGGGACTTTGCCAATTTCCGCGAGCTCAAGGCCGCCTCCGCCTGAGGGAGTTTCCCTCAGGCCCTTCCTCTTTCATTCCTGTTTCCTCAAAGGAAAGCTTCCATGTCCGTCCTTCCGAAAATTGCCGCCTTCGCAGATGACCTGATTGCCTTGCGTCATGACTTCCATGCCCATCCGGAAATCGGGTTCGAGGAAGTGCGCACGTCCGAGATCGTCGCAAAGCGGCTCGCCGAATGGGGTGTCGAGGTCCATCGCGGGCTTGGCAAGACCGGTGTCGTCGGCGTGCTGGAAGGTTCAGGCGGCAGCGGCAAGACCATTGGCCTGCGCGCAGACATGGATGCACTGCCCATGGATGAGCAGACCAACCTGCCATTCAGCTCCAAGACGCCGGGCAAGTTCCATGGCTGCGGCCATGACGGCCACACGACCATGCTGCTGGGTGCCGCGCGCTATCTGAGCGAGACCCGGAACTTCAAGGGCAAGGTGGTGTTCATCTTCCAGCCGGCCGAAGAAGGTCTGGGCGGCGCCTGTTCCATGCTGGCCGATGGCCTGTTCGAGAAATTTCCCTGCGATGAAATCTATGGCATGCACAACAACCCGTTGGCGGCGCCCAACAAGGTTGGCCTGAGGCCCGGTGTTGCAATGGCTGGGGCAACCTCCTTTGATATTGCCATCGAAGGCCGTGGCAGCCACGGGGCAGCGCCCCAGCATTCCAAGGATGCGGTCCTGATCGCGGCGAGCCTTGTGCAGAGCCTTCAGTCCATCGTCAGCCGCAACGTGGAGCCGATCCAGCCAGCGGTCCTCTCTGTCACCCAGATCCATTCGGGCAGCGCCTATAATGTCATTCCGGAAAAGGCCGTTCTTTCCGGCACGATCCGCTATTTCGATGATGGGGTGAAGGAGCTGATCTACACCCGTATCCGGGAAATCTGCGCGGGCTTTGCCATCAGCTACGGAGTTGAGGTCACGCCGGACCTGCGCCCGACCTTCTCAGTGCTGCGCAATGATCCGGCTCTGTCCGAGGCCTATCTGGAAGCGGCGGCCGATATTGTCGGCGTGGAGAATGTTTCCGATCAGTCCGCTCTGGTTCCGGCCAGCGAGGATTTCGCCGACATGCTCAATGTGGTTCCCGGTGCTTATTGCACCGTTGGCCATGCGGGCGGCATTCCGGTTCACAATCCGGGCTTTGTTCTGGACGACGCCATCCTCCCGGTCGGTGCCAGCATCTATGCCCGCATCATCGAGCGCCGGCTCGCAGTCTGAGAATTCTGCGGCTCCTTTGACTTAAAAATCAGGACAAGACGATGAATTTCAAGGAATTGCCTTTTGATGCCGGCCAGATGCTGCCGGGCCTTCGCACCTGGGTCGAATGCGAAAGCCCCACCTTCGATGCCGCAGCCGTCAACCGGATGATGGATCTGGCCGCCTATGAGTTGGCTGCGCTTGGAGCCGAGATTGAACGCATTCCGGGCCGCATGGGCTTTGGTGGTTCGCTGCGGGCCCGACTGCCGCACAAGAACAAGGGCACGCCCGGCATTCTCCTCAGCGGTCACATGGATACGGTGCATCCGGTCGGCACCTTGCAGGGCCTGCCGTTCCGGGTGGACGGCAACAAGGCCTATGGTCCGGGCATTCAGGACATGAAGGGCGGCAACTACGTCAGCGTCGAAGCCCTGCGCCAGATCCTGGCTGCCGGTCTCGAAACCCCGCTGCCGGTCACGGTTCTGTTCACCCCGGATGAAGAGGTCGGCACGCCCTCTACCCGCGACCTGATCGAGAACGAGGCCGCGCGGAACAAATATGTGATGGTGCCGGAACCGGCCCGGCCTGACGGCGGCTGTGTCACGGGCCGCTATGCGATCGCCCGGTTCAATCTCAAGACCGTGGGCCGCCCGAGCCATGCCGGCTGGGCGCTGAAGGATGGCCGGTCGGCAATTGCGGCCATGGCCCGCAAGGTGCTGGAAATCGAAGCCATGACCGGCGAGGACTGCACCTTTAGCGTCGGGGTCATTCACGCCGGCCAGTGGGTCAATTGCGTTTCATCTTCCTGTGCTGCCGAAGTCCTCTCCATGGCCAAGCGGCAGGAGGATCTCGACGAGGGCGTCAAGCGCATGCTGGACCTGAGCGATGCCTCAGGTGACGTGATCGTGGAAGTGACCCGGGGCGTGACCCGTCCGGTCTGGGAGGCAGATGCCGGCACTCTTGCGCTTTACGAGATCACAAGGTCGCTTGCGAAAGAGATCGGCTTCGACCTGACCCATGCCAGCGCGGGCGGCGGCTCGGATGGCAACTTCACCGGCGCCATGGGCATTCCCACCATTGATTCCATCGGTGTGCGCGGCGCGGGGCTGCACACGCTCAACGAACATATCGAGATCGATAGTCTCACTGAACGCGCCAAACTGGCTGCCGGTCTGTTCCTGACCCTGACCTGAGGCCTTCGGATGATCCTGATTGCGGAAGGCGCGGCGGCGTGCCTTCCGTCAGACTGCTGAAAAAGTTGTCATGCCACCTCTCCACCGTCATCCTCGGCCTTGAGCCGAGGATCTAAACAAGTCAATGCTTGCAGATGGCCGGGTCAAGCCCGGCCATGACGAATAGAAAAGGGGCCCTTTGTCATCAACCTCGCGGAACGCACAGCTGCGTGCCGTCCGCTTTGTTGAAGCCATGGTTCCTTGTGAGTAACGTCCGGGCCTATCCACTCACTCGGCTGCGGACTTCGCCACGGCCTTTCTGTCGGCCCATTCCTGTGGCGACAGGGTCTTGATGTCGAACTGGTCACGGGTGCGCGCATAGGTGTGGCCGCCCATCCGGCCGACCGCATCCATCATCTGCTGGTCGATATGGAAATTGGCCGTATTGACCGCGTCGCTGCGCACGAAGACGCCGACGACTTCTCCCAGAATGATCTCACGGGCAGGACCAACCTGCAGCGTCGAGTGGCTGCGGCACTCAAGGGCGGCCGGTGCGGACAAAATGCGCGGGGAGGCCACCATCTGGCCGGGAACCGTCGCAAGACCTGCTTCTTCCAGCTCATTGACCTGCGGCCCGAACTTGATCGCACAGATCTCCATCTGCTCGACAAGCGCATTGTCGCAGATGTGCACCGTGAACTCGCCGGTATCGCGAATGTTGCGCGCCGTGTCCTTGAACCGCATGTCCGAATAGTTCTCGACACCGATGGCCACAATCGCCGGATCGTGGGTCAGGACGTTGAAGAAACTGAAAGGTCCCGCATTCGGACGCCCATCCTTGCCGACGGTCGTGACCAGGGCAATCGGACGCGGAATGACGGTCCCGATCAGGATCTTGTAGCGCTCCCGCTCGTTGAGTTCGGAGAAATCGAAATGGGTATGCTCGGTCATCAGATCTCCGTAAAGGGAAGGGTGGTTCAAGGGGCGCGTTCCGGATCGGAAACAGGACTCAGTCTGTTTGTATACAACATACAAACCACCAAGACTGCTAGCCTCTAAGTGAGGAGGGGCATCCTTCGGATGCAGGTCTTTGCAAATAGTGCCTCGCCGGGATGATCCCTAACCATGACTGTCATCCGCGGACAGAGGGCGAAATCCAAGCCGTTCGTCCGGTACGGCAAATCCTTAACCCTTAATCTTCAGGGCGCTTCAAGCGGGAGCAGAGCCATTTGGCCAGTTTCCATCGCGGGGACTGGCGCTAGAGCGGAAAAGGCTTGATCCGGCAGCGTGATCGGGGGATCTTGCGGGCAAGCGGAAGATCGCTTGGGGAATGAAGGTTCGGATCGGCATTCTGGGTTGGTCATTGATGGAAGCGGCAGCAAGAAATGCGAAATCCAAGCCTGAAGTCGGTCATCCTGACTTTATTTCTGATCCTGACCCTTCCGGTTTTCATTGGCGTCATCGCTTTTAATTACCTCTCCAGCGAATCCATTGCCCGCAGCGACTCGCTCAAGCGGCTGGAGCAGCATCAGTCGAACGCTGCGGACAGCGTTGAAAATCTCTTCCGCGAGGTTTCCGCCAGCGTCGAGACAATGGCCAGCGCCGGGCGCGTTCAGCCGGATCTTTTCGAAGGGACCAGCTCGCTGGATTTCCTGGCGACGGTTGCGCGCGGAACGCCGGATGTTCTGAGCGCCTATGTCGGTCTTGAGCAGGACGGGACTTTCCTTCAGGCCAGAACAATGCTGCCCGGGCAGAGCATTCATGACGCGCCTTTGCCAGAGGGCACGACCTTCGCCCACCGCTGGATCGTTCCCGATGGTAATGGCGCGTTTGATGAGACCTATGAGTTCCTGAACGCGGACAACCAGGTCACGGGCAGGTCGCAGGCCGACAGCACCTATGATCCCCGAAAGCGGCTCTGGTACGAGGTAACCAAGGCTGCTGACAGGCTCACGATTTCAGACCCGGACCTCTTCGCCACCTTGTCGCTGGTCGGCTTCACCATCGCCGCGCCGATCTATTGGAACGAGCAGTTTTCCGGCATCGTGGCTATCGATCTGACGCTGGACGGGCTCTCAAGCTATCTGGCAGAGCGCAGGGTCAGCCCGAATTCCGTCAGCTTCATTCTCGATTCCCATGGAAACATCATTGCGAACTCCCAGGAGCGCACGGTTTCCCAGAAGATCGGCGACAGGCTGAGACTGACCCACATCAGCGAATGGGCCGACAAGATGGTCGGCATCATCTACAGCCAACGCGAGATCCAGGACCGGGGCGCACAATCCTACTTCGTGCAGCAAGAAGGGCGGGACTATGTTGCTTCCCTGAAGCCGATCGAATCCGTCGCGCACAAGGACTGGCAGATCTTCGTCATCGCTCCGATGGATGACTTCAATGCGGAAATCAAGCTGAACAACCGCCGGATGCTGTTGATCGGTCTTGGGGCGACGGCCTTGCAGATCCTGATCATCTGGATGCTCGCCCGGAAACTGTCGACGCCGCTGGAACGGCTGGTGAGCAGCGTTGAAAACATCCGGGATCTCCGGCAGGAGACGGTGAACGACCTGCCCAGGACACGGGTGCGGGAAATTCAGATGCTGTCCAGCGCGGTCGAGACCCTGGACACCGCCATCCGCTCCTTCGCCTCCTTTGTGCCTGTCAGTCTGGTGCGGGACCTGCTCAAGTCGGAGCAGAAGCTGGAGATTGGCGGCAGCAGCCGCTTCCTGACGATTTTCTTCTCGGACATTGAAGGGTTTTCCGACCTTTCAGAGAAAATCCCGTCCAAAGAGCTGGTCCAGCGGGTCTCCGACTATCTCAACATCGCGACCAAATCGGTCAACCGGGAAGCCGGCACGATCGACAAGTTCATCGGTGATGGTGTCATGGCTTTCTGGGGCGCACCCACAGTCATGGAAGACCATGCAAGGCGGGCCTGTCTGGCGGCCCTGCATATCCAGCATGCGGTCGGGAAACTGAATGCGGACGTTGTGGCCGCTGGTGGCAATCCGCTCAGGGTCCGGATCGGGATCCATAGCGATGCGGTGATTGTCGGCAACATCGGCTCGTCGGAGCGGATGAGCTACACGGTGCTTGGAGATGGTGTGAACATCGCCTCGCGGCTGGAGGCACTGAACAAGACCTACGGAACCAACATCTGCCTCAGCCACTCGGTCTACAAGGAAGCAGGCGACAGTTTCTGTGTCCGGCCGATCGGCGATGTGCGGGTCAAGGGCCGGCGCGCCAGCATCACCGTCTACGAGTTGCTGGGCGCCTATGGACAAGGGGCCGAATACGAGCCGGATGAAGCAACCCTGCAGCTGGCCGACAGCAGCCGCGCAGCCTTCGAGCGCCGTCTTGCCGGGGATGAGGACGGGGCCATCGCCCTCTATCGCCAGATCCTGGAAGACTATCCCAATGATCCGGTCGCGCGGACAGTTCTGGCCGAAATGAGTTCTGCAGACCAGACCACGACATCCCTTGCCTGATCTCTGGGCCTGATTGGCCGGTCCTCTTCTCCTCACCCTAGCAGGCCCGGGGCACATCCGAAAACCGGGCGTTGACAAACCGGTGCAGCAGACGCGAGGACGCGACGACCGTCTGCATCAGGCAGAAAAACAGCAGCACGGTCAGCGCATAAAGCACGAACCGCCAGACAGACTGGCCAAGCAGCTCAGCCTCGGACAGAACGACGCTCATGGCCTCGTTGACGCCGATTGCCGCACCGAAACAGGATGTGGACACAAGGATCTGAAAGGATCTTGCCATATTGGGGATCAGCAGCATGGCGGCACGATGGGCGCCGCGATGCCACTGGACCATGGCTTCGCTGATCTGATCATAGGCGTAGGACGTGATGTAAGGCAGGCATGCCAGGGTCACGAACATGGCCTTGGGATTGGCAAAGTAAGCTTCGAGCTCGGATGTGTAACTGCGCAGAACCCCCGCCAGGAAAAACATCGCGATGAAGACCGGTGTCGCCCGCAGGACCGAGATCGAGGAACCGATTGCGGCATTCACAAAAGGGTTCTGCAAACGGCCCAGCAGCGCCAGGAGCCCGCCGCTTGCCAGCCCGATAGCAAGCGCAGAAATCGCGATCTCGAAATTGACCAGCAAGCCTCCGGCAATGCGCAGCGGCAGATCTTCCGAAAAAGGTCCAATCATGGTGTCAGCCTTTCGGTTCCAGTCGCTCGATGCTCACGCGGAGCCTGCGGCTCAGGCGAACGACGACCATGACGACCAGAACATAGAAGATTAAGAGAATCCAATAGGTTGTGGCCTGGTTTCGGGAGAAGGACGTGATGTCGTTGAGTGCGTTGGTCAGATCGGCGACGCCGACGAAACTGGCAGCGGAAATCCCGCGCGTCGCATTGGTGAGAAAGGCTTCGATCTGCGACGCCGACCGGATGATGGCTTGACGCCAGCGCTCTCCTTTTCCCTCCGCAGTGTCCACGGACCGCCAGGCATCGGCGATCGCCTGTCCCGCGAAGGCTCCGTTCATGAGCGCAATGGACAGGATGGCAACCAGCAGCGCAACCACCTGCGAATAGGAGAAAAGCTGGTTCGCAGCCGCTGCCACGCAGACCAGGATCAGGATGGGGGGACTGCTTTGCAGGACCGCCAGCAACACGGACAGCGGCCATTTCAGCAGCCGGCTTTCAGAGGTCAGGCACAGGGCGAAAAGGAAGCTCATGACCAGCGTGGCCACCATTGCGCCAGCCACCGCGATCAGGGACACCAGCATGCCATTGGTGAAGAGATCCCAGGCAACCTCGCTGAAAAACACGGAGAGGTTTTCCTGAGCCCAGGCATAGAGAGAATCGACAAACGCCTTGAACGGACTTGGAGAAAGCTCTGCCTTGAGCGGTGGCGCCAGGCATTTCGACGGTGCCGCCTGGCAATCGTCGCGTTGCCACAGGGTTTCCATGCGCAGGAGATATTCGGTCTCGATCGAGTGCTGCCGGGCAATCTCCAGCAAGATGCCGCTGGCGTGCAAGTCGATGGAAAGCCGGTCCAGCAGGTCACCCAGCTTGTCGCTGCCCTGAAGGGAGACTGCCATGCCCCAGGGGATCTCGCCAAAACCCAGCTTGCGGTCAAACTGCGCCGCAATTTCCGGATCAGCCATGGCATTGGCGAGGACGCTGTCATCCTGTGCAATGAAGGTGCAGGTGCCAGAACGCAGATTGGACACCAGCCGGTCGGGCGTATCGAACAGCATCACACGGGCAACGCGCGGCACGAGCAGGGTATTTGCGTAATTGCCGACCGTCGTGCAGACGGTCTTGTCCGCCATGGCATCCCAGGAAGTGACTTCCAGCCGCCGGGGCCCGATGATGACTGTCTGGCTCGAATAGTAATGCGGCCGGATGAAGCGGGCATTGGCGTCACGGGTCGAATTGTGGCCCATGGTGGCAATGACCAGGTCGATCTGACCATCCGACAGGGCGGAAATGCGTGTCACCGGCGTGACGTCGATGAATTCCACGTCGACGCCCAGCAAGGCGCCGATCTGTTCCGCGACATCGATCTCGAAGCCTTCACGTATACCCTGTCGCTCGGTGGCAAAGCGGGAATATCCGTTGCGCACGCCAACGCGGATCACGCCATCGCAAAGAATGTCGAACAGACGGTCTCCGCGATCAGCTGAACCGCACAAGGGAGCCGCGTCTGCCCTGGCCTGCTCGACAAGCGCAGAGGCAGGCTGGGCAGTGGCCGCAGTCGCCTGAGGCAGAAGCATCAGCGCGAGCAGCAACAGGGACAGAAGACGTCTCGGCATCAGGCTTCCCGGTTTCATGTCCAGCTTGCGATGGCCAGGCAAACCCGGCCAAAAACATGGTTCCCCAGTGTGAAGACATCCGGGCCATAGCCATCCGGGCCGTGGGTCAGAGCCGACACCTTGAGCGGGGAAAGATGGACAATCGTCTCACAGCAGGTCTGCAATGACATTCCCCGCGCTTCAAGAAAGGTGCGGGTCTGATCGATGCCGACAAAACGATTGTGAGTGAAGGCTGCAAGGCCGCCGGGCGCCAGATGCCCGGTCAGGCCTTCAAGGAACGGATCGAGCATCTTGCGCCCGTCCGCCCCGCCCATGGACCAGGTCGGCAGACGGCCCGGCAAGGTCAGCGAGGGCGTCGGGAAATGGGGAAGATTGGCGAGGATCACATCATAGCGCCGCTTGCCATGAGGCTGCCACAGCGGCCCATTGAGACAGCTGAACTCCGTCGGCCCCTGACCCAGCCGCGAAAAGGACGCGGACACCGCATCAAGTGCGTCCTGTTCCACGTCACTTACGGTGACCGACCGGGCTCCGAGCACTGCGGCCTGCATCGCGATGACACCGTTGCCGGTGCCGATTTCGCAGACAGCGCGGTCCGCCACCCGATCGGCATTTTCCTGAAGAAAGCCAATCAGCATGGTCGTGTATTCGGTCGGAGAGAAGACGTCGACAGACTTCTGAACTTCCGGTTCCGCGCAAGAAGATACCGTAATTTTTGCCATGACCCGCACAGTAAGCGGAAATCGCAAACTGGACGTAAACCGCCGGTGTTTTCTGCACTCCGGCAATCAGAAGTTATTTTGAAGGAAGTCGCGACACCCGGTTTTGTCAACAGGCCAGCAAGTCCGCCAAGGTTTCAAACTCATCTCTCAGCCGAAATGGCACGAAGAAACGCGTAGCTTAACCAATGCCCGAGGCACGAAGGAGCTTGTAAGCGAGCCTGAACACGGGAGATCAATCCATGTTCTGTCTAATAACTTGTCTTGCAGAAGAGAGTTGGCTGGGGAACCTGGAATCTCAGCCAATTGAAACAAGCTATTGATATCGCATCATTTTACCAGTTCCGGATACCCGGTGAGGACCACATCTGTGCCGCGGTTTTGGGGTCCAGTCAAGCCTGCCGTCTGTCGTTCGCTCACGACGCCTTGTTTCGCAATTCGGAAGCCGTGGATTTGGGCCGGCGTTCGATCCGGACATGGACACGGTAGGGAGCGCGGGAGGTCACCACAATGGCGTCGCCTTCGCTTGCCGCAGAAGCCTCGAAGAACTTGCCGACCCAGCCGCGCTTGCGAAACATACCCTTTGTTCGGTCAATGTCCGTCATGACGAGTGACGGGCCACCCCAGTCGATTGTGATCTCTCGGGGAGCAGCCGCACTCTTGTTGCTTCCGCCAATTGTGTCCGCTGGGAACCTGTCGAGAAACTCCCTGATATAGAAATGATCGTTGCGGAGGTTCCCCCCTGTAACCGTCGTCCTGCCCAAAACCCGGCCGGGCACCTCGGTCAAGGATCCCGACGGTACCTTCGGCTTTCGCGGGTATGGCTGAACTTCAACAGCCGCACGATCCGAGGTCGAGGTCACAAGCTCATTCGCGATCTGACGCGTGGCTTGCGCTGCATTGATCTCGGGAATGTGGGGGAAACCCTCCAGGGCGTTTGCCAACCGGACGGCAACCTCATCCGAGAATAGAACCCAAGTCACGGCACCACTCTTGTGCTCATAGGGTATTGGCTGCTCCAGTCGGCGGACATCCTCCAGCTTCCAGGGGATCACCCACTTCGAGACGTCGCCGTTCCGGATCATGGCCTCCGGGATTCGGTGGTGTTCCTGGGTCTCGATCATCTCGGATGTCGAGAGCGACTTTCCGCAATCCAGTAGGTTTGCCAGCCCGACCACCTGTCCGCTTCCCTTTCGGATCAGGCCGAACCACCCACGATGGGATGTCGGCTGCGAGCGCATTTCCCAGTCCTTTCGGCCTTCGAGGATGTGCCCGATCCAGGGGGCATCGATGACCAGACCTCGAGATACCTTCATGAGACGTCCTTTATTGAATTCGGGTCAGCGCAGTTCCCAGGCGCCTTGAGCGTCCGGGCCTGATGGGGTCAGGCCATCACGGCGAAACTGTTCGGCCATGCTGTCTGCGAGCACGGTATGACCGCCGCGCGCCGGTGCCGCGACAGCTTCCGTCAGACTGGACACATCCAAGGAGCTGTCACCCATGGGCCAGAGCGCCTGTTCGGCGAGCTTGCGCTTCCGCTGCATCAGGCTTTGCAAGAGGCAGTCGAAGCTGTGAACACCCAGCTCCGGGTGTAGCGCCATGGGGATATGAACCGATACCGGGCGGGTCTGACCGATGCGGTGGACACGGTCGTTGCATTGCTCCTCGACGGCCGGGTTCCACCAGCGCGACAGGTGGATGACATGGGTGGCCGCCGTGAGCGTCAAACCCGTACCTGCCGCCTTCGGACCGAGGATCAGCATGTCGAAGCCGCCATCCGCCGCGAGATGCCTCTGGAAGCGGTTGACGATTTCCTGACGGCGCGGGATCGGCGTGTCCCCATTGATCACGTCGATGCGCTCAAGGCCCAGGACATGACGCACGATCTCGGCAAACCGGAACTGCATATCGCGATGCTCGATGAAGACCAGAACCCGTTCGTTGGCCGCCTTGATCCGGTGCAGGATATCCATGACCGCATCGAGACGGCCGCTCCTCGAAATGAAGTCCTCTGGGGACAAGGGGCCGGTACTGCCCGGATGGACGGAAACGGAGCGGATGTGGTGCAGCATCTTGAGGGCCGCCCCCGGGCCGCCATTGGCCAGCTTGAGCTGGGCGAGGTCATAGGCGTCTGCCTGGGCCTTTGGCATGAGGCGAGGGTGAAGGTAACGGCGCTTCGCCGGGAGATCCCGGGCAACCTCGTCTTTCAGACGGCGCAGGCCAAGCGGCGGCACCGTACCTCGGGGCTTGAAGACCCGGGCGTGCAGCTCCGCCATGTTCTCTGCATCCGGCGCCCCGTAGCGTTCCTTGAAGTCGGCGCCGGATCCCAGGCTTCCCGGCGCAATGCGGTCCATGATCGTCCAGAGGTCGATCGCCGCATTCTCGATCGGCGTTCCGGTTAGGCCGATGCGAAAATCGGCGTTCATCGCCTCAACGGCCTTTGAGGCCAGGGTCACCCCGTTCTTGATGTTCTGGATTTCGTCCATGACCATCGCGGAGAAAGGGATCGTTCCGAGCGAGTGCTGATAGTTCGCAAGCGTCGTATAGGTGGTCAGGAACCAGTAGCGATGTGCCCGTCCGTCTTCAAAGGCTTCGTGCAACCAGTCCAGATCGAGCTGGGGCTGTCCCGATTGGGTTTCGGTGCCACGCGAATCGCGACGCTTCTGGGATCCGAGGGAGCCACCGTAAAGACGAATGAGGGTCCCGAAACCTCGTCCGGCGACGTGGCTTTCTACTTCCTGTTCCCAGTTTCGCAGAAGGGACGTCGGCGCGACAATGAGGATCGGACCTCGATTTCGCGCGGACGGCTGCTTCATGTGCTCCTTTAGCCATGTGAGGAAGGAGATGGTCTGGAGGGTCTTGCCGAGCCCCTGCTCATCTGCGTTGAGGATGCCGGGAAGGCCAGATGTCCACGCGCTTGTCGCCCAGTTGAAGCTTTCCAGCTGGTGCTGGTGCAGCGGGGTGAGGACCGCGGCAGGCAAGGCAACGGGGAGGCACGGGATCCGGGGCGAGAGCTTCGCTTCCCAGGTCAGTTCCTCGTAATTGTCCTTGGTGTCGAGGATGATCGGTCCGCCTTTTTCGGCGACATCTTCTTCGGTCACATCCGGCTGTGTGCCATTTTGAATGCGCCTTTCGATCTCGCCGTTGATTGCCGCGAGACTGGCAGGTGTGACCGGGATCTCTTTTCCTGCGATCTCGACCGGTGTGTCCGTCCCACTTTGAATGGCCTCGCTCATTTGCGCCTGGAGAGAGTGAAGCTTTGCATCCGGCATGGCCTGGATGGCCTCTGTTAGATGTTTGGCAAAATGTTCGGGCAGCCAGGTCGTTCCGCTGCCCTCTATGGACGTCTGCGGCCGTGTGTAAACGATGACACCGGTGACCCTTTCGGAATATTCGCGCGTCTCGATCAGGGTCGGACCCGCGACCGCCTCCACCATTTCCGCCTGCTGCGCGTCATCAAGACCATCCAGCGCGCCAGTGTCTGTCAGATGCCGGGTGACCGCATCGTTGATGAAGGCCCGAGGGTTCTGGATGAAGGCGCGTCGCTCTTCGCGGGGCGCCTTCTGCGCCCGTGCCATTTCCTCCAGGACAGGAACGGTACCCTTGTCGATGACAAGATAGGAGTTGTGGCCGAGCTGATAGGCCGGGCGTACGCCGCGTTCACGCAACCCGAACTGGAAGACGGCAAGGGCCTCGCCGGGGAGCTCTGCTTGAGCCTCTGAAATATTGTCCGTTATCCCTTTCTCATCCAGCCGCTCCGACGAATAGGGGACCACTTCGAACTGGCCCAGCGAGCTGTCCGGAGAAATGGAGAAGCGATCCGCGATACGCACCTGCAACCCGCGCAAGAAGGCTGTCATGGACAGCCCCGCCATCTCGCGGTTTTCGGGCATGTCCGCGTTCGAAGAGCCGTCACCCGGTTCGAGCGCACGCCGGAAGTCGCTGAGCGCGCGCCAGTGCTCTTCCATGGGCCGCGTGGCATCAAAGGAATCCGCCAGATCGAGGGCCCGCTTCATCCAGAGCGGCACGCGGCGCGCGCCCTCGGCGGTCTTCAGGATTGATCCGACGCGCGAGGGCGTCTCGCGGCGGCCATGACGTGCCCATTCGTAGTGAAGCTTGAAGTTGGGGCGCCCCAGGACGCCGGTCACGTCGGTCGTCAGGGTCAGGTCGACGGTGCGCGGCAAGCCAAGAACCTCTGCCGCCGGACCGGAGAGGCTTGCGACCGCGTCATGGGAAAGGCGCAGATGGTCCTCCGCGATTGTCACTTCGCCCGGATGCCGGTCTTCCCAAGCGCGCAGGTCTCCGATCGCAAGAAGCAGATCCCGATCTTTCGGCGCAAGCTCCGTAAAACTGCGCCGACCCGGCCTCGAAAGGAAACGTGACAACATGCCTTGTCGGGTCTGGGGAAACCGGATTTCCACGGCATCGGCGGTTTCGAACCAGACTGGCGAGGTTTCAGACATTCTGGAGTACCCACTGGGACCAGTTGTTTATCGAATTATGCGGTTTGGAATTGTGCGATACCCCGAGGATGTCGTCGCAATAATAATCGGGCTGATAGAGCTTTGGCGCGTTCGGATCGTCTGCACGGAAGATGTGCGTCTTGTAGCTATGACAGCCGTCGACCACGATCTTTTTGCCGATCCGCATGATCAGCAGGGAGGTGCTGCCACCGCGATCGTGCTGATGGCCGAAACGGCGGTTCATGTCCGTCTTGCCACTGCGCATCAGGTTCCGCCTGGCATATCGCCGTGCATCAGCGCCAAAGGCGACCCAAGCCTCATCGATCATCTTGTCTTGATAAAGCTTGAGCCAGAAATCCCGACGTGGTGCCCACATGTGGCTATCCTGCGTTGCCGTAACCATATCGCAGAAGAATTTCATATCCTGATGCGTTAGCCAGCGCAGCAGAACCGACTTCAGATCCGGATTGAATCCCGACCAGATGCCGCCGGTATGTAGTCGCGGATCATTCCATCCGGCAATTATTTGTTCTGAAAGTTCGTTCCGCAGCGCATCAGGTGGCTTCAGATCTTTCCAAACTGCCAGAACGGCTTCGATGGCGGGGCCTGCGCCAGCCTGAAGGACCGTGCCACTTTCCGGTGCCAGCCAGTTGAAGAGCTTGGAGCGAGCGTCCGTGGCGGCGAGGTCAGGTGCGAGACGCTCCACGAATGTATGGTGCGCGGCCTTTGCAAGCCCTGATGTATGGGGACTGCTGAGACCCATCGTTTTCAGAGTTTCATAGGGGTCTTGCGCGCCGAGCATCACCTTTGCAAGCTCTTTGGGTGCTTCATCAGGCCGAAACAGGGAAGGGAGCGATTCAGTCAGCTTTCGATTTCGACCGCCAATGTCTGCACTTCGCACGGCAAGCGCTTGCGCTAGAATTCTGGTATGGGCCGCACCTGGAACGAAACTATCCACATAGACGCCCACCATACCGTCAAGGAATGCGCCTTTGTTACATGTCGAGATTTCAGCCAGATAAAAGTCACGGACAGGGCGCAGATCTGCACGTTCCCGCCGTTCCTCATCGAAAACGGCTACGGCAGCTGAAATGACACGTTGGGTGGTCAAATCGTCCCACTTCCAGTTCTGGACGCGGAACAGCATGTTGAGCGCAAGCTTCTCGCGATCTTCGGCCGAAGGCGTGCGCACGACGTCAGGCCATTTCGCAAGGATACTGCCAACAGAACGATGAATTTGGTCAAGGGGGGGCAGGGTGCGTGTATGCAAGACGCCCCTTCGAGCGAGGAGCGCGCGGGTACTTTCGGTAGCTTGTTGAGCGTCGCTCATGGGCGTGTTCCAACTGCTTCAAGTGCCTCGCGGATGAGCTCTATTCCTCCGGTGTCCTGTGGCGTTACCATTATGAAACGAAGGTCGATACGTCGGTTGGTCGCTTTGCCTTCCGTCGTATTATTATCTGCAATCGGACGTTCAGCACCATATCCCGCAACTGACAATACTGGTTGGTGTTTCAAGTTCTGATGCATTCTCAATCCATTGGCGGAATTGATCATCGTAAAATAGGTTTTATTTGCCCTGTTGGTAGAAAGAGGTTGGTTAACGTTCGGACCCTGGTCAGAATCCGTGTGACCCTCAATCTGGACAGCTTCAACCATGGCGAAGGACGGATTGCAGCTCTCGTCGAAACGTGAGGCCTCTCCGAGCGTGAAGCAGGGCAGAATTTCGTCGAGACGCGCAGCCAGCTTTGAAACGATTACAGCCTTATCTGAAGTCAGCTCTGGGCTTCCCGAGGCAAAAAGACCTTCCCCCTGAAAACGAAGGGCATCGCTTTCCTCACTCAGCTCGACCTTAAGGTCTGGAAAATCCGCAAGGATAGCATCGCGCAGGCGGGTCAGAACCTCTCGCCGCGCCGAGGAAACCTGTGAGAGATAGGCTTCCAGAGGATCGACCTGTTTCAATCGCTCTAATTCGGACCGCAGCTTATCAATTTCCTCGTTCTTTTCCTCGATCGATGCCTGAAGTTTTCTGATCAGTTTCTCGAGTTCATCAATGCGGCGGGTGAGGGCGGTGTTCTCCACTTTCAATTCATCACGCTCACGGGTCAGATCAGCAACCTGAGCTGTCAGATTTTCGAGTTTCCGCAGTGCCTGCGCCAACTCGTGTTCGAGGCGTGCGATCGTCTGTTGGCGAGCCTCAGCCTTGTCACGCCAATCGTTCCGCTCTGCCTCCATCTCTTCGTACATGCTGCGCGGCACCGTTTCGGTTTCCCGCGCCTGACTGGCAAAGAAGGCCAGCAGGATCATCATGATGAACAGGAACCCGACGGTCATGTCGGTCATTGAGACGAAGGCGCTTTCTTCCTCCTCCTCATGCCGGACCTGTTTAGCTTGAGCTCTCATGCAAGGCTCCGGGGCTGCTTTGGCATGAAGTTTTCAGCCTGTTCGACAACACCTTTAAGCGTGTCGAGGCCGGGTGCCAAGGCATCACGCATCTGGCCGACATGGTCCTGCGCACTGCCGAGGGCTGCTTCGAGCTGAGCGTTATAGTCCTTGAGGGCTCGACCCAGCATCTGGTCGATTTGGTCGAGCTTTTCGGCTTCCTCGGAAAGCTGGGAGATTGCGGCACGCGTAGCCTCAAGATTACGGCGGATGCCTTCTCGTTCCGTGCCGAGGGCCGCCTGAGCGCTTTCCAGAACATGGGCGGCGTTTTCTGCCACAGAGGCGGAATTCTGCATGAGGGTTTCTGAGACGGTTTCCACAAGGTCGCCAACGCGACGGAGTGTTACCTCAATGCGATCTTGCGATGCCCGGATAGGCTCCGCTGCTGCACTCAGGCTCTGGCTCGCTGTGCGGAAGCCTTCGGAGGCGCCGTGGATCGCATCGGCGCCAGTGTTCATGCCCTGTGCAGCGCTTTGCGCACCGGAAGCTCCACGCTGGACGGCGTCAGCCATTTCAGAAAGCCGATTTCCGATTTCCTCAAGCCGCGACAGCAGTTTCTCGCCGATGACTTCACCCATCTCGGTGCCAAGCTTTGCGATGTCGTGACTGGTCTGGCCGAAACTGTCTAGCAACGCCCGCCCGGCGCCTGAGATTGCCTGGCCTGCCTCCTCTGTGGAGGCCGCCATGCGCTGCCTTGCAGCTTCAGCGCTTTCCTGGCTGGCATTGTCCAGGGTCTGGCGGAAGCTGTCGGCAGCCTGCTTCATTTCCTCGGCGGCCGCGCGCATGGCTTCCGCGCCCTGACCGGTGTTTTCCCGGATGCCGGCAAGGGTGTCGTTCATGACAGAGAGCAGACGTTCCGCTCCCTCGTTCATGGCCTCGGACGCTATACGTCCGCTTGCGGCGACTTCCGATCGCATTTCCGCCATCGCCCGAGCCATCTGGTCGAGGGCATCGCGTAGGCCATCCCCTGCTTGGGTGTTGGCGCCATTCATCCGGTCGACCATAAGGCCAATCCGATCAGTCGCCTCGCCAAGGGATTCACTGGCGCGGGTGAGGGCATTTCCGACGGAATGAGAAAGCTGCTGGGACAGGTCGCCTACCAGTCCTTCCATATTGCTGGTTCCCATGGAGGAAACGCGTTCAAAGATCGGGTCCATCTTGCTTGCGATCGCGTCGGTGATGGCATTTGGCAAAGCATCTAGCGGCTCGCGCAGCTGAGCAACGAGACCCGTTCCGATTTCGCGCAAGTGCTCGCGCTGCTCTGTTGCTGCCCGCAATTGCCGGAAACCAATGTCTTCCAGGCTGACAAAAACCAGCCTGCGCTCTATTGCGGAGCAAAGGCGATGGAGCGCTGCCTCAATCTGGTTTTGTCTCAGGCGCAGCAGGACTGTGAAAATGATGGAGCAAAACAGACCAACAAGGGACATGACAAACTTGGCCGATGCGATTTGCATGAAGTCTTGCATTGCTCTGTCCATGCCGCCAGAACCTGCGCTCATGGACTGGGAGAATTGGTGCAGAGCGGCAACAAGTCCAAGAAAGGTTAGCAGGAGGCCTGCCGAGACGAAGATGTTCGGGAGTATGCGAAACATACCTGGCCCGAAGCCAAGATCTTCAACATTCAGGAATGATGCGGGGCGGATCGAATTCCTGAGCTGCAATGGACCGTCAATATCATCCGGCACGACAGTCTCGTTAAATTCGTCGAAGGCCTCCCAGACAGCCATCCGCTGGGGCGAAGTGCAATAATTGTCCTTCAAGGTCGCGCGGAAGTCGTCATAGCCTTGAGCAAAGTCATTGATGCCTTCGTGCAGGCGAACTCGCGCATTCAAATCCTGTACAGCCTTGAATTGCTTTCTTGTTCGCCAAATGTAGAAAAGGCCGCAGAAGGCCGTAATCAGGAAAAATCCAGCTGCGAAATAACCCGGTCTACTATCGGAGAGTGTCAGATATTCTGCCAGGAAGATGATGCCATCTTTGAGCATCAGGCCAGGATCGACACCGTTCATGAGGTCCACTTCAAGCTCCTGTAGGTGTTTTTGTAATCAAATCAATTTCTGATCAAGCTAGGCAGCCGTGGAGACTGTGTCGCAGGTGATGCAAATAATTGGGCTATCGATGATTTTTCGTTTTGGTTCGGAATGGAGATCATGAGCCAAACCCCATGTGTATATAAATGTTTCTATAGATATTAAAAATTGTGTCGAGGGGCCAAGTTGATCTTCTCAGAAGAAATCCGATCATGAATCGGTCTCTGCGTTAGCCTGCCGCCAGAAAGCTTTGAGAAGCCAAGTCCCCACCAATAGGTCCGTCTTCTGCTCAAGACGCTATTCTTATTCATTTACGAGCCCTCAAGGCTTGAAAAACCTAGCCGATTCAGAGCCTAATCAGCCGCAGGTTGTTTTGGCAATAAGGGCATGTCGTGTTGATCTTGCCGGCAAGAACAAAAAACAGGGAAACGTCGTGAGTATCGAGAAGACACTGTTTGCCGCTGCCGACAAGATGCGCGGTTCGATGGATGCGGGCGAGTACAAGCATATTGCGCTGGGGCTCCTGTTCCTGCGCTATGTCTCGGTCTCCTTCAACCGCCTGCACGAGAAGCTCAGCGCTGAAGCCTATTCAGATCCGGAAGACCGCGACGAGTATCTGGCGGAAAACATCTTCTGGGTGCCGGAGGAGGCGCGATGGCAGACCATCTCGCGCCAATCCAAGGACCCGCGGATCGGCATCCTGATCGATGACGCCATGCGGGCGATCGAGAAGGAAAACGAGAGCCTGAAGGGTGCGCTGCCAAAGGTCTATGGCAAGGAGAGCATCGACCGGGCCATGCTGTCTGGTCTGATCGACCTCTTCACCAATGACATCAAGCTGGAAGGCACTCGCGCTGATTTTGATCTGATCGGGCGCATCTATGAATATTGCATCGGTGAGTTCGCCTCTTCTGAAGGCAAGCGGGGCGGGGAGTTTTATACGCCGAAATCTGTCGTCGATACGCTGATCGAGATGATTGAGCCGACGAAGGGCCGGGTCTATGATCCCTGCTGCGGCACGGGCGGGTTCTTCGTTCAGTCGGAAAAGTTCATCGACGCCCATTCCGGCAAGAGCGACGACATCGCCATCTATGGTCAGGAGCGCAACCACACCACCTTCGGTCTGGCGCGCATGAACCTGGCGATCCGTGGCATCTTCGGTGATATCCGCTGGAACTCGGAAGGCACGCTGGTCAAGGACGCGTTTCCGGACGAGCGGTTCGATTACATCCTCGCCAATCCGCCTTTCAACATTTCCGACTGGTCAGGCGAGCTGCTCCGGGAAGACCGCCGCTGGCGCTATGGTGCGCCGCCGGTGGGCAATGCCAATTTCGCCTGGATCCAGCATATCCATGCGCATCTGTCCGCAAGCGGGATTGGCGGTGTGGTCATGGCCAATGGCTCCATGTCATCGATGTCCGGCGGCGAGGGCGAGATCCGGCGGGCGTTGGTGGAGGGCGACGCCATCGATGCCATGGTGGCGCTGCCCGGTCAGCTGTTCTATGGCACCCAGATCCCGGCCTGCCTCTGGATCCTGGCCAAGGACAAGTCCAACGGCATCGCCAGGGACGCCAAGCTGCGCGACCGGCGCGGCGAGGTGCTGTTCATCGACGCGCGCAAGATGGGCGCCCTGGTGCCGGGCAGCCGCAAGCAGAAGGAACTGTCCGACGCGGAAGTGCAGAAGATCGCGACCGCCTATCACGCCTGGCGCGGCGAACCGGATGCAGGGGCTTACGAGGACGAAGCGGGTTTCTGCAAATCCGCCAGGCTGGACGAAATCGGCAGGCACAATTTCGTCCTGACTCCGGGGCGATATGTCGGGGCAGGGGCCGTTGAAGATGACGGCGAGCCGTTTGAGGAAAAATTCGAGCGCCTGATGGGCACGCTGCGGGAGCAGTTTTCGGAGGGGCGGCGGCTGGAAGCCGAGATTGAGACGCGGCTGGGGGCGTTGGGATGAGCGACTGGCACAGCGAAGCGCTCGGTTTTGAGGCTACGCAGATTTTGGATGGAGATCGCGGGAAGAACTATCCATCCAAACAGCAGCTTTTACCATCGGGGGACTGTCTTTTCCTGAGCGCCGCCAATGTGACAAAACGCGGCTTTGATTTTTCATCTTGCGAGTTCATTTCGGCGGAAAAAGACAACTCGTTACGAAAGGGGAAGCTTCAGCGACACGACTGTGTTCTCACGACCCGTGGAACCGTTGGAAATGTTGCATACTTTGGACAAGAGGTTTCCTTTGAAAACATTAGGATTAACTCTGGTATGGTCATTATCCGGCCGGACCAAAACCGTCTTTCTCCCAAGTTCCTTTCATTCTTTCTGCGCTCTGAAGCGTTTTCAGATCAGATTGTGTCTCTAACTTCGGGAAGTGCCCAGCCGCAGTTACCCATTCGGGATCTAAAGCAAGTTCAAATCCCGATCCCACCGCTGCACGAACAACGCCAGATCGCGGCGGTGTTGGGGGCGCTGGACGACAAGATCGAGTTGAACCGCAAGACGGCGGCGACGCTGGAGGAGATGGCGCGAGCGCTGTACCGGTCCTGGTTCGTCGATTTCGACCCCGTCTGGGCCAAACTCGAAGGCCGCGCCCCCGCCCATATGGACCCCGCCACCGCCGCCCTGTTTCCGGACCGGTTTGATGAGGAGGGGCTGCCGGAGGGGTGGGAGGTGCAGTCGCTGAAGTCCCTTGCGACAGTCACCATGGGTCTATCCCCAAAGGGGACTTCATACAACGACCAGGCCATCGGCACCCCATTGTGCAATGGGCCGGTCGAATATGGCGATTTCTTCTTGAAGAAGGCGAAATGGACCACGGCACCAACCCGTCTCGCAGAGCGCGGCGATCTTATTATCTGCATTCGCGGATCGACCACGGGTCGCCACGCCTTCGCAGATGATGAGTATTGTCTCGGTCGCGGCGTCACAGGGATCCGCGGTAACAAAGGGACGCATGAGTTCATCGAATGCGCAGTCTTGTCCAACATGCCCACACTCCTTGAAAAGACAACGGGGTCGGTCTTCCCGAGCCTCTCAAAGGACGATATCTGCAATTTCGAACTGGTTGCGCCCAATGACGCCAGCGTCATCAGAGCATTCTGCGAACTGGTGCGGCCATTCCGGGAAAAAGCATGGAATATCGTTGAGGAAAACCAAACCCTCGCCACCCTTCGCGATACGCTTCTGCCACGCCTCATGTCCGGAGACCTCCGCGTCGGCGAAGCACGGGAACAGGTGGAGGATGTGGCGTAATGAAGTTCATCTATTTCGACGAAAGCGGATCTAGGGACGAAGGCGACGTCTTCGTGATGTGCGGCTTGATGGTGGATGCTTACAAACTTCGCAAGAAAACCGCTGATTTCGATGAGATGTTTGCAGCTCTGCTCACACGTCACCCGGGATCTGGGACTGAACTAAAAACGAAGCGTTTCATCAACGGCAAGGGAGGATGGCGCGCAGTGCCTGCGCAAGAACGAAAGGCCTTCCTGACTGATGTATGCCGCCTCGCCGTTTCTAACGGTGGCAAGCTTTTCGGCATTGGCTTGTCATTTGAGGCGTTCGATGCCGCCATTGATGCTGGCTATGGGCACCCTTTCGGCAATAACTATTGGCTCGCCAGCAGCATGTTCAGCAGCGCGCTCGTGCAGAAGAAAATGCAAGGGGTGAAAAACAGCAAAGGTCTTACAGTTGTCATTATGGATGACAACAAGGTTGACATGCCCAAGCTCTCGGACGGGCTTTACAATGCAGAAGCTTGGTATGACCCCCTTTATCAGATCCGTGGGAGGAGAAGAGGAAAGCCGATATGGATCGACCGTAAGCCGACGGATCGGTTCGACCATATCATCAATACTGCTTTTGCGATTAAGTCCGATCACTCGTCGCTCGTTCAAGTCGCGGACGCGATTTGTTACGTTTATCGTCGGCATCTGGAGCTGAAAACTGCCGACGAAATATGGGATGGCGAACAAGAGTTTTACCAAGATTTGGTCGCCATCTTGGAACCGCACAGAGATAAGCTGGGGCAAGCTCCTACCGCTTCGTCTGTCTCCTTCTTCAAAGCTGCTTGCCACCCGGATTGGGTAATCTAATTGTTTTAGTTTTCATGTTGTGAGAGAGACATGTTTCAGGTCAACCGATCCGAAAACCGCCTGCGCAAACTGGAGGAGAAGCGCTTTGCTGATCTCCAGCTGCGCGAACGGGAGCATTTGCAGGAATGGTTGGCCAATCAGCCGGACACACTCGGTGAAGAGCTGCTGATCATCCAGAAGGAGTTCGACGGCTTTGCGGATACCCGCGAGCGGCTGGATCTTCTTGCCCTCGACAAGGACGGCCATCTGGTCGTCATCGAGAACAAGCTGGATGATTCCGGCCGCGACGTTGCCTGGCAGGCGCTGAAATACACTGCCTATGTTTCCAGCCTGACCAAGGCGCAGATCATCGATATCTACCAGCATTACCTCGACCGGTTCTGTGGCGGTGGGAACGCCGTCCAGTCGATCTGCGACTTCCTCGAGGTCGATGAACTGGACGAGGTGGTTCTGAACCCGGGCAACGACCAGCGCCTGATGTTCATCGCCGCCAACTTCCGCAAGGAGGTGACGTCCACCGTGCTCTGGCTGCGCGAGCACCGGATTGACGCCCGGTGTTTCAAGGTCGTGCCTTACGGCTTCGGCGAGGAGCTCTTCGTCGATATCCAGCAAGTGATCCCGACGCCGGAAGCTGCCGACTTCATGATCGGTATGACGGAGAAAACTGCCGAGGAAAAGAACTGGCATGACACAATGCGTCAGCGGCAGAGGTTTCATGAGGTCTATTGGAACCGCGTCATTGGACATTTGAACACGAAAGATGCCACAAAGTACAAGGACTTGTCTTCAAGCCGGAACCACTGGTTGAGCATTCCTTCCCCCCTTGAAAACACCCATTTTTCTTTGGTTCTGCAAAAACGTCACATAAGGGCGGAGCTCTTCCTTGCGTGGCCAACAAGGGAAGAAACCGAATTAGTTTTCAATAGGTTCTGTGCTCGCCAAGCAGAAATAGAGGGAAAGTTCGGACAGCTTCTTGAATGGATCAAGCCCGAAAAAAAGAGAACGGCGCGCATTCAGTTGTCGAAATCTAGTGACCCATATAGCGACGAGGTGGTTGATGAAATCGCCGACTGGCTCGTGAACACATATTGCGAGCTCGAAACAGCGCTTAGGGGGGCGCTGAACGAAATCTCGGAATCCCGTCTTTCCGCAGAATACGGTGAAAGCTGATGGCGTATTTTGCGGAAGCCGAACTCGAAGAGGTGTTTCTTCAGGATCTGGTGAAACTGGGTTTTGTCAGACAGCACGGGTCAGAGATCGCGCCGGACCTGCCATCCGCTATGCGGGCCAGCTATCGCGATGCCATTCTTGCCCCCGTTCTGAACGCTGCCCTTGCCCGGCTCAATCCTGACCTGCCGGAGAGCGCAATTTCCGAGGCGCAGAAGCGGATCGAGGACAGCGTCTTCGCAACCGATCTCTTGCAGGAAAACCGCCGCCTTCATGATCTGATGGTCAATGGCATTCCCTTGACCTATTACGCTGGCGGTGAAGAGCGGAACGCCCGCGTGCGGGTCATAGACTGGGACGATGCGAAGAACGACTGGCGGGCGATCAATCAGGTCGATGTTGTCGGCAAGACCCCGCGGGTGCCGGATGTCATTTTGTATCTGAACGGCTTGCCGCTGGTGGTCATCGAGCTCAAGGGCATTGGTGGAGTGGATCTGGAAGGAGCCTTCCGGCAAATTGAGACCTACAAGAACGACATTCCCGATCTCTTCCGCACCACCCTGTTCTCGGTGATCTCCGATGATGTGTTGGCACGCTACGGGTCGCTCTCCGCCGGCTTTGACCGCTTCATGCGCTGGCGGACTGTGGATGGCGAAACCGTCGCCTCGCTCAGCTCGGCGCTGGAACTGGAAACTCTGACCAATGGTTTGCTGAACCCCCGCACACTTCTGGACATGCTTCGTTGGTTCGTTGTCTTCGAGGACGAGGGCAAGGGGCCAATCAAGAAGATTGGCGGCTACCATCAGTTCCACGCTGTGCGCAAGGCGGTGGATGCGGTCCTCACCGCTCGTGGCAGAGACGGCAAGGGCGGGGTGATCTGGCATACGCAGGGGTCGGGCAAATCCTTGCTCATGACCTTCCTTGCCGGCCGGGTGATGCACCACCGGGACCTGGAAAACCCGACGCTTCTGGTCATCACCGACCGTAACGATCTCGACAACCAACTCTACGCCACCTTTGCCCGCTGCAAAGATCTGCTCGGAGAAGAACCCGTCCAGGCCAACAGCATCGGCGAGCTGAAAACCCTGCTGGATCGTGAGGTTGGCGGGATCATCTTCTCGACGATCCAGAAATTCCGCCCCGAGAAAGGCGAGCTGTTCCCTGAGCTGACTGACCGCTCGAACGTGGTTGTCATGGTCGATGAGGCGCATAGAACCCAGTATGGTTTCGAGGCCAAGCTGAACAAGGAGACCGGAGAAGTCCGCCACGGACTGGCGCACCAGCTTCGTGCGGCTCTGCCAAATGCCGTCTATGTGGCCTTCACGGGCACACCGGTCGATCTGGTCGGGGCGAACACCCGAGGTGTCTTCGGGGAGTATATCGACGTCTATGACATTGCCCAGGCCGTCCAGGACGGGGCGACAGTGCCGATCTATTACGAAGCGCGGGTCGCCAAGATCGAGCTCGATGACGCAATCGTCGAGGATCTGGACGAAGATTTCGAAGAGGCGACGGAAACCCTCGACGAGACTGAGGCCAGCAGCATTGCCAGGAAATGGACCCGTGTCGAAGCTCTGGTCGGCGCAGACAAGCGGTTGGACGCCGTGGTTCAGGATATTCTGACCCACTTTGACGCCAGGCTGACAGCGATGGACGGCAAGGCCATGATTGTCTGCATGAGCCGGCGCATCTGTGTGGAGGTGTACAACCGGATCATTGCTGCCAGGCCGGATTGGCACGGCGAGACGGATGACCTGGGCGCGGTCAAGGTTGTCATGACCGGATCAGCGACGGATCCTATCGAGTTCCAGCCGCACATCCGCTCCAAGAGCCGGCAGGAATCCATCCGAAACCGGTTCAAAGACCTGAGCGATGGATTGAATCTGGTGATTGTCCGTGACATGTGGCTCACCGGGTTTGATGCGCCCTGCATGCACACGCTCTACGTCGACAAGCCGATGAAGGGCCATGGGCTCATGCAGGCGATCGCACGCGTCAATCGGGTTTTCCGTGGCAAGCCATCCGGCCTGGTGGTCGATTACATCGGGATCGCCTCTGACCTGAAGAAGGCGTTGTCGCATTACTCACAGACGGACCAGGCGCAAACGGGCATCGATGAGCGCGAGGCGATTGCAGCCTTCCTGGACGCACTGGATGTCGCCCGCGCTCAGTTCCATGGCTTTGACTATAAGGCGGCGCTTGGAGGCACGCCTGATCAACGGCGCCGGGTTCTGCCAGGTGCGCTGGACTTTATCCTGAGCAAGGAGCAGCAGGAGGACACGAGCGTCGGTGCCGTACGGCGTTTCCGCGATGCGGTGGCAGCCTTGGTCAAGGGTTTTAAATTGGCAGCGGGCAGTCCGGCAGCATCGGAGAGTGCAGAAGAGGTGGCGTTTTTCGTCGCCGTGCGTTCAGGCCTTGAAAAGCTGGGAACCGGGGGAGGGCGGGGATCGTCGCACAGTCCCGACTTTGCGATCCAGCAACTGATCAACAACGCCGTGGCGTCCACTGAAGTGGTCGACATCCTTGAGTCCTGCGGCTTCGACAGACCTGATATCAGCGTTTTCTCCGAAGAGTTCATGCTCGAGCTGCAAAATATGCAGCACAAGAACCTGGCCGTGGAAGCGCTCAGGAAGCTTCTGAATGGTGAGATCAGCGCCAGAACGAGGACCAACGTTGTCCAGAACGAAGTGTTTTCCTCAAGGTTGGAGCAGGCGATCGCGCGCTATCACAACCGAAGCGTTGACGCTCTCCAGATCCTTCAGGAACTGATCCAGATCGCGAAGGATCTGAGCAAGGAGCCGGAGGATGGGCTAACGCCGCAGGAGCGCGCTTTCTATGATGCGCTGGCCCAGAACGAGAGCGCCGTCGAAGTCATGAGCAATGAGGAGCTTCGTATCATTGCGACCGAACTGGTTACGACGATCAGAAACAACTCGGGTGTTGATTGGTGGCGGCGTGAAAACGTGCGCGCCAAAATGCGCATTGCTGTGAAAAAGATCCTTCAAAAGCATGGCTATCCGCCGGATCTGGCCTCGGAGGCCATCAAGCTTGTACTCAAGCAAGCAGAGGCAATCGCTCAGTCACTTTAGACTGTGCCTGATAATGTCGATCTTTTCAAAAACCAGCGATTCACCCGGTAACGCCGTTCCAGGGAGTAATGGGGGGACTCGATTCAGGGCAAGCGAACGGCGTTATTCACTAAGGTCGTCTTCCGGACTCCGGCGCCGCTGAAATTCCCAGCCGTCTTCATACCGGTCTGACCTGGGCCCCTAAACTTCCTCCAAATTTTGGTAGAGTCCGTCACATTGAGGAGACGGACGACATGAAGCGTTCTCGGTTCACGGAAGAACAGATCATCGGGATTTTGAAAGAGCAGGAGGCGGGTGCGAAGACGGCCGATGTCTGCCGCAAGCAGGGCATCTCGGATGCAATCTTCTACAAATACAAGGCGAAGTATGGCGGCATGGACGTTTCCGATGCCCGCAAACTGAGGGCGCTGGAGGACGAGAACGCCAAGCTGAAGAAACTGTGCGCCGAGACCATGCTGGACAATACGATCCTGAAGGACGTGGCCTCAAAAAAATGGTGACGCCCGATGTGAAGCGGAATGCGGTGGCTCATGTCTGTGCGCAACATGGGGTGAGCCAGCGTCGGGCGTGCGAGGTGTCGTCATTTGATCGGTCCCCCATGCGATACCGCAGCGTGCGGCCTGACGATGTGGCCATTCGGAAGGCGATGAAGAAGGTTGCGTCGGAGCGCCGCCGCTTCGGTTATCGGCGCATCCACGTCATGCTGGACCGACAGGGGATCGTCATGAACCTGAAGAAGCTCAGGCGGCTTTACCGGGAAAAAAAACCTGATGCTGCGCAAGCGCTGCGGTTGCAAACGGGCCTTAGGGACGAGGTGTCCCCTGGCTTTGCCGTCACGCCCCAACGAACGCTGGAGCCTGGACTTCGTCAGTGATGCCTTCACGGATGGTCGCCGCTTCCGTGTTCTGGCTGTCGCCGACAACTTCACCCGGGAATGCCTGTGCCTGATCGCAGACACATCCTTGTCGGGCGCTTGGCTTGCTCGCGAGCTGGACAGCCTCATCGCCAGACGGGGAAAGCCGAAGACGATCGTCTCGGACAACGGCACGGAGATGACCAGTATGGCCGTCCTCAAATGGTGCCAGGAAACACGTGTCGAGTGGCATTACATCGCCCCCGGGAAGCCGATGCAGAACGGTTTCGTCGAGAGCTTCAACGGCAGCTTCCGAGACGAATGCCTCAACGAGACCCTGTTCTCGTCGCTCGACCACGCGCGCGCCTCTATTACCGCATGGAAGGAGGATTACAACAGAAACAGACCGCACTCATCGCTGGGCAACATCACTCCCAGCGAGTTCGCAATGAAAATGGCTATGGAACAACAGGCCGCATGAGGCCAGATAGGAAACCCAAGACTCTCCCGAAATCTGGAGGGAAGTCGGGACTCAGGTCAGGTTCCCTCCCATTTCATGAAGCCAAATCATGACTAGCTTCACGTTACAGACCTTAATCGCTTGAACCTCAGGCTTCATATTAGGCAGGCGTCAGGCCGACTGCGGCCTTGAAGCAACTCGGACGCAATCGCGTTGAAACGGATCCGGACGTGCCGTCCGGAAATTATTTCCGCTGAAGCGCCGATCCCAGAAATGGGGCGGCAAGCCTTTAGGAACGCCAGAGGAGAGGACCTATGGAACTGAACATCAATGGATCTCGTCATGAGATCGACGTTGAACCGGATACCCCGCTACTCTGGGTCTTAAGGGATACTCTCGGCATGACCGGCACCAAATACGGCTGCGGTCTGGCGCAGTGCGGGGCTTGCACGGTGCTTGTTGACGGTTACGCGACCAGAACCTGCGTGACGCCGGTTGAGAGCGTCGTCGGCTCCGAAATCACGACCATCGAAGCGATCGAAGAAGATCCGGTTGGCAAGAAGGTGGTCGAGGCTTGGGTCGACAACCAGGTACCTCAGTGCGGTTACTGCCAGTCCGGTCAGGTTATGGCTGCCACGTCGCTTCTGAAGGAAAACGCTTCCCCATCGGAAGAAGACATCGCTGCTGCGATGATCAATCTTTGCCGCTGCGGCACTTACAATGCCATTTCAAAGGCCGTTCGTCAGGCGGCGGAAGCTTAAGGAGGCGCTCCAATGAAAGTTCTAGATCATATAGGGGCGCCGCATAGCAACAACAGCGCTGGACGCCCCCTCAACGTTTCGCGCCGTGGCTTCCTGGCCGGTTCGATGAGCGCGCTTGTCCTGACCGTCGCACTTCCCGTTGGCAGCGGACAGGCTATCGCGCAGGCCGCCCAAGGAACGCCGGGCAGCAGGATCGACGCCTACCTGGAAATTCTCTCCGACAGCACGGTGAAATTCCGCAGCGCCTTCGTGGAAGGTGGTCAGGGCATTTATACGGCGATGGCTCAAATTGTCGGCGAGGAACTGGACGTGGATCCGGTCAATTTTCAGGTGGAAACGGCGCCTCCGGGGCCGGACTATCTTCTGATTGGCGGACAGATGCGCTTTACCGGCGGCAGCATGTCTGTTCGCACGAGCTATGATGCCATGCGCAAACTCGGCGCCACTGCCCGCCAAATGCTGCTGCAAGCAGCATCCGTCCGCCTCGGTGTGCCGGTTGAAGAGCTTTCGACCGAACCAGGTCAAGTGATCCACACTGTGACTGGCCAATCGATCCCCTATGGCGACTTGGCGGAGGCTGCCGCGGATCTGCCTGTGCCTGAGACGGTCGAACTGCGGTCGAACGACAGTTTTCGATGGATCGGCAAGCCGCAAGACCGGCTTGATGTTCGCGACAAGTCGACGGGCAGGGCGCAATACGCTATCGACCTGACGTTGGAAGATATGCTTTTTGGAGCCGTCCAGCATGCCCCGCGCCTCGGCCAGGAGCCGGGTGACGTCGCCAACGAGGCGGACGTGGCAGCTATGCCCGGTGTCCATTCCATCCATAAATTACCCGGAGCAATGGCTGTTCTGGCAGACAGTTGGTGGCGTGCCCGCATGGCTGTCGAAAAGCTGGAAGTCAGCTGGAACGAAGCGCCTGCCGGAACTCTGCATGCCATGCCTGCGGATTTTTCGTCCGAAGGCCGTAAGGAGATGCTGAAGGCAACGCCGGGCGAAGGTATCGCATTTGAAACCGAAGGTGATGCAGCCGCCGCGCTTGCCTCGTCAGCTAGGGTGATCGAAGCAGCCTATGATGCGCCTTATCTGGCCCATGGCCAGCTCGAGCCACCTTCAGCGCTGGTGCGGTTCAATGACGATGGCAGCCTGGAAATGTGGGTGCCGAACCAGGCTCCGGAAATGTTCCAGGGGGATGCCGCGAAGGTCGCAGGAATCTCTACGGACAAGGTGATCATTCACTCGCCCATGCTCGGGGGCTTCTTCGGCCGTCATTTCCTCTACCAAACGGCAAACCCCTATCCTCAGGCGATTATGCTTTCCAGGGCCTCGGGACGCCCCGTCAAGCTCCTGTGGAGCCGCGAGGAGGAGTTTCTGCGCGATCCGGTTCGGCCGATCGGAACCGTGCGTTTTCGTGCTGGAATTGGCGAAGATGGCTTGCCCGTCGCGTTCGACGCTGTTGCCGTTGGCGAAGGGCCGACGGGGCGCTGGTACGGCCGCCAGCCGGGCAAGGTCGATAGTTCGTCCGTCGAGGGCATTGCCGGAAAACCGTATGCAATTGCGAATCGGCGTGTGGGTCAGATACATGTCGACGATCCGGCGATCATCGGATTCTGGCGTTCTGTCGGCCATTCGATGAACGATTTCTTCTATGAGACGTTCTTCGACGAAATGGCGGATGCCGGCGAACAGGATCCGTACGAACTGCGTCTCAAACTGCTCGAGAAAAGCCCGCGCCACAAAACCTTGCTGGAAGCGGTCGGTGATCTCTCCGGCGGATGGAAGCGCGGACCTTTCGAAGCGGAAGACGGAACCCGCCGCGCCCGTGGCGTTGCCATGGCGTCTCCGTTCGGCAGCGAAGTCGCGACGATTGCCGAGGTCTCCCTCAAGGACGGCGAAGTGGTGGTTCATGATATCTGGGTCGCGATCGATCCAGGCAGTATCGTCAACCCGGCAATCATCGAGGCTCAGGTGAACTCTGCGGTAGCTCTGGGGCTTTCCTCTGCGCTGCTTGAGGAGGTCGTCTACACTGACGGGATGCCTGAAGCCCGGAACTACGACATGTACCCGATCCTGCCTCCTGAGCGTATGCCCCGAGTGCACGTACGGATCGCGGAAAGCGGTGCGCCCATGGGAGGGATTGGCGAACCCGGCCTGCCGGGTGTGCCTCCAGCGGTTGTGAATGCCTTGGCGGTCTTGACAGGCGAGCGCATCCGAAGCCTACCGCTGTCCAAATATGATTTTTCCGGAGCAAACGGGTGATTGGAAAATTCATCGCCGCGTTTGGCGTCGCGCTCATGATCTACGGAGCTCCCTGCGCGTTCGCGCAGGGAGTGGACGAGGCGGGGAACCGCTGTTCATGCAGCATTTTGGTGCCTGTCATCAGGTAGAAGGCAACCGGAATTGCGTCCGCCGAAATCTTTCAGACATCGTCGGTGTTTGGCGAGAATTTTTTCGCCAAGCCTGCGACGATACCCGACAGAAACAGCAGAACCACACTTGCTCCGAAAGCCGGGATATGACCCCACGCGTCATAGAGAACGCCACCCAGTGTTGCTCCGAATGTGATCGACAGCTGGATAATCGCGACCATCAGCCCGCCGCCAGCCTCTGCGTCATCGGGCAGGGTTCGGGTAAGCCAAGTCCAGTACCCAACGGGAGCTGAGGTAGCAAAGAAGCCCCACCCGATCATCAACGCACCCATCCCAATCAAACTGTGGCCAAAGACAAGCATGCCCAGTCCGACAGCCGCCAGGAACAGAGGCCAAAGGATTAGAACCGGGTAGAGTGCGCGCGCCAGCGGTCTGCCAATTCCCGCTGTGCCGACAAATCCCGCGAAACCCAACATCAGCAGCATGGCGGTCAGGTCGGAAACCGCGACGCTTGTGACTGTTTCGAGGAACGGGCGAAGGTAAGTGAACAACGTGAATTGTCCCATGAAGAATAACGCCGTGGCGAGCATTCCGAAACTGACCACCGGCGATTTAAACAGAACGAAAAGCGTTCCCCCCTGTTTGCGCTGTGTGGGGGCC
Source organism: Roseibium suaedae (assembly GCF_900142725.1). GTDB lineage: Bacteria > Pseudomonadota > Alphaproteobacteria > Rhizobiales > Stappiaceae > Roseibium > Roseibium suaedae. Next base: position 168,283 of record NZ_FRBW01000003.1, on the reverse strand, counting down.
ATGCTCGGCAGGCTGCTTAAGAGCCAGAGGAAGGCAAGGGCCGCGATCGGGACGAGGCAAAGGAATGCCATTCGCCAGCCGAACAGCCCTCCAAGAAGACTTCCCATCGGCGCAGCAATCACTGTTGCCAAGGCATTGCCGCCGTTAAAGATTGCCAGGGCCCGAGGGACCGAGGATTCCGGCACCAGCCGCATGGCGACAGCGGCAGACATGGACCAGAAGCCCCCGATGGCGACACCGATAAAGGCGCGGCCTACGAGAAAGATACCGAAGCTCGGTGCCAGCGCTGCGAGTGTACCCGAGGCCAGCATGAGCGCGACGAGGCCCATTAACACGATTTTGCGGTCCATGTTTTGGGTTAGCGTAGTGAGGGTTAGGCTTGTCAGCACCGCGAAGGCGCCAGAGACCGAAATTGCTTGTCCAGCCAGCCCCTCGCTGATAGCGAGGTCAGAGGCAATTGGGGTTAGAATGCTGACCGGCATGAACTCGGAGGCGACGAGGGCAAAGGCTCCGAGGGACAGCGCGACGACAGCGCCCCAGTTGGCGGGGCGATCGGAGGACATAGCTGAGGATGAGGGGATGGCGGATGTCATTGGCTCTCCAGGAATAAACCCCCGCCGCAGGACACCGTCGCGAGGAGTGTCCCTCTTAACCTCCTGGCGGTCTACCCGGCAGCTTGCTAATCGGCATTGCCAGCATGAATGAGAATCATCCTTTAAAGCGCAGACGGTCAATCAGGACGCGCATGGCTGAACTCACATTGCGACGCCCGGAATAGCACAAGTGATACCCTTCAAAGGGTGGGCACCAATCAGATAAAAGGCGGCGAAGGCGCCCCGCGGCCACCTCCTCTTCGATCTCGGGAGCGGTCAGGAAGCCAATCCCGTGCCCTTCCAGCGCGGCCTGCAACACCATTCCTGAATCATTGAGGATAAACGGCCCCTTGAGGCGAACGACCCGCTCTTCCCCCTCCTTCTCGAACTCCCAGTCATAGGTGCCGCCATCGACCCGGTGCCGCATGACCAGACAGTTGTGTGCAATTAGATCCTCCGGATGTTGTGGCAGGGGGCGGTCCTTTAGATAATCCGGACTGGCAAATGCGGCCATCGCGATAGGCGGGCCGACCGGCACAGCTATCATGTCTGGTCCTAGGTGCTCACCCAGACGGATCGCACAATCGAACCTGTCCTCAGCCAAATCGGAAAGGCGTCCGTCAGTGCTGATCTCGATCGTGACCGCAGGAAAATCCCGCACCAGCTGTGATGCAACAGGCCAGAGAATCCGCTGTGCTGCGGATTTGCTAACGGTCACGCGAACCAGCCCGGAAGGATGTTCGCCGAGGGTGCGGATTTCCTCGATCCGGTCGCTGACCTGTTGCCAGCTGGGGCGCAGGGTGGAGACCAGGCGCTCGCCCGCATCGGTCAGGGTCACGCTACGGGAGTTCCGGTTGAGCAATCTGACACCAATGCGGTCTTCGAGTCGCCGGACCGTATGGCTCACGGCAGATTGGGAGATACCTAAGCGATGACCCGCACGGGTGAAATTACCCTCATCCGCCACGGCGAGAAGCATGGAGAGGTCTCCGATCAGGTCGCGGTCCATATGTGCCTCCTGTGCGCCCAGAGCTAGGATGCCCCCGCTGAGCTGTTGCCAATCTGCTCATAGATGATGAATCTGTTTCATGGCTGCAATAGGTTTTTGCAGCCTTATCCGTTGGACCGGCAGCGACCATCTTGACTGCAATTGCCCCCAACAGAGGATATCGACATGACAGACGACACCCAGCTCAACGCGCCCGACAGTCCCGAGCGTCGCAGCCTTCTTGTCACCGCTGGCGCCAGCGTGGCCGCTTTGGGTCTTGCCACGCTTTCCGGTCGAGCGGTGCTGGCGCAGACAACCGCCGAATGGGATAAGACCTTTCCCAAGAGCGATCTAGTCGAGCACAGCAAGGTGAGTTTTGCCAACCGCTACGGAATTACGCTGGTAGGCGATCTTTACATTCCGGTAAATCGCTCAGAGAGCACGCTGCCCGCACTAGCTGTGGCAGGCCCCTTCGGAGCGGTTAAGGAGCAATCGTCGGGCCTCTACGCCCAGACAATGGCTGAACGCGGCTTCATTACGCTGGCATTTGACGGCTCTTACACAGGGGAAAGCGGTGGAGAGCCACGCTTTGTCGCTTCGCCCGACATCAACAGCGAAGACTTCATGGCCGCGGTCGATTTCCTCGGCTTGCATGATCTCGTTGACCGTGAGCGGATCGGTGTGATCGGCGTCTGCGGCTGGGGCGGTCTGGCGCTGAATGCCGTTGCTGCGGATAAGCGGGTGAAAGCGGTCGCTGTAACCAGCATGTACGACATGTCCCGTGTTAACGCGCGCGGCTATTACGATGCGATGACAGATGAGCAGCGCAATGAGCGACTGACCCGTCTGAGCCTGCAACGGTGGGATGACGCGTCCTCTGAGGCTGCTCCAGCTCGGGATGGAGGCCTGCCGGAGACACTTGACGGCATAGATGATCCGGTCATCACCATGTACTGGAACTACTATAAAACCGATCGTGGCTACCATCCCCGCTCAGCGAACTCGAACGGTGGCTGGAACATCACTTCGGCCATGTCATTCATGAACATGCCGCAGCTAACCTACGTGAACGAGATCTCGCCGCGCCCGGCGCTGATCATCGCGGGATCCGAGGCTCATTCGCGCTATTTCAGTGAAGACGCTTTCGCTGCCGCAGCAGAACCGAAGGAGTTGGTGATCATCGAAGGAGCCGATCACGTCGACCTCTATGATCAGGTGGAGATCATCCCCTTCGACCGGCTTCAAGCTTTCTTCGACCGCCATTTGGCCTGAAGCAATTAATTCCGTTGAGTGGCCGGGCCGCGTGCCCGTCCACTCTCTACCCTTCAAGTTTTCGCTTGAGAGGCGACCTATGGGGGAAGTGAGACGATTATCCACTCTTGACAGCCAATAGGGGACATTTGCTCTCCTGGTCTTAAGCCCCCTCCCAGCCTGAGATGTCAGGCTTGAGCGTACAGTCGTCGCCAACGCAGGAACAGTTCCTGTCCATGCTGCGCGTCTCGGTCATTCGGGCAATCTGCATCTAATGGCCGGTCTCTTGCCCTTTATTGACCTTCGCACTTCGTGCAATGATTAGCAGCTGTGCAGACCGGGAGGAAACCCTGCGAACGACCGAAATGAGCGCGCAAAGCGACTGTTGAATCAAGTGTCACCAGGCGTTCGACCACCTCCAGCTCCCGCAAGTAACTATCGCCGAACGCGACTCTTCGATCGAGAGTCGAAGTGTCATTCCGCCTCTGTCTGAGCGCGTACGAACGGCATCGAGACCGCTGCGACGATCGCAATGCTTGCGCCCGCGAGCACCGCGCCAACCACAGGAACGGCGCCGAACTCGTAACCTGCGCCAATGATACCGCCACCCAGGCCCGCGCCGATGGCATTGCCGAGGTTGAAGGCGGCGATGTTGAGGGCGGCCGCGAGCGTCGGGGCTCCGGAAGCCGAGCGCATCACCTGCATCTGGAGTGCCGGCACTGCTGCAAAGGCCGAAGTTGCCCAGAGAACGAGGACGACGCCGATGGCTTCCGGGAAGGGGGCAAACCAGGCGATGGCAAGCGTCGTGAGGGTGAGCGCTGCGAGTGAAACGAGCGTCGCGCCAGAGAGGGACCAATCCGCTAGACGTCCGCCGATCCAGTTGCCCGCGGTTAGACCGACGCCGATTGCAAGCAGCGCGAATGTGACGAAACCGTCGGACACTCCGCTTCCGGTCTTCAAGATGGGGGCAATGTAAGTGTAAACGGTGAAGAAGGCGCCTGCGAACAAGACCGTCGTTGCAATGTTTGCCAGGACGTGCGGCTGCACCATCGCTGCGAGTTCGGACCGAACACTCGGACGTTCGCCCCGGCCGTCATTCGGCAGGGCGAAGTAGAGGGAGACGAACGAAAGCAAGCCAAGCAGAACCATTCCAGCAAAGGGAGCGCGCCAACCAATCGTCTGTCCCAGCCACGAAGAAGCGGGAACTCCGATGATGTTTGCTATGCTGAGCCCCATGAACATGGTCGCGATGGCGCTTGCCTGACGGTGGCGCGGGACGACCGACATTGCGACGACCGCTCCGAAACCGAAGAAGGCGCCCTGACTGAGGCTTGTGACAACACGGCCGGTTAGCAAGGACCAGTACTCCGGTGCAAGTGCCGAAAACAAATTCCCGAGAATGAAAATCACCATGAGGCCTAGCAATGCCGACTTGCGGCTGAACCGAGCGAGCGACAGGGTCAGGATAGGAGCTCCGACCATCACGCCGATCGCGTAGGCGGTGACAAGTTGACCGGCGGCAGGTATGGACACGTCGATGCCGTCCGCAATCGACGGCAGAAGCCCCATAGGCGCGAATTCCGCCGTGCCGATGCCAAAAGCGCTCAATCCAAGCGCCAGGAGTGGCCAATTCATACGGTTGGTGAAGCCTGGTTCTCGAGATGTCATTGTTCAACCTTTCAGGAGCAATGCGCAGCCAACACGCAAATTGCTTTTGTGCAGGCACTGCGGCGCCGTTGGCTTCGGACTTGAGGTGGGGCGCCGAAACCGCTCGATAATTTCTCGGAAAAGTGAGAGGTGCCTGCGTTCAGGTTCGTGACACGGTCAATTGTCCGGATCGCCAAATAACGGCGCAGGTTCTTGTTTCTTCTCTATGGTTCTCTCGACCTTCATGTAGTGGGAGAGAGGACTGAGATTGAGCGGGCAAATGACCTGCCGATCATGAGAGCTGTTCAGGAATATGCCTGGGGTCGAGCAGGGTCTCCGGCCAGGCCATTTCAGGAAGGCCCTTCCGCACCACGTCTGGCCACAAACAGCATTGCCCCGACGCCAAACAGGCTTATTGCCGTGCTCGCAAGAACCGCGACATGCCATCCGGCAAACAAGCCTTCAACAGTGGGCTCGGAAATCAGGAGCGAGACCATGGCGATGCCGATGGCTGAGCCGAGATAGCGCGCCGTGTTGTTGGCGGCGGATCCCATCGCGGTACGCTCGAGCGGCACGGTCTGCACCGCTTCGTGGCCAAGGGATGCGTTCAGGATGCCGTTGGAGATCCCGGCGAGGACGAGCCCGGGAAGGACAGCCGCCCAGGTCCAGCCGTCATCTGCAAAGATCAGCAGGAATTGGGCAAACGCGCAGCCGAGAATGGACCAAATCACCCGTTGCCGGGATGAGAACCGGTGCGGCAGAAAGCGCGCACAAAGGGCAGCGACCACCGTCAGCCCGGACCAGGTGACCAGAACGATCGCAGCAAATAGCGGGCCTTTGCCAAGGCCTCGGACCAGTACTGTCGGAACCATGGACATGAGGGCGAGGACACCGGCGCCGGAGGCAAAGGCGGCAAGCGTGGCGCCGGTGAAATTCATGTCCCGGAAAAGATCCAGCGTGAGGATCGGGTTTTTCACGCGAGTCTCGACGACCACGAACAGGAGGACGAGTACGACGCCCGCCACGCAGAGCGTGGCGACCATGGCAGCTTCCCCGACGCGCGCTTCGGTCAGGGCGGCAAGAAGGCAGCCGAGACCCGTCATCAGCAGGACACTTCCGGCGATGTCGACCTTCTCACCGCTTCGCGGGCTCTCGGGAAGACGGGCTGCCGCCGCTACGGCAAGGCCAGCAGAAACGAGCGCGATAAGCCAGTGAATGCCCTGCCAGCCACCAGCGGACAGGAGCAGCGACGCGATGATCGGTCCTGCGGCGACACCGCCGCCGAGAGAGGCGGCCCAGATCGCGGCGGCATGTCGCCGGGACTCCCCATGAAAGATCTGACCGAGAAGACCCAGACCGCAGGCCATGATGCCGGCGCTGCCAAATCCCTGGATGACGCGCATCGCGATGAGAAAAGTCCCGTCGGGCGCAAGGGCGGCGGCGACGGATGACACCACCGTCAGCCAGAGACCGCCAACAAAAGTCCGCTTGCGTCCGAGCGTGTCGCCGATTGCACCAGCGGTCAGCAATCCGCAGGCAGCGCCCAGGGGCATGCCGCTCATGATCCAGGCTTGCGCATCCGGGGTGAGCCGAAGGGCGTCGGTCATTGAATCGAGCGTGGTCAGCGGCGCGGTGAAGACGACCAGCGCAAGGAACGTCGCCGAGGCGATAATTGAGAGTGCACCTCGCTCGGCGCCAGGCATTTCATCGGCCATGGTATGTTTCATTACAGGCTTCATCCGCGAACCACCCTGTGACGGAGCCAGACAATGCCTCCATCAAGTGTGTGGGCAGACAGGAGCTCAAGTTGGCGCGCGCGCCCCTTGCGGGTGTTTTCATAGATGGAAGGTGATCCTTGCTCCGCGTCGACGACCGGGAAGACCAGGGTGCTTGTTTCGTCGATCAGATCCGCTTCGAGGAAAGCCCCGTTGATCACGCCTCCGCCCTCCAGCAGCAGACGTTCCGTTCCAAAGGCACTGCGGACACGCACCAGGGCATCGCCGATGTCGTTTCCTTCGGGCCCCGCAAAAAATACGGAAACGCCCCGCGCGACAAGAAAATCTACATGGTCGTCGGATGCACGGTCGGACAAGACGAGCACCAGGTGATCGCCGTCGATCTCGCCAGTTTCCGGCCGCAGGCGTCCTTGTCTGTCGAAGCAGACTGCAATCTGTCCAGAGACCCCGGAAGCCACATGATCGGCGCGATGCTTTGGGCCGGGGGCAATATTCGGTTCTCCGGAGGCAACGTGATGTTCCATCGTCTTGCGCCCGACGATCCATCCGTCCGCATCGAAACGAACCGAAAGTTCTTCGTAAGTTGCGAGAACTTCCATGTCAGAGCATGGCCAGCGCTCCACGCGCAGGCGTCCGTCCAGAGAAGTGGCCATATGGCAAATGATGTGCGGGCGTGAGGGGGGCGGGGACATAGGAACTCGAAAATTTTTGATTGTTGGAGGGCAGCGCTGATCGCTTGCCCGGGTCATTGCCGAAAAGATAAATGCCCCGCACCTTCCGCGGAATACACCGAAGTTCTCTATCACCGATGAGCCACACTCATGAGCGGCCTGAGGGCGGATTGATGAAGTGTCTTCATCTTCGGCAATGAATACGCGGTGCTAATCGAAGGACAGTCAAAGGGATATTCTGGATCAAGAACAAATCGGAGTAAGTGCCATCAGATCAGATGGACTTTTCCTGCACTCGCAGGAGTGTTCCTGATGGAACCGTCAAATCCGATGAGAAAAGCGGATCCCGTGAATCCTGTCACGTCCCGCAGGAATCGAACGACTACGTCTTCACCCGCGATAGGATATGACGAAAAACGCCGGGTCAGGTTGCCCGGCGTTCATCAATGCAGCTATCGGATCAGCCGTTGTAGTCTTCGTCTGAAACCTTCTCCATCCAGGTGACTGGCGTACCGTTGATGCTCTCTTGGATCGCGATGTGGCTCATCGCGGTATCGGTTGCCGCCCCGTGCCAATGTTTTTCCTCGGCCGGAAACCAGACGACGTCACCCTGCGAAATTTCTTCGATGGGACCGCCCTCGCGCTGAACCCGGCCACGGCCGAAGGTGACGATCAGTGTTTGTCCAGCAGGATGGGTATGCCACGCGGTCCGCGCGCCGGGTTCGAAGGTGACATGGGCACCGCTGGTGCGGCCGGGTTCTTCCGCGGCAAAGAGCGGATCCACACGGACAGTGCCCGTAAACCAGTCGTCAGGACCCTTCACGGACGCGTTGGTGCCGGATTTGATGATTTTCATTTCGTAACTCCTTTTAGGTTGCGACGCGATCAAGCGCGTAGTTTTTCAAAACGGTAGGTGAGGGCGGGGCCGCCCGGCTGGCTGTAGGCTAGTTCCGCGGTCGCCATGGCGAACGGCTCGACAAAACGCCCCATGCGGAGGGAACCGGCTTCCAGCGGTTCAAACCCGATATCCCGGATCAGACGGGCGGCGACTTCCTTCGCGCCGGCATCGTCGCCATAAGTTAGGACCTGAGGGCGTGGCGTCTTCTCCTTGCTCAAAAACACTGGCATGAAAGCCTCAGAGGGAATCGTGTTGAAACAGGAGACCCAGCGGGCATCCGGACGCATGGCGGCGAGTTCCTCGGCTCCGGATGTGGTGGTGCCGACAACAAGATCCGTGTTGGACAGGTCAAGGGGAACACAGCAATTCAAAACGACCGCGCCAGACAGATCTCCCGCCTTGGCAAGAACATCTTCCACTCGGGACCAGTGAACAGCGAGGAGCAACGCGTCCGCGTCCTCTACGGCGTCTGCCACCGAGCCATGCGCGGCTCCCGCCTCACGGGCAAGGCGTTCGAGCTTTGAGGTGCTCCTAGAGTAGGCGAAGGTTACGTCATGCCCGCATCCGGCCCAAAGGCGCCCGAGCTTTCCACCCATGAGGCCTGATCCCAGAATGCCGATTTTCATGTCATGATCCTGACGGTTGTCCGGCGGGGGCTAGCCCCGCAGGAAGTGGTCACTGTGCGCGTTGCTCGAAGACGGCCTTGGCCACCGGCAAGGCGGAGAACACTTTTGGCCATCCGGTGTAGAAGGCCAAATGAGACAACATGGCGCCAGCCTCAGTCTGTGTCAGGCCGTTGTCCATTGCCCGGTTGAGATGGAACGTCATCTGTTCAGGCTGACCCGCGGCGATCAGAGCTGCAACGGTCACGAGGCTACGGTCGCGTGGCGCGAGGTCCGGGCGCAGCCAGAGATCGCGAAACAGGAGTTCGCGGGTATTGTCGACAACGCCTTTGCTGACGGATCCGTAAGTTCCGCTGACGAATTCTTCCCGGGCAGCCTCGGCCTCCTCGTTGAGCGGAAGCAGTTCCGGGTCGGCAACGGGAAGATCCGTACTCGCGATGCCGCGTTCCTCGAAAACGGGGGCAGCGGCTTCAGCGGCAGCTGTGGCATTGCCCCATCCGGTATAGAAGGCAAGATGGGTGATTGTCTCGGAGATTTCCGCCGGAGTGACGCCGGCATCGAGGGCGAGAGCGATATGGGCTCCAAGATTACCCGTTTCGTGACGGGTCATGAGGGCTGCGAAGGTAACCAGCGCGCGGTCGCGCATCGACAATTCCGCACCGTTCCAAACGGAACCGAACAGATCGTCCTTTGAGTAAGCGTCAAGGGCCGGGGCGACGCGGCCGACGGCCGTTGGAAGGGTCGTTGCAGCATCCTGGGCGGCAGCGGTTCCGGCAATCAGCGCAACACCTGTGGCGGCGAGAAACGTCTTCATCGGGAGCTCCTATTAAGCGAAGGGGGCATCTACCCGCTTAATTTGGAGCACTTCGGGGAAAGCTTAATAACCTGCCCCCTCAAGGCAATCATGATCGGACCTCATGAATGCTCACCCACGCTCTCGTAAGCAATCCAGCACAACCTGAAACGCGAAAGACGGGCGTTGACGGCTCGGATAGTACAGATGAAACCCGGGAAAGAAGGGGGAGAAACCCTCGAGGCAAAGCTGCAATGCTCCCGCGGCAAGATGCGTTTCGGCCATCCGCTCGGGAACCAGAGCCAAACCGTTCCCGTCAATGGCCGCACGCATCACCGGATTGATGGTGTTGAAACAGGCCTGGCCTTTCACCTTGATCCGGATTTCATTGCCTTCTTCGTCTTCGAACTCCCAGGCGTAAAGGGCGCCATGCGTGGAAAGGCGCAGGTTGACGCATTGGTGATCAACGAGATCGTGAGGCGTCTCTGGAATTCCAGCTCCTTTGAAATAGTCCGGAGCGCCGACACAGATCATTCGTTCATCGGGGCCGATCCTCATGGAAATCATTCCGTCGCTGACTTGTTCGCCGTAGCGGACGCCAGCATCGCATTGTGCGTCGGCAAGATCGGTGTAGCCGTAGTCCATGATAAATTCGACATTGACCAATGGATAGGTTTTGAGCGCGGGAGCAAGCTTTGGCCAGAGCAGGGACTCAATGGCGTATTCGGTTGCTACGATCCGGACGGTTCCCGTTGGCTGGTCTCGGGCGTCGTTCAACGCCTGAAGTCTGGCCTCGATTTTCTCAAGGCAGGGATTCAATGTAGCGAGCAGGTCCTCGCCTTCCAGCGTCGGCGCGACAGAGCGGGTTGTCCGTGTCAGAAGACGAAGCCCCAACCTTTGTTCCAGGCCTTTGATCGTATGGCTCAGCGCGGACTGGGATACGTTCAGCCGTGCGGCCGCGCGTGTGAAACTGCGTTCTTCGGCAACGGCAGCAAGTGCGATGAGGTCGTTGATGTTTTCGCGGAGCATGAGGGAGGCCCTGGTCTGATCGTCCAGAATCATAACTGGTCTCCCTCAAATATATGTCCAGGGCTCATGAGGTCCATGGATTATGCAATCACGGAGCCAGCCGGATCAGCCGGTCTTTCGATGCACCGTCCCGGCGCGGCGACCGGTTGCTGGTGATCGCGTAGACCGACCTGTCCACGACGAGCACGTCGCGAATACGTTCTCCGACCCGATACGCTTCCGAGACGCCGCCGTTCGCACCGATTTCAAGAATGCCGCCAGCCCGCAATCCGGCGAGAAGCAACCTGCTGCCGTCCCATGTCAATCCGGAAGGTGCCCAGGTACTGCCGCCCGAATGGGCGAATGGAACCTGCATTCCTTCGCCGGTCTCATCTCCCTGGATCAATGGCCAGCCATAGTTGCCGCCCCGCTCGATCCGGTTCACTTCGTCGTGTCCGGACTGTCCGTGCTCGGCAGCAAAGAGTTGACCGGAAGCATCCCACGTCAGGCCTTGCGGGTTGCGATGCCCCAGAGACCAGACTGGGGAGTTCGGATAAGGATTGTCCGACGGGATTTTGCCATCCGGCGTCAGGCGGAGGATCTTGCCTGCAAGGCTGTTGAGATCCTGCGGTCGCGCATGGTTTTCGGTCCAACCCGTGGTGATGTAAAGCATGCCATCCGGCCCGAAGGCGACCCGGCCGCCGTTGTAGAGCGGATGTCCCGGGATGCCGTCGAGCAGAACGCGGGTCTCCTGCCATGTACCGTCCCGAAGTTCCGCCTCGATAACGCGGTTTCTGCGCTCGTCTGGTGTGCCTGTATGGTGATACAGCACGACGCGGCCGGTCTCGGCGAAGTCGGGGCGCAGCGCAAGGCCCATAAGGCCTCCACCGCGGTCGTTCAGGATCGGTGCGGAGGTCTCCACCGGGAACCGGGTGAAGACGCCGTTCTCGAGTAGGCCGAGGGTGCCGGCCTTCTCGGTGATGTAGATTGCATCGTCATGGGCTTCGATGTCCCAAGGGTAGTCGAGATCCGGCCGAACTGTCTCGGAAGCCTCCGCCGCGACTGGAAGAAGCGCGGCCATGAAAAGGCCGCGCAGGAGGGTGACGAGATTATTTGCCATATTCTTCATCCGTGACATGTGCTCCCCATGTCACGGCAGACCCGTCGACATTCGCCTGAATGGCGTAGTGGGTCATCGACGTGGTATCGGTCGCGCCGTGCCAGTGCTCCACGTCCGGTGGGCACCAGACGACGTCACCGGCACGGATCACCTGTTTTTCCTGGCCGCGTTCCTGGGTCCAGCCGGTTCCATGCGTCACGACAAGCATCTGGCCACCAGGGTGGGTGTGCCAGGCCGAGCGCGCGCCGGGCAGAAAGGTTACTTCACCCGCGCTGACATCGTTCATGTTCGGCCCGAAAACCGGCGAGACATAAGCAGTCCCTGTGAACCAGTCGGCCGATCCGGTCATACCCGCACGATCTGGGTGGCGGGTGATCTCAACCGATTGCGCGAACGCAGCCGAAGCGGAAAGGATAAGCGCGAGCACGGTGATTGTACGTTTCATGTCAGGTCGTCTCCATCAGTTGTGAGGCGGCCTTTCGGCCTGCCGTCATAACGTAGGGAGAGCCCGCTCTCGGATAATGCTGCCTTCTTCGCAAGCAGTCATGAGGACCACTCATAACCGCAGACGGTTGACCTTTAACAAGGATGGGCACACGCGGATGGTGCCACCTGGCGACGTCAGAAGGAGAGATTTGTACTTACGAACCGAAACGAGGCTCGAACAGAGATTCATGAGCCCGGTTCATGAGAGGCAGTGCAAGAAGAGGCCTTATCGTTTCCGCCTGATCGCTTAGATTGTGACCAGCGGAAGGGAGGAATACGAAATGTCAGTTTTCAAAACAGGTACAGTCATTCTGTCGTTCGCACTCCTTCTAGCTGGTCCGGATATTCCGGGAAATGCAACCGAACCAACGAGTGAGCCAGCTATGACCAGCATCAGGATAATCATCGAAGGCCAGGCGCTTCCGGCAACGCTTGACGACACGCCCGCTGGCCGGGATTTCGCGGCGCTTCTGCCTCTCGACCTGACGCTGACTGATTACCACGGCATCGAAAAGGTCGCGGACCTTCCCCGCGAGCTTGACACCACCGGTGCGCCGGCAAGCTACGCTCCGAAGACCGGAGACATCACGCTTTATGCGCCGTGGGGCAATCTGGCGATCTTCTATAAGCCGTTCCAGAGCTCTCGAGGCCTTGTCAGGCTTGGAGAGTTCGACGGACCGATCGATGCGCTGATCCGGAATGGAAGCTTTCACGTCCGCATCGAAGCCGCCGACTGACGCGCACTCAAATCATGAAGCACCGTCACGGACGATCAACCGATCGCTCCGACCGATGGAGCTCGATTAATTTTCGAGGAGTTACAAATGGAATTCAGGAAGCTCAATGTTGGAGTTGTCGGCCTGAAACCAGGGGAAAGCTGGGCAGCGGTAGCCCATGTTCCGTCCCTCAGGGCTCTTTCGGACGACTTCGTCATCGCCGGCGTTGCCAACAGCAGCCTTGAAAGCAGCAAGGCGGCAGCCGAAGCGCTTGGTATTCCGGTTGCCTATCCCGATGCCTTCACGATGATCGCCGACGATGACATCGACGTGATTGTCGTGACCATTACGGTGCCGCAGCATCTTGCGGTCGTGAAAGCTGCGCTTGAAGCCGGCAAGCACGTCTATTGCGAAGCCCCGCTTGGCAATGGAGCGGCTGAAGCGGAAGAAATGGCGGCTTTGGCGCGTGAGAAAAAGGTTGTTGCAATTGTCGGCCTCCAAGCACGCGTTGCGCCTGAAATCCTTTATCTGCGAAAACTGATTGAGGACGGATTTGTCGGCGAGGTGCTGGCTTCCGGTCTGGCCGCCTGGGGAGGAGGATGGGGAGCGAGCGCCAGTAACCTCAACCGCCTTGCCTATCTGCTGGACAAGAAGAACGGCGCGACCATGCTGACCATTCCGCTGGGCCACACGCTGGCTGCCCTGAGGGATGTGCTTGGTGACGTCGTCGAAGTTTCCGCGTTTCTGGCTAACCGGATCCCGGTCGTACGTAACGACGACGAGGGCGGAACCCTTCAAAAGACCGCTGAGGACCAGATTCTGGCATTCGCCAAGCTGGAAAACGGAGCGCCATTGTCCATTCACTACCAAGGTGGTGGCGCCAACGGCATTCCAGGACTTGCGTGGGACATTCATGGGACCGAAGGCGACATCCGCGTAACCGCACCCTTCGGACACGGACAGATGGCCCAGCTGTCGCTTTCTGGAGCAAAAGTCGGCGCCGGTGAGCTCGCACCGATCGAGGTTCCAGAGACCTTCCGTGAAAATCAGGTAGCCGATCCGATACCGGGAAACGTGACCCGGAACTATGCCCGTATGGCCCGCGATATCCGCACCGGAAGCTCGAGCGCGTCCACATTCGATGACGCGGTCGGCCTGCAACGCCTCATCGATGCATTCGAACAGTCTTCTCTCGCGGCGGCTCGCATCACTCTGACACCGACCAATCGAAAAATTCCGCTGCCGGAATAACACCGGCACTCAAGACCAAAAGGACAAAACCATGACCGATAACATCTCCGGAAAAGTCATCGTTATCACCGGCGCATCCAGCGGCATGGGCGAGGCCGCGGCGCGCCACCTCGCCGGTAAAGGCGCGAAACTTGTGCTCGGTGCCCGCCGTGCCGAACGGCTCGATGCGCTCGTGGCCGAGATTGCCGCCTCCGGCGGTGAGGCCAGGTCGGTGCCGACCGACGTCACCCGTCTCGAAGACGTCAAGTCACTCGTCGATGCGGCTGTCGACGGTTTCGGTAAGGTCGACGTCTTGATCAACAACGCTGGCATCATGCCGCTGTCACCGTTCGAAAGCCTGAAGGTCGACGAATGGAGCAACATGATCGACGTGAACATCAAGGGCGTGCTTCACGGTATCGCCGCGGTTCTGCCTCATATGAAATCGCAGAAATCCGGGCACGTCATCACGACGGCCTCCGTCGCAGCACATCTCATTTTTCCGGCATCGGGTGTCTACTCAGGAACGAAGTTCGCGGTCCGTGCGATCTGCGAAGGCTTCCGTCAGGAGGTCAAGGACTACAATATCCGGACAACGCTTCTGAGCCCCGGAGCGGTCAAGACAGAACTGCTCGATCACATCACCGACGAAGCCGTTCAGTCCGTCAACCGGGACTATGTCGGTCAGGTCGGCATTCCGGCGGATAGCTTTGCGCGAATGGCAGCCTTCGCCATCAGTCAGCCCGAAGACGTCGACGTCAACGAGATCATCTTCCGCCCAACCGCGCAGCAACTGTGATCGCCGCCCGGACTGCGAAGCCCAAACAATTTCTCACGAAGGGACCAGAAAATGGCCAGAGACAACTACATCTTCGACCTTTCGGACAAGGTCAACCGTACGCCGGTTTCCTACAGGACCCGGTATGGCATTGAAATTTCCGCGGACCTCTATCGTCCCGCCGACTTCGACGACACCAAAAGGTATCCTGCACTGATCGTCGGTGCGCCTTATGGCGGTGTAAAGGAGCAGGGGCCGGGGATCTACGCCAACGAGTTGGCTCAGGCGGGATACGCCGTCCTGACCTTTGATCCCGCTTACAACGGGTACTCGGAAGGAAAGCCGCATCATCTGTCGTCGCCGGATCTTTTCGTCGAGGACTTCATGGCGGGCGTCGACTTCCTCGGAACCAGGTCCTTCGTCGACCGGGCCAGGATCGGAGCGATCGGCATCTGCGGATCGGGCAGCTTCGCGCTCTCCGCCGCGCAGATCGATCCCCGTATCAAGGCAGTCGCTACGGTCTCGATGTACGATATTTCCCGCTATCACAAGAACGGGTTCGCGGACAGCATGTCGGCCGATGATCGTGCAGGTTTCCTGGCGTTCGTGGCGGAGCAGCGCTATGCGGACTTCCTAGGCGCGGCCCCTGGTATGAGCGATCGCGGGTCCCCTCTGGAATGGGACGCGGAAGCAAATCCGATTGGTGCGGAATTCGGCGAGTTCTATTCCCGGCCGCGCGGCTACCACCCGAACTCGATCACCCAGTTCACCATAACCAGCGCACCGAGCTGGATGAACTTCGCCCTGCTTGACAACCTGTCCTGGCTGAATGGCCGACCAGTGCTCATCGTCATGGGCGAAGAAGCACATTCCCGCTACTTCAGCGAAGATGTCTTCGGAGCCGCTCAGGAGCCGAAGGAACTATATGTCGTTCCGGGAGCCGGTCACGTCGACCTCTACGACAAGACCGATGTCATTCCCTTTGACAAGCTCCGGTCGTTCTTCGGCGAAGCACTAGCATAATCGAGACCTGATAGTTCGGCTTCCCTTGATCCCGTCAAATGTATGGGGTCGAGGGAATTCCTAGATTCAAGCGGTAACGCCGTTCCAGGGAGTAATGGGGGACTCGGTTCAGGGCAGGCGAACGGCGTTATTCATCAAGGTCGTCTTCCGGACTCCGGCGCCTCTGAAATTCCCAGCCGTCCTCGTAACGGTCAATCAGGACATCAATCGCCCGTGTGGATGCCTGTCGATCGAAGCCGCGTTCGACAAGCCGGTCGGTGACACGGCCCATGATTTCATTGAATGTGTCCCAATTGCCGACACGAGCCGTCTCCTGGACGAGGTAGAGAAACGTCGTCTCGGCAATATCGTCCCGGGAAGGGCGTCGAGCCTCTTTCTGACGTTGTCAGTATTCACGCTGACGTTCGGCTTTTTGGGCCTGACGTTGCTTGAGCGAAGGGCGCGGGGGCATGCAAGTTCCTGGGATATGAAACTGGACCTAGGTGAGAAGCCCCGCGGAAATTATTTCCGCGGGCTGAATGATGTGCCATGGGTGTCCCCATGAGCGGCGACCGGCCTTATACCTCTTACGCTGCGTCCTCATTTGTCGCGTGCGATGATCTTGACCTCTCCTGTGCGTGCTTCACGAAATCCGGAAGCTTGAAGACTGGCCGTGACAAAGGCTGCTCGGTGGCACCGTTGGCGACGCGAGTTTCGGTCTCCGGCGTTGTCTTCGACTGAGACCCTGGCTTCTTGCGTTTTGTTGGCGTCTTCGACTTTGCCAACTTCGGATTGTTCTTCTCCGAGGCCTGTGCAAATAGGGCTTGGATCTGCTCATCGTTCAATCCCTGCGCCCACTGGAGCTGCGGGATCACGGTCGTCTTCAGGAATTCCGGAGCATCGGTCGCCGGGACGTCTTCGAAGTACCTCAGAGAGTGCAATGTCGGCAGGAGCATGCTCCAGCCACCATCATTCTTTGGAGCCTCAAGGTTGAGGTGACCGATGGCATTTTGCCAGTAACCGTCGCGCTTGAAACTCCCAAGGGACGCCTTCAGCGTTTCATATGCCTCTTCGGCCTGGAGACGGACGGCCTCGCGGAGATCCTTCTTCACAAGCGCACGCCCGCGAAGCTTTGGCTCATAGGCGGAGACGACCTCAGTCAGAATGTGGGTCAGGAGATCCTTCAGACGTCCGGACCGGTCTTTTGAGACTTGAAGGGCATATTTTCGAAGCCCTTCAGTCCGGGGATGTTTTCGACGGACCGGTTTATCGCGTCCTTGGGCTCGACACTGTCGCCCTTGATGATCCGGGCTACATCTTCAACGCGCAGCTTCCGTCCAGCCTCGAACTCGACCAGGACGGCTTCGATGACGTCTCCATCCGCATGCGCCATCTGGAAAAGAGCTGTCGGCAGGATCGCCGAACTGATGCAGCGTGCCTTGAAGGGCTTCAAGAGCCGGAGGGACCGATAGTTCCGGGTGTGACGGCCGGAGTAGCCGAATTGGATCTCGAGCCAAGCTTCGCAAGCCTTGTCGTTGCCGACAACCTCCGCAACTTCATCGAAGTACTCGCCCAGCTCAAAGGCGCCCTCCGCATCCCTTTTCTTGTGCTGTTCGATCTTGCTGTTCAGAAGCGTGAGCCGCTTCCGTGTATTGCCATCCAACGCGTCGATATCAAATGCCTGGGCTTCCTTCGTCAAACTCTTCTCCTCGTCCGACCGTATCGCGCACACGCAAAGGTGGCGCTCAGGCATATTCGCTAGACAAGAAACTCAGCCTTCGCAATGAAATCCGGGTGACGTCGTTAAGAGTTTGTTCCGTGTAAAAATGTCTAAAATTCAACATATTAATATATTTTCTTCTATGTAGAAGTCGTGTGGACCCACTGCGAATCCTTGCTCGCATTGCGGGTAATCTGATTTGCTCAAGGACTCGCCGTTTCCGGGGTCGGCGATGACAACCGGGGAGCCAGGCGCGTTAGCAACCCGTTGGCGGCAAAGCCGCAAGGATTCGTGATCAATTCGTCGGCCTGGGGTCACGATGTCCCGCGAATCCTTGAACGCTCGTCTGGGCGCGCGCCTGTCCTCGTTTACGAATTTCGGGGGGGCATGTATCACATTGGGATTTTTGACGTCTGCCCGCGCATCACAACTGCCGTCACGATTTGAGCAAAGCGTGAACCTTCTTCAACTGAACGCCATCATGTCGAAGTGCCCGATGGTGCGAGGCACCACGAATTCGGCTCTTCAGGTCACGCCGTTCCCAGATGTATCGCTTTAGATCATCCCTGAATCGCACCGCGCGATCATTGAATCGATAGAGCGTAATTTGAATCCAGTCGCGAGAAATTGGCGCTGATGCATATCCGGTTTCGTGCAATTTGCGTCAATTGCCTGCGAGGTCAGTCAGACCTTCGCGCAATCCAATTCCCTGCGCACCGTCCATGAGAAACACAATACCGGCCGCTTCGAAAGTGCCCTGGATGTCCCGGAGGGTTCGGTCGAAGGGGATTGATTTCTCCTGCTCGAACGCCGCGATGGTCCGGCGAGCGCAACTGGCTCTTTCCGCCAGTTCATCCTGGGACCAGCCCAGCCACGCGCGCGCTGCCCGACACTGCTTTGCGTTTATCATTTGGTAACCATAAATCTGCTTCGAACTATCAACTCTGATCAAAATGTGCAATCTAAGGCCATCCAATCAGCTCGAAAGGAAGCCTATGCACAATCAGTACCTTAATGCCAGCGCACCCCATGTTTTCAACAAATCCGACGTGGATACCGGGACGAAAGGGCTCATTTTGCCCGTTGAGCTCTGTGAAGCGGTCGATCGATCCGTCGAAGAATGCTTTGCCAAGGAGTATCGCACCGATGAACTGCTTGGCGATGATTTCACCCAAATTCGTGGGCCGCTCGACAGCCTCTGCAAGCGCCATGGCTTTTTGCTCGAAGCTGCGATTGCACACGGATTTGCCGCACAGGGGGATCGCTTCGTGGTCTGGACGCAGGTTCCGGTGAGCGTTTCGAAAGCAGCAATCCTGCTTGTCGAAAACAATCCGCTGAAGTGCCTAGAGGGTCTTCATCTCCCGGTGTCCGACAGCCGCGTGAAGCAGGTGATCATCGACGTGCTGGTCTTCGATCGCCTGACGTCTCTCCTTCATGTGATTTCGGTGAAGCGGGGCGGGGGTGCTCAGGGTGGTCGTGCGGCCCGGGAGGCGAGGACGGATCTTCTCACCGCCGGATTGCTTCTGAAAAATCTGCTGCGGCAGCAGGGACGACCGGTTCGCGAGGTGAGCCAGGTACTTGTCGACTGGTATGGTCGCTCCGGAATTATCGCACGCAAGACCGTGACGCGTGAGACGGTTGACGAGCATTTTGGCGTGCCGATTGCAGCAATGGTCGACGCCATGTCTGCGCGCATGCAAGCAGCCATTGCCGATCGGATGGCGCCCCGTCTTCTCAAAGCAGTAGGGCGTGATGACCTTTCATCTGATGGTCGTTCCAATCAGGACGATGCTTATGGCGCCGACATTGGTCTGCCGGGTTTCGAGGAAGACCGGTCCCATTTGGGCTCTGCAAGCTTTGCTGAGTGTCTCTCGGTTCTTCCCCTCCGGCGCCAGGGACGACAGATGCGTCGGATCGGTAACTGATCAGCTGATCGAAATCGTCGCAGTCGGAGTCCTGTTCCCTAACCGGACCGGACGAGCTCCGGGTGCCCTGAACTTGCGATCCTGATAGCGCAGGCCGGATCAGGCCGGATCGCTGCTCCGTCTTCCTCCCAGTCTTTGCTGACCTTTCAACCCGTGGGCGTGTCGTCCGCGAGCAGGGGAAAGCTGTGTCCAGTTGATTTGAAAGGACCTGACATGTCTGATGTTCTTCGACACTACTTCCGCCGCGAAAAGCCGCGGTTTCACCAGTTTCTCGCTCATTGCGTCGTTCGTCGCGCACTTCGTGGTGTACCCGCAATGCACCGCTCTGATCCTCCGATCATCGGGATCGTTGCCGGCGATAATCCGCCGATCGACGAGATCCAAGATGCTCTGACGGTGATGCGCCTGCCGAACCTGGATTTTCTCAGGCAGCGGCACCCGGAGTCCCTGGCTGTATTCCTTGAATGCCCTCCGGCAGATGAGCGCAGACCACGGGAGCTCGAGCAGGCCCGTTCGGAATTCCTTCAGGCGATGAAGAGGAGGAAGGCAATTTTCGCGGTCGTGGAGTGCGAGGAGGATCTCCCGGACCTGTTTCGGATTATCGCCGATGCTATCGTTCATCTCGGAAACCCGACGCCGCAGCATATCCGCGCGGCCTTCAGATATTGTGTTGGCGTGGATGTCGGCCTTGATGAAGCTGAGGGGCTCACTGGCTATTCGCTCTTTGACCTGACCTTGGCAGCCTCCCGGGGAAAAGGCTGGCGTCGTGTTCTCCAGGCGGTGTCCGGAGAGACGGCGAATGATGAAAAGTCGGCCAGCAGGTTGGAGTTCCGTCTGGAGGATCTGGCTGGTCTTGGTGAGGCCGCAGACTGGGGCAGGGAGCTCGCGCGCGATCTTGGTGACTGGCGATCCGGCAAGCTGCCGTGGTCCGAGGTTGACCGTGGCGTCCTTGTTGCCGGGCCTCCGGGAACCGGCAAGACAACGTTAGCCAAAGCACTTGCGAACAGCTGTGGTGTTAACCTGGTGGCTACCTCGCTGGCTCAATGGCAGGCGGCAGGTCATCTCGGCGACCTGTTGAAGGCGATGCGCCGCTCCTTCGCGGAAGCAAGGAAGAAAGCGCCATGCATCCTTTTCATCGACGAGTTCGACGCTGTCGGGGACCGAGCGACGGCCCGCGGAGACAACGCGCTTTACACAATCGAGAAGATCAATGGTCTGCTGGAATGTCTCGACGGCATCGACGGTCGCGAGGGTGTCGTCGTGGTCGGAGCGTGCAATTACCCTAGCTTGATCGATCCGGCTCTGCTGCGTCCGGGGCGACTGGAGCGCACCGTCCGCATCCCGTTGCCGGATGCCGCCGCCCGGGAGCAGATCCTGAAATGGCATTTAAATGGCTGTCTCAGCAACGAGCCGATCCGGGATATCGCTGATAAGATGGAGGGCTTCTCTGGCGCGGATATCGGAAAGCTGGTGCGTGACGCCAGGAGGATCGCTCGCAGGAACAGCCGGGAACTGTGCCTGGCTGATCTGACCGTCCTTCTGCCGCAAAGGATTCGGTTTGATCCTGAGGACCTCAGACGCATGGCCGTGCACGAAGCAGGACATGCCGTCGTTCATGCTGCTGTTGGGGTCGGTGAAATTGTCCGGCTGTCGATTAATCCCGATTACGTGCCGGGTCGCTCTAATGGAGAAGCTGGAGCCCTTTCAATCCGGACCATGAAGCCGAAATGCAACACCCGCAGGGATCACGAGGCGCAATTGATGGTTCATCTGGCAGGCCTCGCGGCGGAGGAGCTCATCTTCGGCGCCTTTTCGGATGGTGGTGGTGGTGCGCCGCAGTCGGATCTTGCCTTCGCGACGCAACTGGCAACGGAGATGGAGGCAAGTGTTGGCCTGGGCGACAGTCTCGTCCAGCTCCTGAATTGCGGGTCCAACCGCGTGCCCGATCTTCTGCTGAGGGACCGTGGATTGCGTCGTCGTGTGGAGGAAACGCTGGAAGCGGCTTTCGAGGGCGCCCGGACAATTCTCGTTGAGAATGAAGCGACCCATCAGGCGCTGGTAGAGGCTCTACTGGAGCGTCATGACCTTAAAGGAATTGAGGTGCTGGAAATTATTTCCGGGGCCAAACAGCACTACCGGACCGCCATGTGATCGCTCCGGCTCGGCGAGGCAACCAAACGGGCAACAGAAGCAAGCGCCGGGGTTCGCCCCCGGCGGTGCTTGAAGGCTTGGAGCCGTATTCAAACGTTCATGAGATCCTGAACGTCGGAGCAGATGGACGCTGCCAGAAGACGCACCGGACGAGAAACCGGCGCACGAGCAAGTTCGGAAGACAGCAGACCGAACTTTTCCATCAGGGCGTCAACCGACTTGGCCTTCGCGAGAGCCACGGACTGGATCGCGCGATGCTCGCGTTCGATCAATTCGTTGCTGGCATCGTCCTCAAGCGGAAGGTCGGGATCGTAGAGCTGTTCCCGGATTGCAAAGAGCTTCGCCAGCGCGCGATCGACCGCCCGATGGTCGGAGCTCAACTGCTGGGCGGTCATGGTGTCTACATGGATAGTCAAAAAAGTGTCCCTTCCGCTGGCTGTTTGCCGGTTGCACGCGGAATTGCGTGCATCGTCAGATCAATTTCCGACATTGGCGTCGAAGTCGGCGGAACCTGGCACATCCTGAGGAAAGCGTCCGGAGGCAAAACGATCGCATCGTTAACAGAACGCGATCGGGAAGGCAGGCGACCTGCATGTCCACTGGATAGGATACTTTTGGCTGGGCTTGGGGGGATGCCCTAGAATGAGCAATTTGGAGCTGGGAGTTGACTGGCGACTCTAGGAAGTTCCGTCACTTGAGCCGAAATTCGTCAGAGCAATTTCTGCGGTAGGATTCGGCCAGAGCTGCTTGTTGAGAACACCCTGCACGCTGCAATGCAGCTTCCGTATAGCGGAGACAGGCTGTAGGCTGATCAAAAGTGAGGTGTTGTGATGAAAGATCGAATAATGGGCAGCCTGATTGGAGGAGCTATCGGCCTCCTTCTGGGGGCTGGTACCGGCATCGTTGGCGGACCGTTTGGAGCGACCGCTGGCGTATCAGTCTTCACAGCAATAGGTGTCGGCTGGGGATGGAGTGCGGGGCCTGATATCGCTCGGACCGTTCGACGTTGGTGCAGGAAGTGACTGCCCGAAGCCGACCTTCGCGCCAGGCGCGGCAGATGATCGCTTCCAGCCCCCAAGCCGCCGTACCTTGTCGGCAATTAGAAAAGCAGCTTCTGTTCGCTGCGGCATGAAACAGACGGTAGCTCAGCGGAATCACCGACCGCACAGATTTGAAGTACCAGCAGCAAGGGTGAATGCAAAACTCAGAAGGAAGTAGCCAGATCCCCTTGAAATATGCGTGGCCAGCGAACTCTGCAGCGAAAGCAGCGGCGGCTCGCGAGAATGGCCGCAAAGATGGCAGACCGCGCCATTGGGCCTGAGGTGCATGCAGCCGCCTCTCCCAAATGAGGGAAACGGCGGTCCTTTTGGGAACAGTTATTCGCCGAGGTTACCCACGGCGCTTTGCCCGCTTTCCGTGAGGAAATAGCAGGTGTTTCGAGAAAATGAGCGAAGCACTGGTGACTTATCCAGGTCCGCAGCAGTTGTGCCCATTGGGCATGCAGGAACATTCATAAAGCGGTACCCCTTGTCACCCATACACTGAGCAAAAGCTTGGACCCTCAGTCCCGCATTTGCATCGGATGTGTACGTCTGACCACCATATGCGTCGCCACCTGTGGAGTTGCAGAATGTCTGCGTACCAATTTGATTGCACTGCGTCTGAACCGGCGTGGTATAAGATGGGGTTGTTTGAATAACCATTTGCTGCGGAACTCGCTGAGCCGCTTCGATTTGGCAATCAGTAACGGATCTCTGCGTTTCAGCCGGAGTAGTACCAGCTTTATAGGGGAAATTCTGTATCGGTTGACCCGCCTTGTACCTATCGTATGGCGTCTGCGGCGCACACCCAACCAATGCCGAAACAAGTACTGCTAGTCCGAGTATAGAATGTATTCTTACAGGCGACCTCATGATTTTAATAAGAAACCCATGACAGACATTGAGGTTTGCCGCCATTCCGAGGATGAAGAAATCCACCTCTGTGGTCCGGCAGATACGACTATGCCCGCGCCATGCAGACACGATCTCAAGTCGTCGATGACACTGCTGTTATGACCAGCTTGTCAAAGCCAATTCTTGTGACCTGAGAGACCGCACCATCTAGGCTCTTAAACTGCCTAGGTTCGTACGGATTTCTCGCACTACAAAGAACGACTGGTTCCCCGCTCCACTCAGCCGCTCGGCCAAAGAATTGAATGATGTAGCCGTGTTCACCTCTCACTATATCTGCACGATCGATCATTCCTTTCTCGATCCGCAGTTTGACCATTGCTTCCAGTACAAGGTTGGTACCGTTGATGCCCGATATCATATGATGAACCAATATCCGCTCTTGATACGATAATTGATATCGTATCAAGAGCGGATAAGTCAAGTGCAGCCAGAAGGGAGGCCAAGAGGGCGCAGCGCCTGCGGCGCAATGGCAATTAGCGGAGCGGCTCGCAGAGGATTGCCTAGCTAGAACATCGAGTACGGGTCGTCCGGACGACTTTGCAGCAGCCGAAATTGCGCAATCTCTGTCATTCGTCCAAGACGCAGCGAATGTCGGCTCTCCGCCCTATACGTGCATTCACTAAGTTCGCAACGAACGGCAGTTTTCAGGATAAGCCCGAGCGTCGGCGAGTGACCGAATAGGCGGTACAAAGCCGTTGTGCTCTAGGAACAACCGCAGCCACTCTGCCAGCTATGTCCGCTTACCCCTCAAGCCCCGTTTCACGTCGAGATCCTCAAACCACGGCGCAGGCTCTTTTGCCTCAACGAAGCTCAGTAGCCGGATCGGCTTTGGTTCCAGATGCCCGGTCACGACCGGATATCGTGACAGGAGATCCTTGAGGAGCGGGAGCCCGGCCGGGTTTGTGTAGCGAATGGCTGTTTGGCTGGCGCCGTCGCGGCCCTGAATGTCTTCAATCAGTTCCGGAGAGACCCCGTTCTGCTTCAGAGTATCCGCATGCCCGTGGCGAAGCGCATGAAGCACTCGGATCCACTGCGGGCCGCCGTTTGCAGCGTTGGCAATGAACAGCGGGCTGAAATTCTTGTAGAAGCGATCGCCCGGATCGGCATTCTTGCGATCGAACGGATTGCAGAGTTCGGGAAAGAGCTGTCGATAGCCGAGCGACCGGACCTTTTCGATATAGCCCAGAAATCCCAGGCGGAGCATCTCGGGAGGAACTGGGAGCAAGCGGGCGGATTGTGGCGTCTTGAGACCGCGGATTTCATTGCTCTTGATATCGAATGCCCATCCTGACGCCGTCTCGACCACTTCGTCGACCATCAGTCCGGCAGCCTCGACCCGGCGCATGCCGAGGTAGACGAGGATCATCGGGAGAAAGTAGAGCGAGTTGTGGATGGTCTCGCCGCCGGACAAGTCCATTTCGACTTCCGAGGCGCAGCCCGAAACGTCTGAAGGTTGCTCAGGTGCTTGCGGATCGTCTGTGAGCCAAGACCGACCCTGGCGCCGCTGTCATCGTCCGCATCCTCAAGCATTTTCTGGCCCAGGGCGCGGAGTTCCGGCACCGACAAAACCCTCAGTCTTGAGCTCTGGCCATAATTGGTCGGAACAAGGCTGAAATAGTCGCGCAGGGCAGCCAGATGGGCCTGACGGATCTGGCCGGAGTGCTCAACACCATTTTCGACCAGGATGTCGATGAACATCCGGACGACAACACCGACATCACTCGCGGTTTCCGGTCTCCATTCCTTGCGCTTGTTGCGTCGAAGAATGTCAAATTTCTCGAGGAAGTCGGCGACAGGCAGATTTGCAGGACTTTCATCGGCGACGATTTCCCCGTCTTCGATCATCTGGGGTTCAACCGTCTGGGGCTCTGGCGTGGCGGGCAAAGCCTCTTGCGGAGCAGCGACATGAACCGGCGCGGGTTCCGGCACAGGCTGAAGCGAAAGAAGCTCATCGCAAGAGATTGGATCGCGTGCGATTGTCTCAGGGTGCGCTCTTTTAGTCTGCGGATACAGCGACTGCGTGTTGAGGAGAACGTCGGCCTTGGCACGGAAGATCTCGGTCCGGGCCCGCTCGATATTGAGCCTTGTGACGTCGAGGCCGACGTCGCCCATTTCATATTTCAGAGGTTTTTCGAACAGGAGTGTGCGCGCGAACTGCCGCTCCTGTCGGAAGGTCTCCGCAATGACCGGAATAAAGTCGTCCGGGACACCGTGCTGGAGGAGGTACTGTCGTCCAGGGCAATCGACGTCGAACGACAGATCAAGCGCAGTTCCAAAGACCTCAAGCAGGCGGAACGCCCAGCCATTCATCAGGTCTGCTTCGAGATGATAAGACTGGTGACTGGTGCCGGTCGCTTTCGACGCGGTGACGAGATCGTCCATCATCTCGTTCATGCGGTCGATTTCCGCCTTGAACAGCACCTTCAGAGCGTCTTGTTGTGATGTCCTCAAGTTCCGTCGAAACCTCATTTCCGCGAGCATGGTGTTCAGGCGGCGTGCCATGAACCGTGCCCGGTGGTGATCCGATTGTCTCAGGCTGAATGACAGCTTCTGGTTAAGGTCGGATTGAGAAAGGGTGATCGGGAGGCGAGGGCGCCAGTACCAGATGTTCCCGCGGCGCAGGAGATTTTGAACGTCATGTCGACGAGCCATAGCCCAGTATCCTTGAGCCAGACGGCGCTCATGGGCACCACGTCTGGGGACCAGTTTTGGGCATCACTTGGACAAAACGACTGAGAATGCGGACTCTTTGATCCGATTATCTCAATTATATCAATACCTTGGAAAAAATTGGCTGGGGAACCTGGATTCGAACCAGGACTAACGGAGTCAGAGTCCGTGGGTCTACCGTTAACCTATTCCCCAATAGGAAACGCCGAGGCGTTCGGTGGATCTTGTTTTGTGGGCTGGTTGGCCAGAAAACAATGTGATCCGTGCCGCCAGTGCGCTGCGCTCCGGCGTTGGAAGGGGGTATACATCCAAGTCGGCTCAGGATGCAACAGGGGCGGTGACATTTTCTCTCCGGTTTTTCACAGCTTGTTTGAAAACGCCGCCAAGAGCTTGAGAAATCGGCGGTTCTTTCGCAGTTCTTATATCTGGCAGAAGGCTGGTGCTTGTTGCGTCCAAGTGCAGCGACGAATGCAAAACATGCCGGAGTGCTTTCGAAACGCGCCTCATGCGGCTTCGGAGATTCTGCGTTTCTGGCGAAGGGGGCCGCAACCGCGTCCGAGATTCAAACCTGATGCTTATGAGGGATGCAGTTTTTCACGCGTGGCAAGATGACTAGGCGGTGAATGAACGAGGTCGGGCAGGAGATGCATGGAAGGCGCGTCCTCATTGCCCGTTCATGCCCAGACGGCATCTTGAAATTTGTGTGCGGACCAGCGTCTGTTGGGCGAGGATCCGGCAGCAAGTCCACCGTCTGAGCTGCACTGGTTGCTGATCGGTCTGGAAATAGTCCGGTTCGAATGACCGTGGCTGGTGTTCCTCTGCCCGAACAAGAGCGGAGGGGTCTTCTTCGCTTTGCTGGCAAAAGCAAATACCGGTCGGGCAATTCCTTGGCCACGACGTCAACACTTGGGCAATTGCGCCGTTCTGGCCATGTTCTGGCCCAAGGGTGCTATCCCTTTGGCGGGCAACCTGATACACTTTCGTCAACGATAAGTTTGTGCGCCGAAGCTGGCTGAAATGGCCGCTTCCGGGCGCCGAAAGGTGAAACGTGACAGAATCAGGACAGGAACCGCCCGCAACCGGGCGCGGATCCGCTGAACTGTCCGCAAGGGGTCTGTCCGTCAAGGGACGGGCCTCCTCCAAGCGCCGCCGCCGGAAGCAGCGCGGCAGCCAGACGCCCGGAAACCGTCAGGGATCCGGACCGGAAAACGGCCACACGCCCGAAAACCGTCTCATTCAGGCGGAGAGGGGCGGCGCCAAGGCCAGAAGTTCCGGTGGGCAGGAGAGCGGGCAGATTGGCACAGGTGAACCGGGTGGGCAGCCATCAGGCGGCCGCGATGCAACCGGTGCCGGGCAGTCTCCAGCCGGAGCGTCCCAGTCCGCTGGCGGCGGAAACCTTGGTTCATCCTCGAAATCCAGCCGGAAAAACCGTAAGCGCCGGGGCAAGCGTCCCGGGCAGCAAGCTGGTGCCTTGGCCGCCCGTCCGGGCAATGGTCAAGAGACTGAGGACTCGCTAGCCGCCGCTTATGGAGCGGCGGGAACTGAGCCTGCGTCAGAGGGCAGTGGCAAATCCAAACGCCGGCGTGGACGGCTGGGGGCCAAGGCTGCTCTCGCCCGCAAGGGCGGACGGCGGCCAGACCCGTCTGCCAATACCCGGTATGGTTCTCAGGCTGTGTCAGGTCATCAAGCGCCTCTTGATCCGTCTTTTTCTGGCGCTGAACAAATCCAGCCATCCGCTGGTATGGACCATCATGAAGAGGGCCGTTCTGGTGGCCGCCGCCGGGGACGCCGCCGCAAGGTGGATCCCGCGCGGGGGCATTCTGCGGCAGGCAGCCGGCCAGCCCTTGAGGGTGGCGTAAGCGAAACCGGCGCATCCGTGGCAGACAACCAGGCTGCAGCCGTTCAGTCGGATCATTTTCAGCCCGGCAACGTTCAGCCTGATCCTGGGCATGATACGCGCGGGTTCCCGGCGCGGCTGCCGTCTGCGCCCTATGCCGGTGCCCGGTCGCACTCTTCAAGGTCTGGTCCGCTTTACGCGGCGCTGGATCTTGGAACCAACAATTGCCGCCTGCTGATTGCCCGTCCGGAAGAACGCGGCTTCCGGGTGGTGGACGCCTATTCCCGCATCGTCCGGCTCGGCGAAGGGGTTGGGGCCAGCCGCCGCCTGGGCGAACCGGCCATGGAACGCGCCATCGAGGCGCTGGCCAATTGTCACCGAAAGCTGCTGGAGCGCGGCGTCGAGCGGTCCCGGCTGATTGCCACGGAAGCCTGCCGTGCGGCCGAAAACGGCGATGAGTTCATTGCCCGGGTAAAGTCGGAGACTGGTCTGGCGCTGGAAGTGGTCAACCGGGAGACAGAAGCCCGGCTGGCGGTGGCCGGGTGCGTGTCGCTTGTGGATCAGGATGCCGAAGGGGTGATCCTGTTCGATATCGGCGGCGGCTCGTCGGAAATCGTCTGGCTGGACCTCAGGAACCGGTGTGGGGCGCGGGGCTTTGCCCTGACGCGCTTCATCCGCGCCTGGACTTCCTTGCCGGTAGGCGTCGTCAATCTGGCCGAGCGTCATGGCGGCGTTGACGTGACCCACGAGGTGTTCGAGGCCATGGTTGCCGATGTGGCCTCTCATCTCCAGACATTCGATCTCGGGGATGAGCTGACGGCCGCAATTGCAGGCGGCGGCGTCCATATGCTGGGCACGTCCGGCACGGTCACGACCCTTGCGGGCGTGCATCTGGGACTCAAGCGCTATGACAGGCGCAGGGTCGATGGAGCCTGGCTTGAGAATGATCAGGTCAGCGCCATGATTGATCACTTGCGCGAAATGCCGTACGACCAGCGGGTCGAGAACCCCTGTATCGGCGCAGACCGTGCCGATCTCGTGCTCGCCGGCTGCGCAATATTGGAAGCAATCCGCCGCCGCTGGAGCTGTTCGCGCCTCAGGGTCGCGGACCGGGGGCTCCGCGAAGGTATTCTGACGGAACTGATGGCCGCAGATGGTGTCTGGTCGAGACGGACCGGCCCGCGCAGGCCCAGCCGCCAAAGAGGCAGAAAATGAGCCGTTCAAGCAAGGGATCAGGTGACCGCGGTCTTCACGTCAAGGTGAAGACGGCCGCCCGCCGCCGAGAATCCTCCACTCGCTGGCTGGAACGCCAGCTGAATGATCCGTATGTCCGCCGCGCAAAGCAGGAAGGTTTCCGCTCGCGTGCGGCCTTCAAGCTGATCGAGATCGACGACAAGCACAAGCTCTTGAAGCCGGGCTACCGGGTCGTCGACCTTGGAGCGGCCCCTGGCGGCTGGTGCCAGATCGCCGTGGACCGGGTGAAGTCCAAGCCGGAGGCGCCGAAGGTCGTCGGGATCGATTATCTGGAAATGGATCACATTCCGGGCGTGACTTTCCTTCAGAAGGACTTTCTGGATGATGATGCGCCGGATGCGCTGGTCGAGGCGCTCGGCGGCAAGCCCGATGTGGTGCTGTCCGACATGGCTGCGCCCACCACGGGGCACCGGCAGACGGACCACCTCAGGACGACTCATCTCTTCGAGGTCGCAATCTACTTCGCCCAGCAGAACCTGGTGCCTGGCGGATCGTTCCTGGCCAAGGTCTTCCGTGGTGGCACGGAGAATGCGCTGCTGAACGAGCTGAAGCGCGATTTCAAGACCGTGGCGCATATCAAGCCGCCTGCAAGCCGCAAGGAAAGCCCGGAGCTCTATGTGATCGCCAAGGGGTTCCGTGGCCGTCCGGAAGACCGGCTGGGCGACGACGAGGAAGAGTGATCCTTGTCTTCAAAGGGGATGCCTTGACATCGGCAGGGCATCTTACTCCAGTGAACTTATGAAAAAGGCGCGTTCCGGAATTCCCCGGACGCGCCTTTTTTCTTTGTCAGGTTCTTGGATCTGATGGCGGCCGCGCTTCTCCGCCTGCGGTCGCGGCATGGCCGGAGACTGCATGACCGGCCTTGGCTTCCAGGCTTGCGAAGGAGAAGACGGAGAGCATCATGATGCTGCCGACCAGCAGGAAGGCCAGGTCATAGACGCCTCCGGTCTCGGTGCTGGCGCCCGTCAACCCCGGCAGGAACTGCAAGGACAGGGCAGCGATCGTGACCCCCATGGACAGGGACAGCTGCTGCGCCATGGCGGAAAAGCCTGTCGCCCGGCTCATCTGCCGTTCGTCGAGATCCGCGAAGCCGAGCGCGTTCAGGGCGGTGAACTGCAGCGAGCGGAAGAAGCCGCCGGTGAAGAGGATGAAGATCATCAGGAAAGCTGGCGTGGCGCTGTTGAAGGCTGCGCAGACGGCAATCGAGCAGGAGGCCAGCACCGCATTCCAGATAAGTACGGTGCGGAACCCCAGCCGGGACAGGGCGCGGGGGGCTGCGAATTTCATCGCAAGAGCACCGGCTGCCGCCGCAAAAGTGATGCCACCGGAGGCCAGGGCGGACTTGCCGAAGGCTTCCTGCAGCATGAGCGGCAGCAGGAAGGGAATGGCGCCGATGCCGATCCGGAACAGCGAACCGCCAATGATCGACACCCGGAAGGTCGGCACTTTCAGTAGCCGGATGTCGATGATCGGTGCGGGGTGCCTCAGGGCGTGGCGGATATAGAAACCGGTGATCGCAAGGCCAAGGGCAATCAGAATATAGCCATAAGGGCCCATATCCCTGGCGTGGGGCGCAAGTTCCAGACCGAAGAGAATGCCGGCAATACCCGCGGCCGAGAGAAGGAAACCGGCCTTGTCGAATTTCGGAACGTCCTGAGCCTTGATGTTCTCGAAATAGATTGTCGCCATGACGATGCCGATGATGCCGATGGGGACATTGATCCAGAAGATCCAGGGCCAGCTGGCATAGGTGACTAGAAAGCCGCCAAGCGGCGGGCCGACCACCGGGCCGATCAGAGCCGGAACGGACACCCAGGTCATGGCCTGCACAAGCGAGGATTTGGGAACGGACCGCAGCAGGGCAAGACGGGCAACGGGCAGCATCATTGCGCCGCCGATGCCTTGCAGGAAGCGCATGGCGACAAGCCAGGGTAGGGAGGTCGCCGCTCCGCAGCCGACGGATGCCCCGATGAACACCGCAATGGCCAGACGGAACACCGTGCGCGTGCCGTACCGGTCCGCCAGCCAGCCGCTCATGGGCATGAAGACGGCAAGGGCGATCAGATAGGAGGTGAGGGCCAGATGGAGCCGGACCGGGTCCATATCGAAGGAGCGGCCAATGGAGGGAAGTGCCGTGCTGAGGACCGTGGAGTCCAGATTCTGCATGAACAGCGCACAGGCGACGATGAGGGCAATCAGGCGTTGGCGGGAGGTCAAGGAAACGAATCCGGTTTGGAATAGCTCTCTTATAGCGCGAATTGGGGCGGGAGCCGGGCGTGCTTGCGTATATTTACGCATTACGCGCTGAAAGAGAGTGTCAAATTGTATCAGGAAGGCTTTCCACCGCCTGCCTCACGAAATTCCTCCACACGGGCTTTCCATCCTGTCACCTGCATGTTATTGACCCGCGCCAACTTCTCCGGCACAGCCGAAACGACTCGTTGGATGCAAAGGGCTCTCTTTTGCGTCCCGAACCAGCATTCTTTTTAGGGGAATTGGCAATGGCTTCATTCTACGTTCCGTCCACCGGTCACGAAGCGCTGACCTTCGATGACGTCCTGCTGATCCCCGGTCATTCCGAGGTCATGCCGGGTCAGACCGACCTGCGCACGCGCGTCACCAATACTCTTGAACTGAACATTCCGATCCTGTCCTCTGCCATGGACACGGTCACCGAAGGCCGCCTGGCGATCGCCATGGCACAGGCCGGCGGTATCGGCGTCATTCACCGCAATCTCAGCCTCGACCAGCAGGCCGAAGAAGTGCGCAAGGTGAAGAAGTTCGAATCCGGCATGGTGGTCAATCCGCTCGTCATCGGACCGGATGCGACCCTCAAGGATGCCCTGGACCTGATGGAGCGCTTTGGCATCTCCGGCGTGCCGGTCGTCGAAAACGGTGGCGCAGGCGGTCAGATCACCGGCCGTCTGGTCGGTATCCTGACCAACCGCGACGTCCGCTTCGCCTCCAACCCGGAACAGCGCGTCTATGAGCTGATGACCCGCGAAGGCCTGGTCACCGTTTCTGACAATGTCAGCCAGGAAGAAGCCAAGCGCCTTCTGCACCATCACCGGATCGAAAAGCTGCTGGTTGTCGACAAGGACCAGAACTGCATCGGCCTGATCACCGTCAAGGATATGGAAAAGGCCAAGCTGAACCCGAATGCGTCCAAGGACAGCCAGGGCCGCCTGCTGGCAGCTGCCGCGACCAGCGTTGGCGATGAAGGCTTCGAACGGGCCGTCCGCCTGATCGACGCAGGTGTCGATCTCGTTGTCGTCGACACCGCCCATGGCCACTCTGCCCGCGTTCTGGAAATGGTGAGCAAGGTCAAGGGCCTGTCCAATGCCGTTCAGGTTCTGGCAGGCAATGTCGCGACCCCGGAAGCCACCAAGGCCCTGATCGATGCCGGGGCGGATGCAGTCAAGGTCGGCATCGGACCGGGCTCCATCTGCACCACTCGTATCGTTGCCGGCGTTGGCGTACCGCAGCTGACCGCCATCATGGAAGCTGCCAACGAAGCTGCCAAGCACGGCATTCCGGTGATCGCCGATGGCGGCATCAAGTATTCCGGTGACCTTGCCAAGGCGATTGCAGGCGGTGCTTCCGCTGTCATGATCGGCTCCCTGCTGGCCGGTACGGAAGAAAGCCCGGGCGAAGTCTATCTGCACCAGGGCCGGTCCTATAAGTCCTACCGCGGCATGGGCTCCGTCGGCGCCATGGCACGCGGCTCGGCAGACCGTTACTTCCAGGCGGAAGTGCGCGACACGCTGAAGCTCGTTCCGGAAGGCATCGAAGGTCAGGTTCCCTACAAGGGTCAGTTGTCCAGCGTTCTTCATCAGCTTGCGGGTGGCCTGCGCGCCGCAATGGGCTATGTTGGTGGCAAGACCATTGAGGACTTCCAGGAGAAGGCCCGCTTTGTCCGGATTTCCGGTGCCGGTCTGCGCGAAAGCCACGCACATGACGTGACGATCACGCGGGAAAGCCCGAACTATCCGACCAATCTGTAATTGATATCATATCCAGGCCAGCCGGAACGGGCTGGCCTGTCAGGAGAATACCCATGAGGGATGGTGGCCGCCTTTCCGCTGCAATTGAAGTCTTGAGTGAAGTGGAAAGCCGTCACCGGCCCGTCCAGCTTGCCCTGCGCGACTGGGGCACGTCTCACCGGTTTGCCGGGTCCGGCGACCGGACCGTCATCGGCAATCTGGTCTATGATGCCCTGCGCTACCGTCAGTCGCTGGCCTGGCGCATGGGCTCGGAAGAGCCGCGCGTGCTGGTTCTGGCAACCTATGTGCTGACCTGGGAACAGGGGCTCGAGCGGTTGAAGACCGTTCTGGCTGAAGATCACCATGCTCCGGAGCCCTTGAGCGAAACAGAAGAGCAGCGCCTGGCGGAAGCTCCCGAGGGGACGCCCGAGGCTCATGATGCTGCCGATGTTCCGGCCTGGCTGTGGCCGTCCTTCCTCGAAGTGTTCGGTGAGAATGCCGAGGCGGAGGGCAGGGCACTTGCGACCCGCGCACCGATCGACATGCGCCTCAATACGCTGAAATCCACCCGAGAAAAGCTGCTCAAGCGGCTTGCCCATGCCGGTGCAGAAGCAACTGCGATCGCCCCAACAGGCCTGCGCATTGCGGCCAAGGCCGGATCTGCCCGCATGCCTCATGTCCAGGCCGAAGAAGGCTATCAGAAGGGCTGGTTCGAGCTTCAGGACGAGGCGAGCCAGATCGTCTCCCTGCTTGCCGGTGCCAAGGCCGGTGAACAGGTGCTGGATCTTTGCGCTGGTGGTGGCGGCAAGACCCTTGCCCTGGCCGCAGCCATGGAAAACAAGGGCCAGATCTATGCGTTTGACGCCGACCGTCTGCGCCTTGCGCCGATCCATGAGCGCCTGAAGCGGGCAGGGGTTCATAACGTTCAGGTTCGCGATCCGGCCAGTTCCAAGCTGGACGATCTCAAGGATGGAATGGACCTCGTCTTCATCGACGCGCCCTGCACCGGAACGGGCGTTTGGCGCCGTCGTCCGGATTCAAAGTGGAAGCTGACCGAGAAGGCCCTTGCCGACCGGGTGGAAGATCAGGCCCGCGTGCTGGACACGGCTGCCGGTTTCGTCAAGCCGGGCGGCCGCCTGGCCTATGTCACCTGCTCCGTCCTGCCGCAGGAAAACAGCGGCCAGATCAAGGCTTTCCTGGAGCGGCATCCTGAGTTCTCCGTCCGCCCGGCCCTTGCTTCCTGGCAAGGTCTGTTCGGGACCGACAAGGATCCGGCCTATGCGGGCGAGCTGGGGGACCTGCTTCTGACACCGGCGACCACCGGATCCGACGGTTTCTACTTCGCGCTTCTCGAGCGCTCGGCCTGAAAAAGCTTTAGGCATTGAAATGAAAAAGCCGGAGCAGCAATGCCTCCGGCTTTTTTGTTTTCAGGGACGCGCACCCCATGCCCTGACGTCACCCCGGCCGCAGGCGGAGCCGGAGAGCCGGGGCTCATTCGCCTGTTCGGGAACGCAGGCAGGAGAAGGAAGCTGACGGAGTTTTGCCGAAACGGCTCTCAATGCGCTTTGGGCTGCGAGCCGTTGCCGTTTCAAGAAAAGCTCTGCGAATGAGTGGGTCCCGGATCTTCGCTTCGCTGCGTCCGGGATGACGGTGGAGAGCTTGATAGTTTTGTCGGCAGGACGAAGACGGAGGGGATTTCTCGTGCGGAAAGGCTGGTTTAGCCAGCTTTCCCGCTCGAAACCTTTTGGGCCGTCACCCCGGCCAAGCGGAGCGCGAGCCGGGGCCTACTCGCTTGTCCGGGAAGGCAGGCAGGAGAGGGCGCCGAAGGCGTTCTGCCGAAACGGCTCTCAATGCGCTTTGGGCTGCGAGCCCTTGCCGTTTCAAGAAAAGCTCTGCGAGTGAGTGGGTCCCGGAACTCCGCTTCGCTGCGCCCGGGATGACGGTGGAGAGCTTGATAGTTTTGTCAGAAGCCTGAAAACCGAAGCAAAATAGCTCCGGTTTTCTTGCCCTGAATACGTTCTGCTTGGTTTCCAGAAACGGAATGAGCAGCAGGCTCAGCCGGCAGAGCGGTCACCGGGAGATGCGAACATGTCGATCTGTTCCATTTCTTCGGGGCTTGCTTCGTGCTGGAACAGGCCCTGCTCCTGAGGCTCTGGTGCTGGTGCGGGGGATGCGGCTTTTGCCGGAGCAGGATCCTGCGAGTCCTCCGGCACTTCGGTCTCATAGGACGCTTCTTCAGGATGCACTTCCTCATGCGCGCTCGAGAAAGGCGGTTTGGCGGGCTCGATGCCCTTTTTCAGCTGTTCAGCCGCAGCGGAAAGTTCGGCCGCAGTCTGCAGCGCCTTCTGCTGCTCTGCTGCAAGGCAAGCCTCATCCACCCGGTCGAGCAGGGCATCGTCCATCGGGGTCTTGCGGGCAATGTTGGTGAGAACCGCACGGGCAACCAGCATCTGACCAAGAGCGGCCAGGGCAGACCCGAGGGCGTTGCCGGCTTCCGGGTTCTGAGGCGATACGCGGACAGCCTGACGGGCATGAAGCAGCGCGTCGATGCCATTGCCCATCTTCCGGCAGACGGTGCTCAGGCGCACCAGCGTTTCCAGGCGGTGGCCGGGATCCACTTCGATTGCCTTCATCAGGGCATCATGGGCTTCCTCGAAGGCGCCTTGATGCTGAAGCGCATCCGACATGATGCGTAAGGGGGCACCAGCCGAGGGTTGAAGCTCGTGAGCCCGCCGGGCCAGATCCAGCGCTTCATCAAAGCGCTTCCGGCGGATGCAGAGTTCCGCCAGCGAGATCAGCGCCGGCTGATAGGTCGGATCGATGTTGACGGCCTTGCGCAAGGAGGCAACCGCGTTGGATGTCTGCGCATCGGTGGAAATGATCTGGCCATAGAGTGTCAGTGCCGGTGCACTGTCAGGCATCAGGGCCAGCAGCCGCTGGGCCGGGTCGAGGGCTGCGGCCCGCTTGCCCTGTTCCATCCGGACGGTCGCAAGGCCATAAAGCGCATTGCGATTGTCGGGCGAGGCGGCCAGCACTTCGATGAAATTGGTTTCCGCATTGGCGTGATCGCCCAGTAGAAACTGGCAATTGCCGAGGTTGGCCCGGGCCGCCGTATTGTCCGGTTCGACGAAGACGACCCGGCGCAGCTGGGAGGCCGCTTCCTCCAGATGACCGGCCCGCAACAGGGCTGTTGCCGCCCGGTAGGCGATTTCCATGTCATCGGGGGCAAGCTCAAGCGCAGTCAGATAAGCATTGAGCGCGCTGCCGCTGTCTCCCTGCCGGTCAAATTCGAGGGCCTCGTCAAAGGCCGTCCGGGCCGGTGTGGTCATCACAGTTTCCCTGTGGAGGTTTCCCTCCGGGCCAATCCAGATGCCTGAGGCAGCAAGCGCCGCCATCTGGCATGTCACAAGTCTTCGGGGCGGCGCTGACCTTGCAGCTGCCCCATCTCAGCGGGGAATTTGCCCCAACTGGTCTGCCGGTGCAGGAACGCTCCCGGCAAGGATGCGTTGCAAACCGAATCTCAAGAACAGTCTACACGTGCGATTGCGGTCATCCGATGGCGGAAATGCTGAGGTTCCGCCCAATCAGGCAAACACTCGCCCATGGACATGCTGGCACAGAGAGGCCCAAAACGCGCCCCTTAAAAAACTGCCGCCCACAACATCATTTTGACCTTCATTTTGAGACCGGAAGAGGCTAGAAGCTTGGCCCATGACACAGCATGACCGCCTCCTTATCATCGACTTCGGTTCTCAGGTTACGCAGCTGATCGCCCGGCGCCTGCGCGAACTGAACGTCTACTGTGAAATCCATCCCTACCAGAACGTCACGGACGCTTTTCTGGCAGAGTTCGCGCCCAAGGCCGTGATCTTCTCCGGCGGCCCGGATTCGGTCGTGCGCGAAGGATCTCCGCGTCCGCCCCAGTCGGTTTATTCCTTGGGCGTTCCGATCCTTGGTATCTGCTACGGCCAGCAGGTCATGATGCAGGATCTGGGCGGCAAGGTGGAAGCCGGCCAGTCACACACCGCTGAATTCGGTCGCGCCTATGTCACCCCCGGTGGCGAGCGTCTGGACCTTCTGTCCGGCTGGTTCCTGGATGGCAGCGGCCGCGAACAGGTGTGGATGTCTCATGGCGACCACGTTTCCGAGATCGCGCCGGGCTTCAAGGTCTATGCAACGTCTCCGGGCGCACCCTTTGCCATCACGGCAGATGCAGAGCGCCGGTTCTTTGCCGTGCAGTTCCACCCGGAAGTGCACCACACGCCGAACGGCAAGACCCTCTACGAGAACTTCGTCAAGATGGCAGGGTTCTCCGGTGACTGGACCATGTCCGCCTACCGGGAGGAAATGGTCGAGGCGATCCGCCGTCAGGTGGGCGATGACAAGGTCATCTGTGCGCTTTCCGGCGGTGTGGATTCCTCCGTTGCTGCGGCCCTGATTCATGAAGCCATCGGCGAGAACCTGACCTGCGTCTTCGTTGACCACGGTCTGCTGCGTCTCAACGAGGCGGAAGAAGTCGTCGGCATGTTCCGCGACCACATGAACCTGCGCGTGATCCATGCCCAGGAACAGGATCTGTTTCTCGGTGAGCTGGAAGGGGTTTCCGACCCTGAAACCAAACGCAAGATCATCGGCAAGCTGTTCATCGACGTGTTCCAGAAATACGCCGACCAGATCGATGGCGCCCGGTTCCTGGCTCAGGGCACCCTTTATCCGGACGTGATCGAAAGCGTGTCCTTCTCGGGCGGTCCTTCGGTCACCATCAAGTCGCACCACAATGTTGGCGGCCTGCCGGAAAAGATGGGCCTCAAGCTGGTCGAGCCGCTGCGTGAACTCTTCAAGGACGAAGTGCGGGCCCTTGGCCACGAGCTCGGTCTTCCGGCAAGCTTCATTGGCCGTCACCCGTTCCCGGGACCCGGCCTTGCCATCCGCTGCCCAGGCGAGATCACCCGCGAGAAGCTGGATATCCTGCGCAAGGCAGATGCGGTCTATATCGACCAGATCCGCAAGCACGGTCTCTACGACGAGATCTGGCAGGCCTTTGTCGCGATCCTTCCCGTGCGCACTGTCGGTGTCATGGGCGATGGTCGCACCTACGACTACGCCTGTGCGCTGCGCGCCGTGACTTCTGTCGACGGCATGACTGCGGATTACTATCCGTTCAGCCATGAATTCCTGGGCGAAACCGCCACGCGGATCATCAACGAGGTCAAGGGCATCAACCGCTGCACCTACGACATCACCTCCAAGCCGCCGGGAACCATCGAGTGGGAGTGATCCCCGCTCTGGTTTGAGGTCATGAAAAAGCCCGCGAAATCGCGGGCTTTTTATTGCTGACAAAAGGTGCTCTTTCCCCGTTCGTCATGGTCGGGCTTGACCCGACCATCTGCAAGCCATTGACCTGTGTAGGTCCTCGGCTCAAGGCCGAGGATGACGGTGGAGAGGTAGAAGCTTTGTCAGCAGTCTGAGCCCGCGAAATCGCGGGCTTTTTTTATTTCTGCCGAGACCGGAGTCTCAAAGTTCCAGTCGCTTCAAACGCTCTGTGCCAAGGTCAGGCCGTTCAGAACCTGCAGAGGGTGCGGGAGGGACTTGTGGTCGATTTCCTTCACCTGTGACCGGCAGGAATAGCCTGTGGCCATGATGATTTCATCTGCGCCAGCCTTTGCCACGACGGGTGCCCAGCTCATGGCATAGAGCTGCTTGGACGTCTCCCGGTTCTTCGCCTCGTGGCCATAGGTTCCGGCCATGCCGCAACATCCGGTGCCGGCGATCGCAAGCGTGATGCCTTGAGCGGCAAAGATGCTCTGCCATTCCTTCATGGCAGAGGCCGCGTTGGTGCGCTCCGTGCAGTGGGTCATGAGCTTGTAGCTCTTGCCATCTGCAAGAGGCGTGGTGCTGAGGCGGTCGAGATGCCCTGCCAGCCATTCCTGGGGCAGGAGCACCCTGGACTTGAGTGTTGTTCTGGGCTGGGCGGCATATTCGCTGCGGAAGGCCAGGGTCATGGAAGGATCCAGGCCAACCAGGGTGATCCCGAGGTCTCCGAGCCGGTCCAGATAGATCCGGGTCTTTTCGGCCTCCTTCTCGAAGGCGCCGAGATAGCCGTGGACATGGAGCGGCTTGCCGTTCTGATGCGGTGCGGCCAGATAGGGCGTGAAGCCAAGCTTTTTGGCCAGCTCCACGGCGGCTGCAGCCACGGAGGGATCGAAATACTCGGTGAAGGCGTCGGCGACAAAGACGACGGCCTTTTGCCGTTCTTCCCGTGACAGGGAGCCCATGAGCGCTTCGGTTGCGATGCGGACCCCCACCTTCGCGGCTTGCCGGCGAAGGGTAATTTGCGGCAGGACGGGCAGGGCCGTAAGCCCCGCAACCTTCAGGGCGGCCTTGCCCAGTAGACTGCGCACGCCAAAATTATAGACCGGCTTCAGATGCACCATCAGCGGCAGCATGGACTCGATGGCAGCGACGAGCGGGTCCTTCATGGGGCGCAGATAGCGGCCGTAATAGACCTCGAGAAACTTGGCGCGGAAGGCCGGAACGCTGACCTTCACCGGGCACTGGCCCGCACAGGCCTTGCAGGCAAGGCACGTGTCCATCGCATCGCGCACTTCGTGGGAGAAGTCATCCCGGTTGGACGGGTTGAGCGAGTTCCAGGCCCGGACGGGCAGGGACAGGACGGAGAATCTGCTGCGGATGTCTGCCGCTTCCTTGCGCGGATCGACACCCTGTTCTGCCAGAAGGCTCAGCCATTCGCGCATGAGCGAGGCACGGCCCTTGGGCGAATAGCGCCGGTCCCGTGTCGCCTTGTAGGACGGGCACATGGGGCTCGTCTCGTCGAAGTCGAAACAGGCGCCGTTGCCGTTGCAGTATGCGGCATTGTCAAAGCCGTTTCGGATCTCCAGGCCGAGGATCTTGTCGCTTGTTCCCCGCAGCGGCACTTCGTCGATCTTCAGCAGGGACGCCCCTTCAGGAGCAGCAATCTTGCCCGGATTCAGCCGGTTTTCAGGATCGAAGGCGCGCTTGATGTCCTGAAGGCAAGGGTAAAGCGGCCCGAAGAATTCCGGCACGTATTCCGAACGCACGCCCTTGCCGTGTTCCCCCCACAGGACGCCGCCATATTTGCGTGTGAGCGCCACCACCGCATCTGAAATGCGCCGGACCATGGGTTGATGGTCGTCGCGGGTCAGATCCAGGGCTGGGCGCACATGGAGAACGCCTGCATCCACATGGCCGAACATGCCATAGGCAAGGCCTTCACCATCCAGAAGGGCGCGGAATTCGCGGATATAGGCCGCAAGGTTTTCCGGCGGAACCGCCGTATCCTCGACAAAGGGAACCGGACGGACAGGGCCATCGACATTGCCCAGCAGACCGACCGCACGCTTTCGCATGGTCCAGATCGCCTCGACGTCCTTTGCCTCGCGGGTGATCGTATAGCCCTTGTGCTGCATGGAAGCTGAGCCGTCGAGCGCGGAGGTCAGGACATCCAGCTTGGCGGAAATCTCTTCATCGGTCTCAGCGAGGACCTCGACGATGTTGATGCCATTGGCCGGATTGGCCGCATCCTCGGGGAAGTAGCGGGAAATGCCGCCCCAGACGATGTCGCCCTTGGCAAGGCCGAGCACCTTCTCGTCGACGGTTTCGACGGAGGCGACGTTCATCGCCGTCAGGGATCGGGCATCTTCCAGCGCCGTGTTGAAGTCGCTGTAGCGAATGTTGACCAGGGCAGAGCGGGCCGGGATTGGCAGCAGGTTGAGTTCCGCCTCGGCGATCATCGCCAGCGTGCCTTCCGAGCCGCAAAGGATCGCGTTGAGATCAAAGCTCCCGTCTTCCCGCAGGACATGAGCCAGATCAAACCCGGTCATGTAGCGGTTGAGGCTCGGGAAGATCGTCTCGATCTCCGACTTCTTCTCGCGGGCGATCGTCTCCACGGTCCGATAGATATCCCCGGCGCGGCCAGGCAGAAGAACAGCTTCCTCCAGCTCTTCGGCACTCATTGCCTTGGAACTCAGCTCTGAACCGTCCGTCAGGACCACCTTTAGTCCCAGGATGTGATTGCTGGTCTTGCCATAGAGGCAAGAGCCCTGGCCGCAGGCATCTGTCGAGATCATGCCGCCGATGGTGGCACGGTTGGACGTGGAGAGTTCCGGGGCAAAGAACAGTCCATGCGGAGCAAGGGCCCGGTTGAGCTGGTCCTTCACCACACCCGATTCCACGCGGGCAATGCGCCGAACCGGATCGATCTCGAGAATGCGGTTCATGTGGCGCGAGCAGTCGATGACAACGCCGCTGGTCAGGGACTGACCATTGGTGCCTGTCCCGCCGCCACGCGGCGCCACCACCACATGGGCATAGGCCGGTTCACTCAACACGCGCCCGATGGTCTTCAGGTCTTCAATGCCCTTGGGGAAGAGCACACCTGCAGGGGGCACCTGATAGATGGAATTGTCTGTTGCAAAGACCGTGCGCATGGCCGCGCCGGTTTCGATCTCGCCCTTGAACCCGGCCTCGATCAGCCTTTCAAAAAAGCCTGCGGGCGGAAGAGTGGACGCGAGCTTCGATTGAAGGCGTGGGATCATGACAGCAGACCGGCAAAAGCAGAGTGAGAAGGCGCACTGCCGCAGCAGGCGATGGCGCCCTTATATGTGAGGCGGCGCAAGGAACCAAGTCTGGATCCTCGCCGCCGCCTACTTGTCTGCCGCAATTTCGGCCGTCCGGGTTTG
This sequence comes from Roseibium suaedae, assembly GCF_900142725.1. Taxonomy (GTDB): domain Bacteria; phylum Pseudomonadota; class Alphaproteobacteria; order Rhizobiales; family Stappiaceae; genus Roseibium; species Roseibium suaedae. The sequence goes on along the minus strand of NZ_FRBW01000003.1, from coordinate 126,528 downwards.
GCCGCAGGTTCTTATGGGGTCCGGGCTTGTCCGGACCAGGCGATGCCATTTGCTCCGCTCAGGAAGCCGTTACAGAAGGCGCCGCCGGGCGCGAGCGGCAGGGCGCGGGCACTCAGCTCTTCTGCATCGATGCGTCCGCTGACCAGATCATGGAACAGGGCAATGATGTTGAAAAAGCCCGTGTGCTGGGGCGACAGGCGAAGCCTGCGGATCCCGGCCGTTTTCAGGTCCTCATAGTCTGGCGCCATATTAGCGCAAGGGTCGGACAGGGTCTGCACACCATTGATGGCCAGGAATTTCTGATCATCCAGTGTGTCGACGGCCAGTCCGTCCGGATCATCGGCGCAGACAAACTGGCACTGGTCCTTGGGCCGGTCATGATAGCGGGCATGATAGCAGCGGCCGGAGATGGCGAGTGGCAGGCGGCCCCAGCCCCAAGCCTCCACGGGTGTCGAACCGGCAGCCTGAACAAGGCGCGCCAGAGAGCCCAGCGGCAATTCCGGCGGCAGGCAGAAGCTTTTTGCTCCACGCTGCTTGAGGAAGGACAACGTGCCCTCATTGTAGACATTGACCAGCGGGCCGACGGAAAAAGGAGATGTTTCCGGCAGGTGAGGGAGGGCCGTCAGGTCATTGACCTCGACTTCGATGCCCGTCTCTGCCAGCTCCGCGGTCATTTTGCGCTCGCGCTTCAAGGTGACCAGAGCCAGGCTTGTCAGCGCAACCTCCTTGCCTGCAGTCTGGAGCCGTTCGACAGCTTCCGGTATGCGGGTCTGATAGAAGGGCAGGCGCTTGGAACAGACCAGCTCCCCAAGCACGACCTTCTTCACGCCGGGCGTGTCAGCGAGCCGCGCATAGAAGTCGCTCCAGTGGCCGGCCTCCCAGAAGCCTTGTACAGGGCCGATTGTCAGGTCCATCCGCTTATCTCCAGATCTTGTTGTAGGCACCGGCAGTGGCGCTCTGGCCCTCGGTCAACTGGGCCAGCATGCCGGCGGGCACCGGGCGACCCTGTTCAAGCGCCTCGACAGCCGCCCTGAAATTGCGCACCACCTGCGCGACATAGGCCCGCGAGCGCTGGCGGCCTTCAATTTTCAGAGCCGTGACACCGGCCGTGGAAAGCGCCGGCAGCAGCTCTGACGCATCAAGGCTCGCCGGATCTTCGAAAACATAGCCGGTGCGGCTGCCGACCTTGAAACATCCTTTGCACAGGGTCGGATAAGGCGCAGGCGTTCCCTTGGCCGCCCGATGGATCGTATATCCGCCGAGCTTTGCCGCCAGCTCCTGGTCTTCCTCGGCATAAGTCACGTGGCTGGCCGGAGAGCAGACGCCATTCATGTTGGGGGACCGGCCGGTGATGAAGGAGGAAAGCGAGCAACGGCCCTCCGCCATGACGCAGAGCCCGCCAAAAACGAAGACTTCCGTTTCCACGTCGATTTCCCGGTTGATCGCCGCGATCTCCTGAACACTCAGCACCCGAGGCAGCACCACGCGCTTCACGTCGAAGGTTTCGGCATAGAAGTTGATGATGTCCGGATTGGCAGCAGCGGCCTGAACGGAGAGATGACGGCGAAGTCCCGGGTGCCTTTCTGCGGCATGGGCGATGAGACCCAGATCGGCAAGGATCACCGCATGAGCCCCGGCCTTCTCCGCATCTGCAACAGCCCGGTGCCACAGATCCTCGTTGCCTGCCGTCGGAAAGGTGTTGATGGCAACCAGCACCTTCGCGCCCTTGGACTTTGCATAGGCAATCCCGGATGCCAGTTCTTCCCGCGAGAAGTTCAGGCCGGGGAAGTTGCGGGCGTTGGTGTCGTCGGCAAAGCCGCAGTAAATCGAATGGGCTCCGGCATCGACGGCCGCACGCAGGGAGGCCGGTGTGCCGGCAGGGCAGACAAGTTCCATCATCGAACAGCTCCGGAGCGCGTGAAAGGCACCCCTGTCAGGGTTTCGGCAAGAGAGATGAGACGGGCGGTAGGACCGGCGAGCGGGCCGGTGAGGGCGGCGACTTCCGCGCCAAGATCCAGTTCCGCGTCATCGATCGCATTGCGCAAGGCAAGCGCGGCCGACGTATCGCCCTCAACCGTCAGATCCCGTGAGAAGAACAGCGCGTCCCCATCCCAAACCCCATGTACCAGGCCGATGAGAGCTGCCAGCTTGCCCGTGATTCTCGCATCAGCCTCCGGCGGACTTGCATGGACCGTGATGGCCAACGGATTCTGGCTCAGGTCCAGGCAGAAGGACAGGGGCACGTCACTCGCGCTGAGCGCAAAGCGGCAGTGCCGGTAAGGACCAAGCCGGCTCAAAAGCCCGGAGTGCTTCGCCAATATGCGCCGGGCCAGGTGGGTAAGCAGATGCTCTGCAGGAAGCGAAGGGGCAAGACGCAAGCCAAGGGCAAGAGCTGCTGGTATCTGCGGGATGGCCTTGTCCGCTGCCGTCTGGAAGGCAGGTGCTGTCATCGACATCTCCGGGAAAGAAAAGGACGTTTGGACAGCACCTTAAGGGGACGAATTGCTCCGGTTGTTGATGCACATCAACTTCGCGAACAGTCTCCTGGCGGAGATTTGAGAAAGGTGAGACTTGTTTGGAAGGCCTCGGCTGTGGATCGCTGCTGCCTTACACGTTAGACATGCAACCGGAGAATCGGACGGCATGTGATCCGGCACAGCGCGTGGCGCTTTGCAGCTGAAGGGAGTTCGGGAATGAGTGATGGTGCTGCCTGGGGTGAATTTGCCCTGGCCTTCGGTGTGTTTCTGGGGGCTCACAGACTGCCCGTCCTGCCTCCAGTGCGCGGCAAGCTGACGGCCATTCTCGGCAAGACTGGTTTCACCATCGTCTATTCGCTCCTGTCTCTTGCCCTGCTGGCCTGGGTGATCGAGGCAGCTGCCGACGCGCCCTATATCTCCCTGTGGGAGCCGACGGTTCCGCTGGTTCACACAACCTTTCTGCTGATGGGCATCGCCTTCCTGCTTTTCGGTCTGGCGATTTCCCGGCCCAATCCTTTCTCGTTTGGCGGGTTGCGCAATGATGCTTTCGATCCGGCGCGTCCGGGGATCGTCCGCTGGATCCGTCATCCGATGCTTGCAGCGCTCGCGCTCTGGGCAATCGGCCACCTGATTTCGAATGGCGATCTGGCCCACGTGATCCTGTTCGGCAGCCTGGGTCTTTTCGCGCTTCTCGGCATGCGCCTGATCGACAGGCGCAAGAAGCGGACGATGGGCGCAGAGTGGGACCGTTTGCTTCAGGACCTGAAGGCCCAGTCGTGGCTGAAAGGGTTTGCGCCATTTCCGGCGTTCCTCATCCGGGTGATCTTTGCCGCCGGCTGCATGGTGTTCATGCTGCTCCTGCACCCGTTGCTCCTGGGCGTCGATCCGCTTGTCTATTTCGGCGGTTAGTGGATCGGATCTTTCACCCGCGGTTTCTGCTCTGGGTAGATTGAATCTTCGGGCGAGACCTTGAAGAGTAAAAGCAGGATCTGCAAGCGGGAGGTGAGGGATCAACCATGACAGAGCGCGTGAAGGGACCGGCGTCCTATTTTCCATCCATCGAGGCCAAATACGGCCGGCCGATTGCCGAATGGAAGGATCTGATCCGGTCAAAGGCCGGTCTGAAACACATGGAGATCGTTGCCTGGCTGAAGCAGGAGCACGGGCTGGGTCACGGCCATGCAAATGCTCTGGTTGCCGACACTTTGAAGGAAGGCAAAGCCTAGGCTTTGCCACGAACAGCTCGTTTCAAAACAAAACGGGCAGCCGAAGCTGCCCGTTTTCTGAAGTGCCAGTTCGTGTGCCTCAGATGTCGAACTTGACGCCCTGGGCAAGCGGCAGGGAGGCGGAATAGTTCACCGTAGACGTCTGGCGGCGCATATAGCCTTTCCAGGCATCCGAACCGCTTTCACGTCCACCACCGGTTTCCTTTTCCCCGCCGAAGGCCCCACCGATTTCAGCACCGGACGGGCCGATGTTCACATTGGCGATGCCGCAATCAGAACCGGAAGCCGACAGGAAGGTTTCCGCTTCCCGGATGTTCAGGGTGAAAATGCAGGAGGAAAGGCCCTGAGGCACGTCGTTCTGAAGGGTGATGGCTTCCTCCAGAGTGTCATATTCCATCACATAGAGGATCGGCGCGAAGGTCTCGGTCTTCACGGTCGCGGTCTGGCCGGGCATTTCGACCAGAGCCGGCGTCACATAGGCGCCGCCCGGAACCGTTCCGGAGACGATTTCACCGCCATGGACGACACCGCCCTCGGACCTGGCATTGGAGAGGGCTGTCTGCATGGCCTTGAGGGAAGCCTGATCAACCAGCGGGCCGACCAGAGTGCCGGCCTTGCGCGGATCGCCGACCGGCAGCGTGCCGTAGGCTTTGGCGAGCTTTGCCACAAGCTCTGCCTTCACCGACTTGTGGGCGATCAGGCGGCGCAGGGTCGTGCAGCGTTGACCGGCCGTGCCGACCGCTGAGAAGACGATGGCGCGCACGGCCATCTCAAGATCGGCCGAAGGGGCAACGATCATGGCGTTGTTGCCGCCAAGCTCCAGGATCGGACGTCCCCATCGGGCAGCCACCTTCGGGCCGACGATCTGGCCCATCCGGGTGGAACCGGTGGCCGACAGGATCGGAACGTCCTTGCTTTCCACCAGCGCATTGCCGATCTCCGCACCACCGATGACGACCTGGGACAGGCCTTCAGGAGCATCCGCGCCAAAGCGGGCAACGGCCTTTTCAAAGATCTTCTGGCAGGCAAGAGCCGTCAGCGGGGTCTTTTCGGACGGTTTCCAGATCACCGGATTGCCGCAGACAATGGCGAGTGCCGCATTCCAGGACCAGACGGCCACGGGGAAGTTGAAGGCGGAAATGACACCGCACGGCCCCATCGGATGCCAGGTTTCGGACATTTTGTGACCCGGGCGCTCGGACGCGATGGTGAGGCCGTAGAGCTGACGGGAAAGACCAACCGCGAAATCGCAGATGTCGATCATTTCCTGAACTTCGCCAAGGCCTTCGGATGTGATCTTGCCAGCTTCCAGGGTCACCAGAGCGCCAAGAGCGTCCTTGGCGGCGCGCAGTTCTTCACCAAGCAGGCGGACCAGTTCGCCGCGGCGCGGGGCCGGAACTGTGCGCCAGTCCTTGAAGGCTGCCTGTGAACGGGCAATGACGGCGTCCATGCTCTCAAGCGGCGTCTCGGCGATGCGGGCCACTTCCGCGCCATCAATGGGAGAGCGAACGGCAAGAGTGCCGCCGGAAAGCTCGCTTGCAGTAAAGCCATTGGCCTTGAGTACGTCCTGATGGTCCATCTTGAAACTCCTCGTGAGGTCGGCCGCAAGCAGGCAAGGGACCTGCGCAGGCGTGATTTGCCAGGAGAGTAGCTGTTTTTAACTTGAAGAAAATGCGTGAAAACGGATTAATTGCATGAGTAATAATCATGGAACTCAGCCCGTGTCACAGGCTTTCAAGCCCACCGATTTACCGAGCCTTGCCGTTCTGCGGTGTTTCGAGGCTGCAGCCCGTCATGAGAGTTTTACCGCAGCTGCCGAAGATCTGTCCCTGACCCAGGGTGCCATCAGCCGGCATGTCCGTGATCTGGAAGAGCATGTGGACGCGGCCCTGTTCCGGCGGGAGGGGCGTGGGGTCAGGCTCACCGACGCAGGCCGGACACTGGCTGCCAGTCTTTCCGGGGATCTGGATCGTTTGCGCCGGACGATCACCCACGCCATTGCAGCCGGAGACACGCGCCAGACCCTGAGTATTGCCACTCTGCCCACATTCGGTGCCCGCTGGCTTGTGCCAAGACTGCAAAGTTTCAAAGGCTTGGAACCGGATGTTGAGCTAGTTCTTTATAGCCGCAGCGAACCGTTCGACATTGCGGCAAGCGGGATTGATGCGGCCATTCACTTCGGCAGTGCGGATTGGCCGGGAGCCCAACTCACACCTTTATGCCCGGAAGGACTGGTGGCGGTCGTCGCCCCGGCACTCGCGGGACATGGGGAAGCGGTTGCTCCGGCAGATCTTCTGGCTCTGCCGCTCCTGCATATTTCGTCGCGTCCCTATCTTTGGGACCAGTTCGGTCAATCCCTTGGCGGGACACTGCGGCCCTTGCGAAAGGGAAGCACTTTCGACCAGTTCTCTCTGGTGATCGCCGCCGCGATTGCGGGTCTGGGCGCTGCCATCATCCCGCGTTATCTGATCGAGACGGAAATTGCCTCCGGTGCGCTTCTGGAAGTGGCAAAGGTGCCACCTGCGACCGACAAAGCCTATTTCATTGCCACGCCGTCCGGTACGCGCAATCCGCTAGCAGCGCAATTTATCAGCTGGATCAAGGGCCAGGTGACCACACGGGCAAGGATGCCGGAGCGGCGGTGACTGCACGGCATGTTTTAGGTCGCTGAAACGGTCTTATGCCGAAACTCGCAGCCACAATTTTGGACACTCTGGCAATGAGTGGGCCCCGGCTCTCCGGCTACGCCTGCGGCCGGGGTGACGTCTGCGGGCTGGGAACAGCAGTCACCCCGGGCGAGCAACGCGAGACCGGGGCCTACTCATTCGCAGAGCGGTTCTGGCCAACGTCTGTGTGCCTTCGCAGACACTCCTGAGCACGAGTTTCTGCATGGGTTTTACTGAACCCAAGTGCTCTCAAAAAAAAAGCCGGCGTCCGGACATGACCCCGGACGCCGGCTTTTTATCCGGCTCAGACGTCTGCCAGCTTCCAGATGTCGTCGCGGGCACCAGGGCCGGCGGCGATGACGGGAGCGCCCTTGGTGATGCCCTGCTGATCGGCCGGGAAAGGCAGGTAGTGGCCACCGGCCTCCTTGACCAGGCAATAGCCGGCCATGCAGTCCCAGGCGTGCATATAGGGCTCGTAGTAGCCAACCAGCTTGCCGGCGGCCACATAGGCCAGCATCAGCGCACCCGATCCGTTGCGGATCAGATTGCCGCCATTGGCCATCAAGGCCGTCACGATGGCGCCGACCTTCTCAGGTGTGACATGGCTGTTGCTGCCGATACCGGTCAGGCCGTTCTGCATGGTGCGGGCCGGATCAAGGGTCAAGACCTTGCCGTTGAGAGAGGCGCCGAAGCCTTCTGCGGCGACATAGAGCTCATTCAGGCAAGGGACGATGATCACCCCGATCACCGGTTCGCCATCGCGCACGACAGCGATGGAGACACACCATGTCGGCATGCCATTGACGAAGGGAGCCGTGCCGTCGATGGGATCAACGATCCAGGTGAAGGGAGAGGTTCCCTCGGTCTGGCCGTATTCTTCGCCGAGGAACCCGTCTTCCGGGAAGGCTTCGGCGACTTTCGCACGGAGCATTTCTTCAACGGTGCGGTCGGCAATGGACACCACGTCCTGAAGGTTCTTCTTGGTCTCGATCACCAGCGTCTCGCGCCGGTTGAAGAAATCGAGTGCCATGGCCCCGGCCTCGTCGGCAAGCGAACGGGCGAGGGCAAGGCGGTCTGCGATTGCGCCGGATTGGGCAACTTCGGTCATGTTCTTGTCGGATCCGTATGACAATGGGACGAAAATCAGGCCGCGATCAGCGCGATGCCCCTTGGGCGCAGGTTGATCGAAACCTCGGTCTGCGAGGGTAAGGGAGTAGTGACAGTGTGGTCCGTCACAAACAAGGTGCCCGCAGCGGTCTCTACCTCATACTCCACATGATCGCCGAGATAGGCGGAGGTCAGCACCTTGCCGGCCAGACCCGAGCCGTTGCGCTCGCTGACGCCGACAGCGCCCGGCCTGATGGCCAGCTGGGCAGAGCCGGGACGGGCGCCTGAACTTGGTACCTTGTGCTCAAGATCTCCGACCCGGACCAGGGCCATTCCGCCCTCGACCGACACCACGCTGCAAGGCACCACATTGGCTTCGCCCATGAAGTCGGCGATGAAGCTGCTGGCAGGAGCCTCGTAAAGGTCACGCGGGGCGCCGGACTGGGCAATATGGCCGTCCTTCATCACCACGATCGTGTCGGAAACCGCCAGCGCTTCATCCTGGTCGTGGGTCACATAGACCGCGGTGAAACCAAGCCGCTGCTGCAGCTCGCGGATTTCCGTCCGCACCCGGCGGCGCAGGCGGGCGTCGAGATTGGAAAGCGGCTCATCCAGCAGAAGAACCTGCGGTTCCAGAACCAGCGCACGGGCAACGGCAACGCGCTGCTGCTGGCCACCGGACAGCTCCGCCGGAAGCCGGTGCCCCATGCCGGCAAGACCGACCTGGGCGAGGCCTTCCTCGGCCTTTTCCTTGGCTTCCTTGCCCTTGAGACCGGAGGATTCCAGTCCATAGGCGACGTTCTCCAGAGCACTCATGTGCGGGAAAAGCGCGTAGGACTGGAAGACCATTGAAACATCGCGGGAATGGGCCGGCAGCATGGTGACGTCCTTGCCGCCGATCAGAATGCGGCCGGAAGTCGGATGCTCGAGCCCTGCCAGCATGCGCAGGGTCGTGGTCTTGCCGCAGCCCGACGGGCCGAGCAGCGTGACGAGGGTTCCCGGCTCGATGGTGAGCGACAGGTCCGGAATGGCGGTGAAACTGCCGAAGTCCTTGCGCACATGCTCGAAGACGACGGAGCCTGGCTTGAAGGTGGTCATGCGGTTTTCTCCTGAACGGACGGGCCTTGCGTCCCGGAATTGGATTGGGTCTTGGGGGCTGTGCCCGCAACGCGGTTTTCCCGGCGCAGGCGGCGTTCACCGACAAGCATCTGGAACCCGGCAATGATGGTGATCATCACGAAGATCAGCATGGAGGAGTAGGCGATGGCGACACCGTACTCGCCGTTCTCGACGAGACCGACAATGTAGGAGGTGGCCATGTTGTACTCGGCGCTGACCAGGAAGATGACGGCGCTGATGGATGTGATCGCCCGGACGAAGGAATAGACCAGAGCGGCGGTGATGGCTGGACGGAGCAACGGCAGGATCACCTTGCGCATGGTCCGCGCACTGTTGGCCCGGAGTGTCAGCGAGGCCTCGTCCAGGCTCTTGTCGAGCTGGCTCATGGCCGCGATGCCGCCACGCACGCCAACCGGCATATTGCGGAACACGAAGCAGGCGATCAGGATCAGGGCCGAACCGGTCATTTCCAGCGGCGGCAGGTTGAAGGCCAGAATGTAGCTGATGCCGATGACCGTGCCGGGAATGGCAAAGCTCATCATCAGGGCAAATTCAAAGGCATTCTGACCCGCGAACTTCTGGCGCACGATGATATAGGCGGTGAGCAAACCGACCGCAGCCGTCAGCGGAGCGGAGATCAGCGCAATCTCCATAGTGGTCCAGAAGGAGTTCCAGGCAACGCCGGTCCAGGCAATCGCGCCATCGGCAAAGCTGATTGAGAAGGCCTTGGCGTAATGCTCGATCGTGAGAGAATGATCGAGGCCCCAGGTCTTCACGAACCCACCGAAAATGATCATGCCGTAGACAATAACGGTGAAGATCATCCAGGGCACGACGATGCCGTGAACACCCCAGTTGAGGCCGCGAGGCAGGGCGATATGCGCACCGCTGTCGCCCTTGCCGGTTACGGTCGCGTAGTTCTTGCCCTTGAGCCAAAACCGCTGCGCCATGAAGGCGGTGAGGGTGAAGGTTAGCAGGATCATCGCCAGAACCGCAGCGCGGGAAGGATCGTTCTGCGAGCCAACGACTGCAAAGAAGATTTCCGTCGACAGAACCCCGTGGCTGCCACCGAGCACCAGCGGGTTGCCGAAGTCGGCCATGCTTTCGATGAATCCGATCAGGAAGGCATTGGCGAGACCCGGTTTCATCAGGGGCAGGGACACCTTGAGGAAGGTCTTCCACCGTCCGGCCCGCAGGGTCTGGGAGGCTTCTTCCAGGGAGGGGCTGACCCCTTCCACGACACCGATGAGAACGAGGAAGGAAATGGGGGTGAAGGACAGGACCTGAGCGATCCAGATGCCGGTCAGACCATAGAGCCAGCGGCCAGGCTCAATGCCGAAGAGTGCGGACAGGGCTTCCGTGATGACGCCGGAGCGGCCGAACAGAAGCGTCAGCGCGAGACCGATCACGAAGGGTGGAGTGATGATCGGCAGAACCGTCAGGAGCCGCAGGCCCTTCTTGAACGGAAACTGCGTACGGGTCGCAACCAGGGCAAAGGCAAGGCCCATGATCGTGGAGCCGAGGCCCGTCATCACTGCCAGCCAGAGCGTGCGCCAGGCCACACCGCAGCGGCCATCGCCAGTGATGCAGCCGAGGCTCCAGATACCGGGATCCTGCATGTTGCGGATCAGGCCATCCGGGCGGAAGGAGCCATCGAAATCCTGCACCGACCCGGCGAACATGCTGCCGATCGGATAGAACACGAACACTGTCACCAGGAAGATCAGAAGGGAGATCGATCCCGTGATGAAAGCGTCGCCCTTCATGGCGCCCCGTTCGGCAAGGCCGAAGGCAAAGAAGAGGACGAAGACAACAGACAGAGTGACCGCGCCAGCGCCCATGGAGGGCTGGCCCTGGGACAAGGGACCAAAAACGGTTTCCGTGATCGTCCAAGCCCAGCCGGAGAAACTGATCGCCAGACCTTGAGCGGCCAGGAAGAGGACACCTGCGCCACCGGCAATGGCCATCAGCAGGCCACGGCTTGATGCATTTGTCATCAACCTTGCAGATGCACCGATCAGGAACAGCAGCAGCGCAATGGCAATCCAGGGCCGGTCATGGGATGCGATCTGCAGGAGACCGGGGGCCACATTGCTGCTGAAGGGAAAATCCGGAACCCAGCTCAGGCCGAAAAAGCCACGGTCAATCCGGTACCAGGGAACCAGCAGAAACGCTGCGGCGCCCAGGAGAATGAGTATATCCAGTCGTCGATTGCCATTCTGCATGGCCATACCTGCCCGTTCTGTCTGCGGGAAAAGGGGCCCGGTCCGGAACAAGCCGGAGGGGCGAATGGGGCATTTCATCCCGCGCCGTCCCGGACGCAGCGTAGCGGAGATCCGGGACCGGTCCGCAATACAGTCTGCATGGAGAGCGCACGCAGGCGAATTGGCCCCGGCTCAAGGCCGGGGCGGCGCGGGAGGATGCCAGCCCGTCAGCATCCGGAGGGTCCTGATGCTGACGAGGTGGATAGTCATGCCTCAGTTGGCGATGGAACCGATTTCACGGTCCCAGCGCTCAAGCAGAGCCTTGCGCTTGTCCGGGTTGCCATAGGTGGTGAAATCGTAGTCGATCAGCTTGATGTTCTCGAAACGCGGAGCTTCTTTCGGGATCTCTGCGCTCTTGTTGGACGGCAGCTGGAAGGATTTGGCATCCTTCATGCGGGACTGGACGTCCGGCTGCAGGGCCCAGTCGTACCAGATCTTGGCGTTGTCCATGTTGCGGGCGCCCTTGATGATCGACATGGAGCCGATTTCATAGCCGGTGCCTTCGCACGGAGCTTCAACCTTCACCGGGAATCCTTCGGCAACCTGAGACACTGCATCATGCATGAAGACGATGCCGAGACCGGTTTCACCGCGGGCAGCGGCCTTGACCGGAGCAGAGCCAGACTTGGTGTACTGCGAGACGTTGTCGTTCAGTTTCTTCAGATAGTCGAAGGCCTCGTCTTCACCCATGATCTGCACCAGGGTTGCCAGAGCGGTGTAGGCGGTACCCGAAGAGTTCGGGTTGGCAATCTGGATTTCACCCTTGAGCTCGGGCTTCAGGAGATCCGCCCAGCACTTCGGCTCGGACAGGTTCTTCTTTGCAGCGATGTCAGTGTTGTAGCCCCAGCCCAGTGCACCGGCGTAAACGCCGACAGTGCGGTAGCCGGAGCTTTCTGCCTGGCTTTTTGCCCAGTCATGCAACTCGTCCAGCTTTGCAGACTTGTATTCCTCGGTCAGGCCTTCGGAGGCTGCCTGAAGATGCGGGTCACCGGTGCCTGCCCACCAGATGTCGGTCTTCGGGTTGCGGGATTCGGCGCGCACCTTTGCGTAGGTTTCGCCGGAAGACAGGCGCACCATGTTGACCTGGATGTCATGGGACTTCTCGAAGTCACCCTTCATCTGTTCGCAGATCACCACGTCCGCGGAACAGATCAGGTTCAGTTCACCAGCGGCAAGAGCCGCATTGGTGCCAAGGGCGGTTCCGGCCGCCAGGGTCAGCATGGCAAGTGTCTTCTTCGACATGGTATTCCTCCTCTTGAAGGCCGCCGTCATCCGGTTCATCCGAATGCGGCGTGTCCTTGGTTGTTCAGCGGAACCGGAGGCAAATCTCCTCCGTCCGGCGCCGCGAAATGCAGCCCGTTGGGCATGTTCTGTGCTGTGAGCGGTAAGGCCCGGCCGGTCAGTTCGTGAGCGCAACCTCTCTTTCAAACCGGTCCAGTATCCTGCGCCTCTGGTCAGGTGACCCGAAGGTCGCGAAATCGTAATCCACCATCCGGATCAGAGAGATATCCGGTGCAGCTGCCGGCAAAAGCGCCTTTGCGTTCGACGGCACCTGGTTCTGTCCCGATGCCGCGCCCGTGGCCTGGCCCTCAGCGCTCAAGGTGAAATCCACGAATGTCTGCGCAAGCGTCACGAGCCGGGTGCCCCGGACAATGCTGACCGCTCCAATCTCGTAGCCGGTGCCTTCACAGGGAGCGACGATGGCAAGCGGAGCGCCCGCGCTCTTCTGGGTCACCGCGTCATGGATGAAGGAAATGCCGATCATGGTCTCGCCGCGGGCCGCAGCCTTCACGGGAGCGGAGCCAGTGGTGGTGAAACTTGAAACATTTGCGCTGAGTTCGCGGATGTAGGTGAAAGCCTCATCCTCACCGAACAACTGGATGAGTGTGGCAAGCGCCGTATAGGCGGTGCCGGAAGTTTCCGGATTGGCGATCTGCACGAGGCCGCGGTAGGCCGGGGAGGTCAGGTCGTTCCAGCATGTGGGAGCAGGCAGCTTCCTGGCTTCCAGCTCCGTTACATTATAGGCAAAGCCCAATGCTCCGGCGTAGATGCCGGATGCCTGACCCTGTGACATCTCGTGGAAATTCCGTGCCCAGGGCAGGAGATCTGCTTCTGCGGATGATGTGTAGGGTTCGAGGAGCCCTTCGGCCGCTGCCTGAAGATGGGTGTCGCCTGTTCCGCCCCACCAGACATCCACTGTGGGTGCATCGCGGCGGGCGCGGATTTCATCGAGAATCTCGCCTGTGCTCTTGCGGCTCATGAGGATGTCGAGGCCGGTACGGCTCTCAAAGGCAGCTTCCATAGCCGCGCACCAGTCCTCATCAACGCCGCACAGAACGGTCAACCGTTCTTCGGCATGTGATGGAACCGCGCTGCATGCCCAAAGGGCAAGCACTGCGCTGACCGCAAGCTTTGCTTTCACCTTGATCCTCCCGCCTTCGGGTCCTCTTCCCGAAGGTGCCCAAGCATGGGTTGGCGGCGGTCGAGGCGCAACAAGAGATTGGTTACTGTTGTTGCAGGTAGGGGTTAAAAGAGTTTCACGTCTTGCAATTGTTACAATTGTTACAAATCCAAGTAAAATCAGGACTTTGAACTTACCGGCCGCTGCTTCTATGATATCGGCGGGAGGATTGAAGTGTGCTGAGTCAAAAGGTTCGAATCCTGATCGTGGAAGACGATCCGGACATGTCGGAACTCATCTGCGATCTAATAGAGGCAGAAGGGTGGGAGCCGGTTTGTGCCGGGTCGGCGGAAGAGGCCGCCACCATCCTGTCGCAGCAGGATGTAAGTCTGGTTCTGGTCGATCACAACCTGCCGGGCACATCTGGACGCACCTTTGCCCAGAAGCTCCGCAGCGAGCGCGATGTGGGCATCGTCATGGTGACGGCCGCCGGAAGTGCAGCCGACCGGGTGCTAGGGCTTGAAACCGCTGCGGATGACTATGTGGTCAAGCCTTTCGAACCCATTGAACTGACCGCCCGCATCAAGGCCGTTCTGCGCAGGACCAACCCGGCCATCCGCTCCGATCAGATCTTGCCCGAGCCGCCGATTGTGCCGTCAAATGGTCATCTGATCCTGGGCGATTGGTCCGTGGATCTGTCCGGCCGGCGGGCGACCTGCAACAGTGACCCGAGCCGGACGCTGACTTCTGCCGAGTTTTCGCTTCTGGAGATCCTGGCGTCGACACCGGACAAGCCGGTTAGCAGGGCGCAGATCCTCGAACAGCTTGGCGCCGAAACAGACCGGCATGTGGACAGGAACGTGGATGTGCTGGTGTTGCGGCTGCGGCGCAAGATCGAACCCAACCCTGATCTGCCCCGACATATCCGCACCCGCCGCGGCAAAGGCTATATCCTGCACCTGGACGGGGGCGGGCCTCAGGTTCCGTGATCAGCCGTCCCTTCCTGTCCTCCATTGCCTTCCGGCTGCCCTTTGCCATCGGGCTCATCTGTGTCCTGGTGATTTGTCTTTCCGCGATTGCCATCTATGGCCTCGCCAAGGCGCGGGACGAGATGACGGCCTACAGGCTGGATGCCTATTCCAGCCTTGCCAAGGCATCGCTGGTATCCCGGCAAGTGTCCGATCTCGTTTCCAGCGCACCCTTCCTGATCAACGCCACGTCGCCTTACCGGGTCTCGGCAAAGAGCAGGACGCTGGTCGAACAGGCGGACACGCTTCTGGCTGCGGTTCAGCGCCAGCCCTCGGGCGGAGCCGTCTATGGTGAGGCGGAAGAGCGCATCATTTCCTTGCTGCAGGCGATCCGCGAACAGACGCTTCTGCTGGCGGCCAATGCAGAAGCCGCCCAGCAGCACAAGGCAAAGGCAGCAACTGCACTGGGGGAAATCGCCGTAAACAGCGACATTTCTAACAAGGACTTGAGACGACGCTTGAACTCCATCGTGCAGCTCGTCTCTACCGCGGACAGTTTGTTCCAGCTTGGCGAACTGCGCCGCAGATATGTTCAGGAAACCACGACCGTTGACCCGATCGCGGGACCGCCGCCACTGCCAGCAGATATCCTCGTTCCCTATGACCGGGTGTTCGATGCCCAGACCCAGTATCTCCTGGAAATGTATGCCATCCGGTCTTCCGTCGTCCGGTTGAACCAGGTGGCGCGGGACTTGTCGGAAGCAACAGAAACCCAATCCGAAATCGTCACCAGGACCCTCGATGCAAACATTCATTCCGCGTCCCAGAGCCTGACCCGTTTCCTCACGGTGACCGCGTTTGCAGCCCTGCTGGTGATGATTGCGGCCATTTTGTCCATCCGTACCGTGATGCGCGTTTCACGCGGCATCGTGGATCTGGCCAAGGGCATGAATGAGCTCGCAAAAGGCCGCAAGGACGTCGGACCGCCCGAGTATGAAGGCGATGAGAGCGAGCTGTTACAGCTGCGCGAAGCATTCCGCGCCTTCCGGGAAAGCGTCGAGCGCGTCACGCGCCTGCGGCGCACCGCCGAGGCTGCTGCCCGCACGATCCGTTCCACGTTCCGCAGCATGAATGAAGGCATCGCCCTGTTCGACCCGACGGGAAAACCGATCACCATGAACCGGCGCGTGATCCAGTTGATGGGTCGCAAGGGGTCTGCCCGCAAGCTGGCCCTGCACCGGTTCGTCGAGACCATTCCAGAGATTGACCCGGCGCTCCTGCCTGGGGAAGGCGCCCCCGGCGATCTGGAGGGGGCGATTTCGGTCCGCCACAGGGATGCCAGCGGCAAAGTGACGGAGATTTCACTCTCACGCCAACCCGATGGCGGCGTGATCCTGCTTGCCCGCGACATCACCCAGGCCGACCGGCAGGAAGCGGAAGCGGCCAAGTCTCAACGGCTGGATGGTTTCATGCGCATGACCCATCAGGTGAGCCATGAAGTGGGCAACATGATCGGCATCATAACCGGAAGCCTGGGTCTTCTGGAGCGGGATGACCGGTTTGATGACAAGCAGCGCCGGCACATTGCACGCATCCGCAAGGCCGCTGACCGGGGCAGGGCGCTGGCAAGCAGCATGCTCTCCGTTGGCAGTCAGCAGCCGATCAATCCAAGGCCGCTGGATGTGGCGGCCTTTCTGCGCGGCATGACCGATGTTCTGGAAATTGCTGTCGGACCAGACTGTTCGGTCCGGCTTCAGACCGATGCCAATCTTCCCGCAGCCCAGATCGACCCGGCCCTGTTCGAGCAATCGATCCTGAACCTTTGCCTCAATGCGTCCGCTGCCATGCCGGGTGGCGGTCCGATCACCCTCTCCAGCAACCTATCCGGCCGCTTTCTGGAGATCAGCGTGAAAGACAAGGGCGTCGGCATGTCGCCGGACGTCGCGGACAAGGCGTTTGAACCCTATTTCACCACCCGGTCCGAGACCGGCGGTGCCGGCCTGGGACTGGCCATGGTCTATGGGTTCATGCGGCAATCCGGCGGGGATGTCCGGATTGCCTCGGTGCAAGGGGAAGGAACGGTCGTAACTCTCAGCTTCCCGGTTGAGACTGACAGGCGTGAAGTCCTGATCAACGCACCGGACGCAGCAGCCGCAAGGCATTGAGCGTCACCAGAACCGTTGCTCCCGTATCAGCCAGAATGGCGGGCCAGAGCCCGGTGATGCCTGCGATCGTGGTCACCAGGAAGACGGCCTTCAGTCCCAGCGCGATGGTGATGTTCTGGAAAATGTTGCGCATGGTCCTTTGCGACAGGCGAATCATGGCGGCCACATCCGAGACCCGGCCGTGAAGCACGGCAGCATCCGCGGTTTCGAGCGCGACATCAGTTCCACCGCCCATGGCAATGCCGATATCAGCGGCAGCAAGGGCAGGGGCATCATTGATGCCGTCCCCCACCTTGCCCACCACGAAGCCTTGCCTTTTCAGCTCGGTCACAATGCGCTGCTTGTCTTCCGGCAGAAGATCCGCCTGCATTTCGATGCCGAGCTTTTCGCTGATTGCCTTGGCCGTACGCGCATTGTCTCCCGTCAGCATGATCGTGCGGATACCAGCAGACGAAAGCAATTCGAGACCCTGAACCGTGTCCTCCCGCGGCTCATCGCGCATGGCGATGGCTCCGGCGATCTTGCCATCGGCAATGAGAACGGAAACGGTCTGTCCCTGGTCATGAAGGCTTTCGATTTCCTGAAGCTGATCTGGTGTCAGCGTTGCCAGGTTTGCTGCTGCCTTGACGGAGCCGAGGAAGATCTCCTTGCCCTCAACGAGACCGAGCACGCCCTTGCCGCCAAGGGCTGCGTTGTTCTGGGCAGACGGCAGGGAAAGACCATCGGCCTTTGCTCTTGCCAGAATTGCCTCGGCCAGCGGATGATTGGACCCGGTCTCAAGGGCGGCCGCCAGCCTGAGAACCTCTGCCTCAGGAAGGTCAAACGCAAGAATGCCGGTTACCTGCGGCTTGCCTTCGGTAAGGGTCCCGGTCTTGTCAAAAGCAATGGCTGTGAGGCGGCCGAGCTGTTCCAGCACCGCGCCGCCCTTCATCAGAAGGCCACGCCTTGCGCCAGCGGACAGGGAGGCCGCAATTGCAGCCGGCGTCGAGATCACCAGAGCGCAAGGGCAGCCGATGAGCAGGATAGCGAGGCCCTTGTAGACCCACTCGTTCCAGCTCGCACCGGCCAGAAGCGGCGGCAGGACCGCCACCAGCGCGGCCACCACCACAACACCTGGGGTGTAGTAGCGGGCGAAGCGGTCGATGAACCGCTCGGTTGGCGCTTTTGTCTCTTGAGCTTCTTCAACCAGCTTCACGACACGGGCAATCGTGTTGTCCTGGGCCGCAGCCGTCACCTGGACCGTCAAGGCGCCATCGCCATTGATGGTGCCTGCCAGAACCGCATCGCCAGCCTGCTTGTGAACCGGCACGCTCTCGCCCGTCACCGGTGCTTCGTTCAGGGAGCTACTTCCCGACAGGATCGTGCCATCTGCCGGCACCCGGTCCCCCGGACGGACCAGAATGCTGGCGCCGACCGTCAGGCTGTCTGCAGGAACTTCCGAAATGCCGGTGTCTGTTTCCAGAAAGGCGGTTTTGGGCACCAGGGCACTGAGAGCGGTGATGCCGTCGCGGGCCTTTCTTGCGGCCACTCCTTCCAGCAACTCCCCGATCAGGAACAGGAACACGACCATCGCGGCCTCTTCCGTTGCCTGAAGAATGACAGCGCCGAGAGCCGCAACGGTCATGAGCATCTCGATGGAAAACGGTGTGCCTGCAAGGGCTGCCATGACCGCGCGCCTTGCGATCGGAACAAGGCCAAACAGCATGGCGAGCGTGAAGGCATAGGGTTCGAGGGATGGCATGGCCAAGGTTGCGCCATAGGCGATGAGAACAGCTCCCCCCGTCAGAAGGGTTTGCATTCCCTTCTTGCTCTTCCACCAGGGCCCGTCCAACGGTTCATGATGATGCCCGTGCCCGTCTTCTTCACCATGGTCATGATCTCCATGGTCATGGTGCTCATGGTCGTGGCCGCAGCCACAGGAATCATGGTCTCCCGGCTTCTCATCCTTGGTAGAAGCGGAAGGGCCGGAGCCAGAGGGAAGGGGTGTCAGTTCATAGCCAAGCCCCTTGATCTTCCGGCCAAGTCCCTGGAGATCGGTTTCGGTGGAATGGGTCACAGTCAGGGTAGCCGCAGAGACGGAGACGGCTGCATCTTCAACGCCGGCATGGCGGCGGACGGCCGTGTCGATCTTGGCGGCGCAACTGGCGCAATCCATTCCGGAAACACGGAAACGGCTCTGCAGGGAGCTGGTCATGGGTCAATCCTTTCCTGATCAACTCCTGTGTAGGACCTCTAGTCCCTATAGCTTCAAGACCTGTTCCGGTATTTTTGCGATGCCCCTGCCAAAAACTTCCTTTTGAGTGGCACGCTCACACATCCTGAAATTGCCGAAATGATCGATTGCACCAGTCAGAACGGTGCTCTACAAATTTTCGAGCTTGCGGGTCATCAGGAGGAAAACCCGGCTGCGTTTTGCGCTCGGCCTTAGTTCAATCCGCAAGATATTTGATGAATTTACAGGATGAATGGATGCGTATGCTTGAGAAATTGACCATCGAGGACTTCAAGCCGGTTGAAGGCGAAGTCTTTTCTGTCTCCGACGGACAGGACGCTGTTGAGTTGAAACTCGTAGAGGTCAAGTCCATGGGCTCCGGCATGCGGGAAGGCGGAGCCTTCTCCCTTCTTT
The DNA here is from genome assembly GCF_900142725.1 of Roseibium suaedae. Taxonomy (GTDB): domain Bacteria; phylum Pseudomonadota; class Alphaproteobacteria; order Rhizobiales; family Stappiaceae; genus Roseibium; species Roseibium suaedae. The sequence continues at coordinate 107,509 of NZ_FRBW01000003.1, read as the reverse complement.
GGCAAGGACCACAGGATCCGTTTCTGCCGCAACGGATCTACAGCTTTGCCCATGAGGGGCTCGGCCAGCATGACTTCTTCGTTGTTCCCGTCGCCGAGAAAACAACCGGATTTCAGTACGAAGTGATTTTCACCTGAGACCTTGCGGCCAGCCGGCCGCTAGGAGGCCGGCTGCCACTTCAGGAGATCGTAGACGCCCTTGTCCTCGACGGTTTCAAACCCGAGCCGTCGATAAAGCGACATGGCCGGGTTCATCTTTTCAACGTGAATGCCAACGGCTTTCCCGTTCTCCGCGGCTTCTTCGATCAGATCTTCGAGAACCGCCCGGCCAATGCCTGCACCGCGCATTTCGGGCATGAGCGCAATGTCGATGATCCGATGCTCTGAAGACCAGCGTTCAAGATAAAGTCTGCCGATGGCTTTGCCAGACTGTTCGATCACAAGCCAGACGGCATCGGGATAATGCTCCTGGTAATGCGCGTGTTGCGCATTGAATTGCATGTCGCTGAAGGACTGTTTTTCAGTCTCGCTCCAAGGCACGCGGGCAAGCTCAGCCTCCCGCGTGCTTCTGTAGAGACGCCGCAGGAACGGCATGTCCTCCGGCATGAGGGGCCTGTAGGACACCTCATGCCGGGCCGCCCGTTTCGACAGGGGCGAGTTGTTCTTCATGCGGCCGGACCTTTGTCTGTTCCCTGCGCCAGATCCTTCAAAAGATCAGGTATTCGGCGTTACGTCACTGGTCAGCGAAAAGCTGGTCAGCCCTGCTCCAACCGGCAACCACGTGGCCGACCAGCGGTCTGCAAAGAGCTGCGTCACGTAGGAGAGGGTGCTGCTTGCCGGGTTCAGCGCAAAGAGGCTGAGTTGCCTGTTTGCATTTGGCCAAAGTCCCAGCACGCTAGGACCGTCCACATGGGCGATGATTGCTGGCTGAGACCAGTTGCCGCTGCCGTCCATGATCTCATTGCTGCCATAGACCGCATTGCCAACCAGGGCAGCAAGGTAGAGGCCGGTGTTCATGGCTGGTCCAAGGGCCAGGGTGGACACCGTATCGGAGAAGGAGGCGAACAGAACCCAGCCAGTGAATTCCGATCCATCAACTTCGGTTTGAACACGCTGATAGACCTTCGACCCGATCCTCGCAAAGATGTGGACCAGTGCGTTGCCGGAGATCCCCGCCGTGATCTGCTCGAAGCCTGTCAGGCCGCCAGACAGGTCCTCCCATCCGGCCCAATGTTCCGGAAGTTGCGGGTGATCACTGGTCTGCATGTTGAGATACGGGACTTGATCTGCATTGAGACCAACCAGAAAGATCCGTCCGTCCGCATTGTGGATCGCTGAAATCGAGACAAGAGCTCCAGGCAGTTGCTGCCAGTCCGACCAGGCCTTCTCCGGCGGAACACGGACCGGAACTTTCACCTCGATCGGTGTGTCTGTTCCAGGGGGTGTGGTCGTGATCGTCTCTTCACGGATCGAATAGGTGTTCTGATACTTCCACCAGATCGTTTGATCGGCACAGACGGCGAAGACATTGATCATGCCGTCGAGACCGCGGATCATTGCGGTTGACTTGCATGGCCCGGCAGAGGGAAGGCCGAGATCAAGCGGCACCTCGAACCGGTCAGTACCTTCCGCTTCCTCCCGGATAAAGCTCAAATGGCCGGTCGCATTGTCCTCGGCCAGAAGAGCGACATAGCCATTCATCGTCGTGCCGGCCCGCAAGGTGGAAGGCACATAGGCATCGCCGGTCAATGGCGTGAAACTGTTCGAAAATGGTCCATTTTCAATGGTTTGATCAAAATAACCAAGAGTTCCAGAAGTGTTCGTCGCTGCGACAAAGATCCGGAAATAGGCCGTTTCGCTTGCGGCCTCCTGGGGGAGTTCACCAGACATCTCTACGTTGGACTGCATGCTCGTTGTCCTTGTGTGGGCTCATCAACGTGACCTGACAGACGCGGGAAAGTTTGCTGATCATGCGGATCGCAATCCCGCGCCCAGTGCCGGTTCAGGACCGGGAGGGATAGATCCCGACCAGAGAGATGATGAAGTTCAGCGCCAGAAACGGTTGCATGTTGCTATGCGCCTGAGTGCCCCCCGTGGCGTGAAGGCTCGTATAATCCATGGCAACCGTTCGCGAATCGTCGCTGGTGTAAAGGATTTCTGGAAACGATTGGGCCAGAGCGCGCTCACTTGACGGGGTGGCCGAACTGCCGCGGCCTGAAGAGGCCCGAAAAGCATGGGTGTGATGCGGAATCTGGGATTCCAATAGGGTCACGGAACTTGTGCCGACTGGTTCCCCTAGCCACCGATCCTGCAGCCCAGGGCCCCGTCCAGGGTGCATCGGGGCACGGCCCTTGAGATCGGGAAGGGCCATCGTAACTTGCCCGTCACCGCCATAAGTTATTCCAATCAAGGAAAAGAGGGCGGTATTATTTGCAATAGGCATCAATTGGCCGTCACAAAAGGCCCAGCCGCGCGGTGCGAAATCGCCGGCAAAAATGCGGATTTCCGCAAGAAAAGGATCAGACATTCCGGTCTCCTAATGGCGGCTGGGGTAGATACCGAAGAGTGCGATGATGAAATTCACGCAAAGGCTTGGCATCATGTTCGTGTGCCTCTGGCTTCCTCCGAAGCTGGTAATCGTGTTCGCATTGAGCTGCACGTCCAGGATGTCATCGCGGTAGAGGAAGTATCCCGTCACTTCGCCGAGCATCCGCTGTGTGGGAGCCGTTTGCATTGCTTGCGCGGAACTTACGTTCAATGTGTGGGTATGGCTCGGGAGCTGGTTCACCGTCAGGGTTACGTATTCAGATCCCGACTTGGAGCCAAGCCGCCGAGGAGAGAGCCCAGGTCCTGTTCCCTGATGAACGGGGATCCGCCCACGCATGTCGGGAAGGCCGAAGGTCGTCCTGCCATCTCCCCCATAGACCGTTCCAAGAAGCGAGAACAGGGCATCATTCTGGGAAACGGCTAGCAGCTGCCCATCGCAGAAAGCCCAAGAGCGCGGCGCAAAATTGCCGGCGAACATGCGGATTTCGCCCACAAAAGGTTCAGACATGAAAGTTCCCCTTAGTTGCGGGATGGGAAGAGGCCCTGAAGGGCAATGCAGAAACTCACAGCGAGGTAGGGCTGCATGTTGTCATGGGCCTGGCTGCCGCCGGTATTGGAAATCGTTCCGCTCAACAGCGTTGTTTCCAGCAGTTCGCTGCCATCGGAATAGGTTCCGTTGGACGCGGAGGCGGGCATACCGAGATAACGCCCCGCCGGACTGCGGTTGTTTCCAGGCTGGTCCTGAGCATAGATCTCGTGCCGGTGCTCGGGTATCTCGTCGATTGAAAGCGTGACGGTTTCCACGCCGGCCTTGTAACCGAGAGGTTCTGAAATCCCGCGGTGAATGGGGGTGCGCCCGCGAAGATCCGGCAGCGCAAAGGTTGTTCTGCCATCGCCTCCATAAATTGTGCCCAACAGGGAATAAAGCGACTGGTTCTGGGCTATGGGAAGGATTTGACCATCGGTGAAGCTCCAGCCGCGTGGCGCGAAGTCAAATCCGACCATTCTGATTTCTGCAAGAAAGGGCTCAGACATACTGTCTCCCAAATGTATAAAAAACACCCGCAAGCCCTGAAATCAAACAAAAGCTGGACAAGCCGGGCATGAAACCTGAAGGTTTAGAAAACATCCTCCCGCGAATTTGCCCTCCAGCAAATCCCCTCAAGGTGCAGCGACTTTATAGAGTCTAAAAAGTTTTTACAACCATAAGTGATTCTCACGGGAGGAGAAAAATCCTCCAGCCATTCGAACTTTTTTACGCCGGATGTGAAGACAGTCCTGAAAAAAAGAGCTTTTTGGCTCAAAACTTGCCTTCAAAGTGCGTGCTGCACGTCACCTATGGGACTTTGTGATTGAGCTTGAAAATCTAAATTTTTCTCGATGTAACAATAAATTACCCCTTAAGACGCACGCCAGATTACGCGTTCAGCTTAGAGTTGACGCCTGAAACAATTTCAGTTCATCGGATAGTTGCAGAAACCCCACACGAACTGCACTTATTAGGTGCTTATGAAGATTTTATCCTTTTCAGATTGCAATTTGTCTGTCTTGTGACAAAAGTTGGGCAGTTATCTGATGTGGTAGTCGCCATTGTTTTTCATCTTGTTTCTGGCGATTCAGTTTTTGGGTGCGGTGTCCGACTCTGCGTTATTCGGATGGATTAATTGCACCCTTTGCTTGCAAATATTCCCGATCGGACCGGAGGACTGCCGGGGTCTTGGATCTGGGGAACAGCCGTTGGGAGCGCTTCTAAGGTGCGGATTCTATCTTACATTTTCGCAGTCATTCTGTTTTGTTCCGCCGCATTGTTCGCAAATACAGGTTATGCGGCTCCGTTCGAATGTGAAGGGGGCTCCCTCCAACCTCCAGGAGGAAATGACACAATAACGGTCGATTTGGACACGCTAGAATGTTTCACTGTATTTAGCGGCGAGCATATTGAGCTCGTGAACAATGGTTCTGTTGCGGCGAACACTTATCAGATCTTGATTTCAGTTGACGTCGGATCGTCGGTGACAGTAACAGGTGGAGATAGCGACAACGGAACGGGAACGTTTATTGCTCCCCGTTGCAACATCAATACTGGCTGTACCATAAATGTAGTCGGCGCTTACAATTCTCAAAATTTCGGGTTCGACATCATATTTCCTGGTGGTGGCGTCACGACTGCCACTCTATCCAACACGTTTTACGGCGCATCAGACACAACACCGCCGTCCGGATATTCCGTTTCTCTCAATCAGGACCCGGTGAATTCATCGAACCAGTCTGCCGTTTCGTTTTCTTTTTCGGGGGCAGAAACCGGTACGACCTACAACTACACGATTTCATCTTCGGGTGGCGGCACCAATGTCACCGGCTCAGGAACCATCAGCTCGGCCAGTCAGACAATCTCCGGGATCAATGTCTCCGGATTGAACGATGGCACCCTCACTCTATCCGCGACCTTGACGGACGCAGCAAGCAACACTGGCACAGCTGCGACGGACACAGCGACCAAGGACACTGCGGCGCCATCCGGATATTCGGTTACCTTCGATCAGGATCCGGTCACCAGCGCCAATCAGACCGCGGTTTCCTTTACCTTTGCCGGAGCTGAACTCGCTGCAACCTACAACTACACCATTTCCTCTTCCGGCGGAGGCACGAACGTCACAGGCTCCGGCACGATCGCGCTTGCAAGTCAGACGGTTTCTTCATTGGATGTTTCGGGTCTTGGCGATGGTACACTGACCCTGTCAGTAACCTTGACTGACACCAACGGAAATACCGGATCTACGGCAACCGATACGGCGACCAAAAGCGCTCTCATTCCCGAAATTGCCGTCTCCGGTTCCATTGGCGGGGCTGTTGCGGATGGTGGCACAAGTGCCCAGGGCAGCCAGACTGCCGGCAGCCCGATTACGGTAACCTATACCGTCACCAATTCTGGAACTGGCAACCTGACGCTGGGAACGGCAACCGTCAGCGGAACTCCTTCGAACGTCACGGTCAACTCGATTAGCGCGCCCGTTTCCGGAACGGTTGCGCCGGGGGGAGGAACCACGACCTTCACGGTTCAATACACCCCGACGATCGCAGGAGCCTTTTCGTTCAACCTGACATTCGTGAACAATGACAGCGACGAAAACCCGTACAACTTCACGGTCTCAGGAACCGCAACGGGAACACCGGAAATCGCGGTAGTGGAAACGGGGCAGAGCCAAGGGGCTGTCGCAGATGGCGGTACGCTGGCGCAGGGAACCCAGACGGCCGGCACAGCCCTGACGTTGACCTTCACCGTTACCAACTCCGGCACCGATAATCTTACGCTCGCTACAGCAACGTCCGCTTCGCCACTCAACGTCACCGTGAATTCCATCGGTGCGCCAGGCTCAACAACGGTCGCGCCGAGCGGTGGCACGACAACCTTCACGGTTCAATATACCCCGACCGTCGCAGGAAATTTCTCGTTTGACCTGTCCTTCGTGAACAATGATTTGGATGAGAACCCCTATAATTTCACGATCAGCGGCACGGCGACAGGAACGCCGGAAATAGCGGTGGCCGAAACAGGGCAGAGCCAAGGGGCTGTCGCTGATGGCGGTACGCTGGCGCAAGGAACCCAGACGGCCGGCACCGCCCTGACGTTGACCTTTACCGTCACGAACTCCGGGACTGACGACCTCACGATTGCCACTGCGACTTCCAACACTTTGACCAACGTCACAGTCAATTCCATCGGCGCACCGGCGTCGACAACGGTCGCACCGAGCGGTGGAACGACAACCTTCACGGTTCAATATACCCCGACTGTCGCAGGCGCTTTCTCGTTTAACCTGTCCTTCGTCAACGACGATTCAAACGAAAATCCGTATAATTTCACGATCAGCGGAACTGCGACTGGAACACCGGAAATATCCGTTTCCGAGACTGGGCAGGGCCAAGGGGCTATTGCTGATGGCGGGACACTCGGGCAGGGAACCCAGACGGCCGGCAGTGCGGTAACGCTGACCTTCACCGTTACCAACTCCGGCACCGACAGTCTTACACTCGCCACAGCAACATCGGCTTCACCAAGCAATGTCACGGTCAATTCCATCAGTGCGCCCGGGTCAACGACGGTTGCAAACAGTGGTGGAACCACGACCTTTACAGTTCAATATACCCCGACCATCGCAGGAAACTTTTCTTTCGAACTGTCATTCGTGAACAATGACACGGACGAGAACCCCTATAATTTCACAATCAGCGGCACGGCGACAGGATCGCCGGAAATAGCAGTGGCCGAAACAGGGCAGGGCCAGGGGGGTGTCGCTGATGGCGGCACTCTCTCGCAGGGTTCCCAAGCGGCCGGCAGCGCCCTGACGCTGACCTTCACCCTCACAAACTCCGGAACAGACGACCTCACGATTGCCACTGCGACATCCAATAGTTTGACCAATGTTACGGTCAATTCCATCAGTGCACCGGCGTCGACGTCGCTCTCTCCGAGTGGCGGGACGACCACCTTCACGGTTCAATACACCCCGACTGTCGCAGGCGCCTTCTCGTTCAACCTGTCCTTCGTCAACGACGATGCAGACGAAAATCCGTACAACTTCACCATCAGCGGAACTGCAACCGGATCGCCGGAAATCGCGGTTTCCGGCTCCGTTGGCGGTGCGGTGACAGATGGCGGCACCAACGCACAGGGCTCGCAGGCCGCAGGCACGCCGGTTTCGGTCACCTATACGGTGACCAACTCGGGCACCGACACCCTGACGATCGCGACCGCAACGAGCTCTTCGCTCACAAATGTCACGGTCAATTCCATTGGAGCCCCGTCCTCAACCTCCATAGCTGCCGCAGGCGGTACGGCGACCTTCACCGTGCAATATACGCCGACGATAACAGGTGCCTTCTCCTTCGACCTGTCCTTCGTCAATGATGATGCAGACGAGAACCCCTTCAACTTCACGGTCTCCGGCACAGCCTCGGGCGCACCGGAAATTGACGTGTCTTCCTCGGATGGGGGAGCTGTCAGCGATGGTGGCACCAATGCCTTGTCCGGCACGAAGGTCGCCGGCACCGCAGCGTCGGTCACCTACACGATCACCAATTCCGGGACCGGCCCGCTGACGATCACCAGCCCGACAGTCGCCTCCAACATCAGCAGCCTCTCGAATGTGACTGTCGACAACCTCGTTCTCGGCTCGACCACCGTTGCTCCCGCAGGCGGAACGACGACCCTGGTCGTCACCTACACGCCGGAAATTGCAGGCGCCTTCTCCTTCGATCTGGCCCTGACCAACACCGATAGCGACGAAACCCCCTATGATATCACCGTCACAGGCACAGCGAGCGGCACCCCGGAAATTGCGGTTTCCGGCTCCGTTGGCGGCGCGGTGACAGATGGCGGCACCAACGCACAAGGCTCACAGGCCGCAGGCACGCCGGTTTCGGTCACCTATACGGTGACCAACTCGGGCACCGACACCCTGACGATCGCGACCGCAACGAGCTCTTCGCTCACAAATGTCACGGTCAATTCCATTGGAGCCCCGTCCTCAACCTCCATAGCTGCCGCAGGCGGTACGGCGACCTTCACCGTGCAATATACGCCGACGATAACAGGTGCCTTCTCCTTCGACCTGTCCTTCGTCAATGATGATGCAGACGAGAACCCCTTCAACTTCACGGTCTCCGGCACAGCCTCGGGCGCACCGGAAATTGACGTGTCTTCCTCGGATGGGGGAGCTGTCAGCGATGGTGGCACCAATGCCCTGTCCGGCACGAAGGTCGCCGGCACCGCAGCGTCGGTCACCTACACGATCACCAATTCCGGGACCGGCCCGCTGACGATCACCAGCCCGACAGTCGCCTCCAACATCAGTAGCCTCTCGAATGTGACTGTCGACAGCCTCGTTCTCGGCTCGACCACCGTTGCTCCCGCAGGCGGAACGACGACCCTGATCGTCACCTACACGCCGGAAAATGCAGGCGCCTTCTCCTTCAATCTGGCACTTGCCAACACGGATGGCGATGAAACCCCTTACGACATAACAGTTTCAGGCACGGCAAGCGGCACTCCGGAAATTGACATTTCGTCATCGGAGGGCGGGACGCTCACGAATGGTGGCACCAACACGCTTACGGCCACCAAATCCGCCGGGGCTGCGACAAGCCTGACCTATACGATCACAAACACCGGAACGGATGCCCTGTTGCTGTCGGCGCCGACAATCGCCGCAAATGTCAGCGCCCAGTCCAATGTCACGGTGAACAGCCTGACACTGACCTCCACCACTGTCGCGGCAGCAGGCGGCACCACAGACCTGACGATCAATTACACGCCGTCCGTGTCGGGGGCATTCTCCTTTGACTTGTCGCTGGCCAGCAATGATGCCGATGAGAACCCGTTTGACGTCACCATCTCAGGCACCGCAAGTGCCTTGCCGGAAATCGGGTTGTCTTCGAATGATGGCGGCACTGTGAGCAGTGGTGGAACAAACACGCTGGCCCAGGTCCGGACAGCAGGGGCGGCAACGACCGTTGTCTACACGATCAGCAACACCGGCCTTGCGCCTTTGTCTCTGACAACGCCCACGGTGGCGGGCAACGTCAGTGGCCTGTCGAATGTCGTCGTGAATGGTCTTTCTCTGGGCGCCACCAGCGTTGCGGCCTCCGGTTCTACCACCCTCACAGTCACTTTCACACCTCAGCTTGCCGGCGCCTTCGGGTTCAGCTTCTCGCTTGCCAATAGTGATAGTGATGAGAACCCCTATGCCGTCACCGTGAGCGGGACTGCCGGCGGTATTCCGGAGATTGCAATCAGCTCTTCAGAAGGCGGTGCCGTGGCCAGTGGCGGAACCGATACGGTCAGCTCGTCTCCCGTGGCCGCTTCCGCAGCTTCAATCGTCTACACGATCACGAACTCCGGCACGGAAGCCTTGACGCTGACCAGCCCGACGGTTGCGGGCAATGTCAGTTCCACGAGCAATGTCACGGTTGATAGCATGACTCTTGCCGCGACCAGTGTTCCGGCAAACGGCGGAACGACGACCCTGACCGTTGGCTACACGCCAACGGCGAGTGGAAACTTCGCCTTCTCGTTCACGCTCGCCAATAATGATCCGGACGAAAATCCATATTCGATCAATGTGTCTGGCCGGGCGGCGAGCCAGCCGACACCGGATCTGACGGTCTGGGCACCTGGGGGAGGCGAGGTCTCGAACGGCAGCCAGCAGACCGTGCCTACGCCGCCTTCTGCCGGTGCCGTGGCGACAATGACCTATACCATCACCAATCCGGGCGGGTCCCCATTGAGCATCACGCAGCCGACTGTTGGCAGCAGCATCAGTGGTCAGTTCAATGTGGATGTCCGCAGCATCAGCCTTTCCCTCTCCGTGATGCGGCGCGCCTCGCGCTACAGCATCATGACGGCCGGACTGTCCCGCCAGGCAGCAGGCATGGAGAAGGTTGCGCTGACCATGGCTGCTGCGGCTGCCGATACAGTGGTCATCCCTGCCGGAGGCACGGCAACGCTCGCCATCGATTATGTGCCGGTCAGTCTTGGTGATTACGGCTTCACCCTCAGCCTCACGTCGGATGATCCGACGACGCCTGTGTTCCGTGTGACAACGGCCGGCACAGCGGTGGGGAATGCCGAGATGGCCGTGTCCTCGTCCGAAGGGGGCGCGATCTCCAATGGCGGTCAGGACTCCATCAAGGGCAACCGGCCTCAGGATGTAAAGTCAACCGTAACCTACACCATCACCAACAGTGGCAATGCTGATCTGGTCCTGACACCGCCAAGCATCGCATCCAGTGTCAGCGCGCTGACCAATGTCACCGTCGACAGCCTCACTCTGTCCGCAGCGACACTGCCTGCCTCCGGTGGTTCCGCGACCCTTGCCGTTACCTATACGCCAAAGGGGCCAGGTTCTTTCGGCTTCACGCTCAGCCTTGCCAACAATGATCCGGATGACAATCCCTTCGTCATCAATGCGGCAGGCAACGCACTTGGCCTTGCCTCGGGCCTGATCGCGGTATCCGGGTCGGACCAGGAAGCCGTGATCAACCAGCGTTTCGGTTCGCCGCTTGTCGCCACCGTCGTGGATAGCAGCGGGCAGGGGATTCCGGACGTCAGCGTCACCTTCACGGCCCCTTCGACAGGTGCTTCCTTGACTTTTGAAAGCTCCGGCGGCCCTTCCGAGACCGTGACGACAAATGCGGCCGGCGTTGCAACCAGCTCCGCCATGACAGCGAATGAAACAGCTTCGACCTATCTCGGAGGACGGTCCTTTGCCGCCTATGACGTCATTGCAAGTTCGGCCGGTCTCAGCAGCGTTTCCTTCTCTCTCACCAATGGACGCGACTCCGCTGCCGACGTGAAAAAGACCCAGGACGTCATTGCAACATTTGTGACCCGGCGCGCAGACCGGATCGTCAATGCCCAGCCCGAGCTGGTCCGCCGGTTGATGGGTGGGCCTTTCGGGCAGCAAAGCGGCGTCAATGCGCTCAATTTCAATGCATCACCCGGCAGCTTCAACAGCAGCTTCCAGTTTTCCCTGCGCTCCTTCATGAACCGGATGCAGCAGCCTGCGGAAAGCCGGGCAAAGTTCGACAAGCCGGCCAATGACCGCTTTGCCGTCTTTGACACTTTCACCAAGAAGCAGGAAACCGGGGAGGAGAGTTCCAACCCACTTCTGACCAATGCCTATGCCCAATCCGCAGCCTCCGAGGCGCAGGAAGCAACTGAGGCTGCGCTTGCTGCCAACAATGCACCTGAAGACGGAGAGGGCGGAGAGCCTCAATCCGGCTTTGACCTCTGGCTGCAAGGATCCTTCAACAAGTCCTCAAGCGGCAGCAACAAGGGAACAAGCGGCATCTTCTTTGCCGGTGTCGACTATCGTTTTGCCGATAGCGCCTTGGTCGGGATCATGGGGCAGCTCGATATCACGGATGAAGAGAACCGGGCGGCAAACACTGCGGCTGATGGCACGGGCTGGATGGTCGGTCCCTATACGGTCATCCGGCTGCATCAGAACCTTTATTTCGATGCGCGGGCGACCTATGGCCAATCCTACAACAGGGTCAATGCGCTGGGGCTTTTCTACGATGACTTCACAACCAACCGCCTGCTTCTGCAAAGCGGTCTGACCGGTGATTTCCAGTTTGGCGACCTGGCCTTCAATCCCTTTGCAAAGGTGACCTACTATTGGGAAGAACAGGAAGGATACACAGATACGCTCGGCAACTGGATCCCCAGCCAGGACTTTGATCTCGGGCGGCTGGAGTTCGGGCCCCAGGTGACCTGGGACATCCCGACCGACGACGGGCTGCAGCTGGCGCTGATGTTCGGCTTCTCCGGGATCTATGACTTTGACCTGCTTCAGTCGGAGGCAGTCTCCGATCCGTCGCTGGAATCGGCCAACCAGCGGTTCCGCGCCAAGGCCAAGGGCGGTGTCGCCGTTGTCGTTCCCGGCCGGAATATCCAGGTCAAGGGGGAAGGCTACTACGACGGGATCGGCGCAAAGGACTTTGAAGCCTTTGGCGGAGCGCTGAGGTTGTCAGTGCCATTCTGAACCAGCCACAAATGAGAACAGGCCGCGGATTGATTTCGCGGCCTTTTCTTTTGAGCGCCTGGCATGACCCGGCACGCACAGCCGGTTCGCCCTTGACAGCTCCCGGAGCTCTTGCCTAGCTCTGAATGATCAGGAACGGAGCCAGGAGAAGGGACCACCATGCCGGAAACTGTTGCAGGCAAACCTTGCATTATCTGTGTTGCCATCACCGGCTCCCTGCCGACCAAGGCCAACAATCCGGCTGTGCCGATCACGGTAGAAGAACAGATTGAAAGCACGCAGGAGGCTTTCGAGGCTGGCGCCACCATCGTACATGCGCATGTGCGCAATGAGGATGAGACCCCGTCCAGTGATCCCGAGAAGTTCGCCCGGCTCCAGGAAGGGGTGAAAAAGCATTGCCCCGGAATGATCATCCAGTTCTCGACCGGTGGCCGCTCTGGGGCGGGTCAGGCCCGCGGTGGCATGCTGCCCCTGCGGCCGGACATGGCCTCGCTCTCCGTCGGCTCGAACAATTTTCCGACCCGCGTCTATGAGAACCCGCCGGATCTGGTCAACTGGCTGGCTTCGGAAATGCTGACTTATGACATCAAGCCTGAGATCGAAGCCTTTGATCTCAGCCATATTCATCAGGCAGCCTCCATGCAGAAGGACGGTCGTCTGAAGGCGCCCGCCTATGTTCAGTTCGTCATGGGCGTCAAGAATGCGATGCCGGCGGACCGGGACGTCTTCGACTACTATATCCGCACGATGGAGCGGCTTCTGCCGGAAAGCCAATGGTGCGCAGCTGGAATTGGGCGCGAGCAATGTGTGATCAATGAATGGGCGGTCAGTTCGGGCGGCCATGCGCGCACAGGCCTTGAAGACAATGTCCGGATCGACAAGGACACGCTTGCCCCTTCGAATGCAGCACTCGTCCGCCGGGTGGTGGGTCTCTGCGAGAAGTTCGAACGGCCCGTTGCCACAGTAGCCCAGGCGCGAAGCCTTCTCGGTCTACGCAAGGCGGATGCCTGACCCCTCAGCATGGTCACTTTTGACAATAAAGATGGGCTTTCCCTCAAGGATCGGCTCACCTTTTTCATGAAAGAGACCTCCGTAGCTGAGGTTCTATTGAAAAAGCTGCGTAGGGGTTCGGGATTTATTAGTTTTTCTCATCTAAATGAGATCATGTCTTTCCATGATCCAACAAGGGCGCCGGCTATTTCAGTGCGTCTATAGCAAGACATGAAGAATTGCCGTGAACTGGTTCAACAGCGCTCCCTCTGGCGGCCTTCAGCCCGTTGAAGACAACGGGAATTCAGTTCGACTCTCCTCACAAATGCAGTCTGTTTCCTCCCGGCAGGCAGAGGGGGTGGATGCCGAAAGTGCGGCGGCAGTCGAAGACGCATTGCTTGACTTTGCCTATGGGAACAATTTGACCAGCATGCTGGTCAATTTTGTCTGCGGCATAGTTGTACTGATTTCACTTTGGTTGATGGTCGATGATCCGGTTTTCTGCTTGGCATGGGCCGCAGGACTTCTGGCTGTTACGGCCTTCCGCGTTATCGTCCAGTTTCTACCAGCCCGGACACTTGACCAGTTCCAGGCACTGCCCCCCCTGACAAAACGCAGATGGCAGAAAATCACGGCCATTGGCCTTGGGTTCTCGGCCCTTTTGTGGATGATCATGACGTTCCGGGTGACGGGCTACGATACTCCAAGCCTTCAGTTCGCCAACGTCCTGATTGTCGCTTCGCTCGCTGCCGGGGCGACCGGCACAATGGCGCCGCAGTTGATCATCGGAAGATATTATCTCAGCGCTCTCCTTATTCAGGGAAGCGTGGCACTGCTCTTCCAGGGCGGGGCTATGATGATCACGGGCCTGCTCGGCTTTGTGTTCTGGGCAGCGATGCTTTTTGGTCATTATCGCAATCATCTCTTGCTGCGCAGTTCCATCAAGCTGAGCTTCGCCAACAGTCGTCTGGTCAAGGACGTCGAGGCAGAACGCCGGGCACTTGAACAGCTGAATGCAACGCTGGAAGACAGGGTGCGCAGGCGAACAGCCGAGCTAAAGACACGGGCCGAGCGCGATGCGTTGATCGGTCTTTATAATCGCACAGGCCTGCAGCAATGGGTCAGTGACCAGTCACTTGCACCCGGTTTTGTCTTCGCAGTCATTTTCATCGATCTCGACCGGTTCAAGGAAATCAACGCCGGCCTTGGGCATACGATTGGCGACGCCGTTTTGAGCGAGACCGCCAACCGGCTTTCAAAACTTCTTCCGGAAGGAGCCGTCCTTGCAAGATGGGGCGGCGATGAGTTTCTCGTTGCCTGTCCCGCTCACGGCGCCATGGCGCAACAGGCAGGCCTCATGCTGGCCAACCGCATGCGGGAGGCTGTGGAACTGCCAATCAAGGCATCCGGGCAAACACTGCATGTGAGCTTCAGCGCAGGTCTCTCGCTTTCCGCGCCCGAGAGCGAAGCCTTCGCATCGGCCATCCGCGCCTCCGATCTCGCCATGGGGCAGGCCAAACGCACGCTGCGCGGCACCACGCTCGTCTACTCGGAACATATGAAATGCGACCAGGAGCGGCGCTTGATGATCGGCCAGTTCCTGCGGCAGGCCGTCTCATCCAAGGAATTTTCTCTGTCCTTCCAGCCAATCGTCTCTTCTTCGCTTCAATCGATTGAAGCCCATGAGGTTTTGCTGCGCTGGAACAACCCCGTCCTGGGGTCCGTGTCGCCGGACGAGTTCATTCCAATCGCGGAAGAATCCGGGGAGATCGTCGCAATCGGCGCCTATGTTCTTGATGAGGCTCTCCATCAATATGCAGCCAGCGGCTCCGCCAGCCGGTCGGGCAAGCTGGCAATCAATCTGTCCCTGCTTCAGCTGGTGGCGCCAGGCCTTGTCGACCAGGTGCGCAACGCCCTGGCAAAGCATCGCATTTCTGCTCACCGTCTGGTTCTTGAAGTCACCGAATCCATCTTTGATGACCGCAACACAGCCTTGATCAACACGGTTCTGACTGAGCTGCACCGGGACGGCATCGAAATTCATCTCGATGACTTCGGCACCGGCTACTCGTCTTTGTCGCGCCTTCACGAAATGCCCATCACCGCCCTCAAGATCGACAAGTCTTTCGTGCAGAAGGGCGATGCCCAGGCAACCGCCATCATCGAAGGCAGTGTGCTTATTGCCCGCCAGTTCGGGATCCGGGTCATTGCGGAAGGCGTGGAAACGCTGGCCCAGGCGGAGGCACTGCAAGAGATCGGCGTAGATGCCCTGCAAGGCTATCTGTTCTCCCGCCCGGTCCCGCGCTTTCAGGAGGCTGTTACGGTCGCCCAGATTGAGCAGACCGCAACGGCTTGAAGGGTATACCAACCTCAAGAAATAGCGACCTATTTGATGGCCTCAGCCGGGTTCCCGGCTAGGCGCGGTGCGCCGCCCGATGCCGGGCATCGGGCAAGCAGCGTAACGACGTCCGGGGAGCCGGAAGTGGCCACCGGAGGCCGTGTTTTCGAACCGCCCGGGCTACGTCGCGTTCCTTGGAAGATGCACCGCATCTCCCTGCGAAACGCTTCTTGCCGGACAATCCGAAAACGCGGTCAAATAGGTCGCTATTTCTTGAGGTTGGTATAAAGACGGTCAGGCGGTCTGGTCGCGCTGCAGTTCCGCTTTCAGCATTTCCTCGTGATGGCAGGTCGCCTGGACCTCGATGTAGAGGCGTTTGACCAGAGGATTTTGCCGCTTGATGGCAATTTCGAGGGCGTAAATGGCATCCTCCACCGCTCCGGCGTTGAGATTGTCCTCAAAATCGACGGACAGCGCGAGCAGCACGTCCTGCGGACCCCGGTGAAGGGTGCGGATCTCGTTCAGGGCATGAACCGCAGGCGCAGCCTCGACGATAGAACGGACAGAGGCAACAAGCTCCGGAGCCGCGGCCTCGCCAATCAGCAGCCCCTTGGTTTCATAGGCGAGCAAACAGGCCGTGGCTCCCAGGATAACACCGATGGCGATTGAGGCAGCCCCGTCCAGCCAGGGCATGCCCAGAAGCTGTGCGCCCAGAAGACCCGCAAAGGCCACGATCAGACCCAACATAGCCGCCGTATCTTCGAACAACACCGTGAAGACCGTCGGATCCTTGGAATCGTGAACAGCGGTCAGGAAGTTCTTGCCGCCCCGGACCTGGTTGAATTCCTTGAAGGCGATCAGCCAGGCAATGGCCTCGAACACAAAGGCAAGACCAAGCACCGCATAGGCCACATAGGGATCGTTGACCGGATGCGGTTCCAGAACCTTCTGGACACCCTCGTAAATCGAGACCCCCGCGCCAACGGCGAAGATCAGCAAGGCCACGACGAAGGACCAGAAATAGAGTTCTGCGCCATACCCGAAGGGGTGGCGCTCATCTGCAGGCTGTTTCGCCTTCTTCATGCCGTAGAGCAGAAGCCCCTGATTGCCGGTATCGACCAGCGAGTGGATGCCTTCCGACATCATCGCCGAGGATCCGGTGAAGACGGCTGCTGCAAATTTGGTGACCGCAATGGCGGCGTTGCCTGCCAAAGCCGCGAAAATTACCTTCTTGGACCCATGCCCCGCCATGCGGATCCCCCTTCATGCCTAAAACAAAAAGAATGTCTCTCAGGGTTTTAGGAACATTAAGCCCTTTTGGGTACTGGCTGACGGGTCAAAAAATTCATTTCACGATTGCTTTTGTCCGCCAGGCATCCTGCTGGACGCCGGGCGAACTCAAGCAGGGGCTGGGGCTTCACACATGTTTCTCATGACGCTTTTTGCGCTTCTCTGTCTGACGCTTTGCGTTGCCGCCTTCGGGCCGCAGCGGCTGATCCTGCCGCTGGTTTCCGCAAGCTTCCTTGTGGCGGTCCTGATCTATTTCCACCATGCAACCGATGCGCTGCCGCTGTCGTTTTGAGGACTGACCGATGATTTCCCGCAAGCTTGAAACTCTTTTGAACGCTCTCGGTCTGTTCGGCATCGCGGCTGTGCTGCTTTTTGCCTTTTACGATCAGGTGGCCAACAAGGAACTGCCGTGCCCGCTCTGCCTGTTGCAGAGGGCCGGCTTTCTGCTGCTCGCCATCGGCCCTGTCTTGAATGTGATGCGTGGTCCCAAGCCTGCACATTATGGGATCGCGATCCTCGCAGGGCTTCTGGGGGCCGGGTTCGCCGCCCGGCAGGTGCTCCTGCACATCGAGCCGGGCGATGCAGGCTATGGCGCTCCCTTCCTGGGGATACACTTTTATACTTGGGCGCTTGTCGTCTTTCTGGGGGCAATTGCCGCCTGCGCACTCATGCTGATGATCCGCGACGCGCAAACGGCCTCAGAGAAGCCGCAAGTGACGGGCTTGGGCAAGGCTGCTGTCCTCAGCGTCATTCTTCTTGCGGGCCTCAATGCGGCCAGCACGCTGCTGGAGTGCGGTTTTGACGCCTGCCCGGACAATCCCGTCGCCTACGAGCTACTGAAGCCCTGAGGGGCTTCCTGCAGCCTTTTGTGCCAGCCTATTTGGCGAGGAAGGCGAGCACGCCGTCGGCGATGAACTGAACGGAGAGGGCGGCCAGAAGCACGCCTAGAAGACGGGTGATCACGAGCTGAGCCGTGTCGCCCATCAGCCGCTCGATCCGGTCAGCCAGCAGGAAGGCCAGCATGCAGCAGGCCAGAATGAAGAAGATGACCACTCCAAGCCCCGCATAGGCAACCGTGCTGGGCGCCTGGCCGGACAGAAGGATAATGGCAGAAATCGCGGCAGGGCCTGCGATTAGGGGAATTGCCAGCGGGAAGATCGCAACTTCGTGGAAGTCGGTCTTCTGCTGGTCCTCAATTGCCTTCTCTGCCGTCTCGCTCTTGCGCTGGCTGCGCTTGCCGAACACCATTTCGACCGCAATCAAAAACAGAAGCAGGCCGCCGGAGACACGGAAGGCGGAAACCGAGATGCCAAGCACATTGAGCACGGTCTGACCGGCCACGAAGAACACCAGCAGGATGCCAGCTGCCGTCAAGGTCGCACGGACCGCAATCCGGCGCCGCTCGAGCGCGCTCATGCCCGCCGTGACGGCGAGAAACATCGGTGCAAGGCCGACCGGATCAATCGTCACGAAAAGCGTCGCGAAGGCGTTGATGATGAAATCTGACAAGGGCATCCAGCTAATCCTCAAAAGATCCGGGCACCGGCCCAGGGCAGGCTGCGCGGAACCGCATCGCACGGCCAATTCTGGCGCAAAATCGCCATTCCGTCGCGCAGATACCCCCAATCTATTTTCCGGCCTGTGCATTACCTTCGCAAGGTATTGAAAACGCTTAACAATAATATGGCGCCACGGATCGGCCGGATTTGGTCGGCAATCGTGAATCGGATATAAATATCTGCACCTTAACAAGACCTAAGAGTTCAATCCTTGGCTGATCAGGACACAAGTACTTCCGGGGGCGGGTTGCCGTCGGATATCAAGCCGATCTCCATCGTCGATGAAATGAAGCGCAGCTATCTCGATTACGCGATGAGCGTGATCGTCAGCCGTGCGCTGCCGGATGTCCGGGACGGCCTCAAGCCGGTTCACCGCCGCATTCTGTATTCGATGCATGAGAACGGGTACGAATTCAACAAGCCGTACCGCAAGTCCGCCCGTGTGGTCGGGGACGTCATGGGTAAATATCACCCTCATGGCGACAGCGCGATTTATGACGCGCTTGTGCGTATGGCGCAGAACTTTTCGCTCCGCCTGCCGCTCATCGACGGTCAGGGCAACTTCGGTTCCGTCGACGGCGATCCTGCGGCTGCGATGCGATACACCGAGTGCCGTCTGGAAAAGGTGGCGCACAAGCTTCTCGACGACATCGACAAGGAAACGGTCGACTTCCAGGAAAACTACGACAACTCCGAAAGCGAGCCTGTCGTTCTTCCGGCCAAGTTCCCGAACCTCCTTGTCAATGGCGCCGGCGGCATCGCTGTCGGCATGGCCACGAACATTCCGCCGCACAACCTCGGCGAAGTGATCGATGCGGCCATTGCCATCATGGAAAATCCGGCTCTGTCCCTGGAAGAGCTGATGGAGATCGTCCCGGGTCCTGACTTCCCGACCGGCGGCATCATCCTCGGCCGCTCGGGCATCCGCTCGGCGTTTGAAACCGGCCGTGGCTCGGTCGTCATGCGCGGCCAGGTCGAAGTCGAAGAGATCCGCAAGGACCGCTACGCCCTGATCGTTTCGGAAATTCCGTATCAGGTGAACAAGTCCTCGATGATCGAAAAGATCGCCGAGGCTGTCCGCGACAAGCGCATCGAAGGCATTTCCGACATTCGCGACGAAAGCGACCGGTCGGGCATGCGCGTCGTGATCGAGCTGAAGCGCGACGCAGTTGCCGATGTGGTGCTGAACCAGCTCTACCGCTTCAGCCAGCTACAGACCTCCTTCGGCTGCAACATGGTGGCCCTGAACGGCGGCAAGCCGGAACAGATGAACCTGAGCAACATGCTCAGGGCATTTGTGAACTTCCGCGAGGAAGTCATTGGCCGACGGACCCGCTTCCTGCTCAAGAAGGCCCGCGACCGCGCGCATATCTTGGTGGGCCTGGGCATTGCCGTTGCCAATATCGACGAGGTGATCCACCTGATCCGGACGGCGCCGGATCCGGCGACCGCCCGCTCCCAGCTGATGGAGCGCAACTGGCCGGCCCGTGACGTGGAGCCGCTGATCCGCCTGATCGATGATCCGCGCCACATGGTTCTGGAAGACGGCACCTACAAGCTGTCGGAAGAACAGGCCCGCGCCATTCTCGATCTGCGTCTGCAGCGCCTGACAGCTCTGGGCCGCGACGAAATTGCGGATGAACTCAACAAGATCGGCGGCGAGATTGCTGACTATCTCGACATTCTGCGCTCCCGCGCCAGAATTCAGAGCATCGTCCGCAACGAGATGCTGGAGATCAAGGCAGAGTTCGCAACGCCCCGCCGCACCCAGATCGTTGATGGCGGCGCAGATTTCGACGACGAAGACCTGATCCAGCGCGAAGACATGGTCGTGACAGTGTCTCACGGCGGCTACATCAAGCGCGTTCCGCTGGCGACCTACCGGGCTCAGCGCCGCGGTGGCAAGGGCCGGTCCGGCATGGCGACCAAGGACGAAGATTTCGTCACCCGCCTGTTCGTGGCCAATACCCACACGCCGGTCCTGTTCTTCTCTTCGCGCGGTATTGCCTACAAGATGAAGGTCTGGCGGCTTCCGCTCGGCGGCCCAACCGGCCGCGGCAAGGCTCTCATCAACATGCTGCCTCTGGAACAGGGCGAAATGATCACCTCGATCATGCCGCTGCCGGAGGATGAGGACACCTGGGCAAACCTAGACGTGATGTTCGCAACGGTGCGCGGCACCGTGCGGAGGAACAAGCTCAGCGACTTCATCCAGATCAACCGGAACGGCAAGATCGCGATGAAGCTGGACGATGGCGACGGCATCGTCGGCGTCGAGACCTGCTCCGAGCTTGATGACGTCATGCTGACCACGGCGTCCGGCATGTGCATCCGCTTCCCCGTTACGGATGTCCGCGTCTTTGCCGGCCGCAATTCGGTCGGTGTGCGCGGGATCAACCGGGCGGATGAGGATACGGTCATCTCCATGCAAATCCTCCGTCACATTGATGTGTCGGCGGAAGAGCGTGCGGCCTATCTGAAGATGTCCCGTGCCCTGCGTGGCGAAGCCGATGAGGCCGGGTCTTCCGACGAGGACAATGTGGTGGCCGGAGAGCTGCCGCAGGAACGCTATGCAGAGATGAGCGCCTACGAGCAGACCATTCTCACCATTTCCGAGAATGGCTTCGGCAAGCGCACCTCGTCCTACGAGTACCGGGTCACCGGCCGTGGCGGCAAGGGCATCACGGCCATGGCCGTGAACCAGCGCAACGGCGGCCTGATCGCCTCCTTCCCGGTGGAAGACAGCGACCAGATCATGCTTGTGACCGATGGTGGCCAGCTGATCCGCTGCCCGGTAGACGGCATCCGCATCGCGGGCCGTGCGACCCAGGGCGTGATCGTGTTCAAGACCGCTGCCGATGAAAACGTCGTGGCTGTCGAACGCATCAGCGAAGTGGATGATGAGGAAGTCGAAAGCGTTGTGCTCGACGGGGAGGCCGGTGTGACTGGCGAACCTTCCGAGGGCGGAGCGGGTGACGCATCCGGACCATCCGAAGAAGGTGAGGGCGGCGAGGCTCAATAAGCCTCATCTGCCACACGGGACCTGAAAAAACGGCAGCGGCCGGGCATATGCCTCGGCCGCTGTCTTGCCGTTTGGGGCTGGATAATCTCAATCAGGTCAAGTCAGCCACGGCTGACATTGGAATTAGATCAGCCGTCAATCGGCATGCGGTGCAGGACGGTCGTGTTCGGCTCGGTTACAGAAGCCGAAGAGGTGGTCACAAAACCGACCTGACGGACGCTTGAAGCGCCGGAGAGCTGTGCTGCGCATTCGGTCGACCAAGCCCCCCAGGCCTGACCCTTGCACGGAGTTGCGGTTTCAACGCGCTCCAGGCGATCGGTCTTGTTGACGGCATTGACGTTGCGGGCATCAGCGGCGCCGACAGGTGTCAGGGTCATGATTCCGGCGACAAAGATTGCACCGACTGCGAGGGACATGATGGCCGCGACCTGCAGGCCAGCGGCAGGATGGCTTGCTTCAGGCGACGAGAAGAAAACGTCCCGGTTAAAGAAACGGCGCTTGCTCTCTCTGTTTTCGTTATCCCATGTTTGCATTGTTCTTACTCCGTGCTGACATTCAGCCGTATCAGGCACCCTCACAGTGCGGCATTTGAGAGATAAACTCCGTGATGGCCATCACAGTTCCGCAGAAAATACGTTTTGTTCATAATTTGGGCAAAAAGGATAACCGGCACCGCACTCAGGGACGCTTGCCCGCAAGCGCCGGGCGGGCTATGGAAACGCCATGACCAGAACCGCTCTTTATGCCGGGTCCTTCGATCCGGTCACCAATGGCCACATGGATGTGTTGCGTCAGGCTTTGACGCTCACGGACAAGGTGATCGTTGCGATCGGCATTCATCCGGGAAAGGCCCCCATGTTCTCCTTCGAGGAGCGCGTGGAAATGATCCAGGCCTGCGCCCTTGAGGCCTTCGGACCGGAAGCTGCAGAGCGGATCTCCGTCGAATCCTTTGATGGCCTCGTGGTGGAAGCGGCCCGCCGGACCGGTGCGGCCTGTATTCTCAGAGGCCTGCGCGATGGCACGGATCTGGACTATGAAATGCAGATGGCCGGCATGAACGGCACTCTGGCACCCGACGTGCAAACTGTGTTTCTTCCTGCTTCGCCCGGCGTTCGCCACATCACCGCCACGCTTGTTCGGCAGATCGCGAAAATGGGCGGGGCCATTGAGCCCTTTGTCCCGGAAGCGGCGGCCCGGGCCCTCAAGGCAAAGACCGCGGCAGGGGCCTGACGGCGCCCTGTTTCAATGATCCGAACGGAGTTCCACGTGTCACGTATCCTTTCCATTTTCGCGGTCTTCGCATCCCTGATGATCGCGACCGTCACAGCCCGCGCAGAGACCCTTGATCCGGAAAACACGCTTTATCTCGACCTGAAGGATGGCCGCGTCGTCATTCAGCTGCGTCCGGATCTTGCACCAAACCATGTTGCCCAGATCAAGAAGCTGACCCGCGAAGGCTTTTATGACGGTCTTCTGTTTCACCGCGTGATCGACAACTTCATGGCGCAGACCGGCGACCCCACGGCGACCGGCACCGGCGGCTCCAACGAGCCGAACCTGAAGGCCGAATTCAGCGACGCACCGTTCAAGCGCGGTGTGCTGGGCATGGCCCGTGCAGCGTCAGAAGACAGCGCCAATTCTCAGTTCTTCATCATGTTCGCTGATGGCGACTGGTTGAACGGCGAATACACAGTCTGGGGCCAGGTTGTCTCCGGCATGGAATTCGTCGACAAGATCGCGAAGGGGGAGCCGCCGGCAAATCCCGACAAGATCATCAAGATGCAGGTCGCGGCAGACGCCAAGTGATCTGACATCAGAACCCTTTCTCAAGGACAAGGCGAGAGCCTGATTTAAAGACAACGGAGACAAGTCATGGCCGATATCAAAGATCCGGAAAACACGCTGCTGATGGAAACCACCGTCGGTAATGTCGTGATCGAAATGAAGCCGGAACTGGCACCGAACCACGTTGCCCGCATCAAGGAACTGGCTCGCGAAGGCTTCTACAATGGCATCGTGTTCCACCGCGTCATCGAAGGCTTCATGGCTCAGACCGGCTGCCCGCATGGCACCGGCACCGGCGGTTCCGGTAAGAAGCTCAAGGCTGAGTTCAACAAGGCTCACCATGGCCGTGGCGTCTGCTCCATGGCCCGTGCCCAGAACCCGGATTCCGGTGACAGCCAGTTCTTCATCTGCTTTGCAGACACAGGCTTCCTGGATGGTCAGTACACCGTTTGGGGTGAAGTGATCGAAGGCATGGAAAACGTCGACAAGATCAAGCGCGGCGAGCCGGTCCAGAACCCGGACAAGATCCTGTCCCTGAAGGTTGCAGCGGACGCCTGATATGGCGCCTGCGGCCGGATATCCGACCCTGCGCGTGGCGAGGCCAGCCAATGACCTCGCCGCGCTGCACCGCTTTTATTGTGATGGCGCCGGTTTTTCCGAACTGACCAGCTTCGATCACAATGGCTACCAGGGCCTCATTCTGGGCATTCCAGAAGCCAAGTGGCATCTGGAACTCTTGCGGGAGGAGGGCGTCAGAGCTCCCCGCTGCAACAGTGATGAGCATCTTCTGGTTCTCTACATGCCTGAGGACCAGCTGTGGCAGACGGCCATTGATCGCATGCAGCACCATGGCTATAAGCCAGTCCGGTCGCACAATCCCTATTGGGATGATGTCGGCATGACATTCGAGGATCCGGAAGGCTACCGGATCGTCTTTCAAAGAAGAGCCTGGACGCTTTAGGCAGTGATCTGCCTGACCGGTCTTGACCGGAGCGGACCGCCGGAAGAAGACCCATGCGCGTAGACCTGTTCGACTTCGAGCTCCCCAATGAGCGGATTGCCCTGCGTCCCGCACGCCCGCGCGATGCTGCCCGGCTGCTTGTGGTCAGGCCGGACGGATCACCGGAGCTGACCGACAGTATCGTCAGTGCGCTGCCTGACTGGCTCGAACCTGGCGACGCGCTTGTCTTCAATGACACGAAGGTGATCCCGGCCCAGCTGGAAGGCACGCGCACGAGAGGCGAAGCCACGGCAAAGATCAGCGCAACCCTGCACCTTCGTGCCGGCGATGACCGCTGGTGGGCCTTTGTCCGCCCGGCCAAGAAGCTCGTGATCGGTGACCGTGTCCGCTTTGGCGGTGAAGGCAGCACCTGCCTTTCCGGGACGCTGGACGCGACCGTCGCCGAAAAAGGGGATGCGGGGGAGGTTCTGCTGATGTTCGATGTCGCAGGCCCCGCTCTCGACGAGGCGATCGCCACCGTCGGCCACATTCCGCTGCCGCCCTATATCGCCGCGCAGCGCCCTGAAGACGAGCAGGACCGGGCCGACTATCAGACCATGTTTGCGGAACGGGAAGGGGCTGTTGCCGCTCCCACCGCCGGTCTCCATTTCACGCCAAAGCTTATGCAAAACCTCGAGGCTCGCGGTGTCGAAACATATGGCGTGACCCTTCATGTCGGCGCCGGAACATTTCTGCCCGTCAAAAGCGATGATACGGACGGCCACAAGATGCATGCCGAGTGGGGAGAAATCTCTGCGTCCACTGTCGCGGCTCTGAAGGCTGTGAAAGCGCGTGGCAACAAGGTGGTTGCCGTTGGCACCACCTCCTTGCGCATTCTGGAAAGCGCCTCCCAAGGGGAGGAAGGTCTCGCCCCTTTCTGCGGTGAAACCCGGATTTTCATCACTCCCGGCTATCGCTTCCGGACCATCGATGCGCTGATGACCAATTTCCATCTGCCGCGTTCGACCCTCTTCATGCTGGTCTCGGCCTTTGCCGGTCTTGAGACCATGCACCGGGCCTATGCCCACGCCATCCAGACCGAATACCGCTTCTACAGCTATGGGGACTCTTCGTTGCTGTTCCCCCGGCTGACGCGCGAACAACAGGACTGACGCCATGAGCGCCTCCGCCAAGCCCTTTTCCTTCAAGCTGATCAAGACGGACGGCATGGCCCGCCGTGGGGAAATTTCCACGCCCCATGGCACCGTCCAGACCCCGGCCTTCATGCCGGTTGGCACCCAGGCGACCGTCAAGGCCATGTTCATGGACGATGTCGAACAGACCGGTGCCGAGGTCGTGCTTGGCAACACCTATCACCTGATGCTGCGCCCCACCGCCGAGCGTGTTGACCGGCTGGGCGGGCTGCACAAATTCATGAACTGGCCGCACACGATCCTGACCGACAGCGGCGGGTTTCAGGTCATGTCGCTCGCTCAGCTGCGTAAGCTGGACGAGGACGGTGTCAAGTTCCAGAGCCACATCGACGGCCAGCGCTATCACCTGACCCCGGAGCGGTCCATCGAGATCCAGGGACTTCTCGGCTCCGATATCCAGATGCAGCTCGATGAATGCATCAAGCTGCCGTCGCCTCCTGAGGAAGTGAAGCGCGCCATGGAGCTATCGCTCCGCTGGGCAGAACGCTCCCGCCGCCAGTTCGAGACCATGGGCGGTCCGGGCAAGGGGCAGGGGCTCTATGGCATCGTTCAGGGCGGCGATGTGCCGGACCTGCGTATCCGGTCGGCTGAAGAACTCGGCAAGATGCCGTTCGAAGGCTATTCCGTCGGGGGACTGGCCGTGGGCGAACCGCAGGACGTGATGCTGCGCATGCTGGACATCACCACGCCGGTCATGCCGGTCGACAAGCCGCGCTATCTGATGGGCGTCGGCACACCGGACGATCTGCTTGAAAGCGTCAAGCGCGGCATCGACCAGTTCGACTGCGTGATGCCGACCCGCGCAGGCCGCCATGGCCTTGCCTATACCCGTTTCGGCAAGGTCAACCTCAAGAATGCCCGTCATGCGGACGACCCGCGTCCGCTGGATGAAGAAGCGGCGTGTCCTGCGACCTCGACCTACAGCCGCGCCTATCTGCACCACCTGGTCCGCTGCGGCGAAGGTCTGGCAGCCATGCTGCTGACCTGGAACAACATCGCCTATTATCAGACCCTGATGAAGGGCATGCGCGATGCGATCGAGGCAGGCACCTTCGAGGCTTTCTATCAAAAGACCAAGGAAGACTGGGCCCGGGGCGATATCGCCGCCCTCTAGTCCAGGACTGTCAGGCAGCAAAGAACGCCGTCAGGCCGAAAGGCCTGGCGACTTTGTCAGATAGCAGCCGGAAATCTTCCAGGTGCCGTCTTCCTGTTGTTCGAAACTGTAGAGCGCCAGCCAGGTCTCGCCATCCGGGCCGATCACGTAGACTTCCTGCACTGGCCCTTGCGGTCCCGGTTTCAAGGCACCGAAGGATACGTCGCGCGGACGGTAGACAGGCTGATAGCCCTGACGCACCATCTGCATAAAGAAATCCGGGGTCTGGAACCGGTGCTGGAGGTCACGGCTGGCAAAGGAAAAGGCCTGCACCGCGTCCCCGCGGGCAAAGGCATTCATCTGGCCCTTGATGATCTTCTGGAAGGCAGGACCATTGCCACTTGAGGCGTCTTGCGCCGATACACTGCTGCCTGCCGTACCGAAGACCACGGCAGCCAGTACCCAAAGACAGAAAAAGCCGATGAACCGCATGACGGACCACTCCTCTTCAAAGGGGAACGGTCAGTATACGTCAGAAAATCCGGATTGGATTGCTGGTAATTTTGGCAGGACGATTTCGCAAGACTGTTCAGCCCAGCTCAAAAATCACAGCCGCCAGAGTTGTACATTGTCCGGGCAAAGATCCCGATCCAAACGGGCCGGCAGGTCGGCGACCAGACAGGTTCCCTCACCGAGATAGGGTGTGATTGCCCCCCAGTTGCGGCCACCCTCAAAGAGGTCATCATGGGGAACGGCAAGGATCACCGCATCCGACCCCTTCAGATCGGCAGCCGTGCTCAGTTCGAGGCCATATTCCTCACGCACGTCCTCCGCATCCGCCATCGGATCCAGGATACGGACGTCCGCGCCGAAATCCTTCAACTCCCTCACCAGATCCACGACCTTGGAATTGCGCGTATCCGGCACATTCGCCTTGTAGGTCAGGCCGAGAACGGCAATCTTTGGCGGCATCTGGCGCCCCAGGCGGACGCAGGCCTGAATGATCTTGCCAGCCACATAGGAAGGCATGGCCTCATTTGTGCCGCGTCCGGCCAGAATGACCTGAGGGGTCAGACCGATTTCATGGGCCTTGTGAGTGAGGTAGTAGGGGTCGACCCCGATGCAATGGCCGCCGACGAGACCGGGCTGGAACGGCAGGAAGTTCCACTTCGTGGAAGAGCCCGCAAGCACATCCCTTGTATCGATGCCCATGGCATGGAAGAGCATGGAAAGTTCGTTCATCAGCGCGATGTTGAGATCCCGCTGGGTGTTCTCGATGACTTTGGCCGCTTCCGCCACCTTGATCGATGGCGCCTCGTGTATGCCCGCCGTGACAACGCTGCCGTAGAGAGCAGAGAGGAACGAGAGGGTCGAGGCGGAACTGCCGGAGACGATCTTCACGATGTCCTTGAAGTCCCGGTCCGGATCCCCCGGATTGATTCGTTCCGGAGAGTAACCGACTTCGAACCCTTCTCCGAAACGAAGCCCGGAGCCTGCCTCAAGGATCGGAACCGCAACATCTTCCGTTGCGCCCGGGAAGACGGTTGATTCAAACACCACGACGGAACCGGGGCGCAGGGCACCAGAGACCGTGCGCGCTGCACTGGCGAAGGGTGTCAGGTCGGGGCGCTTGGCCTTGTCGACAGGTGTCGGCACAGCCACGATAAAGACGTCATAGCCGGTGAGATCTGCAGGGTCGGAGCTGACCTTCAGGGTGCTCTTGCGCAGTCTTTCGGAGGTCACTGACGAGGTGCTGTCTGTCCCCTTGCTCAGCTCGGCAATCCGGCCTTCCTTGATGTCGAAGCCCAGAATGTCATAGCCCGCTTCCGCAAAGCTGACGGCCACCGGCAAGCCCACGTAGCCCAGACCAATAACGGCAATCCGGGTGTCTTCCAAAGCAATGGCAGTCATGGGGAGCGGGAACCTTTTGGGGACAAAGAAAAACCGGGCGCCAAGGACACGCCATGGACACCCGGTTCTCTCCTAGCCGGAAGCTGCCGCTGAATGCAAGCGGCAGCAGACTTTGGCTTATTCGGCGGCGGCCATCAGGCTCTTGTCACCGATCATGTCGCGTAGCAGCGGCAGAAGCTCGCGGGACAGTTCCGGATCTTCCAGAGCATAGGCGATGTTGGCGCTGAGGAAGCCCGCCTTCGAGCCGCAATCATAGGTCTGGCCGGTGAAGCGCAGGCCGGTGAAGGTCTGCTGTCCCATCAGCGTCAGCATGGCATCGGTCAGCTGGATTTCGCCGCCCGCACCCTTTTCCTGCTTTTCCAGAAGATCGAAGATCTCGGGCTGAAGGATATAACGGCCATTGATGTAGAGATTGGACGGGGCAGTGCCCTGGGCCGGCTTTTCGACCATGCCCTTGATGCCGAAAGTCAGATCATTCTGATCGCCATCAATCTCGACGATCCCGTAGTTATGGGTCTGGTCCTCCGGTACGGCTTCAACGGAAATCACGTTGCCGCCCTTCTGATTGTAGATGTCGACCATCTGGCTCAGGCAGCCCGGGTCGGACTTCATGATCATGTCCGGCAGGAGAATGGCAAAGGGCTCATGACCGATGATGTCACGGGCACACCAGATCGCATGACCGAGACCGAGCGGGTCCTGCTGACGGGTAAAGCTGGTTGCACCGGCGACGGGGCGCAGCTTGTCGAGCAGGTCCAGCGCGGACTTCTTGTTGCGGGCCTGAAGGGTGTCTTCCAGCTCATAGGCACGGTCGAAATGGTCTTCGATGACCTGCTTGTTGCGGCCCGTCACGAAGACGATGTGCTCGATGCCGGCAGCCTTGGCTTCCTCGACCACATATTGAACAATCGGACGATCGACGATTGTCAGCATTTCCTTCGGAACAGCCTTGGTGGCTGGCAGAAACCGCGTGCCGAGACCGGCAACGGGAAGGACGGCTTTACGGATCGGTCTGGTCATTCAGAAATCTTCCAAATCTTATAAGTTCAAAGGTCACGGCGGAGAAAACTGGCCAAGGGCCAAATCGATAACGCAGCAGACCTCAGGTGGTTCCAATAACAAGTCTTATAATGTCGAATTCGAGGCGGAGCATCTCGCGGACATCGCATTCTACATTATAACTTTTCCACTGTGAAACACAGGTCCTTAATCAGCTGCAAAAGGTGCTGTGAATCTTGCGGCCATTGCCAAGAAAGGCTATGGAACGGGCGATTTCCAAAGTGGCCGTGCCACCTTCAAAATGGCCAGGCCACATTTCCATAAGGAATGCCTCATGTCCCAGCCGAACAGTCAGGTTCGCGTCGGCAACGTCACCTTTGACAATGCAGCCCCTTTCAGCCTGATCGCTGGTCCCTGTCAGATGGAAAGCCGTGCGCACGTTCTGGAATGCGCAGCCGCCGTCAAGGAAATTGCGGGCGGCCTCGGCATTCCGGTTGTATTCAAGTCCTCCTTCGACAAGGCAAATCGCACGTCTCTGTCCGCCTCGCGCGGGGTTGGGCTCAAGGACGCCCTGCCGGTCTTTGCCGAGATCAAGGAAACCTACGGACTTCCTGTTCTGACCGACATCCACTCCGCCGATCAGTGTGCTCCGGTCGCTGAGGTGGTCGATGTGCTTCAGATTCCGGCCTTCCTGTGCCGCCAGACCGACCTTCTCGTTGCCGCAGCCAACACCGGCGCGATTGTCAACGTGAAGAAGGGGCAGTTTCTGGCGCCCTGGGACATGAAGAACGTTCTGATGAAGATTGTCGAAAGCGGCAATCCGAATGTTCTTCTGACCGAGCGCGGCGTGAGCTTCGGCTACAATACGCTGGTGAGCGACTTCCGCGCCCTGCCGATCATGGCGGAGACCGGTGCCCCGGTCGTGTTCGATGCGACCCATTCGGTCCAGCAGCCGGGCGGCCTTGGCGGCTCGTCCGGTGGCGACCGTCGCATGGTTGCCGTTCTGGCACGCGCCGCTGTTGCCGTCGGCGTCGGTGGTCTCTTCATCGAAACCCATCCGGATCCGGACAACACCATTTCCTCTGACGGGCCGAACATGATTGCTCTCAAGGATCTCGGGGCGATGTTGTCCGAGCTCAAGGCAATCGACACCGTGGTGAAAGCCAGCGCTTCCGCTTGAATTTGACTTTAAGGGCTGTCCATCAGGGCAGCCCTTCGCAATTGGATCCATACCTCCCGGGAGGGTCCGCATCTGCCGCCCGGCGGCAAACACAGGAGTTGATCTATGACCGCAATCATCGACATCAAGGCCCGCGAGATCCTCGACAGCCGCGGCAACCCGACCGTCGAAGTGGACGTGTTTCTGGAAGACGGATCTTTCGGCCGTGCAGCCGTTCCGTCGGGTGCATCCACCGGTGCCCATGAAGCCGTGGAACTTCGCGACGGTGGCTCCCGCTACCTGGGCAAGGGCGTCGAGCAGGCTGTTGATGCCGTGAACGGCGAGATCTTCGAGACGGTTTCCGGCCTCGATGCGGAAGAGCAGCTCAAGATCGACCAGGCCATGATCGACCTGGACGGCACCGAGAACAAGGGCCGCCTTGGCGCCAATGCCATCCTCGGCGTTTCCTTGGCCGTCGCGCGTGCTGCTGCTCAGGCTTCCGGCCTGCCGCTTTACCGCTACGTTGGCGGCACGTCTGCCCGCACCCTGCCGGTTCCGATGATGAACATCATCAACGGCGGCGCTCATGCGGACAACCCGATCGACTTCCAGGAATTCATGATCATGCCGGTTGGCGCCTCCTCCCTGAAGGAAGCCGTCCGCATGGGGTCGGAAGTGTTCCACACCCTCAAGAAGGCCCTGAACGACGCTGGCCACAACACCAACGTCGGTGACGAAGGCGGCTTTGCTCCCAACCTGGAATCCACCGATGCTGCCATCGGCTTCGTGATGAAGGCGATCGAAAAGGCCGGTTACAAGCCGGGCGAAGACATGTTCCTCGCGCTCGATGCTGCTTCCACCGAATTCTTCAAGGATGGCAAGTACGTTCTGGCCGGTGAAGGCAAGACCCTGTCTCCGGAAGAAATGGCCAAGTACCTGGAAGACCTGGCTGCCCGTTACCCGATCATCTCGATCGAAGACGGTCTGGCTGAAGATGACTGGGCTGGCTGGAAGGCTGCGACCGACCTGTTCGGCTCCAAGTGCCAGCTCGTGGGCGACGACCTGTTCGTGACCAACTCCAAGCGCCTGCGCCGCGGGATCTCCGAAGGCATCGCCAACTCGATCCTGATCAAGGTCAACCAGATCGGCACCCTGTCCGAGACCCTGGACGCCGTCGAGACCGCCCACAAGGCCGGCTACACCGCTGTCATGTCTCACCGCTCCGGTGAAACCGAAGATGCGACCATTGCCGACCTCGCGGTTGCCACCAACTGCGGTCAGATCAAGACCGGCTCCCTGGCCCGTTCCGACCGGCTTGCCAAGTACAACCAGCTCATCCGCATCGAGGAAGAACTGGGCGCACAGGCAATCTACGCCGGCCGTTCGATCCTGCGCGGCTAATAGCAGGCACGCCGAAACCCTTCGCCCCTAATGGCGCAGGATATTGGCCCTGTCCGAAAACAGCAAAACCCCCGGGCCAAATCGGTCCGGGGGTTTTGTTTTTCAGGTATTTTCCGTGTACGTCACGAGCGGCGCAGGAAGATCAGGAAAAACGGAACCCTGTCCGCTCCTCGACAAAATGGGTGAAGGCTGTTTGCTCTTCTGCCGTTTTGAAGCAGCGTTTCGGAACAACGAACGCCTGACTGTTTATCCAGACAAGATAGCAGCTAGGGCTTTCCCCAAGCCCCTGAATTCCGGACCATTCCACCTTGTTGTAGATCGGTCCGGCTGTGACCTCGAAAAACGCTTCAGACAGGCGGAACTGAACATCATGTGTCTGAAAGACCGTGCGTTTGAACCTCTTTCTCAAGGCCAGAGGCGTCACGACATAGGTCAGCGTGAGCAGAAGCACGCCGAGCAGCCCGTTCAGAAAATAAAACCAGTCGAGAGGCTTGCCATTGCTGAGGCTCGTGCGAATGAGTGTGGCCGAAATGCCGAAATTGGCAAGGATGGCACCCCAGAAGATCAGTTGCCGCAGCCAGCGGCGCTTTATGCGGCGCTTGAAAGGATAGTAGATCGGTTGGACATAGTCTTCGAAGCGGTAGCGGATTTGAAATTCCATGGGTCCTCTAAGACATTGATCCCTTATGACATGGGGCCTCTATGATCTGGCCCCTGACATGCCTGTCGCCGATCATCTGAAATCGCAGAAAGGGGAGCTATCCTCTTGTAATTACAAGGGGGAGGGAGGCGCCTGCATCCCGTCGCCCGGACGGGTTTCTTCCGCATGGCGCAAGGCGGCGGCGAGCGTTTCTGCAGCCTCGGCACCGGAAACGGCGAAACGGCCATCGATAATGAAGAAGGGAACGCCGGTCACACCGATCTGCCGGGCCTTGGCGATCTGCTTGCGGGTTTTCTCCACGTCGGAATCCGTATCGAGAAGTTGCTCGACAAGGTCTTCTTCCAGCCCGACTTCCTTTGCGATCGAGATGAGCGTTTCGGCCTTTGTCAGGTCCTCTCCGTTGACGAAGAAGGCCTGGAAC
This sequence comes from Roseibium suaedae, assembly GCF_900142725.1. Classification (GTDB taxonomy): domain Bacteria; phylum Pseudomonadota; class Alphaproteobacteria; order Rhizobiales; family Stappiaceae; genus Roseibium; species Roseibium suaedae. The sequence continues at coordinate 74,632 of NZ_FRBW01000003.1, read as the reverse complement.
AGGCGCTCGACCATTTCCGTCTGCTTGCCTTCTGCCTTTGCCCAGAGGATCAGGCGGTGGGCGTCCAGCGTGTTCGGACTGATCTCGATCTTGTCGAAGGCAAAGTCGATGTTCTCTTCCGCGCCGATCTGTTCAATCCGGTCATGGATCGTTTCAATGCGGTCCGGGCCGAACTTGTCGAGCAGGTAGCGGCGGCGGTCCTTGCCTTCGAGCGGAATGGTCTCGTCAAGCTGATAGGGATGCCAGCGCACCTGCACGGATAGATCAGAAACCTGCGACAGGGCGGCCTCAAGCCGGCGCTTGCCGATGTAGCACCACGGGCACACGACATCGGAAACGATATCGACGGAAATCGGGGCAGGGGAAGACGTCATGATGGGTCCTTCGGCGGCAAACTCCGCCAATCTGATGGCTTGTCAGGCAGATACTAGCGCAACAGCACGCTCATCTCACCTTCAAAGCCTCGTGTGGCCGAGGATCGCGCTGATCCGGGATTTCAGTCTCTCGCAGCCTCTTTCGCTTTTGAGAACAGCGACGGGACCGAGATCACGGACGAAACAGACAAGATCTTCCTCGCGGCTGGTAGCATCGGCGATGGACAGCACCGTTCCGCAAAGGTCGGGCGCGATCATGCCGGTAAAGTCACCGCTCGGCGGAACATCGGGCAAAAGGCTGATCTGCCAGATCATCAATCCGCGGGCAGACAGGGCCTTTGCCGCCTGTTGGAGATAGCTGTCATAATCCCGGCGCTTGAGGCCTCCGGATTGCTGCTGCTGCATGAGCCACTTGCGGCTTTCAGCCAGAACCCGGTCAGCCAGCCGGCGCCGCTTGCCAAGGCGGATGGCCGCCGCCAGTCTCTGACGCAGCATGTCCTGGGAGAGCGGGGCGAGCAGCACGTCGTTTGCGCCAGCGTCATAGAAAATCGGAAGATCACTCTCGAAGCTTGTGACCGCCAGCACGGGAATCGACGCGAAGCGGGCATCCCGCCTGAGGCAGCGCAGGTTCTCGAGCACGTCATCAAATGCGCCATCGAGGATGACCGCATCGAACGCGCGCTGGGACAGATATTCCTCGCCCATGCGCTGATCGAAGGCACCGATCACGTCGACATTCTTCTGCCGCGCCTGCATCACATCCAGGAATCGTCCGCCGAAGCCGATCACCAGAAGGCCTCCGCGTCCGGAGATATGGGGCGCTGCGCCATATCCTGGAACCCTGCCGAAGACCAAGCGCCGAAGCCGGGCCTCTTCAGACCGGATCAACACCCGTTGCAGGTCACAGATCCGCTCGAACAGCGCGGTCTCTGAAATGCTCCTGTTCAGGATGGCGGAGGATTTCGGCTTGTCCGGTACGAGACAATCGCCTTCGCTGAAATAGATGACCGGCACGTCACTCGGCAGCGCGAGCAACTGGTTTGCCAGCCAGACAAGGAACTTGTCCCTGACGTCAGCCGGGATCTGTTCGGGATCGACCAAAACGGAGCTTGGAAGCGGAAAGGAAATGTCCTCATCCGCGGCAAAGGCTGTCAGAAGATCAACATCCGCTCCCAGGCCCGGAAGACCGCCAGTGGGAACAGGCGGCATGCAGCCCAGGAACCAGGTTGGTCCCTGCCAGAGAAATGAACTTTCAGAATCCATCGGGCGACACTATCCGTTTCGCGCAGCCACAGGAAGGTCTAGGGTCAGAACCCTAGGCTACCTGTGCAGACATGCGCTGCGTCCTCAACGTGAGACGCTCACGGTCAACAGATCCATCTTCCAGACGCGGCAGGCTCTGGAGAACCAGAACCCGGTGGGGAATCGCGGCCAGATCGACACCCTGCGCGTCCAGATAGGAATAGAAAGCGCGGGCATCGGGTACGGTTCCGGACGAGGGAACAAGAGCTGCAAAGATGCGGCTGCCGAGCACCTCGTCTTCAACCAGAAACGCAGCGGCTTCGCGCAAGCCCGGGAACCCTTTATAGGCCTCGTCCACCTGCTCCAGGTCGCCCACACCCTGGGCATAGACCCCGGGAATGCCGAAACCGAGAAGTCCATCGTCGTGGGTGAGCACCATGATGCCGGTCTCAAGGAATCCTTCGGCGTCCTTCTTGACCCGCTTGTGTTCCGGGATCGTTGGCCAGTCCGTGCCCGGCACGACGGCCCCCTTCACCAGAAGCGTTCCGGGATAATTCGCGGTAATGCCATCCTTCAGGCCGATCTCCAGAAGGGCTGCCCCGGGCTGGCATCCGTCAGGCCCCAGGGGCTTTCCCACCGGAACGGCCTCGACCTCCTCATGGGTGCGCTTCTTGGCGACGAGTGCATATTCATCGGCAATATGCAGGTCGATGAGGGGGTGGCGCGGGGTGAAACGTCCAGGCAACGGCGCGGCAATGTTCCAGGCGGCAATGATCGCGGCATCCTTGGAGGCAACGCCCCGGTCGAGGATCTGCGCCAGCGGTCCCGGTGCCAGAATGTAATCCGCAGACACAGAGTTCGCGTGACGGGCAAGACCGGGCAGGGACGTCGGATGATGGAGGTGCAGGGTGCCGCCGCACATCAGCCAGGGCGCAAGACCACCGCCAAGGCCGGTCAGCCCGCTCAGCGCATAGGGAACCAGAACGGACGCGCCTTCCTTGAGGCCCGTTTCGCTCATGATCATCTGAGCTGCCGCCATCCAGTGATTGTGACTGCGGGTGACAGCGACCGTATCCTTGGAAGACCGGCTCCAGGAAATGGTGGCGATATGATCGGAGGCTTCGTCACGGGGCTGCGGCAGAGGCGGCAGGTCATTGCCCATCTCCTCCAGCATCGGGCCGAGTTCGACCAAACCATCTGGCAGTTCATGGCCCAGCCCGAAGACGAAGCGCAGGCTGAACAACTCGCCAGCCACATCCCGCGCGGCATGGGCCATCATGCGCGTTTCCACCCGGTCAGCAGCAATGAAGCCCTTGGCACCAATGGAATTCAGCGCGCTCAGAACATTCTTCTGGCGCCAGTGAAGCGGCAGCGGCGAGACGATCAGTCCTGCGCGCAAGGCTCCAAGGAAGGCCAGAACCGTGTCCACCGTGTTCGGGGACTGGATGCCCAGAACGAAATCGGGCTGCATCCCCACCGCGCCATAAAAGGCTGCAAGGCGGTCGATCTCCCGGTCCGCCTCGGCATAGGTCAGACTGCGGGGCGTGCCGCCGGTCCAGTCGGGGCGGTCCGGAGAATCCACCATTGCGACCCGGTTTGGATGAGCGGCAGCTGTGGCGGCGAACAGGCTGTCCAGGGTCGCATCGCCCCAGATGCCGGCCTGCCGGTAGGTTTCCGCCTGCTTGTCGGTGATCACTTTCATCGCGTCAGATCCCGTATCCGGTCATTTGCCAGCTGCCTCGGCAGACCACCAGGTATCAAAGGAATTGCCATAGAGAGAGAAAGTCTCCGGCGGCTGAACCTTGTTGGCCCAGTAGCCGATCCATTCATCCGGCAAATGGTGCAGGGGAACCGCATAGGCTCCCGAAATCAGAACCCGGTCGAGCGCACGCACGGCCGCCAGGAAATCTTCCTGCGTGCGTGCCGCAACGATAGCATCAATCAGGGCGTCGATGGCAGGATTATGCGCCCCGACGAAATTGAACGAACCTTCCGCATCGGCGGAGGCGCTGGACCAGCGGCCATATTGCTCGCTGCCCGGCGAAAGCGACGAGATCCAGGTGTTGAACACCATGTCGAAATGTCGTTTGGTGCGGCGATCCTCGAACTGGGAGGGGTCGACGGCGCGAACGGAGATCTCGATGCCGAGCGCCTTGAGCGTGCGGGCATAGACCAGCGCCAGCTTCTCCTCATCCTCGTTCTTGGTCATGATCTCGAAGGTCAGCGGCTTGCCGCTTGCCAGATTGATCATCTTGCCGTCCTTGATGTCATATCCGGCGGACTTGAAGGCGTCCAAAGCCTGACGCATCACCTTGCGGTCACGTCCGGTGCCATCGGCCTGAACCGGACGCCAGCTGCCGTCCATCACCTCCGGGGTAACCGCGTCCGGGAAGGGAGCAAGCAATGCCTTCTCACGGTCGTCGGCCGGACGGCCAATGGAAGAGAGAATCGAATTGTCCCAATATCCGGCCGTCCGCCTGTAGAGGCCGTGATACATGTTCCGGTTCACCCACTCGAAATCATAGAGCATGGCGAGCGCTCGGCGCAGGCGCACATCCTGGAACACGTCCTGACGGGTGTTGAAGGCAATGCCTTGCGTATTGGCCGGAATGCCAAGTTCGATGGAAAGCTGCTTGACCCGGCCATCCTTGGCGGCGGGAAAGTCAAAGCCTGTGGCCCAGCGGGTCGGGTCGCCGAACTTCAGCGCATCGATCAGGCCCTTCTTGAAGGCCTCCTGAAGCGTTGTCTCGTCACGGAAATACTCGACCCGAATCTCATCGAAATTGTCGAAGCCGGCCTTTACCGGCAGATCCTTTGCCCAGTAGTCCGGGTTTTTCTTCAGAACCGTGCGCTTGCCCGGGTCAATCTCCGAAAAGACATAGGGACCCGACCCAACCAGCGGCTTGAGAGAGGACTTGTCGAAGTTTTCCGCATCCGTCGCGGCCTTCGAAAAGACCGGAGCCAGCGCAATCAGCAAGGGCAGTTCCCGGTTGTTGCCGTTCTCAAACACCAGGCGGATGGTCCGTTCAGCGGGAAATTCCTTGCGGACGATCTGCTTGTACCAGTTGCGGAACGGCGGACGGCCCTTGTCGCGGATAATGTCGAGAGAGAACGCCACATCCTCGACGGTCACGGGCGTTCCGTCGGAAAATGCCGCCTTGGGATTGAGGGTAAACTCGATCCACTCCCGGCTGTCAGGCATGCGCACGCTTTCTGCCAGCAAGCCATAGAGCGTGAAAGGCTCCCCGTAGGAGCGCATCATCAGGCTTTCCAGCACGTTGTTGCCGAACTCCCGCTCCCGCATGCCGCGGGCACTGGTCCAGCCCCCCTGGATGATGAAGGAGTTCATGCTGTCAAACGTGCCCTGAACGCCAAGCGTCAGAATTCCGCCCTTGGGGGCATCCGGATTGGCAAAGGGCAGGGATGTGAACCCGGGCGACAGCTCCGGTTCTCCATGCATGGCGATCGCCGGAACGGATGGCACGTCCGCGTCCTGCGCCCAAACGTCATGGCCATTCAACGGAGCCAGGACCAGCGCCGCGCCCAGGACGGGCGCAACGGACCGGGCAGTCATGCCCAACCGGAACAGAAAACGGGTAATGGCGGTACGGGTCATGGTCTGGGGCTCAGTCTGCAGGTGCTCGGTCCGGGGCTCACATCCGGCTTTGATTCTCGAACAATGTTAACACAAGGGCCAATCTGCTGCCCCAGTCGCTTCAAACCAAACCTTGATTATGCAACACTGAGGACAAGATATTGACTTCGCGAGGTTAGACAGGGCAGTTGGAACTGCTTTGTAAAAGGTGATTTGAAAACACACACGTTGAAAGCGTTAGCGTTGCAATTCCGCCACCCTCTTGCCCTATTCATCATTCAACGGTGCGCCGGGCAACAAACCGCCGGTTCTGGCTCTTGAAGTTGAAGCGTGAATGCAGCAGAACGGCGTTAGGTTCGCGGACGAACGTTTGAGGAAGGTTCGAATGACGAGTTTTTTCAAAAGAGGATTGATCGGCTGTGCGTTTGCCGCACTGGCAATCTCCTCTTCGGTGACCGGCGCAGCTGCGCAGAGTGAAGGGGAAGAATCTCCCTGGATCAAGGTCTGTAACGTCGACCCCAAGGTCAACAAGCAGATCTGCCTCATCACGCAGGAGCTTCGCACCAACACCGGCCAGTTCCTGGCTTCTGTTGCCCTTCGCGAAATCGAAGGGGAAGCACGCAAGACCCTTCTGATCGCCGTCCCGCCGGGAATGCTGATCCAGCCGGGCCTGCGCGTACAGGTTGATGCCGGCAAGCAGACCGAAGGCAAGTACGGCATCTGCTTCCCGAACGCATGCTATTCCGAACTGGTCGTTGACGATGCCTTTATCGGCACGCTCAAGGCTGGCGGCAAGCTCGTTCTGACCACCTTGAACCAGCAGGCAAAGCCGATTCCGATGGAATTGACCCTCGCCGGCTTCACCAAGGTCTATACGGGCGCTCCGACCGACGTTGCAGAACTGCAGCGCAAGCAGGAAGAGCTCCAGAACGAACTGCAGCGCCGCGCTGACGAAGCCCGTCAGAAGCTGATCGACGCTCAGAAGGGCACCGACGGCAAGCCGCAGTAATCTGCACAGCCAGAGGCCTGTCTCACAACGAAACGCCGTCCGAAAGGACGGCGTTTTTGTTTGTGCCCGGCATCGCAAAGTTTGACTGGTGGAACCGGCAGAATTCTGAGGCCAAACGGTCCCACTCCTGTCAGGCTGGTGGAAACGCCGTCTCGAACAGATCGTCCAGATTGCCTGAGGCGGAGCGGCACTTGCCTGCGTGAAGAGAGAACTCTCCGGAAAGCTGTTCCAGCCGGTAGCGGCCAAGGGCTGCCAGACGCGGTTGGCCATGAAGCCTGGTAAGGCGCCATGCGTTGAGCGCAGAAACAGCGATCCAGCCAGCCCTGAGATATGGTTCAGCCGCATACTCGCCTGCGCGGGCGTTGCCGGTCTTGAGGCCGTCCATTTCGGCACTCAAGCACTCGAAGTCTTGAAGCAATGCATCAAGCAACTGCCCGCAACCATCTGAAGATGCGAACTGATTCGATTCGTTCCGCGCTGAGGCAAGAAAGCTCTTGAGCCCGGCCCCGTCTTCCCGCCACAGACGGCGCATGAGGAAGTCCTGTGCCTGCATGCCGGTGGTGCCTTCATAGATCGCCAGCACCCGGCTGTCGCGCAGCACCTGTTCGACCGGCCATTCACGGGTATAGCCCGCACCGCCGAGAACCTGCATGGCTGCACTTGCGGTCTCGAACGCGGTTTCTGCACCGAAGGTCTTGATCATCGGCAAGGTGAAGGCAGCTTGCGCCTCCAGTGCTGCGCGGGCTTGCGGGGCCGGTTCAAGCCCGATCCTGTCCAGAAGCAGGGCCAGATCCAGCACGGCCATATGCAAGGTGGCGGCCTTGGAGGACAGATCCATGACCTGGCGGCGCACATCGCCGTGCGCGGCAATCGGGAGGGGCTGTCCCTTCGGATCACCGCCCTGGCAGCGGTCCTTGATATAGCCGGCGGCAATATCGGCCACACTGAGAGAAAGACCGAGCCCCTGAGCGCCCGTCTGAAGACGCATGAACTCCATCATGGTGAAAAGCTGGGCCAGACCGCGCCCTTCCTCGCCAATCAGGATGGCTTCCGCGCCTTCGAACTGCATGGCACAGGTGGGGGAGCCGTGAAGGCCCATCTTTTCTTCCAGCCGCTCAATGACGATGGCGTTGCGGCGGCCGTCTTCAAGAGTATCCGGGACAAGGAACAGACTGAGCCCACGGGTGCCGGGAGCATCGCTCGTGCGGGCGAGAAGACAATGGCCAAGGCGGCTGGCCATGTCATGATCCCCGAAGGAGATCCAGATCTTCTGACCGGTGATCCTCCAGATCCCCTCCCGCTTTTCCCCTCGTGTACGGATGCGGCCAACATCGGATCCGGCATCCGGCTCGGAAATGCAGATGGTCGCGGCTGAATGACCCGAGCAGAGCGCAGGCACCCAGTCAGCGCGCACCGCATCGTCTGCATGCGCTGCGAGAAGATGGCTGGCCGCACGGCTTGAACCGGCCAGCATCATCAGCGAGGTGCAGCCCCGGTCGAACAGCATTTGCGCAGCCGTGTGAAGCACCACCGGCAGCCCCTGGCCACCGAGGTCTTCTGCCACGTCCATGCCGATCCAGCCATCGTTTGCCAGCGCCTGATAGGCCTCGGCAAAACCTTGCGGGGCGCTCACCCGGCCAGAGACCAGCTGGCAGCCCTGCACATCGGCCTTGCCATTGACCGGTGCCAGCCTGCCTTCTGCAAACCTTGCGGCCTCCGACAGGATTGCCTCGACGGTCTCCCGGTCCAGATCCGGACGTGCTGCCTGAAGTGCAGCCCAGCCAGGCAAGGCAGCCAAAAGCGCGGCAGAGGTTTGAGCCTGGTGCTGAAATCCGGTCATGGGCAGACGTCTTCGATCGCTTGAGGGAATTACTTCGGCTGAAGGCGCACGCCGCCATCAAGGCGGATGACTTCGCCGTTGATGTAGCCATTGGTGATCACGAAACGCACCGCATCGGCAAACTCGGCTGGATCGCCCAGGCGGGCGGGGCAGGGAATGCTGGCTGCCAGACTTTGCTGCGCCTCGTCCGGCAGCTCCGCCAGAAGAGGCGTCAGAAAGATGCCGGGAGCGATGGTGTTGACCCTGATGCCGAACCGGGCAAGTTCCCGGGCGGCGGGCAGGGCCAGAGAGGTGATGCCTCCCTTGGACGCCGCATAGGCGGCCTGACCGATCTGGCCATCAAAGGCTGCCACCGAGGCCGTATTGACGATGACGCCCCGCGCATTGTCCGCAACCGGATCCTGTTCGGCCATGTGAGCGGACGCGAGCCGCAGCATGTTGAAGGTGCCGATCAGATTGACCCTGATGACCCGTTCGAAATCGGCGAGAGGCATGGCTCCCTCCCGTCCGACGATCCGCTTCGCCGTCCCGATGCCGGCGCAATTGACGAGGATCCGCACCGGACCCTTCTGATCCGCCAGCGCAGCGATTGCCCTGGACGCATCTGCTTCACTGGTGACGTCCCCAGTCAGGGCCACTCCGCCAATGTCTCCGGCCACGCGGGCTGCCGCTTCGCCATTGCGGTCAAAGACACCGACATGTGCGCCACGGCTGGCGAGCAGCCGGGCCGTCGCCTCGCCAAGGCCCGATCCGCCGCCGGTCACAAGAGCTGTGGTTCCCTCAATCTGCATCAGGCTCTTCCTTGCTGTTCCGGCAAGACCACACCGGTTCCATCTGCATAAAGCCGGTCAACCAGTTCCGCCCGGTGAGCAAGGATGGCTCTCTGGTTGAGGGAGCCCTTGTCCGTCACTTCACCCCGGTCAAAGGACGGCTCTGAATCAAGGAAGATCAAACGGGTGATCCGTGTTGCAGACCCCGTCGCCTTGCGGCCATGAGCGCCGAGGCGCAGGGCCAGTTCCGCCAATAGTTTGGGATGGGTCAATGCCTCGGCATCGGAAGAGGGACAGTCATTGCCCAACAGCGCTCTCACCGCAGGCATGGCCGGGAGGATCAAGGCCCCCAATTCCTCATGGTTCTCACCGGTGATCACACAATCCCGGATCAATCCGCCAAGATCGTTGACGAGCGTTGCCCGCAGCGCACCGACGGCAACCCAGGTGCCGGTCTGGAGCTTGAAGTTCTCCGCAATGCGGCCATCGAAATAAAAGCCTTTCGAGGGATCACCCGGCACGGCATAGCGCAAGGCATCGCCGAGGCAATAATAGCCTTCGTCATCGAAGGCCTTCGCGGTCAGTTCCGGATTGCGCCAGTAGCCAGGCGTGATGTTCGGTCCCTTGAGCCGGGCCTCCAGCTTGCCGCCATTGGGAACCAGCTTCAGGGTAATGCCCTGCGAGGGAATGCCCACATTACCTGGAGAGACCTGCGTTTCAGTAATGGCGAGCGAGAAAGGTGCCGTTTCGGTCGCCCCGAGCCCGGTCACCAGATTGACCGGATAGCCGACGGTTCTGGTCGACAGGGCAATCAGGTCATCCCAGGTATGCTGGGCCATTCCGGCCCCCGCATACATCATCATCTTGAGATTCTTGAAGAAGCTTTCGCGCAGCTGGTCATCACTTTCCATGGCATGGATCAGCATTTCGTAGCCGGATGGCACGTTGAAATACCAGGTTGGCGAGACCTCCCGCAGGTTCTTCAATGTTTCGGCAATGCCCTTGGGGGTCGGCTTGCCTTCATCGATGTAATAGGTGCCACCATGGTAGATCGCCATGTTGAAGACCTTGTTGCCGCTGGCAACATGATTCCAGGGCGCCCAGTCGACGATCACGGGCGGCTCTTCCGTCAGGAAGGCGTAGCAATCGGCGACCATCGCCTGGTTCGCGCACATCATCCTCTGGGTCTGGATCACGGCCTTGGGAGAGCCTGTGGTGCCAGACGTGAAGAGGAATTTGGCGACTGTGTCCGGTCCCACCCTTGAGGCTGCCAGGTCGACCGCATCGGTCGGTTCTGTTGCAAGCAACTCGCTGAAGGATATCGTCGGACGTCCCGAAAACTGGCCATCCCCGGCAATGGCGGCAACAGACCCGTCGAAGATCGTGGAAACTGCTCGGTCATACCCCCCAGCCTTGTCGGCAAAGACTGCACCGGGGGTGATTTGCGCCGTAATGTCCTTGAGCTTGGCAAAGTCCTCGGAGACAAGCGCATAGGCGGGGGCAACGGCTGCGGAGGGAATGCCGACATGTTGGGCAGCCAGCGCGATCAAGGCATGTTCAATGGAGTTCCCGGACAGGATCAGGACGGGATGATCAGGCCCCAGGCCCAGATTCATGAGGCCTTGAGCTAGAGAGCGGACCAGCTTCAACGCTTCGCCGTAGGAAACCCTGCGCCAGCTTCCGTCCTTGGCCCGTGCTGCGATCCAGGTCCGTTCCGGCGTGGTCCTGGCCCAGTGCTCCAGGCGCTCTGTCATGCGGTCGGGGTAAGCCGCGAGCTCATCGGCGCGCCAGACATAGGTTGCGCCATTTGCCCTTGTTTCCCAGCGAATCTCGGGGGTCCAGGTCGAAACCTTGCCCGCGGCCCGTGATCCATTGCCTGCCGGCTGTGCTGCCGTGACCATCACTCGTCCTCCCGAATGTGCGGTTTCGCGCACGAATGCGGATATGCCAGCACACTCCTCCTCCTCGAGAAGTGCGCCTATAAATGCTTTGCATGATAATTGTTTCCTTGTAAACATTTTATGTGTAGTCTTTTTTCAAGCTCCTGAAACGGTGCAGGACAAGACGCGGCGACAAGAAGAATGGGTGAGGAATGACTCGAGCGGATCAACAGCCTCTGGTGACCTATGAGCTTTCGGAGGGGATCGCCCTGATCGGGCTGAACCGGCCGGAAAAACGCAATGCAGTCAGCGATCGGGTGATCGACGCCCTGTCTGCGGCCATCGACCGGGCTGACCGGGAAGCCAAGGCGGGCGTTCTGTTCGGCGCCGGAAACCACTTCTGCGCCGGGCTTGATCTGGCAGAACATGCCGAGCGCACCCCCATCGAGGGTATCCGCAATTCCCGGGGATGGCATGCGGTCTTCGCGAAGATCGAATTCGGCATGATCCCTTGGGTCTCCGCACTGCATGGTGCTGTCGTTGGCGGCGGGCTCGAGCTTGCAGCTTCCACCCACATCCGTGTGGCCGACAAGAGCGCCTTCTTCGCGCTGCCCGAGGGCCAGCGCGGCATTTTCGTCGGCGGCGGCGGCTCCGTGCGCATCCAGCGCCTGATGGGCACTGCCCGCATGATGGATCTGATGCTGACCGGCCGCTCCCTCAATGCGGAGGAAGGCGAGCGCGTCAATCTGGTTCAATATGTCGTCGAGACGGGAGAGGCCCGGGCAAAGGCCGTCGAACTGGCCAAGAAGGCCGCGTCCAATGCAGAACTTTCCAACTACGCCGTGATCCATGCGCTGCCGCGCATTCATGACATGGCCCGGGAAGACGGTCTCTTCACCGAATCCTTCGTCGCCTCCTTCACCACCACCACGGATGAAGCCAAGGAACGCCTCAGGGCCTTCCTGGAAAAGCGGGCGGCAAAAGTACACAACCCCAATGGAGGCAACGCATGAGCCTGGATATGCTTGATCCGCAGGTCCGCGACGGGATCAATCTCGGTGGACTGGAACAGTCTCTCGGCTTTCTGCTGCGTGTCTCGCAGTTGAAGGTATTCGACCACTTCTTTGAAAAGCTTGGCCATATCGGCCTGAAGCCAGGTGAATATTCCGTGCTCTGGGTGATCAGCCACAACCCGGGCATCCGTCAGGGGCAACTGGCCCAGAGCCTGGCGATCAAGAATGCTCACATGACCAAACTGATCCGCAGCTTCGAGGTCTATGGCTTCATCGAGCGCCGCATTCCGGAAGAGGACCGCCGCTCGGTGGAACTGTCCCTGACCGAACAGGGCGAGGCCTTTGTCGCCCGCCACAAGCCGGACTTCTTCGGCTACATCCAGTCCCTGGACAGTCCGCTCGATGAAGGGGAGACCCGCGAGCTGATCCGTCTTCTGGCAAAGTTCTCAGGCATTTCGAGGGAGAGCGTTCAATGAATATGGACGACATCATCGCCATCGACTTCCACACCCATGCGGAAGAGCCGTGCTGCGGTCACCGGGACGATGGCTATGACGAGTTTCAGGCCGGAATGGCCAAATATTTCAGGAACCCTGCCGGCGCAAAGGGCATGCTGCCGACGGTTCGTGAAACAGCTGTCTATTACCGTGAACGCAAGATCGCCTGCGTGATCTTCCCGGTGGATGCGGAGCGGGAAACCGGTTTCCGGCGCTATTCCAATGAGGAAGTGGCGGAAATTGCTGCCGAAAACGCGGATATCATGATCCCCTTTGCCTCCATCGACCCGGCCAAGGGCAAGGTTGGAGCCCGCGAAGCCCGCCGCCTGGTGCGGGAATTCGGTGTCAGGGGCTTCAAGTTCCACCCAACCATGCAGGGCTTCTACCCCAACGACCGCAATGCCTATGTTCTTTACGAGGCCATTGCGGAGGAAGGCGCCATCAGCCTGTTCCACACCGGCCAGACCGGCGTCGGCGCAGGCATGCCGGGCGGTATGGGCATGCGGCTGAAATACTCCAATCCGCTCTATCTCGATGATGTGGCGGCCGACTTCCCGACCATGCCGATTATCCTCGCCCATCCGTCCTTCCCCTGGCAGGAAGAAGCGCTGTCAGTCGCAACCCACAAGCCGAACGTCTACATCGACATGTCCGGCTGGTCGCCGAAGTATTTCCCGCAGATCCTGATCCAGTATGCCAACACGATCCTGAAGAAGAAGATGCTCTTCGGCTCGGATTGGCCCGCGATCACCCCGGACCGCTGGCTTGCCGATTTCGAGAAGATCGACATCCGCGACGAAGTCCGCCCGTTGATCCTGAAGGAAAACGCCCGCGCGCTTCTGAAGCTTTGAGTGGATCTGGGCCTGATCATGCTCAGGCCAGCCCCACTGCTGTCCGGTTTAAAATCAACTATGGTTGATGGACGCCGGTTCGGCAGGCTCCAATCTCCCCCCTTGAGGGGGAGATGCCCCCAAAATTGGGGGCAGAGGGGGGTATAAGCCCATCGGAACATTCCAACTTATTCGGAATATGCCGAAGCCTTACCCCCCTCTGTCAGCTATCGCTGACATCTCCCCCGCAAGGGTGGAGAAGAGTGTATGCCGCACGCCTTTCGTGCCTCATCCAACTTTGAGCCGGAAATAAGCTTAGATTTCATCATCTTTGATGAAGTCCCGGAATTAAACCGGTCAACGTTGGGTTTAGCCATGGCATGCTGTGTCTGGAGCGGATACGCCACGACACCTTGATGCAGCCTTATTCCTCCGCTTCGGGCTCCGGCTCCTCCACCTCAGGCGCCAGGGTCTGTTCGGCCTCTTCGACCTGCTGATGCGTAAAACCCTTGAGGCCGCTGAAATTGCGGGTGTCGCGGGTGATGGCCAGCGGGCTCAGGGCATAGGCAGCGGCAAGTTCCGCCAGAGAGCGCAGAGCATGCATGTGGATGCGCTCATAGCCATGGCTGGCGTCGATCCCGAAGGTGATGAGGGCCGTGCGCACATCCGCCCCGGCCTCGACGGCAGCTGCCGCATCCGAACGGTAATAGCGGAACACGTCCTTCTGATGCTTGATCTCATGGTCCCGGCAGAGCTGGGCCAGCTTGCGCGAGAGATGATAGTCGAAAGGTCCGGTCTGGTCGGCCATCGCAATCGTGACGCCGAATTCCTCGGACGCTTGCCCCGGAGCGCTTGTGCCATTGTCGATCGCGACAAGGGAGGCCACATCCGGCGGCAGGATCGAGGTTGCCCCGTGCCCGGTTTCCTCGGCGATGGTGAAGAGCCAGTAGATGTCGACCATTGGCGTTTCGCCCGAGGCAATCAGTGCCTTCAATGTCGCCAGCATGACGGCGACCCCGGCCTTGTCATCCAGATGCCGGGACACGATGAACCCATTGTCCAGAAACTCGGGCTGGGGATCGACCGCAACAATGTCGCCAATATCAATGCCGAGCTTCTTCACATCCTCCGCTGACTTCGCATAGGCGTCGATGCGCAGTTCCACCGTGCGCCAGCTGACGGGCAGGGTGTCCACTTCGTCATTGAACGTGTGGCCGGACGCCTTGAGCGGCAGGATCGTGCCGCGGTAGGCGCCCTTTTCCGAGAACACGGTCACCCTTGCGCCTTCGGCAAAGCGGGAAGACCAATGCCCGATCGGCACCAGTTCCAGACGGCCATTGTCCTTCAGGAATTTCACCTGGGCTCCCAGCGTGTCCACATGGGCAACGAACGCGCGGGCAGCCTTTGGCGAATGCCCCTTCATGCGCGCCCGGATCGCGCCGCGGCGGGTCAATTCGTACTCGATCCCCAGCTGTTCCAGCTCCTCGCAGACATGCCGGGCGATCTCGTCCGTGTATCCGGTGGGGCTGGGGATCGCCAGAATGTCCTGCAGCACCCGCGCCAGATAGGCGATGTCGATGGCGACCAGGCTCATGCGGGCCTCCGGCTGATGGCGTCCCGCACCGGCTGGGGCACGGACAGGGGAAAGAGGAAATCGACAAACCGTTCAGCCGTCGGCTGGGGCTCATGATTGGCAAGACCCGGCCGCTCATTGGCCTCGATGAAATGGTATTGCGCCTCGCGAGGCGACTTCACCATCAGGTCGATGCCGGTCACGGGAATGTCGATGGCCCGGGCAGCTCTGATCGCGGCCTCGATCAGGGCGTGGTTTGTCTCGCCGGTCACGTCATGGATCGTGCCGCCAGTGTGAAGATTGGCAGTCTTGCGCACACGGATGACCCGGCCTTCCTCCAGCACGGTCTCAAGATCGCAGCCAGCGGCGGCCAGGCAGCGGATCGTTTCCGCATCCACCGGAATGCGGGATTCGCCCCCGGTGGCGGCGGCACGCCTGCGCGACTGGGCCTCGATCAGGTCTCCAACTGTCGCCCTGCCATTGCCCATGACTTCCGCAGGCTTACGAATCGCGGCAGCGACGACCTTGAAGTCGATGACAACCAGCCGCAGATCGTCGCCCTCAACGAATTCCTCCACCAGCACCTCGGAGGAATAGGTGCGTGCGGTGGTGATGGCGGCCTGCAGGTCGTCCATGGTGCTTATGCCGATGGAAATGCCCTTTCCTTGCTCTCCACGCAGGGGCTTCACCACCACCTGGCCATGCTGGGCCAGAAAAGCCTTCAGTCCCGTTTCGTCGCCAGCCAGGATCTGCTGCGGCACCTTCACGCCAGCACTCGAAACGATCCGGTGGGTTGCTGCCTTGTCATCGCAGATGGACATGGCAACACCGCTGGTGAATTCGGACAGGGACTCCCGGCAGCGCACGGAGCGTCCGCCATAGGACAGGCGGAAGAAGCCGCCGTCCGCATCCATGATCTCGGCCCTGATGCCCCGGCGGCGGGCCTCATTGACGATGATGGCAGCATAGGGGTTCAGCCGTTCCTCGACACTGGGACCCGCATAAAGCGCTTCGTTGATGGTGTTCTTGCGCTTGACCGTAAAAACCTGCACCCGCTCGAACCCGAGCTTCTCATAAAGCCCGATGGCCATGTCATTGTCATGGAGCACGGACAGGTCGAGATAGGGGATGCCGAGACCGCGATATTGCTCCGCCAGCCGGCGCACCAATGCCTCGCCAATTCCCGGAAACCGGGCCTGGGGCGAGACCGCAAGGCACCAGAGCGACGATCCGGGATCGGCCCCGTTGGTCGCGGCATTGTGGTTGACGCCCATGGCCGTTCCCACAATCGCGCCGGTCTCGTCTTCCTCGGCCACAAGAATGGTGATTTCCCGCTGGTCCATTCCGTTCCAGAAGAACTCCGGCGATACGGGCACCATCTTCCGGCTGGCGTATAGAACATTGATTGCATCCGCATCCCGCCGGGAGGCAAGCCGGCGCACGGTGAAGCCCTTCCTACGGCTGCGGGCAGGGCGATAAGTGGCAAGGTTCAGACGGAACGTGTGGGACGGATCCAGGAACAGTTCCTGAGGCGCCTGACCCAGCAGCACATGCGGATCACGGACATAAAAGGCAATGTCCCGCCTGTCCGGACCTTCCTCGCGCAGCATTTCGATCAGATCTGCAGGCTCCTGGAAAGTGTGACCGAAGATCAGGCGGCCCCAGCCACAGTCCACGAAGCGGTTCTGCTGGTCCAGAGGCGCATCCGGCCGCACCTTAAGATCCAGGGCCTGATCCTTCATGCGCTGGAACCGCTGGCCATGCGCCTTGCGGCGGGGGCGCGCAATTTCACTTTGTGCCATGCTCAGATCTCCTGGGCCTGAAGCCACATTTCCAGCAAGGCTGCCTGCCACAGCTCGGACCCGTTTAGCTTGGTGATGTAGCGGGTCGGGTCGGCAAAGAGCTTGTCCAGCCACTCGGGACGGAATAGGCCGCGCTCGCGGGCCTTGTCATTGGTCAGCGCGTCGCGCACCAGGGTCAGCGTGTCGCCCTGAATGTATTTGAGCGCAGGCACGGGGAAATAGCCTTTCGGCCGGTCAATTACGGCAGAAGGGACCACCAGGCGGGCAGCTTCCTTCAGGACGCCCTTGCCACCCTGAGCGAGCTTATGCTCTGCCGGAATGCGGCCGGCTAGTTCCACCAGCTCATGATCAAGGAAGGGAACGCGCGCTTCCAGGCTCCAGGCCATGGAATGGTTGTCCACCCGCTTGACCGGGTCATCGACCAGCATGACATTCGTGTCGAGTCGAAGCGCCTTGTCGACCGGATCTTCCGCCCCCGGACGGGCGAAATGCGCCTCCACGAAGGCCCGGCTTTCGTCCCGCTCTGTATGATAGGCGGGAGCCAGGGCCTCCATCATGGCTTCCTCGGACCGGTCGAAGAAGGCATTGGCGTAATCGTTCACCGGATCGTTGGAGCCCTGCATCTTGGGATACCAGTGATATCCGGCAAAGACTTCATCCGCCCCCTGACCGGATTGCACCACCCGGATGTGCTTGGAGACCTCCCGCGACAGGAGATAGAAGCCGATGTTGTCATAGGACACCATCGGTTCCGACATTGCCTTGATGGCCGCCGGCAGGTTCTCCTGCATTTCCGAAGAGGGAATGAAGATCTTGCGGTGATCCGTGCCGTAGTGCTCGGCGATCAGGTCGGAATACTGGAATTCATCGCCCTTTTCGCCATTGGCCTCTTCAAAGCCGATAGAGAAGGTCGCGAGATCCTTCTGTCCCTGTTCTGCCAGAAGGCCGACGATCAGGCTGGAGTCCACACCACCCGACAGCAGCACGCCCACGGGAACGTCTGCGACCATGCGGCGACGCACAGCCGTACGCAGGCCTTCCAGCACCATGTCGCGCCATTCTTCCGCAGAGCGGTTCATGTCTTCAGACGACTTCTCGAACGCCGGCTCCCAATAGGTGAAGTCCCGGGAGGAGCCGTCTGCCTCGATGGTGCGGACTGTTGCAGCATTCAGCTTGCGCACGCCATTGAGAATTGTCCGGGGTGCAGGCACCACCGCATGCCAGCTCATATAGTGGTTGAGCGCGATCCGGTCGATGCTCGTGTCGACATTGCCACCAGCCAAAAGCGCGGGCAGGGAAGAGGCAAAGGCAAGGCGCTTGCCGCTCTCGGAATAATAAAGCGGCTTGATGCCGAACCGGTCGCGGGCAAGGTGAATACGTCCGCTGTCATGTTCGTGAATGGCGACAGCGAACATGCCATGGAAGCGGCTGAAACACTCGCGGCCCCATTCAGAGAAGGCCTTGAGGATCACTTCCGTATCACTGGTGGAGGCAAAGAGATGCCCCTTGGCCACCAGTTCGGTCCGCAACTCCTTGTAATTGTAGATGCAGCCGTTGAAGACCAGGGTAAGGCCCAGGCCCGCATCGGTCATCGGCTGCGTGCCCTTTTCAGACAGGTCGATGATCATCAGCCGGCGGTGGCCGAAGGCGACGCGCCCGCGCATGGTCACGCCCATGGCGTCCGGTCCCCGGGCTTCCATGGCCTTGGCCATCCGGTCGACGCGGGCCGTGTCGGCCAGACCATCGTTGAACACCACTTCTCCGCAAATGCCACACATAGGCTTCAAATTTCCTTGTCTGTTATCGATCGGCTAGATACATAGAGCCCTAATCGTTCGAGTTCAAATCATCAGAGTTATAAATATGCAGACCGAAAATCCCGCCCGCGTGTTCAAGGCGATCCGGCGCATTGTCCGCGCCATCGACCTGCGCTCGCGGGAGGTGGCCAAAGTGTCCGGTCTGACCATCCCCCAGATCGTTGTCCTTCAGGCCATCCGTGACCTTGGCAAGGTCACGACAAAGGCCCTGTCCGACCATGCCGACCTCTCCTCCGCGACGGTGGTAACGATCCTGGACAAGCTGGAGGAAAAGGAGCTTGTCGGGCGCTACCGCTCGGACACGGACCGGCGGATCGTGCATGCTTTTCTGACAGATAGAGGCGTGGAGGTGATGGCCAAGGTGCCGGGCCTCCTGCATGAGGATTTCGGCAGAAAATTCGACCAGATGTCCGATGAACAGCGGCTGGTTCTGGTGTCCTCAATCGAGGCAATCGCCGAAATGCTCAATGCTCAGGATCTGGACGCCGCCCCGATCCTGACGACGGCGGGCGACCTTTCGGGGAAATAAGCCGTCACCCGGACCTGCAGCCCGGCTTCTCCCTGATGGAGAGGTGGCGCGTATCCACAAGAAGCATGGAAGGTCGTTTCCGCTGGAAAAATACGGAATTCGACAAGAAGCCCATCCTTCGAGACACCGCTGCGCGGTTCCTCAGGATGAGGTGTTGTGTGGATTTTCCCTGTTTCTACGCGGTTTCAACACGACATCCTCATCCTGAGGAGCAGCATCAGCTGCGTCTCGAAGGATGGGCGGCAGGCTAAATCGATCCGGGTCTGTCCTGCACGCAGCCGCTTTATGACCCCACTCAACCACCCGTCTCCCTTGGGGGAATCCTGTGTGAGGGGATTTGAGCCCGTCCTCACACGTCTTCTATTTTTTCTTCGCGGCCTGCCAGACGGCTTCCATCTCATCGAGGGTCATCGCGTCCAGCGTTGTGCCGGTGTCTTGTGCATGATCCTCGATGGCGGCAAAGCGGGTGCGGAACTTGGTATTGGTGCGCTTGAGGGCCGCTTCCGGGTCGATGTCCAGATGACGGGCAAGATTGGCGAGAGCAAAAAGTGTGTCGCCCAACTCATCCTCGATGCGCGCCCGGTCCGGATTGCCGCTGGTCAGCTCGGCTTCCAGCTCCCTGGTTTCCTCACGGATCTTGGCGAGAACCGGCACCGGATCGCCCCAGTCGAACCCGACCTTTGACGCCCGCCGCTGCAGCTTTTCCGCTTCGACCAAGGCCGGAAAAAGCGCCGGGACATCATCCAGAAAGCGCTTCTTCTTGTCAGGCAATCCCAGCGCTTCGCGCCGGGCCGAGCGCTCGGCCTTTTCTTCTGCCTTGATCCGGTCCCACATGCCCTTGGCCATTCCGGAAGACCGGGCGTCTTCATCCCCGAAAACATGAGGATGACGGCGGATCATCTTCTTCGTGATCGCTTCCACCACATCGGCAAAGTCGAAGTGGTCTTCCTCCTCAGCCATCCGGGCGTGATAGACCACCTGCAGGAGAAGATCTCCCAGTTCCTCGCGCAGATCGTCCATGTCGCCCTGGCGGACCGCATCGGCGACCTCGTAAGCCTCTTCCAGCGTATAGGGCACGATGGTCTCGAAGGTTTGCTCCAGATCCCAGGGGCAGCCGGTCACCGGCGTCCTGAGCGCCGCCATGATTTCAACGAGACGGGAGACATCGCGTGCCGGTTTCATCGGATTTCCTTGAGACTTGAGTTTGTCATTCCGAGCGGGTCTATCACTTCTCAAGCAATTTTCTCACCTCGGTTGATGAGGGTCTTGAAGGAACCACATCAACCATCGCCGTTCCGGAATCAGGCGCTGTGGACAGCCAGCTTGCGAGAAAATAGCCGTAATAGATCAGCAGGCAAAAGACAGTGAATGCCAGAAAGGGTTTGTTGAACCTTCCAGGACTTTCACCGTTATCCGACGGACCGGTTCGCCTGTTCCAATACGAGGTGAGCTTTCCAACAATCGCTATAGCTATCGCCGGAATAACCAGGGTCTCGGAGATGAGGTTCCAGATGTTCATCCCCGCTGCGACGGATGCCAGAAGGTGAGACGCTTTTCGAGAAGTGCGACAAGACCGTAGAACAGTGACCCGGCGAGGGCTGCGACAGCAATCTCCGCCCAGACCATGTCCACATTCATGCGGCCCACTTCCGTTGAGATACGGAACCCCATGCCGACGATCGGCGTGCCGAAGAATTCCGCCACGATGGCACCGATCAGCGCCAGGGTGGAGTTGATCTTCAGCGCGTTGAAGATGAAGGGCATGGCCATCGGTAGGCGCAGCTTGACCAGCGTTTGCCAGTAACCGGCGGCATAGGTGCGCATCAGGTCTTTCTGCATGGCGTCGCTGGCAGCTAAGCCGGAGACCGTGTTCACCAGCATGGGGAAGAAGGTCATGATGATCACGACCGCGGCTTTGGACGGCCAGTCAAAGCCGAACCACATGACCATGATCGGCGCGACACCGATGATCGGCAGAGCGGACACAAGATTGCCGATCGGCAAAAGCCCCCGCCGCAAGAACGGCACCCGGTCGACCAGGATTGCGATGACGAAACCGGCACCGCAGCCCGCCGCATAGCCGAAGAGAACGGCCTTCAGGAACGTCTGCTGGAAATCGGCCCAGAGCGTGGGAACCGATCCGGTCAGCCGAAGCCAGATTTCAGAGGGCGCCGGAAGGAGAACCTTCGGCACGCCGAAGCCAGTGACGACGATCTGCCACAGGATCAGCAGCCAGACGCCAAAAAGCAGCGGAATGGCAAGATTGATGACCCGCTTTGCCCCAAGTCCGACGGCCTGCCAGGCGGCAAGCCGCTCGACAAAGAGCCAGCCGCATGTCCAGGCCGCCAAGGTGAGAAGCCAGAAGCCGCCACTGGAAGACGCCGGGTGCTCGGAGACGGTCTCAATCAACGCATAAGCGGAGAAGAGCGAGGAGAACAGAATGGCGATGTCACCGGGCAGGCGGCGGATGAAGCCGAGGGCAAAGGCACAGCCCAGAACGGCCAGAAGCACCGCGGCAATCGTCAGGCGCGGCACGGAGACGATCGGAAAATCATCGCCAAACGCATTACTCAGAAGCGAGGCAAGGGCGAGAAGTCCGGTGGCGGCCGACAGGATCAGCGCATTGCCGCGCGGGCGCAGGAAACACTCGTTCATTGTGCCATTCCCATCCGTTTCAGCGTGATCTTTTCCGCAATTCCAATCAGGCCGACGAGAGATCCGGCGAGAAGCGCCGCCATGATCAGGGCAGACCAGATCTGGACGGTCTGGCCATAGTAGGACCCGGCCAGAAGACGGGCACCAAGGCCTGCTACGGCGCCAGTCGGCAATTCACCAACGATGGCGCCGACGAGGCTTGCGGCAATGCCGATCTTCATCGACGTGAAGAGATAGGGCACCGCATAGGGCAGGCGCAGCTTCAAAAAGGCCTGAAGCTTCGAGGCACTATAGGTATGCATCAGGTCCAGATGGATGATTTCGGGCGAACGCAGCCCCTTCACCATGCCGACCGTCACCGGGAAGAACGACAGGTAGGTGGAAATCATCGCCTTGGGCAGAAGACCCGAAATGCCGACCGCATTCAGCACCACGATGATCATGGGTGCGATGGCCAGGATCGGAATGGTCTGAGAAGAAATCACCCAGGGCATCAGGGACTTGTCCAGCACTCTTGAATGGACGATGCCAATGGCAATCAGAACGCCCAGCAACGTGCCAATGAGGAAGCCGAGGAGCGTCGTCGAGAGGGTGATCCAGGTGTGATAGACGAGGGAGCGCTTGGAGGTGACAGCCTTTTTCACCGTCGTGTCCCACATCTCGGCAATCACCTGATGGGGCGCTGGCAGCACGGGCCGCTCCTGTGCCAGCGTATCACCGACAAGCTGGCTGAAGGGCACATCGCTCTGGTTTGCCCGCGCATAGGTGTCGCGCTGGAATGGCGTGTTGAGCACCACCGCAGCCACATACCAGATGGCAAGAAGTGCCAGAACCACGACGATCACAGGGCCGGTCGTGCCACGCATCAACCCGGCAAACGGATTTGTGCTCCGGGAAGCGGGAAGGGTGGAAGCAGTCATGCGGCACTCCTGTCGGTTATGCTGAGGCCCTTGTCAGAAGTCATTTGAATGAGAATTTCTTCAACTTTCCTGGCTTCAGAATACGTCAGGTTGCGACCAACACTGTGTGTTGAAAGCCCGTAGTCAAATCTGACCTTGAACGCAGGTTTGGTCTTCACATCCTCTTCGGAGAGGTATTCATCAATTTCAGAACAAACGGATATATTCGAAATCAGGCATCTCTCAAACAAAACGTCCTTCGAGGAAAATAATGAGCTGGATGATTTGCGCAAATCGTCCCCGTCGACCGCGACAACCTCACGAAAAGTGAGGTCTTGCAAAAGCATGCAGGCGAATAAAATAAAAGGAGTGAAAATTATAAGTAAATAGGCAATAAAATCTACAAATCCAACATCGTCAAAAAATAATTTTGGGAAAAAATAAAACATGGCAACAAATGCGTTCAACATATTCAGGCTGAATTTCACCCTAGAGTATATTTTTACCTCGCCGGAGTCAGGACAAAACTCAACCTTGCCACTATTGGAATCGTCAGATATCACGGGCAATTGGCTTTGAGTTTCCAGGGGACCCTGAATGCTCAAGGGAAGCAAGCCTGGGGTTGTTTCGTAGAATTCAATATTCTCAACCGGTGTGGATCTGACGATTTCGAACGCGACAGTATTCGCCTCCGCATGACAGGCTCCTGAGAGGATAACTTCTCGCTTTCCAGCGTATTCAAGTTCGACGCGATATTTTTTTCTTGCATAAGGCCTGCCCGGAATTGGCCTGGTTACAGAAACCGGCGCTACAATTATTCGCTCGATCGCGTCGCTTTGAAAAACACGGCGCTTCATCAAGAAGAAATTTCTTCGAATAAAATCGATGTTCGATTTCGTAATAATAAAAGAAAACGAAACCGGATATTTAGTGCGATTTAAATATTCCCAGAACGCGAACAGAATTATAAAAGCCAATATCGATGATTGCGGCAGTGAAAAATAGACCATGACGGCAGTTGAGAGAGCTATGTAGGTGAGCGTCAAAAAAATGAACACGGGACCATCGAGGGAGCCTTTGAGTTCCACTCGTTTCGAACGCTTAAAATAGGAAAAACTCAGGCGCTCTGAGTGATTTGGATCGTATACCACGCCTGCATCTACTTTAACCTTTTCCTGCCCGGTCTGGGTGGCTGTCCGCGCCATTAAATAGTCCTCCCATCCGGGAGTCTCTGGTTGATGCCTTCAGCAATCGCTGCTGCTTCTGATTTTTCTATCCAGTCGGTAATCATGAAAGTTGTGCTCGGGAACCGGAGGCGGACAAAATACTGACCAGGTTCAGGGGTTTCAGCTGTCCCGTCCGTTTTCCCGTCATCACGATGGCAAACTTCAGCACTCACAACCTTCGCCATTCTGAAAGACTTGTATTTAACCTTCACGTTGAAAAGCTTGTTTGACATCACAACGCGATCACCAACCTCGATGACCCTTGCACCAAACTTACCCCACAGAAAGGAAAGCAAAAGCCACCTGTACAAGTACATGGTAAAGAGAAAGAACAATGCTGCCAACGTGATGTGCTGCCATTCAAAGGTTGGGAGCGCCCGCGGTAACCCTGTTGCATAATCCCACACCAACATTCCAGCCATCAGTATGCTCAACGGAATTGCAAGCAAGTCGTACCAACGACAACGCTGCGCGAATTCGAACTCCGTGCGCTCCCCAACGTCTGTTCTCGTCAGGCGTGCCGATACTGTTGCCGGACTGGAGGCGAACCCGAGCGCTTCAGAGGCCTCAATCCTCATAGCTGTGCCCCGCCTTCAGCCCCTCACGCACACGATGGGCGATCTTGAGGAATTCCGGGGTTTCGCGAATGTCCAGCGTACGCGAACGGGGCAGGTCGCTTTCGATCACGTCATAGATCCGGCCGGGGCGGGGGCAGAGCACGACGATCTTGGTTGAGAGGTAGACTGCTTCCGGGATTGAATGGGTCACAAAGACGACGGTCTTGTTGGTCTTCTCCCAAAGCTGATGAAGCTGGTCGTTGAGATGGTCGCGGACGATCTCATCCAGCGCGCCAAAAGGCTCGTCCATGAGCAGAAGGTCCGGCTCGACGGCGAGGGCGCGGGCAATCGAAGCGCGTTGCTGCATGCCGCCGGAGAGCTGCCAGGGGTATTTCTTCTCAAAGCCGGAAAGGTTCACCAGCTCCATGTTGCGCTTGATACGCTCGCGCTGCTCGGCCCTGGACAGGCCCATGATTTCCAGAGGCAGGGCAATGTTGTTCTCGATCGTACGCCAGGGGTAGAGCGCCGCAGCCTGGAACACATAGCCATAAGCCCTTGCAAGACGGGCCTGATTGGGCGTCATGCCATTGACGGAAATGGTGCCGTCGGTTGGCTGTTCCAGGTCGGCGATGACACGCAGAAGCGTGGTCTTGCCGCAACCGGACGGACCGATAAACGAGACGAAGTCGCCTTCCTCGATCTTCAGATCGATCTCGGACAGCGCATGCACCGGGCCGTCATTGGTCTGGAAGGTGAGCGACAGTTTTTCGATGTCAATTACGCTGCTCATTTAGGCCTTGTCCCCAACCCTTCGCGTTTGTTTCAACCCGCTTCTAAAGTGCATTATAGTAAGAATTACTAGAGCGACGCACAAAATTGGGAGCAGGAAATTGGCATAAACCACAATATATAGTCCCCAAGGAGCATCACAATTGAAGATGACCATGCCTAGATCATTCGGATCTCCGGAATTGCTTACTAGTGTTGGTGGTGCATTACAAAACTGGATTTCCGAATACGCATAGTAGGCACAGCCCACCGCTGACAGGAGACCGAGGCCTGCCCCCCAAAATGGGTGCAGCCATCGCGAAAGAATGGCGATAATTGCCCAAATTCCAAGAAATGGGACAATAACACCGAATACTATGACGAAAAGAAAGCGCTCGTCGGTCAGGAGCGAGCCCAAAAATTCGGCATAGGTTGCGATAGCATGTAAAGCCCGATCTACAGATGAGTTCGTACTCATCTCGTTAATCTAGCAGCTTGCAGCACCTGGTTGCTCTCCTCACACGCCGCTGGCGGGAATGCCGCTGCGCTCCACCTTGCGGGGAGCCGTCAGTTCCTTCCAGGTGGACAACGCCTTGGAGACGGCCGGATAGGGCTCACGCTTGACGAACTTGCCATGGCCCTGGGCGGGCTTGATCTCGCCGTCGACCAGCGCCACGCGGCCCCTGGTCAGCGTGAAGCGCGGCAGGCCCTTGACGGTCTTGCCCTCGAAGACGTTGTAGTCGATGGCCGACTGCTGGCTGGAGGCCGAGATCGTCTTGGTCTTTTCCGGATCCCAGACCACAAGATCCGCATCCGCGCCGACCAGCACCGCACCCTTCTTCGGATAGACATTCATGATCTTGGCAATGTTGGTGGAAGTCACCGCCACGAATTCGTTCATGGTCAGGCGGCCCGTGTTCACCCCATAGGTCCATAGCATCGGCATGCGGTCTTCGAGGCCGCCGGTGCCGTTCGGGATCTTCGTGAAATCACCGGCTCCATAGCGCTTCTGGTCCGTGGTGAAGGCGCAATGGTCGGTGGCGACCACCTGCAGGGAACCGCTGGCAAGACCCGCCCACAGGCTGTCCTGATGCTGCTTGTTGCGGAAGGGCGGCGACATCACCCGGCGGGCAGCATGATCCCAGTCCTTGTTCATGTATTCGCTGTCGTCCAGCGTCAGGTGCTGGATCAGCGGCTCGCCATAGACGCGCTTGCCGGCCTGGCGGGCCCGGCGGATCGCCTCATGGGCTTCCTCGCAGGAGGTGTGAACCACATAAAGCGGCACGCCCGCCATGTCGGCGATCATGATGGCGCGGTTGGTGGCTTCGCCTTCCACCTGGGTGGGGCGGGAATAGGCGTGGGCTTCCGGACCGTTATTGCCCTCTGCCAGCAGCTTGGCGGAAAGGTCTGCAACCACATCGCCATTTTCCGCATGAACCATCGGCATGGCACCAAGTTCCGCACAGCGCTGGAACGAGGCAAACATCTCGTCGTCCTGCACCATCAGGGCCCCCTTGTAGGCCATGAAATGCTTGAAGGTGTTGATGCCCTTCTCGCGGACGACGGTCTCCATTTCGTTGAAGACCTGTTCACCCCACCAGGTGATCGCCATGTGGAAGGAATAGTCGCAATGAGCCATGGAGGACTTGTTGTCCCACATTTGCAGGGCTTCCAGCAGGGACTGGTTCGGCGAGGGCAGGGCGAAGTCGACCACCATCGTGGTGCCGCCTGCCAGCGCAGCACGGGTGCCGCTGTCGAAATTGTCGGCGGAATAGGTGCCCATGAAGGGCATCTCCAGATGGGTGTGGGGATCGATGCCGCCCGGCAGGATGTAGCAACCGGTGGCATCCAGGGTCTCGTCACCGGACAGATTCGGCCCGATCTCGATGATGGTGCCGTTCTCGATCTTCACATCCGCTGCATAGGTCAGATCGGCTGTTACCACCGTCCCGCCCTTGATCACCTTTGTTGCCATTTCTTGCTCCTGAATAGTTCAGTTCCCAGTTTTCCCGCTTTGGAAAAGCGACTACTTGGGGACGTCCAGAACAGATAAATCTTCATCAAACTTCGAAAAACCATCCAAACCAAACAGCACAGGAATCGGCCCATCGTCCGGAACACAGCCCCGATCTTTTCCTGCATGAATTCTTGAGTGGGCTAGGATAACGTCATTTGGATTGGTCGACCCGACAGGAGCATGTATCATCAGGAATGCTCCATCTTTTGCTCCGTAGACGACCATGAACGGAACTCCTTGTGGAGGCTCCGAGCGCACCTTGTTGTTCGACTTCAATACTGACGTGAATTCCTTTTCCCCGCCGGTAGGGACCGAGCACAAGTCTTCAATCCAAGCGTATGCAGTCTCGCCAATTTTGAGGCTTGCGAAAGTTCTTTCGCTTCCAAACGATTGGGACACATCGAAAGTTGCTGCCAGAGCAGAAAGAACGGAAATGTAGCCAATTGATTTTCTAGTTAAGACCACATCTGTTCTCCGTAGTTTTTCAGGGTCATACAAATCTGCACTCTTCTTGGAGTGTTCTCCAAGCTAGATTTCAATGCTGGCGACCTGATCCCGTACTGCCCCGACCTGACGCCGGGGCGTGCAAGTCTATTTCTCACTCCACGATCCCCGCCGTTTCCAGCACAGCATGGAACAGCACGTCCGTTCCGGCCTTGGCCCATTCCTTGGAGATTTCCTCGGCTTCATTGTGGGAGAGGCCGTCGACGCAGGGGCACATGACCATGGTGGCAGGCGCCACCTTGGCGGCCCAGCAGGCATCGTGTCCGGCGCCAGAGATGATGTTCATGTGTGAATAGCCAAGACGCTCGGCAGCCTTGCGCACATTGCCGACGAGTTCCTCGTCAAAGGTGACCGGATCGAAATGGCCGACCGCCTCGACAGAACAGCCAACGCCGAGATCTTCGCAGATCCTGGCTGCCTCCGCCTCGATCTTCGCCCGCATGCGGTCCAGCTTTTCCTGGGAGGGCGTGCGGATATCGACAGTGAAGACGACCTTGCCCGGCAGGACATTGCGGGAGTTCGGTGAGAAATTGACCTGGCCAACGCCGCCGACCGCGCCCGGCTGTTCGCTCATGGCGACGTCCTGTACCATTTCCAGGATACGGCTCATGGCAAGACCTGCGTTGACGCGCAGGGCCATGGGCGTGGAGCCGGTATGGGCTTCCTTGCCGGTCAGGGTGAATTCCAGCCACCACAGGCCCTGGCAATGGGTGACGACACCAATGTCCTTGCCCTCGGCTTCCAGGATCGGGCCCTGTTCGATGTGAAGCTCGTAATAGGCGTGCATCTTGCGGGCACCGACTTCTTCGTCGCCCAGCCAGCCGATCCGCTCCAACTCCTCGCCATAGGTCTTGCCCTCAAGATCCTTGCGGCCATAGCCGTATTCGAGGCTGTGAACGCCGGCAAAGACGCCGGAGGCGAGCATGGCAGGCGCAAAGCGCGCGCCTTCCTCGTTGGCCCAGTTGGTGACGACGATCGGGTGCCGGGTCTTGATGCCGAGATCGTTCATTGAGCGCACGACTTCCAGCGCGCCGAGAACGCCGAGGACGCCATCGTATTTGCCGCCGGTCGGCTGGGTGTCGAGGTGTGAGCCGACATAGACGGGCAGGGCATCCGGATCGGTTCCGGGCCGGGTCATGAACATGGTGCCCATCTTGTCGACGCCCATGGTCATGCCTGCGTCTTCGCACCACTTCTGGAACAGCTTGCGGCCTTCGGCATCCTCATCGGTCAGGGTCTGCCGGTTGCAGCCGCCCGCGATGCCTGGTCCGACCTGCGCCATTTCCATCAGGCTGTCCCACAGCCGGTCGCCGTTGATCCGAAGGTTTTCGCCTGGGGCTGCCATCTTGGAAAGTCTCCTATTTCAATTCGGTCTCGACGAAGGACATGGGCACGTCCCCGCCGTTGATTACATTGTGTTCGACGCCTTCATGACGGCGGTAAACCGTGCCGGCGGGAATGAGGGCTTCACGGGAGGTGCCATCCGGCTCCTCAAGCACCATGCGGCACTCGGTCAGCGTCGTGATCACATAGTCCATGCCGTGCCTGTGCCAGCCGGTCTCGGCGCCGGGTGCGAAGTCAAACCGCGTGACCCGCACGCGCGCATCATCGATCAGCAGTTCTGCAGTGGCTTGAGGTCTGGTCACGTGCTGGATCCTTCCCGGAAATGGTTTCCTGTCAGGCTGAGGCTTCGTCATTCAAGGCGAGCGAGAGGCAGCAAAAGAGCGCCGCCTCTCGTCTGTTTCCTTAAGCGATGGCGTGAAGCACCTTGCGCAGCTTGTCGAACAGCTCGTCGATCTGAGCCTTCGAGATGATCAGCGGCGGGGACAGGGCGATGATGTCGCCGGTGGTGCGGATAAGGATGCCGTCATCATAGGCCTTGAGGAAGGCAGAGAAGGCACGCTTGGTCGGTTCGCCCGCAATCGGCTCGAGTTCGATCGCGCCGATCAGGCCGAGGTTGCGGATGTCGATGACATGCGGGCAATCCTTGAGGCCGTGCAGACCGTCTTCCCAGTACTGGGACAGCTCGGACGCACGGGTCAGCAGACCCTCTTCCTCGTAGGTGTCCAGGGTGCCGAGGGCTGCGGCGCAGGCAACCGGATGGGCCGAATAGGTATAGCCGTGGAACAGCTCGATCATGTGCTCCGGACCATTCATGAAGGCATCATAGATCGAGGAGGAGCAGAAGACCGCACCCATCGGGATCACACCCGATGTGATGCCCTTGGCGGTGGTGACCAGATCCGGCGTAACGCCGAAGAAATCGGTGGCAAACGGCGCACCAAGACGGCCGAAGCCGGTGATGACTTCGTCGAAAATCAGCAGGATGCCATTGTCGTCACAGATCTTGCGCAGACGTTCCAGATAGCCCTTCGGCGGCAGCAGAACACCGGTGGAGCCGGCCACCGGCTCAACAATAACGGCTGCGATGGTGGAAGCGTCGTGCAGCTGGATGATGCGGATCAGGTCCTCGACATATTCCGCGCCATGTTCCGGAATGCCGCGCGAAAAGGCGTTGCGTGCCGGATCATGGGTGTGGCGCATGTGGTCCACGCCAGTGAGCATGGTGCCGAAAGTCTTGCGGTTGGAAACGATACCGCCAACGGAAATGCCGCCGAAGCCGACACCGTGATAGCCGCGCTCACGGCCGATCAGACGGGTCCGGGTGCCCTGACCGATGGACCGCTGGTAGGCGAGGGCGATCTTCAGCGCCGTGTCGACGCTCTCGGAGCCGGAATTGGTGAAGAACACATGATTCAGCGGGCTCGGCATCATCGCTGCCAGGCGGGCAGCCAGTTCGAAGGCCTTGGGGTGCCCCATCTGGAAGGCCGGTGCGTAGTCCAGCTCGGCAATCTGTTTCTGCACCGCTTCCACCACCTTCGGACGGCTGTGGCCGGCGTTGCAGCACCACAGGCCTGCCGTGCCATCCAGCACCTGGCGGCCATCGGACGTGGTGTAATGCATGTCCTTGGCGCCAACGAACATGCGCGGCGCCTGCTTGAACTGCCGGTTTGCCGTAAACGGCATCCAGAATGCTTCCAGATTGTTTGTCGCGGCTGATGTCGGATTCGACATACGTCCTCCTTGCGGCACGCGGGGTCTGCGGGCCGGATCTGCTGGTTCTAAAGGGCGCGGAGAAGCTTCCTGTCTCTGTCCGAGGCTGTCAGGTCCGGCAGATCCGGTTACCGATCAGACTCCCGCGACAGGCTGGCCACCCGGGCTGTTCCCACTGTGACATCTTCCAAGGGACTTGCCAGTCCCCTTTTGAAGCGCCGGTACATTCTCTGGAGCGGTGCCATTGTTCCGGCACCCAGGTGCTGTTTTCCAGCATCCCGTCATTTTGTTTGTATCTTCTTCCGTCAGCGGACAGGTGCCGCCACAGATCCGCGGCAATGCTGCGGAGAGACAGACGAAACCTGACCAAACGGTCAAGAAGACGTTATGAAGACTTGACCAAACGGTCAAGATGATAATTCAATCGGCATGCTGAAAACTTGATCAGGGACCGAACTTGCCCGAAAAGCCCCAATCCACGGCTTCAAGCCCAATGTCCGCCCAGGACGCAGCCCTGCCGACGCCGCGCTCTCTCGCGCGGGCCGAGACGGAGCGCCTGATCCTGAAGGCGGCAGAAGACGTGTTTGCCGAATACGGCTTCAAGGGCGCGACCACCGGCAAGATCGCCGACAGGGCAGGCATCCCCAAGGCCAACCTGCATTACTATTTTTCGACCAAGGAATCGCTCTACCGGCAGGTGGTGGAAAACATCTTCCAGATCTGGCTGGATGCGGCCAACACCTTCGATGATTGCGACGATCCGGAGGAGGCGCTGACCCGCTACATCAGCGCCAAGATGGACATCTCCCGTCAGCACCCGATGGGGTCCAAAGTCTGGGCAAACGAGATCCTGCACAAGGCTCCCGTCATCCAGGACTATCTGGAGACGACCCTGGGAGACTGGACCGACACGCGAATTGCCGTGATCAAGCGCTGGATCGCGGAAGGCCGGATGGCCCCGATCGATCCGCGCAGTCTGCTTTACATGATCTGGGCCACCACCCAGCACTATGCGGATTTCAACCACCAGATCCACACGCTGAACCATGGCGCGCCGCTGAGCGATGCCCAGTTCGAGACGGCCAAGGCAACTGTCGTGGCAATCATTCTGGCAGGCGTCGGCATCCGGCCGGCAGGTCTTGGAAAGCAGAAGAACGGGAGCGGGGCATGAGCGGGGCAAAACGCCAGACCAGGAAGCCGCGCCCGGAGGGACTGAGCCGGATTCAGGAGATGAACCGGGCCAAGATCCTGGATGCGGCCCTCGGCCAGTTTTCCAGGTACGGCTATTCCGGCACGACGATCGAGAAAATCTCGGGCGAGGCGGGCATGTCCAAGTCCAATCTGCTCTATTATTTCGCGTCGAAGCCGGACATCTACGAAGCGGTTCTGGAACATATTCTCGACGTCTGGCTGGCGCCCTTGCGCAGTCTCGATCCGGAAGGGGATCCGGCGGCGGAACTCTCCGCCTATATCCGGCAGAAGCTGCAGATGTCCGCCGAACGGCCTGAAGCATCGAGGCTTTTCGCCAATGAGGTGATGCAGGGCGCGCCGCGTATCCGGCGGGTTCTGGAGGAAGATCTGAAAGGCTTGGTCGCGGAGAAGTCCGAGGTCATCCGGCACTGGATGGCCGCGGGCAAGATCCGCCAGACAGACCCGGTGCATCTGATCTTCCTGATCTGGGCCATGACCCAGCATTATGCGGATTTCCAGACCCAGATCGAGGTTCTGACCGGCCGCACCCTGCAGGATCCGGACTTCCGCAAGGGGGCTGAAGAAGCCGTGATTGCCATGGTGCTCAGCGGGCTCGGGCTGGTTCCGAAGGACCGTTGAAGGACAAACGAAAGTCCAGGGCACCGTTTTTTCTCCAGTACTTTTGACCGTGCCTGCGAGTTGAGGCAGCCTTGGAGCGACTCACACGCGCGGAATGGGAACGAAATGGCTGGCAATGACGGGCAAAATGGCAATCCTGGCCGGGGGCCGGGAACGGTGCCCGGCACAGAGAGTGGTCAATTTCAGGACCACGGTTCAGGCAAAAGTTCGGGCAAAGTTTCGGGCCAACCAGCTGACCGGGCGCAGGGCAGGGCGACGGCCCCTGCGACAAATCAGGCGCCAAACCGGCCTCCCAGCCGTGGCCTTGGGCGTCGACGGATCGCAGTGACGGACCGGTTTGCCATTTCGGAAAAAGACCTGTCGGAGGATTTTGTCCGCGCCTCGGGCCCGGGCGGCCAGAATGTCAACAAGGTCTCCACCGCCGTCCAGCTTCGCTTCGATCTTGCCGGCAACGACACGCTACCGGAAGACGTGAAGGCGCGGGCAGGACGGCTCGCCGGAAGCAGGCTGATCCTTTCCGGTGAAATCCTGATCCAGGCCGATAGGTTCCGCACCCGTGAGCGCAACCGCGAAGACGCGCTTGAACGGCTGGTGGCCCTTTTGGAAAAGGCCTGCGAACGGCCCAAGCCACGCAAGGCAACCAAGCCGACGCTTGGATCAAAGAAGCGCCGGCTGGAAACAAAAAAGCAGCGCGGCGAAATCAAGAAGATGCGCGGCCGCTCCGGAGCTTTTGACTGAACCGTCAGATCCGGGATTTCAGGCGCGCTTATCCGGCACCGCCCGCCAGACGGCTCGGACCGGTGAACTGCACCAGATCCCAGAGATTGCCATAGAGGTCCTTGAACACCGCGACGGTGCCGTAGTCTGCTTCGTTGGGAGGCCGCACGAACTCGATGCCCCGGTCCTGATAGAGCTTGTAATCCCGCCAGAAATCATCGGTCTGCAGAAACAGGAACACGCGCCCGCCAGCCTGATTGCCGACAAAGGGCTCCTGTTCCGGCTTCGAGGCTTTTGCCAGAAGCAGCGAAGCCCCGCTTTGTCCCTTCGGCCGCACAGTGACCCAACGCTTGTCCTGCTCGGGCTGATAGGTGTCCTCGATCAGTTCGAAACCGAGTTTCTCCGTATAGAACGCGATCGCCTCGTCATAGTCTCGAACGACGAGGGACATGAGGCACAGGGACTGGTTCATGACTGGATCCTCAAGGGATTGTTCAAGCCTTTAAAGACGTGAAATGCTGCTTCAGCCGGCTGATGGATGTATCCAGATCTTCGGCGATATCGACGGTCACCACGTCCTCGTCCGCAGCAGGCGCTTCAAGCGCGGCAAACTGGCTCTCAAGCAAGGAGACCGGCATGAAGTGTCCAGGACGGGACTGCATGCGCGCGCCGATCAGCTCGCGGCTTCCGGCCAGATGCACGAAAGTGACCGGTCCACCGGCAGCCTTGCGGATACAATCCCGGTAGCTGCGCTTGAGCGCTGAACACCCGATGATCATGGATCCGGCACTTCGCGCCAACTCCTGCCCGACAATGTCCAGCCAGGGCCAGCGGTCCTCATCGGTGAGGGGCGTGCCTGCAGACATTTTCTCGATATTGGCGGCAGGATGAAGGCTGTCACCATCCAGGAAGGACCAGCCCAATGCTTCGCCGAGCCGCTCGCCTACCGTCGTTTTGCCGCAACCGGCAACGCCCATGATGATGACCATTTGTTTCATGTCTTAGCGCCCCATTCTGCCGAACTGCGTGGCAACTGTCTAAGGCGGCCGGGACCTAAAGGCAAGAAACGACGAGCGTTTCCGCTGTCATATGATGTTTCACGGAGTTATTTATCCAGCTAAATTAATCCGTGAAACAGGGCCCGGAGACCGAATTGCGCTTACAGATCCTGCACCTTTCTTTCTCCGCTAGGGATGGAAGTGCAATCGCCAGTTCAAGGCGGTGCGATTGCATTTTGGACTACAAGAGCCATGCCGTTTCGGCTAAGCCGGATTGTGGAACGACAGAGCAAGCGGGAGCGGGCGCAATGACTTCGAGAACGGATTTTTCCTGGGCAGCGGCTTCCGCGCCTGAGCGTCTTGAGGCAGCTCTTGCCCGGATCAAGTCCGATCCCTCGGCAGCGTCCGTCTACATCAGTGCGTTTACTGATACGGCCCGAGCTCAGGCGGTGAGTGTGGCAGAAGCTGGTGACGCGTTGCCGCTTGCAGGCGCTCTTGTCAGCATCAAGGCTCTGTTCGATGTTGCAGGAGAAGTGACAAGCTCGGCCGCCAAAGTCATGACCGCCAATGAGCCCGCACAGGCAGATGCCCCCTGCATCGCCCGCCTCAGAAGCGCTGGTGCGGTGTTCACCGGCCTTACCAACATGTCGGAATTTGCCTATTCCGGGCTTGGGCTCAACCCGCATTACGGCACCCCGGACAATCCGGCCTATCCAGGCTGCGCGCCCGGTGGCTCCACCAGCGGCGGCGCGGTCGCCGTGGCGCTCGGCCTGTGCGACATTGCCATTGGCAGCGACACCGGCGGTTCCCTTCGCATTCCGGCCGCATTTACCGGCATTACCGGGTTCAAGCCCTCTCAAGCCAGCGTGCCCATGGCAGGCGGCAATGCCCTGTCCGACACGCTCGACAGTTTCGGCCCCATGGCCCGCACCGTTGCGGCCTGCGAACTTGCCTGGCAGATCATGGCAGGACGCCCCGCCGAGCCCGTCAAGGCTCAGACGCGGCGCCTGATCGTGCCGCTGAACTTCGGTCTCGACGTTCTCGACCCAGAGGTCGCCGCCGGATTTGATGACCTGAAGCAAAGACTGATTCAGGCGGGGTTCGAGATCACCGAAAGACCCATCGAAGCCATCGAATTGCACAAGGCGATCGCAGCCTGGCATCTGACGTCGGTGGAATCGCGTGCCCATTACGAAACCCAGTTCCAGACAAGAGCCAGCGAGTTTGATCCGCGCGTTCATGCAAGAATGGCGAAAGCCGACGAGATATCTGCAGTCACCTACCGGCAGAGCCTGAACCGACACTACGAATTCGTCCGTGCCTTTGCTGCTGAGCTTGGCGATGATCTGCTTCTGCTGCCCACCGTTCCGATCCTGCCGCCTGCACTGAGCGACTTGCAGGACGACGAGGCTTTCGGACGGTTCAACCTGCTTGCCCTGCGCAATCCCTCGCTTGCCAACAGCGCTGATGGCTGCAGCGTGGCTCTGCCGTTCCAAAGCCAGGGCAAGGTTCTAAGCGCCATGTTGATTGGCGCAGGGGGCATAGACGACATCCTGCTTGCTGCCGCCAAGGCCGTCGAAGAGGCACTGTCCTGAGCAAGTGCGCCGTCGCCTCACATCCAAGAGGCTCTTGGCGCAAGATCCGCCTTTCAGATAAGATTTCCGTCTCTTAGGGCTTTGCCCGCAACCCTGTGGCCGATTGTCATGGTATTCTCTCCGCTACTGTCCCGGGACACGGCTGCTCCGGTCTTTGATGGCCCGATCGAGCTGGTGATCTTCGATTGCGATGGTGTTCTGATCGACAGTGAAATCATCAGCGCCCGTGTGCTGATGCAGGCGTTGAAAGAGCAGGGCGTCGACGTGGATTTCCCCTATTTCAAGGCGAATTTCCTTGGCCGCAGCTTTCCGAAAGTGGCAGCCAGCGTGCGCTCGGACTTTCAGGTCAAACTGCCGGACAGTTTCGAGGCCGATTACCGCAAGAATTTGCTGGCAGCCTTTGACCAGGAGCTGCGACCGGTACCGGGCATCTTCGACGTTCTGGAGAAGCTCAATTGCCGGGCCTGCGTTGCCACCAGCAGCTCACCGCCGAGAGCGGCCCATTCCCTCAAACTGACCGGGTTGGACAGATATTTTCCGGATGCCGTTTTCACCGCCTCTCTGGTAGAAAACGGCAAGCCGGCTCCGGATCTTTTCCTTCATGCGGCCAAGGTCTGCGGCGTGGAGCCTGAAGCCTGTCTGGTCATCGAAGACAGCATTCCGGGGCTCATCGCTGCCAAGGCTGCCAACATGAAAGTCGCTCATTTCGTCGGCGGCAGCCATCTGGACGCATCCGATGCTGCCAAGGCGCCTGTGACGCCGCCAGTGCCGTTTTTCGAGACCTGGGACATATTTTTTGATATGGCCCCTCATTTGAAAACGCACGACACCTGAGAGCGGGAGCCCGAGCATGGCCGGAAAGTCTGACAATGAGACGGTTCGTCTTGACGAAGCGGCCCGCGCCGGATGGCTCTACTATGTCGCCGGAAACACCCAGGACGAGATTGCCCGCAAGCTTGGGGTTTCCCGCCAGTCCGCCCAGCGGCTCGTGTCCCTGGCGGTCAGTGAAAGGCTGATCAAGGTCCGTCTCGACCACCCGATTGCCCGCTGCATGGAACTGTCCGAGCAGATGAAAGCGGCGTTCGCCCTCGACCTTTGCGAGGTAGTGCCCAGCGATCCGGCCAATCCCTCCGCCATCACCGGCCTTGCCCAGGCGGCCGCCGTGGAAATGGAGCGGCATCTGAAGTGCCCGGATCCCAAGATCATAGCCTTCGGTACCGGCCGCGCCCTGCGTTCCTCTGTCGATCAGCTGCCTTCCATGGACTGTCCGCAGCACAAGATCGTGTCGCTGCTCGGCAACATGAATTTCGACGGCTCGGCCTCGGCCTATAACGTCATCATCCGCATGGCGGACAGGGTCAACGCCAAGCACTATCCGATGCCGCTGCCGGTCTTTGCGAGATCGACGGAAGAACGCACGCTGCTCCATAACCTTGAGCCGGTGCACAATATCCTGGAGCTTTCCAAACAGGCGGACGTCACCTTCGTCGGCATCGGCAACATGGACGAGACCGCGCCGCTCTATGTGGACGGCTTCATCAACCGGCAGGAGCTGAATGACCTGACCGCAGCCGGAGCAGTCGGCGAAATCACCAGCTGGGTGTTCGATGCAGGCGGACAGCTGGTCGACGGATTGACCAATGACCGGGTTGCCAGCGCGCCGCTCAACCCGGCGGTCGGCCGGTCCGTGATCGGCATTGCCGCCGGTGAAATGAAGGTCAAGGCCATCCATGGCGCTCTGACCGGCCGCCTGATCAGCGGGCTCATCACCAACGAGGCCACAGCCGAGCGTCTTCTGTCCCGCTAAGCCAGACAGGTCAGTCCCCAGAAGACCAGTCTGTGAGATCTGGTGGCGGAGAGCCCCCTCTCTCCGGACGCGATCTTATGCGCTCAACCAGGATATGACCGCAGATCCTGCCCCCCTAAACAGCCAAAAATCCTAGCGTGCGATCGACCGATACCACCTCCATTCCGTGCCTGATCGAAGGCGCGGAATCGGGCACATTTGCCGGTGCCATATCCCACCATTTTGGGTCCTGCCGGACAGTTTCGCCCGAAACCCGGCCTCCCAACCCTCTGAAAATATTTTCGTTTCCGCGCTGCAGCATCGAAAGTTTGTGGCGGTTTCTCAGTGTGTCTTGACGTTCGTTCCGAGTTTTGTGAGTATTTGCCCGCTAGATTAGCAAATGCTCAGACAGTGAGTTCACACTGTGAGCTTTGGGAGGAAATCATGACCAAATTCGCACGCGTCCTTCTGGGCGCGACCGCATTGACGCTCGCTGTTTCGCCGGCCCTTGCCGAGAAGCTGACGATCGCGACCGTGAACAACGGCGACATGATCCGCATGCAGAAGCTGACCGATGCGTTCACGGCCAAGAACCCGGACATCGAGCTGGAATGGGTCACGCTGGAAGAGAACGTTCTGCGTCAGCGCGTCACGACCGACATCGCCACCAAGGGCGGCCAGTACGACATCATGACCATCGGCACCTATGAAGCCCCGATCTGGGCGAAGCAGGGCTGGCTGGTCGAGCTGGATGACATGGGCGCAGACTATGACGTCGACGATCTGCTGCCGGCCATCCGTGGCGGCCTGACCGTCGAGGGCAAGCTCTACGCTGCGCCGTTCTATGGCGAAAGCTCCATGGTCATGTACCGCAAGGACCTGATGGAGAAGGCCGGTCTGGAAATGCCGGATGCTCCGACCTGGGACTTCATCAAGCAGGCTGCGGCCGCGATGACCGACAAGAACGCCGAAGTCTATGGCATCTGCCTGCGCGGCAAGGCCGGCTGGGGCGAGAACATGGCCTTCCTGTCCGCCATGGCCAACTCTTATGGCGCCAAGTGGTTCGACATGGACTGGAAGCCCCAGTTCGATGGGGAAGCCTGGAAGGCAACCCTGACCGACTATCTCGACCTGATGACCAACTACGGTCCTCCGGGCGCGTCCAACAACGGCTTCAACGAAAACTTGTCCCTGTTCCAGACCGGCAAGTGCGGCATGTGGATCGACGCCACTGTGGCGGCTTCCTTCGTGACCAACCCGAAGGACAGCACGGTCGCGGACAAGGTCGGCTTTGCACTGGCTCCGGACAAGGGTCTGGGCAAGCGCGGCAACTGGCTGTGGGCCTGGAACCTGGCCATTCCGGCTGGTTCCCAGAAGACCGAAGCTGCGAAGAAGTTCGTGGCCTGGGCAACTTCCAAGGAATACCTCGATCTGGTCGCCGAAAAGGAAGGCTGGGCGAACGTTCCTCCGGGAACCCGCACGTCTCTCTATGAGAACCCGAAGTACCAGGAAGCTGCTCCCTTCGCCAAGATGACGCTGGAAAGCATCAATGCGGCCGATCCCCAGCACCCGACCGTGGATGACGTTCCGTATGTCGGCGTCCAGTTCGTCGCAATCCCTGAGTTCCAGGGCATCGGCACCGCCGTCGGTCAGGCCTTCTCGGCAGCTCTTGCCGGCAGCGTGAGCGCGGAAAACGCTCTGGCGAACGCCCAGGCGATCACCGAACGCACCATGAAGAAGGCTGGCTACATCAAGTAAGCCTTCGACACTCCGAGGCTGGCCCGTGTCAGGGCCAGCCTCTCTTTTATTTCACCTCTGACCGGATTGGCTGACCCATGGCGACCGCACATTCCCGTGCCGCGGCCAGGCTCATGATTTCCCCCGCCGTGCTGCTGCTGCTCGGCTGGATGATCGTGCCCCTGTCGATGACCGTGTATTTCTCCTTCCTGAGCTACAATCTGCTCATGCCGGGAATGGAAGAATTCATCGGCTTCACCAACTACGAGTTCTTTCTGACCGATCCCGCGTTTTTCGCGGCACTGGCCAACACGCTGCTTCTGGTCGGCGGTGTGCTTGTCATCACCATTGTCGGCGGAACCTTGCTCGCCCTCCTGCTTGATCAGCCATTCTGGGGGCAGGGGATCGTCCGCATCCTGGTCATTGCCCCGTTCTTCGTCATGCCGACCGTGTCCGCACTGGTGTGGAAGAACATGTTCATGAACCCGGTCAACGGCCTGTTCGCCTATTTCGCCAAGGCGCTCGGCCTGCAGCCCTTCGACTTCCTGGCCCATGCGCCGCTGGCCTCGATCATCGTCATCGTAGCCTGGCAGTGGCTGCCCTTTGCGACGCTCATTCTGCTGACCGCGCTTCAGTCCCTCGACCAGGAGCAACTGGAAGCCTCTGAAATGGATGGCGCGAATTTCCTCAACCGGTTCGTCTACATCGTGCTGCCGCACATGTCCCGGGCGATCACGGTGGTGATCCTGATCCAGACCATCTTCCTCCTGTCCGTCTTCGCCGAGATTCTGGTGACGACCAACGGCGGGCCGGGAACCTCTTCGACCAACATCACCTATCTGGTCTATGCCCAGTCGCTGCTTCAGTTCGACGTGGGCGGCGGCTCCGCTGGCGGCATCGTCGCCGTCATTCTCGCCAACATCGTTGCGGTCTTCCTGATGCGGATGATCGGCAAGAACCTGGAGGCGTGAGATGTCGAGACGCGTATCAAACCGCCGCAAGGCTCTCGTGACGGTGATTGCCTGGGCCATCGGGATTGCGATCTTCTTCCCGATCCTCTGGACCGTGCTGACCAGCTTCAAGACCGAAGCCGAAGCCATTGCCTCGCCGCCGTCCTTCGTCTTCTTCGACTGGACCCTTGAGAACTACACCGAAGTCAATGAACGCTCGGACTATTTCCTGCATTTCATGAACTCGGTGATCATCTCCCTCGGCTCCACGCTTCTGGGTCTGGCGATCGCCATTCCAGCAGCCTGGTCCATGGCCTTCGTCCCGGCAAAGCGGACCAAGGACGTGCTGATGTGGATGCTCTCGACCAAGATGCTTCCGCCCGTGGGTGTGCTCATCCCGATCTACCTGCTGTTCCGGGACTTCGGCCTGCTCGATACCCGCACCGGTCTGGTGATCGTCCTGACCCTGATCAACCTGCCGATCATCGTCTGGATGCTCTTCACCTACTTCAAGGAGATCCCCGGCGAAATCCTGGAGGCCGCCCGCATGGATGGGGCTGGCCTGTGGGAAGAAGTGATCCACGTGCTGACGCCCATGGCGGTTCCGGGGATTGCCTCGACCCTGCTGCTGAACGTCATTCTGGCCTGGAACGAAGCCTTCTGGACCCTCAACCTGACTGCGGCCAAGGCCGCACCGCTCACCGCCTTCATCGCGAGCTATTCCAGCCCGGAAGGCCTCTTTTACGCAAAGCTTTCTGCCGCCTCGACGCTGGCCATCGCTCCCATCCTGGTTCTCGGCTGGTTCAGCCAGAAGCAGCTGGTGCGCGGCCTCACCTTCGGCGCAGTGAAATAGGACCGGACCGATGGGCAAGATTTCCTTGAAGCAAGTCACCAAGGCCTTCGGCGATGCCGAGGTCATTCCGCCGCTGGATCTGGACATCAACGAAGGCGAGTTCGTGGTCTTCGTCGGTCCCTCCGGCTGTGGCAAGTCCACCCTTCTGCGTCTGATCGCCGGTCTGGAAGATGTGTCCAGCGGCACGATCGAGATCGATGGCCAGAATGCCACCGAAGTGCCGCCCGCAAAGCGCGGTCTGGCAATGGTGTTCCAGTCCTATGCGCTCTATCCGCATATGTCGGTGCGCAAGAACATCGCCTTTCCGCTGAAGATGGCAAAGATGGATCCGGCGGAACAGGAGCGGCGTGTCACGGCAGCCGCCAAGGTTCTGAACCTGACCGACTATCTGGACCGCCGTCCGGGCCAGTTGTCCGGGGGTCAGCGCCAGCGTGTCGCCATCGGACGTGCGATTGTGCGCGAACCGGCAGCCTTCCTTTTCGATGAACCGCTGTCCAATCTGGATGCGGCCCTGCGCGTCAACATGCGCCTGGAAATCTCCGAACTGCACCAGTCCCTGGCCACCACCATGATCTACGTGACCCATGACCAGGTGGAAGCCATGACCATGGCCGACAAGATCGTGGTGCTGAGGGCAGGGCGCATCGAGCAGGTGGGAACGCCGCTGGAGCTCTACCGCACCCCGGCAAACCAGTTCGTGGCCGGTTTCATCGGCTCGCCGAAGATGAATTTCATTACCGGCGAGGAAGCCGCCCGCTTTGGGGCCCACACCATCGGCATCCGTCCGGAACACTGCGTTCTGTCGACCACGGACGGCACCTGGAAGGGCAAGGTCGGCGTTGCCGAACACCTTGGCTCCGACACGTTCCTTTATGTCACCGTTCCCGGCATGGATCCGCTGACCGTCCGCGTTCAGGGCGAGGCTGGCGTTCACCATGGCGACACCGTGTTCATTTCCCCGGTCGCTGAAAACCTTCACCGGTTTGAAGCCAATGGCCTGGCGATCCGGCAGGCGACAGCATGATGCGCCTGGAAAACAAGACGGCCATCATCACGGGTTCGGCGCGCGGCATCGGCAAGGCTTTTGCCGAAGCCTATGTGCGCGAAGGTGCAAGGGTTGCCATCGCCGACATTGACCTTGAACGCGCCCGCGCAACCGCAGAGGAAATCGGCAAGGGCTGCATCGCGGTCCATCTGGACGTGACCCGTCAGGACAGCATCGATGCAGCTGTGGCGGAAGTCGAAACCGCTTTCGGCGGCATCGACATCCTGATCAACAATGCCGCCCTGTTTGATCTGGCCCCGATCGTCGAGATCAGCCGGGAAAGCTATGACCGGCTGTTTTCGATCAACGTTTCCGGCACCCTGTTCATGCTGCAGGCCGTGGCAAAATCCATGATTGCACGCGGGCAGGGCGGCAAGATCATCAATATGGCAAGCCAGGCAGGCCGCCGCGGGGAAGCCCTTGTCGGTGTCTATTGCGCCACCAAGGCAGCCGTCATCAGCCTGACCCAGTCTGCCGGGCTCGACCTCATCAAATACGGCATCAACGTCAACGCCATCGCCCCCGGCGTGGTCGACGGCGAACATTGGGACGGGGTCGATGCGCTGTTTGCAAAGCACGAAAACCGTCCGCTTGGCGAAAAGAAGCGCCTGGTCGGCGAAGCCGTGCCCTTCGGGCGCATGGGCACAGCACAGGACCTGACCGGCATGGCCGTGTTTCTCGCGAGTTCCGACGCCGATTACATCCTCGCCCAGACCTACAACGTGGATGGCGGCAACTGGATGAGCTGAGGTCAGCTCACCGGTTCAAGACATGACAAATTCAGTATCCGTCCCGGCCCCCATCAAGGCTCCCGGCCGAGGACCCATGACCTACGAGGCGAAAGTGGCACGTCAACTGTCTCTCAAAACCCTTCCGGATCTCGGCGGCTCCGTTGCCACGCCGTCCTATTCCCGCGAAGACCTGTCTCCTGGCATCGTTCACATCGGCGTCGGCAATTTTCATCGGGCTCATCAGGCGGTCTATCTGGACCGGCTGTTCAACAAGGGGCTGGATCTTGACTGGGCCCTGATCGGCGCAGGGGTGAAGACATATGACGCGGCCATGCGCGAGCGTCTGGAGGCCCAGGACTGGCTGACCACCATCATCGAACTCGACCCGCATGGATTGAGTGCAAGGGTGACCGGCTCGATGATCGGCTTTTCCGACATCAATCCGTCCGCCCTGATCAAGACGCTGATCCAGCCGGAAATCCGGATCGTGACCCT
Organism: Roseibium suaedae; assembly: GCF_900142725.1. GTDB lineage: Bacteria > Pseudomonadota > Alphaproteobacteria > Rhizobiales > Stappiaceae > Roseibium > Roseibium suaedae. Next base: position 31,444 of record NZ_FRBW01000003.1, on the reverse strand, counting down.
GACGATCACGGAAGGTGGCTATTACGTCAATGCCAAGACCGGCGGGTTTGACGCCGATCATGCGGACATTCAGGGTGATGTTGCCCGCACTGGCGATCCGCAAACGATTTTCGGCATCCTGATCGCCGCCCTGGGGCTGCGCAAGGACAACGGCCTTTCGCCCTTCACGATCCTGTCCTGTGACAACCTGCCGGAAAACGGCAAGGTTGCGCGGCAGGCCGTCGTCGGTCTTGCAAAACTGATGGCCCCGGATCTGGCGGGCTGGATCGAGAATGAAGTCGCGTTTCCCAGCTCCATGGTCGACTGCATCACACCGGCGACCTCCGACCGGGAACGTGCGCTGGTCCGCGACACTTTCGGCATTGCTGATGCAGCGCCTGTTGCCTGTGAGCCTTTCCGCCAGTGGGTCATGGAAGATCATTTCCCGCTCGGCCGCCCGCGCCTTGAAGAGGTCGGCGTCGAGTTCGTGGAAGACGTTGCCCCTTACGAGCTGATGAAGCTGCGGATCCTGAATGGCGGCCATGCGGCCATCGCCTATCCGTCTGCACTGCTCGGACACACCTATGTCCATGAGGCCATGGCAGATCCGGATATCGCGGCCTGGCTCAAGGACCTGATCAGCACCGAAGTGATCCCGATCGTGCCCGTCATTCCCGGCATCTCCTTTGCGACCTATCTGGATACCTGCGCCGAACGTTTCGCCAACCCCGCAGTGGGCGACACCATTGCCCGGCTCTGCCTTGACGGCTCCAACCGTCAGCCGAAGTTCATCCTGCCAAGCATTGCCGATGCGCGCAGGGCAGGGCGGCCGGTCAATGGCCTTGCCCTGGAAGTCGCCTTCTGGTGTGCCTATTGCGCCCTGACGGCCGATGAAGCTTCGGGCATTCCGCTGGAAGACGAGCGCCGCGATCAGCTCCAGAGCGCGGCCCTTGCCGCTAAGGAAGATCCGGCGGCCTTCCTCTCCCTGACCGATGTCTTCGGGGATCTCGGGCAGGACCAGGCCTTCTCCTCGGCCTTTTCCGCCCATCTCAAGGCGCTATGGCAGGACGGTGCACGCGCCGTTCTGCAGCGCTACCTCTCCAGCCAGAGCCTGACCTCCTGACTGGCGTGACGCGGACGAAACTCTCCCAAAAGAATAATTCTTCCTCCGCATGACTTGAGCCCGCCCTGAGCAATCGGGGCGGGTTTTGTTTGGTCATTCTGCCCCATGGTAAACTTGTCCACAGGCGGCAAGGTCTGGATTAAGCCGACAATATTCCAAATTGCCCTGCGCAAAGGTCGGTTGCAGTCTTTTAGCCAGCTGCCCTCCGGTCCTTCCCATAGGGAAAGCGGATCCCGCCGATTGCAATCTAACCCTCAAGGATATCCGGCGTATTTCTGCCGTTTGACTGTAAACTCGACAGTTTATTGAAGCAGGATTGGCGCTGTTCTTTCGGCGCGAAATTTGATGCAAATTTTCAGGCAAAGATACTTCGCTCAATAAATTCACTTTCATGAACATAACTGGTGCGTGTTTCCCCTTAATTGGCCCCTTGCCGGAAATGCTTATAAAATAATCAAAACGACTGATTTTTATACTTTTACGGACTGCTTGAGGGAGAGCTCAAGGTGGAAGACGTAACTCATACCAAGCGGGATGAGCGCATTGCGTTTGTCCTTCTTGCGGTTGTGCTTGCCCCTGCATTGGCGGTGGCGATTGTCGGGGGCTACGGGTTCATCATCTGGATGTCCCAGCTCGTTCTCGGTCCCCCCACAGGCTGATACCGCAGGCACACCATGTCCCCAGACCCAGACTTCTCGGCAAGCCGCAGAGCCTTTCTGAAGCTTCGGAGCCAGCCGGAAACCGTTACGTTTAGACCTCCCTGGACGGACGGGCGGCGGATTGCTGCCAGCTGCACAGGATGCAAGGCCTGTGTAAGCGCCTGCCCGGAATCCATCCTGCAACTGGATCAGACCCAGAAACCCATGGTCGTCTTCGACGGAAGGGAATGCACCTTTTGCGGAAAATGTGCGGAAGCCTGCGAAGAGCCGGTGTTCGATCTGCACCAGCCAGCTCCTTGGGACCTCAAGGCAGGAATCGGCGAGGGCTGTCTTCAGCAGCATGGCATCAGCTGCCAGTTGTGCCGTGACAGCTGTCCGACTTCAGCCATCCGTGTCGATCTCACCAAGCGCCCCTTCGGCAGTCTGACGATCGCCGCGGATGCCTGCACGGGCTGCGGCGCCTGCCTCGGGGTCTGTCCGCAAGACGTCATCGCCATCACCCACAGCAACAAGGGCAGGGAAGCCGCATGAGCGAGACCGTCCATATCGCCAGCCTGCTTGTGCAGGCTCATCCCCAGGACCGGGCCGCAATCGAAGCCGGGATCCTGGGTCTCGGCTGCGGGGCAGAGGTTGCCCATTCCGATGAACAGGGCCGCCTGATCGTGACGCTGGAAACCGCAAGCGAAGCCGAGATCGTCGATGCCCTGACCAACATTCAGCTGCTCACCGGGGTGGTGAGCGCGTCCCTAGTTTACCACCAGGCGGACAGCGGGCAGGCCAGCCTGACTGCTGAACACTGAGGAGACCATGATGAGTGGAATTACCAGACGCGATGTCATCAAGGCTCAGGCCATCGCTGCTGCGGCAGCTGCGGCCGGAATTGCCGTCCCGGCCTCCGCGCAGAACCTGATCACCGACGCGAACCTCACGGACCTCAAGTGGTCCAAGGCGCCTTGCCGGTTTTGCGGCACGGGCTGTTCGATCATGGTCGCCACCAAGGCGGGCAGGGTGGTTGCCACCCATGGTGACGCGGAAGCAGAGGTCAACCGTGGCCTCAACTGCGTGAAGGGCTATTTCCTGTCCAAGATCATGTATGGCAAGGACCGGCTGACCACCCCCTTGCTGCGCAAGAAGAACGGCAAATTCGACAAGAACGGCGACTTCGAGCCTGTGTCCTGGGACGAAGCCTTCGACATCATGGCCGAGAAGTGGAAAGCCACGCTGAAGGCCAAGGGCCCCAAGGCCGTCGGTATGTTCGGATCCGGCCAGTGGACCGTTTGGGAAGGCTATGCCGCCTCCAAGCTGATGAAGGCCGGCTTCCGCTCAAACAACATCGACCCCAACGCCCGCCACTGCATGGCTTCGGCCGTGGTCGGTTTCATCCGGACCTTCGGCATCGATGAGCCGATGGGCTGCTATGATGACTTCGAGCATGCGGATGCCTTCGTGCTCTGGGGCTCCAACATGGCGGAAATGCATCCGATCCTCTGGACCCGGATTGCCGACCGGCGCCTGAGCCACCCCCATGTGAAGGTGGCGGTGCTGTCGACCTATACCCACCGCAGTTTCGATCTGGCCGACATTCCGGGGGTCTTCACGCCCCAGACCGACCTGATCATCGCGAACTACATCGCCAACCACATTATTTCGACCGGCGCGGTCAATCAGGACTTCGTGTCCCAGCATGTGAATTTCCGCAAGGGCGCGCAAGATATCGGCTATGGCCTGCGTCCAGACAACCCGCTGGAAATGGCCGCCGCCAATGCCGGCAGCGGCGACAGCGAGCCGATGACGCTGGAAGAATTCGCGGAATTCGTGAAGCCGTTCACGCTCGAGTTTGCTGCTGAAAAGTCCGGGGTGCCGAAGGAAACGCTCAAGCAGATCGCCGAGCTCTATGCGGACCCGAAGGTCAAGGTCATGTCGCTCTGGACCATGGGGGTGAATCAGCACACCCGCGGCGTCTGGATGAACAACCTGCTCTACAACATCCACCTGCTCACCGGCAAAATCGCCGAGCCGGGTAACTCGCCATTTTCTCTGACCGGCCAGCCTTCGGCTTGCGGCACCGCCCGTGAGGTCGGCACCTTCGCCCACCGTCTGCCTGCCGATCTGGTTGTCACCAACCCGGCCCACCGGGAAACGGCCGAGACCATCTGGAAACTGCCGACAGGCACGGTGCCGGACTGGGTCGGCGCCCATGCAGTGCTCCAGAACCGCAAGCTCCGGGACGGCGAGATCAACGTCTACTGGGTGCAGGTCAACAACAACATGCAGGCCGCTCCGAACATGATGGAGGAGGGGTTGCCGGGCTACCGCAACCCGGACAACTTCATCGTTGTCTCCGATGCCTATCCGACCGTAACCGCGGAAGCTGCCGATCTGGTTCTGCCCACCGCCATGTGGGTGGAAAAGGAAGGCGCCTATGGCAATGCCGAACGGCGGACCCAGTTCTGGCATCAGCTGGTCGAGGCGCCGGAGGGGGCCAAGTCGGATCTGTGGCAGCTGGTGGAATTCTCCAAGCGCTTCACCACGGACGAGGTCTGGCCGGCGGAAATCCTGGATGCAAATCCGGACTACAAGGGCAAGACCCTCTATCAGGTGCTGTACGAGAACGGCAACGTCAACGCCTTCCCGAACGAGCAGCGCGCCGAAGGCTACGGCAACCATGAAGCCGAGGATTTCGGCTTCTACATCCAGAAGGGCTTGTTCGAGGAATATGCCACGTTCGGCCGCGGCCATGGCCATGACCTTGGCGCCTTCGACACCTATCACGAAGTGCGCGGCCTGCGCTGGCCCGTGGTGGACGGCAAGGAAACCAAGTGGCGCTACAACGGCAAGTTCGATCCCTATGTGCGTAATGGCGCGCCCTTTGACTTCTACGGCAAGCCGGACGGCAAGGCCGTTGTCTTCGCGCTGCCATACGAGCCGCCTGCAGAAAGCCCGGATGACGAATTCCCGTTCTGGCTCTCGACCGGCCGCGTGCTGGAGCATTGGCATTCGGGCTCGATGACCCAGCGCGTGCCCGAACTCTACAAGGCCGTGCCGGATGCGGTCTGTTTCATGCATCCGGACGATGCGGAGGCCCTTGGCCTGCGCCGGGGTGTGGAAGTCCGGATCAAGTCGCGCCGGGGCGAGATCATCTCCCGGGTGGAAACCCGGGGCCGCAACAGGCCGCCGAAGGGGCTGGTCTTCGTGCCCTGGTTCGACGCCCGCCAGCTCATCAACAAGGTGACGCTGGACGCAACCGATCCGCTTTCAAAGCAGACCGATTTCAAGAAATGCGCCGTGCGCATCGAAGCTGTTTGAGGTGTGTCATGAAACGCATCGTTCTGAGCCTTTTCGCCGCCGTCAGCCTGCTGAGCGCCGCAGCTTTTGCAGCCGACAACATCGCCACCCTGCGACCGCATACGCCGCTGGCTGAAAATGGCACGCCTGCGCCCATGGCCAAGCCCGTCAATTCGGACCTGCGCCAGGTGCGCAACTATCCGGAACAGCCGCCCCTGATCCCCCATACGATCGAGGGCTACCAGATCGACAAGAACTCCAACAAGTGCCTGACATGCCATTCGCGCACCGCCGTCGAAGTCAGCCAGGCCCCCATGGTGTCGATCACCCATTTCATGAACCGAGAGAACCAGTTTCTCGCGTCCGTAACCCCACGCCGCTATTTCTGCAATCAGTGCCACGTGCCGCAGACAGACGCTAAGCCCTTGGTCGAAAACGGCTTTATCGATGTTGATGCGGTGATTGACTATGTGAAGTCGAAAGAGGGGACGAAATAATGCTGTCCTTTCTGAAGAGGCTCTGGAACACCATCCGGCGGCCCAGCGTGCATTACAGCCTCGGGGCTCTGACCCTTGGCGGCTTCCTAATGGGCATCATTTTCTGGGGCGGTTTCAACACCGCCCTGGAGCTGACCAACACGGAGAAATTCTGCACCGGTTGCCATGAAATGCGGGACAATGTGTTCGCCGAATTGAAGAGCACCATCCACTATTCCAACCGCTCCGGTGTGCGCGCGTCCTGTCCGGATTGCCATGTGCCCCACGAATGGACCGACAAGATCGCCCGCAAGATGCAGGCCTCCAAGGAAGTCTGGGGCAAGATCTTCGGCACCATCAACACGCGCGAGAAATTCCTGGAGAAACGCCTGGAGCTGGCCCAGCATGAGTGGGCCCGCCTGAAGGCGAACAACTCGCTGGAATGCCGGAACTGCCATTCCGCCGACAGCATGGACATCACCCGGCAGAGCGGACGCGCCGCAGAACAGCATCAGCGTTTCCTCTTCACCGGTGAGAAGACCTGCATCGATTGCCACAAGGGCATCGCCCACCATCTGCCCGATATGTCTCAGGCGGTCTGGATGGAAAATGACACCAAGTCGGTCCTGGAGCGGGCAACCGCCTTTCTCGGCCGGCAGGATGCGCCAAAGGCCAACTGAGAACCGGCTGGTCCGCTGCGCCAACCGGTTGGGCATAGGCCGGGAGCAGGGGTAGGGGCCGGACATGAAGCCAGGGATCGGGCCGCCACAACGGCCTGACCGGTCCCTCAAGACTGCATTGGAAGGGGACAACCGGCATCATTGCCTCAGGAAGGGCCAACAAGGCACTTGAGCTTCCTGCCGCGCACAATATTCTGCGCGGCACCTGAGGCCTGATGCGTTAAGGTGGCGCCGGCTCAAAAGGCTCCGTCTGCGCTCACATCCACATGAAGGCTCTGATGTCCGTTCCAAACCGCATCCTTGATCATGCCCGCATCGACGAACTTCCGAACCCTTATTTCGGCAAGGTCCGCGACTGCTATGATCTGCCCGGCAACAGCCGCATCCTGATTTCCTCCGACCGCATTTCCGCGTTCGACCGGATCCTGGCTTCCATTCCGTTCAAGGGACAGGTGCTGACCCAGACCGCCCGGTTCTGGTTCGAGAACACGGCGGACATTTGCGCCAATCACGTGATCAGCTATCCGGATCCGAATGTGGTCATCGGCAAGCGCCTGACAATCCTGCCGGTGGAAGTGGTCGTGCGCGGCTATCTGGCTGGCACCACCAGCACCTCGATCCTGACCCGCTACAAGAAGGGCGAGCGCCGGATGTATGGCCTGGATTTCCCCGATGGCATGCGGGACAATCAGGCTCTGCCGGAGCCGATCATCACACCGACTTCCAAGGAATTCGATGGCGGCCATGACGAGCCGATGACAGCCGGGGAAATCGTCGAGAAGGGTATCCTGAGCGCAGACCAGTGGCAAAAGGTGTCCAGCATCGCCCTGGCTCTCTTTGCCCGCGGTCAGAAGATGGCTGCCGAACGTGGCCTGATCCTTGTTGACACGAAATACGAATTCGGCACCGACGAGGAGGGCAACATCATCCTCGCCGACGAGATTCACACTCCGGACAGTTCCCGTTTCTGGCTGGCCGATGGCTATGCCAAGGCCTTTGAAGAAGGCAGCCGTCCGCCGTCTTTCGACAAGGACATCATCCGCGCCTGGGTCGATGCCCGCTGTGACCCTTACAAGGATCCGATCCCGGAGATCCCGGCCGACCTGATCCAGGCGACGGCACAGGTCTATGTCAACGCCTTCGAAGCGATCACCGGCCAGACCTTTGTACCTGACATGTCCGGCGAAACACCGCTGGCCCGCGTAAGAGCCAACCTGGCTCCGTATTTCATGATCAAGTGACTGAGAAAAGCACCTTTATTTCAGTTACTTGCGCAGATTTTTGAAACAGGGAACTGAATGAAAACCTGGGAAACCGGGGAGGGGTCCCCTTCCCGGTTTCCCATGAATAGCTTGCGGATCTGCCTTGAGACGAGCCACAAAGCGCCTCTCAAATTCCGGTGCCGGAGGTTCCCAGATACGCCGAAACCGGCCCATCCGACCAGATCTGAACCTCAATGTATTTCTCGAATGGTCTGGTGTGATAGCCCTGATATCCAGTGTCACGACCACCTTCCGGAAGGCCGTGGGCAGCGACCATCTCATCAAGCTGTTCGAGCCTGAAGACCTTCTCGTGATAGTCCTGCAATGGAACTGGTGGCAGGCCATATGGCTCGCCAAGCCGCATGGAAATGAAACTGTCCGGATAGGTGAAACTGGTGGTTTCCTGCGGTAGATCGCGCCAATCAAGGCTGACAACACCCGTATCAGGATAAAGACCGGCGAACCAATCGCAGGAACCCAGCACGAAATAATGAGGCGATGAGCGCTCCGGTTTTCCGCCGCCGGAAACAAACAGAGCCCGCAACCTGTCTTCCGTCCGACGGCGAAGCTCCATATAGGTCCGGCCGAAGACACGTTTGAACGCTGGATCTTCCAGACGCCGCTGCGCCAGATCCGCGATCACGTCTGCGGCTTGTGCCTCGCTCAAATCGCTGAGGTTGCGGAGCGGTCCCTGAGCACGAGAATAGTAATGGGTGATATGGCTGGGTACGATCATCGGCAAACACCCGACTTGGGATGGACCCGGATCACAGACCATCCCGTCCGAAGCGTCAATCCCATATGACCGGCGCAGGCGAATGCAGATGGCTGGTCACCAGAAGCCGGCATGAACGTTCAAGGCACCGTGGCACGGCGTATGAACCTTGTGGTCAAAGCATCAGCGCGGACGGATGCTGGGTTCAGAGTGGCTCCGCCCGTAGCAATTACAAAAGTCGGATAATGTAGATTATGGAACCTCTTAGATTGACCTGAAATGGCGCGGTCCCCGGAGGGTTTCCTTGACGCTTCCTTGGGGCTTCTTCCAGTTGCTCCTGGAGGCGTCTCCGGAATGCGCCTCCTGTGTCCAGGGTCGATCCTGCCCGCCAGTCGACAACAACGCCGCCATGGCCAACTGAATGCTCAGCCTCCACTGAACACCCCGGCAAGACACCCAAACCATTTTCCTGCCACACGGCCGCCTGAACTGGAACGGTCGGTCAGGCTTCCGCCTCAGATCTCCTGATCGTCGCCGTTCTGGTCTTGATCCTCGTCGATCACGGCGCGTGCGATCTGATAGGAAAATCCGGCGCGGCACAGTGCGGCCAGATCCCGGTCGCGGTTGTCCTTGCGTTTGGTTTCCGGCCGCCAGGCTCCGATGCGCTTTTTCCGCGCGGCAATCCGAGCCGCAGACAGATCGCTCATCTCATCGCCAGCGAGCACCTCTGCCACGGTTCCGGCATTCACGCCCTTGGACCTCAGACGCATGGCGATCTGTCTATGAGACCGGCCGCGGCGCCTGTCTGCAGCAAGCTTTGCCTCGGCAAAGGCCTGGTCATCGACCATTCCGGAGCGGATGCATTTGTCGACCACAGCGTCGATCAGACCGGCAAATTCGGCAGGATCCTTGTCATGAAACCTGGCAGCCCGGTCGACCTTGCGGGTCAGCACACGGCGCAGATTTTCCGAAGACGAGCCATATCTGTCGAGATAATGAATTGCGGACCGGGTCAAACGCTCTTCCGTCGGCAGTTTGAGGCGCTTTTGGCGCGGCTTCTGGGATTTCTGGCCGGAGGGCTGCCGATCGCTGGGTTCTGGCGGGCGTTCATTGCCAGTTCCGGTCAGCGCAAAAGACCCGAAGAATTTGTTCCCGTCTTGTTCCATGAAGCGAATTTACGGAAAAAACGGCGCAAATCAAAGAAAATTCGCAAGGTTTTCAGGACAAGAGCCTGAGAACCTTGCGAAATGGAGACGCCAAACCGCCTGAAACAGGGATCAGTGCCCGCCCCCGCCGCTGGCACCTGCCTTCGGCTTGTCGACGAAGAACAGCGCAAAGAGCAACAGGATGAAGAGGCCGGTCAGAACCAGGAACACATCCGCAAAGGACATGACAAAAGCTTCCCGCGTGACAATCCCGGACAAGGCCTTGAGAGCCGCGGTTTCCGACAGCGAACCAAGGCTGGAATAGGCTCTCGTCATGGCGTCCAGGGTCTCGGTCGCAACCGGACGGGTCCAGTTCAGACTTTCCGCGAGACGGGCATAGTGGAAGTCCTGACGGTTGGTCAGAGCCGTCCCGATGAGCGCCAGACCGACCGCACCGCCAAGGTTTCTCGTCAGGTTGAAGAGGCCCGACGCGTTCTTGATCATGTGCGGCGGCAGCATGCCAAGGGCGATGTTGTTGATCGGCACCATGCAGATCATCAGGGAGACGCCACGCAGGATCTGCGGCACGAAGAGTTCCCAGAAATCCCAGTCATGGGTCAGTCCGGTGACCATCCAGGTGCCCAGCCCGAAGCCGGCAAAACCCAAGCCCATCATCACCCGCGGGTCCATGACCGTCATCAGGCGGCCAGCCAAAGGCGCGGCCAAGAACATGGCGAGACCGGAAACGAACATGGTTTCACCGATCTGCAGCGAGGTATAGCCACGGATGCCGCTCAGATAGACCGGGTAGAGATAGGTCAGACCGTAGAGGCCGATCCCCATGGTGAAGCTGAAGATGCTGCCCATGGCGAAGTTCTTGTCGCTGAAGGCGCGAAGGTCGACAACCGGCTCTTCCGCCGTGAAGCTGCGCCAGAAGAAGAGCAGCGCCCCCACGGAAGCGAGGATGGTGAAGAAGACGATCTCTTCGCTGCGGAACCAGTCATCGGAAGCCCCCTCCTCCAGAACGAATTCCAGAGAGCCGAGAAACACTGCCATGGCCGCAAAGCCGACCCAGTCGAATTTGTCGAACAGGCTGAAATCCGGCTCGTCGAAGTCGATCAGGGTCACTGCGGCAAGCGTGACGAAGATCCCCGGAATGACGTTGATGATGAAGAGCCAGTGCCAGGAGGCAAACTCGGTCAGATAACCGCCAAGCGTCGGCCCGATGGTCGGAGCAAGTGTTGCGACGAGCCCGATCATCGGAGAGATGATGCTGAACTTGCTGCGCGGAAAGATCGTATAGGCAGAGGCAAACACGGTCGGGATCATGCCGCCGCCGAGGAAGCCCTGCAGCGCCCGCCAGATGATCATTTCATTGATCGTGGTGGCGGTGGAGCACATCAGGCTCATCAGGGTGAAACCGGCAGCCGACAGGGTGAACATCCACCTGGTCGACAGCATGCGAGAGAGATAGCCCGACAGCGGGATCATGATCACTTCGGCGATCAGATAGGCTGTCTGGACCCAGGCGATGTCATCTTGCGATGCGCCCAGGCCCGCCTGGATCTCGGGCAGTGAAGCCGAGACGATCTGGATGTCCAGGATCGCCATGAACATGCCGAAGACCATGCAAAGGAAGGTGAAAAGCTTCCGTTTGTCGATCGTATCTGAGGCTGCCGCTGCGGACATTTCTTATGCTCTCGATGCCTGCCGGTTTGAAAGTCAGTTCTTGAAGGCCAGCGCGGCAGGCTTGCCTTCGCCACCCGTCCGGGTGTCGACTTCAACAATCACGGACATTCCGGCCCGCAGCGGATGCGCTGCCAGTTCTTCCGGCGTCACAACAATCTTGACCGGGACGCGCTGGACAACCTTGGTGAAGTTGCCGGTGGCGTTTTCCGAGGGAAGCAGACTGAAGACAGATCCGGTGGCCGGGGAAATGCTCTCCACGGTGCCGGTCAGGGTCGCGTCGGGATAGGCATCCACGGACACCTTAACCTTGGCTCCCTGGCGGATGTCACCAAGCTGGGTTTCCTTGAAGTTCGCGGAGATATGCGCTTCGCTCAAGGGAACGATCGCTGCAATCCGGCTGCCGGCCTGCAGGAAGGAGCCGATCTGCGCCGCACGGTTGCCGACGATGCCGTCAACGGTTGCCCGCACAACGGTGAACTCGAGATCGCGCTCGGCCTTTTCAAGGGAGGTCTGTGCCGACTTCACGGCCTGCTCGGCTTCCTTCTTCTGGCCTTCCAGAACAGATATGTTCGCCTTGGCAATTTCAACGGCTGCCTTGGCCTGTTCCAGCTTGGCTTCCGCGCTCATCTGGGAAGTGCGGGCCGTATCGAGGGTTGCCTGGCTGGCGACCCGGCTCTTGGTCAGACTTTCCTGGCGTTTGAAGGTCAGGTTGGAATCTTCGAGGGAAGCCTCTGCGGATTTGACACCGGCCTGCGCTTCCAGAACCGAGGCCTCACCAGCCTTGATCTGGTCGCTGATGCGCTCCACGGTCACCTTTGCGCTGTTGAGCGCATCCTTGGCGGCCTGAACAGCCAGCTTGTAGTCGCCGTCCTCGATGGTCAGCAGCACGTCGCCCTGGCGTACGACTTCATTGTCCGAAACCGCAATTTCAGACACGTAGCCGGAAACCTTGGACAGGACGGTGGTGATGTCGGCGGTCACATAGGCATCATCGGTCTCTTCGACGAAGCGGCCATGAGTCCACCAGTTATAGCCTTCAAACCCTGCAAAGCAGACGCCTGCGAGCAGGACGAGCGTCAGGATCTTCTTGCCCTTGCCGCTCTTGGGCTTGGCAGGTTCGGCTGCAACGGATTTGGTCTGCGGCGCGTCGGCCGGTGCTTCGGTCTTTTCGGTCACGGAAATGCCCCAATAATTCTGCCGTTCAACCGTTTGTCTCACCGCCTGCTTGGGAGGGAGACGGTCATGAGAAAATATTGACTGAACGGTTCGGTCAATCGTATATAGCAATGTACACTCGGCAGTGCAAGTTGACTTGCAGTCAAAAAATGCATGGCTGCCATACGCCTTGATGGTATTGGAAAGTCATCGGCGCCAGGACACATGTCCCGGCATGAAAGCCCGAAGTGAAGGGACGAAAAGAGCCTATGAGTGAAGAGCAAGCCGTACAGCCAGCCTCCCCCCCTGAGCCGGCCAAACGCCTGCAGATTCTCGACGGAGCCAGGGTGGTTTTCCGCGCGCGCGGCTATGAAGGCGCCAGCATGGAAATGATCGCCAAGGAGGCCGGCGTTTCCAAGGGCACGCTCTATGTCTATTTCCCGAACAAGGAAGAACTGTTCAAGGCGCTGATCCTTTGTGAAAGCAGCGATCAGGCCGAAAGCGGCCTGAACCTTGGCCGGGACCTCGGCCCGATCCGTGAGGCTCTCCAGACCATCGGCCTTGGCTACGTGACCAAGATGGTCAAGCCCGAGCGGGTTTCCACCTTCCGGATGGTTGTCGGCTCTGCCGATCAGTTTCCCGAGTTCGGAGCCATGCTTTATGAGGCTGGCCCCAAGCGGGGAACAGCCAAGATGTGCGCCTTCCTGACGTCCCGGATCGAGCAAGGCGAACTCAAGGAATGCGATCTGGAATTGGCCGCTGGCCAGTTTTTCAGCCTCTGCGTCTCTCAGATCCTGCGCCGCATTCTCCTGAATGTGGAGCGCGCACCTGCACGGGAAGAGATGGAAAGACACGTCTCTTCGGCCGTGGACGTGTTTCTGGCAGCCTATGGCACCAACCGGGAAGCCTGAGTCTCAACTCGCAAACCCGGGCTCCGGAACCCCAGTTGAAGGCCTGATTGATCAGGCCTGGATCACCATGCCGTCAAAGGCCGGGGTGATGTTGTCCGGCAGCTGGCTGGCGAGCGCCAGATAATCCAGGTCATTGTGCAGATTGGTCAGTACCGCCTGTTCGGGCGCCATGTCCGCAATCCAGCGCAGGGCATCATCCAGATTGAAATGGCTCGGATGCGGCGCATGACGCAGGCAATCCAGGACCCAGATCTTCAGGCCCTTGAAATGGGGCGCGGAACTTGCCGGAATATCCGACACATCCGGTAGATAGGCGAGGTCGTTGATGCGGAAGCCGAGCGCATTGATATCGCCGTGGACCACCTCGATGGGCAGGAAGTCGATCGGACCACCCTCGCCTTCAATCCGCACGGTCTTTCTGGCCTCGATGAGATTGGCTTCCATGATCGGCGGATAGGACGACCCGTAGGGCGTTCTGAAGCAATAGCCGAAGGCCTCGTGGATCCGGGCCAGCGTCGCCTCGTCCATATAGGCCTGAACCCGCTTGTGGGTTCGGATGGCAAACATGCGCAGGTCGTCAATGCCATGCAGATGATCCGCATGGGCATGGGTATAAATCACCGCATCCAGAGCCTGAACATCGGCGCTCAGCATCTGTTCGCGCAGATCCGGGCCGGTATCGATCAGGACCGTGGTCTTGCCGGTGGCCGACTGGCGCTCGACCAGGATCGAACAACGGCGGCGCCGGTTCTTGGGATTGTTCGGATCACAGGCTCCCCAGTCATTGCCGATCCGGGGCACGCCGCCGGAGGAGCCGCAGCCGAGAATGGTGATCGTCAGTCCATCACGCATCAGATAACCCCGGCAAATTCGGCAGGACGCGGCACTTTCTTGAACAGCCGGAAGAAGTTCTCGCTCGTCTGGCGTGCCATTGCCTCATAGGAGAGGCCGCAAGTCTCTGCAAGGACGGCAGCCGTCATCGCGGTATAGGCAGGCTCGTTGCGCTTGCCGCGCCGGGGCTGGGGCGCAAGATAGGGAGCGTCTGTCTCCACCAGCAGCCGGTCGAGCGGCAACTGGCGGGCAATGTCGCGGATTTCCTCTGACCGCTTGAAGGTCAGGATACCCGAGAAGGACACGTAGAGGCCAAGTTCGACGCCCTTCAGAGCTAGATCCAGACCGGAAGAGAAGCAGTGCAGGATGGCCGGAAAGGCCCCATTCCCCATTTCCTCTTCCAGGATGGCGGCCATGTCGGCATCCGCGTCACGGGAGTGGATCACCAGCGGCAGGCCGGTCTCCCGCGCCACAGCGATATGGGTGCGAAGGCCTTCCTGCTGGTCTTCAGGCTTGGCATAGTCGTAGAAATAATCGAGCCCCGCCTCGCCGATGGCGACCACCTTGGGATGCTTCGTCAGCTCCAGGATTTCCGAAGCCGGAATGCCCTTTTCTTCCGTCGCATTGTTCGGATGGGTGCCGACGGAGCAATAGACTTTGTCATATTGTTCGGCGATGGCCCGGATTTGATCGAACTTCCGCACCCGCGTGCAGATGGTCACCATCAATTCGACCCCGGCTTCCCGGGCGCGGGCGATGATCTCGTCCCGCTCTCCATCAAAATCCGGGAAGTCCAGGTGGCAGTGACTGTCTACGATCATGAGAGGCTTTGCCGTTGTTCAGATAAGCGGGCCACCGGGAGGATGGCGATGTCCGGTTGATCATCCCGGCCCGCCTGGGCTTGGCCGGAATGTCTTCTCAAGTTGGTCCCTGTTCGAAAGGACCAGGGCGATCAGGCGCCAGCTTCGGCTTCCGGCTCCACATAGCGCGGGAAAGCGCCTTCTGGCTTGGGAATGCTTGCGCCTGGCGTCAACCGGTTGTCCGGTCCAAGCTTGGCAAAGACCCGGTCTTCTTCAGCCAGAGACAGGTTGTCCAGCAACTTGCCTGCCGCTGTCGGCGTCACCGGTTGCGCCAGGATCCCGATCTGGCGGATCACTTCGGCTGTGGTGTAGAGCACCGTGCCCATGCGTTCCGGATCGGTCTTCTTCAGCGCCCAGGGTTCCTGTGCTGCGAAATAGCGGTTGGCTTCGGCAACGCAGTCCCACACGCAGGCAAGGCCCAGATGCAGTTCCTGGCGGTTGAAGGCCGCGCGGCAGGTCGCGATCATGGCGTCGGCCTGATCGAGGATCGCCTTGTCTTCTGCACTGTAGGCTCCGGGTGCCGGCAGCTTGCCGTCACAGTTCTTGAAGATCATCGACAGGGAGCGCTGCGCCAGGTTGCCAAGGTCATTGGCCAGATCCGCGTTGATACGGTTGACGATGGCTTCATGACTATAGTTGCCGTCCTTGCCGAAGGGCACTTCACGCAGGAAGAAATACCGGGTCTGGTCCAGTCCGTAGGCTTCGATCAGATTGAACGGGTCGATCACGTTGCCGACCGACTTCGACATCTTCTCGCCCTTGTTGAACAGGAAGCCATGGGCGTAGACGCGCTTGGGCAGCGGCAGACCAGCGGACATCAGGAAGGCAGGCCAGTAGACCGCATGGAAGCGGATAATGTCCTTGCCGATAATATGCGCATCAGCCGGCCAATGCTTCCACAGCGGGGTTTCCTCATCCGGGAAACCAACACCGGTGATGTAATTGGTCAGGGCATCCACCCAGACATACATCACGTGCTTTTCGTCGCCCGGCACCGGCACGCCCCAGTCAAAGGTGGTGCGCGATACGGACAGGTCCTTGAGGCCGCCCTTGACGAAGCTCATGACTTCATTGCGGCGCTCGGACGGACCGATGAAGTCCGGATGCGCCTCGTAATGGGCAAGCAGACGGTCCTGATATTCAGAGAGCTTGAAGAAGTAGCTTTCCTCCTCCACCCACTCGACGGGAGTGCCCTGCGGACCGTAGCGCACGCCATCCTCGCGCACTTCCGTTTCCGCTTCCTGGTAATAGGCCTCGTCGCGGACGGAGTACCAGCCGGAATAGCTGTCCTTGTAGATGTCGCCATTGGCCGCCATGCGGCGCCAGATTTCCTGGCACGACTTGTAATGCCGCTCCTGGCTGGTGCGGATGAAGTCGTTGTTGGTGCAGCCGAGCGCCTCGACCATCGCCTGGAACCGGTCAGAATTGCGGTTCGCCAGTTCAGCGGCGGTGATGCCTTCCTTCTGGGCGGTCTGCAGCATCTTCTGGCCGTGAACATCCGTGCCGGTCAGGAAGTAGACGTCCTTCCCGTCGAGCCGCTGGAAACGGGCCATGGCATCGGTCGCAATCGCCTCATAGGCATGGCCGATGTGGGGGGCGCCGTTCGGATAGGAAATGGCGGTCGTGATGTAATAGCTCTGTCGGTCGGTCATGACGCTCTTGAATGTTCTGGCGCAGGCGCCTGAAAAGAAAGACGGATAGGTCCGGGAAACAGGGTTCGGGAGCTCTTGGGGCAGCTCCGCTTCGTGCCCTTACCGGGGCATTCGCATGACCTGGGAAAGGGTCCGGAACACGTCGAGAACTACCTGTTTCCTGTCGAGATTGAGTGCGTCGGCATCCGCCGCCGCGCGGTTCATCTTTTCCCACATGTCGGCCCAGCTGACAAGACGCCCGAGGCCTTGCCGGTTACCCTCACCAGCACCTTGCGGCGTCCCCGTCTGAGCGCCAGCCCGCATGCGCTGGTGCAGCCACTGGCGGGCAATATGCAGGAAGCTTTCCCAGTTGTCTGTCTGACCTCGGGCACTGACCAGATCAGCCAACCCGTGAAGAGCGGCCTGGTCCACATTGGGCGCCTGTTCGGCAAGCTGAACAAACCCGCGGTTGATCGCCAGACCATCGCCGGACAGAAGCGTCAGCGCGGACCGAAGGCTGCCATCGGCAAACCGGATCAGGTCGGCCATTTCCGCAGAACCCGGCAAATCCTCCGGGCACAGGCCTTTAAGACCTTCAGCGATTTCATCGCCGCTCAAGGGCGACATGTCGAGCCGGCGGCATCTGGAGCGGATCGTTGGCAGAAGGCGCCCCGGCGCATGGGAGAGAACGAGGAACAGGCAGCGTGCAGGCGGCTCTTCCAGAATCTTCAGCAAGGCATTGGCCGAGCTGATGTTCATGTCATCCGCCGCATCCACGATGCAGATCCGCCAGGCGGAGGCAGACGCGGTCGTGCCGAAGAAAGAAACGGTCTTGCGAATCTCGTCGACCGGCAGTTCCGTCTTGAACCGTTTGCCCTTTTCGTCCCAGGGGCGGCGCAGATGGAGAAGATTCGGATTGGCGCCCTGAGCAATCTGGCGGAAGACCGGATGATTTTCCGGCACGCTGAGATCACGGGCCGCAGCCACTGCCGCTCCAAACCTGTCCGGATTGGCGATGGCAAACCGGGCAAAACGATAGGCCAGCGTCGCCTTGCCAATGCCTTTCGGGCCACCCAGGATCCAGGCGTGATGCAGGCGCTCCGATCGATAGGCGTCCAGAAGCTCCTGCTCCGTATCCCTGTGGCCGACCAGCACGGCCCGCTCACGGGGCAAGGGGATGCCGGGCAGTGAATCGACTTCCGGCGCTTCAATCACTTCAGTCGCGCGGGCCATGGGCACCCTCCCCGATTTCCAGCGCGAAATGAGCTTCGACTGCCTTCCGGATATCCCCTGTTACCTTGTCCGCATCCTGCCGCCCGTCAATCACGGCAAAGCGCTGGGGATGGCTTCTGGCGAGTTCGAGAAACAGCACCCTGCGGCGCTCATGAACCTTGAGATCATCCGCCTCGAAACGGTCCGGACCTCCGGAAGCCGTTTCCGCGGCCCGGGAATTCACCCGCTGAAGACCGATCTCCGGCGGTACATCGATGAGGATGGTCAGATCCGGCCGGACACCTGCAACTGCAGCCGTCTCCAGAAGGTCGAGATAGGCCGGATCCACACCGGCTTCACCCTGATAGACGCGGGTGGAATCTGCAAACCGGTCGCACAACACCCATTCGCCGCGCTCCAGCGCGGGAAGGATCGTATGATCAACGTGATCGGCACGGGCCGCAGCAAACAGCATGGCTTCGCCGCGCGGCCCCAGATCCCGGGCCGCACCGGAAAGCAGCATCTCGCGGATCTTCTCGGCACCCGGCGAGCCGCCCGGCTCCCGGGTGACAATGGTCTTGTGGCCGCGGTCTTCCAGATAGCTTTTCAGGCGCTTGATCTGGGTGGTCTTGCCTGCCCCTTCGCCGCCTTCAAAGGTTATGAACCGTCCCTGCACGTCTTGCCCAATCCTGTGCTGCTCCAAGCAGGCTCCTATCCGGGCGGGATCTTTTCCGCCCTCAGAACCAGCCGAACAGATAATAACTGACCGCCCCAAGCGCCCGTTCTTCGAGACTGCCTTCATCAACCTCACCCGCTGTTTCAAGCGGAGCGCGGTAGACGATGCCGTCATTTCCGAGCACCTGAATCTCGCCGGACGGAGTGCCCATCCTGACGGGAGCCTTCAAAGGACCCGAATAGACAACCCTCAGGCGATAGTCCAGCGTGCCGCCGCGAGGCAGCAGCACATCCACGTCGGAAACAGCACGCAAGGGAACCGAGGACGCCGTGCCACCGAAGACCTTGGCATCGGTCACCGTCTCGCCCCTGGCAAAGATTCGCTGAACCGCGAAATAGTCCCAGGCGCCTTCGACCACTTCCTTCATGGCGGCAAGTCTGGCTTTTTCATCGGCGAGGCCCGCCACAACCGCGATCACTCGGCGCCCATTGCGCTCCACGGAGGCGAGCCCGGAGAAGCCGCTGGCGGCCTGCCCTGCCCCCAGACCATCCAGCTCGCGAATCTCGCCCAGAAGCGGGTTCTTGTTGCGCTGGAAGATGTTGTTCCAGGTAAACTCGAGTTCGGAGAACAGCGGATAGTAGGACTTGTGCTGGTCCAGGATCATTTTGGCCAGCATCGCCATGTCCCGCGCCGTCGTCCTGTTTGCCTCGGCCTTGCCATCCGGATTTTCCAATTCGCCATAGCCGGTCGGATTGACGAAATGACTGCCCTTCATCCCAAGGGCGGCCGCCAGCGTGTTCATGCGCCCGGCAAAGGCCTCCTCGCTGCCATCCAGACACTCGGCCAAGACGATGGCCGCATCATTGGCATTGTGAATCAGGAGGCCGCGCAGGAGATCCATCACCGGGATCTCGGACTTGATCGCCGCAAACATCGTCGCCCGGCGGGAAGGCGCACCGCCCGTGCGCCAGGCGTGTTCGCTAACCTTGCAAGTGGTCTCGGGCGTCACTTCACCCGAAGACAAGGCCTCGAACACGGTAGCCGCCGTCATGACCTTGACGAGAGAGCCCGGCTCGAACCCGGTATCCGCATCCTTCAGATAGAGGCTTGTGTCGGTCGCCGGCGCATAGAGAAAGGCAATGGGCGCACGGGTGCCAAGGGTTTCTGCCTGCACGGACAGACTGCCGCTTGCAAAGACGGCCATGGCCGCCACCCCTTTGAACAACGTCCCGGCCTTTTGACGGCACCGGGCGAATAACCCGCGGTCGTTTTTGCGAAGAGCCCCCACGCACTTCCTCCACCTTGCCACAAGATGCCGGCACAATAGACCTGATTGCCGGCCAGAAACAAGAAAAGGCGGCCGGAGGGATCCAGACCGCCTTTCTGATTTCAGCCTTTCAGCCCGTCTCAGCTTCCCTGCTGCAGCTTCACGAGCTGTGCCAGCGGAATGGAACCGGAACTGAAGGTCGCGGCCGCCTCATGGGCTGCACTGATCCGGCTGTCCGCCCGATAGGAAGACACGGCACTGCCAGTCATGAGTGACGACATCTGGCCGTTTGCCGGCATCCGCAGCACGCCGAGAGAGCCGGAGGCCGGAGCCGTCGGTTCGACATAAGCGGCCGGAGTCGTTTCGACGACCGGCGAACCGGTGGAAATGACAGGCGCGGAGAAGGTGTTGGCGGAAGCAACCTGAACGTTGGTCGCCGTTGCCTCAAACGCAATCGCCGGATCATAGGCAACGTCATAGGACGCGCCAGCAGAATAGGCGGGAGCCGGGGTCGCGGAGGCCACCTGCACAAGCGCATCAAAGTAAGGACGCGGTGCCGGAGCCGGTGCCGTCGAACCATAGCTGAGAACAGGCACTTCTGGAGCCACCGGAGCCGGCGGCGTTGCCTGTGCCAGCATGGTTCCCGGCATGGTCGCACCCGGAGCCACGGAACCAGGTCCGGACAGGGAGGCCAGCAGATACTGCTCGTCGCGGCCATCCATGCGGGCCGGGCCGACATACTCGACCTTCACCTTGGCAACACCGGCTGCCTTGGTGCCCAGAAGATTGGCTGCCCGCTCGGACAGGTCGATCACGCGGTTGCCATGGAACGGGCCGCGATCATTGACGCGCACGATCATCGAGCGGCCATTGCTCATGTTGGTCACGCGGGCATAGGACGGCAGCGGCATGGTGGTGTGCGCAGCGGTGATCGCGCGCTTGTCGAAGACTTCACCATTTGCGGTCTGGCGGCCATGGAACGTCGGACCATACCAGGAAGCAAGGCCGACTGCCTTATAGTCCGGATCTTCGGTCGGATAATACCACTTGCCCGCAACCTTGTACTTCTTGCCGACGATGGAGCGTCCGCCGCCCTTGGGAACGGGCTGTCCATCAGCCACGACGCGCGGGCTGCCCTTCACACCGTATTTCTTCGGGCTGAACTTGGAAGTGGTCTGCTCGGTGGTGCCGCAAGCCGCGACGATCCCGCCAGCGACAATGACGCAAGACACGGTGCGGAGCATCGACCACACACTGGAATTTGCTGAGGATCTGGTTTTTTCTGCCACTGGTCCCGCAGTTTTTATCTGTGACGGAGAAGAGGACACAACGTTGCCTGCCTGCTGCATCTCAGGCGCCTTCGCCTGAAGCTCAAACGGGTCGTTCCTATCCTGCATTCTGCCGTCCTACCTCGTACGCGCTGGCGGCCCCATGCACACGCATTCAAACACATGCTTCCTGCTGCCAGACACCAGAACATCCCTGCCCAGTCAGGCCGCGCGTCCGTGACGCGCCTCGACTGCTGAATCTGACCTCCGGAAGCTCCGGAAAATGTCTTTGGACATCCCACACTGGCAATGCACCCAGCCCCCGCTAGAGCGCACAGCAATCATGTAGATATCAAACTCATTAACCCATCATGAACATCCCGTCGAGAGGCCTTTGACCGCCCGGCAGGATTTTGCCCCCGCCTCCCCTCAAGCCACCTGAAAAACCGCACGAATTTCCGCATTTTCCGGGTCTTTCAAGCCTCACCTGAAAGTGCCTTGGCGCCCGTTTCACTGGCAGGGACAGATCGCCGCAGCGGGAAACGCCATGGCAAAACTGACAAGGCGCAAAGGTGTGACGCAGGTCACAGTCGAGAATCTCTCCGCCTCCTAGAGTTGTTTCTGTCGACGGGGCAGCCCACTCCCGAAGACCGCCGGCCACACCGGCTAGAGCTGCTGGTTCTCAACCCTGCCCACCATGAATGGGAACCAGCAGCCTTCGCTCAGCTCCCCGGATCCACAGCCCAGGATCCCGGGAGCTGTTTTCTTTTGGGCAGCCCTTCCGGGGATTTCTGTCAGGAATTGCAGCTCTTTGCCCGCAAGTGCTTGACAAGCCGCTCACAAGATATGAAACGGAAGGCAACGGATGGGTGGCCGAGTGGTTTAAGGCAGCGGTCTTGAAAACCGCCGAGCGTGGAAGCGTTCCGTGGGTTCGAATCCCACCCCATCCGCCACTCGTTTTTCCTTTAAATTATTGATTTTAAAGTGATTTTTGCAGAAAGCGCCTGCACCTTAGGCTCAAAAATCTGCACACTGGGTCACAAAATGGGTCACATTCTGGGCCACAAAGTGTAGCGCGCAACTTCACTTGGCACCCAGTTTCAAACTAAAGCATTGAGAGGCAGAGTTGGGTTTCCAGCTCTATCATCCGGCTGCTTTGCGCCCTCAGCTTCCGTATTCGACCGTTCGATACGCTCTGCTCCAAGGTCTAGACACGGCGGAGAGCGGACGTTCGCTGTGGTCGGAACTAATTACCGAAAGAGGCCTTTTGCAGACTGTCTGGTCTAAGGAATCAGGGTCTAGTGAACTGGCTTTGAAAGAACTAACAACATGGTTGGCGGGACTGTCAGGAAATTTGTGTGTGGCATACGTTTGAACATCTTTGACGCGCTTGCGGCCTGGAAACCGCGCACGGTGTGAACGGTGTTTTCGCTATTAGCCATGGCCCATGCTCGGGGATCTTCCACTCCTTTTCAGATAAAGGAAACGTAAAACACGGAAAAGCAGCTCAGACTTGAAGACCATGGGACGAGCCTGCGGCACCACGTCAATGCTTTAACCTGTGCAGGCGAATTTTAGCGACATGGTCCGAGAACAATTCGCCAATGACTTGTCCAAGCTTGACCGGAACCGCATTGCCGATCAAACGGCCGAGCTTGTCGAAGCTTGCGCTTTTCTCGTTCGGTAGGAACGAGTAGTCCTTGGGAAAGCCTTGGAGCATCGACGCTTCTCGCAGACTGATAGCCCGATCCTGCTCTGGGTGGCCAAATCGACCGTTGCCGTAACCGAAACACTGGGTTGTGATGGTTGGCGCAGGCTTATCCCACTGCATCCTTCCATACACCGACGGATAAGTTGCTCCGGTCTCTTTAAGATGACACGAGGACCTTAGGTCCTCCGGCCAGTCGCGCCATGTCCCCCCCGGCTTCGAGTGGCGTATTCTTGCCAGATTTACGGCACTCAGCTTGCTCGCGCGATGCAGCGGATCATTGGGATCCTGTCCCCCGGCTTCCAGTTCTGGAAGCTCTGAGATCACAGCGCGGACCGTCAGGATAGGTTTCTCGAAATCGGGAATGGCAATTGGCCCGAGCCGGGACGCGACAAGCACGAGGCGCTTCCGAGTTTGAGGAAGGCCGATTGCCTGACACTCTACGATCCGCCAATCCACCCAATACCCTTGAAGCTTCTCTAGGAGCAGCCCAAAAACGGGTTGCTGCGCCAAGGGAGGCACGTTCTCCATCGTCACCAGATCCGGTTGGACTCGCTCGACAAGATTGGCGAAGTGCTCCACAAGGCGCCAATCCTTGCTGCGGTTCTCTCCCGCCGCATCACCGTGTTTCTGCTTCGCCGCGCGGGAATATGTCGAGAAGGGTTGACATGGAGCACATCCCGCCAGGAGACTGACTTCCGCGTTCTCGAACGCGCCGGTAATGATCCCTTCATCAAGCGAAGCGACGTCGGCCTCCAGGAAAGTCGCGCCGGAATTATGCTCTATGGCATAGGCGCAGTCGGGATCAATATCGACGCCGAGTTTCACCGCGATGCCAGACGATTGCAGGCCATAGGTGAGCCCCCCTACTCCGCAGAAGAGGTCGACCGCTACAATTATTGGTTGCTCTACTTTATGCATCGGCTGTTTTGAATTGTTTCTGGACAATATAGTTTTCGAACGCCGTCACCGCCAGCACCAGATAGTCGAGGGACACTGAAGCGAGCTCTGCAATCGCGGGCAGCGTAAGGTCGTTCGCACCGTTCTCGAACGTACGCCGCCCATGCGCGATAGCGTTTCTTCGATCGGCGAGGAATTCCAAAGGCGTCATATCCCTGTATTTCGGCGATGGCTGGATGCGCGGTGCAATCTGCGCATTGAGCGGAAAGTTCACGCCAAGCCGTCGAGAGAACTCCAGGATGACCTTGTCGGACCAGGTGCCGGAGGGCTTCTTGAATTTAGAGTGCTCGATTGGCTCCCTAGCAAGGAGTTTTAATGCCGCTCCATGGACGACCTCAAGCCTCGTGTGTTCGTTTCCATCCACGCCGATCGCAGCATAGTGACGAAGCCATTCCTTGACGGTGATGTGCGACCACTGTGATGGTGGAACCGCTAACACTTCCTTGCCGATCTCTTCGATTACCTTCGTCATCGTCGCTTCAACAACGTTGTAGAGATGGACGATGAGGCCCGACTTGATCGTCAAGAGGTGCCGTGCCGACAGGGCCATCTCGCCGATTGAGATTGTGTCCCCCTCAATCAGGCGTCGGTCGAGTGCAGCCGCGAATGCAAGGTGGCCCTCGAATTCCTGCCTACGTTCGGCAAGGGTCGCATGTAGATCTGTCATTCGTCGATCAGGAGCGACCGGCCGAGATCGATCCTCCCCTCGAGTTTAGAGCGCACGTTCGCTCCATCGGACACGACGATTTTGTCGAAGTTTGCTGCGACCATCCGGTCCGCAACCACCTCTGGCGCGACGACTACGTCGGGGTCTTGCCGCAACGCAAGTGCTGAGCCGACAGCGATCGCTTCGAACCGGACGCGCGGCACCGTGTTCGCGGTCTTGGTCTTGCGAAAGCCGAGCGGAAAAGAAGCCGAGACCAAATTTAGCATTCGTACGAATTCCTCCCGCATCGCGGGTACGATCGTAGGATCGGCCGTGGCTGCCGTGTTCGCCTCCTTTAGATAGTCGTACAGGAATTTCTTCGGCCGGTCGCGGTATCCCGGAAAGCGGCCATCCGGTGTGTCGTTCCTGTTGAGGTAAGCGAAGAACCGCGTCACCAGTTCCTCACGCTCGCGCTGCGCGACAGCCTTTTCGGTAAGAGGTGTGGCCTCAACGAACTGAGCCGACTCGGCAAGCTCCTGGATCAGGCTAGTAACAGGACCTGGGAGCGAGCCCCTGCGTATCTCCGCCTCATTGGCCATCGTACCCGTCCTGTTGATGCGCGCGAACATCTCCGCGCGTGTCGCCGGATCGGTGTCCGTATCAAGTAGGATCGTGCGGATCGTGATATCTTCGAGCTTATTCTGCCGATCGCTAGGTAGATCGGAAAACGAAAAGCCATTGAGTTCGGGTACCAATACCAGATCGCTGAGCCGCAGACCTTCCTTCAAAAACGAACGCATCGCGCGCATGCGCTGCGAACCGTCCACGATTTCCATGCGTCCTTCTGGGGTCTGATAGAAAAACATGAACGGGATCGGGAGGCCGACCAACAACGATTCCACAAACTGAGACTTCTGCTCGTCGTTCCAGGCCAAATTGCGCTGGTATTCCGGAACGAAATATCGATCGCTAACATCATCCTTGAACCTGCTCACGTACATCGATACCGGATATTCCGCGACGTTGAATTTTACCTGCCTCGAGATGGCGATGACGGCCTGCTCCGCTGCAAGCTTCGCCTCTTCACTGATCGATTTGTTTTTTTTCGCCTTCGCCATGTTGTCTACTGAATCTACTTTAGCCGATCGAAAAACTGGAAACTTATGCACGTTTTCTTGTGATTCGACTAGCAACGCAGGTGGCCGCCGAATCAATTCCTGCCGAATGGTCTGACCGCTTTCAGGAAATCCGCATCAGCCGGTAAACGACTGCGTGGGCGACGCTAGGCGGAAGTGGGTCAGCCAAGATCTTAACGGCAGCAAGGAGCCGTCAGCTACCGCATCTAAACATGCTCAGCCTTGAGATTTCGCCACGCATGCGCTGCAGCCAGCGGGACAACCCCGTTACCGGCTGCCCTGGATCGCTCCACCCGATTGGCCAGCCCATCAGCCAGTCGGAAAAGTTCGGGTTGAAGGTCCAGTCCCCGGGACAGGTGCGTGTTCCAGGCATCAAGGTCACATGGAGCGGGTGCGAAGATCGGGAGATCAGAGCCTGAGAGGGCTTCAGCCCCATGGTCTGCGCAGTCATCCAGAACACCGACCATACCCTTGCGGCATTCCCGATCGAATGCTGGCTGCCCTTCTGATCGGTCGCCGTCCGGAAACGAAACGCTCCCTGATCGATAAGGACATCCGTCCGGCAGCAGTAGAGGCTTATGGTCGGCGTGGGCCAGAATGAAGAGCCTCTTCCGGATGTGGGCCGCGCCAACTTCAACCGCCGAGAACAATCCCGCGTTGACGCTATAGCCCATTGCCTGAAAGTCCCCGGCGACCTCTTCAAATCCACGGTCCAGATGTCCTTCGACGTTTTCGCAGAAGACCCATTCGGGATCGCATTCTCTGATGATCCTGGCGACGTCCGGCCAGAGATGGCGCGGGTCATCCCTGCCCCGCCTCTTTCCGGAGGATGAGAACGGCTGATTATATTTTAGCTAACTTTGAAGTAAGGATCATCAGCGTTCTTTAGACTGCAAACATTGCCATCTGGATCAACGAAGCTGCCAGTTGTTCCCCAACTATACTCATTGATACGTACGTCGACGCCCTGCTTTTCCAATCTCTGGGCCGCAGCCTTGACGTCCTGCACGTTAAATCGGATCGCAGTCGGGTTCTCGGAAACGGTTTTTCGAGACTTGCGGGCGATCCCGCCCGTCTCAATCATCAGGTATCCATCACCGAAATGTAAGCAAGTCAGACCATCTTTCTCGTACCACAGCGGCAGACCTAGTTTAAAACGATAGAAAGACACGCAGTCTTCATAATTCTCAGTGAACAAGATCAAGCCATGGCATTCAATCATACTTGCCAGGGAGCCATCCTGATCAGGGGCCGGTCGGGACTTTGCCGTCATTTAGATCTCCAGGTTTTGGGTCTTGGAAACTTCCAGAACACCCTTTTTGTCACGGTTCCCAAACATGATACGCAAGTTTGATGTTGCTTAAGCGGACTAGGTAAGGGCTTCGTTCGGGTATCAAACTTCGCGGCCTGACGTCAAAGACACCATCATCAGTGCATTGAAGAAAAGCCTCATCAGAAATCCCAGTCCTCGTCTTCTGTCGCGACCGCCTTGCCGATGACATAGGACGAACCGGATCCGGAGAAGAAGTCGTGATTCTCGTCCGCGTTCGGCGACAGGGACGCCATGATCGCCGGGTTCACCTGGCACACGCTGTCCGGAAAGAGCGGTTCGTAGCCGAGATTCATGAGTGCCTTGTTGGCGTTGTAGTGCAGGAAATGCTTCACATCTTCAGTTAGCCCGACACCATCGTAGAGGCTTTCGGTGTATCGGCTCTCGATCTCGTAGAGATCGAACATCAGCGCGAAGGAGAAGTCCTTCATTTCCTGGCGCTCGGCCTCCGGCAACCGTTCCAGCATACGCTGGAACTTGTAGCCGATGTAATAGCCATGAACGGCCTCATCACGGATGATCAGGCGGATGAGATCGGCCGTGTTGGTGAGCTTTGCCCGGCTAGACCAGTGCATGGGCAGATAGAAGCCCGAATAGAATAGGAAGCTCTCCAGGAAGACGCTGGCGATCTTCTTCTTCAGCGGCGAGGAAGCCGTGTCGTACTCACCCAGGATCAGACGCGATTTTGCCT
Organism: Roseibium suaedae; assembly: GCF_900142725.1. Lineage (GTDB taxonomy): Bacteria > Pseudomonadota > Alphaproteobacteria > Rhizobiales > Stappiaceae > Roseibium > Roseibium suaedae. The sequence goes on along the minus strand of NZ_FRBW01000003.1, from coordinate 4,149 downwards.
GGAGAAATTCGTTTTCCTCCGACCAACGGAAGGCCTCATCGACGTCGGCTGTGCGGCAAAGCGTCGAGAACACAGAGGAATAGCTGCGCGCATGCACCGCCTCCATGAAGGCAATGTTGGTAAGAACCGCTTCCTCGTGCGGTGTCAGCGCATCGGCCATCAGCGCAGGGGCGCCGACCGTATTCTGGATCGTGTCGAGCAGGGTCAGGCCGGTGAAGACCCGGATGGTCAGCTGCTGCTCGTCCTCGTGGAGCGTTGCCCAGCTCTGGATATCGTTGGAAAGCGGAACCTTTTCCGGCAGCCAGAAATTGACCGTCAGGCGGTTCCAGATCTCCAGATCCTTGTCGTCCTGAAGCCGGTTCCAGTTGACGGCCTTGGGCACCTTGCGCGCGAGACGCGATACGGGGGTGTGAATGGTCATGATCAAGGTTCCCTAAAGCGAGCAGGACACGCAGCCCTGCACTTCCGTGCCCTCAAGGGCCATCTGGCGCAGGCGGATGTAGTAGATGGTCTTGATGCCCTTCTTCCAGGCGTAGATCTGGGCGCGGTTGACATCCCGTGTCGTCGCGCTGTCGCGGAAGAAAAGCGTCAGGGACAGGCCCTGGTCGACATGCTCGGTCGCAGCCGCGTAAGTATCGATGATCTTCTCCGGTCCGATCTCGTAGGCATCCCGGTAGAACTCCAGATTGTCGTTGGTCATGTAGGCGGCCGGATAATAGACCCTGCCGATCTTGCCTTCCTTGCGGATCTCGACCTTCGAGACAATGGGGTGGATCGAGGATGTGGCGTTGTTGATGTAGCTGATGGAGCCGGTTGGCGGAACGGCCTGGAGGTTCCGGTTGTAGAGCCCGTCCGCCATGACGGCCTCCTTCAACGCCAGCCAGTCCGCCTGCGTCGGAAGATCGATGCCCGCCTCCTCGAACAGTTCCCTTACCCTACCGGTTTTCGGTTTCCACCCGCGCTCGGTGTATTTGTCAAAGAAGGAACCGTCGGCGTATCTGCTTTTCTCGAACCCCTTGAAGCTCCTGCCGCGTTCGCGCGCCAGGGCATTGGAAGCCCGGATGCAGTGATAGGCGACCGCGCAGAAATACATGCTTGTGAAGTCGACACCCTCCTTCGAACCATAATGGATGCGTTCACGGGCTAGGTAGCCATGCAGGTTCATCTGGCCAAGACCGATGGCATGGCTTTCGTCATTGCCACGGCGCACGGACGGAACGCTCTCGATTGAGCTCATGTCGGAGACGGCGGTCAGGGCGCGAACCGCAGTCTCGACAGTTGCACCGAGGTCGCCGCCATCCATTGCCTTGGCGATGTTCAGCGACCCGAGATTGCAGGAAATATCCGTGCCGAGATAGCTGTAAGAAAGGTCGTCGTTGAACTCTGACGCTTCGTTGACCTGGAGGATCTCCGAGCAGAGGTTCGACATGTTGATGCGCCCGTCAACCGGATTGGCCCGGTTGGCGGTGTCCTCGAACAGGACGTAAGGATAGCCGCTCTCAAACTGGATCTCGGCGATGGTCTGGAAGAAACTGCGCGCCCGGATCTTCTTCTTGCGGATGCGTGGATCATCGACCATCTCACGGTACTTTTCCGTGACCGAAACCTGCGAAAACGGCGTGCCGTAGACCCGCTCCACATCGTGAGGCGAGAACAGGTACATGTCGTCGTCTTCCTTCGCGAGTTCGAAGGTGATGTCCGGGATCACGACGCCGAGTGAGAGGGTCTTGATGCGGATCTTCTCGTCCGCGTTCTCGCGCTTGGTGTCGAGGAAGCGCAGGATGTCCGGGTGATGGGCGTTGAGATAGACTGCTCCTGCACCCTGGCGCGCGCCGAGCTGGTTGGCATAGGAGAAACTGTCCTCCAGAAGCTTCATCACCGGAATGACGCCGGATGACTGGTTCTCGATCCCTTTGATGGGCGCGCCCGCTTCGCGGATGTTGGTCAGGAGCAACGCCACGCCGCCGCCGCGCTTGGAAAGCTGGAGTGCAGAATTGATACCGCGCCCTATGGATTCCATGTTGTCTTCAAGACGCAGCAGAAAGCAGGAGATCAGCTCGCCGCGCTGCTTCTTGCCAGCATTGAGGAAGGTCGGCGTCGCCGGCTGAAACCGGCCGGAAATGATCTCGTCCATCAGCCGCATGGCGTGATCCTCGTCGCCGGCGGCCAGTGTCAGAGAAACCATCACCACCCGGTCCTCGAAGCGCTCCAGGTAGCGTTTTCCGTCGAAGGTCTTCAGCGTGTAGCTGGTGTAATATTTGAAGGCGCCGAGGAAGGCCGGAAAGCGGAACTTGCGCGCATAGGCCGCCTCGAAGATCGCCTTGACGAAGGCCTCGTCGTATTGTTCCAGCACCTCGTTTTCGTAGTACCCCTCACGCACCAGATAGCCGAGCTTCTCCTCCAGGGAATGGAAGAAAACCGTGTTCTGGTTGACGTGTTGGAGGAAATACTGGCGCGCTGCCTGACGGTCGGCATCAAACTGGATCCTGCCGTTTGCGTCATAGAGGTTCAGCATCGCGTTGAGCGCATGATAGTCGAGGTTTGCCGCCGGGCTTGCCGGACGGTCTAGGACTGTCGTTTCCAAAACTCTGTCATCCCGTGTTGGACGCGGTGGAGATCGGTGTCGGTTCCGGCAAGCTCAAAACGGTAGAGCAGTGGAACGCCGCATTTCTTCGACACAACATCTCCTGCATGGGCAAAATAGGCCCCGAAATTGCGGTTGCCGGAGGCAATGACGCCTTTCAGGAAGGATCGCGTCGGCGCATCGTTCAGAAACCGGATCACCTGGCTGTGCACGGCTCCCCGGCCCTCTCCATCCGCGTAAGTCGGCAGGATCAGGACAAAAGGCGCACGGACATAGGGAAGCGCTTCCGACTTGTGCCGCGGAATGCGGAACGCCGGACTTCCTAGTTTTTCGATGAACCGATGGGTGTTTCCCGAAGCGCTCGAAAAATAGACGAGCTGTGCCAAGAACCTAGCTCAGCGCTGCAATCTTGTCCGGACGGAACCCAGCCCAGTGCTCGCCCAGTGCCTCGACAACCGGGACCTGCCTGTAGCCGAGCGACTGCACGTGCTCGAAGGCAACCGTGTCTTCACTTAGATCGATGACGGTATAGTCGACGCCGCGCTGATCGAGCGCACGGTAGGTCGCATTGCATTGAACGCAGGAAGGCTTGCTGTAAACGATGACGGTCATGTCTCTTGCACCCCGAAGAATATCGAAATCTGAACGGCAGGCGGGACAAGAGAGCATGTGTGAGGCACACACCTTCAAGCGTCGCCCGGACCCACCGTCCGCTGACGTGTTTCATCCAAGGCAGGTCTCCTGGCTCACGGGTCAAAGCTAAGTCATCCACCTTCCCGGGATATCCCAGTGGCTTTTGGACAACGGCTCACCGTTCACAGTTGCGGGGGCAGCGCCGGATTTGCCTCAAAGACAAAGCGCACCGGCTTCCCTCTTAGCTGACAACTCATTAGAATCGTCAGACCTCGAACACTAGATACAGTATGCCCCATCACCACCAAGTCAATATGAAGCACCAAATGCAGGTAACTTGGATGGGGAAAATACTGTAAACTGGCCTTGCCGCGACGTCTGATCGTTTAGCCAATGATTGGATGACTGTTAGGATTTTCTGAGAAACTCCGCGATGACCTGGCGCCACGAGTAAAGCGCAAATGCGATGGTCAAGAGACCGCCGCCCGCCCACCAAAGGAATCGACCCAGCCGCCCTGCCCCTTGCACCTGAAGCTGATACTGGCGGACTTCCGCAAGCGTCGGTCCAGACGCCTCGATACTCCGCTCTACCGCATCAACGCGGCTCTTGAGCGCCAGCATTTCGCCCGACATTTCTTCCAGCTTTGCATAGAGGCGCCTGCGGCTTTCCGAGGCGGTCTCCTGCTGCGAAGCCAGAATGGAACGGACTTCCCGGAAGCCCTCGTCCATCATCTTCATCAGCGCCGTATTCACAGTGTCAGTCATGAACCGGCTCCCAGCCGCAAAGGGCCTCACCTTTTTCGTTGTGCGACTGGATCGCCCGCTTCTCCGCGACAGACTTGCCTGCGATGCTATCCAGATAGATCGGGCGCGACACCTCGCAGAAACTTCCCTCAGGGCTTGCGCACCCAGCGAGACAAGCGCTCATCAAG
>NZ_FRBW01000004.1 GCF_900142725.1 Roseibium suaedae | reverse complement strand
GTAACTCTTACTCTAACTCCAGTCTCTCAACCAGAGCCTCGCAAGAACAACGCCGTCCACGCTTCTCTTCCTTCAAATCCAAATTGTCAAAGAACATTCGCCAATGGCGAATTCGCTGCCGAGGCAGCAATTACCGAAACGAAACCCGTTGCCCGAGATGGGCACCAACGTCTCTGGTGTCCGGTAGAACCGACAGTGTCTGGCGCCGTGTTGTCCGCAGCGCCGCCGTCGATGGAGCGGTTTATACGCAGCCCCCCATGAGGAGTCAACACGGTTCGTCAAAAAAGATTCACACAGGCCATTTCCGCCCTAAAAGCCTCAGATTTCTGCGGTTTTTTGATCCTCGATTCCCTCGCAAAACCCCTTTGCCAGGTCATTTTCGGGGTATTTTTCTCATTCTGAGCAAACTTTACGCCTGCCACTTTTATTAGCTGCCAAATGACCCATGAGCCTCTTTCTTGAGCTCTTTGGCGGAAACCCTGGAGTTTTCGGACCAGCGGCTCATGATCAGGGTCTGAAAAAGCGCTCGTAGGCCTGTGAATTGTTTTCCGTCACCGATTTCACGACCTGCGCAAGGAGAGTTCCTGCGCTGCCCAACTGGGTCCGTGCTGCTACTGCTTTATCGGGGCGGCTTCCCTCTTGCTGTAGAAGCAACGACTGTCCTTGCGCCTGTATCCCGCAATCAGCTGCCTCCGCCTTGTCCTGAGCCACTCCTTCGGATCCTTTTGGGGACGGATGGTTCCGGACTGATCTTCACGGCGTGAGACAATCTGTCTGGGTAATTCCCATCACATCTTCCGGGTTCAGGCAGCTTTGCCCCATTGTCGCCTGATTGGTTTCAGAAGGAGACCAAAGAGATAGGGCACTTGTTCTCCCCTCTGGCAGACCTTTCGTTTGACCTTTCGGACAACAGGCGGCATTTTCTGCCGGTCCTGTATAAAGTGGCGTATAAGATAAGGCAGCTCAGGCCTGATGCATTTCGGTCCCTTTCACACCCATGCAAACCAGACCGTCGATCTCGGCGACGAAGCTCCGCTTGTCGTTCAGGATGGGCGCAATGCGCTGCCGGACCGCCGCAAGGTCTCTGTTCGCTGGCTGACAGGCACGGTTCTGACCGGGATCACCTCTGTAGTTCTCATGGGCGGCGCCCTGCTGGCAGCACTCGATGGCCAGTATAGTGTGACAGCCGCCACCTTGCCCGAGCAGACAGACCTGTCGATCGGCATGGATGGCACTGTCATCACGGGCACCAAAGGCGACCGGATCGCCCGCGCTGCCGCCGACTACGCCAACAAGCAGATCATCCCCGTCAACGTCGTCACCAAATCCGGCGACAAGGAACTGATCAAGGTCCGCCCCTACTCTCTGGTCACGTCCAGCCTTGCCACCCGCAAGAGCGCCGACTTCAGCCAGGACATTCCGGCCTTCAATCCGTTGAACATGTTCTCCGACGTACAGGCCGATCCGATGCCTGCAGGGGGAGCAGAGCCGGTTTTCTCGGATTCCGTCTATGGCGCGAAGGTCGAAGGCGAAGTCAGTATCTCCCTGACGAGCTTTCCATCCAACAGCGAGCTGATCGACGCGTCCGCGACACCGGAAGAGCCTGTCGTCGAACGGCGCGTTCGTCAGGCGGCCCGCTTCCTGGCTGCCAATTCGATCGAGACCGCCGCCCGGACCCTCGTGGATCCGGCCCGCTACGACTTCAATCTGGCCCGGCAGCCGGAATTTGCCCGTCTCGCCGTGCGCATCACGCCTGAGAATGTTTCCTTCGTCTCCAAACAGGATGACGAAACCCATCACCTGGGCATGGACGAGAAGATCGTCCCCATTGCCGAAGAAAGCGACATGTTCGACGTGCTCCGGGACAATGACGTCTCCGAAGAGGAATCCGAACAGATCCGCACCGCGTTCCAGAAGACCGCGGGCGTCACCCTGCTTGAGCCGGGTCAACGCCTGCGCATTGCCTTCCAGCCGGCGCCGGAAGACGCAACTCGCATGCGGCCCGAGCGTGTCAGTCTCTATGAGGACACAGATCACCAGGCGACCGTCGCCCGTACGGACACCGGCACCTATGTTCAGGCAAAGGCGCCCGCGAATTTCCTGGCCGATGCCTTCGCAGAAGCTGACCGCGTCTCCTATGGCGGCCAGACCCCTGCCCTATATGACAGCATCTATCAGACCGCGCTGGAGCAGGACATCAGCAAGCCGGTCATCGAAGAGCTGATCCGCGTCTTCTCCTTTGACGTCGACTTCAATTCCCGCGTACAGCCGGGTGACTCCCTTGAAGTTCTCTATGCGGATGATGCGGGGCCTGCCAGCGGCGAGGTGCTCTATGCCGCACTCAATACCGGCTCCAGCAAGCGCCGCTTCTACCGCTTCCGCACCTCTGATGATGGCGCAGTCGACTATTACGACGCCAATGGCCAGAGCGCGAAGAAGTTCCTGATGAGAAAGCCGCTGTCCGGCGGCCGGTTCCGCTCCGGCTTCGGCATGCGCCGTCACCCAATCCACAAGTATGCCAAGATGCATACCGGCGTTGACTGGGCAGCCTCCCGCGGCACACCGGTCATGGCCGCAGGCAATGGCACCGTGATCAAGGCAGGCTGGTCTTCCAGCTATGGCCAGCGGATCGAAGTGCGCCATGCCAATGGCTACACGACCACCTACAACCACCTGTCCGGTTTCGCCAAGGGCCTTGAGGCGGGTCAATCGATCCACCAGGGCCAGATCATCGGCTATGTAGGGTCTACCGGCCTCTCCACCGGCCCACACCTTCACTATGAAGTCATGGTCAACGACCGGTATGTGGATCCGATGCGCATCCGCCTGCCACGCGGCCGCGTTCTCGACGGACAGATGCTCGCCAATTTCGAGGCCGAACGTCTTCGGATCGACAACCTTCTCGACAAGGCCCGCCGCCCGGCTCGCGTTGCTTCCGCCCAGTAAGCGGGCCCAGTAAGTAAGCCGCAAAACGGACAAGCCGAAACGAAAAGCCCCGAAGCACATGCTCCGGGGCTCAGACTGCTGACAAAGCCCCAACCACCGGTGAAGGCGTCAAATCGTGAAGAGTTGGATGTCATCCCTGCGAAGGCAGGGATCCAGTAACCATCTGAGGTCACTGCCTTTTTCAAGATCCCACGCTACGGAGTACTAGATCCCGGTCTTGGTGCTGGGCACCAAACCGGGATGACCAGCAAACTTGGCTGCTTTCTCATGAAATTCAGTCCCGGAGCATGTGCGCTCCGGGGCTTTTCGTTTTCAAAGGCTCTCAGGCTCAGGCAGCCTTGGCATTGCCCTGCGCCACCTGGAAGATCAGCCGGTCTGTTCCGGCCGAGACCCTGACGGTCTGACCATCAGAGATCTCCCCGCCAAGCAGCTTTTCTGCCAGCGGATCCTGAACTTCCTTTTGGATCACCCGCTTCAGGGGCCGGGCGCCATAGGCAGGGTCATAGCCTTTCTGGGCCAACCAACCGAGAGCACCGTCATCCAGATCCAGCTCGATCTTGCGATCGGCCAGCAACGACTTAAGCCGCTGCAACTGGATCGTGACAATGGCCGCCATCTGCGAGCGCTGCAGACGATGGAACAGGACGATCTCGTCCAGCCGGTTGAGGAACTCGGGCCGGAAGTGAGACCGGACTGCCTCCATGACCTCGCCGCGAACCGCATCCGTATCCTCGCCTTCCGGCTGACTGACCAGATATTCGGCCCCCAGGTTGGAGGTCATGATGATCAAGGTGTTGCGGAAGTCTACGGTGCGGCCCTGACCATCGGTCAGGCGGCCATCATCCAGAACCTGAAGCAGCACGTTGAACACATCGCTGTGGGCCTTCTCGATCTCGTCGAACAACACGACCTGATAGGGTCTGCGGCGGACGGCTTCCGTCAGAGAGCCGCCTTCCTCGTATCCGACATAGCCCGGAGGCGCGCCGATCAGACGGGCAACGGAGTGCTTCTCCATGTACTCGGACATGTCGATGCGGACCATCGCCGTATCATCGTCGAACAGGAAGCTCGCCAGAGCCTTGGTCAGTTCGGTCTTGCCGACACCGGTTGGCCCGAGGAACATGAACGAGCCGATCGGCCGGTTCGGATCCTGAAGACCGGCACGGGCCCGGCGCACCGCCGTTGCAACCGCATGGATGGCTTCTCCCTGGCCAATAACCCGGCCGGACAGAAGGTCTTCCATCTGCAGCAGCTTCTCCCGCTCGCCTTCCAGCATCCGGTCGACCGGAATACCGGTCCACTTGGAGACGACCTGGGCGACATGAGACGAGGTCACGGCTTCATCCACCATGGAGCCGCCTCCGGAGTTGGCTTCCGCTTCCTGGAGCTTGCGCTCCAGTTCGGGCACCACGCCATAGGCCAGCTCACCGGCCTTCGCCAGATCACCGCGCCGCTGGGCGATTTCCAGATCAGTCCGGGCCTGTTCCAGCTGTTCCTTGATCTTCTGTTCAAGGTTCAGCTTGTCCTTCTCGCTCTGCCAGCGGCTGGTCAAAGCATCGGATTCCTCTTCGAGGTCCGACAGTTCCTTTTCCAGCTTTGCCAGGCGGTCCTTGGCAGCCAGGTCTTCTTCCTTCTTCAAGGCCTCACGCTCGATCTTGAGCTGAATGACCCTGCGGTCCAGTTCGTCCAGTTCTTCCGGCTTGCTGTCGACCTGCATGCGCAGGCGGCTGGCAGCCTCATCGACAAGGTCGATCGCCTTGTCCGGCAGGAACCGGTCCGTGATGTAGCGGTTCGACAGGGTTGCCGCAGAAACAATGGCCGAGTCGGTGATCCGGACCCCGTGATGGAGCTCGTACTTTTCCTTGAGCCCGCGCAGGATCGAGATGGTGTCCTCGACCGTCGGCTCGCTGACAAACACAGGCTGGAACCGGCGGGCCAGCGCCGCATCCTTTTCCACGTGCTTGCGGTACTCATCCAGCGTGGTCGCACCAACGCAGTGGAGTTCGCCACGGGCCAGTGCCGGCTTCAGGAGGTTGGACGCATCCATGGCGCCATCCGCCTTGCCCGCACCGACAAGCGTGTGCATCTCGTCAATGAAGAGGACGATGCCACCGGCAGCCGCCTGAACTTCAGACAGGATGCCCTTCAGGCGTTCCTCGAATTCTCCGCGATACTTTGCACCTGCAATCAGGGACCCCATGTCGAGAGCAAGAAGTTTCTTGTCCTTGAGCGACTCAGGCACATCCCCGTTGATGATGCGCAGCGCGAGACCTTCGGCGATGGCGGTCTTGCCAACGCCCGGCTCGCCGATCAGCACCGGGTTGTTCTTGGTCCGGCGGGACAGGACCTGAATCGTGCGGCGGATTTCCTCGTCACGGCCGATCACCGGATCCAGCTTGCCCTCACGGGCAGCCTGGGTGAGATCCCGGGCATATTTCTTCAGGGCGTCATACTGGTTCTCGGCTGTCGCGCTGTCCGCAGTCCTGCCCTGACGCAGAGAGTTGATCGCTTCGTTCAGGCCATTCGCGGTGACGCCGGCCTTGGCAAGCAGCTTGCCGGTTTCGCCGTCCTGATCCATGGCAAGGGCCAGGAGCAAGCGTTCAACGGTTACAAAGCTGTCACCAGCCTTTTCAGCGATCTTCAGGGCCTGGTCGAGAACACGGGCTGTGCCGGGAGCAAGATAGAGCTGACCTTCCCCACCGCTCACCTTCGGCATCTTGTCCAGAAGCCGTTCGACTTCCGTCTTTGCCAGAGTGGCCTGGCCGCCGGCCCGTTCAATCAGGCCGCTTGCGAGACCTTCCGGGTCATCAAGAAGGACCTTCAGAATGTGTTCCGGGGCGAATTGCTGATGCCCGCGCCCAAGCGCATGGGTCTGCGCGGACTGAATGAAACCACGGGCACGTTCTGTGTATTTTTCAAAGTTCATTACTGACCTCCACTCCGCCATTCCACCCGAAGCATGGAAAGCGTATCGGAATCCGGACCTTCTTCAACCGAAGCACCCGGGCGGCCTCTTTGAGCACCGCACTCCGGATATAGTGTTGCAAATTGAACACAAAAGGGGGTGCGGCAAAATTCCGGATGAATTCGTAGAAAGGAACAGGCCAAACAAAAACGGCGCCACGATGGGCGCCGTTTCAATCCTTGCAGGGTCCAGCGAAGGCCGGAAATCATTCGCCAGCGGCGACAACTTCCTTGGCCGAGCCTTCTTCAGCCTTGGGCTTGCGCGGACGCGGGGTCCGGCGGGCCTTGGGCTTGGCAGGGGCTTCGTCGTCTGCAGCAACCACTTCCGGAACTTCAACCGGAGCGGAAGCTTCTTCAGCAACCGGGGCGTCGTCCTCAGCGCCAGTGCGGCGGACACCACGGCCACGCGTGCCACGCGGGCGGCGGCGCGGCTTGTCGTCTTCGCCGTCCTCTTCGATAGCCCGGGCGCCATGGCCATTGACCTGGCCGGAGGCGTCGATCATCGGCATATCGTCGATAAACGGCTGCGGGCTGTCCTCGCCGACCATGTCCTGTTGTGCAAAACGGTCTGCAGAGCCGTTCCGGTCGCCACGGGGCTGACGCTCGGGGCGCTCACCACGTTCCTGGCGCTCAGCGCGTTCTGCACGTTCGGGGCGCTCTGCACGCTCAGGGCGGTCGCCGTTGCGGTCGAACCGCTCACGACGCTCGGGGGCTGCCTGGACCGGATAGTCCTGGCCGTCCTCGTCACCGTCCATGCCGGCCTGCAGCACAGGCTGCATGTTGCCCTGGGCGGCTGCCACGATGCGCAGATAGTGCTCCGCATGCTGGAAATAATTTTCGGACATGATCCGGTCACCGGATGCCTGAGCATCCCGGGCGAGCTGCTGATACTTCTCCGCGACGTGCAGGGCTGTACCACGGATTTTCACATCCGGACCGTTGGATTCATAGGTCCTGCTCAGCGGATTCGGACCCTTGCGGCTCCGTCCGCGCATACGCTGCTGTTTGCTCTGATTACCTGGTCTCATCCTGCCGTTTTCTCTTAAGGAACGGCGACCAGCTTAACGCTGGCCAAACATCGGGATTACCTAATACCGACACGAAATATGCCGAAACCAACCGTGCAGGTCAGCGGCTGTCGACCGTACTTGAATACTCGAAAGACACCGGGCCGTTTTACAGCCGATGCAATCGCCATGTTCTGCGACAGTCCGAAAGTCCGGATGGTCCGTCTAAACAACGGTTTCCAAAACGCGCTGGAAGCGTTTGTCCCCACGTTGCCGGAAAGGCATGCCCCGCTAAACGCTGATCACATTACTCCGGTCTCGGCGAGGTGAACCTAACTGGTTCAGCTTGGTTTTCCAAGCGATTTTTCACATCCGGGTCAAATCGCCCGGACTTATGGCCGCAGGCCGAGCACAACCCGGTCGTTCCCACCAAGATCCTGAATGATTTCAATGTTAACAAACCCGGCTCCGGTCAGCAGGTCCGACACGTCGGCGGCCTGGTCAAAACCGATTTCGAAAGCGATTCGCCCGCCATTCTTCAGGAGTTTCTGCGCTTCTGCAGTCAAAGTCCGGTATGCGGCCAGGCCATCTGCGCCGCCGTCCAGCGCCAGCATCGGATCGTGATCACGCACGTCCCGGTCAAGACCTTCGATCACCTCCGACCGGATATACGGCGGATTACTTACGAGCCAATCCAGCTCCCCGGACAGGGCGCTGGCATAGTCGGAAACCACCGGATGAAACCGCTTACCCACTCCGAGCCGGTCCGCATTCGCGATAGCACAGGAGAGCGCTTCCGGTGACAGATCCACCGCAAGACAGTCGGCCTCCGGCAACTCGCTGAGAAGCGCCACGGCGATTGCCCCGGTCCCGGTTCCGATGTCCGCAAAGCGGAGCGGCCGCCCCGGCACTGTCCGGGCCAGAACTGCCTCCACGAGGATTTCGGTATCCGGGCGCGGTTCGAGGGTCGCCGGGTTCAAGGCGAAGCGCATGCCCCAGAACTCCCGCCAGCCGAGCAGGCGGCCAACCGGCACCCCTTGGGCCCTTTGCGTGGCAAGAGACTGGATATAAGCGGCCTTCTCTGTAGAAACCTCGTCTCCATCCCGCAGGATCACCTCCGAGATCGACAGGTCCAGCGCACCAGACACCAGCGCCTTGGCGTCAAGATCCGCAGTCTCGCAGCCGGCGGATCTCAGGCTGTTGCGCACTTCACGCCAGAGGGCGCCAAGTTCCATGGTTCAAGCCTCTTCAGCCGCAAGAAGGGCCGCCTGATAATCGACAATCAGTGCCTCGATCACTTCATGCAGCGCTTCGCCGGACAGGATCTGCTCGAGCTTGTAAAGCGTCAGACCAATCCGGTGATCAGTGACCCGGCCTTGAGGGAAATTATAGGTGCGGATCCGCTCCGACCGGTCACCTGAACCGACCTGAAGGCGGCGGGCTTCCGTCCGCTCGCTTGCCGCCCGCTCACGCTCGGCATCGTAGATGCGGGCGCGCAGCAGCTGCATGGCGCGCGCCTTGTTCTTGTGCTGGGAGCGCTCATCCTGGACCGCCACAACGATGCCCGTGGGCAAGTGGGTGATACGGACCGCGGAATCGGTCGTGTTTACGTGCTGACCACCCGCGCCGGATGCCCGGTAGGTATCGATGCGCAGATCGCTGTCATTGACTTCGATGTCCACATCCTCGGCCTGCGGCAGAACGGCGACCGTAGCGGCGGACGTGTGAATACGCCCACCAGATTCGGTTGCCGGTACGCGCTGGACCCGGTGCACACCGGATTCGAACTTCATGCGGGCAAAGACGTTTTCGCCGGATACGGACGCAATGATTTCCTTGTAGCCGCCGACTTCCCCTTCGCTGGCGGACATCACCTCGACCTTCCAGCCCTGCAGCTCGGCAAAGCGCTGGTACATGCGGAAGAGATCACCGGCAAAGAGAGCCGCTTCGTCACCACCCGTCCCGGCGCGCACTTCGAGAATGGCGTCATTGGCGTCGGCAGCATCCTTCGGCAGAAGACCGATGCGGACTTCCTGGCTGAGCCCTTCAAGCCGCTCTTCCAGTTCTTCCACTTCCGCCTCGGCCAGCTCGCGCATGTCCCGGTCGGTCTTGGAATCGGCCAGAAGGGCGCGGGCCTCGGCAAGATCGTCCTGCGCCTTCAGAAGTTCGCGAACCTTCAGGATAAAAGGCTCCAGCGAGGCATATTCCCGGGACAGTTTCACATAGGTGCCCGGATCCGGATTGGCCGACATCCGGTGCTCGATTTCGGAAAACCGGGCAAGCAACGTGTCAAGCTTGTTACGCGCCAGCATGAGCGCCGTCTCCTTCTGCCTGCGATCAGGCACACCAATGATATGAAACTAGAGCGAGACGTCCATCTCGGCGGCAAACCGCTTCAGGAAGTCACGAATGTCGCCTTCCGGATGGCCCGGCTCCAGGCGCGGCAGAAGGCGCGCGGCCAGACGTCCGGCATCCAGCGTTCTCAGCATGGCCTTTACGGGACCAAGCGAGGCCGGCGACATGGAAAGATCGCGGAAGCCGAGGCCGATCAGGGCCATGGCCTCGAGCGGCTTGCCGGCAAGTTCACCGCACAGGGTGACGGGAACATGCGCTGCCCCGGCCTTGTCGACGATCCGCTTGAGGGCACGAAGGAAGCCGAGGCTCAGCGGATCAAAACGATCGGCAACACGGGTATTGCCCCGGTCCACCGCACAGAAGAACTGGAACAGGTCGTTCGAGCCGACAGAGACGAAATCCACTTCCTGCATCAGCTCATCGAGCTGGAACAGCAGGGAGGGAACCTCGACCATGACGCCCAGCCGGATCTTCTCCGGCACCGCATGGCCATGACGGCGCAGATGCTTGAGTTCGCGCTCGACCAGGCCGCGTGCCAGCAGGAATTCATCCACCTCGGCGACCATCGGGAACATCAGCTTCAGATCACGCCCGGCAGCCGCCATCAGCAGCGCCCGGATCTGGGTCCGCAGCAATCCCGGACGGTCCAGCCCCAGACGCAGAGCGCGCCAGCCCATGGCCGGGTTTTCTTCCTGAATGGAGCGCAGATATGGGAGAACCTTGTCACCACCGATATCAAGAGAGCGGAACGTGACCGGCTTGCCGTCAGCAGCTGCCAGCACCTGCTCATATTGCGCCCTCTGTTCCTTCATGCGCGGGAAGGAAGAGGCCAGCATGAACTGTAATTCGGTGCGGAACAGGCCGACACCGGCAGCGCCCGCCTCGGTCAGATGCGGCAGGTCAACCAGGAGCCCCGCGTTCATCTGCAGGGCGATCTCCACCCCATCCTTGGTGACGGACGGCTTGTTGCGCAGACGGCGGTACTGGGCCTGCCGGCGGGCACGGAACCGCACCTTTTCGGCATAAGCGTTCTGAACGTCCTGGGCGGGGCGCAGATAGACCTCGCCCGCATCCCCGTCGACGATGACCGCATCCCCGGCATCCGCCAGGCTGACGATGTCATGGACCTGGCCAACCATCGGAATGCCAAGAGCCCGGCTGACGATGGTGATGTGGCTGGTCGGGCCGCCTTCCTCAAGCACGAGGCCGCGGATCTTGTCGCGGTCATAGTCGAGAAGTTCGGCCGCCCCCATGTTGCGGGCAATGATGATGGCGTCCTGCGGCAGATCATCAACTGCGGAGCCATGGTCACGGCCCATCAGCTCGCGAATGAGCCGGTGCGCCAGATCATCGAGATCGTGCAGCCGTTCGCGCAGATACGGATCGGTCTGGCGGAGCATGCGCGCGCGCATGTCGCTCTGGACCTTTTCAACCGACGCTTCCGCCGTCAGACCGTTGCGAATGGCTTCCTCGATCTTGCGGATCCAGCCCTGGTCATAGGCAAACATCCGGTAGGCTTCGAGAACCTCCCGGTGCTCCCCCACGGCGGCAATGTCATTGCTGGCCAGAAGATCGTCGATGGACAGACGCAAACGGTTGATTGCCGTGGTCAGGCGGCTCTTTTCAGCGTCCGTGTCCTCGGAAATCAGATTGGTGACGACCACGCGCGGCTCATGCAGGACCACATGGCCAAGGCCGACGCCTTCGGCCAGGGCAACTCCCTGCGCATGGATCGGCCGGGACAGGTCGAGCCCCGTGCCCTTCTGAGAAATGGCTTCAAGTTCACCCGCAGCCACCATTTCGGCAATGACCATTGCCGTTGTCTGCAGGGCTTCGACTTCGTCTTCCAGATAGGTGCGGTGCGACTGGTTCTGAACGACCAGAACGCCCAGCGTGCGGCCAGCACGCAGGATCGGCACACCCAGGAAAGAATTGTAGGCGTCTTCGCCCGTTTCCGGCAGATAGGCAAAGGCCGGATGCGCACGGGCGTTGGGAAGATTGAGGGGCCGCGCTTCGGCGGCGATCAGACCGACAAGGCCTTGTCCGACGCGCAGCGACGCATGGTGCACGGCTTCGCGCTTCAGGCCTTCGGTGGCATAAAGCTCAAGAACGCCGTCGGCACGCAGTATATAGACCGAGCAGACCTCGGCCACCACGTTGGCCGCGATCAGGACCACGATCTTATCGAGTCGCTCCTGCGCCTTGATCGGCTCCGCCATGACTTCGCGAAGCCGGCGGAGCAACAGGCGCGGACCGGCCAGGTTGCTGCGCATCGCCTACCCCGTCATGTCCCTGGAACCGGCCGCAGGCGATCGAAATCAATCGTCTGCGGCGAGTCGGGTCACTTACCCGTCCAATCCGTATAGCGAATGGAGAGTCCGGACTGCAAGTTCCGTGTAGGCAGAATCGATCAGCACGGAGATCTTGATTTCGGACGTTGTGATCGCACGGATGTTGATGCCCTTGGCAGCCAGGCCGCGGAAACAGTCCGCAGCGATGCCTGCATGGGAGCGCATGCCGATGCCGATAACCGACACCTTCACCACATCCGTCGCGCCTTCCAGGTTCTGGAAACCGATGGCTTCGCGGTTTTCTTCCAGCACCTTGATGGCGCGCTGATAGTCCGTTTCCGGAACCGTGAAGGTGATGTCGGTGGTCTTGCCGTCCGGAGAAATGTTCTGGACGATCATGTCGACGTTGATGTTCGCATCGGCCAGCGGACCGAAGACCGAATGAGCGACGCCCGGCTTGTCAGCCACATCGCGAATCGAGATCTGGGCTTCGTCCTTCGCAAAGGCGATGCCGGTAACAACTTGCTGTTCCACGAGTTCATCCTCGTCGCAAATGAGAGTACCTGGGGGAAGATCACCAACGCCGATCTGCGGCGCGTCCGGATCATCAAAGCTGGAACGCACGAAGGTGCGCACGCCATGGACCATGGCCATTTCAACGGAGCGCACCTGCAGCACCTTGGCGCCGAGCGATGCCATTTCCAGCATTTCTTCGAAGGAAACGCGGTCCAGACGCTTGGCCTTGGGCACGATGCGCGGGTCCGTCGTATAGACGCCGTCTACGTCGGTGTAGATATCGCAGCGGTCTGCCTTGATGGCTGCTGCAATGGCCACCGCGCTGGTGTCCGAGCCGCCGCGGCCGAGCGTCGAAATGCGGTTGTCCGGGGCAATGCCCTGGAAACCGGCAATGACTGCCACCTGGCCGCCGGAGATGCGCTCGACCAGGAAATCGGCGTCGATTTCCTTGATCCGCGCAGCGCCGTGGCTTTCGTCGGTCTTCAACGGGATCTGCCAGCCCTGCCAGGAGCGGGCATTGACGCCCATATCCTGCAGGACGATGGCCAGGAGACCGGAGGTCACCTGTTCGCCGGAAGCGACCACTGCATCATATTCACGGGCATCATGAAGGGGGGATGCCTGCCGGCACCAGTCGACCAGCTTGTTGGTCTGCCCCGCCATTGCCGACACGACGACGGCCACTTCGTTCCCGGCATCGACTTCCCGTTTGACGTGGCGGGCCACGTTACGGATACGGTCGAGGTCGGCCACGGATGTGCCACCGAATTTCAAAACCAGTCGAGCCATTGCTGTCGTATTCTTTTCATCGAGTAACGAAGGCGCAGGTGCGCCTGCCGGATCGGGCGTCACACATACATGCACTGCGCAATTGCCGCAACAGCGCGCCTTGACAAAAGACGCGCGACCTTGAAGGACACAGGGAAAGCAGCCGCTGCGCGAGCGAAGGCGGCGTAGGAAAGGAACCAGCGATGAACGAGGCGACGAAGCAGACGACGGGCACGGTTGACGACACCGAAGTCGCCCGGTTTTCGGCAATGGCGGCCGAATGGTGGGATCCGACCGGCAAGTTCCGCCCGCTGCACAAGTTCAGCCCCGTCCGGCTGGCCTATATCAAGGAAAAGATCTGTGCCCGTTATGGCCGTGATCCGAACTCGGCCAACGCGCTTGAAGGCCTGCGCTGCCTCGACATCGGCTGCGGCGGCGGCCTTCTCAGTGAACCCATGGCCCGCCTCGGCGCGCAGATGGTCGGCGCCGATCCCTCGACTGTGAACATCGAGGTGGCCCGCCTTCACGCCAAATCCTCCGGCCTTGATATCGACTACCGGGCAGAGACGGCGGAAGCTCTGGCGGCGGCCGGCGAGACGTTCGATGTGGTTTTCAACATGGAAGTCGTGGAGCACGTCGCGGATGTGCCGCTCTTCATGGCAGAGACGGCGCGCATGGTCCGGCCCGGCGGCCTGATGTTCGTTGCGACCATCAACCGCACGCTGAAGGCTTATGCCCTCGCAATCGTCGGGGCCGAGTATGTCCTGCGCTGGCTGCCCAAGGGCACCCACTCCTATGAGAAGCTTGTGCGCCCGGAGGAAATCGAAACGCCGCTGGCAAAGGCTGGCATGAGCGTGATCGACCGCTGCGGCGTGACATTCAATCCCCTGACCGACACCTGGAACCGGTCGCGCGACATGGATGTGAACTACATGCTTCTCGCCGAACGCCCGAAAGCCTGAGGGGAGCAACCTTGATGGAACCGATTGTCTTCGTCCCGGGGCTCCTGTGCACGGAAACCCTCTATGCCCCGCAGATCGTCGCCTTTGCAGACCGGCCGATCATGGTGGCCGACCACCGTCAGCACAACACCATTCCGGAGATCGCTGCGGACATTCTGGCCAAGGCACCGGAACGGTTTGCCCTCGCCGGCCTGTCCATGGGCGGCTACATCAGCATGGAGATCATGCGCCAGGCACCGGAGCGCGTCAGCCGGCTGGCCCTTCTCGACACGAACCCAAGGGCCGACACGCCGGAGCAGACCGAGCGCCGTCAGTTTCTGATCAAGCTGACCCGGGAGAAAGGGTTCACGAAAGTTCCGCACCTGCTCTATCCGGGCTTCGTTCACGAAAACCGGCTCGAAGATGAGGATCTGAAGGCAACTGTCGTGGAAATGGCCAATGAGACCGGCCCGGACGCCTTCATCCGTCAGACGGAAGCCATCATGGCCCGGGACGACGCGCGTCCCTTCCTGCCCGCCATCTCCTGCCCGACAATGGTCCTGGTTGGTGATGGTGACACCCTCACCCCGCCCTCCCTGGCCCAGGAAATCCATGGGCTCATTCCAGGCAGTGAGCTGGTGACCATTCCAGGCAGCGGGCATCTGTCGACACTTGAAGCCCCCAGCGAGGTTATCGCCGCGCTGTCGGCCTGGCTCGCCCGCTGACCACACACTCGCAAACAGACAGGCGTCAGGGCATCAGGACATAGGTGCCCGGCGCACTGCCCAGAACCGGATAGCCCTTGCTGGCATTTCCAATCGGGGGAACCGGCCCGGTTGCCGTTGACTGGCTGTCCAGCCAGGCGGTCCAGGCTTCCCACCAGGAACCTTCCCTGACCGGAGCCTCTGCCTGCCAGCTTTTCGGATCGAGATAGCCATCTCCTGCAGAACTGGTCCTGATGCGGTAATGGCGGTGCGGATGCCCCGGTTCGCTGACAATACCGGCATTATGCCCGCCAGACGTCAGAACAAACGTCACGTCCTGCTCCGCCAGATGGCAGATCTTGAAGACCGAGCGCCAGGGTGCGACGTGATCCTGCTCGGTGCCAACGGCAAAGACCGGCGCCTTGATGTCTTCCACCGCAACAGGCGTGCCGTCGACCTTGTAGCGGCCTTCGGCGAAATCATTGTTCAGGAACAGACCGGTCAGATACTCCGAATGCATCCGGTAGGGCATCCGGGTTCCATCCGCATTCCAGGCCATGAGATCGAACATCGGCGCCCGTTCACCCAAAAGGTACTCGCGTACGCCCTTCGACCAGATCATGTCATTTGAGCGCAGCAGCTGGAATGCTCCAGCCATCTGGGATGTGTCCAGCCCGCCGCTCTCCCACATCATGTCCTCCAGGAAGGAGACTTCGCTCTCATCGATAAAGAGCGTGAGTTCACCCGCTTCCGTGAAATCCACCTGGGCTGCGAACAGGGACAGGCTCGCCAGCCGGTCATCACCCCGGTGCATCATGCCGGCCGCTGCGATAGACAGCAGTGTGCCGCCCAGGCAGTAGCCCGCCGCATGGGCCTTGCGCGCTCCCGTGATGGCAAGGGCAGCGTCAAGCGCGGCATCCACCCCGAGCTTGCGGTAGTCTTCCATGCCCAGCTCGCGGTCTGCCGGGCCCGGATTGCGCCAGGACACCATGAAGACCGTGAAACCCTTGGACACGAGATACTTCACCAGCGAGTTCTGCGGCGACAGGTCGAGAATGTAGTATTTCATGATCCAGGCCGGAACGATCAGGACCGGCTCGGCCTTCACCTCCGGCGTCTGCGGCTCGTACTGGATCAGTTCGATCAGGTGGTTGCGGAACACGACCTTGCCCGGCGTCACGCCGACGGTTTCTCCCACCTTGTAGTCCTCAGCGCCCGGCGGCGGCAGCCTGCGCATCTGGCGCTCAACGTCTTCCCAGAAATGCTGCAGACCGCGCACCAGGTTCTGACCGCCTTCCGCCTGGGTCTTCTGGAGCACTTCCGGATTGGTCAGCAGGTAATTCGAAGGCGAAAAGACATCCAGCAACTGGCGTGTGGTGAAATCGACAACCTTCTCATGGTGCGCACTGACACCACGCACGCCGGTCATGGCGTTGGACCACCATTGCTGGGTCAGCAGGAAATTCTGGGCGTAGAGATTGAACGGGAACTGCTTCCATCCTTCATGATCGAAGCGCCTGTCCTGGGGCAACGGCTCAATGCAGGAATGGTCGCCTTGCAGACCGCAAAGCGCGGAAAATCGCGCCAGCCGCATCAGTTTGGTCGCAGCCTTTTCCGCCAGCTTGCCCTGCTTTCCCGGCGAAATAGCCAGATGCAGGAACCAGTCCAGATAGGCGCTCCACAGAGCGACAGGGGAAATACCGAGGCTGGCACGGGCAAGCGTGGCGCGGGCCACACGGTCCAGCGTTTCAGCAAAGACGGTCGCTCCCGGAGAATCCGGCCCGAACCCGCCTGGATAACCCGCCGGCATCTCGAAAGAGGGAAAGAACTGCTGGCCAGGAGATTGGGCGAGGTGCTCCGTGCCCTTCTGCTGCTTCCGGTTTCCCGCCTGCATGAGATCGTCCGCCATCGGAAACTCCCGCTTGTCATCTCGGCGCCTGCACCGCTGGAGCCTTGTCGCACCTTTTGATGAACGCAATGAGGCAGATCAAATTTCTGACATCTAATTGGTGTTATCGTAGCGGAAGAAAAAATCCAGAATTGAAACGGGATCCCTGCCGCCATGCGCCGTGGCCTCACTTGGTCAATCCGCCCGGCCATCTGCTGCAGGAGGAGGAGGATGAAATGTCAGACAAGCAGACGAGCTCACCCTTTGATTTCATGAATGTCTTCGCCGCCCCCTGGCAGGTGCCGAACCTGTCGGCCTGGTCTTTTGCAGAGCGGGAAGACAAGCTGGAAGAACGGGCCTTTTCCAATCTTCAGCGCATCAATCGCACCCTGTGGGATCAGACGGAAAAAGCCCTTGATGATCACATGGCCTTTGCCAGCCAGCGTCTTCACGAAGATTTCGAATGCGCCAAGACCCTGACGTCCTGCCGCATGCCGGACGAAGTGATGGGAACCCTGCAGGCTTTCTACACACGCATGGCCGAGGACTATCAAACCCATGGCCGCAAGCAGATGGAAATGCTGCAGGCGGGCTTCAGCGAAGGTCTGGCAAATGCAGAAGAACTGGGCGAAGCAGCCCTTGAGGCAGCCTCGGAGCTGAAGAAGGCTGCGGAAGAAACCATGCAGGAACCAGCCGTTCAGCTGCAGACCCGCCGCACGCCGAAGGCAAGCGCGGCCTGATCCGGAAAAGAACCGCCGGAGACGGCCCCCTGAGGGCAGCTCCGGCGTTTCACTGCTTCAATTCTTGTCGTCGGGAAGCTCGGGCAGCGGCAGGACCGAAATGCCTTCATCCAGAAGATCTCTGGCATCCTGCGGCGAGGTCTGGCCGTAGATATTCCGCTCCTCGGCCTCGCCGTAATGGATCTTGCGGGCTTCTTCCGCGAAATTCGACCCAACGTTCTCGGAGCTCTCGATGACCTTGCGGCGAATGGTCTTGAGGCTCTCCAGCATTTCCCGATAGGCCGGATTGGCAGCCAGCATGGCACTTGCCTGCTGGACGGCGACGGCTGTTTCGGCGGAGACCACCGGGGCAGGAGCTGAAGAACTCTCAGACACAGCCGGAGCCGCTTCGGACACCGGCCCCGCAGCCTCCTGCTTGCGCGCTTCCTTGGCACGGCTGGTCGAAACGGACGGGGCCATCAGCCGCTTGTGAATGTCGCCAGACCCGCAATGGGGACAGGTCACCAGGCGCAGGGCGCATTGCTTGTCAAAATCACCGGAATTCCGGAACCAGCCTTCAAACTCATGGGCCAGTTCGCACATCAGCGAATAACGGATCACGCCTGCGCCTCCGCCCCGGCCGTATCCTGGGCCAGGGAAATGTCGAAATCGCGCTCATTCGCGATGGCTGGAATCCGCTGACGGGCCTTGAGCACCTGTTCCGGGTTGATCTTCGCCGTGACAAAGCCGGGAACGGCTTCCTGCTGCTCGGCAATCACGGTTCCCCAGGGATCAACGATCAGGCTGTGGCCATAGGTTTCCCGCCCATCCTCATGCTTGCCGCCCTGAGCCGCACTGACGACATAGGCACCGTTCTCGATCGCCCTTGCGCGCTGCAGCACATGCCAGTGAGCCTCGCCGGTCTGCCGGGTAAAGGCAGCCGGCATGGTCAGGAGGCCAGCACCCTGACGGGCCTGGGTGCGGAAGATTGCCGGAAAGCGCACGTCATAACACACGGCCATGCCCATCCGGATCCAGGGCAAGTCGAACACCGTGGAGGTCTCGCCCGGCTGATAGGTCGCGGATTCGCGCCAGCTTTCCCCGTTGGGCAAGTCGACGTCGAACATGTGGATCTTGTCGTAGCGGGCGGCGATCCGTCCATCCGGCGCGATCAGGAACGCCCGGTTGGCAACCTTGCCGTCACCGCGCGGAATGGCGAGCGAACCGGCATGGATCCAGACGTCCAGCTCCATGGCTAGCGACCGGAAACGGGCCAGGGTCGGGTCCTGATCCTCGGGACGAATACGCTCCATCAGCTCATCCCGGCTGCGGACAAGCACATTGGTCATTTCCGGCGTCTGGATGAACTGCGCCCCTTGAGAGGCAGCTTGCCGGATCAGGGCTGAGCTGACTTCAAGGTTGGCAAGAATATCCTTGCTGCTGCACAGCTGAATGCAGGCTGCGGTGAATTCGCTCATAGGGGCCTCCGGCCAGCTCTCGATGGATCAGATAGCCTCAGGCCGCCAGAAGATTATCCAGCTTGCCGGACCGGTCCAGCTCATGAAGGTCGTCACAGCCACCGACATGCCGTCCGCCGATGAAGATCTGCGGAAAGGTCGAGCGGCCGTTCGCCTTCTGGATCATCTGCTGGCGCAGCTTCTGGTCAAAGGTCGCATCGTGTTCGGTATAGGCCACGCCCTTCTTGTCCAGAAGGCGCTTCGCCGCCGTGCAGAAGCCGCAGAGCTGGCGGGTATAGATAACAACATCGGCCATGCGACATCCTCGTTCAGCCTGGAGAAGATCGGAGCCCTTCGGACCTCGCCGGAAGGTGCATCCCTTGGATTTGATCCATTTTATATGTGGCTAATGACCAGAAACACAAGAATATGCAAGTGCCAGGCTCAGGGTCAGGCTGGGCCAGCTCTCAGCTCTCTTCGGGAACCGCCAGCGCAAAGGTCAGGACATCCACCCGTGACGCGCCGGCCTTTCTGAGCACCCTCGCGCAGGCCGAGACGGTTGACCCGGTCGTCATCACATCATCGACCAGCACCACCGGCCGGCCGAAGACCTCCGCCTCACGGCCAGCGCGAATGTCAAAGGCGCCACGGACATTCTTCTGGCGAGACGCTGCGTCCAGTCCCACCTGCTGGCGGGTCCGCCGCGTCCTTGCCAGAAGCATGGGATCATATCCGCATCCCGCTGTTCGAGCGACTGAAGCAGCAAGGTCAGCTGCCTGGTTGAACCGCCTTTGCCAAAGCCGCCAGCGATGCAGGGGGACTGGTACAATCAGACTTTCCGCGGACAGGAACTCCCGCCCGGCCCGTGCCATCCAGGTTCCCATCGGTTCGCTCAAATCCCGGTGCCGGGCAAATTTCAGCGCCAGAACCATCTGCCGTGCCGGACCGTCATACCGGGCAGCGGACCGGGCACTATCAAACACCGGCGGATCCATGATGGCCCTCGCACTGAGCCCGCCTTCCCCCATGTCATGGGGCAGCGGCGTGCCATAGCGGGCGCAGACCGGGTTTTCCAGAAAGGGCATGTCCGACCAGCAAACAGGGCACAAAGCACCTGTCCTGCCGGTTTTACTGCCGCAGGCCAGACAGCGCGGCGGCAGAAGAAGGTTCAGCACTGCGGATGAGCAGCCCTTTGCAGCGCTCAACGAACGGCGGCCAAGCATGGAGGTCTCCAGACCCTCGATCCTGCAGCCAGTCTATCATGTTTTGACGTGGCTGCCCGAAAGTCGCATATGTGTCGCCAAGATCAGGACGCGATACTCAAATGACCCAGCCCATTCTCTTCGACCGCACTCTCTTGAAGGCCCGGCGCCTCCGGGCTCTGAAAGCCGCCAAGCCAGGCGCGGATTTCCTGCTCGAGATGGTGGCCGAGGATCTGGCCGACCGTCTGACCGCGATCAGCCGCAATTTTCCACTGGCCCTAGATCTGGGCGGCCACACCGGCCGCATTGCCGCCGTGTTGAAGGCAAGCGGCAAGACCGGGACGGTTCTGCGCGGAGATCTTCTGGTTGCCGACCCGCATCTTGCCGCTCCGGATCTCGTGCTGGATGACGAGCTTCCTCCGCTTGCACCCGGCCAGCTTGATCTGATTGCCTCCGGCCTCAGCCTGCAATGGGCCAATGACCTGCCCGGAGCTCTGATCCAGATCCGTCAGGCACTCAAGCCGGACGGGTTGTTCCTCGGCGTACTGCTGGGCGGCGATACCTTGCATGAATTGCGCGACGTCCTGATGCGGGCGGAACTGGAACTGACCGGGGGCGCCGCCCCGCGCGTCTCGCCCTTCGCAGATACGCGCGACCTTGGTGGATTGCTGCAGCGTGCTGGCTTCGCCCTGCCCGTCACCGACATGGACCGGCTGACCGTACGCTACAGCTCCTTGTTTGCGCTGATGGCAGATCTCAGGGCCATGGGGGCAACCTCCATTCTTGCCGAACGCAGCCGAAAGCCTTTGACCCGCGCCATCTTCCTGCGCGCGGCCGAACTCTATGCGCAAGACTATGCCGATCCGGATGGCCGCATCCGCGCCACTTTCACGCTCATGTCCCTCTCGGGCTGGGCCCCTCACGAAAGCCAGCAAAAGCCGCTTCGCCCCGGTTCGGCAAAGACAAGCCTCGCCGATGCCCTCGGCGCACGGGCCCTGCCCGCTTCAGATCCGTCCTGAAACGGAAACGGGCAGCTCTAGGCTGCCCGGTTTTCTGAAAATCCGTTGGTCTTGCAGGTCAGTTGCCGGCGTTGTTCATGGCGTTGGAAACGACGGTGAAGACATCATCACGGATGGTCTGGCCAATCGACAGAAGCGTACCGGTGATGGCCACGCTGATCATGGCGACAATCAATCCATATTCGATGACTGTCGCGCCACTTTCACACTGACCAAAGCGGCGGGCAAATGCGGAGACGTTCCGAGTCAGGTTCCGCACGGAATGACTGTTGAACGGCATCGCTTTTCCTTTCCAGCTCTGGCTTGACGCAACTACCCTGGAACAAGTTCCATCAGGAACGGGATCAGAGGCTCATCTGCCGGCGGCATCGGATAATCGCGCAACCGGACTGGCCTGACCCATTTGAGGACCTGTCCTTCTTGGCCGGTCGGGGTACCTTCCCACCTCCGGCAGACGTAAAGTGGCATCAAGAGGTGAAAATCCTGGTAAGCGTGGCTCGCAAAGGTAAGGGGTGCGAGGCACGCTTCGTTAACTTTGATGCCCAGTTCTTCGTCCAGTTCACGGATCAGGCTTTGCTCCGGCCGCTCGCCTTCTTCGACTTTTCCCCCTGGAAATTCCCACAAACCTGCCAAAGATTTTCCTTCCGGCCGCTGGGCGAGCAGGATCCGGCCATCGGCATCGACAAGTGCACAGGCGGCAACCAGGACAATTCGGCTCATTTCGGGTGTTCCAGTGTCAGACAGGATGAATACGGCTGGTTAACCGTATTCGGAAGCAGAGGTTCAGGAATAAAGAAACGGCGGGGTTTTGCCCCGCCGCCTCAGGATCAGCTCCGGTAGTCGCCGTTGATGGCGACATATTCCTTGGTGAGATCGCAGGTCCAGACGGAAGCTTCGCCCGATCCAAGACCAAGCTCGACCCGGATGACGATGTCTTCCTGCTGCATGACGGCCGTGGTCGCGGCCTCGTCATAATCAGGATCGCGCTCGCCTTCGACAGCAACGCGGATGTCGCCGAACCAGATGGCGAGACGGTCGCGGTCTGCAGGCTCCCCTGCCTTGCCGACAGCCATGACCACACGGCCCCAGTTCGCGTCTTCCCCTGCAATCGCGGTCTTCACCAGCGGAGAGTTGGCGATGGACAGGGCGATCCGCTTTGCCGAAGCATCGCTTTCCGCGCCTTCGACGCGGACTTCGACGAACTTGGTCGCCCCTTCACCGTCCCGCACGATCTGGTGGGACAGAGACTGCATCAGATCGCCGAGCGCGGCCCGGATCGTCTCGTAACGAGCATCCTCAATGCTTTCGACCGGTGCAATGCCGCGCTTGGCAGCAGCGCCCGTGGCGAAGAGCAGCACCGTGTCGGAGGTCGAGGTATCGCTGTCCACGGTGATGGCGTTGAAGCTGCCATCCGTCTGGCTGGAAAGCATGGACTGCAGTACGTCCGCCGAAATCGCGGCATCCGTGAAAATGAAGGACAGCATGGTCGCCATGTCCGGCGCGATCATGCCGGCGCCCTTGGCCATGCCGTTGATCGTGATGGTTTCGCCATCCAGCTCGACCGTCGCGGTGGCAACCTTCGGATAGGTGTCCGTGGTCATGATCGCCTTGGCAGCCTCGATCCAGCTCGCCGGATTTTCAAAGGTCGCCAGACCATCGATGACACCGGAGAACTTTTCGGCCGGAAGCGGCTCACCGATCACACCGGTAGACGCCAGGAACACTTCATCCACGCCGCAATCCAGCGCCTTGGAAGCGATCTGCGCCGACAGTTCGACGGCAGCCTTGCCCTTGCGGCCGGTGAAGGCGTTGGCGTTGCCCGAGTTCACCATCAGGCCGCGGGCCGTGCCACGCTTCAGGATGGCCTTGCACCAGTCGACCGGTGCGGAAGAGCATTTGGAGCGGGTAAAGACACCAGCGACAGTCGTGCCGGGATCCATCACGGCCAGAAGAACGTCAGTGCGCCCCTTATACTTGATCCCTGCAGATGCGGTGGCAAAGCGGACCCCTTCAAGGTCCGGCATGTCGGGATAGGACTTCGGAGCAAGAGGCGAAATCGTAGCGGCCATCAGCCAGTCTCCTGTTAAGCAGCAAGCGGATACAGAACCGCTCCGGACGGGCTTTTATGCCCAGTCCGAAGCGGGTGCGTAAAGCAAAATACCCGTTGGAACGGGCTTATTTCGCCTCTTCAGGCTTGGCGAGGGTCTCGTCCAGGATCTCCACCGTATTCTCGGCCTTCAGCTTCTCCATAGCCGCTTCATAGCGGTCACGGATCAGCTTCTGACGGAGGTTGGCAGAAACCTGCTCAAGCGTCGGCTTTTCCTGGCGGCGCTTTTCTTCCAGAAGAATGACGTGCCAGCCGAACTGGGTCTGGACCGGTTCCTTGGTGTACTGGCCCGGCTCGAGCGCGGCAGTGGCATCTTCAAACGGCTTGACCATCTGGCCCTTGGTGAAGAAACCGAGGTCGCCACCATTCGGGCCGGACGGACCGGTCGACTTTGAACGAGCAAGCTCGGCGAAGTCCGCACCACCATCCAGTTCCTTGATGATCGCTTCGGCCTCGGCCTTTTCCTTCACCAGAATGTGCCGGGCCTTCATTTCCTCTTCGCCTTCGAAATTGGCGAATTCGGTATCATAGGCAGCCTTCACGTCCTCATCGGTGATCTTGTCGTTGATTTCCTTGGCGAGGTAGGCGTTGCGCAGGGCGCGCATGCTGAGAAAATCGATCTGCTTCTTGTAGTCGTCGCTCTGGTCGAGGCCTTCCTTCTTGGCGGCATCCGCCAGAAGGTTCATGTCCACGAGCACATCAAGCAGGATCGAGCGCCACTGAGCCGGCGGAAAACGCTGCAACTCCTGGCCCAGATCCTGAGCAGCGAATGCAAGATCCGCCTCGGTGATTTCAGTGCTGCCGACCTTGGCGACCACATCGCCCGGCTCGGCCGCAAAAGCGTGAGTACCCGCGATCGTCAGGGCCAGAGCCGGAACGATGAGCGAGCGGATCTGACGACGCATGGAATAACGGAACATTCGGTGTCCTTTGCACTTGGAACTGAAAACGCAGAGCGCGTCTCGGCGCAGAGCGTTGTTACATTGCTGAAACCTGCGGCGTTGACAAGCATTGGACCCCCTCTTATCTGTCAATCGCCGTGTTTACGGACAGGGCTACATCTTTGCCCCGCATTTCTGCTGCCCTGCCGCGGTTGAAAAGCGTGGACATCAATTGAGACGATTTCATGGGCAGGCAGCCGGCGGTCGAACGCGGGCGCCGCCCTGCAAGGGAAGGACCGCCACATGGCCGGCCTTGGCGCACTAGCACGTAAGATTTTTGGCTCCGCCAACGACCGCAAGGTCAAGACGTTCAGGGCAAAGGTAGCGCTTATCAATGCGCTCGAACCCGAAATTCAAAAGCTGACGGACGATCAGCTCCGCGCCAAAACAGATGAATTCCGTCAGAAGCTCGCCAATGGCGCTACGCTGGACGACATTCTGGTTGAAGCATTTGCCGTGGTTCGCGAAGCCTCGTTCAGAACCCTCGGCCAGCGTCACTACGACGTCCAGCTGATTGGCGGCCTTGTGCTGCACTCCGGCCAGATCGCCGAAATGCGTACGGGTGAAGGCAAGACCCTGGTCGCAACCGCACCGGTTTACCTGAATGCGCTGACCGGCAAGGGCGTCCATGTGGTGACCGTCAACGACTATCTGGCCCAGCGCGACAGCGGCTGGATGAGCCAGGTCTACCGGTTCCTGGGCCTGTCCACCGGCTGCATTGTCCACGGGCTTTCCGACGAGCAGCGCCGTGACGCCTATGCTGCCGATGTCACCTACGGCACCAACAACGAATTCGGCTTCGACTATCTGCGCGACAACATGAAGCATGAGCGTGGCGCAATGGTTCAGCGCGAACATGCCTTTGCCATCGTCGATGAAGTGGACTCCATCCTTATCGACGAAGCTCGGACGCCGCTGATCATTTCTGGTCCGCTCGAAGACCGTTCCGATTTCTACAACACCATCGACACCTTCATTCCGCAGCTGACGGAAGAAGACTACGAGCTGGATGAGAAGCAGCGCTCGGCCTCCTTCACCGAAGCAGGCAACGAGAAGCTCGAAGGTCTTCTGGGGGCTGCAGGCCTCCTCAAGGGTGGCTCGCTCTATGATGTCGAGAACGTTTCCGTCGTTCACCATCTGCAGCAGGCCCTGAAGGCTCACAAGCTTTTCCAGCGCGACAAGGACTACATCGTCCGCAATGGCGAAGTCGTCATCATCGACGAGTTCACCGGCCGCATGATGCCAGGCCGCCGCTTCTCCGAAGGCCTGCACCAGGCCCTGGAAGCGCGCGAGCATGTGCGCATTCAGCCGGAAAACCAGACGCTGGCCTCGATCACCTTCCAGAACTATTTCCGTATGTACGGCAAGCTGGCAGGCATGACCGGTACGGCTGCGACCGAAGCCGACGAATTCGCCGACATCTACAGCCTGGAAGTGGTCGACATTCCGACCAACCTGGCCGTCAAGCGTATCGACGATGACGATGAGGTCTACCGGACCGTTCAGGACAAGTTCAACGCGATCGTCAAGCTGATCGACGACTGCAAGGAACGCGGCCAGCCGATCCTCGTCGGCACTACGTCCATCGAGAAGTCCGAATATCTGGCCGAGATGCTGAAGCAGCACGGCTACAGCCAGATCGACGTGACCGACGCTGCCGGCTTTACCGCCGCGCAGAAGTCCGAAGGCGGCAAGGCGAAGGTCTTCGCGGTTCTGAACGCCCGCTACCATGAGCAGGAAGCGCTGATCATCAGTCAGGCCGGTCTGCCCGGCGCTGTGACGATCGCCACCAACATGGCCGGCCGCGGCACCGACATCCAGCTCGGCGGCAACGCCGAGATGCGCCTCGACTTCGAACTGGGCGACATGCCGGAGGGCGCAGAACGCGCTGCTGCAGAAGCCGCCATCAAGGCCGAAATCAGCGAACTGAAGCAGAAGGCGCTGGCCGCCGGCGGTCTCTACGTGATCGGCACGGAGCGCCACGAAAGCCGCCGCATCGACAACCAGCTGCGCGGCCGTTCCGGCCGTCAGGGCGATCCGGGGCACTCCAAGTTCTTCCTGTCCCTGCAGGACGACCTGATGCGCATCTTCGGCTCGGACCGCATGGATTCCATGCTGCAGAAGCTCGGTCTGGAAGAAGGCGAAGCCATCATCCATCCCTGGATCAACAAGGCCCTCGAAAAGGCACAGCAGAAGGTCGAAGCCCGCAACTTCGACATCCGCAAGAACCTGCTCAAGTTCGACGACGTGATGAACGACCAGCGCAAGGTGGTCTTCGATCAGCGTATCGACCTGATGGATGGCGAGAACATCCAGGAAGCCGTCGAGGACATGCGCCACGACGTCATCGAGGACATCGTCTCCCGCCACATTCCGGAGCGCGCCTATCCGGAACAGTGGGACACGGACGGCCTCCTGCAGGAAGTTCGCACCCTGTTGAACATCGACGCGCCGATCAAGGAATGGGCCGCCGAGGAAGGCATCGCTGACGAAGAGGTCAAGGAACGCCTGCGCAAGGCAGCCGACGAGGTCATGAACGCCAAGTCCGAGCGGTACGGCGACCCGATCATGCGTCAGGTTGAAAAGGCCATCCTGCTGCAGACCCTCGACAATCTGTGGCGCGAGCATCTGGCCAATCTGGATCACCTGCGCTCGGTCGTCGGTTTCCGTGGCTACGCCCAGCGCGACCCTCTGCAGGAATACAAGACCGAAGCCTTCACCCTGTTCGAGACCATGCTGTCGCAGCTCCGCCAGATCACCACGGCGCAGCTCATGCGCATCGAACTGGTGCAGCAGCAGCCTGAGCCCGCACAGGAACAGCTTCCGGAAATGCACGCTCATCACATAGATCCGCTGACCGGAGAAGATGAGATGGCGCTTGCAGATGCCCGTCTTGCTGAAGCTGCAAACCGCGATCCAAACGATCCTTCCACCTGGGGCAAGGTCGGCCGGAACGAAGTCTGCCCGTGCGGATCCGGAAAGAAGTTCAAGCACTGCCACGGTGCTCTCGACTGACCAGCCTGTCAGGCAACGACTTCTCGACGCCCGCGAAGCTTCCGCTTTCGCGGGCGTTGTTTTGTGCACTGGTGAAAGATCAAAGCGGATCGAGCACGACATCCTGATCATGTACAACCTTAGCTAAATCTTTCCGGAGATGGCGGAAACCACATTTCCTTGAATGATTTACGGTTCGGATCTTGATGCTGGCAATTTGAGGTCAAATCCGGCAGGGTGCGGCCTCGAGATGCCAGACGGACCCGCAATGCAGACTGACAAAACCTCCGTGATCTACAGAACCCGGCGCGCTGCCAGCCGTCCGGATCTTCCGCTGATCAGCATTGTTGTTCCCGCCTATAACGAGGCGGAGGTTCTGGACCATTTCATCACCGACACCCAGGCTGCCCTCGAACCTCTGGGATGCCCTTACGAATATGTCTTCATTGACGATGGTAGCGGTGACAGGACGGCGGACCTGATCGCCCAGCGGCTGGAAGCCGGATTGCCGGGCCGTTTAATCGGCCTGTCGCGGAACTTCGGCAAGGAGGCAGCCCTCAGCGCAGGCCTTGCCCATGCCCGCGGCGATGTCGCCGTCATCATCGATGCGGACCTGCAAGACCCCCCCGGCCTCATCCCGCAAATGCTGGAAGGCTGGAGAAGCGGCTATGATGTCGTCTATGGCGTCCGGGTGGACAGGTCGTCCGACACGCTCATGAAACGATCGACAGCCGGTCTTTTCTACCGGATCTTCAACCGGCTGGCTCACATCGACATGCCTGCGAATGCAGGCGATTTCCGCCTCATCGACCGTGTGGTCATCGAAGCGCTTCTGCAACTTCCAGAGCGCAACCGCTTCATGAAGGGGCTCTTTGCCTGGGTTGGATTCCCCTCCATGGCCCTGCCCTATGAACGGCCGGAGCGCCGGGCAGGCATCGGCAAGTGGAATTACTGGAAGCTCTGGAACTTCGCCATCGACGGCTTTACCGGTTTCACAACCCTGCCCCTGCGCATCTGGTTCTACGGCGGCGCCCTCGTGGCGATGCTAGCCTTTGCCTATGCCCTGTTCCTGACGATCCGGGTCCTTGTCTTCGGCGTCGACCTGCCGGGCTATGCCTCCATGATGGTCGGCCTACTCTTCTTCTCCGGGGTACAGCTTCTGTCCATCGGCATGATCGGAGAGTATGTCTCCCGTCTCTTCAGCGAAACCAAGCAACGGCCGGTGTACCTCATTCAGGATGTAATCGAGGGCAGCGTGCCTGCCTCTTCTTCTTCGGCTGCGCAAGAAAAGCAGGATCTGTCCGCTTGAGTACGCCTCAGCCAACGCTTGCAAGCCGCGCCCGCCGGGAAGCCGTGATGGCCTTCCGGTTTGCGCTGGTTGGGATCGCCGCGACATTGACCCACTCGGCTGTTGCTCTCGGTCTTCATGGCGCAGGCATCCTTCCGGCCCTCGCAGCAAACCTCGCGGGTTTCCTGACGGCATTTGCGGTTTCCTTCACCGGCCACCATTTCTGGAGCTTTGCAGACCTGCGCGGGGCTGGTGATACGGCAGCCCGGATGCGCAAGTTCTTCCTGCTGGCAGTTGCTGGGTTTCTGATCAACTCGGGCACGCTTCTGGGCTGGCTGGAACTGACCGATTGGCCGGAAAGCCTCGGCATCCTGGTCTCCATCGCCATTGTGCCGGCGCTCAGTTTTCTTGGTGCCCGGTTCTGGGCCTTCAAGGCCGCAGCCGTTCCTCCAGCCAACTGACAGAGGCCGCATGCTGACGACCCGCACCGCCATTCTCTACATCTGTGCGATTTCGCTGGCCTGGGCACTATTGCCAAGCCTGCTCTTTCCCAATCCGCCGCTGGATGTGGTGGAAGGCTATGCCTGGGGGCGCAGTCTTGCGCTTGGCTACAACAAGCATCCGCCCATGCAGGCCTGGCTGCTGGAGGCAAGCTACTGGCTGACGGGGCGGGGAACCTATGGTGCCTACTGGCTCAGTCAGATCTCGCTAATATGCGGCTATGCCTGTATCTGGCAACTGGGCCGGCGCATGGGCCTGACAGTCGCCGAAGCCTGCCTGTCCGTCCTCCTGGCCAGCGTCACGTTCTATTTCACGCAGCCAGCCCCGGAGTTCAATCCGAACATCCTCCAGATTCCGGTCTGGGCCGGGATGATGCTGGCGTTTCACCGGGCCCTTGAAAAGGGCAAGCTGAGCGACTGGATCCTCCTTGGCGTGCTTTCCGCCTTCGGGCTCTACACGAAATATTTCGCCGCGCTCCTGATCGGCACGATCGGCCTCTACGCTCTCGTCTATCCACAAGCCCGCCGCCACATTGCAACCCCTGGCCCCTGGGCCGCGATGGCGACCTGCATCGCCCTGATCTTCCCGCATCTGATGTGGCTTCGAGAGACCGATTTCCAAACACTGACCTATGCCGCCAATCGCAGCCAGACCGCATCTGGCCTTGCCGATCACCTCACCAGCCCGCTGAACTTCCTGACCGGTCAGCTTCTCAATCACGCGCCGCTTCTTGCCGTTCTCCTGATCGGCTTTGGCGCAAACCTGAAGCGGGCCGCCTCCGGCTTCACTGCTCTCCGGCAGCAAGAGGACAAGCGAGGGCAAGATCAGCGCTTCCTGCTCTGGTTCGCGTTCGTCCCGCTTGCCGTCGTGCTTCTGGCCTCCGCCGTCACAGGCAGCGCATTCAAGCAGATGTGGGGCACGCCCATGTTCGTGCTCTCCGGGCTTCTTTCCATCTGGTTCCTGCGCCCGGTTCTGGCCTTGCTTTCCCAGCGCAGAACGCTCTATGCAGCGATCTTCATTCAGCTCGTCTTTCTTGGCATCCTTGTCGGGCAAGCGGTGCTTGAGCCGCTCTGGAAGACCAAGGCCACCCGCATTCACTATCCGGGACAGGCGATCGCCAATTTTCTTGAAGGCGAATGGTCCAGCCGCATGGGAACACCCCTTCCCTATGTCGCCGGAGACATGTGGAGCACGGCCAATATCACGCTGCACGGGGAAAGCCGTCCGGTGATGCTTCTCGACGGCGACCTGACCTACTCGCCCTGGGTCGATGCGCAGGACCTGCGCGAACGCGGGCTGATGCTGGTCTGGTCGGGCAAGGACCAGCCGAAGGTTCCAGGACATCTGGCACACTTCTATCCGGACATGGACGCCGATGGCAGCCGGGATTTCGTCTTTGGCAGCAAGACCACCATCCCCCCTGTCACCATATACTGGAAGATCATTCCGCCAGGCGAAGTCCGCGAATGACCTGCCGTCAAACGGGAATCTGTAGCCTTTCGTAAATCCCCGGAATAGGCTGCCCGAATGATCGATATGGCAGACATTGATGCGGTGGAAAGCTGGCTCGTGGACCAGGCTCTGCACTCGGCCCGCGTTCCGGACATGTTTGGCGACATGTGCATCCGCTTGCGGGAAACCGGCGTGCCCGTCGACCGGGCCCTTCTTGCCTGGACCACCCTTCATCCGCTCTTTGATGCCGAGACAGCCTTCTGGAAGACCGGCGAGGCCGTTCAGCACGCCCGCTTCGAACATGATCAAGAAGACGAAGAGGACGACGGCTGGCTTTCCAGCCCCATGAGGTCAGTGCAGGTGAACCGGTTGCCCCGTCTGCGCAGGCATCTGGAAGGCGCAAATGCAGAACTCGACTTCCCCCTTTGCGCAGAACTCTCGGCGGAAGGCTACACGGACTATTTCGTCCTGATGACGAATTTCCAGCTCCCTGCCTTGAAGGAAATGCACGGCAACACCGGCATCATGATCAGCTGGGCAACCCGGCAATCCGGTGGGTTCCGCGACGATCAGATCCAGGCCATCGAATACATCCAGCCGCGCCTTGCGCTCGCTGCCAAGGCCAACCTTGAATCAGAAATTGCCCGGACTGTCGCCGAAACCTATCTCGGCCGCTCCGCAGGCACGCGCGTCCTGAATGGCCAGATCCGCCATGGGGACGGCGAAAAGATCAACGCGGTCATCTTCTACAGCGACATGCGCAATTCCACCCGCATCGCGGAGGCTCTGGGGCCTGATCCCTATCTTCGCTGGCTGAACGGCTATTTTGCGGCCACCGCAGGCGCAGTCATTGCCGAAGGCGGCGAAGTGCTCGACTTCATCGGCGACGCTGTCCTTGCCGTCTTTCCGATCGACGAGACCGGCCTGGAGGGGGCTGTCCGGCACGCTGTTGCCGCGGCAGACCAGTCGCTTGAAAATGTCGCCCGTATCAACGCAGGTGCACCGGTCAATGGCAGCCAGCCACGGCTCGAAATCGGCATTGCCCTGTCCGTGGGTGAAGTCATGTTCGGCAATATCGGCGTTCCCGAACGGATGACCTTTTCTGTCATCGGCCAGACGGTTCACGCCGCCGCACGCATCGAAACGCTGACCAAAGCCGTCCAGAAGCATGTTCTGATGACTGCGGATGTTGCTCAGTATGTGCCGGGCCGCGCCGAACCTGCGGGAGAATTCGAACTCAGCGGTTTCAGCGCCCCCGAACCGCTCTTCGCCCTCTCTCAGCGTATTACCAACCTCAAGTAATAGCGACCTATTTGACCGCGTTTTCGGATCGTCCGGCAAGAAGCGTTTCGCAGGGCGATGCGGTGCATCTTCCAAGAAACGCGACGTAGCCCGGGCGGTTCGAAAACGCGGCCTCCGGTGGCCACTTCCGGCTCCCCGGACGTCGTTACGCTGCTTGCCCGATGCCCGGCATCGGACGGCGCACCGCGCCTAGCCGGGAACCCGACTGAGGCCATCAAATAGGTCGCTATTACTTGAGGTTGGTATTAGGCCAGACAACAAAAAGGGCCGCCGATGGGCAGCCCTTTCATCTTGTCATCGGCGTGGAAGATTCAGAGAACCTTGACCTTTGCGCCGATCTTGACCTGCTCGTAGAGATATTCGACGTCGCTGTTCAGCATGCGAATGCAACCGGAGGAAACGGCCTGGCCGATGCTCCAGTCTTCATTGGTGCCGTGAATGCGGTAGATGGTGCTGCCGAGATACATGGCACGGGCACCCAGCGGGTTCTTCGGGCCACCCGGCATGTGAGCCGGCAGCTTGCGGCCCTTCTTGCGTTCACGCACAATCATTTCCGGCGGCGGAGTCCAGCCCGGCCACTCGGCCTTGCGGGTGATCTTTTCCGTACCCTTCCAGGTAAAGCCGTCCTTGCCGACGCCAATGCCGTAGCGCATGGCCTTGCCGTTGCCCTGAACGTGGTAAAGCCAGCGCGCATTCGTATCGACAACGATCGTGCCGGGCTCTTCCGGGCCGGAATAGCTGACAAGCTTGCGCTTGTATTTCTTGCGGGCAATCTGGCCAGCCATTTCCGGGGTCATCTTCAGGGAGACCCAGGTCTTGCTGTTGGGATCAAAGAAACGATTGTCGGCATGAGCCGGGCCGGCGGCCACGAGCAAGCTCAGTGCCAGCGCAGATAGGACAACGCGGTGCATGAAAGCATCTCTCGAACATGTGCGGGCAGGCCGCAAGGAATCGGATAGCGATGAGTAGCATGAAGCCACAGTGCCATCATGCCAATTATGATTAATTTTTTCTGACCAACTCCGGGGGGCGGGCCTGGAAATATGACGATGATCCCCAGCCTCTTCCCCAAGGGCAGGCTTGCGCAGCCTTTCGCCCCCCGGATAGATGAACCTCACAGACAAAATGATCCGGGGAGTTTCCATGACCAGCCTTGCACCGGCAACCAGTTCAACCTTGCCCCTTTATGACCTGCCGGCGGCAGACGGCAGCCATGCTGCACCAATCCTGCTGATCCACGGCTTTGGCGGGGACCGCCAGACCTGGGCAAACATCCAGACTGCGCTTTCCCCCAGCCGCCGCTCCATTTCGGTGGACTTGCCCGGTCATGGCCAGGCCATCGGCTGGCCGCGCATCGGCAATGCAGGTGTGGCCGCAAAGGCCGTGTTCCAGACCATCGAGGCTCTGGAGCTGGAAAAGGTGCATCTCGTCGGGCATTCCATGGGCGGCGCCGTCGCGGCCCTCGTCGCTCTTCGCGCACCTGAGCGCATCGCCAGCCTGACCCTCCTGGCGCCCGGTGGTTTCGGCCCGGAAATCAACCACAAGCTCCTGCGCCGCTATGCGGCTGCCACTGACCCCGCAGAAATGGAGGCGCTCCTTGAGCAGTTCTTCGGATGGAGCTTCAAGCTGCCCAAGTTCCTTGCCCGCACCGCTGCTGAAAGCCGCGCCAAGCCGGGAGCTGCGGAAACCCTGAAGGCAATTGCCGACGAAATCATCGACGGCGACGTGCAGAAGACCCTGCCCCTGCGCGAGCTCGCAGACCTGCCATGCCCGATCAAGGTCGTCTGGGGCACCCAGGACCGGGTTCTGCCCACCCGTCAGGCCCACAAGCTGCCCGGCATGATCTCCGCTCACGTCTTCGACGGCGTGGGGCACATGCCTCATCTGGAAGTTCCCCGGGAAGTGACGCGCCTCATTCTGCAAAACGCAGTTTGCGCCTGAACACTGCGGGCATCACCCGGCAAAAACAAAAACGCCGCGCAGAAAACCTGCGCGGCGTTTTTCTATTCTCGTCCAAGGGCTTTGGATCAGGCAGCCCGAACGCCCGTCAGGAAACTTGAGACTTCCCGGCGGATCAAACCGGCCTGTTCGGCCAGCGACTTTGCCAGACGCTCCACTTCCGCGCCGGTGGCTCGGGCATGATCCGTTGCGCCTGCGACAGCGCCCATGCGGGTCGCGCCTTCATCCGAACGGCTGGACGCGTCAGACACGTTGCGGGCAATCGACTGAACCGCCGCATCCTGCTGCACCACTGCGGAAGCCACGGCCGAGGCCAGGCCTTCCATCTCGGTGATGATGCCGCTGACTTCCGAAATCGCCGAGAGAGCCTGCGAGGACGAGCCCTGAATGGCCTCAACCTGGTTGGCGATGTCTTCGGTTGCCTTGGACGTCTGATCAGCCAGCTGCTTCACCTCTGCCGCGACAACGGCAAAGCCCTTGCCGGCTTCCCCGGCGCGGGCAGCCTCAATGGTCGCGTTAAGCGCGAGAAGGTTGGTCTGGTTGGCAATGTCCCTGATCAGGCCCATGACCTGGCCGATCCGGTCGGCGGCGCTGGAAAGCTGATCCATCGTGCGGGACGTGTCCTGGGCACTCGCCACAGCCTTCTTCGCAACTTCGGTCGATTTGGAAGCCTGGCTGGCGATCTCGTTGATCGAAGCAGCCAGCTCTTCTGCGGCAGAGGCAGCCGAGTTGACGTTCTCGGCGGCGACACGCACCGCGTTGCCCGCCTCGCCTGCCTGATCTGCCACATCATCAGCCGCCGCTTCCACGGCAACAGAAGTCTGCACCAGTTCATCGGTCGCATGGTCGAGATTGTGAAGCGCCCGATCGACAATGCCTTCGAAGTTGGAAATCAGCTGCTCTAGATTGGCCACGCGGGCATCCCGCTGGGCGTTTTCCGCCTCAGAGGCAAGCGCCAGGCTCTGACGCTCGACCGCATTGTCCCGGAACACGGAGACAGTGGCAGCCATGGCCGCAATCTCCCGGCTGCCCTTGGCTTCCGGCAGTTCGATATCCGTCTGGCCGCTGGCGAGAGCCTCCATGGCCGAGCTCAGGCGGCCGAGCGGAACAGCAATGGAGCGGCCGATCAGCAGGGCGGCGGCGGAGAGGCCGATCAGCAGGCCAAGGATGACCAGCATGACCGCGCCTGTCGAGAAGGTGCGGATGGCATCCAGATCACTTTGTGCCTGAAGTTCCGCAGCCCTTGCCGAATTGTTGAGAGCCTCAAGACGCGGCGGCAGCAGGTCGAAGAGGTTTTCCAGCAACTCGACGGACTTGCCTTTTTCAAGGTCCGCAGCCGTGAAGGAGTCGAATGCTTCGCGGTAGACCTGCATCTTCGTGGAGATCTCGTCCTTGATCTCATTCGGCATGTAAGCCTTCTTGACCAGGCGCTCATATCGGCCAAAGGCAACTTCAAAATTGCCCAGGGCGACGTCGTTCCGGTTGATCACATATTCCCGCTCGGCGAGCTGAATTTCGAGGATCGCCCGGAAGAGCTTTTCGGTATCCGGCGTACCACCGAAGTTCATTTCCTTCTTCAGGCGGGTCTGAACTTCACCGGCGGTCTGCACGAGCGTGCCACGTAGTCCGCTTTCGGAATCGAAGCCGATGGTGGCCTGCACACCGTTCAGGGTATCGAAGGCCCCCGAGACGCCTTCCAGCGTATCGCGCAGATCCGCAAGATCAGCCCCCAGAGTTGTCGTGTCGTCACGCTTGGCAATCTCGTCCAGCGCTGCGAGGGCTGCAGTGTGCTGGTCGCCAAAGGCGGCGTAGCTTAAGTCTCCCGGCTGGGCGAGATAGCCCTTCTCAATGTTTCGCATCCGATCAATGATCTGGGCGACATCGGAAATATGGCGTGACAGGCTCGCACTTTCAGACAATGTGCTGAACGACTGGGCGACCCGGTCCTGGCTCCACCAGAACACGCCCCCAAGCACCAGCAGACCTACGGCAGTAATCAGACTAAGAGAGAGAATCCGAAACCGGACAGACAGACCCGTCGCTCTGCCGTCCGCAGACATCTTGTTTATTTTCATGGCGGCAATGCCCCCTGGAATTTGGCATTTTTTCTGTAAAGTAAGAAACCGCTTAAAAGTTAAGAAAACTGCCAATTTACGTGACTGGAACCGTCAGCCAATTGCTGATATTGCAGGCACACTTGACTTGAAAATCAGCAAAACTTTTCTTCAACTGGTTCGCAGGACTGCTGACAGTGAATTCCTTCCTCAAAGGTGCAATTCCCGGAACATTTGTTCTTCTTTGGTCGACAGGTTTTATTGGCGCAAAAATGGGAGCCCCCTACGCCGATCCGATGGTGTTTCTGAGCTGGCGCTTTGCGCTGGTCCTGCCGCTGCTTCTCGCTGTCAGCCTGTTCACACGGCCGAAGTGGCCGACCAACCCGGTTCAGATCGCCCATTGCGTGGTGACGGGCTTCCTAATCCATGGCTGCTATCTGGGAGCCGTGTTCTGGGCGGTTGATCATGGCATGCCCGCTGGCGCCACAGCCATCGTGGTCGGTTTGCAGCCCGTCTTCAGCACCCTAGCTGCCGCGCTTCTGCTCGGCGAGAAAGTCGAGATCAAGCATTGGGCAGGACTTGTGATCGGCGGCGCGGGGCTGGGACTGGTGCTCGGCCCGAAACTCGGCCTTGCCGGCTCCGGCATTGACCCGGTCAACATCGCGGTGGTGTTCCTGGGGGTTCTGACCATCAGCGTCGGCACCGTCTATCAGAAGCGCTTCGTGCCCCAGACCGATCACCTTGCCGGAACGTTCTGGCAGTATATCGGCGCGCTTCTTGTGACTGTTCCCCTGTCGTTGACGGAAAGCTGGACCGTGGTCTGGTCCGGCGAGTTCATCTTCGCCCTCGCCTGGCTGGTCCTTGTGCTGTCCATCGGCGCAATCATGCTGCTGATGATCCTCATCCGACAGGGCGCCATCTCACAAGTCGCCTCGCTGTTCTATCTGGTGCCCGTTGCAACCTCCATCGAGAGCTATCTGCTCTTCGGTGAGCGCCTGTCACTGGTCCAGATCGGCGGCATGCTGCTGGTCATTTGCGCGGTCCTGCTGATCAGGCGGCCGACACGGCGGATCCAGCCCGCCTGAGCGGCGCCAGAAGCTCGCTTTCCGTCTTGCTCAACTGCTGACGCTAGTCTGCGCGCGCATACGTGCCCGCGCAGCTTTCAAGAGCCCGCGCTGCCGGATCAAGGCCGCATTCAGCTCGCCGCCCAGGATGAAAGCGAGCGAGCAAATATAGAGAAAAACCAGCGCGGACATGATGCCCGCGAGACCACCATAGGTGGAAACGTAATTGGCGAACCGCGCCAGATAGGCCCCGAAGACGGCACCGCAGATCATCCAGAGCACCATTGTCGCAAAGACGCCCGGCAGAAGGTCCAGAACCCTGCGCTCCCCCGCCGGAAGCAGCCAATGGGCGGCCATGAGCCCCATTCCGACCAGCAAACCGGCAAAAACAAGACGGACAAAATCAAAGGAACGGATCTGTTCTTCCAGCCCCGGAACCCAGGCAATGACCGTCTCGATCACCAGTGGCCCAAGCACCACGAGAAAGGTGAAGGCGATCATGACGACCGCGCCCAGGATCACAAGTCCGAGCGACTGGATGCGCAAGAGGACAAAGGACCGGGTTTCCCGCATCCGATAGGCCCGGTTCAACGCCGTGCGCAGGGCCTCGAGCCCGTTAGAGGCAAACCAGAGCGAGGCAATCACGCCGAAGGTCAGGAGATCTCCACGCGGCACGGTCAGCACCTGATGGATCTCGCGCACCACCGGCTCGGCAACAGACTGGGGCCAGGCATCAAAGATCAGATCGGACACGCTGTCCGCCGCTCCCTCCAGACCGAAGAAGCCCGCCAAGGCGGCAATGAAGATCAGGAGCGGAAAGACTGCCAGCAGTACGGACAGGGCCACATGGCTGGCCATGGCAAAGCCGTCATCCCGGCTGAAATGGCCGTAAATGTCTCGAATGATTGCAAAAGCGGACATCAGATAGGTCATGCGGGTCATGCATTGTAAGGTGTCCTGATGACCGGCCGAGGTCAAGCAGGGGTTGCACGAAGGCCTCAGCCGAAAGGTTGAGAATTCTCCGCTCGACAAATTATCTGCTGCAACGCAACATAGCTGCGGAAGAAACGCCTCTAAAGCAATAATCGAAAATGGAGACGTCTGCATGTCGACCGCCGCAGCTCCTGAGCCAACCAGTTCCACCCTGACGGACCAGACCGCCAGCGTTATCGCCCTTCTGGACAAGCTGCTGGATGCAGCGACCCGCGCCGTCCGGCACAAGGTGAGCGTGGATGGAAAGATCTCCTCTGAAGCCATGGAGCGGGAACAGCGTGCCTCGCACGGCCTTGCCTGGCTCGCGACCTATGTGGAAGC
The DNA here is from genome assembly GCF_900142725.1 of Roseibium suaedae. Classification (GTDB taxonomy): domain Bacteria; phylum Pseudomonadota; class Alphaproteobacteria; order Rhizobiales; family Stappiaceae; genus Roseibium; species Roseibium suaedae. Next base: position 510,907 of record NZ_FRBW01000004.1, on the reverse strand, counting down.
CCTGCGCCAGCTCGACGCCTATGCAATCCGGCTGATCACCGACAAGCGCTTCGGCAAGCTTGAGGAAATGATCGTCCGGATCGGCTTCTCCGAGTATCTGGCCCAGATCATTGGCGGCATCCCGATGAACCAGGGCGAATTCGTCCGCCTCCTCGATCTCGGTCTAAGCGATGACCAGATCCTGGCTGTGCAGACCCGTGATGTGCTCGATCTGATTGCCCAAGGCAACAGTCCGGAATTACGACTGGAACTGGTGGAATGCATCCGCCTGCAGGCTGGCCAGTCCACCTTCGGCGACTGCGGCCTGGAAGAGACATATGACCAGATCCGCAATGAAATGCGCCGGTTTGCGGAAGACAATGTCACGCCCTATGCCCACGAGTGGCATCTCAAGAACGACTATATCCCGATGGAAGTCATCGCCCAGATGGCGGAACTCGGCGTCTTCGGCCTGACGATCCCCGAGGAATATGGCGGATTGGGCCTGGGCAAGGAATCCATGTGCGTTGTCTCCGAGGAGCTGTCCCGCGCCTATATTGGCGTCGGCTCCCTCGGCACCCGTTCGGAAATCGCCGCAGAACTGATCCTGTGCGGTGGCACGGAAGAGCAAAAGCAGAAATGGCTGCCGATGATCGCCTCTGGCGAAATCCTGCCGACGGCTGTCTTCACGGAACCCAACACTGGGTCCGACCTTGCCTCGCTGAAGACCCGCGCTGTCCGGGACGGGGACACGTGGAAGGTCTATGGCAACAAGACCTGGATTACCCATCCGGTGCGTGCCGATGTGATGACCCTGCTGACCCGCACAAATCCGAACGAGCCGGGGTACAAGGGCCTGTCCATGTTCCTGGCCGAGAAGCCGCGCGGAACGGACGAGAACCCGTTCCCCGCAGAAGGCATGACCGGCGGCGAAATCGAAGTTCTCGGCTATCGTGGCATGAAGGAATACGAGATTGCCTTCGATGGTTTCGAGGTCAAGGCAGAGAACCTTCTGGGCGGTGAGGAAGGCCAGGGCTTCAAGCAACTGATGCAGACCTTCGAAGGGGCCCGCATCCAGACTGCTGCCCGGGCACTCGGGGTAGCCCAATGCGCCCTGGATCTGGGCCTGCGCTATGCCGAAGAACGGATCCAGTTTGGCAAACCCCTGATTGCCTTCCCGCGCGTCTCCGACAAGCTGGCCATGATGACCACGGAAGTGATGATCGCCCGCCAGCTGACCTATTATTCCGCCTGGCAGAAAGACTCCGGCCGCCGCTGCGACCTGGAAGCAGGCATGGCGAAATTGCTCGGCGCCCGCATTGCCTGGGCTGCCGCCGACAATGCCCTGCAAATTCACGGCGGCAACGGCTTCGCGCTGGAGTATCAGATCTCCCGCGTCCTGTGTGACGCCCGGATCCTGAACATCTTTGAAGGGGCAGGCGAAATCCAGGCTCAGGTCATCGCCCGGCGCATTCTGGAAACCCGCGGCCTCAACTGAGCTTGAAGAGACTAAAGTGGCCGGGATTGAATTTTCCGGCCACGGTCCCACCTGATGCTTATGGCAAGACCCTTCGACACACTCGACTTTGATGAAAGCAAGCTGGGCTCGGAAGAGACCCAATGGCAATCCTTGCGCGGCCGTCTCCTGAAGACGGCACGGCGGGCCGCCCGCCAGGTGCCGTTCATGGAAGATGTGATTGCGGCCTATTACTGCGCACTGGACCCCTCGACACCGCGCAAGGTGCGTCTCACCCTCCTGGCCGCCCTTGCCTATTTCGTCATGCCCATCGACGCGGTGCCGGATTTCCTCATCGGCATCGGCTTTGGCGATGATGCGACAGTTCTGCTCGGCGCCTTGAACATGCTGCGGGTTCACATCCGCGATGTTCACCGGGACGCCGCGAAGGAAAGCCTGCGGGACGATGTCCTTTATGAACCTTCGAACAAGACCAGCCTGTAATCAGGCCGCTGAAGTCTGGCGCCAGCAACCGGAACTGCGCCCGGCGACCAGCCAATAAACGAAACCTGCAACAAAACCGGCTGCCAGAACCACACCCGTTCCCGGCCGCATTCCATGATCCATCGGCGCGCCCAAGGACCAGAGCCCGAAGGCTATCAGCCCTGCGCCCCCCACGTGGTAGATCACACTCCGCACAGACAGAAGCTCGGCTGCCGCGATGGCGCAAAAGACCAGAGCCCCGGCAAATCCGCCGACAATGCTTGCCGTGACAAAACCGCTGCCGATCATGGCGGCAAAGCCGACTGGATCCATTGTCGGATCACCAGCCCGGAAATACCCCCAGGCCAGAAACAGCCCCGCTGTCAGAACGGCTGCGCAAAATCCGATGGAGACCTTGATCAATTGCCAGATAAGTTTGCTGCCATTCACGGTGAGCACATCCTTGCTGAAGTCCGGCACACCCTAACGGTTCCGAAAGCCGGAATGAAGGCAGGGCGTTGAAAAAGGTCTGGAACTGCAACCTCTTGCGCCGGCGGCAGCCGCGCCCCATATGACGAAAGCGCGGTTGCACCCCACGGGCATTCCCGGCATGAGGCGGGACCGGATGGCTTCAGATCAGCTTTTCCCGGCTGCGCGAACCGGCCCGGAACACCCATTCCAGACCATTAAGTATTGTTTCCTGTTGACTTTGAGCCGGATTCGCCGGATTTTTCCTGTGTTCCTTGGCTGAGCAGTCAGCGTGCCCTAGATGTTCACATCCGGGGTTCTTTGTGCATCCGGCACATGAGGAAACCAAACCGAGAGCACAACAACACAGGAGATAGCGACCATTCGCCGTCCATTCCGCGCTCCGCCTCCGACGAAGGAAGGCCCGCGCACAAACAATGAAATTCGCGTTCGCGAAGTCCAGTTGATCGATCACGAAGGGAACAACCGCGGGATCGTTCTGACCGATGAGGCCATGGATATCGCAGTAGAAGCCGGTCTTGACCTGGTCGAGATCCAGCCGAACGCTCAGCCGCCTGTTTGCAAGATTCTGGACTATGGCCGGTTCAAGTACCAGTCCCAGAAGAAGGCTGCCGAAGCGCGAAAGAAGCAGAAAACCGTCGAGATCAAAGAGATCAAGATGCGCCCGAACATCGACACCCATGACTATGAGGTGAAGATGAAGAGCATGCTTCGTTTCTTCAGCGAAGGCGACAAGGTCAAGGTCACTCTCCGTTTCCGCGGCCGTGAAATGGCGCACCAGGATCTGGGCATGAAGCTGCTCGATCAGGTTCGCGAAGAAACCGCCGAGATCGCCAAGGTTGAATCCTCGCCGCGTCTCGAAGGCCGTCAGATGGTGATGATCCTTGCGCCGCTGAAATAAGTGCGCTGCAGACAGCACCTCTCAGACATTGAAAAACCCCGCCAAATTGGCGGGGTTTTTGTTTTATGGATAGGCTTGAACCCGCGTTGAAGGTCAGCCGATTTCGGCCCAGGCTCCGGTCTTTTCAGAGGCAAAGAGCGCATCCAGGGTCTTCATGTTCTGGACGGCGTCTGCCGGACCGTAGGGCGGATCTATTTCGCCCAGGATCGAACGGGCAAACACGTCCGCCAACTCCGCATACTGGTCAGAGGGCGGAAGCTGCTCGGTCACAGAGGCTACATCGGCAAACTTTGTTCCGTCATCCAGCCGCAGCACCATGCCCTCATTGCCCGGCGCATTGTAGGGAATGAGGATTTCCAGGCGCTTCTTGGTTCCAACCAGCTGAATGCGCTGATAGGGCGCAAGCTGGGTCGCAACTGTAAAATCAAGCCGGCGGCCATCGCCGAAATCGATCAGGGCACTGGCCACCCGGTCCGTGCCGAATTCCGGATCCCGGTCAATAAGCGAGATCGCGCGCTTCGGTTCTGCTTCGAAGAAATAGCGGCCGGCCACGATCGGATAGCAGCCGATATCCATCAATCCGCCGCCGCCAATTTCCGCCATGTTGCGAATGTTTGCCGGATCAGCATTAAAATAGCTGAAGAAGGATTGCACCACCTTGAGCTCGCCAAGAGCGCCGGAGCGAACAATCTCCCGCGCCCGGATCCATTGGGGATGCGCCCGGACCATGAACCCTTCCGCGACCAGCTTGTCTTTCGGCAGGTTCATCAGCTGGCGCGCTTCCCCGGCATTGAGCGCGATCGGCTTCTCGCAAAGCACATGCTTGCCAGCCGCAACGGCCTGGAGGGTCAGAGGCACATGCAGATGGTTCGGCAACGGATTGTAGATGGCATCAATATCCGGATCGGCCAGAAGCTCCTCATAGGACCCATAGGCCTTGTCGATGCCCAGCGCCGATGCGGTTTCCTTTGCCCGCACGAGATCGCGCGATGCAATGGCAGCGGCGGCCCCGTATTTGGAGCGCTGAATGCCCGGAATGACCTTTTCGCGGCCAATTTTCGCAGTCGAAAGAATGCCCCAGCGGATCGGCTTGCCGGCATCGCTCATGATGTACGCCCCTCATTCGAGATTGTTGGAATACAATCCTTAGCCTGTGACAGGCGGAGAGAGCAACTCCGGCGCACCTTCGGAAGGAAGCGCGCCGGAGCAATCCGGATATGGATCAGAACTTCTCGGGAACGTAGAGCTCGTCCGGCAGAACCTTGCGTTCATAATCCGGGTTGAAGACGCGATCCGGCAGATGGATCGGATCGTGCGGCACGTCCTCATAAGGCATGATCGACAGCAGATGGCTGATGCAGTTCAACCGCGCCTGCTTCTTGTCGTTGCCTTCCACGATAAACCAGGGCGATTCCGGGATGTTGGTCTTCTCCAGCATCTCTTCCTTGGCCTTGGTGTAATCCTCCCAGCGCACGCGGGATTCCAAGTCCATAGGGCTGAGCTTCCACTGCTTGAGCGGATCATGAATGCGCATCAGAAAGCGGAGCTGCTGTTCCTGGTCAGTGATCGAGAACCAGTATTTCACCAGCTTGATGCCCGAACGCACCAGCATGCGCTCGAATTCCGGAACGTCGTTGAAGAACTGGTCTACCTGCTCATCCGACGCAAAGCCCATGACCCGCTCGACACCCGCGCGATTGTACCAGGAGCGGTCAAACAGAACCATTTCGCCAGCAGCCGGCAGATGCGGCACATAGCGCTGGAAGTACCATTGGGTCTTTTCACGCTCGGTCGGTGCCGGCAAGGCAACAACACGGGCGACACGCGGGTTGAGACGCTGGGCGATACGCTTGATCACGCCGCCCTTGCCGGCTGCGTCGCGGCCCTCAAAGATCACGACCAGCTTCTGCCCGGTGTGCTGAACCCAGTCCTGAAGCTTCACGAGTTCGGCCTGAAGACGCAGCAGCTCATGGAAATAGGTCTTGCGGTCAATGTCGGACGAATGCTTCAGATCCGTGATGAACTTGAGCTCGCGCGCGACCAGAAGATCATCGATCTCCATCTCCAGCTCTTCATCCAGACTGTCTGCCCATTCCGCTTCCACCCAGCTGCGGGCGCTTGTCTCATCCATGGTTCCGTCTCCAGCCATTTCCTCTCCTCTGTGAACTCCCGGACTGTTACCGTTTTTTGACAGTCCTGCTGAAGATAGGAACTCGTGCACCCATGCGCACAGGTCCCTGCGTTTTTATGATTGAAAATGAATGATCGTTCATTTATTTTTCTTCCCGGAGGACAGCATGGATCAATCCGGCAAGGGGCAGGCAGGCACTCTGGGAGGAGCAGCCGGCAAGCCAGCAGCACCTGAAGACACGCGCAATAGCACCAAGGGCGGGCAGACCGCGGCCCGGGTGCGCAAGGCTGCGCTGCGCCTCTTTGCCCGGCAGGGCTATGCTGCCGTTTCCATGCGCCAGATCGCTGCGGAAGTCGGCGTTCAGCCCGGCGCCCTCTACAATCATTTCGCCACCAAGCAGGACATCCTCAAGGCGCTGATGCTCGAGCACATGCGCGATCTGCTGGAGGCTTGGGGGGACCGCCGGGCCAAAGCGCCCAAAGACGCCGATCCGTTGGAGGTCTTCGTCTCCTTTCACATCTGCTACCACCTGAGCCGGTCGGAAGAAGTGTTCATCTCCTACATGGAGCTGCGCAATCTGGAGCCCGAGAATTTCGCCGAAGTCGAACGTCAGCGACAAGCCTATGAGGCGATCCTGACGGGCATTCTGGAAGACGGCAGGAAGATGGGCCGCTACCACATCGCGGAGCCGCGTGTCGCGACCCGCGCCATCATCGCCATGCTGACAGGCATCCCGGCCTGGTATCGGGAAAGCGGGTCCTTGACCGTCGGCCGCATCGAAAAAATCTATCTGGACATGGTGCGTGGCAGCCTTGGCGCCGCGCCAGACCTCACCGCAGGGGAGAGCGGCTGACATGACACTTCTGAAATCAAACCTTTCAGCGCGCAGCGAAGGCTTCGCTGCCAACAAAAGCGCCCATGAGGCGGCGATGTCGCAGGTGCGCGACGCGGCCCAGAAGGCCTTTGACGGCGGCGGCGAAACCGCCCGCGAGCGCCACACGTCCCGCGGCAAGATTCTGCCCCGCGAACGGGTTTCCCGGCTGCTCGATCCCGGCTCGCCCTTCCTGGAAGTCGGCACCCTTGCCGCCCATGGGCTTTACGGCGATGCCGCTCCGTCTGCGGGCATCATCACCGGCATCGGCCGTGTCGAGGGCCAGGAAGTCATGGTCATCGCCAATGATGCCACGGTGAAGGGCGGAACCTATTATCCGATGACCGTGAAGAAGCATCTGCGCGCCCAGGAAATCGCCGCGGAAAACAACCTTCCCTGCGTCTATCTGGTGGATTCGGGCGGCGCAAACCTGCCGAACCAGGATGAAGTTTTCCCGGACCGGGATCACTTCGGCCGCATCTTCTTCAATCAGGCCAACATGTCGGCCAAGGGCATCGCCCAGATCGCCGTTGTCATGGGCTCCTGCACGGCGGGCGGTGCTTACGTTCCGGCCATGTCGGACGAGACGATTATCGTGCGCAATCAGGGCACCATCTTCCTGGCTGGCCCCCCGCTGGTGAAGGCAGCGACCGGCGAAGAAGTCTCGGCGGAAGATCTGGGCGGCGGCGATGTGCATACGCGCCTTTCCGGCGTTGCCGATCATCTGGCCCGGGACGACGCCCATGCGCTGGCCCTTGCCCGCCGGTCTGTTGCCAGCCTCAACCGCACCAAGCTTACCCAGGTCGCGCTGCAGACCCCGGAAGATCCGCTTTATGACCCGGACGAAATCCTCGGCGTCGTTCCAGCGGATCTGCGCACCCCCTATGACATCCGCGAAGTGATCGCCCGTGTCGTCGATGGTTCGCGGTTTGACGAGTTCAAGGCCCGCTATGGCACCACCCTCGTCTGCGGCTTTGCCCATATCCACGGCATGCCTGTCGGCATCATTGCCAACAACGGCGTGCTCTTCTCCGAAAGCGCCGTGAAGGGCGCCCATTTCGTCGAGCTCTGCTCTCAGCGCAAGGTGCCTCTGGTGTTCCTGCAGAACATCACCGGCTTCATGGTCGGGCGCAAATATGAAAGCGGCGGCATCGCCAAGGATGGGGCAAAGCTGGTTACGGCTGTCGCCACCACCTCCGTGCCGAAGATCACGATGCTGGTCGGCGGCTCCTTCGGGGCGGGCAACTACGGCATGTGCGGCCGGGCCTTCAACCCGCGCTTCCTCTGGACCTGGCCGAACTCCCGCATTTCGGTCATGGGCGGCGAACAGGCAGCCGGAGTTCTGGCCACCGTCCGACGCGACGGCATCGAGCGCAAGGGCGGCAGCTGGTCAGCCGAGGAGGAAAAGGCCTTCAAGCAGCCGGTGATCGACCAGTTCGAGGAACAAGGCCACCCGCTTTATGCCTCCGCCCGCCTCTGGGACGACGGCATCGTGGATCCACGCAAGACCCGTGACATTCTGGGCCTGTCCCTTTCCGCCGCGCTCAACGCCCCCATCGACGACACACGCTTCGGCCTGTTCCGGATGTGATGCCATGGACAAGATCGAGATCATTCAGGGCGATATCACCAAGTTGCCGGTAGATGCCATCGTCAACGCGGCAAACTCATCCCTCTTGGGAGGCGGCGGGGTCGATGGCGCGATCCATCGCGCGGCCGGCCCCGAACTTGTATTCGAATGCCGCCTTCTTGGAGGATGCAAGACCGGGCAAGCCAAGATCACCAAGGGCTACAAGCTTGCTGCCCGCCATATCATTCATACCGTTGGTCCGGTTTGGCGCGGGGGCACATCTGGCGAGCCTGAGCAATTGGCATCCTGCTACGAAAACTCACTCAGAATTGGCGCGAAGAACGGCTGTAAAACGCTGGCTTTTCCTGCAATTTCAACCGGCATCTACGGCTACCCTGCGAGCGAAGCCGCAGCCGTAGCCATAACCACGATCGAGCAGACACTCGCAGAACTACCTGAGTTCGAAAAGATATTCCTTGTCGCCTTTGACAGTGAAGCCAAGGTCAATCTCGAAACCGCTTTGAGGAGAGCTATGTCCTGATGTTCAAGAAAATCCTCATTGCCAATCGCGGCGAAATTGCCTGCCGGGTGATCAAGACAGCCAGACGGCTCGGCATCCGCACGGTTGCGGTCTATTCGGACGCGGATGCTTCGGCCATGCATGTGGCATTGGCCGACGAGGCATACTGGATCGGCCCCGCGCCCGTGGCGGACAGCTATCTGCGCGTCGATGCCATCATCGACGCCTGCAAGAAGAGCGGCGCAGAAGCGGTTCATCCGGGCTATGGCTTCCTGTCGGAAAATCCCGGTTTCGTTGATGCGCTGGATGCTGCCGGCATTGCCTTCATTGGCCCGAGCGCAAGCTCCATTCGGGCCATGGGCCTGAAGGACGCCGCCAAGGCCTTGATGGTGGAGGCAGGCGTGCCGGTGGTGCCGGGCTATCACGGCGAGTCCCAGGACCCGGCATTCCTGAAGGCGCAGGCAGACGGGATCGGCTATCCGGTCCTGATCAAGGCCCGTGCAGGTGGTGGCGGCAAAGGCATGCGCCGGGTCGACGATCCGAAAGACTTCCTCTCTGCGCTTGAAGGCGCCCAGCGCGAGGGGCAGGCAAGTTTCGGCGACCCCCGCGTCCTGATCGAGAAATACCTGACCAAGCCGCGCCATATCGAGATCCAGGTTTTCGGCGACAGCCACGGCAACGCGGTGCATCTGTTCGAGCGCGACTGCTCGCTTCAGCGGCGGCACCAGAAGGTGATCGAGGAAGCCCCGGCCCCCGGCATGCCGGAAGAGATGCGCCGGGCCATGGGCGAGGCTGCCGTCAAGGCCGCCAAGGCCATCAACTATTCCGGCGCAGGCACCATCGAATTCATCGCCGATGTGTCCGAAGGCCTGAAGGCTGACCGGTTCTATTTCATGGAAATGAACACCCGGTTGCAGGTCGAACATCCGGTGACCGAGCTGATCACCGGCGAGGATCTGGTGGAATGGCAGCTGCGGGTCGCTTCTGGGGAAGCGTTGCCCAAGCGTCAGAACGAGCTGACTTTCTCCGGCTGGGCTTTCGAGGCCCGGCTTTATGCAGAAGATGCCCCCAAGGGCTTCCTGCCTGCCATTGGCACGCTCACCCATCTGCATCTGCCGGACACGCTCGCCCGCATCGACAGTGGCGTTCGCAGCGGCGATGCCATCACGCCCTATTATGATCCGATGATCGCCAAGATCATTGTTCATGGCCCGACGCGGGAAGCGGCCCTGGGCAAACTGCTGGCGACACTGGAAGACACCCAGGTCGCGGGCTGCGTGACCAATGCCGGCTTTCTTGCCAGCCTCTGCCGCCATGAAGGATTTGCAAGGGGTGATGTCGACACGGGTCTGATCGACCGGGACCTTCAAAGCCTCATCAGCGAGCCGGAAACGCCTGAAGATGCCGTCGCCCTTGCAGCCCTTGCAGCCCTTGGGCTGACACGGGAAGCCACAGGCTCCGACCCCTGGGACAAGCTCAAGGGCTGGCGCATGTGGAGCGCCTCCCGCCAGTTCGCTCTGCTGGAAATTGCAGGCGAACGCCGGGATGTGGAAGTGCATGCCCTTGGCGGCAGGTCCTTCTCCGTTCTGTCGAAGGACAATGCCCGGACCTATGAGATCATCTCGGTCTCGGGCTCGGCGATCACCTTCGAGCGCGAGGGGGGACGCCAGACCGCCGCTCTGGCACAAGAGGCCGGATCCGTGACTGTTTTCCTCAGAGGCCACGCCTACCGGATCGGGCTCGCGGATCATCTTGCAGACGACGAGGAAGCCGGAAACTCCGGAGACCAGATCATTGCGCCTATGCCGGGTCTGGTGAAGGTGCTCAGCGCCAAGCCGGGCGACACGGTCACCGCCGGACAGGCCCTTGTGGTTCTGGAAGCCATGAAGATGGAGCACACGCTGAAAGCGCCCAGGGATGGCGTGGTCGCAAGCATTCTGGCGGCAGAAGGCGAACAGGTGCAGGATGGAGCCATTCTTTTGGCTCTGGAGGAGGACACATCGAATGCTGCCTGAGGCGTCCAGTTACGACGAGCTGATCAGCCGCTTCAGCTGGGACATTCCGGACACCTTCAACATCGGCGCCGCCATCTGCGATGAGTGGGCCGCGAAGGAGCCGGACAGGGAGGCGCTGGTTTTCGTTCAGGAGGATGGCGAAACCCGGTCCTACAGCTATGGCGACCTGAAACGTCTATCGAACAAGCTCGCCTGCCTGTTCGCCACGGAACATGTTCAGCCCGGCGACCGGGTCGCGGTGCTCCTGCCCCAGATGCCGGAGACGGCGATTGCCCATATCGCCGCCCTGAAACTTGGGGCGATCACCATTCCCCTCTTCACCCTCTTCGGTGAGGAGGCCCTGAGCTACCGCCTGGGCAATTCAAGTGCGAAAATCGTCGTGACAGATGAGGCCGGCGCAAGGAGAATCGCCGCCATCCGCCACGAACTCCCGGACCTCCAGACCGTCTTCTGCACGGATGGAGATCTCTTCGGCGCCCGCGATCTTGAAACGGCCATGGCGGATCAGTCGGAACGCTTCGCGCCGCTTGCCACCCGGCCGGAAGATCCGGCCATCATCATCTACACCTCCGGCACCACCGGCCAGCCCAAGGGCGCCCTTCACGGGCACCGGGTGCTGCTCGGCCATCTGCCCGGTGTGGAGATGAGCCACGACTTTCTGGGCCAGCCCGGTGACCGGATCTGGACCCCTGCCGACTGGGCCTGGATCGGCGGACTGCTGGATGTGCTCATGCCCGCGCTGTTTCTCGGCGTTCCGGTGGTTGCATGCCGGTTCAAGAAGTTCACGCCGGAAGCTGCCTTCGCCTTGATCGAGGCGCAAAATGTCCGGAACGCGTTCCTGCCGCCGACGGCCCTCAAGCTGATGCGCCAGGTCGAAGCACCCGAATCCCGGTGGAATCTCAACATGCGCTCCATCGCCTCCGGCGGCGAGACGCTTGGAACCGAGTTGATCGCCTGGGGACGGAAGACTTTCGGCCTGACCATCAACGAGTTCTACGGCCAGACCGAATGCAACATGATCGTCTCGAGTTGCTCTGCCATCATGGAAGCCCGGCCGGGCATTATGGGCCGCCCGGCGGTTGGCCACAGGGTCGATGTGGTCGATGCCAACGGCAACACCGTTGCCGATCATGAACTGGGCAACATCGCCGTCAAAAGCCCTGATCCGGTGATGTTCCTCGGTTACTGGAACAATCCGGAGGCAACGGCCGCCAAGTTCGCAGGTGGCTGGATGCTGACAGGCGACACGGGCGAGCGGGACGAACAGGGCTGGATCCGCTTCGTGGGCCGGGATGATGACGTGATCACCTCGTCTGGCTACCGTATCGGTCCTGGAGAGATCGAAGACTGCCTGATCCGGCATCCATCCGTCGCACTGGCAGGCGTCGTCGGCAAACCCGACGCCCAGCGCACGGAAATCGTAAAGGCCTATATCGTCCTGAAACAGGGCATTGAGGCGACTGATGAGCTGGCAAAGGAAATCGCTGATTTCGTCAAGATCCGCCTCGCTGCCCATGAATATCCGCGGGAAGTCGCCTTCGTGGACGCGCTGCCCATGACCACGACGGGCAAGGTAATCCGCCGCGAATTGCGCGCCCGCGCTGCTGATGAATAAGGAAACAGGATGAGCGACTTCGTCACCATCTTCGAAATGGGCCCGCGCGACGGGCTGCAGAATGAAAAGACCTTCGTGCCGACCGCCGATAAGATCCGGCTCGTGGACATGCTGACCGAATGCGGCTTCCGCAAGATCGAGGTCACCAGCTTCGTCAGTCCCAAATGGGTACCCCAGATGGCCGATGCCACCGAGGTGATGGAAGGCATCTACCGCCATCCTGCCGTCAGCTATTCCGCCCTGACCCCGAATGCCACCGGCTATGCCGCTGCCAAGCGCGTTTCCGCCGACGAGATCGCCGTCTTCGGTTCGGCCTCGGAGGGATTCTCGAAGAAGAATATCAATTGCTCGGTCGCGGAAAGCATCGAGCGGTTCAAGCCGGTGATCGAGAAGGCCCATAAGGACCATATCCCCGTGCGCGGTTATATCTCCTGCGTGACCGACTGTCCCTATGACGGCCCGACCCCTCCGGAAGCCGTCGCCAAGGTCGCCAGGATCCTTTTCGATCTCGGCTGCTACGAGATTTCGCTGGGCGACACGATCGGCGCGGGCACGCCCGAGACCATCGGCCGGATGCTGGATGCCGTCCTGGCAGAGGTACCTGCACGGCATGTGGCGGGTCACTATCACGACACCAAGGGCCTTGCCCTTTCCAACATCGAGGTCAGCCTCGACAAGGGTCTGCGCACCTTTGATGCGGCCATCGGTGGTCTGGGCGGCTGTCCCTATGCGCCAGGTGCCAAGGGCAATGTGGCAACGGAAGCGGTCGCAAGGCTTCTCGAACAGAAGGGCTTCGAGACAGGACTCGACATGGAAAAGCTTGCGGAAGTAGCGCGCTTCGCGCTTTCGCTGCGGAGTGTCGAGGCATGAGTTACGAGACGATTTCCATCGCAGCCGATGAGCGCGGCGTTGCGACCCTGACCCTCAACCGCCCGGACAAGCACAATTCTCTTTCCGCCCGGATGATCGACGAACTGACCGAGGCAGCATCGCAGCTCGGCAACGACCCTTCCGTGCGCGTGGTGATCCTCACCGGCGCAGGGGCGAGTTTCTGTGCCGGTGGCGATCTCGGCTGGATGCGCGAGCAATTCGACGCTGACCGCGACACCCGCATGCGCGAAGCCCGGAAGCTCGCTCACATGCTTCAGGCCCTCAACGAATTGCCCAAGCCCCTGATCGGCCGGGTGCAGGGCCAGGCCTTCGGTGGCGGCATTGGCATGATGAGCGTTTGTGACACGGTCATTGCCGTGGAGACAGCCAAGTTCGGGCTGACGGAAACCCGCCTTGGCCTGATCCCCGCCACCATCAGCCCCTATGTCTTGGCCCGCATGGGTGAAGGCAAGGCGCGGAGGGTTTTCATGTCCGCAAGGCTGTTTGGTGCAGCCGAAGCCAAGGATCTGGATCTGGTGGCGAAGGTCGTTACGGAGGCGGATCTGGATGCGGCAGTCGAGGCGGAAGTGAAGCCCTATCTTTCAGCGGCTCCTGCCGCCGTTGCAGCCTCAAAAGCTCTGGCCCGCACCCTCGGGCCATCCATTGCTGAAAGCGTCATCGAAAATACGATCCGCAGGCTCGCCGACACCTGGGAAACCCCGGAAGCCAGGGAAGGCATTCAGGCCTTCTTCGACAAGCGCAAGCCGAACTGGGTCTGAACAGGACTCTCAGCTCCGGTGCTGTCTGTTCCGGCGTTCGTGGAACAGGCGCACCGTGTTTGCGATGCGGGCAACATCGAGTTGTTCCGCGTTCGAACTTTCAGAGCTACCATAAAGCCGCTCGCGGGTGCGGCGGATCTTGTCCCGCTGCCGGTCACTGAGGTTCTGCGGCAGCTCCACCCCAGCCCGATCGAGCCCAATCAGGACCCTTTGAAGATCCGGGATCATTTCGGATGAAAACGCGAATTGCGTGCCGCCCCTGGTGACGAAATTCAGCGTCGTGGTCTCATTGGCATTGGCCAGCATTTCGATACGGCGGCGGTCATGCACGAACATGGACGACAGAACCGCGCCAATCCCCTTCCGGGTCCGCACTTCGCGCAAGCGCACGGCCCCCAGATCCTCATAGCGGATGCGGATCTTCATCCCGAGCTGTGTCATCTCGAAACCATTGCCGAAGAAGCGCACCCAGGATGTCTCCTGCCGGATCGAAGCCATGAAGACAAAGAAGCTCAGGCAGGCAGGCAGGAGCAGAAGCAGCATCGCCGCAGCGCCACTGCCGCCATAGGCGGCGCCCAGAAACCCCATGCAGAACAACGGCACGCCAATGAGAAACCCGATCAGATCCAGAAGCGTCGTCGGCACCGGCTGACCGGCTCTCAGCGCACCTGCGGGCACTTTCGGACGGGGCATGGCGGCATAAACGCCCACAGCCGCTGCCAGACACAGAAGTGCGCTGATGGGAGACAGAAAGGTGAAACCGCCCGTGATCCCGAGGACGAAAAGGGCCAGGGGAACCATTCTGCGAAGCAGTTCCAGTCTCGCTGTCTTGCCCATATGTCCTCCGGGTTCAACTCAACCCGTATGATTCGATTGATTTGCGGATTTTGAAGCCACCACAACCAGCCGGTCAAGATGTCCTGCCTTGCAGCCTGAACCATTGCTCATGCAGAGGGACTCAACCAGGGACTGCGTGCTCCGGGATCATGGAAGCCTATCACGCCCCTGTGGCATCCGGTATCAGTGTGGAAGACACCTCGAAGGAAAGATCCATCGCATGCCAATCAGAAACTACCGCTTGTTAAAGGGAAAGGCTTCTGATCTGACACTGGATGATGACGACATTCCCCATGTGGAAATCCGCGTCGAGGCCGGCTGGACCAGCTATCGCATCGCCGTCAATATCCGCTCCCAGCAACCGCCCCATGATCTGCTGTATGCCGTCTGCCAGAATTTCCAGCACCCCATGCTGTCCGACCTTCTCCAGCTTCCGGAAGGAATGACCGATATCACTGGTGAGCGTCCCGATCTGGCGCTGGACTATGTCCGCGGCGGCTTTCTGACCCGGGCCGACATGCGGGTTGCCCCCTTCCAGCGCTCTGGTCCGGCAAATGATCTGCGCGACGTTCTGGAACCTCTCGCCCGGCGGGCCATCGACGAGGACCATCACCTCACCTTCTATGCCTTCGGTGAGAGTTGGGGGCCAGAGCGGGGCAAGCCGGATCTCTATTTCGGCTTTTCACCCGGAAACGGGCTGCACAACATCCACATGAACCAGGGATCGTCAGACAAGCACGAGAAGGACAACGCGCCCAATCAGGACGGCGGGCTGCTGATCCATTCACAGCAAACCGGCACATGGACCGGCATCTTCCTCGCGTTCCAGTCCCAAAGCTGGGAAACCGATCCGGAAACAGGAAACCCGGCGCATATGCACCGGGCCTCCCGCAATGACACTGAAAATCAGTTGCTCAAGGAATGAGCCAGCCGCTCAGTGCGCCATCATTTCTTCTGCAATTTCCGCTCCCTTGAGCGACGACGGATAATAGGTCGGCCAGTTGGTCACTTCTTCAAGCAAGGCTGCCCGGTCGTCTCCCCAATAAAGGTGGTAGTGATCCGCGGCTTCCGGGGCGATCTTGTGGTCACTGAACTGGATGAATTTTGGCGCTGCCTCGTCTCCGCCCGTCTTTTCAAAGACATAACGAACACCGCGGTTTCCAGCCTTGTAGGTCAGGATCTCATAGCCGTCTGAAACATAATCGCCCTTGAGAACCTCGCCTCCCTTGTAGAAGCTCACAGAACCATCCTTGATCACGATACGGTCCACGTCGGTCTTGTAGCCGATCTCGTAATACTGGCGGTATTCCTCGGCCGTCTTGCTGCCATGCCCGGCCTTGTGAGCCATGACCGGGTCCAGCACGCCTTCCAGCAGATAGGGATAGACCGACTGCCAGTCGTTTTCCCAATCGGAGAGCGGGCGCTCCTGGATCTGGCTGTCTTCGAAATAACCCTTGTAGACCTTGTCCGACCCATGATCGTGAGCCTTACCCTGCTCATGGGAATGGCTATGCGCATGGTCCTGATCCTTGGCCTTGCTGTCCTGCGCAAGTACCTGCGCGCCGCACAGCAGCATGGAAGTGAGTGCGAATGCGCCAATTTGTCTGGAGATCGCCAAAGGCATGTCTGAAACCTCGACTGGTTGCCGGTGGATGAAAACAAGTTACGTTATTACATAACAATCCTTCACCTAACCCATCCCTCTCCGCCATGCAACAGGGCAAACCAAGATTTCGAGGATGAGATGTCAGCCACCGGAAAACAAAAAAGCCGCCGGGAAACCGGCGGCTCAGACTGCTGACAAAGACCCAATTGCCCTTGGCTGCGTCAAAACGCGTAGAGTTGGGTGTCATCCCTGCGAAGGCAGGGATCCAGTAACCACCTGAGATAACTATCTTTTTCAAGACCCACCCTGCGGGATACTGGATCCCGGTCTTGGTGCAGGGCACCAAACCGGGATGACCAGCAAACTTGACGGCTTTGTCATCAACCTCGGAAGACAGTCTCTTTTTACGAAGGTCTTGAGAGCAAGGCTCAAGGATCGGGATCCGGCCTCCCGGTCAGAATGCCGGGTCGTAGTTGAAATAGATCGGATTGGAGAGTGCGATCATGTTCTGGCTGAGGGCCATGGAATTCGGCACTTCCGGATAGGTGGCCTGCGGGCCTTCGATCTCCACCCGGTAATAACTCCGCCCCTCCGGAGACGGTGTATCGGTAAACCGGACCGTGCGGGTTACGGGATCTGTTTGCAGGGTCAGGAAATCCTGCCGGTTCTTCACCACTTTGACCCGGTAGACCGCGCCCTCGATGCCACCACCTGCGAGACGGACCTCGAAGGTGACGGGCGCCCCTGTTGGCTTGGCATTGTCGCCCATCATCATGTCCATCTGGCCGTCGCCATCCAGATCCGCATAAAGCTCGACACGCGGATTGTACGGGTTGGCGCTGACGCTTGCTCGCCCCTCGACAAGCGCCTGAAGCACCGCTTCCTTGGTCCGCTCCCGGGCAAAGATCCAGGTCGTCGGCGTGCCGACATAGTTGGCGGTCGCCTCCGGCGTGTTCGGCTTTGTCAGTTCCGGCCTGTCCGGCACACCATGATGCGCATCGCTGCCCCCACGCGCACCGAGCATCCGGCCAGACAGAAGCATGTCGTCCCAGATGCGTACGCCCGTGATATTCTTAGGCCAGGAAGAGCCATTCCAGATCTCGACCGAATCGGCCAGATCGAACGAATAGCCGTAGTGGTTCTTGGTGCTGGGATGATTCGCCGAAACGTGAATGCCCAGTTCCTGCTTCAAGGCCAGAAGGTTCCAGTCCCTTGCATCGCGCGCATCGAACACCCGCTGATGGTCATAGGGCTCGGCCGACAGGATATTGATATGGCCACGGGCTGCAGTCAGTTCCCCGCCATAGAAGAGAAGCAGCTTCTCGGATGTGTATTCCGGATCGGCCCAGGTGTGATTCGCCACATCGCCCTGCACATGGACGTCGTGATCCGTGATCACCAGGTAATCAAAGCCGTGACGCTCCGCAAAACCAATGATCTTTCCAACCGGATTGTTGGTCGAATCGGTGCTGTGGCGGGAATGCAGGTGCCAATCGCCCTTGAGCCAGACCCCTTGATCAAAACCGGCAAGCGGACCAAGGCTCTGCGGAATTCTAGGCGCATAGTCAGGTCGTGTTGCTGCGTCCGGCTTGGTCATTCTCTCACTCCCACGTTCCATTTCCCTCGCCCGAAGCCATTGGAATATCTTTCATCCGGCTCAGTTTCAGGCGGCGTCCTCTAACCCGTTTCCGATAGCATCCTCAGCCGCTCTTGGGAATGTGAGCCGCCACTTTGCAACCGTTCCCGGGCGATGAACGGCACCTGAACACCGGGTTCAGGCAAGGTTCCGGAGCCCGTTGCTAGTTTCATCCTGTCTTCAACACAGCGTCCCCGCTGACCCAGACAGGAGAATTGAAATGACCCGCAAGGCACTCATCGGAACCGTTGCCGCTCTCGTTATCGGCATTGCATCTGCTCCCGCCATGGCAGGCGGCATCCGCATCGAACAGTTCGGCTACGGCCACTCGGCAGGCGGCAACCAGGTCGGCTTCAACAACCTGATCGGCATGTACCAGTCCGGCCACAAGAACAACGCCATCAGCCACCAGTTCGGCGGCAACAACACCGCAGCGACCGGTCAGGAAGGCTCCCATCACGCGTCTTCCACCTGGCAGAACGGCTACGGCAATGCGGCCGGCGTTGGCCAGTTCGGCACCAGCCACACCTCGATCCTGACCCAGGACGGCAACGGCAACATCGCCGCCGGTGTCCAGGTCGGCAGCGGCTGCAGCGCCAATGTCTCCCAGAACGGCAGCGGCAATGTCGCAGCCTTCGTCCAGACCTGCCCGTGAGCCTGAACCGGGATCAATCGTGAAGCAGGCGGCACACGCTGCCGCCGCCTCGCCCGCTCAACGCGCCTCCGTCCGGAAGCAGACAGAGAAGGAAACAGATCATGCGTATTGCCACTCTTACAGCCGCAGCTGGCCTGACACCTGCACTCGCCGGCGCACTTGCTTTCTTCGCGGTGAGCGGATTGTCAGCAGCCCCCTCGGCCTCCGGCGCACACAGCAGCTCGGCAGCCTGCACCCTGGAGACCACCATTGAAGGCGGCATGATCAATGTCACCGCCTTTGCCAAACTGCCCAGCGGCACCAAGGGACCGCAAACTGTCTCTTATCGCCTCTCCGTCACCGGCGGCGCCGGCAGCAACAAGACGGATATCTCCCAGGGTGGACAAGCCAGCGTCCCCGCCACGGGCCGCGCTCCGCTCGGTCAGCTCATGCTCTCCCGGGACGGCATCTATGACGCCCGGCTTCAGGTGACCATCGGCACCGTCAACTATCACTGCAACGAGACCATCGGCGGCCGGATCTAAGCCCGGAAGGTGCCAAGAGATCATCCAAAGCGTTTACAAGGAGACAGTCCCATGAAAACCCTCGCGACCCGCACACTGGCCCTTGTGGCCGTCGCTCTTCCCCTGGCAACCAGCAGCGCCAATGCCGGCGGCAGCTTCTCGATCAACATCGCGCCCCAGTCCGCCCAGCAGGAACAGGTGATGCGCGCAGGTCTGATGGTCTATGGCCTTGTCAACGAGATCCAGGGCAGCGGCATCCGCCAGCGCGGCACGGGCAATGCAGCTGGCCTGCGCCAGCTTGGCTCCGGCAATGTCGGCATCGTTCATCAGGATGGCTCCGGCCACAACGGCACGGTCAGCCAGACCGGCAACAACAATGCCTATGGCCTGTTCCAGTTCGGACGGAACACCAATGCTCAGGTCTCCCAATCCGGCAACGGCGCAACGGGAACCACTTTCCATTTCGGTTGGTAATAAAACCTGTCCGAGAACGGCAAGGCAGGCGCTCCCGCCTGCTCCGCCCCTCTGATCAAACCGCAAGGCTCAGGACGCAACCTTCAGGCGCTCCCGCTCCATGAAACTGAAGACTTCGCGCACCTTGCCAAAGCTCGGATCATCCAGCCCCAGCAACTTGTGCATCAGGGCGTCGATATCGCCCGCGTTGAAGGGCTTCTTCAGGAACCCGTTGATCCCGATGAAGGCCGCAGACCGCTCCAGATAGGTCGTGTCATTGGTCGACATCATATAGATCGCGATCTTGCTGGAGAGTTCACGGATAGACCCCGCCAGCTCCAGGCCATCAGCACCGGGCATGTTGAAATCCGTGATGACCATCTTGAACGTACCGGATTTGATCGCCCGAAGAGCGCTTTCCGCACTGTCGGCTTCGGTGATTTCGAAGTTGAACCGGCTGGCATCGAGGATCTTGCGGGTCAGCTTCCGCATGGTCGCAGAATCATCCACGACGAGAACCGGATATTTCTCGGTCATGAGGATGTAGCTGGAAATGATCTCCGCAACATTCTCCGCCCGGAACGGCTTTTGCAGAAAGTGATAGGCGCCGAAGTCTTTCAGCACCGCTTCCACCCGGTCGTTCATGCTGGCGGACATGGCAATGGTCAGACAGTCCTTGGACTGGGTCTGTTTCATTGCGGCGACCACTTCCGGCCCGCTCAGCCCCGGCATGTTGACATCGACAAATGCAATATCGACCGGCTTCTTCTGCAGAACAGACAGGGCTTCCTTGCCATCAGAGACTGCACTCACCTCGAAATAGCGCTTTGCTCCGAGTAACCGGATCCCGTCCTTCACAACCTCACGTGCAATCGAACTATCATCAGCAACAAGAGCGCGAATCATTTTATGCAACATTTACGGAACCCCACCGACAATAGCCCCACACCTCTCCGAAATACTTATCTTGGAAAGACTGTCATCGATAAAACCGACAATTCATGAAATTACCATTTACGGCAGATGAATTATTTCTTTGCGACATGCCTTGCCTCAAACGAGGTAATTTCGGAAAATATATAAAATAACAATAGCTTAGGATCAGATCATCGAAGCAGAGCGACAAATGTTGATCGTGAAATCCGACGCGCTCTTCTGCTCCCAAGAATGGAAGGATGACATCAGCACCACCGAGAGCTTAGTTTTGAAATCGGCATCTGTTCCGATGCCAGACAGAACATTGAAAAACGACGGGGAAACCCAAGCATGAATATTTTGAAAATCATTTTTGCGCTCCTGATCGGCCTGTCCTTCGGCGTGAGCGCTTCCACACAAGTTGATGCATCCGACCTGACAGTCGGCAAAGTCCCTGTGACCAGCTCGGGAACCAGTGGTTCAATCGTTGCACAACGCTATCTGCCCCGGCGTTGCCGGGACATTATGGACGATATGAAGGACGACACTTACGCCCTTCTCTACATTGCCTCCTACTCCGATCTCGCCAAGGCATTCGGCCGGAACCCGGACAGAGCACGGAGACATTTTGAGGAATACGGCTGCGACGAGGGCCGGAGCATCACCTTCGATGGCTGGATTTACGTTGCTGGGTACAGTGATCTCATTCGGGCGATTGGCTTGGATGAACGCAAAGCCCTGGACCATTTCCTGCTACACGGAGCGAGGGAAGGCCGGTCCAATGCAAAGTTCAACGCTTCAGCCTATGCGAACCGGTACAACGATCTCAAAGCCAAGTTCGGCAACAACAGTCGAAAACTCGCCCAGCATTGTATCCGTTACGGATTTCGTGAGCGCCGGGAGTTCTGTGGCTGATTGGATATCGCATGGCATCTGGTTTCCGGGGCAGAAATGCGGTTTCCAGATGTGCCTGATGTGAATGTGACCGTTTGACCGTCGACCTTTGGACGATATCCCGGATCCAGCTAAATGCCGCTGAATTTCCCGCAATCAACTTTAATCCGGGTTATTCCGGGTCAACATCTTGTCGATTATCTGAAAGACGCGGGAAAAGCGGGACTTGAGACCCGAAAGTGGTGCCGCTGATAGGACTCGAACCTACGACCCCATCATTACGAATGACGTGCTCTACCATCTGAGCTACAGCGGCAAACCGGACCTTGTGTGCCCATCCGGTTGCTTGGGCAGCGACCGGATCCCGACGCGGCGAAGCGTCAGGGTGGGGGCTAGATAGCGGAGCAAGCCGTCTTATGCAAGAGGCTTCTCGCTCCGGCTGTTGAAGAACCTTTTCAAGCGCTTCAGGGGCCGATGGGAAACGGGCGCAAATTCAGCGCCCGTCCCCGAAAGATCAGTTGAAGAAACGCGGCTTTGGCTTGGCCTCCGGCTCGTCATCCTCGTCGAGCCCGGGATCGTCCGGCATGCGCGCAAGCGGGAAGGAAATGGGCTTGTCGAGGTCTTCCTTCGCCTCTTCCACTTTGGATTTTGCCACCGGCTTCTCTGCGGCCCCGGCTGCGGCCTTTTCCTTCGGTTCCGCCACAGGGTCAGCACCGGAAGGGGCGGCTACTGCAGCAGGTGCAGGAGCCAGATCCTGAGGACGCTTCATGAATTTCACGTCGTCGGTCGTGCCCTCATAGCCTTCGGGACGAGGCAGATCTTCGGCAACGGTTGTTGTCACTGGCTCAGGCTTCGTTGCAACCGCTGCTGCAGACACGGCCGGTTCCACCGGCTTGGTGCTGACAACGTCAATCACTTCCGCATCCGCAGGCGCTCCTGCTTTCACAGGCGCCGGCTTTTCAGCTTCCGCCTCCACATGAGGGCCGTCGGATTGGCCGACCGGGACGGTCACCACTTCCGCCTTCAAAAGAGCGGGGGCATCAAACAGGGCTTCTTCGAGAACGGGACCGCCAGAGACTTCGTCCAGTCCGGCCGGAACCTGCCAGACGAAGGCATCAAGCCGCCCGGTGAGCGGAGAGACGGCCTGCCACTCGCGGGAGACAATACCATCGGCAACCCAGGCCGGGTCCTGCGGGGCACGGACCGCGCGGGCCAGCCACTCCTGCATGCGGCCCCGGTCACCGGTTTCCGCGTCTTCAAGTTCCGCCATCAGCAGGAAGGCCTGCCGGGACGGCTCGGCCTGCAGCACGGTCTTGAGCTGCTCACGGGCAACAGCGAATTCGCGCGCCTCGAGCGCCGCCTTGGCCACAGCCAGAGCCCCGGTCGTGGTGTTGGCCCGCATGGCATCGAGCGCCTTGACCCGCTTGAACCGGTCGGCGGCAGAATCCCCTGTGCGCACATGGGCATAGGCTTCTGCGAGATCCGGATGGGGCGAAACCTTCCACGAGGTTTCAACGATCTTCGCAGCCTTGCGGATCTCGTTCTTGCGGGTCGCAAGACGGGCAGCCACCACAGCCGCCGGAACCAGATCCGGTGCAAGGCTATGAGCTTCCTTGGCCAGCGAGAAGGCCCGGTCCGGCTCACCATCTTCCAGCGACTGGGCAAGAGCGCTCAGGACGACCGCCTTGTGCCGGCGGTAGGTCTTCTTGTCGATCTGCTTGGACGTGTAGTTGCGCTCCAGCGTCTGCAGAGCGTCTTCCCAGCGCAGCGCAATCGCCTGATAGCCAAGAACAGCCTTTCCGGCCCATTCCAGCTTCGGGGATTCCTTCACCGCTTCCTGAGCATAATGAAGAGCTGCCACCGGCTCGTTCTGCCGCTCGGCTTCGACGAAGAGACCATGAAGGCCCAGTGCGCGGGTCTGCGAATTGTCGAGCATCGCCTCGAACCGGGCCCGTGCTTCGTCGTCCTTGCCGGACAACTGGGCGGTCTGCGCCAGAAGAAGCTGGGCCGCAGGCTCATGCCGCAGCAGCTTTTCCGCTTCCTGGCCGTATTTCCGCGCCTGTTTCACATCGCCTGCGCCAAGCGCGATCAGGCCCTTGGACAGGGCAGTGTAGCCCCGGTCCTTGCGGCGGCGGCGGAAGAAGCGTGAGGCAATCTTCGGCGAGCGCAGAATGCTCAGGATCAGCCAGACGACCAGCAGGAAGGCAATCAGCACGATGGCCAGCAGCAGGGCCGCCACGACGGGCGGACGCTCCCAGACATAGCCAGCCCAGCTGATGGTGACGACGCCGGGCAAATCCGCCATCCAGGCAAACCCCGCCGCAACAACGAAGAGGAGACCAAAAAAGATCAGGACGCGGACCATGCTTCTCGCTCCCAGGTCAACCGGCGCTCAGCACCGGAGAAAACGGCCGCCGGCAAATGCCGTGCGGAAATGAAATCAGTTGCTCTTCTTGCCGAGTGCGGAAAGGAGCTCTTGGGTGGCTTCCGCCGTCAGCTTGTCGGCAGCGATACGGGCCTTGGTCTTGTTGACCCAGGGTTCACCGATCGTCTTCGCCTCTTCAGGCAGAGACGGAAACTCCGCGACGGCGGCCTCCAGATCGCCCTTGGCAACGGCATCTTCCATCCGCCGCAGCACGGCCTCCGGTCCCGTTCCATCCGCATCTCCCGGTCCGCGGACCGCGATCAGGGACTTGGCGCCCGAAAGCAGATTGTCGAGCATGTCGCCGGACCGCTCCGGCGCGCTGAAAGCATCAAACATGCTGCGGGCAACGCCTGGGAATTCCGCGATCAGGGCCGTGCGCGATTCAATTCCCTTTGCCGCATAAGCATCAAGGGCAGAGAGATCCGTGCCGTCCGGCAGGCCAGCCTTCACAGCCGCCAGTTCAGTTTCGAATGGCTGGCCGGAATCCACCGCAGACCGGAGCGCGGAAACAGAGAGAGCACGAGCGGCAACTTCCCGTGCGGTGGCATCCCCCATGGTCTTTTCAACGGCGGCAACCCGGGCGCTCAGAGCTTCGATTTCGCCCTTGAGGCCGGAAAGAGCCGAGCCCTGTTCGTCCGAAGCCGTCTTCAGGCTGGCAGAAAGACCGGAAACGGTTTCGCCAAGCTTGGCCTGGCTGTCGGCAATGGCCTGCGTCGCAGCATCCGTGGAAGCCACCGCCGCCTGAGCCGCTTTGGCAAGGGTTTCAACGCTCGCGATGCGGCTTTCCAGACCAGACAAATCGGCAGCAGGTGCATTTGCAGCCTCAGCAGTCTGAGCCGCACCGCCTTCCTGCGGTGCCGGTTGAGCGGAAGCCTGAGCCTCGCCGTTCGCCTCCTGGCCGCCGATGCTGCTGCGCAGCTCACCAATGGCGGTTTCAAGACCGGACAGGGCTCCGCGGCTGGCGTTGTCGACCGTTTCAATTTTTTCCTGAAGCTGATCCAGCTTCTGAGCGTTTTCAGTGACCGTCGTTCCAGTGGTCTCCAGACCCTGGACCTTTTCTTCAAGCCCGGCCACGCGCGACAAAACCGCATCGACACGCTCGTCTGCGCCACCGCCGAATTTCAGAACGCCTGCGGAATGAAGCCCGTAAGCCCCAGCCAGTACAACTAGGCCGCCAAAGAGACCGGCGGAGATCATCGCCACAACACCGCTTCCCTGCTCCCCTGCGGAAACAGAAGCGACGGACGGCTTGGAAGCTGCACCAGAGCCGGACGATCCGTTGCCTGAACCGCTGCCCGAGTTACCGCCAGAACCAGTTCCCGTGCCGCTGGCCGACGAATCGGCTGAAGACGATGAGGTCGACGACGGAGAGGAGGAACTGGAACTCTTGCCCGCTTCACCTGCAACGGCAGCGGCAAGTTTCTCGCCTGCGGCGGTCTTTTCCGGCTCTGCGGCAACGGCCTTGGCAGGGCTCGCGGTCTTGTCGCTGGAAGTGGGCGGAACAGAGGTTTTGGCTGCACCCGGCACGGAAGGCTTGGTTGCCGATGCAGCAGAGGCAGAAGAGGAAGCTGCAGAGGCCGACGGTGCCTTGGAACCGGCTGCAGACGCGCCCTGCCCCGTGGAAGAGGCCTGCGAAGCGGCAGGTGCCTTGCCGCCCACGGCTTCGGCTTTCAGGTCGATTGTCACCGGGCGTTTGCCCGCAGAAGCGGCGCTCGAGCTGGAAGAAGATCCCGTCCCCGCAGACTTGGTGGCTGCGGGCTTTTCAGTTCCGGAAGACTTGGATCCGGTACCGGTGCCTGCCGCGTCCTTGTCCGTTGCCATCGTGCGTCTCCTCAACCTCTCGCTGGATCAAGCCAGCTTCCTTCTTTCCTACCATACACACTGGCGCCGCGACGGGAACCTGATACGGCAGGTCTTTTTCGCGGTGCGAGACCAACGACTCGCCTGCTTCGGGTTAATTCCCGCTTAAGGCTAACGTCAGCAATGCTTCTTCAGTTGGGTGCGGTGCATGAACGGTCAAGGCAAGGCCGTGAAATGCACTCACCGATTGCCGCGAAATTCCGACAATCCGCATGTGGGGCAGGAGACGCGCCAGTCCAGCCCTGTGCACCGCTTCCTTGAAGATTTCGGCTGTGCGGCTTGAATAAATCAGCACGGCGTCGACACTTCCCGCCTTCAGCTGTGCGGCAATCTCGTCAGGCAGTTCACCCTTCGGAGCCATCCGGTAGACCACTTCAACCCGGCAGGTCAGCCCCTTGGCGGCAAGCGCGCCTTCCAGATCCCCCGCCCGGTCTTCCGCCGCAGGATAGAGCACGGCCGTGCCGGAAACCTCAGCGCCAATCAATTCGGCAAGGGCGGCCACATCCCGGTCCGCTGAGGCAATCCTGGAAAAGCCTGCCTCCCGCAACGCTGACGCAGTCCTTGCCCCGACCGCATAGGCAGGAAGGCTCAATAGTGCCGGAAGCTGTGGATGGGCAGCCAGACTGGCAACGGTCCGCACACTCGTCACCGCAAGCGCCCCAACTCCCTCAAGGTCAAACGCATAGGGAGCTGAGGGAACGAGGTGCAACATGGGGGCCAGAAGCCCCTCGTGCCCCATGGCCTGAAGCTTGCCCGCTGTGCGCGTGCAATCAGGTTCAGGCCGGGTCACGAGAAACCGCATGGGTCAGCCTGCCAGAAAATTCGGTCCGGCCAGGTCTTTCAGCGCAAGACCTGCCTCGCGGCCAATTAGCAGGGCATCCGAGGTAAAGCCTTCACGGGAAATCTCATGCACTTCAGACCCGTCCGGCTTCAGGATCTTGCCACGGAAATGCAGCTTGTCGCCCTCGACAGTCGCAAGACCGCCAATCGGCGTGCGGCAGGATCCGTCTAGAACCGCCAGGAATGCCCGCTCCGCATCCAACCGGAACTGGGTGTCCGCATCATGGATCGGCGCGAGCAGAGCCAGCGTCTCCGCATCGTCCAGTCGGCTTTCAATACCGATTGCCCCCTGCCCGACAGCGGGCAGGAAATCATCCGTATCCAGAAGGCTGGTGACATGTTCCTCAAGGCCGAGGCGGCGCAGGCCGGCATAAGCCAGCAGCGTTGCATCCACCTGCCCTTCTTCCAGCTTCTTCAGCCGGGTCTGCAGGTTGCCGCGGTACATGACCACTTCGATGTCCGGGCGCAGGCGCTTGATCATGGCCTGACGGCGCAGGGAACTGGAGCCGACGACCGCGCCATGCGGCAGTTCGGTCAAGGTTCTGGCCTTGGGCGACAGAAACGCATCACGCACGTCTTCGCGCGGCAGGAACGCTGTGAGCCCCAGACCGTCCGGCAGAACGGTCGGCATGTCCTTGGAAGAATGCACCGCCAGATCGATGCGGCCATCCAGCATGGCTTCCTCGATCTCCTTGGTGAAAAGCCCCTTGCCGCCAGCTTCGGACAGAGGCCTGTCCTGAATCTGATCGCCAGAGGTCTTGATCACGACAATCTCGAAAGCCTCTTCCGGCAGGTCGTGAGCGGCCATCAGACGGCTGCGGGTTTCATGAGCCTGTGCGAGGGCGAGAGCGCTGCCGCGCGTACCGATACGGATAAGTTTGGAAGCCAAGAACTCAATTCCCAGAAATTCGGACCCGGACGGGCCAAGAAACGTGACGACTTTTTGCTCGGTAGATGATAGGCCCTTGGCTTGCAATGGCCAATGCAGAAGCAAGAATGAATTCCGCCGAAACCCAATGCGACATGCGGTCGCTGACCGTTCTGGGCATCGAGACAAGTTGTGACGAGACCGCCGCCGCGGTGGTCCGGGGTCCGGCTTCGCCTGAAATCCTGTCCAATGTGATCCGCTCCCAGATCGACGAGCACACGGAATTCGGCGGTGTCGTGCCGGAAATCGCAGCCCGCGCCCATATCGAAGTGCTCGACCGGATCGTCGCCGAAGCACTGGCGGAGGCCAATTGCAGCTTTGATGAGATCGATGCCGTCGCAGCCACGGCCGGTCCCGGTCTGATCGGCGGTGTAATTGTTGGCCTGATGACGGCCAAGGCCATCGCCATGGCCGCAGGCAAGCCGCTGATCGCGGTCAATCATCTGGAAGGCCATGCGCTGACAGCGCGGCTGACGGATGACCTCGATTTTCCCTTCCTGCTGCTTCTGGTCTCCGGTGGCCACAGCCAGTTTCTGATGGTGCGCGGCATCGGCGATTACGAGCGCCTCGGCACCACCATTGACGACGCCATTGGCGAAGCCTTCGACAAGACGGCAAAACTTCTCGGCCTGCCCTATCCCGGCGGCCCGGCGGTGGAACAGATGGCCCGCAAGGGCGATCCGAACCGGTTCCGCCTGCCCCGCCCGCTGCTGGACCGTCCCGGTCTCGACATGTCTTTCGCAGGCCTCAAGACCGCACTGCGCACACAGGCCCAGAAACTGGAGCCCGTGGACGACCAGACCGTCGCCGACCTCTGCGCCGCGTTCCAGAAGGCCGTGGCCGGCGTACTTTCGGCAAGGACCCGGACCGCACTGGAGCTTTTCCGCGAACGCTATCCCGATATTCAGCCTGCCATCGTGGTGGCAGGAGGCGTTGCCGCCAATCAGGAAATCCGCAGCGCCCTGACCGAAGCTGCCGAACAGGCAGGCGCCCGTTTCGTTGCCCCGCCCATGCGGCTTTGCACGGACAATGCCGCGATGATCGCCTGGGCCGGGATCGAGCGCCTGCGCCTTGGCCCTGTCGATGACATGGGCCTGTCCCCTCGCCCCCGCTGGCCGCTGGATCAGATTTCCGGCAGCGTTCTGGGATCCGGGAAAAAAGGCGCCAAGGTCTGATCACCTAATCACGGCCTGTTCCGCATTGCTGCCAGACTTGATAGGGATAACCGCATCCAGCCAGCAACGGATTCGGTGATGAAGATCTATCACAAGGCCTATGTCTATCTCACCTGCGGGTCACGCCTGCTGGTCTTCAGCGAACCGGATCATCCGGAGGTCGGCCTGCAGATTCCCGGCGGCACCATCGATCCGGGCGAAAGCTATCTGATCGGTGCCCGGCGCGAATTCATCGAAGAGACCGGGCTCGTGCTCGACACGGCCTTCGAGCATTTTGCCGATCAGGACATTCCCTTCGAGACGCTGAAGGACCATCCCCAGTGCCAGACACCGCCGGATCAGCCCCTGCGCGGCCGGCACCTCCGCAAGCTCTTTCATGCAAGGATCGACCGGATCCCTCAGGAAGAGTGGGAACATTTCGAGATGACCCCGAGCAATGGCGGCGATCCGATCCGCTTCCGGCTGTTCTGGCTTGACCTTCATGGCGAGGAACTCAACCGTCCGGGAACCTTCTTCGCGTTTTTCAACGATCCACTGGAGGCCTTGCGGGCCCGGGTTTCAGGAGAAAAAGCATGACGTCAGTCGAGCGAATCGGCGTTGCCGGCGGCGGGGCCTGGGGAACCGCACTGGCGCTCACGGCGGCCCGTGCCGGACGCGAAGTGACCCTCTGGGCCCGCGACCCCGGAACCGTCTCCGATGTCCGGTCGCGCCAGCAAAACAGCCGATACCTTCCAGGCATCACCTTTGACGAGGAAATCCGCGCTACCAGTGAGTTGTCCGATTTTGCCGGACAGGACGCCATCCTTCTGGTGACCCCGGCCCAGACCACCCGCTCCATGCTGGCAGCCCTGAAGCCGCACCTGCGTCCGGGCATTCCGGTCGTGCTTTGCGCCAAGGGCATCGAGCAGGGCAGCGGCAAGCTGCTGACCGAAGTCATGGCCGAGGAACTTCCCGATGCCCGGCCTGCGCTATTGTCCGGCCCGAGCTTTGCCGATGATGTCGCCAAGGGTCTGCCAACCGCAGTGACCATCGCCGCAGAAACACAGGATCTGGCCGACAGCCTGTCCCGGGCCATGGCCTCCCAGGCCTTCCGCCCCTACACCTCGACGGACCTGACCGGTGTTCAGGTTGGCGGCGCGCTCAAGAACGTGCTGGCCATCGCCTGTGGCGCGGTCGTCGGGCGAAAGCTCGGCGCTAGCGCGCAAGCTGCCCTCACCGCCCGTGGTTTTGCAGAACTGACACGGCTTGGACTTGCCATGGGAGCCAGACAGGACACGCTCACCGGCCTCTCCGGCCTGGGTGACCTTGTGCTGACCTGTTCCACGCCCCAATCCCGCAACTTCTCCTTCGGCATCGAGCTTGGACGCGGAAAGACCGCCCAGGACCTGATCAATGCGGGTGGCAAGCTGGCGGAAGGTGCTCACTCGGCCCGGATCGCCGTGGAGCTTGCCGAACGGCTCAAGGTGGATCTGCCGATCTCAACGACCGTGGCTCAACTCATCTCCGGCAAGCTGTCCATTGACGAGGCAATCACGGCCCTGATGACCCGGCCGCTCAAGTCCGAGAATGCCGGAGCCTGATTTTCCCCGGCATTCCAAAGGGCGGCTTGGACCATAACGGTGCCAGCGCTCTTTCCCGATTGAGTTTGCCGGTTAGCTGCTTCTAAAGTGCGCCAACTCAACATGGAGACGACAATGCTCTTCGCTTTCCTTTGCACCGACAAGCCCGGCGCCCTTCAGGTCCGTCTGGACAACCGCCCGGCCCATATCGAATTCCTCAAGGGCCTTGGCGACAGCCTCAAGGCCGCCGGTCCCTTCCTCGACGATGACGGCAACATGGCCGGCTCCCTGGTGATCGTGGAAGCCGCGGACAAGGCCGCTGCACAGGCGATTGCCGATCAGGACCCCTATGCCAAGGCGGGCCTTTTTGCTTCGGTCGAGATTCGCGCCTGGAACTGGGCCGTGAAGAACCCGGAGGCAAAGTAAGTGCGGTACTGGCTGATCAAGTCCGAGCCGGACAAGTGGTCCTGGGAACAGCAGAAGGCCAAGGGCGCCGAGGGTGAATCCTGGGATGGCATCCGCAACTATCTGGCCCGCAACAACATGCGGTCGATGGAAATCGGCGACAAGGCCTTCTTCTATCACTCCAACATCGGCAAGGAAGTCGTCGGCATCGTCGAGGTCTGCAGCGGGATCCATCCGGATCCGAAGACCGACGATCCGCGCTGGGATTGCGTTGCCTTCCGCGCCTTGCGCGACATGCCCAAGCCGGTCACCCTGGCCGACGTGAAGGCGGAGCCGCGCCTTTCCGAAATGTCCCTCGTCACCTCCATGCGTCTGTCCGTCCAGCCTGTGACGGAAGAAGAATGGCGCATCGTCTGCGAGATGGGCGGCCTTAAAGACCCAGCCTAAATGGACCCAGTCAAAGATCCTGCTCACTTCATCCGGACCCAGACACGCATCAAACCAGTGCCGCATGCGGAGGAAATCCGCCTGCATCTGGCCGATGAAGCCATGGATCTATGGCAATGCACCGAAGACGAACTGGGCGAGATCGGCTTGCCGCCGCCATTCTGGGCCTTTGCCTGGGCAGGTGGTCAGGCGCTCGCCCGGCATCTTCTGGACAATCGCGAGCTTGTCGCCGGCAAGACGGTGCTCGATTTTGCGTCGGGCTCCGGCATTGTCGGCATCGCCGCCATGATGGCTGGCGCTGCCAGCTGTTCCGCCGTCGACATCGACCGCTTTGCCAAGACGGCCGGTGAACTGAACGCCGCCCTGAACAATGTGGCCATCACCTTCACGACCGAAGATCTCACTTCAGGTCCTGCCCTCGATGTGGACGTCGCCTTCTTCGGCGATGTCTTCTACGACAAACCCATGGCGCTGAAGGTTCTGGCCTTTGCGGACAGGCTGCAGGCCAAGGGCACGAAGGTCTATGTCGGCGACCCCGGCAGATCCTATCTGCCCAGGGAAAGGCTGGAGCTTCTGGCAACCTATGCGGTTCCCGTGGTCGGCGCGCTGGAAGATGCAGAGATCAAAAAGTCGAGCGTCTACAGACTTTTGCCCCTGGAGAAGGCGGTGTGATCAAAATTCCGCCAAGGCCAGGGATTGAACATGCCGGACCTTTTTCACCCGCAGCCAATCCGCTAATGTGCCCCTGATTTGCGGCTCGGGTGGCCGCCAAACCTCAGGGATCCGTCGCAGCATTTCTGGCGCGTGACGGCTAAAAGGAGCAACCGATGCCCATTCTCAATCGTCTTGCCGATCTTCAGGATGAGATCGCGACCTGGCGGCGTGACTTCCACGAGCATCCGGAGCTGCTTTATGAAACCCACCGCACCAGCGCAAGGGTAGCTGAGCTTCTAGAGAGCTTCGGCCTGGATGAAGTGACAACCGGCATTGGCCGCACCGGCGTCGTCGGTGTGATCCGCGGCCGCAACGGCGGCGCGGGCAAGACCATCGGCCTGCGCGCCGACATGGATGCCCTGCCGATCGAGGAAATCACAGGCAAGGACTATGCCTCCAAGACCCCCGGCAAGATGCACGCCTGCGGTCATGACGGCCACACCGCCATGCTTCTTGGCGCAGCCAAGTATCTCGCGGAGACCCGGAACTTCGACGGCTCCGTTGTCGTGATCTTCCAGCCGGCAGAAGAAGGCGGCGCCGGTGCGAAGGCCATGATCGACGACGGACTGATGACCCGCTGGGCCATCGACGAAGTCTATGGCATGCACAACATGCCGGGCATTCCGGTGGGCGAGTTTGCGATCCGCAAGGGCGCCATCATGGCGGCGACCGACGAATTCATCGTCACGATCAAGGGCAAGGGCGGCCACGCTGCCAAGCCGCACAACACCATTGACCCGATCGTCATCGGCTCCCATGTGGTCGCGGCGCTTCAGTCCATCGCCAGCCGGAACGTCAATCCGCTCAAGTCCGTCGTCGTGTCCGTGACGGCCTTTCAGGCGGGGAACTCCTTCAACGTCATTCCCCAGGAAGCCCGGCTCCAGGGCACGATCCGCACGCTGGATTCCGCCGTCCGCGCCCAGGCGGAAGAACGGTTCAAATCGGTGGTTACCTCGATTGCCGAAGCTTTCGGTGCCGGTGTCGACCTGGAATTCCAGCGCGGATATCCGGTCGTGGTCAATCATGACAGCCAGACGGACTTCGCCATCGAAATTGCGGAGAGCATCTCCGGACCGGACCGGGTGGAACGCAACGTCGACCCGATGATGGGCGGCGAAGACTTTGCCTATATGCTGGAAGAGCGTCCCGGCGCCTTCATTTACGCCGGAAACGGCGAGAGTGCCGGGCTCCATCACCCGCTCTATGACTTCAACGATGACCTCATTCCGGTCGGCTCCTCCTTCTGGGTGAAGCTCATCGAAACCGCCCTGCCTGCCTGGCAGTGATCCTTTTGGCAGGCCGCACGGCACCTTCCTGCGGCCTGCCCTGAACCCATTGATTAGTTTAAGATATTATTCATCCGCACTGACGTTGCGTCATTAATTTTGAACTAACCAAGTCTATCAGCAGTTGCAAAACTGTCATAAATATCCAGACAACTGAGGCTAGTCTCGTAAGCAGGAAACAAACGTCCAAGGGACAGCTTACGTGATTGAGATCCAACCTCGCAGGGCAAACGGCTATTGGCTGAACCGTAACCCGCAGCTGTTCCTATTGAACGCCAACGCCGTTCTCGACTATGCCATCCAGCCGATCATCGACGCGCATACCGGCGACGTTTATGGCTATGAAGCGCTCCTGCGCAATGTCGACCAGCTCGACTGTGCGACGCCCATGGCGGTTTTCGATCTGGCCCATGACCTTGGATGCCTCAGCGATCTCGAGTTGATGCTGCGACGCAAGTCGATCGAGAAATTCGCCAGCCTTCAGGAGCGCAAGAACGCCCGGCTGTTCCTCAACATCGACGCAAGACTGCTGACGACGCCTGGCTTCCTGCTGCCGGAAACCGCCAATCTCCTGCTCATGCATGGCCTTACGCCCTCCAGCGTCTGCCTCGAGATTTCCGAAGCGACCGAGCCTTCCAAAATCGACAGGATCCGCGACTTCATCGACGATGCCCGGGCCATGGATTTTGCGATTGCCATTGACGATTTCGGCAAGGGCTATTCGCACATGAAGAACCTTTACGACTTCGAACCGGATATCCTGAAGATCGACCGGTTTTTCATTCAGGGCCTGCACAGCGACGGCCGCAAGCGCCTGCTGGTCAGTTCCATGGTGGATCTCGCCCACGTTCTTGGCATGCGCGTTGTCGCAGAAGGCGTCGAGACCGAATTGGAACTCTCCGCCTGCCGCCAGATCGGCTGCGACCTGATCCAGGGCTATCTTGTAAGCCACCCGTTTACCCGGATCGATGACGCCCAGTCCCGCTACCCGCAATTCGCTGCCGCAGCAAATCAGGTTCAAAGCGGCCTGAAGTCGGATGAGGACCTGATTCTTCGAGAAGTGCGGCCGCTGGTCGCCCTGCGCGACGATGCGCGTATGGATGACGTTCTGGCCCTTTTACGCGCAGGTCGCGCCTATCCGTTCATTCCGGTGGTCAACTCGGCAGACGAGCCGCGCGGCCTGATCCAGGAAGCGGACATCAAGAGCCTGATCTACATGCCCTTCGGCCAGGATCTCCTGCGTAACAAGGCGGTCAACAATCAACTGAAGAACTTCCTGCACCGCTGCCCGGTTGCAGATCTTCACTCCCGTCTCGACCACCTGGTCGCGATGATTGCCGAGGACGACGACAAGACGGCTGGGGTGATCATCACCAAAAACGGCAAGTACTACGGCTTCCTGACAACCAGTTCGCTGTTCAAGATCTCCAACGAGATCCGGATGCGCGAGGCGGAGGACCAGAACCCGCTGACCCGCCTGCCGGGCAACCTGTCCCTCACCGCCTTCGTGGCGGATGCCGCCTGCGAAAGCGAAACCGACCGCTGCTTCTGCTATGTTGATTTCGACAATTTCAAGCCGTTCAACGACATTTACGGCTTCCGCATGGGCGACCGTGCACTCTTGATGTTCTCCGAACTGATCAAGCGCATGCCCACCAGCCAGCGGGACTTTGTCGGTCACATTGGCGGCGACGACTTCTTCATCGGCATGCGCAATCTGCCGGTCACCGAGATCCTGCGCATCATGGGCAATCTGCGCAGCGAGTTCCGGCACCAGGCGGAAAGCCTTTATGATCCGGAGCACCGTCAGGCCGGGGTCATATACGCCAAGGACCGCTCAGGGCAGGAGAAGGAATTCCCGCTTCTCAATTGCTCCATCGCCATCCTGCACCTGCCCAAGGGCATCTCCGTGGAAAATCAGGAGCTTCTGGTCCGTCAGATCGCCTCCCTGAAGAAAGACGCCAAGGCATCCCCGGGCGGCATTGCCGCCACCACTTTCGGCGACCAGGTTGAAAACCATGCCCGGCATTTCGAGGAAACCTCGCCCAACGGGCCACGACTGGTCTCGATCGGCCACTGATCCGCAGCAGGCGGCAGGATTGAACCCTTGCAAGGGCAGAATTGCGGGCAGATAAGGGGCCGACTTCCCTTGTCAGGTTCCGCTCATGCATCCGATTGCTGAATTCTTCTTTCCGGCCGCCCTCTCCCCGATCGCCACCTTCGTCCTTCTGCTGTCCAGTTTCATTGCTTCGGCGCTGACGGCGGCTGTCGGGCTTGGCGGCGGTATCGCGCTGATCGCGGTCATGGCCAATCTCATGCCGCCACTGGCGCTTGTTCCAATCCACGGCCTGGTTCAGCTCGGCTCCAATGGCGGGCGTGCCATCGTCCAGCGGCGCTATATCGATCCGGCTATCGCCCTGTGGTTTGCAGGGGGCGCGGTTCTGGGCGCGGCCCTCGGCGGCATGCTGGCGGTGAACCTGCCCTCCACCTGGCTCCGGCTCGGCATTGCCTTCTTTGTGCTCTGGACGGTCTGGGGAAAGGTTCCCAAGCTCGACCACGCCCGCAAGCAGGCGATGGGCATCGCCGGATTTATCGCCACAGGCCTTTCCATGTTCTTCGGGGCAACCGGACCCATCGGAGGCAGCGTCCTGTCCACTCTGGGTCTGACCCGGCACCAGTTCGTCGCCAATCAGGCAATCACCTCGCTGACGATGCACGTTTGCAAGGTTGCCGCCTTCGGTTTCCTCGGCTTTGCCTTCGGCCCCTGGATCGGCTTCACGGCCCTCATGATCTTCTTCGGCTTCCTGGGAACCCTTGCCGGAACCCGGCTTCTCGGACGGATGCAGGAAGAGACTTTCAAGAAGGGGTTCAGGATCGTCATGACCCTGCTCGCCCTCAATCTGATCTGGCCCGTGGCCCGGTCGCTGGTCGGTTTCTGACAGCCTTCTGCAAGACGCTGCGGAAAGGCATGTGAGCTTTGCTCTACGACGCTTGAACTCTTTGCAAGCCGTTGAACCTTGCCAGAACCGGACCAAAGCGATAACCCAACCCGATCAGTTTGTCTTAACAAGAACAGCAGGGCGGACACCCATGGCAACTCACAATCTCCTTCTTCTGCCCGGCGACGGCATCGGTCCGGAAATCATGGTCGAGGTGAAGAAGGTCATCTCCTGGTTCAATGCCCAGGGTGGCGACAGCTTCGAGACCGACGAAGGCCTCGTCGGCGGCAGCGCCTATGACGCACATGGCGTCGCGATTTCCGAAGAAGACATGGCAAAGGCCATGGCAGCCGATGCCGTGATCTTCGGTGCCGTTGGCGGCCCGAAGTGGGACAGCGTTCCCTATGACGTGCGTCCGGAAGCCGGTCTGCTGCGCCTGCGCAAGGACATGGAGCTGTTCGCCAACCTGCGCCCGGCCATCTGCTACCCGGCGCTTGCCGATGCCTCTTCCCTGAAGAAGGACATCATCGAAGGCCTTGATATCCTGATCCTGCGCGAGCTGACCGGCGGCGTCTATTTCGGCGAACCGAAGACCATCACCGATCTCGGCAACGGCCAGAAGCGCGCCATCGACACGCAGGTTTACGACACCTACGAAATCGAGCGCATCGCCAAGGCCGCCTTCGAATTTGCCCGCACCCGTAACGGCAAAGTGACGTCGATGGAAAAGCGCAACGTCATGAAGTCCGGCGTGCTCTGGAACGAAGTCGTCACCGCGACCCACAAGAACGGCTACGAAGACGTCAAGCTGGAGCACATGCTGGCCGATGCCGGCGGCATGCAGCTCGTGCGCTGGCCCAAGCAGTTCGACGTCATCGTCTGTGACAACCTCTTCGGCGACATGCTCTCCGACGTGGCTGCCATGCTCACCGGCTCCCTCGGCATGCTGCCCTCCGCTTCGCTCGGCGCAGCTGACCCGAAGACCGGCAAGCGCAAGGCCCTCTACGAGCCGGTCCATGGTTCTGCTCCGGACATCGCCGGCACGGGCGCAGCAAACCCGATCGCCATGATCGCGTCCTTCGCCATGGCTCTGCGCTATTCCTTCGAGAAGGTTGCCGAAGCCGACATGCTGGACAAGGCCATCGCCAATGCGCTGGCAAAGGGCCTGCGCACCAAGGACATCGCCTCGGAAGGCACCAAGGTCGTAGGCACCTCCGAAATGGGCGATGCGATCATTGCCGAGCTGAACGCGCTGAGCGCCTGAACCACTTTATGAACTTTGAAACGGCCGCCATTGGGACTTGCCCAACGGCGGCCGTTTTTCCTTTATAATGCCGCACACTTTCAAGCATCAAAGGCAGCAAAATGAGCGACAAACTGAGCCCGTTCCTCGGCACCTGGATCCTCGATGCGGATGAAAGCGAATTCGACCAGGGCGAGCCTCCAAAGAGCGCAACGCTGAAGATCGAAGACAATTTCGGCATGGCCCGCTTCATCATGAACAGCGTGTCCGCTGAAGGTGAAGTCACCAACGACACGTTCGAGGCGCTGCCTGACGGCCCCGAGACAAAGCTGGGCAAGAGCGGTCTGGTCGATGCCATGCGCCTGGTCTTCAACGGCGAGCGGAACCTTGTCTCCGAAGCCCGCCGCGGCGGGCTGACCCTGATGAAGGCAGAGCGCGAGCTCTCCGAAGACGGCACCACCCTGACGGTGACCCAGACCGTCCACCTGCCGGATGTCGCAAGCTTCACCAACACCTCGGTCTACCGCCGCGCGCAGTAAAAGGCGGCACCTCCAAACACGAGACGGCAAAAAGGAAAACGCCCGGGAGACTATTGTCTTCCGGGCGCTTGGGATCGGTCTTGGGAGGACCGTATCAGTTCAGCTGGGACGCCGCGCCAAGGTCGAAGAACTCGGTCGCACCCGGCGCATCATCCACGCCATCATTGTCGGTCACCAGCAGCAAACGGCCATCGGCGGTCACGGTCAGGCCTTCCGGCTTGTCCAGAACCCAGCCCTTGGAAGCAGACAACGCCGGCAGAATGTCCAGAGCCTTGCGCTTTTCCACGACCGGCAGTTCAGAACCATAGGCCGCCGGGGTGATGCCCTTCAGGGAAATGCGGGTCACCTGCTTGATGGAGGCAAACTCGCCGCCCTGATTGTCGCGTTCCAGAACAGCGAACTCTTCACCGCCCAGGGACACGATTTCAGACAGGCCGACCCAGCCGCCGGCTGCACTTGCCGGAGCATCGAGCGGGTAATGGACAAAGCCCCAGGTCTTTGCTTCCGGATCGAAGATCGCCAGCTTGACCATGCCCTTCGGATCGTCCTTCCAGCTGCGCTGAACGGCGACGGCCACCAAGGTCTTGCCGTCCTTTTCGAACTCGGCAACGCCTTCGAAGGAGAAGCGGGTGGACTGGGCAACCAGCTCTGCCGGCAGTTCAATTTCCTGTTCGACGGACCCATCAGCCGCTGCCTTGATCAGCAGGTGCTTCATGTCCTTTTCCGGATTGCCTTCCGACGCCAGCCAGAAGCCGCCATCCTTGGAAACCGCAATGCCTTCCAGGTCATACTTCGGCGTGTCAGCACCGTGCAGGTTAACGTAGGACTTGATCTTCACCGGCATGGACGAAACGTCCAGGGTGTAGATGCGGGCCTTGTCATAGAAGCTGTCGGAGATCGCATAGACCTTGCTTGCGTCCTGCGGATCACCAGCCAGACCGGAGAGCGCGCCCCAGCCGATCGGAGCACCGGTTTCCGGATCAGCTTCGGAGACAACCATCGGGTAGGTCGAAGCTTCTGCACCGAAACGGTAGACGGACACCTGCGACCGGAAGCCGTCTTCGGCGCTGTCAGCTTCGTTGGCAACCACGAACAGGCCGCGCTGCGGCAGGGCGATGGAGCCTTCCGGGGCGATATGGGTCGGCAGGAACTGCACGAACTCCGGTTCTGCGCCCGTGTCCTTGTAGATCACGACGAAGTTGCCGCGCTCGGAGTTCACGAAGATGAGCTTTTCGCCGTTGAATTCACCAACGGCAACGCCTTCCAGTTCAGCGCCCTTCTTGGACGCGCGCTTGGCCGGATAGTGACCATTGGCCATGGCGATGTGTTCGACGGTGTTGCCGCTGTCGAACAGGACTTCACCCTTGGTGTTCCAGATGGTGAAGCCGCGCGAACCGCCTTCATAATCGCCTTCGTTGGCGGTGACGAAACGGTCGGCATCGAGCCATGCAACGGCGTCCGGCTCGCGCTTGACGTTTTCGAGGCTGCCGGAAGCATCGCTCATGCGTGCCTTGGAGACCGGGATGTTCTCGAGGTTCACTGCACCAGCGGAGAAATTCGAGGTGATCTTGCCCGAGGCCAGGTCAACCACCACCAGATGGTTGTTTTCCTGAAGGGTCATGACGACCTGATTGTCGGCGTTGATCGAGACAAATTCAGGCTCCGGATCGTCGCCGCCGATTTCGGCCAGACCGGTCACATCGACGATGCGGGCTGCATCGCAGTTTACCGGCTTGCCGTCTTCGCCCAGATCAAAGATCGCCAGGTGACCGGCCGGCAGCTGCGGAAGCTTGCCGTCGTTGAGCTCTTCATCACGCTCGTTCTCGACCGCAACTGCAACAAACTTGCCATCAGCGGACATGGCGACGCTGTCCGGCTGGCCCTTCACGTCGCACTTGGCAACGGTTTCCAGGGAGCCGAGATCAACGACAGCCAGATGACCCGACGGGGCAACGTAGCTCTCGGAGGTGTTCACGCCGGTGTAGGCGAAGGACTGGCCAACGGTCACGGAAGTCGGTTCACCACCCAGCGCGATGCGGGCTTTCGGTGCCAGGGCTTCCGGGTTGGAAGCATCAACGAACACCAGAGATTCAGCCGGGCTGTCGGTGAAGACCAGCGTCATGCCATCCTTGGTCGCGGAGATGATCTCGGCAGAGGTAACCGTATTCGGATCCGTGCCTTCGTTCAGGGTCTTATAGACCGGGAAGGTGTTGACCCGCTCGAAGAACGAGCCGGCATTTGCAGCGCCGCAAAAACCGGCAGATACGCCCAGGCTGATCCCGGCCAGAAGAATAGTACGCAATTTCATGACAACCCCCGCTCTCGGGACAAGCCCGACGAAATTTCGGCCGGACGCTAGGGAAGTCACGTGGAGCTTCGATGACGATTTCACGAAGTTTTCATGACAGGCCCCGGTTCGCACCGGCAATCTTGCCTCGATAAGGGCGCTGTTTGCGCAAGATCTTTTATTGACATCCAGCCAATTCCGCGCCAGAAACACCGCGGTTTCGTGACAACCGGAGAGACTTGAATGGTGCGGCGCATCGCCGACATCGCAGGCATGAAAATGACGACGGCTAAAACCGGCGGCATGACGGCTTGCGTCACCAAGACCCCGGCCACCACCCTCAAAACCACTACCAAAACCACCGCTTGACGGTGCCGCTCGTCCCGCACTCCCCGGGGACGGGGGGTACCAGAAGGCCGGCTCGCCCGCACCTTGGGCAAGGCCGGTAAAGCGGGGAGCCGGATGAGGAAGTTTCAAGATGGGTTACAAGATCGCAATCGTAGGTGCCACGGGCAACGTGGGCCGGGAAATGCTCGACATTCTGGCCGAGCGCGGATTTCCGGCTGACGAAGTCATCGCTCTCGCCTCGCGCCGCTCCCAGGGCACCGAAGTGTCCTTTGGCGACCGGACGCTGAAGGTTCAGGCGCTGGAAAACTACGACTTCTCCGACACCGACATCTGCCTGATGTCCGCTGGCGGCACCATTTCCAAGGAATGGTCTCCGAAGATCGGCGCCAAGGGCTGCGTTGTGATCGATAACTCCTCCGCATGGCGCTACGATGCGGACGTTCCGCTGATCGTTCCGGAAGTGAATGCCGACGCTGCTGCGGGCTTCACCAAGAAGAACATCATCGCCAACCCGAACTGCTCCACCGCGCAGCTCGTTGTCGCTCTGAAGCCGCTCCACGAGGCAGCCGGCATCAAGCGCGTCGTCGTTTCCACCTACCAGTCGGTTTCCGGCGGCGGCAAGGAAGCGATGGAAGAGCTGTTCAACCAGACCCGCGCTGTCTTCGTGAACGACCCGATCGAACCGAAGAAGTTCACCAAGCGCATCGCCTTCAACGTCATCCCGCACATCGACGTGTTCATGGAAGACGGCTACACGAAGGAAGAGTGGAA
The DNA here is from genome assembly GCF_900142725.1 of Roseibium suaedae. Lineage (GTDB taxonomy): Bacteria > Pseudomonadota > Alphaproteobacteria > Rhizobiales > Stappiaceae > Roseibium > Roseibium suaedae. Next base: position 469,963 of record NZ_FRBW01000004.1, on the reverse strand, counting down.
GGTTCTGGCAGAAACCAAGAAGATGCTGGACCCGAAGATCAAGGTCACCTGCACCGCCGTGCGCGTGCCGGTCTTCATCGGTCACTCCGAGAGCGTCAATATCGAGTTCGAACGTGAAATCACGGCCGACCAGGCCCGCGACATCCTGCGCGAAGCTCCGGGCTGCCTCGTCATCGACAAGCATGAAGACGGCGGCTACATCACCCCGTACGAAAGCGCCGGTGAAGACGCCACCTACATTTCCCGTATCCGCGAAGATGCGACCGTCGAAAACGGCCTGAACCTCTGGGTCGTGTCCGACAACCTGCGCAAGGGCGCTGCCCTGAACGCCGTGCAGATCGCCGAGGTTCTGGTGAACCGTGGCCTGATCAAGCCGAAGAAGCAGGCTGCCTGATTTGATTTCGCGGAGCGCGTGATCCATGCGCTCCGCTCTTCCTGCCGCTAAATTCCTTTCCTGCAGAACTCCGGACAGCTCATGACCTCAACCGTCCTTCCGTCCTTTGAGGAGTTCGCAGCCCGGTCCGGCAGTTCGCGGTTTTCCGACTGGCTGCGCCATTGCGGCGGCAAGGACTGGGAAAATGGCTGCAACCATCCCTTCACCAGAGCGATTGGCGACGGCACCATGCCGTCCGATGCCTATATCCGCTATCTGATCGAAGACTACACCTTCATCACGGATCTCGCGTCCGTGCTGGGCTATCTTGTCGCCCAGGCCCCCACCATGGCCTCCAAGAGCAAGCTGAGCGGATTTCTTTCCGCTCTGACCTCCGAGGAAAACAGCTACTTCCTGCGCTCCTTCGAAGCGCTTGGCGTTTCCCCTGAGGTCTATCTGAAGGCGGCCCAGGGACCGGTCACCCGCGCCTTTGCCGACCTGCTGCTAACCTCTGCACGAAGCAGCTATGCGGAAGGACTTGCCTGCCTCCTGTGCGCCGAATGGATGTATCTCACCTGGGCACAGCGCGAGGCTAAGAAGCCACGGCCCGAGGCCTTTTATCTGGCCGAATGGATCGACCTTCACGCCATCAGTGCTTTTGAGGCCTTTGTCGGCTGGATCCGGGAAGAAATGGACCGGGTGGGTGCGGCATTGAGCCAGGATGAGCAGAAGCAGCTCGAAAACCTCTTCAAGCGCATGTGCCATCTGGAAGTTGCCTTTTTTGACGCGGCCTGGACCGGTGGGTCTGCCTGAACCTGGCCCCGGCGCTTCTTTTCAAAGCACGTCAAAATTGCGTCCTCTCTCGCAAAACTTGCGTCTGATTGCCCCAAGTTTCAGCACCTGAATTTCTTTGTGTTCAGATACTTGAGCTGATCCAGCGCCTCAATGGCCGAAGACGCTACGTCCACCTGTGCGTCAAGATTTGTGCACCGGCGACCGACAGCCAACCTTGCATGGCCGTTTGGAATGCAGCAACCTTTCGGGGTCCTGCCTTTTCAATCCCCGAGAGAGATCTGCCATGTACAAGTCCCTTCTTCTGGCCACGGTCGCGGTCATCGCACCGTCTTGCGCCGCCCTTGCCGGACCCTTGAGCCCGGAACAACGGTCAGAAATCAGCGCGTCGATCGATGCTTATGCCCCGCGCATGTATGAAGTGTCCGACACGATTTGGGCCCATCCCGAACTCGGTTACCTCGAAACGGCAACCGCTGATCTGCTCCAGTCCGAGCTGAAGGCCCATGGCTTCACAGTGGAGACAGGCGTCGCCGGCATTCCCACCGCATTCATTGCCAAAAGCGGCACCGAGGATGGTCCGGTGATTGCCATCATGGCTGAGATGGATGCCCTGCCCGGCTTCTCCCAGTCCGCTTCCCCGGAAAAGCATGAGCAGGATGGTCTGGATGCCGGCCATGCCTGTGGCCACCACATGTTCGGTGCAGGCTCCGTTGCAGCCGCCATCGCGGTTTCCGACTGGCTGAAGGCGACCGGCACCAATGGTCAGGTCCGGCTCTATGGCACACCGGCGGAAGAAGGCGGCTCCGGCAAGGCCTATCTCGTGCGCGGCGGCCTCTTTGATGATGTCGACATCACGCTGCATTGGCACCCGAGCGCCAGCAACTCGGCGGAGCAGGGCAAGTCTCTGGCGAACATCAGCGCGAAGTTCCGCTTCTCCGGCATTTCCGCCCATGCAGCGCTCGCTCCGGACAAGGGTCGCTCTGCGCTGGACGGCATCGAGGCCATGAACATGATGGTCAATCTGATGCGCGAGCACGTTCCGCAGGAAACCCGGATCCATTACGTCATCACCGATGGCGGCAAGGCGCCGAACGTGGTTCCGGATTTCGCTGAATCCTATCTCTATGTCCGCCATCCAGACCCGGCTGTGGTCGCGGATGTGTTCAGCCGGATCGAGAAGGCCGCGGAAGGCGCGGCTCTTGGCACCGGCACCACCTATGAGGTCGAGCGCGTGGGCGGGGCCTATTCCCTGCTGCCCAATGATACGCTTGGCAAGATCATGGACCAGAACCTGCGCCAATCCGAGCCGATCGCCTGGACCGCAGAGGAAACGGACTTTGCCACCAAGCTGCAGACGAGCCTGAAGAAGGCACCACCGCTCACCAGCGTCAGTGAGGTGGACGCCTATTCCTTCGGCGATCAGGGCTATTATTCCACGGATGTAGGCGATGTGAGCTGGGTCACCCCGACGGCCGGTCTCGGCACAGCCACCTGGGTTCCGGGCACCTGGGCCCACAGCTGGCAGGCAGTCGCCGCAGGCGGCATGTCGATTGGCCACAAGGGCACGCGGCTTGCAGCAGAAACCCTGGCGACAACGGCAGCCGAGCTGTTCCAGTCCCCGGATGTCATTGCCGCCGCCAAGGCCGAATTCGAGGAAGGCCGCGGCAGCGACTTCAAATACAGCGCCATGATCGGGGACCGGACCCCGCCGCTGGACTATCGCCTGTCGGCAGCGAACTGAACTCAGCGACTGGCGGGTCTCACGCCCGCCAGTCCGCCGCACATTACAAATCCGTAAGATTGACCTTGTGCGGCGCAGCTCAAACAGACCCAAGAAACGCATGTCAGACGGATTCGACGTTAGGCCACAGCGCCTTTCGTCATGATGCAGCTGCGAACACCTCAGGTTCGGTGCGCACAAAACGCCGACTAAGGTGGCACCTGCCCAATCCGGACCTGAATGTTACCGTTCCTCTGCATGTTGATCTGAGGAGGAATGAACATGAAAACCTGGAAAAAGCCTGCCATGACCGCTGTTGAAGCGGGTTTCGAGATTACCCGCTACATGCCGGCTGAAATCGGCACCTGCGGCCGCAAGAAGTAAGTCTCTCCCTTCCAGAAGGGGGAACACCCGGTGGATATCAGGATCCTGGGATCCGCGGCAGGCGGCGGCTTTCCGCAGTGGAATTGCAACGCGACCTTCAGCCGGGCTGTCCGCTCCGGTTCACCGGGCTTTTCATCCCGGACCCAGTCCAGCCTGGCTGCAAGCGCGAACGGCAAGGACTGGGTCCTTTTCAACGCCTCACCGGACATCCGCGAGCAGATCGCAGCGACACCGGAGCTTCAGCCTCCGGCACACGGCCCCTTGCGTGACAGCCCCATCCGCGCCGTGGTTCTGACCAATGCGGATGTGGATCATATCGCCGGGCTTCTGTCCCTGCGCGAGCGCCAGCGTTTTACCCTTTACGCCACAGCCCGCGTTCTGAAGACCCTCGCGGAAAACAGCATCTTTCAGGTGCTCAACCCGGAACTGGTGCCCAGACGCGAACTGCCGCTCGGCGACATCATCCCGCTCGAAGGACCTGACGGGCCCCTTGGCCTGGACATCGAAACCTTCGCCGTTCCCGGCAAGGTCGCGCTGTTTCTGGAGGACGCCAGCAAGGACGGTTTCGGCACCAGTGAGGGCGACACGGTCGGCCTCAGGATTTCGCAATCGGACAGTCGCTCCGCGCATCTCTTCTACATTCCAGGCTGCGCCGCCATCGACACGCCTCTGCTCGAAAGACTCACCGGCGCCGAGGTTCTGCTCTTTGACGGCACGGTCTTCACGGACACCGAAATGCCGGATGCAGGGGTTGGCGAAAAGACCGGTGCCCGCATGGGCCATCTTGCGATCAGCGGTCATTCCGGAAGCCTGGCCCAACTCCAGGATATGCCGCTCAGCCGCAAGATCTTCGTTCACATCAACAACACCAATCCCATTCTGGACCCTACCTCTGCGGCCTCAAGGACCGTCCGGGAGGCCGGATGGGAGGTCGGATATGACGGCATGGAGCTGACGCTATGACCCTGCAAGCCACCTTGACCCGTGCCATGCCAGTGCCGGAGCCGATCGGCAGCGGCGTGGCCGCTACTGTCGCCGATGACATCCGCAAGGCAGGCCGCCTGCTGCCGCCAAAGGAGCTGGAGGACGCCCTGCGCACAGCAGGGTTTGCCCGCTACCACATCCATCATCCCTTTCACAAACTGATGAACGCCGGTGAGCTGACTAAAGGCCAGATGCAGGCCTGGGCGCTGAACCGCTATTGTTATCAATCCGCCATTCCCAAAAAGGATGCCATCATCCTGTCCCGATCAGAGGATCCGGAGTTCCGGCGGGAATGGCGCAAGCGCATCGCCGATCATGACGGCGAGGACGGCGCGGCTATCGATGGCGGGATCAAGCGCTGGCTGAAGCTCGCAGAAGGTCTGGATCTGGACCTCCAGATGGTCCAGTCCCGCCGCTATGCCCTGCCCGCCACCCGCTTTGCGGTCGGCGCCTATATTGACCTGGTCGCCTCCTCCAGCATCCTCGTCGCAGTGGCCTCCTCCCTGACGGAGCTTTTTTCTCCCATCGCCATCGGGGAGCGTGTCCCCGCCATGCTGGCGCGCTACGCTTATATCAACGAGGACACGCTCTCCTATTTCACCCCGCGCCTGCATCAGGCCCCGCGCGATGCTGAGCACGCCCTTTCGCTGGTGACCCGCTGGGCAGACACGCCGGACAAGCAGGCCGATGCCATCGAGGCCCTTCTGGCCAAGTGCGATATTCTCTGGGCAATGCTGGACGCGCTTCACTCGGCCTATGTCACCCCCGGCGCAATCCCTCCCGGCGCCTTCATCCCGCCGCCCCTGCAGGAGTAGACCGATGCTCCTGAGCGAACCGTTTGTCCCTCGTGAAAGTCAAAGGCTGATCATCGGGCCGGACAGCCATCCCGTTCTGCACCGGCATGTCCGGCTGCGAAGAGACGAAATCCGCGGAAAATGGGTGATCCTCGCGCCCGAAAAAGTCCTCTGGCCGGACGAGATCAGCGTCGAAATTCTCTCACGATGCACCGGCAAGATTTCGGTAGCGACACTTTCCCAGGACTTGGCCAAGGCCTATGACGCCCCTGCCGACCAGGTCGAAGCGGACGTCATTGAATTCCTGCAAGAGTGGGCGGACCGGCTTCTGATCAGGACGGAGGAGACGCCGTCATGACCCGCATCCTCGCGCCGCTCGGCATTCTGGCGGAACTGACCCACCGCTGCCCCTTGCAATGCGGCTATTGCTCAAACCCTCTGGAACTTTTGAAAGCAAACAGGGAACTGAGCACCGGGGACTGGATCAGCACGTTCCGGCAAGCGGCAAGCCTTGGCGTCCTGCAGGTTCATCTGTCAGGCGGCGAGCCGACGCTGCGCAAGGATCTCGATCAGATCATCGCCTGTCTGGCCGAGAACGGCATCTATTCGAACCTGATCACCGCGGGGGTGTCATTTTCAAGAGAGGATCTCTCCCGGTTCCGGCAGGCAGGGCTGGACCATATCCAGATCAGCTTTCAGGGGGCCTTGCCCGAGACCACCGAGCTTGTCGGTCATCTCAAGGGCGCTCATGAAAAGAAACGGGCTGCCGCCGGTTGGGCCGTGGACCTTGGCCTTCCCCTCACGATCAATGCCCCGATCCACAAGCTGAACATTCATGAAGTGCCTGACTTCGTTGCGCTTGCCCTGGAACTTGGCGCGGAGCGACTGGAGATCGCGAATGTCCAGTATTATGGCTGGGCGCACCTGAACCGGGCGGCTCTTCTGCCCAGCTATGACGCAGTCATGGCGCAGGTCGAGTATGTCCATGACATCCGCGAGCGGCTGACTGGCATTCTCAACATCGACTTCGTCACGCCGGACTACTACGCCGACTATCCAAAACCCTGCATGGGTGGATGGGGGGCAGATGCCATGGCGATCACGCCGGACGGACAGGTCCTGCCCTGCCATGCAGCCCAGACGATCAGCTCCCTGACCTTTGACCGGGTGACGGAAAAAAGCCTGTCAGAAATCTGGCATCACTCGGACGCCTTCAATCGCTATCGGGGGGACAGCTGGATGCCGGAGACCTGCCGCAGCTGTGAGCGCAAGGACATCGATTTCGGTGGATGCCGCTGCCAGGCCTTCGCGGTGACAGGGTCTGCGGCCGAAACGGATCCGGCTTGCATCAAGTCCCCCTATCACGCACACCTGCGCAAGATGCCAGCCGAAGGCCCTATCCAGCGCAGAGTGATCGGTAAAAGCCCGCAGCCGGCCTGATCTGACATCAGTCCGGCGGCAAGCTCGCCGATGTGGGGTCAACCGTTCTGGGCTTCCAGTGCCAGAGCTTCTTCGCTGACGGAGAAGACTTCCGTCTCCGGATCCATCACGCGCAGCTCGCCAGAGCCGATGTCGAACCATGCGCCATGCAGCTCCAGTTCACCGGCCGAAACCTGTTCAGCGACAAACGGGAAGGTCACAAGGTTCTTCAGGGATTGGCGGACACCGGCATATTCCATCGCAAGCTGCGGATCGTCGATCTTGTCGACGGGCATGCAGGCCAGGGAAATCGCTGCCGGTTCCAGAAGCTTGATCCAGCGGCCGATGTAGTCGCCCTTGAGGGTCGGCGCGTTGGCATTCTCGCGAAAAGCCTGAACCCCGCCGCACTTGGCGTGGCCCATGACCACGATGTGCTTCACTTTCAGCGCGCGAACAGCATATTCGATCGCCGCACTGGTGCCGTGAAGACTGGTGTCGTCTTCCGCCGGCGGAACAAGATTCGCCACGTTGCGCATGACGAACAGCTCACCCGGCCCGGCGTGGAAAATACCTTCAGGCGTCACCCGGCTGTCGCAGCACGAGATGACCATGACATTCGGCTTCTGGCCATAGACCGCCAGGTGCTCGTGGGTTTCCTTGTGGCGGACAAAGCCCTTCTGCAAGTAGTTGCCGTATCCGTTCAACAGGTCCTTGGGAAAACTCAAGATCCAGCCTCCAGCTCATCCGTTTAAGATCATGTCGGCGTGGTTATAGGCGATCGGAATGCGGCTGCCTAGCAACCACAGGCATCTGGCCTCATAGCGAATACGTATTTTCCCTGACGCACCTGCCAAAGACGCTGCCGTTCAGGTCGCGACATTGATCTCGTGATGTTCGATCTCGCCGCCATGGTCCTCATAGGCATGACGCACTGCCGACGGCGATTGCGGATCCCCGTGGGGCCCAGCCTGCTTCTGATCCGTGGACTGGGGAACAGGATCGAGCACCTTGTGGGCTGTCGCGGTATAGGCAGCGACCCCATCAAGCCGGTGATCCTCGAAATGCTCTGTCTCCAGAACCACGGCAGGCTCCTCATCGAGTGAAGATGAAGTCTCGTCACGGGGGTCCTGATCAGCGTCAGCAGCGTCCTCAGGCCGAGGAAAGGCATGTTTCTGCCGCTCCCGGTCAGGGGGATATTCTGTGGCATGCGGCACGACTTGCGCGCTCTGGGCACGGTCTACGGACGTCGGCATGGCGGCCCTCCTGGCCCTTGAAGATACATCGCCCTTCTGGCGATGAAAAATCGTCTCAAGAAAGAGTTAACGATTCTTTACGGAAGGTAAACCCGCACAACCTGGACGTCAGCACCTTGCCGCAGACAAACAAAAAAGGCCCGCCGGAAATCCGGCAGGCCTTCGAGAAGTCAGATTGACGGGACGATTTCAGGCTGTAGCAGGGTCCGCGTAGGATCCGAGCAGCGCCATCGCCATGCGATAGGGTGCCAGAAGCACCATGGACACTACCAGCTTGACCGTGAAATCGCCCAGCGCCCAGGAAATCCAGCGCGGCACGTCCAGCGCAAAAGCGCCGAACAGCGGGGCAATTTCCGTGGCGAAATCGTCGTGATAGCCAAGAAGACCGGAGAAGGCCGGAGCGAAGGCGATCGAAAAGAACAGCACCGTATCCAGAACGGACCCGAGCAGAGACGAGATCACCGGCGCCTTCCACCAGCTGCTGCGGCGCAGGCGGTTGAACACCGTGACGTCAAGCAGCTGTGCCGACAGGAAAGCCGTTCCCGACGCAATCGCAATGCGCGGCGTGGCCAGCCAGATCGACAGGACAACGGCGGAGATGAAGCCGGTATAGACAACCAGCCGGGCAGCAGAAGCACCGAACCTGCGGTTGGTCAGGTCCGTTACCAGAAAGGCAGCCGGATAGGTGAAGGCACCCCAGGTCAGGAGGTCAGCAAGAACCACCGGTCCGAGCGTACCGCCCACCGGAAACTGAACCAGAAAATTGGATGCCACAACGACAGACGCCATCGCGGTGGCCGCGATGGCGAACTGTGCCGCGGAGAAACTCCGGGTCTTCATATTTTTCAGTCCCTTGACGGAGACTTTAAGCAGCAGCGGCTTCAGCCTGCTGACGCTTGATGCTTGCCTTGATCTGCAGAGCCTTTTCAGAAAGACCAGCGTCAGAAGCCTTCAGCAGGTATGCATCCAGACCACCGCGGTGCTCGACAGAGCGCAGGGCGTGGGCGCTGATGCGCAGCTTGAAGGTCTCACCCAGCGCGTCGCTGATCAGCGACACGTTGCACAGGTTCGGCAGGAACCGGCGACGGGTCTTGTTGTTGGCGTGCGAAACGTTGTTACCGCTCATCACGTCTTTGCCGGACAGTTCGCAACGGCGTGCCATGATATCACCTTTTATCTTGTCGCAGGTTCGCTTTGCTTCGAACCCGTCTGTTGCAACCGGAAGGGAGCGGACCCTAGGCCCCGCTACAGCATTTCCGGCGGTTTACGGAAAAAGTTGGCCTGCTATACTGGCAGCGGCGGCCATCGTCAAGGCTTCTCCGCATCAGGAGGCCGATTCCGTGTTTTTCGTCATCCGGACCGCCTTTGTTAACGACTGAGTTACCATACCAGCGAACAATTGGCCTGAATTAATGTCACGAGGCTCTCGCTGATTTGCCGCCCCTGGAATGCGGGCATCCAGAACAGAGTCGTGCAGGAACCAAGTTTTGTCGGTGCCGGAGTTCCGAAACGGCGCGGAGGGTTTGATAGTGTCACGTTTGCAGTCATTCGGCCGTCTTCTGGCCTTGCCGTTGCTGGCAGGCGCATTGCTTGTCACGCCCGCCGAGGCGAAGAAAAGCAGCGTCGGCGGCCTCTATTCAATCAGCGTCGGCGGTTTCACCGTCGGCAAGGGCACCTTGTCGCTCGTGCTGCAGGGCAACGCCTATTCCGCGAAGGTCGGTCTTGAGCCAGCTGGCATCGGCACGCTCTTCACCACAGGCAAGGGCGGCGCGGAAGCGTCCGGCTGGCTGGTTGGCTCCAAGGTTGTCCCGTCAACCTACCAGATGACCTCCCGCGCGGCGGACCGTGACTTCTTCGTTTCGCTGAAGCAGGGCTCGGGCAACATCCGCTCCATGGAAGTCACCCCCCAGTTCAAGCCGAATCCGGAGCGCATCGCGGTGACGACCCGTCACCAGAAAAACGCCATGGATCCGCTCAGTGCTGCGCTGATGCCGGTTGGCTCCGCAAAGGGTGGCCTGGACAAGGAAGCCTGCAAGCGCAAGCTTCCGGTGTTCGATGGCTGGACCCGTTTCGACATCAAGATGAGCTACAAGGAGATCAAGCAGGTCTCCGGCCGCGGCTATGACGGCCCTGTCGTCGTCTGCACCGCCAAATGGGTTCCGGTTGCCGGCCACCGCCCGTCCAAGAAGTCCGTCAAGCAGATGGAAAACGCCAACATGGAAGCATGGCTGGCTCCGATGGGACAGGACAACGTACTGATTCCCTACCGGATTGCCATCGATACGGACACCGGCCAGCTGGTCGTTGAAGCCTCGAAACTCAACGTGGAAAGCGGCCAGCGGGACAGCGCCTCCCGTTAACCGCAAGGCCCTGGTGTCGCCCGGCACTCTTGCGCCGGTCCCCTTCTCTTGCTAGAGCCGACACACGGCAGGCTGGATGCCGCAAGATCTTGCCGTCCAGTCTCCTCCTGATGCGGGCCCGCGTTCCGGCGGGCCGGCGCTTTTAAGCGGCCTGGCCAGGTGTACGAGTACATGCACAGCTATTTGGAATTCGAAAAACCCGTTGCCGATATCGAAGGCAAGATCCAGGAACTGCGCGCCCTTGCCGCAGACGGAGAAGCCGTCAACATCGAGGACGAGATCGAACGTCTGAAGGCGAAGGCGTCCCAGACCCTCAAGGACCTCTATGCCAAGTTGACCCCGTGGCAGAAGACCCTGGTGGCCCGCCACCCGGACCGTCCCCACGCGCTCGACTATATTTCCGGCCTGATCGAGGATTTCACGCCTCTTGCCGGTGACCGCAATTTCGCCGAAGACAACGCCCTGATCGCTGGCCTCGGCCGGTTCCGTGGCCAGTCGGTCGCGATCCTTGCCCAGGAAAAGGGTGCGGACACCCAGTCCCGCCTGAAGCACAATTTCGGCATGGCCCGTCCGGAAGGCTACCGCAAGGCAGTCCGCATCATGGACATGGCCGAGCGCTTCTCCATTCCGGTGATCTCCCTCGTCGACACCGCCGGCGCCTATCCGGGCCGCGGCGCGGAAGAGCGCGGCCAGGCGGAAGCCATTGCCCGTTCCACCGACAAGGGCCTCGGCCTCGGCACCCCGACCATTTCCGTCATCATCGGTGAAGGCGGCTCCGGCGGCGCAATCGCTGTCGCAACGGCCAACAAGGTCCTGATGCTCGAGCACGCGATCTACTCGGTGATTTCTCCGGAAGGCGCGGCCTCCATCCTGTGGCGCGACAGCACCAAGGCGCAGGACGCTGCCACCAACATGAAGATCACGGCGCAGGATCTGCTGCAGCTCGGCGTCATCGACGGCATCGTCAGCGAACCGGTTGGCGGCGGCCACCGGGCCAAGGAAACCGTGATCAATTCGGCTGGCGGCGCAATCGAAGCGGCCCTGGCCGGTATGGCCGGCATGTCGGCTGATGAGCTGCGCAAGGCACGGCGCGAGAAGTTCCTCGCCATCGGCCGCACGCTCGGCTGAACCAGCGGCGGGCCACCGGTCCGTAAAAAGCACGAGATTCTTTGAAAGGGGCGCCCCAAAGCGCCCCTTTCGCCGTGATTCGGACAGATTTTCAGGGCATTCAGCAGCTGAAAATTGTGCGGCCCTTGCCTTTACGGCAAGCTTTTGATGAATTTGAAGAAGCAAGTTAACAGGTCGTCAACCATGACGGCCTAGCCTTGATCCCGCAGGATCCGGCCAGGCATCCATGTCATTGGATGTTTCTCCCGGAAACTGTCACTGAAGCCGGCGCGCGTATTCGCCCGGCGCCAACGGATAGACGAGATGGCAAACTGGCATAGACCGTTCGGACGCGGCAACGCTCCCCGCGGCAAGTTTCTGGCAGACTTCCGCCTTTCAGGAAAGGTGCGCGGTGCAGCTGCAGCCCTTCTGCTTGCCGGTGTTCTGGCTGGCTGCCAGTCGGACGAATTCGTTGCCAGCGCGAACAAGGCGAAAGAGCCGGTCTCTGCTGCGATCAAGCGCAAGATGACCGAACTGGACATGCCGTCCCAATCGCCGATCATGATCCGGATCTTCAAGGAAGACTCCACCCTTGAGGTCTGGAAGGAAAAGCGCAACGGCCGTTATGCCCTGCTCGACACATTCGAGATCTGCAAATGGTCCGGCGGCCTTGGCCCCAAGATCAAGGAAGGCGACCGTCAGGCACCCGAAGGTTTCTATGAAATCACGCCGGGCCTGATGAATCCGAATTCCAACTATCACCTGGCGTTCAACATGGGCTTCCCGAATGCCTATGACCGGTCCCTCAACCGCACCGGTTCGAACCTCATGGTCCACGGCGCCTGCTCTTCGCGCGGCTGCTATGCCATGACCGACGCCCAGGTTCAGGACATCTACGCCCTCGCCCGCGACAGTTTCGCCGGCGGCCAGCGCTCCTTCCAGGTTCAGGCTTTCCCCTTCCGCATGACGCCGGAAAACATGGCCAAGCACCACGACAGCGAGCACATGGACTTCTGGCGCATGCTGAAGACCGGCTATGACCATTTCGAGGTCACCCAGGTTCCGCCGAAGGTTTCGGTCTGCGAAAAGAAATATGTTTTCGATGCAACCACCCTCGTGGAAGGTGTTCCGTTCCGCGCAGCCGCCAAGTGTCCGGACTACAAGGTCCCCGCGCCGCTCGAGCAGCTGGTCGCCAAGAAGCAGGCCGAAGACAACAAGGTCTTCGAACAGCAGGTGGCCCGTATCGAAGCCCGTGAAGACCGCGAGCGCCGTTGGGCGGAAACCCAGTCGAAGTTTGCAAGCGCCCTGACCGGCGGCGGCGACCGTCCGCAGAACGCGACCCTGTCCGCTCCGGTCGAAGCGCCTCAGGTCGCCCAGCCCGCCCAGGCACCGCAGGTTCAGGCGCCTCAGGTCCAGGTCGCAACGCAGGAAGCTCCAGCAGCCCCGGCAGCCGCTTCCACGCCTGTGGAGACGGCTTTTGCTCCGGAACCGGCCCGCAATTCTTCCAGCGGCAGCTTCCTGAAGCGCTGGCTGCCCTTCGGCAGCTCTGACGAGGACAACACCCCGTCTCCGGAAGTCGGTCAGATCACGACCGAGTCAACGCCCGAGGCCAAGCCTCAGTAGGCCTGAAAAGGCAGGGGCGGCTCATAACACCATTCAGACAGATCTGGGCTCAGGCCCAGATCTCAGGCCCAGATCGCCATCCGCAATCCCTTACCGTCGCGCTGATAGTCCTTTGGAAACGGCTCTGCGATGCCCGAGTGGATGCGTTTAGCGATCAGGGCATTGGCAGCGGCATCGATCAGATCGTCCCGCCCGCAACCGGACGGCAGCTTCTGATCCAGAAACTCCGGGGAATAGCCGCAGGAGACCAGAAGCTCCCGGCGCTGATCGAGCCCCGGCCCGCTGGCCCGGCTTTTCACTTTCTTCGGCAGGCTCATCGCCTGCTCACCATTCAGCCGCCAGAATGCCAGCTCCGGATGCACCTCATAGACGCGCATCTCCAGATCCGGCGTCATCAGCCCATCAATCTCGCGGATCTTCGGAAACAGATAAAAGCACTGCTTGGACACTTTGCGCGGCGGCTCGGATGTTTGGAACGCCACGTCACAGGCCGAGGAATAGTCCTCGCAATAGACCGCATCGCGCGAAGGAACGGCAAAGACGGATGACTGGCGATCCTCCAGATGCCGCCGGGCAGCCTGTTCTGCCCCCCGGCCTCTCGCCAACAGCCTGTCCGGCAAGCCGATCGGCATGTCGACAGCCAGAATGCCAGGATCAGGCACCAGGTCCAGCACAGCGGAAAAGTCACCCGCAATCCTGAGCCTGGCTGTTCCAGCCTCCCCGTCCCGGATCAGCACCACAGCCCACCCTGCCCTGCAGCCATCAACGCCTGCCAGCAAGGGGGCCGTGAGGTCAGGCACGGGAGACCATTTCCATCACGCGGCGGCTGGAAACAAGCGCCATCGGCCGTCCGAGCGATACCTGCTCCTCGGCAAACAGCAGTTCATCAGCGCCCTTCTTGACGCTGCGGGCGACCATTTCGAAGGTGGAACCGGCAGAGCGCACGAGGGCATCTTCTTCCGGCATGCCATCCAGCAACCGGCTCAGATACAGGGCAGCCATCAGATCGCCGGTCCCCTTGGGCGGGTTCGCGACGGCAGCATGTTCCGCAGCCAGCGCCCCGCGGCGGGTGACGAGAAGATTGGAAATGGCATTGCGGCGCAAGGCGGGTGCAGAGGTCACCAGAACCTGCTCGGCGCCAAGGGACCGGGCAGCAGCAACTGTCTGCATTTCACTGGTGATTTCCCGGCCCGTCATCCAGCCAAGTTCAAAGGAATTCGGCGTGACGATGTCGGCCAGCGGCACCAGTTCATCCCGGATCGCCGCCGCCGTTGCCTTGGGCACATAGAGACCGTTGCGGTCAGGGCTGAAGTGATCCCCCATCACCGGATCGCACATGTAGACCGCTTCCGGCGAGGCCTGCTTCACAGCCTTGACCAATCCGGCAATCGCCGTGGCCTGTTCCGCATCCCCCAGATAGCCGGTCAGAACCGCACCGATTTCGCCAAGCTTGCTGGACCCTGCCAGATCTGCGGCAATGGCAGCAAAGTCCGGCGCCGGCGGCACAATGCGCGTGCCCGGACCTTGCCCGGGATGCCAGGGCAGCAGGATCGTCGGCAGAAACCAGACCGGATGGCCCAGCCGCTCCAGCGTGAAGACAATGCCCCGGCCGCTGATCCCGCCCCGGACAACCTGGGAAGTGATGACGAGAATGGTTTTCTTGGCGGGAGCTGGCCCGGCGGCAGGCTGGTTCATGATGCCCTCAGTGATCAGGACTGGCTTGACTGGGATGCTTTGCCCGGAGTGCCGAAACGCTGCTCGATATAATCCAGAACCATTTGCTTGAATTCATCGGCAATGCCTTCGCCGCGAAGGGTCGTAACCTTTTCGCCATCGACGAAGACAGGCGCGGACGGCGTTTCGCCAGTGCCCGGAAGAGAGATCCCGATGTCGGCGTATTTGGATTCGCCGGGGCCATTCACGATGCAGCCCATCACAGCAACGTTCAGGCCCTCAACACCCGGATATTGCTCGCGCCAGGCGGGCATGGACACCCGGATATGGTCCTGAATGTCCTGAGCCAGTTCCTGGAAGACGGTCGAAGTCGTGCGTCCGCATCCCGGGCAGGCCGCGACCACGGGCACGAAGGCCCGGAACCCCATGACCTGCAGAAGCTCCTGGGCCACCTGCACCTCACGGGTCCGGTCACCGCCCGGCTCAGGCGTCAGGGACACGCGGATCGTATCGCCGATGCCCTGTTGCAGCAGGATGCCCATGGAGGCCGCCGAGGAAACGATGCCCTTGGTACCCATACCCGCTTCGGTCAGGCCCAGGTGCAGTGCATAGTCACAGCGCTCGGCCAGGTCCGCATAGACCGCGATCAGATCCTGAACCTGACTGACCTTGGCCGACAGGATGATCTTGTCCCGGCCCATACCGAGATCTTCGGCCCTTTGGGCAGACAGAAGACCGGACTGGATGATCGCCTCGCGCATGACGGCCGAAGCCGAGACCGGCGCAGCGCTGACCGCGTTTTCATCCATCAATTTGGTCAGGAGTTCCTGATCCAGAGAGCCCCAGTTCACCCCGATCCGCACGGCCTTGTCGTGCTTCATGGCGATCTCGATGATCTGCGAAAACTGCGTGTCGCGCTTGGCCTTGAAGCCGACATTGCCCGGATTGATCCGGTACTTGTCGAGCGCTGCGGCGCAATCGGGATAGTCGCTCAGGAGCTTGTGGCCGATATAGTGGAAGTCCCCGACCAGCGGCACGTTGATGCCGATCCGGTCCAGACGCTCGCGGATCCGCGGCACCTGGACTGCGGCTTCGGGCCGGTCCACCGTAATGCGAACCAGTTCCGATCCAGCCCGGGCAAGCGCTGCAACCTGCGCAACGGTGGCGTCCGCATCAGCCGTGTCCGTGTTGGTCATGGATTGCACAACAATCGGAGCATCGCCCCCCACTGTCACGCTGCCAACCTTTACCGCGACCGAATGGCGCCGGGTCTTGGGCTTTGCAAAATTGTCGATCATGGGATCTGCCGTCTCGCTGCGTCCTTGGCTCCGGGCGGGCATTCCTCCCCCACCCAGGCCTTACCGCCTGATTAGTGCCCCTGCGCCAAAAGGGCAATGGTCTGGCGTGTCACGTTCGATTTCACTCTGCCAAACTCAGCGTGGAAAAGCGGAGATACATAGCGCAAAAAATTTGTACTGCGAAAAGCTGCAAGCCATAGTGGAAACTCTGTTTTCACGAACATTTTCAGGAATATCCGGTTGTTCAAGCGCATTCTCTCCGACGCATTCCATCAGACGTTCAATAATCTCGATGTGGTCTTCAAGGTATGCGGCACATGGTTCGCTTTGCAGTTCACGCTTTCGGTGATCATCATCGCGTTTCCTTCAAGCCCCGACGCAACATCTGTTCCCGCCTTTTTCGCCTGGCTGGCAATGGTCATTACGATGGTGCTTTCATGGCCTTCCATCGCAGTCGCCTGGCATCGGTTTGCTCTGACCGGCGAAAGGCCAAGCACCATTCATCTGCGCTTTGGAAAGCTGGAGTTCTGGTTTCTTCTGCGGACCATGCTCATCGGATTGATCGGCTTTCTGATGTTCATTCCAGTCATTGCAATTGCCTTTGCCCTCAGCGCCGCCTCCTCTAGCCTCGTGATGTCGCTCGTGGTTCTTGGCATCGCAGTCCTGTTCCTCAGCCAGTTCCTGATGCGCTTCAATCTGGCATTGCCTGCAACCGCAATAGATCGGCCCTTGGGGATCAGCGAGGCTTTCACGCTCGGCGAGGGCGTGGGCCTTCAGATGGCATTTGCAAGCATAGTGCTGATGCTGCCATTTGGTCTGGCGACGCAATTCATCGCGTATTTGCTCAATCTGGCCTCAGCAAGTCTGCCGCTCATTCTCATCCAGCTCAAATTCGCTTTGCTTGAAATACTGCTTCAAATCATCGTCACCGTCTTGGGCATTGCCGTCATCACTGCGGGTTACCGCGCCGCCATCGAGCCCAAGCAGGATACGAATGCTTGAGGCAACACGATACCATTCCCACTGATCAGTCTCACGCAAGGTCCTCCCGAGCAGCAGGCATTAAAACAAGCCACTTCAAAGGCAAGCCGCACCGAACAATCTTTTGAGCAAAAGACTGCTCACTCAAAAAATTAGAGGACGTTTCTCTTGTTCAAACGCATTCTCTCCGACGCTTTTTCCCTCGTTTTCGGCAATCTGGAGGTGGTGTTCAGGGCCTGCGGAGCCTGGTTCCTGCTGCTGCTCGTGTTCCAGCTCTGCATCATGATTTTCATGCCGGAACTGACAGGGATTGAAAGCTCCGGTGGAACGGATCTGAGCAGCTCGGCGCTGTTCTTCAGCCTCATCAACATCGTCTTCAGCCTCGTCTCCTCGGCCTCCATCGGCGTTGCCTGGCACCGCTATGGCCTGCTTGGAGAAGTTCCTGACCTGATCCATCTGAAGGTTGGCGCTCTGGAGATGGGCTTCATCGGCAAGACGCTTCTGATCCTGCTGGTCACGATGGCCGTTTTCATTCCAGTCGGGCTGCTCGCTTTCGGCCTTGCGGCCCTAATGGGGTCAGGCGTCGTTGCCGTGATCCTCTACGGCATTGCCGGCATTTTCCTGATGCCGCATATCACCCGGCTGTATCTTGCCCTGCCGGCAACCGCTGTCGAGCGGCCAATCGGCATCCGGGAGGCTCACACGCTCGGCGAAGGTCTGGGCTGGCCGATGGTTGGTGCTGGCATCGTTCTCTCCCTGCCCTTCGTCCTTGCCAGCCTCGGCCTGCAACTGATCCTGACCTTCGTGGCAACCGGGCTTCCATTGGTGCTGATCCAGTTCAAATTCATGCTTCTGAGCCTGCTGATCCAGATCATCATCACCGTGCTCGGGATCTCGGTCATCACCGCCGGATACCGGCTGGCACTGGAGCAGCAACAGAACCCCTGAATGTAATCGTATCTTCGATGCACAGCAGCGCTTCATTCAAAAGAAAATGGGCACCTGATAGCCCCCGGACAAATCATGGAAACAAGCCCTTACAAACGAATACTGATTGAGGCGCTGCATTTCCCCCTCGACAATCTGAATGTATTACTCAGAACATGCGGAGCATGGTATATCATTTGGGTTATTTGCTATTTTGTTTCATTATTATTTATTCAAAGAATGATATTAATTGGAAGAGACATTCCAGGAATGCTTGAGTTCGGCCTCAACGTAAGAACGGTCTTCGACATAGCTTTTAACTTTGTTTCATCTGCTTCCATTGGACTTGCGTGGCATCGTTTTGCACTTGCAGGTGAAGTCCCAAATAAAATTCACTTGAGGTTCGGCAAGCTTGAATTCCGCTTCATGATGAACTTGCTCGTTTTGGCATTCATATTAGTTGTGTCACTCTGTCTGTTGGTTGCAGCCGCCTCTGAAATTGGAGCGCTTTTGCAGGCTCCGGCCATATCGTTTACGTTTTTTGGGGCCGTTTTTCTTTTCCTGGCCTCACACGCCATACGCTCCTATCTCGTTTTGCCCGCCATCTCTCTAAAGCAATTGCTGAAACTAGGAGACGCACACAAACTGGGCAAAGACTTGGGATGGCCAATGCTCGGTGCACTGCTTTCCCTGACTGTTCCAATTATTCTGTCCGGTGCTTGTCTGGATCTTCTCGGTCCGCCGTCTACAAAAATCCTCCCTGTTGCATTGGTCGAATTCAAAATTCTTTTGCTCGGTTTGATGCTTCAAATGCTGATTAAGATACTCTTTTTTTCCGTCATCACAGCCGGATACCGGCTGGCGCTGGAGCGGCAAAATCAGGGATCTGTCTGATCCTGCGTCGATCTGTCCGGCAGTAAACGCTGCCGGGCTTTGGTCTCTAGACTGGAAATTGCTGCTCCGCACACCAAGTATTTTGAAGTCAGACAGCAAACGGAACCAGACCGGCCAACACCTTCGCCCCTGGGCGACACACTCAAACTCCCGCGAGTTTTACCGGAACTTCCCGGCTTTTTTTTTTCCAATTGCTGCCATCCGATTGAAAGTTCTGCATCCCGGCTGTCCCTCCGCTCGAAGACCCCCTTCATTAAATTTCCGCAAGGACACAAAAGTGATGTTGCAGTGCGGATAAACATCGGAAACAGTCGTCCTGCCCATTGAAGAGGAGATTTTGGAAATGCTCTCGAAGAAAACTGCCGTTATCACGGGTTCGACTTCCGGGATCGGTCTTGCCTATGCCCGCGCCCTGGCCGGGCAAGGCGCCAATATCGTCATCAACGGGCTGGGCGATGCGGATGAGATCGAAAAGACCCGCGCCGCCATCGAAAGCGATTTCGGCGTCCGCTGCGTTTATTCCGCAGCCAACATGATGAAGCCGGAAGAAATCACCACCATGATCGGCAATGCGGAGAACGAGTTCGGCTCCGTCGACATACTGATCAACAACGCCGGCATCCAGCACGTCTCTCCGGTGGACGAATTCCCGATCGAAAAGTGGGACGCGATCATTGCGATCAATCTGTCGTCTTCGTTCCACACGATCCGCGCCGCCCTGCCGGGCATGAAACAGCGCGGCTGGGGCCGGATCATCAACACTGCCTCCGCCCATGCGCTGGTCGCGTCGCCCTTCAAATCGGCCTATGTCGCCGCCAAGCACGGCATTGCGGGCCTGACCAAGACCGTTGCGCTGGAAGTGGCCGAGAAGGGCATCACCGTCAACGCCATCTGCCCGGGCTATGTCTGGACCCCACTCGTTGAGAAGCAGATCCCGGACACGGCCAAGAGCCGCGGCATTTCCGAGGAAGCCGTGAAACGCGATGTCATTCTGGCAGCCCAGCCGACGAAGAAATTCGTCACAGTGGAAGAAGTCGCGGCTCTCGCCGTGTTCCTCTGCTCCGACGGCGCCGCATCCATGACCGGCTCCCTGCTGCCGGTGGACGGCGGCTGGACCGCCCAGTAGCCCGAACAGAAACCCTCCCAGCAAGCAGCCCCCTTACGCTGATCGAGACCCTCAGAAGAAGGCCCTCCCATGACGAGCAAGGCTCCCAAGCGCATCAATCTCGCCCTCCAGGGCGGTGGTGCCCATGGCGCATTCACCTGGGGCGTTCTCGACAGGCTGCTGGAAGATGACCGGCTTCAGGTCCACGGCATGACCGGCACCTCCGCAGGCGCCATGAATGCCGTGGTTCTCGCCACGGGCTATCACCATGGCGGAGCGAAGGCTGCCCGTGAAGCGCTGGATGACTTCTGGAGCGAGGTCAGCAAGCAGTCCTTCTTCAGCCCCATCCGCCGCTCGCCGCTGGATGTGGCCCTGGGTCAATGGAGCCTGGATTTCTCGCCGAGCTACATTGCCTTCGACCTGATGTCCCGCCTGGCATCGCCCTATGAATTCAACCCGCTGAACGTCAACCCCTTGCGCGAAGTGGTCGAGAAGATCGTCGACTTCGACTCCGTGCGGGACTGCTCGGCCCTCAAGGTCTTTGTCGCGGCCACCAATGTCTTCACGGGCAAGATCAGGGTGTTCAGCAAGGAAGAACTGACCGTTGATGCAGTCATGGCCTCTGCCTGCCTGCCTCATGTGTTCCAGGCGGTCGAAATCGACGGCGAGCCCTATTGGGACGGCGGCTATATGGGCAATCCGCCGCTCTATCCCTTGTTCTACGAAACGGATACGCCCGACATCGTGCTCATTCAGATCAACCCGATCGAACGGCGTGAAGTGCCCAAGACCGCCCGGGAGATCGTCAACCGGCTCAATGAGATCACTTTCAACTCCAGCCTCCTGCGCGAAATGCGCGCCGCCCATTTTGTCGGCCGGCTGATCGAGCAGGGCAAGCTGCCGGAAGACGAGTACATGAAGATCCGCATGCACCGGATCGACGGAGACGAGCTGAAGCCGCTGCAGGCTTCGTCAAAGAGCAATGCGGAATGGGCATTCCTGACGGAATTGAAGGCCATTGGCAGACGGGCCGCCGACATCTGGCTCGAAAGATCCTATGACGCCATCGGCACCCGGTCGACGGTCGACCTCAAGGCAGAATTCGAGTGATCCCGGCTCCCCGGAAGCTTAACTAGCCTTAACCACGCATTTGCAGCGCGCCTTGCAGAATGCAATGCAGGCATCCTTAGCAAAGTCTGAAGAAATTCAATATATTGTTAGATAGTCCGAGCGCACCACTACATGCATTCGAAATTGCGTGCCAACAAACTGGCAAGGGTCTTGCGATAGGTTTGGCACGCTGATTGTCAGGTTGTGCGTCGTCAGCGACAGTAGATGGAAGAGGCAGGCACTGCGACCCCGCCTGTCTCTTCCCTCCCCTCGGGTTTCCCCTTCCAAATTGATCTGCATGCTGCCCAAGGGCGGTTTAGCGCGTGATGACAATCTCGGCGTTCTGCTTGCCGTTCTGATTGATCAGGGAAAACAGTGTCCGGGCATTTTCCGGATGAAGCCGCACGCAGCCGTGAGACGCAGGCCGGCCCAGACGCTTCAGGTCATTGGTCCCGTGCACTGCATAGCCGTGATAGAAGAACACCGAATAGGGCATGGGTGAATTGTGATACTTCTTCGAGAAGTAACGCTTGTGCAGCCGCTGTGCCTTGAACCGCCCGACCGGCGTGCGATATCCGGCCCGGGCCGTGGACACCGGCCAGCTGTAGCGAAGCACGCCATCCACCCGGACCTGCATGGTCTGCGAGGACAGATCCACCCGTGCCTGAACCGTCGCTGCCTCGGCAATCCCACCTGCCAGAAGACTGATCGCCAGCAACAGCGCGGCTGATCTTCCAAGCTCTCTGAACACTTTTGCGAGCATTTCCAGTCTCCCAGCTTGCATCACGTGAATTTGCCCGGATTTTGACACAATTGGCAAGAGAGCCTGCGCTAAGAGTAATTTCGCAAATCGGGATTAGGCTGCCCTAGGAATCGGCACCCGACGTGCCTACGTAAGTTGAAAGACCAATCAGGAACTCCGCCATGACGCTGAAGTCAGCCCAGATGCCCTCCGCCAGAATGTTCCGCCTTGCCGCGGCTGCTCTGGGTGTTGCTGTCTTTGCAGGCCCCGCTCTTGCCCAGGACCGCCAGAAGATCGAAGCGGACAAGGGCTGCCCCAAATGCGACCTGCGCCTGTCCGATCTGCGAGATCTTGCGATCGAGAACGCCAATTTCGAACGCACGGTCCTGCGCGAGTCCGATCTTAAGATGGCGAAGCTGCCCAAGGCCAATTTCAAGGGCGGCGACCTGCGCCGCGCGGAACTTGAACGGGGCGTGTTGACCGACTGCGATTTCACCGATGTGTCCATGCGGTCCGTCGATATGGAAAAGGCAGACCTCAGCGGCAGCCGCTTCACCGGGGCGGACATGCGCAACGCCGATCTTAGCCAGACCATGCTGACCAATGCGGATCTCTCCGACACGGATCTGCGCAACGCCAGCTTCATCCGGGCCTCGGCTGCCAATGCCAACTTCAAGGGCGCAAAGATGGACCAGGCGGATCTTGAGCGCAGCAATCTTCAGGGCGCAAACCTGTCCCAGACCCGGCTTCAGCAGGCGGACCTTGACCGGGTCTCCGCGGCTGGCGCGAATTTCCAGGATTCGGATCTCAGCGGCACCCGCCTGACCAGTGCGGATTTCACCGGCGCGAACCTTTCCGGCGCGAACCTGACCGACGCCTTGCTGCGCCACACGCTGTTGAAAGGCGCCGACCTCAGCGGCGTCACCGGCCTGTCTCAGGAACGGATCATCGACGCCTGCGGCGACGAAAACACCAAGCTTCCGGACGGCATCACCCTCAAGCCCTGCTCGTAAATCCAGCTGGGCAAACCGCAGGGTTTCTGATTTCAAATCGCCAAATGAAAATTGCCCGGGCTCACACCCGGGCAATCATGGAAGTCTTGCGCTGAAAAATCTGGGCCGGGAAGCCTCAGAACAGATCGAAGCGGAACTTGTAGGTCACGCCCAGCCCGACATTGAACTGGTCCTTGGAGCCGTTCTTGGCCAGCGGGCTCTTGGCAGCATCCCCGATCAGGCGGTTATAGCCGCCTTGAAGGTGAACGCGCACGTCATCGGTCCAGTCGTAGCTGATGCGGGTTTCCAGACCGAGAGACTTGAAGCCGCCATCCGGATTATAGGCTGACAAACGGCCACCGCTCGCCGCAGCTTCGGCTGCGGTCACGCCAAAATAGGTGTCCATATAGCTGCCGGACGCGAAATCGGCGCGCGGGCCGAAGCTGAGTTCCACCCGGTCCATCGGGAAGATGATCGCATCCGCCCCAAAGCGGCCAACCTGACCATGGTGGCCATTCACGCCCTGACGAAATTCGGCAAACACGCGCCAATGCTCGGCGCGGTAGCCGCCGCCCAGGCCCAGTTCAAGCGCCCAGTTGACCTTGCGCGTGCCATTGAGGTCCGCACTGTCGGAGGGCTTGCGTTCGCCGATGAAGCCAAAACTCGGATAGAAGAAGACGCCGGTCTTGCGCTTGCCATCAACGACCTGGCCGAGGCCCGGGACATAGAAACGGCCAACGGAAATCAGCGGAAATGGGCTGAGCAGATAGGATTCTGCCGTCTCGTATTTCGGTGCCAGATTGACACCGACACCGAGATCCACCTCGTATTGGCGCTGCCTATCGGGCACGCCTGAGTCCTGAGCAAAAGCCGGTACGGCAGCCGTTGCAGCCAGAAAGGCCAGTCCAAGTCGCTTCAGGATTGCAGTCATGTTCAGCCCACGCATCTTCAATGTTTGAACAAGACCTTAGCACTCAAGGGAAAACCAAAAGTGCACAAAAAGCCTTTCGCGAGGCATTGCTGCGCTTTTCCGGCAGGCTGTGACCATTTTGCAAGCCTGCGTCTGCTGCTTTGTTAAACAAAACCCCTGATGCTGGCACCTGCGCTCCTCCGCCGTCTTGCGAAGGGCAGAAGAGAAAGCTACATGAACTTCGGAATTTCTGAACCGCAAACCATGGATGGATCCAGATGCGCGCAATCCTAGACGTAGTTCTCCTGGTGCTTCAGCTCTACACCTACGTGATCATTGCCAGCGCGATCTTCTCCTGGCTCTATGCTTTCAACATCATCAATTCCAGCAATCAGCTCGTCTACAGCATCGGCCAGATGCTCTACAATCTGACCGAGCCGGTGCTTCGTCCGATCCGGCGCGTGATGCCGAATCTCGGCGGCATCGACCTGTCACCGATTGCCCTGCTGCTGCTGATCTTCCTGATTCAGAACGTTATCGTCCGCTACGTGTACCCGAACGTCTTCTGACGCGGGCATGAGTGGCGCGGCAAAGCCGTGGAGGCTGTCAGGCGATGACATTCTGATCGATGTCCGCCTGACGCCGAAAGCTGCCAAGGATGGCGTTGACGGTCTGGAGATCCTCTCCGACGGCCGGCCGGTTCTGAAGGCCAGAGTCCGCGCTGTTCCGGAGAAGGGCGCGGCCAACAAGGCCCTCACCCAGTTGATGGCCAAGACCCTTGGCCTGCCAAAGTCCGCTGTTGCCCTCGACAGCGGCTCAACCTCGCGCCTGAAGACACTGCGCATCGCCAATCCAGATGCGGACACGCAGGCGCAGCTCGACGCACTGTGTGCGGAGCCTTCCTCCTGATATCTGCTTGAACAGGACTGCCGGTCAGACCTCGATCGGCCGTGCTTCATCTGCGAGCATGATCGGAATGCCATTGCGGATCGGATAGGCGAGCTTGGCCGCCCGCGAGATCAACTCGTTATGCTCCGCATCATATTCCAGCGTGGTCTTGGTCACCGGACAGACCAGCAGTTCAAGAAGCCTGCGGTCGACCTTGCGTTCCGGCTGGGACGGCTGAGTGTCTGTCATGGATATGCTCGTTTCTCTATTGCAAGGTCGTTCCGCCCTCGCCGCCCTGAGAGCGGGCGAGGTCGATCTCTGTGATAGCGATCAGCGTTTCCGCACGGGTCTTGAGATCCGGGGCCTCCAGCAACGCCTGCTTTTCCTGCGCTCCATAGGGGCACATCATGCAGAGCGCATTGACGAGAATTTCCGTCTCCGCCTCCGAAACGCTGGTCCAGTCGGCCTCCAGATCATTCGCATCCAGATAGGCCCGCAAGGTGTTCAGCAGGGCGGTCCGGTCCACCTTGTCCTCGCCGATCCCGGAGGACAGATCGCTGGCGAAGGGCGCGAAATCACACTCGACCTGACGATAGCTCGTCACCGCCCCGATTTCCCGCACCACCGCAAACCGGGTCACGCCCTGAAGCGTGACGAGATAGCGGCCGTCGCCCGTTTCCTGAAAGCTGGTGATGCGTCCGACACAGCCGACGCGGGAGAGGCCTTCACCGTCTTCCGCTGATCCGCCAGCCACAAGCTCCGGCTGGATCATTCCGATAAGCCGGTTTCCGGCCAGCGCCGCATCGAACATGGCGATGTAGCGCGGCTCGAAAATATTCAACGGCAACTGGGTGCGCGGCAGCAGCAAGGCGCCGGTCAGGGGAAAAACCGGCAGGACCGGCGGCAGATCCGCAATCGTTTCATAGATGGCGTTTCCAGCCTGCATGATCCTGGCTCCTTTCCAGCGGGTCTCTCTCACACGGGTGATAAAAGCCTATCTGTGGCGCGCACCCGGCAAGGTCAAGAAAACAGAACCGTAGAAAGCTTCCTCCGGCCATAATTGGTAGCCGGCTCTTTCGGTCCCCAGGCTTCAAAGAACTGCAAAAGCTGCTTGCGCCCGCCGTCTTCGTTCCATTCCCGGTCGCGGCGGACGATCTCGATCAGCTGGTCGACTGCCCCGGTCTTGTCGCCCTTGGCCGACAGGCCCAAGGCCAGATCGAGACGCGCCTGATAGTCCTGCGGATTGTTTTCGATGCGGCTCACCAGTTCACCAAGATCCCCGAGCGCTTCCGCCTGCTCGGCGAGCTCAAGAACCGCCTTGGCCGCGCCATAGGTCTCATCGGACTGCTTGTCTTCCGGCACGAGCGCCAGCGCCTCACGGGCCCGCTCCAGGTCACCAGCGCCCACATAGCATTGGGACAGGCCGCAGATGGCCCGCACATTGTCGGGCTCCATCTGCATCACGGCACCGAAATACTGCGCAGCCTGACCATAATCCTGCGCGGCCAGCAGCTCTGCAGCTTGCGCCAGATATTCATCCGCCGGATTGGCCGGTGCCTTGCCGCCGAGCCGTTCGATAAAGGCCTTGATCTGGCCTTCGGGCTGAGCGCCCATGAACCCGTCCACCGGCTGACCGTCCTTGAAAGCGATCACGGCCGGAATAGACTGGATGCCCAGCTGGCCGGCGATTTCCGGATGGTCGTCGATGTTCATCTTGGCGAGCTTCACAGCGCCTTTGGCAGCCCGCACGGCAGATTCGATCACCGGGGTCAGCTGCTTGCAAGGCCCGCACCAAGGCGCCCAGAAATCGACCAGAACCGGCTGTGTCCGCGAGGCTTCCATGACATCGATCATGAAGCTCTGGGTGGTGACGTCCTTGATCAGGTCATCTTCACCAGCCGGGCCGCCTGCCCCATTGCCGCCACCGAAACCGCCGCCGCCCATGCTGCCACCAAGGCTACCGCCAAACCCTGCGCCAACCTGGCCACCCATCGAAAAACTACCGCTGCTCATAGACCTTGCCTCAATTCGATCCAGCTGCCGCAGCCGCTGCGCCAGCGCCGCTTTCGCGGACCTATTTCATTTGCTCATAACATGGCGCTCGGCATCAGGAATTACAAACCCGATCTCGGGTGTCTTTTCCCCCAGAGGCCGCAGCCCGGTCTCGCGCCGGCACCTAAGGAGCGCCGATCAAAGCGCCTGTGATTCCTCACTGACAGCAAGCACCAGGGGCTCGTGGCCGCAGGCCCGCACGAACGCCAGCAGATCCTGATTTGAGATCGCCGTCGTCGCGTCATTCTTGAGCGGGTGATAGTTCAGCACCTCATGCTGCATCATCGCCGCGTCCAGAACCGGCGTCACCTGCAGCGCCTCCCGGTCATTGATCAGCGAAAAGGGCGTCACGGAGCCCGGCGACACGCCCAGCACTTCCAGCAGAAGATCGCCATTGCCGAAGGACACCCGCCCCTGCCCGCCGATCACCTCGTGAATCTTCTTCAGATTGATCGTGGCATCATGCAGGGCAACAACCAGGAACAGCCGGCCCTTCTTGTCCTTCAGGAACAGGTTCTTGGTGTGGGCACCCGGAATCCGGTCATGCAGATCTCCGGATTCTGCCACGGTAAAAACCGGCTCATGGTCCACCGTGGACACCTTGAGGCCATTGGCCTCGAAAAATTGCATGAGCTCGTCTCTGGTCGCCGGCATGTCAGCACCTTTTTTTAGTCGTCTTGCTCTCGGTCTTGCCGCAAATTCATTTCCGCCACAAGCCGCTTTCCTTGCAAAACATGGCAGAATTCAGCGCTTTACGTCTTTTTGAGCTCCAACATTATCCACAGCCCAAGGGCGATTTTGACCCTCAAAAAAAGTCTATTGCAATCCGTCTCAGCATGGTCCATATACTGCGCACCTCGCCGACGCAGGGAGCCAACGAGCCACCGGGTCGGACACAAAATGCGGGCGTAGCTCAGGGGTAGAGCACAACCTTGCCAAGGTTGGGGTCGTGGGTTCGAATCCCATCGCCCGCTCCAAATTCCGCCGAAAGGCGCATAGGCCGAAGATCAAAACGATCTTCGGCCTTTTTGGTTTCTGGGACCGCGGCATGCGGAACACGCCCCTTCCGCGCCGCCCGAATTCCGGGCGAACACGTAAATCTCAAAGACTCATAATCGGGGCATCAGAAGGTCAGCCCGTCCGGCCCAGCGCCGCGCTCAGGGATGAGTCGCCACGCGGCTTCTCGCGCAGATCAAGACCCGAATGCAGATCGATGATGTGGCTCTTCTGGATGCTCTCGGCCATCGCCGCATCCCTCAATTCGAAGGCCCGCATCAACGCATGATGGGAATGGCTTTCGCAGGCCGTGTCCGACCGCTTCCAGTAGAGCGCGATGATCAGGGAAGAGCGTGAGATCAGCGAGCGCACCATGCTGGTGAAAACGCGATGATCAGCGATTTCCGCAATGGCGGTGTGAAATCCGCCGGAATGGAACAGGGCGCGGCCCATGTCTTCCTTGTGCAGGGCCACATGCTCCGCCTCCAGATGAGCCTTGAGCCCGGCAAGCTGCTCATCCGTCATGGCCTGCGCTGCCATCCGGGCAACAGCCGGCTCGATCAGCGCCCGCGCCTGAAACACCTCATGCGCCTCGCGGATGGAGGGTTCGGCGACAAAGGCACCGCGATTCTTCCGGATCGTGACCAGATTGGAATGCGCCAGGGCCTGAAGCGCTGCCCGGACCACTGTCCGGCTCACACCGTAGATCTCGCCGACTTCATCTTCCGAGAGTTTCACGCCCGGCGCGAGCTTGTGCTCCAGCAGGGCCGTCTGAATGTTCAGGCAAATATCGAGGGCCCGACCGGGTGGCAGGGCAAAGACGGCATGGAGATTGTCGCTCGATTCGGGATCGGCTGTGGTCACTGGCTTTGTCGTTTTCTGGTGGTACGCCGGACTGCGGCGGGAGAATTACAAGGTACGCCCAGCCCTCCGGCTTGGCAATTCACGATCGTATACAATCTTTGGGCAAAACGTATTCTTATCGATCAATTATTGTGCACTTTCTCCCTCGTAAAATTTGCCGAGGACATTCCAAATTCAAAAAAGCCAATAGATTCAAATCGCTCTCTTCTTGGCACAGCCCTTGCGTCATCTGGCCGCAACGATGGGTATCTGAAGGAGACGACCAGCCATGGCGCGATCCCTGGAGCTGGAACTGGCGGCCACCACCAAGAAGTATGGGGACACCATCGCGGTAAACGCGATCAACCACCGTTTTGCGGCCGGGTCCTATTCCTGCCTGCTCGGCCCATCGGGCTGCGGCAAGTCCTCGACCTTGAGAATGATTGCCGGGCACGAGACCGTTTCAACCGGCGATATCGTTCTGGGCGGCACCAACATCACCGACCTGCCCCCGGCCAAGCGCGGCACGGCGATGATGTTTCAGAGCTACGCCCTCTTTCCGCATCTGTCCGTGGTCGACAATGTCGCCTTCTCACAGAAGATGAAGGGCGTCGACAAGGCCATCCGCCAGAAAAAGGCGCTTGAGCTGCTCGAGCTGGTGGACATGAGCGCCTATGCGGCCCGCATGCCCTCGCAGCTCTCCGGCGGCCAGCAGCAGCGCGTGGCCCTCGCCCGCGCACTGATCACCGAACCTTCGGTTCTGCTGCTCGACGAGCCGCTCTCGGCGCTTGATCCGTTCCTGCGCATCAAGATGCGGCTGGAGCTGAAGCGCCTGCAGAGAGAGCTGGGCATTTCCTTCATCCATGTCACCCACAGCCAGGATGAAGCCCTGGCGCTGGCCGATGACATCATCGTCATGAACAACGGCCGCATCGAGCAGGCAGGAACCCCGCGCGACATCTTCAACGCTCCGGCGACCGAGTTCGTCGCCAAGTTCATCGGCGGCCACAACGTCCTGGGGCAGGCCGGCAAGCGCGTCGCACTCAGGGCGGACCGGCTACTTGTCAGCAAGGCTCAGGATGGCGGCAGCACCCTGCTCGGGGCAACAGTTCGCGACGTCGAGTATCTCGGCTCGACCGTCAAGCTGGCGCTTGATGCCGGCACAACGGGCGATCTGACCGCCTCTCTTTCCGACGAGGTCTTCTTTCAGGACCCGATCGATATCGGCACCGCCGTCTTCCTGACCTGGAAGCCGGAAGATGCCCACCCGCTCGCGGCCTGAGGGCCGCCGCATATGGCCGGATCCAGCGGCCAAATAAAACTCCAAAGGGGAACAGGAGCACGAAATGACAGATACAGTTGATAAGAAGGGCGTAAGCCGGCGCAGCATCCTCAAGGGCGGAGCTGCCCTCACCGGTGCCGCTCTCGGTTCCGGCGCCATCACCGGCTTTCCGACCATCTGGGCACAGAACATCAAGAACGTGACCCTCCGCCAGTTCGGCACGGGCGTGTCCAACCTCAACGAAGTCGGCCAGAAGGTGAAGGAAGACCTGGGCTTCAACCTGGAAATGACCGCGCTCGACAGTGACGCCGTCACCCAGCGCGCCGCCACCCAGCCGGACAGCTTCGACATTGCCGACATCGAATACTGGATCTGCAAGAAGGTCTGGCCGACCGGCAACCTGCAGGCCATGGATACGTCCAAGATCAAGAACTACGACAAGATCGTCGGCATCTTCAAAAGCGGCAAGCTGACGCCGGAATCCGTCATCGCCCAGGGCACCGCTCCGCACACGGTCGGCTTTGTCGACGGTCCGGATGGCAAGACCTTTGCCAAGGAACAGACCGGCTGGATGACCCTCATCCCGACCATCTACAACGCTGACACGCTCGGCATCCGTCCGGACCTGATCGGCCGCCCGATCGAAAGCTGGACCGAGCTGCTCAACCCGGAATTCAAGGGCAAGGCCTCGATCCTCGACATCTCCTCCATCGGCATCATGGATGCGGCCATGGTTTGCGAAGCCATGGGCGAGATCAAGTATGGCGACAAGGGCAATATGACCCGCGAAGAGATCGACAAGACCATGGCGATCTTCACGGAAGCCAAGAAGAACGGCCAGTTCCGCGCCTTCTGGAAGACCTTCGACGAAAGCGTCAACCTGATGGCTTCCGGCGAAGTCGTGATCCAGTCCATGTGGTCCCCGGCCATCACCGCCGTGAAGTCCCGCGGCATCGACTGCGTCTACCAGCCGCTGAAGGAAGGCTACCGCTCCTGGGGCGGCGGCATCGGCCTGTCCAAGAGCCTGACCGGCCTGGAGCTGGAAGCTGCCTATGAATACATCAACTGGTACCTCGACGGCTGGGTCGGCGGCTTCCTGATGCGTCAGGGCTACTACTCCGCAGTTCCGGAAACCTCCAAGCTGCACATGAGCGAAAACGAGTGGGGTTACTGGTTCGAAGGCAAGGCAGCCACCGGCGACATCACCAACCCGTTCGGCGATGTGCTCGCCAAGGCCGGCGACACCCGCGATGGCGGTTCCTTCTACGAGCGCATGGGCGCCGTGGCCTGCTGGAACGCGGTCATGGACGAGAACCAGTACATGGTTCGCAAGTGGAACGAGTTCATCGCAGCCTGAGGCTGACCTGACCAACCGCGTCCGGGGCCTCAAGGCCCCGGGCGTTCTCCAGGACACAACCGGACCCTGACTTCATGACGGATCAGACGCCCTCCCTGCCGCACGCGGCCTCAGCCCGCGCCCCCCGCACCGACAGCGGTTTCAGCCTGAGCCGGCTGCCCGATGCCGTCACCGGCTGGCTGCTGTCCCTGCCGCTGGCGCTTGTGCTGTTGTTCTTCCTGGTGCTGCCCATTGCCATGATTGTCGTGGTCAGTTTTTGGGGCGCGACAGAGTTCTCGATCTATCCAGCGTTCCAGTTCGACAATTACGAATTCCTGCTGACCTCACCGGTCACCTATCAGGTCTTCTTCAACACAATCAAATATGCGGTGATCACCTGGGCCATCACCCTGGTTCTCGGTTTCACCATCGCCCATTTCCTGGCCTTTCACGTCCGCACCCAGACCTGGCAGATCGTGCTGTTCCTGCTGTGCACGATCCCGTTCTGGACCTCGAACATCATCCGGATGATCTCGTGGATCCCGTTTCTCGGGCGCAATGGCATCGCCAATTCGACGCTGATCTCCATGGGGGTCATCGACGAGCCGCTGGAATGGCTGCTCTTCTCCGATTTCTCGGTGATCCTCGCCTTTGTCCATCTCTACACGCTGTTCATGGTGGTCCCGATCTTCAACACCATGATGCGGATCGACAAATCCCTGATCGAAGCGGCCTATGACAATGGTGCAAGCGGCTTCCAGACCCTGACCAACGTCATCATTCCCCTGGCCAAGCCCGGCATCATGATCGGCTCGATCTTCGTCGTGACGCTGGTCATGGGCGATTTCATCACCGTGCGCTTCATGTCCGGCAGCCAGAAGGCCAATGTCGGACGGCTGATCTCCAACGACGTGGCCCTGCTGCAATATCCGTCTGCTGCCGCCACAGCCGTCATCCTCCTGATCACGGTGCTTCTGGTGATTTCCATCCTCTTGCGGTTCGTCGACATCCGGAAGGAGCTTTGATCATGGACAAGCGCAGCCGGTCCTTCTACGTCCTCGCCTGTTTCTTCGCCCTGTTCCTGGTGTTTCTCTATGGACCGACGATCACCATTGCGATCCTGAGCTTCCAGGGCCCGCAAGGCGGCCTGACCTTCCCCATGCGCGGCGTCTCGCTGCACTGGTTCCACGATCTCTTCGAGCAGCAGGCCGTCGGCGACATCTGGGGCAGCTTCAGCCGCTCGCTCCTTCTCGGCCTCATGGTCATGGCGACGACTGTCGTCGTCTCCGTCATGGGCGGCCTTGCCTTCCGCAAGCGCTTCCCCGGTTCCGGCGTGATCTTCTACCTGATCGTCACCTCGCTGGTGATCCCGTCGATCCTGATTTCGCTCGGCGTCGGGCTGATCTTCTCCCAGTCCGGCCTGCCGGTGCATTGGGCGACGTCCGGCTTCGGCTCACAGCTCACCTGGACGCTGCCTTTCGGCCTCCTGATCATGTTCGCCGTCTTCAACCGCTTCGACAAATCCTACGAGGAAGCCGCCCGTGATCAGGGCGCAACCTCCTGGCAGACAATCCGTCACGTGATCCTGCCGATCATCGCGCCGATGCTGCTTGGCGTGGCGCTTTTCGGCTTCACCCTCTCCTATGACGAATTCGCGCGCACCCTGCTCACCGCAGGCAGCTACAACACGCTGCCGCTCGAAATCTACGGCATGACCACCAATGTCACGACGCCGGTCATCTTCGCCCTCGGCACGCTGACAACCGGGTTTTCCTTCCTGATCATCGGACTGTTTCTCGCCGTTGTCGTGACCCTCAACCGGCGCCGCTCGCGGCTCGGTTCCGATGCCGGCCAGGGGCTGGTCTAATTCCCGGACACTCCATGCAAAACGCCCATATCCTGTTCATCAATCCCAACAGCACGGCCTCGATGACCGTAAAGGTGGGAGAGGCCGCACGCGCCGTTGCAAGCCCCGGCACGAGGGTCACGGCCATCAACCCGTCGACCGGCCCCGCCGCCATTCAGGGACCTGAAGATGGGGAAGCCGCCCTTCCGGGACTGTTCGCCCTGTTCGATGCGTCGCTCGATGCCGATCCGAGCATCACGGCAGTGGTGATTGCCTGCTTTGATGACACGGGGCTCTGGGAGCTCAGGGCCCGCAAGCGGGTACCAGTTCTCGGCATCGGCGAGGCCGCCTATCACGTCGCCTCGATTGCCGCCGAGAAATTCTCTGTGGTGACAACCCTGCCCATTTCCGTGCCGATCCTCGAAGACAACATTGCTCGCACCGGCCTCTCGGGCCGCTGCGCCAGGGTCCGCGCCGCCAATGTTCCGGTTCTCGATCTGGAAATTCCGGGAAGCGACGCCCGTCTGCGGGTCGAGAGGGAGATAGAAGCAGCCCTGGAAGCTGACCAGATCGGCGCAATTGCGCTTGGATGCGCCGGCATGGCGGATCTGGCCTCCGACCTTTCGGCCCGGTTCAAGATCCCGGTCATTGATGGCGTTGCCTCTTCAGTCAAGCTCGCTGAAGCGATCGCCCGATAGCCCCGACGTACATCTCAGCCTCCCCTCGCCGATCAGCCGGCCCGGCTTGACGGGCGTGCGGTTTCAGGCGAAGTCGGCATTTCTTGAAACAATCCGGCTTCGACCATGACCCAGAATGACAGTTCCTCCTCTGTGCCAGCCCTTGATGCCGCCTGTCCCTGTGGATCCGGGCAAGTTTTTGGCCTGTGCTGTGGTCCCTATCTGTCCGGCGAGGCAGCTGCGCCGACAGCCGAAGCGCTGATGCGCTCGCGCTACAGCGCCTATGTCTGCCAGAAGATCAGCTATCTGAAGGACACGCTCTGGCCGAAATATCAGCCGGGCTTTGACGCGGTGGCGACCGCCGCCTGGGCTGCCGAAAGCCGCTGGACCGGGCTGAAAGTCCTGGGCACGACCGGCGGGCAAGCCGCAGACCGGGATGGAACCGTTCTGTTCGAGGCCCGATATCTGGCCGGAGCAAAGCTCAACACCCACCGGGAACTGAGCCGCTTCCGCAAGAAGGCCGGGCGCTGGTACTATGTTGAAGCCATCGAAGAGAAATAGACCGGCTTCAGTGCTGGCAGCAGGCAGCGCTACAGCGCGCCGAGGCGGCCAAAAAACCGGTCAAGTTTGCCCGTCATCCCGGTTTGGTGCGCAAGCATCAAGACCGGGATCAAGTATCCCGGAGAGCCTCTTTTTTGAAAAGAGAATGATCTCTGGCGGGTACCGGATCCCTGCCTTCGCAGGGATGACAGACGGATCATCGTGATCAGCGTCTCCAATTTTCTCAGAGACATTGTCGGCAGTCGGAGCCCGTATTCACCGTTCCACGCGCTTTCTATTGCACTGCAGCACCGCTCTGGATAGGTTGACGAGCTCATTTTTTCGGCAACGGACCTTTCCATGCTCCAGCCAGCCAGCTCCATCGCGGCGCTTCGCAAGCAGTTCACCTGGCAGATCCCGTCAGTCTACAACATCGCCACCAGCGTTTCCGACCGCTGGGCGCTGGAACGGCCTCAGTCCCTCGCGATCCGTCATGTGGAAGAAGACGGCAGCCATCAGGACTGGAGCCATCAGGATCTGTCCCGCGCCTCCAGCAGGCTGGCCAACGCGCTGACCGGCCTCGGCCTGAAGCTGGGCGACCGGGTCGCCATCCTGCTGCCTCAGGGTCCGGCAACCGCCATCACCCATCTTGCGGCCTACAAGGCCGGTGCAGTCGCCGTCCCCCTCGCCGCCCTGTTCGGGCCCGAAGCGCTGACCTACCGGCTGACCGATTCGGGTGCGAAATATCTCGTCACCGATGCGGCTGGCCTTGAAAAGATCGACGCTCTGCGCGCCGGTATCCCATCTCTGGAAACGATCATCAGCGTCTCAGGCGCAAGCGATCTTGCCATCAGCTTTGACGCATTGCTGGAAAAAGCTTCGGACCGGTTCGAGACGCTTGCGACCAGCCCGAACGATCCGGCCCTGATGATCTACACTTCGGGCACGACCGGCCAGCCCAAGGGCGTGCTCCACGGGCACCGCGTTCTTCCGGGCCATCTACCGGGCATTCAGATGTCGCAAGACTTCATGCCCCAGCCCGGCGACCTGCTCTGGACCCCGTCCGACTGGGCCTGGGCAGGCGGGCTTCTGAATGCTCTGTTCCCGGCCCTGCATTTCGGCGTGCCGGTGATTTCCTTTGCCCCGCGCAAGTTCGACCCGGAACGGGCCTTCAAGCTCATGGCCGATGAGAACGTCCGAAATGCCTTCATTCCACCAACCGCGCTGAAGATGCTGCGGGCGGTGGAACGCCCTGCCGCGCGCTTTGACCTGAAGCTGCGCAGCGTCGGATCCGCAGGCGAAATGCTCGGACGGGAAACCTATGACTGGTTCGAGGCCGAGTTCGGTTTCCCGGTCAATGAATTCTACGGCCAGACCGAATGCAACGCCGTGCTCGGCTCCTGCCACAGCGCAGGCGTCAGCCGCTCGGGATCAGCCGGGATGGCCATTCCGGGCCATGACGTTGCCATCATCAATGCGGAAGGCAACGAACTGGCTCCCGGGTCCCTCGGCCAGATCGCCATCCGCCGCCCGGATCCGGTGATGTTCCTGCGCTACTGGAACAAGCCTGATGCCACGATCGAGAAATTCATCGGCGACTGGATGATCACCGGCGACCAGGGCACCCAGGATGAAGATGGCTATATCCTTTTCGTCGGCCGGGATGACGATGTCATCACCTCGGCAAGCTATCGTATCGGCCCCGGCGAAATCGAGGATTGCCTGCTGACCCATCCGGCGGTGGCGCTCTCGGCGGCGATCGGCAAACCGGACAAGCTGCGCACGGAAATCGTCAAGGCCTATGTGGTGCTGAAACCTGGCCAGACTGCGTCCGCAGACCTTGAAGCCTCGATCCGGGCCCATGTCCGCGAGCGTCTCTCCGCCCATGAATATCCGCGCGAAATCGAGTTCGTTCCGGATCTCCCCCTGACGACCACCGGCAAGGTGATCCGCCGTATCCTGCGGGACAAGGCAGCAGCGGAAGTTAATGGCGGCAACGCAGCCTCGCCAGCTAGCGCCTGAGCAGCTTCCGGGCCATCCGGCGAAGGCCTTGCTCGGCGGCAAGGTCCAATCTGCCGAGGCCCCGCATCAAAGTTCCGGCGGGACCGACTGCGCACAAAAGCGTGCCATAGCTCATCCGGCCACGCCAAAGCGGCTCGATCATCTTGTGACCTGGCACAGCCAGCGAGTCGCCCCCCGTGATCGACGGATCCACTAGGCTGCGCTCCAGCGCAAAAAGCGTTGCCTGTGCGCCGGGCGAGTAGCGGGCATAGGCCTCGTCATAGGCGATCTTCCAGGAAAACGCCCGCCCACCATCGATAAGCAGCACGAGCATCGCGATCGGTTCCCCGGACAGAAACACCCCGTCGATGCGGACACCGTCGCCGCGTGCCTTCGAGGCGATCATTGTGCGGGCGAAACGAACCGTTTCGGGATGGCTCAACAGCGCGGAGCCCCGCGTCCCTTTCCATCCCGAAGCCTCGAGCTGCAGAAACTGCTCGAAAGCAGGAACAGCCTCCGCCCCTGAAAGGCTCCGAAACTCGAGGGTTCCCTTGTCTTCGAGCCGCCGGATCAGGCGGGAAAATTCCTTTCGGCGCCGAACCGTATAGGCCCCGGCAAATTGCGCGGCCCCAAGTTCGCCTCCGTCATGGGCTGCCCGAACAGCTTCATGGGCGATCCGGACACCCGGCACGCCCTCCACGATGCGCCCGGCCGACAGACTGTTCAAAGGCAGATAGGGAAAGGCCACCAGAGGCAAGCCGGTCAGACGGGCCACATGTCCGGCAAACAGGCCACATGTTTCCTCCGGCGCCTCCGGCGCAATCAAGGGCACGCCGAGCGGTCCATATTCCGTCGCCCAGAGGGAGGCCGCCTTCAGGACAAACCCAAGCTTGCGGCGGCCAACGGGTGCCGCCATCAGCCAACGGCCGGTCTGGCTGTCCCGGATCACCGCAAGCCGCACGCCTTTCCGGCCGGTATCTTCCAGAAACGGGATCAGGAACTCCGGCCCGAAGAATGGATTGGGATCGAGAGACCGGTCCGCAAGCTCCTGCCAGTGACCAAGCTCCTCGCCCGGAAGGCACGGGTCGCAAACCAGGGTTTCAAGGGTCACAGGTGCGTCCTCGAAACGGTTCCGGAGACCCTGTGCCGTTTCCCCGGTCACCGTTCCGCGCTCCCTGAACCCGGCGCGGGGGCAAAAATGAAGATCGACAGGCCCAGCTTGCGCCGGGCCGCGAAGGCCAGACTGCCAGCCTCAATGACCACGGCCAGCGCTGTCGCAAGCGCAGCCCCCGCCAGCCCGAAAATCGGAATGAACAGGCAGTTGAGTGCCAAATTGCTCATAAAGGCCACGGCATAGATGACCGCGCAGGTTTTCTGATGGCCCGTCATGGTCAAAAGCGCATCCGCCGGTCCGACGGAAGCACGGCTGAGCACACCCAGCGTCAGAATTGCCAGCACCGGATAGCCCTCGGCAAAGTCCTTGCCGAAGAGCGACAGCAGCAGGGGCGCAGCAAGCAGAAGCAGCCCCCCGGCAGCCACCGACGGCCAGAAGGTCCAGCGGGTCGTCCTGCGCACATAGGCTTCAAGCCCTGCCTGGTCATTGGCATGAATGAAGCTTGAGAACCGGTGTGCTGAGGCCGCGCGCACTGCGAAATAGACGAAATGCACCAGCGCCAGGGTCTTGGAGGCTGCAAAATAGACCGCAACCTCATCCGGCGTGTGCCAGAAGCTGACCATGATCACATCGGCGCTGGTCACGAGCTGCATGAAGCCTTCGACCAGGAGCATGGGCAGGGATACGGCCAGCCAGACCGGCATGTCGCCCTGACGCGCCACCTTCGGCACGGACCGGGACAAACGGCTGTTCAGGCGCCACATCTGCCAGATCGCGACCAGAACGGTCGCGGCGACGGCGCCTGCGGCTGCCGTTGTCGCCGAGGCTGGCTCTCCGGCCAGAATCAACGCCACGATCAGCGCCAGCATGAGGAGCGGCCGCCAGATATAGGTCGGCAG
The DNA here is from genome assembly GCF_900142725.1 of Roseibium suaedae. Lineage (GTDB taxonomy): Bacteria > Pseudomonadota > Alphaproteobacteria > Rhizobiales > Stappiaceae > Roseibium > Roseibium suaedae. The sequence continues at coordinate 432,044 of NZ_FRBW01000004.1, read as the reverse complement.
CATGGCAAGCGACGACCAGTCATAGCTGCGGGCAATGCCATCTTGAACACCGCCCAACGCAAAGACCGGCAAGGCCAGAAGCACCAACGAGGCAGGCAGGACGTAATAGCTCTCGATATAGCCATCCAGAGCCTGGATCAGCCCGATGCCGAGAAGGGCAATCACGGCGCCGGTTGCCAGCGCAATCAGCCGGCTGGACGTCAGAAACCCGCGCAGACGGCCAAAGTCCTCCGCCTTGCGATACTCCGGAATGAACCGGTTGGGCGATGAGGAAAAACCGGCACAGGCCGCGATGCCCAGAACGATGACCCAGGTCCAGGCCAGGGAATAGATCCCGTATTCATGGGCGCCCATCAGCCGGGCGAGGATGATCTGGGACAGATAGGCAAGCGCTGCCCCGCCAACGCGGATGGCGAAGGTCGCAAGGGCCATCCGGCTGGCACCGCCCGCCGAACCACGCTTCAGCCCTGCCAGTTCAACGAGCTGCTGCAAGGCCTGCCTGCTTTGCAGACGCTGTGTCCATGATGCCGCTGAGAGGCGCAATCCAAGATCCCCGAAATCCAAACACCGGCATTTATGACACGAGGGACTTAAGAAGTTGTGGCCAATGCGTGAAAACACGCAAGCGTGTCCGCCTGACTGAAAACGCCGTCAGACCCCTTCGAATTGGGAAAGGTTCACCGGCACCCACATCACCACCTGCAGGCAAATGATGTGCCCCGGAGCGATTTTTCCTTCCCTTTTTGGCCAATCTTGCTAGAAGCGCCGCACCTGCCTTCGGGCAGAAACCGGTCGCAGCCTACCCGGTTCTAGCGAAAACAAGGGTCAAAAACTTGAAAACACTCGTCATCTGCTCGGGCGGACTGGATTCCGTCACGCTTGCGCATAAGGTCGCGCAGGAAAACGAGCTCATCGGTCTGGTCTCCTTCGACTATGGCCAGCGGCACAAGAAGGAACTGGCTTATGCCAAGGCCTGTGCCGACGCACTCAACACCGAACACACGCTGATCGACATTTCCAATGTCGGCCGCCTGCTGTCCGGATCCGCGCTCACCGATAATGTGGACGTGCCCGACGGCCATTATGCCGAAGAGAGCATGCGCATCACCGTGGTGCCGAACCGCAACGCGATCATGCTGGCCATTGCCTTCGGCGTTGCCTCATCCAAGGGGGCCGAGGCTGTTGCCGCAGCGGTCCATGGCGGCGATCACTTCATCTACCCGGACTGCCGGCCCGGTTTCGTCGACGCCTTCGACGCCATGCAGCGCCATGCGCTGGAAGGCATGGGTGAGATCCGGCTTTACACGCCCTTCGTTCACAAAACCAAGGGCGACATTGCCGCCGAAGCCGTGCGCCTTGGCGTCGATGTGACCGGAACCTGGTCCTGCTACAAGGGCGGCGAGCACCATTGCGGCCGCTGCGGCACCTGCGTGGAACGGCGCGAAGCCTTCCATCTGGCCAGTGCCGAAGATCCGACGGTCTATGAAGACCCGGAGTTCTGGAAGACCGCCTGCCATGTTTAGGATCTTCAAGGAGTTTCACTTCTCCGCCTCGCACCAGCTTCATGGTCTGGCGGAGGATCACCCCTGTGCGCGCCTTCACGGACACAATTATGTGGTCGAGGTGGAGCTGCAGTCCGAAACGCTGGACAGCACCGGTTTTGTGCGGGACTACCGCGAACTTGCCCCTTTCAAGGCCTATGTGGACGACCAGCTCGACCACCGGCACCTGAACGACGTGCTGGGCGACGACTGCGTTACCGCCGAACGCATGGCCCGGCATTTCTACAACTGGTGCAAGGCGCGCTGGCCGGAAGTGTCTGCCGTCCGCGTCAAGGAAACGCCGAAGACCTGCGCGGAGTACCGGCCATGACCGCGCTCGTCCTGCCCGCAATGCATCCGGTGACCCTGGATGCCACCACCATCCGCATCAGCGAGATCTTCGGCCCGACGATCCAGGGGGAAGGCGCCCTGATCGGCAAGCCGACGGTCTTCGTGCGCACCGGCGGCTGCGATTACCGCTGTTCCTGGTGCGATACCCTGCATGCAGTCGACAGTGCATACCGGCACGACTGGACGCCGATGACCCCCGAGGCCATCATGATGCAGGTGGAAATCCTGTCCGGCGGCCAGCCGATAACGATTTCCCTGTCCGGCGGCAATCCGGCCATACAGCCGCTAGGCGATCTGATCGCCCTCGGACGGCAGATGGGCTACCGCTTTGCCCTGGAAACCCAGGGCAGCATCGCCAAGGACTGGTTCGCGGATCTCGATATCCTGACCCTGAGCCCGAAGCCGCCCTCAAGCGGCATGGAAACGGATCTTGAGGCCCTGGACGCCTGCATTGCCGCCGCCGGCATCAACCCCCGGAGCGTGCTCAAATTCGTTGTCTTCGACGATGAGGATTACGCCTATGCCCGCTCCATCGCCAACCGGTACCGGGACCTGGATGTCTATCTGCAGCCGGGCAACCATACCCCGCCGCCGCCGAGCGAGACCGATGCCCTGATCGATATGGATGGCATCATGACCCGCATGCGGTGGCTGATCGACAAGGTGGGCGCGGACCGCTGGTTTTCTGCGACCGTCCTGCCGCAACTTCACACCCTGATCTGGGGCAACCTGCGCGGAGTCTGACATGTCTGACAAGAGCATCTACGAAAACCTGACCCAGCTGGGCAGCAGCACGGCCCTGCCGCAGACGCCGGAAGACGCCGTCCTGGAAAAGGTGCCGAACCCTCAGGCCGGCACCGGATACATGGTCCGCTTTGTTGCGCCGGAATTCACCTCGCTCTGCCCGATCACCGGAGCGCCGGATTTTGCCCATCTTGTGATCGACTATGTGCCGGGCGACTTTCTGGTCGAAAGCAAGTCGCTGAAGCTGTTCCTCGGCTCCTTCCGCAACCATGGCGCCTTTCATGAGGACTGCACGGTCTCCATCGGCAAGCGCCTGGTCGATCTCCTGAACCCGCAGTGGCTCCGGATCGGCGGCTACTGGTATCCGCGCGGCGGCATTCCGATCGACGTCTTCTACCAGACCGGCCCCGCCCCCGAAGGCGTCTGGATCCCCGACCAGGGCGTCCCGCCCTATCGCGGCCGGGGATGAGAAAACGGCCGGGCATGTATCCCGGCCGGCTTCGTCTTTCAGGTCAGACCGCCTCACACACCCCCAGCAGCTGCCTCTGGCGCCGTGCGCGGAGAGCGCGGGGTGGGAACGTAGGCCATGGCCTTTTCTTTGATGTCGGTGAACTTGTCCGACAGGCTTTCAAGGCGTTCGTCCCAGGCGGGGTCGAGGGCCTGGCCATCCGTGACCTTGAAGAAGGCCTGAAGCATGCAGGCGATTGCCAGGGGCTCAAGCACAGCCGCCTTGACCGCCCAGGCAAACAGCACGGCAAAGACGACACCGCCCGCGCTCCAGCCGCCGGGAATGAGATAGGCAACCGTCGCCGCCGGGGCCAGCATCACCAGAAACACCAGGAAGGCGAAGCCATAGACGAAGAGGGCGACAAAGGCCGCGTTCTTCATCATGCGGCGGTGGTTCTGGCCGTAGAGCACCAGCGCCTCATGGGCAGCGCCCCAGGGATTGTCTGATCTTGTGCGAATGGCATGGGCGAGGATGACCTCATCCACGAAGCCGACGGCCACATTGAGGAAGGCGCGCAGGATCTTCGCGATATTGTCCAGCCCCGGAACGGGGATCAGGTCGAGCACGAACTCCATCAGGCCGGTAACGGCGCGGATGACACCCTTGATCAACTGGTCTATGCCGAAGAGAACGCTGGCCTCCACGAACCGCTCCTTCACCACCGACGCGCCGTAGGTGATCTGGCCTTTTCCTTCCGGCAGCGGACGCCCGTCGATCATTTCGACCATGACAGCAATGTGGCCGGCCTTGACGTTGTAAAGAATATATTCCCGCAGAAAATACAGGACCCCGGCGGTCAGACCGAAACCGATGATCCCGCCCCAGAAGGCATAGCCGATCTGTTCGTCCGGCCCGGAAAAGCCGCCAACGCCATAGCCGATGCCCGCCCCCGTGCCGGTCACCAGAACGTAAGCGGCGGCTATGGCGAAATATGTGACCGCCCGGAAGGCAATATAGGGTGCCGTGCGCACCATGAGCCCGATGGCTCTGGAAAAATCAAAGTCATACATACCGGTCTCCAAGAATGGGCGGCGCTTCCGCCTTTACCGGTTGCAGACTGGCAAATTCCACCAGCAGCAACTGTGCCGCAGATCACGCAAGGTCACTTCCGCACCACGGTTCTCCCGTGAAAATCCCCCATTTCCCGGAGGATTGTGATGGGGACCCCGATTCCCTAACGTCCATGTCTGCTGCTATTGTCCGCGAAGCATTTCTCCGGAGAGTATTTGATGCGCCGTTTTCTGATTGCTTTCACAGGTACCCTGGCCCTTCTGAGCGCCCCGGGCTGGGCCGCCCAATGCGGAAATTCCGCTGCCGGGTTTGAGACGTGGAAGCAGAGTTTCATCGCAGAGGCCCCTTCCCACGGGCTAAAGCAGCAGGTGGTGGAAGGTGCGCTGCGCAATGTCAGCTACAGCGCCAAGGTCATCAAGCTCGACCGGAACCAGCACTCCTTCAAGCTGAGCTTCGAGCAGTTCTACAGAAAGCGCGTCAATGACGCGATGATCCGCCGCGGCCAGCAGATGAACAAGATCCATGGCCGCATCCTCGGCAAGATCGAGCAGAAATACGGCGTTCCCGCGCCGATCATTCTGGCGATCTGGGGTCTTGAGACCAATTATGGCGGCTTCTCCGGCAACATGCCGGTGATCCAGTCCCTGGCCACGCTGGCCTATGACTGCCGCCGGACCGCCTTCTTCACCAACGAGCTGATTTCCGCGCTGACCATCGTGCAGAGCCGGGACATGAAGCCGGAAGACCTGCGCGGCGCCTGGGCGGGCGAAATCGGCCAGACCCAGTTCATGGCCTCGTCCTATGTGAAATATGCCGTCGACTATGACCGGGATGGCCGGCGTGACCTGATCCGCTCCGTTCCGGATGTCCTGGCCTCCACCGCCAATTATCTGGCCCAGAAAGGCTGGCGCGCCGGTCAGGGCTGGGGTCCGGGCACTGCGAATTATGAAGTTCTGAAGCAGTGGAACAAGGCCAGCGTCTATGTGCAGACCATCTCCGTGATGGCCGAGAAGATCGGCAGTAATTAAGCTCTGCCGCCTCAGGCAGGCTTGAACGCACGGCACGTTCTCAAGGCACCGGAAGCTCCATGTCCGGTGCCTTTTCCATTGTCTGGGTGATCGCCATTTCGAAACTGGGCGCCTTGGTCTCGTAACGGGCCCTGGCAATGAAGCCATCCAGCGGCCTGACCCAGTAAATATAATGGTTCTCGGTCACCATGCCCTGGCTGACGGTGAGTTCCGCCTCCAGACGGTCCATCACCACGCCGTCAACATCTTCCTGCGAACAAGCCGCGTTGCGGATGGTTGCCGCATTGGTCTTCTTGTCCGCCAGAACCGTGCCGGCCCCCTGCGCAGGATCGAGATCCCGCACCTTCGTCCAGCTTTTGCCCTGATCCGCCGACTGATAGAAGCCGGTCTTGTAGGTCATCGTCCAGGGCAGAGGCGGCTCGATCGGCACGGCCATGCTGTGGTCCTGGCTCAGATAATAGAAATCATTGGTCATGGGCACGGCGCCCTTGAACTCGGTCGTGACGAAGGCCTTCACCGGACCGCCCTGGTCCATCTGCATGTAGACGGCGGTGAACCTGTCCTGACAGGGATCGGCAAGTGCCGGACCGGACACAGCCATCAGAACCGCAGCCGCAATGACAAATCTCATGGCACCAGTCCCCTCACCTCAGCCCCGAAACAGATGCGGGCAGACCGGAGACCGGCCTGCCCGCATATTCAGACATGAATTGCCCATCCTGGCAACGAAGGCCGGACCGGCCCGCCAGGTGAGATCACATGGAGATCAGCCCAGCACCACCACCTTGGCGCCCAACTCGACACGGCCGTAAAGGTCAATGATGTCCTGATGCCACATGCGGATGCAGCCGCTGGAGGCGTTGGTGCCGATGCTTTCGGGATGGTTGGTGCCGTGAATGCGGTAGAGCGTGTCCTTGCCGTTCTGCCACAGATAGAGGCCACGGGCGCCGATCGGGTTGGTCGGGCCGCCGTCCTGGCCGTCCTTGTACTTGGCCAGCTTGGGGTCGCGCTCGATCATTTCCTTCGGCGGGAACCACTTCGGCCATTCGCGCTTGAAGCCAATGACAGCTTCGCCGTTCCAGGCGAAGCCTGCGCGGCCAACGCCGATGCCATAGCGGACGGCCCGGCCGCCGGGGCCGATGAGATAGAGAAACTTGTTGGCCGGATCGACGACGATCGTGCCTACCGGCTGGCTGGTCGGGTAGAACACTGTCTGGCGCAGGAACTTCGGATCGAACTTCTGATACTGGATCGCCGGAATCTTGAACCCGGTGTCCTCGGTGGCAGCATAGGCCGTGGCGTAGTCCGGCGTTCCGTCGGTCAGAAGGGAAAGCCCAGCCTGGATCGGCGAAGCCGTCTTAGTCTGGCAGGCAGCCAGAAGCAGCGGGAGGCCGGCAACAAAACTGCGGCGGCTGAGTTTCAGAACCATTATCGCGTAAACCTTGCTCATGTCCGCGTCAGCAGACGTCTGCTCCGGACCATTATTTCAGAGGCACTTCCCAGGCACACAGCCTCCTGCAGACCCCACCATATTTATGGTAAACGCAGGGTTAAGACCTTGTTCTGCGGAATTTGCTGAGCACATATACTTGCCGGTGAAGAAGGTCTATCCCCGCCACAAGCACCAGGCTGCATCCCGTGACGATTTTACTGTTGCTGCGTCTATTCCGCCGCAGTTTTGCACCTTCCGTATGGGACACGCACGAGGCCATCGGCCAGGCCGCTGCCGTTCAGCACAAATGGCGCCGCGAGCCTTGCGCTCCGGCGGTCCGGCCTTTCACGTTTCCTTGATCCCTTGCCGGACCACGGAAGTGGCGGGGCGCGAAAGGCATCCGCCTTGCGCGACTTGTTGTAAGTGATCTTCGGCAGAGGTCTTCCGTCCCCGCCCGGGCTTTTTCTCATGACAGCACCCGCTTCCGCCTGCTGGACAGACGCTTGGGCATTGAAGCCCTCGCACCGCGCCCTCCGCAGCCGGACCACACCCCCGGCTATGCGATCCACCGGGTTGACTGCCACCGGACCTGCCAAGACGGTTCCGTTACCCCCGTCTCCCAGCCCCGCCCGGCCCGCCCCTCCCCGCTGGTCGGTCCAGCAGGGGCCCGTTAGGCGGGCACGGAAGAAAGCATACGTCAGGTTTTACAGGGGGAGGACAAGGTTATTTTCAGCGGAAAAAGGGTCGTTAGATCAAGGGGATGGGATTCTCGGGAGGGGGATTGTTTTTGCACCACGCAGTCTCTCCGTCATTGCAGCACTCGATGCTGCAATGCAGGCCGTTTCGTCTCCTCAAGCCGAGGTGGTTCTTTGCGGAGAGGGTACGGAATGGATGCCATGGTCAAGCCATGGCAGGACGGAGGGTAGGCCTTCCCACCGCCGTCATCCCTGCGAAGGCAGGGATCCAGTAAGCTTTTGCAGTCGCTAGATTTTAAATAGCAATTTCGCGGGATACTGGATCCCGGTCTTGAAGCGCTGCTCCAAACCGGGATGACAATCGAAGGGTTTGGACCGTTGTAAGCGGTCTGAACAGGCCCCGGAGGGCCCGTTCGCATGCCTCAGAAACGCTGAGCTTCAGTCTCACCCCTTCACAAGGTTGCGCAACACGTAGTGGAGGATGCCACCGGCCTTGATGTATTCGAGCTCGTCCAGCGTATCGACGCGGCAGAGGCATTCGATCACCTTGGTGGTGCCGTCCTCGTAAGTCACTTCCACATTCATCATCTGGCGCGGGGTGATGTCGGTGATGCCCTTGATCGTGACCCGTTCCTTGCCGGTGATGTTGTGGGACTGCCAGCTTTCGCCGTCCTTGAAGGTCAGCGGGATGACGCCCATGCCGACCAGGTTGGAGCGGTGGATGCGCTCGAAGGACTGGGCGATGACCGCGCGGACGCCGAGGAGCTTGGTGCCCTTGGCTGCCCAGTCACGGGAGGAACCGGTGCCGTATTCCTTGCCCGCGAAGACCACCAGCGGAATGCCCGCTTCCTGATATTCCATGCAAGCGTCGTAGATCCACTCCTGCTTGCCGTCCTTCATGGTGACGCCGCCTTCGACGCCCGGCACCATCTGGTTCTTGATGCGGATGTTGGCGAAGGTGCCGCGCATCATGACATTGTGGTTGCCGCGGCGCGCGCCGTAGGAGTTGAAGTCTTTCACCGCGACCTGATGCCCGGCAAGATATTCGCCCGCCGGGCTGTTGGCCTTGATGTTGCCGGCCGGGGAAATGTGATCGGTGGTGATGCTATCCAGGAACAGGCCCATGACCGCAGCACCCTCGATGTCCTCGAGCGGCTTGGGCTCCATGGTCATGCCTTCGAAATAGGGCGGGTTGGCCACATAGGTGGAGGCGGCAGGCCACTTGTAGGTCAGGCCGCCCTCGACCTTGATCGCCTGCCAGTGCTTGTCGCCCTTGAAGACATCGCCATAGCGCTCGCGGAACATTTCCTCGGTGATCGAAGAGCGGATCAGGCTGGAGATCTCTTCCGTGGTCGGCCAGATGTCCTTGAGGAACACCGGGTTGCCGTCCCGGTCTTCACCCAGCGGATCTGACGTGAGGTTGATGTTGAGATTGCCGGCGATGGCATAGGCGACAACCAGCGGGGGCGAGGCCAGATAATTCGCCCGCACATCCGGGTTCACGCGGCCTTCGAAGTTGCGGTTGCCGGAGAGGACGGAGCAGGCAATCAGGTCATTGTCGTTGATCGCCTTGGAGATGGCCGGATCCAGCGGACCGGAATTGCCGATACAAGTGGTGCAGCCATAGCCGGCAAGGGTGAAGCCCAGCGCATCCAGATCCTCCTGAACGCCGGCCTTCTCCAGATAGTCGGTCACCACCTGGGAGCCGGGGGCCAGCGAGGTCTTCACCCAAGGCTTGACCTTGAGGCCCTTCTTCAGCGCATTGCGGGCAACGAGACCGGCGCCGATCAACACGCTCGGGTTCGAGGTGTTGGTGCAGGAGGTAATGGCGGCGATGACCACGTCGCCGTTGCCGACATCATAGGACTTGCCCTCGACGGCCACGCGTTTGGAGAGTTCTCCCGCCTTCTTGAACTCTTCTTCCATTGTCTTTGCGAACCCGCCGGCCGCATCGGACAGATTGATGCGGTCCTGCGGACGCTTGGGGCCGGAGACGGCGGGAACGACGGTGGAAATGTCGAGTTCGAGCGTGTCGGTGAAGACCGGCTCTTCGCTGCCCGTGCGGAACATGCCCTGCGCCTTGGCGTAGGTCTCGACCAGGGCAATGCGGTCGGCATCGCGGCCCGTGGACTTGAGATAGCCGAGCGTGTCGTTGTCGACCGGGAAGAAGCCGCAGGTCGCGCCATATTCCGGGGCCATGTTGGCAATGGTCGCCGCATCTTCCAGGCTGAGATTGTCGAGGCCCGGACCATAGAATTCAACGAACTTGCCGACCACGCCCTTCTTGCGCAGCATCTCGACGACGCGCAGCACAAGGTCGGTGGCGGTGATGCCTTCGTTCAGCTTGCCGGTCAGCTTGAAGCCGACGACTTCCGGGATCAGCATGGAGATCGGCTGGCCGAGCATGGCCGCTTCCGCCTCGATGCCACCCACGCCCCAGCCAAGGACCGCAAGGCCATTGACCATGGTGGTGTGGCTGTCCGTGCCGACCAGCGTGTCCGGATAGGCGATGGTTTCGCCGTCTTCTTCCTTGGTCCAGACGGTCTGTGCCAGATATTCCAGGTTCACCTGGTGGCAAATGCCGGTGCCCGGCGGAACGGCGCGGAAATTGTCGAAGGCGGACTGGCCCCAGCGCAGGAACTCGTAACGTTCACCGTTGCGCTCATATTCCAGCTCGACGTTCTGGCGGAAGGCATCCTTGGTGCCGAAATAGTCGATCATGACCGAGTGGTCGATGACCAGATCCACGGGCACCAGCGGATTGACCTTCTTCGGGTCGCCGCCGAGCTTCACGGCTGCATCGCGCATGGCCGCAAGATCGACCACGGCGGGAACGCCGGTAAAGTCCTGCATCAGGACGCGGGCGGGACGATAGGAGATCTCGTGATCGGAGGTGCGGGTGGACAGCCACTTGGCGACGGCGCGGATATCGTCGGCGGTGACCGTGCGGCCGTCTTCAAAGCGCAGGAGGTTCTCAAGCACCACCTTCAGCGAAACGGGCAGCCTGGAAATGCCCTCCAGGCCGTTCTTCTCCGCATCGGGGAGCGAGAAATAGGTGTAGGTCTTGCCTCCGACAGAAAGCGTCTTTCTGGATTTGAAGCTATCGAGGGACTGGGTCACGGCGTGCGATCTCCTTGCGGTCCGTTTCGGAGCCGGTCCCTTGGGAGCAAGACCGGCCTTGGGGTCTCAAAATCTCTGGTCTCAGCGGAAGGGCGAACAGCCCTCTCCGCATTCCGGGCCTCTTGGACGGGCCCTGTCTTCTGGCAGATCGTATCGGGAGACGGGTCTTTCAACCCGTTCACCGGATTGGATCATTCGCTTTGTCATTCCTATACAAAAATCATGTGGCAACAAGTCCGGATGGCATTTCGCCCTGGACTGAGCGGTCTTGCGGCAAGGTGCAGGCCTGCCATCGGAAGACAAACCTTGTGCATTCAGTTAGTGTAAAGAGGCTGGAAGGCAATCTGCCTTGGCACGAAACGTTGCGAGCGATGCAAGCGGCAAAAGTCACTGCGGAACTGGCGGAGAGGCCAGCTGCGAGAGAGCTTGTTCGTGGTCTTGACTGGACCTTATCCGGGTCCTGTCTGGGCCTGAGATCTGCCTCTGGCGGGGCAGGTGCCGTAAAGCGACGTGAGCCTGCCAAAACATATTGCATACCATTGTATACTGAACTATGTAGTGGCCAGCAAGCTTGTCCCGGCTAGCCTGACATCCGCGACCCGGCGCTCAAGCTTTCCACTATTCCAAGGACGCCGGGATTATCATGAGCTTGTATGCAGATTATCTGAACGAGATCGAAACGCGCAAAACCCAGGGCTTGCATCCCAAGCCCATCGAGGACGCGGCGCTTGTCAGCGAAATCGTTGCCCAGATCAAGGATCCGGGCAACGCGCACCGTGCAGATTCCCTGAAGTACTTCATCTACAACACTCTGCCCGGCACCACGACCGCCGCAGGCGAGAAGGCCAAGTTCCTCAAGGAAATCATCCTCGGCACCGCCGTCGTTGCAGAGATTTCCCCGGCTTTTGCCTTCGAGCTCCTGTCCCACATGAAGGGCGGCCCGTCCGTCGAGGTTCTGCTGGACCTGGCTCTGGGCGACGACGCCGAGATCGCCAAGAATGCTGGCGAAGTGCTGAAGACCCAGGTCTTCCTCTATGACGCGGACACCGAGCGCCTGAAGGCTGCCTTCAAGGCCGGCAACCCGGTCGCCAAGGACATTCTGGAAAGCTACGCGAAGGCCGAGTTCTTCACCAAGCTGCCGCAGATCGAAGAAGAGATCGAAGTCGTCACTTATATCGCCGCAGAAGGCGATATCTCCACCGACCTCCTGTCGCCGGGCAATCAGGCGCACTCGCGCTCCGACCGTGAACTGCATGGCAAGTGCATGATCTCGGAAGCCGCCCAGAAGGAAATCGAGGCGCTGAAGCTGCAGCACCCGGGCAAGCGCGTCATGCTGATCGCCGAAAAGGGCACCATGGGCGTTGGCTCCTCCCGCATGTCCGGCGTGAACAACGTCGCCCTGTGGGCCGGCAAGCCGGCAAGCCCGTATGTTCCCTTCGTGAACATTGCCCCGGTCGTCGGCGGCACCAACGGCATCTCCCCGATCTTCCTGACCACGGTTGGCGTGACCGGCGGCATCGGCCTCGACCTGAAGAACTGGGTCAAGAAGCTGGACGCTGACGGCAAGCCGATCCTCAACAACGACGGCAACCCGGTCCTGGAGCAGAAATACTCCGTGGAAACTGGCACCGTGCTGAAGATCAACACCAAGTCCAAGAAGCTCTACAACGAAGACGGCAGCGAAGAGCTGACCGACATCGCCTCCGCCTTCACTCCGCAGAAGGTCGAGTTCATGCGCGCCGGTGGCTCCTACGCCATCGTCTTCGGCAAGAAGCTGCAGACATTCGCAGCTGAAACCCTCGGCGTCGAAGCTCCGGCTGTCTTCGCACCTTCCAAGGAAGTCTCCAAGGATGGCCAGGGCCTGACCGCCGTTGAAAAGATCTTCAACAAGAACGCCGTCGGCGTGACCCCGGGCAAGGTTCTCCATGCCGGTTCCGACGTCCGCGTGAAGGTGAACATTGTTGGTTCCCAGGACACCACCGGCCTGATGACCGCCCAGGAACTGGAAGCCATGGCTGCGACCGTGATCTCCACGACCGTGGACGGCGCGTACCAGTCCGGCTGCCACACCGCTTCCGTGTGGGACCTGAAGGCACAGGCGAACATCCCGAAACTCATGAGCTTCATGAACAAGTTCGGCCTGATCACCGCCCGTGACCCGAAGGGCTCCTATCACGCCATGACGGACGTGATCCACAAGGTGCTGAACGACATCACCGTGGATGACTGGGACATCATCATCGGTGGCGACAGCCACACCCGCATGTCCAAGGGCGTTGCCTTCGGCGCTGACTCCGGTACCGTGGCTCTGGCTCTGGCAACCGGTGAAGCCACCATGCCGATCCCGGAATCCGTCAAGGTGACCTTCAAGGGCACCATGAAGGACTACATGGACTTCCGTGACGTGGTGCATGCCACCCAGGCCCAGATGCTGAAGCAGCATGGCGACAATGTCTTCCAGGGCCGCGTCATCGAAGTGCACATCGGCACCCTGCTGGCTGACCAGGCCTTCACCTTCACCGACTGGACTGCAGAAATGAAGGCAAAGGCCTCCATCTGCATCTCCAACGATGACACGCTGATCGGTTCGCTGGAACTGGCCAAGGCCCGTATCCAGGTCATGATCGACAAGGGAATGGAAAACGCTGCCGGGACCCTGGCTGGCCTGATCGCCAAGGCAGACAAGCGCATCGCCGAAATCCGTTCCGGTGAAAAGCCGGCCCTGAGCCCGGACGACAGCGCCAAGTACTTCGCAGAAGTGGTTGTCGATCTCGACCTGATCGACGAGCCGATGATCGCCGACCCGGACGTCAACAACGCGGATGTTTCCAAGCGCTACACCCACGACACGATCCGCCCGGTTTCCTACTACGGCGGCGAGAAGAAGGTGGACCTCGGCTTCGTCGGCTCGTGCATGGTGCACAAGGGCGACATGAAGATCGTGGCGCAGATGCTGAAGAACCTCGAAAAGGCCAATGGCAAGGTCGAGTTCAAGGCTCCGCTCGTTGTCGCAGCTCCGACCTACAACATCATCGATGAGCTGAAGGCAGAGGGCGACTGGGACGTGCTGCAGAAGTACTCCGGCTTCGAGTTCGACGACAACGCGCCGAAGAGCAAGGCACGTACCGAGTACGAAAACATCCTTTATCTGGAACGCCCGGGCTGCAACCTCTGCATGGGCAACCAGGAAAAGGCTGCAAAGGGTGACACCGTGCTGGCCACGTCCACCCGCCTGTTCCAGGGCCGCGTCGTGGAAGATACGGCTGAAAAGAAGGGCGAGTCCCTGCTGGCCTCCACGCCGGTGGTGGTCCTGTCCGCGATCCTCGGCCGCACGCCGAACATCGACGAGTACAAGTCCGCTGTCGAAGGCATCGATCTGACGAAGTTCGCTCCGCCGCTCGACAAGTCCGGCACGGCACGTTCGGTCCACTTCTAAGACCGGTTACCGGCTTTAGACTGATCTGAAGGCCGCCGCCCTCCTGCCTCCGCTCCTTTCAGCGGCACGGCAGGAGGGCGGCGGCTTTTTTTGCACTGCACAACCGAAGAGTCGAGGCAATTAGCGGATGCAATTTATAAGATTAAAAACTAAGTATTTTTGACAGTTCACAGTGCCAAAAATAATTGCGGCCATCACTGCTACGGAAGGAGGACGTTAACCCTGCCAGTCTATTTACGGGAATAGAGCAACTCAGTAACGGGCTGGAACCAAGAGAATGCTGAAGAACATTACAATCGTGCACAAGATCCTCGCGGTCGTGGCGGTCATGGGGATCGCTGCACTGGGGATCGCTGGCGTCGCGTATACGAAACTCAACTCCCTGGAACAAACATTCACCAGGATTGGCAAGTCCGAAGAAGCGGCCCGTGAAGCCATGGACCTGCGCATCGACATCGTTGCCATCAGCCGCATGACCTATCAGTTCGCAACCAGCGCGGACAAGGCAGCCGATTTCAAGGCGGAAGCCAAGCGCCGCGCGGACGAAATGCTCGGCCGCCTGCCGAAGCTGGAAGCTGTTGCAGATGCTGAAGAAAAGAAGCAGCTGACCGATATCAAGGCGACCCTGGAAAGCTACTTCCTGAAGGTCAACGAGATGATCGACACGGCCGCCAAGGACCCGTCCAACACGACCGCGATCACCTCTGGCCTAGCCGCAGCTCTGCAGGGCCAGAAAACCGTGACCGATACGGTCAAGGTCTACTCGACCTACACCGCCAAGAAGATGGCTGACCAGCGGACCGCTGCCGCCGATGAGGCCCATGCTGCCGGCACATCGCTGATCGTGACCGCCCTGATCGCCCTGATCGTCGGCGCTGGCTTCGGCATCTTCGTTGCCCGCGTCTCCATCTCCAAGCCGATCAGCCGCGTCGTGACCCTGCTCAAGCATCTGGCCGAGGGCCAGCATGACATGGAAATCACCGGCACGGACCGGGGCGATGAAGTGGGAGATCTGGCCCGCGCCGCACTGGTCTTCAAGGAGCAGTCCCTGGAAAACGCCCGCATGACCGCGGAAGCCGAAGCCCAGAGTGCAAAAGCCGAAGCACAGCAGAAGCTTCTGTTCCGCAAGCTGGCCGAGCAGTTCGAACAGTCCGTCGGTGGCATCGTCTCCTCCCTGTCCGCATCTGCCGGACAGCTGGAAGGCGCGGCCCAGTCCATGTCCTCCAACGCGATCCACACGTCCGAACAGTCCGGGTCCGTGGCAGCGGCCTCCGAACAGGCCTCTTCCAACGTGCAGACCGTTGCGGCTGCGACCGAGGAGCTGACCGCTTCCGTTCGCGAAATCGCCAGCCAGGTGGAGCTCTCCTCCACCATGTCCGGTCAGGCCGTGAATGACGCGGATGCGGCTGCCAACAAGGTGCATGGCCTGTCCAATGCAGCCCAGAAGATCGGCGACATCGTCGAGCTGATCAACGGCATCGCTGCCCAGACAAACCTGCTCGCCCTGAACGCCACCATCGAGGCGGCCCGCGCCGGGGAAGCCGGCAAAGGCTTCGCGGTCGTCGCGGCCGAAGTGAAGCAGCTGGCCGACCAGACCGCCAAGGCAACCACGGAAATCGCTTCCCAGATCGCCGAGATCCAGGGGTCGACCACCGAATCCGCCGAAGCGATCAACGAAGTTGCCGAGACGATCCGCAAGATCAGCGAGATTTCCACTGCCGTTTCCGGCGCCGTGGAAGAGCAGGCTTCGGCCACGCACGAAATCTCCCGCAACGTCCAGCAGGCCTCGGTCGGCACGGCCGAAGTGTCCACGGCCATTGGCTCGGTCACTTCGGCAGCCCAGAACTCCAGTGAGGCTGCAAATCACGTCCTCAGTGCTTCCGCCGACTTGTCCCGTCAGGCAGAGACACTAAGATCCGAGGTCAACCGGTTCCTGTCGGGGATTCGCGCCGCCTAATCCTGAGGGGCGCCCCGATGGAGGTGCCCCTGGAGGACCATGCCTAAGCTTATTGTCGACGACCTCACCGTGGACCGGGGAGGTCGTCGTGTCTTTGCAGGACTATCGTTTCAGCTTGAAGCAGGCCATGCGCTGGTGATTACCGGCGCGAATGGCGCTGGAAAGTCTTCGCTGCTGCGCACGCTGGCAGGGCTTGTGCCGCCAGCGAACGGGCGCATGGCCTTTGAAGGCGGCGACAGCGACAGCACACTTGCCGAGCACGCCCATTATTTCGGGCACGAAAGCGCGGTGAAACGCGCTCTTTCTGTGAGCAGCAATCTGGAATTCTGGCGGGACTTCACGCGGCCCGTCCTGCCGGACGGCTTTGCGGCCAATGCCATGGCGCCGATGGACATTCTGGAGCTTCTCGGCATCGGCCACACGGCGGACCTGCCTGCCGCCTATCTGTCCGCCGGACAGACCCGCCGCCTGACCCTCGCCCGGCTCTTCGTTTCCCCGCGCCCCCTCTGGCTGATGGATGAGCCGACCTCCGCTCTGGATGCGGCCTCCGAGGCCCAGCTGATCGGCCTTATGAACACCCACCTGAAGAACGGCGGAATGATCGTGACGGCCACCCACACGGAACTGACCGCCCTGTCTCCGGTCACCGCATTGCAGCTGACGGCTCCGGCAGCGGGAGATCATGGCGGCCACGGCTATGATGACGACCTGGAGGCCTTTGCCTGATGAGTGGCTGGATCTCTTCCCTGTTCCGGCGCGAACTGCAGCTTGCCACCCGCGCAGGCGGCAGCGCTCTTGTCGGCGTGCTGTTCTTTCTGGCCGTCGTCACCGTGATCCCCTTCGGCGTCGGCCCGGACCTCAATCTCCTCGGCCGCATTGGCCCGGCGATCTTGTGGATCGGCGCGCTTCTGGCAACCCTCCTGGGTCTTGACCGGCTGTTTCAGGCCGACCGGGACGATGGCTCGCTGGATCTGCTGCTGATGGCGGGACGTCCGCTGGAGCTGGTGGTTCTGATCAAATGCCTTGCCCATTGGGTGGCGACCGGTCTGCCGCTCGTGGCGGCCGCACCGGTGCTGGCGATCTTTCTCAACCTGGAACCGGTGGCCATCGGCGCCGTGACACTGACCCTGCTGGCCGGAACCCCTGCCCTCACCTTCATCGGGGCCATCGGGGCTTCACTGACAGTGACACTGCGCCGGGGCGGGCTGCTTCTGGCCGTGCTGGTGGTTCCGCTGGCCATTCCGGTGCTGATCTTCGGTGTCAGCGCGGCGGATGCAGCGGTCTCCGATCCGGTGCCGTTCCTGACGCCGTTCCTGATTCTCTGCGCCCTGACCCTGATTGCCGGAGTGATCGGCCCGATTGCCTCCGCCGCCGCCCTGCGGTTTTCAGCAGACTGATCCGGCTCACGGCAAGGTGAAGCAACCGGGACAATTTGACCGGCCTCAATGCGCCCCGAAGCGCGACAAGACATTGAAGACGCCTCGTTGACAGATTAGAACGGTTCCATGGGTATTTTGGACTTGGCCAATCCGACACGCTTTCTCCGTCTGGTGCAGATCGTTCTGCCCTGGCTGGCAGGACTGTGCGTGATCGTCTTCGCCGCCGGGCTCTACATGAGCTTCTTCACCGCGCCTGAAGACTATCAGCAGGGCGCAACCGTGCGGATCATGTTCATTCATGTGCCGGCCGCCTGGCTGTCCATGATGTGCTATTCGATCATGGCGATCTCCTCCCTCGGCACCCTGGTCTGGAAGCACCCGCTGGCAGATGTATCGGCCAAGGCTGCCGCTCCCATCGGTGCGACCTTCACCTTCATCGCGTTGGTGACCGGATCGCTCTGGGGCAAGCCCATGTGGGGAACCTATTGGGTGTGGGACGCGCGCCTGACCTCCGTGCTGGTGCTTTTCATCATGTATCTCGGGCTCATGGCCCTGTGGCGCACGATGGAAGACCCGATCAAGGCCGGCAAGGCCGCCGCCATTCTGACCCTGGTCGGCGCGGTCAACCTGCCGGTGATCAAGTTCTCGGTGAACTGGTGGAACACGCTGCACCAGCCTGCCAGTGTGGTGCGGATGGATGGCCCGACCATTCACCCGACCATCCTGATCCCGCTGCTGGTGATGGCGGCCGCCTTCACCCTGCTGTTCTTCGTTCTTCATCTGATGGCCATGCGCAACGAAATCCTGCGCCGGCGCCTCAGAGCCATGCGGCTGAAGGCGGCCGCGCAGGCCCGCCCTGCCAGCGCCGCCCTGTCGCCCCAGGCCGCGGAGTAGACCCATGGATCTTGGCCCGCACTCCGGCTTCATCATCGCCTCCTATCTGCTGACGGCCGGCGCCGTCCTCGCCCTGCTTGTCTGGGTTCTCCTTGACCGCCGCAAGCTGGACGCCGACCTTGCCCGCCTTGCCGAGCAGGGCATTTCCCGCGCACGGCCGCAACAGCCGTCCAGAGGCACGCAAACGGACCGCACATGACTTCCCAGACGGATCAATCGCCCAAACGCCGCATTCCGGTGCTGGTGCTGCTGCCGCTCATCGTGTTCACCGCTCTTGCCGGCCTGTTCCTGGTGCAGCTGACCATCGGTCACGACCCGAGCCAGATCCCGTCCGCGCTGATCGGCAAGCCGATCCCGGATACGGAATTGCCGCCGGTGCCGGAACTGATGCTGAATGGCCAGGCCCTGCCGGGCATCACCAAGGCCGATCTTCTGGGCAAGGTCTCCGTGGTCAATGTGTTTGCCTCCTGGTGCGTGCCCTGCCGCCAGGAACATCCTTTCCTGGAAGAACTGAGCCAGCGCGAAGGCTTCCAGATGGTCGGCATCAACTACAAGGACAAGCCGGAGAACGCCCGCCGCTTCCTCGGCAGCCTCGGCAATCCCTATGACCGGGTGGGCGCGGACGAAAAGGGCCGCACCGCCATCGACTGGGGCGTTTACGGCGTGCCGGAAACCTTCATCGTCGATGCCAAGGGCACCATCCGCTACAAGTTCATCGGCCCGCTGTCGCAAGAAAGCTACGGATCGGTCTTCCTGCCGCAGCTTGAAAAGGTTCTCGCGTCTCCGAACGGAGATTGAGGCTGACCCGACCCGATATCTTCGCTATCGTCACTGGCTCGTGACTGGCTCTTGAAGCTTCAAAAGCTTAGGGTCGTCATCAGAGATCACATACCCAGGCCAGTCTTACCAAGTCCCATGACGAAGCACTTCACACAATTCCCCGGCTCCAGCCTCGCCACCAAGGCAGGACTGGTCGCCGTTTTGGCCCTTGGCCTCGTGTTTCAGCAGGGCGTGGCCTTTGCAGGCTCCACCTCTCCCAAGGCGGTGGCGGAACTCTTCACCAGTCAGGGCTGCTCATCCTGCCCGCCTGCGGACAAGCTGCTGGAAGAACTGGCCCTGAAGAACCCGGATATCCTGAGCCTGTCCCTGCCGGTGGACTACTGGGATTATCTCGGCTGGCGTGACACCCTTGCCCGGCCGGAAAATTCCGAGCGCCAGCGGGCCTATGCCGCCCAGCGCGGCGACCGGTCCGTCTATACCCCGCAGCTTGTTGTCGACGGCATGGAGCATGTGGTCGGCGGCGACCGCCAGGCGGTCATGTCCGCCCTTGGCCGCGCAGCCCCTTTCACTGCCTCCGTCTCCCTGTCCGTCCGCGACATGGCGGTCGAGGCCAAGGTCGACGGCAGCCTGCCGGCGGGCCAGCGCATGGCCACGATCTTCATCCTGCGGCTGGACGCAGAACAGAGCGTGCCGATCACCCGGGGCGAGAACACCGGCTCCAGCATTACTTATGTGAATGTGGTTCGGGACCTCAGAGCCATCGGCATGTGGTCCGGCGGACCGGAGACCTTCCGCATCCCCAAATCCGAGTTCATGAAGGACAAGGACAGCCGCTGTGCGGTTCTGGTTCAACTGGAGGATGACAGCGGGCCGGGACGAATTATCGGTGCGGCAGTCATGGACCCGAAGGCGCCTTAAGGGGCTGTTCATCGCCTGCTGCCAGCCTGTGTGATGCGGGGAGATCGGCGGATTGGGCGAAACGGGAGTTGCGTCCCGGCAGAAAACTGCTACCCCTTCGCCGAACCGCCATCCCGGATCTGGCGGCGCAGCAAAGGGAACCCGGATCATGAGCGGCAGACTCCGTATCGCCATCGGCAGCATTTTTGTCGGCATTGGCGTGATGGGCCTGAAATTCCTCGCCTATGAGCTGACGGGCTCGATCGCCCTTTACTCCGACGCGCTGGAAACCATCGTCAACGTGGCCTCTTCCATTGCCGCGGTGATCGCGATCTGGTTTGCCTCGCGCCCGGCAGATTCCAATCATCCCTATGGCCATGACAAAGCCGAGTATTTCGCAGCCGTTCTGGTCGGTGTGATGATCGTTCTGGCGGCGGGCACCATCTTCCACTCGGCCTGGGTGGGCTACCACACGGTGCAGGAGGTCGATTATTCGCCGCTTGGCCTCGGCATCAACGGGCTTGCCGCGGTCATCAACGCGGGCTGGGCCCTTGTGCTGATCCGCTATGGCAAGCGCAGCCGGTCTCCCGCCCTTGAGGCCGACGGCCGCCATCTGATGACAGATGTGGTCACGTCCCTTGGCGTGCTGGCAGGCGTGGTTCTGGTCGTTCTGACCGGCTGGCAGAAGCTGGATCCGATCCTCGCGGGCCTGGTTGGCCTGAACGTGCTGTGGACCGGCTGGGACGTCATGAAAGGGTCCATCTCCGGCCTGATGGACGAAGCTGCCTCACCCGAAACCCTCGACAAGATCCGCCAGGTGATTGCCGCAGAGGGCGAAGGTGCGCTGGAAGCCCACGACCTCAGGACGCGGCTGGCCGGCAAGCTCACCTTCATCGACTTCCATCTGGTGGTCGAGGGCAGCATGTCGGTGGAAGCGGCCCATGACATTTGCGACCGGATCGAGCAGGCCGTCGGCAAGGCGGTGCCGGGCTCCCGCCTGACCATCCATGTGGAACCAGAGCACAAGGCAAAGCACTCCGGCATCATCGTGCTGTGAGACGGCCAGCCCCTCCAAGGCTTCAAAGAAATTTCGTCAAACGCCTGTTTGATGCGGGGTGACACCCAGCACCGATTCGCACGGACACCAAAGCCATGACCAAGACCGCCATCCTCTTTGATTGTGACGGAGTTCTGGTGGATTCCGAGGCCATCTATGTCGAGGTGGAGCGGGAGCACCTAGGCCGGATCGGTCTCATCTACGACCTCCACGACTATCAGCAGCGGTTCAACGGGCTGATGGCGAAGGATTTCTTCAGCCTGGTGCGCTCTGAACATGCCAAGCTGGACGCCGGCAGCTTCCCCGAAAACTTCTTTCCGGATCTGGATCGGGCGACCACGGACCGCATCAACCGGGAACTGACCGCCATCGACGGGATTGCGGACATCCTTGCGCAGGACCGCCGCCCCCGTGCTGTGGCGTCCTCAAGCCGCCTGGACCGGCTGCATGTCAAATTGCGGCAGACAGGCCTGCACGGCTTTTTCGAGCCGCACATCTATTCCGGAGAGCAGGTCGAGAACGGCAAGCCCGCGCCGGACCTGTTCCTCTACGCCGCCCACAATCTGGGCGTCGCGCCGGAGAGCTGCATCGTGATCGAGGACAGCGTGAACGGGGTTCTGGCTGGCCTTGCCGCCGGCATGGAAGTCTGGGGCTTCATCGGCGGCGGCCACGCCAGCGAACGGCTCGGCGAACGGCTGAGCGAGGCCGGAGCTTCCAAGGTCCTCAAAACCCATGAGGAATTGGGCGCGCAACTCGGGTGAGTTTGATGACAAACTGCGCCGTTCGTCTTCCCGCACGCAGCGAAGCGAAGATGCGGGACCGGTGAGCCGGAGCGTGCCGGTAGTCAACTGATTGAAGCCGATGTTCTTTGGCTCACCGGTCCCGGCTCGCGCTCCGCTTGGCCGGGATGACGTTCGAGAGCCTGACACCCTTGCCTGCATCCCCGGCCGGAGCCATGGCTCCGGCCTAAGACTGTCAAACTTGCAGCCTGAACCGGGCGGCAATCGTCAGCGCAGCAGGTCGCTTTCTGGATTGGCGCTGATCTTGTGGATCGCAAGGTCTGCGCCCATGTGCTCTTCTTCCGGCGACAGACGCAGGCCCACAGCGGATTTCAGAACCCCATAGACGACGAAACCCGCAAGCGCGGCATAGGCTGCGCCGGACACTGTGCCGATGATCTGGGAGATCAGGGACACGCCGCCGAGACCGCCCAGAGCTTCCGTGCCAAAAATGCCGGCCGCAATGCCGCCCCAGGCGCCGCACAGGCCATGCAGCGGCCAGACACCCAGCACGTCATCGATCTTCAGCTTGTTCTGACAGATCTCGAAGCCACGGACGAAGAGCGCTCCGGCAATGCCGCCAACGACCAGAGCCCCAATCGGGTGCATGATGTCGGAGCCGGCACAGACCGCAACCAGACCGGCCAGCGCACCATTATGCACGAAGCCCGGGTCATTGCGGCCAACGACCAGCGCCGCAAGGATGCCGCCGACCATAGCCATCAGGGAATTGATGGCGACGAGGCCGGAGGCAGCTTCCAGAGAGCCTGCCGTCATGACGTTGAAGCCGAACCAGCCAACGCAGAGCATCCAGGACCCGAGAGCAAGCCAGGGCAGGGACGACGGCGGAATGCCGACCGGTCGGCCGCTCCTGTCATACCGGCCGCGCCTTGCGCCCAGAAGCAGCACCGCGGCCAGCGCGATCCAGCCGCCGAGCGCATGCACCACCACCGAGCCCGCGAAGTCACGGAACGGCGCGCCGAAGCTTGCCTCAAGCCAGGCCTGGAACCCGAAATTGCCGTTCCAGACGATGCCCTCAAAGAAGGGATAGGCAACGCCGACCAGCGCGACCGTTGCCATGCACTGGGGAATGAATTTCATCCGTTCGGCGATGCCGCCCGAGATGATGGCCGGAATGGCGGCAGCAAATGTGGTCAGGAAGAAGAACTTCACCAGGGACAGACCCTGGGGCGCGAAGCCTTCCGCCCCGCCCGACAAGGCCGCTGCGCTGACGAAGAAGGTCGTGCCATAGGCGATGGCATAGCCGAAGAAGAAATAGACCACCGTGGAGATGGCGAAATCCACCAGGATCTTCACCAGGGCGTTGACCTGGTTTTTCTGGCGGACGGTACCGACTTCGAGAAAGGCAAATCCGCCATGCATGGCGAAGACAAGGATAGCTCCGAGCAGGACGAAAAAGACGTCTCCACCCACCGAATTCTGGCTCATTCACTGGCTCCCGATTATGCAATCGCCTGCTTGCGAGGCGTTGTATTGGCGGCAAAGCAATCAAACTGCATGCCAACCGGGCAAGAGCGCAGAATTTGGCCATTTCGGGCTTTGATATCCGCCCACGAATTGCGCATTTGCTCAAACAGAGGGCCTGACTTTTAGGCTTATGCTTAAATTATAATCGAATCCTGCCTCACGCCGTTCTGCCTTTCAGCGGTGCTGCAGACACAAAAAGACCCGGGGCAGAGCCCCGGGCCAGATACGCAGTCTGAGCCAATTAGACCACGTGGAGGAATGGGTCAGACCCGCTGGGAGCCCGAACCGAATTCCGGATAGGCTTCGACGCCGATTTCCACCTTGTCGAGACCGAGGGCCTCTTCTTCTTCGGAAACCCGGATGCCGATGACTGCCTTCAGGATCAGCCAGATCACGCCGCTGACGATGAAGGTGAAGGCACCGATGGCAACCACGCCGATGAGCTGGGTGACATAGGAGGTGTCAGCGTTGGACAGCGGAACAATCAGCGTGCCCCAGATGCCGCACAGCAGGTGAACCGGGATCGCGCCGACAACGTCGTCGATCTTCAGCTTGTCGAGCAGCGGCACGGTGAAGACTACGATCGCAGCGCCAACGCCACCGATGATGATCGCCTGCAGAACGGACGGCTGCAGTGGCTCGGCGGTGATGGCAACCAGACCAGCCAGGGCGCCGTTCAGGGCCATGGTCACGTCGACCTTCTTGTACATGATCTGGGTGAGGATCACGGCAACGACGACACCGGCGGCAGCAGCCATGTTGGTGTTGGCGAAGATGCGGGAGATGTCGGAAACGTCACCGATGGTGCCCATTGCGAGCTGGGATGCACCGTTGAAGCCGAACCAGCCCAGCCACAGGATGAACGTGCCGAGGGTTGCGAGCGGCATGGAGGAACCCGGCATCGGGAAGACCTGGCCGTTCGGGCCATACTTGCCCTTACGAGCGCCAAGAACCAGAGCACCGGAGATTGCAGCCCAGCCACCAACGGAGTGAACCAGCGTGGAACCTGCGAAGTCGGAGAAGCCCATTTCCTTGAGCCAGCCGCCACCCCAGACCCAGGAGCCGGTGATCGGGTAGATGAAGCCAGTCAGGACAACGGTGAAGAGCAGGAAGGGCCACAGCTTGATGCGCTCGGCCAGGGTGCCGGACACGATCGAGGCAGCGGTGGCACAGAACACCATCTGGAAGAACCAGTCGGAGGCCGTGGAGTAGCCGGTGTCGAGCGCGTTGCCGCCGACAGCGTCGAAGGAATAGGGGCCGAAGGAGCCCATGAAGCCGCCGTCAACGCCGACATACATCAGCTTGTAACCGGTGACCCAGAACATCAGGCCGCCGATGGAGTAGAGTGCAATGTTCTTGAGGCACTGCATGGAAACGTTCTTGGTGCGGACGAGGCCTGCTTCGAGCATGGCGAAGCCAGCAGCCATCCACATCACCAGGAAGCCGCCGATGAGGAACAGCAGGGTGTTGAGAATGTAGGCAACTTCCGGAGAGACCGGAGCCGGAGCGGCTGCGGCGGCGGTATCCTGAGCCAGTGCCGGCAGAGCCATCAGGCTCAGGGCACCCAGCGCAGCCGCAGATCTTGCGACAAACTTGGTCATGTTTCTTACCCTCAAGACAATCAAAGTGCTTCGGCGTCGGTTTCGCCGGTACGAATGCGAACGACCTGGTCGATCGAATAAACGAAGATCTTGCCGTCACCGATCTGGCCGGTCTTTGCGGCGGCGGTGATGACTTCAACGGCCTTGTCGACCGCCTCGCCTGCAACGGCGACTTCAATCTTCAGCTTCGGCAGGAAGCTCACGGCATATTCGGTGCCGCGGTAGATCTCGGTGTGCCCCTTCTGCCGGCCATAGCCCTTGACCTCAGTAACAGTCAGGCCCTGGATTCCAATGCCCGTCAGCGCGTCGCGCACTTCGTCGAGCTTGAACGGCTTGATAATGGCCATCACAATTTTCATTGCTCGTTCCCATTCCTTTCCTGTCGCCTCTTCCCGGCGAAGAGACTGTCCGACCTTCCCGCCCGGTACCCCCCAAGGGTTCGCCCCACCCAGGCACTGCTCGTCAGCCCTGAACCGGAACACACGAAATCGGGTCGGTGTCGGACCTTACTAATCAAGGACCGTGCCAACTCGGAAAACTGGCGGAATTTCGAGGAAAAAGCAGCGGCTTTCCGGGAAAAAAGGCGAGAATGGGCCAAGCCACGCAGGCAAAAGAGCCTAAAAATGAGTCAAGTATAAACGGCTAAAAAATATGCAGATTAGGGCCGCTGCACAATAAATGATCGATAAAATAGCGGCACTGTGACCGCAGATGAATTTTCAGGCACCCGAATTGAGGCAAGCTTCGGCAACACCTCTAAAAGCAGCAGAACCCGCCAGTTCCGGGGCGTAACACGCGTCCGGAGCTGACGGGTTCGAAGCGAGGCTCTGCAGGAAGGATCTCAGGCGGAAAAACCGCCGTCCTCCAGAAACGCCAGTTCCCCGGCTGTCGAGGTCCGGCCCAGCACCTTGTTCCGGTGCGGGAACCGGCCGAAACGCCGGATCACATCCAGATGGATCAGCGCGTAGAGATAGAACTGTTCGTTGTTCAGGGCCCGGCACAAGTCCACGCTGCGTTCCTGGCTGGCCATGTCCTCCGCATGCTCGAAGGGCAGGTAGAAGAACACGCGCACGCTGGGCGGGAAGGCCTTGTCGAAGCCGGCCGTGACCGCCCGGTCCGCGATGGCAAGCGCCCTGGGGTCTGCTTCGAAGGCGCGCGGGTCATTGCGGAAGAGATTGCGGGTGAACTGGTCGAGCAGGATCAAAAGGGCCAGAGCTCCGTGCGGCGTCGTCTCCCAGGCGTCCAGCTTGCCGGCTTTGGCCGCCTCGACCGCCGGCAGAAACCGGGACCGGATCTCCGCGTCGAAGGCTTCGTCCTTCGCGAACCATTTCGCCGGGCCTGCCTGCCACCAGAAATCCAGAATTTCCAACGGTGAAAAAGCCGCGTCAGTCATGTATTTCTCTCCAGATCAGCTAGTGTTGCGCCAGATGGTAGCGTCCGGCGACCGGGGCGCAACCCGATTTCTTCAGGAAACTCAATGACCGACCTGACCGCCTCCCGCATTCTTGACCTGATCGGCCTCAAGTGCCCGATGCCGGTTCTCAAGACCCGCAAGGCCTTGCTCGAGATGCCGGGCGGCAGCCGGCTGGAAGTCCTGACCTCCGACCCGATGGCGTTTCTGGACATCCCCCACATGTGCAACGAGGATGGCCACACGGTCGAGAGCGTGGAGAAGGACGGCACCCGCGGCCGGTTCCTCATCCTCAAGTCCTGACGCCTGCCCAGCCCCTTGCGCCGGAGACGCTTCCCATGACCTCCCTGCTCTTCGTCTGCCTTGGCAACATCTGCCGCTCCCCGCTGGCTGAAGGCATTTTCCGGCAGACGCTGGAAGAGGCAGGCCTTGCCAGGGACTTTTTGCTGGATTCGGCCGGGACCGGCGCCTGGCATGCGGGCAATCCGCCCGATCCGCGCTCGGTCGAAGTGGCGGCGCGCCATGGCATCGACATTTCCACTCAAAAGGCCCGGCAGGTGAGCGATGCCGATTTTTCCCGTTTCGAATGGATCCTTGCCATGGACCGGGACAATCTGGCGGCTTTGCGCCGGAAATTCCCGAACCACCCTCGCCTGCGCCTGTTACTGACCGGGCCCGACCGGGATGTTCCGGATCCCTATTATGGCGGGTCTGAAGGGTTCGACCAGGTTTTCGACATGCTGCAATCCGGCAGCCGGAAGCTGCTGTCCGAACTCCGCAAGACTTAGGCACAGTCAGTCACACGACTGCCAGCGGACGTCATCATGCCGTCGCCCGATCCGGCTAGTCATCGGCGAATTACACTGGGCCGAATCGACATGAAGCTGTTCTGGTGGGCGCTTGCGCTCCTGTTCATTGTGCTGGGAGCTGCAACCCTCGCGCTGCCGATCCCCACGGGCGTGCCGCTTCTGGCTGCTGGAGCCGTGATTCTGATTGCGACCAGCCGGAAGCTGGCACGTGCCCTGCGCAACCGGCGCAAGAGGCTGCCCCGGCTGAACCGGACCTTTCACTGGCTGGAGGACAGAAGCCCGAGGCTGCTCGCCCGGATCCTGAAGCGGACTCGCCCGCGCCAGCCGCGCCCGGCTCCTTAAGCGATCAGACCCTTAGACGGTCAATCCCGGAACATGCCCAGGAACCGGCGGCCCATCCGGCCCATGCGGTTGGCAATCCGCCCCCCTGCGCCATGCAGGGATCGGCCCCATCGGGTCAAGCGCTCATCCAGCGCCGCATCCGTTGCCCAGGCGGGTGTCCAGCGGAAGAAAACCCGGTGGACCAAGAGGACGACGGCAAGGGTCAGGCCCCAGGAGAGCAGCGTATCGGAGGTGAAATGGCCGCCAAAGGCCACCCGGTTGAGCGACAGCAGAAAGCCGATCGGAGCGAACACCGCCAGCACGCCCCAGCGCCAGGCCTTCGGGGCGACCAGGATCAGTCCGGCCAAAAGCCACATAGCCGCAGAGCCTTCGCCGGAGACGAAGGAACAGTTGGTGCTGCACCAGTTGCTCGGCACCCAGACCAGCTGATAGGGCATGTCACCGCCAAAGAGATCCACCATGACCGGGCGCGGGCGGCCCCAGTTGTTCTTCAGGATCAGATTGACCAGAACACCCGGACCGAGGATCAGCGTCGTCAGCAGGAACAAGGGCTTTCTGAGCGGCACCAGCGGCTGCCTTGCCGGCAGCAGCAGCTTCAGCAGCAGGATGACGACACAGGCAATGGCGATCAGCCGGACCAGATAAGGCCCAAGCCCCCGGAACTGGCGCAGAAAAGGCACATCCTGCGCCCAGAACCCGTCTCCGGGCCGGAAGAAAACACCGCTTGCCGCCAGATCCACACCTGGAAAAACCAGAAAGAAAAGAGAGACAGCCGCCACATAGACCGCAATCGCAGCAAAAGGGTGCAGCCCCATCCAGCTTGAGATGCAATGGAGGGACGAGCTGGGCGGGAGAGAAGCGGGGCCGTCTGTCATGGGCGCTATATAGGCGAAGACAGCCCCCTGACCAAGAGAGGGAATTGTCAGGCAGAAGCGGCCCTCAGGCCGAAGCTTCTTCCGGCTGGGCCCGGTTGCGATGATAGTGCCTGGCGTGTTCAAGAACGGTGAAGAGCTTAGCGGGGGACAGGGGCTTGGCGATCATGTCTGAAAAGCCCGCCGCCTTCATGCGTCTTTCATCGGCGGTTTCCGCTGCAGCCGTGACGGCAATCAGTGGCATCTTATTTCCGGCTTCCTGCGCCCGGATCGCTTCGGCAGTCTCCACCCCGTCGAGACCCGGCATGTGGAGATCCAGCAAGACAGCGTCGTAACGGCCGGCGGCAATGCTGCGCAGGGCCTCTGTGCCACTGTCTGCCTGATCGCTGGTGATCGAAAAGGATTCCAGAAGCGCCGCCAGCAGGCGCCGGTTGGTGTCATTGTCATCGACGATCAGGACATGAAGGCCTTCGGGCGCAGGTTCTGCCTCCTGCATTTTCGAAGGCGAGGAAGCCCTGCCCTCGTCTTGCACAAGCGGCAGCATCAGCTCGAATTCACAGCCCTGCAGATTGCCGCTGTCTTCCCGGGAAACGAGGCACAAGGTACCACCGGCCTCCCGGGCAAGCTCCATCGCCCCCCAGAGCCCGAGGCCAGATCCCTTGGCCTTGGCACGTCCTGCTGTGCCCCGCACATAGGGCCGGAACAGCTGCTCTTGTTCTTTGGGGTCGATCCCCGGGCCGGTGTCGCAAATGCGCAGACGCGCCATTGCTGTAGAGGAAGATTTCCCGCAAGCTGGGACCTCCTCCAGACTGACTTCGACACTGCCGGTGTCCGTATACTTGATGGCATTGTCCAGGAGCGCCGCAACAATGCGGCGCAAGGGCGCCGCCTTGAGACTTTCAATGGGCAGGCCTTTGCCTGGCACGGTGACGGCAAATCCAAGCCCCTTGGCAGCGGCGGCAACCTTCATCAATTCGCCGATTTCCACAACGAGTTCAGCAAGATCCACCGTTTCCGGATTGGACGAACCCAAGCCGTTCTTGCCCTCACGGGCAGGTTCGCGGACGAGTTCTCCCGCCATGTCGTCAAGCGCGTCGATGCTGCGCATCAAAATGGCGAGCCGCTCGGCCTGAAGATCCGTCAGGCCATCGCGGGCAATCAGCTCTGCAGTGAGCTTCATTGCGGCAAGGGGTGTCCGCAGATCATGCGCCAGCAACGCCAGGCGCTCAGCCTTTTCGGCCACCGTCTTCCGTTCCGCCATGAATTTTGGACCCTTTCCGGTACGCTCCAGGACAGATCAGGTCTTGTCAGTCCTGCATTCACCCGTCATTTTCAAAGCTGTGATGGTTCTGCCCCCGGCGGCTTTTGAACAATCCGCCTCTGCCTCTCCGCCAGCTTCATTTGCGGGATCCTGCCTGCCTACAGGTTAGCAAATCCAAAACCCGCAGCCATAGAGAATGCAATGTCCCTGGATATTCTTGCGATCGTCCTTCCCGTCTTCGCCCTGATCGGACTCGGATATGTGCTGGCAAGAACCGGCATCCTCAAGGAAAGCACAGGGGATGCGCTGGGGCAGTTTGTCTATGTGGTCGGTATTCCGGCGCTGCTGTTCAAGACCCTCGCAGTGGTGCAACTGGGCGATCAGAACCCCTGGCAGCTGTGGGCGGCCTATTTCAGCGGCGTCGCGATTTCCTGGACCTTTTCCACCCTGATGATCCGCAAAGGGTTCGGACGCGATGCGCGCGCAGGTGTGATCGGCGGTATTTCTTCGGTCTTTTCCAATTCCGCCATGGTCGGTCTGCCGCTGATTTCGTCCGTCTATGGCGAGGCGGGCCAGGTCCCCCTGCTCATCCTGCTGTCGGTGCACCTGCCGGTCATGACCGTGGCAATTGCCATCCTGATGGAACGGGCAGCCGCAAAGGACGGCATGGCCGAAGCGCCGGACCTTCCCGCACTGATCCTCAGCGTCTGCAAGAACCTGGCGACAAATCCAATCGTGCTGGCCATCGTGGCGGCTGTAATCTGGCGCACGCTGAAACTGCCTGTAACCGGCATCTTTGCCGACGTGCTGGGCCGTCTTTCCTCTGCTGCCCTGCCAGTCGCCCTGCTGTCACTTGGCACCAGCATGGTGCGCTATGGCATTCGGGGCAATGTGCTGCCCGGCATCCTGCTCAGCCTCGTGAAGATCGTCCTGATGCCGGCAATCATTTTCGTCCTGTCGGCCTATGTGTTCCATTTGCCGCCGATCTGGACGGCGGCGGCAACCCTGACGGCAGCCTGCCCGACAGGCATCAACGTCTATATCTTCGCCAGCCGCTATGGCACGGGACACGCCATGTCCGCCAATTCCATCACGCTGACCACAATGGCAGCAGTGGTGACCAGCGGCATCTGGGTCTATCTGCTCGATCTGTGGCGGATGAACTGAAGAAAAAGGCCGACCAAAGCGCGTCAGGCAGCCGAAGGTTCGGACTTGGCCGCAAGCGCGTTTTCTGAAGCCTGCTCCCGGACCTTGGCGGCAAACTCCGCGAAAGGCACTGGCGTGCTCCAGAGGAAGCCCTGCCCGTAGGACGCGCCCCATTCCTTCAGAGCGGCGAGCTGTGTCTCGGTTTCGATGCCTTCGGCCACGGTCTGCATGCGCAATTGCTTGGCCATCATCAGGATCAGCTGAACGATGATCCGGCGGTCCTCGCTTTCGGCCATGGACATGACAAAGGACCGGTCAATCTTCAGCGTATCGAAAGGCATCGTCGCCAGATTGCTGAGGCTGGAATAACCGGTGCCGAAATCGTCAATGGCAAAGCGGACCCCCTCGTCCCGGATCGGGGAAATCTGCTGCTCGATATTGACCGGGCTTTCCATGACGCCGGACTCGGTGATCTCCAGCTCCAGGCGGTGGAGCGGATAGCCGCTCTCCCCCAGAATGCCAAGCGTGCGGTCGGTGAAATAGGGAGAACGCAACTGAACCGGCGCGACATTGACCGCGACCGTCAGGTCATGGCCTTCGTCGATGAGTTCCTTCATCTGGGCAAGGCTGCGCCGCAGAACGAATTCCCCGATCGGGCCAATCAGGCCGCATTCTTCCGCGATCGGAATGAACTTGACCGGTGACACGCGCCCAAGCTCCGGATGGGTCCAGCGCAGCAACGCCTCGGCCCCGACCCAGCGGCCGCTGACCATGTCGATCTTTGGCTGGTAATAGACTTCCAGCTCGCCGTTTTCCTCGGCCATGCGCAGGCTGTTCTCGATGCGGTCACGCTCCTGCGCCTCGTCGCGGATGCTCTGGTTGAACATCACCATCTGATCGCGGCCATTCAGCTTGGCGCGATGCAAGGCGAGATCTGCGCATTGAAGCAGTTCGCTTTCAGTCTTGCCGTCATCCGGATAGACCGCGACACCGATGCTGGCCCGGGTGCGAAGACTGTGGCTGTCGATCTTGAAGGGACGGCTCATCCGCGCCAGGATCAGTTCGGCCAGTTCGCTCAGCACCTCCCGGTCATTCAGCCCCGGCAGAAGGATGGTGAACTCGTCACCGGAAAACCGCGCAATCAGCGGCTTGGACCGGGTCTTACCAGGGCAGAATTCGGTGACCGTCGTGACGATCCGCTCCCCGACCAGCTTCAGAAGCTTGTCCCCCACCGCATGACCAAAGGTGTCATTAATGGCCTTGAACCGGTCGAGGTCGACAAGCAGCAGGCCGCCGGTTGCCTTGGGATTGAACTCGACCAACTGGGTGGCCGTGTTCTCGAACTTCAAACGGTTCGGCAGGCCCGTGACGGAATCCATGTTCGCCAGATATTCGACGGACTGGATCGTCTTGCTCCAGTTCGTCACCATGGTGCGGACGGCAGTCTGCAATTCTCCGACCTCGCCTGGCGTATCGGTCGGAATATTCGGATCGAGAAAGCCCTGCGCTGCTTCGTTCGACATTTGCGTCAGGCGGCTGATGCCATGGGTCGAGCGGTACATGAGATAGGCGACCATGGGCAGGAACAAAATGCACATCGCCAGGATCAGCAGGCCAAACTGCAGGATCACATCGAAGCGCAGCTCCTGCAATCTGTCCTTCGAGATCACAACGGAGACCGCGCCGATCACCTCCCCGTCGAAGAAGACCGGCTGGATCTGCTCGACCCTTGCATCGTTTTCACGGGTAATCTGGGTGCCCTGAAGAATGGATCTGAGCACATCGACATCAATCATGCGGCGACTGACGCGGCGCGAAGAATCCTCATCCGAAGCGATGACCTTGCCTTCAACGGAATAGACGCGCGCAAACTTGATGGGGTTCTTGCTCGCCAGCTGGTTCATAAGCTGGCCCAGCCGGTCGACGTTCTGACGAACCAGATCCGGACCGACCACGGAGGCAACGAAACCTGCAACGTGAAAAGCCCGCTCTTCAACGTCTTCGCGGATCTTCCCAGCCTGGAAATGAAAGGTCACCACTGACACGAGAAACGCAAACAGGCAAAGCATCAGCGCCATATAGATGGTCGAGCGGACGAATACCTTCTGCAGCGCCTTTTCCCGTAGAACACGGACAGCTGCGATCAAATTCATTTCGCACCATAAATCATCTTAGTGCGAGCGCGGCCTGCCAGCGGAGTTACGGGCAATCGCCACGCGCGCTTCCTGTTTGCGGCGCCAAGTTCCATGCGCCCGCAGTGCAGAAAAAACCAGAACCGACAAGAAAGCCATTACGTAGGACATGACCCGCTCCTCATCCCTAGGGAACCTTCATGCCGTTATACTCGGAGAGTTATGTATAAATAGATAATTTTCATATACTTAACAACTACCTACCCCAGGTGAACAAACCCACTCCAAGAAACAATCACAAGAAGAATGTTACCCGTCTAAAGTAACTAGGAAAAAACACCTAGCGGGTCAAAAACATCTATCGCGGCACGGAGCCGAGCCAGGTTCCAGCCCGCCTCGCGCAAAGCCCGCAGCCCGGTGTCCTGACGGGATTTCGACAGTTTCCTGCCATCCTCACCGAGGATCAGCCGGTGATGGCGATAGGACGGTTCCGGCAAGTCCAGCAGGCTTTGCAAAAGACGGTGCACGGAGGTGGCCGCGTAGAGATCGCGGCCACGCAAGACGTCGGTGATGCCCTGACGAGCATCGTCGACCACGACGGAGAGATGGTAACTGGTGGGCGTATCCTTGCGGGCAAGGACCACATCCCCCCAGGCTCCCGGATCAGCCGGAACAATCTCGGGAACGTTCCAGTTTGAGGGAACGGCGCCATCGCGCGGCACCTCGGAAGGACACTCGCGCCAGGTCAGGTCCTGCCCCGCCAGGGAAAGCGCCCGCGCCATATCCAGCCGCAGCGCATAAGGCGCATCAGAGGCTGCCCGCGCGGCCAGCTCGTCCGCGGTCAGCACCATGTCATCGCGGGGATAGAGCGGCGCGCCATCCGGATCGCGCGGCCAGAGGCGCCCCGCCCGGTCTTCCGCCTCAACGTGGCGCCTGATTTCGGCCCGGGTCAGATAGCCTCGATAGACCAGCCCCATGGCTTCCAGTCGTGCCAGTGCCTTTGCGTAGTCGGCAAAATGTTCGGATTGACGCAGCACGGGCCGCTCGTATTCAAGCTCCAGCCAGGCCAGATCCTCCAGCAGCTCTGCTTCCAGCTGCGGTGTGCAGCGGGTCTGGTCGATATCCTCGATCCGCACCAGAAACCGCCCACCCGTTGCGGATGCGGCCCGCGCATTCAGCAGAGCCGACAAAGCGTGCCCGAGATGCAGATGGCCGTTAGGAGAAGGCGCGAACCGGAAGACGGAAGGGGACATCAGATCTGAAACCGGGTTGCCAGCACGAAAGGAAGAAGGCGCATTGGGCCTTGAGGAATGATAGACCAGCCTGAAGGACAAGATGCCTTCCGTTTCTAACAGGCCCTGACCATGGGACAAGCCGTTTGACCGCGACCAGAGAGCTGCCGTGACGCCGATTGAAACCGAAACCGATCTCGAGCGCGGCCTCGCCGCCCTTGTGAGGATCGACCCGCGCCTGGCTTCTTTCGCTGAAACGCTCGCCCCGCTGCCCCTGAGGCGCAGGCCAGCGGATTTTGCCGGGCTTGCCCATATCGTCACCGGCCAACTGCTCTCCATTGCCAGCGCCTCGGCGATCTTTGCAAGGCTGGAGCAACGGGTCGTGCCGCTGGATCCGTCGGGACTTGCCAGGGTGAGCGATGAAGAGCTTCTGGCGCTCGGCATGTCCCGTGCCAAGACAGCCACGCTTCGCGCCATGGCCAAGGCCTGCGAAGAGGGGCTGGACCCTGCCCGGCTTGCCAGCCGCCCGGCGGAAGAGGCCCATGCGGCGCTTTGCCGGATCAAAGGTATTGGCCGCTGGAGCGCGGATATCTTCCTGCTTTTCTGCGCCGGTCACCCGGATGTCTTCCCGAGCAGCGACCTCGCTCTGCAAGTGGCAGCTGCAGATATCTTCAAGCTGGACGCACGACCATCGGTCAAGGAAATGGACAGGATCGCCGGGGACTGGGCGCCCTGGCGCGCAGTCGCTGCACGGCTTCTTTGGGCGCATTACCGCAAGATGAAACAGGGCAAGGACGTCCTGCCGCTCTGAGCAGATGTCAGCGTCGGGCCGCCTCGTCCAGAAGAGCGGCCACGGCCCGCTCGATCCGTTCCAGATCCTCCGGCCGGGACAGCCTGTGATCGCCATCGGGAATGAGCGTGAAGGTGACATCATCCGAGGGGAGCGCTTCGGCAAGGCGCACCGCATGCTGCCAGGGCACATCCGGGTCCAGCGCCCCTTGCAGGATGGTCACAGGACAGCCGATCTCAAGGCTGCGCCCCAGGATCAGATGGTTGCGGCCGTCCTCGATCAGCTTTCTTGTAATCACGTAAGGATCTTCCGAATAGGCCGAGGGCTGCTGCCAGCGGCCGTCGCGCAGGATCGTCTCGCGGATCTCGCCGGTGAATCGCTGCTTCCACATCAGCTCTTCGGTGAAATCGGCGGCAGGGGCGATCAGCACGATGCCCTTGATCAGGCCCGTCTCCTTCAAGGCGAGCGCCAGCAGCATGGCAATCCAGCCGCCCATGGAAGACCCGACCAGAACCGTCGGGCCAGTGCAGAACTGCTCAAAAGCCGCCCGGGCATCCTCCAGCCAGTCGGACACGCAAGCATCCTCGAAAAGGCCGCCGGACTGGCCGTGACCGGTGTAGTCAAACCGGGTGCAGGAGCAGCCCCGCCGGGCGGCGAAGGCGGCAAGCGCCTGCGCCTTGCTGCCGCTCATGTCGGACTTGAAGCCGGACAGCCAGAACAGGCCAGGTCCGGAACCAGCACCTGCACCCTCCAGATGAAGCACGGCGATCTGACGCTCAGCGCCGGTTTTTCCAGCGGTGATGAATTGCGGATCTTGTTCCTGCATATTATGGCTCTGCCGTACTGTCCGTCTGATCCGGGGTTTCTGGCACAGGCGAAGCGTCCTGAGAAGGGCGAAGCTGATATCCAGACCGGAGCCGCCCCGTGCAGACCAGTTCTTCCGCCCGCGCCAATGCCCCCGTGATCCTGCAGGTCATTCCGGATCTGGAAACGGGTGGAGCGGAGCGCACAACGGTGGATGTGGCCGCCGCCATCCTCGCGGCGGGCTGGACGGCCGTCGTGGTCAGCCAGGGGGGACGGCTGGTGCCGGAGCTGGAGGCTCTCGGAGCGATCCACATCACCTTGCCGGTCAAGTCCAAGAACCCGCTGACGCTCTGGCGCAATGCGGCGCGGCTGCAGGAGGTGATCCGCAAGCACAAGGTCAGCCTGGTTCATGCCCGCAGCCGGGCACCGGCCTGGTCGGCGCTATGGGCATCACGGCGGGAGAAACTGCCCTTCGTGACCACCTATCACGGCATCTACAATCAATCGAACGCCTTCAAAGCCTTCTACAATTCGGTCATGGCCCGCGCCGACCGGGTGATCGCCAATTCCCATTATACGGCGAGCCTGATCATGGACCGGCACCCCTTTGCCAAGGACAGGATCACCGTCATTCACCGGGGATCGGACCTGGAAAGCCTGGCGCCCGCCTCCATCAGTACAGAGCGGAAGGAAGCGCTGGCCGCCGCCTGGGGTCTTGAGCCGGGCCGTCCGGTGGTGGTCAATCTCGCCCGCCTGACCAACTGGAAAGGCCAGGGCATCATCATCGACGCCATGGCGCAGCTGAAACAGGCGGGAGACAGCCGGACCGTTGCCGTGCTGGCAGGCGATGCCCAGGGGAGAGACAGCTATCTTTCCGGTCTGAAGGACCAGATCGTCCGGCATGGCCTGGAGGATCAGGTGCTACTGCCCGGCCATTGCGCGGATGTCCCGGCGGCGATGGCCCTGGCGGATGTGGCTGTGGTCGCCTCCATCGAGCCGGAAGCCTTCGGACGGGCGGCCGTGGAAGCCCAGGCGGGACATGTGCCGGTGATCGTCAGCAATCTCGGCGCCGTGCCGGAAACCGTTCTGGCCCCGCCGGAAGTGCCGGAAGACCAGCGCACCGGCTGGCGCGTGCCCCCTGGGGATGCGGAAGCGCTCGCAAGCGCCCTGCGGCATGCGCTGGACCTGCCGGAAGGCCAGCGGGAGGCGCTCGTGGCCCGGGCGCTTGCCCATGTGAGCAAGAGCTTTTCCCTGAGCGCGATGTGCTCGGCAACGCTGGATGTCTACCGGTCGCTTTTGAGGTGAGCGGCCCGCCTGAAATCACAAGGTCTGCGTGCTGCCCCCATCAGCCCGCAACGGAACGATCTTTGCTGAGACGAAGAGAACAGAAGCTCCCCGCCTCTCTCAATAGGCGGCAAAGACTTCTCGCTCTTCCTCCAGCGGATAGGCCTCTTCCACCAGGTAGGGACCACCGCCAACGCTTTCGCGGGCGGAGAAGAGCACGAAGCGGGCCGCGATGAAGGGCACCGCCTGAAAGCCACCCCGCTCCATCAGCCAGCGGGCCACATCCGCATTTGTAGACGTGCGGCAGCGGGCCAGGGTCACATGCGGCGTGAACTTGCGCTTGTCGCCGGGCAGATGGAGCCGCTGGCACAGCCTCTCCTGTTCCGCCTGTAATTCGATCAGGGCCGGTGTGGGAGCAACTCTGGCAAAGACCGCGTGAGGCTTGCCATTGCCGAAGGAGCCAAGACCGTCGAGCCGGACCTCCACGGGCTTGCGCCGGATACGGTCGAGCCCTGCTGCCAGTTCATCGGCAGCCCGGTCATCGATGTCTCCGATGAAGCGCAAGGTGATGTGATAGTTTTCCGGATCGATCCATCGGGAGCCCCGAAGGCCTCCCCGGAGCAAAGAAAGCATGAGACCCGTCTGGGCCGGAATCTCAAGACCTGTAAACAGTCGCGGCATGGATCTGCCCTCCGCTGTTCCCGATCATTCCATGAGGAATCAACTCGGGACTCAGCGCAAGACAAAACTGCAAGGTCTTGTTTTTGCTATTGGATAAGAATGCTGCAGCGCGTCATTGGCGGAAAACAGCCCCAAATGCGCAAAGTGATTCTCTTTTCGGGGAGCAGGTTGCGATGAGCCAAATGGCCCACCGCCAACTCTCTCCCGCTCTCAAAAACAGAAACAAAAGGCATCACGCAAAGCACTTCTCAAATCTGCCACCGCTTGGATCCGGCACGCTTTGCAAGCGGCCCATCCTTCGAGACGGGCCTTCGGCCCTCCTCAGGATGAGGGGCATAGATGCCAGAGCTTTTTCTTACAGACCATCAACACAACACCCTCATCCTGAGGAACCGCGAAGCGGTGTCTCGAAGGATGGGCGGCAAACCGAACGTGCGAAGACATTATTCGAGAGAGCACGCCGGGAATGCGGCGCATCGGCTTCACACCGGTCACATCCGCATTCCCGAACAAAGCCCTCGTTTTACGGGCAGGGATTGCCGCGGCACTGATGGATCTCGTCGATCCGCTTCAGAACATCGTCGGAGAGGATCAGATCTGCGGCATCCAGATCGACCTCAAGCTGTTCGCGCCGGGTGGCGCCGAGGATGACGGAGGTCACGAAGCTGCGGGACTGAGCGAAAGCAATCGCCATCATCGCCGGATCAAGGCCGGCCTCCCTTGCCAGATCGACATAGTCGTTGATCGCCTCGGAAGCGCCCGGACGCTCATAGCGCTGCATCATGTTGAAGAGCGTCTTGCGCGCGCCCTGCGGCAGGGCGCCATCCCGGTACTTGCCGGTGAGGTAGCCCTGGGCAAGAGCGGAATAGGCCAGAAGGCCGACATCTTCGCGAACGGCAATCTCGGCCAGCGCCGTTTCGAAGGTGCGGTTGACCAGGGAATAGGCGTTCTGGATCGACGCAACACGCGGCAGGCCGCGCATGTCCGACGCCTTCAGATACTGCATGGTGCCCCAGGCCGATTCATTCGAAATGCCGACGTGGCGGACCTTGCCGGCCTTCACCAGATCGCCCAGAACCTCAAGCGTGCTTTCGATGGAATTCTCGTCCCCGGCCGGTTCCGGATCGTTCCAGCGGGTCGGGTTTGCGCCGAAACCGGTGGTGTTCCGGTCCGGCCAATGAACCTGATAGAGATCAACATAGTCGGTCTGGAGGTTACGCAGGCTCTGATCGATGGCTTCCTCGATCTGGGCACGGGTCAGGCGGCTCTCGGAGCCATCTTTACGGAACCAGGTCGCGTCGGAGCGGCCTACCACCTTGGTCGCCAGAACGATCTTGTCGCGGGTACCGCGCTGCTTCATCCAGGTGCCGATGATCCGCTCGGTACGACCTTGGGTCTCCGGATTGCGCGGGATCGGATAAAGCTCTGCCGTATCAAAGAAATTGACGCCGCGGTCCAGCGCCAGATCCATCTGCGCATGGCCTTCGGCTTCCGTGTTCTGCTCCCCCCAGGTCATGGTGCCAAGGCACAGGGAGCTGACGTTCAGACCGGTACGGCCAAGGGGACGGTAATCCATGGAAGGATCCTCTCTTGTTCGGACATCCAGGCAACGGGGCCGGGGACGCATGTTTTGGGAGAGACAGGCTCGGTCCTCAGGACGCGGAAGCCTGTTTCAGGAGGGTTTCCACGATGGGTAGCATATTCCGCACCATGACGGAAACGCCCTCCGCATTGGGATGCATGCCGTCGGACAGATTGAGATCGGGATTGAGAGCCACCCCTTCGAGGAAGAAGGGATAAAGCAGCGCGTCATGGGCCTTGGCGACCTCCGGGAAGATGGGATCGAAGGCTTCCGCATAGTCGTCGCCCAGATTGCGCTGCGCCATCATGCCGGCGACCAGCACCGCAACGCCCCGCTGCGTCAGCCCCCCGACGATGGCCTCAATGTTCTCCCGCGTCTTTTGCGGCGGGATCGCCCGGAGCATGTCGTTGGCGCCGAGCTCAACGATCACCGCGTCCGCATCAGGCCCGACAGACCAGTCAAGACGGGAAAGCCCACCGCTTGACGTGTCGCCGGAAACGCCCGCATTGATCACTTCTACGTCATGCCCCTTTTCCCGCAGGGCCTTCTGCAGCTGCTCGGGAAAGCCTTCGCCCGCCCCTAGCTGATAGCCTGCGGACAAGCTGTCTCCCAGCACGACCAGCTTGAGCGGGTCGGCCTGCGCGGAGACAGAAAGGCAAAGGATAGACGCCAGAATGGCGACAAGCTGATACAATTTGAGGCGCATGACGGTCTGGATCTTGATGATATCGGGTCCCATATGGTCGCAGATGCTCAAAAGACAAGGAAGACCGTGAGGCTTCTTCGTTCCAGCCGAGCAGAAATATCAATTCACCGGCCCCGGTGCATAGAATACGGCAGGCAGCATGACAGCACTTTCCGCGATCGCTCTCCAGAATGTTCATCTCAGCCTCGGCGAGGGCGCCGGAAGGGTCCACATCCTCAAGGGCATCGACCTTGCCATTGAACAAGGCACGGCCGTCGGGCTGATCGGCCCGTCCGGATCGGGCAAGTCCACGCTGCTGATGGTCATGGCCGGACTGGAGCGGGCGGACAAGGGCAGCGTGCGGGTGGCCGGAACGGATCTGTCTCCGTTGAGCGAAGACGGTCTTGCCCGCTTCCGCGGCCAGAATGTCGGCATCATCTTTCAGTCGTTCCACCTTGTTCCCAACATGACGGCCCTTGAAAACGTTGCGGTTCCGCTGGAGCTTGCAGGCGACAGGGAGGCCTTTTCCAAGGCGACCCGCGAACTCGAGGCCGTAGGCCTCAGCCATCGCCTGCACCATTATCCGGCGCAGATGTCCGGCGGTGAACAGCAGCGCGTGGCCGTGGCGCGGGCGCTTGTGGTGGAACCGAAGATCCTCATTGCGGACGAGCCGACCGGCAACCTGGACGAAAGCACCGGCAACCAGATTGTCGAATTGATGTTCTCGGCCCAGAAAGCCCGCAACATGACGCTGGTTCTCGTCACCCACGATCCGGCTCTGGCCCGCCGCTGCGACCGAATGATCCGCGTGCGCTCCGGCGAGATCGAGCAGGAAGACCAGCCTCACCAGATCTCCGCCGAAGAGGTACCTGCATGAGCGCGGCCCGCCCTGCCGCCTCGCCCGGCTTTTCCCTTGCCGTCCGTTTTGCCCTGCGCGAATTGCGCGGCGGCCTGAAGGGTTTTTACATCTTCATCGCCTGCATCGCCCTGGGCGTTGCCGCAATCGCAGGCGTAACCTCGGTGTCCCGTGCGCTGACGGAGGGCATTTCCTCGGAAGGCCAGTCCATTCTGGGCGGCGATCTGGCCTTTTCGCTGGTGCTCCGGGAGGCGGCTCCCGAGGAGACGGCCTATCTGGACAGTCTCGGCACCACCTCCAGAGCCATCACCCTCAGGGCCATGGCACGGACCACCGACAGCTCCGACCAGACCATAGTGGAGCTGAAGACCGCCGATGATGCCTATCCGCTCTATGGAACGCTGGACCTGGACGACGGCCAGCCGCTGCAAACCGTGCTTGAGAAAACAAACGGGGAGTGGGGCGCTGCCGCTGATCCTTCCCTGCTCTCGCGGCTGAACATCAAGAAGGGCGACACCATTGCCCTTGGCCGGACAAATGTCCGCATCACCGGCGTGATTGCCAAGGAACCGGACAAGCTCGCCGAAGGAATGGAGTTCGGTCCGCGCCTGATGATCTCGGAAGGCGCGCTGGCGGACACTGGCCTGATCCAGCCAGGCAGCCTTGCCCGCTGGAACTACCGGGTGAAACTGGCAAGCCCCGTTGATGACGAGGGCTTGAAGAGCCTGATCGAGAGCACGGAAGAGGCCTATCCCAAGGCCGGCTGGCGAATCCGCTCGCGGGTCAATGCCGCACCCGGCCTGCAGCGGAATATCGACCGCTTCGCACAGTTTCTCACCCTTGTCGGCCTGACGGCCCTGGTCGTCGGCGGCGTGGGTGTTGCCAATGCCATCCGGGCCTTCCTCGAGACCAAGCGCGAGGTCATTGCCAGCTTCAAGTGCCTTGGCGCGACCGGAGGCTTCGTCTTCCAGATCTATCTGGTGCAGATGCTCTGCCTGGCGGCCATCGGCATTGCCATCGGGCTTGTCGTCGGGGCGATCATTCCCTTCGCCGCCGCAGCTGCCCTTTCCGGCGTCTTGCCGGTCGCGCTCGAGACCAGCCTCTACCCGGCCGAACTGGGCCTTGGTCTGCTCTATGGCTTCCTGACCGCGCTCGCCTTTGCGCTCTGGCCGCTGGGCCGGGCTCACGACGTGCCGCCGACCGCCCTTTTCCGAGATATTGTCGCGGGCGGCCCCCGCCTGCCGCGCAAACGCTATCTGGTCGCAACCGCTGCCATGACGGCGGCCCTTTGCGCCATCGCCCTGCTTCTTGCCTATGATCTGCGCATCGCGCTGATCTATATCGCCGCCTCCGCCATCGCTTTCCTGCTGCTGGTTGTCGTCGCCCGGATGATCATGTCCGCTGCCCGCAAGATGCCGCCGCAGAAATCGACGGAGCTGCGGCTTGCAATTGCCAACATCCACCGCCCCGGCGCCCTGACCCCGTCCGTGGTCCTGTCGCTCGGGCTGGGGCTGTCGCTGCTGGTGGCCATCGCCTTGATCGACGGCAATCTGCGCCGGGAACTCACCTCGACAATCGCGGAGGAAGCGCCGAGCTTCTTCTTCCTGGACATCCAGAACAGCGAACGGGACGCCTTCCAGACCCTCGTCTCGAAGGAGACCACCGGCACAAAGCTGGTGAGCGTACCCATGCTGCGCGGAAGGCTGGTCAGCCTGAAGGGCGTGCCGGTGGAAGAAATCCAGGCACCGCCCAACTCTGCCTGGATCCTGCGCGGCGACCGCGGCATCACCTATGAGGACAAGCTGCCGGAAAACTCCAAGCTGGTGACCGGGGACTGGTGGCCGGAGGGCTATTCCGGCAAGCCGCTCGTGTCCTTCGAGGATGAGGCTGCCCGCGATCTTGGCCTCAAGATCGGCGACGAGGTGACCGTCAATGTTCTGGGCCGGGAAATCACGGCCGAGATTGCCAATACAAGGAAGGTCGAGTGGCGGTCGCTCTCGATCAATTTCGTCATGGTCTTCTCGCCCAACACCTTTGCGGGGGCACCACACGCAAATTTGATGACCGTCGCCTGGGATTTGGATGTGCCGGCCGAAACCGAACTGGACCTTCTGCGCAAGGTGGCCAATGCCTTCCCGACGGTGACGGCGATCCGGGTGAAGGACGCGATTTCTCAGGTCAATGATCTGGTGGAACAGCTCGCCTGGGCCATCCGGGGCGCGTCCTCCATCACGCTGATCGCCAGTGTTCTGGTGCTGGCCGGGGCGCTGGCTGCCGGACACCGCAACCGGATCTACGATGCCGTGATCCTGAAGACACTAGGGGCAACGCGGCGCAGGCTGATGATCGCCTATGGGCTGGAATACGCCATTCTCGGGCTTTCCACCGCGGTCTTCGCCATGGTTGCCGGTGGGCTTGCCGCCTGGTTTGTCACCACGCAGGTTATGAATGGCAGTTTCGCCCTTCTGCCCTTCACGGCGGTCGGAGCTGCCCTGATCGCGCTGGTGCTGACGGTCAGCTTCGGCCTGATCGGCACCTGGAAAGTTCTCGGCGAGAAACCGGCGCCTGTGCTTCGCAATCTCTGATTGGCGGTCACAAACAAGTGAACAGGCGGCAAGCGCCCGGAAAACCTGACTTAACCGTAATGGTTTTTTAGGCCGCGCCATCTTGTTATGCGTTTCCGGCTCGCCCATATTTCGAGCGAGGTAATCGGCTGGAAACAGCTGAACAATCTATCACAAGGGGAATGAAGCGAATGTCGACCTTTAACCGAAATTCGAATTCGGCTTATTCGGTGGCCGGCTCGCATGCCGATGCATCCATCGACCAGGGCCTGCGCAGCTACATGCTGGGCGTCTATAACTACATGACGTTCGGTCTGGCTCTGACCGGCCTGTTTGCACTTGGCACCATCTTCCTGGCCACCACCACGGATCCGAACCAGGCTGCCGCCCAGATGGGCAACGGCACCCTGCTGACCTCCCTCGGCGTCGCGCTCTATGGCAGCCCGCTGAAGTGGGTGGTGATGCTCGCGCCGCTCGGCGCCGTCATGTTCCTGTCCTTCCGCATCCAGGCCATGAGCGCTTCCGCCGCAAAGACCACCTTCATGGTCTATGCAGCGATCATGGGTCTGTCCCTGTCGTCGATCTTCCTGGTTTACACCGGTGGCTCGATCGCCCGCGTGTTCTTCATCACCGCAGCTTCCTTCGGTGCGCTCAGCCTGTTCGGCTACACCACGAAGAAGGACCTGTCGGCCTGGGGCTCGTTCCTGTTCATGGGCCTGATCGGCATCGTGATCGCCTCGCTGGTGAACCTGTTCCTGGCTTCGTCTGCCCTGCAGTTCGCGATCTCCGTGATCGGCGTCCTGGTGTTCGCCGGCCTGACCGCCTACGACACCCAGCAGATCAAGGAAATGTACTACGAGGGCGATAGCGGCGAAGTGGCTGCGAAGAAGTCCATCATGGGTGCGCTGCGCCTGTACCTCGACTTCATCAACCTCTTCATCATGCTGCTGCAGCTCTTCGGCGACCGCAAGTAATCTGCAGCACCGACAGCTCACTGACCTTGAAGCCCGGCCAAGTGCCGGGCTTTTTTTATGTCCGGCATCAGCGACCTGCCCCTCCGGAAGATTCTTTTTCCGGCCAAGTGAATCCAGTTGCGGCTGCAGAAAAAATAAGCAACTTATGCATTGTTTTTTCTTGCTAGGATTTTTCCAATCATGTCGTCACGCAACGGGCGTCTACTCCCTCTTTTCGCAATTGCAGCAGCTTCCTTTCCAGTTCTGACAGGCACCGCCAGGGCAGATGAATATTCCGCCCAATGGGGTCTCCTGATGACCGGGGCCAACATCGCGCATTCCCGCGGCTACACCGGCGCAGGCGTGACTGTCGGCGTCATGGATTCCGGCGTGCTCGCCACCCATCCGGATCTGATCGCCAATCTGAGCCCGCTCTCGATGAACGGCTCAACCTTCGGCC
This sequence comes from Roseibium suaedae, assembly GCF_900142725.1. Classification (GTDB taxonomy): domain Bacteria; phylum Pseudomonadota; class Alphaproteobacteria; order Rhizobiales; family Stappiaceae; genus Roseibium; species Roseibium suaedae. The sequence goes on along the minus strand of NZ_FRBW01000004.1, from coordinate 387,482 downwards.
CCTCCCTGACCGATGACAATGGTCACGGCACCCACGTCACCGGCATCATCGCCGCCACGGCAAACGGGGTCGGAATGATGGGTGTTGCTCCCGGCGCTTCCGTCGCGTCCCTCGCCATCATGGACAGCACAGGCGCCATCGAGAACGACTATGTTGCCCGAGTCCTCGACTATGGACTGAGCAATGGCATCGAGTTCTTCAACAATTCCTGGGGCAGCTACGTCTACGTGCCGAGCGGAGACCTGAACGCAGACCGGGCAACATTCGAAACAGAAAACTCCGTTCTTCTGGCAGCCGCGAGAGATGCGGTCGCCCGCAATGGTGTGCTGGTCTTTGCCACAGGCAATGATGGCGCTATGGACGCAGGCGTCGAATCCGCGCTGCCCTATCTCTATCCGGAACTCACAGAGAACTGGATCGCCGTCACGGCGATCGGTCCGGACGGCAACATGCCAGCCTATGCGAACCGCTGCGGCGTCGCCATGAGCTGGTGCATTACCGCGCCGGGAGGCGGGGACGACGAGGCGGCAGACGGGATCTATTCAACGTCCAACGATGGAACCTACGTCCGGTTCTCCGGCACGTCCATGGCAACGCCACATGTGACCGGCGCCCTGGCCATTGCCCGCCAGATGTTCCCCAATGCCTCTTCAACGGATCTCGCTCAGCTGGTGCTGAAAACCGCAACCGATATCGGCACAGCCGGCTTGGACGCGGAAACCGGCTGGGGGCTGCTGAACCTGGACAACCTGACCCGGACCAAGGACGGCGCCACCGCCAATGCCTTCGCCAACTCCTCGCTTGCACGCAAGCAGACGCTTAATCTGGTTCAGTCCGTGATCGACAACCGGGCTGCCGGCCTGTTTGACCGTCAAGGCGCGGACAGCGCGACCCTGAGCACCAATGGCCCGGCTCCGGTGGAGAGCCCGCTGCGCTACTGGCTGCAGCCGCTGGCCGGGGTTAGCCTGACGTCCGGAAGCGGCGGCTCAAGCAACATGACCAGCCGTGTCGGCGGTCTCATGGCCGGAGCGGAAATCCTTCTGACCGACACGTTCCGTGCAGGTGCCGGTGCAGGCTACACTGCAACGGCCTCCCATGGTGGCGGCGACCGGTCTCACCAGAACGGCCTTTATGCCACGCTTTATGGAGCTTTCTCGCAGGACATGCTGTTCGCCGAAGCCAATGCAGGCGTTGCCCGTTTCGAAGGCGCAACGCGGCGCAATTCCATCTCCGGAACCAGCGGCACCGTTCTCGGCTCCAGCCTGTCCGGCAATACGGAGAGCACCGATGTCGGCGTCTGGCTGTCCGGCCGTCTCGGAATGGCCTTCGAAACTTCGGCGCTGACCGCAAAACCGTTCATTTCGGGCCGGGTCTCGAACATGTCCCAGGGCAGCGGAACGGAAAATGGCGCAGGCATCTTTGGCGTGGCGCTGGAGAGCAAGACCTCGACCGGCGGAGAAGCCGGTGCAGGGGTACGGCTTGCCTTCAACCCGGTGAAAACGGAGAGCCTCTCCGTGACCCCCGCCATGGAACTTGCCTATGCCCGAGACCTCGGTCCGGCATCGGAAAGCCGCACGGTCACCTTGCTGGGCAGCCCGGTAACCGGCTCATCCTCCAGGATCGGCCGGGATGTCTTCCGGGTAAACCTGGGCGTCCATGCCGCCAACCTGACTGAAACTGTGACAGCCAAGCTGAGCTATGGCGGGGAGCTGCGGTCCAATGCACAGTCTCATTCGCTGAACGCCGGCCTCGCTTTCCGCTTCTGATCCAAACAGAAAACCGCCGCCCGGGCGCACCCCGGACGGCGGTCTTTTTTTGCCTTCGTGATCTTTTCGTCGTGACCGGGGGTCAGGCGTCGACGAGACGCAGATGCTTCTTCTTGTCGAGCACTTTCAGGACCTGTGCCAGATCCTGCCCGCGCTTGAGGATCATCCCGCCTGCGGCGACGACCGAGTAAGCCCCCTGCTTGCGGGCCAACTTGGGATCCTTCTCGATCCTGTAGAGCGGCATTTCGGATGTGCGCCGGAACACGGAAAAGACGGCCCGGTCCTTCAGCAGATCGATGGCATAGTCACGCCACTCACCCTCGGCGACCATGCGTCCATAGAGCCTCAGGATCACATCAAGTTCGCGCCGGTTGAAGGCGACGATTGCCTTGACCGGCTGAGTGCTTGACTGGGCACCCGGGTGGGCACTTGCCGGATTGACCGGCGCGGCGCTGGTGGAATGGGAAGGTCTGCCAGCTGGAACCGCTGTTACAGATGCGCTGCAGGCCGGATCCTGGGATGCTCCCTCGCCCGCTCCATCGTCTGTCTCGCTCATTCGGCCTCCCGTCAAAGGACTTGCTGAGACAATGCATGACCGGGGCCCTTTGCGCCGCACAGTCATCAGAATGTCATGATGCGCAAGACTGGCCACTTTTGGCAAGTCCGGCAGGTCATTTCCCGGCCTTCAAAGCAGTCTTTTGCGAACGATTGGGGAAGTTGCGACAAAATCTTACAAACCCGGTCGAAAAATCACGTTTTCGCCTTATTCCAGCCCTTGGCCAGCCATTTTGGACCACCATATTCCTTTCATACCCTGATGGGTCCTGAGAAGACGGCTTTGGAACGCATTAGCCCCCCAGCCCCCCAAGGCAAGTCATCTCGGACTTCAGTCGCGTAACTTACATCAGGGCAACTGAAGGGCCGGCCAAGCGCCGGCCCTTTTCCTATTTACCCCCTCGTATCTCCAGATCCATCTTTTGCGGCTTTTGCGCTTCATGTATCTTCAGCACATGAGCACGGAACTGATCGGCCTGCGTCCAGCACTCTCAGGTGATTGCGAGCAACTCGCCCTCATCCGCGATGAGGCTTGGCTGGGCGCTTACAGGGGACTGATCGACGGGATCGAGCTGGAAAAGCTGATCGTCCGCCGTTCGCCAGCCTGGTGGCAGAGCGCCATTGCCCGCGGCGTGAAAATCCTTGTTCTTGAAATTGCGGGAGAAGCCGCAGGCTATGCCAGTTATGGCACCTGCCGCATTGCCGGTCACAGAGGCGCCGGCGAAATCTACGAACTGTACCTCCGCCCTTCCCACCAGGGCCTCGGCTTTGGCCGCAGGGTGTTTGAAGCTGCCAGGACTGAACTGGAAGCCCTTGGGCTTGAGGGGCTCGCTGTGCAGGTTCTGACGGCCAACGAACCGGCTTGTGCCTTCTATGAGGCGCTTGGTGGCAAGCTGAGTGGAAAATCCGAAATGCGGACAGAGGCCGGAAAGCTGCATCTGTCGATCTATGGCTGGCCATGCCGCAGCAGCTAGCAGATCAACGGAAGAGCGATCCGCGGGAAGACCGCGGAACCCGCCCCGTCCGGAATGCCCCTTCTCGACGAAAGTTCGGACCGCAGCGCAGCAAATAGGGCTTGCGCTTGCATTCGCAGACTGCAATAGACCCAGCAGCACCCAACAGGAGTCAAGCAGCATGCGTATTGATGCCGTGCCGATCGGCAAGAACCCGCCCGAAGACATCAACGTCATCATCGAAGTTCCGGTGGGCGGCGAGCCGATCAAGTACGAAATGGACAAGGACGCCGGTGCGATGTACGTCGACCGCTTCCTCTACACGCCGATGCGTTACCCGGGGAACTACGGCTTCGTCCCGCACACCCTGTGTGGTGATGGCGATCCGATCGACGTCGTCGTCGTGAACCAGCGTCCGATCATGCCGGGCGCGATCATGAGCTGCCGCCCGATCGGCGTTCTGATCATGGAAGACGAGTCCGGCCAGGACGAAAAGATCATCGCGGTTCCGAGCTCGAAGCTGACCCGCCGCTATGAGAACGTCAAGGACATCAGCGACCTTCCGGAAATCACCGTCGCCCAGGTCAAGCACTTCTTCGAACACTACAAGGACCTTGAGTCCGGCAAGTGGGTGAAGGTGACCGGCATGGAAGACGTGAACAGCGCCAAGAAGCTGATCGTTGAAGCCATCGAGCGTTACAACGCTGAAGGCAAGTAATCTGCGCCTGGCGCAATGAGCCTTTGGAGGCCGCAGCGGATCAATCCTCCGCTGCGGCCTCTATTGCATCCATGTCCTCGTCGGACAGGCCGAAGTGATGGCCGATCTCATGGATCAGCACATGGGCAATGACATTGCCCAGGCTCTCGGTGCCGGCCGCCCAATAGTCGAGGATCGGCCGCCGGAAGAGCCAGATACGGTTTGGCATCTGCCCGGTCAGCAGCTCGGCTGCGCCCTGGGTGAGGCCATTGCCCTCGAATAGACCCATCAATTCGAAGGCATCCTCGATGCCCATGGCATCCAGGATCGCCTCATCGGCGAATTCGGCGAGCGTTATCTGCAAGTGTCCGCATTGGGCGATGATCTCACGCGGCAATTGCGCGAGGGTCTGGCTGGCGATCGCCTCGAACACCTCCAGATCCGGCGCGAAACGGTCTGCCCATTCCACCACCCGGGGCGGATGTCGTGAAGCCATAAGGCCTGTCTCCTGGAAAGTCTCCGTCCGCAACCGGACGGCTTTCCCTATAAATAGGTCACGATGAGGTAAATGATCAGCCCAAGGGCAAAGAGCGCCCCGGCAGCCCGCCCGATCCGCGTGCCCAGAACCTCGACCGGATCGTTCTGATCCTTGTCGGCGGCTCCGAAATGCCCCTTGGCCCTTTGGGCCATGCGCACGAAGGTCGACCCGGCAATCGTTTCGCTCTCATCCTCGACACGCTTCAAGGCCCTGAGGGCCTCCATGCGCTTTTCCTCGTGAGGATCCTGGCGGGGAGCCTTGTTGCGCGCCCCCGTTTGCGGCTTCGGACCGCTGCCCTGCTGGTCCGGCCCGCCGCTCATCCCTTGCGCCCGCGATTGGCCAGGAGAGCTGCCAGAACGGCAAGAAGGGCCACGCCCGCAGAAGCGACAGCATTCCAGCCGGCAAAGGACAGACCCAGCATCCGCCAGCTTGCTTCGGTGCAACTGACAACGCGGACGCTTTGAAGAGCCTGAAGCATGTTGGCGGCATTGGAGGGGCCGGCAGCACCGCCGCCACAATCGGACGGACCCGCCCAGAACTTCCATTCAGCGCCGGACTGATAGATGCCGAGGCCGGACCCATAGGCAAAGACAAGCGCCACCAGCACAAGCAGGGCAATCGCCAGACCCTTGCGCCCCGCATAAAGAGCGATCAGCGACACCAGCGCCAGCGGAAGACCGACATAATAGGGAATGCGCTGCTCGAGGCAGAGTTTGCACGGCACATAGCCGCCAATCAGCTGGAAGCCCCAGGCTGTGGAGATGGCCGCGAGACCGACGGCCAGCAGCAGCCCATTGACCGCCTTTGCAGTGAGTGCACTTACCATATCAACCTTCCAGAGCCAGACCTTGCGGGCCTGTTACAACAGCTTGATGAGCGCAAAGCCGCCCACCAGCAGTACCACGAAGACGGTGAACATCAGCCCGAGACGCTTTTCAATGAAGTCCCGGATCGGCGCACCGAAGAAATAAAGCAGACCGGCCACGATGAAGAACCGGATGCCGCGAGAGACAAGGCTTGCCAGCATGAAGACCGGGAGACTGAGACCGGCGGCCCCGCTGGCGATGGTGATCACCTTGTAGGGGAACGGCGTCAGACCGGCGATGAAGACGAACCACCAGCCCCATTCATTGAAGATCCGGGCAAAGCTCTCGAACTTGTCGAGATAACCATAGAACTGCAGAATTGGCGCTGCGACTTCCTGAAACAGGAAGTGACCGATCAGATATCCGGCAAAGCCGCCAGCAACCGAGGTGATCGTGCAAAGAATGGCCAGTGCCCAGGCCCGTTTGGGACGCGCCACCACCATCGGGATCAGAAGAAGATCCGGCGGGATCGGAAAGACGGAGCTTTCGATGAAGGACACCGTTCCAAGTGCGGCAGTCGCACGGGGTCCGGAGGCAAAGGACAAGGTCCAGTCGTAGAGGCGGCGCAACATGGCCTTTCAATAGCGGGTTCCTGCGGGAAAGTCATCCACGGACAGGTGCCGTAAACGCCGATTTTACCGCAGGTTATCCACCCCGGCAAAGCAATGTCCGGGACAGTTTCCGAAACCCTCCTGATAAGGATTGACGCGACCTCGCGCGTGGCTATTATCGCGCGACCTTGAGTGCTGCCCCTGTGGCGGAATTGGTAGACGCGACGGATTCAAAATCCGTTTTCTTCGGGAGTGCCCGTTCGAGTCGGGCCAGGGGCACCAAGGGTCCTTTCAGACAATCCGCTTCTATGAATGGCCGCGCTTCTGAGCAACGCGCCGATTTTTGCTGTGCGGATTCAAGAAGCCCTAACCGTGTTTCCTGAAAGCACTCAAAAACCTTCAGAAACAAATTCCGGCCAGCTTCCGCGTAAGGGTTCCTGCATGTATTGCGGATAGGAGTGTCTGATCAGATTTCAGAATATTGCGGACCAGATCATGAGCACTCAGAACGCATTGAACGAGACAACCGTGACAACGACCGAAGCCTCCGACTATTCCAACTGGCAGAAAGATGCGCTCGCTGAGACTCAGCATCAGGCCGGGCAGCTTCCGGTCAACAGCCTTTTCACGCTCGCCGCTCTCGATCCCGCAAAGCTGAAGCCCGCTCCGATCCGTCCGCACTGGATTCTGGAAGGCAATCCGGAAGCCAAATGCGTGAACCTGTCGAATGGCACCCGCGGCTGGACTTCGACCGATCACTGGTCCTGCACGGCAGGCAAGTTCCGCTGGCATTACGGCTGGGACGAAACGGTGCTGTTTGTGGAAGGCGCGGTGCGGATCACCGATGATGCCGGCACCGTCTATGAGGGCCGTCCAGGTGTGAGCCTGTTTTTCCCGGCGGGCACCTCCGCCACCTGGGAAGTTCCGAACTACATCCGCAAGATCGCCTTCAACCAGCGCCCGGTGCCAGTCTATCTCGATTTCCCGGCCCGTGTCATCCGCAAGCTGCAGCGGATCGCAGGCCTTGAAGGCCGCCGTCAGAACGGTCTCTGACAGGTCCAGAACCAGCCCCGGACAAGCAGACCGGGGCTGCGTCGTCCCGCCGCTGGACAGGCCTGCGGGCTGCGGCTAACGTTGCCCGCATGAGCAAGACGCAAAGAGAAATCGAGCTTAAGCTCGAAGTTTTCCCGGCAGACACTGCCGCGCTTTCAAAGCCGACATTGCCGGAGGGTTTTACCGCCGGCAAGCCAAGCACCCAGACGCTGCAATCCATCTATTTCGACACGCCCGACCACGCCTTGCGGCGCCGGAAGATGTCGCTGCGTGTGCGAAAGGCCGGAAAGTCCTGGGTCCAGACCCTCAAGATCGGCACCGGGGTCAACGGCGGCCTGTCCTCGCCCATCGAGGTCGAGCATCCCGTGCGGGGACGCGCCATCGACCTGACCGCCATCGACGATGCCAAGGCGATCCGGCATCTGGTGGAAGCGGTCGACGGTCAGACCTTGAGCGAAGTGTTCGAGACGGTCATGCGCCGGACCAAGCGCGACCTGACCGCTCCCGATGGCAGCCTCATCGAAATGGCTCTGGATCAGGGCGAAGTGCGGGCCGGCGACAGGACCACTCCACTGTTCGAACTGGAACTTGAGCTGAAGGAAGGCGCCGAGGCCAATCTCCTGGTCGCCGCCAAGGCGGTTGCGGGAGCATCACCTTTCCGGTTTTCGCCTTTCGGCAAAGCCGAGCGCGGCTATCGCCTCCTGTCCGGGGAGCCGGTTGCGGATTTGGTGCCCATGGGCGCTGGAAAGCTGGATATTCGCGCGGATGAACCCGTCGAGCGGGTCTTCCGGGCGGTTCTCTGGTCCTGTTATGAGCAGATCGCGCAGAACCGGCTGGTGATCCTGACCAGCGATGATCCGGAAGGGCCGCATCAGTTCCGGATCGGGCTCAGGCGGCTGCGCAGCGCCTTCCGCCTGTTCTCCAAGGCGCTGGTGCCGGATTGCTGGCGCGACCTGGATGCGGTTGCCCGGGATCTGGCCCTGGCCGCCGGCGCTGTGCGGGATCTGGACGTCCTGGCCGAGGAAATCGTTGCCCCCTTGCAAGCCGATGCGCCGGAAGGGCTTTCAACCGCTTCTCTGCTGACCCACCTTGGCAGCCTGCGCAAGAATGCCAGACTGGGACTGGAACAGGCCCTTCGCGCTGAAAGCGTCAATGGTTTCCTGTTCGATCTGGCGATCTTTGCCCGAAGCGCTGCCTGGCTGCCGGAAGAGGCAAAGGCCGGAGGCGGTCCGGTGTCGAGCTATGCGGAAGCAGCCCTGAACCGCCAATGGCGCAAGGTTGCGGAATTCGGCAAGAGAATTGACGAGCTGGATATTCCCGAGCGTCACGACATGCGCAAGGCGCTCAAGAAGCTGCGCTATGGCTGCGAGTTCTTTGCCAGCCTTTACCCGAAGTCGAAACGCAAGCCCTTCCTTGCTCATCTGCGGCAGTTGCAGGAGATCTTCGGATATCTGAACGATGTGGCCATGGCGGAAAAGCTGCTGGGACTGCCCGTGCCCAAGGGCCCTGGCGCCACGTCCGCAAACCAGGCGGCCGGCTTTGCCATCGGCTGGCACAAGGCCCGCTCCCAGTCGGTCTGGCACGAGGCCCGCAAAGCCTGGGAAGACGCTGCCACCGCCCGTCGTTTCTGGACCTGAGGCAGAAGGCGTCCGGTTCGTCTCGCGGCTCCAAACCTTCTGCCACGCTGTCCCGGCCTTGAGCCGCGACATGCCCCAAAACGCCTGCAATTCTCAGCATGACGAACGGAGTAGAGGTCCCGGATCTCCGCTTCGCTTCGTCCGGGACAGCACGGGGGAGGCCTACTTCAACCTCTTACTGCTGCGGGGCAGGTTCCTGGGCGGGTTGGTCCGGCTGCTTTTTCTTGCCGAGACCGAAGGAGCCGAGGAGGCCGGAGGGGAGACCGAAGCCGTCTTCCACAGCCTTCAGGACATCCTCGTCCTTCACGTCTCCCTCGATAACCTTCTGCACGTCGATCTGGGTCTTGCCGCCGGTCACCTGCTTGATGACCTCATTGGCAGTTTCCGTCAGCGCCTTGTCGGGCTTGCCGCCCTTGAGGATCTTGGTCAGCTCGCCGCCCATGGACTGAAGCTGCTGATAGGCGGCCTGCGGGTTTTCCAGAATGCCGGCGATGTCCGGATAGATCCGGGGCTTGTCCCAGGATCCGGAAATCACGATCGGCACACCAAGACCGGCAAGTTTCTTTTCCTCACCCTTCTTGCGTGGCGCAGGTGCCTGGCCTTCCAGGGTCGGGACGATCTTCGGCTCCACGCGCCAGTTGAGCGTGCGCGCAGGCATGTCGGTGGTACCCTTGCCGGACATGCGCACCAGCGGCCCGATCAGGCTCAGGTCTTCATTGACCGCAATGCCCTTGTCGATGGCGAAAGTGGCCGTCAGCGAGCTGAAGTCGGTCTTTTCCGAAGAGGCTTCCTGCCAGCCGAGCAGGGTTTCGACAGACAGGCCGCGCAGCATCTTCGGGATGTTGATGCCCCGGATGGCGCCATCCATGAAGGCATAGGAGGCATTGCCGGTCAGGGAGCCGACGAGCTGGCGCTGGGTTGCGCCAGCCGCCTGAACATCCAGCCCGACCGAGGCCGTGCCTTCCAGCCACTTGAAGCCCGCAGCATCGCGCAGGGCCTCGAAGGCTCCAAGACCGGAGAGGTTGAATTTAGCCCGCACCTGCGGCTGGGCCGCCGCGCCATTCAGGGTGAGCGAGCCCGTGCCGGTGCCCTTGTAGAGCGACAGGGTGTCGAGCGAAGCGGTCAGCACACCGTCCTTGATCGACAGGTTCAGTGCGCTCTGGTCGATCTTCACCTCTTTCCAGCGGATCTGCTTGGTCGAGATGGCGAACTGGGCGTCGACGGCCTTGAGGCCGGAAAAATCGATGGGCTCGTCGCTCCAGCCGCCGGCAGCGGCGGCTCCTCCGCCTCCGCCCTGCCCAGCCTTGCCCGCCTTGCCGGAGGCGGCAGAAGCGCCGCCACCACCGAGATACGGATCGAGCGTCAGCTCATCCAGCGCCAGTTCTGCGGAAATGACCGGCTTGGCACCAAAGACAATCTCGCCCTTGGCCCGGCCGGAGGTCTGATCGAGCTGAAATACAGTGTCGTCAAAACGGAGACCCTTGCTGCCATGGCTGAAGCGGCCCGAGGCCTTGAAGCCTTCCAGTCCGGTGCCACCGGCAAGTGGCTGACCGATCCAGGCAAGAAGATTGCGCAGGCTTTGGGTTTCGACAGAAACCGCACCCTGCACCTGACCTGCCGCCGACAGGGAGCCGTCAAACCCGGCAGAAACCCGCGGACCCGCGACCTTTACCTTTGCCGGGGCAGGCTTGCCCGCGATCAGCGCCGCCGGAGTGGCAGCGCCGGAAATCTGGAAGGCATCGCCGCGCCAGTTCAACCCGCCGGAAAGGCTTGCCGGCTTGCCAAGGCCCTTGAGGGCAACATCAACCGCAATGGCGCTGACCTTGTCCGCAGCGGGATCGCCGCCGACGGCACTCGCCAGACCGAGGCCTGACACTTCGCCATCGCGCAGGCTTGCCGTGCCGTTGAGATCCAGCGAAGCCGCGATCTGGTCTGCTGTCGACCCGGAGGCCGTGAAGGCAAGATCCGCCCCGAGCGTGCCCGTTGCGGCCAGATCCTGACCGGCAAGCTTCAGAAGATCGCCGAGCGAACCCTGCTGCAATTGGAGGCGGCCGGAGAAGCGCGGCTCGTCGCGGGAGAGGTCCGCCGCGACATTGCCGCCAAGCTGCACCGAGCCAACCTTGGCTGCAAGATTGGAGATTTCGGCAGCAGCCGGATCTGCAACGACCTTCGCCGACACATTGAAATCACCCGGATCGGCAGTCAGTGCCGTGCCGAAAAGAGCAGCAAGCCCCTGGACCGACGGACCGGACGCAGCCACATCCAGATTGGCCTTCTGCGCGGGACCGTCGATCGTGCCAGCAACCTTGACGGTATTGTCACCGCTGGAAACCGTGAGATCGACCGGCAAGGCGCCACTTGCGGCAGCTCCGAGCGGATCGACCACGCTGCCGGAAATCTTCACCGGCTTGTCCTGCCAGACCAGGCTGCTTTCGAGCGACACTTTACCCCGCAGATCCGGCGCGGTGACGTCCATCATCAGGTCGGACACGACAATCCGCTGATCGGTGCGCCGGTCATCATAGACAAGCGTGCCTTCCGTGATCGTGATGCGGTCCACCGCGATGCTCTTGACGAAGCCGCCGTCTTCCGGACCTTCAGCAGCAGCGTCCGGCTGGGCCGGCGCGGTCTCTGCCGGTGTCCCGGTGCCTCCGGAGAGAATCTCGGCAGCTTCCTGGGCGGGGGTCAGCTGGCGCCTCGGCTCCCAGCTGGTCATGCCGTTCTTGGTGATCTCGAGCAGAATGTTGGGCTTGTCGAGCGAAATGCCGGTCACCCGGATGTCGCCGCCAAAAAGTCCTGCGAGAGCCAGACCGATTTCGATACGGCCGGCGCGGGCGAATTCGACGCCATCGGCCCCGGCTTCGCCGGACAGGCCGATGTTTTCAGCAAGCAGGGAAAAGCCCGGAAACAGCGAAAGACTGACCGGGCCGTCCAGGCGCAAGCGCCAGCCGGTGGCCGCTTCCACCTGTTCGACCACCTTGGCCTTGATGGCATCTTTGGGCAGAAGCAATGGCACAGCAATGACAACAGCTGCTGCCAGAGCAAACAGGACACCGATCCCGATCAAAATCCGCCGCATTTGCATTCCCCCATCTCGAATCGCTTCAGTTTAGGACAAAGCGTGGCGGGATGGTGGCGTCAAGGACACGTTTGGAAATCAAACCGTCAAATGACGGCGGACTTCTTCTTCATTCAGGTCTGCGCGGGCGCCGGCCATGACCACTTCACCCCGGTCCATGACCGCAAACTGGTCGGCAAGGTCGCGGGCGAACTCGAAATACTGCTCGACCAGGACGATGGCCATGGTGCCCTGATCACGCAGCCATTCGATTGCCCGGCCAATGTCCTTGATAATCGAGGGCTGAATGCCTTCGGTCGGCTCGTCCAGCACGAGAAGCTTGGGCCGGGTCACCAGCGCCCGGGCAATGGCCAGCTGCTGCTGCTGACCGCCGGAGAGATCGCCGCCGCGGCGTCCGAGCATGGACTTCAGCACCGGAAACAATTCGAAAATCGTGTCCGGTACATTGCGGTCCTTGCGGTCCACGCAGGCATAGCCGGTTTCCAGGTTTTCCTTCACGCTCAGGAGCGGAAAGATCTCGCGGCCCTGAGGCACGATGGCGATGCCCCGCTTGGCGCGGGCGTGCGGCGCAAGGCGGGACACATCTTCGCCATTCCAGAGGATCTTGCCGCTGCTCACCCCGTGCTGGCCGACAATGGCCCGCAAGGTCGACGTCTTGCCGACGCCATTGCGGCCCATCAGGCAGGTGACCTTGCCCACTTCGGCGGTGAGGGAGACATTCTTCAACGCCTGGGCCGCGCCATAGTGCAGATCAATGTTTTCAACGCTCAGCATGGTGAAGCTTCCTGACGTTTTTCCTGAGCCGCAGCCCTTCTTTAATCAAACCCTCATCCTGAGGAGCAGTCGAAGACTGCGTCTCGAAGGATGGGCGGCACACTCTCTGACAAGCAGCCCATCCTTCGAGACGGGGCTTTGCCCCTCCTCAGGATGAGGTCGGAGAATGCGTGGAGCGTTTTCACCGCCCCAGATAAACTTCCACCACCCGCTCATTGGCCGAGACGTGGTCCAGTGAGCCTTCGGCAAGAACAGAGCCTTCGGCAAGGCAGGTGACCTTGACGCCCAGCGCGCGGATGAAATGCATGTCGTGCTCGACCACCACGACGGAATGGGTGCGGGCGATGTCCTTCAGGAGTTCCGCCGTTTCCATGGTTTCGGCGTCGGTCATGCCGGCAGCCGGTTCGTCCACCAGAAGCAGCTTCGGGTCCTGGGCAAGCAGCATGCCGATTTCAAGCCACTGCTTCTGGCCGTGAGACAGATTGGCCGCCAGTTCATTGCGCTTGTCCGACAGGCGGATCAGGGCCAGAAGTTCCTCGATCCGGGTCTTTTCACCGCCCGAGATGATGTGAAACAGGGTGGAGAAGGGTCCGCGCGGGGCCTTCAGCGCCAGTTCCAGATTGTCCCAGACCGTGTGACTTTCGAATACGGTCGGCTTCTGGAACTTGCGGCCGATGCCAAGCTCGGCGATGGAGGCCTCGTCTTCGCCGGTCAGATCGACAACACCGTTGAAATAGACCTCGCCGCTGTCCGGCTTGGTCTTGCCGGTGATGACGTCCATCATAGTGGTCTTGCCCGCACCGTTCGGGCCGATGATTGCCCGCATTTCGCCGGGAGCGATCACGAGGGAAAGCTCGTTCAGCGCCTTGAAGCCATCGAAGGACACAGACACGCCGTCGAGATAGAGAAGGCTGGATTGCCGGGTCATGAGATCACTCCGCTGGCTGGGGTTCGGCGCCGTGTGCGGCGGTGTCTTTTGCCGGGCGGCGGCGCAGGGCGCTCCAGCCCTTGTCCATCAGGCCGAGCAGGCCCTTGGGCAGGAACAGGGTGACCACCACGAAGAGACCGCCGAGGGCGAAGAGCCAGATTTCCGGCAGGGCGGCGGTGAACCAGGTCTTGGAGAAGTTGACGAGGATCGCGCCGAGCACCGCACCGACCAGGGTTCCGCGTCCGCCGACGGCCACCCAGATCACCACTTCGATGGAGTTTGCCGGAGCGAATTCGCCCGGATTGATGATGCCGACCTGGGGCACGTAAAGGGCGCCTGCAATGCCAGCCATCATGGCCGACAAGGTCCAGACGAAGAGCTTGTAATGCTCCACCCGGTAGCCGAGGAACCGGGTCCGGCTTTCCGCATCGCGCACCGCGACCAGAACCTTGCCCAGCTTGGAGCGGGTCACCGCCCGGCAGATGAGGAAGCACACGACCAGCGCCAGGCCTGAGGCTGCAAACAGCCCGGCGCGGGTCGTGCCGGCCTGAATGTCGAAACCGAGGATGTCCTTGAAATCGGTCAGGCCGTTGTTGCCGCCAAAGCCCATGTCATTGCGGAAGAAGGCAAGCAGAAGCGCATAGGTCAGCGCCTGGGTGATGATCGAGAGATAGACACCGGTCACCCGCGAGCGGAAGGCGAACCAGCCGAAGACGAAGGCCAGAATGCCGGGAGCCAGCAGCACTATCAGGGCCGCGAAGGGGAACATGTCGAAGCCGTACCAGTACCAGGGCAGTTCCTTCCAGTTCAGGAACACCATGAAGTCCGGAAGGATCGGATCGCCATAGACGCCCCGGGTGCCGATCTGGCGCATCAGATACATGCCCATTGCATAGCCGCCGAGGGCGAAGAAGGCTCCGTGACCAAGAGAGAGTATGCCGCAATAGCCCCAGACCAGATCCACCGACAGCGCAAGCAGAGCATAGGTCAGATACTTGCCCATCAGCGTGACCGCATAGGTCGGCACATGGAAGGTGCTGCCTTCGGGAACCAGGAGGTTCAGCGCCGGGACCAGGATGATAGCTGCCAGCATCAGGCCGATGAAAATGCCTGCCCGAGCATCGAGCGTGCGGAAGAGGAAGGAGGTCATCATGCTTCGACTGCCCGGCCCTTGAGGGCGAACAGGCCCCTCGGACGCTTCTGGATAAAGAGGATGATGAAGACGAGGACGAGGATCTTGCCCAGCACAGCGCCCGCATAGGGTTCAAGGAACTTGTTCACGACGCCGAGCGTCATGGCGCCGACAAGGGTTCCCCAGAGATTGCCCACCCCTCCGAAGACCACGACCATGAAACTGTCGATGATGTAGCCCTGGCCAAGGTTGGGGGAGACGTTGTCGATCTGGCTGAGCGCAACACCGGCGATGCCCGCGATGCCGGATCCAAGCCCGAAGGTCAGAGCATCGATCCAGGGGGTGCGGATGCCCATGGAAGCGGCCATCCGGCGGTTCTGGGTGACGGCGCGGGTGAAGAGACCGAAAGGCGTCTTCTTCAGGACCAGCATCAGTCCGGCAAAGACCAGAAGAGCGAAGACGATGATCCACATGCGGTTGTAGGTGATGGTCAGCTGGCCCAATTCAAACGCGCCGGACATCCAGGACGGGTTTCCCACTTCCTGGTTGGTCGGGCCGAAGATGGACCGCACGGCCTGCTGCAGCATCAGGGAGATGCCCCAGGTGGCGAGCAGCGTTTCCAGCGGACGGCCATAGAGCCAGCGGATGACGCCCCGCTCGATGGCCATGCCGATGCCGCCGGAAATCACGAAGGCGAGCGGCAGGGCGATCAGCAGGGAATAATCGAAGAGCCAGGGCGCGGAAGACCGGATCATCTCCTGCACCATGAAGGTGACATAGGCGCCGATCATCACCATCTCGCCATGGGCCATGTTGATCACGCCCATCACACCGAAGGTGATGGCAAGGCCGATGGCGGCAAGCAACAACACTGACCCGAGAGACACGCCGTACCAGATGTTCTGGGCATTGCCCCAGAGCGCCAGCGACTTGTTGATCCGGGTGATGGCCTTGTCGGCGGCGGCCTTCTGCTCGCCTTCCGCAGAAGCCGCAAAGCCGGTCAGAAGGGACAGGGCGTCCCGGTTTCCCATGCTGGCGAGGACATCGATGGCTTCGAGCCTGTCAGCGTCACCACCGTCGGAATTAAGAACGGCCGCTGCCCGGGCCTGCTCCATGACCAGACGCACGTCATCATCGCTCTCCTTTGCAATTGCCGTATCCAGGGACTCGATCGCCTCCGGATCCTTGGCCTTGAAAATGGCGGCCGCCGCCGTCTTGCGCACGTCCGGATCCTTGGCCATCAGGGTCAGCGAGCCGAGCGCAGCGCGAATGGAGCGGCGCAACCCGTTGTTGACCTTGATCTTTGTCACCTCGCTTCGGGAGGCTTCGCCGGCCACCTCGTGGGTCAGCGGATCAATCAGCTGATAGCCCTTGCCTGCAGATCTGGTGATAAAGACCGCCTTGTCGGACTTGCGAAATTGAAGATCCCCGTTGCCCAGCGCTTCCAGCAGGGGCGCCACGGCCGGATTTCCGGTGGCGGCCAGGTCTGCGACCTGCTGTTCCGTTTCCTTGAACTTGCCTTCGGCCAGCGCATTCACCAGCGGCCGCAGGGATTCAAGATCTTCCTGAGCGATGACCGCGCCCGAAAAGCCGGTCAGCAGGCATAGGAGAAGGAGAAAGGACTTCAAGAAGGACATGGGCCCACCTGGTTTCAATTTGGATCCCGAAGGATGGGGTGAAAGCTAGAGTCGGCCGTTTCCTCCGCCTCTGAACTTTGATGTCAGTCCGCTTGATACGTCATCCCGGACGGAGCAAAGCGGAGATCCGGGACCGGTGAGCCAAGGTGTTCCGGTTCTCGGACATTTCAAGCCGATAGCTCTTCGGCTCACCGGTCCCGGGTCGCGCTCCGCTTGCCCGGGATGACGGTCAAGGGGGGTGTCACCTCGCCAGCAGTCAGAGACGGGCGCGGGCGCCCGTCTCTTTCACAAGACTTCAGATCAGGAGCCGGAGCCGCCGCACTTGCCGGTGGCGGTGTTGAAGTTGCCGCAGGAGAGCGGAGCGCGCCAATCGGAGATCAGGTCCTTGGAGCCTTCCAGGTAATCCGACCAGGCATCGCCAGCGACGAGACCGGAGGTTTCCCAGACGGTTTCGAACTGGCCGTCTTCCTGGATTTCACCGATGAGAACCGGCTTGGTGATGTGGTGGTTCGGCATCATGGCCGAGTAGCCGCCGGTCAGGTTCGGAACGGAGACGCCGACGAGTGCATCAATGACGGCGTCGGAGTCCGTGGTGCCGGCCTTTTCAACGGCCTTCAGCCACATGTTGAAGCCGATGTAGGACGCTTCCATCGGGTCGTTGGTCACGCGCTTGTCGTCCTTGGTGTAGGCGTGCCAGGTGTCGATGAACTCGGCGTTGACTTCGGTGTCTGCGGACTGGAAGTAGTTCCAGGCAGCCAGGTGACCGACGAGCGGAGCCGTGTCGAGACCGGCAAGCTCTTCTTCACCCACGGAGAAGGCCACGACCGGAATGTCTTCCGCCTTGATGCCGGCGTTGCCCAGTTCCTTGTAGAAGGGAACGTTGGCGTCGCCGTTGATGGTAGAGACCACGGCGGTCTTCTTGCCTGCAGAGCCGAAGGCCTTGATGTCGGAAACGATCGTCTGCCAGTCGGAATGACCGAACGGCGTGTAGTTGATCATGATGTCTTCGTCGGCCACGCCCTTGGCCTTCAGATAGGCTTCCAGGATCTTGTTGGTCGTGCGCGGATAGACATAGTCGGTACCGGCGAGAACCCAGCGCTTCACGGCGCCGCCTTCTTCGCTCATCAGGTAATCGACAGCCGGGATCGCCTGCTGGTTCGGGGCAGCGCCGGTGTAGAACACGTTGCGCTGGGATTCTTCGCCTTCGTACTGGACCGGATAGAAGAGAACCGAGTTCAGCTCTTCAAAGACCGGCAGAACGGACTTGCGCGACACGGAGGTCCAGCAGCCGAACACGGCGGAAACCTTGTTCACTTCGATAAGTTCGCGGGCCTTTTCGGCAAACAGCGGCCAGTCGGAAGCCGGGTCGACGACGACAGCTTCAAGCTTCTTGCCCAGCAGGCCGCCCTTCTTGTTCTGCTCTTCGATGAGCATCAGCATGGCGTCCTTGAGCGTGGTCTCGGAGATGGCCATGGTGCCGGAAAGCGAGTGCAGGATACCGACCTTGATGGTGTCTTCCTCGGCCATGGCGCCACCGATCATGGTGGAAGCCATCAGGCTGGCCAGTGCCAGGCCCGCGGTGCGGGTCATCAGCTTCTTGCTCATCTGTTCAAGTCCCCTCTTTTTGCCCTTGCCCTGCCTAGCGGATGGCGGGGCGGATCTGCGGCAATCGATCTCGCTGCCGTCTGGAGGGGATCGTGGGGGCAGGCGCTTCAAGGGGACATACGTCGAATGACGTAAGCACTGGGGAAAAGTATGCACTTTGGCGCAGATGCCCCTGTCAGCGCTGACGAGTTTCCATTGACGTGGAAAATAGTTCCGGATTTAAATCATCCATCTCCCAAGGATAATCTCCTCCACTGTGCGCCGGGATTCTGAAAGCTTGACCGACCGAAGGAAGCTCCTGCGGGACCAGACCAATCATCTTCACAAAAAACTTGATGACAACGTCGGGCCGCTTGGAACGAGTGATCAATATTTGCGCTATCTGCGGGGCATGCTGCAGTTCCGCAGGCCGATCGAACAGCAGATTGCAGCCAGCAGGTTGCCGGAAGATTTCAGCACCTTCGTGCCCAGCCGGATCTCAGAGGAACTGGAAAGCGACCTTCGCGCGCTGGACAGGGCGCCCATCATCGTGCCGGCAGAACTGATCGACCCGCAACCGCTTGATTTCAGTGAACTTCTGGGCGTGCTCTATGTTCTCGAAGGCTCCTCTCTGGGGGCTCGTTTCCTGATCAAAAGAGCCGAACAACTGGGGTTTGGAGAGGCAACCGGGGCAAGTCATCTGGCCAAGCAGACCTGTGACAGCGGGAACTGGAAAGCGTTCTGCGCGTTGTTGGAACAGGTAGAAACAGTAGATGAGGAGGCCATGGCCAGCGCGGCGCGAACAACCTTCAGCCGTGCGCTAGATGCCTTTGAGAAAGTTTGAATGACCCCGTCTGAACCCGTAAATCTCACCAATTGCGACCGTGAACCCATTCACATCCCTGGCAGCATTCAGCCACACGGCTGCCTGCTGGCCTGTGACATGGCCGTGTCCATCGTTCAGCGTCATTCGGCGAACGCGGCGGAGTTCCTGTCGCTTGAGGGGCCGATCAACGGCCAGCCGCTCGCGGCCCTGGTCGGCGATCAGATCACCCATGACATCCGCAACGCCCTCGCGAGCGCTCCGGACCCTGCCCGGCCGGGTCTGCTGCTGCGCCAGCAGATGGCCAACGGCCGCATTTACGACATCTCCGTGCACAGGCACGCCGGTCACGCGATCATCGAGTTCGAAGCGACGGACACCAATGTTCTGCCGGTTCAGCTTGCCCGCGAGCTGATCGGCCGCATCCGGATGATCACCACCAGCGAAGAACTGCTGCGCAAGACCCCGGCCCTGCTGCGGGCCGTGCTCGACTATGACCGGGTCATGATCTACCGGTTCGAGGAAGACGGCGCCGGCAAAGTGGAAAGCGAGGCCAAGCGCCCGGACCTGGAGAGCTTCCAGGGCCAGTATTTCCCGGCAAGCGACATCCCCCAGCAAGCGCGGGCGCTCTATCTGAAGAACTCCATCCGCATCATCTCGGATGCGCGCGGCCAGCGCGTGTCGATCGAACCGGTGTTTGACGGTTCGGGCGAACCGCTGGACCTGTCCTATGCCCATCTGCGCAGCGTATCGCCGATCCACCTGGAATATCTGCGCAACATGGGCGTTGCGGCCTCCATGTCGATCTCGATCATCGTCGATGGCGAGCTCTGGGGCCTGATCGCCTGTCACAATTATTCGCCGAAAATCATGACCCTGCCGCAGCGCATCGCGTCTGAGATGTTCTGCGAATTCTTCTCCATGCATCTGATCGGCCTGCTGCATCACCACAAGCTCAACCTGGTGACCGCCGCCCGGGATTCTCTCGACCGCTTCCTGCAACGGGCAAGCCAGCAGACAGACGTGATGGATCTGCTGACCGAAGTCCTGCCAGACTTCCAGACCATGCTGGACTGCGACGGCATCGGCTTTTTCCTGCAAGGGGAATGGCGCTCGATCGGAACCGTGCCGCCTGCCGAGGTGATCCCGCTGCTGGCCCAGCATATTTCCGAGACGGCAGAGGACCGGATCTGGACATCGAACCAGCTCACCAGCGTCTTCCCGCCTGCCGGCAGCTTCTACCAGGACGTTTCCGGCGTTCTGGCGATCCCGCTGTCGCAGGTGTCGGATGACTGTCTGCTGTTCTTCCGCAAGGAACGGCTACAGACCCTCAACTGGGCAGGCAATCCGGACAAGTCCTACGAAACCGGCCCCTTCGGTGACCGGCTCACCCCGCGCAAGAGCTTCGCGATCTGGAAGGAAACGGTCGAGCGCCACTCCGTCCCCTGGTCCGAGGCGGACATCGAGGTGGCCTCCGCGATCCATTCGGCGGCGGTTGAAGTGGTTCTGCGCCACAGCGAGCTGATGCAGGAAGAACGCTCCAAAGCGGATCTGCGTCAGCGGCTGCTGAATGAAGAGCTGAACCACCGGGTGAAGAACATCCTTGCGGTGATCAAGTCGCTGATTGCGACGCCTGCCCGGGAAGCGGCCACCTTGCAGGACTATATCGGCTCGCTGAAAGGCCGCATCCAGGCCCTGGCGCATGCCCATGACCAGGTGATCCGCGGCAGCGGCGGCGGCGACATCCGCGGCCTGCTGGAAGCTGAGCTGCTGCCCTATACCGCGGGAACGGCCATCATTCAGCTGGAGGGCCCGACAGCCAAGCTGGACGGACGCGCCTATGCGGTTGCCGCCCTCGTCTTCCACGAGATGTGCACCAACGCTGCCAAATATGGTGGGTTGTCGCGTCCTGGTGGTCACCTGACCATCCGCTGGGGACTTGATGGCGCAGGAGATCTGGAGATCAACTGGCAGGAAGCCGGCGGACCCCAGGTGACGCCGCCGAGCCGGAAGGGCTTTGGCTCGTCCCTGATCGAACGCAGCATTCCCTTTGACCTGGGCGGCTCCAGCGAGATCAATTTCGACATCACCGGCATCCGGGCGCGGATGACCATTCCGGCGAAGTTCATCAAGATCTCCGAGGGACTGGACGCCCTTGATCCGAAAGTCGTTGCAGAGATTGTACCGGCCCTGTCTGCCAAGCCGGAAAATGCCGCCGTGCTGCTGGTTGAGGACCAGGTGCTGATCGCCATGGATGTGGAGATGATGCTCTCGGATCACGGCTTTGCCAATGTGGTGACCGCCAATTCGGTCTCCATGGCCCTGGAGCAGATCGAGACGCTTGTGCCGGATGTGGCTGTTCTCGATATAAATCTTGGTCACGAGACCTCGATCCCGGTTGCTCTGGAGCTTTACAAGCGCAACGTCCCCTTCGTGTTTGCGACGGGATATGACGACAAGACCCAGTTGCCCGAGGAACTGGTCGACGTGCCTGTCGTGCGCAAGCCCTATAACAGCGAGACCCTGCTGGACGCCTTGTCCAGACTTCTCGTGCGGATCTGACCACCGCCGAAGGCCGTTTCCTTCAAGTCACCTCTCCCGGTGCCGCCCTGCGGAGCCGGGAGAGTGTTGCATTTCGCTTGCCTTCACAAACAATCCTGACAAGACTGCACACCCCGCAAGCAGCGCTTCTCAAGGATGAATAATTAGGCATGACAGCCCGTCAGCGGATTCTGCCGGTCAGGCGCCAATATAATCAATGGGTCAACAACCAGACCCTTGAGGACTATGCACTGCGCTTCACCGCCAAGAGCGCCAGGCGCTTTTCCTCGCGGCTGATCTCCCAGACTGCCATCGGGGCGATTTCCTTTCTGGCGCTGGAGGCGATCGGCGGGGCCATCACCCTGTCCTATGGCACGGCGAATGCCTTTGTCGCGATCCTCATTGGCTGCCTAGCGCTACTGTTCGTCGGCCTGCCCATCGCCCGCTATGCCATCCGGCACGGCGTCGACATCGACCTGCTCACCCGTGGCGCAGGCTTTGGCTATATCGGCTCGACCATCACCTCGCTGATCTATGCCAGCTTCACCTTTCTGCTCTTTGCCATCGAAGCCTCGATCATGTCGAGCGCGCTGCACTATGCCTTCTCGATCCCGCTCTGGATCGGCTACGTCATCAGCGCCGTCGCGGTCATTCCCCTTGTCACCCATGGCATCACCTGGATCAGCCGGTTTCAGCTTGTCACCCAGCCATTCTGGATCGTCCTGAACATTCTGCCGTTCCTGTTCATCGCCTTCGCCGACTGGAGCGTATTTGCAGAGTGGATCCGCTTTTCAGGCATCGATCCGGCAACACAGGCACCAAGGCCCGAGATTGGCTGGGCTTCCGTCAACCTGATCAGCGTGGGAGCGGCTTCCGCCGTCATTCTGGCGCTGATGGCCCAGATCGGCGAACAGGTCGACTTCCTGCGCTTTCTGCCGGCCCAGGACCTGCCGCGCAAACGGCACCGGCTCTCGCTGTTTCTGGCGGGCGCAGGCTGGGTGCTGCTCGGCGCCCCGAAAATGCTGGCCGGGTCCTTCCTGGCGGTGCTCGCCTTGTCCGCAGGCATTGGCCCGGATCATGCGGATGAACCCTCGCGCATGTATGCGGTCGCCTTCGGCTACATGCTGCCTTCCGAACAGGCCGCTCTGTTGCTGATGGCCGCCTTCGTCGTGGTGTCCCAGCTCAAGATCAACGTGATGAACGCCTATGCGGGCTCCCTCGCCTGGTCGAACTTCTTCTCCCGCCTGACCCACAGCCATCCCGGGCGCATCGTCTGGCTGGTGTTCAATGTCGCCATCGCCCTGCTGCTGATGGAACTGGGCATCTACGAGTTGCTGGAAGAGACCCTCGGTGTCTTTTCCATCATCGCCATGGCGTGGCTGTCGACCATTTCCGCCGATCTCTTCATCAACAAGCCGCTGGGGCTTTCCCCTCCCGGCATCGAGTTCAAGCGGGCCCATCTCTACGACATCAATCCGGTCGGCACCGGAGCAATGTTCCTCGCGGCGACCGCCGGTATCCTGGCGCATTTCAACTATTTCAACGCGGAAGCAGCAGCGCTCGCCCCTTTCGTTGCCATGGGCGTTGCCTATCTGGCAGCCCCGGCCATTGCCCTCGGCACCAAAGGGAAATATGCGCTGGCCCGCAAGCCCCGGCGGCACTGGAACAGCAAGTCGACCATCACCTGCTCGATCTGCGAAAACCCGTTCGAGCCGGAAGACATGGCCTATTGCCCGGCCTATCAGGCGCCGATCTGCTCGCTCTGCTGCTCGCTCGACGCCCGTTGCCACGACCTTTGCAAGCCCAAGGCACGGCTCGCCCATCAGGTCGGTGTTGCCGCTGCGCATTTCCTGCCGGAAAAAACCCTCGGCCACCTGCGCACCCGCCTCGGCCGCTACGCCCTGACAGCGGTCCTGTCGTCTGCGGCCATCGGTCTTGTCCTTTGGATCATCTCCGCCCGCGCGGTCGGCCTTTATCCGGAGGCGGCCGGGATCATCGGGCAGACCATTGCCCTGATCTTCTTCGTCTTCGCGGTCGCAGCCGGCATAGCCTCCTGGTTTCTGGTGCTCGCCCATGACACGCGGCACGTGGCGGAGGAGGAATCCGCCCGCCAGAATGCCCTGCTGCAAAAGGAAATCGACGCCCACAGCAAGACCGACGCCGCACTTCAGAAAGCCAAGGAAGATGCGGAAGCGGCCAACCTGGCCAAGAGCCGCTATGTGGTCGGTCTCAGCCATGAACTGCGCACGCCGCTCAACTCGGTGCTGGGCTATGCCCAGGTGATGGAGCGGGACGAGACGATCCCGGAAAACCGGCGGGCAAACCTGCACACCATCCGCCGCAGCGCCGAACATCTCTCCGGACTGATCGACGGGCTGCTGGACATTTCCCGCATCGAGGCGGGACGCCTGCAGGTCTATTCCAACGAGATCGACATCCACGATTTCCTCGACCAAATCACTGACATGTTCGAGATGCAGGCCGGAGCCAAGGGCCTCAAGTTCGTGCATGAACGCTCGCCCAACCTGCCGGTTCATGTGCGCACCGATGAAAAGCGCCTGCGGCAGATCCTGGTCAATCTCCTCACCAACGCCATCAAGTTCACGGAAGAAGGCTCCGTCAGCCTTACCGTCGGCTACCGCTCTCAGGTGGCAACCTTCACGGTCACCGACACGGGTCCCGGCATCGCTTTGGAAGAACAGTCCAAGGTGTTCGAACCCTTCGGGCGGGGCGAAGGCGAGAAGATCCAGCGCACACCCGGCCTCGGCCTCGGACTGACCATCACCAAGCTCCTGACGGAGACCCTGGGCGGCGCGATCGCGCTCTCCAGCGAATTGGGAAAAGGCTCCCGCTTCGAGGTGCGCCTGATGCTGGCTGCGGTCGCCCAGTCGGCACGACCCCGCCAGAAGGAAGAGCGCATCACCGGATACAAGGGCGCCCGGCGGACGATTGCGGTTGTCGATGACAATCCGGATCACCGGGCCCTGGTCTGCGAGATCCTGAAGCCGCTCGGCTTTGACGTGCTGGAGGCGGCAAACGGCGCCGGCTGCCTGGCTCTCTTGACCAGCTCTGCGCCTGAGCTCTATCTGCTCGACATCCTGATGCCGGACATGAACGGCTGGCAGCTGCTTCAGGAGCTTCGAAGCCGCGACATTCAGGCCCCGGTGATCATGCTATCCGCCAACATCGCCGACACGTCCCTGCATCCGGGCGGAGCGGAACTGCACGACGACAGCCTGTCCAAACCTTTCGACGTCAGCCAGCTTCTGGCAAAGCTGCGCAAGCATCTCGATCTGGAATGGACCAGCGTCCCTCAGACGGGCGCGGCAAATGGCCAGTCCCTCAACGGCCTTGATGCCGATCTGGTTCATCCGGGGGCTGGCCATCTTGATGAATTGATCAGCCTTGGCCAGATCGGCTACATCCATGGCATCGAAGCGAAGCTGAAGCAGCTTGAAACCGATCCGCGCAACGGGCCACTGGTCGCGCGCCTGCGCGGCCATCTCAAGCAGTTCGACTTTGACAGCTACACCGACGTGCTGGAAGGACTTGCCGCCCATGACTGATCAGCACCGCGACATTGTTCTTGTGGTCGACGACTCGCCCGAGACCCTCGGTTTCCTGACCCAGGCGCTGGAGAACTCGGGGCTGACTGTTCTGGTTGCCACCAGCGGCAAGGGCGCGCTAGCCATCACTGACCGGGTTACCCCGGACATGATCCTGATGGATGCGGTCATGCCCGGCCTCGACGGCTTCGAGACCTGCAGCGAGATCAAGGCACGGGCGCATCTGAGCCATGTGCCGGTGATTTTCATGACCGGCCTCAGCGAAACCGAACACGTGGTCCATGCGCTGGAATCCGGCGGCGTCGACTTCCTGACCAAGCCGATCAACATCGACGAGCTTCAGGCCCGCATCCGGGTTCATCTGGCCAATGCCCGCTCTGTCCAGAGCGCCCGAATTGCCCTGGACGCCGCCGGGCGCCATCTGGTGGCAGTGTCCCGCAGCGGACATCTTGGCTGGTCCACGCCCCAGGCCCATCAGTTGGTCGGCAGCGGCGCGGACGGCAGCGGCATCCTGAGCGAAATTGCCGACCATCTGGGAAAATGGCTGAAGGGCACGGAAGGGACAGCTGCCTCTGCCCCCTTTCCGCTGACACTCTCCAATGGCCGCCAGGTGCAGATGCAATATCTCGGAGCGGTCGGTCCGGACGAATGCCTGTTCCGCATGAGCGCCCAGAATTCGGAGGACGAAGGCGGAGTTCTGCGCGAGCATTTCGGCCTGACCGCCCGGGAGGCAGACGTGCTGCTCTGGATTTCCAAGGGCAAGGCCAACAAGGACATCGGCGAGATCCTTGGCCTGTCGCCGCGCACGGTGAACAAGCATCTGGAACAGATCTACCAGAAGCTGGGCGTCGAGAACCGCGCCTCTGCCGCCGTGCGGGCCGCACAGGTGCTGCACGCCCTTTAAATCCGGCTCAGTTTTCCGGATTCCGGTTGCGTTCGGCGGGCAAGCCCCCTATAAGCGCCCGGTCCAGAGTCGTCCGGCTCTTTCGGAGCTGGATTTCTGCGTCCTGTCTATATGGGATTTTCCACTCGGGTCTACCCGGTGGATGCAGACCGCCCGAATACCAAGGGCATGCCGTGGCGACCTCTCGATGCACCAACAAGACAGCGGATAGCTTGCTATCCGCACCAATGAAAGGATGCAAAATGCCCAAGCTGAAGACCAAGTCTGGAGCCAAGAAGCGCTTCAAACTGACCGCGAGCGGCAAGGTGAAGACCGGGCAGGCTGGCAAGCGTCATGGCATGATCAAGCGCACGACGAAGTTCATCCGCAGCGCACGTGGCACCACCACGCTGGCTCCGCAGGATGCGAAGATCGTCAAGCAGTTCCTGCCCTACGCTTAAGCCTTAAGCACCTGTTTTTTAAGGAGTACTCCCATGTCGCGCGTTAAAAGAGGCGTTACCGCCCATGCTCGTCACAAGAAGGTTCTGAAGGCCGCCAAGGGCTACTACGGCCGCCGCAAGAACACCATCCGCGTCGCCAAGCAGGCCGTCGAGAAGGCAGCACAGTATGCCTACCGCGACCGCAAGGTTAAGAAGCGGAACTTCCGTTCGCTCTGGATCCAGCGCATCAACGCTGCGACCCGCGAACACGGCATGACCTATGGCCGCTTCATCGATGGCCTGAACAAGGCTGGCATCGAAGTCGACCGCAAGGTTCTCTCCGACCTCGCCATCCATCAGCCGGAAGCCTTCAAGGCCCTGGTTGACAAGGCTGAAGGCGCTCTGGCTGCCTAAGGCACCAGACCCTGGAAAAACGAAAGGCGCCACTCGAAAGAGCAGCGCCTTTTTTGTTTCTGCAACAAAACAAGCATACTTCACTCTGACTGACCGCAGGTGACAAGAACGGGTCCGGGCCGCAAGATCACGCAAAGTGACGGGAGGCTACGAACCTCGATAACAGGGAAACACCAAGACAATGCAGTTGCTACAGTCGTTCTTCGGGCTCATCGGAGACCTGACCTGGGGATGGGCTCTCATTCCCTTCCTCGTCATCATCGGCGTCTTTTTCACAACGGTGTCCGGCTTCGTCCAGTTCCGCTACTTCGGACGGATGTTCCAGGTCCTCTCGACGAAATATCAGACGACCAATCCGAAGGCGATTTCCGCCCGTGAAGCGCTGCTTCTGTCCGTTGGCGGCCGTGTCGGCGGCGGCAACATTGCCGGCGTTGCGGTGGCAATCTCGGTTGGCGGCCCCGGCTCCATCTTCTGGATGTGGGCCATTGCCCTGGTCGGCATGGCAACCAGCCTCATCGAATGCTCCCTGGCCCAGCTCTTCAAGCGCTCCTCAGGGGATGGCACCTATCGCGGCGGCCCTGCCCGCTCGATCATTCACGGCCTTGGCGCGGACTACCGCTGGCTGGCCGTTCTCTATTCCATCTGCCTGATCGCCTCCTTCGCCATCGGCTTCAACGCCTTCCAGGGCAACACGGTTGCCGGCGCTGTCGAGGAGAGCATGGGCATTGACCGCCTGTGGACCGGCATCCTGCTGACCGGCATCACCGGCCTGATCGTGTTTGGCGGCATTCACCGCATCGCCAAGGTGTCCGACATCATCGTTCCCGTCATGGCGATCGGCTATCTCCTGATGGCTCTGATCGTGATCGCCCTGAACATCACCGAAATCCCGCACCTGATCTACACCATCTTCACCAGCGCCTTCGGCCTGGACGAAGCCATTGGGGGCGGCATGGGCGCGGCCCTGAGCCAGGGTCTCCGCCGGGGCCTTTTCTCCAACGAAGCCGGTCTTGGCTCTGCCCCGAATGTCGCGGCAACCGCAGAAGTGCGCCATCCGGTCAGCCAGGGCATCACCCAGTCCCTGTCCGTCTTCATCGACACGATCCTGATCTGCAGCTGCACCGCCTTCATCATCCTGCTCGGCGACGTCTATCAGCCGGGCGTGGAAGGCATTGACGGCGTAGTCCTGACCCAGCAGTCCCTTGCCTTCCACCTGGGCGGCTGGACCAGCTATTTCCTGACCGGCGCGATCCTGCTCTTCGCCTTCAGCTCGATCATCTACAACTACTATCTGGGCGAAAACGCGCTGAACTTCCTGACCGAAAACCGGATCGTCCTGACGGGCCTGCGCCTAGTCGTGATGGCGCTGGTCTTCCTCGGCGCCTCTGCGCCAGATGCCACGTCCGTGTTCTTCTTCTCGGACCCGCTGATGGGCCTGCTCGCGCTGGTGAACCTCATCGCACTCCTGATGCTGTTCCCGACGGCCAAGCGGCTGCTGGACGACTACCGCGGCCAGCTCAAGTCCGGCGTCGCGCATCCGGTGTTCAACCCGGACAAGTTCGCCGATCTGGACCTGGACCGCACAGCCTGGACCGGCAAGGAACGCTAGGCCGCAAGTGCCAGACAAATCCAAAAAGGCGCAGCTCGAAAGGCTGCGCCTTTTTCATATGAAGGGCAGGACCTAGCCGCCGACCCGTTCGAAGACCACCGGACCACGCTCGCCCGCCCGCTGGGTGGGGTCGGTGAGATCCCACTTCAAGGGAAAGACGCCGAAGCGCAAGGTGCCGCTTTCAAGCCAGGCCCGGTCATAGACCCGGCTTCCCGTTTCCGGGAATCGCGTCTGCGAACAGGTCTTCCCGGAAACATCCCTTGGCTGGTTCAGTTGCCAGCCGGACAGGCCACAGCCCATTTCCTCCGGCTTTGCGTTGTAGAACCCCACCACATCCTCGGCCTGCGGGGTCATCGTGACGCTGCCCGTATCCTGATCAACCAGGAACTGGCCGATTGCTTCCTGAGTCAGGGCAACCTTGCCCTCATAGACGACGTGAACGGTCGGGACGGCACAATCCGCCTTGGCAAAGAGCTGCGCGACCGCTTCAATCGGCCCCTCCCCCGTCTGGCCTGTCTCTTGAGGAATGTTGAGGGCGACCGTCATGCCATGGCGGCCGTTCTTGCCGATGGGAAGACATGCCGTCTTCCAGCTGCCGGCCAAGGCCGGGGCTCCGGCTGCAATCTGCGCATCTGCCGGCCCCGCCACGCCCATCATGACAGCACAGAGCAGACCCAAACCAAGTCCTGCCGCTTTCATCGCCCAACGTCCTTCTACTCTTGCGTGAAGGCCGCAAACTCACCAATCATGACGGCTCAATTGGGGCTGGTTCGAGACAGTCCACAAACGATTTGGAGACATCGGAATGGCAGCAGATCACGTCATCCTTTTCGACTGCGAATGGCTGGCAGAAGAGGGATCCATGAAGCGGTTGTGGTGCTCGCCGGATGATCCGGATCCTGTCGTTGTTCAGATCGGCGCCGTGAAATTGTCTCTGAAAGCCCCCTATCCCGTTCTAGACACCCTGCGTCTGCACATCCTGCCCAGCAACAGGTCGGGAGAGCCGGTGCCGCTCCCGGACTTCTTCACCGGCCTCACCGGCATCAGCGAAGCGGTTCTGGAAAGCGAGGGCCTGCCGCTGGATCAGGCCTTGCTCTCCTTCACAGACTTTGCCGGAGAGGCAGACCTCTGGTCCTGGGGCAAGGACGAGATCTACCTCATGGCGATCTCCTGCTATCTGAGAGGTCTGCCGCCGCCACTGCCTGCCACCCGTTTCTTCAGTGCGGCAAGCCTGATGACCAAGGCAGGCATGTCAAAGGAGGACAGGGAAAGAACACGCAGCTCCGGACTTGCCCGCTACTTCCAGCTGGACATGCCGGACTTGCCCGCCCACGACGGACTGAATGACGCTCTCGGCATTGCCCTGTCGCTCCAGCACCTGCTGCGCAGCGGCCGCCTCAAAGCCTCGGATTTCCGGGGCTAAAAGTTAAAATCGCGTGATCTTGTTAACTTTTATGATCACGAATCAAGGAATTCTGCGGGTAAAAGGTTAACAAGCCTCATAAGCTGGCATACCTATTGCGAGGGACCAGTCAGGAACGGAGCCTCCGTACCGATCTGGAACAGGCAAGGTCACCAGCGTGCAAGTTAACCCGGTCAGATATTCCGCGC
Organism: Roseibium suaedae; assembly: GCF_900142725.1. Lineage (GTDB taxonomy): Bacteria > Pseudomonadota > Alphaproteobacteria > Rhizobiales > Stappiaceae > Roseibium > Roseibium suaedae. Next base: position 357,845 of record NZ_FRBW01000004.1, on the reverse strand, counting down.
GTCCCAATATGAGGCAGCGCCGTCCCTATGAGGGGCAGCGGGAAGAACCGCGCGACGAGCAGGCTTTCAAGATCCCGCCCGTGCCGCTGGAACCGCGTCTGGAAGAAGCCCATGACCGGATGATCGCCCGCTATCGTCCGAACTCGGTGTTCCTTGCCCATCTGATCGCCACCCGCGATCACGACCCGCAGACCCGGACCAAGCGCCAGACCGAACCGGAAAACGGCGTGCGCACCTATCGCGAAACCGCCGCCAGCCCCCGCAAGCGCGCCGCCGGCTACGTTCTGTCCACGAGCCTTTAAAGGTTCCCCTCACCCCAACCCTCTCCCGGAGGGAGAGGGAGTAGGCTGCGGCAAGACGTTGGACCGCAGCCTTCAAGTGCCCCTCCAACGGCCTCCGATTGGAAAGACCTGAGAGAGGATTGCTGCATCTAGCGCTGCAATAACGCTGAGGAAAGGCGTGCGGCGATAAACGAAGCTCTCGCTCGGCGCACGGGTCATCTCCGGCATGAGGCTCAAGCGCGAACCCTCACCCCCGCCCTCTCCCAGAGGGAGAGGGGGTAGGCTGCAGCAAGTGTCGATGCAGTAAGTCAGCCCAGTCTCTTTGGCAATCGAGTGTCGCCGGACATTACAGCCCCTCCCCACGACAAGCCTCTCCACCACCTCTCCCAAGTCTGGGAGAGGTCGACGCGAAGCGGCGGGTGAGGGTTGGAGGCAGAAACACAGAAAAGTCCGCTTGATAATGTCCTGCGATGACGAGGGAGGAAAGCGGGGCATAGGCCAATATGCGGGTCATCTCAGGCGCAAGGCTCAAGCGCAAGCCCTCACCCCGGCCCTTTCTCAGAGGGAGAGGGGGTAGGCTGCGGCAAGCGTCGATGCAGCAAGTCAGCCCAGTCTCTTTGGCAATCGAGTGTCACAGGACACTACAGCCCCTCCCCACGACAAGCCTCTCCACCACCTCTCCCAAGTCTGGGAGAGGTCGACGCAAAGCGGCGGGTGAGGGTTGGGGCTGATCAGGCCAGACCGGCGATTGCCTTGGCGAAATCGGAGGCGGAGAAGGGTTCGAGGTCTTCGACGCCTTCGCCGACACCGATGAAATGGACCGGCAGCTTGTGCTTGGCGGCGATGGCGACGAGGATGCCGCCGCGGGCGGTACCATCCAGCTTGGTCATCACCAGACCGGTTACACCGGCGACACGGCCGAAGATCTCGACCTGACTGAGCGCATTCTGGCCGGTGGTGGCATCGAGCGTCAGGAGCACCGTATGCGGGGCTTCCGGGTCATGTTTCTTGATGACGCGGATGACCTTTTCCAGCTCATCCATCAGCTCGGTCTTGTTCTGAAGACGGCCCGCCGTGTCAATCAGGAGCACGTCGACGGCCTTTTCCTTCGCACGCTTCATGGCGTCAAAGGCAAGGCCTGCCGCATCCGCACCGGTTTCACCGGCAACCACTTCGGCACCGGTGCGCTTGCCCCAGATCTTCAGCTGCTCCACGGCGGCAGCACGGAACGTGTCGCCAGCGGCCAGCATCACGCTCTTGCCTTCACGGGCGAGCTTCTGGGACAGCTTGCCGATGGTGGTGGTCTTGCCGGTGCCATTGACGCCGACCATCAGCACCACATGGGGCTTGCGGCCGCTGTCGAGATCCAGCGGCTGGGCCACAGGCGCAAGTACCTTCTCCACTTCCTCGGCGAGAACCGAACGTACTTCTTCCGGCGAGATTTCCTTGTCGAAGCGGCCATCTGCCAGACGCTCGGTGATCGACATGGACGTCGCAACACCCAGATCCGCCTGGATCAGAACGTCCTCCAGATCTTCCAGCATTGCCGCATCAAGCTTGCGCTTGGTGAAGATCGAGCTGATGCCCTCGGTGAGAGCCGAGGAGGAGCGGGAGAGGCCCTGCTTCAGGCGCTGGAACCAGGACTGCTTGCGGGCAGGTGCGGGTTCGTCCACGACCGGTGCAGGAACGGCAGTTCGTTCGTCCGCAGCCTGTTCTGGAACCAGCTCATCTACTGGCAGCTCTTCTTCTGATCCAATCTTCGGGGCAATCTCTTCTTCCGGTTCCAGACCCTGGGAAGGGTCAACGGACGTATCCGGAAGGCCTGCAGAAATGGCGGCTTCTTCAGCGCTGGTGCCGGTTTCCGACTGGGCGGGAGCAGCAACAAGCGTTTCCGGCTCGTCCTCTGCCTTCTTTTCCTCAACCGGGAGAGCAGGCTCCAGCGGGGCCGTTGCGTCAGGAACATCAGCCCCGGCATCTGACCCGAGATCGGCCTCAGGTTCGGCGTCCTGGACAAGCGGTGCTTCGGTCTCCGGTGTCTCGGGCGTTTCCTTGCCCCCGAACAGCCGACCAAAAAAACCGCGTTTCTTCTCGCTCATAAACCTGCCCCGATACCGGGTCCTGAGCCCCGGCTCTGCGTTGGCCCGCCTGGCACCTCAGCCCGGCAGAGCCTGAATGATCTCAAGACCTGCTCTCCTGCGCCCCATACGCAGAAAAAGCCGGTCAGGCCGCAGCGGCAGCCACCACCTCGCCAAGAAGGTGACGGCCCGTGTGGCCCGTGATGCGGACATTGAGGATTTCACCGGCGATGCCGCCGGAAATCTCCGTCTGCGTGAATTGTTCGGTGCGTCCCAGACCTTCCTTCTCGATCAGGACCGGGCGCAGCTTGCCAACTTCGCTGGCGAGATAGTTTGCCAGCACTTCCTCGCCCTTCGCACGCAACCGTGCCCCGCGCTCCTTGATCAGGTTGCGCGGCAACTGCGGCATGCGGGCCGCAGGCGTGCCGGGACGCGGCGAGAACGGGAAGACATGCAGATGGGTCAGCCCGCATTCATCGACGATGCGCAGGCTGTTCAAGAACATCTCTTCGGTTTCCGTCGGGAAGCCAGCGATGATATCTGCGCCGAACACCACATCCGGACGCATGCGGCGCACGTCCTCGCAAAAGCGGATGGTGTCAGCGCGCAGGTGGCGGCGTTTCATGCGCTTGAGGATCATGTCGTCACCGGCCTGCAAGGACAGGTGGAAATGCGGCATCAGGCGTTCGTCTTCCGCAATCACCCGCATCAGGTCGTCATCCGCCTCGATGCTGTCGATGGAGGACAGCCGCAGACGCTTCAGGTCCGGAACCATCTTCAGGATCTTCGCCGTCAGGGTGCCGAGCTTCGGCAGTCCCGGCAGGTCGGACCCATAGGAGGTGATATCGACACCGGTCAGAACGATCTCGTTATAGCCGTTCTCCACCAGGCGGCGGATCTGGTCGATGACCACGCCCATCGGCACGGAACGGGAATTTCCGCGGCCATAGGGAATGATGCAGAAAGTGCAACGGTGATCGCAGCCGTTCTGAACCTGAACGAAAGCGCGTGCCCGGCCTTCCAACCCGTCGATCAGATGGCCAGCGGTCTCTTCAACGCTCATGATGTCGTTGACGCGGACCTTTTCGCTGTCATCGATGCCAAAAGCGGCAACCTGGGCGTAGGACTTGCGCTCCAGCTTCTCGGTGTTGCCGAGCACCAGATCGACCTCAGTCATCTCTGAGAAGGTAGCGCTTTCCGTCTGGGCGGCGCAGCCGGTGACGATGATCCGCGCATTGGGATTATCCCGGCGGGCCTTGCGCACGGCCTGACGAGCCTGGCGCACGGCTTCATTGGTCACGGCGCAGGTGTTGATCAGGATGGCATCCTTGAGGCCGGCAGCCTCTGCCTCCCGCTTCATCACTTCCGACTCGTAGGAATTCAGCCGGCAACCAAAGGTGACGACATCAATGCTCATGCGGAGGCACCTGCCTTGAGATCGGCAGCAGCCGATGCATCCTGGTCCGCATCCCCCGGGCCGGTCTTTTCGAAGGCCAGCGTGCCGAGATCGGCTTCCGCCTCGTACTCGATTTCCGTACCGCCGGTCATCATCACGTGGTCGTCGCTCTCGCGCCACTCGATGCCGATGGGGCCACCGGGAAGATGGATCGTGGTCTTGCGGCCGGTCTTGCGGTCCCGCGCAGCTGCCACTCCGACAGCACAGGCCGCCGTGCCGCAGGCCAGCGTCAGACCAACGCCGCGTTCCCAGACCTTCACCCGGATCTCGTCCGGCGCGAAGATGTGGGCCAGCGAGATGTTGGCGCCTTCCGGGAAGACCGGATGATGTTCAAGCAGCGGACCGACCTTGCTGAGGTCATAGGCTTCCACATCGCTGACCCAGAAGATGCCGTGAGGATTGCCCATGGAAACAGCGGCCGGTGTGTGCAGGATCGGATCATCGATCGGCCCGATCTGCAGTTCGATCGCTCGGGTGTCGGCGAACTCTTCAGCCAGAGGGATCTGGTCCCAGCGCAGGCGCGGCTTGCCCATATCCACGGTGACGACACGGGCATCTTCCGTCGCATAGGCATGCAGAAGGCCGGCATTGGTTTCGATGGTGACATGGTCCTTGCCGCTTTCCTCCATCAGGAGGCGGCCGATACAACGGGTGGCATTGCCGCAGGCATTGACCTGGGAGCCATCGCAATTGTGGATGCGCATGAACGCGTCAGCGCCCGCCGGGGACTTCTCGACCGTGATCATCTGATCAAAGCCGACGCCGGTCTCGCGGTCGCCAAGCTTGGCAATCTGATCCGGAGTCAGGCGCAGCGGGGTTTCCCGCGCATCCCAGACCAGGAAGTCGTTGCCAAGACCGTTCATCTTCAAAAAGGGCCTGCGCTCTTGCGCCATACCGGTGACCATCATGTTCATGAGAGTGGAACAACAGCTCCGCCCGGGAGCTTTGCCCCCTATATGGCGGAAAACCGGGCCGATTACCAGTCCGGGTTACCTGCAGCTGTCCGCGTTTCGTCTGAACATCCTTAAAGCGTGGCGGCTTCAAAGGTATTGCAGGCTTTCAGGTCGCCTGTCTCGAAGCCCTGACGGAACCAGCGGGCCCGCTGGGCGGAGGTTCCGTGGTTGAAGGTTTCGGGCACCGCATAGCCCTGCGCCTGTTTCTGCAAAGTGTCGTCACCAATCCTGGAGGCTGCATTCAGCGCTTCCTCGATGTCGCCATCCTCGATGAAATCCCGCTTGCGGGCGGCGTAATGCGCCCAGATGCCGGCGTAGCAATCGGCCTGAAGCTCCACGCGCACGGAAAGAGCATTGGCTTCGCGCTCGCTCATGGTGCGGCGGGCCTTCTGATATTCCGGCAGGACACCGAGCAGGTTCTGCAGATGATGACCGACTTCATGGGCCAGAACATAGGCCTGGGCGAAATCGCCCGGCGCATTCAATTGACCGGCCAGCTGCTTGTAGAAGGACAGATCGATGTAAACTTTCTGATCCGCCCCGCAGTAAAAGGGACCGGTGGCAGAAGTGGCATTACCGCAGGCTGATGGCACTGCGCCGGAGAAAAGCACCAGGGTCGGCTCCGGATAGTTCTCGCCATACTGACCCAGGATATGGCTCCAGGTGTCTTCCGTGTCAGCCAGGATGACCGAGACGAACTGAGCCTGCGGGTCGTCCGGAGTGCCGCGGGAAGCCGGTTCGGAGGTCTGATAGTTTCCGCCGCCGGAGGATCCGTCCAGCCCCTGAAGCAGGGTCATAGGGTCAATGCCGGTGAACCATGAGATGGCGAGCACGACCAGAACGCCGGTGAGCCCGAGCCCGCCACCGACACGCACGCCGCCACCGCCCCGGGTATACCCGGCCGAGCGGCGGTCTTCGATATTGTCACTCGTCCGGCGGCCTCTCCAGCGCATGGCATTCCCCCAAATCTTGCAAAGAGGCGGCTGGCAATTGCGCGCCTCGTCAGATCCCATAGCCGGATCGTCTGTCTGGAACAACGCGGCAAGTGCCGCAGCGTTCCCGTCAGAGCCCGGAAATCTCCATCACCGCGCCCCGCCTCAACCGCGACAGGATGAGACGCATGTGCCGGGGCGCGACAGCCACACAGCCTTCGGTCGGGGTGTAATTTTCCCGGGCGAGATGGAAAAAGATCGCACTGCCCCGCCCCTTGACCGCCGGAGCCATGTTGCAATCCAGAACCACCACGATGTCGTAGAGGTGGTCGTCCCGCCACATCTTCTCGTGGCTCGCGGCAAAGGGCAGCGTCACAGGCCGGTTATAACGGAAATGGCGCGGATCATCGCACCAGCCATCGTCCGGCCGGATCGGCTCGCAAGGCACGCCTCCGGCAAGCCGAGCCTGCCGGTCGGCCCGGTAATAGGCGCCCAGCAGGGCAAACCGGCCAACGGGCGTTGCGCCGTCGCCTTCGCGTTTCAGACGCGTCAGACCCGACCTCCCGATGGCACACGGAACCGTGATCGGACCGAGCTGCAGAATTCCCTTCGTTTTCTGACCGGGACGAACCCGGACCACAAGTCTTTCCGCCGCTTTTCTCACCCGGTCGTTCCCTGAAGCCTTTTCATGCGCACTGCACGCAGGACCTCTTGATAACCCTCCGCTGACCCCGCCGTGAAGAAGAATTGACGCAGAACCTCTTGTTTGGCGATGATTTCCCTCGCACAAACAGGTCACACGACCCATGTTGTTCACGTGATGCTGATCGGGTCTTTAAGAAAAATCCGTTGGCGCAAGGCCAGAGCGAGGAACCAGAGATGACAGCCCGTACCATTCTCATCGTTGATGACGACAATGATCTGCGTGAGGCATTGGTCGAGCAGTTGTCACTCTATGACGAGTTCGAGACCATCCAGGCAGACAGCGCCGCAAGCGGCATTGCCAAGGCGAAGGACGAATCCATCGACATGCTGCTGATGGACGTCGGCCTGCCGGATATCGATGGGCGCGAAGCCGTGAAGCTGCTGCGCAAGAACGGCTTCAAGGCGCCGATCATCATGCTGACCGGTCATGACGGCGACAGCGACACGATCCTGGGTCTGGAAGCCGGTGCCAATGACTATGTCACCAAGCCGTTCAAGTTCGCGGTTCTTCTCGCCCGCATGCGCGCCCACCTGCGCCAGCACGAGCAGAGCGAAGACGCGACTTTTGCCATCGGCCGCTATTCCTTCCGCCCGGCCGCCAAGCTGATGCTGGATGAAAAGGGCTCGAAGGTGCGCCTGACGGAAAAGGAAACGTCGATCCTGAAGTTCCTCTACCGGGCAGGCGAGAAGCCGGTGACCCGCGACATTCTTCTGCATGAGGTCTGGGGCTACAATTCCGGCGTGACGACCCACACACTGGAGACCCACATCTACCGCCTGCGGCAGAAGATCGAGCGGGACCCGTCCAATGCGGAACTTCTGGTCACAGAAGCCGGTGGATATAAGCTTGTGCCCTGAAACCGCGCGGCGTAAAGCTTAAGAATGAGCCTTATTCAGGATATCGCCATACTGCAGCAGATCCCGATGTTGTCGGACTTCGCCGACGACCAGTTGCGTCTGCTTGCCTTCAGCGCGGAAAGTCTCGACTACCGCAATGGCATGATCCTGTTTGATGAGGAAGAAAGAGCCGATGGCGGTCTTGTGATCGCCGCCGGCGAAGTCAGCCTGCAGAAGCGCGGGCCGGACGGGTTCGACGAAGTTGACCTCGCGCCGACCGGCAGCCTCCTCGGCGAAAGCGCCCTTCTGGCCGATACCAAGCGCCCCTGCCGGGCCGTTGCCATTGGCGCGGTCCGGGTGATCCGGATCCGGCGGGCCCTGTTCAAACGCATGATCCAGGAATATCCGGAACTGGCCCGGCGCCTGTTCGAGGCCCATGCCAACCGCTTCCGCGCAACGGCCACGGCCCTCGCCCCGCTTGGGGACACGTTCGAACAACTCGAACAGATGCTCGCCGCCCGCGAGTTGCGCGGCAGCGCCAAGTCCTGAGCGGACTCCCCTTTTCAGGCTGCCTTTAGCTTGCTCCGAACCATCGGCAGAAGCATCTGCAGCATTCTGATGACCGCAACGCTCAAGCCTGCAATCCCCACCCAGACTGCGGGCCGAAGCTCGTACTGCACGTCGAAATTGGCCAGGAACACCAGCTTGGCAGGAATGCCGGTTGCCAGGGCATACCAGGCAAACTCGATGCCTGCCGCAGCCGCAGCACCGCCGGCCGCACAGCCTGCGAGAACAAGTGGGCTCGCCAGGGGCAGTTTCAGGCGGACCGCGATACGGTAAAGCATCAGCAGCGCAAAAAGCCCTGCCATCAGCACGGCGGATGAGACATCCGACTTGGACTGCAGGAAATAATGCCACAGAGCCAGACCTGCGATCGGATAGACCAGCATGTGTAACTGGTTCCACCGGCGCCCCAGCCTGCGGATCATCCGGTCAAAGGACGTGATGCCCAGAGCCGCAAGGCCGAGCAGGGCGACAAAGCCGATGGTCAGATAAAACCGGAGCGCGATCTCGCTCACGACCTTGGGAAGGCTCCAATGCTCCGAGGCAACGTAGAGCACCAGATGCAAAAGCACATAAAAGAGCACAGAGACGCCGATCATCCGCCGCACACCGATCAGCTTGTTCCAGGAGAAAATCCGGCGGGCCGGAGTGATGGCCAGCGAGAGAACCAGAAAACGGACTGCCCAATCGCCGCTCTCGTGAATGGCCAGCTCATAGGGCTCGGGAAAGACCGGACCGAAGAACAGGAAGAAGAGCAAATCCGCGGCCGGAGCCAGCAGGATGAGGAAAACGGCAAGCCGGAAAACGGACAGCCGGCCTTGCCGGTCCATCCAGGGCATCGCGCTCAAGACAGTCGAAACCTGGGTCATGGCTTCTGACGTAAAACGGAAACGCGCGCCGCGCATCCCAAATCTGTTCAAGCCGCTGTGAAGGCTGCGCGAGGATACGGCGCCACACAAACAATCAACTCAATTCTCAAGAGTGCAGATAAGGGAAACCGGCCTTTCCCCACGCCGTCATTCCGGGCTTGAACCGGAATCCATGCCGTTCCGCCTCCACAAAGCACTGCGTTTCCATGTGGCGAGGTTACGGAATGGATGCCATGGTCAAGCCATGGCATGACGAAGACGGAGGGGATTTCTCATGCGGAAAGGCTGACCTAGCCAGTTCTCCCGCCCGAAATCTTTGGGATTGTCACCCCGGACACGGCGCAACGGAGGTCCGGGGTGACAAATGTCAGAACAGCCAGGCCCGAAAGGCCTGTTGGCTTACGCCCAGGGGCGGCTTTCGGCGGCCTTGGCTTCGAAATTGTCGATCTTCGGAGCCTTTTCCATGGTCAGGCCGATGTCGTCGAGACCGTTCAACAGGCAGTGCTTGCGGAACGGATCGATCTCGAAGGAAATCGAACCACCATCCGGGCCCTTGATGGTCTGGGTTTCCAGATCCACGGTCAGGGTGGAGTTGGCGCCGCGGGAAGCATCGTCCAGAAGCTTGTCGAGTTCTTCTTCAGACACGCGGATCGGCAGAATGCCGTTCTTGAAGCAGTTGTTGTAGAAGATGTCGGCGAAGGACGTGGAGATCACGCAGCGGATGCCGAAATCGAGCAGAGCCCACGGAGCGTGCTCACGGGAAGAACCGCAGCCGAAGTTGTCGCCTGCGACCAGGATCTGTGCGCCCTTGTAGGCCGGCTGGTTGAGGACGAAATCCGCGTTGTCGGATCCGTCTTCATTGTAGCGCATCTCGGAGAACAGCGCGGTGCCGAGGCCCGTGCGCTTGATCGTCTTCAGATACTGCTTCGGGATGATCATGTCCGTGTCGATGTTGATGATCGGCAGCGGAGCGGCGACACCGGTGAGCGTGGTGAACTTGTCCAAGGCGATAACCTCCAAAGGTCTCTGGCTTGTTGTCTTGTTTTGATTATCAGGCAGCGAGGCTGGTTGCCGCATCGACCCCCAGCATCAGGTTCAGGTTCTGGACGGCAGCGCCGGACGCGCCCTTGCCCAGATTGTCATAAACGGCGATCAGAACGGCCTGAGCGCGGGCGTCATTGGCAAACACATGCAGACGCAGCGTGTTGGTGCCGTTGTGCGCTTCCGGGTTCAGGTCCTTGGACGAGCCGGTGTCTGCAAGCGGGGCCACTTCGACAAAGCCATCCTTGATGGCAGCGAAATGGTCGGCGATAGCAGCATGGAGCTCGGCGCCCGTCGGCACCTTCGGCAGAGCCGAAAGCTGCAGCGGAATGGCCGTCAGCATGCCCTTGTAGTAGTTGCCGACAGACGGGGTGAACAGCGGAGCCTTGGTCAGGCCGCTGTAAGCCGTCATTTCAGGCAAGTGCTTGTGATTGAAGGTCAGGGCGTAGGGCGCAAAGGTGTTTGCGCCAGCGCCTGCTGCTTCATAATCGGCGATCATGGACTTGCCGCCGCCGGAATAGCCGGAAATGCCGTTGTAGGTGAGCGGCAGATCTGCCGGCAGAAGACCGGCTTCGATCAGAGGACGGGTCAGGGCGATCAGGCCCTGCGGCCAGCAGCCCGGATTGGACACCCGCTTGGATGCAGCAATCTTCGCGCCCTGATCCTTCGCCATTTCGGCAAAACCATAATCCCAGCCTTCGGCAACCCGGTAAGCGGTCGAGGCATCGATCACCCGGGTGGTATCGCTGGTGATCAGCGACACGCTTTCCTTGGCCGCATCATCGGGCAGGCAAAGAATGGCAACATCTGCAGCGTTCAGCAGATCTGCACGGGCAGAGAGATCCTTGCGCAGATGATCAGGAATGGAGAGAAGCTCCAGATCCCGGCGCGCAGCAAGGCGCTCGCGAATCTGGAGTCCAGTCGTTCCAGCTTCACCATCAATGAATACGCGCGCGACCATGGTCCCGGCTCCCTCTCCTGCCTGTCACGGAAAAACCCGTGCCTATTACACCCAAATGCAGGAGATGTCACCGCATCGCAAGCGCCGCAAACTCAACGGGCCATTGAATGATACTCATGATTGGGACGCATGTCGGTGGCCGCAGCATGCCGGTTGGTCATGTTGAAGAAGGCGGCAACGGAGGAAATGTCCCAGATATCCCGGTCGGTGAAACCGGCCTTGCGCAGGTCTTCCCGGTCGGCCTCGACGATTTCGGACGGCCGCTCGGTCAGCTTGACGGAAAAGTCCAGCATCGCCCGCTGACGCTGTGAAAGATCCGCCGCACGGTAATTCATCACCAGCATTTCGCCGAGGACCGGATCGCCGGACAGCTCGCGAACCGCCGCCCCATGGGCCGTCAGACAATAGAAGCAGCGGTTGATGGAGGACACCACGACGGCAATCATCTCCCGCTCGAGCTTCGTCAACTCGCTATGACCCAACATTAAATCGTTATAAATGTCTGTAAAAGCTCGCAACTTCTTGTCGTCGAAAGCATATGCCCTTAGGACATTAGGTACGAGACCAAGCTTTTCCTGACACAGGTCAAAATACTTCTGTGTTTCTGCACTCAACCCAGCACCTTCGCTCACAGCCAGTGCAATCACCCTCTCGTCAGACATGCCACCTCCCAGTTGACTGTTTTGTCATCACTTCATTCAATATCTCACGCTAGCATGAACGCGATCCAGCTCCATATTCAGAATGACTGGATCGGAAAGGGACGGAAATGCCGGATAAAAAACAGGGCGCAAAAGACGCGCTGATCGAGTCCATCCATCAATCCCTCAAGACGGAGTCGGAGGCACTTGCCGATTTTGCCCGCGAATTCTATCTGCGCGGCGCGGCGGAGGATCTCGTCAACTACTCCGAGGAAGAGCTGTCGGCCTTTGCCCGCCATGCCTGGACTGACTTCCAGTCCCACCAGAAGGGCACGCACCGGGTTTCCATCGTCAACCCCGGCTTCAAGGTTGCGGGCCAGCTGGCTGGCGAGCTGACCATCGTCGAAGTGGTCAATGACAACATGCCGTTCCTGGTGGATTCGGTGATGGCCGAGCTCCAGGAGAGCCGCCTCGACGTTCACCTCGTCCTGCACCCCATCTTCAATGTTGAGCGCGACGCCAACGGCACCCTTGTGTCCGCCACCGGCAAGAGAAAAGGCGCGCCCCGGGAAGATGACCAGGAAAGCCTGATCCACATTCATATCGGCCGGATCGATTCCGAGGAGGCCCGTCAGGCCCTTCAGGACCGCCTGACTGCCGTGCTGAATGATGTCGGCGCAGCCGTTCATGACTGGACGGCGATGAAGAAACGCCTCGTCCGTGCCATCAACTCCTACAAGACCGGACAGGCCGCCAGCGGCGGAGACGACCTTTGGGAAGCCATCCACTTCCTGGAATGGATGGCCAACGACAATTTCATTTTCCTCGGCATGCGCGAATACCGCTTCGAAGGCGGCGTGGCCGATGGCGAACTGTCTCCGAACGACGGCACCGGCCTTGGCCTGCTCGCCAATCCGGATGTGCGCGTTCTGCGCCGTGGCAACGAGTTCGTGCAGATCACCCCGGAAGTCCGCGAATTCCTGATGAAGCCGGACCCGCTGATCATTGCCAAGGCGAATGTGAAGTCGAAGGTCCACCGCCGCGTCCATATGGAATATGTCGGCGCGAAACTGTTTGACGAAGACGGCAAGCTGGCGGGCGAACTGCGCATCGTCGGCCTGTTCACCTCCACGGCCTATACGGAGCCGACCAGCACCATCCCGTTCCTGCGCCGCAAGGTTGCCAGCGTTCTGGCCAAGGCCGGCTATGACCCGGAAAGCCATTCCGGCCGCGCCCTGACCAACGTGATGGAAAGCTTCCCGCGCGACGAACTGTTCCAGATCGACAAGGACACGCTGTTCGATTTCGCGATGACGATCCTGCAACTGGACGAGCGGCCGCGCATCCGGGTGCTGGCCCGCGCCGACCGGTTCGACCGCTATGTCTCGATCCTCTGCTTCGTGCCGCGCGACCGCTACACGACAGAAGTGCGCCTCAACATCGGCACCTATCTCGCCTCCGTCTTCGACGGCCGCCTGTCCGCCTGGTACGTGACCTATCCGGAAGGCCCGCTCGCCCGGGTGCATTTCATTATTGGCCGCGATAAAGGCCAGACGCCGCAGCCGGACCAGGAAGAGCTGGAAAAGGCCGTTGCGACCATGGTGCGCACCTGGCCGGACGGCCTGCGCGATGCGCTGAAGGCCCGCTTCGACCCGGTCAAGGCGCGCGAGCTGTCCGACCGCTACGCCCTGGCCTTCCACGGCGGCTACAAGGAAGTCTACAGCGCGGAAACGGCGCTGATCGACGTGCTGAAGCTCGAGACCCTGTCCCGGGAGCGCCAGACAGCGATCACGTTCTTCCGCAACTCCGGTTCGCTGGACAACCGCTTGTCGCTGAAGGTGTTCCATCTGGATGCCCCCATCCCCCTGTCGGCCCGCGTTCCACTGCTGGAAAACATGGGCTTCAAGGTGATCAACGAGCGGACCTACCGCATCACGCCGACGGATCAGGACCTGTCCTATCTGCATGAGATGACGCTTGAGGCCAGCCGCGCCGGAGTTGTTGCGGATCTTGCCGATGACCTCAGGGACCGGCTGGAAAGCCTGTTCATGGCGGTCTGGATGGGCCGGGCAGAAAACGATGGCTACAACGCACTGGTGCTGAGCGCAGGCCTTGCCTGGCGCGACATTGCCGTGGTGCGCGCCCTGTCCCGCTATCTGCGCCAGGTCGGCATCCGCTTCTCCGAAGACTACATGTGGACCACGCTCAACAACTATCCGCAGATCACCGCGAAGCTGGTCGAGCTGTTCCACGCAAGGTTCAATCCTTCTGCCAGCGGCAAGGACCGGGACGTGGAAACCGCCCGCCTCGAAAGCGAGATTGCAGCGGCGCTCGACACCGTGTCGAGCCTCGACGACGACCGCATCCTGCGCCGGTTCCAGAATGTCATCGACAGCATTCTGAGAACCAACTTCTTCCAGCTTGACGACAAGGGCCAGCCCAAGCCGGTCTTTGCCTTCAAGATCAACTCCCGCAATATCGAGGATATGCCGCGCCCGCGGCCCTTCCGCGAAATCTTCGTCTACAGCCCCCGCGTCGAAGGCGTGCATCTGCGCTTCGGCATGGTGGCCCGAGGCGGCCTGCGCTGGTCCGACCGGCCACAGGACTTCCGCACCGAAGTTCTGGGCCTCGTCAAGGCGCAGCAAGTGAAGAACGCAGTGATCGTGCCCGTTGGCGCCAAGGGCGGTTTCGTGCCGAAATTCCTGCCCGATCCGGCAACAGACCGGGAAGGCTGGTTCCAGGAAGGCACCGCCAGCTACAAGATCTTCATCAACGCCCTGCTCGATGTCACCGACAACCTGATCGAGGACAAGGTCGTGCCGCCGGCAAGTGTCCAGCGCTATGATGGCGACGACCCCTATCTGGTGGTGGCCGCCGACAAGGGCACGGCAACCTTCTCCGACACGGCCAATGGCATTTCCGAAGGCCGGGACTTCTGGCTGGGAGATGCCTTCGCCTCCGGCGGTTCTGCGGGCTATGACCACAAGAAGATGGCCATCACGGCCCGTGGCGCCTGGGAAGCGGTCAAGCGCCACTTCCGCGAGATGAACCGGGACATCCAGACCGAGCCCTTCACGGTGGCCGGCGTGGGTGACATGTCCGGCGACGTCTTCGGCAACGGCATGCTGCTGTCCAAGGCCATCCGGCTCGTGGCCGCTTTTGACCACCGGGACATCTTCCTGGATCCGGATCCGGATCCGGCGAAGTCCTGGAAGGAGCGCAAGCGCGTCTTCGATCTCGGCCGCTCCTCCTGGAAAGACTATAACGAGAAGCTGATTTCCAAGGGCGGCGGCATCTTCCCGCGCTCGGCGAAGTCGATTGCCCTGTCTGCGGAAGTGCAGGCCCTGCTGGGTATCTCCCGGCCTCAGGCAACGCCTCAGGAAGTCATGACCGCGATCCTGCGGCTGAAGGTCGATCTGCTCTGGTTCGGCGGCATCGGCACCTACATCCGGGCCTCTTCGGAGACCGACGCGGATGCAGGCGACCGCGCCAATGATGCGATCCGCATCACCGCCAGCGAAGTGGGCGCAAAGGTCATTGGCGAGGGCGCGAACCTGGGCATGACCCAGCGGGCCCGTATCGAGTTCAACCGCAAGGGCGGCCGCTCCAATTCGGACGCCATTGACAACTCGGCAGGCGTGAACTCTTCCGACATGGAAGTGAACATCAAGATCGCCCTGGGTGCGGCCGTGAAGGCCGGCAAGCTGACGGTCGAACAGCGCAATGACCTGCTGGCCCGCATGACCGATGAGGTCGCCGGACTGGTTCTGCGCAACAACTACCTCCAGACCCTGGCCATCTCGATGACCGAGCGCCGGGGCATGGAAGACTTCGGCTATCAGGGCCGGATGATGCGCCAGCTGGAACAGGCAGGCCTTCTGGACCGGGCGGTGGAATTCCTGCCGGATGATGCCGGTCTGGCCGAAATGGCCAAGGCGGGCACACCGCTGACCCGCGCGGAACTGGGCGTGCTGCTCGCCTATGCGAAGCTGACGCTTTATGACGAGCTGCTGTCCAGCACGGTTCCGGATGACAGCTATCTCAGCCGTGAACTGTTCCGCTACTTCCCGGATCAGATGGCAGAGGCCTACAATGACGAGATTTCCGGCCATCGCCTGCGCCGTGAAATCATCGCTACCATGCTGGCCAATTCCATGATCAACCGGGGCGGGCCGACCTTCATGACCCGTCTCATGGACCAGACCGGGGCCAGCCCCGCAGACATCGCCCGCAGTTTCGTCGCCGTCCGCAACAGCTTCGACCTGACGGATCTCAATACGGAAATCGATGCCCTCGACAACACGGTCGATGGCAGCATCCAGCTTGAGCTCTATTCGGCGGTCGAGGATCTCCTGATCGAGCAGGTTGTCTGGTTCAAGCGCAACCTGTCCTTCGAAGGCGGCATTTCCGACGTGGTCGAGCGGTTCGGCACCGGCATCGCGGATCTGCGGTCACGCCTTGCCAACCTACTGGGCGAAGATCAGTCGGCCGAGTTCGAACGCCAGACCACCCGCTTCATTGAAGCCAAGGTTCCTGAGGCTCTTGCCCGCCGGATCGCCTGGCTGCCGATGGAAGCGGCAATCCCCGATGTGGTGATCGTTGCCGAAGAAACCTCCGCCAAGCTGGACCTGGCGGCCAAGGCCTTCTTCGATGTGGCAGCCCATTTCCGCATCGGCGCCATGGATGCGCTCGCCCGCGAGCTGACGATCTCCGATTACTATGACGGCCTTGCCCTTGACCGTGCCCGGTCGATCCTGGCCGCCGCACATCGGGGCATCGCCAAGGAAGCGATCGCAAGCGGAAGCTTCGAGACATGGCTGTCGACCCACGAGCACTCGGTGGCCCGCACCACACGCACGGTCAACGAGATCCTGGACGGCGACCTCAGCGTCTCCAAGTTCTCCGTGGCAGCAAGCTTGCTGGCTGAACTGACCAAGTAAGGGCCTGCGAGCCACAAGGCTCCCTACGCAAGCTCCAGCGAATGTGCTAATCCCCGGCTACATGCCGGGGATTTTCATTTCATCCTGCGGTTCCGGCGGCGCGGATGCCGCGTGCAGGAGGATGCTGCGATGAGTGAAACAATTCCCCCTGCCCGCCCCTTGGCCCTGTGGTCCTGGATCCTGTTCGACTGGGCCGGCCAGCCGTTCTTCACCCTCGTCACCACCTTCATCTTCGCGCCTTTTGTGGCAACAGCCCTCGCAGAGACACCCGAACAGGGACAGGCGCTGTGGGGCTTTGCCACATCGGCCTCCGGCCTCGCCATCGCCCTGTTCGCGCCAGTCCTTGGTGCGATTGCGGACGCCACCGGCCATCGCAAGCCCTGGATCCTGGCCTTTTCCATTCCCTTCGTGATTGCCTGCGCCGTTCTCTGGTTCGCGGAGCCGGGAACACCGTACGGCCTGACCCTTGCCCTGCTGAGCTTTTCGGTTGCAACGCTCTGCATGGAGTTTGCCACCACCTTCAACAACGCCATGATGACGGATCTCGTGCCCCGCACCCATGTGGGGCGGCTGTCCGGCACAGGCTGGGCCGTGGGATATGTGGGAGGTCTTGTGAGCCTTGTGCTCGTGCTTGGCTTTCTTGCCGCCAGCCCGGAAACGGGCAAGACGCTGCTCGGTCAGGATCCGCTTTTCGGCTCGGATCCGGCAAGCCGGGCAGGCGACCGGGCCACAGGGCCGCTTTCTGCGCTCTGGTATGCGGTTTTCGTGCTGCCGCTGTTTCTGTTCACGCCCGACGCCCCGCGCCGCTCGGCCCTCGGCCCGGCAGTCCGCATCGGGATTGCAACACTTGTCTCCAGTCTGCGCCTGGCCCGGACCAACAAGCGCGTCTTCCTCTTCCTGCTCGCCAACATGGCCTACAAGGACGGGCTTGTGGCGCTCTTTGCCTTTGGCGGCATCTATTCGGCGAGCCAGCTTGGCTGGGAGGCTTTCCAGATCGGCATTTTTGCGATCCTGCTGACGGTAGCCGGCACGTTTGGCGCAATCCTCGGCGGGCGGATGGACGACCGCTACGGCCCCAAGCGGGTGCTCTTTGCCTCTCTCATTCTCCTGACCATCGGCAGCCTCGGCGTGATCTCCATTGACCGGGACACGATCCTCTTTGTGATGACAGTTCCTGCGTCTCAGACCCCAGGCCTGACCGGATCCTTGCCGGAACTTCTGTTCCTGTTCTTCGGCGGCGTGATCGGCTTTGCGGCGGGACCGTTGCAATCGGCCTCGCGCAGCCTTCTGGTTCACCTCGCCCCGGAAGAGAATATCGGCCAGTATTTCGGCCTGCTCGCCCTCTCCGGAAAGGTGACGAGCTTCCTGGCACCGCTCGCGGTCAGTCTTGTCACGGTCGCAACCGGAAGCCTTGCCGCCGGCATGTCTCCCATTTTGGCGTTCCTCGCCCTCGGTGCTGTCCTTCTGGCGCGGGTCCGGTAGGAAAATAAACAGAAAAAACAATAGGAAGACGTGCATTCTTTCGGGCACACCAAACCCAGTATCCTGCCCGAACGGCAGATTTACGCCTCACAAAGGGTATCCGTTTGATCCCGCAACGTCCGGCTGATCCCTGTCTGTTTTTCAAGTGATTAGCCGGATACTGCCCAGAAGGCCGCGGCCACTGGCGTGAGGTCCGAAATGAAGCTTCAGAGCCACTCAAGGCGGCAGAAGCAGCCTTGCGCAACCAGATTGACTTGCACATAAGAAATCCTGAAACATCTGCTCAAACAAAGCCTTGAGCCAGTTCAAAGCAGGTTTCAGCACAATCCAAAGCTTGAAATCTCCTGATGCCACCTCCCCGGCAGCTGGAGATGAAATGGAGCATCATGCAATTCAAGATGATTGCCGCCCTGGCCATGTTCCTGGCCGGCTTCGGCTCTGCCATGGCCGAAACGGTTTTCACGCCGGACATGACTGTCCGCGAAGAAATCTACCCTTACGCAACCCAAACCCTGTCCGACGAGCAGTTCCTGACCGGCAGCGCCGGCAAGGCTGAGCAGATTGGCGGCATCCTCCGCCTGCCGCAAGGCAAGGGTCCCTTTCCCGCCGTCGTGTTCATGCATGGCTCCAGCGGCGTTGGCGCCAGCATCGACCCCTGGACCCGCATGCTGAATGAAAAGGGCATCGCGACCTTTACCATCGACTCGCTCACCGGCCGCGGCTTCAAGCAGCTGGGCGACAAGCAGGCCGCCCTTGGCCGCCTGAACTATATCGTCGATATCTATGGCGCGCTTGACATTCTCGCCCATCATGACACCATCGACCCCAAGCGCATTGGCCTGCTGGGCTTCTCCCGCGGCGGACAGGCAGCTCTCTATGCCAGTATGACCCGCTTCAACGACCTGTGGAACACATCCGGCGCCCGTTTCGCCACCTATGTGCCTTTCTATCCGAACTGCGTGTCGGTCTATAAGGACGACGAAAAGCTGGAAGCAGGACCTGTCCGGATCTTCCACGGCGGCGCAGATGACTATAACGAACCCGGCGTCTGCGAGGCCTATGTCGAACGTCTGAAGAAGGCCGGAGCCGACATCGAGATGACGATCTATCCGGAAGGCGAGCACGGGTTTGATGTACCGACCCTGTTCGGAAAATCGCTTCAGTCGAAGACCGCTCAAACAGCCAGAGATTGCAAGATCGAAGAAGGCGAGAACGGCATTCTCATGAACCTGGAGACGGGCAAGCCTTTTTCCTATGAAGACGAATGCGTTGTACTTGGACCGCACGTGGGTGGAAATGCCGCTGCGGCTGAAGCATCTTACGCCGCGACCATCACGCATTTCATGAACACCTTCGGTCTTAACTGACCTTACGTCAATAAAAAGAAGGCGCTCAAAATATTCATTGAGCGTCTTTTTCTATGTCTTTCCATGGAACAACTTTCAAAAATCAAATGCTGAAAACAAGCGCGACAAAATAACTTTCCAGATCAAGATTTACTCATCATTAATATGCCGGTGGTTGATTGCTCTCAGAATTTCAACCACTTAAGGCTCCCGAAATGCTCAATCGCATTGGCCTCGGCGTCAAGTTCTGGCTGCCGGTCTTCACGCTTACCGTCCTCTCCATCATTGTTGCCACGGTCAGCCTCACCGCATTGAACACGGCCCTGTTCGATGAGCGCAGCAATCAGACACGATCTGTGGTGGAAATGGCGCTGTCCGCGGCGGATTATTATCACCAGCTCGAACTCTCCGGTGAAATGTCCACCGAAGAAGCTCAGACCCGCGCCAAGACCATGATTGGCTCCCTTCGCTACGACAAGGACGGATATGTCTTTGCCTATGACATGAAGGGCACGCGCCTCATCACGACTCAGGCAAATCTGCTCGGAACTAACGGCTTCGATTCCAAGGACGCCAGCGGCAAATTTCACATCCGCGCAATGATCGATGCAGCCCGCAATGGTGGCGGCACGGTCGACTACCGGGTGACCCGTCCCGGCGGCGGTGATGAGCAGCTGCGCAAGACCTCCTGGGCACAGGCTTTCGAACCCTGGGGCTGGGTGCTGGGCACCGGCGTCTATGTGACCGACGTGGAAGAAACATTCTGGGGCAAGGCTGTCGAGCTCATCACCCTGATCCTGATCGGCGGCGCGATCGCTGTCTCCATCGCATGGGCAGCCATTCGCAATATTTCCCGCCCGCTGAAGGCTCTGACCGAAAACATGCGCCAGCTGCATGACGGCAACACATCCATCAATGTTGCCGAGATCGACCGTTCGGATGAAATCGGTGACATGGCCCGCGCCATGGAGGTCTTCGTTCAGAACGAGCGGAACCGCAAGCAGCTGGAAGCTGGCGATGCCGCCCGCCAGCAGAAGGACCAGGAGCGCGCGCACAACATCCAGAACCTGTCCGGCGAATTCGAGACCCAGGTTCACGGCCTGCTGGAAACGATCACCGGATCTGTAACGGATCTGAAGGCAGCCTCCATGCAGCTGAGCCAGGGCGCAGAACACACATCGGAACGCAGCCGTTTCGTTGAGCATGCAGCGGCCAATGCCTCCAGCAATGTGGAAACCGTTTCGGCTGCGGCAGAAGAACTTTCCGCCTCGGTCAATGAGATCAACCGGCAGGTTGTCACCTCCGCAGAGGTGGCCTCCCGGGCTGCTGCCCAGGCGAACACCACCAATGAACGGGTGCGTGGGCTGTCGGAAGCTGCCAGCCGTATCGGCGATGTGGTAAACCTGATCCAGGCGATTGCCGAACAGACCAATCTTCTGGCCCTGAATGCCACCATCGAAGCGGCCCGCGCCGGTGATGCCGGCCGCGGCTTTGCTGTGGTTGCTGCAGAAGTGAAGGAACTGGCCAACCAGACCTCCAAGGCGACCGAGGAAATCTCCACCCAGATTTCCAGCATCCAGTCCGAGACGGGCGCCGCTGTCGCCGCGATCAACGAGATCACGGAAACGGTTGCCAAGATCAACGAGATCACCTCGACCATCTCCGCTGCCGTTGAGCAGCAGGGAGCGGCAACGGCCGAGATCGCCCGGAATGTTCAGGAGGCTGCGGAAGGCACCAACAACGTGTCCCAGAACATTGCAGAGGTTTCCATGGCTGCCGAGCAGACAAACCAGACCTCAAGCGCGGTCTCCTCTGCTGCCCAGTCCCTGGACAAGGAAGCAGCGGTTCTGCGCCAGCGGGTTGCGGACTTCATCAAGGGTGTCAAGGAAAACAGCCTCGACGCCGCCTGACGGCAAGTCTTTCTGGGAAAGAACAAAGCCCGCCGGGGTCCACTCCGGCGGGCTTTTGTATTTAGCGCACCCCGGAAGCCTGAAACTCAGGAAAAACGCGGCACACACGCAGTCGAGAGAAGGGAAATAAAAAAGACCGCCCAAGCGGATGGCTGGGCGGTCTTGGTCGTTCTTGATCTTTTACGCGGCTTCAGAAGCCTCAGGCGACAGAGCGGACCCCGGACAGGAAGTGCTCGACTTCTGCCTGGAGGTTCTTGGCTTCGCCCTGCAGAACCTCTGCAACAGAGTTCACCTGCCGGGCGGTGCTTCCGGTTTCATCAGCCGAAGACGCAACGGTCACGATGCTGCGGGCCACTTCCTGTGTGCCATTCGCCGCCTCTTGGATGTTGCGGGCAATTTCTTCGGTTGCCTGACCCTGCTGGTCGACCGAGCCCTGAATGCTCGTGGCGATCTCGTTCATCTTCTCGATGGTCATCGAAATGCCCTGGATCGCGCCGACAGCCCCTTCCGTCTCGCTCTGAACGGACTGAATCTGCATGGAGATCTCATCAGTTGCACGAGCGGTCTGGTTGGCCAGTTCCTTCACCTCAGCAGCAACCACCGCAAAGCCACGGCCAGCTTCACCAGCACGGGCCGCCTCGATGGTGGCGTTCAGCGCCAGGAGGTTGGTCTGCTCGGCGATATCGGTGATCAGCTTGACCACTTCACTGATGCGGTTCGCCGCCTGGGCGAGACCCTCGATCTTCTGGTTGGTGGCCTGCGCCTGATCCACGGCCTGACCGGCAATGGCGGCAGACTGAGCCATCTGGCGACGGATTTCCTCAACCGAGGCCATCAGTTCCTCAGCGGCAGACGCAACCGTTTCCACGTTGGAGGATGCTTCTTCGGAGGCGGCTGCCACCATGGTGCTCTGGGCACTGGTTTCATCCGCGCCCTTCGTCAGAACGATCGCCGCAGAGTTCAAGTCTGCCACCTGGCGCAGAACCGTCTGGGTCAGGCTGCTGACCTTCTGGTCAAAGGCCTGAGACATGTTGCGGATCTGCTCGGCCCGCTCGACCTGACGCTGCTGCTGAGCCTGCTGCTCAGCTCCCAGTGCTTCGGCCTGCTGAGACTTGTCGCGGAAAACCTCCAGTGCACGGGAAATCCGGCCCATTTCGTCACCGCGTTCGGTGTCTGCAATCGGCTCTTCGTAGCGCTGATCAATCAGGGCCTGGATGCTGCCGACAGCCCGCTCCAGCGGACGGCGCACCACCGAAGTGCTGACGAAGTAGATCGAAGCGGCCACGACCACCAGCAGCACCAGTCCGACACCGATGATCATCATCGTGATGTGGGTGGAGGCGGCGCTCAGGGTGCTGGTCGGAACATTGACGACAACCGACATGGTGGTGCCGGAGTCGCCGATTTCCACGGACTTGATGATGCGGAGCACTTCCGTGCCGAGCGTGTTGGAGTAGCCAGTATAGGCAAAGTCCTTGCCTTCCTTGACTGCCTTCAGCAGTGCATCCTTGACCGCAAGATCCTGCTCGGACCGGCCTTCTTCCCAGGACTTGCCAAGCAGGGCAGCATCGGGATGGGCAACCCACTGACCACTTTGGGACAGGAGATAGACCGAACCGGTGCCTAGCGGAACCTGCTTGCCGAGCGCTTCGGACAGCGGCGTCAGCATGATGTCCCCACCGGCAACGCCAATGATCTGGTTGCCGTTCTTAAGCGGCGCGGAGAAGGACACACCTGTCACGGTCTTGCCGTCGGCTTCCCAGCTATAGGGATCGGTCACAAAGGACTTGCCGGTCTTGAAGGGGGCATTGAACCAGAGGGTTTCCGTATCGGAGCCGACCACAACATCGGTGATGGGACGGTAGCCGATCTTGCCGTCCGGAAGACGGAAGTAATAGGGGGTCCAGCTGCCGGTCTTTGGCTCGTATTTCTCGTCACCCTTGAACTCGGCATCCTTGCCGTCCAGAAGATCATTCAGAATGACGCCCCAGGCGCCGGAAAGATCAGGGTTTGCGAGAAGATTTTCCTCGACCGCGGAAGTCCATTGCACACGGTCCGTGTTACCGGCACTTCTGAGGCCTGTCAGCGAATAGGCTATGCCCTGAGCGGACTTCAGACCGTTTTCCATCGTTCTGCGGACAAATTCCGCTTCCTGCTTGGCAACGGCCTCGGCTTGCGATTGCGCTTGCTCGCCCGCAGTGATGGATGCCTGCCAGGCAATAAAGCCGATGCCGGCCACAAGAGCCATGGCCAAGGTCAGGACACTAACTGCCACCAGCTTGGTGGTAATGGTCGCTTTTTGAAACAAATTCCGTCTCCAGGGAAGGTCCTCGGCGGAGGGGAGGTCACGCCAGGAAAGCCAGCCATGGAGCAGAATTTAGGCGACAGAAATTAATAAGTTCTGTCGCCTTCACTTGCGGCACTTTCTGCCAAAACCCCTAAATACTGAAGTAGAGTTGCACTTCAAACCTCAACACACGGGGAGATTGATTGCTATCAATCAATGCCGGAAATGGCGCATTCCGGTGAGCACCATTGCCAGACCAGCTTCATCTGCGGCAGCAATGACTTCATCATCGCGCATGGAGCCGCCCGGCTGGATCACGGCCGTTGCGCCTGCCTCTGCGGCAGACAGCAGACCATCCGCGAAGGGGAAGAACGCGTCAGAGGCCACAACGCAGCCCTTGGTCAGTGCTTCGGTGAGACCTGCTGCCTCGGTCGCATCCAGCGCCTTGCGGGCGGCGATGCGGGCTGAATCCACGCGGCTCATCTGACCTGCGCCAACACCGACGGTCGCGCCGTCCTTGGCATAGACAATGGCGTTGGACTTGACGTGCTTGGCGACGCGGAAGGCGAACTTGAGATCGGCAAGTTCCTGAGCCGTCGGTGCGCGCTTGGTGACGACCTTGAGGTCCAGGTCATCGACAACGCCGTTGTCGCGGTTCTGAACCAGGAGACCACCGGCCACCGACTTGACGAAAAGACCCTTGGCGCGCGGATCTGCAAGACCACCGGTCAGAAGCAGGCGCAGGTTCTTCTTGGCGGCGATGATTTCCATCGCAGCTTCGTCGGCTTCCGGAGCAATGATGACTTCCGTGAAGATCTTGACGATTTCTTCAGCGGCAGCCGCATCCAGCTTCTGGTTCAGGGCAACGATGCCACCGAATGCCGACACAGGGTCGCAGCGCAGAGCCAGTTCATAGGCTTCCTTGAGCGACTTGCCTTCCGCCACACCGCAAGGGTTGGCGTGCTTGATGATCGCGACAGCCGACGTGCGGGCCGGATCAAACTCACTCACCAGCTCGAAAGCGGCGTCCGTGTCGTTGATGTTGTTGTAGGACAGGGTCTTGCCCTGGATCTGCCTGGCCGTTGCCACGCCCGGACGCACTTCGCCGGTCGTGTAGAAACCGGCAGACTGATGCGGGTTTTCGCCGTAGCGCATGACTTCGGCGAGCTTGCCACCGACAGCGCGGTGCGCCGGGTTTGCCTCATCGAGTTGATCGGCCAGCCAATTGGAAACGGCAGCATCATAAGCGGCTGTGCGGGCAAAGGCCTTCAGCGCCAGCTTCTTGCGCAGTTCGATCGGGGACTGGCCGTTGTGCTTGTCCAGCTCGGCAATCACCAGCTCATAGTCGGCCGGATCGGTCACGACGGTGACATAAGCATGGTTCTTGGCGGCAGCGCGGGTCATGGCCGGGCCGCCAATGTCGATGTTCTCAACGCCAGTCGCGTAATCCGCACCCTTGGCCACCACATCCTCGAACGGATAGAGATTGCCGCAGAAGAGATCGATGCCGGTGATGCCGTGAGCGCTCATGGCAGCCTGATGGTCGGCATCGTCACGGATCGACAGAAGGCCGCCATGCACGGCCGGATGCAGGGTCTTGACCCGGCCATCCATGATTTCCGGAAAACCGGTGACTTCCGAAATGTCCATCACGGCAAGGCCAGCATCCCTCAAGGCCTTGTAGGAACCGCCGGTGGAGACCAGCTCCACGCCCCGGTCGCTCAGGGCCTTGGCAAAGTCGATCAGGCCGGTCTTGTCGAATACGGAAAGAAGGGCGCGCTTGACGGGAACGAGCGGGGGAACGGGAACGCTCTTGGACACAATGGCCATCTGGGAATGCCTCGCGATTAGGAAGGTCCGGAATCTGGCGCCGCCCTATCACGAAAGAGGGGCAAGGGGAAGGTGCAGGGAAAGATAGATGACCGTTCCCGACCCGGAGATCAGATTCCCGGAAAGTTTAGCGCCACCAGCGAGGCTCTTCATGCTGAAGATGCGGATCTCGCATGCCTGAAACATCCAATGACCTTGCTTCGAATGCAGAAAAGTCCTCTTCAAGCTTCTGCTCATCAAAGGCGTAACGATGTCCCCAGCCATTCTGGAGATCCGCTTTTCTCCGCCGTGCCTGGGCCTGTGCGTGGCGGAGCTTCAATGCGTCAAAGCCGATATACTTGTAATGCAGAAGAAGAAGCTCGTCCCGATCCGGATATCGAATATCTCCCTTCGGTTCCGCCGTGTGTCGGCCTATGGCAAATCCGGGATCCAAAACCGCATCCGGACGGAACATCACCAGTTTGCTCATCTGCTTCCAGGGAGCGCCGACACGGATCTCATCTGTAAGACGGACATTCTTGTCCGGCATCTTTCGCGACAGCATCTGAAATCCGAGCGCAGGAATTGCGGTCACGCCCTCCCGCGTCACGCGCTCAAGATACAGCGGAAGGTCCGGATGATAGATGTGCTCGTCCATGTCGACGACAATCACCCAATCAGCAAGGCCGGCGCTTCTTTTCCAGCTCGTCAGATGCGAGTGGAGAGACTCAAGAACATAGGACTCTGAATCAAGACGAGGCTTGGCAGCCAGAGTTACATCCGGCCGTCTTGAGAGATACTCCAAAGAGCCATCAGTGGATCCATCATCATTGACGAAGTATCTCGAGACAAAGCCGTCATAGTGACGAAAGAAATAGTCGATGAACTCAATGCTATTCCAGTTCACGCAATGAAGGTGGATTTTCATTGCGCAAGCTCGAGCTGTTGTTCCAGCAGCCCTCGCGCTGCACCTGAGGGAAGTTGAGTTCCAAGACGAAAGGCTTTCCGGAGGCAGGCAATTTCGTCACCGAGCGAATTCAAAAGTTTCTGCCTCCCCTCGAACCAGAATGAACGGGCCAGCATTGCGCCAGTCGACCCCAAACGGGCATGCTGGGCAATGACGCTGTACGGGTCAACCGGAAGAGAATCCTGACCTGGGCGGGCGACGCCGCCAATTCCGAAATTCAACCCGGCGCGCCGTGCGCATTCGCACGCAGCCTCGATCTCCGGATGCAGGAACAGCGACAACCTGTTCGGGACCCGCATGTCGAGAGACAAGTCATTCAGACCAAAATGAAACTCATCAATTCCGAGAGTTGGAAAAGCGGAAATCAGCGGCAAGGCAAGATGGCGCTCCACGAGAGGAACAACCTTCGCACGGCAATCCACGAGCTTCAGAAACGTCTCCAGTTCCCGAATGGTCTGGAAATTCGGGAACATCAGGATATCGACACCGCCCGCCAATGCAGTTTCGACTTCCGCGATGCTTCCATCGTGCAAACCATTCGTCCGCAAGAACAGGCATTGCCCCGGCAGTCGCTCACGCAACAAGGGCAAAACCTCAATTTGATGCCGGGAAATCCACGAATTCTGACCCGCCTGCCGCTCCGCCTTGCCCAGACGATCGATGTCGATCCCTATCCGGTTGACACCCGCAATAGAGCAAGCAGCAGCCTCCTCCAGGTCATCTGTCCAATGCCAGAGAACGATTTGGCGCATGTCACCAGACGATTGGAAAGCCGTTGGCATCATGAGGTCTTTTTTCCTCATCAGGCTGCCCGTGATTGAACGCCTGATTGTTGTGCTGAACAAGAACACTCGGCACTTCCCCGGCTGTCGCAAAGCCGTGCCAGACCATTGGCGGGATTCCGACAACGACAGGTTTGTCGGCATCAATGACAAAGTCCATTGAGGCGCCCAGGGTCGGGCTGTCCGGCCTGTCGTCGTAGAGGCCAACGCGAACCTTGCCTCGGATGCAGCTCAACTGGTCAAACTGGCGGTAGTGGCGGAACCATGCGCGCACAATCCCCGGCATGGTCTCGACTATATGAACCTGCCCAAACCCAGGAAAGTCCGGATCATCCCTCCGGACGAACTCGCGAACACTTCCCTTGGGATTTGTTATCAGGCGGAGATCCCGAACATACACGCCATCAATAATGTCTACAAAATCCATAAGAATAATCTCTGATATAAAACCTTTGGGGTTTTAGTCAGAAGCTTCTTCGATCGTCAAACACTATTCGTAGAAATAGCAAGATACTCTCGATTTCCCTGACTGTCATCTGACCCGTATTCTACCCTGACCTTAGGTCTGGTCGCTCCAGTCTTCTCCTGCCTCCGGCAGAGTATCCTCGAAGGCATCGAAGCTGTCATCTTCCGGCATCACGAACTGGAACTCGCCAGCGGCTTCTTCGACGCCGGTGGGAGCAGAGCGGCGGGTGAGTTTGGCGACAGCGGTGCGGCGGAACTGCCAGGAGACGGTCTGGTTCTCGCGGGCATGACCATAGATGACCATCTGCATGGTCTTGCGGTGGCCGTAGACATCCGAGAGATAGATGGATTCTTCCAGCGCCAGCTCGGAGCCCGGCGCATCGAATTCCCAGGCCTCTC
Source organism: Roseibium suaedae (assembly GCF_900142725.1). GTDB lineage: Bacteria > Pseudomonadota > Alphaproteobacteria > Rhizobiales > Stappiaceae > Roseibium > Roseibium suaedae. The sequence continues at coordinate 330,143 of NZ_FRBW01000004.1, read as the reverse complement.
CATCGCGGCAGACCAGAAGAACCGCCGTGCCGCCGCGCAGGAAACTGCTCTTGATGGCCGGATGCAGGTGGAAGCGGACCGCATAGAAACCTTCGCGGCCCGGGTTGCGCTGAAGCACGAAACTGTCGATGCCATCGAGCACCGTTCCATCGGAACTGAGCCGCAGATCACGGGCGTGAACGAGGCCGAAATTGGCCACATAGCCATCATGGGACGCGCTGACGCGGGTGCCGAAATCGTCGTCGTTCCGTTCGACCGGAACCATGGACGGCCCGGCGATCACCGGCGTGCCCAGCCAGCGGCCGAAGGGGCGCTCGGTCAGGAAGCGGCAAGAGGACGTTTCCTCGATCGTTGCCGTGGAATGGGCGGGCGTTGACCGGCTGACCCGGCGCCAGGCCTCATTGGACCGGCCCGACACGCCGCAATTGACGACAATCCGGTTGAGCCCGGAAGAAAATTCGAAGGACAGGCAGCCCGCATGGGCATTGCCGCTGACCGCCAGAGCGGGCGGCTTGCCGGTGTCCACCAGCACGACAGACTTGCCGCCGGTCAGGCGCTGGTAGCCTGTGTGAGGCGCATTTCCGGGCGCAGCCCCGCGCGCATCATCATAAGCCATGATCGTCGCGACGAGATCGTTCGGCGTGGAGCCCATGCCGTTGAAATGAGCGAAAGCCCCATCCCCGTGACGGAAGAACCGCATCATCGGCATCATCCGGTCGACGGAGAGCATCATGGTCTCGGGCAGTTCCAGACCTTGCGCGATGAAAGCCTGCCGGACGGGCAGGAGATCCGCGAGGATTTCGATGATCGCACGCGGGTTCCTGGAGATGTGGCCGCCATCGGTGAGGATCTGCCGCGTCAGTTCCTGATCCAGCCGGCGGATGCTCTGACGGGCATAGCGGCCCTGCCCTGCCATCGACACGCAGGCTGCGGAAATGGCGAGCGCGGCCTGAAGCCGTTCGACGCCATCCTGGGTCTCGTTGATCGTCTTGCGCAGGAAGCGGACCTGACGGGCCAGCGACTTGAGGAACCGGCTGTAGAAGTCGTGATCGCCGTCATCCAGAATGAAAGGCGAATGGGCAAGCCAGGACATGACACGCCGGGTCACCACAGGCACATCCCAGCCGATCGGATGCCGCTTGCCGCAGATCCGCATCCAGTCATCCACCAGAGCGCGGGCATTCTGGCCGGCAATCCGGCTTTCCGCCGCTCGCAAATCCCGAAGCCAGGCAAAGCCATGCAGCTCACGCTGCCAGTCCGGATGGGTGCCACCGATCTCGAACGGGCTTTCGCCGTGGGTTTCCACCAGATGGCCGGAAAACAGGAAGCGCCCGCCGTAAATGTCGGCGGCATTGGTCTGGTCAGCGGTTCTCAGATCCTGGGGCGCGATCAACAGACGCGACGGCGCACCCGGCTGCGGGCGCAGCCGGAACAGCGGGCCCCCATGGACCCACTTCAGCGTCTGTTGCCAGGCATGGCCAGCCAGCAGGCGCCAGATACGGCCCTGTTCTGAAAAGGCTCCCATGGTCAAAGCACCATTCCGCCGCGAGGACGCGCTACCCGAAATATGAGTGTTTTCCTTCAGCACCAGCCCGAAACCGGGGTGTTAAGGTTAGCAAATTCTTTCCAGAATAGTCTCAACAACGGTTTATGTGCCGTTAAAGACGACGGATCCTTGCAGCGAAAAAGCCATCCAGACCGGTTTCTCCCCCATCGGTTGTGGCCGAGTGGCACGGCAGGGTGCGCAAATAGCCTTCCGGCGTGATCACCGCCTCAAGCCCACCGACCTCTTCCGGCTGCACGGGAACCAGCTCGAAACCCGGCTGATCCGCCAGAAATGCGGAGATCTGATCCTCCCCTTCCGCCCGTTCCATGGAACAGGTGCAATAGACCAGCGTACCGCCAGGCTGGAGCCAGCCTGCAACACGGCGCAAGAGAACGGACTGGACTTCGGAGAGCACGCCGACGTCATAGGCCTGCTTGATCCAGGGCACATCCGGATGACGGCGGATCGTACCGGTCGCGCTGCAAGGCGCATCCAGGAGAATGGCATCGAAGGGCGAAGCCGGTTCCCATTCCCGCAGGTCTGAGGCGATCACTTCCGCCTCAAGTCCGAGGCGGGAGAGGTTCTCGCTCACGCGCTTCAGGCGGCTCTTGGAAATATCGACAGCGGTTACCCTTGCACCGGCAGCCGCGAGCTGGGCGGTCTTGCCACCGGGAGCCGCGCAAAGGTCGGCAGCACGCTTGCCTTCAAGAGACCCGAGAAGACGGGCAGGCATGGAGGCGGCCGCATCTTGCACCCACCAGGCGCCCTCCGCGAAGCCTTCCAGCGCGTCAACGGCGCCCTTGCGGTGAAGACGGACGGAGCCTGCCCCGACCACAATGCCGCCCAAGCGCTCTGCCCAGCCGGCGGGATCTTCCTTGACCGTCAGATCCAGCGCGGCTTCATTCTGATGAGCGGCAGCAATCGCGAGTGCGGTCTCCTCGCCATAGGCGGCGGCCCAGCTGTCGAACAGCCATTCCGGCGTGTTCAGACGGTTGGCGTCCAGATCTCCGGTAACGTCTTCCCGCTCCCGGCCCAGACGCCGGAGAACCCCGTTGACCAGGCCCTTGTAGGGCACGGCGCGCCGGTCGATGCTGGCATGGTCGACGGCCAGGGACACGGCAGCCCGGTCCGGAATGTCTAGATAGAGCATCTGCGCCATGGCCACATGCAGAATGTCGGTCACGCGACCGGTCTTTTCAGGAATTCGCCGGTCGAGAAGTCGGTCCAGCAGCTCGTTCAACTCACCCCGGTGACGCAGGCAAGCGCCCAGAATGGCCCGGACAAGGGACTTGTCATTCGCAGCAAGCTCGCGAAACCCTGAATGACCGGAATTGGCGTCCAGTTCCCCATCCAGCGGACGGCGCTTGTGCACCACGTTGCCGAGAATGTCGGCCGCAACCTTTCGTGCGGAAAAGCCCGGCTTGTCCTTCATCTGCGGCCGCTCTGCAGCCCCTTCGGCTTGCGGACCGGGCCCGGTCTTCTTCGGGCGGGCCTTGGACGGCATATGGGGACGCGACGGTTTGGCCAAGGCTGGACTCCGTTGGGGCTTAAGGTCTCTTGAGGGGACGGTCAGAAAAAACGAGCGCCGCAGACCGTTTGGCCAGCGGCGCATATGGGATCAGTCTAGATGGCCTACAGCCCTCGGAAAAGCGAATTCTCCTCGCAAGGGCAACTGGCTGCGCCTTCGGGCAGGATTACCCCCAGGGCCCCTTTGGCCGGCGGCTCTCCTCGCGCGGCGCACTGCCACGCGCTGAGCCCCAGGGGCCGGAGGGAGCAGAACCGGACGAGGGCTGTGAGGACGGGCCACTGCGATAGGCGGATCCGCTGCTTGCGGACGGCGCACGATAGGCCGCGCCAGTGCCCAGGCCGGACTGGGCCAGCTTCTGCAATTCGGCGATGCGGTTGGCCGTTGCCGGGTGGGTGGAGAACAAATTGTCCATCCGCTCGCCGGACAGCGGGTTCATGATGAACATATGTGCCGTTGCCGGGTTCGCTTCCGCGTCCGGATTGTGAATATGCTCCACGCCGCCCGCGATTTTGTTCAGCGCGGACGCCAGCCACATCGGCTCGCCGCAGATCTGAGCGCCCATGCGGTCGGCGGCATATTCGCGGGTCCGGGAAATCGCCATCTGCACCAGCATGGCCGCCAAGGGCGCCACGATCATGGCCACCAGAACGCCGATGAAGCCGAAGGGATTGTTGTTCTCCCGGTTGCCCCCGAAGAAGAAGGCGAAGTTGCCGAGCATGGAGATGGCACCGGCTATGGTCGCCGTGATGGTCATGATCAGGGTGTCGTGGTTCTTGATATGCGCCAGCTCGTGGGCCATCACGCCCGCCACCTCTTCCTTGCTCAGCATGTTGAGCAGGCCCGTGGTGGCGGCGACAGCCGCGTTCTGCGGATTGCGGCCCGTTGCAAAGGCGTTCGGCTGCGGGTTGTCGATGATATAGACCTTGGGCATCGGCAGGCCCGCATTGGCGGACAGCTGGCGGATCATGTGGAACAGCTCCGGCGCGCTGCGCTCGTCAGCTTCCTGCGCATGATGCATGCGCAGAACCATCTTGTCCGAGTTCCAGTAGCTGAAGACGTTCATGCCGGCAGCAATCAGCAAGGCGATCATCATGCCGCCCTGGCCGCCGATCACATAGCCGATCCCCATGAACAGCGCGGTCATGGCCGCAAGCAGCATGGCTGTACGCAAGTAGTTCATCTCGGGCCGTCCACCAGTCCTTTTGCAATTCGGGATGAGGCTCTGTATAGCCTCTGTCAGACAGAAATGGGGTGGTTGCGCCAAGGCTTCAAGCTTTGCGCGCTTCAAGACCGCCCCTCAGATCCAAGCGGGAGCCAGAGCCATGACCGGTGACAACAGCAACACCCCGGATCAGCCGCAGGAGACCAATGTGGTCCCCTTCCGGATCGCAGCGGACGCGCCGTCGCTGGCGACGGAAGTGCAAGAAGCGCCCCGGCGCCGCTTCGAGGACCTTCCCCCTGCCGCCCAGCGCGCCTTGAAGGAAGCCGAAGCCCGCCGCGCAGAGATCGACGCCCGCCAGGAAACCCTGCCTGCAGAAGTCAACGGCCGGGGCGGACTTGAGCCAACCCGTTACGATGACTGGGAAATCAAAGGCCTGACCTCGGATTTTTGATCAAGGTCCCTCACCCCAGCCCTCTCCCTGAGGGAGAGGGGGCGAGCTGCGGCAAGCAGCTTGGCATCGCATCCCCCCGCGGATCACCCAGCCTGTTTCCCACGATCAGCCTCACCGATCACCTCTCCCAAGCCTGGGAGAGGCCGACGCGAAACAACGGGTGAGGATTGGAAGCCGGCGACAAAGCAAGCTCATCGCACTGAAAAAGCAGCTCTCTTCGGCCTGAGGCATTCCACCTGGGCCGAGCATGCCCTCACCCCAACCCTCTCCCTGAGGGAGAGGGAGCAGGCTGCGGCAAGCCGCTTGGCATCGCAGCTCCCCACGGATCACACCGTCAGTTTCCCACGATCAGCCTCACCGATCACCTCTCCCAAGCCTGGGAGAGGTCGTCGCGAAGCGGCGGGTGAGGGTTGGAAGCGGCTCACACTCCGGCGAGTTTCCGCACTTCTTCAGCAACTGCATCGGCAAAGGGCGCCTGCATGTCCGCGTCCCAGTGAACGGAATCCACTTTGCTGACGGAGACGATGGAACCGGCGTCGAGGAAGGCCGCTCCGTACTGCGAGGCCAGGGCAGCGTAGACATCCTTGAGCTTTTTCGATTCTGCGATGCTCTTTTCGCAGAACATGCAGGCCAGTGGTGAGCCATCGAAATCGCCCAGAGGCGGTGGAGAAATCAGAAGCAACTTCGGCGGCTGGCCGTGAGGGTCATCGGTGGACTGGCAGGCTGAAAAGATCAGCCGCGACATGGCCGACCCGATGGCGCCTGCGCTCATGTTGAAACGGGATTGCAGATCGTTGGTGCCCAGCATGAGAACCAGAATGTCGACCGGCATATGCGCCTTGCGGGCCGTGGCAAGATGGGCAAAGCCGTTCTTGTCGCCGCGCATGGGGTCTTCATGGACGGTGGTCCGGCCATTCACGCCGTCTTCCACCACATAGAAGCCCTCTCCCAGCGCTTTGGCGAGACGCCGTGTCCAGCGGATGGAATGGCCATAGCGGGTCCGCTCGCCCGGCTTGAATCCCCAGGTCAGGGAATCTCCGAAACAGAGTACGGAAACCGGCTCATTTGCGGCAGTCATGATGCGATCCCTTTCTGGCACCTGCACATAAAATCCAGTGTTTCTGGCAGCTTAGCCTCGCCAGCCCCCAATTCAAGCAATCCTGTTCCAAAGCGGACAACGAGACCCTTGGTTAATAAGGGCTTTACCAAGGCCGGGTAGCCTTGCCCCCAAAGCCTATGGAATGTCCGGGACATCGATGACCGCCACACGTGCCACCTACCGGCGGGGCGCCGCCCTGCCGAGTTCAAATCCGTTTCAGCGTCTTGCCGCTCTGCTGGGAGACGAGCGTCCGGGCATGGATCCCGTTGCCATGACCATTGGCGAACCGCAGCATGAGATGCCCGGGTTCGTGGCCGGCATCCTCGCCGAAAACATCGGTGACTTCCGCAGATATCCGCCAATCAACGGCACGCCGGAGTTCCGCGCGGCTGTCGCAGGCTGGCTCGACCGCAGGTACAATCTTGATGGTCTGATCGATGTCGAGAACGGTGTTCTGCCGCTGAACGGCTCCCGCGAAGGCTTATCCTTCGGGGCGATTGCCGCCCGTGACCAATTGGCAAAGGGCATAGATCACCCGGTGATGATGCTGCCGAACCCGTTCTACCAGACCTATGCAGCGGCGGCCCATATCGCTGATTCGCGCGCTGTGCTGATGGACGCCCGGCCCGGCAACCACTTCCTGCCCAATCTCGACAGCCTGGACCCGGCGGATCTGGACGAAACGGTCGCATTCTACATTGCCTCGCCGACCAATCCCGAAGGCTATTGCGCGGATATTCCCTATCTGCAGCGCCTGATCCAGCTCGCCCGCAAGCACCGCTTCTACATTTTCTCGGACGAATGCTACTCGGAGATCTACCGCGACACGCCGCCCCCCGGCATGCTTGAGGCTGCCAAGGCTCTCGGCAATCCGGACGGCAATGTCTTCGACAAGATCATCGTGCTGAATTCCCTGTCCAAGCGCTCCAACCTGGCGGGTCTGCGCTGCGGCTTTGCTGCCGGGGACCCGGAGTTCCTGTCCAGGTGGGTGAAGTTCCGCGGCCTTGCGGCTCCGCAGGTGCCGATCCCGCATCAGGCTGTTGCCGCGGCCGCCTATGGCGACGAGGCGCATGTGGAAGAGAACCGCCGCCTCTACAACGAAAAGTTCGAGGCCGCCGAAGAGATCCTGTCGCCGCTGATGGGTGCGGTGACCCCGGAAGCCGGGTTCTTCCTGTGGCTGAATGTCGCCCGCTGGGGCGGTTCTGTCGAGGTGACCAAGGGCCTCTGGAAAGACACCGGCGTGAAGGTTCTGCCCGGGGCGTATCTCGCATCCGACCAGGCGGATGGCAGCAATCCGGGACGGGATTACATCCGCGTTGGCCTGTGCGCCCCGCTCGCTCAAACTCGAACCGCCCTGCAGCGCATGGCGGCCTGGCTGGGAGAAAAGGCATGAGACGGGCAACCGCCGTCCGCGGCAATGGCCGCCGCGCTTCCGTCGACCTGATCGACACCCAGAGCCCGCTGCGGCGCTTCATGAAGCGCAATCTGGTGGGACTGTGCGGTCTCGGCGTGATCGCCGTTGCGGCGGCGATGGCCGCAGCGCTGGCAACTTGGTCGATCAACGACCCCAGCCTGAACCACGCCACCGGCGAGCCCGCCCACAACGCCCTCGGCAAACCGGGTGCGATCTTCGCCGATGTGCTGATGCAGACCATCGGTCTGGCGACGGCTGTGTTCCTGGTGCCGATCGTGTTCTGGGGCTGGCGGCTTCTCTCCGGCAATCTGGTTCACATCAGCCGCCGCCGCCTCGGCTTCTGGTTTGCAGGCTCCCTGCTGGCGGCAGGCGCTCTCGCAGCCCTTCCCGTTCCAGAAAGCTGGCCGCTGCCCACGGGCCTTGGCGGCTTCCTGGGCGATACAATCCATGTGGTTCCGGGCCTTCTGACCGGCAACCTGACCGAAGGCGCCGGAACGATCGTCGGTGTCCTCGGCCTCGGCCTGCCTGCCCTGTTCCTGCTTGTTGCCGCATCTGGCTTCTTTGGCGCAGACGCGGCCCCCAAGGCCAATGCGAAGCAGGCAGCACCGCGTGGCCGTGGCCGCGCCCAGCAGGATGATTTCGACTTTGACGATGAGGACGAAGAGACCGACAGCCGCCTGGGCCTGATGGCGACGGCCACCATCGGCCGGCTCAGCCACTGGAGCCTGCAGGGCACCTCTTTCCTTCGCCGTGTGACCGGCCGCCCGGCCACCCGGCCTGAAGATGACGAGGACGAGTGGGACGAACACGGCGAGGTCTACGAGGACGATGAGCCGGCCCCGCGCCGCAGCGCCCTTGGCGCCTTCCGCCGGGCCATTGCCGGCCGCCTGATGCCAAAGGACGACGACGGCCTGTCCGACTTCTACGACAGCCGCCAGCGTGCCAACGGTTCCGGCAACGATTACGAAGACGACTACGAGGATGAGGAGGGCGTGCCCTTCGATCCGGACGAGTTGATGGCGAACAAGGGGCCTGTGCCCCGCCCGATCGGCATTGCCAGCCCGGAAGAACAAGCTCCGGCAGCAGCCGCGCCGAGCCGTGTGATCCCGCCTGCAGCCCGTCCCAAGCCGGGCAAGCGTGCGATTGCAGAAGCTCAACCGTCGTTCCTTGGCGCTCCGGAGGAATACGAGCATCCGCCGCTGCATCTTCTGGCCGAACCGAAGGTCACCGGCAAGGTTCCGGGCCTGTCCGCCGATGCACTCGAGCAGAATGCCCGTATCCTGGAAGGCGTGCTGGAAGACTTCGGCGTGCGCGGAGAAATCATCGAGGTCCGCCCGGGCCCGGTCGTGACCCTTTACGAGCTGGAACCGGCACCGGGCATCAAGTCTTCCCGTGTCATCGGCCTGGCCGACGACATCGCCCGCTCGATGAGCGCGATCTCCGCCCGCGTGGCCGTGATCCCGGGCAAGAACGCCATCGGCATCGAACTGCCGAATGCCCGCCGCGAGACCGTCTATCTGCGCGAACTGCTGGCCTCTCAGGACTTCGAGAAATCCAAGTCCAAGCTGGCGCTGGGCCTCGGCAAGACGATCAATGGCGAGAGCGTCGTGGCGGACCTTGCCCGCATGCCTCACCTGCTGGTTGCCGGTACCACCGGTTCGGGCAAGTCGGTCGCCATCAACACCATGATCCTGTCGCTGCTCTACCGGCTCACGCCGGCCGAGTGCAAGATGATCATGATCGACCCGAAGATGCTGGAACTCTCCATCTATGACGGAATTCCTCATCTGCTGACCCCGGTCGTGACCGATCCGAAGAAGGCCGTTGTCGCGCTCAAGTGGACCGTCCGCGAGATGGAAGAGCGCTACAAGAAGATGTCGAAGGTCGGCGTCCGCAACATCGACGGCTACAACACCCGTATCCTGCAGGCGATGGAAAAGGGTGAAAGCTTCACGCGGACCGTTCAGACCGGCTTCGACCGCGAAACCGGCCAGCCGATCTGGGAAGAGGAAGAACTGCCGCTCGAAACCATGCCGTTCATCGTGGTGGTGGTCGACGAAATGGCCGACCTTATGATGGTGGCGGGCAAGGACATCGAAGGCGCGATCCAGCGTCTGGCACAGATGGCCCGTGCCGCCGGCATCCACCTGATCATGGCCACCCAGCGCCCGTCGGTGGACGTCATCACCGGTACGATCAAGGCAAACTTCCCGACCCGTATCTCCTTCCAGGTGACGTCGAAGATCGACAGCCGCACGATCCTGGGCGAAATGGGCGCCGAGCAGCTGCTGGGCATGGGCGACATGCTCTACATGGCCGGCGGCGGCCGCATCCAGCGTGTCCACGGCCCGTTCGTTTCCGACGGCGAGGTCGAGCACATCGTCTCGCATCTGAAGCTGCAGGGCACTCCGCAATATCTGGAAGCGGTGACCGAGGACGACGAGGAAGGCGCGAGCCCCTATGACGGCATGGCCGGCGGCGGTGGCGGCGGCGGAGATGACGAGGGCAACGACCTATATGACCGGGCCGTTGCCATTGTCCTGCGCGACAAGAAGGCCTCCACCTCCTATGTTCAGCGGCGCCTCTCCATCGGCTATAACCGGGCTGCCTCGCTCATCGAACGGATGGAAAACGAGGGCCTGATCAGCGCTGCAAATCACGCAGGCAAGCGGGAGATCCTTGTCCAGAACGGTGTTGAGGACGATATGTGACAGGAAGGGCGGTCATCGCCGCCCGTCCATCGCCAAAACCTTGCCACAAGGTTCCGCTAGTTTAACACTGGTTCCCTTAACCGGAAGACACAGGTTTCAAATGCGCCAGAGCACTGTCACAACATTCTTCAAATCCGCCCTCCTGGCGGCAAGCCTGGTGATCGGATCCATGACTGCGGCATCGGCCCTGACGTCGGACGAGCAGCAGAAGCTCGCCCAGGTGAACACCTACTTCAACTCGGTCAAGACGATGAACGGCGACTTCATCCAGTTTGGTCCGGATGGCGGCCAGTCCGAGGGCAAGTTCTATATCGCCCGCCCTGGCAAGGTGCGTTTCTACTACAATCCGCCGGCCAAGCTGGACATCATCTCCGATGGCAAGTCCGTTTCGGTCAAGGACCGGAAGATGGCGACCCAGGACATCTGGCCCCTCAGCCAGACGCCGCTGCGCTTCCTGCTGGCCGAAAACATCGATCTCCAGAAGGACGCCAACGTTACCAACGTTCTGGTCGAACCGGACCTGATCACGGTCACCCTGACCGACCAGACCACGTTCAACTCCGGCATCCTGACGCTCATCTTTGACGCCAAGTCCTACGAGTTGAAGCAGTGGACCGTGACGGACGCACAGGGCTATGACACGACCGTTGCCGTCTACAACATCGTGGCCAACGGTCCGACCAACAAGGACCTGTTCAAGATCGACTATCTGGCCAACACCCGTCAGAACCAGAAATAAGGCGGGACGATCATAGCGGATAGCGATCCATCCCCCGCCCCTTCCCGGCCGCTGATCTGGCGGCTGCTTGAGCTATATTGCCAGAGCCATGGCTTGAAGCTGAACGCCGCCGATGCGCTGGGACATGCGGGCTGGATCGAGAATGCCGAGGGGCGGCGCAGTTTCTTCTCCGGCGCAAGCTTTGATCTCAATCCGCTCGGCGCAGCTCAAATTGCCCGGGACAAGGCGCATACGATCGAAGTCCTGTCCCAGGCAGGACTGCCGGTTCCCGTCAGCCTGCTGGTTCATTCCTCCAGCGCCATTGCCCTGATGAGCCGGGTTCATGCCCTTTGCAGCGACATCCTGACCGGTCCGGATGACGCCCTGAACTTTGCCGGACGCATCGGTTATCCGGTCTATGTGAAGCCAAATGACGGACGGGAAGGACGTGATGTCCACCGGGCCCTGGATGCACAGGGGCTTTCAGCCTGCTTCGAATCCCTTTTCTTTCACCACGACAAGCTGCTGATCCAGGAAGAGATCAGGGGGCGGGACCTGCGCATCATCGTGCTGGACGGAGAAGTGCTGGGCGCTCTGGAGCGCCAGAGACCGAGCGTCACCGGAGACGGCCGGTCGACGGTCGCAGAGCTTCTGAAGCCGCTGCCGGAAAAAGTGCGCACGGATTCCCGGCTCTTTCATGAGCTGACGGCCCAGAACCTGACCTATTGCGCGGTGCCCGCTGCCGGAACCCTCATCACGCTTCTGCCCGTCGCCAATCTGTCGGCTGGGGGGATCGGCGGTCTGGTGAAAGAGGATGAACTGCCGAAAGCCATCCGGGACGCAGCCATTGCCTGCAGCAAGGCCCTGGGCCTCAGATATTACGGCGTCGATCTTCTGCTTCAGGAGCAAGATGGCCCAGGGGCTGCTTTCCGCATTCTCGAGGTCAACGCTTCTCCCGGCTTGTCGCAACTCGCTCGCCAGGGGGAGGAGGCTGCCGCCCTCGTTCGGCAGATCTACACAAGGGTGTTCGACGCGCTGCGCCAGGAGCTCGACCACTCCTGACGCGTCAGCCTCCGGAAGGCTCAGGCATTCACATCCACCACGGCTCTGCCCTTGACGCCGCCCTTCAGGATCGCAGCGCCAAGTTCGGGCAGGTCTGACAGAGTGGCGGGAAACACCATGTCCCGCAACTTGTCCAGCGGCAGGTCCTGCGCGAGCCGGCTCCAGGCCCGCAGCCGGTTGTCATAGGGCTGCAGCACGCTGTCGATGCCGAGAAGATTCACGCCGCGCAGAAGGAACGGCACAACGGTGGCCGGCAGCGCTGCGCCTCCAGCCAAGCCAACGGCGGCAACGGACGCACGGTATTTCATCTGCCCCAGCACGCGGGCAAGCATCGCGCCGCCCACCGCATCGATACATCCGGCCCAGGTCTCGCTTTCCAGCGGCCGCTTGACCGTTTCGGCAAGCTCTTCCCGGGGAACGATCCGGCTCGCGCCCAGACCTTTGAGATAGTCTTCGGTTTCCGGACGGCCGGTGACGGCCGCAACCTCATAGCCAAGATGTGCGAGAATGGCGGTCGCCACAGATCCGACGCCGCCAGCCGCGCCCGTCACCAACACCGGTCCATTGTCCGGCTTCAATCCGTGATCTTCCAGAGCCATGACAGCGAGCATGGAGGTGAAGCCAGCCGTTCCGATGGCCATGGCGTCCCGCGTCGTCAGCCCCTCTGGCAAGGGCACCAGCCAGTCTGCCTTGACCCGCGCCTTCTGGGCATAGCCGCCCCACCAGGCTTCGCCGACACGCCAGCCGGTCAGAACCACCTTGTCGCCCGGCTTGTAGCGTGCGTCACTGGAGGTCTCGACGGTTCCGGCAAAGTCGATACCAGGCACATGCGGATAGGTGCGCACCAGTCCGCCTCCGCTTCCAAGGCACAGACCATCCTTGTAATTGAGCGTGGAATAGTCGACGGCAACCGTCACGTCCCCGTCCGGCAGACGGCTCTCCTCCAGCATCTGCACAGAAGCCTGCGTGCTGCCATCCTCCGCCTTTTCAACCACAAGCGCCTTGAAAGTCATCCTGTCCTCCCGTGACCGGTTTGTTTTCGAAGGCGATCCTAGCAAGTCCCTGCGCAGGAACCATCCTCCAAAAGCCTGAGACGAAACGAAGCCTCAAGCCGTCAACGGGGAAAGCAGCTCATCACCCAAGGCATGGCGCAGGGAATTGCCGATGTGGCGGCCCAGCGCCGCCTGGGCTGCGGCAACATTGCCGGCCAGCAAAGGCTCGAGAAAGGCAATATGCTCTCCGATCACCCGCTGAGCGTTCTGCTGCGTGACCCGGATGCGCGTCTGCACCGTCATGCGGATCTTGATCGCATTCACCCGGTAGACATTGGCCATCAACTGATTGCCCGTGGCATGAACGATCTGGGAATGTATGTCCCAATCCCGATACTGCAGATCCTGCGGCAGTTCCGCCGAAGCGGCTCCCCCGGCAAGCTGCTGCCGGGCCTCATTGTGCCAGTCCAGCCAGGTTGCGATCTGCGCCCGGTCAATCTTGCGGACGACATCCGGAACGGCGGCCGTCTCCAGGATCAGGCGCAACTGATAGGCATCGCGGATGAAGCTCACGTCCAGGCTGGGCACCATCAGGCCTCGCTGTGGCAGGGTTACCAGCAGTCCCTCGGCCTCGAAGCGGGGAATGGCCTCACGGACGGAGCCGAGCGTGGTTTCCGTCATTTCCACCAGTTCGCGCTGGGAAATGACCTGCCCCGGCACCAGCGTGCCCGCATTGAGAAGCGCTTCGATCCGCTGATAGGCAACCTGACGGAGTGAAACCTCCGCCCCGGATGTGCGGTCTTTCACCTTGTCCTCCCAACCTGTTTTTGAGCGGCCTTGCATTCTGTGCCTGCCGCATTGTTGATAACAACAAACTAACATGTTAGCTATGGACTTGTCAGCGCGAATGTCATCGACAACGATGCCTTCGTGACCGGCAATGCCGGACTGCCGCGCAACCCGAGAGCTGGAGGAGCTTTCTGGCTGCACAAGCGGCAACTCTTGGGAGGAGACAACATGACCATGAAAATGACCCGCCGCGTGTTCACGGCGGCAGTTGGAGCAATTGCGCTGGCAGGCACGAGCCTTGGCGCCTTCGCGCAGGACAAGATCACGCTGCGCATGTCCACACCTGCATCGGATTCCGATCAGCGCTCTATTTCACTTGCAACCGTCTTCGGCCCGGCCGTCGAAGGCTTTGCCACCTACGAGCCCCACTACAACGCATCGCTCGTGGCCCAGGGCTCGGAGCTGGAAGCCATTTCCGCTGGCGATCTGGAAATGTCGATCGCCTCGGCCCAGGAACTCGCCACCTTCTTCCCCGAATTCTCGATCTTCGCAACGGGTTACGTGCATCAGGACGCAGCCCATCAGGTGAAGGTCTTCAATGATCCCCTGATGGATCCGTTCAAGAAGAAGGTTGAGGACGAGCTGGGCGTGAAGCTTCTGGCCGTGATGTATCTTGGCCGCCGTCACGTGAACCTGCGCTTCCCCCGGTCGGAAAAGAACGTCATGACTCCGGCGGATCTGGCAGGCGTGAACCTGCGCATGCCGGGCAGCGACGCCTGGCAGTTCCTGGGCAAGGCCCTTGGCGCGAACCCGACCCCGATGGCCTTCACGGAAGTCTACACGGCCCTGCAGACCGGATCGGTCGATGGCCAGGACAACCCGCTGCCGACCGTGGTGGATGCCAAGTTCTATGAAGTCACCAAGCAGATCAGCCTGACCTCGCATCTTGTCGACCTGAACTACATCGCCTTTTCCAAGGCGGTCTGGGACAAGCTGACCCCTGACCAGCAGGCAGCCGTTCAAAAGGCCGCGGAAGACGCTGCCGAAAACGGCCGTCAAGCACAGCTCAAGAAGGAAGAAGACCTTGTTGCCTTCCTGAAGGACAAGGGTCTCGAAATCTATGAGCCAGACCTGAAGGCCTTCCGCGAGCATGTTCAGGCCCAGTATGTGGGCTCGTCCTTTGCCGCAGCCTGGCCCGAAGGCGTTCTGGAAAAGATCAACGCCCTCGGCAACTGATCCTTGAGATGAACCGAGGGGCGGGTCTGCCCGCCCCTCCCATCTTCTCTGCCTTGATGGCGCCTTGCCGGGAGGGCCGGTCTTGAACCGCATCAGCAAACCGTTGCTGCAGCTCGCCGAGGCTGTGGCCGCCTTCATGATGGCAGCGATGTTCGCGACTTTCATCCTGCAAGTCGTAATCCGCTATACAGCCCGGATTGTCTGGATCCCGGATACCTTTCCGTGGCTGGAGCCGTCCAACTTCGGCTGGACGCTGGAGTTCTGCCTGGCACTCTGGCTCTGGCTGGTGTTCTGGGGCAATGCCTTCGTGGTCCGGGACCAGGACCATGTGTCCTTCGACATTCTCTATTTTGCCGTGCCGGACCGTGTCCGCAGGGGCTTCATCATTGTCACCGGTCTGGCGATCGGCATCGGTCTGCTGCTGTCGATCGATCCGACCTGGGACCGGTTCAAGATCCTGCGCCTGAAGAAGACCGCCACCCTGTCCGACCTGTTCGGCGACTGGATCCGGATGCGGGACGTCTATGCGATCTACATCCTGTTCCTGATCGCCGTGCCCGCAAGGTACTTCTGGCGCGTCTGGCAGGCGTTCCGCAGCAGCATGAGCGAACCCCAACACACAAGCGAAGGACGGCTGGACGAATGAGCCTCGCATTTCTTCTCTGCCTGGTGGTGCTGTTCGTGATCGCAGCGATGGGCGCGCCCATTGCCTATGCCATCATCGTTGGCTCCTTCGTCTATCTGGCGGCCAGCGGCCAGAGCATCGGCGTTGCCGGCAAGGTCCTGGTCGACGGACTGTTCCAGAGCTTCATCCTGCTCGCCGTACCGCTGTTCATCGTCGCAGCCAACATCATGAACGCGGGCACGATTTCCGACCGGCTGCTGCGCTTCTGCATTGCCCTGGTCGGCCGTTTCAGAGGCGGGCTCGGTCACGTCAACATCCTGGCCTCCCTGGTCTTTTCCGGCATGTCCGGATCGGCGGTGGCCGATGCGGCGGGCATCGGCAAGATCATCATCGAGATGATGACCAAGTCCGGCCATTACACGCGCGGCTATGCAGCCGCGATCACCGCGGCCTCCGCCACCATCGGCCCGATCATTCCGCCCTCGATCCCCATGGTGCTTTACGCGCTGGTCTCCAACAGTTCGATAGGCTTTCTGTTCCTGGGGGGCATCCTGCCGGGTCTGCTGATCGGCCTCGTCCTGATGCTGCTGAACGGCTGGATTTCTCACCGCCGCAAGTTCGCTCTGGAAGAGCCGATTGCTCTTGCCGAAGTTCCGAAGCTCACGTTCGAGGCCTTTCCGGCCCTGCTGATGCCGGCAATCCTGCTCTACGGCATCTATGGCGGCGTCACGACACCGACGGAAGCGGCTGCCGTTGCCGCGCTCTACGCCCTGATCCTGTCGGCGGTCTTCTACCGGGCCCTGAAACTCTCGACCTTCTATTCGATCCTGGTCTCCAGTGCCCGGTCCTCCGCCTCCGTCGGCATCGTGATCGGCGGCGCGCTGATCCTGAACTACATCGTGGCCTCCGAGAACATTCCCAATCTGGTGGCACAGGCCCTGGTCGGGCTGGATGTGTCGCCCCTGACCTTCCTGCTCTCGGTCAATGTGCTGATCCTGCTGCTGGGCTGCGTCCTCGATGCCTCGACCATCATTCTGGTGATCATTCCGTTGTTCCTGCCCGCCTGCCGCGAGCTGGGCATCGACCTGGTGCATTTCGGCGTGGTCGCCGTGGTCAATTGCATGATCGGTCTGATCACGCCGCCCTACGGCATCCTGCTTTTCGTCATCAACGCCGTCACCGGCATCCCGCTCGTCGAGATCATCCGGGAAATCTGGCTGTTTCTCGCCGTTCTGGTGTTTGCCCTCCTGCTCCTGATCCTCTTCCCCGGGATCACCCTGTTTCTCCCGCAGCTCTTTGGATACGCCGGCTAAGGAAGCCGGAAGCCTTCTGCGTTCCTACAAGGACTTTCGAGACATGCCGCACGCTCTTACTGGCATCTTTCCCGTCGTAATCACCCCCTTCCACGATGACAACACCATCGACTGGGAGGGCTATGAGGCCCTGCTCGAGTGGTATGTCGCCAAGGGCGCAAGCGGTCTCTTTGCCGTCTGCCAATCCTCGGAAATGCAGTTTCTCTCTCTCGAGGAGCGTCGGGACCTCGCCCGTTTCACGGTCGCAAAGGTGGCTGGCCGCATACCGGTTGTTGCCTCCGGCCACGTCTCTGCCAGCGAGGATGACCAGAAGGCCGAATTGAAGGCCGCAGCCGACGCAGGCGTCGATGCGGTGGTGCTTGTCACCAACAGGCTGGATCAGGACCAGAAGGGCGGCTGCACCCTGACCGATGCGATCACCCGGTTGCTGGGCGCCCTGCCCTCCGACCTGACCCTTGGCCTTTATGAGTGTCCGGCCCCCTACCGCCGGCTTCTGACCGACGACGAACTTAATTTCTGCGCCCAAAGCGGCCGCTTTGCCTTCCTGAAGGACGTGTCCTGCGATCTTGACGCGGTCAAGCACCGGCTGAACCTGACGAGGGGCACGCCCCTTGCCATCAACAACGCCAATGCCGCCATTGCCTGGCCCGCCATTCAGGCGGGAGGACAGGGCTTCTCAGGGGTGATGAACAACTTTCATCCGGACCTTTACCGCTGGTTGATGGATCACGGTGCAAAGCATCCGGGCCTCGCAAGCGAACTGAACACCTTCCTGGTGCTGTCCGCCATGTCCGAGCCGATGGGTTATCCGAAGCTTGCCAAGGAATATCACCGCCGCATCGGCACGTTCAAAAGCACCCACAGCCGCACGGTTTCCTTCGACATTTTTGAGAAGTTCTGGGGCCTCGCCCCGATCCTCGACCAGATCATGGCCGGTGCAGACCACTTCCGCGCCCGCATCAAGGCGCTCTGAACCTACAGACGCGGTCCGGGAACCCGGGCCGCTTGCCGCATCCAGATCAGAAAATCGAGATCCCGGCCCGGCCCTGAAGGGCCGGTTCCGGATAAGCCTCGGTGCTCAGCAGCCATTCTCGGTGAGGTGATCGAAAAAGGTCGAGCCGCTGTAGTCCTTGCGAAAAAGGCCCTGCTCGGTCAGGGCGGGAACGGTTTCGCTCAGGAACAGACTGACCGCATCCATGGAGCCGCCCGGGAAGCCGACGAAGCCGTCGATTGCGCCGGAGTGTGCCCAATCCCGGATTGCGTCCACCGCATCCCCCGGCGTGCCGATCACCAGCCAATGGGCAGAACCAATGACCTCCGGACGGCGCAACAGATCTGCTACCGTCGGCTCGTCCCGCTCGATCATCCTCCGCAGCAGACCCGAATGGGTGCGGCTGCGCACCTTCTCCGGCGGCGGCGGCAGGTCAGACGCTTTCACCTGCCTGTTTTCCGGCCAGTCCGAGAGGTCCAGGCCGGTCATTTCGCGCACCGTTCCGAGACTGCGGGCACGGCTCACCCGGGCGTTGGTTTCGGCAAAAAGCTCCTGCGCCTCTGCGCGGGACGACGCAAGATAGAGGCTCAGGCCCGGCAAGACCCGGATATCGTCCCCCTTGCGTCCATGGCCTTCCGCACGGCTGCGCAGATCCTTCCGCAAATCCAGTGCTGCCGTCTTGTCCGGAGTGGAGGCAAAGATCGCATCGGCAACCGAAGCGGCAAAGTCCCGCCCGGCTTCAGACGCGCCTGCCTGGACGAGAGGAACCGGCGCCTTGCCGAAATTCGGCAGGTTCAACGGCCCCTTGACTGAGAAGAACGGGCCTTCGTGATCAATCGGCCGGACGAGACCCGCATCGGCAAAGCGGCCTCCATCCCGGTCCAACGACAAGGCCTCGCGTGGAAAGCTTTCCCAAAGGCGCTTTACGACTTCCGTGAACTCAGCGGCGCGGGCATAGCGCTCTTCCGGGCTCGGCATTTCCGAAAGGCCGAAATTGCCGTTCCCATCCAGGGCCGTCACGATGTTCCAGCCGGCGCGGCCATTGCTGATCCAATTGAGGGACTGGATCTGGCGGGCCACGATATAGGGCGGATAGAAGGTCGTTGAAGCGGTCGACAGCAACCCGATCTTCGAGGTTCCGTGCGCGATTGACGCCAGGAGCATGCTCGGGTCGAGGCTTGCGAAGCCGGAGCCGCCCTCAAGCAGGCCGGTATGAAGAAACAGGGAATCCGGCAGAAAGGCGAAGTCGATCTTGGCCGCCTCGGCGCGGCGCGCGATATCCAGATAGAAGCCGCTGCTGAACAGTCCCTCCACCCCGCTATCCGCTCGCCTCCAGGCGTCGCCGCTGAGCCAGGTCGGCGCAAGGGACATGCCGATATGCAATTGTTTTGAAGGAGCCATGGAACTGCTCTCGCTTGAATTGGGAGGGAGGTGAAAGGCTGGCTTAGGATTTGCTGGCGCGTTTCGGATGGTATAAAGACTTCTGCATTGCAGAAGGTCAAGAGGTCAAAAGTGCTGGAAACGCGACAGTTAAGCGCAGCCTATGGAAGCACCGCGGTCCTGAGCGATGTGTCCATCCGGTTCCCGAAAGGGCGGCTGACAGCCGTGGTTGGGCCGAACGGTTGCGGCAAGTCCAGCCTGCTGAAAGCGATCATGGGATTTCTCCCGCTCACCGGCGGTGATGTGCTGCTGGACGGTGAGCCGGTCGCAGGCATCAGCCGGAAGAAGCTCGCCCGGCGGATCGCCTACCTGCCCCAGGAATGCTTCTGTCCCGACTACATGACCCTTGGCGAGTTGATCGAACTGGCCGGCTATGCCCGCTACTCCCTGGGCGGCGGCCCGACGGAGCGCGACAGGGCGCTCTACAGGCAGGTGCTGGAGACCGTGGGACTGAGCGACCGGGCCGGTTTTCCGGTCAACAAGCTCTCCGGCGGCCAGCGCCAGAGAGCCTGGATTGCCATGGTTCTGGCGCAGGACACGGACGTGGTCCTGATGGATGAACCGGTCAATCATCTCGACATGAAATACCAGTTCGCCGTGCTTGAGCTCGTCCGCGATCTGGTCGAAACCCATGGCAAGACAGTGATCACGGTTCTGCATGACCTGAACCTGACCACGGCATTTGCCGACGAGGTTGTTCTTCTAAGGGCGGGAACCTGCATCAAGGCCGGTCCGGTGGCCGAAACGATCACAAGCCGCGCGATCGAGGATGTCTTTGGCCTGAAGACACAAATCTTCCCGCGGGACGGCCGTCTGGTCTGCTTCCCGGAGCGCACCGGATCGGCAGGGGCGTCATGATGGAGCGGCGGGGGCTTTTCCTCAGTCTCTCAGGGCTTCTGCTTGCGCTTGTCCTGCCGTTGCACCTCTTCTTCGGCTTTTCTCCGGCCTCCTTACCGGGTTTGGCGCTATCCCTCGTTCATTTCGAGGTGAATAGCTATGAGGATGCCGTTCTCCTGTTTCAGCGCCTGCCGCGCAGCGTGATTGCGGTCTATGCCGGAAGCATCGCGGCAGCCAGCGGGTTTGTGCTGCAAAGCCTGGTGCGCAATCCCCTGGCCTCGCCCGCAACGCTTGGCGTCAATTCCGGTGCGGCGCTGTTTCTGGTCGCTGCCGCGCTTCTGCTTGATGCAGACGCCGCAGTGCAAGGTCTGGCAGCTCTTGCCGGGGCGATTACCGGCTTCCTGGCCTGTCTGGCGGTTGCGAGGTTTGCCGGCCGCCGCAATGATCCGCGCGGCCTGTCGCTGATCCTGTCCGGAGCTCTGGTGTCCATGCTGTTTACCGGCATGACCAATGCACTGCTCCTGTCTGATCCTGCCAGACGGGCGGATTTTCTCAGCTGGGTGACCGGCAACATCAACCACGTCTACATCGACCGCCTGGCCATGTTCTGGTGGATTGGAGCCGCTGCCGTGCTCGTCCTGCTGTTGCTGGCCCGGCCCCTGACACTGATCCTGTTTGGCGAGGACAAGGCGGCCTCAGCCGGGGTGAATGTGCCTCTGGTGTCCCGCGCTGCCATCACTGCCGCAGTCCTGGGCACTGGATCGGCCGTTGCTGTCTGCGGGCCGATCGGCTTCGTCGGACTGGTGATCCCCCATATCGTCCGCCCCTTTGCAGGCAACAATCTGGTCCATGCCCTGCCCGCATCGCTTCTGTGCGGGGCAAGTGCCTGTCTCCTGGCGGACCTTCTGGCCAGAGAGGCGTTCCAACCTTTTGTCATCAACACCGGACTGGTGACCGACCTCGTTGGCGGCATCGTCTTCATCGTAATCGTCAAACGGTTCTATCTGTCTGCCGGCAGCAGGGAAGCAGCATGATCAAGATGACAAGAGCGACGGATGGCAAACGGGTGCTGCGCCTTGCCAATGGCCTGCAGCTTGGAACCGGCAACCTGCTCGCGGGCCTCTTCCTGCTTCTGGCGGCCCTGACCCTCGCCGCGGCCTCCACCGGCCTCGGGCTGACACACACAGGACTGTCAGATCTGGTCCGCTCCCTTTTCGGAGAAAACCTTGCCGGAGCAGAAGACTTTGCGCTCTGGACAGTCCGTCTGCCGAGAATCATTCTCGGCTTCATGGTGGGCTGGGCCGTGGCCCTTTCGGGCGCGATGCTTCAGTCGATTGCCAAGAATCCGCTCGCCGATCCGGGGCTTTTCGGGTTCAGCCAGGGTTCCATGCTGATGATCATGCTGCTTCTGGTGCTGATGCCCGCCGCGCCCAAGAGCATGGTCACGCTTGCCGCCCTTTTCGGCGGCCTGAGTGTCGCCGCTCTTCTGCTGTGGCTGGTCGGAGGGGAACGGTCCAGCGGGCTCTCCATCGTTCTCATGGGCATCGCAGTCGAGACGGTGCTGTCGTCCTTCGGCGCCCTGCTGCTGCTCTATCTGCCAACGGAAACCTCCATTGCCCTGTCCGAGTGGCTGGCTGGCTCCCTGTTTCAGGCCAACTGGTCCATCATCGCCTTCTTTGTACCCCTGTTTGCGGCAAGCGTGGTTGCGGCCTTCCTTCTGGGGCCGGCCATGGCGGCTTATGACCTCGGCACCAACATGGCGATGGCCCTTGGCGAACCGGTGCGCCAGTCACGGCCGCTGGTTCTGCTGGCGGCCGTCGTGCTGAATGCCGCCGCCGTTACCGCCGTCGGTCCTTTGATCTTCCTCGGCGTGCTCGCGCCCCACATCGCAAGCTTCCTCTCCCCCGCAGTGGCGCGGGCGCGGCTGTTCCTGTCCGGTCTCATGGGGGGCATTCTGGTCATTGCCGCAGATGCCCTGACGCGGAGCACCGATGGCGCCCTGCCCTTGCCCCTTGGTCTCGCACTCACCCTGGTTGGCGTTCCGCTCTTCATCCTCACGCTGCGCCTTCAGGCGTTGCGCAAACTCCAGTCCCATTGAAAGGCACCTCTCATGCGTTTTCTGGTCCCCTGCCTAGCCGCAACGCTGCTATCGGCGGCTCCTGCCCTCGCGGATGGGCGGACAGTCACCGATGATGCTGGCCGGACGGTTACCCTGCCCGAACATCCGGCCCATATCGTCGTGATGCATGAGCCTCTGCTTGGCATCCCGCTGATGGATATCGGCGTCGGCATCACCGGCAGCTTTGGCCGCAAGGATGACGGCAGCTTCGTCATTGCGGTCGACTTCATCGACAGCGTTCTGGGAGAGGGCCATCCCAAGCCGAAAGGCTTCGGTCCGGTCGGTCAGCTGGATCTCGAAAGGCTGCGTGCCCTGGAGCCGGACCTGATCCTGGCTTCCGAACTGGATGCCGGCAAAGCCGATCAGCTTGCCACGGTCGCACCGGTCTATTTGCAGAACGTGGGCAGCGCGAAAGTCTATGGATTTGACGTGGAAGAGGATCTTGCGGCTCTGGTCGGACGGGAAGATGCCTTTGCTGCCCGCAAGGCCAGCTACGAGAAGCAGCTTGAAGCCCTTCGCGCCAACCTTCCGGAAAGCGCGGACGGCAAGACATATCTCGCCATCTTCCTGACGGACCAGCTCAATGTTGTCGGGAATTCCACGGGCCTCGTTCAGGCCGTTGAGGACCTGGGCTACAAGCGGCTCGATGTCGGGGCTCCGAGCGGTGCTGCCCCCGCAGGGGGAGGCATGATGCTGATGCCGCTGAGCGCGGAAGAATTCGGCAAGCTCAACCCGGATGTCCTGATCCTGCTCAACAGCTACATGGGCGGCGGGCGTGATGAAGCAGGCACCCGCGCGTCCCTGAGCAAGATCGTGCCCGGCTGGGACAAGTTCATGAAACCGGCTCTCGAAGACCGGGTCCTTTTCGTTGATCCCGCCAAGGTGATCACGCCGAGCGTGGCAAGCGCCGAACACATGCTGACGGCAATGGAAAGCTGGAGTGCCCGGAAGCGCTGAGACCGCTCGCAGCTTAAAAATAATTGATCTGAACCCGGACCGCCTCACCGCGGCCCGGGTCTTTTTTTGCCCGATGTGATGAAACCGCCGGTAGTCCTGCAGGTCTCGCGGCGCAATAAAACTTGAGTATTATATACAAGTTTTATTGCGCCAAATGGGTGCGCTTGATACAAGATGCAACTTCGATCTGCTCACTCAAAGAGCTCATCCGCGGCCGCGGGCAATTGTCCGGCTGATTGTGCCGCCGAGTTTTCCAGGCAAGCAAACAACACCCAAACTGACTACCGGAGACAGCCATGACCGGAGCTTTCGACCGTCTGCTGACGGCCACTGAGTTTGTGCGCTTTGATGAGGACCTCAAGTCGCTTGAGCAAAATGCCCCCTCCCCCGCCTCGACGGTCGCTCCGGCCGAAGCCGTGACCCGCCATCAGGAGCGGATCTGGCTTGCCCAGCAGCAGGACCAAGCGCCGGTTCTCCGTCACGCAATTGCCTACCGGATCGCAGGCAAGCCGGATATTGCCCGGCTGCTGACCGCCTTTGACACTCTCACAAAAACCGACCCGGAACTCTCGATGCGCTACAGGTTCAGCGAGGACGGCGAGCTTCTGAAGGAACCAGTTCCAGATGGCCGGGGAACGCTTGAGATCCTTCAGGCCAAGACCCGGCAAGAGGCCGTTGCACTTGTTCTTGCCCATCAGAAAGCCCCCTGGATCAGCGAAACAGAAGCTCCGTTCAAGGCACTCCTGATCTTCTGTGGCGGGGAAGTCATTCTGGGGCTTCTTATGCATCGCATCCTGGAAGAGACCAATTGCCCCGAGGAAATCCTCGACAATCTGGCGAGGGCCTATGACAACAAGGCGCTGATGCAGACCAGCCGGAGGGAGCCGCTTGAGCTCGACCTCAGCCGGGTCCTTGCCGCGCCTGTTGCATGGCTTCATCAGGAGGCACCTGGAGATGACGGCCCCATCACCGCCTTTGGCACGGCCGATGTCACCACCAGCCTTGATGCCAGTCTTGCAAGACGATTTGGCGCCCGTCTTCCGCCAGCACTGGCGCAGGATCTCTTCGGGGCAGAGCAGGACACACTCCATCTGCTTGCTGGAATTGGTGCAAGATTTGCCCGTTTTGTTGCGGCACTCGGAGGTCACGAGACGGTTCTCGCGGTCTTCCCGGGCGCCCCTCAGGACCAGCTTGGCGATCAGGCCGAAGCCTTTGCCGGCGGGAACCTGATCCCCGTTCCGGTTTCAAGCCGGGCAACACTGGCCGAAGCGGAAGCTGAAGTTCTGGCCCAATTGCAAAAAAAGGGCGGCACCAGCCCGCAGCAGGCAGATGTTTCTCCGGCAACAGTCCCTGCCGTACATGTGCGCTGGCTCACCGACCTGCATCGCTTCTTCAGCACCGGCAGCATCACGCTGGAACGCCTGCCACTGCCGACCCATGAGGCCCGGCGTGGCCTGGATCTGGCGGTTGGCCGCGGTCCGGACGGGGAGATTGTCCTTGAACTGGTGACGGGACAGGACATCAGACCTGCCGGAGGGGCGCTGCTTCTGGACCTCTTTGCCGGTTATCTGAGAAGCGGGATCCTGCCAGCCATCTCCAACGATTTGTCTCTGGCCGATCCAGTCCCCTTTGCTCCGGAAGCTTCCGCAGACAAGGAGAGGGATGCCATTCAGGCGGCCATCCTCCAGGAATTCCGCGATGCGCTGGCAACACCGGATCTTGCAGCATCAGATGACTTTTTCGATTTCGGCGGCCATTCGCTTGTCGCAACCCGCATCATCGGCCGCCTTCTGCACAATCATTGCATCGAGGTGCGCTTCAACGACCTCTTCAGCAACCCGACAGCGGCGGGACTGGCGCGTCATGCCCGCTTCACCGAAGGCTCAAACAAGGTCATCGGCAACGGCAACGTCGAGGTCCACCTTGCGCAGGCCGATGATGCCAACGCGCCTCTGGGATTTGCGCAGATGTCGCTCTGGAAGATCTATTCCGCCTTTGGGTATGGCGAGATCTTCAACCTGCCCTTTGCCCTGGATTTCCTCGATCCGGTTGACGAGGCCATTTTTGGCGAGGCGTTCCTCGATTTGATGAAGCGCCATTCCGGTCTCAGAACGCTTTATTTTGAGACGGAGACCGGCGACGTTCATCAGGAAATTGTCCCGGCCCGCAAGCTCGATGCCTACAAGTGGTTCTGGCGCAGCGAGGAAAGCGCTGGCGTGGACCGGAACGTGGAAGCGGCCTATCGCTTCGACCTGTCCAAGGAGCTTCCGGTCCGTCTTCGTTTCCTGCGCGATCCGGCGACCGGACGTCAGACGTTGTCTTTCCTGTTCCATCACCTCGCTCTCGATGAGTGGTCGGTGAACCTCCTCATGGATGAACTCGCCACCGCCTATAGTGCGCGAGCCGGTAGTAAGGCCCCCACCTGGAGCAGCCAGCCCGCTCCGTTCATCGACTTCGCACGCAAGCAGGTTCGCGAAGGTGTTGCGGATAACCATCTCGCCTACTGGACGGATATGCTGCAGGATGCTCCCCGGGAGCTGACCTTGTTTGAAGACGGCCCGCAAGAAACCTCGCAGGATGGATCCGTTGCCGGCGGCTGGGTCGAGATGCAGCTGGATCACACTGTTTCCGAGGGCCTTTATGCACTGGCCAAGGAGAATGGCGCGTCTCTCTTCAATGTCGTCTATGCAGTCATCGCCACCTCGCTTCAAAAACTGGGAGAGCTCAGCGACCTGGTGATCGGCACGTCTGCATCGGGCCGGACGGATTCCGACTATTTCGACACGATCGGCTACTTCACCACGGTCGTTGCGCACCGTGTCCGGTTTGCCCGCGATGCCTCCGTCCGGGAATTGATCGGCAGCGTGAAAGACATGATCAACGGCTCGATGCCTTATACGGACATTCCCATCGATCTGGTCGAGGCAGCGCTCGGCATGACACCTGGAAAGGACCACCTGTTCGATGTGTTCATCCAGATCCACGCCCGGAACAAGCTGAATGGCAGCCTGACCGGTCCTGACGGCCGGACAATCGACTTCCGCCAGGTTGATCCCGACAAGCATGAATCTCACCTCGGACTGCAATTCGAGGTCATGGAAGAAGTCATTGGCGCAGACCGGATGATCCGGGTTCTGATGAGCTATCAAACAAGGCGGTACTCAATGGCACAGGTCGAAGAGATCCGGTCCTGCGTGACTGGCATGTTCGAACATTTTTCCCGGCCGGACGCCTCGAACCGGAAACTGGCCGCTCTGCCCAGAGGCTGACAAGCTCTACAGCTGCAACAAAAACCGCCCCGGACGCTTCATCCGGGGCGGTTTGTTTTTCAATCTCTTGAACGGGTCAAATCCGTCTGCCTGCTACATCGGAAAGCATTTTGCAGCCAGATCGGCAGCATCCTGCACGGTTGCCCGAGGAACCGGGACGAGGCTGCCAACCGGGTGGTCAAGCATTTCAGGGACAAGCAGGCGTGCCAGGAACGCGGGAAGGTCCCGGGCGTGGCGGTCGAATTCCGCTTTCCCGGTCAAGCTTGGATCCGCGTCCAGCTGAAGGGTCAGCCCGCCCGCATCCGCCTCGCCCCGGAAAGTCAGGTTGAAGCCATCCGCAGGTCCGCTGCCCAGAATATGACGCCCTGATTTGCAGCCAGTGAAAACCGGCGAGTTGAACGGCAGCACATTGATCAGGGGCGAAAAGAAGTAGCGGCTTCCATCCATCAGGCCCTGATCCTTGGAAATCTGCTCAATCCGGAACCGGCTGTGCCGCCTCTGCTGCCTCATCTCCCCTGCACTGCGCTTCAGAAATGCGGACAAGGCTTCGCTTTTCCGCGTCTCGACCTGGAACGGCAGGATATTGACCAGAAGCGCAGGCAGATGCGCGCCAACGCTGCCCCAACGGCTCATGAAGGGCAGCCACAAGGTCACTTTATCGCCAGCCTGGCGTCGGTTTCCCGGACCTTGGCCCAGAAGATAAAGGCTGCACAAGAGCGTCAGAAGATCCGGCCAGCCGAGGTCGAGATCCCGCGCAATGGTCCGCAGGTCTTCGCTGACCCCCTGCGGGAAGGAGACCTGTGCATGCAGTCCGGGCCCGCCGTAATCTTCATCGCCCCGCTCCAGAACCTCGATGTCCTTGGTCTGGTTGAAATAGTCCGACCAATAAGCCCTGTCCGCTTCCCATTGATGACTGGCCTGATAGCGGTCTTCCTCTGCAAGAAAACTGGACAGTGAGTGAAATGGCAGACCGGGAAGCCCTTGCCCGAGAGAGTGATTGTAGAGTTCGGCGCATCGCTGCTCGATCAGGGCGAGGCCGTAGCCGTCGACGATGATGTGATGGGCGCGGATGTACCAAAGGTAGCGCGTGTCTGTGACCCGGTAGAGGACATGAGCTGACAGCCTGTCCTTCCTGAGGTCAAGCCGGGCGGCAAGATCCTCTTCCATTCGCGCAAGCGCAACAGCCATCGGATCGGCCTCGGTGCGCAGGTCTTCTACCGTCAGGCCGGGCATGAACTCCGGGTCGCAGACCTGCGTGGGCTCATTCACACCGTCCGCCCTGAACCTGACAGACAGAATTTCGGCTTCCCGGATGGTTTGCGCAATCGCCTGCTTCAGCAGCGCCTCGTCGACTTGCCCATCAAGCTCGATGTAATGCGCCACGGTCGAAACCGGCTGATCGGGATGGAAGGTGAACTCCTCCCAGAAATCGAGTTGCGGCAACGTCAGCCGCATCCCAGAGCTGGTTGGTCCAGGGGTCGGGCTGGTGGCTGGTCCAATGTCCGACATGAACAGTACTCCTTGTGTGTCGATACGGATGAAACGTCATTGCGCCGTTTCCCGGAGAATGAGGCGGCTCGGGTTCTGTCTGGTCAACTGCGGCCTGCGGCCACGAGTTGTTCCACCTGGTTGGCGTTCCGGCATCTGAGCAGCTCCCTGGGCGGCAGGGCGACACCGAATTCCTCGGAAAGCCGGGAGGAAATCTGCTTCAGATGAGAGGGCAGCAGTCCGAGCGTCAGGAAGTCGGTGGCGCCATCAGCGGCTGGTCTCGTGCCCTGCCCGACCACGTCCAGATAGATGTCGAGCACCCGGCTGCCCGGAAGCGCCGTTTCGGATCCCCCGGATGGCTGCCTGGGACTGGAGGCCGAAAGAAGCTCTCTGGCCCGCCGCCTGTCCGGCTTGCCATTTGCGGAAAGCGGAATGCTGTCCACCTTCAGGAAGCGGGACGGAATATGGGATTCCTGCAGGTGCTGACGGGCATAATTGCGCAGATCCGCATCGGTCAGATCAGCCCCCGCGACAGGCTCGTAAAGGGCACCGAGTTCCGTTTCCCCGCGTCTTTCGTCCCCCAGATCCGCCAGGAGAATCCGGGCGACATGGGGATGGGTCACCAGGGCGTTCTCGACATCCGGAATGGAAATCCTGACGCCGCGCACCTTGATGTATCCCTGGACACGGCTGTCGAAGAGAATAAGCCCGTCCGGACGGTATTTTCCCCGGTCACCGGAGCGGAACGCGCGCATAGTCTCGCCGTGCTCATCGGTAATCGTAATGAAGTCATGCTGATGCAGGGCGCCCTGCTCCAGGTATCCGAGAGCCGTACTCACCCCAGACGAATGGATCCGGCCAACGACACCGGTCGGGCAATGATCCCCCCGCTCATTCAGGACAAAGTAGCTCGTCGCAGGAAGCGGGCGGCCATAGGGAATATTTCCCGTGTCTTCGGGACAAATCCGGTGCCAGATGCTCCAGATGGTGGTTTCCGTCGGGCCACCGATGGAACTCAAGCGGGCCGACGGGTTTGTGCGCCTCAGCTCGGCGATAACCGCCGGCTTCAGATAGTCGCCGCCCTGATTGATCAGACGCAGGCTGTCCAGTTCCGTCCCCTGCCGGCAGGACAAAAGCATTTCCAGAATTGTCGGCACTGACGACCAGATTGTCACGCCATGTTCTGCGATCAGCTGGTTCCAGCGGACCGCATCCTTTTCTTCGCCCTGAACGGGCTGAACGAGGGTGGCACCCGCCGTCAGGCAGCCCAAAACCTCGTAGACGGACATATCGTGATGCAGCGGGCTCACGGACAGGAAAACGTCACCCGAAGTGATCTCCCATTCCCTGTTGGTGCTGGTGATGACGTTGTCGGTTGACCGGTTCGACAGAACGACGCACTTGGGCTTTCCCGTCGTGCCGGAGGTATAGAGGTAATAGGCTGCGTCCGGACTTGAGGAGAGGTCCTGAAGCGGCGCTATCAGGGCAAATGGATCGCCCGCCCCCTCCTGCGCAAGAACGGTTGCCGGTGAGATGACCTCATAGCCCTCCACAGCCTCAATCCCGATGATCTGGCCGGGGATGCAGTTGCCGAACATGAACTTCCGCCGCTCCTGCGGTGCGCTGGCATCGACAGGAACCCAGATGATGCCTCTGAGCGCGCAGGCCAGCATGATCATCGTCTGCTCTGGCGAGCGCGGCAGCGCCAGAATGACAACCTGCCCTCTTGTGATGTTCCGCTGGTCGAGGAAGGTCAGAGCCTTGTGCACGCCTCTTCCAAGTTCCTTGTAGGAAATCCTGTCAGAGCCATGGATAAGGGCTGTTTGTCCGGAGGCGGCCGTGAAGAGATGATCCGCGATTTTCTGCAGGGAAAAGCCAGGAGCGTACTGGTCCTCCGCCTCATTGAAGCGGTAGTGGCCGAGATCAAGGATACAGCGGGCCTCCACATGCAAGGCGCCGCTTTCGCAGATCTGTGTGACCGCCTTGTCGAGCGCCGACAGGATATCCTCGATGACCGCACGATCCAGCGCCTCCACCGCATAGTCGATATCGATGGAGAGACCGCCATCCGGCGCAAGGGAAAGGCGAATGTCCATTGCGACCTGAGGCGTCTGCGTCAGGTTGTCATGCAGCCTGACGGCGGCACCCGGATCGAGAACCGGCCAGCCAAGACCGTTCGTCAGAACCACCGGCAGAGCAACCCCGCGGCCCGAAGCTCCAGCCTCCATCAGATGCCGGTTGATCGCAACACCTGAAAAGGCCAGATGTTCCAGCCCTTCCAGCACGTCCCGCTGAAGCAGGGCAGCCCTTTCGGCCAGGGGCACATCCCTGTCCTTGCCCCACCTAAGCGCAAAGAAGGTCGACCGGTTGGCATAGCCCTCTGCAGACCGGGGGGCAGCGGGCACGCCGAGATAAAGGTCGCCTTCACTCACCCAGAGGGACAGGACTTCAAGAATGACGGCCGAAAGGGTGGAATTGCGGAACAGCCCCGCCTTTGCCCCCAGGCGTGTCAGCTGGCTGAACCGGTCCTTGCCGATACTCAGTCCGGCCCGCTCGTATCGGGAGGTTCTGATCGTCTCCAGAGTCGCCTTCCAGGGAAGCTCTGGCGGGCCATCATAGGATGCCAGCTTGCGTCGCCAATAGGCCGCATCCGCCTCAATCGCTTCCGGTGCTGGCGCTTTTTCCGCCTGCACCTGACCGGGGACAGCCGCCCCGCCTCCGGTGTCTTCAAACAATTCCTTCATCAGGGCGGCGATGGAATGTCCGTCGAGGACCAGGGCATCGAACCGGAAGAAGAGCGCGTGGCTGTCGCAGCTTCCCTCTTTGGTCTCCGGCAAGCGGAAGGCGATCACCTGCCAGGGCGGTGTCGCCAGATCGAACAGCTTATGGGTGAAATCCTGCTTCCGCCTTTCAAGCTCGCGCTCGGCAGCTTCGGCAGACAGGCCGCCAAGGTCGATAAAGGAAAAACTCAGAACCGGATTTTCCAGCACATGGCTTGATGCGGTGTCCGCATCGATGACGGTCCGCAGACTTTCATGACTTTCGGCAAGGCGGTGCAGCCTTTCCTCGAAAAGGGCAAGATCGAGAGCGCCGCGATACTCACGGAACTCCTGCATGGCAACACCGCCAAGGGGAACATGCTCGCCTCTGCCGAGAAGGTAGGCGCGCTGAAGGGACGTCAGTTCGGATACCATGTATCTTTCCAGGGTTATTCTGCCGGCTCTGTGCTGGCAGTCACTCGAGCTGAAGGGGTGATTGCAGCCAGGAACGCCTGGGCCACTCTTTCGGAAGCGCCTTGCGACCTCTTACTGATCAAACCGGCGAGCGCGGCCACGGAGCATTCCGGCGGGATATCTGCCGGGTGAATGGAGGCAGAGGGGATGTAGCGCTGAAGAAACGCGGTGAGCTCCCGCTTGTCTTCGGCGGAAAGGCCGAGCTGCCCAATTGTCTGCTGGCCTTGCCCAGTTTGCCGCACTCCCGGCACAAGACGTCCGAGCAACTCGCAGATCATGCGCTCCGTCTGACTTCTGCCGGACACTTCTGTTGCGGTTTCGGCCTGAAGACTTGCCGCAGGAAGCTTCAGCGTCCGAGGGTCCGCGGCGACGGCTTTCACGAGAGACACGAAGTTGTCGAATGCCGCGTCGATCCAGGCATCTGGCAAGGCGTCATAACGGATGTCCCAATTGATCAGGATACCGCCATCCAACGCCGCGACCTGTGCATCGAGCGCAACTTGTGGGCCTTCGGAAATGGCCCAGATCATGGGCCCGAACACCCGGGCAACACGTTCGGAGAACAGATCTCCTTCGGGCAGGTCCAGTCCGGCGGTAAAGACGATGGGCGCAGTCTGCAGGGACCTGTGAAGACGCGAGAGATCGCGCGTCACGCTGACCCCCGGATAGGCAGAATGGGCGAGGAGATCGCGCAGCCGACCCGCCAGACATTGGCTCAGGTCTGCCAGACTCGCCTCAGGCGCCAGATCGACACCGAGAATGAGAACATTGGAAAAATCCCCGACGATCCGGCCGACGTCCGCCACATAGGGCTCGCGCCAGAACATCGGAACATTGAGCCGGAACCTCTGGTCGCCCGTCGCCTTGCCGATCACGGCGGCGAAAAGACCCAGCATCAGGGCAGAGGACGTGATGCGCAGATCCCGTGCCGACCGTTCCAGTGACTTGCGCTCATTGCTGGAAAGCTGCGCTGCGCGCCTGCCGCTTCGAGCCGATTGCCCCGCCGCTCTCGCCGGCAGGCTGGGTGCGGGTGGGATCTCCTCCAGGTGCGTCTTCCACCAGGCTTTGTCCTCCGCCTGCCTTTTGGCGAGCTCCGGATCCGCAGCCTTGGCGTCCAGCCAGTCAAAGTAGGTGGCAGATGGCTTGCGTCCATCAGAGTCGAGAGCCTCGTAGAACTGGGCCAGGCTTTCGACAATGAGACAAAAACTCGGGGGGTCGATGGCAGCCATGTCCGTATCGACATGGAGCCGGCAGGACGTGTCAGTTAGCAGGCTGACGCCGAAAGCCGCTGCTTCTCCGCGGCTGAGATCAAGGGACCGGCCCGTCCAGAGGCGGCGCTTCTCGGCGAGCCGTATCTGCTGCGATTCAGGGGAGAGGGCCGTCAGATCCTCGACCTCTAGAAAAGGACTTTTCTCAATTTCACCAATGACTTGCTGCCCATCATCGGTGATGCGCATGCGCAGCATTGGATGGGCTTTGCAGGTCGCACGAAGGGCGGCCTCAAGCCGATCAACCGCGATGCGACCGCAGCCGAATTCCACATAAAGATGGGCCGAAACATTTCCCAGGAAACCTGTGGCCTGGCGTCCAGTCCAATAGGCGGCCTGCATGGGTGTGAGATTTTTCATTGCGACTTTTGGTATTGACAAAACATGAGTACAATACTCAAGTATTCGCATGGGTCAACCGGTCATATAGGAGACGCTCCATGACAACCCTAGCGCAAGCGGCGCCCTTTGAGGCCGCACTCCCCCAGCCTGAAGCCAAGGGAAAGTTTCTTTTCACATCAGGTAATACGGAGCTGCATGCTGAGGGTATCCGGGAGCGAATCCAGGTCCCTGTCAGGAGCGGCAATACCGCCGGAGCCCTGTTCCAGAACGCTGTGGAAGCTGCACTGGAGCGTGCCCGAAGGGCGGGTCAGGAGAACCCGGTCGTCATCGGGGCAATCCCGTTCGATCTCGCAGACGAATCCTGTCTCTATGTCCCGGAACAGCATGAGTGGCGGACACGAGGAGAGCCAGGAGAAGCTTCTGACTTTGCTCGAGAAATGCCGGATCTTGTCAGCCAGAAGAGCTATCCTGACGAGGCTGGATTCAAACGGGCTGTCCAACATGCCATCGTGAATTTCCAGCACAGTGACGTCCGCAAGGCGGTCCTGTCGGTGGTGCGGGAACTGCAGTTCGCCGAACCGGTGGATGTCGGCGGGTTGCTGGCAAGTCTCAGGGCGCAGAACAAGGATGGCTACCAGTTCCAGATCCCTCTGCCCGAGGGTGGAGACCTGATTGGCGTCAGCCCGGAACTGCTCATCCGCAAGCAAGGACGCAAGTTCCTCTCCAATCCTCTGGCAGGCTCCACAAAGCGCCTCGCCGATCCTTCTGCTGACAAGGCGACCGCTGAATTGCTGCTGCGCTCCGAAAAGGACCAGTACGAGCACAGCCTGGTCGTGCAGGACATCCAGCGCATTCTGACGCCCTATTGCTCGGAAATCAGCGTCCCGGAAGCCCCTTCACTTCTGAGCACGGCCGCCCTGTGGCACCTGTCCACCCGGATCGAAGGACAGATCAGCGATCCATCGATGACGGTCCTGCAGCTTGCCAGTCTGCTTCACCCGACCCCAGCCGTCTGCGGGTTCCCGACCGAGCTGGCCCACCGGCTGATCCGGTTTGTCGAGCCGTTCGAGCGGGGATTGTTCACCGGGCTTGTCGGCTGGTGCGATGCAGAGGGCAACGGGGAATGGGCGATTACCATCCGCTGCGGCATCGTGGACAGGGACAGGATCAAACTGTTCGCTGGCGCCGGTATCGTCGAGGCGTCCCAGCCGGACACCGAGTGGGCGGAAGTTCAGACCAAGCTCGGCACGATGCTGAAGGCTTGCGGCATCGCCGCCTGAACCTGCGGCAGTTCCAGAATCCAGGATCTCACATGACAATCGATTTCCAGCACTGGCCGGCCGGTCTGGCCGGGCAATATCGTGCAAACGGCTATTGGATCGATCAACCGCTGACGCGCATCCTCAAGGATCAATGCCGGTTGCGCCCGTCCGCACCGGCGATCTTGTGCGGGGAGCGGTCGGTCTCCTACGGGGAGCTCGATCAGCTCTCCTCCAATCTGGCGGCGCGGCTCGCCTTGCAAGGGTTGGGGCCAGGCGACACGGCTCTGGTGCAGCTGCCCAATCTGGCAGAGTTCTACATCGTCTTCTTTGCGCTGCTGAAAGCCGGAATCGCACCGGTCAACGCGCTCTTCAGCCACCGGCAGCACGAACTGACCTCATATGTGCAGCAGATCAGACCGAAACTTCTGATCGCGAGCCGCCAGCATGAGCTGTTCAAGACCGACACCTTTATCGGCGGCTTGCAGGAGACACTCGAGCAGCCACTACGGGTGCTGCTGCTGGACGAGGATGCTCCCGAAACCAGCCTCTCGCTCTGGATCGGCAGAACGCCCGAGGGCACTGTTCCGGACCATGGGCCGACAGATGCAGGAGACGTCGCCTTTTTCCAGCTTTCCGGAGGCAGCACCGGCACGCCAAAGCTGATCCCCCGGACACACAATGACTACGATTACAGCGTCCGGGCGAGTGCGGAAATCTGCGGACTAACCCCGGAAACGCGGTTCTTATGCGCGTTGCCTTGCGGGCATAATTTCCCGCTGAGCTCCCCGGGGGCTCTTGGCGTGTTCCATGCTGGCGGCTGCGTCGTGCTGTCGCCGAGCCCGGAGCCACTCACCTGTTTCGAGCTGATCCGCAAGCATCGCGTCACCATGACCGGGCTCGTGCCTTCTGCGGTCAACCTCTGGCTCCAGACAGCTCCGGCTCATCCCGGTGCTCTGGACAGCCTGAAGCTTCTTCAGGTGGGCGGAGCCCATTTCCCTGAATCTCATGCAAGGCAGGTTCCGGACGTTCTGGGATGCAAGCTGCAGCAGGTGTTTGGCATGGCTGAAGGGCTCGTCAATTACACCCGCCTTGATGACCCGGACGAAATTGTCTTCACGACCCAGGGCCGCCCGATCAGCCCCGCAGACGAAATCAAGATCGTCGGCGAGGATGGGAAGCCCGTGACGGATGGCGAAGCCGGCCGGCTTGCCACGCGCGGACCTTACACTTTCCGCGGCTACTATCAGAGCCCGGACCACAATGCGGACGTCTTCGATGAGGATGGCTTCTATTTTTCCGGCGACCTGGTGACCCGGACAACGGACGGCTATCTGCGAGTGGTAGGAAGGGTCAAGGACCAGATCAACCGGGGTGGCGAGAAAATCGCCGCTGAAGAAGTGGAAAGCCTGCTGCTGCTCCACCCGGATGTGCGCGAAGCCGCACTGGTAGCCATTCAGGATCCGTCTCTCGGCGAAAAGAGCTGTGCCGTCATCGTCACTGCGGATGCCGGGCTCAAGCCCGTCGCTCTTCGGCGGCATCTGATGGCGCTCGGCGTCGCCGACTACAAGCTCCCGGACCGGTTCAGCTTCACAGACGCCATTCCCCTCACAGCTTTTGGCAAGCCCGACAAGAAGAAGCTTCGCGCCGAGCTTGCTCAGACATTTTCACTTGCCCCCACTCAATAGAGGCCTTCCATGACTATCCCAGTGATTGCAGACTATCCGATGCCTCAGGAGCTTCCGGTCAACAAGACGCCGTGGAAGCCCGATCCGGCTCGCGCCGTTCTTCTGATCCACGACATGCAGGACTATTTCCTGCGCTATTACGATGAAAATGCCCCCCTGCGGCAGACGCTGATTTCCAACCTGCAGCGCGTCCGCGCCTGGGCTGACCGGAATGGGGTTCCCGTTGTCTATACCGCCCAGCCTCACGAACAGCCGGAAGCCGACCGGGCCCTTCTGAACGACATGTGGGGCCCCGGACTGACGGTCGCCGACCCGGCGCTGCAGAAGATCGTCAAGGGTCTGGAACCTGGCCCGAATGACGTCGTGCTGACCAAGTGGCGTTACAGTGCGTTTCAGCGCTCCGACCTGAAGGACCGCATGAAGGCGCTCGGCCGTGACCAGCTGATTATCGGCGGAATTTACGCGCATATCGGCTGCATGATGACAGCTGCCGATGCCTTCATGAATGACATCCAGGCTTTCATGATCGCCGATGCAGTTGCCGACTTCTCGGCAACCGAACACAGCATGGCGCTGAAATATGTTGCAACCCGCTGCGGTGCCGTGACGGACACGGCCAGCCTGACGGATGCCTCGTCGCAGGAGGCCCCGAGCCGTGACTGGCTGCGCGGCCACGTGCTGGATCTGATCGAGGATGATGCCGACCTCGACCCTGAAGAGAATCTGATCTTCTACGGCCTTGATTCCATTCAGGTGATGAAGCTTGCAGCAGAATTGAAAGAACGGGGCATTCTGGTCACGTTCGACGAACTCGCCCGGGTTCCGACGCTGAACGGCTGGTGGTCCCTGATCGAAAGCAAGCGCCTTGCTGCCTGATCCGGCAAAGAAGTCCGGCTCGCCGTCCCTGCGTTTTGCAGGCAAGCGTGTGCTCGTGACCGGCGCCGCAAGTGGCATCGGCCGCCGGATCGCCGAACGGTTCTGCGAGGAAGGCGCCGACGTGACCGGCCTGGACAAGCAGAATGGTGGCCCAGGGCTGCCATTCCGGCTTCTTGAGGTGGATCTGGCCGATCCGGGAGCTGTTGCAGAGGTTTGCAACAGGCTCCGGGAAGAGCGCGCTGGTCTGGACATTCTGGTGAATGCCGCAGGCATTTTGAGAATGGCCCCCGCGGAAGACCTCTCGCCGGAAGACTGGCAGGCCTGTTTCGATGTCAATGTGAGCGGCCCGTTCTATCTGCTCCGGCAATGGATAGGGGCTTTCAAGGCGCAGCGGGCGGGAGCGATCATCAACATCGCCTCGAACGCAGCACATGTGCCGCGTTCGGGCATGACGGCCTATTGCGCGTCCAAGGCTGCCATGGTGAGCCTCAGTCATTGCGTCGGACTGGAGTTGGCCCCCTTCGGCGTCCGCTGCAATCTGGTTTCCCCCGGATCGACCGACACGCCGATGCTGCAGGCCATGACCGGCGGCGGAGAAGGCTATACGCGGCTGATCAACGGGCTGCCGGACCAGTTCAAGCTCGGCATTCCGCTTGGCAAGCTGGCAAAGCCTGACGACATTTCCGAGACGGTTCTGTTCCTGGCCTCCGATCTGGCCGGACACATCACCCTTCAGGACATCGTGGTCGACGGAGGAGCAACGCTTGGCGCCTAGCCGCTGCGCCGATCGGCAGGCCTGCCCATTGCACAGCCCACATCCCGGCTGAACGCCGAAACACTAGAACCCTCTGGAGGATTGCAAACATGTCTGTAGCTCAGGCACACCTCTCGAACCGGCCAGCTGGTCTGCCCCCCTTCAAGCTGATGGGGCAGATTTCCGCTTACCGCACCACCCAATGCATCCGTGCGCTCGTTGATCTTGGTATTCCTGCCCTGCTCGAAGCGGGCCCACGCAGCTTGAGTGACCTTGCCCAAGCCACAGGAACAAAGCCTGAGCTTCTGGAACGCGTTTTGACGCATCTCGTCCATGAAGAAGTGATAGCAGTGGACGATCAGGGGCGGTACGTCCCCTCCCCGGTGACCTGCTATCTGACGCCGGATCATCCGCAAAGTCTGCGGAACTGGGTGTCCTGCGAACTGGACCCTTTGCTATGGCGCAGCTGGGAAAGCCTGACCGAGCAGCTGCGCACCGGAAACACGGCCTTTGACCTGACCCACGGGTCGGCCTTTTTCGAATGGCACGCTCAGGACAGCGCCGCCCAAAGCCGGTTCGATGCGCAGATGAACGGAGCATCCCGGGGAATTGGTGCCGTGGTCGTGAAGGAGCTTACCTTTGCCCCTGACACCAGTATCCTGGACGTCGGCGGCGGGAACGGATCATTCCTGGCTCAGATCCTGGACAAGAACCCGATGACCCGCGGCACCCTGTTCGAACTCCCGCGCAGTGTCGAGGACTATGACCCTCTCTTTGCGGAGATGCGCAGGCAAGGACGGGCAAACGTCAAGACGGGCTCCTTCTTCGAAAGCGTTCCCTCTCGAGCCGATGTCTATCTGTTCAGCCGGGTCTTTCATGATTTTGACGACACCGCGGCCGCAACCATCCTGCAGAACACCAGGAAGGCCCTTTCCGGGCATGAACGGCTTTACCTGATCGACATGATGGCAGGCGGCCAGGACGCCGGTTCCCGCGCCTCGTCTCAGGACATCTTCATGCTGGCCCAACTTGGTGGCCGGGAGAGAACGGCAGCGGAATTTTCCGCGCTTCTGGCCGACAACGGGTTTGAAACCCTGTCGGTCAAATCGACAGCCAGCCCGGTCAGCATTCTGGAGTTTCGTCCAGCCTAGTAGCTGGTCCAGTCGTTCTCTTTCACGTGAGCCCTGACCTTAAGGTCGGGGCTGACTGCTGACAAAGCAGCTCCATTCCAAAAGCTCCATGACCATAGGAAAACGGTTGTCATCCCCGCGAAGGCGGGGATCCAGTAGCCAATTGAGATAGCTTCTCTTTCCTGCGAACTTTCTCGCGGGATACTGGATCCCGGTCTTGGCGCTCACGCACCAAACCGGGATGACAGGTAAACTTGGCGGGGTGGTCATCAAGCTCAGCCCTGACCACTTCTGGTCAGGGCTTTTCATTTCAGATCCCCACGAGCCATAAAAAACGGCAGCCTGGAGAAATCCAGACTGCCGTTGTTTTCTTTCCGAAGATCAGAAGGTCGCTTTCGCACCGATGCCGAACATGCGCGGCGCTGTCATGGTTGCAAAGCTGCCGACACCACGGCGATTTTCAAGATAGGTCGCAACACGCTCATCAAAGATGTTGTTCACGTAGCCGAAGACCTGGAAGTTGTCGTGGAACTGGTAGGTCGCACGCGCG
The DNA here is from genome assembly GCF_900142725.1 of Roseibium suaedae. Taxonomy (GTDB): domain Bacteria; phylum Pseudomonadota; class Alphaproteobacteria; order Rhizobiales; family Stappiaceae; genus Roseibium; species Roseibium suaedae. Next base: position 291,296 of record NZ_FRBW01000004.1, on the reverse strand, counting down.
TTGGCGATCGTGTAGGGATCCGTCTCATAGGCAGGCGTGTTTGTGTCGTCGGAATAGTATCCGTCGAAATGAGAGACGTTTGCAGAGAGCGTCAGGTTGTCCAGAACTTCCCAGTCCACGCCAAAGCCGAGCGTGTAGCCGGGGGTCTTGCTGAAGTCGTTGCCTTCAACCGTCGGAAGAGCGTCGAACCGGGTAATCTCGGTCTTCATCAGGCCTGCGTTTGCCTTAAGCTTCAGACTGTCCAGCACCTGATAGCTCACAGCTGCCTCAAGACCATAGGCATGAGCCTCCTCGGCATTGAGCGTGATGTACTGGGTCACGACGCTGCCCGGCAGGGTGGTCTGGAAGTAACGCTGGGCGTCCTTGTAATCCGTGAAAAACAGATTGCCTGAAATCTCCAGCTTGTCGTCCAGAAGGTTCGCGCGGGTAAAGATCTCGTAGTTCCAGGACGTTTCCGCCTTGAAGGAGAGAGCGTTGCCGTTGAAAAAGTCGTAGACGACACCACCAGGGTTGAAGCCCCGGTTGATCAGGGCACCCACGGTGAAATCCGGAGTGACGTCATAGGCAAGAGCAACCTTCGGCAAGATGGCGCTGAAGCTTTCATCATAGTCAAAGTTGCTTGGAACCGTTGCTGCGGTCGTTGACCTGCCAGACCGCTCGACCCGGTCATGCTCGAAACGAAGACCGCCGGTCAGCGTCCAGGCATCGGTGAAGCGATAGTCCATTTCGGTGAAGATGCCGAGATTGGTCTTGGTGTCATCGAAGTCGGGCGATCCATTATAGGGAAGCAGCAGACTTTCATCCGACTGGGTGTAGGACGCGAAAATGCCGGCCGCCCCGCTCAGCTTGCTGTCTTCATTGCCGAAATTAAGCAATGTCTGGTTGGTCCAGTTCTGCTGGTCGATGCGGGCATCCCCGTTGCCGACCGTCTCCAGGCTCCGGTCGACATAAAGATCGGTGAACTGCGCCTGGTTGCTGAGAACAAAGCCGTTGTCGAATTCATAGGACAGGTCAGCCACGCCCGTATGGGTCCGGGAATAGAAGCTCGGCACGCTGGTCTGGTTGTTTTCCAGCCGGTCGAACGGTTGGACCGTGGCAGCCTCATAGGTGGGCTGGTTGTTCTGGCTGGTCGAGTAGGTCAGCTTTGCCGTCAGGCCGGGGATGGCATCCGGAGTGAAGAGCAGTTTCGCACGTCCATTGAAGGACATGATGTCGAGGTCCGTATGATCCTCTGTAAAGCTCGAATTGATATAGTCGATGAACGTGTCACGACCATAATAGTCAACGGCGACCCGGGCTGCGATCTGGTCTGTCAGCGGGCCCGACAGCATGCCTGACGCCCTGTGGGTGTTGTAGCTGCCATATTCGATCTGCAATGCCCCTTCAGGGGTGAACACCGGATCCTTGGTGGTGACAACAATCGCCCCGGCGACGCTGTTCGCCCCCTGAGAGGTGGTCTGCGGCCCACGGAACACTTCGATCTGATCCATGTCCCAGATGGACGTCGAGCCGAAGACGGATTCGAAGTAGCTCTGATAATGGCCGTCGATGTTGATCGACGCCCGCGGGACCGTGCCGGAGTAAAAAGCAACCGCACCGGTGTTCGGGCCCTGGGTGTCCTGGCCGCGGATGATTGGCGCAACGCCGACAGTCCCGGGATAATAAACGTTGGGCGTGTCCTCGATGGCGCTCTGGACAGTCTTTTCCTCAGGACGGGTTTCCTGATCCGACGAGGTGATCACCTCCACGGAAGTGGCCGTTTCCTGCAGTGTTCTGGCAACCTTTTCACCGCTCACGGTGATCGCATCGAGGACTGTCGTGTTGGACACGGTTTCCGCTTCAGCATCCTGCGCCCAGGCCCCACCTGCAACAATCTGCGAGACAGTGAGCATGGCAGTACCGCCAAGCAACACCGCAATACGGGTCGATGTCATTTTATTCCCCTGAAATCGTGAATGAGCGCGAGCGGGAAAAGCCTTGCTCGCGGCCGGTTTTGAAAGGGAGATCCTGTCTCCTGTTCCGGTCCACGCTTGCCCCAGCCGCCGGTGAAAGGATCAACTGAGTTTCACTATACAGAATTCATTCTTCATATCAACATGAGTATAATACTCATAAATTAATGTGACGGATCCGCAACAGCCTGTCACAACAACCTGAATCCCCACGGAGATTTTGGCGCCGTCCGGATTGAACTCGGCGTGTTTGACCAATACCTTGTGGCAAGGATGGGAGATTGATGCGGTGAACATGTGCACGACGCGAAAGCTGTCAAAGCGGGCTTTTGCATTCGGAAATGCAAAGGCCCTTGAGATGGATTGCCATCAAATGCCGCGCCTTTGCGCAGGCTGGGCGGTCCCGACATGAGCGACGGCCCAGAAACCGGCAACGACACTTCCTTGCCCAAACGGTCCGGGAACATTCAGTCTGTATCCATCGCCACCAGGTTCCTGAACATCCTGGCCAATGCCTCGGAGGCCATGCCGCTCGGCATCATCGCCAAGCAGGCAGGAACCGGCAGCCCCACGGCCCACCGGTATCTCCAGAGCCTGGTGAAGGAAGGGCTTGTCATGCAGGACCCTCAGACCGGTCACTACGATCTTGGCCCCACTGCACTCAGCATCGGCATTGGCGCCTTGAAGCGGGTAGATGCGGTCGAGATCGCCGCCCGGCATATGAAACAGCTGGCGGCCGGGTTTGCCGCCAGTGCAGGTGTGGCGATCTGGACGGAACGCGGCCCCACCGTCGTCCGCTGGTACCGCAGCTCGCAGTTCTCCATCAGCTCGGTGGGTTTGGGCGATGTGCTGCCGGTCGACAATTCGGCTTGCGGACTTGTGTTCCAGGCCTTTCTTCCAGAGAACCAGATCAGCGCCGCGCGCAAGCTTCAGCCCGCTCATTTCCGGGGCAAAACCCCGTCACGTGCAACATTGGAGACAGTGCGCTCCGGGTGCTGGGCTGAGCTGACGGATCATCTTTTGCCGGGCATCACCGGCCAGGCAGTACCCGTGTTCGATGCGCAGCAGGAAATCGCCTGCGTGATGACCACGGTCACCAACCTGGGCCTGATCCACAAGCCGGAAGACCGGCTCGCCCTATTCGACTGCGCCCGCAAAACCGCCCACGAAACAGGCGGCCTCGAAGCCTTCCGAGATCTGTGACGCAAGATGGCCAGGAGCAATGCCCCGCCTGAGCAAAAGAATGAGGCAGCCGCCAACAGACGCGCGGCAGCTGAGACAGATACAAGAACTTTGAAAAGATTGGTGATCCCGACGCGATTCGAACGCGTGACCCTCAGATTAGGAATCTGATGCTCTATCCTGCTGAGCTACGGGACCACTTGGGGCGGAAATAGCATGATCCGGAGCGCATTGCGACCCTCGATTTTGCCCGCTCCGATCCCGTGAATGGGATACGCACAAACGGCTCCCCTGCCGTGGTAGAGTGGGCTTGATCCTTCACGGTCGCGGAAGTTGAGGCTTGGGACGGACAGGGAGTTCGGCCGGATGCATCCGGCACAGAAGATGGCACAAATACAGGCTCCCAAAGCCGGATCCTTTGCGGCAGGTCTTTAATAGTGCGGCCGCACTCCTGCTGATCCTCGCCGGACTGATCTCCGGAACCAATCGAGCAGATGCAAAGGACACTGCGCCCGCAGCGGCGGCATACGCTGAAGGCGCAGGAGGGGCGTCCACAGCTGCATGCCTTCCCGAGGGGGGGCTCCCCATTCCTGTCACCGGCCCAGACAAGGCCGGCTTCTTCCGGACACTGCCTGGCGAGACCTCTGCCAAGGACGTACATCATTACGTCCTCACAGATATTGCCGGCGCGTGGAGCGGCCCTGACACGCCAATTCCTGCAAGTGGACAATCGCTTTGGGCCTGGCCCCAGGGAAAGCCGAACCGGTGGGGACTGACACCTGCCTGGATCACCGCCGATAGTAAGGGGGGAGCCCTTTTGCAAATCCAGCTGATTGAACGTGGACTTGCCTTGGCCGCGCCCTATTTGGGCTCCATGGCCTGTAGCAAGGCTTTGATCGCGGCCGAGAAATCGGCCCGGGTGAGAAGACAAGGACGCTGGAAGAAGGAGACTGCGCTTTCAACCATGAACCTGAACGCATTGACAGCGTCTGCGGGACACTATGTCCTTGTCGAAGGACGCATCGTCTCTCTTGGAAAATCCTCCCGGACCCGGTATCTCAATTTCGGCCGTAACTGGAAGACCGATTTCACGGCAACTCTTTCGACCAAACAGGAAAAATCCTTCAGTGACGCGCTGGCCAGTGCCGGCATGTCTCTCGAGGATTTGGCTGGACATGCCGTTCAGATCAGAGGTGTGGTAGATCTGAACGACGGCCCCCACATACACATGACCCATCCGGGTCAGATCATCATTCTGGATGGCAACGAGGACAGGAAGTGACGGCAAGGTCTGGCATCATGGGCGCGGCAAGTCTGCGCAAGGACGCCGAAGGCAAGGCAGAACGCGCAGGCGCTGGACGGCAAATGTCTCCGGTCCGCCGCGTCGCGACGCTTGCCCTGTGCGCCTTGCTTGCCTCCTGCCAGTCCTTCGGCGGCGGCTCTCCCAATGTGACGACCATTGCACCGGGCACACTGCGGCCCGGTCTTGGCGCGGATATCGGCGCAAAGGAACACCCGCGCGTCGTGGCCACTTATGGCGGCGTCTACAAGAACGACGGCGCCGTTCGGGCGGTCGCGAGTGTCGTCGGCCGGCTGGTGGAAGCCTCCGATGACCCGTCCCAGAGCTACCGCATCACGATCCTGAATTCGCCCGCGATCAACGCCTTCGCCCTGCCCGGTGGCTATCTCTATGTCACCCGTGGTCTGCTGGCGCTGGCCAATGACACGTCCGAACTGGCCGCTGTTCTTGCCCATGAAATGGCGCACGTGACCTCCAATCATGCGATTGAACGGCAGCAACGCGCCGAGGCACGGGAACTGGCAAACAAGATCCTGACCAATGTGGTGCAGGATTCCGAACAGGCCAGGCAGGCGATCCTGTCCTCGCAGCTTTCCTTCGCACGGTTCTCCCAGGCCCAGGAATTTCAGGCCGACGCCATCGGGGTGAAGACCCTGGCGAAGGCCGGGTTCGACCCCTATGCGGCCTCCCGCTTCCTGAAATCCATGGCCGATTTCCAGGCCTATCAGACCGCGCAGCAGATCCAGTCCAGCGCCCCGGACTTTCTCTCCTCCCACCCCAACACGCCGGAACGCGTGGACCTGGCGGTGCGCGAGGCCCGTCAGGTGGCCGCTCCCGGCATCGGCGAGCGGGACCGGAACCGCTATCTCAGCCAGATCGACGGCTTGCTCTACGGCGACGATCCGCTGGAAGGCTTTGTGCGGGGCCGCTCCTTCCTGCACAAGGCGCTCGGCATCGGCTTTACCGTGCCGGCCGGCTATCTTCTCGAAAATTCGCCTGAAGCCGTTCTTGCCAGCAATGGCGACGGCACGGCCATGCGGTTCGACGGGGCGGATGTCAGCAGCTTCGAGAACCTTGCCGATTACATGAATTCAGGCTGGATCAACGGCCTCCTGCCGCAAAGCGTGCGCGAGACCACGGTCAACGGCATTCCCGGGGTCGTTGGTGCCGCCATCACCCAGGGCTGGTCCTTCCGGATCGCGGTGCTGCGGATCGGCAAGACCGGCTACCGCTTCATCTTTGCCAGCCGTTCGCCGAGCGAAGCCTTTGAAAGCCAGTACCGGGATACCCTCGAAAGCTTCCGTCAGCTCACGCCGACAGAGCGGGCGCGGCTGCAATCTCTCCGGATCAAGGTGGTTCAGGCCAGCGCTGGCGACACGCCGCGCAAACTGGCAATCGGCATGCGGGGCGTAGAGCCTTCCCGCCGCCTGAGCTTCTTCACCGTGCTCAACGGCATGGAGCCTGACGAACCAATCCCGGCGGGAACCGCAGTCAAGCTGGTGACGGACTAGTTCGCCAAGCAGCAGGCTAGCCTCTCGGGATCAGTGCCCGCCCTACGGGTTTCGGCGGTTCGCTGCGCAGAACGATGGCCGTCGTGACGGAACCATATCGCGCGATCGCATCGACGATCGTCTCCAGGTCCGCGGGTGTCGGCACGATAACCTTCAGATGAAAACAATCCTCGCCCGTCAGCCGCAGCACTTCTAGGATCTGCGGCATTTCGGAAAACTGCTTCAGACAAGCCTTGATGTGCTCATGGGTGGTCTTGAGCCGGATGACCGCCATCATGCCAAGGCCAAGCGCAGCGGGATCAATCACAGCCCGATAGCCTTTGATGATCCCGCGCTCTTCAAGCCTTTTCAGGCGCTCCGAAGTTGCCGGCTGGGACAGCCCCACCTTCCGTCCCAGTTCTGAAACGCTGATGCGGCCATCCTCTTGCAGGGTTTCAATTATGGCGATATCCGTCGGGTCGAGCCCGGGATGAAACTCAGTCTTGCGAACCATTGGCCTTTAATTCATCGGAATTGTTTATCTCTTTCCGATGGATGCCAATTCCGGGAAGGCATGTAAACGGTCAAGATCCCTGCCTCGCAACAAAGAGGGCAAGCATGGCCGAATTCATACATCTGCCGGGGATCGGCAACTCGGGCGAAATGCATTGGCAAAGCCGCTGGGAAGCAGCCGATCCGGCGATCCGGCGTTTTAAGCCGGCCAGCTGGGATCAGCCCGATCTGACCGATTGGATCGCGGCGCTGGAACGGGCCGTGAGCGCGGCCGAAACGCCACCCGTTCTTGTGGCTCACAGCCTCGCTTGCCTGCTGGTCGCTCATTGGCAGAAGGCAAGTACTCTGCCGGTCAAGGGCGCTTTTCTTGTCGCCGTACCGGACCCGAAGTCGGCTGTATTTCCTGCCCAGGCAGCGAGCTTCGTGCACCCACCGGAGGAGAGGCTCCGCTTCCCGTCCCTGATCCTGGCAAGCAGCAACGATCCTTATGGGTCTCAGCATTATGCGGAGACCAGAGCAGCGCAATGGGGAAGCGACCTGACCGTCATCGGCGCGGCTGGCCACATTAACGGTCAAAGCGGCCTGGGAGACTGGCCGGAAGGCCGAGGTCTGCTAACTGCTTTCGTGAAGAGGCTAGAGACTGACCTCTGACTTTGTGGAGAGGGTACTTCACTCAGCAAGGCAGCGCATCGAAAGCTACCAAGCTCCCGATGCGCCGCCCGTTTCACATGTAATAGGCTGCCTGATCCGGCTGGCGCTCAACCAAGACAGCCTTGAGCTTTTCCATGGCCCGGCTTTCGATCTGACGGACACGTTCCTTGGAAATGCCAAGGGTCTGGCCAAGGGATTCCAGGGTTGCACCATCATCCGTGAGGCGCCGCTCCTTCACGATGCGCAACTCCCGGTCATTCAGGACCCGCAGCGCATTGCGAAGCCAGGTCTTCCGGCGTTCGACATCAATGTTCTCCGACACGATCTCATCCGGCAGCGGGGCATCACAGACCAGGAAGTCCTGACGATCCGCAGAGGATTCATCCCCGTCGGCCACCGGCGCATTCAGCGAGGCGTCCGGACCGGACAGACGCGCATTCATCAGGGCCACATCTGCCGGCTTCACGCCGATCGCATCCGCGATCTTGCGGTGGAGTTCGGAGTCGGTCAGCGTCTGGCCACTGCCGGAAAGCTTGGCACGCAGGCGGCGCAGATTGAAGAACAGAGCCTTCTGGGCGGAGGAAGTCCCGCCGCGCACGATGGACCAGTTCCGCAGAATGTAGTCCTGGATCTGGGCCCGGATCCACCAGGTAGCATAAGTCGAGAAGCGCACTTCGCGCTCCGGCTCGAAGCGGGCGGCAGCTTCCAGAAGACCAACATGACCTTCCTGAATGAGATCGACCAGCGACAGGCCAAAGTTGCGGTAGCGGGAGGCAACAGCGATGACAAGGCGCATATGAGCGAGGGTCAGGGCCTCGAGCGCCTTCTCGTCCTTGTCATTCTTCCAGCGGCGGGCGAGAGCCTGCTCGTCTTCGCGGGTGAGGTAGGGTGCCTTCATGGCCGCACGGACCAACTGGCGTCTTTCGTTTGCTGACGTCGTCATTTCGGCCACTCCAACAGGTTGTCCGGAATTCTTGTGAAACAAACGCGCCGGAACCAGTTTGGTTCCAAACGAATCCAGAAAACGACCACAGGATGCAAACGTCAAGACCACCACCTGATGACAAAAGTTCGTCATCCCGGTCACAACCCATAAAAAAAGCCCGGAGCGCTGCCCCGGGCCAATTTCAGTCAGGATGTTAAGAGCCTGAAATCAGGCAGCTTCTTCCTGATCGTCATCATCATCCGAACCCGCTTCTTCAGCAGCCTTGGCGCGGCTCGGAGCCTTGGCAAGGTTCTGTTCGATCTGCTTGGTTGCTTCGGTTTCGGAGCACTTGTTCACGGCAGCGATCTCGCGCGCCATACGGTCAAGGGCAGCTTCATAGAGCTGGCGTTCGGAATAGGACTGCTCAGGCTGGGATTCCGAACGATACAGGTCACGAACCACTTCAGAGATCGCGATCAGGTCGCCGGAATTGATCTTTGCTTCATATTCCTGGGCACGGCGGCTCCACATGGTGCGCTTGACGCGCGGACGTCCGCGAACGGTTTCCAGAGCCTTCTTCACTTCCGCAGCTTCACCGAGCTTGCGCATACCAACGGACGCAATCTTTGCGACCGGAACCCGGAGGGTCATCTTGTCCTTTTCAAAGACGATGACGAGGAGTTCAAGGGTGTGACCTGCAACGCTCTGTTCTTCAATGGCAGTAATCAGGCCAACGCCGTGAGCCGGATAGACGATGTATTCGCCCGTTTTGAAACCCTGACGCTGCGCGGCCTTTTTCGTTACAGTTGCCATTCTCGTATCTACTCCTGCGCAGTTGCCGGTCTGACAGACCGTTTGAGCCGCGAACTGCGGCTCATGAACTCTAGTGACGCGCACATGACCCAATCGCGGTCCTGATTGGGAACGCCTGTTGATATCGGGCGCGTCTGGGTGGTCAGTCGTTTAAATCCAATTTAGAAAGTTGGTCAGTAGGCGGTGAGACTCGCCTCACAATCCGTGGGGACTGTGTTCCGAAATGCCTCCGTGTCAGGGGGAAACTTCCTGCGGTTGAACGACTGTCTGGTAAATATAGCACACCTCTGCGCTAAATTAAAGCACAGAGCGTGTTTTGCCGTCACATCCTGTCTTTCGCCCCGTCATCTAGTGGTTTACCGCCTCTCTACGCGCGAATTCAGCCGCCAATTCTGACGGACAGACGCAAAAACCCGCGCAGCCGGCTAAACAAGCGGCGCGCGGGTTCTGATATGCAATAGAAATCCGGTCAGGCAGTTCAGTTGCCGGACGGACCTTCCGGTGAGAAGAACTCTTCCAGCTTGTTGGTCTTGCCGTCGAATTCGGCAGCCTCTGGAAGTGCATCCTTCTTCTCGGTGATGTTCGGCCACTTCGCCGCATATTCGGCGTTCAGCTCGATCCACTTTTCCAGGCCCGGTTCGGTATCCGGCAGAATGGCTTCGGCAGGGCATTCCGGTTCGCAAACACCGCAGTCGATGCATTCATCCGGATTGATGACCAGCATGTTCTCGCCTTCGTAGAAACAGTCTACGGGGCAAACCTCGACGCAATCCGTGTACTTGCACTTGATGCAGTTGTCAGTGACGACGTAGGTCATCGTGATCCTCTATGCGGCAGTCTCTGAAATCGGATCACGAGCTTGACCGCCGGAAAGGTGCGGCTGCTTGCGTCCATTTGTTCTTTGCGTTTGGGTATCCCGTTTGTGGCGGCTGCGCAAGCGCTGGCGCTTGCTCAAATTCACCTGAGGCGAAATGCCTTGCCCGAACGGACGGAAGAACCGGATTCTCGTTTCAATCCGCGTCCCGGAAGGCGTCCAGCTTGCGCCGGTCGCGCTTTGTCGGCCGTCCGGCACCCGGATCCCGCTGGGCGGGAACAGCTGGCGTCTCGACCTTGTCGGGTGGCGGCGGAGACAGATCCTCGTAGAGAAGACGGGCTTCCTCATAGGGCCCGCGGCGGGTGCCCAACGCCACGACCTTGAGAATGAGGATCTTGCGCTCCAGCCCAATGGTCAGCACGTCCCCTGCGCGGATGGCCTTGCTGGAAGAGTCGATCTTCTCCTTGTTCACCCGGACATGGCCCGAGGTCGCAAGCTTCTGAGCAAGGGAACGGGATTTCGTGACCCTGGCGTACCAGAGCCACTTGTCGATCCGTAATGTTGCGCCTTCTGCGCTCATACTGGTCCTGTTCCGCAGGACAAGCCCGTCAGGACTTGTCCTTCTTTTCCATTCCGGCCTTGAGCGCCATGAGGGCAGCAAAAGGCGAATTGGGATCGATCGGCTTGTCACGCTTGGGCTCGCGATCACCGCGCGGGGCCTGGTTGCCACCGTGATGCGGCTTGTTGCCGCCACGGCCCTTGCCTTCGCCCTTCGGGCCGCCATGACGGCGGTTGCCATGATGCTCGCCGCGGTTCTCACCCCGGTTGCCACCTTCGCCGCGGCCCTCGCCCCGGTTATCGCCACGGCTTTCAGAACGGCCACGGCCGCCCTTGCGGCCTTCACCGCGGCCTTCGGACTGACCCTGACGGGGACGACGGTCGCCGCCGCGGCCCGGACGCCAGATCTCAACGGTGACGGTTTCGGTTTCACCAGCAGCTTCGGGAGCAGCAGCGGCCTCGGATGCCTCTGCAGCCACATCCTGGGCAGGAGCGTCTTCTGCAGCCAGAGCCTCAGGTGCCGGAGCTTCTTCGGCAGCCGGTTCAGCAGCAGCGGATTCCGGAGCAGCGGCTTCAGCAGCAGCCACCGGACGAACCACTTCGCGGGTCTCAAGACGATAGCCAAGAGACTTCAGGATCGCGGAGAAGTCTTCGCCAGCACAGCCGAGCAGCGAGGTCATCGCAACCGTCACGGTGAAGGCACCGCCCTGTGCGACTGCGCCTTCCGGCGGAGAGACTTCCGCATCCAGCGGCTTCCAGGCGATCAGCGGACGGATCAAGTCAGCCAGACGCTCCAGAATGTCGACGCGCACGGCGCGCGGACCGCAAACGCGGAAACCGACAACCTTGTAGAGCGCCTTTTCGATGGCCGGATCGACCGGGATCGAGGTGCGGCCAGACGCAGACAGCTGCGGCAGTTCGCTGAGGCCAGCCATATCCATGGAGCCATGCTTGATAGCCCAGAGCTGGGCCAGAAGCTGGCTCGGCGCCGGCTTCAGAAGCGCGGGAACGAAAATGGTATAGGCACCGAAGCGGACGCCAACCTTGCGCAGCGAGGCGCGCATGTCCTGATCGAGCTGGCGGACGTCTTCGGAAATCTCCTGGCGTTCCAGGTTGCCGAGGCCTTCAGCCAGACGGTAGGCGATGCCGCGGGCAAGACCTTCGAGACCTTCACCGACCTTCAGATCGGCCAGCGGCTTCAACAGCGTCTCGATCTGGCTGCGGATCCAGAGAGCCACGCGCTCCTGCACCTTGTCGCGGGCAGGACCGGTCAGATGTTCATCGGCCAGCAGCAGGACGGCAGGCGACAGCACGTCGTCTCCGGCGGCAAGCTTTGCAACCGGTTCGCCGCGCCAGCGGATGGTGGCGTCGGACGACAGGATGAAGTCACCGTTCTCGGACCGCGACAGCTTGTCGGCACGGCTTTCGATTTCCGTCGCAAGCGCCTTTTGCGCAGCAGCGCGCAGGGCCTTTCCATCCGGCCCTTCGGCCGCAGCATCGGGGGCAAACCGGAAGCCAAGCAGCGTTCCGATGTGCTGTCCTTCTACGAGCACATCACCGCTCGATGTGATTTCCGCTTCCAGCATGGCGTTCTCTCTCAAACGTCGCATCAATACACTTGTACGCCGATCCACGAACCTCTGGGTAAGACGCTCGTGCAGCGCATCGGATAATTTGTCCTCTATGCCGCGGGTCACCTGCTGCCAATGGGCAGGATCACCCAGCCAGTCAGGCCGGTTCGCGACAAATGTCCAGGTCCGGATATGAGCAATCCGGTTGGCGAGTGTGTCGATATCACCATCTACGCGGTCTGCGAAGGCCAATTGACGGCTAAACCAGTCCTCTTCAATGGCTCCAGCCCGCATAATGTGGGTGTAGATCTGGCTCAGAATGTCCGCATGGTTCGCCGGGGCAATCTTCCGATAGTCAGGAACCTGACACACATCCCAAAGCAATTCGACGGATTTTGCGCCTTGAGCCATGGAAGAAATGGCGGAATCCCGCAAAAGAAACTCAAGCGCAGTGATATCGTCGCCGGTTGGCGCGCGTGCCAGCCCTTCTTCTCGAGGCGCGACATCAAGCGACCGGCGCAATCTGTCAGCCGACGAAAAATCAAGCTGACTGTTGCGCCATTGCAGCACCTTCAGGCTGTTGAAATGGTGATTTTCAATCTGTTCGACCAGGTCATCGTCGAGCGGATCTACCCGGCCGGTGACCCCGAAAGTGCCGTCGCGGGTATGCCGGCCGGCGCGTCCGGCGATCTGCCCCATCTCCGCAGCGGTCAATTGACGATACTGATAGCCGTCGTATTTGCGGTTGCCAGCGAAGGCGACATGATCGACATCGAGGTTCAGACCCATGCCGATGGCATCGGTCGCGACCAGATGTTCAACGTCGCCATTCTGGAACAACTCGACCTGGGCATTTCGGGTACGGGGGCTGAGCGAGCCCAGAACCACAGCCGCCCCACCGCGCTGGCGGCGGATCAGCTCGGCAATGCCATAGACCTCTTCCGCAGAGAAAGCGACGATCGCCGAGCGGGCGGGAAGACGGGAGACTTTCTTGGACCCGGCATAGGTCAGAACCGACATGCGCGGACGGGTGACCACATTGAGCCCCGGCAGCAGCTTTTCCAGAAGAGGCCGGACAGTGGCCGCCCCCAGGAGCAGGGTTTCGGCCCGGCCGCGCAGGTTCAGGATCCGGTCGGTAAACACATGCCCGCGGTCGAGATCCCCCGCCAGCTGGACTTCATCGATGGCCACGAAGTCCGTCTTCAGATCCAGCGGCATTGCCTCGACGGTCGAGACCCAGAACCGCGGAGACTTCGGAACGATCTTTTCCTCGCCCGTAATCAGCGCAACTGCCTCGACACCCGCGCGCTCGACCATACGGCCATAGACCTCGCGCGCCAAAAGGCGCAGCGGCAATCCGATAAGGCCGGAGGGTTGGGCCAGCATCCGCTCGATCGCCAGATGGGTCTTGCCGGTATTGGTTGGCCCCAGAACAGCTGTGACGGTTCGGGACCGGGCCGCGGGCGGCAGCGGCATTGGGTAGGGACGGGACATCAGACTACTGCGGCGGTATCCGGCTTTGAACGACATGAATTCCAGGGTCTTTCGACCGAGATCGTGACCTAGCACAGGGGACCTGCCCTGTCCTGCCTTTATTAGCGGTAGGTCTGCGCCAGACAGCCTCATGAAGGCACAAAAACCGCTCCACAGAACGACTCTGGAACAAAAACAGACCGAATCGATGACTCTTTCGGATTCAGGTTTCGTTCTCTACTAGATATGGATTGTTTCTGACCCTCACATCAAAATCCTGAATCTTTGCAAGAACATGAGTCTCAGCGGCAGCCTTTGGAAACAAAAAGCCCAAAACCGTGTCAATCAAGAAATGACTCCAGGAATTGCAAACATCAGCAATACAACCAAAAAGACAGATAACTTCAACAGCCAACCTCAGGAATAAAACGATCTTGAAAAACCAGCGCGCGTATCACCATCATTATTCTTGACTGGAAAAACCGATTTAATTCGGCATGATACCAGCTAGGCGGGAAAGTCACCGTGTAACCTGAACCGCCGGTTTATCCATATATTTGCAAAGTATTTGAGCCAATTTCACCACCGCTTGCGAGGCCATCCGTAACATGCAAACGCACAGTCTTAACCGTGCACTCGAGTTCACTGAGAGTATTTCAGGCCGATCAAATGTCGCGCAGATCTCGCAAGACCTGAAGCACCTGACAGAGTCCTTCGGCTATTCCAATTTTGTTCTTGCCACGTTTGCCCGTCACGGCATTCACGGCACGCCTTGCATCATTTCAACCTGCTGGTCCGACGAATGGACGCGCCGGTACCTGGACTCCCACTACATCATGGATGACCCGGTGGTCGCCCGGGGCATGCGCACTTCCTATCCCTTTAGCTGGCGGGAAATGCTGGCCGACCCGGACCTGAGCGAAAAGGGACAGCAGATCCTGCTCGAGGCGCGGGACTTCGACATGGCGGATGGTCTCTACATTCCGATTTACGGCCCTCGCGGCTATGAAGGGACACTGGCCTTTGGCGGCCAGAGGGTTGCCTTGCAGAATGATGAAAGCCACGCCCTGCACCTGGCCGGCCTTTATGCCTACCGTCAGGGCCTGCAGATTGCCTGTCCGGATCTTGCCGAAGAACCGATCGACAATCCCCTGACCGGCCGGGAAATCGAGTGCCTGAAATGGACATCCGAAGGCAAGACCAGCGGTGAAATCGGCGACAGGCTCGGAATTTCGCGCCATACGGTCGACTGGTACATCAAGGAAGCCACCCGAAAACTGAATGCCGCAAACCGCGCCCATGCAGTTGCAACAGCCATGCGCCACAAACTGATCGGCTAAATAGCAGCCCTCACACCCCTCCAGCGCAAGACGATTAAAAGAGGCAGCCTTCCTGCCCCTTTTAATATGCCTCAGACCAAAGTAGAACATCTTTGCACGGGGTCCCCCCGCTGCCCTTCCTTGCCCTGTTAGTGTGGAGGCTGCTGTTGGCAATCCAGAAAATTCTCGTCGCGAACCGATCTGAAATCGCTATCCGTGTCTTTCGCGCGGCAAACGAACTGGGGCTGAAAACAGTCGCCATCTTTGCCGAGCAAGACAAACTTGCCCTGCACCGGTTCAAGGCTGATGAGGCCTATCAGGTCGGCAAAGGCCTTGGCCCGATTGAAGCCTATCTGTCCATCGACGAGATCATCAGGGTTGCCAAACAGGCGAAGGTGGACGCCATCCACCCCGGCTACGGCTTCCTCTCCGAAAGCCCGGAATTCGCGGAAGCTTGCGCAGAAGCCGGCATCATCTTCATCGGCCCGATGCCGGAAACCATGCGCCGCCTTGGCAACAAGGTCGCCGCACGCAACCTTGCCATCGAGGCAGGCGTTCCGGTCATGCCGGCAACCGATCCGCTTCCGGACGACATGGAAGAAATCAAGCGCCTGGCAGCCGGGATCGGCTACCCGGTTATGCTGAAGGCATCCTGGGGTGGCGGCGGACGCGGCATGCGCGTCATTCCGGACGAGGCAACGCTGGTGCGCGAAGTGGTCGCCGCCAAGCGCGAGGCCAAGGCCGCATTCGGCAAGGACGAAATCTATCTCGAAAAGCTGGTTCAGCGCGCCCGACACGTGGAAGTGCAGATCTTGGGCGACGGCCAGGGTGGCCTCGTTCACCTGTTCGAGCGCGATTGCTCGATCCAGCGCCGCCACCAGAAGGTCGTCGAGCGGGCTCCGGCCCCCTATCTCGATGAAGCCAAGCGCAAGGAACTGTGCGACTACGGCCTGAAGATCGGCCGGGAAGTCGGCTACCGGGGCGCAGGCACCGTCGAATTCCTGATGGATGCGGACACCGGCGCGATCTACTTCATCGAAGTGAACCCGCGCGTTCAGGTCGAGCACACGGTGACGGAAGAAGTCACCGGCATCGACATCGTCAAGGCCCAGATCCAGATCGCAGGCGGCGCCCGCATCGGCACGCCGGAAAGCGGCGTTCCGGCTCAGGACAGCATCCGCCTCAACGGTCATGCGCTACAGTGCCGTATCACCACGGAAGATCCGGAGCAGAACTTCATTCCGGACTACGGCCGCATCACCGCCTATCGCGGCGCGACCGGCTTCGGTATCCGTCTGGACGGCGGCACCGCCTATTCCGGCGCAGTCATCACCCGGTTCTATGACCCCCTGCTGGAAAAGGTGACCGCCTGGTCGCCAACGGCAGAGGAAACCTGCAAGCGCATGGAACGCGCCCTGCGCGAATTCCGTATCCGCGGCGTGGCCACCAACCTCGTGTTCCTCGAAAACATCATCGAGCACCCGAAGTTCCGCGCCAATGACTACACCACGCGCTTCATCGACAACACGCCGGAGCTGTTTGATCACACCAGCCGCCGGGACCGTGCGACCAAGCTCCTGACCTATATCGCGGACGTGTCCGTTAACGGCCATCCGGAAACCCGTTCGCGCGGCAAACCGGGCAGCGACGTGGCAGCACCGGTCGTGCCGGACTTCGGCCAGGTCAAGCCGGATGGCACCCGCCAGCTTCTGGAAAAGCTTGGACCCAAGGGCTTTGCCGACTGGATGAAGGCCCAGCCGCAGGTGCTCATGACCGACACCACCATGCGTGACGGCCATCAGTCCCTGCTGGCCACCCGCATGCGCACCCACGACATTGCCGCGATCACGGACGCCTATGCGACCGGTCTGCCGCAGCTGTTCTCGCTGGAGTGCTGGGGCGGCGCGACCTTCGACGTCGCCATGCGCTTCCTGACGGAAGATCCGTGGGAACGTCTGCGCATCATCCGTGAGCGGGCGCCGAACATCCTGCTGCAGATGCTGCTGCGCGGCTCCAACGGGGTTGGCTACACCAACTATCCGGACAACGTGGTCCGCTTCTTCGTCCATCAGGCGGCCCAGAACGGCGTCGACGTCTTCCGCGTCTTCGACTGCCTGAACTGGGTGGAGAACATGCGCGTGTCCATCGACGCGGTTCTGGAAACGGACAAGCTCTGCGAAGGCGCCCTGTGCTACACCGGCGACCTGAATGACAGTGCCCGTCCGAAGTACGATCTGAAGTACTACGTCAATCTGGCCAAGGAGCTGGAGAAGGCGGGCGCTCACATTCTGGGCGTCAAGGACATGGCAGGCCTCCTGAAGCCGGGTGCTGCGCGGACCCTGTTCAAGGCCCTGAAGGAAGAAGTCGGCATTCCGATCCACTTCCACACCCATGACACGTCCGGCATTGCAGCCGCCACCGTTCTGGCGGCCGTCGATGCAGGCGTCGATGCGGTCGACAGCGCCATGGATGCCTTCTCAGGCAACACCTCCCAGCCGTGCCTCGGCTCCATTGTCGAAGCCCTCAAGGGCTCCGAGAGGGATCCGGGCCTCGATGCGGAAGCAATCCGGCGCATTTCCTTCTACTGGGAAGCCGTGCGCAGCCAGTATGCCGCCTTCGAGAGCGATCTGAAGGGTCCTGCTTCGGAAGTCTATCTGCACGAAATGCCGGGTGGCCAGTTCACCAACCTCAAGGAACAGGCTCGTTCTCTGGGCCTGGAAACCCGCTGGCACGAAGTCGCGCAGACCTATGCCGACGTGAACATGATGTTCGGCGACATCGTCAAGGTGACCCCGTCGTCCAAGGTCGTCGGCGACATGGCCCTGATGATGGTCAGCCAGGGCTTGAGCGTTGCGGAAGTGGAAGATCCGGCCAGGGATGTGGCCTTCCCGGACTCTGTCGTGCAGATGCTGCGCGGCGATCTGGGCCAGCCCCCGGCAGGATGGCCTTCTCCCCTCCAGGCCAAGGTGCTGAAGGGAGCAACCCCGATCACCGTACGCCCAGGTTCTCTCCTGAAGGAAGAAGATCTGGAAGCCCGGCGCAAGGAAGCCGCCGAAAAGGCCGGTTACGAGATCTCCGACGCGGATCTGGCCTCTTACCTCATGTACCCGAAGGTCTACACGGACTTCGCCAAGGCGCAGAGCCAGTATGGCCCGACCTCGGTCCTGCCGACTCCAGTCTATTTCTACGGCCTGGAAGCTGGGGATGAACTGATGGTGGATCTGGAGCCGGGCAAGACCCTGGTTGTCCGCTGCCAGGCCTTTGGCGAGACTGATGAGAACGGCGAGAAGAAGGTCTTCTTCGAACTGAACGGTCAGCCGCGCATCATCAAAGTTCCGGACCGTGCCCATGGCGCAGCCGGTGCTTCAGCCAAGCGCAAGGCGGAAGACGGCAACGCGGATCATGTCGGGGCTCCGATGCCCGGCGTCATCTCCACCGTAGCGGTCAAAGCCGGCCAGCAGGTCACGGCCGGAGACGTTCTCGTCTCCATCGAAGCCATGAAGATGGAAACCGCCCTTCATGCCGAACGGGACGCGGTCATTGCCGAAGTCCTGGTGGCACCGGGCAGCCAGATCGACGCGAAGGACCTCCTGGTCGTCTATCAGGCTTGATTTCAGGCATATGAAACGGATAAGGGGGGCCAACGGCTCCCCTTCTTCTTTGCGAGAGCACTCAAACCCTCGACTTTCCTCCCTCATTCAGCGTTCCGCTTCCACCGCACCCGGCCGCCCGCGCGGACAGGTCTCTGCCACGCGTTCCGCTCAAGGCTTCTCCGATGGACTTCTCCCTCGACATTCTTGCGGTTCTTTTTCTCGTCGCCGTCGCAGCCGGCTGGATTGATGCCATTGCCGGCGGTGGCGGGCTCCTGACCATTCCCGCGCTGTTGCTGGCCGGCATTCCGCCTGCAACCGCGCTTGCGACCAACAAGCTGCAGGGAAGCTGCGGCACGCTGACCGCAGCAACCTATTTCATCCGCCGTGGCGCGGTGTCCGTGAAAGCCAATCTGAAGCCGATCGTTGCCATCGCAATTGGTTCTGTGGCGGGCGGCTGGGTGCTTCAACAGATCAACGCGGAAATTCTGGTGCTGTTCATCCCGGTTCTGCTGGTCAGCATCGGGCTCTATTTCCTGTTCTTCGCCAAGAACCTGGACGCTGAAACCGAACCGCGCATCACCGCGGACCGCTACGCCGTGACCGCAGCCCCGGCCATCGGCTTCTACGACGGCTTCTTCGGTCCCGGCACCGGTTCCTTCATGTCCACGTCGCTGATCCTGCTGCGCGGCATGCCGATCCGCACTGCGACCGCCCATGCAAAGCTGTTCAACCTGACCAGCAATCTGGGCGCACTGATCTATTTCATCTTCTTCGGCCAGATTGCCTGGGTGGCAGGGGCAGCCATGATGGCAGGGCAGATCCTGGGGGCCTATCTCGGCGCGCATTTCGCCTTCAAGGGCGGGGCGAAGATCATCCGCCCCATCACCGTGATCATGTGCTTCGCCATGAGCATCAAGGTGCTCATGAGCGTGCTGCAGGGCTAAAAGCCCGCAGGCCACTTACAGGGGGCGGCAGACCATCTGCCCTTCCTCCAGGAAGGCAGCCCGGGTGAAAATGGAAAGGTCCAGCGGATTGGGGAGACGCACATCCTCAAGATCCGGCAGGGCTTTTCCCGATGCCTCGAAAGCGCGGCTGACTTGGGACAGAAAGACCAGAACCACTTTTTGCCTTTGGGCAAATTCCCTGAGCGCACGGACCTGATCCATAAGCGGCGGCGTCTCCCGCCGTTGATCAAGCAGCTGAAGGTAGTCGATCACGACAAGCGTTCCGGCTTCTGCCCCGGCAAGCCGCTCCATGATGTGGCTGGCGCAGATCCCGTCAGACATGTCGAGATCAAAACGGCGGTCAAAGGCAAAGGGATCGACGCCAATGGCCCGGAACCGGTCGAGCATCTGGGCCTGGGTGTATTCAAGCGTGAAAAACACTGCCTTTCGGCCCTGCTTCATCGCCTCGACGGCCAGTTCAAGGCCAAGCAAGGTCTTTCCCTGCCCGGGCCGCGCGGCAATGATCACAAGTTCACCTGCGCTGAGCGCGGGATAGAGCCGGGCTGCAGGGGCCTGATCCGCGTGGGGTTCGGCAAGCAGCGGCCAGGAGCTGAACCCTTCCGCTGCCGCAATCCTGTCGAGAGCCTCATGAAGGGGAATGCGCTCGCGCCTTGAGATCTGGCGCGCCTGGCGCTTGAGGGCATAGACCGGGGCTGAAAGCTTCATCATCGGAACCTCCGGACGGCAAAATCCGCAATCCCTCCGCATGCTTCACGCCGTCTAGACAGTCCGTTGAGAAGACCATCCTGCATGACCGATGCTTTCCCGACTGGAGGGAGGGGGCGTGGATGAAGCCGACAGCAAGATTATGGGATTCGGTCGTACCGGAGCAATCTCAAAAGCTCAAGGCAAACAGCCTATTCGGCAGCCAGACGGGCGGCCGCCTGCCCTGCGCGGCCGATCCAGAGATCCAGGAAGTCATCCAGCCACTTGCGTACGGCCCCATCATGAACGAGACGGCCGGCGAAATGATCGCGGCGCTGCTGGGCGCCGGGAAGATCCATGCGCGGCGCGCCACGGGTCGTCCAGCGGACCATCATCTGATGAGTGAGTTCCGGATGAAACTGGATGCCATAGGCGTTCTTGCCGCAGCGGATCGCCTGATTGGGATAGGTCGGGCCGGAGGCCAGAAGCTCGCAGCCTGAGGGCAGGCTGAAGCCTTCCTTGTGCCACTGATAGACCTTTTTCGGCCAATCCATGAGCTGCTCGCCCTGAGATGTTGCCTGCAAGGGATAATAGCCGATCTCGACCAGTTCCTCGCCGTGAGCGCCAACGGAGCCGCCGAGCTGCTTCACCATCATCTGGGCTCCGAGGCAAATGCCGAGAAACGGCTTTTCCTCGCGAAGCGGCACCTTGATCCAGTCAATCTCCCGGTGAACATAGGCATCCGGGTCATTCGCACTCATCGGACCGCCGAAAATCACGGCACCGGCATGCGCACACATGGTGTCAGGAAGCGTATCGCCGTAGCGGGGCCGCCGGATATCAAGGGCAAATCCGCGCTTGACCAGCTCCTGTCCGACACGTCCCGGAGAAGATTGCTCCTGATGCAGGACGATGAGAACTTTCGGGCGGTCCATTTCAGCAAAGGTCTCGTGCTTCATGACGAGAGAGTCTAGCGCATTTGACGTTTGCGTCGAGCCTTTTTGAAAAGCAGCGCTGCCGGTTTCTGCGCCAGAAATCAGAAAACCCCTGCTTTTACGGCTAACCTTCTACCGTTCCCTCGGGCTGGCTGCGGGCCACCTTCTGGCGCAGGGTCATCCGGTCACGGGTGGAAATGCCGAGCAGCTCCGCAACGCGCCAGATGGTGTTGTCCTCGAACTCGTGAACCTGGCCGTCCGCATAAACGACCTCCCACATCATCTCGACGATCGCCAGCCGTTCCTCTTCGTCGGTCGACCGCTTCAGAACCGACGTGAAGCCATAAAGGTCGACGGCTTCGCTGTCTTTCTGCTTGGCAGCTTCCACCAGTTCGACGGTTTCCGCGTCGCTCAGCTCATAGTGGCGCTGCAGGATTTCCTTGAGCTTGCGGCTCTCGGATTCCTCGACGACCCCATCGACGTCGACCAGGTGAAACAAAAGGGCCGCTGCGGCCAGACGCTTGTCGTCATCGGCAAAGCTCTTCTTGCCGCCGTCGCCGACCGTGACATCCCGGATGAATTGAGAAAGAGAGGAAAACAATGACATTTGACGATGGCCTGTATTTCGGAAAGTAAAAACGGGAAACAGACACAGAAGGGTACGGGAACCCTTTCAGGATTTCCAGCACTCTGTCCCGCGACTTTCCCTTTCATCTTACGCAGATAGGTTCTTCTGCCGGTCAGGCAAGCCAGTAGGTTCAGGCCGGAAGGCGGCAAGATCTTATCTTGAACCATTCCAAGGTAAGGCAATTCAGCGCTTTGATGCGGACTTTATACTTGACTTTTATCTTCATAAAAACGATTCCTGCCCTCCGAAACATGCTCATTTCGTCCACAGGAGCCCCGGCATGCCGGACTTACAGACACCAGAAAACCAGACCCGCCGCGCGGAACGTTTGGTGGTGGAAGGGGTACGCCGCTGGATGGCCGGCTACGCGACAAATGACGCGAGCTGCTGGGAAATGGCATGGGACCTCTATGCCGCCGAGCTTGGCAAGGAACGCGCCCGGCGTCCGGTGTCGGAACTCTCCTGTTATGCCCGCGCCCTGAAAACCCACGGCACCCGCAGCCTTTGCCTGTTTCCCTATGACTGCCCGAAGCTCTGTCAGGACGAATGTCTTGTCATGGCCTTTGTCGCCGCTGCGCAGCAGCAGAACACCGCCGCGCAAGAATCCATCGCCCAGGCCCTGTTTCATCCCGAAGGACGCAACGACGCGCTTTTTGCCGCGACGGAATTCGCATCCGCCCTTGGCGAATGCGGGCTGATGCTTGCAACTGTCGATCCGGACAGCCTGACCCTGGAAATGTGCCCACTGAGAAAGATGGGCCTGCCAATCCGCCACTGACCCTTTCGATCCGGAGCATTCATTCCGCCTCCGGAGCATCCAACTTGAGGAAGCAATTGATGAAAGCCATTAAATTCGGCCTTTTGGCTGCAACGGCCCTGTTCTCCCTGCCCGCCATGGCAGCAACTCCTGCAGAAGTTCTGACCAACTACGAGAACATTGCCCAGGCTGCGTTTGACGATTCCGTCACCAGCGCCAAGGCCCTGAAGACCGCCATCGACGCGTTGGTCGCCAACCCGAGCGACGAGACCCTCGCTGCTGCCCGCGCTGCCTGGAAGGTTGCCCGCAACCCGTACCAGCAGACCGAAGCCTACCGTTTCGGCAACGCAATCGTTGATGACTGGGAAGGCAAGGTGAATGCCTGGCCGCTGGACGAAGGCCTGATCGACTATGTCGACGCGTCCTACGGCACCGAGTCCGAAGAAAACGTCTTCTACACCGCCAATATCATCGCCAATCCAAAGCTGGAAATCGGCGGCGAAACCATCGATGCGACCAACATCACCCCGGAGCTCCTGGCTGAAACGCTGCAGGAAGCCGGTGAAGTGGAAGCCAACGTGGCCACCGGCTACCACGCCATCGAATTCCTGCTCTGGGGCCAGGACCTGAACGGCACCAATGCTGGCGCAGGCAACCGTCCGGCGACGGATTTCGACACCAAGAACTGCACCAACGGCAACTGTGACCGCCGCGTCGCCTATCTCCAGGCTGCGACCGATCTGCTCATTTCGGATCTGGAAGAAATGGCTGCCAACTGGGCACCGGGCGGCGAAGCCCGCAAGGAACTGGAAGCCAAGGGTGAAGCAGGCGGCCTTGCCACCATTCTGACCGGCATGGGCTCCCTGTCCTACGGCGAACTGGCAGGTGAGCGCACCAAGCTTGGCCTGATGCTGCATGATCCGGAAGAAGAGCATGACTGCTTCTCCGACAACACGCACATGTCCCACTACAACGACATTGTCGGCATCCGGAACGTCTATTTCGGCACCTACACCGGCCTCGACGGCAAGACCGTTTCCGGTCCGTCCGTGGCCGATCTGGTTGCGGCCAAGGATGCGGCAGTTGCTGAAGAGCTGAAGGCAAAGCTGGACGCAACGCTGGCCGCTGCAGAAGCCATGAAGACCCGCGCTGAAGGCGGCGAAGCCTATGACCAGATGATCGGTGAAGGCAATGAAGAGGGCAATGCAACGGTTCAGGCCGTTGTCGACGGCCTCGTCGACCAGACCAAGTCCATCGAGCGTGCCGTTCACGCCCTCGGACTTGAGGCTGTTGCCTTCGAAGGCTCGGACAGCCTGGACAACCCGAACGCCGTCTTCCAGTAAGACAGGATGACAAGGAACCGGCGGTGAGGCATCTTCCCGCCGGTTCTTTTTTCAGCCCGCACGGAGGGGTGCTTGGCTGAGACCCGAGACGCGAACCTGATTGGCCAATTTGACATGACAGCTACCAGCCGGGGCCTGTCCACCCTTGCCTTGTTTGTAATGGCGCTGACCTCCTCCGCAGCCCTCGCAAGTGCCGCAGACGGTCCTCCTCTGCCCTATCGGGACGATCTTTCCCCGAAGGACCGCGCCCGGGTCGCCAGGATCACCACTCCGCCATCGGATTTCTCCGCACCGCAGGCTTTCGAGGCCATGAGCGGGGGGGCGGCCACGTCGACGAAGACGGTCAACCGGGACAGTTTCTCCCACAATTCCGCCAATCTGACCTTTGAGGAAGAGCAGACCTTCAAGCTTGGCAACGGGCTGTTCAAGAAGTTCTGGACCTCCTCCCCGTCCTCCACCCAGGCCTCCGACGGCTTGGGTCCACTCTACAATGCCCGCGCCTGCCAGAGCTGCCACCTGAAGGATGGGCGGGGCCGTCCGCCCCTTCCCGGAGAAAAGGCTGTCTCGCTCTTTCTGCGCCTCTCGATCCCGCCGCAGACACCCGAACAGCAGGCGCAGCTTGATAACCGGGAACTGTTGCGCATTCCGGAGCCGACTTATGGCGGCCAGTTCCAGACCTTTGCCGTCACGGGCCTGAAGGCGGAAGGCCAGATCGATGTCACCTATGAAGATGTTCCGGTCACACTGAACGGCGGCGAAACGATCCTGCTGCAAAAGCCAACCTATTCGGTTCGCGAGCTCGCCTACGGACCGATGCATCCGGATGTGAAAATGTCCCCCCGCGCCGCCCCTCCGATGATCGGCATGGGTCTTCTGGAAGCCATTGCCGCGGGAGATATCGAGGCTCAGGCAGATCCTGACGACCAGAACGGCGATGGCATCTCGGGAAAGCTGAGCCTCGTGCGCGATCCGCAGTCCGGGGCACTGACCATTGGCCGCTTCGGCTGGAAAGCATCCGAGCCGACCGTCAGAGCCCAGACTGCGGCCGCCTTTTCCGGTGACATCGGTATCAGCACGCCGGACCTGCCGGACAATTACGGCGACTGTACGGCCAGACAGACCGGCTGCCGCCGCCAGCCCCATGGCGAGCAGGCCCGCCTCGGCGTCAGCGAAGCACCCGATCCGGTCATGGAACTCGTGACCTTCTATTCGGAAAACCTGGCAGTGCCCCAGCGCCGGGATGTCGATGATCCGGACGTGCTGCGCGGCAAGGCAATGTTCCATCAGTCCGGCTGCACGGCCTGCCACCGGCCCAACTACGTCACCAGCCGCAAGGCGGACAATAAGGCGCACCGGTTCCAGCTGATCTGGCCCTATACCGACCTCCTCCTGCATGATATGGGCGAGGGCCTCGCGGATGACCGGCCTGTCGGCGACGCCTCCAGCTCCGAATGGCGCACAGCGCCGCTCTGGGGCATCGGGCTGACAGAAACCGTCAATGGCCACACCCGCTTCCTTCATGACGGACGGGCCCGTAACCTGCTCGAAGCTGTTCTATGGCATGGTGGAGAGGCTCAAGCCTCGCGCGATGCCGTCATCGCGCTGCCGCCCGCGGACCGGTCGGCCCTGATCCGATTTCTGGAGTCCCTGTAATGCGCCTCACCCTGTTCGCAGCCCTCGCGGTCACCACAGCCGTCGCCCTGCAAGCTCCGCCGGGACAGGCTGCAGATTTCAGTCCGCATGTGAAACGGGTGCTGGAAACCTATATCCGGCCCGCCACTCAAGCCTTTGCCGAGACCTCGGCAACTCTTCCACCTGCAGCCGAGGCCCTTTGCTCTGCGCCTTCCGATCAGACCCGTGAGGCCTTTGCAGCGAGTTACACCAAGACCCTTGAGGCCCTTGGCAACATCACCTTCCTGCGCTTCGGGCCGCTGATTTCCGATCACCGGCTGGAACGGCTCGCCTTCCTTCCCGATGCCCGCAACATCGCCCAGCGCCAGATCCGCAAGGCCCTGACCGATCAGGACGGCACCCTTGGAGATCCCGCAGCGCTTGCCGGCAAGAGCGTGGCACTACAGGGCCTGACCGCCCTCCAGCTGATTGCCTTTGACAGCGACAGCAACCTGACCCTGGGCGCTGGCGACGACAAGGAAGCCCTCTGCGCCTACGCAAGCGCCATCACGCGCAATGTCGCCTCGATAGCCGGAGAGATCGCCGCCGAATGGCAGGATCCGAAGGGTTACAGCGCGCTGCTTCTTACCGCAGATGCGGGAAACGATCAGTTCCACTCCTCCAAGGAAGCGATCGAGACCATCTTCAACGCCCAGGTAACCGGTCTCATCGTGATCAAGGATCAGGAACTCCTGCCCGCTCTTGGCACTGGCAAGGACAAGGCCAAGCCCAACAAGCTGCCCTTTTCCCGCTCCAGCAATGCATCCGCCTACATGGCCGCAGAGCTTGAGGGCATAAGGGACGCGATGAACGCTGCCAAGTTCGAACCCAATCTCGGCAGCGATGCAGCCTGGATTCCCGGGTCACTCAATTTCGAATTCGGCAATGCCGCGAAAACTCTGCGCTCCTTGAAGGGGCCGTTGCGCCAGACGATGGACGCGGGCGCGACCTACGACAAGCTCAATCTGGTCGCCATTCAGGTCAACAGCCTGCGCGACACGATGGCACTCAATCTGGCCGGGGGGCTGGGACTTTCAGGAGGCTTCAATGCTCTGGACGGCGACTAAAAGGACCGCCATCAACCGCCGCTCGTTTCTCGCTGGCCTTGGCGGGGCCGCTGTTCTGGCCGGATCAGGCTGGAATGGCCCGGCTCTGGCGGAAGGCCTGATCGGCGAAATCGAGGCCCCTCTGTTTGCCACGGCCTGCAAGCGGGCGAATGGCAGCTACGCGCTCGCCATCCTGGATGATGCCGGGCAGATTCTGGCCGAGGTCGGCCTGCCGGATCGCGGTCATGGCATGGCCGTTTCTCCAGATGGCCGCAAGATCATGGCCTTTGCCCGCCGTCCCGGCACCTTCGCCATGCTGATCGATCCCTATGACAGCAAGGAACCGCTGGTCATTGCGTCCGAACCTGGCCGCCACTTCTATGGTCACGGCTGCTTTTCCGCAGATGGGCGCCTGGTCTATGCGGTCGAGAATGACTATGAGCGCGTCCGCGGCGTGCTTGGCGTCTATGATGTCAGCGGCACCGGCGCGCAGCGGATCGGCGAGATCGAAACCGGCGGCATCGGTCCCCACGATCTCCTTCTGATGCCGGACAGCAAGACGATGGTTATCGCCAATGGCGGCATCCAGACTGATCCGGGCCAGCCACGAGAAAAGCTCAATATCGAGTCCATGGACCCGTCGGTCGCCTATCTGGACCTCAACTCTGGCGATGTCCTGACCCAGCACCGGCTGTCCAGGGACCTGCACAAACTGTCCCTGCGCCACATGGCTCTGGATGGCAAGGGGCAGGTCTGGGTCGGCGGGCAGTTTGAAGGCGACCTGCAGCAAATGCCGCCGCTCGTCGCCCGTATGACACAGGACACAGGTCCTGTTCTGACCGAGATCCCGGATCAACTCGCCAGCGGTCTGCAGAGCTATATCGGCTCCGTTGTTGCCAACCGGACCGGGGATGTGGTCGCGACCTCCGCACCGCGCGGGGGACAGGTGATGTTCTGGTCAGCCTCCACCGGCGAGCTGCTGGGTGCCAAGGCGGTCATCGACGGCTGCGGCCTCGCACCGATCGACGGCAGTGCCTTCCTGATTTCGGACGGCCTTGGCGGCCTGCGCTATCTGGAGGAACCGGAAGCGGTTCCTGATGTTCTGGCGCAGGTTCCGGGCATGTCCTTCGACAATCACATGTTCGCGCTTTGAAACAAAAACGCCCGGACCAGTGGTCCGGGCGTTTTCCGTTCTTCTCATTCCGGGCCTCGGCACAGCCTGGCCGCGCCGCTCTCAGTAATCGCCCAGCTTGATATCGCGGGAATATTCCTCGCCGGGCACTTCCTTGGTCACGGCCTGACCGCAGATGGTGAGACCACGGACGGCGTCAAAGGTCAGAGACGGGGAACCGGACAGCTGCCAGCCCTTGTTGAGGGCCTGGGTCACCCGGTGACAGAACTCGCTGTCGTCCGGACCGGTGATGAAGCGAAACAGTTTCATGGCAAGAACCTTCAAATCCGGGCTGCAATGGCATCCGCGATCGCAATCGTGCGCAGCCCCATATCCGCATGTAGCCGTTCCACCATCTTTCCGTCTACCTGGATTGCGCCCTTGCTGGCATTTTCCGGAAGCTGGAACAGGCCGTTGATCTTGCGTGCCCAGGCGACCTCCTCCCCGGACGGGCTGAAGGCGGCATGGCACGGCCCGATCTGCTTCGGATGGATCAGGGTCTTGCCATCCATGCCCATCTCGACCCCTTGCGCACATTCGGCGGCAAATCCCTCCTCATCGTTGAAGGCATTGTAGACGCCATCAAGAATATCGATGCCACCGGCCCGCGCAGCCGCGACGCAGGTCATCAGCCACGGCATCATCACCGAGCGGCCGGGATTGAGCTTCGCGCGGGTTTCCTTGGCCAGATCATTGGTGCCCATGACGAAGCAGGAAAGCCGCACTTCCGGATCCCGGCCACAGGCGCCAATGGCAGCAGCGTTGAGCATGGCCAGAGGCGTTTCCATCATCGCCCAGACCTTGACGCTGGCCGGCGCACCGGCAAGCACCAGCTTGTGCGCCACCTTTTCCAGATCAGCCGGGCCATCCACCTTGGGCACCAGGATTGCGTCCGGGCCACAGTTCGCAGCAGCGATGAGATCCGCTTCACCCCAGGGGGTATCAAGCCCATTGATGCGGATGACCACTTCCCGCTCGCCATAGCCCCCCGACGCGACGGCCGAGACGATCTGCTGCCGGGCGATCTCCTTGGAATCCAGCGCAACGGCGTCCTCAAGATCGAGGATCAGGCAATCCACATCGAGCGTCTGGGCCTTTTCCAGGGCGCGGGCGTTGGATCCCGGCATGTAAAGGGCAGAACGGCGTGGCTTGAACTGTTGGGTCATGGCGAAACTTTCCCCCGCGGGCATCATGTTGCTCCGCAGCAAGCTAATGCCGCACGCGCGCAATTTCCACTTCGCCTTTCGGCTCAGGGCGTTTTCCGAACCTTTGGCGGTCTGAACCGGAAGAATGGCGGCAAAGCCCTCGTGAACCAGAGAAAAGTACCTCGCGATCCCTCGCAGTTTCCCGGGCTGCGACAAATCTTCCAGGGTACTCGCCATGCAGGTGCTTGATTGTCAGGCAAGATTCTGGACAACTTGCAGGCAGAAACTCGAACCGACAGGCTCCGGAGATCCCATGAGCAACACGGAAATCAAGACCCTTGTTCAGGCAGACGCCCACAAGCTCGCGCCGCTGATCGCGGAAAACGCCCAGGCGCTGAAGCGGGGTGCGCCGCGCCGTCCAGACGAATATTACGCAGAAAAGATCCTGGCCGACCGTGCGGCAGAAGTCGTTGGCGCCTTCCAGGGCGCTCAGCTCGTCGGCTTCGCGGTCTATTTCGACCTGCCGGAACTGATCACCGGACTGCGGATCGGCCAGTTGGAAGACATTTACGTGCTGCCAACCTTCCGCAATCAGGGGATCGGCCGCAAGCTGATCGAATCCCTGGAAACGGAAGGCAAGCGCCGCGGCTGGCTGCATCTGCGTTGGCTGGTACCGGGCAAGAATGCGCCCGCTGTCGCCCTTTATGAGAAGATTGCCGAACCGGATCAGGCCAAGAGCTTCATCATCCGGATCGACCGCGCCGCGGGCGAATAAGCCTCGCCGCCCCTTCTATGGCCGGAGCGGCGGCAAGGTCCCGAGCGGGATGAGGCCAATGCTCACCCGGCTCTTGTTCAAGGTCAACGGCAGCAGGACGACCTGCTTGCCGTTTTCCTGTTTCTGCGCATGGCCAAAGGCCGTGGCCGCCCCCTTGATCGTGGAAGCGGTGGACGATCCCTCCGGGACCAGGCTGGCCGCCAGCGCTGCCATGCCGTCAATGTCCGTCAGCTCCACCTGAAGCGCTCCGGTCAGGAAGCCATCAGTGTCCATCGTCACATCCCCGGTTGCCTTCACCTCCAGGGACCCGGAGCTGATGTGGAACTGGTGCAGTTTCACCGGAACTTTCCATTCCGACGCTGTCAACGACAATGGCTGTCCCGCCATAAGCGATGCGCCGCCCGGAATGGAGGCATGAACTTTCAGGTCTACCGGAGCTGGCAGGAACGGCGCCAGCGGTGACGTCGCCTGATCAAGGCTCAGGAAAGCTTCCACGTCCCCTGCCTCGCCGGAGACCTCGCGCAGGTGAAACTCAAGCTGTTCGGCGGAGACCTCGGACACGAACCCATCGCCATCCACCGACCAGGACGGATTTTCGAAGGAAAAGTCAGCAGCCTTCAGCGCCGAAAAGGAATAGCGCGCGCTGGCACGGCCGGTCTTCCAGGAGCCATTTCCCTCCAGCTCCAGAGGAAGCGAGGAAAAATGCCCGGGACCTTTGGCCTCAAGAATGACATGCCAGGGATTATAGACCAGAGCGACGGTGCGCAGACCCGGCAGGGACAGGCTGAGACCTGTGGCCGTGTCCATCAGGAAGGGCGCGCAGGACACTTCGAAGCGAAAGGGAAATCCGGCAATCGACAGGTCCCGGCAGCTCGCCTGAATGCCCCTGTCCGACATGGCGGCAAGACGATTGCCGATCTCATCCTGCAGTCTGTCCTTGAGCAAGAACCAGCCGCCGGACCAAAGAGCCATCACCGCGAAGACGGTGCCACCAAGGGCGATATATTTGAAGTTCGAGCGCGGTTTTTCTGCCTTGTCCAATGTCATGTCCTTCGCTCAAGGAAAAATCCTTCCCGGATCCGGAGAAGGAGCAGGTCAATCGATCCATTGCAACGCTGCTGCACCATTGCTATCTGGCAGGGGCAACCGTGATCGGGACCGATATGAGTGATTTCTGGGTATTTGGCTACGGCTCTTTGATGTGGAACCCCGGCTTCGAGCATCAAGGGGGACAACCTGCCTTGCTGCGCGGCGCGCACCGGTCCTTGTGCGTCTACTCCTGGGTTCACCGCGGGACGCAGGAGCGGCCGGGTCTCGTCTTTGGGCTGGACCGGGGCGGCGCCTGCCGTGGCATGGCCTGGCGCGTGTCCGGTTCCCTGCGGGAGCAGACGGTGAATTATCTGCGGGCCCGCGAACAGGTGACGATGGTCTATCTGGAAACGTGGAGGAAAATAAGGCTTCAATCCGGAGACACGGCGGAAGCCCTGACCTATGTGGTCGACCGCGCCCATCCGCAATATGCCGGCGCTCTGCCTCTGGACAGGCAGCTGGAGATCGTGGGCGATGCTGCCGGACAATCCGGCAAGAACCCGGAATATGTGCTCAACACCGCGTCCCATCTCAGGGATCTCGGCATCAAGGATCATAACGTGTCCTGGCTGGCGGAACGGCTGCGCTAAGTTTTTGCCGGATGCCCTGGAAAACGGGGCGGTTTGACTGAAGGTCTTTCCGCTCAGGACAGGCCGAAGCTGGCCTTGAGGTCATCAAGGACGGTCTTCCGGTCCTTCGCCGATCCGGCCAGAAGATGCACGAACACTTCCCCTGCCCTGCGACGGGTTCTGGCAGCGCCAAGTCCGTGGAATTTGCCGTCCCGGTCCACTTCTCCGATGACAGGCAGCTGAGTCTCTGCCTGCCTGGCCGACGGCGGGATGATCACCACGGCACCAGCGCAATCCGCCAGATCCGAGGCGGTCATGCGCGTGAAAATATAGCGCTTCCCGCTCTTGCCGTCGAAATAGCGGTAGCGGTCGAGAAGCCCAAGCTCCTCTGCCACCTTGGGAAACCGTGTCGTGTTCATTTCGGTCGCGAGTGTCATGGCGCCAACATAGGAACAAACTATGAACATTTCGTAGCCGCGACGCAATCCGTCTTCCGGCAATAAAATGTTCTTCTTACGTTCATATGGGAATCGCCGAAGAATCCGTCAATAGGCGCGGATTCATAGGCTTTTGCGCGGGATCCGGTCCAGGACAGGGGAAGGCGACGGCTCCTTGCGGGCCTCCTCGATCAATGCGTCCGACACGGTCTCGATCATGTTGACCATGGTTTCATGGAAGACATTTGTCGCCAGACCCGGCTGGATCGGCGGCAGGATTTCCACGATGACCGTGCCGGGATAGAGCCTGAGCGACTTGCGGGGCCAGTAGACACCCGCGTTCAGGGCCACAGGCAGAACCTGGCACTTCAAATCCCGGTAGAGATGGGCGATACCGAACTTGTAGCTCGGCTCGCCTCCGGCCGGGCGGCGGGTGCCTTCCGGAAACATCAGGATCTGCCGGCCTTCGGAAATGGCTTCCTTGGCGGAAATCAGAAGCGCCGCCAGTGCAGCTGCCCGCTTGCCCCGGTTGATCGGGATCTGGCGGAACTTGGCTGTGTACCAGCCGAAGATCGGGATCCAGCGCAATTCCCGCTTGAGGATATAGGTCGGGTCCGGAAACTCGCGGATCAGCGCGAAGGTTTCCCAGACGGACTGGTGCTTGGAGGCAACGATAAAGCCGCCCTGCGGAATGTTCTCGCGGCCGCGCACTTCCACCTTGAGACCAACGGTCACGCGCAGAAGCAACAGGCACAGATGCGACCAGGTCGGCACAACCCACCATCCCCAGCGGCGCGGCAGAAGAAAGACGGGCGACACGACGACCATCATCAGCAGCGTGAGAGAATAGAACAGAGCGTGAAAGACCAGGGACCGCAGAAGAACCATGAGACCTTACCGATGGAAACGGTGTCGAAGCGGTGGAACAAGCACAGCGGCGTATTCCGGTGGACGGGCGGGCCGTCCGTCTTCTCCGGACACCGCTTCAATCAAGAGGTGGCGAATACCCGGTTCACGACAATTCTGGCCCGGGCGAGGGTATACTTCACATACTCCCGCATGAGAAGGCGAATTGTCCCGCCATTGTGCCACCAGGCTCTCAGGTGCAGGCCGCTGGAATAGACCGGATAGGCGTGAAGCTCGACCTCGGGCAAGGCCTCCTGCAATTCGGCCTGAGCACGGGGAAGATGATAGGCGCTGGTCACCACCAGCAGGGACTTGAATTCATGCGACCTGGCCCAGGCCGCAGTCTCCGCAGCATTGCCGACCGTATTCATCGCCAGACGGTCGAGGTCGATACAGCAATCGAACAGGGGCATGTCCGCCGCCGTCAGCGACGCAAGCTGCTTGCGCGTGGTGCCCGGATGGACGCCGGAAATCAGGAGACGCTTTGCCCGCCCTTCGACAAGCAGGGCAACGGCTCGTTCGACCCGGTCCGTGCCGCCGGTCAGAACCACGATTGCATCGGCGCGCGGATCCATCGGCGTCCGGATCGTCGCCACGTGATGGGCAAAACGGAAAAAGGACACGCCGATGACAACCAGAAGGCCAAGCACAAGGCACAGGGCCAGGTTGCGGCCCCTGAAGAGCCGCCGCTTGTTGTCTGTTGAGTGACCTGTTTCCACTCCGGTTGCATCGCTCCAGCCATCACCGCCGATGGCCGGATCCTTTTCAAGGCTTGTCATATTCTCATCATGCCAGATGATTCGGCTGATTTGGTGGCAGTTTTATTGCTCTTCTAGTCTACTTTTCGCAAATGTGCCTTCACCGCAAGTCCGGATGTCAGAGCTGTCAAGACGGCCACAAGAAAGACGACGCCGATAACCCCCAGATAGCCCGGCAAGGACACCGAGACCGAGCCGAACAGGGCGGACAATTGCGCCGAGCTTGCCGTCGCTCCGGAGTCCCGCGTCATGAAGTCCAGAAGCAGGAACGAGAGCGTTGCAGCCGCACCGCCGGAGATACCGCCCTTCAGCCCCAGGAGCAGGAAGT
This sequence comes from Roseibium suaedae, assembly GCF_900142725.1. GTDB lineage: Bacteria > Pseudomonadota > Alphaproteobacteria > Rhizobiales > Stappiaceae > Roseibium > Roseibium suaedae. The sequence continues at coordinate 257,935 of NZ_FRBW01000004.1, read as the reverse complement.
GCCGCTGAAACTCGCGGGCAATGAAGCCATCTTCTGCCCCAACGAAATGCAGAACCGAGACAACATCCTTGTTGCCTGCCATGGCGGCCTGGGTTGCGAAGATCACGCTCAGCACCATGGAGCCGAACACAAGGATCATGATGCCGAACCCGCCCACGACCACCGCACCGGCCATCGCCGAAAGCCGCGAGGTCCAGATGGAATGGTCATCCAGGCTGGCGCCATTCACCTGCTTGGCAAGCGCATCCCGCAATTGTTCTAGGTTCAACGCAGAGGGATCATCGACGTTAATCTGGATCAGGCGCGGCACCGGCAAGGTGTCGAGGTCCAGGCCGTTGCCGAGCCAGGGCTCCAGCAATTCCTTGGTTTCCTGGTCCGACAGGGCCCGGACCGATCCGATGCCAGGGAATTCCTGGGTCAGCGCGATGGCCTTGTCGATTTCCCGGAGCATGTCGACCCCTTCCGCCGGGCGGATCTGGATCGTCACCTCGCGCACGAGATCATTCTGCCAGGCATCGGCCGCATCCCAGACCACGGACACGCCGCCCACGGTCAGACAGGCCAGAAAACTCATGATCGCAACCACAAGGGTCAGCGCACGGCCGGCAACCGACTGCTGGGGAACAATCGGCGCAGGCGGGCGCAGCTTGTCACGATCTTCCCGGCTCTTCGGCTCGGACGGTTTGCGCGCGCGCCGAACCGGGAGCTTCTTCCGCTTCGGTTTCGCAGGACCCTTCACCTGCGGCGCAGCGCCAGCCTTGTGTCCGGCGGGTGTCTTTTGGTCTGCCATCAGCCGGTCCTAGTCGAATATCTGAAGCCGTCCGTCTGCCAGAACCATCCGGCGCGCGTCAACCTGTTCCAGAAGGGCGATGTCGTGGGTCGCAATCACCACGGATGTCCCCAACTTGTTGAGCTCGATGAAGAGCCGCAGAAGCCGCCGTGCGAGTGGCGGATCAACGTTCCCCGTCGGTTCGTCGGCAAGCAGCACTTCCGGCCGCGTGATAAGGGCCCTGGCGATTGCAGCACGCTGCTTTTCCCCGCCGGACAGAACCGGCGGCAGCACATGCATGCGATCTCCAAGCCCAACCCACTTCAGAAGCTCGATCACATCAGAGCGGTATTCATGCTCTTCCTTGCCGATCACCCGGAGCGGCAGGGCAACATTCTCATAGGTGGTCAGATGATCCAGCAGGCGGAAATCCTGGAAAACCACACCGATCTTGCGGCGCAGCTCCGGCAGTTCCTGCTTGCTGATCACCGACAGGTCCCGGTCGAAGACCCGGATCAACCCCCGCGTCGGACGCAGGGACATGAACAGCAAGCGGATCAGGCTGGTCTTGCCCGCGCCGGAAGGGCCAGTCAGGAACTGAAAGGATTGCGGCTCGATCCTGAACGTCAAATCACGCAGGATCTCCGAACCCATTCCATATCTCAGACCGACATTCTCGAAGCGGATCACTCTTCACCTCCGTTTAACGCCTGCAAGCTAGTCCCGCTCACGTTAACGCTTCATTAAACATATGAATGTCCTCTAGACTGTGATTTTGGAACGGGTGCGGCAAGCCGCAATCCGTCTGGAGTCACGTCCAAGAAGAAAGGCCAGGTTCAGGGCCGCATTCAGGACCTCAGCGGCCACTGGCCGTTTGCAGTCCTAACATAGAAGGCGAAGGGTCTTCGCATGAAGATCAAATGTCCGGACTGCAGCACGAGCTACGATATCAAGGCTGAGGCTCTGGGTCCCGAAGGACGCAGTGTCAAATGCGCGCGCTGTGGAAATCGCTGGTTCGTCTCCCCCAAACAGGAGGAGGACGAAGACCTTCAGATCGACCAGGACGAAGCCGCATGGACACAGGACGAACAGGAAGAGGCAGAAGCCCAGTCCGCGGCTAGCGACGATGCCGACGACTATGGCGGCCGCGACGACACCATCGACGATGATGAGGACGACGAGGAAGAAGACGAGGCCCCTGCCGCGCCCCGTCGGGCAGCAAAGGTTGAGACCAGCACGTCTCAAGCCGCTCCGGCAAAGTCCGAAGAACCTTCCGAGCGGCCCACCGACATTGAAAGCCAGGCCAAGCGCCCGAAGATCATCGTCAACCCGAACAAGTTCAAGCGGAACCGCATTGCTGCGATCTTCAACTGGATCATTCGCCGCAATTTCCGCCGGATCGGCGGGATCACGCTCTTTGTCGGTGCCATTGGGGTTTGCAGCGTCGCCGTGCTCTTCCGTGACGCAATCGTCAAGCAAGCACCTGATCTGGCGAGCCTTTTCGAAACAATCGGCATGGAAGTGAACCTGCGTGGCCTCGAATTCCGCGATCTGCGCACTTTCCATGAATTGGATGCGGGCAACTCGGTGCTTGTGGTTGAGGGCTCCATTCGCAATATAACGGAAAACAGCACTCCGGTTCCGGCCGTCAGACTGTCCATCAGAGGCAGCGATCTTCAGGAGATCTATGCCTGGACTGTCGAGCCCCGGACAAAGATGCTCAAGGCTCTGGACGAAACGCGTTTCAGAACCATCCTATCCGATCCGCCCTCGGGAGCGACGGACATTCAGGTCCGTTTCATCGACCGCGGACAACGTCAGGCAGTACTCGAATAACATGACCGTGCAAATCAACACTCTCTTCGATGAAGACGCCATTGCGACCCGGGTTGCCGCCCTTGCGGAAGAGATTTCCCAGTCCAAGCCAGAGCGCTTGCTGGTGGTTGCCGTGCTCAAGGGCAGCTTCATTTTCTCGGCCGATCTGGTGCGCGCCATGCACCGGGCAGGCCTGAAGCCGGAAATGGAATTCATGCATCTGTCCAGCTACGGCGCAGGCACGACCGGTTCAAATGAAATCAAGATTTTGCGAGACGTTGAAAGTGACGTTAACGGGCGCGATATAATTCTGGTGGATGATATCCTGGAATCCGGCCGGACGCTGACTTTCGCCAAGGAACGCCTCATGGAGCGCGGTGCCAAATCGGTGAAAATAGCAGCACTGCTGGACAAGCCTGACCACCGCAAGGTTGCCATATTTGCCGACTACGTTGGTTTCGCCTGTCCAGACAAATTTGTAGTCGGGTATGGAATGGATATGGGACATGCTTGGCGGCAGCTGCCGTTCATTGGTTATGTCGTTCCCGATGAGGATGCCGGGAACGGGGAGACAGTAGGAGATTGACCATGGCCCGCATTCTTCTGACCGAAGATGATGAGGCAGTCCGCAGCTTCGTAAAGCGGGCGCTAGAGCTGGATGGCCATTCCGTGCGGGCCGCAGAGGATGGGGGAGAAGCCGTCGAGGTTCTGACCCGGGAAAACGGCGCCTTCGATCTGCTGCTCTCCGATATCAAGATGCCCGTGATGGACGGCATTGCCCTTGCGCTGCATTCGGCGCGGGACTGGCCGGACTTGCCGATCCTGCTGATGACCGGCTTTGCCGATCAGCGCGAACGGGCCAGCGGCCTCGACAACCTGGTGCATGACATCATCACCAAGCCTTTCTCGCTTGCGGACATCCGCAAGTCCGTAAAGGACGCCCTGGCAGGCCATCTGCCGGAAGAAGCCCGCCGTTACGCCTGATTTCTGGCCAGGTCTCTCAGGATGCTGATCCGGGAGACCTGCACCAGCGGCCCGTCCACTCTCCCTGCTCATTCTTCAAAAGCCTGACACGCACCAAGTTCCGGCAACATCCGGTCTGCTGCGCCATGTCCTTGTATGTAAACCCTGCAAATAAACAGGGCTCGCGGCCGGCACCCCGGCCAGCTGCGCGACATCTGCCTGCAGACCAAGATCCAATCAGTAGCGCTTCAGCAGACGCTCCAGATAGTCCAGTTCGAGCTGCGGCCGGGACGGATCGGAGAAGCGTCGGCGGAGCTCTTCCAGCACGCGGCGGGCCCGCTGGACGTCAATCTCGTCCGGAATCTTGACCTGATTGCCGAAATCCGGCCCTTCCGTGCGGCGCGGGCGGCCCAGCGGATCCTCATCCATCTGAGAACGTCCCTGGGCCATGCCCGGACCATCGCCCTGGTTCATCATTTGCTCGACCATGCTCTGGGCACCACGACGCAGGGCATCAAGCGCGTTGCCCTGCTGGCCGACAGCCTCTTCCCCTTCGCCCTGACCGAGAGACTTGCCGGCACGGCCCATCGCATCACCGGCCTCGCCAAGCTCCCCCTTGTTGCCTTCCCGGCCCTGACCGTTCTGCGCAAGCTGGTCCATCAGGTCCTGAAGCTGCTGGGCAAGGTCGCCCTGCCCCTGCTGAAGCTGCTTGAGAGCCTGTTCAAGCTGTTCGCGGGTCATGGGCTCCTGCCCGCCCTGCTGGCCTGACTGGCCCTGATCTTCACGCTGCTCCCGGCGCCGCTGGTCCTGATTGAAGCGATGGGTCTGATCCATCAGCTGCTGCTGTTTCTGGATCATCTCGCCAAGCTGGTTGAGCATCTCCATCATTTCGCTGCTCATGCCGTCCGGAGCCATTTGCGGGCGGCCCGTCTGCAGGTTCTCCAGCATCTGCTGCATCTGCGCCAGAAGCTCACGAGCCGCATCACGGGAACCGGTCTTGGCCAGTTCCTCGATACGGTCCATCATCTGGTCCAGATCCTGCTGGCTCAGGGTGCGTTGCTGCTGCTGGGAATTGAAAGGCTGCATGGCCTGCGGATTGCGGCGCATCTGTTCGGCCAACGCTTCCATGTATTCGTTCATCGCCTGACGCAGGTTCTGCATCAGTTCGGCAATTTCCTCATCGCTGGCGCCATTTTCCAGCGCCTTGCGCAAGGCTTCCTGAGCATCGCGCAACTCGCGCTCCGCCAGGGACAGGTCGCCATCCTCGATCGTCAGCGCCAGATCCCACAGCAAGGGCAGCAGCGCCGTCAGTTCCTCATCTCCATGGGCGTTCGCCAGAGACCGGTAGGCAAAGCGCATGCCCAGATAGTCCTGGGTGCGCATGTCAAAGGCATCGGGAGCCAGAAGCAGCGCATCGAAGGAGGTGATCACGCGGGCCTGATTGTTCGCATCCAGCGCCAGATCCCGGCGCTGTTCGACGACAGCACGGGCCAGCGGATTGCGGAAACTTCTTTGCGGCAAGGTGAACCGGACCGGCTCGGAGTGGGCAACCTGGCCTGCCTCATCACGCGCCGTGAGAACGATCTCCACTTCGGAACCGGACCAGGGATGAGACGTCAGGTCACGAATGGTCTCCCCCGTCTTGGCCGTGCGCGAACGGGCCGGAAGGGACAGCGGGAAATGCGGCGCTTCCACCAGGGGACGCGGCGGCTCGCTGGACGCACTTTCCTGCGGGACAGGCTGAATGTCTGCTTCTGCGGCGACGACGCCGTAGTCATCCTGCACCAGATAGGAGAACTTCACCGAGCCGCTGAGCTGTTCTTCCGGATCCGTGGTCAGATGGATCTCGGGCAATTCATCCGGGATCACGTCGAACCGCCAGCCGGTAATGCGCTCATCTCCCGCATAGAGGTCAATCTGTCCAGAGGCGGAAAGACTTGCAGTCCGCTCCACCGGCATGCCCTGCTGGGCATCAGCTGACCCTTCTCCGGCCGCCTCGACAGGCGTCAGCTCAATGCCGCCGGAGGTGCGCACGTCGAAGCCATCGGTGCCGTGACTGCGGACAACGAATTTCGAGCCCTGAGGTACGGACACAGGCGCCTCCGCATCGCGCAAGGCCGCGCTCTGGCCGGTCAGATAGACCGGCGGACGGGCGGTATAGAGCGGAGGAGTGACCCAGGCATCCAGACGGCTTGCGATTTCCTTGAGGTCGACAGGCGGGCGGACGGCGGAGGCAATCCGGCTCCAGCGGTCGCCGGAGCTGGCAACAAGCCCTGTAATCATCAGCATCAAGGCAAGGACGCGCAGCGCGTAAAGATCCCGCCGGTAGGCTCGTGGATCGGGAGCCCCGGCCCGCATGCCCTTCAACGCTTCGGCCATCCGCTTCTGGTGCAAGCGCCAGAGCGCTGCCGTTGCGGGATCATCGGAGCCGGAAGACAGTGTGTCGCTGACGGCCGTCAGTGGCCGGTGGGCAAAACGCCCGCTCGCCTCGATCCGCGCCAGCGCCTCTTCCCGGTGCGGCCACCGCACACCCAGGAGGTCACGGCAAGACCAGACGAAAACGAAAGCAAAGATGGCGACGGCCAGGAACCGCAGCCAGACCGGGGGATAGAACCAGACGCCGAGCAGGGAGAGACCAATGAAGATCCCGGCCACGATCAAGGGCGGCAAGGAAGCCCGCCAGACGCGCTCGATGAAAAGCGCAGCCCGGCTGCTGCGGACCAACCGGTCAAGCCGGCGTGCCACATCCTCCGGGCTTTCGCCCGGTGTCATCCCGGATTCAGGGGCGTTGCCGCCGCGATTCGCGCCGTTGCGCTCCAAGGCCATGCCTCCGCTGTTCCCCCAACCCGACTAGGGTGAGGCAAGAAGGCCGGTTCGGCAAGCTGTTGAAACAACCAAAGACCGGCTGCGGATATCACTAATCCTTGAGCCAGTCAGGAATATGGTCAAGTCCGAGAAGATCGTCATAGGTCGGACGCGGCCGGATCACGGCAAACTCACCATCTTTTACCAGCACTTCCGGGATCAGGAGCCGGGTGTTGTAGGTAGAAGACTGGGTCGCGCCATAGGCACCGGCCGAATAGACCGCCAGAAGATCGCCTGCAGCAACCGACGGCAATTCACGGTTCTGGCCGAGATAGTCACCGGTTTCGCAGACGGGACCCACCACATCCGCAGTGATTCGCGGCTGATCTGCGGAGGGTTCCACCACCGGGCGGATCTCGTGATAGGCATCATAGAGGGTCGGGCGGATGAGATCGTTCATCGCGCCATCGACAATGACAAAGTCCTTGTCGGCTCCCTGCTTCACATAGATGACCTTGGTCACCATGATCCCGGCGTTGCCTGCAATCAGTCGGCCCGGTTCGAAGATGATCTTGCAGTCCAGCTTCTGGACATGCTTCTTCACCACTTCAGCATAGGCCACAGGATGCGGGGGCGGGCTGTTGTCGGTGACATAGGGAATGCCGAGACCGCCGCCCAGATCGATATGTTCGATGGCATGACCATCGGCCCGCAGATCCGCAATCAGGTCGCCCAGGCGCGCGAAGGCATCGTCAAAGGGCTGCAGCTCGGTGATCTGGGACCCGATGTGCATGTCGATGCCCGACACCTTGATCCCCGGCAGAGTTGCGGCTTCCGCATAGACCGCACGGGCCCGCTGCCACGGAATGCCGAACTTGTTCTCGGCCTTGCCGGTCGAGATCTTGGCATGGGTCTTGGCGTCCACATCCGGGTTGATGCGCAGGGACACGTGCGCCGTCTTGCCCATTTCCACCGCGACGCGGGACAGCTGGATCAGCTCGGGCTCTGATTCCACGTTGAAGCACAAGATGCCCTGCTCGAGCGCATAGGCCTGCTCCGCCTCGGTCTTGCCGACACCGGAGAACAGGATCTTGCTGGCAGGAACACCGGCCGCAATGGCGCGGCGCAATTCCCCTTCCGAGACCACGTCCATGCCGGCACCCAGCTTCGCAAGGGTCGTAAGGACTGCCTGGTTGGAATTCGCCTTCATCGCATAGCAGACGAGCGTGTCGATGCCGTTCAGCGCGTCGGAGAACACCTTGAAGTGCCGCTCCAGCGTCGCCGTCGAGTAGCAATAGAACGGGGTTCCGACTTCTTCCGCAATCCGGCTGACCGGAACGTCTTCGGCGTAAAGGGAACCATTGCGATAGTGGAAGTGATGCACGTGAAAACCCGATCAGATTTGGCCAGCGTCCGGGAGGCTCATGAGCCTGCCGGAAAGGTCCGCCGTTTGTATCTCAGGAAATGTGGATCTTCGCCCGACCAGACCAAAGGCCCGTCAGATCAGGAAATCCAGCGGAAAACGGCCCGTTTGAGCCGGGGCGGGACGCGTAACCGAGCTGCTCGCCCCGACACCAGCGCCTGCGGGAGCGCCGTAGGGAACGGAAACCACCGCCGGATCCTCGGCAACCGGTGCGGATTCACCGGGTGCATCAAGGGAGCCCCTGCGGCCGCAGCCTCCAAGCGCCAGCATGGCTCCCAGCACGAGAAGCCCCGATGCCTTGCCAAGGCGTTTCAAGTTACCGGCCTTTGATCCCATGGACCTGTCTTTCCCGTCCGTCTGCAAATGCGTGCTCTTTCCTCGCACGACCGGCGCCTGCGGGCAAGACCGGCGGATGCGGGATAGGAGGCACCGGGAGCTAAAGAGATCACCCGGTGCCTGGACTTTTGTGATCGTGCCAATCACCCGTTGGTCATTTGGCGTGAGAGAGCGTTGCCGCCCCCCAGCGCACCTGACCGGATCAGGCCTTGGCAAGGTCCTTGAGCCAGCGGCGCGCCTGCTTGCGCACATTCACCGGCGAGGTTCCGCCATAGCTGGTGCGGCTGCGGACAGACTTGTCGACCGACAGCACCGAGAAAATCTCATCGGTGATCTTCGGTTCGACGGCCTGCATCTCCGCAAGGCTAACCTTGTGCAGCTCGATGCCCTGCTCAACAGCAATGGCAACGATCCGGCCCGTGACGTGATGGGCATTGCGGAACGGCATGCCCAGAACGCGGACGAGCCAGTCGGCCAGATCCGTCGCGGTGGAATAGCCGGAACCGGCCGCCTTCTTCATGGTCTTGGTGACGGGTTCAAGGTCCCGCACCATGCCGGTCATGGCAGCCAGGGCCAGGGAGATGCTGGCCAGACCGTCGAAGGCCTGTTCCTTGTCTTCCTGCATGTCCTTGGAATAGGCCAGCGGCAGGCCCTTCATCATGACGAGCAGCGCCTGAAGCGAGCCATAGATACGGCCGGTCTTGGCACGCACCAGCTCGGCAGCGTCCGGGTTCTTCTTCTGCGGCATGATAGACGAACCGGTCGAGAACTTGTCCGACAGCTTGATGAAACCGAACTGGGCAGAGCACCAGATGACGATTTCCTCAGCCAGACGCGACAGATGCATGGCGCAAATTGACGCATCTGCAAGAGCTTCGATGATGAAGTCGCGGTCGGACACGCCGTCCAGCGAGTTCGCCATCGGCCGGTCGAAACCGAGCGCAGAGGCGGTCGCCTTGCGGTCGATCGGGAAGGAGGTTCCGGCCAGCGCAGCCGAGCCGAGCGGGCATTCGTTCATGCGCTTGCGGGCATCACGGACGCGGCTCCGGTCACGGGAGAACATTTCGACATAGGCCAGAAGATGGTGACCGAAGGTCACCGGCTGAGCCGACTGAAGATGGGTGAAACCGGGCATGACATCGCCCGCATGCTGGTCCGCACGCTCGGCCAGAGCCTGCATCAGCTCGGTCAGCTGCTCCTCCAGCGTGTCCATCGTGTCGCGGACCCAGAGGCGGAAATCGGTCGCCACCTGGTCATTGCGCGAGCGGGCGGTGTGGAGGCGGCCAGCCGCCGGACCAACCAGCTCGGCAAGCCGCGCTTCGATGTTCATGTGAATGTCTTCGAGCGCGCGGGAGAAGGTAAACTCGCCTGCTTCGATCTCTGACAGGATTGTGTCTAGACCTTGAGTGATCGTCGCGGCATCGTCCGCCGTGACAATTCCCTGCGCGGCAAGCATGGCCACGTGGGCTTTCGATCCGGCGATATCCTGCCTATAAAGCTTGCGGTCGTAGTCGATGGAAGCGTTGATCTCTTCCATGATTGCGTCCGGGCCTTCGGCAAACCGGCCGCCCCACATGCGATTGCTCATGCCTTGTCCCCTGAAAGATACCCCTTGCGAGGTTTAGAAGAATGACGGAACCAGCCAAAACCGGACAACGACCGAAACGGCGCCTGATTGCCGCTGGGCTCGCCGGCACCTTGGCCGTTATCGGGGCGGTATACGTGATCGCCGGGCAGAATGGCAACTCAAACGGCGCTCAAAACTGCAAGGTCTCGATGAAAATCGCCGATGAGATCCGTTCTTATGCAACGGGAGAGGTTGCCGCCTTCCTGCCCGCGCAAAAGCCGCTGAGCCTGACGGACCTGAAATTCAATGGCGAGGGCGAAGCGCCGGTTTCGGTGCCCGATTTCAAGGACAAGACCGTCCTGATGAACTTCTGGGCGACCTGGTGCGCGCCCTGCCGCAAGGAAATGCCTGCGCTCGACCAGCTCAAGGCCGACCTGAGCGGGCCCGATTTCGACGTTGTCGCCGTCAGCATGGACCGCGGTGCGGCCGACAAACCCAAGGCCTTCCTTCAGGAAATCGGTGCCAAGAACCTTGGCTTCTATCACGAGCCGACCAACACGCTGATTACCACCCTGCGGTCAAAGGCACGTGGCACGGGCCTGCCGACGACCATGCTCGTTGGACCGGACGGCTGTGAAATCGGCACCATGTATGGTCCGGCAGAATGGGCTTCAGGAGAAGCCAAGGCCCTGATCGAGGCCGCCATCAGCGCCGTCAAGGGCAGTAAAAGCTAACGGCGGTGCCCCTTGCAGGGCAACCGCCGTCAAAAGCTATCACACCGGTAAGGCATCATCCGTTCAAGCGGTGATGTCGACCGCATTGCCGAGACCTGGAATCTTGCGGCTTTCACGACGCTCTTCCTCACGGGTCTGGGACGTTTCGCGCAATTCTTCTGCAGTCTGGCGTTCCTGTTCATTGGCCTGGCGAATGTTGTTCGTCGCCAGGTCACTGCGAACATTCGCTACACCGTAAGACGCAGCGCCAGAGACACCTTCCACCATACTTCCTACTCCTTTTCGAACGCCCGCCCTTTCCGTCTAGACTGTTATGTCTACACGGGATCCCAAGCCGGCTTCCCGGATGCGGTTTTCGCCGCGATTTTCCAGTTGCTCGGCTTGCTTTTGAAGCTGCTCGGCACGGGAGGAACTTCGTTCCGCCTGCCGTGATACGGCCTCTGCAGCTTTGCCTTGTTGCTTCGCATTGCTCTGCTGAAGCTTGTCCGCTGTGCTGACATCCTCACTTCCGTTTTGCGGAGAAGGATAAGTCAGAGATGAAAGGCTGCTGCCACCAATTGAATCGAGCATTTTGCTCCCTCCGGTGATGATTGCATCAGCTGAAGAACATGGAGCATGCAGCTCCGTCAAGTTTTACCGTAACGGAAGCGGATGAATCCAAAATTTAACAGGAAATATCTATTTAAGTCTATTTAGACTAAAATTTTAAATACATGGCACAATGCAAGGCAAAGCGCCAAGACATGTGGCAACCGGGCTATTCTGGGATAACTGGCAGAGATATCAGGCAGTGATGTTGAGCTGCTGTCCCAGACCGTCTGCACGGGGGGCGACAGCTTCAAGGCTTTGTGCGCCCTGCTGCAACAGGTCCACCACCATGGTCTGCGATTCGGCAGCCATCTTCATCATCTCGGACTGAAGCGCGAGATCTGTGCGGGCCTGCTGGGTAACCGCAAAAGTGGTGGCGAGGGACGAAATATCCATAGGCGGGAAGGTGCGCCCATCGCGTAAACAAAACGTTAATTTTTAATCACGTTAACGAGACCAATGCCTTGCGCCGCACCTTGCCGGACGGAGTCCGGGGCAAGGACGGGACGAACCGGTAAGCCTTCGGGCGCTTGTATTCGGCAAGATGCTCCAGGGCCCACCGGGCCAGTTCATCCGCATCCTGGAAGCCTTGCTCCGCCGGCACGACGAAAGCCGTGATCAAGCTGACGCCCGGCCGCATTTCCAGCGCGGTGACGGCGACTTCCGCCACTTGCGGATGACCGGACAAGCAACGCTCCACCTCCTGGGGCGCGACCCGGTAGCCAAAGGCATTCATCAGATCATCGGCCCGGCCCTCGTACCAGAGATAGCCGTCCGCATCGAAGCGGGCGCGGTCACCGGTCAGGAACCATTCGTCCCGGAAGGCTTCTGCGGTGTCCTGCGGCCGTTGCCAATATCCGAGCATCAGGCCCGGTTCGCTCTCGTGGATGGCCAGAAGCCCCGCTTCGCCTTGAGGCGCAAGCACGGCCCCATTGGTCTGCGTTTCCGACAGGACCGCGACCTTGCGGCCCGCCTGAGGCTTGCCGGGAGAGCCTGGCCTTGGCGCAACGCCCGGTCCACTCGACACGTAGGTCGAGATTTCGCTCATGCCGAGAGCCTCATAGAGTTCCCGCCCCGTCACCTCTTTCCAGGCAAGATAGAGCTCGGCCGGCAAGGCCTCGCCGGCAGTCAGCCCATGGCGCAGTGCCGGAAAGCTTTCCCGCCCGACCTTGCCGTATTTCAGGATCCGCCGGTAAAGGCTTGGAACTGCCGCAAAAAGAGTTGCCCCGGAGGCCTCGATCAGGTCCGGCCAGACTTCCGGGTCCCGCGGCCCGTCATAAACGATGCTGACAGCGCCATTGGCCCATGGATCCATCAACCCGACGCCGAGTGTATAGGTCCAGTTGAAGGCGCCCGCGTGGAGCAGCCGGTCTGCCGAGGAAATGCCGTACCAGCCCAGATACATGGGTGCGCGTCCGGCTGCGGTCCGGTGAGCATGGAGCACGCCCTTGGGCGTGCCGCTGGTACCGGAGGTGTAGACCAGAAACGCGGGATCTTCTGCCGAGGTCTGCGCATAGCCCCCCGGCTCACCAGCCTTCATCGCGGCGATATCCTCTGGCCCGAGAGCCAGATAGGCACCATCGGGCAGAACCGTGCGTCCGTCATGAACGACTGCCGCCGCCCCGCTGTCGGCCAGAAGCGCACCGGCCTCGGAGGCGGTCAACATGTCTGAGGAGGGGATCGGGACAAAGCCGCCGGCAATGGCGCCGAAATACAGAAACGGAAAATCGCTGGAATGGCCGAGCCGGAGCAGCACCCGGTCACCACGGGACAGACCTGCTGCCGCAAAACCGGCAGCAATGCGCAGGACCATGGCTTCAACTTCGCCATAGGTCCAGCGCTCAAGCAGTGCCCCGCCCAGCCCCACCACTTCCAAAGCAACTGCCTCTTTCGAGGGAGACGCATTGGTGAGGCAGTAGCGGGCGAGGTTCATTCTCTCAATACCGCTTAGCGGGTCGGAACCGGCGTGTCTCCGCGGTAATCGTAGAAACCACGCTGGGTCTTGCGGCCAAGCCAGCCTGCCTCGACGTATTTCACCAGCAGCGGGCACGGACGGTACTTGCTGTCCGCAAGGCCTTCGTACAGCACCTGCATGATGGACAGGCAGGTATCGAGGCCAATGAAGTCGGCCAGCTGCAGCGGTCCCATCGGGTGGTTTGCACCCAGCTTCATGGCCGTATCGATGGATTCAACCGATCCGACGCCTTCGTAAAGCGTGTAGATCGCCTCGTTGATCATCGGCAGCAGGATGCGGTTGACCATGAAGGCCGGAAAATCTTCAGCGACTGCAATGGTCTTGCCGATCTTCGCGACAAAGTCCTTGGACGCTTCGAAGGTCTCGTCTTCCGTCGCGATGCCGCGCACCAGCTCCACCAGTTCCATGATCGGAACCGGGTTCATGAAGTGGATGCCGATGAAACGCTCCGGCCGGTCCGTGGAGGCAGCAAGGCGCGTGATCGAGATGGAAGAGGTGTTCGTCGCCAGGATCGCTTCCGGCTTCAGCAGCGGGCAAAGCTGGGAGAAGATCTTGCGCTTGACCTGCTCGTTCTCGACGGCGGATTCAATCACCAGATCGGCTTCGCTCAGCATGTCGAGATCGACGGCAGGAGAAATACGCGCCAGAGCCTGGCTGCGGGCTTCTTCGCTGATCTGACCCTTCTGCACCTGACGGGCGAGATTGCCGTTGATGTTGGCCAGACCGGACTCGATCCGGTCCATCGAAATGTCACTGAGGGCGACGTCGTACCCGGCCACGGCGCAGACATGCGCGATACCGCTGCCCATCTGACCAGATCCAATCACGCCAATTTTCTTGATTTCGACCACCATCGTCCAATCCGATCCTTGAGTGAGGGAAAAGCTCGCCGCTTTCCCTTCGACCGCCTGCCGGCGCTATTTTTGGCAAGTCTACGCTGAGACCGCAAGAGTTTCGGGGCGGAAACACGTGTTACCGCCCCGAAGAATGTGTGAGCCCCTTGAGGCGATTATTCGACGGCTGCCTTGAGCTGCGGCAGGACTTCGAACAGATCGCCAACCAGTCCGTAGTCGGCAACCTGGAAGATCGGTGCCTCTTCGTCCTTGTTGATGGCCACGATGACCTTGGAATCCTTCATGCCGGCGAGGTGCTGGATCGCACCGGAAATGCCGCAGGCGATGTAGAGATCCGGAGCAACCACCTTGCCAGTCTGGCCAACCTGCCAGTCGTTCGGAGCATAGCCTGCGTCCACGGCTGCGCGGGAAGCGCCAACGGCAGCTCCAAGAGCATCCGCCACCGGCATGATGACTTCCTGGAACTTCTCGGAAGATCCAAGCGCACGGCCACCGGAGATGATGATCTTGGCGGAGGTCAGTTCCGGGCGGTCGGACTTGGACAGCTCTTCACCGGAGAAGCTGGACAGATCGCCAGCTGCCGGAGCTGCGACGTCCTCGATCGGAGCAGAGCCACCGGCAGCAGCGGCTGCAAAGGTGGACGTGCGGACCGTGATCACCTTCTTCGGATCGCCGGACTTGACGGTCTGAAGCGCATTGCCCGCATAGATCGGACGCTCGAAGGTGTCTGCGGACAGGACCTTGGTCACGTCGGAGACCTGCATCACATCGAGCAGAGCAGCAACGCGCGGCAGGGTGTTCTTGCCGTTGGCAGTGGCCGGAGCCACGATCGCATCATAGCCGGAAGCCAGGTCGACGATCAGGGCAGCCATCGGCTCGGCGAGCTGATGGGCAACAGCGTCATTGTCGGCAACCAGCACCTTGGCAACTCCGGACAGCTGGGCAGCAGCCTCGGCAACCGGCTTCACGTCCTTGCCGGCAACCAGCACATGGACATCCGCGCCAAGCGCGAGCGCGGCGGTCAGGGCCTTGGCGGTTGCGTCATTCAGGGCGCCACCGGCGTGTTCGGCCACAAGAAGTGTCGTCATGGATCTTTTTCCTCCTGTGACGGGTCCTTAGAGGACGCCGGCCTCATTCTTCAGCTTGTCGACCAGTTCGGCGACAGACGCGACCTTGATGCCAGCCTGGCGGGCAGCCGGCTCGGCGGTGGAGACGACGGTCAGACGCGGGGTCACGTCAACGCCGAAATCTTCCGGGGTCTTCTCGTCGATCGGCTTCTTCTTGGCCTTCATGATGTTCGGCAGGGACGCATAACGCGGCTCGTTCAGGCGCAGGTCGGTGGTGACGATGGCCGGAAGCTTCAGCGAAACAGTCTGCAGGCCGCCGTCGACTTCACGGGTCACGGCAACGGTGCCTTCGCCCAGATCGACCTTGGAGGCAAACGTGCCCTGGCCCCAGCCGAGAAGCGCTGCCAGCATCTGGCCGGTCTGATTGCAATCATCGTCGATTGCCTGCTTGCCGAGGATCACCAGACCCGGTTCTTCGGCCGCGACGATGCCCTTCAGGATCTTGGCGACAGCCAGCGGTTCGGTCGTGGCGTCGGTCTTGACCAGAATGCCACGGTCGGCACCCATGGCCAGACCCGTGCGCAGGGTTTCGGTCGCCTGCTGGGGCCCAACGGATACGACGATGACTTCGGTTGCCTTGCCCGCTTCTTTCAGACGCAGGGCTTCTTCCACCGCGATCTCATCGAAGGGGTTCATCGACATCTTCACGTTGGCAAGGTCCACACCGGACCCGTCCGCCTTGACGCGCACCTTAACGTTGTAGTCGATAACCCGCTTCACGGGCACTAGGATCTTCATCAGGTTTTACCTCCGCTAGACGGCACGGATGCCGCACTGCATCATTTGGCTCTGCCGGCAAATTATGTCGCGCTACATAAATGGCGGTTTTCGGCCAATTGTTACGCATGCGGCGGGACGGTAAAGACAGTGCTCCCGGCTGTCAACGCTTGCGCAAGGGAACTAGGACGATTTGCCAAGACGCGGGAATGACGTCCTGACCAGCAGGAATTAACCGGCTTCAAAGACCCCGGTCGAAAAGCACCACGCCGCGCCGCCGCAGCACGATAACCAGAACGCCGCCAGCCAGCAGGCCGCCCACATGCGCCGACCAGGCAACCGATCCGGCGCTGGACAGGGCCGCATGATAGACCTGGTAGAGGATCCAGGCGCCCAGCACCCATTGGGCCGACAGGCGCAGCGGAATACGCCCCAGCGCCAGCACCCAGATCTTCACCTTCGGGTGCAGCATGAGATAGGCCGCGACGACACCGGACACGGCTCCGGAAGCCCCGATCAGCGGCACATCGGAATTAAGGTTCACCAGCATGTACGCCAGACCGCCGGCAGCGGCACAAAGCAAATAGAACGCCAGGAACCGGATATGCCCCAGGGCATCCTCGACATTATCGCCGAAGACCCAGAGAAACAGCATGTTCCCGGCCAGATGCCAGAAATCGCCATGCAGAAAGGCATAGGTGAAGAGGGTCAGACTGTCCGGCACCGCCTGCAGGTCCGGTGTCAGATCCTTCACATCCATCACGACCGACGGGATGAGCCCATAGGAGAGAACGGACCCTGCGGAAATATCTCCTGTCACCGCCCCCTGCAGAAGGAAAAAGGCAAGGACGTTGAGAAGGATCAGGGCCCAGGTCACCACCGGGCGCAGCACATGCTTCAGCGAATTCTGGTCATGCAGCGGAATGAACATGTGCGGCTCCGGCTCAAGCTATCCGGCTCGAAGAGCCCATTCAGCGGTTCTGTCCGGGCACCCAGAGCACGTCGCCCTCGCCCTTGGCATTGAGATAGCGGGAGGCAACGAAGAAGAAGTCGGAAAGCCGGTTCATGTAGCGGATGGCGGCTGAACCGATCTGCTCGCGCGTTGCCAGTTCCACCATCAGCCGCTCGGCCCGGCGGGAAACGGTCCGCGCCAGATGCAGATGGGCAGAGGCCGCACTGCCGCCAGGAAGCACAAAGGACCGCAACGGTTTCAGATCCGCGTTGAACCGGTCGATTTCCTTTTCCAGCGCGGCCACCTGGCCGTCCGTGATCCGAAGCGGCTCATATCCAAGGTCCTCACCGGTATCAGGTGTCGCCAGATCTGCGCCAAGATCGAAAAGGTCGTTCTGAATCCGCCCGAGAACCGCATCCAGCTCCGCTTCACCAGACGTGTGAAGCCGGACAAGCCCGAGAACCGAGTTGGTCTCGTCCACCGTGCCGTAGGCTTCGACGCGCAGATCGCTTTTCCGGCGCCGCTCGCCCGAGCCCAGCGCCGTGGTGCCGTCATCGCCGGTCTTGGTGTAGATCTTGTTCAGTACGACCATGCAGCCCTGCCTTTATCTGCCTTGTCCGAAGAAATAGACGCCGGTCATGACCAGCACGATCACCAGAAACTGCAGGCCCACACGCCAGCGCATGAGGGTCTGCGACCGGCTGGATGAGCCGCCACGGAACATGTTCCAAAGCCCCATCAGCAGAACCAGGGCCACAGCGGCCATGGTCACAGGGATCGCGTAATTCCAGATCGTTTCCATCGTCATTTCCTCATGCCCGCCGCAAGGACGGGCTTATCTTTCCCGCCGGTTCTGCCTTATTCTTCCGAATTGGCTGCCCGGATCAGGAAGCGGTCCATCAGTCTGGTGGTCAGCAGCCGCTTGATGATGTTCAGGGCGATCGTCGGGATGGTGACCCTGTAGCGCGCATGGGGCCGCTTGGCCTCAGCCGCGTGAATGAGCTTTTCAACGACCGAACCCGGCCCCAGCTTGAAGAAGCCAGGCTCACCGCCCTCCATCCGCTTGCGCCGTGACCGGTAGGTCTTCTCGTGCGGAGACGCCTTCATGCCCTCTTCGCCGATCCAGCGGTCAAAATTGGCAAGGGAATTCGGGGTAAAGCGGGTGGCGATCGGGCCAGGCTCGATCAGGCTGACGTGAATGCCCGTTCCGTCCAGTTCCTGCCGCAGCGTGTCAGAATAGGCTTCCAGCGCAAACTTGGAGGAAGTGTAGGCCCCGCGATACTTCATCGCGATGAAGCCGAGAATGGAAGAGCACTGCACGATCCGGCCATGCCCCTGTGCCCGCATCAGTTTGACGACCGGCTGCGTCAGTTCGTGCCAGCCGAAGAAATTCGCCTGAAACAGCGTCTTCAGCCCTTCGACGGGAATATCCTCGACCGCACCCGGAATTGCATAGGCGCCATTGTTGAAAAGCACATCCAGCTTGCCGCCGGTGAGCGCAAGAACGGAGGCCAGAGCGGAGTGAATGGTTTCCGGCCGCTCGTAATCCAGCAGGAAGGCCTCGAACCCTTCCGCCAGAAGCTTGTCGACATCAGCCTGCTTCCGGGCTGTCGGAAAAACCCGCCAGCCACGGCCGCGCATCTGATGGGCAGCCACTTCGCCAATGCCCGAAGAACAGCCGGTAATCAAAATCGTCCGTGCGTCAGCACTCATGAAAACAATCCCATTCAGATTGAAAAATCAGATCGGCTCGCCCGTCAGGAGCCGGGGAACCGGACCGGCAAAACCGGCAGCTTCCTTGATGAAACGGGTCTTCAGCGACGGCATCCGCTCCACCAGGCCGAGACCGAAATCGCGGGCGGCACGGAGGATGTCATTATCGTTCGAAAACAGCCGGTTCAAGACATCGGTGACAACGCCCATCTGGAACGCGTCAAACCGGCGCCAGCGCTGATAGCGCTCCAGCACGTCGAAAGCGCCGACATCCTGGCCAAGCCGCCTTGCGGTCACCAGCACTTCCGCAAGAGCCGCCACATCCTTGAAGCCCATGTTGAGCCCCTGACCGGCAATCGGGTGAATGCCATGGGCGGCATCGCCTGCCAGAGCGAAACGGGGACGCACAAAATCCCGCGCCAGGGTCAGCCCCAGCGGGTAGGCATTGCGCGGGCCTGCAAGCTGCAGGGTTCCGAGGTGATGACCGAAGCGGCGCTCCAGTTCCATCTCGAAGGTGAAATCGTCGCTGGCGACCAGGCGCCTCGCGTCATCAGTCTTCTCCGTCCAGACCAGAGACGACCGGTTGCCCGGCAGCGGCAGGATCGCAAACGGGCCGGCGGGCAGGAAATGCTCTTCCGCACGGCCTTCATGCGGGCGCTCATGAGAAACCGTGGTGACAATGCCGGACTGGCCGTAGTCCCAATGAACGGTGCGGATACCAGCCAGATCGCGAAGCTTCGAGCGCACGCCGTCCGCAGCCACAAGAAGCCGGGCTTCCAGGGCCGCACCACTCGCAAGGCTGAGGGAAACGCTGTCCGGACCGCTCTTGAAACTGGCAGCGGTATCAGGAGCTGCGAAGGCAACACCCCGATCCTTGGCAGCAGCATAGAGCGCCGGAAGCATCACGCCATTGGGCACCATGTGAGCGAAGGGCTCGCCCTCGGTCGTCTCGCCACCAAAGGTCAGAAACACCGGGCGGACCGCGTCCCGCAGCTTGCTGTCGGTGACGATCATCTCGTTGATCGGCTGAGCGGAGGGGAGAATGTCCTGCCAGATGCCGAGCTGATCCAGCATGCGGCTTGCGGCCGCTGCAATCGCCGAAGCGCGCGGATCCTTGTGCAGAATGTCCATCGGCTTCGGGTCGATGACAACGACCCCCATGGAGGGATCGGCCGACTTCAGCGCGAGGGCCAGCGACAGGCCAACATAGCCGCCACCTGCAATGGCGACGTCATAGGTGGTTCCGGCGGCGGCCTTGGCAGACATCTTTTTCTCCTGGGCGTTCATGAGGCACATTCCCTTTGGGCAACTTGACTTACACGTCAACCCGCGTCCAAGTCTGCACCTTCGCACCGCCTCCGGCGGCGCATCAATCCGATACCATCCTATTTAGCAGGGATCGCGCCGATGACCACGGCAATTGACAGTCTTCTCCAGATTCTCGACCTCGAAACCCTTGAGCACAATCTGTTTCGCGGCCGCAGCCCGCAGGTCGGTTGGCAGAGAGTCTTCGGTGGACAGGTGATTGGCCAGGCCCTTGTCGCTGCCTCGCGCACCGTTGTCGCAGACAGGCAGGTGCACTCGCTCCACGGTTATTTCATGCGTCCCGGCGATCCCGCCGTGCCGATCATCTATGAAGTCGACCGCATCCGCGATGGTGGCAGCTTCACCACCCGGCGCGTCGTCGCGGTTCAGCACGGCCACGCAATCTTCTCCATGTCCGCTTCGTTCAAGGTGCCGGAAGAGGGCTTCGACCACCAGTTCGACATGCCGGACGTTCCGATGCCGGAAGATCTGCCGAGCGAGAAGGAAATGGCTGCGCGCATGCCGGACTCTGTGCCGGAGAACATCCGCAAATATTGGGAAAGGGAGCGCCCGATCGAGCTCAGGCCCGTGGATCTGACCCACTATTTCTCGTCCAAGTCCCTGCCGCCGAAGCAGTATGTCTGGGTTCGCGCTTCGTCAGCGCTGCCGGATGATCCGCGCATTCATCAGTGCGTTCTGGCCTATGCCTCGGACATGACCCTCCTGGACACGTCCATGTTCCCCCATGGCAAGTCGGTCTTCCTGCCGGAGATCCAGGCAGCCAGCCTCGACCACGCCATGTGGTTTCACCGGCCGTTCCGGGCCGACGAATGGCTGCTCTATGCGGAAGACAGCCCCTCGGCCTTTGGCGCCCTCGGCATGAACCGCGGCTTGCTCTTCAGCCGCGATGGCACGCTGGTCGCCTCGACGGCTCAGGAAGGCCTGATCCGTCGCAAGAAACCGAAAGACTGAGGCCTATAGTGCGCTGAGGCCTTAAGCTCCTCAGCGCCGCACTGGTCCGCTGAAGCCGGAAATGGCCAGCGGATTGTCGGTCATCACCTTCGGATCCGGCGTATCTGGCAAAAGCGCCCCGGAAAACGCCTCGAACATGCGCCGGACAAAGCCTTCGGGCAGATCATAGGTGATGAACACCATCCGGGTCCTGTGATCCGCGTCCGGCCAGCCTTCAAGGGTCGCTGGCGGATGGAAGACATGCTGCACGCCGTGGATCACCACCGGCCGGTCCGGATCTTCCGCAATCTGGACGATCCCCTTGACCCGCAGCAGTTTCGGCCCATGCGCCGACCGCAAAAGATCGATGAACATTTCCAGAGCAGACGCCGGGATCGGCCGGTCCGTGGAAAGCGTGAAGGCCCGGATCCGGTCGTTGTGACGGTTCACGTCATGATGGTGATGACCATGATCATGATGGCCGCCGTGACTGTGATCATGCCCATGATCATGGTGGTGGTGCGCATGATCATGGGGCGCTTCATAAGCCTCCACATTCAGCCATTTCGCCACATCCGGGATCTTGCTTTTCGGATCATAAAGACCCGCATCAAAGAGCCGGTCGACCGTTGCCTCACCATCCTGAGCAACAAGAACCCGCGCACCGGGATTGAAGCCCTTCAACCGGCTCTTCAGTTCGTCGAAGGAGGCCTGCTGTTCAGGTGTTTCGATCAGGTCGGTCTTGGTCAGGACCAGCCGGTCGGCGACTGCAGCCTGCCGCCGGGCCTCTTCATGGGTCGCAAGAGTATCTGCGCCATTCACCGCATCCACCAGCGTCACCACACTTTCCAGCCGGTAACGCAGCATCAGATAGGGATGCAGCATGATCGTGTGCAGGATGGGCGCAGGATCCGCAAGACCGGTGGTCTCGATGACCACCCGGGCAAGCCGCTCCATCCGGCCATTGTCGATCCGCCTCAGCAGATCCTCAAGTGTGGTAACCAGGTCGCCCCGGATCGTGCAGCACAGGCAGCCCGAGGACAGCTCAAGCACCCCGTCACTCGACTGGTCCACCAGGAGGTGGTCCAGCCCGATCTCGCCGAATTCATTGATGATAACCGCCGTGTCCGCCATGGCCGGATCCTTCAGGATCCGGTTCAAGAGCGTGGTCTTGCCGGAGCCGAGAAAGCCGGTGATGACGGAAAGCGGAATGGGCGGCTTCGGGCCGCGCGGCGGGGTGGCAAGCTGATCGGTCATGGCGGCAATCCTGATTGGCGGGCGCATCTGCGCCCTGACCCGGAGCCTTTCACCTAAGACCGAAGAGAGGAAAAATCCAGTCTGCCGTGCCGGACTGAAGGATCAGGCCGACATGTTCTCCAGCTCGGCCGGGGCATCATCCTTGTCTTCCGGCTTGGCTTCAGCGGCGAGCTTTTCTTCCGCGGGAACAATCACAGAGCGGACGGCCTTGGCAGCCTGACGCAGAGTGGCGATCACGTCATCAATGGACTGACCATCTTCCAATTGCCGGGCAGACAGCTCGGCCAGATCGGCCAGGGCCAGAATGGTTGCGGAGCTGCGCGGTTCCACCATCATGAGATTCTTCTCCGAAGAGCCCGATGGCCTGTTCTGTGGCCATCATCGGTTGTCTGCACGTTCGCGGCTGGAACGATATTCCCGTCAGATACGACAGGACCCGCCCATCCGCGAGCAGTTAGCCGATTGTTAAATCTTCCGGTAAAGAAAGATTTAAAGTTTACCGATTTTGCGAAACTCCAAAAATCTCCCCAGGTTGTCCACCGGGGGAGACTGCCGGCGTCACCGGCCTGGGCTGGAGGCTGGAACCGGCACGGAGAAGCCAATTCCCTTCCGGAAAATCTGACCTGGAGAGTTCGTGCTGTCCCCAGATGCCGCCGCTACAGGCTCTGCAGCAACAAAGGCATTGCCACGGGCCGGATTGGGCGATGGCAAGGGCACCAGAGCCAGCGCGACAGGATCACGGGCAGGGCCATCGGGCGTCCCCAGGGAGACAACAATCGGCTCATAGGCAATGCGGCGCGGCCCGATGATCTTGTCCATCACCTTGGCCCAATCGACCTTGCCGTTGCCGGTCTGAACGCCGCCTTCATCCTCGACGTCATTGTCGTCTGCCGCATTGTGAATGCCGCCGATGATCACAGCGCCCGGATCACGGTTGCTGGAGGCATAGGCCATGACCGGCTGCTTGGCAGAGGTCATGTCATAACGGGCGAGAAGCTGATCGGCATCCGGCTTCTCGTTGCGCTTGCAATAATTGTCCTGGGGCGGAGTGCCGCCACGGTGGGGCAGGTTATCGATCGTGTAGCGCGCGGATCGTGTCTGAAAGCCCTTGTCCAGAAGCTCCCGGCTGAAGGCGATGCGCTCCAGTCCGGAGGCCGCTCCCAGCACGATCGCAATCACCGTGCGGCCATTGCGGGTGACAGAGGCAGCAACATTATAGCCGGAGTTGCAGATATAGCCGGTCTTCATGCCGTCAGCGCCCGGAACGCGCAGCAGGAACTCACGGTTCGCGGACCGCAGCGCCTTCTTGCCGAACTTCAGCCCCGGATGATTGTAGTAATTCCGGGCTTCGGGGAAATCGTCGCGCAGCGCCTTGGCCAGAATGGCAAGATCGCGGGCCGAAGTCACCTGCCGGTTGTCCGGCAATCCATGGGGGTTGACGTAATAGGTATCTCGCATACCGAGACGCGCGGCCTCGGTGTTCATCAGGGTGATAAAGCCCTCTTCGGTGCCGCCGATGGCCTCGGCGAGGGCAACAGCCACGTCATTGGCAGACTTCACCAGCAGGATCTTGAGAGCGGTATCGACGGTGAACCGCGTGCCGACCTTGAAGCCCATCTTGGACGGTGGTTCGGAAATGGAGTTCTGGCTCTGAACCACGGGAGAGGTCAGCGAGGCACGGCCTTCACGGAGAGCCTTGAAGGTGACGTAGGCGGTCATCATCTTGGTCAGCGAGGCGGGATACCACTGGCGTGTCGCATCCTTTTCATCCAGGACGGCGCCCGTCTGGGCATCCACCAGAATGTAAGTGCCGATCTCAGCGCGGGCAGGCCCGGCACCGCCAAGCAGGGCTGACGCAGCCAAGGTCAGAGACAGAATGACGCCGATCCGGCCAAACAGCCGGGAATTACAGGATAGTTTCACGAAACCCTCGCTGGTCTGAACCGCTGCCCCCAGCCCGAAACATGCCAGCACGCGCAATGCGCTAAACCTGCACACTCTCTTCCATACCCGATCCGCAGGCTCCATTGCAAAAGCTTCCCCAGAGGTTCCGGCCATCATGCGCAAAAATACATCGTTTGCATAATTAAAGTGCACATTTGAACTCAGTCGTCGAAACCCGCCCCAATTCACTGCCCATTTTTCATGCGCCGATGACAGGCTCAGGCTGGCCCCCCGTTTGCAAGGAAGAGGAATTGTTGCGACCGAAACGTGTCTCTTGCTTTCCTGCAGGAGCCGGTCTCAACTCAAGCTCGTGATTTTTCCCAAGCCGTGGCGCTGTGCCCGGCCCTTCTGGTGAGGTCAGATGTTCGACGCGGACAGCCTGCATGAAATCAGCACTGGCCCGGCTTCCGCCGCGCAGCCGGTCATGCAGCGTGCCCGCGGCATCGCCCGTGTCAGCTTCAAGCACGACGGCCTCAAGACCTGTCTGGATGATCTCTATCAGAGCGGCTGCGCCAAGGTCAGGCTGCCCAAGGTTTATGACACGCCCCCGGTCGCCGTGATCATCAACACCGCAGGCGGCATCACGGGAGGCGACAGGCTTTCCTATGAGGCCTCCGTGGCGCCCGGCGGGCATGCCATCGCCACCACACAGACGGCGGAGCGGGCCTACCGGCGCGTCGAGGGCCACGGCCAGGTGGCAACCAGACTGACTGCTGGCAACGGCGCCACGCTGGAGTGGCTGCCGCAGGAAGCGATCCTCTTCAATGCTTCCGCTCTCCACCGGAGCATGCAGGTCGACCTTGAAGGCAATGCCAGGCTGATTGCGGTGGAATCCGTTGTGATCGGCCGCAAGGCCATGGAAGAAACCATGGAAACTGTCGAATTTCAGGACCGCTGGCGCATCCGCCGCGACGGCAAACTGATCTTTGCCGACGACGCTCGCGTCCATGGAACCCCGGCAGACATCCTGGGTGGCCCGGCTACGCTCTCGGGCAGCATGGCCTTCGCAACCTTCGTGGATTGCGCCGCAGAGGCCGGGGACCGCATCAAGCTGGCCCGCACCCTGCTGCAATCCTTTGGTCCGGGCGCACAGGTCCGAGCAGCCACCAGCGCCTGGAACGGCGTCCTGACGGCGCGGTTTGCGGCGCCTGACGGGCGTAGCCTACGGTCCGCGCTCATCCATTTTCTCGAAACATACCGCTCAGCCGCGCTGCCTCGCGTCTGGTCCTGCTGAGCACATCACCGAACCCAAGGGGAGGTTTCCTTGAACCTGACGCCGCGTGAAAAAGACAAGCTTCTGATCTCCATGGCCGCCATGGTGGCCCGCCGCCGGCTCGAGCGCGGTGTGAAGCTCAACTATCCCGAAGCCATCGCCCTGATATCGGACTTCGTGGTCGAAGGCGCCCGGGATGGCCGCTCCGTCGCCGACCTCATGGCCGCGGGCGCAAAGGTGCTGACGCGGGACCAGGTCATGGAAGGCATCCCCGAGATGATCCATGACGTGCAGGTCGAGGCCACCTTTCCGGACGGAACCAAGCTCGTCACCGTTCACGAACCCATCCGTTAAGTCTGTTCATTCCGGGAGATTTTCATGAAACTCATTCTGTCCTCCGCCGCTGCCATGATCCTGTCCGGTGCCGGAAGCGCGCTCGCCCACACCGGCGCCCTGCCGCATGTGCATCCCCATGCAGAGGTTTCCGGCTTCAGCACGGTCGAGATGCTGTTTGCCGCAGCCCTGGCACTTGGGGCACTGGCAACCATCGTCTGGGCCCGCACAGGCAAAGCTTCTGGCCACGCTTCTGGCAAAGCTCCGGTCAAGGGATCGCGCAAGTGATCCCGGGCGAAGTCTTCCCCGCAGACGGGGAAATCGAGCTGAACGCCGGTCTTGAGGCCATTACGCTTGATGTTTCGAACACCGGAGACCGGCCGATCCAGGTTGGCAGCCACTATCATTTTGCAGAAACCAACGGCGGCTTGTCCTTTGACCGGGAAGCGGCACGCGGCATGCGCCTGGATATTCCGGCCGGCACCGCAGTGCGCTTCGAACCGGGCCAGACCCGCTCGGTCAGTCTGGTCCCCTACCGCGGCGACCGGACCGTTTACGGTTTCAATCAGAAGGTCATGGGCAGGCTCTGAACCTGCCCGGGCATGCCCAGGCTTCAGGTCCGGGCTATTGGGAGGAAAACATTTTGAAACACCTGATTTTGCTGGCCGGAGCTGCGTTCCTGATGCTCTCGGCCCCTTCGCTGGCTCAGGATTTGCCGAATGTGAACTGCAAGGACCCGCAGACGCAGATGGAATTCACCTACTGCGCCGAACAGGACTGGCAGGCTGCGGATGCCGAGCTGAACAAGGCCTACAAGGCCGCCATGGCACAGATGAAGAGCTACGACGAAGGACTGGCAGAATATGCCAAGGAGCTCGTTGGCGCAGCCAATGCACTGAAGGAAGCCCAGCGCGCCTGGATCCCTTACCGGGACAAGGCTTGTGAGGCCTTCGGCTTTCAGGCCCGCGGCGGCTCCATGGAGCCCCAGCTGATCTATGACTGCAACGCGAGAATGACCCGGATCCGGACGGATGAACTGAAGGCCCTTGCCAAGGGTCTCGGCAACTGACCGCGACTTCCGATTGCCCGACTGAATTTGAGAACGATTGAGGACCGTCATGCCCTACAAGATGTCCCGTGCCGCCTATGCTGACATGTTCGGCCCGACCACTGGTGACAGGATCCGCCTGGCCGATACCGACCTGATCATCGAGGTGGAGAAGGACTTCACCATCTATGGGGAAGAGGTCAAGTTCGGCGGCGGCAAGGTGATCCGCGACGGCATGGGGCAGGGCCAGCACCCCCGCTCCGCTGGCGCGGTGGATACGGTTATCACCAATGTCCTGATCGTGGATCACTGGGGCATCGTGAAAGCGGACGTCGGCCTCAAGGACGGCCGCATTGTCGGCATCGGCAAGGCGGGCAATCCGGACGTCCAGCCCGGCGTCAACATCATCGTCGGTCCGGGAACGGAAGCCATTGCGGGCGAGGGCAAGATCCTGACCGCCGGGGCGCTGGATGTCCACATCCACTTCATCTGTCCCCAGCAGATCGATGATGCGCTCATGTCCGGCGTCACCACCATGCTCGGCGGCGGCACCGGCCCTGCGACCGGCACCAACGCCACCACCTGCACGCCCGGCTCCTGGCACATCACCCGCATGCTGCAGGCCGCTGACAGTTTCCCTATGAACCTGGCTTTCGCAGGCAAGGGCAACGCGTCTCTTCCGGCGGCTCTCGAAGAGCAGATCCTGGCTGGCGCCTGCGCCCTGAAGCTGCACGAGGACTGGGGCACCACACCGGCCGCCATCGACACCTGCCTGTCTGTTGCCGATGAATACGACATCCAGGTGATGATCCACACGGACACGCTGAACGAAAGCGGCTTCGTGGAAAACACCACGGCGGCTTTCAAGAACCGCACCATCCATGCCTTCCACACGGAAGGGGCAGGCGGCGGCCACGCGCCGGACATCATCAAGGTCTGCGGCGAGGCGAATGTCATTCCCTCCTCCACCAACCCGACCCGGCCCTATACGGTGAACACGCTGGAAGAGCATCTCGACATGCTCATGGTCTGCCACCATCTGGACGCCTCGATCCCGGAAGACGTCGCCTTCGCGGAAAGCCGTATCCGCAAGGAAACCATCGCGGCAGAAGACATTCTCCACGACATGGGCGCCTTCTCGATCATTGCCTCCGACAGCCAGGCCATGGGCCGTGTCGGCGAGGTGATCATCCGCACCATGCAGACCGCGCACAAGATGAAGGTCCAGCGCGGCCGCCTGTCCGAGGAAGCGGGCGAGAACGACAATTTCCGTGTCCGCCGCTACATCTCCAAGGTCACCATCAACCCGGCGATTGCCCACGGGCTTGACGAGCACATCGGCTCGGTTGAAGTCGGCAAGCTGGCGGATCTGGTGCTCTGGGATCCGAAGTTCTTCGGCGTGAAGCCGGATATGGTCCTCAAGCTCGGCACCATTGCCGCAGCTCCCATGGGCGATCCGAATGCCTCCATTCCGACGCCCCAGCCGGTGCATTACCGCCCGATGTTCGGCGCCTTCGGCAAGTCCATGACCCAGAGCCGTGTGACCTTCGTCTCCAAGGCGGCCTATGACCACGGCGTCAAGCAGTCTGCCGGTCTCGACAGCCTGATCCTGCCGGTCAAGAACGTGCGCGGCGGCATCTCGAAGAAGTCCATGGTGCTCAACAACGCCATGCCCCACATCGAAGTGCACCCGGAAACCTATGAAGTGCGGGCCAATGGCGAGTTGCTGACCTGCGAGCCGGCAGCGGAACTTCCCATGGCCCAGCGCTACTTCCTGTTCTAGGCCACTGGACACGGAACACGAGAGGGCAAGCGGTTTCAGATAGCCCCGGCATCTTTGCACGTTCCCCGGAACGCAGGATGCTCTAGGTTATCTGGAACGCCTGCCGTCTGAAGGGCACGCGAGACATAGGGAGAGAACATGTACAAGGTTATCGGCCACCCGCAGTCGCGCACATTGCGTGTGATGTGGACCCTGGAAGAGCTCGGCGCCGCCTACACGCTGGACCCGGCCCGTCCTGGCTCGGACGCCATCCGCGAGGTAAACCCGACCGGCAAGATCCCGGCACTGATCGATGATGGCGAAGTGCTCTATGACTCCGTCGCCATCTGCACCTACCTGGCCGACAAGCACGGCAAGCTGACCTTTACCGCAGGCACGATCAACCGCGCCCGGCAGGACAGCTTCACCCAGTTCTGCGTGGACGAAATGGAAGGCGCCCTCTGGACCGCCGCCAAGAACACCTTCATCCACCCGGAAGATGTACGTGTGCCGACGGTCAAGGAAGTGTGCCGCCTGGAATTCGCCAAAGCGCTGACAACCCTCGAGGCTCGTCTGGGCGAAGGTCCTTATGTGATGGGTCAGATGTTCACCATCGCCGACATTTTCATCGGTCACAGCTTCGGCTGGGCCCAGGTGGCCAAGTTCACGCTGCCCGAAAGCGGTCCCCTGGCCGACTATCTCGCCCGTCTGCGCAGCCGTTCAGGCTTCCTGGCGGCCATGGCCAAACTCAAAGAAGTCTCATGATCCGCGTCAGCACAATCCTATCCGCGGGGGCCTGGTCCGAGGCTCCCGCAGACACAATCACCCTCGACCGGGAAGACCGGCACCGGCGGCGGGCCGTCATGACCGCCGCAAAAGGCCTAACCTTCCTCTTGGACGAACCAAACGCCGTGCATCTGCACCATGGCGATGGCTTGAAGCTGGAAGACGGGCGGATTGTCGAGGTTTTGGGCGCGGACGAAGACCTGGTTGAAATCGCGGCCGACGACATGGCCCATCTGGTCAAGATTTCCTGGCATCTGGGCAACCGGCACCTGCCCACCCAGCTTATGGGCAGCGTCCTACGCATCCGCCGCGATCACGTGATCGAGGACATGGTCATCCGCCTTGGCGGCAAACTGACCGTTGTCTCCGCTCCGTTTGATCCGGAAGGCGGCGCCTATGGCCACGGCCAGACCCAGGGCCATGATCACGGACACAATCATGGTCACAGTCATGGGCATGGGCATTCCCACGGACATGACCACTCCCATTCGCATGGGCACTCCCATGACTGACAGCGGCAAGGTCTGCTTCGTCTCTGGTCAGGGTCAAGTCCCGGATGAATCTGGTGATTGCGGCCCATCCTTCGAGACGGCGCCTTTGCGCCTCCTCAGGATGAGGGCGAATTTGAAGCTACTCTTGAGAGCTATCCTCACTCGCACCCTCATCCTGAGGAGCAGTCGCGGACTGCGTCTCGAAGGATGTGCCACGGGCTCCATTCCCTCGCTTTGCAGCCGAGCGCGGCCACCCCATGCCCATGGACAGGTTTCCGCATGAGCGAAGCCCTGGTTCCTTCCGCCCTGTTTCGCCTGCTCACCTTCCTCTCGCCCGCCTTCCCGGTTGGGGCCTTTACCTACAGCCACGGGCTGGAACAGGTGATCGAGGATGAGGTGGTGACGGATGCCGGGACCCTGGCAAGCTGGCTGGAGGACATCCTGCGCCAAGGTGCAGGACGCAGTGACGCCATTCTCCTGCGCCAGACAATGCTTGCTGCTCGTGAGGGCAACGAAGACGCAGTCGGTGAAATCATCGACCTGGGACTGGCACTTCAGCCTTCCAAGGAACGCTATCTGGAAAGCAGCGCTCAAGGGACGGCCTTCATTCAGGCCATTCGTCAGGCTTGGCTGCCGGACGCCCACACACCGGCCTGCCATCTTCTGGAAAAGCTTTCCAAACCTGAGACCGGGCGGGACACTTGGCCCTATCCGGCTGCGGTCGGTCTTGCTGCAGCAGCCTGGTCGCTTCCGGTGGACGCTGTCCTGACAGCCTACTCCCAAGCCTTTACCGCAAATCTGATCTCTGTGGCCGTGCGCGCCGTGCCCATTGGCCAGAGCGACGGGCAGCGGGTTCTCGCCCTCATGGAACCGGTGATAGCGGCGGTTGCCGAAGAGGCTCAGACCTGCGGACTGGAGGATCTGGGCACAAGCACCTTTCTGGCTGACATCGCCTCCATGGAACACGAAACGAAATACTCGAGGTTATTCCGCTCATGAGTTCTCCCAACGGACCTCTTCGCGTCGGCATCGGCGGCCCGGTTGGCGCCGGCAAGACCACCCTGACGGACAAATTGTGCAAGGCCATGCGCGACCGCTATTCGCTGGCCGTCATCACCAATGACATCTACACGAGCGAAGACGCGGAAGCCCTGATGCGCTCGCAGGCGCTGCCGTCCGAACGGATCCGCGGCGTGGAGACCGGCGGCTGCCCCCATACGGCAATCCGCGAAGACGCCTCAATCAACCTTGCCGCCGTTGCGGATCTGTCCAAGGCCTTTCCGGATCTAGATCTGATCCTGATCGAATCCGGCGGAGACAATCTGGCCGCGACCTTCTCGCCGGAACTTGCCGACCTGACCATCTATGTGATCGATGTCGCCGCCGGAGAGGAAATCCCGCGCAAGGGCGGACCCGGCATCACCCGCTCCGACCTTCTGGTGATCAACAAGACCGACCTTGCTCCTTATGTCGGGGCTGATCTTTCCGTCATGGACCGGGATGCGACGAAGATGCGCAAGGGCAAGCCCTTCCTCTTTGCCAACATGCGCCAGGGCGACGGCGTCGATACCGTCGTGGACTTCATTGCGTCCAAAGGCGGCCTGAAGACCGCCTGAGGCGGCTGATCCAAGAAACAAGGCGCCGCTCCGGTTTCCTGAAGCGGCGCCATTTTTTCCAATCCTTGTGGTGGCTTATTTGAGGGTCACTGGCCGGCTGGCGGCAATCACGGTGTCATCCCCGGACAGAACGAACCGCAATTCATAGGCACCGGGCTCTTCCGGCGCCATCAGGTCGAACGTGCCATCGGTAATGTCATCGATGGTCGCCCAGGCTCCTGAAATATAGGCTCCCGCAGGTTCTCCAACCTTCGCAAAACCGACCCAGTTCGAACCATTGGCCGGCCCTGCTACCTTGATCGTCATAGGCTTGCCAACCTCTGCCTCTTCCGGGCCTTCCAGAGTGATCAACGGCGTTTTGATCTCCAGAGGCTGGGAAGCCAGGATCCGCGTTGCTCCTTCGCCGCTCAGAATATAGCGCAGCTCATAGCTGCCGGGTTTCACCGGTGACATCAGCCGGACGGTTTCGCCTTCCGGGCGGGCATAGGTCAGATAGGCTGCAGGATCCGAACCTGGAACAGACACGCCGATCCAGTCATCCGGCCCCTTCGGTCCCGTCCAGGTAACCTCAAAAATCAGGGAAGCTTCGACTTCGGAGGGGGCCTGCATCCCGGCTTTTGCCTCCCCAACCGCCAATGGCTTGCGGGCGAGGATCCCCTGATCGGCACCGGCAACATAAATGACCTCGAAGTTCCCTGCCTCGACCGGCGCCTGCAAGGTCACAGGCGAGCCATTAGAGACACCGCTCCAACGTCCGCCATAGTCGTCAGATGGAGCGCCCTGCGGCACAATGCCAATCCAGTCATCCTGACCGCCGGGCCCTTCCCAGGTCACTTCAAACAGCATTCCGGCGGATACTTCGCTGGCAAAGGTCAGGTTGACCTTCGCCTCAGTCACCTCGACCGGTGCCTTGGCCAGGATACGTTCGCCATATTCCGTCCAGACATAGGCGACCTGATAGGAGCCCGGTTCTGACGGAAGCGGCAGGGACACCGGCGACCCATCGCGAACATAGGCCCACAGATCCCGTTCGAGCCGCTGACCATCCGGCGTCACGACCCGGATGAAGTCGCTGTCAGCCAGAGGACCAGTGAAAGCCACATCGATCCGGCTGGTGGCAACAGCTTGCGAAGCAGCCAGGGCTATGGTGGCCTCCGGCAGGTTCCCAGCCAAAAGCACTGTCTGCTTTGCGCCCTGATCGGACACGGTGAAGGAAGCGCCACCGGCTCTTTCGTCCAGTTCCGCAGACACGACATAGTCGCCAGGGGGCAGCTTCAACTCAACCTGACCGCCATGAAGTCCCGAACCGACAACAGTTTCATCATCCGCTTTCGAGATGACCCAATCGACATTGCCATCAATCCGGGCGCCGCTGTCCTTGTCGGCGGCGGTGAGGACGACTGGAAATTCAAGAACCTGTTCAGGTGCTGCCTGGGCCGTCTCGCGCAGAGCTTCGGCCAGACCGCCAGCATCCTTGACGTTCCAATAGGTGCCGCCGGTCAGATGAGCAATACAGGCAATCTTCGCCTGATCGGCCTTGGAAGCGATGTCGAAGCCGATCACATGAGCCTTGAAGTCGACGCCGGACTTTGCAAGCTCCGCTGCCAGCGCACAGGGGTCGCCATTGCAGGTCTCGATCCCATCGGAAATCAGGACCAGCCGGCCCGGCTTGTCACGGCTGCCAAGCTCTTGCGCCGCCATGCGCAGTGCTTCCGTGATCGGCGTCTTGCCGCGCGGCTTGAGGCTCTTGACCGACGCTTCCAGCTTGCCGCGATCCAGCGGCGTGACCGGCACAAGGGTCTCCACATCGCCGCAATCGGACTTGCGCCGGTGCCCATAAGCCATCAGACCGGCATTCACCCCATCCGGCAACTCACCGAGGAAGCCGGAAAAGGCATCCTTTGCGATCTCGACCTTCGCTGTCCCGTTGATCTGGCCCCACATGGAATTGGAGAGATCCAGAACGAACATCATGTCGGGGCGGGTATCCTCAGCCCTGGTGACAACCGAAAACTGACCCAACCCCGCAAGCGCCAGCGCCAGAACAGCAGGTGCGCGGGCCCTCAATCTGCGTGAAACTTTCTGAAATCTCATGAGTGCTCCTCACCTCGATCCTTCCGGAACGCCCCTTTTTCGGCGGCACCGGCCATCCCCTGAGGCTGACCACAACCGGAGAGACACATCTGTGATCTGAATCGCAATTCGTCGTTTTGCTGCTGTCTGACTGCCAAAGGTGATCGCTTCGCGCGAAAGTCAGCTCGCAAGCGCCCGGATCGCGCCGTTTTTGACGCGGACTTGTCTCACCGCCGGATCAAGCCTACGAAAGTACCACGAAGCCCGTATGGACGCTGAATGGGCTCGTGCGCATAATGCGCCAACCAAAAGCCGCATCATCATCAATGCGGCTCATCAAATTGGGCCCCTGGGAGGTTATCAGATGTCGGAGACTATTTTCCCCGTGCCGGCGGAGGTCGCGGAGCGCGCCCACGTGGACAATGCGAAGTACCTTGAGATGTACAAGCAGTCCGTCGAGAACCCGGATGGCTTCTGGGGCGAGCACGGCAAGCGCATCGATTGGATCAAGCCCTTCAGCAAGGTGAAGAACACCTCCTACGACTACCACAACGTTTCGATCAAATGGTTCGAGGACGGCACGCTCAACGTTTCCGCAAACTGCGTTGACCGCCACCTCGCCACCCGGGGCGACCAGCCCGCCATCATCTGGGAAGGCGACGACCCGAGCGAGAGCAAGGTCATCACCTACAAGGAACTGCACCGCGAAGTGAACATCTTCGCCAATGTGCTGAAGGCAAAGGGCGTCAAGAAGGGCGACCGGGTCACCATCTATCTGCCGATGATCCCGGAAGCAGCCTATGCCATGCTCGCCTGCGCCCGCATCGGCGCCGTGCATTCGATCGTCTTCGGCGGCTTTTCCCCGGACAGCCTGGCCCAGCGTATCGAGGGATGCACCAGCAAATGCGTGATCACCGCCGATGAAGGCCTGCGTGGCGGCCGCAAGGTGCCGTTGAAGGCCAACGTGGACAAGGCAGCCGACAAGGCGCCGGTCGATGCGGTCATCGTGGTCAAGCGTACCGGTGGCGACATCAAGATGACCGAGGGCCGCGACGTCTGGTACCACGAGGAAGCGGCAAAGGTTTCAGACCAGTGCGCGCCTGAGGAAATGAGCGCGGAAGATCCGCTCTTCATTCTTTACACCTCCGGCTCCACCGGCCAGCCCAAGGGCGTGTTGCACACCTCCGGCGGCTATCTCGTCTATGCCTCCATGACCCACCAGTATGTCTTCGACTACCATGACGGTGACATCTACTGGTGCACGGCGGATGTGGGTTGGGTTACCGGCCACAGCTACATCGTCTATGGCCCGCTAGCCAATGGCGCCACGACGCTGATGTTCGAGGGCGTGCCGACCTACCCGGATGCCTCCCGCTTCTGGCAGGTGATCGACAAGCACAACGTCAACATCTTCTACACGGCTCCGACCGCCATCCGCGCTCTGATGGGCGCCGGGAACGAGCTGGTGGAAAAGACCTCACGCAAGTCCCTGCGGCTTCTTGGCTCCGTGGGCGAGCCAATCAACCCGGAAGCCTGGACCTGGTATTACAATGTGGTCGGTGAAAAGCGCTGCCCGATCGTGGACACCTGGTGGCAGACGGAAACCGGCGGTATCCTGATCACGCCGCTGCCCGGCGCAACCGATCTGAAGCCCGGTTCGGCCACCCGGCCTTTCTTCGGTGTTCAGCCGGCCATTGTCGATGCGGAAGGAAACTTCCTGGAGGGTGCGACCGAGGGCAACCTCGTCATCACCGACAGCTGGCCCGGCCAGATGCGGACAGTTTATGGCGACCACGACCGCTTCGTGCAGACCTATTTCGCCACTTACAAGGGCCTCTATTTCACCGGTGACGGCTGCCGGCGCGACGAAGATGGCTACTACTGGATCACTGGCCGCGTCGATGACGTGATCAACGTCTCCGGCCACCGCATGGGCACCGCCGAAGTGGAAAGCGCGCTCGTTTCCCACCCGAAGGTCTCCGAAGCGGCTGTTGTGGGCTATCCGCACGACATAAAGGGTCAGGGCATCTATGCCTATGTCACGCTGATGGAAGGCGAAGAGCCGACGGATGCGCTGAAAAAGGAGCTGGTGAACCACGTGCGCTCCGAAATCGGCCCGATTGCCTCTCCGGATCTGATCCAGTTCTCTCCGGGCCTGCCGAAGACCCGCTCCGGCAAGATCATGCGCCGCATCCTGCGCAAGATCGCCGAAGACAGCTTCGACAACCTCGGCGACACGTCCACCCTGGCCGATCCGGCTGTCGTCGATGACCTGATCGACAACCGTCAGAACCGCCACTGAATTACCGGCCAAACAGGCTGATTTATAAAACGGAAAAGGCCCGCCAAACGGTGGGCCTGAGGTTGATGACAAAGGCGGCCTCCTTCCCGTTCGTCATGGTCGGGCTTGACCCGACCATCTGCAAGTCATTGACTTGTTTAGGTCCTCGGCTCAAGGCCTAGGATGACGGTGGAGAGGTGACTGCTTTGTCAGCGGTCTGCGGCCCGCCAAACGGCGGGCCTTTTGCTTATCAGAGAACTGGGTCTGGCACTCGCTCAGGAACTCATCCATGCCAGCCACGGATGCATCTATTTCGCGAGATAGATCGACTGGATCTTGCGGGCAATATTGCCGAAAGCGTTGATCAGCTCGGACGTGGAGCTCGCATAATAGAACTTGTCACTGCTGCTGGCGCAGTAGCTCATCAGGTCCTTGCCGAAGTTGGAGTCCTGGGTTTCGAAGAAAACCGTATAGAGCGAGATCCCTGCGGTTTTCATCTCATCGCAAAACTTCCGGCCACGAACCGCAGGTTCGGTATCATAGGACGCTTCCTGATACCAATACTGGAACCAACCTGAAATCGTTGTCGAGTTGGTGCAAACCCATTTCAACTTATAGCCCTGCCAAACCCAGCCGCAGCTGCCAGGATAGGTTTTGCTGGACTTGTCGTAATTCATGTTGAACCCGCCATCAGTCATGATGATGGCGATCTTTATGGTGTTCTTGTCGGTGTAAGCCGCGGGCGTGCTGGCACTTGGCCAAAGTGACGACCAATTGGGAGACAACGTATACCAGCCCCAGGCAATCCCAGTTTGGCCGGCCGTCCCCCCAACACCAACCAGAGATGCAATCGTGGCCAGAAGTTTGACCTTATTGTTGGTCAGCGGCAACACCGCGGCGGCCGGGCAGGCATCGCTGGGATTCGAGTACGTATATTCCGCCGGTTGATACTGGGTTTCGTAATCACTCTTGCCACCAAAGAACTCGGAACTCGAGCCGCTGTAATTATAGATGGCATCCGTATATCTCTTGTCGCCTCCCCGCTCGGTAACGCAATTGGCGAGCGTACTTTTGCCGTTGGTCACCGAATAGGCATACGTTCCAAGGTTTACGCCCTGACTGTAAGGGACAATCGATATTCTGATCTTGCTGGTGGACGTGGAAAGGCTGGTCGGCATCAGTTCCTCAACCAGACTTGTCGACGCGCTTTGAAGGGCCGCGAGATCTGCAGGGTCCAGGCTCATGGAGCCTGTCACGTCCAGAACCAGCGCCAGTTCCACATCGAACTTGGAATAACTGACCTCCGTCATCGTGTTGACGGACAATTCTGACGGGCCAATGCCACCGATATTGATGAATGTCGTCGGAACCGTTGCCTTCGTCCTGACGGTCACTGTCCCAGCGTCCGAGTTCACCACAAAGGTCAGATCTGAGATTGCCTTGGTAACATCGGTAACGTGCGTGGCATTGGCACGGAAGGCATCCTTGAGAGCTGTATCAATCTGGGTATCCGTCATGACGGATGAAGACAACTGGGTGGCCACGGACAGTGCAGAGGCATCCAGAGCCGTGGCAATCGCCTCGCGCTCGTTGATCGCTCTGGCGAAGTCTATGCCCGCCCCAGCAATAACGACGAGAAGAAACACGAGAAGGGCGAAGATCGGGAGAATGGAACCGCGACGATCATTCGGAAGCCTTCTGAAGGCTCTCCAGATTGTCCGGGCTGCACCAAGGCGCATAAGCAGTCTCCTGTCTCTCACAGGATGACTGTTACTCCGAAATGAATTTCATATTTCTGAATCACTCAGAAATAGGGGAGAGACACTTCGAGAGGGTAAATAGTTCCCTAAAGTCAGGGCCGATTAAGGCTCGAGTTCCGTATCCCAGTAAAGAAAATCAAGCCAGCTTTCGTGGAGATAGTTCGGCGGAAATCCGCGGCCGTGATTGTGCAGATCCTGGATCGACGGCTGAAAGGGCATGTGCATTGGCCACATGTCCAACTGCTCGCAGGACTTGTTGGCTTTTCTCAAATTGCACGGAGAGCAGGCGGTGATCACGTTTTCCCAGGTTGTCTGTCCGCCCTTGGAGCGGGGGATCAGGTGATCGAAGGTCAGTTCATCGCGCGAGCCGCAATACTGGCACTGAAACCGGTCACGCAGGAAGACATTGAAACGGGTAAAGGCAGGATAACGGCTTGGTTTGACGAAGGTCTTGAGAGAGACGACGCTCGGGAGGCGGAACTCGAAGCTCGGACTTCGGGCCACCGTCTCGTACTCGGAGACAATGTTCACCCTGTCGAGGAAAACCGCTTTGGCGGTGTCCTGCCAGGACCACAGCGACAACGGGTAGTAGCTTAAGGGCCTGTAGTCCGCATTAAGCACCAACGCCGGATGTGCGCCAGACGCAACTGCAATCGTCACCGTCCGCTCCTCATGCCTGTAGATGAGCCCTCCGGACGGATGTTCCGCCAGAAGGAACAGTCTTCATGAGACGAGAGTATTGTAGTGCTGCAATGACACTCTTGTGAAGCCTGATAAATACGCAGAGCCTGCCTGGGAAAGTGCCTGTAATTACAGTTGCTGAATTAAATTAAGGATCTGATGCAAATGGCCTTTTTAGATAAAGAGCGCATTTTGCCGTTTCAGATGCCCCTGAAATGAAAACGGGCGCCGCAAGGGCGCCCGTTCAATGTCAACGCATCGCGGCGAATCAGGCCTTCGGCCAGTCCCGGATGTCGACAAAGTGACCGGCGATCGCAGCAGCCGCAGCCATTGCCGGAGAGACCAGATGGGTGCGGCCCTTGAAGCCCTGACGGCCTTCGAAGTTGCGGTTCGAGGTCGATGCACAACGCTCGCCCGGCTTCAGCTTGTCCGGGTTCATGGCAAGGCACATGGAGCAGCCCGGCTCACGCCATTCGAAACCGGCGTCCTTGAAGATCTTGTCCAGACCCTCGGCTTCCGCCTGTTCCTTCACAAGGCCAGAGCCCGGAACAATCATGGCGCTCACGGTGGAGGCCACCTTGCGGCCGCCGATGATTGCAGCAGCTGCGCGCAGATCTTCAATTCGACCATTGGTGCAGGAGCCGATGAAGACGCGGTCGACCTTCACGTCGGTCATCTTGGTGCCCGGTTCCAGGCCCATGTACTCCAGCGCACGCCACTTGGACTTGCGGGTGTTTTCTTCCTGAATGTCGTCCGGGTTCGGCACCACGCCGGTCACGGAGACGACGTCTTCCGGGGAGGAGCCCCAGGTGACGATCGGCGGCAGGTTGGCTGCATCCAGGGTCACGACCTTGTCGAAATGTGCGCCCTCGTCGGTCTTCAGGCTCTTCCAGTATTCGACAGCCATGTCCCAGGCTTCGCCTTTCGGCGCCTTCGGACGGCCATTGATATATTCGAAGGTCGTCTCATCCGGTGCGATCAGGCCGGCGCGTGCGCCGCCTTCGATCGACATGTTGCAGATGGTCATGCGGCCTTCCATCGACAGCGAACGGATTGCTTCGCCCGCATATTCGATGACATAGCCGGTGCCGCCTGCGGTGCCGATTTCACCAATGATCGCCAGGATGATGTCCTTGGCGGTCACGCCTTCCGGCAGCTGGCCATCAACCTGGACCAGCATGTTCTTGCCCTTCTTCTGGATCAGCGTCTGGGTTGCCAGAACGTGTTCCACTTCGGACGTGCCGATGCCGTGGGCCAGTGCGCCGAATGCACCGTGGGTGGAGGTATGGCTGTCACCGCAAACAATGGTCATGCCCGGCAGGGTGAAGCCCTGTTCCGGCCCGACGATGTGCACCACGCCCTGACGCTTGTCGAAAGCGTCGTAATATTCAATTCCGAATTCCTTGGTGTTCTCGGCCAGGGCAGCGATCTGGGTCACGCTGTCCGGATCCGGGTTCGGCAGGCTGCGGTCGGTGGTCGGTACGTTGTGGTCGACAACGGCCAGCGTCTTTTCAGGCTGGCGCACCTTGCGGCCGGTCATGCGCAGGCCTTCGAACGCCTGCGGGCTCGTCACTTCATGAACGAGGTGACGATCGATATAGAGCAGGCCCGTGCCGTCTTCCTGCATGTCGACGACATGGTCGTCCCAAATCTTGTCGTAAAGCGTCCTGGCCTTGGTCATTGGTTCTCTCCTGAAACCCCGGCCTGAAACCCCGAACAGGCCATGTTCTTGTCCGCGTGGGACGCATCCTGATGAAGGAGGCCGGGCCTATCCATGATCGCCGGGGGCGGGCAAGGTGCCCGCAAATCCCCACTCTCCCC
This sequence comes from Roseibium suaedae, assembly GCF_900142725.1. Classification (GTDB taxonomy): domain Bacteria; phylum Pseudomonadota; class Alphaproteobacteria; order Rhizobiales; family Stappiaceae; genus Roseibium; species Roseibium suaedae. The sequence continues at coordinate 218,275 of NZ_FRBW01000004.1, read as the reverse complement.
CTCTCAATGACTCAAAGCCCCTGTCGCGGTCAAGGCTGGCGAGTTGAGCTTTTGTCAAGTGAGATTGAAACCGCATCGCTGCCAGCAAATGCTCAGCCGGGAAACGGTTCCCAAAAAACAAAAAGGGGCAGGCCGCAGCCCACCCCTTGATGATTTACCGCGTCGAGCGCGCCGATCTTATTCGGCAGCGGACTCAGCAGCAGCAGCTTCTGCAGCAGCGGCCTTTTCGGCAGCAGCAGCAGCCTTGGAAGCAGCAGCTTCAGCGCGGACGACCTCGTTGAGGCGCTTTGCGCGAGCGTTGGTTGCTTCCACGATACGTGCGGACTTACCGCGGCGGTCACGCAGGTAGTAGAGCTTCGCGCGGCGAACCTTACCGCGGCGGACAACTTCAACACCTTCGATCATCGGAGAGAAGACCGGGAACACGCGTTCCACACCTTCACCGTAGGAGATCTTGCGGACCGTGAAGGATTCGTTGATGCCGCCGCCGGAGCGAGCGATGCAAACGCCTTCGTAAGCCTGGGTACGGGTACGGTTGCCTTCGGTCACCTTCACGTTGACCTTGACGGTGTCACCCGGGGAAAATTCCGGCAGCTTGCGGGCTGCTTCGATCTTCGCCATTTCTTCAGCGTTCAGCTGTTCAATAATGTTCATGGCATATTTCCTTTTTCAGTTTCAAAGCGGTCAGAGCGTCCGGTCGACAAGCATCCGGACGGATTCACCGTCTTTGGGCCATGGCAGTTTTAGACGCTTCCGGTGACCGCTCAGCCCAATGGGCCGGGCACAGGTCCGGCAACGTCGCGCGGGTGATAGCTCAACACGCCGCACTTGTCATGTGTTTTCTGAAAAATGCCGTCGGTTAGCCGCGGAATCATCGGCACGGCCTTTTCAATCTGTAGCAAGCGTCCACGATGCATTGTTTCAGGGCAGTGGCGTCAGCGCGATCTGTACTGCATCAGTTCTTTTGTACACATGCACACACAAAAGGAAATGAATGAACCCATACCAGACGATCTACATTATATATAATTTACGAGTGGAGAAATATTTCTCCAAATAAAATACACATAGATGTCGACAAAATAAGAAGCTAATTCTTACAGTTAGAAACATTCTAAGTTATTTTTCATTACTTTTGATTATAATCAAGAGTTTTATCAAAATAAATACTATTCAGTAGCCATATTTTTTCGATTTTGACATTGATCAATAAGTACAAAAGTCAATTCCATTAGATTGTTCAAGTCAGCAGAAACTAAATACTCCCAGGACGCTGGCACAAGGCCAATTCAGTCGTCACAGCCTCCGGCATCCTGCCTGGCTCCGACGAAGTCTCCAGAAAGGACCAGGAGGCACATCATGACCATCGACACCGTTCACATACCTGCCGTTGCAGCCGTGAAGAATTCCTATTTCCTGCCATTCCTGGCCGGGTTCTACGAAAAATTCGCCCAGCCTTTTGCCTGGACTGCATTTCGGGTCGCAATCGGCGGCGTGCTCATGATCGAAGGCGTCCCGAAGATCATGGCGCCCATGGCACAGATCGGGTTCGTTGAAAATCTTGGCTTCTATCCGGGCTGGCTCTGGTCTCCCATGCTTGCTGCACTGCAGTTCTTTGGAGGCTTCATGATTGCGATCGGTTTGTTCACCCGACCAGTGGCCCTTGCCAACGGCGTCATGCTCGCAATAACGCTCTGGTTTCACTTCGCCTTCCCGTACGGCCACGCCCTTTTGACGGATGCAGGCATTGAAGCCCTGAAAGCTGGCAGTGAGTTTTTCACACCCGAAGGCATCAAGCGGCTTGGGGATGGAGGAGCAAAGTTCCTCGGCCAGACACAGACCAAGGCGGAACTTGCATCACTCTTCTGGACAGGCGGAGCGTTCCTCTACGCAGCCTTCGGCGCCGGCGCCTGGTCGGCCGACAAGCTGATCGTGAAGCGCGAGTTCTGATCAGGAAAGTCTGCCCCCATCGGACCGAAAGGTTCCGGTGGGGGCTTCATTATTTGTGGTTCCCATCCACCAAGGAGCAATACGCATCCCAAAGATCCGGCCGGCGCTCCTGCGTCAGCTTCTCGGCCTGCTCCCGCTGCCATTCGGCGATCTTCTTGTGATTGCCCGAAGTGAGAACCTCCGGAATGGTCCGGCCCTCGAATTCCTGCGGCCTTGTATACTGCGGGTGCTCCAGAAGACCCGTCTCGAAGCTTTCCGTATCGGCGCTCTGCATGTTGCCCATGACGCCCGGAATGAGCCGCACGATGGCATCCAGCAGCGTGATCGCACCGATCTCTCCGCCGGAGAGAATATAATCACCGATCGAGATTTCCTCGAGGTTCCGCGCATCGATCACACGCTGGTCAACGCCTTCGAACCGGCCGCAGACAATGATCGCGCCAGGGCCTTCCGCCAGCTCATGGGCGCGGGCCTGGGTGAGGGGCTTGCCCCGCGGGCTCATCAGAATGCGGGGGCGGGGATCGTCTTCGCGGGCAGCCGCATCAATCGCCCGGGCCAGCACATCGGCCCTGAGCACCATGCCCGCGCCGCCGCCAGCGGGCGTATCGTCGACTGACCGGTGCTTGTCCAAAGCGTGATCGCGGATCTGCAAGGCCTCCAGGCTCCACAATCCTTTCTCCAGACCACGGCCGGACAGACTATGTCCCAGCGGTCCCGGAAACATGTCCGGATAGAGGGTCAGGATACTGGCCTTGAAAGTCATCTGCAGCTCCAGGCGGGACATGCGCGGTGGTAGGGCACATCCGCCAAATCAAGAAATCATTAACCATGACACATATCCTTGCGTCACAGTTCAAAAGAACCCGCGGACAGTAGCCCGCCTTTAACCTTCCCTAGAGCAATCTCTACCTCAGAGGCGCTTCGAAGCTCAATGCCAACGGGGCAGCTTCGCTTTTGTCCATCAGCTCCCATCACCTGTATGTCCAAAAGCCGATCATAAGAAAACTGGAACATACTTCCAGGAGGTATCACTGTGCCCCGCCTACGCCTCAAACTGCCAAAGCTGATTCAGACCTACGTGGACAGGCATTACATTGATGTCTCCCTGATCCGCGTTCTCCCGCTTGCCTGCCTGCTTGTCTTCGGAGCCCTGGCCGGCCTGGTGTTCAACACCGGCGTTCAGGAACCCTACGACAAGGTCATTCACATCGGATTCTACGCCCTTTTGACGCTGTCGATCCATAGCCTGTTCTGCTGCCGGTTGCGGATTTCGGCCGTTGTTGCTTTCATGATGGGCGTTGCCGGAGAAGTGCTTCAGGCCTTCACCCCCAACCACGAGGCTTCCATGGCAGATGCCTTTGCCAACGCCATTGGAATTTCCATGGTCGTTGCGGCAATTGCATTGATCCGTTCGGAAAAGAAACAGGCTCTGCGGCAACAGCCACAGGAAGAGCTTGGCTCCAGCCTCGACACACTCGGCCTTGAACCGGTCTATCTTTCGGAGCGTCCGTCGTCCGGCTTGGCTTCGGACAAGTAATCTGCGGGAAGATCCAGGGTCACGACCTCACCTTCCATATCAACCGCCGGCACAAAGGCCTCGGTGAAGGGAACGTAATAGGTCTTGCCGCGCAAGGGACGGATTTCGAGGAGATCGCCCGCGCCGAAGTTCTCGACGGCGATGATCTTGCCGATCCGTTCGCCGGCCGGATCATGGACAGCCAGTCCGATGAGATCCGAATAGTAGAACTCGTCCTCATCCGTTTCCGGCAGCTGATCACGGTCGATGTAAAGCTCGACGCCGTTCAGCGTCTCCGCTTCGTTGCGGTCACGGACACCCTTGAACCGGGTGATCACGACCGTCTTCTGCACCCGCGCAGCCTCCACCTCGAACGACCGGCTGCCGTCCTTCGTGGTCAGCACACCATAGTCGGTGAAGGAAAGCGGGTCATCGCCATAAGGCTTGACCCGCACTTCCCCGCGAATGCCATGCGCGGCGCCAATGATCGCCATCAGGATCTTGCTCTCGGCACTATCAGCCATGGGAACTCACCCTCGGGATCCGGCGCAACGCGTGTGTCATCCTGTTGCCTGCTTATTCGCTGGCTTCAGCAGCAGCTTCAGCGGCAGCAGCGGCTGCATCTTCTTCAGCCTGCTTCTTGGCAGCCAGGCGTTCCTTTGCCTTCTGGCCCATTTCAGCCTTCTTCGGGTTGTTGCGGGCTTCGCGCTTCAGCAGGCCAGCAGCATCCAGGAAGCGGTGCACGCGGTCGGTCGGCTGTGCGCCGGCGTTCAGCCAATGCTGGACGCGCTCGACGTTCAGCTGAACGCGCTCAGCGGAATCCTTCGGCAGCATCGGGTTGTAGGAACCGATCTTTTCGATGAAACGGCCGTCGCGCGGAGCGCGGACGTCAGCAACAACGATGCGGTAGTACGGACGCTTCTTGGAACCGCCACGTGCAAGGCGAATTTTCGTAGCCATTTTATAGTCTCCAGTGTGTTCAGTTGCCGGTGTTCGCGGCAATGGCTTCGTGGTGCCGGATCACTTCCTTCACGATGAAGTTCAGGAACTTTTCGGCAAAATCAGGATCGAGATGGGCATCTGCCGCCAACTGGCGGAGCCGTTCGATCTGAATCTTTTCCCGTGCCGGATCAGCAGCCGGCAGGTCGTGTGTCGCTTTCAGGATGCCCACCTTCTGGGTGCACTTGAATCGCTCGGCGAGCATGTGCACCAGGGCAGCATCAATATTGTCGATGGACGAGCGGAGCGCCCTGAGTTCCGTGATGGCCGCGCTCTCACCGAGCTGCGTTTCAGCGTTGGTTCCGCTCATTTCTTTTTCCCCTTGCCCAGGCCTGGCAGGCCTCCCATTCCTCCAAGGCCGGGCAGCTTCGGGCCGCCAAGACCCGGAAGGCCCGGCATTCCGCCTGGCAGGCCGCCCAGGCCGCCAAGACCACCTGGCAAGCCCTTCGGCAGCTCGCCGCCACCTGGCAGCTGGCCAGACTTGGCCATTTCCTCAAGCTGCTTGGGATCGATGTTCGGCATGCCGCCCATGCCCAGGCCGCCCATCATCTTGCCGAGCATGCCCTTTTTCTTGCCCATCATCTTCATCATGTCCGCCATCTGGCGGTGCATCTTCAGAAGCTTGTTGACTTCGGACACGTCGACGCCGGAACCGGCAGCGATACGCTTCTTGCGGCTGGCCTTCAGAATGTCAGGCTTGCGGCGCTCTTCGCGGGTCATGGACCCGATGATGGCGACCTGACGCTTGAACACCTTGTCGTCGATGTTCGCAGCGTCGATCTGCTTCTTCATCTTGCCGATGCCGGGAAGCATGCCCATCATGCCGGACATGCCGCCGAGCTTTTCCATCTGCTTGAGCTGCTCGGCCAGATCTTCCAGGTCAAAGTGGCCCTTCTGCATCTTCGCGGCCATCTTCGCGGCCTTTTCCGCATCGATGGCTTCGGCTGCCTTTTCCACCAGCGAAACGATGTCGCCCATGCCCAGGATACGGTCGGCAATCCGGCGCGGATGGAACTCTTCCAGCGCATCGGACTTTTCGCCCGTCCCGATAAGCTTCACCGGCTTGCCGGTGACGGCCTGCATGGAGAGCGCCGCACCGCCGCGGCCGTCACCATCCATACGGGTCAGAGCGATACCGGTGATGCCGACGCGCTCGTTGAAGCTCTGGGCCAGATTGACCGCGTCCTGACCAGTCAGCGCATCGGCGACCAGCAGGATTTCATGCGGATTGGCAGCGGCCTTGACCTCGGCCATTTCCACCATCAGCGGCTCATCGATGTGGATGCGGCCTGCGGTGTCCAGCATGACCACGTCGTAACCGCCGAGCTTGGCAGCCGTCATGGCGCGCTTGGCGATTTCGACCGGGCCCTGGCCCTCGATGATCGGCAGGGTATCGACGCCGTTCTGCTCGCCCAGAACCTTCAGCTGCTCCTGGGCAGCCGGGCGGCGGGTGTCGAGCGACGCCATCAGGACCTTGCGCTTGTCGCGCTGGGTCAGACGGCGGGCAATCTTGGACGTGGTGGTGGTCTTACCGGAACCCTGAAGACCGACCATCATGATGGCAACCGGTGCAGCGGCGTTCAGATCAATGCCATGGCTTTCTTCGCCGAGCATTTCGACCAGCTGGTCGTGAACGATCTTGACCACCATCTGGCCCGGAGTGATCGACTTGACCACTTCGGCGCCAACAGCGCGATTGCGAACCTTGTCCGTGAAGGAGCGGACCACGGGCAGGGCGACGTCAGCCTCGATCAGCGCACGGCGGATTTCACGCAGCGCTTCGTTGACGTCGTTTTCCGACAAGGCCCCGCGGCCGGTCAGCTTGTCGAAAATGCCGCTCAGTCGATCGGACAGGCTTTCGAACATGAACTCTGGTCCTTAACGTTTCTCTGCTCCGGGATTGGATACCCGGCCATATGGGGACTGACACCCGCCGGATAAAGGCGGAACGGCCATGCGCAAAGCAGTTCGACACCCGAGGGCGCATCGCGCTGTCGGATGTTGACCTCCGGGCTCTCTTTACACCTTTACGGGTCCCGGTCGGCTGGTCGAATTGTAGTCACTCATATGGAGTTGGGCGGTTTAATGACCCAAACAGCCACGGGAGTCAAGGAAGACCCTCATGTTTCTTGCCCAAAAGGCCGGCAAGAAGTCAGGTTCGGGACCATGACGCTTGCAATCTGACCCCAGAAATTAAATAAGCAGGGAAGAACCACCTCACTCTGGCAGCCCTGCCCAGGCGGGTGGGGGAGCGGGATACTGTCTATGGATTTTCGCGCGGTCGCGCTGCCAATCGGCAAGCTCATGATCCTGATCGCGACCTTCATGCTGGTTCCGGCAGCGGTCGATATAGCCGCCGGGAATCCGGATTGGCGGGTCTTTTCCACCTCGGCTGTCGTCATCGGGTGCTTCGGTGCCCTCACAACGGCTGCCCTGTCCGGCAGGGAATATGCCTTCCGCCGCCGCGAAGCCTTCTTCTTCGTCAACGCCGCCTGGCTGGCGTTCACGCTCGCAGGCGCGATCCCGCTCTATGGCAGCAGCATCGAGATTTCCTTCGCGGGCGCCTTTTTCGAGGCAGCCTCCGGCCTGACCACCACCGGATCGACTGTGCTCACCGGCCTCGACCAGATGCCTCCCGGCATTCTGCTCTGGCGCTCGCTGCTGCAATGGATCGGCGGCATCGGCATCGTCGTGATCGGGATCTGGCTTCTCCCCGGCCTGCGGGTCGGTGGCAGCCAGCTCTTCGCGCTCGAATCCTCAGAGAAGGCAAACAAGCCTTACGGCCGCATCGAGCCTTTCGTTGCCCGCCTGATGATCCTCTATGGCGGCCTGACCGTCAGCTGCACCCTGCTCTACATGGTTTGCGGCATGACGTTCTTCCAGGCAATCAACCATGCCATGACCACTGTTTCGACCGGCGGCTATTCGACCTCGGACAGCTCCTTCGGCCAGTTTCAGGGGACAGCGGTCTTCTGGGTGGCGATTGTCTTCATGATGCTCTCCGCCCTGCCGTTCCTGTCCCTGATCCGTTTTGCCGAAGGCAAATCCATCGACGACAAACAGCAGATCCAGGCCCTGTTCATCATCGTTTTCATCGCCAGCTTCCTCGTGTTCCTCTCCGAACGCTGGATGGATGACGATCCGCCCTTCCACCTTTACACAATTGCCGTGTTCAACGTGGTGTCGGTCATCACGACCACAGGATATGCCGCCAAGGACTATCTGCTCAGCGGCAATTTCGTCATCGCGATCTTCTTCCTGATCACGTTCCTCGGCGGTTGCAGCGGCTCGACCGCCGGCGGCTTCAAGATGTTCCGCGTGGTGATCCTGATTAGTTTCGTACGCTCGCTCCTGCGCCGCATGGTCATGCCGCACCGGATCCAGCCTGCCCGCTATTCCGGCAAGCCGGTCAGCAATCAGGTTCTTGAAGGTATTCTGGTCTTCTCGATCCTTTACGCTGGCACTTTCGCGATATTTGCCGCCATCTATGCCTGCATGGGCATGTCTCCGGACACCGCTCTCAGCGCCTCGATCACCGCATTGGCAAATGTCGGCCCGGGCGTTGGCGAAATCATCGGCCCCTCCGGCACTTTCCAGAGCGTTCCGGAAGCGGCCAAATGGCTGCTCGCCATCCAGATGATCCTCGGCCGCCTCGAAATCATCGGCGCGCTTTTGCTGGTCACACCGGATTTCTGGATGGAGACCTGAGGTGACTGATTTGATGTCAGGTTAGAGCATGGATGCCATGGTCAAACCTCTCATCCTGCCGGTGTCATCCCGCGCTTGACGCGGGATCCAATCCACGTTTTGACAACTTCAAGAAGACTGTTTTCCTCTGGAGTTCTCTCTAGGCGCTTCTGTGCCTGCTGTCTTGCGGAGACGTGCATTGGATCCCCGATCAAGTCGGGGATGACCGTATGGAGAGGCTGGCTCACGCATCGGACTTTGCTTGCGGGAAAGCCTGCGTGGACCAGGCGAGACCTTGCCATGCCCACCATCACCTCTCCGTCCCCGGACTCCCTGCACAGACAGATCTCGAAACCTTACGCAGGATAATCGCGGTGGCCGAAGATGGCGGAGCCGACGCGCACATGGGTGGCGCCAAAGCCGATTGCCGTTTCGTAATCGGATGACATGCCCATCGACAGGCCTTCAAGGCCGTTCCGCGCCGCAATCTTCTGCAGAAGCGCAAAATGGGGGCCGGGCGCGTCCTCGACCGGGGGAATGCACATGAGACCGGCAATGGTCAGACCGATTTCATCCCGGCAAAGCCTGATGAAGGCATCGGCTTCGCGGGGGGGAATGCCCGCTTTCTGCGGCTCCTCGCCTGTATTGACCTGAATGAAGCAAGGCAGGTTCCTGTCCTGGCGCACCATTTCGTCCTTGAGGGCCCGGGCGATCTTTTCCCGGTCCACCGTGTGGATGACATCAAAGGTGGCGACAGCTTCCTTGGCCTTGTTCGACTGCAGCGGACCGATCAGGTGCAGCTCGATACCGCCGAATGCCTCGCGCAGTTCTGGCCATTTTGACATGGCCTCCTGCACCCGGTTTTCACCGAAAACCCGCTGGCCGGTCTCCAGAACAGGGCGGATGTCCTCGGCCGGAAAGGTCTTGGACACAGCCACAAGCGTCACGCTGCCGGCTGCGCGGCCATGCTCGGCTGTTGCCGCCTGAAGCTCCGACTGAACCCTGTGCAGATTTTCTTGCGACGCTTCGGTCATGGCTTCTTCCCGTCCCTCTAATCATCCCGGTGATGCTCGCCCGTGATAAGCAGCAGGGGCGCCAAAATGCAAGGCCTGCCCGGGACAGGCCTGAAAAGCGGTCATTTTAGCGCCAATCATGTTGACCCGGTGGGGGATTTCTGGTGACAGTCCGCCAAACACTCCCTGAGATGCGCCGCCTCCGGCGCACAATGAAACGGCAAGATTGATGGCAACGGAACGGTATAATGCCCGCGAAGTCGAAGCGCGCTGGCAAAAGGTCTGGAATGACAAGGACGTGTTCGTCACGCAGAACGACGATCCGCGCGAGAAATATTACGTCCTCGAGATGTTCCCCTATCCGTCCGGCCGCATCCACATGGGTCACGTGCGCAACTATGCGATGGGCGACGTGGTTGCCCGTTACAAGCGTGCCCGCGGCTTCAACGTGCTGCACCCGATGGGCTGGGATGCGTTCGGCATGCCGGCTGAAAACGCCGCGATGCAGAACAAGGTCCACCCCAAGGACTGGACCTACGAGAACATCGCCTTCATGCGCGGCCAGCTCAAGATCATGGGCCTGTCCCTCGACTGGAGCCGGGAATTCGCAACCTGCGACGTTGAATATTACACCCAGCAGCAGCGTCTGTTCCTGAAGTTCCTGGAAGCAGGCCTCGTCTACCGCAAGAACGCCAAGGTCAACTGGGACCCGGTCGATATGACCGTTCTGGCGAACGAGCAGGTGATCGACGGCCGTGGCTGGCGCTCCGGCGCCCTGGTCGAGCAGCGCGAGCTGACCCAGTGGTTCTTCAAGATCACCGACTATTCCGAGGATCTTCTGGAAGCGATCGACACCCTCGACCGCTGGCCGGAAAAGGTCCGCCTGATGCAGAAGAACTGGATCGGCAAGTCGGAAGGCCTGCGCGTCCGCTTCGAATTCGTCACACCGGCGCCGACCGGCGACAAGACGCTCGAGATCTTCACCACCCGTCCGGACACCCTGTTCGGCGCGTCCTTCATGGGCCTGTCCCCGGATCATCCGGTCAGCGCGAAGCTGGCCGAGACCAATCCGGAGCTGCAGGCCTTCATCGAGGAATGCCGCCGCATCGGCACCTCTGCGGAAGCGATCGAGACCGCCGAAAAGAAGGGCTTCGACACGGGCCTGCGCGTCAAGCATCCGCTGGATGCCTCCATCGAGCTGCCGGTCTATGTGGCCAACTTCATCCTGATGGACTACGGCACCGGCGCGATCTTCGCCTGCCCGGCCCATGACCAGCGCGACCTGGATTTCGCCCGCAAATACGGCCTGCCGGTCCGCCCGGTGGTGCTGCCGAAGGATGCCGATCCGGCAAGCTTCGAGATCGGCAACGAGGCCTTCACCGACGACGGCACGATCTTCAACTCCGCCTTCCTGGATGGCCTCAGCATCGCGGATGCGAAGGAAACCGTTGCGAAGAAGCTGGAAGACACTTCCATCGACGGCGCGCCGCAGGGTGCCCGCCAGGTGAACTACCGCCTGCGCGACTGGGGCATTTCCCGTCAGCGCTACTGGGGCTGCCCGATCCCTGTCATCCATTGCGATGGCTGCGGCGTAGTGCCGGAAGCGGACACGAACCTGCCGGTGAAGCTGCCGGACGACATCAACTTCGACAAGCCGGGCAACCCGCTCGACCGTCATGCGACCTGGCGCAACACCACCTGCCCGAAATGCGGCAAGACGGCCCTGCGCGAGACCGACACCATGGACACCTTCGTGGACAGTTCCTGGTATTTCGCCCGCTTCACCGAGCCGCGCTGCGACCAGCCGACCAACCCGGAAGCAGCCAATGCCTGGCTGCCGGTGGACCAGTATATCGGCGGTATCGAGCACGCGATCCTGCACCTGCTCTATTCCCGCTTCTTCACCCGGGCCATGCAGAAGGTGTCAGCGCTGGATCTGAAGGAGCCGTTCAAGGGCCTCTTTACCCAGGGCATGGTGACCCACGAGACCTACCGCGCCGGGGAAGGCGCGAACGGCCGCTGGGTCGCGCCGACCGAGATCCGCATCGAGGAAGTGGACGGCACCCGCCGTGCGACCCTGATCGAAACCGGCGAGCCGGTCACGATCGGCTCTATCGAGAAGATGTCGAAGTCGAAGAAGAACACCGTCGACCCGACCGATATCATCGAGACCTATGGTGCTGACACGGCTCGCTGGTTCGTTCTGTCGGATTCCCCGCCCGAGCGCGATGTGATCTGGACGGAAGAAGGCGTTCAGGGTTCCTGGCGCTTCGTTCAGCGCGTCTGGCGTCTGATCGGCGACATCAGCGAGAAGACCGGCGTGCGCCGGGACGCTCCGGCTTTCTCCGACAAGGCTCTCGAACTGCGCCGGGCAAGCCACAAGACCCTTGCGGCTGTCTCCCGTGACATCGACGGCCTTGGTTTCAACCGCGCCGTCGCCCGTCTCTATGAATATGTGAACACCATCGGCAAGGCCGTAAACGAAGGTCTGGAAGCTTCCGACATGGCCTGGGCCGTGCGCGAAGCGGCCGACTTCCTGGCCCAGATGATGGCTCCGATGATGCCGCATCTGGCAGAAGAATGCTGGACCGTCCTGGGCCACACCGGCCTGGTTTCCCAGACCGGATGGCCGGACGTGGACGAAAGCCTTCTGGTGGAAGACACCATCACGCTGCCTGTCCAGATCAACGGCAAGAAGCGCGGCGAGATTACCGTTGCAAACGATGCTTCCAAAGAGGCCATCGAAGCAGCTACGCTGGAGGCGGAATTCGTCATACGGGTGCTGGAAGGCAAGCCGCCGCGCAAGATCATCGTGGTGCCGCAAAGGATCGTGAATGTCGTTGCTTGATGTGAAGAACCGCAGTTTCCGGGGACTTTTCTCCCTCGCCTGCGCCACTGTGCTTCTGGCAGGCCTTTCGGCCTGTCAGGTTCGTCCGCTCTATGGCTCTCTCAACGAGGGGCCTGGTGGTGTCAACTCGACGGTTCAGGCCGAACTTGCGGCCATCGACATCGATCCGATCCGCCAGACCCAGAGCCTGGATGACGCCTCGCGCACGCTCTACAATGAACTTCTGTTCAATTTCGAGCGCGGAGCAGGCCATCCGGAGAAGAAGTACCGGCTCAAGGTGGTCATGAGCATCAACACGGCCGAAGTAGGCGTGATCGAGCTTGCGGACGTTCCGACCTCCTACTCCCTGACCATGAACACCACTTTCGTTCTGTCGGATATTGTCGACGGCAAGACCGTGATGACCGGCCGGTCGTTCGCGACGGCCTCCTATGACTTCTCCAGCCAGCGTTATGCGAACATCCGCGCCAAGCGCGATGCCGCTGACCGGGCTGCAAAGGTCGTCGCAGGGGATATCCAGACCCGGATCGCCGGCTTCTTCGCCAGCCACAAGTAAGGGACGCGGGGATGACCGCACTCAAGGCAGGCGACATCGACCGCTTCATCGCCAAGCCGCCTGAGGGCGGCGCGGCCATTCTGATCTATGGCCCGGACACGGGTCTTGTATCGGAACGGGCTGGCGTGCTTGTGGCCAAGGCCTCCGAGGGCGATGACGACCCGTTCAATCTCGCCAAGATCGATGCAGGCGAAATCGTTTCGGACCCAAGCCGGCTGGTCGATGAGGTTCTGACGATCCCGCTGTTCGGTGGACGTCGGATCATCTGGATCAAGGATGCGGGCGGCAAGAACATGGCGCCCGCAGCAACCGCTCTTCTGAAACTCGATGATTGCCCGGCTCTGGTGGTCATCGAGGCTGGTGACCTGAAGAAGGGCACGGGTCTGCGCAAGCTGTTCGAGGACAACCGCAAGGCCATCGCCATTCCCTGCTATGCGGATACGGAACGCGATATCGACCAGCTGATCGAGCAGGAAACCCGGGAAGCCGGCCTGACGATCACCAAGGAAGCCAAGGCAGCCCTGCACAGCCTGCTGGGCGCGGACCGCATGGCCAGCCGCGGGGAACTACGCAAGCTGTGCCTCTATGCGCTCAACAAGGGCCGGATCGACAGCGACGACGTGGAGGCCATCATTGGGGATGCCTCCGCCTTTGAAATGTCCGAGCTGATCGACGCCTCGGCCATGGGTGACCTTTCAACCCTGGATCACGGCCTGGAACGGCTGGATGCCCAGGGCTCCAATGCTTCCGTCATCGCCGGACAGGCGCTCAAGCACTTCCAGTGGCTCCACCGGATGCGGATCGACATCGACCGTGGCAAGCAGCCCCAGCAGGTCGTGGACACCCAGCGCCCGCCGGTGTTCTTCAAACGCAAGGCCGCCATCACCCGGCAGATCCTGATCTGGAACGCTCCCGATCTTGAAAAGGCCATGGAGCGGCTGGCGGATGCGATGAAGACCGCTCGCCTCAACGACCGGATCGGCCCCGCCGTGCTGTCTGAAACCCTGCTAACGCTCGCCCGCGTGGCCAAGGCCCGCGGCAGCGCAAGGCGCTGACACTGCGGGCCCGCCGCAGCACAGCGGCTCAGTCGTTCAGACGGAAGCGCAGGAACAGTGTCCGCTGCAGCAGGGAGCGGTTGTTGTCGGAGAGAAGGGTCAGGATCGTCTGACCCTTTTCATTTTCATGGACGGCAAGGCCTTCCATATTGTCGATCTGAAAGCCGAAATCCGCTTCGAGCAGAACTTCGCCGGTGAGTTTCGCGCCCGGAACGACACTGGAGGCCGGAAATTTCCGGATCCGCATGCCGACCAGATCCCGCAGATTGAAGCGGCGCTCCAGCAGCAGGAGATCGCCATTCGGCAGGAATTCGGCGTCCGTGGCATCGTAGCGGTCTGACCGGGCGACCGTGAAACGGTCTTCCTTGCCGTCCTGCAACAGGAAACCGGGCAGATCGTCTGCATCACCCGGACCGCGTTCGGCAATCACCACCAGTTTTCCAGCTAGAGGCGTGCCTTGCGGCGCCATGGCCATGGCTTCCATACCCTTGGAGCCACGCAGATCGGAAATGGCCTGGGAGACCTTCACTTCCCCCGTCATGGGCTCCTTGCCGGTCGTCAGCGGCCAGGGAAAGCGGTAGATCTTGTTGACGCCTTCGGCTGAGACGAGGATCGACGCCCCATCCAGTGTCATGGCTTCGGTATCGCTGCCGTAATGACCGTTGAACGGCTTGCCTGACACCCGGATCATCGGCGTGTAGCGCGTGTTGCTAAGGCCCAGAGGACGTCCGTCCTCGTCCTGGTCGACCGTTGCGGCAAACCACAGGCCATTGTCGGTGACGGCCACGAACTCCGCACCACCCTTGAGGCTGATCAGGCTCGACAGACCGCCAACGTTCCGGTCGGCCGAAATCAGCTCCATGCCGCCCAGATAGGTCAGCTTGCCGAACTGATCACTGTCCCGGCCAACCTGAAACGACTTGATCGGTTCCGTCTTCACCGTGACCGGCGCTGCCCCTGTCAGGATCTCCTGCGCCGAGGCCCCGGAAAACGTCGGCAGCGAGAAAAGCAGGACCGAAAAGACCGCAGCCTTGAGCCGCGCCCCTGCGGACGCTCCTCTCATCGGCCACCTCCGCCAGCGCGGCGGCGCTTGCGGCTGCGGCCATGGGAAGGAGCAACCTCATCGTCAAAGAGATCCGCCAGCTGGTCGGTCATGGCACCTGCCAGCTCTTCCGCATCCACGATGGTCACCGCACGCTTGTAATAGCGGGTCACATCGTGGCCGATGCCGATGGCGATCAGTTCCACAGGCGACCGGTTCTCGATCTCCTCGATCACATGGCGCAGGTGGCGCTCCAGATAGTTGCCCGGATTGACCGACAGGGTGCAGTCATCGACCGGTGCGCCATCGGAAATCATCATCAGGATCCGGCGCTGTTCGGGACGGTCGAGCAGCCGCTCATGGGCCCAGGTCAGCGCTTCACCATCGATGTTCTCCTTGAGCAGCCCTTCGCGCATCATCAGACCGAGGTTCCGGCGGGCACGGCGCCAGGGTGCATCGGCAGACTTGTAGATGATGTGGCGCAGATCGTTCAGACGGCCAGGAGAGGCGGGCTTGTTCGCGGCAAGCCAGGCTTCGCGGGACTGGCCGCCCTTCCAGGCCTTGGTGGTGAAGCCAAGAATTTCGACCTTCACGCCGCACCGCTCCAGCGTGCGGGCGAGAATATCGGCGCAAGTTGCGGCAACCGTGATCGGGCGGCCGCGCATGGAGCCGGAATTGTCGATCAGCAGCGTTACCACCGTGTCGCGGAAGTTCGTGTCGCGCTCCTGCTTGAAAGCCAGCGGCGACATCGGATCCGTGACCGCGCGGGTGAGGCGGGCCGTGTCCAGAAGGCCTTCTTCAAGGTCGAAGTCCCAGGACCGGTTCTGCTTTGCCATCAGCTTGCGCTGCAAGCGGTTTGCAAGCCGGGCCACTGCGCCCTGGAGATTGGTCAGCTGTTTGTCCAGGAAGCCGCGCAGCCGGTCCAGTTCGGCAATGTCGCACAGGTCTTCGGCAGTCACCGTCTCATCAAACTGGGTGGTGAAGACCTTGTAGTCGGAAACGGGCGGGCGGTTGGAGAACGGATGGTCCTCGCGCATACTCTCACCGGCATCTTCCGCCTGGTCGGTCATGTCCTGATCGGACATTTCATCCATGTCGGAATCTGCGCCTTCGGTCTCGCCGGCATCCTGCTCCTCGCCGGACATTTCCATGTCCTGCGCTTCGGATTGCTCCTGACCAGCGTCCTCTTCGCCTTCTGCGCCGGTTTCGCTTTCGTCGTTGTTGCCGTCGTCCTGGCTTTCCTCGGGATCTTCCGTCTCGTCCCGCTCGCCAATCTCGTCGGCCATATCCAGAGCCTTGAGGAGGTCATGGATCTGAACGGCGAAATCCGCCTGGCTTTCGACTCGCGGGACCAGGCGGTCCAGGGCTTCCCCAGCCCGGACCTCGATCCAGCTCCGCCACATGTCGACCAGCTTTGCAGCACTTTCGGGCGGCGGCGCGCCAGTCAGGCGCTCGCGCACCATCAGGGCAATCGCGTCCTGAAGCGGCGCATCTTCGCGGCTGGTGACATCCGGTGCGTTGGCCTTGCGATAGCGATCATCGAGCATGGCCGCGATGTTGCCGGCAACGCCTTCCATCCGCAGCGCGCCCAGCGCCTCGCACCGCGCCTGTTCCACCGCGTCATAGATCGCGCGGGCCTCAGGGGCGGAAGGCTGCTTGCGGGAATGGGCCTTGGCGTCATGGCAGGCAAGCTTCATGGCGATAGAGTCGCCGAGCCCGCGGGTAATCGCCACGTCGCGCTCAGTCAGCTTGCGGGAGGGATCAGGCAGGCGCACGGTGCTGCCGGACAGACCGGGCCGGTCTCCGGTGAACAGGACCTCCAGTTCCGCCTCGCCGGACATGGCGCGGATGGTTCCGGAAACGGCCTGCTTGAAGGGTTCGGCCCTTTGAGCCGGGCTGCTTCCCGGATTTGAATTGCTGCCTGGCCGTGCCATGCTTACCTCTTTGCCATCGACGGGTCGAGCGCATCGACCTCAACGTCCTGAACCTTTGCGCCCGACAGGATCACCTGGCTTTCGGGAACCTGTTCCAGCGCAACGGCGCTGATGCCCTGATTAAAGCCCGCATCCTTGACCAGATAAAACCCATCCAGGACATAAGCTCCGTGCTGGAGCGAGTAGCCACCGTTGACGGAAAACTCTGTCTCCATGTCGGGGCCGGGCACATAGGTCAGAAAAGCGCCGCCATCCTCATAGGCCATCAGCACGCCATCGGCGTACTGGTCCTGAGCGTCCAGCATAATCTTGAGGCCGACAATCGTGTCGGAAGCCGCATTCAAATAGGCCTCAAGCTTTGGATAATTGTCCACCGTCACGGCGCCGCTGATGCGGATCAAGCTGATGTCCGCCGCAGTCCCCGCCGAAACGGGCACCACAGCAGTCAGCGCAATCGCGCAACGGATCAGACAGCTCCGGATGGCGGCTCTCTTCATCAGGCCATCACGATGTTGGCCGAAGATTCCGGCAGTTCTTCGCCAAAGCAGCGCTGATAGAACTCGGCAACCAGGGCCTGTTCCATGTCATCGCACTTGTTGAGGAAGGTCAGACGGAACGAGAAACCGACATCGCCGAAGATCAGGGCGTTTTCGGCCCAGGTGATCACGGTACGCGGGCTCATCACGGTCGACAGATCGCCGTTGATGAAGGCCTTGCGGGTCATATCGGCAAGGCGGACCATCTTGGAAACGATCGTCCGGCCTTCAGCCTTCTGGAAGTGCTTCGCCTTCGACAGGACGATGTCGACTTCATTGTCATGCGGCAGGTAGTTCAGGGTCGACACGATAGACCAGCGGTCCATCTGTGCCTGGTTGATCTGCTGCGTGCCGTGATAGAGGCCCGACGTGTCGCCCAGACCAACCGTGTTGGCCGTTGCGAACAGACGGAATGCCGGGTGAGGGCGGATCACGCGCGACTGATCGAGCAGGGTCAGGCGGCCGGAGGATTCCAGAATACGCTGGATCACGAACATCACGTCCGGACGGCCCGCATCATATTCGTCGAACACAAGCGCGACGTTGTGCTGGTAGGCCCAGGGCAGGATGCCGTCCCGGAATTCGGTGACCTGCTTGCCGTCCTTCAGAACGATGGCGTCCTTGCCGACAAGGTCGATACGGGAAATATGGCTGTCGAGGTTGACGCGGATACACGGCCAGTTGAGACGCGAGGCGACCTGCTCGATATGGGTCGACTTGCCGGTGCCGTGGTAACCAGTGACCATGACGCGGCGGTTATGCGCAAAACCGGCGAGAATGGCGAGGGTGGTGGCACGGTCGAACAGATAGTCCGGATCGGCTTCAGGCACATGCTCGGAAGCGGTCGAGAACGCGGGAACCTTGAGATCAGTCTTGAAGCCGAAAACCTCTTCAACGGAAATCTCGATATCCGGCATGCTTCCAGCCGTGTTCGTCATCTCAGTCATTTTTCCTCCGCTGCCGCGGCAGTGCCGCGCGGGATGTTGGGGAAGGAGCCCGCAGGGGGAATGCGGACCGGACCGGTCCATCCCCGGGCGGGCACCCGGCGGGATCAGATCGGTCGATTGAAGGATGTTAGCGGATCTTGTCCGGCAGGACACGGAAACCCTAACAGAAACCGGCTTTCTTCAGGACATTATAGGCCTGAATGATTTCCCGCAGACGGTCCTCGCAAGAGCGGTCACCGCCATTGGCATCCGGGTGGTTCAGTTTGACTAGTTCTTTGTAGCGCGCCTTGATTTCAGCCCCTCGGGCCGTTTCCCCTAGATTGAGCACATCCAGGGAACGTTTTTCAAGGGTTAGAAGCTTGCGCTGACGTGTTCTTTGAGTCGCATCCGCACGGCGGCTTGCATTGGCGCGCATGTTCTCGCGCGGGTCGAAGCCATCGGAACCATCGGCGGCCTGCCGGTTGACGCCCATCTTCCACGTCGGCCGGTGCCCGGTCAGGGAATCCCGCTGATAGGCATGGACGTCGTCGTCGGGCATGCCGGCGAAATAATTGTAGGACTTGTTGTATTCCCGCACATGGTCGATGCAGAAATGAAAATACTGACCTTCCCGGTCGCGGCCCTTGGGCGCCTTGTGCGGCGCAGGGCGCTGACAGCCCGGATGCTCGCAGGATGGATACAGATCCTCCTGCACCCGCTCCTTGTCGGGTTTCACACGTATCCGGTCAAAGATTTTGGAATCCAGTTTCATGACGCCGATTATGGGTAGAGGGGCGAAGCCGAACAAGCTTCTAACCGAAGCAAAATGTGGGATTGGGCTTTCTAAACGCCGATTGCGACATTTTCCAGCCCGCAGACCCGGGGCTGGGGAAACCGGAAACGAATTGCTCCCGCTTGACGATGGGCCGCCGAAGAGATCAAAACAGAACCATGAGCATCAAAGACCAGATCCTGTCCAAGCTGACCGCTGCGCTGTCGCCAGCCGCACTGGACGTCATCGACGAATCCGACCGTCACAAAGGCCATGGCGGCTGGCGTGAAGGCGGAGAAACCCATTTCCGGGTGCGCGTCGTCTCCGCAGCCTTTTCCGGCATGTCGCGGGTGAACCGCCACCGCACGATCAACGACCTTCTTGCCGAGGAAATCGCAGGCGGCGTTCACGCGCTCGCCATCGAGGCACGGTCTCCGGAAGAGCCGGATCCCCGGGCAGCCAGGGTCTCCGGTACGGCCTGAGCCCGTTTCACCGATGCAGCAATTGAAGTCAGCTGGTGCGCAGCCTAGCTGCGCGCCGCTGGAGCAACTTGCGCAGCTGCGCTTGCCGCTGCCGGCTGAACCTTGAGCTGGCTCAGAGGCATGATCCTGAGACGGGTGATGCGGTTCTTTTCCCGGCGCAGCACCGTGAAACGGAAGCCGTGGAAGGTGAAGATCTGCCGCTCCTCGGGGATCATCCGGGCCTCGTGGATCACCAGACCGGCAATCGTGGTGGCTTCATCGTCCGGCAGGTTCCAGTCGGTGGCGCGGTTCAGGTCACGGATCGGCACGGAGCCGTCGACAATCACCGAACCATCCGCCTGCGGACGCACACCCTCAAGCTCGACGTCATGCTCGTCGGCGATCTCGCCAACGATTTCCTCCAGAATGTCCTCGAGGGTCACCAGACCCATCACTTCCCCGTATTCATCCACCACCAGCGCAAAATGTGCCTTGTGCTTCAGGAAGGCGTTGAGCTGATCCTGAAGGCTCGTGGTGTCCGGAACGAACCAGGGCTGGGAAATGATCTGGGTGATCTCCAGCTTCTCACTGTCTCCGCCCGCTGCAAACAGTGCACGCAGAAGATCCTTGGAGTGGAGCACACCGACGAAATTGTCACTCTCCCCGCGCCACAGGGGCAGGCGGGTATAGGGCGAGGCCAGTGCTGCTTCCACCAGCTTCGGCAGATCTTCGTCCGCGTTCAGCGCCACCATGTTGGTGCGGTGAACCATAACATCCGACACTTCCAGTTCGGCCAGATCCAGCAGACCGCCAATACGGTCGCGCTCGGCCTTCACCAGACCGCCTTCCTTGTGCTGGAGGTCCACCGTGCCGCGCAGCTCTTCATGCGCAGACAGAGCCAGCGCATCGTCATTCACGTTGACGCCGACGAGACGCAGGATCAGACGGACGATGGCTTCAACAGCGACGACAACGGGCCCGAATACCGCAACCACCACACGGACGATCGGGGCAACAGCCAGTGCAAACCGCTCCGGTGCATAGATCGCCCAGGTCTTCGGCAGCACTTCTGCGAAGATCAGAACCAAGAAGGTCATGACCAGCGTCGCAATGGCAACGCCCGCATCCCCGAAGAGATGCAGGAACACGCTGGTCGCCAGGGACGACGCCAGGATGTTGACCAGATTGTTGCCGAGGAGCAGGGCGCCGATCAGCCGCTCACGGGCCGCAATCAGCTTGGAGACGAGCACCGCCCTGCGGTCGCCGTTCTTCTCCATCTGATGCATGCGGGCACGGGATGCTGCCGTCAGCGACGTCTCCGAACCGGAGAAGAAGCCGGACAAGATCAGCAGAATGAGGATTGCCCCGATGGCGAGCCAGAGGGTTGCTTCACTCATGAGGACAGTTTCTCCACCAGGAAGTCATGAACAACGGCCGGCTCAACGCCCTTTTCTACAAAGGCGGATCCGATGCCGCGGGTCAGAATGAAAGTCAGATTGCCGCGGGACACCTTCTTGTCCTGGGCAATGATGTCCATCAGCGTGCCCGCTGGCGGTAACTGGCCAGGGATCTGGGACATGCGGATCGGCAGCCCGACCTCGGAGAGATGCTTTTCGACGCGCGCAACCACGGCCCCGTCAATCAGGCCCAGGCGCTCGGAAAACTCATGGGCCAGCATCATGCCGATGGAAACGCCTTCCCCATGGACCAGACGGGCGGTTTCATATTCGACGGCAGATTCCAGCGCGTGGCCGAAAGTATGGCCGAGATTGAGGAGGGCCCGGCGGCCGGACTCCCGCTCATCCGCGACAACCACATCCGCCTTGGACTGGCACGACCGGGCAACAGCCTCGTCCCGCTCCGGACCACCGGCAAACACGGCTTTCCAGTTGGCCTCCAGCCAGGCAAAGAACGGCTCGTCGCCGAGCAGCCCGTATTTGGCGACCTCCGCATAGCCGGCGCGGAAGTCGCGCATCGGCAGCGTATCGAGGATACCGGTGTCGGCCAGAACCAGAACCGGCTGATGAAACGCGCCGATCAGGTTCTTGCCATGACGGGAGTTGATGCCTGTCTTGCCGCCAACGGAACTGTCGACCTGGGACAGGAGCGTGGTCGGGATCTGGATGAAATCCATGCCCCGGCGCACAGCGGCCGCAACAAAGCCGGAGAGATCGCCAACGACACCGCCGCCCAGCGCCACGATGGCGTCATTGCGCTCAAGCCGTGCACCCAGCACTTCGTCACACAGGCGCTCGAACTGGGAGAACCGCTTGGAGCTCTCACCGGCAGGAATGGTCATGACCGCATGATCGATGCCAGCCTTGGCAAGGCTGGCCTGAAGGGTCTTCAGATGCAGCTTTTCAACGGTCTCGTCGGTGATGACCGCGAGTCTTGCGCCCGGACGCAGGGCAGCAATCCGTTCGCCCGCCGTTTCCAGAAGGCCGCGACCGATCTCGATACCATAGCTGCGATCCCCCAGATCGACCGATACGGTCTGGATCGGGGACAGGTCGGAGCTTGCATTGGAAATCGTGTCGGTCATCGTCTGCCTTCAATTGTCGGTCTGGGTGGCGGCCGGGAGATCTCCTGCCGCGAGCCTGGATATAAGTGCTCTTAGAATTTCTTCCATGACCACCTCGTGAGGAACGTCACGGGAATAGACGCAAAGATCAGCCTGCGCATAAACCGGGTCGCGAACGGCCAGAAGCGCGCGCAGGGTTCCTTCGGGATCCGGGTTCTGGAGCAGGGGACGGTTCGACCGCTTGCGGACCCTTGCCATCACCGTATCGAGATCGGCCTTGAGCCAGACCGAAACGCCGTCCTTCTGGATCGCCTCCCGGGTCGCCTCGCTCATATAGGCACCGCCGCCGGTGGCCAGGATCTGCGGCCCCTGCTGCAGGAGACGCGCAATCACCCGTTCTTCACCACTGCGGAAATAGGCTTCGCCATGGCTGGCGAAGATCTCCGAAATGGTCATGTTGGCGGCTTTCTCGATCTCCGTATCGGCATCGACGAAAGGCAACCCCAGCCGTTGGGCCAGCCGGCGGCCAACGGTTGATTTTCCCGACCCCATGATGCCAACCAGAACGATGGACCGATTGCCGAGAACCTTGATCAGGTCTTCCGCATTCGGCTCCGCCGGTTCCAGGGCTTGGCCTTCAAGGCCATTGGAAAGGTCACTTTGATGTGTCATGGCCGCTTTTTAGCATATTCGCCCGAAAAGAAAGCTGGCTGAGGGAAAGAAACCAGCCGCAGTCACAAGTCAATCCTGAAGCTGGAAATCCGTGCGGCTTGCATGGGAGAGGACGGCGCGGAACACTGAAGAAAAGTGATTCGCATTCCGGAGGCTGGAACCCGTGCCAACGCTGACCCGACTGATCCTGGCCCTGGTCCTGATCGGAGCCATCGGCTATGGCGCGGTCTATGCGCTGGCCAATCTGGTGCAGCCCGGTGAGCGCGAGTACACCGTGCGGATCAAGAAGGACGGCTTTGGCCGCTGACGACCTTGGCAACGGATTACGCCTGCGAAAGTTTTCTGGAAATGCTGGCCGCCGAGCGGGGCGCTGCCCAGAACACGCTCGACAGTTACCGGCGCGATCTGGACGACTTTGCGGAGTTTCTCGGCAAGACCGCGCCATCAAAGGCAAGCCAGACAGATATCTCCCGCTACCTCGGCGATCTGACCGATCGCGGTTTTGCGGCAACCTCGCAGGCCCGGCGCCTTTCCGCCCTGCGGCAGTTCTTCAAGTTTCTCTATGCGGAAGGCCAGCGCGGCGACGATCCGACACGCACCCTGTCCTCACCAAAGAAGCGGCAGTCCCTGCCGAAGGTTTTATCTCTTGAAGAGGTGGACCTCCTGATCGGAACGGCTGAGACACAAACGCACTTGGAACACCCCAGTGATGCCGCCCGCCTCCGGGCGCACCGGACCTATACACTGCTGGAAGTGCTTTACGCCTCCGGTCTGCGCGTGTCCGAACTGGTTGCCCTGCCGGTTTCCGCAGCGCGCAAGGATGCCCGGCTGATTGAAATTCGCGGCAAGGGAGGCAAGGACCGGCTGGTGCCGCTGTCTCATCCGGCTCAAACTGCGATGAAGGCCTATGTGGCGGAGCGGACAGCTGCAGGTGTCTATGCCAGCAGCCCCTGGCTCTTTCCCTCACATGGCGAAAGCGGACATTTCACCCGGCAGGCCTTTGCCCGCGACCTGAAGGATCTCGCCATTCAGGCCGGAATTGATCCGGCCAAGGTGTCGCCCCACGTTCTCCGCCATGCCTTTGCCTCGCATCTTTTGCAAAATGGAGCGGACCTGCGCGTGGTGCAGCAGCTTCTCGGCCACGCGGACATATCGACCACGCAGATCTACACCCATGTTCTGGATGAGCGGCTGAGGGAGCTGGTGGAAAATGCCCATCCGCTTGCGAAGGGCTAAGGGCCACCGCAGCTCAGCCGCGATGGCCGCAGAACTCAGGACTTGTCGCTGAGAGCGTTGATCTTGGCCTGCATCTCGGACAGCTGACGCTTCATGTCATCGAGATCGGACGAGGAGGCCTGAGGAGACGGAGCCGCAGCGCGCTGCTGGGTTGCAGTCGGGGCCGCATCCGTTCCCGTCGAGAACGGCATGAACATTTTCATCGCACGCTCGAACATTTCCGTGTTGCGCTTGACCTGATCCTCGATCGCATCGAAAGCGGTCGCCCCGAAGGCATCGCTCATCTGCGAGCGGAGCTTGTCCTGCTCCTTGGTCAGGGAGCTCATGGAAAATTCCAGGAAGCTCGGCACGAGGCCCTGCATGCTGTCGCCATAGAAGCGGATCAGCTGGCGCAGGAACTTGATCGGCAGCAGGTTCTGCCCCTTGCCTTCCTGCTCGAAGATAATCTGGGTCAGAACCGACCGGGTGATGTCATCACCCGACTTGGCATCATAGACGATGAAGTCCTCTTCCCCCTTCACCATCACCGCCAGGTCTTCCAGCGTCACATAGGTGCTGGTGCCGGTGTTATAGAGACGCCGGTTGGCGTATTTCTTGATGATCGTTGGCTCGTTGGTCTTTGCCATTCCCGTCTTCCATTTCCAGGAGCCTCGCGGCAAGTTCCCGTTTGACGACAAGCTGTTCCAGCCTGCCGCCGTTTCCTCCATCCGCGCAGACTAAGCCATTCGTGGCGGGTCTTACCAGCCTTTTCGTGCAGAGCACCGAAAGGATGATGCGCCGCGCAAAAAACGCGCCCTGCATACGTGCCAATGCTGTTGACTTGGCCTTGGCCACGGGCTCTAGTCATGCTCAGGAAGGGGTCTTGCTGCAAAAATTTTCTACTTTTGCGTGTATTGACCTCACCCAGGAGGAAAACCGGAGACCTATGATGAGCGCTTCCACCGATGTCGTGATTGTTAGTGCGACCCGCACACCCGTCGGCACTTTCAACGGTTCTTTTGCAAATACGCCCGCCCATGAACTTGGCGCAATTGTCCTGAAGGCAGCCCTGGAAAAGGCCGGCGTATCCGGCAGCGAAGTCGATGAAATCGTATTCGGTCAGGTTCTGACCGCAGGTGCGGGCCAGAACCCGGCCCGCCAGGCAGCCATTGCCGCCGGCATCTCCGACAGCGCAACTGCCTGGGGCCTGAACCAGGTTTGCGGCTCCGGCCTTCGCACCGTGGCCATCGCGGCCCAGCAAATCATGTGCGGCGACGCAGCAATCATGCTGGCAGGCGGCCAGGAAAACATGTCCCTGTCTCCCCACTGCGCTCCGATGCGCGCCGGCTACAAGATGGGCGATTTCAAGTTCATCGACACCATGATCAAGGACGGCCTGTGGGACGCATTCAACGGCTACCACATGGGTCAGACCGCTGAAAACGTTGCCGAGAAGTGGCAGATTTCCCGCGATCAGCAGGACGAGTTCGCCGTTGCCTCCCAGAACAAGGCGGAAGCAGCCCAGAAGGCCGGCAAGTTCAAGGATGAAATCACCGCTGTCACCATCAAGGGCCGCAAGGGCGATACCGTGGTGGAAGACGACGAGTACATCCGCCACGGCGCGACCCTGGACAGCGTTGCCAAGCTCCGCCCGGCCTTCACCAAGGAAGGCACGGTGACCGCAGGCAATGCCTCTGGCATCAACGACGGCGCGGCCGCCCTGCTGGTCATGAGCGCCGCGGAAGCAGCCAAGCGCGGCCTGACGCCGCTCGCCCGCATTGCCTCCTGGGCAACCGCAGGTGTTGACCCGGCGGTCATGGGCTCCGGCCCGATCCCGGCCTCCCGCAAGGCGCTTGAAAAGGCAGGCTGGGCAGCAGCAGACCTCGACCTCGTGGAAGCCAACGAAGCCTTTGCAGCGCAGGCCTGCGCCGTGAACAAGGACATGGGCTGGAACCCGGACATCGTGAACGTCAACGGCGGCGCAATCGCCATCGGCCACCCGATCGGCGCATCTGGTGCCCGTATCCTGGTGACCCTGCTCCATGAAATGGGCCGCCGGGACGCCAAGAAGGGCCTCGCCACGCTCTGCATCGGCGGCGGCATGGGCGTTGCCATGTGCCTGGAGCGCTGATTTTCCGAAGCATTTCAAACAAAGTCCGGGCGCTGCGCTGACCGTTTGGCGCCCGGCAGCATCTCTGTCACAGGCAGATATTGAGGGGACGAGCCGGAAAACCGGACGCCAGATTGGGTATTAGGAGGAAGACAATGAGCAAGGTCGCATTGGTCACCGGCGGAACGCGCGGCATCGGCGAAGCCATTTCCCGTGGCCTGAAGGCCGCCGGCTACACCGTGGCAGCCACCTATCACGGCAACACCGAGAAAGCCGAAGCCTTCAAGGCGGAAACCGGCATTCACGTCTACAAGTGGGACGTTGCCCATCCGGAAGAATGCGCCGAAGGCATCGCCAAGGTGGAAGCGGATCTGGGTCCGGTCGATGTGCTCGTGAACAACGCCGGCATCACCCGTGACGGCATGTTCCACAAGATGAGCTTCGACCAGTGGCGCGATGTGATGTCCACCAACCTGGACAGCATGTTCACCATGACCCGCCCGGTGATCGAAGGCATGCGCGCACGCTCATCCGGCCGCATCATCAACATTTCCTCGATCAACGGCCAGAAGGGCCAGATGGGTCAGGCCAACTATTCCGCAGCCAAGGCGGGCGTGATCGGTTTCACCAAGGCGCTGGCGCAGGAAAATGCCTTCAAGGGCATCACCGTCAACTGCGTGTGCCCGGGCTACATCAACACCGACATGGTTGCCGCCATGCCGGAAAAGGTGCTGACCTCGATCATCTCCGGCATTCCGGTCGGCCGCCTCGGCCATCCGGAAGAAATCGCCCAGACGGTGGTCTATCTCGCCTCTGACGCCGCCGCCTTCATGACCGGCGCGGTTATGACCATCAACGGTGGCCAGTACATCGCCAACGGATGAGTTTAGGAAGACGTTCGAAAGTGAGAAAGGCGTCTTATCCGACGCCTTTTTTCTATTTCGGATTTAACAGATATGAGCTCAATGATCGAAAATATAGACTTCAATAGCCAGGACCTTAAACAACTCATTTATTTTTTGAGAAATGATCTCAGCAATAGAGAATTTGAAAAATGTCTTTATAATAGTATTGAAATTAATGATATTATTGGGAACGAATTATACCTAAAAGCAATATCGACAAATTTTAAACAAAAGAACGAAGTTGAAAATTTAAAGGATATAATTCGAGAATTTTTTCTGAAAATACTATGCAGTTGTCAATTAGAACCATCCCGTAAAGTCTCCCTCATGGGACGCAAACCAGCGTATCTTGAACAAGTTGAGCGCTGCGTTAATGGGAAGTTTTGGCTTCATCGATTCCGCTGTAATAGTTGCGGAGATAAGTGGCTAATGGCAGCCGAAGAGATCATATACGATACTTGGATTATAGAGCGCGAATCAGAATTAATTCCAGATATATTTCTAACATATCAAGATTTGATGGAATTCAATAAATCCACTGGAATCCAAATCAGATATGAAAATCCGTATATTAGTATGGAAATACCATCCGCAATTCAAATACTTAAGGAGGAAGATAAAAGCATTAGCAATGAAAGACTTTCAAATATAATTGGCGTAGACATTGATGTAATAAATCACTATACAGATAATAATATAGATATATTTAAATAGATGTGTTTATTAGAATTTCATATAAAAAATGTCCTTTTCCTTGACAAGGGTGACGCACAAAAGAGTTCTTGTTCACTTCCCCATCTGTGGCCCGCCATTTTCATAACAGCCTTCAAACGGCTTCAGCCCCCTCTCTGGGTTTGAGACAATAGAGCCAGAACCAGACGAGGGCAGCATTGAGCTGGAGGGCAACCAGTCCAACCGGAAGTGTGTCCGGCGTCCAGAGCAGCAGCAGAACCGCCAGAACCGGCGGTTTCATTAAGGCAAAGAGAGAGAACACAGCTGTGTGCCAGTGAGACCGGCGGGCAAAAGCAACGCGGCGCCAGGCCAAAGTCACGCGGAAAATGGCGAGCGCTGCAAGAAACGTCAGTTCCGTGAACACAAATGCTTCCCGGCTCCGTCCGGGCTTGAAAGGATCAGCGCCTTCCAGTGTGAGGATGAGATAGATCGTCACCAGCAGGCTCAGAGCCTCGGCAAGCGCAAACAGGACCCCAAGCCTGAAATAAGCCTGTCGATCAACCGGTGCTGTAAAACTCACTTCCGCCTCTTCATGAGCCAAAGAAAATCAGGCCCTTATACCGGATTTCCACGCTGTGTTCAGGTTCTGCGGGACTGCACAGCACGCCGGCACGACTGATCAGCTCAACCGGCCAGCATCGTCCTTGCCCGCCCGGACCCCTGCTGTGTGACCTTTATGCGGGTTTGACGGCTGAAAGAAGGCCTGACACGGTTGACTTGCCCGGTGGACCATCCCTATCTGCCAGTGAACCTGAAGACAGCGAAAGCGGCCAAGCCTCATGGAATTTGAACACGCTCCCAATGATCCCACCCGCCAGGAACTGCCACCGCTGTTGAAGCTGGCGCTGGAGCTTGGGCCTCTTGGAGTTTTCTTCCTGTTCAATGCCCGCGGCGAACAGATCGCCCAGCTTTTCCCGGCGCTTCAGTCCCTCGGCAAGCCAATCTTCCTGGCAACCGCTGCCTTCATGGTCGCAATCACGGTTTCACTGGCTGTCTCTTACTGGCTCACCCGCCGCCTGCCGATCATGCCGATGGTCACGGGCGTCGTCGTTCTGGTCTTCGGTGCCCTAACGCTCTGGCTGCACGATGATCTCTTCATCAAGCTGAAGCCCACCATCGTCAACTGCCTGTTCGGCGCGGTTCTGCTCGGCGGCCTGGCCTTCGGCAAGTCCTTCCTCGGCTACGTCTTCGACAGCGCCTTCAAGCTGTCGGAAGAGGGCTGGCGCAAGCTGACCTTCCGCTGGGGGATCTTCTTCTTCGTCCTTGCCGTGATCAACGAGATCGTCTGGCGGAACTTCTCGACGGATTTCTGGGTCAGCTTCAAGGTCTTCGGCATGATGCCGATCACACTGGTGTTCACCCTGACCCAGCTCCCGCTCATCCAGCGCTACGCCATCATGGACGAGGCCAAGGAAGACTGAACCGGGAATACGCCTACAGCCACCTGTTCGTGCGCCCCAAGGAGCGCACGTGAGACCTGATGGGTCAGCGGTCGTCGTGACCGAAGGCAACATCCCGGCGGGCGCCGGAAATGGTGATCGAAAAGCCTGCGATCACGTCGATCAGGGCGATCACCATCAGGATGAAGAAGATCGACGTCGCAGCAGGCGCCGCGATCAGGAACTCCACCAGATAGGCCACAAACACCAGCATGGACAGGATATGGTCCATGAGGGCGGAAGAGCCCGTGCGCGTTGCCTTCAGCATCTCAGCGAAGAGCAGAAGCAGCGCGAAGGTCAGCAGCATGTCGCCCAGCAACAGCTGGAACTGGGCTCCGGAGACCATCTGCACCGCAAACATCTCTGCGTCCCAGGCGGAGGAAGCCGTTCCGCCGCTGCCGAAAGCGATCACGTTGTAAAGGATCAGCGGAATAAGCGTCAGCGGCAAAGACAGGATGAAACGCATGGGATTTCCTTCCGGAGAAAAGGCCTGAGGTTTGGCCCCAGGTTGCGACGGTCTTCAGGGAAACTAGGTCCCGTGAATTGAAATGGCAGTCTTCAACCAGCATCTGGACATGAAAAAGGCCGACCCCAAAGGGCCGGCCTTGATCTGTTTGCCATTCGGCAACCCTGAACCTCAGGCGTCGTCCTTGACAGCAAGGATCTGACGGCCCCGGTACATGCCGGACTTCAGGTCAACGTGATGCGGGCGACGCAGTTCGCCCGAATCCTTGTCCTCGACGTAAGCCGGCTGCTTCAGGGCGTCCGTAGAACGGCGAAAACCGCGCTTCATGCGCGAGGTTTTTCTCTTCGGAACGGCCATTTTGTTCTTCTCCGTGGTCCATAGTCGCGCGGCCCGGACCGGGAAAGCCCGGGGCGTGGCATCACGCAGTGTTGGAATGGGCGGGGTTATACAGGCAACGCACAGGATTTGCCAGCCCAAAGAGCAATTTTTCTTGTCACCGCAGAAAGACCGCTCTAACGGCCGTTCAGACGGGCAATCACTTATCCAGTACGCAGCCGAAAATCGGCCCGGCCCCATTTACCCTGGAAAGGTTCGTCGCCGCAAGTTTCCTGTGACCGGAAGAGGGTTTCGCAGGGTTTCTGCCCAAGGGATTGGGCAAGGCGGTCGCCAGGCGGGCCGCCTGTTCACGGCTCAGATCCTTTGCCGGAACACCGTACCAGGCTTGAGCCGCCGCCTCCGCGCCAAAGATCCCTTCGCCCCATTCGGCGACATTCAGGTAGATCTCCATGATGCGCCGCTTCGTCAAAACCGCATCCAGCAGAACCGCGAGCGGAATTTCCAGCGCCTTGCGAACATAGCTGCGGTCGCCCCAGAGAAAGAGGTTCTTTGCCGTCTGCATGGTCAAGGTACTGGCACCACGAGGGCTTTCGCCCTCATTGAGCAGAACATCGACCTGCTTCTGCAAGGCTTCCCACTCGACCCCGCCATGGGTGCAGAAGCCGCTGTCCTCGGATGTGATCACCGAGCGCACCAGGTGAGGGGAGATGTCCTCCAGAGGACGCCACTGACGGTCCACCCAGAGCAGCTGGGCATAGCGCCCGATCATGAGCGTGCTGATGGGAGGAACGACGGAATAGAGCACGGTCAGGATGACCGGAAGGACGATCGCAAGGATCAGAAGCCGGATGACAAGCTTGCGCCAGAACCGCAGGCTGCTGAGGTTTCGCAAGGAGCCGAAGAGCCATCGGGCACGGGCCATGTCCGGTAAGTTCCCCCAATCTCGGCCCGCCGTTTCTGCGGCCCTTTGTCCTCCCTTAACCGATCCGGAGCAGGACACAAAGCCTCATTGGCCTGTTCCTGCGCCGGAAGCCGGTTTCACCCCCTTAAAAACACAAGGACGGCCTTGACCCTGAGCGCATTTCCCATCAGGGAAGGCGGAAGGGCAGCTTCTCCCTTGGCTTCCCTTTTTGCCCGGCAACCTGCGGAGCGCCTCAGTGACCATCGACATCAAGCAGCTTTTGGCCGCGCGTGCGGATCAGATCGAAACCGTTCTCAAGTCGCTTTTGTCCTCCGATCCCCTTGATCACGAAACGGCCCGCCCGGCCCGCCTGCTCGAAGCCATGCGCTATGCCTCTCTTGGCGGGGGAAAGCGCCTCCGCCCGCTGCTGGTGCTGGAGGTCGCAGCGCTCTTCGGCCGCGACCTGTCGGAAACGGACAAGGGCCCCGCAATCGCCGGCTCGGCCCTCGAATTCATCCATTGCTACTCCCTGGTCCATGACGATCTTCCGGCCATGGACGACGATGACCTGCGCCGCGGCCAGCCAACCGTTCACAAGGCCTTCGATGAAGCCACGGCAATCCTGGCCGGTGACGCCCTGCTGACGCTCGCCTTTGACGTGATTGCCGAAGATGTGGTTCATGCCGATGCTGCTGTCCGCCTGCGCCTGTCACGGGACCTTGCCCGTGCCTCCGGCATCGGCGGCATGGCAGGCGGCCAGATGCTGGATCTGGAATCTGAAAACCGGGACCGGACGGAAACCGAAATCCGCACCCTTCAGGCGATGAAGACCGGCGCCCTGATCCGCTATGCCTGTCGCGCCGGCGCTATTCTCGCCAATGCTCCGGAAGAAGACGTCGCGCGCATGACACGCTTCGGCGAAATCATCGGCCTGGCCTTCCAGCTTGCGGATGACCTTCTGGACGTCGAAGGCAGCGCGGAAGACGTAGGTAAGGCCACCGGCAAGGATGCTGCCGCGGGCAAGGCAACGCTTGTCGGTCTTCTGGGCGTCCCGCAAACCCGCGCGGAACTCGCCCAGTTGATGAGGGACGCAAGGGAACTGCTGGCGCCTTACGGTGCCCGGGCAGAGGCTCTCTCCGCCATCGCCGCCTATGTGGCCGAGCGAAAGAGCTGATCACAGCAAAACGGGCCGGAAGGCCTTTCGGCCCGCCAGCCCGATTGCCAGACTGAGATCCCGTCAGGACTTGGACTGATGGCGGCCGAAGTCCGGGGCGTCAGTTTCCTGACCCGCCTCGATGATCGAGCGGCGGATGCCGCGGGTCCGGGTGAAAAGGTCAAACAAGCCGTCCCCGTCTCCCCAGCGGATGGCCCGCTGCAATGCGGAGAGATCCTCTGAGAACCGCGCCAGCATCTCCAGGATCGCATCCTTGTTGCTGAGGCAGATATCCCGCCACATGGTCGGATCGGACGCCGCCAGTCGCGTGAAATCGCGGAAGCCAGATGCGGAATATTTGATCACTTCCGAGCTGGTCACCGTTTCCAGATCA
Organism: Roseibium suaedae; assembly: GCF_900142725.1. Lineage (GTDB taxonomy): Bacteria > Pseudomonadota > Alphaproteobacteria > Rhizobiales > Stappiaceae > Roseibium > Roseibium suaedae. The sequence continues at coordinate 186,136 of NZ_FRBW01000004.1, read as the reverse complement.
GCCGCCGTGCCGACGATGTTGTAGGCGATGATATGCGGCAGGTGAGACACGATGGCGAGCACCAGATCGTGGTGATCGGCGTCCATTGTGTCGACATTGGAGCCGCAAGCCCGCCAGAAGGCGCTGAGCTTTTCCGTCGCCGCCGGATCAATGTCTGCTGCCGGCGTCAGGATGCACCAACGGTTCTCGAAGAGAGAGGCAAAGCCCGCGTCCGGACCGGAATGCTCCGTCCCGGCAATCGGGTGGCCTGGAATGAAATGGACACCCGCCGGCACATGAGGCTGAACCTGACGGACGACCGAGCCCTTGGTCGAGCCGACGTCCGTCAGGATTGCACCCTGCTTCAGGGCAGGGGCAATCCAGCGGGCAACCCCTTCATTGGCACCGACCGGAACGCACAGAATGACCAGATCCGCCCCTTCGACCGCCTGAGCTGCGTCGAGATAATAGCTGTCACCGAGATTGAGCTCTTCCGCGCGGCGCAAAGTGGCCTCGGAACGGGTTGAGACAACGATCTCTTTCGCAAGACCATGCTGACGGGCAGCAAGGGCGATAGAAGACCCAATCAAGCCGATCCCGATCAGGGTCAGCCGGTCAAACAGCGGGTCAGACATAATTTTTCCGTACTGGTTCCGGTACTGGTTCAGCCGAGGAATTCGGCGATAAGGGAGACAAAGGCCTTGTTGGCAGCTTCGGATCCGATCGACATGCGCAGCGAGTTGGGCAGGCCGTAATTGCCAACCATCCGCACGATGCAGCCGCGCTCGGAGAGATAGGCATCCGCATCCTTGGCGCGCTTGCCATCCTGGTCCGGGAAATGGATCAGGATGAAATTGCCGACACTCGGCGTCACCGACAGACCGAGCTTTTCAAGCTCGGCGGTCACCCACGGCAGCCACTTGTCATTGTGATCGATGGCCGTTTCCACGAAGGCCTTGTCCTTGACAGCGGCGATACCGGCAGCCATGGCCGGACCACTGACGTTGAACGGGCCGCGGATGCGGTTCATGGCATCGATCATGTGAGCAGGGCCGAAACCCCAGCCCAGACGCAGATTGGCGAGACCGTAAATCTTGGAGAAGGTACGCGTCATGATGACGTTTTCTGCAGTGGCCGCCAGCTCCATGCCGCTCTCGTAGTCGTTGCGGCGGACATATTCGGCATAGGCCGCGTCCAGCACCAGAACGACGTGGGACGGCAGGCCCGCATGCAGACGGCGCACTTCCTCGAACGGGATGTAAGTGCCGGTCGGGTTGTTCGGGTTCGCCAGGAACACCATTTTCGTCCGTTCGGTCACGGCCGCCAGGATCGCATCGACATCCGTGGTGAGGTTCTGTTCCGGAACCGAAACCGGCACGCCGCCGGCAGCCCGGATGGCGATCTCGTAGACGAGGAAGCCGTGAGCACTGTAGATGCCTTCGTCACCGGGGGCCATGTAGGCATTGGTGACCATGCTCAGGATCTCGTCCGAGCCAGCCCCGCAGATGATCCGATCCGGATTGATGCCATAGACTTCGGCAATCGCATTGCGCAGCTCTGTCGAGGCCCCATCCGGATAAAGCTCGAGGCTCTTGGCAACATCCGCATAGGCTTCCTTCGCCTTGGGGCTTGCGCCAAGCGGCGTCTCGTTGGACGACAGCTTATGCAGGGTGACGCCGTGGGTTCCCTTGGACTTGCCCGGCACATAGGCGGCAATATCCATCACACCCGGGCGCGGCTGCGGCCGGTTTGCAGAACCATTCTGGGCAGTCTTTGCAGTAGCGTCACTCATCAAGGTCATCCTTCGGCTGCGGCGGGCTCGAAATCGTCGTCCGCATCGCCTTCCACATCAATCGGCGCACTATAGCCACCGACATTCCTCAACACATCCGGCTCAGCCCCGGCTTCTTCGCAGGACTTGAGAATTTCCTCTTCGCTCAACTCGGCCGAGACCGCAAGCAGGGCATCCACTCCATGGGCGGACCGGTGGAAACTGATCACTTCCACGCCGTGGCTCATGAGGTCGCCGGGCAAAACACTGCTCCACCTTGCGTCATAGACACGGGTGTCACACAGAACTTCGCTGGAGAGGGCCCGCGACAGAACCAGCGCAGGCATGTCCGCCATGCGCCCGTCGAGGATCAGGAACGGCAGACGCGCAATGATCTGCGCCCCGTCAGCGCTTAGGCCCCGCCACCAGGGCAGCTCGGAGCGATCCTCAAGAGCCACAAGCCCGAGATCACCCGCGGACGCCGCGACTGCACCGACCACATCAGCGGCATCGTTGCCTGCGATGATCTCCGGATCGAAGCCATAGTTGAAACGGGCGAGATCCAGCATGTCCGCCAGATCTGCACTGCCGTCGAGATGCAGACGAAACACACCCTGGATCTGCGCCGACGCGGTAATGATCGTCCGCCACAGATGCTCGATGGTGATCAGAGGCAGAACACCTTCGTGCCGCTCCACGAGCTGGCGCATCAGTTCGGCTTCCCGGTCCGGACGGATCAGAACCCCATCCAACCCGGCAGCGCGCTTTGCAGCGGCAATGCCCGTGCTGATCTGGGCGCGTTCCATCAGGAGTTCGTGCAATTGCGCATCGATTTCCTCAATGCGCTGGCGCAACCCGTCAAGGGACGCCAGGCGATCGCTCGTCTTTGTCATGTCGTGTCCCGTGAACCTCTTGTCCGTGAAACAGCCGTCCGTGAAGCGGGGCCAAAGGTGATTTTGTGGAGCCTACTCATAGGCAGGGCAGATGCCAAAGGCAAAAGAAATCATTGACACCCGGCCATTGCCGCCCCTAGGTGCATGGTTCCCTGCCCAGCCAAAATCTGGAAACCGGGGAGCAGGACCGGGCGGCAGATGCCGGCGCCGGAGATGAAACCGTTCAAGAGTGATCCGCGACACCGGACATGGCCAACGAGACCTCCGAGACCGAAACCGCACAATTGTCCCTGCGCGAAGCGGATACGCCGAGCAGCAAACTGCAGCTTTTCGGCGCAGACGAACCGCTGGAACTTGATGCCGGGACGAGCCTCGCCCCCTGGCAGATCGCCTATGAGACCTACGGCACCCTGAACGCCGACAAGTCGAATGCAGTGCTGATCTGTCACGCGCTGACTGGCGATCAATATGTGGCTTCCACCAATCCGATCACCGGAAAATCCGGCTGGTGGACGCGCATGGTCGGACCGGGCCGTCCAATCGACACCAATCACTACTTTGTCATCTGCTCGAACGTTCTGGGCGGCTGCCTGGGCACGACGGGACCGGCGACGACCAATCCGGCAACCGGCAAGCCCTATGCGCTGGAAATGCCCGTTGTCACCATCCGCGACATGGTCCGGGCACAGGCACGGCTGATCGACAAGCTGGGCATCGACACGCTGTTTGCCGTGGTCGGCGGCTCCATGGGCGGCATGCAGGTGCTGCAATGGGCGGCCAGCTATCCGGAGCGGGTCTTTGCGGCCGTTCCAATTGCGACGGGCGCACGCCACTCGTCCCAGAACATCGCGTTCCACGAAGTCGGCCGGCAGGCGATCATGGCCGATCCGATGTGGGAAGGCGGAAGCTACATTGCGTCCGGCACAAGGCCCACCAAAGGTCTCGCTGTTGCCCGCATGGCTGCGCATATCACCTATATGTCGGACGAGTCCCTGCACCAGAAGTTCGGCAGGAACTTGCAGGACCGGGAAACCCTGACCTTCGGCTTCGACGCGGATTTCCAGATCGAAAGCTATCTGCGCCACCAGGGAATGACCTTCGTCGACCGGTTCGACGCCAATTCCTATCTCTATGTCACGCGCGCGATGGACTATTTCGATCTTGCCGGCCAGTTCGGCGGAACGCTGGCCAATGCCTTCAAGAACAGCAGCACGCGCTTCTGCATCATGTCCTTTACCTCCGACTGGCTGTTCCCGACATCGGAAAGCCGGGCCGTGGTGAAGGCCTTGAATGCGGCAGCAGCGAACGTTTCCTTCGTCGAAATCGACTGCGACCGCGGCCACGATTCCTTCCTTCTGGATGTGCCCGAGATGTTCTCGACCATTCGCGGCTTCATCACCGGATCGGCCATCGCACGCGGCATTCCCATTCCCGGAGGCAGCAACTGAGATGATCTCCCTGCCAGCCAATCCCAACGGTCCCATTGTCCGGGGCGACCACCGGGTCGTCGCAGGTCTAGTGCCCCAGGGCGCCCGTGTTCTGGACATCGGCTGCGAGGACGGCGCACTGCTGACCCTGCTGACCCAGGAACGCAACGTGGACGGTCGCGGTATCGAGCTGTCCCAGGACGGGGTGAACAAATGCGTGGCGCGCGGCCTGTCTGTGATCCAGGGCGACGCTGATACGGATCTGGCCGATTATCCCGATGATGCCTTTGACGTGGTGATCCTGAGCCAGACGCTGCAGGCAACCCGCGACCCGAAAGGCGTCGTCGAGCAGCTTCTGCGCATCGGCCAGCAGGTCATCATCTCGATCCCGAATTTCGCCTTCTGGCGAAACCGCATGCAGGTGCTGCTGCGCGGGCGCATGCCGGTGACCAAATATCTGCCCTATCAGTGGTACGACACACCCAACATCCACTTCTGCTCCCTGCGCGACTTTGTCGAGCTGACCAAGGAGCTGGATGCGACCGTGGAAACCGCCGTGGCGCTGAGCGGCCAGGGCAACGAAATCCCGGTCAATGCGCCCTGGTGGGTCTGGAACATTCTGGCGGAACAGGCAGTCTTTCTTCTGCGCCGCTAATTCCCACGCTTCAGCAAAAAACTAGCGCTGCATCCGGCGGATCGGCTTCATGCCCGCGGCAGCGCCTTCCGGAATGAACAGGGGCTTGAGGACGCGCAAGCCCTTTGCCTGCTCTACCGGAACGCCCCGGTAGACCCGCTTTTCCGCCTCCACGATCAGAACGCCAGCAAAAGCCGGCCACATGCGCCGCCCGATGCCTTCCCATGTGCGGGCAGACCGCAGCACGAAAGGCGCGCGCGAAGGCGGCAGGTAAAGCGCTGCATCCTGTTGAAGCACATCAAACTGGCTGTTGCGCAGAAGTTCACGCAGCTGACTGCCGGAATAGGGTCTGCCATAGCCGAAAGGCGAAGCTTCCGACTGGGACCACAGGCCCCTGCGGTTCGGCACAACGGCAATCAGGCGGCCACCGGGCACCAGAACCCGCCAGGCCTCCCGCAGGATGCCCCCAGGATCAGCGGCATGATCCAGTGCATGCACCACCATCACCCGGTCCACGCTGGCATCCGAGAATGGCAGATCCATCTCGTTGACCATGACGGCCGCATTGTCCGTCTCGCGCGGCCAGCCAACGGCGCCCTGCTGGGCTGGCATGGCGGCAATGCAGCGTTCCGCGCTGCCGAGATAGGGGCGCATGAAAGGTCCGGCATAGCCGATGCCCAGCAAGCGCTGACCATTCAGGTCCGGCCAAATGGTGCGGATACGCCCCCCGATCAGGACACGCAACAATCGGCCTACCGGCAAGTCGTAGAAGGTTCTAAGGTCTGCAACGTCGAGAAACATGATCCATCCGCAAAGGGGCCGGGTGATTGAACCTTGATCCGGGGCCATGCGCAAGCCATTGCCACTTGCCCTCTTTGAGAAGCTTTGCGAAGCTGACGCCACTTTGGGAACTATACGAGGACGAACGAAAGCATGCCATCCGCACCGAATGTCCAAATTCGCCAGTTTCCCTGCCTTTCTGATAATTTCGGCCTGATCATCCACGACCCGGAAAGCGGCAAGACGGTTGCGATCGATGTTCCGGATGCAGCGCCCTATCTCGCAGTTCTGGAAGAAACCGGCTGGAAACTGACCGATATCCTGATCACCCATCACCACTGGGATCATGTTCAGGGTCTGGCGGAGCTGAAGACGGTAACCGGTGCCCATGTGACGGGTCCCGAAAAGTCGCGGCTCAAGATCGATGGTATGGACGCTTTTGTCGAGGATGGCGACCATGTCCTGTCCGGACCGCTTCGTGTGGAAGCCATTGCAACGCCCGGCCACACGCTGGATCAGATTTCCTGGCATTTTCCGGAACTGAAGATCGCTCACACCGGCGATACGCTGTTTTCACTGGGCTGCGGCCGGGTTTTCGAAGGCGACTTGGAGATGATGTGGGCTTCTCTGGCCCGTCTGATCGCCAAGCTGCCGGAAGAGACCGTGATTTTCTGCGGCCATGAATATACGGCCTCCAACGCCCGCTTCGCTCTGACGATCGATCCAGACAACGAGGACCTGCAGGACCGGACCCGGGAAGTCGAGGCCTTGCGGGCCGAAGGCAAGCCTACCCTGCCGACCACCATGGCCGAAGAGCTTCTGACCAATCCGTTCCTGCGCCCCTCCAGCCCGGCAATCCGCAAGACCTTGGGTCTGGAAGAGGCCAGCGACGCAGATGTCTTCGCCGAAATCCGCAAGCGGAAGGACAATGCGTGACCAGCCCGGTTTCACGTGAATCCGCAGCAATCATCGCGGAGCTCGGCATGCTGCCCCACCCTGAGGGTGGCTATTATGTCGAGACATTCCGCGATGATCTGACGGATGACCGTGGCCGCGCCGCCTCCACCGCGATCTATTTTCTGCTGACGGAAGGCGTTCTGTCCCGCTGGCACAAGGTGGATGCGATCGAGACCTGGCATTGGTATGCGGGAAGCCCGCTTGAGCTTTCAATCAGCCCGGATGGCAAGACCACGGAGATCATCCGGCTCGGACCGGACGTTCTGAACGGCGAGCGGCCACAGGGCATCGTGCCACGGCATGGCTGGCAACAGGCGCGATCTCTCGGCGACTGGACCCTTGTCGGCTGCACCGTTGCACCGGGCTTCCAGTTCGAAGGGTTCGTGATGGCCCCGGAAGGCTGGGAACCGGGACAAACTAACCCGACTCCATCCCTTTCAAGCGGCAAAGTCTCTGAAGCTATTTCGGCAGAATGGCCCAATAGTCGAAATCGAGAATGACGTTCTCGGCGTAATTGCCGACATCGTCCTTCAGCGGAAAATCCGCGCAGGGGCGATTTTTGGTGGCGACGAGACGCAGGCGCAGGGCGCCAATATCCGGACGGCCCTCGATTTCCGCCGTATCCAGAACCTCCGACCAGGCAAAGACCGTATCGCCCGCAAACAGCGGCGCGACATGCCGGCCTCCGTTGATCCCGGCGATATGGAATGCGCTGCCCAGGCCATTGAAGGACAGGGAGCGGGCCAGGGAAATGACGTGGCCACCATAGATCAGCCGCGTCCCGAACCGTCCCTTGCCTTCCGTATACTGGTTGAAGTGCACCTTGGCGGTGTTTTGGTAGAGCCGCGTCGCCATCATGTGCTCGGCATCTTCCACCGTCATGCCATCGACGTGATCAATCTTCTCGCCCTTGGCGTAGTCCGCGAAACGGTAGGGCGATCCGGCGAGATCATTGTCCCAGTACTCCGTCTCCAGCATGGGCACAGCATTGCCCAGCGCCATCGGATCGATCACGGCCGGAAGTTCCGGAACTAGGGCCTCGGGAGCAGGGGACTGGGGATCCCGCTTGTTGACCATCACCCAGCGCACATAATCCAGCACTTCGGTGCCATCGGCCTTGTAACCGGTGGAGCGGACATAGACGACGCCGGTCTTGCCGTTGGAGTTTTCTTTCTTGCCGATCACTTCGGAGACCGCCGACAGCGTATCGCCCGGATAGACCGGAGCCAGGAAACGCCCGCCCGCATAGCCAAGATTGGCCACGGCGTTGAGGGAAATTTCCGGCACGGTCTTGCCAAAAACAATATGGAAAACAAGAAGATCGTCGACGGGAGCCTGGTCATAGCCAAGGCCCCAGGCCAGAGCGTCCGAAGACTGGACAGCGAAACGGGTGCCATAAAGCGCCGTATAAAGCGCCACATCGCCCGTCGTCACTGTGCGCGGGGTTGCATGCCGGATCAGCTGACCGACAAAGAAGTCCTCGAAGAAATTTCCCGGATTGGTCTTGCTCACACCATCACTCCCGCACGCGATCCGTTTCCCCGATTAAGCCGGTTGCACCGCACAAACGCAAGGGCGACGAAAGGGGAAGCTGGCCGGAGCGGATCTCTTCAAGGAAGCAGTTGTTTACGGCGCGTAGCCGATGCGGAACCCGCCCCAGTGGCGTCCGCGCACGAAGATCGGCGAACTGATATCTTTCATAGGCACCAGCTTGCCGCCGCCCATGTCGCGTTGATAGGTCTGGAGCAGGAACGGTTCCCGGTTCTTCGCCGCCCGGCTGCCTGTCCGGTCATCGAAGTAACGATGGTTCCGGCAATTGGCGATGTTCCAGGCAATGTCCTTGCCCTGAGGCTTGGAAACGGCACGGGTGTTGGTCGAGATATAGGCCGTATCGTCGATGGACGCACACCAGACGATGCGCGGGTCGCTGGCGACAATCTCCTCGATCAATGGCGAGACATGGGTGTCATTGAACTGCGAGAACCTTGCGAGGAATTGCGGCGGATTGCTGCCGGGGATCTGGGCGTGTTTCCGGTCGAACAGATCCGCTTCGGACAATTGACCGTCGGCGATTGCCTTCTCGAACATCGCCGAAACCTTGCCAGCCGCGCCCGCAGCCTTTTCGATGATCGTCGCCTCGCTCTTGTTGGCACCACACGTCGCGGTCAGAAGCACAAAGGCGTCCGTATCATCAGACACCCGGCGCATGGTTCTCGAGATCTCGCCGAGCCGCGTGCTCGACTGGGAAAGGCTGGAGGACACAGTGACGGAAGTGGTGCGGAACTCCTCCGAAGTCGCCCGGACGTCCGCCATTTTCCCATCGATGGCAGAGGTGGTGCTGCCGATGACCTGAATGTCGTGGGAGACTTTCTGTAGAATCTCGCCGAAGGTCGCAGCGTGGGACTGAACCTTGTCTGCGGTCCGCCCGGTCTGCTTGCTGGTGTCTGCCAAGAGCTCGAAACCTGACTTGATCTCGGTCAGCGCCGTATCGATCTCGAATGTCGCGGAGGCCGTCGACTGGGCGAGTTCCTTCACCTCATTCGCCACAACGAGAAACCCGCGTCCCGCATCCCCTGCACGGGCGGCTTCGATAGACGCATTGAGCGCCAGAAGGTTCGTCTGCTTGGCGATATTGTTGATCGTGCTGGTGATCGATCCGACCTTGCCTAGAACGTCGCTGAGCTCTGCCATCCGCTTTTCGCCGGCACGAACAGCTTCCAAAAGGTCCGCAATCTCCCTGCGGGCGGCCTCAATGGTTGTCTGGGATCCGCCGATCTCGGTCAGCGCATGATTGGAAATCGTCTCAGCTTCAGCAATCTGGCCGGAAATTTCGAGAGTGGCCCTTTCGAGATCCGCAAACCGGTCCACCAGCGCGGAAAAGTCCTTCACGTTGCTGGTGAAAATGCCGGAGATAGACTGAACATCATCGGCAGAGACGGCCACATCCAGGCTGATCCGGCTCAGGTTGGTTCCGATCGCCCCCATGGCCTCAAGAACGGACGAAGGGGGAATCGTTGAAATTTCTTCTGACAAGGTACTGGAAGCTTCTTTTAAAACCGGAACGTCCCTGAACATTTTCAGATCTCTCAGTAAATGGCCGAAATATGCTCGGCCAAACACATTGAGAAAGCGCTAACAGCCCAAGATAATCAAGAAAGACAGTCCACAACTTTGGTCTTAAGACCTGCCGTGACACATGATCACTTTAAGTTATTCTGCGTCGCAGCAATTTTACTATCCAGAACCAAGAAAATCTCATTGAAAACAGATTGATGCAGCAGATGCTGCGAGCGCCCTTTGCCGGAGGGCCGCTCACGCACCGGGTTGAAATTTCGGAAGTCTGGCGGCGGGCTTATGCTGCTTTTTCAGCGCGCGCAGCGACGATCTTCACCACATCCGCCATGATGTCGGTCAGCTGGAAGTCCTTCGGCGTATAGACCGCCGCAACGCCCATGGCCTTGAGACTGGCTGCGTCTTCGTCCGGAATGATTCCACCAACGACAACAGGCACATCGCCCATGCCGGAGGCCCGCAAACGCTCCATCACGTCCCGCACAAGTGCCAGATGGGACCCGGAAAGGATGGAAAGTCCGATGACGTGGACATCCTCTTCCACCGCCGCATTGACGATCTGCGCCGGGGTGAGGCGGATGCCTTCATAGACCACCTCCATGCCGCAATCCCTTGCCCGGACCGCAATCTGCTCTGCCCCATTGGAATGGCCATCAAGACCCGGCTTGCCGACCAGGAACTTCAACCTGCGTCCCATTTTCGCGGACACTGCATCCACGGTCTCCCGCACGGCAGCAAGATCACCTGCGTCGTCCCGAACCGATTGACCTACCCCTGTCGGAGCTCTGTACTCGCCGAAAACCTCGCGCAGAGTGCGGCCCCATTCGCCGGTGGTCACCCCTGCCTTTGCCGCCGCAATCGAGGGTTCCATGATGTTGCGCCCATCGCTGGCTGCTTGGCGCAAATCCGCAAGGGCAGCGTCAACGGCAGCCTGATCCCGGGCCGCGCGCCAGGCCTTGACCTTCTCGACCGCTTCATCCTCAACATGTTCCGGAACGGTCAAGATGCCGCCATCCTCGCCCGAGGCGAGGGGAGAGGGCTCGCTTTCCGTCCACTTGTTGACGCCCACGACGATCTGCTCACCGGCCTCGATGGCCGCAAGACGGGCGGAATTGGATTCGACCAGCTTGCGCTTCATGTAACTGGATTCAACGGCAGCTACTGCGCCGCCCATGGCGTCGATCCGGGCCAGTTCCTCACGCGCCTCGGCCTTAAGCTCCTCCACCTTGCGGGTGATCTCGGACGAGCCGTCGAAGATATCCGCATAGTCGAGAAGATCGGTCTCATAGGCCACGATCTGCTGCATACGCAGGGACCATTGCTGATCAAACGGACGGGGCAAGCCCAGCGCCTCGTTCCAGGCCGGAAGCTGCACGGCGCGGGCACGGGCGTTCTTGGACAGAACCACCGCCAGCATCTCGATCAGAATCCGGTAGACGTTGTTTTCCGGCTGCGGTTCAGTGAGGCCAAGGGAGTTCACCTGGACCCCATAGCGGAACCGGCGGTATTTCTCGTCCTCGACCCCGTATCGCTCCCGGCAGATCTCGTCCCAGAGCTCGGTGAAGGCGCGCATCTTGCACATCTCGGTCACGAAACGCATGCCGGCATTGACGAAGAAGGAAATGCGGCCCACGGCCACCGGGAAGTCCTGCTCCGGAATGGTGCCGCTTGCCTTCAGTCCGTCCAGGATCGCAATAGCGGTCGCTAGAGCATAGGACAATTCCTGAACCGGCGTCGCTCCTGCCTCCTGCAGATGATAGGAGCAGACGTTCATCGGGTTCCACTTGGGCATATTGGAATAGGTCCAGGCGATCACATCCGTGGTCAGCTGCAGGGATGGCGCCGGCGGGAAGACATAGGTCCCGCGGGACAGATATTCCTTGATGATGTCGTTCTGGGTCGTCCCATTCAGGAGTTTGCGATCCGCGCCCTGCTCATCTGCCGCAGCCGCATAAAGCGCCAGCAGCCAGGGGGCCGTGGCGTTGATCGTCATGGAGGTGTTCATCCGCTCCAGAGGGATCTCGTGAAACAGCGCGCGCATGTCGCCCAGATGGGCAACCGGCACCCCGACCTTTCCCACTTCACCGCGAGCGAGAAGATCATCTGGATCATATCCGGTCTGTGTCGGCAGATCGAAGGCAACGGAAAGGCCGGTTTGCCCTTTCGCCAGATTGGTCCGGTAAAGCTTGTTGGACTCGGAGGCTGTCGAATGGCCCGCGTAGGTGCGGAAGATCCAGGGGCGGTCCCGCTCTGCCTTCGGCTTTTCCGGCGTTGTCATCAGTCTGCTCCCTCCTCGCAAAGGCTGGAGGCGCGACCAGTGCCGCGACCCGTCCCGCCTCTGGTTTCCTTCAACGGAAACCATGCCGTTTTATCTCAGGCCTGAAAAGCCTTTTTATATGCAATGCAAAATGCCGCTTGGTCAAAAGCGCAATATAAGCAATAGTCGTATAGAAATGAGCCCCTTTTCGCAGGATAGTTGCGCAAAGACGATGTGATTGCCGTTTCGGCGGCCTCACGGGTTTTGCGTTGCAAAACAAAGATCTGTGCCCGGTCAGGACGGACATGAGGCCGGTGTAGCAGGATCAGACACACTGGGAGGAGCAGAAGATGACGTCAGCGGCCGAGGCCAACGATAACCGGACAGCGGAGATCGTTCCGATGAAAGACCTCTACGAACTGGGCGAAATTCCTCCTCTCGGGCATGTTCCCAAGAACATGTATGCCTGGGCCATCCGCCGGGAACGTCATGGCCCGCCGGAAGACGCAATGCAGCTCGAAGTCGTTCCGACCTGGGAGATCGGTGACGACGAGGTTCTCGTCCTCGTGATGGCCGCCGGGGTCAACTACAACGGCATCTGGGCCGGGCTCGGCGAACCCATCAGCCCCTTTGACGTGCACAAGGCGCCCTATCACATCGCAGGCTCCGATGCCTCGGGCATCGTCTGGGCCGTCGGCTCCAAGGTCAAGCGCTGGAAGGTTGGCGATGAAGTCGTCATCCATTGCAATCAGGACGACGGCGACGACGAGGAATGCAATGGCGGCGATCCGATGTTCTCCACGTCCCAGCGGATCTGGGGCTACGAGACCCATGACGGATCCTTCGCCCAGTATTGCCGGGTGCAGGCCCGCCAGCTCATGCCGCGCCCGCAGCACCTGACCTGGGAAGAAAGCGCCTGTTACACGCTGACGCTGGCAACCGCCTACCGCATGCTCTTCGGCCATCATCCGCATGAACTGAAGCCCGGCCAGAACGTTCTGGTCTGGGGCGCATCCGGCGGACTGGGCTCCTATGCCATCCAGCTCATCAACACGGCAGGCGCAAACGCGATCGGCGTCATTTCCGATGAGGACAAGCGCGATTTCGTCATGAGCCTTGGCGCGAAAGGCGTGATCAACCGCAAGGACTTCAATTGCTGGGGTCAGCTGCCCAAGGTCAACTCGGAAGAATACAAGACCTGGTTCAACGAGGTCCGCAAGTTCGGCAAGGCCATCTGGGACATCACCGGAAAGGGCAACAATGTCGATATCGTCTTCGAACATCCGGGCGAGTCGACCTTCCCTGTCTCCACCTTCATCTGCAAGAAGGGCGGCATGGTCGTGATCTGCGCCGGCACCTCCGGCTTCAACTGCACCTTCGATGTCCGGTATCTCTGGATGCATCAGAAGCGTCTGCAGGGGTCTCACTTTGCCCATCTGAAGCAGGCTTCGGCCGCCAACAAGCTGATGATCGAACGGCGCATCGACCCCTACATGTCGGAAGTGTTCCCCTGGGACCAGATCCCGAAGGCGCATACCAAGATGTGGAAGAACCAGCATGCTCCGGGCAACATGGCCGTGCTGGTCAACTCGCCGGTTTCGGGCCTGCGTACGTTCGAAGACGTTCTGGACGCGGGCAAGCGCTGATCCTGGACACGGAAGCTCCCAGATGTCCGGGCGCGGTTTTCCCCCGCGCAGCGGACACGCCCCACTGGACCGGTTTCGAAAGGAACCGGTCCGACGGGACCTGACGGAAACCGGGCAAGACAGCCGCTTTGGCCGGGAGCTGAGATCAGGCGCTCATGGCAAACATACGGACCTGCTTGGAAAAGGCAGAATGTTTCAGACCGAACAAATGATGCAGGATCGTATCCACATCGGCTGAGAAGAACGGCTTGCGCAAAAAAGCCTTTGCCCCAACCCGCTGGGCGGCCTTGTCGTGCAGGTCGCTCATTTCAGTCGACATCAGCACCACATCGGAACCGGCCGTATAAGCCGCCAGCTTTTCAGCGAGCTCAATTCCATTCATGTTCGGCATGTTGAAGTCGGTGAATACCAGCCGGTAGGGGTTTTTCTTGACAGCCTCTATGGCATCCAGACCATCGACCGCCTCATCGATTTCCAGATCGAAGATGCTCTTCTGCAGCACCTTCATGACGATCCGCCGAACCGTGGCAGAGTCATCAACAACCAGCACCTTGTAGGACTGGCGAATGGCTTCAAAGGTCTCAATGAGCTGACGAACCTGGCCGTTGTTAAAAGGCTTATTCAAGTAGTCATAGGCACCAAAGGTCTTGAGCTTTTCCTGTGAGGCTTCCGACAGCCGGTCGGACATGGATACAGCAAAAGTCTTTGCTCCCATGACATGGATTGCCGCCATCACTTCGATGCCGTTGAGCTGCGGCATGTTGATGTCCAGAAAGGCAATATCAAAAACCTGCTTGCTTAGGAGTTGAACCGCCTGCTGCCCATCGTGAGCAAATGAGATGTCGAAATCCCGGCCAGTAAGCTTCAGCGCACGTTCCACGAATTTGCATACCGTCGTCGAGTCATCCGCAATTATGACACGTATAGGTGCACCAGTTTCTCCGGCCGACATATGATCCGTCATCCTTTGATTTGCTCAGTCCTGCCTTTGGATCACATTGCACTTAAAAATTACTGTATTGCCTTACTGAATCGGCGTTGATCGAAAAGAAGAACCAGACCGGCATTTGGCAAGAAATCCTTTCAGGGATCAGACGATCCGCCGCAATTTTGCTGCGATCAAAGGCGATGGCTCTCTTGTTATTTCCGGAGGTTCCCCGCGTGATTCGCGCTTCTTTACGCTCGCCAGTTCGTGCCCCCTTTTCTCGTGCCATCCTTGCTTTGTCCGGCAGCCTGCTGGCCGCTGCGATCTTAAGTGGTTGCACGGAGACCAAGCCGTCCAAGCCGAGCTTCTATGACTCCATGGCCCGGCCAGATGCCGCCGTTGATCAGCAATCCGCCGCCTCCATGCTCTCCCTTTACCGGAAGAACAACGGTCTTGGCGCCCTGACGCCAGATCCGCAGCTGACCGCAATCGCCAAGTCACAAGCCGTCGCAATGGCAAGGGCGGGGTCGGTCAACGCCTCTCTTGGCGCGGAACAGAAGCTTTCCGCCCGCATGGCATCCATTGGCGAACCGGACACCACCGCCGTTGAAAATGTCAGCGGCGGCTACCGGACCCTGGCAGAAGCCTTCTCGGGCTGGCGGGAATCTCCCAAGCACAATGCGGTCATGCTTGACAAGAACGGCACGCGTTTCGGTCTGGCGACCGCCTATTCCTCATCGGCCAAACACAAGGTGTTCTGGTCGTTGATCGTGGCGGCCCCCAAGCCCTGATCCCTTGCCAGTTTTAGCTGCCGCAGCACTCAGGCTGCGGCAGTCCGGCCTTGTGTTCCCGGTGCCTGCGGCCGCTGCGCCCGCTGGCCCAGCCAGACGCTGATCAGAACGATGGCAGCGCCAGCCATCTGCGTTGGCGTCAGGGCCTGACCCAGAATGATCCAGCCCAGCAGAACCGCTGTGACAGGTGACAGGAACCCCAAGGGGGCAACCGTCTGCGGTCCGAGTTTGGCGATACCCCTGAACCAGAAGATATAGGTCAGCGCAGCGCCGATCAGGCCCAGATAGCCGATACCGATCGCCGTATCCATGCTGAGTGGCGGCAGGGATGCGCCGGTCCCAAAAGCAATTGGCACAAGCAGAAGTCCGCCAGCAGTGAGCTGCCAGGCCGTGAAGGTCAACGGCGACACTGGCGGCTGCCACTTGCGCGTCAGCACAGACCCAAGGGCCATGGACACCGCCCCGGCCAGACCTGCTGCGATCCCCACCGGATCAAGTGACGCGGAGGGGCCCAGAACCAGCAGTCCCACCCCGCCCATTCCAAGAATGGCCGCTCCGACCGAGAGAGGCTTCAAGGCGGCCCCCAGCACAAGACGCGCCAGGATCACCACGATCAGGGGCTGGATCGCTCCCACGGTCGCCGCCACACCTCCCGGCAGCCGGTAGGCCGATAGAAACAGGAAACTCCAGAAGAACGAGAAGTTCAGCGCGCCCAGGAGCAGGACTTTCCAGATCCAGGCCCCGCGCGGCACTTGCCGGGTGAGGGCAAGCAGCAAAAGGCCCGGCGGCAGAGCGCGCAGCAGCGACACCATGATCGGATCTGCTCCAGGAAGGAAGCTGGTCGCAACGATATAGGAACTGCCCCAGATCGCGGGAGCCGCAGCAGTCATCAGCAGGAGGGATGTACGGGACATTGGAAACCTCATTTATCTCGACATCAAGATAAATCGATAAATCTTGACGTCAAGATATTTTCATTCCATCGTCCGGACATGGATCATGTCGATAAAATCATTGAGCAATGGCGCCTGGAGCGTCCGGATCTGGACACGCGCCCAATGGCCTTGATCGGGCGCCTCGGCCGGATCAGGGCGCACCTCAGCCGGGAAATGGAAAAGACCTTTGCGGCTCATGGACTGAACGCCGCGAACTTCGACATGCTGGCAACGCTGAGACGTTCCGGCGCGCCTTACCGGCTATCGCCGGGCGCCCTGATGAACACGACCATGGTCTCTTCAGGCACCATGACGAACAGAATAGACCAGCTCGAAAAGGCTGGCCTGGTGGAACGCCGGAAAAATCCGGAAGACGGGCGCAGCGTGGACATTCAGCTGACACCCAAAGGCTTTGCTCTGATCGACGGAGCACTTGCCGATCACTGCAACACCCAGAAGAAGCTGGTCGAAGGTTTGAGCGACGAGGACTTTTCTGCCCTCGACGCCATCATGGTCCGACTTCTGGCCAGGTTCGAAGGAACCGGCCAGGACTGACCGGTCAGCGGGACCGCTCGCCCCGCAGCCATTTGCGGAACTGGGACTTCGTTCCGTAGTAGGTGTTCCGGTCGACATTGCCCTTGACCCCGGGGACGCGTCCTTCTGCCGTGTACTGCCAGAAGACCCAGTCATCGCGGTTGATGTAGGCGCGGGTCGGATGGGCCGCGACAGACCGCAGCCAGAATTCCTCGTTCTTCAACTCACCAACCATACGGTCACGGTGGAAGTCGACGGAGGAATAGATCACCGGGCGCTTGCCATAGTGCTTCTCCATCTCGTCAAGGAAATGAACCATGTCCCGCAGGATCACGTCCTTGCCCGGACGGTCACGGCAGGTCTTGGAGTGACCATTCCACTCCATGTCCAGCACCAGGGGCAGGGCCGTCGGATCAACCGGCACGATCTGCTTCACCCAGGCGATCTGTTCTTCAACCGGGCGGCAGAAATAGTAAAAGTGATAGGCGCCACGCGGAACGCCTGCCGCGCGGGCGTTGGTCCAGTTGGTCAGAAACCGGTCGTCATAATGATCACCGCCCTCTGTCGCCTTGATCCAGGCGAAGTGGACGCCGCCCTTCTTCACCGCATGCCAGTCAATGTCGCCCTGCCATTTCGAGACATCAATCCCGTGAATGGCATAGTCCTCTGGGGTCGGATCCGGAAACTCGTAGACCGAGCAGGAGGATAGGAACAGGAGACTGGCAAAGGCGCAAAACTGACGCAGAACTTCAAACACAACCACACTCGCCGGATTAACGAAACGCGCAAAAGATGGCTCAAATTGTCGAAAATTCCTTAACGGATAGTGCAGATCTAATGCAGATCGCGAAAAGGTGAAGAGCATTAAGCAACGCTCCACAAGCGTCGTTTGAAAAAGCCCTTTATCGCCAGTGGGCTGGCGGAAACCCTCTGGTTCCGGAAAATTTATCCGCGCTCCGCCCTGTTTGCCCTTAGAGGCAACGCGGGTCTGGAAAGGCGGATACAAACAGCCTAAGACTGATTACCTGCTTACCGGCCCCGCGCCGTTCCACCCCAGACCTTCAAGAGCTTTCATGACCGACCGCCTGACCCTTGCCACCTGGAACATCAACTCGGTGCGTCTCAGGATGCCGATCGTGGAGAAATTCCTCGAAGAGATCGCCCCGGATGTCCTGTGCCTGCAGGAGACGAAATGCCCGGATGCGAACTTTCCGTTCAACTCCTTCCGCAAGGCAGGGTATGAGCACATCGAGATCAATGGTCAGAAGGGCTATCACGGCGTTGCGACCGTTTCCCGCCGCCCGCTGACCAATGTGGAAAAGCGCGGTTTCTGCGATATGGGCGACTCCCGCCACCTCGCTACCGACATCAGCTTCAATGGCACGCCCTTGCGGGTGCACAACTTCTATGTCCCGGCAGGCGGCGACGAGCCGGACCGGGAGATCAATCCGAAGTTCGGTCACAAGCTCGATTTCTTTGCTGAAATGAAGGCCTGGCTGCAGGGTGAGGAGACCAGCAAGCCCGCAGTTCTGGTCGGTGACCTGAACGTCGCTCCCTATGAGCATGACGTCTGGTCGCACAAGGCTCTGCTGAAGGTCGTCAGCCATACGCCGCTCGAATGCGACCTCTTCGAGGACGTTCGCAACACGGGCGCCTGGATCGATGCCATGCGCCGCTTCACGCCGATGGAAGAGAAGATCTACACGTGGTGGAGCTACCGGGCGAAAGACTGGTCAGCCGCTGACAAGGGCCGCCGCCTGGATCATGTCTGGGTTTCCCAGGCTCTGGACGCAAACATCAAGGGCACCCGCGTCCTGCGCGATGCGCGCGGCTGGGAGAAGCCGTCCGATCACGCCCCGGTCATCGCCACATTCGAGGCGTGACCAGCCAATTGGAATTGACCGGGCTCAGGGCGTGACAATCACCTTGCCACGCACCTTGCGCCCGGCGATTTCGTTCAAGGCCGTTGCAATCTGATCCAGCGGATAGACGGCGTGGGTGCTCGGCTTCAGACGGCCCTGCTGCACCCAGTCGAGGAGCTGGACCATGTTCTCGCTGTGACCTTGCGGATCGCGGGACAGGGCCTCGCCCCAGAACACGCCACGCACATCGCAGCCCTTGAGCATGATCAGGTTGAACGGCACCTTCGGGATCTCACCCGAGGCAAAGCCGACCACCAGATAGCGGCCTTCCCATGAAGTCGCTCTCAGCGCCTGTTCCGCCAGTTCCCCGCCCACCGGATCATAAACGACATCAACACCCGCCCCGTGTGTCAGAGCCTTCAAGGTCTCCTTGAGGGGTTGGGTGGTGTAATCAACGAGATGATGTGCGCCCAGTTGCTTGGCATAGCCGAGTTTCTCTGGCGAAGAGGCACAGGCAATCACCGTTGCGCCCATCAGACGGGCAATCTCCACCGCCGCCTGCCCAGCGCCGCCCGCAGCCCCCAGCACAGCGACCACTTCGCCGCATTGAAGACCTGCCCGATCACGGAAGGCATGAATGGCCGTACCGTAAGTGACCGTCAGCCCCGCAGCGGTCGTAAAATCAATGTCTTCGGGCAGGGGAACGAGATCATCCTCACCCGCGAGCAGATACTCTCGTGCCGCCCCCCAGCGCCGGTAACCCATCACCCTGTCGCCCGGCTTGGCAAAATCGACGCGGGATCCGGCAGCCTCGATCACGCCGGCAAACTCGCCGCCAGGCGAAAAAGGCATATCCGGCTTGAACTGGTATTTGCCCTGAATGATCAGCGTATCGGCAAAGTTCAGGCCGCAAGCCATCACCTTGACCAGAACCTCGTCCTCTCCCGGAACCGGCACTGGAATATCCTCGATCCGCAACGTGTCCGGAGATCCGTAAGACGTACAAAGACAGGCTTTCACGAATTCCCCTCCCATCCGGATGGTCATCTGCAGGATGTCCTACCAGCCCCTCAGCTTTCAGCAAAGCGAATATAGTTTGTCGTTTTCAAGCCCGGCATCGGTTGCGGATCCAGTCCCCCGCCGATATGTAGCCTGCCAACGTTGAGATACGCCCGGAAAGGAACATCGGATGAGAGGATATTTCGCAGTGGGGGCAGAGGGCCTGTCCAAACGCATGAACCTCGGCAACCTGATGCGTTCCGCCCATGCCTTCGGCGCCAACTTCTTCTTCACCGTGGATGCCGGCAACGAATTGCGGCGGGCACCAGCCTCCGACACTTCGAAAAGCCCCGGGCACCTGCCGCTGTTTTCCTGGGATTCCGTTGACGCGATGGATCTGCCCCGCGGCTGCCAAGTGGTCGGCATCGAGCTGACCGATGACGCCATCGATCTGCCGAGCTTCGGTCATCCGCTCCAGGCAGCCTATGTGCTGGGACCGGAACGCGGCTCCCTGTCAAAGGCCATGCTGGCCCGCTGTGATCATGTGGTGAAGATCCCGACCAAGTTCTGCATCAACGTGGCCATGGCCGGGGCGATCGTCCTCTATGACCGGCACCGCGCGCTTGGACGCTATGCGGACCGCCCGGTTGGCGCAGGCGCTCCTACCGAAACGCCACAGCAGCATGTCAGCGGCGGCCCGATCATGCGGCGCGGACGGATTGTTCCAGGGCAGGGCAAGTAACAGAAGCAGCTGCACGCCTTCGCGCCCAGCTCAGTCCACATCAATGGCGCTGTCGGCCTCGAGAACCTGCCTGAGCCTGGCGAAGGCCAGCCGTATTCTCGACTTGACGGTTCCGAGCGGCAGACCGATTTCGCCGGCAATCTCGCTGTGCGACAGGCCTTTGAAAAACGCCAGCCGGACGACGTCCGCTTGTTCTGAAGGCAGCGAGGTCATGGCCTCGCGCACGCGTTCCTCACGCACACGCGCATCCATTTCGACGGCGACATCCGGCTCTTCGGAGGGGTGAAGGGATGGATCTTCCGGATCGAGCTCTGCGGATTTCTGACGGCGCAACTTGTCGATACGGCGATTCCGGGCGATCCGGTAGAGCCAGGTGCTGGCGGAAGCCTTAGCCGGATCAAAAAGATCCGCCTTGCGCCAAAGTGTCACCATGACGTCCTGGGCGATTTCCTCAGCCGTGTGGGCATCCGCCCCCTGCTGCATCAGATAGCCCTTCAAACGGGGCGCAAAAAAATCAAATAGCTCGGCAAAAGCAGCCTTGTCCCGCACTGCTGCGACCTTCGTGATAAGCTCCGAATGGTATTGAAGCAGGCTCACCAGTTTCCCTTAACTCACTGCCGATTGTCTTATCTAATCAGGTTCGCCGATTTACGGAAGGCCTGCGCGCCACACTGTCGCCCGATTTATCCTCAAACGGTCCATCCCATGAGGAAATGTAGCAGGAGCTGCAGAAAATGTCCGGCTGTCGGCCGGTCTCAACCCTTTCGTAACCCGCTTTAAGTTATCATTAAAGCAAGGTTTATATGTCTGATGGCATTCGAACTGTCTTGGACAGGCAATCGCAAGCATAAACGGTGTGGAGATGATGCAAGCAAAAACGCTGATAGTGGCCCTTATCGGCCTGGTTTTGTCGAGTGCAGCGGCATTTGCTCAAACCCCGACGTTGCTTAAGCAGCAAAAGGACTGGGCAGCCTATACCCATTCAGGTGGCAGCGGTAAGGTGTGCTATGCACTGACCAAACCGACACAGATGCTGCCGGGTGACCGGAACCATGGTGACGTATTCTTCTTCGTCTCCACCCGCCCGAGCGAAGGCGTGAGCAACGAACCGAGCCTACTGGTCGGTTACCCGCTCAAGGAAAATTCCAACGTGACCGTGAACGTGGATGGCAAGAACTTCTCGCTGTTCACCAAGAACGACGGTGCATGGGTCGAAAACGCAGCTACCGAAGAGCAGCTGATCGCAGCGATGCGCGCTGGCCGTGAGATGTCGATCAGTGCCCAGTCCAGCCGCGGCACCCAGACATCCTACAAGTTCTCGCTGTCGGGCGTTTCCGCAGCCATGGACACGGCTTCCGCAGCCTGCCGCTGACGGATCTGCCTGAATCGTAACAAGGGCTGGCGCTTCGCCGGCCCTTTTGCATTTGCGGCATAGCTGCCGCCCAGGCAAGAAGCTTGATTTTTTGCCCTTTCTGTGGTTTTCAGCGGGGCAGAAAAGATACCAGCGCGGCCAATTGGACCGGCGCGGATAGGCCCCGGCGTTTCATCAGGGCCGGCAAGCCAGATACACAACGGATCTCTAGAATGGCCATGACGCTCGATATCGCGCGGGACAACCCCAATGCGCCGTCCGTGACTGCATCCCGCCCGGATGCAGCACAGCCCGCAAATGATCAGGCGCCCGCCGCCGTGATCGCGCCTGTCATGAGCGAAGACAAGCCGCCTCTGATCGGCCTCAGCCGGGAAGAACTCGCGGATGCCATGGCCAGCATCGGCATTCCGGAAAAGCAGCGCCGCATGCGCGCCTCCCAGCTCTGGCACTGGCTCTATGTGCGCGGCGTCTCCGATTTTTCCCTGATGACCAACATCGCCAAAGACCTGCGCACCAAGCTTGCAGAGGCCTTTTCGATTGCACGGCCGGAAATCGTCAGCGAGCTGATTTCCGTCGACGGCACGCGCAAGTGGCTGTTCCGCTTCCCGGCGCGCGGCGCAGGCCGTCCGGTCGAAGTCGAAACGGTCTATATTCCGGAAGAGGGCCGGGGGACACTCTGCGTCTCCTCCCAGGTCGGCTGCACGCTGACCTGCACCTTCTGCCACACCGGCACCCAGCGCATGGTCCGCAACCTGACCTCGGAAGAAATCCTGGCTCAGGTGCTGATGGCCCGTGACCGGCTTGGCGATTTCCCGGACACCAACACGCCCCAAGGCGCCATCGTTCCCTCGGAAGGACGCATGGTCACCAACATCGTCATGATGGGCATGGGCGAGCCGCTGTATAATTTCGAGAACGTGAAAAAGGCCCTGCTGATCGCTTCTGATGGTGACGGCCTGTCTCTCTCCAAGCGCCGCATCACCCTGTCCACCTCCGGCGTCGTGCCGGAAATCGCGCGGACCGGCGATGAAATCGGCTGCATGCTTGCCATTTCGCTGCACGCGGTGCGTGACGACCTGCGCGACGTTCTGGTGCCGATCAACAAGAAGTGGGCGATCAAGGAACTGCTGGACGCCTGCCGCGCCTATCCGGGCCTGTCGAATGCCAAGCGCATCACCTTTGAATATGTGATGCTCAAGGGCGTGAATGACAGCAATCAGGACGCTCTTGATCTGGTCCGCCTGCTCAAGGGTATCCCGGCAAAGATCAACCTGATCCCGTTCAACCCCTGGCCGGGGTCTGAATACGAGTGTTCCGATTGGGACCGGATCGAGGAATTCGCGGACATCGTGAACCGTGCGGGTTACGCATCGCCGATCCGCACGCCCCGTGGCCGCGATATCTTCGCAGCTTGCGGCCAGCTGAAATCCGCCTCCGAGCGCATGCGCAAGAAGGACCGGGATGCAGGAACGGCTGCCTGATGGCATGGAAATGCGCAAGCGCAGCTGGCTCGCCGGCCTCGCGCTGGTCTTTGCAGGCTATTGCCTGGCCGTGATTGCAGCGACTTTTGTCTGCTTTACGGTGTTTCAGACAGTTGCCCTGGCAAGGGATCTCATGGCAGGCGGCGAGCCCTTCTATTTCGATCTGGAGGGCTATTTCCTCGGCGCCGTCATCACGTTCGGCACGGCCTGGCCGGGTTTCTTGCTGAGCATTGGCACAAGCGCTGCGTTCAAGATCCGCTCTCTTCTTTATTTCGCCATCACCGGCGTAGGAACCGCGATGCTCGCAGTCCCGTTTCTGGTGACTGTTTCGGGCGCGAACAGCCTTTATGACGAATTGCTCCTCAGCTCTCCCGCAGTCTATCTCGGCGGCTTCGCAGGCGGCATCCTCTACGGCCTGTTTGCCCGGCGCGTGCACCTCGTTTGATGACGGCAACTTCACCTTCCGGTGAGGTCACAAGGCCCATGGCGTGAGTTTCCGCGATAAATTCTGATCAAAGCGTGAGTTGCGCGGATCAGGTTTTGGAGCGAGCTTGGCAGGAACAAAGCGTTTCCCGCCAAACCGTTTCCAGGGGGCATTATGACCGCAAGTTCTTCTCTCCCGGCCTCACGGCCTCTGTTTCCGCCGCTCAGCATCTCAATTCTCGTCACGGCAATCATCGCAGGCGTTGCCGCCGATCTGCTGTGGGAGGTCTGGGCGCGAGGCATCACGCCCCTTCTGGTCGGCGGCCCGCTAGAGCCGGCAGCGCTCGTGCAGTCAGTCTTTGGTCTTTCCAGCCGGGTTCTTGCTGAGATCATTCACGGCGTCGTCGGCGTTGTGTTCTACCCGCTTGGATACTTGTTTGTCGCCCGCCCCATTGCGCGTGTCGTGACGCCCTTCCTGCCCTGGTGGATCGTTGGTCTTGGCTTCGGCGCGGGCCTTTGGGTCTTTGCCCTCTACATCATGGCCCATCTCATCGCCGGACTGCCGCCCTTCCTCGGCTTCATCCCGCTCGCCTGGGCCTCGCTGGCCGGTCACCTGATCTTCGGCCTGACCACTGCAGCCGTGGTCCGCTGGCGCAAGGCTTGATCCGAAAGGCCACCTGCAAACACCAAAAAAAGGCCGCCCAATGGACGGCCTTTTCAGTATCCGGATTGAAGGCCGGCTTAGTGCGGCTTGGCAACAATCTCGTGGGACAGCTGGCCTAGCCAGGTCTCCGTCAGAACATCATCGTCCTTCTTGAGATAGGCACGGGCTTCGATCGGCTCGTGATCAAACACCTTGGTGTCAAACACCAGACGCCACCGGTCGGTGCCGACCACGGGCAGTACATAGGGATTGATCGCCTCGCCCTTTGAGAGCTCAATGACCGGCGTAACCCCGTCGTTCTGACCAAGACCCTTGAGGGAAGGCCCCTCGAACTCGATCACCATCTTGATCTGGTCCTGCGGACGCGACTGTCCGGGAACCCCACCCTGGCCGCCACGGGTTGCCACGACACGGGCACCTGCCGGCGGCAGCGGATGAGCATCCTTCCAGTACATGCGGTAGGCGAAATGCTTTTCGCTGCCGGCGACCGGCAGATCCTTCGGGATGAAATAGGCAACGATGTTGTCAAAGATCTCGTCATCGGTCGGGATCTCGACCAGCTGCACGGCACCATCACCAAAGGGCTGGGTCGGCTCGATCCAGACAGACGGGCGCTTGTCATAGAAGACGCCGTCGTCCTCATAGTTCTCGAAAGCCCGGTCGCGCTGAGCCAGACCAAAACCCTTGACGTTGTTGGCCATGAAGGTGGAGGTGCGCAGCGCGCGCGGGTTATTGAGCGGACGCCAGATCTGCTCGCCTTCCGCGCTGACGATGGCCAGACCATCCGTGTCATGCACTTCCGGACGCCAGTCCAGACCGGTCGACCGGTTGGTCTCAGAATACCAGTACATGCTGGTGAGCGGTCCAATGCCCAGACGTTCAACCGGAGCACGGAAGAACAGGCGGCTGTCGATGTCCATGACCTGGCCTTCACCTTCCCGGTTGAGCATGGTCATCTTGTAGGCACCGGCGACAGACGGAGAATCCATCAGGGCATAGATGGTGATCGTTTCCTGGTCGGACTTCGGCGCTTCGAACCAGAAGGCGGTGAAGCGCGGAAATTCCTCAGGCTTGGACATGCCGGTGTCAATCGCAAGCGCCCGTGCCGACTGGCCATACTGATGGGACTGGCCGTCGGTGCGGAAATAGGCCGCGCCAAGGAAGGAAATCCAGTCGGTCTTCAGGTCCGGTCGCATGACGCGGAAGCCGGCAAAGCCGATGTCGGCCGGAAGATCGCGGGCCGGGCTGTCCTCGGGCATGTCGAAATAGGCAGGATTGTAGAGGATCTCGCGGGACTGACCGTCCGCAACCTCGTTCAGCTTCACCGGCAGCTTGAAGAAGCGGCCGCTGTGAAAGAACTGAACCGGCACGCCCGGAGCAATGTCGACGGTCTCTTCCGGCTTGAAGCGGATCTTCCAGTGAGCGTCATAGTCGATCTTCTCGAGCGTATCGCCAGCACGGACCGGCTGCTCCTTGTAGGGAGATGCCGCAAGCTTGCGGGCCTCGTCAACGACCGTGTCAAAAGAGAAGGGAGTTGGCGTGCCGCGCAGGCCGGACAAGGTGCCCGCCTGGGCAGCGCTTGTCGCAAGGAAAGCGGCAAGAAAGAACAATCGGGAGAAGGAGGCGCGCATGGATCACCCTTGGAGAACAAAAGTGCCCCGAAACCGGTCTAAACTTGCCGATTTCCTGCAGGGCGGCGGTTATTACAGGGAACTCCACAAAGCATGCAAGCGGAGTTTCATGCTGCAACCTGCGCTACAGCAATTTTGTTCTTCGCCAAAGAATAAGGCCGCCCGAAGGCGGCCTTAAAAGAAGCGCTAAACTCCTGTCCGGACTTGGGTCCGCCGGTCAGGCGTAGCCATGCCGGGAGAAGGGCAGCACCGTCACCCATTCGCCCTTTGCCGCTGCAATCGCATTGGCAACCGCAGGCCCGACCGGAGGCGTGCCAGGCTCGCCAATGCCCGTTGGGGCTTCGGTCGATGGCACGATATGGACCTCGACCTTCGGCATGTCAGTCATGCGGAGCGGCAGATAGGTATCGAAGTTGGACTGATCCACTTCGCCGTCCGTCATGGTGATCTCGTTGCGCAGAACCGCACCAAGGCCATAACCGACGCCGCCTTCCACCTGGGCAACGATGTTGTCCGGGTTGATAGGCAGACCGCAATCGACTGCGCAGGTCACCTTTTCGACCTTCACCGTTCCGTCTTCGCGGAACGAGATTTCCGCAACCTCGGCCACATAGGATCCAAAGGATTCCACCGCCGCGATGCCGCGATAGCGGCCCTCGGGCAGGGGGGTGCTCCAGTTGGCCTTTTCGGCCACCAGCTTGAGCACGCCTGCAAGACGCTCGTTCTTGATGCGCTTCAGACGGTAGTCCAGCGGATCTTCGCCAGCTTCCTTTGCCAGCCGGTCCATCATGGTTTCGGCAACAAACCCGGTGTGGGTGTGACCAACCGAACGCCACCAAAGCACCGGAACCGGCGTCTTGGCGTTATGAACCTCGGTCTGGAAGGCGGGAAGCTCATAGGGCAACTCGCCAATGCCTTCGACCGTGGTCGCATCAACGCCATCCTTCATCGCGAACTGCTCGAAAGCGGTTCCCTGCATGATGGACTTTGCCGCGACACGGTGGCTCCAGCCTGTAACCTGGCCCTTGTCGTCAAAACCGACCTTCGCCTTGTGCGCAACCATCGGACGATAGTAGCCGCCGCGAATGTCGTCTTCGCGGGTCCAGACCACCTTGATCGGCTGAGCGGCGTTGCCTGCCTCCAGCCGGGCCTTGGCGATCAGGGCGGCTTCGGCGAAATAGTGGCTGTCCGGCTGCGCACGGCGGCCGAAGGAACCACCTGCCCAGGTGGTGTTGATCGTGACCTTGTCCGGCGTCAGGCCCAAGATCTTGCTCGAAACCATCTGGTCGATGGTCTGGAACTGGGATCCGGTCCAGAATTCGGCCTTCTCGCCATCAAAGAACACGGTGATGTCGAGCGGCTCCATCGGCGCATGGGCCAGGAACGGGAAGGCGTAGTCGACCTCAATCACCTTTGCGGCCGAAGCGATGGCAGCTTCCGCATCTCCATGGCTGCCGGGAACCGAAATGCCCTTGGTTGCCGTCATGTCGGCAAGTTCCTTGGCCATCTCGTCCGTGCTGCGGGTTTCTGCGCCGCTTTCGTCCCAGGTGACTTCAAGAAGGTCGCGGGCCGCGATCGCCGGCCAGGTCGAGGTTGCCAGAACGGCAACGCCGCTCGGCACCTGCACCACATCCACGACACCCTTCACTTCGCGGGCCTTGGCAGCTTCAAAGCCAGTCGGAACGCCGCCAAACCGGGGCGGACGTGCAAGCACCGCCACCAGCATGTTTTCGGCCTGATGGTCCATGCCATAAAGGCCAACGCTGCCGTGGCTCTTGGCCGGGACATCCACACGGGGGAAGGACTTGCCGATATAGACCCATTGATCGGGGGTCTTTAGCACTGGTTCTGCCGGCACATCCTCATTGGCTGCCAATGCCGCAAGATCACCGAAGCTCGCGGACTGGCCACTGGCGGAGGTGACGACGCCCTTGGAGACGGTGATCGTCGCCGCATCAACGCCCCATTTGCGCGCGGCGGCAGCTACGAGCATGGCCTTGGCGGCTGCCCCTGCCGTCCGGTACTGCAGGAAGGAATTGGCCATGGCTGTCGAGCCGCCGGTTCCCTGCATGCCGAAGGCGAGGTTCTTGTAGAGCTCCACATTTGCCGGAGCAAAATTGGTTTCAATCTGGGCAGCATCCGCATCCAGCTCATCAGCGACAAGCGTGGCAAGGCCCGTTGCCGTGCCCTGTCCCTTGTCGAGATGCTTGATCAGTACCACGACCTTGTTGTCCGGCCGGATGTGCACGAACGGCTGGGCGAAATCGCCTTCGCTTGCGAATGCCTTGCGGGAGGCACCGGGCAGGCTCGCCGCCAGAATGAAACCGCCAACACCTGCAGCAGACATCTTCAGGAAGCTGCGGCGGGACGGCTTTGCAGCCTGGATCTGATCCTTCATGAAATGAAACATGGCTCAGGCCTCCATCTTTTCGGCGGCGACATGAATGGCCTGCCGGATACGGGCATAGGTGGCACACCGGCAGACGTTGCCGTCCATGGCCGCATCGATGTCTTCGTCGGTCGGCTTGGGGGTTTCGCTCAGAAGTGCGGTAGCCGCCAGGATCTGGCCGGACTGGCAATAACCGCATTGCGCGACAGACAATTCTTCCCACGCAGAACGGACAGCATCTGCTGCCTTGCCGGAAACCCCTTCGATTGTCGTGATACTTGTACCTTCCGCGTCCTGAAGGCTTGTCTGGCAGGACCGGATCGGAATGCCATCCTGATGCACGGTGCAGGCACCGCATTGGGCAACCCCACAGCCGAACTTGGTACCCGTCATTCCAAGTTCATCCCGAATGACCCACAAAAGGGGTGTTTCAGGATCGGCATCAATGATACGAGAAGTCCCGTTTATAGTTACTGATACGGACATATCCCAGCGCTCCCTCGGCTTGTCGGAAATGGCTAAAGGGGGTAAACTCTACAGTGCAGCTTAAATGCTTTCGAGCAAAAAGTAAACTGACGAGTTTACATGGGAACACGGATCGAGGGATTCAAGAGCACCGGCGTGAAAAATCACGCTCTGGAATGGCGGGCATTTTCACGACATGGCGTTAGCGGAACAGAAAAACAAGCAGATCATTGAAGCAGCCATTGCCGAATTTCAGGAAAAGGGCTTCGCTGGCGCCAGCATGGATCGAATTTCCGAGCGCGCCCAGGTTTCCAAGCGGACGGTCTATAACCATTTCGAGAGCAAGGAAGCGCTGTTCAAGGCCATTACCGAATGTCTGGCCGGCCGGGTGCAATCCTATCTGCATGTGTCCTTCGACCCGAAGGCTCCCATCCGCGATGAATTGATCCGCCTCGGCTGGAGCCAGGGCAAGCTTCTGACGGACCCTTGCGCCATGTCGATGGTGAAGATGGTTCTGGGCGAAGTCCTGAGAGACCCTGATCTTGCCTCGCATATGAACAAGCGCATGGAAATGGTCATGATCATCAAGACCTTTCTCGACGCGACTGTCAAAAGCGGCCACCTCAACATTCCAGACACATTGACGGGCGCTGAACAGTTTCTCGGCCTGATCAAGGCGCGGGGCTTCTATCCGAAGATGTTCGGGGAGGCCGTCGCGACACACGAGGAGATGGAGCGGATCATCGAGGAAACCGTCGACATGTTCCTCAGCCGCTATGGCACGGGGAAAGCCTGACCGCATCCGAGCCGTCGATTTCCCGGCGGATCACCCGACCTTGCAGACAAGACCCCGGTTTCTCCCCCTTGCGCTGCCGCATTTACCGGCTAAATTGCGCCGGAGTTTTCACGGCCCTTCAGGGCCTCAGACACTGAACTGAACGGATCCCAGATACCATGGCCCATGGCGACATCAAGAAGGTCGTGCTTGCCTATTCCGGCGGCCTCGATACTTCCATCATCCTGAAGTGGCTCCAGACCGAACTTGGCGCGGAAGTCGTGACCTTCACGGCCGACCTCGGCCAGGGCGAAGAGCTGGAACCGGCCCGCAAGAAGGCAGAAATGCTGGGCATCAAGGAGATCTTCATCGAGGACGTGCGCGAAGAGTTTGTCCGCGACTTCGTCTTCCCGATGTTCCGTGCCAATGCCGTCTATGAAGGCGTCTATCTGCTGGGCACCTCCATCGCCCGTCCGCTGATCTCCAAGCACCTGATCGAGATTGCCAAGAAGACCGGCGCAGACGCGATCGCCCATGGCGCAACCGGCAAGGGCAACGACCAGGTCCGCTTCGAACTCTCCGCCTATGCGCTGAACCCGGACATCAAGATCATCGCCCCGTGGCGTGACTGGACCTTCAAGTCCCGTACCGACCTTCTGGACTTTGCCGAAAAGCACCAGATCCCGGTCGCAAAGGACAAGAAGGGCGAAGCACCGTTCTCCGTGGACGCCAACCTCCTGCACTCGTCTTCCGAAGGCAAGGTTCTGGAAGACCCGGCGCTCGAGGCTCCGGAATATGTGCATATGCGCACCATTTCCCCGGAAGCAGCTCCGGACCAGCCGACCGTCATCAAGATCGGTTTCGAGCGCGGTGACGCCGTTTCCATCAATGGCGAGCGCCTGTCCCCGGCAACACTGCTGGCCAAGCTGAACGACTATGGCCGTGACAATGGCATCGGCCGTCTGGATCTGGTCGAGAACCGCTTCGTCGGCATGAAGAGCCGCGGCGTTTACGAAACGCCGGGCGGTACCATCCTTCTGGCCGCACACCGCGCGATGGAATCCATCACCCTCGACCGCGGCGCAGCCCACCTGAAGGACGAGATCATGCCGCGCTATGCAGAGCTGATCTACTACGGCTTCTGGTTCTCTCCGGAACGCGAAATGCTGCAGGCCTTGATCGACAAGAGCCAGGAGCATGTGGAAGGCGAAGTGACGCTGAAGCTCTACAAGGGCAACGTCATCGTCACCGGCCGCGAAAGCCCGAAGTCGCTTTATTCCGACAAGCTGGTCACGTTCGAAGACGACCACGGCGCCTACGACCAGAAGGACGCCGCAGGCTTCATCAAGCTGAACGCCCTGCGCCTGCGGACACTCGCCAAGCGCAACCAGATCGGTTGATCCAATGACAGAACCGGCCGCGGATCCGCTCCATGACGAGCTGTCCGCGGCCGGTTTTTTTGTGCTCGGGCGCTTTCGCCCCCAGCCGGCAGATCAGCTTCCCGACCTGGCAGACGGACGGCCAGTCAAGTCCGTCCTCATGGTTGCCAATGCGGGACCAGACCTGTGGGACCGTTTCTCCCGCTCGCCGGAATTTGCAGATGGTCTGGCTGATCCGCTGGACCGCTACACCAAGCGCTGCCTTCTCGGAATTGCCAGCAACGCGGATCTCGAACCGCTGTTTCCCTTTGAAGGCCCGCCCTATCATCCATTCCAGAAATGGGCGCGTCGAGCAGCCGATCTCTCCCAAAGCCCGCTTGGCGTTCTGGTCAGTCCCATTTTCGGCCCATGGCTCGGATTGCGGGCAGCCCTCTTGTCACCGCAAGATCTCAGCGACCCAATCCACCTGCCCGGGGAGGGGCCATGTCCCACCTGTGACGAAAAGCCCTGCATTGCGGCCTGTCCCGTTGGCGCAATCGATGCCAAGCGCGGATATGATGCAACCCTGTGCAGCGCCCATCTTGCCCAGATAGGGAGTAGCCCTTGCTGGTCAGGCTGCCTGTCCCGCTCTAAGTGTCCCCATGGACAAAGTTTTGCTCCACCGCCGGATCAGGCCCGCTTTCACATGAAGGCATTCCTGGCGCTGATGCCGTCCACGGCGGTGAAACCCTGAAGGAATTCTCCGATGCAGCGCTGGCTCGGTCTTGCTGTCTTCCTTGCCGCAGTTCTCGGCATTGGCCTCTTCATCGGGGCAACCAATCTGCCCGGTCCCTGGTATCAGGGGTTAGAGAAGCCTGCATTGACCCCGCCGAACTGGCTGTTCGCCCCCGCCTGGACAACGCTCTACGTGCTGATTGCCATTGCCGGGTGGCGCACCTGGCTGCGGGGAGGCTCCTCCCCAGCGTTCCTGACCTGGTGGGCACAGATGCTGCTCAATTTCGCCTGGAGCCCGGTGGTCTTCCGCCTGCATAATCTGGGCGCAGGTGCCGTGATCATCCTGGCAATGCTGGCGGCAATCCTGCTGTTTCTGCGGCTCACCTGGAACCGGGACCGCATCGCAGCGCTTTGCTTCGTGCCCTATGCGATCTGGGTGTCCTTCGCGGCCTATCTGAACATAAGCCTCTACACGCTGAACTGATTTCAGTCGCGCAGCAGAACAACGTCGGCAACGTCCGGGCAGGTCTGGAGGGCTTCTTCGGCCGTCCGGCCATCGCCGATCGGCGCATCCGGCCAGATTTCCACGAGCGGGACAAGTACGAAGGCCCGCTCACCCATGCGCGGATGCGGAATGGTGAGGTGCTCCTCATCCACCTTGTCCTGGCCATAGATCAGGACATCGATGTCGATGATCCTCGGGCCCCAACGCACATCCCGGACCCGGCCAAGTTCTTTCTCGATCTCCAGACACCGCTCCAGCAACTGGCGAGGGGGGAGGCTCGTCTCGATGGTCAGGCAGATGTTGCGATAGTCGTCCTGAGGCACCGGACCCCAGGGCGGAGTGCGATAGTCAGACGAGCGGGCCAGAACCCGGATGCCTTCGCTGCTGTCCAGACGCGCAACAGCGGCCTCCAGATGCCCCCGGGTATCGCCCATGTTCGATCCGAGGCCCAGGGCAGCCCGCACGGAACCATTTTCAAAGGTCATAGAACTCTCTCCGCGCGGGCCGCCGCCAGAATGCGGGCAGCATCCGCATGGGCCCGGACATCATGCGCACGAACGATGTCCGCGCCCTTCTGCATGGCAATCAGGTGAACGGCAAGAGAACCAAACAATCTCTCGTCTGTTTCGACGTTCAGGACCGCCCCGATCATGCGCTTGCGCGACGCGCCAGCCAGGATCGGCAGCCCGTGCTTGGCAAACTCATGCAGGCGATTGAGCACCAGGAAGTTCTGGTCCATTGTCTTGCCGAAACCGAAGCCCGGATCCAGGATCTGCTTTTCCCGGGGGATTCCGGCCCTGTCAGCAAGGTCCATGGAGCGCTCGAACCAGCGGTCCATGTCGGCCATGATGTCGGCAGCAGGCTCGGCTTCCAGACGGTTATGCATCATGATCACGTGAGCACCGGTTTCAGCTGCTATCTCCGGCATCGCAGGGTCCTTCTGCAGGCCCCAGACGTCATTGATGATGACAGCCCCGGCAGCACAGGCGAGACGGGCCGTCTCTGCCTTGTAGGTGTCTATGGAGACAGGAACACCGAGCGCGGCAACCGGTTCGATGATCCGTTGAAGCCGCTCCCATTCCTGCTCTTGAGATACCGGGGCAGACCCGGGCCGCGTGCTTTCAGCTCCGATGTCGATGATGTCCGCGCCTTCCGCGATCATCAGCCGGGCATGGGCGAGGGCAGCTTCCGCGTCATCATGACGGCCGCCATCAGAGAAACTGTCCGGCGTCACGTTCAGGATGCCCATTACATGCGGTCTTGCAGCCGCTCCCGAGGAGGCGGGCAACACATAGCTCTTGGTGTCAGGTGACATGTCTCAGATCCCGTTTCCGGCTGTGTGACGCTTCCTGTAGAATTGGTCAAGGCAGGAGCGGCAGGCGTGTCATGAAATCTTCGGCAGGCTGTCACGAAGGTTTAATCAGCCTGTCAGGAACGGCCTGCATTGAATCCGGGCAATGAGGGATGGCACCGCCATTCGCCAGCCATGGAGCCAGCACTATGAAATTGCGTTTTTCCCGCCGCTCTTTTTTGAAAACATCCGCTGCGACCGGCCTGGTCTATGCAAGCGGACTTGCCATGCCGGCCATTTCGCGTGCCGCATCCCGCCCGGTGGTGACCCATGGTCTGCAGTCCGGCGATGTGGATGCAAACTCCGGCATGATCTGGGGCCGGACGGACCGTCCTGCGAAGATGTTGGTGGAATTCGATACGACCGGTTCGTTTGAAAATCCGACGCGTCTTGCTCCGATCAACGCCTTCCCGGACAGCGACTTTGCCGCCAAGCGCCTGCTGGAAGGCCTGCCGTCCGATCAGGATATCTTCTACCGCGTGGCCTTTGCCGATCTCAACGACGTCAACGCCCTGTCGGAGCCCGCTGTTGGCCGCTTCCGCACCGCTCCCGCTTCCCGCCGCAACGTGCGCTTTGCCTGGTCCGGTGACACTGTCGGGCAGGGCTGGGGCATCGACAAGGACCAGGGCGGCATGAAGACCTATGCCACCATGGCCAAGCACAGCCCGGACTTCTTCATCCATTCCGGCGATACGATCTATGCGGACGGCCCGCTGAAAGAAACCGTCGAGATGAAGGATGGAACCGTCTGGAAGAACCTCATGACGGAAGAAAAGTCCAAGGTTGCCGAAACGCTGGACGAGTACCGCGGCCAGTGGAAATACAATCTGATGGACGAGAACCTTCTCGCCTTCAACGCCGCAGTGCCGACCTTCTTCCAGTGGGACGACCATGAAGTCGTCAACAACTGGTCAGCTTCCAAGGACCTGACTGACGACGACCGCTACACGGAAAAGAACGTGCAGGTTCTGGCGGCCCGGGCCGCGCAAGCTTTCCACGAGCTGACCCCGATCCGCTACATGCCCGCTGAACCTGGCCGTATCTATCGCAAGATTGCCTATGGCCCGCTGCTGGACGTGTTCTTCCTGGACCTGCGGACCTATCGCGGCCCGAATGCGGACGGCATGCAGGACGAGATCACCGCACAGTCCCAGATCCTCGGTGCTGAACAGCTGGCCTGGCTGAAGCGGGAACTGATCAACTCCCGCGCCACCTGGAAGGTCATCGCCTGCGACATGCCGATCGGTCTGTGCGTCTGGGACACGGTGAATGGCGAAAAGCGCACGGAAGCCGTTGCCAACGGCGACAACGGCGCCCCCAAGGGCCGCGAACTGGAGTTCGCCGATCTGCTGCGCTTCATCAAGTCGGCCGATATCGACAATATCGTCTGGCTGACGGCGGATGTTCACTACACGGCTGCCCATTACTACAATCCGGACAAGGCCCAGTTCCAGGACTTCAAGCCCTTCTGGGAATTCGTTTCCGGGCCGATCCACGCCGGCACCTTCGGTCCGAACGACCTCGACATGACCTTTGGTCCGGAAGTGAAGTTCGTGAAGGCGCCGACCGCCGAGCAGGGGGCCAATCTGGCCCCGTCCATGGGCCTGCAGTTCTTCGGCCTTGTCGATATTGATGGCCAGAGCGAACAGCTCACCGTCCGCCTGATGGACCGGGACGACGTCGAACTGCACAAGGTGACCCTGGATCCGGTTCGCCAGGGCTAAGCCGCCCGGCCCCTGAAATTTACCAGTGGGGAGCGCGTGAGAACGTGCTCCCTCAGACTGCTGACAAAGGTATCAAGCTCTCGATAGTCATCCCGGCCAAGCGGAGCGCGAGCCGGGACCGGTGAGCCGGAAGAGTAACGGGTTCAATCAGTTGACTGCCGGCGCGCCTCGGTTCACCGGTCCCGGATCTCCGCTTCGCTGCGTCCGGGATGACAATTTGTTAGGTTTGTCATCAACCTCGGGGAGCGCGTGAGATCGCGCTCCCTGTTTGCATTCAGGCCGACTTCGCGCGCAATCCCATCAGAAGATAGATCAGGATGCCCGTGATCGGCATGGCTGGAACAATGGTCTGCATGCCGAGGAGGGGATCGCCCAGGGACGCAATCATCAGACTGCCGGCAATGCCGCCGCCGAACTGCAGGAAGCCAACCATGGAGGAGGCAGCGCCTGCAATTTGCGGAAAATCACGCATGGCATTGGTCAGACAAGCTGGCAGCACGAAGGACAGCGAGAAGGCAAAGATGCCGACGGGTCCCATGACCGTCAGATAGCTTGGCGGGAATGCCCGCAAGAGCACGATCATGGCAATCGCCCCAATCATCATGCCCGCCATTCCGATCGGCACCAGACGCTCCGCATCCATGCGCTTGAGCAGGCGGCCAGACACAAGCGTTCCGGAAATGAAGGAAAAGGACTGCAACATCATGCCCATGCCGAACTGGGATGGCGTGAGCCCAACCGCATGGATGAGCACGAAAGGCTGGACGGTTGCCATCGTGTAGATGTTGCCCAGGCAAAAGCCGAGAAGCAGGCTCGGCCGCATGAAGCGGCTATCTTTCAGCAAGGTCGCGTAATTGCGCAGCAACCGGCCCGGATGAATGTTGGACAGGGACAGGAACCGGTTGGTTTCCGGCTGAAACAGCGCGACGGCCACCATCAGGATCAGGCCATAGCCGATCATGCAGTAGAAAATTTCCCGCCAGCCGAAGAGCTCCAGAATAAACCCGCCGAGAGTAGGGGAGGCAGCCGGCCCGAGAGCGAGCATGGTGGCAACCGTATTCATGATCTGTGCAGACTGCTGACCGGTATACTGATCGCGGACAATCGAACGTGACACGGAGATGCCCACCGCTGCCCCGATCCCTTGCAAGGTTCTTGCAATCATCATCCACTCGACCGTCGGCGCAAAACTCGCCAGCACCGTCGAGGTCAGATAAAGGGTCAGGAAGGCAAGGGTAACCGGTTTGCGGCCAAAGGCATCGGTGAGGGGGCCGCATAGAAGCTGGGTCACTGCGAAGCCGGCAAAATAGGCCGTCAGTGTCAGCTTGATCATGGACTCCGTCGTTCCGAAGTCGACCGCCAGCGCTGGCATGGCTGGCGTATAGAGCGCCATGGTGATCGGGCCGATGGCGACCAGCGCCGCACCGAGGATCGACGTCCGCAGCACGCTCATGGGCGGCGCAGAATGCGAAGGGGGTTCCATTTTCATTGGTTTGCAGGACGTTTCCTGGACCTGGCCTCCCCACGCAACGGGATCCGGACCAAATTGGGTTACCTGGTTAAGGCTTCTGTTTCGACGTTCAGGAGATTGTCTTTCAAGGTTCCCAGAAGTCCTTCAAGAAGCTTCCGTTGATCCTCCGACAACCCGAAAAGCACCTCTTCACGGAGGTCCTTCATGACGGCACCAATCTTGTCCAGAACCGGATCGGCCTCTTCCGTGAGCACGATCAGCTTTGCACGACGGTCGGCCGGATCGGCCTGGCGGACAATCAACCCGGCCCGTTCCAGCGCATCCAGATAGCCAACGAGCGTCATCGGCTCGACGTTCATGCGGTCGGCAAGAGCCGTCTGCCGAAGCCCGGGATTGCGCCAGATGAACGCTAAGGCCCGCGCCTCAGCCACGGTCAAACCCGTGTCCACATGGGAGAGAGCGATCTCGAACCTTTTACGGAGCAGGCGGGCAGTATCCACGATCATCAGCGTGATGCTTGATTCTGGAGCCAGAGGCTTCATGAAATCTCCAATTAGTAAGGCTACCTTATGATGTAGCTCTGAATTGACTAATGTCAAGCAAGCTCGCCGCAAACTGCCGTCACTGCATTGCACAAACCAGCCATTCAGACTATATAGACCGCAAATTTCGGCCTATCAGGCTGAATCCCGGAAAACGAGAGCCAAGACACACCTGCGGGCCCCAAAGGCCCGCAGTGTCTTTTTGGAGCCTGACATGAATCTCCGAAATATCGCCATCATTGCCCACGTCGACCACGGCAAGACAACCCTGATCGACGTTCTGCTCAAGAAATCTGGCGCATTCCGCGACAACCAGCGGACAGAAGAGCGCATGATGGACAGCAACGACATCGAGCGCGAACGCGGCATTACCATTCTTGCCAAGGTCACCTCGCTGGTCTGGAACGACACCCGCATCAACATCGTGGACACCCCGGGCCACGCCGACTTCGGTGGTGAAGTCGAGCGTATCCTGCACATGGTCGACGGTGTGGTCCTGCTGGTGGACGCCGCTGAAGGCCCGATGCCGCAGACAAAGTTCGTTCTTGGCAAGGCGCTGAAGCTCGGCCTGAAGCCGATCGTCGCGATCAACAAGATCGACAAGCCGGAACAGCGTGCAGACGAAGTGCTGGACGAAGTGTTCGACCTGTTCGCATCTCTTGATGCCAACGAAGAGCAGCTCGACTTCCCGGTTCTCTACGGTTCCGCCAAGCAGGAATGGATGTCCACCGAGCCGGATGGCCCGAAGGACAGCATGGCTCCGCTGTTTGACATGGTTCTGGACAAGGTCGCACCGCCGGCAGCTGAGCCGGGCGCTTTCAAGATGCTGGCCACCACGATCCAGTCCGACCCGTTCCTCGGCCGCATTCTGACCGGCCGTATCGTATCCGGCACCGCCATTCCGAACATGCCGATCAAGGCCCTGAGCCGCGATGGCAAGCAGGTCGAAACCGGCCGCGTGTCCAAGATCCTCGCATTCCGTGGCCTTGAGCGCCAGGCGATCGAGCAGGGTGATGCAGGCGATATCGTTTCCATCGCCGGCCTGACCAAGGCAACCGTGGCAGACACGCTCTGCGCACCGGAAATCAACGAGCCGCTGACCGCACAGCCGATCGATCCGCCCACGCTGTCCATGACCTTCCGCGTCAACGACAGCCCGCTGGCAGGCACCGAAGGCACCAAGGTTCAGTCCCGCGTCATCCGCGAGCGCCTGATGAAGGAAGCCGAAGGCAACGTGGCTCTGAAGGTTGAAGAAACCGATGAGCCGGACGCGTTCATCGTATCCGGCCGCGGCGAACTTCTGCTCGCCATCCTGATCGAAAACATGCGCCGCGAAGGCTTCGAACTGGGTGTCGGCCGTCCGCGCGTCGTGTTCCAGTATGACAAGGATGGCAACCGCCTCGAGCCGATCGAAGAAGTCATCATCGACGTTGATGAAGAGTTCTCCGGCGCAGTGGTTCAGAAGCTGCAGGAACGCAAGGCTGACCTTCTAGAGATGCGTCCGTCCGGCGGTGGCCGCACCCGTCTGGTCTTCACTGCTCCGACCCGTGGTCTGATCGGTTACCAGGCCGAGCTGATGTCCGACACGCGCGGTTCTGCAATCTTCAACCGTCTGTTCCACGCTTACGAGCCGTTCCGTGGGCCGATCCAGGGCCGCCACACCGGCGTGCTTCTGTCGAACGCCCAGGGTGAGGCCGTTGCCTATGCTCTGTTCAACCTGGAAGACCGTGGTCCGATGATGATCGACCCGGGCACCAAGGTTTATGCCGGCATGATCATTGGCGAACATACCCGCGGCAACGACCTGGAAGTGAACGTTCTGAAGGGCAAGCAGCTCACCAACATCCGCTCTGCGGGCAAGGACGATGCTGTCAAGCTGACCACGCCGAAGCGTCTGACGCTGGAAGCCGCTCTGTCTTACATCGCGGACGACGAGCTGGTGGAAGTGACGCCGGAATCCATCCGTCTGCGCAAGGCGATCCTGGATCCGAACGATCGCAAGCGTGCCGAACGCGCTGCCAACAAGACCACTGCCTGATTTCAGGCATAAGACACCAGTCTTCAGAAACGGCGGTCCTCACGGGCCGCCGTTTTTGTTTGTCCTGCATGGATCGTGAAAGCTCAAAAGGCCCCTACCCTATCGGCGGATTTTGAAGACCTCGGGCATTGACTGAACGTTGCCCGCCTAGAATAGAAACAAGATAAATATCAATAGGTTATTTCCAAGGAAGATCTCCCCAGAGGAACCCGATGTGGTCGAACTGTGGAACAGAGACGCGGCGACGCGCGTCTGTCAGGAAATCCGCCAGGAAAACAGAAAAGCCGGAGCATCACCCCGGCATCAGGCTTCTGACAAAAGTACCAAGCTCTCGAACGTCATCCCGGCCAAGCGGAGCGCGAGCCGGGACCGGTGCGCCGGAAGAGCTTCGATTTCTATCGGCTGCCTGCCCCCGCATGCCTCGGCTCACCGATCCCGCATCTCCGCTTCGCTGCGTGCGGGATGACGAACGGATGGGTTTGTCGTCAAACTAAAGGCCGGAGCATTGCCCCGGCCTTCGTCAAAACTTTTCGGATCCGAATCCAATCAGATCCGCATGTCCTTCAAAGGTCAGCGGGTCTCAACGCCCAGCTTGCGGCAGATCTCATCCAGCTGCTCAAGAGAGCTATATTTGATCTTGAGATCACCGCTCTCCTTGCCCCGCTTGTGACCGACCACCACCTTGAGCCCCAGGACGTCCGTGAGACGCTTTTCCAGGGCCTTGGTGTCTGCATCCTTCTCGACCTTCGGACCGGCCGTCTTGATGCCCGACAGGAGCTTCTTGAGGGCTTCTGGATCCTGCGCCAGCTTCTCCGCATCACGGACGGTCAGGCCCTTCTCCACGATCACTTCTGCAAGGGCAGCAGGATCTTCAACCGTGATCAGCGCACGGGCGTGGCCTGCGGTCAGAAGACCTTCCGCGAGATAGTCCTTCACAGAGTTCGGAAGCTTCAGCAGGCGCATGGTGTTGGCGACATGGCTGCGGCTCTTGCCGATCATCTTGGCCAGTTCACCCTGGCTGTAGTTGAATTCAGCGGTGAGCTGGTCGTAGCCCATGGCTTCTTCAATCGGGTTCAGGTCGGCGCGCTGAACGTTTTCGATGATTGCGAGCTCGAGTGCTTCCTGGTCCGTCACATCACGGATGATGATCGGAGCCTCGTGGAGCCCTGCCCTCTGCGCCGCGCGCCAGCGGCGCTCGCCCGCGATGATCTCAAAGCGGTCGTTGCTGCCGGCAGCCGGACGCACGAGGATCGGCTGCACAATGCCCTTGGCTCGCAAGGATTCCGTCAGATCAGAAAGATCCTTCTCGGTGAAGGTCTTGCGCGGGTTCCGCGGGTTCGGAACAAGGTTCTCAATCGGAACCTTGCGGCTGTCACGCTGAACGCGCTCAGGGACAGGAGCGTCCTGATGAACGACGGAATCGCCGATCAGCGCCGCCAGACCACGACCGAGCCGCTTGTTCTTGGTAGTATCTTCAGCCATGCCGCACCTGGTTCTTTCTTCTCGTTCGATAGCCGATGCCTGGAGCATCGCTCAGTCACCACACGCTGCCGGATGGGTGACTGCTGACCTGGAGGAAACGCGTCCGCCTACGGCCCCGGCCCAGATCCTGGCTCAGACCATATCGGAACCGACTCGTTTCCTGAAACGCCGCTCTTGCCTCAAGCCGCGACGCGGCGCAAGTCCCGTTCCCGCTGAATGATCTCGGAAGCAAGGCGCAGATAGGCCTGGCTGCCGGAACATTTCAGGTCATAAAGCAGAGCTGGCTTTCCGTAGGACGGCGCTTCGGAAATCCGGACATTCCGGGGGATAACGGTGTCGTAGACCGCGTCACCCATCGTCTCGCGCACGTCTGCCACCACCTGAGAAGACAGGTTGTTGCGGCTGTCATACATGGTCAGGACGATGCCATGAATGGTCAGCTGCGGGTTCAGGGCATTGCGCACCTGCTCAACCGTGCTGAGCAACTGACTGAGACCTTCCAGCGCGAAAAACTCGCACTGAAGCGGAACCAGAATGGAATGGGACGCGGACAGCGCGTTGATCGTCAGGAGGTTCAAGGACGGCGGACAATCGACGAGCACATAGGTAAAGCCGATCTCCTGGAACATGCGCGAGCGCGTGAGCTGCTCGATGGCTGCCCGAAGACGGAACGCACGGTCACTGGAAGAGGCAATCTCAAGCTCGAGGCCCAGAAGGTCCATGGTGGACG
Source organism: Roseibium suaedae (assembly GCF_900142725.1). Lineage (GTDB taxonomy): Bacteria > Pseudomonadota > Alphaproteobacteria > Rhizobiales > Stappiaceae > Roseibium > Roseibium suaedae. The sequence goes on along the minus strand of NZ_FRBW01000004.1, from coordinate 144,796 downwards.
GAGCCACCCAGAGACGCGGCACAGCCGTATCCTTGATCGCCTCATCCAGCGAGCAATCCCCGCTTAGCACGTCGTAAGTGGACAGGCCGCGATCACGGCGCTCGATGCCAAGACCGGTGGACGCGTTGCCCTGCGGGTCGAGATCGATCACCAGGACCTTTTCGCCAATGGCGGCGAGCGCGGTGCCAAGATTGATGGCGGTCGTGGTCTTGCCCACCCCACCCTTCTGATTGGCGAGAGCGAGAACCCGCGGCGTTTCTGGAAGCATGCTCATGAACCGACACCTTCCTGGCTGAGCCGGCGGGAAACCTTGGAAAGCAAAAGCATCCGGCTCGTTGGATCAACAATGCTTTTCTTTTCTACCATGTCGAATGTCCAAGTGTGAGACGCTTCGTTAACTTCTCGTTGAAAATCTTGACCTTTGTGGAAAACGCAGACCGCACCTTGGCTCGTGAACGGCTCGGACAGGTCCAGAAGCAAATCCAGCGCGGCCAGTGCGCGCGCAGACACCGCATCCACAGGACCATGGGACCATGATTTCGCAACCGACTCGATCCGTCCCGAATGCACTGTTCCACGTGAACCGGTCTCGCGTAGAGCCGTGCGCAGGAATGCCACCTTGCGCTGGTTGCTCTCGATCATGTGGACATGGGCGTCCGGATCATCGGCCTGCAGGATAGCTGTAACCACCCCGGGGAATCCGGCACCGCTGCCAATGTCGACCCAGACCTTCGCCTCCGGCAAAGTCCGCTTTGTCTGAATGCTGTCGACCACATGACGTGTCCAGATATCCGGGATCGTCGAAGGGGCAATGAGGTTCTGTGCGGGCTGCCACTTCAGAACCAGGTCGACGTAGATCTGGAGTCTTTCCACTGTTTCACGTGAAACACCCCCCAGCTTATTCACAGCTTCTCCAGAGCTTTTCAGCAGACTGCTCCCCATCTCAAGCGGCCCCCTTCTCGATATCCCGGCGCTTGAGCTGGGAAAGGATCAGGGTCAACGCGGCCGGCGTCATGCCATCCATCCGGGACGCCTGACCAAGGGTCGCAGGCCGGACCAGAGCCAGTTTCTGCTTCAGCTCGTTGGAAAGACCAGCGAGACGGTCGAAGTCAAACCCCTCCGGAATGACCAATGCCTCATCCCGCTTCAGCGCCTCGATATCCGCAGCCTGCCGGTTCAGATACACCGCGTAGAGCGCGTCGGTCGCGACCTGTTCAATGATCTGCGGATCGATCTCGGCCAGCTGGGGCCAGACCACCTGTAGCTTCTCGATGGTCATGTCGGGATAGGCCATCAGGTCGAAAGCACTGCGGCGGATGCCATCCTGGTTCACAGGCAGGCCCTTCTTCCGGGCCTCATTCGGGGTCACAGTCAGAGACTCCAGCAATTCCCGAGCCTCCTCGATCTGCTGCATCTTCGTTTCGAAAGCGACTCGACGCCGGTCAGACACGCATCCAAGCGCAATACCGAGAGGCGTGAGCCTCTGGTCCGCATTGTCGGCACGAAGCAACAAGCGATACTCGGCACGCGACGTGAACATCCGGTAGGGCTCGGTGATGCCCCGTGTGATCAGGTCGTCAATCATGACGCCCATGTAGCCGGCAGAGCGGTCCACGATAAAAGGATCCCTCCCCTGAACCTTCAGGGCGGCGTTCAAACCCGCCACAAGTCCCTGCGCGCCAGCCTCCTCATATCCGGTCGTGCCATTGATCTGACCGGCAAGGAACAGACCCTTGCAGCGTTTCGCTTCCAGGGTCGCCTTCAGTTCCCGCGGATCGACGTGATCATATTCGATGGCATAGCCCGGCTGCAGAACGGTGACATTCTCAAGACCCGGAATGGTGCGCAGAAACGCGATCTGGGCATCCTCCGGCATGGAGGTCGAGATGCCGTTCGGATAGACGGTGTGGTCATCCAGGCCCTCCGGCTCGAGGAAGATCTGATGTCCGTCCCGGTCGCCAAAGCGAACGATCTTGTCCTCGATCGAGGGGCAGTAGCGCGGACCACGTCCCTTGATCTCACCGGAATACATCGCCGAGCGAGAGAGGTTCTCGCGAATAATGCGATGTGTCTCTGGCGTGGTGCGGGTGATGTGACACGGCACTTGCGGCGTATCGATCTTGTCCGTCATCGTGGAAAACGGGATCGGATTGTCGTCGCCCGGCTGAACTTCCAGCTTGTCCCAGGCGATGGTCCGGCCATCAAGACGGGCCGGTGTCCCGGTCTTCAGACGGCCAAGATCGAAACCGATCTCTTCCAGCGACTGGCTGAGCCCCATGGCAGGACCTTCACCCTGACGGCCAGCAGGGATCTTCTTGTCGCCGATGTGGATGAGACCACGCAGGAAAGTACCACTGGTGAGGACCACAGAGCCGCAGGAAAGAACCCGTCCATCCGCAAGAGCCACAGCCTTGATGCCACCCTCTTCAAAGAGGAAACGATCCGCCTCCCCTTCCACCACGGTGAGGTTCTCCGTCGCACGGATCTCGGCCTGCATTGCCTCGCGGTAGAGCTTACGATCAGCCTGCGCACGTGGGCCACGAACGGCAGGCCCCTTGCGCAGATTGAGCATGCGGAACTGGATGCCGCCCTTGTCGGCGACCCGTCCCATCAAGCCGTCCAGCGCATCGATCTCGCGCACCAGATGGCCCTTGCCCAGACCGCCGATGGCGGGGTTACAGGACATGACCCCGATGGTGTCGAAGCGGTGTGTCACCAGCGCCGTGTTTGCGCCGAGACGGGCGGAAGCGGCAGCCGCTTCACAGCCTGCATGCCCCCCGCCAATCACGATCACATCGAAATCAAACTTGCTGTCAGTCGCCACTGCGCCAGATGTCATAGCCAACGTCCGCCGGTCAAAGATCCGTTGAACCGGATCTATCGCCATCACTTAAAGAATGTCTGAAAGCTGGGCCAAGGATGCGCAGCATCTCGATCTGGCCCGTCAGGTCCGGCGAAAACTGAATTGAACGCGCTTGCCGGGACCCGCTTCTTGCTGCGGGCTTTATACGGCGTCCCGCCAATGAGGGCAAAGAAAAACCGCGGAAAGACGAGCTCAATGCCCTTCCGCGGCGCTTGTGAAATTCCTGGATTCACGTGAAACACGTTGCGGGTCGGAATCGATCACCGCTCAAACATGATTCACGTGAAACAGGTCCGGGTCATTTTCCGATGCAGAAATCCCGGAAGATTACATCCAGCAAATCCTCGACATCGATCCGGCCCGTGATCCGTCCAAGTGCATCCGCAGCCAGACGCAGGTCCTCAGCCCGCAGTTCCTGAGGCAGGTGTGACTGAGCCAGAGCATGGTCGAGACTGGCAACGCAATCCTTGAGGAAATGCCGGTGGCGCTGACGGGTCGCAAGAGGTGCCTCGCCGACCGCTATCATTTCGGACGCAAAGACCGAAAGCGCGTCGATCAGACCATCCATCCCTTCCCTGTTCCACGTGGAACATTGAATCTCCTGCATCGTTCCGGAGGAGTCTCGTTTCGGAAGAGTCCCCCCCTTTAACCCGATGTCGGACTTGGTCCGGACAATCCAGAGCGGCACGCCGGATGTAAGAAGCGACCCAAGTTCAGCCTCCTCCGCGTCTGGCTCCACCCCTTCCGGCTCCACAGCCCAGAGGATGAGATCCGCTGTCTCACCCCGTGCCTTGGCCCGGCGGATGCCTTCCTGCTCCACCCGTCCAGCGTCCGCTCTGAGGCCGGCAGTGTCCACGAGGGTCACGGGATAGCCCCCAAGATCCAGATGAACTTCGATCGTGTCGCGGGTCGTACCCGCCTCTTCGGTGACGATCGCCACATCCCGTCCGGCGATGGCATTCAGCAGGCTGGACTTGCCAGCATTGGGCGCCCCCATCAGCACCACCTGAAGACCACTGCGCAAACGCTCCCCACTCTTCGACCGGGTAAGGTGGAGCTGGATTTCTCTGGAAAGATCCGAGGCCTCGATCCAGACCTCATCGGCAACGCTGCCCGGCACATCGTCCTCATCGGCGAAATCAAACTCCGCCTCGATCATCGCCCGCATGTGGATGAGCCGCTTGCGCCAGCCTTCATAGAGCCGCCCAAGTTCACCGCCCATCTGCCGGAGCGCCTGCTTCCGCTGCCCCTCGGTCTCGGCGGCAATCAGATCGGCCAGCCCCTCGACCTCGGTCAGGTCCATCCGCTGCCGGTCAAAGGCGCGGCGGGTGAACTCTCCCGCTTCTGCGGGACGGCATCCTGGCCGTGCAGATAGGACCTCCAGAATCCGCGCCACCACTGCCCTGCCCCCATGGCACTGCAGCTCGGTGACATCCTCTCCGGTGAAGCTCGCAGGGGCCTTGAAGAACAGCACCAGAGCCTCATCCAGAAGATCTCCTGTCTCCGGGTCTCTGAGCCTGCGCAAAGCGGCTTGCCGGGGCGCCGGAACGCCGCCACAGATCTCTTCCAGCACCCTTGGAACATGCGGGCCTGACAGCCGGATGACCGCGACACCGGAAGGAAGGGCGCCGCTCGAGAGGGCAAAGATCGTATCTGCTGACATGGTCATTCCACTATGGACAGGGAGAAGGAGGTTCTCCGAAGATATCCGAGAAGGCACTGGTGCGGATGGCTCCAGGACCTAAATATACAAGTGACACGATTCCGTTACGACCCGTCCCGAAGGACCAGATCCCCATGAGTGCCAATCGTCTCGCGACGTCCACGAGCCCCTATCTGCTGCAGCACAAGGACAATCCGGTCAACTGGTATCAGTGGGGTGAGGAGGCACTTGCCACAGCCAAGGCAGAGAACAAGCCCATCCTACTGTCTGTCGGCTATGCGGCCTGCCACTGGTGCCACGTGATGGCTCACGAGAGCTTCGAGGATCCGGCGACTGCAGAGGTCATGAACCGGCTCTATGTGAACATCAAGGTGGACCGGGAAGAGCGTCCGGACATCGACCAGATCTACATGAAGGCGCTTCACGCTCTCGGTGAACAAGGCGGCTGGCCGCTGACCATGTTTCTGACCCCGGAGGGCGAACCCTTCTGGGGCGGCACCTATTTCCCGAAGGTCTCTCAGTGGGGACGCCCTTCCTTCATCGAAGTGCTGGAAGGGATCTCGAAGACCTTCCACTCGGATCGGGATCGAATCGATACCAACCGCAAGGGCCTGATGCGCGCGCTGGAGGTAAAGCTTCCCACCACCCCCTCCCCGCTCGATCCCGGCCTGATCACCGCCGGCGCAGAACGGCTTCTGTCGCTTTTCGACCGGGAGCATGGCGGCATCAAGGGTCATCCGAAATTCCCCCAGGCGTCGGTCATGGAGCTGATCTGGCGTCTTGGCCTGAGGACCGGAAACGAAGCAGCCCGGGAGGTCTATCTCCACACGCTCCGGAAAATCTCCAATGGCGGTATTTACGATCACCTTGGCGGCGGCATCGCCCGCTATGCAGTAGACGAACATTGGCTCGTGCCGCATTTCGAAAAGATGCTCTATGACAACGGCCAGTTCCTCTCCTCCTTGTCCCTAGCCTATCGGGCCACGGGAGAGGACCTGTTCCGGCGCCGAATCGACGAGACGGCAAACTGGCTCATAGCTGAAATGCGTCAGCCTGGCGGAGGCTTTGCCGCGAGCCTGGATGCAGACAGCGAAGGCTCAGAGGGGCGTTTCTATATCTGGACTTCGGACGAGATCCAGACCGTGCTTGGCAAGGCTGAGGCCCACCACTTTTCCCTGCACTACGACGTTGACCCCTCTGGCAACTGGGAAAACGTTACGATCCTGAATCGACTGCAGGCGGACGACGATCTGACGACGGAAGAAGAAAAGACTCTTGCCGCGATGCGCGCCCGGCTTCTGGATCACCGGAACAAGCGGGTGCGGCCTTCGCTCGATGACAAGGTGCTGGCGGACTGGAACGGTCTGGTCATCACCGGCCTAGCGCAAGCCTCCTTGAGTGTTTCACGTGAATCCTATCTCGAGGCAGCGAAAGGTGCCTATGACTTCGTCATGACCCGGATGATGCGGGACGGCCGCCTCGGCCACTCCTGGCGGGATGGAACCCTGCTTCTCCCCGGCTTCGCCTCCGACTATGCCTATATGACCGCAGCTGCCCTGTCGCTCGCTGAAGCTGATCCGGTCAACGCCGCCCGCTATATCAAGGATGCGGAACACCTGGCTCAGGAACTGGTGAAACATTATGTCTCGCCAGAGGGCGCGTTCTATCTAACAGCCGAAGATGCTCCGGACCTGATCACGCGTCCGCTGACCAGCTCGGATGAAGCGGTGCCCAACCCCAACGCGATTGCGGTGGCAGCGTTCTCGCGGCTGTCTCTCCTGACGGGCAACAGCTACTACCGGGAACTCGCGGACAGGGTGCTGACCGCCCTCTCCTCACATGTGCCTCAGAATGTCTTTGCGACCGCCGCCTTGCTCGCCAGCTTTGATACGAGATTGAATGGCCGGCTTGCGGTAATCGTTGCGCCGGATGGTTCGGATCCGAATCCAATGTTGGAGGTTCTCGAGGACACTACAGATCCCGCACTGGTGAAGATCGTCACAGCCACTACGGACATCTTCCCGGCAGGCCATCCCGCTCATGGCAAGACCGCAACGGATGGACAGCCCACCGCCTATCTGTGCCGCGAGGGCGCCTGCAGCCTACCGGTCACCAGCCCTGAAGATCTCGAAAGCCTGTTGTACAGTTAGCGGGTGGGCGTTGGTTCCGCGGCGCTCCAGGACGACTTCTGCAAACGGTACAACACATGCTCAACGAGAGGATGATCGCTGGCCAGCATCGGATGAGGAAAGTCATCCTCCGGCCGGGTGATCATCCCGATGCGCTGCATGACGGCCTGCGACTTCAGGTTCGTCCTTGTGGTGAAGGCAACGACCTCGTCAAGTCCGAGCGTTGCGAAACCGAATCGAAGCCACTCCCTGGCTGCTTCACTTGCATATCCCTTGCCCCAGGCAGATCTGGCAAAACGCCAGCCGATCTCGACACAAGGATCAAAAGGCAAAGACTTTGGATAGGAAGGGCGCGAGAGCCCGGTAAAACCCAGGAACCTGCCTGTGGCCTTCTCCTCGACCGGGACGAAGCAGAACCCGTCCGCGGCCTGCTTGGACATGGCCTTGTCGATCAGGGCATCGCTTTCCCGTCGGCTCAACAGCGACGGGAAAAAGCGCATGACCTCCGGGTCCTGCCCCATTTCAGCAAAAGGATCCCTGTCCCCATCCTGCCAGTCTCTCAGGATAAGCCGGTCAGTTTCGAGATGCATGGTGAATTTCCAAGTGACAGTTGCGGAGCCGAATCGATCGTCTCGAAATAGGATTCACGTGAAACAGGGTCTCAGTTGAAGTCCATTGCCGGGCGGTTCCAGGATTCCGAATAGAAGCCACCAAGATAGACATCATTGCGCCGCAACGCATCAATCACTTTCGCATGCTTGCTGAGAACGCAGAAGCCGCCCCGGAAGCGATAGGACAATCTGGGTTCCTGCGAAAGCGGCACCAGAAGATCTGCCTGAGCCATTCCCGTAGCGAGATAAGCTCCAGCGCCATCCAACTCCGCAAAGAGCGCTTTCATGACCTCGCACCCGTGTTCTTCTTCATGCACGACATGAAACACCCTCGCAATGTGCCGGTCGCTGAGGAAATAAAGATAGGCACCGATGAGTTTTCCGGCCTGGTTCGATACGGATCTTACCCTCATCTCTCCGAGCAGCGGATTGGACAAGGCAGAAGAGACAAGCCAGGCGAACTCATCCGAATTCCAGTCGGGGCGGATGGCATGCCGGCTGGTCATCTGGAGTGCTATCTGTCGAAAGCTCTCAACCTCAATATCCGCAGTCCTGAATCCGGGCACTGGCAGCGCACGAAGACCGGACACCACCTTGCGGACAAAAACATCTCCAAAGTTTGCGATCAGATTGAACACCGGAGCGAACACATAGGTCCCGAACCGCTGGCCGGCCACAAAAGCCAAAGGCCGGAAGACCCTGCGCCAGTTCATTGTCTGGAAGGGAAGCATCTCCCCTCCTCCCGACCTGAAGATGTCGACGCTTCTTGGAGCGGCCGTATCTGTAAAGCTGAAGTCCTGGGATCTTGGATGAAGCGCTAGACAAAGCCGGTAGATGGCAGCGTTGGCTTCGAGCGACTTCGGGTTCTTCATCAGGCAGCAGAGCAAGCGCCCTGAGAGAATGTCCTCGCCGAAACGCAAGGTCATTGGCAAAACCAGGACTGCAGCTGCAATCACGCCCTGGCTGTCCCTGCAGAGAAGACTTCCTTCTCGGCCCCCGCTCAGGGGATGATCCAGAAAGACCTCACGGATATAGGTGGAGACTTCTTCAAGCCGGACCGCTTTCCCGGAACGAAAGACGTTGGCGTATAGGGCACTGACCTCATCGACGTCATCTGGCGTCAAAACACTTACAGCCAGAGACGAAACACGTCGTTCCACCAACTCACCCCGTAGAATATGCAGCGACTTTCGGAAGCATAGAGAAAGAGTGTTGATGAATAGAAAAAGCGGGCCCCCGAGGGAGCCCGCCTTCTACGCATTTTTTACGAGAGCAAGAAATCAGGTGTTCATGCTGTCGAAGAAGTCGTCGTTCGACTTGGTCTGCTTGAGCTTGTCGAGCAGGAACTCGATCGCATCCACGGTGCCCATCGGGTTGAGGATACGGCGCAGGACGAAAGTCTTCTTGAGACGCTCGGGTGCAACCAGCAGCTCTTCCTTACGGGTACCGGACCGCTGAATATCAATGGCCGGATAGACGCGTTTGTCGGAGATCTTGCGGTCAAGGATGATTTCGGAGTTACCCGTACCCTTGAACTCTTCGAAGATGACTTCGTCCATGCGGCTGCCGGTATCGATCAGGGCGGTCGCGATGATCGTCAGGGATCCGCCTTCCTCGATGTTACGGGCAGCACCAAAGAAGCGCTTCGGACGCTGCAGGGCGTTGGCGTCCACACCACCGGTCAGAACCTTGCCCGAAGACGGCACGACGGTGTTGTAGGCACGGCCCAGGCGCGTGATGGAGTCCAGAAGGATCACCACATCGCGGCCATGCTCGACCAGGCGCTTGGCCTTCTCGATGACCATCTCGGCAACCTGAACGTGACGCGAGGCCGGTTCGTCGAACGTGGAGGAAACCACTTCGCCGTTCACCGTGCGCTGCATGTCCGTCACTTCTTCCGGACGCTCATCAATGAGCAGAACGATCAGATAGCATTCAGGATGATTGGTGGTGATGCTCTTGGCGATGTTCTGGAGGAACACCGTCTTACCGGTCCGCGGCGGAGCGGTGATCAGAGCGCGCTGGCCTTTGCCGAGCGGCGCAACCAGATCGATGACGCGGGAGGAAAGATCCTTGCGGGTCGGATCTTCGATTTCCATCTTGAAGCGCTCATCGGGATAGAGCGGCGTCAGGTTATCGAAGTGGACCTTGTGGCGTGCCTTGTCAGGATCTTCAAAATTGATCGTGTTGACCTTCAGCAGCGCGAAATAGCGTTCGCCTTCTTTCGGGCTGCGGATCTGACCTTCCACCGTATCGCCCGTGCGCAGAGAAAACCGCCGGATCTGGGAAGGGGAGACATAGATATCATCCGGGCCCGGAAGATAATTCGCATCGGGCGAGCGGAGGAAGCCGAACCCGTCCTGAAGTACCTCAACCACCCCTTCGCCGATGATGTCGACGTCTTGCGCAGCAAGATTTTTAAGGATGGCAAACATCAGCTCCTGCTTGCGCATGGTGCTGGCGTTTTCGACTTCAAGCTCCTCTGCAAACTGAAGCAGTTCGGTCGGGGTTTTTTCTTTAAGATCTTTGAGTTTCATTTCCCGCATGAAATTGGGGTCGTTCTCTGTTGGTGGATATGAGTGTGGAATAAGCTTCTGACGCCTAGGCTGAAGCGGATCTTCAGATGAATTTCAGAAGGTAAGCTGAGGAACTGCCAGAGTGGTCTAGACTAGACGTGGCTGTCAGGCGGGTCGAACAAACTGCTCACATGACCCAGCCGGAAGTTGCCGAACAATAATGTGTTCGTTGACAATGCGCAAGTACACAAAAAGACGGATGCGGCGATTTTTCCGCCGCACCCCCAAGTATATCCGTCAGAAAGGTTTCCCGACGACCAGAATGACGATGACAATCATCAGCACGGTCGGGACTTCATTCAGGATCCGGTAGAACCGGGCAGGTCTCGTGTTCGCATCCCTGGCAAAGCGCTTGACGCAACCTGCCAGAAAACCATGCGCACCGGACATGATCAGGACCAGGGTCAGCTTGGCGTGAAACCACCCCTGGCTGAAGGCACCGATCTCATAGGCAGCCCAAAGGCCGAAAATCCAGGACGAGATCATAGCCGGCGTCATGATGGCCTTGAGCAACCGGCGCTCCATGATCTTGAACGTCTCGGAGCTTTCGGAACCAGCGGCTGCATCGCAGTGATAGACGAAAAGACGCGGCAGATAGAGCATTCCGGCCATCCAGGCGATGACTGAAATGACATGCAGCGCCTTCACCCATTCATAGACACCCATGGATTATCCTCGCTTCACGCGTTCGACCATGCGGGCAACCTCTGCAGGATCCGCATCCGGAGTGACCCCGTGACCGAGATTGAAAATCAGCGGTCCCTTGTCGAAGGTCTTCAGAATGTGGTCGATGCCTTCATCCAGGGCCTTGCCGCCCGCAACAAGACGCATCGGATCCAGATTGCCCTGGATCGGCACCTTCTTCTGGATTTCAAGAGCCAGATGATCCGGCGCGGTCCAGTCGATGCCGACCGCATCCACCCCGGTTCCATCGATATAAGCCTTCAGGCGGGCTGAAGACGCCTTCGGGAAACCGATGATCCGGGCACCCGGCCGGGCCGCGCGAACGCCATCGACAATCGCCTTCGTCGGCGCAATCGACCAACGGGCAAATCCGGCATCATCCAGAACACCTGCCCAGGTATCAAAGATCTGCACCGCATCCGCACCTGCATCCAGCTGACGGATCAGGTAACGGATCGATGCCGTCACGAGCTGATCGATGAAGCGGGCCATCATGTCCGGATCGCGATAGGCGCCGACACGAGCCGCGGTCTGGTCCGGCGTGGTGTGACCGGCGACAGAATAGCAGGCAACGGTCCAGGGAGCGCCACAGAAGCCTAGTAGCGTCGTTTCCGCAGGGAGCTCTGCTCTGAGCCGCGAAACCGTCTCTATGACCGGTTTCAGATGCTCCTCGGCTCGGTCCTGTTCCAGACGGTCCAGAATGTCATGAGACAGGGGATCGAGGACCGGACCCCGTCCCTCTTCAAAACGCACCGGATAGCCGATGGCGTCCGGCACGACGAAGATGTCCGAGAACAGGATGCTCGCATCGAAGCCATAGCGCCGGATCGGCTGGAGGGTGACTTCCGTTGCCAGATCCGGGTTGTAGCAGAAGGACAGGAAGTTCGGCGCCTTGGCGCGGACTTCACGATACTCCGGGAGATAGCGGCCTGCCTGACGCATCATCCAGATGGGCGGCGGCCACAGCTTCTCGCCTGCCAGCACTTGCATTACCGCACGGTCTTCGGACTTCATCAGGCGGGGATCCTTTCCCATCGTCTAAAACAAATAAGATTCTAATTTTGAATCTGTTTTTTCTTATTGTGGGTGGATTACAGGGATCATTGATCCTCCACAATCATTCACAGCGATATGCGATCCGGGATAAATCGTCGCAAGTTCTGGACAAGTTATCTTCCACAAGAGTCGATAAGTCAAAAAAACGTTCTGTCAGAAGATGTTGCGTGTTCGTTAACGCGCCGTTTACCAATTGGGCAAAGGTGGAAAACCTGTCCATGACGTTGAGTCATTGTGTTAATCCACATCCCTGCCGGATCATTTCGCCGGGACTCTTTTGAAAAACCTGCGCTGTTGAGAGTTTCATGGGAGCGGGTATTAATTCCGGGGTGGGGCGGCGTTGATCACAGATGCGCCCTGTCCATCAACAGGGGTGGGGATGATAGTGTGAATAAGCCCAGTAACTACTTCCATCTCCATCTGGTTTCGGATTCCACGGGCGAAACTTTGATGACTGTGGCGCGGGCTGCGACGGCCCAATACGAGAATGTCCGGGAGATCGAACACGTCTATCCGCTGGTGCGCAGCCACAAGCAGCTGGACCGGGTGATTTCCGAAATCGAGGCTGCGCCCGGGATCGTTCTCTACACGCTTGTCGACGCGGAGATTTCCGGACGCCTGGAGCGGACATGCCGGGAACTCGGCATTCCCTTCGTCAACATTCTCGATCCGGTCTTCGCGGTGTTTCAGTCCTATCTGAATGTCACCCAGACCCATCGTGTCGGCGGCCAGCATGATCTGGATGCGGAATATTTCCAGCGCATCGAGGCGCTGAACTACACGATGATGCATGACGATGGGCAGGTGCCGGAGGATCTGGAATCCGCCGATATCGTTCTGGTCGGCATTTCCCGGACTTCGAAGACGCCGACCTGCATCTATCTTGCAAATCGCGGCATCAAGGCTGCGAACGTGCCGCTTGTTCCCAACATTCCGGTTCCGGAGAAACTCCTGAAGCTTGAAAATCCGCTGGTTGTCGGATTGATTGCCTCGCCTGAACGAATTCAGCAAATCCGCCGGAACCGGGTGTTATCCCTCAATTCCGAGTCCTATAACGATACCTATGTGGACCGCCGCGAGATCGCGCGGGAGATCACGTTGACGCGGCGCATGTGCTCGGAAAACGGTTGGCCTCTGATCGACGTGACACGCCGGTCCATTGAAGAAACCGCGGCCGAAATCATGGCGCTTTACCGGGATTTCCGGGCAAAGGCGCAGGAAAATTGAGCCGGGAAGTGGGGGAAACAGGAATGGCATTGGTTCTTGCGAGCGGCAGCCGGATCCGCTCAGACTTGTTGAGGAATGCCGGGATAGACGTGACCGTCGATCCAGCCGGCATTGATGAGCGCGCCGTTGAGGCCCCTCTTCTGGCGGCTGGCATGCTGCCCGAGGATCTTGCGTTGATCCTCGCGGAAGCCAAGGCCAATGACGTAAGCGAGCGCCGGCCAGGTGACCTGGTCATCGGCGCGGATCAGGTGTTGGCCTTCGAAGGCCGGCGGTACACCAAGCCGGAAGACATGGAAGCGGCACGGCGCCAGCTTCTGGCCTTTTCCGGCCACACCCACACCTTGCTCTCCGCCGTGGTTCTGTCTCTCGATGGAACCGCAATCTGGCGCCATGTGTCCGCCGCGCATCTGACCATGCGCGACCTGACGCCAGCCTTTGTCGGCCGCTATCTTGCGGATGCCGGTGAAGCTGCGCTCTCCAGCGTCGGGGCCTATCAGCTTGAAGGAACTGGCGTTCAGCTGTTCGAGCGCATCGAAGGTGACTATTTCACCATTCTGGGTCTCCCGCTTCTTCCTCTTTTTGCCGAATTGCGCCGTCTCGGAGTTCTCGACACATGAGCAATCCCCCCAAGGCCGCAATCACTGGCTGGCCGGTTACCCACTCCCGTTCGCCGATGGTTCATGGCTACTGGCTGCAGAAATATGGCATCGAGGGCAGCTATGGCCGCGTTGCGGTTGATCCGGTCGAAGCGAAGAACTTTTACAAGAATTTCGCGGAATCCGGCCTGACCGGCGGCAATGTCACGGTTCCTCACAAGGAACTGGCGGCGGCTTGCTGTGACGAGCTGGATGATGCCGCGAAGGCCATGGGGGCCTGCAACACCCTGTGGCTGGCAGAAGATGGCCGCCTGATGGGTGCCAACACGGACGGTATCGGGTTTCTGGGCAACCTGGATCAGTTCGCTCCTGGTTGGGACAAGCAGGCCGGGACAGCTGTCGTTCTGGGAGCGGGCGGTGCGGCCCGTGCCATCATCTGGTCTTTGCTCTCCCGCGGCCTGAAGACTGTTCATATCGTCAACCGCACCCTGGAAAAGGCGCAGGATCTTGCGGAACAATTCGGTTCCTCAACGATTGCGCAGCCTTGGGATAAACTTGGGGATCTTATCGGGACAGCGGATATCCTGATCAACACCACTGCGCTCGGAATGACCGGCAAGCCGCCGCTGGAAATCGATCTTTCTGATCTTCCGAAGACGGCTCTTGTCACCGATGCAGTCTATTCGCCGCTCAAGACCGATCTTCTGCGTCAGGCAGAGGAGCGCGGCAATCCGGTGGTGGATGGCCTGGGAATGCTCCTGCATCAGGCCGTGCCCGGTTTTGAACGCTGGTTCGGGATTAAACCGGTGGTGGACGACGAATTGCGGGCGCTGATCATCGCGGATCTGGAGCGCAGCGCTTGATCCGGATCGGCCTCACCGGCTCCATTGGCATGGGCAAGTCCACGACCGCAAAGCTTTTTGCGGAAGCAGGCGTGCCTGGTCATGATGCGGATGCGGTCGTTCACATGCTCTATGCGGGCAAGGCAGCGCCCCTGATCGAGGCGGCGTTTCCAGGTACCGTCCGCGATGGCAAGGTGGACCGTACCTTGCTCTCCCCGCATGTTCTGGGAAAGCCGGACGCGATGGCCCGGCTGGAGCAGATCGTGCATCCGCTCGTGCGGGAAGAAGAACAGAGTTTCCTGCGGGCGGCCCGGGAAAAGGGTCGGCGCGCCGTTCTTCTCGATATTCCGCTTCTCTTTGAAACCGATGGTCACCGCAGGGTCGATGTCTGTGTCGTGGTCACGGCAGATGCTGCCGTTCAGCGTCAAAGGGTGCTGGAACGCCCCGGCATGACGGCCGAGCGTTTCGAGCAGATCCTGGCCAGGCAAATGCCGGACGCGGAAAAGCGCAAGCGGGCGCATTTTCTGGTAGATACGGGCCATGGTCTCGATGCGGCCCGCCGCTCGGTTCAGGCAATTCTGCGGGCTCTGGCCCCTCTTCCCTGAGCCGCAGCCTTCAAAGCTGGGTGCAAGAGCGGGAATAACGGCGGTTTGTCTTGCCCTTCTCCCCGTCCTTTGGTCATTTGACCTGATTGCAGACAGGAACCAGCCATGCGCGAGATATCGTTCGATACGGAAACAACGGGCCTCAATCCGCGAGGTGGCGACCGGCTTGTCGAAATCGGCGGGGTCGAGCTGATCAATCACGTCCCGACCGGGCGGACCTATCACGTCTATATCAATCCGCAGCGGGACATGCCGGTCGAGGCCTTCAACGTTCATGGCCTCTCTGCGGAGTTTCTCTCAGACAAGCCCTTGTTCGAGCATGTGGCGGACGCGTTTCTGGACTTCGTTGGCGACGCGGTTCTGGTGATCCATAACGCGGCCTTCGACATGGGCTTCATCAATATGGAGCTGGAGCGTTGCGGCCGCAGGACGATTTCGAAGGATCAGGTCCTGGATACGCTGGACATTGCCCGTCGCAAGCACCCGAGCGGTCCGAACTCGCTAGATGCGCTGTGTAACCGCTATGGCATCGACAACTCGCGCCGCGTGAAGCACGGCGCATTGCTTGATGCGGAAATTCTGGCAGAAGTCTATCTGGAACTTATTGGTGGCAAACAGACGGCGCTGAGCCTCATGCCGGATGAGGATGCCAGCAGCTCGGCCAGCCAGGCGTCAAACCTTGAAGAAGGTCTTGGCCGGTTCAATGCCCGCCAGCGCCCTGCTCCCTTGAAGCCACTGCTGCAGGATCAGGAATACGAGGCCCACAAGGCATTCGTCGCCAAGATGGGCGACAGCGCGATCTGGAAGAAATACCAGTAAGC
The DNA here is from genome assembly GCF_900142725.1 of Roseibium suaedae. GTDB lineage: Bacteria > Pseudomonadota > Alphaproteobacteria > Rhizobiales > Stappiaceae > Roseibium > Roseibium suaedae. The sequence continues at coordinate 129,123 of NZ_FRBW01000004.1, read as the reverse complement.
CTGAACATCACGAGACAAAGAAAAACCCGCCGGAAACGGCGGGTTTTGAATTGATACGGCTCCGAATCCATCAGAGCATGGAAGGCAGGACGCGATCCGGCGGACGGTGGCCGTCCATGAAGGTCTTGATGTTGATGATGACCTTCTCGCCCATCTCGATACGGCCTTCGATCGTGGCGGAGCCCATGTGCGGCAGCAGCAGCACATTGTCCAGCTTCACCAGCTTCGGATTGACGGCCGGCTCATGCTCGAACACGTCCAAGCCGGCACCGGCAAGCTCACCGGCTTCCAGCATGCGGATCAGGGCGTTCTCGTCGATCACTTCACCGCGGGCGGTGTTGACCACATAGGCGTCCTTCTTGAGCAGCTTCAGCCGGCGCGCGGACAGAAGGTGGAAGGTTCCCGGCGTGTGGGGGCAATGGATAGAGACGACATCCATACGGGCAAGCATCTGGTCCAGGCTGTCCCAGTAGGTCGCCTCCAGCTCTTCCTCGATGTGTGACGGCACCCGGCGGCGGTTGTGATAGTGGATCGACATGCCGAAGGCCTTGGCGCGGCGGGCAACTGCCTGTCCGATGCGGCCCATGCCAATGATGCCAAGGCGCTTGCCCCAGATCCGGTGTCCGAGCATCCAGGTGGGCGACCAGCCATTCCATTCGCCGGATTCCAGCGCCTTGATACCGGAGGAAAGACGCCGCGGCACCGAAAGGATCAGCGCCATGGTCATGTCCGCCGTGTCCTCGGTCAGAACGCCTGGCGTGTTGGTGACATTGATGCCCCTTGTATTGGCGGTCGAGACATCGATGTTGTCGACGCCATTGCCGAAGTTGGCAATCAGCTTCAGGTTCGGTCCAGCCTGGGAAAGAACGGCTGCGTCGATCCGGTCTGTCACGGTCGGTACGAGAACATCCGCAGTCCGGACGGCTTCAACCAGTTCCGCCTGAGTGAGGGCGCGGTCCGATTCATTCAGGCGTGTTTCGAACAGTTCCCGCATCCGCGTTTCGACGACATCCGGAAGTTTCCGGGTAATGACGACGACAGGCTTCTTTTTCGCCATGCTTCATGCCTTTTGCGTAGCGTTGAGATCACATTAACCACAACGGTTCCACCATAGCGCACCTTGCCGAGACCACGCACGCCAACACTCCCTTTCTCCTTACCCAGATGGTGTGAGAGACACAAGTGGACGTTAGGTTATCTCATTGACCAACGGATCCTTCAGCGGGAGCGCTGGCCATGGCGCACTGTTTTCGGTACAGGTTTGCATGAAGATGATCACACAACACAATTGGACTAGCGAATAATATGGCCCGACTGATGCCCGGAATGATGCGTTGTCTCGCTGCCGTGCTTGTGCTGACCTGCCTTGCCCTTGTTCCCCAGGCTGCCTTTGCCCAGACCAGCCAGACTGGCAGCAGCGGTCTTCCCGTTCCCCGTTTCGTCAGCCTGAAGTCTGATCGCGTGAACATCCGCATTGGCCCGACCCGGGAGCATGCGGTGGGCTGGACCTATGTTCAGGCAGGTCTTCCTGTTGAAATCATTCAGGAATTTGAGAACTGGCGCCGTATCCGTGATTGGGAAGGCAAGGAAGGCTGGGTCTATCACTCGCTGCTTTCCGGCCGCAGGACCGCTCTGGTCACCCCCTGGGAAGCCGATGCTGCGACGCCGATCCGCGCAACTCCGAAGTCTGACGGCGTGGTGGTCGCGGAACTCAAGTCCCGCGTGCTGGCAACGGTCGACAAGTGTGATGATGGCTGGTGCCGGATCCATGGCAAGGGCTACGACGGCTGGATCGACCAGACCCGTCTCTTCGGGGTCTATCCGAACGAGACCATCGACTGAGGCGCGAAGCAGCCTTTGATTGCTGAATAAAAAAGGCGGGTCCGATTGGCCCGCCTTTTCCTTTTGTCTGTCAGCCTGAGGCTCAGTCTGCAGCGCCGTTGTCCTGAACCTTCAGCTCTTCGAGCCGCGGCATGGACATGATGTTGTAGCCGCTGTCGACGAAATGGACTTCGCCGGTCACGCCGCCCGACAGTTCGGACAGGAGGTAGAGGCTGGTACCGCCGATTTCCTCGAGGGAAACAGTGCGCTTCAGCGGTGCGTTGCGCTTCTGATAGTTGAACATCAGACGGGCATCGGACACGCCGGAGCCGGCGAGCGTACGAACCGGACCTGCGGAGATCGCGTTGACGCGAATGTTCTGGTCACCGAAGTCGACGGCCAGGTAGCGCACGGAGGATTCCAGAGCAGCCTTGGCCACACCCATGACGTTGTAGTTCGGCATCACCTTGGTAGAGCCGCCATAGGTCAGGGTGATCATTGAGCCGCCATTCGGCATCAGTTCGGCCGCACGCTTGGCAATCTCGGTGAAGGAGAAGCAGGAAATCACCATGGTGCGGGAGAAGTTTTCCCGCGAGGTGTCGGCATACTTGCCGCGCAGCTCCGTCTTGTCGGAGAAGCCGATGGCATGAACGATGAAGTCGATCGTGCCCCATTCCTTCTTCAACGTGTCGAAGACTGCATCGACGGTGGCGATATCCTCCACGTCGCATGGCAGCAGCAGCTTTGCGCCGACGGAATCCGCCAGCGGCTTGGTGCGCTTGCCGAAGGCTTCGCCCTGATAGGTAAAGGCCAGCTCTGCGCCATGCTCGTGCAGGGTCTTGGCAATGCCCCAGGCGATGGAGTGGTTGTTGGCCACACCCATGATCAGGCCGCGTTTGCCCTTCATAAGGTCAGACATTCAAGCTCTCCTCAGCCGTGATAGCGCGACATGGCGAGGGAGGCATTGGTGCCGCCGAAGCCGAAGCTGTTGGACAGAACAGTATCCAGACCGGCATTGTCGATGCGCTTGGTCGCGATTTCGCCAGCCTTCAGTTCCGGATCCAGTTCGGTGATGTTTGCGGATGCGGTGATGAAGTCATTCTGCAGCATCAGCAGGCAGTAGATGGCTTCCTGAACACCGGTTGCGCCCAGGCTGTGGCCGGTGAGCGACTTGGTCGAGGAGACCGGCGGCTGGTTTTCACCGAACACGCGGCGGATCGCCTGGATTTCGCCGATGTCACCGACCGGGGTCGAGGTGCCATGGCTGTTGATGTAGTTGACCTTGCGATCGCCCAGGGTGCTGGTCGCCACGCGCATGCAGCGCTCGCCGCCTTCTCCGGACGGAGCCACCATGTCGTAGCCGTCGGAGTTTGCGCAGTAACCCGTGACTTCAGCGTAGATCTTCGCGCCGCGGGCCTTGGCATGCTCCAGCTCTTCCAGAACTACCACGCCGCCGCCGCCAGCGATAACGAAGCCGTCACGGGTCGCGTCATAGGCACGCGATGCGGTCTGCGGGGTGTCATTGTACTTGGAGGACATGGCGCCCATGGCGTCGAACAGACAGGACAGGGTCCAGTCCAGTTCCTCGCCGCCGCCGGCGAACATCACGTCCTGCTTGCCGAACTGGATCTGTTCTGCGGCAGAACCGATGCAATGGGCGGAAGTGGAGCAGGCCGACGTGATGGAATAGTTGATGCCCTTGATCTTGAAGGGCGTCGCCAGACAGGCCGAGTTGGTCGAGCTCATGCCGCGGGTGACCATGAACGGCCCCATGCGCTTGGGCGACCCCTTCTCGATGACGATCTGATGCGCCTGGAACAGGTTCTTCGTCGACGGACCGCCGGATCCCATGATCAGGCCGGTGCGCTCGTTGGAAACGTCCTTGTCTTCCAGGCCGCTGTCTTCGATCGCCTGCTGCATGGCGATGTAGTTATAGGCCGCGCCGTCGCCCATGAAGCGGAGCTGACGCTTGTCAACGTGGGAAGCAATGTCGATGGTCGGCATGCCATGCACCTGACTGCGGAACCCGTGTTCTGCATAGTCTGGAGCAAAGGTGATGCCGGATTTGCCTTCGCGCAGGCTTTCCAGAACTTCCTGGGTGTTGTTGCCGATGGACGACACGATACCCATTCCGGTGATGACAACCCGCCTCATTGCGGTCTCCTATCTTTCTTGAAGCAATGCCTGCCCCATGTAGGGATGAAGGCCGCCGTCAAAAAGTTGTCCCGCGCCGGAAAGCGCGGGATCTTATTTTTGGTTATGAGCCAGAAAGGCCCGCTTACTGCTTGGCCAGGCCGACGCGCAGATCCGTTGCCTTGTAGATTTGCTCGCCATCGGCCTTCAGCCAGCCATCTGCAATTCCGAGAACCAGGCGGCCCTTCATGACGCGCTTGAAGTCGATACCGTATTCGACCTTCTTCACGCTCGGGGTCACCATGCCCTTGAACTTCACTTCACCGGTGGACAGGGCCATGCCCTTGCCTTCGAGGCCGAGCCAGCCGAGGTAGAAGCCGGTGAGCTGCCACATGGCATCCAGGCCAAGGCAGCCCGGCATCACCGGGTTGCCCTGGAAATGGCACGGGAAGAACCAGAGATCCGGGTTGATGTCGAATTCGGCGCGGGCATAACCCTTGTCAAACTCGCCGCCGGTTTCGGAAATGTCGGTAATCCGGTCAAACATGAGCATCGGAGGCAGCGGCAACTGCGCATTGCCTTCGCCAAAAAGCTCGCCCCGTGCACAGGCGAGAAGATCCTCATAGGTGTAGCTGGAGCGCCGATCGGTCATTCGAGTTCCGTTCTTTTTCCCTAGCAGCTCATAATTCCGACGAAATATGAGCCAAGATGTTGGTTCTACCCGATTTGTTAGGGGGCTTTCCTAACACAGGGGAACGAGGTCCGAAAGATCATGTTGGGGGTTAGTTGCCGCATCTTGAAGGGGGCTTTCGGGCTGAACCTCGTTTTTTTAACAGGGTGCGGTGCACTGTAACCAACGGGAAGCAGGCGAAGCTGGCGTTTAAAAAACTTGCATGTGCGGGCCAAGAAATGCCAGATAAGGGAGGTTGCGGTTTGCTTTGTAATTAAGCAGACCAGTTACTACTTGGCAAAAGAGCGGCCAATACGGCAGCGGACGGGATAAGACTTGGGAATGACCGACACGATGCAATCACATCTTGCCGACCATCATCACAATGTGACCGACATGCTGCGGGATGCTGGATTGCGCCCGACCCGTCAGCGCGTTTCGCTTGCCGAACTGCTGTTCTCTCAGGGCGACCGGCATATCTCCGCGGAAATCCTCCATGAGGAAGCCGTTCAGGCGGATGTGCCCGTGTCTCTCGCCACGGTCTACAACACGCTGCACCAGTTCACGGAAGCTGGTTTGCTGCGGGAAGTCGCGATCGACGGCACCAAGACCTATTTCGACACCAACGTGTCAGACCACCATCATTTCTTCGTGGAAGGCGAGAACGTTGTTTTCGACATTCCGGCAGATGGTGTGGGCATTGGCCGCATCCCCGCAGCCCCCGAGGGCATGGAAGTCGTGCGGGTCGACGTCATTGTCCGGCTTCGCCACAAGCGCAAGCGCTGAGCGGTTTCTCAAAATAATCCGAAACACTGCCGATAGACTCCAGCCTGCGCTGGCCGTCCCGGATAAATCCGAGATCCGTCAGGAGCTTGGCTGACCGTTCGTTGTCCGGATCGATGATGGCACAAAGCCGGTCGAGCTTCATGATCTCCCGGGCAAAGGCGATCGCGGCACCGGCCGCTTCCCGGGCATAGCCTTTGCCATGCTGGGCCGCCAGGAATGCGTAGCCCAGATCCGGGCAATCCAGCTCTTCCCGCACGATCAGGCCGCAAATCCCGATCGGTTCTCCCGTGTCCAGCCTTTCGACGACCCACAGACCTGTGCCGTATTTCTCGAAACGGGGCAGAGACCGGACCTTGATAAAGGCTTCGGCAGTGCGGATCGTCCGGACCTTTGTATCTGTGATGAAGCGGATGTAGTCAGGCTCGTTGAGAAGCGCCAGGTAGAAGCGTGCATCCTTGAGTTTTGGAAGACGCAGGCGCAGCCGTCCGGTTGGCTCGGGCAAGGGGAGCTTTGCCAAGGCGGAAGAAGTCATCAATCGTCCAGACAGGTCTTGCCGGCGGCAACCAGAGCAGCGGTCTTCAAGGCAATTTCGGGAATGGCGTCGAAATGCTCACGTTCCGGACTGCGGCACAGGTCATAGATCACGCAGCGGCGGCATTCCGGCTTGCGGGCCTTGCAGATGTAGCGGCCATGCAGGATCAGCCAGTGATGGGCATGCAGGCTGAATTCCATCGGAACGGCCTTTTCCATCGCCTTTTCCACCTCGAGCGGGGTCTTGCCGGGAGCGATGCCAATCCGGTTGCCGAGCCGGAACAGATGGGTATCGACGGCAATCGTCGGGTGGCCGAAATAGATGTTCAGCACCACATTGGCCGTCTTGCGGCCAACGCCTGGCAGCAGCTCGAGCGCCTCCCGGTCATCCGGCACTTCGCCGCCGTGATCGCGGATCAGCTGCTCCGACAGGAGGATGACGTTTTTCGCCTTGGTCTTGAACAGACCGATGGTGCGGATTTCTTCCCGCACACGGTCTTCGCCCAGGGCGACCATCTTTTCCGGCGTGTCGGCGATCTGAAACAGGGTCTTCGTTGCCCGGTTCACCCCGACGTCGGTTGCCTGGGCAGACAGGACCACGGCGACCAGCAGGGTGAAGGCATTCACATAATCCAGTTCGCCCTTGGGCTCCGGGTTGTCGGCATGAAAGCGCTGGAAAATCTCAAGGGTTTCCGCGCGCGTGTAGCGCGGGCGCTTGAGCACCTTGCCAGGTTCGGCAACCGAGGGAGCCTTGCGGGTTTTGGCGGCCTTTGCCTTGGGGGTCTTGGCTGCCTGCTTTGTGATCTTTGAAATCGCCATGACCCCTCTATAATCTCAGCGCATGACCTTCGCCAATCCGAAAGCAGATCGCATGCAGGACGCTGAAGACAGAAACCGCGAGGAGGACCGGCCTTTCTTTGAGGCGGTTCTGACCCCTTACCGCTCTCTCAGCCCGCGCGGCTTCATGATTTTCATGCTTTGCATTGCTGCGGTCAGCTTTGCGAGCGGGATTCTGTTTCTGTCCATTGGTGCCTGGCCGGTGTTTGGTTTCTTCGGCTTGGATGTCCTGCTGCTCTGGGCCGCCTTCCGCATGAACTATGCCTCTGCCCGCCGCTATGAAGAGGTGAGCCTTTCCGCCCATGACCTCGTGATCCGAAAAGTGTCTCCGGGAGGCAAGTCTCTGGAATACCGCTTTAATCCCGCCTGGGTCCGGCTTGTTGTCGACCGGGTCGAGGACGAGGGAGTGGTCAGGATCAGCCTGATGAGCCGGGGGGAAACAGTCAGCATCGGAGCGTTTCTTAATCCGGATGACCGGACGAGTTTCGCAGGGGCAATGGTCAATGCGCTGGCGGTGGCCAAGGCGGGCCGGATCTGAAGGACGCTCATGCGTCAACGTCCGGAATTTGGGCAGACGGTTTCTGTCTGGTTGTACTAGAGTTCAGCAGCAACCGATCTTCAGAAGGGCGCTGCCATGCCAGAGTTCAGACTTCCGCTTTCCGGTGATGTCACCCAGTCCATCAATCCCTGGTTCGACATGTTCAAAGCGATCGGCAGCCAGTTTGGCCTGATCAACATCAACCTCGGACGGTCCCCCGCTCCTGAAATCGAGCAGAAAGTGCTCATGGAAGTCGGCAGCTATGGCCGGCAGCTCGGCCGGATGGGCGAAGCGTTGACTGTTCTGATCGACAAGCTTGAGCCGAAGCTGGAAGGTCTGAGCAAAGAGGAAAGGCTTGCGCTTGATGCCTTCCGGGTGATGCAGGCGGAAATCAGCCAGATCAAGGCGGATCATCGTCAGTCAGCCTGAAGCCGTCACCGTCTGGCAGCACCGACCTTGCGGGTCAGGAGCAGCGTGAAAAAGGCTCCTGCGCCGACCATTGCCGCGACATAGACAACCGTTCGAAAATCCGTTGCGCTGGCAATGATGCCCATGGACACACTGCCAATCATGGAGCCCATGAACAGGCAGTTCATGTAGATTGCCGTTGCCTTGCCGGGTTGGGTCGGAATGAAGTCCTGGATATAGGTGATGCTGACGCCGGCAAAGAGACCGTAGTACAGCCCCTCCAACAAGGCGGTCGCGATGGCACCGTGCTGGGTTTCGATCTGGCTCATCATCAGAAAGACGACAACAGACAGGGCAGCGGCAATCAGCAGGATCGGACGGGAGCCGGTGATCTGGACCAGCCGGGGCGCCGTGAATATCGCAATCACCTCCACCAGGCATTTGGCGGTCAGCATCAATCCCGGGGTTGAGCCTGGCAATCCGATTTCCTTGATCGTGTAGATCGGCAGGGCCGCGGTGAAGAGCACGTTTCCAAGCGCGAAGAGCGTGCAAGCCAGCGCAGCCAGCCAAAGGGGCCAGTCAAATCCGACCGTCGCCGGTCCGATTTCCTTGCGCTCTGGTGCCCGGTACGTCGCCGGGACGATGAAATGCCACATGGCGAGCCAGAGAACCCCCAGAATTGCAGAAATCAGGTAGGTCTTCTGAAACCCGAATTGGGCAATGAGGATGAAACTTGCTGCCGGGGCGAGCATCCAGGCAAAGGATGTGGAGCTGCGCAGCAACGAGTTGTAGCGCGGCACGTTGAGGGCGGATTCCACCGCATAGAGCCGGCCGTAGCTGAAGGTCGTCGCGCTGGCACTGTTGGCCAGGGCCATCAGGGGCGCGCCGCACAGGACCAGAACGGCAAAGCTCGGTCCAAGAGCCAGGATGGTGGCAAATAGCGTATAGCCCGCCACTGCGACGCCCAGCAGCCAGCGGATCGGAACCCGGTTGTCGATCATCCGCCCGAACTGGCGGTTCACCACCATGGTCAAGGGCGTTGCCAGGCCGGTGTAGATCCCGATTTTCCAGGCGGGTTCATTCAGCCCTTCCACAATGAAGAAACCCATCGCCGGAATGAGGGATGACAGGCAGGCCGTGCCAAAGCACAGCAGGCACACGATCCTGACGCCTTGAGGCGTCAACGACTGGCTGAGAAACATGATGATCAAGAACCGCAGAAGGCGACCGGGCCGTAGGAGAGCGTCCGGAATAAGAATGCCACTATAACGCGATTTGCCGGTTTTGCCACCTCAGATCTGAATTGCTGGCCGTCACGGGATGTGCGAAACAAGCGGTATTGTTTGAATTTTCTTAAGTTTGGCTGGGTTGATTATGAAAGTGTTTTTGGGGGGAATTGCAGCGCTTTTCGCGGTGCTGCTGCTGGCAGGTTGTGAGACCGTTTCCAAGGAACAATGCGTTGCCGGTGACTGGGTCGCCCTGGGCAAGGCAGATGGCGCCAACGGCTATCCGACGTCCCGGCTTTCGGACATCGTCAAGGATTGTGGGCGTCATGGCGTCACGCCGGACACGGACCAGTACATGTCGGGATGGAACCAGGGCGTCCAGATCTATTGCACGCCGATGAATGGCTACAATGTCGGCCGTCAGGGCAAGAGCGCCTCGCCGGTCTGTCCGCCGCAAATGGCCAGCTCCTTCGAGTATGCGCATTCGCTGGGCAGCCGGATCTGGCAGGCCCGCAGCAAGGTTGAAGACCAGCAGCGCCGGGTGCGGGACCTCGACAACCGCATCAGCCGGCTCAACAGCGATGTGAGCGGCCTGTCCTGCTCCGGCAAGGATGGGGATGAGCTGAAGGCCTGCCGGCACAATGTGCATCGCCGCCGCCAGGATCTTCAGGATGCACGGTTTGACCTTCAGGACGCCCGCTGGCGTCTGTCGGAGGCGCAGCGGTTCTATGACGAAACCGAGCGGACCGTGAGCGCGGAAGCAGCCCGCACCATTCCAGGCTACGGCGTGCAATAAGGCTTACGCTTTGGACGCCTGTCTTGCAGCTTTCAGCTTGTAAAGGGCGTCCAGAGCTTCCCGTGGGGTCAGATCATCCGGGTCGATACCGTCCAGCGTGACTTCCACGGCACTTGGCCCTTGGGCTTCGGCGGAATTGGCCTGTGCCTTGGGCTGCGTGAAGGCTGCGAACAGCGGCAATTCATCGATCAGGGATTCTGCCGGTGAGCGCCGGTCCTGCTCTTCCAGCTGGCTGAGCACGGCCTTGGACCGTTCCACCACGCTGGACGGCAGGCCGGCGAGCTTGGCAACCTGGATCCCGTAGGACCGGTCTGCAGCACCCGGCACGATTTCGTGCAGGAAGACAACGTCTCCCTTCCATTCCTTGACCAGAACCGTGGCATTGGACAGCCGGTCCAGTTTCTGGCTGAGGGCGGTCAGCTCGTGATAGTGGGTCGCGAAAAGAGCGCGGGACTTGTTGACCTCGTGCAGGTGTTCAATGGTCGCCCAGGCGATGGAAAGACCATCGAAAGTGGCGGTTCCGCGCCCGATCTCGTCCAGAATGACGAGCGAGCGGTCCCCCGCCTGATTGAGGATTGCAGCGGTTTCCACCATCTCGACCATGAAGGTCGACCGGCCCCGTGCCAGGTCATCCGCAGCACCGACGCGGGAAAACAGCCGGTCAACCACGCCGATATGGGCACTGGCGGCCGGGACGAAAGCGCCCATCTGGGCCAGAACAGCGATCAGGGCGTTCTGGCGCAGGAAGGTCGACTTACCGGCCATGTTCGGACCGGTGATCAGCCAGATCCGGCCGGTTCCGCCCTGCGTTTCCGGACCAAGGTCCGCATCATTGGCAACGAAGCTCTGTCCGCCTGACGCTTTCAGCGCCTGTTCCACCACCGGATGGCGGGCTGCCTTGATCTCGAAAGCCCGGCTGTCATCGACCAGCGGGCGCACATAGCCGCCTTCCTGGGCAAGCTTTGCCAGGGCTGCGGACACATCGAGGATCGACAGGCCATAGGCGGCCGCCTTGATCGCTTCACCGGAGGCGACAATCGCTGCCGCAAGACGGTCGAAGATTTCAAACTCGATCGCCTGTGAGCGTTCTCCTGCGCTGGCAATCTTGGATTCCAGATCCGCCAGCTCCGTTGTGGTGAAGCGCATCGCACCGGCCATGGTCTGGCGGTGAATGAAACGGCCCGGATCTGCCGTCAGTTTTTCTGCCTGGGCGCTGGGCGTCTCGATGAACCAGCCGAGCACGTTGTTGTGCTTGATCTTCAGGGATCTGAGGCCGAGCTCTTCTGCATAGTCGGCCTGAAGCTTGGCGATCACCTTGCGGGATTCATCCCTGAGCGCACGAAGCTCGTCGAGATTTGCGTCATAGCCGGAGGCAACAAATCCGCCATCACGCTTCAGAAGCGGCGGATCTTCCTTGATCGCACGGCTAAGCTCCTGGCCGAGCGCATGGGGGGCCTGTTCCAGGCTGGTCCGGGCGGCTTCGATCTCTGCTGGAATGGCCGTGTTTCCGGAAGCGGTCTGGTCCAGCAGCCGCTTTGCCGCTTCAAGGCCCAGCGAAATGGAAAGGATATCCCTTGGGCCGCCGCGCTGAAGGGCAATTCGGGACAGGGCACGGGCCATGTCCGGCGCGCCCTTCAGCGTTTGCCGCAAGCCTTCGCGCATGATCTCGTTATCGAGGAAGAATTCGACCGCGTCATGCCGCCGTCCGATCTCGCCGACATTCAGCAAGGGCCCTGCCAGCCGGCTTGCCAGAAGACGCGAGCCACCACCGGTCACGGTCCGGTCGATGGTTGCCAGAAGACTGCCCTGCTTTTCGCCGCCGAGGGTTCGGGTCAGCTCCAGATTGGCGCGGGTCGCCGGATCGATGAGCATCCGCCCGGCTCCAGCTTCCCGGACCGGGGGATCCAGCGGCGGACGCTCGCCAAGCTGGGTTTTCTCGATATAGGCCAGGATACCCGCAGCGGCAGAGAGTTCCGGCCGGGAAAATGTCCCGAAGCCATCGAGGGTCTTCACCCCGAAATAATGGGCGAGCCTGTCGGTGGCCGTCGAACTGTCGAAGAAGGCGCGGGGAACCGGGGACAGAGCGGCACCGGATTGCTGCGCCAGATGCCGGATCTCGGTTTCCTGAAGCAGGTTGTCCGGCAGGATCAGTTCTCGCGGGGAGATCTGTGCCAGATCCGCGGCCAGCCGCTGGTCATCGGATTCCGAGACCTGGAACGAGCCGGTGGACATGTCGATCCAGGCAAGGCCATAGACACTGTCACCGGTCAGGGAGCCGCCGCGCAGCCGGGTCAGGCCGCACAGGAAGTTGTTCGCGCCGGAATCCAGCAGCCGCTCTTCCGTCAAGGTGCCCGGCGTCACGAGCCGGATGACATCGCGCCGGACCACGGACTTGGAGCCGCGCTTCTTCGCTTCTGCCGGATCTTCCATCTGTTCGCAGACGGCAACCCGGTGGCCGAGGGCGATCAGCTTCTGCAGATAGTCGTCAGCCGCATGCACCGGAACACCGCACATGGGAATGTCTTCGCCCAGGTGCTTGCCGCGCTTCGTCAGTGTGATGCCCAGCGCCCGCGAGGCGATCTCCGCGTCTTCAAAGAAGAGCTCGTAGAAATCGCCCATCCGGTAGAACAGCAGGCTGTCCGGATTGGCGGTCTTGATCTCCACATATTGCGCCATCATGGGCGTAACGCGGGTATCCGCTGGAGCGGTTTCGGGCATCGGATTTTGTGACATGGGGCGAACCTAGCAAACCCACCGGCCGCTTTCACAATGACCTTGCACGATGACGCCTTGAGCCTGAAATTTTCAGGGGATAAGGTCTTGGTTCCAGCGGCTGGTGACAGCCGAAAAAAAGGGAAACGCCAAAGACATGTCCGCTACTGACAAGCCGAAGAAGTCGTCAAAAACCTCCGTCAGTTTCACCGATCAGGAAGCACTGCTGTTTCACAGCGAAGGCCGTCCGGGCAAACTGGAAATCACGCCCACCAAGCCGATGGCGACCCAGCGGGATCTGTCCCTCGCCTATTCTCCCGGCGTGGCGGTACCTGTGCGCGCCATTGCGGAAGATCCCAGCCGCGCCTTTGACTACACCACCCGAGGCAACCTTGTGGCGGTCATCTCCAACGGCACAGCCATTCTGGGCCTTGGCAATCTTGGCGCTCTTGCGTCCAAGCCGGTGATGGAAGGCAAGTCGGTCCTGTTCAAGCGCTTTGCCGACGTGGACTCCATCGACCTGGAAGTCGACACGGAAGACGCGGACAACTTCATCAATGCCGTCCGTTACCTCGGCCCATCCTTCGGCGGCATCAATCTGGAAGACATCAAGGCACCCGAGTGCTTCATCATCGAACAGCGCCTGCGCGAGCTGATGGATATTCCGGTTTTCCATGATGACCAGCATGGCACCGCCATCATCGCGGCGGCAGGCATGATCAATGCCCTGCATCTGACCGGCCGGGACATGAAGACCGTCAAGGTTGTCTGCAACGGCGCGGGCGCAGCGGGCATTGCCTGTATTGAACTGGTCAAGGCCATGGGCATTCCCCATGACAACGTCATTCTCTGCGACACCAAGGGTGTCATCTACAAGGGCCGCACCGAGGGCATGAACCAGTGGAAGTCCGCGCATGCTGTCGAAACGGATGCGCGTTCCCTCTATGACGCCTTGAAGGGTGCGGATGTTTTCCTGGGCGTGTCCGTGAAGGGAGCTCTCACGTCGGACATGTTGCGCGCCATGGCGCCGAACCCGATTATTTTCGCCATGGCCAATCCGGATCCGGAAATCACCCCGGAAGAGGCGCATGAAGTGCGCGACGATGCCATCGTTGCGACCGGCCGGTCGGATTATCCGAACCAGGTCAACAATGTCCTCGGCTTCCCTTACATCTTCCGCGGCGCGCTGGATGTTCAGGCCACCACGATCAACGATGCGATGAAGGTCGCCTGCGCCCATGCGCTGGCCTCACTGGCGCGGGAGGAAGTGCCGGATGAAGTGGCGGCAGCCTATCGCGGCAACCGTCCGAAGTTTGGCCCCGAGTACATTATCCCGGTGCCTTTCGACCCGCGTCTGATCTCGACCATTCCGCCTGCCGTTGCCCAGGCGGCGATGGACAGCGGCGTTGCCCGGCGTCCGATCGTCGACATGGACCAGTACCGGCACCAGCTGTCTGCCCGCCGGGATCCGGTGGCCGGAACCCTGCAGCGGATCTTCTCCAAGGTCCGCCAGATGCCCAAGCGCATGGTCTTTGCCGAGGGCGAGGAAGAGCCGGTGATCCGCGCAGCGGTCAGCTATGTGAACCAGGGGCTCGGCGAGGCCATTCTGATTGGCCGTGACGATGAAATCCGCTCGGTCGCCCAGGCTGCCGGTGTGGATCTGGACCGTCCCGGCATCTCGATCCAGAACGCGCGTCTTTCCAACCGCAACAGCGATTATGCGCAGTTTCTCTATGGCCGCCTGCAGCGCAAAGGCTATCTGCTGCGTGATTGCCAGCGCATGGTCAACAACGACCGCAACTACTGGGGCGCCATCATGGTTGCCCGGGGAGATGCGGATGCGATGGTGACCGGGATCACCCGGAACTACTCGGTCGCGCTGGATACGGTCCGTTCCTGTATCGACACCAAGCCCGGTCACCGCGTCATCGGCGTTTCGCTGGCTCTGGCCCGTGGCCGGACGGTCCTGATCGCGGATACGGCGGTGATCGACATGCCGACCTCCGAAGAACTGGCGGATATTGCCGAAGAGGCAGCTCATGTCGCCCGCAAGCTCGGCTATGAGCCTCGTGTTGCCATGCTGGCCTATTCCACCTTCGGCCACCCGCGCGGCGAACGGTCGGAAAAGGTCATCGAAGCGGTCAAGATCCTGGACCGCCGCCGGGTCGACTTCGAGTATGATGGTGAAATGGCCGCAGACGTCGCCCTGAACATGGACAAGATGGCGACCTATCCGTTCTGCCGTCTGAGCGGTCCGGCGAATGTTTTGGTGATGCCTGCCTTCCACTCCGCCTCCATCTCCACCAAGATGCTGCAGGAACTGGGCGGTTCCACCGTCATCGGCCCGCTTCTGGTCGGTTTCGACAAGCCGGTGCAGATCGTGCCCATGGGCGCTAAGGACAGCGACATCGTCAATATGGCCGCGATTGCAGCGTTCAATGTGACGTAAGGCAGATCAATCGAGGGCGCTCAGAATGGCTTGCCAGTTCTGGGCGCCACCGAGAAGACGCAGGATAATCACCTCGTCCCTCTCCATGGTGTAGACGATGAGATGGCTCCGGTGAGGATGGATACGGACGGGAGGCGTGAATTCGGTTCGTTCCCGTGCCATGTCGGGAGAGACAGCGATTGTCTCGAACAGATGGGAAAGTTCGTCGATATAGATGTCCGCCTGATCTGATGACCAGGTCTCGGCCGAGTACCGCCAGATTTCTTCAAGATCGCCCAATGCCTTGGGCGTGAGACGGTAGCGTTGCTTCTCAGGAGCCGGCATGGCGTTGGCGCATGGCTTTCTTGAACTCGGCTGCATTGAACACTTCAGGTTTTCCGCTGTCAGCCCCTTCTGAAATTGCAGCCTGCAAGGTCTGGATTGCCGATTGCCGCTCGTGATCCTTGCGGATCAAGTCCCTGACATAATCGCTGGAGTTGGCATAGCGGCCCTCGCGCGTCTGTTTTTCGACCCAGGCTTTCATCTGGTCCGGAAGGGAAACGTTCATGGTCGCCATGTCGGCAAGTCTCCGTGTGGACGAGTGGTTCCAGGGCATCATCCGTTGAAATGGCAAAGTTTGTCAAACCTGGTGGGTCACTCGGAACGCCGTGGCCGCGATTACCTGATGCATTTCAGGGATCTGCCCGTTAGAAAGAACGCATGAGCAATCTCACTATAAAAATCTGCGGGCTTTCGACGGAAGAGACCTTGGCCACGGCGCTGGATGCGGGCGTGGACATGATCGGTCTGGTGTTCTTTCCCAAGAGCCCGCGTCACGTGAGCCTGATGGATGCCTGCAAGCTTGCGGATCAGGCGCGCGGCAAGGCGGAAATCGTCGCCTTGACCGTCGATATGGATTTCGACGGGCTGTCCCGGATCAACGAACTGGTCCGTCCGGACTGGTTCCAGTTTCATGGTCAGGAAAGCCCGGAATATTGCGCTGTCGCCAAAAGCGCGTTTCCGCAGAAGATCATGAAGGCGCTGGGCGTTTCAGAGCCGGATGACCTTGAAAAGGCACGCGTCTATGAGCCTGTTGTCGACCGGATCCTGTTTGATGCCAAGCCGCCTGCCGGTTCCGATCTGCCGGGCGGCAACGGGGTCTCCTATGACTGGACCATTCTGAAAGGCCTTGACCTTGGAAAGCCCTTCATGCTTTCCGGTGGGCTGGATGCCGCCAATGTGGCGGAGGCAATCACCCGGAGCGGGGTGAGTGCCATTGATGCGTCCTCCGGCGTCGAGCGGGAGAAGGGCGTCAAGGACAATGAACTTATCCGCGCATTCGTGGCAGCGGCCCGAAGCGCACAGGTGTCGGGGAGTAACGAGCAATGACGTCGCTGGCAAACAGCATGCGGAACGGTCCGGACGAACGTGGCCATTTCGGCATTTTTGGCGGCCGTTATGTGGCCGAAACGCTGATGCCGCTGATCCTCGACCTGGAGCAGGCCTATAAGGATGCCAAGGCGGATCCGGCGTTTGCTGCCGAAATCGAGCATCTCAACAAGCATTACACCGGCCGGCCCTCGCCGCTCTATTTTGCCGAGCGGCTGACCGAGCATCTCGGCGGCGCGAAGATCTATTTCAAGCGCGATGAGCTGAACCACACCGGTTCGCACAAGATCAACAACTGCCTGGGCCAGATCCTTCTGGCCAAGCGCATGGGCAAGACCCGGATCATCGCCGAAACCGGCGCCGGCCAGCATGGCGTGGCGACCGCGACCGTATGTGCCCGCTTCGGCCTGCCTTGCGTCGTCTACATGGGCGCAACCGACGTCGAGCGTCAGAAGCCCAACGTCTTCCGCATGAAGCTTCTGGGGGCTGAAATCGTACCGGTCACCGCCGGGGCTGGCACGCTGAAGGACGCCATGAACGAGGCGCTGCGCGACTGGGTTACCAACGTCGACGACACCTATTACCTGATCGGTACGGCGGCAGGTCCGCATCCCTATCCGGAAATGGTTCGGGATTTCCAGTCGGTGATCGGCGCAGAAACCCGTGAGCAGATGCTGGAAGCCGAAGGCCGTCTACCGGATGCGCTGGTGGCTGCTGTTGGCGGCGGGTCCAATGCGATCGGCCTGTTCCACCCGTTCCTGGACGACGAAAACGTCAAGATCTACGGCGTGGAAGCTGGTGGCCGTGGGCTTGACGGCGAAGAGCATTGCGCATCGCTGACCGCCGGCAAGCCGGGCGTTCTGCATGGCAACCGCACCTATCTGCTGCAGGATGACGATGGCCAGATCCTCGAAGGTCACTCGATTTCCGCAGGCCTCGACTATCCGGGCATCGGACCCGAGCACTCCTGGCTGAAGGAAATCGGCCGCGTGAACTATGTGCCGATCATGGATGATGAGGCGCTTGCAGCCTTCCAGATGCTGACCAAGGTCGAGGGGATCATTCCGGCTCTCGAGCCTGCTCACGCGCTTGGCCATGTCATCAAGCTTGCGCCGACCATGAGCAAGGACCAGATCATCGTCATGAACCTGTGCGGCCGTGGGGACAAGGACGTCTTTACCGTCGGCAACATGCTGGGCTTTGATCTCTAATAAGCGCCCCAAGGGCAGATCTTGAAACGCGGCTGGTTTCCGGCCGCGTTTCTTCTTGTTTAGAGTGCTTGGCAAACCCATTCCAAAACCGCAATGCTGCTGCGCAATAGTGTATGTTGCGATGCGGCATAAAAGGGCTATCTTAGGGTCAACACAGACGGACAGACCCGACCACGACCCGCAAATGGGCCCGGATCTTCCTTGAACCTCCAGGACAAGGGGCACATCCCATGGCTATCTCAGTTTCCTCCTCTCCGTTTGACGCAGTTGCAAGCGCCTTTTCCCACGCTGGCTCCACGCTGCTCGCCATTCTCGAAGAATTCGGCCGCGCCCGCGCTGCCAAGGCTCTCTACGGTGAACTCTCTGTTCTCAGCGATGCAGAGCTGGCCGAAATGGGCCTGAAGCGCGACGAAATCACCAACACGGTCTATTCCCGCGTTTACGACGTCCGCTAAAGCCAAGGTGGCGTCTTGAAGGGTTTCGGCAGCAGCTTCAGTCAGCTTGCTGCCGGAAATCAGGCTTCGAAGGTGCCAAGGCGGATTGACAGCGGGGGACCCTGCCCCCTACATCCAACCGGATGTGAAAGCCGCCACATGCGGGCTTTGCCGAAAAGCAGGGTAGAGAATTCATGACGGAAACGCGTATCGATCGCCGCTTCAAGGCGTGTGCAGATCAGGGACGTCCCGCCTTGGTGACCTTCATCACCGCAGGCGACCCAGATCTGGAAACCTCGCAGGCGATCCTGAATGCGCTTCCGGCAGCCGGTGCCGATGTCATCGAGCTCGGCATGCCCTTCTCAGATCCCATGGCGGAAGGTATTCCGATCCAGCTCGCCACCCAGCGTGCGCTGGCAGCCGGCCAGACCATGGAAAAGACATTCCAGATGGTCCGCCGTTTCCGCGAGACGGATCAGGACACGCCCATCATCCTCATGGGCTATTACAATCCCATCTACATCCGTGACCCGAAGAAGTTTGTCGTCGACGCCCGTGAAGCCGGGGTTGATGGCCTTATTGTCGTGGACATTCCGCCGGAAGCCGATGACGAGCTTTGCATTCCGGCACTGGAAGCAGGCGTGAACTTCATTCGTCTGGCGACGCCGACCACCGATGACAAGCGTCTACCGGCGGTCCTCGCCAACACCTCCGGCTTTGTCTATTATGTCTCGGTGACCGGTATCACCGGATCCAGTAATCTGAACGCAACAAACGTTTCGTCTGCAGTTGCCCGGATCAAGTCGCACACGGATCTGCCGGTTGCTGTCGGCTTCGGTGTGAAGACGGCTGACGATGCTGCCGCGATCGGCAAGAACGCAGATGGCGTGGTTGTCGGCTCTGTGCTGGTCAGTGCAATTCGGGACAGCCTTGATGATGCCGGAAAGGCAACGGACAAGACTGTCGCCGCAGTGACGGATCTCGTTGCATCGCTTGCTGGCGGTGTCGCACGGGCGCGTGGCGTCTGAGCGGATCTGAACCCAATTTGATGTCTGCAAGGCACGGAGCTTGTATCCGTTTCGTGCGAAAGGCAGACGCGTAACAAAAACGGACGCGACCTCGTGAACTGGATCAACTCCCTCGTACGGCCGAAAATCCGCGATCTTCTGAAGAAGCGGGATGTGCCGGAAAACCTCTGGATCAAGTGCCCGGAAACGGGTGAGATGGTCTTCCACCGGGATCTGGAAGCAAACCTGTGGGTCGTGCCGAATTCCGGCCATCACATGAAGATGCCTGGCCGCAAGCGTCTGGAAAATCTCTTCGACAACGGCTCCTACGACAAGGTCGAGACGCCGGAGGTTCATGCCGATCCGCTGAAGTTCCGCGACACCAAGCGCTATGCCGACCGTCTCAAGGAATACCGCACCAAGACCGGCGAAGATGATGCGGTTCTGGTGGGCAAGGGTCTGGTAAATGGCGCTCCGCTGACCGCCGCCGTTCAGGACTTTGCCTTCATGGGCGGGTCTCTCGGCATGGCTGCCGGTGAAGCGATCCTGACCGGCATGATGGCCGCTGTCGAAGCCCACACACCTTTCGTGCTGTTCGCGGCTTCCGGCGGCGCCCGCATGCAGGAAGGCATCCTGTCGCTGATGCAGATGCCGCGCACGACCGTCGGCATCCAGATACTGCGTGAAGCTGGCCTGCCCTACATCGTGGTTCTGACCAACCCGACCACCGGCGGCGTCTCCGCCTCCTATGCGATGCTGGGCGATGTTCACATTGCCGAACCGGGTGCGCAGATCGGTTTTGCCGGCCGCCGCGTGATCGAGCAGACCATTCGCGAGAAGCTGCCTGAAGATTTCCAGAGCGCTGAATACCTGCTGGATCACGGCATGGTCGACATGGTGGTCAAGCGCCACGATCTGAAGAAGACGATTTCGACCATCTGCGACATCCTGATGAAGCGCGAAATCGAATTGCCGGCTCTGCCTGGCCCTGAAGAGGTTCCGGCGGAACCTGCATAAGTCTGCTAGCGCTCCCTGCTGCCGACTGGCCTGGCAGGGAGCAGCCAAGCATCGAACTGACAGGGAACGGGGCGGCTTGAGGTCTTCCTTCCCGCCAAAGGATCCGTGAGGGCGCCTTGGATCAAATCACCGCCATCCTTGATCGTTTGCCGGCTTTGCATCCGAAGGAAATCGACCTTTCCCTCGGCCGCATGCATCGCCTGCTGAAAGCCTTGGGTTCTCCCGAAAAGCGGCTGCCACCGGTCATTCACATTGCCGGCACGAATGGCAAGGGCTCCGTGACCGCCACCATGCGGGCGATCCTGGAAGCCTCGGGCAAGCGCTGCCACGTCTACACCTCGCCGCATCTGGTGTCGTTCAACGAGCGGATCCGGATCGGTACCACCGGTGAGTTCGTGTCTGATCCCCAGCTCTTCGAGGCGCTGAATGTCTGCGAAGAGGCCAATGGCGGCGAAGAAATCACCTTCTTCGAAATCACGACTGCTGCGGCTTTCTGGCTGTTTGCCGAAAATCCCGCGGATGTCCTGCTGCTGGAAGTCGGGCTTGGCGGGCGCCTGGACGCGACCAATGTGATCGATGCACCGCTTGTTTCGGTGATTACGCCGATCTCCATGGACCACGAGAAATATCTGGGTGAGCGCCTTGCTGACATTGCAGCGGAAAAGGCAGCTATCATCAAGCAGGGGTGCCCTGCAGTGGTTGCACCGCAGGAAGACGAAGTGCTGCGCGTGGTCGAGCGGGAAGCGGCCCGCAAGCGTGCGCCCCTGCAACGTTTCGGGCAGGATTTCACGGCCATGTCCGATCAGGGCCGCCTGGCCTTCCAGGACGAGGACGGCTTGTTCGATCTGCCGATGCCGAGCCTGATTGGCAGTCACCAGATCACCAATTCCGGCATGGCCATTGCGGCCGTGAAGGCAGCCGGGCTTTGGCCAGGTGAGGAAATCGCGGCCAAGGGGCTGCGGTCGATCAACTGGCCGGGACGCCTGCAGCCGCTCGTTCATGGCCCGCTCGTTGACAAGTGCCCTGCCGGAGCAGAAATCTGGCTCGACGGCGGTCACAATCCGGGAGCCGGCGTGACCATTGCCGCTTTCATGGGCGAGCAGGAAGAGCGGTCTCCCCGTCCGCTCTACATGATCTCCGGCATGCTGACGACCAAGGACCCGGTCGGATTTTTCCGGCCCTTTGAAGGGCTGGTCCGGCATGTGGCAACCGTGCCAATCTCTACGACCAACAACGGCCGTGATCCGTTTGAGCTGGCTGATTTTGCCCGTGTGGCCGGGCTGGAAGCGACGCCCTTTGCAACGGTCGAGGCGGCTATTGCCGATATCCTTGCCTGCGCTGCCAAGGATGGCGAGGCACCGCGCATATTGATTTGCGGTTCACTCTATCTGGCAGGTGAGGTTCTTGCGGCCAACGGCATGCCCCCGCGCTAAATTTGTCAGTTTCCGGCCAAAGCCGTTTTTTGCTCGTATTTCCGACAAACCGGAGCGCTAGGGGCTGGAGCAAACGGAGACGGATCTAATGCGTGTGACCCTGAAATCCTCCTTGGCAGGTGTTCTGGCTGCCGCGCTGATGTTCACTAGCGTGAGTAGTCAGGCGCTTGCTTTCAGCGACGAGTATGAAAGCGCGCCCGAGCAGGCACCAGCCGCCATACTCGAAGGGGTCGAGGCAGGTGCGGGATATCAGGTGGAAACACCGGTCCGCAGCGATGGCTTCATGCGTCTTTATGACATCCGCACCACGGCCGGTACGGAGCATCTGTCCGGTGACGGCTTGATCAAGCTGCGCATCCGGGAACTGCAGGTCTTGCATGTTCTGGAGGGGCTTGAGACCCAGAAGACCTTTCTGGACGGTCTGAAGGAAGCAGCCAAGCAACCGGCGAGTTTTGTTGAAAGCACGGTTTCCGATCCGATCGGCACGGCCAAGAGCACGGTTTCCGGGGTTGGGCGGCTGTTTTCGCGGATCGGCAAGGGTGTGGAAGAGGCGGTTACAGGCCAGGGCGGATCGGCCACGGATCTCGCCCGGTCCATCACCGGCCAGGCCCGGGCCCGACGCGAACTGGCGCTCAAGCTCGGCGTTGATCCCTACACCACCTATCCGCCGCTTTCCGCCAAGCTGGATCAGGCCGCGACCGTGTCGACGGCAGGAAACCTGAGCGTCAGCGCGATCATGGCGCTCATTCCCGGCGGCATCGTCACCAATGCTCTGGGCAGCGCCGATAACATGCGCACGCTCATCGTGGACAGCACACGCAACGAACTCGAACAGCGGGCAGTTGCAGTTCTCCGGGATCTGCGGATTTCCGATGACGTGATTTTCGAACTCTCCCGCAACACCAACTATACGCCTTCCGAGCGCGTGGTGCTGGCCTACCAGCTTCAGACCCTGTCCAGCCTAGAGGGACTGCAGCTTCTGGCGGCCAAGGCCGCTGCTGCCCAGACCCGTGACGAGGCATATTTCCAGCTTCGCCGGGTGGTTTTGACCCGCTATTACAATGAAGGCGTTGCCTCGCTCGGCAGCATCCGCATGGTGGCTGGCTTCCCGATTGCCCTGCGCCGGGATGGAGCCGCAGCGCTGATCCTGCCGCTGGACATGGTGGCCTGGACCGAGGAAACGGCGTCTGCCTTCGTTCATCTGAACGAGGGTCTGAAAGCCTTGCCCTTCCCGCCCGATGGCGCGGACTTCCTGATCACCGGCGACATCACGCCGATGGCAGCCGAACGGATTGCCTCGCTTGGATGGCAGATCACCGCAGACATGCCGATGCCGGAAGGCCCTGTTTTCTAAAGCTCAGCTGCCGAAACCGGAGGTTTCGCCCAGTGCCGGGCCTGCAAAGCCGCTTTCCCAGCCAAGGATGGCGCGTTTGCGGGTCAGTCCCCAGTGATAGCCGCACAGGTCTCCCGTGCGGCCAAGGACACGGTGGCAGGGCACGACAAAGGACACGGGATTGCGCCCAACGGCTGTGCCGACGGCCCGTGAGGCCTTGGGGTTGCCCAAGCTGCTGGCAATATCCGAGTAGGTGGTGGCCTTGCCCATCGGGATCTTCAAGAGCGTCTGCCAGACCCGGATTTCAAAGTCTGTTCCGATCAGGACGATGTTGAGCGGCGTTTCTGCGTGCCATTGGGCCGGGTCGAAGATCCGGCCTGCCATGGTTGACGTCGCGGTCTGATCCTGCACATAGACAGCCTTGGGCCAGCGCTGGCACATGTCCGCAAGGGCGGTCTCTTCTTCGCCCGGGTCCGCAAAGGCAAGACCCGCAAGGCCTCTGTCGGTCATCATCAGAAGGGCCTGACCGAAGGGGCTCGGATGAAACCCGTATTTCAGGGTCACGCCCGCGCCGCGGTTGCGATAGTCGCCGGGCGTCATGGCTTCATGGGTGACGAACAGATCATGCAGCCGCCCTGCCCCTGACAGTCCGACCTCGTAGCTCGCATCGAGGACGCTGGCCGCATCGCGCAGCAAGGCCTTGGCATGGTCGAGCGTGATGGCCTGAAGGAACTGCTTGGGCGTCAGGCCGGCCCAGCGCGAGAAGACCCGTTGCAGCTGGATTGGCTGAAGCCCTGCCTCGCGGGCGAGCTCTTCCAGATCCGGCTGGGACCGCCAGGTCTTCGTGATCCGCTCCAGCGTTTGCCGGACGATCTGGTAATTCGCCTCTGCTTCTGCGCCGAGGGCAATCGACCTGGCGTTGGCTGTGAGGGTCGAGAGGTCGGGTTGCTTGGTCATGGGCCGTCTGCCTGATGCATTCAATCTGGCACGAGCTTAGTCCCGCCAGCGCAGGAGAGGCCACCCGTTTTGCGATTTCCCTTAGTCTTGCCGGGCGCGCCCTGCTCCGGCTGGTGACTTGCGAGTGGACAGAAGCAGGTTGGTTTCGGAGGACGCAATGCCCTCGATCATGCGGATGCGGTTGAGCACCTCATCAAAACTGGCAAGGTCATGGGTCGCGATTTCTAGAACCAGATCCCATTTGCCATTGGTCGAGTGAATGGCCCGGATTTCGGTCATGGCGCTCAGGGTGCGCGTCACCGGATCCGTGTTCCGCCCGGCGATTTCCACCAGCATAATGGCCCGGACTGGCAGGTCACGCCAGTCATCCCTGAGAACAGCAGTAAAGCCCAGGATCTCTCCGGAGCCGGTCAGCCGTTCCATCCGCGAGCGTACGGTCGCGCGGGAAACCTTCAGATCCGTCGCCAGATCGGAAACAGATCTGCGGCCATCAGAACGCAGAATGGAAATCAGGTTGAGGTCCAGTTCATCCATGCTTTCTACTCATTTTGATAAGAATGAATAACCAGATTGATAACTTAGATGCTCTTTTTGATCAAGTGATCCGATTTACTCCGCCGCTTCCGCCTGTCATCCTTTTGGGACTTGTTTCCTGAGGAGGAGGAAAGCCCCGTGACCATGCCCCCGATCGTTCTTGTTGGAGCGCCTGTAGAGGCTGGCGCGGGGCGCAGGGGCTGCCTGATGGGGCCGGACGCCTATAGAAGCGCCGGTCTGAAAGAGGCCCTCACCCAGCTTGGTCATTCTGTCAGCGATCTCGGCAACCTGACGATGGAGCCAGTGCGCGACATCTCGCACAGCAATCCTGTCCTGAAGAACCTTGCCGACGTCACCGGCTGGACCCGCGCGTTGCATTCAGCGGCTCTCGACCTTGGCTCAAAGCCGGTCTTCCCGGTCTACATGGGCGGGGATCATTCCATCGCTCTTGGGACGGTGACCGGACAGGCCAGTGCTGCGGCTGCCAAGGGTCGTCCTCTTTTCGTGCTTTGGCTGGATGCCCATTCGGACTTTCACAGTTTCGAGACGACGGAAAGCGGCAACCTGCATGGCACGCCCCTCGCTTTCGCTTGCGGTCTGCCCGGCTTTCCTGATCTTCTGAACGGCCGGCCCCGTCATCCGGTGAATCCGGCGAATGTCATGATCTTCGGTGCAAGATCCATTGATCCGCATGAGCGGGATCTCCTGCTGGAGCATGATGTCAGCGTCTGCGACATGCGGATGATCGACGAGAGCGGCGTGGCAGCGCTGGTGAAACCGTTCCTGGAACAGGTGTGTGCCGCGAACGGACTTCTCCATGTCAGCCTGGATGTCGACTTTCTGGAACCGGAAATCGCACCGGCCGTGGGTACCACCGTGCCTGGAGGCGCCACCTTCCGGGAAGCCCATCTGGTGATGGAAATGCTGCACGACAGCGGTCTCGTGACCTCACTCGACCTTGTCGAACTCAATCCCTTTCTTGATGACCGGGGCCGGACGGCCCGTCTGATGGTCGATCTCACCGGCTCGCTCTTCGGCCGCCGCGTGTTTGACCGTCCCACGCGGAGCTTTTGACCATGACTGACAAGACAACCAGCCTTCAGCCTTCGGCCCTTGCCTATGTGCCCTTTGTCAGCGTCGATGACATGATGAAGAACGTCCATGCCATTGGCGTTGAGGCCTTCATTCGTGGCCTTGCCGAATACATCGAGCAGGACTTCTTGCGCTGGGAGAGTTTCGACAAGAAGCCGCGTATTCCGGCGCATGCTCCGCAAGGGGTGATCGAGTTGATGCCGACCAGTGACGGCAAGACCTTCGGTTTCAAATACGTCAACGGGCATCCGGGCAACACCCAGGACGGCCGCCAGACCGTGACCGGCTTCGGGGTTCTGGCGGATCTCAGCAACGGCTATCCGGTTCTCTTCACCGAAATGACCATCCTGACGGCGCTGCGCACCGCGGCGACTTCTGCTTTGGCGGCGAAATATCTTGCGCCGGAACGGTCCAGAACCATGGCGGTGATCGGCAATGGCGCCCAGTCCGATTTCCAGTGCCTCGGCTTCAAGGCACTGCTCGGGATCACGGAAATCCGCGCCTATGACATCGATCCGGCAGCCAGCGTGCGTCTGGCGCGCAATCTCGCAGGCTCCGGTCTGAACGTGACCATCTGCAAGTCTCCGGAGGATGCCATCGAAGGGGCTCAGATCATCACGACGGTGACGGCCGACAAGCGCTGCAACACCATCCTGACCGACAACATGGTTGGTGCCGGCGTGCACATCAATGCGGTCGGCGGTGATTGCCCGGGCAAGACCGAACTGCACAAGGATATCTTGCTGCGGTCAGATATTTTCGTTGAATTTCCGCCCCAGACCCGCATTGAGGGCGAAATCCAGCAGCTGGACGCGGATTCCCCGGTGACCGAGCTCTGGCAGGTCTATTCAGGCCAGTTGCCGGGCCGGACCTCGCGCGATCAGATCACCCTCTTCGACAGTGTCGGCTTTGCCATTGAGGACTTTGCGGCCCTCCGCTTCCTGAAGGACCTTCTGCCGCGCACCGGTCATTACTCCAAGCTTGATCTGCTTGCCGATCCGGATGATCCCCGGGACCTCTTCGGCATGCTGATCCGCTCAAAGGAGCAGGGCAACGGCGCGGCGGCTTGAAATCCTGCCCATTGGTGGGGCGATGAGAATACTTGTGAAGGAAATTCGGCCCCTCTTCACGTCGTCATTCCGGGCTTGACCCGGAATCCATGCCGATCGGTCTCCTTTAAGTGAAGCTTTCCGCGGGGCACGGTTACGGCATGGATGCCATGGTCAAGCCATGGCAAGACGGAGGAGGATTGCAAAGGACTCTATAATTCCACTTCAAGCCTCTGCCAGAGCTTCCTCAATCTCTTCCAGAACCGCCGAAGCCGCAGCGCGGGGGTCGGCGGCGCGGCTGATGGGGCGGCCGATGACCAGGTAGTCGCTGCCTGCGCGGATTGCGTCGCCCGGTGTCATGATCCGCTTCTGGTCGCCTGCATCGCTTCCGGCCGGGCGGATGCCCGGGGTGACCATCACCAGACTGTCTCCCAGAACTGGGCGCATGGAGGCGGCTTCCTGGGGAGAGCAGACAATCCCGCCCATCCCGGCCCGGCGCGCATCGGCGGCACGGACGGAGACGAGTTCCGCCACCCTTCCCCGGTATCCTGCATCATGGAGATCCTGATCATCCATCGAGGTCAGGACTGTCACGCCGAGCAGGCAGAGATCGGTGACGCCTTCTTCCTGAAGCGCCTTGACGGCCGCCCGCATGGTCTTCGGGTAGGCGTGAAGGGTCATGAAGCGGACGCCCATCCTGGCGACGTTCTTCACGGCGCTGTAGATCGTGTTGTCGATGTCGTGCAGCTTCACGTCGAGGAAGATCTTGTGGCCTTCCGCTGCCAGCTGACGGGCAAGCTCCAGACCGCCCGCAAACTGCAGCTCCATGCCGATCTTGTAGACCCCGACAACCCCTTCCGTTGCCTTCACCAGCGCCCGGGCCTCTTCCACTGTCGGAACATCCAGGGGCAACATCAGGCGTTCAAGGGCGGACTGCGGTGTGAAGGGGCTAGACGTCATGATTTTTCTCCGGCGGCGGCTGATATCCGCGCGTTCGTAGCACCACTTGCTGTTGCGGACCAGCGTCAAAGGCTGTGCCTTGCCCGATGCCGTACCGGGAAAGCACTCGAATGCCTTGTTTCGCATCCGGTTAAGTGTTTCCTTGGCGGGATCGGCCTGCTAAAACGCGCCGGTCAGCCGGTAAACTCTCCCGTCCGGGGGACGGCCAATGGGAAGGAATATCGATGCGCACAGCGGCGATCTCGCGCAACACCAAGGAAACCCGTATTTCCGTAGAGATCAACCTTGATGGTTCGGGCGCCTATAACGTGGCGACCGGGGTCGGCTTCTTCGATCATATGCTCGAACAGCTTGCCCGCCATTCGCTCATCGACATGACCATCCGCGCCGAAGGCGACACCCATATCGATTTCCATCACACGGCCGAAGACACCGGCATTGCGCTCGGCCAGGCCATCCGCCAGGCGCTGGGCGACATGGCCGGCATCAACCGCTACGCCGATACCCATCTGGCGATGGATGAGGCCCTGACCCGCTGCGCGCTCGATGTTTCGGGCCGTCCGTTCCTGGTCTGGGACGTCAATTTCAGCCGTGACAAGGTTGGCGAGTTTGATACGGAGCTCTTCGAGGAGTTCTTCCGCGCTTTTACGATGAATGCCGGGATCACGCTTCACATCGCCAATCTTTATGGCTCCAATTGCCATCATATTGCCGAGACTTGCTTCAAGGCTGTGGCGCGGACCCTGCGCAAGGCGATCGAGATCGATCCGCGCCAGGCAAACCGCATTCCCACCACCAAGGGCCAGCTCGGCGGCTGAGGACGGCAGGCAGATGAGCAGCACTTATTATGTCATGGCTCCCCCGGACCTGAAGGATCCGGTGGCCAGTCCGCATGAAGCTGACCGTCTGGTGTTCGTGCCGGACCGGTTTTCCTGGCCTGCCTTTGCCTTCTCCATCATTTGGATCCTGTGGAACCGGCTCTGGCTGGTCCTCTTGGGATATCTGGTCGTTACCCTGGTTCTGGAAACTGCAGCTGCGGTGACCGGAGGGGCAGCGCCGATGGTGGCCGGCCTTGCCGTTTCCATCCTGTTCGGCTTTGAGGCCAACAGCCTGCGCCGCTGGTCCATGGAACGGGCCGGATGGCGGGTGCTGGGCCTTGCCTGCGGCAGCGACGAGACGGAGGCGGAACTGCGGTTCTTCCACGCCATGCAGAACAAGGCGGCCGGCAAGGCTGTCGTGCGGGAGACCCCGGCGCCGATCGTGCGCCTGTCGGGTATCATCCCGCGGATCGGAACTGAAAGAGTTGTCGGCCTTCCCCTGGGCCAGGAGACCAGCAGATGAGCATCGCGATCATCGATTATGGCTCGGGCAATCTGCGCTCGGCTGCCAAGGCTTTCGAGCGCGCTGCCCGTGACCATGCCCTCAATCCGGACGTCTTCGTGACGGCCGACCCGGACCGTGTCGCCAAGGCAGACCGTATCGTCCTGCCGGGCGTTGGCGCCTTTGCCGATTGCCGCCGGGGCCTGGCCGCCGTTGATGGCATGACGGAGGCCCTTGAAGAGGCTGTCCGGGTCAAGGGAACGCCGTTTTTCGGCATTTGCGTCGGCATGCAGCTGATGGCCAGCCGGGGTCTCGAGTTCGAGACCGTGGAAGGACTCGGCTGGATCGACGGCGATGTCACGGAAATGAAGCCAGCGGATGCCTCGCTCAAGATCCCCCACATGGGCTGGAACACGATCGACGTCCACCCGGAAAGCCATCCGGTGTTCAAGGGGCTGGAGACGGGACCGGACGGGCTGCACGCCTATTTCGTCCATTCCTTCCATTTCGCCACCGCCCGCCCGGAAGATCGGCTTGCGACCTTCGATTACGCCGGTACGTTTACGGCGATGATCGCGAAGGACAACATGATCGGCACCCAGTTCCACCCGGAGAAGAGCCAGCGGCTCGGTCTGGGCCTGATTGCCAACTTCCTCGAATGGACCCCCTGAACCGTTAGGAGACCAGCATGGCCAAGGGCTATTGGATCGCCAATGTCGCTGTAAAGAACCCGGAGATCTATCCGGACTATGTGGCGGCCGCCAAGGTTGCGTTCGAAAAGTACGACGCGCATTTCCTGGCCCGCGGCGGGGAGTTCGAGATCGCGGAAGGCACCGGCGGAAACCGCCATGTCGTGATCGAATTCGCGTCCAAGCAGCAGGCGCTGGACTGCTATCATTCGCCTGAGTACCAGGTTGCCGCCAAGATCCGGCAGACCTGCGCTGACGGCAGCATTGTTATCGTAGAAGGCATCTGACCCCGCCTTCGCCCGAAAGATGCCTGGCATGATCTCTTGCCGGGACAAGGACTTCTTTGATGACCATTCTCTTCCCCGCCATCGACCTGAAAGACGGCCAATGCGTTCGCCTCAAGCTGGGCGACATGGACCAGGCAACCGTCTTCAACGATAACCCCGGCGCCCAGGCGAAAGCCTTTGAGGATCAGGGTTTCGAATGGCTGCATGTGGTGGATCTCAATGGCGCCTTCGCCGGCGAGAGTGTGAATGGGGCGGCGGTGGATGCCATCCTGGCCTCGACGAAGAACCCGGTTCAGCTCGGAGGTGGTATCCGCACGCTG
The DNA here is from genome assembly GCF_900142725.1 of Roseibium suaedae. Lineage (GTDB taxonomy): Bacteria > Pseudomonadota > Alphaproteobacteria > Rhizobiales > Stappiaceae > Roseibium > Roseibium suaedae. Next base: position 99,205 of record NZ_FRBW01000004.1, on the reverse strand, counting down.
GAGCATATCGAGACCTGGCTCTCCAAGGGCATTTCCCGGGTGATCCTCGGAACGGTCGCCGTCCGCGATCCGGCCCTCGTCAAGGAAGCCTGCAAGCGCTTCCCGGGTAAGGTTGCCGTGGGCATCGACGCCAAGGGCGGCTATGTGGCGGTCGAAGGCTGGGCCGAGACCTCCGAACTGACGGCTGTCGCGCTGGCCCGCCAGTTTGAAGACGCGGGTGTTTCCGCGATCATCTACACGGATATCGACCGGGATGGCGTGTTGAAGGGGCTCAACATCCCCTCCACCCTGGAGCTGGCCCATGCGGTGTCCATTCCGGTCATCGCTTCGGGCGGTCTTGCCTCCATCGAGGACGTGAAGCGTCTTCTGGAGCCGGATTGCGTCATTCTGGAAGGTGCGATTTCGGGCCGGGCGCTCTATGATGGCCGCCTTGATCCGAAGGAAGCCATGGACCTCATCCGCGCGGCGCGCAAGGAAGGCTGAGATGCTCAAAGCCCGTGTCATTCCCTGCCTCGATGTCAAGGACGGCCGCGTCGTCAAAGGCGTCAACTTCGTTGATCTCGTGGATGCCGGTGATCCGGTGGAAGCGGCCAAGGCCTATGATGCTGCAGGCGCCGACGAGCTCTGTTTTCTCGATATCACCGCAAGCCATGAAGGCCGCGACACGATCTATGACGTGGTGCGCCGGACGGCGGAAGCCTGTTTCATGCCGGTGACCGTTGGCGGTGGTGTTCGTACGGTCGAAGATATCCGCAAGCTGCTGATTGCCGGTGCGGACAAGGTCTCGATCAACACGGCAGCGGTGACCAACCCGGATTTCGTGCGCGAAGCGGCGGAAAAGTTCGGGGCCCAGTGCATCGTAGTCTCCATTGATGCCAAGCAGGTCAACGCGCCGGGTGAGCCGGAGAAGTTCGAAATCTTCACCCACGGCGGGCGCAATGCAACCGGCATCGATGCGGTGGAATTTGCGAAAAAGGTCGTGGCGCTGGGCGCTGGCGAGCTGCTCGTGACCTCCATGGACCGGGACGGTACCAAGTCCGGCTATAACATCGCCCTGACCCGCGCCATCGCCGATGCGGTGCCGGTGCCGGTCATTGCCTCTGGTGGTGTCGGCAACCTGGATCATATGGTCGAGGGGATTCGGGATGGCCACGCGACCGCTGTTCTGGCTGCGTCGATCTTCCATTTCGGCGAATACACGATCCACGAGGCCAAGGCGCACATGCAGGCTGCTGGCGTCGCCATGCGCATGGACACTTGATCCGCTGAGGCGGAGCTGCCCCCATGGGGAAGGGCTAGACCAATGACGAATTTTACACTTGCCGATTTGGACCGCATTATCGCCGCGCGTGCCGTGAGTGATGACGAGAAGTCCTATACGCGCAAGCTCGTGGGCAAGGGCGTTGCCAAATGCGCCCAGAAGCTGGGAGAAGAAGCGGTCGAGGCTGCCATTGCGGCGGTCCGGGAAGATCGGGAGGAGTTGACGGCTGAGGCCGCCGATCTGCTTTATCACCTGCTGGTGGTGCTCAATGTCTCCGGAGTGAACCTCCAGGATGTCATGGCGGAACTGGCAAGACGGACTGGTCAGACCGGTCTTGAGGAAAAGGCCTCAAGACCTCACGACTAGCCACCGATCGTCTCGCAGCGAGGACTGCAACGCGATATGGATCAGACTATCAATACAATCGGCAAGACGATGGGAGAGATGGATCTCTCCCCTTACCGGGTTTTCACCGAGCGTGAATGGGCCCGGCTCCGTGCAGATACGCCCATGACGCTGAGCGCCGCAGAAGTGTCGCAGCTTCAGGGCCTGAATGCTCCGGTTTCGATCGAGCAGGTCGAGACGATCTATCTGCCGCTTTCCCGCCTTCTGTCTTTCTATGCGGAAGCGACCGTGGGGCTGCACACCGCCACGCAGAACTTCCTCGGTACCCATGACGGCAAGACCCCCTACATTATCGGGGTGGCCGGATCGGTGTCGGTTGGCAAGTCGACCACCTCCCGCGTGCTGCGTGAGCTTCTGGCCCGCTGGCCGGCGAGCCCCAAGGTGGATCTGATCACCACGGACGGGTTCCTATATCCGAACGCGGTTCTGGAAGCTCAGGGGCTGATGTCGAAGAAGGGCTTTCCCGAAAGCTTCGATAGAACGACACTTCTGAAGTTCCTGTCTGACATCAAGGCGGGCAAGCGGCATGTCCGGGCGCCGGTCTATTCCCACTTCTATTATGACGTGATGCCCGGCCACACGGTGACGGTCGACAAACCGGATATCCTGATCGTCGAAGGACTGAACGTGCTTCAGACCCGTGAGCTGCCCAAGGATGGCCGAGCGGTGCCCTTCGTCTCGGATTTCTTCGATTTCTCGGTCTATATCGACGCCGAGGAAGGCCTGCTGCTCGACTGGTATGTGGAGCGCTTCATGCGGCTTCGCGAGACCGCCTTCCGCGATCCCGGCTCCTACTTCCACAAGTACTCACGCATCACCGACGAGGAAGCGGTCGCGACGGCCCACAAGATCTGGAGCGAGATCAACCTTGTCAATCTCAGGGAAAACATCCTGCCGACCCGGCCTAGGGCGGATCTGATCCTGACCAAGGATGCCAGCCACCAGATTTCCAAGGTCGCGCTTCGCAAGATCTGAATATGAAAAGACCGCCCCCTGCTCTTGGCACGGGGCGGTCTTTCGCATTTCAATCCGGATTACGCAGCCGACTGGGTGCGCACATTCCGGAGGAACTGGGCGACCGTCTGCTTCAGAGAGTTCGCGTTGGTTTCCAACTCGCGAGCAGAGCCATCCACCATCTGAGCATTTTCACGGGTCATTTCTGCCGCGCTGGCAACGCTCTCGATGCTTGTGGTCACCTCGACCGTGCTGCGGGAAGCTTCCGTCGCATTGATCGCGATTTCCTGCGTGGCCGTGCCCTGCTCTTCAACCGCTGAGGAGATCGACCGGGCAATGTCGTTCATCTCGTTGATGATCTCGGTTACGGAGGAGATGGCCTTTGCCGCCTGTTCCGTCTCGCCCTGAATGGCGGAGATCTGGCTGGAGATTTCCTCTGTCGCCTTGGAAGTCTGGTTGGCCAGTTCCTTGACCTCTGCGGCCACAACGGCGAAGCCCTTGCCGGCCTCACCCGCGCGGGCCGCTTCGATCGTGGCGTTGAGAGCGAGAAGGTTGGTCTGCTCTGCGATTGCCTGAATCAGGGTCACCACTTCGCCGATCCGGCCTGCTGCTTCCGAGAGACCGTTCATGCGTTGTGTCGTGGAGTTCGCCTCGGCAGCAGCATTGGCCGCAATCTCCGAAGACGAATGAACCTGGCGGCGGATCTCGTTGACCGATGCAGACAGCTCTTCTGCAGCAGCGGCCACTGTCTCCACATTATGGGAAGCCTGGGCTGAGGCCTGAGAGACGAGGCCGCTCTGGTCGGTCGTCCTGCGCGCGCCATGGGTCATTTCCTCGGACGCGCCTTGCAGCTTGTGGACCGAGTCCTCGATGACATTCATCATCTCGCTGACGGTCTGGTCGAACTCTGCTGAAAGCCGCTGGATTTCCTCGCCGCGCCGGGCAGAAGCATGTTGTGAGGCGAGCTGCTCTTTTTCCAGTGCCTTGCGAGTGTTTTCGTTCTTCACGAAAACTTCCATCGCAGAGGCCATCTGACCGATCTCGTCACCCCGGTCCGCGCCCGTGATCGTGATGTCGCTGTTGCCCTGTGCCAGGCTGTTCATGTTGGTGGTGAGGGCATTGATCGGCTTGCTGATGCTGCGGATGACCCCGTAGGCTACTGCCGCTGCGGTCAGAATTCCGAAGGCGGAAACGCCGATCAGGATAAAGGCGCTGCGCCAGAAGGCCGCGACAAGATCATCCACATAGACGCCCGTACCGAAATACCAGCCCCAGGGGGTGAAAAGTTCGCTCCAGGAGTATTTGTCGTAATACTCGTCACCGGTCGGCTTCTTGGCCTGGTACTTGACGACTGCGCCACCTGTTTCGCCCGCCTTGATCAATTCACGAACGGTGTAGAAACCGGTCGGGTCCTTCACGTCCCAGCGGTTCGTGCCGATATAGTCAGCGCGCGGATGAACAAGCATGTCGCCGTTCTTGCCGTAGATGAAGATGTAGCCATCACCCGGGAAGGCAATCGAAGCGATGGCCTCTCCTGCACGCGCCTTTGCCTCTTCTTCGCTGAACTCTCCTGCCTTTTGTCTGGCGTGGAATTTCTCAGCGATTGCGATGGCGGACTTGTCGATGTTCTGGATGCTCAACAGCCGCTCGTTGAGCATGCCATTGTAAAGGGAGTTCATGCTCAGAAGAACAACGAGAACCGTGAATGCGAAAACGGTAATGGCTGGAATGGAGATTTTCCATGCGAGCGGAATGCCGTTGTATTTCATGAGATGAGCCTCGTGACCAAAATTATGGTCAAGAAACTCAGTCAGTTCGGTAAACTTTCCCTAAAGATTCAATCTATTCGAGTGTAGATTCGAGTATAGGCAGTAGTGCTTACCTAGCAGAAATCTCTATGAATTACGCCGATTAGGCAACCTTGAATTGTTTTAATATTATTCACACCCTTGATCAGGTTGCTTCCGCAGTGCCTGAAGGCAAAGACAAGCCTCAGGCGAACCTTCCGGCCTTTGGTCTCAGGTCCAGGTGATCCAGGCGTAGCAAAGCCGAGGCCGCGCCTTGGGGCGCGGGCCATTGGAACTTGGCAGTCGGCCTCAGCGCAGCGAGCAGAAGACGTCGCGGTCGCCCGGGCGGGACCAGACCGGTTCTGTGATCTGGCCGGTAAGGCGGGCGCCATTGCTGGCAAAATCCAGGCTGGAAGCGCTGTTCTGGCGGGCCAGCGTGTAGATGCCGCTGCCCATTTCGGCAACTTCCGCATTGCGGCCATCTGCCGAGAAGCTGACGCGCAGATCCACGCCGCCGGTGCACTGGTAGTCGACCACGCGGCCGGCAACCTGTCCGAGACCACCGCCCTGAGGCGCAAAGCCGCCCTGTTGGCCGCCGACATTGCCCGGAGGGATCGGGCCCGCCGGGAAGGCGTCTTGCTGAGGCTGACCAAAGCCACCCTGCTGCTGACCAAAGCCACCTTGCGGCTGGCCGAAGCCACCCTGCTGGTCGAACGAGGGTTGGCCCTGCGGGAACGAAGGCTGTGATCCGGAAACGGTGACTTCCCGGTATGGCGTGCGGCTTACATAGATACCGAGACACTGGCCGGTATTGCCGTCCCGCAAGGACCAGGCGTGGCTGACGAAGGTCTGCTGTTCTAGCAGCTGCCCCGGTTCAAGACGCGCATAGGACCGCTCGCCGCCGCCATAATCGATCCAGTTCACCTCGACCGGAGACTGGCTGTTGTTGCGGAAGACGATCTGGCCGGGCTGGTTGGCTTCCAGCGATTGAATGCGGCCAAGTTCGCCGCAGGAGACATCGCTTTCTGCAAGCGGGCCGGAGTTGCCCTCCCCGACAATGGTCTGGGCAGGCGCGCAGGTCGCCACAAACAGGCGGACCGGGTTGGCACTGCCCTTCAGGGATACCTTGTAGGGGGGCGTGCCGCCAACTTCGAAGGTCAGTTCGGACTGCTTGATCAGCGCCTCCCAGAGGGGATCGGTGACCGGCAGGACGACTTCCGGGAAAGATTGGCCGAAGGCGTTGTTCGAGCTTGAGCCGACAGCGTTGTAAACTGCCGAGAAATCGCCCGCGGAAATGCGGACGGTTTCGCTTACACCCTGAGCAGTGGTCGGCGATGCCTGGCTGAAGACGATGGTTGCCTGGCCGGATTGGGTGCCGCAGGCGGCAACGAAATCGCTGTTATTGGTGTTCGGAACGCTGTGCACGAGGGTGCTGCGGTCGCCTGGATTGCTGCCGGCTTCGATGGACCAGACCCGATCGGTGGATGGCATCAGGATGTAGCCGGACTGGCTGCCCTGGTTCACATCCGCTTGGCCCGGCTGTCCTGCCACTTCGGGCGTAATGCCGGGCGCATCGATCGGCGAGTCCATCCGCTCCAGCGGCGGCAGACCGCCATCGGTCTGGCTATCCGGCGACTGGTTCGGATCCTGTGTGGCAACCTCCGGCGTGTCGGCTCCGGTGTCGAACACCGGATCATTGTCCGCGGATGGTTGAGGCGTGACCGGCTGGCGTTCCGTCTTGGTTTCGGCGCGGGCCGGAACGGATGGGCGCGAGGACCCCTGGAGCGAGCCTGCCGTGTCCTGGATCACCCGGGCCGCACCTGGCTTGCCGTCCTGATCCACGTCTACGACCAGTGCCCCGCCGGCGCAAAGGTTGGCTGCGCGATAAAGAACGCGGCTGTTTTCAAGGGTCACTTCCAGCTCGGCATCACAGGCGGGCGGCGTGGTGGAACTGCCAAGGGTGTCGATGATTACACCGGCGTCATCCCGGCTGATGATCGGCTTGTACTTCTTGTTGACGCTCACCGAACGGATGCCGGGCTTTGGCGGCTCGACGTTGATCCGGATCGTTTCCGGCGGGGTTTGAGCCCATGCAATTCCACTCACGGCGGAGAGAAGCAGCGCACCGATGCTTGAGGCAAGGATCGGGCGGAACAGGCCGGAGGTCGGCAGGGTCATTGGCAAACTCCATAAGGCATGCCGGAAAAAGGGCACCAGTCTTGGCTGGATACTTAGTCAAAACAGGGGCAGGAGAGCAAGTTTGGAGAAGCCGGAAGCGGCGGAAATGGCTGGGAAAGCCCTTCCGCCTGCCGGCTGGACCCTGGTCTGGTTGAGAACGCCGTCTTCCCGCCTTAGCGGGGAGCGCGCTTTGCCAGAATCCGCTGCAGGGTCCGGCGATGCATGTTGAGACGGCGGGCCGTTTCCGACACGTTGCGTTCGCACAGCTCATAGACCCGCTGGATATGCTCCCAGCGCACCCGGTCGGCGGACATCGGGTTTTCCGGCGGTTCGGGACGGTCTTCCGGCTGGCGGCCCAGCGCCGCCACGATATCATCCGGATCCGCAGGCTTCGCCAGATAGTCGATGGCGCCGAGCTTCACTGCTGTTACGGCAGTGGCGATGTTGCCGTAGCCTGTCAGGATGATGGCTCGGGAATCCGGGCGTTTCTGGTGAATGGCTTCGATCACATCGAGACCGTTGCCGTCTTCCAGACGCATGTCGACCACGGCATAGGCAGGGGCATGCACGCCGATCTTGACGACAGCATCCTGCAACCCGTCTGCCGTTTCGACAGTGAAGCCGCGTTTTTCCATGGCGCGGGCCAGCCGTTGCTGAAAGGCCTTGTCGTCATCGACAATCAGCAAGCTCATGTCCTGGTTCGAAGCGGGATCCGGCAATACGTCAGTCATGTCTGGAGTCCGGTTTTCTTTTTCTACGCTGCATCTGCCGCGCCGGATGACTGGAAGTCAGCTTGCGGGGCGGCAATAGATTTAGGTCTTATGCAGGGAAATCTCCTGCCCGTCCACTTTGCTGGCGTGCTCTATTGCCGCACGGGGCCAGTTGACGCGAATGACCGCACCATGTTCAGGCGGTGGCCGGTTCTCGATGAAGAGCTTGGCGCCGGTGCGCTCCAGCAGGGTCTTGGCAATGAAGAAACCCAGGCCAAGACCGCCCGCTTCAGTGTTGCCGGACTTGGTGCCGCGCATGGTGACATAGGGGTCACCAATCTTGCTCAGGACGTCGAGAGCAAAGCCCGGACCGTCGTCGCGGATGGTCATGCTTACGGCTTTTTCATCCCAGACCGAGGTGATTTCGACCCTGGACTGGGCAAAGTCGACGGCATTTTCGACCAGATTGCCGAGACCGTAGCGGATGGCGGCATTTCTGGAACCCACAGGCTCTGCGCCTGTTCCGCTGGCCGAAATGCTGATCTCCACGCCGAACCCGCGATGAGGATCTGCGACCTCTTCCATCAGCTGGGTAATGGGCATGCGCTGGAAGGTGCGGTCCTCGTCACTCGACAGGCTGGTGAGTTGGCGCAGGATGTCCCGGCAGCGTTCCGCTTGAGCCCGGATCAGCACAACATCCTCGGCGCGCGGGTCATCCGGCTCGAACTCCGTTGCCAGCTCCTTGGAGGCAACGAATATGGTGGCGAGTGGTGTGCCGAGTTCATGGGCAGCTGCCGTTGCCAGACCATCGAGTGCACTCAGGTGCTGTTCCTTGGCAAGCACGAGCTCTGTTGCAGCAAGAGCGTCGGCCAGCTGGCGGGCTTCCTCGGAGACCCTGAAGGCGTAGACGGCCATGAAGGCAAGTGTGGAGACAAGGGCGATCCAGACGCCGACCGAATAGACCGGCGGCAGGCGGAATTCAGTTCCATCCGGCCAGGGCAGCGGCAGATGCAGCACGGCTACCAGCGTTGCACAGGCGGTTGCCAGTGCGCCGAGGGTGAAGGTGTTGCGGGCGGAAAGCGCCGTGGCAGAAACCATCACCGGCGCCATCAGCAGGAAGGCAAAGGGATTGCCGAGACCGCCGGTCAGGAACAATAGCCCGCTCATCTGCAGGATGTCGTAGCTCAGCTGAAGGGTTGCGGCCCGTTCGGTGATGCGCCGGGAGGCTGGAGAGCGGACTTTTAGAACGATGTTGACCCAGGCCGACAGGGCGACCAGGAAAAAGGCCGGGACGATCGGCATCGGGTAGCCAAGGCCGATATGCACCACCAGAAGGGCGGCGGTCTGTCCCCCGACGGCAAGCCATCTGAGGCGAACGAGCGTATCAAGCCGGAGCCGGTGGCGAAGGGGCGAGTTCACGAAGTCTGACGGGTCGATCATGACTTCTTTTGGAACCGTTTTGCGCCGCTGGCAAGGCGTTACCCTTGTGCCGGGCCTCCCTTAATGGTAGCCAGCGGCAGAGAAGATTGTACGGCGCATGCGGGCCGGCAACCGGGCGCGTTCCTCCACTGGGGGGAGGGGGCTTTTCAGACTACGCACCGCAAAACGGAATGAGACACGATGACCGATACCAATGACGCCGGCGCTCAGCCGCAGGCAGACGCGGCTCCGGCCGCTCCGGGCATGAACATCCTGGGTCAGTACATCAAGGACCTGTCGTTCGAAAACCCGAATTCGCCGCGTTCCCTGACCCAGGGTGAGCAGCCGAAGCTCGACATCAACGTGAACGTCACGGCTCAGCCGATGGGCGAAAACCAGTTTGAAGTCGTGATCAAGCTCGATGCCAAGGCGGCTCGTCCGGATCTCGTGATGTTCAACGTTGAACTGGTCTATGCTGGCCTGTTCCGCATCACCGGCGTTCCGCAGGAGCACATGCATCCGTTCGTGATGATCGAGTGTCCGCGCATGCTGTTCCCGTTCGCACGCAACATTCTGGCCGAAGCTACCCGCAACGGCGGTTTCCCGCCGCTACTGCTGGATCCGATCGATTTCGCCCAGCTGTACCGCCAGAACATCGCTCAGCAGCAGGCAAAGCCGAACTGAGCCGAAGGCGCAGATTTATGGAAAAGGCCGCGGAGCGATCCGCGGCCTTTTTCGTTTTCAGGCTTCTTCCAGCATCTCCGCCCAGGTCTTCGGAGCGTCACCGTTGAGCGGGTTCCTGGGAGAGCGCTTGTAGCGGATCGTTTCCATCCGGAATGCACGGGCATCGAACAGCATCAGGCGGCCGGTCAGCCCCTCGCCCGTTCCGGTGATTTCCTTGATCACTTCCATGGCCTGCATTGTGCCGATGATACCGGTGAGAGCACCCAGAACCCCGGCCTCGGCGCAAGTCGGCAGCACGCCATCGCGCGGCCGGTCCGGGAAAAGGCACCGGTAGGTCGGGTTCTGAACCCCTTCAGCGTTGGTCTCGAAAGGGCGTAACGTGGTGATAGAGCCGTCGAACCGCCCGACGGCGGCGGTCACCAGCGGCTTCTTCGCAAAGAAACAGGCATCGGAGACCAGATAGCGGGTGGCGAAATTGTCCGTGCCATCGACCACCAGATCATAGGCGGACACCAGCTGCATGACATTGTGGCCTCCAAGGCGCACCGGATGAGGTTCGACCACAACATTCGGGTTCAGCCGGGCGATGGCTTCAGCCGCACTTGCCACCTTCGGTTCGCCAAGCTGGTCCGTGTCGTGAATGACCTGGCGCTGGAGGTTGGAGAGACTGACCGTATCGTCATCCACCACACCCAGCGTTCCGACCCCGGCTGCAGCAAGATATTGCAGTACAGGAGCGCCAAGCCCCCCTGCCCCGACAACGAGAACCCGGGCGGCCTTCAGCTTCTGCTGGCCGGGCCCACCGATCTCCTGGAGGACGATGTGGCGGGCATAGCGTTCAAGTTCGGCGGGCGACAGAGATTGCATGGAAACTTCTGGTCCTGTTGAAGGTGTTCGTGCCGGCAGCAGCACTGCCCGCCGTCCGGACGCTGGGTCCGGCAATTGAGATTTACGGCCGGAACTAGCCGAGGATACGGCTCACCAGCTTGGCCGTGTAGTCGACCATGGGAATGACCCTGGCGTAGTTCAGCCGGGTAGGGCCGATGACACCGAGAACACCCACGATCCGCTGGTTGCTGTCCCTGTAAGGCGACACGACGAGCGAGGAGCCGGACAGGGAGAAGAGATTGTTCTCCGATCCGATGAAGATCCTGACACCATCGCCACGTTCCGCAAGGCCGAGAAGCTGGATCAGGTCGCGTTTGCTCTCCAGGTCATCGAACAGCAATCGGATGCGCTCCAGATCGCCCACGGCTTCCAGGTCGGTCAGGAGATTGGACCGGCCGCGCACGATCAGGGTGCCGCTGTCCGCCTGCCCGCCATTGCCCCAGACCGCGAGGCCTGCGTCGATCACCTTGCGGCTGAGCTGGTCCAGCTCCGACTGGCCTTCATTCTGAAGCCGCTCCAGTTCCTTGCGCACCTCGCTCAGGGTCCGGCCGCGGATATGGGCATTCAGGAAATTGCTTGCCTCTGTCAGCGCCGAGGTCGGCAGTCCGGGGGGGAGATCAAGCACACGGTTCTCGACAGCTCCGTCTTCTCCAACCAGGATCGCCAGGGCCTTCAGCGGCTCGATACGGACGAATTCCATGTGCTTCAGCCGCATGTCGGACTTGTGGGTCAGCACGACCCCTGCCCCCATGGACAGGCCGGACAGCATCTGGCTGGCTTCGGTCAGGACCTGTTCGGTCGAGCGCGATTGCTGTGCGGCGCGGACTTGCACCTCGATATTGCGGCGCTCTTCCTGGCTGAGGTCACCCACTTCCAGAAGCGCATCGATGAAAAACCGCAAGCCGATTTCGGTCGGCAGACGGCCGGCACTGGTATGGGGCGAATGCAGCAGCCCGATATGCTCCAGATCGGCCATGACATTGCGCACGGACGCCGGAGACAGGGACATGCCAAGCGTCCGCGACACGTTGCGCGAGCCGACCGGCTCACCGGTTTCCAGATAGGTTTCGACGATGGACCGGAAAATATCGCGGGACCGCTTGTCGAGATCACTCAGGCTCAAGAGTGCTTCCTTTCCTCTCCTGCATGCAGGCGACACAGATTTTATCATGATATAGGCGCAAAATCGGTCTTCTGCGCAAGCTGACCTTTGCGTCTTCTGCCCGCAAGGTCTACAAGGCCGCATGACACCCCGGCGAACCGGGGGACAGGCCTTTCAGGGATCCGCTCTGGACCGGCCTCAAGATTTCCGGCCATGAGCCAAAAAGGGAGCCAGCATGCGCCCGTCCAAACGCGCCGCCGACGAACTTCGCCCAGTCACCCTGGAACGGGCGATTTCCAAACATGCCGAAGGCTCCTGCCTGGTGAAATTCGGCGACACCCATGTCCTGTGCACCGCCAGCCTGGAAGAGCGGGTTCCGCCGTGGCTCCGTGGCCAGCAGCGTGGCTGGGTGACCGCTGAGTACGGCATGCTGCCGCGCGCGACGGGTGACCGCATGCGCCGCGAGGCAAGTGCCGGCAAGCAGTCTGGCCGCACCCAGGAAATCCAGCGTCTCATCGGCCGCTCCCTGCGGGCCGTGGTCGACCTGGAAGCGCTGGGCGAAAACCAGATCACCATCGACTGCGATGTCATCCAGGCCGATGGCGGCACCCGGACTGCATCGATCACCGGTGCATGGGTGGCTCTCCATGACTGTCTCGAGTGGATGAAGTCCCGCGACATGATCAAGAAGCCGGTGCTGAAGGATCACATTGCGGCCATCTCCTGCGGCATCTACAGCGGCACGCCGGTGCTCGACCTCGATTATGCCGAGGACAGCACGGCTGAAACCGACGCCAATTTCGTTCTGACCGGTTCCGGCGGCATCGTCGAGATCCAGGGCACGGCGGAAGGCGCTCCGTTCTCTGAAGAAGAGTTCGGGCAGCTGCTCGGTCTTGCCAAGGGCGGCATCAGCCGTCTGGTTGATCTGCAGAAGCTGGCCATTCTCTGAGGAACGCACACATGAGCCACCGCAAGCTGGAGCCTGGCCGTCTCGTCGTGGCCAGCCACAACAAGGGCAAGATCCGGGAGATCAACGAGCTTCTGGCGCCCTATGGCTTTGATGTCGTGTCCGCCGGTGATCTCGATCTTCCCGAGCCCGAGGAAACCGGCACGACTTTCGAAGCCAATGCCGAGCTGAAGGCTGTGGCTGCGGCCTCGGCTTCCGGCTTGCCGTCGCTTGCGGATGACAGCGGCTTTTGTGTTGCGGCTCTGAATGGCGATCCGGGCATCTACTCGGCGCGCTGGGCCGGTCCTGACAAGGACTTCGGCATGGCGATGCGCAACATCGAGGAGAAGCTGCAGAATATAGGCGCAACGGATGACGCGCAGCGGCGCGGGTCCTTCGTGGCCGTTCTGTGCCTTGCCTGGCCGGATGGCCATGTGGAGTTCTTCCGTGGTGAAGTCGAAGGTCAGGTCGTCTGGCCGCCACGTGGCTTGCAGGGCTTCGGCTATGATCCGGTGTTCCAGCCGGATGGCCACGCGCGCACCTTCGGGGAAATGACCTCTGAAGAAAAGCACGGCTGGTCCAATACGGCGCCCGCCCTGTCGCACCGCGCGCGGGCGTTCCAGCTCTTCTCCAAAGCCTGCCTGGAGGCCTGATGTCCGCATCGATCGACGGCGGTTTCGGCGTCTATGTGCATTGGCCCTTCTGCGCGGCTAAATGCCCCTATTGCGATTTCAACTCCCATGTCCGCCATCAACCGGTGGATCAGGAGCGCTTCGCGGCCGCCTTCGAGGTCGAGCTGGCCCATTTTGCTGCCATGACGCCGGGCCGGACGGTCAATTCGATCTTCCTGGGTGGGGGCACGCCTTCGCTGATGGAGCCGCGGATTGTCGGTCGGGTTCTTGATGCCATTGCCCGTCACTGGACCATGGACCCGCATGCGGAGATCAGCCTGGAAGCCAATCCTTCCAGTGTTGAGGCCGAGCGGTTCCGGGGATACCGGGCTGCAGGCGTCAACCGGGTGTCCCTGGGCGTCCAGTCGCTGCATGACCGGGACCTGAAGCTTTTGGGCCGTCTGCATGATGTCGATCAGGCCATCCGGGCGATCGAGACGGCTCGCAACACCTTCCCGCGTCTGTCTTTCGATCTGATCTATGCCCGTCCGGGCCAGACACTCGAAGGCTGGCAGGAAGAGCTTGAACGCGCCATTGGCCTTGCCGCAGATCACCTGTCGCTCTACCAGCTGACGATCGAGGAAGGCACGCCTTTCTACAATCTCTACAACGCTGGCAAGCTGCAGATGCCGGATCCTGATCTTGGCGCAGAATTCTATGAGCTGACCCAGAAGGTCACGGAAGCCCATGGTCTTCCGGCTTATGAAGTTTCCAATCATGCCCGTCCGGGTGCCGAGTGCCGGCACAATCTGGTCTATTGGCGTTATGGCGACTATGTCGGCGTCGGACCGGGTGCCCATGGCCGCCTGACCGTTGGTGCCAGCAAGCTGGCGACCGCGATCGAGCGTCATCCGGAAACCTGGCTCCAGAATGTGGAGACCCATGGCCACGGCATGGTCGAGAATGTCGGCCTCAGCGAAGAAGAACAGGGCGATGAATATCTCCTGATGGGACTGCGTCTCGTTGAGGGCATTGATCTTGCCCGCTACGAGAAGATGGCCCACCGTACCATCGACCCGCGCCGCCTCGCAGCCCTGCTGGAGCATGGCATGGTCGAAGAGCTTCCCGGCCGGCGTCTTCGGGCCACCCGCGATGGCTTTGCAGTTCTCGATGCTGTCGTCGCAGATCTTGCCGCCTGACCGGCGACCTCAAGCGCAGATACCGACCTTTCGTTAACTTGGCTCTCAGGATCCCTGTGTTAGTCTAGACGCACTGCAACATCAGAACCTTAAGGGTTGCAGTCTGGCACCTTCTGCCAAGTCTGGCGGAAAACGGCCAAAACTGCGGTATTGCCCCTCGCGTAAAGATGGGCCTATTCTGTTGCGTTGCAAAACAGTGCCTCAAGATACGCCTCGGCGGCTGGGTAAAACAGTCGTCCGGTGGCTTTGGCAAGGAGACGTGCGCGTGCCGTACTATCATCTCTATGAACTGAATCATGCCGCCATGGCGCCACTTCGGGCTGCCGCGGACATGACGAAGCTCTATTTCCAGAACCCGCTCAATCCGCTGAGCCACACCAACTATGGCCGCCAGGTTGCCGCCGGTTGCGAAGTGCTCGAGCGCGTAACGCGGCGCTACGGCAAGCCTGAGTTCGGCCTGAAGGACACGGTCGTCGGTGGCGTTCACGTGCCGGTTCACGAGAACATCGTCTGGCGCCGTCCGTTCTGCAATCTGATCCATTTCGAGCGGGGCACCGAAGCCCGCCGCAATGATCCGAAGATCCTGGTGGTCGCGCCCATGTCCGGCCATTACGCAACGCTCTTGCGGGGCACGGTGGAAGCGCTTCTTCCGCGGGCGGATGTCTATATCACCGACTGGATCGACGCCCGCATGGTGCCTCTCCAGGACGGCAAGTTCGATCTGGATGATTATATCGATTATATCATCTCGATGCTGCACTACCTGGGGCCGGACACCCATGTGGTCGGCGTCTGCCAGCCCTCCGTGCCGGTGCTTGCCGCCGTGGCTGTGATGGAAGGTCGAGACGATCCCTATGTGCCCTCCACCATGACCTTGATGGGTGGCCCGATCGACACCCGTGTTGCTCCGACAGCCGTCAATGATCTGGCCATGAGCAAGGGCATCGACTGGTTCCGCCGCAATGTGGTGATGAGCGTTCCTTTCCCGCATCCGGGCTTCATGCGCGACGTCTATCCAGGCTTCCTGCAGCTCACGGGCTTCATGTCCATGAACCTGGACCGGCACATGACGGCGCACCGGGACTATTTCCAGGACCTGGTGAAGGGCGACGGCGACAGCGCCGAAAAGCACCGGGAATTCTACGACGAATATCTGGCCGTGATGGATCTGACCGCCGAGTTCTATCTCCAGACGGTCGAGACGGTGTTCATCGAGCACTCGCTGCCAGACGGAAAGATGATGCATGGCGACATTCCGGTCGACTGTTCCAAGATCCGCCGCACGGCGCTCCTGACTGTCGAGGGCGAAAAGGATGACATCACCGGACGGGGCCAGACCAAGGCGGCGCACGCCCTTTGCTCGAACCTGCCGGATGACATGAAGGCCCATTACGAGCAGCCGAATGTGGGCCACTATGGTGTGTTCAACGGATCGCGCTGGCGTGCGGAAATCTGTCCGCGGGTGATGGATTTCATCCTGACCCACCGTCAGAGTGCCAAGGGCAAGGCTCCGGCCGCCAAGGCCGTTGCCGAGAAGCCGGTAGCGGCAGCGGCTCCAGCTCCGGCAAAAGAAAAGGCCGTGGCGGAACCCGCGACCGTTGCCAAGGCTGAGCCGGTCGCGGCCAGCACCAAGGTTGATCCGCTGGCAGAGATCCTTCTGGCCAGCCCGCGCGGCGTTGCCGACAATCTCAAGTCGATCACCGGTGTCGGTCCCAAACTGGAATCCGCGCTCAATGGGGCGGGCATTTTCCACTATTGGCAGATTGCCGGTCTGACCGATCCGCAGATCGAGGCACTGGACACAAAGCTTGATTTCCGGGGCCGCATTGCCCGGGACAACTGGATCGAGCAGGCTCGCAAGCTGGCCGAAACGGTTAGCTAACCGGCAGCGTTGCTAAGGTTTTGATCTTCAGGAACCCGCAGATGAACGTCTGCGGGTTTTTGTTTTCCCGGTCACATGCGCTTCAGCCGGGCAAAAATCGAATCACGCAATCTTGAAGTTGCCGCAAGGGCTCCCCACGTCATTACCGTTAACGTCAACCAGGACAGGACAATGACAACTTCAAGCTGTTCGATCAGACCGGGCTGGTCCCCGGTGACCATCGGCCTGATGGTGCTCGGCTTCGTGGCCTTCTGGCCATTGGGTCTGGCAATGCTGGCCTATATCCTGTGGGGGGACCGGTTCCATACGATGGCCCGTGACGCCCGAGACCAGTGGCGTGCAAGCCCGTTGAAAGGAGCCATGGATTCCATGAACACCTCCACGTCTTACGGCCGGACCGGCAATGTCGCTTTCGACGACTACCGGGAAAAGGAACTCAAGCGTCTCGAAGAAGAGCGCGCGCGCCTCGACAAGATGCGCAATGAGTTCGACAGTTTCCTTCAGGAACTGCGCCGGGCCAAGGATCAGGAAGAGTTCGACCGCTTCATGGCCAACCGGAACAGGGGATCCGTGGATCCGTCTGCATCCGCTTCCTGACATCACGCAGGCACGACACGACCGGAGGCGGCGCCCAAAGCGCCGCTTTCGTCGTTTCAAGTGCCGGGTTAAACTGGATTGCTTCCAGACGGTGTGGAAACCAGTTCGCCGTCCGGAAACGCCCAATAGCAACTCGTACCCTGAATACCCTCCCGGATTTTTTCGCAAGATGCTGCTTCGTTCCCGGCGCAAGGCGCTGCCCGATCATATCGAGATTGATGCTGACGGAACGGCCCTGCGCATCCGGTTGAGGCCGAACCCCCGTGCGAAAAGATATCTGCTTCGCATTCCCGCCGATCATTCCGGACCGGTGCTGACCGTTCCTGGCGGCGGCGATCTGGCAAGGGCAGAGCGGTTTGTGCGTCAGCATACGGGCTGGTTGCTGGAGCGGCTGACGATACGTGGCGACCGGGTCGATCTGTCTGCTGGCACCATTGTTCCGGTGCGCGGTGAAGATCATGAAATCCGGGCCTCTGGCAAGTTGCGCGGGCTGGTGCAGCAATCTTCAGATCCGGAAACCGGGGCAAAGATCCTTCTGGTTCCGGGGGCGGATGATCATATTCCGCGCAAGGTCGAGACCTGGCTCAAGGCAGCTGCCAAGGCTGAGCTGACGGAAGCAGCGTTCTTTCATGCGCAAAAGATCGGCGCAAAGATCAACGGTCTCACCGTCCGGGACACAAAGAGCCGTTGGGGGTCCTGCGCCTCCAATGGCAAGCTGTCCTTCTCCTGGCGCCTGATCCTGGCGCCGCCCGAGATCCTGGACTATGTCGCCGCCCATGAAGTGGCGCATCTGCGCGAGATGAACCATTCGGCCCGCTTCTGGAGCCTTTGCCAGCAGCTCGCCCCGCAGACCCCGTCTGCCCGGCTGTGGCTGAAGCAAAACGGCTTGCGCCTCCATGGCTACGGCTAGAGCATGTCTTGCTCCCAAAAGGGGATACCGGTTTTGGGAGACAGACATGCGTCAAAGCAGAAGCGAGAGCGTGTTGTGTGAATGCAAATAAACGCAACACACTCTAGGGTCTGACGTCAGCCGCCGAAGATGGATTTCAGCAGTTTCAGCGGGCCGCCATTGGAGTTGCCTGCAGGCGGGCGGATGACATCCCCTCCCGAGCCGACATTAGCCGGGGGCGTGATGTTGCGCACCGGGGCATCGGATGAGGCGGACGCCTCCCCTGCCAGCATGCCCGGCGCTCCCGGCAGATCGGAAACCGGCAGGCCCTCATGGGCCGCTTCCATGGTGTCTTTCCAGATCACGGCTGGAAGCGAGCCGCCCGACGCCTTGTTGGTGGGCGAATTGTCGTCGTTTCCGAGCCAGACAGCCGTGGTGTAATTGCCCGTGTAGCCAATGAACCAGGCATCCCGGAAATCCTGGGAGGTTCCGGTCTTGCCGCCAGCGGGACGGCCACCGCTCAACTGGGCCTTCTTGCCTGTTCCCGTTTCCAGGGTTTCGGCCATCATCCGGTTCATCTGGCCAACAAGAGCGCGGTCGATCACCCGGCCTGGGCCATCGCCCTGGCGGGAATAGAGGATCTTGCCGCTTGTCGTCCGGATTTGCCGCACGACATTGGGCAAAACACCGTACCCGCCATTGGAGAAGGGCACATAGGCGCCGGCGATCTCGACCGGCGTGACTTCCGACGTTCCGAGGGAAATGGAGAGGTTCGGCTTCATTTCCGAAGTGATGCCCATTTGCTTGGCCGTGCTGATCACCGCCTTGGGCCCGACTTCATAGGCGAGCTGCGCGGCCACCGTGTTCAGGGACAGGCTGAGCGCACGTGTCAGGGTCACCGGACCGAAATACTGTTTGGAATAGTTCTGCGGCGCCCAACCCTTGAAGGAGACGGGCTTGTCCTCCCGGATGGTGTCCGGGGTCAGGCCGCGCTCGAGGGCTGCCAGATAGACAAAGGGCTTGAACGCGGATCCGGGTTGGCGCTTGGCGTAAGCGGCCCGGTTGAACTGGCTTTCCGAATAATCCCGGCCGCCGACCATTGCCCGGACCGATCCGGCCGTATCCAGCACCACGATGGCCCCTTGCGAGACCTTGTGCTTGTTGGCGTCTTCGGCGAGCGCCTTGCGCAGGGCCTCTTCCGCGCCCTTCTGGATTTTGGGATCAATTGTCGTGTCGACAATGATGTCCGTATCGACAGAGCCAACATAGTGAGGCAGCAGGTCCATCACCCAGTCGGCGACGTAATTCGTGCTGGCTCTGGTGTGATGGTTGATCGCCTTGGCCGGCTCTGCGAGCGCGGACTTGGCTTCCTTGTCGGTTATATAGCCTTCTTCGCGCATGGCCGCGAGCACGAGCTGGGCGCGGGCTTCCGCCAGATCCGGATTGCGGGCCGGAGAATAGCGCGTCGGGGCCTTGAGCAGACCAGCCAGGGTCGCGGCTTCCGCCACGGTGACAAGCCGTGCCGACTTGCCGAAATAGCGCCGCGCCGCCGCATCCACGCCATAGGCGCCGGAACCGAGATAGACCCGGTTCAGATACATCTCCAGAATCTCGTCCTTGCTGAACTTGGCTTCCAGCCAGATCGACAGCACGAGTTCCTGCATCTTGCGCTTCAAGGTGCGGTCCTGCTCAAGGAACAGGTTCTTGGCAAGCTGCTGGGTAAGGGTCGAGCCGCCCTGAACCAGGTTGCCGGAGGTCAGGTTCACGACCACGGCGCGGGCAAGGCCCAGCGGATCAAGCCCGAAGTGGGAGCGGAAGCGCCGGTCTTCGATCGCGATCACCGCATTGGGCAGATAGGGGGGCAGCTGTTCCAGCCGTACGGCCTCGCCGCCCGTGTCTCCACGGTTGGCCAGAAGTTCGCCGTTGGCCGAGACAATCTTCACGTTCGGCGGGCGCTGGGGAACTTTCCACTCGGAGGTCGGCGGCAGGAAGGCGGCATAATAGCCGAGCACGCCGATGCCCAGGACGCCCGCCCAGATGCCGAGCACGAAGCTCCAGTAGATTGCCTTCTTCAGGACGAAGCCGATCAGCGATCCGTTGCGCCGGGAGCGCCGGCTCTTGCGCCTGCCACCGCTGCCACCTTTACCGCCGCCGCCTCCCTTGCCGGAGGATGCACGGCGCCGTGTCTGGCCGGAGGTATTGCCTGTGCGCTTCTGAGCGGGTTTCTTCCGGGCAGGCTGGGCGACGCGGTCACGCTCGGACGGGCGCAGATCGAGAGCAGACTGTCCATCCGCCTCGAACTTCGGTTCGATCCGCTTGCGTTGCGCAGTGCCGTTCGCCATGCCTGAAGATGGTCCCCATTCATTTAATTGACCCTGGTGTCAGGATCGCTTCCCCGCAATTGACCTTAGAATGCGGCAATTTAAGGGGGCGTTAAGCCATATGGCACGGGCGCCCGCGCAAAGGGGCTTTGGCACGGAGACAAAACGCGCTACCCAAGAGCGGCAGTCAAGGAGATGAGACATGCCGAAAGCCTATTGGATTGCCCGGGTCGATGTGGAGGATCTGGAGGGGTACAAGACCTATGTCGCTGCCAATGCAGAAGCTTTTGCCAAGTATGGCGCGCGGTTTGTCGTGCGGGCCGGAAAATTCGAGACCCGTGAGGGAACTTCCCGCAGCCGCAATGTGGTGATCGAGTTCCCGGATTATGAAACCGCGCTCAAGTGTTACGATTCCCCGGAGTATCAGCGGGCCAAGGCCCTGCGGGATGATGTGTCCGAGGGGGATCTGATCATCATCGAGGGCTATGACGGTCCGCAGCCGTCAGCGTGAGACCATGAAAAAGGGCGGCAAGGCTTCCAGAAAAGCCTGCCGCCCCTTTGAAGTTCCAGAATCAGCTTGAATAGCGGCTCGCATCTGCGCCGTAGTAATTCACATAGCGGGAATTGAGGTCGCTGACCGGCATGACGATGAGGACATCGGTGGTGCCGAACTGATGATCGACCACCGCGCCATCGCCGATATAGGCGCCCAGGCGCAGATAGCCCTTCACCAGCGGCGGCAGGGCGCGCAGCGCTTCCTTCTGGTTCAGGATCTCGGCAGGCATCCGGTTCATGTTGACATAACGGTCGGACACGGCGGAAACCCGCCAGCTTTCCGGCGCCTGTGCATGGTGATGCAGGAAAGACAGCTGGTCGGCGATCAGGTCCGGATTGGTGCCTTCGATCGAAGCGCAGCCGAGCATGACGTCGATCTTGTAGCGCAGGACATAAGACCAGATGCCGTGCCACAGCAGCTCGACCGTCTTCTTGTTGCGGTAGGGCTTGAGCACGCAGGACCGGCCCAGTTCCAGGAAACGCTTGCCCGGATTGGCATCGATCAGCGCCTGGATGTTGTATTCTGCAGACGTGTAGAAGCCGCCGTGAGCCTCCGCCATGTCCTGGCGCAGCAGGCGGTAGGTGCCGACGATCTCCGGCTTCAAAATGCCGAGCTTGTTCCGCTTCAGCGAAGAATGGTCAATCACCAGAAGATGGTCGCAGATCGCATCGAAGGGATCGCGATCCCGGCGCGAGGCCAGGGTTGACGCGTCGGCGATTGCGGACATTTCTTCATAGAAGACTTCATAACGCAGTCGCTGCGCCTTCTTCACTTCCTTGCGGGAGCGGGCAAGCCGGACTTCCAGAGAGCCTACACGGCCGAGGCTTTCGGGCAGTGCAGTTTCGGTTTCGTTTTCTTGCATTGGCCGTATCGGGAGAGGCGTCCATTTCGGAGCCAGTGGCAGAGCTCGTCCATGCGGCGAGAATTTTTCGACTAGTTTGCGAGGCGAAAACATTCCCGGTGCGAGCATAGACATCGACTTGGTCCATTCTGTCGGTCACACCGGATTGCCACCGGTGCCATTTCTGCCACCGCCGGCACTGTCTGGCCCTGCAAATCATGGAACAGGACCACACCACCCGGCGCTCTTTACAAGCGTTCCTTGGATCACAAATTTCCGACAGTTGAATGACAAAGCCGGCTCACGATCCAGTCGCGGACCCTATAGAATTGCTTCACCTTGAGCAATCCATCCTTTCAAGGGGGCCAGCTGCAATCACCCATTGAAGGGAGTTTTGCCTTTCGAAAAGAGTGCCCGGCACACAAGGGCAGAAAGAAAGCCGTTTAATTTCAATGGAATGTGTACAGCAGCATGCTGGCACGATGGCTGTGGCCATCGGACGCAATCAGGATCAGCCGTGCTCCGGGCCTGTTATCCCCTAGAGCACGGACTGAAGCGCATCCCGGATGGCATCCGCGGCCAGGGGCTTGGTCAGATAGCCGGCTGCTCCGACCGCAGCGGCCCGTTCGCGGGCATTCTGCATGACATCGGCGGTGACCATCAGGATCGGTACAGGCCTGCGCCCTTCCCTCTGTTCCATGATGCGGATCTGTTCGATGGCACCGATGCCGTCGAGGCCCGGCATGTGCAGGTCCATGAGGATTGCGTCGAAGGGCTCGGCCGTGGCCGCCTCCACGGCTTTTTCGCCATCGACGACCATGGTCGGCTCGTGGCCCAGCTTCCGCAGCAGGGCTTCGCTCAGAAGACGGTTGATGTCGTTGTCTTCGGCGACCAGCAGTCGGAGCGGGCGTTGCGGAGCCTGCCGGGTGGATTCAAAGCCTGTATCTGCGGGTCGTTCTGCCCCGGCTGTCCAGCAAAGATCGCTGGCTTGATCGTCCAGAAGACGGGACAGAACCTGGGACAGGGAATCCATTCTGACCGGCCGGATCAGGTAGGCAGCAAAGCCCGCAGCCCGCAAGCGTTCCAGTCTGTCCCGCTCCGGCGGGGCGACAAGAACAACAGCCGGAGCATGACAACCTGCAAGGCGGGCGGTGGCCAGCCACGCCCCGCTGTCGGCCATGGCCGAATTATCGACGACCAGAAGATCCGCCTTGAGAAGGCTTTCGGTCAGGTCGCCATTTCCCGGCATGCAGAGCGTGGCGGTGGCGCCCTCCATCTCCAGCCGGTGCTTCAGTAGCGGGGCTTCCACCTTGCCATTGCTGACAATCACGATATGGCGGCCATGTGAAGGAGCGTGCGCAGATTGGGATTTTGCGACCAGCTCTTCCGGGACAGGCAGGGACAGTCGGAACACAGCGCCGCCATTTGGAGCGTTCTCTGCCCGGATCTCTCCGCCCATCAGCAAGGCAAGGCGCTGGGCAATGGCGAGGCCGAGACCGGTACCGCCAAACTTCCGGGCCGGGCCGTGGTCGATCTGCTCGAATTCCCGGAAAAGGCGTTCGGCCTCTTCCGGTTTGAAGCCAATCCCGGTGTCGCGAACGGTGATGTCGATGAGGCTGCCCCCTTCCGGCCGGCTGCGTCCGTCGATCTCGATGGCAACGCCGCCTTCGTCGGTGAACTTCACTCCATTGCCGGTCAGGTTGAAGAGAATCTGCCGGACGCGGGTCGCGTCGATGGTCACCGTCGCCGGAAGAGCGGGAGAAAGCCGCGCACCGATCTCAAGGCCCTTGGCATGTGCGCGTGGTGCAAGAAGCTCGACAACGCTTTCGGTCAAGGGAGCCAGACGGGCAGGCGCGGCCTGGATATCCAGCTTGCCGGCTTCTACCTTGGAGAAATCCAGAACTTCGTCGATCAGGAGCAGCAGGGTCTCTCCGGAAGTCTCCAGCGCCTCGATATAGGCGACCTGTTCCTGTGTCAGGCGGGTGTCGCGCAGGAGCGCGGCCATTCCGAGAATGCCGTTGAGCGGTGTGCGGATCTCGTGGCTGACAGTTGCCAGAAACCGGGACTTGGCTTCGTTGGAGGTCTCGGCAGAGTGGCGTGCGGCGAGCAGCTCTTCCTCGATCATGCGCCGGTCGGTCACATCCCGAAGCACGGTCTGGCTGAGAGGGGCGCCGGTGGCCGGGTCCCGGACACTGATGTCGATGCGGGAAAACCAGCGCGGACCATGCGCGGTCTGCAGCAAGAGGTCGCCGAACCAGGCGTCGGTTTCGCCAAGGGCTGGATGGCTCGTCACATTGCGCATGTCAGCCCGCGGAAGAGTGAGCGCCGCGCCGGCCTTGATCTGGTCCCCGAAAGTCTCCAGGGCCGCGGAGTTGGCATAAACAACCTTACGGCCGCTGTCCCGGCGGATCACTACGTCCCCAAGGGTGGAGAGGATACTGGCCTGCCGGTCATCGCTTTCGCGCAATTCCCAGGTCTGGTCCTCCAGTTGCTCCGTGTGCTCGAACAGGCTTTTCGCCCGGTCTTCCAGCCGGACAACGGCTTTGGACAGGCGCAGCCGGTCATCGATCTGTACCCGCCAGACAGAGAGCGATCCTGACAGGAAAGCGAGAATGATGGCCGCGAAGCGCATGGAAGGGTGGCCGGCGAGAACGATGGCGCCGAGGAAACTTGCCACGATCACAAGGGTCGCGATCATCAACATCGCACGGGACGGCGGTGTGACGACGGGCAGCGGCAGAGGAGCGCCTGCAGGCGGTCGGCCTCCGGACCGGCGTCCTGTCAGCTTCTTGCTCGTTCCTTCCGGTGAACCGGAAATCGACCGGGGCCGCGCGTGCGAGAAGGTTTCACCGGCAAATTCGCCAGTTGCTCCGCTGTCTCGTTCCCCGTTCGGTCCCCTGTCTGTTCCCTTGCCAGGTGCAAAGGCGGTTTCCTGTTCTGCCTCTCTTGCGCTCCCTTCCGCAGAAACATCGAGTGCGCCGGACCCGTCCCGCACGGTGTTGCTGTCCTCATTAAGGTCATGAGGGCGACTTGAGGCGGAGGCTTGGGGGGAGCGGAAGGCTCTGGGCTCGGACACGGAACAGCTACTCGCAACAAAAGGCTCTTTGGATCATCTTGACTTGCAAGGGTTTTAAAAACCGTTGCCGGAAAGGCCCTTACGGCCATTGAACCAGCTTTCTCCGGACAGAAAGCCACTCAGGCGACGGCGGCATGGCGCGGCAAGTCCTGCCCGCGGTAACTGAGCGCTTCGGCCAGATGCAGCCGTCCCACCGTGTCGAGGCCGTCAAGATCTGCCAGGGTTCGCGCAAGCTTCAGCACCCGGTGATAGCCTCTCGCGGAAAGTGCGAAGGTGTTGGCCGCTTCCTGAAGGAAGGCCTGTCCGGCCGCATCAGCCTTGGCAACAGTCTCGATCACGCCTGCTGGCGCCTGGGCGTTGGTCAGGGTGGCGAGACCAAAGGCCTGATAGCGCGCGCGCTGGATGTGTCTTGCCTCTGCGACGCGCTCGGCCACATTGGCAGAGCTTTCGGCCTTGCCCGGGGCGATGAGATCGGCGGCGGTGACGGCGGGCACGTCGATTTTCAGGTCGATCCGGTCAAGGAAAGGGCCCGAAAGCCGGGCTTGATATTCGCTGGCGCAGCGGGCTCCCCTCCGGCAGACATGGCCGGGTTCGCCGGCATGGCCGCAGCGGCAGGGGTTCATGGCGGCGATCAGCTGGATCCGGGCCGGATAGGTGACCCGGTGGTTTGCCCGGGCAATCACGGCCTCGCCGCTTTCCAGCGGCTGACGCAGGCTGTCGAGCACTTGTGGGTTGAACTCCGGCAATTCGTCCAGGAACAGGACGCCATTGTGAGCCAGGGACACTTCTCCCGGTTTTGCCCTGAGTCCGCCCCCGACGAGGGCTGCCATGGAGGCGGAATGATGGGGCGCGCGGAACGGGCGGCGGTCGGTCAGGCGCCCTTCCGCAAGTTCTCCCGCCATGGAGGCAATCATGGAAACCTCCAGCAATTCCCGTGGCCGAAGGGGCGGCAGGATGGAGGGAAGGCGGCTTGCCAGCATGGATTTTCCGGCACCGGGAGGGCCGCACATCAAAAGGTTATGTCCGCCAGCGGCCGCAATCTCCAGTGCCCGTTTGGCGGTTTCCTGGCCCTTCACGTCGGCCAGATCAGGCAGGCCCGTTGCTTCCGTCTGAAGCCTGGGCTCGGGCCGGGAGAGTACCTGGGTGCCCTTGAAATGATTGGCGAGCTGGATGAGGGAGCGGGGCGCCAGGATATCCATCTCGGAATCCGCCCAGGCGGCCTCCGATCCGCTCTGGGCCGGACAGATCAGGCCTTTACCGAGGGCATTTGCGCCCATGGCAGCAGGCAAGACGCCCGCAACCGGTGCCAGCATGCCGTCCAGTCCCAGTTCTCCCAGAACCACATAGCCGGACAGGGCATCGGGCGGAATGGCTCCGATGGCGGCCATGATGCCGAGGGCGATCGGCAGGTCATAATGGGAGCCTTCCTTGGGAAGATCTGCGGGGGCGAGATTGACGGTCACGCGCTTTGCCGGAAGGGCGAGGCCGGAAGCGTGAAGCGCGGCGCGGACCCGCTCCCGGCTTTCACCCACCGCCTTGTCGGGCAAACCGACCACCGTGAAGGCAATCATCCCCGGCCCTACCTGAACCTGGACATCCACGGGCAAGGCTTCGATGCCTTGAAAGGAAACAGTCGTCACGCGGCTGACCATCCTGCACACTCCCCAATTGCGTGTATTTTATCGAAGCACACCTTTATTTGGGAAGCAAGAACGAAAGTGGAACATCTGTTGGGAGGTACCCCGGAACACGCTTGGGTTCTCTCCCGGCTTGCGGGTCAGGCTGCGGCATGCGATGGACTGTTTCGTTTGTTTTCTGCGGATTGGCTTCGCACTCGAGGGAAGCCAGTGTCCGCAAAGCCGCTTCGGATCAGTGATTTATGTCAGCCGTCTTTGTTTCCTTCGCCAGCAAGTCCATGGGAAAGTCCCTGAAGCGGATTGGCCAGGAAGCACGCGGATTGAAGGTGT
Organism: Roseibium suaedae; assembly: GCF_900142725.1. Lineage (GTDB taxonomy): Bacteria > Pseudomonadota > Alphaproteobacteria > Rhizobiales > Stappiaceae > Roseibium > Roseibium suaedae. The sequence continues at coordinate 72,932 of NZ_FRBW01000004.1, read as the reverse complement.
TTGACCGGATTGCCCTTTTGACCGAGGACGATCTTGATCCCGGTTTCCGGCAGAGATTTGCCGATAAGCTGACGCCTGGCGTCCGGGGGTTCGGCTACTGGATCTGGAAACCGCAGGCTGTCCTTCAGGAATTGTCCCGTTTGCAGGAGGGCGATCTTCTCGTCTATGCGGATGCTGGATGTCATCTCAATCCGGGCGGTGTCGCCCGGCTCAGGGACTATCTAGCGATCGCCGCCGCTGCGCCGTCAGGCATTCTGGCGTTTCAGCTGCGGGCACCGGACCGGCCGGATCTGGCAGGCACAGACCGCACGCAGGAATTGCCGGACAGGCAATGGGTCAAGGGCGACCTCGTGGATCATTTCGGTGTCCGGGATCGAGCCGAAGTTCTGGAGACGCCCACCATCGTCGCCACCACATTCGTCTTGCGGAAATGCCCGCAAACATTGGATTTCCTGCGGAACTGGATTGCGGTTTTCGAGACGGATTTCACCCTGATCGATGACACGCCGTCGAAAAGTCCGAACCCGCAAGGTTTCATCGAGCACCGGCACGATCAGGCGATCTTCTCGATCCTGTGCAAGCTGACCGGCGTTGAAACCCTGTCGCACTTCGAGAACTATTTTCCTTCGGAAGATGGCAAGGGGCTGGATCTCGCACGGCTCGCCGCCTACCCGATCCAGGCAAGGCGTCTGCGCCAGTACAGTCCCTGGTTCAAGCTGCGCAAGCGGATCGCGAAGCGCTTTGCCTGGTTGCGCGGCTGATCCGCTCAAGGGACAGGTTTATTCCGCATGAGTGGATTTACGGCTTTCTCTTGGCTGAAGACAGCCTATGCTCAGCACTCCACCCTCTTTCAGAAAGCAAGTCATGGCCCATCCGCCCCGGCGTCACACCAGCGCAATCGACAAGGCAGAAGCCCTGTTCAAACAGGCAACGACAAAACCGGTTGAAGATGCGACAGCAGCGGTCCGCAAGGGTGTCTTGCCGGCCTCGAAGGAAGCTGTGTCCATCCGGATCGATGCGGATGTTCTGGCCCATTTCCAGGAAGATGGTCCGGGCTGGCAGGAGCGCATCAACGCAGCGCTGAGGAAAGCGGCGGGTCTCTAGGCTTCGCGAGAAGCTTGCTCAGCAGAAACCCGCCAATTTCGAGTGTGCGCCGTCAGTGCGCCTCGTCCCAGTTGGTGGCGGCGCGGGCGTCGACCTGAAGCGGGACTGAGAGCTGCAGCGACGGTTCGCAGGCCTTTTCCATGACCTCTCGGACCAGCGGAATGGTTGCGTCCACCTGGTCGTCCGGCACTTCGAAGATCAGTTCGTCGTGCACCTGCAACAGCATCTGGGCATCCAGCCTGGAGGCATTGAGCCGGTCTTCCATGCGCACCATGGCCCGGCGCAGGATGTCTGCGGCTGACCCCTGGATAGGGGCGTTGATGGCCGCCCGTTCGAAGAAGGCGCGCATGTTCGGGTTTGAGGTGTTCACCTCCGGATAATGCGCCTTGCGGCCGAAGATCGTCGTCACATAGCCGTTGGCATGAACTTCCTTCTTGATCGCTTCCATATAGTCGCGGATGCCCGGGAAACGCTCGAAATAGGTCTTGATGTAGTCCCCCGCCTCGCCGCGGGAAATGCCGAGCTGGGCGGCCAGGCCAAAGGCCGAAATGCCGTAGATGATGCCGAAGTTGATGGCCTTGGCCCGGCGGCGGACCATCGGGTCCATGCCTTCGATCGGAACACCGAACATTTCGCTCGCCGTCATGGCGTGAATGTCGAGGCCGTTGGCAAAGGCCTGCTTCAGCTGAGGAATATCGGCCATGTGGGCCAGAACGCGCAGTTCGATCTGGCTGTAGTCGGCGGAAATCAGTTTGTGGCCGGGTGTTGCGACGAAGGCCTTGCGGATCTTGCGGCCTTCTTCGGTCCGAACCGGAATGTTCTGCAGGTTCGGTTCGGAGGAGGACAGGCGTCCGGTCGTGGTTGCCGCCAGCGAATAGGACGTGTGAACCCGTTTGGTTTCCGGATTGATGTAGCCGGGCAGCGCATCTGTGTAGGTGGACTTCAGCTTGGAAAGCTGCCGCCAGCCAACGATGCGTGAGGGCAGTTCATGGCCCTCTGCCGCCAGATCTTCCAGCACCGAGGCCGAGGTTGACCAGGCACCGGTCTTGGTTTTCTTGCCGCCGGGCAGGCCCATCTTGCCGAACAGAATATCGCCAAGCTGCTTGGGCGAGCCGATGTTGAAGCTTTCGCCGGCGAGTTGATAGATCTCGTCCTCGCGGGATGCCATGCCTTGCGCAAAATCGCCGGACAGGCGCGAGAGCATCTGCCGGTCGACGGAAATGCCCCGCTGTTCCATGCGTGCCAGAACCGGAACCATCGGCCGTTCCAGGGTTTCATAGACGGTTGCCATATGTTCGCTGGCCAGGCGCGGCTTCAGCACCTGCCACAGGCGCAGGGTCACGTCGGCGTCTTCTGCGGCATAGGCGGTTGCCTTGCCGATCTCCACCTTGTCGAAGGTGATCATGGACTTGCCGGACCCGCAGATTTCCTTGAACGGGATCGGCGTGTGGTCCAGCCAGCGCTGGGCCAATTCGTCCATGCCGTTGCCGCCCTTGCCAGCATCCAGGGTATAGGACAGGAGCATGGTGTCGTCGGCAGGGCCAATGTCGATGCCGTGGCGGGTCATGACCAGCCAGTCATACTTGAGGTTCTGGGCGATCTTCAGAACGCCCCGGTCCTCCAGCATGGGCTTCAGGACCGCCAGGGCATCCTTGAGCGGGATCTGGCCTTCAACGAGGCCACCGCCGCCCAGAAGGTCCCCTTCCCCGTCCACATGGCCAAGCGGCACGTAGCAGGCCTTGCCCGGCGCGGTTGCCAGTGAAACGCCGACGAGAACCGCCTGCATGGCGTCAAGGGAAGTGGTTTCCGTGTCGAAGGCGACATAGCCGGTTTCATAGGCGTCAGCCACCCAGGCCTTCAGCCGGTCGAGGCTGGTGACTGTCTCATAGGCATCGGTCTGGATCGGCGTGCTGCGGGCAGCCTCTGCCCGTGCCTCGGCCACGGTCTGCGGCACTATCATGCCATTCGGCAACGGGGCTGCCGCCGCAGAAGCTTTGCCGCTGTCTGCCACCTTGCCGGTTTCAGGTGCAGCGGAGGCGGATGAAGGAGCTGCTCCACCGGCAGGACCGGTCATCCGGCCCTTGTGGTCCGGCGTGTCCCACCCGGGCACCTGAAACTCATCCGGCTCGATGTTGGCGATTTCCGCGCCGGTGACATCGGCCACGCGCTTGGTCAGGGTGGTGAAACCCATGGCCTTCAGGAAGCCAACGGCCTTGGGGCCGTCCATATCGGTCACGGACAGGTCGCCCACGGGCACGAGGACAGGCACATCCTGCTTCAGCGTGACGAGCTGCTTGGAAATGCGGGCCTGTTCCGCGAACTCGATCAGGTTTTCCCGGCGCTTGTTCTGCTTGATTTCAGAGGCGCGGGACAGGAGGGTCTCCAGGTCGCCGAACTCGTTGATCAGGAGTGCGGCGGTCTTCAAGCCAATGCCCGGCACGCCCGGCACGTTGTCGACGCTGTCGCCTGCCAGAGACTGGACTTCCACCACCTTGTCCGGGCCGACACCGAATTTCTCGAACACTTCCTCTTCGCTGAAGACCTTGTTCTTCATCGTGTCGATCATGGTGACGCGCGGACCGATGAGCTGCATCAGGTCCTTGTCGCCGGAGGCAATCGTCACGCGGGCGCCCATTTCGGCGGCCTGGCGGGCATAGGTTGCGATCAGGTCGTCCGCTTCAAAGCCTTCCTGCTCGACGCAATGAACCGAAAAGGCGCGGGTGGCCTGACGGATCAGGCCGAACTGCGGAATGAGGTCTTCCGGCGGTTCCGGCCGGTGCGCCTTGTATTGCGGATAAATGTCCGAGCGGAACGTCTTGGAGGAATGGTCGAAGATCACCGCGAAATGGGTCGGCTCATCGCCCTCTTCCGGCGTCAGCCCTTCCTGCAGCAGCTTCCACAGCATGTTGCAGAAACCGGACACGGCGCCCACCGGCAGCCCGTCGGGCTTGCGCGTCAGCGGCGGCAGCGCGTGATAGGCGCGGAAGATGAAGGTGGAACCATCGACCAGAATGAGGTGGTCGTCGGCGGTGAGAGCGGGAGAGGCGGTATCTGTCGACATGGCGCGGATCATGCCCGCACCCGTCATTTGAGGAAAGGCCTAATCGGCCCTTTCCGCAGCCGATTGACTATTCGCCAGCAGATCCCGTGCTAATGGAGGCCGGGTGACTTTGAGGGGCGGGCTGCAGATGAGCCCAGGCCGGCCGGCGGAACAGGAACCAGCCATAGCCGGTCCGGTTGATCAGCCAGTAGAGGATCATCGGGCAGGCCACCCCGCACACTGTCACCAGCAGCGAAATCGTTCCTATGTCGAAAAGGCCGAGCTTGAGAAGAATGATCCGGCTTACCGCCATGGGCAGGAAGAAGGCCAGATAGACCACAAGCGAATGCTGGCCAAGGGTGCGCAGGAAGTTGCCGCTCCAGGCCTGTTGCAGCAGGGTGCTCGCCAGAATGACGGCGACGGCACCGATCGCTCCAAGTGCGAGGGACAGAACCGGAAGATCCGCCAGACCGGCGAAGACAAATCCGCCGTTCACAAGTGCCCAGAGAGCGAACAGGCAAAGGCTCATGGTCATCCGCTGCCGCGCCCAGGCCGCAAATCGGAAGATCTGCGGGGCAAACACATAGCCCGCGTAGAAATAGACAAACCGTTCCGCGAACTCGTCGATGATCAGGGATCCGGTCTGGATGGGTGCAATCTGCAGCAGCGCAGCAACGCCGAGTACGGCCCAATGAGGAGCCCTGGCGCTGTGGAGCAGCTTCGTGGTGACGAAGAAGACCGGCAGAAGATAGATGAACCAGAGCGTTCCGAAGGGCTGAATGAAACTCCAGAGATATTCCTGAAGGACACCGTTCCAGCCGATGTCAGCAGCGAAGGATGGGGCCTTGATGGCGAACTGCAGGGTGACCCAGAGCCCATAGAAATAGGCGAAGTGGACCACCTTGCGGTCAAGATAGAGCCGCCAGTCCCGCTGGATCACGGCGCTCAGGAACAGGCCGGAAATCATGAAGAAGTCCGGCATCCGGAAGGGTTTTGCGAAGGCAACAACAGGATGCATCCAGCCGGTTTGCCCGGCCGCGTCCTCGACGCCGAGAACGGAATGCATCATGACGACGAAGACGATGCAGATGCCTTTTGCTGTATCGACCCAATCGACGCGCTGCGCCGTTTTTGCTCCCGTCATGGGGCGCTGCCTCCGGATTTGATTTCGCGGAAGTGTAGCGTCCGGTCGTGAGAGAGGCGTTAAAGATTTGGTAAAATTGCCGAGGCCGGGATCACAGTTTTGTGTAGCCCTCCCTTGGCCGGGGCTTAATGGGAGCCCGGCTTGCCGTTCTCATCGTTCCAGGGGCTGAGCCTGGGCTGGCCGGAACCGGGGGCATCCTCGCGCCGCGTCCAGTCTCCCTCGTCCAGGTCGACAACGCCCTCTTCCCGCCGGCGGGGCGAGCCACCGACGACCACAACCCGTGAGCGGGAAATGATGAAGCGGGCAATTGCGTCCCGGATTGGCGGAATGAAGAGCAGCAGACCAAGGGCGTCGGTCACGAAACCGGGGATCAGCAGCAGAATACTGGCCAGCACGATCATCGCGCCATGCATGATGTCCTTGCCGGGAACCTGGCCGGACTCCAGCTCACGCTGCATCCGCATGAGCAGCGACAGTCCCTGCTGACGCAGCATCAAGGTGCCGGCGACCGCGGTCAGGATGGTGAGCAGGATCGTCGGCAGGGCGCCGATGGCGCTCCCGACCTGAATGAAGACGGCGATTTCGATCAAGGGCAGCAGGATGATGCCTGCCAGAATGGCGAGTCCCACGTGAGCTCCAGCGGTTTGAGTTTACGCAACCCTAAACCTAGGGAAATAGATTGGGGAATGCGAGGGTCTTTCCGACCGAAACAGCACAAGAATCGCCGACTGGCTTGCCCTTGGCTCTGGATGCTGGTTCAAGGAGAACCTAAATAGGATGGAACAGTTTTTGATCCAGCTTTAAAGTGAGGCTTCCACTAAGTCTCATGAGCCCCGAAATGATGGCCGGTAACAGCACATGAACGAGATTTTCGACGTCTATAACCTCATCTTCCTGGCGCTGGCTGTGTTCATCATCTACCGGCTCCGGTCGGTTCTGGGCAAGCGCACGGGCAATGAGCGCCCGCCGTTCGATCCTTATTCCAAGACGGAGAAGCCGGATCAGGCCAAGGGCCAGACCGGCGGCGACAATGTTGTTCAGCTTCCGGGCCAGCAGGCTCCGCGCCCCTCGCAGGAAGAAGCGGCCCGCTCCAGCGACATGGTGATCGAAAAGGTGGCCCCGGCCGGGTCTGCCCTGAATGAAGCCCTGCGCCAGATCCTGTCCGTTGACCGCAGCTTTGAGCCTCAGCCCTTCATTGAAGGTGCCAAGGCCGCCTATGAAATGATCGTCACGGCCTTTGCCGACGGTGACAAGAAGATGCTCAAGGGCCTCCTGTCGAAGGAAGTCTATGAGGGGTTCGTTTCCGCCATTGAAGACCGTGAGCGCCGTGGTGAAACCATCGAATCCACCTTCGTCGGCATCGACAAGGCGGAGATCGTGGAAGCTGCCCTCAAGGGATCCCGCGCCCAGGTGACGGTCAAGGTTCAGAGCCAGCTAATTTCCGCCACCCGCGACAAGTCGGGTGCCGTCATTGACGGGGATCTGGGCAAGGTGACCGAGGTCATCGACATCTGGACCTTCGAGCGCGACACCAATTCCCGTGACCCGAACTGGAAACTGGTCGCGACCGAATCCGCCGAATGACGGGAACCGCCGCGCGGCGCCGTCTGGCCGCCGCTGCTGCGCTTCTCATCGGCCTGATTTCTGGTGGAACGCAGGGAGCTTCGGCAAGCGGCATGCCGTTACCCCATCTGGTCAAGACTGACTTCCATGCACTGTCCGGCTGGGCGCGCGACGATCATCGCGCCGCCCTTGCTGCGTTCCGGCGCTTTTGTGCCGATACGAAACCTCGTCTTCTGACCGAGGGGCCCTTTCGCCTGACTCGCAGGCAGGCAGGCGCCCTGTGCAAGGCTGCCCGTATTGCCGCGGAAAACGGTTCGGATCAGGCAGCGCGTCATTTCTTCGAAAGCCGGTTTGCGCCCTTCCGGGTGACAGGGTCGGGTTTTGTGACCGGCTATTACGAGCCTGAGATGCAGGCTTCTCGCGTGAAAACCGGCACCTATTCGACGCCGCTTCTGCGGGCGCCGGACGGGCTGGTGTCTGTTTCGCCGAAAAACCGGCCGAAAGGCTGGCCGGATACGCTCAGCCATGGCCGCATGACGGTGAAAGGCTTGCAGCCCCTGCCGGACCGTAGCGCCATCATGGACGGCGCGCTGGACCGGGAGAATTTGGATCTCGTCTATTTGGCCGATCCGGTCGATGCCTTTTTCATCCATGTGCAGGGCTCCGCTCGGCTTCGCCTGACGGATGGATCGGTCATGCGGGTCGGCTATGCCGGAAAGGCAGGCTATCCCTATACGTCCGTCGCCAAGGTGCTGGTGGACCGCGGCGAAGGCACGCCCGAAGAACTGACCATGTCGGGCCTGAGGCGCTGGTTCAAGGCACATCCGGACCGCCGGGACGAGCTGCTGAGGCAAAACCGGTCCTACATCTTCTTCCGGGACGTGCCGATTGCCGATCCGGCTGATGGGCCGGAGGGAGCTGCCGGACTGCCGCTGGTTGCCGGCCGCAGCCTCGCGGTGGATCTGCGCCATATCAGCCTGGGCCTGCCGGTCTTTGTCGGAACGGAGTCTCCGCCGCTGAAGGCTGGAGGAAATGCATTCCGCCGCCTGATGATCGCCGATGATACCGGGTCTGCGATCAAGGGGACCGGACGGGGCGACTTGTTTCTGGGTTCCGGTGATCAGGCCGGCCATTTGGCCGGAGAAGTGCGCCATCAGGCCGAAATGACCTTGCTGCTTCCGCTCGCGCTGGTGCCGGAGGCCGGTGAGTGATGAAGGCAAAGAAGCGGAAAAAGGGCCAGCTCAGCGAAGAAGACCGCACCCTTTGGGCCAAGGTCACCTCGACGCTTGCCCCGCTTCACCCCGAGCGGGTGAGCAAGCCGGATCCCTTGACCTTCGAAGAGGCCATGGGGCCGGGGCCAGTTGAACCGGGGGTATCTTCTTCTTCATCCAAGAAAACGGAAACCGCGATGCGCGCGCCCGTCGAGCCGCCCCGTCCTCCCGCGCCGCCGCCCCTGCATCAGATGGAGCATCGCTACCGGAAGAAGGTGGTTCGGGGAGTTCGTCCCATTGATGCCCGGATTGACTTGCATGGACTGACACAGCATCAGGCCCATGAGCGCCTGCGCCACTTTATCTACGGCGCTCAGGCTCATGGCTACAAGGTCGTGCTGGTGATCACCGGAAAGGGCGGAACGGCCTCGGCGGGCGTCGGTCACTGGGACGAGCGCGGTGTCCTGCGGCGGGTCGTGCCTCAATGGCTTGCCATGCCGGATCTGCGCCAGCTTGTGATTGGCTATGAGGAAGCGCATGTGACCCATGGCGGGTCCGGGGCGCTTTACGTGAGAATTCGCAGACGAAGGTGAGATTGTGACCCCGCTCGGAGCCAAAATTCGCGAATTGCGCATCAAGCGCGGCATTTCCCTGAAGGAGATGGCGGCGGGATTGTCCGTGTCCAGCGCCTATCTCTCGGCATTGGAGCATGGCAAACGCGGCAAGCCGACCTGGTTTCTGGTCCAGCGCATCATCACGTTCTTTAACGTGATTTGGGACGAAGCCGAGGAAATTCAAAGGCTTGCCGAGCTTTCAGATCCGAAGGTCACCATTGATACTGCCGGCATGGATCCCAAGGCGACCGAGTTGGCCAACCGTCTTGCCTCGACCATTGGTGGTTTGTCGCCCGAATCCCTTGCTCATCTTCTGCATCAACTGCGTTCGGCGGCAGCAAAAGATGGCGTCTGATCAAAATTTACCTGCGGTTACAGTCCGGCGTGATATCGGCTAGTCTGACTTTCCCTTCGTGCCTGTTCCGGTTCCTCCCAGCCGCCAGCGCACAGCCATGACGAAAACGGCTCGTTGTAGATGAAGATTGCACCAGAAGACCTCGCCGGTCTGATTGACTCCGATGGCATCCGTCAAAAACTGTCCGATCTGACCCGTGATAACGGCGGCAACGGCGCGGATCTGAAGATCAGGTCCGAAGTGCTGACCCTGCTGAAGGCAGCCATGAAGGAGGGCCGGGCCGAGGCCGAGCGCCGTCTCAACGAGGATGGCGGCGGATTTCGCTGCGCCAAGCGGCTCTGCCACGTGCAGGATGAGCTGATCCGTATCATCTATGACTTTGCCTTTCATCACGTCTACCGGATCAAGAACCCGTCGGCTGCCGAACGCATGTCGATTGTTGCGGTTGGTGGCTATGGCCGGGGCACGCTTGCGCCGGGCTCCGACGTCGACCTGCTGTTTGTTCTGCCCTACAAGCAGACCCCCTGGGGCGAACAGGTGGTGGAATATATCCTCTACATGCTCTGGGACCTGGGCCTGAAGGTCGGCCACGCGACCCGGAACATCGAGGAATGCGTGCGCCTGTCGCGGACCGACATGACCATCCGTACGGCCATTCTTGAAGCCCGCTACATCTGGGGGGATGAGCCCCTGTTCGAAGAACTGGTCCAGCGCTTCAATGACGAAGTGGTCACCGGCACGAGTTCAGAATTCATCGCCGCCAAGCTGGAAGAGCGCGACGAGCGCCACCGGCGTCAGGGCACATCCCGCTATCTGGTCGAGCCGAATATCAAGGAAGGCAAGGGCGGGCTGCGTGACCTGAACACGCTCTTCTGGATTGCCAAGTATCATTATCAGGTGCGCAGCCAGCATGAGCTGGTCAAGAAGGGCGTCCTGTCCCGGTCAGAGTACAACCGGTTCACCAAGTCCGAGGATTTCCTCTGGGCCGTGCGTTGCCACCTGCATTTCCTGACGGGCCGTGCGGAAGAGCGCCTTTCCTTTGATGTTCAGCGCGAAATCGCCATCCGCCTCGGCTACACCCAGCATCCGGGCATGAAGGATGTCGAGCGCTTCATGAAGCACTATTTCCTTGTGGCCAAGGACGTGGGTGATCTGACGCGTATTCTGTGCGCCGCGCTTGAAAACCAGCATGTGAAGGGTCCGCGCGGCCAGGGGATTTCTGCCCTGATGCGCCGCTTGCGGGTCAACCGGTCCAGCAGTCAGGCGAAGCCGGTGGAAGGCTCGCCGGGGTTTGTCATCGACAACGGGCGGCTGAACACCAGCAGCGAGACCATCTTCACCGATGATCCGATCAACCTGCTGAGGGTGTTCCAGATCGCAGACAAGAACGACTGCAATCTGCACCCGGAACTGACCAAGCTGATCCGGCGGTCCTTGAAGCTGGTGGATTCCACCTTGCGCAATGACCCGGAAGCAAACCGGCTGTTCCTCGGCGTTCTGACGTCCCGCAACAATCCTGAAAAGGTGCTGCGCAAGATGAACGAGACCGGCCTTCTTGGCCGGTTCGTGCCGGATTTCGGCAAGGTCGTCGCGATGATGCAGTTCAACATGTATCATCACTACACGGTCGATGAGCATCTGATCCGGTCCATCGGCGTTCTGTCCGAAATCGAAAAGGGCAACTCCGGAGACGATCACCCGCTTGCCACCGATCTGATCCGCACCCTGCAGAACCGCAAGATCCTCTATGTTGCGATGTTCCTGCATGACATTGCCAAGGGGCGTCCCGAGGACCACTCGGTCGGCGGGGCCCGCATTGCCCGCAAGCTTTGCCCCCGGTTCGGGCTGAGCAATGCGGAAACCGACACGGTTGCCTGGCTGATCGAGCACCATCTCGATATGAGCACCATCGCCCAGTCGCGCGATCTGTCCGACCGAAAGACGATTTCCGATTTTGCCCATACGGTTCAGTCGCTTGAACGGTTGAAGCTGCTGCTTATCCTGACAGTGGCGGACATCCGGGCGGTCGGCCCGGGCGTCTTCAATGGCTGGAAAGGCCAGCTCCTGCGCACTCTTTACTACGAGTGCGAGCCGAACCTGACCGGCGGCCACACCATGGGCTCCCATCGTCAGGCGGTGGAGCAGGCCAAGGAAGAGCTGGACGCGCAGCTCACCCATTGGCCGGCCAAGGAGCGTGAGGATTACATCAACCGTCACTACAAGGCCTATTGGCTTCGGGTCGCGCCTGAGCGGCGCCTGGCCCATGCGGAGCTGATCCGTCAGGCCGACAAGACCGGTAACCGGCTGGCCTTTGCTGTGACGCCGCATTCCTTCGAGGGCGTCACGGAAATCACCGTTCTGGCACCGGACCATCCGCGTCTTCTGTCGATGATCGCGGGGGCCTGTCATGTGACCGGCGCAAACATTGTCGATGCGCAGATCGACACCACCACGGACGGCTTCGCGCTGGACACGATCTTCATCAGCCGCGAGCTGCCAGATGATGCGGATGAGCAGCGCCGGGGCGAGCGGATCACGGATCTGATCTCGAAGATCCTCAAGGGCGAAAGCCGGCTGCCGGAAAATGTCGCCAAGAAGAACCCGGTCAAGGGACGGATGAAGGCCTTCAACATCGACGCGGATGTGCAGGTCAATAATTCCTGGTCCGATGACTACACGGTGGTGGAGGTCTCCGGCCTCGATCGTCCTGGCTTCCTCTTCGACCTGACCCGTTGCATCGCGACGCTGAACCTGAACATCGGTTCTGCCCATATTTCCACTTTCGGCGAGCGGGTTGTCGACGTTTTCTACGTGACCGATCTGACCGGACAGAAAATTGCCAATATCGGGCGTCAGGAGATCATGCGCGTCCGTCTTGCCGATGCTGTCGAGGGGCAGGTGGACACCAGTGCGGCTGCGCCTGTATCCCGCAGCGTTTCGTGAGCGCATCGCGGGGCAATGTTTTGAAAGTCTGGCAGGGTTGGGCTGCGGGCCCTTTCCTGTCTGAGGGGCACATCGCATGAGTCTTCTGAAGAATTTCGCCACGGTCGGCGGGGCGACCATGGCCAGCCGTCTGCTTGGGTTTGCGCGCGACACGCTGCTGGCCGCGGCCGTCGGCACCGGTCCTGTGGCTGACGCCTTCGTGGTGGCCTTCCGGCTGCCAAACCTGTTCCGCAGGCTCTTTGCGGAAGGCGCCTTCAATTCGGCATTCGTGCCCTTGTTCGGCCGTGCCGTGGAGGAGGAAGGCGAAGAGGGCGCGCGGCGGTTCGCCGGTGAGATCGCTGCCGGTCTTCTGTTTTGTCTGCTGATCGTGACGGCTGTCGCCGAGATCTTCATGCCGCTCGTGGTCTGGGGCCTTGCGCCCGGCTTTGTCGATGACGCGGACAAGTTCGATCTGACCGTCCTGATGTCGCGGATTGCCTTTCCCTATCTGATCTTCATGTCGCTGCTGGCGTTTCTCAGCGGCATCCTGAACACCTATCAGCGCTTTGCCGCCGCAGCCCTTGCTCCGGTGATGCTCAATGTGGTCATGACCGTTGTTCTTGGCGGGGTTCTGTATCTCGACATCGTGCATGACCGGCAGCTCGCGATCATTCTCTCGGTCGGGGTCACCCTGGCAGGTCTGGTCCAGCTCTTTGTCGTCATTGGCGACATGAAGCGGCTGGGCTTCCGGATTCCGGTCCTGCGGCCGAGATTCACGCCGTCCACCAAGCGCCTGCTGGCGCTGGGCGTGCCGGGCGTGGTTGCGGGCGGCGTCACCCAGATCAATGTCGCTGTCGGGCAGGTCATTGCCTCCATGCAGGATGGCGCGAATGCCCTGCTCTATTACGCAGACCGGCTCTACCAGCTACCACTTGGTGTGATTGGCGTTGCCATCGGCGTGGTGCTGCTGCCGAGCCTGACCCGCCAGCTTCGCGGCGGCCACGAGGACCAGTATCAGCGCAGCCTCAACAATGCGCTGGAGTTTTCCCTCACCCTGACACTGCCGGCAGCTATCGCGCTTGCGGTTGTTCCACGTGAAATAGTCTCCGTGCTGTTCGAGCGTGGCCGGTTCGATGCTCTGGCGACGGACGGGACAGCCGCTGCCCTTGCCGCCTTTGCCTTCGGGCTTCCGGCTTTCGTGCTCAACAAGGTCTTCTCGCCTGGCTATTTCGCCCGCGAAGACACCAAGACGCCGATGATCTTCGCCTCCGTGGGCATGGTGGTGAACGTGGCCCTATCTCTGGCTCTGTTTCCGTTCTTGGCTCACGTCGGCATCGCCCTGGCGACAACGGTCTCCGGCTGGCTGAACACGGGCCTGCTGATCGTCGTTCTCTGGCGCAGAGGGCATTTCAAGCCGGATCGCCGGATCCTGCGCAAGGTTGCCCTCATTTTGCTGTCCAGCGTGATCATGGGGCTTGCCGTAGAAGGCCTGGCGATGGTTCTGGAGCCCTGGATGATGACAGGCAGCCTGGCGGTTCGTGCCGGTGCGCTGGCGCTGCTGGTAACTGCCGGCATGATCGTCTTTGCGGCTGCGGTGCAACTGACCGGCGGAACAGACCTTCTCAGCCATATCAAAACGTTGAAGCGGCGCAACACTTGAGCGGGAAAACCGGTTTCCGGTGCTCCCCGCTTGCAACAGCGCCTCGCTGTGCCTTAAGACCAGCAACGCAATCTACTTATCCGAAGGGCCCTTCCAACCGGCCACTTTTAGACAGGGACAGGCAATGACGGCTTTCAAGCCCCGCGTATTTTCGGGCGTCCAACCGACGGGCAATCTTCACCTGGGTAACTATCTGGGGGCAGTCTCCCGTTGGGTGCCGCTTCAGGACCAGATGGAAACCATCTTCTGCGTTGTGGATCTGCATGCCATCACGGCGGGTTTCCCTGACCGGGGCGAACTGCAGAAAGCCACCCGTGAAGTGACAGCTGCCTATATTGCTGCTGGTATCGATCCGAAGAAGTCCATCATCTTCAACCAGTCCCAGGTGCGTGAGCATGCGGAACTGGCCTGGATCTTCAACTGTGTCGCCCGCATCGGCTGGATGAACCGGATGACCCAGTTCAAGGATAAGGCCGGCAAAAACCGGGAGAATGCGTCTCTTGGTCTGCTCGCCTATCCGAGCCTGATGGCCGCCGATATCCTTGCCTACAAGGCGACCCATGTGCCGGTCGGAGACGACCAGAAGCAGCATCTGGAACTGACCCGGGATATCGCGCAGAAGTTCAACAACGACTTCGCCGACCGGATCAAGGACCTGGGCGTCGGTGTGCCGAACCCGGAACCCAGCCCGGAGACGCCGGAAGAGCTGTTCTTCCCGATCACCGAGCCGATGATTGCCGGTCCCGCGACCCGCATTTTCAGCTTGCGTGACGGCACCAAGAAGATGTCCAAGTCCGATCCGTCGGATCTGTCCCGCATCAACCTGACCGATGATGCTGATGCCATCTCCAAGAAGATCCGTAAGGCGAAGACCGATCCGGAAGCGCTTCCGAGTGAAGTCGATGGTCTGAAGGACCGACCGGAAGCGGAAAACCTCGTCGGCATCTATGCTGCGCTGGCCGGCAAGACCAAGGCTGAGGTTCTCACCGAGTTCGGCGGCCAGCAGTTCTCTGCCTTCAAGCCTGCCCTGATCGATCTGGCCGTGGAAGTGCTTGCCCCGATGACCAACGAGATGCGCCGTCTGCTGGCAGATCCGGCAGAAATCGATGCCGTCCTCAAGGCTGGCGCAGAAGCAGCGTCCGCCATCGCCGAGCCGATCCTCAAGGATGTGCGCAAGGTGATTGGCTTCCTCGACGTTCGCTGAAAAGCGCAGTCTTGCAAACGAAAACGAAACGCCCGGCTCGTCCGGGCGTTTTGCATTTCCGGCTCTTCCGGATGACTTGGGTCGGACCTATCTCTGATGGGAAAGTCATGAGGAGGCCGATGGAATGCTCGTAACCACCACCAGCACCCTGCAGGGGCGCGAGATTGCTGAATACAAGGGGATCGTGACCGGTGAGGCGATCCTTGGAGCCAATGTGTTCAAGGATTTCTTCGCCGGGATCCGGGATATTGTTGGCGGCAGATCTGGCGCTTATGAGGAAGAACTCGCCAAGGCGAGGACCATTGCCCTTCAGGAAATGCAGCAGCAGGCAGCCGTTCTTGGCGCAAACGGCGTGATCGGCGTGGATCTCGATTATGAAACCGTCGGCCAGAATGGCTCGATGCTGATGGTCAGCGCGACGGGGACCGCGGTGGTGATCAGGTAGGATTTTCCATCATAGTATCAGCGTCTAGCTACAGCTTGGCGGATGTTGCAACAGCGTTGCAAGTTCAACAGCCTTATCCCAGCTAATTCCTTCACGTTGATCGATTGCCAACTGGTGATTTTCGTGCTGGTGAAAAACCAGCTCCGGCCTATCGGGTCCCCAATGGACATCGACTGCTAGATAGACTGGTTCCGCATCGTTCGCTGTATAGCCAGGCATTCTGACATTCAGCCACCCAAATGAGACGTCGCCAGACTGATCGGTTTCATAGGTATCTACATACCTATCGAAGCTCTCTTTGCTTTGGGAGACCCAGACACCCCAAAGGAAATCGTCATCCGTTTCAAGGATTGGAATTGCAAGTGTTGTTCTGATTAAGAACACACTTTCATTAATTACGCATAGATCGCTATTGATCCTGATGCAGGATTCTCGATCTTCGTCCGGCACCCCAAAATATTCAAACGGCTTATCATAAGAGAAGGATGGTCCGCCCTCATGAATATTGCCGCAGCACGCGCACTTGAACGAGAATTTCCGTTTATTCGGATCAATAGCGATAATCATTTAGCTCTCAAAGCCCTTCAAAAAGCGCAGTCGAGAGGTAGCGTTCGGCGAAGGACGGGATGATGACAACGATGGTCTTGCCCGCCATGTCGTCGCGCTTGCCCACTCTGATGGCAGCCGTCAGGGCTGCACCGGAAGAAATGCCGACCGGCACGCCTTCGGTTGCCGCAACTTCGCGGGCCATGGCAAAGGCGTCGTCATTGGCGACCTGAACCACTTCGTCATAAACGGAGGTGTCCAGAACGCCCGGAACGAAGCCTGCTCCGATGCCCTGGATCTTGTGCGGGCCAGGGTTGCCGCCGGAGAGAACCGGGCTTGCTTCCGGCTCGACAGCCACCACGTGAATGCCGGGTTTGCGGGCCTTCAGAACCTGCGAAACGCCGGTGATGGTGCCACCGGTGCCGATGCCGGAGACGAACACGTCGACGGCGCCGTCGGTGTCGTTCCAGATTTCTTCAGCGGTGGTCTTGCGGTGGATTTCCGGGTTGGCCGGATTTTCGAACTGCTGCGGCATCACGGAATCCGGAATTTCCGACAGAAGTTCCTGCGCACGGGCAATCGCGCCCTTCATGCCCTTGGCACCATCGGTCAGTTCCAGTTCGGCACCGAGGATCTTGAACATCTTGCGGCGTTCGACAGACATGGTTTCCGGCATCACGAGAATGAGCCGGTAACCCTTCGAAGCTGCGACGAAAGCCAGCGCGATGCCGGTGTTGCCGGAGGTCGGCTCGACGAGCACGGTCTTGCCCGGGGTGATCTTGCCGTCCTGTTCCATGGTTTCTACCATGGCAACGCCGATACGGTCCTTGACGCTGGAGATCGGGTTGAAGAACTCCAGCTTGGCCAGAAGATTTGCCTTTACGCCATGCTTCTTGGCGAGGCGGTCGAGCCGAACGATCGGAGTGTCCCCGATGGTTTCCGTGATCGAGGAATAGATCCGGCCGCGGCCGGGCTTCTTGTCACTCATGACTGTCTCCCTGTTCGGCGCGCGGATCCCTCTGGCCGGCGCACGTTTACCCTTGAGTTGGCATGAGCTTAAGGCCTCATGCCTGTTTTTCTAAGAGCGGATATTGGCAAACATGCGGAAGAAGGGAAAGACTGTTTCCCGAAACCTCAGTTCGATGGAAAGAGAAGCTCCGGAAGAGCCTCCATGCGATCGAACAGGGTTCCGCCAGCCTCCTGCATTGCCTTCTTGTCGCAATGAGGGTCTGCCGTGTAGCCGAAACCCCGCATGCCAGCGGAGCGGGCTGCCATCAGACCCGGAACGCTGTCCTCGATCACAACGCAGGCAGCTGGGTCCTTGCCCATCCCCTTGGCCGCCAGAAGAAAGACATCCGGTGCGGGCTTGCCATCGGCGCAATCCTGCGCGGAGTAGAGCTTTCCTTCCAGGCGCGGCAGCAGGCCGGAGCTGCCAAGCGTCATGCGCATCTTCTCGTATTTGCCCGACGAGCCGACGCAATAGGGAATGCAGCGCTGGTCCAGTTCATCAAGAACCGCCGTGATGCCCGGGATCGGATCGACGCCCTTGGCAAAGGCTTCCAGGTCACGTTTGCGGATATAGTCCGGCCAGTCGTCAGCCAGTTTGACGGAGCAAAGCTCCTCCACCAGTTCCTTCACGCTTTCCAGCGTGCGACCCATGAAGCGGGACTGGCATTCATGGGCGGTGATGGGAAAGCCGAGATCCGTGATGATTTCTGCCAGAATGGTATTTGCGGTCAGTTCAGTATCGACGAGGACGCCGTCACAATCAAAAATGACAAGTTCAAGGGTCACGCAATAGGTCCTTGTCTCAAGACGTTCCGGTGGAGCCGAAGCCGCCCGCACCGCGCTGGGTTTCGCTCAAGGTCTCGACTTCCACAAGCTCTGCCTGCAGCACCGGCGCAATGACGAGCTGGGCGATGCGGCTGCCGCGTTCGATCGTGAAGGGCTCTTCGCCGAGGTTGATCAGGATGACCTTCACCTCGCCCCGGTAGTCTGCATCCACGGTGCCCGGTGTGTTCAGCACGGTGACGCCGTTCTTGGCGGCAAGTCCGGACCGGGGCCGGACCTGACCTTCAAAACCGGCGGGAAGCGCCATGGCAAGACCGGTGGGGATGATGGCGCGCTTGCCGGGATCAAGGACCTGCGGGGTCTCAACCGCTGCCAGCAGGTCGAGACCCGCGGCCAGTTCGCTCTGATAGGCAGGCAGCGGCAGATCGACCCCATGGGGAAGGCGCTTCAGTTCAACTTTTACAGTCATGGATCATCCGTTTACAGGCGGTGGCAGTTACAGCCGGAAAGATAAAAATTTCTACCAATGGTATCGATTTACCATGCGTAACTTTTACCTTGCATCACCTTCAGGTTGCTGAAACACTCCGGCTCATACTTCTGGGGTAAGCAAGAGGGCAGTGCATTGAAACTATCTCATATTTTTCTTGCAGCCGGGTTGGCAATGGCTTTGTTGCCGACCGGTTCCGCAATGGCTCAGACAGTGGGTTTTGCCGATGCCATCCGGATCCTGAGTTCAAGCTGCGGCAATGATATCGGCAAATACTGCAAGAAGGAGAACCTGGGGAACAACGAGATCACCCAGTGCCTCCAGGCCAATGAGTCCAAGCTCTCCCAGCAGTGCCGGGCAGACAAGGACCGGGTTGGCGTTCTGTTGCAGGAGCGTTTTGCAGCTCAAGCCGCCGTCGGCAAGACCTGTGACCGGGACATCCAGCAGTTCTGCAAGCTCGTCAAACCGGGCAATGGCTATGTGCTCAGGTGCATTCTGAAGGCCAAGCCTTCGGTGAGCAATGCCTGCAATCAGGCGATCGATCTGGCTGGCTACCGGTAATCCGGTTCTGAGACACTTGAGGTCATTCTTATGAAAACATCCCTTTTCCTCTCTGCCGGGACAGCCGCTGCCGTGCTGGTTTCGTCCCTTGCCTTCGCACAGACCAAGTTGTCCCGCGACGACATCATCACCTCGCTTCAGGGCGCGCAGACAAAGGTGGAGATCAGTGCCAGCGAGCTGCGTCAGCAGGCATTGGAGAACATCAAGAAATACCCTGGCGACAATGCAACACAGCCACTTCCCCTAGCCGGGAAGCTGGCGACACTGCGCCAGTTCAACGTCGAAATCACCTTCGATTTTGATTCAGCCCGCATCCGGCCCGCGTCCTATGAGACGGTTGGAGTGATCGCGGACGCGCTGCATACGCCCTATCTCATGGGGCAGAAGTTCTTCGTCGTCGGCCACACGGACGCCAAGGGCAAGCGAGAATACAATCTCGACCTGTCCCAGCGCCGCGCTGACGCGATCCGGGATGCGCTGATCACCACTTTCCGCGTTCCGGCCGAACAACTTGAAGCGGTTGGTCTGGGAGAAGAGCAGTTGCGGGATCCGAAAAACCCGAACTCGGAAGTCAACCGGCGGGTTCAGCTCATCAACGTTGGTTTTGATCAGTAATCAAACGTTTCGCGAGGCCCGATCGCATTGTGCGTTCGGGCTTTCCCGCCGTCTCAAAGGTTAGCCGAGGGGCAGTAGATTGTCGTCCTTCAGGGTCTCCATCGCGATGGAGGAACGGACATTCTGCACGGCCTCATGGGGCAGCAGCTCGTCATTGATGAAGCGGCTCAGCGCCTTCAGGTCCGTCACGACCACTTTCAGCATGTAATCGACATCACCGGTCAGGGTGTGCGCCTCCTGCACCTCCGGCATGGCCACCACCATGTCGCGGAAGCGCTTGGCGTTTTGCCGGGAATGGGCGCCAAGGGTTACGCCCACATAGGCGGTCACGGTCAGGCCAAGGCGGTCCGGATCCAGGCTCGCCTTGTAGCGCCGGATGACGCCTTCCTGCTCCAGTCTCTGGCGCCGCCGGGAAACCTGGCTTGCAGAAAGGCCGACGTTGTCGCCCAGTTCCTGATTGGTGAGTGAGGCATTGTCCTGCAAAAGGCGCAGGATCTTGATGTCAAAGCCATCGAGTGAAGAGTTCATGCGCCAATTCCAACTTATGTGCACTTTCTGTGCGTTATCTTACGGCAAATCCCGTAGTTTGCACACACCTTGCGCGGCTGAAAGCGCATGCTTCCTTTCAGACGCTGAGACGCCAAGGAGGACATTATGGGACCGTTTCCGCACGACGCACCGCCCGCGAAGATCACCGCTGAAAATCCGGCTGGAACGGATGGGTTTGAATTCGTCGAGTTTTCTCATCCCGAGCCCGAAAAGCTGGACGAGCTGTTCCGCCGCATGGGCTATGTGCCAGTCGCAAAGCACAAGACCAAGGAAATCACGCTCTATCGCCAGGGCGATGTGACCTATGTTCTGAATGCGGAACCCGGTTCCTTCGGCATGAAATTTGTCGAGCAGCATGGCCCCTGCGCCCCGGCCATGGCGTGGCGCGTGGTGGATGCGAAAAAGGCCTTCGATCATGCGGTTGCCAAGGGCGCCACGCCCTATGAAGGCGATGACAAGACGCTGGATACGCCCGCCATCGTCGGCATTGGTGGCTCCCTGCTCTATTTCGTCGACCGCTACGGCACGCACGGGTCTGTCTATGACACTGAGTTCGAGTGGACCGGAGAGCGCAATCCGAAGCCGGAAGGCGTCGGCTTCTACTATCTCGACCACCTGACCCATAACGTCTATCGCGGCAACATGGACAAGTGGTGGGACTTCTACCGTGAGCTCTTCGGCTTCACCCAGATCCATTATTTCGACATCGACGGCCGGATCACGGGCCTCGTCAGCCGGGCCATCACCTCGCCCTGCGGCAAGATCCGCATTCCGCTGAACGAGTCCAAGGACGATACCAGTCAGATCGAGGAATATCTGCGGAAATACAAGGGTGAAGGCATTCAGCATATCGCCGTTGGCACGGATGACATCTATGGCGCAACCGACCTTCTGGCTGACAATGGCCTGAAGTTCATGCCCGGCCCGCCGGACACCTATTACGAGATGTCCCAGGCCCGTGTGAACGGCCATGATGAGCCGATCGACCGGATGAAGAAATACGGCATCCTGATCGACGGTGAGGGTGTGGTGAATGGCGGCATGACCAAGATCCTGCTGCAGATCTTCTCCAAGACGGTCATTGGCCCGATCTTCTTCGAGTTCATCCAGCGCAAGGGGGATGAAGGCTTCGGCGAGGGCAACTTCCGCGCTCTCTTCGAAAGCATCGAGGAAGACCAGATCCGCCGCGGCGTGATCAAGGTCGACGCCGCCGAATAAGCCTGCAAGCCACGTCTTGACTGTTTGAGACCCGCCTTTCCTGACAGGAAGGCGGGTTTTCCTTTGTGGGTGCAGCGGATTCGAAACTCAACACACACTGTTGAGGCTGGCAGAAAGACCGTCTATCGAACTTGAAGAACGAACACGCAATGCAGGAGCGGCGGATGCAGGTTGGACAAGTCGTGTCCCGTCAAATGGCCACGCGGCTCGTTCTGGCAGGGATCGTCATCGCGCTGGGTCTGGCGCTGCGTCTGCTCGGATACCGGATCGGCCTGCCGTTCCTCGTCGTGAAATACGGCGGCTCGGTTCTCTGGGGGATGATGGTGTTCTGGCTGGTCGGCGCGGTTCTGGCGGGAAGAGGCCTGCGCCTTGTGGTGATTGCGTCCGGGCTTCTCGCGATCGCCGTCGAACTGATCCGGCTCTATCATACGCCTTGGCTGGACGACTTCCGCGCCACATTCTTCGGCGCGCTGCTTCTGGGCCGCGTGTTCTCGCTCTGGAACATCCTGGCCTATCTGATCGGAATTGCGCTGGCGCTTGGGTTGGAGCGTTGCATGGGGAAAGCCGTCCGTTCCGAAGCCTGACAAACTTTCCACCGTGCCGTCCCGGACGCAGCGAAGCGAAGATCCGGGATCTGCATCTTGATAGGTAACGCTTGGAAGCGTGGTCCCGGCTCAAGGCCGGGACAGCGCGGCGAAAGCGGCTGAGATTGCAGCCTCAGCCCTTTACTTTTGCTTCCAGAACATCCCACACCCGGACGGCAATGTCGGGGCCGCCGATGCGCTTGACGGCACGGATGCCGGTCGGTGCGGTGACGTTGATCTCCGTCAGCCGACCGTCGATCACGTCGATACCGACGAGGATCAGGCCCTTTTCCTTCAGCGAAGGCCCGAGGCGGGCGCAGATTTCCCGTTCCTTGTCCGTCAGTTCGCTTTCCTTCGGGGAGCCGCCGCGCACCATGTTGGAGCGCAGGTCCCCTTCCGCCGGCACCCGGTTGACCGCACCGGCATATTCTCCGTCGACCAGGAGGATGCGCTTGTCACCGTGCTTCACGTTCGGCAGGAACTCCTGGATCACCCAGGGCTCGCGGAAGGTGGCGGCGAAGAAGTCGTAGAGCGAACCGTAGTTAAGGTCGTCCTGGGTGATGCGGAACACTGCCGCGCCGCCATGGCCGAACAGCGGCTTCATGACGATGTCGCCATATTGCTTGCGGAAGAGGTCGATCTCGTCCTTGTCGCGGGTGATCAGCGTCGGCGGCATCAGATCCGCAAACTCGGTGACGAACAGCTTTTCCGGCGCGTTGCGCACTTCGCGCGGATCATTCACCACCAGCGTGTGCGGATGGATCTTCTCCAGAAGGTGGGTCGCCGCGATGTAGGAGAGGTCGAAGGGCGGATCCTGGCGCATCAGGACGACGTTCATGTCGCGCATGTTGGTGCGCTTCTTTTCGCCGAGGGTGAAATGGTTGCCCTTCTCGTCGCGGACTTCCACCGGCTCCAGTGCGCAGAAGACGTCCTCGCCGATCATCGCCAGCCGGTCGGGCGTATAGTGGTAGAGCTCATGGCCACGGGCCTGAGCTTCCAGCATCAGCGCGAAGGCACTGTCACCGGCAATGTTGATGGACGAGATGTGGTCCATCTGGACCGCGACCTTGAGGGCCATGAGAAGTCTCCCGGCAGGGGCGCAGAAAGGCGCGTGGGATTTTGGTTCGGTTGGTCCAGATATGCGTCTGGCGATCCGCTTTGTCCAGAGGTGCCGTCAGAGGGATCTGTCAGCTTTTGCCTTCGAAGGCATTTGCGATCCGTTCCGGCCAGCGCCAGGGACGGACGATGATCACATCGAAACGCAGGGTGAAGAAGGCAGCCTTTGGATGCTGGGCAATGAAGATCTTCGCCGCATTGACGATGCGGCGCTGGCTTGCCGGGGTCACGGCCTCCATGGCGGAGGTACGGGACCGGCGGGCCTTGACCTCGACAAAGGCGACCACCTTGCCCCGCTTGGCAATCAGGTCGATTTCGCCTGCCTTGGTCTTGTAGCGTGTTTTAAGAATGCGCCAGCCGGTGAGGCGCAAGGCCCAGGCAGCGCGCGTTTCCGCTGAAAGTCCGAGGCCATAGGCTTTCCGGCGCTGCTCCAGCTGCCGGTCTTGATCAGGAGCGGAGCCGGTGCCGGTCATGTGCCGCTTTCCGCCCCCGCCTTGATCTCCAGCGCCTGCTTGTAGAGCTCGTTTCGGTCGAGGCCGGTTTCCTTGGCAACGGACTTTGCCGCCGCGCTGACCGGCATGGTCTCCAGGGCAAGGCGCAACAGGACCTCGGCATCTGCCGCGTCCGCAGGAGCCTGTTCGCCGGGTGGGCCGATCAGGATAACGATTTCACCCTTGGGGGCATCGCCGGAAAAGGTCTCGGCAAGGCTTTCAAGGGTTCCACGCTCGAAGGTCTCAAAGCGCTTGGTCAGCTCGCGGGCAACGGCTGCTTCCCGGCCTCCGCCCAGAACCTCTGCCATGGTCGCAAGCGTAGCACCGACCCGGCGGGGAGATTCATAGAAGACCAGCGTCGCGGGGATGTTGCCGAGTTCTTTTAGCCTCGCCGTCTTCGGACCGCCCTTTTGCGGCAGGAAGCCGGCAAAGAGAACCGTGTCACTCGGCAGGCCGGCGCCGACAAGGCCCGCCAGAAGCGCGGAAGCGCCCGGGATCGGGATCACCTTGTGTCCGGCCTCCACCACATCGCGCACCAGGCGGTAGCCAGGGTCGGAAATCAGCGGTGTGCCCGCATCGCTGACCAGGGCGACCGGTTCGCCCCGGCTTAAGAGGTCCAGGATCTTCGGGCGCTGCTTGTCGGCATTGTGCTCGTGATAGGGCATGAGCGGTGCCTTCAGACCGAAGCGCTGGACCAGCGTACCGGTGACCCGCGTGTCCTCGCAGGCGATCAGGCTTGCGCCGGCCAGCGTCTCGAGCGCCCGGATCGTGATGTCCCCAAGATTTCCGATGGGTGTGGATACGATGTAGAGAGCCGGCTCCAGCGGAGGGGCGGAAAAGGCATGGGCCGACAGGATATAGCGGCGGCCGGAAGCCTCGGTCTGTCCCGGCGCCCGGTCTGCCCGGTCCATGTCCTGTTCGTTTGTCTCAGTCATCGTTTGGTCTTTCCGAAACCGCCGTGGGCGAAGGGCTTTCCTTGGGGCTAATCGTGAAGGGGGACTGGCGCAAGTGCAAATCGCCCATTCCGGTTGCTGTGGCGATAAACTGGACAGAACCGGCTGGAATCCGTAAGTCTCTAGCGAATAACTCCAGGAGGCGGATTTGATCGACAAGGGCATTTCTCGGGCAGCGTGCCGGGTCAAGACATTCCTGCGCACCGTGGGCGCTGGGCTGGGCGTTGCTGGCGCCCTCGCGCTTTCAGGCTGCATGGGGTCAAATCTGGGTGGTGTTCCGGGGCAATCGATCCAGCCGGGAGAGCTGGCGCAGCCCACCGGACAGGTGGTCGGCTCCGGTCAGGTCCGTGTCGCCCTTCTGCTGCCGATGAGCGCGGGTGGAAGCGCAAGCTCCATCGCCACGGTTTTCAAGAATTCGGCTGAGCTGGCGCTGGCGAACTTTCCCAACGCGGATGTGCAGTTGCTCGTGAAGGACACGGCGGGAACCACCAGCGGTGGCCGCGCTGCGGCGGATCAGGCGATCGCGGAAGGGGCAGAGCTGATCCTTGGCCCGGTCTTCGCGCAAGGGGTAACTGGCGCAGCCGCCTCGGCCCGCGCGGCAGGCATTCCCATGGTTGCCTTCTCGTCCGATGCCTCGGTTGCATCCCGTGGAACCTATCTCCTGAGCTTCCTGCCCCAGAGCGATGTGAAGCGGATTGTTGCCTATTCGGCCAGCCAGAAGCGACGGTCCTATGCGGCGCTCATTCCAGATGACAGCTATGGCGCCGTTGTCGAGGCCACCTTCCGGCAGGAGGTCGGACGCACTGGCGGGCGGATTGTTGCCATTCAGCGCTACAAGTTGACGGGGACGGATTCCACGGATCTGGTGGCCAAGACCAATGCCCTGACAGCGTCTCTCGGTCAGGTGGATGCCCTGTTCATCCCGGCTGGCGGCGGTGTTGCCCCTGTCGTTGCACAGACGCTGCGGGGCGCGGGTGTCAATCTTGGAAACATCAAGATGCTCGGCACGGGCCAGTGGGATTCACCGGAAATGAAGTCCAACCCGCTCATGGTCGGCAGCTGGTATCCGGGACCGGATGACAAGGGCTTTGAAGCCTTCTCCGGCCGCTACAAGTCGGCTTATGGCTCTCCGCCCCCGCGCAATGCCACGCTCGCCTATGATGGTGTGACCCTCGCCGCCGGGCTTGTGCGCTCTGCCGGGGTTCAGCGCTTTGCGTCCAGCGTTCTGACCAATCCGGACGGGTTCATTGGCATCGACGGGTTGTTCCGGTTCAAGGCGGATGGACAGAACGAGCGTGGTCTCGCCGTCTATCAGCTCACCGGGTCGGGCGCGCAGACGATCTCCCCTGCCCCACGGGATTTCCGCTCGGGCACCTGACAGGTTCCTCGGACCCTTTAATCGGACCTGAAAGCTCATGCTAACCGGTAAGCGCATTGTGCTCGTCATTTCTGGCGGCATCGCCTGCTACAAGTCTCTCGACCTCATCCGGCGTCTGCAGGAACGCGGCGCGCGGGTGCGGGCGGTGATGACGGCGGGATCGCAGAAATTCATTACGCCTCTCGCTGTCGGGGCCCTGACAGCGGACAAGGTCTATACGGACTTGTTTGACCGGGATGCGGAGCAGGATGTGGGGCATATCCGCCTTGCCCGTGAGACCGACCTGATCATCGTTGCGCCTGCCACGGCCAATCTCATGGCCAAGATGGCCCATGGTATTGCGGACGATCTGGCGACTGCGGTTCTTTTGGCAACGGACCGGCCGGTTCTGGTCGCACCTGCCATGAACCCCAAGATGTGGGCAAATCCCTCCACGCTTCGCAATGTTGAATCCCTCAAACATGACGGTCTCTTTTTCGTCGGGCCAAACCGGGGCGAAATGGCGGAAAGCGGCGAAGCGGGCCTTGGCCGCATGTCTGAGCCACTGGAAATTGTTGCGGCTGCGGAGGCTGTCCTGAGCGCGTCGGCGGATGTGCCGTCGCCCTACAGGCCCTTGGCGGGCCGCCGGATCGTGATCACCTCCGGTCCGACCCACGAGCCGATTGATCCGGTGCGCTATATTGCCAACCGGTCTTCCGGCAAGCAGGGGCATGCCATTGCGGCGGCTGCCGCCGCGGCGGGGGCAGAGGTTCTGCTTGTGGCCGGTCCGGTCAACCTGCCGGATCCGTATGGGGTGACCGTCGTTCACGTGGAAACAGCCCGCGAGATGCTGGCCGCCGTCAAGGCAGCATTGCCGGCCGACGCTGCGGTCATGGCAGCGGCCGTGGCTGACTGGCGGGTGGCCAGCGAGGGCGGGCAGAAGATCAAGAAGGATGGATCTGGCAAGCCGCCATCTCTGGAATTCGTAGAGAATCCGGACATTTTGGCGACCGTCGGCCATGATGAGGCCCTGCGCCCGAAACTTCTGGTCGGCTTCGCTGCTGAAACCCAGAACGTCCTGGAAAATGCGCAATCAAAGCTCGTCCGCAAGCGGGCGGACTGGATCGTTGCCAATGACGTCAGTGCTGAAACGGGCATCATGGGCGGCGATGCCAATACGGTGCGCATTATCACCGCTTCGGGTATCGAGGACTGGCCGTCCATGGACAAGCAGGAGGTTGCGACCCGCCTTGTGCGGCGGATCGCTGATTTTCTGGGCGGTCTCTAAGCTGCTAGTTGAGGTTGATGACAAACCTCTCAACTCGTCATCCCGGACGCAGCAAAGCGAAGATCCGGGACCGGTGAGCCGAGGTGTATGTTCGCTCAACTAATTGAACCACATAATCTTTTGGCTCTCTGGACCCGGGTCGCTCTCCGCTTGCCCGGGATGACTATCGAAGGGGTAACCCCTTTGTCGGCAATCTGGACGCTGGCTCAGGCAGCGGCTGTCTGCGGGAAGCTGAAATAGCTCATGCTCAGCGTTCCGTGGGAATAGCTGCGGTGCAGGAGTTCTGCGGGGACATTTTTGCCGGCGGCGCCCATGGCGAAGAACAGCGGCAGGAAGTGTTCGGCAGTCGGATGTGCGCGGCGGAAGTTCGGTGCAGCTGACGGATCTGCAAAGAAGCCGATATCTGCCTTCTCCAGTCCCTCGTCCACCCAGGCGTCGAAGGCCTTGGCCCAGCCTGCTGCCTCGGATCCCTCGGGCAGGATTTCCCTCAGGTTATGTGTCGTGCTGCCTGATCCCAGGATAAGGATCCCTTGCTCTGCCAGGGGCGCAAGACTGCGTCCGAGCTCATGAACGCTCGCCGGGGTGCTGTCATAGGGAAGGGACAGTTCCACAACCGGCACATTCAGCTTTGGGAAAAGCAGCGACAAGGGAACCCAGGCGCCATGATCAAGGCCCCAGTTCCGGTCCTCTTGCAGGGACAGGCCGCCGGCCAGAGCCGCGGATTTCACGGCATTGACGAGATCCCGGCTGGCCTCGGCCGGATACTGGATCTGGAACAATTCGCGCGGGAAGCCGCCGAAGTCGTGGATCGTTTTCAGGGGGCCTGCGGCTGTGATCCTGAGGTCGGATGTCTCCCAATGAGGGGAGAGGATCACGATGCCCTTCGGCTCAGGCAGGGAGGCGCCGAGATCCTTCAGAAAGTGATGCGCAGCGATCGGGGTCAAGGCGAGCATCGGCGAGCCGTGCGCCAGAAACATTGGGGCCGGATGAGAGGTGTTTGAAGTGTCAGTCTGTGCAGTCACCGGACGCACTCCTTCTTTCAGGAACTTGCAGCGGATGGACGATCCATCCCGAGTGTGACTTTCAAGATGGCCCCTGGGCGCTTTCAGCAAAAGACCAGAAATTCTGGAAGGGTCGTTCATTCAGGTTGAACAAATTCTGCCAATTGATGCTGATTGGTCATTCAAACGCGTCTTCGCCATTCGGTCTTGAGAATTATGCGATCCCGGTGCCGGAGGATATGCGGGTCAGCCTTGCACTGCCGCGCCTGCTTCCCCATGTCCGGAGCGGAAGACATTGCATCCTCCTGATGCAGACGCCCCGAGAAGGAGACGCCCGTATGTTCGATGCCAAATCTTTGCTGGACCAGTTTCTGGGTGGTGCAGGTGGCCAGACAGCCAACCGTCAGGGATCTGGAGGACAAAGGGGTGGCGGAGACGATCTGATGTCCCGCGGACGTGATTTTCTCACCTCCCAGGGCGGTGGTCTGGCTGTCGGCAGCATTGCAGGCTTGCTTCTGGGCTCCAAGAGCGGGCGCAAGATCGGCAAGAAGGCCGTGACCTATGGCGGCATGGCTCTGGTCGCCGGCCTCGCCTACAAGGCCTATCAGAATTACAAGACAGGCCAGGGACAGGATCAGGGCGCAGCACCTGCTGCCGGAAGCCCTTCGCAGGCTCCCATTCCGCTGGAGCCGCCGAAAGGCACCGGCTTCCACCCGGAAGAAGTGCCTGGTGGTGCAAATACAATGGCCGTCACGTTGCTCAGCGCCATGATCGCCGCTGCCAAGGCAGATGGTCACATCGATGCCGATGAGCAGCGCCGTATCTTCGACAAGATCGACGAAGCCGGGCTCGACAGCGAGGCAAAGGCCTTCCTGATGGATGAATTGCGGTCGCCGCTGGATCTGGACAAGATCGTCTCGAGCGCTTCCACGCCGGAAGTGGCGGCGGAGATTTATGCAGTCTCCCGCCTTGCCATCGATCCGGATCATGCGGCGGAGAAGGCCTACCTTCAGATGCTGGCGGCGCGGCTCAATCTGGATGCTGGTCTGGTCGACGAAATCGAGATTGCCGTGCGTGAGGCCGAAGAGGCCTGAAGCGAGGCTCGCAAATCGGGTCGTCTCCTGCGCTTTCCCAGCTTAATCCGGGGAAGATCAAACCGGAGACGACCACATGACCTTTCAAGTTCATCCTCTTCCCGCCGCTGCGTTCCAGGGCCTTGAGCAGCTTTCAACTCGCGAGCTTGAGGATCGGGATATCCAGCTGCATGTCTCTGACGGCACCTTTCCCTGCCGTGTTTCCTTGCGCGACGTGCCTGCTGGTGAGCAGGTTTTTCTGCTGAACTACGAACATCAGCCGAACCGCACCCCCTATCGATCCCGCCATGCGATCTTTGTTGCCAGAGATGCGGTGGAGACCGTTCCCGCTGCGGACGAGTTGCCTCTCATGATCCGCAAGCGTCTTCTGTCCGTGCGGGCTTTCAATGGCCGTCACGAGATCGTCGAGGCGGAGGTGTGCGAAGGCGAAGCCGCAGCGGCGCTGATTGCCGGGATGTTTGCCAGTTCCGAGGTGGACTACATCCATCTGCACTTCGCCCGCCGCGGCTGCTTCGCTGCAATGGTCACCCGCTCGTGACGGAGGTTTTCCTGTTCTGCTGATGCCAGGCGATCAGCAGGATCATGCCCATGATCATCAGATAGGGGAAATAGAAGCGGGTCTCGAAATGCGGGAAGACGAGATATTTCGCGCAGATTGACGTGAAGACCGCATAGAGCAGGATCTTCGACCGCTCAGCCATGCGGGGCGGTTCGATGACCTTGGCGTAGAAGATGACAAGCGCCAGCAGCGCCGCCAGCCAGTTTTGCCCGACCATGGACCGCACGGTGGAGCGGACCAGCATCTGCAAGTAGAGCAGCGGAGAGAACGGCGGATGGAAGCCTTCAAGGGTCGGCACGTATTCCACATGGGTGAACCACAAGTGGATCCACCAGCCCGGGTGGCTCTCGTCCTTGAGCAGGAATTGATAGGCGACGGCAGCAATCAGGAAGGTTGCCGTCATCACCCAGCGGCCAGGCCCATAGATCAGGGCAAAGACGAAGAAGACGCCGATGAAGGCGAGATGATCCGGCCGGATGGTCAAGGCGATCAGCAGGCACAGCGCCGCGCCAATGTCTTGCCGCTCGATGTAGAGAAAGGCCGCCAGCAACAGGAAGACCGAGGCGTAAAGGTCCGGTGACAGCAGGGCGGCCGAGCCACTGAAATCCCCGATGATCAGCATCGCCGCGACAACCGGTCCGTACATCAAAGCCTTTTCCCGCGCGAGCCAGACCAGCAGAAGCAGACCGATGGCAACCGCGGACGCGATCGAGACAAGGCGCATGGCCTTGACCGGATCCATCAGGCCCGAAAGGGCGCGCAAGGTTTCGACATAGCCGAGTTTCAGCCGGTAGAAGCCGAGCATGGTGGAGAAGGCTGCCGGATCTTCATATTGCCGGATGCGGTAGTCCCGGTCCTGGGTCAGGGTCAGGAACTCGCCCGGCGAGACATTCTGCTTCACGATCTCGTAAGACAGGTCGTGGAGCTCCACCGGATCCTCGATATCGGTCTCCAGAACCGCAGCCGTGTAGGCGAACATGTCCCAGTTGGAAACGGGGAAGATGTGGCTGACAGCCGCGATCATTGTGATGAAAGTTGCAAGGATCAATGCCCCGATCCAGTGACGCAGGGGCCGGTAGGCTCTGCTCACATAGTCGTAGACAATGCGGAATGTGGTTTCCAGAAAACGGGCAGCTGAGGTCACGCGGAGGGCTCCGGAGAGGCTGTGGCAATGGCGATAGCTTTAGGCCAGCTCTGTCATTTTTCCGTAAACCCGGGGTCCTCCGGGTGTTTTCTTGTCCGGGTCTGCGCAAGGACTGTGCGTCAGCTCGAGTTTCGATGTGCGCTCATGGGCACTTGACCCCTGCTCCGGCACCATGTCTCCATCGCAGATGAAACAGAGAACGCCGGGAGGAGACATGCGCGATCTGGGAACCTGGGACTATGTGATTGTCGGAGCCGGATCTGCGGGCTGCGTGCTGGCGAACCGGCTGTCCGAGGATCCGGACGTGAAGGTGTTGCTGCTGGAGGCGGGCCGGAACGACAATTACATCTGGGTGCATATTCCGGTTGGCTATCTCTATTGCATGGGCAATCCGCGCACGGACTGGGGCTTTCACACGGCCAAGGACCCAGGCCTCAATGGCCGTTCCCTGATGTATCCGCGTGGCAAGGTCATCGGTGGCTGTTCTTCCATCAATGGCATGATCTACATGCGCGGGCAGGCCCGTGACTATGATGGCTGGCGCCAGCAGGGGCTTGATGGGTGGAGCTGGGATGACGTGCTGCCCTTCTTCCGCAAGTCCGAGGACCACTATGCGCTGAACGATGATATGCATGGTCAGGGTGGTGGCTTGCGCGTGGAGGAGCAGCGCCTGTCCTGGAAAGTGCTGGACGCCTTCCGGGACGCTTGCGCCGAGACCGGCATTCCCAAGATCGATGATTTCAACCGGGGCGACAATTTCGGCGCGTCCTATTTTCAGGTCACCCAGAAATCCGGCATCCGCTGGAATGCGGCGAAGGCGTTTTTGCGCCCTGCGATGAAGCGGACGAATCTGAAAGTGCTGACGGAAGCCCATGCCAGCCGTCTTCTGATCGAAAATGGCCGGGCAGCGGGTCTGGAGCTGACGGTGAAAGGCGAAGCCGCAAAAGTTTCGGTCTCAGGCGAAGTGGTTCTGGCCGCAGGCGCGGTTGGCTCTCCGCAGCTTCTGGAACTCTCCGGCATCGGCAATCCGGGCGTTCTGGCAAAGGCTGGCGTCGAGACGGTTCATGCCTTGCCGCAGGTCGGCGAGAACCTGCAGGATCACCTGCAGCTCAGAACCATTTACAAGATCAAGGACGCAGTAACGCTCAATCAGAAAGCGGGGAACTGGTTCGGCAAGATGCTGATCGGCATGGAATACGCCCTGCGCCGCACCGGTCCCATGTCCATGGCACCAAGCCAGCTGGGCGTTTTCGCCAAGTCCGATCCGTCTTTCGAGACGGCCAATGTGGAGTATCACGTCCAGCCGCTGTCTCTCGACAAGTTCGGGGACCCGCTGCACAGCTTCCCGGCCATCACGGCAAGTGTCTGCAATCTGAGGCCCGACAGCCGGGGCCATATTCACATCACATCGCCCGACCGGAACACCCAGCCGGAAATCCTGGCGAATTATCTCTCTGCTGAAAGCGACCGCAAGGTTGCTGCCGATTCCATCCGCCTGACCCGCAAGATCATGTCTGCCCCTTCCATGGCCAGGCACGCTCCGGAGGAATATCTGCCGGGCGCGAAGCTGGAAAGCGATGAAGATCTGGCGAAGGCCGCTGGCAGCATCGGCACCACGATCTTCCATCCGGTCGGAACCTGCCGGATGGGAACGGATGACGCGTCCGTGGTTGATGGCCGTCTGCGGGTCCGGGGCATTGCCGGACTGCGGGTTGTGGACGCTTCGGTCATGCCGGCAATCACCTCTGGCAACACCAACGCGCCGACGATGATGATCGCCGAAAAGGGCGCGGACATGATAAGGCAGGACAGGCGCACCCGCGCCTGATCCGTATCACAGACTGCGAGCCTGCCATGTCCGACGAGTTTCCCAAGATCCGCCTGCGCATCGTTCTTGCGCCCGGAGTGGCATTCGGTCCCGGCAAGGCAGATCTGCTTCAGGGCATTGCGGAAACGGGTTCTCTGTCGGCTGCGGGCAAGCGGCTGAAGATGAGCTACAAACGGGCCTGGAGCCTGATCTCCGATCTGAACAGCCAGTTTGCGGAGCCTGTGGTGGAAACGGAAAAAGGCGGTTCTGGCGGTGGCGGCGGTAGCCGATTGACTCCCTTCGGTGAACGTTTGCTGGTGACATTCCGGTCGATTGAGACGTCTCTTGAGACAGGGGCCGCTGCCGATCTCTCTGCCTTGACCGGGATGGTAAAACCTGTGCTTGCAGAAGCGGAACGCTCCGCCTAATATCGATATGTCCAATTGAACATATCGAGGAAACCTTCCATGTTCCGCAAGTTCCTGCTGTCCGTCTCCCTGTCTCTGAGCCTTGCGTCCCCGGCACTTGCTGCGGACAAGGTCACGGTGTTTGCGGCAGCCAGCCTGACCGACGCGCTAAGTGCCATCGGCAAGGATTTCCAGGCTGAGACGGGCAAGGAAGCCGTTTTCTCCTTCGCCGGATCGGGCACCCTCGCCCGCCAGGTGGAAGCCAAGGCGCCTGCCGATCTCTTCATCTCTGCCGATGAGGCCTGGATGGCCTATACGGTTGAGAAGGAAGCTGTCGACCCGGCCACTGTTCGCGTCATTGCGGAAAACGAGCTGGTTCTTGTCGGTCCCAAAGGAGCTGAGAAGCTGGAGTTGACCGCCGAAGCGATCACCGGCCGTCTTGGGGATGGGCGCCTGGCGATTGCCGATCCGGAAACCGTTCCCGCCGGCCGGTATGGCAAGCAGTCGCTCGAAAGCACCGGTCTTTGGGACACGGTCTCCGGCAAGCTTGCACCGATGGAAAATGTCCGCGTTGCCCTGGCGTCGGTTGCCCGTGGCGATACGCCTCTTGGCATCGTCTATTCCTCGGATGCCTTCGTGGAAGCGGATGTGGATGTGCTGGCCGTTTTTCCGCGCGAAAGCCACACGCCGATCCGCTATCCTGCCGCTCTGACGGTTGGTGCGTCTGAAGGGTCTGCCGCTTTCCTCGAGTATCTGTCCGGCAATGCTGCCCGCAAGCGTCTCGAAGAAGCGGGGTTCACCCCGGCAAACTGAACCAGAGGCCGGGACGCAGGTGTACGGCGGATGAGGATATTGGACTGAGCGTGGCGTTTTTCGAGCTTCATCCGCAAGAATGGGAGGCCTTGTCCCTATCGCTCAAGGTTGCGGCAACCGCGCTGGCAGTTTCGCTGCCCTTGGCGGTTCTCACGGGATATGGCCTCGCCCGGTGGCGGTTTCCCGGTCATGGGCTCCTCAATGCCCTGATCCACATGCCTCTGGTCATGCCGCCTGTCGTGACAGGTTTTGTGTTGCTGCTGGTGTTCGGGCCCGCTGGACCGGCAGGACAGTTCTTGTCGAAAACCTTTGGCCTCAGCTTTGCCTTCAACTGGATGGGCGCGGCCTTGGCAGCGGGTGTCATGGCCTTCCCTCTCCTCGTCCGGCCGATCCGGCTGGCCTTTGAGGCAATCGATCCGAAGCTCGAAGAGGCCGCAACCTCCCTGGGGGCGCCGAGGCTGATCACATTTGCCGTGGTCACCTTCCCTCTTGCCCTTCCCGGCGTGTTGGGAGGGGCTGTTCTTGCCTTTGCCAAGGCCATGGGCGAATTCGGGGCAACGATCACCTTCGTCTCCAACATTCCCGGGGAAACGCGGACATTGGCACTGGCGCTCTATACCGCTACCCAGACGCCTTCCGGCGATGTCATGGCGTTCCGGCTGACCATTATTTCGGCAGCGGTTGCGCTGGGCGCCCTGCTGCTTTCCGAGCTACTTGCCAGGCATCTGCGCCGCCGCATCGGTGCTGCCGATGATTGAGGTCGATATCAAGGGCCGGGCCGGGCAGTTTGCCGTTCACGCCCAATTCACCGCGCCCCAGGGCGTGACGTCGCTCTTTGGCCCCTCGGGTGCGGGAAAATCGACGGTCACCCGTATGATCGCCGGACTCCTGAAACCGGAGGAAGGGCGGATTGCCGTCAATGGGGAAGTGCTGTTCGACAGTGCCAGAGGCATCGATGTGTCGGTTCAGAACCGCCGTATCGGCCACGTTTTTCAGGATTCCCGCCTGTTTCCGCATCTGAGTGTGAAGTCCAATCTGACCTTCGCGCGCTGGGCCGGCAGGCGGTCCGCAGACAGATCCTTGACCGAAGTGGTGGAGCTTCTCGGGATTGGTCATCTCCTCAACCGCAAGCCGGGCAAGTTGTCCGGAGGCGAGCGTCAAAGGGTTGCCATCGGCAGGGCGCTCCTGTCGTCGCCGCGTTTGCTGATCATGGACGAACCTCTCGCCTCGCTCGATCAGGCGCGCAAGGCGGACATCCTCCCCTATCTCGACCGGCTGCGCAGCGAGACCGGCTTGCCGATCCTCTATGTCAGCCATGCGATGGAAGAAGTTGCCAGGCTGTCCCAGACGCTGGTGATCCTGTCGGGAGGAAAGACAGTCGCCTCGGGGCCTGTGTCGGAAGTGCTTGCAAGTCTGGATCCCGGAACGGATCTGGGCGGCGAGGAAACAGCTGCACTTCTTGAAGGGGTCGTGGCCCACAGGGACGAGCAGTGGGACCTTGTGGATGTGGCGCTAGATGAAGGCGCTGTCATTCAGGTGCCGGGGCTGCCCGCCTCTCTTGGCGACCGGATCCGGCTGCGTATCCCGGCTCGGGATGTCTCCATTTCCCTGACAAGGCCGAGCGGTATCAGTGTGCGCAACATTCTGAAGGCCAAGGTGGAAGCACTCCGGCCGCTGGATGGTCCCTATGTGGAAGTGGTCTGCAAGATCGGGACCCAGACTTTGCGCTCGCGGATCACGCGGGCTTCCTCCGCTGACCTTGGACTGGCTCCTGGTCAGTGTGTCTTTCTCCTGATCAAGAGCGTGACCATTGATCAGGGCCGTGTCGGGCCTGCCTTTAGGGAAATCTGACGCTGCGTCCTGCCGGGATGCGCTTGGAAGCCGAACCCTGATATGATAGCCGCATGAGCATGTTCACTCAGAGGCGGCTGGCACGCCGGTTGAAGATCTTCGCAGTCATTGCGGTGCTGGTGGCCGGAACCGGAGTGGTCTGGATTACCGGCACGACCAGTCTTGGCTTTTTCCTGAGCGAAGTCCGCACCCGTGCGACAGCCAACCTCGCGGTTCAGTCCGCCGTACTGGAAGGCTTGCTCGACAAGTTCCGTCTCATGGCGCCGCTCCTGGCCCGCAGCCCCGAGATCGCGCGCATCGTTTCTGAAGCTGATGAGGAAACCGGAAGCCAGCTTTCCGCGGTGGCCGCCGGCATGGCCGGGGCGGAAGAAGTCTGGATGCTGTCCGCCCGGGGCGACCTGATTGCCACCAGCAACAAGGAGCGGAACATCAACCGCAGCGCCAGCCTGATCCCTGTTGCCTTTGAAGATGCGTTGCGCGGCCAGCTCGGGCGCGAGCTGCTGCCCGGTTCGACAACGACGCCAGCCTCTTATGTCTTTGCCTCACAGGTTCGCAGTGGTGACCAGGTGACAGGTGTTCTGGCCGTCCGCGTCAGCCTCGCCTATGTGGAGCAAGCCTGGGCGCTCTCCAAAGACCCCATTGTTGCCGTGGACAGCTCGGGGCTTGTCGTTGTGACCAATGTTTCTCAGTGGCGCGGTAAGAACCTTGAGGATCTGGGCCATACCGAAAAGCTCAGCGTCATCGATACGAGCCCGAACCCGGTCAATTTCAATCGTCTTGCCGACAGAGGTATCAGCCGCAGCCGGATGGAGCTTGCCGCTCCCCTGCCCGTCCTCGGCTGGCGGGTGATGACTTTTGCAGACACGACGGAGGCGCGGCGCCAGTCGGCCAGGGCCATGGTCATTTCCCTGCTGTTGTGCGTCATCGTTCTGGGCTTTGTGTGGATCTGGCTGAGCCGCCGGGAGGAGTTTGGCCGACGGCAGCGTCTGGACCGGGCTGCGGCCCTTCGGCTGGAGCGGCGCGTGCGCACCCGCACGGCGGAACTAAGCGCCGCCAATGCCCAGCTTGAACAGGAAGTGCGCGACAGGGAACAGGCTGAGGCGGAGCTTCGGCAGGCTCAAGCCGAACTTGTCCAGGCAGCAAAGCTTGCCACCCTCGGCAAGATGTCTGCAGCGCTCAGCCATGAATACAATCAGCCACTGGCTGCCATCCGGTCCGACGCGGAAGTGGCGGAAATGCTGATCGCGCGCGGAATGCCGGAAAAGGCGCTCGCCAATCTGACCCGGATTGGCGGCATGGTTGGCCGCATGGCGGAAATTGCCCGCACCCTGAAAGGCTTCACCCGCCGGTCCGGAACCGAGATAAAACCGGTCTCGCTGCGTCAGGTGATCGATGAGGCCCTGCTGCTGCTCATGCCGCAGATCAAGCAGAGCGGAGTGGCCTTCGAGACGGACTTGCCTGCAGACGACATTATCGTATCCGCCGGGCAGATCCGGCTGGAACAGGTGGTCGTGAACCTGATGACGAACGCGCTTGATGCGGTGAAGGGCCGGAAGGACGCCTGTGTCCGGCTGTCCATGGCTGTTGAGGACGGTCATGCGGTTCTGTCGGTTACGGACAATGGTCCGGGCATTTCCGAGGATGTCCTGCCCCAGATCTTCGATCCCTTCTTCACCACGAAGGACGTGGGAGCGGGGCTGGGCCTCGGCCTTTCCATCGCATACAAGATCGTCCATGACTTTTCCGGCACTCTGACGGCCGTCAATGGCCCGTCCGGTGGCGCAAGCTTCACCATGCGGCTTCCAGTCGCCGGAACCCAAACCCTCGCAGCGGAATAGAGAACATGGATCAAGGCTGGGTGCTGCTGGTGGATGATGAGGAAGACCTGCGGGCTTCCCTGTCCCAGGGGCTGGAACTGAGCGGTCATATAGTCATGGCCACCGGAGATCCGGACGCGGCGCTGGAACGCATCACCCGCGACTTCTACGGTGTGCTCGTGACCGATATCCGGATGCCGGGAACCGATGGGTTCGACGTGATGCGCCGGGCCTTCGAGATCGATCCCGCCCTTCCCGTCGTGCTGATCACCGGTCACGGTGATGTGCCGCTGGCGGTCGAAGCCATGCGCGCCGGGGCCTATGATTTCATGGAAAAGCCTTTCTCCGTTTCACGGTTGGATTCCGTTGTCGAGCGTGCGCTGGATCGGCGCCGTCTCGTGCTGGAAAACAGGAAGCTGAGAGAGGAACTCGCCGACCGGACCGGCATCGAGGGCCGCTTGGTCGGCCGGACGCCTGCGATGGATCAGCTGCGCCGGACAGTGGCGGCCTTGGCCGCAACGGATGCGGACGTGTTGATCCTCGGGGAAACCGGTTCGGGCAAGGAAGTGGTCGCCCGGGCTCTTCATGATGAAGGCCCGCGTCAGTCCCGTCCCTTCGTCGCGCTCAATTGTGGTGCACTGCCCGCTGAAATCATCGAATCCGAACTGTTCGGGCATGAGAAAGGCGCCTTCACGGGCGCCATCAGCCAGCGGATCGGCAAGCTGGAACATGCCCATGGCGGCACGGTGTTTCTGGATGAAATTGAATCCATGCCGCTGGAGCTGCAGGTCAAGCTGCTGCGGGTGATCGAGACCCGGACCATTGAGCGTCTCGGGTCCAACAAGTCGATCGATCTCAATGTCCGCTTCATTGCCGCGACGAAAGAGGATCTGGAGGCTGCCGGGCGCGAAGGCCGGTTCCGTCTCGACCTGTTCTACCGACTGAACGTGGTCTCCGTCGCCATTCCGCCCTTGCGTGAGCGGATCGAGGATATTCCGCTCCTGTTCCGCCATCTGGCTGTAGAGGCACGGGCGCGGTACAGGCGGGAAATTCCGGATATCCCGGAGGGTTATCTTGCCGCGTTGATGACACGGGACTGGCCGGGGAACGTGCGGGAGCTTCGCAATATCGCGGATCGTTTCGTGCTTGGCATCGACAGTTCGGCCGCTGCCGTCAGTTCCTGGGGGGCCAGCCTTTTCGATCAGGTGGCTGCCTATGAAAAGGCGCTGATCGCCGCTGAACTCGCCCGTAACGGCGGAGCGATCAAGCCGACCTACGAGAGCCTCAACCTCTCCCGCAAGGCCCTCTATGAGAAGATGCGCAAATACGGTCTGGGCAAAGGAGACATGCTGGCCGTGGATTAAATTGCAGCTGCCTGTCACAGGCTGGAAACGCCGCTCGTCGTCCTGGTGTCACGAAGACAAACTCCAACCTGGATGACACAAATGACGTCTCATGCTGCAATCAACCATCATCAGAATATCCCCGAGGTGTATCGTGCCTTTGTCGAGGCGCATAACCGTCTCCTTGAGACAGACATCGACGCGGGTCTTCATCATCTTGTGAAGCTGCTTGCCTCGCAGATCAATCGGTGCGCCTTTTGCGTGAACATGCATGTCGAAGAAGCCCTCAAGGACGGCGAGAGCCACAAGCGGCTGGAGCGTTTGACGGTCTGGCGGCATTCGGGTGACTTCTCGGCTGCGGAAAAGGCCGCATTTGCCTGGACCGAAGCCCTGACCGTGCTGGACGACAGCAAGGATCTCGGCATCCTGAGGGATGAACTGAGAAAGCACTATTCGGATGTGCAGATCAGCGCGATCACGGCTGTCGTGGCGATGATCAACATGTGGAACCGGCTCGGGGTATCGAACCACTAAGATGTCAGAACCCGATGCAAAGACGGCTCTTTTCGAGAAGGTGCGGCCCCAGCTGATGGGGCTCGCCTATCGCATGCTCGGTGTCGTTGCCGATGCGGAAGATGCTGTTCAGGACACGTTTCTCAAATGGCAGGCTGTTGACCCGTCCCAACTGCTGAATGGGGAAGCCTGGCTCGTGAGGGTCTGCACGAACCGCTGCCTTGATTTACTCAAGGCAGCTTCCCGGACCCGTGTCGACTATATCGGGTCCTGGATCCCCGAGCCCTTGCAGACGGAAACATGCAATTCCCAGGAGGAGGATCTGGACAGGGCGCAGTCCCTTACCACGGCCTTCCTGCTGCTTCTGGAACGGCTCACCCCGCGAGAGCGGGCCGCGTTCCTTCTGCGGGAGGTATTCGGAAAGAGCTATGCCGAGGTGGCCGAAACCCTGGGCATGAGTGAGGCAGCCTGCCGTCAGCTGGTGTCAAGAAGCACCAAGTCCGTCCGTCAGGAAAAGGCCCGGTTCCGGCCGAGCGCAGATCAGCAGTCGGCCTTTCTGGAGGCCTTTCAGGCGGCGCTTGTGACGGGGGCGCCCGATCAGTTGAGTATGCTTCTGGCTGAGACCGTCAATCTGAGCAGTGATGGCGGGGGCAAGGCGACGGCCCTGCGCCGCGTGCTGTCCGGGCAAGACGAGGTCTCCCGCTATATTGCCAGGATTTTCGGCCGTCTCTGGTTGGGTACGCGCATCGAGCGGCGGGAAATGAACGGGATCGAGGGGCTTGTGGTCTGGGAGGGGCAACAGGTGGTCGCGGCCATGACGCTTGGCTTCACCGAGGAAGGCCAGGTTGCGAACATCTACATCATGCGGAACCCGGACAAACTCAGGCACCTTGGCCAAAGATTCCGGCACGATCTTCAGAGCGGTTCCCTGAAGCAGCATTGAATCTTTGGAGATGGGTCGATTTCGACACATTTCCGCTCTGGAGCGTGTCGGTTTCGACCCGTTCCCCTCGGCTCAAGGCTGGAGCAAATGGGGTCTCCGAGGATTTTCCGGCAGAAATCTTGAGTTTTTCCGGTTTGGCACAAGCGTTGCTATAGTGTTTCCAGCGTGCTTTCGCGCTCCGGTCCCGTTACGCGGCCGGACACACGAAAAATGTCTGGGAGGACATTTCATGAAAAAGCTTCTTCTCGCAGCGACCGCTGCAGTCACCCTTGCGTTCTCCGGCGCAGCGCAGGCAACTGAATCCTGTGATGACGGCGAAATCGTGATCAAGTTCAGCCACGTGGTGGCTGCGACCGGTCACCCGAAGGGCGATGCAGCCACTCTGCTGGCCGAACGCGTCAACAAGGAGATGGACGGCAAGGCCTGCATGCAGGTGTTCCCGAACTCTCAGCTGTTCGATGACGACAAGGTGATGGAAGCCCTGCTTCTGGGTGACGTTCAGCTTGCAGCTCCGTCCCTGTCCAAGTTCGAAGCCTACACCCTGAAGTTCCGCCTGTTCGATCTGCCGTTCCTGTTCCAGGATCTGGATGCAGTCGAGCGCTTCTCCACCGGCGCGGAAGGCAAGGCTCTCTTGAACTCCATGACCGAATACGGGTTCCAGGGCCTTGGCTACTGGAGTTCCGGTCTGAAGCAGTTCTCTGCCAACAAGCCGCTGCTGCTGCCGACGGATGCAGCCGGGATGAAGTTCCGCATCCAGACGTCTGACGTTGCCGAAGCCATGATCGAAGCCATGGGTGCAAACGCTCAGAAGCTGGCGTTCAAGGAAGTCTACGGCGCACTGCAGACCGGCGTTGTGGATGGTCAGGAAAACTCCTGGTCCAACATCTATACCCAGAAGTTCTTTGAAGTTCAGGACGGCATCACCGAAACGAACCACCAGCTCCTCGCCTACCTGCTCGTCACCTCTGACGAGTGGCTGAACAGCCTGGAGCCGGATGTCCGTGACCAGTTCCTCAAGATTGCAGAGGAAGTCACTGCTGCCGCAAACGGCTCCGTTGCCCAGCAGGAAGCAACCAACCGTCAGCGCATTCTGGATGCAGGTGCCACGATCCGCGAACTGACCCCGGAACAGCGTCAGGCATGGGTTGATGCCATGAAGCCGGTTTGGTCCAAGTTCGAAGGCGATATCGGCAAGGACCTGATCGACGCTGCAGTCGCGTCCAACACGGCCAAGTAAGGTCAGCTTTGGAAGGGCCGGTCCGCCGGCCCTTCCGGGGGTCTCCGCCCCAGGCGTGCGCGGGAAGAGAACAAAAAGCTTCCGCCCGCAGAGCGTCCGATGCCACAGGCTGGAAGGTCCTTTTCACAAGGGGCCATATCGGGTGCGGATAGGGAAATAATCATTCGAGAACGTGCCGCAGGGCACGATTCGGGGGAAACAATGCAACGCCTCGACAATTGGGTCACCCGCTTCGAGGAAGGCGTCATCGCCTTCCTTCTTGCGGCGATGACACTCGTGACCTTTACCCAGGTGGTCGCCCGTTACGGGTTCAACTCCGGCTGGACCGGCGCACTTGAACTGACACGCATCCTGTTTGCGTGGCTGATCCTGTTCGGCATGAGCTATGGCGTGAAGATCGGGTCTCATCTGGGGGTGGATGCCGTCATCCGCCTGTTCCCGAAGCCCCTGTTTCGTATTGCGGCCGTTTTTGGCGCGCTGTGCGGTGTGGCCTATGCGGTCATCCTGCTGAAAGCCGATTGGCTGCACGTCTTCGGCATCGATGCCAAGGGCGGAGCCATCGATTACTGGCAGAAGATGTTCAAGATCGGCATCGGTCTTGATGATCTGCGCTATCCGGAATGGGTGCAGGAAGCCTTCGGCACGAAGGAGCGTGTCCAGCGCTGGATCGCCTATATCATTCTTCCGGTCGGACTTGCGCTCTTCGCGTTCCGCTGCCTCCAGGCAACCTGGCACATCCTCACCGGTCAGCGGGAGATGATGATCGCGGCGCATGAAGCGGAAGAGCTCGTGGCCGAAAACAAAGACGTTCTGAAGGATTGAGGTAAGAGACCATGGAAGCCGCAATCCTTTTCATTCTCGTCCTGACACTTCTGTTTCTGGGCGTACCGATCGCGATCTCGCTGGGTCTTTCCAGCGTTCTGGCGATTGCCATCTTCTCCAACGATTCCATTTCGTCGGTTGCTCTGCAGCTCTTCACCGCTTCGCAGAACTATACGCTGCTGGCGATCCCGTTCTTCATTCTGGCCTCGGCCTTTATGTCGACCGGGGGCGTTGCCCGCCGCATCATCCGCTTTGCCATCGCCTGCGTGGGCCATGTGCGCGGCGGCCTTGCCATTGCGGCAGTGTTCTCCTGTATGCTGTTTGCCGCGCTGTCGGGCTCTTCGCCTGCCACCGTGGTGGCCATCGGCACCATCGCCATCGCCGGCATGCGTCAGGTTGGCTACACCAAGGAATTCGCGGCCGGCGTCATCGCCAATGCGGGCACCCTGGGCATTCTGATCCCGCCATCCATCGTGATGGTGGTCTATGCTGCTGCAACAGACGTTTCCGTGGGCCGCATGTTCCTTGCCGGTGTGATTCCGGGCCTCGTGGCCGGCCTCATGCTGATGATCGCGATCTATGTGAATGCCCGCATCAAGAACATGCCGAAGCAGCCTTTCGCCGGTTTTGGCGAGATTGCCAGGGCGGCCGGTGAGGCCGGGTTCGGCCTGCTGCTGATCGTCATCATTCTTGGAGGCATCTATGGCGGCGTATTCACGCCGACGGAAGCGGCTGCCGTGGCTGCTGTCTATTCGTTCCTGATTGCGATCTTCATCTACCGCGACATGGGGCCGCTCAAGGGCGTTCCGATGCGCAAGGAAGGGGAAGGTCTTGGGTCTGCCATTGGCCGGAACCTCTGGCTGACGGTTGCAAATTTCGGTCCAGGCTGCTTCCACAAGGACACCAAGAAGGTGCTGGTGGATGCGGGCAAGACGACGATCATGCTCATGTTCATCATCGTCAACGCCCTGCTCTTCGCCCATGTTCTGACCTCCGAGCGGATCCCGCAGGCGATCACCGATCTGATGCTGAACGCAGGGTTCAACTGGTTCACCTTCCTGATTGCGGTCAACCTGTTGCTGCTCCTGGGTGGCCAGTTCATGGAACCGTCGGGCCTGCTCCTGATCGTGGCACCTGTGGTGTTCCCGATCGGCATGGAATTGGGCGTCGATCCGATCCACCTGGGCATCATCATGGTGGTGAACATGGAAATCGGCATGATCACCCCGCCGATTGGCCTCAACCTGTTCGTGACCTCCGGGATCACGGGGATGAGCCTGGTTCAGGTCGTCCGGGCCGCTGCACCCTTCGTGCTGATCCTGTTCCTGTTCCTCATCCTGGTGACCTATGTTCCGGCCCTCTCCACCTGGCTGCCCTACAGCCTGATGGGACCGGAAATCCTGACGAACCGCTGAGGACCCGGAGTTTCGGAAAAACTCAAGGCCGGGGCATTGCTCCGGCCTTTTTCATTGAAGGTGGTACGTATTTCGGCAAAGCTCCGCCTCCGGAAAATTATCAAGAGAGCCTGCCCGTGACCCCTCAGATTGTCGAGCGTCTGCCAGATCCCCAAACCTATCTGGATCTGCGGAAGTCCGGAGGTCTCAGCGCCTATTCCCTCGAGGCTGCACAGGCGGGGCTGCCCCGGTCGCTCTATTGCATCGTGCTGGAACTGGCGGGCGAAGATATCGGCATGGGCCGCATTGTTGGAGATGGCGCTCTGGCCGTGCATATCGTTGATATCGTCGTGCGGCCCGAGCATCACGGCAAGGGATATGGCCGGATGATCATGCAGGCGCTCAGCGACTATATCGCTGCCAATGTGCCGGATACCGCCTATGTGAACCTGCTCGCCGATGTGCCGGCGAACAGGCTCTATGAGAAGTTCGGTTTCAAGGAAACCGCGCCACGCACGATTGGCATGGCCTACAAGAAGGGCGTTTGAGCCGGATTTCCGTCCTTCGTCACAACCGCGCCGGTCAGATCTGAGGCATGGGGCCTGTGTAGCGGGAGGCCGGG
Organism: Roseibium suaedae; assembly: GCF_900142725.1. Taxonomy (GTDB): domain Bacteria; phylum Pseudomonadota; class Alphaproteobacteria; order Rhizobiales; family Stappiaceae; genus Roseibium; species Roseibium suaedae. The sequence continues at coordinate 28,744 of NZ_FRBW01000004.1, read as the reverse complement.
CGGATCAGCTTGCCCGTCTGCTGCTGCTCCACCACATGGGCGCACCAGCCAACGCTCCGGCCAACTGCGAAGAGCGGCGTGAACAGGCTGCGGTCGATGCCGGCAGCCTCGAGAAGGACGGCGGTGTAGAATTCCACGTTCGTTTCCAGCGGGCGGTCGGGCTTGTGCCGGCGCAGCGCCGCCAGCGCTGCCGTTTCCACCGCTTCCGCAAGCGCGATACGGCCGTCTTCCTGCGGCAGTTCCGCAAGTCCTGCCTTCAGCACATCCGCCCTTGGGTCGCGGGTGCGGTAGATCCGGTGGCCAAAGCCCATCAGGCGGATGCCTTTTTTCAATTCTCCGGCAACCCAGTTGTCAGCATTTTCGGACGTTCCGACCGCATCCAGCATGTCGAGAACCGGTCCGGGCGCGCCGCCATGAAGCGGACCTTTCAGTGCGCCCATGGCTCCGATGATCGCGGATGCCATGTCTGCCTTGGTCGAGGCAATCACCCTTGCGGTGAAGGTCGAGGCATTGAGGCCATGGTCAAGAATGGTGACCAGATAGCGGTCCAGGGCATTGGCTGCGCGCTCGACCGGCATTCTGCCGGTCAGCATCTGCAGGATATCCTGTGAAATGGTGAGGCTGACATCAGGTGCGACCGGCTTCAGTCCTGCTTGAATGCGGGCCGAGGCGGCGAGAAACACAGGCAATGCAGCGCAGATGGCGGCGGCATCCTCTTCCGATTGCGTGTCCGCCAGGGCCGAGAGGCCAAGGCGCATGCGCTGATAGACCGGCAGGTCTCGTGGGGCAGCTTCGAGGACCGGCATCAGCTCAAAGGCTTTCAAGCGCCCCTGCAGCAGTCGGTCTTCCAGAGACGTTTCGGTTTCGATCAAGCCATCCCAGAAAAAGGCAATCGCCTCTTCGAACGTCAGTTTTCCGGCCAAATCCTCAATCGCCTTGCCACGCAAAACCAGCTGGCCCTTGGCACCATCAACTTCGCTGAGCACTGTTTCAGCTGCAATCACGCCTTCGAGGCCCGATGCGGTGGACTTGGCAAGGCTGGGTGCCGGAAAAACGAGGGTCATGAGATCTCTCCTGATAGCTTGTTTGCCTTAGGTCTCATGGATCTCTTGAAGTGATCAATATTGATAAATACAATCAATATATGAGCGAACCTGTCTATCTTTCGGCCCGCGAGGCTGCAGCCGAGCTTGGGGTGCGTCCCGCGACCCTCTACGCCTATGTCAGCCGCGGCCTGATCCGTTCGGTGCCGGGGCCTGGCAAGCAAAGGCGCTATGACGCCGCAGATATCCGCCAATTGCAGGGACAGCGGGCGGAAGCAGTGCCCGCGGGCTCAATTGCCGGAACGGACAAGCCGCATTCCCAGCCACTGACAACATCCCTGACGCTGATTGCGGAGGATGGGCCCTGGTACCGTGGTCACTCGGCAGTAGAACTGGCCGGAAGTTTCAGTCTGGAGGCCGTCGCGAACCTGCTTTGGGAATGTGAAACCGATCCTTTTTCCCGTCCCGCCCCTCGCCGCCTCCCCGATTTGCCCGAAGGCCTTGGCATGATGGAAAGGTTGATGGTGGCTCTGGCCGGATGGCCGCTTCAAGACCGGGCTGCCTATACGCATTCTCCTGCCCTGCTCCGGGACAAGGGAGCTGCCTTGGTGAGAGTGGCCTGTGCCGCGCTGCTGGGATTGCCCGAGCCAGAAGCGCTGCCGGTTCACATACAACTGGCGAAGGCGTGGAATGTGCTTCCTGGCCCCGATGCAGAACTGCTGCGGGCTGCCCTTGTTCTGGCGGCAGATCACGAGTTCAACACGAGCGCCTTTGCCGTTCGCTGTGCAGCGTCTACCCGTGCCCCGCTGCATGCCGCGCTGATTTCCGGTTTGGGCGCTTTTAGCGGTCCGCGGCATGGGGCTCATTCCGACCGGGTGACGGCCTGGCTGGAGCGCATTCAAGGCGAGGAGGATGTCGACCGAGAGCTCGGAGCGATGCTCCAGCGCGGCGAAGCTCTTCCGGGCTTTGGTCACGCAATTTATGCTGGACGGGATCCCCGGGCGGATTGCCTGCTGAAACTGGCAGCGGCAGGACTGGGGGATCAGGCGTTTGCCCGGCTTGTACCAAAGCTGACAGAAGCCGGTGAGGCGCTTTATGGTCTTGCGCCCAACATCGATTTTGCCTTTGCGGTGATCCAGCGCCAGCTGGGCCTGCCGGAAGAAGCCGGCAAGGTCATTTTCTGTGCCGGGCGCATGGTGGGCTGGGTGGCTCATGCCTTGGAACAGTACCGGCTGCCGGATCAGATCCGGTCCCGCGCGGCCTATATTGGCGAGCGGCCGCGCAGGGGGAAATGATCAAAGGGTGATGCCTTCTTCCTCGATATAGGTCTGGACGATTGCGTCGAAGCTTTCGTCTGCCTTGAAGCCGAGCGCCAGGGCCCGGGCAGGATCAAATCCACGCGGCCAGCCGGCGACAATTTTCTCGACCAGCGGATCGCGCTCGCGGCGGATCAGCTTGACGGCTTTTTCTCCGCCAAAGCGGCGTAGCGTCTCGATTTCTTCCGCGACGGTCACCGCAAGTCCGGGCATGGTCATGTTGCGACGGGGGCCGACAGTCTCACCGTCCAGGCCCGCTGCGTGGATCAGGAACCCGGCTGCTGCGCGGGGGCTGGCCATCCAGTGCAGGACGTCATCGGCAACGGGAAGAACGGCTTCCTGACCATTGAGCGGCTCGCGGATGATGCCGGAAAAGAAGCCCGAGGCTGCCTTGTTTGGCTTGCCGGGTCGCACGACGATGGTCGGAAGGCGGATGCCGATCCCGTCCAGAAAGCCCTTGCGGCTGAAGTCGGCCAGGAGCAATTCACTCATCGCCTTTTGCGCCCCGTAGGACGTCAGCGGAGCGGGCAGGAAATCATCCGGGATCGGATCCGGGAATGGGGCGCCGAAGACCGCGATGGAAGACGTGAAGACGACCCGAGGGCAATAGCCTTCGCCTAGTGCGCGGATCGCCTCGAAAAGCCGCCGGGTTCCGTCCAGGTTGATGCGATAGCCCTTGTCGGTTTCCACCTCAGCTTCGCCAGACACGATGGCGGCAAGATGGAAGATGACGTCGGGCCTGCTTGCCACAAGCTGCTCGGCCTCGCCTTCGAGGGAAAAGTCGCAGGCCCGGCAGATCGTGTCTTGAGGGGCATTTGCGGGGACAGGCGGTTCGACCACATCCACCAGGCTGAGTTTCGTCAATGCCCGGCCATTGAGAGAGCCGTCTTGCGTGATGTGCCTGGCAAGCTTGTGTCCCACCATGCCAGCCGCACCAATGATCAGCACATGAACCATAGCGCTTCGTTCCTCCCGAAATATCTGATGCGGGCAGGTTAGCGGTCCAAGTGGGCGTGCGGAAAGATCATTCTTTCCAAAAGCGTTACGCTTCAGGGACCGGGGCGCTCATATGAACGGCCAGCTTGTCGCCGATCTGCTCACGTCTCGTTTCCCTGAAGCCGCGGCGCTGATACCAGAGCTGGTTCGACGTCATGAGCGCGTTGGTGAAAAGGCGGAGTTCAGGTTTTTGGTGATCTCTTGCCCGCTGGAAACAAAAGTCGAGCAGATGATTGCCCAGACCGCTGCCCTGGCGGTGAGGAGCCACCGCAATGCTCCACAAAAGCAGATGGTCAGGCTGCAGGCGCAGGACGAGTGAGGCGTCCGGTTGATCCGAGGGGCCCGACAGCCAGACCTCATCGGCGGCAATCAATTCGGCATAGTCAGCCTGCATCGGCTGGGGAACAGCCTTGATGACCGGAATATAGTGCTCATAGGCGTCACGAGCGAGATCTGCGATGGCCTGGGCATCCGTAATAACAGCTCTTCTCAGGTCCAAGATTTCACACTCCATTCCCGTCTTGCTGACGCTTTATGCACCGATCATGGCATGGACAGCGGGCAGGTCAATCCGCCCGGACTGGTGAAATGGGCTGTGCTTTGCACCTGAAAATGCTTTCATTGCGTGCTGCAAGTTCCCGTCAAGTTGCGCTCAAGTATTTGCGCGAAATGGACAAACCGGCAATTTTCCATCAGGCGGAATCGAGCCAATACACACCTATGTATCGCTTGTGACTGTTTGGACGTTGTTTCTAATGTTCTGCATGACTGGATGCGTCCGCCGTCTCCGGCTTTCTCCGTTGGCAGAAGCTTCGGCTTTCCTCCCGACGGGCCGGTGCAGGCGCAAAGGTCCGGGGTTGATTTGAGCCCAAACACGCAGGGAGGTGCGTTCTCATGTCATTTCTATCGGGAATTTTCGGAGGGGCAGACGGCAAACCGTCCGCGCCGCCGCCCAGCAGCGTCAAGATCCATCCGCAGGTGGACAACGGCTATGCGCCGGCCCAGCCCGGATTTGCGGGCGGAACGCTGTCCTGTCATTGCAAGTCCAATCCGGTCAAGGTGCGGATTTCCGCGCAGAGCGCCCACAATCATGTCTGCGGCTGCACGAAATGCTGGAAGCCGGCAGGGGCCGTGTTCAGCCAGATCGCTGTCGTGCCGAAAGAAGCTGTCTCCGTTGTGGCCAATGGCGACAAACTCCAGATCGTAAACCCGGCTGCGCCGATCCAGCGGTATGCCTGCAAGGATTGCGGCGTGCATATGTATGGGCGGATCGAGAATACCGAGCATCCGCTCTATGGTCTCGATTTCATCCATACCGAACTGTCGAATGAGGACGGCTGGTCACCGCCGGAGTTTGCGGCCTTCGTGTCTTCCATTATCGAATCCGGCTATCCGCCTGCTAAAATGGATGACGTCCGCGCCCGCCTGCGCGAACTCGGGCTTGAGCCCTATGATGCCCTGTCGCCGCCGATCATGGACCTGATCGCCACGCATACGGCGAAAAAGAACGGTGTTCTGGCGGCCTGACAGGCGCAAGGTTCCTCCGGTGCAAAGAAAACGCCGGCCCCAGTGGGGCCGGCGTGTGTATTTCCGCAAACTCTCGAGCGTTTGAAACGTCAGACGATGCTGCCCAGTTTCATGGCAACGCTCATATCACCCTCGACCTGGATCTTGCCGCTCATGAAGGCGGCAGTCGGGTTGAGGTCGCCTGCCAGAAGATCAGCAAGATCTTCCGGAGAAATGGTGACGGTGCAGTCCGCTTCGGCATCTTCGTTGGTGACGGTCGAGCCCTGAATGAAGATGGCTCCCGTGCCGCCGAGGTTGAACTTGACGCTCTCCTCGATGCCACCGCCTGCGACCTTGCCGCGCACGCTTTCCGTCAGTTGTTCCAGGCTCATTTCCGCTCTCCTAGGTATCCGGCTCTCCTGTTGGGCATCGCCCGCCGGTTGGGATGGACCCAAGCATACCGTTTACGTAATCGTCAAGTGTGCAATGGGGTGCCAGTCAGCAATTTGCTCGGCTCCCCATCGCATCCGGTTCAGTGGTTGTCGCGTGGAAGGCCTCTTGTATGCGCGACATCCTGGTATTTGACCGCAGGCTTGAGCACCATGCCCTTGTCGAACTGGTCGATCATGGAGCGCTGGATTTCCTGCCAGGGGGTCTGGTTCTCGGCGACGGCAAAGCCGCCTTCTGCCTCCAGGTCCGTCCGCCGCTGGGCGAGTTCCTCATCGGAAATCAGAATGTTGGCAGTTCCCTTGCCAAGATCGATGCGAACCAGATCCCCGGTCTGGATCAGGGCAAGACCACCCATTGCGGCAGCTTCCGGGGAGGCGTTCAGGATCGACGGAGACCCGGACGTTCCGGATTGGCGGCCGTCACCAATGCAGGGCAGGGAATGAATGCCGCGTTTGATCAAGGCTGCCGGCGGCTGCATGTTCACCACTTCTGCACCGCCCGGATAGCCGATCGGGCCTGTGCCGCGGATGAAGAGCATGCAGTTCTCATCGATATCCAGCTCGGGATTGTCGATATTGTCGTGGTAGTCCTCCGGTCCTTCGAACACGATCGCCCGGCCTTCAAAGGCTTCCGGATCATCCGGGTTCGAAAGGTACCGGTTGCGGAACTCCTCCGAAATCACGCTGGTCTTCATGATCGCGCTGTCGAAGAGATTGCCCTTCAGATTGAGGAAGCCGGCCCGTTCCTTGAGCGGTTCGTCATAGGGCAGGATCACGTCCGGAAGATCGGTGACGATGCCGCGGCAATTGTCGCCGATGGACCTGCCATTCACCGTCACTGCATCCGGATGGGGCAGGGCATTGTGGCGCATCAGTTCTGCAACAACTGCTGGAACGCCACCGGCGTGGAAATAGTCCTCGCCGAGATAGTCTCCTGCCGGCTGAAGGTTGACCATGAGCGGAACGTCATGGCCGATGTCCTGCCAATCGTCATTGTCCAGCGGCACGCCCAGATGGCTGGCAATCGCGTTCAGGTGAATGGGCGCATTGGTCGAACCGCCGATGGCGGAGTTCACGACGATGGCATTCTCGAAGGCCTGACGGGTCATGATGTCGGAAGGCTTGAGATCTTCATGGACCATGTCCACGATCCTCCGGCCTGTCTCGTAGGCGATATGCCCCCGCTGCCGATAGGGAGCGGGAATGGCTGCGCCGCCCGGCAGTTCCATGCCCAGAGCTTCCGCCAGCGAGTTCATGGTCGTGGCGGTACCCATGGTGTTGCAATAGCCGACTGATGGCGTTGCGGATTCAACGAGATCCATGAAACCGGACATGTCGATTTCTCCGGAGGCAAGAAGTTCTCTTGCCTTCCAGACGATCGTACCGGACCCGGTGCGCTCGCCCTTGTACCAGCCGTTCAGCATCGGGCCGACCGACAGGGCGATGGCCGGGATGTTGACGGTTGCCGCCGCCATGAGACAGGCAGGCGTGGTCTTGTCACAGCCGATGGTCAGCACGACGCCGTCGATCGGATAGCCGTAGAGCAGTTCAACCAGGCCAAGATAGGCAAGGTTCCGGTCGAGGGTTGCGGTGGGGCGCTTGCCCGTTTCCTGGATCGGATGAACCGGGAACTCGAAGCAGATGCCTCCCGCCTCGCGGATGCCTTCACGAACCCGCTTGGCCAGTTCAAGATGATGCCGGTTGCAAGGGGAAAGATCGGAGCCTGTCTGGGCGATGCCGATGATCGGCCGGCCGGATTGAAGTTCCTCGCGAGTCAGGCCGAAATTCAGATAGCGCTCGATATAGAGCGCCGTCATGCCTGGATTGTCCGGATTGTTGAACCAGGCCCTGGAGCGCAGCTGGTGCTCCTTCTTGTCACCCATGAAACCTCTCCCAGTCAGGTGGCGGCGCTTGGGCCGCATTATTATCGATTAAGTTCACCTGATGGGGATCTGTAAAGGCGGGAAACGTCCAAAAGAGACTTCTGTCCTCAGTCCTTGGTTGCCGGGATCATGAGTTTCTATTTTTCCGCAGCCAGTTCGCCGCCAGTATTTTGCCGCCTGCCGCGCATAGCCCACAGATGAAGGGCGAAATGGCGACCGGGAGCAGCATGAAACAGCAGAAGAGTGCGGCAAGTCCTGAAAGGCCTGCCTGGAAGGTCAGAAGGGCTTTGGACAGTTTGCTGCTGTCCTGGGCAGCATCCAGAAGGAAAGGAAAGTGCCGCAGGGGCGCCGCAGCAAGGGCCGGGTGAATGCGTGCCAGCAGCGCTCCGGGGGCAACGTTGCCGCCAAGGGAATAGACCAGAAGTCCATTGCCGGGTTCCGGCGTCACAAACAGACCGGTGTCGGAGGCTACAGCCTCGCCAGCGCTGGCCAGACGTGCCTGAGGCCGCTTGCCGGAAATGGCAGCGCTCATACCCAGCTGCTTGGCAAAGGCATTGGCGCTTGCCTCGCCCGCGCCGGAAACCAGCGTGGTGCTGCGACCAGCGTGCCGGATTGCGGCGATCGTTGCCGGGCTGTCCGGGTGCGTGGTCACGTGCAGGGCTAGCATGCCGACAGCGCGGCCACCGGCGGCAACGATGAGACAGGTCTTGCCTTCCGCCTCATGAGACCGGCAGAGGGAGGTCGCCGTAAAGCTGTCGATTTTCAGTTCCTGCATCAGGTTGCGGTTGCCGACGGCAATGGCTTCACCACCCAGCATGGCCACAACACCAAGCCCGGGGACTTCCTCGAACTCTTCTGGAGCGCCCTCTGGCACCTGCCAGTCGGCCGCAATCGAGCGGATGGCCCGGGCCGCCGGATGGGTCGCGTGCCGTTCTGCAGCCGCTGCGACCGCCAGAAGCGGTTCCTGTCTGCGGTCGAAGGCATGAACATCGGTCACGACCAGTTCTTCTGTGGCCAAAAGCGCGTGCCGGTCAAAAGCGACCGAACGGACAGACTGGACGGTCTTCAGGGTTTCCGGGCCATAGAGTTCGATGCCGTAACCGGCTGCGCGCGTTTCTGCGGCCTTTGCCGCCATGCGCCGGAGAGGTTCGGGCGTATAGGGCCAGGCAACGGCCAGAACCGCAGCTCCCGCCCGCAGGCCCGAGGCAAGATCAGAAAAAAGACCCCAGGCCAAGCCGGCGATCAGGGCAAGAAAGACGCCCGCCAGCGCCTGGAGGTACTCCCAGGAAGAGGGGTCATGCAGATCGAACCGGATGCGGGTTGAGATCGTGTCTGTGCCTGTCGCCGTCCGGCAAAGACCGCGCAGGGTCGCAAGGCAGGCAGCCGTCAGGGCGAGCGGCTCGGCGGTTTCAGGTTGTCCGCTCAGCCATCCGGCAAGGCCTGCGCCAAGAGCACAGAGCAGGGCAGTCCCGTATGTCATCAGGTCCAAAGGCAGAAACGCGCCGGTTCTTGCGACCTGAAAAAGTCCGCCCGCGCCGAGCGCCGTCGAAGCGCCTGCCAGAAGCAACACGGCTGCGGCCGGCAAAACCGCCTGCTGGCCATAGAAGGCAAATGCGGCGGACAAAAGCGGCAACAGGAGCAGAAGCAACCCGAAACAGGCGAGGTTTCGGATCATCGGCTTGATGACGGAAAGAGGCATGAGACTTCAATAACCTGAGTAGCTGCGTGCCTTGCGGACAAATGGCAGGTAGGAGCCGACTTGTATGCCAGTCGTGGCAGACTGTCGCCATGATTCCCGATCCGTAAACAGGATGGATCGGCCAAGAATAAGGCGGCTGCGAAGCATGTTCGCGTCAGGTTGCTGACACTGCCTCTCATTTCAGCACTGAGGGGCTACAGAACGCCATGGAATGTGCTAAAGTGACCTTACGGAATTTTACAAGGACCTGCCGGTTTTCAAGGTCGATCCTGTGTTTTGAGTATTGGCAGAAAAAGACACCGGAGAAGAGTTGTGTCTCTTCTCCGGTTTTTCGTGCAAAGGCACGACAGCGCCCAAGATTTCCGATGGCATTGCCCAGATTGACCGTACAGAAGCTTGATCTTAGCGGACCGCGAATCAGCCCTGCTGCGAGGCTGCGAGAAGTTCCATCGATGGCATCAGGGTCAACAGCTGCCGGGTGTAGGCGTGCCCGGGGGAGGTGAACAGGCCCTCACAGTCCGCCAGTTCGCAAAGCTCGCCGTTGCGCATCACCGCGACCCTGTCGCACATCTGCCGGATGACCGCGAGGTCATGGCTGATGAACAGCATCGTCAACCCGAGCTCTTGCTGCAGATCCTTTAAAAGATTGAGGATCTGGGCCTGGATCGACACATCCAGAGCAGAGGTCGGCTCGTCGCAGACAAGAAACCTTGGACGGGTTGCAAGGGCGCGGGCGATGGAAATGCGTTGTCTCTGGCCGCCGGAAAACTCATGGGGGAACTTGTCGCCGGCTGCCGCGCCCAGACCGACATGATCCAGAAGATCAGCGACGATCTGCGCGACTTCCGCGTTGGAAGACGCCAGTCTGTGGAGCCGTATGGGCTCGGCGACAATGGCGCTTACGCGCATGCGGGCATTGAGGGATGAAAACGGATCCTGAAAGATCATCTGCATCTGCCGGCGCATGGCAAGGATCTGCTTGCGCTCCTTCAGTGCTGTCAGATCCTGCCCGGCAAAGCGGATCGAACCACCGGTGGGGTGATAGAGGCCTGTGATCAGCCGGGCGATGGTCGATTTTCCGGATCCTGATTCCCCGACGAGGCCGAAGGTCTCTCCTTCCCTGATGTCGAAGGAGACGGATTTGACTGCATCGAAATAACGCCGCCGGGATGGAAAGACCGACGACCTTGTCTCGAAGCGCATGGACAGATCAGAGAGACTGAGAAGCGGACCCGTTACCGGTTCATGGGAACGTGTCTTGCCCAGCCAGTGGGTGGACAGGTCAATGGCGGAGGAGGGGGGTGTCTCTTCTTCGATATAAGAAACGCTTGGAAAACGTTCGACCTTGATGTCGGGCCGGGGAACAGCAGAAATCAGGCTTTTCGTATAGGCGTGGCTCGGGTGGCCGAGAACCTGTGCGGTCGGGCCAAGCTCCACCAGTTTGCCTCGGTACATGACGGCTACCTGATCTGTCAGTTCGGCAATCACGCCCATGTCGTGCGTGATGACCATCATGGCCACGTTCCGCTCGCGGCAGAGCTTTCGCAACAAGTCGAGGATCTGCGCCTGAATGGAGACATCGAGCGCGGTTGTCGGTTCATCGGCAATGATGAGTTCCGGCTCCGCACAAAGGGCGAGGGCAATAACGACACGCTGCCGCATGCCGCCTGAAAACTGGTGCGGGTATTGAGAGAGACGGTCCTCTGCGCCGGGAATGCCGACTGCCTTCAGCAGTTCGAGGGCCCTTTCTCTGGCTTGTGCAGGGGAAAGGGGCAAGTGAACCCGGATGGTCTCGACAAGCTGGGCCTCGATTGTCTGAAGCGGATCGAGCGAGGTCAACGGGTCCTGAAAGATCATGCCGATCCGCTTGCCACGCAACTTGCGCAAGGAAGCTTCTGGCATCTGGTCGATCCGGTCGCCATCCAGCCGGATTTCACCTGCCGTGATCCGTCCGGGCTCCTGCAACAGGCCGATGACCGCATTGCCGACCGTGGACTTGCCTGCACCGCTTTCGCCGACAACACCCAGGATCTTGCCGGCTTCCAGGGTCAGGGACACGTCTTCAACCGCCGTGAAGGTCGACTTGCGGCCTGGGAAACGAACGGTCAGGTTGTTGATCGACAAGACGCTCATGACCGGTCCTTCAGCGCAGTTTCGGGTTCAGGGCGTCCCGCAGCCAGTCGCCCAGAAGATTGACGTTCAGCACAAGGACAGCGAGCGCCACGCCGGGGAAGATCGCGATCCACCATTCGCCTGAGTAGAGGAAGTCGTTGCCGATCGAGATCAGCGTTCCAAGAGAGGGCTGGGTGGAGGGCATGCCGACGCCGAGGAAGGACAGGGTTGCCTCCGTCACGATTGCCAGTGCCAGATTGATGGTCGCAATCACGAACACCGGCCCGAGGACATTCGGCAGGATATGACGGATCATGATGATGACAGACGGAATTCCGATCACGCGGGCTGCCTGGACATATTCCTTGTTCTTTTCCACCAGGGTCGAACTGCGCACGGTTCTGGCGTATTGCACCCAGAAGGACAGGGCGAGGGAGCAGATCAGGATCCAGAAGGAGAAGATCTCCCGGTCGAGGTTTCCGAAGATCCCGCGCACCGCACCGTCGATCAGAAGGGCGATCAGGATGGCCGGGAAGGTCAGTTGCACATCGGCGATGCGCATGATCAGGGCGTCGATCTTTCCGCCTGCATAGCCTGCGACCAAGCCTAGACTGATGCCGATGGCGGCGGCGGCGAAGACAGAACATATTCCGACAATCAGCGAAATCCGGAGGCCATAGAGAATGCCTGAAAGGAGGTCGCGGCCCTGATCGTCGGTTCCCAGCAGAAAGCGGGGCTCGCCATATTCCATCCAGACCGGCGGAATGCGGGCATCCATGATCGACAGCCCCGCAAGATCAAACGGATCATGAGGGGCAATCATGGGCGCAAGAATTGCGGCCAGAACGAAGAGCAGCGTTCCTGTGGCAGCAGCGACAGTCACCTTCGACCGCAGGAATGAATGGGTGAGGTCGCTGTCCAGAACCCGGCGAAGGACTGATGGGGCCGGGGCGGCAGAGCTGGTCTGGTCTTGTCCTGAGGGGCCCATGCGTCTCTCCGTCAGGCTTGCTTCACCCGCAGGCGCGGGTCGATGAGGAAATAGAGAATGTCGACGATGAAGTTGATCGACACGAACAGGAAGGCGGTCAGGATCAGATAGGCGGCCATGACCGGTATATCGACGTTCTGAACTGCCTGAAGGAACAGAAGCCCCATGCCAGGCCACTGGAACACGGTCTCCGTGATAGTGGCAAAGGCGATGATCGATCCGAGCTGCAAACCGGTGATGGTGATCACCGGGATCAGCGTGTTCTTCAGGGCGTGGCGCAGATAGATGGCCCTGTTGCTGAGGCCGCGGGCTCTGGCGAACTTGATGTAGTCGGTGCGGATGACTTCCAGCATTTCCGCCCGGATCAGCCGCATGATCAGGGTCATCTGGTAGAGACCAAGGGTGATGGAAGGCAGGATGAGGGCCTTGAGGCCCGAAACGGTCAAGAAACCGGTGGTCCACCAGGAACCGATCTCCACCACATCGCCCCGCCCGAAACTCGGCAGCCACTGAAGCGTGACGGAAAACAGGAAGATCAGCAGTATGCCAATAAAGAATGTCGGCAGGGAAATGCCGATCAGGGAAACCGACAGGAACAGCTTGGAGAGCCAGGACTCTCGGTTCAACCCGGCATAGATGCCCATCGGGATACCGGCCAGAAGCGCGAAGAGGGCCGAGGTGAAGCTCAGTTCCAGGGTTGCAGGAATGCGCTTGGCAAAGAGATCGGCGACCGGCTGGCGGAACTGATAGGACGTCCCAAAATCGAATTGCGCCGCGTTGGTCACAAACCGTGTGAACTGAAGCGGAAGCGGATCATTCAGTCCGAGCCTTTCCCTCAGGGCCTCGCGTGCCTCGATGCTGGTTTCCATCCCCACCATCTGGTTGACCGGATCCCCCACGAAGCGAAACATGGAGAAGGCGATCAAGGCGACCGCCAACATGACGATCACAGCCTGAACAAAGCGGCGGAGGGCAAAGCCTAACATCGGGACCTGCGCATCTTGTGGCTGGAGGCCGCCTCCGGTTTCTCCGGAGGCGGCAATGCGGAAGGGCTCAGTTCTTGGTCACGAAGCGGAAAAGGAACTGGTCGTCGGCCCTCTGAGCGAGGGTCAGCTTGTCGGATACACCCCAGGCCAGGCTTTGCTGGTGCAGGGGAATGTAGGAAACGTCCTCATGGGTGAGCGTGAAGGCCTGGGCGATCAGGTCGTCACGGGTCTTCGGATCGTTTTCGACGAGGATCTGCTTGGCCAGTTCGTCGACCTTGGGGTTGCAATAGCCACCGATATTGAAGGCGCCGCCATTGCCCTGATCATCCCGGCAGGCTTCCAGATCGGCGAGGATGTTCCAGCTGTCGAAAGACGGCGGGGTCCAGCCGAGCATGTAGAACGATGTGTCATAGCCGCCCGAATACAGGATGCGGGCGAAATACTTCGCCTTGGGCTGGGCGTTCAGATTCACCTTCACATTGATGCGCGCCAGCATGGAGGCGACCGCCTGACAGATCGCGTCGTCGTTGACATAGCGGTCATTCGGGCAATCCATGCCGATGGAAAATCCGTCCGGATAGCCCGCGTCCTCGAGCAAAGCCTTGGCGGCCTTGGGGTCATACGGATAGCGATGGAACTCGCCGGAGCGGGAGAAGAGCAGCGGAGAGATCATCAGCGCCGAGGGCGTCGACATGCCGCGCATGATCTTCTGGCTGATGCCGTCAATGTCGATGGCCTGATAAAAGGCCTTGCGGACGCGGACATCCTTGAACGGGTTCTTGCCCTTCACGCTGGAATAGAGCAGTTCGTCGCGCGTCTGATCCATACCCAGGAAAATCGTGCGAAGCTCCGGTCCGGTCATCACGCGGGTGCTGCCATTGCCGTCGATCCGCTTCAGATCCTGCACAGGCACGGGATAGACCATGTCCATCTCGCCAGACAGCAGCGCTGCAACGCGGGTGGCGTCGGAACCGATCGGCGTGAATTCCACCTTGTCCAGATTGTGCTTTGCCGTGTCCCACCAGCCATCGAATTTCTCGAAGGTGGTCTGAACGCCGGGCTCATGCATCGTGACCTTGAACGGGCCGGTACCATTGGCATGAAGGCTGGCGTAATTGGGCGTGGTGTCTGACGCAGAGGTGATCTTCACCGCGTCATGTTCTTCAGTCCATTCCTTGTCCATGATGAACATGGTTTCCCATTCCGAGGGAAGGATCGGATTGGGCGAGGACAGAACGAAGTCGACTGTGTGGGCGTCGACCACTTCCACTTTTGTGTCCTTGGGGAGGCGGGAGGTGAGGTCAGACCCTTCGCCACGCAGGCGGTCAACGGAGAAGACAACATCGTCGGCGGTGAAGTCGTTGCCGTTCTGGAATTTCACACCCTTGCGCAGATGAAAGCGCCACCGGGTTGGATCAACCAATTCCCAGCTTTCGGCCAGGGCGGGCTCGATTTCCAGCTTTTCGTTCCGCCGGATGAGGCCTTCATAGACGTTGCCGAGCATCGACAGCGTGAACGTCTCGTTCAGGCTGTACGGATCAAGCTGGGTCAGTGGTCCCTGATAGGCAAATTTCAGCGTTGCGGCCTGTGCCGCCGGTGCCAGCGCGCTGGCTGCTACAAAGATTGCGGCAAAACTCTTTCCGAATTTGCTCATGACCCCTCACATGCTTGATCCGGTTAGCCGGGTGTTTTCACCCTCGCACAGGAATTCCGGCCGGTGAGCGCCGCAACGGATCCATTCCCGTCCACTGGAAGGCAGTTGAGCGGCTATGGGCCGGAGTTTCAAGGCGAGTTTATATTATTCGTATCCTTCCGCATCGGAATGAGCAAGATTATGTCCTTGATAATTATGCGGATCTGCCCAGAGGAATGGGAACCGGGGTGGAGAGCTGGCGAACATCGTCGACACAGGCGACTGCCAGGGGAGCTTGCCGGCCGCGAACGGTCACGAGCCGGGTGGTCCCCGGCTTGTCCGGCCAGATGCCGGTCGCTTCAAAAACATCGTGAGAAATAGCGGCGACGACATTCTCTTCCTTGGCAACGCCTTCCAGGCGGCTTGCCACATTGACGACATCGCCCAGAGCGGTCAGGCCCGAGGCGACACCGCCGCGCCCTTCCAGGCCAATGCGGCCCAGAATGACTGTGCCCGCATGCATGCCGACGGCAATGCGAAGCGGCTTGTCGATGTGGTCCTTCAGGTCCTTGTTGACCTGGGCAAGCTCTTCATTCAGTGCCGAGATCGCAGCAAGAGCCGAAGAAACGCCGTCTGCCAGATTGCTGTCCACGCCGAAGAGCACCATGACCCCGTCGCCCATGACCTTGTCGACCATGCCGCCGGCCTTCTGCACCGTGCGGACGACGCCATCCACGTAGCGGTTCAAAATGAAAACCACGTCGAATGGCAGCTTGCCTTCGCTGAGGGACGTAAAGCCGCGCAGGTCGATGAACATGACGGCGATCGGCTGTTCCACACCCCAGCGGTAGCGGTCATAGATCCCGTCGCGGGCAAGCGGGCGGGTGGCATTGAAGAGGGGCCGCACCACCATGTCGTCAACGGGGCGGAACTGGCAGGCAAGGCGCACATTTGAGCGGGCGTCGATCCGCTTGAGGACCTGCCGCTCGATGGCATTGGGAGGCGCGAGCCGGGATTGCCCGGCCAGGATCAGCGTCCGGCAGGTGGAGCAGCGCCCACGCCCGCCGCAGACAGACATGTGCGGGATGCTCTTCATCCGGCTGATTTCAAGCAGCGTTGGGCCGGGAGCGGATTTCACTGTCCGGCCATCGAGATATTGAATGGTGATCTTGCGGGAGAAGGCCGTGTAGACGTGCCGCGCAATCATGAAGACAAAAATGGCGAGCGCGATCAGGTAGAAGCCGTTGCGGACGATTTCGACCTGTTCAAGGAGAGCTGCCTTCTGTTCAACGGTGAGGAAGGGAAGTCCTGTGGTCCGGCCCGTATGGCTGGCAATGCCTTCTGCCGTGAAACCCTGGCCGTTGAGGATCACCCGCCGTGCTTCGGAGGTCCAGCCAGTCAGGGCGAGAATGGGGATCAGGAGAGCAATGCAGGCAAGCGTCGTGCGGATGCGGGCGTACCAGGGCTTCATTCTCAGCCAGTAGTGCAGCCCGATGCAGCCATGCAGCCAGACGATGACCAAGAGACCACTCTGAAGGATGGCGCTGCTTGGCCAGAGCGAGAATAGCTCATATTTGTAGCCGATGGTCGAGCCGAATTGCAGGGTCGCGCCGCGTGTGACGATGATGTGCTTGATGAGCACATAAGGAATGAGAAGGCCCAGGAACAACTGCGCCGCTTCCCAAACCGGCATCCGCCAGGTTCTGCGCTTCACCGTCTTCCAGAGCGCAAGACAGACATGGGTCAGAAGTGCTGCGTAAAGAAGGACAGCACCGGCGGCCGAGTACCAGATGGTGCCAAAGAACTCCAGTCCCCGCTCCATCCACTGCAGGGAGAGGTTGCCCAGCGTGTGGTTGAGGAAATGCATGAGCGCGAATGAAAACAGAACAAGTCCGGAAGCGAGCCGGATGCGTTGCTCCAGAGGACCGCTGCTGGGGGGATGCTTGATCTGCTTGCTCATTCAGGAAGGCTTCCGGGTTGGTTGGTGTTCCAAGTCTTTGATACACTAGGTTCCCGCAAACTGCCTTCAGGTTTTCCTTTGGCGTGCAGATTGCTTCTAGAGGACGACAAACGTCTGTTCCTGTGAGTCTACTGCGGAGCAGGTACTTCCCGCCCTACGTCTGGAGATCATTCCGTGTCCCTAACATCTCAGCTGGAAATCGACCTGAAGGATCTGGAGCTTGCCAGCGATCCCGCGACCTTGAAGCTCAAGAGCCGGGACTTTTTCTGGTTCTCTCCGGTTCTGAAACGGGAGCTGGAGAGCTGCCGGGCGGATCTTGTGGTGCGGCCCAAGACGATTGCCGATGTGATGCAAGTTGCGGCAGCAGCTGCCAAATCCCGCAGCATTGTGACTGTGCGCGGCGGCGGCACGGGCAATTACGGGCAGGCAGTGCCGCTGGAAGGCGGGCTGGTCATCGACATGGCCGGTCTTGACCGGGTGGTGAATGTGGCACCGGGCGTTGGCACGTTCGAGGCCGGGGCAACGATGCTGGAGATTGACAAGGCGCTGGCGCCCAAGGGCTGGGAACTCCGGTTCTATCCGTCGACGCGCAAACAGGCGACGATCGGTGGATTTGTTGCCGGAGGCGCTGCGGGGGCCGGGTCCTGCACCTGGGGCCAGCTGGCGGATCCGGGAGCCGTTCTTGCTGTTGAGGTGGTGACCATCGAGGAAGAGCCGAAACTTATCAGGCTGGATGGGCCTGATGTGCTCAAGGTTCTCCATGCCTATGGCATAAATGGCATCATTGTCTCCGTCACCGTTCCGCTTGCTCCAGCTCACCCCTGGGCGGAGCGGATCGTGGCCTTTCCGGACTTCAAGAAGGCGGCAGCCTTCGGACAGGCCTTTACCGAGGCAGATGGCATTGCCAAGAAGCTTGTTTCCGTCTTCGACCAACGCATTCCTCCCAAGCTGGGCCGGGTGGGCAAGCTGGTGCCGGAAGGAAAGGCGGCGGCGATCATCATGGTGAGTGAACCGCAGGCCGGGGCGATGGCCCATTTGGCGGCTCAATTCGACGGCGAAGTCGTTTTCGAGCGCGGGGCTCAGGACGCGCAGGCGGCCGCATTCGAGGGTCATGGAACTTATGGACCGCTTTACGAATACACCTGGAACCACACGACGCTTCATGCCTTGAAGCGCGACCCGGCTGTCACCTATCTCCAGCTCCGGTTTCCGCCGGAAACCAATCTGGAAGTGGCCGAGCGTGTGGCTGCGGAATTTGGTGACGAGGTTCTGTTGCATCTGGAGTTTCAGCGCCGGTTCGGCCGGGTGACCTGTTCGGCCCTGCCGCTGGTGCAGTACTCATCGGATGAGCGGTTGAACGAGGTCATGGCGCGGATCGAGGAACTTGGAGCGCAGGTCTCGAACCCCCACACCTATGTGCTGAACAATGCCGGCTGGAAAAGAGTCGATGCGCCTCAGCCGGAGTTCAAGCGGATTGCCGATCCTTACGGCCTGATGAACCCGGGCAAGCTCGCGGTTTGAGGTCTTCTGCGTCTTTGGGGTTGAAACCTTGGGAGTGAAAGGCAAAGGTTTGCGCCGATTCGGGCGCAAACTGGAGAAGGATCTGCCATGAAGGTCTACGGCATCAAGAACTGCGATACGGTCAAGAAGGCCCGCAAGTTCCTTGAGGAGGCTGGCGTTGCCTACAGTTTCCACGACTACAAGAAGGACGGCGTCGACGCTGAAAAGCTCCGTCAATTCGTGAGTGAGTTCGGCTGGGAAATGGTACTGAACCGGAAGGGAACGACCTGGCGCAAGCTCGACGATGAAACCCAGGACGGTGTGACCAATGCAGAGACCGCCATCGAAGTGATGCTGGAGCATCCCTCCACCATCAAGCGGCCGATTGCCGAAGGGAAGAACAAGATCCTGCTCGGCTATGATCCGGTTGCCTGGGAAATGTCGCTGGAGCTGGGCGAACTCGTCTGAAGGTCAGATCGGGTAGGGGCGGAACAGGATCCTGCCCGCCTTACCAGGTCCGACGCGGGCCGATGTCGATGTGATAGTGGCCGGCGCGGTAATATTTATAGCCGCCCACATCCTTCTGGGATTTCAGATAGGCAATGACCGAGTTCGGATCGCCCCGGACCTTGAAATCCACCGCATCGCAGCTCAGGTGGTAGGAACTGCTTGCGCCACCCTTCCACCAGTTCTCGAGCCACCAGCGGTTGGTCGAGGTGACGGTGACATGGCCGTAGCGGTCGGCCACGCGGTTGAGAACCCGCTTCAGCTTGCCCGGCACGCACCAGCGCGTGTCGTGATAGGCGACGTCACTGCTCGAGAACCAGCCTGCGCATCCTGACAGGAGCAGCGAAGCGGCAAGAATGCACGCGAGGTTTCTGACGGGGAGTCTCATCACCCGGTCCCTTCCGATTAAAAGTCCCTTCCCACGGCAGACTCTCGCGCGTCTTGGTTAAGGTAGTCGTGACAAACATAGTTAAAATTGCATCAAATCTGCTGCGATCCTCATGGGTTCTGTTCATATTTGACCACAGATAACTGCCGCCGGCAGGGCGGTCTCACCAGCCATGAAAGCTGATTTGCTTGACTGCCTGCACCAGCTGGGAGAAGAGAGGCGCCGAGCACGCGGCCCCCGCGGTAATGGAGAAGAAGAAGTGTCCGACCGTCTTTTTGTATTCACCCTGTCTTGTGAAGACCGGCCGGGTATCGTGGCTGCTGTAACCACTGAGCTTGCGGATCTCGGCGCGAATATCGCCGAAAGCAATCAGTTCTGGGATCAGGCAACCAACCGCTTCTTCATGCGTATTGCCATTCTGGTGCCGGAGCCCGCGACCGTTGACAGTCTTCAGCGTGCACTTGCTCCTGCCATTTCGCGTTTCGACATGAAGACGTCCCTCTATGACATGTCGCGCCGCCCGCGCATGATTGTCATGGTTTCCAAGTTCGACCACGCCCTGCTGCATTTGCTGTATCAGATCCGGGTCGGCTGGCTGGATGCGGAAGTCGTTGCCATTGTGTCGAACCATGAAGACAGCGCCCGGACGGCCGAAAATGAGGGCATTCCCTTCCATCATTGGCCGGTGAACAAGGACAACAAGGCCGAGCAGGAAGAGCGTCTGCTCAAGCTGGTGCATGAAACCGATGCGGATCTGGTGGTTCTTGCCCGTTACATGCAGGTTCTGTCCGACAACATGTCGAAGCGTCTCTTCGGCAAGGTGATCAACATTCACCACTCCTTCCTGCCGAGCTTCAAGGGCGCACGTCCCTATCATCAGGCCCACCAGCGGGGCGTGAAGATGATCGGAGCGACGGCACATTATGTTACCGCCGATCTGGACGAAGGGCCGATCATCGAACAGGACGCCGAGCGCGTCAGCCATTCGATGTCGGCGCAGGATTTCGTGGCCCGCGGCCGCGACATTGAATCCCGCGTTCTGGCCCGTGCCGTGAAGTACCACATGGAAAACCGGGTGATCATAGTCGGCAACAAGACGATCGTCTTTACTCAGTGACAGAGGGACGGCGGAGGCTCAAGCCTCCGCCATTTCCATCAGGGCGCCATCCCGGCGCAGCTCGCTCAGCATCCAGTCCCGGAACAGTTGCACCTTCCGGGACCGGCCATTCAGCTTTGAATAGCTCAGCGACCAGTGTTCCCCATCGATGTCAGACACCTGGTCGAAAGGTTGGAGCAGCTCTCCCCGCTCAAGGGATTCCTTGCAGAAATAGGGTGTCAGGATCGCAACGCCCTGGCCCGAAATCGCCCTGCTGGCCTCCAGTGCCTGTGATCCCATGCGGGAGGAGGGCAGGTGGCTGAAGTCGACATTCGGCAGGCCCGCCTCCGTGAACCAGACCTGCCACCAGGGATCATGCGCATCGATGATCGGCAGGTTCAGAAGGTCTTCCGGCTTTGTGATCGGACCGTAGGACGCCGCAAGCTTCGGGCTCAGCATCGGCGTGCAATTGGCTCTCACCAGCGCAACCTTGTGCCAGTCCTGGGGAGGCGGGTAGCAGGCGGAGAGCACCACGTCCGCGCTCTGGAACTCCGGTGACGAAGCAGGCCCATAGGGCATGATCCGGACGTTCAGATCCGGGTATTCCAGCTCAAAGAAATGGATCCGCTGGGAAAGCCAGCGCATTGCAAAGGTTGTGTTGCTGGAGATGGTCAAAAGGGAGGTGGTCGTGGTGCGAACTTCCGAGAAGGCTTCCCTGAGATCCGCGAATGAGGTCGTGACCCGCTGTGCGAGCCGGATACCGCGCTCAGTCAGTTCGATCCGCCGTGGCAGGCGGACAAAGACCTGGAAACCCAGGTTCTCTTCAAGAATGCGGATCTGATAGCTCACGGCAGCCTGGGTCATTCCCAGTTCGTCCGCAGCCTTTGTAAAGCTCAGATGGCGGCTGGCTGCATCAAAGACGCGGATAGCGGACAAAGGGGGTAGGGGCTGATTCATGCATAAGGTCTCCTTATGCATAGTAGCTGAAATTTGGTTGGTCAGAAACCCCGGCTTGGGCGAAAACATCGCCTGTAAACCACCGGAGTATCTCCTCAATGACTGCGAACCCACAGGTTCGGCAGAACGGCCGTGCTATGCCTATTTCCCTGAAGTCTGTCCTTGTTTTCCTTATGCGTCTCCCGGTGATCGGCCTGCGGTCGGGAATTGCCCGGCGGCCAGTCTCTGCGCTGTCCGAACATCTCATCCGGGATGCTGGCCTGGAAGGTCCGTTGCAGACCGGTGACGGTTTTGACCAGCGCTGGCATCGCGAGCTGCGGGAGCAGATGGAACACCAGCGCTGTCTGGCCCGTCAGGTGAAAGCCGGGCAATCCGGGCGCTAAAGCAGCATTGCCCAGGCAGTGGCGGCAAGCATTCCTGCCGCCATCAATACAGTGGTGACCCGCAAGGCTCTGCCCTCGCCAAGAAGTGCGAGGATGGAAACCCCAAGCAGTGCCCAGATCGAATGGGCGATCATGCCGCCGGTGATGAAGCCCCCTGTCAGGATCAGCGCATTCTGGCCGATGCTCAGGCTGTTGCCTGCAAAGAAAGTGGTGAAGGCGACCAGGCTCATGGCCCAGGTCTTCGGGCTGAGGGGATGAATCAGCAGTCCTTCCCAGAAGCTGGGCAAGGTGACTGTACCTTTTGGCCGGATGCTCAGCGACACGATGCGCCAGGCCAGATAGGTCATGTAGCCCATGCTCAGGAGCTTGAAGACCATTACCAGCGGTCCGCCCTGCGCCATCACGTGGCCAAGACCGAAGGCAACGCAAAGGTTCAGACAGATCGAGCCAATCTGGGAGGCCAGAATGACCGGAAAGGCGGTGCGATAGCCTGAGGCCGCGCCAATCGCCATGAAAGTCAGGTTCCCGGGGCCTGGCGTGCCGGTCATGACGGCAACGAACAAGGCGAAAGCGGCAAGAGCTGTGCTGTCCATTATGTGATACAATCGATACAATTCAGGGTGAGAACAGCAATTGCTTGAGTTTGTTTCAGCGTCAATGTAATTATTGTCCTCATGACAATCTGGTGTCCCGACATTTCTGCTGCCTCAGGCCCGATCTATCTGGCCGTGGCCGATGCCATGGAGGCTGATATCCGGTCTGGCGCCTTGCCGGTCGGAACCAAGCTTCCGCCTCAGCGTGAGCTGGCCTATCAGCTGGGGGTAACCCTCGGCACGATCACCCGGGCCTACCGGGAGGCCGAACGCCGGCGGCTTTTGCGGGGAGAGACGGGGCGAGGGACTTATGTGGCTCCCGCAGAGATCGAGGCCTCGCCTCTGATCCCGAGGGAAGACCGCACGGGCGAGCTGGATCTGGCCCGGAACTTTGCCTTTCCGCATCTCAATCCTGATCTGGCCAAGGGATTGTCCCGGCTGTCGCGCACGCCCGGGATCGAGCGTCTGAACGGCTTTGTTCCCTCCGAGGGGCTCGCCCACCACCGGGAGGCAGGGGCCCGGTTGTTCCGGTTGTTCCGGCTGTCCGCTGATCCGTCGAATATCGCAGTGACCTGCGGTGCCCAGCATGGCATCCAGGTTCTGCTTCAGGCGCTTTTCCGGCCAGGAGACGCGGTGGCGGTGGATGCCTTCACCTATCCTTCGCTCTTGAACTCAGCCCCGCATCTGGGCTTGAAGCTTGTGCCCCTGCCCATGCTGCGCAGTGCTGAGGGCCGGTTTCTGTCCATGGATCCGGACGCCTTGGCAGCGGCCGCCAGAACGGAAGGGGTTCGCGGTGTCTTCCTGATGCCCAATATGCACAATCCGACCGCCCACACGATGAGCCTTGCCGAGCGCGAGGCTCTGGTGGACGTTGCCCGAAGGCATGGACTGCGCATCATTGAAGATGACCCCTACACCCCTTTTGTCAGGGATGAGCTTCCGGCCCTGGGCACACTGGCTCCGGAGCTGACCGCTTCCATTGCCAGCATTTCCAAGCTTCTGTCGCCCGGCAGCCGGATCGGGTTCGTCCATGTGCCGAAGGAATATGGCAGCGCGGTGCGCAGCCTCATCGGCGAAAGCACTTGGATGGCCTCGCCGATCACTGCGGAACTTGTGTCCGGCTGGATTGCGGATGGCACCTTGAAGCGGACCCTTCTGGAAAAGAGGCGGGTGAATGCCGCTCGGTTTGCTGTTGCCGGAGAACTGTTGGGTGAGGAGCGGGTCGAAGGCGGGATGGACAAGGTCTTCGGCTGGCTGCATCTTGATCCGGAAACGGACCCTGGCGCCGTGGAGGCCGAGCTGCGCCGCAGGGGTGTTGCCGCGCTGTCCTCGCGATATTTCCAGTCGGCCGACCGCCGTCCGGCGCCCTTTATGCGGCTGTGCTGGGGATCTATTGCCGGTGAGACCGAATTCCGCACAGCCATCAACTGTGTCGCAGAGGTTTTGGCTGCTCCCCAGTTCAAAGCCCGGATCCTGAGCGGGCCTGTTGCCTGATCGGGTGCCGCTTTGACAATTCATCACAAGCCGTGAATAAGCGTCCGGTTGGCTCTTCCGCCAGCAGGGCTCTGAGCAACTGGGGATCCGGGCAAGTCATGGCGTTCTTTCGCAAACGGCAGGAAAACGCGCAAGCATCGTCCTTCAATCCGGACGCAGACCCTTATGCCGTGCTCGAGAACGTTGGCCTGGAGATGACCGGCCATCAGGTCCTGCAGGACATTTCCCTTAAGCTTTCGGAGCGCCGGATCGGCATTGTCGGCCTCAACGGTTCAGGCAAGAGCAGCCTGATCCGGCTGCTGAACGGTCTGCGGTTGCCGACGTCCGGGGATGTGCGTGTATTCGGAGCTGACACGAAAACCGTGCAGCGGGACCTGCCGCGTTATGTGGGCTTTGTGTTCCAGAACCCGGATCACCAGGCGATCTTCCCAACTGTCGAAGAGGAAATCGCCTTTGGCCTGACCCAGCTTGGGGCTTCAAAGACGGAGGCCGTTTCCGGTGCCCGTGTATTCCTCGAGCGCCATGGCTGTGCGCATCTGGGACCTAAACCCTTCGCGGATCTCTCCGAGGGGCAGAAGCAGCTGATCTGCATTCTGGCGGTGCTGGTGATGAAGCCGAAGCTGCTTGTGCTGGACGAGCCCATGTCCTCCCTGGACGGGCTTGCGACCCGCCGGATCCAGAACCTCATTGCGGCACTGGATCAACGGATCATCATGATCAGTCACGACCTGAGCCTTTTGACATCCTATGACAGGGTGCTCTGGATGGAGGGGGGGCGTCTTCGGATGGACGGTTCACCTCAGGATGTTCTTCCTGCCTATGAGGCGGATATCTCTGCCCGGGCGGATATTCCCGTCGATGGGGATGCGTTTTGATCTCCCTCTATCTGCCTGGCGCGTCCTGGTGCCACCGGCTGCCGGCCCGTCTGAAGCTGATCCTTCTTGCAGTCGTGAGCATGGCAGTCTTTCCGGTGCAGGACTTCTGGATCCTCAGCGCGCTTCTGGCCTTGACCCTTCTGGCCTATTCAAGTCTGGGCAAGGGCGGACTTCAGCAGGTCAAGGCCTTGCGGCCCATGGGCGCGATGCTGGCGATCATCTTTCTGCTTCACGCGGTGACAGGTGACTGGCGTGAGGGTGTTGTCACCATTGAACGGCTGACGGCTCTCATTCTCCTGGCCAATCTGGTGACCATCACGACCCGCATGGATGACATGATGGAAGCGGTCATGCCGCTTTTCGCCCCATTGTCCTGGCTTGGACTGTCGCCGCGCAAACCCGCGCTGGCCGTGACACTGGTGTTACGATTTGCACCGGTGCTGCTCAGCGTATATTCCTCGCTGCGCGAAGCCTATCAGTCCCGCAGCGGAAAGCGCACGAGCTGGCGGCTGATGGGGCCTTTCATGCTTCAAGCCCTCGCCATGGCTGACAATGTGGCAGAAGCCCTGACGGCGAGAGGCGGAGCAGAAGGATTTGGCGCGCGCGATACATCGGTGCTCCCGGTCCGCAATTGAGTTCAAGACGATCCGGCAAGAGCCGGAGGAGGAAACGGTTATGAATGACCGCACACTGGTACAGATTGCCTTCTATGCGGCCCTGACGGCGGCGCTGGGCCTCCTGCCGAAGCTTGCCATCCCGGTCGCAGGCGGTGTTCCCGTCACGGCTCAGACCCTCGGCATCATGCTGGCGGGCGTCATGCTCGGCCCGGTCCGTGGCGCTCTTGCCATCCTGCTGTTCCTCTTCCTCGTCGCCCTCGGTGCGCCGCTTCTGGCTGGTGGCCGTGGCGGTCTTGGCGTTTTCCAGTCTCCGGGCGCAGGCTTCATCCTTGCCTGGCCGATTGGCGCGTTCGTTGCCGGTCTGATCATGCAGAAGACTGCCTCCTGGCGGGTTCTGCCTGCGGCGGCCCTGGCTGCGACCGTTGGCGGGATCGGCGTTGTCTATCTCTTCGGTATCCCGGGTCTTGCCTATCTTGCAGACATGAGCCTCGCAAAGGCCGCCACCGGCAGCGCGGTCTTCATCCCGGGCGATGCGATCAAGGTTGTCGTTGCCGCCGTGGTTGCCGAAACCGTGGCCCGCGGCCTGCCCCGGGCGCTTCTGTCGCGCTCCTGAGCCCTTGGCTCATTATCTTTGCGGGTCACGCCATGGGTTTTGTAGGTGACACGCTGCTGCCCCTGGCGGAAGCAGATCCTGACCGTCCGGCGCTTTCGAGCGGCGGGCGGACCTGGTCCCGCAAGGCACTGGCCCGGGACGTTGTCCAGCTAAGCCAAAGGCTGCGGCAGCTGGTGCCGGCAGGCGGCCGGGTGGCACTTTCGCTGGAAAATCCCGCCGAGCTTTTGATCGGCTTTTTCGCCGCCGCCCGCCGGGGCGCGGTGGCAATGGTCTATGATCCGGCCTGGCCGCAGGCCCGCAGAAGCTGGATCGAGGCGCAAACCCGCCCCGATCTGATCCTGGACGAAGCAACGTTCCGGACATTCTTGGCGCCTGTGGACGCTTCCGCTGAAGACCCCAATGCCGTGTTCGGGCAAGACCCAAAGCCTGAGGATCCTTTCTATGCCGGATTTACCTCTGGCTCGACCGGTGATCCCAAAGGTTATTGCCGGAGCCACAGGTCCTGGCTCGACAGCTTTGCTGTCAGCGCGGCGGAATTTCCCATTGGCGGAGACGACCGGGTCATCATTCCCGGCAATATGGTGCATTCGCTTCATCTATATGGGGCGGTTCATGGGCTGGTCTGCGGCGCGACGGTGGAAATCGCAGACCGCTTCAACCCGCGAGCGCTGGCAACCTGTCTCAAGGCGCCCGGATCCTCGGTGCTTTATGCCACCCCGACACAGATCCATTATATTGCGGCAGAGCTGAGCCGCAGTGGCGCTGCAAAGAAGGTCCGGCTTCTTCTGGCCAGTGGTGCCAAGTGGCGTGAGGCAGACCGCAAGGCCATGGCGAGTGTCTTCCCGTCTGCCCGGCTGGTAGAATTCTACGGCGCATCCGAAATGAGCTTCATCACCATTTCTGCACCGGAAGACTGCCCGCCGGATGGGTCTGTCGGCAGAGCAGCCCATGGTGTGGAGATTGCCATCCGGGACGACAGCCGGAACGCTCTGCCCATCGGCGAGACCGGAACCATCTGGGTTCGCAGCTCCATGCTGTTCGATGGCTATATCTGTGGTGGCGGCAGCGAGATCGCCCGGGAGAATGGCTGGCTGACGGTCGGGGACCGGGGCCGGCTGGATGAGAACGGGTTCCTGTATCTCGCAGGCCGGGAAAAACGCATGATCATCACCTCCGGTCTGAACATCTATCCGGAGGAAGTGGAGCAGGTCCTGTTGTCTCATGAGAAAGTGGCGCTCGCGGCCGTCGTGTCAAAGCCCGACAAGGTGCGCGGGGCCGTTCTGATTGCCGTGGTTCAGGCGCATCCGGGCAGTGACTTGAATGATGGGATCTTGCGCCGGCATTGCCTGCAGCATCTGGGCCGAGCACGTACGCCGCGTGCCTTCCTGCTTCTGAAGGAGCTGCCTCTGACAGCCGGCGGCAAGATCGACCTGAAGCAGCTGGAAGCTAGGGTGCTATTGCCTGCGGATGTTGGAAGGGGGAACTGATGAGGGCAAGGGCGGTGATCCTGGCGGCAAAGAGAACGCCGGTCGCACCGCGCGGCGGGGCTTTCAAGACCCTGCAGGCAGATGAACTCGCTGCTGCCGTCATCAAGGCACTCCTGGCGGAAACGGGCCTTCCGGCAGAGAAGGTCGATCAGGTCATTTTCGGCAATGCATTATATGGTGGGGGCAATCCGGCGCGTATGGCAGCGCTGAGGGCAGGGCTTCCTGCGTCAATTCCCGCCCTGACCATGGATACCCAATGCTGTTCCGGTCTGGATGCCATTCTCCTTGGCTGCCGGCTGATCGAAGCTGGCGCTGCTTCCTGCGTGATCGCCGGGGGGATGGAAAGCTTCTCCCGGTCCCCACTGCGTGCCCATCGCCCGCTCGATGCCGCACGCGAGCCCGTTTCCTATCAGCGCCCGTCCTTCGCGCCGGCTCCCTATGAAGACCCAGATCTCGCGGTAGCAGCTGCGCGCCTGGCAGAGGAGCGCGGATTTTCAAGGCAGGAACAGGCGGCCTATACGGTTCAGTCCCATGCCAAGGCGCTCGCAGCCTTGGCGCTTGGGGCCTTTGATCCGGAATTGGTGTGTGTCGAGGCTGGCGGGTCTGCGAATACGGATAGGGCACTCCGGAGAGACAGCTATTCAAGACAGCTCTCGCAGGCGGTTGCCCTGCGCAGTCCGGTCCTGGCCGGTCACGCCGAGACAGCTCTTTTGTCTGCGGCAACGGCAGTTGAAGCCGATGCGGCGGCGGCCGTACTGATTGCCAGTGCGGAATTTGCCCAGAGCCTGAAAGAGAACCTGCGGGAAATCTCAGGACCGATGATTGGCATCTCGGGGGGATTGTCTATGGGAGGTAATCCAGGCCAGCCAGCACTCGTGCCAACTGCGGCCATCACAGAGCTGATGGCGCGGCAAGGATTGGAGCCTAGGCGATATCAGCAGCTGGAACTGATGGAAGCCTATGCGCCGCAGGCCATGGCGACACTCCAGGATCTGACATTTCGAGAGGATGTCGTGAACCCGGAAGGAGGCGCGCTCGCAAGAGGTCACCCGATAGGAGCGTCCGGAGCCATACTTGCAGTCCGACTTTTTCACGGTTTGAAAAAAAATCAGAAAAAAGAAGCCGGCGAAGCACGGGGAATTGCAGCCATTGCAGCGGCTGGAGGACTGGCAAGCGTATTGTCTTTGCAGACAGAACCCTAATTCCTACTTGGTGTTAACGTTTTGTGGATTGTTTTTGTTTGTTTGATTTTCGTAGGGGTGTTGTGGGTTTTTTGGGTGTGTTGGGAGTGTTTGTCCACAGGGGGTTGGTTGGATGATTTTTCAAAGTTCGAAAAAGTTTGTTTTTGGAGTTGACGGTTCGGGGGGCGGGGCCTATAACCCGGTTCATCGACGGCGGCAACGTCGCTGGCGACAGGGCCTTGCGCTCTAAATTACTGAAATTGAGCGTTGACAACGGTCTTCGGATGGTTGATAAGGCGGCTCTGTTTCGGGCCTCTCCGGAGGTTCTGGTTCTTCTGATTTTCGCTTAGGCGCAGATGGAAAACCAATCTAGCCCAACGGGTTAGAGTTCTTTGACAATTTGGATTTGAAGGAAGAGAAGCGTGGACGGCGTTGTTCTTGCGAGGCTCTGGTTGAGAGACTGGAGTTAGAGTAAGAGTTAC
>NZ_FRBW01000002.1 GCF_900142725.1 Roseibium suaedae | reverse complement strand
CCGCAACCAAATAAACAAACCGTCCGCAAGGGCGGTTTTTTTGTTTGGAAACGGAGACAGGGGAGAGCCTCGCATTCGCGGGGCTTTTTGCGTTCAATTGCTCAACATCATGACCATTTATGACTGGCGCGAAGACTATATCTTCGCTGGTCATGGTAGCTCGTCGTCCTGGCGGACCATAACCTGAAGGTCGCAGGTTCAAATCCTCCGCCGCAACAAAATCACTTCCCGAATGAAACACAAGCCTCGCCAAACGCGGGGCTTCTTGCGTTTTAACCTTGCTGAAACAATGCCCGACAGCCTGGCGAAAGATCCTCTCGACCTTCCGCCATTCCACCCACACATCGTCAGCAACATAACCCATTGGCAAAAGCGGCAAAGCAGCAGACGAAAAACAAAGAAGCAAACCGTCCGAAAGAGCGATTTTTTTGTTTGAAACCCGAAACAGCCGAAACCCTCAAAAAGCTAATATCCAAAAGCGCGCTGCTCAAAGCTCAAGGGCAAACAACACACTGACTTCCCGCAAACAATCAGAAAACCAAGGTACGCCAAAAAATCAAAGTGGACGCGCCTCATCTGGTCTTGTGGCCAAGAAAAACGGACCCTTTCGCGGAGATCGAAGGGCCCGTAATCAGGAAGAATAAGTCAAAATTGCTATTCAAGTGGGTCTTACCGCTTTCGCAGATCTTACCTGCCGGTTTCTTTCCGCCACTCTTCGAACTTCTGCAGGTTTTCTTCCTTGGTGGGTGGATACAATCCGATGATGGCAGCACCCTTGTTGACTTCTTCGAGAACGAAATCCTCGAAACATTCCATGCCAGTGCATTCATCGGCCAGTTCGTCGGCGAGATGAGCGGGAATGACCATAACGCCGTCGCGGTCGCCGACGAGGACGTCGCCCGGGAAGACCGGAGCATCGCCGCAGGAGATCGGGACGTTGATGTCGAGTGCCTCATGAAGCGTCAGGTTTGTCGGTGCGGAGGGCTTGGCGTAATAGGCCGGCATGTCGAGAGCGCCAATGCCCGTGGCATCACGGAAACCGCCGTCTGAAACGACACCTGCAGCTCCGCGCAAAGCGAGGCGGGTGATCAGGATGGAGCCGGCCGTAGCAGCACGAGCATCCTTGCGGGCGTCCATGACCAGCACCCAGCCTTCGGGACAGGTTTCCATGGCAACGCGCTGGGGGTGGTCCGCATTGCGGAAAACCGTGATCGGGTTGCGGTCTTCACGGGCCGGGATATAGCGCAGGGTGAACGCCTGGCCGACCATGTTTTCGCTCTTGGAAGCGACCGGAACGACGCCCTGGATGAACTGGTTGCGTAGGCCGCGCTTGTAAAGGGCGGTGGCAACAGACGCGGTGGAAACCTTTTTCAGCTTTGCGCGGGTTTCCTCGGACAGTACGTAATCGCTCATGAGTTCGCGAGCTCTCTCAGTTTGGCGGTTGATACAAAGGATTTCAGGTTTGCCATCTGGCGTTCCGTGAGGGGCCAGGCAGAGGGCGGCCGGGTTGGGCCGCAATCAGATCCAAGCAATTGAAGCGCGGACTTGACCGCAGTCACATTGGTGCCGCCCATCTCCTCGGCGCGAATGTCTTCAAAGACCTTCATTCCGTCGATGAGCGCCAACGCATCTGCTGTCCTGCCAGCTTCCAGGGCGGCATGGATTTCAAGCGTTCGCTCGGGCCAGACATTGACAAGGCCGGAGGTGAAGCCGCGCGCGCCGACGGCATAGAAAACTGGGGCCCAGACCTCTGCAAGACCGCCGACCCAGATGATATCCGGATTTGCGGCTGCCTTGGCAGCGGCCAGTTTCATGGGATTTGGGGTTGCCCACTTCACACCCTTTACGCCCGGCAATGAGCACAGATCTGCAATTGCACCGGTGCCGATGGCATCGTTGCGCAGGTAAAGCATCATCGGCAATCCGCCAGAGGCGTCACAGATGGCTTGGAGATAGTCCGAGATACCACGAGGGGACACGAAAGGGTCCGGCGGTTGATGGATCATCAGGGCCGCAGCGCCCGCATCCGCTGAAGCCTTGGCGAGGCGGCAGGCATCACGGATGCCACGCCCAACGCCTGCGATGACCGGAGCACGGGAGCCGACCATTGCAGTCACTTCGCGCACCATGAGGCAGGCCTCATCGGTGGTCAGGGCATAAAACTCGCCCGTGTTGCCGTTGACGACGGGTAGATGAAGACCCGCCGTGAGGGCGCGATCTATGATCGGCGCAAGACATTCAGGCGCAACGTCCCCGCTCTCATCGAATGGGGTTACCAGAATGCCGGAAACTCCGGTCAATGCCTGCGTCAAGTCCATGATCTTGCCTTGTCAGAGGACTGGAAGGCCCAGGCTTCCCAGTCGGGATCTCAGAAGATGTCCGGCTCGCCTGCGGAACGGCCGAAGTCGGATTGCAGGAAATCAAAGTCGCATCCCTGATCGGCCTGTGTCACGTGCTTTGAGAACATGTATCCGTAACCGCGCTCGAAACGCGGTTGCGGCGCCTGCCAGGCGGCGCGGCGGCGTTCCAGTTCAGCCTCGTCAACCAGCATGTCCAGCGTCCGGTTCGGCAGGTCGAGACGCACGATATCTCCGGTCTTCAGCAAGGCCAGAGGGCCACCGACATAGCTCTCGGGAGCCACGTGCAACACGCAGGCACCATAGGACGTTCCGGACATACGAGCGTCCGAGATGCGGAGCATGTCACGATACCCTTGCTTGATCAGCGCCTTGGGGATGGGCAGCATGCCCCATTCGGGGAAACCCGGTCCGCCGAGCGGGCCAGCGTTGCGCAAGACCATGACGTGATCCGGGGTGATGTCCAGGGTTTCGTCGTCGACTGCCTTCTTCATATCCGGATAGCTGTCGAAGACCAGGGCCGGTCCTTCGTGAACATGGTATTTGGGATCACAGGCTGCCGGTTTGATCACGGCCCCGTCCGGACAGAGATTGCCGCGCAAGACGGCCAGAGAGCCTTCCTGATAGACCGGGTTGGACAGGGGGCGGATGACGTCGTCATTGTAGACGACAGCGCCTTCCAGGTTCTCACCCATGGTCTTGCCGGTGACGGTCAGTGCGGAAAGATCGAGGCGGTCCTCGATCTGCTTCATCAGGGCGCGAAGGCCGCCTGCGTAGAAGAAGTCTTCCATCAGGTAGTCCTTGCCCGAAGGGCGGACATTGGCGATGAGCGGAGTGATCCGGCCGAGTTCGTCCAGGTGATCGAGCGTGAGGTCGACACCGGCCCGCCGGGCCATCGCGATCAGGTGAACCACCGCATTGGTGGAGCATCCGGTGGCCATGGCGACGACCGCAGCATTGCGGCAGGCCGCTTCCGTTATGATCTGATCGGGGGTGAGGTCTTCCCAGACCATGTCGACAATCCGCCGGCCGCAATCGGCCCCCATGCGCTGATGGTTGGCATCTACGGCCGGAATGGAAGAAGCGCCGGGCAGTGTCAGACCCATGGCATCGGCGATCGCGGTCATGGTTGAAGCTGTGCCCATCGTCATGCATGTGCCGGCAGAGCGGGCAATGCCGCCCTGAACGCCCAGCCATTCCTCGTCGGAAATGTTGCCTGCGCGGCGCTCGTCCCAGTATTTCCAGGCGTCAGATCCGGAGCCGAGGATTTTGCCCGCGTAGTTGCCGCGGAGCATTGGTCCGGCCGGAAGATAGATCATTGGAACGCCGGCGGAGATTGCCCCCATGACCAGCCCCGGCGTTGTCTTGTCGCAGCCGCCCATCAGCACCACCCCGTCGAGCGGGTGGGACCGGATCATCTCCTCCGTCTCCATGGCGAGCATGTTCCGGTAGAGCATGGAGGTTGGCTTGGTGAAGCTTTCATCCACGGATAGCGACGGCATTTCGACGGGGAAGCCACCTGCCTGAAGCACGCCGCGCTTCACGTCCTGAACGCGTTCCTTGAAATGGGCGTGACAGGTGTTGAGCTCCGACCATGTGTTCAGGATGCCGATGACGGGCTTGTCCCGGAAATCCTCTTCGGAATAGCCCAGTTGCATCATGCGCGACCGGTGGCCGAAGCTGCGGAGGTCATCTGGCGAGAACCAGCGGGCGGAACGGAGATCCTGGGGCTTCTTCTGGGGCATCGTCTTATCCAGTGAACGCGAATGTAAGCCAAATGACAAAGAGGGTGAAAAGTGCCCCGAAAAGCTCGGGCCAGTTTCCGAATTTGTGGTCGCGGTTTTCTTCCGCCTCGAAGGTCTCAGGAGCCATGTCCTCGTCCTGGCGCGTGAGGTCGTGGTCGCTTGATTTCATCGGAACCTCCTCAGTTCAGCATGGACGGCAGCCAGAGGGCCAGATCCGGGAAGAACAGGACCAGGAACAGACCGACAGCTTGCAGGGCAATGAAGGGAAGAACGGCGGCGAAGATTTCCTGCAGCTGAATGTCCTTGGGAGCGACTGACTTCAGGAAGAAGCAGGCGGGACCAAAGGGCGGCGACAGGTAGTAGATCTGGATGTTCATGGCGAACAGCACACCGAACCAGACCGGATCGAAGCCGAGGTCGACAACCACCGGGGCGAAGATCGGCACGGTGATGAAGATGATGGCGATCCACTCAAGGAACGTGCCGAGCAGCATAACGATCAGCATCATGACGACAATCACCATGATGGGCGCGATATCGAGAGAGGTCAGCAGACCCCGGAGGAATTCACCACCGCCGATCCGGTTGTAGATGCCGATCAGGGAGATTGCGCCCAGCACCAGCCAGATGATGGAACCGACGGTCAGAACGGTCTGACGCATGGCATCCCGGCTCATGGTCCAGGTAAGTTCCTTGCGAAGTGCCGCAACCACCAGAGCGCCCACTGCACCAACGGCTGCCGCCTCGGTGACTGTGGCAATGCCGGAATAGATGACGCCAAGCACCGCACCAATCAGAATGCCCGGAAGAATGACGCCTTTCAGGTATTTCAGACGCTGGAAGAACGGCAGTCCTGTTTCCGGAATGTCATAGATCGGGGCCAGCGCAGGGTTCAGGCGCACGCGGACCAGGATGTATGTGATGTAGAGCGCGGCAAGGATCAGGCCGGGTACGGCGGATGCGGCGAAAAGCTTGGTGATGGAGACCTGGGCCGCCAGACCGTAGACAATCAGGACCACGGAGGGCGGGATCAGGGTCGCAAGCGCCCCTGCCGCACAGATGATGCCGATGGAGAGCTTCCGGTCATAGCCGAGGCGCAGCATCTGAGGCAGCGCGATCAGCCCGAGCATCACGATCTCGCCGCCCATGATGCCGGACATGGCAGCCAGAACCACGGCGACGATACAGGTCTGGACCGCGACGGAGCCACGGAACCGCCCGCCCATGATCGCCATGGAGTCGAACAGGGATTTGGCGATGCCGGACCGCTCCAGCACATTGGCCATGAACACGAAGAAGGGAACGGCGATCAATTCGTACTTGTGCAGCACTTCACCGACATTGGCGGCGACGATGAAGAAGCCCGCACGTTCGCCGAAATAGAGGATTGCCGTCGCAAGGGAAACCGTGAGGGTGGTTACCCCGAGCGGCACGCCAAGGGCCATGAGCGCCAGAAGCGAGGCGATAATCGCCAGGGTGATGAGTTCAATGCCCACCGTCTAACTCCCCTTCGGTGCGCTGAAACCAGCGGATGATATTGGCCAGCAACTGCAGGAGGTAGAGCGCGCAGCCTGCGACGATCAAAGCCTTCAGGTAGGCGGGCTGGATGGAATTCAGCGCGGTGCCCGAGTGTTCCATGCGGGTGACGGCCTTTACTGCAGGCTCCCACAGGGCAAGGGACAGGATCAGGATTGCTCCGCTGGCGATCAGCATCTGAATGAGCCGGAAAACACGCCATACGGTGGGGCTGACAAGTGTCTCCACCATGGTGATCGAGATGTGCCGGTTGCGTTCGGTGACATAGCCGACGGCGAGCACCCAGGCCGACGCACAGAGGGTCATGGCCAATTCGGTTGACCAGACAGTCGGGCGGTCGAAGCCATACCGCATGACGACTTCAATTGCCGAAACCGCGATGCAGGCGAAGAAGAGTACGGAACAGCTTTGTCCAATGAACACGCTGACGCGGTCCATGCCATTGGCGTAGCTCGCAAGAAGGCGGTTCATCGCGATCTCCGGTTGCCGGGCTGATGGGAAAGATTTGAAGACAGCCACCGCCAGAGAGGCGGTGGCTGTTGAAGCCGGAAGGCTTATTTCTTGAAGAGACCGATTTCGGTCATGTAGGCGACGTTGGCGTCGAACGCTTCCTTGGCGAGCGGGGACTTTTCGGCGAAGATTTCCCACTGCTGGCGGGCAACCTCACGCAGCTTGTCACGGTCTGCCTGAGCCCAGTCGACGACCTCGATCTTGCCGGCGGCACTGTCCCGGGCTGCGAGCTCGGCGTCCTTCTTGGCCACTTCATCGGTCATTGCGGTCATGGCATCATACCACCAGGTCCGCAGGGCCGTCTGGTCGGCCTCGGAAAGGGCGTCCCATTTTTCCTTGTTGATGGTGAACTGCATGGATGGCATGGAGTGGATGCCCGGATAGAGCGGGAAACGTGCCACATCGTGCAGGCCGGTTGCGTCGTTGTTCACGTAGGCCGATGCATCTGCGGCATCGACGATGCCCTTTTCAAGCGCACCGTAAACTTCGGAGAAGGGGATCGAAACGGGCGAAGCGCCTGCGGCCTGGAACACGGCGGCAGCAAGACCTTCGGGAGAGCGGATCTTCTTGCCCTGGAGATCTTCAAAAGTGCGGATCGCAACGCGGGCCGGAAGGGATTCGCGCGAGTAGGGGCCGCAGGCCACGACATGAACTTCGCCGTTCGAGATTGCGTCGGCGGCTTTCTGCATCACGGCCTCACCGCCGCCATCCTTGCAGAAGCCCAGCATCTGAGCCGGAGTGTCATAGCCGGAAATCAGGTCGCCCAGAATGGCGAAAGCGGGTTCACGGCCGGCAAAGTAGTTCACGGAGGTGAAGTCACCATCAAGAACGCCTGCGGAAACTGCGTCAGGCGTTTCCTTTGCCGGCACGACGGCGCCGTTCGGCATCAGGACGATTTCGATGCGGCCTTCGGTCATTTCCTTGATCTTCGGAAGCCAGTTGTCGGTGATGAACTGGGTCGAAAAATCACCGGCGTTGAATGATGTCTGGATGTTGAAGGTTTCTGCCTGTGCGGATGTCGCCAGCAGGGCAACGGACGCTGCCAAAACGGCTTTCTTCGTCAAATTCATGTTTTCCTCCCAAAGGTCTCTTACGGGATCCTCAGCCCGTTATCTGATGTACTAATATATTAGTGCATGAGCGTCAAGGATGACCTATATTGGGAGAAGACGAATTCGGCGTATGTTTGGACCTGATGACACTGCAGAGCATGGAAATCGACGCGGACGGACAATGGATGGCCGATCCGGCACGCAGCCCCAAAATCAGGCGGATCTCCGCCAGCGAGCAGATTCACTCTGCCTTGCGGGAACGCATTGTCGCCCTGGAATTGGCACCTGGGCGCGGATTGTCCCGGCAGGAAATTGCGGAATATTACGGTGTGAGCCAGACACCGGTACGCGACGCCATGCTGAAGCTCGAGGAAGAGGGGCTTCTGACGGTCTATCCGCAATCGAAAACCGAAGTTTCGAAAATCGACATCGTTCATGCCCGGGAAACCCAGTTCCTGCGTCTCTCGCTGGAGCTGGAGGTCGCCCGCAAGCTGTGCCTCGCCGGACCGGACTCCGTTGCGGAAGCCAGGAAGATCCTCATGCTTCAGGAAGAGGCGGTCGGAGAAGAAGGCCTTGAAAGGTTTTCACGTCTCGATTGGCACTTCCACCGTGCCCTGTGCGAGGCAGCAGGTGTGGTCAATCTCTGGAGCCTGATAACATCCCGTTCCGGGCACATAGACCGGCTTCGCAATCTCAATCTTCCCGACCCCGGCAAGCCGGCGAACATTCTTCACTATCACCAGCTGATCCTGTCAGCGATCGCAGCAGGGGATGTGGCGGCCACCGAAGCTGCCGTCCGTGGTCATCTTGGCGGGACATTGTCTCAGGTCGAAGACATCATCGCCCGCTACCCTCAATTCGTCTGAACTCTGGGCAAAAAAAATCCCTCCGGCAGAACCGGAGGGACAGGACCGCCGCATGCTGCATGCGGCGTTGGGGGTTCTTGAGTGTCAGACACGCTCGAGGGCAATGGCGATACCTTGGCCGACTCCGATGCACATGGTCGACAGGGAATACTTGCCGCCCTTGGCCTTGAGTTCGAGCGCTGCAGTTCCGGTGATACGTGCGCCGGACATGCCGAGCGGATGGCCGAGTGCAATTGCGCCGCCATTCGGGTTCACACGGGTATCATCATCCGCAATCCCGAGAGCGCGAAGCGTCGCCAGGCCCTGCGAGGCAAAGGCCTCGTTCAATTCGATCACATCGAACTGGTCCTGGGTCATGCCGAGGCGTGCCATCAGCTTTTGAGAGGCCGGGGCCGGGCCGAAGCCCATGATGCGCGGGGCAACACCCGCCGCAGCGCCACCAAGAACGCGGGCAATCGGTGTCAGGCCATATTTCTTCACGGCTTCGGCCGAAGCCAGGATCAGGGCTGCTGCCCCGTCATTCACGCCTGAGGCATTGCCGGCGGTCACCGACCCCCCCTTGCGGAACGGTGCCTTGAGGCCCGCCAGGGCTTCCAGCGTGGTTTCGCGAGGATGTTCGTCCTTGTCGACGATCTTCGGATCGCCCTTGCGCTGGGGGATCGAAACCGGGGTGATTTCGCTGGCAAGGCGGCCGCTTGCCTGAGCCTCTGCCGCCTTTTGCTGGCTGCGCAGGGCGAAGGCATCCTGGTCTTCGCGGGAGACGCTGAAGTCCTCGGCGACGTTCTCTGCCGTTTCCGGCATGGAGTCGACGCCATACTGTTCTTTCATCAAGGGGTTGATGAAGCGCCAGCCAATGGTGGTGTCGTGGATTTCTGCCGTACGGCTGAAGGCGCTTTCGGCCTTTGGCATCACGAAGGGAGCGCGGCTCATGCTTTCCACGCCGCCTGCGATGATCAGCTCGGCTTCACCGGTCTTGATGGCACGGGCTCCGGTGATAACCGCATCCATGCCGGAACCGCACAGGCGGTTCATGGTGGTGCCGGATACCTCGACCGGAAGGCCAGCCAGAAGGGACGACATGTGGGCAACGTTCCGGTTGTCCTCGCCCGCCTGGTTGGCGCAGCCGAAGATCACATCGTCAACAGCGGCCCAATCGACGCCGGTGTTGCGGGCCATCAGCGCTCGCAGAGGAATGGCACCGAGATCGTCAGCTCGGACAGACGACAGGGAGCCGCCAAAGCGTCCGATTGGCGTGCGGATATAATCGCAAATGAACACGTCGGTCATATCAGAGCTCCGGAACGATGAGGTCGGCCGGCTGGCCATCAAGATGCAACTTCGCACCGGTCTGGGCCTGAATGTCTTCCAGACTAAGGGCGGCGAGCTTTTCGCGCAGCACGAAATGCCCGTTCTCGATATCCACGACGGCGAGCGACGTGTAGACGCGGGTGACGCAGCCGACGCCGGTCAGCGGCAGGCTGCAGCGTTCCACCAGCTTCGGCTTGCCATCCTTGGTGACGTGATCGGTGATGACGGCAACGCGTTTTGCGCCATGCACCAGATCCATCGCACCGCCGACAGCCGGAACGCCCTTGGGGCCCGTGGACCAGTTGGCGAGGTCGCCGGTCTCGGCCACTTCATAGGCACCAAGAATGGCGACATCCAGATGGCCGCCGCGCACCATGGCAAAGCTGTCTGCATGGTGGAAGAAGGCTGCGCCCGGCTTCAGGGTGATGGCCTTCTTGCCGGCGTTGATCAGGTCCCAGTCCTCTTCCCCGGCTGCCGGGGCCTGGCCGAAGCCAAGCACGCCATTTTCCGTGTGGAAGATGGCCTCGCGGCCTTCTGGCTGGAACTTGGCAACCATTTCCGGAAAGCCGATGCCGAGGTTCACATAGGCGCCGTCGGTGATGTCCTGCGCCGCGCGCCAGGCGATCTGCGCATTTGTCAGTTTGGTGGTCATGATCACTGCGCTCCGGGATAATGGGCTTCTGCGCGGTTCAGCGCTTCTTCCTGCTGCGGGTCGCGGACTTCGACCACTGCATCGACGAAAATGCCCGGAGTAATGACGGCTTCCGGGTCGATCCCGCCTGCGTCAACGGCCTGGCTGACCTGAACGACGGTCTTCGCAGCGGCCATGGCCATGATCGGGGAGAAGTTGCGGGCTGCCATGCGGTAGGTCAGGTTGCCGTGGGCGTCGCCTGTCTCAGCCTTGATCAAGGCGAAATCGGCTTTCAGCCAACGCTCCTGGACATAGGGGCGTCCATCGAATTCGGCGACCGGCTTGCCCTTGGCAAGGTCCGTTCCGTAGCTGGTCGGCGTATAGAAGGCAGGGATGCCTGCGCCGCCCGCACGGATCCGCTCGGCCAATGTGCCCTGGGGCACGAGCTCAAGCTCGATTTCTCCCGCCAGATAGCGCTCGGTGAAGACACGCGGATCAGCGGAGCGGGGGAAGGAGCAGACCATCTTCGACACGAGGCCCTGTTCGATCAGGGCGGCAATGCCGACATGACCGTTGCCGGCGTTGTTGTTGATGATGGTCAGGTTCTTCGGGCTGCCGGTCGCAAGAAACCGGTCGATCAGGGCATGCATCAGTTCGATTGGCGCGCCGGAGCCGCCGAAACCACCGATCATGACTGTCGCGCCATCGGGAATATCTGCCACGGCTTCGGTAAGCGTGGCGATGCGTTTGTCCATGATGTCCTCCGCGGAATTGGTGACCGGACCCTAATCCTGCGCCGGCTTCCTTGCGACGGGATTTGTGCAGATATTGACTTTTGTTTGCATGGTGATGATTTCTGTTCGCATGTTGAACAAAACGGATTTCATTGGCTCGCTGGCAAAGGGCCTCAAGGTGATCGAGGCTTTCAGGGCGGAGCGCCCGCGGCTGGCGATTTCCGACGTGAGCGAGATCACCGGGCTCGACAGGGCGACGGCGCGGCGGTGCCTCCTGACCCTGCACGAGCTGGGCTATGCCGCCTATGATGGCAAGTTCTTCACGCTCACGCCGCGCATCATGCGTCTGGGCATGGGCGCACTGGCGGCCTTGCCTTTGGCGCAGATGGTGCAGCCCTGGCTTGATCAGCTATCCGAACAGATCGGGCAATCCACGTCCGTATCTATCCTGGACGAGAACGAGATCGTCTATATCGCCCGTGCCGTTCAGCGCCGGGTGATGTCGATTGGCCTGATGCCCGGTTCGCGGTTGCCTGCTCACAGCACGTCCATGGGCCGCGTGCTCCTGTCCGGCCTGCCGGAAGCCGAAGCGCGGGCGTTGATTGAATCCTCCGACCTGACGCCGCGTACGGCCTTCAGTCTGACGGATCCGGAGGAGATCATGAAGCGGATTGGTCTTGTGCGCGAGCAAGGATACGCGGTGATCGATCAGGAGGTGGAGAGTGGCCTGAGATCCATCGCCGTGCCTCTTTATGGCAGCAGCGGCCGAATGGTCGCGGCCTTGAATACAGGCGTTGCGGCGGTCCAGGCAGAAGCCGGGGATCTTGTGCCGCTTTATCTTGCCGCGCTTCTCAAGGTGCAGGACGGTCTTCGAAGAGTTCTGCGATAGGATTTGCGTCCGGCTTTGATCCCGCGCCGGACGCAAGACGTGCTCAAGTGCGAAGAGCCGGAAGACCGACGCCGGTGCTTTCGAAACCGCCATCGGAAGCGATCACCTGGCCGGTGACGTAGCTTGCCTTGGCAGAGCAGAGGAAGACGATCACCTCACCGATTTCCTCTTCGGAACCATACCGGTTGAGCGGAATGGCGTCGTGATAGGCGGCGATGATCTCCGGCGTGTGGACAGCCATGGCCAGCTTCGTGCGCACCGGGCCCGGGCAGACGCAATTGGCGCGGATGCCGTATTCACCCAGCTCTGCCGCCTGCTGCTTGGTCAGATGGATGACGCCTGCCTTTGAGGTGCCATAGGCAACACGCAAGGTCGAGGCGCGCAGACCGGAGATCGAGGCGATGTTGACGATGGCGCCTTTTGTCTCCTTCAGAGCGGGAACGGCGGCCTGGGTCATCAGGAAGACACCATCCAGGTTGGTTTCCATTACTCTGCGCCAGCGGGCAAAGTCGGTTTCCTCGATCGGGCCGAAGTCGGCAACGCCTGCGTTGTTGACCAGCGCATCAATCCGGCCAAAGCGGGCGAGCACGTCCTTGAAGAGCTGGTCGACGGCATCGGGAATGGACACATCACACACGAAGGTTTCAACGCCCTGAAGGTCGGCGGCTGCCGCCTCCAATGCGGGAACGTCCCGGTCGATCATGGCCACCTGCCAGCCTTCGCGCAGGAAAAGCCGGGTGGTGGCAAGGCCGATGCCCCGGGCCGCGCCGGTCACGAGAGCAAGTTTCTGTGTCATGGGAAGGTGGTCTCCAGAAAGATCAGAGTGAGGCATTGCCCATCAGGATGGACATGCCGCCATCGACGGGAAGATCGGTGCCGGTGATGAAACCGGCCGCATCGGACGCAAGAAACAGCGCGGCCTCTGCCACATCCCAGCCGGTGCCCTGGCGCTTCATCGGCACCTGTGCAGCGCGTGCTGCGGCAACGGCAGCCGCATCGGTCGAGGTGGCAACGTGGGCCAGAACATGCGGCGTATCGATCATGCCGGGAACGACCGTGTTGGACCGGACGCCCCGGGCCGCGTATTCGGCGGCGATGCTTTTCGAAAGGCGGCTGAGCGCTGCCTTGGAGGTCTCATAGCCGACATAGGGGTAAGGGCCATTGAGATGGGCTGCGAGCGTCGTGATGAACACGATCGCGCCGCCTCCGTCTTTCTCCAGGACGGGCAGGGCTGCCTTGGTGATGTGGAAGGCCGCATCCAGATTGACCGTGAAGACCTTGCGCCAGTCTTCATAGCTCGTCGCCTCCAGACCGCCGCGCGTGCTGATCCCGACGTTGAAATGCAGGATGTCGAGACCGCCGAAATGGTCATTTGCCGCAGAGATTGTTGCTTGCGCAGCCGCAGGGTCGGTCATGTCGCCGACGAAGCTTTCGGCGGTGCCGCCTTCGCTGCGGATCAGGGCAACAGTTTCCTCGGCGGCTGCCTTGTCCCGGTCGACGGCGAGAACCCTGCCGCCTTCCCGCGCATAGAGAACCGCGGCTGCCTTGCCATTGCCCCAGCCGGGGCCGACAGAGCCTGCGCCAATCACGGCGATACGTTTCCCGGCCACTCTGCCGGACTTGGAGGTGGACGTCATTGCATCACCAGGTTTGGAAGCCAGAGCGCGATTTCAGGAAAGGCGATGACCAGGCCAAGAAGTACAAGCTGAACAAGAACAAAGGGCACGATGCCGCGATAGATATCGCTCATGGTCAGCATGTTTCCGGCCGCCCCCTTCAGATAGAACAACGCGAAGCCGAATGGAGGCGTAAGGAAGCTGGTTTGCAGGTTCAGGGATACCAGAATGGCAAACCAGTAGATCATCTGCGTCTTCTCGACATGGTCGCCAAGGTCCATCAGCGCCACCACAGGGGCGAAGATCGGCAGCATGATCAGGGTGATTTCGATCCAGTCGAAGAAGAAGCCCATGATGAAAATCATGACCATCATCGACATCAGCAGGCCCCAGTCGCCCAGGGGCAGGGCACGGGCTGTTTCAACGATGAAATGCTCGCCGCCGACTTTCCGGAAGATGTAGGAAAAGGCCGTCGCACCTACGAAGATGAAGAACAGCATGCCGAGGGAGACGACTGAGCCGTCCATGGACTCTTTCAGAGCCTTCATGGAGAGCCGCCCCCGCAGGAGCCCGAGCAGAAGGGCTGCGGCGACACCGACACCGGAGGCTTCGGTCGGTGTTGCGACGCCGCCAAGGATCGAGCCGAGGACGGCGATGATCATGATCAGTGGAGCGACGACGGACTTTGCCGTTTCCAGCCAGAGCCCTTCGGTTTCCTCTGCTGTGGGAGGTGGTGCCTTGGGTGCGAGCGACGGCTGAAGGAACGAGCGGACGACAATGTAGACGACGTAGCAACCTGCCAGGAGAAGGCCCGGGAGGAGGGCGGCAACGAACAGGCGGCCAAGGG
Organism: Roseibium suaedae; assembly: GCF_900142725.1. Lineage (GTDB taxonomy): Bacteria > Pseudomonadota > Alphaproteobacteria > Rhizobiales > Stappiaceae > Roseibium > Roseibium suaedae. The sequence continues at coordinate 1,448,476 of NZ_FRBW01000002.1, read as the reverse complement.
AGACCGACAGGAGATCTCCCATGAAGACCAGCATGACCGATGGCGGAATGAGAATGCCGAGCGTTCCGGCCGAGGCAACGGTGCCTGCGGACAGACCCTTGTCATAGCCGCGTTCGATCATCGTCGGAATGGCGAGCATGGTCAGCATCACGACAGAGGCGCCGATGATGCCGGTGGCTGCGGCCAGGATCGTTCCCATCAAAATGACGGCGAGGGCGAGACCGCCGGGGATGGCGCGCATCAGCCGTTGAAGGGTCAGAAGCAGATCTTCCGCGATCCGGGTCTTTTCCATGATCAGCCCCATGAAGATGAACATGGGAGCTGCGACCAGAACCGCATTGTCGATGGTGCCGGAGAAGATCCGGTTCGGCAGAAGCGTGGCGTGAACCAGCTTCATGTCACCGGTCCAAAGGGCGAGAAGGCCGAAGACGAGACTGATGCCCATCAGCATGATGGCGACCGGCGCTCCGGAGAAGAGCAGCACGATCAGCGACAGGAACATGGCACCCGGCAGGATGGAGGAGACGAGCTCGAGCATGGCTTATCGCTCCCAGGGGTCTTGCAGGAGATCTGGACGGCGCAGGGCGACGATGGCCCTGAACAGCACGGCCAGTCCGCCGGAAATGGTCAGGATGGAGCCGATGGGGATCATGGACTTGATGATCCAGCGGTTCGGCAGGCCGACGCCGCCGGGGCTGCCTTCGCCGCGTTCGAAGGCGCGCAGGACGAAGTCATAGCCAAACCAGGTCAGCAGCAGCATGAAGGGAATGAGGAAGGCCGCAATGGCGAAGATTTCGATCCAGAGCTTGGTATTGCGTTGCATGTTGGCGGAAAAGACATCGATCCGCACATGGGCATTGGCAAGATAGGCCCAGCCGAAACACAGCACGGCAATTGTGCCATGGATGTGCCACTCAAGCTCCTGGAGCTTGAAGGAACCCGTTGAGAAAAAACGCCGGCCGACCACGTCGTAGATGATGACCGCCATGAGGACCAGCAGCAGCCATCCGCACAGACGGGCGGCAAGACGGCAGGGTGTGGCCAGCAAATCTGATAGCCGCAGCAAGGTGTTCATTGGATCTACCTGAAAAAGTGAAAAGGGGGCCGGAAGCAGCATTGCTCCCGGCCCTGCGGATCACTTGAGATAGGCGAGGTCAGACCAGGTCTTGAACGTCGCGCGGAAGTTGCTCAGGCTCTCCCAGGCGCGCTTGAAGTCCGGATCGGCTGCGGCCTGCTCGGCGGCAACTTCATCCCAGGCCTTGCTGAAGGCGCCCATCATCTCGTCATTCCACTGATGAACCTGAACGCCTGCAGCCTTCAGGTCTTCCAGCGGCTGAAGCTGCTTGGCTTCGCCTTCCGCTGCCGTCATGGCGACATTGGCCTGGCAAGCGGTCTGGATGACGGTGCGCTGCTGTTCGCTCAGGCCGTCCCAGACGTCCTGGTTGGCAATGAACGTGATCAGTGAAGTCTGCTGGTGCCAGCCGGGGAAGTAATAGTGCTTGGCGTATTCGTTCATCCCGACCGCCTTGTCGATGAGCGGGAAGGACACTTCCGCTGCATCGATGGTGCCGAGGCGCAGACCGGTCATGGTGTCGGCAACCGGCATGGACTGGGCTTCCACGCCCAGCTTGCCCATGACCGCGGCGCCGAGACCGAAGATGCGCATCTTCACGCCCTTGAGGTCTTCAGGCTTGTTGATTTCCTTGGCAAACCAGCCGGAAGCTTCAGGAACCAGAATGGCGCAGAGTTCGGTATGAATGTTGTACTTGGCGGTAATGTCCGCCCAGACTTCCTTGCCGCCGCCGTAGTACCACCAGGCCGTATAGGCGCGGATGTCCGGGCCGAAGGGCACGGCGGTGAAGATTGCAGCCGAAGGAATGATGCCCTGGGCAAAGCCCGGGCTGTACCAGCCGGCGTCAACGGCGCCGGTGGAAATCGCATCCCACATCTCGTTGCCGCCGACGATTGCGCCGGGTTCGTTGAACTCGATCTTGAGCTCGCCGTTGGTCAGAGCTTCGACCTGCTTCGTCAGATTGATGCCGCTGTCTCCCAGGAGCGGCAAGGACGACGGGTAGACGCTCTGCATGACAAGCGTCTCGGCCGAAGCGGAATAGGTGAGAGACAATGCCGCAGCAGCGGCAAGGGCAAAAGTCTTCATATGGTTTCCTCCCAACGCGCGTTCATCGTCGTGACTTAGCCTTCTCAGAAGGCGTATATCCATATAGTGGATGTATGCGCTGGATGAAGCGTAACGTCATCTGACAAGAAATGTAAGAGAAAAACGCCATTCTATTGCGCATTTTGAAAATTAGCTTCAGAATGCCATCAATTGGCAATTGGAAATATCCATAATATGGATACTGCGACGCAGCAAAAATCAGGTGATGCAGCGGGGGCTCAGAGCGTCGACAGGGCGTTGGGCTTGCTGTCTGCGCTTGCCCGCTCGGGTGGAAAAGCTGTCCCGATCAATATCTTGGTGGAGGAGAGTGGTCTCAGCCGTCCTACGGTGCGGCGCATGCTGCTAGCGCTCATTCGGGCAGGCTTCGTCGAGCAGGATGAAGCCAAGCGGACCTATGCGCTCGGGCCTGAAAGTTACGTCATCGGTCTGATGGCCAGCCGCCGTTTCAACCTGCTTGATCTGGCAATGGACAGTCTGATTGCTCTGTCGCGGGACAGCGGCGACACAAGTTTCCTCTCCATCCGGCGCGGATCTCATTCAATCTGCCTGCACCGGGAGGATGGACCCTATCCGATCCGCACCCACGCGCTTCAGGCGGGGCAGCGCCATCCGCTTGGCGTTGGCGCGGGAGCCATGGCGATCCTTGCCGCTCTCGGCGAGCGCGAGGGGGAAGAGGTCATTGAGGATACGGCCGAGCTGTTGGCCAGTGACTATCCGGGCTATTCCCCGGCCTTGCTACGGGAGCATGTGCAGGAGACGCAGGCCCGGGGCTGGTCGGTCAATCCGGGTCTTTATCTGCCGAACTCCTGGGCGCTGGGCATCGCCATCCTCGGTCCGGGAGGAGAGCCGATTGGTGCTCTGTCCGTGGCGGCCATCGATACGCGGATGACGCCTGAGCGCCAGCAGCTAATTGCAGATCTCCTGAAGCGGGAGAAACGCGTGATCGAACGGAAACTCAACAGAAAGCTCGATTTCAACAGTCCAAGCTCGGCTTAGCTGAAGGGACTGGTGCGGGAGGAGGACAAATGGAACACGCACAGATCGTGGGCTGGGCTCACACCAAGTTCGGCAAGTCCGAGACGCCAGGCCTGGAGGGGCTGATGGCGGAGGTGGTGCCGGCAGCACTGGACCATGCGGGGCTTGGCGCTGAAGATGTCGATGGCATCTTTGTCGGTGTCTTCAACAATGGCTTCTCGCCGCAGGCATTCGAAGGGGCCTTGGTGGGCATGGCAATGGATGGCCTGCGCAATGTGCCTGCAGCCCGGCTTGAAAATGCCTGTGCCACCGGGTCCGCAGCGCTTTATGCAGCCATGGATTTCATCGCCGCCGGACGCGGCAAGGTTGCCCTTGTGGTTGGCGCCGAGAAAATGACGGCCGTTCCGACGTCCCGGGCCGGGGACATCATGCTCAGCGGCTGCTACCGGGCCGAGGAAGACCAGGTGGAAGCTGGCTTTGCGGGAATCTTCGGCAAGATCGCCCAAACCTATTTTCAGGAAAACGGTGACCATTCCGAAGAGCTGGCGATGATCTCGGCCAAGAATCATCGTAACGGTCTGCTGAACCCTTACGCCCACATGCAGAAGGATTTTGGGGTTGCGTTCTGCAACACGGTTTCCGACAAGAACCCGCTCGTCGCGGGCCCCTTGCGGCGGACGGACTGCTCGCTCATTTCTGATGGGGCTGCGGCAATCGTGGTGGCCGCTCCTGAAGTTGCCGAAACGCTGAACCGGGCAATTGCCTTTCGCGCACGCAATCAGGTGAATGATGTACTGGCACTTTCACGGCGGGATGTGACCGAATTCCGGGGCGCACGCGGTGCCTGGAAAGCTTCTCTGGAAGAGGCTGGGCTGACCCTGGATGATCTCGACATGGTCGAGACCCATGACTGTTTCACCATCGCTGAGCTTCTGGAATATGAGGCCATGGGTCTTGCAGAGCGTGGCCAGGGTGGTCGGGTCATCCGCGACGGCGTCACGACCAGGGATGGCAAGCTCCCGGTTAATCCGTCCGGCGGGCTCAAGTCGCGGGGGCATCCCCTGGGGGCAACCGGTGTTTCCCAGCATGTGATGGCCGCCATGCAGCTCGCAGGCGAGGCTGGTGACATGCAGCTGGACAATGTCCAGCTTGCTGGCGTCTTCAACATGGGCGGCGCCGCCGTTGCCAATTATGTGTCCATTCTGGAGCGAGTGAAATGAGTACGCAGACCCCCAATAGGGACATGGCCCTTCCCTGGTCCACCCGCACCACCAACATCGCTCATTTCCTGACCCGCAATGCACGCCGTTTTGCGGATCGTCCGGCCATCATCTGGGGAGACGACACCTGGACCTGGGCAGATCTCGACAAGCGTGTGTCCGCTCTCGCCTCGGTGATGCGGGAGAAATACGGTGTCCGGCATGGCGACCGCATTCTGGTGCAGTCGCCGAACAACAACCAGATCACCGAAGTGATGCTGGCCTGTTTCCGGCTCGGCGCTGTCTGGGTTCCGTCCAACTTCCGCCAGGGGCCGGACGAGGTCGCCTTTCTGGGTCAGAAGGCGGAAGCGGCCCTGATGGTCTGCGAGGCAGGATTTCCTGCACATGCAGAAGCTTGCAAACAGGCCATTCCGGGCCTTGCCGGCGTGATTTCCATCGGTGTTTCGCAGTTCGGTCCTTCTTACGAAGACCTGATTGCCGGAGCCCTGGGCGTCGATGTGCCCAATGCGGATGTGGACCGGGACGACCCTTGCTGGCTGTTCTTCACCTCCGGCTCGACGGGGCGCCCGAAGGCCGTGGTTCTGACCCATGGCCAGCTGACCTTCACAATCGTCAATCACCTGAATGATCTCCTGCCGGCCTCGACGGTGGATGATGTCAGTCTGGTCGTTGCGCCCCTGTCTCACGGGGCGGGCATGCACCAGCTCAACCAGATCGCCGTGGGTGCCGTCAGTGTGCTGCTGCCTTCCGGGCGGTTCGATCCGGCCATGGCCTGGCAGATCGTCGAGCGCCACAAGGTGACGAACATGTTCACCGTGCCGACCATCGTGAAAATGCTGGTCGAGCATCCCTCGGTCGATGAGTTCGACCATTCCAGCCTGCGCTACGTCATTTACGCCGGTGCGCCCATGTACCGGGAGGACCAGAAGTTCGCCTTGAAGAAACTGGGCAAGGTGCTGGTTCAGTATTTCGGGCTTGGGGAGGTTACCGGCTGCATCACCGTTCTTCCCAGACAGGATCATCACATCGAAGATGGTCCGCAGGCCCGAGCCGGAACCTGCGGCATTGAGCGCACGGGACTTCACATCAGCATTCAGGATGACGACGGCAATCATCTGCCGGCCATGGCCAGCGGCGAGATCTGCGTGGCAGGTCTGGCGGTTTGCGCGGGCTATTACAAGGATGATGAAGCCAATGCCAAGGCGTTCCGGAATGGCTGGTTCCGTACGGGGGACCTTGGCCACATGGATGCGGAGGGATATCTCTACATCACGGGCCGGGCGTCGGACATGTATATCTCCGGCGGCTCCAACGTCTATCCGCGCGAAATCGAAGAGCTGCTTCTGACCCATCCGGCCTTGAAGGAAGTGGCAGTGCTGGGCATCCCGCATCCGAAGTGGGGGGAAGTCGGTCTCGCGGTTTGTGTCGCTGAAGAGGGGCACAGCCTCACCGAAGAGGAGTTGATGGGCGTGATTGCGGGCAAGCTTGCGAAATACAAGCTGCCGAACCATTTCGTCTTCCTCGATGAGATGCCCAAGACCGGCTATGGCAAGATCACCAAGAAGCTGGTGCGCGAAGAGCTGACGGCGCGGGGCCTGATGCCGGATGCAGGGACTGCCTCATGAGCCGTTCACACCTCATCCAGCATCCAGGACCGAAGACCTCGCCCCGCCGTCATGTTGTCCGGGGACTGTCCGCGCCATTGGCCTTCGAGCTGCCGGAAGGGATGACCCTGATGGCTGCCGTGGCTGCCGCCATGGACAAGGCGGGGTGTGACACGGCCGTGATCCGGCTCGATGGCCTGAAGATCGGTCCCTATAACTATGTCATGCCCGACAAGTCTCCCGATGACGAGCATGTGGCCTGGTACAGCCAGACCCACTCAGGTGAAGAGGCTGTGCTTCAGCAGGCAACGGCCATTGTCGGCCGGCGCAGTGGCGACTGGTTCCTCCATTGTCATGCCTATTGGGAAGACAAGAAAACCGGACGTCATGCCGGTCATCTGCTGCCCGATCAGGTCACGGTTGCAGCCAATTTCAAAGGGTCCGGTCACGGTTTTGTCGGTGGGTGTTTTGATGTCACGGCGGATGCCGAGACGAATTTCTCCTTCTTCCGGCCCAAGCCGCTGGTCGCCGCACCCCGGGTGAACGCGGCTATCGTCTGTCTTGCACCTCATGAGGATCTGGTGACTTCGGTCGCTGAGCTTTGTGCCGAACTGGGGTTCAGCAATCCCGAGGTGCTTGGGATCGGCAGCCTGATTGGTGCAGACTTCAGGGATGCGCCTTCCATGGCATCGCCAATCTCCGAAGTGCTGCTCCTGAAAGGCGCGAAGGGCGGGGGCTCCGGACAAGAGCCGCTTCTGCCCATGTTCTGCGTTGATCCGGACGGCAACTTCTTCGAAGGCGATCTCATCCGTGGTGGCGCACCGGTCTGCGTGACTTTCGAAATGATCCTTATCGGGGAGTAGATCCCGGTCCTTTGCCGGATTCGGAAGTCCATACCCGACGAAGGATCGGAGCCTGCAGATTTAGCCATGGCGCTTCTGGACAGAACCACGTTGCCCTCCATGTTAAGGCAAAGCGTGTAGTCTGCTTTTAGTGCCAGGCCCGTCTTGGGCTGCCCGATCAGAAGGGGAGTGGGACCGATGGCTGTAGCGGTGATCCTTGGAGCCTCCGGCGGCATCGGCGGTGCGCTCGAAGCCCGCCTCCGGCAGACGCGGCCAGACCTTGCGGTTGTCGGTCTGAGCCGGAAGACGACACTGGCGTTTGATGTGGGCAAGGAGGAGACGGTCGAGCAGGCAGCGGCCTATTGTTCCTCTCTCGGCCCTCTCGAACTTGTCGTGAATGCAACGGGCATTCTCTCGACACAGACAGCAGGGCCTGAAAAGAGCTGGCGATCCATTGATCCGGCCGAAATGATGGCGGTCTTCCAGGTGAATGCGATCGGTCCGGCGCTGGTGATGAAACACTTTCTGCCGAAGCTCAGCCGCGAAGGGCGGGCGGTTTTCGCCAATCTGTCTGCGCGGGTCGGCAGCATTGGGGACAATCATCTGGGTGGCTGGTACAGTTACCGGGCCTCCAAGGCTGCGCTCAATCAGCTTGTCCACACAGCATCTGTCGAATTGCAGAGAAGGAACCCGCAGGCGATCTGCGTCGCCCTGCATCCGGGAACGGTTGCCACCAATCTGTCCGAAGGCTTTCAGGCCACGGGGCTTGAGGTGCAGGATCCGGCAACCGCAGCGGCCCGGATCCTGAAGGTCATTGAGGGCTTGCAGCCGGAGCAGACCGGCGGCTTTTACGACCATCACGGCAAGGTGATCCCCTGGTAGGGGCTGGCGGCCGCGTTTTGCAGCCGCCCTGCCATGCGCTCAGCTTTCAGGCGTCCACAGACGCTTGAGGTCGAAGGCATGGATGTCCTTGAGCAGATCGACGAAGGCATGGGCCGCGCGGTCGAGAGACTGGCGTCCCTTGTCGGCCGTGGCGTTTGCGGCATTGCCGAGTGCGCCCTTGGCACCCAGATCCTGAGCCTTCCAGCCGAACTGCTGTGCACCGTGACCGCGCAGGTATTTGAACTCCTTGATGAAGTCCTGCTGGGCCGACTTGAAATCCTCCGCCAGATCCATGCGCACCAGTTCCGGATGGAGATGCAGCATGATCGAGGTTTCCACATCGCCGCCATGAATGCCGTAGGTGAACTCTTCTTCGGGGAAGAGACCTTCCGGCTGGCCAAAGCGGGACCAGGCGGTGGCCGTGACCAGCATCTCGTGCTTCACACGCAGTTCACGGGCGACAATGTCGATGATCGGCACGTTGCCGCCATGAGAATTGATCAGCACCAGCTTGCGGATGCCGGCGCGGGCTACGCTTTCGCCGATCTCTATCCAGGCCCGGGTCAGGGTGTCCCAGTTGAGGGTCAAGGTGCCGGGGGAGGAGATATGCTCGTTGGACTTGCCGATGGCCTGGGTCGGCAGGAAGGTTGCGGGCAGATCATCGGGCAGGAGTTCCAGCACGCGGCGGATCTGGCCTTCAGCGATTGCGGTGTCGGTGAAGACCGGCAGGTGAGGGCCGTGCTGCTCGATGGCGGCAACGGGAAGGATCGCAATCCAGTCGCGGGCAGAGGGATCCCGAAAATCGAGGGTGGTCATCTCATGCCAGTAGCGGCGCGGCAACGCAGTCATTGTCAGGTCCTTTGGTCTGATTTGTCCGTACCTTAGCGTGGCTTTGCCGATGCCGTCAGTGCGAAAATTTAGGCATCTGGCACTGCGCCTTCACGCAAAGCTGATCGGCGGGTTAAGGCCTGTTAACGAATCGATAGGGCCGATCGGCGATACTTTTCGCATGATTGCTGCACTTTTCTCCAACTCTCCCGCCAGTGCCCTGCGCGGCAGTGGGTTGATGGGAGATATCAAGACAGCCGCGGATGAGACGCTGGCGGTCAAGGGAGACGTGCGCGACAAGGAACCCGCAGCTGCCCCGGCAGTTCGAAGTCTGCGTGCCGGGAACGCGCCGACACTCTCCGGCGAAGCCATTCTGGCACTGCAGGCCGATGACACCGGACAGCCGGCCACCTCCCGCCGCCGTGGCGATGGACAGGACACCACGGGTGCCGAGTCTTCAGAAACCAGTTCTTCTGGCGAAAGTGATGAGACCAGAACCGTCGGCACTGCCGGTTCGGGCGGTCAGGAAACGGCGCAAGCCACTGGCCAGGGCGAGGAAGAAGATTCAAGTGATCCGCAGGAGCTGTCCGAGGAAGAAGAGAAGCAGGTCGACAAGCTGCAGCAGCGGGACAGGGAAGTGCGTGCTCACGAGGCAGCCCATGCCCGGACTGGTGGTCCTCATGCGGGCGCCCCTTCCTACACCTTCCAGCAGGGTCCGGACGGCAAGCGCTATGCGATTGGCGGCGAAGTTTCTATCGACACATCCGCGGAGCAGAGCCCGGAAGCGACCATCCGGAAGATGCAGACGGTCATCCGGGCCGCCACCGCTCCCGCCGAGCCTTCCTCGCAAGATCTGAAGGTCGCCCAGCAGGCGCGGGCACAACTGGCGGAGGCGCAGGCAGAGGCACGGACGCAGCAGGCCGAAGAGCTGCAGGGGGATGATGAAGAGACAGGTCCGACCGGCGGTCCGGAAGCTGGAAATGAGCCAAAGGCCAACGCCGGAAACGCGACCGCTGAGAGTGAAGACGCGGACGGCGGTTCGTCCGGTCAGGGCCGGTCTTCCGATCTCTTTGCGGCCATCCAGAGCTATCAGTCTGGCGGACAACTCGGCGCATTCGGCAACCGGCAACCTGCTTCCGCCGGTCTTTATGCCTGAGCCCTTGATCAACACCGCACTTTGCTTGGGGTGAGCGTGTTTCCCATCCTGTCCCGGGCTTGAACTCTCTAGCTCAGCTACCTAGGTTGTGCTCTCTGTAATTTGCCTTCCGGCACCTCCTTTCAGGTTTATAAAATGTCCGTTCGCCGTGCACGGCTTGCCGTTGCTTATGTCTTTTTCATGCTCGGCTCGCTTGTGGGTGCCTGGGCGTCCCGTATCCCGGACATTAAAGTCATCCTCGAGGTTGATGAGAGCGGCTTCGGTCTGATCCTGCTCTGCATGGCCTTTGGCGCCTTCTCCTCCTTCCCGATCTCCGGCCCCTTGATCGACCGGTGGGGAGCGGCCACGGTGGCGAAGATTTCGTCGATCTGCATCCTGTTCATCTTCATCGGCCTGACCTTCGGCACCTCGGTCGCCGTGATGGTCCCGATTGCCTATCTCAACGGGTTCGCAATGGGGGCGTTGGACGTGTCGATGAACGGCTGGGGTGCGGAGGTCGAGCAGGAACTGGGCAGGCCGGTCATGTCGTCCTACCACGGGCTGTACAGTCTGGGGGCGGGCGCTGGGGCTGCGGGCGGTGCCTTGGCACTCTGGCTGGAATTTGCAGTTCCCTTGCATTTCTATGTCTGGACCGTTGTTGTGCTGCCGGTGCTGATCTGGGCGCTGATGACGCCCTGGCAGTCGAAGACGGCTGACGCTGCAGGCCAGAAAGCGCCCATGTTTGCAATTCCCAAAGGCGCGCTGCTCTTCGTCGGCTTGATGGCCCTGATTGCCGCGCTGGGCGAAGGGGCGGTCACAGACTGGGCGGCGATCTATCAGATCCAGGAGCTGGGTTTCGACAGTTCCACGGCAGCCATCGGTTTTTCCCTGTTCTCCGTTGCCATGGTCATCATGCGTCTTGCGGGTGATCAGATCATTGCCCGGTTCGGACCGGTCAAGGTTGCCAGGGCCAGCGGCATCGCAGCTGCGGTCGGCACCTCTTTGGTGGTGCTTGGCGGGTCGGTCTGGGTTGTCTGGGTTGGATGCGTGATCATGGGGTTCGGCAATGCAGTGATCTTCCCGCTGGCCATGTCCCGAGCGGCGGCGGATCCGAACCTTTCAAGAGGCCGGGCGCTGGCCTCCGTTGCGACGCTTGGCTATGGCGCGTTCCTGTTCGGGCCGCCGGTGCTGGGCTTCATTGGCCATGCGCTGTCCTTGCGCATGTCCTTCGCGCTGGTCGCGGTTCTTGCCATCCTGATCACCGTGATGGCTGGAAACCTGAAGGTCGAGAAACCTCAGGCGGCCTGATTTCGGCGTCTGGCTCAGGTGGCGGGCAATCCGCCACCTGCTGAGTTGGGTCAAAGGCTTTCGAGGAAACGCTTGGCAGCCTGGCCGTGCTCGTAGCGCAACTGGCCAACGTCCATGCCGGTCGGAACGGTGTCGACCACCTTCCAGTCTCCACCGATCATGACCCGGTCCGCTTCATGGGCGCCGCACAGCACGAGGGCGGCAAGCGGGTCTCCCGCACCTGAGAAGCGCAGCTCATCCAGAGTGTAGAAGGCCATGTCGGCCATCATTCCCGGACGGATTGCCCCGATGTCGGAGCGGCCGAGGCACCGGGCCGAGCCTTCTGTTGCCCAGCGGAACGCATCGAAATGGGTCACGCTGGCCGCATCATAGGTCAGGCGGTTGATCATCAGCGCGTGGCGCACGCCTTCGATCAGATTCGAGTTGTCATTGGAGGCGGAGCCGTCGACGCCAAGACCGACCGGACATCCTGCGGCTTCCAGTTCCTTGGTGCGGCACTGGCCGGAGGCAAGGACCATGTTGGACGTCGAGCAGTGGCAGACCCCGACGCAGGCATGGCCAAGGCGCTTGACCTCGTCGTCGTTGAAGTGGATGCCGTGAGCCAGCCACACGCGCTCATTCAGCCAGCCGCATTCTTCCAGATAGTCCACCGGACGGCAGTTGAACTTCTCGAGGCAGTAATTGTCCTCGTCGATGGTTTCGCCCAGATGCGTGTGCAGACGGCAATCGAATTTTTCCGCAAGGGCTACGCTTTCGCGCATCAGCCGCTTGGTCACGGTGAAGGGCGCGCAGGGCGCAAGCGCGACCTGCAGCATGGAGCCCTTGGATGTGTCATGGTAGCGGTTCAGCACGCGCTCGCAGTCTGCCAGGATCGTGTCTTCGTCCTGCACGACCGTGTCCGGCGGAAGGCCGCCATCCTTCTGGCTGAGGTTCATGGAACCTCGGGTGATGGTCATGCGCACGCCGACCCGGGCGGCTTCCTCGGCCTGAATATCCATGGCCGCTTCCAGCCCGCCGGGGAACAGGTAGTGGTGGTCGGAGGCTGCCGTGCAGCCGGACATCATCAGTTCGGTGAGGGCGAGCCGTGTTCCAAGCCTGAAGGTTTCCGGCGTCACGTTCCGCGCCCAGATCGGGTAGAGCGTCTGGAGCCAGGGAAACAGCTCCTTGTTGATCGCCTGCGGATGGGCCCGTGTCAGGGTCTGGAAGAAATGGTGGTGGGTGTTGATCAGCCCGGGAATGATCACATGCCGGGAAGCGTCATATGTCTGGTCGACGGGAAGCATCGGCTCCTTGCCGGAAGCAATCAGCTCGACGATGACACCGTCTTCGACAACGACGCCGCGCTCGGCGCCGTCTGCGAGAATGGCAATGGGATCCTTGATCCATAGACGCATTCAGTCTGGTCCTTGTTCCTGGACCTGCAGGCTTAGATAGCGGTGAGTTGCCTCCCGCCCGAGTTCCGCACAGGGGTCGTTAAATGAGTAAGGCGCAGGGGATCCGCACCAGCCTGTCCTCAAGCCGGGGGATAGTGTTGAACTCGAACGGTTTGGAAGGCAAGCCCCGGCCTATTCGGCTTTCGCGGCGATGACCTCGATTTCAACCACGAACTCTTCCCGGGTGAAGCCGGAAACGATCATCAGGGTCGAGGCGGGGGGAGGACTCTTGGTGAACTCGTCGCGGGTCTTCATGTAGCCGCCCATGTGCATGCGATCGGTCACGAAGGCGTTTATGCGCACGATATCGCCAAGATCCATGCCGGCGGATTCCAGAATGGCCTTGATGTTCTTGAAACAGAGCCGGGTCTGGGCCTCCACGCCTTTCGGAATGACTTCGTCTTCCGTGATGCCGAGCTGGCCAGACGTGTAGACGATGCGGTGTCCTGCAGGGATTTCCACGCCATGGCTGTAGCGGGCAAACGGGGCGCGGATCGTGTCTGGCTGCAAGGGTCTGGTCATCGTTTCTCTCTGCTTTCCTGAAAGGGCGGGACCTTGATGTTCTGAAGAAACTAGGAGGCGGATTGCCGGGGGGCAAGGCTGCCTATTGAATATGCGGCGGGCAGGGGCTTGTCTTTATGCCTGAAAAATAGGCATGCTGCAGCCGGGGTGACGTCGGCTGGTCGCCTCTGGGTGGCGGAAGTCCTTTTTGCAATTTGAGGCAGGGGCGGAAAGCGGGGACTCCGCAGCGTGGTCTCCGGTTTGGCATGGGGTTTGCAAAAATGATCGGGCGTGATTGCCTGATCCGCTCCCAGGGCCTGTGGAGGCACAGCGGCAGAGCACAGAGCCGGTTGGCACCTTGCCGGCCGGGTGAGAGCTATAGGAGAGGTTGGACAATATGCGCATCCTTCAGACGATCGGGTTCACTGCAGCAGCGCTTCTGGCGTCCACGAGCGCCTATGCGCTGGACGAGGTAAAGTTCGGAACCAACTGGCTCGCTCAGGCTGAGCATGGCGGCTACTATCAGGCCGTCGCAGATGGCACCTATGAGAAATACGGTCTGAAGGTCGAGATTGTTCAGGGCGGGCCGCAGGCGGCAAACCGCGCTCTGCTTCTGGCGGGCAAGATCGATTTCTACATGGCGGGCAACATGCTGCAGCCGCTGAACGCGCTTGCCGAGGACATTCCGGTTCTTGAAGTCGCGGCGATCTTCCAGAAAGACCCGCAGGTTCTCATCGCTCATCCGGATCAGGGCCTCGAAAAATTCGAAGATCTGGCCAAGCTTCCGACCATCTTCATGGGCAAGGACGGCTTTGCTTCCTACTTCCAGTGGATGAAGTCTGCTTACGAAGGCTTCCGCGACGAGCAGTACAAGCCCTACACCTTCAACCCGGGTCCGTTCCTGGCCGACAAGCAGTCCGCCCAGCAGGGTTACATCACGTCCGAGCCCTATGCGATCGAGACGGAAGGCGGTTTCAAGCCGAAGCTTTTCCTCCTGGCGGATGCTGGCTTCGAGACCTACTCCACCCTGATTGAAGGCCGGAAGGACTTCGTCGAGGCGAACAAGGATCTGACCCAGCGCTTCGTCGATGCGACGATTATTGGCTGGTACAACTATCTCTATGGCGACAATGCAGCCGCCAATGAGTTGATTAAGAAAGACAACCCGGAAATCACCGACGGGCAGATCGCCTTCTCCATCGAGACGATGAAATCCTTCGGGCTGGTCGAGTCCGGGGAAGCGCTCGAAAAGGGCATCGGCTGCATGACCGATGACCAGCAGAAGACGTTCTATGACGCCATGGTCAAGGCCGGGGTTGTCAAGGAAGGCATCGACGTCAAGACGATCTACACGACCGAGTTCGTCTGCAAGGGTGTCGGCATGGACCTCAAGAAGTAAGCTGTCTCAAACAGGATTTGGCGTGGGGCCTGGATTCGGGGCCCACGCTGGGTGCTGACCTCTGAAAAACAGCCAATCTTGAAGGACCTTCACGTGTCTCAGAGCAATCCTGTTCCGGCTTCTGCCGGGACCTTCTCCGCTGACTCCGGCAGCCGCCGTCCGCTCGTGCGCCTGTCCGGTGTGTCCAAGGTCTTCTCCAACGGCACCACTGCCCTGCAGAATATGACCATGGACATCCGTCAGGGTGAGTTCATCAGCCTGCTCGGCCCGTCCGGTTGCGGAAAATCCACGGTGCTGCGGATCATTGCAGGCCTTGGGGATCCGTCCTCGGGCACCATCGAATGGCCGACCTCCGGTCATGACGCCAGTGGCAAGGCATTGCCGGAAATCAGCTTCGTGTTCCAGGAACCGACCCTGATGCCTTGGGCCACCGTGTTCAAGAACGTCTGGCTGCCCCTGCGGCTCAAGGGTATCTCCAAGCAGGAGGCTCATGACCGGGTGATGGAAGCGCTGGAAATGGTGGGGCTGGCGAAATTCGCCGACGCCTACCCGCGTGAACTGTCCGGTGGCATGAAGATGCGCGTCTCCATTGCCAGAGCGCTGGTGACCCGGCCGAAGATTCTGCTCATGGACGAGCCTTTCGCCGCGCTCGATGAAATCACCCGCTTCAAGCTGAACAATGATCTCCTGCACCTGTGGGAGAAATTCGGCTGGACCGTGGTGTTCGTGACCCACTCGGTGTTCGAGTCCGTCTATCTTTCCAATCGCATCGTTGTCATGGCCGCGCGGCCTGGCCGGGTCGTCAATGACATGTTGGTCGACGCTCCCTATCCGCGCGAAGAGGATTTCCGCACGACCTCCGTCTACAACGACTATTGCAGGGACGCGTCCGCCGCATTGCATGCGGCCATGGACGCGAATGATCATTTATGAAGGCACTTGAGGAACAGGAGCAGGTCCCGGCACCTGCCATTCTGGATGAACCGCAACCGGTCTTTGCGCCGCGGGACACGAATTTCGAACGGATCCTGAAATTTGTCATTCCGGCCGCGATGCTTCTGCTGCTGGTGGCGCTTTGGGGCTGGTATGTGGAGGCCTACAAGGTTCCTCATTACATTCTGCCGAGCCCTAAACGTGTTGCCATGTCGCTGTATGATGACTGGGGCACCTTGTCCGCCGCCTTGCTGGTGACGTTGAAGATCACCTTCACGGCTCTTGGCATCGCCCTTGTCGGCGGCGTTGGTCTCGCGGTGTTGATGTCCCAGTCCCGCTGGATCGAGCTGGCGCTCTATCCCTATGCGGTCATCCTGCAGGTCACGCCGATCGTTGCGATCGCGCCCCTGATCCTCATCTATGCCCCGTCCACCCAGTCAGCCTTGCTCATCTGTGCCTGGATTGTGGCCTTCTTCCCGGTGCTGTCCAACACGACGCAGGGGCTGAAGTCGACGGACCACAATCTTCTCAATCTGTTCGAGCTTTACGGCGCATCGTCCTGGCAGACCCTTGTCTATCTGAAGCTGCCGAATGCCTTGCCCTATTTCCTCGCGGGCTTGCGGATTGCCGGTGGTCTGGCCCTGATCGCTGCTGTCGTGGCGGAATTTGCGGCAGGGTCGGCAGGGGCGGGTTCGGGCCTTGCCTACCGGCTGCTGGAGTCCCAGTTCCGGCTCAACATTCCCCGGCTGTTTGCGGCGCTGATCCTCTTGTCCTTCACGGGCGTTCTGATTTTCGCGGCCACCAGTCTTCTGTCCCATCTGCTCCTGCGGAAATGGCACGAGAGTGCCCTGAAGCGGGAGAATTGAGATGGCGCGATTTGAAGATCTTGTGTCCGGCGATCTCAGGATTCGCAACGGCACGGTGCCGGCCTGTCTGATCGGCGGCAAGGACGCAGTCTCCATCGGTTCCGAGGACCTTGTGCGGGTCGATCTGGATGTGGAGAAGGGCAAGGTGGTGCGGCTGGCGCCCAAGGGACAACTGGACCAGACGGGTCAGGGGCTGCTTGATCTGGATGGCGGCATGATCCTGCCGGCGCTGGTCGACATGCACACTCATCTGGACAAAGGGCATATCTGGCCGCGGAGGCCCAATCCCGACGGGACTTTCGCAAGCGCGCTCTCCTCCGTTGGAGCGGACCGTATTGCGTCCTGGACGGCGGAGGACGTGCGCACGCGCATGGAGTTCAGCCTGAAATGCGCCTATGTCCACGGAACCTCGGTGGTGCGGACCCACATCGACAGCCTGCCGCCCCAGGATGAAGTGTCCTGGCCGGTGTTCAAGGAAATCCGGGAGGCCTGGGCCGGCCGGATCACCCTGCAGGGCTCCTGTCTCTTCGGGATCGACCGTCTGATCACCGAGCCTGAATTCCTGGGATCGATTGCCGGCCGGGTGAAGGAGGCGGGCGGCATTCTGGGCGCCGTGACCTACATGATCCCGGATCTGGAGACGCATCTTGATGCGATCCTGATGGCAGCCATGGAGCGCGGGCTGGACGTGGATTTCCATGTCGACGAGACAAAGGATCCGGAAGCGCGGACCTTGCGGGCGATTGCGGAGGCCGTTCTGCGGACAGGTTATTCCGGCAAGGTTGTCTGCGGTCATTGCTGCTCCCTTGCCCGGCAGGACGAAGCCGAGGCTGACGAGACCATGGATCTGGTCGCGAAGGCCGGGCTTGGTATCGTGTCCCTTCCCATGTGTAACATGTATCTGCAAGACCGGGAGGCAGGGCGCACACCGCGCTGGCGCGGGGTTACCCTGCTTCATGAAATGCGCTCACGCGGCACGCCCGTCGCCGTTGCCTCCGACAACACACGCGACCCGTTCTATGCCTATGGTGATCTCGATCTGATCGAGGTCTACTCCCAGGCGACCCGCATTCTTCAGCTCGATCATCCGATCGGCGACTGGATCACCACGGTCACAACCTCTCCCGCCCGCATGCTCGGGGTGGAGGCCGGTGTGATCGAATGCGGCCTGCCTGCGGATCTGATCCTGTTCCGGACCCGGGACTGGAGTGAACTGATGTCCCGTCCCGGTGGCCCCCGTCATGTTCTGCGGGCTGGCCGGAGCGTGACGGAGACCCTTCCCGACTACCGGGAACTCGACACTTTGATGCAGCACAGCGGAGCACTTGCATGAGCAACCTCGACCAACTCAAGACCGAGCTTGCGGGCCTGCAGCTTGAAGACAATCCGCAGATCGTGAAACAGAAGAGCCGCGATTTCTTCTGGTATTCGCCGGTGCTGAAGCAGCAGCTCGATCACGTGACCGGCGATCTGGTCGTCACGCCGAAAAGCGAAGAGGAGATCATTCAGGTCCTCAAGGCCTGCTATGCCCTCGACATTCCGGTGACCACCCGTGGCGCAGGAACCGGCAATTATGGTCAGGCGATGCCCCTGTCCGGCGGTGTGATCCTGAACCTGGCTGAACTCAACAAGGTCAAATCGATCCGGCCGGGGGTTGTCGTGGTCGAGGCCGGGGCGATCATTTCCAAGATCGATGAGGAATGCCGCGCCCATTCCGGTCAGGAGCTGCGGCTGCATCCCTCGACCTACCGCACGGCCACCATTGGCGGGTTCATTGCCGGTGGTTCCGGTGGTGTCGGCTCCATCAACTGGGGCGGTCTTCGCGACCTGGGCAATGTCATCCGCTTGCGGGTCCTGACCATGGAAGCCGAGCCGCGCGTGCTGGAGCTGACTGGGGAAGATCTGCACAAGGTCATGCATGCCTATGGCACAAACGGCATCATCACCGAAGTCGAAATGCCGCTGACGGCTGCCTATGACTGGGTCGATGTGCTGGTCGGTTTCGACGAGTTCATGGACGGCGTGCAGTTCGCAGATCGCCTGGGCAATCAGGATGGGTTGCTGGTCAAGGAAATCGCGCCGATTGCAGCGCCCGTGCCCCATGACTATTTCCTGCGGCATAAGAAGTTCATCCGCAAGGACCAGTCCGTCGTTGTCTGCATGGTTGCGTCCTTTGCCATGGACGCCTTTGCGGCCTTTGTCCGGCGGAACAGCAAGGCTTCCATCCTCTACCGCTCGGATCTGGCCGATGAAGCGGATGTAAAGTCCCTGCCGCCGGCCTATGAACTGGCCTGGAACCACACCACCTTGCGCGGGCTGCGGGTCGAGCCGGGGATCACCTATCTTCAGGTGCTTTATCCCTTCCCGGACCAGATCGAGAAGGTTCGCACCATGGTGGAGCTGCTCGGCGACGAAGTGCCAGCGCATCTGGAATATGTGCGCTTTGACGGCAAGATCACCTGCTTTGGCCTGCCCATCGTCCGTTACACGACGGAGGAGCGGCTGAACGAGATCATCAAGCTGCATGAGGATAATGGCTGCCCGGTCTTCAATCCGCACCGCTATACGCTGGAAGAAGGCGGCATGAAGCAGACGGATGAGGTTCAGCTTGCCTTCAAGAAGGAAGCCG
Source organism: Roseibium suaedae (assembly GCF_900142725.1). GTDB lineage: Bacteria > Pseudomonadota > Alphaproteobacteria > Rhizobiales > Stappiaceae > Roseibium > Roseibium suaedae. The sequence continues at coordinate 1,429,742 of NZ_FRBW01000002.1, read as the reverse complement.
ATCCGAAGGGGCTGCTCAATCCGGGCAAGATGATTGCCTGGGAAGACCCGTCCTACGATTACAAGTCGGACAAGCTGTTTCTTTTCCCCGGTCTGCAGCCTGCCTGAAAAGGGTTGAAGATCTGACTTTGATGCCGGCCGCCCTGCGACTGTCGCGGGCCGTCCCTTTGGCATGCCTGGAATTTGAAAAAGGAAGATTGGAGCAATCGATGCGGGTTCTTCTTCTTTACGCCCATCCGGTGGAGACAAGCTTTGCTTCTGCGCTGCATGCGGAGGTGATCCGCGGGCTGACGGCGGCCGGACATGAGGTCGATGATTGCGATCTTTATGCTGAAGGCTTTGACCCGCGCCTCACCCGCGAGGAGCGCCTGGCCTATCATGACCTTGAGACCAATCAGGCGGGGGTGGCATCCTACGTGGAGCGGCTGCAGGCGGCGGAAGCCCTCGTGATTGTGACGCCGGTCTGGAATTTCGGGCATCCGGCGATCCTGAAAGGCTTCTTCGACCGGGTGTTCCTGCCCGGCGTTTCCTTCAAGATGCGCGACGGCAAGGTCCGGCCCAGCCTGCACAACATCCGCAAGCTGGCCGTTGTCAGCACCTATGGCGGGACGCGGCTCAGGGCCTTCCTGGTTGGCGACCCGCCGCGCAAGATTGCGACCCGCGTTTTGCGGGCTGTCATCAGACCGGTGGCACCCGTTGCCTATCATGCGCTTTATGACATGAACCGGGTCACCGAAGACAACCGCAAGGCCTTCCTGAACAAGGTCGGCCAAAGCATGGAGGCATTCTGATGAAGGCGCTGGTGATCTATTGCCACCCCTGCGCGGAGAGCTTCAATGCGGCGATCCGCAACAAGGTGACCTCGACGCTGGAGAAGGCCGGACATGAGGTGCGGCTCAGGGATCTCTATGAAGAAGGATTCGAGCCGGCCATGGGGGCAGACGAGCGCCGCCGCTACCATGACGAAGGGGACAATGTGGTGCCGGTCGAAAGCTATGTCGCCGATATCTGCTGGTGCGACATGCTTGTCTTTGTCTATCCGACCTGGTGGTTCGGTCTCCCGGCCATGCTGAAGGGCTGGTTCGACCGGGTCTGGGTGCCTCATGTCACCTTCGGCATGCCGACGGAGGACAAGGGCATGCGCCCCCTCATGCAGCATATCCGCAAGATCGCGGTGGTCACCACCTGTGGGGCGTCCTGGGCAGTGTCGAAATGGGTGGGGGAGCCTGGCCGCAAGACCATCATGCGCGGCATGCGCGCCCTTTGCGCTCCCGGCTGCAAGACGCTTTATCTGGCCCACTACAAGATGGACACGTCGACGCCTGAAAGCCGGAGCCGCTATCTCAATTTGGTCGCCAGAAAACTATCCTGTTTCTAAAAAATCACTTTCCTGCTTGCAGTGTCATTCGTCGGTTAAATAACCTGACTACGGTTGCGCCGCAAAACCGGGCGGAACCGGCCGGTACCGCTGATTCTGAGTCAGGGAAAGACCATGGCATTCAATCACAAGAAGAGCGTGACATTCAGGCTCGTTCAGGCTGCAAAGGCGCAACGCGCACGTTCGGGCAACCACCTTGCCCGTATCGGGCTTCATCCCGGTCAGGAGCTGGTGCTGAAAGTCCTGTTTGAGACGGACGGGCTGACGATGAGCCAGCTTGCCACCACGCTTGGCGTTCAGCCGCCCACGGTGACCAAGATGATTACCCGTCTTTCCGCGCAGGGCTATGTCCGCCGTCAGGTGTCTGATGCGGATGGCCGTCTGGCACGGGTCTATCTGACCGACGAAGGCCGGGGGCTTGTGTCCAATGTCGACCGCGCCTGGAAGCGTCTTGAGCGCGAAGCCATGGCGGGCATCGACGAAAAGGACCGCAAAAAGCTGCGTAAGTTGCTGCGGACGGTCGAGAAGAACCTGAGCCTGACCTCTCCGGAAGATGAAACCGATGAGCTTGATGCTGACGGCGAGCAGGTCAAGGACGTGGAGAAGGTGGAAGACCTGCAGCTCGTCTGACAGGGTCGGTATCCGCATTCACAGCAGAAACGGATAACCGCCTTCCAGCTTCAAAAGCGCGATTTTGGTATCTAGGCCTCCGGATCCGGAATAGCCGCCCAGTCCCTGGGCGGAAAGGATCCGGTGGCACGGTATGATCACCGGGATCGGATTTGCGCCGCAGGCTTGTCCGACCGGCTGAGCTGCCGATCCGATCTGGCGGGCAATTTCGCCGTAAGTGCGCGTCTCGCCAAAGGGAATGTCCAGCATGGCCAGGAAAACGGCCTGATTGAGCTCGCCTCCCTTGGGCGCGAGCGGCAGGTCGAAGCTGGTGAGACGTCCCTCGAAATAGGCCTTCAGCTGTGCGATTGCTTCCTTGAGCAGGGCTGTTGGCGCCTCGGGTCCTGCATCCTGCTGCCGTGACCAGCTGAGCCGGGTTATTTGTCCATCGGTTTCCTGAAGGCACAAGGGGCCGACCATGGTCTGGATCAGGGCTTCGGGCATGATTGTCTCCAGGTTCCTTGTGAAATTCCTGCCAGGACGGCCTCTGATCGTACTGATCTGAAGTTTGGGGACTTTCGGAGTGCGCTGCAACGCGCTAGCCTCAAGATCCCGGATGGCGCAACCAGTGCCATTGCTTCCAGGTTATATTCTCCATGACGACAGGACCCAAGGGCGCTTGCGCCAGCAAGGGACATTCAGCCAGCGCGGATCGTGCGGCATGAGCAATTCATCCGATAATGCTCAAGCGCCCCTCGTTGCAATCGGCCTGACGCTGCTTGCCTATCTCTGTTTCTCCTGTCTGGATGCCACTGCCAAGTATCTGGTCGAAACCCTGCCGTCGCTGCAGGTGGTGTGGATGCGGTTTGTCAGTCATGTGGTGTTGGCGCTGATCGTGTTTCAGGTCTGGAAACGGCCGGGCATCTTCCGCACCGGGCGCCCGGTGCTGCAGATTGTCCGGGCCTTCTGCCTGCTCGGCAGCACGGTCGGCAACTTCCTCGCGATCCGGTATCTCCAGCTGGCCGAGACCATGTCCATCATGTTCGCCGCGCCGTTCCTGGTGACGGCCATCGCGGGTCCCATGCTGGGCGAATGGGCCGGTCCCCGGCGCTGGGCCGCAATTGTCGTTGGCTTCATCGGTGTTCTTATCGTGATGAAACCGGGTAGCGGGGAAATGCATTGGGCTGCCATCTATTCGGTTGCGGCCATGGTCTCCTATGCCTTTTACGCCCTGCTGACCCGGATGCTGTCCGGCAAGGATTCTGCCACCAGCATGCTGATGATCTCTGCAGTGGTGGCGATGCTTGCGATGGCTCCGGCCGGTCTGTCGGTCTGGACTGCACCTCCCAGCCTGTTTCATTGGCTGCTGCTCATGTGCACGGGTGTCTTCGGCGGATTGGGGCACTGGCTGTTCATCAAGGCGAGCGCACTTGCACCTGTCCCGGTTCTGGCGCCCTTCAGCTACGCCCAGATCGTCAGCATGGTGGGTCTTGGATATCTGGTTTTCGGCGATGTTCCGACCACGAGCACCGTTATCGGCGCATCGATTGTCGTCTGTTCCGGGCTCTATCTGCTCTATCGCGAGAGAGTGCGCAAATCCTGATGGTCAGGGGCAGGATTGCCCCTGGATCACTCTAGGTTGACGTTTGCTGGAAACCCTGTCCTAATTGCCCGGCTGCCGCAACGATAGGCTCCATGAAAGGGAGAACCTTGTGCGGTGAACGGACGGGAGGATAGCGGATGTCATTGACCCGACGTGACTTTCTCGCCAGAAGCGCCGGCATGGCGGGACTGGCCGTTGCAGGTGCTGCAGGCCTTCTGCCTCTGATCGGCTCTGAAGCTTCCGCCAATGCGGCGGCCGAGGCCTATTTCAAGGGCTATGCCGAGGACAGCGGCTTCCGCTACAGGCTCACGAATTTCGACAAGATCCAGCCGGTCTGGCAGCGCCAGATGGTGAAGTATTTCAGCCCTGAGCCTCCGGGAACCGTGGTGGTCGATACCCGCAATCACTTCCTTTATGTCGTCTTCGAAAACAACACGGCCCTGCGTTACGGCGTTGGTGTCGGGCGGGAAGGATTTCAGTGGTTCGGCCGCGCGCGCATCGACCGCAAGGCGCTGTGGCCCCGCTGGGTGCCGCCCCCGGAAATGATCCAGCGGCAGCCTGATCTTCCCAAGCTGGTGGAAGGGGGAGCGGCGAACAATCCGCTCGGCCCGCGTGCCCTGTATCTCTATCGCGATGGCTCGGATCTCGGTTACCGGCTGCATGGCACGCTGGAGCCCTGGAGCATCGGCAAGGACGTGTCGAGCGGCTGTATCCGCATGTTCCCGGAAGACGTCATTGATCTCTATCAGCGCTGCCCGAAGGGCACCAAGGTTCTGGTTCTTGAACATCTGGGTGCGAACGCGGGCTGACTTTTCATCCGGCATCCTGCCGGGCAGGATTTTTAAACGGCGACCATGAAGCTGGGGGGTGGATTGAAAGCAATTGCAAAGAGGCGCTTGGGTGCGCAGGCTCTCATCTTGCTGGGGGCTTTGTCTCTCGCCGGGTGCAACACGGCAGATCTCAGCACTCCGGACGTGACCAATGCGACCGCTGCGGGGTTTGCCAATATCAAGCCGGGATCCGAAGAGGATTTCATGCTGAATGTGGGGCGGCGGATCTTCTTCGAGTCTGGTTCCGCCAACATCACTGATGAGGCCCGGATCAGTATCGAGCGGCAGGCAGCCTTTCTGAAGAAGAACACGGGCTGGCTGGTGAAAATCCAGGGGCATGCGGATGATCCGGGGGGCGAGGCAGCCAACAAGGCCTTGTCCACGAAGCGGGCCCAAGCCGTTTATGACGCCTTCGCGGCCCAAGGCATCGACCGCAAGCGCATGTGGGTCAAGGGCTATGGCATCGAGCGTCCCGTCACGAATTGCGATGACATTACTTGCCAGTCGCAAAATCGTCGCGTGGTCGTTAACCTGCGAGAGGAATTCGACGAATCGGCACCGCGCCGGTAGAGCTTGGCTTTGCTGCAGGTGTGGCGCTGCCCGGCCCGGGCAGCGCATGCAGGCTTGAGACATAGGCATGACCAACGATACGGGTGCCGGTAAACCGGCGGACAGTTCCTCTGACGGCAAAGAGACGTCAAACTGGCCGGATGGCGAACCGGACTTTCCGAAACCTGGCAAACGCCTGACGCTGGGCCATATCGCGGATCAGCTCGGCATTTCCACCGCGACGGTTTCGCTGGCCCTGCGCGACAGTCCGCTGGTCGCTGACGAGACGCGTGAACGCGTCAAGAAGACCGCAGAAGAAGTCGGCTATATATATAACCGTTCCGCTGCCTCGCTGCGTACGGCGCGAAGCCAGATTGTTGGCGTTGCGGTTCACGACATTCTCAATCCCTATTTCGCCGAGATCTTTTCCTCGCTTGAGGATGTCCTGGAAGAGCAGGGGCAGATGATCTTCATCTGCAACCACCGGGACGACGTGAAACGTCAGCGGGCCTTCATCAACACCCTGCTCCAGCACCGCGCCGATGGTCTCATCCTGTGCCCATCGGTTGGCACGACGGCGGAAGAGATCAACCGTCTGGTCGGTCAGGGCATTCCTGTCACCCTGATGTGCCGCGAAGTCAGCGGTGTCTGGGCACCGTCCATTCACGGCGACGATCTGGCTGGCTCCTATGCGGTTACCAAACACCTTATTTCACAGGGACATAGCAAGATCGCAATGGTCGGTGGCCGCCGGGGAAGTTCGGCAGGCCGGGACCGGAATGCTGGCTGGCGCAAGGCCTTGATCGATGCGGGGCTTGATCCCGATGCTCAGCTCGATATTCCCGAGATGATGACCCAGGCCGACGGGCGCAAGGTGGTGCCGGATATTCTCCAGGCGCGGGAACGGCCGACGGCGGTCATGTGTTTCAATGATCTGGTGGCTCTCGGCATGATGCCGGTTTTCCGGCGTATGGATGTTGAGCCGGGTCCGGATATTGCCATCACTGGCTATGATGATGTCGACGGCGCCGCAAGCCGCACGCCCGCGCTGACGTCCGTTTGCAATCATCCGGACAAGATCGGCCGCCTCGCTGCTTTGACCCTGCTGCGGCAGATTGCCGGAGAACGGGTGCCGCACCGGCCCATTCTGATCGAGCCGGAGCTGCGCATCCGCGAGAGTTCACCGCCGCATGGGGTGAGGCTGGGGCCGCGTCTGGTCGAATGATGTACTGCCCGACTGACCGGTTGTGGTCAGTTGTGAGCCGTCTTTACTTCGCGCACAGGCGAATAGACCACGCATTGGTTGCGGCCATTGTGCTTGGCTTCGTAAAGGGCCGTATCTGCCCGTTTCATCAGGCTGCCGAAGTCGAGATCTGACAGGGAGGCGGACATGATGCCCATGCTGCAGGTCACATCCCACTCCATGCCTTCCATCCGGCAGGCTTCGGTCACCGCGCCCCGCAGACGGTCGCAGACACGCAAGGCATCGTCCGGCCCGGTGTCATTGAGGATGATGCAGAATTCCTCACCGCCGATCCGGCCGAGAACATCCACCGCCCTCAATTCCCGTATCAGGATGCTCGAAAAGCGCCGCAGCACTTCGTCACCGGTGGAATGGCCAAACGTGTCGTTGATCTGCTTGAAATGGTCGATGTCGAGAACGACCACGGAGAAGGGCTTGCCCGTGCGGCGGAATCTCGAGACTTCCGTTTCTGCCCGTTCCAGAAAGGCGCGTCTGTTCAGCGCCGCAGTCAGGTCGTCGATGCTGGCAATCCGTTCAAGCCGGATCTGGGCGTCAAGCAGCGCCTTGTGGTCGCGCTGGCGGGCGATTTCGGTGCCGATCCAGTCGGAGAATTGCCGGATGATTTCCTTGTCCGTCTGGGTGAATTCCTCAGGACGGGGCGTGTGGCTGGTGAAGCAGATCGTGCCGAAACGCACACCATCCACCAGGATCGGCGCACCGATATAGGCCTCCAGGCTGAAACGCTCGTAACAGGGGTGCCCGGAAATCTCGGATTCTGCGGCGTGGGCGATCGCCAGCGGACCTGTGGCACGCAGGGTATGGCTGCAATAGGTCTCGCCCAGAGGCAAGGTCAGGCCAGGCTCGATTTCGCCACTGGGACATTCGACCCATTTCACGCAGTAGCTCTCGCCCTCGATGTGGCTGATGACGCCAAGCGGAAGATTGTAATAGTCACATCCGATCTTGAGGATGTGGTTGACCTTCTCGTCGCTGCTCAGATCGCGTGTCGATGTCACCTGATAGAGTTCGGCGAGGGTCCGCTCCACGCGTTTCCGGCCAGAAATGTCCTTGGAGAAGACGATCACACCGATGATGTCACCGGAGGCGTCCCGCTTCGGTGTGAAATCGATCTCAAGATCACGGATGCTTCCATCAGACAGTTTGTGCGAGATTTCCCGGCGCAGGGTCGCGCCATTCAGGGCTTCCTTGCAGCACGTCTCGTCGAGGCTGCGATCCTGGTCGGGATAGCGGTCCCGCAGGCAGGTTCCGATCAATGCCGACGGCTGACAACCATGCCAGGCTGCCCCATGTTCATTGATGAAAAGACAGATCCCGTCCCGGTCGACTTCGACAATGCTGCAGGCCAGACTGTTGGTGACCAGCTTGATGTTCTCATAGACCGCCGCGAGTTTGTGCTGGCTTTCCTTCAGCTCTGTGATGTCCGTTCGAATGCCGGCCGTTCCGCCCGTGCGGGTCTTGCGTTCGGAAACACGTAGCCAGCGTCCGTCGCCAAGCCTTTGTTCGATGACTTCGCCCGAGGCCTTCCGATGCCAGCGCAGACGTTCCTCGAGCCAGTCTTCCTTGGTGCCGCTGCCGAGGTGATACTGGCCGTTGTCCAGTCCGAAACGGAGAATGTCTTCGAAGCTTGTCCCGCGGACCATTGCAGGCGCGGAATTCGGATAGGTCTTGCGGTAGTTCTCGTTGCAAGTCACCAGCTTGTCTTCATTGTCATAGAGAGCGAAGGCTTCAGAGATGGTCTCGATGGCGTCTTCCAGGGTCTGCAGCGAGTTTTCGACCATTGCCTCAAGCTTGCGCCGATAGGTGATGTCCCGTCCCATGAGCATGTAGCCGACATGCCTTGACGTTGCATCGAACAGCGGGGTGGTGATGGTTTCGACGTGGAAGATCCGGCCCTGCTTGTTCTTGAACTGCATCACGAATTTCTGCCCATCCCGGTTATGGGCGGCTTCTTCGTGGATCTTGCCAGCTGCGGCGAAGTCTTCGGGGTTTGCATAAAGCGGTTCCCCGGTCTTGCCGATCAACTCGGACAAGGAATAGCCGAACAACTGTTCCGCGGCGCGATTGACGAACAGAATCCGTCTGTCCGGGCGTAAGATGATCACGCATTCGAACATTGCCCCGAAAGTCTTTTCGAGATCCAGGTGAATTCCGCTAATGAGGTTGTCGGTCGACATGCACAGGTTCCGTAAGGACATTGATGGGAGTTTTACGGAAAATGCTAAAGAAAGATATACTGGCAAATGGTTGCTGCCCGAAACGTTAGCTTATCACGGCGTGCAATTCCAATAGATTAGCTCTCTATAGGTCCGAATTTTCTTTCTTATGATACTGTCAATTATAGCGATGCTTGAAATCGCCTTGTTTGCAATGGCTATGCTCCCCGTACAAAATTCGTGTAATTGAAACAGAGTGATTTTTCGCGCCAAAGTGTCAGATGGGAGATGATCTTTTCATGAGCAAGCCGGAGATTTTGATGCCGAAGGCCATGCGGGACGTGGTCCTACGCGGGTTGGAAGACCGGTTCACGGTGCATAAGCCCTATGAGTCCGCCGATCCGCAGGCTGCCATGAACGCGATTGCCGGCAGCGTCCGGGGGCTGGCTGTCAGCGGTCTGAAGGTGGACGGGGCCTTTCTCGACCAGTTTCCCAACCTGGAAATCGTCTCCAGTTTCGGTGTCGGCTACGACAATGTGGATGCGGCGGCCTGTGCCGCTCGCGGCATCATGGTTTCCAACACGCCGGATGTCCTGACTGATGAAGTGGCCGACACGGCGATTGGTCTGCTGATCATGACCGTGCGTGAACTGCCTGCTGCGGAGCGCTGGCTGCGCGAGGGAAAATGGGCGGGCCAGGGCGCCTATCCGCTGACCAGGGCGACCTTGAAGGGGCGGACGCTCGGCATTGTCGGGCTGGGCCGGATCGGCAAGGCCATTGCTGCACGGGCGGAGGCCTTCGGTCTCACGGTTCATTACCATGGCCGCAACAAGCAGCAGGATGTCGCCTATCCCTATCACGCCACCCTGAAAGGCATGGCGGAAGCGGTGGACACGCTCATGCTTGTGGCGCCCGGCGGGGAAGAAACCCGCCATCTGGTCAATGCCGGGATCCTGGCGGCGCTTGGGCCGCAGGGAGTGCTGATCAACATCGGCCGGGGAACGGTCGTGGACGAAGCCGCGCTGATTGACGCTCTTTCCAAGGGCATAATTCATGGCGCGGGTCTCGACGTCTTCGAGAATGAGCCGAATGTGCCGGCTGCCCTGATCGCTCTGCCGAACGCCGTTCTGCTGCCGCATGTGGGCTCCGCGTCCGTTGCGACGCGCGATGCCATGGGTCAGCTCGTGGCCGACAATCTGGTCAGCTGGTTTGAAACCGGCAAGGCCGTCACGCCCGTCGCCGAGACGGCAGGGATCACCCGCCGCTCGTAGGACTTGCCTTTGACGGACTTGCGGCCGGAGCTGGCTGCAAGTCCGGATTTGGAAAATAGCCAGGTCCGATGGTCAGGGGCTTGTCCGGCATGACCCTTGGTGCGATGCCAGTCTTCAGTGCCTTTTCGTGCCGCTCCAGCTCCGCACCGGTCACCGCATCCACCACCTTCAGCCGCGCCATGTAAGAGCGCTCGGGTTCTACCCCTGTCAGGGGCGGCGTCTCAAAAACATAGTTGCGATGGCCCGGAACATAATCCTGGTTCAGCTCCAGCATGCCGTCCGGCGTCTCCAGTTCGGCAACCAGATGCGTTCCGGCCGGAAGGTCCCGGCGCACACCGACCGTGATGCCGGAACGGATGTCAGCAATCCGGTAATTGTAGATGAAGCCGCCGCCGGTAATCTCCGCGTAGCTCGAGGCATTGAGAACGGACGTGTTGTAGGCAAGCACGACACCGATGATAACGAGGCAGTAAAGAGCAGCCGATCCGGCCGCAAACAGGACCCAGCGGGGAACAGAACCGGCCATGCCACTTTCCTCCTGATGCAGGGGTTCATCCTGTCAGGAGGTGCAGGCTCCGGCAAGTCTCTCGTCCTGCCGGAGCCCTTGCAAAGTGCGGTTCAGCCCTGCCTGCGGGTGCTCAGGAATTCGCCCATGCGCGTCAGTGCCCGCTGGATGTTTTCCGTCGAATTGGCATAGCTGAGGCGGATGTAGCCTTCGCCCAGAATGCCAAAGTCCGGACCGCCGATGGTCGCAACGCCGGTTTCCTCCAGCAGAGCCGAGGCGAGGGCCTTTGCCTTCCAGCCTGTGTCCTTGATGTTGGGGAATGCATAAAAGGCGCCGAGGGGCGTGCGGCAGGTAACACCGGGCAGGGCATTCAGACCATCGACAACGACTTTCCGACGCCGGTCGAACTCTGCCACCATGTCGCGGACAGCATCCTGCGGTCCGGTGAGGGCGGCAAGTCCAGCGTACTGGGCTGGCGCATTGACACAGGACCAGCAGTTGACGGCCAGCTTGCGGGCCTTGTCGATCAGGGCGTCCGGCCAGACGGAATAGCCCATGCGCCAGCCGGTCATGGCATAGGTCTTGGACCAGCCATCCAGCAGGATCAGCCGGTCGCGGATGGATTCGAACCCGAGCAGCGAGACGTGTTCCATGCCGTCATAGGTCATCTGGGCGTAGATTTCGTCCGACATGATCGCCACATCGGGGAAGGCCTCGAGGCCCTTCACCAGCTTCTCGATCTCTGCCTTCGGTGTCACGCCGCCGGTCGGGTTAGCCGGTGAGTTCAGGATCAGAAGACGGGTCTTGCTGGTGATCAGCGACAGGGTTTCGTCTGCGGAGAACGCAAATCCGTTCTCTTCGCGGATGGGAACAGGAACCGGTGTTGCCCCGGTGAATTCGATCATCGAGCGATAGATCGGGAAGCCGGGATCCGGGTAGAGGATTTCTGCGCCCGGTTCGCCGAACATCAGGATCGCCATGAACATCGTGACCTTGCCGCCCGGCACGATCAGCACATTGTCCGGATTGGGCGAATGGCCGGTGCGCTTGGCAAGATCCGCGCAGACCGCTTCGCGCAGGGGCAGAATGCCGGTGGCAGGCGTATAGCCGTGATGACCGTCCCGAAGCGCCTTGATAGCGGCTTCTACGATGTGCGGCGGCGTCTGGAAATCCGGCTGGCCGATGCCGAGATTGATGATGTCCCGGCCTTCCGCCGCAAGCTTCGTCGCGCGGGCAAGAACGGCAAAGGCGTTTTCCTCGCCGATCCGGTCAAAGCCGGCAATGGTCTGCAGTGCCATGTTTCCTCCAAAGGCTGACTGTCCCTCATCCGTACCCTTCGCAGAGCGGGTCTGAAAAGGTCTCTTGGCGGCAAAGGTGTTCGTGCGGGCTGGTTCAGCCTGGTCAGGCCGGATGCTTGCCGACAAATAATTGCGCTTTCAGACAAATACGTATTGGGCACTCCCCGGCACGGAAAAGACCGCCTATATTCGCGGGTGACTCGTGCCGGGCCCTGCCTGGCCAAACCAATTTTCTTCAAGGGACTGATCCATGTCTGACACCCAGACCTCCGCCACCAACCAGATCCCGGTTACCGTCCTGACGGGCTATCTTGGCTCGGGCAAGACCACGCTGCTGAACCGCATTCTGAGCGAGAACCACGGTCAGCGTTACGCGGTCATCGTCAACGAGTTCGGCGAAATCGGCATCGACAATGATCTCCTGGTCGAGTCCGACGAGGAAATCTTTGAAATGAACAACGGCTGCATCTGCTGCACCGTGCGTGGTGACCTGATCCGCACGGTTCAGAACCTGATGAAGCGCAAGGGCGCCTTTGACGCCATCATTGTTGAGACCACCGGCGTTGCCGATCCGGCTCCGGTTGCCCAGACCTTCTTCATGGATGACGACGTGCGCGCGGCCTCCAAGCTGGATGCGGTTGTTGCCGTGGTCGATGCGCGGCATGTGCTGCAGCGTCTGGAAGACACGGAAGAGGCTGAAGACCAGATCGCCTTTGCCGACGTCATCCTGCTCAACAAGACCGATCTTGTGACCAAGGAAGAGCTGGACACTGTTCAGGCTCGTATCCGTTCGATCAATCCTTATGCTATCCTGCACCGGACCGAACGCTGCGCCATCGATCTGAAGTCGGTTCTGGACCGCGGCGCCTTCGATCTCGACCGTATCCTGTCGCTTGATCCGCATTTCCTGCAGCATGGCCATCACGAGCACGAATGTGGCCCGGATTGCGATCATGATCACGATCACCACCATCATCATGGCCACGATCACGGTCATGGGCATGATCACGGGCACCATCATGATCACGACCATGGCCATGAATGCGGCCCGGACTGCGATCACGACCATCACCATCACGATGAAAACCCGCATTCGGTGAAGAGCATTTCCCTGAAGGCAGGCGATCTGGATCCGGAACTGTTCTTCCCCTGGATCAATCAGGTCACCCAGGTTCAGGGCCCGAACATCCTGCGCATGAAGGGCATCATCGCCCTCAAGGATGATCCGCAGCGCTATGTCATTCAGGGTGTCCACATGATCGTCGAAGGCGACCACCAGCGGGACTGGGGTGCAGATGAGCCGCGCGAAAGCCGCCTCGTGTTCATCGGCCGCGATCTGAACTGGGATGTGCTGCGTTCCAGCTTCAACGCTTGTGAAGTCCAGTAAGGGGCCGGGCACAGTGACAACTCTCGCACCCGTCGAGGTGGATGGCTTCGTCGTCCGCGCTGGTTTCATTGATGATCAGGCCTACTTTGCCACCGGTGAAGGGGCTGTTGTCCTGGTTGGGTCCGGTCAGCAGGAAGTCCGTCCGCACAAGGGCGGCCTTTTGGCTGCCGAGGAGACGCCGGACCGCAAGGCTCTGCTGACATCCGGCGACGACGGCCGGATCCTCCGCCTAGCTTCGGATGGCTCTTTCGAACTCCTGGCCGAGCGGCCGCGCAAGTGGATCGACATGATCGCCTGCGGCCCCTCGGGCGCCATTGCATTTGCCTCTGGCCGCACCGCCTGGGTGCGTCTGGCGGATGGCAAGGAGAACGAGTTCAATCATGAGCGTGCGGTTGGCGGCATCGCCTTTGCACCCAAGGGTATGAAGCTGGCGGTCGGCCGGTATGATGGCGCCACCATCTGGTGGGCCAATGCGACCGGTAAGCCGCAGGAGCTGCCCTGGAAGGGCGCCCATCTGGGCGTGACCTTCTCGCCCGATGGCAAGTATCTCGTCTCCAGCATGCAGGAGAACGCCATGCATGGCTGGCGCCTGTCCGACATGCAGGACATGCGCATGACCGGCTATCCGACCAAGGTGAAATCCTGGAGCTGGTCCGTGAAGGGCCGGTATCTGGCGACGTCCGGAGCGACGGCTGCGATCGTCTGGCCATTCTTCGGCAAGACCGGGCCGATGGGGCAGACGCCGCTGCAGCTGGGCACCCGGGGCGACAGTCTCGTCACGGCGGTTGCCTGTCATCCCAAGGAAGACGTGGCAGCTGTTGGCTATGCGGATGGCATGGTGCTGATGTGCCGCTTCGAGGACAATGCGGAAGTGCTGCTGCGCCGTCCCGGCAAGGGAGCCGTCAGTTCCCTTTCTTGGGACAATGCGGGCATCCGGCTTGCCTTCGGCACTGAGGAAGGCGAGGCGGGGATCGTGTCGCTGATGTAAGCGGAGGCAGGAGGGAGGAGGCCATGCTGCGGATCATCATGCTCGCCGTCATGCTTGTGACGGGCGGCGCGGCGTCTCAGCTTCCTGAATTCGCCCAGCAATACCGTCAGCGCCTTGGTGGTACCATCGACGCGCTGGCGGAAGTCATGTCCGACTTCAGGACGGATGCAGAGCGTTTCGGGCTCTCTGCCGACGAAGCCCTTCAGCGCATGCGGGGTGGGGAAGATCTCTTCATCCGGCAGCGCGGCGAGACGCTTTCCAAGACCCAGGAGCGGCTTGAAAGATTGCGCCGCCAGCAATTGGCAATGGCCGCAGCCGGTCCCTTTGCCCGCGTCGTCATCTTTGCAGAGAATGTCGATCCCACGCTTGCGGAGGCAACGGCTGCGGATTTCGAACCGGCAGTTCCCGTCACCACCGAAGGTCTCGCCAGTGCTGGTTTTGGCGCTCTGGCAGGCCTCGGTCTGATGCGGCTGCTCAAGGCCGCCAGCCGTCCCTTCAGGCGCATTCGCCTGCGCCGGTCCCAAACGAGAAGCTAACGGAGCCCACATGGATACCATCACATCCTCCGGCGGCATGGTTGTCGCCCCTCACATGGCTGCAGCGCAGGCTGGGGCGGATATTCTGGCGGAGGGCGGTTCCGCCATCGAGGCCATGGTTGCGGCAGCTGCCACCATCGCGGTGGTCTATCCGCATATGAACGCCATCGGCGGGGACGGCTTCTGGCTGATTGCGGAACCGGGCAAGGACCCGAAAGCCCTCATGGCCTGCGGCGGGGCAGGGTCCGGGGCTCCCATCGAGGCTTACAACAGGGCAGGACATGGAACTGTGCCCACCCGCGGTCCGCTGGCGGCTTTGACCGTCGCCGGAACCATCGGCGGCTGGGACAAGGCGCTTGAGGGCGCCCGGTCGATCGGCGCAGGCCGGATGCCCCTGCGCGAGCTTCTGTCCGCTGCCATCCGTCATGCCAAGGAGGGCAGCCCGGTTACCCGCAGCCAGGCGGCACTGACCCTGGAAAAATTCGCGGAGCTGAAGGATCAGCCCGGTTTCGCGCAGGTCTTCCTGATGGATGGCAAGGCTCCTGAGGAGGGAGCCATGCTGCGACAGGAGCGGCTGGCCGACACACTGGACCATCTGGCGTATACCGGTCTCGACGATTTCTATCGCGGTGATGTGGGCGCTGCCATCGCCGAAGATCTGGAACGGATCGGGTCACCGGTCACCAAGACCGATCTGGAGTGCTACGAAGCGCAATACCGGCAGCCGCTGAAGACGCAGCTCTCCTGCGGCACCATTTTTAACACGCCCTTGCCGACGCAGGGGCTCGCCTCTCTGATTATTCTGGGCCTTTACGACCGGCTGACCGTCAATGGCCGGGAAGGCTATGATCTTGTGCATGGGCTGGTGGAAGCGACCAAGCGGGCCTTTATCGTCCGGGACCGGATCGTGACCGACCCGATGCACGCGCCGGAGCCTGTGAGTTCCTTCCTGCTGCCGGAGTGGCTGGATGCGGAAGCCCACCGCATTGACATGAAGCGGGCCTTGCCCTGGCCTCATGTGGCCAAAGACGGTGACACGATCTGGATGGGAGCTGTCGACCGCAAGGGTGTGTCGGTCTCCTTCATCCAGTCGGTCTATTGGGAATTCGGTTCCGGCTGTGTCCTGCCACGCACGGGCATCACCTGGCAGAACCGGGGCGCGAGCTTTTCGCTGCATCCCGAGCATCTCAATGCGCTGGCGCCGGGAAGACTGCCCTTCCATACGCTCAACCCGGCGATGGCGCGGCTGTCGGATGGCCGGACCGTCACCTATGGCACCATGGGCGGCGAAGGTCAGCCGCAGACGCAGGCTGCAATCTTCGCCCGGCATGTCCTGAACCGGATGCCGGTCGGCGAGGCGATCGATGCGCCGCGCTGGCTGCTCGGCCGCACCTGGGGAGACGCGGCAACGGCTCTGCGGCTGGAAAGCCGGTTCGATCCGGACCTCGTCCGTGCCCTGGAGCGGGCCGGGCATGAAGTGGTGCAGATCAGCGAAGGCTACTCCGACACCATGGGTCATGCCGGGATGATCGTCCGCAATCCCTTCGGGGGGCTCGAAGGCGCGCATGATCCGCGTGCGGACGGCGGTGCTGCTGTCGCCTGAACCATGCCGCCCGGCTGAGGACTTGCTTTCCGGGCGGTTTCGGCTTCAATTTGCCTTTCTTTTCAATCCGCGAGCCAAAGGCCTATTGTACCCATGGACGCCATCACCCGCATGCGCTGCTTTATCCAGGTCGTCGATAGCAAGGGCTTTTCCGCTGCCGCGCGGGAAATGGGACGCTCCAAGGCGCTGGTGTCGAAATATATCGGCGAGCTTGAAGACGAGCTTGGCGCAAGGCTGCTGAACCGCACCACCCGGCAGGTCTCGCTGACCGAGGTGGGCGAGGCCTATTACAAGGAAGCTGCCGAGATCCTCCAGCGGATCGATGACCTTCAGGCCTCTGTACAGTCCTCTCATCATGCGATCCGTGGCCGCTTACGGGTGTCCGCGCCGCGCTCCATGGGCGATGGCTGGCTGAACCGGGCGATGATGGAGTTCTTAGTCGACAATCCGGATGTGGTGCTGGATCTGCGTCTGGAAGACAGGTTTGTCGATGTGGTCGATGAAGGCTTCGACGTTGCAATCCGGGTGACGGATCTGGAGGATTCCAGCCTGATCGCCCGCAAGATCGCGCCGTTCCGAACGGTGGTCTGCGCAACCCCTCAGGTGATCGAGAAATATGGCGTTCCGGAAACCCCGGCAGATCTCCAGTCCCGTCCCTGCATCATCGACACGAATTATCGCTTCAAGCAGAACTGGGGTTTCACGGAAAACGGTCAACGCATCACGGTGACGGTCCGCGGACCGGTCGAGGTCAACAGCGCATCGGCGGGGCGCGATGCGGCGCTCTGCAATCTGGGCTTCCTACGCACGCCCTTGATCTTCGTGTCGGAGGATATCCGGAACGGCACATTCGTTCCGATGCTTGAAGGCTATGAACCGGACAACCGGGGGATCTATGCGGTCTACCCGCACCGCCGGCATCTGACCGGCAAGGTGCGGGCGTTCGTAGACCATCTGGTCGCCTGGTTCGCGGAGCGCAAGCGAACCGGAGAAAACTGCCCCGGCTGAGCGCACCCCGCTGATTTTGCCCGTTCTTACCTCTTGCCGAGCCGCTCTTCCGCCATCCGGTCGGCGATCCGTTCCGGTGTGTCGTTTTCCGCATCGGCCCGCTTGAAGATCTCCGTCAGAGTATCTGCGATTGCCAGTGTCTTGGTGCGGACCTTGTCTTCACCTGCGCCCGGGGTTGCCAGGGCAATCGAGATCACGCCGCCAGCGTTGATGGCATAGTCCGGCGCATAGAGGATGCCACGGTCGCGCAAGAGCGTGCCGTCTAGCGGTGTCTGAAGCTGGTTGTTTGCAGCGCCAGCGACGATCTTCGCGGACAATTGCGGGATGGTCCGGCTGTTCAGGATGCCGCCGAGGGCGCAGGGCGCAAAAATGTCCGCCTCGATCCGGTGCGCTTCGCTCGGTTCAACAGCCTGGCAGTCAAATTCGTCCAGAGCCCTGAGCACAGCCGGGGCATGAATGTCCGAGACAATCAGCTTGGCTCCTGCCTCATGCAGCATCTGGCACAGGGCATAACCGACATGGCCGAGGCCGAGCACGGAGACAGTCTTGCCCGAAAGGTCCGGCGAGCCATGGACGTGGGCGGCAGCGGCCTTCAGGCCTGCGAAGACCCCGAGGGCCGTATAGGGCGAGGGATCGCCAAGTCCGGTTGCCATTGTGCCGCGCACATGACGGGTGTGGCGGGCAACGGCCTCCATGTCGTCAGGGGAGACGCCGACGTCTTCGGCCGTGATATAGGTCCCGGACAGACGTTCGACGTGGCGCCCGAAAGCCTCCATCATCTCAGCCGTCTTGTCCTTGCGGGGATCCGCGATGATCACCGCCTTGCCGCCGCCGAGATCCAGGCCGGCGAGAGCGTTTTTGTAGGACATGCCGCGGGACAGGCGCAGGGCGTCAGTCAGGGCCGCGTCAGCTGTCTCGTAGGGCCATACCCGGCAGCCGCCAAGTGCCGGCCCGCAGGTGGTGTCGTGCACGGCGATGATAGCCTTGAGCCCGGTGGCCTTGTCGCGGACAAAGACCACGTCTTCGTGGTCTGCAAATTCGGTATGGTCAAATACCGTGGACGGAGAAATGGTCTTGGATACAGCGTTCATGATCGCCTCGGCGGGTTGATCTTCGTGCCGATAAATATGCGCTTTCTTACGGAAATATTGTGTCTGATTTTCCTGTTATTAGCTGCATCGATACCAGTTTGATCCTCTTTGGATGAAAAGAAGGAAATTCTGTTTCGATGGATTTTTCGCACTGCGAAGCAGATCGGCCTTGATCCCGCCCGCTTCGAAAGGCAAACACAGGCAACGGCCCTCTGACGGGAATGCATGATCTTGCGAAGCCACCTGATTTCCGCCCTTATCCGCCTGCTGGTTCTGAGTATCGCGGTCCTCGGACCTGTGCGCATGGCCCAGTCACATCCGCATGTCTTTGTCGAGGCAACCAGTCATCTCGTCTTTGATGATAAGGGCTATGCGGTCGCCGTTGAGCATGTGTTCCGGTTCGACGATGCCTTTACGGCCTTCGCCATTCAGGGCTTCGACACCAACAATGACGGGGTCTATGACCGGAACGAGCTTTCGGAACTGGCCAAGGTCAATATCGAGAGCATGGGCGAGTTCGGCTATTTCACCTTTGGCGACAACGCCCGGGTGGAGCTGGATTTCAATGCTCCGCTGGAGGACTACTGGCTCGAAGTTGCCGATGTGCTGGTCGCCGACTACTGGGCGATGAAGCCTGAAGACATTCAGGCGATGAAGGACGACGAGATCCGTAACGGCACCAAGATGCCGGAGACGTTCCAGCTTCTCGAGCTGCATTTTACGCTGCCCTTGAAAAGTCCGACCGATGCGACCCGCCCGATCACCCTGGATGTCTATGATCCGACCTACTATGTCGACTTCAGATTCAGCAAGCGGGCAGACGCGGTCGGTATGCGCAATGCCCCGCCGTCCTGCACGTTTGAACGGCGCGATCCGCCCCCCATGGATGATGCAGCCGCCTTCGCACTTGCCCAGATCGGGGCGGACCAGCGGGATATTCCGCCGGAGTTGCAGGATGCGGCGGCCAGCCAGATCAATCAGCTGATTGTCACCTGCGCGAATGCGCCGGAAATGGTGCTTGCCGATGGCAGCAAGTCTGCATCCGGCACCCGCGATCCGGCCCCGATGAGCCCGGATGCAGCCAAGGCCGAGGGGCAGGCCGCCATCGATGCAGCGCTCAACACGTCCGCGCAACAGCCGGGGGATGCTGCCCGGAACACCGAAGAACAGACAGCCTCTGAACAGCCTGCTGCCGGGGCATCCCAGTCCCGCCGTGGTCTGGCAGACCGCTGGTTCGGCACCATTGCCAGCTTCCAGGCCGAGTTCTACCAGAAGCTCATTTCCGCGATGCGGGCTTTCCGCACCAATCCGAATGCGGGCTGGCTGCTGGTCGGTATCTCGTTCCTCTATGGCATCTTCCATGCGGCGGGCCCTGGCCACGGCAAGGCGGTCATCTCGTCCTATCTTCTTGCCAACAACGAAACCCTGAAGAAGGGCATTCTGCTGTCCTTCCTGTCAGCCTTCGCCCAGGCGGTAACAGCGGTGTTGCTGATCGGTGTTGCTGCCATTTCATTGAAGCTGACCTCCATCGCGATCCAGGACACGGCCCGCTGGTTTGAGATCGGGTCCTACGCGCTGGTGATGCTTCTGGGCATGGTCCTGCTCTGGCAGAAGCTGTTCCGCCCGGCCATCATGGGCGGTCACGACCATGGACATGATCATGGGCACAGCCATGCTCCTCATGATCACGGCCACCACGATCACCATCATGGTCATTCCCACTGCCACGGGAGCCATTCTCACCACGATCATTATGCTCATGAAGACCATGTTGTCGGGGCTGACGGCGTTTGTGAAAGCTGCGGGCACTCCCATGCACCGACACCGGACATGCTGAAGGAGCCTTTGTCTCTCGGCCGCATGGTCTCGATCATTCTGGCCGTTGGACTGCGTCCCTGCTCGGGAGCTCTGATTGTACTGGTCTTCGCCTTGTCTCAGAACATGATCTGGGCCGGTGTTGCCTCCACGTTTGCGATGGCGGTCGGAACCGGCATTACCGTCTCCGTGCTGGCGTCGCTGGCCGTTGGCGCTAGGGATCTTGCCACACGCCTGTTCGGCAAGGAGTCTGTCATGGCGGCACGGATCCAGAGGACTTTGGGCATTCTCGGTGCCTTTATCGTCTTCTTCCTCGGCCTGACCCTTCTGGTGGCAACGGCGGGATGGGGTTGATCTGTCTTTTCCGGATGCCTGAATGAAAGATGCCCCCGCGCCGTCAGGCGCGGGGGCATCTTTTTGTGCCGTTCCGGCTGATTACTTCTGCGCTGCCCGATAGGCGCGTGCCGCATCGCCAAAGGCCTTGAACAGCTTGGCGGATGGCGTGTCGCTGCCAACCCAGTATTCAGGATGCCACTGGGTGGCCAGAACATAGCCGCAAGCGCCCTTCACGCTGACTGCCTCGATCGTGCCGTCTTCCGCAGAGGCGTCGACTTCCACGCCGTCGCCGAGTTCGCCCAGAGCCTGGCGGTGCAGGGAATTGACCTTGAACTCCGGCTGATTGATCACCGCTTCAAGCTGGCTGCCCGGTTTGACGGTGACCGGATGGGAGATCTTGAACCGTTCGTCCTGTTCTTCGGTGACTGGTGCGCGGTGATCGTCGCGTCCCTCAATCTCCTGAATTTCGGAGAGCAGGGTGCCGCCCATGGCGACATTCAGTTCCTGCATGCCGCGGCAAATGGCGAAAACGGGGATGCCCCGTTCGATCGCGCGGCGGAGCAGGGGCAGGGAGGTGGCGTCGCGTTCCGGATCGTAAGGGCCATTGGCCTCGGTCGCTTCGCCGCCATAAAGTTCAGGATTGACGTTGCTGCGGGATCCGGTGGCCAGAACGCCGTCCACCCGGTCGAGTACAGCATCGAGATCAATGTCCGCGCCGAAGGAGGGAAGAATGACCGGCAGGGCATCTGCGCCGCTGATCACGGCCTTCAGATAGGTGGAGGGGGCGGCATGCCAGTTGTAGCCGTCTACCGGTTTGACATCGGATGTCACGAGGATCAGGGGCTTGGTCATTTGAGGAGTGATATCCGGGTTTTGAGGCTGGCCGGTCCGGCCGCGCTTGGAGGTCTCAGAGGAAGCAGTCTACACGAGCAGGCCCAGATCCTGAGCGATCTTGTAGAGCTGGGCGGCATTTCTGCTACCCACCTTTTCTCTCAGGTTCAGGCGGTGCGTCTCCACTGTTCGCACACTGATCCCCAGAGATTTGGCGATTTCCTTGTTCGGTTGCCCCTTGGCGATGCCGAGGAGCACTTCGCGCTCCCGGTCTGTCAGCCCATAGGGATCTTCTTTCTGGCCCTGTGGCTTGGATCCGATCAGCGTTGGCCCCACCGCAGAGGAGAAATAATAGCCGCCATTGGCGACGGAGGTAATGGCGGTGATCATCTCGCTTGCGGAAATGTCCTTCAGGATATAGCCGCGTGCGCCGGCCTGCATGACGCCCCGCACATATTCCGGATTGTCATAAATGGAGAGCACCAGGATGCCGGTGGCCGGAAAGCGGCGCTGGATCTCGCGGGCCGCATCCAGACCGTTCATGACCGGCATGGAGACATCCATCAGCACCACGTCGGGCTTCAGCGCCTCGACTTTCTCGACGGCTTCTCGGCCATTGGTGGCTTCTCCGACGACCTGCAGCGTCGTGGTCTTTTCAAGACGGGCGCGGATCCCGTCGCGTACCAGCTCGTGATCGTCGGCAAGAAGAACCCGGATCTTGTCCAGGAGGCGGGTGGCTGAAGGAGATATTTGGCCGGTCATCAGGCTGCCTGGTTGGAGTGGGGCGTGTATTGTTTTTCCAGGGGCATGGTAACCTCGATGCGCGTGCCGCCCTTCGTCATGTTGGACAATTGCAGATAGCCGTTATGGCTTTCCATCCGCTCCCGCATGTTGGGTATGCCGAGGCCCGCGCCTGTTGCCAGCGGCACGGGCAGTCCCCGGCCGTTGTCCTCGATTGTGAGCGTCAGCGTGGTGAGGCCAACGGCCAGGCGGATATCGACCTGATCGGCGGCGGAATGCCGGGCGACATTGGTCATGGCTTCCTGCACAACCCGGTAAAGCGCCGTTTTGGCTCCGTCTGACAGGCGGGAGTGGCTGCGGTCGGCACTGACATTCACCTTGATGCCGGATTGCATCTCGAATTCCTTGCCCAGGCTGACGAGTGCTGCGGCAAGCCCGATGTCGTCCAGAATGCTGGGACGCAGGTCGCGCGAAATGCGGCGCACTTCCGCCAGGGTGCCGTCGAGGATCGTCAGGCACTTGTCTGCCTGAGGCTTTAGAACCGGATGATCCGCAGCTTCGGTCTGGATCATCTCGAGGCCATAGCGGATGGAGACCAGAAGCTGGGAAATGCTGTCATGGAGTTCTGTCGACACGCGTTTGCGCTCCTGCTCCTGAATGTCGACGATACGCTTAGTCAGCTCCTTCAGCTTGCCGTCGGCAAATCGTTGCTCTGAAAACCGTACGCCGATGATCAGGGTGCCCGCGATCATGATCGCCACCAGCGTAATGGCAAAGATAGCGATCACCGTCTGCCGGATAGAGCGCTCGAAGTCCTTGTTCATGCTGGATATTTCGCCGGCTATGTCGTCGGTGTAGAGGCCGGTTCCCATCATCCAGCCCCACTTGTCGAGGAGGATTGCATAGGCCAGTTTTTCCTCCACCTGACCGGCGCTGGGCTTGTGCCAGACATAGCGGTGAAAGCCGCCGCCCTTCTTGGCCTCGCGGATCAGGTTCCGGATTACGTAGTCCCCATTGGGGTCCTGCAGATCCCACCAATTGTTACCCACGAGATAATCGAGCTTGGGGTGGACGATGTTCGTGCCGTCGAGGCTGTAGACGAAGAAATAGCCGTCAACGTCGAAGGTCATGTCGTTGAGGATGCGCTTGACGGCCGCCTGGGCAGCGTCCCGGCCTCCGGGTTCCTTCTCGTAGATCTCCTGGATGGAGGTCAGCGCGAGGCTGATGTAATTGCGGATTTCCGTCCTTTTGGCTTCCAGAACCCGCTGCTCGACGGATTTGGTCTCCGCTTCGATCAACTGCTGTGCCTGGTAGTAGCTTGCGACCCCGATCAGCAACGAAACCGTCACCAGCGGCAGCAGGGTTATCAGCATGAGTTTGGTTTTGAAGGTCACGGAATCGGAAGATCCATCTCGCCAATTACACTTTTTCCGGCCGAGTTCCGCTACGGCTTCAGTATTACTACGCAAACAATGCGCAGAACCACGAATAGCGTAACGCTCCCCCGTTCTCCTAGACATACAGTTAGATCGGTGCAACTGTAAGCACTGATTGAATTTGACATCCGGTATGGGAGGAGAAAGTACATGGATCGTCGTTCATTTATTAAGAAAGCTGGGCTTGGTGCAGGTGGTGCCGTAGCGGCAACCACTTTGGCTGCTCCGGCTATCGCGCAGTCCACTACGGAAATGGTTATCGTCTCGACCTGGCCGCGCGACATGCCGGGTCTGGGCACCTCCGCGCAGCGTCTGGCTGCCCGCATCGGTGAACTCACCGAAGGCCGGATCAACGTTCAGTATTTCGCAGCTGGCGAACGCGTCGGCGCATTCGACTCCTTCGACGAAGTCGCTTCCGGTAACGCTCAGGCCTATATCGGCGCTGACTACTACTGGAAGGGCAAGCACCCGGCTTGGGCCTATTTCACGGCTGTTCCGTTCGGTCTGACCTATGCGGAAATCGATGCCTGGATCAAGTACGGCGGCGGTCAGGAGCTGTGGGACGAGCTGGCTGGCGAATATGGCCTGCAGAACTTCGCAGCCGGCAACACCGGCGTGCAGATGGGCGGCTGGTTCAACAAGGAAATCGAAACCGCTGACGACCTCAAGGGTCTGAAGATGCGTATTCCGGGCCTCGGCGGCGACGTCATGGCAAAGCTGGGTGCATCTCCGGTGTCCCTGCCGGGCGGCCAGATCTATGAAAACCTTGTCTCCGGCGCAGTCGACGCGACCGAGTGGGTTGGCCCGTGGAACGACTATTTCATGAAGTTCTACGAAGCGGCGAAGTACTACTACTATCCGGGCATGCATGAGCCGGGCTCTCAGCTGGCTCTGGGCTGCAACAAGTCCTGGCTGTCCTCGCTGTCCAAGACCGATCAGCAGATCATCAAGGCAGCCTGCATGGAAGAAAACGCCATGCAGATGGCGGAAACCAACAACAACAACGGTGTCTACCTCGAAAAGCTCATCAACGAGCACGGCGTCGTCCTGAAGAAGTTCTCGGACGAAGTCTATGACGCCTTCGGTGAAGCTGCAGAAGCGGTCTTCGAGGAAACCATCCAGCACTCCGACCTGGCTGCCCGTACCCACGAGAGCTTCGTCAAGGCCCGTACGGAAATCGGCCGCTGGATGCTTCTGGCCGACACCGGCTACACGCAGCAGCGTAACCGCGTTCTGGGCATCACTGTCTAAGGCGCGGATGCCTCGTCTTGAAAATGGGGGCGGAAGAAATTCCGTCCCCTACCTTGTCGTATCCAATCTTTCAAAGGACAACCTGCGATGACGTCCGCTCACGGCGTTCCGGCCGGAATGTCCGCCCATGTCAGCAGCCAGACGGGTTCGGTCAAGAATCCGGCACCGGTGCGCATGCTCGGTTGGGCGATTCTGGCGGTGATGGCAGCCTTTCTGCTCAACAATTATCTCAATTACTGGCAAGACCTTCCGGGCATTGCGCCGATCTTCGGCGGAAAGGCAAATAGCGCCATGTCGGCAGTCTGGTCATGGGGTCAGCTCGGGCTTTACGGCCTGATGGTGGTGCTGGCCTGTGTCTATGTCAGCAAGACAGGTTCGGTCACGCTCCGGCAGGATTCCCGGCGGATCAGTGATCTGAATGCCTATCTGATCCGAGCCGCCTTCTGGGCGGTGCTGATTGTCGGTGTGGTCGACACGGTGATTTCCTTCCTTCGTGTGGAAGGGTTGCTGGAAGCCGTGGTCGGCACGGACATGACCGCAGAACTCGGCCGCTCCCAGTTCCGGGGGGCCTATGTGCACATGCCGCTGATCGCGCTGTCCTTCGTGATCGCCGCCTTCACCCGCACCCTTGGCTTCACCTGGCTGGCGCTGCTGGTCGTGGTGTCCGAGTTGCTGATCGTGATCGGCCGCTTCATCTTTTCCTATGAACAGGCCTTCATGGCTGACCTGGTGCGCTTCTGGTATGCCGGGCTGTTCCTGTTTGCCAGTGCCTATACGCTGCTGGAAGAAGGTCACGTTCGCGTGGACATCCTCTATGCCAGCCTCAGCCGCCGCACCAAGGGTTATGTGAACGCCATCGGAAGCCTGTTCCTGGGCGTTGCCCTGTGCTGGGTGGTTCTGATCATCGGCATGGGCAGCAAGCAGAGCATCATCAACAGCCCGATCCTCTCCTATGAGACGACCCAGGCTGGTTTCGGCCTCTATGTCAAATACCTGATGGCTGGTTACCTCGGTGTCTTCGCGGTCACCATGATGGTTCAGTTCGTCAGCTATTTCATGGATGCGGTTGCAGACATCCGGGGCGAACCCGGAGGACGCGACCATGATTCCCATGCCGTCCAATAAGCCGTCAGAGACCGAATGATATGGAACTTCTCTTTCTAATCCTACTCATCGTGCTGATGGCGACTGCGCTGGGGTCCGGGTTTCCCGTGGCCTTCGCGCTGCCGGGTTCCGCCATCATCACCATCGGCATTGCTTCGCTTGCCGGATACCTGTTCACGGGCAGCGTGGATGCGTATTTCTCCATCGGCGGGCCCAGCCAGTGGCTCAGCGCGGGGGTCACGAACTTCCGCGGCATCTACTGGGAGGCGGAGCGAGATACACTGATCGCCATTCCGCTTTTCGTGTTCATGGGCATCATGCTGCAGCGGTCCAAGATCGCTGAAGATCTGCTGGTGACGATGGCGCGTCTGTTCGGTCCGGTTCCGGGCGGTCTCGGCATTTCGGTGGTCTTCGTGGGCGCGCTGCTTGCAGCCACCACCGGCATCGTCGGCGCAACCGTGGTGGCCATGGGCCTCATTTCCCTGCCGGCCATGCTGCGTAACAAATACTCGGTGCCGCTGGCGACCGGGACGATTGCCGCCTCCGGCACGCTGGGGCAGATCATTCCGCCGTCCATCGTTCTGATCATTCTGGCCGACCAGCTCGCCAGTGCGGTCGATCAGGCCGGCACAATCCGCCAGACGCTCTACAAGCAGGCGACTGGTGAAGTCACCATGCCGTCCGACTTCGCTGTCGTGTCGACAAGTGCCGGGGAAATGTTCCTGGGTGCGTTCCTGCCGGGCCTCGTGCTCGTCGGGCTCTATATGCTCTTCATTCTCGGCTTCGCGCTGATCAATCCCAAGGCGGCTCCGGCCGTTCACAACGACACCGGTTTTGACCGGAAGTTTCTTGGCCAGGTCTTCGTGACGCTGGTTCCGCCGCTGGCGCTGATCTTCCTCGTTCTGGGCTCGATCGTTGCCGGTATTGCAACGGTGAACCAGGCAGGTGCCATCGGTGCCATCGGCGCGATGGTCATGGCGGGTTACCGGCTTGGCGGAGAGGGAACGAAGGCGCGCTACACCCCTGCGATCCTCACGATCATCGCCCTTCTCGCCATCGCTCTCGTCGTCAGCTTCATCGGTGCCATCAACATCAAGCGTGTTCAGACCTCGGAAGAAGTTCTGGGCCTCGTGATCGCGCTGATTGCGGTGTCGCTGCTGCTGATTGCCGTGTTCTGGAGCGGCTGGCGTACGCTCAAGTTTGAAGACACGCTCCGGGGCGTGATGCTGGAAACGGCAAAGACCTCGTCGCTCGTCTTCATCATCCTGATTGGTGCGGCCATGCTGACCGCTTCCTTCCGCGCCTTTGGCGGGGAAGAGCTGGTGAAGCACTTCCTGCAAGGTCTGCCGGGCGGGTTCTGGGTTCAGTTCCTGATCGTGATGCTGGTGATCTTCATCCTCGGCTTCTTCCTTGATTTCATCGAAATCGCGGTGGTCGTGGTGCCGATCGTGGCGCCGATCCTGCTCGCTGATCCGGGTGCCAATGTCACGGCTGTCTGGCTTGGGGTGATGATCGGTCTGAATATCCAGACCTCGTTCCTGACCCCGCCCTTCGGCTTCGCCCTGTTCTATCTGCGCGGCGTGGCTCCGGCTGCGGTCAAGACCATCGACATGTACAAGGGTGTCGTGGCCTTCATCAGCCTGCAGCTTCTGGCCCTGTTCATTGCCGGGATCTATCCGCAGCTGGTGAACTATCTGCCGAACCGGTCCAGCCTCCTTTCGGAGAATGCACCGCCGCCAATGAACCCGCGTCTGCAATACTGCATGGAGAACTCGGTTGCCGAGGACTTCAGCGAGAACGGCCAGGGCATCCTGTCCGCGATCAAGACCGCAGAAGGGCTCGACATTTCCTATCTTCCGAAGGATCTGCAAAAGGATCTGACGAAGAGCTTCGAAACCGCAGGTCAGGTCATCCCTCAGATGAGCGAAATTTCTGCGGCCGAGAAGGCGGTAATGGACGCTGCGGATGGATATCGTCCTCTGCACCGGGAGGTCCGGGCGATCGAGCGCGACGCCTTGCGTATCGAGACCCGCATCAAGGAACTGCAGGTCGTTGTCAGCCGCGCCGGTCCGACGGGCATCTACTCGGAAGCCCAGGGCGAACGAGCAAAGGCCCGGATCGAGACCCTGCAGAAACAGCATGACGATCTGATGGCTCAAATTCCCGGTACCTGGAAGGAAGCGAACAAGCAGTTCTCGACCATCCAGAAAGCCGAGAACAAGGCACGCCTGACCTATCGCCGGTCGGCAGACTCGGCCTATCAGCCGCTTGCCGAAGCCATTGCGGTTCTGAAGGGTGCCGACAAGCTGGCAGCTTTCGAGCCGGTGCTGGAAGGTCTGAAGTCCGAGATTGCGACCCTGGAACATACGGCTGCTGTTGACCGGCTTGCGGAAATCCGGACGCAGATCGGCGAGATCGAAGGCACGGATGACATCCGCAAGGGTGTCGGCGATGCCCGCTCTCTGCTGCGCAAGAAGGCCGACGACATTGCCGGTGCCCAGGCGCTGATCGATCAGTCGATCGAAGCGTTGAAGGCGGATCTGGTCTGGCGGAAGAAGGGCGAGACAGAGCTTCTGCCGAAGCTCGAAGCCTATGACGCTACAATCCGCAACAACATCGGTCTGCGTCAGCAGGCAGCTCTCCCGCGCGACATTGCGCTGAGTGTTGCAAGCTGTCTGTCCGGCCACAGGGATGTGTCGCTCAACTTCTGAGCGGAGCGCCAGACACAAAAAATCGACGGGAGGGCGGGAAACCACTCTCCCGTTTTGCATTCAGGAATGAGGGGTCAGCTCCAGTCGACCGAGGCGGTCAGCATGTAGCCGGAGCCATAGATGGTCCGGATCAGGCTTGGAACACCCGGTGCGCTGAGTTTCTTGCGGATGCGGGAAATGCGCACGTCGATCGAGCGGTCCATGCTTTCATCCCGGCCGCCGTGTTCCAGCAGATAGTCCCGCGTCAGCACCCGCCGCGGCGCGCGTAGCAATGCATCCAGAAGCGTGGCCTCTCCGGTGGAAAGATAAGTTTCTTCTCCATCGGGCGAGGTGAGGCTATGGGACGACGGACGGTAGCTCCAGCCTTCGAACCGGGCACAGGCCGTGTCGGTTTTCTCAGGGAGCGTCTCGCCGGCACGGCGCAGGATTGACCGGATCCGGGCAACGACTTCGCGTGGGTCGAAGGGTTTGACCACATAATCATCGGCGCCAAGTTCGAGCCCCATCACCCGGTCGGAAGAATGATTGCGGGCGGACAGGACGATGATCGGCACGGAGGATTGCTTACGGATCTCGTTGATGAGGGTCATGCCCTCCATATCCGGCAGGCCAAGATCGACCAGAACCGCATCCGGCACCCCTTGCGTAAGTGCATCCAGAAGGTCCCGCGCTCTGGAAAACGGCCTGGCCTTGATGGCGAAGGGGCGCATGGCCTCGCTCAGCAGGGCACAGATATCCGGTTCGTCGTCCACCACATAAACCAGATGGTCGCGCGAAATTGTCTTGTCCTGATGGCTGTCCGGTCGGTTCATGCGCTCAATAAATGTCTGAGTGTCTGGGCAAGGGCTTGCGGGCGGATGGGCTTTGACAGAACGGGGAAACCCACCGATTCATCATCCTCCGGTGGCATGCCCCAATCTGCATATCCCGTCATCAGCGCGATGGCGATATCGGGGCGGCTAGCTTTCACGGAGCGGGCGAGGGTGAGGCCATTGATCTGACCGGGCATAACGATGTCACTCAGCATGCAGCGGATATCCGGGAGGGAGCCTGCAAGGTCTTTCGCATCCTCCGCGCTTTCCGCCATAAGCACCGTGTAGCCAATATCGCGAAGCTGCTCGGCAAGAACCGTTGCCACATCCGCATTGTCCTCGACGAGCAGCACGAGTTCGCCTGAGCCATGCGGCTCTGGGTCCATTGACCCGGACGGGTCCTGCAACTCGACCGCGCCGGAAAGGTCAATGGCCGGGAGATAGAGATCGAACCGGGTGCCCTGGCCCGGAGTGGAGGCGACGGATGCAGCTCCTCCGGACTGGGTCACGAAGCCGTAGACCATGGAAAGGCCCAATCCGCTGCCGGTGCCGAAGGTCTTGGTGGTGAAGAAGGGTTCGAAGACCCGAAGCCGTGTTGCCTCGTCCATTCCGGTGCCGGTGTCGCTGACTGACAGGCGGGCATAGGCGCCGGTGGAAAGGCCAAGGTCATCTGCTGCTCTGCCTGCAAGTTCGCAAAGCTCAAGCCGGATCTCCAGGTCACCGCCATCCGGCAGCGCATCTCTCGCGTTGAAGGCAAGGTTGATGAGGGCCGTCTCCAGCTGTGTGGGGTCGATGCGGGCGGCGAGACCTGATGGTCCCGGATCAACCGAAAGCCTGATGGTTGGGGGCAGAGATCCCCGCAGCAGGGTTTCGGCGTTCTGGATCAGTCCCTTGAGGCGGACCGTTTGCGGGTCGATCAGCTTGCCCCGGCTGAAGGCGAGAAGATGCTGGGTCAGATCCGAGCCGCGCTGGGTTGCCTGAAGCATGGGAGCGATCCGGGCTTTCAGTTCTTCCTGAGGAATGTCTCCTGTTGCCCGGCTGAGACTCAGAAGGTTGCCCATCAGGATCGTCAGCAGATTGTTGAAGTCATGGGCAAGGCCGCCGGTCAGCTTGCCGACGGCGTCCATGCGCTGGGATTGCATGAGCGCAGCTTCACTGCGCTTCTGCTCGGTCGCATCCAGCGACAGAACGAACACACCCAGCGTACGGCCGTCCTGGGTCATGTCGGGGATGAGCGTCGAGCGCATGCAGATCGCGGTGCCATCCGGCCGCACCCGGTCATATTCGTAGGAGACGGCATTGCCTTCGAAGGCACGGCTGACATGGGGGCCGATCTCCGCAAACAGCTGTTCTCCGACAACTTCGGGTGCCGGCTTGTTCACAATGGACGCGACAGACTGGCCGAACCATTCCGCATAGCGCCGGTTGGCGAAACGGAACACCGGGCCGGGCGCCATATAGGCAATCAATGCGGGGATGTTGTCGGTCACGAGCCGAAGCCAGTCTTCACTCTGGCGCAGGGCCCGGGTGCGTTCCTCAACGGTCTTTTCCAGTTTCAACTGGCGCTGGCGGTCTTCGGTGACATCGGAATAAGTCGTGACAAAGCCGCCCTGCGGCAGCGGCGTACCCGAGACGGCGATGATCTGGCCATTCGGCCGGATGCGCTCGAAATAATGCGGCTCAAAAAGGCGCGCCCGTTCGACGCGGCGGCTGATCTTGCCCTCAATGTCCCCGGGACCGTACTCGCCGCGCTCTGCATTCACCCTGAGGAACGCCTCCAGATGGGTGCCGCGCCGGGCCAGGTGCTGCGGAAAGTCCAGCATTTCCCAAAGGCCCCGGTTCCAGGCAACAAGGTGCAAGTCCTTGTCGAAGACCGAGAAGCCTTGGTTGACGTGATCCAGCGCAGCCTGAAGCAGGTCGATCTGGGATTGTTCGGGTGATGTGTCCTCCATGTCAGGAGCTTATACCAACCTGAAGAAATAGGGACCTATTTGACCGCGTTTTCGGATTGTCCGGCAAGAAGCGTTTCGCAGGGCGATGCGGTGCATCTTCCAAGGAACGCGACGTAGCCCGGGCGGTTCGAAAACGCGGCCTCCGGTGGCCACTTCCGGCTCCCCGGACGTCGTTACGCTGCTTGCCCGATGCCGGGCATCGGGCGGTGCACCGCGCCTAGCCGGGAACCCGGCTGAGGCCATCAAATAGGTCGGTATTTCTTGAGGTTGGTATTAGGACGGCGTCCGCCTCTTGGCCAGATCCGTCAACTCCTATCCTTTGGTCGAATTTCTGGCCGCGACACAATTCGTAACAATTCAAACATACTGGTGAAACTGCCCAGGCTTAGCGTTTCACCAGTCCCGGGAAAACTTCTCTGGCCGCCAGTTTCAAGAAAAGCCTTGAATGCTTTGGTGGAAGGGGAGTTTCATGAGGACATAAAATTCGACCCCGGAAAACGGGGCGAGCCTAACAGGGATGGAACGCGCTATGGCAAGGCTGCCCGGCGCCGCTGCGAGCGGCGAGGACACCTTTCCGAAGATATTGCTGCGCAACGCGCAGCTCTTCGGAAACCGGACTGCGGTCCGGCAAAAGGACTTTGGCATCTGGCAAAGCTGGACCTGGTCCGAAGTCCGCGATGAAATCAGGGCCCTGTCCCTGGGGTTGAAGGACCTTGGGCTCGAGGAGGGCGACAAGGTCGCCATCGTCGGTTCGAACCGGCCCCGGCTCTACTGGTCCATGGTCGCTGTTCAGGCGATTGGCGGCATCCCTGTTCCCGTCTATGCAGACTCTGTTGCAGAGGAAATGGCCTATGTCCTCGGCCATGCGGAAGTCCGCTTTGCAGTGGTCGAAGATCAGGAGCAGGTCGACAAGCTGCAGTCGATGGGCGAGCAGGTTCCAAGCCTGACAGATATTCTCTACGACGAACCCCGCGGCCTGCGGGACTATGATCACAGCCATCTTCACCCCTTTGAAGCCGTACAAGAGCGGGGGAGCCGGATCCTTTCGAGCCGTCCTGAAGCGTCTGCGGAATGGGAAGCCGGCTTTGCCAAGGGGCAGGGCACAGATATTGCTGTGATGCTCTATACTTCGGGCACCACCGGACGTCCGAAGGGCGTCATGCTGTCCTTTGACAATCTGGTCATTTCCGCCCGCAACGCCAATGTCTTCGACAAGCTGGACGAGACAGAAGAAACGCTGGCTTATCTGCCGCTTGCCTGGATCGGTGACCACGTCTTCTCGCTCGCCCAGGCCTATCTGGCCGGCTATTGCGTGAACTGTCCGGAAAGCATGGACACGGTCGATGTGGACCGTCTGGAAATTGCGCCGACCTACTTCTTTGCCCCGCCACGCGTGTTTGAAAACATGCTCACCGCCATCATGGTCAAGATGGAGGATGCAGGCCGGACCAAGAAGAAGATGTTCGACTTCTTCATGGACGTTGCCCGCCGGGCCGGTGAGAAGATCCTCAACGGCGAAAGCGTACCGGCAAAGGATCGTCTGCTTTACGCACTCGGCGAATTCTTCGTCTATGGGCCGCTCAAGAACCGCATGGGTCTGACCCGTCTCAAGGTTGGCTATACGGCGGGCGAGGCGATCGGTCCCGAGATCTTCCGATTCTACCGGGCACTCGGTCTGAACCTGAAGCAGCTCTATGGCCAGACGGAAGCAAGCGTCTACATCACGCTTCAGCCGGATGGGGAGATCTATGGCGATACGGTCGGCAAGCCAGCTCCGGACGTCGAACTGAAGATCGCCGACAATGGGGAAGTGCTGTACCGTTCTCCGGGCACCTTCGTTCGCTACTACAAGAACGATGAAGCCACCCGCACGACCAAGACCGAAGACGGTTGGGTGTTCACCGGTGATGCCGGGTTCATTGCCGACAACGGCCATCTCAAGATCATCGACCGGGCAAAGGACGTCGGCAAGTTGACCGATGGGTCGCTGTTTGCACCGAAATATATCGAGAACAAGCTCAAGTTCTTCCCGAACATCAAGGAAGCCGTGGCTTTCGGTCATGAGCGGGACAAGGTGGGCGTGTTCATCAACATCGATCTGACCGCTGTCGGGTCCTGGGCCGAACGTAACAACGTCAACTATGCCAGCTATCAGGAACTGGCCGCCCATCCGGAGGTCTACCGGATGATCGAGAGCAATGTGGATGAGGTGAACCGGGATCTTGCCAGCGAGCCGATGATGGCCGGGGCGCAAGTTCAGCGGTTCCTGATCCTTCACAAGGAGCTCGACGCGGATGACGGCGAGCTGACCCGGACCCAGAAGGTCCGCCGCTCGTTCATTGCCGAGCGTTATGCGCCCTTGATCGAAGCCCTTTATGACGGGTCTTCCTCCAAACATGTGCGCACTGAAGTGACCTTCGAGGATGGCCGTGTCGGCGCCATCGAGGCGACGGTCGAAATCCGGAGCATGGCGGCACATGCCCCGACCGGCTCCACGCAGGAGGCTGCCGAATGAACGCTATCGTCAGTAATCTTGCGCAGCCGGTGGGGCAGCCGAAAACCGCAGAGCGGGATCTGCTCCTGCGGGTCGATAACGTCTCCCTGTCTTTCGGTGGTGTGAAGGCCATCACCAATATTTCCTTCGACATCCAGAAGGGAGAAATCCGGGCAATCATCGGTCCGAACGGCGCAGGCAAGACCTCGATGCTGAACGTGATCAATGGCTTCTATCATCCGCAGGAAGGCACCATCACCTGGCGCGGTGAAGTCCGCCGCAAGATGAAGCCCTATGAGGCGGCAAGCCAGGGCATCGCCCGCACGTTCCAGAACGTGGCTTTGTTCAAGGGCATGACCACACTGGACAACATCATGTCCGGCCGGTCGCTCAAGATGCATAGGAACTTCCTGTGGCAGATGGCCTGGTTCGGGCCTGCCCGGCAGGAAGAGATCGAGCATCGCCGCAAGGTCGAGGACATCATCGACTTTCTGGAAATTCAGGCGATCCGCAAGACCCCAGTCGGCAAGTTGCCTTACGGCCTGCAGAAGCGGGTGGAACTGGGCCGGGCGCTGGCCATGGAGCCGGAACTTCTGCTGCTCGACGAGCCGATGGCAGGCATGAACCTTGAAGAAAAAGAGGACATGAGCCGCTTCATTGTCGATGTCAATCAGGAGTTCGGCACCACGATCGCCCTGATCGAGCATGACATGGGCGTTGTGATGGATCTGTCCGACCGGGTGGTCGTGCTGGATTACGGCAAGAAGATCGCCGATGGTCCGCCGGAGGAAGTGCAGGCAAGCCAGGCGGTGATCGACGCCTATCTCGGCGTGAGCCACTGACGGGGGGAATGCAGATGCTCTACGATATTTTCATCGGACCCTTTGTCCAGATGGTCGAAATGCCGGACTTCTTCCTCCAGGTTCTGTGGGAAGGCTTTGTTGCCGGAATTCTTTATGCGCTGATCGCCCTTGGCTTCGTCCTGATCTTCAAGGCGTCAGGTGTCTTCAACTTCGCTCAGGGCATCATGGTGGTGTTCGCGGGCCTGACGCTGGTCGGGTTCTACGAGAGCGGCGTGCCGGCGCTTCTGGCTCTGCTCCTGACCATCGGCGTCATGGGGGCTCTGGCCTATGGTATCGAGCGGTTCGTCATGCGGCCGCTGGTCAACCAGCCGGACATCATCCTGCTCATGGCCACCATCGGCCTGACCTATTTTCTCATCGGCCTTGGCGAGTTTGTCTTCGGCGGGGAACCCAAGCGGATGATCGCAGAAGAACTTGGTCTGCCGACCGGTTCTACCGCCATCGAAATGGGCGAGCGTGGCCTTGTCATCCTGCAGCATATCGACATTGCCGCAGCTGTGATCGCGATCCTGATGGTGACGGCGCTGGGCATCTTTTTCAACAAGACCCGGATCGGCCGCGCCCTTCGCGCGGTGGCCGATGACCATCAGGCAGCTCTGTCCGTGGGCATTTCGCTCAACCAGATCTGGGCCATCGTGTGGTTCGCCGCAGGGCTTGTCGCGCTGGCGACCGGTATCATGTGGGGCGCGCGGTCCGATGTGTCCTTCGCGCTCGAAATCGTCGCCTTCAAGGCACTGCCTGTGCTCATTCTCGGCGGTTTCACCTCCATCCCCGGCGCCATCATCGGCGGCCTGATCATCGGCTTCGGCGAGAAGATCGGCGAGATCTACTGGGGCGGACTTGTCGGCGGCGGCATCGAGTCGTGGCTTGCCTATATCATCGCGCTGATCTTCCTGCTGTTCCGTCCGCAGGGTCTGTTCGGCGAGCGCATCATCGAGCGGGTGTAAGCACATGTTTTATCGCGAAGCCGGCCAATTCAAGACGAGCTATGAAGCCGATCAGGCGCTGTTTCCGATCCGTCAGGACCGGATTGGCCTCGCCGTCATCCTGCTCATCGCCTTTGTGGGCATTCCGCTGACGGCAAATGATTTTGTCCTGACGTCGATCATGATCCCGTTCCTGGTGTTCTCCCTGTCTGCAATTGGCCTGAACATCCTGACCGGTTTCGCCGGTCAGCTGTCTCTGGGGACAGGGGCCTTCATGGGCGTCGGGGCCTATGCGGCCTACAAGCTGACGAGCCTATTCCCGGATGTGAATGTCATCGTCATGGTACTGTGCTCCGGGTTCTTCTCTGCCGCCATCGGCGCGGTGTTCGGCTTGCCGAGCCTGCGGATCAAGGGTCTCTATCTGGCGGTCACCACGCTGGCGGCCCAGTTCTTCCTGGAATGGTGCTTCATCCGCATTCCGTGGCTCTACAACTACAACGCCTCCGGGGCGATCGAGATCCCGAGCCGCGACATGTTCGGCATTCTGGTCACCGGTCCGGAAGCAACGCCACTGACCCGCTATTTCATCGTTCTCGCTATCACCTCTGTCATCGCGCTGCTCATGGCCAATGTGCTGCGCGGCCGGATCGGGCGGTCCTGGATGATGATCCGCGACATGGACATCGCCGCCGAGCTGATGGGCATCCGCCCGCTGCAGACAAAGCTCCTGGCTTTCGCGGTCTCGTCCTTCATCTGCGGCGTGGCCGGAGCAATGATGGTGTTCTTCTGGCTTAGCGCGGCCGAGCCGTCGTCCTATTCGATCAAGCTGTCGTTCCAGATCCTGTTCATGGTGATCCTTGGCGGCCTCGGCAGTCTGTCGGGTGCCTTCATGGGCGCAGCCTTCATCTGGATCCTGCCGGTGGTGCTGAAGTTCGTGCCCGGAATGCTGGGTTTCGATATCGAGGCGGCGACCGTCGAGCACCTGACCTTCATGATCGTCGGGGCTCTGATCATCTTCTTCCTGATCGTCGA
This sequence comes from Roseibium suaedae, assembly GCF_900142725.1. Lineage (GTDB taxonomy): Bacteria > Pseudomonadota > Alphaproteobacteria > Rhizobiales > Stappiaceae > Roseibium > Roseibium suaedae. Next base: position 1,393,366 of record NZ_FRBW01000002.1, on the reverse strand, counting down.
GCCGCATGGCTTTGCCCGGCTCTGGCAGATCGGAAAGCAAAAGCTTCGGGTGTGGCCGTTCCCCTATTGAACGGCAACGCTCACGACACGCCATCCGGACAACGGGCCCGTCCGGGGAGGAATGGCGCAACACTGGGTCCGGTGGCTTGGGGCAGAGCTTCAGCCGCAAGGGAGGAATTGGATGACGAACTTGAAGCATCTCGTGCTCGGCACCGCCGCAGCGCTCATCATGGGGGCATCCGGCACCTTCAGCCAGGCCATGGCCGAAGACACCAATTACGTGCCGCTTCTGACCTACCGGACAGGCGCCTATGCCGGCTCGGGCATTCACATTGCAAATGGCATGCATGACTATCTCGCCATGCTCAACGAGCGTGACGGCGGCATTGGCGGCGTCAAGATCGCCATCGAGGAATGCGAGACCGGCTATGACGCGCAGAAGGGCGTCGAGTGCTACGAGTCCACCAAGGGCAAGAACGCACTGGTCTACAACCCCTATTCGACCGGCATCACCCTGCAGCTGATCCCGAAGGCTTCGGTCGACAAGATTCCCATGCTGTCCATGGGCTATGGCCTGTCCGCAGCAGCAGTCGGCAACACCTTCCCCTGGATCTTCAATGTGCCGGATACCTATTGGGACGGTGCGTCTGTCGCCATCAAGTATATCGCCGAACAGGAAGGCGGGCTTGAGAAGCTGAAGGGCAAGAAGATCGGCTACATCTTCCTGGATGCAGGGTATGGCCGTGAGCCGATCCCGCTTCTGGAGCAGCTGTCCACGAAATATGGTTTCGAACTCGTCCAGTACCCGGTTCCGGGCAAGGAAATGCAGAACCAGTCGTCGCAGTGGCTGAACATCCGCCGCGACCGTCCGGACTACATGGTCATGTGGGGCTGGGGCGCGATGACGCCGACGGCCGTGAAGGAAGCGGTCAAGACCCGGTTCCCGATGGACAAGCTGATTGGCGTGTGGTGGTCCGCAGGCGATGAAGACGCTGCGGCCGGCGGCGAAGCTGCCAAGGGCTACAAGGCGATGAATTTCTCCGGCGTCGGCTCGGACTTTGCCGCTCTCGGTGACATCAAGAAGCTGGTGATCGACGCGGGCAAGTCCCAGACCGATCCGAGCAGCTTTGCCTCCACGCTTTACAACCGTGGTGTCCTGAACTCGGTGATCATTGCCGAAGCCATCCGCAATGCACAGGAAAAGACCGGCAAGAAGGTTCTGACCGGCGAAGACATGCGGATCGGTCTGGAATCCCTGGATCTGACGGCTGATCGTCTCGCGGAAATCGGCCTGGCCGACTTCGCGCACCCGATGAAGGTGACCTGCGAGGATCACGCAGGCGGCAATCCGGTCTTCATCCAGGAGTGGGACGGCAAGCAGTGGCAGAAGGCCAGTGACTGGATCGAGCCGATGACCGATGTGGTCCGTCCTCTGCTTGAAGCTGCGGCCAAGGAATATGCGGAAAAGAATGCGCCCTGGCCGGCGCGCACGGAAGCCTGCCCGAACTGACCGGGCGGCCTGACGCAACAGGTTCTTCCGCTTTGCCTCTCAAGGCAGAGCGGAAGAACGGACACTCGCAAGCCGGAGCGCACAGACCATGCAGACCCAGGAAATGACCAGGACCAAGGCCCCTGCCGGAGCAGGCGATGCGATCCTCTCGGTCAACAATATCGAAGTCATCTACGATCACGTGATCCTGGTGCTCAAGGGCGTTTCGCTGACCATTCCACGCGGCGGCATCGTTGCGCTGCTGGGGGCGAACGGAGCTGGAAAGACCACCACGCTGAAAGCCATCTCCAACCTGCTCGGGGCTGAGCGCGGCGAGGTGACCAAGGGCAAGATTGTATTCAAGGGTGACGAAGTTCAGGCCCTGTCGCCGAATGATCTGGTCCGCAAGGGCTGCATTCAGGTGATGGAAGGCCGTCATTGCTTCGGCCACCTGTCCATCGAGGAAAACCTTCTGACCGGCGCTTATACCCGCAAGGACGGGGCTGCCGCGATCAAGGCGGATCTGGAGATGGTCTATAATTATTTCCCGCGGCTCCGGGAGCGGCGGCAGAGCCAGGCGGGCTATACCTCGGGCGGCGAACAGCAGATGTGTGCGATTGGCCGCGCCCTTATGAGCCGGCCGGAAATGATCCTCCTGGACGAACCCTCCATGGGGCTGGCCCCGCAGCTGGTCGAGGAAATCTTTGAAATCGTGAAGCAGCTCAACGAGCGGGAAGGGGTGTCCTTCCTGCTGGCGGAGCAGAACACGAACGTTGCGCTGCGCTATGCCACATACGGCTACATTCTCGAGGCCGGCCGCATCGTTCTGGATGGGGACGCAAAGGCCCTGCGCGACAACGAGGACGTCAAGGAATTCTACCTGGGTGTCGGCGGCGAAGGGCGGAAGTCCTTCCGCAATGTCAAACATTACAAGCGAAGAAAGCGTTGGCTCGCCTGACGGGCAGACCGGAGAAGGACCATGAGCACAGACATGTTTGAGGCGCGCGACCGGAGCGATCCGGCGCAGCGCGAGGCGGATCTCTTTGCCAAATTGCCGGCGGCGATTGCCCATGCGCAAGAGACCGCTCCCGGTTGGGCCAGCCATCTGGCGGGTGTGGACGCTGCGTCCATTACCAGCCGTGAAAAGCTTGCTGCCCTGCCGGTTCTGCGCAAGTCCGATCTGATGCGCCTGCAACAGGAGAACCCGCCGTTCGGTGGGTTCCTTTCCGGTGGCCTGTCCGGTGCCGAGCGCGTCTTCATGTCCCCCGGCCCCATTTTCGAACCGCAGCCTGCAGGCACTGACCCCTGGAATTGTGCCCGCGCGCTGCATGCGGCCGGGTTCCGGCCGGGGGATCTCGTCTTCAATGCCTTTGCCTATCATCTGACGCCGGGCGGGTTCATCATGGACAGCGGTGGCCGGGCGCTGGGTTGCACGGTCTTACCGGCAGGTGTGGGCAATACCGATCTTCAGCTGGAGGCCATCGAAACCCTGAAGCCGGTGGCCTTTACCGGCACGCCGGATCATTTGAAGATCCTGCTCGACAAGGCGCAGGAACTGGGCCGCGATGCTTCCTCCTTCAAGCGGGCATTGGTGTCGGGTGGCGCGTTGTTCCCGTCCTTGCGCAAGGAATATGCGGACAGGGGCGTTGACGTTTCCCAGTGCTATGCGACGGCGGAACTGGGCGTGATTGCCTATGAAAGCCCGGCGCGGGAGGGGATGATCGTCAACGAGGACTATATCGTCGAGATCGTTCGCCCGGGAACCGGAGAGCCGGTCGCGGACGGCGAGGTGGGAGAGCTGGTCGTCACCACCTTCAACCGGACCTATCCGATGATCCGCTTCGGGACCGGCGATCTCTCGGCCGTTCTGCCGGGGCATTCCTCCTGCGGCCGGACCAACCGGCGGATTGGCGGCTGGATGGGCCGCGCGGATCAGCGCACCAAGATCAAGGGCATGTTCGTGGACCCCGCCCAGATTGGTGAACTTGTGAAGATCCATGACGAGGTTCTGAAGGCGCGGCTCACGGTCACCCGCAAGGGTGAAAGCGATGCCATGTCCCTTTCCGTGGAAGTGGCAGGTGGCACATCGTCTCTGCTCGATGCTGTCGGTGCGACCTTGAAGGCTGTCACCGGGCTCAAAGGGGCTGTGCAATTTGCCGATCCCGGATCCCTGCCGAACGATGGCAAGGTGATCAGTGATGAGCGGAATTATGGCTGATATTTGCGATTGGCTGCGACATTCCGCGCATTGGCTTTAAATCGTGGCAGGCTTGATCTAAAAGCTGAGCAACAGCGTAAGGATAAGCCGCACCTCGTTAGTGCGGCTTGTCGTTTCAGCCTTATTGCGCAGCCACGGACATCCTATGATTGATTACGCAGCAACCACCGTCTCCCCTGAGCAGGAACGCGAGTTCCAGAAGCTGGCTTTGCCAGACGGCCATCCCCAGGTGAAATCCGGCAAGGTGGGTGTTCTCCTCGTCAATCTGGGCACGCCAGATGGCACGTCCTTCTGGCCCATGCGCCGTTATCTGCGTGAATTCCTCTCCGACAAGCGCGTGATCGAGTGGTCCCGCCTGTTCTGGTATCCGATCCTCTACGGCATCGTGCTCAACACCCGGCCGAAGAAATCCGGCAAGGCCTATGAGGAGATCTGGAACAAGGAGCTGAATGAATCACCACTGCGCACCATCACCCGCAGCCAGTCTGACAAACTGGCAGAACGTATGGGAAATGGTGGTGGACGCCTGCAAATCGATTGGGCGATGCGTTATGGCAATCCGTCGATCCGCTCCCGGCTGGAAGCGCTGAAGAACGATGGCTGCGACCGCATTCTCGTCTTCCCGCTCTATCCGCAATATTCGGCTGCGACGACAGCGACCGTGAATGACGAGATCTGCCGCGCCATGCTTGAAATGCGCTGGCAGCCCGCAATCCGCACGGTTCCGCCCTATCACGATGACCTGGTCTATGTGACCGCGCTGGCCAAGTCGGTGGAGCGCCATCTTGCTGCTCTCGACTTCGAGCCCGAACTGGTGCTTGCGTCCTATCACGGCATTCCGCAGTCCTATTTCAAGAAGGGCGATCCCTATCATTGCCACTGCATGAAGACGACGCGTCTGATGAGGGACGTGCTGGGCTGGAGCAAGGAAAAGCTGCGCGTGACTTTCCAGTCCCGTTTTGGTCCGGAAGAGTGGCTCCAGCCCTATACGGACAAGACGGTGGAGCAACTGGCCAAGGATGGCGTGAAGCGGATCGCGGTGATGAATCCTGGCTTCGTGGCTGACTGTCTTGAGACCCTAGAGGAGATCGCTGGCGAAGCGGGCGAAATCTTCGAGGAGAATGGCGGCGAGCATTTCACCCACATCCCCTGCCTCAACGACAGCGATCTGGGAATGGACGTCATCGAGCATGTTGTCCGCCGGGAACTGGGCGGCTGGATCTGATCCGGCAGGCGTTCCTTCCCTAGCGTCTTCAAATCCCAGGCTGAATCTGGTGCCATCTTCCCGTATAAGGAAGGTGGCACTGTGCTTTCAGGGCTGTGTCATGGACTTGCCATCGCGCAGACAGTAGGAAGTGTCCTTGGTTTTTGTGCGCCGCCTTTTGGCGCAACGGAGGATTTTCCATGCCAGAAGAGTTTTTTGGGTTCGATATCGTTTTGATTGTCCTCGCATTCCTGGCGATTCTCGTCATTTTTGCGGGCGTGAAGACTGTCCCTCAGGGGTACAATTTCACGATCGAGCGCTTCGGGCGCTACCGGAAGACCCTTTCGCCTGGTCTGAACTTCATCATCCCGTTCATCGACCGTATCGGTCACAAGCTGAACATGATGGAGCAGGTTCTGGATGTTCCTTCCCAGGAAGTGATTACCCAGGACAACGCCACCGTCATGGTGGACGGCATCACCTTCTATCAGGTGCTGGACGCGGCCCGTGCTGCCTATGAAGTGCTCGGCCTGCAGAACGCGATCCTCAATCTGACCATGACCAACATCCGTTCGGTGATGGGCTCCATGGCGCTCGATGAACTGCTGTCTAATCGCGACGAGATCAACACGCGGCTTCTGCATGTTGTGGATGCGGCTGCCGAGCCGTGGGGCGTGAAGGTCACCCGTATCGAGATCAAGGACATCAATCCGCCGAAGGACCTGGTGGATTCCATGGCCCGCCAGATGAAGGCAGAGCGTGACAAGCGCGCCTCCATTCTGGAAGCTGAAGGCAAGCGCCAGTCGGAAATCCTCAAGGCAGAGGGCCAGAAGCAGGCGCTCATTCTGGAAGCGGAAGGCCGCAAGGAATCTGCGTTCCGGGATGCGGAAGCCCGTGAACGTGCGGCCGAGGCGGAAGCCAAGGCGACCCAGCTTGTCAGCGAAGCCATCGCGGGCGGCAATGTTCAGGCCATCAACTATTTCGTTGCGACCAAATACGTCGAAGCCTTCAAGGAACTGGCGAATTCGCGCAATCAGAAGACCCTGATCCTGCCGATGGAAGCCAGTTCCCTGCTGGGCTCGCTGTCCGGTATCGGTGAGATCGCCAAGGAAGCCTTCGGCAATTCCGCGTCTGAAAGCGGATCTGTGACCTCACAGCGCTCCGGCCGGGTGCCGAGCACGGGCCGGCCGGAGAATGATGCATGACGCTGCTGACCAAGGTTCTTGCGGAACTTGGACCGTGGAACTGGTGGATTGCGGGTCTCCTGCTACTCGGCCTGGAGATCCTTGCACCGGGATCCGTGTTCCTGTGGTTTGGTGTGTCGGCCATTCTGGTCGGCACGCTTGCCCTGTTTGTCGGCCTCAGCTGGCAAACGGCAGTGATCATCTTTCTGGTGCTATCCTTCGTCACCCTGTTCGTAGGACGCCGGCTGATGGCCAGGCTTTCTTCCGAGCGGGGCGATCCGGGGCTGAACAAGCGCGGCAGCCGCTACGTGGGACGCACTTTCGTCCTTGCGGACCCGATCGAACAGGGGACGGGCCGTCTTTCGATCGATGACACGGTCTGGCGGATTTCCGGCCCTGATCTTCCTGCCGGATCCCGTGTGCGGGTGGACGCCGTTGATGGTGTCAGACTGGCGGTATCCGCAGCCTGATCGGCTGCGGATCCTTGGCCTCTCAGCGAAGTACCGGCACGGAAAAAGAAATCAGAGCTTGTGCCCTGGCGGAACCGGCGGGGCTTCTGCCTTCAGCAGGATGCCGATGCGCCGGTTGGCGGCGAGATACGGATCGTTCGGGAACATGGGTTCCGTGTCCGACTTGCCGACGACAGCTGCAAACTGATCGTCCGGAACGCCATATTCGTTCAGGATCTGACGGGCGATGTTGGCTCGCTCGGAAGAGAGATCCCAGCCGGTGTAGCTCGGGTCGGTCGTCTGCTGCCCGGCCGTCGTATGGCCGGTGATCTCGATCCTGTTCGGCATGCGGGAAAGGATCGGCGCCATTTTGGCCAGAAGCCGGCGTGTGGTCTCGTAAGGATATTTCGACCCCTCACGGAACATGGACCTGCCATCCTGATCGACGAGCAGAATGTTGAGGCCTTCTTCCGTTTCTTCGAGAATGATGTTGGTCGAAATCTCGGTGATTTCCGGCATCTCCTGCCAAGCCTGACGCAGGGAGGCGGCTGCGGTCGCAAACTGGCGCGGTTTCTCGATATCCGCTTCCATTGTGTCGTAAGTGTTTGCTTCCGCGCCCTGCTTGGTGCGCTGGTCGTGTCGCTCGGCGGCAAAGTCGGAATCCAGTTCCTGGTTCACCTGCGACACATTCTTCATGTATTCGCGGACCGGAATGCCTTCGATCTCGATAATGCCGTTGCGCTTGGAGGTTTCCTTCACGCCGAAGGCCTCGCGCATGGAGCCCGCAACGACCTGAAGCTTCTGCTTGTCCTGAATGGAAAAGGAGATGATCAGAACGAAGAAACACACGAGCAGGGACATGAGGTCGGCGAATGTCACCAGCCATTCCGGGGCGCCGCCGCCACCTTGGGGTTTCTTTCTTGCCACGACCTAGTCCTCCGTTTTCGTACCGGCGTCAGGCCGCTTCTTGCATGCTGGCGCGGATCTTTTCCGGCAGATAGGCAATCAGCATTTCCTTGATCAGGGCAGGGCTCTTGGATTCGCGGATCTGCAGCACGCCGTCGATGATCAGGGTCTGGTTGATCTCTTCCACTTCGAACTTGGCGTCCAGCTTGTCCACCAGGGGCAGACAGACCACGTTGGAGATGAGTGCGCCGTAGAGGGTCGTCAGCAGCGCGACGGCCATGGACGGACCGATGGCGGACGGGTCATCCATGTTCGCAAGCATCTGCACCAGACCGACCAGCGTCCCGATCATGCCGAAGGCAGGGGCGGAATCACCAAGCGCCTTCATGACACGCTTGCCTTCAGACAGGCGGGTCAGCTGCAGGTCACGCTCGCGTTCCATGGATTCGCGGATGAAGTCGAGCTCATAGCCGTCCGCGATATACTGAACGCCCTTTGCAAGGGTCGGATCGGAGACGTCGACATTTTCCAGACCCAGCGGGCCGGACTTGCGGACGATTTCGCCAAGGTGGGTGATTTCGTTGATCAGGTCACGGGGGCTCGGGCCCTTGCCGGCGAGGGCAACCTTGAAGCCCGTGCCGAAAGCGCTGCCCACGTCGGCAAGCTGAAAGCGGATCAGGGTTGCCATGATCCCGCCGCCAAACACGATCAGGATCGAAGGAATGTCGACGAACTGGCCGAAGCTGCCGCCCATGAAAATGGCGGCGGTGACAATACCGAGAGCCCCGACAATACCGACAATAGTCGCCAGATCCATAACGCACACCAAACTTCAGGGCTCGAGACCCGTTGTGACTTTGGCGCCATATTAGGAGCGGCAAGGCTAATCAATTCCTAACCGCGGCCGGCTGAGTTTCATGATTGTCTTACAAGTTGTCGTGAGCCCTGCGAAAATTAGCAGGAGCGGGCTGCCTCAAGCAGCCCCGATCCGCAGCAGATCGTGAAGATGGACGATGCCGACGGGCTGTCCATTCTCGACCACGAAGACCGATGTGATGCCCGAACTGTTGACCAGTTCCAGGATCGCGCCGGACAGCATGCCCGGTTCGATGGTCTTGGGCTTGCGGGTCATGATCTCTTCCGCAGGCTTGTCGAGGAAGTTGGTCGTGATGTGACGGCGCAAGTCACCATCGGTCACGATGCCGGTCAGGTGCCCATTTTCATCCGTGATGCCGAGGGTGCCGAACCCTTTCTGGGTCATAAGCACGATGGCGTCGCGCATGAGCGTGCCGACCGGTGCCAGCGGCACGGTCTCACCGCGATGCATGATGTCGCGGGCGGTTTTCAGGCTTGCGCCCAGGCTGCCACCTGGATGGAAAATGCGGAAGTCCTGTGCGGTGAAGCCGCGGCCTTCCAGCAGCGCGATCGCCAGGCTGTCACCAATGGCCATCTGCAGTAGGGCGGAGGTCGTCGGAGCAAGGCCATGCGGGCAGGCTTCGGTTACGTCCGGCATATGAAGGACGATATCTGCAGCCGAGCCCAGAGCACTGTTCTCCCGCGACGTGATGGCGATCAGCGGAACCTTGAAGCGGCGGGTATAGGCCACGATGCTGGCAAGTTCGCGTGTCTCGCCGGACCAGGACAGGGCAATCACCGCATCATTGCGGGTGATCATGCCGAGATCGCCGTGGCTGGCTTCGGCGGCATGAACGAAGAAGGCTGGTGTGCCGGTCGAGGCGAGGGTTGCAGCCAGCTTGGTGCCGATGTGTCCGCTCTTGCCGATGCCCGAGACGATGACCCGGCCGGGCAGGGAGGCGATCAGCTCTGCCGCAGCCTTGAAAGGTCCGGAAAGTCCGTTGCTCAGCGCGGCGTTCAAGGCGCGCAGGCCCTCGATCTCGGTTTCCAGGGTCCGCAGGGCAGAGGCCAGATACTGGGGATCCGGACGGCTCTGAAGGCCTTCGGCTTGATCGGCTTTGGTGAGTGGCATTCTCGTGTCCTGTCGTTCTTCTTTGCCCAGCCAGTCCGTGTCTACGCCAGCGGTGAAGGGGCTGCAAGAGAGGATCCTGAGCCATCGGCGGGCTGGCGGCATTCAATCGATTAAGCAGTTCTTCCGCTGCGACGCATTCTGCGACTTGGAAACAAACAATTAACCATGTCGGGGCAGTGTGGTGACCATCATGCCGGGAATCTGGAATCGCCATCTTGACGTTTAACCGCGCCATCCTTTTGGGCCTTAGCCTTGTTGTTTCTTCTCTTTCGGGAGCGGAAGCGCAGACGGCTGGCCAGGGCCTGCGTGGAACTTCGGATGTGCAGGGCAGTTCGGATCTGACGAATGAGCCCGCCTCGGCTCAGGATGCTGCGGCTCCGACGTCACCTGCCTATACCAATGTTCATGCCTTGCGGCTGTCCGGAAACAGTGCGGCCGTGGAGACAGGATCGACAGGACTTGGCGCAACAGGGCGGACTGTGCCGGTGCGCCCCTTTGCCGACCGGGTCGAAGCGGTGCGGCGGCTGCAGCCAACTGGCATTTCCCGCGCGGATGATGGGGTTTTTGCTGGCGACACGACCTTCGATCAGGCCGAAGGCTTCCGGGTCGGGACTTTCACGATCCTGCCGGAGCTGACAGTGACAGGCGGCGCGACCGACAACGCTTCCGGAACGGTGGGCGGCAAATCTGCCGGCTTCTACCGCTTTGCGCCCTCTGTGTCCGCGCGCTCGAACTGGTCGCGCCATCAGCTCGATCTGAGTCTGCGCGGCAGTTACTCGGGCTATCCGGACGATGCAACGGATGCGGACAAGAGCCTCAACACCTCCGCTGCCCTGAGGGTGGATGTCTCCGAAGGCACCACCTTGAACGGTCAGGTTGGCTATAATCTGTCACAGGAAGATTCCGGGACTGCAGAAACGGCTTCCGGTTCGGACAATGTTCATCAGTACAATGCGTCCCTGAGCGGCACTCGTGACGCTGGTATCCTGTCGGTAACCCTGCGCGGTGCATTGGATCGCAGCACCTACGACAGCACCTCCGGATCAGTGTCCCAGGATGGCCGGAACAATACGGTTTATTCGGCGAGCCTGCGGCTCGATGGCAATACCGGCGCGGTTCTGGCGCCCTTTGCGGAAAGCTCGTTGCTTTTGCGCCGCTACGACACAACCTGTTCGGATGCGCTCTGCGAAAAGCGGGATGCCAATGGATATCAGCTTCGCGGCGGTGTGACAGTGGATGCAGGACCGAAACTGCGCGGTGAAATCGGCGCGGGCTGGCGTCTGGAGCGTCTTGACGACAACCGTCTCAAGGATCTGGCCGGCCTTATTGCCGATGGGTCCATTGTCTGGTCGCCGACCCGCCTGACCACTGTTACCGCGGGTCTCGGCACGCAGTTCGCCTCGACCGACATCGATGGGGCCTCCGGGTCGATCATCTATTCGGGAGATCTCCGGATCGCGCACAGCTTCTCCGACAGGATCGCTGGCGAGCTGGGGGCAGGCTACAGCTACCGCACCTACGAAGGCGTTTCGATCGACGAGACGACCATTACAGGCAGGGCATCAGCCACCTACGCCCTGACCCGCAATGTCGCGCTTCTGACGACCTACAGCTACCGGTCCTTCGACAGTTCCACGCCTGGAGCTGACTATGACGAGAACCGGATCGAGGCCGGAATTCGCATCCGGCACTGAGACAAACGCGGCAGGCGGACAATCCGCAGCAAGGCCGTGAGAAAAAGCCCATACGTCCTGCCATGGTTTTGCCTGGCAGAAGAGTTAGAGTACGAGAGACGAGAGGTTTTGCCCAAATGAGCAGCTTCGGACACGCCCCAAAATCGCACCGCGGCCCCCGGAATGGCGCGCAGCGCGCCTCTGCGGTCAAGCGCATGACCGTGCGCTGGCTGGCAGGCCCGGTTGCCGCGGCAAGCCTCGTCCTTTCTGCCGGACAGGCACTGGCAGATCCCGGCTTCGACCGTTTCGTCAACGGGTTCTGGCCCACCGCAAAAGCGGCAGGCATCTCCTCTTCGACCTACAAGCATGTCTTCCGGAACATGGAACCGGATCCTGACACGCTGAAATTCATGGACCGGCAGTCCGAGTTCGTGAAGCCGGTCTGGGACTACCTGGACAGCGCCGTTTCCGAATCCCGCATCACCCGCGGCAAGGAAATGATGAAGCAGTATTCCCGCGAACTGGCCGTCATCGAGGAGCGCTATGGCGTGGACCGGGAAGCGGTTCTGGCCATCTGGGGCATGGAAACCAACTACGGCAGCTTCATGGGCAAGCACAACGTGATCCGTGCGCTGGCCACGCTTGTCTATGCCGCGCCGCGCCGCACCGATTTCTGGCGCAGTGAACTGATCAAGGCGCTAGGCATCGTTCAGGCAGGTCATGTCCGCTTCGAGGATATGGAAGGCTCCTGGGCGGGCGCCATGGGCCACACCCAGTTCATGCCGTCCAGCTGGCAGGCCTATGCTGCCGACTATGATGGCGATGGCCGCCGGGATATCTGGACCTCCGTGCCCGATGCGCTGGCCTCGACAGCCCGTTATCTGAAAGAACATGGCTGGCAGACCGGCAAGACCTGGGGCTATGAGGTACGCTTGCCGCAGGGCTTCAATTTCAATCTGGCTGACGAGAAGACGACGCTTTCTCTGAGGGATTGGGACCATCAGGGCGTCAAGCGGGTCAATGGCAGGTCGTTCCCGCGCCCCGAAGACGATGCGATCCTGGTCATGCCGGCGGGCGCCAAGGGCCCAGCCTTCCTGATGCTGCGCAATTTCTTTGTGATCAAGCGCTACAACAACGCCACGGCCTATGCCCTCGGCGTCGGGCATCTGGCGGATAGAATCAACGGCGGCAGCGAGCTGGCAGGCGATTGGGCACGGGAATATCTGCCCTTGAACCGGGATGAAACCGCCGAACTGCAGCACGAGCTGAACCAACGTGGCTATCACGTGGGAACGGCAGACGGGATCATCGGCCCGGCCACCCGTGCGGCGATCAGAGCCTATCAGAAATCCCGCGGCATCATTCCGGATGGCTATGCGTCGGTTGTTTTGCTGGCCCGGATCAAGATGGACGGCTAGAATTGCCGTCAGACAGATCTGACGGAACGGATGGCCCGTGCTGACATTCTTGCGGAAATTGGTGACGCCGGTACTTCGGCATGCCCCGTCCCGGGGCAAGTTCTGGATTGTGCCAGGCGTGGTTTCCGGTGCGCTGTGCCTGGGCCTTTGGGGCTTTGCAGGCTCAGTTGTTCCGGAAGCTGCTGCGCAAAGCAGCGGCGGGGCGGTCATCCGGCCGGCTCCGGGCAACTCCACCGGCTTCCGTCCGCTTTTCCGCCTGTTCGGCTTCGGGGAAGAAAAGCGCCCCGCCAGAACCCGGACACGGCCACCGCAAACTGCCTCCCGGCCGAGAGCTGCCAATGTCGCGCCCGCGTTTCAGGCGAAACCAAAAGATCCTGATGCGGGTGTGATCCTGGTCGCCGGTGACGAAATGGCCAAGGGCGTTGCCGAAGGCCTCCGCTTCACCCTTGCGGACAAGTCCATGGTCCGCGTGGACACACTGATCCATGACAAGACCGGTTTGGCTGGCCCTGATGCTCCTGACTGGGAAGCCGAGATCATCGGCCGGGTCCAGGGCGAAGACGTCAAGGCAGTGGTTCTGATGATGGGCCGCAGTGATCTGGCTGTACCGTTCGCAGGTGAGCCACCGGTCGAATTTGCGACTTCCGAATGGGAGGCGGCTTATTCCGCCAAGGTCTCCGGGATCGTCTCCTCCATCCGTCAGGAGCGCAAGCAGCTTGTCTGGGTCGGTTTGCCGCCGACCGGCAGTCCGCTGACTAACACGGATTTCATCCTCCTGAACAGCCTGTTCCAAGGGGGAGCAGAACAGAACCGCGGCAAGTACGTGGATGTGTGGGACATTTTTCTCACCGAGACCGGCGAGTATGATTCCTTCGGTCCCGATGTGGACGGCAAGCGTGCACGGCTGCGCGATGCGGACAAGGTCGGGTTCACCTGGGATGGATACAGGAAGGTCGCTTTCTTCGTCGAGCGCGAACTCTCGCGCTTGCTTGGCGGTTACGGCGGCATGGCCTTCGAAGGGGTCGAGGATGACCCGAATTTCATCGTATTGACCGGCCGCACGACCGCGCCGGAAGATGAGCTTCTGGGTGGCGGCGAGGGCAGTGGGCCTGCAGCCTACGAAGGCGTTGCTGTTGATACCGCGCGCCGGTTCTTCATTGACGGCGAAACCCGCAAGGGGCCGGCCGGGCGGGCGGACAGCAATGTCTGGACGGCACCGGACGGAACCTGAGGCTACCTAATCCGGTTTTAACTCCCGCAAATAAAAAGGGCTCCGGTGCGAAACACCGGAGCCCTTTCTCGTTTCTGGCCTTTTGATCAGCGCGGCAGGTTGCTCGAGCCCATCAGGAATTCATCGACCGAACGGGCAGCCTGGCGGCCTTCACGGATTGCCCAGACGACAAGGGACTGGCCCTTGCGAACGTCGCCAGCGGCAAAGACGTTCGGCAGGCTGGTCTTGTAGTCTTCGGTGTTGGCCTTGACGTTGGTCCGGCCATCGAGCTCCAGTTTGTCGCCAGCCGCCGCGATGAACGTGTCCAGACGCGGGCCGGAGAAGCCGATGGCAGCCATCACCAGATCTGCGCGGAGAATGAACTCGGTGCCTTCGATCGGGCGGCGCTTTTCGTCCACGCGGGCGCACTTCACGCCGGTCACATGGCCATCTTCGCCAACCAGAGCCAGGGTTGCAGCCGAGAATTCGCGCTCGGCGCCTTCTGCCTGCGAGGAAGAGGTGCGGAACTTCGTCGGCCAATAGGGCCAGATGCTCAGCTTGTCTTCCTTCAGTGGCGGGATCGGGCGGATGTCGAGCTGCGTCACCGACAGAGCGCCCTGACGGAACGCGGTGCCGACGCAGTCAGACGCCGTGTCGCCGCCGCCGATGACGACGACGTGCTTGCCGGCTGCCCAGATCGGGCCGACCAGGCTGTCCGGGCCGATTTCCGGCTCACCGCCAACGCGGCGGTTCTGCTGGACCAGATAGTCCATCGCCCAATGGCAACCTTCCAGCTCCATGCCGCCGACACCCGGGTCACGCGGACGCTCGGAGCCTGCGCACAGGATCACGGCATCATGACGCTCGGACAGTTCCTCGAGGCTGACGGTCACGCCGACGTTGACGCCATAGTGGAACGTCACGCCTTCGGCTTCCATCTGTGCCACGCGGCGGTCGATGTACTTCTTTTCCATCTTGAAGTCGGGGATGCCATAGCGCAGCAGGCCGCCTGCCTTCGGCTCACGCTCATAAACGTGAACCGTGTGGCCGGCGCGTGCCAGCTGCTGTGCTGCGGCCATGCCAGCAGGGCCGGAACCGACGATGGCGACAGCCTTGCCGGTCTTGGTGGCGGAGGGTTCCGGAACAATCCAGCCCTCGTTCCAGCCCTTGTCGGCAATGGCCTGCTCGACAGTCTTGATGTTGACCGGCACGTCTTCCAGGTTCAGCGTGCAGGCTTCCTCGCACGGGGCGGGGCAGACGCGGCCGGTGAATTCCGGGAAGTTGTTGGTCGAATGCAGGTTGCGCAGGGCCAGGTCCCAGTCACCCTGGTAGACCAGGTCATTCCAGTCCGGGATCTGGTTGTTGACCGGGCAGCCGGTCGGGCCATGGCAGAAGGGAATGCCGCAGTCCATGCAGCGGGCTGCCTGGCGCTCGACTTCTGTTTCTGCCAGCGGCAGCGTGAATTCCCTGAAGTGGCGGATACGATCAGAGGCAGGCTGATACTTCTGTTCCTGCCGGTCGATCTCCAAAAATCCGGTTACCTTTCCCAAGGCGACCTCCCTCACAAATCTCGTTTCATGGTTCCGGCTGCGACCGGGCGCAAATGGCGCCCGAGAGCCGTGCGGTGTTTCCAGAGCCAGGCTTATTCGGCAGCGGCCATGCCGAGGCGCTTCTCTTCCATCTCACGAAGAGCACGGCGGTATTCGACCGGCATGATCTTCACGAATTTCGGACGATAGGTTGCCCAGTCGTCGAGAATGGCCTGTGCCCGGGTCGATCCGGTGTACTGGACATGCTTGGTCAGAAGCTGACGCAGGCGCTCGTCGTCATGGCGGGTCATGTCACCCGTCACGTCCACGCGGCCCTTGTGCTCAATGTCGCCACCATGGTGATGCAGCTTTTCGAGCAGGTCGTCTTCTTCCTCAACCGGTTCCAGTTCCACCATTGCGAGGTTGCAACGGGTGCCGAAGGTACCTTCCATGTCGAGCACATAGGCGATGCCGCCGGACATGCCTGCCGCGAAGTTGCGGCCGGTCTGACCGATGACGACGACCACGCCGCCCGTCATGTATTCGCAGCCATGGTCGCCCACGCCTTCGACAACTGCAAGGGCGCCGGAGTTACGCACCGCGAAACGCTCGCCTGCAACACCGCGCAGGTAGCACTCGCCGGTGGTTGCCCCATAAAGCACCGTGTTGCCGGCGATGATGGAGTCTTCCGGCACGATCCGGGTGTTTTCCGGCGGACGGACGATGATACGGCCACCCGAAAGGCCCTTGCCGACATAGTCGTTGGCATCGCCGGAGAGTTCCAGCGTGACGCCCTTTGCGAGGAAGGCGCCGAAGGCCTGACCTGCGGTCCCTTTCAGCTGGATTTTCAGCGTGTTGTCCGGCATGCCCTTGGCGCCGTAACGCTTGGCCACTTCACCCGACAGCATGGCACCTGCAGACCGGTCGACCGAGCAAATGGTCTCGTCGACAATCGTCGTCTCCTTGGAGTCCAGCGCCGGCTTGGAGGCTGCGATCAGGCGGCGGTCCAGAATGTCGGCAATCGGATGGTCCTGACGCTCGGTCCAGCGGATCTGTTCCGGCTTGGCTTCCGGCTGGAAGAAGATGCGGCTGAAGTCGAGCCCCTGTGCCTTCCAGTGGTTGAGCGCCTGTTCCTTGTCGAGAATGTCGGAGCGGCCGATCATGTCGTCCAGCTTCTCGAAGCCGAGGGCAGCCATCAGTTCGCGCACTTCTTCTGCAACGAAGAAGAAGTAGTTGATGACGTGCTCAGGCGTGCCCTTGAAGCGCTTGCGCAGCACCGGATCCTGGGTCGCGATACCGACCGGGCAGGTGTTCAGGTGGCACTTGCGCATCATCAGACAGCCGGCTGCGATCAGCGGAGCTGTCGCGAAACCGAATTCGTCCGCGCCCAGGAGTGCGCCGACCACCACGTCGCGGCCGGTCCGCAGACCGCCGTCAACCTGAAGGGCAACGCGGGAGCGCAGGCCGTTGAGCACCAGGGTCTGCTGGGTTTCGGCAAGGCCGATTTCCCAGGGTGAGCCGGCATGCTTGATCGAGGTCAGCGGGGAGGCCCCGGTGCCGCCGTCATAGCCAGACACGGTAATGTGGTCTGCGCGTGCCTTGGCAACGCCAGCTGCAACCGTACCGACGCCGACTTCCGACACAAGCTTGACCGAGATGTCCGCTTCCGGATTGACGTTTTTCAGATCGTAGATGAGCTGAGCCAGATCTTCGATCGAGTAGATGTCATGGTGCGGCGGCGGGGAGATGAGGCCCACGCCCGGAGTGGAGTGACGCACCTTGGCGATGACCGCGTCCACCTTGTGACCCGGAAGCTGGCCGCCTTCACCGGGCTTTGCGCCCTGAGCGACCTTGATCTGGATCATGTCGGAGTTGACGAGATATTCGGTGGTCACACCGAAGCGGCCGGACGCCACCTGCTTGATGGCAGAGCGCTGCGGGTTGGCAGATCCGTCCGGCAGCGGGTTGAAGCGCTCCGGCTCCTCGCCACCTTCACCGGTGTTGGACTTGCCGCCAATGGCGTTCATGGCGATCGCCAGCGTGGAGTGAGCCTCGCGGGAGATGGAGCCAAAGGACATGGCGCCGGTCACGAAGCGCTTCACGATGTTCTCTGCCGATTCAACCTTGGCAAGGTCCACCGGGGTGCGGCCGATTTCATCGGCGCCCTTGATGCGGAACATGCCGCGGATCGCAAAGCGTCCGGTTTCCTCGTTCACGATCTTCGAGAATTCGCGGTACTTTTCCGGCAGCTTGGAGCGGACTGCATGCTGCAGCACAGCGATGGAGTCCGGCGTCCACATGTGGCTCTCGCCGCGGATACGGTATGCGTATTCACCACCGACCTGCAGCGAGCGGCGCAGGATGGCGACATCCTGGAACGCTTCCGCATGGCGGATGACCGTTTCTTCCGCAACTTCGTTCAGGCCGATGCCTTCGATCGAGGTTGCCGTGCCGAAGAAGTACTTTTCGACAAGCGCGCTGGACAGGCCGACGGCGTCGAAAATCTGCGCACCGCAATAGGACTGGTAGGTCGAGATGCCCATCTTGGACATGACCTTGAGGATGCCCTTGTCGATGGACTTGATATAGCGGCGGACCACTTCGCTGGCATCGACTTCCTCGGGGAAGTCCAGCTCTGCATGCATGGACAGCAGCGTTTCGAAGGCCAGGTACGGGTTGATGGCTTCTGCGCCATAACCGGCCAGAACGCAGAAGTGATGAACTTCGCGGGCTTCACCGGTTTCGACCACCAGACCCACGGAAGTGCGCAGGCCCTTGCGGATCAGGTGATGGTGCACGGCTGCGGTCGCCAGCAGGGCCGGGATCGCGATCCGCGACCGGCTGATCAGGCGGTCGGACAGGATGATGATGTTGTAGCCATTGACCACGGCCTTCTCGGCGCGCTGGCACAGTTCTTCGAGGGCGTCTTCCATCCCTTCCGCGCCACGCTGGGCGGAATAGGTGATGTCGAGGGTCTTGGCGGAGAACTGGTTGTCACCGATGTCGCCAATGGCGCGGATCTTCTCCAGGTCCTCGTTGGTCAGGATCGGCTGACGCACTTCGAGGCGCTTGGAGGTCGACAGGCCTTTGAGATCGAACAGGTTCGGGCGCGGGCCGATGAAGGACACCAGGCTCATGACCAGTTCTTCGCGGATCGGATCGATCGGCGGGTTGGTCACCTGTGCGAAGTTCTGCTTGAAATAGGTGTAAAGCAGCTTGGACTTGTCTGACAGGGCCGAAATCGGCGTGTCCGTGCCCATGGAGCCAATGGCTTCCTGCCCGACGGTTGCCATCGGCAGCATGAGAAGCTTGATGTCTTCCTGGGTGTAGCCAAAGGCCTGCTGGCGGTCGAGCAGGCTTTCACCGGCAACCGGTGCCCGTTCGCGCACGCCCGGCATGTCTTCCAGAACGATCTGGGAGCGGTGCAGCCAGTCCTT
The DNA here is from genome assembly GCF_900142725.1 of Roseibium suaedae. Classification (GTDB taxonomy): domain Bacteria; phylum Pseudomonadota; class Alphaproteobacteria; order Rhizobiales; family Stappiaceae; genus Roseibium; species Roseibium suaedae. The sequence continues at coordinate 1,374,662 of NZ_FRBW01000002.1, read as the reverse complement.
GTAGGGGTTCGCAGTGGACAGTTCGCGCTTGATTTCCTCATCGGAAATGATGCGGCCCTGTTCCAGGTCGATAAGCAGCATCTTGCCCGGCTGCAGGCGCCACTTGCGCACGATCCGCTCTTCGGGAACCGGCAGAACGCCAACTTCCGAGGACATGATGACGAAGTCTTCGTCGGTCACGATGTAGCGGGCCGGACGCAGGCCGTTGCGGTCCAGCGTCGCGCCGATCTGGCGGCCATCGGTGAAGGCAACGGCTGCCGGTCCGTCCCACGGTTCCATGATTGCGGCATGGTATTCGTAGAAGGAGCGGCGATTGTCGTCCATCAGCGGGTTGCCGGCCCAGGCTTCCGGGATCAGCATCATCGCGGCATGGGCCAGCGAATAGCCGCCCATCACCAGGAATTCGAGCGCGTTGTCGAAGCAGGCGGTGTCGGACTGGCCTTCGTAGGAGATCGGCCACAGCTTGGTGATGTCATCGCCGAACAGCGGCGAGGAGACCGACGCCTGACGGGCTGCCATCCAGTTGACGTTGCCGCGCAGCGTGTTGATTTCGCCGTTGTGGGCAACCATGCGGTACGGATGCGACAGGTCCCAGGACGGGAAGGTGTTGGTCGAGAAGCGCTGGTGCACGAGAGCAAGCGCAGAGGTGAACCGCTCGTCCTGCAGGTCCTTATAATAGGCGCCCAGCTGGAACGCGAGGAACATGCCCTTGTAGACGATGGTGCGGCTCGACATGGAGACCGGATAGAAGCCGCTTTTGACGGCATTGGTTTCCGCACGCACTGCGTTGGAGACAACCTTGCGCAGCACGAACAGGCGGCGTTCGAAGGTGGTCTGGTCTTCGCAGTTGTTGCAGGCAATGAAGACCTGGCGGGAAACCGGTTCCGTGGCAGCGATATCCGGTGCCTTGGACAGGGACGAGTTGTCGACCGGAACGTCGCGCCAGCCGATGACGGACTGACCCTGCTCGGCAATGACGCGTTCCACGATGGCTTCGCACTTGGCGCGCAGGTCAGCGTCCTGCGGCATGAACAGGAAACCAACGCCATACTTGCCCGGCTCCGGCAGGGTGATGCCCTGTGCCGACAGTTCGGTCTTGAAGAAGTCGTGCGGGATCTGCACCAGCATGCCGGCGCCGTCGCCCATCAGCGGGTCAGCGCCAACTGCGCCGCGGTGGGTCAGGTTCTCAAGGACCTGCAGGCCGTCAGCGACGACGCGGTGCGACTTGATACCCTTCATGTGGGCGACAAAGCCCACGCCACAGGCATCGTGTTCGCGCGCAGGATTGTAGAGCCCTTTCGCGGCAGCCAGCTCCAGACGGTCGGTCAGGGTGGTTTTGGTCGCGGTTTTATCCGCGCCCGTTGCCCCTGCCTCGATGACTGTGCTGGTTGTCAGCTCTTCCTTGATCATTTGCGCCCTCACGATAACTCGGTCCAAGCCGTGGTCCAAAGCGCCGGATCCCGTTCGTGTCGCATCCTGTCCGGACACAACCCGTGCGACGACCCCGGCATTCAGCCCCGGCTCTGTCGAAATACTTAACGGTTCCCCATTGTATAGGCGATCCGTTACGTTGCCGCATCGGCTTTCAGCCTGCGCGGTAGGATCCGGATGTGATCCGTTTCCTGTCTTCAGCCTCGGCTCCACCTCCTCTTGGCGGTCTCCGGCCGGCTTGTTGGCAACCTGCGTCCGTCCTGCTCTGGCACGGAAGTTTGGCACACGATAAATGGGACAGTGATCCTGTCCTATTCCAAGCGGCGCGAACATGCCAGATTTCTAACCGCCCGGCAAGTGCGTTATTTGCAGGGTGAGTTATAATTGTTTCGTCTTGCAAGCGCCAATCGATCAGAAAGAATAAGTTTCCAGCTCAAACGAGAAAGAAAATTACTTCAAACGATTTGAGTGCGAGATTCCGCTCGCGGAACTGTCACGTCCGTTTGATTTCCCATTGATCCGGCTGGCAATCATATTTTTCCCGAAGCGGGCCGAAACGGGAATATGCCTTCCCCGGTTTTACTGGCCTGCGGAGTGAGGAGACGACCTTATGAAGACCAGAAGCATGACCGCCGCGATTGTTGCCGGAGCTGTTGCATCCGCCGTAACAAGCCTCTCTGTCGCGACCCCTGCAAACGCTCAGGCCAAGGAGAAATGCTATGGCGTTTCGTTGAAGGGCAAGAACGACTGCAAGGCCGGTGCGGGCACAACCTGTGCCGGGACCTCGACGGTTGACTATCAGGGCAATGCCTGGACCCTGGTGCCCGCCGGAACCTGTGTGACCATGGAACTGCCTGATGGCCGCAAGGGATCGCTGACGGAACTCGACCGCGATCTGCCCAAGGCCTGATTGAAGGGCTGAATCATTCCCTTGTACCTGACGCGGGTGACGTTCATCCGGTCAGGTGCATTGATGAGGAATATTGTTCCTGCCCTGAGGAGGCGGCGATGAGTTTCAGTTCATCCATGCAGCGGCGCCGGCCGTCCGGGATTGGGGCACGAACGGGCGTGGGCCTGAAAGGCGAGCACGTGGCGGAGATCCTGGAGACCCGCCCGGACATCGGCTTTTTCGAGGTTCATGCCGAAAACTACATGGGTGCGGGGGGCGTCCCCCATCGCCAGCTGGAAGCGATCCGGTGTGAGTATCCGGTGTCCCTTCATGGGGTGGGCCTCTCCATCGGTGCGATCGGGGTTCTCGACGAAGCGCATCTTGCCCGGCTGAAGTCCCTGAATGAGCGCTACGAACCCGGCTTGTTTTCCGAACATCTCGCCTGGTCGACCCATGACACCACCTATTTCAATGACCTGCTGCCGGTTCCTTATGATGAGGAAACGCTGGCGCGGGTGTGCGATCACATTGACCGGGTTCAGGACGTAATAGGAAGGCGGATGCTTCTGGAGAACCCCTCGACCTACGTTGCCTTCTGGCAAAGCACGATGAGTGAAACGGATTTTCTGAAGGAGATCGTGCGCCGGACGGGCTGCGGTCTGTTGCTGGATGTGAATAACGTCCATGTTTCCTGCACCAATCAGCAGGTGTCTGCACGGGACTATCTGGCCGCATTTCCGGTCGAGGCTGTCGGTGAAATTCATCTGGGCGGTCACGCACCGGATCTGGATGATGAGGGCAGGCCCTTGCTGATTGATGCCCATGACAGGTCGGTTGATGATGCGGTCTGGTTGCTCTTTGAAGAGGCCTTATTGCTTTGCGGTCCGCAGCCGACCCTGATCGAATGGGATAATGACGTGCCTGCCTGGCCGGTGTTGCTGAGCGAGGCAGAGGCAGCAGACCAGATTGTGCAGCGGGCAGAATTGCGCGGGGAGCAGCGCCGTGCGGTTTGATCCCCCTGGTTCCGCTGTGGCCGCGCTTGAGGCTTTCGCACCAGCCTTGCTTGAGGGTGAGAGGGATCTTCCGGACGGGATCATAGGGCCGGATGGCAAACCGTCTCCCCGGCGCTTCAATGTCTACCGCAATAATGTGGTGGTCAGTCTGGTTGAGGCGGTGATGGACAGCTATCCGGCGGTGCTGAAGTTGTTGGGGGAGGACTATTTCAAGGCTGTGGCGCGGTTGTTCGTCATCAACAATCCCCCGAAGTCTCCTGTTCTCATCTGGTATGGCGCGGCGTTCGCGGAGTTCCTTGAAAGCTTTCCGCCCCTGGCAGCCTATGGCTATCTGCCTGATGTGGCCCGTCTGGAATGGGCCTGGCTGGAGGCCTATCACGCGGCAGATGCAGCGCCCTTGCAGCCCCAGACCCTCGCTTCTGTACCGGGTGATCTTCTCGCAGGCCTTAAGATTGCCCCACATCCGTCCTGCCGGTGGCTCCAGTCTCCCTGGCCGGTCGTCTCGCTTCTTGCTGTGAACCGGTTCGAGAGTGGGGAGGTGGTGGACCTGGCTGAGGCGCAGGAAGTTCTGGTGACCCGGCCGGATCTTGATGTTGAAGTCCGGCTGATGCGGCCGGGCTGTGCCTGCCTGCTGGAGGCGTTGTCTGCCGGCTGTTCCCTTTCTGAGGCGGGCGAACGGGCTGCGCAAAGCGTTCAGGAAGATGTGTTTCAGTTTGACATGTGCCTGTCGGACTTGCTGGCCGCGGGTGCTCTGGCAGCGTTCGATCCTGAGGAGGCCGCGGCTGGGTTTTTAAGTGGGGGAAGTAATGGGATTCCTGATTGATCTGATCGTGCGCCTGCATGGCGCCGTTTTCGGCTTTGCCGACCGCATGACGCGGGGCTGGTTTCTGGAGCTTGCGGCTCGGTTTGTCTTTGCCAGCGTGCTGCTGGTCTATTTCTTCAATTCTGCGCTGACCAAGGTCGGTCCCGGACTTTTCGGCTTTCTGCGGCCCAGCGACGGCGCCTACGCCCAGATCCTGCCGACCCTGATGGAGCAGCTGAGCTATGACACCAGCAGGATCGCATTCTTTCCCTATGGCCTTATCGTGCTCCTGGGCACATGGGCAGAGTTTGTCCTGCCCGTGCTTGTCGTGCTTGGCCTTTTCACTAGGGTCGCGAGCTTTGGCATGATTGGTTTCATCATCGTCATGACTTTCGTGGACATCACCGGCCATGGCGTTGATGCTGAGACGATCGGGCGGATGTTCGACGGCAATCCCAGCAGTCTGATTGCGGATCAGCGGCTGATGTGGATCATGATCCTGCTTGTTCCCGCCCTGAAGGGGGCGGGCAAGATCTCGCTGGATGCGATGCTGGTGCGTTCGCGGACCACCCGCGAGCGCTACACCTGATCTTCGACCGCCTTGCCGGTGAGGCTGGGAGGCGATATTCGTCAGGACATGAATTTTGCAAGCGACAACTGGGCTGGGGCCGCGCCATCGGTGATGGCAGCTCTGGCTCGCCATTCCACGGGATCCGCTCCTGCTTACGGCAATGATGCCGTCACGCAGGGTGTGATCCAGCAGTTCCGCGACCTTTTCGAAACCGATGTTGCCGTTTTTTTCACGGGCACCGGCACGGCAGCCAATGCGCTGGCGCTGACAGCCTATGCAAAGCCGGGCGGGATCGTTTTCTGCCATCCGGAAGCCCACATTCAGGTGGATGAGTGCGGGGCAGCCGAGTTCATGACCGGCGGCAGCAAGCTTGTTTCGGTTGGCGGGCAGGTCAATGGCAAGATCACCGCAGAAGGTTTGACCGATGCTCTGGCGGCGTTGCCGGAAGGCTCCGTGATGCACGGGCAGGCGGCAGCAGTCTCCATCACACAGGCAAGTGAACACGGTACCGTCTATAGCCTCGACGAGATCCGGGCCATCAAGGCGGTGGCTCAAAGCCGCAACCTGCCTCTTCACATGGACGGCGCCCGCTTTGCCAATGCCCTTGTCTCGCTGGATGTGTCCCCTGCGGAGATGACGTGGAAAGCCGGGGTGGACGTCTTGTCCTTTGGCGGCACGAAGAATGGCTGCTGGTGTGCAGAGGCCGTGGTCTTCTTCAATCCGGAGGCGGCGCGGTCGTTTGAATATCTGAGGAAGCGGGCCGGGCACGAGTTCTCCAAGGCCCGTTTCGTCTCCGCCCAGCTGGAAGGCTATTTCGAAAACGGCAACTGGCTGCAGACTGCCAGACACGCAAATGCCATGGCGTCCAAGCTGTCGGCGGGCATTGCCGCAGCCGGAGGGCGGATGGCCTGGCCGACGCAGGCCAACGAGGTCTTCGCGATCATTCGAAAAGCTCAGGCTGACGTTTTGCGCAAGAGTGGTGCGGTGTTCCACCCCTGGCCGGAACATGCAATTCCGCAGGATCTCAAGCCGTCGGAAGAAGAACTCTGCATCCGGCTGGTTGCAAGTTTCGCGACCGAAGGCTCGGAAATCGAGCGGTTCCTGTCGCTGCTCTGATCAACCGAATTGCCAGAGCCTGGAATAGAAAAAAGCGCCCGGTCCTGCCGGGCGCAAGTTTTTTCGGGGGGAGGAAAAAGGGGATCGAAGGCTTAGTGAGCCTTGGTCTCGATCTGCTTGGGGCTGCCGTTGCCAATCTCGATCTTGCGCGGCTTCATGGTCTCGGGGAGTTCCCGCACGAGATCAATGTGAAGCAGGCCATTTTCGAGAAGAGCGCCTTCCACGCGGACATATTCAGCGATCTGGAAGCGGCGCTCGAAGGCGCGGGAGGCGATGCCGCGATACAGCACTTCGCGGTTCTGCTCATCGTCCTGCTTGTCGCCCTTGATCGTCAGAACGTGTTCCTTGGCCTCGACGGAGAGGTCGGCATCGGAGAAACCCGCCACCGCCATGGTGATGCGGTAGGTGTTCTCGCCTGTGCGCTCGATGTTGTAGGGCGGATAGCTCGGAGTGTCGGCATTGGCCGTGTCGAGCATGTTGAAGAGCCGGTCAAATCCAACTGTGGAACGGTAGAGCGGCGAAAAATCAAAATGACGCATGTGTTCTGTCCTCATATGAGCAACGGATATGGTCTGCTGTTTTTTCCCCCAGTCAGTGGCGGGAAGACAGCGGTTCTGCAGACCCGTATTGGCGCCTGCTCTTCTGAGATGGTGAGTGGTTCTCCGGTTTCAAGAGGTCCGGAACACGGTGAAATGTGCGCCGGGTTTTCAATCTGAACGCCAGATGAACGAAGCCTTCCGGTTCGGTTCAAGTGGCCGCTGGCATTGTCTCCTCAAGGTCAGACGGACTGGCCGCACCCAAACCGAGGAGACTTCGATATGTTCATCATTCGCAAGGCACGTGAAACCGGACTGGCCGCAGCTATGACCCTGGCCGTCGTGACTATGACCATCGGCGGCACCATGACGGGCGCTTCCGCAGCACAGCCGTTGAAGCCGGCGGTGAAGATGGAAACCCAGACCCGCGATGACCTGGTGCAGAAGGTTGATGACCGTGGACGCGGCCGGGACTGGCGCGGCGATGATCGCCGTGACTGGCGTGGCGATGACCGTCGCGGCCGTCATGGTGACGCTGGCCGCCACCACCATCGTGGCCGTATGGATGCGGGCGAGATCCGCCGCAGCCTGCGCCACCAGGGTTACCGCCATGTGCGCATTCTGGGCGAACGCGGCCGGGTCTTCATTGCCAGCGCAACCGGCTGGCGCGGAATGCCCATGCGCCTTGTCGTCGACAGCCGTTCCGGTTCGGTGATCAGCCGTGAACCGATCGGCCGTGGCCATCACTGGGACTACCGCTGGTAACCAATTGACCAGTCATTTTCCGAAACGGCGTCCGGACTTGCCTCCGGGCGCCGTTCCGTTTCCGGTTGAGCCTGCGCTGCCGGAGCTGTAAGCAGAATGTATCCATTCTCGCAAAGGTTTCCGCCGCATGACCCTGGTCGATATTCCTGAAAATCCGGTTCCGGGCGGAGCGGTGAGCGGCTTTGTTGAAACACCGGACGGGGTCAGGATCCGCTATGCCCGCTGGGCCCATGCGGAAGGCGCACGGCGGCGCGGCACGGTGACGATCCTTCAGGGGCGCGCCGAATTCATCGAGAAGTATTTCGAGGTGGTGCAGGATCTGCGCAAGCGGGGGTTTGCCGTGATTGCCTTCGACTGGCGGGGGCAGGGAGGCTCCGGCCGGTTGCTCAAGTCTCCTGTCAGGGGACATGTTCGCCGGTTTTCCGACTATTTTGCCGATCTCCACACGGTGTTGAAGCAGGTGTCCCTGGCCGAATATCCCGGACCGCATTTCGCTCTGGCCCATTCGACCGGAGCGGCGATTCTGCTGGCCGATACGGCGCGTCTTCGCACCATGATTGACCGGGCCGTGCTGACGGCGCCCTTGACCGGCTTGCTGGATTGGGGGCGGCGGGAGAGCTGGGCATTCCGGACGGCGTGCCTGCTCAAATACTCCGGCTTTGGACGGATGTTCATTCCCGGCGGCAATGCCCGGCTCTACGAGCAGTTCGAGGATAATGTCCAGACCAGTGACCGGCGCCGCTACCAGCGGGCGCTTGCCGTTCTCGACAAGGAGCCCGCTCTTGGTATCGGCTCGCCGACCGTGGGCTGGCTGCATGCGGCGGGCCGCTGCCTTTTGTCGTTCCGGCAGCGCCGCTTCGGCCCGTCCGTTTCCCTGCCCGTGCTGGTGATCGCAGCAGGGGCTGACCGCATTGTGTCGACGCCTGCCGCAGAAGATCTCGTGTCGCGGACCAAGGCTGCCGGCTATCTGGAAATTCCGGGCGCTCAGCATGAATTGATGATGGAGGCCGATCCCATCCGGAACCAGTTCTGGGCGGCCTTTGATGCGTTCATCCCCGGCCGGGAATTCGACAGCCTTTAAGTCTCAGCGGGAACGCAGGCTCAGGCGCTGATGCTGGCAAGCTTCTTCAGAACGATGTCGTGCAGACGCGGATCACCGCTGGCGACGATCTGGCCGCCATTGGCAGGAGAGCCGCCGGTCCAGGTTGTCATGACGCCGCCTGCGCCTTCCACGATCGGGGCCAGGGCAACCACGTCATAAGGCTGCAAGCCCGATTCCACCACCAGATCAGCCTGGCCTGCCGCGACCATGCAATAGCCGTAGCAATCCGTTCCATAGCGGGCGAGGCGGGTTTCGCGCTCCACCGCATCATAGGCCTCGCGTTCGGCACCCTTGAAAAGGAAAGGCGTGGTGGTGAACATCACGGCCTCCGCCAGAGAGGCGCAAGGGCGGGTCTGAAGCGTCTTCGTTCCAAGCGGGCCCTGATACCAGGCGGTCTTGCAATCGCCGGCATAGAACTCGCCGACATAGGGCTGCGCCATCATGCCAAGGGACGGTTTGCCGTTGGTCGTCAGGCCAATCAATGTTCCCCAGGTTGGCAGACCCGTGATGAAGGCGCGTGTGCCGTCAATCGGGTCCAGAACCCAGACGTGCTCGGCATCCAGGTTCTCCGAGCCGTGTTCCTCGCCCAGAATGCCGTGCTCGGGGTATTCCGCGTTGATCAGCTTGCGCATGGCGGTTTCGCCGGCGCGGTCTGCGATCGTCACCGGATCAAAGCCGCCTTCCAGCTTGTTCTCGACACTGAAGGAGGACCGGAAATGCGGCATGATGGCCGCTCGTGCTTCTCCTGCCAACCGCTCAAGAAAGCCTGCAAAGACATGCTGCTGATGCATGGGAGAATTGCTCATTCTGAAGGCCTTGGATTGCCGGCAAACCCGGTCGGAAAAGGGAACTCGTTGTTGTCTAAGGATTTCATGGATTTGGTCAATCGCCCTGAACGGCAAACGGGACAGAAACGGCCGGTTTGCCTCATTTTTGCGCATGATGTGCACATAAGCAGGGCTTGACCTTTGTGCGCTGCGGTGCGAACTTTATTGCAGCGCGAAACGATCTTTCCGAGTAGCGCCGCCCTCCTTGGGCGTTTCCTCCCTAGACTCGGGCCGCATTACGCGGCCCCTTTTTTTATGTGCCGCGGATTTCTGCGGTATTTCGAGGGATTTCGTCCTGGGTCCGGCTCACTCGGCGGCAATGGGATCCGCTGCAAAACTGCTGTCAGGCATGGATGTGAGTTCGCGGGCGAAGGCCTCAAGATTGGCCTTCAGTTCCAGAAGGCCTGCATGGGGCCGCTGGGTGCTCTCGTCCATGTAGAGGCCCCGGTTCATTTCCACCTGCAGGGCATGCAGACCACGGGTTGGCCGGCCGTAATGCTCGGTGATGAAACCACCCGCGTAAGGTTTGTTGCGGTTCACCGTGTAGCCCATGCCGATCAGGATCGAGGCGGCATAGCTGGTCAGTTCCTGGGAGCAGCTCGTGCCATACCGGTCACCGAGAATGAAGTCCGGCCGGATGTCCGTTGACTGGCAGCGGATGGTCGAGGGCATGGAGTGGCAATCAATCAGGATTGCGTAGCCGAAGGTGACGTGAGTCTGGGCCAGCATCCGGCGCAGGGTCGTATGATACGGCTTGTAGATCTCCTCGATCCGGTACATCGCCTCGCTGACAGGAAGCCGGTGCTTGTAGATCTCGTGAGATTCGCTCACCACCCTTGCAACTGTTCCAAGACCTCCGGCAACCCGGATGGAACGGACATTGGCATAGGGCGGCAGCCGGTCCTCGAACATCTTCGGGTCCAGCTCGTAAGGTTCCCGGTTCACATCGAGATAGGCGCGGGGAAAATGGGCCCGCAGCATCGGTGCGCCAAGCGGTACCACATGAGAGAACAGGTGATCCACGAAAGCATCTTCGGAGCGGCGGATGGCCTGTCCGTCGAGACGGGATGATTCGAGAAAGCTTTGCGGATACTGGCAGCCGGAATGGGGCGAATTGAACACGTAAGGCAGACGCTGCTCGGCAGGCGCGAGCACCTCAAACGGAGGGTGTCCATTGAAATCGGTCCGGTGCGCTGCAAACGGGTCGCGCTGGTCGCTGGTCTCCAAGTGGGGCCTCTTGTGTCGATCAAATGCCATGGTGCCAAGGAATCAACAGTCAGTCCACAGAAACCGGCAAAGCATCCTCTGACCGTGGTTTCACTCTATCTTTACCGGGGATTCGGACTATAACCGGCGAGAGGCAGCCTCGAGGCGCTGCCTGGGTCTTTTCAATCTAGTGTGGTTGCTACCTATGCCGCGTATCCTGCTTGCGGAAGACGACAATGACATGCGCCGTTTCCTGGCCAAGGCGCTTGAAAACGCCGGTCATGATGTCGTGTCTTTCGATAATGGCAAAAGTGCTTATGAACGTCTTCGCGAAGAGCCGTTCTCCCTTCTCCTCACCGACATCGTGATGCCGGAAATGGACGGGATCGAGCTGGCCCGCCGGGCGACTCAACTCGATCCTGATCTGAAGGTCATGTTCATCACCGGCTTTGCCGCTGTTGCGCTCAATCCCGAGTCCGATGCGCCGAAAGATGCGAAAGTGCTGTCCAAGCCTTTCCACCTGCGCGATCTCGTTCAGGAAGTGGACAAGATGCTCGCCGCTTGAGGCGGGCACATATCCACTGGTCCGGTGCGTACCTGTGGAATTGTTTGACGGTTCTGTAAAAAAGGGTGTTGCGTCGGTGAAAGAACCCCGTTATATCGCTCCCCACCACGGCGCTGCGGCGCGGTGATACCGAGAAATTCGGGCGTGTAGCTCAGCGGGAGAGCACTTCGTTGACATCGAAGGGGTCACAGGTTCAATCCCTGTCACGCCCACCATTCTTGCGCTAACCGGCAGTTCTGGTCAGATTGGCGCGGGTAGAACCCGGAGACAAGGATCTGCGCAATAGCTTGCTGTTGCAGCGGTTTCCCGGGGAAGCCACTCAATCGCGGGCGCCTTTGGCGCTCGTTTCATGTTTACGGGTAACAAGGCCCTTCCGGGGGACATAGTCATGAAGATCAAGAACTCGCTCAAAGCGCTTATGACCCGCCACCGTGAGAACCGCATGGTTCGCCGTAAGGGTCGCGTGTACATCATCAACAAGAAGAACCCGCGCTTCAAGGCTCGTCAGGGCTAAGCAGGGGAAGGGCTTTTGCTCTTCAACTCTTGATGAAAATCCGATTACGGATTGACCGCTGCAACCGGCAAGGCATACTTGCCGGTATGCGGCTTTTTTCGTTTCTCCTCCTCGTCTTCGCCTTGCCGGCTGGTGTCTTTGCCCAGCCTGTGCCTGATCTCGGCCCGGAATCGGAAGTTCCATCGATCGAGGATCTCGATCCGATGCTGCAGCATCCCGAGGACCTGCCTGCAGAGCCTGAAGGCGAGCAGGGCAAGGCTGATGCGCAGAAGAAAGATGGCCGGGAGCCCGGCATCAACGATCTTTATGCAGAGCTGGCCGAGGCCAAGGACGACAGCGCAGCGGCCCGCATTGCCCGCCGCATCCAGATCAACTGGCTCGAATCGGGGAGCGACACCGTCGATCTTCTGATGGCCCGCTCGGCCCAGGCGCTCAAGGCAGGGGACTACGGACTGACCCTTGATCTGCTGGATGTGGTTGTTTCGCTCGCGCCCGGTTATGCCGAAGGCTGGAACCGCCGGGCGACCGTCTACTATCTTCAGGAAGACTTCGGCCGCTCACTTGTCGATATTGAGCGGACGCTGGCCATCGAACCCCGCCATTGGGGGGCTCTGTCCGGTCTCGGCATGATCCAGCGCCGGCTTGGCGAAAAGGATCGTGCCCTGGCGACCTTCCGCCAGATCCTCAAGATCCATCCGGCCCTTTCCAATGCCCGCGAAGCAGTCGAAGCTCTGGAAAAGGGCTCCGAAGGCGAGCCCATCTGATCGGATCTCCCGGCTTGAACGTATGCGGTCTTGCGCGGGGAAATGCCCCGCAAGGCATTGCGTCCGGAAGCATCAGCCTTTGGACATCCCGTTAAACCAGGTCAGAGCGGGCGAAAGCGCGCTTCCTGCATCAGGGCCAGATCATGATCTATCTTGTTGGCGTTCTCGTTGTCATCCTGTCCCTGCTGACGGCCTACACGGAGTTCCGGGTCCGCAGCATTGAGGCGGAGCTGCCTGCGGATGGCCAGTTCGTGATGGCTGATGGGGTGCCGATCCATCTCCACCGGCTGCAGCCCGATGTCGAGCTCGCTGAAAAGCCCTCGCTGGTGTTCATTCATGGTGCCAGCGGCAATGCCTATGATCAGCTTGGTGCGTTTCGCGCAGAGCTTGAAGGCCGCTATGACCTGATCTTTGTCGACCGTCCCGGTCTCGGTCATTCAGGACGCACCAGTGATGCTCAGTCTGCCCCTTCGGAGCAAGCCCGGCTAATCGGGGAGGTTCTGGACGCGCTCGGCATCGGCAAGGCCGTTGTCGTTGGCCATTCGCTTGGAGCCTCTGTGACGGCCGCTCTGGCGCTTGAGCGGCCTGATCTGGTCGAGGGGCTGGTGTTTCTTGCGCCAGCCACCCATCCGTGGCCAGGCGGCGTGAACTGGTACTACAACGTGGCAACGCTTCCGGTGATCGGGCGTATCTTCTGTGCATCCTTGACGCTGCCGATTGCGGAGCGTGTTGCCCCCAAGGCGATTCTCGGCGTCTTCGCGCCGGAAGAGGCGCCTGCGGACTATGACGGCATGATCCGGCTTCCGCTCCTGTTCCGGCCTGACAGTTTCCGTGCGAATGCGCAGGACGTTGCCGGTCTGAAGGAACATGTGACCCGGCTGTCTCAAAGATATGGCGAGATTGATGTGCCCGCCGTCGTGATCACCGGCGACAAGGACACTGTTGTCTGGCCGAGCATCCACAGTCAGGGGCTGGTCAGGGATTTGCCTCAGGCGCGCCTGGTGACCCTTCCAGGTGCCGGTCACATGCCACATCATACCCGCACGCAAGACGTGGTCCGGGAAATCGACGGGCTGATGGAGCTGGTTCTCGCCCGGAAGACGGCCCTGTCCCGGTCAATGGCAGCCGCAGAGGACACAGAAACTCTCGCGGGCAAATAAAAACGGCGGCCAATGGCCGCCGTCGTCACATGGGGATCGCTGGAAACCGGTCAGGCCGGGCCGTTCATGCCCAGAGCCTGGAGGTAGAGATCCAGGATTGCTTCTTCTTCCTCGCGCTCATGCGGCTGCTTCTTGCGCAGCGACACGACCTTGCGGAGGATCTTGACGTCAAAACCGTTGCCCTTGGCTTCGGCATAGACGTCCTTGATGTCATCGGAGATGACCTTCTTTTCTTCTTCCAAGCGCTCGATGCGCTCGATAAAGGCCCGAAGCTGATCGCCTGCCACCGCATTTGAATCGACTGTCATGGGTGCTTCTCCTTCTCGCTTATATCTTCATTCAAAATGATGCTGGAAGGTCCGGCTCCGGCCGCGGGGCGAAGCACCCGGTTGGCGCCAGACGTGGGGCACTGCCGTGCCAGAGTTGCCCGGTCAGGTCAAGCGGATTGACCCTTCCGGCGGTCAATGATCGGGCTTGTTCACCTCGAAGGCCGCCTTCTGCTCCGCAGTGGCTTCGGACTGGTATTTTTCCTTCCACTCCGCATAGGGCATGCCATAGATCAGTTCGCGGGCGCTTTCCTTGTCCAGGTCGATGCCGCGGGCATCCGCGGCTTCCTTGAACCAGTTGGAAAGACAGTTGCGGCAAAAGCCGGCCAGGTTCATCAGGTCGATGTTCTGAACATCCGTGCGGCCCTGAAGGTGGGACACCAGGCGCCGGAAAGCGGCGGCCTCGAGTTCGGTTTTCGTCTTCTCGTCCATTGCGGGCTCCTTGGGCGTTCAGCGGGTGGTGTCGCAGCGGGATGACCCCTTGCGGATTTCGCGGAGGTCTTTCTGCTGTGGAAGCTTGGTGAGGATCGGCAGCAGACGGTCGGTCCATTCCGCAACACCAGCTTCATCCGCAATCAGATCCTGCCGGATCTCGATCAAGGCATGGGCCAGTCCACGGCAGGTTCCATGCTGGTACATCGTGTCGTTTTTAAGAGCGCCGTCATAGGGCTCGTTATCTCCCACGACGATGCCCTCCTGGGCAGCCAGGCCATTGATGACCGGGTGCACCGCACGGCCGTCCGTGTCCCAGAGAATGCCTGCATGCCAGGGGCGCGGGACACCTCTCCAGACCGGCGTGTAGCTGTGCATGGAAATGATGACCGGGGGCGGGGCCAGTTCCAGCATCTGGTCCAGCGTGTCGGAGATCAGCCGGTGGTAGGGCCGGTGGTAGGTCTCGATCCGCCTTTGCCGTTCTTCGGTGGTGATGCCGGCATTTCCGGGAACGACGGCACCATCGCTGAGGCGCATGACGATCGTCGGGTCGTCTTCCCCGCGATTGGGGTCGATCAAGAGCCTGGAATAGGTCGTCATCAATGCCGGCGCGTTCAAGCGCTCGGCCAGCGCGAGCGTCAGGGGCCGGGCGCCGATGTCATAGCCGATGTGCCGTTGGAACTGTTCCGCAGGAAGACCCAGGTCGCCATAGGCAGAGGGCACTGCATTGGAGGCGTGATCGCACAGGAAGAGAATGCCGCAGGAAAGATCCCCGGTGAAGGTTTCCGTCGGTCCGAAGTCAGCCGGAGCCGAGGGTGAAGCTTGGGTCATGGTTGGTTTCTTGAAGGTCTGCAAGGGGTCGCTCGAAGCGAAAATCAGAAGTGACGGGGTCTCCGTCCCGCGCTAGATTTAGCCCAACCTGCCTGCCGAACCAAGCCTTCCGGACCTGAAACCAAATGACTTCTGACACGCCGGGCGCGAACGCTGCCACCGGCTCCAATCAAATGGCAATTGCCTTTGCCGCCCTGCTGACCGGTGCGATTGCCATGGGCATTTCGCCGGTCTTCGTCCGGCTTGCAGACGTTGGTTCCTTTGCCAGCGCCTTTTGGCGCGTCGCGGCTGCCTTGCCGCTGCTGTGGGTCTGGGCGCGGATGGAGCAGCCGGGAAAGGGCACCCTCTCCGGCTGGTCCTGGCCGGTGGTCATTTCGGGGGTGCTGTTTGCGGGCGACCTGTTCTTCTGGCATTTGGCGATCTTGAACACGACCATTGCCAATGCGACCTTTCTGGCAACGCTTGCCCCGGTCTGGGTGCTGCTCGGTTCCAGCATGATCCTGCGCGAGAAGGTGACGAAGCCCATGTGGTTGGGGCTGCTGGCCTGTCTTCTTGGGGCTGCCGGGCTCGTCGGGGCCAGTCTCGGGCTGGATCCTGATCGCCTTGTGGGCGATGCCTATGGTCTGGCAACATCCGTTTTCTTTGGAGCCTATATTCTGGCGACCCGCTATGTCCGCCGGTCTCTCGGGCCGGGTGGGCTGATGTTCCGCTCCTCTCTGGTCACATCCGCCATTCTGGCGGTTGTGGCGCTGGCTCTGGAACCAACCCTTCTGCCGCATAGCCTGAAGGGCGCAGTTGCGCTTGCTGTGATTGCTCTTGTCTCCCATGCGGGCGGTCAGGGGCTTCTTGCCTTCTCCCTCGGGCGTCTGACTGCCGGCTTTTCTGCTCTGGTGATCTTTCTCGAGGCCGTGACGGCGGCAGCTGTCGCCTGGGCAGTTCTGGGCGAGCAACTGGCCGCCATGCAGTTTTTAGGCGGCGCTTTGATCCTGGCTGGGGTCTGGTTTGCACGGCCCCGGCGGGAGCGCTCCTGAGCTGAATGACCCGGTGAATAGATCGCCGGTTCACAAGATGTTTAACCGGGAAAGCTCCCGAATCAGGCGGACGTAAAACCACGCCGTGTTCCCGGACTGAGCCTTGAAACTCTCTCGTGTGTTCTGGTTGTGGGGTGCGGTGGAAAAGAGAGGGGCGGGAATTCAATGGGAGATTGTTTTCCGGCTCTTCACATGACGTGGCGGCTCCAGCCATGTTCCCGCCGCATTTCTGGTGCGAAACGGCTCCGCAAGTTGCAAAGGGACGGGTCCGGATCAAAGATTTCGGACGCAAGCCATACTAAAGGCTAGGGCGCAGAGGTCATCGCCGTTGACATCCCTTGCACGTGCTAGCAAAAAGCTAATGGAAACCATAAGAAAGCGCGAGACGAACAGCTGCTCATGAGACAGGTCGGGGAACGATGCCAAGCCGGGCTCCCATCCGGACGGAGTTCTGTTGCCAGGGCAGCGTTGCTGCTGGGCTTGTCGCTGCTGTTTTATCCAATCTTCTCGGACACGGCCAAAGCTGACTTGCGCCTTTGCAACAAGACCGAAAGCAAGGTTGGCGTTGCCATTGGGTACAAGGACAAGACGGACTGGATCACCGAGGGCTGGTGGAACCTGGAGTCAAACTCCTGTGAAACGCTGGTCCCCGGCGCGTTGGTGTCACGGTACTATTACATATATGCCATTGATTACGACCAGTCTGGCGAATGGGGCGGCCGAGCCTTCATGTGCACGCGTGAGAAGGAATTTACGATCCGTGGCATTGAAGACTGTGTTGCGCGTGGTTTCGAGCGAACCGGATTTTTTGAAATCGACACGGGCGAACAGAGTAGCTGGACGGTCCAGCTCACCGAGCCCGTGCAAGAGGGAACAGGTGGGCAATGAGGCGTAACCGGCGGGTCAAAATTCTAGCAACTCTCGGACCCTCCTCTTCGGAGCAGGACATTATCGAGAAGCTGTATCGTGCTGGTGCGGATGTGTTCCGTATCAACATGAGCCACACGGACCATGATCGCCTCAAGATGCTCGTTCAGCGCATCCGGTCTGTCGAGGAGATCGTGGGCCGTCCGATCGGCATTCTCGCCGATCTGCAGGGTCCGAAGCTGCGCCTTGGCACGTTCAAGGACGGTCCGGTCATGCTGGAGAACGGTGCAAGATTCACCCTGGACTCCGACAAGGCCGAAGGCGACGTTTCCCGCGTTCACTTGCCGCATCCGGAAATCCTCAAGGCTCTTGAGCCGGGCCACCGTCTTCTGCTCGATGACGGCAAGGTTCAGCTGAAGGTCGTCGAGTGCACCGATACGTCCGCTGTCACGGAAGTGATCGTCGGCGGCAAGATGTCGAACCGCAAGGGCGTCAGCGTTCCGGACTCCGAAATCGCCACCAGTGCGATGACCGAGAAGGACCACAAGGATCTGGTTGCCGCGCTTGAGCAGGAAGTTGACTGGGTTGCCCTGTCCTTCGTTCAGCGCCCGGATGACATTGCTGAAGTCCGCAAGATCGTTCGCGGCCGTGCAGGCGTTCTGGCCAAGATCGAAAAGCCGCAGGCCATTGGCCGTCTGGCCGAGATCATCGAACTTTCCGACGCGATCATGGTTGCCCGTGGTGACCTTGGTGTGGAAATGCCGCTGGAACAGGTCCCTGGCCTGCAGAAGCAGATCACCCGCGCCTGCCGCCGCGCTGGCAAGCCGGTGGTGATCGCGACCCAGATGCTGGAATCCATGATCACGGCTCCGGTTCCGACCCGCGCTGAAGTGTCCGACGTGGCGACTGCCGTGTTCGAAGGGGCTGATGCGGTCATGCTCTCGGCTGAATCGGCTGCCGGCGACTATCCTATGGAAGCCGTGTCCACCATGGACAAGATCGCGATCCAGGTTGAGCAGGATCCGAACTACCAGAACATCATCCACGCGCAGCGGACAGAGCCGGAAGCAACCGGCGCCGACGCGATTTCTGCTGCTGCCCGTCAGATTGCCGAAACGCTGAAGCTGGCCGCTGTCGTCTGCTACACCACGTCCGGTGCGACCGGTCTGCGTGCAGCCCGTGAGCGTCCGAATTCTCCGCTGATCGTTCTGTCGCCTGTGGTCAACACGGCACGCCGTCTGGCCCTGGCCTGGGGCCTGCACTGTGTGGTCAGCGTTGATGCAGCGAGCGAAGATGACATGGTTGATCGTGCTTGCTCGATCTCCTTCACCGAAGGCTTTGCAAAGCCGGGCCAGCGCGTGATCGTGACGGCCGGTGTTCCGTTCGGAACTCCGGGCTCCACTAACATGCTCCGGATCGCTTTCGTTGGCTCCGACGGCAAGGGCAGCATCTAAGCCCTCAATCGGTTTAGATGTGACAGATGATCAAAGGCCGCCTGAGAAGGCGGCCTTTTTGTTTGCATATCCCCCTTGAGAAGGCCATTCAGCCACGACCCAATACGGTTTGGCAGGACAGGATCTGGAACCAGATCAAGAAAAAAGGCCGCCCCTGTGAGGCGGCCTTTTCATTGCCGGGTGTCCGGCTCTATCGGGTGTCTGTGCCTTAGCGGGCGAAGGTGACCGGCAGCACGATGACGGCAGGACCATCAAAGCGGTCGGTGCGCAGGGCCCCATAGGGGAACTTGCCGAAACCGCCTGCCACGAAGCGGTTGCCCGGCTCGAGGAAGGTGCCCAGCACGCGCTGGCGTGGATGGCTCAGGGACGCAAGGGTCACGTTGCGCATGGTGCCGTCGCTGGAGAGCAGCATTGGCGCTGACTTGTCAGGCAGGCCTGCAAAGCCGGACAGCGGGTCCTTGATCTGGTTGGTCGGGATCCGGCCAGAAACCGAGCGGGCGACTTCCTTGCCTGGCTTGTGGGCCTTGGCGGTGGCTGCCGGCTTCTTTGCACTCGCCGCAACCGCAGCCGGGGTCAAAGTTGCCGAGGCATAGGCCAGAGTTTCCGGTGCAAGGCCATTGTTGGTCCGGCCGACAGTCGGCTTGCCGGTGGCGGCCAGAATTGCAGCGACCGGGTCATTGGCCGGTGCGCTGGCCGGAACCGGAATATTGCCGGAGACAGTCGCCTGGGCGGCAGCACGCTGGGTTGCTGCAAGCAGCTGGCCACTTGGCTTTTGACCGGGCACAGCATCAGCAACGTTGAACCGTGTGCCGGACGCGGCCTCCTGAGCCGGAGTGGTTGCCGGGCCGCTGTTTTCCATGCGGACGCGTTGAGCATCAAGCGTGTTGGGGGCGAAGGCAACTTGAACCGGAGCCGGACGGGCAAGCGCAGGCTTGGCAGAAGGAAGAACGCTGGCAATCGCAATGGCAGCAGGCACTTCCGTCGGTGCGACAGGAGCTTCCGGAGACGGGGCAGCCTCAGGCTCGGACTTTTCCTTCAGGACAGGAACCGGAGGGGCAACGATGGCCGGAGCTGCTGCCGTGGCAGGCGAGGAACGGTCGCCGGAGTTGCGGACGCCGGGAACTGCACCGGGAGGCACAACACTGTCGCCGGAGCGCACAGCTGCCACGCGGGCGTTTTCCTGAGCCGGAGTGTTCTTGCCGGAGCCGAAGAGGGACGCCAGGAAGCTCGGCTGATCTTCGGTTTCCTCATCCTCTCCACCCACATCGGCGCCTGGCCGGATTACGCTGCCGGAGTTGCTGAGGCTCTGACCGCGGGTGCTATTGCGTGCGGGAGCCGGAGAATCAGAGGCGCTGGCCAGAAGCGTGCCGGAAGAGCGGCCACCAGCCTTGTGGCGGCCGGCCTTTTCATCGGACAGCGCCAGCTGATAGCCGGAAAGCGGCTTGCCGTCGGTCGGAACGTGCAGGGTGCGGCCGTCCGGGAAGACCTTGGCCAGCTGGCTGCGGGTCATGCGCGGCCAGTGACGGACGCTGCCGGTGTCCATGTGCACGAAAGGAGAGCCGGAGGTCGGATAGTAGCCGACACCGCCGACCTGCTTGCGCAGACCTGTTGCACGAAGGGTTGCCAGGTTCACACCCGGAATGAAGAAGTCCATGGCCTTGCCGCGCATGTGCTGGCTGTTCTTCGCTACACCGCTGGAGCGGGAGCGCAGCATGCCGTTGGTGGCCGGGGACCGGTAACTGGAAACAACATGGATCGGGCTCTTGGCTCCGACCTGTTGATAGACTTCCCAGACGAGATCCAGAAGTTCAGGATCAATCGTGGTCATCTCGTTCCGCCGCCAGTCGCGCAGGAAGCGGTTCGCGTCACGCAGACCTGAGGGAATGTATTTGCCGTTCTTTTTGAACGTGATGTCCACCCGCTCTTTTGTGTGAGCGTTGAAGAGGTGGAGCGTTCTCGTTTCTGCACGGGCCGCCGTGGAAAGGGTAAAGGCAATCGCCAGCAGGAGGCACACAAATGCCCCTGCACGCTGCAATCCCCTTACGGCGTCATATCCAAACAAACGTTTACGCAAATTACCGTCTCGCCGTTCTTGATGGCTCTTGGCCCGTCGGTGCTCCCCAGCAGGAGACATCAATAGCCCGCCCCGGTTAAGAACCTTTTACCCTGTTTCTAATTCAGCCAAAAACGTGGCGAAAATGCAACGGCCCTGCAGAAAACATTGAATCATGATGAAAAACAAAAAGCGGACCACATTGGGTCCGCAATTCTGTGGTGGCGCCGCAAGGCGGAATGAGGCTGTTTTTCGCAGAAATGCTTGAGAAATCAGGCTGCTGCGTCTTTGCCGATATGCTCTTCCAGGCCGTATTCCTTGAGCTTGCGATAGAGAGTCGAGCGGCCGATACCGAGACGTTTTGCCACTTCTGTCATGCGTCCGGAGTAGTGATTGATGGCAGCCCGGATAATTTCTTCCTCGACATCCACAAGTTTTCGGATGTGTCCGTCGTTGTCCAGGTTGCGCATGAAGCCAAAAGGCGCGGACAGCTCGAAGCCGCTTGGGACTGCGGTCTGCGGCTGCGGGGCCGCCTGACGCCGGACCGGCTCCTGTTGTTCCTGGGGGGCGGGCCGGTGAGCGGCAGCTGAGGTTTCCACCGGACGGCTGTCATAGGACCGTGATGGGGTGGCGGACGGCGTATCCACTGCCGAGGCCACTTGCGGGAAGTCGTCCACGGTCAGGCTCGGGCCGTCACACAGGACGACGGCGCGGAAGACAGTGTTTTCAAGCTGACGGATGTTGCCAGGCCAATGATAGGCCTGCAGCAATGCCATGGCATCTGGCGAAACGCCTGATACCTGCGGCTTGCCTTCCTCGGCCGCAAAACGGGCCAGGAAATGGCGGGTGAGGCTCGGGATGTCCTCCAGCCGGTCGCGCAAGGGCGGGATCCAGATCGGGAAGACGTTCAGCCGGTAATAGAGGTCCTCGCGGAAGACGCCTTCCTTCACCTGATCGATCAGGCGCCGGTTGGTGGCCGAGATCAGGCGGAAATCCACCTTGACCGGTCGGCGTGCGCCGATCGGGTCGATCTCGCCCTCCTGCAATGCGCGCAGCAGCTTGACCTGAACGTCGGAGGGCAGCTCCCCCACTTCATCCAGGAACAGCGTGCCGCCATGGGCTTCCTGGAACTTGCCGACATGCTTGTCCACCGCACCAGTGAAGGCGCCCTTCTCGTGGCCGAAGAGGATGGATTCGACGAGGTTCTCGGGGATTGCACCGCAGTTCACGGTGACGAGCGGTTTGGACCGGCGTTCGCTGGAGCCCTGAATGGCGCTGGCGATCATCTCCTTGCCGACGCCGCTTTCCCCCTCGATCAGAATCGGAATGTTCGACGAGGCAGCGCGTTTGCCCAGGTTGATGACCCGCTCCATGGCAGGAGAGTGGGTAATGATATCGGCAAAGGTCAGCGTCCCGGAGGCCTGCTTGCGGAAGCGGGTGATCTCATCGGCAAGTGCCGAGGTCTTCAGGAGGTTGCGGATCGAGACATTGAGGCGCTCTGGCCCCACAGGCTTGACCACAAAGTCCTGGGCGCCCGCATTCATGGCCGAGACGACGGCGTCAATTCCGCCGTGCGCGGTCTGGACGATGACCGGGGTTCCGACCTTCTGTGCGCGCATCTGGGTCAGGGCGCCGATGCCATCCAGCTCAGGCATAACCATGTCGAGAATGATGAGATCGATGTCCGCGCCTTCCGGGCCGGTCATGATCTTGACCGCCTCGGCGCCGTTTTCCGCCAGTTTTGCCCTGTAGCCGAACTTGGTCACGGCTTCCTGCAACAGTCGGCGCTGGATCGGATCGTCGTCGACTATCAGAATTTTGCCGCTGGTGGATTCCATGATCTTGCTTTCCGGGAGGTTCTCGATTGTGTCAATTCGGACCATCCTGGTTGTAGACCGGTAAACAAATCGTCCAAGCCGGGTAAAAAAATACGCCTTGTTCTGATTGCGGTGAACAGCTTCCGCAGCCTATTGATTGGAATTATGCCGGATTCTCCGAACTAGAATACCGGTGAGCAATTGTTTGACCCAGATCCGGAGGGATTGAGATGCTTCAGGAACCTTTCTTGCGCTCAGCAGCCGCAGGCTCCAGCGCAAAGGCGCTGGGAGCCTTGCCTGAGTGGGACCTCACGGACCTCTATCCGGCCATGGACTCACCGCAAGTCACCAGTGATCTGAAGGAGGGGCTGGAACGGGCTCGGACCTTCGAGACATCCTACAAGGGACGTCTGGCGGATATGGCCGCAGAAAATGTGTCTGCACTAGTGACGGCCATCCGCGCCTATGAGGCGCTGGAAGACTTGCTGGGCAAGGTGATTTCCTTCGCCGGTCTCGTCTATGCGGGCAATACGACCGATCCCAAGGCGCAGAAATTCTATGGCGATGTGCAGGAGCAGATCACGGCGATCAGCTCGCACCTTCTGTTTTTCACCCTTGAGCTCAACCGGATCAGCGACGAGGTGATGGATGCGGCGCTCCAGGACACAGGGCTGTCCTATTACACGCCCTGGATTGCTGATCTGCGCAAGGAGAAACCCTTCCAGCTGGAAGACCGGGTCGAGCAGCTCTTTCATGAGAAGTCTGTCACGGGCCGCGGCGCCTGGAACCGTCTTTTCGATGAGACCATGGCTTCCCTGACCTTCGAAGTCGAAGGCCAGGAACTGCCCATCGAGCCGACCTTGAACTTCCTGCAGGACGCCGATCCGGCAAAGCGCGAGGCTGCCGCCAAGGCTCTGACCAAGACGTTTTCGGAAAACCTGCGGACCTTCACGCTGATCACCAACACGCTGGCCAAGGACAAGGAAATTTCCGACCGCTGGCGCAAGTTCACTGATATCGCAGACAGCCGTCACCTGGCCAACCGGGTCGAGCGTGAGGTGGTGGATGCGATGGTGTCTGCTGTGCGGGAAGCCTATCCGCGTCTGTCCCACCGCTATTATGCCATGAAGGCGAAATGGCTCGGCGTGGACCAGCTGAACTCCTGGGACCGCAATGCGCCGCTGCCCAAGACCGACAACCGGGTGATTTCATGGGAAGAGGCCCGCAAGACCGTGCTGGATGCCTATGGCCGGTTCTCGCCGGATATGGCGGAAATTGCGGGCCGGTTCTTCGAACGCAACTGGATTGATGCGCCAGCCCGTGCGGGCAAGGCGCCCGGCGCCTTTGCCCATCCGACGGTGCCAAGCGCGCACCCTTATGTGCTGGTCAACTATCAGGGCAAGACCCGGGACGTGATGACCCTTGCCCATGAACTGGGTCATGGGGTTCACCAGGTTCTGGCTGGTCACAATGGGCCCCTGATGGCGCCGACGCCCCTGACCCTGGCAGAGACCGCCAGCGTCTTTGGCGAGATGCTGACTTTCCAGTCTCTTCTGGAGCAGGCGTCAACGCCGGAAGCCCGCAAGATCATGCTCGCCAGCAAGGCAGAGGACATGATCAACACGGTCGTGCGCCAGATCGCTTTCTACACGTTTGAGCGCAAGCTCCACACGGAGCGGCGCAATGGTGAGCTGACCTCGGACCGGATCGGCGAACTCTGGCTGGAAGTCCAGAGCGAAAGCCTCGGGCCGGCGATCAAGATCAATCCGGGCTATGAGACCTTCTGGACCTATATCCCGCACTTCATCCATTCGCCGTTCTACGTCTATGCCTATGCGTTCGGCGATTGTCTGGTGAACTCGCTTTATGCGGTCTACCAGGACGCGGAAACCGGCTTCCAGGAGAAGTATTTCGATCTCCTGAAGGCGGGTGGCACCAAACATCATTCCGAGCTTCTTGCGCCGTTCGGACTGGATGCCAGCGATCCGGCCTTCTGGAAGAAGGGCCTGTCGGTGATTGAAGGCATCATTGACGAGTTGGAAGCCATGGACGACTGATTTCCAGCCATTCATGACCAGAGAAAAACCCCGCGCAGCCTTCGCCGCGCGGGGTTTTTTGTCTCTTATGTGCTGAAGGCTTCACGGCCGGTTTGCGCCCCGGTGGGCCCAGCCGGTCATCCGCAGTTCGATCCAGGCCATCAGCGCATACATGACAATGCCGAGCACCGCGAGGGCGACTAGGCCGGCCCAGACGAGAGGCACGTTGAACTGGGACTGGGCCGCAAGCATCATGTGGCCGATGCCGGAATTGGCTGCGACAGTTTCCGAGATCACCGATCCGACGAAGGCCAGGGTGATCGCGATTTTCAGCGAGCCGAAGAAATAGGGCATCGACCGGGGAATGCCGACCTTCAGCATGATGTCGAGTTTCTTGGCGCCGAGTGCTCGCAGCACGTCTTCCATCTCCGGTTCGATGGTCGCAAGGCCGGTAGCCACGTTCACGACGATCGGGAAGAAGGCGATCAGGAATGCGGTGATCACGGCCGGGATGGTGCCAATGCCGAACCAGATCACGAGAATGGGAACTACCGCTACCTTCGGAACGGAGTTGAAGCCGATCATCAGCGGATAGAGCCCGGCATAGACGGCCCGGCTCCAGCCGATGGCGAGCCCAAGCAGCAGTCCGCCGACCACGGCCAGCCCGAAACCAAGCAGCGTTGTAAAGAGAGTCTGGAGCGAGTTCTTCCAGATCGGGTGCCAGTACTGAATGAGCGAGGCGAAAATGTCTGTCGGGGCCGGCAGGATATAGACCGGCAGCTTGAGAGCTGCGACGGCTGCCTGCCAGATGACGAAGAGCCCGATGGTCCAGAGCCACGGGGCTGCCTTGATCCACTTGTCATTCATGCGGCCGCCCTCGCTTCTGCAATGTAGCCACGCAGTTCGTGGACGATGTCGTTGAAATCCGCCTCATAGGTCAGGTCGATCGGACGGGGGCGGGGGAAGGTGATCTGCTTCTCCAGGATCACCCGTCCCGGACGGGCGCTCATGACGAAGACCCGGTCGGCGAGATACACGGCTTCGCGCAGGTCGTGGGTGACGAGGATGGTGGTGAAGCCTTTCTCCGCATGAAGATCGCGCATCACCTGCCACAGTTCCTCGCGGGTGAAGGCGTCGAGCGCACCGAAGGGCTCGTCCAGCATCAAGAGGGCGGGGTCGTGGATCAGGGCACGGCAGAGGTTTGCGCGCTGCTGCATGCCGCCGGATAGCTGCCAGGGAAACTTCTCGCCAAAGCCCTTCAGCCCAACCAGGGACAGGAGATCCTCGGCCTTTTGCAGATAAGCAGCCCGTTCCTTCGACAGTTTGCGACGGTGAGGCTGGACGATTTCCAGCGGCAGCATGACGTTTTGTAGTGTGGTGCGCCAGGGCAGCATGGATGGGTTCTGAAACGCCATGCCGGCGATGGAGACAGGCCCATTCACTTCCTTGCCGGCAACTTCGACCGTGCCGGACTGAGGCCGCATCAGGCCCGTAGCTAGCTTCATGAGGGTAGACTTGCCACAGCCGGACGGGCCCACGACCGCGGCGAATTCGCCCTTGCGGATCGTCATGTCCAGCCCGTCGAGGGCAAGTGTTCCGTCAGGGCCGCCGCCATAGGTCAGGCGGATGTTGCGCAGGTCAACGAATCCGGACACGAGAAATTTCCTGTTGTTCCTGGAAGGAACCCTCCCGGCGCAGGATCGATGTGCTCTCGGGCGAAAGCGGTCGGCCCTGGCCGGGAAGGCAATTGTGGAAAGGTTACTTGACCATCCGCTCTTCTGCCGGCGGCAGGTAGCTCGGATCGAAGACCTTTTCCGCTGCAGGCGGGGTATCGCTGACACCCATGGAGATCTTCAGGTAGTCCATCGACTTGGTGAGCTTGGCCATGTCCACGCCGCCAAAGCCGTTGGCCTTTACCGCCGGGGTGGCGATGGAGTCGTTGACGGCCATCTGAAGCCGCTCCACTTCCACCGGTTCGCTCAGGACTTCGTTGCGCTTGATCACATAAGGGATGGCCGCAGCGGGATCCGCGATGGCATCGAGATAGCCCTTTACGAGCGCCTTCACGAAGCCCTTTACCGCATCCGGATTGGCAGCCGCGAAGTCCGTGTTGACCATGACCACGTTGCCGTAGAGATCGAGGCCGTTTTCGGTCATCAGGATGACGGAGAGGTCATCTTCCGGAACGCCCTGGGCCTTGAGGTTCAGAACGGAGGAGAAGGAGAAGCCAAAGATGCCGTCCACCTGGCCTTGAGCCAGCATCGGTTCACGAACCGGGAAGCCGACGTTTTCAATGGTGATGCTGGAGGTGTCGATGCCGGCGACCTCCGCAAAGGCCGGCCACTGGCCGAAGGCTGCATCCGGCGGCGGGGCGCCGAGCTTCTTGCCTGCGAGGGATTTCGGATCCTCGGTGATGCCGAGGCTCTTGCGGCCGATCACGGCGAGCGGCGGGCGCTCATAGGCCATCATCACGGCCTTCACCTTCAGGTCGGGCTCTTCATCCATCAGCTTGATCAGGGCGTTGATGTCGCCAAAGCCCATCTGATAGGTGCCGGTGGCAACACGCGGAATGGACTCACGCGAGCCAGCTCCGGAATCGATCGTGACGTCCAGGCCTTCGTCCTTGAAATAGCCCTTGTCGAGCGCGATGAAGAAGGGGGCCGCCGGGCCCTCGAATTTCCAATCGAGCGTGAACTTGATTTCGGTGTCGGCGAAGGCCGATGTGGCTGAAATCGCCAGGCCGACGGCCATTCCGATCAGATGACGCATGCTGTTCCCCTCTGGTTTATCCAGGTTGTGACAGCGAGAGTGTTGGGATTGTGCATAGGTTACAAGCACAATATTTGCTGACTATTTTTTCAGCATTTTTCTGCCCATTCCCTCATCATGCCGGGAAAATCCAGACAAAACAGGACCCTTTCAATCAGGCTGGTCAGACCAGACCACTGGTGAAGAAAAATTCGGCTCGCAATGGGGGAAAGACTTGGCCAGAATTGAGGCAGTCTCCGGTGTCCTCGTGGGTGTCTTTTTAGGGCGTCTGTGCGTAGAAACCCTGCCTTTTCAGGGGCTTTTCTGGTCCCAGAAATTTCTGAGGCTGGCTCTGAGGGCGGGGGGGCAGGAGGCATTAGCCTCGAGTTTTCAGCGCGGAGCAGTCATGGCTTTTCTTCACACTCCCTATGATGGTTCGAAGCAGCCGTTTTCCGTCGGTCTGGAGCCGGTTGGGGAGACGGAGTGGCTTGAGACGGATAAAGCTTTTTGGCCTCAGTTGGCCCGCAAGCAGGAGCTTCTGGCGTCCTCCAGGGAGACGGTTTTCCGGGCAAGGGAGGATACCGGAGAAGCGCAGAGGGAAGTGCTGGATCTGGTTCTTGCAAACCTCAGGAACCGGCCTGATGTCTATCCCGGCTGGAGCGGCGGACGTCCTGTTCTGCGTGATCGCGATGGAAAGACGGTTTTTGCAGGAAGTCCGGACGAGCCAGCACTGGTAACTGCGTCCCGGTTCATCCAGGAAGACCTGGTGCTGATGCGCAAGAGTGAAGCGGGCTATTTTCTGGCTGCCGCCTGTCTGTGTTTTCCTTCTTCCTGGTCTCTCGCAGACAAGTTCGGTCAGTCCATGCATGGCATCCATGAGCACGTGCCGGACTTCAATGCGGGCCGGATGGGGCAAGTGGTTGCCCGGATCTTCCAGAACCTTCAGACAGGTCAGCTACTTGCTCGCTATAATTGGTCGATCTACGACACGCCGGAACTGCATCACCCCAAGCCCAAGAGCCTGTCGCCACAGATCCTTGACGGCAGCCTTGCGTCTCTCGGGGCGCTCTTCATCCGGGTGGAGCGGCAGACCCTGCGCCGGTTGCCGGGTTCCGGCGACATCCTCTTCACGATCAAGATCCATCATGACCCGATTTTCCAGCTACAGCGTGATCCAAGAGGGGCTGCGCTTGCGGGCAGCCTCAGAGAGCAGTTGCTGGGCCTTTCTGCCGATCAGCTCAGCTACAAGGGGCTGACGCCGTTCCGGGACGCTCTTGCAGGCGCCCTGTCCCGAATGGCGGAGACCGGATCAGAAGCGATAGCCTGACGGGTTGGAAGGGAAGAACCGGCATGGCCTGGGCCGCGTATAGCACCTAGCTGGCGGCAGGGCGGCGAACACCCTACATTCCGCTGCAGGCAGCCTTCCGGCTGCGACCTTTAGGGCGGCGAGATCAGGGACCCCATGCATGGCGCGTGACAAGGACAGGGAAAGCAACCGGCTGACGGCCCGGGTTGGACGCTATGCGAGAGTGGGCACCAATGTCGGCGGTATCGCCGCCAAGATGGCCGGTGCCAGGATCTTCGGGCTGGAGCTTGATAGTGGCAAGAATGCCGGTGAACTGGCGGCAGCGCTTGGCGGGCTGAAAGGCCCCCTGATGAAAGTGGCGCAGCTCCTGTCGACCATTCCAGATGTTCTGCCCCCGGAATATGCCGAGGAGCTCTCCAAACTTCAGTCCAACGCGCCGCCGATGGGTTGGGCCTTCGTGAAACGGCGGATGCGGGCCGAGCTTGGCGCGGATTGGCAAGGACGGTTCGGCGCCTTCGACAAGGATCCGTCTGCGGCGGCCTCTCTGGGGCAGGTTCACCGAGCCGCCAGTCTGGAAGGCACGTCTCTTGCCTGCAAGCTGCAATATCCGGACATGGCTTCTGCGGTTGAAGCGGACTTGCAGCAGCTTCAGATCCTGCTGTCCCTTCATCGCCGGATGCAAAGCGCGCTGGACACGCGCGAGATCGGCAAGGAGATCAGTGCAAGGGTCCGGGAGGAGCTGGATTACAAGCGGGAAGCTGCCCATATGGCGCTCTACCGGCGGTTTCTGGAGCCCTCGCCTCAGGTGCGGGTGCCGCAGGTGGTGGAGGCGCTTTCAACCGGCCGCCTTTTGACGATGACCTGGCTCGAGGGCGCGCCACTCCTGTCCTACAAGGGCCATGATCAGGCGGACCGGAACCGGATTGCCAGCGCCATGTTCCATGCCTGGTGGCATCCTTTCAGCCACATCGGCGTCATTCACGGCGATCCGCATCTGGGCAATTACACCGTCTTTGAAGAGGAGGGCCGGCCGGCCGGGATCAACCTTCTCGACTATGGCTGTATCCGGATCTTCCCGGAAAGCTTCGTTGCAGGCGTGGTCGATCTTTACCGCGGACTTCTGGAAGGCGATGGCGAGCGGGTGGTCCATGCCTATGAGACCTGGGGGTTCAAGGGGCTGACACGAGAGCTGATTGATGTTCTCAACATCTGGGCGCGGTTCATTTACGGGCCGTTGCTGGATGACCGGACACGGACGATCGCAGATGGGGTGAAGCCATCCGACTATGGCCGCCGGGAAGCTTTCACTGTGCACAAGGCCCTGAAGGAGCTTGGGCCAGTGACCGTACCCCAGGAATTTGTCTTCATGGACAGGGCGGCCATTGGTCTTGGAGGCGTGTTCCTGCATTTGCAGGCCGAGCTGAATTTCTTCCGTCTTTTCAACGAGCAGATCGAAGGGTTCTCTGCGCAAGCCGTGGCCATGCGCCAGAAGGAAGCGTTACAGGTCGCGGGTTTGCAGGCAGCTTAGAACGTGCCGAAACGGCTTTGCGGCATTTTTCACGGCCAGAGCGGAGAGAATTGCCCTCGCAATGATTGCCGAACGTCACCGGTTTATTGTAAAGACCGTGGCTGAAGTTTGTTTCGAACCGGGGGATAGCATGTCCAACGATACCGCATCTGCAATGGACTACAACGCCCATGAGCAGACCTACGAAGGTTTCATCAATTTCTCGAAGGTCGGCACCGTTGCTGTCCTCAACATCGTTCTCTGCCTGATCCTGTTCGCTTTCGGCGGTACGGCTGCGACGGTCTTCGGCTGGCTCATGCTGATTGCAAACCTCATTGCAACGGCAGTCGGTCTCGCCCTTGGCGAAAAGGGCTGGATTGCTCCGAGCGCGGTTTTCGTGCTCAGCGGCCTTCTGGCCATCCTGACTGTTTGATCGGATTGAGCGCGCGGCCCTGACCGCAGCGCTTTCTGAAACGGTCCATGAGGCTCCAGATGCGATTGCCGCGTCTGGAGCCTTTGTTTTTGCGCGTTGCATTTGAGACTTGAGCAGGCGATACGCATGGCCATGGAAGACAACGGCCCCATTCCCTTCACCTACATGCCACCGGAAGGCCCCTTGCAGGTTCTGCACGCCGACAAGGACATTCTTGTCGTGGTCAAGCCTTGCGGCCTGCTGAGCGTCACCGGACGGGGAGAAGGGCGCGAAGATGCGCTGGCGACCCGCGCGCCGCAGCTCTTCAAGGGCGCGCGCATCGTGCACCGGCTGGATCTCGATACCTCAGGCGTGATGGTGCTCGCGCAGACGGCAGAAGCCCACCGGCATCTCGGTCTTCAGTTCGAGCGGCGCCACACGGACAAGACCTACATCGCCCGTGTCTGGGGCCACGTTGCCGAGGATGAGGGCGAAGTTGATCTGCCGCTGGTGGTTGACTGGCCGAATCGTCCCAAGCAGATGATCTGCCATGAAACCGGCCGCCGGGCGCTGACCAACTGGGAAGTGATTGCGCGGGAAGAAAAGACGACCCTGATGCGTCTGAAGCCGGTCACCGGGCGCTCGCATCAGCTCCGTGTGCACATGCTCAGTCTTGGTCATCCGATCATCGGGGATCCGCTTTATGCGGAAGGGGAGGCCTTGGCGGCCTCGCCGCGCCTTCAGCTGCACGCCCATGACCTGACCATCCACCATCCGTCAGGCGGCGAACGCCTGACGTTTGTTGCGGAATGCCCGTTCTGAGCCTTGCCCTTGGCGTGAGAGATTAACGCTTGCCGCGGTCGATGCGGGAAAGCCCTTCACGCGCCAGATCGTTCGAACGGTCCAGGGTCAAGGCCTTGCTGTAATTGCGCCGGGCGTCATTGGTCTTGTTGTTCATTTCAAGCGCAACGCCACGGTTTGCCCAGGCAACAGACGAGTTCTTGTCCAGGTTGATCGCGACCGTCAGATCGTCGAGCGCAGCATTCGGATCATTGACTGCCAGATAGGAAATGCCGCGAGCGGTGTAAGGCTCGTTTGCATTCGGGTTCAGGCCGATGGCGATGGAGAAGTCTTCGATCGCCAGCTGGTGCTGGCCCTGCGCCTGATAGATCAGGCCTCTGTTGAAGAAGGCTCTGGCGTCACCGCTGTTCTCGGCAATCGCCGCATTGAAGTCCTGCAGGGCCTGAGGAAACTGGCCCAGTTCGCGATAGGCATTGCCCCGGCCAACCAGAGCAATGTCGTAGTTGGACTTGAGGTTCAGCGCGCGGCTGTAGTCCTGGATTGCGGCCTGAATGTTGTTCTGGCGGCGGCGGACAAGAGCACGGTTGGCGTAGGCCTGATAGGAATTGGGATCAAGCTGAAGGGCCGTGCCGAAATCCTGGATGGCAAGATCGAGCTTGCCGGCCTGGCCATAGGCAATGCCGCGCGTGTTGTAGGCAGAGGCATCCCGGGGATTGGCCTCCACAACGGCCGTCAGGGAGGAGATGTTGGCTGCCGAACCGACGGCGCTGTCGAACGGGGTGTCTTCATAGTTGGAGGACTGACAGGCGGTCAGGAACGCCAGTCCGAGAATCGCGGGAGCGATTCTACGTGCGGATGAAAGCCACTTGTCGAGGATACGCGTACGGTTCTGATGCATTAGCCTGCCTGATGTTCTTTCGGTGTCTCGTCCAGAATAGACCAACCTGACGGAGAGGTCAGCCATTGACCGGCCTGTTCAGCATCCGGATTCAGATACCTTAAAACACAAAAAGCCGACCGTGGTTACGGCCGGCGTTTATGCGTCTCCAAAGGGAGAAGAGCTCGGCGCTCGCGGATTAGCGGCGGCCAGAGCGGCCCAGCACGAGGCCTTCACGCTGTGCGCGCTTGCGAGCGAGCTTGCGTGCGCGGCGGACGGCTTCAGCCTTCTCGCGAGCCTTCTTGACAGACGGCTTTTCGAAGTGGCCGCGAAGCTTCATTTCGCGGAACACGCCTTCACGCTGCAATTTTTTCTTGAGCGCCTTGAGCGCCTGATCGACGTTGTTGTCGCGAACCAGAACCTGCACGCGTCTTAATCCTGTTCTGTGACGGACCGCGGCAAGCGCGACCGTATCTCTGCCTGAATGGAAATGAACCGCGCCTCAAAACCGTCTGGCTTTTCTCTGCATTCTTCCGCGGAAAACTCCGGAGAGAAGAGATCATCAGATCATGCCGCCGCTGATGCGTCGCTCACTTTGGCGGGGGTCTTACCAGAAGGCCCGCTCCTTGTCCACAATGAAACGCCCGGATTTCCGCATCTTGTGAGTGCCTGGGCTGGTGCGGCTGCACAAGGGAAAGTGAGTCAGGGTAGCAAAACATGTCTGGACACACCTACCGAGTGGAAATAGGTCTGGTTACCCATCAGATGTCCCTCCCTTTTCATGAAGGATTTTCCCGTGCCAGTTCCGGCCGTTTCCGAGACATTTGCCGAGCGGACCGCACGGGTCTGGCGCAGTGACATCAGGCCGACGCTGTCGCTTGGATTACCGTTGGCC
Organism: Roseibium suaedae; assembly: GCF_900142725.1. GTDB lineage: Bacteria > Pseudomonadota > Alphaproteobacteria > Rhizobiales > Stappiaceae > Roseibium > Roseibium suaedae. The sequence goes on along the minus strand of NZ_FRBW01000002.1, from coordinate 1,342,008 downwards.
GGGGCGCAGCTCGCGCAGATCGCCATCAACGCGACCGATGTGCTGATGATTGGCCGTCTGGGCGCGGAAAAGCTGGCGGCGTCCGTTCTTGCCTTCAATCTGTACATGCTGATGTGGTTCTTCGGCATGGGAATCATCCAGGCTGTGATTCCCCTTGCTGCCCAGGCCCGTGGTCGGCGTGACCTGCGCCAATTGCGCCGTGTCGTCCGCATGGGCCTGTGGGTGGCGTTTCTCTATTGCGTTCCGGCCCTGGTGGTCCTGCATTTTGCCGAGGAGGTTCTGGTCTTCCTCGGGCAGGATCCGGCACTCGCCGAGCTTGCCGGCGGGTACATGGACTGGCTGAAGTGGACCATCGTGCCCGGGCTGGTGATGTTTGCCTTGCGGGCTTTCCTGACGGTGATGGAAAAGTCTCAGGTCGTGCTGTTTGCGACGATCACGGGAGCGCTGGCCAATGCGGTTTTCGATTATCTTCTGATCTTCGGCGAGTTCGGCTTCCCGAAGCTGGAACTGGTCGGCGCGGGGATTGCGTCTGTCGGAAGCTCGATGGCGACCCTGCTGTTTCTTTTCGTCTACACAATCAGGCATTCTCACCTGCGGCGCTATTCGTTGTTTGGCCGGTTGTGGCGGCCGGACTGGCAGGTGCTTGTCCAGATCCTGAAACTGGGCTTGCCGATTGCGGTGACGATCGTGGCGGAGGGCGGCCTGTTCACGGCATCCTCCATCCTGATCGGCTGGCTCGGAACCCTGCCGCTGGCAGCCCACGGGATCGCGCTGCAGATTGCGTCCATCACCTTCATGGTGCCACTGGGGATCAGTCAGGCGGCCTTGACCCGTGTCGGGTTGGCGGCGGGTCGTCAGGATCTTGGCGGGGTCGGCCGGGCCGGGTGGTCGGCTCTGGCCGTCGCGGAACTCTTCATGCTCCTCTGCGCCATCACCTTCTGGGTGATTCCGGAGACGCTGATTTCCTTCTATCTGGATTTCTCCAATCCCCAGTCCCAGGAAGTTCTCAGCCTGGCTGTGACGTTCCTCGCGGTTGCGGCAATCTTCCAGATTGCTGACGGGGCACAGGCAATCGGCACAAATATTCTGCGCGGTCTGGGCGATACCACGCTGCCGCTGATCTATGCGCTCGGGGGCTACTGGATCATCGGCATCGGATTGTCGCTGGGCCTTGGCTTTGGCGCGGGCTGGGGCGGGGCAGGGGTCTGGAGCGGCCTTGCTGGCGGTCTGGCCACCGTCGGCGCCTTGACCCTCGTCCGGTTCTACCGCCGTGAAGAACTGGGCCTGATCAAGGCGGCACCTGCCGAGAGATAAAGACGCAGCTCTGTATTGAAAGCAGCAAGGCCCCGCCCTCTCCCCGATCGCCGAATTGGCAGATGAGGAGAGGGCGAGGTCTTGTCGTGTTTGGCTGTCGTCGAGCGCGCTCGATCAGGCGGTGCGGGGCGTGATCCGGTTGACGTGGCCCATCTTGCGGCCAGCGCGGGCCTCTGCCTTGCCATAAAGATGCAGGCGGGCGTTGGCCTCCGTCAGGATCTGCGGCCAGCTGTGGCAATCGTCGCCAATGAGATTTTCCATCACCACGTCGGAATGACGGTCAGCCGATCCAAGCGTCCAGCCAGCAACAGCCCGGATGTGCTGCTCGAACTGGGATGTCAGGCAAGCGTCATCCGTCCAATGGCCGGAATTGTGGACCCGCGGCGCAATTTCGTTGACCAGGAGGGTCTCGGCATCACCGGTTCCGCTCAGGAACATTTCAACGCCCATGACGCCAACATATTCCAGAGAAGAAGCAATCCGGATCGCCATGTCCCGCGCCTTTGCAGCTGTCTCGGCGGAGACATTCGCGGGCACGGTCGAGGTCTTCAGGATGTGATGCTCGTGGTGGTTCTCGGCAATGTCATAGGCGCTGCACACGCCATCGATGCCGCGGGCAACGATCACGGAGACTTCCCGGTCGAACGGAATCAGACGTTCCAGCACCGCCGGCACGCGGCCGATCTTGTCATAGGCACCGCGCGCGTTGGATGCGGTGCGGATCATGACCTGACCCTTGCCGTCATATCCAAAGCGGCGGGTCTTCAGGACGCCGGTGCCGCCGAACAGGGTCAGGGCCGCCGCAAGATCCTCATCGCTGTCGATGGTGGCGTAGTCAGCAAGTGCAACGCCGCTGGCCCGCAGGAATTCCTTTTCATGGAACCGGTCCTGGGAAACTTCAAGAGCACGCACGCCGGGGCGGACGGGCAGGCGGGAAGCCAGATGCATGGCCGTTGCGCCCGGAACGTTCTCGAATTCGTAAGTGACAACCGCACAGGAGGACGCAAAGGCATCCAGGGCCGAGACGTCGTCATAGGGGGCAACCGTATAGGCGCAAGAGACGTCGAAGGCGGGGCTGTCCGGATCCGGGCAGAAAATGTGGGTCTTCAGGCCAAGGCTGGCGGCGGCAAGAGCGAGCATGCGGCCAAGCTGTCCGCCTCCCAGAATGCCAACCGTGTCTCCGGGTTGCAGGCGGGCGTCGTCGGTCATGGCCACGGTGTTCTTGCTCCAAGTCAGCGTTATGTGTGCGTTCAGGCCGGATCGTTGACCGGGCGTTCTGTAACGGCTGCAGTGCGGCCGGCGCGGAAGGCTTCAAGGGCCTTGTCGATATCAGGATTCATCAAGGCCAGAACGGCAGCGGCAAGCAGGGCCGCGTTGGTTGCGCCCGCCTTGCCGATCGCAAGTGTTCCGACCGGAATGCCACCCGGCATCTGAACGATGGAAAGAAGGCTATCTTGACCGGAAAGGGCCCGGCTTTCAACCGGCACGCCGAAAACCGGCAAGGTGGTGAGGGCTGCGACCATGCCAGGAAGGTGCGCGGCACCGCCTGCGCCAGCGATGATCACCTTGAAACCTTCGGACTTCGCGGACTTGGCAAAGTCATACATCCGGTCCGGGGTGCGGTGAGCGGAGACGATGCGGGCGTCATAGGCAATGCCCAGTTCATCCAGCACATCGGCAGCATGCTTCATCGTCGGCCAATCGGACTGGCTTCCCATGATGATTGCGACGTCGGCTTTTGCCACGATTTATCCCCCCGGTTTCCACAGGCCTTCAGAAAGGCGCGGAGTATATGCATGCACCGATGCCTTGCAAGGGGCTTGTGAGACGTTGCGGAACGGCGGTCTCAGGCGATGATGTCCGGGTGGAGCTGATCTTCAAGCGCGCTGATCCGGTCCTTGATCAGCAGCTTCTTCTTCTTGAGGCGCTGCAATTGCAGGGCATCCGCGCTGCCTGAAGAGCTCAGGGCCTGAACGGCGGCGTCAAGATCACGGTGTTCCTGCCGCAACTGGGCCAGTTCCATCCTCAGGGGCGTATCATCCGTAGGTGCCATAAACTGTTCCCGAAACCGCATTGCCTGCTGGCTGTTCATAGCAAAAACGGAACTTGCAGTCATGGTGCCTAATTCATGCTGCAGGCCAATTTGCACTGATGGAATAAAGGGATGACACAGACCCGGTTCAGACGCAAATCCTCTCCGGCAAAAGCTTGAGAGAATTGGTTCCGTAAACGGCTGATGCCGAACGGTGAGAAGGGTAGATTACAGCGAATATGTAGGAAGGTTTTTAGGCTTTTATAAGGGTATTTTTTGCTTTTTATGTGAGGCAGCAAATAAATCCGCCCCTGCTCATTTCAGCAATCGACAAGCCGTTTTTTGGGTGGCAACATCACCCTGTTTGAGCCAACAGACAGGAGGACATCCATGTCAATGCAGTCGCATCTCGCAGAACTCGAACGCCGCCATGCGGCCTTGGAACGCAAGATCGAAGACGCGTTACTCCATCCGAGTACGGACTCCCTGGAACTGGCAGAAATGAAACGCCGCAAGCTCATGCTCAAAGACGAAATCAAGCGGCTACAGACCGAAACCACTCTTCACTGATTGAAGAAACTTCCGGCAGGTGCGAGGGCAAATGCCCTCCCAGCCCGCCCCTGATAAACGCCGTGTCCGGGAGGGCACGGCGTTTTCGTTTGTGGGGGCTTCCAGATTCCGCCGGGCAATCGCCCCTGTCTCAGAGCGCTTTCGCCTGATCCCTGAGGGCGAATTTCTGGATTTTTCCGGTAGAGGTCTTGGGCAGCTCGCAAAAGACGATGGTCTTTGGCGTCTTGAAGCTCGCAAGATGCTCGCGGCAGAAGGCCATGAGCGTGGTTTGATCAAGGTTCGACCCGGCCTTCAGTTCCACGAAAGCGCAGGGTGTTTCGCCCCATTTCTCGTCCGGCCGGGCGACAACGGCAGCCGCCTGGACTTCCGGATGCTTGTAGAGCACTTCCTCCACCTCGATGGACGAGATGTTCTCACCGCCTGATATGATGATGTCCTTGGACCGGTCCTTGAGCTGGACATAGCCGTCAGGGTGCAGGACGCCCAGGTCACCGGAATGGAACCAGCCGCCGGCGAAGGCCTCGGCGGTGGCTTCCTCGTTTTTCAGGTAGCCCTTCATCACAACGTTGCCGCGGAACATGACTTCGCCCATGGTCACACCATCCGCCGGCACCGGGTCCATCGTCTGGGGATCAAGGACGGTCAGGCCTTCAAGCGCCACGTAGCGCACGCCCTGCCTGGCCTTCTTGGCAGCCTGATCTGCGAGCGGGAGTGCATCCCATTCCTGTTTCCACTCGTTGACGACGGCGGGACCATAGACCTCGGTCAGCCCGTAAAGGTGCGTGACATTGAAGCCAGCGCCCTTCATGGCAGCCAGAACGCTTTCCGGCGGGGGCGCTGCCGCAGTGAAGAACTCGACGGACCGGTCGAGCTCGCGTTTGTCCTGAGGGGCCGTGTTGAGCAGGGTAGACATGATGATCGGGGCGCCGCACAGATGGGTGACGCCTTCATCGGCGATCAGGTCCCACATGGCCTTGGGGCGGACCCATCTCAGGCAGACATGGGTTCCGGCGACCACCGAGATCGACCAGGGGAAGCACCAGCCGTTGCAGTGGAACATCGGCAGGGTCCACAGATAGACCGGGTGCTTGGCCATGGAGGCTGTCAGGATGTTGGCCTGGGCCAGCAGATAGGCGCCGCGGTGATGATAGACGACGCCCTTGGGATTTCCGGTCGTGCCGGAGGTGTAGTTGAGAGCGATGGCATCCCATTCATCGGCGGGCAGTGCCCAGTCGAAGCCTGCATCGCCGCTCTGGACGAAATCCTCATAGTCGGTTGCCCCGAGACGGGCTCCATCCTGCGGATATTCGGGATCCGAATAGTCGATGACTACAGGCGCGACCTTGGCCAAGCCAAGAGCTTCCTTCATCACCGGCGAGAACTCGCGGTCGGTGATCAGAACCTTGGTTTCGGCATGGTCGAGCTGGAAGGCAATGACAGCGGCATCAAGGCGGGTGTTGAGGGAATGCAACACAGCGCCGGTCATGGGCACACCGTAATGGGCCTCGAGCATGGGTGGCACATTCGACAGCATGACCGTCACGGTGTCGTTCTTGCCGATACCAAGCCGGGACAGGGCCGAGGCAAGCTGGCGGCTGCGGGCATAGAACTCGCGGTAGCTGGTGCGCTGGCGGCCGTGCACGATGGCGATATGGTCCGGGAAGACATCTGCGGCCCTTGCCAGAAAGCTCAAGGGGCTGAGGGGCGCATAATTTGCGGCCGTTTTCTCAAGGCCGATTGTGAATGGATTGGGGCCTTCGCTGGTGATGCCCATGTCCGTTTCCTCCCGTTCGTGAACGGCGCCATGAAACCCGCAATCGGATCTTTCTGCAACGCGTCATTAGGCTAGGTATCGATCAGAAATGCCGGTGAAGAGATGCAGGCGTGGGATCGTCTCGACCCCGGCCGCCCATCCTCACAGGATGGCGTTTGCGCCATCCCAGATCAGCTTGAAACCCACGATAAGCATGACCGTGTAGATGATGCCGTAGAAGGCCTCCTGCTTCACCACCTTGACCAGCTTCACCCCGGCAATCGTCGCGATCGGAGCCAGAGGCAAAAGCACCAAAGAGGTTTCCAGGTTCGTTGCGTCAAACTGGCCGAGCAGGAAATAGGGCACCAGTTTCACCGCATTGACGACGCTGAAGAAGATCACGGCAGTGCCTGCGAAAAGCGTCGGCGCGAGCCGGAGCGGGACCATATAGAGCTGGAACGGAGGGCCGCCTGTATGGCTGACAAAGCTGGTGAAACCGGCAATCAGCCCCCAGAACGTGCCCTTGGTCACATTGTGTTCGCTGGCGGCAATCGTGCGGTGGCGCTTGACGAGATAGTCGCCGACAAAGAGCAGGGACAGGCAGCCGACAAGCAGCCGGACGAAGGCTTCGTTCACAAAGGCTGCGGTGGCCCAGCCCACGCCAATTCCGGCGATGGCGGCAGGCAGCAGGATTATCAGGCTGCGCTTGTCCGCATGTCCCTTGTAGGCAAGCAGGCCGACGATATCCATCACCACAAGAATGGGCAGCATGATGCCCGCCGCCTGAACCGGTGAGATCACCAGTGCCATCAGGGGCACGGCCAGCATGGCGAAGGAACCGCCGAAGCCGCCTTTGGACAGGCCTGCAAGCAGCACCGCTGGGATCGCGGCTGCATAGAACAAGGGATCGGCAATGGGATGCATGAAACTCGCACCGGATAGGTGGCGGAAAGGACCCGCACTCAACCACGCGATGGGGGCTACGTAAAGACCCTTCCCCTGCGAATGTCTTATGAGCCGGGTCTTGCAAGGAAAGCTTCGCTTGCCGCAATCTGCTGCCTGACGAAGGTGGCTGCGGAGGAGGTGGCTGCCGCAGGAGGAGCAACGCCTATGTCGAGCCGGTATGCGGAGACCTACAAGTCCTGGCAGGATGATCCTTTCGGGTTCTGGAAAGCGGCAGCTGCGAAAATTGACTGGATCAGCACGTCAGATCAGGTGTTCGACCCGGCAGATGGCCCCTATGGGCGCTGGTTTCCGGATTGGGAGTGCAACACCTGCTACAATTGTCTGGACCGCCATGTGGAACGCGGCCGGACCGGCCAGCCTGCGCTGATCTATGACAGCCCGATCACCGGCAAGAAGGCGGTCTATTCCTACAGGAAGCTACTGGACAAGGTCGTCGCCCTTTCGGCGGTGCTGCAGGATCAGGGGATCGGCAAGGGCGACCGGGTCATCATCTACATGCCGATGGTGCCCGAGGCCGTCATGGCAATGCTGGCCTGCGCCCGGATCGGTGCGATCCACTCGGTCGTCTTTGGCGGCTTTGCTGCTCATGAGCTTGCCACCCGCATCAATGATGCGACACCGAAGGCCATCATCGCTGCGTCCTGCGGCATCGAGCCGGGACGTGTAATTGCCTACAAGCCGCTGATAGATGCAGCCATCGAGCAGGCCGAACACAAGCCCGAGTGCTGCCTGGTGTTCCAGCGCGAGCAGTCCGAAGCGAGCCTGATCGAGGGACGGGATCATGACGCCGGAGCACTGATGGCGGCGGCGGAAGCCGAAGGCCGGGAGGTTCCTTGCGTTCCAGTCAAGGCGACTGATCCGCTCTACATTCTCTACACATCCGGGACGACGGGCCAGCCGAAGGGCGTGGTGCGAGATACCGGCGGCCATATGGTGGCGCTCGCCTGGTCGATGGCAAATCTCTACGACATTCAGCCGGGCGAAGTGTTCTGGGCAGCGTCGGACGTGGGGTGGGTCGTCGGTCACTCCTACATCGTCTACGCGCCGCTGCTGCATGGCTGCACGACGGTGGTGTTCGAAGGCAAGCCGGTGGGAACGCCCGATGCAGGTGTGTTCTGGCGGGTGATTGCGGAACATTCGGTTGTGTCGCTGTTCACTGCGCCGACGGCCTTCCGCGCGATCCGCAAGGAGGATCCGGAGGGCAAGCTGATCTCGAAATATGACCTGTCCCAGTTCCGGGCCCTGTTCCTTGCTGGTGAGCGGGCCGATCCCGATACGGTGCAATGGGCAGCAGACCAGTTGCGGGTGCCGATCGTCGACCATTGGTGGCAGACCGAGAGTGGCTGGTGCATGGTCGGCAATCCGCTCGGGCTGGGCAAGCTGCCGATCAAGCCGGGCTCGCCGACCGTTCCCATGCCGGGCTATGACGTGCAGATTCTGGATGACGCGGGGCACCCGCTGCCTCAGGGCACCCTCGGCAATATCGTCGTGAAACTGCCGCTTCCGCCGGGATGTCTGCCGACCTTGTGGAACGCGGAAAAGCGCTTCTTCGATGCCTATCTGAATGATTTCCCGGGCTATTACAAAACCTCGGATGCCGGGATCATCGACGCAGACGGCTATCTGTCGATCATGTCGCGCACGGATGATATCATCAATGTGGCCGGGCACCGCCTGTCGACGGGCGCGATGGAAGAGGTCCTGGCGACCCATAAGGACGTGGCTGAATGTGCTGTGATCGGCATTTCCGATCAGCTCAAGGGGCAACTGCCCTGCGGCTTCGTCGTCCTCAAGTCCGGCGTGAACCGGCCGCATGAGGAAATCGAGAAGGAACTGGTCGGACTGGTGCGCAACCAGATCGGCCCTGTTGCTGCCTTCAAGATCGCAATTACCGTGGACCGCTTGCCCAAGACCCGGTCAGGCAAGATCCTGCGGGGCACCATGCGCCAGATTGCCGACCACGAAAGCTACAAGATGCCTGCGACCATCGATGATCCGGCAATTCTGGATGAAATCACCCAGGCGCTGGAGCTGCATGGCATTTTAAACCGGGTCTGAAGGGTCAGGAAAACGGCGTCGACACGCAGGAAGGAAGCTCCTATGGTCAGGGCCGCCGCTTCGGCGGCCCCGTTTTGACAGGCCAAGAGGTTTTCCGTGACCCTGAAGAACAAGGTTGCCATCGTAACCGGATCCGCGCGCGGCATCGGCTTTGCCATCGCGAAGCGCTTCGTGATGGAAGGTGCGAAGGTTATCATTTCCGACGTGGATGATGACGCCGGACAGGCAGCGCAGGAAGAACTCGCTGCTCTGGGTGAGGCAACCTATATCCATTGCAACGTGGCTGAACGCCTCGATGTGCGGAACCTGATCGCCGAGACCCTGAACGCCTATGGCGATATCGACATTCTGGTCAATAACGCCGGGATCGTCGCGGGCGGAGATTTCCTCGATCTGGACATCGATGATTTCGACCGGGTTCTGAATGTGAACCTGAAGGGCACTTTCCTGTGCTCGCAGGCTGTTGCACGCCATCTGGTCGAGAAGATTGAGAACGGCGGTGAGCCGGGAACGATCATCAACCTGTCCTCGATCAACTCGGTTCTCGCGATCCCGGGTCAGCTTCCCTATTGCGTTTCCAAGGGTGGGGTTGCCCAGCTGACGAAGACCGCAGCCGTTGCCTTGGCTCCCTATGGCATTCGCGTCAATGCGATTGGCCCCGGCTCGATCATGACCGACATGCTGGCCTCCGTGAACAGCGATCCGGCTGCGCGCAACCGTGTGCTGTCCCGCACGCCCATGGGCCGCGTTGGTGAAGCCTCCGAGATTGCCGGAATTGCCGTGTTCCTGGCCTCTTCGGATGCAAGCTATGTTACCGGCCAGACCATCTTTGCCGATGGCGGCCGGCTGCCGCTGAACTACACGGTTGATGTGCCGGAGGCCTGAGCTTCCGGGCAAGCCCAACTGAAATGAAAAACCCCGGCGTCCTTCAAGGCGCCGGGGTTTTTGTTTCGGGGGTCGAATGTAGCGCTCTGGCCTTATGCCGGTGCGACGGCCTTTTCTGCTTCCGCATGGGCTGTGTCGAACTGCAGCCGGGCGAGCTTGGCATAAAGGCCGTTTGCCGCCACGAGATCCCGGTGAGTGCCGGTTTCCACGATCTGGCCGGCATCCATCACGATGATGCGGTCTGCCTTCAGTACAGTTGCCAGCCGATGGGCAATGACCAAGGTCGTCCTGCCCTGCATCAGCCGGTCGAGAGCGCCTTGCACCAGGTGCTCGCTTTCTGCGTCGAGGGCGCTGGTGGCTTCATCCAGCAACAGGACTGGCGCATCACGCAGGATTGCCCGGGCAATGGTCAGACGCTGTTTCTGGCCGCCGGAGAGGGTCACACCCCGCTCGCCGACCATGGTGTCATAGCCCTCGGGCAGGGCCATGATGAAGTCATGGGCCGAAGCTGCCTTGGCGGCCGATTCGATTTCCTGGCGGGACGCGCCAACGCGGCCGAAACCGATATTCTCTGCAATGGTCTCTGCAAAGATCGCAGCGTCCTGAGGCACGAGCGCGATATTGTGGCGCAGGTCCTGCGGATCGAGGTCCTTCAGGTTGATGCCGTTAAAGGTCACCGCACCGTCAACCGGATCATAGAAGCGGGTCAGAAGGTGGAACAGGGTCGACTTGCCGGCGCCGGAGGGGCCGACCAGGGCCACCGTTTCACCCGGCTTGATGGTCAGGCTGACATTCTTCAGAACCGGACGGTCTGCTGCCCCTTGATAGGAGAAGCTGGCGGACTGGAACTCGATGGGTGCGTTGTGGGCACCGGGCAGGGGCCTGGGCTGCGCGGGAGCGTCAATCTCAGGCGTGATCTCCAGAAGCTCTGCCAGCCGCTCTGCGGCCCCGGCTGCCGAGGACAACTCTCCCCAGATTTCCGAAAGCGTTGCCAGAGAGCCTGCTGCCAGGATCGAATAGAGCAGGAACTGGCTGAGCTCCCCACCCGTCATCGTGCCGGCAAGCACGCTGTTGGCGCCGATCCAGAGAACGGCAACAATGCTTGCGCCGATGATGAAGATCGCGAAGCCCGTCAGAAAGGCGCGGGCGAGGGTGGCGGTGCGGGCCGCATGGAACGCCGTGTTGGCGGCGGCTGCAAACCGGGCCGATGCGGTTTCTTCCTGAGTGAAGGCCTGCAGGATGCGGACAGAGGACAGCATCTCGCCAGCGTAGGCGGCGCTGTCGGCAAGGGTGTCCTGCGCGGCGCGGGAGCGCTTGCGAACCTTGCGGCCGAAGCCGACGAGCGGCACCAGAATGACCGGGATCGCCGCCAGAACTATGACCGACAGATGCGGGCTCGTGATCACCATCATGACCGAGGAGCCAATGCACATCACCAGATTGCGCATGGCCTGGGAGGCGCTGGCCCCGAAGGCGGACTTGATCTGGGTGGTGTCTGCGGTCAGGCGGGACAGGATCTCGCCGGAGCGGGACTTGTCGTAGAAGGAGGCGCTGAGCCGGGTGAGATGGGAAAAGACATCGGCGCGCAGGTCGGCGACCACCCGCTCACCAATCCACATCACCAGGAAGTAGCGGATGGCGCTTGCGGCGGCCAGGGCTGCGACGACGCCCAGAAGCATGCCGAAATAGGAATTGATCAGCCCCGGATTGTCACCGGAGAACCCCTGATCGATCATCCGGCGTACAGCTGTCGGCAGGATCAGGGTGAACACGGCCGCTGCAACCAGCGCAGTCAGGGCCATGAAAGTCATGGTGCGATAGCGCTTCAGGTAGGGCAGGAGCCGGGCGAGCGGCTTCAGGCTTTTGCGGGTTTGGGTGTTGTCCGGCGTTTGGCGGCGAGCCACTGTATCGTTCCACATTCTTCTGTTTGTAGGACCGCAGATAGACTTGAGGGATCGGGCGCGAAAAACCAAGGACTAAAATGCCGCGGGGGATTCACATTGGCCCCTTGTTTCGCGCCGCTTCATGGGGTATAGCCCCTCCACATGTTTCTGGGGCTGCGTCCGGATTTGGATCGGCGGCCCTTTGTTTCGTTTGCACCTGACTGTCGTCTCGCGAGGAGCGGACCGGGAGAGTGCAGGAAAGGACCGGCCATGAAAACGGATATTCATCCCGATTACCACACCATCAAGGTTGTCATGACCGATGGTACCGAATTCTTCACCCGCTCCACGTATGGCGCGGAAGGCGACACGCTTGCTCTGGACATCGATCCGAAGTCCCATCCGGCATGGACCGGTGGCGACCGTCAGATCATGGACCGTGGCGGCCGTGTATCCCGCTTCAAGAACAAGTTCGCTGGCTTCCTGGGTTCCTAATCGGTCTCAGCCGTTCCGGCCTTGTTTCAAAGACCCAGCTTCGGCTGGGTCTTTTCGTTTGTGCTGTTTTGAGACTGCTGCAGGTCCGCCGTCCCGGTATGGAGGACTGGCGCAAATTGGCACAGGCGGAACTTGATGGCCGGGATGTGGAAATCGCTGACAACAAAAAAGGGCCGCCCTGTTGGAGCGGCCCTTTTTGGGATCGGGAAACGGTTGGGCTCAGCCCATGCGGCCGAAAGCTGCCTGAAGCTGGCCGAGCTGTAGAGCGACCGGATTGTCATCAGATTCGATGACCGGCGTGGAACGGTACAGCATCTCGTCCAGATGCACGACGCGTTCCTGAAGGCGGATGGAGCGGTTGATAAGCTCGCGAAGGCTTTCCGGCAGATCGTTCCAGGCGGTGCTTTCAACGGCGCTGCTGAGGCGGTCAAGGCGAACCTTGTTCTTCTCGCTGCTGGCCTGGTCCTTGGACATTTCACCTTCATTCACAGCGCGCTGGAGCAGAAGCCAGGAGGCAAGCTGCATCAGGCGGGTGGTCAGGCGCATGGACTCGGTGGCGTAGGCAAGGGAGGCCGGGCGGTCGAGCGCCTTGGACTCAGTGCGGCCATCGCCATCAAGATAGAGAGCGGTCTCTTCCACGAGGGACATGCCTTCCTGGAACAGGCTCTGGAAATTGTCGGAACTGGCCAGACGGAGGGCAAATGCGACCGGCTCTGCGCGTTCGTCCATTTGAGTGGGCTTGTCAGTCATCGATCCGATACGCCTTTTAGCTTCTGTTTCATCATGCCGGGCCGGTCCCTCGGACAATCGGGCACTTGACGAGACTTATGTCCGTTGAGTGTTTCATGCCGGGACGCTGCGGCGCCTGTGCAACGAAATTTGCAAGCCGCGTGCCAGTTCTTGGCGATCAGCCATCCGTCCATGTCCAACAAGATACAGGGACGGTTCTTGAAAAAAAAGAGCCGCAACGGGTGCGGCTCAGAGTCATTAACAGGGAGGCGTCAAACAGAGTGGACAGGAGCCACTCAAGATCCAGATGACTGGATAAATATGGTTATCGCGTAGAAAGCTTAATGATCAGTAAAATTTATGAAAATTGTACTGAATCTGTTTCGTATAGGGACGTAATGTATTCGCTAATGCTTGTATTGACATAATTAACTAGGGGATTTTCCGAAGAATGCATTGGCTGCATCCCGTATTTTGCTTTTTTGGGACAAGGTCTCCTCTGTCCGCAAAATTTCCTGCTTGAGCGTCTCGATCCGCTCCGCGAGCTCTTCCTCGGAAAACCGGCTAAGGTCTTCGCCGACAGTGACGGCAGATCCACCGCTCTTTTTTCTGGGGGTTTCTTCTTCGAACATCGGTTCCTCCAGTTTCGCTCGGGGTTTGCGCCGTCAGGAAACGAGAACTGATTCTCATTTGCCTGACTGCCGCGATTGTCTCATCTGACCAGCAGCACTAGATCTGTGTGATCTGCAAATGGAGATCAAGGCCATGACGAGCTTGCCCGAGAAGATGAATGTTGTTGCGATCACGGCGCCGGGCGGGCCGGATGTGCTGGGCGTAGAGCAGCGTCATGTTCCAGTGCCTCTTGGCGAAGAGATCCTGATCCGGGTGGAAGCGGCCGGCGTCAACCGTCCGGACGTGCTTCAGCGCATGGGAGCCTATCCGCCGCCCAAGGGCGCGTCTGACCTGCCAGGGCTGGAAGTCAGCGGCACGGTGGTAGACCGGGGCGTGAACGCCAGGACCTTCGAGATCGGCGAGAAGGTCTGTGCTCTCGTCGCGGGCGGGGGCTATGCGGAATATTGCAAGGTTCACGAGGGACATGTCCTTCCGGTGCCCTCAGGCCTTTCCATGGTCGAGGCGGCAGCGCTTCCCGAAACGTTCTTTACGGTCTGGAGCAATGTGTTCGACCGGGTCGGGCTCAAGGCTGGCGAGCGGTTCCTGGTTCATGGCGGCACGTCCGGAATTGGCACAACGGCAATCCAACTCGCCAAGGCCTTCGGTGCGGAAGTGTTCACGACCGTCGGATCCGAAGACAAGCTGGAGGCCGTGAAGGCGCTGGGCGCAGATCACGCCGTGAATTACAACAAGACCGATTTCGTCGAGCACTTCCTGGAAGTGACCGGCAAGGAGGGCATTCACGTCATTCTGGACATGGTCGGTGGTGACTATGTGGAGAAGAACTGGAAGGTGGCGGCTGTCGAAGGCCGTATCTGTCAGATCGCGACGCTGAACGGCACGGCGGAGGAAGTGAACTTCTCCCGTCTGATGATGAAACGTCTGACCCACACCGGCTCGACCCTGCGGCCGCGGGACGATGCCTTCAAATCGGCGATCGCACGGTCCCTGAAAGAAAAGGTCTGGCCGTTGATCGAGGCCGGGAGAATCAAGCCTGTCATGGACTCAACCTTTCCGCTGGAGCAGGCCGCCGAGGCGCACAGGCGCATGGAAAGCTCCGGTCATATCGGCAAAATCGTGCTGACGGTCGGGTCTCCTTCCTCAGCCGGGTTTCAATCGCATTTGTGACTCAGGGTCTTCTGCGAATTCCGGGGGCGCATGAGCGTGAGCAATTGCGTTCGCCCTCGGATAAATGTATAAGATCTCCTATCCCCCATCATTTTTGAATGGATCTTTGCTTTTTCGCCTTGCCGGGCGAGGGAGCTGACAGGAGGAATTTGACCGATGGCGAACACGCCGCTGATGCCGAAGGCAACTGCCGTCTGGCTTGTCGACAATACCGCTTTGAGCTTCACGCAGATTGCAAGCTTCTGCAAACTGCATCCGCTCGAAGTGAAGGCGATTGCTGATGGTGAAGCCGCTCAGGGCATCAAGGGTCTTGACCCCATCCTGACCGGCCAGCTTTCCCGCGAAGAACTCGAAAGAGCACAGAACGACCCGAACTATCAGCTCAAGCTGCATACTTCGAAGGTCGTCGTGCCGGAATCCAAGCGCAAGGGCCCGCGTTACACGCCGGTGTCCCGCCGCCAGGACCGTCCGAACGCGATTCTCTGGCTGGTGCGCAACCATCCGGAACTGAAGGACACCCAGATTATCCGTCTCGTCGGCACCACCAAGCCGACCATCGCGGCCATCCGTGAGCGGACCCACTGGAACTCGTCCAACCTGACGCCGTCCGATCCGGTAACCCTGGGCCTGTGCAGCCAGCTCGAGCTGGACATCGAAGTGGAAAAGGCCGCCAAGAACGCGCCGATCCGTCCGGAAACCGACTACGAGACCCTGATGCCGGTGGACGAAACCACCAGCGAAGACGCCATCGCAGCGGCCTTCACCATGGACACCAGCCGTCCGGTGAAGGAAGAGGAAGAAGAATTCGATGCGGACGCCGTTTTCGCAAAGCTGAATTCCCTGAAGTCCTCATCCCGTGATGAAGACGAAGACGACGCCTGATCGTCTGCCGGGTATCAGACCCTGAATGAACAAAGCCCCGGCCTTCCAATGGAAAGTCCGGGGCTTTTCTTTTGTGGTGGATCTCAAAGGATCAGCGTTCGGTCAGCTTAAGTTCGATCCGGCGGTTGCGGGCGAGGATCTCGGGTGTGTCGCCCTCTTCCAGAGGCTGGAACTCGCCAAAGCCTGCCGCAACAAGCCGCTTCGGGTCGACACCCTTGGAAATGAGGTAGCGGACCACGGAAATTGCGCGGGCCGCGGAAAGCTCCCAGTTGTTGCGCAGGCGGCCGGCGCCGGAAAGGGGGCGGGCATCCGTGTGGCCATCCACCCGCAGGACCCAGTTGATCTCGTCCGGAATTTCCTTGCTCAGCTCCAGGATCGCCTGGGCCAGCTTGTCCAGTTCCTTCTGCCCTTCCGGATTGACCTCCTCCGAACCGGAAGAGAACAGCACTTCGGACTGGAAGACGAAACGATCACCAACAACACTGATGTCGGAGCGCTGGGACAGGATCTCGCGCAGGCGGCCGAAGAAGTCGGAGCGGTACCGGGACAGTTCCTGCACCCGCTGAACGAGGGCAGCGTTGAGGCGGCGGCCAAGACTCGCAATCTTGGTCTGGCTCTCGCTTTCCTTCGCTTCGGCAGCTTCCAGAGCAGCATTTGCGGCGGCGATCTGGCGGCGGAGGGCTGCGATCTGCTGGTTCAGGAGCTCGACCTGTGCAAGGGCGCGCTGGGAGACCTGTTTTTCCTCATCCAGAACAGTTTCAAGCTGCGCGACCCGGCCACCGGCTGCTTCTGCCGCGCCGCTGTTGCTGTCCAGCAGGCCTTGCAGCCGGTTCCGCTCATCGGTGGCAGAGCTCAGGCTTGCCTGCAGGCCCTGGATGGTTTCTTCCAGATTGCTGCTGTTGGCCCGCTCCATGGACAGAAGCTCTGTCAGTTCGCTGATCTGAGCATTCAGCCGGTTCAGAACCGTGTCGCGGCCGGACAGCTGCTGGCTCAGGAAGAACTGGGCCAGCATGAAGATGGACAGCAGGAAGATGATGACCAGCAGCAGGGTCGCCATCGCGTCCACGAAGCCTGGCCAGTAGTCGGTGCCTTGCTGTCGGCGTCTGGATCGCCAGCTCGACATGGGCTTACCCCTTGGCCCGGTCGAAGGCCGCAGAAATCGATGCCAGAAGGGTCTCGACCCGCTTCTGCTGCTCTCCCTGCTGCTCCGCCCAGTCGCGCATCATCTGCTGCTCAGAGCGCACATGTTTGACGAGACCCTGAATGCCCTCGGCAAGGTTGGACATGGCCTGGGCTGCATTCTTGCTGGAACCGTCTTCCAGGGTCTTTTGCAGCTGGGCGAGAGAGGCCTGGATCTGTTCCGTGTTGGAGGAGGGTACAGACATGATCGGGCCGTCCTCCGGCTCGATGTCAGTGACCGTCGAGAGCCAGTCTTCCAGTTCATTGTAGAATCGGTTCTGCGCCTGCCCGGCCTGAAGATCGAGGAAGCCGAGTACGAGCGAGCCGGTCAGACCGAAGAGCGAGGACGAGAAAGCGGTGCCCATGCCGGAAAGCGGGGCTTCAAGACCGGCCTTGAGGTCCTCGAAGATCACGCCGGCATCGCCCGAACCCACATTCAGCGACTGGATCGTCTGGCCGACGGCGGTGATGGTCTGGAGTAGTCCCCAGAAGGTGCCCAGAAGGCCGAGAAACACCAGGAGGCCGGTCAGATAGCGGGAAATCTCGCGTGATTCCTCAAGACGCATGCCGATGGAATCGAGGATCGAGCGGGCCGTCATCGGTGTCAGCGCCATCTCGCCGACCTTGTTGCCCAGCAGTGTCGCCATGGGCGCCAGAAGAATGGGCGAGCGGGTGTCGAGGCCCGGATCACCGATCCGGAAACTGTTGACCCAGGAGATTTCGGGAAAGAGCCGGATAACCCTGCCGAAAAGCAGGAGAACACCGAGGCCGGCGACGAAGATGATCAGGCCATTGAGGCCCGGGTTGCTCATGAAAGCGACCGAGATCTGCCGGTAAAGGATGAAGGCGATGAAGGAAACGATCACCAGAAAGATGATCATGAAGGAGAGGTATGCCTTCGGACTGGACAGACTGTAGGGGTCGTAATCGCGTGCCATGAGTCGCCATCTATCGCCTGTTGAACGTACTGAATTGATAGCGTGATTTCCCGAGGCATGGAAACCGTTAATGAGGGTTTTACCAATTCCTCTTGCGCTGTGGCCTATCGGGTACGGCCAATGGGGCGATTGAATGACCGCCACGGAAAAAGAAAAGGGCGGGTGTTGCCACCCGCCCTTTTGAAACACTTGCCTGTCAGGCTCTGCTTATTCAGCGGCCTTCTTGATCAGGCGCAGCATGTGCTTGTGAGCGAACTCGTTGCCGGCAACAACGTCGCCGGAGGTGAGCATGCTTTCCTTGCCTTCAGCGTCGGAAACATATCCGCCCGCTTCCTTGACCATCAGGATGCCTGCGGCCAGATCCCAGGAATTCAGATTGTGTTCCCAGTAGCCATCGAGGCGGCCAGCAGCGGTCCAGGCCAGATCCAGGGAGGCGGCGCCGCAGCGGCGGATGCCTGCAACTTCCGGCATGAAGTAACGCAGTTCCTTCAGCGCACGGCCATGGTCGCCCTTGCCGATCATCGGCAGGCCGGTGCCGATCACCATGTCGGGCAACTCGGAGCGGCCGGCAACGCGCAGGCGGCGGTCGTTGACGAAGGCGCCACGGCCACGCTCTGCGGTGTAGAGCTCATCCATGACCGGGTTGTAGATCACACCGGCGACGACCTGTCCTGCGCGCTCCAGAGCGATGGAGATCGCGAAGATCGGAATGCCGTGCAGGAAGTTGGTGGTGCCGTCGAGCGGATCGATGTGCCAGCGGTGCTGACCATCGGTGCCTTCGACTTCGCCGCTTTCTTCCATGACCAGACCGAAGGTCGGACGGGCACGGGTCAGCTCGGTGCGCACAATTTCCTCGGCCCGGCGGTCAGCGGCAGAGACGAAATCTCCCGGTCCCTTGCGTGAGACCTGAAGGTTTTCGACTTCACCGAAGTCGCGGACGAGGCTGCGGCCAGCCTTGGTGGCTGCCTGAACCATGACGTTTAGGAGGGCTGTGCGGGCCATTTGCTGATTGCCGATGTTTCTTGGACGCAGGCGGGCCGGGCCCGCCGCGTCAGGTCAGGGATAAGATGGATCAGTCCGCGCGGCGGACGTATTCCACAGTGCCGGTGTCGACGATGATCTTTTCGCCAGCCGTGATGAACGGCGGAACAAGAACGCGGACGCCGTTTTCCAGGATCGCGGGCTTGTAGGACGAAGACTGGGTCTGGCCCTTCACCACTGCGTCTGCTTCGGTGATCTGAAGCGTGACGAACTGCGGCAGGCTGATGCCGATCGGGCGTTCTTCGTGCAGTTCCACAGTCACCATCATGCCATCCTGCAGGAAGGCTGCGCGGTCGCCAACGAAATCCATGGCCAGCTCGAGCTGCTCATAGGTTTCGGTGTCCATGAATACGAGCTGGTCTTCCTGGGTGTAGAGGTACTGGAAGTCCTTCTGCTCCAGGCGGACGCGCTCGACCTTGTCTTCCGAGCGGAAACGCTCGTTGAGCTTACGGCCATCGAGGAGGTTCTTGAGTTCGACCTGCGCAAACGCGCCGCCCTTGCCCGGCTTCACGTGCTGGGTCTTTACGACCGCCCACAGCGTGTCCTGGTGCTGAAGAACGTTACCTGGCTTGATTTCGTTACCGTTGATTTTCATGGAACGACCGATTGCATTGACTGAGAAATGGGGACCGGGCGCGCGGAACTGTCAGTCTAGACGGCACGAAAACCCAGCGTTGGCCTGTCCTACACAAATGCGGGACGGTTTCAAGGAAAAAAGCTGATTGAAGTTAGCGGATCAGGGGGAACCCTTGCTCTCGTCAATGGTCGGCGCCATCAGGGTCGGGGCAAATTCCTGAGCCTTCTTGCGGGCTTCGGCCTGGGTCGCCTCATCCAGGCTGCCGACGAAGCCATCCAACTCCAGATCGGAGACGCCCATGGTCCGGGCAACCAGGTGCCAGGCGGCGGCCGAAACTGGATCAAGGTCGCGGCCACGGCCATAGGCGTAGACGCGGGCCAGCCGGTTCATCGCAACGGGATTGCCGGCAGAGGCCGCGCGTTCGAACCAGTCGGCTGCTTCCTTCTCGTCCGGCTCCACGCCTTTGCCCTGGAAGCGCAGGATACCGTAATAAACCTGCGCGGAGGGATTGCCCCGGCGGGCGGAACGACCCATCCAGTAGGCGCCCTGGCGTTCGTCCGTGATGCCGCCATAGCCTTCGATGAAGGAGAGCGCCAGCGTGTACTGTGCTTCCTCGTCGTTCAGCTCTGCTGCCTGCTTCAGAAGCTCGCGGGCCTTTTCCTCGTTATAGGGACGGCCTTCGCCTTCCTGATAGAGGATGGCAAGGTTGTAGATCGCCGAAGGAATGTTTGCCTTGGAGGCAATTTCGAAGAGGTCTGCGGCCTTCTTCTTGTCCTGGGGCACGCCCGTGCCCAGAAGATAGAGTTGACCGAGCTGCATGGCAGCGGCGGTGTCCCCACCGGTGACGGCGAGCTGGTACCACTCGGCAGCCTTGGTCTTGTCTTCCTGAATGCCCATGCCGGTTTCATGCATGACACCCATCAGCGTCTGGGCATTATGGTCACCGTTCTCTGCAAGGGGCGTCGCAAAGGCGAGAGCAGTTAGGTACCAGCCGCGCTGGAAGATGCCATAAGCGAAATCGGCATTCGCCGTCTGGCCTTCTGCGAGAGGGGGCAGGGGGCTGTCGATGGGGCTTTTCAGCTCCATCGGGAAGATGCCCTGGTCTGCATCCGCTGCGGCTGTGCCGTCCGCCGGCGTGCCGGTCGCCGCATCACCTTCTGCCGGCGCGTCCTTGGCGTCCGGAGCAGCTGCGGCATCTGACTTTGCCGCATCAGATTTGGCGGCCGCCGCAGGCTGCGCGGTGTCCTGCTTTACCGGCGCCTTGTCCTGGGCAGCCAATTCATAGGCGCCTCCCAGAAGGGCGGTCACAAGCAGGGCAGAGGCTGCGGCGGTCCGAAGCTGCATGGTGTCAATCCACATCCGCGAATGGGTGATTTTCCAGGATGGCGTTGGCAGCAGCAACGGCTGCGGACGGGCCTTCGCCATGGGTCCAGACCGCGTCCTTCAGGGCGACGAAATCGGCGCCGGTCGCTGCCGTGGCATCAATGGAGGCAATCGTGTTGCCAGCAAGCGCAACGCATGGCGTTTCGAAGAGCTCTGCCCACCACTGGGCCCGGTCGATGGTCTTGGGATGGGCTTCTTCGCGCTCATCCAGGTCCAGCTTGCCAAAGAAGAGATAGTCCACGCCGGTTTCGGCGATTTCCATGTCTTCATGCTTCAGCTTGGTGCCACCAGCACCGACGATGCGCTCCGGCTGGAGGCTTTCGACGGCAAGCTTGATGTCCTCAAGAGACGTCTCGACATGGGCGCCATCCGATCCGGTGCGGCCAGCAACCTGGGTGTCGCCATAGATCAGGGCAGCGGCAGCGCCATCCTGAATGATCGGAACCAGCAGCTCGGCGGTGTCCTGCAGAGCCTTGCTGCTCGCCTGAGGCATGTAGATCAGAACGCAAGCGACATCGCCGCCCGAAAGCGCATCCTTGAGCTTGGGGGCGAAGTCGGCAGGTTCGAAAACCGGCGGGGTCACGAGAAAGAGGCGAGGACGATTCACGAAGCGGTTCCGGTGTAAGAAGTGACGGCAGAATGCTTCTATTGTCCCTAAAGACGGCGAAAGAGGGACGCAAGGCCCCTCTTTGCTGAAAGCTTATCGATAGTGAGCGTGTTGCCGGACGAGGTCCAGCATTTTTCTCAGGCGATCTTGGGATCGAGGCTGCCGTCCTTGTAGCGGGCTGCCATTTCAGCCAGCGTGATGACGCGCGTGATCTTCGAGGCCTGGCCTGCGGTGTTGAACTCTTCCAGACGGGCGACGCAGAGCTTTTCCATCGCGTCGCGGGCCGGCTTCAGGTACTTGCGCGGATCGAATTCGCCCGGGTTCTCGGACAGGATCTTGCGGATCTGACCGGTCATTGCCATGCGGTTGTCCGTGTCGATGTTGATCTTGCGGACGCCGTTCTTGATGCCGCGCTGGATTTCCTCGACCGGCACGCCCCAAGTCTGGGGCATCTTGCCGCCGTACTGGTTGATGATGTCCTGCAGATCCTGCGGAACGGAGGAAGAGCCATGCATCACCAGGTGGGTTTCCGGCAGGCGGCGGTGGATTTCCTCGATCACATGCATCGCCAGGATGTCGCCATCCGGCTTGCGGGTGAACTTGTAGGCGCCGTGGGACGTGCCCATGGCGATCGCCAGCGCGTCGACCTTGGTCTCCTTGACGAACTTCACGGCTTCTTCCGGGTTGGTGAGGAGCTGGTCATGGCTCAGCACGCCTTCGGCGCCGTGACCATCTTCCTTGTCGCCCATGCCGGTTTCCAGCGAGCCAAGAACGCCCAGTTCGCCTTCAACGGAAATCCCGCCGAGGTGAGCCATTTCGGTCACGGTTCTGGTTACGCCGGTGTTGTAGTCCCAGTCTGCCGGGGTCTTGCCGTCGGCCTTCAGGGAGCCGTCCATCATCACCGAGGTGAAGCCGGACTGAATGGCGGTCATGCAGGTTGCCGGCTCGTTGCCGTGATCCAGATGCACGCAGACCGGGATATGCGGGTAGATTTCGCAGACTGCGTCCATCATGTGCTTCAGCATCACGTCATGGGCGTAAGAGCGAGCGCCGCGGGATGCCTGGATGATGACCGGCGAGTCCGTGCGGTCCGCTGCGGCCATGATGGCCAGAGCCTGTTCCATGTTGTTGATGTTGAACGCGGGAACACCGTAGTCGTGTTCAGCGGCATGGTCCAGTAGCTGACGAAGCGTGATACGTGCCATTCAAAACTCCCGGGTTGGTCGAACGCTTCCAAGCCGGAGAAGATCCGGAATTTCCGCGCTGCGTCAAATTTGGGAGTGTACTTAGCAAATACCTGCGGTTTGAAAAGGGACCCGCAAGGACCTAAATCGTTTGAAATACAAATAGTTCGATGTTTTTTTTATTGTCTTTAATTTGGACGGTAAAATAATTTTTGCAAGCAATATGTGCCCCTGCCCGGACACATTTTCCGGGCAGGGGCCGATTGTCAAGCTTCCAGAGCCTTCACGCCCGGCAGCTCCTTGCCTTCCAGCCATTCGAGGAAAGCACCGCCTGCGGTGGAGACATAGGAAAAGTCGTCCGCTGCACCTGCGTGGTTGAGAGCGGCAACCGTGTCGCCACCACCGGCAACAGAATTCAGCTTGCCGGCCTTGGTGCGGGCCGCGGCATGCTGGGCTGCGGCAACGGTGGCCTTGTCGAAGGGCGCGATCTCGAAGGCGCCGAGCGGGCCGTTCCAGACCAGCGTGTTGGCGGCGTCGATCTTCTCGGCGACCTTGGCGATGGAGGCAGCGCCAACGTCGAGCATCATGGCATCGGCCGGGATGGCGTCGAGGGCGACGGTCTCATTCGCGGCGCCTGCCTTGAACTCACGGGCCACCACGGCATCTGCCGGAAGCACGATCTCGCAGCCAGCCTTGTCGGCGGCAACCATGATCTTGCGGGCTGTGTCTGCCAGGTCATGCTCGCAGAGCGACTTGCCGACATTGACGCCCTGTGCGGCGAGGAAGGTGTTGGCCATGCCGCCACCGATCACCAGCATGTCGACCTTGCTGACCAGGTTTTCCAGAAGGTCGATCTTGGAGGAGACCTTCGCGCCGCCGACGACGGCAAGAACCGGGCGCTTGGGTTCGCCAAGGGCAGAGCTCAGGGCTTCCAGTTCGGCCTGCATGGTGCGGCCGGCATAGGACGGCAGCAGGCGGGCAATGCCTTCGGTCGAGCCATGGGCGCGGTGTGCGGCGGAGAAGGCATCATTGACATAGAAGTCGCCGTTGGCGGCAAGAGCCTTGGCGAAGTCCGGGTCGTTCTTTTCCTCACCCTTGTAGAAGCGGGTGTTTTCCAGAAGCAGCACGTCGCCGTTGGAGGCTTCGGCAATGGCTTCCTCGACCGAGGCGCCGATGCAGTCATCAACGAAGTCGACCGGAGCAAGCAGCAGATCCGCAAGCGGCTGTGCCACCGGTTCCAGGGACATGTCGGCAACGCGCTCGCCCTTCGGGCGGCCGAAGTGCGCCAGGAGAATGACCTTGGCACCCTTTTCGGAGAGTTCCTGGATGGTCGGCAACACGCGTTCGATGCGCGTTGTGTCCGTTACCTTGCCACCGTCCATCGGAACGTTGAGGTCGACGCGCACAAGCGCGCGCTTGCCAGCGATATCGTTGAGATCGTCGAGAGTCTTGAAGGCCATGTGAGTGATATCCGTCAAATGTCAGCGCGTGGAACTGGTGGTTGCGGCAATGCCGATTCCGAACAGGGTCAGCAATACACCAAAGGAGCGTTCGATCCAGAGCTTGGCACGGAAGAATGTGTCCCGGACTTTCGCCTGTGTGAAGAAGAGTGTGACTAGCACGAACCAGAGGAACACACCGGAGGCCATGATGGCGCCGTAGCCGATCTGAACCGGGAGGGACGTTCCCGGAGCCGTGACCTGCACGAAAACGCTCAAGGCAAACATGGTGGCCTTGGGGTTGGTGGCGTTGGTGAGGAAGCCCCAGCGCAGTGCCTTGAGGGGCGGCATTGCGGTTGCCGGATCGGCTGCGGGCATGTCCCGGCTTGCGCCCCGGTACATGGTTATGCCCAGGAAGATCAGATAGGCAGCGCCGATCAGCTTGATGGTGTTGAACAGCAGGATCGACTGGGAGACCACCAGACCGATACCGGCGATGGCATAGGCGGAGTGAACCACGAGAGCCAGACCGATGCCGAGTGCTGTCATGAAACCTGCGGTCCGGCCACCGACGAGAGCATTGCGGATGACCACTGCGAGGTCCGCGCCCGGCACGATTGCGACAATGATCGTCAGGGAAAGAACCGTGAAGAGTTCGACCAATTTGGATGTCCTGGGACGTAAGAGATAAAAAAGGGCGGATACGGTCAAGCCGCATCCGCCCTCAATTCTAGTCCGGATGACGTGTCATCCGCATGGCGTCACTCAGATCAGCTTTGCCATGGCGACGGCGGTGTCGGACATACGGTTGGAGAAGCCCCATTCGTTGTCGTACCAGGTCAGAATGGAGACCATCGTGCCGTCCATGACCTTGGTCTGGTCCAGAGCAACGGTCGAGGAATGCGGATCGTGGTTGAAGTCGATCGAGACATTCGGTGCGTTGGTGTAGCCCAGAACATTCTTCAGACGGCCGTCAGCAGCTGCAACAAGTGCCTTGTTGATCTGTTCTGCGGTGACTTCCTTCGAAGAGATGAACTTGAAGTCGACCAGGGAGACGTTCGGGGTCGGGACGCGAACCGAAATGCCGTCGAGCTTGCCAGCCAGGGACGGGATCACCAGGCCGATTGCCTTTGCAGCACCGGTCGAGGTCGGGATCTGGCTCATGGCAGCAGCGCGGCCGCGGTAGAGATCCTTGTGCATGGTGTCCAGGGTCGGCTGGTCGCCGGTGTAGGAGTGGATCGTCGTCATCATGCCGCGCTCGATGCCGAATTCGGCATGCAGAACGTCAACCACCGGTGCCAGGCAGTTGGTGGTGCAGGATGCGTTGGAGACGACGAGATCGTCCTTGGTCAGAACGCCATGGTTGACGCCATAGACGATGGTCTTGTCAGCGCCGGTTGCCGGTGCAGAAACCAGAACGCGCTTTGCGCCAGCTTCCAGGTGCAGAGCAGCCTTTTCACGAGCGGTGAAGATGCCGGTGCATTCCATCGCAACGTCGACACCCAGTTCGCCCCACGGCAGGTCCTTCGGGTCACGGATGGCAGTGACCTTGATCGGGTTGCCGCCAGCGATGGAGATGGTGTCGCCGTTGACGGTCACTTCAGCCGGGAATCGGCCGTGGACGGAGTCAAAGCGCAGCAGGTGGGCGTTGGTTTCGACCGGGCCCAGGTCATTGATGGCAACGACTTCGATGTCGGTCCGGCCGGACTCGACGATGGCACGAAGAACGTTCCGGCCGATGCGGCCAAAACCGTTGATTGCTACCTTGGTCACCATATTCCACTCCATGGTTCACAGCGCATGCTTGGCTGCGCCGGTATCATTGGCCACGGCGGCGTGGCCTATTGGACGGCGCCCGCACGGCACCGTCCCGGTTGGCCGCACGCTTCATGTCGCGAACGGCCTGATCTTGAGTGAGGCTCAGGCCTTGAGCTTGGCCTGAGCTGCCGCAACGACGGCATCGGCGGTGATGCCGAAGTGCTCGTAGAGCTTCTTGTACGGGCCGCTGGCTCCAAAGCCGTGCATGCCGACGAACAGGCCATTGTTGCCGATGAAGCGGTCCCAGCCCATGCGGATGCCGGCTTCGACAGCGACCTTGACCGGGCTGTTGCCGATGACGGCGGCCTGGTAGTCCTCGGACTGGGTCTCGAAGAGTTCAAAGCACGGAACCGAGATCACGCGGGCGGCGATGCCGGCTTCCTGCAGCTTGCCGTGAGCTTCAACGGCCAGTTCCACTTCCGAACCGGATGCGAAGATGGAGACGGCTGCGTCTTCTTCGCTGTCGATCAGGACATAGGCGCCGCGGGCACACAGGTTGTCTTCTTCGTAGGTCGTGCGCAGGGCCGGCAGGTCCTGACGGGTCAGGGCCAGAACGGACGGTGCATCCTTGGTTTCCAGAGCCAGCTGCCAGCACTCGAGCGTCTCGGTGATGTCTGCCGGACGGAAGAACATCAGATCCGGGATCGCGCGCAGGGCAGCGTAATGCTCGACCGGCTGGTGGGTCGGGCCATCTTCGCCAAGGCCGATGGAGTCATGCGTCATCACATGGATCACGCGCTGCTTCATCAGAGCGGCA
This sequence comes from Roseibium suaedae, assembly GCF_900142725.1. Lineage (GTDB taxonomy): Bacteria > Pseudomonadota > Alphaproteobacteria > Rhizobiales > Stappiaceae > Roseibium > Roseibium suaedae. The sequence continues at coordinate 1,315,718 of NZ_FRBW01000002.1, read as the reverse complement.
AGACGGATGGACGGACGGCAATAGTCGGAGAAGATCAGGAAGCCGCCGGAATAGGGCACCAGGCCGCCATGCAGCGCCATGCCGTTCATGGCTGCGGCCATGCCGTGCTCACGAATGCCCCAATGGATGTAGCGGCCGGAGAAATCGTCCGGGGTGACCGAAGCGGTCTGCTTGGTCTTGGTGTTGTTCGAACCGGTCAGGTCGGCAGAGCCGCCAATGGTTTCCGGAATGACTTCGTTCAGGACACCCAGGACGGCCTCGGAAGCCTTGCGGGTTGCCATCTTCGGCTTGGTTTCGGCAAGCTGCTTCTTGTATTCCTGCACGGCAGCTTCGAAACCGGCCGGAAGATCACCACGGTTACGGCGTTCGAATTCGGCGCGGGTGTCAGCGTCCTTTGCGGAGAAGCGCTTCTGCCAGTCCTTGTGAGCCTGTGCAGAGCGAAGGCCTGCGATGCGCCATGCATCGAGGATCTCGCTCGGGATCTCGAAGGCTTCGTGCGGCCAGTTCAAAGCGGTGCGGGTCGCAGCTGCTTCTTCAGCGCCCAGCGGCGAGCCGTGAACGCCATTGGTGCCGGCCTTCTTCGGGGAGCCGAAGCCGATGGTGGTCTTGGCTGCAATCAGGGTCGGGCGGTCGCTGGCCTGGGCCTGGCGGATCGCGCTTGCGATGGCTGCCGGGTCATGACCGTCGATGGAAATGGTGTTCCAGTTGGACGCGGCGAAGCGGGCAACCTGATCGGTGGAATCGGTGATGTCGACGCGGCCGTCGATGGAAATGCCGTTATCGTCCCAGATCACGATCAGCTTGTTCAGCTTCAGATGGCCTGCGAGGGACAGGGCTTCCTGGCTGATGCCTTCCATGAGGCAGCCGTCACCGGCAAGCACATAGGTGAAGTGGTCGACGATGTCGGACCCGAAGCGGCTTTCCTGCAGCTTTTCGGCGATGGCCATGCCAACGGCGTTGCCAAGGCCCTGACCGAGCGGACCGGTGGTCGTCTCGATGCCGGCGCCATGGCCGAATTCCGGGTGACCGGCAGTGCGTGCGCCGATCTGGCGGAAGTTCTTCAGCTCATCGAGGCTGAAGTCTTCGTAGCCCAGCAGGTACAGCACGCTGTAGAGCAGCATGGAGCCGTGGCCTGCGGACAGAACGAAGCGGTCCCGGTCGCACCAGTGGGGCGCCGTCGGGTCGAACTTCAGAAATTCGGTGAAGAGCACGGTCGCGATGTCGGCTGCGCCCATCGGCAGGCCGGGGTGGCCAGACTTTGCTTTTTCCACGGCATCAATGGCAAGGAAGCGGATCGCATTTGCCATGCGCTGGTGTTTTTCAAGATCGGCCATATGTGTCCCGTAACTTGTTTCGGCGTCGTGCCGGATAATATCCAATTTGCCATCCCGGTTCGAAAACCGGGGAAAGGCGGAGGGGCGCGCCTGATTTGGTGCATACCAAACACTCAGCCTGAAAGGCGCCCGACAAATATCAGGAACATTGCGCGAGTCAATCAATCCGCGCCAGCTTACGAGCTATTGATGGCTCCTGAAAAGGACTGAGGATTCTGGCCCTGTTCCCATTGACGTATTCATCAGCCCTTGCCTAATCTCGGAGCTGCGGCAGATTTCCGGGCAGAATGACGGTATGTGGCCATTATCTTGCCCGGAATTGTTCGCACTCTGGTTGAACGGATTCCGGTGGCTCTTGCGGTTTGCTGCGGCCATTTGGAACGGGTTCTGTGGCTGAATTGCTCCAAACAGGGCCTTCACCGGACCTCCGGGCTGGACGACGGGGTGTCTTTGCTAGATATGCAGGGTCAGATTTGCCGCATGGCACAATGGAAACTGCAGGGTGCCAAGGCGCCATAGCTTGGAGAAACGACAGGGAATGGCTGAACAGGGACCACGTTCCGGGGTGACCATTGAAGCTGCCCTGCAGCGTCTGGCGAAAGCGCTTGGAACGCTCGAAACCTCTGTTCAGCGCCGGATCGAATCTGACCGGTCCCTGAATTCCCTGCAGGACGATCTCCAGCGGCTCGGCGAAGACCGGTCCCAGCTTGCCAACAGTCTCGACAAGTCCGAGACCCGAGCCCAAAGGCTGGAAGATGCCAATCGCGATGTGTCCCGCCGCCTTGTGTCGGCAATGGAGACCATCCGCAGCGTTCTTGATGCCCAGGGAGGATAAGGCCGAGTGGCTCAGATCAATGTGATCATCAACGGCCGGTCTTTCCGGATGGCGTGCGACGATGGCGAAGAGGACCGGTTGATCGGTCTTGCCAAGCGTTTTGACGGCTGGATCGATGACCTCCGGGGTGCATTCGGCGAAATTGGCGACCAGCGCCTGACTGTGATGGCAGGCATCATGGCAACGGACCAGCTTGTCGAACTGGAAAAGAAGATCGCTGCGCTGGAAGCGGATCTGTCGCAGGCCAAGGAAGCTCAGGCGACAGCGGTAAAGACCCTGAACACTCACGAGAGCGATGTGGCTGGGGCAATCGACAAGGCCGCGGCCAAGATCGAATCACTGGCGGAAGGTCTGACCCGCAGCTTGCGGTTAGAATAGGCATTGCTTTAGCAGCTGGCCTCAGCCGTTGCGGGTGAGGAAGCAGAACCGTTCAAGCCGCGAGATCAGGGCTTTCTGGTTGTTGACCCCGCATTTGCCCATGGCCGATTTCAACTGCTTGCGTACCGTGTCGGTCGCAAGTCCGCTTTCCGCAGCATAGTCGGCAAGTCCCATCCCTCTGGCGACGGCCGATATTGCTTTCGTTTCGGCGGCTGTGATCGAGAACAGCTGAGCGAAGCGCGAGGCTTCTTCCTGTGTGATGATCATTTCGGCCGAGAGCGGGGTGATGACCAGCATCACGGATGGTCCGGAAAGCGTGGCGAAGTGGGCCAGTGCGGGGACGGATGAAATGACGCGCACGCTGTACTGGTCGAGCGTCAGCGGATCGCTTGCCAGAAAGGCGCCGGTGGTTGAGCCTTGCGTCTGGCTCAACGTTTCGAAGGTGTCCTGGAAGTCGGCCTCCGATTTCTTGTCGGTAAAAGTCAGCTGCTTGCAGCGGCTTGCCATAAGGCCGGCGCGCAAATGCTCTTCGGCAATGCCGTTGGCAAAAAGCACCTCGCGCTTCTTGTTGAGAATGACCACGGCCCGGCCAGTGTTTGACCAAAGGTCTCCCAGCAATCCACGCTGGATCTGCAGCTCGCCGTTGGCGGTGTAAAGCCGCACGGCCTGGCGAAGACTTGGCAGAAGCCCTTGCAGGCGCTGAAGCTGGGGCTGGGTGAAGGGGTTCGCATCGTTCAGGGGCGCGATGCCGATGCCCATGAAGGTTTCCGGAGCCGACAGATTACACAGCGCCAGATTGCGCATGCCGTTCTGGGCCAGAATTTCATTATAGACGATATCGGTTCTTTGCTCTTCGGGACTCAAGACGTCCGGTTCCAAGAGGATCTTGCCGATCGTGGCATTGGCGACCCTGGGGATGCGCCGGTCCATGACGAAATAGTCGCTGAGGTAGGTTGCATAGGCATCGTCGTTGCCGCGTTCGAAATGGTCGATGACCGGCCGGTTTCCGATGGTGTCGAGGACGATGAGATTGACTGCGGAGCCGCCAACGAAATCGGAAAGCCGGATCAGGGCATCGCGCCATAGATCCGGGGCCAGTGCGGCGTCGAAGAAAAGATCTGTAAGGGTCTCAAGGCTTTCGCTGCGGTCAATCATGGAGTGGGACCCTTGAGGCTACGTTTATCTACGGATGACCTTCAGGAAGAAGTGACATGACATACCCCATTTGGGGGATGCGGAAGCATAGGTAGTTGTGTCAGAGAAGAGGCGGCTACTGCAAGCCTGTTTTTTAGGTCTTTTGGAAGTGAATTTTTAGACAACTGATCCATTTACTCGGATCATCTACCGCAACCCGGCGGAAACGACCTTGGGACCGGCAATCTGCCGGTCCCATTTTTATTTTCGATACTGGCAGTTTTCCCGAGGGGCCAACTCTCCCATACTGTCCTCTGGCAAAGTGACTGGCGCGGCGCTATATGATGGGTCGGCTGCGCGACACGTCAGGAACCATATCCCCGGGGCCTTACGCATTCCTTTGGGAGCTGTCCCCGCTTCGGACCGTGGTCTGTTGCAAACGGCGCCCACCTACATAGTAGGTTTCCCGGGATTGCGAATTCCAACGGTCGTGCGGCTTTTCGTTTTCGGTCAGACAGAGAGCCCAAATATCCGTCATGTCCGGCACTGCTCCGTCTCCCTTCGCCGAGGCAAAAGAACGACTGCGGCGCCAGGCCCTGACCCGGCGGGCGGCGTTGACGGGTGTGGACCGGGTAGAGGCCTCCCTTCAACTGGCGGATTTCGCAACGGATCTTGAGCTGGAGCCTGGCCTTGCTGTTGCGGGTTTCTGGCCTATCCGGGACGAGATCGATCCGCGGCCCCTTTTGACAAAGCTCAGGGACATGGGGCATCCACTCTGTCTTCCCGCGGTCGCCCACCCCACGTTGATTTTCAGAAGTTTCGGCCGGGATACGGAATTCGTGCCCGGCGGTTTCGGAACGATGGCGCCTGGACCGGACTCAGCCGAGTTGCGTCCCGAGGTGCTCCTGATGCCCCTGGCCGCCTTCGACAGCCGTGGCAACCGCATCGGATATGGCAAGGGACATTACGATCGTGCCATCGCAGCCCTTGAAAAAGATGGTCCGGTCGTGTGTATCGGTCTGGCTTTCGACGTCCAGGAGGTTGGCGAGGTGCCTGCCGAAGCCCATGATCGGCGGCTGGATGCCTTGTTGACCCCTACCGGCCTGCGCCGGTTCTAACTCCCGAGAGGCTTTATGAAGCTCTTGTTCCTTGGCGACCTGGTCGGACGCACCGGCCGGACTGCGGTGATTGATCAGCTGCCTGCCATCGTTGAAACGCAGCAGCTGGATTTCGTTGTCGTCAATGGGGAGAACTCTGCTTCTGGCTTCGGCATCACCGAGGCCATTCTGCAGGACGTTCTGGATGCGGGCGCGGATGTGGTGACCACCGGCAACCACGTCTGGGATCAACGCGATACGCTTGTCTATATCGAGCGTCAGGACCGCCTGCTGCGCCCCCTGAACTATCCGGCCGGAACGCCTGGTCGCGGCGCACATCTTTACACTGCCCGGAACGGCGCCCAGGTGATGGTCGCCAATGTCATGGGGCGCGTCTACATGGATGCCATGGATGACCCTTTCGCGCGGATCGAGCGTGTCGTCGACGATTGCCCGCTTGGGCAGGTTGCAGATGCCATCATCATCGACATGCATGCGGAAGCCACCAGCGAGAAGCAGGCCATGGGGCACTTTCTCGACGGGCGCGTGAGCCTGGTGGTGGGGACGCATACCCATGTGCCTACCGCTGACCACCAGATCCTTCCGGGCGGCACGGCCTACATGTCCGATGCGGGCATGTGCGGTGACTACGACAGTGTGCTGGGCATGGAAAAGGATGAGCCGGTGAACCGGTTCCAGCGCAAGATCCCGGGCAACCGTTTCACGCCTGCTTCCGGTGAAGCCACGATCAGCGGCGTTGCCGTTGAAACCGATGACCGGACCGGGCTTGCCTTGCGTGTTGCGCCGGTGCGCATCGGCGGGCGGCTGGAGCCGGTGCTGCCGTCTTTCTGGCAGAGCTGACCTCCTCATTGAGGTGCGGGGAAGCTTGTGGGAGGCCGCCAGAGGCCCCCGCTGGATTTTCTGCGCGGCTTTGCCTATAAGCGACGCAACTTTTCAAAAAGACATCCGCACGAGCCGAGAAGAGCCATGGCAGGACATTCACAGTTTAAGAACATCATGCACCGCAAGGGTCGGCAGGACGCGATCCGGTCGAAGATCTTTTCCAAGCTGTCGAAGGAAATCACCGTCGCAGCAAAGGTCGGTGGACCGGATATCGACGGCAACCCGCGCCTGCGCCTGGCCGTGCAGAACGCCCGTGCCCAGTCCATGCCGAAGGACAACATTCAGCGTGCGATCAACAAGTCCCAGTCCGGTGACGACGACAACTACGAAGAAATCCGCTACGAGGGCTACGGCCCGGCTGGCGTTGCCATCGTTGTCGAAGCACTGACCGACAACCGCAACCGTTCCGCTTCCAACATCCGCTCCTACTTCACTAAGTGCGGCGGGTCCCTGGGCGAAACCAACTCGGTTGCCTTCATGTTCGACCGGGTTGGCGAGATCACCTACAAGCCGGAAATCGGCGATGCAGATGCGGTTCTGGAAGCTGCGATCGAAGCTGGTGCCGATGACGTGCAGACCGATGAAAACGGTCACACCATCTACACCGCTTTTGAAGATCTGAACGACGTTTCCAAGGGTCTGGAAGCAGCCTTTGGGGAAGCCGAATCCGTCAAGATCATCTGGAAGCCGCAGAACCTGACGCCGGTTGATAACGAGAAGGCTCAGACGGTCATCAAGCTGCTCGACATGCTCGAAGAAGACGATGACGTCCAGAACGTCTATGCCAACTGCGACATCGATGCGGAAGCTCTGGCTTGAGGCTGGTCTGCTGACGCAAGGCTGAGTTAAGACAACCCCGGTTTTACCGGGGTTGTTTGTTTTTGCAGAGGGGAATGGCGTTGGAAAGCCGGATTTTCGAACTCACGCAGCTGGATGCCAAGACCTTGCCGGAACGGGCTCTGAAGCTGGCTGAAGAGGCGGGAGAAGTTGCCCAGGCCGTTCTGTCGGCAACCGGTGCATCCGGCTCCGCCTACAAGGGGCTGAACCTTGCGGATGTGCGCGAAGAAGCAGCAGATACCGCAATCGTTGCGCTCAGCATTCTGGCGCAGACCTGTGAAGACGAAGCCATGTTCAAGGCAGAGCTGAACCGCTTGCTTTCGGAAAAATGCGGCAAGTGGGAAGCGGTTCTCAAGCGGCAGGCGTAATACCAACCTCAACGTCCGAAGAGCGGGTCCAGAAGCGGCATTGAGGACAGGGCAGCCAGCGCAATCAGCGAATAGGCAATCAGCCGGTAGAGCTTCGGGTCAGCCTTGCCGAAGCCCGTCGAGCCTGCAAACAGTCCAAGCGCGTAGAGCGGTGTGCCGGCAATTGCCAGGTGCAGCACCGGCAAAGTGAAGAAGTCCTTGAGCCAATAGGCAAAGACCGTTCCGACGCTGGCCAGGGCGAAGAAGACGATCAGGTTGGCGCGTACGACTGCCGGTTCCTTCGAACTGGACAGCCAGAAGGCGACCACCGGCGGACCGGCGACCTGGCTGACCCCGCCAAGCACTCCGGCAACCATCCCGACGCCGAAAGACACCGGTGCGCTGGGCCGGTTGCGGTAGCGCCAGCCGGAGACCAGCAGCAGAAGAACTGCTGTGACGATACCGAAAATGATCCACCGCAGCAGCAGGGTGTCCATGCTGGCGAGAAGCCAGGTTCCGGCATGGACGAACAGGACCGAGGCAATGACGGCCGGAATGATTGTGGACCAGTCGCAGATCCGCAGGGCCTTCAGCACCAGCGGCAAGGCGATGACGAAGTCGAGGATCAGGAAGCTTGCGGCAGCGGTCGGCGGGAAGATCAGGCTGGTGGCCACCGGCATGTAGATCATGCCCGCTCCAAACCCCGCGAAACCCCGCACACAACCGGCAACAAGCAGCACGCAGCAAAGGAGCAGGAGAACTCCCGAATCAAAGGACGAGAAGATGTCGAGCATGGTGGCCGCGTGGGGTGAGGTGGGAAAAACAGCGTCTAATCACTGCGTAAGGGCGGCTTCTGCTGGCGTCAACTCGCAAGTTTTGTTACCGGTTTGTTCTATGACGCATCCGATTCGAGTTCTCGGCATTGATCCGGGGTTACGGCGCACGGGCTGGGGCATGATCGAAGTGATCGGCAACCGGCTGATCTTCATTGCCTCGGGCACGGTGACCTCCGACAACAAGCTGGGACTTGCGGAACGGCTGGTGCAGTTGCATGACGGCCTCACCGATGTGGTCCGGCGGCAGGAGCCGATGGAGGCTGCCGTCGAGCACACATTCGTCAACAAGGATGCTGGCGCGACGCTGAAGCTGGGACAGGCGCGTGGGATCGCGCTTCTGGTTCCCGCGCTTGCCGGTCTCAGCGTTGCGGAATATGCGCCGAACCTCGTCAAGAAGACGGTTGTCGGCACGGGCCACGCCGAAAAGGAACAGATCCGCGCCATGGTGAAGATCCTCATGCCGCGGGCGACATTTGATACGGATGATGCTGCGGATGCGCTGGCGATTGCGATCTGCCATGCCCATCATCGCGGGTCGGCAACCGGGCGCATGGCCCAGGCAGGTGCAGCATGATCGGAAAGCTCAAGGGAACCATCGACAGCTATGGCGAGGATCATGTGATCCTGGATGTGCATGGCGTCGGATATCAGGTGTTCTGTCCGTCACGTGTGCTCCAGACCCTTCCCAAGGCAGGGGAGGCTGCCGTGCTCTTCATCGAGACAATGGTGCGTGAAGACATGATCCGCCTCTTCGGCTTTTCGCAGGAAGCCGAGCGCGAGTGGTTCCGTCTGCTGATGACGGTGCAGGGCGTCGGCGCAAAGGTGGCTCTGGCGGTTCTGGGCATTCTCAAGGCCAATGAAATCGCCAATGCCATCGCTCTTGGAGACAAGGCGACCATGTCCCGGGCGCCGGGTGTCGGCAAGCGCGTTGCTGACCGGATCGTGGCGGAGCTGAAGGACAAGGCGCCAAGCTATGCTTCCATTGATGCGGACACCATCTCGGTGTCCCAGACCGTGACCGAAAAGGTCGCGGCACGTCCGGTTGCCGAAGCCGTCTCCGCGCTCACCAATCTGGGCTATGGTCAGCCGCAGGCAAGCGCCGCTGTGGCGCGTGCCATGAAGACGGCCGGAGAAGAGGCGACGACGGAAACCCTCATCCGGCTGGGACTCAAGGAGCTGGCACAGTGACGGTATTCTGGTTCGTTGTTGTCGCGGTCTGCATTTTCCTGCTCGGGGTTGGCGGGATGATCGTTCTGGATCACAAGTTCTCTCAGGCGGTGCAGGGGCGCGACTACACGGTCAAGGGGCGCCGGGTGCTCAGTGACGATCCTTTTGTTCGCAAGACTTTCCGGAAATTTCATGCCATTCGCGTGGCCTATTCCTTTCTTCTAATCGCTCTACTTGTGGTGGTCGTGTCCAATGTCGGATGAAACGCGTCTTGTCTCGCCGGAAATCCGTGGTGACGAAATCGACACCACCATGCGCCCCCAGGCGCTGGACGAATTCGTTGGTCAGGCACAGGCCCGTGCGAACCTGAAAATCTTCATCGAAGCGGCCAAGGCACGCAGTGAAGCGCTGGACCACGTGCTTTTCGTAGGCCCCCCCGGCCTCGGCAAGACAACCCTTGCGCAGATCATGGCACGTGAGCTTGGCGTGAACTTCCGGGCAACTTCCGGGCCTGTGATTGCGAAGGCTGGCGATCTGGCGGCTCTTCTGACCAATCTTGAAGAGCGCGATGTTCTGTTCATCGACGAAATTCACCGGCTCAATCCGGCGGTGGAGGAAGTTCTCTATCCGGCGATGGAAGATTATCAGCTCGATCTGATCATCGGGGAGGGACCTGCTGCCCGTTCCGTAAAGATCGACCTGGCGAAGTTCACGCTTGTGGCCGCCACCACGCGTCTTGGTCTGCTGACGACGCCTTTGCGCGACCGGTTCGGCATTCCTGTCCGGCTGCAGTTCTATACGGTTCCGGAGCTGGAACACATCGTCAACCGCGGCGCGCGGATCCTCGGTGTCGGCATGGCGCCGGACGGTGCGCATGAGATCGCCAAGCGCTCGCGCGGAACCCCGCGTATTGCGGGACGGCTCCTGCGCCGTGTCCGCGATTTTGCGGTGGTGGCCGGTGTGGAGCATGTGGATCGCGCTCTGGCCGACCGTGCCCTGTCGCAGCTTGAAGTCGACGGAGCGGGGCTTGATGCTCTGGACCGGCGGTATCTGCAGCAGATTGCGGTCAATTTTGGTGGAGGACCGGTCGGCATCGAGACCATTGCCGCGGCCCTGTCTGAGCCACGCGATGCGATCGAGGAAATCGTCGAACCTTATTTAATCCAGAACGGCTTCCTGCAGCGCACGCCTCGGGGCAGAGTGTTGACACCGCAAGCTTTTTCTCATTTGGGACTTGCGGTTCCGCAGAAGATTGACGCACCGCAGCTAGGATTGTTTCAGGAACCTGAGTGAATACAGGGCTCTGCATGAATTTAATTCGCTTCCTGCCTTAATTATTTGTTTGAGAACCTAAAGGAATATGACCCCCAAAATTGCGGGGGAGACCTTATGATTCGCAAACACTTGTCAGCCAAACTCGCGCTGATGTTCCTGGCAGGCGCCGCGCTGATGTGTGCCGCCATCGTGACCGTTACCGCCATTCTGGCCGGCGGGGTGGCGAATACCCAGGCCGACCGGGCTTTGCGCAGCGCGACACAGGCAAAGGCGGAAACACTGGGTCTGGCCCTCGACCAGTTGAACCAGAGCGTGAATTTCTATGTTGGTCTTCAGGAGGCCCGCGACGGTCTGATGAAGATGACCGCAGGCTGGAAGAACCTGAAGACGGATCAGACCAACGTTCTGCGCAAAATGTTTGTTGACGAGAACCCCAATCCTCCGGGCGAGCGTCATCTGATGATGAAGTCGGAGGAGAAGAACTACTATTCCAGCAATCACGAGCTGATTCATGCCTCGTTCCACGGCCTGATCGAGCAGGGGCTGTTCTCGGGCATTGCCCTGTCCGACCCGACGGGCAACATCACCTACTCCTACAACAAGGGGGAGGAGTTTGGCCGCAACGTCACGGATCCGGTTCTGGCAAATGATCCCTATGCGGCCGCACTGAAACCGCTGATCGAGGCATCGACGACCGACAGTCTGAAGCCCGGCGACATCTTTGCGTCCGGTTTCATGACGGAGGCCGATGGCCAGGTCAGTCTGGTTCTGGCTGCTCCCGTTTTCTATCTGGACCGCTTTTTCGGTGCCGTCGGACTGTCTGTGAACATGCCGCGGTTTGCCGGGTTCCTGAATGATCTGACCGGTCTTGGCGAAAGCGAGCGGGTCATCCTGGTGGATTCGTCCGGCCGTCTTGTCGAGATGAGTGCAGATGGAAAGGCATCCCGGACCTTTGCCTTGAGCGAAATCCAGTCCGCACCGGGCATCCTTGAGTTTGACGGAACGGCTTACCGGTTTTCCCGCGCCGACAACGAGATTGAGAGCAAGCCCTACGGCCTGATCGAAGCCGTGCAGCAAAGTGAATTGTCCGCAGCAGCCAACAAGATCAGTTACGGCGCAGTTCTGGCCGGTGTTCTGTGCCTATTGCCTGTCGTGGGCCTCATCTGGTGGCTGACGGTGCGCATGTTTGCCCCGCTGAAGACCCTCACCATAGCGACCCGGCAGATTGCGGATGGCGACCTGAATGTGGCCGTGGACGCGACCGAGCGTCTGGACGAAATTGGCGACATGGCCCGGTGCATCGAAGTCTTCAAGCAGAACTCCGTCGAGCGCGAGCGGCTGGCCGAGGAACGGAAGGTTGGTCATATCGCCCGTGAGCAGCGGGAGAAGAGCATCGACAATCTGATCAGCGGCTTCCGGGCCGAAGCACAGACGGTTCTCTCTTCCGTGGAAGAAAACCTGATGCGTGTCGAGGAAATGTCGAACCTCCTGAGCGAGCGTTCGAACGCGGCGGCAAGCCGGGGAAGCAATGCGGTTGGCAATTCGGAAAGCGCTTCTGCCAATGTGCAGGCCGTGGCTTCTGCGACCGAAGAACTGAATGCGTCGATCTCCGAGATCGCCCGTCAGGTGGAGACCACCGCAGACATCGTCGGGCGCACGACGCGCAACGCGCAAGCTTCCAACGAGAAGATCGCCGGCCTTGCGGAAGCGGCCAACCGGATTGGCGACGTTGTCTCTCTGATTTCCGAGATTGCCGAGCAGACCAATCTTCTTGCGCTCAACGCGACGATCGAGGCAGCCCGCGCGGGCGAGGCCGGTCGTGGCTTCGCGGTCGTGGCGTCGGAGGTGAAGTCCTTGGCCGGGCAGACTGCGAAGGCGACCGAAGAAATCTCGACCCAGATTGCCGCGATTCAGGCGTCCACCCATGAGGCCGTGGAAGAGATCGTCCTGGTGTCCGGTTCGATGGAAGAGGTCAACAGCTATACCTCCGCAATTGCCAGCGCCGTGCAGCAGCAGGGCTCCGCCACACGGGAGATTTCGGTGAATGTGACCGAAGCTGCCCAGGGCACCTTGAGCGTGACCACGGCAGTCTCCTCGCTAAGCCAGGATGTGGTGGACAATGCGACCTCAGCGGACCACATGCGCGAGGCAACCTTCCAGATGAAGAGCCAGGCTACACAGCTGCGCCAGTCGGTGGAACGGTTCCTGAGCGAAGTATCTGCAGCCTGATCCTCTGGGCACGGAATCTGAAAGAAGAAGGCCCTGCCGCAAAACTTGCGGCGGGGCCTTTGCCTTTTTCGGGAACCGGTTTGGCCTGAGCGCGTTTTCTTCGGGACTGTTTACTGCACGCCTGAAGGTGATCTCATGGAAAGCTATCTTTATATTCAGCCGCTTATCGCGCTCATTGCCGGTATCGTGATCCTGATTGCGCCGCGCATTCTGAACTACGTCGTCGCCTTCTACCTGATCCTGGTTGGTCTGACGGGTTTGATGCCGCATCTGATGTCCGGCAATGGTGTGATGTAGCGGGAGGGCTGGATGTTGGGGGAGGGCTGCACTGGCCGTTGTCTCCCCATTGGCCCGGCGGCACGGGATCTGCTAAGGGGACTGGGTGTTTCACTCAAGACCAACTGGATGTGCCGTGACCGACTGGCCCGATCTTGCTGGCCGCTTCGAGAGCGGTGCCCATGTTCTGCCTGTGCGTGTCTATTACGAGGACACGGACTTTACCGGCGTTGTCTATCACGGGGCTTTCATCAAGTTTTTCGAGCGCGGCCGTTCGGATTATCTGCGCCTCTGTGAAGTCCATCACACCGAATTGCAGAATGCAGACCCCGCCCGCAGCCTGGCCTTTGCGGTCCGGCGGATGAGCGTGGAATTCATGCGCCCTGCAAGGATCGACGATGTGCTGGAAGTTCACACCTCGCTGGTTGAGGCAAGAGGCGCGCGGCTTGAACTGCGTCAGGAAATCCGGAGGTCCGGGGATGTTCTGATTACCGCAGATGTCCTGGTGGCTGTCATCAACGGGCAGGGGCGTCCGGCGCGTTTGCCTAAGGACATCATGTCCCGGCTGGAACATCTCGCCCGGACTTAAACACCCTGTGCGCCTCGCTTTGAGGTGTCTCGAGGCGAGCGCTGACGGTCTGCGGAAATTGTTTTGTCAGAAACGGCCGGTATTAACAGGTCCGTAACCTTAATTGATTCTTTTGATCTTCGGTTCAAAGTCTTTGCCGAAGTCCCAGTTTCGCCAAAATCGGCGGTCAGAGAGACATCGAGCCGATCAGGATCATGCTCGTGATCCGCACTGAAGAAGTGTGCCGAGCATTTAACACAGGCAATACGTACCCGGCCAAGAGGTCTTTTGTTTCATGAATGAACTCGTCACGACGACGCTGGCAGCTCCGCAGGGAGACATCTCGTTCTTCGCCCTGTTCTGGCAGGCTCACATAGTCGTCAAACTGGTCATGCTGGGTCTTCTTGCTGCATCGGTGTGGTGCTGGGCCATCATTTTCGACAAGGTTGTTTTGCTGAAGCGCACGTCGCGCCAGATGGACCGGTTCGAAAACGTATTCTGGTCCGGTCAGTCGCTCGAAGATCTCTACGGAACCTTGCAGAACCGGACCAACCATGCGCTGTCCGCTCTTTTTGTTGCGGCCATGCGGGAATGGAAGCGCAGCCATGAAGGTGCGCGTCCGGCCATCGGCAGCCTGCAGCAGCGTATCGACCGGGTCATGGACCTGACGATCCAGCGCGAGGCTGACCGCCTTGAATCCAAGCTTCTGGTGCTGGCAACCATCGGGTCTGCGGGCCCCTTCATCGGTCTGTTCGGTACGGTCTGGGGCATCATGACGGCCTTCCAGGCCATTGCGGCGTCCGAAAGCACCAATCTCGCCGTTGTGGCCCCCGGCATCGCCGAAGCCCTCTTTGCGACGGCTCTGGGCCTGGTTGCCGCAATTCCGGCGGTTATTGCCTATAACAAACTGTCCTCTGACGTCGGCAAGTCCGTATCGCGCATGGAAGGCTTCGCAGACGAGTTCTCGTCCATCCTCTCCCGTCAGATCGACGAAAGGGCCTGATCCATGGGCATGCAGCTCGGAGGCGCGGGCGGAGGCGGACGGCGCGGCCGTGGCCGTCGCCGCAACCAGCCGGTCAGCGAAATCAACGTGACGCCGATGGTCGACGTCATGCTCGTGCTGCTCATCATCTTCATGGTGGCTGCACCGCTGTTGACGGTTGGGGTTCCGATCGACCTCCCCGAAACCCAGGCCAAGGCCTTGGAAGGGGACAAGGAGCCAATCACGATTTCGGTCAACGCCGATGGCCAGATTTTCATCCAGGAAACGGAACTCCCGCTGGAAGAAGTCGTGCCGAAACTGAAGGCGATTGCCGCAAATGGCTATGAAGAGCGCATCTATGTGCGCGGCGACCAGAATGCCGACTACGGCATGATGATGAAGCTCATGGGCCGGATCAATGCCGCAGGTTTCAAGCGGCTCGGTCTTGTTACCCTCGAAGAACGGAACTCGTGACGCTCTATGCGTGCAGGTCTTATTGCATCCGTGGCCGGACACTCGGCTCTCCTTCTCTGGGGGCTTATCGCCTTTCCGGATGCGCAGACTTTTGACGTCAAGCCGGTGGATTCCCTGCCTGTCGATCTGGTTCCGATTTCGGAACTGACCAGGTTGCAGAAGGGCGAGAAGGACGCGAAGGAAATTCGCGAAATTCCCTCCACCAAGCCGGTCGAAAAGCCCAAGCAGGAAACGCCGAAGCCGGACGAGGCTCCAGGTGAGGCGAAAACGGCTCAGGCCAGTACGCCGCAGCCGGCAGCCCCGACGCCCGAGCCGGAGCCGAAAAAGCCCGAGCCCAAGAAGCCGGAGCCCAAGGAGCCGCCGGCACCTGCCGCTGCTCCGACGCCTCCCCAGGAGCCGAAGCAGGAGCCCAAGCCGGTCGCAGAAGCCCCGAAGCCTCCGAAGGAGCCGGAACCGGCCCCTGTCGAGGAGCCGAAGGAAATTCTGACTAGCGTTGCGCCGAAGACCAAGCCCAAGCCGCCCAAGCCCGTTCAGCAGACGCAGACCGCGCAGCAGCAGCCGAAGAAGGACTTCAACACCAACCAGATCGCGGCTCTCCTGAACAAGGTGGAACCGGCTGGTGGCGGATCGCAGTCGACACAGCCCGCTTCCCTCGGCAGTCCGAAGGGTGAGGAGCGTGTGCAGATGACCCAGTCTGAACTGGACGCCCTGCGCGGGATGATTGCCCGTTGCTGGAGCCCCCCGGTCGGCGCTGTTGGAGCGGAGGACCTGAAAGTCCGGCTTCAATTCAGCCTGAGCGAGAGCGGCGAAGTTCAGGGCAGCCCTGAGGTTCTGAATTCCAGCAGTGCGCCTGGTTTCCGCGCCGCCGCATCCAGTGCGGTCCGTGCGGTGTTGCGCTGCGCCCCCTATTCACTTCCGATCCAGAAATACGATGCCTGGCAGGAAGTCATCATCAACTTTGATCCGCGCGAAATGATCGGCGGGTGATTTCAGTGAGTGGACACAAGGAGCCGATGCCAATGAGCGACCTGCCGAGTGTTGCCCGTCTCAAATCCCGAGTGGCAGGGATGTTTGCCGCATGTGTGATGTCTGTCGGAGCGTTTCTTTGCGCTGCAGCGCCTGCGCATGCTCTGATCGAGATCGACATTACCCAGGGCAATGTCGAGCCGATGCCGATCGCCCTGCCGTCGTTCACGGCCGAGGGTGGGGATCCGAAACTTTCCGCGGACATGACTGCGGTTATTTCCGCTGACCTCAAGCGGTCGGGGTTGTTCCTGCCTCTGGATCCGGCGAGCTTCATCCAGACCAACATGGGTGTCAGCACCACGCCGCGGTTCGGCGACTGGCGGACCATCGGAGCCCAGGCTCTGGTATCCGGTTCGGTGGTCAAGCAGAACGATGGTCGTTTGCGTGCGGAATTCCGGCTCTGGGATGTTTTCGCATCCGAGCAGATGCTGGGACAGCAGTTCTACACCACGCCGGAAAACTGGCGGCGTCTGGCTCATATCATCGCCGATGCGATCTATGAGCGCCTGACTGGTGAAAAGGGCTATTTCGATACCCGCATCGTGTATGTCGACGAAACCGGCACGAAGGACAAGCGTGTAAAGCGCCTGGCCATCATGGATCAGGACGGCTTCAACGTCCGCTACCTGACCCGTGGCGACGACCTGGTTCTGACACCGCGGTTCTCTCCGACGACCCAGGAAGTCACCTACATGTCTTATGCAGGGGCTGAACCGAGCGTCTATCTGCTCAACATCGAGACAGGACAGCGCGAGATCGTCGGCAACTTCCCGGGCATGACCTTTGCTCCGCGCTTCTCGCCTGACGGGCAGCGCGTCGTGATGAGCCTGGAACAGGGCGGCAACGCAAACATCTTCACGATGGACCTGCGCTCCCGTAAGACCACCCGGCTCACAAGTACTGCGGCCATCGACACCAGCCCGTCCTTCTCTCCGGATGGCAGTCAGGTGGTGTTCGAATCTGACCGGGGCGGCACGCAGCAGATCTATGTGATGAATGCCGACGGGTCGAACGCCCAGCGTGTCTCCTTTGGCCCTGGCCGGTATTCCACGCCGGTCTGGTCCCCACGCGGCGACCTTATTGCCTTCACCAAGCAGCATCAGGGCCGTTTCATGATTGGTGTCATGAAGCCGGATGGTAAGGGTGAGCGCATTCTGACTGAAGGGTACCATAACGAAGGTCCGGCCTGGGCGCCGAACGGCCGCGTGCTGGTGTTCTTCCGTGATACGCCAGGTGCGAATGGCGGTCCTCAGGTCTGGACAGTTGACCTGACAGGATACAACGAGCAGCGGATTCAGACGCCAGCGTTCGCATCAGACCCGTCCTGGTCACCTCTGATCGACTAAAGCCTCTGTTGAGGCGGTCAGCGGGCCTTCTCCGGTATCGGTGAAAAGGTCCGCTGACCCGCTCAGTGTTGAGCCGGACGGAACTTATCGGTTAAGGTTCTGCTAACCATGTTTCAAAAGCAGGCATTAACCATCCTTGGTTAGAGATTGTTTTCCCTGTCGGGGCCGGTGGGGATAGGAGAATTCAGATGTTTGAAATGGGGACTTTCGCACGCAGTGCGAAGATCGGTGCAGCGCTCGGTGCGCTTCTGTTCATGGCTGCCTGTGCGCAGACCAACCCGGACGGACTGAACGGTGGTGCGGGCAACGCAGCTCCGGGTTCCGGCCAGGACTTCGTCGTCAACGTTGGTGACCGTATCTTCTTCGAAGAAGACCAGTCCACCGTCAATTCCCAGGCCAAGGCGACCCTCGACAAGCAGGCGCAGTGGCTGAGCCAGTACTCCCGTTACAGCATCACCGTTGAAGGTCATGCGGATGAGCGCGGCACGCGTCAGTACAACATCGCGCTCGGTGCGCGCCGTGCAACTGCTGCCCGTGACTATCTGGTTGCCCGTGGCGTGAACCCGTCCCGGATCAAGACCATTTCCTACGGCAAGGAGCGCCCGGTCGCTGTTTGTAACGACAACAGCTGCTGGTCCCAGAACCGCCGCGCTGTGACCGTTCTGGACAACGCGACCAACTGAGGCTGACCCATCAGCTCCGCAAATTTGAAAGGGCCGGAAATTTCCGGCCCTTTTTTCATGGTGCCGCCACCTTCTTGTTTGAAGGTGCCTTGTCCTTGAAAATTCGGTGCATTCGTCAAAATTTGGCCGAAGTCACTGCACTCTGTGGTATCGAAGCTAAGATCAGCTGCCATTCGATCAAGATCGATGGAATGTCCAAAAGCTGATCCATTTTAATGTGTTCGAGCATAGTCGCGCGTTCGAAAGAACAAGCAGGGATGCTCGCGGTGAGGGCACGATGGTCGTGTCCCCCATGTCACGTCGGAGGAAGAGCATGGCGAAACTTCGAGGATTGACGATCCTCTTTGCCGCGGTCCTGATGGCCGTCCTTTATTCGGCTCCGTCCGAAGCCCAGATTTTTGGCCGCAAGAATGATGATTCCGCTGTTCGTCTGAACGAACTGGAAGAGCGCATGCGGAACCTCACTGGCCAGATCGAGCAGCTGAGCTATCAGATGCGCGAGATCCAGGATCAGCTTCGGCGCATGCAGGAAGACAACGAATACCGGTTTGAACAACTGGAAGGCGGCGCAGGCGGCGGAAACCGTCCGGCACCGGGCAAGCGGTCGGATCTCGGCCAGCCGCAAGGCATTGACCAGAACCAGGGGCTTGCCCCTGGTCCTAAGACCCTCGGCACGCTTGGCGGCGGAGGGGATGCGGAATGGTCAGCCTCCGGTGGTTACTCCACGGACGAACAGCAGCCTGCCCCTCTGGGCAACGGGCCGATCGATCTCTCCCAGCTTG
Source organism: Roseibium suaedae (assembly GCF_900142725.1). GTDB lineage: Bacteria > Pseudomonadota > Alphaproteobacteria > Rhizobiales > Stappiaceae > Roseibium > Roseibium suaedae. Next base: position 1,297,209 of record NZ_FRBW01000002.1, on the reverse strand, counting down.
CTGGCGGTGGCGGTCTCGACGGGGTTCCGGGCATCGGTCAGGACGAAGGAACTGCAAGAGCGGGAGACCAGATTGCCGGCCTGACCAGCAGCACCGGCGATCCGCGCGAGGACTATAACCGGGCCTACAGCCAGGCCGTGAACGGCGACTATGTCTCTGCCGAAGAAGGGTTCCAGTCCTTCCTCCAGCTCTATCCGCAGGACCGTCTTGCTCCCAGCGCTCAATACTGGCTCGGCGAAAGCCTGCTTGCGCAGCGCAAGTTCCGGGAAGCTGCCGATGCGTTTCTGAAGACCTATACCGAGCATCCGGGCGGCGACAAGAGCGCTGACAGCCTGTTGAAGCTGGGTGTGTCCCTGCAGGGACTTGGCGAACGGGATGCGGCTTGCGCAACCTTCTCCGAACTGCAGACGAAATATCCGAATGCCGCGCCAGCCGTTCTGGAGCAGGCCCGCGACGAGCGCCGCCGCGCCAAGTGCTCGTGATGCCGCGCCATGACCGGGTTGCCTGACGCTGACAGTCTTGCGGCCGCAGATGCCAAGCTGGATGCGACTGCGTTCGACCAGCTCTTTTCTTTTCTGAAATCCGAAAGCTCCCTTGCTGTTGGGGTCTCCGGCGGTGCGGATTCCCTTTGCCTGCTTCATGCTCTTGCGCAGTGGCGCGATCGAGGGGAGTGGGGGGGAGTGCTTTATGGTTTGACCGTGGATCACGGTTTGCGGCCTGAAAGCGCCGCTGAGGCCGAAATGGTTGCAACGCAGTGCCGCGAGCTCGGGGTGCCGCAGGAGACCCTGTGCTGGGCCGGTCCCAAGCCCAGGTCCAACGTTCAGGCAGAAGCTCGAGGCGCCCGCTACCGTCTCTTCCGCGAAGCCATGCAGCGGCTTGATTTGAAAGCCCTGGTCCTCGCGCATCATCAGGACGATCAGTCGGAGACCTTTCTGGACCGGCTGACCCGGGGCAGCGGCGTAACGGGTCTCTCCTCGATGAAACAAATCGAGACCAACGGTCCTGAGGGGATCCGGATTCTCCGTCCGCTCCTGTCTGTGCCCAAATCCAGGCTGGTGGCAACGCTTGAAGCGGCAGGAACCACCTGGGCAGAAGATCCCTCGAATTCCAGCACCTCCTACAAACGGGTGCGATTGCGCCGGATGGCGGACCAGCTTGCCGAAGAAGGCTTGAGCGCAAACAGGATCCTGTCCACTGTGCGCAACATGCAGCGGGCGGAAACAGCCCTCGACCAATGGGTCGATGCTGTCGAGGCAGCGCAGGTTCTGGTGCATGAGGCCGGGCCTTTGAAACTGGACTTCGGAGCTTACGCGGCCCTGCCGGACGAGATTCGTCTGCGTTTGCTGGCCCGGCTTACGGTCAGAGCTTCGAGCAGGAAGGATCGTCCCCGCCTTGAAAAGCTGGAAGAAGCGGATCAGCGCCTTTGTGCGGGTGATCCAGTCCGCCTGACCCTGAACGGCTGTATCCTGGATGTGGCCGCCTCCTGCCTCACCATCTGGCGGGAAGCGGGCAGGGCACTGGCGGTGCCCTTGTTGCTGACCCCGGACGAAGAGGTCCAATGGGATGGGCGCTACCGGTGCCAAATGACCGGCAGCAAAAGTTCTGGCAATGGGGCGCTGTGGTTTGGGGCGCTGGCAGATGCGCCCGAGCCTGTTGCGCCGATGGAGTTACCGCAGCACTGGTCCAGGGCGGCCTTCAGGACCGCGCCAGCGGTTTGGAACGAAACGGAACTTTTGCATGTCCCGGGACTTTACAGTGCAAGGGAATGGACGGGTCTGTTCCGCATCCACCGCCTTTGAAGGCATGAAGCGGTGCGGGAGCAGCTCTTTGGGCACCAGGGAGGACGTTTTGCCTCGTGGTTTTTTGCAAGAGTTTAAGAAAAAAGTCAGTTCAAGCTGACCAAGGTGGCGCAACGCCTTGGCAGAGGCGGCTCAGCAACCTATCTTGAGAACCAAGAACAAACCCCTCGCATAGTTTCCGCGTCTTGCGGCCAAGGGATCGAGATGAACGCAAATTTCCGCAACCTCGCTTTATGGGTGATCATAGCCGTGCTGCTGATTGCCCTGTTCCAGCTGTTCCAGGGATCTGGACAGCGGACCACGGCATCCGAGATACCATTCTCCCAGTTTCTCAGCTCCGTTGAACGAGGCGAAGTCAAGGATGTGACGATCCAGTCACAGCAGGTCCAGGGTCACTACACCTCGGGCGGCACGTTCCAGACATATGCACCCGATGGTGCGCAGTATGTTGATGCGCTGAGCAACAAGGGCGTGACCGTCACCGCCCGTCCGCCCGCAGACAACAATTCCCTCGTCAGCCTGCTGTTCAACTGGCTGCCCATGCTCGTGATCCTGGGGATCTGGATTTTCCTGATGCGCCAGATGCAGGGCTCCGGCGGCAAGGCGATGGGCTTTGGAAAGTCCAAGGCCAAGCTTCTGACCGAAGCTCATGGCCGCGTTACCTTTGAAGACGTTGCCGGCATCGATGAAGCCAAGGAAGACCTGCAGGAAATCGTAGAGTTCCTCCGCGATCCGCAGAAGTTCCAACGCCTTGGCGGCCGGATCCCGCGCGGCGTGCTGCTTGTCGGCCCTCCGGGTACCGGTAAGACCCTGACCGCCCGTGCGGTGGCAGGCGAAGCCAATGTGCCGTTCTTCACCATCTCCGGTTCTGACTTCGTGGAAATGTTCGTCGGTGTGGGTGCATCCCGCGTCCGTGACATGTTCGAACAGGCCAAGAAGAACGCGCCTTGCATCATCTTCATCGACGAAATCGACGCTGTCGGCCGCCATCGTGGGGCCGGTCTTGGCGGCGGCAATGATGAGCGTGAGCAGACCCTGAACCAGCTTCTGGTCGAGATGGATGGTTTTGAGCCGAACGAAGGCATCATTATCATCGCCGCGACCAACCGTCCGGACGTTCTTGATCCGGCCTTGCTGCGCCCGGGCCGTTTCGACCGTCAGATCGTTGTTCCGAACCCGGATATCACGGGCCGCGAAAAGATCCTCAAGGTCCACATGCGCAAGGTGCCGCTGGCTCCGGATGTCGATGTGAAGACCCTGGCTCGTGGCACGCCCGGCTTCTCCGGTGCAGACCTGATGAACCTCGTCAACGAAGCCGCGCTCCTGGCAGCCCGCCGCTCCAAGCGCCTGGTGACCATGGCTGAATTCGAAGACGCCAAGGACAAGGTCATGATGGGGGCCGAACGCCGGACCCTGGTCATGACCGAGGAAGAGAAGAAGCTGACCGCCTATCATGAGGCTGGCCACGCTCTGGTTGCCCTGCATCAGGAAGCTTCCGACCCGATCCACAAGGCGACGATCATCCCGCGCGGCCGTGCGCTGGGCATGGTGATGCGTCTTCCGGAAAAGGATCAGGTGTCGCTGACCCGCGCCAAGTGCAAGGCTGACCTTGCCGTGGCAATGGGTGGCCGCGTCGCCGAGGAAATGATCTTCGGTTACGAGAAGGTCACGTCCGGCGCGTCGGGCGACATCCAGATGGCAACCAAGCTGGCCCGCGCCATGGCGACCCAGTTCGGCATGTCCGACAAGCTCGGTCCGCTTCTCTACGGCGAGAATCAGGAAGAGGTGTTCCTGGGTCATTCTGTTGCGAAGAATCAGCATGTCTCCGATGAGACCCAGAAGGTCGTCGACGCGGAAATCAAGTCCTTCGTCAATCAGGGCTATGAGACTGCCAAGAAGATCCTGGGTGATCACGAAGACCAGCTTCATACGATTGCCAAGGGCCTGCTCGAGTATGAGACCCTCTCCGGCGAAGAGATCAAGAACCTGCTCGACGGCAAGCCGCCGGTGAGGGACACCGGGGATGATCAGCCGATTGGCCGGTCCTCCGCTGTGCCGCCGACTGGCCTGAAGCGCGGCGGGGACGAAGCCCCGGGTGGCATGGCGCCTCAGCCCCAGGCCTGATCCTGCTTCGCAGTTCTGGAAAAGAACATGCCCGGCTCTGTGCCGGGCATTTTTTTAAGGAACGGGCGGTAACATTCGCTCACAAATTTTGAACCGCGCTCCGGGCCGATAGGGTCTAAAAGGGGGCGGAGAAAATCATGAAAAAAGGCGATTTGAACCCATGCGCAAGTTCTTCGGAACCGATGGCATCCGCGGCCAGGCAAACACCTTTCCGATGACGGCCGAAATGGCTCTCAAGGTTGGCATGGCCGCAGGCCTTGCCTTCAAGAACGGCGGTCACAAGCACCGTGTTGTTATCGGCAAGGACACGCGTCTTTCCGGCTATATGATTGAATATGCTCTGGTTGCCGGGTTTACCTCCGTCGGAATGGACGTGTTTCTCCTCGGCCCGATGCCGACACCTTCGGTCGCTATGCTGACCCGGTCCCTGCGGGCCGATCTTGGCGTGATGATTTCCGCCTCCCACAATGCCTATCAGGACAATGGCATCAAGTTCTTTGGCCCCGATGGGTTCAAGCTCAGCGATGCCATCGAAAGCGAAATCGAGCGCCTTGCCGTCAGTGACATGACCGCAAGCCTTGCCGGTCCTCGCGACCTTGGCCGCGCCAAGCGGATTGATGGCGCCCAGCAGCGCTACATCGAATTCGCCAAGCGCACCCTGCCACGAGAAATGAGCCTTGAAGGCTTGAGGGTCGTCATCGACTGCGCCAATGGCGCTGCCTACAAGGTTGCCCCGGAAGCCCTTTGGGAACTGGGCGCAGACGTCATTCCGCATGGCGTGACCCCGGACGGTTACAACATCAACAAGGACTGTGGTTCCACTTCCACCGATGCGCTGGCGCGTAAGGTCCATGAGGTGCGAGCGGACATCGGGATCGCTCTCGATGGGGACGCCGACCGGGTCATCATCGTCGATGAAAACGGTCAGGTGATCGATGGCGATCAGCTGATGGCCGTGGTCGCTCAGTCCTGGCAGGCTCATGACCGTCTGTCCCAGCCGGGGATCGTGGCGACCGTCATGTCAAATCTCGGTCTCGAGCGCTACCTTGGCGGTTTGGGCCTGTCTCTTGCCCGCACCAAGGTCGGCGACCGTTATGTGGTCGAGCATATGCGGGCTCATGGCTACAATGTCGGCGGTGAGCAGTCCGGCCATATCGTTCTGTCCGACTTCGCAACGACGGGTGATGGCCTGATTGCGGCCCTGCAGGTCATGGCCTGTGTCAAGGACCAGGGGCGTACGGTTTCGGAAGTTTGCCGCCGTTTTGATCCTGTGCCGCAGGTACTGAAGAACGTCAGATATGCCGGTGGTGCACCGCTGGAGCACAAGAGCGTTCAGGAAGCCATCAAGGATGGTGAGAACCGTCTTGGAAATTCCGGCCGCCTCGTGATCCGTGCCTCCGGTACCGAACCTTTGATCCGGGTGATGGCGGAAGGCGATGATGCGGCGCTGGTTCATCAGGTCGTGAATGACATTGTCGATGTGGTCGCAAAGTCCGCAGCCTGACTTTTTGTGTATACGTGAAACAAAAGCCCCGCCTGATCCAATCAGGTGGGGCTTTTTATTAAATTTCTCTTGCCTGACCTAACGTGCATTAACGATTTGTTTACGTAAAAAAACACGGTTAAGAAACAGGGTTAAGTCAAGCTTAAGACATTTCCGACATCCTTACCAAGATTACTCTCGAACGGCCCGCAATCTGACGCGGTCGCCTGATGTAAAAGGACGAGGACATGATCACATTTTTCAAGCGATTGTCTTTGGCAGGCGCTGCAGCACTTGTTTCCAGCGCTGCCTGGGCAGCGGACCTTCCTGCTCCGGTTATCGAATACGCCCCGGAGATTCCGGCCTCTGGTGGCTGGTATCTGCGCGGTGACATCGGTTACAAATTCTACGGTGATCCGGACGGCAGCTTTAACGACTCTGTCGTTGGCAACCTGCGTTACCAGCGCGAAAGCATGGACGATGCCTGGATGGTCGGCGTCGGCGTCGGTTACAAGTTCACCGACTATTTCCGCAGCGACATCACGCTCGACTATGAAACCCCGTCCAAGACCCGCGGCTTCGCTGTCTGCGGCACCTGTTCTGGCGGCTTCTCGCGGGAAAGCACTGATGTGGATGTCTGGACCGTCATGCTGAATGGTTATGTCGACATCGGCACCTGGAACAACATCACGCCTTACGTTGGCGCGGGTATCGGTGCAGCTTATGTCAGCACCAACAACTCGATCTCCGAAAACCCGGGTGGCGCGACCACGCGTTATGACGGACGTCACGGCGAATGGAACCTGGCCTGGGCTCTGATGGCCGGTGCTTCCTACGCCATCACGCCGAACTGGAGCCTTGATGCCGGCTATCAGTACCGCGATCTGGGCACTGCCAAGACCGTGAAGTACTACAACACCGGCTCCGGACAGACCCGTTCGACCTTCAAGGACCTGACGGCTCACGAAATCCGGCTTGGTGTACGTTACCAGTTCGACAGCTATGCCGCCGCACCGGCAGCTCCGTCCTACTATTCGGGCAATCAGCCGCTGACGAGCAACTTCTAAGACAGCCAGGATCTCCTGGATCTGAAAGGCCGGGCAATTTGCCCGGCCTTTTTTTGTTTCAAGACTGCCGCCCCTCACGAAACTATTTGACGGCGGATGGCAACAGGCATATGCCTCGCGGTGGGCCACCCCTCCCCACCGAGGGGCTGCTATCTGAGAGGGTAGAATACATGACGACTGCATATGCCAAGCCGGAACAGCGTCCGGCCAATCCCAATTTCTCTTCGGGTCCCTGCGCAAAGCGTCCCGGCTGGTCTCTTGAAGGCCTGGCCGATGCACCGCTTGGCCGCTCCCACCGCGCCAAGATCGGCAAGACCAAGCTGGAGCAGGCAATCGACCTGACTCGCGAAGTTCTTCAGGTCCCCGACGACTACCGGATCGGCATCGTTCCGGCTTCCGACACGGGCGCTGTCGAAATGGCGCTGTGGTCGCTGCTCGGCGCGCGTCCCGTCGACATGCTTGCCTGGGAAAGCTTTGGCTCTGGCTGGATCACCGATGTCGTCAAGCAGCTCAAGCTGGAGAATGTCCGCAAGTTCGAGGCCGACTACGGCCTCCTGCCGGACCTCGCCCAGATCGATTTTTCCCACGATGTGGTCTTTACCTGGAATGGCACGACCTCCGGCGTCCGGGTTCCGAACGGCGACTGGATTCCGGCCGACCGGGAAGGGCTGACCATTTGTGATGCGACGTCTGCGGCCTTCGCCCAGAACCTCGACTTTGCCAAGCTCGATGTTGTGACCTTCTCCTGGCAGAAGGCTCTTGGCGGCGAAGGGGCGCATGGCATGCTGATCCTCAGCCCGCGCGCTGTCGAGCGGCTGGAAAGCTACACGCCGTCCTGGCCGATGCCGAAGATCTTCCGCATGACCAAGGGCGGCAAGCTGATCGAAGGCATCTTCAAGGGTGAAACCATCAACACCCCGTCCATGCTCTGCGTCGAGGATTATCTTGATGCCTTGCTGTGGGCGAAGTCGCTTGGCGGACTTGAGGGCTTGATCGGCCGCGCTGACCGCAATCTTGCGGCTGTGACAGCCTGGGTCGAGCGGACCCCCTGGGTCGGGTTCCTCGCCGTCGATGAGGCAACCCGTTCCAACACCTCCATCTGCTTGCGGGTGGTGGACCCTGCAGTCACGGCCCTGCCGGATGCCGAACAGGAAGCAATTGCCAAGGCAATTGTCTCCAAGCTTGCGGCAGAAGGCGTGGCCTATGACATTGGAGCATACAGGGATGCTCCCTCCGGCCTTCGTATCTGGGCTGGTGCAACCATCGAGACCTCAGATCTCGAAGCCTTGTTCGGCTGGCTCGACTGGGCCTTTGCCGAGGCTGCCGCATCAGCGGTCAAGGCGGCCTGACAGATGCTCGCCGATCCGATGAGCGCCAAGCTCACCAGGTTCGTGCAAGAAATAGGAATACCGGTGCATCTTGCGGATTTGCCGGACCCGACGTTTCTGCCCGGAATTGATATCCGGTTCGGCGAGTTGATTGTTGACGAGAAACGCCTGCTGTATCCGGGCGATCTGCTGCATGAGGCAGGGCACGTGGCTGTCACGGACCCTGCAGAACGGCAGCTTGAGAAACTGGATCCCCAGCCTGGCGATGAGATGGCGACCCTTGCGTGGTCCTATGCAGCCGCCCGCCATCTTGGAATTCCCGTTGAGGTCGTCTTTCACCCTGATGGCTACAAGGGAGATGCCGAGGCGCTGATCGAGAATTTCTCGGCCGGCCGCTACATCGGTGTTCCCCTGCTTCAGTATTACGGCATGTGTTACGAGCCGAAGCTGGCGGCCGAAGAGGGTGTCGACCCCTTTCCCAATATGCTGCGCTGGTTGCGCTAACTTTTAGGTACGAACATGGCACCCAGAGTTCTCATTTCGGACAAGCTGTCCGACGCTGCGGTCCAGATTTTCAAGGACCGTGGTATCGACGTCGATTTTCAGCCTGATCTCGGCAAGGACAAGGACAAGCTCCTGTCCGTCATCGATCAATATGATGGCCTTGCGATCCGCTCTGCGACCAAGGTCACGGAAAAGATCATTGCAGCCGCCTCCAGGTTGAAGGTGATCGGCCGTGCCGGCATTGGCGTCGACAACGTCGACATTCCCAAGGCCACGGCCCGGGGCATCATCGTGATGAACACCCCCTTCGGCAATGCCATCACGACAGCGGAACACGCGATTGCAATGATGTTCTCGCTTGCCCGTCAGATCCCGGCAGCCGATGCGTCCACCCAGGCTGGAAAGTGGGAAAAGTCCGGGTTTATGGGCGTGGAAATCACGTCCAAGACCCTTGGTCTCATCGGTTGCGGCAACATCGGCTCGATCGTCGCTGACCGGGCCATTGGCCTGCGCATGAAGGTCGTTGCCTTCGATCCATTCCTGACGCCCGAACGGGCCTCGATCCTCGGCGTGGAAAAAGTCGAACTGGACGAACTGCTGCGCAGGGCGGATTTCATCACTCTGCACACTCCGCTGACGGACAAGACCCGCAATATCATCGATGCGGCTGCCATCGCCAAGATGAAGACGGGCTCTTATCTGATCAACTGCGCGCGCGGCGGCCTTGCGGATGAACAGGCCGTGCGTGAGGCTCTCGACAGCGGCAAGCTGGCGGGCGCCGGGTTCGACGTCTTCGTCGAGGAACCTGCCAAGCAGAACGTCCTCTTCGGTGCGAAGAATTTTGTCTCCACGCCGCATCTCGGGGCGTCTACCAGCGAAGCGCAGGAAAACGTGGCTCTGCAGGTCGCCGAGCAGATGTGTGACTACCTGTTGCACGGGGCGGTTTCCAACGCGCTCAACATGCCGTCGATCTCTGCGGAAGAGGCGCCGAAACTGACACCTTTCGTGCGGCTTGCAGAGCAGCTTGGTCTGTTCGCCGGTCAGTTGACGGAAAGCGGTATCAAGACGATCCGTCTGGAATATGCCGGAGCCGTTGCGGATCTGAACACGCGGGCGCTGACGTCCGCAGCGCTGACCGGGGTGCTGACGCCCCTTCTGCAGACGGTCAACATGGTCTCCGCACCGGTTGTGGCGCGCGAGCGCGGCATCGAGGTGGAGGAGACCCGCCGGGAACAGAAGGGGGCTTTCGAGACCTACATCCGGCTTACCGTGGTTACCGAGAACCAGGAACGCTCTGTTGCCGGTACGGTGTTCGAGGACGGCAAGCCCCGGATCATCCAGGTGAAGGGCATCAACATGGAAGCCGAACTCGGCGCCTACATGCTCTACATCACCAACGAGGATAAGCCGGGGTTCATTGGTCAACTCGGCATGGAGCTTGGCAACAGCGGCATCAACATCGCGACCTTCAACCTGGGCCGGACGGCGCCGGGCAAGGATGCCATCTGCCTGGTCGAGGTGGATGGCGAGGTGCCCCAGGAAGTTCTCGAACGGCTCGCTTCCGTTGCTCACGTCAACCAGGTCAAGAAGCTCCGCTTCTGACCCAGTGAAGATCGGAAAGGGCGGCGATCAGGCCGCTCTTTTTGCTTTCATGAAGGGAGACAAGATCCTCCCATCCAGAAGCAGCAGGCCAGCCAGGAGCAGGCCGAAGCCGCCGAACTGATAGGTTTTCAGCGCTTCTCCCAGAAGCAGGCTGCCGAAGAGAATCGCGCTTGCGGGTACCAGCAGTGTGACAAGCGAGGCGTTGGTCGCTCCGGCCTCAGCCAGCAGCCGGAAATAGAGCAGATACGCAAAGGCCGTGGCGAGAAGGCCAAGGGCGAGGACATTCATCCAGACGAAACCGGATGTTTCCAGAGGAGACCAGCCGGCACCAAAGATCATGGCCATCGGCAGCATGATCAAGGTGGAACCGCTGAGCTGACCCGTGGCGGATACAAGCGGAGGCAGGTGCTTGAAGCGCCGGGCAAAGGCTGCGGCAAGGGCATAGGAAACCGCTGCACCAAGGCAGGCGAGCTGAGCCCAGAGCGGGTCATGGCCCGGTTGCCCCAGGCTCTGGAAAAGCATCAGGAGAACGCCGCCAAAGCCGGTGAGCACCCCCGCGATCCTGTGAAAGCGCACAGGTTCCTGCCGCAGCACGACGGCCGCGACCAGGAAAGTGAAGATGGGTGTCGTGGCGTTGAGTATCGATGCCAGGCCTGCGGCAATGGCTGTCTGACCCCAGAAGATCAGCGAGAATGGGATCGCATTATTCAGAAGCCCCATGACCAGAAAGGCGCCGAGTAGGCGCGGCTCGAGCGGGAAGCGCTTTCCTGTCAGCCGCAAGACACAATGCAGGGCGATTGCGGCCAGACAGACCCGAAGGAAAACGAGAACGAGCGGCGGAATTTCAGCGACGGCCACCTTTGCAAACAGAAAGGAGCCACCCCAGATCGCGCCGAGCAGCAGAAGGGTGAGCCAGTTTCGCCAGGACATGATCGATCTCGCCTTGAAGAATGCCGGTGGAAGGGACCAATTTTCTAGCAGCCTTGCGGCCAAGTGAAACACCCGATTTGCGAGGAGGCTCCGGCCTGAAACCGGTTTCGATCTTGTTTGTCGGCGGATTGCCTAGCCGGGAAAGAACAGGCGAAGGCGGGTCCCCCTGTTGAAACTGCAGATGGGACTGGAGAATTGGCCGTTTGGGGGCAAGAAAAGCGTCTTCAAGGGGTCGCCATCAGCGGAGCAAATGTCTATAGTCCGCCGCGTTTGCCCCGGGCGGAACGTCCGGGGTTCTTCGCGTTTAGACCGGCTGTCAGATGTGCCGGTGTTGCCGTTCAGGAGGGCAGGAAATCCATGGCCAATGTGGTTGTCGTCGGATCGCAGTGGGGTGATGAAGGCAAGGGCAAGATCGTCGACTGGTTGTCCGAACAGGCCGATGTCATCGTCCGCTTCCAGGGCGGTCACAACGCTGGCCATACGCTGGTGATCGATGGCGTCAGCTACAAGCTGTCCCTGCTCCCGTCCGGTGTTGTCCGTGGCAAGCTGTCTGTGGTCGGCAACGGCGTCGTGCTTGATCCCCATGCTTTCGTGGCTGAAGTCGAGCGCCTGGCGGCTCAGGGCATTACGGTTACTCCGGAAAGCCTGCGCATTGCCGAGAACGTCACGCTGATCCTCTCCCTGCACCAGGAACTGGATGCGCTGCGCGAGAATTCGAACAGCGGTACCCGCATCGGCACCACCAAGCGCGGCATTGGCCCTGCCTATGAAGACAAGGTTGGCCGCCGCGCCATCCGTCTGATGGATCTGGCTGATCTCAATGCACTTCCGGCCAAGATCGACCGCCTGCTGACCCACCACAATGCTCTGCGCAAGGGCCTTGGCCAGGACGAGATCTCCGCACAGGCGATCTATGACGAACTGGCAAGCGTTGCCGACAAGGTCCTGCCGTATATGGATAGTGTCTGGCGGCTGCTGGATGGCGAGCGCAAGGCTGGCAAGCGCATCCTGTTCGAAGGCGCGCAGGGCGCACTGCTGGACATCGATCACGGCACCTATCCGTTCGTGACCTCGTCCAACACTGTTGCCGGTCAGGCAGCTGCCGGTTCCGGCCTCGGGCCGGGCTCGATCGACTATGTTCTCGGCATCACCAAGGCCTACACCACGCGCGTGGGCGAAGGTCCGTTCCCGACCGAACAGCAGAATGAGATCGGCGACTTCCTCGGCACCCGTGGTCATGAGTTCGGCACGGTCACTGGGCGCAAGCGCCGCTGTGGCTGGTTCGATGCTGTTCTGGTCCGCCAGACGGTCTGCACCTCCGGCATCACCGGCATCGCGCTGACCAAGCTGGACGTTCTGGACGGTCTCGACGAGATCAAAATCTGCGTTGCCTATGAGCTGGATGGTCAGCGAATCGACTATCTGCCGGCTTCCCAGGCAGCTCAGGAACGGGCTGTTCCGATCTACGAAACCCTGCCGGGCTGGAAAGAATCCACAGAAGGCGCACGCAGCTGGGCGGATCTTCCGGCTCAGGCCATCAAATACGTGCGCTATGTGGAAGAGCTGATCGGTGCGCCGGTCGCGCTGCTGTCCACCAGCCCCGAGCGTGAAGACACGATTTTGATGCAGAACCCTTTCCAGGACTGATATCCTAGGGTTTGCCTGCTTTTAAAACATGGCGCCGGCGGCTCTTTCTCTGGAAGCCGCCGGCGCTATTTTCATATCCGGACTGAAGCTTAGCCACCCATTGGCCAGACCCCTGCCGCAGGAATGGCTGAATTCAACGTTAGCCTGCCCTAAACTCAATGACATGAGTGACAACAGGGCTTCGCTCTGAATGCAACATGGTATAAGCCTTCATTGATAAGACCGGGAAACTATTGGCAAGCGGCCGACAGGCGGGACGATGGCTGACTATTACTCGATTTTGAAAAGAACGATTTCGTCGCTTCCTGAAAACAATGGCGCTGCGCGCCGAAGTGTTTACAGCCGCGCACGAAACGCCATCGTCAATCAGCTCAAGGCCTATGAACCGCCACTCTCGCCGTCCGAAATCACGGCGGAACAGCTGCGGCTTGAAGAGGCTATCCGCAAGGTTGAGGCCGAGGCCGCCCGTGAAAGTCTCGGACTGGGCCAGGCTGCCGCAAAAGCCCCTGCGCCTTCGACGGCTGCGCCGGTTCTGACCCGTCAGGAGCCGCCGGCACCGCAGCCTGCTGCGCCCCGCGTGGAAGCAGAACCCAGTCTGCAGCAGGCCGCCCCGTCGGTTCAACCTCCGGTGCAGGTACCCGTTCAGTCGCCGGTCCAATCGTCTGTCCAGGCTCCTGTGGCGCCAGCCTCTCCGCTCAAGTCGGCAGTCGATCAGGCCTCCCAGCTTGGTGAAGCCTCTCACAAGGCGGTTCAGTCGACCAAGGACGCCATGAGTGCGTCGGCTCCCTCGGTTTCCCAGCCGCGTCAGGAACCTGTCTTCGGGTCCAGCAAGCCTGAGCCGCAGCCGGAAGATGACTATGGCTACGGGGATGACGACGCCTCCGCAGATGACCTGAGCGCCTCTCCCGAGGCTGTCGTCTCTGCACCCCAGAAGAGCAAGTCTGATGGACAGCGCCGCGGCAAGCGCAAGCCTGCTTCTGGCGCACCGAGAAAGAAGTCCGGGTCCTCCGGATTCCCGATCCTGCCGCTGGCTCTTGTCGCCGTGCTTGTGCTGGTCATCGCCGGTGCGGTTGTCTTCCTGTCTTCGGGGGATGACAGTGCTCCGGAAGTGGCAGTGAACACGCCTGCGTCCGATCCGACCCCGCCGCCAGACACCCAGCCGGAGACACCGGCGACGGGCACGGCAGAGGCTCCGGCCGCAACGCCGGAAAATGGCAAGATCGAAGACCGGCTTCTGGATGACAGCGGCGAACCCGCTGCAGCCCCTGATGCCCGTTCGGTCACGACCACGCTGATCACGCCGCAGGAAACGGGTGTGTCTTCTCAGCCGTCGTCCCCGTCGACGGATGCGCCGCTTGAGACCCCTGCGATCGTCAATGAGAATTCGGGCATTGCTTCTGTGACGCCTCAGTCCGATTCAGGTGCCGTGACCGCCGGAACCCAGCGCTCTATCCTTTATGAGGAAGGCGATGAGGCAAATGGGGCAGGTACCGCGTCTCAGGGCGAGGTTACCTGGGCGCTGAATGAAGAGACGGATCTTGAAGGCAAGAAGCACAATGTGCTGTCCGCCGATATTCAGATCCCGGAGCGCAATGTCTCCGTGTCGCTGAAGATCAAGCCGAATGATGATCCGTCCCTGCCGGCAAGCCATCTGGTGGAAATCAAGTTCGACTTCCCGGAGGATTTTGCTGCAGGCGAGATCGTCAGCGTTCCCGGCCTGGTCATGAAGCCGACGGAAGAAGCCCGGGGAGATGGTCTGATCGGGGCTTCGGTGAAAGTGTCTCCCGGTTACTTCTGGATTGCACTTTCCAGCCTGAGCAGCGAGCGGGAACGCAACATGGGTCTGCTGCGCGAGCGCGGCTGGATCGATATCCCGATGCTGTTTGAAAATGGCAAGCGCGGCATCCTGACCCTTGAAAAGGGCGGCGCAGGAACAGCGGCAGTCGAACAGGCTGTCACCTCCTGGCAGGCCGGCTGATCTTTAGCCATTTCTTCTTTTTACGGAACAGGCTTGCCTTTTAACCGAAGGCAATGCATGTTCCGTCTCGGTCCGAGGGGTGTTCCGTGAACCGGAACTGAGATGGCTTTGCGCCGAACCCTTAGAACCTGATCCGGGTCATGCCGGCGAAGGGACGGAAGCCTTTAGCCATATCCCGGATCTCCAGTGTCGCATTCGGCTTGTCCGAAGACGGGAGATCCTGCTTTGCGTTATGCCTCGCGCCGTTCGTGGCGCTTTTTTGATATGTCCTTCATCGCGTGCCGCGATGGCCTTTCTCCTGTGTTCGGGGAGGGGTGTCCATGAAGGCTGTTCTTCTCTCGTCTTTCCGGCTGGTCCTCGGGCTCAGCGTGTTCCTGCTGCTTTGGGCAGGGCTCGTCCGCTTGTTCGAAATCCCGACCTTCATGTTGCCCAGCCCACTCAGTGTGGCCGAGGCCTTTGCCGCGCGCGCAGGGTTCCTGATGGAGCATGCCGCAATCACGGCCTATGAAACGCTCTTCGGTTTTGTCTTCGGTGTTGGAGCAGGAGCGCTGCTGGCAATCGCCATGTGGTTGTCGCCGGTCACCCGGCGGGCGGTGCTGCCTGTTGTGCTGGTCACCCAGGCTCTGCCGGTCTTCGCGATCGCTCCCATTCTGGTTCTGTGGCTGGGGTTTGGCCTCGCCTCCAAGATCGTGATGGCGGTTCTGGTGATCTTCTTCGCGGTCACATCCTCCTTCTATGACGGTCTGCGCCGCGCTGATGCCGGACTTGTGGACTTAGCCCGGCTCTACCGCCTGTCCCGTTTCAAGGAACTTCTCTATTTCCGCATCCCCTCGGGTTTGCCTGCCCTGGCATCCGGTATCCGGATTGCTGCCGTTTTCGCGCCCATTGGCGCCATTGTTGGCGAATGGGTGGGAGCCAAGGGCGGACTTGCCTTCATCATGCTTCAGAGCAACGCCCGCATGCAGACCGATGTCATGTTCGCTGCCCTGATCCTGCTCGCGCTTATGGTGCTGACGCTGCGTTTCGCCGTCGACCACCTGACCCGCGCTCTCGTTCCCTGGCAGCCGGAAGACTGACCTGCCAGCGCTTCATCCTGAAATCTTGGAGGAATTCATGAAAAACCTGATCAGATGCATGGCAACTGCGGCGGTTCTTGCCGCAACGCCGGTACAGGCAGCCGATAAGCTGACCGTCCTGCTCGACTGGTTCACCAACCCGGACCATGCGCCGATCATTACCGCACAGACGAAGGGCTTCTTCGCAGCTGAAGGCCTCGATGTGGAAATCATCGAGCCTGCAGATCC
This sequence comes from Roseibium suaedae, assembly GCF_900142725.1. Classification (GTDB taxonomy): domain Bacteria; phylum Pseudomonadota; class Alphaproteobacteria; order Rhizobiales; family Stappiaceae; genus Roseibium; species Roseibium suaedae. The sequence continues at coordinate 1,281,443 of NZ_FRBW01000002.1, read as the reverse complement.
GGCAATGCCGCCCAAGCTGGTGGCTGCGGGGCAGGGGGATATCGCCATCTCCTATCAGCCGACGCTGCATGCGCAGATCGAGGAAAACATGCCGCTGAAAAGCATCGGCACCCTGGTCTCCACGCCGCTGAACACGCTGATCGTTCTGGAAGACGGGCCGATCAAGGAGCTGAAGGACATCAAGGGCAAGAAGATCGGCTTTTCCGTTTCCGGCTTTGAAGACGCCATGCTTGGCCAGATGCTCAAGTCTGTCGGTCTGACGATGAATGATGTGGAGCTGATCAACGTCAACTTCGCCTTGTCGCCAGCGCTGATGACCGGTCAGGTTGACGGTGTGATCGGGGGCTACCGTAACTTCGAGCTGACCCAGATCGAGATTGAGGGCAAGAAGGGAAGAGCTTTCTTCCCGGAAGAGCATGGCGTTCCGCCCTATGACGAGCTGGTCTATGTGGTGCACAAGGACAAGACCGGCGATCCCCGCTATGCGAAGTTCCTGGCGGCGGTTGAAAACGCGACCATCTACCTGACCAACCATCCAGAAGAGGCCTGGAACGCCTTTGTCGAGGCCTATCCGAACCTCAATGACGAGCTGAACCGCAAGGCCTGGGCCGACACGCTGCCGCGTTTTGCAAAGCGCCCTGCGGCTCTGGATGAAGGCCGTTATCAGCGCTTTGCGGACTTCATGCTGGAAAGCGGGCTGATCAAGAAGGCCGTTCCAGTCTCTGACTATGCAGTCGAGATCCGCTAAGTCTGCTCGATCATCGGGGTGGCGGGTTCCTGTTCTGCCGCCCCGAGAGGAAGATGCCCTTCCTCGGGCACTCCCCCTGAGGCTGCCTGGCGGTCAGCCAGATCGGCAATGGCAGCGGTGAAGACGTCATAGAAAGGGCTTTGCCGTTCGCTTGCAGCCTTCCGGCAAGCTTCAAGATGAAGAGCGGCGCCTGCTGCGTTGCCATCCCGCATGTCACTGACCATGGCCGCGTGGGACTTGGAGAGCAGACGGAAGCCTTCCGTGTGCCGGAAGCTCTCATCCCCCACCAGTGCATAAAGCCGGACCGGTTCGGACTTGCCCTTGAGCGGGATTTCCCCCGCCTCCAGATAGGCAAACTCGGGTGCTGCCCGCCGGGTTGCGTCCGAGACCAGGAGTTCCGCGCCGACTGCCTTGCAGCTCGACTCGATCCGCGAGGAAATGTTCACCGCATCGCCAATGACGGAATAGTTGAAGCGGCGGCTGGAGCCCATGTTGCCGACGCAGGCCTCACCGGTGTTGAGACCGATGCCGATGTGAACGGACTGGGTTTTTAGGCCGTGAGCCTTGAAGCCGAAGGCGTCTTGATCGTTCAGCTCATCGACCTTTTTCAGCATGTCCAGCGCCGCGCGGCAGGCGTGGCTGGCATGGGCGTTGATGGCCAGCGGTGCATTCCAGAAGGCCATGATGCTGTCGCCGATATATTTGTCGATCGTGCCTTCCTCGTGCTGGATGATGTCGGAAAGCGGTGAGAGAAGCGTGTTGAGGAAGCTGACCAGCTCGGTCGGGGTCAGCTGCTCGGAAATGGGCGTGAAGCCGCGCACATCCATGAACAGGATGGTCATGTCGCGCATTTCCCCGCCCAGAACCAGCTGTTCCGGCGCCTCCTCAAGCTGATTGACCAGATGGGGCGAGAGATATTGTCCGAAGGCCTGACGGACAAACCGCTTTTCCCGCTCGGTCATGATGTAGAGCAGGGTTGTTTCCGCAACAAAGACAAGCAACACGGCGAGGGAAGGGTAGACCGGGTCGAAGAGCAGCCCGTTTTGCAGGTAGGCCATGAGCGAGCCACCCGCCAGGCTGGCGGCGATGAGTGCGCCCATGAGCGCGGTGCCGATGCTGCCGACGGCCGGTAGAGCAAGGATCATGATGAGACCGATGGCGAGCGTTGCCAGGGCTTCTGCGCCATCTGCCCAGTCCGGCCGGGTCAGGAAATCTTCCGACAGGATCTGCTCGATCATCTGGGCGTGAACGGACACCCCTGGGACCACTTCGCCTAGCGGCGTTGTTCTTAGGTCGAGAAGCCCGGCAGCAGAGGTGCCGACAAAGACGATCTGGCCTTCGATCAAGGGGGTGATCAGGTCGCGTTTGGTTTCATCCAGCACGTCAAGGACCGAGACATAGCGGTCTTTCCGGTCGGTATCGTAGTGCACCCAGACTTCGCCCTTGGCGGTGGTCGGGACCACGAAGCTGCCGATCTTCAGTTCTGTGACGGCAGAGTTTCCCGTGGCGGCCTCTCCGCTGGCACCGGTTGACTTCACCAGAACCCCGCTTGCGCCTTGCGCGACCCGCAGGGCCTCCACCCCGAGGCTCGGATAGAGCTTCGTGCCGTCCGTGAAGATGAGAGGCGCACGGCGGACGATCCCGCCTTTTTCATCTTCAGACAGGGATATCCCGCCCGAGCCGCTGGCTGCGGTCTGGAACATGTCGAGGCTTGGCAGGGTGGAGGGGAAGGGAGTGAGGAAGCCGGCCGGGTTCTCGCCGCCGAATGCAAAGCCCGCGCGGGACATGGGCAGACGCCCGCCCGTGTGGGTCAGCACCGCAAAGGCGACGACGGAAGGCGCCTCTTCCAGCGATTGTGCAAAGACGACGTCATGGTCGGGAAGTTTGGCCAGTTCCGACTTGAAGCTGTCCAGGTCAGTCAGATTATCTGCCGTGAGATTTTGCAGAACCAGACCAGGAGATGTCCGGTCCGGCTCAGCAAAGACGATGTCATAGGCAATGACGGCGGCGCCCATCTCGTTGAGCGCGCGGGTCAGCTCGGCAAGGCGGGTGCGCGGCCAGGGCCATTGTCCGTATTGCTTCAGTGAAGCCTCGTCGATGTCGACGATCCGTACGGGGGCCGGCTGATATTCGCGCGGGAAAAGCTGCTGATAGGAATCGAAGGTCAGTTCACGGACGGCAGTCAGGAAGGGCGGGTCGGAAACGCGCACGAAAGTAGCCGCGACCAAGGTCAGGACAGCGACCCAGGCGACAAGCATCCGCTTGCCCAGCATGAATTTGAAAAGCCCCCGCATTCCGCTCCCCGCTCCGGCGCAACAATGGCCTCAGGTTAGGCGGTTCCCTTGCTGCGAACAAGCCGGGAGAAACAGGGCTGGATAGGGATGGCAGACAAGGGCCAGAGACAAAAAAGCCGGGCACATCGGCCCGGCTTTCCCAATATGTTCGTCCGTTCGCTGGTCAGGCGTGAGGGCGCTCGAATTCCTTGGCGCTGCTCTGAACGGCCTTCTGGACCTTTTCAAAGGCCCGGACTTCAATCTGGCGGACGCGTTCCCGGCTGACGCCGAATTCGTCGGACAGATCTTCCAGAGTGATCGGGTCCTCCGACAGGCGGCGAGCCTCGAAGATCCGGCGCTCGCGGTCATTCAGAACGTCCATGGCGTCGCTCAGCATGCGGCGGCGCACATCCAGCTCTTCCTGATTGGCGAGGATGGTTTCCTGGCTATCGGAATCATCCACCAGCCAGTCCTGCCATTCACCGGAATCGGCTTCCGCGCGAACCGGGGCGTTAAGGCTGGCATCGCCGCCCAGACGCCGGTTCATGGAGATCACCTCTTCCTCGCTCACGCCGAGCTTGGTGGCGATTTCCTGAACCTGATCGGGCTTCAGATCACCTTCATCCAGAGCCTGGATCTTGCCCTTGAGGCGGCGCAGGTTGAAGAACAGACGCTTCTGGTTGGCTGTCGTGCCCATCTTCACCAGCGACCAGGAGCGCAGGATATATTCCTGGATTGCGGCCTTGATCCACCACATGGCGTAGGTCGCAAGGCGGAAGCCTTTATCCGGCTCGAACCGCTTCACGGCCTGCATCAGGCCGACATTGCCTTCGGAAACGACTTCACCCAGAGGCAGGCCGTAACCGCGGTAACCCATGGCAATCTTCGCCACAAGGCGCAGATGCGAGTTCACCAGCCGTTCAGCAGCTTCTGGATCGTCGTGCTCCTTGTACCGCTTGGCGAGCATGTACTCTTCCTGCGGCTGGAGCATGGGAAACTTGCGAATCTCGTCGAGGTAGCGGCTCAGGCCACCTTCCCCGGCGGTTAACATCGGTACATTCCGGGCCATTAGATGCGCCCCCTTTCTCCCGAATTTGCGTTCCCTCTGGGACGTCCGCCGGTGGCTCTTGCCACCGGAAGCGCCGCTCTTCTAAGGCGAACGCGTGATGCCAGCGTCCGTTTCACGGCCCGCTGAGAAGCTTCAATATAAGTAGCTTTACGCCGATTACATGGCCGGGAGCGAGAAACGCATTCTAAAATTTTTGTAATGCAGACAAAAGATTAGCAAAATCAGCCGGATACGGGCTCTCAAATTTCAGGGTCTCCCCCGTGGCGGGGTGCTCGAAGGCCAGAAGTCCGGCATGAAGCGCCTGGCGGCTGAACTCCGAGATGACCGTCTTGAGCGGATCATCGAGCCGATTGACCTTGGTCTTGAAGCCTGCGCCATAGTCCTGATCGCCGATCAGCGGATGGCCGATATGGGCCATATGAACGCGGATCTGGTGCGTGCGGCCGGTTTCCAGGCGACATTCCATAAGCGAGGCGAGGGACGGTTGATCCTCGGGACCGAAACGTTCCTTTACCTGCCAGTGGGTGATGGCCTGACGGCCGCTGGTCTTCACAACGGCAATCTTCTGGCGGTTATGGAGCGAGCGCGCGAGGTTCGCGTCGATCGTGCCCTTCAGGCTGGAGGGGGCCCCCCAGACCAGTGCCGAATAGGCCCGCTCCAGCGGCCCGGTGCGTCCGTGATCGGCAAACTGGGCGCTCAGCCCCTGATGGGCCAGATCCGTCTTGGCAACAACCAGCAGACCGCTGGTGTCCTTGTCGATCCGGTGCACGATGCCCGGACGCTTGACGCCGCCGATGCCGGAAAGACTGTCGCCGCAATGGTGGATCAGGGCGTTGACCAGGGTGCCGGTCCAGTTTCCAGCGCCAGGATGGACAACGAGACCGGCCGGCTTGTCGACAACGATCAGATGCTCATCTTCATAGACGATGGTGAGAGGGATGTCCTCGCCCTGGGGCTCGGCCTCTTCCGCTTCAGGGACGCTCAAGGCGAGCAACTCGCCTTCATTGACCCGGTATTTCGGCTCCACTATCTTGGCGCCGTCCACAGTGACCTCGCCGGCGCGGATGAGGGCCTGGATCCGGTTACGGCTCAAGGTGTCCATTTGTCCCGCCAGGACTGCGTCGAGGCGCTTGCCCGTGTCCTCAGCATCAACCAGATAACTGAAGTCCGTGTCCATGTCGGCCGGGTCTTCCGGAGTGAATTCGTTCATGAGTCAACCTGAGTCCAAGGGATCGCAGCCCGAAGAACAACCATTGGATCCGGCCACCTTGCGGGTGCAGGCAAAGCTGAAGCGCCTGCTCGCGGGATCGAGCCTGATCATGTTCGCGGGATTTATCGCTGTCTTCGCAGCTATCTTCTACAAGATCAACTCTTCTGATAGCGGCGCTTCAGGTGACATTCCTTCCACGATCGCGGTCGGACCCGATGCGGTTGTCGAGGACATGGAATTGATCGGTGGCCGTCTGGTGCTGCTGGTGAAGGAAAACGGCAAGTCCGCCCTGCTGCATTTCGACCCTTCGACTGGGGTACAGCTGGGCCGGACAGATCTGGTTTCCCGTTGATCCGGCAAAGTTATTCACAGGCCGATGCGCGGGACATGAAAAAGGATCTTGCATCGGCCTGCTGCAGGCCTTAATAGCCTGCCCATCAGCTGAGGCAAACGCCTCGGACGGATGCGCCCATCGTCTAGCGGTCAGGACGTCGCCCTTTCACGGCGAAAACAGGGGTTCGATTCCCCTTGGGCGTACCACTCTCTCCCCCAAGTCAAAATTGATGATTGATCAACGGCTTCATCGCCGTTTGAGACGTTTGTCTGCGGTTCACTGATCGTCTTGCGCTTCCTCCGGCACGGACGGTGGGGCTCCCGTTTCGATCATGGTCAGGCCCGCATCGCAGCCAATCTGGCGGATCTTTTCGGACGGACAGTGATCGGTCACGAAGGTATTGACCTGCGAGATATGGCCAACCCGGACCGGGGCTGTGCGCTCGAACTTCGTGCTGTCTGCCGCCAGAATGACATGGCGGGCGTTTTCCATGATCGTCTGCGTGACCCGGACTTCCCGGTAGTCGTAATCCAGCAAGGATCCATCCGGATCGATGGCTGACGCACCTACGATGGCAAAATCGACCTTGAACTGGCGCATGAACTCGACAGCGGCCTCTCCAACGATGCCGCCATCCGCATGGCGCAGAACACCCCCGGCAATCACGACTTCATTCTGGGAATAGCCGCGCATGAGCGCCGCAACATTGATGTTGTTGGTGATCACCATCAGTCCGCGGTGTTGAAGCAGGGCCTGGGCTGCTGCCTCGGTCGTGGTTCCGATGTTGATGAAGAGGGACGCATTGTCCGGAATGAGGGCTGCAATGGCAGCGCCGATGTCGGCTTTTTCGGTGCTTGAAATGATGCGCCGAGCCTCGTAGCCGACGTTTTCGGTTCCTGAAGAGAGCAAGGCACCGCCGTGCGTGCGAGCCAGCAGCTTGCGTTCGCACAACTCGTTCAGGTCCTTGCGGATGGTTTGCGGACTGACGTCGAACCGCTTTGCCAGATCTTCGACCGTTACCCGCCCGGTCTGACGGGCAATTTCCAGAATGGCATTATGGCGGGCAATCAGCATTCGAAACTCTTGGATCGGGAAGGGCGCAAGACGCTGCCCTGATAAGTCATGTCAGAAGGGCAGGGCGTGCGTCAGGCGACGTCTTTCTTGGAAGGGTTGCCGGTTGTCTTGCCTTCGTCTTCGACCGACTGCTCCTGGGAAGTGACTTGCGCCTGAGGCGCTATGTCTTCTGAAGAATTGGCGCGGCTGGCATTGACGATCCGGCTGACGAGCGCGTGTGGAATGTCGTCATGGGTAAAAGCGGGAGCCGTTGCCGGTGCTGCCGCCAAACCTGGTGCCGAGGCAGGGCGTTTGGACTTGCCGTCCGGATCGAGAATGCGGGCGCTGATGTCGAGCAGGCTGCCACGCAGCTCCTTGAGGTCGGGAGCGGAGCGAAGATCCCTGCGCAACTGCTGAACCTGAAGCCGGGCGCGGTCGAGTGCCCGGTTTCTTTGGTTGATCAAGGCGGTCAGCCGTGCCTTTTCCCCGTCCGCCCATTCCAGATCCCGTTCCAGCCGCTGGACCGTCTCGTCGATCGGCCGGTCGGTCTGGTCCAGTTGAATGGTGAGGCGGGTCACTTCTGCCTGCGCGGTGATGAACTGGGCCTCGGCATCGACCAGATCGGCTTCGAGCTTGACCATGGCGGATTGAAGCTCCTGCGCCGATACCGGCAGAAGCACGTCTGCCGGAACATTGCCGTCGCCTTCAAGCTGGGCAAGGCGCTTGCGGGCTGTCGCCAGCTGGGATTCCAGGCTGGTGATCGTGGCAAGGGCCATGGCGTCATCGGCGGGCAGCCAGGTCTGGATCTGCAGCGGCTGGCTGTCGGTCTGGCTTTTCAGAACATCCAGTTCTGCCCGCGTGCTGCTGAGGGCCGTTTCTGTCTCTGTGAGTTGGTTGCGCAGTCGCTCCATCTCGGCGATCAGGTCCTTGCCCTTTGCGCCCGCCTGGGACTGCAGCGCCTTTTCAAGTTCGATGCGGAGGGTCGAGAGCTCCCGCTCATGGGCGGCCTTGGCCTTGACGAGGTCTGTTGTCAGACGTCCGGTTTCCAGCCGGTGGCGGACACTCTTCTCCCGCTCCCGCTCGATCGCCTGTTCAAGGCGGAGCTGTTTCAGGGCGTGATTGGCGCGGTCATAGTCGTGGCTGGCCCGGACTTCGGCATAAGTCGCCGGATTGACGGCCTCAAGGGCTTCGCGGGTCAAGCGGACGGAGCGCCGGTAAATGGCTGGCAGGATCGCGAGCCCCAGAAGAGTGGCTGCGCAGAAACCCAATGCAACATACATCGCCGCTTCAATCACGCGGGGCTCCGTTTAACTATTTGGTCCGCATTTTAACGTTCCGCCACAATCCCATTGATCACCGGCCGGGTCAAATGAACTGGGTGATTCAACGCGCTGCGGCTTTGAGGGGCGGCGGCCGGAGCGGCGTTCACTCCGGCCGCCAGTTCCTCAGAACGGGTTCCAGGTCGGCTCGCTGGTGAACTTTAGGTAGCCAAGGTTGAGGCCCAGGCGCGCGCCGACACCGGCACGCACCGGCACCACGACAATATCCTGGTTGGCCAGAACCGTCATACCGACGCCACCCACCAGATAGGCCGAGCCGTTGACGCCCATGAAGCGCTGATAGATCGCCTGGGTGCTGGGCAGATTGTAGATCAGCATCATGACCCGTGCACCATCACCACCGAAGTCCCAGCCGACGGAAGGTCCCTGCCAGAACAGTTTGTGGGTGCCGGCATTGCGGGTGTAGAGAGAGCCTTCTCCATAGCGGGCGCCGGCCACGATCGCGCCGGACCCTTCCTCACCCAGAATGTAGCCGTTAGGTTCGCCGTATTGGGCGAATGCCTTTTCGACCACGGAAGCAAGTCCACCGGAAACGGAGCCGAAGAACTCGTGGCCTGCCTTGACGATCTCATCCTGCTTGTAGGTCTGGCCGGTCTGGGCAGAGGCCGCAGCAGGTGTTAGCAGCGCAGCAGCGATCACAAGGGCAGAAAGGACGCCGCGGCGCATGCGGGTCAGGCTTTCCCAGATCATGAAGAATTTCTCCTTGGCAGCATCAAATGACTGTCCGGCCAATCCAAGTCCCGATGGTGTAGTCTACATCGGAATAACTGAATGATTCGCACTGTCTTCTGACCTTTACGAACACAAAACGATGCAAAAGTGTAGCTCAAATGGGTCAAGGATAAGGCTGAGCGGTCTGCTTGCCGCAATGTTTTGCCTGGGGCTGTTCTTGCCGGTTCACCAAGGCCGGGCGCAGGCCCGGACCGATCTGTTCATTCCCGATCCCATTACCGGATATGCGCTGGGAGGGCATGATCCGGTCGCCTATTTCATCGACCGCAAACCGCGCATGGGGCGGCGGAAGTTTGAATTCAGGTGGGGCGGGGCTGAGTGGATCTTCGTCAATGAAGGCAATCTGGCAGCTTTCAAGGCAGCGCCTGAGGTTTATGCTCCGCTGTTTGCTGCCTGTGGCGCACAGGCCCTCTCCGAAGGCTATGTGACGGCCGGAAATCCACACATCTTCGCCTTCGTGGACGGAAAGCTGGTTTTTTTCCATTCTGTGGTGAACAGATTCCTGTTTCTGGTGAATGCAAAGCCTCAAATGTCGGATGCAGAGGCCAATATGCAGAAGACAGGGTGCAAACCGGCGCTTTGAAGGTCTTCTCCGGCTTGGCATCAAAGCATCCTGTGTGTATCCCTTTGTTTATCGTTAATCGAATCATAATCGGGCCAGCTTTTCAGCCGGGCCGCAGACAAGAAGAGCTTTGAAGCGCCATGTCTCAACTCAAGGACCTTTCCTCGCTTGATCTGTCCGCGCTGGTCGCGAGCCGCGTTTGCCATGACATCATCAGCCCCGTAGGCGCGATTACCAACGGGCTGGAAGTGCTGGACGAGGAAGGCTCGGAGGACATGCGCGAATTCGCCATGGACCTCATTCGCAAGAGCGCCCGCCAAGCCTCTGCAAAGCTTCAGTTTGCCCGCCTGGCCTTTGGCGCAGCAGGCTCAGCCGGTGCCGAGATTGATCTCGGAGACGCCCAGGTCGTGGCGACCGGTTTCATGGAAAACGAGAAGTCGGATCTGGACTGGCAGGTTCCCCGGAACCTGATGCCGAAGAATTTCGTCAAGATGCTCTTGAACCTGATCCTGATTGCCAATCAGTGCATCCCGCGCGGCGGTGTCATTACCGTCACCATGGAAGGTGAGCCGGCTGATCCGGAATTCACTCTGTCAGCCAAGGGTCTCAACCCGCGCATTCCGCTGGGTATGCAGGACACTCTTTCAGGTGAAGAACCGGAGCGCGTGGACGCGCATTCCGTTCAGCCTATCTACACAGTGCTGCTTGCGCGCGAGTGTGGAATGAAATTGTCAATCGTCAAAGATGAAGACATTGTCAGAATTACTGCATTGAAGGGCGCATAAACACCTACTTCCAGGTTAGGTCGCGAAAGTCTTCTTTCGTTTCAGCGTATCTTAACTGTTTGAGCCCAGTCTCTCCCCATGGACATCCCGGTCCAGACGTCTCCTTGGAGGCGCGGTACCAGTGTAACAGTCGGGTGAGAGCAGGCCATGGACGACCTTCTCAGGGAATTTATTACCGAGACCAACGAGAGTCTCGATGTTGTTGACGTTGAGCTCGTCAAGTTCGAGCAAGAACCGAACAACGCCACGATCCTTGATAACATTTTTCGCCTTGTTCACACGATCAAGGGGACTTGCGGCTTCCTGGGGCTTCCGCGGCTTGAAGCGATCGCACATGCGGCAGAAACCCTCATGGGCAAGTTCCGTGAAGGCACCCCGGTCACGCCAAATGCAGTTTCGCTCATCCTGAGCTCGATTGACCGCATCAAGGAAATTCTGGCCGATCTTGAAGCGGCAGAGGGCGAAGAGCCCTCTGGTGACGATAGTGATCTGATCGCCGAACTGGAACGCATGTCGACCAATGCGGCGGCTGCTCCGGTTGTCGAGAAGGTTGCCGAGCCTGAGCCAGAGATGAACCTGAACATCCTGGAACAGAGCCTTGAGCGCCCACTGCGCCCGGGTGAAGTGTCTCTGGATGAGCTGGAACGCGCTTTCCGCGAGACGGAAGTCGAAGTCGAGGTTGCTGAAGTCGCTGTCGAGCCCGTAGAGGCACCGGCGCCAGCTCCTGCTCCGGAACCCGTCAAGGCAGAAGCAGCACCCAAGCCTGCGCGTCCGGCAAAGCCTGCCCGCGTTGCGGCTGATGCAGACGACGATAGCAAGGCGGATGCTTCGGAGAAGAAGTCCGGTGGCTCTTCTGTCTCCAACCAGTCGATCCGCGTGGCTGTGGATACTCTGGAACACCTGATGACCATGGTGTCCGAGCTGGTGCTGACCAGAAACCAGCTTCTGGAAATCGTCCGCCGTCATGAAGACAGCGAGTTCAAGGTTCCGCTGCAGCGCCTGTCCAACGTGACGGCAGAACTGCAGGAAGGCGTGATGGCGACGCGCATGCAGCCGATCGGCAATGCATGGCAGAAGCTGCCGCGTATCGTCCGCGACCTGAGCCAGGAACTCGAGAAGCCGATCGAACTTGAAATGATCGGTGCGGAAACCGAACTGGATCGCCAGGTTCTTGAGATGATCAAGGATCCGCTGACCCACATGGTCCGCAACTCTGCTGACCACGGCCTGGAAATGCCGTCGGCCCGCCGGGATGCCGGCAAGCCGGAAAAGGGCACGATCACTCTCGCTGCCTATCATGAAGGCGGCCACATCATCATCGAAGTTCGCGATGATGGTAAGGGTCTCGACGTCGAAAAGATCAAGGCGAAGGTTATCGAGCGCGGTATCGCGACCGAGGCCGAAGTCGACAAGATGTCCGACGCCCAGATCCACAAGTTCATCTTTGCTGCGGGCTTCTCCACGGCTGCCCAGGTGACCAGCGTGTCTGGCCGCGGTGTCGGCATGGACGTGGTGCGCAACAACATCGAGCTGATCGGTGGTACGGTTGACCTGCGCTCTGTTCCGGGCAAGGGCACCAGCTTCATCATCAAGATCCCGCTGACCCTGGCGATTGTTTCGACCCTGATCGTCGAGGCAAGCGGTGACCGCTTCGCAATCCCGCAGCTCTCCGTGGTTGAGCTGGTCCGTGTTCAGAACAACTCCGAACACCGGATCGAGCGCATCAAGGACACGCCTGTCCTGCGCCTGCGCAACAAGCTGCTTCCGTTGCTGCACCTGTCCCAGCTCCTCGGCATCTATGCCGGTGAGAATGCGGAAAAGGCCATCGACGAGGACAACGGCTTCATCGTCGTCATGCAGGTTGGCAGCCAGACCTTCGGCGTTGTCGTCGACGGGGTCTTCCACACCGAGGAAATCGTCGTCAAGCCGATGTCCACGATGCTGCGGAACCTGACCATGTTCTCGGGCAACACCATTCTGGGTGATGGCTCGGTGATCATGATCATTGATCCGAACGGTATCGCCAGCGCCATGGCAAGCCATGCTTCCAGCGCGGTTGCCGAGCAGAACGAAGAAGAGGCAGAGGACCTGCAGCGCCGGACGCAGACCAACCAGGCTGCGATCTCCATGCTGCTGTTCCGTGCCGGTGCTCCGGAACCCAAGGCGGTTCCGCTGTCCCTGGTCACCCGTCTCGAAGAGTTCGAGGTCTCCAAGATCGAACGCTCCAACGGCCGGGATCTGGTTCAGTACCGCGGTGCGCTCATGCCGCTCGTCTACGTCAACGAAGGCGATCAGCACAAGCTCGAAGGCACACAGCCGATGCTGGTCTTCTCCGACAGCGGCCGGTCCATGGGCCTGGTCGTCGACGAGATCGTCGACATTGTCGAAGAGCGCCTGAATATCGAAGTTGGCTCCGAACGTCCGGGCATCCTGGGCTCCGCGGTCATCAAGGAACGTGCGACCGAAGTCATCGACCTTGGCTACTATCTGCCGCAGGCCTTCGAAGACTGGTTCATGCGCAAGGAAATGGACATTCAGGCCCTCACCAAGAAGGTTCTGTTCGTCGATGACTCTGCCTTCTTCCGCAACATGCTGACCCCGGTCCTCAAGGCCGCCGGTTATGATGTGACCACTTGTGTCGGTCCGCAGGAAGCTCTGGATCTGCTGGAAAATGGCGTGAAGTTCCACGCGATCGTCAGCGATATCGAAATGCCGGAAATCAATGGTTTCGAGTTCTGCGAAGCAATGCGCCGCGATCCTCGGTTCCGTAACATTCCGATCCTGGCCCTGTCGGCCATGGTCACCCCGGCTTCCATCGAACGTGGCCGTCAGGCCGGGTTTGATGACTATGTCGCGAAGTTTGACCGTCCGGGCCTGATTGCTGCCCTCAAGGACGTGTTCTCTGGTGAAATGGGAGTTGCAGCATGACTGTGCTGGAGACCAATGTCGCCACTGGCGGTGACATGATCCAATATGTGACCGTTGTGATCGGAGGCCAGCTTTTTGGCCTCCCCATCTCCCAGGTTCATGACGTATTTGTCCCGGAAAGCGTGACGCGTGTCCCGCTTTCGGCTCCGGAAGTTGCCGGCGTTCTCAACCTGCGCGGCCGTATCGTGACTGCCATCGACATGCGCCGCCGCCTGCATCTGCCGCCGCGGACCGAAGGCACGATGATGGCCGTCGGGATCGAGTACAAGCATGAAAGCTACGGGCTCGTGATCGATACGGTGGGTGAGGTCCTGACCTTGCAGGCCAAGTCCGCCGAACCGAACCCGACCAACCTGGACAAGCGCTGGGCAGAAATTTCGGCAGGCGTACATCGTCTGGATGGCCGTTTGATGGTTATTCTCGATGTGGCCCGTCTTCTGGGGTCCATGTTTACTGAGCCAATGGCCGCAGCTTGATACAAGAGCCGGAATTTAGGGGAGTTTGCGAAAATGAAACAATGCCTTGTCGTGGATGACTCCAGCGTCATCCGGAAGGTTGCCCGCCGCATCCTGGAAGACATGAAGTTCGAGATCACCGAAGCCGAAGATGGCCAGCAGGCGCTTGATGCATGCCGCAAGGCCATGCCGGACGCGATCCTGCTCGACTGGAACATGCCGGTCATGGATGGTCTTGAGTTTCTGACGAGCCTTCGCAGTGAAGAAGGCGGCGAGAAGCCGATCGTTGTTTTCTGTACCACGGAAAATGATGTGGCGCATATCGCGCGTGCCATTCGTGCAGGCGCAAACGAATACATCATGAAGCCCTTCGACAGGGAAATCGTGGAAGCAAAGTTCCAGGAAGTTGGCCTGATCTAAAACAGCGTCTGGATCCCATTAATGTCGTTTGCGCAACAAAACATCACAAGCGGGGCAAACCCCGGAACAGATCCCATCAAGGTCATGGTTGTGGATGATGCTGTTGTCATCCGCGGCCTGCTGACACGCTGGCTCGACACTGATCCTGGGCTGAAGGTTGTCGGTTCCCACCGGAACGGCAAGCTTGCGGTCGATGATATTGAAAAGAGCAATCCCGATGTCGTTGTGCTCGATATCGAGATGCCTGAAATGGACGGAATGACGGCGCTCCCGCTGATGCTTGCAAAGAAGCGGGACCTTGTCGTGATCATGGCTTCCACCCTGACCCGGCGCAATGCCGAGATCAGCTTGAAGGCCCTGTCTCTTGGCGCGTCCGACTACGTTCCGAAACCTGAATCCACCTCGGAAGTGACAACCTCCGTCGATTTCCGCAGGGAGCTGATCGAGAAGGTCAAGGCGCTTGGTGCCCGAGCCCGCCGCATGCGCGGACCGGTTCGTACCATGCGTGCTGAAACAAATGCAGGACGGACTGCGTCTCAGGCACCGGTCGGCCGGCTTGCTACCACTGCGACGCCTTTGAGGGGGGCAGCCGTACCGGCCGCCGCGAAGCCTGCGTTCAAGCTGCGTCCCTATTCTGCCATCCGTCCCCGGATCCTGGCTATCGGGTCTTCGACGGGCGGGCCGCAGGCCCTGCAGCAGGTGATGAAGGATGTCGGCACGGCGATGCATGACATTCCGGTGGTGATCACTCAGCACATGCCCCCGACCTTTACGGCCATTCTGGCGGAACATGTCGGCAAGGCTGCCCTTCGTCCTTCCAAGGAAGGTGCGGATGGTGACGTTCTCCAGCCGGGCCACATCTATGTCGCTCCAGGCGGGAAGCATATGATCCTCGAGAAGGATGGCGGCGCGGTGAAGATCCGTCTGACGGACGATGCCCCTGTCAACTTCTGTAAGCCTGCTGTCGATCCGCTTTTCGACAGTGTTGCCAAGATCTATGGCTCGGCGACTCTCGGACTGATTTTGACCGGCATGGGTCATGACGGCGCAAATGGCGTCAAGACGATTGCCGCTGGCGGCGGAAGCATTGTTACCCAGGACGAGGCTTCCAGCGTTGTCTGGGGCATGCCGGGCGCTGCCGCGAACACGGGGATGTGCAGCGATGTGCTTCCCTTGTCTGAAATCGGACCGAAAGTCGTCCGTGTCCTGAAGGGGAATGCGCGATGACCCCCGCAGAATTTGAATTTCTTCAAAAATTCCTGAAGGACCGTTCCGGCCTGGTTCTGTCCAATGACAAACAGTATCTGGTCGAGAGCCGTCTTCTGCCGCTCGCAAAGGCACAGAAGCTGGATGGTCTCGGTCCGTTGATCCGCATCCTGCAGCGTGGCGGCAGCTCCAAGCTGGCCGACGATGTGGTGGAAGCCATGACGACCAACGAGTCGTTCTTCTTCCGCGACAAGACGCCGTTCGAGCATTTCAACGACACGATGCTGCCTGCTCTGCTGCAGTCGCGTGCTCGCACCAAGACCCTCAAGATCTGGTGCGCTGCTGCGTCTTCCGGCCAGGAGCCCTATTCCCTCGGCATTTGCCTGAAAGAAGCGGGCGCGAAGATGGCCGGCTGGCGGACCCGCATCCTGGGCACCGATCTGTCCATGGAAGTGCTCGAAAAAGCCAAGGCAGGTCTTTACAGCCAGTTCGAAGTCCAGCGCGGCCTGCCGATCCAGATGCTTTTGAAGTATTTCGATCAGAAGGGCGACCTGTGGCAGATCAGCCCGGAGCTTCGGGCCATGATCGAGTGGCGCAAGCTGAACCTGCTGGAGAGCTTCACGCATCTTGGCGAGTTCGACATCCTGTTCTGCCGCAACGTGCTGATCTATTTCGACCAGCCGACCAAGACCCAGGTGCTGGATCGCCTTGCAAAGATGATCCCGGAAGACGGCTATCTGGTTCTCGGCGCTGCTGAGACTGTGGTTGGTCTGAGCGATGCGTTCCGTCCGGTTCCGGGCAAGCGTGGCCTGTTCCAGCGCAAGGAAGCCGTCAAGCCCGCTCAGCCGGCTCCGCGGCTTGCTGTCGGTGGTCTTGCCCCGCGCTGATCTCGCAAGATTTACACATTCTCAAACGGCGGTCCTCGGGCCGCCGTTTTTGTTTGTGCTGTCAGAGGGTTGCCTGCTCGCGAAAATGTGAGGCCATGATCTGCATTTGGGGGCCACGGCCGCCTTTTCCCGCCGCTAATCTGCCCCAGATCAGATCCCAATCGCAGGCGTTGCGCCGCGAGGCAGAGATGGAGACAGAGATGAGCGGATTGAACCTTACGATTTCGCGCCGTTCGGCGTTGCTCGGGGCCACTGGCGCTGTGGCAGGGGCTGCCCTGCTTGGCCAGACAGGACAAGTTCTGGCAGAAGATGCCAAGGCTGCAGCGTCCGGTTCTCAGGCCCGGCTGCCGTTCGCCCGTTTCAAGATTGGTGGCTTTGAGGTCACAACGCTTCTGGACGGGACTGCGTCATCCGCCGAGCCGCAGAAGACTTTCGGTATGAATGTGCCTGCGGACGAGTTTGCGGAAGTCTCCGCTGCCAGTTTCCTTCCCGCTGATAGCTTCACCAACTTCTTCACGCCGACGCTTGTCAACACGGGTAAGGAGCTCGTCCTTTTCGACACTGGGATGGGAGAGGGCGCAAGGCCGGATCGCGGCAATCTGCGTAGCGCGCTGGAAACCGCAGGTTATACGCCGGAGCAGATCGATATTGTCGTTATCACCCATATGCATGGGGATCACATCGGCGGTCTTGCCGAAGGTGGCAATCCTGCCTTTGCCAATGCCCGCTATGTGACGGGTGCAAAGGAATATGACTTCTGGTCCAAGCTTGATCCGGCCGCCAATGGCGGGGCCAAGCTGGTGGCGAAGAACGTCACACCGCTCGCCGAGAAGACCACGTTCCTGGAGGATGGCGGCTCGGTCGTGTCCGGCATCACCGCGATGGCGGCTGCCGGCCATACGCCCGGTCATATGATCTACATGCTGGAGAGCGACGGGAAGCAGATGGTTCTGACGGCCGACACCGCGAACCACTATGTCTGGTCTCTTGCCCATCCGGATTGGGAAGTGCGTTTCGACATGGACAAGGCCGCTGCTGCCCAGACCCGCCGCAAGGTGCTCGGCATGCTCGCCAGCGACAAGATCCCCTTCGCCGGATACCACATGCCGTTTCCGGCGGTCGGTTACGTCGACACTGTGGGAGACGGCTTCCACTATGTGCCGGAGACCTATCAGCTCCGGCTCTGAGGTTTTCTGCCCGATCAGGGGCGGGGGTAGCGCTTTACCCCCGTTCCCGTCACCGAGAAGCCGGTCATATAGGGGTCGCGTTCGTCGAGAGTGATCGTGCTGGTGCCGGTCTTGACCGCCCAGCCTTCTATGGTCGGGACGATGCCGCGCCTGGTGCCGACCAGGACTTCTTCCTTGACCCCGCCGGTGAACAGGGAGCCGATCACGCTTTCGTGGACAAAGCTGTCGCCGACTTTCAGCTTGCCCTTGCCGAAGAGTTGGGCCATGCGGGCCGAGGTGCCCGTGCCGCAGGGGCTGCGGTCAATGGCCTTGTCTCCATAGAAGACAGCGTTTCGTGCGTCCGCCCCTTCGGCTGCCGCCGGTCCGGTCCATTGGATATGGGTGATCCCCTTGATGCCCGGATTGACCGGATGCACCATTTCATAGGCTTCGTTGAGGGCAATGCGCAGCTTGGGGCTGATCTGCACCAGTTGATCCACCGGCACGGAGCCGACGCCTGCGAAATTCGTCTGTGGCTCGATGATCGCATAGAAATTGCCGCCATAGGCAACGTCGAAGGTGAGGCGGCCGAACTCCGGGCAGTCGATCTCCAGCCCCTCTGCCGCCAGGAAGGAGGGCACGTTGGTAAGCTTCACCGAGGCGACGTATTCACCGTCCATGGTGTATTCGGCAAGCACGAGACCTGCTGGGGTCTCGAGGCGGGCGAGACCTGGCGTCCTGGGCTTCAGGAGACCTTCCTCGATCGCCATCGTCACGGTTCCGATTGTGCCGTGACCGCACATGGGCAGGCAGCCGGAGGTCTCGATGTAGAGAACGCCGACGTCATACTCATCGCTCGACGGCGGGTAGAGGATGGAGCCGGACATCATGTCGTGTCCACGCGGCTCGAACATCAGGCCGGTTCGGATCCAGTCATAGTTTTCCAGGAACATCTGCCGCCTCTCGAACATGGAAGCAGCCTGAATGCGCGGACCGCCGCCGGCAACAAGGCGGACCGGATTGCCGCAAGTGTGGCCATCGATGCAGAAGAATGTGTGGCGTGCCATGGAAAACTCCGCTGTGCGGCCCGGTCAGAAACGGCCGGCGCTGAAAGGCGTCAGATCGAGAGAAGGCTCTTCGTTGAAGACAAGCGCGGAAAGCGCTTCGGCAGTTGTGGCCGCCTGTGTCAGGCCATGATGGGCATGGCCGAACCCGTAGAGGATCGAGGGCGAAGCGGAAGAGCGGTCTATGACCGGCAGGCTGTCCGGCAGGGAGGGGCGGAAGCCCATCCAGCGTTTGCCCTCGCTGGCATCCAGCTTGGGGAAAATGGTTCTGGCACGGGAGATCATGGCATCCACGCGCTTCCAGTTCGGATCAAGGTCCAGACCGCCGAATTCGACCGCGCCACCGAGCCGCAATCCTGTCTCCAACTGGGAGACGGCAAAGCCATGCCCTGGCAGCATCATGAAATGCTTCAGGGAAATGCCCGGTGATGGGATCGTGATGTTATAGCCGCGTTCCGTATCGAGGGGCACCTTGTCACCAAGCTGGGCTGCAAAGGGCTTCGACCATGCGCCACAGGCAATGATGAGCTTTTCGCAGCTCTGCGTTTTGCCGTCGGTGAACGTCAGACGGGCGCCTTCCCCTTCCGCAGAAACAGTTGCAAGCGTCCTGCGGTCAAAGACAGCGCCCTTGGCCTCCAGCCATCCGGCGATGGACAGGCAGAGCTTTTTCGGATCATCCATCTGCGCCCAGCCGGGCACGAAAGCGCCGCCAACGACCGTCGGGCTGAGGTCTGGCTCCAGGTCCAGCAGTTCGCCGGAAGACAGGAGATCGATCTTGATGCCATGGGCTTTTTGTTCTGCCCAGCCGGCCTTGTTGCGCTCGAACTTTGCCACATTGTCGAAGACTTCGAGGCAGCCGTTGCGGTGGACCTGATTGTGGGTGCCGGTTAAAGCCCAGACGCGTTCCCATGCGGGCAGGGCGGAGGCGTTGAGCGCTGCGATTGCCTTGGTGCTTGCCTTGACGCGGGCCGGGCTGGACGCTGCCATGAACCGCAGCATCCAGGGCAGGATGGCAAGCGCATAGGCTGGGCGAACAGTCAGTGGCCCGAGCGGATCCATCAGCCAGCCGATCGCATCCTTCCAGATGCCGGGGGAGGCAAGCGGTGCCACATCCGTCCAGGCGATGCCGCCGGCGTTGCCCTGGCTGGCGCCTGCGGCTGGCCCCTCCTTGTCGATGATGGTGACGGAACATCCCCGTTCGAGGAGGAGGGAGGCGGTGGCCAGACCGATGATGCCGGCGCCGAGAATGGTGACATTGGGCTTGGTCATGTCGTTCAGGGCAAAACGCTTCTGCTCTGGCTGGCTGGCCGCAGGAGAGCGTTTGGTCCGTGGTCCTTCCTGAATGAGGCGATCGGAGACCGGGCGGTGATGATGAAATGCCTTTGAAAGGAAGAGTGCGATTGGTTTATCTTTTTGTCAACGACTGATATATCAAATGAAAGGCCTGCGGGTAGTTTCACCGTCACAACGTCAGGGAGTTGCATATGGCTGATGAGGAAAGTCTGGCACAGGTGGCTTATCACCGTCTGGAGGAAGACATCGTCACCCTGAAGCTGAAGCCCGGCGAGGCGATCACCGAGGCGCGGCTGACCGCCGAACTTGGCATGGGCCGGACGCCTATCCGCGAGGCAATCCAGCGGCTGAGCTGGGAGGGGCTGCTGACGATCCGCCCGAGGCTCGGCATGGTGATTGCCGAGATCAATCCGGGGGATTTCACCCGGGTGATGGAAGCGAGGCACTCTCTGGAAGTGCTTTTGTGTGGTGCCGCGGCCCGTCTGGCCAGCAAGGACGAGCGCAAGGCGCTTCAGGTCTGCGCAGGCCGGATGCGCGATGCTGCTGCGGACAGCGATGTGATTGCCTTCCTGCGTCTCGACAAGGAGTTCGACGAGATCGTTGCCCGGGCGGCCTGCAATCCCTTCGCGGCCAAGGCTGTTGGCCCGCTGCAGACCCTGAGCCGCCGCTACTGGTTCCGCTATCTGGGTGATGCGGATCTGGAGGCCTCCGCACAGGGGCATCTGGAGCTGATGCTGGCCATCGAGGCAGGCAACGAGCGCGACGCCACCAGCAAGGCGGAAGGGCTGATGCAGCATTTCCGCCGTCAGGCGGCCAGCCTGGTTGCCGAGGTGGAGTGGCTCTGACGCTTCTCTGAAAGCCTCAGGCGAACCAGTGCCGGGTGCGGTTGGCAAAGGCCACCAGAGACAGCATCACTGGCACTTCCACCAGAACGCCGACGACGGTGGCCAGCGCTGCACCGGAGTTGAGGCCAAAGAGGCTGATGGCGACCGCCACGGCCAGTTCGAAGAAGTTGGAGGTGCCGATCAGGGCTGCTGGAGCGGCAGTGTTGAACGGCACGCCCCAGACCTTTCCCCACAGATAGGCAATCGCAAAGATGCCGTAGCTCTGGATGATTAGGGGGGCTGCGATCAGCGCGATCAAGAGCGGATCGGCGATGATTGTTTCCGCCTGAAAGCCGAAGAGCAGCACGACCGTCGCCAGAAGACCCATGATCGAGAAGGGTTTGATCCGGCTGGTGAACTCGGCAATGCCTTCATGATTGCCACTCCTGTCCAGCATCCTGCGGGTGACATATCCGGCTGCAAGCGGGATCACCACATAGAGGATGACCGACAGGACCAGCGTCGCCCAGGGTACGATGATGTCCGTCACGCCCAGCAGGAGAGCCGTGATCGGGGCAAAGGCGAAGACCATGATGATGTCGTTGATCGATACCTGCACCAGGGTGTAGTTCGCGTCGCCGCGCACCAGCTGGCTCCAGACGAAGACCATGGCCGTGCAGGGGGCAACGCCGAGCAGGATCATGCCGGCGATATATTCCTTGGCGCTGGACGGGCTGACGAGGCCTGCGAACAGATGCTCGAAGAACAGGATGCCGAGTGCGGCCATGGTGAAGGGCTTGATCAGCCAGTTCACCACCAGGGTGATGCAGAGGCCTTTCGGCTTCTTGCCCACATCCTTCAGCGAGGCGAAGTCCACATTGACCATCATCGGGTAAATCATCACCCAGATGAACACGGCGACCACCAGATTGACGCTGGCATATTCCAGTCCGGCAATGGCCTGGAACGTGTCCGGCATGAGGAGACCGAGGGCAACGCCAGCGGCAATGCACAGCCCGACCCACAGGGACAGATAGCGCTCGAAAACGCCAAGAGGCGAGGGGGCCTGGGTGGTCACGTCAGTGTCTCCTGAACCGGATGGCGGATGGGCAAGTGGATGTCAGTCACAGCAGGACGAGCCAGAGCCGCCCTGAAGCATCGAGAAGAGCGGCGCACAGAGCTCGGGCTTGCCGCCGCAGCAATCATTCAGCAGATAGGTGACAAGGCTTTGAATGGCGGCCATGTCCGCGTGATAGACGATTGAGCGCCCATCCCGGCGGGCGTGCACAAGGCCGGACCGGGACAGGACGCTCAGATGGGTCGACAGGGTATTTGCTCTCACATCCAGCGCATCCGAGATGGCGCCCGCAGCCATGCCTTCTTGTCCGGCCTTCACCAGCAGGCGAAATACGTCGAGGCGGGTTTCCTGACCGAGGGCCGCGAATGCAGCAAGAGCGGTGTCTTTTTCCATAATTCGAGAATACTCGAAATATGGAATTCTGCAAGTCTGTTTTTCTTGTCACCCAATGCGATCAATGGCTCTTGAAAAATACGACCGGTCGTGCTTTTTTAGATGCATGAAAAGCAAGCAAACAAAACAGCGCTTATTGAACACTGGTCTCGATCTCTTGAGTGTGGAAGGGCTGGAGGGGCTTTCCATTGGCCGGGTTGCGGCCGAGGCAGGGCTTTCCAAGAGTGGATTGTTCGCCCATGTGCAATCGAAACAAGCGCTGGAGATCGAACTCTTTGATGCGAGTGCGGAACTCGCTTATCGAAGTTATGTTGAAGAGGCATTGAAGCAACCTGCAGGCTTTGCGCGGCTGCGGGCGCTTGTCGAGGGTTGGCTCGGCTGGAGTGGCAAGGCAGGCTTGCGGGGCGGGTGTCCCGTTGCCGCTGCACTGTTCGAGCTGGATGATCGGCCCGGTCCCGTGCGCGACCATGTTGCGATGCTTGAACGCCGATGGCGCCATCTTCTGTTGCAGCTCACTGCGGAAACGATCGAGGCTGGCGAGTTCCGGAAGGAACTGGACCCGGAGCAATTTGTCTGGGAACTGTGCGGCATCTATCTCAGCCACCATGCCTCCAGCCGTTTCATGCATGACCCTGCATCCGGCCCGCGGGCAGCGGTTGCACTTGAGGCCCTGTTTGAGCGGGCAAAATCACACAACTGACCAACCGGAGTTACCCTGATGACAGGACAGGAACTTGCGCAAGAAGCGCGGGAACCCAATGGCGAGCGCAGTCCGATCAAATGGCTTGTTGCGGCATCTCTTTTCGAAGCTGTGACATTGGCCTTGCTGGTCTGCGTTGCCGTGCCGCTGAAACATGCCGCTGGCTTTGAAATTGCCACAAAGATCATGGGGCCGGTGCATGGGCTGGCGTTTCTGATCTATCTCTGGACAGTGTTCAACACGGTCTCAGATGGAAGTTGGAAGGCTTCGGCAATTGCGCGTCTGGTTCTCAGTGCCTTTGTGCCATTTGCAGGTTTCCTGACGCCTCGTTTCATTCGCCACCAACGCGGAGCGCTGGGCAGACGATGACCTTTTATGAATTTCTACCCTGGCTGACCGGTTTGCATGTTGCTGCTGTTCTTGTCTTTGCAGGTGGTCTTGTGGGCGAGACGATCATTCTTGCAGCTTTGCCGCAGAACCAAAGCTTGAGCCAGGAACAGCAGAATCTGGCAGCCTTTGTCCATCGTTTGGATCGCCGTCTGACGGCGCCCGCTCTGCTTCTGGTCTGGATTCTCGGCATAACGCTTGCTGTCACCATGGGCTGGTTTTCTGAAACCTGGCTGCAGGTGAAGCTTGTGTTTGTCCTGATCCTCTCTGCGTTGCACGGCATGCAGTCCGGCTTGCTGAGGCGCCTTGCAAACGGCAGCGGTCAGGTCCGGGGCCAGGCGCTGCGTCTGACGATCATCCTGGCGGCTTTTGTTCTCGTCGCCATTCTGGCTGTCGTGAAGCCGTTCTGAGGGCTCAAACGAAATCAGGCGGGCCTTGCGGTCCCGCCTGATGAGTTCCTTACCGACGCTCTTCTCTCACGCCGCCTTGGCAGCCAGTCTCTTCCGGATGCTGTCCACGTCCGCCTGGGGCGTTGCGGCGAAGAGGGTGCGGGTGTAGTCGTGCTTCGGATCGTCGAAGACCTCGTCCCGCGTGCCGTATTCCACCACTTCACCGAAATACATCACCATCACCTTGTCGGCGAGGTAGCGCACGACCGACAGGTCATGGCTGATGAAGACATAGGTGAGGCCCATCTCGTCCTGAAGATCCTTGAGAAGGTTCAGGATCTGCGCCTGCACGGACAGGTCCAGTGCAGAGACCGGCTCGTCCAGAACCAGCAGCTTCGGCTTCATCATGATGGCGCGGGCAATGGCGATGCGCTGACGCTGACCGCCAGAGAACATGTGCGGATAGCGGCCGTAATGTTCCGGCTGCAGGCCCACCTTCTGGAGCATTTCCAGAGCGAGGGCCTTGCGCTCGGCGGCGCTCATGCTGGTGTTCAGCAGCAGCGGCTCTTCCAGAACGTGACCGATCTTCTGGCGCGGGTTGAGCGAGCCATAGGGGTTCTGGAACACGATCTGCACCATCTGGCGCATCTCGCGGGATATGCCGGTCTTGGCGATGTCGATCGGCATGCCGCCGATCTCGATGGAGCCGGAGGACTGGGCGTCGATCATGGAGAGCATGCGGGCAAGGGTGGACTTGCCGCAGCCGCTTTCTCCGACGATGGCGAGGGTCGAGCCGCGTTTCACGTCAAAGCTGACACCCTTCACGGCGGTCAGGGTCGAGGCCTTGCGGAACAACCCGCCCTTGATGTCATAGGTCCGGTAAAGGTCGCGGACCTTGAGGATGGAATCATCGCTCATCAGAAACCTCCTGCGCCGGCAAAGTCGCTGACTGTCGGCAGACGGTCACCCGTCGCGTTTTCCGGCAGGGCGGACAACAGGGCCTTGGTATAGTTGCTCTTCGGGGCTTCGAAGAGGGACAGCACGTCGGCTTCCTCCATCTTGCGGCCCTTGTACTGGACGATCACACGGTCGGCGGTTTCCGCGACCACGCCCATGTCATGGGTGATCATGATCAGGCCCATGCCGCTGTCCTGCTGCAGCTTCACCAGGAGATCGAGGATCTGCTTCTGGATCGTCACGTCGAGAGCCGTGGTCGGCTCGTCGGCGATGAGCAGTTTCGGGGCGCAGGCAATGGCCATGGCGATCATGACGCGCTGGCACTGGCCGCCCGACATCTGGTGCGGGAAGGCGCTGAGCCGCCGTTCCGGGTCGGGCAGACCCACAGCGCGCATCAGTTCGAGCACGCGGGCCTTGCGGTCTGCCTTGGACAGGTTGGTGTGGACCTTCAGTGCTTCGCTCAGCTGGAACCCGACCGTGAAGCACGGGTTGAGGCTGGCGATCGGCTCCTGAAAGATCATGGAGATGTCCTTGCCGATGACCTTGCGGCGCTCCTTGGCGGAGAGCTTGCGCAGGTCGCGGCCTTCGAACTCCATCTTGTCGGCGGTGATGGTCGCAGTGTCGGGCAGAAGGCCCATAGTTGCCAGCATGGCGACGGACTTGCCAGAGCCGGATTCCCCGACGATGGCGAGCACTTCGCCTGCTTCCACCGTGTAGTCGACGCCGTCCAGCGCCCGGAACGGGCCTTTGGCGGTGTCGAACTCGACCCGGAGATTGCGGATTTCAAGAAGCGGCATCGGATCAGCTCCTCTTCAGCTTCGGATCAAGCGCATCGCGCAGGCCGTCGCCGACCAGGTTGATGGCGAGAACGGTGATGAGGATGGCAAGACCCGGGAAGGTGACGACCCACCAGGCGCGCAGGATGAACTCGCGCGCTTCGGCCAGCATGGTGCCCCATTCCGGCGTCGGCGGCTGGGCACCCATGCCCAGGAAGCCGAGGGCGGCCGCATCCAGGATCGCACTCGAGAAGGAAAGGGTCGCCTGAACGATCAGCGGTGCCAGGCAGTTCGGCAGAATGGTCTTGACCATCAGGCGCAGATGGCCGGCACCGGCAACGCGGGCGGCAACCACATAGTCCCGGTTCCGTTCAGCCATGACGGCTGCACGGGTCAGGCGCACGAAATGCGGCTGGAGCACGAGCGCGATGGCGATCATGGCGTTTGTCAGGCCCGGCCCGAGAACCGCCACCAGCACAAGGGCGAGCAGCAGGGACGGGAAGGCGAGAATGATGTCCATCACGCGCATGATCAGCGTGTCGACCATGCCGCCGACATAGCCGGCAATCAGGCCAAGGGTGATGCCGCCTGCGAGGGCGATGCCAACCACGATGACGCCGATGAACAGCGAATATTGCGCGCCGAAGATCAGGCGCGAAAGGATGTCGCGGCCGACGGCGTCGGTTCCAAGCAGGAATGCTGCCTTGCCGCCTTCCTGCCAGACGGGCGGGGTCAGGAAGCTGTCGCGGTACTGCAGGCTCGGGTCATGGGGCGCAATCAGCGGAGCGCAGATCGCTACGATGACCAGGGCCAGAAAAATGGCCAGGCCGACGACGGCGCCTTTGTTCTGGGAGAAATAGTACCAGAACTCCGCCAGCATGGCCCGTGAGGCGTTGCGGCTCTCCTTGTCGAGAGCGGCAGTGTCTACGCCGTTGGGGGTGATTTCTGTCATGACTTGGGGCTCACGTATGGCGGATGCGCGGGTTAACCAGGCCGTAGAGCAGGTCCACGATCAGGTTGACGATCATGATGATGGCGGCGATCAGCAGCAATCCGCCCTGCACGACGAAGTAGTCGCGGCGGGAAATGCTGTCGACCAGCCACTTGCCGATGCCCGGCCAGGAGAAGATCGTCTCCGTGAGGATCGCACCGGCGAGCAGCACGCCGACCTGCAGGCCGATCGTGGTGATCACGGGGATCAAGGCATTGCGAAGCGCATGAAGGCCGATGACCCGGCGGGGCGGCAGACCCTTGGCACGGGCGGTGCGGACATAGTCTTCGCCAAGCACTTCAAGCATGGCCGAGCGGGTCTGGCGGGCGATCACCGCAAGCGGGATCGTTGCCAGAACGATGGACGGCAGGATCAGGTGGCTGAGCGCCGAGGTGAAGGCGCCCTTCTGTCCGGACAGTAAGCTGTCGATCAGCATGAAACCGGTGACCTGCGGGAAGAAATACATCAGCGAGATGCGGCCCGAAACCGGGGTCCATTGCAGGATGCCGGAGAAGAGGATGATCAGCAGCAGGCCCCACCAGAAGATCGGCATGGAATAGCCGACGAGAGCCGTGCCCATGATCGCCTGGTCAGACACCGATCCGCGCTTCACGGCGGCGAAGATGCCGGCCGGGATGCCAAGACACACAGCGATGATGATGGCGCAGAAGGCGAGTTCGGCAGTTGCCGGAAACAGGGTCAGGAACTCGGTCAGAACCGGCTTCTTGGATGCAAAGGACGTTCCAAGGTCGCCGTGAAGCACATTGACCAGATAGTCCATATATTGCTGCCATTGCGGCTTGTCGAAGCCCATCTTGGCCATGAGTTCGGCCTTGCGGGCGGGGTCGATCCCGCGCTCGCCGGCCAGAAGTTCCAGCGGATCGCCCGGAAGAAGGCGGATGAAGCTGAACGCCACAAGAGTGACCCCGAAGAACGTCGGGATCAGCAATCCGATGCGGCTTAGAAGAAAACGAAGCATACCGTAGCCCGGGTATGAGGAGGCAGCCATCAAGGCGCCACAGAAACAGACAGGGCGCCGGCAGTGAGACCGCCGGCGCCCGAAGGGTCAGGAAACCTTACTCGGCGATGTCAACACCGTCGAACCAGTGACCACCAAGCGGATCCATGACGTAGCCGGAGACCTTGGAGGACATCGGCATGAACACCACGGAGTGCGCGATGGTCGCCCACGGAGCTTCCTTCTTGAACACGACCTGAGCTTCTTCATAGAGCTTGGTGCGTTCAGCCTTGTCGGAGACAACCTTGGCCTTCTGGATCAGATCTTCGAAGTCCTTGTTGCACCACTGTGCACGGTTGGAACCGCCCACACCGTCGCAGCCGAGCAGAACGCCCAGGAAGTTGTCCGGATCGCCGTTGTCACCGGTCCAGCCGAGCAGGACGGCGCCGTCACGGTCTTCAGCCTTCGAACGGTTGAGGTATTCACCCCATTCGTAGGAGACGATCTCGACAGTGACGCCGATCTTCGCGAAGTCGGCCTGCATGACTTCAGCCATGCGGCGGGCGTTCGGGTTATACGGACGCTGCACCGGCATCGCCCAGATCTTCATGGAAAGATCCTTGACGCCAGCTTCTTCGAGCATCTTCTTGGCCAGATCCAGATCGAACGCATCGTCTTCGATGGCGTCGTTATAGGACCACATCGTCGGCGGGATCGGGTTCTTGGCAGCCTGGCCGGAGCCCTGGAAGACTGCGTCGAGGATCGCCTGCTTGTTGATGGCGTGGTTCAGCGCCTTGCGGACTTCCGGCTTGTCGAACGGAGCCTGCTTGGTGTTGTAGGCTAGGTAGCCGACGTTCAGGCCCTGCTGTTCCATCATGGTCAGGTTGCTGTCGGCCTTGATGTCCGCAATGTCGGCCGGAGCCGGGTACGGCATCACGTTGCACTCGCCAGCCTTCAGCTTCTGCAGACGGACTGCAGCGTCGGTGGTGATTGCGAAGATCAGGTTGTCGATCGGCTGCTTGCCACCCCAGTAGTCGGCGAAAGCCTGGTATCGGATGACAGCGTCCTTCTGGTAGCCAACGAAGGAGAACGGACCGGTGCCGACCGGCTCCTGGTTCAGCATTTCCTTCTTGCCGGCAGCGTCAAGCTGAGCTGCATATTCGGCGGAGAAGATCGACGCGAAGTCCATCGCCAGGTTGGCGATCATCGGAGCTTCCGGACGGTTCAGGACGAACTTGACCGTGTAATCGTCAACCTTGACGATTTCCTTGATCAGGCTCGGCATGGACATGCTGTCGAAATATTCCCAAGCCGCGCCCTGGGTGTATTCGTGCCACGGGTTGTCCTTCTTGAGCTGGCGCTCGAAGGAGAACAGGACGTCATCGGCGTTGAATTCGCGGGTCGGGGTAAAGAAGCCCGTTGTGTGGAACTTCACGCCCTTGCGCAGGTGGAAGGTGTACTCGAGGCCATCCTCGGACACATCCCAGCTTTCAGCGAGGCCTGGCAGCACTTCGGTGGTGCCGCGCTTGAACTCGACCAGGCGGTTGTAAACCGGCTTGGAAGATGCGTCGAAGGTCGTTCCGGACGTGTAGAGAGCCGGATCGAACCCTTCCGGCGAGCCTTCCGAGCAATAGACCAGTGTCTTGGCGGACGCACCGGTTGCTGCAATTACGGCAAGGCTGGCACCCAGAAGGGCGGCCTTCAGGGTTTTCTGAATAGTCATCAAACTTGTCTCCCCTTGATGAAGGGTCCCTGGGCGGCGTCTTGGCGAAAAGTGGCGCTTTCAAGCCCGGGACTGGGCCAAACTAAGAGGGTTTTGCCAATAAAATCAACAGCGGAAATATTTCGAAAAAAGGCTCATTTGGGAAAAATAATTACTAGGTCAGCCATACTGTCGTAATGACGTGTTTGTCCGAAGTCATTCGTCGGAAACTTTACCCTGCTTTGGGTACTGTGCAGTACGCGCCTAATGGCATGATATATCAAATATAATTTGCCCCGCCGGGTGTTTGGCGGCGGGGCGTAACTGGTCAGTTCGACCGGGTGCGGCGTACGGCGTCGCGCCATCCGGCGAGCAATTTGTCGCGCTCGCCTTGCTCCATTTCCGGGGAAAATCTGCGGTCCAGGAGCCATTTGGCGGAAAATTCCGTTTGCCCGGGCCAAGCTCCCGCACGGGAACCTGCCAGCCATGCAGCACCAAGCGCGGTGGTTTCGGAGACCTTTGGCCGGTCGACCGGCGCGCCCAGAATGTCCGCGAGGAACTGCATGGTCCAGTTCGAGGCGGACATGCCGCCATCAACCCGCAGGACGGTCTGTCCCTGAGCCGACCAGTCCGCCTGCATGGCGTCGATAAGATCCCGGGTCTGGTAGCCGACACTTTCCAGCGCAGCGCGGGCAAAGTCATCCGGGCCGGTGGCGCGGGTGAGGCCATAGATGGCAGCCCGGGCATCTGCATCCCAATGTGGCGCGCCTAGGCCCACGAAAGCCGGAACCAGATAGATCTGCTGTTCGCGGCTGGAGCGTTCTGCCATCGCTTGGGTGTCGGAAGCCGAATTGATGATGCCGAGCCCGTCTCTAAGCCATTGAACGGTGGTGCCAGCGGCGAAGATCGAGCCTTCCAGCGCATAGGTGGTCTCACCATTCAGCCGGTAGGCAATTGTCGTCAGCAGCCGGTTTTGGGAAGAAACCGGTTCCTTGCCTGTGTTGATCAGCGCAAAGCATCCGGTTCCGTAGGTCGACTTGACCATGCCCGGTTCAAAACAGGCCTGGCCCAGTGTCGCCGCCTGCTGATCGCCGGCAACGCCAAGGATAGGCAGCGGGCGGCCGAAAAGATCTGCCCGGCTCATGCCGAAGTCGTCGGCGCAATCCTTGACCTCCGGGAGCATGGACATCGGTACGCCGATCAGGTCGCAGAGCTCTTCATCCCAGCAATTGTCGTGGATGTTGTAGAGCAGGGTGCGGGAGGCGTTGGTCGCGTCGGTGACGTGTTTCCCGCCGCCGGTCAGGTGCCAGATCAGCCAGGAATCCACTGTGCCAAACGCCAGTTCTCCGCGTTCTGCCCGGGCCCGTGCGCCTTCCACATTGTCCAGGATCCAGGCAACCTTGGTGCCTGAGAAATAGGGGTCAAGGATCAGGCCGGTCTTGGAGGTGATCAGCTTTTCCTTGCCGGCAGCCCGCAGCTTTGCGCAGACATCCGCCGTGCGCCGGTCCTGCCAGACGATTGCATTATAGACAGGCTTTCCGGTCTTCTTGTCCCAGACGACAGCCGTTTCACGCTGATTGGTGATGCCGATCGCGGCAATGTCTGCCACCGGGATGTGGGCGCGTTCCAGTGCCTCGCGGCAGACGGCAGCCGTGGTTGACCAAAGGTCTTCCGGGTCATGCTCGACCCAGCCGGAGCGTGGAAAATGCTGCGGGAACTCTTTCTGCCCGACGCTGATCGGCTGAAAATCGCTGCCGAATACGATCGCCCTGCTGGACGTTGTGCCCTGATCAATGGCCAGAATGGCGCCCGCCATGCGTTCCTCCTGATATCGTTTCGGTGGCCGGTCTTTGCCGGCTCACCGGGAAATTGTTTTCTCTTTATGCCGAGGCAGCGGTGCGGGCTGCAAGATGGTCTTTCAGGAAACCATCCAGGATAGCGGCTTCTTCCTTGCTGATCCGCAGTCCCAGCTTGGACCGGCGCCACAGGATATCATCCGCTGTGCGGGCCCATTCACGCTCAATCAGCCACAGGACTTCAACCTCATAAAGATCATGGCCGAAGTGACGGCCAAGGTCTGCCGGTGAAGAAATGCCATCAAGGATCATGCGGGCATCGGTACCGTAGGCACGCACGAGACGGGTCGCATGGGCTGGGCTCAGGATGGGGTGCGTTTCCTGCAGCCGTTGCACTTCCTGATCAAAGGACAGGACGGGGAAATTGCCGCCCGGCAGCGATGCTGCGGCAGTCCAGACGCCACTCTTGAAGGGAAGGAAGCCTTCCAGCTTTTCCAGCACGTGTTCGGCAAGCTTGCGGTAAGTGGTGATCTTGCCGCCGAAAACGGACAGGAGCGCGGGAGTGCCGTCTTCGCCGCCATCCAGCTCAAGAACATAGTCGCGGGTGGCTGCCTTTGCGTCCTTTGCGCCGTCGTCATAAAGCGGCCGGACGCCGGAATAGGTGTGCACGATGTCTTCCGGCTTGACCGGTTTTTCGAGATATTCGCTGACCGACCGGCAGAGGTAGTCGATCTCGTCTTTCGAGATGGTCACCTGGCCCGGATCGCTCTGGTGATCGACATCGGTTGTGCCGATCAGGGTGAAATCGGTTTCATAGGGAATGGCGAAGATGATCCGGCCATCGCCGTTCTGGAAGATGAAACAGCGGTCATGCTCGAACAGGCGCGGCACAACGATGTGGCTGCCCTTCACGAGCCGGACATTGGACGACCGGTTGACGCCAGCAACCCCGGACAGCATGGACGCGACCCAGGGACCTGCCGCATTGACGAGAACGCTTGCGGTCACGATGCGCTGAACGCCGGTCACGACGTCTTCCAGAGTGACAGACCAATGGCCGTTTTCCCGGCGGGCGCTGATGCATTTCGTCCGGGTCAGGATTTCCGCGCCGCGATCGGCTGCGTCGCGGGCATTCAGGGCAACCAGACGGGCATCATCCACCCAGCAGTCGGAATATTCGAAGCCTCGGCGGAACAGGCTTTTCAGCCCGCTGGAGAAAGGGGGCTTGTCCAGGCGCACGGTCCTGGTTGCCGGGAGCAGCTTGCGGCCGCCAAGGTGGTCATAGAGGAACAGGCCTAGCCGCAGCAGCCATGCCGGACGCAGATCCTTGTGGTGGGGCAGGATGAAGCGCAGCGGCCAGGCGATATGCGGGGCTGCGCGCCACAGAACTTCGCGCTCCTTGAGCGCCTTACGGACGAGATTGAACTCGTAATACTCAAGATAGCGCAGGCCGCCATGAATGAGCTTGGTTGAAGCGGACGAGGTCGCGCCTGCCAGATCGCCCATTTCGGCGAGAAGAACGCTTGCCCCGCGGCCGACTGCATCGCGGGCGATCCCGGTTCCGTTGATACCGCCACCAATGACGATAAGGTCGAATTCGGGTTTCATTAAAGCTTCTCCTGGATAGCGAAAAGGCGCGTCGATGTGAGAAAGCGAAAATAAAGCGAAACTGAATGAAATTCAATCAACGAAAAAGGCCGCCGGAGAATGTCCGGCGGCCTTTATGATTTGCGGGTGGCTCAGAGCTTACCGCGGTGCGGCGTCGTCATCCGCATCAAGGGCGTCATCATTTGCCTCATTCGGTGAATCCTTCACCGGACGGTCATTCGGCTCGTCCTTTGCCGCCTTGGATTTCTGCAGCTTCTCCACCGGAGCAGGTGCTGCAGAATGGTAGGTTACCTGCGGGAACGGGATTTCGATGCCTTGCTCGTCGAATACGTTCTTGACGTGCTCGTTGTAGGCGCGGCCAATCGCCCATTGTGAGCCCGGGAGCGTCTTGATCCGGGCGCGGATGTTGACAGCGGAATCGCCGAAGCTGGTGACCCCGTGCATTTCCAGATCCGCGATGATGTCCCGTCCGGCATCTGTTTCCCGCAGCCGGACAAAGGCTTCTTCCATGGCGGCCTTCGCCTTCTTGATGTCGGTGTCGTAGGACACGCCGATCAGGGACACATGGTAGGAGAAGTCCCGCATGAAGTTGGAAACGGTGTCGACGGCGGAGAAGGGAACGATATGGGTCGTGCCTTCCACGTCGCGCAACCGCACGGAGCGCACGGTCAGCCGCTCCACAGCACCGCTGATGCCGCCGACGGTGACCACATCCCCCTCGTTGATCGCATTCTCGATCTGGATGAAGGCGCCGGTGATGATGTCCTTCACGAGGGTTTGCGCACCGAAGGAAATCGCCAGACCGACAACACCGGCACCAGCGATCAGCGGGCCGATGTCGACGCCGATTTCCGAGAGGCCCAGCAGTGAGGCCATGACGATCACCACGACCGTGAAGGCGTTACGGAACAGCTGGAACAAGGTCCGTTCGCGTGCGGTGATGATGTAGCCTGCATGGCTGCGCAGGCGCATGTCGATCCAGGACATGACGGCCAGCCAGACCAGGAACGAAATCAGGAGCACGAGCGCTGCCGAGCTGTATCGATCGAGAATATCCCGTCCTGCCTGGGATCCAAGCCACTCAAACAGACCGATGGCACCCCAGATGTCCGCGAGGATCAGCAGGGTCGAAACAAAGACCAGGAAGCGGAACACCTTGAGCAGGCGCGGCACGAAGGCGTTCAGACGGGTCTCGAGTGCCGGGAGGTTTTCCTTCAGCTTCGGCGGAAGCCGGACACCGCCGACAATCGCGCGGGTCATCGCAAAGGACAGCATGAACCCGCCCAGGATGGTCAGCATCGAAAGGCCGGTTGCCTGCACGATGATGGATACCGCGTCGAAGGGGCGGGACAGCCAGACGCCGAGAACGACCAGAACATAGAGATAGGCGATCAGGTGCCAGAGACCCGCCAGGCCCCAGAGGCTGCGCTGGGCAATCTCGCTGTTCAGCGTTTCTGCATAGCTGCGGATGCCTGTTGTCACCCTGGAATGCTGACGGTGGACGGTGATGAGAAGATAGACTGTCGCGATCAGCACCACGAGAACGCGGACCGCGTTGCCGAGGACGAAGGAAATCGTCAGGTTCGCCACCGGTACGCCCAGCATCAGGCCGTAGCCGAGCAGGGTGATGATGAATCCGATATGGCGGCTCCAGATTGCTGCGGTGTCATCGCTGAATGGCAGGATGCGCAGGGGAGCCCGGTTGGGTGCAAAGACCATGCGCAGCACGACGCGGGCAAAGCCCGTGAGGAGGAAGGCGTTCAAGGCCAGGCTCTGGAGCAGGAAGCCGGAGCTCTGGCTGTTGCCGAAGACCGCGAGCGCTGCCGCATAGCCAGCCCCCCAGCCAATGACGACCGTGAGCACATCCGCGGCCGCTGTTACCAGAAGCAGCACGACACGCTTGACCCATCCGCCATACCCGGCGCGGGAGGCGTATTTTTTCAGCGTAAACTTAAGGACCTGCTGGCCGGCGTAGAACACAAGCAGAGCCGTGACCAGCACCACGGCAATCTCGATCAAGGCACTCTGGGCGCGCTCCCAGCGGATCTGCACTTCGCCCGTCGCCAGCAGGACAATGCCGTTCAGGGATTTGCCGATCATGGTCAGCGAATTGGCCAGGTCATCCGCGACAATGCGGGTCTTGTTGCCGAGCCAGACCGCGAAAGGTTCCTTGTCTTCCTCGGGCGTGGCTTCCGCTGCAGGAGTTTCTTCTTGCGCAGCTTGCTCTGCCGCTGCAGGGGCCGGTGTGGCTGTTGACGGCTGGGTGGCTGTGCCAGTGCCTGTGCCAGTGTTGGCGCCCGTGCCCGTGCCGCCTTCCTTCTTCAGCAGCTCGATCAGGGCCGAGCGGCCATTGGGATCCTGCAGAAGCTGAATGAGCGCTTCGCGGGCCGCCTCGGGCGAGGCTTGTGTGGTCGCGGAAGCGGAGGGTTGGGCTGCAGTGCTGCTTGCGGTCTGGGCAAAGGCGGCCGGGGCCGCGGTGCACAGGAGCAAGAGCGCGAGAAGTCCCGCCTTGAGGCGGTGGTGAAAGGTCATGCGCACGGTCCGGTTATATCTTGTCGGCTTCAGGAACAGCGAGGTAGCCAGGAGCTTACCTTTATTCCTTGGCGGAAAAATATAAGGCGGACATTCGAAGTGTCGAATGCCCGCCTCAATTCTTTTCAAGTCAGAGCGGGATCAGGACCGCTTGCCGTTATCCAGGTTCGGTACGGAGCTGCCATCGCGTGCGGCTTCCGGCAGCATGTCCTGGAGGAAGTTCTGGAAGGCGACCGGGCGCAGGAAGCGCTCGATAGCCTTGGTGCCGACAGAGGTCGAGCGCACGTCCGTCGAGGCCGGGTACGGGCCGCCATGCATCATTGCGTGGCAGACTTCCACACCCGTCGGGAAGTTGTTGCGCATCAGGCGGCCGGCCTTGCGTTCGACGACCGGCAGCAGCGGCAGGACCGCTTCGAGATCCGCATCATCCATGATGAAGGTTGCGGTCAGCTGGCCTTCCAGAGCCTTGGCAACTTCCAGAACGGCATTTGCGTCCGGGCAGGCAACGATGACGGCGGACGGGCCGAACACTTCTTCATGAAGGTCCGGGTTTGCCAGCCAGGTGGCGCTGTCCACTTCGAAAACCGCAGGAGACACGTCACAGGCGCCGCCTTCGGCAACACCCTTCAGCTTCACATTGGCCTTGCCGTTCTTGATGCGGGCATCAATGGCGCTCTGATAGGCCTTGGCAATGCCGGCTGTCAGCATGGTCTGGGCCGGAACTGCACCAAGAGCCTCGCAAGCGGCGTTGGTGAAGGTGTCGAGGTCCGGACCGGCAATTGCAATCACGAGGCCCGGGTTGGTGCAGAACTGGCCAACGCCCATGGTGAGCGACTGTGCCCAGCCTGCGCCGACTTCAGCTGCGCGCGAGCCAAGAGCTGCGGGCAGAAGGAAGGTCGGGTTGACGGATCCCAGTTCGCCGTAGAACGGGATCGGCTCAGGACGGGAAACGGCCAGATCGAACAGGGCGCGGCCGCCGCGCAGAGAGCCGGTAAAGCCGATGGCCTTGATCAGCGGATGGGTGACAAGAGCGCCGCCCGAAGCCTGGCTCGCACCTTGAATGAGACCGAAGGTGCCGCTCGGCATGCCGCATTTCTCGATAGCGACGCGAATGGCTTCGGCAACAAGTTCGGCTGTGCCGGCATGGGCCGGGTGGCCCTTGACCACGACAGGGCAACCTGCGGCCAGAGCGGAGGCGGTATCGCCACCTGCGGTGGAGAAGGCCAGCGGGAAGTTGGATGCACCGAAGACGCCAACCGGGCCAATGGCCTTGAGCATCAGGCGGATGTCGGGGCGGGGCAGGGGCTGACGGTCAGGCATCGCACGGTCGATGCGGACGTCGAAGCAGGAGCCTTCCTCGATCCAGTCGGCAAACAGGCGGAGCTGGCCGGTGGTGCGGCCGCGTTCGCCGTTAAGGCGGGCTTCCGGAAGAGCCGTTTCCTTGTTCGCAGTTTCCGTCAGGGCCGCGCCGCGGGCTTCGATCTCATCCGCAATCGTGCGGAGAAATTTTGCGCGTTCAGCGGTGGAGGTTGCGCTATAGGCAGCAAAGGCGCGTTCAGCAGCTTCAGCAGCCTTTGCAACGGTTGCCTGATCGGCGTCCCATACGGATTCCTGGAGGACATCACCTGTCGCTGGGGAAACCGTTTTGAACGTGCTTCCACCCTCAACCCAAGCGCCGTCAATCAGATGTTTTCCACTCAGCATCGTATCCTATCCCGTTTGAAATTAATCAAAATCAGTGCACAGTAGACTTAAAGCTCGTGCGGTCGGGACAAAGGCTTAACCGGTTTGAGCTGTGCTCGCCACCCACTTTGCAAAAAACAGATCTGATCTGTCGGTTTGCGTCTTCAGATTTTACTCTTCACTAACTCGCGTCCTAATAGGTTTAGGCAAACGGAGTTTTACCATGTCAGTGCAGCTGCTCGGATTGGCAAGCGACAAGTCCGCGAAATCGCGGGACACGCTTCTTGTTGCCCTGACTGACATGTATGTGCAGGGAATTGAGCGCCGGACCCCTTCTGAAGCGGAAATCTTCGGCGAAGTCGCGCTGCTGCTTTACCAGGAAATTTCCGAGAAGAGCCGTGCAGCGCTGTCCACGAAGCTTGCGCCTTTCATTCAGACGCCTCTTCCTCTCGCGATGGCTTTTGCCACGGACGCCATTCGCGTTGCGACACCAGTCCTGGAAAAATATCCCGGGTTTCAGCAGGAGCATCTGGAAGACCTCGCCGGTAAACTCGACGACAGCCATCTTCAGGTGCTTTCGCGCCGCGATGATCTCGGTCAGAAGGCGTCCCAGATCCTCGCAGAACGCGGCAGCAAGGTGGTCCGCCGGATCCTTGCCGGGAACCGCGAGATTGAACTTTCCAGACTGACCCTGCGGGCTCTGGTCAAGCATGCGATCCAGGACATTGTCCTCAGGGAAGATCTTGCGCTGCGCGCTGATCTGACCCCTTCCATCTGCCAGATGCTTTTGCCCTCGGTGACGGGAGAGACGGCCGCCCATCTGAAGAAGATGATCAACGGTTCGATTACCCAGGAAGATTTGGATCAGATCGGGCGTTTGCGTCAGGTCCGGCGCAAGATCGGGGTCAATCTCGACAATCCGGACGTTGCCGGCCTTCTGCGTTTCTGCAAGCAGAATGACATTTCCGCTGATGATCTCTCTGTCCTGCTGGTTCAGGACAAGAGGCTGTCACACGCTACGGATCTGCTGGCCTTCCGCTGTGGAATTCCGCCGGTTACGGCCCGCAATGCGCTTTTCAATGGCGACCGGGACGACGTGATCGGCATGGCCCGCAAGGCGGGCATGTCTCTGGATGCCTTCTCCATGTTGGCAAAGGCCCGGTGTGATCACTTGCGCATCCCCATGTCGCAGGCCGGTGACTGGATCGCTGCCTATGTTCAGGCAACCGGCAACAACCGGCCGCAGCTTGCTCAGCGGGCGAGAGGCGAATTTGCGGCCAAGCGCAAACCAAAGCTTCGCAACGGTCAGCCGCGCACTCCGATCCGGACGCTTTGATTGCCTCAAATCGGACGGGCGTTTTGCCGGGTTCCTAGCGGGACTGGCTTTTGGCGAGGAAGGCAGTGAACGCCGTGCCGATGGTGGCTGCAGCGTAGAACCACAAGCCTGGCAGCACGCTTGCCTCTGCAAGGCCGCTGGTCTTGGCAGCGAACAGCACCAGCGCCACCAGCATCACATCAAGCATCGACCATTTGGAGACCGCCGCCAGAAGGCCAAGTGACCGGCTTTTCCCGCCGGACAGGGCGGCTACATGGGTGAGTACGATCTTGGCAGCCGGAAAGCCGATCGAGAAAGCGGCGACCAAGGCGGTCAGCAGATATTCCTGATCCTGATAGAGGCTCAGAACCATGTCGATCAGGGACGGGCGGTCTTCCAGTAACAGCAGCCTCTCGAACCGCATGAGCGGCAAGGTCAGTCCCAGCGCAAAGCTGAAGGTCGACAGGGGCAACAGGAAGGCAATCAAGAAGCGCATGGAAACCTGTCCGGAGGGGCAAAGTTTGATGCGCGGCTATAGCACTTCACTTTGTCGGGCGCAAAATGGCTCATGCAGTTACGGCACCGGTCAGGGGCGAACGTAAGAAAATCCCTGTTCCTGCAACTCCATAAGCCGCGCAACTCCGGAGGGTACGATTTGCGCCTCGCTCATCAGTGGAACGTCGTGGCCTTCCGCCTTGGACATGGACTCGTAGGTGTTGCCACAGGCGGAAAAGGTGATCGAGGGGATCTCCAGGCTCATGGCTGAAATGCGGTGGCGTACCGGGCTCTTGTCATCCCGCAGCATGATCAGTCCAGGACCGTAGGCGACAATCTCGATCTCGACAGTGTCACCCTTGGAGGCGAAATACTTCTGAACATTCTCGGCATTGCTCAAGGCCATGTTCATGACGGTCGGGTCGCTTTCATTCACATGGAGCGCCAGCTTGTGGTGCGCGCCTTCCGCATGTGCGGCACCCAACGGAAGCAGGACCAAGAGGAATAGCGAGAAAGCCAGATGGCGCAGCATGCGGGTCTCCCTGGGGCGGTGTCTTCTGTTTTCGTTTCGACATGAGGCCAATCCCCACGCGACCGCAGAAGAATGCCCGTTTTCAGGGCAATTCACCGATCATGTTTTTGTGAGTTTAAATATTTGGGTAAGCCGAAATATGCCGCAGCCCGATGACAAGGGGATGGCTCAAGGCTTTCTGGCAGGCTTGCAGAGAGCCGCGTTAACGGACGCGCGCTCTGCCTGCGATCTCGTCGAGCTGATCCTGCTCTGTGGCTTCCTGGGCGCTGCGTTCACGCTGCTGGTCACGCTCTTCCAGCTGCTCGAACTTCTTCAGCTCTTCGATCGCTTCGTTCAACTCGTCGCGTGCCCGCTCAAGCTGCTCATCCAGCTCAAGTGCCGAGTTGCGCAGGTTGTCACGGCGGGTGGCGGCTGCCTTGGCGAAAGTCGGATAGGCGAAATGGCCCACGTCCGTAATGCCGACGCGTTCCTGTTCGGATCGAATCTGATCGTCCAGTTCATCAGCCATGCGGTTGAATTCCGCAATCATGGCTTCGATCTGGCTCAATTGCCGGCGCTTGTCATCTACCTGAAATCGCTTCAGACGAATGAGGCTGTCTCGGGTCTTCATAACTCAATACTCCCCTAGCAAACGCATCCTAGCCCGGAGTCATTTCCAAAAGGTTGGCGAGTTCAGAATATCCATCTGCAAGAGACGTCGCCTCGTCCTTGCGCTGATTCAGGAAGGCTTCCATCGGCCCAAACCGGCGGATTGCCTCGTCTACCGTGGGGTCTGATCCCTTGCGATAGGCCCCAAGACGGATGAGTTCCTCCATGTCCGTATATGTGGACAAGAGCTGCTTTGCCTTGCGCAGGACGGGAAGCTGTTCTTCCGGAACACAGCGCGGCATGGTTCTCGAAACCGACTTTAGCACATTAATTGCCGGGTAGCGGCCCCGTTCTGCAATAGCACGTTCCATCACGATGTGGCCGTCCAGAATGCCGCGCACCGCATCTGCGACAGGCTCATTGTGATTGTCGCCTTCCACCAGCACAGTGAAAAGACCGGTGATCGAGCCGGTTCCAACCCGGCCAGGGCCTGCCCGTTCCAATAGTCTCGGAAGCTCCGTGAAGACCGTCGGCGTATAGCCCTTGGAGGTCGGCGGCTCGCCGATGGAGAGACCAATCTCGCGCTGGGCCATGGCAAAGCGGGTGATGGAATCCATCATGCACAGGACGTTCTGGCCCTCGTCGCGGAAATGTTCCGCGACCGTCATGGACAGATAGGCAGCCTGACGCC
Organism: Roseibium suaedae; assembly: GCF_900142725.1. Taxonomy (GTDB): domain Bacteria; phylum Pseudomonadota; class Alphaproteobacteria; order Rhizobiales; family Stappiaceae; genus Roseibium; species Roseibium suaedae. Next base: position 1,241,523 of record NZ_FRBW01000002.1, on the reverse strand, counting down.
GCATCAGAACGCTCTCGTCGGACGTGGCAACGACAACGACGGACCGGGCAAGACCTTCTTCGCCCAGATCGTCCTCGATGAACTCCTGCACTTCGCGGCCACGTTCGCCAATCAGTCCGATGACGGAGATATCGCAATCCGTGTTGCGGGCGAGCATCGACATGAGCACCGACTTGCCGACACCCGAGCCTGCGAAAATGCCCATGCGCTGACCTTCGCAGCAGGTGACGAAGGTGTTAAGGGCCCGGACGCCCAGATCCAGCGGCCCGCCCACACGTGAGCGTTCAGATGCAGGAGGCGGATTGCTTCGCAGTTTGCGGGGAACTGCTCCGCCGGGAAGCTCTCCCTTGCCGTCGATAGGTTCGCCCAGGGCATTAATAACCCGGCCCAGCCAGGCATTGGACGGGTGGACGACGCTGTCGCGGGCGCTGATGACCGCCTTGCAGCCCATACGGACCCCTTCCAGCCCTGAAAAGGGCATACAGAGGGCGCGTTCATCGCGGAATCCGACGACTTCTGCGGGGACCTTCGGGTTATCTTCGCCGCTGTCGATCAGCAGCCTGGATCCAACGCTCATTTCATGAACGGGACCGGCAACCTCGACGAGGAGCCCCTGAACGGCGGCCACCCGGCCGTAGATTTCGGTCGCCATAAGCGAATCAATCTCGGCAAAAAGCGACTTCACGCGGAATTCCTTTCAAAAGGCTCGGCTTGGTAACCTATCGTTTACGTCTCTGCTTAATCTTAATGAACGGAACGTTGACAGGCGAGAGCGCCTTTACACAGTCCAAAGGCTTTGTGGAAATGAGTCTGGCAGGAGTCACTTACGGCGACTTCCTAAACCAAGACTTTAAGAGGCTTAGATCCCGGTTTTAATTGGGGATTCAAGCCCTTGGGTATTGTGCACAGATTTGGCTCCTTAGGGCTTGCCGCTACGAATTAGATTTTGTTAACCATTAACGACTAGCTTTCGAGTCGGGGTTAAAGGCAGTCCTTCGTAGCAGGCACCGACAGAGCCGTTGCGACTTGCCTAGGAAAGGCAACATAAGGGGATTGGCATGCGTGTATTGTTGATTGAGGATGACAGCGCGACAGCACAGAGCATTGAGCTGATGCTGAAATCCGAGAACTTCAACGTCTACACGACAGATCTTGGCGAGGAAGGTATCGACCTCGGCAAGCTGTACGATTACGACATTATCATGCTGGATTTGAACCTCCCGGACATGTCCGGCTATGAGGTTCTCCGGACGTTGCGCGTCTCCAAGGTGAAGACGCCGATCCTGATCCTCTCCGGTAACGCCGGTATCGAGGACAAGGTTCGCGGCCTGGGCTTCGGCGCAGACGATTACATGACCAAGCCGTTCCACAAGGACGAACTGGTCGCTCGTATCCACGCGATCGTCCGCCGCTCCAAGGGTCATGCACAGTCCGTGATCGTGACCGGCGACCTGCGTGTTAATCTGGATACCAAGACCGTTGAAGTGGGTGGCCAGCGCGTTCACCTGACCGGCAAGGAATACCAGATGCTCGAGCTGCTTTCCCTGCGCAAGGGAACGACGCTCACCAAGGAAATGTTCCTGAACCACCTCTACGGTGGCATGGACGAGCCGGAACTGAAGATCATCGACGTCTTCATCTGTAAGCTGCGCAAGAAGCTGGCTGCGGCGACCTCCGGCAAGAACTACATCGAAACCGTCTGGGGCCGTGGCTACGTGCTGCGCGAGCCGGACGTGGAAGTTGCAGCCTAAGCAGCTTCATTTGATCCGATCTTCTGGAAACCCCCGTCCTTGTGGCGGGGGTTTTCGTTTATGCTGATGTTTGGCTAGGAGCGATCATGCGCGATACATGGCAATTATGGGCAGTTCTGGCAGCGATCTTTGCAGCCGCGACGGCGCTTCTTGGCAAGCTCGGGGTCAATGAGATCGGCTCGAACCTGGCAACTTTCATCCGGACCATTGTGATTCTGGGTCTGACCGGAGCGATTGCCGTTGCTGCCGGTGAAATGAAGGGCGTCTCTGAACTTTCGGCCAAGGGAACGATGTTCCTGGTCTTGTCAGGTCTTGCGACCGGGGCGTCCTGGCTCTGCTATTACCGCGCGCTCAAGATGGGAACCGCCTCGCAGGTGGCTCCGGTCGACAAGCTGAGTGTCGTCTTTGTCGCCATCCTCGGCACCTTGTTTCTGGGCGAAAGTCTCAGCCTGAAGGCCTGGGCGGGCGTCGTGCTGATCGCTGGCGGTGCCTTGCTGGTCGCCCAGGGCTGAGGTTGGTATTACATGCAGCACGGGCGCCGACCATTCCCGTCTTTCTCCAGCCTCGTCAGGATCTCTTCCGGCGCGACCGGCCGGCCGAAATAGTAGCCCTGCAGTTCCTCGGCTCCGAGTTCGATCATCTGATCGGCAATTTCCCGGGTCTCGATACCTTCCGCGACAATAGCTGCCTTCATCACCTTGCACATTGCAATGATCGCCTGAATGAGACCCGCATTGGCGGGCAGGCCCATCACGAGGCTCCGGTCGATCTTGATGTAGTCGACGGCCATTTCGCTGAGTCGGGCGAAATTCGAATACCCGGTTCCGAAGTCGTCAATGGCGATGGTGACGCCCAGAGCGCGGACCTCTGTGAGGTTGTTGCGAATGATTTCCCCGCTATCAACAACCAGCGTTTCGGTCAGTTCAAGCTCCAGCTCCGAGCCGCAGCAGCCGTGCTTTTCCAGTTCTGCACGCACGAAGGCATGGAAATCGGGTTCCTGCAATTGGCGCTGGGAAACGTTCACGGAAATCCGGCTCTGGTGCCCTGCTTTCTTCATCTGTTGCAGGAACTTCAGCGCTTGCCGAAGCACCTTTGCCCCAAGTTCGACAATCAGGCCTGACTTCTCACAAAGCGGGATGAACTCGGATGGCAGGACAAGACCGCGGCGCGGGTGCTGCCAGCGGACGAGAGCTTCCAGTGTCTCGATCTTTTCCGTGCGCGCATTGATACGCGGCTGGAAATGCACGGTGAACTGGTCCTTGGAAAGGCCCTCGCGCAAACTGGTGAGGTTCTCCAATTCGCTCTCGAACTGAGCATAGAATTGAGGTTCGAAGGTGCAAAAGCGGTTCCGGCCCTCTTCCTTCGCACTGTACATGGCCAGGTCAGCGAATTGCATCAGCTTCTGCAGCTCGGAAGAATGTTCCGGCCAGCGGGCGATGCCGATGCTTGGCGTCACGGCTAGCTTTCGGCCTTCCGATCGCACGGGGATGGCAAGCTCCTTGACCAGAAGCTCTGCTTTTGCGGTGAAAGCTGCCGGATCGGTTGCAGGGCTTAGGATCAGGAACTCGTCGCCGCCCAGCCGGACCACAGCATCTTCCGCATTCAGGATCTTTTTCAACCGGCCTGCGATGCGGATCAGCATCGTATCGCCATAGGTGTGACCCAGCGTATCGTTGATGGACTTGAACTGGTCCAGGTCGATGAAGAAAAGCCCGATGATCTGGCCGTGTTTTTCCGCGCGGCTCTTCATGTCGGTGAACATCTGGGGCAGGCCGAGCCGGTTCGGCAAGCCGGTCAAGGCATCATTATAAGCTTGCCCCTTGGCACGCGCTTCCGCTGCCTTGAGTTCGCTGACGTCACTCTCGCTGACGAGGATCGAGGGGCATCCGGAAACCGGGTCGAAGCAGTTCCGGGCAGTGATCTCGTGCCATCTCTTGCCCTCGGCCGTCTGCATGCGTGCGATCAGACAAACCTCTCCAGAGGCTTCCAGAGAGATGCGCAGCTTGCTGTAATCCGACTTCCGCGCAAAGCGGTCTTTCAATTGATCCGAATTGGTATCAAAGGCCCTGCGGGAAGCTGGATTGAGATAGAGCGTGTGTCCATCCTGATCATGAAGGGAAATCATCAGCTGAGTGTGCAGCAGGGCATTCGTGCTCCTGAGAGCTTCGTGCTGGTTTTCGCTCTCCCGATGGGCTTCGCACAGCATGCCCATTCTATTGCCGCCCTCAAGTGGATATCCGGACATCCGGACCCTGATGGGGGTTGGCTTGCCATTTGGATAGAGGGTCCAGATCTCCTGGAACACGGCCTTGCGGGAGATGAAATCCGACTGATGCTGCTCCAGCCTGCGCTTCACAGCAGGCGACATGTCTTTTCCCAGTTCGCGGCCGCACAACTCTTCGCAACTGGTGGCGTCCCAGATGCTCAAGGCAGCGGAATTGGCCCAGAGAACCTGAGATTGGTCGATATCGAAAACCCAGACGCCAACTTCCAGCCGATCGGCGATGGCAGGCAGATGGCGCGCTTCGAAGCCTCTTTCAGGCTCTGCAACAGCAAAATCTGCGGCGTCGAGGTCGTCTGTCGATTGTAAGGTGGCAAGTGAAAAGGACAATGTCCGCAACCCCGGCTCAATGAATAAAGTCAATCTGATCAATAATGACTGAACGTAAGACTTTGACCTGTCTGGACTCTTAATCCGCGCGGATTTGACGAAATGTGCTGAACAAAACGTCAATGCGAACGCGGAAAATCGGTTCGTCAGGGCAAACGGACCGTGCCTTTGCCATGGTGTGCCACCGGAAATCAGGTTATGGACGGAACGCACGGAACGAAACGGGAATCATCCATGGCCTGGTCACCGGAACAGGAAAAAGCACTGAGTGAAACCTCGCGCTGGCTGAAGCGCGGTGACAAGCAGGTTTTCCGGCTGTTCGGCTTTGCCGGAACGGGCAAGACCACGCTTGCCCGGCACCTGGCAGAGGGCATTGATGGCGACGTCTGCTTTGGTGCCTTCACGGGCAAGGCTGCTCATGTTCTGCGTCAGAAGGGCTGTGAGGATGCGGGCACTATTCATTCGCTGATCTACCGCCCCCGCTCCGCCAAGGAGGAGGAAGAGGTGGAAGACGATGCGGATGACAATGGTCCGCAGTTTGCCATCAAACGCGACAGTGCGGCGGCTTCCGCCAGCCTGATCGTGATCGATGAATGCTCCATGGTGGATGAGGATCTGGGCAAGGACCTTCTGTCTTTCGGTACACCGGTGCTGGTGCTTGGTGACCCGGCCCAGCTGCCTCCGGTCAAGGGCGGCGGCTATTTCACCGAAGCCGAGCCGGATGTGATGCTGACCGAGGTACACCGTCAGGCGCAGGACAATCCGATCGTCCGTATGTCCATGACAATCCGCGAAGGCGGAACGCTGGATTACGGCACCTTTGGCGAGAGCCAGGTGATCAGCCGCCGGGACATCGACAAGGAGCGGATCCTGTCCGCCGATCAGGTTCTGGTCGGCACCAACAAGACGCGCCGTCTGTACAATGGCCGCATCCGCGAGCTGAAGGGCTTTTCAACCCCGATGCCTGCCGTCGGTGACAAGCTGGTCTGCCTGCGCAACGACAAGACCAAGGGCCTGCTGAATGGCGGGCTCTGGTCGGTCAAGCAGCTGCGCCCGCCGCGTGGCAACACGCTGCGCTTTGACGTGATCCCGGAAGATGAGGCAGGCAAGCATACGGTGAAGGTGCGGGTTCTGCCGGCCATGTTCGAGGAGGGCGCGGACGCGATCCCCTATGCCATCCGTCGCAAGGCCGACGAGTTCGACTATGGCTATGCGCTCACCGTTCACAAGTCGCAGGGTTCCCAGTGGGACGATGTGGTTCTGTTCGACGAAAGCTGGGCTTTCCGTGAGCACCGCGACCGCTGGCTCTACACGGCCGTGACACGGGCAGCCGAGCGCATTACCGTGGTGAGGTAACGAACAGTCGCAGTCCCCCTGCTGGCTGCCACGCCCGAGGGAAGGACATGCCGCTCAATCGCATCACGCTCTACACCCGCGACATTGAAGAAAGCGCCCGGTTCTATGCCGCGCATTTCGGTTTCGAGGTGTTTCGGGAAGAGGGCGACCGGATCGTGGAACTGGTGCATCCGGAAGGTGGCGCAATCCTCATGCTGCATCCCGCTGCCAAGTCCCAGAAGAAGGGACAGGCATTGGTCAAGCTCGGTTTTGATATCGAGGACGTTGCAGGGTTTTGTGCGGAGCGGGCCGAAGCCGGACTGGCTTTCGGTCCGCTGCACAAAGGGGATGGCTATGTCTTCGCCAATGCCAAGGATCCGGACGGAAATTCGATCTCCGTCACCAGCCGGTTCTTCCGATCCCGGGTTTAGGCCCTTTTCCCGCTACGCAGGTTTGCGCGCCCGGATCTGAAGGAAGATCGGCACGACCCTGGTGTCCTCGACTGTTGGAACCCGGCGGGCCGTTTCCTCATCTGCTCGTGGCTCGTTGATTTCCTCGATGTGAAAGCCTGTCCGGCAAAGAGTGTTGATCCAGGTCGACAAGGTCCTGTGGAAGCGTGGCACCTGAAAGGGTTCCAGCGTCGCCTTCATCTCCTGCGGCACCTGACCGAAGGTCCAGGTGTCGATCTCCCCATCCGTCTCGCGGAAATAATCTCCGACCATCCGGCCGTAGGAGAGGCCATCTGCTCCGCGCAGGTTCTTTGTTACGGGCGGCACGAAACATGGGTGCAGAATCGAAAACTGAAGGAAGCCGCCGGGTTTGAGGATACGGAAGGCTTCCGCGATGGCCTTTTCCGGCTGGGGAACGTCCATCAAGCTCATGAATGCGGTGGCAAAGTCATAAGTGCCGTCCGGTTCATCAAGAGCCGTCGCGTCGCCATGGCGATAGTGGATGCCGAGCGGGGTCTGGGTTTCGCTCTCCTGGGCATGGCGCAGGAAGGTTGGGGCAATGTCCACGCCATGGAGGCTTGCGCCAAGAGCCGCGAGCTTGCGGGTGTTGCTGCCTTCGCCGCAGCCGATGTCGATGCCAGTGAGGCCGCCGATGTCTGGCAGGATACGGAGGAACTCAGGCGTGTTCAGGGCATCGCGATACTGGTCATATCCGGCTCGGGCCAGACGGGTCCAGGTTTCCGCGTTCCCTTCCCAATAACGGGCGACTTCAGAGGATTTCATGGTTTCGTCCTTTTTGAAGAGAAGGACGGTGACGTCTACCACCTGAAATTGATCGTGGGAAGGTTCTGCAATGGGGTCCGGCGTGCGGGCGCATTTCCGTGGACTTCGCCAACCTGTCTCTTTATCGCCCTGTTTGGCAGCTCTATCGTCCCCGTTCTTGCCTTGCCGCCTTTGGCTGGAGGCAGGCCTTACGACACGACAAGATGGAAACGCCGCATGTCCGAGTTCTCTGACCTGACCCTTCCTGCCCCCGGCACCAAGGCTGCTGCCCTTGCCCCGGATGTTGCCCTCCGCATCGCGCGGCGGATTGCGGATGAGATCGGGTGCCAGCCAACCCAGGTGAATTCTGCGGTTCAGCTTCTCGACGAAGGCTCCACGGTTCCCTTCATCGCCCGCTACCGCAAGGAAGCGACCGGCGGGCTGGACGACACCCAGCTGCGCAAGCTCGAAGAACGGCTGATCTATCTGCGTGAGCTGGAAGACCGGCGCGTTGCCATCGTCAAGTCGATCGAGGAGCAGGGTAAGCTGACGGATGAGCTTGCCAAGAGCATCGCGCTGGCGGACACCAAGTCCGTTCTTGAAGATCTCTACCTGCCGTTCAAGAAGAAGCGCCGCACCAAGGCACAGATCGCCCGCGAAGCCGGTCTGGAACCGCTGGCTGATCTGCTGCTTTCCGATCCGTCAAAAGACCCGGAACAGGAAGCCGGCAGCTATGTTTCTGAAGAAAAGGGCGTTGCGGACACCAAGGCAGCTCTTGATGGGGCCCGCCAGATCCTGATGGAACGCTTTGCGGAAAACGCTGCTCTCGTTGGCCAGCTCCGCCGCCATGTCTCGGAGAAGGGCGTCGTTCAGTCCAAGCTGATCGATGGCCAGAGCGAGAAGGGCGCGAAGTTCGCGGACTATTTCGACTATTCCGAGCCGCTCTCCAAGATCCCGAGCCACCGCGCTCTGGCTCTGTTCCGTGGCCGCAATGAAGGGATTCTGTCCGTCGATCTGACGGTGGATGCGGATGACGTCTCGCCGGTAAAGCCGGCTGAAAAGCTGGTCGCCGACACCTACGGCATCGCTGACCAGGGCCGTCCGGGTGACAAGTGGCTGATGGATGTGGCGCGCTGGGCCTGGAAGGTGAAGCTGGCGCTGCATATTGAACTCGATCTCATGGGCGACCTTCGCGACAAGGCCGAGGAAGAGGCCATCCAGGTCTTCGCCCGCAATCTGAAGGATCTGCTGCTGGCTGCCCCTGCTGGCGCCAAGGCGACACTGGGTCTCGATCCTGGCATCCGCACAGGCGTGAAAGTTGCCGTGGTTGACGGGACGGGCAAGCTGATCGACACGGCAACGATCTATCCGTTCCAGCCGCGCAACGACATTGCTGGGTCGCGGGCAACCCTTCTGGCACTGATCGCCAAGCACAAGGTGGGGCTGATCGCCATCGGCAACGGTACCGCCAGCCGCGAAACGGACCGTCTTACAGCCGATGTTCTGGGTGACATTCCGCCGGCCAGCCGTCCGGTCAAGGTCATCGTCAATGAAGCCGGCGCATCGGTCTATTCGGCCTCTGAGCTGGCCTCCAAGGAAATGCCGGGCATCGACGTGTCCCTGCGCGGCGCGGCGTCCATTGCCCGCCGCCTGCAGGATCCGCTGGCGGAGCTGGTGAAGATCGAGCCGAAGTCTATCGGCGTCGGCCAGTACCAGCATGACGTCAACCAGACCAAGCTTGCCCGAGCGCTGGACGCGGTCGTGGAAGATGCAGTGAACGCGGTTGGCGTTGATCTCAATACGGCATCTCCGGCGCTGCTCTCGCGCATTTCCGGCCTGTCGGACAGCCTGGCCCGCGCTGTGGTTGAGCACCGGGACAGCATCGGGCGGTTCACCAGCCGCAAGCAGCTCAAGGAAGTGCCCCGTCTCGGCGCCAAGGCGTTTGAGCTTTGCGCCGGCTTCCTGCGTATCAATGATGGCGAGGAGGCGCTGGACGCTTCGTCCGTGCACCCGGAAGCCTATCCGCTGGCAAAGCGCATCGTGAAGGCCTGTGGCCGGGATGTGCGCCAGCTCATGGGTGACAGCTCGGTGCTGCGCGGACTGGACCCGAAGGAATTTACTGACGAGCGCTTCGGCCTGCCGACGGTGAAGGACATTCTGTCGGAGCTGGAAAAGCCGGGCCGAGATCCCCGTCCGGAGTTCAAGACCGCTTCCCTTGCAGATGGGGTTGAGGAAATCTCCGACCTGAAGCCGGGCATGAAGCTGGAAGGCACGGTGACCAATGTCACCAACTTCGGCGCATTCGTTGATGTCGGTGTGCACCAGGACGGTCTGGTTCACGTTTCCCAGCTGGCGGACAAGTTCGTTGATGACCCGCACAAGGTGGTCAAGGCGGGCGATATCGTGAAGGTGACGATCCTGGAAGTGGATGTGAAGCGCAAGCGCATCTCCATGACGATGAAGTCGGACGTGGACTATCAGGGCCAGCGCGAGCGGGCCGCAGATAACCGTCAGAGCGGGCATCGTGATGACCGTGGTCCGGGAGGGCGTGGACCAGGTGGCCGTGGACCTGGAGGAAAGGGGCCCGGTGGTGGTTCCGGCGGCGGCAAGCCGGGAAATGCCCCCGCTCCCGCCAACAACGCCATGGCTGCGGCACTGGCCGCCGCTATGAACCGTGGCCGGAAGTGATTTTCGCATCTTCGATCGCAATTGGAGCCCGGTGCTGGAAGGTGCCGGGCTTTTGCTTGCTTGGACGATGAAATTGTAAAAGCGAACGCTTTGGGCGTTCTGTGGAATTGCGGACTGTGAGCAAACTGGGATATTACGCTGCCAGCGAACACGCGAAATCGAACAAGAAGCGAAAGGAGCTTTCCATGTCCGCAACGACGGCGACTGCCGAGATCGGATTGATCGGCCTTGGCACCATGGGGGGAAACCTGGCGCTGAACATTGCTGAGAATGGTTTTTCCATCGCGGTCTTCAACCGCACCACGGACAAGACCGACCAGTTCATGGCAAAGGCAGGCCCGCTTGCGGAAAAGCTGGTTCCGACCAAGACCCTTGAGGATTTCATCGGCGCCATCAAGAGCCCGCGTGCCATCATCCTGATGGTCCCGGCAGGCGAGGCCGTGGATGCGCAGATCGAAGCGCTCCGTCCTCTTCTGGATCCGCAGGACCTGATTATCGACGCGGGCAACGCCAATTATCACGACACCAACCGCCGCGATGAAGAAGCTGCCGCAAAAGGTCCGCGCTTCATGGGTATCGGCGTCTCCGGTGGTGAAGAAGGCGCTCGTTTTGGACCGTCCATCATGGCGGGCGGCCCGGCTGATGCCTGGACCCAGGTTGGTCATATCCTGGAAGCGATTTCCGCCAAGCATGAAGGCACGCCTTGCGCGGCCCATCTGGGCGCTGCCGGTGCCGGTCATCTGGTGAAGACCGTTCACAACGGTATCGAATATGCCGACATGCAGATGATCGCCGAAGTCTATGGTGTGATGCGCGACGGCCTCGGCATGACCTCCGCTGAAATCGGCTCGGTATTCGAGACGTGGAACGGTGGCATTCTCCAGTCCTACCTGATCGAGATTTCCGGCAAGGTTGCCAATACGGCTGACCCGGATACCGGCAAGCCGATGCTGGACATCATCTTGGATACGGCTGGTCAGAAGGGCACCGGTCGCTGGACCGCCATCGAAGGCCTCATGCTGGGCACGCCGGCAAGCGCCATCGAAGCGGCTGTTGCCGCCCGCAACATGTCGGCCCGCATTGATGAGCGCAAAGAAGGTGAGGCCGTGTTTGGTGCGGCTCCGGTGGCGCTCGACAAGGCTGCAATCGCCACTTCCGTTCTGGAATCTGCATTGGTTGCCGGCAAGATCGTCTGCTACGCGCAGGGCTTCGGCCTGATCCTGGAAGCTGCCAAGCAGTATGGCTGGGCAATGCCGCTGCCGGAAATCGCGAAGATCTGGCGCAATGGCTGTATCATCCGCTCTGCGATGCTGAACGACATGGCCAGCGCCCTTGACGAAGACCCGGCCCGCAACCTGATGCTGGCGCCGTTCTTTGCTGACAAGCTCAAGGAAACCCATGGCGCCCTGCGTCAGGTGGTGGCGCTCGGCGCTCTGAACGGTCTGGCTGTTCCGGCCCTGTCGTCGGCGCTGTCCTATTTCGACATCATGCGCACCGGCCGCTCCACGGCCAACATGCTGCAGGGCCAGCGCGACTTCTTCGGCGCCCACGGCTTCGAGCGCACGGACAAGGATGGCAAGGGCTATCATGGCCCTTGGGCCATGGGCTGATTGGTCCAGCCTTTCTGAAGACAAAAAGCCCCGCGCAAATCTGCGCGGGGTTTTTCATTTCAGCTGTTCCCGAACAGTGCTCTGGCGCTGATCTCGCCGGAAGCTTATGCTCCTCAGTAGCCCCGGTTGCGGTCGATTGCTGCGGGAATCTCACCCGTGTTCAGGAAGGCCGTGACATTGCGCTTCACGAGTTCGGACGCGGTCTTCTTGATCGTCGGGGCGGAAATATGCGGGAGCACCGTAACGGACGGATGTGTCCAGTAGCGGTGATCCGCGGGCAGCGGTTCGGTCGCAAAGACATCGAGAACAGCATGCTTGACGTGCCCCGTGTCCAGCGCTTCGAGCAGGGCGCTGTCATCGATGACCGGGCCACGGGCAAAGTTGATCAGGCTAGCCCCCGGCTTCAGCGCGGCGAGGGCTTCCTTGCCCACAAGTCCGCGGGTCTCGCTGGTCAGGGGCATCAGCACGACGGCAATGTCCGTCGTGGTCAAGGCTTGTTTCAGGCCTGCCTCGCCCGAGAAGGTCCTGATGCCATCCAGTGTCTTCTCGCTCCGGCTCCAGCCCTGAACGGTAAAGCCGTTGTCCTTGAGGCGTTGAGCTGCGGCAGCGCCAAGATGGCCGAGGCCAAGCAGCGTCACCGTTTGGTCTTCAGGCAACTTCAGTTCATGCTCACGCCAGCGCCGCTCGGCCTGCTGGCGGGCATAGGCGGGCATGTCCCGGTGAAGATAGAGCGTCCAGGCGAGCACAGCCTCGGACATGGTCTGTGCCATCTTCGGGTCGACCAGGCGCACGATCTTGAGATCTGATGCCGGCAGTTCCGCGGCCATCCGCTCGATGCCAGCCCACAGGCTCTGAACCCACTTGAGATTCGGCAGCAGAAGCAGTTCGGCCGGGTCCGGATTGGCAACGATGGCAAGTTCGGAGGCTTGCCGGTCTTCCTTGCTGACATCCGCAAGCAGGCGGATTTCCGCGTGAGGGCCAAGCGCGCTGTTCAGCGAGGCCAGCCAGCCCTCTGCTTCGCTTCTGCTGCTGCGTGTGACGAAGGGAATGAGGCGGGTCATGCGGCGAATATTCCGGATGTATCCTTGAAGCCCTTTACCTCGATCGGATTGCCGGACGGGTCGCGGAAGAACATCGTGCTCTGTTCGCCGGGCTCTCCCTTGAAGCGGATGGACGGGGCAAGAACGAACTGGGTTCCGGCCGCCGTCAGCTTGTCTGCCAGCGTCTGCCAGTCGTCCATGCCGAGCACCACGCCCAGATGCGGCATCGGCACCATGTGATCGCCGACCTTGCCCGTGTTGGTCGTCTTGAACGGTTCGCCCAGGTGCAGGGAGATCTGGTGGCCGAAGAAATCGAAGTCGACCCAGGTCTCGGTGCTGCGGCCTTCCGGGCAGCCGAGCAGGTCTCCGTAAAAGGCGCGGGCTTCGTCAAGGTCCGTGACATGGTAGGCGAGATGGAAACAGGAGCGCATGTTTATCCGTCGCTGTGAGATTGGCGGGAAATGCCGACAGGCAGCCTTCTTTCTATCAGCCAGAACGGGTCCCGTCACGGCCTCTGAACCTGGCGGATTTACGATAAAAAGCATGAACTTGCGCTCGACTCGCCACGGTTCTCTGGCCGATTCCGATAATTTTATGTCTTGATTTGATCTTCCTGCGCCCCAAAACGCCAATAATGGCGGCAGTTTGGTTCTTTTGTTGCCAAATGGCGACAAAAGGATCTGCAAAGGTTGTCAGTGGGAAACTGAAGTGTAATTATCTCGGCGAGATAGCATCGCTAATGTGGTGTAAAATATAATCCTGATCAAGGGAAACCAATGCGCGAATTCAAGATGACTAGTGTGATCCGCTTTCATCTCGAATTGGCTCAAGGCTCCGGGCATGTGAATCTGAATTCAGTTTCTGATTCATCAGATATTTCACGTAATGATTGAAATATTTATTTTATGCCCGGTTTCGATCCAAATGGACTGAAGAATAACTGACAATTCCTCATCCTTTTATTTAATCCTCAATGTTGAACTGCAGTGGAGAAGTCTGATGAAGACAGTGTTTGCCACCCTGGCTGCGACAGCCCTTTGCCTGGGCGCATCGTCAGCCATGGCCGCCGAAGAGTGCGGTACGGTTACAGTTGCCGAAATGAACTGGGCGTCCGCGGGAGCGATGGCGCATATCGACAAGATCATCCTGGAAGAGGGATATGGCTGCAAGGTGGAGCTGGTTACCGGCGACACGATGCCGACCTTCACCTCCATGAACGAAAAGGCCGAGCCGGATATGGCGCCGGAGCTTTGGGTCAATGCCGTGCGCGAGCCGCTCGACAAGGCCGTGGCTGACGGCAGCCTGCTGATCGGTGGCGAGGTTCTGGCCGATGGCGGTGTCGAGGGCTGGTGGGTTCCGACCTATCTCGCCAAGGAACACAATATCAAGACCGTCGAAGAGGCGCTGTCCCATCCGGAACTGTTCCCGGGTGCGGAAGACGAGAGCAAGGGCGCCTTGTTCAATTGTCCGTCGGGCTGGGCTTGCCAGATCATCACCGCCAACATGGCCCGCGCGCGGGACGTGGAGGAAAAGGGATTTGAAGTTGTCGATACCGGGTCTGCCGCAGGTCTCGATGGCTCCATTGCCCGCGCCTTCGAGCGCAAGGAAGGCTGGCTGGGTTACTACTGGGCCCCGACCGCCATTCTGGGCAAATACGAGATGACCAAGCTGGACCGGGAAGCGGAATACGAAAAGACCGCCTGGGACACGTGTATCGTCGTTGCCAATTGCCCGGACCCCAAGCCCGCCGACTGGCCGCGTTCTGACGTCTTCACTGTCGTGACCAAGTCCTTTGCCGACAAGGCGGGGATTGCAATGGACTACGTCAAGGTCCGCTCCTGGCACAATGAAACGGCCAACAAGGTTCTGGCCTGGATGACCGACAACCAGGCCACCAATGAAGATGGCGCCTACTACTTCCTGGAAAACTTCGAGGATGTCTGGACCAAGTGGGTGACGCCCGAGGTTGCCGAGAAGGTCAAGGCGGCACTTTGAACGTGACACAGTATGACTTTGTAATGGGCGGGTCCGCGATCGACGCGGGCCCGCTTGGTGGTTCCACAGCCAAGGCGGGAGCACATCATGGACTGGGTTGACTTTCCCTCTATGGGGCGCCGCGATCTCCGGGACCTGCGTCTCACGATCGACGGTGGCTTCAAGGAATTTACGAGAGCCTATGGCGAGACGCTGGAGAACCTGTTTTCTCCTCTGAAGGCCTTTCTGATCGGCCTTGAAAACCTTCTGATTTCCTCTCCCTGGCCGCTGGTGCTGCTTGGCCTTGTGGCGATCGTGTTCGCACTGAGCCGGAGCATCAAGATCACGGTCGGATCGGCCATTGCCCTGCTGCTGATCGGCTATTTCGGCATGTGGGAAGACACGATGCGGACCATTGCCATGGTGGCCGTGTGTACGTTGACGGCGATTGTCGTCGGCATTCCGATCGGCATCCTCATGTCCCGGTCAGACCGGGTGCAGTCCTTCATCAATCCCATTCTTGATCTCATGCAGACGATGCCGAGCTTCGTCTACCTGATCCCGGTGGTGATGATCTTCGGCCTTGGCAAGGTGCCAGGGGTGATTGCCGTGGTCATCTATGCCATCCCACCGATGATCCGGCTGACCAACCTCGGCATCCGCCTCGTGAACAAGGATGTTCTGGAGGCCGCGGATGCCTTCGGGTCTTCCGCGTGGCAGAAGCTGGTCAATGTTCAGCTGCCGCTGGCTCTGCCCACCATCATGGCCGGTATCAACCAGTGCATCATGATGTCGCTTGCCATGGTCGTCGTTGCCTCGATGATTGGCGTCAAGGGTCTCGGCCAGCCTGTGCTTCAGGCCATCAACAACCAGTATTTCACCATGGGCGTGATGAACGGCCTCGCGATTGTTGCGATCGCCATCATCTTTGACCGGGCCACCCAGGCCTATGGCAAGCGCCTGCAGAAACACTCGGAGACTGTCCATGGCTGATGCTGATGCATTTGAATATGAAGGCACCCGTGCCGACGCCATCGGCATCGACATCCGGGGTCTCTACAAGATCTTCGGGCCGGACGGAGCCAAGCTGGTCGACAAGGTCAAGGAGGGCATGTCCAAGAGCGAACTGAACGAGAAGTACAATCACGTTCTGGGTCTCAAGGACATCAACATCTCCATGCCGGCGGGAAAGATCCAGGTGGTCATGGGGTTGTCGGGCTCCGGCAAGTCAACCTTGATCCGGCATATCAACCGCTTGATCGAGCCGACCACCGGCGAGGTGCTCTATGGCGATGTGGATGTCTGTAAGATGTCCATGCGGGAGCTGCGGGAATTCCGGCGGCATAAGACCGCCATGGTGTTCCAGAAGTTCGCGCTTCTGCCCCATCGCACGGTGCTGAAGAACACGGTCTATGGTCTGGAAATCCAGGGCGTTGCCGAAAAGGAAGCCGAGCAGCGGGCGGCCAAGTGGATCACCCGGGTCGGGCTTGAGGGCTATGAGGATTACTATCCGAACCAGCTTTCCGGCGGCATGCAGCAGCGTGTGGGCCTCGCCAGGGCTCTGGCGAATGATTCCGACATCCTGCTCATGGATGAAGCCTTCTCCGCGCTGGATCCTCTGATCCGTATGGACATGCAGAGTGTGCTGCTGGATCTCCAGCAGGAACTGCACAAGACCATCGTGTTCATCACCCATGATCTGGACGAGGCCCTGCGCCTTGGGGACCGGATCGCCATCTTGCGCGATGGCGAGGTCATCCAGCAGGGCACGGGTCAGGAAATCGTGCTGCGTCCTCAGGACGAGTATATTTCCTCCTTCGTCAAGGAAGTGAACCGGGGACGGGTGATCGTCGTCGACACGGTCATGGACCGGTCCCGCAGACTTTCGGAGGGTCTGACCGTGCCGCGTGGCATTCGCCTTGAGCAGGCGGCAAAGCATTTTGCCGATACCGGTCAGAGTGAAGTCAATGTGGTCGACAAGAAGGGAATGCCGGTTGGCGTCCTGACCGTACAGGACACGATCTCAGCGATGGTGACCCCGGCTGAGCACTGATGACATGCAGGGCACTTCAATCTGAAGGCTCTGAATTGCGAAAAGGGACGGCGTTTGTCTTTAAGGCTTTCGCCGTCCTTTTTTGTTTCTCGCAGAAGCAGTCCTGAAGCTGGTTTTCTGTATTTAGATAAAGTTTTAAGTTATTTGTTTTAATGGTCCGCAGTTTCTGGCTGATCTGTATTTTTTCATATCTTTGAATGTATGCATCATTTTCCACATAGTCCCGACTATTAGCGGGATAAGTAAAATTGAAACTATATTCTTAACACTCGCTAACCAATTTCCCGGCAGAACAGTTGGGTGAAGGCAATATTTTGCATCGGAATAACTGACAGGTGTTTCGACGCCTGCCGCCGTTTCCGTGTGACAGTTATTTACCCAAGGTTTGCGCGTCTTATGGACTCCAGAAACAAGATCACCCGCGTCGACAGTGCCTATGATCGTCTCAAGGAAGAGATCCTGAGCAGTCAGCTGCCTCCGGGTTTCCAGGCGCCGGAACCGGACATTGCGGACCGGCTGGGAATGAGCCGGACGCCTGTTCGTGAAGCCCTGATCCGCCTTGAAGCGGATGGACTGGTCGAGCTGATCCCGCGAAGGGGCGCTCGCATTCTCGGTCTGTCGCCCCGCGATTTTGCCGATATCTATGAGCTGCTGCTTCTGCTGGAGCCAGCTGCTGTCGGCCGTCTGGCAAGCCGCCCGATGGACCCGGCCCATATTGAGAGACTGGAAGCCATTCTCGACGACATGGAAGAGGCTGCTGCCACGGGCGATCTGGAAGCCTGGGTGGACGCGGATGATCTGTTTCACCTGACGCTTGCCCGGATTTCGGGAAACTCCCGTCTCGCGGGCTATCTTGAAAGCCTCATCAACCAGGTTCGCCGGGGCCGCCTTGTTCTCTTGCGTCTCATGAAAGTGCCGGACGACAGCGTCGAGGCCCACCGGGAGCTTTTGTCAGCCATCCTTTCCAGGAATGTTGAGGCCGCCAGTGAAGCTGCCCGCTACCATCGACAAGCCGCTCACAAGACTCTCGCTTCGATTTTTGAAGACTTCCGGTTGCCGCAGATCTGAACAAGGCCGGGTCCGGAGCTGGCTCCCTGCAAATCGGGCTGAACTTCAGATTGTCTGGCTGTCTTCTCTCCCTACATTAGAATGTGGCGAAGAAGGAGGCCTCCATGCGCACCGAAGTTGACGGGATTGGACCGATTGAAGTCTCGAAGGATCGCTATTGGGGAGCGCAGACCCAGCGATCCTTGAAATATTTCGCGATCGGTACGGACCTGATGCCCCTCGAGGTCATCCATGTCTATGGAACCTTGAAGAAAGCGGCTGCCCTGACCAACAGGGATCTGGGGCTGCTGGATGCAAAGCTTTGCGACTTGATCTGCGCTGCGGCCGATGAAGTGTCTGCCGGCAAGCTGGACGATCATTTTCCGCTCAAGGTCTGGATGACCGGCAGCGGCACCCAGACCAACATGAACGTGAATGAGGTCATTTCCAACCGGGCCATCGAGATGGCGGGAGGGGTGCTGGGCAGCAAGTCGCCGGTTCACCCGAATGACCACGTCAACATGTCCCAGTCGACCAATGACAGCTTCCCGTCCGCCATGCATATGGCGGCTGCTATCCAGGTCTCGCGGAGTGTCCTTCCGGCGATCAAGCATCTGCGCAACGGCCTGGATGCCAAGGCCCGGGAATGGGATGACATCATCAAGATCGGCCGGACCCACATGCAGGATGCTACGCCGCTGACTTTGGGACAGGAGTTTTCCGGCTTCGTGCACATGCTGGATCAGGACATGGAGCGGATCTCCTATTCCTTGAAGGATGTCTATGAGCTGGCCCTGGGCGGTACGGCGGTCGGCACTGGCATCAACGCCCATCCGGAGTTTGCAACGAAAGCTGCCGCGTATATCGCGCAGATGACGGCCCTGCCGTTCCGGACCGCAGAGAACAAGTTCTCAGCGCAGGGCGCCCATGCCGCGCTGGTGGCTCTCTCCGGCGTGCTGAAAACGCTGGCAGGCTCCCTGTTCAAGATTGCCAATGACATCCGCTTCCTAGCCTGTGGCCCTCGCAGCGGCATCGCGGAACTGTCACTGCCAGCCAATGAGCCAGGCTCCTCCATCATGCCCGGCAAGATCAATCCCACCCAGTGTGAGGCGCTGACCATGGTCGCCCTTCAGGTGATGGGCAATGATGTGACGATCGGCATGGCGAGCAGCGCCGGACATCTGGAAATGAACGCCTATAAGCCGGTGATCATCAATGCCCTGCTACAGTCGGGCCGGATCCTGGCAGACTCCAGCCGCAGCTTTGCAGATCATCTGGTGAAGGACATGACGGCCGACCGCAAGCGCATTGGAGAGCTGCTGGAACGGTCCCTGATGCTGGTCACGGCTCTCAGCCCTGTGATTGGATACGACAAGGCCAGCGAAGTCGCGCATAAGGCCCATGAAGATGGCACGACCCTGCGGGAGGCGGCTTTGGCGCTTGGCTATGTCAGCCCCGCCGAATTTGACGAGATTGTTGATCCGGCCAAGATGATCGGCAGGACCTGAGAAGGTCCTGGAAGTCTGGCGGGGGGGGCTCCGCCAGATCACTCCTGTCAGTCCGTGCGGCCTGCGCCCGGAACGACGGGCCGTTCGGTTTTGCCGGATGCGGGCATGAGCGAGCAATCAGGGCAACGGTCGACGCCTTCGAGCAGATAGCGCAAGCAGCAGACGCGGCGCGTTCTCGTCAGTTCCGATCCGGAAGGACGGTAGGGGCCGAAGAGCGGGTTCCGTCCGCCGTCCGGGCGTGTAGGCGCTTGCGTTACTGCCTTGAAGGCCGGGGCCTTGCCATCCAGCAGCACGTCGCAAGTATAGTCGATGGCGACCGCCGCATTCATCCAGAACACCTTGGCCGAGGCGCCGGAACGGGCAGCAAGGGAAAACACCAGTGGCGCAAGGTGATTGTCGACCAGCTCATGCATCAGATCGAAGGGGCTGTCGTCCGGTTCCGATGCGGTCGCCGATGGCTGGATAAGCTTGAAGCTGAAAGGCTGTCCCTTGCCATCGTGGCGGAAGGTGAGCCGTCCCGGATTGGCGGGAATACGGGTTCCGGCCGCGTGGCTGAGCATGAGCAGCGGCGGGATCATGAAGCCGAAATACCATTGGGACCAGAAGGACGCGATAGCCCTGCGGTCGCTCGTCGGGAGTTTGCCCGCGCGGTAGGTTTCCAGAATGTCGGTCAGACCCTTCGGGTCCAGCATCCGGATACAGCTGATGTCGCCCTGAATGGCAGGAGCAGCCTCGAACCGGCTCGCCAGATGCGCGGCCGGGCCGTGGAACAGCGATCCGGCGAAATCGGTGAGATCCACCAATTCGCCCGGGCGATGTTCGGGAGCGGCCATATAAGTTGCGTCCTGCGGTTCAGCCTTGCGCCAGTGACACCCGGCAGAAGGACCGGTCCAGCGCGATTGCGCGGACCTTATCCAACCTATCGGCGAAAAAGGCAAGAAATGTCGAGTGCTTTCCTCATGAATTCTTGAGGGGAAAGCACTCTGCTTGTGTCAAACAGGCGCGGCTGAACGCCAGGTTACATGACCGCGCCCACTTGCCAGGGCACGAATTCGTTGTCGCCCAGTCCCAGCGCTTCGGATTTGCTCTGTTTGCCGGAGGCGATCTCAAGGATCATGTCCAGGATTTCTGCCCCTTTCTCGGCAATGGAGATCTTGCCGGAAAGAATGTCACCGCAGTTCAGGTCCATGTCTTCGGGCATGGAATTGAACAGGGCTTCATTGGTTGCCAGCTTGATGGTGGGAGCGGGCTTGGAGCCGAAGGCCGAACCGCGGCCGGTGGTGAAGACAACGATTTGTGCACCGCCTGCAATCTGTCCGGTGGCTGAAACCGGATCATAGCCGGGCGTGTCCATGAAAACGAAGCCGGCGTCCGTGACGGGCTCGGCGTAGTCATAGACAGCTGTCAGAGGTGTCGAGCCGCCCTTTGCAGCTGCGCCAAGGGACTTCTCTAGGATCGTGGTCAGGCCGCCTGCCTTGTTTCCGGGGCTTGGATTGTTGTCCATGCTGCCGCCGTTCATTTCCGTATAGCGTTCCCACCAGTGGATCTGGCTGATCAGCTTCTGGGCAACGGCATCATTGGCAGCCCGGCGCAGGAGAAGCTGCTCCGCGCCATAGATCTCCGGTGTCTCGGACAGGATGGCCGTGCCACCAAGACCGACGAGCAGATCCGAGGCAACGCCGAGAGCGGGGTTGGCGGTGATGCCGGAGAAGCCGTCCGAGCCGCCGCATTGCAGGGCAACCTTGAGGCTGGACGCGGGGCAGGGAGAGCGCTCGATCCGGTTGACCTCCGGCAGCAGCTCCAGAACCTTGGCCTTCACCTGTTCGATCGTCGCGCGGGTTCCGCCGGTTTCCTGAATGGTCAGTCCGTGGAACCGGTCGGCAAGGGTGCCGCCGAACTGGGACTTCATCCGGGCCACCTGCATGACTTCGCAGCCAAGGCCGACAAAAACCGTGGCACCCACGTTCGGGTGAGTGGCGTGGCCCCAAAGGACACGTTGCAGGATCTTGAAACCTGCGCCTTCGCTGTCCATGCCGCAGCCTGTGCCATGGGCGAAGGCGACGATGCCGTCCACATTCGGATAGGCATCGAGCGCGCCGGACGATTCCAGTTCGAATGCCGCTCTTCGGACGACCGTTGCCGAACAGTTCACCGTCGCACAAAGTGCAATGTAGTTGCGGGTGCCGATCTGGCCATTGTCGCGGCGGTAGCCCATGAAGGTCCGCTCGGAAGGCGAGGGGATGGCGGCCCGAGCCTGATCGAGATCAGCGCCGATTTCATAGGCTTCATCGTGAGAGGAGAAGGCGCAATTGTGGGTGTGGACATGTTCGCCCGGAGCAATCGGCTGCGTGGCCGTTCCGATGATTTGCCCAAATTTGTAGATCCAGTCGCCTGCTGCATGGGCTGAGCGGGCCAGCTTGTGACCGGCGGACACTGGTCCTTCCAGCGGTGTGCCAAGGCCGAGCGGGTCGTCGCCCTTGGCGGCGCGGGAGGTCAGGATGGCTACTGTGTCCGAAGGATGCAGGACAATTGGCTTCTGGGTGCTCATGCGGCGTTCCTGAAATGAGACTGTGCAGCAAGCTGCGCCATCGACTGGCGGCTCTGCGAATGCCGAGGGCGGATAGGCCGTCCCCGGCATGTTTGTGTTGCTCGGGCATCAACCCTGGACGGCGCGGTCGGAATGTCCGGTCCGCGCCTGCCTTGGATCAGCCCAGGTCTGTGAGAACCTTCTGCACGCCATCGGCCTTCAGAAGGATGTAGGAGGCCTCGAGGTCGAGACGGATCTGAGAGGCCAGCTTGGCATCGAAGATCTGGTCGACGGACAGAAGCGCAGCAACCTTTTCGCCCGGCGTCTGAGCGGCGTCGGACAGGTCCTTCAGCTTGGCAGCCAGCGGATCGCGGACGTCGATCGGGTTGCCCTTCAGGTCAACGCCACCGACGTAGATCATCCAGGCTGCAATCGCCGTTCCAAGGCCCGGGCACTGACGGCCGGCCGCCAGATTGTCCCGGACGGTGCCGAGGATGCGCTGGGGCAGCTTCTGGCTGCCGTCCATGGCAATCTGCCAGGTCCGGTGCCGGATCGACGGGTTCGCGTAACGCTCGAACAGGGCGTCCGCATAGGCGGCCAGATCCACGCCTTCCGGCGGAGTGAAGGATGGAATGATCTCGCGGCGCCACAAGGCCTTCACGAAATCGGCCAGGATCGGGTCCGCCACGGTTTCCGAAATGGTCTCGTAGCCAGCCAGATAGCCGAGATAGGCGAGGGACGAGTGGGTGCCGTTCAGCATCCGGAGCTTCATGTGCTCATAGGCGGTCACGTTGGCGACCATCTGGACACCGACAGCACCGAGATCCGGACGGGCATCCTTGCCATAGGCTTCGACGAATTCGTCTTCGACAACCCACTGGCGGAAAGGCTCGTGCAGGACCGGAGCGGCATCTTTGAAGCCGGTCTTGGCAGCAAGGGCTTCGATGTCTTCCGGCTTGGTGGCCGGAACGATCCGGTCGACCATGGTTGCCGGGAAGCGGCCATCGGCCTCGATCCAGCTTGCAAGGTCCGGGTCGATCAGGCCTGCGAGTTCCAGGACGATGCCTTTCACAAGACGGCCGTTTTCCGGGAGGTTGTCGCAAGTCAGAACGGTGAACGGCGGCAGGCCTGCGGCCTTCCGGCGTTGCAACGCGCGAACCAGAAAGCCAGGGGCGGAAACCGGCAGCTCGTAGTCCAGATCCTTGAGGATGTCCGGGTGCTGGCGGTTCAGGCGTCCGGTTGCCGGGTCATGGCAATAGCCCTTTTCCGTCACGGTCAGGCTGACGATGCGGATGTTCTCGCTCGCCATGGTCGCCAGAACGGCTTCCGGATCTTCACGGGCGACAAGGACGCCGGTGATGATCTCAACCTGGCGCAGGGTCTCGCCCTTCGGACCCAGTTCCTGGGCCGTGTAGACGAATTCCTGGGGAGCAAGCTGGTCGCGCATGGTCGGGCTCTGCAGGCTGACACCGACAATGCCCCAGTCGCCACCAGACTTCTCCATGGCTTCTTCGATGTAGACCGCACCATGAGCGCGGAAGAACGCGCCCAGACCCAGATGGACGATGCCTGCCTTGGGGGCAGGGCCCTTCTTGCGGGTCAGATTGGGAAGATCAGCGGGCAAGCCAGCCTCCATCAACATTCAGAATTGCCCCGTGGATGTACCGGGCAGCCGGAGACGACAGGAACACTGCCGCTTCGCCAATATCGCTTGCCTCACCCCAGCGGCCTGCCGGAATGCGGTCGAGGATCGCCTTGTTGCGATCCGGATCGTTGCGAAGGGCTTCCGTGTTGTTGGTCGTGATGTAGCCCGGAGCAATGGCATTCACATTGATGCCCTTTGCCGCCCACTCGTTCGCAAGCAGCTTGGTGAGACCTGCAACGCCATGCTTGGAGGCGGTGTAGGACGGTACGCGGATGCCGCCCTGGAAGGACAGCAGCGACGCGATGTTGACCACTGCGCCATTGCCGCCACGGGCGAGCACAGCCTTGCCGAAGGCCTGGCAGGTGAAGAACAGGGCCTTCAGGTTGACGTCCATGACGTCGTCCCAGTCTGCTTCGGAAAAGTCGACCGCATCCGCACGGCGGATGATGCCGGCGTTGTTGACCAGAATGTCGACATGCTCGTCGTTGAAAACGTCGCGGGCCGCCATCGGATCGGAGAAGTCGAGGCTGATGGCCTTGCCGTTCTTGATCTGGGCGAGGGTTTCGTCACAGTCGCGGCGGGCGGCGCAGAGAACCTCTGCACCGGCCGCTCCCATGGCGATGGCGATGGCCTGGCCAATGCCGGTGTTGGCACCGGTGACCAGGGCGCGCTTACCTTCCAGGGAGAAAGGGTTCACCGCAGGTCCTCCATGGCAACCATTTCAACGTCCTTGTAGTCGACGTTGTCGCCAGCCATTGCCCAGATGAAGGTGTAGCTGCCGGTGCCTGCGCCACAGTGGATGGACCACGGCGGGGACACGACGACTTCTTCGTTTTTCATGACCAGGTGACGGGTCTCGTCCGGACGGCCCATGAAGTGGAACACGCGGGAATTCGCGTCCATGTCGAAGTAGCAATAGGCTTCCATGCGGCGGTCATGCAGGTGGGCCGGCATGGTGTTCCAGACGGAGCCGCCGTGGAACTGGGTGTAGCCGACGACCAGCTGGCAGGATTCCATCACTTCCGGATGGACGAACTGGTAGATGGTGCGGTCGTTGGCGGTCTCTGCAGACCCGGTGCGGAAGCTCTTGGCGTCTTCGATGCGGATCAGCTTGGCCGGAAGAGCCTTATGAGCCGGTGCGGAGGTGATGTAGAAGCGGCCTTCGCCGGAGAAGGTCACGGCGCCAGCGCCCAGCGGAATGTAGAGCACGTCGCCGCGGTTCATCGGGTAGGTTTCGCCACCGGCGGAAACGGAACCGGCTGCACCGATGTTGACGACGGCCATTTCGCGGCGGTCGAGAATGCTCTTGGTGCCGCATTCCTTGACTTCGTCCAGGACCAGGTCCTTGCCGGCCGGCACGGCGCCACCGACGATCATGCGGTCGTAATGGGTATAGGTCAGCCGGATTTCACCGTCGGCAAACAGGCCGCCAACATGGAAATGCGCGCGCAGGCCGTCGGTGTCGAGCGTCTTTGCAGTCGCCGGATCGATGGCGTGGCGGGTTTCGACTGTAAGCATAACTAAGTCCTTTGCTTGGGAGGAGGGACGTTAATGGTTAGAGAAAATCATCACGCCGGGGCGTGAATGTGTCGATCAGGGTGCCCGGTTCCAGGCAGGTGCAGCCATGGATCGCCATCGAAGGGATCACGAAGCTGTCGCCGGGGCCGACCTGCAGCTCTTCGCCGTCGACGGTAAAGACGAAGCGGCCGGACTCGACATAGGTGGACTGGACATGCGGATGGTTGTGCAGCTTGCCCTGCGCGCCTTCTTCCTGGAAGCGGAATGCAACGACCATCAGCTCCGGGCTGTCGGACAGAACCTGGCGTTTGACGCCAGGATCCGCGGGTACTTCTGGAAAGGTCTTGACCAGCATCTGGGTCTCCTTAGTGGAACATGGATGGAAGCCAGAGCGACAGGAACGGTATGTAGGTCACCAGCATGAGTGTCGCAAAGGCTGCGGCGTAGAAGGGCCAGATGGTCCGGATGGCTTCCCAGACTGAAATCCGGCCAACGGCACAGCCGACGAAAAGCACCGTGCCGACAGGTGGGGTGCAAAGGCCGATGCCGAGATTGAGAACCAGAATGACGCCGAAATGGATCGGGTCGATCCCGAAGGCAGTCGCCACTGGCAGGAAGATGGGCGTGGTGATCACGATCAGGGGGGACATATCCATGAATGTACCCAGGATCAAGAGCACCAGGTTGATCAGCAGCAGGATCACGATCGGGTTGGAGGAGACTTCGCGCATGAAGTTGACCAGCTCGGCCGGAATGCGCAGGAAGGCCAGAAGCCAGCCGAAGGACGCTGCACAGCCGATGACCAGCAGAACCATTGCCGTGGTGCGCACCGCTGCCTTCGTTGCTTCCAGGAAGTCACGCCAGTTCATGGTGCGATAGGCAAGGGTCGTGACGCCAAGCGCGTAGACCGCCGCGATGCAGGAGCTTTCCGAAGCGGTGAAAATGCCCGACCGCACGCCGCCGAAGATGATCGCGATCAGCAGGATGCCCGGAATCGCGTTGATGAAGAGATTGCCCAGAGCGCCCCAGCCGGGGAAAATTTCCGTCGGGTAATTGCGCTTCTTCGCCACCAGCCAGGCTGCAACCATCAGCGAAATCGCCAGGATGATGCCCGGAATGATGCCCGCGGTGAAGAGATCCGCGATGGACAGGCGTCCGCCAGCGGAAATGGAATAGATGATCATGTTGTGCGAGGGCGGGATCATCAGGGCGATGATCGAGGACACAACAGTGACGTTGACGCCATAGGAGACGTCATAGCCCTTTTCCTTCATCTGCGGGATCATCAGGCCGCCGATGGCGGTCGCGTCAGCTGCTGCAGATCCGGAAATGCCGCCGAACATCAGGGACGCGGTGATGTTCACCTGTCCCAGGCCGCCGCGCATGTGCCCGACCAAGGCCCCAGCAAGAGCCACCAGGCGGCGGGCGATGTCGCCGCGCACCATCAGTTCACCGGCAAAGATGAAGAAGGGAATCGCCATCAGGGCGAAGACGGACACGCCCGAGTTCAGGCGCTGAAAGACCACGACGGGCGGAAGCCCGAGATAGACGACGGTGGCAAGAGACGACGCGCCGAGGCAGAAGGCCACGGGCGTGCCGATCAGAAGAAGGAACACGAAAGTTCCGAAGAGAACCCAGACTTCCATATCATTCCTCCACAACGTCGCCGAAGCGGGACGTCGGCAAGCCGGCCGCGCGGCGGGCCAGGCGTTCCAGCGAGAACAGCATCACGAGCGCGCCTCCGCCGACCAGCGGCAGGAAGTCGAAGGCTCCGGAGATGCCAAGGGAGGGAAGGGTGACGTCCCAGGCCGAGAGCATCAGCTGTCCGCCATACCAGAACATGCCGAAGCCGAAGGCCGTGACGATGATATCGGAAATGCTGAACAGCCAGTTCTTCGCGCTCTCGGGCAGAAAATAGAGCAGCACGTCGAAGCTGAGGTGATAGCCCTCGCGGATGCCGACGGATGCGCCGAGAAAAATGAACCATCCCATCAGGATGACCGCTGCCGGCTCGCTCCAGACCAGCGAACTGTTCAGCACGTAGCGCATGAAGACCTGAGCCGAGATGAACACGGTCATCAGGATCAGGCCGGCACAAGCCAGCAAAAGAGCAACTCTCGCGACCAGGGACATCCCTATCGCGATTTTCTCCATCAAGTTCTGCACTTCACTCCCCCCATGAAGGGTCCATGGCGGAGACCGCCATGGACGGGTACAGCGGTGATCAGTCGGTGGCGCGGATGCGCTTCACGAGATCCTTGAGGTTTTCGGACGTGACGTGCTTTTCGTAGACGCTGTCCATGGCTGCCATGAACGGGGCCTTGTCGATGTCCGTGATGACTTCGACGCCAGCAGCGCGAACCTTCTCTTCGGAAGCCTTCTCGCGGGCCTGCCAGAGGTCACGCATCACCGGCACGGAGTCCTTCGCGGCCTGGCGGACAGCCGCCTGGTCTTCTGCGGAGAGCTTGTCCCAGCTCACCTTGGACATCACGAGCACTTCCGGGACGATCAGGTGTTCGTCCAGGGTGTAGTAGCCAGCGACTTCATAGTGACCGGAGGATTCAAAGGACGGCCAGTTGTTTTCAGCGCCGTCAATAACGCCGGTCTGAATGGCCGAGTAGACTTCACCATAGGGCATCGGGGTCGCATTGGCGCCAAGGGCGGTCATCATGTCGACGAAGATGTCGGACTGCATGACGCGGACCTTCATGCCCTTCAGGTCGTCGATCGACTTGATCGGCTTGACCTTGTTGTAGAAGCTGCGCGATCCGCCGTCATAGAAAGCCAGGCCGACATAGCCATGCGGCTCGAAAGCCTTCAGCATGTCTTCGCCGATCGGGCCATCCATCACGTGATGCATGTGTTCGGTGTTCTTGAAGATGTAGGGCAGCGAAACAACCTTGGTCTCTTCCACCAGGTTGTTGAACGGGCCCATGGAAACGCGGTTCAGGTCGATCACGCCGAACTTGGTCTGTTCGATGGTGTCCTTTTCCTGACCGAGCTGTGCGGAATGGAAAACTTCAACGCACAGGCGGCCGCCGGTGCGTTCTTCCAGAAGCTTGCCCATCTGCTTGACGGCTTCGACCGTCGGGTAGCCATCCGGATGCGTGTCGGAAGACTTCAGGGTGACTTCGCAAGCTGCCGCCGAGGTGGCAATTGCAGCGCTGGCGAGCAGCGCTGCAGCAAATGATTTCAAGTAAGACATTGGTTCCTCCTCCCAAATGATGGCTCGTCAGAGCCGGTAGGCCTGCTTGGCAAGCCGGTATCCGAGGTCATGCGCGACCTCGAAAGCCTCATCCTCCGCCAACCGGCCGGTCACGACCAGGTGGGCGAGATAAGCACAGTCCACGCGGCGGGCCACATCGTGGCGGGCCGGGATGGAACAGAAGGCACGGGTATCATCGTTGAACCCGACCGTGTTGTAGAAGCCCGCGGTTTCCGTCGTGGTTTCACGGAAGCGGCGCATGCCTTCCGGGCTGTCGAAGAACCACCATGCCGGGCCAAGCTTCAGGGCCGGATAGACGCCGGCCAGCGGAGCCAGTTCCCGCGAGAAGGTTGTTTCGTCGAGCGTGAAGACGATGACAGACAGGTTCTTTTCCATGCCGACGGCATCGAGCAGCGGCCGCAGGGCGCGGACGTAGTCGGTGCGGCTCGGAATGTCGAAGCCCTTGTCGCGGCCGAAGGTCTTCATGACCGGGCCGGAATGGTTGCGGAAGCTGCCCGGATGGATCTGGAGAACCAGATCGTCATCAAGGCTCATGCGGGCCATCTCCGTCAGCATATGGCCCCGGAATGCATCTGCCTCCTCCGCAGTGCATGTGCCCTTGAGAGCCTTCTGGAACAGGGCTTCCGCTTCTGCCTGGGACAGGTTTTCCGTGCGGGCCGTTGGGTGGCCATGATCGGAAGACGTCGCGCCGAATTCCTTGAAATAGGCGCGGCGGTTGCGGTGGGCTGCGAGATAGCCGGTCCAGGTGGTGGCATCTTCACCAGCGAGTTCACCGAACTTTTCGACGTTCTCGGCAAAGCCGTCGAATTCCGGGTCCACCACGGAGTCCGGGCGGTAGGCGGTGATGACTTTGCCGGACCAGCCGCTTTCGCGGATCATGCGGTGCCACTTCAGGTCATCCAGAGCGGATTCCGTGGTGGCGATGGCTTCGATCTTGAACCGCTCGAACAGGGCGCGCGGCCGGAACTCAGGTCGGGTCAAGCAGTCGGCGATGTGATCATAGGCCTCATCGGCGGTTTCAGCGCTCAGGCGCTTGGTCCAGCCGAACACGGTCTCGAAGGAATGGTCGAGCCACATGCGAGACGGGGTTGCGCGGAACAGATGGTAGTTGGAGGCAAAGAGCTTCCAGATCTTGCGGCCATCAGTCTCGGTCCAGCCGCCGTCGATGCGCGGGACGCCGAGGCTTTCCAGTGCGATGCCCTGGGAGCAGAGCATGCGGAAGACATAGTGGTCCGGCGTGATGAAGAGCTGTGCCGGATCCGGGAAGGCTTCGTTCTCGGCGAACCAGTGCGGATCGGTGTGTCCATGCGGGCTGATGATCGGCAAATCTGCGATGGTCGCGTAGAGCGAACGTGCAATTTCGCGTGTGCGGGTATCTGCCGGAAACAGTCTGTCCGGGTCCAGCTGGGACGCCATTTTCTTCCCTCGATCAATGTCTTGATGGTTTTGCGGAACTTGCATTCTCCTCTGTGGCTAGTATACTAATATGCTAGATACTGTCAAATCAGACTTTAGGGCGATAGCCTCCGGAAAGACCCAAATCACGCTCGTTTTGATGCGGGTTTGTGACTGGGCCGGGAAGGGTTCCGGTGGTGTCCTGAGGCGGATTGGCAGGAAGAAAAACAAGCATGGCTGCCATCCGGAAACAGGATGCGCCGGGTCGCAAATGGGATGGAGAGGCCATGTTGGAGAAGGGGCCGTTGAAGGCACTTGAGCCGTTGCAGAGGCAATCTGTCGCCGACACTGTGTTCGAGACGCTTTACCGGCAGATCCTGTCCCTGGACTTGCCTCCTGCGACCAAGATGTCCGAGGCGGAAGTTGCCAAGGCGCTGGGCGTTTCGCGCCAGCCCGTGCGCGATGCTTTTTACCGGCTTTCCAAGCTGGGCTTTCTTCTCATCCGTCCCCAGCGGGCAACCACCGTGACGCAAATCTCCGAGAGCGCAGTCTATCAGGCCCGGTTCGTGCGCAATGCCATCGAAGTACAGACCGTTCAGGTGGCCTGTGACACGCTGACCTCTACGGATCTCGCCGCTCTCGACGGGATCATGAACCGCCAGAAGCAGGCGGTCGAAGAGCAGGATCCGGAGACCTTTCACCGTTATGATGACCTGTTTCACAAGGAAATCTGTGACCGGTCCGGACTTGAATTTGCCTGGGACATCATCCGCGAGAACAAGGCCCACATGGACCGTGTCCGCTTTCTGTCCCTGGCCTTTGCCTCGCGCGATGCGTTCGAGGATCACATCCGGGTTCTTGATGCCCTCAAGACCCATGATAAAAACCGGGCCGTTGAGGCGATGTCTCAGCATCTGGCCCGCATCAAGGAACAGTTGCCGCGCATCCGCCGCAACTACGAAGAGTTTTTCGTAAACGAGGCTTCTAGTGACTAAACGTTTTGTCGCCATTGGCGAATGCATGGTGGAAATGGCTCCGACTGCGGAGGGGACCTATTCCATGGGTTTTGCCGGCGATACGCTGAACACCGCCTGGTACGCGCGGCGCATGTTCCCGTCCAAGTGGGACGTGTCCTATCTGACCGCTGTGGGGACGGATGCCGTCTCCGACCGCATGGTCGCTTTCATGCAAGATTCCGGCATCACCACTGATCCGATCCAGCGCCGCACCGACAAGACCGTTGGTCTCTATATGATCCAGCTTACCAATGGTGAGCGCAGCTTTGCCTATTGGCGGTCGGATTCCGCCGCCCGTTGCCTGGCCGCCGACATTGCCCATGTGGACAAGGTTCTGGCCTCTGCACATGTCGTCTATTTCTCCGGCATTACCATTGCTGTTCTGCCTGAGGCCGATCGCACCGCCTTCCTCGCGGCTGTCGGCCGGGCACGGGCAAAGGGGGCGAGTGTCGTGTTCGACCCGAACCTGCGGCCGCGTCTGTGGCCGGATGTGGCGACCATGTGCGTAGCCATCATGGACGCTGCAGCCGTGTGTGACATCGCTCTGCCTTCCTACGAGGACGAGGCGTCCTATTTCGGAGACAAGACACCGGACGACACCGCAGAGCGCTACCGAAAGGCCGGTTGCAGCCTGGTGGTCGTGAAGAACGGTCCGGAAGAAGTCGTTTGCGTTTCCGGCGAAGGCAGGACTGTCGTGCCGGTGCAGCCGGTCACCAACGTGGTGGATACGACAGCTGCAGGCGACAGCTTCAATGCCGGGTTCCTGGCTGCCTATTGCGACGGCGTGGCTCTTGAGCAGGCTGTGCAGGCCGGGGCGCGTCTTGCCGGCACGGTGATCGGTGCCCGCGGCGCTCTCGTCGACCGCGCCGAGACCGCTGCCTGACCTGGATTTGATCGTCCCGGGGCGGAAAGATTTGTCAAATCAGAAGCTGGCAGGCTATGCACTTGCCAGCTTCTTTTTTTGAACCCGCTTCTTTGAGGTCATTGCTGCATGCGCACTGCTCTTGTCACCGGATCGGCCGGGTTCATCGGATATTTCCTCTGCACGCGCTTGCTGGCAGACGGGTTCAGGGTCATCGGCCTGGATGCCATGACTGACTACTACGACGTGGCCCTGAAGCAGCGCCGGCAGCAGATGCTGCTTCAGCACGAACATTTCACCGCGATCAATGACCGGGTCGAGACGCCGGACCTCTTGATGAACCTCTTCAGCCGGGAGCGGCCGGATGTGGTGATCCATCTGGCGGCCCAGGCGGGGGTGCGCTACTCGATCGAAAATCCGCGGTCCTATCTGGAAAGCAACATCTGCGGCACGTTTGAGCTGCTGGAAGCGGCCCGGGCCCATCCGCCGCACCATCTGCTTTTGGCCTCGACCTCGTCGGCCTATGGCGCGAACACCGAGATGCCGTACCGGGAGACCGACAAGGCGGATCACCAGATGTCCTTCTACGCCGCCACCAAGAAGGCGACGGAGAACATGGCGCATTCTTACGCCCATCTGTTCGACCTGCCGGTGACCATGTTCCGGTTCTTCACGGTCTATGGTCCCTGGGGGCGGCCCGACATGGCGCTGTTCAAGTTTACCAAGGCGATTCTCGAAGGCCGACCGATCGATGTCTACAATCACGGCGACATGAAGCGGGACTTCACCTATGTCGAAGATCTGGTCGAGGGCATCCGCCTGCTGATCGATGCCGTTCCCGTACGCCCCGAAGATGGCATCGTGGAGGAAGGGGACAGCCTCTCGCCGGTTGCCCCATGGCGGGTGGTGAATATCGGCAATTCCAATGCAGTTCAGCTCACCGACTTCATCGGTGCCATCGAAGAGGCAACGGGCAGGACCGCTGAACGGAACCTGATGCCCATGCAGGCGGGCGATGTTCCGGCGACCTGGGCCGATGCCAATCTCCTTCAGAAGCTCACCGGCTACCGGCCCCGGACCACGGTTCAGGAAGGGGTCGGCCGGTTCGTGAAGTGGTACCGGGACTACTACAGCGTCTGAGCCGGCTTCGTCCTGCGGCCTTGAGCTTCATCGAGCGGCAGGCTACTTATTCAGGTGATTGTGCGGTGCGATCTGCTCCGCGCCCGGGCCTTCAAGAAGGCTCGTTCCGCCTCCGGTCGAAAGACATCAGATGCCGTATTTCATGACGCCCAAGGCCCGGCCGACAAGCCGGGAAGTGCTTGCAGATCTCGTTTCTTTCGACACCACAAGCGGAAATTCCAATCTGCCCTTGATCGACCACGTGGAAGACTGGCTGCGTTCCTTCGGTCTGGAACCGCGCCGTTTTCCCGATGAAACGGGCACCAAGTCCAATCTGCTGGTGACCATCGGTCCTGATGAGCTTCCTGGCTACATCCTGTCCGGACACACGGATGTGGTGCCGGTGAAGGGGCAGGACTGGACGTCTGATCCCTTCGTGCTGCGCGAGGAAGATGGCAAGCTTTTCGGCCGGGGCGCCTGTGACATGAAGGGCTATGTGGCCTGTTGCCTGTCCAAGGTGCCGCAGCTGCTGGATGCAGATCTCAAGGCGCCGTTTCACATCGCTCTTTCCTATGACGAGGAAATCGGCTGTATCGGCGTGCGCAGCATGGTTGCGGACATGGCCGGATGGGATCTGAAGCCGCTCGGCTGTTTCGTTGGAGAGCCGACGAAGATGGATGTGATCACCGGCCACAAGGCCAAGCACAGCTTCCGGGTGACAGTGACCGGCAAGTCCGGCCATTCCTCGCTTGCTCCCCAATTCGTCAATGCCATTGAATATGCGGCGGCGCTGATCATGAAGATCCGCGAAATCGGCGAGCGGCTGGCCAAGGGCCGGCATGATGAGCTCTATGATATGCCGGTAACGACCAGCCATGTGGGGGTGATCCGGGGCGGAACGCAGCTCAACATCGTGCCGGAACTGTGCAGCTTCGACTTCGAATTCCGTTCCCTGCCGGAGGAAGATGCGGAGGCTCTGAACGAGGAGGTCTTTGTCTATGCCCGTGATGTGCTTGAGCCACGGATGAAAGCGGTCGACCCCGATTGCGGCATCGATTTTCATCTGATCTCCAGCATTCCGGGACTTGCGACAGAGGCTGATGAAGAGATCGTGGCGCTGGCCAAGCATCTGGCGGGCCGCAATGGCTTCTCCAAGGTCGCCTATGGCACGGAAGCCGGACTGTTCCGCGAGATGGCGGGCATTCCTACCGTTGTCGTTGGCCCGGGAGACATCGCCCAAGCCCATACGCCGGATGAGTTCATCGAGATCAACGAACTGGCTGCCTGCGACGCCTTTCTCAACCGCCTGATTGCGCATTGCTCGGCCTGATGGTCGCGTGATGGTGGCATGGCGGAAGCCTGACTGCCGTCAGACGAAAGCGATCCTCCTCATTCTTTTGGCGAGCTTCCCTTAGGTTGCGGCTGGCACAGTTCTCCTGAGGGAGGTACCGTGCGCGTCAATGAAAGAAGGTGCTGTGATTTGAACCCGGCACCATCACGGCCGCATTGGCCAGGAGGAGAAACGTCATGTCCCGTTCTGTTGTCATTGCATCCGGCGTCCGCACGGCCATCGGAGATTTTGGCGGATCGCTCGCCAGCATTTCCCCCTGCGACATGGGAGCGGCTGTCGCCCGTGAGGCCATTGCCCGGGCGGGCTGCGAAGGCAAGGATATCCAGCAGTCGGTTTTCGGCAGTGTGATCCACACGGCACCGGAGGACATGTATGTCAGTCGCGTTGCCGCCATGCGGGCCGGTATTCCGGAAACTTCCCCGGCTCTGACGCTCAACCGCCTGTGCGGATCCGGGCTTCAGGCCGTGGTGACGGCGGCAGAGCAGGTACTGCTCGGCAATGCGGATATCGTTCTGGCTGGCGGCACGGAAAGCATGAGCCGTGCAGGCCACCTCCTGACACAGGCCCGCAGCGGCCAGAAGATGGGCGATGCGGTTGCGGTCGACATGATGCTGGGCGCTCTCAATGACCCTTTCGGCAATGGCCATATGGGCATCACGGCTGAGAACGTCGCTGAGCGGGGCAAGATCGATCGGGCGGCTCAAGACGCTTTTGCCGTTGAATCTCATCGACGGGCGGCACAGGCGATTGAAGCCGGTTATTTCAAGGACCAGATCCTGCCGATGGGCGTAAAGAAGGGCCGCACGGAAGTAATCTTCGACACGGATGAGCATGTGCGGCCGGGCGTCACGCTTGAGGACATGGCAAAGCTCCGTCCAGCGTTTCGCAAGGAAGGGACTGTGACCGCCGGCAATGCCAGCGGCATCAACGATGGGGCAGCAGCCGTGGTGCTGATGGCCGAAGAAGTCGCGGCAGCGCGTGGGGTAAAGCCTCTGGCCCGGATCGTCGCCTATGGACTTGGCGGTGTTGCCCCGGAAGTGATGGGCCTTGGACCGGTGCCTGCCTCGCGTCAGGCTCTGGAACGTGCCGGTCTGACCGTCGCCGATCTGGATGTGGTCGAATCCAACGAGGCATTTGCCGCGCAGGCCTGTGCCGTGACCCAGGACCTCGGGCTTGATCCGGCCAAGGTCAATCCGAATGGCGGCGCGGTCGCTCTCGGTCATCCGGTCGGCGCATCGGGTACGATCATTCTGGTGAAGCTGGCCTATGAGCTGCAGCGCACCGGTGGCCGCTATGGTCTTGCCACCATGTGCATCGGCGGCGGTCAGGGCATTGCCGTCATAATCGAGCGGATGTGATTGCCGCTCGTCAAATGAAAAACACCCCGCCGGGTGCTGAACCAGGCGGGGTGTAACTTGACAGTTTGCTTCAGTCCGAGCGGTACATTCTTCAGTCGAAGAAGGCTTCCGTCTGGAGACGCTTGCCGAGCATGAAGGCGTCGGCGACATGAACCAGAGGCGTCAGGTCGACGTCACTGGTGCGGGATGCCAGCAGGTCGGCGAAATGGGCATAGATGCCGTCATATTCCGAGGCGAGGGCTTCGTCGGAGGACACTTCCTTGCCTTCGATGGTGACCGTCGCGCCGCCGCCTGACAGCAGGATGGTTCCCTGATCCGTGACGACTTCGATCTCCCAGGTCTGGGTACCGGTCTGGCGCCAGTCGAAATCCGCGTCGACCGTCAGGCCGTCCGCACCGCTGAAACGGATGGCGGCGGCAATCGGCGTGTCGCGGTTTTCCGGGAAGGTCAGGTCCGCAGATGAGACATGAACCGGAGCCGGCAGGATTTCGGTCATGATCGACAAGGCGTTGATGCCCGGATCGAAGACACCGAGACCACCAGCCTCCCAGATCCACGCCTGACCCGGATGCCAATGGCGCACGTCTTCGCGCCAGGTGATGCGGGCAGACACCGGCTTGCGGCTTGCCAGCCAGGCCTTCGCCCCGGCAACGCCCATGGCGTGGCGGGAATGCCATGTCGCATAGAGCACGCAGCCATTTTCCCTGGCGAGCCGTTCGAGCGCATGGACCTCGGCAACGCTGGCTCCCGGCGGCTTTTCCAGAAGCACATCCCGCTTGTGGGACAGTGCCTGCCTTGCCATGTCGAACCGGACCTGAGGCGGCACGCAGAGTGAGACGACCTTGATGTCCGGCTCGCCGGTCAGCATCGCATCGAGGGTTTCATATACCGGCACATCCTGACCGGTGGCGCTGCGGCTGACGATTGCGCCAACTTCAAACGCTGCGGACTTGGTGATCGAGGGAACGTGCTGGTCCTTCGCGATCTTGCCGAGGCCGACGAGAGCGACCTTGTGAGGGGGCTTTTGGGTCATGACCTGTGTCGTGTCCTGAAAGGAATCATGAAGAGGTAAGTGGCCAGAGCATTACAGGCTCAAGCACGGGATGGCGAATGGTCCCGAGCGGAGCAGGACCGGTTTGCGAAAACCTTGTCCTGCTCCGCCAGCGATCAGGTCTAGTGAGCCTCGCGGGCCACTGCATTGCCACGGCCACCGCGTAGGAAGTCGAAATCGGCGCCCTCGTCCGCGCCCATCACATGCTGATGGTAGAGGCTGGCATAGCCGCTTTGCGGAGCCGCGACAGGCGGGGTCCACGCAGCAAGGCGCCGGTCGATTTCCTCCTGAGAAATATCGAGATGCAGGCGGCGGGCTGGCACGTCCACTTCGATCCAGTCTCCACTCTGTACAATGGCCAGCGGTCCGCCGACAGCCGCTTCCGGGGAGGTGTGAAGGATCACCGTGCCATAGGCCGTGCCGGACATGCGGGCGTCGGAAATCCGGATCATGTCCTTGATGCCCTTGCGCAGCACCTTGGGCGGCAGGCCCATGTTGCCGACCTCGGCCATGCCCGGATAACCGCGCGGACCGCAGTTCTTCATCACCATGATGCAGCTCTCGTCGATGTCGAGATCCTCATCATTGATGCGGGCCTTGTAGTCGTCGATATCTTCAAAGACGACGGCGCGGCCGCGGTGCTGCATCAGGTGCTCGGAGGCGGCGGACGGCTTCAGCACAGCGCCCTTGGGGGCAAGATTGCCGCGCAGGATCGCGATGCCGCCAGACGCCGTGAGCGCTTTGTCGACCGGGCGGATGACATCATCGTTCCAGTTGCGGGCCGGGGCGATTTCCTCGGCCATGGTCCGGCCGGAGACGGTCAGGCTCTCACCGTGAAGATGTTTGCCCTCAAGAAGCGACTTCAGCACCACCGGCAGGCCGCCGGCATAGAAGAATTCTTCCATCAGATATTTGCCGGAGGGCATCAGGTTGACGATGGTCGGGATGTCCCGGCCGAACTTGTCCCAATCATTGAGGGTCAGGTCGAGGCCAAGACGGCCAGCGATCGCCAGTAGATGCACCACCGCATTGGTAGAGCCGCCGATGGCCGC
Source organism: Roseibium suaedae (assembly GCF_900142725.1). Taxonomy (GTDB): domain Bacteria; phylum Pseudomonadota; class Alphaproteobacteria; order Rhizobiales; family Stappiaceae; genus Roseibium; species Roseibium suaedae. The sequence goes on along the minus strand of NZ_FRBW01000002.1, from coordinate 1,204,575 downwards.
ATTGGTACGGATCGCGTTTTCGAACGCCTTGCGGGTCATGATGTCGGAAGGCTTCAGGTCCTCCTTGACCATGTCCACGATGCGGCGGCCGGTCAGATGCGCCATCACCCGGCGGCGGCTGTCGACGGCAGGAATGGCAGCATTGCCGGACAGGGCCATGCCGAGGGCTTCGGCCATGCAGGCCATGGAAGACGCCGTGCCCATGGTGTTGCAGGAGCCGGGGGAGCGGGACATGGCCTGTTCCGCTTCGACGAAATCATCTGTCGTCAGTTCGCCGGACTTCACCATTTCCGAGAATTGCCAGAGTGCGGTGCCGGAGCCGATGTCCTGATTGCGCCACTTGCCGTTCAGCATCGGCCCACCGGTCACGACGATGGCCGGAATGTCGACGCTCGCAGCGCCCATGAGCAGGGCCGGAGTGGTCTTGTCGCAGCCGACCATCAGCACGACGCCATCGAGTGGATTGCCGCGCAGGGCTTCCTCTACGCCCATGGCACAGAGATTGCGGAACATCATCGCCGTTGGGCGCAGCGAGCTTTCCCCCGGAGAGAATACCGGGAACTCCAGCGGCAGGCCGCCTGCCTCATAGATGCCGTGCTTCACCCGCTGTGCCAGGTCGCGCAGATGCGCGTTGCAGGGCGTCAGTTCGGACCAGGTGTTGCAGATGCCGATGACCGGACGGCCATCGAAAAGGTCCGCGGGCAGGCCCTGGTTGCGCATCCAGGAACGGTGATAGATCTGGTCTTTTTCCGTGCCTTCAAACCATTCCTGCGAACGCAGACGTCTGGGCCATTGGGGCAGCTTGCGCATTTCTTTCGTGTCCATTCGGGGTTTTGGAGCCTGTTGCTCCATCTGTTCAGCCGGACGTCGTTTCGCCCGGCTGATGGGAGGCGTTTTAAAGAGCGGTGACCTTCGTCATGGCTGCAGCTTCGCCTTCGCCGGTCATCTTCAGCGGATTGCGCAGGGGCAGGCCGAAGGGGGAGGCAGAGATTTCAAACACGTCGCCATCCTGGGTGCGGATCTTGTCGGAGAAGGACAGGGTGGCCGTGCCGAACATGTGAACGTGAACGTCTCCGGGCTTGCGGAAGACATCATATTTGAAGTGGTGATGTTCCAGGTTCGCCAGCGAGTAGGACATGTTCGCCTCACCGGAGACGAAGGGCTTTTCCCAGAAGGTTTGGCCGTCGCGGATCAGCTTCGAGGTGCCCTCAATGTTCTGGGGCAAGTCGCCGAGCAGGATTTCCGGTCCGAAGGAGGCTGGGCGCAGCTTGGAATGAGCAAGATACAGATAGTTGATCTGCTCCATCACATGATCGGAGAACTCGTTGGCGAGGGCAAATCCGATGCGGTAGGGGGTGCCGTCGTCGCCGATGATGTAGATCCCGGCGATTTCCGGTTCTTCGCCGCCATCCAGCGCGAAGTCCGGGGCGCTGAGGTCCGCTCCCGATGGCACGGCGCAATAGCCGTTGCCCTTGTAGAACCATTCGGGCTGAACGCCGGGCTTGCCGCCTTCAGGCCTGCCGCCTTCGAGGCCCATCCGGAACATCTTCATGGAATCGGTCAGCTCTTCCTCTTGACCCGCCAGCTTCTGGTGCATGGCGTTGCGTGCCGAGGCAGATCCCAGATGAGTGAGGCCGGTGCCGGTCAGGTGCAGATGGGCCGGGTCCGGCGGCAGGATCGGCAGCAGCAGGCGGCCTTCTTCGGCCGCACGATGCAGATCGACAGCCTCGCCGACGCCAAGGCTGGCGACCCTGGCGGCGATGGTCTGACCGGAGCGGATGCAATCAAGCGCCAGGTCATAGATCGAGGCAACACCCTTCACCACATAGGCTTCGGTGCCCTCACGCGCGACGACAGCGGTTGCGCCGTCCGGCATCTGGATTTGTGACAGAAGCATTTGAACCTCTCCACCGCTCACGCGGACTTGTTCTTGTTGTAGACATCGAAGATCACGGCAGCGAGCAGGACGAGGCCCTTGATCATCTGCTGATAGTCGATGCCGATGCCCATGATGGACATGCCGTTGTTCATGACACCCATGATGAAGGCGCCGACCACCGCGCCAACGATCTTGCCGACACCGCCAGACATGGATGCCCCGCCGATGAACACGGCCGCGATCACATCCAGTTCGAAGGACACGCCTGCCTTGGGCGTTGCCGTATTGAGGCGCGCCGCGAAGATGAGGCCAGCGAGGGCCGCCAGCATGCCCATGTTGATGAAGGTCAGGAAGATCAGCCGTTCGGTCTTGATGCCAGAAAGCTTGGCTGCTTTCTGGTTGCCGCCGAGCGCATAGATCCGCCGCCCGAGAACGGTGCTCTCGGTCAGGAAAGCGTATATCACCGTCAGGATGCCCATGGTGATCAGCACATTCGGCAGGCCGCGGAAGGTGGACAGCTTGTAGGACACGAAGATGATCGCGCCCGAGACCAGCACGTTGCGCATGACGAAGAAGCTGAAAGGCTCCCCCTCGATGCCATAGGCCTGGTTGCGGGTGCGGGTACGCATGCCGAGCCAGACCAGCAGGGCTGCGATGGCGGCACCGGCAAAGACCGCGAGACCATTCATCCGCTCAACGCCGAAGATGGACTTCACGAAGGGCAGAAGATCCGGAATGAAGCCGGTGGACAGCGCCTGGAATTCACGCGGGAAGGGACCGACAGACTGGCCTTCCAGGAGCCACAGCGAGGCGCCGCGGAACACGAGCATGCCCGCGAGGGTCACGATGAAGGACGGGATGCGCCAGAATGCCACCCAGTAGCCCTGGGCTGCGCCAATGGCAATGCCGACCAGAAGACAGGCAGGAATGGTGGCATAGACCGACCAGTGCCATTCCACCATCATCACGGCGGCAAGTGCGCCGACAAAGCCGACAACGGAGCCGACGGACAGATCAATATGCCCGGCCACGATGACCAGCAGCATGCCGAGAGCCATGATGATGATGTAACTGTTCTGTAGGAACAGGTTGGTGATGTTGACCGGCTTCAGCAGAGTGCCGTCCGTGATGACCTGGAAGAATGCCATGATGGCGATCAGCGCCAGAAGCATGCCGTAGTCGCGCAGGTGGCTTTTCAGATAGCTGCCGACGGAAGCGCCCGCAGGCGTCTTTTCAGCGAGGTCCGTGCTCATTCTCAACTCCTCACGATGAACGACATGATGCGCTCCTGGCTTGCGTCTTTCGCAGCCAGCTCTCCAACCAGAGCGCCTTCGTTCATCACGTAAATGCGGTCGCACATGCCCAAGAGTTCGGGCATTTCGGAAGAAATCATCAGGACGCCGCGGCCTTCGTCTGCCAGCTGGTTCATGATGCCGTAGATCTCGAACTTCGCCCCGACGTCGATGCCCCGGGTCGGCTCGTCCAGGATCAGAACCTGCGGCTCGGTGAAGAGCCACTTGGACAGGACGACCTTTTGCTGGTTTCCGCCGGACAGGTTGACGACCTTCTGGTAGACGCCGGGCGTGCGGATGTTCATGGCCTTCCGGTAGCCTTCGGCCACGGTCTGCTCATGGGCTTCGTTCAGCACGCCAGCGCGCGAGATGCCTTCCAGATTGGCAAGGCTGATGTTCTTCTGGATGGTTTCGTCCAGGACGAGACCGAGCGCCTTGCGGTCCTCGGTCACATAGGCAAGACCCGAAGCAATGGCCGACGACACGGTGGAGGTGTCGATGGGCTTGCCATGAAGACGGGCCTCACCGGAAATGTTCTGGCCGTAGCTGCGGCCGAAGAGGCTCATGGCCAATTCTGTCCGTCCCGCGCCCATGAGGCCGGCGATACCGACGATCTCGCCCTTGCGGACGTGGAAATTCGCCTTCCGGATGACTTGCCGTTCCGCATGATCCGGATGATAGACGTTCCAGTCTTTCACCTCGAACAGGACGTCCCCGATGTTGCGAACGCGTTCGGGATAGCGGTGCGCCATGTCGCGTCCGACCATGTCCCGGATGATGCGCTCTTCGTTGATCTCTGCGCGGGCTGCCTGAAGCGTCGATACGGTGGTGCCGTCGCGGATCACGGTGATCCGGTCGGCGACCCGTTCCACTTCATTCAGCTTGTGGCTGATCAGAATCGACGTGATGCCCTGGGATTTCAGCTCCAGCAGAAGATCGAGAAGGGCCTGGCTGTCGGATTCCGACAGGGCGGCTGTCGGTTCGTCCAGGATCAGCAGCTTGACTTCCTTGGCCAGAGCCTTGGCGATTTCGACGAGCTGCTGCTTGCCCACACCCAGCTTGTCGACCAGGGTCGTTGGGGCTTCGCGCAGGCCCACCTTGCGCAACAGGGTCTCTGTCTTGCGGAAGGTCTCGGGCCAATTGATGACACCGCGGCTGGACACTTCGTTGCCCAGGAAGAGATTTTCCGCAATCGACAGAAGCGGCACGAGTGCCAGTTCCTGGTGGATGATGATGATGCCCTGCTTTTCGCTGTCGGCGATGCCGGAGAACCGGGCCTCGGATCCTTCGAACAGGATCTCGCCTTCGTATTCCCCGTGAGGGTAAACGCCTGACAGCACTTTCATCAGGGTTGACTTGCCCGCGCCGTTTTCACCGACGACGGCATGAATTTCGCCTGCATTCACCTCAAGATTGACGCTGTCCAGGGCCTTCACGCCCGGAAAGGTCTTGGTGATATTCTGCATTTTCAAAAGGGTCGACATGACACCTGCGCACCCGCTGGCAAAGGGCCGGCCCGCCCGGCTCAAGGGCAGGCGGACCGGTCTGTTGCATTCAACCGCTTACTTCACCTGATCTTCGGTGTAGTAGCCGCTGCCGATCAGGATTTCCTTCCAGTTGGAAGCATCGACGGAGACTGGCTCCAGCAGGTAGGACGGAACGACCTTGACGCCGTTGTCATAGGTGGTGGTGTCGTTGATTTCCGGCTCGGTACCGCCGAGAACCGCATTGACCATGCCGACCGTCACGCGGGCCAGTTCACGGGTGTCCTTGAAGACGGTGGAGTATTGTTCGCCAGCCAGAATGGACTTGACCGACTGAACTTCCGCGTCCTGACCGGACACGATCGGCATTTTCAGATCGCCAGAGCCGTAGCCAACGCCCTTGAGGGACGACAGGATGCCGATGGACAGGCCGTCATACGGGGACAGAACGCCGTTGACCTGCTTGTCGGTGTAGTGAGCGGACAGAAGGTTGTCCATGCGGGCCTGAGCGACAGCACCGTCCCAGCGCAGGGTGCCGACCTTGTCCATGCCCATCTGGCCGGAGACAATGTTGACGGTGCCAGCGTCGATCAGCGGCTGCAGGACGGACATGGCGCCATTGTAGAAGAAATAGGCGTTGTTATCGTCCGGGGAACCGCCGAAGAGTTCGACGTTGTACGGGCCGTCACCGAAGCGTTCCTTCAGGCCGGCAACCAGGGACGAAGCCTGCTGCACACCGACCTTGAAGTTGTCGAACGTGGCGTAATAGTCGACATTGCCGCTTTCGCGGATCAGGCGGTCATAGGCAATGACCTTGATGCCGGCAGCCGCGGCGTTTTCCAGCGCGTTTGACAGGGTGGTTCCGTCAATGGCGGCGATGACCAGGACGTCGACGCCCTTGGTGATCATGTTCTCGATCTGGGCGAGCTGGTTCGGAATGTCGTCTTCCGCGTATTGCAGGTCGGTGGTGTAACCGGCGGCCTGGAACTGCTCGACCATGGAGTTGCCGTCGGAAATCCAGCGTGCGGACGACTTGGTCGGCATGGAGATGCCCACGAGACCATCGGCGAGGGCCGGCACCGCAGACATGGATACAGATAGAGCGAGCGCAGCCGCAGCCGCTTTCAGAAATTTCATGATGTCCTCCCATCGAAATGGCTGGGCCGTTTGCCGGATCCTCCGGCCCTTGCGGTTGAGTGGCATACCGGGAGCGCATCACTGCGGTCTCCGGGCTCTGTCACATCAATCGGTCACGGCCTGCCATAGACGGGGGGACGTTAGTGCGAGAGACTATATCAAACAAATCAGTATTCGTGATTTTGTTATATCGATAATGTTATGAAAATTTTGTGCTTTGCACCATCGGACAATGGGGAGTTTCGACATCATGCCTGGGCCCAAAGGGTTGGATCCGTTGCTTCAGTCAGCGGAAGGCGGAACCAGTGACCGGTTTCTGAAAAAAGGTCTGAGGCTTGGGCATCTCCGGCTCATTCTGGCGCTGGAGCGGACGGGCCATCTCAGCCGTGCTGCGGAACTCCTGGCAACGTCCCAGCCTGCTGCCTCCCGTCTTTTGACCGAAATGGAACAGATCACGGGTGTGAAACTGGCCGAGCGTCAGGGGAGGGGCATGACCTTGACCCTTTATGGCGAGCGGCTGGCTGCCCGGGCCCGGCTGGTCTTGCGGGAGCTGGATGAGGCCGACCGGGAACTGGAGAACCTGAAGAGCGGACTTGCCGGTTCCGTTTCCGTCGGGGCTGTTACAGGCGCTGCAGTGGAATATGTGCTGCCTGCGATCCGCCAGACCCGCGTGACCCATCCGCTTGTGAACGTCAGCGTTGAGGTCAACACCAGCGATGTCCTCACCGCAGCGCTGGATGACGGCCGGATCGATTTCTTCATCGGGCGCGTGCCGGCGGCATTGGATCCGAGATCCTACGAAGCACGTTTCCTAGATCATGAGCCATTGAGAGTGATCGTCAGGGCAGAACACCCCCTCACGAGACTGAGCGGTGTTACACTCCAGGACTGCGTGCCTTATGACTGGGTCTTGCAGCCGGATGGGGCGATGCTGCGGGTCGCGGTTGAAGCCTACATGAGAAATAAAGGTATCCCCTATCCCACGAAGGTTCTGAATACGAGCTCTATCCTTCTGACCTTGATGGTTATCAGCCAAACCAATGCGATCACGGTCGTTGCCCGGCCCGTGGCTGACTTCTTTACGCTTGGGGGAGAGGGGGGCGGGCGCATTGCAAGTTTGGATATCGCCGGCGACGTGCCGATCCAGCCCTATTCGCTGATCAAGCTGGCGAGCCGGAAGCTCGCGCCCGTGGCGCAGAACTTCCACGATCTCATTCTGTCACGGGCTTCGGTGCTGGAGTGAGGCCGCTCAGGCCTTGCCGGCAACGCGCTCGGCACCGACGATGATGACCTTGCGCATGGCTGCAGAGGCAGCGTCCTGATCCCGGGCGGCGATGGCGTCGACGATTGCACGGTGATTGCCGGCATTGCGGGCAATGTCTTCGGGATTGGAGGCTGGGGAACTGCGGTGGAAGATCCGGTTCAGGGCGGCGCCGATCAGTGAGCCGACGGACCACATGAACGGGTTCTTGGACATGCCCAGAATGGCAAGATGCAGCTGAAGGTCGGCGCGGACGAAGTCCGTGCTGCTCTCGGCCGTCGCCATGTCGTCGGCATGTTTGTAGAGTTCGGCGATATCCTCTTCGCTTGCGTGAAGGGCTGCCATCGCTGCAGCGGCAGGCTCGAGCGTGAGACGGACGTCGACCAGATGCTTGAACAGGTCCTCGTTGGAGGAATACTTGAAATGCCAGGACAGCACGTCGCTGTCGAAGAGGTTCCAGCGCTTGCGGTCTGTCACGCGGGTGCCTATGCGGGCCCGGGCTTCGACCAGCCCCTTCGCCGCCAGTGTCTTCATTGCCTCGCGCAGAACCGTGCGGGAGACCTGAAACCGCTGCTCCAGCTCCGCATCCCCCGGCAGGGTCGACCCGATCGGGAAGACGCCCGCCACGATCTCTCCTCCAAGTTCAGCCACCACATGGGCGTGGTTCGTCCGGGGTTTCCGGCTGGTCTGGTCTGGAGAAAGAAGTTCAAACAAGGGTCTAAGCAGTCCTGTGTGCGGGGCCAAATCCTCTGGAGGAGGCCCATGTTAGCCCCTTCTGGAGCAGAATGAACAAGAGCAGAAGCAGGCCAATCACGATTTTGGTCCACCAGCTCGAGAGACTTCCATCGAAAATGATGTAGGTCTGAATGAGTCCCATGATGAAGACACCGAACAAGGTGCCTGCAATATAGCCGCTTCCGCCCGTCAGCAAGGTGCCGCCAATCACAACTGCGGCAATGGCGTCAAGCTCCACGCCGACGGCAGACAGCGAATAGCCTGCTGAGGTGTAAAGGGAAAAGACGATCCCGGAAAGCCCTGCGAGAAATCCAGACAGGGCGTAGATGCCGACGGTCGTGGCAGCGATCGGAACGCCCATCAGCCGGGCAGTCGCCTGACCGCCCCCAAGGGCATAGACATTGGCGCCGAAGCGGGTGCGATGGGCAATCAGCATGCCCAGACCCACAGTGACCAGCATGATGCCACCAATCAGCGTCAGCCGTCCCTTGCCCGGCATGCGCCAGAAGATGTCCTGGAGCGTGCCGTAGAACTCGTGGGAAATCGGCACGGAATCTGTCGAGAGCACAAAGGCAAGGCCGCGCGCCAGGAACATGCCTGCCAGGGTCACGATGAAGGGCGGCATTTCCAGGAAGTGAATGACCGCGCCCATGGCCGCGCCAAAGAGGCAGGTGACCGCCAGGACCAGGGCAAAGACAGTCAGCGGATGAAGGCCGGTCGTCTTCAGCATCACCGCGATGAACACGCCTGTGAAGGCGATCACCGAGCCGATCGACAGGTCGATGCCTCCCGAGATGATGACGAAGGTCATGCCGACAGCAGCGATGCCGAGGAAAGCATTGTCGGTCAGAAGGTTGCCGATCACGCGGGTCGACAGCATCGCCGGAAACTGGGTGTAGCACAGGCCATAGGCCAGAATGAAAATGACCAGAGTGGCAGCAAAGGGCAGGTGGCGGGTCTTCATGGCTTCACCAGGATGCTCGTTTCGCCCTGTCCCTGTTTGCGGCGGACAGGCTTCAGCCTGGCCCTTAAGGCGGGAGACTGGATCAGAAGGATGAGGATGATGATCAGGGCCTTGATCACGAGATTGAATTCCGGCGGAAAGCCGGAGATCAGGATGCTGGTGTTCACCGACTGGATGATCATTGCTCCCAGCATGGAGCCAAGCAGCGTAAACCGGCCGCCGAGAAGCGATGTGCCGCCGATCACGACTGCCAGGATGGCATCAAGTTCCAGCCACAGACCTGCGTTGTTCGCATCCGCGCCCTTGATGTCTGCAGCCGCAATGGTGCCTGCAACGGCCGCGCAGAGACCGGCGATCATGTAGACGCAGACAAGAAGAATGCCGCTGTTGACCCCGGACAGGGTGCTGGCCCGCCGGTTGATGCCGATGGCCTCGATCAACATGCCGAGCGCGGTGCGCCTGACCAGCAGCATGGCAAGAGCTGCTGCCGTAATCCAGATCAGGATCGGGGTCGGCATGGAAAGAAGCGCGCCACTGCCGAGAAACACCAGGCTCTCGTTGGTGAAGGTAAGGATTGTGCCTTCCGTGATCAGCTGGGCAATGCCCCGGCCTGCGACCATGAGGATCAAGGTGGCGATGATCGGTTGAATGCCGGCGACAGCCACCAGAACGCCGTTCCACAGGCCGCAGGCAAGACCGACGGCAAGTGCCAGTGCAACTGCCTGCAACGCGCTGCCGGTGGTGGTCACCGTTGCTGCTGCAACGGCACCGCAGATTGCCATGACGGCACCGACCGAAAGGTCGATCCCCTTGGTGGCAATCACAAGGGTCATGCCAATGGCGAGAAGGGCAACCGGGGCTCCCCGGTTCAGGATGTCGATCAGGCTGCCATAAAGGCGGCCATTGGCGATCTCCACATTGAGGAAGCCCGGGAACAGGCTGGCAGAAAGGCCGAGCACGACCAGGAGCGTGAGGATCTGAGGCGCGTAACGAAGGCCGGGAAGGGACGTCTGGCGTGTCATTGCGCGCGCTCCTGTGCCGCCGGTTGATTGCCTGCAATGGCATCGACAACGGCTGCGGTGGTGATTTCCTTGCCTGTCAGCTCGGCCACGTGCTTGCGGTCCCGCACGACGATGATGCGGTGGCTATAGACTGTCAGCTCCTCCAGTTCGGACGAAATGACCAGAAGCGACATACCCTGGTCGCACAGTTCTTCGATCAGTCGGATGATTTCCGCGTGGGCGCCCACGTCGATGCCGCGTGTTGGCTCGTCCAGAATGAGGAACCGGGGATGGGTGGCCAGCCACCGGGCCAGAATGGCCTTTTGCTGGTTGCCACCGGACAGCTGTCCGATGGGCTTTTCCCGGTCGGTCGTGCGGATGTCGAGCGCCTTGATGTACTTGTCGGCGATGGCGTTCTGTTCCTTGCGCGGGATCGGCTTGGTCCAGCCGCGCAGGGCCTGAAGGGCAAGGATGATGTTTTCGCGGATCGAAAGGTCGGCAATGATCCCGTCCACCTTCCGGTCTTCGGGACAGAAGCCGAAACCCTCCAGCACGGCGGAGCGCGGTGTGGGCAGGGAAACTTCCGTTGTGCCGATCATGGCCTTGCCGCTGTCGGCGGCATGGATGCCGAACAGGGTCTCGGCAGTTTCCGTGCGGCCGGACCCAAGCAGGCCGGCAATGCCGATGGCCTCACCCTTGCGGATTTCCAGATCGAAAGGCTCGATCCGCCCCTTGCGGCCAAAACCCTTGAAGGAGAACTGCACGGGGCCGGTATTGGCGTGAACCTTGCCGTGTTCGCGGGTTTCTTCCTCAAGTTCCCGGCCCAGCATCATGGCGACCAGTTCCAGGCGTCCGAGACCTTCGGTGGGACAGGTTCCAACCTTCTGGCCATTGCGCAGAACGGTGATGGTGTCACTGATCTCGAACACCTGATCGAGGAAATGGGAAATGAAGACGATGCCCAGTCCGCGTGCTTTGAGGCGGCGGACCACGTCGAACAGCAGCCGGACCTCATGCGCATCAAGACTGGCAGTGGGCTCGTCGAGGATCAGGACCTTGCCAGACAGATCGACAGCGCGGGCAATGGCGATGATCTGCTGGATGGCTACGGAATAGCTGCCAAGATCCTCGGTCACATCGATATGAAGATCATATTGGGCGAGAAGCGCTGAGGCGTCCCGGTTCATCTTGCGGCTGTCGACCACGCCGAAACGCGTCGGCTGGCGGCCGAGATAGAGGTTCTCCGCAACCGTCAGGTTCGGCAGGAGATTGACCTCCTGATAGACAGTGCCGATGCCGTGATCCTGGGCATCCTGCGTGCTGCGCGGGGCGATCGCGCTGCCGTCGAGCAGGATCGAGCCGCCATCCAGCCGGTGAACGCCGGTGAGGCATTTGATCAGGGTGGACTTGCCTGCGCCGTTTTCGCCGAGGAGGGCATGAACCTCGCCGGCCTTGAGCACGAAATCCACGTTGTCGAGGGCCAAGGCTCCCGGAAAGGCCTTCGTGATGCCCAGGCCGTGCAGCAAGGGCGCACTGGCTTCAAGGCTTTGAGCGCGGTGAGTGGGGGTCTGCACCATCCAGCTCCAGATAAAAGCAATCGGTCAAAGAGAAATGGACCAGACAGGCTGCATCCTGTCTGGTCCTTAAGGTCCGGCTTAGTAGCCGAGGCCCTTCTTTTCTTCGTAGATCTTCTTCGGGTCGTCAGCCTGGGTGTAGAGCTTGGACTCGGTCTGGATGAACTTTGCCGGCTGGGTGCCGTCCTTGAAGAAGGCATCAAGGGCGTCGAAAGCCGGGCCTGCCATGTTCGGCGTCAGTTCCACCGTCGCATTGGCTTCGCCTGCTGCCAGAGCGAGGAAAATATCCGGAACGGCGTCAATGGAGACGACGAGAATGTCCTTGCCCGGCTGCAAGCCTGCTTCCTTGATGGCCTGGATTGCGCCGACAGCCATGTCATCGTTGTGAGCATAGAGGGCGCAGATGTTCTTGCCGCCATCTTCCGCCTTCAGGAAGCTTTCCATGACTTCCTTGCCCTTGGTGCGGGTGAAGTCGCCGGTCTGGCTGCGGATGATCTTGAGGTTGTCGTGGCCGGCAAGTGCCTGCTCGAAGCCGTTCTTGCGGTCGATCGCCGGAGAGGAACCGGTGGTGCCCTGAAGCTCGACGACGTTGCAGGACTTGTCCTTGACTTCAGCCACCAGCCAGTCGCCAGCCACCTTGCCTTCATGAACCAGATCGGAGCCGACGGCGGTCAGATAGAGGTCCTTGTCGCTGTCCACCATGCGGTCGAGAAGCACCACAGGGATTTCAGCTTCCTTGGCTTCCTTCAAGACGGCATCCCAGCCCGTTGCAACCACTGGTGCGATCAGGATAGCATCCACACCCTGGGCAATGAATGAGCGCAGGGCCTTGATCTGGTTTTCCTGCTTCTGCTGGGCATCGGCAAACTTGAGGTCAACGCCGCGCTGTTCCGCCTGCTGCTTTGTCAGGGTCGTTTCAGCGGCGCGCCAGCCGGACTCAGATCCGATCTGCGAAAAGCCGACGGTCAGGGCGAAAGCGGAAGTCGAGGCGAGCGAAAGGGTTGCGAGGAGCGTGGCTCCCGCCAGAGCAGTCTTGAAAGTCATTGGTTCCTCCCAGAACAACAAATGAGGCCTAAGCCTGATCTTTAAAAATCATATAGTATTACTTTTGTAAAGTATGAAAGAGAGTCACCTCTCAGATCTCGCACGCAGGTTGCAGTGCGGGAGGGGCAAGAAGCGCAGAATGCCGGAAAGGGAGGACTTTCTGCGAGCGCTTCCAGACAGGGATGAGGCAAGAGAGCCGCAGGCGCGAGCCGGAGAACTATCTCAGATAGTCGAGCACGCTGAGGCTGGTCATCGTGCCGAGGGCCGAGTAGCTGGCCTCAAGCTGGGTCTTGTAGTTCGCGGCTTCGACGGCAACGACAGCGATGTCGACCGAAGCTAGAGTGGTGGCCAGGTCAGTCACGGTTGCCAGATAGTCTTCCTGGTCGCTGATATAGGTTTCCAGGGTTGACGCCTTGATGCCAGCGACGCTCTGCAGGGCCAGGATCTGATCCTGCGCGTCCACCAGCAATTCGGAGGCAGCTGCAAGGTCTTCCGAGGTCAGATCTGTTGCGCTTGCCAGATAGGACAGGGTCCGGATAGCTGTTTCGAAGGCTGTGTTGTCGGCCGTAATGCCGTAATCGAGGGATCGGTCGCTGCTGAGGCGGACCGACTGCACATAGTCGTCGCCCTGATAGTAGTTCGTGTCTTCCGTCGTCAGACCGGTCGTGGTGAGGCCCGATAGATCAACTGGCTTGGTTTCGGTCTCTCCGCCTGCAAAAAGGTAGCGGCCCTCATACTGGGTGTTGAGCAGCGAGGTCAGTTCTTCAAGCATGGCTTCGGCGGTCGCCTGAAGTGTGTCGTCCGTGTTGACGGAAGCTGCTGAGAGCTGGGCGCGCAAGTCGGTCATGAGGTCGCTCATGGAGCCGAGGGCGTCGTAGATCATCTCGATGCGGGAGAGAGCCTGTTCCGCTGTCGAGATGGAGGCCTCCGTACGGGCGGCGGAGACTTCCAGGCTGGCGACTGCGCCAGCAGAACTGCCCAGTCCGCCGTAGTCGGTTGATATCAGTCCGGTGGATTCCTGAATCTGCTTTTCCGCGAGCCGGGCCTGGGTCTTCATTGCATTTTGAAGAACGGTGGAGGTCTGGCCGAAAGTTGCAACGCGCATGCTCATGGTCAACGCTCCTTACTGTACTGCGGCCAGCAGGTCCTCGAACATCTCCTTCAGGATGCTCAGGATCTGGGAAGACACGGAATAGAGTTGCTCGAGTTCGGTCAACCGGACCGTCTCTTCATCAACGTTGACGCCATAGGTGGAGGAGATGGTGTCGGTGACCGTTGTCAGCTCTGTCTGGGCCAGTTCAAGGGCCTTGTCGGCCGCGTTCGACTGGGAGACGATAAGTGACAGGATGTCGGTCGCATAGGAGGCAAAGTCCTCCTGTCTGGCGCTCAGTGATCCGGCCTTGTCGAAGGATGTTTCGCCCTGAAGCGCATCGAGCAAGGCTTCCGCAGTCTCCGCTGCGGTGCCGCTGCTGCCGCTGAGGAGCGTGGAGGGGTCCGACAGCATGTCCTGATTGACGGCGATATCACTTGCTGATGTTCCGGTCAGGAGATCTGGAATGACCGCATTCAGGGTCGTGATCAGCGCATCCGACAGTTCGTCGAGCATGTCCTGGGCAGCAGGCAGCGTCTCATCGCGAAGCTCCAGGAGGCTGCCGATCGTGCCCGTGCTGATGCTGTCGGTGATGTCGTTGCCGTCGACAGTGATGCCCGAGAGCCCTGAAGACGTGCCGTCATAGCTCTGGCTGGCGGTGATTGTGGCTGTCTCGTCGAATGACAGGGTATGGGCCGTGGAGTCCACCAGTACCTGTCCGGAGGTGGTGTAGACCTTCATGCTCCCGTCGCTTCCAAGGAAGCTGGTCACGCCCAGATACTGGGACAACTCCGCAAGGGCGGTATTGCGCTGATCCTCGAGATCTCCCGTGCTTGCTCCGCTGGCCTTTGCCGCCACGATCTGGTCGTTCAAGGCGTCGATGGCCTCAATGGCAGCATTCGCCGCATCGACACTGGTGGCGATGTCGGAATCTGCGTTTGAGCGCAGGTCCTGAATGGTCGAGGACAGGTCGTTGAGTTCGGTCGTCAGCGTTTCCAGCGCGCTGAGCGTTGAATAGGCAAGACTGGTGCTTTCCGGGGTTCCGGCGAGGTCTGAAACGGCGGTTTCGACATTCGCCAGCATATTCGCAAGCGACGTGCCGGTATCGTCTGAGCTCGTAGTCGACCCCATCGCAGACTGGAGCTGGTCCAGATAATCGGCAGTCTTCTCCGCAGCGGCGGTCTCCGAGGTGGCTGATGTCAGCTGCTTCATAAGCAAGGTGCTGACACCTGAGCTGATGTCGCCGATGGAAACACCACTGCCGGTTCCGGCACTGGTGAGCGCTGAGGTCGTGGCGCTTTTCTTGGTGTAGCCTTCCGTGTCCGCGTTCGCGATGTTGGACGCGGTGACAGACATCTGCACCTGCGTCGCGGCAAGCGAGCTGGAGGCGATTTTCGCAGCTGCAGACAAGGACGTCATGGTAGAAACCTTCTGGTCTCGGGGTTGATGGCCGGGTTCTAGGCCTCTCGTACAGGCCGTAGGGAGACAGGGGCCGCAGGGCGGTCCTTGTATTGTCCGTTGCCGCCATAGACCGCCGGTGGCTTCCGCTCTTCACGGATCACCTGCATGATCGTGTCCACGCGCCGGCGGTTGCTGGTCATGGCCTTTTCAAGATGCTTGTTGTTTTCTGCCAGGCAGACGGAAAGCTCGCGGTTGCGCTCCAAAAGCTCCTCAAACAGCATCGGCGATGCTTGCAGCAAAACGTTCTTCTGGGTGCGAAACAGCTTGATCCAGTTCTCATAGTCGTGGATCAGCTCGCGCTTGCGGGCCAGAAGGTCGTCGATCGCGGGCTGGGCTTCTTCCTGAAGGCGCCGGGATTCCTCGCTGGTCACCGAGATCAGCTCATCCGCGACGCTGATCATGTGCAGGATGGAGCTGTCGATCTTGGCGATGGTGGCCGAAGACAGAGAGATCTGCATGGGAGGAAGGCCTCTTCTTGTGAAAGTCAGGGGGTCTTGGTCTTGATGCGCTGGGCCTGAACCGCGTAGGCGCCTGCGACCCGGCTTGCGGAATGGGCTCGGGACTGGGTGCTGGACACCTCGGCTTTCCCGGCGCGCATTTCCCGCAGGAGGTCCTGCAGATCGTGCTTCAGCAGCAAAAGGTTCAGCCGGGCAGCCGGAGTGTCCAGATTCCGTGCAAGCCGCCGGATTTCCGAAGAAAGCCGGCGAAGCCGAACCAGATTTTCCTCAAGCTTGCCCGGGAGATCTGTCATCTGACGGCATCAAGCAGCGTGTCGAACATGTCACTTGCGGTGGACATGATCTGGGAGGAGGCGGAATAAGCCTGCTGAGCACTCAGCATGCTGGAGAATTCCTCGCTGGTGTCCGTCGTACTGGCTTCCAGCCATCCGCCATTGATTGTGCCGGCACCACCTTCCCCTGCCTCATGCAGCGTGCTGTTGCCGGAGGCGGAGCTTCTCGCATAGACGCCGTCGCTGAGTTCGGTCAGACCGTTGGCATTGGCAAAGGTCGCGACGGGAATCTTGTAGATGACGCGCTCTTCGCCATTGTCGAAGAAAGCCGTCACGGAGCCATCATCAGAGATCTCGATGGAGGTCAGCGAGCCATAGGCCAGACCATCTTGGGTGATCTGCTGGATCTCGATGTCGGGATCGGTGTCGTCAGAAGCGTACTGAGACAGGCCATCGGCACTGCCAACCGTGCCCAGATCGAGGGAAATAGTGCTGTCTGCCGCACCGGTGGTCCAGCCGGAGATGGTGAACTCGGCAGGGCTCGGATCGGTCGAGGCCAGGGTGCCGTCATCATTGAAGACGATCTCGATGGCACTGGTCGAAGAGGTGCCGATGGTTTCGCCCGAGCTGGAGAGTTCAGGGTCTCCGACTTCCATCGACCAGGTGTTTTCAGCCGTCTTCGTCCAGGTGACGGAGACGGTGCTGCTCGTGCCAAGGGAATCATAGACTTCGAACGTGGTCTCGAAGCTGTCTCCGACTGCGGCGTCTGCGGGCAGGTTCGCCTGGAAGCTGACTTCTGACGTCGCATCGACCGAGCTCTTCACGCTGTCGATGTCGATGGCCACAAGCGAGCTTTCGCTTGTTCCGCCAATCACATCCCCATCCGCGTCGGTAGCCCAACCCATTAGGTAGTAGCCGTCGTTGACGAGATAGCCTTCCTCGTCGACTTCAAACTCACCGTTACGGGTGTAATAGGTCTGGCCGCCGTCCGTGTCGTTGGAGACAACGAAAAAGCCGTCGCCTTCGATTGCAAGGTCGGTAGAGCTGCTGGAGGCGACAAGCAGGCCCTGTTCGGTGATGTTCGAACGGGTGGTGGCAGTCACGCCGCCGCTGCTCGAACTGCCGCTGCCGGCAACGAGGCTGGAGAAGCTGGTGTTGGTGGATTTGTAAGCCGTGGTTTCGGAGTTCGCGAGGTTGTCCGAAATATTGGAGAGGGCCTGGCTCTGTGCGTAAAGCGCGGAGATCGCGGAATTGATGGCGCCCATCAAGCTCATGTCTGGAACTCCTTAGCTTGCCAGGATTTGAAGGACGTTCTCGACCGAGAACGACGCATCGCCGATCTTCAGGAGACTGTCGTCGTCGGAGACGTCGAGGCCGGTGACCTTGCCGATCACGGTGGTCGACCCATCGATGGAGTCCCCATCGGAATCGGTGGCCTCGATGCTCAGGGTGTAGGTGCCGCCATCTTCGAGCTGTGTGCCGTCTGTGGTCGTGCCGTCCCAGGAGAAGGAGTGGGTGCCCGCATCGGTTTCACCGCTGCCGGTCCAGACCACATCGCCGTTTTCATCCAGGATATTGATGGTCGTGGAGGCTGCATTGGAATCGAGCGTGTAGGTCCACTCAGCCGAGCTGTCTTCGAGGCTCGTGGTGCTGCCTGTGACTTCAACGGTCTGACCGATGTAGCCGAGTCCGCTGGACGACAGGGTGCTGGAAAGCGTCGAGGTGATGCTTTCCAGATTGTCTGAAATAGCTGTCTGGGTGTCATAGCTCGCATAGGCGACCAGCTTGTCCAGATAGGAATCCGTATCGGCCGGATCGAGCGGGCTTTGGTTCTGAAGTTGTTCGACCATCAGCTGCAAGAAATCCGAGCTGGTGATACCTAGCGTGGAGGAGCTGGAGCTTGTGGAAGACGTTGACGTGCTCGTGCTGCTCGTCGATGTATAGTAATTGACGGAAGAAATGCTCAACGTTTTGTCTCCGTGCAATATGAAAACACTGCAAGGGACGCTGGTGAGCCAATTTTTCCTGCTCTACGATCCCTTTTGTTTTTAAAACGGACCAGGGCCAAAGATCAGGCGAAGAATTTTCTTTTATTTACTGGGAAATTACTGCCCAATACAATGTGCCGGTAGGAAATACCTGCCGGGTAAATAGTGCTCTTGTGGAGTGGGGCTGTTTTGTGAAGTTAACCGTGCCTGGGCATTAAAAAAACCCGGCGCTTGGGCCGGGCTTTGAAATGTCTGGGTCGTGCACTAGGGCAGAGCAGGCAGTGTCAGGCGATGATATCCGTCTTGCTGCCCGTCGTTGCCGTATCTGCAGATGTGGAATTGGCGCTGGAGAAGCTTTCGCTGATCTGCTCGGCCAGACCATAGGCAGGATGAGTTGGATGCAGTTCGTTTTGCTGCCGCTGTTGGAAGGCGCGGTTGGCAATACGGTCTGCCAGACCTGCCGGCGCGCGGAGTGGCGCAGCGCGTGTGATGTAAGTTTCCATCGTATTGACCTCGGCGAGAAGCTCGCGAGCCTCCTCGGACGTGCTCAGAAGTGTTTCTGCGTGTTGGCGGATGCGCTCGGGCCAGGAACCAACTGTGCCGCCGAAACGGTCCAGGTGATCCTCGAAGATCTCAAGCGACATGCCAGCTTTGTGCGCGGTCATTCCGAATCCGACGTTGGGTCAATTTCCCAAATCGTACATGTCCGGAATGTGTCTGTCTATGTCCTAGGCATTTCTGACAATATCATGTTTTATCTCGAATTCCCGCATAAGTGGTTCCAGTGATCTTTGCGACAGGCTGGTCATCTCGGCCCAGGCATTGCGCAGTTCGAGAAGGCCGCTTGCAAGCTGTTGAAGCCGACGGTTTGCATCGGGCTTGCCGATCACCGAATTGATGGCGGAAATGTTGCGCGTGTAGGTGTCGAGGAGCTGCTTGGCCACCGGCCCTCCGGTCTTCAGATCCAGGTTCTGGCGGAGCCCCTGCAGAATGCCGACCGCACGCTGGGAACGCAGATGCGCCTGTTCATACTCCCGGTCCATCAGGTGCCTCGATGTTAGAATCAATGCGTTGAGCACTTCGTCGAAAAGCAAGGTCACTGCGGCCAGAGGGGGCACGGCGACAGCAGCCTGACGATAGGCGCCGATTGCGCGGTTCATGGCATAGCTCATGATCAATCATTTCCCGAGTTAAGAAGGGCTTCTAGATAGTCCAGGGTGGATTCGGCTTCCTCGATGGCCACCTGGTAGGCCGCATAGCGGGCTGCAAGCGTGTCCCGATAGGTTTCCGCACGGCTGCGGATATCATCGGCATCTTCCTGCAGGTCTTCGTTGGTTTCGGTGAGACTGACCATCATGTCTTCCAGGATGCCGTCATCGGAATTGGAATAGGACTCGATGGCCGAATAAAGCTTTTCGACAATCCCGCTGGAGAAGGTGAGATCTACCGACTGGCTTTCATCGCCAGTGAAGACGAAGGTGATGCCTTCATAGATCGATCCCTCGGCGCCCTTGATACGGGAGCCGCTGATGGTGAAGAGGCTGCTGTCACCGTCGACGGAAACACTGCTGATATTGCCATCGCTATCGACTTCGATGTCGAGGCTGAGGCTTTCCGGCATGTTGGAGGAGCGGTTGAGCAGAGCAATATCCGTGGAAGTGGATGTCATCTGGAAAGCGAGCAGGTCCTCGATGGCGTCCACGTCTGCCAGGAGGGCTTCGTTCAATGTGGTCTCATCCAGAACGAGATAGTTGCTTTCGTCATAGGACAGCCCGAGCAGGGCCATGGAATCTGTATCGATGACAGTGGACAGCGCGTCCGCGATCGCCGTGTTGACGGCGCGCAGCGTGCTGTCCCCAAAGAGCACGGCATCATCGGATGCCCCGCCTGCAGACGAGGTCGCTTGCTGGGTGACCGCCCATTCGCGATAGAGGTTGTAGGCATCCACGAGTGCGGTGATCGCCGACTTGATCGAGGTGAGGTCGTTGGAAATCTCCACCGAGATGGAGTCTTCCTCTCCTGTCTCCTGATAGAGATTGAAAGTCACGCCATCGACCAGATCGTCGATGGTGTTGGTTGTGCGGGTCACCTCGATCCCATCGATCTTGATGATGGCCGATTGGGCTTCCTGCAGCTCGCTGGTGAAGCTGCCGTCCTCGTTGGTCAGGCCAAGTGAGCCTGAAACATCATCTCCGGAAACGTCGGTCAGAACGATTTCCTGACCGGTTTCGTCCGCGCTGAGAATGAGCCGGTAGCTGCCTTCCGAGACTTCGAGCACCGTTGCAGAGACGCCGGAAGTGTCCGAGTTGGCGTTGATCGCCTCGGCGATCTCCATCAGGGTCATATCCTCGGAAATCTCGATCTCGACGGCTTCCATGTTCTCAAGCTGAAGGCTGAAAGTGCCGCTGAGCCCGAGTTCGGCTGTCTTGTCCTCGACGGCTGTGCCGGCAATCTTCTGTGCCGACGCGAGCTGGAGGATCTGCAGGTCATAGGTGGTGATCGTTGCATCGGCCTCGGCGGTGACAACGACGGCGCTCTCGGCGTCCACATCTCCTACGGCGGTCAGATAGGCTGCGCGGGTGGAGAAGATATCGTCATTGGCGGTCAAGCTGTCTGCGGTGCCGCGAATGGTTTCCGCTGCGCTGACGATGTCCTGCAGCAGGGACTGCATTTCCTCGTATGCGGCGATTGTCGCTTCATTGTCTGCGATCTTGACATCGATGGAGTCCGCGCGCGTTTCCTTCGCGGCGACTGCAACTTCGATGAGGGCGTCCCAGTCCGTGTCGGATGAACTGGTGGAATAGCTGTAACTGGTGGAGGTGGTCGTCGTTGATGACGTCGTCGATGTCGTTGTTGTCATGGAGGACGATCCTGTAAATCCGGAGGCCAGACGGGCGGAGTGCCTGGCGCAGGCGATAAGGTCCCGGGCTGCGGGTAGGGAAAGGCGGATGCCTCATTGCGGGGTTAACCCGCAGCCCGGAATTCCGCAGCGGATTACTGCAGCAGCTTTAGGAGGTTCTCAGGCATTTCGTTGGCCTGGGAAGCAGCTGCGACAGCTGCCTGAACCTTCACGCTGGCTGCAGACAGCTTTGCCTGTTCCGTCGCGATATCCACGTCGGCGATGGCAGATTCTGCTGCTTCCAAGTTCTCGATGCTGGTTTCGAGCTGGGTCGAGCGGAACTCGAAGCGCGACATGGTCGCACCCATTTCTGCACGTGCCTTGGAGACGTCGTCGATTGCCATGTCGAGAACGGCCAGGGCTTCAGCTGCGCCTTCCTGGGTCGAGACATCCAGTTCCTTGATGCCAAGGGACTCGGTCGTCAGCGTCGTCAGCGTCAGGGTAATGGTGTCGGTGTAGTCAGACCCGACGACGACATCTGCACCCGTGCTCGCGGATTCCGTGGTCGTACCCGTGGCTGCTACGACGCCGGTGGAAGTTTCCGTCAGCCCGAGGTCGCTAGCATCAATGCCAGTGAAGTCGCTCAGGGTCAGAGAGGCATCGCTGCCTTCTTCTCTGGTCGAAATGGTGAGGTTGCCGTCGTCATCCACGGATGCGGTGGCGCTGTAGTCGTTGGCATCAGCCAAGGCGCTGTTGATCGCGTCTGCCACATCCTGTGCGGACAGGGTCTGGGTGGAGGTGCTGTCTGCATCGCCAAGCGTGACTTCGACTGTTCCGATCTTGAAGGAGGCTGTTTCGCCCGCTGCAATGGTAACGGACCCCTCGGTGGAACCCACCGCGCTCGTTTCGGTCAGGCCGAGGCTGGAAGCGTCGAAGGACGAGGCGCCACTTGCCGAGAAGTCGGAAACGGAAATTTCGAGGGCGCCCGTATCGGTCAGGACGAGGTTGCCGTCAGTGTCCAGGCTGGCGTTGGTGGCCCCGGTTGCGGTGTTGATGGCACTGACGATCTGCGCAGCAGTAATGGTCTGTGCGGATACGGAGGTGTCGTCACCAAGCGTGACGGTCGTCTCCGTGCCGTCGATTGTCAGCGTGAAACTTGCGGTTTCACCTGCCGCGAGGCTGAGGTCTGCGAGAGCGGTGGTTCCGGACAGGCTGGCGTCGGAGGCGGTGACGTCAGACAGAGCGCCTGTCGCGGTCGCGGCGGTCTCTACCGTGTCGTCGGCGAAGTCGCTGGTGCCATCCAGAAGGCTCTGGCCGTTGTAACGGGTCGACGTCGAGATGGCGTCAATTTCGTCCTGCAGCTCTTCGAATTCTGCCTGGATATAAGCGCGTTCCGTGTCGGTCACCGTACCGGAAGCAGACTGGGAGGCCAGCGTCTTCATACGTTCCAGAATGTCGCTGACGTTGGCAGCGCCGCCATCGGCGGTCTGAAGGATGGAGATACCGTGGGAGGCGTTGGTGGAAGCCTGCTCCAGAGCGGTCACGTCGGAAGAAATCTTGGTGGAGATCGCGAGACCGGCTGCATCGTCAGATGCGCGGGTGATGCGCGAGCCACTTGCCAGCTTGGCGAGGGAGTCGGACTGGCTCTCCGAGTTGGCATTCAAGTAGCGAACAGCGGTGTTCGCGGCAGTGTTGGTCGAGATAACGGGCATCTTCAACTCCTGATGACATTGGGGCCACGCCCCATTTCTCAGGCGCGGTCTTGGCGCTGAAAACGCGCGCCTGACCCTTCAACGGAAGTAGAGTCCGTAATCAGGCGAAATAAAATGCTCTGACCCGTTCCGAATAGTTAATACTTCGTAAATGTAGATAAGATCTCGCCGCCTGTATTTCGTAGCAAATGGCGGAGTTTCTGCCTTCCGCGCTTCAGCAGAGCTTCGACGGCGGAGATGGAGGTTTCCATGATCTCCGCAATTTCTCCGTTGCTGAGATTCTCCGTATAGGAAAAAACGAGCGCGATCCGTTGTTGATCCGGGAGCTTTCCCATGGCTTCCTGCAGCAGGTCGCTGGCTTCCTGCCGGGCAAGCGACTGCATCTGGTCGCTCCGGTCATCCTCCAGCTCCGGCAAGGTTTCCATGGTCTCGATCCGGGGGCGGCGCAGAAGATCGATGCAGCGGTTGGAAATGACCCGGTAAAGCCAGGTCGAAAATCGGGCGCGGCCTGCTTGCCAGACGGCCCGTCTGGTCCAGACCTGCAGGAAGGCATCCTGGACCACATCCTCCGCATCGGATGCGTTGCGCAGGATTCGGTAAGCCACCGCGTATCCGCGATCCACGTGTCGGTCGACAAGGGTGCGAAAAGCGGTCTCGTTGTCCTGGCGGATCAGTTCGAGCAGGTCTTCATCGGGTAACGTGGACAGGTTCAGGCTTTTCGCCTTTACGATCTCGGCCTTGCGGGCGTCAGCAGCCTTCTGCGCCTCATCTGCGTCGAGATCCTTTTTCATTGATGGCAAGCCCATCTTCTCTGCCCCTGTCGTCCCTGAAGAATGGAGCTCCGCTGATCCACTCATGGTTCTTGAACGGGGGCTGGTGCGAAATCAGGCGCTAAAAATTCACTTAAATCGTTGTTTTTTATAGGAAAAATCTTCCTACTGCCCGGCAGGATTTGCCCAGTCAATAGGAGGTGGGACCCGCCGTGTGGGCAAGCAAGCAAGGGCGCAAGAAGAGCGGTGGAGGACATGGAGCGAAGCAGCTGGCAGTTTTAAAGAGAATTTGTCTTCATTAACTAAATGTAAAATGCTCTTCCTTTTGGGGTTTTTCCTCTATTTTTCATGCTTTCCTAAGAAAATTTGTATTCCATTTTTTTGTATTTTTTCGCAAGATTCATTTATTTGTTTCATCCATTCTTTTGGTTTCCTTACTTGTCGTTTTGTTTCTCCTGATTTCTGTTTGGACTTTACGTTACATTGTTCTGTCTTGAGCTTTGCGGGACAGCTCTATATGCCTGTGCAGCGCCTTGCGGACGGGTGCGCAGCAGATGGTGGGCTGTGCTGGCGCAATGCGGGAGTTCCCTTCGGTGATCCCCGCGCTTTTCCGCAGCGCAGATAGAAGTCCGGCGACATGCGCGCTGGATGCGTTCTGTGCGGAAGATGATTTATGAAGCGAAATTCGGCTCTCAGGGCCACCATCAAGCTGCTGGCTTTTCTCGCGCTCATCGTGGCTGGAGGCCTGACTTGGGCCTATGCGACAGGGCGTCTGGATGAACAGGATCCACTGTCTGCGTATCTGGTCTCGACAGTTTCAAAGGGGACGGTTGAAGAGACTGTCCTGGCGACCGGTATTGTAAAGCCTCAAAATCTCGTGGCGGTTGGGGCCCAGGCTTCAGGCCGCATCACGGCTCTGCACGTGTCCCTTGGTCAGACGATCAAGGCAGGCGATCTTGTCGCCGAGATAGATTCTGTCAGCCAGCAGAATGCCTTGCTGGAAGCGGAGGCTGCCAAGGCCAAGACCGAAGCCGAACTGGTGGAAAAGGAAGCCGAGCTGGTTCTGGCGCGGCAGACCCTCAAGCGCGAGCAGAGCCTTGCGAACATGAAGATCTCCGCAACCTCCGATCTGGATAGCGCTGTTGCAGGCGAAAAAACCATTCTCGCCCAGATGGATTCACTCCGGGCACAGATCAAGTCAGCGGAAGTTGCAGTTGCCGCTGCCGAGGTCGATCTTGGCTATACAAAGATCAAGGCGCCTTCGGATGGGACGGTCCTTGCCATCGTGAGCCAGGAAGGCCAGACGGTGAACGCGGTCCAGTCGGCCCCCACGATCATCGTCCTGGGTGATCTCAACACCATGGCTGTCCGCACCGAGATTTCCGAAGCCGACATCGTCAGGATCCAGGCTGGTCTGCCGGTGACTTTCTCCGTTCTCGGGGCTCCGGATGTGACTTATTCCGCCAAGCTGGAGACCATCGAGCCGGCACCCGAAAGCATTGTTGACGACAGCAGCCTGCCGGACTCTTCTTCTTCCTCCACGACCTCGACCTCCGCGATCTATTATATCGGTGTCTTCCATGTGCCGAACCCGGAGGGCAAACTCAGAACCTATATGACGGCGGATGTCCGTATTCAGCTTGGCCTGGCAGAAAACGTGCTGACAGTGCCCTCTGCTGCCTTGCAAAGCCGCGATGCTGACGGGCGCTACACGGTGCTGGTCGCAACAACCGACGGCGCCATTGAGCAGCGCAAGGTCGAGATCGGTCTCAACGACAAGATCACGGCGGAAGTGCGCTCGGGACTTGATGAAGGCGATCGGGTGATCTCCGGGCAAAAGGCGGCCGGCACGGCTTCGCAGACCTCTACGCGTGGCGGTCCGCCGCCAATGGGCCTTTAAGGAGCTGCGTCATGCTGAAATTGCGCGGTGTCGGCCGGGCCTATCCGTCGGGTGATGGAGAAGTCGAGGTTCTGAAGGGCGTCGATCTGGACATCGGCCGGGGTGAGTTCGTCGCTATCGTCGGCCAGTCCGGGTCTGGCAAGTCGACGCTTATGAACATCCTCGGGTGCCTCGACCGGCCTTCGAGCGGCAGCTATGAGGTCAATGGTGTCGAGATTTCCATGCTCGAGCCGGATGATCTGTCCCGTCTGCGGCGGGAGCATTTCGGCTTCATCTTCCAGCGCTATCACTTGCTGCCGGAGCTGAATGCCATCGGCAATGTAGAAATTCCCGCTATCTATGCCGGGCTGGATGCCAGCCACCGCAGGGAGCGGGCGGTTTCCCTATTGGAACGTCTGGGGCTTGGCGACAGGACCACGCACCGGCCCGGTCAGTTGTCTGGCGGTCAGCAGCAGCGCGTCTCCATTGCCCGCGCCCTGATGAACGGTGCCGATGTCATCCTGGCCGATGAGCCGACCGGAGCGCTGGACAGTCAGAGCGGTGCGGATGTTCTGGCCGAGCTGAAGGAATTGCACAGGAGCGGCAAGACCATCATCCTGGTCACTCATGATACGGACATTGCGGCGACGGCAGAGCGGATCATCGAGATCCGCGATGGCCTGATCATCTCGGACAGCGCCAACCTGGTAGATGGTGGTCAGGGCGGACCAAGCGAAGAGGCACAAACCTCAGCGGGCCCGTCTGGAAGGGCTGGGAGCCAGATGAACTGGTTCCGCTCCCGCATCGACCGGGCTGGAGAGGCCCTGCGCATGGCGGTCCGGTCCATGTTGGCCCGCAAGGTCCGTGCGCTTTTGACCATGCTCGGGATCATTATCGGCATTGCCTCCGTGGTCTGCGTCGTGGCGCTTGGTACCGGTTCCCAACAGAAGGTTCTGGCCAACATCAGCAGTCTGGGTACCAACACGCTCGAGATCTTTCCCGGCAAGGACTTCGGCGACATGCGCTCCGGCAAGATCACCACGCTGGTCGTTGGGGATGCGGATCAGCTGGCACGTCAGCCCTATGTGTCTGCTGTCACGCCAACGGTCTCGACCAGCGCCACCCTGCGCCATGGCAACGTGGAAGCGACAGGCCAGATCAGCGGTGTGGGCGAGGGTTATTTCGTTGCCAAGGGGCTGACCCTTCAAGAGGGGCGCTTCTTCGACGGTTCCAGCGTCACCAGCCGCCAGCCGGACGGGGTGATTGACGAAAACACCCGCAAGTCACTCTTCGCGGATCATATAGGCAGCGTGATCGGACAGGTGATCCTGGCGGACAATGTGCCCGTGCGGGTGGTTGGCGTCGTCGCCAAGCAGCAGGGCTTCGGCGACAGCCAGAACTTGTCGGTCTATTTGCCTTACACCACGGTCCAGACCCGCCTTCTTGGCAGCACAAGTCTCAGAAGCATCACGGTGCGTGTGTCCGATCAGGTGGACATGAGCCTTGCCGAGCAGGCCGTGACCGACTTTCTGACACGGCGGCACGGCACCAAGGACTTCTTCATCCTCAACACGGATGACATCCGGAAAACCATTACCAGCACGACCCAGACTCTGGCCCTGCTGATTTCCGCCATTGCGGTGATCGCGCTGATCGTCGGCGGCATCGGGGTGATGAACATCATGCTGGTCACGGTGTCCGAACGGATTTCGGAGATCGGTGTGCGCATGGCTGTCGGGGCGCGGCAGGGCGATATTCTGCAGCAGTTTCTGATCGAGGCCGTGCTGGTCTGTTTGATCGGCGGCATACTCGGTATCGGGGTCGCGCTGGCGTTCGGTTATGCCTTCAGCTTGCTCAGCACCGATTTCAAGCTGGTCTATTCGACGCAATCAATGGCCGCAGCCTTTGCGGTGTCGAGCCTGATCGGTGTCGTTTTCGGCTATCTACCAGCCCGCAACGCTGCGAGGCTGGATCCCGTCGCCGCGCTCTCCGGAACGCGTTAAGGAAAAAGCCACGGCAGAGGCTCGCGAAAGCTCCTGCCGTGGCTTTTAAGTTGATATCCCAGCCTAGACGATGCCGCCGCCAGCGCCGGAAACCGCCGGACGGATGCCAGCGACCTTTGCCCGGTATCCTGCTGCCCGGTAAGTGCCGACCGGATCGATGGCACCGCCCTGATCCAGTCTGGCCATGGCGAGGATGGGTTCCACGTCCGTGCGGAAGGCGGTCTTCAGGGTGCCGGTCGCCATCAGGGCGTCGTTGGTTTCCTGGAAACCGTCCAGAGCCTTGCGGTCCACCAGCAGAGCCTGGGCATAGGCCCGCTGAACTTCCATGGCGCTGACCATCAGGCTTTCGATCGGATCGGTCACATTGTGTGACTGGTCCAGCATGTGGGCCGGGTTGAAGCCAGGTGCCTTGCGGGTTTCCGCATCCACCAGCTCGTTGAAGACAAGGAACAGCCGGTAGGGATCGATGGAACCGGTGTCCAGATCATCGTCGCCGTATTTGCTGTCGTTGAAATGGAAGCCGCCCAGCTTGCCGAACTGGATGAGGCGGGCAACGATCATCTCGATGTTGACGTTCGGCGCATGGTGGCCAAGATCGACGAGGCAATAGGCCTGATCGCCGAGCTCCTTGGCAATCATGTAGTTGGTGCCCCAGTCCTGCACGACGGTCGAATAGAACGCCGGTTCATACATCTTGTGCTCGGTGAAGAGACGCCAGTCGGCCGGAAGAGCCGCGTAGATGTCTTTCGCCGCGCCCAGATAGCGTTCGAACTGGCGGGTGAAATTGGCCTGGCCCGGGAAGTTGGAGCCATCGCCGATCCAGATGGTCAGGGCCTTGGAGCCGATGGCCTTGCCGATCTCGATACATTCGAGATTGTGCTCGACGGCCTGAGCGCGGGTTGCCGCATCCGTATGGGAGAGCGAGCCGAACTTGTAGGACTTCTCCTGACCGACCTGATCCTGGAAGGTGTTCGAGTTCATGGCGTCGAAGGTCAGGCCCAATTCTTCGGCCTTGGCGAGAAGCGCTTTCGGGTCTTCCTTGTCCCACGGAATATGCAGGGACACGGCCGGCGTCGCGCGGGTCAGCTGCTGAATGACGCCGCAGTCTTCCAGCTTGTCGAAAATATGCCGCGGCTCGCCAGCCCCGGGGAAGCGGGCAAAGCGCGTGCCGCCGGTGCCCACACCCCAGGAGGGAACGGCAACGCCATAGGCCGAGACCTTGGCCTTCACGTCGTCGATGTCGATCCCCCGGCGGGCGAGATGGCCGCCGAGGTTGTCATAGTCCTGCCGCAGCGCGCTTTCGCGGGCGGAATTGTCCTTCTCCAGGACGTCTTTGCCGATCATGGTCATGGACAGACCTTTCCATTCTACTCCCACTTCATCCTGAGGAAGCGCGCAGCGCTGTCTCGAAGGATGGGCGGTGTGTTCCGTGCTTGTGGCCCATCCTTCGAGATGGGCCATGGGCCCTCCTCAGGATGAGGAAGGCTGGTGAGCAGCGTGTCCCTAGCGCGTGAAGGATTGGACGTTGCCTGCGTCCACATTGATGATGTTGCCGGTCGACTTGGCGGAGTTTTCCGAAGCGAAGAAATAGGAGGCTTCGGCGATGTCTTCCGGCAGAACCGAGCGCTTGAGAAGCGAGCGCTGGCGGTAGTGCTCTTCAAGATCGGCGGTGTCCTTGCCATAGGCCTGAGCCCGTTCCTTGAGCCAGTCGCCCGACCAGATCTTCGAGCCGCGCAGAACCGCATCCGGGTTGACCACATTGACGCGAATGCCATCGGGTGCACCTTCCAGCGCCAGGCAGCGGGCCAGATGGATTTCCGAAGCCTTGGCCGTGCAATAGGCGCTGGCGCCCGGGGAAGCGGCAAGACCGTTCTTCGAGGCAATGAAGATGATCGATCCGCCGACCTTCTGGGCCTTCATCACCTTGAATGCTGCCCGAGAAACCAGGAAGTAGCCAGTCGACAGGATCGACATGTTCTTGTTCCAGAGGTCGAGGCTGGTTTCCTCAATCGGTGCGGAGGAGGCGATGCCGGCGTTGGAGACCAGAATGTCGATGCCGCCGAAAGCCACACAGGCATTGGCATAGGCCGCGTCCACAGCCGCTTCGCTGGTCACGTCCATGGTGACGGTTTGCACAACGTCCGAGGTGTAGCGGTTGGACAGCTGCTCGGCCGTCTGGGCGAGAGCAGTTGCATCGATATCAGCGAGAACCACGCAGGCGCCTTCCTTGAGGAAGCGTTCTGCCGTTGCCGAACCGATGCCGCCCGCGCCGCCGGTGACGAAAGCCACCCGGCCCGCCAGGCTCTTCGGCTTGGGCATGCGTTGAAGCTTTGCTTCTTCCAGCAGCCAGTATTCGATGTCGAAGGCTTCCTGTTCCGGCAGGCCGCAATAGGTGGACACACCGGAAGCGCCGCGCATCACGTTGATGGCGTTGGTGTAGAATTCGCCGGAGATGCGGGCGGTTGCCTTGTCCTTTGCAAAGGTGATCATGCCAACGCCGGGAACCAGATAGACAACAGCGTTGGGGTCGCGCAGGGCAGGGCTGTTGGCGTGCTTGCAGCGCTCGTAATAGGCAGTGTAGTCGCGGCGGTAGGCGTCCACGGCATCCGGCAGCCCGGCGAGGGTCGCCGCCACATCCGGGTTCTGCGGATCGAAATCGACCACCAGCGGACGGATCTTGGTGCGCAGGAAATGGTCCGGGCAGCTGGTGCCGAGAGCGGCAAGCGCTTCCATGTCCCTGGCGCAGACGAATTCCAGAACAGCATCACTGTCATCGAAGTGACCGGCCATGTGCTGCTGGCCGCTGACCATGCCGCGGATGGCGGGCATCAGTTGGGCGGCAATAGCGCGACGGTCTTCAGCGGCGAGAGACTGAACCTTCTGGCCGCCAAAGGCTGCCTTGCCGGCAAGCTTGCCTTCAAACCAGCCGATGGCCTTGTTGATGATCTCGACGGTGGTCTCGTAGCATTCCTTGGCATCATCGGCCCAGGTGAAGAGACCGTGGCTTTCCAGAACGACGCCGCGCGCGCTCGGGTTTTCCAGGCAGAATTTCTCCAGCCACAGACCCAATTCGTAGCCGGGGCGCTTCCAGGGCAGCCAGCCAATATCGGCTCCGAAGATCTCTGCGGTCAGGTCCTTGCTGTTTTCAGAAGCAGCAATAGCGATGATCGCGTCCGGGTGCATGTGGTCCACATGCTTTCGCGGCACATAGGCATGCAGCGGGGTGTCGATGGAGGCCGCGCGCGGGTTCAGGTTGAAGGTGCAATGGGGCAAATAGCCGACCATCTCGTCTTCAAACTCGACGCCCCGGTAGAGGTCCTTGAGGGTTCTGAGCTTGTCCATGTAGAGGGTGGCAAAGCCGTCCATCTTGATGGTGCCGACATCGCCGCCGGAGCCCTTGACCCAAAGCACTTCCGCCATTTGGCCGGTCAGCGGATCCTTTTCCATCGCCTTGGCCGAGGTGTTGCCACCACCATAATTTGTAATGCGCTTGTCAGAACCGAGCAGGTTCGAGCGGTAGAGCAGCAGCTCGGATTGGCTCATGGCCGACGCTTTTGCGTCGTCCCAAAGGTTCGCGAGCCGGGATCCGGTGGCGGAATTCTGCATATTTTCCTCCCAAGGGGTGTCTGGCAATCACCAGGAATTTGCCCGAAGACTTGCTTTTGGCAGATCCAATGTCAATCAGTTTCGATCAAAAATGATCAAAATACGCGCTGCATTGCAGCAATATGACGAATTTTGATTGACACTGCTTGGATTAGATGGAAGCCTTGGTTGCATCAGGAGGACTTCATGCACGAGAAAGAGCGTCACAGGATCATATTGTCGGCCGTCCAGGACCGTCCGGTCGTGACCGTGGCCGAGCTTGTGACGCTGACGGATTCCTCCGAAGCGACGATCCGCCGGGATATTGCCTCGCTGCATGTTCAGAAGAAGCTGCGTCGGGTTCGGGGTGGCGCCGAGTCCATCACGCCGCCGCAGTTTGTGGGACTTGCCGGCCGGCCTTTCAGCGTCAACGAGGCGCTGCATGGGCTGCAGAAGCGGGCGATTGCGCGGGCGGCGGTCGAGCTTTGTGATGACGGCGATCCGATCATCATCAACGGCGGCACGACGACATTCCAGATGGTCCATCCGCTGGCAAGCAAGCGGATGCAGATCTTCACCAATTCGTTTCCGATCGCCGAGCATCTGCTCAAGCATTCGAAGAATACCATCATCCTGTCCGGTGGCGTCATCTACCGGGAGCAGAACATCATCCTCAGCCCCTTCGACAATGACGTGACGCGGAATTTCTACGCCAAGCGCATGTTCATGGGGGCTCAGGGCCTGGGGCCGCTGGGGCTGATGGAGGCGGATCCGCTGCTGATCCAGGCCGAGCAGAAGCTGATCGGGCAGGCGGACGAACTGGTGGTCCTGGCGGATTCATCCAAGTTCTCGAGCCGCTCCAGTCTGATCCTGTGTCCGCTGGAGCGCGTGGCGACAGTGGTCACCGATGAGGGAATTCCGGACCATGCGGCCCAGATGCTGGAGCATGCGGGCATCCGGGTGATTGTCGCCGCCGCAGGTGCGGCGCAGGAGGCTGCCACGGCCAGTGGCTGATTTGGTTTCCAGCCGGCGAGGAGGAAATGCCGGCGGAAGTTTGGGAGGAAGACTATGAAATTGTTCAAGACTTTGCTTGCTGCGACCGCCGTCGCCGCAATTGCTTTCACCGCGCCGGCTCACGCTGAAACCAAGCGTATTGCGCTTGTCGTCAAGGCGCTGGGCATCGGCTTCTTTGAAGCTGCCGCCAAGGGCGCGGAAGAAGCTGCCAAAGAACTGGGCGATGTGGAGATCATCTACACCGGCCCGACCGATACGACCGCCGAAGGCCAGATCGAGGTGATCAACGCCCTGATCGCCCAGAAGGTTGATGCGATCGCCATTTCCGCGAACGACCAGGATGCGCTTGTTCCGGCCCTGAAGAAGGCCATGCAGCGCGGCATCACGGTTGTGTCCTGGGATTCCGGCGTCGCACCGGAAGGCCGCCAGCTGCACCTCAACCCCTCGTCCAATCCGCTGATCGGCAACATGATCATCAAGCTGGCTGCGGACAATCTGCCTGAGGGCGGCGATGTGGCGGTTCTCTCTGCTTCCGCGACCGCCACGAACCAGAACATCTGGATCGAGGAGATGAACAAGGTCAAGGGCAACTACCCGGGCATCAATGTTGTCGGCACCGTCTATGGCGACGACCTTGCCGACAAGTCTTACCGCGAAGCCCAGGGCCTGATGCAGACCTATCCAGATCTCAAGGCGATCATCGCTCCGACTTCGGTCGGCATCGTGGCCGCTGCCCAGGCCGTGACGGATGCGGGCAAGGTCGGCCAGGTCAACGTAACCGGTCTTGGCCTGCCGTCCGAAATGGCTGGCCACATCAAGTCCGGCGCTTCCAAGTCCTTTGCGATCTGGAACCCGATTGACCTCGGCTATGCAGCAACCGTGCTGTCCTACAACCTTGCCACCGGCAAGGCGGAAGCCAAGCCGGGTGCTCAGATCCCGATGGGCCGCATGGGCACGCTGACCCTGGACGACACCAACTCCGGCGCCATGGCCGATCCGTTCGTCTATGACAGCTCCAACATCGACCAGTTCAAGGACATCTTCTGAGATCCCTTGGAACAGTTCTCAGCGGTCCGGCGTTTGCCGGACCGCTTCATTCTCCTTTGAAATTCTCGAGTGTCTTGGGACATGGTCATGCTTGCCAAAAGCCCGGAAAAAGAACCGGCAGCAGGTGGGGTGCGCGCGGATGCTGCGCTTGAGACCCGTGCTGTTCTTTCCCTTGCCGGGATCACGAAGTCTTTTCCGGGTGTGAAAGCCCTGTCCGGCGTTGCCCTTGATCTCTATCCAGGTCAGGTCACGGCGCTGATCGGTGAAAATGGCGCCGGGAAGTCGACCATCGTGAAGATCCTGACCGGCATCTATCAGCCGGACGAGGGTGAAATCCGGGTTGATGGCGAGACCGTCCAGTTTCCCACGGCAGAGGCGGCCGCCCGATATGGCGTGACTGCAATCCATCAGGAAACGGTGCTCTTTGAAGAGCTGACCGTTGCTGAAAATATCTTCATCGGCCATGCGCCGAAAACCCGGTTCGGGCTGATCGACCGCAAGCAGATGCTGCGCAGTGCCCGCAGTCTTCTGGAGCGTATCGGCGCAAAGATTGATCCTTCCGTTCCGCTCAAGGATCTGGGCATCGCCAACCGGCACCTGGTCGCAATCGCCAGGGCTCTGTCCATCGACGCCCGCGTGGTGATCATGGACGAGCCGACAGCCTCTCTCTCCCACAAGGAGATCGAAGAGACCTATGAGCTGGTGGACAGGCTCAAGGCCGAGGGCAAGGCCATCCTTTTCATCAGCCACAAGTTCGATGAGATCTTCCGCGTTGCCGACCGCTACACCGTCTTCCGGGACGGGGAGCTTGTCGGCTCCGGCCTGATGCAGGGCGTGGACGAAGGTCAGCTGGTCAAGCTCATGGTGGGCCGTCCGGTCGATCAGGTCTTTCCAAAGCGCACTCCAAATCTCGGAGACGAGGTTTTGAAGGTTGCGGGTTACGCGCATCCCTCCGAATTCGAGGATATCAATTTCAGCCTCCGGTCCGGGGAGATCCTTGGTTTTTACGGGCTCGTCGGCGCAGGGCGCAGCGAGTTCATGCAGGCGCTCTTCGGCATCACCAAACCCTCCAAGGGGGCGATCCGCATCGACGGCGAAATCGCGGTGATCCGAACGCCGAATGAGGCAATTGGCAAGGGCATCGTCTATGTGCCGGAGGACCGCGGCAAGCAGGGCGCGGTCAAGGGCTTGCCGATCTTCCAGAACGTGACCCTGCCGTCGCTCGGTCAGGTATCCTCCAGAGGCTTTCTCAAGATGGCAGAGGAGTTCAAGCTGGCGCGGGACTATACCCAGCGGCTGGATCTCAGAGCTGCCGCGCTTGATCAGGATATCGGCGAATTGTCCGGCGGCAACCAGCAGAAGGTGATCATCGCCAAATGGCTGGCGACCAAGCCCCGGGTGATCATTCTCGATGAGCCGACCAAGGGCATCGACATCGGATCGAAGGCCGCTGTCCATGACTTCATGGCGGAACTGGCCGGGGAAGGACTCGCGGTCATTCTCGTCTCCTCCGAAATTCCGGAAGTCCTCGGCATGTCCGACCGGGTCATCGTGATGCGGGAAGGCCGGATTGCCGCCGAGTTCGAGGGCGAGGGGCTGACCCCTGAAAATCTGGTCCGGGCCGCAGCCGGCATCGAGGAGGCACGGCCATGAGCGGGCGTATTCATATCAGCCGTGAAGTCGTTCTGGGCGGTGCCATGCTGGTCCTGCTCGGGCTGATCGCAACGCGGTTTCCAGCTTTCGTGGAACCGGGCAATCTGGCGAATGTCTTCAATGACACGGCGCCGCTGATCATTCTGGCTCTCGGCCAGATGGCGGTCATCCTGACCCGGTGTATCGATCTGTCCGTTGCTGCCAATCTGGCCCTGACCGGTATGGTTGCGGCCATGATCAACACGGCCATGCCGGATCTGCCGATCCCGCTGATCCTGCTGGTGGCGGTCAGCCTTGGCGTGGCCATGGGTCTCGTCAATGGTCTCTTGGTCTGGCGCCTGTCGATCCCGCCGATTGTCGTGACGCTCGGCACCATGACCATCTACCGGGGGATCATTTTCCTGATTTCCGATGGGCGCTGGATCAATGCGCATCAGATGAGTGACAGCTTCAAGGCCTTCCCGCGTCAGGTTCTGCTCGGGTTGCCGGTCCTGTCCTGGATCGGGATCCTCGCTGTCATCGCGATCTTCATTCTGATCACCCGGACGCCTCTTGGCCGTGCCTTCTATGCCGTTGGTGGCAACCCGAATGCTGCGCAATATGCCGGTATCAACTCCGGCTTCACCCAATGCGCCGCCTTCGTTCTGTCCGGCGCACTGGCCGGTCTGACAGGGTATCTCTGGGTCGCTCGCTATGCGGTCGCCTATGTCGATATCGCAGGCGGGTTCGAGCTGGACGTGGTGGCTGCCTGCGTCATTGGCGGCATCTCGATTGCCGGCGGTGCTGGGTCGGTTGCCGGGGCTGTTCTGGGCGCGCTGTTCCTGGGCATCATCAAGAATGCCCTGCCGGTCATCAATATTTCCCCTTTCTGGCAGCTGGCGATTTCCGGCTCGGCGATCCTGATCGCGGTCGCTGTCAACGTGACGCAGAACCGGCCCAAGGGCAGGGTGATCCTGAAGAAAGCGGAGCACGCGGTATGACATCTGTGGCCCAGACCCAAGCCTCCGATCAGATCCCTCAGGGGCGGCAGATCCCCGACCGGCTGCGCACACCGATGCAGCGGGCCCTTGCCAGCTGGGAAACCCTGCTGCTGGTGGTCTTCGCGCTGGTCTTCTGTATCAATTCCTTCGCCTCGCCCTATTTCCTCGATCCCTGGAACCTCTCGGACGCGACCTTCAACTTCACGGAAAAGGCGATGATCGCCTTCGCCATGGCGTTGCTGATCATCTCGGGGGAAATTGACCTGTCGGTGGCTTCGATCATCGCGCTGGCGTCCACGGCCATGGGACTTGCGGTGCAGATGGGGGCGGACACGCCTGCCCTGGTCGGGATCGGCCTTCTCACTGGCTTGCTCTGCGGCGCGGTGAACGGTGCCCTGATCACCGGCCTCGGCCTGCCGTCCATTGTGGTGACCATCGGCACCATGAGCCTCTTCCGCGGCATTTCCTATATCGTCCTCGGGGATAAGGCCTTCACCGGCTATCCGGACAGTTTCTCCTGGTTCGGCCAGGGCTATGTCTGGTGGGTGTTCTCCTTTGAGCTGGTTCTGTTCTGTCTGCTGGCGGTGGCCTTCGGCATACTGCTTCATGCAACGGCCTTCGGACGCTCGGTATATGCTATCGGCAACAATGATGTGGCGGCGCTCTTTTCCGGCATCCGTGTGCCCCGCATCAAGTTCGGCCTGTTCCTGCTGACGGGTCTGATGTCGGGTCTTGCCGCTGTCTGCCTCACCTCGCGCCTCGGCGCGACCCGGCCTTCCATCGCGTCGGGCATGGAGCTGGAAGTGGTGACCATGGTGGTTCTTGGCGGGGTCAATATTCTCGGCGGCTCCGGTTCCATCGCAGGCGTCGTGATCGCGGCTCTGGTCATGGGGCTTGTGACTTTCGGTTTCGGACTGCTCAATGTTCCGGGCATCGTTATGTCCATCTTTATCGGCATCCTGCTGATCGCAGTGATTGCCTTGCCGAGGCTTGCCCGCCGGTTCTTCCCGCGCCGCGCAGCCAGTTGAGAGGTCTTCAAGTATGGAAAAATACGCGTTCCGCATGACGCTGAAGCCCGGATGCGAGGCGGAGTACAAGAAGCGCCATGACGAGATCTGGCCGGAGCTGTCGCAGCTCCTGAAGGATGCCGGGGTCTCGGATTATTCGATTCATCTGGACCGTGAGACCCATGCTCTTTTTGGCGTTCTCTGGCGGGACGATGATCACACCATGGATCAGCTTCCGCTGCAGCCGGTCATGAAGAAGTGGTGGGCCTATATGGCTGACATCATGCTGACCCATCCGGACAATGAACCGGTAGCGGTGCCGCTCGAAACCGTCTTCCATATGGATTGAGCGGTCATGAAGGAAATCCATACGGTCGGTGTCATTGACATTGGCAAGACCAACGCGAAGGTGGCGGCTGTCGATGCCCGGCTTCTGAAGGAAGTCGCCGTGCGCACCCGGCCGAACACCGTTTTGCGGGAGGGGCCTTATCCCCATTATGGCATTGATGGGCATTGGGCTTTCATCCTGCAGAGCCTTCGCGACCTGAATGAAGAAGTGGGCCTTGATGCCTTGTCCGTCACGACCCACGGGGCCTGCGTGGTTCTGCTCGATGGAGAGGGCGGGCTGGCAGCCCCCGTTCTGGATTACGAGCACGATGGCCCCGACAGTCTGACGGCAGCCTATGATGCGATCCGACCCGCCTTTGCGGAAACAGGCTCGCCGCGGCTTGGCATGGGGCTGAATGCGGGCGCGCAGATTTTCTGGCAGCTGGACCGGGATGCCGGTTTGAAAGACCGGGTGCGGCAGGTTCTCACCTATCCGCAATACTGGTCCTTCCGGCTTTCAGGCGTTGCGGCCAATGAAGTGACCTCGCTTGGATGCCATACGGACCTGTGGGATCCGAATGCCGGTCGCTATTCCACGTTGGTCGAAAGTCTGGGTCTTGCGGGCAAGATGGCGCCCGTGCGTCTGGCTGGCGATTGTCTGGGGCCGGTGACGGAGGCCGTGAGGAAGGCAACAGGACTTGCTGCCGATACGCCGGTCTATTGCGGCATTCACGATTCCAATGCTTCGCTCTATCCGCATCTGCGCCGGCGAGAGGCGCCTTTTTCCGTCGTCTCCACGGGCACCTGGGTGATTGCCCTGTCCATTGGCGGCAAGCCGGTTACCCTCGACCCGGAGCGGGACACGCTCATCAACGTCAATGCGCTGGGGTACCCGGTTCCCTCTGCAAGATTCATGGGCGGGCGTGAGTTCGAGCTTGTTTGCGGCGGTCTTGAGGGTGAGCTGACAGATGCCGACTGGGATCAGGTGCTGCGGGAGAAAGTCTTCCTGCTTCCCGCTATCGAGCAGCGCTCTGGCCCGTTTCAGGGGCGCAAGGGCGGCTGGAGCGTGCCGGAAGATCAGTTGACGCCTGGTATGCGAAAAGCCGCAGTCTCGTTCTATCTGGCGCTGATGACGGCAGAGTGCCTCCGTATGATCGGTGCGGATGGGCCGGTGATTGTCGAAGGACCCTTTGCCCGCAATGAGCTTTACAGGTCGATGCTGGAGGCTGCGGCTGGCCGGCCGGTGATTGCCGAGGGCAGCTCTGCGACCGGGACCAGCATTGGTGCGGCCATGCTGGCTCTGGGCCAGGTCTCGGGCGACGCAACTGTAGTGGCAGCTCAAGTTCTGGCCGATCCAGTGTTGATCGACTATGCGCGGGCCTGGCGATCGGCAGTCAACTGAAGGCAAAAAAACACCCGCTGCATCCAGGATGCAGCGGGCGCAGGTTTTAGGGATTTGGGCGCGTTAGTCTGTGAGCGCGCCTTCTTCATCCTTGGCCATCCGCTTCATGCGTGCCTTCATGACCTTGCCGAAGATCATGGGCAGGACGAAGCCGATGATGGCGAGAGCCCAGAGCGAGGCCGACAGCGGGCTGTCGATCAGGGTCCACCAGTTGCCGTTGTCGATGGTGATCGCACGGCGCATGTTGCTTTCCATCGCATTGCCAAGCAGCGTGCCGAGGATCACGGGCACGAGCGGGACATCCAGCTTGCGCAGAACCCAGCCCATCACGCCGAAGCCAACCATGACATAGAGGTCGAAGGTGGAGCCGGAGATGCCGTAGATCCCGACAAAGCTGACCATCGCAACGATCGGCATCAGGATGCGCGGCGGCACGAGCAGCAAGCGGGTGAAGATCCCGACCATCGGAATGTTCAGCGCCAGCAGCATGAAGTTGGCGATGAAGAGCGCTGCGATCAGGCCCCAGACAACATCAGGCTTCTGCGAGAAAAGCAGCGGACCCGGGGTGATGTTGAGGGCCAGAAGCACGGCGAGCAGCACGGCGGTGGTTCCGGAGCCCGGAACGCCAAGCGCGAGCATGGGAACCAGAGCACCCCCTGCGGCCGCGTTGTTGCCCGCTTCCGGAGCGGCAACACCGCGCGGGTCGCCCTTGCCGAAGGTGCCTTCACGGTCGACCAGCTTCTTTTCCATGGAATAGGAAATGAAGGAGCCCAGCGAAGCGCCTGCACCCGGCAGGACACCGGCGAGGAAGCCGAGGAAGCTGGTGCGGAACATGGTCGGCAGACAGGACTTCAGAACCGCCCAGCTCGGCATCATCCGGCCGATTGCCATCTTGCGGCCTTCCGCGTCGGAGGAACCATGACGGTGCTCCAGGAAGACGAAGACTTCGGACAGGGCGAAGAGGCCGACGATGGCGACCAGGAAGTCGATCCCGTCATAAAGGTGCACTTCGCCGAAGGTGAAGCGGGGAACACCGGTCTGGGTGTCGACGCCGACCATGGCCAGGCCAAGGCCCAGGGCCGTTGCGATTGCGGTCTTGGACTGGTTGGTCGAGGACACGCCGCCAAGGGTCGCAAAGGCGAGGGTGAAGAGGGCGAAATATTCCGCCGGACCGAACAGCAGGGCGATCTTGACCAGCTGGGGAGCCAGAAGGATCAGGCCCCAGGTGGCGAAGAACGAGCCAATGAAGCTGGCGATGCCTGAAAGGGCGAGCGCTTCACCGGCTCGGCCTGCCTTTGCCATCGGATACCCGTCGAGACAGGTCATCATGGCAGGCTCGTCGCCCGGAATGTTCAAGAGGATCGATGAGATGCGGCCGCCATACATGGCGCCGTAATAGACCGAGGTCAGCAGGATCAGGGCCGGGGTCGGGCCGAGGCCAAGCGAAAAGGCCAGCGGAATCAGGATCGCAACGCCGTTAGACGGTCCAAGACCGGGCAATGCGCCGATGATCGTTCCGAGGAAACAGCCGAGCAGAGCCAGCAGCAGGTTCTGCCAGGTCAGCGCGATGATGAAGCCATCGGCAAGGGAAGAAAGCGTCTCCATGGACCAGCTCCATCAAAAGCCCAGAGGACCCTTGGCCAGGGAAAGGCCGAGGATCAGGTGGAAAATGACGTAGATACCGACAGACGTGGTGGCACCGGTGATGACGGATCCGAGCGGCTTGGAGCCAAGGCGCCAGGTCAGGTAGGCGCCGGCTAAAGCCGTTCCGATCACGAAGCCGACGACCGGCAGCATCATGGAATAGAGAAGCAGGATCACGACAGCGGCAGCGATCTCGAGCAGGCGAACCGGGTTCGGCCAATGCGGATCCGGATCCGGCTTCAGGATAACGGTGATCGAAGCCAGGCCAAGAACGGCGGCAATGATCAGGGGGAAAGCTTTCGGCCCGACGGCGTCGGACAAGAAACTTTCTTCGATATTCATGGCTGCCCAGGCATAGCCGATCGAAAGGGCGAGGCCGATGATGCCGAAGATGCGGTCGCTCATTGGGATCTCCTCGTGCAGGTGGTTCTTCACGGCCGGAACAGCCGCCACCCGTCATATGTCGGATAACGCAGTGGAGCGGCGCTTACGCCGCTCCAGAACCCTCGAAAGGGGCGGTTGAAACCGCTTACTTGATGATGCCGATCTCGCGGGAGATGTCCTGGATCTGCTGCACGGAGTCTGCAACGAACTTCTGGAATTCCGCGCCCTGCAGGTCGAGCGGAGCCATGCCGTTTGCAGCCATGGTCTGCTTCCATTCATCGCTGGCATAGAGCGTGCCGATCTTGGAAACCCAGCCGTTGTAGGCTTCATCGGACATTTTGCCCGGAGCGTAGAAACCGCGCCAGTTTGCGCCGATGGCCTCGATGCCCTGTTCACGTGCGGTCGGGAACTTGGCGAATTCGCCTTCCAGACGCTCGGGAGCCAGAACTGCGATCACGCGGATGTCGCCAGCGTCCACGAAGCCCTTGGCTTCGGAAATGTCACCGGTGAAGGCATCAACGGAACCTGCCAGAAGCTGGGTCACGGCTTCCCCGCCGCCATCGAACGCGATGTACTTGACCTTGCGGACGTCTTCCACGCCTGCAGCCTTGGCAGCGATGAGAACCTTGAGGTGATCCCAGCCGCCAACAGCAGAACCGCCAGCAACGGAGACGGAGTTCGGGTCATTCTTCATCTTTTCCAGCAGCTCCGGGAGCGTCTGGATCGGGCTCTTTGCAGCCACGGCGATCACGCCATAGTCAGCGCCAACGGAAGCAACCCAGCGGACCTGGTCCTGGGTGTTGCCCGGATAGGCGCCCTGTGCGAGGCGGGTCGAGGTTGCCGAAGAAGCAGCAACGATGAGGTCATTGTCGCTGTCGCGCTTGGAAACGACATAGGCGTAGGCTGCGCCGCCACCACCACCAGCCAGGTTGGATACCTGCATGGTCTTGTCGATCAGCTTGAGGTCCTGAAGCGTCTTGCCAACCTGGCGGCACGTGAAGTCCCAGCCACCGCCCGGGTTTGCCGGTGCAACGCATTCCGGGTTTTCCGGCATGAAGTCAGCAGCGTTCGCGCTCAGGGCAGACACGCCAAGGACGGCAGCCGCCAGAAACAGGCGGGTCGATTTGAAAGCCATTGTAATGTTTCCTCCAGTCATAGCAGCCGTTCCTCCTGGCTGCTCTCCTCCACCGTCCGGCTAGGCCCGAGGCAGGACAGCTCCTGCGGAACGGCCAATCTGTGTTAGCTCTTGAAACTGTCGTGAACCTGTCACAGGCTCAGTGAGCTGTTGCGCGGATCTTCGCCTTGAGGCAGAACCGGCATAAGGAGACGCGGGCGTGCGATTGTTGCTGGTGGAAGATACGCTGGATATGGCCGAGGCCATTTCCATCAGGCTGGGGCAGGAGGGCATGGCCTGTGACGTTGCCCATTGCCTCGATGAAGCCAGGGCTTTTTTGGATGTGCAGCGCTATGACGTGGTCGTCCTGGATATCAACCTTCCCGACGGACTGGGCACAGACCTCTTGCAGGAACGCCGCTCCATGGGGGACCGGACACCGGTCCTGATGCTGACCGCGCAGTTTTCAGTCGATGACAGGATCTCTTCGCTGAACCTCGGAGCTGACGATTATCTCATCAAGCCCTTTGACCAGCGGGAGCTGGAGGCCCGGATCCGCGCTCTCTACCGGCGCGAACAGGGCGACAAGCGCCATGAGATCCGCCTTGGAAACCTGACCTTCAATCCATCTGCCAAGGTTCTGCGCAAGGACGATGTGCCGATCACACTGACCCGGCGTGAATTCACGCTTCTCGAGATGCTGGTGCGCAATCGGGGCAAGGTGATGAACAAGGAGCGCCTGTTCGAGGGGTTGTTCTCCTTTTCCGATACGGATGTCGGCCTGAACGCCATCGAGCTTTATATCGCGCGGCTGCGCAAGAAGCTTAGCGGCAGTTCCGTCCATATCGAGACCCAGAGGGGTTTGGGTTACAAGCTGGATGTAGATGGCTAGGAAGCTGTTCTCCCTCGGGTCCAGCTCGCTCACCATGCGTGTGGCCCTGGCGGTCACGTCGCTTCTGGTGATCGGCGGAGTTCTCGTGTCGATCGCGGCCTTTGCCTATGGCCGGCAGGCGGCCCAGGAGGCCTATGACCGGCTGCTGCTCGGGGCGGCCAATGATATTGCCGGATCGATTTCGGTGGTGAATGGCGAAGCGGTCGTTGATCTGTCTGCCTCCGCGTTTCAGTTGCTTGCCCTCGCGCCCGATGACCGGGTCGCTTACCGGGTGATCGGGGTCGATGGCCAGACCCTGACCGGATATGACGAACTGATTGTGCCCCCAGGTGCCGATGGAAGCGGCGGCTCCCGGTTCTTTGATGGAACCTTCACGGGTGAACAGGCGCGCTATGTGGTGGTGCTGCGGCGTATCGCGGAACGCAGCCTCAACGGCACCATTCAGGTGATCGTGGGCCACACGATGCTGGCCCGCAATGCCCTGGCGCTGGACATTACCCGCAAGGCACTGCTGGCGGCTGTGGTCTCGGGCATCGCGATGCTGCTGCTCGCGGTCTTTGTCGTTCGCTCGGCCTTGAAGCCCCTTGAACGGATCGCCCAGACCATTGCCGGCCGCGATCCCCATGACCTGACGCCAGTCGACCCCCACGTGCCGCGGGAAGCAGCCGTTCTGATCGGTGCGCTCAATGGCTTCATGGCGCGTCTGGATCGCCAGATGAGCACCATGCGCAATCTGATCTCGGACACGGCCCACCAGTTGCGCACACCCGTCGCTGCGCTTCGGGCCCAAGCGGATCTTGCGGCGGAAGTCGAGGATGATGAGCGCCGCAGGGCTGTTGTTGCGCGCATCCATGCCCGTTCGGTCAGTCTTGGCCGGTTGCTCGATCAGCTCCTGAGCCGGGCCCTCGTCATGCACCGCGGCGACAGCGCCCGGCGCGAGGTCCTGGATCTCAGGGACGTGGCGCTTGATGTCTTTGAAAGCGGGGATTTCAACATTCTTGCCCCTGATGCGGGCGTGCGCCTTGCCATCGGTGA
Organism: Roseibium suaedae; assembly: GCF_900142725.1. Lineage (GTDB taxonomy): Bacteria > Pseudomonadota > Alphaproteobacteria > Rhizobiales > Stappiaceae > Roseibium > Roseibium suaedae. Next base: position 1,161,648 of record NZ_FRBW01000002.1, on the reverse strand, counting down.
GGAGCCCGTTGCCGTGCTGGCAGATGCCCCGTCCCTGCAAGAGGCGGTCAAGAACCTCGTGACCAATGCGATCAAGCACGGAAAGGCGCCGGTGGAAATCGGCGTGAGCGCGGATAACGGCGAAGGCTGCATCTGGGTGCGCGATGCGGGTGGTGGCTTGCCGCCTTCTGTCGAAGAGGCGCTGGGAGAACGTTTCCTGCGCTCTGCCGTGTCCCGTGGCGACAGTTCCGGCCTTGGGCTGGCCATTGCGCTGGCTGTTGCCGAGGCATTCGACGGGCGTCTCTCCTTCACGCGTCCAGAGACCGGAGGCTTCCGCGTGGCCGTTATGCTGCCGCTCAAGGAGGACAGCAAATGAGGTCCTTTGTGCCGCTTTATCTGAGCCGGGTTTTCCGTCTCTCCATTTTCTGCCTGGCGCTCCTCGCCCCTTCCGGGCTCGTTCGCGCCGGGGAGCCCGAGATCGTCGAGACCTTTGGAGCTGCAGATGCGCCGGGCCGTCTGGTGATCCGGTCCACGATTGATCTGCGGATCTTCGGGCAGGTCGTCGATGCCTATCTCGAAACCCGTCCGGATCTGCAGATCGTCTACCAGCAATGGGGCTCCAACGATCTTTATCAGGACAGCGTCGAGGGTTGCCATGGCGGGGATGATCCTGCCGACATGGTCATGAGCTCAGGCGTCCATCAGATGGTCAGGCTGGTGAATGATGCCTGCGCGCTCAGCTACCGGTCGCCTGCAACGGCTAATCTTCCCTCAGCCTTGCGCTGGCGGGACGAGCTTTGGGGCGTGACGCGGGAGCCGGTCGTGATGGTCTATAACCGCCGTCTCGTGCCGCCCTCCGAAATCCCGCATACCCGCTTTGACCTGCTCGACCTGCTGCGTCCGTCCCTGTCCCGCTATGCAGGCAAGGTTGCGACCTATGACATCGAGCAATCAGGTGTGGGATATCTCTTTGCCTTTGCCGATTCCCGTGAAGCGACGACGTTCGGCGCCTTGCTGGAATCCTTCGGCCGCACGGATGCGGTGGCAACCTGTTGTTCTGCCGAGCTGATTTCCGGCGTTGCGGACGGAACTTACCTGATCGCCTACAATGTGATCGGCTCCTACGCCATGGAGCTTGCCTATGGCGATGACCGCCTGGGCGTGGTCCTTCCCGAGGATTACACGCTGGTTCTCTCCCGGGCGGTGATGATCCCGAAGCAGGCGCATCATCCGGTCGAAGCGCAGGCCTTTCTTGAGTATCTTCTGTCCTCAGCCGGTCAGACCGAGCTCCAGCGGGCGCGTCTGATCATGCCGCTCATAGGTGAAGTCGGCGCAGAAGGTGAGACGATCAGCGAGACTGCCCTGCGGTCGATTAGCCTGTCTCCCACCTTGCTTGTGGCTCTGGACCGGCAGAAGCGCTCGCATTTCATCAGCCGCTGGCGGGAAACCTTCGAAGTGGCCCGCCCGCCTGAATCCGATCCGCAGTAAAGCCCGCGTGGCCACGGGCCTGCCTGAATTCACGGGCACAAGTGCCGGGCTTGGATCTTGGAGGTTCGCTTGGCCACCGGTTTGTCTCATATCACCTTCATCGTCTCCGACCTGGAGCGGATGAGCCTTGTTCTGACCTCGGTGCTGGGCGCGCGGGAGGTCTACTCCAGTGGCGAGGACATGTTTTCCATCTCCCAGGAGAAGTTCTTTCTCGTGGGAGATGTCTGGGTTGCGATCATGAAAGGCGCCCCCCTGACTGAGCGGACCTACAATCATGTCGCCTTCCAGATTTCCGAGGAGGACTATGACGATTGTGTGCGCAAGATCTCCGAGTTGGGACTGGATATGCGCCCGCCGCGTCCGCGCGTGGAGGGCGAGGGGCGCTCGATCTATTTCCACGATCATGACAATCATCTGTTTGAGCTTCACACCGGAACGCTGGATGAACGTCTGAAGCGCTATGCCCAGCTGGCTGCTGCGGGAAAATAGCGCCTTTCCGGGCTTCTCTTTTGTGTCAGGGCGGCTATCTTTCAGGTGCCTGCCATTCGTCGTGCCCGCGTCGCATTCTCCATGCACCCTCGGGCAAACTCACCTGCCGAAGACCGGATTTCATGCGCGCCGCCCTTTATTTTACGCCCTCTGCCGATTCTGATTTAACCCTTGCCGCTGCCGATTGGCTGGGGCGCAATCCGTTCAACGGAGAGGAGATCCGGTCACCTTCTTCTGCCGCAGATGATCTCGTGGCCGCTCCCCGGCGTTACGGATTTCATGGCACGCTGAAGGCGCCCTTTGCCTTGGCAGAAGGCTATGATCTGGCGGGGCTGGAGAGGGAAGTTCAGGCTTTTTGTGCGGAGCATCGGGGCTTTCGTGTGCCGGAGCTGGCACTGGGGCGGCTCGGGTCGTTCTTCGCGCTCGTTCCAGCAATGCCTTGTGCTGCCCTCACTGAATTTGCGGCCAATGTGGTCCGCCATTTCGAACCCTTCCGTGCTCCCTTGACGGAAAAGGATCTCGAACGGCGGCGCAAGTCGGCCCTTTCCCCGCGCCAGGATGCCCTTATGTGCGAATGGGGTTATCCTTACGTCTTTGAAGAATTCCGCTTTCACATGACCCTCACCGGATCAGTGCCGGCCGATCAGCTGGATGAGGTGGAAGTGGTGCTCAAGTCCCGTTTTGCCGCGTTCATCGGCAAGCCGCTTGAGGTGGATGCCCTGGCGGTTTTTTCCGAGCCGGAACCGGGGGCGCCGTTCCAGGTTCAATCCCGTCCTCTCTTGATCCCTGCCGAAATCGAGGAAACACATGCCTGAGCGGTCAAAAGACATCGTCTTCAAGAATGCCCGCCTGGTCCTGCCTGATACCGTGATCCACGGCGCGCTTCTGGTGCGCGATGGCTTGATTGCCGACATCACAGCCGGCAGCACCGAGGTGGATGGGGTGGACTGTGACGGAGACTGGTTGATCCCGGGTCTGGTGGAACTGCACACGGATCATCTCGAGGTTCATTATGCACCGCGCCCGGGCGTGAGGTGGAATCCGCTTGCAGCCGTTCAGGCTCATGATGCCCAGATCACTGCCTCCGGCATCACGACTGTGTTCGACGCCTTGCGGGTCGGCATGGATGAAGATGCCAGGATCACGGCAGCGGACATGCGGCTGCTGGCGGATGCGATCGAGGAGGGCCAGTCCCGCGGACGGCTCAGGGCTGATCACTTCATTCACCTGCGGTGCGAAGTCTCGGGTGGTGACATTATGTCAGGCGTGCGCCTGTTCGAGACCGATCCGCGGTTCCGTCTGGCGTCTTTGATGGATCATACGCCGGGGCAGCGCCAATTCGTCAGCCTTGCCGCCTACAAGCTCTACTATCAGGGCAAGACCGGCATGTCCGATGAAGAGTTCAACATCTATGCTTCCAAGCGCCAAGCCCAGGCTGCGCAATGGTCGGACATGAACCGCAAGGCGATTGCTGCGCTTTGCAAGGAACGTGGCATCGTTCTGGCAAGCCATGACGATGCGACCCTTGAACATGTGAGTGAAGCGATTGGGTTCAACACGCTGGTGGCCGAATTCCCGACAACGCTGGAGGCGGCCAGAGCCTCCCATGATGCTGGGATGAAGGTGCTGATGGGGGCGCCCAATGTGGTGCGGGGCGGGTCTCACTCGGGCAATGTCTCGGCGCGGGATCTTGCGGCTGAAGGTGTTCTTGACATCCTGTCGTCCGATTACATTCCCTTCAGCCTGTTGCAGGCAGCCTTCCAGCTGACCGAGAGCATTGAAGGTCTCTCCGTGAACCAGGCCATCAACATGGTCACGAAGTCACCGGCGGAAGCTGTTGGCCTGACGGACCGCGGGGCGATCGAGGTCGGCCGCCGGGGCGATGTGGTGCGGGTTCATCTCGAGGGGGACGTGCCTCTTGTCCGGTCTGTCTGGCGGGAGGGGCAGCGGGTATCGTGAGCGAGGCCGGCTTTTCTCTCAATGGCACGTCCGGTGTCTTCTTCGCGGTCGTCGGCTCCAGCGGTGTCGGCAAGGACAGTCTGATTGCCTATGCCCGCAAGGAACTGGACACAGATCCCCGGTTTGTCTTCACCCGCCGGACTGTCACACGGACGGCTCATGCGGAGCTGGAGGATCATGACAGCCTGTCACTTGACGAGTTTGAACGGCAGGAAGCGCAGGGCCGGTTCGCGATGACCTGGGAAGCCCATGGCCTGCGCTATGGCCTGCCCGCGTCAATTCTCGGCGATCTTGCGGCGGGAAAGGTCGTCACGGCCAATCTGTCCCGGAAGATGCTTGAGGCCGCCCGGAAAATCTTTGACCGCCTTCAGATCGTCGAGATCACGGCACCTGCAGAGATCCGCGCCCAGCGTCTCGCTTCGCGGGGGCGGGAAAGTGCGGCCGCTGTCGAGGCACGGCTCAATCGAACTGTCGTGCCGGTCGCCGGGCAGAATGTGACCCGGATCGAAAATGCGGGCACGCTGGCGGAAGCCGGGGAACAGCTTGCCGCCCTGCTGAGGGATCTTGCTTATGGGTCCGAGCCTTAAGCAGGCTGCGCCTGACGCTGAGGGTAGTGAATCAGGCCATCTTCCTCGCCCTTGGGAAAGGCACCGTCGCGGTGTTGTTGCAGGTTCTGGACATAGCCGCGCGGACTGGTGCCGATGTGGCGTTTGAACATGCGCGAGAAATAATAGACGTCCTGATAGCCAACCTGGGCAGCGGATTGGCCGACGCTATGGCCTGAGCCGAGGAAATGCATTGCCCGCTCCATGCGCTTGAATTCCTGGAACTTGCGGGGCGTGGAGCCGATGCGCTTGCGGAACTCCCGGTGAAAGTAATCCGGATTATAGGGCGCTGCCTCGACCACCCTGTCGGCAATGTCAGGATTGAGGGGATCGGCGCTGATCTGAGTCGCGGCAAACATGATTGCCAGCGCAAGGGAATCGCCGGTTGCCATTAGTCCCTCTTCCTGATGCTGCCAGGCGATGAAGGCATCATCGATGAAGCTGGTCAGCAGGAACATGAACATGTGGTGCTGGGCCAGCGTGGTCGAGCTCGCCGGAGCGGATTGCCGGTAGTGGCGGGCGAGCGGCTCCAGCAGGGGCCACTTGGACAGATGGACTTTCCGGTGCAGCTTCATCTGGTCGGTGAAGTCGTGCTGGTTGAAGATCTTCAAGGTGAAATGCTGGGCGATGCCGAGATAGGTTTCCGTGCCCGGATTCCAGCCACGGAAGCGGACACCGCGGGGAATGAGCAGCGCATCGCCGGGAGCGATTGAAATCTCTTCCCCCTCGATCAGATACCGGCCTTCCCCCTCCAGCCCGATGATCAGATCCTCCACCACATTGGTCTTGTCGATGTACCAGGAGGGCGAATGCTGCATGGGGATGGTTGACCGCGTCAGGGTGAGCGAGAGCGCCTGCGGCGGAATTTCGGCAAGAATGCTACCTTCGATTTCGTCCATCTTTTTGTCCGGAAATGTCAATTTCATGAAGGGTAATTCAAGGTCATAAACAGGGCAAGACGAGAGCGAATACCCTAGCTGTCAACGGGAGGAGGCGGCCGGCGTTGCCTTTCGGGCCTTGTGTCTGAAAGTCTGATCGCCTGTTGCAACAGCCAAATAATGCACGAAATCGAACTTGATACGCAGGCCTGCGCTTTGTGCTGCGGCCGGGAGGCGTGCCATGGGCAATAACCGGTTTCTCGGGCTTGCCTATCTGGCGCCATACTTGATCGGGCTGTTCGCCTTCACGGCCATCCCCTTCATCGCATCGCTCTATCTGAGCTTCACCGATTACAACCTGATCAGCGCGCCGAAGTGGGCGGGGCTCGACAATTACATCGACATGTTCACCCGCGACCGGACCTTCAAGAAGTCGCTGTGGGTCACGCTGATCTATGTCTTCACGACGGTGCCGTTGAAGCTGGCCTTTGCCCTGTTCATTGCCTACATCCTGAACTACCGGCTGGCCTTCATCAATTTCTTCCGCACCGCCTATTATGTGCCCTCGATCCTGGGCGGATCGATCGCGATTGCGGTCCTTTGGCGCTATATCTTTGCCGATGCTGGTCTGGTGAACATGTTCCTGACCTCGCTTGGCTTCGAGGCGGTCAACTGGTTCGGCGATCCGGCCAACGCCCTCTTCACCATCACGCTTCTGCGCATGTGGCAGTTCGGTTCCGCGATGGTGATCTTCCTGGCGGCGCTCCAGTCCATCGACAAGTCGCTCTATGAAGCGGCAGCGATCGACGGTGCGGGCAAGGTGCGGACGTTCTTCTTCATCACCCTGCCGCTGATCACGCCGGTGATCTTCTTCAACCTGATCATGCAGATGGTTCAGGCGTTCCAGGAGTTCAACGGCCCCTACATCATCACCCAGGGTGGTCCGCTCAAGTCCACCTATCTGCTGCCGCTCTACATCTATGACGAGGCCTTCAAGCGCTTCGACATGGGCTATGCCTCGGCGCTCGCCTGGGTGCTCTTTGCAATCATCATGGTTCTGACAGTTATCGCCTTCTGGTCTTCCCGGAAGTGGGTCTATTACGCTGGCGACAAGAGGAGCTGATCCAATGGATGCACGGACAACTCCCTCTGATCCCCTGTTCAGAGACGACGATACGCAGGAAATGCTGGCAGCGTCCCGGGCCATGGCCGCACGGCAGCTGCGCAACGAACGGATTTCGGCTATCATACGCTATGCGTTGCTGACCGCAGTCGGTTTCGTGATGCTCTATCCGCTGATCTGGCTGATCGGGGCATCCCTGAAGACCAATTCGGAGATCTTCGCGAACCCGGGCTTCATTCCGGATAGCCCGACCTTCGATGGCTATGTGAAGGGCTGGCAGACGTCCACGCCCTATACCTTCGCCCATTTCTTCTGGAATACGTTCCTGATCATCTTTCCGAAGACGCTCGGGACCGCGATCTCCTGCACGGCTGTGGCTTACGGATTTGCCCGGTTCGACTTTCCGGGCAAGAAGATCCTGTTTGCCTCACTGATCGCGACGCTTCTGCTGCCAAATGTGGTCACCCGCATTCCTCAGTATCTCCTGTTCCGGGATCTTGGTTGGCTGGACAGCTTCATGCCCCTGTGGGTGCCCTCTGCCCTGGCCGGTGACGCGTTCTTCGTTTTCATGCTGGTGCAGTTTCTCCGGGCCATCCCGCGTGACATGGAAGAGGCAGCCCGTGTCGATGGCGCCAACAGCTTCCAGACGCTGCTGTTCATTGTCGTGCCCATGCTGGCCCCGGCGCTGATCTCGGTCTGCCTGTTCCAGTTCATGTGGACCATGAACGACTTCCTGGGGCCGCTGATCTACATCTCCTCGGTTGACAAATATCCGGTCAGCCTGGCGCTGAAACTGTCGATCGACACAACGGAAGCCTTTGAGTGGAACCGTATCCTGGCCATGTCCGTCCTGGCACTGGCCCCGGCACTGATCGTGTTCTTCCTGGCACAGAAATACTTCATTGAAGGCATCTCCACCGGTGGGGTGAAGGGATAACCATGGCGCGCTTGCAACTCAGAAATCTCGAAAAAGTCTACGGCAACCAGTTCAAAGCGGTGCATGGCATCAACCTGGATGTCGAGGAGGGCGAGTTCATGGTGCTGGTCGGACCGTCCGGCTGCGCCAAGTCCACCACCCTGCGCATGATCGCCGGACTTGAAACCATCTCTGGCGGTGAAGTGCGGATCGGCGACCGGGTCGTCAACGACCTGGCCCCTGGCAAGCGTGGCATTGCCATGGTGTTCCAGAATTATGCGCTCTATCCGCATATGAAGGTGCGTTCGAACCTGTCCTTCGGTCTCAGGATCCAGAACATGCCAAAGGCGGAGCGGGAAGCGGCAACCCAGGAAGTCGCGCGGATCCTCGAGATCGAGGAACTGCTCGACCGGCTGCCGAAACAATTGTCCGGCGGCCAGGCCCAGCGTGTGGCGCTTGGCCGGGCCTTGATCAAGAAGCCGGAAGTCTTCCTGTTCGACGAACCTCTCTCCAATCTGGATGCCAAGCTGCGGGCTTCCATGCGGGTCCGGATCATCGATTTGCACCGGCGCCTGAAGCAGGAAGGCAAGCCGGCCACCGTGGTCTATGTGACCCATGACCAGACCGAGGCCATGACCATGGGCGACCGGATCTGTGTGATGAAAGAAGGCCGGATCATGCAGGTCGCTGATCCGAAGGCGCTCTATAACCGGCCGGCAAATCTCTTCGTTGCCGGGTTCATCGGATCTCCGGAAATGAACCTGATGCAGGGCCGCCTGGAAGATGTGAGCGATCCCGTCTTCCGCATCGATGGACAGGCCGTGGCCCTTGGCCGTGAACTCGGGGCCCGGCTGACCCTGGGGTCTGCGTCTGATGCGACAGTTGGTGTTCGCCCACAGCATTTCGAGGTGGTCCGTGGTGATACGGATAGCGGCCTGAATGGCCGGATCTCTCACGTCGAATTCATGGGCCATGAGGTCTATCTGCATGTGGATCTGGGCGGCGTCCGGGTCGTCGCTGTTGTTGGCGCTGCGGAATACGAGGCGCTGGACCGGTCGTCCGGCCAGCTGCGGCTACGTCCTAACGCAGCGTCGATTCACGTTTTCGATACGGCAAGTGGTGAAAACATATCGCTGTCCCGGCTGGCGGCGTGAAGCGCCTGAAAGTTCTATTGGGAGGAATGGAAGATGAAGAACTCGCTTTTCCTGAGTGCCGCGGTTGCCGCTCTTGTGGTGACCTCTGCCGCCGCGCAGGCCGCTGACCTGCGCATGTCCTGGTGGGGTGGAGACAGCCGTCACACCGCCACCCAGGAGGCATTGAAGGCCTGCGGCGCCAAATATGGCCACACGATCAACCCGGAGTTCACCGGCTTCAAGGGGCACCTTGAGAAGCTGACGACCCAGATCGCTGGCGGCACAGAGGCCGATATCATGCAGGTGAACTGGCCCTGGCTGCCGCTGTTCTCGCCGCATGGCGAAGGCTTTGCCGATCTGAATGAGCTGTCCGGCACGATCAAGCTGGACAACTGGACCAAGGAGCAGCTCGAGAGCGCGACGGTCGAGGGCAAGCTGAACGGTCTGCCTGTCTCCACAACTGGCCGGGTCTACATGTTCAACAAGACCACATTCGAGAAAGCCGGCATTCCGGTGCCGACCAGCTTTGCCGAGCTGATTGCTGCGGGCAAGGTGTTCGAGGAAAAGCTCGGGGCTGACTATTATCCGTTCCAGTCCAGCCAGGAAAATGCCGTCCTGCTGATCAGCCAGATCGCGACCCAGCTCTCCGGCAAGGATCTTGTCGATCCGGAAACCGGCAAGGTGTCCTGGACCAAGGATCAACTCGTCCTGGCAATCAATTTCTATCAGTCCCTGGTCGATGCCCATGTGGTGCCGAGCTGGAAGGAAGCGGCCTCCGACGGCAACATCATGCTCCATGAAGACCCGCGCTGGGCGAACGGAGAGGTCGGCGGTTCCTATGAATGGGACTCCACCTATTTTAAATATTCCGATCCGCTGAAGGCCAGCGGCGGCGTGCTCGAACCGGTCAAGATCCTGAAGGTCGACGGTGCCGTAACCGAAGGCGTCTACCGCAAGCCGTCCATGCTGTTTTCGATTTCCAAGAACTCGAAGAACAAGGAAGCTGCTGCCCAGATCGTCAACTGCCTGATGAACGAACCCGAGGGTATCACGGCCCTTGGAGCGACCCGTGGCCTGCCCGCCTCCAAGGCGGCTGCCACGCTGCTGTCGGAAGCCGGCCAGGTCAACCCGATCCTGCTGAAGGCGAACGAGATTGTCATGGCCAGCGAAGGTCCGAGCATGTCGCCCTACAACGAGCATCCGCAGATCCGCGACATCTTCAAGGACACGATGGAAGAGTTCGCCTATGGCGCGATCAGTGCGGATGAGGCGGCCGAGCGCATCATCGAGGATGCAAACGACACCCTGTCCGAACTGAACTGACATCTGAAATCCGCCAGCCGCCTCGGGGCGGCTGGCCTCATATGAGCGGTTCGTCTTGCCAGAGATCCGATAAAAGTTTCATGCCCCAGACATTCCTCCGCCTCTGCGCCGCCGGCTCCCGATCTGCGGCCATCGTTCTTGCCTTGCCTGATGCCAGGTATCATTTGCCCCGGCAGGTGAACTGGCGCCTGTCCTCGCAGCGTGGGAACGTGCAGCTTGGCGAGACCCGCACGGTCATGGTCTGTCTGCATGATCTGGAACCTGGAACACGCTACCGGTTCGAGGCGGAAGGGGAACTGCTCGAGTTCCGCACCGAACCTTGCGCCGGAGCGGTCAGACTTGATCAATTCGGTGCCTCGGAAGATGCGGAAGATAACCGTGAAGCCTTTGCCCGCGCGATTGCCGCTGTTCTTCATGGCGGAACGCTGATCGTTCCCCGTGGTACGTGGAAGACCGGACCTGTTCAGCTCAAGTCGGCCATGACCCTTTATCTGGAAGACGGGGCGGTTCTTGCTGCAATTGGCGAGCGGGGAGGCTGGCCGGTTCTCGAGGCTCAGGATGACGATGGCAAGATGCTCGGCTCCTGGGAGGGCCTGCCTGCCCGCTGCTATGCGGGTGTCGTGAATGCGGTCGGTGCGCAGGCGCTTTCGATCACCGGACAGGGTGTCATCGACGGCGGCGGTGACCGGGGGGATTGGTGGACCTGGCCCAAGGAAACTCGTGAGGGCGCAAGGCGGCCACGGCTGATGCATCTGATCGGCTGTGAGGAGGTGCTTCTGCTCGGAGTGACGATCTGCAACTCCCCCTCCTGGACCGTTCATCCGCAAGGCTGCAACCGCCTGATTGCTGCCGGACTTCATATTTCCAATCCACCGGACAGCCCCAACACGGATGGCCTTGATCCGGAGAGCTGCACGGATGTGCTGATCGAAGGCGTCCGGTTCTCGGTCGGGGACGATTGCATCGCAATCAAGTCCGGCAAGCGCACCGCCTCCCAGATCTGTCACCTTGCACCGACACGCGGCGTTACGGTGCGCCATTGTCTCATGGAGCGCGGTCATGGCGGTGTCGTTCTGGGCAGCGAGATGAGCGGCGGCATTCATGATGTGCTGGTCGAGGACTGCGAAATGGTCGACACCGACCGGGGCCTGCGCATCAAGACAAGGCGGGGACGGGGCGGCACGGTCAGTGGTGTCACCTTCCGGCGGGTCGATATGGACGGTGTTCATGCCGCGCTGACCGCCAATGCATTCTATTTCTGCGACCCGGACGGTCACGATGCCTGGGTTCAGGACCGGGCGCCTGCTCTGGTCGATGTCACCACACCCGAAATCCGGGACATCTTGGTCGAAGACGTCCGGCTGAAGAATGTCAGCGTTGCAGCGGGGGCGTTCCTGGGCCTGCCGGAAGCACCGATCACGGGGATCCGGGTGAGGGACATGTCCGTGACCTATGCGCCCGATGGGCAGGCCGGCGTTCCGGTCATGGCCGACGGCGTCCGTTCCATGCGCCATATGCCTCTGGTCATCGAGAATGCGGAACTGATTTGTGAAACAACGGGCTCCGGCCCTCAGCTTGAGATATGCGAGGGAGTGTCGTCATGAACCCGCTTGAGTTTTTCGACCGCTATGCAGAGCGCTACCAGCCCTACAAGGGCGGCAGCTGGTGCTACGAAGATGGGTTGATCTATCGCGGGCTTGCCCTGCTGCACAAGGCAACCGGTGACCAGCGGTTCCTGGATCATCTGCTGCGTCTGGCCAATGCCCAGATTGCGGCTGACGGAACTCTGCGTGGTTATGATCCGGCCGAATATAATATCGACAATGTGATGTCAGGCCGGTGTCTGTTCTATCTCGCTGATGTGAGCGGCGATCCGCGCTACATGGCCGCCGCTGACCGCCTGATCGGACAGCTCCAGACCCATCCGCGCACGCAGTCGGGCAATTTCTGGCACAAGCGGATCTATCCAAGCCAGGTCTGGCTGGACGGGCTCTATATGGGGCTGCCCTTCCAGATCGAATATGGCCAGAGGACTGGTTCCGGTGCGCTGGTGAATGACGCGCTCGATCAACTCGTCCGGGCGCTGGAACTGACCGGACGTGGCGATGGGCTCTATGTTCACGGGTATGACGAGGCCCGCAAGCAGGCTTGGGCGGATCCGGTGACCGGTCACTCTGCCGCCTGCTGGGGCCGGGCGCTGGGCTGGCTTGCCATGGCCCTTTCCGATGTTGCCGCGCTGACCGGTTCGGAAGTGTTCCGGGCCAAAGGCCTCGAGGCACGCAGCCGCGATTTGTTCGAGAAGCTTTTGACGTTGAAGGCCGGGGACGGTCTTTGGCTTCAGGTGATCGACCAGCCGGATCTTCCGGGCAATTACTCCGAGAGCTCAGCATCCGCGATGTTCGCCTATGCATTCCTGCGCGCGGGAACAGCGGGGCTCTGGGCCAAGGGCGAGGCGGAAGGCCGGAAAGCTCTAGCGGCAGTGATCACCTCTGCCCTGAAGACCGGTGAAAATGGCGAAACCGGCCTGCAGCAGATCTGCCATGTGGCCGGCCTCGGCGGCTTTTCCGGCACCTACCGGGACGGCTCGCCCGCCTATTACATCACCGAGACCATTGTTGCGGACGATTCCAAGGGTGTCGGTCCGCTGATGATGGCGGTCTCGGAAGATCTGGCCAGCCGCAGTGCCCATGGGGCACAGGGCGGGGCCCGGGCGTCTGCCTGAGAAGATCGGCTTCTCAGGCAGCGCTATCTGGAAGATTGTCCGGGTCGATGTCGATGATGAAATATTGCGGGTTCTGCGCAACGCCCATGGCGATATAGCTGCGCAGGCCGGTCAGGTGAGTCGCCATTTCACTGGCCGCCTTGTTCAGGTTTCCCGCCTTGATCTCCTCGACTATCGCCGAATGTTCGCGCACGACCAGCCCCATACGGCCGGCCTGTGCGAAGGTGAGCCGGCGGAACCGGTCCATCTGCACCTTGATCTCCTGCACATGCTCCCAAACTCTTGGAAGTCCCGCAATGTGTCCGATCAGCTCGTGGAATTCGTCATCAAGGTGATGAAACCTCGAGACGTCCTCGGAACTGGCGACGTCTGCCTGCAGCGCGAGGTGGGCATCCAACAATTGCCAGTCCTGGGGTGTGGCTCTGGAGGTGGCCGTCCTGACCAGCATGATTTCAAGCGCCCGTCTCGACAGCATGGCTTCCGGCAGGGCGGAGACCGGAATGCGGCCGACATAGGATCCTGACTGGGGAACGACTTCCACCAGCTGCTCTTCCGCAAGGCGCAGGATTGCCTCCCGCACGGGTGTGCGGCTGACGCCTTCAAGATGCGCGATGGCATTTTCGGAAATGGGGGTTCCCGGCAGGAGGTCCAGCTCCACGATGGACGTCCGTATCTTTTGATAGAGCCTTTCGCCGATCGAACTGCCAGACCGCACAAGCCAGTGGGCCGGACCGCTGGGACCGGTGTTTGGCGCACGGATCCGCCGTTTTCGAGGGCGCGGAGAGGCCTGATCTTCGGGAGTTTCGGTTAAGGGGACGTCCGACGTCATACTTATTGCTGCCCTGCGTCATATCTGCGAGCTTGATTTCGCAGCTTATCTTGCATACCAGTTAATAGCGCGGTTGTCCGTTCTGAAAAGAGCGGGGCCCGCAAAAACCAGAGGGAGACTGGTTTTCTAGAGGAGGATTTCTATGATCAAGTCGTTCAAGGCAGCCCTTGCTGCCGGGTGCATTCTTTTGTCTGGTGCATCCACTGGTTATTCTGCCGAAGAATTGAAATGGGCCCATGTCTATGAAGACGGCTCGACCTATCATCAGCAGGCGCTTGTGGCCGCTGCCGAAATCAAGGAGCGCACGGAAGGCCGCGTAGACATCAAGGTGTTCCCGGCCTCGTCCCTTGGCAAGGAAGTGGAGATCAACGAGGGCCTCGGCATTGGCGCCGTGGACATCATCTACACCGGCCCGAGCTTCGTGGAACGCTACTACGGTCCGATTGCGATTTCCGACTATCCCTTCATCATGCGTGGCTATGACCACTGGAAGACCTATCGGACGTCGGATCTGTTCAAGGAATTGTCTGAGGGCTATCACGATGCCACCGGCAATCAGGTGCTGAGCCTGCTCTATTACGGCATGCGTCACGTCACGTCCAACAAACCGATCCTGAAACCTGAGGACATGAAGGGCCTGAAGATCCGCGTGCCGGATTCACCGCTGATGCTCATGTTCCCGAAGGCAGTAGACGCCAATCCGACGCCGATGGCTTTCTCTGAGGTCTATCTGGCGCTTCAGCAGGGTGTTGTGGATGCCCAGGAAAATCCGCTGCCGACCATCAAGTTCAAGAAGTTCTATGAGGTTCAGTCCAACATCAACCTGACTGGCCACCTGCTGAACTCCCTGCTGATTATCGCATCCGATGATGCGCTGAACCGGATCGGGGAAGCGGACGCTGCGATTGTCCGTGAAGTCATGGACAAGACCGCGATGGTCATTTCCGATGAGATCCGCAAGCAGGAAGACGATCTGGTTGCCTGGTTCCGTGAACAGGGCGTTACGGTCAATGAGGTTGATCGCAAGCCGTTCCAGGATGCGGTCCTGCCATACCTGACCGGTGACGGTGTGCCCTACACCATGGAGCAGTTCGAGCGTCTCGGCGCCCTTTGAGGGCAGGACACGGAGCTGTTTTCATGATCAACCAACGAAATGGGGAGGGTGCGCCGGCGGCGCACCCGGACCTGATGACGGATGAGGCCGGCCAGGCCGCTGATGTCTCCGACTTCCGTGTGACGGATGTTCCCGGACTGATTGCCATCTGGGCTCTGACCGTGATCGTCTTCCTGCAATTCTTCACCCGCTATGTGCTGAATGACAGTCTGGCCTGGACCGAAGAACTCGCCCGTTACGTGATGGTGGTCGTTGCCTTCTTCGGGGCGGTGTCCGTATCGCGCAAGGGCCAGCATATTTTTCTGGAGTTCTTCTACCGCTACCTGCCGCTCCGGATTGCCAAGCTGACGGCCGTGGCGATGGAAGCCGTGTCGATGCTGTTCTGGGGCTTCATGGCCTATCAGGCAGTGCTGCTCGGCCAGAAGACCCGCACCAAGATGGCTTCGATCGAGCTGCCGAAGAACCTGCTGTTCTATGCCGCCGCCATCGCCCTGGCCTTCATGGCTCTCTACTCGGCCATCTGGCTGGTCAGAAAGATCCGGCAGCGGCCGGAGGATCTGGTGAGACAGATCGAAAAACAGGCCCTTTCCGAGATCTCTGACTGAGCGGACCCCTCATGGCTCTTGCGCTTCTCTTCATCATTCTCTTTGCGCTGCTGATCGCCGGGGCTCCGGTCGCCGTCGCTCTCGGCGTGGCGTCGCTGACCTATACCCTGATCGAAGGGGTTCCCAGCATGGTGGTGCTGCACCGCATGGTTGGCGGCATCGACAGCTTTCCCCTGATCGCCGTGCCCTTCTTCATCATGGCCGGACACCTGATGAACACGTCCGGCATCACCACCAAGATCTTCACCTTTTCCCGTGCGGCCGTCGGCTGGATGCATGGCGGGCTTGGCCATGTGAATGTCGGGGCCAGTGTCATCTTCGCCGGTATGTCCGGCGCGGCTGTGGCGGATGCGGGTGGTCTCGGAAACATCGAGATCAAGGCCATGCGGGAAGCCGGATATGACACGGACTTTTCCGTCGGCATTACGGCTGCGTCTTCCACGATCGGACCGATCATTCCGCCATCCCTGCCTCTGGTGGTCTATGGCGTCATCGCTGACACGTCTATCGGCCGCCTGTTTGCAGCGGGGCTGATCCCGGGCCTGTTGATGGCCTTCTCGCTGATGATCATGGTCGCCTATTACTCGCGGATCCGGAAATATCCGCGCGATGACCGTTTCCGCTTTGATGTCTTTTTCCGCACGCTCTGGGCTGCTCTCCTGCCGCTTCTGACACCGGTCATCATCGTGGGCGGTATTCTGTTCGGCATCTTCACGCCGACGGAATCGGCCATTGCCGCGGTCGCCTATGCGCTGTTCCTGGGGTTGTTCGTCTACCGGACCCTTGATTGGCGACGGGTGCTCAGAGTGTCCATGGACACGGTCGAGACGACAGCCTCGGTAATGATGATCGTTGCCACCTCGACGATCTTTGCCTGGATCCTGACAGCCAATCAGGTCGCGGAAGTCTTCGCCTCCGGCCTTTTGGATCTGACGGAAAACAAGACGGCCATCCTGCTCCTGATGATGCTGATCGTTCTTGTGATCGGCTGTTTCATGGAGACGATTGCCGCCATCACCATCCTGACGCCGGTGCTCTTGCCGGTGGCCTTGTCGGTGGGCGTGGATCCGGTGCATTTCGGCATCATCCTGATCCTCAACCTGATGATTGGACTGCTGACGCCGCCTGTCGGGATGGTGCTTTATGTCCTGTCAAAGGTCTCGGCGGTGCCGTTCGAGCGCTGCGTGGTGGCAACGGCACCTTTTCTGATCCCTCTGATCTCGGTGCTGCTGCTGCTGACCTTTGTGCCGGAGCTGACCCTCTGGCTGCCGTCGCTTATCTACAAGTGATCTGAAAGGTCCCGGTTGCGCACATAGACCGGGGCCTTTCAGGCTGTCTCCTCAGGCCTGTAAGGGCCGGGCAGATCCCTGGAAGCGCTGATGGGCTTCCGAAATGGCCTCCGGGATCAGCCGGGGCAGGGCGTCATGATGTTCCAGGATGGTCCGGCTGGTCCCGGTCAGTGATGCTTCCTGTTTCAAAGCTGCCGGACTGCGCGGGTCCTGACGCAGCATCGCGGAAGCGCCGAACAGGGTCTGCTGAACAAGGCTCTCGGCAAGGCTCAATGGCATGCCCTCGGTATAGAGCGTCATGATCATCTGCTCTGCGAGGGAGAAGACAAAGCCCGGACCATCGCCGGACACGGCGGAGGCGAGGTCGAAGTGGCTTTCGCTTTCCAGCCAGTTGAACTGACCGACGCTGGCCATCAGTCCGGCCACGGCCTTCAGCTCGGCTTGCGTCAGCGAAGAGGCTCCGCAATGCCCGATGGACATGCCCTCTCCGACCATAACCGGCAGATTGGGCGTGACCCGGGCAACCTTGTCCGTTTCCAGCCTTTCCCGGAGCAGCTCAAGAGAGACGCCCGGAAGGATGGAGACAACGATCGCGTCTCTTGCCAGCTCCAGAAGCGCAGGGCAGGGCTGGTCGAGCAACGTTGGCTTGCCAGCAAGCAAAAGAATGCCCGGCTTCAGCGTCCTTGCCCGGTCCGACCGGCAGAGCAGCCGGATCCGGGAGCGCTTTGGCAAGGTTTCCCGGATCCTGTCGATCTGCGGATCTACAGCCGCAAGGCTTGCCTGCGGGTTCTGTCTTTCCAGCCCTGCCAATATGGCAGTGGCAAGATCGCAGCAGCCGAAGGCCAGAACATCCACATGACCCTTTGCAGATGACGGGCCCCGTTTTTGGGCTTTTTCTTGTTTCGTGGCGGTCTCCAGCATCCATTTTCCCCTTTTGGATTTTGTCAGGATTTCCGTCAGGACAGTTCTTATGATTTCCCTGCAAGTTGTGCCGATTGCACCAGCAGGGCGGCATTGCCCCCTGCAGCTGTGGTGTCGATACAGACATGCCGCTCGTGGGCCACGTGCCCGACATCCGGCAGACCGCCGATCAGTGGCAGGATCGGGCCATTGCGGCTGGCCAGTGCCTGCGCAAAGCTGCGTGCCGTCTGCGCATCGCCCCACCACATCACACCGGAGAAGCCGTTTGCCTCTGCCAGAACGGCCGGATCGACCGGCAAGGGGTGGGCAATGGCGGTTCCGCCCAGTTCCTGCACACGGCGCACCTGTTCTGCCGCAATATCTGCGCCTGGACCCAGGCACAGCACGGGCTCCCGCGGATGGCGGGTCAGGATGTTGCTCTCGCCGGTCGGTCCCGGCATCCCGACGGACGGGCCTTCCTTTGCTGGGGGGGCGGACTTCAGAAGCTTTTCAAGTCCCTTTACCGTTGAGCTGGTCACGCCATCAAGGCTTGCCGCATAGGTGCCAGGTGCCGCGCGGTTCTTGAACCGCGGCAGATAGTTCGGGCCGCCAGCCTTGGGACCCGTGCCCGAAAGACCTTCGCCGCCGAAGGGCTGGGAGCCGACCACTGCGCCGATCTGATTGCGGTTCACATAGATGTTGCCGGCATGGATCGCCTGGCTGACGTCCTTCACGCGCTTGGTGATGCGGCTGTGCAGGCCGAAGGTCAGGCCATAGCCCGTTTCGTTGATATCGGAGATGACCTTGTCCAGGTCTTCCGCCCGGAATGTGGCGACATGCAGGACCGGCCCGAAGATCTCGCGCTGAAGGTCCTTGATGCCGGAGACGCGGATCAGGGCCGGGCCGACAAAGTGACCGGTTTCCGGCGCGTCCAGCTGCTTGATGAGGCGGCCTTCCTTGCGGGCGGTTTCGACATGCTGATCGATGGTGGCCTTGGCTGCCTTGTCGATGACCGGCCCGATGTCCGTGGTCAGCTCCCAGGGATTGCCGAGCAGATATTCATCCATGACGCCCTGGAGCATTGCGATGAAGTCATCGGCAATGTCTTCCTGGACATAGAGACAGCGCAGGGCAGAGCAACGCTGGCCAGCGGACTGGAAGGCCGAGGCGCAGACATCGCGGGCCGCCTGTTCGGGCAGGGCCGTGCTGTCGATGATCATGGCGTTCAGGCCGCCCGTCTCTGCGATCAGTGGCGCGTCTGGGGCCATGCCGCCAGCCATGGCCTTGCGGATGTTGAGGGCGGTCTGGGTGGAGCCGGTAAAGGCGACACCGGACACCCGTGCATCTGAGGTGAGAGCTGCGCCGACGACAGAGCCCTTGCCCAGAACAAGCTGAAGCGCGTCGCGGGGCACACCGGCTTCATGCAGAAGCTTCACGGCGAGGGCGGCGATCAGCGGGGTCTGTTCCGCAGGCTTGGCCAGCACACCGTTGCCCGTTGCAAGGGCTGCCGCGATCTGGCCGGAGAAGATTGCCAGCGGGAAGTTCCAGGGGCTGATGCAGGTGAAGACGCCTTTCGGGTTTTCTGAATGCTTGGCCGCCTGATCTGCATAGTAGCGCAGGAAGTCGACAGCTTCGCGCACTTCGCCGACCGCATCCGACAGGGTCTTGCCGGCTTCTCTCGCAAGTAGATTGAAAAAGGCACCGGTGTTGGCTTCGTAAAGGTCGGCCGCGCGGTTGAGGACAGCTGCCCGGGTTTCGACCGGCGCGCTCCAGCTGCGGGCCGCAGAAAGAGCCTGCTCGACGTCTTCGGCTGAGGCATTGCTGACCGTGCCGAAGGCTTCGCCTGTTGCCGGGTTCACGGCGGGAACACTCTCCCCAGCGCTCAGGTGAGCTGCCAGCAGCGATGTTGCGTTGAGCGGAACGTCCGTGTTGCGGGCAGCCTCGATGGCGGTCAATACACCCCGGCTGGAGATGTCGTGGCCAGAGCTGTTGCCGCGGGACGGCGAGAAGATGTCCGGGCCCGGCGTGACGCTCTTGCCCGGCGTATAGCCGACCGCTTCAAGAGCGGCGAAGGGGCAGGAGACGACGTCTTCCGGAGCGATACTCTTGTCGACGATCTGGTTGACGAAGGACGAATTCGCGCCGTTCTCGAGCAGGCGGCGGACCAGATAGGCCAGCAGATCCCGGTGTGCGCCAACAGGCGCATAGATCCGGCAGCGGGTGCCGTTTTCCTGCTTCACGATGTCATGCAGCTTTTCGCCCATGCCGTGCAGGCGCTGGAACTCAAAGGCGTCCTTGGAAAGGGACGATGCCATTTCCAGAACAGCAGCCATCGTGTGGGCGTTGTGGGTGGCGAACTGCGGATAGACGTGATCTGTCATGCCGAGCAGCTTGCGGGCATTGGCGATGTAGCTTACGTCGGACGAGACCTTGCGGGTGAAGACCGGGAAGCTCGGCAGGCCAACGACCTGGGCATGCTTGATCTCCGCATCCCAGTAGGCGCCCTTGACCAGGCGGATGGTGATGCGGCGGTTGAGCCGCTTTGCCAGGTCATGAAGCCAGTCGAGAACCGGGCCGGCCCGGCGGCTGTAGGCCTGGACCACGATGCCGAACCCGTCCCAGCCGGCAAGGGCTTCATCTTCCAGAACCTTCTCGATCACTTGCAGGGAGAGGACCAGCCGGTCCGCTTCCTCCGCATCGATGGCCAGGTTCATATTGGCGGCTTTTGCCTTGAGGGCCAGCGCCTTGAGCGCGGGAACCAGCTCGGCCAGAACGCGCGCTTCCTTTGCAGTTTCATAACGGGGATGCAGGGCAGAGAGCTTCACGGACACGCCCGGATTGTCGCGCATGTCCGGCTTGGTGCAGGCGCTGGCAAGGGCATCGATCGTGTCGGCATAGCTCTTGTGATAATGGGCGGCGGCCTTGGCGGTCATCGCGGCTTCGCCCAGCATGTCATAGGAATAGGTGAAGCCCTTGGCTTCCTTCTTTTCCGCCCGGTCCATGGCCTTGCGGATGGTTTCGCCCAGAACGAACTGGCGTCCCATTTCGCGCATGCCCTGGGCAACTGCGGCACGGATGACCGGCTCGCCAAGACGCTTCACGGCGCCGCGCACGATCCCGGTCAGGCCCGGCTTCTTGTCGCTCAGCACCTTGCCGGTCAGGGCAAGGCCTATGGTGGAAGTGTTGACCAGCGGCGAGGTGGAGTGGCCCCGGTGTGCATCCCAGTCATGAGGGACGATCTTGTCTTCGATCAGATCGTCAATGGTGGCATCATCCGGCACGCGCAGCAGCGCTTCGGCCAGACACATCAGCGCAATGCCTTCCTCGGTGGACAGGCCGTATTCTGCCAGGAACACTTCCATCAGACCCAGCTCGCCGTCAGCCCGGATCTTGGACACCAGCGCAGCGGCAGCCTGCACGATCGCGGCGCGCTCCTGCGCACTCAGATTTGCTTCGGCGCTCAAGGCCCGCAAAAGGGCGGTCTCGTCCTGAAGCTTCAGGGCATCAATGCGATCAAGCGTGGGATGGGCGGCGAGCATTTTTATTCTCCGATGGAAGTTCGCCTATGATACTGCTGTTCGGGAATTCATTTCGTCTGAAGGATGAGATCTTATGGTCGAAAAAACCAAAGATGATGGCATTGACGATCCAAATGGAATGGCGGACCTCGACAAGATCGACGTTTCGATCCTGAAGGTGCTTGCGGCCGATGCCCGTATTTCGATGACGCAATTGGCAGAAGAGGTCGGGCTGTCGAAAACGCCGGTTCTTGCGCGGGTGCGGCGTCTGGAGCAACTGGGTGTCATCACCGGCTATCGGGCGATGATCTCACCGGTGCGGCTGGGTGTTGCCCATATCGCCTTTGTGGAAGTCAGGATGATGGACACGCGCGAGCCCGCCCTGCAGGCCTTCAATCAGGCCGTTTCGCGCATTCCGGAAGTCGAGGAATGCCACATGATTGCAGGCGGCTATGATTATCTTCTGAAAGTGCGCACGCGGGATATTGCCGACTACCGCCGGGTGCTTGGCGAGAAGATCTCGTCACTCCCCCACGTCTCCGCCACTTCTACATTCGTGGCCATGGAAACGGTGAAGGAAGTGGCGCAGCCGATTTAGGGTCTGAATTTCAAGCTGGCCAAAAAGCAAGAAGCCCGCGCGGGAGGGGGCGCGGGCTTCTCGTATCCGGTGGCCGTTGATCAGGCGTCGCGCTTGGCGATCCAGTCGTGGTCCGGATGGTTCTTGAAACGCCACTTGCGCATCGGGCCGGCCATCACGTTGAGATAGTACATCTCGTAGCCATAGGGCGCGCCGCAGGGGTGGTGGCCCTTGGGGACCAGAACCACGTCGTGGCTGGAGACGGAGACGGTCTCGTCAAGGGTACCATCTTCCGTGAAGACCCGCTGGTGGCCGTAGCCCTGATCCGGGTTGAGACGGTGATAGTAGGTCTCTTCCAGATAGGTCATGTCCGGGAAATTGTCCTCGTCATGCCGGTGCGGCGGATAGGAGGACCAGTTCCCGGCAGGGGTGAAGACTTCCGTCACCAGCAGGCTGTCCGCAACATCGGATTCTTCCATGGCAATCGGGAAGATGTAGCGGGTGTTCGCGCCCTTGCCGCGTACCACCTTTTCGGGCTTGGGCAGGACTCGGGCCTTGTGGCCACCGTTGCCGGGGGCTGTGCACACGCCGATGGTGCAGTCCGTGGTGGCCTTGGCCGACCAGTCGCTGCCGGAGGGGACATAGACGCTGTGGGGAGCGAGCTGCTCGAACACGTTCATCCGCTCGCCCTGCTCGCCGAATTTCTCGCCTGCTGCGGAAATCTCGGCTTTGCCTTCGACCATGACAAGGATGACTTCGAGATCGCCGGTGGTCTCGGACACGGTCTCGCCAGCCTTCAGCCGGAAGAGGCCGAAGCCGACATAGCCCCAGTCCGGGGACTTTGGCCCCTTGGCGCTTTCGATGGTGATGTCATGAACCTTGCCGGCGGTGCCGGCAGGCTTGCGGAGGAGATCGCTCATTTCAGGTCTGCCTCTTTTGCGAGTGTCTTCAGGGTCTTCAGGCCAAGGCTCTGATACTGGAAGGGGTTACGGACTTCCGGATCCTGCTCGGCTTCGATGACAATCCAGCCTTCATAGGCGGAATCCTTCAGGATCTGGATCAGCGGTGCGAAATCGACGCCGCCTTCCTCGTCACCCGGCACGGTGAAGACACCGGCGCGAACGCCATCCATGAAGGACAGGCCCTTTTCGCGGACTTCGTACATCACTGCCGGACGCACGTTCTTGGCGTGGAAGTGACGGACGCGGTCGACGTATTTCTTCAGGATCGGTGCCGGATCAATGCCCTTGCCGCCGAAGTAGCAATGGCCAGCGTCAAACAGCAGCTTGGTGGCCGGACCGGTGGCGGCCATGAAGGCGTCGATTTCTTCCGGGGTCTCGACCACGGTGCCCATGTGGTGGTGGTAGACGAGGTGGATACCCTGGTTTGCGCAGAAGGCAGCCAGTTCCTCGACCTTTGCACCAAAGGCTTTCATTTCATCTGCGCTGAGAACCGGGCTCTGGGACAGATCAGTCTGGGAACCCTGAATGGTGTTCGAGGTCTCGCAGACGATGCAAACCTTGCAGCTGTTGTGCTTCAGTTTGTCGAGATGGGGCTGGATGGCCTTCTTCTCCGCTTCCACGGACTGGGCCAGCAGGTTGAGCGAGTACCAGCCGGAAATGAACTTCAGGCCGTAGCTGCCCAGAAGCTGCTTCAGGGCTTCGGGCTCATCCGGCCAGCGGTGGCCGTTTTCGATGCCGTCGAAGCCGATTTCGGAGGCTTCCTTGAGGATCTGTTCAGTCGGGATATGAGCACCGAGGGTCTGGTCGTCGTCGTTTGCCCAAGCAATCGGGTTGGTGCCGTAGAGGATCATTTCGAAGGTTCCTGAACGAAGGAGAGGGGATCGAACCACTTGCCGGGATTGACCCGGATTTTGTCATTTGCGGGGCGTGCCCGCGTTCAAGTGCCCGGAAGGTTGTCCTCCCGGGCAAATTGTCTTGAGGAGAGAGATCAGTTCACCAGGTTCTGGCGGGTCATGTTCTCCACATAGGAGGACCGGGCCTCCTTGAGCTTTTCGGTCGTGCCCACTTCCGGCACGGCGACATCCCACCAGTGGCCGCCACCGTTCTCGCCCGGACCATGCATCGGGTCCGTGTCGATGACGATCACAGTCGGGATCGCGCGGTCACGGGCCGCCAGGATCTGGGCTTCCAGATCGGCAATATCCTTTGCCTTCACCGAATGGGCACCCATCGAGGCCGCGTGGGCGACGAAGTCGATGTCAGGCTGCTGTTCGACGTTGCAGTCCTTGTAGAGATTGTTGAACTGCTCGCCGCCGGTGCCCATCTGCAGCCGGTTGATGCAGCCGTAGCCGCGGTTGTCTGTCAGCACCACGGTGAAGGGCACGCGGCGCATGACAGCGGTTGCCAGCTCCGAGTTGGCCATCATGTAGGACCCGTCGCCGACGAAGCAGACCACATCGCGCTGAGGCAGAGCGAGCTTGATGCCCATGGCACCTGCAATCTCATAGCCCATGCAGGAATAGCCATATTCCATGTGGTAGCCGGCTTGCGGCGCTTGCCACAGGAGCTTGAGCGCACCCGGCATGGTGCCTGCGGCGCACATGGCGATGGTCTTGTCGGTCGAAGTGCGCTGAACGGCGCCGATGACTTCCGCATCAAGCGGCAGATAGCCTTCCGGAGTGTTCGTGCGGGCGCTGCAATGCGCATCGACCTTGGCCAGCCAGTTCAGGCGGGACTGAGGATCAAAGGCGCTTGCCTTATGGTTGCCGAGTGCCTCGGACAGCTTCTCGAGGGCAATCCTGGCGTCGGCAATCAGGCCGATGGCGCCGTGCTTGCCGGCATCGTAGCCCTGAACGTTGATGGACACGAGCTTGCGGCCCGGTTCATTGAACAGGGTCCAGGATCCGGTGGTGAAATCCTGGAAGCGGGTGCCAACACCGATCACCAGATCTGCGGCCTCTGCCAGTCGATTGGCGCTTTCCGCACCATCCACGCCAGAGGCGCCGAAGTTCATCGGGTGAGACTGTGCAAGAGCCGACTTGCCTGCCTGGGTCTCGATGACCGGAATTCCGTGACGGGTTGCGAAATCGCCAAGCGTCTCTTCTGCCTGCGAATAGATGACGCCGCCGCCGCAGACGATGACAGGGTTCTTGGCTGCCTTGATCAGGGCAACGACGTCACTCAGGTCCTGGGCGTCGGGAGCCGGCCGGCGGATGCGCCAGACGGTCGGCTCGAAGAAGCTTTCCGGATAGTCATAGGCTTCGGCCTGGGTGTCCTGACAGAAGGCCAGGGTGACCGGGCCGCAGTTTGCCGGATCGGTCATGACGCGGAAGGCGCGCGGCAGAGCCGTGAGCAGATGTTCCGGGCGGCTGATCCGGTCGAAATAGCGGCTGACAGCGCGGAAGCAGTCATTGGCAGAGACCGTGCCGTCATCGAAGTCTTCTACCTGCTGGAGAACCGGATCCGGGCGGCGGTTGGCAAACACGTCGCCGGGGATCAGCAGGATCGGCAGCCGGTTCACATGAGCGAGGGCTGCGGCGGTGACCATGTTGGTCGCGCCCGGCCCGATGGAAGAGCAGACAGCCATGGCGCGGGTGCGCTTCTTGGCCTTTGCATAGGCGATGGCGGTGTGCGCCATCGTCTGTTCGTTCTGACCGCGCCAGGTCGGCATGGCATTGCCAGCCTTTTCCAGCGCTTCTCCGAGGCCTGCGACATTGCCATGGCCAAAGATGGCCCAGACACCGTCGATGAAACGCTCGCCGTCTTCGGTCATTTGGGCCGATAGGTAGCGGATCATTGCTTGCGCGGCGGTGAGACGGATCGTGCTCATTACGCGTATTCCTCGAAATCAGTTTTGGTTGTGCCGCTTCATCCGGGCGTCATCCCAAATGCGGCACAGTCTGGTGAAGCGGGCGGTCATGTCAGAGATGGCGTCTTCGCTGGTCATGTTTCCGGCGAGCCACTTGCGGGCAGCATCGGCAAAGATCGTACGGCCAACCGCAAATCCTTTCACGAGATCGAAACGGGCAGCTTCTGCAAAGCTGGCGGCGAGAGCCTCTTCCGGTGCGTCGAGGCCGAGGACCACGATACCACGGGTATTGGGATCGTTGCGGGTGATAGCGTCGCAGGCCAGTGCCCAGGCTTTCTCCGTCGTCATTGGCTCCAGCTTCCACCAGTCCGGGTAGAGACCGATGTCATACATGCGCTGGATCACCTTCGCGGTGGTCTCGTCATCCACTGGGCCAACCTTGGACGGGATGACTTCCAGAAGCACTTCCAGACGGTTGCGGCGGGCGGCAGAGAAAAGACGGATGAGCGTGTCTTCCTGGTCTGCCTTCATCTCGTCCGTGTCGTCCGGATGGTAGAAACACAGCACCTTGACCACGTGCTCGACCGGCCATTCGGACAGGCCGCCGAAGTCGGGTCCAAGTTCCGGCTCAAGGGTCAGCGGACGGGAAGCCGGCCATTCGACCGGGTGACCAATCCAGAGCCCAGTCCCGGCAGCCTCATAGAGAGCTTCCCGGCCAAGACGGCTGTCGCAAAGAATGCCGTAGCCAGACCTGCCGCCGGCCACATCGCGGGCGGCCTTCAGGCATAGGCCCTTGAACTCGCCGATCTTGTCATGGGAAACGCCGGCCGCATCTGCCATCTCTTCGAGCTGAATGCGATGGTCGAAGGCAAAGACCCGCATTTCCGGCCAGTCCAGATCCCGGTTGGTTGCCCAATGGATCTGTTCCAGTTCGCCGTCCTTGCGCAGGGCAGGGGTCTTCACACCGCGCTTGAGGAAGAATTGCAGCTCTTCCCAGCTCGGATAGGCGGGGGTGCAGCCATGGCGGCTGACAGCAAAGGCGCCACAGGCATTGGCATAGGTCAGACTGGTAACCCAATCGCAGTCGGTCATCCAGCCGGTCAGGAGGCCGGACATGAAACCGTCGCCAGCGCCCAGCACGTTGAACACTTCGATCGGGAATCCCGGCCCGGACAGGCCTTCGTCCAGAGTGTCTGGAACATCGCCGGTAAAGGCGGCAGCGCCCATGGCTCCACGCTTGCAGACGAGCGTTGCCTTGGAGACCTTGCGGACATTGCGCAGTGCCTCGATGGTGTTGGTCGAGCCGCCAGCGATATGGAACTCTTCTTCCGTGCCGACGATGAGGTCGAAGAGATGCAGGGTCGACTGCAGCTTTTCGGTGACCTGGGCAGATTCGATGAAGCGGTTTTCACCGTCGCCATGGCCGGACAGGCCCCAGAGGTTCGGGCGGTAGTCGATGTCGAGTGCGGTGCGGCCGCCGGTTTCCCTGGCAAGACGCAGTGCCTTCAGGACAGCAGCTTCCGTGCGGGGATTGGACAGATGCGTTCCGGTTGCCACAACGGCGCGCGCCGAGGCGATGAAGTCAGGGTCGATGTCATCTTCACACAGCGCCATGTCAGCACAGTTTTCGCGGTAGAAGATCAAGGGAAACTGATGTTCATCGCGGATGCCGAGCAGCACCAGAGCCGTCAGCCGCTCCGGATCCGTCTTCACGCCGGTGACATCCACGCCTTCACGCACAAGCTGCTCACGGATGAACCTGCCCATGTGCTCGTCGCCGACACGGGTGATCAAGCCGCTTTTCAGGCCGAGCCGCGCCGTGCCTGCTGCCATGTTGGTGGGCGAACCGCCAATATACTTGTTGAAGGAGGCCATATCCTCCAGGCGCCCGCCGATCTGCGCGCCGTAGAGATCCACGGAGGATCGGCCAATTGTGATGACATCTAGTTTCTTCAAGGGTCTATCCGTTCGTCAAACTGTTCCGCCGAGGGAACCTTCCAGTTCTGCCAATTCCTGACCTCCCGCCATCAGATCCTGCAGCTCCTCCGCTGCAATTTCGCCTTTCCTTGCTGTGCCGAGCGTCTTGCCCCGGTTTAGAACCGTGAAACGGTCTCCGACCGCCATGGCGTGGCGCACATTGTGTGTGATGAAGACAACCCCGATGCCCTTCTTGCGGACCTTGTCGATCGTGGCGAGCACATTCGAGGTCTGGCGCACGCCAAGTGCCGAGGTCGGCTCATCGAGGATCAGCACCTTTGCGCCGAAATAGACGGCGCGCGCGATGGCAACGGTCTGGCGTTCCCCGCCTGACAGGGTGCCGACAGCCTGATCGGGAGAGCGCAGATGGATGCCCATCTTCGCCATTTCTTCCATGGTCACTGCATTGGCGAGGCCAAAGTCGAAGAACTTGAAGGGGCCAGCCCGACGTTGAGGTTCGCGGCCCATCCAGAAATTCCGGGTCACGGACATCAGCGGGATCATCGCGAGGTCCTGATAGACCGTCGCAATGCCCGAGGTCATGGCCTCGCGCGGGTTGTCGAACTTCACTTCCTTGCCATCCATCAGGATCTGGCCCCTGGTGGGCTTGTGGACCCCGGACATGGTCTTGATGAAGGTGGACTTGCCAGCTCCGTTGTCGCCCAGCAGGCAGTGGCATTCGCCGGGCAGGACCGACACTGACACGCCGTTCAGGGCGATGACCGGGCCGAACTGCTTCTCGATGTTGACGAGTTCGATAAGGGGAGTCGTCATGTCAGCGTTCTCCCGTGATCATTCGGCGGATGTATGTGTTGAGGATCACTGCCAGCAGCAGGATCACCCCGAGGAACACGCGGAAGAGGGAACTTTCCACGCCTGCAAAGAACAGCCCCTGTTGAACGACACCGAAGATCAGTGCGCCGAGGGCTGCCCCGACCACCGAGCCATAGCCGCCTGTCAGAAGCGCTCCGCCAATCACGACCGAGATGATGGCTTCGAATTCCTTCAGCAGACCGCGGTCGGCAGCAGCTGATCCGAATTCCATGACCTGACAGGTCGCAAAGACCGTGGCGCAGAATGCGGTCAGCATGAACATCAGGATCTTCACCCGGTCGACGGGAACGCCGACGTAGCGTGCAGCCTGGGCATCGCCGCCTGCAGCAAAAATCCAGTTTCCAAAGCGTGTGCGGGTCAAAAGGATATGGCAGACGATGATCAGGAGGAGGGCCCAGATGAGCAGCATGGGTATGCCCTCAACGACCGGCTGGCCAGCCTTCGGACCCGCAACGAACTTGCCCACGACCCCCATGTCGGCGAGCCATACAAAGAGTCCGTTGAAGACCTTGCCACCAAACAGCCAGGCAATCGGATCGCCTTCCGCCGCTTCGCGCACGCCGCCGATGATGGTCTTGCGGGTGGTGGTGATGGAAATGAAGATGGTCAGGCCGCGAAGGATGTAGAGGAAGGCGAGCGTGACGATGAAGGAAGGCAGTCCGGTCTTGATCACCAGATAGCCGTTGAGGGCACCGATCAGCAGTGCCAGCGCAAAGGCGGTCAGGATCGAGACCCAGGCCGGGAAGCCCCATTGCACGGTCATCAAGGCGATGATGATACCGGAAAAGCCGATCATCGAGCCGACGGAGAGGTCGAATTCCCCGGCGATCATGAGCAGGCAGGCGCCGACCGCGATGATCGCGAACTGGGCGGACACCGTGCCCCAGTTGATAATGCCTTCAGGGGCGAACATGCCGCTGCTGCCCGCGATGGAAAGGAAAAAGGCGAAGACGAGAACGGTGCCGCAGATAGCGCCAAGCTCGGGCCGGATCAGGGCCTTGCGCAGCGGAGAAATCTCGCGGAGCCGCTCGTCCTTGATCGCTGCGGTGATCTGTTCGGGTGTCTGGCCGCTGGTTTCAGCCATTGCATCCTCCTGCCAGCCGCGAGCTGAGCCCGGGCCGTCCGACTGTCTGCTCCCGCAAGAGCAGCTAACGCTGTTGGTGATCCTGATGGAATGAATGCCTCTCGAGGGGAGGCTCCGGCGTCACACAATGGGGCGTGACGCCGGTCCGCCTAAGCGGAAGGCTTGTCCTTAGCGGTACTCACCTGCGTATTTTTCGACCAGTCCGATGTTGTTCTTCGTGACAAAGCCGGGGCCCGAGTTGATCGAGTTACCCGGAACAACGCCGTAGCGGGTCAGGTTGGTCAGGATCACGACCGGCAGGTAGCCCTGAAGGTAGGGCTGCTGGTCGATGGCGAATGCAATGACGTCGGACTTGATGGCTGCGGCGATTTCGCTGGAAAGGTCGAAGGTGCCGAAGTGGATGGTGCCGGACTTGCCCATTTCTTCAAGGGCGGCGAGGGTCGGGTGGGCAGAGGTCGGCCCGAGGGTCAGGATGCCGTTGGTGTCCGGGTTTGCCTGCAGATAGGCCATGACCTTGGACTTGATTTCAGCGGGATCCTGGCCGCTGTCGATCATCTGGTTGCCGAGCTCGACGCCAAGCGCATCGGCATAGCCCTGGCAGCGCTCAACTGAAGCCGGGTTGGTGATGTAGTGGTTTACACAGAGGAACTTGGTGACGCCGGCTGCCTTTGCCTTTTCGCCTGCGCCCATACCTGCTGCGTGTTCAGGCTGACCGACATGCATCAGGGCACCAATGGCCTTGGACTGCTCTTCGGAGCCGGAGTTGATGGTGATGACCGGAATGCCCTTGGCCACAGCATTGGACAGCGGGCCCGACAGAACATCATAGTCTGCAATCGTCGCGATGATGCCATTCGGGTTGGAAGCGGTCGCCTGCTCGATGATGCGTGCCATATCGGCAAGGTCGCCCGTCGGCGGGTTGAGATATTCAACGGTCACGTCCATCTGGTCGCCAGCAACCTTGATGGCGTTCTTGATGGTATTCCACCAGCTGTCGCTGTCCGGAGCGTGGCTGACCAGAACATAACGTTCGCCTTCAGCCTGAGCTGGCATTGCTACCGAAGTCAGGGCAAGGGCGGCGGCTGCCATTGCCAGGAATGTCTTTTTCATTGTGTCCCTCCCAGAACATTTGACCTGACCGGAGTGCCGGTCAGAAATTTTCTATGGCCAGCCACTCCTCGGGCTCGGCCATGAAATGGAATATAAATTCCAATTCCAGAATCGCGCAATGAAATTTTTCTATGTCAGGCTTTTTCCCGACGGGCACCGACTGAAACCGCAAGCGCAATGGCGAGCGCGAAGCTTGCGGAGAGGGCACGGAAGTCGCCGACATCAAGCTCGACGACCAGCAGGCTGGTTGCTCCCATCCGGACAAGGGGGCTTGTGACCAGATCGGTGATGGCGATCAGATCCGCACCCTGTCGCTGTGCGGCCTCTGCGATTTCCAGGGTTTGCTCGGAATAGGGGGCAAAGGTGACCGCGAGCACCGCATCGCCCTTCTGGATTGTGTGATCGAAGCGGATGTTGCCGATGCCGGTATGAAGGACGCTTGGGACCTGCATCTTTTCAAGCGCATAGGCGAGATAGGAGGTAACGGGAAACGCCCGGCGGAAGCCCACCAGATGGATAGTCCGCGCCTTTGCGAGGGTTTCCACCGCCTTTTCCAGCGCTGCGGGGTCAATGGAACTCATCAGGTTCTCGAGGGATGCCCGGCCAACCTCGACAAATTCGGCCAGGAGAGCCGACGGGGTTTCTCCGCCATGCTCACGCAGCTTTGCAAGACGTGTCCCGTAATCAGGCCATTTTTGCGAGAAATCTGTGCGAAACAGCTTCTGCATCTGGGAGAAACCAGAAAAGCCCATCTCCTGGCAGAAGCGCATGAACGCGGATGGCTGAACATCCGCGCCTGCAGCCAGTTCCGCGACGGTTGAAACGGCGACCCGGTCCGGATTGGCGGCAATGTAATCGGCACACTGCTTCAGGCGCTTTGGCAGGGAATCTGCCCTTTCCCCGAGCCTTTCAATGAAGGCGTCGATGGTCTGCGGTGCCGGGTCTGTCGTCATCGGTTGTCTTTTCGGTCTTGACACGTTCTATTGAAAGTGATTTTGGAATTTTTATTCCAAGCTGGCAACCCTGATGACCGGAGACCCGGTCCTGCCAAGTTCTTCCGGGAGGATACAGATTATGACGCTCAACGTTGCGCTGCTCGGTGCGGGCCGCATCGGCAAGGTTCACGCGAAGGCCATCGCAGCCACCGAAGGTGCGCGTCTTGTTGCCGTCGCTGATGCAGTTGCGGATGCTGCCCAGGCTCTTGCTGCCGCATATGGCGCAGATGTGCGCAGCATCGATGCGATCGAGGCTTCGGATGATGTGAATGCTGTCATCATCTGCACCCCGACGGATACCCACGCCGACCTGATCGAACGCTTCGCCCGCGCCGGCAAGGCCATCTTCTGCGAGAAGCCGGTCGATCTGTCCGTGGAACGCGTGCGTGCGTGCCTTAAGGTTGTCGAGGAAACCGGCGCTGTGCTGATGCTCGGCTTCAACCGCCGTTTCGACCCGCATTTCCGCGCAGTTCGCGCCGAGATCGATGCCGGCCGTATTGGTGCAGTCGAGATGGTCCAGATCACGTCCCGCGATCCGGGTGCTCCGCCGCCCTCCTACATCAAGTCCTCGGGCGGCATTTTCCGCGACATGACCATCCATGACTTCGACATGGCCCGCTTCCTGCTGGGTGAAGAAGTCGACAGCGTCATGGCAACCGGTTCGGCTCTGGTGGATCCGGAAATCGGTCGTCTGGGCGATTTCGACAGCGCTTCCGTCATCCTGACAACGGCCAGCGGCAAGCAGTGCACGATTTCCAATTCCCGCCGTGCGACCTATGGCTACGATCAGCGCATTGAAGTTCATGGTGCGAAGGGTGCGGTGAGCGCCGAGAACCAGCGTCCGGTTTCCATCGAGGTGGCGACCGCTGAAGGCTACACCCGTCCGCCGCTGCATGATTTCTTCATGACCCGCTACACCGAAGCTTATGCAGCTGAAATTGCGGCCTTCGTGAAGGCTGTCGACGGCGGTGCCCCGGCAAGTCCGAACGGCAAGGATGGACTGGCGGCGCTCCTGATTGCAGAAGCTGCTCTCAAGTCGATCGCTGAAAAGCGTGCGGTCTCGATCAGCGAAATCTGATCGCGCGGAGGTCCAGGAACTGGCGGTCGCCGCCAGTTTCATCTTGGGACCTCCCGGTCGTTTCCTGATGCGAAGGACAGGGATCTGTTCGTGAGACACTCAATGGATGCGCCTTGGGCTTTGCCCCGGGCGCATTTTTTGTTTCCGCGCGTGTCTTTCGTTCTCAGCGAGGGCTAAGACCGCGGGCAATCACTTTCATCAGCGTCTTTCGGTATTTGAGATCATTGCTGAAAGATTCGGGCACTCCCGGACAGGTGAGCGGCATGGCAACACGCACCGCAATCATCATGTCGATCAGGATTTTTGCCGCTGCAGACACATCATCTGTCTCGATCCGGCCTTTTTCCACCTGATCGGTGATCCAGTCGGTCAGGAGCGTGTGTGTATTCACACCACCATGTTCCGTGATCATCTCGTCCAGTTCTTCAGTCGCGGGAGTTTCCATGAAGAAGACCCGGAGAATCGCGTTCTGGCGGGCGAACTCCTCTTCGGTCTGGTTGAAACGGCAGATTTCCATCAGCGCCTCCTCCAGGGGAAGGTGATCGTAGTTACCCGGCAGGGCGATGATGGCTGTGCGGTGTGTATCTATCATCTCCTTGAAGAGGCTGGTCTTCGAAGGGAAGTAACCGTACAAGGTCCTTTTTGAAATGCCGCAGTGCGAAGCGACAAGATCCATTGTCGTTCCGGCATATTGATGATCGACGAATATTCTAAGCGCTGCGTCAATGATCGCAGATTTTAGCTCGCAATCGTCATTAATTCTTGGTCTTCCGCGACGATTACATATTGATACAATTTTCCTGTTTGCCGGTTTCGAGGTTTGGGGCGACAAGGATGTGTCATTTCGGTCATTCATCTTAAAAAGTTCCCCCAGCACTCGCGATTATCATTTGACTCGCCCCTCGCTTCGACATTAATGGTACTCGCAAGTTTCCTAAAACTCAATGAACGTGGCAGGTGTGTGACGTGATTAGCGGTGCCGGTACGCAGAATGCTCCAATGGGCAAGGCGTTTAGTTTTTCCCGTCAATTCAAGGTCGCAACCGCGGCAGCGCTTTTGTCCGCTGTTGCTCTTGCTGGATGTAACGAGCAAGGCGGCGACAAGAAGGCAGGCGCAGGACCTGCGGCAATGGGCGGCAAGCCTGAAGTTGGTGTTGTCGAACTGCATCCGCAGTCTGTTGCCATCACGGCCGAATTGCCAGGTCGCGTCAGCGCGGCGCTGATCGCCGAGGTTCGTCCCCAGGTCAGCGGCATCGTCAAGGAACGTTTGTTCCGGGAAGGTTCCGAAGTTGAGGAAGGGCAGCTGCTCTACCAGATCGACGATTCGACCTATCGCGCCGAATATGACAGCGCCCTTGCCAATCTGGAAAAGGCCGAGGCTTCTGTCCCGAGCGCCCAGACCAAGCTTGACCGGTATCAGGATCTGATCAAGCAGAACGCTGTTGCCAAGCAGGACCTGGATGACACGATTGCAGCGCTTGCTGAAGCCAAGGCGGACGTAGCTGCAGCCAAGGCAGCTGTCGAAGCTGCACGGATCAACCTGGACAACACCAAGATCAAGGCGCCGATTTCCGGCCGCATTGAAAAGTCGTCCCTGACGGTCGGTGCGCTCGTAACGGCGAACCAGACCACCGCGCTGACGACAATCCGTCAGCTTGATCCGATCAATGTGGATGTGACTCAGTCCAGCACCAATCTCCTGAACCTGCGCAAGGCAGTCCGGGACGGCCGGGTGAAGCTCAGCGGTGACAATGTTCAGGTCCGCCTGAAGCTGGAAACCGGTGAAGACTACAGTGAAAATGGGCGCCTGGAATTCTCCGAAGCCTATGTGGACGAAACCACCGGCACTTACACTCTGCGCGCCGAGTTCCCCAACCCGGATCGCCTTCTTCTGCCGGGCATGTATGCCCGCGCTATCGTGGAAGAGGGTGTTGCCCAGGATTCCTTCCTGGTTCCCCAGCGCGGCGTTTCCCGCAACACCCGCGGCGAAGCTGTCGCTCTTTTCGTCAATGACGAGGGGAAAGTCGAAGAGCGTATCCTCGACGTGAAGAGCAACATCGGCACCAACTGGCTGGTGTCCGACGGCATCAAGGACGGTGAACGCGTCATCGTCGAAGGCAGCTTGTTTGTGCGCTCTGGCCAGGAAGTCACCACTGTGCCGGTCACGATCGATGAGACGACCGGTGAAGTCCGGACCCGGGGCACGGCCTCCGGGAACTCTGACGGGAAATAACGCTGATGTCCGCTTTCTTCATTAACAGGCCGATCTTCGCCTGGGTGATTGCGATCGTCACGATGCTGGGCGGCCTTCTGGCCATCACCGGCTTGTCGATTTCGCAATACCCGCAGATCGCTCCGACGACTGTGAACATCAATGCCACCTATCCGGGCGCAGATGCCGAAACAGTTGAAAACTCGGTCACCAAGGTGATCGAACAGGGTATGTCGGGGATCGATTATCTCGACTACATGACTGCGACCTCGTCCTCGACGGGTTCGGCTCAGTTGACCCTGACCTTCACCAACGAAGCTGATCCGGACGTTGCGCAGATGCAGGTTCAGAACAAGCTTCAGCTTGTGACGAGCCAGCTGCCGCAGGCGGTTCAGAACAACGGCATCACGGTGACCAAGTCCACCTCGGGCTTCCTGATGGTGCTTGGCTTCGTTTCCAACGACGGCCGGATGACGCAGACTGACCTTGCCGACTACGTCGACAGCACGCTCAACGACACCTTGAAGCGTGTCGAAGGCGTGGGCGAGACGCAGCTCTTCGGTTCCGGCTATTCCATGCGTATCTGGCTCGATCCGGAAAAGCTGACCAAATACTCCTTGATGCCCAGCGATGTCACTTCGGCCATCGAGGCGCAGAACACCCAGGTGTCTGCTGGCCAGCTCGGTGGTCTGCCGCAGGTCGGTGGTCAGCAGCTCAATGCGACGGTTACCGCGAGCAGCCGTCTCCAGACCGTTCAGCAGTTCCGTGACATCATTCTCAAGTCCACCGGCGAAGGTTCGCTTGTGCGCTTGAACGATGTTGCGCGGGTTGAAATCGGTGCTGAAAGCTACACGACTTCCGCGCTTTACAACGGCAAGCCGGCGACCGGTCTGGCGATCAGCCTGGCAACCGGCGCGAATGCCATCAGCACGGCTGAAGCTGTCCGCTCCGCCGTTGATCGTCTGTCGTCGACTTTCCCGGCGGGCGTCGAAGTCGTCTATCCCTATGATACGACGCCTTTCGTGCTGCTCTCCATCGAGGAAGTTGCCCGCACTCTGATTGAAGCCATCGTGCTCGTGTTCCTCGTGATGTTCCTGTTCCTGCAGAACATCCGCGCAACCCTCATTCCGACCCTCGCCGTTCCAGTGGTTTTGCTTGGTACCTTCGGGATCCTTGCGGCCTTCGGCTATTCCATCAACACCTTGACCATGTTCGCCATGGTGCTCGCGATCGGCTTGCTGGTTGATGATGCGATCGTGGTGGTGGAAAACGTTGAACGCGTGATGGCCGAAGAAGGCTTGCCACCCAAGGAAGCCACGCTGAAATCCATGAAGGAAATCACGGGCGCGCTGATCGGGATCGCGACAGTTCTGTCCGCCGTGTTCATTCCGATGGCTTTCTTTGGTGGTTCGGTGGGTATCATCTACCGCCAGTTTTCGGTGACGATCGTCTCGGCGATGGTGCTCTCGGTTCTGGTAGCGTTGATCCTGACGCCTGCACTCTGTGCGACAATCCTCAAGAAGCAGGACAATCAC
Source organism: Roseibium suaedae (assembly GCF_900142725.1). Lineage (GTDB taxonomy): Bacteria > Pseudomonadota > Alphaproteobacteria > Rhizobiales > Stappiaceae > Roseibium > Roseibium suaedae. The sequence goes on along the minus strand of NZ_FRBW01000002.1, from coordinate 1,125,606 downwards.
GGTCAGCGGAAGGGTTTCTTCGGCTGGTTCAACCGGAACTTTGACCGCACGGCCAATGCCTATCAGGCTGGTACCGGCGGGATCTTGAAGCGCAGCAAGCGGTTCTTCGTCCTGTTCCTGATCCTTGCAGGCGCCATGGGCTATATGTTCACCAAGCTTCCGGGTTCGTTCCTGCCAGAAGAAGACCAGGGCATCCTGATTGCCAGCGTGACCTTGCCGACCGGCGCGACACAGGACCGCACGCTGCGTGTTCTGGACAAGGTCCGGGGCCACTTCATGGAGAATGAAAAGGACGCGGTTGAAAGCGTGTTCACGGTCGCAGGCTTCGGCTTTGGCGGCCAGGGGCAGAACGTCGGTCTGGCCTTTGTGCGCATGAAGGACTTCGAAACCCGGACATCTCCTGCCCAGACAGCTCAGGCAGTTGCCGGGCGTGCGATGGGTGCCTTCTCGCAGATCAAGGAAGCCCGCGTCTTTGCCCTTGCGCCTCCGGCGATCCAGGGCATGGGCAACACCAACGGGTTCACCTTCTATCTTCAGGACATCAATGGCGCTGGCCATGAAGCCCTGATGAACACGCGAAACAGGCTACTTGGTCTTGCAGGTCAAGACGCCAAGCTGGCTGCCACCCGTCCGAATGGTCAGGAAGACACTCCCCAGTTCTCGGTCCATATCGACAGCGAAAAGGCCCGGGCTCTGGATCTGTCCTTCTCCGACATCAACTCCACGCTTTCCACCGCATGGGGCAGTTCCTACGTGAACGACTTCATCGACCGTGGCCGCGTGAAGCCGGTGTATGTCCAGTCGGATGCGCCGTTCCGTATGCAGCCATCGGATCTTGAACTCTGGCATGTGCGCAATTCGAATGGTGACATGGTTCCCTTCGAGGCGTTCTCAACTTCGCGCTGGACTTACGGTTCGCCGCGGCTTGAGCGCTACAACGGGTCTTCGGCCGTGCAGATCCAGGGTCAGGCAGGGGCTGGTGTCAGCTCCGGTGATGCGATGAACCAGATCGATGAGCTGATGACGCAGCTTCCCTCTGGCTATGCCCATGAATGGACGGGTCTTTCCTATCAGGAACGGCTGTCCGGCGATCAGGCGACCGCACTTTATGCGATCTCCATCCTGGTCGTGTTCCTGAGCCTTGCGGCGCTGTATGAAAGCTGGTCGATCCCCTTCGCGGTCATGCTGTCTGTTCCAATCGGTGTGTTTGGGGCGCTTGCCGCAGCACTCCTGTTCGACCAGAGCAACGACGTGTATTTCAAGGTGGGTCTGCTCACGACAATTGGTCTGGCGGCGAAGAATGCGATCCTGATCGTGGAATTCGCCATCGAACGCCAGAACGAGGGCCGTGGTCTGATCGACGCCACCCTGGAAGCTGCAAAACAGCGCCTGCGTCCGATCCTGATGACATCCTTTGCCTTCATCCTCGGCGTTACGCCGCTGGCAACAGCGAGCGGGGCCGGGTCTGGAGCTCAGAATTCCATCGGCATCGGGGTGATGGGCGGCATGATCGCTGCTACAGTGCTCGGCGTCTTCTTTGCCCCCCTTCTGTTCGTCGTCGTCCGCAAGGTCTTCGGCGGAAAGACTGCCACCACCGCGCCGGCTTCTCCTGATGCCAGCTCTCCTGCTGAATGAGTGTTCTGTCGCCATGTTCCGTAAAAACGTTCCGATGAAGTCCGCGACGCGGTCCCGTGCCGGTGGTCTGGTCAGAGGTGTGAAATATGCTGGTCTGATTTCTGGAACCGCGCTGCTGCTGGCAAGCTGTGCAGTCGGTCCTGACTATCAGACCCCGAACATGCCCCTGTCCTCGAGTTGGCGGAATGCCAATGCGGATACGCCTTCCCGTCCGCCGGAACTTGCGTTCTGGTGGAAGAAGCTCGGTGATCCGCTGCTCAACCAGCTCATCGAGGAAGCCATCGAGAACAATCTCGATGTGCGGAGTTCGAAGGCCAGCGTGCGCGGCGCACGTGCCAGCTATCGTCAGGCAAACGGTGCGCTGTTCCCGTCTCTGGATGGGTCGGCAGGTGCCACGCGCAGCAAGTCGGCAAGCTCCGGCGGGTCCAGCAGTACGGTTGGCAACCTGTTCAACGCAGGCTTTGATGCCAGCTGGGAGCTTGACCTCTTCGGCGCCAACCGCCGGGCGTCCGAGGCCGCAAAATATGGTCTGGATGCTGCCGAGGAAGAACTGCGTGCAACGTTGCTCACCCTCATTGGCGACGTGACCACGAACTATGTGGAAGCACGCGGCTATCAGGCCCGTATCGCCCTGGCTCAGCGCACCGCTGCGTCTCAGAACGAAACGGCCAAGCTGACCCGCAACCGCTTCCAGGTCGGTTCCTCTTCTGGTCTGGACGTTGCCAACGCGGAAGGTCAGGCTGCAAGCACTTCGGCAAACATTCCGACGTTGCAGACGGCTCTTGCCGCTTCCGTTCATCGCCTCGGCGTGCTGACCGGCCGCGAGCCGACCGCATTGACCGACCGGATGAAGCGTGTGGCAAGCATCCCGACGCCGCGTCTGCCCATGCCGTCAGGTGTGCCTGCGACCGTGCTTCTGACCCGTCCTGACGTCCGTCTGGCCGAGCGTCAGCTGGCCCAGTCTACGGCGCTGATTGGTGCGGCTGAAGCCGCCAAGTATCCGGCCATCAGCCTGACAGGCAGCATCGGCACGTCGGCTGCCAAGTTCGGCGATCTTGGCAAGAACTCCTCCATCAGCTGGTCTTTCGGTCCGACGCTTTCCGTACCGATCTTCAATGCCGGCAAGCTGGCAGCTGCTGCGGATCTCGCCCGGGCAGAGCGTGACCAGTCGTTCCTGGCCTACAAGGGCGCGGTTCTGGGTGCACTTGAAGATGTCGAGAATGCGCTCGTTGGCTTCTCCCATGAACGGGTGCGTTTGCGCAGCCTGCAGAAGTCGACCGATTCCTATCGCAGTGCAGCCTCTCTGTCCCAGTCGCTTTACCAGACGGGTGCCGTCAGCTTCCTTGATGTGCTGGATTCGGAGCGCTCGCTCTATTCCGCCGAGGATAGCCTGATCCAGAGCAAGGTCCTGCTGACCACCTATTACATCTCCCTGCAGAAGGCGCTGGGCGGTGGCTGGAGCGGCGAAGTCGACACGACCAAGCCGGAAGTGGTCGATCAGAATGCTGGTCCGCGTCTGGCGCTGACCAAGGCCGAGACCAAGGCCCAGTAACAGGGCGCCGGCTCCATTGGAGCCGTCCTTCAAGATCAGATGCCGGGTTGCAGGTCGCAGCCCGGCATTTTCTGTTTTCGGCCCCTCTTGATCTTCCGCGCCTGCTGGCGGAATAAGGCACCCGAAAGCGGGCGTGGCCGCGATGTTGCGGTGATTGACGCGAGAGGCACAAGACATCCAATGACTGTTCTCCTGATACACACTGGCGGCACGATTGCGATGGGCCACACGCCGCAGGGGCTCACCCCAGTCGATGGTCTGGTGGAGGAGGCTGTACGTCAGCGTCTTGCGCAGGGAGAAGAGCTCAAGACCCATGTGTTCCGTCCGCTGCTGGACAGTTCCGATGTGGGGCCTTCCCATTGGAACGAGATGCTCGACGTGATTGACGCGGAGCCGGATGCGGATGTTCTGCTGACCCATGGCACGGACACGATGGCCTATACCGGCGCGGCTCTGTCGCTGGCGCTGACGGGGTTGGGCCGCCGGGTTGTCATGTGCGGGTCCATGGTGCCACTGCATATGGACGGGGATGCGGAAGCCAATCTGGATCTTGCCATTTCCGCTCTGCGCAACGCCGGAGAGGGGGTTAAACTCGCGTTTTCGGGAGAGCTGCTGCAGGCGGATGGTCTCGTCAAACACGAAAGCCATGCGGCCAACTCGTTCCGCTCGATCCCGCAGGATCCGCTGGAACGTCCCAAGGTCCGGCGTTTCGATCAGCGCAAGCTCGGTGTTCTGACCTTGTCCCCTGGAATGCCCGCAGATCTTCTAACCACATCGCTTTCGGTGCTCGATGGTGCCGTCCTGCGGGTGTTTGGCTCAGGCACGGCCATGTCTGACCCATCAGTTCTCGAAGCCTTGAGCCGGGCGGCCGAAGCTGGCAAGCGCATCCGGGCAGTCAGCCAGTGCGAGACGGGCGGTCTTGCTCCTGGCGGATACGCTGCAGGCGCCGGCTTATGGGCGACGGGCGTTGAAAATGGCGGCAAGCAGACCGTTGAGGCGGCGCTCATCGACCTCTGGCTCAACTGACAGCTTTTTCAAGTCCGGCCATTTCAGGCCGGGTGCTTGACTTTCGGCAGGCGAACATGGTCTCGCTGTAAGGGTAGCGGAGGGGAGGGCCGCAGACCGTGACCATCAGCAAAGATCAAGTTCTGCCGCGCAGCAACCATGCGACCGGACAGCCCGTCAATTCCGGGGCGGGGCCTGCAGCAGGGTCCGGCAAGGAATTCGGCCCGCTCCTTGCCCGCGCCTCCATTCTTGTGGTCGACGATGAACCGGGCATGCGCAATTTCCTAAAGCGGACCCTGGGGCCGCGCTGTGCGCATGTGGATGTCGCCGCGGACGTCGCGGAGGCCACGGCCCTCGTTGATGAGAACCGCTATGACATCGTCATCCTCGACAATGTGATGCCGGGAAAGAGCGGATTGGAATGGCTGGAAGAACAGCGGGCCATCGGCTTCTTTTCTGACGTGATCCTGATGACGGCCTATGCGGATCTGGAAACCGCGATCCAGGCCCTTCGGGCTGGGGCAATGGATTTCGTCCTGAAGCCTTTCCGCTCCAATCAGATCCTCAACGCCATGTCCCGCTGTCTTGAGCGGCGTAATCTGCAGCGGGAAAACTTCGTCCTGCGCCATGAATTGATGGCCGCGAGTGACCATCTTGCCCTGCGTCACCGTCTGATAGGTCACTCGCAAGGGGTGGAGACCATCCGCGAGACCATTACAAGGGTCGCTCCATTGCCGACGTCCGTGCTGATCTGTGGTCCGTCTGGATCGGGCAAGGAAGTAGCGGCCCGTTCCCTGCACGCCCTGTCTGACAGGTCGGGCAAGCCCTTCGTGCCGGTCAACTGCGCTGCCATTCCGGCAGACATGATCGAGGCGGAGCTGTTCGGCCACGTTAAGGGTGCTTTCACAGGGGCTGGCGACTCCCGGGAGGGGCTGTTTCTTCATGCCCATGGCGGGACGCTGTTTCTAGACGAAATCGCAGAATTACCCTTGCCGCTTCAAAGCAAGCTGCTGCGGGCTCTGGAAGATCGCAAGGTGCGGCCGGTCGGGTCCGAGCGTGAGGTCTCCGTTGATCTGCGTTTCGTGTTTGCGACCAACTCAGATCTGGAACGGGCTGTTGCCGAGGGCCGGTTCCGAACCGATCTCTACTATCGCATCAATGTCATGCGCATCGACATGCCGCCTCTGAAAGATCGAGGCGATGATGTGATCGAGCTGGCGGAGCTGTTCCTGACCAAGCTTGCCCAGCAGCTTGGAATGCCGCCCATGGACCTGACAGAAAGTGCAAGGACCGCTTTCCGCCGGTATGACTGGCCGGGCAATGTTCGTGAGCTGCGCAACCTGATCGAGCGCTCCCTGATCCTTGGAAAGTTCCCGGATCTGACACCTGCCGTGCCCGTGGTTCCCGTTGCCGCTGGAGACACGCTGGAGAATATCGAGCGGGATCACATTCTGAAAACCCTCGAGCAGTGTGATGGCAATCGCTCCGAGGCCGCCCGCAGGCTTGGCGTCTCGCGCAAGACCATCGAACGCAAGCTGGCGCAATGGGACGGGCAATGACCCCTGACGAGGGCCGCAGACGTCCGCGGCTGCCTGTCCGCTACCGGCTTCTTGCCATTGCCTTGTTGCCGACGCTTGTCGTTATCCCTGTCCTTCTGGGCGCCACGATGCTGCGGTGGAACGCCAAGTTTGACGGCATCCTGATTTCCAAGGTCCGCAGTGATCTGACCGTCGCCCATCAGTATTTCAGCCGTATTCTGGAAAGCACCAGCGATGATCTGACGGCACTAGGCGAATCCGTTGCCTTTCATGCCGCTGTTGAAACGGCAGTTCCCGGCAAGCCGAACGGTCAGCTCGCCGGTCTTCTCAATACGCGGCGGACGGCTCTGGGGCTTGATTTTCTCTATGCCGCCCGCAGCGACGGCACGTTGATTTCTGCGGCCGGCGGACGAGCGCCGGACCGAGCGGACCTGAAATGGCCTGTCATTGCCAAGGCTGTTCAGGGGGAACCCGCCGTCGCCATCGATATCTTTTCCGGTGCTGAGCTTTCGGAAATTGCAAGCCGTCTTGCCGCCAGAGCCTCGCTGGAGCTGATCCCTACGGAAAACGCGGTGCCCAGTGAAACGGACAGCAATTCCCGGGGGATGGTTGTTCATGCCGCTTCCCCGGTCATGCTTGAAGATGGCGAGCGGCTGCTTCTGGTTGGCGGCATCCTGCTCAACCGGAACCTGGAATTTATCGATACGATCAATGATCTGGTCTATCAGCCCGGCAGCCTGCCACAGGGCAGTCAGGGCACGGCAACGCTGTTTCTGGATGATGTCCGGATCTCGACCAATGTCCGCCTCTTCGAGGGAAAGCGTGCCTTGGGGACGCGCGTTTCTGCGGTGGTGCGCAACTCGGTTCTGGGGCAGGGCCATGTCTGGCTCGACCGGGCCTTTGTGGTCAATGACTGGTACATCTCGGCCTATGAGCCGATCACCGACAGTCATGGCGAGCGTGTTGGCATGCTCTATGTCGGGTTTCTGGAAGCTCCCTTCTGGCAGACGAAGATCATCACACTGGTCATGGTGGTGCTGACGTTCGTGGCAGTGGCAGCTGCGTCCGTGCCGCTGTTCATGCGCTGGGCAGGCGGCATCTTCCGGCCACTGGAGCGGATGACCGACACGATCAACCGGGTCGAGGGCGGGGATCTGGATGCAAGATCAGGCATGCCCGATCTTGGAGACGAGATTTCCCACGTGGCAAGCCACCTTGATGATCTGCTCGACCGGATCCAGAAGCGCGACAGCCAGCTCCGGAGCTGGAACGAAGAGCTGAACACGCGGGTGGAAGAGAGAACCTCCGAATTGCGGGAAGCGAACCGTCAGCTGGAGAGCACCACCAAGCAGCTTGTCATGTCGGAGAAACTCGCGGCCATCGGGGAGATCACGGCAGGCGTCGCCCACGAGATCAACAATCCGATCGCGGTCATTCAGGGCAATCTCGAGGTGCTGCGGGAGATCGTCGGCGACCGGGCAGAGGACGCGCGCACGGAATTCAGCCTGATTGACGAGCAAACCGAGCGCATGCGCCAGATCGTGACCAAGCTGCTGCTGTTCGCCCGGCCGGATGAATTTTCCGGCGGCGAAGAGGCAAGCAGCACCGACGAAGTGGTGCGGGATTGTCTGCCACTCGTCCGCCATCTCATCCGCAAGCAACAGATCTCCGTCCGGGAAGACCTCCATGCCGAAACGCTTGCAGCCATCAGCCGGACGGCCCTTCAGCAGGTGCTCGTCAATCTCATCGTCAACGCCATCCAGGCGATGCCGAATGGGGGAGAGCTGGTTCTAACGAGCGAGGATCAGGTGCAGGAGGGCAGGAATGGCGTTTTGCTGAGCGTTGCAGACACCGGCACTGGCATGGATCCCGAAGTGGCTTCCCGCATTTTCGATCCCTTCTTCACCACCAAGAAGGGGACCGGGACAGGGCTTGGTCTTTCCATCAGTCATATGATCGTTACGGAGGCTGAAGGGACGATCAAGGTCAGGAGCACGCCGGACGCGGGAACCGTCTTCTCCATCTGGCTTCCCGAGTTCTCAGCCTTCGACGATTAGGACAAAATGTCCCGCACTGGACAAAATGTCGCACCCTGAGGGGCCGTTCGGGTCGGATGCCTTGTCGAAAGCGGCCGCATTCTGCCGATTTTCCGTTTCCTTTCAGTTGGTACGCCCATTGCAATCCAGTTCCCGTGTGCCGCGCCTGAGGGGGATGCGAGGAACGCCCGGACCGGATGCCCGCCGGGTTCCGCCGATGCGACGGCCGATTTGGGAGGAACTACATGTTTGACAGTTTGAAGAAGGAGCACATCGTCGCTGGCGATGACTTCAACCGGTGGAAAGTGCCCCCGGCATCCATCGCGATCCATCTGTGTATTGGATCGGTTTACGCGTGGAGCATTTTCAACCCGCCGCTCACCAAGGAATTCGGTGTTGTAGCGGCCTCTTCCGGCGACTGGGGACTGCAGTCCGTTGTCTGGATCTTCTCGGTTGCGATCGTGTTTCTCGGCCTGGCCGCTGCTTTCGGCGGCAAGTGGCTTGAAGAAGTCGGCCCGCGCATGGTTGGCGTTGTCGCTGCCATCTGCTGGGGTGGCGGCTTTCTCATCGGTGGCTTCGGCATCATGACCCATCAGCTCTGGCTGGTGTATCTGGGGTATGGCGTCATTGGCGGCTGCGGTCTCGGGCTTGGCTATGTGTCGCCTGTGTCCACGCTGATCCGCTGGTTCCCTGACCGCCGCGGCATGGCGACGGGCATGGCCATCATGGGCTTCGGCGGCGGCGCGATGATCGCAACGCCGATCAAGGAATGGCTGCTCGGCCTCTACTATCAGGCTCCGACCTATCTGGGAGCGGAAAGCGCAGTCACGCTGGTCACCGAAGGCGGCAAGCGCATGGCTGATGTCAACGGCCAGATGATGGAAGTGGTTGTCGCAACCGCCAAGCAGCTTGCGTCTGCCCCGATCCCGCTTCAGGAAGGCGTCTATGTGGTCGGCTCCGGCAACACCGGCGCAGCCGCAACCTTCTTCACCCTGGGCGTTGCCTATTTCATCGTGATGATGATTGCCTCCTTCTCCTACCGTGTCCCGCGTGAAGGCTGGCTTCCGGCTGGCTGGACCCCGCCTGCGGCCGCTTCCCGCAAGATGATCACCCATGCCAACGTGCATATCGATCAGGCGCTTAAGACCCCGCAGTTCTGGCTGCTCTGGATCGTGCTCTGCTTCAACGTGACTGCCGGTATCGGTGTGATCGGTGTGGCGAAGACCATGATGACCGAAATTTTCGGCAGCACCCTGCCGACAATCGTGAACTCCGCCTTCGCGGCGACCTATGTGTTCATGATCTCGGTCTTCAACATGGTCGGCCGCTTCTTCTGGGCGTCCACCTCTGACTACATCGGCCGCAAGAACACCTATCATGTGTTCTTCGTTCTGGGTGTCATCCTCTACCTGTCCATCCCCTTCGCGGCGGAGCAGGTGTCGATCAACCCGGCGGTGACCTGGCTGGTGATGTTCTATGCCGCAACCATGATCATCTTCACCATGTACGGTGGCGGGTTCGCGACGATCCCGGCCTATCTGGCGGATATCTTCGGCACCAAGTTTGTCGGTGGCATCCATGGGCGTCTTCTGACGGCCTGGAGCACGGCAGGCGTTCTGGGCCCGCTCGCCATCACCAAGCTGCGTGAAATCTCGATCGGCAACTCCGTTCGGGATCTGGCGGGCAAGGTGGATCCGTCTGCCTTCCAGGAAAAGTTCGGTGCCGGTCTTGACCAGCTCGATACACTTGTGGCTGCCAAGACGGTGACGATTGCCCGCCTGATGGAGATTGCTCCGGCAGGTACGGTCGATCCGACCCCGAGCCTCTACAACACGACCATGTATGCCATGGCCGGGTTGCTGGTGATTGCCCTTGTTGCCAACATGATGGTACGTCCTGTGGATGACCGCCATCATATGGAAGCGGGTGCCGCTCCGGCGCCGGGCAAGGCCTGATCCCTTGAGGAATAGGATGCTCCGGCAAATGCCGGGGCATCCGCTCCTTTCGGGGATGGCTGGACCTGCCGGATCTGGGACATGATCGACAAGCTGGAACTGTTCATGGCACTGGCGCGCGAGCGCCATTTCGGACGTGCTGCGGAGGCCTGTAATATCGGCCAGCCGACCCTGTCTTCCGCCATCAAGCAGCTTGAGGATCAGCTGGGTGTTCAACTCGTCCGCCGGGGGTCCAGGTATCAGGGCCTGACACCGGAAGGCGAGAAGGTGCTGGACTGGGCACGCCGGATTGTCGGCGATTACCGGTCGATGCATGCGGATATCCAGGCCTCCCGGAAAGGCTTGTCAGGCAATGTGACGATTGCCGTCATTCCGACGGCCCTCGCCATGGTGCATGAGTTGACCAGCTCGTTTCATGAGGTCTACCCGGATGTGTGCTTTTCCATCCTGTCCAGGACATCGGTTCAGATCCTCGATCTGATCGGTAATCTGGAGGCGGATTTCGGCATCACCTATCTGGAGAATGAGCCGGTGCCGACGATGGTCACCGTTCCGCTGTATCTGGAAAGGTACCTGTTCGTGACCGCAGACGAGGCGCTCTTTGCCGGGCGGGACCGGATCACATGGGCGGAAGCCGGCGGCGAACAGCTTTGTCTTTTGACACCAGACATGCAGAACCGAAGGATCATTAACCGCTATCTGACATTATCAGGCGTGGAGCCCAAGGCGGGGATCGAGACGGATTCCGTTCTGGCCATGGTCTCCCATATCCGCACGGGCCAATGGTCCGGTATCCTGCCGGAGAAACTGGCGGGCGTCTTCAGCGAAGCGGGGTCGATCCGGACCTTGCCGCTCAGCCAGCCGGATGGCACGCAGCTGGTCGGTGCCATAGCCGCGCGGGCCGAGCCGCGCACACCCGTCGTGGAGGCGCTGCTGCGCCACGCGAAGCAGATTTCAACCATTGGTGAGGCCGTCGCGGGCCTTTGATGGCAAGATTTGATCGTTGGGGCCCGGCTTGATCGGGATTTGCAATCGCTCAACGGAAAGTCGGTATTGAACGGGAAAGAGCCATAGGCGACTCTTGTCGGCTATGGGAGGAGAGCCCCAATGAGAGTTGTTCTGTCCGAGAAGGACATTGCCGAGCGGACGCGCGCGGTTGTCGTAGCCCATTCCGAGCTGAAGGGGCCCTTGCTGCCGATCCTGCACGAGTTGCAGCATGAATTTGGTCATGTGCCGGAAGGGGCCCTCAGGGTCATTGCGGACGAGCTGAACCTCAGCCGGGCCGAAGTTCACGGCGTCGCCAGTTTCTACCATGATTTCCGGGAAGCTCCGGCAGGCCGTCATGTCCTGAAGATCTGCCGGGCGGAAGCCTGTCAGTCCATGGGCGCTGATGATCTGGCCGGACAGGCCGAGTCCCGCCTGGACATCGCCTTTGGCAACACGACCGCAGATGGCGCCGTGACCCTCGAGGCCGTCTACTGCCTTGGTCTGTGCGCTTGCGGTCCTGCTGCCATGGTCGATGGCAAGATTGTCGCCCGGCTGGACGCTGGCAAACTCGACACCCTTCTTTCGGAGTGCGGCCAATGAGCGTGACTGTTTACGTGCCGCTGGATGCGGCGGCGATTGCCCTTGGCGCCGATGACGTTGCCGATGCCATCAGCAAGGAAGCAGCTGCCCGTGGTGCGGATGTGAAGATCATCCGCAACGGATCGCGCGGCATGGTCTGGCTTGAGCCGCTGGTAGAAGTGGTGACCGACGCAGGGCGTGTGGCCTTCGGACCGGTCTCGGAAGGCGATGTCGCAGGTCTGTTCGACGCAGGTTTCCTGACGGGCGGTGATCATGCGCTGAACCTCGGCCTTACGGAGGAAATCCCCTTCCTGAAGCGCCAGACCCGCTTGACCTTCGCTCGCTGCGGCATCATCGATCCGCATTCGCTTGAAGATTATGAAGCTCATGGCGGGCTTGCCGGTCTGCGCAATGCGCTGAAAATGTCGCGTGCGGATATCATCCAGCAGGTGACCGACTCTGGCCTGCGCGGCCGAGGCGGCGCCGGGTTCCCTACCGGCATCAAGTGGAAGACCGTCCACGATGCGCCGGGCACGGAAAAATACATCGTCTGCAACGCGGACGAGGGTGACAGCGGCACCTTTGCCGACCGCATGATCATGGAAGGCGACCCCTTCATCCTGATCGAAGGCATGGCGATTGCCGCCATCGCGGTCGGGGCGGAGCATGGCTACGTCTACACCCGCTCCGAATATCCCCACGCCATCAAGGCGATGAATGATGCGATCGAGATTGCCCGCAAGGCAGGTCTTCTCGGTCCCTCGGTTCTGGGCTCCGGCTACGCTTTCGATATGGAAGTGCGCATGGGGGCAGGTGCCTATGTCTGCGGTGAGGAAACCTCCCTGCTGAACTCGCTGGAAGGCAAGCGTGGCGTCGTGCGCTCCAAACCGCCGCTTCCGGCGCTGGAAGGGTTCCTTGGCAAGCCCACTGTCGTCAACAATGTGATTTCCCTGACCTCGGTTCCGGTGATCATGGACAAGGGAGCCGCATTCTACCGGGACTTCGGCATGGGTCGGTCTCATGGTACAATCCCGATCCAGATTGCAGGTAATGTGAAATACGGTGGCCTGTTCGAGACTGCCTTCGGGCTGTCTCTGGGCGAGATCGTCGATGATATCGGCGGCGGTACGGCGACGGGCCGTCCGGTACGTGCGGTGCAGGTCGGTGGTCCACTTGGGGCCTATTTCCCGAGGGATCTGTTCGACACGCCGTTCGACTACGAGGCCTTTGCTGCCCGGGACGGCCTGATCGGCCACGCGGGCGTTGTGGTGTTCGATGACACGGTGGACATGCTGAAGCAGGCCCGCTTTGCGTTTGAATTCTGCGCGGTTGAAAGCTGCGGCAAGTGCACGCCCTGCCGTATCGGCTCCACGCGCGGTGTCGAGACGCTGGACAAGCTCAAGGCCGGCATTGAACCGGAAAAGCAGATCGAACTTGCAAGCGATCTTTGCAACACCATGAAATTCGGATCGCTTTGCGCTCTGGGCGGCTTCACGCCCTATCCGGTGATGAGCGCGATCACGCATTTCCCTGAAGACTTCAAGCCAGCGCCGATGGCACAAGCAGCGGAGTGACGAAGATGGGTCTGGTACACGAAACCGATTACGGTACGCCCGCCTCCAAAGCGGAAAAACAGGTTACGCTGACGGTCGATGGCTTTGAGGTCACCGTTCCTGAGGGCACGTCCATCATGCGGGCGTCCATGGAAGCAGGCATTGCCATTCCGAAGCTTTGCGCGACGGACATGGTCGATGCGTTTGGGTCCTGCCGCCTCTGCCTGGTGGAAATCGAGGGCCGCCGCGGCACGCCGTCGTCCTGTACGACGCCTGTGGCGGACGGCATGGTGGTTCACACCCAGACGGGACGTCTGAAGGACATCCGCAAGGGCGTGATGGAGCTCTATATCTCCGACCACCCGCTGGACTGCCTGACCTGCGCCGCCAATGGCGATTGCGAACTGCAGGATATGGCAGGCGCAGTTGGTCTGCGCGATGTGCGCTACGGCTATGAGGGTGGCAACCACGTCAAGGCGCGGGATACATCCGGTGAGCAGAATGCCCGCTGGATGGCAAAGGATGAGAGCAATCCGTACTTCACCTATGACCCGTCCAAGTGCATCGTTTGCTCGCGCTGCGTTCGTGCCTGCGAGGAAGTGCAGGGTACCTTTGCACTGACCATCGAAGGCCGGGGCTTTGAAAGCCGCGTGTCTCCGGGCATGCATGAGCAGTTCCTGGCGTCCGAATGCGTGTCTTGCGGTGCCTGTGTGCAGGCCTGCCCGACCGCGACCCTGACGGAAAAGTCGGTGATCGAGATCGGCCAGCCCGAACATTCGGTTGTCACCACTTGCGCCTATTGCGGCGTTGGCTGTTCCTTCAAGGCGGAAATGCGCGGCGAAGAGCTGGTGCGCATGGTGCCCTACAAGGATGGCAAGGCGAACCGCGGTCACTCCTGCGTCAAGGGCCGCTTCGCTTATGGCTATGCGTCCCACAAGGACCGCATTCTCGAGCCGATGATCCGCGACAGCATCGATCAACCCTGGCGGGAAGTGTCCTGGGATGAAGCGCTGACCTTTGCCGCCAACAAGCTGCGGGCGATCCAGTTCGAGCATGGCCGGGAGTCTATCGGCGTTATCACTTCCTCGCGCTGCACCAATGAAGAAACCTATCTGGTGCAGAAACTGACCCGTGCCGTGTTCCGCAACAACAACACGGATACCTGCGCCCGCGTCTGCCACTCGCCGACCGGTTATGGCCTTGGTCAGACCTTCGGCACGTCCGCCGGTACCCAGGACTTCGACAGTGTCGAGGACTCCGATGTGGTGGTGGTCATCGGGGCCAACCCGACGGATGGCCATCCGGTGTTCGGTTCGCGGCTGAAGAAGCGTCTGCGCCAGGGGGCGAAGCTGATCGTCATCGATCCACGCCGCATCGATCTGGTGAAGTCACCGCACATTCGCGCCGCGCATCACCTCGCTCTGCGCCCGGGCACCAACGTCGCCGTTGTCACCGCTCTGGCTCATGTGATCATCACCGAAGGTCTCTTCGATGAGGCTTTCATCCGTGAGCGCTGCGACTGGGACGAGTTCCAGGATTACGCCGAGTTCGCGGCTGATCCGGCGCACAGCCCGGAAGCCGTGGAAGCGGTAAGCGGCGTTCCCGCCGAGGAACTGCGCAAGGCGGCCCGTCTTTATGCGACTGGCGGCAATGGCGCGATCTACTACGGTCTGGGTGTCACCGAGCACAGCCAGGGGTCGACGACCGTTATCGGCATCGCCAACCTCGCCATGCTGACCGGCAACATCGGCCGGCGCGGTGTGGGCGTGAACCCGCTGCGTGGCCAGAACAACGTCCAGGGTTCCTGCGACATGGGCTCGTTCCCGCACGAGCTGCCGGGCTACCGTCACGTCAAGAACCCGGAAGTGCGTTCGATTTTCGAGAGCCTCTGGGGCGTCGAGATTTCCGACGAGCCGGGCCTGCGCATTCCGAACATGCTGGACGCGGCTGTCGAAGGCACCTTCAAGGGCATCTACATTCAGGGCGAAGACATTCTGCAGTCGGATCCGGACACCCATCACGTATCCGCCGGTCTTGCCGCCATGGATTGCGTGATTGTCCATGACCTGTTCCTGAACGAGACTGCAAACTACGCTCACGTCTTCCTGCCGGGGTCTACCTTCCTGGAAAAGGACGGCACCTTCACCAATGCGGAGCGCCGGATCAACCGGGTGCGCAAGGTGATGAGCCCGCGCAACGGCTATGCGGACTGGGAAGTCACCCAGCTTCTGGCCAATGCCATGGGCGCAGGCTGGTCCTACAAGCACCCGTCCGAAATCATGGCGGAAATCGCGGCCACCACGCCGAGCTTCGCAAATGTCACTTACGAGATGCTGGAAGAGAAAGGCTCCATCCAGTGGCCGTGTAATGACAAGACGCCGGAAGGCTCGCCGATCATGCATGTGGACGGGTTTGTCCGCGGCAAGGGCCGGTTCATCCGCACGGAATATGTGGCAACCGACGAGCGGACTGGTCCGCGCTTCCCGCTGCTTTTGACCACGGGCCGCATTCTCAGCCAGTACAACGTCGGGGCTCAGACGCGCCGAACGGAAAATGTGGTCTGGCATGAGGAGGATGTGCTCGAGATCCATCCGCATGACGCAGAACAGCGCGGCGTGAAGGATGGCCAGTGGGTCAAGCTTGCGAGCCGGGCCGGGGAAACGTCCCTCCGTGCCAAGATCACCGACCGCGTGGCTCCGGGTGTCGTCTACACGACGTTCCACCACCCGGCGACACAGGCCAACGTGATCACCACCGACTATTCTGACTGGGCGACCAACTGCCCGGAATACAAGGTGACGGCGGTGCAGGTTGGACCGTCCAATGGCCCGTCCGACTGGCAGACCCAGTATCAGGAACTGTCGGACCGGTCGCGCCGGATCGAGGCGGCCGAGTAATATGGACCGCTCCCGCCGTTCCGAGGGACATGCGTACCGCGCAGGCAGCTTTCAGCGTCTGACGCGGGAGCTTGCCTGCGAAACGGCGGTGGCCATCAGCTACAACGGCAGCTCCCATGCCGTTCTGATGGCCACCCCTTCGGATCTTGAGGATCTGGCGCTGGGCTTCACGCTCAGCGAGGGGATTGCGCGGCAGAACCAGATCGAGCGGATCGAGGTGGTGGAGACGCCCCTTGGTGCAGATGTTCAGGTCTGGCTTACGGAAGAAGCTGCCGACACCCTGGCGAAACGCCGCAGGGCTCTGGCAGGGCCGGTTGGCTGTGGCATGTGCGGTCTTGAAAGCATCGAGGCCGCCATGCGCCATGTGCCGGATGTTGCCAGCACTCTCAGGCTTCGCCCAGGGCAGATCGTCGAGGCCGTTGCGCGGATGGAGCGCGGGCAGGAGCTGAACCGTCTGACCCGCGCCGTTCATGCTGCCGGTTTTTATGATCCGGCGACTGGCAGTGTCATCGTGCGCGAGGATGCTGGCCGCCACAATGCGATGGACAAGCTGATCGGTTCGCGCGCCCGGACCACGGGCGGCGTTCCGGCAGAAATCTTTGCGGGCGGGGCTGTGGTCATGAGCAGCCGTCTGTCGATCGAACTGGTTCAAAAGGCTGCGATTGCAGGCTGCGGCATTCTGATTGCCGTGTCTGCGCCAACGAGCCTTGCGGTGTCTGCTGCAGAGAATGCGGGCATGACCCTCGTTGCGCTCGCCCGTGGCGCTGAATTTGATATTTACACCCGGCCAGACCGGATCATTGATGGAGTTATGCCAGATGTCGCCTGATAAACTGGCCCGTATGGCCAATCAGATTGCCACTTTCTTCAAGAGCCGGCCGCATCAGGAAGGGATCGACGGGGTCGCAGCGCATCTCAGCGATTTCTGGGAGCCCCGCATGCGCACGCAGCTGTTTGAGCTTCTGAAGACCAGCCCTGACCTGTTCGATCCTCTTGTGCAGGAAGCGGCCAGCAAGGTCCGTCCGGTCGAAGCCAAGGCAAGCTAAAGAGACTTGGCGCCCGGTGGTGGCGCGGATGTTTCCCGGATGACGAGATCCCCGGCGATGGCCTCATCGCCGGGTTCTTTTTCTGCGCTGTTGAAGAGCCGTTCTACGGCGGAAATGGCAAGAGCTTCAAAGGGCTGGCGGATCGTTGTCAGGCGCGGGACGACGAGTGAGGCAAGCGTGATGTCGTCGAACCCGGTAACGGTCAGTTCGCCTGGCACGTCGACCTTCAAATCCCGTGCGCTTCTGAGGACGCCTATGGCCAGCTGATCGCTGGCAGCCGCAATCGCTGTCGGCCGCTGCGGCCCGGACAGGATCCGGTGGCCAATTTCCTCGCCGGAATCATAGTCGAAGTGCCCTTCGTGAAGGGTCAGTTCAATCGGATCTTCCGGGGTGTTCAAGGCCTCGATGCGCGAGACAAAGCCACTCTTGCGCTGCTGGGCCACATCCATCGACATCGGACCGGCAATATAGGCGATTTTCCGGTGCCCGAGCGCATGAAGATGATCGGCGATCTTCCCGGATCCATCGAAATGGTCAGTGGCCACCAGGGCATAATCGCCATAGCGCCGGTCGAGTGAAACGATCGGCAGGTCGACAGCCCGTCTCACCTGGCTGCCATGGGTCGCAACCACGATGATCCCGCGCACAGCCCGGTCGCATAGGGCGGTGACCTGAACGGCCTCTGCTTCCGGGTCGTCATGGGAGTTGGAGAGCATGACGGAATGGCCGCGCTTGGCTGCCTCCATCTCGATGCCCTTGGCCAACTGAGCGAAGAATGGATTGGTGATGTCCGGAATGATCAGCCCGAGCACGTCGATCCTGTTGGTACGCAGCGCACGGGCGGTCAGGTTCGGCGAATAGTCCAGTTCTGCCATGGCCTTGAGCACCCGCTCGCGCAGGGGCTGCTTGACCGTGTCATTCTTGGCGAGCACGCGGGAGACTGTGCCGACGGATACTCCGGCTTTCCGGGCAACGTCCTTGATCGTCGGCATGCAGGCATTTCTCCAAGAGGCGGGGCAGTTTTGCCGTCTTATACCCTATTCCCGCGCAATATCGCCTTATCCTCCCGTTGAAGACAGAAATGACAAGACTTCTTCGCGAGACGGAAGGGACGAGGACGCGCCCTTGCGGGTTGTCGCGATGGCTGCAGCATGCATGGCAAAGCGAATGGCCGCCTCAAAGCTCTCGCCTTCCGCAAGGCGGGTGGCAAGGGCTCCGTTGAAACAGTCGCCTGCCGCCACCGTATCAATGGCCTTTACCTTCGGCGCTGGCAGAGCGCCGGTTTCCGCATCAATGGCCCAGGCTGCCCCCATGCCACCCATGGTGATGATGGCGCCTTTCAGACCCTGAGCCTTGAGTGCGCGCGCTGCGTCCTGCGCTTCCTCCAGGGTTTGGGGCGTCGTTCCCAGAATGGCGCCAGCCTCTTCCGCGTTGGGGGTCATGATGTCGAAACAGGTGAAGGTCTCAGGCCCCCAGGCCGGAACCGGCGCGGGGGCAGGATCCATGATCACCAGAACGCCTGTCTTGCGTGCAATGCGGGCAGCTTCAAGGGAGGTTTCCAGCGAGATTTCGTTCTGGAGCAGCAGAACGCTGCTCCGCTCGATCTGCGCGGCATTTTCCCGGATGGTCCCGGCAGACAGGCTGTTGTTGGCGCCGCCAGCCAGACGGATGATGTTGCTGCCGTCCGGAACCACGTCGATGAAGGCCATACCGGTGGAAACGTCTGCATATTCCGCCAGCTGTGTCTTCACGCCCTTGGCTTCGAGCTGCTGGCGCACATCTGCACCAAAACTGTCCTTGCCGGTCGCGCCCAGCATGGTCACGTCTGCTCCCAGAAGGGCGGCGGCGGCAGCCTGGTTCGCCCCCTTGCCGCCAAGCGAGTTGGCGGTTTCACGCACGGCGATGGTCTCGCCCACCTTCGGCCAGCGGTCGAGGTAGTTGATCAGATCAAGGTTGATGCTGCCGACAACGGTAACGGGTTTCAAAATGCTACCCCGCATACAAGAATAATGTTGGCATAGGGTGTGATTTCGCCGGTGCGGATTACGGCCAGAGCCGACTGGCTGCGGGTCTTGAAGTCGGCATGGGAAAGGGTCGAGGTGGCGACCTGCTTACCGGTCGCGTCAGCCCAGCTGTCGGCCTCAGCCTTCATCATGGCGCGGACCTCTGCTGAGGCTTCGTTCGCCCAGACTGCGCTCTCGATCACGAGTTCGGAACGCAGCGCTGCCAGAACATCCTGAAAGCTGGGCAGGCCGGGTGTAATCGCGAGATCGATTACTTCCACGCCGCGCGGCATGGGCAAGCCGGCATCTGCCACGACGATCTCATCCAGATGCCCGGCGCGGGCGATCAGGGAACTCAGGTGGCGGTTCAAGAGAGCTGTACGTTTCATTTGCTGGCGAACCTTGCGCGATAGTAGTCCAGGATCACGGCGACGATGATAACCACACCGGTGATCATCTGACGCATGAAGTCACTCAATCCATACAGAATGAGACCGTTTGCGAGAACCCCGATGATGATCGCACCAAGCAGGGTGCCGATCACCGAACCGCGTCCACCGCTGAGGCTTGTGCCGCCGATGATGACGGCCGCGATGGCGTTCAGCTCGAAGCCGATGCCTGCAATCGGGCTGGAGATGTTGAGGCGGGCCATATAGACGACCGCCGCGACACCCGCCGTCAGGCCGCAGATGGTGAAGGCAGCGACCTTGTACCAGAAGACGGGATGGCCCGCGAGCCGCACGGCTTCCTCATTGTTGCCGATGCCGTAGAGCAGCCGGCCGAAGACGGTGAAGTTCAAAATGAACCAGGCAATCAGCACGAACAGCAGGGCCACCAGGAACACGACCGGCACGCCATAGACCATTGCCGAGCCGAATTCCTCGAAGGCAAAGGGGAAGGAGTAGATGGTCTGGGCGCCCGAGATCTGCAGCGCGCCACCTCGGGCGATGTTCAGCATGCCGAGGGTGATGATGAAGGACGGCAGGGACCAGAAGGCGCTGGCGATGCCGTTGAAAAGACCGCACAGGACGCCGGTCATCGTGGCGGCGAAGATGGCGAGGGCAATGGCTTCCGCATCGCCAAACCCCGGCATGGTGATGGCCTTGCCCGCCACCACAGCGGCAAAGGCCATGACCGAGCCGACGGAAAGGTCGATGCCACCGATCAGGATCACGAAGGTCATGCCGACAGCCAGCACGAGATTGATCGTGATCTGGGTCAGGATGTTGGTGATGTTGTTCGGCGTCAGGAAATGCTCGGTGGTCACCGAAAAGAAGATGATCAGGGCCAGCAGGGCCAGGCCGATGCCGGAGTTCTGCATGAGAACGCGCAGGGACAGGCCTTCCCTTGCAGGGGCTGCGGATTTGAGGGTGTCGGTCGTCATCGTTACTGTTCTCCGGCCGTCTGGTTTTGCCCGTAGGCCAGTTTCAGGATGTTTTCTTCAGAGAAATCCGGGCGAGCGAGTTCGCCCTGGATTTCGTGTTCCGCAAGCACAAGGATGCGGTCGGCCAGGGTCATCAGCTCCGGCATTTCGGAGGAGACGACGAGCAGGGCCACGCCTTCCCGTGCCAGCGCCTTGAGAATGGCGTAGATCTCCGCCTTCGCGCCGACGTCCACGCCCCGGGTTGGTTCATCCAGCAGCAGCACCTTCGGGTTCCGTGCGAGCCATTTGGCCAGAACCACCTTCTGCTGGTTGCCGCCGGAAAGACTGGAGACTGCGTCTGCCAGACGCCCGTATTTCAGCTTGAGGCGTTCCCCGCCGGTCCGTGCCAGCTCACGCTCGGCCGCAAAGTTCAGGATCCCGGAGCGGGAGACGGCCTTCATGCTGGCGAGCGATGCGTTGGCTGCAATCGGCATGTCCAGGATCAGGCCTTCGTCCTTCCGGTCTTCGGTCACGAAGCCGATGCCGGATGCGATTGCATCGCGAGGGCCGGAGAAGTGAACCGGCTGGCCGTCGCGCAGGAGGGTGCCGGAGCGGGCAGGATCGATGCCGAAAATTGCCCGCAGGAGTTCCGTGCGGCCTGCGCCGACAAGACCGGCGATCCCGACGATTTCGCCATAGTGCAGGTCCAGCGAGACGCCCTTGTCTTTCGGGTTCTGCCGGGTCTGGAGATTGTCGAGGGACAGGGCCATTGCTCCAAGAGCGGAGCGTTCTTCTTCCGCTGGATCGCTTGTCTCCAGTTCCCGCCCGACCATGCGGCGGACCACACCTTCCGGCGACGTCTCGCTGATGTTCTCCGTGACAATGCTCTGGCCGTTGCGGAACACGGTGACCCGGTCGCAGATGGCAAAGACTTCGTCGAGGTGATGGGACACGAAGACAACCGTCACGCCACGGGCCTTGATGGCAGCGACGATCTCGAACAGGCGCCGGGTTTCGCGCTCGGTCAATGTGGCCGTCGGCTCGTCCAGGATCAGGATGCGGCTATCGGATTGCAGGGCGCGGGCGATCTCGACCAGCTGCCGGTGCGCGATGCCGAGCGAATTGACCGGAGAGCGGACGTCAACGTCGGTCAGGCCGATGGCATCAAGGGCCTTGCGGGCGCGGGCGTTCATTTCCTTGCGGTCGAGCAGGCCGAAGCGGGTCTTCGGCATCTTCTCGATGGAGATGTTCTCGGCAATGCTTAGATGGTCGAGGAGGTTGAATTCCTGATGCACCACCTGAACGCCCGAGGCCTTCGCGTCATGCGGTGAAGCCGGGCAGTAGGGAGCGCCGTCGAACTGGATGGTTCCGGCGTCATAGGGGAATACGCCGGACAGGATCTTGATGAGAGTGGACTTGCCTGCGCCGTTTTCTCCGACCAGGGCATGCACTTCGCCCTGTTTCAGGGAGAAGCTGACGCCATCGAGGGCCTTCACGCCGCCGAAGTGTTTCTTGACGCCATCAGCCTGGAGAAATGCCTGTTCCGGGTGAGCTGCCATGGAAGGCGCTGCCGGGAGCGGGGAAGAGGTCATCGGGCCTCCGGAAAGTGGAGCAGCTAAAAATCAACTCCCGCCCCGGAGACCGGGACGGGAGCTGGGAGGACGGATGTCAGTCTGCGGTAACGAGCTCGATCGGGGTCTTGACCCAGCCTTCGAGCGGCTTGCCGCCTGCGACGACGCCCAAGGCCATGTCGATGGCATTTGCAGCCATGTCCGTGCCGAACTGGTCGACGGTGGCCAGCATGCGGCCATCCTTGATCATCGGGACGACAGCCGGGATGTTGTCGAAGCCGACGACCTGGATGTCCTTGCGGCCTGCGCTTTCAAGCGCCTTGACCACGCCAATGGCCATGGAGTCGTTGGCTGCCATCACGCCCTGAATGTCCGGATGCGCGGTCAGCATGGTGGAGAAGACAGAGTTGGCTTCTTCCGTTTCCCAGTGAGCGGTGCGGCTGTCGAGCAGGTTCAGCTTGTACTCGGCAACGGAGTCTTCAAAGCCGAGACGGCGCTGGGTTGCGTTGTCCGCACCCGGGTTGCCTTCGACGATGACGACCTTGGCGCCTTCGCCAAGCTTCTTGGCCAGTGCGTCACCGGCCAGCTTTGCGCCGCCACGGTTGTCCGGGCCGACGAAGGCCAGTTCCACGCCCTGCTGCTTCTTGGCATCTTCATCGAGTGCCACGTCGAAGTTCACGACGACGATGCCGGCTTCCATGGCCTTCTTCAGCGGACGAACCATGGCGCGGGAATCCGCCGGGGCTACCACGATCGCATCAACGCCCTGGGTGATGAAGTTTTCGACCGCGTTGATCTGGGATTCGAAGTCGGTTTCGTTCTGCATGCCGACAGCAACGAGTTCATAGTCGCCGCGCTTCTGCTGATGGGCTTCGGCACCCTTCATCATGTTCTGGAAGAACTCGTTGGCGAGGGACTTCATGATGAGGCCGACGACAGGCTTGTCAGCAGCCTGGGCGGTGCCAGCAAGCAATACGAGGCTGGTCGCTGCGGCGGCAGCGAGCTTGGAAAATTTCATTGTATTCCTCCCAAAATATGCCGCTTCCCGCGTGGAAGACCAACGCGCCGAGCGGCTGCAATATTGAAATCACGACGAGGGAGGATTGGTCAATATGAAACGATACAAAAATTTGTATCGTTTCATTTTTGAAGCAAAATCAGCAACTTGAGCGATTGATAACTCGAGGTGGTGATGTGGATCAGTTCACTTCAGTGCTTCCGAACCAACGGAAAGTGTCCAATTGAATAATAAAGACTGCTGAAATTATTGATATTTTCGCCGCCGATGGACCAGAGCGTTTTCCTGTAATGGCGACTGTCGTGCTTCTCTGGGTTGTCAGGCTGGGATCAGGGCCTTCAGCTGGCGGACGATGCTGGCATCGGTCTGCTTGGGCGCGCCGGACAGGAAGCCAAGGTCCATCAGGCGTTGATTGCTGACCGTCTGGGCGGAGGAGCAGGACGCGTGGATTTCCTTGATGGCAAGGGCGGGGGTGAATCTCTCGGCATTGCCGGGGTTGATGCCGCTTCCGGGCATGATGGAAATCCTGCCGCCAGCGCGTTCGACAAGAGCCGCGAGCTGATCCAGTCCTGCCTCTGCGGAGGGGGCACCGCCTGAAGTGAGGATGCGGGAGAAACCGAGGTCGATGGCCGTCTCCAGCGCTTCGGTGAGGTCCGGGGCAAGATCGAAGACGCGGTGGAGCGTCACGTCCATCGCTCCGGCATGTTTGATCAGATCCGAGAGGGTCTTCGTGTCCAGGCAGCCATCTTCGGTACTGACGCCGATCACGACCCCCGGCAGGCCAGCGTCTGCAGCTGCGTCGATATCGCGCTTGATGATGTCGATCTCGGCTTGCGAGTAGTGGAAGCCGCCCTGACGTGGACGGATCAGGGGATAGACCGGGATTCCTGCGCCAGCCGCCTGTTTCATGAAGCCCAGGGAAGGGGTCAAGCCACCGATCGACAGGGCCGAGCAGAGTTCGATCCGGTCTGCCCCGCCTTCGACGGCGGCCAGAAGCCCGTCCATCGTGTCGACGCAGACTTCGAGCAGGACGCTGGCCGGAGTGGCGGGCGAAGAAGTGGTCATGGGTCCGGTCTCCGTTTGGGACAAGAAGTTAGTTTGTGGCAGCCGGCTTGCGGCCATCAAGTCCATAGACAAGGGCAACACCAAGCAGTCCGGCAAGACCCCCGATCATGGAGGTTCCGGCATAGCCGGACACATATGTCCCGAATCCGAAGAGAACCGAGCTAAGCCCAGCGCTGATGAAGAGGTTTACCGAGATCAGTGAACTGCCGAGCCCTGCAAGATCCGGGATGAGCTCCTGGAGATAAGTGATCGGTAGGCTGATGATGGCTGCGGCCCCAAAGCCGCTGATCAGGCAGAGCGCATAGATGTGAAGCGGGGACGAGGACAGGCCCAGGAGCACTAGATAGACCGTGTAGAGCGCTGCACCCAGGCAGATGGACACAACGGAGCCGAGCTTCGGCTCCATGCGGCCCCAGAAGACGATAAAGACGATTTCCAGCACCGCGACAATTCCGATGACGATGCCGACATCGGTCAAGGTTCCGCCCGCGGCTTCCGTGGTGATCAGCGGCAGGACGGCCGCGTTCACATGCAGCATGGATGTGATGAGCGAGATGGCGAGAAGCCGCACGAGCACGCCCGGCCTTGCGACCCGGCGCAGCGAGGACAGGAACTGGATTTCCGTCTTCAAACGGCCCTCGGAGGGCAGCTTGCGTGGCAGGGCGAACTGGAAGAGGCCGAAACAGACAAGACAGGCACTCATGGAGATGAGATACGCAGGCAACATGCTGCCCGCGTTGGCGAGCACCATGCCGACGAGGCCCGGCACGAGGACCCAGGATAGGGAAATCATTGCGCGGACTGCGGCATTGATGCCTGCCAGCTCATTGCCCGGCAGCGTCACCGAATAGGCCCGTACATTGGCAAAGATCAGGGAATTCAGGGCGCCGAAGATCGGCAGCAGGGCGAGAAGTCCGATCAGGAAGCTGACCGTGTTCGCTCCGAAATAGATGAGGCCGGAGCCCGCGATGCCGAAGCAGCTGACGATGATCAGCGCGCGCCGGTAGTCGCCGAGCCGGTCAGAGAATATGCCGATCACCACGCTGGCGATCACGTTGATGATCGCGGCAAACAGGATCACCGCTGAATAGGCTGCATCGCTCAGGCCGAATTCCTGAATGGCAATGACGGACTGGAAGGGGCTGGTTGCAGCGCCTGCAAAGCCGAAGAAGAAGATGGCGATTGCGCAGACCCGGATCGGGGCATGGCGGAAGGCTGCCGCGTACATGGAGAACATTTGGGAAAACCGGAAAGGGGCTGCCGGACGATCCGGCAGCCGGGATGGTTATGCCTGCCAGCGGGCGGAAAGGCGAGCCGCAGGTGTATAGGTGAATGTCTTGTCGAACGGGAAGGCAGGAGCGGAGCGGCGGGCATTTGTCAGCCGTTCGATGTCCTGATTGACCACCCCGTCCGTCAGGGCCATGAGGTTGGGGGCAGCGATCGGCGCCAGTTCCGGCGACAGATAGCCGGATTTGACCACGACCAGCCGTGCCGTCTTCGGATCAAGCCCGAGGCGGGTGAAATCCGGGATGTTGTGATAGGGCCTGCGTCTTGCAGCCAGAACCACAGTGTTCCCGGCAATCTCCACCACGGCCTGGCGCTCGTCCCGTGTGCCGCCTGGGGTGTCGTCCAGTTTCAGCACCTTGGCTGTGACTCCAACTTTCTGGCTGGAGGGATCCAGCGAGCCGCCGATGGTGAGATGAACCGTGTTGCCTTCTCCGGCGGCGATGCAGGCTTCGACGGCAGGCTTGTCGGTGATGCCGGCCACCACGGCTCCGGTGAAGCCGCGACGGAGCAATTCGGCCAGAACATCTGCCCGGTCCCCCACGCCGCCTCCGGTCGGGTTGTCGCCGGAATCAGCCAGAATGACAGGCGCAGTCGTTGCCTGCTCGGCGAGATCCATCATGTCAGACAGCGGACCCGTAACAGGTCCGAACTGAAAGTCGTTGCGTGCATCCCAATAGGACTTGGCAATGGTCTCCGCGGTCTGCATCGCCGCCTGTCGGTCTGTGCCCGTGACGACGGCGCAGGCCGTTCCCCGTGGCTCATCCGCCCAGACATAGCCGACCATGAGATTGGCATCGAGCACGCCGGGCGTCTCGTCATGACCGGGCAGGGCTTCGTAAAGCCCAGCCGCCGGATGATCCTCCGTCGAGGTGCGCTCACCCGGCAACAAGACCGGAACGGGAGCCCAGGCGACGCCGGGACGTGTCCCGGTCGTCAGACAGTCCACCAGCATCGTATAGGCCCGGACCATGGTCTCACGCACGTCGATATGAGGTGCTGTGCGATAGCCGGCGAAGATGTCGAGCTGGTCGATGATCTTCTGGCTGACATTGCCATGAAGGTCATAGCTGGCGGCAATCGGGATGTCCGGTCCGGCCAGATCCCGGACAGCCGAGATCCAGTCGCCTTCCGCATCATCCATGCCTTCCACATTCATCGCGCCATGCATGGCGAGATAAATGCCGTCGGCGGGCAGGGCGGATTTCAGCCGCTCAAGGAACTCGGCCTTGAAGGCTTCATAGGTTGCCCGGGCCACGGGACCGCCGGGGACAGCGCGGGCATGAAGAAGCGGGGCGATCTCGATGCCGGGTTGAGGCAGAAAGGAGAAATACTCCGACTTCGGCAGATCCTCCCCGCGCATGACGAAGAAGTCTTCCGGCTGCATCAGCACCGGCGAGTATGTGCTGCATTCGGTATGAATGCCGCCAACTGCGATACGCATCTGTTCAGATTTCACAGCTTCGGGCCTCACAGCTTCGGGGAATGGGGGGCAAGGGCAGCAAAGCGCTGCCAGTCCTTGACAGACTTCGGCGACCAGGCGGCCTCAGCGACCGCGCAAAGGCGCGGGAAGACCAAGTGGTTGAAATAGCCGCGCGAGAGGAAATGCTCAGACCAGATGCAGGCCTGGACACCTTTCATCCGGGCGCGCAGGTCTTCCGGGAAGTCGCCTTCCGCCTCATAGCCGTAGCTGTGCTCGGGCGGAACGGTGCCGGCCCAGCTTGCACCCGGTTCCTGCCAGGCTTCGCTCTGAACCATGTCCAGGTAATAGGCCTGGCCCGGGGTCATCACCACGTCGTAGCCCTGGCGTGCCAGCTCGATGCCGACTTCCGGCTTCTGCCAGGCCATAAGCAGGGTGCCGTCCGCACTGACGCCGCCGCCATGGGAGACTTCATCCCAACCCGCCAGGAGCTTGCCGCGTTCCTTCAGCATGTCCTGAATGCGCTTCATGAAATAGGACTGAAGTCCGAAGGTGCCTTCGAGTCCTTCCTTCTGCATTAGTTCCTTGGCACGGGGTGAGGCCAACCAGGATCCATCCGCCACTTCATCCCCGCCAATGTGCAGGTAGCGGCAGGGGAAGAGCTCGACCATTTCGTCAAAGACGGTGGCGAGGAAATCGTAGGTGTCCTCGATGGCCGGGTTGAGCGCATTGTTCGGATAGCCTTGGACCGAGTGATAGCTGTCCGGTGCTTCCTGACCGTCCGAAAGATTTTTAAGCACTGCGAGGGTTGCCGTGGAGTGGCCGGGAATATCCACTTCCGGGACAACCTCGACATTGAGGCTCAGGGCGTGGGCGACAAGTGTCTTCACGTCTTCCTGGGAATAGAAGCCATCCACCGGCTCCGCGCCGTTGCCGAGCTGCGGCAGCAGGATTGCGTCCGGCCCCCGGGTTGCGCCGACGGTCGTCAGCTCCGGATAGGCCTTGATTTCCAACCGCCAGGCTTCGTCATCGGTCAGATGCCAATGGAAGATGTTCATCTTGAACCAGGCCAGAATGTCGACCAGGCGGGAGACATCGGCGAGGGGATAGAACTGGCGCGACACATCCAGATGGCAGCCGCGCCAATCATAGCGCGGAGCATCTTCAATCGTGCCGGCAACCGGGAACAGGTAGTCTCCGCTGTCCAGTCTTGCGCCATGGAGAAGCTGGGCAAGCGTGGTCAGGCCATATTGAAGACCAGCGTCAGTGCCATAGGACAGAGCGACCTTGTCGACACCGAATGTCAGCTTGTAGGCCGGGCCGGTGAGGCTGTCGGTCCGGCTGAGGGAAAGGTCGCGGCCCTCATGGATCGGGCTGAGGGAGAAGGGCACATGGGCTGCCTCGAACAGGCGCTGATAAAGCGACTGAACCTTCTGGACGGCTTCCTTTTCTTCCGCAGTCGCCTCTGTCAGGCAAAGCGCCACCGGATAGGCTGCGCCTTCACCGAGAGCGGCAGATTTTGGCCAGGGCTGCAGGAAATACGGCGTCTGGACCTTGCCTTCCGGCAGGAGCGGATGGGCCGGTTCGCTATGCGCACCCTCCAGCATCAGATCCCCCACGGCACATGGCTTGTGTGTTCCGTCGGCCAGGGTCACATAGGCGGATTTTGCGCCATCCGTGCGATGCCGGGCAGGGCGGTGCAGACCATCGACCTTGAAGGACCAGGAGGCACCGGGAGCCAGCTTGAAACCGGCCGGAGGGCTGAACTCGTGGAAGTTGGCATTGCGCCGAAGGAAGACCGCATTTTCGCACACGACTTTTGACGTGACCCGGGTCAGGCTGGTGTAGACGACGCGAAACCCGGAGATTTCCGCCCCGGACATGTTGTGCAGGACGAAGGAAAAGCCGCCGGTCAGATCGCCCTCGATCGCATGCCAGCTGTTCTCAAGCACAAACGGAAGGTTGGCCATGAATGGTTCCTCTGGAAGTCTGATTGTTTTTAGTAATTGTCAGATTGGCTGAAGGTGCGGGCGAGTTCTGCCTGGCCTGCAAGAAGTCCGCAGTCGACCGGCAGGCAGACGCCCGTGATCGCTGAAGCTTCGGCGCCGGACAGGAAGGCCACTGCGTTGGCGACATCCTTCGGGTCGACGACCCGTTGCAGCGGATACCAGCGCTTGGCATCCTCGAAGACATTCGGGTTGGCGGCGGCACGCGCTTCCCAGGCCTGCGTCTTCACCGTTCCCGGCGCAATTGCGTTGCACCTGATGCCGTATTTTCCATATTCCACCGCGATCAGCTTGGTCAGGTGGATGAGACCGGCCTTCGCTGCGCTATAGGCCGGGTGGCCGAAGACGGCGAGGCCGTTGACCGAGGTAATGTTGACCACGCTGCCGCGCGTGGACTTTAGGTCTGCTTCCAGCGCCTGAAAGGCCAGAAACGCCGCTTCCAGATTGAGAGCCGTGTCCTGCCGGAAGATGTCTGCCGTGGTGTCGCCCAGGCTGACGGCGCGGGCAGCACCTGCGTTATTGACGAGCACGGAGACGGTGCCATGGCCGGCAGCTTCTGCGGCAAGGGTCGCGCAGTCTGCTTCCCGTGTCACGTCGCAGGTCACTGGAACGAACTTGTCCCTGTTGCCCTCGCAGAGCTTCGTGACCGCTTCTGTATTGATGTCGGCAAGAATGATCTTGTCGTGGGTTTGGGAGAGGCGCTGGGCAATGGCCAGGCCGATATCACCGGCGGCGCCGGTGACAACTGCTACGGTTCCAGACATGTCGAGTCCTAGTGGTAGGGGGAGACAGGAACCGCGTGGGCGGTCAGTCCCCGAGAAGCTGCCTGTCGTCTCCATCACGATGGGCAACCAGTTGATGCTTGATGTGGCGCAGGGTGACGGTGGCCTGCGCCCGGTTCTGGTAGGCGGTGAGGTTCGCCAGAATGTCGACGAGTGCCAGATAGGCAAAGCGGGTCGAGGTCGGGCGGAAGATGTTGTCGCCTTCCGGCAGATCGATGGTCAGGGCATGGTCGGCAGCTGCTGCCACGGCGCTGTCCGACTGGCTGAGAGCAACGGTCGTTGCTCCTGCTTCCCGCGCCAGGGTGAACGCGCGGACCAGTTCCATGTTCCGCCCGGAGAACGACGATCCGATGATCGTGTCCTCCGGCCGGGCCGCCGCAGCGATCATCATCTGCATATGATGGTCGGTGCAGGCGGAAACCCTGAGCCCTAGCCTGAACAAGCGGTTTTGCAGTTCCTGGGCGATCATCGAGGAATTGCCGCCCGAGCCGAAGGCATAGATCATGCCGGACCTGGACAGGGTTTCCGCGACAACCTGGGCCTGCTCCGGCTTGAAGGCATGGTGGAAGAGATACAAGGCGTTCTGGGCCTTGGTGACGATGTCTTCCGCCACATCTGCCGGGGCTGTGCTGCGGGTGCCCGGATTGAGATACCGGGCGCCGACGAACATGGTCTTCGCAAGCTGGATCTTGAAGTCAGCGTAGTTTTGGCAATTGAGGCGGCGGCAGAAGCGCGTCACCGTCGGCGGTGAAACCTCCGCGCGCTCCGCCAATTCAACGATGGACGCATTCACCGCGAAATCGAAGTCATTGAGCAAAATTTCCGCGATCCGCTTTTCGGATTGCGAAAATTGGTCCTGCTCATTCTGTATCCGCGCAAGAATGTCCATCGTGCCAGTGCCTTGTCTGCGTGTTTAAGCCTTTGATTTATAGGCTACGCAGTCGATTTCGATCTTGCAATCGACCATCATCGAAGACTGGACGCAGGCGCGTGCCGGCGGATGTTCGCCGAAATAGCTCTGGTAGATCTTGTTGAAGGTCCAGAAGTCACGTGGGTCATCCAGCCAGACGCCGCAGCGCACGACATCTGCCGTGGTGTATCCTGCCTCTTCGAGGATGCTCAGGACGTTCTGAATGGTCTTGTGGGTCTGAGGGATGATGCCGCCCTCAATCACTTCACCATCTTCCATTGCGACCTGGCCGGAAACGTAAAGCCAGCCGTCCGCCTCGACGGCACGGGCGAAAGGAAGTCTCTGGCCGCCTGCACCGGCTTTCTCGGCGCCATATCTCTTGATGCTCATGAGGATAGATGTGCTCCGTTATGGAAATTATTTTCTTTATCGATTGACATCGAACCATATCAGCAGGAAATTGACTAGGAAAAATCGCAGATTATGAAAAGAATTTAGATAAGAGGCGTGAATGCGGGATCCTTTTCTCAATCCGTTCCCCGAGCAGGACCATGATCGCAGAGCCATCTGGGAGATGCTCGTCAGCCGGGACATAGCAGCCTTCCTGGCGGCAGACTGGTCCATGGTGGAAGCCGACTTCATTCCGGAAGGGTTCCTGGGCATCAGCGGCAACAAGACCCGCAATCCGGATGACTGGACGCTGGCTTTCCCGACGCTGGAACGCTACCGGGACGAATGGCTGCGCCAGGCGAAGGACTTTGCCTCTGTGAAACTGGCAGAAGATGCCAGCACTGCGATCCACACGGCCACACGGCTGGAAGAGATCGACATCCAGGACGGCACTGCCCTGGTGCGCAAGAAATTCGACGGCGGCATCAAGCTGGCCGATGGCGGTTTCGACGTCATGCAATGGCAGACGCTTTATTATTGCCGCTTCCATGACGGCCGCTGGAAGATCTCCGGTTTCACCGGCTATCTGCCTTATCCCTGGAAAGACGCCTGAACAGCACGCGCTGCCCTCAAGTCAGGAAACATCCCTTGAAACTCTTCACTGCAGTCCTCGCGACGGAAACCAACACGTTTTCGCCGATCTGTATCGACAAGCGGGCCTTCGAGGCGTCGCTTTATGCAAGGCCGGGTGAGCATCCCGTCACGCCGACGCTCTGCTCGGCGCCCTTGACGGTGGGCCGCAGGATCTGTGCGGAAATGGGCTGGACCCTGGTGGAGGGAAGCGCTGCCTGGGCTGACCCTGCGGGCCTGATCAACCGGCAGACCTATGAAGGTCTGAGAGACGAGATCCTGGATCAACTCCGTGCTGCCATGCCGGTCGACGGTGTCATCCTCGGGCTTCACGGGGCCATGGTGGCCGATGGCTATCTGGATCCGGAAGGGGATTTTCTGAGCCGGGTCCGGGACATCGTCGGGCCGGACATTCTGATCTGCACGGAACTTGATCCCCACAGCCATCTGACGGCGAAGCGGGTGGAGGCTGCGGATTTCTTCGTTGCCTTCAAGGAATTCCCGCACACGGATTTCGTCGAAAGGGCAGAGGATCTCTGGCGCATCGCAGTGGACGTGCTGGAGGGCCGGGTGAAGCCGGTCATGTCCGTCTTCGACTGCCGGATGATTGACGTCTTCCCGACGTCCCGTGAGCCAATGCGATCCTTTGTTGATAAGCTGCAGCAGATCGAAGCGGAAGACGAAGACGTTCTTTCTCTCTCCGTCATCCATGGCTTCATGGCTGGCGATGTGCCGGAAATGGGCACCAAGCTGATTGCCGTGACCAATGGCAAACCGGAAAAGGGCGCACAGCTCGCCCGCTCTCTGGGCATGGAGCTTTTCGCAAACCGCGGCCGCCACATGATGCCTCAGCTGACTGTTGATGAAGCGGTCAGTCAGGCAATGAAGGCTGATGCCGGTCCGGTGGTGATTGCCGACATGTGGGACAATCCGGGCGGCGGCACGGCCGGGGACGCCACAGTTCTGCTTGCCGAGCTTCTGGCCCGCAAGGCTGAAGGTGTTGCCGTTGGCACGATCTGGGACCCGATTGCGGTTCAGATCTGCATGGCTGCGGGCGAGGGCGCGGAAATTCCGCTGCGCTTCGGTGCGAAGTCTGCGCCTGGCACCGGCAATCCGGTCGATGGCCGGGTGACGGTGGTGAAGCTTGTCCGGAATGCGGAAATGCGTTTCGGCGAAAGTTTTGCCCCCTTTGGGGATGCGGCGCATATCCGGCTGGATGGTACGGACATCATCTTGAACTCCGTCCGCGCCCAAAGCTTTGATCCGTCTCTCTTCTCCGTTATGGGCATCGACCCGACCACGAAGAAGATCCTGGTCATCAAGTCGACGAACCATTTTCACGCATCCTTCTCTAGAATTGCGTCCGAGATCCTGTATTGCTCTGCAGGAACGCCCTATCCCAATTCGCCCGCGCACAATCCCTATCGTCTGGTGCGCCGGGACATCTGGCCAATGATGGAGAACCCGCATGGAACGGAAGCTGCCTGACCCGACCCCAGGCGCCGATCTGACCGGCTCGCGCATCGAGCAGCTTTCAACGCCGGTTCCGGTCATTGATGAAGACCGTCTGGCTGCGAATATCGCGCGCGTGCAGGCCTATATGGATGGCCAGGGAAAGGCTTTCCGTCCGCATATCAAGACCCACAAGATCCCGGCTTTGGCGGAGCAGCAAGTTGCCGCCGGTGCGAAGGGGATCAACTGTCAGAAGGTGACGGAGGCGGAAGTCTTCGCCGATGCCGGCTTTGACGATATTCTGATCACGTTCAATGTGCTGGGGCCTGAAAAGCTGGAACGGCTTGTCGCCCTGAATGAGCAGATCTCCGGCCTGAAAGTCGTTGCCGACAATGATGTCACGGTTCAGGGGCTCTCTGGCGCTTTTGCAGATGCCAAGCGCCCGCTGGTCGTGCTGGTGGAATGTGATACCGGCGGCGGCCGCTGCGGTGTTCAGTCACCGGAAGCGGCCCTGGGCCTTGCCGAGGCCATTGTTGCGGCTCCCGGCCTGACCTTCGGCGGGATTCTGACCTATCCGAAAGCCTTCACGGAAGAGGCTGTCGAAAGCTTCTTTGCTTCCACCCTGAAGCTTCTGGAGGGCAAGGGCATTGCCTGTCCGATCGTCAGCAATGGTGGCACGCCGAGCCTGTTCGACGCTGGCAAGGTGGCTTCCGCAACGGAGCACCGGGCTGGCACCTACATCTACAATGACCGTGCGATGGTTCGGTCCGGCCACTGCAGCTTTGATGATTGCGCCATGCATATCCTTGCGACGGTGGTTTCCCGCCCGACAGACAGCCGTGCGGTCATCGATGCCGGGTCAAAGGCTCTGACGTCTGATCTGCTCGGGTTTGATGATTTCGGCTATGTGGTGGACTATCCGGAGGCGGTGATCACCGGTCTTTCCGAAGAGCACGGCGTACTGGATCTCAGCAAATGTGCGCCAGATGCGCGGCCGCAGATCGGCGAACGGATCCGTATCATTCCGAACCACACCTGCGTTGTCTCCAATCTGGTCGACAGCATGGTGTTTCATCGCAATGGGGTTGTCACCCGGGTGGAACCCGTCGCTGCCCGCGGCCGCGTCTGGTAAAGCGGTCTTCACTTGGCAAAGAACATCCGGCCCCGGAGCAATCCGGGGCCGGCTTTTTTAAGGCCTACTGGCTGGCAAGCTGTTCGAGGTCGATCTCGGTGAGTGCCGTGCGGCGCTCAAGAGCATTCTCATTCGCATCGAACAGGTGGCAGTCGGCGGCGTTGAAACCGATGGTGACCGGCTTGTCGACGACAACGGGGGCCGCTCCTGGAAGCAGGGCGCTGAAACGGTCGTCGCCACTGGTCGAGGAATAGACGATCGTGTTGACGCCCAGGCGCTCGACCACGGTCGGGGTGATCTGGAAGTCCAGTTCGCCCTTGCCGATGAATGTGTGTTCCGGCCGGATGCCGAGGGTCAGGCTGCTGCCGACCAGATCCTGGCGCGGCTCGACGGGAATGGTGACATCCCGGCCGAGGCAATGGACGGTAACACCTTCGTCGCTGACAGCCTTGCAGGTGGCCGGCAGGAAATTCATCTTCGGATTGCCGATGAAGCCCGCCACGAACATGTTCTGCGGCTTGTGATAGAGCTCGAGCGGCTTTCCGGTCTGGGCAATATAGCCGCCGTTCAGAACCACGATGCGGTCCGCCATGGTCATGGCTTCCACCTGGTCGTGGGTCACGTAGATCATGGTGGCTGCGAGATCGTGGTGCAGCTTGGTCAGTTCGATCCGCATGTCTGCGCGCAGGGCGGCATCAAGGTTGGACAGTGGTTCATCGAACAGGAAGATCTTGGGTTCGCGCACGATCGCGCGGCCGATGGCAACACGCTGGCGCTGGCCGCCGGACAGCATGCCGGGTTTCTGCTGCAGGCGCTGGTCGAGCTGGAGCACCTGAGCGACGCTCTCCACCTTTTCCTTGATCTGCGCTTCAGGCATCTTTTCCACGCGCAGCGGGAACGCGATGTTCTCGAAGACCGACATGTGCGGATAAAGAGCATAGGACTGGAACACCATCGCGATGCCGCGATTGACCGGTGCCAGATCATTGACCTTCAGGCCATCAATGACAATGTCGCCCTGTGTTGCGTCATCCAGCCCCGCGATGATGCGCAGCAGCGTGGACTTTCCGCAGCCGGATGGGCCGACGAAGACGACGAACTCGCCGTCCTGAATATCGAGTGTGACACCCTTGATAACGTCAAGATCCCCGAAGGACTTGGTTACCTTGTTGAGATAGAGCTGTCCCAAGACTGACCTCTTTCCATCATTGCCATCTCGTCAGGCAATGAGACTGGCGTGGGCGGTGCATGCCGCCGCAACCGGTTAGGGCTGCGGCGGCGCGCCAACGCGGCTTACTTGTACTGCTCGAGGTCGGCAGCGGCTTTTTCGAGAGCGGCCTTCGGTTCGGCCTGGCCGGTCACGACAGACTGGACCATCTCGATCATCACGTTCTGGAAGCCCTTGTAGTCGTTGAAGAGCGGCTCCGGACCTGCATTGGCGATACCGTCGATGAACGGCTTCCAGTACGGGTCCTTCTTGACGAATTCGTCCACCTGAGCGGAGGGGCGCAGCGGCGTCAGGCCGGCACCGCCCTGCAGCTCATACTCGCCCTGCGGACCAGGGGAAGTGATGTACTTGGCGAATTCGGTTGCCTTTTCCTCAACGCCCGAGCCCTTGAAGACGGCCAGGCTGTCGGTGATCAGCAGGGTGCCGGGGCCGGTTGCGGACGGGCCGAGCGGCAGGGTGGTGACACCCCATTCCATGCCGGCGTCCGCTGCGCGGACGGCAGCGCCCGAGCTGGACTGGAGCATGGCAACCTTGCCATCCAGCCAGACAGCGCGGATTTCGTTCTGTTCGTAAGCGGTCGGACCTTCAACGGAATAAGGCGTGATGTCCTTGTAGGCCTGAAGGGCTGCGAGCACTTCCGGGCTGTTCATCACGATGTTGCCTTCGGCGTCGATGATCTTGCCGTTGTTGGTGTAAACCCAATGCAGGAACTGGTGCATGGTGTTGTCGAAGGTCTTCGCGGGCAGGCCATAGCCGGCAATACCGGTCTTTTCCTTGATGATCTTCGCGAATTCGATTTCTTCAGCCCAGGTCTTCGGCGGAGTTTCCGGGTCAAGGCCAGCCTGCTTGAACAGCGCCTTGTTCCAGTAGAGAGCCTTGGTCGAGAATGCGACCGGAACGCCCCACTGGGTGCCATCGAAGGTCACGGTGTCGACGATGTTCGGATAGTAGGTTTCCTTTTCCGCATCGGTCATCGGCACTTCGATGATGAGGTCGTTCTCGGCGAGCTGCTTCAGCGTACGCGAGCCCACATAGGCCATGGCGACCGGGGAGCCGGCTGCAGCCAGCGTGGTTGCCTTGTCCTGGCACTGGGCCCAGCCGACGACTTCTGGCGTGACTTTCCAGCCCGGGTTCTTTCCTTCCCATTCCGCGATGTACTTTTCGTGGATCGGGTCGATCTTGTCGCCGCAATAGATCCAGCTGATTTCCTGGTCTGCAGCCAGTGCGCTGAGCGAACCGGCGGACGTGGCTCCCAGAAGCGCCAGCGCGCAAACCCCAAGTTTCATGGACGTCAGTTTCATCGTCTTTATCCCCATACTCTGGTGTGGATTTTCGTTGTTGTTTTTATTTCACCGCGCCAGCGGTCAGACCGCTGACGAGATATCTTTGCAGGAAGAAGATCACGATCATGGCGGGTGCAATGCCGACAAAGCTTGCAGCCATGAGTTCGTTCCAGATCACTTCCTGGCGGCCGAAATAGGCGAACAGCCCAATCGGCAAAGGCATGTATTCCGTCTTGGAATTGAAGGTCAGCGCAAAGATGAACTGCTGCGCATAGGCCCCGATGAATGTGGTGATGGCGACAACCGTGATGCCGGGCATGGCAAGCGGCAGGATGACACGGCGGAAAGTGTAGAAACGGCTTGCACCATCCACATAAGCGGCTTCTTCCAGTTCCTTCGGGATGCGGATCATATAGGTCCGCAGCAGCCAGATGGCGGTCGGGATCAGGAAGGCGACACCCGGAATGATCATCGCCGCATAGGTGTTCAGAACCCCCATGGACCGCATCAGCCTGAACAGCGGGATCAGCAGCACCGCGCCCGAGAACATGTTGACGGCCAGGAAGGCTGCCAGCAGCGGACCGCGGCCCGTGAATTCAAAACGGGCGAAGGCATAGGCCGCCGGAACCACGAGCACCAAAACGATGGCGGTCGCGATGGTCGACAGGAAGATGGAGTTGAAGACGTAGCGGGCAAAGCCCGGCACGCTGTCCCACATGGTCACATAGGCGTCGAAGGAGCCGTGTTCCGGCCAGAACCGGTAGGGAGACGAGAACAGGCGGCTCAGCGGTTTCAGGGAAACCAGGAAGCCTTCGACAAAGGGGGAGAGCACGAAGATCAGGAACAGGGCAATCCCTGCATAGATCGCGATCATCTCGTACCACTTGTAGCGGTTGATCATGGCCGTCTGATTGCTCATCGTGCCGTCTCCGTCGAAAGCCGGTTGGTCACCCGGAAGTAGAAGAAGCAGAAGATCGACAGGAAGATGCAGATCAGCACGGCACGGGCAGCGCCCTCGCCATATTTGTAGGAGCCGATTGCGGTCTTGTAGGTGTCGATGATCATGGTGGTGGTGGAGCCGCTCGGGCCGCCCTGGGTCAGGATCCAGATGATGTCGAACGAGTTGAAGGTCGAGATCAGCGAGATCATGGACATGGTGATCAGGGAGGGAACCAGAAGCGGCAGGGTGATCCGGCGGAAGCGGTACATGCGTCCCGCGCCATCGGTCCAGGCAGCTTCGTAGAGATCCTGCGGAATGGCCTGGATGGCGGCCAGCATGTAGAGCGTCACCATGGGAACGCCGATCCACACGTCCGTGACAACGGTTGCCCAGAAGGCGGTCGTACCATAGGCGAGGAAGGCGACCGGTCCGTCGACAAGGCCCCAGTTCTGCATCACGCCGGAAATCATCCCGAACTGGCCATTGTACATCCAGCCCCACATGAAGATGCCGATGGCCATGGGAACGATCCAGGGCGGCATGGTCAGGATGCGGAACAGGGCGCGGCCGGGAACAGCCGTGTTGAGCATGATCGCGCCGAACGTGCCGATGATCATCTTGATGAGCACCGAGAAGAACGTCCAGATGAACGTTCTGATGATGACGGCGGCGAAGGTCTCGTTGAAGATCTTGTCGTAGTTGAGCCAGCCCACGTAGTTGTAGGTCTTGCGCAGCGACGCGTTGGTGAAGGACAGGTTCACCGTGTCGATCAGGGGGTAGATGACGATTGCCGAGATGTAGAGGACTGCGGGAAGCAGCAACATCCAGGCAAAGATGACAGCACTCCGCTTGGCGTTCATCGTTCCCCCCTTATGCCGACTTCAGGCGCTGATCCGCCGCCGTGCCGTTCAGGGCTGCGTCATAGCGCTGCCAGACCGGCTCGAGATCGATGACCTTGCGGGTCTTGCGGGCTTCATCCATGGTCAGGGCCAGAATACCGGCCTCCAGGGCATCGAGCGCAGAAACGGGCAGGGCCGCGCCATCGCGCACATGCTTCACGACATCTTCTGCCATCTGCTCGTCCGCGCCATAGTGGTGCGAGGTCTTGCTGGGCGCCTGATAGGTGTTGGCGATCACCTTCTCGTTGTTGCGGGCATTGTGCACATCGAGGAACCCGCGCACGAAGTCACCCTCGGCCATGCCCTTTGCACCGATCACGCAGAAGCGGCGGAATTCGTCCGGCACATTGATGTTGGTGTGGAAGGTCATGGACACGCCGTTCTCATATTCGACGATGGCGGTCTGGTAGTCGACGATGTCGCCATCGCTGTCGAAGACCTTGTCCGCTCCCAGCCAGCCGCTTGGCTTACGGTGGTAGACTTCCAGATCATTGACGCCCTCGTTGGCCGGGGCATTTTGCGGTGTGAAGCTCTTGCGGCCGCCGAAGCTGGCAACGAAGCGCGGGCGCGCGCCTACAACACCGTTGTAGAGATCCAGATCGTGGCAGCATTTTTCCAGCATGAAGCTGCCGGCGTAGTTTTCATAGCGCCGCCAGTCGCGCATGAAGAAGGCGCCATGATAGGGCTGGATATGCTCGGAAGCCTCGATTGAGACGACGTCGCCGAGCAGTCCTTCCAGCTGAGCCTTACGCAGGTCCTTGTAGAGCGGGGAGTAGCGCAGGACCAGGCCGACCAGCAGGCGCTCGTGGCCATGCTGATGCAGGAGTTCGGCAAGCTCATAGCTCTGGTCAATCGTCATGACGATCGGCTTTTCGCTGAAGACCTTCAGACCAGCTTCCAGACCAATCCGGATATGTTCGAGGTGGAGATGGTTCGGGGAGCCGATCATGAGGAGATCCATCTCCTCGTTCGCAATCAGGTCCTGCGGTGTTTCGTAGGACTTGCCTGCGGAAATGCCTTTTTCCTCAAGCACGGGCAGTCCGGCTGGCGCTGGGTCCACATAGCCAACGATTTCGAAATCCGGGTCCATCTGATCGAATACGAACCCGAGATAGCCTAGACGGAATCCCAGACCGATAATTCCAACCTTCATTCCTGACGCCCTCTGAGCTTGTAATTTATTTTCTTGAAGGTGCGACATCTCAGGGGGATCGTCAACATGGAACCGCTCTATATGTGTAATTCTGAAAATAAATTTCACATACCTGCATGGCATTCCGGATTTTTCCGGATTTGCGCGCGTCGCGTCCTGTTCCCTGCAGCCATCGCGTGGCCTTGACCTGATGAAAACCAATTATTGATACCAATGCAATACCAGAAATGCGCCAGTTAATGCCGTGTTAATAGGCGGCGTTGAAATAATTTCATTAAATCAATTGCTTGAGGCTTGAAAAAAATTGAGGCGGCGGAAATGTGAAAAAAATGTTCGACAGATCGTAATTTGGTATCTATTTGGTATTTAAAGCCGTCGCAGCATTCTTCCTCGTTGCGGCGCTGCGCATTTTGCGCCGGGGAAGGGCGTCATGAACAGTATTTCAGGGCTTCAGGGATTTCAGGACCGTTTCGACGGCCCTCTCTACATGCGCCTGAAACTGGCCTTTGAAGCGTTCATCCAGGCCAGGCATCTCCAGCAGGGAGATGCACTTCCATCCGAGAGAGACATTTCCGAGATCTGCAAGGTGTCCCGTGTCACCGTGCGCCGGGCGATAGATGCCCTGGTCGATGAAGGCGCATTGGTCCGAAGGCATGGATCCGGCACATTCGTTGCCGCGCCGCGCGAACGGCTCGAGCAGCCACTGTCTCTCGCGACCTCGTTTTCGGAAGACATGACGCGCCGGGGAATGGTGTCCTCTTCCACCTGGCTGGACCGGGGGCTGTATCTGCCTGGCGCGGATGAAATGATGACCCTTGGCCTGACCGGAAATAGCAAGGTTGCCCGTCTCAAGCGCCTTCGTCTCGCTGATGGCGTGCCGGTCGCGCTGGAGCATGCCTCGCTGCCGTCTGACATTCTGCCGGATCCGGAGAATGTCGATCTGTCCCTCTATGCGCATCTTGCCCGCCTGAGGGCGCGCCCGGTGCGGGCCGTGCAGCGCATTTCAGCCCGTTTGCTGACCCAGGAAGAGGCGCGGCTGCTGGTCGTGCCTGAGGGGGAGGCGGGGCTTGCCGTGCACCGGGTGGCCTATCTCGCCAGCGGCCGCGCCATTGAAACCACCAAAACCCTTTATCGCAGCGATCTTTATGATCTCGTCACCGAGCAGATCATCGGTCCTGCCTGAACCAAGCCGGAAAGTACATGACGCAATCCCATATGCTCCAGGAAGTTCACGAGATCCCGGACGCTCTCGAGCGGCTTTTCTCAAATTCTGCCAGCGTTCTGACCGCGTGCGGTGCGCAATTCCGGGAGCTTGATCCAGCTGTTGTCGTGACCATCGCACGTGGGACGTCAGATCATGCTGCCGGATTCCTGAAATACGCTATTGAATTGCAGGCTGGAGTGCCGGTCGCCTCGATTGGGCCGTCTCTTGCGTCGATCTATCAGCGTTCCCTGAAGCTCAAGAATGCTGCCGCAATTGCCATTTCACAGTCCGGGAAAAGCCCGGATATTGTCGCCTTGGCCCAGTCTGTCACGGACAGCGGGGCGCGTTCGGTCGCTCTGGTGAATACGGTTCCTTCGCCGCTTGCTTCTGCATGTTCTGTGACCGTTCCTCTAGAGGCCGGGCCGGAACTGGCTGTCGCAGCGACCAAGTCCTATGTCGCCTCGGTCGTTGCAGGGCTCGCGATCCTAGCCGAGTGGACGCAGGACGAGGCGCTCAAGGCTGCGCTTTCGAAGCTTCCGGACCACTGCCGCAAAGCGCTGGATCTGGACTGGGGAGGTCTCACCAGCCATCTGGAAGAGGCTCAGTCGCTTTATTTCCTTGGCCGCGGTCCGTCGCTCGCTGTCGCTGCTGAAGCAGCCCTGAAGTGCAAGGAAACCTGTGAACTGCATGGCGAGGCCTATTCCTCGGCAGAAGTGCTGCACGGGCCTGTGTCACTGGTTGGGGGCGGTTTTCCGGTTCTGGTGTTTGCTGCTGCCGATGCTGCGGAAGCCTCTGCAGCAGGCATTGCGGACAAGCTGGCTGAAAAAGGCGGCACGGTGTTTTCGACCTCGCCGCTGTCCAGCGTTGCAAATGTTCTGCCGACTGTCCGCACCGGTCATCCGCTGACAGATGCGCTGATCCAGATTGTGCCCTATTACAAGATGGTGGAGCGGCTTTCGTTCCTTCGCAACCTCAATCCGGACGCCCCTGCCGCCCTTCAGAAAGTAACCGAGACCCTATGACTTTAAGAGCCGAACAGGCGGGCAATCAGGTGTTTGCCGGCGCCCGGATATTTGACGGCCAGTCCTGGCATGACGGCAAGGTGCTTGAAGTCCGGGGCGGTGAGGTGGCTGCGCTTTCCGCCGCTGCACCTGCTCAGGCTGAAAACCTGCGCCAGTTGCCGGAAGGCAGTCTCATCGTGCCGGGCTTTGCCGATCTGCAGGTCAATGGCGGTGGCGGTGTTCTGTTCAACAATGACCTAACGGTCTCGGGCATCGAGACCATATGCCGGGCTCACCGTCAGTTTGGCACCACGGCACTTCTGGTGACCTTGATCACGGACACGCCGGAGAACACCCGGTTAGCTGTCGCTGCGGGTATTGAGGCAGCGAAGAAGGGTGTACCTGGTTTTGCCGGGCTGCATCTGGAAGGGCCGCACTTGTCCGTTGCCCGAAAGGGCACCCATGCGCCGGAGCTGATCCGTCCGATGACGGATGAGGATCTGGCCTTGATGCTTGCGGCAGTGAAGGAGCTGCCCTGTCTGCTGGTCACGCTCGCGCCGGAAAATGCGACGCCGGATCAGGTCCGCAAGCTTGTGGAGGCTGGCGTTGTCGTCAGTCTGGGTCATAGCGATGCCGGTGTCTCGCAGATCAGGCCCTTTGTTGAGGCCGGAGCCTCCATGGTGACACATCTCTTCAATGCCATGAGCCCGCTGCAGCATCGCGAGCCGGGTCTGGTTGGCGCTGCGCTTTGCTATGGGGAGCTGAGCTGCGGTCTAATTGCCGATGGCTATCATGTCGATCCTCTGGCGATACAGGTTGCCTTGAGGGCAAAGCAGGGTCCTGGACGGATCTTTCTGGTAACGGATGCCATGTCCTCCATTGGCTGGGAAGGTGACCGGTTCCAGTTGAATGGCCGTGAAGTCTTTCGGCGGGACGGGAAGCTGACATTGGCGGACGGGACG
Organism: Roseibium suaedae; assembly: GCF_900142725.1. Classification (GTDB taxonomy): domain Bacteria; phylum Pseudomonadota; class Alphaproteobacteria; order Rhizobiales; family Stappiaceae; genus Roseibium; species Roseibium suaedae. The sequence goes on along the minus strand of NZ_FRBW01000002.1, from coordinate 1,083,127 downwards.
CTCGCCGGTGCCGACATCGACATGCTGTCCTGCGTGCGTTTCATGGTGGACCGTATCGGTCTGGAGCTGGAAGAAGTGCTTAAAATGGCCGGCACTTATCCGGCTGACGCTGCCCGTCTTTCGGCGATAGGGCGTCTGTCCGCCGGCAAGCGAGCCGACTTTCTGGTTTTGAATTCCGATCTGACCATTCACGCCAGCATCTGTGGCGGCCAGTGGCTGGAACACGGCAAGGTATCTGCATGATCGTCTGTTTTGATATTGGTGGCACGGCCATCAAAGGTGCCTATGCCCGCACACCGGAAGCCATTCAGCCTTTGCCAAGGATCGCAACGCCTGGGCATGATCTGGATGCGTTCGTTGCAGCTCTCGCTTCTGTCGTTGATGCCGCGCCGGAGCCGGTTGAAGCTGTGTCCCTGTCCATTGCAGGCGTGATTGATCCGGATACTCGTCAGGCCATCGTCGCCAACATTCCCTGCATTCATGGCATCCGCCTGCAGGAAGAGCTTGAGCGCCGCCTGTCGCTCCCGGTGGTCATCGCCAATGATGCTGACTGTTTTGCCATGGCTGAAGCCGGCTTCGGAGCGGGGCAGGGTCATGATGTCGTTTTCGGCGTGATCCTGGGGTCCGGCGTTGGTGGCGGTCTTGTCGTTCGCGGCCGCCTGATCAATGAGGGTGGGGGCTATGCGGGGGAATGGGGTCATGGGCCGATCTCTGCAACCATCGCCGGAGCTGCCCGCCATTCTGTTCCGCAATTTGCCTGCGGCTGCGGACAGACCGGGTGTCTGGATGCAATTGGCAGTGCCCGCGGACTGGAGCGACTGGATAAACATCTGCACGCTCGCGAGCTGTCCAGCATCGACATCATTTCCGCTTGGGAACAGGGGGAAGACAAGGCCGCTGAAACAATCGATGTTCACATCGATATTCTTTCAGGGCCGTTGGCTGTCCTGATTAATGCCACCGGTGCTTCCAGAATCCCGGTTGGGGGAGGCTTGTCCAACTCGAAGGCCTTGATCGGGCGTCTGGATACGGCAACCCGGGCGAAGACCCTGCGCCGGTTCTCAGGTCCTTTGGTCGTGCCTGCAGCCTGTACCATCGAGCCTGGGCTGATAGGTAGCGCCATTCTCGGCTTCCAGCGGGTTGCTCAAGGGTAGCGCCCCAGATTTGCTTCGTGAGCGAGCGTCGGATTGCCTGCATTCGTGGGTGATTCCGGCGCTTTTTTGCATCCGAACCTATGCGCGCAGGATCTTTCACCACATTTTTTGCTGGAGGCTTTTCAAACTTTTCGTGAAGTGGCGAGCGCTATTTAATCTATATCACGTATACTTTTTGTCATTACGAAGCGTTAGTTTTGGCCGTTCGTGATATATAGTTATAATTTTAAGTATTGTTAAAAGTGACAATCCAAGTGTTTGCTATGTATTTGATTGAGTTAACTTGAGAATAACCTATATCGTCGGTCTATTTATTACTTCCTTAAGCTGGTGCGTATTAAACCGTACCCACAGGAAGGTAGAACCAAAATGGCTGAAGATGTTGTCGACGCGCCGCTAGAGGCAAAGTTATATGAAGCTGCAGACCAGTTTGCAGCTCTTGACGGCTTCGCTGGTCCCAAGGGGCAAGAAGGTATTTTGCCGGATGCAAGCCTTGGTACGGCCGAGGCATCAATCGTTCGGCCTGAAGATAGCCGCGGCGACACCGGAGCTGTTTCAAGCTCTGCCTCCGCACGCGCTGACGGTACATCCGGTCAGCTTGCACGCCCGAATGATGCAGGCGGGACGGATGGCGCAATTGATGCTGTCAATCTGGCAGGCCCATCGGTCGGAGACGCCGTGTTTGGAAATGCCGCGGGCTTCAACCCGGATGGCATCGACACGGGCGAGGTCGCCACGGCGAGCGGGCTTGCCGCACCGGCAGCCTCGCGCAACCTGTCCAGTCCTTCTGTCACTTCCAACGTTTCGAATGTCTTCGCCCGCACCGGCGATGTGACAACTCCTGTGGGCGCGGAGGAGCCGACAGGAGACGGTTCCGATCCGACCGATCCTTCAGGGCCCGGTGAGACGCCTGTCGATCCAGTTCCGGGTGAAGATCCCGGCCCGACGGATGGCCCTGGTCCCGGTGAAAATCCCGGCCCGACGGATGGTCCTGGCCCCGGTGAAAATCCCGGCCCGACGGATGGCCCTGGTCCGGGTGAAGATCCCGGCCCGACGGATGGTCCCGGCCCGGGCGAAAACCCCGGCCCGACGGATGGCCCTGGTCCCGGTGAAAATCCCGGCCCGACGGATGGTCCTGGCCCGGGTGAAGACCCCGGCCCGACGGATGGCCCTGGCCCGGGTGAAGACCCCGGCCCGACGGATGGCCCTGGCCCGGGTGAAGACCCCGGCCCGACGGATGGCCCTGGCCCGGGTGAAGACCCTGGCCCGACGGATGGTCCTGGCCCGGGCGAAGATCCCGGTCCCACGGACGGTCCTGGACCTGTCGATGATCCAGAAACAGACTTTGACCTCGTCGTGGATACGATCGTGGATCTGCCGATCCTTGACCCGATCCTTGGCGACATTGATGTCAATCTCGATCCGATCGAAGAGTTGCTCGATCAGGACATTGATATTGATATCGATCTTGGCATCGATGCAGACGATATCCTTGATCCGATCCTCGACCCCATTCTGGGGGGCGGCGATCCGAACGAGGAAGGCGATACGGATCTTGTCGTGGACACGATTGTGGACCTGCCGGTCCTTGATCCGATCCTTGGTGATATTGACGTCAATCTTGATCCGGTCGAAGACCTTCTCGGTCAGGACATCGACATTGATATTGATGTCGTTGGTGATGCTGAGGAATTGATCGATACTCTGCTTGGCGGTGGTGATCCGAACGAGGAAGGTGATACCGATCTCGTCGTTGATGGCCTGGTCGATCTGCCCGTTCTCGATCCGATTCTGGGTGACATTGATGTCAATCTGGATCCTGTCGAGCAGCTTCTCGGCCAGGATATCGACATTGATGTGGATCTGGTCGGCGATGCCGAGAACCTGATCGATGGCCTGCTGGGCGGTGGCAATCCGTCCGAGGAAGGGGACACGGATCTCGTCCTCGATGGCATCACGGATGTGAACCTCGACCCCGTCGAGCAAATTCTCGGCACGGATATCGACCTTGGCGTGGATCTCGGCGGCATCGGTGATGGCGTCGGCGACGTGCTGAATGGCGCGACAGATGGTCTTCTCGATGGAGATCCGTTGGATGGCCTTCTCGGCGATGGGAATCCTGCTGGCGATGGCGACACGGATCTGGTGGTCGATGGCATCCTGGATGTGAACCTTGATCCGGTGGAGCAGTTGCTCGGCACGGATATCGATCTTGGCGTTGATCTTGGTGGCATTGGCGACGGTGCCGGGGATCTTCTGTCTGGTGATCCGCTTGCAGATCCGCTGGGAGGCCTTCTTGGCGGTGGCGATCCGAACGAAGAGGGAGACACGGATCTCGTTCTTGACGGGATCACCGATGTGAACCTTGACCCGGTCGAAAACCTGCTCGGCACGGATATCGATCTGAGTGTGAACCTGGGTGAGAGCCTTGATGGCCTTCTTGGTGAAGGCGGCACGGGCGATCTCCTGTCCGGCGACCCGCTGACGGGTGACCTGCTGGGCGATGGCAGTACGCCTGTTGACGATCTGCTTGAAGGCGCGGGGGATCTTCTCTCCGGTGGTCCGGATGCAGGGGACCTGCTTGATGGCATCCTCGGTGGCGGCGGCGACGGATCTGGAGATGGTGACACAGATCTTACTCTGACTGGCCTGGCCGAAGTGCCGCTGGATCCGGTTGAGGGTCTTCTGGGCACTGACATTGATGCTGAGCTTGATCTCGGTGGCACGGTCAATGATCTTCTTGGTGACGGCGGAGTGGGCGACCTTTTGTCGGGAGACCCGCTGACGGGGGATCTGCTAGGCGACGGCGGTACGCCTGTTGACGATCTGCTTGAAGGCGTTGGAGATCTTCTGTCCGGCGATCCGCTTGGCGGACTTCTGGGCGGCGGCGAGACCGGCGGTGAAGGGGACACGGATCTTGTCCTGACCGGCGTTACGGAAGTGCCGCTGGATCCGGTTGAGGATCTTCTGGGCACGGACATCGATGTCGAGCTGGACCTTGCCAACGGCACAGGTGACCTTCTGGGCGGCACAGATGAGCTGCTTGGTGGCACAGATGAACTGCTCGCAGGTGCCGAAGATCTCCTGTCCGGTGACCCGCTCTCTGGCGACCCGCTTGGTGGCCTGCTGGGCGGTGGCGATACCGGCGGTGATGCCGACACGGATCTTGTCCTGACCGGCGTTACGGAAGTGCCGCTGGATCCGGTTGAGGATCTTCTGGGCACGGACATCGATGTCGAGCTGGACCTTGCCAACGGCACCGGTGATCTCCTGGGCGGCACAGACGAACTGCTCGGTGGCACGGATGAACTGCTCGCAGGTGCCGAAGATCTCCTGTCCGGTGACCCGCTCTCTGGCGACCCGCTTGGTGGCCTGCTGGGCGGTGGCGATACCGGCGGTGATGGCGATACGGATCTTGTCCTGACAGGCGTTACGGAAGTTCCGCTGGATCCGGTCGAGGATCTTCTGGGCACGGACATCGATGTCGAGCTGGACCTTGCCAACGGCACCGGTGATCTCCTGGGCGGCACGGATGAGCTGCTTGGCGGCACGGAGGAACTGCTCGCAGGTGCCGAAGATCTCCTGTCCGGTGACCCGCTCTCTGGCGATCCGCTTGGTGGACTGCTGGGTGGTGGTGATACCGGCGGTGATGGTGACACGGATCTTGTCCTGACAGGCGTTACGGAAGTTCCGCTGGATCCGGTCGAGGATCTTCTGGGCACGGACATCGATGTCGAGCTGGACCTTGCCAACGGCACCGGTGATCTCCTGGGAGGTACGGACGAGCTGCTTGGCGGCATCGATGAGTTGCTCACGGGCGATCCACTTGCTGGAGATCTGCTGGAAGATCCGCTGAACGGTCTCCTCGGTGGGGCAGAAGAGCCAACAGGCGACGAAGACACTGACCTCGTTCTGACGGGTTTGACGGAAGTTCCGCTTGATCCGGTTGAAGACCTGCTTGGCACGGATATCGATCTTGAGGTGGATCTGACCAACGACACGGGTGAACTGCTCGGTGACTCGGAACAGATCCTGAGCAGTCTTGATGAATTGCTGTCTGGCGACCCGATATTCGGCGACCTGTTCTCCGGCGAACCTCTGGAAGATCCGCTTGGCGATCTGCTGGGCGGTGGCGAGACCGGCGGTGACGGCGACACGGATCTCGTTCTGACGGGCGTGACGGAAGTCCCGCTTGATCCGGTCGAAGATCTGCTCGGCACGGATATCGACGTCGAGCTGGACCTTGCCAATGGCACGGATGAGCTGCTTGGTGACACAGATGAGCTGCTGGCAGGGGCCGAAGATCTCCTGTCCGGTGACCCGCTCTCCGGTGATCCCCTTGGTGATCTGCTGGGCGGCGGCGAGACCGGCGGTGACGGCGACACGGATGTTGTTCTGACAGGTGTGACGGAAGTCCCGCTGGATCCGGTTGAGAACCTGCTTGGCACGGACATCGATGTCGAGCTGGACCTTGCCAATGGCACGGGTGACTTGCTGGGCGGCACGGATGAACTGCTTGCAGGTGCCGAAGATCTCCTGTCCGGTGACCCGCTCTCCGGCGATCCGCTTGGCGACCTGCTCGGCGGTGGTGATACCGGCGGTGACGGCGACACGGATGTCGTTCTGACAGGTGTGACGGAAGTCACGCTGGACCCGGTCGAGGATCTGCTCGGCACGGATATCGACGTCGAGCTGGACCTTGCCAATGGCACGGACGAGCTGCTGGACGGCACGGATGAGCTGCTTGCAGGTGCTGAAGATCTTCTGTCAGGTGACCCGCTCTCCGGGGACCCGCTTGGTGGCGACCTTCTCTCCGGCGATCCGCTGGAAAACCCGCTTGGTGATCTGCTGGGCGGTGGCGACACGGGCGGTGATGGCGACACGGATCTTGTCCTGACCGGCGTAACGGAAGTTCCCTTGGACCCGGTTGAGAACCTGCTTGGCACGGATATCGATGTCGAGCTGGATCTGACAGATGGCACCGGCGACCTGCTGGGGGGCACAGACACCTTGTTGTCTGATGATCCTCTGGGCGGCCTCCTCGGCGATGGCAGCGATACGAGCACTGCGAGTGGCGACACGGATCTGACGGTCGACGGCAACGTTGATGTTCCGGTCCTTGACCCGATCCTTGCAGATGCAGACGTGACGCTGGATCCGGTTGAAGATCTTCTGGGCACTGACATTGATCTCGATGTGGATCTCGACGCGGTGCTGGATGACGGTGGCAACCTGGTCAACACCCTCGGTGATGACACTCTGGGAGATCTGACTGAAGACCTCACAGGTGATCTGCTCGCCGGTGATGGGAGCTCCGGGGCTGACGGGGATACGGACCTGACCATTGACGGCATTGTCGATGCGCCGGTTCTGGATCCAATCCTTGCCGATGCGGATGTGACGCTGGATCCGGTCGAGGATCTCCTGGGTACGGATATCGACATCGACCTGGATGCGGATACAGGCGCTCTGCTTTCCGGGAATGATGCTGATCTGCTCGATCTCGATATCGCCCTGGATGACAACAGCCTTCTCTCGGATGACCTGCTGACAGGCGATCTTGCCGAAGTGGATGCGCTGCTGAATTCGGATCTCAATCTGACGGGAGATACGTCCGGCACAGATGACTCTTTGCTTGGCGAGTTGTCTTCCCTGTCCGAGGGCAACACGGGTCTGGATGATCTGCTCCTGGCAGATGACACCACCGATCCTCTGGATACAGGCGGGGATCTTCTCGATCCCCTGCTGGATACGACAACCACACTGCTGGATGACACGACCAGCCTGTTGACCGGTAGCCTCGGTGGGGGAGGCGGCGGAGGTCTGTTTGGACTGCACTAGATCGGCCTGCTGAAGCCGGAACCGGCTTGAGACCAGAAAACCGGTCGAACTTGAAGCGGCGGAGGTTCGTGCGCGCGTAGTGAAGGCACGAGACCTCCGTTCGCAGTTGGGGAGTTGGGGGTGAGTATGCGTTCTCAAGTTGGCGGAACAAGCCAGGCAGCATCGACGCCGGTGATGAGCTTGCTTTCATTGACAATGGCGTTGAACTTGCTCGGATTGAGCGTTCCTATTGCAGCTCAGCTTGTCTTCAACCGGATACTCCCTTCGCCCGATGCGCCGACCTTGCCGCTGATTGTCGGCGGCGTGGTCATCGCGGCAATGCTGGAAGCCATTTTACGCTTCACGCGCTCTTTCATCATTCTGGAAAACCGCAGGATCTTCTCGACTTCGATCACGCGGCAGCTCATGTCCCGCATTCTCACGACCAATTTCGAGGCGGGAGAGCGCGGGGCTGCGCAAAGTCTCGACTATTTCAACAGCATCTCCCAGGTCTCCGACAAATATGCCGGTCAGTCTCTGGTGGCTGTGGCGGAATTGTTCTTCCTGCCCGTCATTCTGATCGTGATGCTCTACATCTCGCCGGTCGCGGGGCTTCTCGTGGTGCTGTGTCTCCTGGGGGGGATTTCCATGATCCTCCACAACGGTACCCGCATGCAGAAGAGCTCCCTGGTACTGAAGCGGTTCACCGAACGCCGCTACCGGTTTCTGCTGATGGTCCTTCATGCCATTCACCCGCTGAAGGCTCTGGCCATCGAGCGGCAGGTGCTGCGGACCTATGAAGCCATTCAGGGAGAAATCGCCCGCACCAGCCTGATCTCGGCAAAGGCGGCCGCCCGTCTGATGAACGGCACCTTGATAACCAATCAGATCATTGTCGCGGTTTGTCTTGTCTACGGAGCCTTCGCGGTCAGCCAGGGCATCATGACCCTTGGGGCCGTGTCGGCCATCGTCCTTCTGGGCGGGCGCCTTGCTGCCCCGATGCAGCGCGCCGTGTTCATCTTCATCCAGTCCAAAGATCTTTGCCAGGCAGAGGACACGCTGAATGCCATGTTCAAGGAGCAGCCGCGCCGCCCCCTGATCAAGCAGAAGGAGCGGTCCAACCAGGGCCACATTCAGGTTCAGGATCTGGAGTTCACGGTCGGGGGGCTCCGGGACAAGGAGGTCTACCGTTACATCGATCTTGAGCTGCTGCCGGGAGAAACCGCGCATATCGAGGGCAAGAACCCGGCTGCGGTTTCCAAGCTGCTCCGGTTGCTTGCCGGCGTGGAGGACCCGGACGCGGGGACCATCCTTCTGAACGAGCAGGATATCCGCACCTTCAGCCAGGTCGATCTGAACCACAGCGCCGTCTATGTGTCCGGCAATTCGCCCATGTTCCACGGAACGATCCGGGACAACATCACCCGCTTTGGGCAGGTCACACTTGATGATGCCATGGAAGTAGCTGTGATGATGGGCATTCAGGATCTCATCAGCGAGCTGCCCAAGGGTGTCGATACCGAGTTGACCGGCATGGCTGACGAGAATGTTCCTGCCGGCCTGTGTCAGCAGCTCGCCATTCTGAGATCCGTCGTCAAGCGTCCGCGGCTCATCATGCTCGACAACATTGACCGTGGTCTGGACCGGCAAAGCTACGGCCGTCTGCAGAAGTTCCTGTCCCTGATCCAGGGGCAGGCGACCATGCTCGTTGCTTCTTCCGATTTGAACATGACAGCCAGCGCGCAGAAGCGGTTTGTCCTGAGCCTGGGCGGCCTCAAGGAGCATCAGCTCGGCGTTTCCCGGAAACTCGTTCCCTACAGGAGTTTGAAGCTGTGAACATGACGGCAACTCCCCTGTCGGGGGCAATCTTCGGAGTGGATGGCCATGTTCATCCACATGAGGCAGCGGAACTCGAGCGTGCCTATGTGAAGTCGCTTCAAACCCGGGTCGACAAACTCACGGCCATGCTTGAAGTCCTGGGCCTGCCTGTCGAGGCAAGCCGCCTCTACAGCGCCCTGACGTTGCAGAGCGGCAAGGACTTCGGGGTGAAGGACATCCTCGCGGCGTGGCCTGCCAGTCTGCAGTTCCGGGATCACAATGCGGTTCTGGCAGCCATGGCCAACCTGGGGTTCCTCGTCCGGCAGGTCATGCCCAAGCGTGCCTTGAACCGGTCCAACCGCAGGCCTTTGCTTGTCGCTGACGAAAACGGAGCGATCGTGCTTCTGCCAATTGGCCAGAGCTGGGCCGTATGCAGCGGCACTGGTCCACTTGAAATCCTGCCTGCTGGTGCCTTCGATGAAACGGATCTGACCTTCTGGGAAGTTTGCGAGAATGCGGATGACAGCCCGGTTTCGCAGGTGGCCCGCAGTCATACCGGCTATTCCTGGGTCCGGGCACTCTTGTCCCGGTTTCCCTATCTGGGCCGTTCGCTGATTATTGCGACAAGTGTGCTCGCTCTGTCGGGCCTGCTGGTTCCGCTGCTGATTTCTGCGGTCTTTGGCCAGGTGATCGGCCTTTCCTCCATGCGGAGCCTTCCGGCTCTGGTGATCGCTTTCCTGCTGATCCTGGGTGTCGAGGCATTCTTCCTCACGCAACGCGCAAGAATTGTCGCCTACACCGCCAACCGGCTCGAGTTCCTGATCAACACCGCTTCTTTCGAGCGGATCCTGTTCCTCTCGCCCTTTATCTCCGAGCGGGCCTCACCCACCAGTCAGGCTGCGCGGTTGCGGTCGTTTGAGAACATCCGTGATTTTCTCGTCGGCCCCGCATTCTCCTCGATCCTCGACATGCCGGTCGCGCTGATCAGTCTTGGAGCCGTTGCCTATCTGGCGCCGGCAGTCACGCCGGTTCCCATCGCGGCGATCTGTCTCTTCGCACTGATCTTCTACGTCAGTCTCAGAAGTGTGCGGATCCTGACCAGCAAGGCGGCGGATGAAGCCACCGAAATGCAACGGCTTGCCATTGAAACCCTGGACAAGCTTCAGGCCATCCGGGAAAACGGGCTTCAGGATGCCTGGTCCAAGCGGATTTCTTCTGCCGTTGCACGGGACCAGAATGCGCAGTTCCGTCTGCGCCTTGCCGGGCGCGTGACGGAATCCTGCTCTGCGCTGGTCTATACGAGCTCTGTGGTTTTCATGCTGGCGGCCGGGGCCTATTCGGTCTGGGACGGCAGTGCGAGCAATGTGGGGCTTCTGGCAATCACCATTCTAGGCCTCCGCTCCTTGCTGCCATTCCATACGCTTTGCATGTCCGTGCTGCGTTTCGAGCAGATCCGCCGCAGCTTCAGCCAGATCAACACGCTGATGGACTTGCCGACGGAATCACAAGGGGCGCGTGAAGATTATCTGATCGGGCCTGTCACTGGACGCCTCAGCCTTGTGAATGTCGGGTTCCGGGCCAAGGACACCAGACCGGTTTTCGTCGGCCTGGAACTGGAGGTCGAGCCTGGTGATGTTGTCGGTATTTATGGGGCTCACGGCACGGGCAAGACGACACTGTTCAAGATGATCCTGGGCATGAATGACGTGCTGCTTGGGACCGTGCGGATCGACGGTGTCGATATCCGGCAGTTGCCGCTGACTGAGCTGCGCCGCCGCATTTCCTACATCCCGCAGCGTCCGCGGATCTTCCCCGGAACGATCAAGCAGAACCTCTTGCACGCCAATCCTCTGGCGACCGCCGAGCAGATCACCAAGATCCTTGAGCGGGTGGGGCTCCGAGACGAAATCGAGGCATTGCCTGCCGGTCTGGAGCATCTGATTTCCGGTGCACCCGGCGACGAGTTCTCCCTCGAGTTCCGCTATCGTTTTGCGATTGCCCGTGCCTTGCTGGTCAACAGCCAGTTGCTCCTGATCGACGAGATCCCGAATGCGCTGCTTGATGGCGAGATTGGCGTGCTGCTGAAGCGTATCCTGACGGAGTTTCGTGGCAAACGGACAATCCTGTTCGCATCTCACCGGTCCGACTTCCTGTCGCTTGGCGACAAGGTGATCGCGCTGCGTTACGGCCGCGTGCCTCTCATTGGCCAGCCGAAGACTATCCTGGAGGGCACAGCATGAGACGATTGCTGAAAACACGAGACCTGATCATGAGCGGCATCTTGCCGAGCCGCAATGACCTGCTGTCGGAAGTCGGAATGCCAGGATTGGTGGAAGAGCGGCTTCATATGCGCTTTGCCAAGGTGTTCGGTATTGCCGCTTCCTTCGCGATCTTCTCGGCAGTTGCCTGGTCGGCCTTTGCCAAGGTCAACGAAGTGTCGATCGCAAAGGGGGCCTTGCAGCCTATCGGGTTCGAGCAGACCGTCCAGCATCTTGAAGGTGGGATCGTTCAGGACATCCTGGTGCGCGAGGGCCAGGTCGTTCAGCGCGGCGACACGCTTCTGGTGATGAATGACACCACGACGCTGGAAGACGATGAGACGCTGGAGCGTCAGAACCTTGACCTTCTGGGGCAGCTTGAGGGGCAAAAGGCCCTGCAGGAAGGCCGCGCGCCAGACTTCAGCTTCATACCTCCGAACCGGAATCTGGAGCGTCTGAACAATCTGAATGCCTATACGGATGCCAAATCGTCACTCGAGGCTCAACGTCTCGGTTTTGACAGCCAGATCCATCAGACCAGCTTTGCCCTCGAAGCCTTGAAGGCGCAGGTCCGGGGGGCGGAAGAGGAAGCAGAGCATGCTGAGGCTGAAGAATCCCGGTTTGGCAAGCTTCTGAAAAAAGGCGTGGTGACCGACATCCAAGCCTCGGAAAAGCGCCGGCAGCGTCTGCGTGCCCAGGCTGACCTTGCGGCTCTTGTCAGCCGTGAGGCTGCGGCAGCTGCCCGAAACGAGGAGGTCGTCCGGCAGAAGCAGAGCTTTGAAGCGACGCAGAAAGCAGCCTTCTCCCAGCGCATTCTCGAGATCGAGGGGGCGTTGACGGCGCTGGATGGCCGTATCCGCAAGAAAGACAATCGTCTGCAACGCCTGACGGTGGCCGCTCCCATTTCCGGGGTGGTGAAATCCGTAAACATCCGCGGAACCGGCGCTGTCGTTGCGCCAGGACAGGCGCTTGTCGTGCTGGTGCCTCTGGACAAGCCCCTCGTGGCTGAAACCCGGATTGGGGCCGAACAGATTGGTTATCTGCGGCTCGGTCTGCCAGCCCAGGTCAAGATTTCTGCTTTTGATTTTACGCGTTACGGCTGGCTGCCGGGGCATGTGGAGAGCATTTCTCCTTCTGCCTTCGAAACGGAATCCGGCCGGTCCTATTACATCGTCCGGGTTGCCCTGGATCAGACCAGCCTTGAGCGGGCACCTTCCGCCCGTCTTCTGCCAGGGATGGATCTCACCGCAGATATCATCACGGGCGAAAAAACTTTTCTTCAATATTTGCTGACGCCGTTGCAGCGGACCTTCAGCGAAGCTTTCGGGGAGCGCTGATTGATGACTGTCATGACCAAACCCATTGCGCAATCGTCTTCCCTGGCCATCGGCCAGGGAGAAAGAGTTCTTCTGGTCGATGATGACCGGATGTCCCTGACGGTCATTCAGTCCGAAATCGAGGATCTGGGGTTCATCGTCGATACGGCCGTCAATGGTGCTGAAGCTTACGCCATGATGCGCGAGCATCCGGACCGTTACAGCATCGTGGTGACTGACCGCATGATGCCTGTCATGGATGGGCTGGCGTTGACCCGGCGTCTCAAGAACGACCCATCGACCTCCAATGTTCCGGTGGTTCTGCTGACCGGGGCGACAGAGCCCGCAGATGTGAGCGCAGGGCTTGAAGCCGGCGCGTTCTACTATTTGACCAAGCCGCCGGAGACAGCTCTGGTCCGTTCTGTTCTCGGCTCTGCTTTGAAGGAGGTCCGGCGCCAGAAGTCCGCCTCCGACCGGCTCGCAAGCCATCAGAGTGCCTTCCGGAACATTCAGGTTCTGCGCATGACGCTCAGCACGCCAGACGAGGTGGAGCCGGTGTGCAGCCTGCTCTCAAGCCTTCATGATGAACCGGAAAAGATTGTGCAGGGCGTTTTTGAACTGGTTCAGAACGCGGTTGAGCATGGTGTTCTCCGGTTTGGACTGCAGGAAAAGGCCCGCCATCTGGAGGCTGGTTCCTGGGACCGGGCACTTGCGACCCGCAGCCGTGATCCGGCCTATGCGAAGGGCAGTGTCGAGGCGACAATCCTGCGGAAAGATGCCGGGCTGGTGCTGATCGTCAAGGATACGGGTCCCGGCTTTGACTGGAAGCGGTTCCTTGCCGCAGATCCTTCCCGGTCTGCGCTCAAGTGTGGCCGCGGGATCGCCCGTGCGAATGCCTTCATCTTCGACAAACTCGTCTACAATCAGGCCGGAAATGAAGTAACGGCTGCAATCCGGCAGGAAAGGCCGCTCAAATGGTAGCTGTCGCAAATACCCTGACCAGAATCTGGTCTTCTCTTTTCTCCGGACTGCACCGTATTTTAGCTGTCATTTTTTGCGTCCTGACTGCTGGCCTGATCGTTTGGTATTTCCATGATGCGATGGAACAGCATTCTGAGAGAGCGGCAGGCGAAAGCCAGTGGCTCGCCCGTTCAATCCAGAGCGAGGTGGATGCAATCTTCGTTCGCATCAAGGATTTGGCCAGTTTTACCGCAGCGGGGCAGGGGGATTTGATTCAGCAAAAGTTGACCCAAGCAACCCGTGGTTCGGTTTATCTGCGGGAAATGGGTTTCATCACCATGGGAGAAGAGACCCGGCACGAGTCCTTTTATGTCAAGAAATCGCTCATGGTTCTGGAGGATCAGCAGCTTGAGAAGATGACTTACTTCTTGCTGTTGCGTCCGGGCTTGATAACGGCCTTTAGTCCGGAAAGATACCGCAGTCTTTTCCCGACCATCTCCAAATACGATTTGATTTTGGCGCAAGCCATGCCCGTTCAGCAGGATAACGGGCTGCGTCTGACCAACCAGAAGCAGGGAGTGGTGGTCTCTTACGCTATTTTCAACCTCGAAGACCTGTTTCGCGATGCCACGAATATGCTCGAGCTGAACGATGTTCTGGAAATGCGATATGCTCTGGATGGCAAGGCCTACAAGCTTGAGATGCCTCATGTGCACGACTGGTTGTCTTCCCTGATGAATGCTGACAACTACTATGCGCAGGCAGAGATTTCCCGTGATCTTGTTGTGACTATCGAACTGGAAGAAAAATTCACGGACACCACTGGATTGACCTATTTCTCGCTTGGTCTGGTCGCCATGATGGTCATTGCCTTTGCCCTGATCGGTGTGTTTGCCAAGCGCGGCCGCCAGGCACAGCGTGAATTGGCGCAGGCCGTTGAATTTGCCAACCGGGCGAATGAGGCGAAGTCAGATTTCCTCGCCAATATGAGCCACGAAATCCGGACGCCACTCAATGGTGTTCTGGGGATTGCCGAAGCCTTTGGCCGGACCCAGCTCAATCCGGCACAAAAGCGCTATGTGGAACAGATCAAGTCATCCGGCTCTCTGCTTCTGAGCATTCTCAACGATATTCTCGACATGTCGAAGCTGGAGCACCGGCAGCTGGTCATTGATCCGGTTCGCAGCAATTTACCTTCGCAATTGCTGGAAACCGTCACGTTCTTTCATGCCAGTGCCCGCAAGAAGCAGATCGGCCTGCTCATCGACGTCGATCTGAGTGTTCCTGAGTATGGCACCATGGATCCGATGCGCCTGCGCCAGATCATCGGCAACCTGGTCTCCAATGCCATCAAGTTCACACCCAAGGGCGAAGTCGTCGTTTCAGTCCGCTTTGAAGCAGATGAGGCTGATCCCGAAAAGGGCGTTTTGGTGATCAAGGTAAGCGATACTGGCATCGGTATCGGGCCGGAGGAAATCAGCCTCTTGTTCAATCGCTTCTCCCAGGCAAATGCAGGAATGTCCAGACGGTTTGGAGGAACGGGTCTTGGCCTGTCGATCTGCCGCGAGTTGAGCCTGGCCATGGGCGGGAGCATCACGGCGGACAGCTCACGTGGCACTGGGTCAACCTTCACGGTTTGCTTGCCGGTTACGGAGGTTTCGTTCCAGGACATGCCTGATCTCTCGGGAGCGCGCGTGGCCGTTGTTGGCACCACACCGACACATCTGCGTCTGTTGACCACACGCTTCAATCAGCTTGGCGCCTCGGTGATCGGATTCGATTATTCCGAAGAACTCGTCGATCACCTTGTCTTCGACGCTGAGCGGAACGGGGAATTCGCTGCGGTCTTCTTTGAAGAAGGGGTGGATATCGAAGAAGCCGTGATGCAGTGGCAGCGTTACAAGACAAAGACTGGTCATACGGTTGGCGGCATCATTATGGGCGAGCGGCAGCTCAACAAGAGCTACCTCAACTTCGACCGGGCCTTGATTAAGCCCTTCCTGACCGCGCAGGCCGCGGAATTTGTCGATGAATTCCGCAACGGCTTCCTGGACGAAGCTAAGGTTGTTGATGACGAAGAGGAAGTGGGCGGCGAAGCCATGGAGTTCAACGGCTGCCGTTTGCTGGCGGTCGATGACAATCAGGTGAACTTGATGGTTGTGGAAGAGCTGTTCGCTGAGATGGGTTTCATCATCGATTCTGTCGAAAGTGGCGCCAAGGCGGTCAGCAAGGCCAAACTGAAATCCTATGACCTGATCCTGATGGATTGCCAAATGCCTGGCATGGATGGCTATCAGGCAACTGCCGAAATCCGCGAATTGATGAATCTCGGCAAAACGGCTTCCTGCCCCATCGTCGCCTTGACCGCGAACGCCCTGAAGGGGGACCGGGAGAAATGTCTCGATGCGGGTATGGATGACTTTGTCTCTAAGCCTCTGAAACTTCAGATTATTTATGACCTTCTGGAGCGTCTGAAGGCTGATCCGCGTTATCGGTTCAATTTCATTCCAAAGACCCCGCGGCCGACATTCACACCCGAGCGGTTGGCAGATGGAGCACCGGCGCTGGTAGCTGGCGAGGAGGCCGCAATGCCGCCTGAGCCTAGACAGATCGAGGTTCCGCAGGAAACTCTGGAGCGTGCGGATCAAATCCTCAATGCACAGACGGCGGTCTATCCGGACGATGAACCTCAGGAAGTGGCTGAGCACCAGCAACCGGTTCTGAGGATGGAAACCGTGAAGCCCGCAGCTTCTACGACGGTATCTTCTCCGGCCCCGGCCCCGGCCCCGGCCCCGGCCCCGGCCAAGGGCAAGGTTCCCCTGATGGATATGGGCGAATTCAACCGTACCCGTCAGGCGATGAAGAAGTTCGACACGCTCTTGTCCCTGTACCGGTCGGACACAGCTGCCTATCTCAAGAACCTGCGTATGGCTCTGGAGAGCGGGAAGGGAGATGAAGGCGTTCTTCCCGCCCACACGATCAAGAGTTCCAGCAAGATCGTCGGGGCCGTGGGGCTGGCGACCTTGTCGGCCGCCATGGAAGAGCGTCTGCGGACTGGCAAGGTTTCCAACACCGCCGATCTATTGCCCTTGCTGGCAAAGATGGATCAAGCCTTCGCAGCGACCCTTCGCCAGATTGATCTGGCCATGAAGTCACCTGCGGAAGAGGCTAGTCAGCTGGCCAGAGCCTCATGAGGCGCGGTTGAGACGAAGGGGCGCGCCGGTCGCTTTGTGAGTGACCGGCGCAGATCCCGAACCGGAAAGAACCGGCACTGGAACGGGGCGGATCTTCTGCTGCTTCAGGGAATCATTGATTGGCAGACGTTCGGTCACGGCAGACCCTGCCCCAATGGCCACCTGCAGGGAAACATAGCCCTTGGCAAGGTTTCTCTGGCTTTCTGCCAGGGCAAGGCGTGCCTGACCAAGTGAACGCTCTGCGGCCAGAACATCCAGGATGATACCCGTTCCGCCCTTGAAGCTTTCGAGGGCGAGGGCCCGCGTTTCCTCATAGGAGGCTGCCATCTGTCGGTAGGCCTTCATTTCCTGCTCATCCCGGTTGACCGAGATAAGGGCGTTCTCGACTTCCTCGACAGCCGTCAGAACCGTTTGTCTCCAGGCAAGGTACTGAGCCCGGCTGTCCGCCTTGGCAATGTCGACATTGGCGCGCAAGCGGCCGCCATCAAGGATGGTTGCAATGATGGAGGGGCCGAAGGACCAGGTGGCAACGGATGCGGTCGCCCCGGCGCTGATCAGACGGGCAACGTCAATGGTGCCGATGAGGGACAGGGCTGGATAAAGCTGGGCTTCCGCGACCCCGACTTCCGAGGCGGCAGAGGCGAGAAGGAACTCTTCACGCCGGATATCCGGGCGGTAGCGCAGGAGATCTGCCGGAACGCCGATGCCCTTGAGTGAGCCAGGCTGAGGCTGGCGGCGGGACTTCGGCTTGCGGCTTGAGAATTCCGTCGCACTGAGTCCAAGCAAGGTCGCAATGTGGTTGGCCGCCTGCTGCAGCCCCTTTTCCATGGCGGGCAGTTCAGCACGTGCCGAATCCACCAATGCCTTGGCCTGTGCGACGTCCAGGTTGGTCGCAATGCCTTCGTCCCGCATGTCGCTGGTCAGGGTGAAGGTCTGGTTATAGGAATCCAGGTTCGACCGCATGATTTGCAGTGAGCGCTGGAAATACTGGTAGTCGATGTAGCTGGAGACCAGATCTGCCTGGAAGGCGAGACGGACGGCGCGAACATTGGCGGCGGCGGCCAGATAGCGCTGGCGCGCGCCTTCCTTGGCCTGGCGATGCTGGCCGAAAAGATCGAGATCCCAGCTGAATTCGAGATTGCCGCTGCCGCGTCCACCCTTGCGGTAGGAATTGCCAACCTTGTCGATGCGGCCGAACAGGTCGCCCTGGGTGGTGACAGAGGGACGCCCACCGGCGCCTGCAGCAATCACGCCGTAATGGGCTGCTTCCAGACGGGCAACGGCCTGGCGGAGGGTCAGGTTTTCCTGCAGCCCCTGTTTCATCAACCCGTCAAGCTGCGGATCTTTGAAGGAAGACCACCAGGTCTTGTAGACGATATCCTCATCGGCCATCTGCTTGCCGGACTTCGTGTAGGCAGAAGGCAGCGCGATTTCCGGCGGAGGAGCCTGTGTGGTCTTGCAGCCGCCAAGTGCGGCAGTCAGCGCTAGGAGCAACCCGTAATGGACAGTTCTGTTCGTATGGCGCATGTCAAAACCTAGGCTGCGATGGGACTTCCTTTTCTTGGTTAAAATGTAAATTTACAGATTTAATAATGCGTTAAGCATGTTTTTCTGTTTGTATTAGGTAAAACTATCAAGCATTTTTGAATGTATACTTTATTTATATGGTTTAGGGCGCGCTGAGGGTTTTTGCTGCCTTTGCGGGAGCTTGACTGGCGGTGGGGAGGCGCTTGACCGCTGGAAATCAGCTATTTCTCAGCGGGAGATGGACTTGCGCTGAAGGCCTCGATCAGCGTTTCCCGCAAGCGGTCCATCCGAATTTGCCCGGTCTCGCTGTTGGGAAGCATCCCGGAGGTGAAGTCCCGGTCTTCAAGGCGTCGGATCAGCGCCTTGTCCTTGCTGATGACATGGACCGGAACGTCCCGCGTTGCGTCTGGCCCGGTCACGATGTCTGCTGGTTGATGATCGCCGAGGATGACGAATATCGCATTCTCGCCGAAGTGGCTGACATAGCTGCCCAGCGTCTCCAGGGAGTAGTTGATCGTGCGGATGTAATGGTTCTGGATCTTCTTCTGATCCGACCAGACGGCTTCCGGTGTTTCGCCGGACGTGGCCTGGTCATTGAAGATGGTTCCGTCTCCCACATCTTTCCAGTCAATGAGACGGGCAACAGGTGTCCAGGGAGCGTGGCTGGAAATGAGGGCAATTTCGGCCATCAGGGGACGGTTCTGCGGATCTTCCACGTTGCGCGACAGCCGGTCGAAGGCCGTCAGCGTATATTGATCGGGCATGGTGACCCAGTTGTAGGGCTTGCCCTGATAGTCGAGATCCTTTGCCTGCAAGGTCTGGTCGTAGCCGAAGTAGGTCTGCTCGGGCCAATCCATCGTGATGGCGGGCATGATGGCACTTGTCCGCCAGCCGGCACCGGAAAAAAGCCGGTTCAGACTTGGCCACTGGCTTGCCATCAGCCGGTCATAGCGCGCCTGATTGTCCACCCAGAGGCCGGAGAGCAGTGTTCCATGGGCGAGCCAGCTGAGCCCGGCAACGGTTGGCGAGCCGGACCAGAGGCTTGCGGAAGAAAACCCGGCGTCGGTCAACGTTTGCTCGATGTTCACCAGCCGGGGGGCAATCAAGGGCCGGAAGCCGGGGTTCTCAATGGCGCTGCGGCCATAGGATTCAATGAAGACGAGGACGACGTCCCGCCCTTTGATGGCCTCAAAAAGCCCCGGATTTGGAAGGGCGGGGGCCGTGCTTAATTCCGCTTCGAAAGCCTGAAGATCCCGCGCGGACTGGACGATGCCCGCCACGCGTTTTCCAATTCCCTGCGCGGCTTGAAGCGTTCCTGTGACGGGCAGCTGGCTTTGGGGGGGGAGCAGGGCCAGTCCGCCAATCACTGCTGTGGCAAGTGCAAATCCTGCAAGAAGAATGGTCCTTTGCCGGCCTCGCGCCCGTATCAGGCCGGATTGGGTGCGCCAGATCAGGAATGCAACGCCTGCGCAGGCTGAAAGGGCCAGCATCAGGGCAACGGCTATCTTGAAGAGGCCGAAGGTGGCCGAGAGGAACAGCCAGCCATTCTTCACCAATGTAACGTCAAGATAGAGGTTGAACGGTCGTTGAAAGGCGGTCTGAACTCCGAGATCTGCCAGTTTCAGCAACAGAAGTGCCAGAAGGAGCAGGCTTACCAGGACGGCCAGAGGTTTTGCCGTCTTCTGCGGTAAAAGCAGCAAGGCCAGGGCAGCAAGCGGCACTTCCAGAGGCAGCCGCAGAAACCATGGGCCTGAAAGGCCGGCGGGATAATCAGGCAGGGACAGGATGACGAGTGCGCAGGCGCAGAACAGGACCGCTGAAAGGAGCGCCCGGAGCAAACTCTGCTCTTGATCTCTCTTGCCGCTGCCGGATTTCCGCGTCATGACAGGCATCTTCCGCCTTGGTTTCTGGTAGGGCGGCCAAGCTAAACGAAAGCGCTTGACTTGCCTATCCTCAGCCTCCTGTCGGTTGTTTTCTGCGGTGCCATCCTCGTTCTGGTCCTGGTTCTGGCCGGTCCTGAGGGCATTTGGGCAAGCTTCACGCATGTTTCTTCCGGTCATTTGGCCTGGGGCTTGTTTCTCGTTCAGACGCAGATCTGGCTGTCAGCCTTGCGTTGGCGCTTTACTGCGGCGCGGCTGGGACAGGACCTTCCGTTCAGGCGGGCGCTGGGCGAATATTATGTCAGTTCCGCGCTCAATCTCGTTCTCCCCGGTGGCATGGCGGGCGATGCACTGCGTGCCTATCGTGTTCGGACAAGCCAGCCGGGAGGCTGGAAGCGGCCTGCGTCTGCCGTGCTCCTCGAGCGGGCCTCGGGGCAGCTGGCGTTTTTCCTTCTGGCGGGAAGCGGACTGATTGCGTGGCCATTGTTTCTTGCCGACCGGTTTCCGCAGGAGTTCCGACCGCTGCTGGCCGGTTTCTGGTCTGTCGCCGTGTTGCTGGCGCTGCTTGCTGCGGCGGGTTTCCGATGGGTCCTGCTGCCACGCTACCAATCTGTTGCACATGAGCTTGCGGAAGTGTTCTGGCGCAAGGGGGCATTTCTGATCCAGTTTGGGCTGAGCGCACTGATCGTGGCCTCTTATGCTTTGACATTTCTTCTGGCTTCGGAGGCGGTTGGTGCCCCCTTGCCGGTGCTGGCTGTTGTCACCGCCGTGCCCCTTTGCCTTCTGTCCATGGTGCTGCCGGTCAGTGTTGGCGGATGGGGGACGCGTGAGGCCGCCGCTGCGGCGCTGTGGCCTCTCTTCGGATTGACTGCTGCCCAAGGCGTCTCCGCCAGCCTGCTCTATGGAACGCTGTGCCTGGCGGGGGCTGCGGCTCCCGCTGTTGCAATTGCCGTCTGGAGTTTCGTGCAAGGCAAGGGACGCCGTGCCTAGGCCTTGCCCTTCCATAGCGCCCGGACATCGACGGCGAAGGAGTAAGTGAGCAGGCACAGGGCGCCCGCCGCGATCAGGTTGGAAAAGGGCGGCACAATGAAGGGCAACAGCAGACCGCAGAGCGCGCCGACCTGAACCACGCAAATTAACTGTCTGCGGAAGGACGGGGAGAGGGACCCGCGCAGGCGCGGCAAGAGCATCTGCGCCAGCATAAAGCCATAGCGCATCAGGCCGATGGCCAGAACCCAGAGCCCTGCCTTGCCCAGGATGTAAGCCGCGGCCGAGAGGATCAGAACGAGAAGCGCATCCGTTTCCATGTCGAACCTTGCGCCAAGGACGGAGGATTCCCCGTTCCGCCGGGCGAGATAACCGTCTACGCCGTCAAGCAGCAGGGCGGCTGCGGTGAGTGCCGCAAGGCCCCAGAGAATTTGATCCGAGGTGGCAATGTTATCTGCAAGCAGGATCGTTGCACCGGCCAGGCACACCATGGCGGCGCGAATGGCTGTCACCAGATTTGCAGCCCCCAGTCTGGGATGGGGGTGATGGCGCAGACCACCGAGAACAAGCGCATAAATGCAAAAGAGGGCAGTGGCCGCCGCGACTGGCGCTGCAAGGCCAAGGCCCGGATGAAACCCTGCATAGGCAAAGACGGCGAGGGCTGCGGCAAACACCGCGCCGAGGGTCTTCAGTGCACTTGTCATCAGAGGGGAGGGAATGGCATTCGCGCCTCTGCTTCCCTGCTCCTCCCACATGCTGGACATGGTGATACTCCTTCACGCTCACATCTTGTGAGTGCCTTGCTTACGCGGCAAGGTTCTTTGCAGACCGGTCACAAAAATGTTTTCAAGCTCAGGGGCATATGAACCTCTTCGGCGGTTTGCGGCACTATATGGTAAAAGATTGAAGCCCTTGGGTTTCGGATGATTTGAGATATCCAGCTGAGTTTCGTGCCTTGAACAGACCGCTTTCCAAATCCGGAGCATGTGACGTGACCTCTGCCCGGGCGTTCTGGATTTCCAGGGCAGAGACATCAGAGCTTCGAACAGAGACCCTTGCGCCGCTGAAAGCTGGTCATGTCCGGGTGAAGACGCTCTTCAGCGGCATCAGCCGTGGCACGGAGGCGCTTGTCTTCAAGGGATTGGTGCCGCCAGGCGAGCATGAGCGCATGCGCGGGCCGAACATGGGCGGGTGTTTCTCGTTCCCGGTCAAATATGGATATGCAGCCGTTGGCCGGGTGGAAGAGGGCAGCGCCGATCTGGCCGGGAAGCCGGTCTTTTGCCTTCATCCGCATCAGGACCATTTCGTCGTGCCGGAGGCGGCCGTACGCCCTATCCCTGAAAATGTGCCGGTCGAACGGGCTATCCTCGCAGCGAACATGGAAACGGCCCTGAATATTCTTTGGGATGCGGAAGTACTGCCGGGAGATCGGGTTGCCGTTTTCGGTGCGGGTGTCGTCGGTGCCCTTGTTGCTTTTCTTGCCGCCCGCATTCCTGGAACCGAGACGATCCTGATTGACCCCAACCCGGCCCGCTCCGCTCTAGCAGCAAGTCTCGATCTTTCCTTTGCGCGCCCCGAGCAGGTCAACGGGCCGTTTGACGTGTT
Source organism: Roseibium suaedae (assembly GCF_900142725.1). Taxonomy (GTDB): domain Bacteria; phylum Pseudomonadota; class Alphaproteobacteria; order Rhizobiales; family Stappiaceae; genus Roseibium; species Roseibium suaedae. Next base: position 1,060,608 of record NZ_FRBW01000002.1, on the reverse strand, counting down.
GATCAATGCCTCTGCAACCGGTGAAGCCCTGTCACTTGCGATCGAACAGGCCGGTCAGGAGGCACGGGTCGTTGAGGCAAGCTGGTTTGGCGAGGCCCGTGCGTCCCTCTCCTTGGGCGGCGCATTTCACGTGCGCCGTCTGTCGCTGATCAGCTCGCAGGTTGGCAATCTCCCTGCCCGGCAGCGGGCCCGTTGGGACTATTCCCGCCGGATGGATAAGGCCTTGAGCCTGCTGTCCGATCCAAGGCTTGATGCCCTGGTGTCAGGCGAGACCCTGTTTGAGGATCTGCCCGGGGCCTACGGGCGTATCCTCATGGATCCGGCAACGCTGTGTCACCGTATCCGCTACTGACCGATTTTCTATTCCCTCTCTGAGAAAGCTCTTTTTGCATGTTTGCAGTTGAAGTCCGTGACCACATCATGATCGCTCACAGCCTGCCGCGCCCGGTTTTCGGTCCAGCGCAAGGCATGCATGGAGCGACCTTCGTGGTTGATGCCGCGTTTTTCACGAAGGATGTGGATGAGGACGGTCTTGCGGTCGATATCGGTGCAGCGACCGAAGTGCTCGGCGAGGTGCTGAAACCGCTGAACTATCAGAACCTTGATGAAGTCCCGGTCTTTCAGGGCAAGGTCACGACTACGGAAGTCATCGCCAAGCATATCTTTGACCGGCTTGCAGAGGCCGTTCGGGACAAAAAGCTCGGCGAAGGAAGTCACCGGATCTGCCGGCTGAAAGTGACCTTGCACGAATCCCATGCGGCTCGCGGCTGGTATGAGGCGGATCTTTGACCCGCACGCTGAGCTTTGCCTATCCGGGAAATCTGGAGCTGCGCACCGGCGGTTATGGCTATGACCGCCGCGTAATTCAGGGATTGCGCGATCTCGGCTGGCAGGTTGATCTTCTGCCGCTGGGGGAGGGGTTTCCGTTTCCATCCGACGAGACAAGGCAGGATGCGGAGCAGCGTTTGTCCAGCCTTCCCGATGGGGCGCTGGTTTTGGTCGACGGACTTGCCTATGGGGTTCTGGAGCGCTGGGCGGAACGGGAAAAAGGCCGCCTGAAGATCGTGGCTCTCGTCCATCATCCGCTGGCGCTGGAAACCGGGCTTCAGCCTGCACTGGCAGACAAGTTGCGAGGCGGTGAGACCCAGGCGTTGGCGTTCGCCTCAGCGGTGATCGTCACTTCTCCCATGACGGCCAAGGAACTGGACGCGAATTTCGGGGTGCGTCTTGACCAGATCACCATCGCCATTCCGGGAACGGATCCAGCCGCGGCGCCCCGGAGGGACAGGCTTCCGGGTGAGCCTTTGCGGATCCTTTCGGTGGGAACGCTGACGCGCCGCAAGGGGCATGATGTTCTGATCAAGGCCCTGAAGCTTATCGAGGATCTTGCTTGGCAGGCGAGGATCGTTGGCAGCAGGACGCTAGATCCGATCATCGTGGATGAGCTGGATAGGCTGGTGGCTGACCTGGGTCTTGAAGGCCGTGTCAGCCTGCCTGGGGAATGCAGCGACAGCCGGTCGCTGATGGCGGATGCGGATGTTTTCGCTCTGGCCAGCCGGTATGAAGGCTTTGGTATGGTGTTCGCCGAGGCGCTCGTGGACGGCTTGCCAATTGTTGCTTGTAAGGCCGGGGCTGTTCCGGATGTGGTGCCGGAAATGGCGGGGCAGCTGGTGCCCGTGGATGACCCTGCCGCCTTTGCCGATGCACTCCGGGTTCTGATCTGTGATGATGAGGCGCGCTTGCGCTACGAGCAGGGGGCCTTGGCAGCTGGAAAGGGCATGCCCGGCTGGCCAGAAACCGCAAGGCTCATTTCCAACCGGTTGGAGACATTGCGATGAGCGGCTTTGATCCGGGCTGGTTGTTCTTGCGCGAGCCGGCCGATCGCCTTGCGCGAAGCGAGGACCTTGCCCGCGAAGCCGGGAGCTGGCTGGCGGCGCAAGGGAGTGCTTTGGAAGTTCTGGATATCGGTTGTGGCACTGGATCGACCTTGCGCAGTCTCGCGCCGGTGTTTCCGCAGGCAGCACGCTGGATCTTGCTCGACAACGACCCGGCCCTGCTGGAACAGGCGCGGCAATTGGCCGGAGAGACGGTGCATGTTTCCTTTGCCCGTCATGATCTGAATGACATTGCGGGTTTGCCGCTTGAAGGCGTGTCCCTGCTGACGGCCTCCGCCCTGTTTGATCTGTGCTCGGAAGGGTTCTGTGCGCAGCTGGTGAAACGGGCCGCCTCTGAGGGATGCGCTGTCTATGCCGCGCTGAATTATGACGGGGTGATGCGCTGGTCTGTTGCCCATCCTCTGGATCAAGCTGTCCGGGCGGCCTTCAACCGGCATCAGCAGACTGACAAGGGATTTGGCACGGCCCTCGGGCCGGATGCTGCTTCCCGTCTTGCGGTCTTGCTTGAGGCGGAAGGATATCGTGTCCGTCTTGCCGAAAGCCCCTGGGTGATGGGGCCGGGGGAGGCGGACCTTCAGAGAAGCTTTCTGAAGGGGTTCCGGCAGCCACTCATGGAGATTGGCGAGCTGCCGGAGACGGGCATCGATGATTGGCTTTCATTCCGGCTCAAGGCAGTTCATATGCCAGAAAGCCGTTGCGAGGTCGGGCATCTGGATCTTCTGGCCCTGCCGGCCTGACTTCGCTTCCCGGGTTCAAAGGATCCGGTAGAGGGTGGTGTCCCGCTTGATGACGTGATGCATCAGCACGGCGCCGATATGGAGCGCAAAGAGGCCGAGAAGGATCCAGGCGCTCCAGGCATGGATGCCGGACAGGGTCCATGCGATATCCGGCGTCTTTCCAATGGGGCTCCAGACCTCGACAAGCCCGAACCACTTGAGCGGGAAGCCGTGGGCATTGGTGGCCAGAAAGCCGCTGACGGGCATGATGATCAGGAACAGGTAGAGCAGTCCATGGACGGAGTGCGCGGCAATCTGCTCGATCCGGGGACCATCATGCTGTGGCGCCTTGCTCGTCAGTTTCGCGCCAACGCGTAAAAGCATTACCCAGAGCACCAGAAACCCGAGGCTTTCATGGACGAGATAGAAGTCCAGGGTGACTTCCTTCTTGGTGAAACCGATCATGAGGCCGAGTGGCCAGGTGGCGAGCACCAGCGCAGCCACGATCCAGTGCAGAAGTCTGGCGGCAACCGAGTAACGCGGAATGCTGCTGAGGGTGGGGCTCGCAGATGTGTTGTGATCCAGAACGGTCAATTCTCTCTCCCGGTATGAAAGATCAGCAATCAGGTCTGGCTGCAGGTGTCGCGTCGCGGCCAATTTTGCCCTGAAGTGCCTTGATGAGTCTACTCATCCGGTGAGTGACCCTGCCGGGCAGATTGGTTCATTCGAAGGTGGTTTCATCCTCCTTGCGATGGAAAAAGCCTGTCGTTCGTCCGGTAAAATGGTGAGTTTCCTCAGGTCTTTACGTCTTGAATCTGAGGGAGATGCCGCTTGTCGTGTTTTGCCTGATCGCGCAATAATGGCATCAAGTCGTTGATGCGATTACAGGTTTTATTCTCGAAATTTTGTCACCTTTCAAACAAACAAACTTGACTGTTTGTAAATTGGAGTCCTTACTTGAATTACAAACAGGCGTGCTTGTTTTTTAGGCGTTAGAGTGGAGCCGCATATTCTTCTGCCAAAGACAGACGCTGAGGAGGTCATGGGATGGCAAGTTCAAAGAAGCCACGGACGCAGGAGGAGCGGAGTGCGGAAACGCTCGCCCGGATCCGCAGGGCAACCATCGACGTTCTTTATGAGCGCGGGTTCAGCCGGACTTCGACCACCGAGATTGCCAAGGTCGCGGGCCTGTCCCGCGGTGCGATGACCCACCATTTCGCCAGCAAGGAAGAGATCCTTACCGACGCCATTGCGGCGATGCTGGAAGAGGTCAATCAGCGGCTCTTTGCCTTCGCCGAGGAATATGGCGAGCGGGGCGGCACGACGGACGAGATCGTCGACTACATCTGGCAGTTCATGTCCGATCGTCTGTTCTATGTGACCATGGAATACCTGCCGGAAACCCGTCACAACGAGGAGTTCAAGGCGCGTCTGATCCCGGTCGTGCGCCGCTTCCACGAAGGCCTCGATGCCATCTGGTCGGCACTCGCCCGCAAGCGCGGCGTGCCGGAAGACCATGCGCGGATCGTGATGAACACGACCATGTGCATCGTGCGCGGCATGATCGCCCAGACGGTTCTGCGTCAGGACGGAGGCTATTACGCCGACATGCTGGCCTTCTGGAAAAACGAGGTGCGCCGCCAGTTTCCTGCCCCGCAAAAGGAGGGCAGTTCCTGATGGCTTTTTCCCACTCCCAGTCGGCGCGTTGTCCCGGCCCGGGCTTGTCCCTTCGCAGGTCTGAGGAAACAGCCTGCCTCTTCCTTCATTCATCTGGAGTTTGATCGTGTCCGCTTATCTTCTGTCAAATGCCCGTATCGTAGACGGCACCAGCGCCGAACCTTCCGCGCCGGTCGACGTTCTCGTGGAAGGCAACGTCATCCGCGAAGTCGGCGAAGGCCTGAAGTCGTCGGCTGTCGAGACGATCGATCTCAAGGGCAAGACCCTGATGCCGGGGCTGATCGATGCCCATGTGCACGTGGTCGCAAGCCTTGCGGATCTTGGCAAGAACGCCAAGCTGCCGGATGCACTGGTCACCATTCGTGCCTTCAAGCTGATGGGCGAGATGCTCGGCCGTGGCTTCACCACGGTTCGGGACGTTGGCGGTGCCACCCATGCACTGGTTGCTGCCACGGAAGAAGGCATCCTGCCTGCGCCGCGGCTTGTGGTCAGCGGCAAGGCGCTCAGCCAGACCGGTGGGCACTGTGATTTCCGAGGCCCGTTCGATGACCGCTCTGTCGAACAGACCGGTTTCAGCCTGGGTGCTCTCGGCCGCGTGTGCGACGGCGTGCCGGATGTGCGCCGTGCTGCCCGCGAAGAGATCAAGGGCGGTGCCCGTTTCATCAAGATCATGGCCAATGGCGGCGTGGCCTCGCCGACCGATCCGATCCATTTCCTCGGCTTCTCCCGTGAGGAAATCATTGCGGTCGTCGAAGAGGCGCGCAATGCCGGAACCTATGTCTCCGCCCACCTCTACACCGATGAGGCAATCCGCCGTGCGGTTGAATGTGGTGTGCATTCCCTTGAGCACTGCAACCTGATCGAAGCGGAAACTGCTGCCTTTGCCGCTGAGCAGGGCGCCATCGCCGTTCCGACGCTTGTCACCTACGACAAGCTGTCCAGCGAAGGTGCCGAAATGGGCTTCCCGGCAGACTCCGTTGCCAAGATCGACAATGTCCGCCTGAACGGCATGGCGTCTCTCGAGATCATGCGCAACGCAGGTCTTGCCATGGCTTACGGCAGTGATCTTCTCGGCGGCATGCACCGTCACCAGTCGGAAGAATTCGTCATTCGCGGCCGTGTGCTTCCCGCCCAGGAAGTCATCGCCTCCGCAACCTACATCGCGGCCAGGCTGCTGCGCATGGAAGGTCAGATCGGCGTCGTCAAGGAAGGTGCCTTCGCTGATCTGATCGTGGTCGACGGCAATCCGCTGGCCGATCTTTCTCTCCTGACCGGTCAGGGCAAGCATATGCCGATGATCATGAAGGATGGCGCCTTCATCAAGAGAAACTCCCTTTCGTGAACCAGGACGAAGCCCTTCTGGGCTTCGCCCCCTCACTGAAGCGCCGGCGGGCCGGCTAATACAAACCAGAGGAATGGACACATGAAGTTTAATCGTCGTCAGACCCTTGCAGGTCTTACCGCCCTTCTGGGCACGGCTGCCATGCCGCGCCTTTCCTTCGCCCAGGATGCCGGCGTTCTGCGCATCGGCGCCCTGAACCCGATCACCGGTGCCGGCGCTCCCTATGGATCCGGCATGCAGAAGATGATCCTGCAGGCTGCCAAGCTCGTGAATGATGCGGGTGGAGCCGGTGGACGCACGCTCGAAGTCTTCGCCGAAGACACCCAGACCCAGCCGCAGGCTGCCGTTCTGGCTGCCAAGAAGCTGATCGAAGTCAACAAGGTCAATGCCATCCTGGGCACCTGGTCTTCTGGCATTTCGCTCGCCGTCATGCCGCTCACCAATGAAGCCGGCATTCCGCTGTTCAATACTTCTGGCGCTCCGGCTCTGTCCGTTGCTCCGGCCAATGAAAAGCACCTCGGCTACCGGTTCCAGGCAACCAACGACCGCTTTGGCCGTGCCTTTGCGAAGATCGCCGAGAAGGAAGGCTTCAAGCGTCCGGCGACCATGGCGTTCAACAACGCTTCCGGCATTGGCAACACCGAAGGCTTCCGCAAGGCCTGGGAAGCCAATGGCGGCGAAGTCGTGGCTTCCGTTGTCTACGAACCGTCCCAGCCGAGCTACCGTGCAGAATTGCAGAAGGTTCTGGATGCCAAGCCGGATGTGATCATCATGGGCTCCTATCTGGCCGACACCACGGTCATTCTGCGCGAATGGTACCAGACCGGCGAAGAGAACAAGTGGATCATCCCGGCCTGGGCTGCCAATCCGAAGCTCGCCGAAGCTCTTGGCCCGGACGTTGTCGAAGGCATCATCGCGGTCGACAGCATCTCCAACGAAGGCTCGCCTGCCTTTGCCGCCTATGACGCAGCCTATCAGGAGGCTCTCGGTCAGCCGGGTCTTTCCAACGTCTATGCCGCAATGACCTGGGACATGGTCATCGTTCTGGCTCTGGCCATGGAAGCAGCCGGCCCGGGTGCGGACATTGCCGCCATTACTGCCAAGCTGCATGAAGTGGCAGGCCCGGACGGCACCAAGGTCAGCACCTTCGCGGAAGGCAAGGAAGCGCTGAAGAGCGGCCCGATCAACTATGAAGGCGCGTCGTCCGTCCTCGACTTCGATGAGTTCGGCGACGTGACCCCGGACTTCAGTGCCTCCGTGTTCACTGGTGGTGAAGCCAAGCGGAACTACATCGTCAAGATCTGACGACATGTGCCGGGGCCTTCGGGTCCCGGCATTACACCCGCACGGGAGGTGCGAAAGGGCATTGTCCGGCAGGCTCTTTCGCCTTTCAGCCGGCCGTCCGCCGACCAACAGTCAGAAGATATCCGAGCAAACTCAATGACAGGCTTTGCAGAACTACTCTTTTCCGGATTGATGTCCGGACTCATCATCGGCCTGGCGGGGCTTGCGGTTACGCTGGTCTTTGGAATTGCCCGGTTTTCCAATGCGGCAACAGGCGACACCATGACACTTGGCGCCTATGGCGCTCTGGTTGGCAGTGCCTTTACCGGATCGGTCATTCTTGGCAGCCTGATCGGGCTTGCGGCAGGGGCTCTGGCCTCGGTCGTGTCCTATCTTCTGGTCTTCCGGCCGCTGCAGGGCCGTTCGCCGATCTCGTCGCTGCTGGCGTCCATCGGTCTGGCCTTCTTCATCCGGGCGATCATCGGTCTGGTCTTCGGACATGACCAGAATGTCTTCCAGCTCGATATTGTCCGCCCGATCAAGTTTGCAGGCATCCGTATCCAGCCGAATGATCTGAAGTTCGCGGCTGTGGCGATCTCGACGCTCGCCGTTGTCTTCATCATCCTGCACCTGACACCGATCGGACGGCGGATGCGGGCGGTTGCCGACAATCCGCTGCTGGCCAAGGTCTCGGGCATTTCCCCGCGTCCCGTCATGCTGGCGCTTTGGTCCATCGCGGGGGCTGTCTCTGCCATTGCCGGCATCATTCTGGGCATGAAGACGGTGGTCTCTCCGGAAAGCGGCTGGGAAATGCTGCTGCCTGCCTTTGCCGCTGCCGTTCTCGGCGGGATCGGTCATCCAATCGGAGCCATCGTCGGCGGTCTGCTGATCGGGGTCGCACAGGAGTTGGCAACGCCGTTTGTCGGCTTCACTTACAAGATCGCTGTCTCATTCATCGTGCTTCTCCTGGTGCTGCTGATCCGGCCGAAGGGGTTGTTCGGACGTTCGGAAGGGGTGCGCTGATATGGAAGCCTATCTGATTGCCATCGGCATCTTCGCCGGGATCTATCTCCTTCTCGCTCTCGGGCTAAATCTCCAGTTCGGCATGACCGGGCTGATCAACTTCGGCCATGTCGGCTTCTTCTGTATCGGCGCCTACACCAGCGCGCTGCTGGCCACCAATGGGGTTCCGGTTGCCTTGTCTCTGGCAGCCGGTGGATTTGCCGCCATGCTTGCGGCCTGGCCTCTCGGGGTGGTGAGCATCCGCTTGCGGGAGGACTATTTCGCGATTGCCTCGCTCGGCTTTTCCGAGATCGTCCGGCTTGTGGTGACGTCCGAAGGCTGGCTGACCAAGGGCGTGCAGGGCATTCCCGGCATTCCGCGGATCTTCCCGGGCGTGTCCAGCCAGATGCAGAGCATGCTGATGTTCGGCCTCGTGATGGTCCTTTGTCTTCTCGCCATCCTTGCCATGCGCCGCATCGTCAAGTCGCCGTTCGGCCGGATGATCGAGGCCATCCGCGACAATGAGGAAGCTGTCCGCTCCCTCGGCAAGGAGCCGGCAGGCTTCAAGATGCAGGTGCTGCTGCTCGGCTCGCTGCTCGCAGGTGTGGCTGGCGGTCTCTATGCCCATTACATCGGCTATATCTCGCCGGATCAGTTCATCCCCTTCATCACCTTCCAGATCTGGATGGCGATCATCATGGGCGGGGTGGGGCGCATTTCCGGGACGGTCGCGGGCGTGATCATTCTGATGACCTTCCTTGAAGGTTCGCGGTTCCTGCGGGACGTGGCACCCTTCATTCCGGAAGTGGCCATGGCGAGTATCCGTCTCGGCGTGATCGGTCTCGCGCTCATGCTCTTCACGATCTACCGGCCTCAGGGCCTGATGGGAGATTACACGAAGCGATGACCCTCGAAATCAAGAACATGACGAAAGCCTATGGTGGGCTCCGGGTGGTCGATGATGTGTCGATCACCATGGAAGACAATGACATCATCGGCGTGATCGGTCCCAATGGCGCGGGCAAGTCCACGCTGTTCTCGCTGGTTACCGGCTTTCTGGACGGCAACAGCGGCAGCGTGACCTTCCAGGGCAAGGAACTGGGCGCGGCTTCGGCAACGGTCCGGGCCCAAGCCGGTCTGGTGCGCACCTTCCAGGTGCCGCGCGAGTTCAGCCACATGACCGTTCGAGAGAACCTCATGGCCGCTGTTCCCGATCAGCTGGGCGAGAACCTGCTCAACACCTTCTTCCGGCCGGGCCAGGTGGCGCGTCAGGAAGTGGAAAGCGCTGCCAAGGTGGAAGAGACCATCGCTTTTCTGAAGCTTAGCGCTGTGGCGGATGTGCCCTCCGGCAGTCTCTCCGGCGGGCAGAAGAAGCTGCTGGAGCTGGGCCGTGCGCTGATGACCGGTGCAAAGCTGATCATGCTGGACGAACCATTTGCCGGTGTGAACCCGGTTCTGATTGGCGAGCTCTCCGAAAAGATCCGGGAGCTGAATGCCCGGGGCATCGGTTTCCTGATCATCGAGCATGACCTGGGTGCGCTCAGCAAGCTGGTTCACAAGATGTATGTGATGGACCGGGGACGTCTGATCTCCTCGGGCGATCCTGCAGCGGTTCTGTCTGATCCGGTGGTTCGCGAAGCTTATATCGGTGGGGGTGTCACCTGATGCTCAAGATTGAAAACATGACCGGCGGCTATGGCGAGGTCGACATCCTCAAGGGGATCGACCTGACTCTTGAGGCCGGTGAGATCCTGACTGTTGCGGGCACCAATGGCGCGGGCAAGTCGACCCTGGCCAAGGCTGTGGTCGGACTGCTTCCCCGAGTTGGGGGCAGGGTGCTTCTGTCCGGTGAGGACATCACCAAAGTCCCGGCCGAACGCCGCGCCCGGACGGGCATCGGCTATGTGCCACAGACAGCGAATGTCTTCAGCAGCCTGACGATTGTCGAGAACCTGGAAGTGGTTGAAGGGGTGAAGGACAGGAAGGCCCGCATGGCCGAAATGTTCGATCTCTTTCCGGCTCTTGCGGGTCGCCGCCGCTCCCGCGCCGGCAGCCTGTCGGGCGGTGAACGGCAGCAGCTGGCCTTTGCCCGTGCCCTGATGACCAAGCCTCCGGTGATCGTTCTGGATGAGCCGACGGCAGCCTTGTCCCCGATCATGGCGGACGAGAGCTTCAGCCGGATCAAGGCGCTGGCCGGAACCGGCACCGCCGTGCTCTTGATCGAGCAGCGGGCACGTCAGGCTCTGGAGATCTCCCACCGGGGCGCGATCATGGATGGCGGCAAGGTGGCGCTTGAGGGAGAGGCCAGGACACTGCTGGCCGACGAGCGGGCAGCCGAGCTCTATCTCGGTGTTGGTCACTGACCCTTTGAACCTGCTGGACTGACTTCTGGCTGCGCCGTCCCATCCGGGATGGCGCAGTTTTTCTTTATATTGCTTGTCTGCCGCGTCCTGCTGCTCAATTGCCGGGCTTGTTGCAAAGCAAACTGTGATCTTTTGCCACTCTGGTCTGTTAAGGCGTCGACAGAGCGGAAATTCCTTGCTCTGGTCTTTGGTCAAGGAACTTCCGGCAATTGGACATGAGCAATGGACGCGGACAGCAAGGGCAATGCGGTGGAGGCTGCAGGGGCAAAACCCCGGCGCGGGCATGGTGTTTCGACCGCTTACGACACCTTGAAGCAGGAAATTCTGGAGCTGAAGCTGCGTCCGGGCAGTCCGGTGGATGAGACCGAGCTTTCAACCCGGTTCGGCATGTCCCGCACGCCGATCCGCGAGGCTCTGATCAAGCTTGCCAATGATGGTCTCGTCGTCACCTTGCCAAACAGGTCGACGATTGTTGCCCCGCTGGATTTCCTTGAACTTCCCAGCTTCTATGATGCCCTGACCCTGATGTACCGGGTGACCACCCGTCTGGCGGCCCAGAACAGGACGGACGCGGAAGTGGTCCGGATCCGGAAGTTCCAGACGGATTATGCCGAAGCGGTGGCGGCGAAGGATGTCTCCCGGATGATCGAGGTCAACCGGCACTTCCATTCGATGATCGCCCGGGCGGGCAAGAACCGGTACTACATTGAGCTCTTCGACCGGCTGCTCGATGAAGGGCGCAGGCTGCTGCGTTTCTACTATTCCTCCTTCAACGACGAACTGCCCCAGGTCTATCTGGACGAGCACGAGAAGATGGTCTGCGCCATCGAGGCGCGGGATGTAGAGACGGCAGACCGGATCGCCAAGCAGCACGCGGACCAGATCGTCCGGCAGATCCAGAGCTACATCGTCGACGACCGCAGGCTGAACGGCGACATCGCTTTCTAGGGCGCGCCGATCTTTTTCACAGCAGGGAACCTGGGAATCCGGCTCATTCCAATGGGTTGGATGAGGGGGCCTTTTGTTGGTCCTCGTTTTTGTATTTTATGTGTCGACAAGAAATATATTTTGCCGTAGCGTGCCCTCAATACGAAGTTCCGGCGGCTTGAGAAGGCGAACGGAACCCTTTCCAGACTGAGGGCGCAGCGCCCTGTGCATCAACAGGAGACTTGTGATGTTTGATCGTTTGAAAGCTTGGGGACTTGCGGTCTCCCTGCTGGCCGTGACGGCGCCGGCAATGGCGCAGGAAATTACCTGGCAGGTTCCGACTTCGGTTCCGGAAGGCTCGCCCTTCTATGTGAACTTCCTTGAGCGTTTCGCTGACAACGTGAAGCTGATGACCAGCGGCCGCGTCGAGATCGAGCCTTTCGGGGCCGGCGTGCTGGTTCCTGCGCTGCAGGTCTATGACGGCGTCAAGGACGGTGTCATTCAGGCAGGTCACTCCACCCCGAGCTACCGGGTGAACCAGGATCCGGAAAACGCGATCTTCGCGGGCTTCCCGGGCGGTATGGGTCCTGAGGCCTTCATCACCTGGATCTATGAGGATGGCGGCAAGGAAGCCCTTTACGACTTCCGCGCCAAGGAAGGCTTCAAGAGCCTTGTCGTCGGCATCGGTTCCTCCGAAATCATGGCGCATTCCAACGTGCCGGTGACCAAGGCCGAGGACCTCAAGGGCCTCAAGTACCGCACGTCCGGCCCATGGGCTGAAGTGATGAAGGAATATTTCGGTGCTGTGCCGACCGTCGTGCCGCCGGGGGAAATCTACACCCTGCTGCAGCGCAAGGGCGTTGACCTGATCGAGTGGGGCCCGCCCTCCGCAAACCTGCCGGAAGGCTTCCATGAAGCTGCCAAGTACATCATCGTTCCGGGCGTCCACCAGCCGACCTTCCTGTGGGAAGTGGTTCTGAAGCAGGAAACCTGGGATGCTGTGCCGGACGACCTGAAGCCCTTGATCGAAAAGGCAGCCGAAGTGACGACCATGGAAGGCCTGATCCACTTCTACAGCGCCGACGTGAAGGCTCTCGAGACCTATCGCAAGGGCAAGAACGAGATCATCACGCTGGAGCCGGAGTTCATCAAGCAGCTTTCCGACGCCGGCAAGGACTGGATCTCCAAGAAGGCCGAAGCCCAGAAGGCGGAAGGCAAGCCGGAAATGGCGGATCTTCTGGCCAACTACATGGCTTTCATGGACAGCTGGTCCTCTGAAAGCAGCTACCTCATCCGCAACGGCAAGTGATGGGAAGGGGGATCGGGATGACGGGTCTTTTCAACGCGATCGATATGATTTCAAAAATCCTGTCGCGCATTGCGGAGGCTGTGACGCTCGTCCTGGTCGCCTCCATGATCTACGAAGTGGCGGCGCGTTATGTCTTTAACGCGCCGACCATCTGGGCCTTCGATATCTCCTACATGTGTACCGGCACGCTGTTCGTGCTGGGGGCTGCCTATGCACTGCGCGAAGATGCTCATGTGCGGATTGATTTCCTTGCTCAGAAAATGCCTCTCCGTCTTCGCGAATGGATCGAGGGATTGGTGTTCGTGTGCCTGCTGACTCCGATCTATGGCGGTCTTGCCTGGTTCGCGATCAAGCGCGCGTGGCGGGCGTTCGAGACCTCCGAGGTCGAGATGGTCAGCCCCTGGGCGCCGCTTGTCTGGCCCTTCTACGGCCTTTTGGCTCTTGGTCTGACGGCATTGACCCTTCAACTGGCGGTGCAGGGGCTGCGTGCCTTTGCCGGTGCGCCCAATGGCAGCTTCGAGCTGAAGGCCTGATCCGATGTCTGTCGCAGCCTTGATGTTTCCGCTTCTGTTCCTGCTGGTTCTGGCAGGAATTCCGATTGCCCTGTCGCTGACGATCGTCTCGGCGGGAGCAGGTCTGATTGCCTTCGGACCGAATGTCTTCGCCCAGCTCTACGGCTCCTTCTATTCTGCCGCGACCAACTTCATTCTGGCCGCCATCCCGATGTTCGTCCTGATGGGAGCGATCCTTGAGCGGTCCGGCATTGCCGAGCGCCTGTTCAAGGTGATGCAGCTCTGGCTTGGCCGTCTGCCGGGCGGGCTTGCGGTGGCGACCATTGCAATGGGCGCTGTCTTTGCGGCGGCAGCCGGTGTGGTCGGCGCTGTGGAGGTCATGATCGGCATGATGGCGATCCCGGCAATGCAGCGCTTCCGCTATTCCAACAGCCTGGTCGCTGGCACGATCTGCGCTGGCGGATCGCTTGGAACCATGATCCCGCCGTCGGTAATTGCCGTCATGTATGCCTCGCTGGCGCAGATGTCCGTTGGCGAGTTGCTCGCCGGCATGATGTTCCCCGGGCTGCTGATGATCGTGCTCTTTATTGCCTACATCATCGTCCATGGCCTGATCTGGCCGCCGGAAAAGACCGAAGCCCAGGCCGAGATGGACGAGATCCCGCTCCGGGAAAAGGTCACCCTGACCATCACCTCGCTTTTGCCGATCTTTGCTCTGATCTTTGCGGTTCTGGGGTCTCTGCTGGCAGGCATTGCCTCGCCAACGGAAGCAGCCTCCGTCGGTGCGGTTGGTGCGCTTGCCCTGTGTGTTGCCTATGGCCGCTTCAGCTTTTCGATGCTGCGGGAATCCCTCCAGATCACGGTCCGTATTTCCGCAATGATCCTCCTGATCGTTGCTGCGGGCACCATGTTCATGGGTACCTTTGCTGCAAACGGTGGATCCCGTCTCATCCGCAACGCGGTGGAAGCGGCAGGTTTCGGTGATGCGGGCATCATCATCTTCTTCCTGGTGATCGTGTTCCTGCTGGGCTTCGTGCTCGACTGGACGGCGAATGTGCTGATCTGCGTTCCGCTCTTCACGCCCATCATTCGTCAGACCGGCATCGATCCGGTGTGGTTCGGCACCATGGTGATCGTGGTCATCCAGACCAGCTACCTGACCCCGCCCATGGCGTCCTCGATTTTCTATCTGAAGTCGATCGCCCCGCCGGACATGACCTACGGCCAGATGTGCCGCGGCGTCGTCCCCTTCATCCTGCTGCAGCTCTTGACCCTGATCTTTCTTGCGCTCTTCCCCCAGCTCGCAACCTGGCTGCCTGAACAGATCGTGGGCTTCTGACGGCCCTTCTGGAAATCGCTGGCTCCTTCTGTGCGGGGCCGCAGACAAGACCTTGAGAATACCCCGGCGCTGGCCGGGTTCAGAACCTGAGGAACTGAAACATGGCTGATACGACTTTCACCGGCTGCATGCCGGCGCTGATGACCCCCTGCAAGGCTGACAGGACACCGGACTTCGATGCCCTGGTGAAGAAGGGCAAGGAACTGATCGCGGCCGGCATGTCCGCCGTTGTCTATTGCGGCTCCATGGGCGACTGGCCGCTCCTGACCGATGACCAGCGCAAGGAAGGCGTTGCCCGTCTCGTTGCCGCCGGCGTTCCGGTCGTCGTGGGAACCGGTGCGATCAACACCAAGAGCGCTGTCTCTCTGGCTGCACACGCTGCGGAAGTCGGTGCGCGTGGCCTCATGGTCATCCCACGCGTTCTGTCGCGCGGTTCTTCGAGTTCCGCCCAGAAGGCCCATTTCAAGGCGATCCTGTCGGCCGCGCCGAAGCTGCCGGCCGTGATCTACAACAGCCCTTACTATGGCTTTGCCACCCGCGCCGATCTCTTCTTCGAACTGCGTCGGGATCATCCGAACCTGATCGGCTTCAAGGAGTTCGGCGGGGCTGCGGATCTGCGCTATGCAGCTGAAAACATCACCTCCCAGAGTGATGACGTCACCCTGATGATCGGTGTCGACACCAATGTCTTCCATGGCTTCGTCAACTGCGGTGCAACCGGTGCCATCACCGGCATCGGCAATGCCCTGCCCAGGGAAGTCCTGCATCTGACGGCTCTGTGCAAGCTTGCGGCTGCAGGTCACGTGGAAGCCCGTGTGAAGGCAAAGGAACTGGACGAAGCGCTGCATGTCCTGTCCACCTTCGACGAAGGCCCGGACCTTGTCCTCTTCTACAAGCATCTGATGGTTCTGACCGGCGATGCGGAATACACGCTGCATTTCAACGAGGATGATGCCCTCAACGATGCGCAGCGCAACTATGTCGAGGCACAGTTCAAGCTGTTCCGTGACTGGTACGCAGGCTGGTCCAAGCAGCCGGGCATCGTGTCCGAAACGGCCTGATCTCGCGTTCGTTCCTGAAATGCAAAACCCCGCCCGGAGCGTCCTCCAGGCGGGGTTTTTGTTTGGCTTCTGAGAGATCAGCTGATCTCAGCTTCTTCCAGAAACTGCACGTCGTGCATGCGCCGGTAGAGGCTGTTTTCGCGGGACAGGAGATCCTTGTGGGTGCCCTGTTCGGCGATCCGTCCCTTGTCGATGACGACGATCCGGTCGGCCTTGCGGATGGTCGCCAGACGGTGGGCGATGACCAGGGTGGTCCGTTCGCGTGACAGTTCTTCCAGCGAGGCCTGAATGTCCCGCTCCGTCTGGGTGTCGAGAGCGGAAGTTGCCTCGTCCAGGATCAGGATGGGAGGATCCTTCACGAAGATCCGGGCGATGGCGAGGCGCTGCTTCTGACCGCCGGAGAGTTTCACCCCGCGCTCGCCAATCACCGTGTCCAGGCCTTCAGGCAGGGTCTCCAGAACCTTGTCGAAGCTGGCGCGGCGCAGGGCTTCCAGGATCTCGTCCTCACTGGCGCCGATCCGCCCATAGGCGACATTCTCGCGCAAGGTGCCGCCGAAGAGGAAGACGTCCTGCTGGACGATGCCGATATTCCGGCGCAGGGAAGCCAGCGTCATGTCGCGGACATTCTGGCCGTCGATCGAAATCGCGCCTCCTGTCACGTCATAGAAGCGCGGCAGAAGCGAGCAAAGCGTGGTCTTGCCTGCGCCAGAAGGACCAACGAAGGCGATGGTCTCGCCGGAGCGGACATCCAGGCTGATGTCCTGAAGGATCGGGCGCTCGGCATTGTAGCCGAAGCTGACGGCATCAAAGCGGATGTCTCCGGCCAGATGCTTGACCGGCTTGGCATCTGGCAGATCGGCAACATCCGGTTCAGTGCCGAGCAGTTCGAGGTACCGGCGGAACCCGGCGATGCCCTTCGGATAGGTCTCGATCACCGCGTTGATCTTTTCGACTGGGCGGAAGAACACGGTCACCAGCAGAAGGAAGCTGACGAAACCGCCGTAGCTCAGATGGTCGCGCAGCACCATGTAGCTGCCGGCCAGCATGACGGTGAGCTGGACCAGGCGCATGCTCATGTAACTGAGCGAAGTGGACGCCGCCATGATCTTGTAGGCTTCCAGCTTGGTGCTGCGGTAGCTGGTGTTGGCCTTGGCAAAGAGCTTGCGCTCGTGGTCCTCGTTGGCAAAGGCCTGGACCAGCCTCATGCCACCGACGTTTTCTTCCACGCGCACATTGAAGTCGCCGACCCGTCCGTAAAGCGCCTGCCAGTTCCGCGTCATGCGCCCGCCATAGCGGCTTGTCACCCAGGCGACTAGCGGCACGACGACGGCGGTAATCAGCGCGAGTTCCGTGTTGATGAACGCCATCAAGATGAAAGCGCCGATGAAGGTCATGATCGCGATGAAGAGGTCTTCGGGGCCATGGTGGGCCACTTCGCCGATTTCCTCCAGATCCTTGGTAATGCGGGCAATCAGGTGGCCGGTTTTCTGATTGTCGTAGAACCGGAAGGACAGCTTCTGCAGATGCTCGAAGGCCTTGCGGCGCATGTCGGTCTCGATGTTGATGCCGAGCATGTGGCCCCAATAGACGACCACGGCGTTCAAGGCGGTGTTGGCGACATACATCACCAGAAGACCGGCCGCGGCGATCAGGATGAGTTCGATGCTCTGGGTCGGCAGAAGATCGTCGACGAAGAGCTTCACTGCCATGGGGAAGGCAAGCTCCATAAGGCCCGCGAGGACGGCGCTGCCGAAATCGAGCAGGAAAAGGGTCTTGTAAGGCGCGTAATAGGCAGCAAAGCGGCGGAGCATCAAGTCTGTTCCAGGTTGTCTGTCGGGTAAGACGGGTCTTCGGGGCAAGAGGGGATCCTGCCAGGAAACAAAAAGACCAACGGGCTCAGTTGAGTGGCGGGGGGAATGGCTGGCTCAACTTCCACTGGTGGAGACAGAGACAGATGACGCAGGTCCTGTCAACGGAAGGGATCTGGCAGAAGGTTGCAAGACGCGGACTGGCCCGTTGCCATGGCTCAGTCTCTCATGGAATGCCGGGCGATCTGCCTTGTGGAAAAGGTGGCAAGTGGGGCCTGGAAAAGAATAGCAGCTGGCGGTCAAATGCGACCGCCAGCTGTCTTATAGTGCCTGCGGGGCTTACCAGGTCGCGTGGACCTTGAGGCGGATGGCGCGGCCTTCGCCGTAGGCACAGGACGATGTCGTCTGGCAGGCGGAGACATAGGTCTCGTCGAACAGGTTGCTGACATTCAGGTCCACGCCCCAATTGTCGCGCTTGTAGCCGATCCTTGCATCCACCAGCAGGGTTTCGGGAACCTTGTAGAGATTCTGCTGGTCCGCCCAGCTCTGGCCGAGGTAGCGCAAACCTCCGCCGATGGAGAGCCCCTTTACGAAATCCTCGTCAAAGGCATAGTCGAGCCAGAGCGAGCCTTGAACTTCCGGAACGATATAGGGGGTCTTGCCGACGATGGTCGCGTCATTGTCCTTCGTGATTTCGAGGTCGTAGGCGGTGAAAGCTGCGGTGGCGGTCAGGTTGTCGGTGAGCTTGCCCTTGGCTTCCAGCTCGATACCCCGCGAGCGGACTTCACCGGTCTGGACCTGGTAGTTGATGTTGACCGGATCGACGGTCAGAACGTTCTGACGGGTCAGGTCGAAGAGCGAGACCGTGAACAAGGCATCCATGAAGGTCGGGGCGTATTTCAGGCCGACTTCATACTGGGTTCCGGTTTCCGGGCTGAACATCTTGCCGAGGCGGGTGGTGCCGATCTGCGGATTGAAGAAAGTGGCAGCGCTGACATAGGGCGTCAGGCCATTGTCAAATTCATAGGCGAGGCCCGCACGGCCGGAAAACGCGCTTTCGTAGCTGTCGTTCCGGGTGTCCTGAGATGGGGCGTAATAGGTCGGGCGGTCATGGGTGTCGGTCCAGACACTGTCATGACGACCATTCAGGGTCACGATCCAACCTTCCGAAAAACGGAGCTGGTCCTGCATATAGAAGCCGAGCTGGTTCTGGGTCAGGTCCTGATTGAGGTAGCTGACAGGCGTTGTCTGGGCTGTACCATAGACCGGGTTGATGACGTTGATATCGGTCGTGGTGCCCCAAAGCGCAGAAGACTGAACCTGGTCAATGTTGAAATACTTGTAGTCGACCCCCGCAAGGAGCGTGTGCTCGACCGGACCGGTGTTGATCACGCCTTCGATCTGGGTATCGGCCAGAAAGGTCTTGATGCTGGTCTCGTGGGCGAAGTTGATGCGGCTCAGCATCGGCTCGGTGCTGTAGCCATTGCCATAGAGGAACTGCTCGTCGATATCCGCTGCGCCAAACCGGACATTCTGGCGGAAGGTCCAGTTCTTGTTGAAGGCATGCTCGAACTCGTAGCCGATGGAAGCTTGCGTCCGGGTGTAGCTGTCGAGATCCGGTTCGGTGAAGTTCCGCTCCGGATCGATCTTGCCGAAGGAGGCATCCACCACCGTGCCGATATAGGGCAGGAAGGCGCCGCCATTGTGGGTCTCGTCCGTGCCGGTGTAGTTGGCGAGGATGGTCAACTTGGTTGCATCGTTCAGATGCAGGGTCAGGCTCGGCGAGATGCTGCCGCGAATACCCTCTTCAAAATCTGTGTAGCCGTCGCCGCCCTGGATGCGGCCGGAGACGCGGAAGTCGAAGGCATCCTTGATCCGGTCGCCAATGTCGAAGCCGAGATAGGCGGTGCCGGCGTCATTGATGCCGCTTTCGACATAGCGAAGGCGTTCGCCGGTCGGGCGCTTGGACACATAGTTGATGATCCCGCCCGGGTTGGAGCCGCCATAAAGCACGGAAGCCGCGCCCTTGAGCACTTCGATACGTTCCAGATTGAAGCTGTCCACGTAGAAGCTGCCGAAGGCATAGCCGAAGTTCTGCAGGCCATCGAGATAGGTGCCGCTGGCCGTTGCCTGGAACCCGCGGATGAACATCCAGTTGGTGTCGCTGTCATAGCCGAAGGGCTGGGTGAAGACACCGGCGGTATAGCGAAGGGCCTCGTCCGTCTTCTGGACGCCCTGGTCATTCAGCTCATCGCGGCCGATGACGGAGACAGACTGCGGGATTTCGAGAAGCGGAGTTGCCGTCTTGCTGCCGGAAAGTGTGCTCGGTGCGAGATAGCCATCGAATGGAGCATTCGGGTCGGAAATGCCTTCAACGCTAATCTCGTCCAGAACGGTTGAAGACCCCGCGTCCTGTGCCAGTGCCGCCGACGACAGGATCAGTGCCATGGCCGTGCCGGCAAGTGTCCCGGCCTTGAGTGTGCCCCGCTTCATTTTCTTTTCCCCTTGGGACCTGCTGACCGGAAACCGGCCGCCTGTCCGGTTGCCCTTACAGATTAAGCGGAGCTTTTAAGTCATGTATTTCCGGCGCGATTGTCGGATCATGTGATTTCTGGAACGAAACGCCGATGAAACCAGTTCTCGCAGGCTCTATTTCGACAGGTTTCGGAGCCAGGCAGCCGGTGTGGTGCCTTCAAAGCGGCGGAAGGCGCGGGTCAAATGGGATTGATCGGAGAAGCCGGTGGCAAGGGCGGCATCGATCACGCTCATGCCATCGGTTTCCAGCAGGGACTTCACCGTTTCGATCCGCCGTTGCATTTGCCAGCGGTGTGGAGGCAGCCCCATCGACGCCTTGAAGGCATGCGAGAAATAGGAGCAGGACAGTCCGGCGATGTCGGCGAGTTCCTGTAGGGCGATGTTTCTGGCGTGGTTCTGGTCGATGTGCTCGAGGACCTTGTTGAGGCGGCGCGGTGTCAGCCCGCTCATGGAACCGGAAATCTCTCTCTGAACATTGCCCAGAACGGTCAGCAGACCTGCGACAATGCTGTCGCCATAAAGGCTGTCGAGGTCGCTCGGTTCGCAGCATTCGGCGGCAATCAACCGGGCAAGTGACATGATCCGGTCGTCATTGAAGCCGAAGTTGGTTTCCTCGAGCGCAGGAAGATTGAATCGGGTGCCGAACCGCTCTGTGAGAGCCTGAACGTCGAGATGCAGGTCCAGATGCTTGAGGCGGCCGGACTTGCTGATGGAGGACCATATCGGCACGCCTGCAGGAATGAAGCACATCGGATTGCGGCTGCTAAGGGTAACCCGTTCCCGGCCATCCGGGTGCATCATCAAGTCGATGTCCGTCGTTCCATCTGCGTCCAGAAGCAGGAACAGGCGGGGAGCCTTGGAAACATATTGCCCGTGTGCACCCGCGCAGCATTCCACATCCCAAACGTCGGCGAGCAGCCCCGGCCAGGCGCGCCAGTTCAGGTCTTTGATGGGCTTAACGCCGTGGACCTTGCTGTCCATGTTGGGGTGGAAAGGCATTTTCTGGATCTGGAACTGAAGATGACCAGATCGCAATAGAAAATATGAGTATATAAGTCAAGTATTATGCAGGTCGGCAACTCAGGTGTTGCTGCGAACAGGTGCGGTGGACTCTCGTACAACCAGACTGACCGCCGTTTCGGTATAGGTGGCAAGGTGGTCCTGACCCCGGACCCGTTCGAGCAGCCGGTTGACGCTGCGCGCCCCGATATCTTCCGCATCCACGTGGATGGTTGTCAGCGGCACGGAGTTGAGGGCTGCGGTCGGAATGTCATCGAAGCCGACGACGGAAACGTCCCCGGGCACATTGATGCCCGCTTCGTTCAAGGCCGCGATCGCCCCGAAGGCACAGGCGTCATTGCAACACAGGATCGCAGTGAAATCAGGGGATCCCTGAGCCTCGATCCGTTGCTTGATGGCCTGATAGGCCAAATGGGTGCGCATGGCTTCAAGTTCCACGACCAGATCGTCGTGGTCTTCAAGCCCGGCATCCAGCATCGCCTTCACGCAACCGGCCATCCGGTCGCGGATGGTCGGACGGGGAGAGTGGGTCAGCCTCAGGATGCGGGTGTGGCCAAGTTGCGTGAGATGGCGGGCGCCCAGGTAGCCGCCGGTCCTGTTTGCGGGCGCGACGGCGTCAAGGCGCATCAGGGGTTCGCGGCCATTGACGATGACGGCCGGAATGCCGCGCTCGTGCAACAGGGAGACGATGTCTTCATGCTGCATGGAAAAAAGCAGATAGCCGGAGGTTGCCGCATCCGGATCAAGCTGGCGCATGGCCGCCGGATTGACCAGCTGCATGGACATGGGCAGGCCCAGCTCTCTCGCACGCTTTTCCATACCGGCTTGAACGGCCTGCATGAACTCTCCGGTCGCGCTTTCTGCAAGGTGGAGATCTGACAGGACCGTCAGCACCCCGCCGGGCTGCGAGGTGCCTGCGTAGTTGAGCCGTTCGGCTGCCTGTTGAATTCGGGAGCGGACTTCCGAGGAAATTCCCGGCATGCCCTTGAGTGCCCGCGACGCGGTGCTGATGGAAACACCGACTGCGTCGGCAATGTCCTTCAGGGTCACCTTGCCGGAAGCCGGGGGCTGGAGAGCGTGCTCGCCTGCATGTGCGCGGTCGCTGTCGGTCAAGGTCATCCCCGTTTTAGAATCGTTCTATCTGTCCGGACGCCCCGCATTTTTAGGGGCTCAGGATCTATTTTGCAATTATGCAAAAGTTACGCAAAAAAGCAAATTTGCGTAAATTGCAAAAAATAATTGACTTTGCAATGATGGTTTGTCTGACTAAGGCCGTTCGCCGGGAGGGCGACAGGAGGAGTTTGCCGTCGTGGATTTGGCTGGTCAGGAGCAGGCCCCGGAACACCGGGTATCTGGATGCGTGAATGCATCCGGTGCAGTCTTGCGCTCGTTCGTGCCGGGTCCAGATGCGGCAGACCGGTCTTTCTGGAGCAACTTGCCTGCTCAGATCCGAGCCGATCTTCTTGCCGGTGGCGAGGAGGCTCTTGCGGGCGAGTGGGGTCTTTTGACCGCTCACGGCTACCGGGCTTACCGGGAGCAGGGCGACCGGGCCGGCTATGAGGCTATCTATTTCCAGCGCCGCCGTGAGGTGAATGCTCTGGCTCTTGCGGAAGCGGTCGATGGGCAGGGGCGGTTTCTCGATGCGCTCGTCGATGGCCTTTACCTGATCCTAGAGGAAAGCGGCTGGCAGCTTCCGGCTCACAACGCCCACCAGCGGGGCGGGGTGCGGGATCTCCTGCCGGATCCGGATAATCCGGTCGTGGATCTCTTTGCGGCGGAAACCGCCGCCCAGCTCGCGGTCGTTGCCCATCTTCATGGCGATGCGCTGGATCGCTTGTCTCCGGCGATCCTGTCCCGGATCGACAGGGAGGTCCTGCAGCGCGTCCTGAAGCCTTATCTCGACCGGCATTTCTGGTGGATGGGGAACGGCGACGAGCCGATGAACAACTGGACCGCATGGTGCAGCCAGAATGTCCTCATCAGTGCTTTTACCCGTCCTTTCGACGCTGAGCTCCGGCAGAAGGTCTTGCAAAAAGCGGCAGGAAGCCTGGATGCCTTTCTGAAGGATTTCGGGGAAGATGGCGCTTGCGAGGAGGGGGCCTTCTACTATCGTCATGGCACGCTCTGCTTGTTCGGAGCCTTGAACGTGATTGGTCAGGTGGCTCCGGGCAGCGTCTCGGCGCTGTGGAACTGGCCCAAGCTCCGCAACATGGCGGAGTTCATTGCTCACAATCACGTTGCCGGCCGGACCTATATCAATTTCGCGGATGCTTCCGCCGTGCTGGAACCTTGTGGAGCACGGGAGTTTCTGGCGGGCAAGGCCGTGGGCTCGAAGCCGCTCTGTGCGCTGGCGGCGAAAGACGCGAAGGCCAACCCGCGTCCGGATCTGCCCGGGGAAATCAATCTGTCCTACCGTTTGCTTGCCCTCAGAACCCATGCCGAAATGCTGGCCCATGATGTGCCTGTGGCGGATCTGCCTGATGTCTATTATCCGAGCTGCGGCGTGTTTATTGCGCGGGACGGCCAGTTTGTTCTGGCTGTGAAGGCGGGGGACAATGACGACGGCCATAATCACAATGATGTCGGCAGTCTGACCCTCTACAAGGATGGCGAGCCGGTTCTGATCGATGTCGGCGTCGAGATCTATACCGCCAAGACCTTTTCCCCGCATCGCTACGAGATCTGGACCATGCAGTCCGGCTTTCACAATCTTCCAAGCTTCGGCGGCGTCCAGCAGCAGGCAGGTCTGACCTTTGCCGCGCGGGATGTGAGCGTTGATCTGTCTGAAGAGGTTGCCTCCATCCAGATGGATATTGCCGGGGCCTACCCGGAAGAGGCGCAACTGCGCAGCTACCGGCGCACGGTCCGGCTGCTGAAGGGCAGGGGGATCGAGCTTGAGGACCGGCATGACGGGGATCTGCCCGCGGTGCTCTCCCTGATGCTGCGCGACCGGCCCGAGATCTCCGGCACGTCGCTCCGCTTGACGTCCGGTGTCTCTCTCGCGCTGGAAGGCGCGGGGCAGTTGAAGCTTGAAGAGATTCCCGTCACGGATGCGCGTCTGCGCCTTGCCTGGCCGGAGAGCATTTACCGCGTGCTGGTGCCGCTTTCAGGGCCGCTGTTGCGCTTGCGGATCGAACAGGAGGAAGCAACCGGGTGACGACCTCGACGGAAAAGACAGCGGCAGCAACCGGTGCCGGGCCTTCAGTCCATGCGGCTGCCAGGCCTCCGGTCCGCACGGCGGTTTCAAAACGCCGGCGCAAGATCATGAACACGCTGATTGCCTATTCTTTCATTGCTCCGAACTTCATCGGCTTTGCGGTCTTCACGCTCGGCCCGATCCTGTTCGCCTTCGTCCTGGCCTTCATGCGCTGGGACGGCAGCAATCCGATGGAATTCGCAGGTCTCGACAATTTCTGGCGGCTTTTCTCTGACCGGGTGTTTCAGGCCGCCTTCTGGAACACGATCATCTTCACCGGCTTCGTGGTGCCGCTGACGCTGATCTGTTCGCTTGGACTTGCCATCCTTTTGAACCAGAAGATCTTCGGCCGGAATTTCTTCCGCACGGTGGCATTCTTTCCCTATGTGGCCTCGCTCGTGGCCGTCGCTGTCGTCTGGAACATGATCTTCAATCCGGAGTTCGGGCCGGTGAACATGATCCTCTATACGCTGGGCGTCGATCCGAGCAACCTGCCGGGCTGGGCTGCCGACCGGCATTGGGCCATGGTCACGGTCATCCTGTTCTCCGTCTGGAAGAACATGGGCTACTTCATGGTCATCTATCTGGCCGGACTTCAGGGCATCAGCGCCGAACTTTATGAGGCGGCCGATATCGACGGGGCAACGCCCTTGCAGAAGTTCTGGCGCATCACCCTGCCGCAGCTTGCACCGACCACATTCTTTGTTTCGGTGATGCTGACGATCCAGTCGTTCAAGGTGTTCGACCAGATCTTCATGATCACCCAGGGCGGCCCCGGCACCTCAACTCTGGTGCTGGTCTATCACATCTATAACCAGGCCTTCATCTCCTGGGACCTCGGCTATTCGAGCATGGTCGCGCTCGTGCTGTTCCTGCTGGTGCTGGCCATCACGATCATCCAGTTCCGCTGGAGCCAGAGGAATGAAGGAGACACCGCATGACCTCTGCCAGCCTTGCCTCGTCTTCTGAAGCGCTGAAGCGTCCACCCCGCAGGATCAACTGGGGCCTGATCCTGACCTATGCGGTCGTGATCATCGTCACCCTGACCATGCTGGCCCCCTTCGTCTGGATGCTGTCTGCCTCGCTGAAACTGGACCGGGACGTGTTCGCCTTCCCGATCGAGTGGATCCCGTCCGAGCCGCGCTGGCAGAACTACATCGACATCTGGACCAAGATCCCGCTTGGCATCTTCGTGTTCAACACGACCAAGCTGACGGTCATCGTCACCGTCTTGCAGCTGCTGACATCCAGTTTTGCCGCCTATGCCTTCGCAAAGCTGCAGTTCCCTTACCGGAATGCGCTGTTCCTGGCCTATATCGCCACGATTGCGATGCCCTGGCAGGTCTATATGGTGCCGCAGTTCATCCTGATGCGCGAGTTCGGGCTGAACAACACCCACATGGCGCTGATCTGCCTCCAGGCCTTCACCGCCTTTGGTGTGTTCCTGATGCGCCAGTTCTACATGTCGATCCCTGATGAGCTGTGTGAGGCCGCGCGGATCGACGGCATGAGCGAATACGGCATCTGGTGGCGCATCATGCTGCCCCTGTCCATGCCCGCCCTGTCGACGCTGACGATCTTCACCTTCGTCAACACCTGGAACGATTTCCTCGGGCCCTTGATCTACCTGACCAAGACCGACCTGAAGACGATCCAGATCGGCATCCGGATGTTCATCACGCAATACACCCAGGAATACGGATTGATCATGGCCGCGTCCGTCGTGTCACTGATCCCGGTTCTGATCGTGTTCCTCGCACTTCAACGCTTCTTTGTCGAAGGCATCGCCTCGACGGGACTTAAGGGATAATCATGCTCGACGCAGCCGACCGCGCCCACACCATTGCCGCCATCACCGACGACGAAGTGGCCGATGCGATTGAGGCCGCCGTTTCGCAGATCCGGCGCAATCTGCCCAGCTTCACCTATGCGGCGCAGAACCATTCCAGCGTGAACAACTTCTACCCGCCGGTTCCCAATGACCAATGGACCGCAGGGTTCTGGCCGGGAACGATCTGGCTTGCCTATGAGGCGACCGGCGACAAGCTGTTCCGCTACGCAGCCCAGATCCATGTGCAGAGCTTCCTGCACCGGATCGAGAACCGGATCGCGACGGACCATCACGACATGGGCTTCCTCTATTCGCCGACCTGCGTTGCCGCCTGGAAACTGGTGGGAGATGAGGATGGGCGGCATGCGGCTTTGCTCGCGGCTGACCAGCTTCTGGAGCGCTTCCATGAAAAGGGCGAGTTCCTGCAGGCCTGGGGCGCAATGGGCGCACCGGACAATTACCGTTTCATTATCGACTGTCTGGTGAACCTGCCGCTGCTCTATTGGGCCAGCCATGAGAGTGGCAATCCGGTTTACCGGGACAAGGCGCTGAAACACGCAAGGACGACGCTGGCCCATTCGGTTCGCCCGGATCATTCCACCTATCACACGTTCTACATGGACCCGGAAACCGGTGCGCCGGTGCGCGGGGCAACCAAGCAGGGCTACAAGGACGACAGCGCCTGGGCGCGTGGTCAGGCCTGGGGCATCGCGGGCATGGCGGTCTGCTACCGCTATGAAAAGGACGAGGCCTATCTGGAGGCGTTCGAGAACCTGCTCGCCTACTACCTCAAGCGTCTCCCGGACGATCTGGTTCCTTACTGGGACCTGACCTTCACCGAGGGCGATGAGCCGCGGGATTCTTCTGCCGCTGCCATCACCGCCTGCGGCCTTCTGGAAATGGCTGAGCTGGTGGACGAGCACCGGGCAGCGGAGCTCAAGGATCTTGCCGCGCGCATGCTGGCAAGCCTCTGGCGCAATTATGCGGTTCGCGATCCTGAAGTTTCCAACGGGCTGGTGCTGCACGGCACCTATTCCAAGAAGACCCCCTACAACACCTGCCGGGGCGAAGGCGTCGACGAGTG
Source organism: Roseibium suaedae (assembly GCF_900142725.1). GTDB lineage: Bacteria > Pseudomonadota > Alphaproteobacteria > Rhizobiales > Stappiaceae > Roseibium > Roseibium suaedae. The sequence goes on along the minus strand of NZ_FRBW01000002.1, from coordinate 1,033,707 downwards.
TGTTGCCTGGGGGGACTACTATTATTTCGAAGGTCTGACGCGCTTGTCGCGGCAATGGGCTCCCTATTGGTGAGTGCGGACAAGGCTGAGAGGACAGGCAAGACGAATGGCCGGTATTTCACTTCGTAAACTGCGGAAAACCTACGGCGAACTGCGGGTGATCCACGACATCGACCTTGAGATTGCAGACAAGGAATTCATCATCCTGGTCGGTCCGTCCGGCTGCGGAAAGTCAACGACCCTGCGCATGATCGCGGGGCTGGAGGAAATTTCGGGCGGTGATCTCGTGATCGGCGACACCATCGTCAATGACGTCCCCTCCAAGGATCGCGACATCGCGATGGTGTTCCAGAACTACGCGCTCTATCCGCATATGACGGTCTACAAGAACATGGCCTTCGGGCTGGAGCTGCGCCGTCACCCGCGCGAGGAAATCGATCGCAAGGTGAAGGATGCCGCCGAGGTTCTGGACATCACCCATCTGCTCAACCGCAAGCCGAAGGCGCTTTCCGGCGGTCAGCGGCAGCGCGTGGCGCTGGGCCGTGCGATGGTCCGTTCGCCCGAAGTCTTTCTGCTCGACGAGCCGCTCAGCAACCTGGACGCCAAGCTGCGCACAGCCATGCGGGCGGAAATCACCAAGCTGCACCGCCGCCTGGACGCCACCTTCATCTATGTGACCCATGACCAGGTTGAAGCCATGACCATGGCCGACCGCATCGTGGTCATGAAGGACGGCTACATTCAGCAGGTGGACACGCCGCAGGTTCTCTATGACGAGCCGGCCAACGTGTTCGTGGCAGGGTTCATCGGGGCGCCTCAGATGAACTTCCTGGATGTGGTCATCCGCAAGACAGCGGGCGGATTGGCCGCGGAGTACGAAGGCCAGCTCCTGCCTTTGCCGGAGCATCTTGCGCGGGCTGTTTCTGGTCATGAGGGCCGCAACTGCGTGCTGGGTCTGCGTCCGGAAAACTTCCACGAGCGCCCGCCGGTGGACGTCGATCCTGCCCTTACGGCTCCGGTCGAGATGTCGGTGGAACTGGCCGAGCCCATGGGGGCGGAAGTGCATCTGAACGGCAAGCTGGGAAGCCAGGGGATCATCGCGCGGGTTTCGCCGCGCTGCAGGGCGAGAACCGGAGACACGGTGCCGCTGATCGCAGACCTTTCTGCCGCTCATCTTTTTGACAAGGAAACGGAAATCGCGCTCCGGACTGGCCGTCCGGCGCAATGAGACCGCAAGGAAACAAGACCATATGAACTGGGTCGCCAACTTCTATTTTCGCGAAGGGCCGGGCATCGACAAGGATGCGCCGAAGCCTGAAGGGCTGCGTCTGCTTGGCGCTGTCCTTGTCCGCGAATGGTGGGACTTGCTGCGGCTCAACGTGTTGTTCATTGCGGCCTGCCTGCCTTTGGTGACCGTGCCGGCGGCCTATTTCGCGTCGGTTTCCGTCTGCGTTGCCATGATCGAGGACCGGAACGTCTATCTGTGGCGGGACTTCTGGGACGCTTTCCGGTCGCGCTTCTGGGCCGCGACGCTGGGCGGGGTGGTCTTTGCGGCGGCAGGGGCGCTCGCCTGGCTCGCCCTTCCTGCCTATGCGGCTGAGGCACGGAGCAATCTGGTCTTTGCGGTGCCTTTCGCGCTTGTCCTGGCGGTGTCCGTCTTGCTGCCGCTTCTGGCAAGCAGCTTCCTTGTCAGTCTGGCAAAGGCAAAGGGCCGGTCCGCCGGACAGGTCATCAGGATCTCGGCTCTCGCGGTTCTGGCCCGTCCCCTGCCGGGGCTTGCCGCCCTCTCGGTCGTGGGAGCGCTTTGGCTGGCGCATATCCTTTTCTATCCGGTGTCGGTGTTTCTGCCGGTGCTGGTCAACTTCTCCCTTGGCGCATTGCTCATGAGTTTCGCGATGCTCAAGGGGGTGGAACTTGGCTGCTCGCAGGCGGCCCGGAAGCAATGACCTGTCCAAGGGAGACGGGACAGGTCTGGAAGTCGAATGTGAATTGGAGGAGACAAATTTCATGCGCAGATTGATGAAGCCGGTCCTGATGGCCGCAACTGCTCTCGCCTTTCTTCCTGCCCATGCCATGGCGGAAGACATCAAGCTGAACTGGGCTCTGTGGGACTGGGACAAGGTCGCCTATTACCAGCCGCTGATCGATGCCTATCAGAGCGCTCACCCGGATGTGAAGATCGAGCACACGGACCTGGGCTCCAGTGACTACAACCAGATGGTCATGACCCAGTTGACCGGTGGCGGTGATGACATCGACATCGTCACCATCAAGGACGTTCCGGGCTATGCCCAGATGGTCAACACCAGCCGTCTGATGAAGCTGGATGCTCCGGCGCAGACCGGCGGCTATGGCGGCTTGATCGAGGCTCTCGAAGTGGGGGGCGGTCTCTATGGTCTGCCGTTCCGCACCGATTTCTGGGTGGTCTATTACAACAAGGACGCCTTTGACGCCGCTGGTGTGGACTATCCGACCAACGACATGACCTGGGCCCAGTTTGACGAGAAGGCCCGTGCCACGACCAAGGGTTTTGGCCCGAACAAGGTCTATGGCGCGCATTTCCATACCTGGCGGTCCACGGTCCAGCTTCCGGCAATCCAGAGCGGCGAGCACACGCTGGTCTCCAAGGACTATAGCTTCCTGAAACCCTGGTATGAGCGGGCCCTGTCGCTGCAGAAAGACGGCGCCGTTCGCTCCTATGCATCTTTGAAGACCTCGCAGACCCATTATTCCGGTCCCTGGTTCGCAAGCCAGATCGCCATGCTGCCCATGGGCACCTGGTTCATCGGTACCCAGATCGCCAAGGTCGCGTCCGGCGAGTCCAAGTCCACCAACTGGGGCATCGTGAAGTATCCGCATCCGGAGGGCGTTGCTGCCGGGTCGACTGCTGGTCAGGTGACCTCGCTTGGCGTGAACGTCAACTCCAAGCATGCGGAAGCTGCGAAGGACTTCGTGTCCTGGGTCTCCGGTCCGGAAGGTGCGGCCATCATCGCTTCCACCGGCACCATTCCGGCGCTGCGTGATGACAACGTGATCGAGACCATCACGTCCAAGCCGGGCTTCCCGCAGGACAAGGCCAGTGCGGAAGCTCTGACGACCACCGCCACCTATTTGGAAATGCCGGTGGATCTGAAGGCCGCGGAATATGAGCTGGTGCTGAACCGGGTGCATGACGAGATCATGACCGACAACATTGCCATCGACGATGGCATTGCGCAAATGAATGCGGATGTCGCAGGCATCAAGTAACGCCTAGCCCTGATCATGGTGGAGCTTCTGCCTTTCTTTGTGGAAGCTCCGCAGGTCCAACGCGGAACCGGCCCTTTGCGGCCGGTTCCGTCCTGCCGGAACCACTCAAGTGCCCAATACTTCCTTTTCCGAAAACCCTTTCTGCAGCCGGAGCGATGTTCTGGCCGCTGTTCATCAGTTGTTTGAACCGCTGTTGCCGCATTTCTCCAGCTCTGGCGCGCGCGTCCGGCTGAGCAGCATGTCGGCCCATTTCGATCAGGCCGCTGCGGAGCTGGAAGGCTTTGCCCGCCCGCTCTGGGGGATTGTGCCCCTGACTGCAGGCAGGGGGACTTTCGAGCACTGGGAGCTCTACCGGGAGGGATTGAAGACCGGCACCGACCCGGATCACCCGGATTATTGGGGCGGCATTTCCGACATCGATCAGAGACAGGTCGAGCTGGCGGCCATCGGCCTCGCCCTGCGGCTGGCGCGGAGTGAAATCTGGGATCCGCTGGATGAGATATCGAAGGAAAAGGTCGCGGCCTATCTCAAGTCCGGCCGGGATCATGAGTTCGTCAATAGCAACTGGAAGTTCTTCCGGATCATGGTGGATCTCGGCCTGGAGCATTGCGGCGTGCCGGTCGATGCTTCCATGCGGGAGGCCTATCTGGATGACATCGACGGGTTCTATATGGGCGAGGGCTGGTATCGCGACGGGCCGATCCGCAGCGCCGATCACTATATTCCCTTCGCCTTCCATTATTACGGCCTGATCTACGCTGAGCTCTCTGGCGATCAAAAGCGGGCAGAGCGTTACAGGCAGAGAGCGGCCGCCTTTGCCCGGTCGATCCGGCATTGGTATGCTGAAGATGGGGCCGCCTTGCCGTTTGGCCGCAGCCTGACCTACCGGTTTGCCCATGCGGGCTTTTGGGGGGCGCTCGCCTTTGCCGGTGTCGAGGCGCTGCCCTGGGGCGAGATCAAGGGCTATTACTTGAGGAACCTGCGCTGGTGGGCCCGTCAGCCCATGTTCGAGCGGGATGGCGTTCTGTCCGTCGGCTTCAGCTATCCCAACCTCCTGATGAGCGAAGGCTACAATTCCGCCGGTTCGCCCTATTGGGCGATGAAGGCCTTCCTGCCTTTGGCCTTGCCGGAAGATCACCCGTTCTGGACCGCAGAGGAGATCGCGCCCGAGGCCTCAAAGGCTCCCGTCGCGCTGCCCGAGGCGGGGATGGTCATGCAGGACCTTCCCGGACACACGGTCGCCCTGACCTCCGGTCAATATTACGCTCGCTGGCGGGGAACGCCGGAGAAATACGCCAAGTTTGCCTATTCCACCCGCTATGGCTTTTCCAATGAAGCCAACGAGCGGCATTTCCCGAGCGCGGCGGCGGACAACATGATCTCCTTCTCGGCGGATGGTCTGCATTTCCGGATCCGCGAGACCTGCGAAGAGGCGCAATATGCCGGAAACGTGCTCTATTCCCGCTGGAGCCCGATGGACGACGTGATGGTCGAAAGCTGGGTCTATCCGGACGGGCCTTGGCATGTGCGCCTGCACGAGATCAGGACTTCCCGGCCGCTGGAGGTTGCCGAAGGCGGGTTTGCGATCGCAAAGCCGGACTTCAAGGCCTGGCAGGAAACCTGCGGGGATGGTCTCGCACAGGTTGCGACCCGGAGCGATGTGAGCGCGATCAAGGCCTATGACGAGCGGACGCCCGTTGTTCTGAGCCCGCTGAGCAACACCAATATCATCAATGCCCGTACCCTGGTGCCCCAGTTGCGTGGGACGGTTCAGCCTGGAAAGACCGTGCTTTCCTGCGCGGTTCTCGCCCGCACAGGCGGCCTCGACACGACTTTGCCTCCCGCGCCTGATCGCCCCGGCACTGACGTCTTGCGCGAGCTGATCCGGCGGGAGGGAAAGGTGGTGCCGGTGTTCGATCTGAACCACCGGGCCGTGTGACGGGCAAAGGCGTCAGACCCCCAGCCGGTCCCGCAGCGCGTACCACCAGGAGCCCATGACCGAATAGGGCACGCGGAACATTCGCCCGCCCGGGAACGGGTACCAAGGCACCTTCTCGAAGACGTCGAAGCGGCTGCGGTCGCCGCTGATCGCTTCGGCCAGAATGCGCCCGAATGTATGGGACCCTGTCACGCCATGACCGCTGTAGCCGTGGGCGAAATAGGTGTTGTCGCCCAGGCGCCCCATTTGCGGAACGCGGCTGAAGGAGAGGGCGAAATTGCCGCTCCAGGCATAGTCGATTGCAACGCCCTTGAGCTGAGGAAAGACCTTCTCCAGGTTCGGCAGCAGCTTGGCCTTGATGTCCTTCGGGTCCGTGCCGCCATAGACGAGGCCGCCGCCGAAGATCAGGCGCTTGTCTGCGGACAGGCGGTAGTAGTCGAGGATGTAGCGGACATCTTCCACGCAGACATCCGTCGGAATGAGGGCATTGGCGCGGTCTACTCCAAGCGGCGCTGTTGCCAGCATCTGGGTGGAAACGGGCATCACGCGCGCGGTGAGCTCTGGAACCACATGGCCGAGATAGGCATTGCCGCACAGAACCAGCGTGTTGCAGGTGATTGATCCGCCGGAGGTCATGACCTTCGGTCTGGCAGCAGCGGTGTCCACCTTCACCACGGGGGACTGTTCGAAGATGACGCCGCCAAGGCTTTCAAAGGCGGCAGCTTCCCCAAGCGCCAGATTGAGCGGATGAATGTGCCCGCCCGAGTGGTCGATCATGCCGCCTGCATAGACATCGGAGGCAATATGATTGCGCAGCTGTTCCCGGCTGAGCATTTCCTGATTGTGCAAGCCGTAGCTCGCCCAGAGCTTCAGCCTGTCTTCCAGCTCCCTCATGTGCGCACCCGTGTAGGCCGCGAAGATGTTGCCTTCCTTTAGGTCGCATTGGATGTTGTAGGTCTTGATCCGCTCGCGGATGATCTCTCCGCCTTCCTGGACAAGGCCTGCAACAAAGCCGGCTGTCTCTGCACCATAGCGTTTGCGGATGGTCTGGAGGCTTGCGTTGAGCCCGGCAACGATCTGCCCGCCATTGCGGCCTGATGCGCCCCAGCCGACCTGCGCGGCCTCGATCATGACCACCTTGTAGCCCTTCTCGGCCAGGTGCAGTCCGGTGGACAGGCCACTGTAGCCCGCTCCGACAATGCAGATGTCGGTGGAGTGATCGCCGGTCAGCGGCGGGCGGTGAGGCGCCGGATTGGCGCTGGCGGCGTAGTAGCTTCCGGTATGGGGTGTTGGTCCGGTGCGGGCAAAATCTTCACGGGGCATCATGCGACCTCGGGCAGGGCTGTCTGACACCACGCTATCCTGCTTTCACCGCCTTTGAACAGGGGCCGCCGTATTGTCACGACTTCAAGAACTGTTCGGTTGCCTAAGGTAAATTCCGGCAGAAACTGAATTAACTACAATTTATGGTGGACGGTTATTTGCAAATAGCCCTACCTTGCAAGTGGTATTGTGAGGGATGCCGCATTTTTGGAGAGTGTGCGGGGTCTTTCGTCCCATTTCAGGAGAACCGAGATGTCTATTTCTGACGCACAACGATTTGCAGACGATATCGCCAAAGATCCGGAACTGAGAGATGCCGTAAAGGGAGCGGCAACAGGACTTGCCTCTATCGTGGAATTTGCAAAGTCGAAGGGATACGAATTCTCGATCGACGAAGCCAAGGAATATATTCTTTCCAAGTCTCCCAAGGACCTGACCGACGAACAGCTTGACGCCATTGCGGGCGGCAAGCATCACCATAGCTCTGTTGCAACCTCCAGTACGGTCGCGCAGACAACGGCTGTCGCCAGCACCGCAGTGGAAGCTGCGGAAGTGGCCACAAGCGCCGTGCAGGTGGCTGAAGCGGCTGCGGATGTTGCCGCTGCGGTCGAAGTCGTGGCTGTGGCTGCTGCCGTCCTGACCTGATCCGGCCTGACACTGTGCCGGTACTGTTCGGTTCCGTCCCTTGCGTCCCGTGACGCAAGGGCGGAGAGCGGTGCCAATTTGCGGATCGGTTGAGAAGGGCGTTTTGCTCGATGAAGATCACCAAGGCCACGCGGCATTACCGCGGTATTTTTGAAACCCGGAGCGCGGAGCAAATTCGCGAACTGGCCCATACCAAGCGTTTCATGGAACGGCTTGCGACTGACCCTGCCTTCCGCCAGGCGCTGGGTGAAAACCTGGCTTGCCCGTCGAAGGCGGCGGAGGCCTTCGGCCTTGAACTGGATCCGGCAGAGGTTCCGACCCTCTGGCGCGTGGATCACCGCAAGTGGCGGCATTCCGACGAGCGCCAACGGTGGCCAAAGGCAGCCGCCTGGGACGATTATATCAAGGACATGCTCACCCACCGCGACATGATCCGCGACGAGGGTGCAACCGAGCATATTCATCCGAAATTTGACCGCTGGCGGCAGAGACAGATCCGCCGCTCCTACAGCGAACTTGGCGCTTCTGCCCATGCAGTGGTTCATCCCATCGTTGCCTTTGAACTGAGCGAAGGCTGCACGGTCGGTTGCTGGTTCTGCGGCCTGTCTGCAGACAAGTTCCGAGGTCATGTCTCCTATGACGAAAAGGGCGAGATGTGGAAGGGGGTGGTCAAGGCGATGAATGACCGCTTTGACACAGCGGTCCAGACGGGCTTCTGCTATTGGGCCACTGATCCCTGTGACAATCCGGACTATGACCGGTTCATCGAGGATTATTATCACATCACCGGTGCGCTGCCGCAGACCACCACGGCTGCACCGCTGAAGGATGAGGCCTTGACCCGCCGGGTTCTGGCGCTCTTCGACAAGTTCAAGACGGTCACCAACCGCTTCTCCGTCCTGAGCGTCCGGCATCTCGACAAGATCCATGGGGCCTTCACGCCGGAAGAACTCATGGGCGTGGAGCTGGTGCTGCAGAGCAAGCATTCGCTTTCGGCCAAGGCTCATGCGGGACGTGCCCGCGAGCGGGTTCAGAAGCTGCGCGAAGCGGGCCGGTCGGAGAAGATTTCTGAGCTTGAGATCGATCATACGACGATTGCCTGCGTTTCCGGTTTCCTGGTCTCGATGGTCCGGCAGACCGTTCAGCTCGTTGTGCCAGTTCCGGGCAGTGACAAGTATCCGCTGGGCTATCGTGTCTTCGGCGAGCGGCATTTCGAGGATGCGGCTTCTTTCGGGGCGGCAATCGATGATCTGATCGATACGCACATGATGGCCGACATGCCTGCCCATTGGCCGGCGCGGTTCCGCGCGGATCTCGTCTGTGAGCCAGTGAAGAACGGTTTCCGCCTGATCTCCCGGTGCCAGGAGCACACGATCGAGAACCCCTCATGCGGGCGGCTGGCCGGGGAACTGATTGTCTCCGGACATCACACCATGGGCGAAGTCGTGTCTGCTCTCGTGGAAGCGGGAACCGACCTCATGGTCGCGGCAGAGTTCATGGACACGGTCTTCAGTGCCGGTGTGCTTGAAGAGTACAGCTCCGATGTGGAGGCGGACACTTACCGGGCCGAAGCCCTGGCGGCTGCTGTTCCGGCAGAGTGAACATCGACAGGGCGGTGTCAGGTGATGCCGCCCTGGTCATTTTTCGCCTTTGCGCGAAAGCGGACCAGACGTGAGGAACGGGGGCGAGCGTGACATTTCTTTCGCAGATCCCAATTCCGGCAAGGGCTGATGCCGGTGTGGACATTACGCTTGCGCCGCTGGAAGCTTTTGACGCTGTCGCGCATCTCACGTTCCCCGTGCTCCGGGAAAAACTCATCGGCAAGACCGGCGTGAGGCTGGCCATCGCGTCAGATGGTGGCTTTCCCTGTGGCCTTGCCGTTGGTGTGCCCGGGTCGAATGCGGATTTTGAACTCGCTTCGCTCTATGTGCTTCCGCTCTACCGGCGTCAGGGCCTGGGCTCCCGTCTGCTGCAGCAGCTAGAACAGGCCTTTGTAGCTGAGGGCGTACGCCTCGGTGCGAGCTATGTCACGGTGAAGCCGGAAGATCAGAGCCCGCTGCTGTTCCTGAGGGCGTCCGGCTGGTCGCAGGTCCGGGTGATCGGGCTCAACTGCCGGACGACACTCAAGAATGCGTTCGAGACATCCTGGCTGGTCAAGGCGCGGTTGCCGGATCCCTTCGAGATCATTGGATGGGAGGACGTGGACGAGGCACAGCGAAACGATATCCTTGCGGCCGTTGGAGACTGGGCACCGCGGGATTTGAACCCTTTCCTCTTCGAGGGCGACGCCCACCAGCCAACCAGTGTTGCCTTGCGGGACAAGCGGGATGGCCGCATCCGCGGCTGGATCATTACCCACCAGATCGGGCCGGATCTCATCCGCTGGACTTGCTCATTCGTGGCTCCAGAGCTTCAGCACCAAGGCATGATCATTCCGCTCTGGCTGGCCTGCGCGACGCGGCAAAAGGCTTTGAACACCGCCAGCCGCTTTTGTTTCACGGTCTTCATGGAACAGCCGAGGATGGCAAAATTCGTTGCCCGGCGGATGAAGCCGAAACTGGAAGAAATGAACTATTCATGCATGGTTCTTAAGAACCTTTTACCAGATTGATGGTCAGATAAAGGCATCGGGCGGTGCATTTACCGCCCTTGTCTAGAGATCGGTATTGATGATTTGTGGGCGGGCTTTTCCGTCTGGTTTTAAATTGTAGTCAAAGGCTCAAGGGGGGACGCGAGTGATTATCAAACTGCGCGCAACGGCACTTCTTACCTTTGCCTGTATATTGGGTTCCTTGTCGATCCTTCCGACGATTATTGCCGCCAGGGCCCGAATTCACGCTCCGGACGTGCCGGACTGGGAGCTCTATGGCTCAGCGGTTCTTCAGTCGGTCATTCTCTTTGCCCCGGCAGCGTTTCTGGGTCTTTGCGCAGCGCAGGCCTGTGGTCTGAAGGGCGCCCCGCTGGTCGAACGCTGGGTTGGCGCAGACGGCAAAGGCGCCGAGCCTTTCGGCTTTCTGCTGGCGGCTCTGGCAGGTATCGCCGGGGGCACTGCAATGGTGCTGGCGGATGTGCTCGTCTTTCAGGGCCATACTTTCGGTCTGCGGCCGGGTTTCGCCAATGTCTTTGCGGTTCAAACCTTCTGGACCGGATTGCTGGGTGGCATCCTCTATGGCGGCATCAATGAAGAAGTCCTGATGCGGCTGTTTCTGGTTTCCTCCCTGATCTGGGGACTTTCCAAGATCGGGGGCGAGGAGGCTGCTCAAAGCCAAAGTCTCCGGTTCCTTGTGGTGATCGCAGCCGCGCTGATCTTTGGCCTCGCCCATCTGCCGCTGACCTCGACAATGGTCAGCATCGACATGCTCGTCATCACCCGTGCCCTGGTGCTCAACGGCATCATCGGTGTTCTCGCCGGGCTAGTGTACCTGCGCTACGGCTTTGAAGCGGCGGTTCTGACCCACGCCATTTCACATATTCCCATCCAGATTGGCGGAGGTGTTCTGGTTTGACCGCTTTCCCGATCCGTTCCCGTCTCATTCCGCTCAGGGGCTTCTGACATGGCTTTGAAACCCAGCATCCCCGAAGAGCCGCTGCGCTCGCCTGACCAGTTGAACAGTGCGATCCGTCTCACTTCCGCGTCGAGCTGGGTTCTCCTTGCGGTGCTCACGCTCTGCATCGGATCGGTGGTGGTCTGGAGCCTGGTCGGCCGCTTGCTGGTCTATGTGCATGGACCAGGAGTGATGGAGTTTACCGGGGGCGACATTGCCGTCATCCAGGCGACAGCTCCGGGCGTGGTCAAGGACATCAAGATCAAGCCCGGGCAAGAGGTGAAAGCGGGTGATGTCCTGTTTGTCGTCGATCAATCCACGATCCAGGCGCAACGGGACGGGGCTGCCAAGGCGTTGAAGCAGCAGCAGGAGGAGGTCGACAATTACGAGAAGACCTCCACGGCAGACATCAACACCCGGAAGACGAACCTCGATCAGCAGCTCGACTTCCTGAACAATTATCTTGTCAGCCAGAAACAAAACGAAGCCCAGCTTCAGGACATCTACAAGGGCAATCAGGAACTCGCCAAGAAGGGGCTGATGACCCAGCCGGTGCTCCAGCAATCCATGGAACGGCTGATTTCGGTGCAGCAGGACATCAGCGACAAGATCAGCTCGATTGCCCAGCTGAAGCAGCAGCAGGTGGAGTTCGAGAACTCCGTCAGCAACAACATGTCTGCCCTCAAGATCGATCTGGCCACGGCGCAGGGGACCCTCAACGACTACGAGGCCCAGCTGAAGTTCGGTGGGGCAATCCTGTCGCCAGTCTCCGGAACGGTCAGCGAACTGGCAACCGAGATCGGCAAGGTCGTGACGGCGGGAGAGGAACTGGGGGCCGTGCAGTCGGGTCTGCCGGTCTTGACGGTTCAGGGCTATCTGCCGATCGGCAAGGGCAAACAGGTGGAGCCGGGCATGACCGCCGAGATCTCGCCGTCGTCGGTGGAGCGGAACATTTATGGCTCGATCCGCGGCACGGTGACAGAGGTCAGTCCGCTGCCGGTGACGGAATCCGTGCTTGAAAACAGCCTGGGCAATTCCGCCCTTGCGGCCCAGATGATGGCGGAGGGCGCACCGATCAAGGTCACGGTAAAACTCGATACGGATGTCGCCACCAAAAGCGGATTGCGCTGGACATCTTCCGAAGGGCCGCCCGTCGAGATGAGCGCGGGCACAACGGCTGACGTCCGGGTTCTGACCGAACTGCGCCAGCCGATCAGCCTGCTGCTGCCCGTGCTGCAAACCTGGTTCACGGTGCAGTGATGAGCATGGCTCGGACCGGCCCCCGCAAGAGGCGCGTGACCACGCCGACCGTCCTTCAGATGGAGGCGATGGAGTGTGGCGCGGCAGCTCTCGGGATCATTCTCGGCTACTACCGCCGCTTTGTGCCGCTGCCGGAATTGCGCCGGATCTGCGGTGTTTCGCGCGATGGGATCCGGGCATCTCAGATCGGCCATGCAGCCGAGAAATTCGGCATGGTGTCAAAAGGGGTGCAGCTTGACGCCGATCAGGCACTGGAACTGCCAGTGCCTTTCATTGCCTTCTGGAACCACAACCACTTCGTGGTCGTGGAGGGCATGAAGCGCGGCCGGATCTGTCTCAACGATCCGGCGGAAGGGCGCAGGACTGTTTCGCACAAGGAGTTTGAAGACAGCTTTTCGGAGATCGCCCTGGAGCTGAAGCCTGGTCCTGACTTCAAAACGGGTGGCCGTCAGATCAGAACCTGGCCGTCGCTTTTGAACTGGTCACGGGGATCCTTGAAGGCGGTGTTTCTCGTTGCGGCGATCAGTCTTCTTCTCGTCGTGCCGACGATCTTCATGTCAGCGGTGCTGCGGGTGTTCATCGACGAGGTGCTGACCCAGAATTTCAACTCCTGGCTCTTTCCGCTCTTGCTGGGGCTGACTATTGCCGGGGTCTTCAACACGGCGATGACCTGGCTACAGCAATCGGTGCTTCTGCGGCTGCAGATCAAGTTTGCGGTGACGATCGCCACGAATTTCACCTGGCATCTGCTGCGGCTGCCGGTGATGTTCTTTTCCCAGCGCTACAGCGGCGACATCATTTCCCGGCTGCAATCGACCAATTTCATCGCGCTGCTTCTGTCCAGCCATATCCCGCAGGCGGTCGTCAGCCTGATTTCCGCCCTTGCCTATGTCTCCTTCATGGCGATCTTCAGTTTGCCCCTGACGCTGGTGGCGGTGCTGATGACGGCGGTCAATCTGCTCGTCGTCGTCATCGTTCAGCGCAAGATGCGGGATCTGAATTCCTCACTCCTGAACACCAGCGCCAAGATCACCGGTGCGGCCATGTCCGGGCTGCAGTCGATCCAGACCCTGAAGGCGACAGGGGCAGAGAGTGACTTTTTCGGCATCTGGTCGGGCTATCAGACCAATGCTGTCAATGCAGCCCAGCGACTGGAGCGGATTTCGACCTGGATGATGGCGGTGCCGACGCTGCTGAGTGCGGTGACGACGGCGGTCATTCTCGGGTTTGGTGCCTATCTCATCATCCAGAGCAATCTCTCCATTGGCGGCATTGTCGCCTATCAGATGCTGCTCGGTCATTTCATGACGGCGGTTCAGCAGCTCATGGGCTTCAACAGCCAGATGCAGGCTGCCTATGGTCATGTGAACCGGCTCAACGACGTGTTCGAAACGCCCCCGGATGCCTTGCTGGAGGCGCAGGTCAAGGCGGCTCCCATGCCCAAGGGGCACGGGTTGCTCAATGGCCGGATCGAGCTGCGCAACGTGACCTTCGGCTATTCCGTCATCGAACCGCCAGTGATCGATGAAGTCAGCCTGACCATTGAGCCGGGCCAGCGGATTGCGCTCGTCGGTCACAGCGGCTGCGGCAAGTCCACCTTGCTGCGCCTGATCCTCGGTCTGTATCAGCCGCTGAAGGGTGAGGTCCTCTATGATGGCCGCCCGATTGCGGAGATCGACCGGCAGAGCTTTGCCTCTTCCCTCGGCTGGGTCGATCAGGAAAGCGAACTGTTCGAAGGATCCGTCCTTGAGAACCTGACGCTCTGGGATCATACGGCCCCCATGTCCTCTGTCATGACGGCCGCGAAGGACGCCTGCATCCATGAGACCATCATGAGCCGGGCAGGGGGCTATGGCTCCAAGGTGATGGCGGGCGGCAGTAATTTTAGTGGCGGCCAGCAGCAGAGGCTCGAGATTGCCCGGGTTCTGGCCAGCGAGCCTGCGATCCTGGTTCTGGACGAGGCGACATCGGCGCTCGATGCGGAGACCGAGGCGAACATCATCAGCAATGTTCAGCGCCGCGGCATCACCTGTCTCACGGTTGCTCATCGGCTCAGCACGATCCGTGACTGCGAAGCCATTCATGTTCTTCAAAACGGCAAGATTTCCGAAAGCGGGGGGCATCGTGACCTGATGCGCCTCAAGGGGATTTATGCCCAGCTGGTGGCATCCCAATGAGCTTTCTGGACGACATACTGGGCGAAAGCTCGGCGCTGGAAAAGATCCTGGAGGCCAACTGGCAGGATCCGGCAGCTTCCATCGTGCGTGGGCTGGGGCTCGCGGATACACGGCAGGTTTTGGATGCCTCCGACCGGCTGGACCTGTGGGGCAAGGGCACCTGCTGGCTGGTCTTGTCCGGCTCTCTCGATATTCTCTGGTCCTGTCCCGAGGGACGCGTCTATCTGGGCAAGGTGGAGGCTGGCGGGTTGGCTGCCGCGCTTTCTGCTGAAGGCACAGAGGTCCATGCCATTGCCATTCCCTCCGAGGATACGGAGGTCGTGCAGACGACACTGGAAGTCCTGCATGGCTTCTCGGGTCAGAACGGAACCGTCCCGATTGAAAGCCTTCTGACAACCTGGCTGGAAACAGTAGGCGCCGGGAAGACGTCACTGCAACAGGCCGCACTTGGGGCATCTCCAGATGCTTTCCGGCAGGCCCTGGCCGAGGTCAGTGCGGCGATCCTGGAGGAAGGTGCTGCCCAATTCGGCTCCATGCGCCACAGCCGCGACACGAGGTCTGAGGTCTCCAGGCTCAAGGTCGAGGCCAATGTGGCGGCTGCCCTTGCCGAAACAGTGGAGCTTGTCGACAGACACTTCCGGCCGACGGAAACAGGCGGCGCCACCTTCCATTCCGTGGCACGTCAGGTTCTAAGAGCGACGGGCTATCTCGGGTCTCCGGAAATGGTTCTGCCCCGGACGGATGACAGCGAGATGGATCTCGCCGTCCGCTTCTGCCGCCGCAACAATCTTCAGCTTCGGGCCGTCCGGCTGGACGAGAAATGGTGGAGCGGCGATCACGGCGCCTTGCTCGGCTATATGCGGGATACGCGCGAACCGGTTGCGCTGCTGAATGTGCCCGGCGGCTATGAAATCAGCACGCCGCAAGGCCGCAAACGGGTAACGTCGCAGATCGCTGCGACCATTGATCCGCTGGTCTATGCGTTCTTCCTGCCAACGCCTGAGGGCGAGCAGAACCCCTGGCTGCTGATGCGCTTCGGTCTTTTCGGAAGAGGTAGGGACGTTCGCAACATCATTTTCTGTCTGGTTCTGGGGGCAATCTTCTCGCTGGTGGCACCGATCTCCATCGGCTGGCTGATGGGTTCTGTCATTCCGAGTGCGGAAATGGGGCAGGTGAAGGTCTTCACCGCCCTGCTGCTGGTGACGGCCGCCGCGACGGCCATGACCGGCATTGTCCAGTCTCTGGCCGCGCTGCGCATGGAAGGCGGCATGCAATACAGGGTGCAGACGGCGGTCTGGGTCCATATCCTCAATCTGCGCGCCCAGTTCTTCCGCAAATACAATGCGGGGGATCTGGCCAACCGGGCGGACAGCGTGGATGCCATGCGCTCGACCGCAGCGCAGGCCGTTTCCATGCTGATGACGAGCTGTGTCGGAGCGGTCTTCAGCTTGCTGCTGATGTTCTATTACGACTGGAAGGTCACCTTGATGGTGCTTCTGGTCTCGTTGGTCTTCTCGGTGGTGGCGATTGTCTATGGCAAGCTGATCCTGAGCTATAACCAGAAGGTGCTTGATCAGAGCGGCAAGCTGCAGGGCCTGATGCTGCAGATCACCAACACCGTGCCGAAGCTGCGCGTGGCCGGGGCCGAGAACCGGGCCTTCGCCTACTGGATGCGCGAGTACCGCGCCATGGTCGGCCTGTCCCTGCACCAGAGCATTCAGAACTACCGGCTCAAGGTCATCCGTTCGGCCTTTCCGTATCTTCTGTCCCTTGTCGTCCTCGGCATGATCGGCTTTCAGCTCGGCATCCTGTTCGACTTCTTTGCCTCGACACCGCTGCCGGTCGAGAAGGGCAATCTCATCATGCCGACCTCGCGCTTCGTCAGCCTGAATGTTGCTATCGGCCAGTTCACGTCCGCCATGTTCATGGCGACCCGGGGCATCCTGCATTTCTATCTTCTGAAGCCGCATTACAACCGCGTTCTGCCCATTCTGGAAGCCGAACCGGAAGAGGATGCGGACTATGAGGAGCTGACGGAAATCCGGGGCGACGTCGAGTTGCGGGATGTTACCTTCCGCTATTCGACCACCACGGGGCTGGTTCTGTCCAACCTGTCTTTCATTGCCGAACAGAACAAGACGACGGCGCTTGTCGGTACGTCAGGCGCCGGCAAGTCGACGATCCTCCGCTTGCTTCTCGGCTTTGACGAGCCGGAAAGCGGCACGGTGCTGGTGGACGGCAATGACGTGGCCTTCCTGAACAAGAAGAGCCTGCGGCAGTTGTTCGGTGTGGTCATTCAGGATGGCAGCCTGCTCAGCGGATCCATCTATGACAATGTCGCCGTCGGGCATCCTTACACGATGGAAGAGGTCAGTGCGGCGCTGGAGATCGCGGGCTTTGCCGAAGAGATCAAGTCCTGGCCGATGGGGCTGAACACCATGATCGGCGATGGGGCCGCGATGATGTCCAAGGGGCAGCAACAGCGTCTGATGATTGCCCGTGCGGTGATCCGCAAGCCACGTATCCTGCTTCTCGACGAGGCGACCAGCGCGCTCGACAATATCACCCAGGCCAGGGTGACGGAAAACCTGAACAAGATGAACTGCACGCAGATCATCGTTGCCCACCGCCTGTCGACCATCAAGACCGCCGACAAGATCATCGTTCTGGACAAGGGACAGGTGGCGGAAGAGGGAACTTTCGATGAGCTGATTGCCGCCAATGGCCAGTTCGCACGTCTTGTCATGCGGCAGATGAAATAGATGAGTTTGACCAGTGCCTGGGCGACCCTCTGTCATCATTGCGATGGCATCGCCACCGGAACCCTTCACGAAGCCCTGCATGAGTTCGGCGCTTACAGCCTTCTTGCGCGCGGTGATGCGACGGCTGACAGCCTTTCTGAGGCAACCGGAATTCGCTCCGGTTATGCCGCGCTGGTGCTGAAGCTTCTGGTTTCTCAGGGGCTCGCCTCCGGTACGGAGGGAACCTATGCGCTGACGCCGGACGGTCAGTGGATCGCAGCCCGGTCTGATTGGGCATCGGGAGCGCGGCAGCATGTTGCCTTCGCCCGCCGTCTCCTGCGCGATGGACCGCTGCCGCCGGATCTCAATGTCGAGGAGATCGCCCCGCTGGAGGATGTGCCGGAGCGGTTTGCCTTGCAGCGGATCGGGCCGGTCTGTGCGGCGCTCTGGTACCGGCTGTCGCGAGACAATGGCTGGAGCGATCCGGCTGGCGATCTTGCATTGGCGTGGGTGCGCGATCTCTTGCGCCGGACAGGCTGGTATGATGGCCAGAGCTGGACGGACGAGGGTTTAGGTGCCAGGCCGCTTGCGCCCCAATATGTCTATCCCCTGGCCTATCTGCCGACCTATCAGGCTGTGTCCCGAATTCTGGTCAAAGGAGCTGCCAGTGGCGAGGCCGGGGACACGGTTGACCGTGGATTGGACATCGCCTTCAGCGGCAAGGTGTTCTCCAATGCCTGCAAGCCACCGGTTCTGGCCGCTGTCCTGCCGGTCTTCAATGGTCCCTTGAGTGACCAGCCGGCGGCATTGATTGACACCGGCTCCGGCGACGGAACGGTTCTTGCGGAGCTTTACGAGGCCATCGCCACCCAGACTGAGCGGGGCAAGGTGCTGAACGAGTATCCCCTGACGCTGGTCGGTGTGGAGTATGAGGAAGTTGCAAGGGCAACGACCGAGCGTCGTCTGGCAGCGCTTGGTTGCCCGTTCCATTCGGTTCAGGGCGACATTGGCGCGCCTCTCAAAATAGCAGAGACACTCGCCGCGCTGGGCATCGATGCGGCCAATGCGCTGCACATCAACAAGTCGGTCGTTCACAACAGGTCTTACGCTCAACCGGAAGAGCTTTTATCCTCGCCACCGACCCACGCGGTGTTCTGCGATCCCTCCGGGGGGGGCATTTCAGCCGATCAGGCCTACAGTTCCCTTGTGGCCCTGTTCCGGTCCTGGAAGCCATTGATCGCGCGTCACGGCATGGTCTGTATCGAAGCCCATACGGTCGATCCGGCAAGGGCGGCCGGTCATATCGGCCGCAGCCTGATTACCGGACTGGACGCTGCCCACGGCTATTCCGGTCAGCTCCTCACCGAGATCTCCGTTCATCGGACGGCGAGCAAGGCCGCCGGGCTCATTTCCCGCTCACAGGTCGATCTCGGCCATGCCATGATGGGGGACCCGATCATGTCCGTGGATCATCTGGTGCTAACGGAGAAATTCTGACAGCGCCGGGCTCAGGCTCTCGAACTCGTAGAGAAAAGCTCCATGTCCCATGGCGCTGTCGAGGGTGAGGTGCCGATGGAGAACCCCAGTCGGCAGAGCCTGTGCGATCCGGTCCATTTCCTCCACTGGATAGCGCCAATCCGAGGCGTAGCTGACCAGCAGAACCGGATCCTGAACCCCCTTCAAAGCTTGCTCCAGCGTTCCGGCATCCCGGGCGAGATCGAAATAATCGATGGCCCTTGTCAGGTAGATCAGGCTGTTGGCATCCAGCCGGCCTTTTGAAGCATTGCCTTTCACCGAATTCAGGAATTGCTCGACCGCGAAATCCGGCTCCATCGTGTAGCGGGGCACGCCGGACATTGGGGCAACGCCGAACTTGTTCTCCAGTGTCTCGCGGGACATCCAGAAGAGGGCCCCGGTCATGGCGAGAAGTCCGAGACCATCGGAGGGCGAAGGGCCATCATAATAGTCTCCTCCGCGCCAGTTCGGGTCGCTCATCAAGGCTGCACGAAGAACCGCCCAAAGAGCGGTGTTGTGCGCACTGGTGCGCGCCGTTGCGCTGATGATGACGGACTTTCCGGTACGGGCAGGACAGGAAGCCAGCATCTCCAGAACCTGAAATCCGCCGAGACATCCGCCGATGGTTGCATGCAGCTTGGCGATACCGAGCGCGTCCAGCAACACAGCATGAGCGCGGGCCATATCCGCCAGCGTGATGACCGGAAAGCGCAGACCATAGGGCCGTCCGGTCGAAGGGTTCCGTGAGGCCGGAGACGTGGTGCCGCAGGCCCCGCCCAGAACATTCGGCACGATGACGAAATAGCGGTCTGTGTCGATCGCCTTGCCGGGACCGATCGCGACATCCCACCATCCAGGTTTTCCCGCAGGTCCGCTGGAGGCGCCTGCCGCATGCTGGTCGGAGGTCAGGCCATGAAGCACCAGAACCGCATTGTCCCGCGCCTCGTTCAGATGGCCATAGCTCTGGCAGGCAATCTGCACCTCGGGCAGCACGGCACCGCTTTGCAGGGGCAGGGGATCTGCAAGCCTGATGAGATGCGCGCGGGCATTGAGTCGGCCATCAGAGCGTTTTTCTGGTTCAGAACGCAGCAAGGAGCGTTCCCAACTTGTCGCGGCCTGATGCAATGCTGCCGCCCGGGAAAGCGGAGGGCAAGGGAACAGGCTGGTGAGGGGCGGTCAAGGCAAGGCCGATGATGCGGCCGTCGATCCGGATCAGGAATTTCTGCGCTTCCAGTTCCGCCATGACCTCCAGCACTTCTTCTTCTGTGTGTCCGGTTTCGGTCAGGGTCTTGATCACCTGATGCTCCGAGGGGCCATCGTCGGAGAGTTCCAGAACCGACCGGTGAAGACCCGTCAGCAGCATTGTGACGCCGCCGGGCCGGCTGTCCTCCAGCACAAGGGCTTCTTGCGTGGCCGTCATGGACAGGACCGGAGGTGGACCGTTGCGCCAGGCCTTGAGCCAATTGGTCATGGCTGCGCGCATGGATTTGACGCCCGGGCGGTCTGCGGGATCAGTATCAGCTTCATTTTCAAAGAAATACACCTGCCGGAACAGATGTTCGTCAGACAGTGGATAGGCGTAGCGGTAGCGTTCGGCAGGCTTGAGCTTGAGCTTGTAGGCCTGCGGGCGGGTGAAATAGGGCGAATAGCGGTCAAAGCGCAGGGGCACCATGTTGCCGGGCTGCAGATGGGTGAGGGCGGGCACAAGCTCTGCCATCGTTTCGTACCAGCTGTCTTCTTCTCCCGGAAAATGGCTGATGATCGACCAGCTGGCGCGCACGCCAAACTGGCGGCACCATTTCAGCAGCATGATGTTCTGCGCGGCAGTGCAGCCCTTGCCCATCAATGTCAGGATGCGGCTGTCGAGGCTTTCGATGCCGGGCTGGATCCAGATGACCCCCGCATCGGCCAGTGCCTTCACCTGATCCTTCTTCAGGTTCGCCTTGGTCTCGAAGAACAGACGGAACGGCTTTTCCCTTTCTGTCAGCTCGGGAAGAACCGTCTTGAAGTAGCGAAGGTCCATGATGTTGTCGACGGCCTCGACCCGGTCGACATTATAGCGGGAGGTCAGGGCGGTCATGTCAGGGACGACAGTTTCCGGTGCCCGTGCCCGGTAGGCCATCGACCCGCCATTCAGGCCGCAAAAGGTGCAATGGCTTTTGGCACCCCACCAGCAGCCGCGTGAAAACTCCATGGGCAGACCCGGCTCGATCACGCTGCTGTAGAGGAACTGGCGCAGTTCCTCGAAATAATCATCATAGTCGGGCAGAGGCAGATTTCGGGCATCCTGGGTGATGGCGCGCGGAACTCCGTCCCCCTGATCCGTGACCGGATAGCCTGCGAGACGGTGAATGGGCCCCATCACTCCGAAGGGCAGGTCCTCTGCTTCAATTTCGCACCCGGTATCCAGAACGTCCTGCATGAAAGGAACGATGAAACTGTCTGCCTCGCCCGACACCACATAATCCACCCAGGTGAAGTGGCTGTGGGTGGTCAGGCCCATTGTGGTCTCGCAATTGGCGCCGCCCAGCATGGTCACCACATCGGGCGCGATTTGCTTGATCCGGCGCAGCAGGGCAAGAGCGGGCACGTGCTGCTGAAAGGTGGACGTGCAGCCGACAATGCGCGGGGACCGCCGGAGGATCTTATCCGCCGTCCAGTCCGTGAAAGCCTGTATCTTGCCTCTGAGGTCCAGAAGGATTTCGGACGTAATGCCAGCGCGGCCAAGCTGCGGCGCCTTCTTCTCCATCAAGGCGAGATAGAGGTCGTGATCGGGGGAAAAATCCGGAAAGGCGGCTGCGCCGAACAGCCAGTCCACCAGAGCGTCTTCCGGAGGCACGGTCTGCAGCACACGGCTTAATTCCAGACCAAAATATTCGGCGAACCAGAGATTGGCATAGATGGATTTGGTGCTGATGCCTGCGCCTGTAAGCAGGGCCTGAAGCTGGCCGAGGGCGATGGACGGGCGTTCGAGCCCGGAGAGCGGCATGTTTACGAAACAGACATCCTGGCTGGACTGGGACTGGTCTGACGCTTGGAGCAGTTTGTTCATTGGCTCTCCCATGGATCTTCGCCAGGCACCCTGCATGCCGCAACGTCCATCTTGGCTTGTGGGGAGAGATTGTCAAACCATTGGGTGAGTTATGGAAAATTTCGGGCAGCAAGGCTCTGCCAGATGCAGCTCCATGCGGGAAACAGAAAGGGCCGCCCTGCGGCAGCCCTTTGCGTTCTTTATAATGGTCTTGGTATCGCAAACGCGGACCATTGCGCTTTTTTAGCGGATGCTGCAGCTGCCGGACACCGAATTGACCTTGATCGTATAGCGCCATTTGGTCTTGCCGCCGTAGTAGCTCAGGCAAGGACCATCGCAATAGGCTTCTTTGGCATCCGTTGTTTCAGAAAAGCTGATGAACTTGCAGCTGTCACCGTCATAGGAGAACTTGTAGCTCCTGTTCGTGGTGCTTTTCTGGCTCGGATCCTTCTCTAGCTCTGTCACCTGAACCACACCATTGCTGTAGGTGTAGCTGGAACAGATGTTCCGCTTGTAGCCTTCTTCCAGAACAAGCTGGGAGCAGACTGTCTTGCCCTTTCCAGAGATGCTGCCGGAAGATTTGACGCTCTGGTCGTTGACGAAGACAGTGCCTTCTTGATTGTCAGGGTCTGCGATGAGCAAATTGTTGCCGTTCTGGCGGATAAGGACAGCGCTTGACCAGTTTCGGGTGTTCGTATCGGTGAAGGAACCCTTGTTGGTATTGGAATAAAAGTCCTTTTGTTCAACTTTCGTGTTTGCAGTCAGGAAGATCTTCTTTTTGCCTATGTCGAAGGTCGCAGGCGCATTGGTGACTTCTGCGGCCGCAGGGGCTGCCGCTGATGTTGCTGCAGGCGCGCTACCCGGTGTGGATTGGCAGCCAGCGAGCGCAAGACATGCCGCGGCAAGCATCGGTAGGATCAATTTCGTCAAGGCAGTTTCCCCTCAGCCTAGTCTAAAAAACTTCAACAGTTCGTAGCGTAACTTGATGAAGTTATGACATTTTTGGGCGGAGGACTACCGAGGGGAGGGGGATTCATAGTCCTGTCGGGCGGAATATCATTCTCATCCGTCCAAGACTTGCACTTATGGGTTTATGCGGGCGGAAGTGTGCAATCAAGCCTTGCGAAGGACTCAAGCAGAGTCGACATCTTACGCGCTGTTTGATTTTGTTTTAAGAGAAGTGGTAGCGGAGGAGGGACTCGAACCCCCGACACGCGGATTATGATTCCGCTGCTCTAACCGGCTGAGCTACTCCGCCATCCGTCGCGAGTGCGGCGAGGCGCCGCTGCGAATGTGGGGTGCTTATAGTGAGCGGAAGGGCTGGCTGTCAAGCGGTCGCAGGCCTGCTTTTCAACAATTGCAGCAAGCCTTTGAAATCGGGCCAGTGCCTGTGGAAATCGCAAGGGGCGGAGAGGCGGGAAAGGCTGGAAGACGCCAGGTTCTCGCCAATCAGGCGGGGATCGGATCTTTCCCGGCTCAGGGAATTCTGCAGTGATTTGAAACGGAGTGACGGTTGCAGGAGCGTTTGGCGGGATCGCTGCTTTGCCAATTGATGCCATGCGCCCAGTCGGAGGCGCATGGCATCAGGTGCTCAATTTGGGGTGGATGGCAGATCCCTGATATGGCGCTCTGAAGGCGGGGCATGTCGAGGAATCATGCAGAACCGGACTGGCCAGCCAGCCTGATCTGCGTCAGGCCTGAGGATCTTCCGCCTTGCGGAAACTCATCAGGGTGAAGAGACCGAAGGGGGCAAGGGTCTCTTCGTCTTCCAGTACCATGGACGTGTGGCGCAGCACGCGGGACTTGGGGAACTCCGGGTTCCAGCCCAGCCGGTCCGCATAGCGCTTCAGCCAGCGTTCCACCACGGCGCGCGGGCCGTGATCGGTTGAGAAGTGATTGACCAGAAGGACAGTGCCGCCCGGCCGGGTGACCCGCTCCAACTCGCTCAGGACCTTTGCGGGGTCCGGAACAACGGGCATCACGTACATGGCCACCGTCACATCGAAATGATTGTCCGGGAAGGATAGGTCACTGGCATCCATGCAGATGAGCCCTGCAATGTTGATCATCTCGGCGGACCGGATCCTTGCGCGCTCCAGCATGGCTTCGCTGAGGTCGATGCCTGTGACCGTCAGATGCTTGCCGTAGTGAGGCAGGGACATTCCCGTGCCGATGCCCGCTTCCAGAACATGGCCTTCGAGCGCATTGATGCGCTTTACGGCGGCGTGGCGCCCCCAATAGAGAGGGGCGCGGAAGACCATGTCATAATAGGGTGCCCAGCGGGCATAGGCCGTCTGAACGGCGGTTTCGTCCAGACGGCGGGCCTCCCGAGAGATCCCCTTCCATCGCCCTTGCATCCAAAGCTTCAGTTTGCGCAGGCGGTCCGGAAGGGTGTCACTCGTAGTCATGCGGAGGCTGCCTTTTCAGGTTGCTTGTCTATGGTCCAGGTGCCGGCTCTTTCGGCTCTTGCAATCCAGCCGCCACCCAGGACCCTCGCCTCATCTCCATCATTGTCGAAGAAGACGCAGGCCTGGCCGGGGGCAACGCCCGTTTCACCGGTCACCAGATCGACACTGGCTTGACCGTTTTCAAGACGCAGACGTGCCGGCGCGGGCGGGCGAGTGGATCGCACCTTGGCAAATATGTCTAGTTCGCAGCCTTCGTCCATAGGGATGTCGCCGATCCAGTTCAACTCGCGCAGGTAAATGCGCCGGGTTGCCAGTGCTTCGCGCGGTCCAACCAGCACCCGGCGCGTGTCTGCATCAAGGCGCACAACATAAAGCGGTTCGCCGGTTGCTACGCCGATGCCGCGCCTCTGTCCGATGGTGAAATGGATGATGCCGTCATGCTGACCAAGAACCCGTCCGTCGATGTGGACAATTTCTCCTGGCTCGGCAGCATTTGGGCGAAGCTTCTTGATCACATCGGCATAATTGCCGTTCGGGACGAAGCAGATGTCCTGGCTGTCCGGCTTGTCGGCAACGGAGAGGCCAAACTGGCGGGCAAGTTCCCGGACCTCTGCCTTGGGCATGCCGCCGAGGGGAAAGCGGATGAAATCCAGCTGTTCCTGGGTGGTGGCAAACAGGAAGTAGCTCTGGTCACGATCCAGGTCCGAGGGGCGGAACATGGCGCGCTTGTTGCCCTGAACGGTCGAGCGAACATAATGACCTGTTGCCAGAACGTCTGCACCAAGGTCCTTTGCGGTCTTCAGGAGATCCTGAAACTTGACGGTCTGATTGCAGGACACGCAGGGCACAGGGGTTTCGCCGGCGATATAGCTGTCGGCAAACCGGTCCATCACCGCTTCCTTGAAGCGGCTCTCATAGTCCAGGACATAATGAGGGATACCGATCTTTTCCGCAGCCCGGCGCGCATCGTGAATGTCCTGGCCCGCGCAGCAAGCCTTTGCCTTGCTGACCATGGCGCCATGGTCATAGAGCTGCAGGGTCACGCCGATCACGTCATAGCCCTGATGTTTCATCAGGGCGGCAACGACAGAACTGTCGACGCCGCCTGACATGGCTACGACGACGCGTGTGTCTTCGGGGCGGCCGGGAAGATCCAGGCTGTTCAGCATTACGGTTCACCAAGGTGTTCAGGCCGCAGGAATGCGCGCTTCGCGCGGCAATCGCCTCTGGTTGGGGCCGGGTTCGTGCCGGTCCGGCGGCAAACAGGTTTCAGTTGGGGTGCACTATACAGAAATGGGGTGGGCAAGCCAATTGTGCCAGAACTTCACCCGGCAAGCTTTGCCGGGAGTGGGAAAACCCTGCCGGGAATGAAGGGGCTTTGTCCCTCTAGTTGCTGCTGGGATATTGATAAATAAGGGTTTTTTCGTTCTCTCAGAGTGGCGTGGTGCTTGCATACTCTTGACCGAGTTGGTCTGTCCGGATCTGCCGGGCTGGAAAATGCGGAAATGGGGGCACCCTTGCTGCCAGTTGGTCTCTACACTGAAGTCTCCTCAAATGCCTTGTCTGCAGGGCAGGGTGCTGCTGCGGGAGCGCCCGCGAGTGCAATGGATGCCTTTTCGCAGGTCCTCGCCAATCTGTCTGGCGACGGTGAGGCTGGTGCTGAGGCTCTCGGGTCGGCAGCTGTTGATCCCCTATCGGTTTCGGCGAAGGTAAAGCTTGCGACGTCTCCGGTTGCAAATGCAGGCTTGCCCGGTCTTTCGTCTCTGACTGAAGTGACTTTCGGCGCGGAGATCCAGTTGCCGGTTCTGGGTGGGGCTGAACTGGATGGCGTGCCGCTGGACGCAGACGCTGCTGCACCTGTGCTGACGGATCAGCCTGAAACGGCGAATTCTGCTGAGTTCGAACTTCCGGTTCAGGACGCTGATGACACGGATAGTGTGACTGGTGATCTCGGAGCCGAAGAAGCGCTGGCCATGGTGCAGCCGGTTCCAGCTTCCCCGTCTCCTGTTCAGTTCGCTGCAGAAGTGGGGCTTGGTGCTGAAACCCGTCTGAATGGCGGGGCAGTGGATGCTGATGGCGAGCTTCTTCCTGCCGCTCCCGCTCAGGCTGGCGCGCCGGGATTGGACGCGGGCGAGGAAACTCTTGCCGGCAAGCCGCAAGTGGCGGCTCCGGTCCTGCCGCAGGCTGAGGTGCTAAACAGGCTGAAGGCTCCCGTTGCTTCCGCTCCGGTTCAGCCGTCAGCTGTTTCGCAGATCCCCGTCTCTGATATTTCTGCCCAGCAGGTGGCGGCTGTTGCTCCTGCTCTGACTGCTCCGGACCTTTCTGCCGGGGCTTCGTTGGACGCTTCGCAGTTCTCGGGCCTTGCCGGGGATATGTCGCAGGTGGATGCTGGCGTTGAAGCGCTGGTTCCGGCAGGCAAGTCTCAGGCTCCTGGTCAGGCGGCGACAGGCGCGCCGGCTTCCGCAGACCTCTCCGAGGGCGAAGCTGTCATTGTCTCTTCTTCCGTGAAGGGCGGGGCTCAGGTCGATGTTAAAACGGCTGTCCCTGAAAAGGTTGAGGGGCTTCCCGCCCAAGCGCAGGCTGTTGGGCTTCGTGACCTGCCCCCGGCAAATGCTGCTACTGAAAACGCGGCAGCTCAGGCGAGTGCCCCGGTTGCTGCCGGTCTGGATCTGGATCAGGCCGTCGCTGTTGGGGTTCGCGACAGGATGAGCGGGGTGGTTCCTGCTGCCGCGGCCGGCAACGGAAACTCCCAGACTGCCACGACTGAATCTGTGACTGCAGCTTCTGATGTTGCTGCGGATGAAAGTGTCGTGATTATCCCGGCAAAGGCGCCGGGAAAGCGCTGGATGTCGGAACTGCCTGAAATTGCCCGCTCCGCGCAGCCAATTCAGTCGCAATCTCAAGCTCCGTCTGTTCAGCAGGCTGTTCCGGCTGAGCCTGTTCTTCAGCAGAGCCAGGCACCA
The DNA here is from genome assembly GCF_900142725.1 of Roseibium suaedae. GTDB lineage: Bacteria > Pseudomonadota > Alphaproteobacteria > Rhizobiales > Stappiaceae > Roseibium > Roseibium suaedae. The sequence continues at coordinate 1,006,911 of NZ_FRBW01000002.1, read as the reverse complement.
GTCGGTATCGTCAAGGACGGGATTTCTCAGCCAAGTCCTACGCTTGTGGCGAATGGGGACGGTGGCAACAGCCTGCTGGCCGGGGAAAAGGCGCAGTCCATTTCCGGTTTGAACACTTCTGGTGCTGAAGAAGGAGTTGTCGCGTCGGTGAAAGCGTCGTCGCAGGCGGCTTCTTCGGCTTCGATGGTCCAGACTGCAGCGGGCGCGCAGGTTCCCAAGCCGGGGCAGGGGGCGCAGAAGACTGGTGACGCATCCAGCGCTGCTGCGCAGCCCGTGATCGGGGAGGTCACTGACGAGGCAGATCGGGTCGTATCGACTGTTTCTTCGGCGGATCCGGTTGCCGCTGAAGGAGATGTGACCGCCGCACTTCCGCTGAAGCCTCAGGCTGTTGCTGAGGGTGCAGATGTTCCGGGGACACCGGTGACGGCGGGTACGCAGAAAAGCGATGCGGCTGCAAAGTCTGAGGCAGCCAGCCCGGTTGCCATGGCTACAGCTGGTGCAGTTGTTCTTTCTGAAGATGACGGCACGTCGGACACAGACGGCTTGATGATGGATGGTGAGTTTGCAGCTCAGGTGCGCACCACCAACCAGCATCTCGCCCGGATGGACGCGGCAACTGCGCAGGCCCAGACCCAGGCGCAGTCGCAGACCGGGCAGGCTGCGTCCCAGATTGCTTCTGCGATGGCCCGGACGCTCAACAATGGGGACACCAAGTTCCAGATGCGGCTGGATCCGCCGGAGCTTGGACGGGTCGAAGTGCATATGAAGGTTGCCAAGGACGGCAGCGTTCAGGCGCACATGATCGTGGACAGCCCGGAAACCCTGGACATGTTCATGCGGGATCAGCGCGGTCTCGAGCGGGCGCTGGCAAATGCTGGACTGAACACGGATTCCAGCAGCCTTCAGTTCTCGCTCCGCGATGACGGCAATCAGGGTTTCGCTTCGTCCCAGGACAATGGCTCAGGCAACGGGCGGTCTGACCGCAGCCAGTCTTCGCTGAGGGATGTTGACGACGTGAGCAGTGAACAGGCCGCAGGCGTATATGCGGCTCGCAATCAATCCGGTTTGGATATCCGGATCTAGTCCGGGACAGCCAGACATGGGAGTTGGCACATGAGTATCTTATCGACCAGTTCGTCTTCTTCGTCGTCTACCACGTCGAGCAGCAATGCGGCTTCAAATGCGTTGAGCGGCAATTACGAGCTGTTTCTGACCCTGTTGACCACTCAGATCCAGAACCAGGATCCGCTCGATCCTCTGGACTCGGCCGAATATACCAACCAGCTGGTGCAGTATTCTTCCGTCGAGCAATCGATCCAGACCAACCAGTATCTCGAAACTCTGGTTTCTGCGATGGAGGCGAGCCGTGCCTCCAGCTATGTCAGCTACCTTGGGGCGGAAGTCACAGCATCTGGCAGCTCGACGATGCTGACCGGGGGCGAGGCCAACTGGTCCTATAATGTCAGTGAGGCGGCAACGGGTACGGTCGAGATCCGCAATACCTCCGGTGCCCTGATCTACAGCGGTGACATGGAAATGGAAAAGGGATCCGGCACCTACAGCTGGGATGGCACGACCAACAGTGGCACAAAGGCGGATGACGGCAGCTACTCCATTACCTTTAAAATGAAGGACAGTGCGGGGAATACGGAAACCGTTTCCACCCAGTTCACCGGTGTCGTGGACGAAGTAGACCTGTCGTCAGGTGAGGCATATCTGAAGATTGGCTCGCTCCGGATTCCGGTCAGCTCGGTTCTCTCGGTCAGCAAGGCGACTTAAGGAACTGCGTTCGGGAAAGAATCCAACCGATTGTAAAAATTAATTTTTCGGATTTAGGCGGCGTCCTCGGCATCAAGAGGGCGCCGTTTTGCATTTTGCCAACCACTCTGCGCATGGTTAACAAAACCTCGGCACTTAGTTACGAATTGAGGTAAGTTCTAAGGGTTTTTCTTAAATATCATTCAGAGATTCGAGGTTTTATAGTTAATATTCTGTCTATGAGCGCTTAGGTAAATTTTAAACAGCTGCCTGTACTCTCAACATCAACCTTGGTCATGGTTTGTGTGTGAGAGTACAATGACCGAACAAATTCGTTCGCGTGTAAAATATGTCATCGGGCCCGATGGGAGCCCCCTTACCATCGCGGATCTTCCGCCGACTTCAACGAAGCGGTGGGTGATACGTCGAAAGGCAGAGGTGGTTGCGGCCGTGCGCGGTGGTCTCCTTTCTCTTGAAGAAGCCTGCCAGCGGTATACGCTGACTGTAGAGGAATTCCTCTCCTGGCAGAGCTCGATCGAGAAACATGGACTTGCTGGTCTTCGGGCCACGCGAATCCAGCAGTACCGGAACTGACGTCCGGCGCTGTCTGCCAAGGCGGTAAAACACATTAATTCCGATGTTCGGGATGCTGAAACAGGGTGGCCGCTGGCTGCCCTTTTTTGTTTTCCCGACGTCACTTTACGCCCGGGACGGAAGTTTCCGTGCTTTCAGTGGATTAGCCAAAACCGGGTCTCGGCAGTCGCTTCGAACGCCTGTAGGTTGCGCGCGAATTGAGATTATTTCTCAAGAGTTAACGCGCTAGGCAGCTTTTCCCCACCTCTCTTGCAAATTGCATAACTGAGAATGGCAGAAAATGGCCAAATCAGGCATGTCTAGGATGTGGCGTTAACCACTTGTTAACCTTCTGAACGGCAAATTTTGCCTATTGGTTAACGCGTGTGTGACCAAAGGGTTCCAAAGGAATCCGACGGCGGGGCAAATAAGAGCGCGAGCGGGCAATCGTGAACGGATTGATCGAATTCATTAAAACGCTGGGACCAACCCGTGTTGCGGCCATGGGGGCGGTCGCGGCCATTCTGGTTGGCGTCTTTGCGTTCATCATCTTCCGGGTGACGGCGCCCCAGATGACCCAGCTCTATTCCGATCTGACGCTCGAAGACTCCAGCGCGATCGTCAATCAGCTCGAGTCTCTCGGTGTCGAGTTCGAGATCAAGCGCGACGGCAGTCAGATCCTTGTCCCCGCAGAGCAGGTTGCCCGGCTGCGCATGCGTCTTGCCGAAGACGGCCTGCCGACGGGCGGCAACATCGGTTATGAGATCTTCGACCGTACCGATACGCTCGGCGCGACCAGCTTCGTTCAGAACATCAATCACCTGCGCGCAATCGAAGGCGAACTGTCCCGCAGCATTTCATCGATTGACCGTATCAACTCCGCGCGCGTGCATCTGGTGATCCCGGAGCGTCAGCTGTTTCAGCGCGACCGGCGCCCGCCGTCTGCTTCCATTGTCCTGAATGTGCGCGGCTCGCTGGGCCCGGGTGAGATCCGGGCGGTTCAGCATCTCGTTGCAACCGCCGTGGAGGGCTTAGATCCTGAACATGTCTCTATCGTCGATGAGACGGGCCGCTTGCTTGCCTCAGGGACGGATTCCGATCAGGAAGGGATTGTCTCCGGCTCGCTTCAGGAGCGGGTTGTCGAGATTGAATCCCGGCTGCGCAATCAGGTCGAGGAGATTCTGAACAGCGTTGTCGGCCCGGGCCGTGCCCGCGTTCGTGTGGCTGCGGACGTTGATTTCAACCGCACCACGGAAACGACCGAGAGCTTCGATCCGGAAGGTCAGGTTGTCCGGTCGACCCAATCGAAGGAAGAGGCGTCTTCCAGCACCGAAGCGCAGAATGAAGTCACTGTCGGTAATCAGATCCCGAATGGTGGCAACAACAACCAGGGGCCGGGGCGCCGGGACGACTCCAGCGCGACCGAGGAAATCGTCAACTACGAGATTTCCAAGTCCACCAAGACCCAGATCGTTGAGGCCGGCCAGATCAAGCGGCTCTCCGTTGCGGTCCTGATTGACGGGGTCTATGCGCCCAACGCGGATGGTCAGGTTGCCTATTCTCCGCGCTCCCAGGAAGCCCTGGACCGGATTGCCGTGCTCGTGCGTTCCGCAGTCGGCTTTGATGCGACCCGGGGCGATGTGGTTGAGGTTGTGAACCTCCAGTTCGCGCAGCCCCCGCAGGTTGAAGACGTCGCGACCGCTGGCCTGTTCGACTTCACCCGCGAAGACATCATGCGCTTTGCAGAACTTGGTGTCCTGCTGCTGATCTCCCTTCTGCTCCTCCTCTTCGTGGTTCGCCCGCTGCTCCGCCGCATCGTGACGCCGGAAGAGCGCATGCCGCAGGAACTGGTCATCGGTCCGGATGGCATGCTGATCGCCGAAACCGCCCTGCCGGCCGAAGCAAAGGATGAGGAAGACGAGTTCCGCATCGAGTGGATTGAAGAAGCCAAGCAGGAAGGCGCGCTCCAGGCCAGCTCGATCTCCAAGGTTGGCGCCATGATCGAGGATCATCCGACAGAGGCCGTCAGCATCGTGCGCGGCTGGCTTGAGGAGGCTGCCTGATCATGGCTGGGGGTGATGCGCTTCAGAAACAGCTGACAGTCTCCGCAGATGAGACAGACCGCGAGCTTCGTGGGGCGGAAAGAGCTGCCGTTCTACTGCTCGCCCTCGGTGAGATGCACGGAAAGCCGATCTGGGAGCGCCTTGATGAAATCGAGGTGCGTCAGGTATCTGCGGCCATGGCCAATCTGGGGCCTGTGACGCCGACGATGCTGGAGTCGCTGTTCAAGGACTTTGTTCGCAAGATCGCCTCCCGCGGTGCGCTGACAGGCAACGTGGATGCGACCGAGCGGCTGCTGGCCAACTTCCTTCCGGGTGACCGCGTCAGCATCATCATGGAAGAAATCCGTGGCCCGGCAGGCCGCAACATGTGGGAGAAGCTCTCGAACGTTCAGGAAAACGTTCTGGCGAACTATCTCAAGAACGAATATCCTCAGACCGTTGCTGTGGTCTTGTCGAAGATCAAGTCCGACCACGCCGCTCGTGTCCTTGGCATTCTGCCGGAAGAGCTGGCGCTTGAAGTCGTCAGCCGCATGCTGCGCATGGATGCGGTCCAGAAGGAAGTTCTGGAAAAGGTTGAGCAGACCCTGCGTGTCGAGTTCATGTCCAACCTGACCAACACATCGCGGCGCGACAGCCATGAGATGATGGCGGAGATCTTCAACAATTTCGACCGCCAGACGGAAGCCCGCTTCCTGGCGGCGCTGGAAGAAGAGAACCGCGAAGCAGCAGACCGCATCAAGACGTTGATGTTCACCTTCGACGATCTGATCAAGCTGGATGCGGCAAGCTGCCAGACCCTGCTGCGGAACGTCGAGAAGGACCGTCTCGCCATCGCACTCAAGGGCTCCACGGATCAGGCGCGCGAGTTCTTCTTCGGCAATATGTCGTCGCGTGCAGCCAAGCTGCTCAAGGACGATATGGATGCGCTCGGTCCCGTGCGTCTTAGGGATGTGGACGATGCACAGACCGGCATGGTGAACACGGCGAAGGATCTGGCCGCGAAGGGCGAGATCATGATCTCCAAGTCGAAGAGCGATGACGAGATCATCTACTGATAACAGGACAGCGATCGTAACTAGATTATGGGCAGAATGACCAATCCGTCAAAATTCCTGTTCGATATGGACTTCTCCGAGCCGGTAGAGCCTGTGGTTGAGGCCGCTCCGGAACCGCAGATTCCAATGATCCCGGTGTCGGAGCACCAGGCATTGGTGGAGGCTGCGCGGAAAAAGGGCTTCGAACAGGGGCGTGCGGAGGCGCTGAAGGATCTCCAGGCGACCCAGGAAAAGATCCTCACGGATGAGGTGAACCGCCTTGGTGGCGCTGTTGCGCAGGTTCTTCAAACCATCGACGAGGGGATCAATTCCCAGGAGCGGGATGCCGTCGGCCTGGCGTTTCTGGTAGCCCGCCGCCTTTGCGCGCATCTGATTGCCCGTCAGCCGCTGGCCGAAGTTGTGGCGCTGGTCTCTGAATGTCTCGGCCCCTTGCGCCGCGCCCCGCATCTGGTGATCCGGATCGCGCTGAAGGATGTCGAGAACCTGAAAAAGCGGATGGATCCGATCATTCGCGAGAAAGGTTTCGACGGACGTCTGGTGATCCTTGGCGAGGATAATATCGGGCCGGGCGATTGCCATATCGAATGGGCCGACGGCGGGATCCGGCGGGACCGCAAGGAACTGGAAAAGCAGATCGACACAAGCATCAGGGCCTATCTGGCGGCGCGGGCGGCGAAAGCCGCGCCCAAGGCAGCTGCAGACGAGGCTAAGGACACCGGGCAATGAGCAAAGACAACGATGGCGGTATCCCGCTGGACGAACTGGAAGTGCCGGGCCGCGAGTCCCGTGACGGTTCGGAAACCCATGGCCCCCAGTCGGCGGCGGATCTGGAAGCCGTATTCGACGTTCCTGTCCGGATCTCGGCAGTTCTCGGTCATTCCCGAATGCATGTGTCCGAGCTTTTGAAACTTGCCTCAGGAACCGTGCTGGAACTCGACCGCAAGGTCGGTGAGGCCATCGACATTTACGTGAATGACCGGCTGGTTGCGCGCGGCGAAGTGGTTCTCGTTGAGGACAAGCTCGGCGTGACCATGACGGAAATCATCAAGGCAGATCGTTAAGGGGTCAGGAGCCGGTCATGCGACTTCTTATTGTTGGTACACTGGGCGGCCAGCTCACAACGGCGACCAAGATCGCCATGCAGCGCGGGGCGCAGGTCACCCAATCGGATGATATCGAAGGGGCCTTGAAGGTTCTGCGTTCCGGCCGGGGCGCGGATCTGCTGATGGTCGATGTCGGTCTCGACATTGCAAGCCTTTTGAACAAGCTACAGGCCGAGCGGGTGCATGTGCCGGTGGTTGCCTGCGGTGTTGAAACGGATGCTCAGGCCGCCGTTTCCGCCATCCGCGCTGGCGCGAAGGAATATATCCCGCTGCCGCCGGATCCCGAGCTGATTGCGGCGGTTCTGGCAGCCGTGTCGCAGGATCAGGGCGACCTGATTTACCGGGATGATGCCATGGCCTCCGTCGTGCGCCTGGCCGAGCAGATTGCGCCGTCCGATGCGTCCGTCCTGATCACCGGTGAATCCGGGACCGGTAAGGAAGTCATCGCCCGCCATGTGCACCGCTGCTCCAACCGCTCCAACAAGCCGTTCATTTCCATCAACTGCGCTGCGATCCCCGAGCATCTGCTGGAGTCCGAACTCTTCGGGCATGAAAAGGGCGCTTTCACCGGCGCCGTGGCACGCCGTGTCGGCAAGTTCGAAGAGGCTGATGGCGGCACGCTTCTCCTCGACGAAATTTCCGAAATGGATGTGCGCCTCCAGGCCAAGCTGCTCCGCGCGATCCAGGAACGTGTGATCGACCGCGTTGGCGGCACGCGACCTGTGCCGGTCAACATCCGGATCCTTGCGACTTCGAACCGGGATCTCGGTGAAGCGGTGCGGGAAGGCTCGTTCCGCGAGGATCTTCTCTTCCGTCTCAATGTGGTTAATCTGAAGCTGCCGCCGCTGCGGGACCGTCCTGCGGACGTTCTGGAACTGGCGCGGTTCTTCGTCGAGCACTATGCCAAGATCAACGGTGTTCCGGCGCTGCCTCTGTCGGTCGAAGCCCGGCAGGCGCTGACGGTGAACCCGTGGCAGGGCAACGTGCGCGAGCTGGAAAACACCATGCACCGCGCTGTGCTCCTGGCGCATGGCGATGAGATTGGCGCGGAAGCGATTTTGATGCCGGATGGCAGCCCGATCCAGAATTCGCGCGGGCCCGCAGAACGGGCAGCCCAGGCGGCAGAAGCGGTGTCCCGGTCCTTCGTCGGGCGCACTGTTGCCGATGTGGAACGGGATCTGATCCTCGACACGCTGGACCATTGCCTTGGCAACCGGACCCATGCGGCAAAGATCCTCGGCATCTCGATCCGCACCCTGCGCAACAAGCTCAATCAATACACGGATGAAGGGCTTCAGGTGCCAGGACCGGGGGAAGTCCGGTCGGCCTACTGAGAGCCTAATGCGGGGATTAGCCTTCGGACCGGCAACCTGAACGGTTGTTTGTCCGAAGCATTCCCGGCGAATCTGGCAAGATGACCCGGCAGGCAGTTCGATAGGACTGACAAGGTCCCTGCCTTCAGGAAATGAACATGGCGGATACGACGTCTGGAAATGAGGGGAAGGTACCGAGCGTACCTGATCAGCCGGCTGGCACAGCCGGCGGTTTCTCCATGGCCAGTTTCGCCGAAATCGCCTCCACGCTGAGACGCGGCGACACGGGGCTCGCCATCGGCGTCATGGTCATCCTGACCATGATGATCCTGCCGATGCCCTCGATCATGCTGGACATGTTCCTGGCAGTGTCGATCATCTTCTCGGTCCTGATCCTGATGACGGGGCTGTTCATCCAGAAGCCCCTCGAGTTCTCGTCCTTCCCGACGGTTCTGCTGATCTCCACCATGCTGCGGCTGGGATTGAACATCTCGTCCACGCGCCTGATCTTGTCCAACGGGCATGAAGGCACGGCGGCAGCAGGCCAGGTGATCCAGTCCTTCGGCAACCTGGTGATGGGCGGCAACTTCGTCATCGGTGTGATCGTCTTCGCGATCCTTGTGATCGTGAACTTCATCGTCATCACCAAGGGTTCCGGACGTATCGCGGAAGTCGCGGCGCGTTTCACCCTGGATGCCATGCCCGGCAAGCAGATGGCGATCGACGCCGACCTGTCCTCGGGCCTGATCGACGAGAATGAAGCCCGCACCCGCCGCCGCGACCTGGAATCCGAGAGCGCGTTCTTCGGGGCCATGGACGGTGCGTCCAAGTTCGTGCGCGGTGATGCTATCGCGGGCCTGCTGATTACCTTCATCAACATTCTGGGCGGCATCTTCATCGGCGTCGCGCAGATGGAGCTGTCCTTCTCGGAAGCTGCGAACAACTACACCCTGCTGACAATCGGTGACGGTCTGGTGTCCCAGATCCCGGCGCTGATCGTGTCCACCGCAGCCGGTATCCTCGTGTCCAAGGCCGGGGTACAGGGAGCTGCCGACAAGGCGCTGGCCACCCAGTTCACCGGCTATCCGAAGGCACTCGGCATGTCCTCGGCGGTCATGGTGATCCTGTCTCTGCTGCCGGGCATTCCGATGATCCCGTTCCTCGGCCTCGCCGGTGGTGCGGGCTATCTGGCCTATACGATCGGTAACAAGAAGAAGGAAGTTGCCACCGCCGCCGAGGTCAAGAAGGCCATTGAATCCGCGCCCAAGCCGCCGCCGGAGCCGCCGATCACAGACGCGCTCAAGATGGACGAACTGCGCATCGAGCTGGGCTATGCTCTGCTGCCGCTGATCAATGGCCGGGAGCCGGGTGGCGGCGACCAGCTGACCGAGCAGATCAAGGCGCTGCGCCGCCAAGTCGCGACCGATATGGGCGTGATCATGCCGCCGGTCCGGATCCTCGACAACATTCAGCTCGGCGCCAACGAGTACATCATCAAGGTCAAGGAAGTGGAGGCTGGCCGCGGCATCCTCTATCCGAACCATTTCATGGTGATGGATCCGGCTGGCGGACAGGTCAAGCTGCCGGGCACCCATACCACCGAACCCACCTTCGGTCTGCCTGCGACCTGGGTGGAAGCGCAGTACCGCGAGGATGCCTCCTTGCGCGGATACACGGTGGTGGACCCGGCAACGGTTCTCTCCACTCACCTGACCGAGACCATCAAGAACAATGTTAGCGAGATCCTGACTTACGGCGACGTCCAGAAGCTGCTCAAGGAAATGAAGGGCGATCAGGCAAAGCTGGTGGACGATCTCATTCCGGGTCAGATCACCGTGTCCGGTCTGCAGCGTGTTCTTCAGACGCTGCTGGGCGAACGGGTGTCGATCCGCGATCTCGGTACTATTCTGGAAGGCGTCTCCGAAGTCACCGGCATGACGCGCAACACCAGTACTATTGCCGAGCATGTCCGCAGCCGACTTGGCCGCCAGATCTGTGCCGCCAATCTGGCACCCGGCGGGTATCTGCCACTGATTTCCATGTCTCCGAAGTGGGAGCAGGCGTTCCTCGAGGCCATCGTCGGCGAAGGGGATGACCGCCAACTCGCGATGCAGCCCAGCAAGCTGCAGGAGTTCGTGGTGAAGGTGCGCGATGCGTTCGAAGCCGCTGCCCAGCAGGGTGAGGTTCCGGTGCTGCTGACTTCGCCCCAGACCCGTCCTTTCGTCCGCTCCATTGTCGAGCGGTTCCGGGCGCATACGACGGTCATGAGCCAGTCGGAAGTGCATCCGCGGGTAAAGCTGAAGACGATTGGGGCGATCTGATCTTGCGGTTGAAGACCGGATCAGGCGATTTCTGTCAGACCAGAATGTTGACGCGGGCCATCGCACTGGCCGTCGACGAGTAGCTGCCCTGAATGGCGTTGACCGTCTGCTGCTGGCTGATGGTGACCGTGGTCGAAAACACACTCGTCAGGTTGGAGCGCAATTGCTGCCCCTGCTGGATCGCCTTCTTGCGGGTGCTGGACCAGGCCTTGTTGAAATCTGCAAGGCTAGGTTTTTCATTCCGCTTGGCGTAATTGTTTCCGACTGCTGCCATTCAGATACAATCCGGCATCGTGGTTAACAGGAGGTTAATCATGATTGAACAGGCTTTTGGGATCAGGTTGTTACGCCAGGTTGCGTATTGACCCTTGGCGCGGGGAAGCGCTAGGCGTGGGCAAGCTCAAATCGTCAGGAAACCCGATGCCACAGACCCTTCCGCTCGATCTGGACGGCTACACAGATCTGCCCAAGGGCAAACTGGTCTTCGCCGTCACCTATCTGGAAATGTTCAGCCGCCCCTCCGGGGAGGCGCCCTTGCGGGAAGACCTGTGCCTGGAACCGTGGCTCAATCCTGATCTTGATGAATACCGGGATCTTTTCCGGGCTGTGGGGCAGGACTGGCTCTGGTTCGGCCGTCTGCAAAAGCCGGATGAGGAGCTGCGGGCGATCTTGCACGACCCTGCACGCCTGCATTTCCGCCCCCTCAAGGATGGCAAATCCGTCGGTGTGCTGGAACTGGACTTCACCGATCCTGCGCAGCCGGAGCTTGCCTATTTCGGCCTTGTTCCGGAAGCTGTTGGGGGCGGGGCTGGCCGATGGCTGATAGCGCAGGCTCTGGAGATCGTCTGGAGCCGTCCGGAGACGCGCCGCTTCTGGGTGCACACCTGCAATGCGGACAGCCCCCAGGCTCTTGGGTTCTATCAGCGCAGCGGCTTTGCTCCCTACAAGATGGCTATTGAGGTTGCGGATGATCCTCGTCTCAAGGGTCTGTTGCCGCGCTCCTGTGCTCCTCATGTGCCCCTGATCGGATGACGACACTCATGTGCCGGAGCGGCGATGGCGTTCCGGCCTATCCTGCAACCCGCTCGGGGAATGCGGCAGCAAGGGACTGACGGTCGGCAGACAGGACGCCGCGCTCGGTGATCAGTCCGGTCACAAGCCGGGCAGGGGTGACATCGAAGGCCGGATTGGCAACGTCGGAGCCGGGGGCAACGATCTCGATCGTCTCGATCCTGCCACCGGCTGTAAGCCCCGTGATGTGACTGACTTCGTCTCCGATGCGTTCCTCGATCGGAATTTCCCTCAGGCCGTTGGACAAGGTGAAGTCGATGGTGGGGGAGGGCAGGGCGACATAGAAGGGCACACCGCAATCCTTCGCAGCCAGGGCCTTCAGATAGGTGCCGATCTTGTTGCAGACGTCGCCCTCGGCTGTGGTTCTGTCGGTTCCGACGATTACCATGTCCACCTCTCCGTGCTGCATGAGGTGTCCGCCGGCATTGTCCGCCACCACCGTATGGGGGACGCCATGCTGGCCAAGTTCCCAGGCAGTCAGGAAGGCGCCCTGGTTCCGTGGGCGTGTTTCATCCACCCACACATGAACCGGCGTCCCGGCATCGTGGGACATGTAGATCGGGGCGGTGGCTGTGCCCCAGTCGACGGTCGCCAGCCAACCGGCATTGCAATGGGTCAGGATATTCACCGGTTCGCCTGGCCGCTTCCGGGCAGCAACCTCTGAAATCAGCTTCGCGCCATGTGTGCCGATGGCCATGTTGATTGCGACGTCCTCGTCGCAGATCCGCTCTGCCATGCCATAGGCGCGGGCCAGGCGCTGCTCCGGCGGCACGGGGAGCAAGGTCTTGCGCATGAGATCCAGTGCCCAGCGGAGGTTGACCGCGGTCGGACGCGTGTCCAGCAAGGCGCCGCAGGCCGTCATGAGCCCCATGTCGGATGTGTCGTTGCGGAGGGCAAGGCACAGGCCATAGGCGGCGGTGGCGCCGATCAGAGGGGCGCCGCGGACCTGCATGATGCGGATGGCATGGGCTGCCTGCTCGAGGGTTTCCAGTCGAATCGTCTCGAAGGCGTGAGGGAACCGTGTCTGGTCGATGATCTCGACGCCCCAGCCGTCGTCCGCGAGCCAGATCGTGCGATACTTGCGTCCATTCACGTTCATTGGCGGCCCCACTTCTGTATTGGAACGCTCCAGGCTGGTTATCCCAAGCAGAGTTTACCAGCAAACGCCGGGCCAATCAGCGTTCTGGTGTTGGGGGCGGAAATGTCTTAACATCTGTTAACCATTCCGGCTTGAATGACAGTGGATGAGGGCCTCATCAGCACGAGCCGCCATTTCCAGCCGGTAAGATTTGATTAAGAATGTTCTTAACTTGGCCTGATTTGGCCAGAGCAGGAATGCACCGCCAGAATGGAGACGGACAGTCTATGCCCGTGGTGAAGGATAACGTCGTACCCCATTCCAGGGTCAGGTCTCTGCGTGAGGCGATCCGGAAGGTACAGATCGGTGAGGTCGAGCGCTCTGACGTGGTCGTCGAGCTGCAGGACACCGAGCGTGCGCGGCTGGAAATGCTCGCGGAAGAGATGAAGGACGTCTTCAAGGAAATCCCTGAGGACGATGACCAGTTTTCGCTCCAGATTGCAGCAGGTTCTCTGCCGCGCCTCTGGATCGACGTCACCAGCCATGTTGTCGTTGGCGGTGACCGTCGGACCTACCGGTTCCTGAAGGACACGCGGCTCGGCCGGGTCGTCATTCTGGAAACGCCCGAAATTGACGACATGGCAGACTGCCTGACGGAATATATCGCAGAGCGTATTCTGGAGCGGGAAAAGGCTCTGGAAGGCGATTGGCTGAATCGCCGTCTGCGTGAAGTCGCGATGGAAAACACTGCCGTTGCCAAGGTGAAGAAAGAGGCTGACACCGGCCGCGGCCTTCATTGGCTCACGGTTGCTGCAACCTTTGCCTTTGGTCTTTGCGCGGGCATCGGCACTCTGGTTGCGTATGCGTGGTTTGCGCATCCGCTGCCGGTCTGATGGCTGATCCGGGGCGGGCCGATGTTCGACGCGCCGCCCCGTTTTACCCCGGTTGGAGCCCCGCCTCTAGACTGAAGGCGCGTGGACGGACCGGGTTTCAGGGGTCTTATGCTGATCCTGACTGGCGGGGATTTCGATCTTGTCAGTGACAATCGAGCTGACTGGAAGTCCCTTTTCGGTGAAGCCGCGCTCTTCCATCTGGCACGACCAGCGGCCGTTTTCCTTGAAGATCGAGAACAGATTGTAACGGGCACCTGGCTTTTTGCCGCCGGGTGCGTTGCTCGCCGAAGGCACGCCGATGACCGGCACCGACCCATCCGGTCCATCGATCGATGAACGGCTGACAATATGTGTATGGCCATGCAGGATGAGTTCTGCGCCCACCCGCTTGATGACCGTGCGCACGCGGGAGGCATCGGACAGGCGCTTATGCCAATGGGTGGCGTTGTGGAACGGGGGGTGATGGATCATGACCACCCGGAACAGACCTTCCTTGCCCAGATCCTCCAGGATCTTCCTGAGCCGCCGGGTCTGTTTGATGCCGACCCGGCCCGTTGCGAACCAGGGGCCAGAGGCGCGGGCCGTCGAGACGCCGACAATCGCCAGATCTCCACGCCTGCGCACATAGGGAAAGACGGCATCGCTGCCGGGAGCAGGTGGAGTGGTATCGGCGTCGTCGCCACACATATAGGGAAGCCAGGCGGCCCGTGCACGTCTGAGAGCGCCGGGCACATAGGCATCATGGTTGCCGGGAACAACGGAAACATCGTGGGGCTCTCCCACGTCTTCCAGCCAGTTCCGTGCACCAATGATTTCGAGGGGCAAGGCAATGTTGACGAGATCGCCGGTCACGGCAATGTGGTCGGGCGCTTGCGCCTGCATGTCCTCGACAAGCTGTTCCAGGTAACTGGCTGTCATGGAACCGGAGCGGTTCCGTCGCCAGTTGAGATATCCGAGGATACGCTTGGAGAAGAGCTGGATCAGTTTGGGATCCGGCAGGGGACCCAGATGCGGGTCGGAAAGATGGGCAAGCTTGAACATGCCGGCATCATCGGAGCTGAGCGGGTCGCGTCAAGGAAAAATGCGCGTTGCCCAGCTATATTGGCATCCGGTCCCCGGAACCGGCGAACAGAGCCGCCGGACGGATTTGCTTAGTTGGCCGCGAAGGTCGACAGAGCAGCAGCAATGCGCGGATTGCTGAGGTCCACAGCCGGCTTCCACTGGTAAGCGCGGGCGCGGCGGAGGTTGGTGAAGAACACGCTGAACATGATAGGTCTCTTGGTTGGGATCTGTGAAGGACTGCCTGTCTCTTCATCAGGATGACTATAAAATAGACATTCAATTGAATATGAGGAGTGCAATTTCCGGTGGGGCAGCCCTGCAAATGGCGCATAGGTCCGGGCCTTAAGGTAAGCAATCTCTTAATTCTTGGTGCCACCTAAGGGTTGTTCGGGTAAAACTCCTGCATGATCAAACTCTTGTCCTTCCTTCCCAGCAGTCTGACCAAGCGGCTCGTTCACGCGGCAGCCTTGATGAGGAACCCATATTGTGTGGGTGTGAGGGTTCTGGTGATCGGAAAACCGCTTGAAACCGGGGTTGGAGACCCTGCCGGTCTCACATCTGCGGCCTCTCCGGAGCCCTGCGAATCCGTTCTGCTTGTGCGTCACAGCTATCTGCCAGGCTGGTATCTTCCGGGCGGGGGCGTCGACCGGGGCGAGAGCATGCAGGCCGCCGCCAGACGGGAACTCACCGAGGAAACCGGGATCGTGGCTGAAGGAACCTTGAGGCTTCTGGGGGCTTATCTCAACCGGCAGGGACTGGGCCGGGACCACGTCGGTCTGTTTCTGCTGCGCGACTGGACGAAGGGGGAGGGGTATCTTCAGCCCAATGCGGAAATCTCCGAGGCTGCCTTCTTCCCGTTGAATGCCCTTCCGGCGGATGTCAGTCCTGCGACGGCAAGGCGTCTGCAGGACTGGATGGAGAAGGGGGAGGGCATGGCCGCCCAGGACGAAGGCTACTGGTAGCCTTCAGAACTCGTCAGAGCTCGACCGGGCCTCTGTTGTGCGGGCGCATGAAGTCCAGTTCTGGTCCGAGCGGAATGATGCCGGTCGGATTGATGGTCTTGTGAGACCCGTAGTAATGGGCCTTGATCGTGTCGATCTGTACGGTTTCGGCAATGCCCGGCACCTGATAAAGCGCGCGGATGTAGTTCGACAGGTTCGGATAGTCCTCGATCCGGCGGATGTTGCATTTGAAATGGCCGACATAGACCGCGTCAAAGCGGATCAATGTGGTGAAGAGGCGCCAGTCGGCTTCCGTCAGCCTGTCCCCGGCAAGATACTTCCTCGTCCCAAGCCGTGATTCCAGCTCGTCCAAAGCCGCAAACAGGGCCGTCACGGCCTTCTGGTAAGGTTCTGGCTTGGTGGCGAAGCCAGCCTTGTAGACGCCATTGTTCACGCTGTCGTAGACAAACGCGTTGATCTCGTCGATTTCGCCGAGCAGGTTTTCCGGGCACAGGTCCAGTGTCGAGCCGGTGAGGCCGTCGAAGGCGCTGTTGAACATGCGGATGATTTCGGAGGATTCGTTGCTGACAATCGTGCCGGTTTTCTTGTCCCAGAGCACGGGCACGGTCACCCGGCCACTGTAGTCCGGTTTTGCGGCCTTGTAGATCTGCCAGAGGAAGTCGGCCCCGTGCAGCGGGTCCGGTTCGGCGAAGGTCCAGCCGTTTTCCAGCATCAGGGGCTCCACGGCCGTGACCGGGATGATCTCTTCCAGCTGCTTCAGGCGGCGGAAAATCAGGGTTCTGTGCGCCCAGGGGCAGGCGTAGGACACATAGAGATGATAGCGGCCGGCCTCAGCGGCAAAGCCGCCCTTGCCGCTTGGACCAGGTGCCCCATCGGCGGTGATGCAGTTGCGGAAGGCCGAGGCCGAACGTTCGAACCGGCCACCAGTTGAATCCGTGTCATACCACTTGTCTTTCCAGACGCCGTCGACCAGCAATCCCATCTCGTCTCTCCTGTGTTGCCCACTCAAGATAGGAACTGGGGCAGTGCGCGTCTTCCGCAAGCGGGCTGAATTGACTGTTCAATAATTCTGGACAGCCACGGGTATTTTGTTCGAGGTTCAATTTCTGCTGGACCGATCCGATCCCCCCATGCTATCGGCAAATTCCGGTTCGCAAAGAGCCGTGTGATCAAACTGATGATCAAGTGAGAGACGGAACCTGATGACCTCTGGTCTGAGCCTGCGACGACGAACCACCCGACGAGACATGTCTCGTCCGTTCGCGCGCGCCTGACCGGTCAACCCTCTTTCCATGACGAAAGACACCCCCGGTCAGACGCGAGAAGAAACTCGCTCGACAGGTGACCTTTCCATGAAGCCCGAAAATTGGTTCGTCCGTCTCGAAGAATCCGCTGACGCAGAGCAGATTGAAGCTCTCCAGGCTGAAGCCTTTGGTCCCGGCCGCTATGCTCGGACCGCATTCAAGATCCGCGAAGGCGTGCCGCAGGCTGACAGTCTCTGTTTTGTCGGGTTGAGCGGTGTGGAACTCGCAGGTTCCGTGCGCCTGACACCGATCCGGATTGGCAACACGCCTGCCATGCTGCTAGGGCCGCTGACGGTTGCGCCGGTCTACAAGAACCGTGGTCTCGGCAAACTGCTGTTGAAGACCGTTCTGGATGTTGCTGCCACTCAGGGCGAAACGGCCGTTCTTCTCGTTGGCGATGCGCCTTATTACGGCCCGTCCGGCTTCGGCAAGGTGCCTTTCGGCAAGATCACATTGCCAGGGCCGGTCGATCCCGACCGCCTTCTGATCGCCCTTTTGAACGGTGCGGACATGCCCTCCGGCATGGTGCGGGGCGGCCGTCCTTAAGTCCTCTGGATGATCGAGTGCTGCTTGTGCAGCATTCAATCGACGAAGAGCCGCTTGTGGGGGGCCTGGATTGCTGACAAAGGGAGCGTATTTCCCCGTTCGTCATGGTCGGGCTTGACCCGACCATCTGCAAGCCATTGACTTGTTTAGGTCCTCGGCTCAAGGCCGAGGATGACGGTGGAGAGGTGGCAGCTTTGTCAGTAGTCTGAGCCGCTTGTCAGCGGCCCTCGCGATACCAGGTCATTGTCAGGACACCAAGCAGCAGGGCGAGGCCCAGAAGGCCGAGGAACAGCGGATAGCGGTCCACACCCTTCAGGATGCTGGCCTGGCTTGTCTTCAGACCGATCCAGCCATTGCCGGAATATTGCGCGGCCTGTTTCAGCGCCACGACCTTGGGCACTGTCACGTTGCCGCCGACATCGGCAAGCCGCCTGCTGACACCGCCAGTTGCTTCCGCCATCGGCGCGAGCAGGCCGGTCGTCGACAGAACGTTGCTGTATTCCTTGGGGTTCTGCGGCCCGACATGCACCAGCGCGGAGCGATCCCCCTCGGTGACGGTGTAGAGACCGGTTTCACTGGCTGGCAGGCTGGCCCGCCAGAGGCCCGGTTCATCTTCTGACAAGGTCAGTTCGGAGCGCTCGCCCGAGGGTGCCGTCAGCTCGACCGGACCAATGGAATCGCCAAGCGTCTGCCGCTCAACGACCAGATCCGCACCACGGAGGCTCAGACGGAGCGCCTCTTCTTCCAGATCCGGCTCTTTCATCAGCCAATGGCCGAGACGGCGCAGCAGCTGGACATGGGGGCCGCCGCCTTCAAAGCCACGGGCCCAGAGCCAGACATGGTCGGAAAGGAGCATGGCCACCCGTCCTTCACCTTCCCGGTTGAGCACGAGAAGCGGCTTGTCCTGCGGTCCGGACATGAGCACTTCGCCATTGGCCACATTGGTGTCCACCAGCCGGAACCAGCGGCTCCAGGCGGGTGGCTCCTGGCTTGCGCCGGGCAGGCCGCGGGTGACCGGATGGCGTTTGCCCATGTCTGCCAGATGAGCATGGAAGGGCTCTTCCAGAATGGCTCCAGTTGGTTCTGCGGGCAGGATCGGGGCCAGCGGCGTCCGGTAGAGGCTGCCACTGCCCGCATAGTCCGGCCCTCCGGCCAGAAGCACTGCTCCGCCATTGCGCACATAGCGGGCGATATTGTCGAAATAGAGCATCGGCAGCACGCCGCGCCGCTCATACCGGTCAAAGATGATCAGGTCGAACTCGTCGATCTTCAGCGAGAACAGTTCGCGCGTCGGGAAGGCGATCAGGGACAGCTCATGGATGGGCGTGCCGTCCTGCTTTTCCGGCGGGCGCAAAATGGTGAAATGCACCAGATCGACAGAGGAATCCGACTTCAGCAGGTTCCGCCAGGTGCGCTCACCCGCGTGGGGAGACCCGGAGACCAGCAGCACCCGGAGATTTTCGCGGATGCCATCAATGGTGACCACAGCCTTGTTGTTGACCGGTGTCAGTTCCCCGTCCAGAAGTCCGGCTTCGATCTCGAAGATGTTGTTGCCGCCATGGGCAACCTCGACCGGAATTTCGACAGTCTCACCCGTGCCGACCCGTGTCTCGCTGATGACCGAGCCATCGCGCTTGATCGTGAGCAGGGCTTGGCCGGAAGCCGATGCCGGAGCGTTCTGATCTTCTACCTTGAGGGTGATGACCTGCTCTGACCCGACCAGCCCGAAGCGAGGGGCCTTTTCCAGCACCAGACGGCGGTCCCGCTCGTTGGGACGGCCAGTGATCAGGCCGTGAAGTGGGGCGTTGAAGCCAAGGGCGCCCGCATTGGCCGGAATGTCGTGAACCTCACCATCCGTCACCATGATCGCGCCGCCAACACGGTCGGGCGGCACGTCAGACAGGCCGTTGGCAAGCGTCTGGAACAGCTCGGTGCCGGTTCCCGAGTTGCCCCGGTTTTCCAGAACCCGCAGTTCGAAGCCGGGCAGGGCAGAGATTTCCGCGCTGAGAGCCTTCACGGTTTCATCGGTGACGCGGGTGCGGTCCTCAAGTCCCTGGCTCTGGCTGTGATCGGCAACGAGCGCGATAACACTCGACAGGGGCTGGCGGTCCTCCCGCTCCAGAGCCGGGTTGGCAAGGGCCAGCAGCAGCAAGGACATGATGGCCGCGCGCAGCGGCCAGCCGCGCAGGCCCATGAAGGCCAGAAGACCGGTCATCACCACAGCAGCGGCGCCGCCGGCGATCAGCAGCCAGACGGGCAGCAACGGGTCAAAGGAAAGCGACCAGATCATTTTCCGTCCGTTCTCCTCATTGGCCAAGGCGCTCCAGAAGCGCGGGAATGTGAACCTGATCGGCCTTGTAGTTGCCGGTCAGCGTATACATGACGATGTTGACCCCGGAGCGGAAGGCGTAGTCGCGCTGGACCGGATCATCCGGCACCGTGGGGTAAAGGAAGGATCCGCTGTCATCGACCGCCCAGGCAGCCGCGAAGTCGTTGCCGGTGATCATGATCGGTGACACGCCATCCCCGGCGCGCACAGGCCGCTCGCCATTGGTCGCGGTCTGCTCAAGGCTCTCGACCCACAGGGGGCTGGTGGCGTAACGGCCGGGGAAGGTGTCCAGAAGATAGAAGGTCTTGGTCAGGACGTGATCCGGTGGAACGGGCTCCAGCGGCGGAATATCCAGCCCGTCGAGAATTTCCCGCAGCTTCAAGGTGGCAGGGGTGCTGCCGAAGCTGGTCGTCGAGGATGTCAGGGAATCTCGGGTGTCGAACAGGATCGTGCCGCCGTTGCGCATGAAGGTGTCGATGCGCGAAATCGTCCGCGCATCTGGTTTCTCCGCATCCGGATCGATCGGCCAATAGAGCAGCGAATAGAAGGCCAGCTCATCACGGGAGATATCGACCCCGAGTGGGGACCCTGGCTCCAGAGCGGTTCTGTCCGCCAGAAACATGCTCAGACCGGAAAGGCCTGCTGCGCTGGCCTCATCGATTTCCGGCACGCCGGTGATGACATAGGCGAGCCGGGTTTCCAGCGTGGCTTCAAGGGCACGCACGTCATCCGAGGAGCTTTGCGCCCGGCTATCCTCCGGAAGAGCGGCCAGACCAAGCAACAGGCCGAGGGCCAGGGGCAGCATGGCGCGCGTGGTTGCCCGGGATGTCATGGGGCGCAGGCGCAGCCAGCTGATGCCACCCATCAGCAGGATAACCGCTGCGGCGTCCATCAGCAGCAGCAGGAAGGCCAGCGAGAACAGGATGGCTCTGAGATCCATTGTGTCATTGGAGGGATAGGTTCTGACGTCTGCCGCGCCGTTGAAGGCACTGAGGTCCAAAGGCAGAAGGGCGGCTTCCGGACCGAGAAGGTTGAGGGCCTGGAAGCCATCTTCCGAACCATAGAGACCGGCCGGCGTCTTGCGGCTGGCTGAGGCATGCTGGAAGTCAGCGACCGTGATCGGGGTCACGTCTGCCGGGGGCGAGGTGAACCGGCCGAAGCCGTCCAGCAACCGCAGGGGCGGCAGCACGCTCTGGTCTGCACCGGAAGAGCTGTTGGCTGTGGCAGCACCAGAGCTTGCCAGCGCAAGCGTGCGGCGCAGGAGATCAATGAAGGTTCCGGAGAGAGGCAGGTTGGACCAGTTCGTGTCAGCCGTCACATGGAAGAGCACGAGGGTGCCCTTGCCGGTCTGGCTGGCGGTGACGAGCGGGGTGCCGTCTTCCAGTGTTGCCCAGGTCCTGTCGGGAAGATCCGAGGTGGGTTCGGCCAGAACCTGGCGGCTGACGGTCACTTCATCGGGCACTTCAAGCCCTGCGAAAGGAGACGTGTCGGCAAAGGTCGCGAGCTTTTGCGGCTGTTTCCAGGACAGGCTGCCACCGAGGGTGCGGTCACCGGCACGCAAGGTCACGGGGATCAGGTCGTCCGTACCCCCGGCCGTGCGGGGACCAGCAAAGCGGATCAGCATGCCGCCGTCTTCCACCCATTTCGAAAGGGTGGCGCGAGTATCCTCCGGCAGGCGCCCGACATCCGCGAGGATCAATACCGAAATGCCCTGATCGATCAGCTCGGGCACCGCATCAGCGATATCCGTCTGCTCAGGAAGGCGCAGATCGGAGAAGGGGCTGAGCGCACGCTGCAGATAATAGAGCGGAGAGAGAAGCGGCTGGGCGAGATCTCCAGCTTCACCGGAAATCAGGCCGACCACCCGGCGGCGCCAGCTGTCATCCAGAAGCTGTACCGCCCCGGCTGCCTGGGTTCCGGCAATCTCGACACGGGCAATGTCATTGCGCAGCTCGCTCGGCAGATCGAACTTGGCAACGGCCTCAGTGGCATCCGCATCAAACTGAACGGCCGTCTCCGCCAGCGGGACGCCTTTCAGGTCCAGCGCTGTCAGGATGGCAGCCGGTCTGCTGTCCTCCGGATGCCGGAGGACGGTGACATTCAAAGCCTGCGCAGTGTTGTCGAGGGACTTCAGTCCCATCGGAATGCCAAGCCCCTGATAGACGGTGACGGGTGTGCCGCCGGCAATTCGGGAGAGGTCCTGCTGGAAGGTGGTGCCGCTGTCGGGCTGGGTGCGGTCAGACAGCCAGATGATGGCACCGGGCGTGACGTTCCCGGCGCTCTTGCGCAGGCCTGTGGTCAGTTCACCACGGTTTGCGGTCCAGGGACGGGGTTCCAAGGCCCGCAGCCGGTCCTGTGCGGCGACAGCGCTGCCTGGCTCGAAGGATTGGGCCGGTCCATCGGCCGTGGCGACCAGCAGGACAGGCCGGCCAGTTCGGGATGCGTCGGACAGAATGCGGTCAGCGGCAGCTGACCGCTCGGTCCAGCTGCTGGCTGCGGTCCAGCCGTTGTCGAGCAGGACCCAGAGCGGTCCGTCGTTCATGGCAACGTCCTTGGCAGGGCGCCAGACCGGACCGGCAAGGGCGATGATGAGAATGGCTGCGAGCAGCAGTCTGAGAAGTGTCAGCCACCAGGGACTGCGTTGCGGCGTTTCCTCCCGCTCCTCGATGTCGAGCAGCAGCCGGGTCGGTGGAAAGGGCACTTGCTTCGGGCGCGGCGGGGTCAGGCGCAACAGCCACCAGATGACCGGCAGCAGCGCCAGGGCGGTCAGGATCCAGGGAGAGGAAAAGGCAATCGGCAGGAACCCCATGTCGGTCAAAATCCTCCATGAGAAGGCGATCCGCCTCCCGAAAGTGCGGCGTGCAGGGCAAGCAGGGGCTCGGCGGCAGACCGGTCCGTGTGATGCAGAATGAAGGTCCAGCCCGCCCGGCGGGCAGCATCCTTCAACTCTGCCCGGTGCCGTTCAAGCCGTTCCTGATAAGCTTCCCGCCAGCTTTCCGCCCGACCTGTGGTCAGGCGAGTGCCCCGTTCCTGATCGTGAAACTCCACCCTCCCATCGAAGGGAAAGGTTTCCTCGATAGGGTCCAGAACCTGAACGATGTGCCCCCGCGCCCCAAGACCTGCGGCGTGAGACATCCAGGCCGTGATTTCCGATACGGGATCGAGAAAGTCCGAGATCAGCACGATATCAGAGAAGCGCTTGATGCCCGCGGTTTCCGGAAGAGCTTCGGGGGCAGGGGTGTGCGACAGGATCTGCGCCAGCGTTTCTGCGGAGTTGCGCCCCGATAGTGACCGGCTTAGGCCAGGCAAGCCGACCCGCTCGCCGGAGGTCGCCAGCATTTCCGCCAGCGCCAGCATCAGGACAACGGCCCGGTCGCGTTTGAGAACCGGCGAGAGCCGGGACCGGAAATTCATGGAGACGGAGAGATCCGGCCAGAGCCAGACCGTATGGGCCTGTTCCCACTCGCGCTCGCGGACATAAAGACTGTCGTCCTTTGCGGAGCGGCGCCAGTCGATGCGTCTTGCGGGTTCGCCCATGTTGAAGGGGCGGAACTGCCAGAAGCTTTCACCCGGCCCGGAGCGTCTGCGCCCGTGCCAGCCGGCAATCATTGCGCTCGCAACCTGGCTTGCCTCGACGAAAAGATCCGGCAGGGCTTCGGCAAGCGAACGGGCTTCCCCGATGACCGAAGGCCAGGAATCCTGATCCGTTATGCCGTCCTGCTGGCGTTCCGCCATGGCTGGAGCCCTCTTTCCGCGGGATTGTCTCAGCCCAGCTTTGCCTTGAGCTGGGAAATGACACTGCGCACATTGTGCCCGTCTGCCCGCGCCGCAAAGGTCAGTGCCATACGGTGCTGCAGGATCGGTTCGGCGAGGGCCAGAACGTCATCGACAGATGGGGCAAGGCGTCCATCAACCAGCGCTCTTGCGCGCACGGTCAGCATCAGCGCCTGGCTGGCACGGGGGCCAGGGCCCCAGGCAATCAGCTTTTGCAGGTCGCTGGAGCCGCCGTCTTCCGCCGGGCGGGCGGACCGGACGAGGGTCAGGATTGCCTCGACAACGGATTCGCCAACGGGCATGCGGCGCACCAGCTGCTGGAAGCTGGCGAGTTCGTCGCTGGTCATGGCGGGTTGGGCGTGAGCCTGCTCGGCGCCCGTGGTTGCCAGAAGGATCTGCCGTTCGGAGGCAAGGTCCGGATAATGCACGTCGATCTGCATCAGGAAGCGGTCGAGCTGGGCTTCAGGCAGAGGATAGGTTCCCTCCTGTTCCAGCGGGTTCTGGGTGGCCAGCACATGGAAGGGACGGGGAAGATCATGAGACTGGCCTGCCACCGTCACATGATATTCCTGCATCGCCTGCAGCAGGGCTGACTGGGTGCGGGGGCTGGCGCGGTTGATTTCGTCGGCCATCAGAAGCTGGGAGAACACCGGCCCCTTGATGAAGCGGAAGGCTCTGCTGCCGTCAGCGGCCTGCTCCATGACTTCGGAGCCAAGGATGTCGGAGGGCATCAGGTCCGGAGTGAACTGAATGCGGCGGGCATCAAGGCCAAGCACCGTGCCAAGCGTTTCGACGAGCTTGGTTTTGGCCAAGCCGGGCACGCCGACGAGAAGGCCGTGTCCACCCGACAGGATGGTGACCAGCGTCTGCTCGACCACGTTCTCCTGACCGAAGATGATGCGTCCGATTTCCGCCTTTGCGCCGGTTATCGTCGCCAGGGCAGCTTCTGCGGTCTCGGCAATCGCGCTCATGTCTGTGGAGGCGGGGGGCTGGCTCATGACGCTCATCGTGTACCTTCCTGACTGGGCGCGGTTCCAGATGAGGCAGGTCCGGAACGGCCCTTCTGATGGGGCAATCTTGTCATGCCGCAGGCCATTTTCACCATCCCTCAGGCAGGAAAAATGCCCGTTTAGGAGGCTTTCAGGCGCGCAAGTCTCGCGACTCGTGCAGTTTGACACCATATTGTCGGTTAGATAAGCGGCAAATTCAGGCGGGACAGTGACCCTTGATAAATGCAACAGGGGGAATGAGCCTTTGAAAACGCGGACAAAACCGGGGCAGGGACAATCCGGTTCCTTTGGTTTGATCACCCCCTTGGAGGAGGCACAGGGATGACGGACATCGCCACCCGGGATCTGCCGGCAGGACTTGCGGCCCTGATCAACCGTGCGGGCAGTTCCGGCAAGGGAAAGCCTCCGGTCGACAAGTGGAATCCGCCATTTTGCGGTGATCTGGACATCCGCATCGCCCGGGACGGCAGCTGGCACTACATGGGCACCCCAATTGGCCGTGAACCTCTGGTCCGCCTGTTCGCCTCCGTGCTGCGCCGGGATGAAGATGGCCGTCACTATCTCGTGACCCCTGTGGAAAAGGTGGGAATAACCGTCGAGGATGCGCCGTTCCTGGCGGTGGAGATGGATGTGCAGGGGGCAGAGAGGGAACAGGCACTGACCCTTCGAACCAACGTCGGTGACTTGATCGAAGTTGGTGCGGATCATCCCTTGCGCTTTGAGATCAATGAGGCAAACGGCGGCCTGAAGCCCTATGTTCTGGTGAGAGGCAGGCTGGAAGCCCTGTTTGCAAGACCGCTGCTTTACGAATTGGCCGAGCACATGTCGGACGCCGATCCGGAAGGTGCCGGACGCTTTGGCATCTGGAGCAAGGGGGCATTCTTCCCGGTTCCGGAACAGTCGTCAGGGACCTGACACAAGCGCATGAAGTTCTTAAGCTGGAAACGCGAACAAGGCAGGAAATGGGTCAGGTGATGAGGGGCTTGGAAGACAGACCGGCAGGGGAACGGCATCCGCTGGAGCCAGGAAACGCCAGCCCGGGAAACGCAAGCTATGACAGCTTCCGCTCCCAGTTGCTGCGTCTGGCTGCAGGACGGATGGCGCGGGACACGGGCGACCATGTGCTGAACCCGGATCTGGGCCCCTATGCCCGCTGGACCGGCGCACCGCGGGACGCTGCCGTGCTGATCCCGGTGGTCATTCACGAGGCGGAACCTACCGTCATTCTCACCCTGCGCACACCTCACCTCAGCTCCCATGCCGGTCAGATAGCCTTTCCCGGAGGCAAGATCGACGGCACGGACGGTGGTCCCTGGCAGGCCGCGCTCCGGGAAGCAAATGAGGAGATCGGGCTGGATCCTCACTCTGTCGAGAAGGTAGCTGAACTTGCTCCCTATCTGACCGGATCCGGCTACAAGGTCACGCCGGTCGTGGCGGGGATCCGGCCAGGATTTTCGCTTCAGCCAAATCCGGGTGAGGTTGCCGATATCTTCGAAGTTCCGCTGTCCTTTCTGATGAACCCGGCCAACCACCTGAAACAGAGCCGGGACTGGGAAGGAAAGCCCCGATATTTTTACGCGATGCCCTATGGCGAGCGGTACATCTGGGGTGTAACCGCCGGCATCATCCGGTCCCTCTATGAAACGGTATATGGCTGATGCTGCGGGTTGTTCTGTCTCACGTCCTTCTCTTTCTGCTGCCCTTCATGGGCTATGCCCTTTGGCTCTGGCTGCAAAAGAAGGAACAGACCTCGGAAGAATGGCGTAAGGGGCCGCTGCGCTGGCTGGCGCTTGCCGGTATCGCGCTGGTTCTTGTCAGTCTGGGGCTGTTTGCAAGCTACCGTGAGGCGCCAGACGGGGCGGAGTATATTCCCTCCCATATGGAAGATGGCGTGTTCGTGCCGGGCCGGTACCAATAGATGAGCCGCTTTCTGGAGCATGCCGACTGGTTGCATCACCCCTCGGTGCAGGCTGTCCTTGCCGCGATCGAGCAGGATGGGGATGAGGCCCGTGTTGTTGGCGGCGCGGTCCGCAATAGCCTTCTTGGCGAGCCTGTCGGGGATGTCGATATCGCGACCACCGCCTTGCCCCAGACTGTCATGGCCCGTGCCAAGGCCGCAGGGCTCAAGCCCGTACCGACCGGCATTGACCACGGAACCATCACCATCGTCAGCGGCGGCCTTCCCTATGAGGTGACAACCCTCAGAGAGGATGTCGAGACTTTTGGCAGGCAGGCCAAGGTACATTTCGGCCGGGACTGGACAAAGGATGCGCTGCGTCGGGATTTCACCCTCAACGCGCTCTATGCAGGACGAGATGGACGGATTCATGATCCGCTGGGAGGGCTGGAAGACTGTCTGGCCCGCAGGATCCGGTTCATCGGCAATCCGGAACAGCGGATCCGGGAGGATTATCTGCGCATTCTCCGTTTCTTCCGCATTCATGCAAGCTATGGACGTGGGGCCCTTGATGCGGCCGGGCTTGCTGCCTGCACGTCTCTCCGCCTCGGGCTGACGCAGCTTTCCGGAGAGCGGGTAGGGGCGGAGATGAAACGCCTAGTCTTGGCACCTCTGGCTTCGGCATGCCTTCAGGCTATGCAGGAAGCAGGCATCCTGCCGGTCATTCTTGGCGGCGTTTCCCGCCCCGGACGGTTTGCCGCGTTTCGCGCCTTCAGCGATATCGTTCCTGGCGTGCAGGACCCAGCTCTTGGCCTTGCGGCTCTTGCCGGCTTTGTCGAGGAAGATGGCGAGCGCCTTGCCCAAAGGTTGCGCCTGTCCAATGCAGAGCGGGACCGGATGGTCCAGGGTCTTGCGGGCGAGCGGAGGGTGGCCGCGCTGGGGAACAGACTGTCATCCCGTCTGAAGGAGATGATTTTCCTCTACGGCAAGGACGCCCTGGTGTCAGGCGTGCTTTTGCATACCGCGTCAGAACGGTGGCCCGTTGAGCGGACTACGGCCCTTTTGGCAGAGATTCTCGCCTGCTCTGAGCCAAAGTTTCCGGTGTCGGGATCGGACCTGATCGCGCTTGGTATCAAGCCCGGCCCGGATATAGGAACATATTTAAAGAAATTGGAAACTATATGGATTGCTGACGGTTTAAAAATGGACCGCAGTGAATTGCTTGTTTGCCTTTCGCATGTAATGTCCGGCGAATAAGACGTAGCAAGAGGTCAAAGGCTACGTAGATGTCCGGATGAGGATATTTGGAAGGCTTTGTTTACACCTTCCTCCCTACTGTCCGGATAGTCGGAGGTGGGGAAATGCAGAACGTCTTGTTTCTGTCTGCAGATTTGGATCAGTGCGCTGAGGCGCTCACAGCCGCTGCATGTATTTTTCCCGGCCAAACCATCTGCTTTTCCGATCTCGCCGAGGTATCCCTCGCCAATGTCGCGATTGTTATTGCCGATATCGAAGGGGCGACTGGCACGGATCTGAAAACCTTCAAATCCAAGCTCGATCTCCACCCGGCCATCGAGCGGCTGGGTCTTGCAGATTTTTCAAAGCGGAAAGACCTCGTACAAGCCAAGGCAATTGGCTTGTCGAATGTTGTCGATCGCCGTAGTGGCGTTGATGGGCTCATCAATCTTCTCAGGGGCCGGTTCGGAAAATATGGACTACCCGCTCTGGATACAGAAACACCGGAGAAGACGGCTCAAGCTGTGGTTGCCGGTTGCGCTTTGCTGGAAGACGCATCGATTGCCGCAGTGCTGAATATGGCACTGCCGGTCGAGGCAGCCATGACGATGCACAAGAAGATCGGTGAGGCATTGAATGCCGACGGTCTCGATGCCTTGCTCGGGGCAGTGCAAAGCCATCACAGCCATACATTCTGCCATTCCATGCTGGTGACGGTCTATGCGGTCGCCTTTGCGGAGGCGCTTGGGCTGTCTGAGCGGCAAAAGGCTTTCATCAGCGCCGGTGCGCTGATTCATGATCTGGGCAAGGTGCGGATTCCACTTTCGATCCTGGACAAGCCAGGCAAGCTCGATCCGCAGGAAATGGAGCTGATCAGGAAGCATCCTGTCTTTGGCCGGGAACTCATTGAGCAGCACTCGGAAGTGCCGTCCGAAATCATCAAGATGATGGTGAGCCACCATGAGTATCTGGATGGAAGTGGCTATCCGGAAGGGTTGACGGCCGATCAGATCGGCCCAGCTGTCCGGCTGATCACGATCTGCGATATCTATGCGGCATTGACCGAGCGTCGGTCATACAAGGAAAGCTACAGCCCGCGTCAGGCATTTTCTGTACTTGTCGAGATGAAGGGCAAGATCGACCAGCAGCTCCTGAAGCAATTCAGGCCCGTGATTTTCCCGGCGGATGTCAACGTCCCGCGCCGGGTGGCCCGCTAGCGCAGGCGGAGACCTTTCAAGGTCTGCCGCCTGGCCGTCAGCTTACGGCCATTTCACCACAGGCGGCATGGAAGACAGGATCGAGGCGACGTTGCCACCGGTCTTCAGGCCAAAGATAGTGCCTCGGTCGAAGAGCAGATTGTATTCCACATAGCGTCCGCGCCGGATCAGCTGTTCTTCGCGTTCGGCTTCGCTCCAGGTCTTCAGAAAATTCTTGCGCACCAACTCCGGATAAATGCGGTGGAATGCCTTGCCGACTTCCTGGGTGAAGGCGAAGTCCGCTTCCCAGCGACCGCTGTGGAGATAGTCATAGAAGATCCCGCCAATACCGCGCGGCTCATTGCGGTGTTTCAGGAAGAAATACTCGTCGCACCAGGCCTTGTAGGCCGGATAATCCGCGACATCATGGCCTGCGCAGGCAGCTTCCATGGCAGCATGGAAGGCTTGCGTGTCCGGGTCTTCCTGGGTACGGCGGGCATCCAGAACCGGTGTCAGGTCCGCGCCGCCGCCAAACCACTGGCGGGTGGTAACCACCATGCGAGTGTTCATGTGCACGGCCGGTACATGCGGGTTCTGGGGGTGCGCAATCAGGCTGATGCCGGAGGCCCAGAAACGCGGGTCTTCGCTTGCTCCGGGGATCTGCCCCCGGAACTCGGGAGAAAACTCGCCATGAACGGTGGAGACATGGACGCCGACCTTCTCGAACACGCGCCCATGCATCATGGACATGACGCCACCACCACCCTTCGCGCCCGTACTGTCGGTGCGCTCCCAGGGGATGCGTACGAACCGGCCAGCCGGTTGATCCGCCAAGGGCCCGTTCAGTGCGCCGATCTCGTCTTCCAGCGCTTCAAACGCCCGGCAGATCCGGTCCCGAAGCTCGGCAAACCACGCGGTTGCGGTTTCCTTCTTGATCTCGATCCCATCGGGCACGGGGCCGCCGCGTTGTTCAGGGGAAGGGGCGCTCATGGCAAGCTGGCTCCGGTTCTCTGGTCGTTGGTTTGCTGACCGGTTTCTAGTGGGTTTGAAACCTGTTGGCCAGACGCCCTTTCGCATGATCTGTCGCGGGCAAGGCCCTTACACGGGGAGGGGGAAGCCATCGGTCTGCCGCAGAGCTTCGCCGAGCACGATAGCTGCCGAAATGGCAACGTTCAGCGAACGCATTCCTTCTGCCATGGGGATCGTCAGCCGCGCGTCGGCGCCTTCATGGACAAGGTCGGGCACTCCGGCCGATTCCCGCCCCAGCAGCAGCAGGTCATCGGTCCTGAACGAAAACCCGGTATAGGGTTCTGCGGACTTTGTGGTCAGAAGCACGAGGCGCCGCCTCTCTTGCCTGCGCCAGTCTTCGAAGGCGTCGAAAGTCAGGTGGCGGACAAGGGCAGCCCGTTCGAGATAGTCCATGCCAGCCCGCTTGAGCGCACTGTCAGACAGGGGAAAACCGGCCGGTTCGATCAGGTGCACCGATATTCCGAAACAGGCAGCCGTGCGCAGGATCGTGCCGGTATTCTGCGGAATGTCGGGTTGGAAAAGTACGAGATCGGTCATTGGGGCCTCCATCTGATCGCGGCCCGCCAAGTGGCAGGTTCGCCGCGCTCTTGCAAGCCCTGCCAATAGTCCTAGTCTTGTGAGGTGAGGGCGACTCGGCCTCAGTTCGCCGCATTTTCCTCCTCATCCACCTCCGGAGATACCCGTGACACCCGTCTTTCGCCTGTTCGAGCGCTGGATCGATCCCTATCGGGATGGTCCGCCGATTACCGGGACGGAGACGCCCTTTGCCATGTTCCTGATGTTTGTCAGGCAGGCAAAATGGCCGTTTGTCTTGATGCTTCTGGTCGGCGGGGCCATGGCGGGCCTGGAGGCGGCGCTTTACAGTTTCATCGGCTGGATCGTGGATCTTCTGGACACCAATGCCCGGGAGACCTTCTTTCAGGATAATCTTTGGCTCCTGCTCTTGATGGCATTTGTGATCCTGGTGGTGCGGGTGATCGTGGTCGCCCTCAGTGCCTTGACCGAAGAACAGACCGTGGTGCCGGGGTTCTTCAATCTGGTCCGCTGGCAATCACACCAGCATGTCATGCGTCAGTCGCTGAGCTTCTTCCAGGACGAGTTCGCCGGCCGTCTGGCAGCCAAGGTCTGGCAGGCAGGCATGGCCAGCGGCGATTTCATGAACTCGCTGCTTCAGACGGTCTGGTACATTCTCGTCTATGCGCTCACCACGATGGTCATGGTTGGCAGGCTCGACTGGGTTCTTGGAGCGATCATTGCCCTCTGGCTGGCAATCTATGCAGTCATGTCCCGCTATTTCATTCCCCGGGTCCGCCAGCGGGCAAAGGAGCTGGCCCATGCCGGTTCCGGCGTCAGTGGCCGTTTTGTCGACACCTACAGCAACATCCAGACGGTCAAGCTTTTCAGCACGCTTGAAGGCGAGAACCGCGGTGTCCGGCAAACCTATGACCGGTTCCTCGACCGGCTGATGGATTTTACCCGGATGCTGACGATCGTGCGGATCAGCAATGGTGTCTTGAGCGGCGCGATGATTGTGCTGATTGCGGCTTTCTCGCTCGTCTTTTGGCAAACTGGGCAGCTCTCGACCGGTGAAGTCGCCTTCACGCTGGGGCTGACCCTGCGGCTCAATCTCCTGCTGAACCGAATGCAGGGCCAGCTCAATGGCCTGTTCCGCTCCTACGGAACATTTCAGGACAGCATGGATACGATTGTCCGGCCGGTGGCCGTTCAGGATCAACCGGAAGCCGCCGCTCTCAAGGTGGAAAAAGGCGCCGTCCGGTTTGAGGGCGTGCGGTTCCACTATGGCAAGGCGGGCGGCGTCATTGACCATCTCGACCTTTCCATTCGCGCGGGCGAGCGTGTTGGTCTGGTGGGACCTTCAGGGGCAGGCAAGTCCACCCTGGTCAGTTTGCTTCTGCGGTTCCATGACGTGGAAGCAGGCCGGATCCTGATTGATGGCCAGGATATCCGCGAAGTCTCTCAGGCGTCCTTGCGGGCCCAGATCGGAATGGTCGCGCAGGATACGTCTCTGCTTCACCGGTCGATCCGGGAGAACATTCTCTTCGGCAAGCCGGGTGCAAGCGAAGACGAGATGCGGGAAGCCGCCCGCCGGGCCCATGCGCTGGGCTTTATCGAGAGCCTGGTGGATGCCAAGGGCCGCAAAGGGTTTGATGCCCAGGTGGGTGAGCGAGGAGTGAAGCTCTCGGGCGGTCAGCGGCAGCGGATCGCCATCGCCCGGGTGCTTTTGAAAAATGCCCCAATTCTGGTCCTGGACGAGGCGACTTCAGCGCTTGATTCAGAGGTTGAGGCCGCCATTCAGGAGAACCTTGCCGAACTCATGACCGGCAAGACCGTGATTGCCATCGCGCACCGGCTCTCGACCATTGCCGCGATGGACAGGCTGCTGGTGATGGATGGCGGAGCGATGGTTCAGGACGGACCGCATGATGCGTTGCTGGAGGACAGGGAAGGTCTCTATTCTCAGCTGTGGGAGCGGCAGTCCGGAGGGTTTCTTGATCGCGAAGAGTGAGAAAAGAGGTTGGATGTCGAGCGCACTTTCTGATCCGCGGAGATGATCCGCTCAGATCATTGCGGCGTAGCTATGCATCAAGACTGGACCACCTGAACTGGGAGTAGGCATGGTCATGCAATATGTGATTGCCTATCTGACAACCGCAGCCGTGTTCCTGGCGCTCGATTTCATCTGGTTGAGCAAGGTGGCAACGAAATTCTATTTCGACCGCCTCGGCCATCTCCTCATGGAGAAACCCAATCTGGCTGCCGCTGCACTCTTCTATGCCGTGTATGTGGTCGGGCTGGTGATTTTTGCTATCGGACCGGCGGTGAGTTCTGGCCGGATGTCCACGGCACTGGTTTACGGTGTACTTTTCGGCTTCTTCACCTACGCCACATATGACATGACCAACTATGCGACCCTGCGTGGCTGGCCCGTTGCTGTGGTTGTTCTGGACATTGCATGGGGGATGGTCATCAGCGGCGTGTCCGCGGTTGCAGGCTATTATCTGACCCGGTTGATCATTGCGTCCTGAGGTAAGGTACGGGCGTCAAGATGTAGGTATATCTACCAGTGTGCCAGATTTTGGGCACTGAAGTTACGCAATTTTTACGTCTAGGCTCAACTTTAAGTGTGTCTGCGAGTGTCCCATCCCCGGACGCCCGGCATGTCTTGTAGAAGAGTTGGCAAGTAGAATGACGCTTTCAATCCAGGGCCGCTTTGTCACGATGGTCGCAGCGGCCGCTCTCATCATGCTGGGTGGCACTGGTTACGCATTTTATGTTTTCCGAACGGCACTGGTTGCAGAACTTGGTGACACGCAGGCGGCCGCGAATTTCATCGGATCGAACGTCTCCGAACGGATTGATGGTCTGATCCTGGATCAGATGATCCAGATCGCTCTGGTCTGCGCACCGGTCGGCATCGCCTTCCTGGCTCTGGCGGTCACTTTGGCGCTGGGCTTGATCCGGCCTTTGGGCCGCCTGGAAGCCTGCCTCAAGAGCCTGTCCGATGGCGATCTTGATGTTGAGGTGAAGGGAACGGAGCGCCGGGACGAGATCGGCCTGATTGCGCGATCCGTGACCGGATTCCGCACCAAGCTGGCGGAACGGGCCGAAGCGGAAGCTGAGGAAAAGGCAGAACAGCAGCGCCGGATGGATTCAGAACGCGCCGAGCTGATGGAAGATGTCGCTTCCGATTTCGAGCGCACGGTCATTCATGTGGTCGAATCCCTGTCCCGCGCCGCGCGGACTGTTGGCGCAAACTCATCTGAACTGCGCGGGGCGGTTGCCTCGTCTCTTGCGGCCGTGGGCGAAGTGGAAAATGCTAGCCAGGAAGCCGGACAGTCGGTCGATGGTGTGTCTGCCTCCGCCGAAAGCCTGGCTCATTCGATCGAGAGCATTGGACGGGATGTAGATCAGGCAGCGATGATCGCCGGTCAGGCGGTTGCGGAAGCGCAGGCCACCGATGCGGTTGTGGGGCGTTTGTCCGATTCCAGCCGTGCCATCGGCGAGATCGTCGATCTGATCACGCAGATTGCCAGCCAGACCAATCTTCTGGCGCTGAATGCCACCATCGAAGCTGCCCGGGCAGGCGCAGCGGGTGCGGGCTTCGCGGTCGTTGCCAATGAGGTGAAGACCCTGGCAGAGCAGACCACCAAGGCGACAGCGGATATTTCCGCTCAGGTGACCGAAGTGCAGGACGTGGCCATTCAGGCCGAAGAAGCTATCCGGTCAATCGCTTCGACAATTGATCAGATCAGTTCCATCTCCGTTGCTGTGCGTGAGGCGGTCGAGGACCAGACTGCGGCCACCCAGAAGATTGGTGCGAATGCGCGGGTCGCGAATGCCAGTTCCGACCGGGTGGAGAGGAATATCGGCACGCTTGCCGAGGCCATGAATGCCAGCCAGGCGGCGACCCATGAAATGGAACATGCTTCCGAGGAACTGACGGTTCTTTCCAGCTCGCTTCAAGATCAGGTCCGGCAATTCCTCCAGAGCATCCGCGCTGCCTGATCAGGCTCTGCGCTGCTACATCGAGGCTGCGTGATCGCGCAAGGATGCTGTGTTGCATTTTTGCTACATATGCAACTTTGACGTAACCAAATCGACCATTGCTGGTTGAAACCTGCAATGGCTCGTGTACTGTCCACGAACCGCAGCCCTTGCGGTCCGGTCCACCACGAAAAGAGGAGGGTGTATATGTCAAATATGAATCACACGCTCTCCCTGTGCTTTGTGGACGGAATTGCTCGACGCTGATCAGCGCGGCTTTTTTCCCTTTCCCAAACTGATCCATCGCCAGTCGTAAAGCCTGACGCCTGTGATTCCGCAGGGACTGACGGCTGCGCCGCTTTCCATGTGGGCGTTTCGATGGCGTTTCTGAGTTTTCGATTCCTGGAGACGATCCATGTCGGCTCGATATCCCCTGGACCCGTTCGCACTTCCCGAACGGCCAGATATTCCTATTTCTCTTGACCGGGCCGATGGCGTGGCGCCGGTCACTGCGATGGTGCTGTTGAAGAGAGGGCTCACTGTCATTCTGATCACAATCGGATTGGCTACAGCAGTCTTCATGCCGGCCTTGCTGTTCGATGTTTCTCGTGTGGAGACCATTGTTCTTGCAGGGCAATCCATGACGTTGCCGGCCTATTCGGCGCGGGTCATCGACATGTATCTCGGCGCACTTGTGGTCGCCGTCGCTGTTGTCAGCTTCGTTCTTTGCGCAATGATCTGCGCGAGCGAGCATACTGAATGGAGCCGTCCTGACAGGGGCGCTGCGCGCAGGCGCAGCCGCCGTGTTGCGGGGCGGCATGGAATGATTGAGGTTCTCGATGTTTAAGCGTTTTGAGAAGCTGATCGACCCCTTTGAAAACACGGCACTCGAGATGCCGCCAAAGGGGTTCCTCGCTTTTTGCTGGTACTACACCAAACCGGTCTGGCCGATCCTTGCGGGGATCGCGGGTCTCGGGGCAATCGTTGCCCTGTGTGAGGTGGTGATCTTCACCTACCTCGGTGATCTGGTGAACTGGCTGGAATCCGAGAGCAGGGAGACCTTCTTCCAGGACAATTGGCCTGCCCTTCTGGGGATGAGTCTTGTCCTTCTCGTGCTCCGGCCTCTGCTTGAAGCCGCCTGGCAGCTCCTGTTCCACCAGGGGCTGGTCGGCACCTATCCGATGTCGGTGCGCTGGCGGGTTCACCGCTATCTGCTCCGGCAGAGCGTTTCCTTCTATCAGAATGACTTTGCTGGCCGGATCGCCAACAAGCTGATGCAGACTGCTCTGGGCGTGCGCGAGGTCGTGACCAAGGTCGCGGATATTCTCGTCTATGTGGCGGTCTACTTCACTGCGGCGGTGTTCGTCGTCAGCAAGGCCAATATTGCCCTGGCGGCACCGTTCCTGATCTGGTTCGCCGCCTATGTGGTGGTGCTGCGCTATTTCATTCCGAAGCTTCGGGATGTGTCCAAGGTGCAGGCGGACGCAAGGTCGGTCATGACCGGCCATGTGGTGGACGCCTACACCAACATTGCGACCGTGAAGCTCTTCTCCCATGCCTCGCGTGAGGAGGAGTACGGGCGCCAGTCCATGTCGAACTTCCTGGGTACCGTGTTCAAGCAGATGCGCTTGATCACGTTGCTCAACATCGCCCTGACGACCATGAACATGATGCTTCTGTTCGGGGTTGGCGCACTGTCCATCTCGCTTTGGCAGGCCGATACGGTCACCACGGGGGACATTGCGATTGCCATCGCACTGGTGCTCCGCCTCCAGGGCATGGCTCATTGGGTGATGTGGGAGCTTGCCGGGCTCTTTGAAAACGTCGGTACGGTTCAGGACGGCATCACCACGATCTCGCGCGAGCGGGATGTGGAAGACCAGCCTTCCGCCGGCATTCTTTCCGTTCCCCGGGGTGAAATCCGTTTTGAAGGCGTCAACTTCCACTATGGCAAGAAGGGCGGCGTAATCCAGGAAATGGATCTGACCATCCGTCCGGGTGAGAAGATCGGTCTCATTGGCCGCTCGGGTGCGGGCAAGTCCACACTCGTCAATCTGCTTCTGCGTTTCTATGACGTAGAAAAGGGGACAGTGCGGATCGACGGGCAGGATATCTCTGCCGTCCTGCAGGATGAACTGCGGGCCAACATAGGCGTGGTCACCCAGGATACGTCCCTTTTGCATCGCTCGATCCTGGAGAATGTCTCCTATGGGCGGCCGGATGCGACCCGTGCGGAAGTGGAAGAGGCTCTGCGCAAGGCTCATGCCTATGAGTTCGTGCAGACCCTCTCCGACCAGGCGGGCCGGACAGGACTTGATGCCCATGTGGGCGAACGAGGGGTCAAACTCTCGGGTGGCCAGCGTCAGCGGATTGCGATTGCCCGTGTTCTTCTGAAGGACGCACCTATCCTGATCCTGGACGAGGCGACGTCTGCGCTCGACTCGGAAGTGGAACTGGCCATTCAGGACAGTCTCTTCGATCTGATGGAGGGCAAGACCGTGATCGCCATCGCTCACCGCCTGTCGACGATTGCGGCCATGGACCGGCTGATCGTCATGGACAAGGGCCGAATCATAGAAGAAGGCACACATGAGACCCTTCTTCAGCGCAACGGTCTTTATGCCCAGCTGTGGGCTCATCAGTCCGGCGGGTTCCTGGAAACCGCCCAATCGGCGTGATCTGGCCGCTTCAGCAACCGGAAAGTTCCGGCGCCGCGCATCTTTTGGTGCGCGGCGTCTTGCGCTTCATGCTCAAAAAAGGGCAGAAAAAAGGACGCGGCGCACATTTGTATGCGACATTTGCGCTTTGAACCGTTTGTCGATCTGGACAACAGTTTGGAACGGTGCAAAAAGACAAGCCGCTTGGGCCGGTGCGGGATCTTGCCGCATCCGGTCACTGTTGAGACCCGCTATGATCTGCCTATCCTGAAAGCATCTGCTGAAGGGCAGGCGAGCTCATTGCGGGCTTTCGGTACAGGTTGAACAGGTTTCGAGAGGACGCGACCTTGGCACATTCGGATACGGCGGAACCTACTCGCCGCGATTTCCTCTATATAGCGACCGGCGCCATGGGCGCTGTGGGCGCAGGCGCGCTGGCATGGCCGTTCATCGATCAGATGAACCCGGATGCCTCCGCATTGGCTCTGGCTTCAATTGAGGTCGACGTGACGTCTGTTCAAGAGGGACAGTCGGTTACGGTTAAGTGGCGCGGCAAGCCGGTATTCATCCGGAACCGCACCGCGAAGGAAGTTGAAGAGGCAAACAGCGTTCCGGTCGGCGATCTGCCCGATCAGCTGGCCCGCAACTCCAATCTCCCGGACACCGCAGAGGCGACTGACGCCAACCGCTCGGCCGAAGGCAAGGAAGCCTGGCTCGTCATGGTTGGTATCTGTACCCACCTTGGCTGCGTGCCGCTCGGTCAGCAGGGCGACTACGATGGCTGGTTCTGCCCGTGCCACGGCTCGCACTACGATACGGCCGGACGTATCCGCAAGGGACCGGCTCCGCAGAATTTGCTCATTCCGCCGTATGAGTTCGTGTCTGACACGAAGGTCAAGATCGGCTAACGGCAGGGATTTGAGGAGACAGCCATGGCTGGACATTCTAATTACGTACCGCAGAGCGCTGCCGCAAAGTGGCTTGAGAGCCGCCTGCCGGTCATTTCGCTCGTGCGTGGTTCTTTCGTCGACTTTCCGACCCCGAAGAACCTGAACTACTGGTGGACCTTCGGTGGCATTCTGGCAATCATGCTTGTTGCCCAGATCATCACCGGCATCGTGCTCGTGATGCACTACACCCCGAGCACCGGCGCAGCGTTCAACAGTGTTGAACACATCATGCGCGACGTGAACTTCGGCTGGATGCTGCGCTATCTGCACGCAAACGGCGCCTCGATGTTCTTCATCGCCGTATACATCCATATTTTCCGCGGTCTCTACTACGGATCCTACAAGGCACCCCGTGAAATCTCCTGGATTCTCGGCGTCGTGATCTTCCTGATCATGATGGGCACCGCTTTCATGGGTTACGTTCTGCCGTGGGGCCAGATGTCCTTCTGGGGCGCAACGGTTATCACGAACCTGTTCTCGGCAATCCCGCTGGTTGGTGAAGCAATCCGCACCTGGCTGTGGGGTGGTTTCGCGGTCGACAACCCGACCCTGAACCGCTTCTTCTCGCTGCACTACCTGCTGCCGTTCATGATCGCCGGCGTTGTGATCCTGCACGTCTGGGCCTTCCACACCACGGGCAACAACAACCCGACGGGCGTGCAGCCGAAGACCAAGCAGGACACCGTTCCGTTCCACCCCTACTACACGATCAAGGATCTGTTCGCGATTGTCGTGTTCATGATCTTGTTCGCCTGGTTCGCATTCTACGTGCCGAACTACATGGGGCACCCGGACAACTACATCGAAGCGAACCCGCTGGTGACCCCGGCGCACATCGTTCCGGAATGGTACTTCCTGCCGTTCTACGCGATCCTGCGTGCGATCCCGGACAAGCTGGGCGGCGTTCTGGCCATGTTCGGCGCCATCGCGGTCCTGTTCGTCCTGCCGTGGCTGGACACGTCCAAGGTCCGTTCCGGCACCTACCGGCCGCTGTTCAAGCAGTTCTTCTGGATCTTCGCGGTTAATGCGGTTGCCCTGGGCTACCTCGGCGCGATGCCGGCTGAAGGCACCTATGTCATTCTGTCGCGTATCTGCACCGCCTATTACTTCGCGCATTTCCTGATCATCCTGCCGCTGCTCGGTTTCCTCGAAAAGCCGAAGCCGCTTCCGGCATCGATCTCGGAAGCCGTGCTCAAGGGTGGTTCCGCTTCGCCTGCTGGTGCGGTTTCTGCACCGGAAACCAAGTGACACGGACTGGATCAGGAGTTTTATGAGATGAGCACCATGATCAAGATGGTTCGTGCCCTGACTGCAGCTGCGGCAATCGCAGTTGCAGCACCGGCCCTGGCTGCTGGCGAAGCCCCGCACATCCCGCGGGAGCAGTGGTCCTTCGCCGGTCCCTTCGGCACCTACGACCAGGCTCAGCTGCAGCGCGGCTTCAAGGTTTACCGTGAAGTCTGCTCCGCGTGTCACAGCCTGAAGCAGGTTTCCTTCCGGAACCTGGCCGAAGACGGTGGCCTCGGCTACACCGAAGAACAGGCAAAGACGATCGCGGCTGATTACACCGTGACCGACGGCCCGAACGATGACGGCGACATGTTCGACCGTCCGGCCATCCTGGCCGACAAGTTCCCGTCGCCGTTCCCGAACGAGCAGGCCGCTCGTGCCTCCAACGGCGGTGCCTATCCGCCGGACTTCTCCCTGCTGGCCAAGGCTCGCGCAGCGCACCGCGGTTTCCCGTGGTTTGTCTTCGATGCTTTCACCCAGTATCAGGAACAGGGCCCGGACTACATCCATGCCCTGCTGACCAGCTATGAAGAAGAAGTGCCGGAAGGCGTGACCATTCCGGAAGGCAAGCACTACAACCCTGCTTTCCTTGCTGGCAATGCAATCGGCATGGCTCAGCCGATCACCGACGAAGCTGTCGAATACACCGATGGCACGCCGATGACGGTTGATCAGTACGCTCGCGACGTTGCAGCCTTCATGATGTGGGCAGCTGAGCCGCACCTCGAAGAACGCAAGAAGATCGGCTTCCGGGTCATCATCTTCCTGATCGTCTTCGCTGGCATGCTGTACTTCACCAAGCAGAAGCTGTGGCGGAACGTCGAGCATTGATCGCTCGGGCAATCAGCCGAAAATAACGAGAAGGCCGTGGGTAGATCCCGCGGCCTTTTTTCTTGGGGTTCCGGCTGGTCATTTCTCGCCTGCCGGAATTGACAGGGCCTCGCGAAGCGGGGCTAACTCCATTGGCATCAATGGGGAGCAGATATGACAAGATCGGTTTTGGGAATTGTCGGCGGTTCCGGCATCTATGACCTGCCGGGTCTGGAAGACGCGCAATGGGTCACGGTTTCAAGCCCCTGGGGCGCCCCCTCCGATCAGGTTCGCATCGGCACGATCGACGGCCTCAAGGTCGTGTTTCTGCCCCGTCATGGGCGCGGCCATGTCTATGCACCTTCCGATATCAACTACCGCGCCAACATCGATGTGCTGAAGCGTTGTGGCGTTACCGATCTCGTGTCCGTCTCGGCCTGCGGCTCACTCAAGGAAGAGCTGGCGCCAGGAACCTTCGTTCTGGTTGACCAGTTCATCGATCGCACGATTGCCCGGGAAAAGAGCTTCTTCGGCAAGGGCTGTGTTGCCCATGTCTCCATGGCCTTTCCGGTCAGCCCCAAGCTGGTCGACAGCATCGAGAAGGCCGCCCGCGCAGAAGACCTGACCTATCGCCGGGGCGGCACCTATCTGGCCATGGAGGGCCCGCAGTTCTCGTCCCTGGCGGAAAGCCATATGTACCGGGCCTGGGGATGCGACGTGATCGGTATGACCAACATGCCAGAAGCAAAACTCGCCCGTGAGGCGGAGATCTGCTACGCGAGCGTTGCCATGATCACGGACTATGACAGCTGGCATCCAGACCATGGCGCGGTAGACATTCAGACGATCATCAAGGTGCTGCACGAGAACGCAGGCAATGCCCAGCGGCTGGTTGGCCGCCTGGCGCGGGATCTGCCGCGTGAGCATGAAGCCTGCCCCCATGGGTCGGACACCGCACTGGAATACGCCATCATGACGGCCCCGGACAAACGCGATCCGGAACTGTTGGCGAAACTGGACGCGGTAGCAGGGCGCGTTCTGAACGCATGACAACGTTCTGGCACTCACCGCCGGAGCCCGATTTTGACGGATTGAAAGAGAAGAAAATGACTGAGACAACAGTCCAGGAAGAACTGATGGCGGCCATCCGGACCATTCCGGACTATCCGAAGGAAGGCATCATCTTCCGCGACATCACCACGCTGCTTGGCAATGCCCGTGCGTTCCGCCGTGCGGTTGATGCTCTGGTTCAGCCCTGGGCGGGATCCAAGGTGGA
Source organism: Roseibium suaedae (assembly GCF_900142725.1). Lineage (GTDB taxonomy): Bacteria > Pseudomonadota > Alphaproteobacteria > Rhizobiales > Stappiaceae > Roseibium > Roseibium suaedae. The sequence continues at coordinate 965,852 of NZ_FRBW01000002.1, read as the reverse complement.
TCAGATCGCCGGCATCGAGGCACGCGGGTTCATCCTTGGTGGCGCAGTCGCCCATCAGCTTTCTGCGGGTTTCGTGCCGATCCGCAAGAAGGGCAAGCTGCCGCATGAAACCGTCCGCATCGCCTATTCTCTGGAGTACGGCATCGACGAAATGGAGATGCACAAGGACGCCATCACACCGGGCGACAAGGTCATTGTCGTCGACGACCTGATCGCCACCGGTGGCACGGCGGAAGCTGCCTGCAAGCTCTTGCAGTCCATGGGTGCCGACATCGTGGCAGCCTGCTTTATCGTTGATCTGCCGGACCTCGGCGGACGGTCCAAGCTGGAAGCTCTCGGCGTGCCGGTTCGCACACTCGTCTCCTTCCCGGGGCATTGATCATGAGCGGGCCGCGCGCCGGGGATGCGCCGGTCTTCCGGGATGCCTTTTGTGAGGACTTCGAGACCCTCGTCAGGTGGCGGCGCGACGTGCGCCGCTTCCGTTCCGATCCGCTTCCGGATGGCGTGCTGAGCGATCTGCTCGAGATTGCTGATCTCGCCCCCTCTGTCGGCAACAGCCAGCCCTGGCGTCTCGTACTCGTCGAGGATGCGGCAAGGCGCGGTGAAATCGTCCGGCAATTCGAGGGCGAGAATGCCGCCGCGCTTGCCCAGTACCGGGGAGACCGGGCAGACACCTATGCGTCCTTGAAGCTGGCAGGTCTGAGAGAGGCACCGGTGCATCTGGCCGTCTTCTGCGACAATGACCCGGAGCAGGGCCATGGCCTTGGCCGCTCGACCATGCCGGAAACCCTGGCCTATTCGGTGGTGGGCATGATCCAGACCCTGTGGCTTGCGGCAAGGGCGCGCGGTGTCGGGCTCGGCTGGGTGTCGATCCTCGATCCCAAGGCCATTGCCGGCCTGCTGGATGTTCCGCAGGACTGGGCATTTATCGGATACCTCTGCCTTGGCTATCCGGAAGAAGAGCATGAGGATCCGGAGCTGGAGCGGGCGGGCTGGCAAGCGCGCACGAAGCTTTCCGAGCGTCTCCTGCGCCGTTAACAGAAGCTTAAGCGCGGACAGGAAACCTCCGCAGGAGAATTTCTTCTTTTGTAAGCGCCCTCTGGCTGACTATGCTTGCGGCGGCTTGTCCGATGCTGGAACCGGTGGATCTTTGCCAGTCCAGTGTTGTGATCGGTGCGCCTTTTGTGCGTTTCTGTGATTGCTGAAGAGGAGCAGGCGGCCGCGAAGGCTGCAGGCTGCTTCACGCATCAAGGGGAAAGTGGAGGCTTCATGAGTGTAGAGATCCGTCCGACATCCGATGAGGATCGCATCACAGTCCGCAAGCTCTTGACCGATCGGTGGGCCGGACCGGAGATGCTGCTGGATGGCGAGATGATCGATGCCTCGGCCTTGCCCGGGTACATTGCTTATTCGGGGGCAGATGTTGCGGGCCTGGTCACGGTCATCAAGCGCGCAGAGGAGTGGGAAATCCTGACACTCGATTCCTTGAGCCGCTGGAAAGGGACCGGGACGCTGCTGCTCGACGCCCTGGTGGAGGAAGCGCGGGGCGCGGGCATCAACCGCATGACCGTGCGCACATCCAACGACAATCTGGATGCTTTCCGCTTCTATCAGCGGCGTGGCTTCCGCCTGGAGCGCATTGCCCAGGGCGTCATCGACAGGGAGCGCAGCAAGAAGCCGGAAATCCCGACCCGCGGCGATTACGGCATTCCGATCCATGACGAGGTGCTGTTTGCCCGCAGCCTTTGAGGCTGCAGGCAAACCAAGGCGTTGCTGACCAGGCTCGCGGAGGTCTCACTCCGCAGGGCGCCGCTCCAGAAACACACTGCTCTTGAAGAAGAACACGGCTTCGCCATTCTGGTTGGTGCCGTGGTTTTCCGCATGAACAATGCCCCATTGCGGGCGGCTGCGGCTCTCGGTCTTGCCGGTGATGATGCTCTTGTAGCTGATCGTGTCTCCGGCAAAGACAGGCCGGATCCAGCGCAGGTCCTCAAAGCCGGGAGAGGGGCCGCGCTTGGCGACAGGCAAGCCTTCGCTCTCAGCCTTGGCCTCATGGGCATGAACGGTCCGCATCAGTGCGCCCATATAAGCAGAGGCGGTGTGCCAGCCAGATGCGCAGAGGCGGCCGAAATGCATGGCCTGCGCGCCTTCCTCGCTGAGGTGGAAGGGCTGCGGGTCGAATTCTTCTGCAAAGGCAATGATCTCTTCGGCCGTGAAGAGATGGGAGCCCAGGGGAAGTTCAAAGCCGATTTCCGTGTCTTCGAAATAGCCGATCATTGACCGTCCTGTGCCTCCATTGCCGCCTTTTTCTTGAACAGGATCGGGATCACCTGATGCATCACCTTGGTGCCGTCTGCCTTGGCTGCCGTCAGCTCGAATGTGACGATGCCCAGATCAGGCTTGGTCAGCAGGGTGCGCTTGTCCAGAACCGTTGCGGCGGCATGAAGCGTGTCGCCGGGGTAGACCGGTGCAAGCCATTTCATCGATTTCACGCCGGGGCTGCCCTGACAGCTGGACCGGATCAGAAGCTGGTCGACCAGAAGCCGCATGACCATCGACGCCGTGTGCCAGCCAGACGCGGATAGTCCGCCCAGAATCGAGGCCTTGCCGGCTTCTGCGTCGAGATGAAAGGGTTGAGGATCGAAGGCTGCGGCAAAGCTGAGAACCCGTTCCTTCTCCACATGTGTGGATCCGAGATCGAAACTCAGCCCGGGCAGGCAGTCCTCGTAGAAAATGCTGATGCTCATGGCGGGGAGAATAATGCAGAGACTCACGGCGTGCGACAGGAAAAAGTTGGATGCAAGGTAAGCGCTGTTCCTGTTGCCGGTCGCCATTTCTTGAGGATGGTTTCAGGTGCGCTTCATTGTCCGTGGTGGCTTTTCCGGATTGCCAGTCATGACCAATCCGTCCTAGCTAGATTCATCAGATACGTTTGGATGTTCCCATGCTCAGCCGCTTCTTCAGTTTTGGCCGCCGCGATTTTTCCTCTCTTTCGGAGCAGGAGATCCTGGCTTTGGCGATCTCTTCGGAAGAAGAGGACGGACGGATCTACAAAGCCTATGCGGATGGTTTGCGGGAGCAGTATCCCCAGTCTGCCAAGGTCTTTGACGACATGGCAGAGGAGGAGCACGAGCACCGCCGCCGCTTGATCGAGATGCATCAGCAGCGGTTTGGCGAACAGATCCCGCTGATCTGGCGGTCTCATATTCGTGGCTACTACGAGCGCAAGCCCGACTGGCTGGTCCGTCCGCTGGGACTGGACAAGGTCCGGCCCATGGCAGAGCAGATGGAGGCGCAAGCCTATCGCTTCTATCTGGAAGCTGCCAAGCGCACGAGTGATGCCTCCACCCGCAAGCTTCTCGGGGATCTGGCCGAGGCGGAAAAGGGGCACGAGACCCTTGCCCGCCGGCTGGGCATCGAGCACACGCCTGAGGCCGTTCAGGACGATGAGCGCCATGAGGAGCGCCGCCAGTTCATCCTGACCTATGTTCAGCCGGGTCTGGCCGGTCTCATGGATGGGTCGGTGTCGACGCTCGCGCCGATTTTTGCCGCCGCCTTCGCGACGCAGGACACCTGGCAGACGTTTCTGGTCGGCTTGTCCGCGTCTGTTGGTGCCGGCATCTCCATGGGCTTCACGGAGGCCGCTCACGATGACGGGGTGCTGTCAGGCCGTGGTTCACCGCTGAAGCGTGGTCTGGCCTCCGGCATCATGACAGCCATTGGCGGTCTGGGGCATGCGCTGCCCTATCTCATTCCGGAGTTCTGGACAGCGACCAGTGTCGCGGCGGCCGTCGTCTTCGTGGAACTGTGGGCGATTGCCTGGATCCAGAACAAATACATGGACACGCCCTTCCTTCGGGCTGCCTTCCAGGTGGTTCTCGGCGGGGCCTTGGTGTTTGCCGCAGGCGTGTTTATCGGCAACGCCTGAAGATGAACCCCGGCTGAGCTTCATTGTGGCTGCAGCCGGGGCAACTGATCAGTCGAAATAGATTTCGTTGTCGTCCAGATAGACGTTGCTGGCTTCGCAGATGTCGATGTCGATCGGATCATCGAGAACTTCGCCGCCATCGGTTCCGAGCCAGCCGATGCGCAGGGTCTGCTCGCAGTTCTGGTTGCCCTCGTGGAATTCTGCCTGGGCATCCTCACCCGGGGCGAGGCGGCGGGACAGCCAGTTGGTGCTCCAGCCTTCACCGTCATTTGTGTAGAAGCCGACGACCGTATTGTTGTCGGTGTTATTGTAGATCTGGAAATAGCCTTCGTAGCCAGTGCCGGCAGCCTGGGCTGTTGCACAGCTTGCCGCCGCCGCGAGCAGCATTGCTCCTGCAGCCTTGAAATAGGAATTCATTTTAGAATTAGATCTCCCCCGCTCCGGAACAAAACTGCCCGGACATGCGGCAGATCTATCTATTCTTGGAATTGAGAAGTAATCAATCGGAATCTTGAAAAGAGGAGGTGAAGGCCTCTGCAGGTTGATTTCCGAATATTTCCATTCCGCTGAAGTTGTGTTTGGGAGGGTGGTCCCGCTTTCAGGGGAAGGTGTCCCGGCGAGGAGGCATCCCCTCGCCGGGCGCAGGATCAATAGAGCAGCCAGACGGCTCCCAGAGTAATGCCCGGGAAGAGCGTCAGAATGATCACCCGCAACATGTCTGCCGCAACGAAGGGGACGACCCCCTTGAAGGTCTCGCCAATGGTCACCTGCGGTGCCAGGGCATTGATGATGAAGAGGTTCATCCCCACGGGAGGCGTGATCAGGCCGACCTCGACGACAATCAGGACCAGGATGCCGAACCAGAGGCCGAAATCCTCGACGCCCATGCCGAAGTCCAGACCACTCATCACGGGGAAGAAAATCGGCACCGTCAGCAGAACCATGGAGAGACTGTCCATCACGCAGCCGAAGACGAGATAGAGCAGCAGAACGATTGTCAGGACCAGCCAGGGGCTGTAGCCCTGAGTGGTGACGAAGGTCGACAGTTCCTGCGGCAACTGGGTTGCTGCCAGGAAGGAATTGTAGAGGCCCGCGCCGAGCACGATGATGAAGATCATGCCGGTGGAATTGGCCGTCGACAGGATCGCCTTGACCAGGGCGGAGCCGGTCAGTGTCCGGTTGGCGATGGCGACCAGTGCCGTGCCTGCGGCTCCAATGGCAGCGGCTTCGGTCGGTGTGAAGATGCCGGTGTATATACCCCCGATGACGGCGGTGAAGATCGCGATCACTGGCCAGACGCTCAGCAAAACCTTGAACCGCTCGCCATAGGGCACACGCTCTCTTGCCTGTCCCCCGTCGCCGGTGATGCGGGTATAGACATAGATCGCAAGCATGTAGGAAGCTGCAGCCAGGAGGCCGGGAATGAACGCGGCCGTAAACAGCTTGGCGATGTTCTGCTCGGTCAGGATGGCATAGATCACCAGAATGACCGACGGCGGGATCAGGATGCCAAGGGTGCCGCCAGCTGCCAGCGTTGCTGTGGCAAGGCCACCGGAATAGCCGTATTTGCGCAGTTCCGGCAGGGCGACCTGGCCCATGGTGGCGGCAGTTGCCAGAGATGAGCCGCAGATCGCCCCAAAGCCCGCGCAGGCCGCAATGGCCGACATGGCGACGCCGCCACGCTTGTGGCCGAGCCAGGCTTCAGACGCCTTGAACAGGCTGGAGGACAGGCCGCCAATGGTGGCAAACTGGCCCATGAGCAGGAATAGCGGAATGATCGACAGCGAATAGCTGGAGAATGTGCCGTAAGTCAGATGCTTGAGCTGGGCAAACGTCATCAGCGTCGTGCCGTTCATCAGATAGCTGCCGCCAACGCCAACGGCGAACATGGCAACCCCGATGGGGATCCGGAGAAAGATCAGCAACAGCAGTACGGGGAATGACCAGAGGCCAATTTCCAGACGGGTCATCAGGGGTCACTCCACGGCGCGTTTCAGGCTGCAGCCAAGCTGATAGACGCTGACGATGGTCAGCACGACAGCTCCGAACATGCAGGCGGCATAGGCCTGCCAGACTTGCAACTGAAGAATGAAGGTCGTTTCGAAATAGGACTTCTTGTCCAGCATGCCGAGCCAGAGGCGCCAGGCGATCAGCGCAGCCATCAGCAGGAACAGAAGGTCGCAGATGACATCGATCCACTTGTTGGTCCGGGCGCTGAAGCGGCCGGTCAGCAGCTCGACCGTGGCATGTCCACGCTGCAAATGGCACCAGGGCAGGGAGCAGAAGACAGCAAAGCCGATGCCGATTTCCACCAGTTCGAAGTCGCCTTCGATCGGGCCCAGTCCGAATTGGGACAGGGCACGGCCGGTGACACTGGCGCAGGTCATCAGCACGATGGCGATCAGAACCGCGCCGCCCGCCAAGGCCGTGCCGCTGGCCAAAGCCTTGATGAAGCGCCCGGGAAGACTTGTTGCAATCATGAGCGTGCCCCTTCGGGAATGAGAGACGGCTGGCTGTTCAAGGCGTCGATGGCAAAGCCTGCAATCGCCTTGTATTTGTGGGCATGGGCCGTCAGCTCCTCCTGGGAGATGACGTCATTGACGTGGTTGAACGATCCGCCGCAACGGTCCTCCACCACCTGAAGCACGGCATCGGGGCCGGCGCCCCGGTTCGTCAGGACGATCTTGGCTGTCGCGGGCCGCATCTCGGCTTCGTAGGCCTGCAAGGCGTCTTCGCTTGCACCGTGTTCCAGGAAGGCTGCTCCGAGCTTGCGCGCATCGACAATGGCCTGGCTCGCACCATTGGAGCCGACCGGGTAGGCGGCATGGGCTGCATCTCCCATCAGGCTGACCTTGCCAACGGTCCACTGGCCGATCGGATCCCGGTCGACCATCGGATATTCATAGACCCGGTCTGCTCCGGCCACGAGGGCGGGGAAGTCGAGCCAGTCATAGGTCCAGCCTTCGAACTTCGGCATGAAGTCGTTGATGTCGGCGACCCGGTTCCAGTCTTCCTTGTTCCAGCCCGCACCCGGATCATAGGTCAGTTCGGCAATCCAGTTGATGACGGCAAGGCCCGTTTCCGGATCCGGCTTTGATATGGGATAGGCGACGATGCGCTGGGTCTTGTGCCCGATCATCACCATGGTTGCGCCCGTGCGGAATGGCTTGGCCAGCGCGGTCCCGCGCCAGAGAACTGCGCCGCCCCATTTGGGAGCGCCTTCACCCGGTGCGATCTGAGCCCGGATTGCAGAATGGATGCCGTCAGCTCCGATCAGAAGACTGCCCGTGACGGAGCTGGCTTCACCGGTTGCGGAGCGCAGATGCAGCGTCACACCGTCGGCGGTGTTTTCAAATCCAGTGGCGCGCTGCCCCGTGACGATGCAATCCGGACCAGCCCGTTCGATCAGCGTCTTGTAGAGCAGCATCTGCAGATGACCGCGATGGACGGAATATTGCGGCCAGCTGTAGCCTGCCCACTTTCCCCGCGGTTCTGTCCAGATTTCAAGGCCCTTCTTGGAGAAGAGGCCGAATTCCTGGGTCTGGACGCCGATGCCGGACAGGCCGTCTTCCAGACCAAGTTCAAAAAGCTCCCGCACGGCATTTGGCTGCAGGTTGATGCCCACCCCAAGCGGGCGGATCTCGCTGACAGTTTCGTAAATCCGGAAAGGGAGACCGATCTGATGACAGGTCAGACCAAGGGCAAGCCCGGCGATGCCACCGCCAGCGATTAATACGGTCATAGCGTGCTGCGGGCCGCATTCGCGGCCCGCTCCTGTCTGTCTGGACGTTACTGGGTCTGGTACTTGTCGATCAGGGCATTGGCCTTCTCGATGACTGCATTGCCGTCGATACCGCGTTCCTTGACGCTTGCAACCCAGTGGTCGATCACCGGCTTGGATGCTTCCTTCCAGCGGGCAACTTCAGCTTCATCAAGCGTGATGATGTTGTTGCCGGCCTTCTCGGCGATTGCCCGGCCCGGCGCATCGCCGTCGAGCATCTCCTTGGCAGCCATCGTGCTGAGCTTCATCCCGGATTCAGCATCGATGATCGCACGCAGATCATCCGGAAGGCTGTTGTAGCGGTCCTTGTTCATGGTCATGACGATGGTCGCCGTGTAGAGCGCTTCGTCACCCGAGAACTCGGTGTGGTTCTTCACCAGTTCGGCAAGTTTGATCGACGGGGTCACTTCCCACGGGATAACCGTGCCTTCGATCACTCCCTTGGACAGGGACTCGGGAATTGCCGGGAGCGGCATGCCAACCGGCACGGCGCCCACTTCCTTCAGAAGGTCGTTGATGACGCGGGTCGGGCCGCGCACCTTCTTGCCGGCCATGTCTTCCAGCTTGTTGACCGGGGCTGCGGAATGAATGACGCCAGGGCCGTGAACCCATGCGCCAAGGACTTTCACGTCCTTGTATTCCTCATTCTGCAGTTCCGTTTCGGTGTATTCCCAGAACGCCTTGGACGTGGCGATGGAGCCACGCATCATGAAGGGCAGTTCGAAGACTTCCGTCTTGAGGAAGCGGCCCGGCGTGTAACCGGTCACCGTCATGATGATGTCGACGACACCGTCACGTGCCTGATCGTAAAGCTCCGGCGGGCGCCCTCCCAGCGCCATTGCGTCGTAATGCTCTACCTTGATACGGCCGTTCGAGGCCTTTTCGACATTCTCTGCCCAAGGCTTGAGAATTTTGGCGGGAACAACGGCAACTGACGGCAGGAACTGGTGCAGCCGGAGCGTCACCTCCTGTGCCAGAGAAGCCGTGGTGGCCAGCGTGAGTGCTGCAGCACCCAGCGCGAGATTCCTTGCAATAGTCAAAGGCCGCATTCTATCCTCCCTTGCGTCCTAAACTGCTTTTTCTGATACTTGATATTGTTTATCTTGTAAACGTTCTCTCTGTCCGGCATAGACCAATGGCTCATTGAGGAAACGTCAGGCTGGTTGCGGCTGGTGCCGGAGGTCCGGTCGTTGGTGTTTCCTGACGCAGCGAGAACAAGGGTGAACTGGCCTTGCCTTTGCTGCAAGGCCTTGTTGCCTGCTTGAGTTGCTGGAAATCAAAACCGTGTCCCAGCCGCGGAAAAGAACGAAATCTGGAAACGCCGAGGCTTCTCTCGTCTTATGCCCAACGTGAACTACGGACAGCTCAATGACCTTCTGGGTCATCTTCTGCGCTACGCGGTCAATCGAGGCCACGGAGCGTTTCAGGAGGTCTTTGATCAGGACGAAGTGACCCCGCTGCAATTCATGATCGCCGAATTGATCAATGAGAATCGGGGCATCACCCACTCCGAGATCTGCAAGGCCATGCAGACCTCCGCTTCTGTCGTCACCACGACCTTGAAGCCGCTGCTTGCCGATGGCCGCGTCCGGCGCAGGGACGTGAATGGCGACGCGCGCAAGCTTGCCTATGAGCTCTCGCCCTCCGGCGAGGATTGGTATGCCGGCATCAAGCCGAAGATCGCCTTGAGCGAAGCCCGTCTGGCGGAAGCCTTGACCGATGATGAGCGGACCGCCCTGATCGGCATGCTGAAACGCCTGGCAGGGGTGGAAACATGAACGGAGAAGGGCCGCGGATGCTCGAGCCGAAGCTGAGATATTTCTGTACGCTGACTGTTGAGCTGGCCCCCATTCAGGAGATGGGGCAGGGCATGGCGGGGAAACGCAGGATCATTCCGATCATTGGTGGGACCATTGAAGGACCGGAAATTCGGGGCAAGATCCTGAATGTTGGCGCCGACTGGCAGACCATCTTTGCCGATGGCGTTGCCGAGCTGGATACGCGCTATGCCTTCGAGACGGACGATGGCGCGGTGATCGAAATCCGGAATTTCGGCTATCGCCATGGACCGGCGGATGTGATGGCTGCTGTGGGGCGCGGCGAGGACGTGGACCCGGCGAACTATTACATGCGCACGCAGGCGAGACTGGAAACCGGCGACCCGCGGTATGACTGGGTCAACCGGATGGTGTTCGTCGGTGCAGGCGGGCGCCGGAAATCTTCGGTCGTTGTCGACCTGTTCGTGGTTGAATAATCAGACCACGATATTCAAAGCGCGCATCCGGTCTGAACTCCGGTGCGCGCTTTTGCATTTTAACGGACGGTGACGATAAGGGGCTCGAAGCCGTCGATGGTCGCTTCCATCACATCATCTGGAACCACTGCGCCGACACCGGCGGGGGTGCCTGTCAGAATAACGTCGCCAGCGGCAAGTTCGATGAACCTGGACAGATGTGCGATCATCTCCGGGATCTTCCAGATCATCTGGTTGAGGTCGCCGGTCTGACGTTCCTCGCCATTGACCACGAGCCGGATCGTGCCCTGATGCGGGTGGCCGATGGAGCTTGCCGGAACAAGGGCTCCGACAGGAGCCGACTTCTCGAAAGCTTTCGCGATATCCCAGGGGCGGCCCTGCTTCTTGGCTTCCGCCTGCAAGTCGCGGCGCGTCATGTCGAGCGACACCGCATAGCCGTAGACATGGGCAAGAGCATCTTCTTCGGAAATGTTGACGCCGCCGGATTTCAGAGCGACAGCCAGTTCCACCTCGTGATGCACATCAGACGTTTCGGTCGGATAGGGGAACGTGCCTGTACTGTCCAGATTGTCCGGGTTCTTCTGGAAGAAGAAGGGCGGTTCCCTGTCAGGATCATGGCCCATCTCGACGGCATGGGCCGCATAGTTCCGGCCGATGCAATAGACCCGGCGGACAGGAAACCGGTCATCACTGCCCTTGATGGGCAAACTGGGGCGGGCGGGTTCGGGAATGACGAAGGACATGGGAGCTCCTGGAATGTCAGGCGGCCGGGAAAGGCTCCGGCTTGCTGCGCCGAGAAATGTCCTTCTGCAACAAGGCTGTCAAGGAAAACAGACGATCAACGAGGGCGTGAGATATTTCTGGAGATAGCTTTTGATTGTAAAGAAGTCTTCATACTCGCGTCTCTAGATTTCATTCATTGATATTAGATGATTGCGAGCGTGTGATGAACGTGCAGACCGCTTCGGACGGTGATGCGTCAGACCAGAATGCCCTTCCTGTTACCGTCATTGATCTTGAGAGCCTGAATTGCATTCAGGCGCTGGCGGTCAATTTCAGCGACTGGGGATGCAAGCTCATGGGACCCGAACTGGGGGTCCTCAACAAGAATATCGGTATCCGCCTTGAGGGGGACGACGGTTTCCTGAGGGGCAAGATCACCGGCAAGAAGTCGGATTATGCAACAGTTGTCTTCGATCCGGATGAAAACAGCAATCGCGACAAGCGCCGGGAGACCCGGCATCCGGTAACGGTCGAAGCCGTTCTGACCGATCTGTCCCGGAAGCACAGCTTTCCCTGCACCATCACCAATGCGAGCCGCAGCGGCTGCCGCGTTGATGGCGAGGGGTTGATGGACCTGCCTTCTGAAGTTCTGCTGTGCGTGAAAAGCTTCGGCGCGCCCGTTGTCGGCCAGGTGATGTGGAAGAACGCCACATGTGCCGGCATGGTTCTTAACTGGAACAGTATGCGCAAGGCCAAGACCACGGAAGCCATCAAGAAGACCGCCGCTCAGAAGAAGGCGGAAGAGCATGCCGAAACGATCCGTCTTCAGATTGCCCGGCTTTGAGGTTCATGGCCTTAAATGAAATCAGCCGGGGCATGCCCGGCTGATCCTGATCTTGTCGTGACGGCGGGACGCGGTCAGGTGTTGAACTTGAACAGCAGAATGTCGCCGTCCTTCACCACATATTCCTTGCCTTCGTCACGAGCCTTGCCGGCTTCCTTGGCAGCGGTTTCACCGCCCAGGCTGACATAGTCGTTATAGGCAATCGTCTGTGCACGGATGAAGCCGCGTTCGAAATCCGAGTGGATCACGCCGGCAGCACCCGGAGCCTTGGTGCCAGAGGTGATGGTCCAGGCACGGGTTTCCTTCGGGCCTGCCGTGAAATAGGTGATCAGGCCGAGAAGGTCGTAGCCTGCGCGGATCAGGCGGTCGAGACCCGGTTCTTCCAGTCCAATGGTTTCCAGGAACTCGGCCTGTTCTTCCTTGTCGAGCTGGGAGATCTCGGCTTCGATGGCTGCTGAAATCACGACGGACCCTGCGCCCTGTTCCTTGGCCATGGCAGCAACCTTTTCAGACAGGCTGTTGCCGGTGCCGGCAGAGGCTTCTTCCACGTTGCAGACGTAGAGAACCGGCTTGGAGGTCAGAAGGTTCAATCCTTCAAGGATCTTGCGCTCCTCGAGATCGTCCAGCTTGAGATTGCGCACCGGCTTGCCGTCCTGCAGCAAGGCAAGAGCAGCTTCCATGATCGGCAGAACGGCCTTGGAATCCTTGTCGCCACCGGTAGCCTTCTTCTTCAGCGGCGGAATGCGGCGCTCAAGGCTTTCCATGTCGGAGACCATGAGTTCGGTTTCCACGGTCTCGGCATCGGCGATCGGGTCGATCTTGCCTTCGACGTGGGTGATGTCATCGTCCTCGAAGCAGCGCAGCACGTGCACGATGGCATCAACTTCGCGGATGTTGGCGAGGAACTGGTTGCCGAGGCCTTCGCCCTTGGAGGCTCCGCGCACGAGGCCGGCGATGTCCACGAAGGTGATGCGGGTCGGGATGATTTCCTTGGACCCGGCAATCTTGCGGACGGCTTCCATGCGCGGATCCGGAACCGCCACTTCGCCGGTGTTCGGCTCAATGGTGCAGAACGGATAGTTCGCGGCCTGAGCGGCTGCGGTCTTGGTGAGCGCGTTAAAGAGCGTGGACTTGCCGACATTGGGCAGCCCGACGATGCCGCACTGGAAACCCATGGGTGATCGCTTTCATTCGAATGGCGTGAAACGTTGCCGCTATGTGCCGGATGGAAGCGGGAAGGTCAAGGGTAGCCTCCCATTCCCGGTCCTATTGCTCGTCGCGCAGCTTCTGGAGAATGCCATTGACGGCGGTCAGGATCTTGTCCTGAGCCAGAGCCGATGTGCTGTTCCAGGTGGAGGAGAAACACCACTCGGTTCCGTCCTGAGCGGTCAATGCGTAGGTGAGGTTCAAAACACCCGGCTCATTGCCGCCCTTGAACGCGATGGACTTCCAGTCCTTCTTGTTCAGGTTGCCCGGATTGACCTGGACCGCGGGAATGTCCTTGACCGCGTCAATTGACTTGCAGAGGCTCGAAGCGCTGGCATACCACTCGATGCCTTCCTGATAGGAAGGGGTGACCCGGATCGCATCCGGCAGAGGCAGGTCTGCGAGACCGCTGAGGATTTCGCGTTTTCTATCCAGAGGGGCGGTGGCATAGGCTCCGGCGAGGCTGGTGGAAGCCTTCAGCTGGAAGAACTGGCGCGACTTGAGGAAGGGGATCTGGCCGGAGATCTTCTCAAGGCTTTCCTGAGGGATATGGTCCATCAGGAGATCGGTTGCCGTGTTGTCCGACTGGGACATCATGAGGACTGCGGCGGTCTGAACTGTGACGGGCTGCCCCTCTGGCCAGTCCTGCATGATGCCGGAGGGCAGGGACACCTGGCCGGGCTCCAGCGTCAGAACCGTGTTCCAGTCGAGCTTGCCGGCTGCAATGCTGTCTTTCAGGGCTTCAAGGACGAACAGCTTGAAGGCGGAGCCAATAGCCAGCTTGCGGTCTTCGCGGTAGGTGCCGGCGGGCTCGCCGTTCTTCAGGAGCAGGTAGGATGCGTTGTCTGCGAGCTCAGGCAGATCTCCCAGAAGATCGGTCAGCGAAGCTCGCGAGGCGATCTGCTTGACTTGAAGCGAGTTGATCTTGCCGGCGGTGTTGAGGGCCAGCTGAACCTCGATCGTGTAGCCGCTGGTGGAGATCCGGTAGCGGCCTTCGTCGCCTTCCTCGGTGATGTCCTCGGCCTTGCCATAGGTCTTCTCGAGCTTCTCGATAATGGCCTTCAGCTTGTCATGAGGCACGGCCCGCAGAAACTCGGTCGAAAACGCGGAGGCGTCCGCAGCGCCTGTGTTCCAGGCTTCCATCAACAGCTCGGAACCGGGAGATTTCGCCTGATCATCGGCGGCCTGGACAGGGGAGAGCAGCAGAAAGGTTCCTAGAAGGGCGATGAGGACTCTCTGCATGTCTGCTTTCCTTTTCCGTGGTGTTCCTGGCTGCGAAAGCTCTTGGGTCAGTCTTCCTCTGACTTGCCGAGCAGCTTCTTCAGCATGTCTGCCATCGGACCGGACTTCGGCAGCGGTGGCAGTTTGGTGGTGCGAGCCTGACGGATATGGCTCTGGCCTTTCGGCTTGGCAACCCCGGCAGATGCGGCCGGTGCCGCAGAAGAGGGGGAGGGGGCAGCGGGGCGTGGAGCGCTCTTTCGGGCTTTTTCCGGCTCAAGCGCCAGGGTGAGCTTGTTTGCAAACTGGCTGTCCTTGCCTTCCGCCAGCATGTCGGAATTGTCGGCGATCTGGGCAAGCAGCGGCTCCAGCCACTCGGCGTCGACCTTGGCGAAGTCGCCCAAGACGTAATTGGAGACAAGCTTCTTGTCACCAGGATGGCCGATACCAAGGCGAAGGCGGCGGTAGGTGTCACCGATATGGGCGGAAATGGAGCGCAGTCCATTGTGGCCGCCGTGGCCGCCACCAGCCTTCATGCGGAATTTTGCAGGAGGCAGGTCCAGCTCGTCGTAGATCACGACAACATCCACGGGCTCGGACTTGAAGAAGCGCATGGCTTCGCCAACGGCACGGCCGGATTCGTTCATGTAGGTGGTAGGCTTGAGCAGGAGGACCTTCTCGCTGCCGAGCCGGCCTTCGGACACGAGCCCCTGGAAACGGGGGCGCCAGGGGGAAAAACCGGACTGGCGGCGGTGGATCTCATCCACGGCCATGAAGCCGATGTTATGCCTGTTGCGCTCGTATTTGGCGCCGGGATTTCCGAGGCCGACGATCAATCGCATGGCATTTCCCCGCTTCTGGTGATCCAGTGTGTGTCCGGAAAGCAAGAAAGGCGGACAGGCCGCCTTTCAAAGAACGGGAGACGAAGGGGTCGCCTCCCGCCGATGTGACAGGGAAGATTACTCTTCGCCTTCAGCTTCTGCTTCTTCCTGGGCGCCGCCCGGGGAAGCGATCGTGGCAACCGTGAAGTCACGGTCGGTGATCGTCGGATGGCAGTTGGCCGGAATGGACGTTGCAGAAATGTGCAGGGCGTCGCCGATTTCAGCCTTGGCCAGGTCGAAGACCAGAGCTTCCGGGATGGCGTCAGCCGGAACGATCATTTCTACGGTGTGACGGACAATGTTCAGCATGCCGCCGCGCTTGATGCCCGGGCAGGTTTCTTCGTTGATGAAGTGAACCGGAACTTCGACCGTAAGGGTCGTGCCCTTGCCAACGCGCAGGAAGTCGACGTGCATCAGTTCGTCACGAACCGGGTGCAGCTGGTAGTCCTTGGCGATGACCTGGTGCGCGGTGCCATCGACTTCGATGGTCGCGACGTGCGTCAGGAAGCCGCCCTTGTGCAGGGCAAGCGTGGTTTCCTTCAGCGGAATGGTGATCGGCAGGGCCGGCTTCTTGTCGCCGTAGATAACAGCAGGGATAAGGCCATCGCGACGCAGTGCCCGAGCGGCCCCCTTGCCCACCAGGTTACGTGCCGATGCCTTCAGCTCATAGCTAGCAGCCATGGCAAAACTCCTTCGGATTCATTGAAAATGGACCGGCGTAACGCAAGCAATATGCTCTTGCTCCGGAATCGGTCCAGTTGCGCCTCCTCCAGGGGTGCAGGCGCGCGGGGGTGCTAATAGCCGAAGGTGCGCGGAAGAGCAAGGTTTACGTTGAAAATGTCACGTCGGAAGGGTTGAGAAAGCCGCTGCGTCATTTGGAAACAGATGCGGAGAACCATGATCAGGGTCTCAAGGCTGCCCCATTCAGGCCTCTTTTCACCCTCACTTGCACGGTCGGATTGTTTGATAGCGAGGCTGATTGATGACGCACAGTGGGCAGAACAAACGGATCCAAGGATCTCGTATCAAAGAGATGAGGCAGGCGATCCGGGCAGTTCCGCTTGTCGCGGCCGGTCTGGTTGCCGGCATGGCCGCTTTTCCGGCTCAGGGTATGGCCGGAAACGGGTACGACCGGGTGCCGCCCTCCGAGCAGTTGGAGCAGAGCTGTGATGTGGAGGCCATGAACCGGCTCGATGCAGACAAGGTCATTGCCTACACCTTTGAAGACCCGGTCTACTCCACCCAGCGGATTGATGCGCCCGGCGCGGTGTTCCGCAAGAATGAGGAATGGTATCGCCTGGAATATCATTGCCAGACGGAAAAGGATCACCGGACAGTGGTGTCCTTCGACTGGACGGTCGGTGAAAAGATCCCGAGAAGCGACTGGGACAAGTACTACCTCTATCCTTGAGGCCAAGCGGGTGCCGGTCATCTTGAAGCCGGCACCGCGCCTCTGCGGCTCTCAGTGAGTGCCGCTCTTGATCAGACGCCCTTGAGCCGTCTGTCTGTATTCTCCACGTAGCCACGATCGGTCTTGCGTTGGAAGGAAGCCCGCCAGCTTTCTGCCAGGGGCTTCATGCCTGCCAGTTCAGCAGCCGTCTCCGGTTCCAGCGCCGGGTTGAAGCGGGCGCTGATGAGCCTGGCGAGGGGCCACTGCGGATAGTCGCGCTGGATCAGCCTGACCTTGTCGCCTGCTGCCACATTTCCTTCTTCCAGCACGCGATAGTACCAGCCGGTCTTTCCGGATTTCTGGAAGGATGGGGCCATGGCGGCAATTCCCGTGTGCAGGTTCAGTTTCCAGCAAGGCTGTCGGCCCTGGCAGATCTCCACGGTGGCCGTGCCCATGGTCAGCACATCGCCAAGACAGAGATTGTCTTCGTGCAGGCCCTCGGTCGAGATGTTCTCGCCGAAGCAGCCCGGACGGAAAAGGTCTGCCTTGTCGGGAAACCGGGTCTGCCAGTGGCTCATGTGGTCTGCCGCATAGTGATGCAGCGCCTTTTCCGGTCCGCCATGGACTCTCAGATCCGCTTGTTGATCGCTCGTAAGGCCGGTGAAGGTCAGGCGCTGCGGCCCCTCAACCGGCAGCTTGCCGATTGCACTCGGCTCTTTGCCTTCCCATCGTTGTTCCGGCTTTCCTGCAAAAACGCCCAGAATGGTGGCTTCAAGGGAAAGTGGCATTTATTGCGCTCCTTGGGTTTTGCGCTGGAAAGGCAGTGCAGGGGGAAGGAAAACAAAAAAGCCGGCGCTTGGCACCGGCTTTTTCCGTTTCGTTGCTGCGGTCTCAGACGAAAAGGCTGGAAACCGACTTTTCGAGG
This sequence comes from Roseibium suaedae, assembly GCF_900142725.1. GTDB lineage: Bacteria > Pseudomonadota > Alphaproteobacteria > Rhizobiales > Stappiaceae > Roseibium > Roseibium suaedae. The sequence continues at coordinate 948,702 of NZ_FRBW01000002.1, read as the reverse complement.
GCCGTGCGGTTGATCGCTTCGCCCATCAGCGGAGCGATGGAGATCGTCCGGATGTTTGGCGCTGCGGTGATCGCTGCCGTCGGCTCGATGGAATTGGTGATGACCAGTTCCTTGAGCTTGGAAGAGGACACGCGGGCAACCGCGCCGCCGGACAGAACGCCGTGGGTGATATAGGCGGTTACCGACTTCGCGCCCTTGCTCAGGAGAGCTTCAGCAGCGTTGCAGAGCGTGCCGCCACTGTCGACGATGTCGTCGACGAGGATGCAGTCGTAGCCGTTCACATCACCGATGATGTTCATGACTTCCGATTCCCCAGGCTTGTCGCGGCGCTTGTCGACGATGGACAGCGGTGCCTCGATGCGCTTGGCAAGGGCGCGGGCGCGAACCACACCGCCCACATCCGGGGAAACGACCATGACGTTGTCGGTCGCGTAGCGTTCCTTGATGTCACGGGTCATGACGGGCGCTGCGAACAGGTTGTCGGTCGGAATGTCGAAGAAGCCCTGGATCTGACCGGCGTGCAGGTCGAGCGTCAGAACGCGGTCGGCACCGGCATTGGTGATCAGGTTTGCGACCAGCTTTGCCGAAACCGGTGTACGCCCGGAAGCGCGGCGGTCCTGGCGGGCGTAGCCGAAATAGGGGATGACCGCCGTGATGCGGCGGGCAGAGGAACGGCGCAGCGCATCGATGATGATGAGCAGTTCCATCAAGTGGTCGTTGGCCGGGTAACTGGTCGACTGGACGACAAAGACGTCCTCGCCGCGCACGTTTTCCTGGATTTCAACGAAGATTTCCTGATCGGCAAAACGGCGGACCTGGCACTTTGCCAGGGGCACATCCAGATACTTGGAAATCTCTTCAGCGAGGGCCCGGTTGGAATTGCCCGCGACGATCTTCATAAGCCGCAAGTCCTTCTGGTGTGACGTCAATGTCCGGAGTGCTTGCCGGTCAATCCTTGGACTGAAAGCACTCCGATGAGGTCCCTGTTAAGATAAAGCCGAGCGTCTCATTGCGCCCTTGTCTGCGTGTGGCAGGCGGCGGCGTTGTAACAACCAGTTGGCCTTCCGACAACCACGTGCTTGTGCTGTTTTCGCGCTTTTCGGAATTTAATTAACGCACCTCAGGCAATTAGCCAGCGAGGAAGTCACTTTCGGTTGAGCCAGGCGGAAATCTCGACCGTTGAGCGAACGGCAACGCGCTCAAGGGCCGAGGCGTCGACGGCTTCCCACGGGTCGCCCGTGGAGCCGGAAAGATCCTCGGTACCGGAGACCCGCTTCAGCCGCAGACCGGCGCTGTCCACGATGTCGAAGACGTAGAAGAGGGTCACGGCGGAAGCGCCGCCGGTGACGGACAGATAGCCGTTGACCCGGTAGGTCGCGTCTGCGCCGACCCGGCGCACGAGTGTCAGGCCCTGACCGCGAGCCTGGCTGCCGATCGACTTGGACAGCTCATCGGCAATGTTGCCCGGCGCACCCGTAAAGGGTTCGAAAGCGAAGGTGGCTTCAGCGGCAGGAACGGCCGGAGCGGCAGATCTCGGGGTGAGGGCCGGAGAGGGCTTGCCAGACAGCGGACGGGGTTCCGGCTGGGTCTGGCAGGCGGCAACGGTCAAGGCTGCTCCGATTGCCAGGGCGCGGAACAGGAACGGGGCCGCTGCGGATGCTTTGGAGAAACGGCGGAACGACAGAACATTTGGCATGGGCGCTTTGGGCTCGCTTGGCTTCGGCTCGCAACATTGCCGGCTGCCTGTCCGCGATGCCTTCCGGAATCACAAGGGCTGCCGAATTTTCTAGTGGTTTAGCCTGACTTGATCGGCAGGTCGAGAGGGAGGGAGGACAGGGATTGTGGCCCATCCTCGGTAATCAGGTAGGTTTGACCGAGGGTCATGGCAGTTTCGACAGAGGAATCCATCAGGACCATGTGCTGAAACAGCACCATTCCGGGTGTGATCACCGCGGGATTGGCCTTGTAGGCCATGGGCGGATCCATCCAGCTCGGAGCAAAACGGGCCCCAAGCGAATAGCCGCAGGTGTTGAGCCTGTGGGGCATCATGTCGTGGCTGTCGAGAACCTCGGCGTGAATGTCGAAGAGGTCTCCGAAGGTCGAGCCGGGATAAAGACGTCCCTCGACGGCAGTCAGGGCCTCGCGCGCCGCGTCATAGAGTTCAAGATGCCTGCTGGTCGGCGTGCCGACGACGACCGTGCGCATGGCGGCCGCATGATAATGCCGGTAGACGCCTGCCCATTCGAGGGTGATCTGGTCGTTGTCCTGCAGGGTTCTGCGGCCGCTCTTGTGGCGCACCAGGAGGGCGTCCCGGCCGGAGCCGATGACGAATTCATTGCCCGAATAGTCGCCGCCCCCTTCCAGAACGGCCCCTTGCATGGCCGCGAGGATCCGGCCTTCATCAGCGCCGGGGCGGATTTCTCTGATTCCGGCCTCATAGGCCAGATCCGCAAGTTCCGCTGCCTTGCGGATATAGACGATTTCCTCTTCGCTCTTCACAGCGCGCAGGAACGGGATGATCTGGGACGCGTCCTTCAGTTCGGCGAAGCTGGTCAGAAGCTCCTGCAGTTCGATCCCGACGCGCCCGGTCATGCCGTGTGTGTCATATTCAACGCCGATGCGGGCGCCGAGCAGATCCATCTCGAACAGAAGATCCTTCAGCTGACCGACCGGGCTTGCTTCACCACGGTCGATCCAGATCTGGATTTCCTTGATGTTCGAAGTGTGCCGCGCCTGCCGCTGGTCGGCGGACCGGGTCAGCAGCACGATCCGGCCTTCCCGGGTGACCACAAGGCACTGGAAGAAACAGAAGCCGAAGGTGTCGTAGCCGGTCAGCCAGTACATGCTCTCCTGGGCAAAGAGCAGCATGGCATCCAGTTTTTCTTCTTCCATCCGTGTCTTCAAACGCTCGAAACGGGCGGCAAACTCTTCCGGACTGAAGTGCAGGGCCATGGTCAATCTCCGGTTAGAACGATCACATGCAGCAGGCGGCCATAGTCGGGTTCTTTGCGATGTGTGGTTCTGCGATAGGAGAAGAAACGATCTTCATCCGCATAGGTGCAAAGGTCCAGGTTGACGGCCTGTCCAACGCCGGCAGTCTTCAGCCGGTTCACGATAAAGGCGGGCAGGTCGAAGAAGTGATGATCAGCCCGGTCGGAAGGCGAGAAATAGGCGCTGTTGCCTTCGTCGCTGTCCACAAAGCGCTGTTGGAACTCTGGTCCGACTTCATAGGCCGCGCGGGAAATCGTTGGCCCCAGAACAGCCGTGATCCGCTCGCGCTTTGCGCCGAGCTTTTCCATGGCGGCAATCGTGTTTTCCAGAACACCGGTCACGGCTCCCTTCCAGCCTGAGTGGGCTGCGCCCACGACCCGGGCTTCGGGATCTGCAAAGAGAACCGGGCCGCAGTCTGCGGTCGAAACGCCAATGGCAAGGCCGGGTGTGCTTGTGACCAGAGCGTCCGCCTTGCGGTCCTGATCTTCCGTCCAGGGGGCGTCCAGATGGATCACATCGGGCGAGTGGACCTGATAGGGCGTGACCAGAAGGGATGGATCGACATTGAGTTGCCCGGCAATGCGGCGGCGGTTTTCCAGAACATCGGACCGGTTGTCATCAGATCCCAGGCCCGTGTTGAGGCTGGTATAAATGCCGTTCGAAACGCCGCCCTGACGGGTGAAAAAGCCGTGTGAAATTCCGGGAAACTTCAGTTCCTTTGCCTCGATCATGAGGACTACTCCCTGAGTGGGGACTGTTTTCAATCGTCGAAAGGCACGAGCGATCCGGCATTGCCGCTGATCGCCAGAACCTTGAAAAGCTCGCCCATTTGCTGCGGGGCTGCAAGTCTTTCGACCGCATCCCTGATCTCTTCCTGTGCGCTGTGCGATTTTTTCGCGCCAAGGGTACCGGCTCTTTGGAGAAGTCCGAGCCGCAGGAGGAACTCGCCCTGGGTGAGGGGAGGGAAGACCTTTGCGCCGCCCTTCCGGGCAGCGGACGCCAGTGCTTCGAAGTTCACATGTGCGGTCAGATCCGCCTCTCCCGGATGGGACAGGACATTGTCATAACTGTGGTTGCGCAGAGCCTGAAGCGTGTCGCCATGGGCTGTTTTCAGATAGCCATAGTCGATGAAGAGGGCCGTTCCCCCCTGCTGCACAAGTCTTGCCGCTATTGTCTCTGCAATCGCGTTTGACGCTGGCTGTGTTTCGAGAATGGTGCCGGGCTCCGCCTCCTGGAGATGCGGGGGCAGATCTGCATCGGGCAGCCGTGCAGTCCCTGCGCCGAACTGGAGGGAGCCGTCTGGCCCTGTGCCGACCAGCCGTTCCAGCCAGCCTTCCCTTGCTTTCACATATTGATGGATCGGCAAGGCATCGAAAAACTCGTTGGCGACGAGCAGCATCGGCCCTTCCGGCACGTCTTCGATCCTGTCGGCAAAAGAGGGCGTGAAGCCCGCTTTCTTCAGGGTTTGCTCCTGGATCTGCCTCAATCTCGGACTGGTTTCGACCAGCCAGAGATCTGCAGCTTTCAGGAAGTCCGGCCGGAGCGATGCCATGCGCAGGAGATCGGCCATCAGCGTGCCCCGCCCGGGGCCGATTTCGACCAGCCGGAAGGAGGACGGGTTGCCATGCCTTTCATGGGCCGCCAGGCAGAAGGCTCCAATAAGCTCGCCAAACATCTGGCTCACTTCCGGAGCCGTGATGAAGTCACCCTTTGCGCCGAAAGGCTCCCGGGTCTTGTAGTAGCCGTCCTCGGGATCGGCGAGGCAGGCGGTCATGTACTCGGCGACCGTCATCGGGCCCTGCGCCTCGATCCGGCGGATGAGCCGCTCCTTCAGCTTGCCCGCTGTCATGCGGCGCTCTCGGTTGCGGGGCGGCGCGCTGCCCAGACCATCAGCGCAATGCCGGCCACGATCATGGGAACGGAGAGCAGCATGCCCATGGTCAGCACGCCTGTAAGATAGCCGATCTGGGCGTCGGGAAGCCGGTAGAATTCAGCAACGCAGCGGGCAATGCCGTAGCCACAGGAAAAGGCACCTGCGATGAAGCCCGGACGCTGCAGCATCTGGAACCTGTGCGAGAGGACCCGCAGAACGATGAAGAGCACGATGCCCTCAAGGGCTGCCTCATAGAGCTGGCTGGGGTGACGCGGATCCGGACCGCCATTGGGGAAGACGACGGCCCAGGGCACATCCGCCGGCCGGCCCCAGAGTTCGGAATTGATGAAATTGGCGATGCGGCCAAAGAACAGGCCAATGGGAGCTGCGGTGCCTGCCAGGTCGAACAGTCTCAGGATCGACAGGCCTCTGCGGTGTGCAAACAGGAACATGGCGACGACAGTTCCAAGGAAGCCGCCGTGGAACGACATGCCACCGGTCCAGACCTCCAGCACTTCCAGGGGATTGGCGAGGTACTGGCCGGGATTATAGACGAGCACATAGCCGATCCGTCCGCCAAGGATGATGCCGAGCGTTCCCCAGACGACAAAGTCATCCAGGTCGAGGGCGCTCGGACGGCTGCTGCCGCCCCAGAGCTTGTCGTCCAGCACCAGCCTGCGCATGTAGCGCCAGGCGAGGATGATCCCGACGATATAGGCAAGGGCATACCAGCGCAGGGCAAAGGGGCCGATCTCGAACAGGACCGGGTCGATTGCCGGAAACGGCAGCACAAAAAGCGGCATTGGCCTTTATTCTCCAGAGTGTCTTGCGCTTGTCGCCTGACAGATAGGCAGCCTTGAGGCGGGCGGCCAGACGCTGGCCTATTCGCCCCTGCGGCGTCAAGTCTGGGAGCGAGCACGCATCACCGCTTGCAGTCCCGTGCAAAGCCTCCTAGGTGTGTGGTCAGATTAGTCTGAACCTCAGGAGTTCGCCATGTCCCAGGGTCCCAACCGTCTTTTCGACGATTTCGCCAAGCTGATGACCGATGCTGCCGGCGTGGCTCAGGGTGCCCGCCGCGAAGTTGAAACCGCCTTCCGCGCCCAGGCCGAACGCTTTCTCTCGGATATGGACCTGGTTTCCCGGGAAGAACACGAGGCTGTGAAGGACATGGCTGTGCGGGCTCTCGACCGGATCGAAGAGCTGGAAGCCCGTCTTGCAGCCCTTGAAGCCAAGTCTGCTTCCAAGGCCAAAGCAGCTCCGAAAACTGCCGAATAGCAGTCTTTTTTGACTGATTGCACGTTTTCCGATTTCGGTCAGAAGTTGCGCCCTTGCTGCTTCTGACCGTGTGCAGCTTTGCTGCGGGACGGTATCGTCCACAACTTTCAACGGAATTTGCTTTCAGGAAACTTATGATTAACACTCTGTTGACCTTATATTAGAGGTACAGAGATTCTTCAGCTTGCCTTAAGGCATAACGGGGAACATCTGGGACACTGGGGTTTTTCCCGCCGGCATCGGTCAGGTCATCTTCCTGGTGATACCGATCGCCTCCGGCTCGATAGGGGAGAGGACATCATGAGCCTCATCGAAATCGACTTCGAGCGACCCGGCAATCCTGTCGATACCATCGAAACCATTGCGGCATTGAACGAATGGATGTTCGAGCGGTCAAACGACGATGAAATCACGATCACCGTCGGCGGATATTGGTGCGACTACCACATTTCCTTCTCCTGGATGGAAGAACTGGAAGCGCTCCACCTTGCCTGTGCCTTCGATCTGAAGGTGCCGGAAGCCCGCAAGACTGAAATCGTCCGCCTTCTGGCGCTGGCAAATGAACAGCTCTGGATGGGCCACTTCGATCTGTGGAATCAGGAAGGTCTAGTGATGTTCCGCCAGTCGCTCCTCCTGGCAGGGGGGGCGGAAGCCAATCCCGCGCAGATCGAGGGCATGCTTTCCAATGCGCTGGAAAGCTGCGAACGCTACTTCCAGGCCTTTCAGTTTGTCATCTGGGCCGGTAAGACTGCTTCGGAAGCCGTGGAAACGGCATTGTTCGAAACAGTGGGCGAAGCATGAATTTTACCAAGGAACGGCCTTTCCTTCTCGTTGGTGCGGGAAGGATGGGCGGCGCCATGCTGGCGGGTTGGGTGGCTGACGGCATGGACCCGGCCAGCATTGTGGTCTCGGATCCGCGTCCGGGACCGGAGATGCAGGACTTTCTCTCCAAGCATGGCATCCGCCATGTCACCGAGCCTTCTGCTGATCTGTCTCCGTCCCTGGTTCTGCTGGCCGTCAAGCCGCAGCTGATGGATGCGGTACTGCCAAGCCTCGAAACCTGTGTCCGGGCGGACACGCTGGTCGTGTCCGTTGCTGCCGGAACGCCAATCCGCCGGTTCCGTGAAGCCTTTGGCGACATCGCCATTGCCCGGTCCATGCCGAACACGCCTGCCATGGTTGGTCGTGGCATCACCGCCGTGTTCCCGAATTCCAAGGTATCTGAGGGTCAGAAGGACACCATCGGCAATCTGCTCAGCGCTGTCGGCAAGGTTGTCTGGCTGGAAAACGAAGATCAGATCGATCAGGTGACAGCGGTATCAGGCTCTGGCCCTGCCTATGTGTTTCTGCTGGCGGAATGCCTCGCGGAAGCTGGCCGTGTTGCCGGTCTCCCTGAGGCTCTTGCCCGCGAATTGGCTGAAGCGACAGTCTGCGGCGCTGGCGAATTGATGTATCAGTCCGATGATACGCCTGCCGTCCTGCGCCAGAACGTGACTTCCCCAAATGGCACGACAGCGGCAGCCCTTGCCGTTCTGATGGCAGATGATGGTCTTCAGCCTTTGATGAACAAGGCGGTCGAAGCTGCTGCCCGGCGGGCCCGGGAACTCGCTGGCTAAGGCGATAAAATCAGACCAGATCCATGAACGGCTCCGGAATGCCTTTCCGGAGCCGTTTTTCGTTCCTATCTTGAGGACATACCCAGACGACCAGTGTTCCGGAGGTGTGTGATGGCAACTGCCAAGACTGACGAGAAGATCCTTTCTACCTTCCTCGATCTCCTGTCCCGGCACAGCTATGAGGAGGTCAGCCTGCCGCTGATCGCTGAAGAGGCTGGCGTCAAGCTCTCGGATCTGCGCGCCCGTTTCGGCTCGCGGCTGGACTTGATCGAAGCCTTTGTCGCCCAGATCGACCGGCTGGTCCTCGATGATGCAGATCCGGAAATGTCCGATCAGCCTGCCCGTGAGCGGCTTTTCGATGTTTTGATGACCCGGCTGGATCATTTGACGCCGCATAAGCAGGCTCTCCGGACCCTTGAAAAAGCTGCGCTCTGCGATCCGGGCCTCTTGCTTCACCTGAACCGCATGGCGGTCAATTCCCAGAACTGGATGCTGGCGGCAGCCGGAATTCAAATTCCTGGCGTGAAGGGCAAGCTGGTCACCCAGGGGCTGGCGATTTCCTTTGCCCGCGTCGTTCGCGTCTGGCTCGATGAAGCGGATGAAGGAATGCCGCGAACCATGTCCCGTTTGGACAAGGAACTCGATGCTGGAGAGGACTGGCTTGGCCGCCTCGACAAGGCGCAGAAGATGTCCAAGCCGTTCTTCAGGCTGGCAGGAAAAGTTGCTTGCCGGATTTCTGGCCGCCGCAGTCGGCGCCGCTCCGGTTCGGACTATGGAGCAGATGTAACCCCGGAACCCGGTGGTGAGGATCTTGCCCCGGCCAGCGCCTGATATTGGAAGGTGAAGAGGTTTTGGGGCTGGGGCTTGCCAAGCCGGTTGATGGCTTGGCATTCTTCCGGCCCAACCTTTTGCCTGTCTCTATCCGCGAGCGTTTCCGTGTCCGATCCAAAGCATGACGCCTCCTCAGAGGTGATTTCCTTCGATGATTTCCTGAAAGTCGATATCCGGGTGGGCCGGGTGGTGGAGGCTGAAGTCTTCGCGGAAGCCCGCAAGCCTGCCTACAAGATGGTGATCGATTTCGGGCCTGAAATTGGCCTGAAGAAATCTTCTGCCCAGATCACAAAGCACTACAAGCCGGAGGAGTTGATTGGCCGGCTGGTGATGGGGGTGGTCAATTTCCCACCCCGTCAGATCGGCCCGATGCGCTCAGAGGTCCTGACCCTCGGCGTTCCGGACGCTGTTGGCGAAGTCGTGCTGATTGCCCCGGACAAGGACGTCCCGATCGGCGGCCGTCTGTTCTAACGGGGGCTTGGCAAACTAGCCCGGTATCCTGAGTCGGGCTCGCAGGCCACCCAGAGGACTGTCTTCCAGATAGATGTCGCCCCCATGGCTGCGGGCAATGTCCCGCGCAATGGAGAGGCCAAGGCCGCTGCCGCTGAGGTCCTGATTGCGCGCCGTGTCCAGCCGGTGAAAGGCCCGGAAGGCATCTTCACGGGCCTCAGCCGGAATGCCTGGGCCATCATCGTCGATGGTGATCGTCAACCAGCCATTGGCAAAGGTGCCGGTCACCTCGACCTGTTTTCCGAACTTGGCGGCATTGGATGCCAGATTGGCCAGGCAGCGCTTGATGGCAAGCCGGCGCAGTGCCACTTCAGGAGCGCCGGTAAAGGAGGCGCGAAGATTGGTGCCGGAGATTTCCGCCTCCTCTTCCAGCTCCTCCAGCATCAGGGCCATGTCGGTGACCTGAACAGCTTCGTCCCCGTCGCCTCTTGCGAAGGCGAGATAGTCCTCAAGCATGTGGCTCATCTCGTCCACATCCTTGCGCATGGCTTCGGCTTCCGGGGTCTGCTTGAACAGGGCCACCTGCAGCCGGAGCCGCGTCAGGATCGTGCGCAGATCATGGCTGACGCCTGCCAGCATGGTGGTGCGCTGTTCGATCTGGCGCTCGATGCGGCGGCGCATTTCGATGAAGGCAAGGGCCGCCCTGCGCACCTCGCGCGCGCCACTGGGCCGGAACTCCTCCACGGGCCGCCCCTTGCCGAAGCCTTCAGCCGCATTTGCCAGCCGGATGATGGGCCGGATCTGGTTGCGCAGGAACACCATGGCGATGATGACGAGGACGAGGGACGTGGAGAACATCCAGACGAGGAAGATGTGCGAGTTGGAGGCGAAGGTCTGGCTGCGCCTTGCGAAGACCCTGAGGATCGCATCCTTCAACTGGATGCGGATCTCCACATAGCTGGACCGGCCGACCGTATCGATCCAGAAGGGTTTGCCGATCTGCTCGCTGATCGCCCGGCTCAGGCCTCTGTCGATCACATCGAAGTAGGGCTTGGGCGTGGGCGGCGGCAGAGGCTCCAGCGGCATCAGGGAGGCTGACAGGTTCAGCACACCGCCAAGGGACTCCAGCTTGGTTTCTGCCAGGTCCCTCGGGAAGTTCTCCAGAACGAAGACCATGGAGGCGACTTCCCGCACCACGGCTTCCGACATGCGCTGGGAGACCAGATCGTAATGCCGGTCCATGAAGACCGACACCAGAACCGATTGCAGGATGGCGATGGGGGCCAGGATGATCAGCAGCGCGCGAGTATAGAGCCCCTTCGGCATGTAGCGGTAAAGGAGCTTGCTTGCCGTGATGTAGATCTGCGTCAGGGGCTTGAGCGGTCTCGCCAGCGGGCCGCTGGTCATGTAGCGCTTGATATTGGCCATCTCCGGCGCTCATGCCTCCCAAAGGTCTTTCAATCGCAGACGAGGCGGTATCCGATGCCGCGCACGGTCTGGAGATAGATCGGATTGCCTGGATCGATCTCGATCTTGCGGCGCAAGCGGTTGATCTGGACGTCGACTGTGCGCTCACCGAGGCCGCTTTCGTCACTGACGATCTTGTGGCGGGGAACCGTTGCTCCCGGCTGTTCCGCGAAGATGCCGAGGATCTGCTTCTCCCGGTCGGTCAGACGCACGATCTGGTCGTCGTTCTTCAATTCACCCCGCACCGGATTGAAAACGAAGGGGCCGAACCGCACGTCGCCCAAAAGCTCGGTGCGCTTGGGACCGCCGCGGCGCAGGATGGCGGAAATTCGCAACATCAGTTCGCGTGGCTCGAAGGGTTTTGCCAGATAGTCGTCGGCACCAGCTTCCAGTCCGGCAATCCGGTCCAGTGCGTCGGAGCGGGCCGTCAGCATCAGAACCGGAACGGTGGATTGCTGGCGCAGCCAGACGGCAAATTCCAGCCCGGTCTCGCCCGGCATCATGATGTCGAGGATGATCAGGTCGAAACTCAGGCCACTCAGATACTTCCGTGCTTCGGCCGCGTTGGCAGCCGTGGTGACCCGGTAGCTGTTCTCCATCAGGACGCGGCTCAGGAGATCACGGATACGCGCATCGTCATCGACCAGAAGAATGTGGCTTGCGTTGTCGTCTGGAGGGCTCACTGGGTCTTCCTTGTCTGCGCTGGCCGGACATCATCGGTTCCTGTGCCACTCTACTCGCATGGCGCGAAATAAAGGCGGCAGCAGGGCCGGATCAGAACCGGCGGGAGGGCATACTCGGTCTGTATTTCTTGTTGATCAGCCGCGCAACATCCGGGCGCATTTCCGCGTTGATCATCTGGAACAGAAACTGGCGGACGATGGTCGCAGCTTCCGGCGGGACATCGCCAAAGGCGCGCTCTAGCCGGATGGTCTGGACAGCCATCAGGCGGGTCGCCAGATCATGCCCCTTGCGGGTGGTGTAGAGCAGACGCTGACGGCGGTCGATCGGACCGGGTTGCTGCTCGATGAAATCGAGGTCGACAAGCTGCTTGAGCACACGGCCGAGGCTTTGCTTGGTGATGCCCAGGATTGACAGAAGGTCCGTAACCATGATGCCCGGGTTCCTGTCGACGAAATGCAGGACGCGGTGATGTGCCCGGCCAAAGCCGAATTCGGTCAGCAATTCATCTGCATCTGCCGTAAAGTCACGATAGGCGAAGAACAGCAGCTCCATCATGTCATAGGGCAGGTCTTTGGGAATGCCGTCCTCAGCCTCCTCCGCCGGCCTGCGGTCCTGGCCGGCCAGATCGTGAGTAAGTGGCAGGTTTTTCAAGTTTACGTCAGTCATATTGACTTGTTTCTTGTCGATTGTTACTGAGCGGGCACTCTGGACGAAATGTTTGATCAGTTTGGTGCTCTCAAAGCAATGATCCGAACCGAATCCAACCATTCAATTCCCGGAGATTAAGATACCGATTGTTTGAGCCGTGTGCAAAACACGGGTTCGCACTCAATGATATCGCAGGTGAGAAGCCGAGGGGCAGGGCCTGCGCCAACAAGAACAACCACGCCGTTTGGGCGTTCGGGAGTAATGAAAATGGCAGGTTTGCCTTTCGATCAGCGCGACGGTGTAATCTGGTACGACGGCGAGTTCGTGCCGTGGACAGATGCCAAGGTGCACGTGCTGACGCATGGCCTGCATTACGCAAGCTGCGTCTTTGAAGGTGAGCGCGCCTATGGCGGCCGGATTTTCAAGTCCGAAGAGCATACGCAGCGTCTCCACGCCTCTGCGAACGTCCTGGGCTTCGACATTCCCTATTCCGAAGAGGTCATCAATGCCGCCAAGGAAGAGCTTCTGGCGAAGATGAACCTTGTTGATGCGTATCTGCGCCCGGTTGCCTGGCGCGGCAGCGAGATGATGGGCGTTTCCGCTCAGCACAACACCATCCACCTGGCAATTGCAGCCTGGGAATGGCCGAGCTACTTCAAGCCGGAAGAGCGCCTGAAGGGCATCCGTCTCGACATGGCGAAATACCGCCGTCCGGATCCGCAGACCGCGCCGTTCAAGTCAAAGGCGGCAGGCCTTTACATGATCTGCACGCTCTCCAAGCATGAAGCCGAGCGCAAGGGCTATGCCGATGCCCTGATGCTGGACTGGCGTGGCCAGGTTGCGGAAGCAACAGGCGCCAATGTGTTCTTCATCAAGGATGGCAAGATCCACACGCCGAACCCGGACTGTTTCCTGAACGGTATCACGCGCCGCACCGTGATCGGCCTTGCCCGCGACCGCGGTATCGAGGTCATCGAGCGGGTCATTATGCCGGAAGAGCTGGAAGGCTTCGAGCAGTGCTTCCTGACTGGTACGGCTGCAGAAGTGACGCCAGTGTCCGAAATCGGGCCCTACAGCTTCACTGTTGGCGATATCACCAAGACACTGATGGAAGCCTATGACGCAACTGTTCGCGCAGGGAAGTAAGCTTTAGCCGATTTAATCCATCGGACCGACACAAGACAATGGCGGGGCTTCCCCGCCATTTTTTTGTTTCCAAGCAGGTGTCATTTCACGTGCATGCTTGGAATTGCAGGCACTATGAGTTTAAGTATTTCTGTTTGTATCTGTCTTAGATGGAGTTGAATTTGAAAAAGCTTATTGCGCTGACGCTTCTTGCTGCCGGTTTGGCCGGTCCTGTCTCCGCGGAACCGATGAATGGCAAGGAGCTTTCCGGCTTCATGTCTTCAAATGGCAAGAGCATGCGGTTTTCCGCAGGATCTGTTGCCAGCTTTTCTGGCGGTAAAGTCACGATGAAGCATCAAGGCTCAGCGGCCCTGACCGGCACCTACAGTGTCAGTTCGAAGGGGGTCGTGACCATGAAGCTGAGCGATGGCAGCCAGCATGCGTTCAGGGTCGAGAAGGAAAAGAAGTCTGGGTCATACCCTTATGAGCTGACCTATACGAAGGGTCCCTACAGGGGGCGGTCCTTCACCTTCAAGTGAGGGAATACCTGTGCCTTTCTCTGGTCAGAACCGGCCAGGGGGGCAGATAACATGAATTGGAAAAGCCCGGCATGTTCTATGGGCCGCCGGGCTTTTTGTTGTTTCACGCGGCCTTGTGCAGGGCCTTGAACATACGGCCCTGTTCGGCGAAGAGCACACAAAAGATCGCGCAGACACCGTAGCCGAAGAAGGCAAAACCGAGCGGGATGGTCGTGCCGTCAAAATACTGGCCAACGATATAGCCGAGGCAAGCTCCGCCAAGAGTGGTGCAGAAGCCGATGACGGACGAGGCCGTGCCGGCAATGTCGCCGAGGGGCTCCATGGCCATCGTGTTGAAGTTTGCGCCGACAAAGCCGAAGCAGCCCATGGTGATCGTGACGAGGATCGTGAACAGGACCAGATGTTCGCCCAGGGTCAGCGATGTGATGAGCAGGGCCAGCCCGGTCAGGCAGTAGATCAACGTCGCTGCATGGGAGAGGTAACGCATGCCGATTGCCTCGACCAGCCGCGAATTGACGAAGGAACTGATCGACATGCAGATCGCGATCCCGGCAAAGACAACCGGGAACCAGACGCCGAGGCCGAAGATCTCGACGAAGATCTGCTGGGACATGGTGATGAAGGAGAACAGGCCACCGAACACGAAGGTGACAGCCAGCATGTAGCCGAGGCTCGCCCGGTTGCTCAGCGCCTGCAGATAAGCGCGGCCGATCGTGCCCACATCGAAACTCTTGCGATATTCCTCGGGCAGGGTTTCCGGAAGACGGATCATGCACCAGACCAGCATGATCACGCCGGCAGCCAGCAGCATCGAGAAGATCCAGTGCCAGCCGGCCATAAGCAGGATCACCTGACCAATGGACGGGGCAATGATCGGGACTGCCATGAAGATCATCATCACAAGGGACATGACCTTGCCCATCTGGCGGCCTGTGTAGCAGTCACGCACGACGGAGACCGCGACAACACGGATGGCTGCGCAGCCTATGCCCTGAATGGCGCGGGAGATCAGCAGGAAGTCCAGCGTGTCCGCGAGCAGGCAGGCAACGCTGGCGGCAGCGTAAAGAGCAAGGCCGCCCAGAAGGACGCCCCGGCGGCCGAGAGAATCCGAAATCGGGCCAAAGAACAGCTGTGCGCCGCCAAAGCCTATCAGATAGGCGATCAGCACTTGCTGCCGGTCGTTTTCGTTTGCGATTTGAAAGGCTTTGCCGATTTCAGGCAGAGCGGGAAGCATGACATCCATTGCCAGAGCATTCAGCGCCATCAGCGCCGCGATCATGATCACGAACTCCAGGAATGGAATTCCCGGGTTGGTGTGAACTTCAGTGGATGTTTGCGAACGGGCGGACATGAAACTGACCTCGGGAACCGCTTGAGTGGTTTGGAAAGAGGCGGAAAACCGCCGGGTCGTTCTAAAGAGTGCTTCAGCCGCAAGTGGTGAAGGAATATGTTTTATATATTAGAAGGAGAGTTTTTCTAAGACTCAACCAGGAGTCCAGCGCTTCGCGGCGTCGTCATCTATGGTCTTTGCCTCTACCCAGGATCCTTCACTGCCTTCCTTCAGGTGTTCTTTCTTCCAGAACGGCGCGCGGGTTTTCAGGAAATCCATTAGGTAGTCAGCCGCTTCGAAAGCGGCACGGCGGTGGGAGGAGGCAGCAGCAACGAGAACAATGTTGCCACCTGGAGCAATCTTGCCGAAGCGGTGAATGACAGTCAGTCCGGTGAGCGGCCAGCGGCTGCAGGCTTCCTTGGCGATGCGGGTGATTTCCGCTTCTGCCATGCCGGGATAGTGTTCCAGTTCAAGTGCCGAGAGACGGCCGTCCTCGTCGCGGCACAGACCGGTGAAAGTGACCAGAGCACCCACATCCTTACGTCCGGCGGAGAGTGCGCCGGCTTCCGCCGCAGCGTCGAAGTCCTCAGCCTGAATAAGAACTTTCGGGGTGATCGGGCCGCTCATCTCTTATCCCCCTGTCATGGGAGGGAAGATGGCAATCTCCCGGGCGTTGCCGATCAACTGGTCATGCTCTGAGTGCTCCTGATCGAGAGCGACCCGGATGGTATCCATGTCCTCAAAGGCATGGGCGAAACGTTCATCGCGGTTCTTCAGCCAGGACAGAAGATCGGACACCGTCTGTGTCCCTTCCGGCAGGTCCAGGGTTTCAGCCTCAGTGCCGACCCTTTCGCGAACCCATGCGAAGTAGCGGATTTCAACCGTCATGCCTTTGGTCCTCTCCCGGTTATTCCTCGATCAGATGACCGATGCCGACGCGGAAGTAATCGTAGCCGGTGTAAAGCGTGAGCAGGGCGGCAAACCAGAGCGCGACAAGTCCAGCCAGCACGGTTCCCGGCAGCACAACTTCGCCTGCCGGACCTGCAAGCAGCAAGGCGATGGCGACAAGCTGAACCGTGGTCTTCCATTTGGCAAGTTGCGTCACGGGCACGCTGACCCGCAATTCAGCCAGAAATTCGCGCAAGCCCGAGACGAGAATTTCACGGCAAAGGATGATAATGGCCGCTGCCATGGACCAGCCGCCGATGGTACCGTCCGCGCCGAGCATCAGAAGGCAGACCGATACCAGAAGCTTGTCCGCAATCGGGTCCAGCATCCGGCCCAAGGCAGACTGCTGCTGCCAGGCGCGGGCCAGATAGCCGTCAAAGAAATCCGTGATCGCGGCCACGATAAAGATACCGAGGGCAATCCAGCGCGGCGTGTTGCCTTCAAAATAGAAACAGCCGGCGACGGCGGGAACCGCCGCGATGCGCCCATAGGTGAGAATATTCGGCAGGCTGAGAGCGACGTTTCTTTTCATGGTCTTTCGGATCTTCAGGTCCGGATGGGGAACCGGACACAAGCATGGTACCAGATGGCTGTCAACGCGAGGCAGGTGCTGGCCTGACCATCAGCCGAACAAGGATTGTCCTTGCTGATCAATGACGAGTTTCGCCTTCCGAACCATATTCACTATGGCATCCTTTTCTGACGGCAAGGTGTCAGCACGGATAAACTGATGCACGAGGCGCGTGCCGTCCGGGCCATCCTTCTCAATGCGGCCGGCAATCTGCCATTGGCCATTTACATTGCGCGGGGCGGGAATGATATCGAAGTCCTTGTAGGCGATGGCGGCTTCTTCTTTCGGAGCCTTGGGCTCGGACGATCCCAAAAGCCGTTTCATCAGTCCACCAAGCATGATCTTTCCTTCCACGAGATCCGAGGGCACGGATCCGATGGATCCATCGTCAACGGTTTAGCTTGGTGCGCCCGTCCGCATCAAGTCATACCTCCTGTTGCATGAGCGCTTTTACGGGATCCCGTGCAATCATTGTCGGCTGTGTCCGGTTGCTGGGAGGGAGGAGCTGCAAAATTGCTGCCTTGCATGCTGGCCGGGGCGAGCGGTCCGAGTGCGCAGAAGAGATCGCCGAGGAACGAGCTGTGCCGCCGCCAGCGTCCGACAGATGACTGGTACATTGGCCGGCGCACCTGGGCATTCGAGAAGGTCGTGACCGGCGTGTCGCTGTTGTAGAACTCCAGACAGGCCGCTTCCCAGTCAAGCCCGGCGGATGCAATCAGGTCCCGGCTGACATTCTCCTGATCTGAAACCAGTTTTTCATAGGACAGGGGCTGGATCGTGACGGGAAGGCTCTCCTTCCAATGATCCATCAGACCCGCGTAGGTCCGGAAATATCCGCCGACGCTGGTCTGGCTATGGGCGTAGTTGTGCTCCGGAGACAAGGCATGTGACAGCAGCGACATGCAGGTGTCGGCCGGCTCGCGCTCACAATGAATGAAGGTGGCCTTCGGGAAAAGTAGAGCCATCAGCCAGAGCATCTCGAAATTGTGGGGCATCTTGTCGGTGACCCGTTCGGCGCGCTTGTTGATCCCGTCCAGAACGGCAAGATACCGTGATGCCAGCTTGCGGAAGTCCCGGTCTTCCATTGAACGCAGGCGCTGTTCGAGTGCGGCGCTTGGCTTGCCGGCAAGATCGAGCGCGTCCTGGGCTTCCAGGAAAAAGGACAGTTCTCCACCCGCAGTCACCTTGCTGTGGCGGTTGAAAATCTGCTCGACGAGGGTCGTTCCAGACCGGGGCATGCCGAAAATGAAAAGAGGCTTCTTCGAGGAGGAGCCGGCATCCTGCCGTTCTTCAAAAAACTCTTTCGTGAAGACATCTTTCAGAAAGGCAATCCGTTCTTCATGGGCCACGGCGTCGAAAGGCTTGTAGTGAAGGTTACGGGCGAGCTGGTAGTGCTCCCTTGCACGTTCGGACTCTCCCAAATCGTAATAGACCTTGCCAGCCGCCCAGTGCAGGGAAGCAGCCTCATCCGTGGGCATTTCCTGGCCTGGGGCAGCAAGTATGGCTTCTATCTGGTCGAGTTCCTCCGGGCGCTCCGTGTGCCGGCGGGCGAGTGCCAGACCATGATGAGCGGCACCCAGTTCCTTGCCGGCTGCAATGGCTTTGGAGAACCAATTCTTGGCGCTTTCGATTTCTCCGATTGAGACGTCGAGGCTGCCGAGGCCCACGAGGGCATAACCATTTTCCGGGTCCAGCTTGAGAGCCCGCTCGAAGCATTGCCGGGCCATCACCGGCTTCCGGTCCTGCCGGTAGGCATCGCCAAGCTGAGCGTGCAGCTCAGCCACCTTGGGAGCCAGGGCAATGGCTTTCTTCAAGGCATCCTTGGCGCCCTTGAGATCCCTGTGCTTGAGTAGGGCAAGACCGAGAAGCTGAAAAACCTGAGGGTGCTTTTTGGCTTTCGCGGCCGCGATCTGAAAATGGGCAATGGCTTGGCCGGTCAGACCCGCTTGAAAGGCCGCAATGCCAAGAGAAAAATTGGCCTGAGGATGAGACGGAGACTGATCCAGCACCTCCTTGAAAAGGGAAAGCGCTTCCTCAATGCGTCCTGCATGCTGCAACGCGAGTGCGTCCGCAGCAATGCGTTCGACAGCCTGGTTCATTGTATCGCCAATTTTCTGTTGCGCGGGCTTGGGAGAAAGCGGCGCGGAGAGGGTAAACTCTAGAGTTTAATTTCTGGCAGAAATGGGTCCGAATTAAGGCGTAAATGTGCGAATTTGTATCGGACTGTCTCTGCCGCGAGGGAGGGTTCCAGTAACGCGCTGATATCAGAAAGGCTTTGCAATCCGCCACTTTCTATCATTGCGAAGGTCCTGATCATGTTTTGTTGCCCGCAACCGCAGATTTCCCGGCTCAGGAAAAGTTACAAGCCAGAGGTGCCTGACGGGGATGGCGGTCATTGGCTGCACGGCCTGCTTCAACGGACGATGATCTGATCCCGGGTTCCAGATGCATTTCGCTGGGCGCATGGGGGCCGAGCGCTTCCAGAAGATCACCGAGATAGTCCTTGTGACGGATCCAGCGTCCAACCGAGCTCAGGAAGATCGGTCTGCGGACCTGGGTGTCCGAAATGGTCGTGACCGGGGCGTCGCCCTTGTAGAATTCGAGACAGGCGTCCTGCCAATCCAGGCCGCAATGATCGACAAGACTGCGGCTCTGGTCGACCTGATCATGGACGAGACGCTCATAGCTGAGATCACGGATCTCGACGGGAAGGACCTCCTTCCAGTGCGCCATCAGCGTCATGTATTCCCGGTAATAAGTGCCGACGCTGGTTTGTGTGCGGCAATAATTATGGGCAGGGGACATGGCGTGAGAGAGGAGCGAAACACAAGTGTCTGCAGGTGAGCGGACGCAATGGATGTAGGAGGCCTTCGGGAACAGGATCGCCATCAGCCAGAGCATCTCGAAGTTATGCGGCATCTTGTCGGTTACATGCCGGGTACGGCTGGACACCGCCTTAAGGTCCTCGATGTAGCGTTGTGCAAGGAGCCGGAACTCGCTTTTGCCCATGGCCCGCAGGCGGGCCTCGAGGGCGGCACTCGGTTTTGCCAGCATGCCGAAGTCATTCTGGAAATGACGGAAGAAACGTTGTTCGCCGCCGCTGGCAACATCCGAATGACGGGCGAGGATCTGTTCGGCAAGGGTCGTTCCGGAGCGCGGCATGCCGAAGATGAAGATCGGCTTGGCAGAATTGGTACCCATCCCTGCGCGCTGTTCAAAGAAGCGCTGGTCGAAGGTCTCGCGCAGGAAGGCGAGCCGTTCCTTGTAGGCTGGAATGTCGAACGGGGCGTAATGGATGCGGCGGGCAGTGCGGAAGTGGTCGGAAGCATG
Organism: Roseibium suaedae; assembly: GCF_900142725.1. Lineage (GTDB taxonomy): Bacteria > Pseudomonadota > Alphaproteobacteria > Rhizobiales > Stappiaceae > Roseibium > Roseibium suaedae. The sequence continues at coordinate 929,024 of NZ_FRBW01000002.1, read as the reverse complement.
GGCTGTGTCGCCCAGGTCATAATAGATCTTTCCGGCGGCCCAATTCAGTTCTGCCTTGGCGGTCGGGTTGGTATCGATTTGACTGCTCTTCAGGAGCTTTTCGATCAGATCGAGTTCTGTGGGACGGGTTTCGTGCTGTTTGGTGAAAGCAAGACGATGGAGGGCCGTTGGCAGTTCCTTGCCGGCCTGAACGGCCTTTGTGAACCAGCCCGTCGCCTGATCGATATTGCCGATGGAGATTTCAAGCTGTCCCATGCCCACCAGTGCGTAGCCATTGGACGGATCCAGCGACAAGGCTTTCTCATAACTCTGGCGGGAGAGGACCGGTTTGTGGCGAAGGCGGTGCAGGTCGCCCATATGGGCATGAATATCTGCGTTGTCCGGGGCGAGGCTGGCAGCCTTGCGCAAGGCGGCGCGGGCACCCGGATATTCGCCTGAGTTCATCAGGGCGAGACCGAAAAGCTGCTGGGTTTGCGGATGCTTGGGGGCTTTCTCGGCAGCAATCGCAAGGTGGGTGAGGGCGGTGCGCAGATCGCCTGCCTGATAGGTGGCGATTCCGATCGAGAAATTGGCCTGTGCATGGGATGGATCCAGCTTCAGGACTTCGCGGAAAAGGGGCATGGCCGCGTCGATCTGCCCGGCATGCTGCAATGCCAGAGCTTCGGCAGCCAGACGGTGGATTGCCTGGGTCATATGTCGCCATTTCCTTGAGAACGAAGCCTGGGAGGAAGCTTCGTGTTTCAGGTAAACTATACAGTGTAGTTTGCGGCGAAATTCGAGTGCAATTGAGGCTAAAAAATGACGAGATGTATCCAGGTGTCACCAGTGGCGGAAATCGGCCTCTTTGGTGACATGAAAAAATCGTGATTGAGACCGCCGTCCGGAAATCGAACTTAGCTGTCGAAGTTGAGATGCTGAAATTACAGGTAACTTCAGACCCTTAGGGAATCAGCTTGGATTTTGAATGTTACAGCTGCAAGCCTAGGGCTTGAGCTTTTTTGCAGCCCAGTGCTTGCGGCAGAGTGAGACATAAGTCTCCTCACCGCCAATCACGACCTGCTCGCCCTCGTCGACAATGTTTCCGTTTGTATCCATACGGGCAACCATTGTTGCCTTGCTGCCGCACCAGCAGATGGTCTTGATCTCCCGCAGATTGTCGGCAATCGCGAGCAGGGCGGCGCTACCGGGAAAGAGCTTGCCCTGGAAATCGGTGCGAAGGCCAAAGCACATCACCGGAATGCGCAGTTCATCAGCAACGCGGGCAAGCTGCCAGACCTGCTTCTCAGTGAGAAATTGAGCCTCGTCGACAAATATGGCGTGAAGTGGCTCAGCGGCCATTGCCGCCTGGATCTGGCTGAACAGGTCATCTTCCCGCTCGAAGATTGTCGCTTCAGAGCTGAGACCGATACGCGAGGCGATCCTGCCCTTGCCGGCACGGTGGTCCAGAGCCGCGATGAACAGCAGCGTGTTCATGCCCCGCTCCTCGTAGTTGTAGGAGGCCTGGAGCAATACGGTCGACTTGCCGGCATTCATGGAGGAGTAGTTGAAATAGAGTTTGGCCATGATCGCTTCCGGCTTGTTATCTGTCGTTCTCGGGAATCGCTTCGCGCGGCCGCGATTGTTTACGCGGCACGCACAAGGCTCAATGATTCTGCGCAAGAACGCGATGATTGACCGGGGAAAACGATCCGCAGGCAAGATCGGTCACGGAGCAAAACGCTCCTATTCGTGGAAATGGTCGTAGACCAGTTTGGCGATGGCCTCTGAAATGCCCGGAACCGCAATCAGGTCATCCATGCCCGCTTTTGACACTGCTTTTGCTGTGCCGAAGTGCCGGAGCAGGGCGCGCTTGCGCGTTGGACCAATGCCGGCAATGTCGTCGAGCGGGTTCTTGGTGATGTCCTTCTTGCGCCGGGCCCTGTGGGAACCGATGGCAAACCGGTGGGCTTCATCACGCAGTCGCTGGACGAAATAGAGCACTGGGTCGCGTTCGGGCAGCATGAAGGACGGCTTGCCCGGAATGAAGAACTTTTCCCGGCCAGCGTCCCGGTCTGGTCCCTTGGCGATGCCGACAAGGGGGACGCCGGTCACACCCAGTTCCGACAGCGTTTCCTGAACCGCGCCGAGCTGCCCCTGACCGCCATCGATCAGCACCAGATCCGGCCAGGCCGGAATGTCCATCGAAGACGCTTCTTCGCCTTCTGCACCAGCCTCCACGGGAAGGTCCGCATCACCCAGGGAAATGTCGTCTTCGGGAGCATCCTGCGTGGTTTCTTCGGGCCTTGCATGTTCCCGCATGAGACGCGAGAAGCGGCGGGTCAGCACCTCCCGCATCATGCCGTAGTCATCGCCGGGCACCAGGTCTTCGGACTTGATGTTGAACTTGCGGTAATGCGCTTTTGCGAAGCCTTCGGGACCGGCCACAATCATGCCACCGACCGCATTGGTGCCCATGATGTGAGAGTTGTCATAGACCTCGATCCGCCGAGGCGTTTCCTTGAGGCCAAAGGCTTCCGCCACGCCTTCCAAAAGACGCGCCTGGCTCGACGTTTCTGCAAGCCGTCGTCCCAGGGCTTCCCGGGCATTGGTCTGGGCATGGTCCACCAGTTCCCGCTTCTCGCCGCGTTTGGGAACGGCAATCTCGACCTTCCGGCCTGCACGTTCGCTCAAAGCCTGCGACAGGAGGTCAAGTTCCTCGACCCCATGGGACAGAAGAATGAGGCTGGGTGCAGGTTTGTCGTCATAGAACTGGGCAAGGAAGCTTTCCAGCACAGCGCTTTCATCGAAGGACTTGTCAGCCTTCGGGAAATAGGCCCGGTTGCCCCAGTTCTGGCCGGTGCGGAAGAAAAACACCTGCACGCAGGTCTGTCCGCCTTCCTGATGAATGGCAAAGACGTCTGCTTCTTCAACGGTCTGCGGGTTGATGCCCTGATGGGACTGAATATGCGAGAGGGCCGCCAGACGGTCACGGTAGATCGCGGCTCTTTCGAAGTCGAGAACCTCCGAAGCGCTTTCCATGTGCTTGGCCAGTTCGGTTTTCACCAGCTGGCTTCTGCCGGAGAGAAAGGCCTTCGCTTCAGCCACCAGTCCGCCGTAGTCCTCGCCGCTGATTTCCCCCGTGCAGGGGCCGGCGCAACGCTTGATCTGGTAAAGCAGGCAGGGCCGTGACCTGTTCTCGAAATAGCTGTCCGAGCAGTTGCGGATCAGAAAGGCTTTCTGAAGCGCGTTGATTGTCCGGTCCACTGCGCCTGCAGAGGCAAAGGGGCCAAAATACTCGCCCTTGCGCTTGCGCGCGCCGCGATGCTTGACGATAGCGGGGGCGGCATGGTCGCCCGTGATCAGGATATAGGGAAAGGACTTGTCGTCGCGCAGCAGAACATTGAACCGCGGACGAAGCCGTTTGATCAGGTTCGCTTCCAGAAGCAGTGCTTCCGCTTCGGTCCGGGTGACGACGAATTCCATGGCAGCCGTGGACATGATCATGCGCATGATCCGGTTCGACTGGCCCTGAAGTCTCGTGTAGTTGGACACGCGCTTCTTCAGGCTGCGCGCCTTGCCGACATAAAGCACGTTGCCTTCTTCATCGAGCATCCGGTAGACGCCGGGCCCCATGGGCAGGCGCTTCACCTGATCGATGATCACGTCCACACCCTTGGCAATCAAAGGAGAGGACTGGTCTTCACCGGTGGTGGCTTCGCCAGTTGGGTCTTGGGTGCTGGGTGTGTCTTGCATGTGTGCTGCTGTCTGGCCGGGCGGCCCCTTGTCTTCGTTCTTCCGGCCGCAGAAAAACTCTATCCGATTCCGTGGTCTGAGGTCATTCCCCGACGTCCGTGACATCCGGTGTCTGCCAGGCCAGATGCTGGCCGCCATCCAGGGCGATCATCTGGCCGGTAACCGAAGGTGCGGACCAGAGATAACGGATCGTCGCGCCGAATTCCGAAGGGTCTGGGCCACGTTGCAGCGGCACGGCATCCTTCTGCCTGGCAAAATCCGTCTCGCTTTGCCGTGGGCTCTTGAAGCTTGGACCGGGGCCAATGGCATTGACGCGGATCTTCGGAGCCAATGCCTGGGCCAGAACCTGTGTCGCAGTCCAGAGCGTGGCCTTGGACAGGGTGTAGGTCAGTGCCTGGGGCGTCAGCTTCCAGACCCGCTGATCAATGATGTTAACCACCAGGCCTTGCTGCCCGTCATCGAGGCTGCTGGCAAAGCCATCTGCCAGGAACAGGGGAGCCTTGGCATGGATGGCCATATGGGCATCGAATTGCGCGGGATCCAGATCTCCTGCGCAGTCATCCTCGAAGATCGATGCATTGTTGATCAGGACATCTGCCCCGCCGAAAGCCTCTAGCGCCTTGCCGAGAAAGCCCTGCCTGGCGCTGTCGTCGGTGAGATCTGCGCTGAGTTCAACCGCCCGGCCGCCACGCGTTTGAACTTCTGCGGCGAGGTCCCGGATCTTGCTGCCATTCCTGTGAGCGTGCAGCACCAACGACCAGCCGGCTTCCGCCAGATCAAGTGCGATGGCACGGCCGATGCGGCTCGATGCGCCGGTAATGATGGCAACGGGCGGCGGTGTTGCAGCCATGATCTCTCCTGTTTCACCATTCCGGCAGAAGAAGATTTCGCCGGAGAACTGGGTACTTACGCAGGTCGCAAGCCGTCAGATCGGGGTGTTGAGGGAATAGACCATAAATGTGTAGAGGCCATAGGCAAGACACAGCAGGGCGCCGGTGATCTTGCCGAGACAGACCCGGCAGCGGGCAAGAGCGAGCAGCAGCACGGCACAACCCAGCATGACCCAGACATCGAAGGAGATGATCTGCGCCGGAACGTGCAGCGGAACGATCACGCTGGTGATGCCGATGATGGCAAGCAGATTGAAGATGTTCGAACCGATCACGTTGCCGATTGCGACTGCGCCCTGTTGACGGATCGCAGCCATGACAGAGGTGGCAAGTTCCGGCAGGGACGTGCCAAGGGCGACGACGGTCAGGCCGATCACTGCATCACTGACGCCCCAGGACTTGGCAATCTCCGTTGCCCCTTCAATGGTGAAATGAGCGCCGAGCGGCAGGCCTAGCAGACCAAGCAGAATATAAAGACCCGCGAGCCACATGGTCTCCGGCACGCCTTCCACTTCTTCCAACTCGTCGTCATCACCGCAGCAGGCCGCCTTGTCCTTGCGGTGGCGGCGGGTGGCCATCACGGAATCGAACAGGAACACGCCCAGCAGCGCCAGAAGCACGAGGCCAGCGAAGAAGCCGATGGGTGAGAGATAGCAAAGGCCGATGAAGACCACCGACACGAAGACCATGAAGACCGAATTGCGGGTTGCCCCGTCTTCGCCGCAGGGGGTGGCCGCAATCAGGGCCGGCATGCCGAGGACGAGCAGGACATTGGCAATGTTGGATCCCACCACATTGCCGATCGCAAGGCCACCCGCGCCATCAAGGCCCGCGCCAAGCGAAATGAACAGCTCGGGGGCAGAGGTGCCGAAGGCGACGATCGTCAGGCCGATGACCAGATTGGGAATGCCGAGACGCTTTGCGATGCCGACGGATCCTCTCACGAGGATGTCCCCTGCCACGATGAGCGCGACAAGGCCGCCTACAAGGCTAACGTATTCAAGCAGCATTTCCTGGAGATCCGATTTTGGGCGTGTAATTTATGAGCGGTGAAGCCCGCCTGAACATGGGTGTTCTGGCGCGCCGGTCTTATAGACAATAGATAGTTGCAGGGGAACCCATCCGCTAGGACCCCCTTGTAAATTTGCAAAATGCGAAAAACTTAACGTGCTGGTAAGCACGTCAAGGAATGACCTTATTTTGCCTCTGAATCTTCAAATTTTACGAATTCATTGGCCACAATGGCTGCTCATAACTTCAGACGGGTGAGGATGGGGACTGCCGGGTGGCGGTCCGCATTTCATACTGGACTAGTACATCTGGAGTTATGATCATGAAGCGTCTCGCACTTGCAGGACTTTCCGCCGTCGCCATCACCGGCGTAGCCGCGCCTGTGTTCGCGGCCGACCTTCCGCAGCCGGCGGAACCGGCACCCTATGTCGACAACTACGCACCAGCCGCTCGCTTCGACTGGTCGGGTTTCTACGCCGGTGCCAATCTGGGCTGGGGTTTCGGCAACTTTGACAATCGCAACGCTCCCGATATCGACGCCAACGGCGTCACCGGCGGCATTCACGCCGGTTACAACATCATGCTGAACCCGAATGTTCTGGCTGGTGTTGAAGCCGACTTCATGTTCTCCGACATGGAAGATTCGAAGACGGTTGGTGGCAACACCTTCAAGAACAGCTCGTCCTGGAACTCCACGGTTCGCGGCCGTCTGGGCTACACCTTCGACAAGTTCATGGTCTACGGTACGGGTGGTCTGGCAATTGCCGATCTTGAAACCAAGGTCAATGGCAACAAGAAAGACAAAACTGCAGTGGGCTGGACCGTTGGTGCCGGTGTTGAAGGCGCCATCACGCAGAACGTGACCGCCCGCATCGAATACGACTATCAGGATTACGGTTCTGAAAAGTACTCGATCGGTGGTGCCGGTTACCGCACTGACTTCGACCAGAGCCTGGTTCGCGCCGGCATCAGCTACAAGTTCTAAGAGCTGAACCGGGGCAAGCCCCTTGCGTTGAGAATTAGGAAAGGCCCGGGCATGACCCGGGCCTTTTGCTTTGGAGCACTTAGCGCAAGGTCGCGACCGTGGCCGGAACCGGAGCCGGATCCAGACGGGTTTCCCCGAAGGCGGGGACTGCCGCATCGAAGCTGTCGAGCCAGGCCACCAGATTGGGGCGGCCTTCCCGCCAGGCGCTTGCAAAGCGCAGGTCTAGATATCCCAGCGCACAGGCAAGAGCGATCGTTCCGGCATCGGCATCTGCGGCAGAGGTCAGTGCTGGAGGCGTGTTGGCCTCAAGCCAGTCCAGGCCGCGGGTGACCTTGGCCTTCTGATAGGTCATCCAGTCCGGGAAACGGTATTCCTCGGGCTTGAAGCGCAGTTCATAGACCTGGAGGATGGAGGCATCCACGATGCCGTCTGCCAGCGCCTGAAGTCGCAGGACGGGGAAGCGGGCTTCGCCTTCCGGCAGCAGACGGTTTCCGCCAGCCATGAAATCAAGATATTCGGTGATGACGCGGCTGTCATAGAGCACGCTGCCATCATCCAGCACGAGCGCCGGGATCTTGCCGAGCGGGTTTTGGGCACGCAGGCTGTCATCCGGATTGGCAGTGTCAGCCACCTCGATGGTGATCTTGTCCATCAGGCCGAGCAGCTTTGCGGCAATCTTGATCTTCCGTCCGAAGGGCGAGGGAGGGGAAGAGCGAAGCACAGGCATTGGTTTGTCCTTTCCAGAGCTCCGGAGTGCCGGAGCGGGAGTGAAGAGAGGCTGCGCCGGTCAGCGGACCGGAGGCGGGATCTTGATCTTTGAAGAGCGGCAGCCTGCCCGGTCGACCGCTTTGCAGGTGCGGAATTTCAGGTCCTTCGTCAGGCAGATGCGGACCTCGTCAATCTCGCCGCGGGAGCAGGTGACGGCCATGGCGGCATCATTGAGGCCCGGATTGGCAAGGCGGAAAGCCTTTTCGACGGTTTCAGGTGCCGCCAGATAGGTCTTGTTCGAATTCTTCAGCGCTGGCGGTATCCGGATCTTCTCGAAGGCAGCGCGAAGCGTGTCCAGATATTCGCCCGCGGACAGGCCCGAGCAGGTGCCGTGCTTGCGCCATTCATGATTGATCAGGCCCCGGCTGGGCATGATGTCGAGCACGGCATCAACCTGGCTCCGGGTCGGACCGGCCACGCCCGTGCGGCAGAAGTCGGGCCAGCCCCGCTCATATTGCGGCCAGAGCCCATGGACGATGAAGCCGAAGGGCTTAGCTGCGCGGCATTGGGTGGGATCGGCATCGCGCCCCTTGGCCGCGCAATAGCTGGGCGACCAGGACAGCGAGAGCACATAATAGTCGAAGTCGCCTGCCTGATCCTCAGCCTGAACAGGCCCCTGGCTTGCGAGCAATGCGGCGGCAAGGACCAGGGTTGTTCTGGCCTTGCGGAAAAAGGATTGGAACATTCGAGGGCAGTCCTCGGCGATCAGCGGGGACGGACAGTGCTGCAGCTTGCGCCGTAGACATGCCATCTGTCGAAGGAGGCAAGGCAGGCCTCGACATTCCAGCTCAGGCCGACAAAGCCCGCATATTCTTCCAGCTTGTAATAGACCGTGTGCTGGCTGCCGTCTGTCAGCCGGGCCAGACCGGTGCAGTAGCGCCGCTCCAGCGGGCTGATGCCATTGGTGTGATTGGCAAGCTCGCGGACACCATCAAGTCCGGTCACCGTGTGGGGATTGCCGGAGTAATGGGCTTCCTGTGCCAAACGGCCACCGACTGCTGCCTGTACGGAGGCCGCTTCGCAGGCCGGAAGGCGGCTCGTGTCCGCAGGGCCATAATAGGGCGCATCCGCTGCCAGTGCACCGGAGATGGGCGTGGCCGCACCCAGACAGAGAGCGGCGGCAAGCAGGGTTCTGAACTTTTTCACGGGGCAGATCTCCAGCCTTCTAAGCAAAAGCGACGATGGGGGAGGCTGGAGACAAGGTCAAGTCATGGAATGGAACTTGAGGTTCATTCCGGAATGATCTGCTTCATCTTCCAGTTGGCATCCGCCCCTTCTCCAAGGATCTCCGTCAGCCAGGGCAGGACGATTTCCATCTCGCCTGCCAGGGTGAAGGGTGGATTGATGATGGTCATGCCGGATCCGAGCATTGGCGTGTCCGGGCCGCTGCGGCCTGTGTTCAGCTCCAGAGCCAGAACATCCCGGACGCCAGCGTCTTCAAGGGCTGCGTGAAAAGCCGCAAGGCCCCAGCGATCCTTCAGAGGATACCAGATGGCAAAGACGCCGGAAGACCAGCGCTTCCATGCCTTGACCACGGCCTTGCCCATCCGGTTGAATTCGTCGGTCACTTCAAAGGCCGGGTCGATGATGGCAAGCCCGCGTTTCTCCTTGGGCGGGACGAAGCTGCCCATGGCGAGCCAGGCGTCCAGATGGATGGTCTTGACCTGATGATCGCCAGCAAAAAGATCAGCCAGCGTCTGGAAGTCCTTGGGGTGCAGCTCTGTCAGCGTCAGCCGGTCGATCGAGCGCATCAGCTTGCGTGCCAACGTCGGAGAGCCGGGATAGGCAGTCAGTTTGCCCTCGCCATTGACGCTGTGAACCACATCAAGCCAGGGCTTCAGGATCTCCGCGACCTCTACGGGTGGCTCGGAAGCCAGAACCTTGCCGATGCCCTTCTGCCATTCGCCTGTCTTCTGGGTTTCTTCAGAGGTCAGGTCATATGTGCCGATGCCCGCATGCGTATCAATGATGCGGAAGGGACGGTCCTTGCGCTGCAGATAGACAATCAGGCGCGCGAGAACGGCATGTTTTAGCACGTCGCCGATGTTGCCGGCGTGATAGGCGTGACGGTAGTTCACTTGCGTTCTGTTCCTTGAGTGGCTGCGTCGTGCTGGAGAAAGACCACGGCCATGTCACCATAGTCCGCCGTGCCGATTTCGTGAAAGCCGATCCGCTCGTGAAAGCGCCGGGAGCCCGGGTTGTCGGGCCGTGTATTCACCTCGCAGACGACCGGGCCATCCTCTGGCGTCAATTGGGCGATGATATGCCGGTAGAGCATTTCGCCTGCGCCAAGATTTCTGGCATGCGGCGCCAGGCAAATCCGGTCGACATAGGCAAAGCGCTCAATCCGCTCGCTCAGCCAACGATAATTCCGGCTGGGGTAGGCGGTGCCTTCCGGCAGGCAGAGAAGAAAACCGGCGGCAGTGCCGTCAAGCTCGGCGGTGACCGCGTGGCTTGCCATGGCAACCAGACCGTCCAGCTTGTCTTTCGTCAATTCACCAACCGCGGGTACGGCCGCATTGTTCATGGCGAGCAGACTGTCGAGATCCTCCGCTCTAATGGGGCGGATCGTGACTGAAGAGGAGGTGTCAGTTGGCATGGTCATCGGTTCAGGGCACGCAACAGGTGGTTCAGGCGGATCATCATTCGCTGTACGCGGCGGAACTGGGAAAGCCGCTCAGGCTGGCTGGGCGAGACGCGCTTGCAGTCAACGGCGCTTCATTCGTTTGCCCGGCGTCATCTCACAAAGGTGGCTCTTGTGCAATCGCCCCCCGAGAGCGAGGAGGACGCGCGATTTGCGCAAGGTGATGACGGTGAAAGCAATGGCGAGGCATGTGCCTGGGCCAGATGCTCTATAATCAACAAAGAAAAGGCGGCGGTCCGTGCGAACCGCCGCCCGTTTCCAAAAGCCTTCAAGGCTTTAGATGTTCTCAGTCTTCGCTGTCGAAATCTGCGTCGGAAGCGTCTTCGCCGCCTTCAGCAATTTCCTGCAGGTTGACGGCCTTCGGGCCCTTGCCGCGACGATCCGGCTCGGTTTCGAAGGAAATGCGCTGACCGCTGTCGAGCGTGGTCAGACCGGAACGTTCCACCGCAGAGATGTGAACGAAGACATCGGCTTCGCCGTTGTCCGGAGTGATGAAGCCAAAGCCCTTGTCGGACTTGAAGAACTTTACCACGCCATCCTGACGCGGGCCGCGTTCGACCGGAGTGTCGAATTCCGGACGCGGACGACGCGGACGGAAACCGCCTTCGCCACCTTCGCCGCCTTCGCGATTGCCGCCGCCGAAGCTGCGTCCGCCGCCGTAGCCGCCGCCACCTTCACGGTTGCCGCCGCCGTAGCCACCTTCACGGCGTCCACCGCCGTAGCCGCCGCCGCCTTCACGGTTGCCGCCGCCATAGCCACCGCCGCTACGGCCACCACCGTAACCACCGCCGCCTTCACGGTTGCCACCGCCGTAGCCGCCGCCGCCTTCGCGGTTGCCGCCACCATAACCACCGTCACGGCCGCCGCCGTAACCGCCACCTTCACGCCGGCCGCCGCCATAGCCGCCGCCGCCATCGCGTCCGCCGGCATAGCCACCGCCGTCACGGCCGCTGCCGTAACCGCCGTCGCGTCCACCGCCGTAACCGCCGCCAAAATCGCCGCCGCCAAAATCGCTGCCGAAGTCCTGCGGACCGCCAAACTCGCGCTTGCCGCCGCGACGTCCACGCGACCGCCGGTCCGAATCGCCATCGTGCATTACTTATTCACCTTAACTTCGTGCCTACCGCTAAAGGCACTTAACCCATTATAATTGCTCGAATTTTTGTACGAGCCGTTCCTTGCGAAACGCATGCCCTGCGTCCGCTACCACTTACAGGATTGGGTTGAAACAAGGATGCCGCATCCCCATCCAGTCCGCTGCACCATCATCATAAGGCTGTGTGCGGGAAAATCGCAAGTGAATCCTTGGAAGGATGCTATTTGGTTGACGTTGGGGCAGGCCAGAGAAGCGGCCAATCCCGGAGCGGCGTTTCCGTTCCATCGCATGTCATGCGTGACGCCTCCGCCGAGAGGGCGAAGGTTGCCCCCGTCCAGCGCCATCTGTTCCAGGTGCCGCAGTCGCCAATTCCCGACCCCTTGTAGAGACCATCAAGCTCCAGCGTGCCCGGGGTCCATCTCGCATTGTAGATGACATCGGATGCAATCGGTCCCTGCTCGGACAGCCGGGCCATCTGCAATTGACGCGCCTTTCCGTCCGCATAGGCCAGCACAGTCACATAGGCCGTGTTGTAAGCGGTTGGGGACCCGCAGGGCAGCAGATAAAGGGTTGTCTTGTCCGGCAGGGGGGCTGCAATCGCATCAAGTCCGGCAAAGATGGCCGGGTCGATCGTCGAGCATGTGCGGCTATGGTCCCAGGCCTGGCGCACGGCAGGCGGCAGGGTTTCCGGAACCAGTACGGGAATGGCATGTGGGGCATCCTGGGGCATGCCGTCACCGGAAATGGCAAGTGCAGTCTGGCTTCCGGAGCGTTGCTGCCGTTGGTCCATCCAGGCAAAGGCCTGCCGCAGTCCCTTGAGCGGAATTGTGATCTCCGACTGGGCGCCGTTCACGGGCAGCGAAATGGTCAGCTGGTTGCCGGCGCGCATGGAATCGAGCAGGGCCATCGTTGCGGGGCCCGCCGGATACCAGAAACCCTCGCCACCGATCGGGCGGAAGCCGGTTGGCGAAACAATGGAGGTTTGAGCCTCAGTGAGTTCCTTGACGGTGAAGGTTTCGATTTCCCGGCCGTCGATGCTCAGAGTGACCGTGCCATTGCCGGCGAGCGGGCTGTTGGCCGTCACCCGCACAAGCGGGGCAGCACCTGCCTGCCAGTCCCGGACGATCCGGATGTCGACCCAGGCAGATTGGCCCCGAACCAAAGAAGAAGTCAGGCACAGGCCGGTGTTACCGCAATCGACGGCCCACTTTCCCCAGGACGGCATGGTGCGGTCGCCGTCTGCCATGGCACCATGTGCCTGAAAGACGGTGAGGGCTGCCACAAGTGTGGTCCGGAAAAGCGTCTGCATCATCGGTTGGATATCCAAATCAGTCTGCTGGCTATCCAGCAGCCTTATCTTCTTGTACGAAAAGCAGAACCGAAGGTGAAGCGGCCCAGGCCTGATAAACGCGCCGGGAAGCCCACTTTGCCCAGCAATTCTCAATTCTCCGCATGACGGGGCAACCGGAGCATATCCTTGTCACAATCCTCCAACGGCTCTGCCGAGGCCGAACTTCCGCCCATCCAGATCCTGATCATCCCGGTGACGCCGTTTCAGCAGAACTGTTCGCTGATCTGGAACCCGGCGACGATGAAGGGGGCGGTGGTAGATCCGGGCGGAGATGTGCCGGAAATTCTGAAGGCAATCCGAGAACATGGCGTCGAGGTGGAAAAGATTGTTCTGACCCACGGCCACATCGATCATGTGGGCGGCGCAGCGGATCTGGCCTCGCAACTAGGCATCCCCGTTGAAGGCCCGCATGAAGAGGACCGGATGCTGATCAAACGGGCTGCGGATCAGGCCAGGCAGTTCGGTCTTCCGCCGGTTGAACCGGTCGAGCCGGACCGCTGGCTGGTGGACGGGGATGTGATGGAGATGGCGGGCCGGACGTTTGACGTCCTGCATTGCCCAGGCCACGCGCCGGGTCATGTGGTGTTCTTCGACAAGGAATTGCGTCTGGCGATCTCGGGTGATGTGCTCTTCGCGGGATCTGTTGGCAGGACGGACCTGCCAGGAGGTGACCATGCGACACTGATCCAGTCGATCAAGACGAAGCTCTATCCGCTGGGTGATGATGTCACGTTCCTGCCGGGGCACGGTCCGGCTTCGACCATCGGCCAGGAGCGGGCGACCAATCCGTTCCTGGTGTGAAGTTCGTGAAACAAAAAGACCGGGCAAACTGCCCGGTCTGAATTCAGAGTGATCCAGCGGATCCAGAAGGCAGTGCCATCAGAGGACCGAGCGGATCTTTTCCAGCCGGTCGTTCACCAGCCAGCCATAGTAGTTTTCGCTGGGCCAGGTGGCGCCGCTGCGGCGGAAACGGGTGGCCCGCTTCCAGGGGTCGCCAAGGTTATAGAGCGTCGCAGTGATGCCCGGGTTCTTGGAGATATCGACCTTGCCGACAGACTTGTAGGCTTCGATCGCGTCCTGGATGACTGCGGCCATATATTCCAGCGAAATATCCGGATCCATGGTGGCCTTGTAGACGGCCTTAGGGTCGGAGGCGCTCAGGGGCCGGTTCCGGCTCTGCCGTGCGACCCGGTCGGTCATCTTGAGGACCGTCAGCGGGCTCAGCTGGCCAAGGCCGAAGCTCTGGCCGGAGAACAGCGGCTGGAAAAAGGTCTCGTTGAAGTTGGTGCCCGGAAACCGAGTGCCGGAAACGCGCTTGTTGCGGAACTTGGATTCCCAGACAGTTTCGTAGCAGCCCCAGCGGCGGTCGCTGTGCTGCTGGATGGACTTGGTCTGGCACCGGTCAAACTCCGGTCGCTGGACGAAGTCTTCGACATTCTCGCCATTGTATTCGAACTTCAGCGGAATGCCTGCGTAGTTCAGTGCCTTGATGTAATAGGACTGGGCACTGTCGAGCGTGTCGTAGTTATAGGTGTGCTCGCCAATGATTGCCCCGATCATGTGGATCGGGTCGATGTTGTATCGGCCGGCGACCCGCTTGATCTTCGAGATGAGGCTGCTGTCGCGCTTCAGGACGGCGATGATCTTGTCGAACTTCTGATCATAAGTCGACTGGGCAGCCTTGGTTCTGCGCGCGGAAGAGAACGGAATGGCAGGCTGGCTTTTATTGCGGTTGCCTTCCGGTACCACGCGGGCACCAGCGGCCTCCGCGGTTGAGGACAAGGCAAGGCTCACAGACAGGCTGCCTGCCGGTACGGCGATCGAAAGGCAGGTGAGACCAATAAGAGCGGCTTTGAAGGTATAACGGAAAGTCACGGGTTTACGCATCGCCTGTTGCTCAGGCCCTCGTCTCTTGGTCGCCACAGTGTCACGCAGACCAAGCCGGGAGGGGCCGAATCGCGTAGTGAACGCTACGGTAGCAGGTGGTTGATCAGGAAACCTGCCCCTGCAGGTAAAAACGGCCGTCGGCACTTGAAAAATCGCCGCCAAAGAACCATTGCTTCTCACCAGTTGCAAGAGCGTGCTTTTGATGTGTCCCCAGTCTGATAGCGCAGAATGGGGAGCAAGCCGCTTCGGTTCTCGGCACCTGTCTTTTAATTCAATGGCTTGCATGTGTGTCATGCTGCTTTTCCAGATGTGGATAGGCGGTGGGTTTGCGCGTTTGGCAGCTTTTGGCGGAGGCCTGTGGATCAGGGTAGGGCTGCGGCCTTTCTTGGCAATGGCGCTGCGTCATTTTGGCAGCGCCGATTTGCCAGCCATCCAGATCGCCGGTGCACGCTGCGCCTCCCCCTGCATTTTGCATCCTCATCTCCGCTTCGGTTCGTTTCCAGGCTTGCCTTGCCCGCCCGCCGCCACAAGGGGCATAGTTTGTCATTCTGGGCGTGTCTGTGATGGTGGACACGGAAACTTCATCCCCACTTGCCAAGTTCATCGGCCTCCGATACGCGGTGAGCCATGAACCGTCTGACCGCCAATTCTCTTCTTTTGCTGGCCGCTGCCCTTTGGGGATCGGCCTTTGTCGCCCAGTCCACAGCAATGGAGGACGTCGGCCCGTTCTACTTCACGGGCATCCGGTTCTTGATCGCGGCGCTCGTCCTTGCGCCTTTCGCCTGGCGCGAGCGGACTGCCCGGCGGAATGATAGATTGACGCAGGGGCACTTGGCTAGGTTCGGCTTGATTGGTGCGGTGTTCTTTTTGGGCATCGTCATTCAACAAATCGGCATGATGACCACGACGGTCACGAATACGGCCTTTTTGACCTCGCTCTACGTGGTTCTTGTGCCGGTGATCGGTTTTGCCTTGTTCCGGGACATTCCCCATCCGGTGATCTGGCCCGCTGCCTTTGCCGCGCTGACGGGTATCTGGCTGCTTGGGGGCGCCAGCCTGGATACGCTGAACTGGGGCGATGGGGCGGTGCTTGTCTGCGCAGTTTTCTGGGCGCTGCACGTGGCCCTGCTCGGTCATGTGGGCCTGACCAGCGGCAGGCCTCTTGCGCTTGCTTTCTCGCAGTTCCTGATTGCCGGTCTTGCAGGTGTCCTGTGCGGGCTGGCAACCGAGGAAATCAGTTTTGCCCAGATCCAGGCCGCCGGCTTCGAGCTGTTCTATACGAGTGTCGTATCAGGATGCCTGGCCTTCACCCTTCAGGCGGTGGCCCAGAGATGGACCCGCGCGGCGGATGCGGCAATACTTCTCGCCTCGGAAGCGCTTTTTGGCGCCATGTTCGGCGCGATCCTGCTGGGCGAGCGGCTTGGCGGTCTGGGGCTCGTTGGCTGCGCACTGATCCTGCTGGCGATCGTTTCCGTTCAGCTGGTGCCGTTGATCCGGCGTCCGGCGCGGGCCTGAGCCCCAAGTTTCAGCTTTTCTGAAACTGCTTTCTGAGGGCTGCCGGAACTGGTCCGCAGCTCAACCGTACGTCACGGGGCACGCCCATCTCGTTGAAAAACGCCTGGTGTTTCAGCAGTCCGCACAGCTCACGCTGGATGGTCACATGCCACAGGGCTTCGCCTGCCTCGGCGACGCGCAGCTGACGGATCAATTGCGTCTCTTCGGTTTGATCCTCTTCCTGAACAGGGATCCGCTTCAGTGCGGTTTCCAGCTTCTTGTTCAGGCGGGAAAGTGTTCCGATCTTCTCCCCCAGGATTTCCTGTTCCAGAGCGGCTGTGATTGGATCAGTCTGCTGCGCACTATAGGCCTTGGGCGGGCGGACGCTCATGACGCGGATCGGTCTCCTGATCTTTTCCGGAGGTTGCAAGGGCTTTGCGAAGATCATGCAATGGAGATCTTCAAGGAGCAATGGCTTGCCTTTGCCCGATCAACCAGATGAGGGTCAAGGCCTTGAGCACACAGGGGATTGCCGCATAGGCCAAAGAGAGCCAGAGGCCGGTGCCAGAGGTCATCTCCATGCCGGGTTGATAGCCCGCAAGACCCAGGAGCGGCAAGGCAATGCCGGTGGCAACTGCAAGCGCTCCCTTCGAGATCAAGGCCATCAGGGCGAAGAGCCGAGACGCTTCACCTGCCCCTGACGTCCGGTCGATATGGTCTGCCAGAAGGGCAGGCGGCAGGGCGAGGTCGGCGCCGAGTGCCAGACCGGAAAGTGCGCAGACGGCTGCGTACATGATCACATCTCCGGGTCCCAGAAAGACGGCCCAGAAGAATGTCGCTGTGGCCAGGGCCATTGAGGTGGCCCAGGCGATGACCTTACCCTTTCGTTTTGCGAGGGTCTCCCAAAGTGGCATGGCGCCAACGCCGGAGAGAAAATAGAGCAGCAGAAAGGAGCCGGTGAGGTGACCCGCCTCGAGCCGGTCACGGATGAAGAAGAGCACCAGGACGGCGGGTATGGCGCTGGCGCAGGTGTTGAGCGCATAGAGCCCGAAGAAGTGCCTCCTCCACGGATGCCGGAGCAGGAGTTTCCACCCGAAGCCGGCGGAAGACTTGGCAGCTAGCTGGAAGTGCGAGCGTCTCATCCAGCGGGTCAGCACGATCAGGGCAGCAGTCGAAAAGGGAACGACACTGAGGGACAGGAGGTTGAATGCGGCCTGTGGGGCGGCCTCCGCATTCAGCAGCGTTGGAGCGATGGAAGCTGCCAGAAGCCCTGCAAGGCCGAAGCCTTCGCGCCAGGTGGTGACTTTTGTTCTGGACGCTTCCGGCACCCGCCAGGTTCCGCCGAGGGCCTGCAGATTGATCGCGACCACGGAATAGCCAGTGGTGCAAATGAAGACGGACAGTGCCAGCGACACCAGGGGGGCATCGGGAATTGGGTGAAATATCATCCAGAAACCAGCTGCGAGTGCGGTGGTGCCGAGGCTGAGGATGAGTGTCCTGTGTCTGTTCCAGCGGTCGCTGAGACTGCCGATCAGCGGATCCTGAATTGCGTCGATGACACGAAGGGCAAGCAGAACGAGGCCAAGCAATGACAGCGGCTGGCCGAGGGTCCTTGCGTAGAAGTCCGGGGCATGCAGATAGATGGGCAGGCCCGCAAAGGCTAAGGGGAAAGCCATCATCCCATGGGCCATCAGAGCCCGGCGTGATGGGGAATTATCGTCTGGGGAGCTCCTCAGGAACGCGCTCCTACCAGCCTGTTCCGCAGGTCAGGGTTCTGGGTGTTCTGGCCAAGCCATATGGCGAAGAACCGCTTGGTGAACTCCGGATCCTTGATGGTGCCGATCGCCTTGCTGCCGGAATAGAACACCGTATTTCCCGCGCGGTCACGGACGCCGGTCAGGGACTGGCCCTTGGAGACGTTCGGAAAGATCCGGTTCATCTGATCGGTCCAGACTTCTAATTTTGCCACGTCCTTCATCCCTTGGCGGCGCATCTGCTTGGCGGTTTCGGCGGCGATGGCAGTGCCTTTGAAGCTGCGAAGATAGGTCAGCTTCAAGGCAAAGGGTGCGCTCGGCTTGTATTGGCCTTGGGGAGCGTAGAGTTCCGCGTCAAAGATGGCGAAGCCCAGGAATGTCATCTGGCCTTCGCCAACCAGACTTGCTGCGGGGACTGAATTGCCTGCTGCCCCCAGTCCGGCAGAGGCCGGGCGGGGAAAGAGCATGACGAGACTGAGGGCAAGCAGGACAAACAGCGCAACGGCAAATGCCGGTCGAGCGAATGCTGACGATTGCGATGGGGCAGCCAGTGTTCTGGTCTTCACGTGCATCCGGGTCTCCCAGGAAAGTGCGCATTGCCTCTTTCCTACGCTGGGGAGCCGGAGCTGGATCAGTCAGGCGGCAGAAAATATCCGCCGCCTGAATTTCTTCCGCAGGATCAATAGCCTGCTGCGTGGCCGTCCTTGCGCGGATCAGAGCCGGCGATGAGCAGGCCCTGGTG
The DNA here is from genome assembly GCF_900142725.1 of Roseibium suaedae. GTDB lineage: Bacteria > Pseudomonadota > Alphaproteobacteria > Rhizobiales > Stappiaceae > Roseibium > Roseibium suaedae. The sequence continues at coordinate 910,670 of NZ_FRBW01000002.1, read as the reverse complement.
ACGGTCGATCATGATGGCCTGGCTGCCACCGATGGGGGCCGCAGCCCGGCGGACCACATGGCCCAGGGACTCAAGCCCGTCGATGGCGCGTTGCGGGATCATCTTTTCCGCTTCCAGCGCGTGGGTCTTCAGATCGAAGAACATGCGCGGCATGTCGATCGCCATCTGAACATCCATGCCGTAGTCCACGATGTTGGAGACGAGATGCGCATGGCCACAGGCCTGGTAGTGACCTCCCATGACGCCGAAGGAGAGCCACGGCAGACCGTCCTTCAGGCCGAAGGCCGGGATGATCGTGTGCATCGGGCGCTTGCCGCCTGCAATGGAATTTGCGTGGCCCGGCTTGGCGTGGAAGACCGCCCCGCGGTTATGCAGCAGGACGCCGGAATTCTTGGCCAGAATGCCGCTGCCAAACTCGTTGAAGATCGAGTTGATGAAGGAGACGGCAAGGCCATCCTTGTCGACCACGGTCAGGTAGATCGTGTCGGTCTGGGGCGCGAGGCTGGTTGCCGGAAGGTCCACGAGACGCCGGTCGAGACGGATCAGACGCGAAAGCTGCGTGATATAGTCCTCGGCGATCAGCGAGGTGTGGCAGGCATCCATGTAGCCCGGGTCCGTGACGAATTTGTCGCGAACGGCGTAGCCGATGCGGGCCGCTTCCATTTCCAGATGCAGACGTTCCGGGCCGAGCGGGTCGAGGTTCGGCAGGTCGAAGCGTTCCAGCAGGCCCAGAATGACCAGCGCAATGATGCCCTGGCCGTTGGGCGGAAGCTCGGCGATCGTATGGCCGCGGTAATCGCGCATGACCGGCGACACTGCGGTGGTGTGGCAGGCACCGAGATCCTCGAGGGTCATCACGCCGCCCAGCTCCTTGAGCGTCTTGACGATATCCTCTGCGACGGGGCCGGAATAGAAGGCATCCGCCCCACCGGAGCCGATGGCGCGCAGGGTTTCTGCCAGCTTCGGGAACTTGAGGATGCTGCCGACTGCCGGCGCTTCGCCGTCCACCAGATAGGCAGCGGCTGAAGCTGGGCTGGCTGCCAGCTTGGCAACGTTCTTTTCCCAGTCCCGGTTGACACGCGGGGCGACCGGGAAGCCGTTTTCCGCATAGTCGATGGCCCGGCGGAACAGCTTGTCGAAGCCACGTGTACCGTGGGCCTTGAGCAGGGTTTCCCAGGCCCGGATCGCGCCGGGCACAGTGACTGCATGCGGCGAAGTGGGGGCCAGTTCCTCTACGCCCCGTTCGGCGAGAAGCTCCGGTGTCAGCGCACGGGGCGAGGCGCCCGAGCCGTTGAAGCCGGTCATGTGGCCGTCCGGTTTCGTCACGATTGCGAAGCAGTCACCGCCGATACCTGTCATTTGCGGCTCGACCACCGCTTGCACGGCGGCGGCGGCAATTGCGGCGTCCACGGCGTTGCCGCCCGATTGAAGCACTTCAAGCGCGGCGCTGGTTGCCAGCGGGTGGGAAGTGGCCACGGCGGCCTGGCGGGCAAAGACGGGCGAACGCCCGGGTGCCTCGAAATCGCGTCTCACGTTAGTCTCCAGACTGTTTCCTTCAGGGAGGAAATGCTTGGTTGATTTGGCCAGTGGTCCGCACGGGTCCGGTCTGATAGCCCTGAAAAAGATGCTCAGGCCGGACAGGGAGTTGCCTCCCGATCCGGGTTCGTCGACTGGCCCGCACAAATCGCTGCGATCAATTAGTAGGGAGAGAAATCACCATGCGCAAACTGAACCTTTCAACGGCACAGCAAATCATTTCTGCCGCTTTCGAAAAGGCGGAGGCGCTGGGCCTCAAGCCGCTGACCGTTGCGGTGATGGATGATGGCGGCCATCTGGTCGCTCTGGCCCGTCAGGATGGATCGTCAATCCTGCGTCCGCAGATCGCTTGCGGCAAGGCCTTCGGTGCGCTGGCTGTCGGCACGGGCACCCGGTTCCTGAACACGGCGGCCGAAGTGCGCCCGCATTTCGTCCAGGCCCTCAACGGCGTTGCCGGCGGCGCGATCGTTCCGGTGCCGGGCGGTGTCCTCGTGCGGGATGGCGCGGGAGAAGTGCTGGGCGCGGTCGGCATCACCGGCGACACTTCGGACAATGATGAAGCTGCCGCTCTGGCCGGTATCGCTTCCGTGGGCCTGGAAGCCGACTGCGGCTAACGCCACCGCCTCTGCGCCGTCCCGGACGAAGCAAAGCGGAGATCCGGGACCTCAAATTTGCGGAGGCCCGTTTGGGGTGGTCCCTGCTCAAGGCCGGGACGGCCCGGAGGAAACGCATTCGGCGTCCTCAAATTCGGACAACAAGAAATCAGGCACCGGATCTTTCAATAAAGATCCGGTGCCTGACTTTGGTTTTGAACGGCTGAGGATCAGTCCCGCAGACGCACGATTACGCCGTCGTCGTCCCCGCCGTTGTCGTCCGGGCCGCCATCATCCTGGCTGCCTTCCAGAAGACCGGCCTCTTCTGCCGGATCGTAGTTCCGGGTTAGACCCAGTTCTTCCGCCGGTCCCCGGCCTTCCATGGCACGCTGGTAGTTGTTGATCACGCCCTTCAGCTGAATGATCTGGTCGTTGGTGGTGTCGACCTGGATCCTGTATTTCTGCAGCTTCTGATTTTCCTCGATCAGCTCTTCCATCCGCTCGGCGAATTTCACGTTCTGGTTCCGCTCGTGGTTCAGGTCGGTCAGGGCCGAATTGTAGCGCAGGTTCAACTCGCGCAGCTTGGCGTTGGCGGAGACCAGCTCGTTGCGGTCGCGCTCGTGGTTCTTCTGGGCGTTGGCCAGATGCTGCTCGATCTCCTGCATGCGCCGGACCAGATCGCGCTTGCGCTCCTTCATGGTCTGGTTTTCCTGGGAGAGATCCTGCAGCGCCTGGGCGCCGATGCGCCGCTGGGAGGACAGGTTCTCGATCTCCGCATTCAGCGCATAGACCTCGTTGTCATGCTTGCGCTGTTCTTCCTCCATCCGGGACTTGCTGTAGGCCAGCTCCTGATTGGCCACATCCAGATGGGATTTCAGGTCGATGTTCTCGTTGCGGTAATCCACCAGCTGGCGCTTCAGGGCTTCCAGCTCACCGGTCACCTGGTTGTTCTTGCGGATTTCCTCTTCCAGCAGGGCTGCGCTTTCCGAGAGGTTCTGCTGCAGTTCCTTCTCCCGCTTGCGGATCTCGTCCAGATCCGCCTGCAGGCTGTCTGCTTGCTCCTGCGCGGCGGAGAACTTCGCCTTCACATTGCCCAGCGTGTCGGCCAGCTCCGTTGCCCGGCCGTTGACCAGCACCAGTTCGGCGCTCTGGGTGCGGAAGTCCTCGTTGACCTTCTTGTTGTTGTCACGAATGGAGACCAGTTCGTTGCGGGCGGTCTCCAGCGCCGTGCGGCTTTCCGTCAGCCGCTTGCGCAGGGAATGGCTTTCGGCCTGCGCCTCTTCCAGCTGGTTCGCCAGCGTGCCGAGCCGGTGGTTGGCATCCAGAAGGTCCGTGGAGATCTTGGCATTTTCCGACTTGAGACGGATTTCCGTTTCCACCTGAACCCGGGAGGCCTCAATGAACTCGGTCATCATCTGCAGGGAGTGGCGGGATTCCGCTGCCATGGCATGCATCTGCTCCACGCCCTGGCTCAGGCTGCCGAGGCGGCTCTTCAACCCGTCCAGCTGATGCATCTTTTCCTGCATCTTCAACGCAAAGGGGGAAAGATGCTGAACGTTGGAGGTTTCCGGCCCGGACGTGTCTCGGGGTTCCATCTGCCCAGCCACGTCCTCAGGCGGTGCGTCTGGGCCCTCCCTGTGATCACTTCCGCCCTTTGCCGATTTCGAAAAAATGCCCATTCCCAGCTCCTGCCCAACGCATTACGACGGCTCAACTGCAACGGCAGGTTTTCCTGCCGTAGGGGATGGTAATCCAAAATTTGCCATATTCAGAATCGAACCGGCGCAGTTCGGTTAATTTTCCGTTAAGCGCAATGAAAAAAGTGATTATGCCTGTGTTTTCATTGCAAGTTTTGCGGGTGTTAAATGTGGAAGACTCTGGAATAATGCGAGGAAAGGTCGAAACCCTGCGTAAGAATGGGCTGTGAAGGGCATCCGGCCCTCCCCGCCCACGGTCGTCATCCTCGGGCTTGACCCGAGGATCCATGCCGCTTCGTTTCCGCTCGGTAGTGACTTGCTTGAGGCAAGTTTTCGGCATGGATGCCATGGTCGAGCCATGGCATGACGGAGGAGAGGTATCATCCCCTGAGCGTCGTCCCGGGCTTGACCCGGGACCCAATCCAACGATCTGGAAACTTGAGCGTGGCAGCTTGAGAGCACCGTGGTTTTGAAGGCAAGGTGTCGCCGGGTTTGGCTGGCGTGACGGCTTGCGCCCGTTCTCTACCTTCTGGCTCAGGGTATGAGTGGGTCCCGGGTCTCGTTTCACTCGCCCGGGATGACCGATGAGAGCAGCCTCATCCGGAGGGGCGCAACTGCGGCCAAATGGCTTATGCGCAGTTCGCTCCCGCCCTCATGCTGAGGAGCAGCAAAGCTGCGTCTCGAAGCATGGGACACTTGTTCAGGAAATGGCCGCTACTGCCCCGGCCGTCCGCTCTTCTTCGGCCGTCCCCGCCGCCGCTGTTCCTCTGCCGGGTCCTCATAGGAGCCTGCGCCGATCTTGCCACGGATGACCGGGGTAGGGCTGTCGTCGGCCTGAATGACCGGCTTCTTTGGCAGAGGCTTGTTGGAGAGCGGCACTTCCGTGCGGCCAACGGTCATCTCATCAAGGGTGTTCTTGCGGACCTTTGACTTGGCAGCCCGGTCGGCCGCTGTTTCCTTTTTCTTGCCGCTGGCGCCTGCCTTTGTGCCGCCGGCGCCGAAGCTGCGGTCGCCCTTGTAGCCGCCGGACTTGTCTTCCACGGAGGACTGGCGGGCCAGCGGGTCGTCGGCGACGGCAAGTTCCGTCTCGCGCAGGCGCTTGACCTCGTCGCGCAGGCGGGCCGCCGTTTCGAAGTCCAGATCGCTGGCGGCTTCCCGCATTTGCCGTTCCAGATCCTCGATATGGGCCTTGAGATTGTGGCCGACCAGGGAGCCGGTCTCGGCAAAGCCCGCATCCACGGTGACGTGGTCCTGCTCGTAGACGCTTTCCAGAATGTCGCCGATGGAGCGGCGGACGGTTTCCGGCGTGATGCCGTGCTCGGCGTTGTAGGCGAGCTGCTTTTCCCGGCGGCGGTTGGTTTCCGCAATCGCCCGCTCCATGGAGCCGGTCATCCGGTCCGCGTAGAGCAGAACCTTGCCGTCGACGTTCCGGGCAGCGCGGCCAATGGTCTGGATCAGCGAGGTTTCCGAGCGCAGAAAGCCCTCCTTGTCCGCGTCCAGAATGGCGACCAGCGCACATTCGGGAATGTCGAGACCTTCGCGCAGCAGGTTGATGCCGACCAGCACGTCAAAGGCGCCAAGGCGCAGGTCGCGCAGGATCTCGATCCGCTCCAGTGTGTCGATGTCCGAGTGCATGTAGCGCACGCGCACGCCGTTCTCGTGGAGATATTCGGTCAGATCCTCGGCCATGCGCTTGGTCAGCGTCGTAACCAGAGTGCGGTATCCCTTGGCGGCGGTCTCGCGCACTTCGCCCAGAAGATCGTCGACCTGGGACGTGGCCGGGCGGATCTCCACCGGCGGGTCGATCAGGCCGGTGGGGCGGATCACCTGCTCGGCGAAGACGCCGCCGGACTGGTCCATTTCCCAGCTGCCGGGGGTGGCCGACACGCAGATGGACTGGGGCCGCATGGCGTTCCATTCCTCGAAGCGCAGTGGGCGGTTGTCCATGCAGGAGGGCAGGCGGAAGCCATATTCGGCCAGCGTCGCCTTCCGCCGGAAGTCGCCCCGGTACATGGCGCCGATCTGCGGAATGGTCACGTGGCTCTCGTCGGCGAAGACGATGGCATTGTCCGGCAGATATTCGAACAGGGTCGGGGGCGGTTCGCCCGGCGCACGGCCGGTCAGATAGCGGGAATAGTTCTCGATGCCCTGGCAGGAGCCGGTGGCTTCCAGCATTTCCAGATCGAACATCGTCCGCTGTTCCAGCCGCTGGGCCTCCAGCAGGCGGCCATGGGCGTTCAGTTCCTCAAGACGTTTCTTCAGCTCTTCCTTGATGGATTTCGTGGCCTGCTGAAGGGTTGGCTTGGGCGTGACATAGTGCGAGTTGGCGTAGATCTTCACCGACTTCATCTCGCCGGACTTCTTGCCGGTGAGAGGGTCGAATTCGGTGATGGCCTCGATTTCGTCGCCGAAGAGCGAGATGCGCCAGGCCCGGTCCTCATAGTGGGCGGGAAACAGCTCGATGGTGTCGCCTCGCACCCGGAAGGTGCCGCGCTGGAAGGCGGCGTCGTTGCGCTTGTATTGCAGAGCCACCAGATCGGCGAGCAGCTGGCGCTGGTCGATGCGCTCGCCCACCTCGATGGCAAAGGTCATGGCCGTATAGGTCTCGACCGAGCCGATACCGTAAATGCAGGAGACTGAGGCGACGATGATGCAGTCGTCGCGCTCCAGCAGGGAGCGGGTGGCCGAGTGGCGCATCCGGTCGATCTGCTCGTTGATCGAGGATTCCTTCTCGATATAGGTGTCCGTGCGGGGAACGTAGGCTTCCGGCTGGTAATAGTCGTAGTAGGAGACGAAATACTCGACCGCGTTGTCCGGGAAGAAGCTCTTGAACTCGCCATAGAGCTGGGCGGCCAGAGTCTTGTTCGGCGCCAGGATCAGGGCCGGGCGCTGGGTACGCTGGATCACCTGGGCCATGGTGTAGGTCTTGCCCGAGCCCGTGACGCCGAGGAGCACCTGGGTCTGTTCGCCGCTGTCGATGCCGCCCACCAGTTCGGCAATGGCCGTTGGCTGGTCGCCAGCAGGCTCATAGCCGGACTTGAGTACGATCGGCACGCCGCCTTCGGATTTTTCCGGCCGCTCGGGCCGGTGCGGCACCCAGACCTCGCCATCCTTGATCAGGGGATTGCCGCTCTCGATCAGCGCAGCCAGGGCTTCCACGGTCGCAGTCGCGCCCTGATTGCCGGAGAGCTCGCCGAACTTGCTCTCCTTCTTCTTCTTGTTGTCCTTCTGGTGCTGCTTCAGCTTCGCTTCGAGCTGTTCAGCCTCTTCCAGGGTCATGTCCAGACCGGCGACCGGATTAAGCCCGCCTGCTGCCCGTTCACGGGCGCTGTCTGCCTTGCCCATGGAGGTGCCCCGGGCCGAGCGGGCCGGTTTGGCGTCTTTGGTGGCGGGTTTCTTTGGCGCGGTTTTCCCTCTCCCTTGAGGGGAGAGGGTGGACGCTGGCGCGTCTTGCGCGCCGGTGGACGGGTGAGGGACAGCCTTCGCGGCCTCTTCCTCGATTTCCTTTGCCCAGTCGGCGATGCTGCCGGAAAGAGGCGCGCCCTCGAACGCGGCCTGCGGCGCTTCGCCGAAGCCTTCAGCGGCATCCGGATGGGTGGGGAGATCGTCGGCGGGGGAGGTCGGCTTCTTGCTCATGCCCGCAATATGGGCTGGTTCCGCTGCAGAGGAAAGGGGGTGTTGCGGGTTTGTTCCTGTTTGCCCGAAACAAAATCTTCCCCTCCTGACACAAGGCTGTCAGGAGGGGAAGTTGATCTATCCGAGACGGCGGAGGAATTCGCGGGTGCGCGGGTCTTGCGGGGCGTCGAAGATTTGCGATGGCGGCCCCTGTTCCACGATGCGGCCGCCTTCCATGAAGATCACCTTGTCGGCGATCTCTCGGGCGAACTGCATTTCATGGGTGACGATCAGCATGGTCTGGTGCTGGGCGGCGACCCGGCGCATGAGTTCCAGCACCTCGCCGACCCATTCCGGATCGAGCGCGGAGGTGGGTTCGTCGAACAGCATCAGTTCGGCTTCCAGCGCCATGGCCCGGCCGATGCCGACACGCTGCTGCTGTCCGCCCGAAAGGCTGGCGGGATAGGCATCGGCCTTGTCGGACAGGCCGATCTCGCCGAGGATGGCCAGCGCCCGCCGCTCTGCTTCCGCTTGTGGCATTTTCTTCACCACCACCAGCGCTTCCATGATGTTCTGCTTGGCGGTCTTGTTGGCAAAGAGCGCATAGTTCTGGAACACGAAGGAGGTGCGGCGGCGCAGGGCCAGGATGTCCGTCTTGCTGGCATGGGCCGCATCCACGCTCAGATCGCCGACCCGGATGGTGCCAGCTTCCGGCCGGTCGAGAAAGTTCAGGCAGCGCAGCAGGGTGGACTTGCCGGTCCCAGAAGGGCCGATGATCACGATCCGCTCGCCCGGCGCGATGGTGAGATCGATGCCGTTGAGGATGGTGGTGCCGTTGAAGGCCTTGGACAGGCCCTGGACGGATATGCCGGCGGTGCAAGTCATCGTGCGAAAGCCTTGTTGAGCCGGGCCTCAAGGCGCCGCTGCAGGAAGGACAGGATCTCCACGATCACCCAGTAGATCAGGGCGACATCCAAGAAGGCCTCGAAATAGCGGAAGCTGCCGGCGGCTTCCTTCTGGGCGGCTCCCATCATCTCCGTTACCCCGAGGGTGAAGGCGAGAGAGGTGGATTTGATCATGTCGATGAAATAGTTGACCAGGGTCGGCGCGGCGATGCGACCGGCCTGGGGCAGGATGATCCGCCGCATCATCTGGCTGCGGGTCATGCCGATGGACTCGGCTGCCTCCCACTGGCTTCGGTCCACGCCGACAATGGCAGCCCGGATGCTCTCGGCCATATAGGCGGAGAAATGCAGGGTAAGCCCCATGATCGTGGCGGTGACGCCATCGATCGCCGTCAGGAACGACATGACCTGCGGCAGGCCGTAGTAGAAGAGAAACAACTGCACCAGCAGAGGCGTGCCGCGGAAAAAGCTGATGAACACCACGACCATCTGGTCGGCCACCGGCAGGCGGACGATCCGGACGATGGCCAGAAGCGAGGCGAGGATGAGCGCGAAGCCCATCCCCACGAAAGCCATGAACAGCGTCAGCGGCAAGTTCTTCAGAAGGACCGGCAAGAGGTCCAGCATGTATTGCGTGTCGAGTCCTGGCATTTGCGCTTCTTACTGGCCGGAGCTGATGTCGGTACCGAACCACTTCTGGGAGATTTCGGTCAAGGTGCCGTTTTCGCGGAGCTTGGTCAGGGCAGCGTCGACTTCATCGCGCAGCTTCACGTCCTGCTCGTCCTTGCGGAAGGGCATGGCGTTCTCGATCCTGGAGAAAGGCTTGCCGGCAAGAGCCAGCGGCAGGCGGCTTTCCTTGATCACCTGGGCAGAAGATACGCGGTCCATGACGAAGGCGTCGGCACGGCCAAGAGCCACGTCCTGCTCAATGCCGGTGTCATAGGTCTTGATGTTGATCTCGCTTGCGTAGGGCAGGTTCTTCAGCAGCTCTTCAAAGTTGGAGCCGAGATTGACCGCAACGGTCTTGCCCTTGAGATCTTCCGGGCCCTTGATGGTCTCTTCATTGCCCTTCTTGACCACAACCTGAGCGCCATCGATCACATAGGCCTGCGTGAAGGAGAACTTCTTCTCGCGTTCCGGGGTGATGGTGATCTGGTTGGCGACCGTGTCGATGCGGCCAGCCTCAAGGGCGCCGATCAGGCCGGAAAAGGACATGGTGACGAATTCGACCTTGAGGCCGGTTTCCTTGCCGACCGCATTCAGGACGTCGACTTCAAAGCCCTGCAGTTCACCGGCCTTGGTGAAGGTGAAGGGGAAATAGCCGCCGGACATGCCGACCCGCAGGGTTTCTTCTGCCTGTGCCTGCACGCTTGCTCCGAGCGCAAGGGCTGCGGCTGCCAGAGAGAGTTTCTTGAACATGGATACGCCTTCCTCAAATGTGCGGCCATTCCGGCCGCCGGTGCAGGGAATGGTATGGCCGGTTTCCAGTCTGACAAGACAAGAGCGACCAGCCTTTGATGGGGGAGGACCCTAGAACCATTCGCCGACGGCAGCGAGACGCGGCATTCTAAATTTTCAGCACTCCTGCGAGCAGCATTCCCGCAAAGCCCGGATTTTTAGATTGGCAGAAAGAAAGGAGGAGGGGACGTCAGGTTTCTGGAACAACTCGCCTGAAGCCTCTCAGTGGTCAGGTCCTGTCCTTCCCTGCATCCGAGTGACCCAGGTCTTTTTCCGGCCAGACCAGGTTGCGCAGGCGGGTCTTTAGGGTCTTGGCGTCGGGAAAACCGCCGTCGCTCTTGCGGTCCCAGACCAGATGGCCATCACAGGTGATGGTGAAAATGCCGCCTGTGCCCGGAACCAGGGTCACTGCGCCTATATCTTCGGAGAATGTGGTCAGGATTTCCTGGGCCATCCAGGCGGTGCGCAGCAGCCAGCCGCATTGGCGGCAATAGGTGATGGTGATATGGGGTGCCTGCACCTTTTCCGGCGTCTGGGTGTTTTCGAGGCTGATCAACGGTCCCGAAGACGGGGGGACTTGCTGGTCGGGGGAACCGGTCATGGAACTCTCCATCAGGCTGAATAATGCGGCGGCGCGCGAAGATGAGGATGATCGTTCTTGGCAGATTCAACGGCATTTGTCTCTGACAGAGCAGAGGCTTCCGGAGACGGAAGTTCGTTGGAAGCCGTTCGGGCCGTGCTGGATGACCGGCCCGGGCTGATGCCGCTTATGGGAGAGGTGAGGCAGGCTGAGCGCCTTCCGGGGCTGTCAAACTCCGTGTTCGGCGTGGTTGCTGAGCATGGCGCTTTTGTCCTGCGGGTTCCCGCGGCGAAAAGTGCCGGATTGATCGACCGGCAGGGCGAGCACCATAATCTCTGTCTTGCAGCCCGGGCCGGTTTGGCTGTTGAGCCGCTCTTTTTTGATGAAGAAGATGGCCTGATGCTGATGCAGCGGAAGGCGATCGCGAAGGGAACGGTTGAACCTCTTGCGCTCGGAAAACTGATCGCTGGCCTGCATGGTTTGGACGGGACGTTTCAGGGCACGCTGGATTTGCCGGGGCTGCTGCGGTCACTGCTGAAGTCCGCCGCCAGAACGGGTTCATTTGCGTCGGAACTGACAGTCATTCGGACCGTTCTCCACGGCCTGCCGGAGATGGGAACCGCTAACCCGTCCGGTCTGGTCCGCAGCCATTGCGATCTGTCGCCTGGCAATATCCTGAAAACCACAGATGGGTTGCAGCTCATCGATTTCGAGTTTTCCGCAATGGCACCGCCGGAGTGGGATCTGGCCTATGCCCTGCTTGAAAACGAGATGGAAGGACCAGCGCAGAGCGCCTTCCTGGAAGGCTACAGGGCGTCGGGCGGCCATCTGCCGGAGGCGTCTTCCCTCCAGGAGATGATGCAGCGCTGCGATGCGGTCTCGGCTCTCTGGGCCTTGGAACAGGCAGGGCTCGGCAACACGCGGACGGATTTCCCTACCTTTGCCAAGGCGCGGATCAAGCGGATGCGCGAAAGGGCAGCCCTGTGACGCTTCCTGACGTCAGTTGCCTGATCCGGTCGCGGGCGGCGTTGACGGCGTGTCCCGCAGGCAGATGGCATAGGCATCATTGAGCTGCGCGCGCAGGCCGCTGTCATTGGGGCTGTCGACCAGATCTTTCCAGAAGCCCGCTGATTTGGCAGCGTCCAGAGTGCAGGAGCAGGACGAGTTGCAGGCTGTCTGATCGCCAAAGGTCGCGGCACAGGCGCGGCTGCAATCGCGGACGAACAGGGCTTCGCTTCTGTCCGGAGCAATGCCGAGGGCGGTGAAAGACCAGACAAGGCCATAAAGAAGCGGCTGATGAATGAGATAGACCGGCAGGGAATAGCGGCCAAAGGTTGCCAGCGCACCGATAGCGCGGTTTTGCTTCGGGGCCTCGCCAGCGGCAACTGAAGAGCGGGCTTCGAATAGACCGGGTTTCAGCTGCAGGGCAAGGCGGGAGAGACCGAGCCCCAGCAGAACAAGCCCGGTCCAGGGGGCAATCGGCACGTAATCGACGGAGCCATAGTCCGGCTGCCCCAGCCCCGTCCAGAGCAGCAACTGGCCATCAAAGGCAGTGCTGGAGGCCCACAACGGTGCTGTGCCGATCACAGCGGCCGCTGCAATCGAAAGGAAAGCGGGCGCCGGCAAAAACGGCAGGGCAATGAGACTGCTGGCGGCGATGGAATGAAGAATGCCGAAGCGGACGAAACTGTCGCCAAAGGCAAACCATGTGGCCAGGGAGACCGCGCAGGCCGCAAGGGCGACCTTTGCCTCGCGGATCCAGAATGCCCGCCAGCGGATACCGTTGCGATGGGCGAGCGCCAGCCCGATGCCTGACAGGAACAGGAAGCTTCCTGCAATGGAGGCGGCGAAGGCTTTCCAGTCCGGATCTGACGAGACGGCCCAGTCCACATGGCCAAACCAGGACAGGTCCCAGGACAAGTGATAGATCACCATGGCCACGAGCGCCGCGCCACGGGCCGCGTCCAGAACGCCTATTCTGCGGGATGTCATCTGAAACACTCTCCCAAGGGAGACCGCAGAGCCCTGGCGTTGAAAGGGAACGCGTAAAGAGCTGCTGAGCTAACTCGTGAAGGCTGCGAGCAACACGCCGAGAACCGTGCAAACCCCGCAGAAGAGGGCGCAGAGGCGCCAGGGAGAAGGCTGTTCGAGGGATAGTGGGTCACGCTTGGATTGATCCTGGAACATCGTCACAATCACTCCTCCATGGTTTCCGCCAGTGGTTTCGAACTGCAGACCGCAGGGTGGAGCACAAGAGAGGCGAGGGAAAGATGGTAAATGGTTTCTTTATGGCGTTTTCCAAAGAAACCCGAATCGCAACCGGAAATGGTGCTTGGGGGCATCCGGTCGAATTGGGCGGGCCAGGCTCTTAAAGCTCCAGAGCGTCAAGACCTGCTTCTATGTGGTCGGCCAGAAGCGGCATGCCCATGAGATATTTGGCCGTTGAGGCATTTGCCCGGTCCTTGGCATCTTCCACGGCCTGCGGAAAGTCTTCCGCTTCATAATCGCCGCGTCCCACCCAGACCACTGCAACCAGCTCTGCGGCCTCATCGACATTGAGATCGGCGATCAGTTCCCGAAGCTCTTCTTCGGTCATGTCGTCGTTTTCTTCTTCTGCCAGGCCGTCATGGGCGTGGGTGTCGGTCAGGGTGTCCTCGTCAAACTCGATCTCGCCATCATTGCTGTCGTCAAAGCCATCCTCGAGGGCGTCATTGACGGACCTGGCTTTCTGGGCAAACAGGCGGATCGTGTCGGCGGACAGGGTGAGATCGATGTCCATGGAGAACTCCCGTTTTGACTTTGAAGCTAACTATCCGCCGGGAAGCGGTGTTTCGCAATGGTCTCTTGGCCGGGGCGAATGGAGGAGGGAGGAAGGCTCCGGCTGAGACCAAGGGAAAACTCATGAGAACAAGGGAGGTTCCATGAAACACACGAACCGGCCCGGATCAGGGATCGGGCCGGTTGTGGTCTTCCGGGGAGGAGCGTGTGAGAGACCGGAAGACTGGCCGGAAAATTAGCCGTAAACTTGGGCGCCAGGAGGTCTTCACGAGGTCTTGATGGCTGGTGTTGCAGGCGCCATGGTTGCCGGAGATGGCGAGGCAGGCTGCGAAATCCGGCCGCCCTTGGCGCCGACGGTGTCCGGGGCCAGGGAGGCGGCCAGGGTCAGCGTCAGGGCGAAGATCAGCCCGAGTGCAATTGCGCTCAGAAGCGGGCGGGCTTCCGACAGCTCACGCTGCATCGGGGTGGCCTGCCGGCGTTTGGTCTTCTTCGGGGCGATGGCCGGGACCGCATCGGTGTTGATGCCGCCTTCCACCGGAGTTTCAATCTTTTCGGGGGTCATGACCAGGTCTCCAGGTTCAGGCCGCTGCGGCGTCCGACAATGTCCTTGCGGGAGGTGAAGCCCTTGGCGAGGCGGGAACCAAGGCAGGCACTGACCGTCAGCATGGCTGCGAAGGCGGCGACCAGACCGATCATCCGCGCGTCCGGCGTGCCGGAAAGCCCGATCGCGATGCCGGTCAGGGCAAGGACGGAAAAGCCCATCGCCCGGACCAGCTTGCGGTCCGTGTTCTGGCTAGAGGCTGCTGCGTAACTGCCGTAGTGCTGTTCCTGTGTCATGTTCCATCCCTCCAAGAATGTTCATGCATTCAAGATCGGCGAGGATTGGGCCGCCTGATAGACCGCATATAGGCGGTTCAGGTGTCATTTCGTGGCGCTTTTGTGGCCGAAATTTCAGACGTCAAAAACCGCTCAAATTCGTTCCAACTTGATCCTTTTTAGTGACCAATGATTAAGCATGATTTTTAACGGTTTCGGCGGGGAGGCCGTTTGCCACATGCGCAGAAGGTGAAGATCGGAGGAGGAGGGGTCTTCAGCCACGCCGATTCCCTCCGCCGGGGAGGCGGGAGCCATTGCGGGCGTGGAAAACCTGGAGAAACGGCAGAGAAACACATGGGTGTTTTCAAATTGCCGGGAATGATTCACGGCTTCTTTGCTTTTCTCGCTCAGCGTTGTTCCCGGTCCCCTCAAAAATCAAGGAAGCTTCGGTTCCCGCATGACCCTTCACTCGGCCGGCCGGAAAGCCATTGTCCCCGCTCAGGCAAATGACTCGGATGCTGAAGCTTCCAAGGATGAGGCCGGCAAGCCGCCGGCGTTAAAGTTATCCGGACTGGATTTTTTCTTCGCCGACATCAGCCGCAAGGTCATCGTCTGGCATGAGACGGGATCCCAGACCTTTGACAGTCAGATCCAGGATCTTCAGGAAGCGCCTTCCCAGGAAGCCCTGCGGCTGCTGACGCCTGAAGATCGCAAGACGATCCTTCGGCTCATCCAGGGCGCGATCCGGGATGGTGTGGCAGGGCCCTATGATGTGGGCGGGGGCGTGGATCACCGGATTCCCGGCATTCCGCTCATGGCCTATCGCTACGAGTTGCCCGATGGCCGGATGCTGGCCGTCTGCTTTCCCTCGATCGGCAAGGACGACAGCAATCCAGGCAAGGTGGCGCTGGGTCTTGGCCCGATCCTTCAGCACTTCGTGGCGAGCTCCAACCGGATCGTCCTTCTGATCGACAGCTTTGGATATATTCGATACGCCAGCGAAGGCTTCCTGCAGAGCTTTGGCGTTCAGGATGCGTCTCTGGTGATGGGGCGCAACATTGCCCATGTTCAGAAGCGTGTCGGGCGCAGCCTTGTGTCCCTTGCGGTGGAGTCCCTGACACGGCGCGCAAGCGCCACCGGACGGGCGAAGTTTTTGCTCGTGACCGGCGACACGCTGGAACTGACCTACAGTGCCATGTACTTCCGCATTGGCGGGGCTGTTGGCGGGGTGCTGTTTTCGGCCGGCCATGTGGGCGGCGACGTCGACTTTGCCAAGGTCTTCAACCTTTGCAGCGCACCGATGCTCATCGTCAACATCAAGAGCCGGATGATCCTGGCAGCCAACAACGCGGCCATGAAGACCTATCACCTGACCCAGTCCGTGATCGAGGACAAGCCGATCACGGAAACCTTGCTGCATCCGAGCAGCTTCATTCACCTGCTGAAGTCCGCCGAGGAGGGCACGGATGTGCCCCAGTCCGTAGTGGTCAACAGCCTGAATGGCCAGTCCAAGAAGAAGCGTATGAAGGTCTCTATCCTGGATGCGGACAAGGCGCCGAAGCTGGTGCTGGAGGCGCGCGCCTGAGCGCGGAAGACCTTGGAATTTCCGGCTCCGTTCAGGAGACGTTGCAAAGGGGGCGATTGGCCCCCTTTTTCTTATGCCGCCCAACAAATGGGTCTTGTTTTCAAAATCCGCCGGATCTAGGGTCCGCGCGCTGGATTTACCCCGTTCCCATGGAGGGCCTGATGGGCTTTATCGCCGACGCGCTGGCGCGTGTGAAACCATCCGCTACGATTGCTGTCACCAACAAGGCTCGCGAGCTCAAAGCTGCTGGTCGTGACGTCATTGGCCTTGGTGCCGGTGAGCCGGATTTCGATACCCCGGAAAACATCAAAGCGGCAGCGATTGCAGCCATCACCGAAGGCAAGACCAAGTACACTGCCGTTGACGGTATCCCGGAGCTGAAGACCGCGATCTGCGCCAAGTTTAAGCGTGAAAACGGCCTGAGCTACGAGCCGAACCAGATCACGGTCGGCACCGGCGGCAAGCAGGTGCTCTACAACGCCCTGATCGCAACGATCAATCCGGGCGATGAAGTGATCATCCCGACGCCGTACTGGGTCTCCTACCCGGACATGGTTCTCCTGGCGGGCGGTGAGCCGGTGATCGTCGAGGCGGACAAGTCCACCTTCAAGATCACGGCCAATGCCCTTGAAGCCGCGATCACGCCGCGCACCAAGTGGTTCATCTTCAATTCGCCGTCCAACCCGTCGGGCGCTGCTTACACGCGCGAAGAGCTGAAGGCTCTGACCGATGTTCTGGTCAAGCATCCGCACGTCTGGGTCATGTCCGACGACATGTACGAACACCTGGTCTACGACGACTTCGAGTTCACCACTCCTGCACAGGTCGAGCCGTCTCTTTATGACCGCACTCTGACCGTGAACGGTGTCTCCAAGGCCTATGCCATGACCGGCTGGCGCATTGGCTACGCTGGTGGTCCGGTTGAGCTGATCAAGGCTATGGCCAAGGTTCAGTCCCAGTCGACCTCCAACCCGTCCTCCATTGCCCAGTGGGCCGCTGTCGAAGCGCTCAATGGTCAGCAGGACTTCATCCCGGCCAACAATGAAGTGTTCAAGGCACGCCGTGACCTGGTCGTGTCCATGCTGAACCAGGCCAATGGCATCGTCTGCCCGAACCCGGAAGGCGCTTTCTATGTGTTCCCGTCCTGCGCGGGCACCATCGGCAAGACCGCTCCGTCCGGCAAGGTCATCGAGACCGACGAAGACTTCGTCACCGAGCTGCTGGAAACCGAAGGCGTTGCCGTCGTTCAAGGCTCTGCGTTCGGCCTTGGCCCGAACTTCCGCATTTCCTACGCGACTGCGACGGAAGCCCTGGAAGAGGCTTGTACCCGCATTCAGCGCTTCTGCGGCAACCTGAAATAACCGGTCCTGCAAGGGCTTTGAAAGGGCGGCTCTGGCCGCCCTTTTTTGTGTCTGGTGTCAGGCGCCTGTGCTCCATCCTGAACAGAAAAATTCCGGATTGCTGGAACCATCAGGGAGCAAAGCCGTTTTCCTTGTGATGCTGACGGGTGAGGAACCGGTCAGCCGCCAGCTTCTTCCGGGTCGGGCAAGAGGTTGACTTCACAAAGAAATTTCCGACCTGAGACTTCAGGAGAGACATCATGAACCGCACCGCAACCCTTGCCGTTTCCCTCATGGCAGCCACTGCAGCAACCTTGTCTGTATCGATGGTACCGGCCCTTGCGAACGAGCAGTCTCCGGGTGTGCAGATCGGCAAGCTGACCTGTAACGTGGAAGGTGAAAGTAATTTCATCATTGGTTCCAAGGCAACGCTTGGCTGTAACTACCAGCCCGTGAGCGGAGCTCCGGTCGAATATTATTCCGGTTCTGTCGATGAATTCGGCCTGGATATCGGCACGACCAATCAGGCGACCCTGATCTGGGGCGTGTTTGCCCTGAGTGCTGACATGAAGCCCGGTGCTCTGGCTGGCCACTATGGTGGCGTCACCGCCGGTGCGAGTGTCGGCGCCGGTCTGAAGGCCAACGTGCTCGTCGGCGGTCTCGACAAGTCCATTGCGCTCAATCCGTTGAGCGTTGAGAGCCAGACCGGAACCAACATCACGCTCGGCGTGAGCCAGCTGACGCTGAAGCCGATCCAGTAAACGGCTGGGCTGCCTCGCGATAGGATCTGGAAAAGGTCAGCCTTTGGCTGGCCTTTTCTGCGTCTGCGGTTTGAAAGCCCGCTGTTATTGCGGTTTCGCACCTGTGTAGTCGGGCCGGTCGGTGTTGCATCCGGGAGCGGCTGGATTGGCGGCGCAGCCAGCCGGGGTCTGGTTCATGCGCAGATGATCCTGGCGGCGCTGGGCCTCTGCAGCCTTCTGGCGTGCGGACAAAGACTTGAGCTGCTGGGATTGCAGGGAGCGAAGCTGCTGGCTCGGAGAGGGCAGGTTTGATCTTGGATCGCTCGGCAGTCCACGGAGCTGCTGGGTCTGGGCAAAGACGGCTGGACCGGTGAGGAGCGCCACTGCCAGGGTCACAAGAAGGGTAAGAACCAGCTTGCATAGGCCTCTAGTCTGATGGTCCGTCCAGGCCTTGGGGGCCTGCAAAGGCCGGCTCTTCCTGCAACTGGTGTGCTGTCCTCGGATAGAATGCGCAAAAGCGGGCGGGTGAAACATGGGGTAAGCCTAGCAGATTTTCTGAGCGGACTGCTTGCCTTCACTTCCGCTCACCTCAGGTTTATTTGCACTTGAAGCTGCCATGGAGTGATATGGCGCAACAGGAGGTGCCTTATGAACATCATTGGCAGGAAATCGTGGTTTATTCCGGAACGGGAAGCAACGCCTGAAGATCTTTTCTGGAACCGCCGGAAGGTTCTGGCCGGGATGGCCGGGGGGCTGGCTGCTGGAACCGCACTTCCTCTCGCAACTGCAGGCCTTGCATTGGCCGAGGATGCCGATCCCAGTGCGCATCTCTATCCGGCAAAGCGCAACGAGGCGTTCACGCTGGACCGACCGGTCACCGATGAGCGTTTCTCCGCGAATTACAACAATTTCTACGAATTCGGCACCTACAAGGAAATCGCCCGCAAGGCACAGGAGCTGCCGATCCGCCCCTGGACGGTGACCATTGACGGTTTGGTTGCC
The DNA here is from genome assembly GCF_900142725.1 of Roseibium suaedae. GTDB lineage: Bacteria > Pseudomonadota > Alphaproteobacteria > Rhizobiales > Stappiaceae > Roseibium > Roseibium suaedae. The sequence continues at coordinate 892,025 of NZ_FRBW01000002.1, read as the reverse complement.
AAGGAGCAGACGCTCGACATTGACGACCTGCTTGCCAAGATGCCCCTCGAAGAACGGCTTTACCGGCACCGCTGCGTCGAAACCTGGTCAATGGCTGTGCCCTGGACCGGCTTTCCACTGGCTGAGCTTGTGAAGCTCGCGGAGCCAACCTCTGATGCCAAATATGTGCGCTTCGAGACCTTCTTGAACCTCCAGGTCGCCCCGGGACAGCGACAGGGCTGGTATCCCTGGCCCTATGTCGAAGGGCTGACCATGGCTGAAGCCACCAATGATCTCGCCTTCCTGGTGACGGGCGTCTACGGCAAGCCCTTGCCCAAGCAATTTGGTGCGCCCCTGCGTCTCGCCTTGCCGTGGAAATACGGCTTCAAGTCCATCAAGTCGCTGGTGAAGATCTCTTTCGTCAAGGAGCGGCCTATCGGCATGTGGGAAGCAATCCAGGCCAGCGAATACGGGTTCTGGGCGAATGTGAACCCGGAAGTGCCGCATCCGCGCTGGAGCCAGGCCCAGGAGACCCTTCTTGGCGGCGATGTGCGTCCCACACAGCTCTACAATGGTTATGCCGAACAGGTCGCCGGCCTCTACAAGGGCATGGAGAGCGAACAGCTTTTCATGTGAGGGGCGGTGTCTTTCAGATCGAAAGGGATCGGGCGAGGAGAACTCCTCGCTCCAGACCGCTTGCAAAGTCTCTCCGTTCCAAAAGACCTATGATCATAGGAAAAACGGTTGTCATCCCCGTGAAGGCGGGGATCCAGTAACCAATTGAAATAACTTCTCTTTTCTACGAATTTGCTCGCGGGATACTGGATCCCGGTCTTGGCACTCACGCACCAAACCGGGATGACAGGCAAACTTGGCGGGTTTGTCATTTACCTCGGGCGGGGAGAGATCCTCGCCTTTTATTTATCTACCGAAAGTTCGCAATTATTCTTTCGTGTTCGAAATGGGGTAAATATTTATCCAAAAAATTCCATATATCCGCACACTGATTTAAATGTCAGTGCGATTGAATATTTAATTTTATTGTTGATTCCGGAAATATGGCAGAAAATGACATGTCTGATTGACTTTAGTTATTTGATTTTCTTGAGGGGGAAGACATGTGTGCAAGAGCTGCAATTGCAGCCACTGCTGCTGCAGTGGCATTGTTTCTGGCTGGGCAAGAGGCCGAAGCGCAATATAATCCCGTCGCGTCCTGTTCGCTCAGTCCGGCGGAATTTCAGTCCTGGTTTCAGGATGGGGTGATCGCAACGAACGGGCAGGTCAAGTTTGCCGACAGCGTGGCCTTTCCCAAGGACAATTCCATTTGCGACTTCTACAAGTGGGCGCACCAGATGTTTCTCTGGATCACTTCGCCGAAGGGAAACCAGATCATTCTGAACTCTCCGGCCTTCTACAATGTGCTCATTGATGCGGAAGGAAACGGGCACTACGTATCCAATGCGCAAAACGGGGCATTGCTTGGCCTGCGCAGCGGCGTGAACAAGTTTTCCCTCCGCTCGTCCAAGTCTGACGAGATCCAGCCTGGCGGACAGGCGGGTGGAGGAGACAGCCTTCTGTCGCTCAATGGTTCCGTTGTCTATTTCGGCGTCCATGCAAATGATGTCTTTGCCTGGTTCAACACGGCCGTGACCAATGGCGATTTGCCTGACAGCACGCCGTTTCCAGCCTCCGCGGAGGATCTGGCTCCAATCGTTGATTATGCGCTTGAGCATGGGGCCATCCTTCCCGATTCCCAGGCGATGACCATGGAGCTCAAGACTTCCTGGATCGAGGCGGACAAGGTCAGTGGTGATATTTCCGACTACATTGTCATGGATGCGGAGGTTCCGAATTATCAGGGCAACGTGGGAGATGCGACCTGGACCATCGGAACGCCGTCGACGGTGGTGAAGACACTGGCGCTCGTCGGCATGCATGTGGTTGGTTCAGTCCAGGGGCATTCCGAGCTTGTCTGGGCGTCCTTTGAGCATCGCTCCAACGCGCCGGACAACGATTTCTACATCTCCGTGAAGCCGTCGCCGTTCGTGCCGCCGATAGCGGTCAAGGTGCCTTACAATTCTGCAGGAAACTGGAACTTCATGCAGACCAGTGGAGGTCGGGAAGGCGCGCTGGTCTCTCAAATGACGGTTGCGGCAAACGGGGATCTTGTCGCAACGCCTGGAAACAGCATCCGGCCTAATGACGTCTACAGGGTCAATCCCTGGGGTGGAGAGCCTGATGAAAGTTCGGCGGGCAACAACACCCAGCTCGTCACCCTGAATGCCAATGTGGATTTCATGCTGACAAACGCCCCAGGCGGCAAGGATGTCCGCGCGAATTATTTCCAGCTTGGCGCTGTCTGGACGAAGGATGGCTCCTTGCCGTCCAGTCCGGGAGACACAGGCCAGCAGATCGGCTCACTGCTCCTGGCCAATTCGACCATGGAAACCTATCACCAGCAGGTTGGTCCAGGCATCAAGCCCGCTTTCCAGCATGGCTGCTTCGGATGTCACAACACGGATGCCCAAAGTGGAGGAGCTGTGACGCCAACCTTTGTCAGCCATCTGTTCTCCAAATCGAACGCACCGCTGGTGCCTGCTGGTGGCAAGCAAAAGTGATGATCGTGGACTGAGGTCCGTTTACCTATGGGATAAAAAATGGGCCGGCGCCTGGGAGGATCGCGCCGGCCCTATTTGCATGCCGGGACTGGGGGGAGGATCCCGGTTTGCAGGATGATGTGCATCCACAAGACTGAGATGGGGACGGTAAAGCGCTTTTGCCAGATGGTGCGGCGAGCTGCCGCAGTGCAGCAAGCGTAGGGCGCGTTGGGAGCTGAAAACGGGGAGGTGTCACCTGGAAAAGGGCAAAAAAAATGCCGGGTCAAAAGACCCGGCAGTTTGAATCGATTCACTGAAAAATCAGTGGAATCACCTTCCAGAGGGGAACAGCTGGAATTTCAGGCGACACTGGGAGGAAGGTGTGTCGCCGAAGCACCAACAGTGATGCTTATATGCAGTGCACAAGCTGCTGAAACAAGAGGCATCCGTGCAATGCTGCTATGCGAAAAGTGTATGGCTTGGAAATACCGGCCTATGTTGTTCAAACTAAAAGGATTTTATTGTGCGCCGGGTCATTTTTGCGCATGGGACCGGACCGTCTCCTTGCGCGTGAAGCAGCCTTGAGGCAGTGCGTGCCCCCGAACTATGCATGTGGAATGTGCAGATGCTGGTCTGATTGAATTTTGGGCAGGGCTCTGCCCTGATTCAGAAGGCCCAGTTTTCCGCGCTGGAAATCAGGAAGTCGCGGAAAGCGGTGATGCGGGCCGTATTTTTCAGTTCTGCCGGATAAACGAAATAGGTGTCGAAGGAAGGAATCCTTTCTTCCATCTCGCTCAGGACCTGAACGAGGTTGGAATCCTTCTCGATGATGTAATCCGGCAGGATGGCGATGCCGACGCCAGACTGTACAGCGCGCTTGATGGCCACCAGATTGTTCAGCTTCACGGCTGACCGGCGCGGATCGAGCGGCGGCCGGTCGGCAGACTCCAGCCAGTTCATGTCGCGCAGATAGGCGGGGGCTTGTTCGCCGAAGGTGATGATCCGGTGCTTGTCGATTTCCGAAATCGCTTTGGGCGTCCCGTGGCTCTTCAGATAGGCCGGGGAGGCGAAGACGTGGAAATGCACCGTGAAGAGCTTGCGCTGGATCAGGTCGGGCTGTGTGGGCTGACGCAGGCGGATGGCGACATCTGCCTCGCGCATGCCAAGATCCAGTTCGTCATCATCCAGAAGCAAGTGCAGCTGCACATCCGGGTACATATTGACGAAATCAGCGATGCGGGACGTGAGCCAGGTGGAGCCAAGACCCACGGTCGTCGTGACCTTCAAGGTGCCTGACGGCTTTTCCCGCGTGTCCGTCAGACGGCTCTGGACGGCATCCAGCTTCATCATGACTTCCCGGGCTGTCCGGAACAGGAGTTCACCCTGTTCCGTCAGCAGCAGGCCACGGGCATGGCGGTGGAACAGCGGCACCCGCAGGTCATGCTCCAAGGCACTGACCTGACGGCTGACCGCAGACTGGCTCATGTTCAGCATGTCGCCGGCATGGGTAAAGCTCCCTGCCTGGGCGGCCGCCTGGAAGATGCGCAGTTTGTCCCAATCCATCGTTTAAGCCTCCGGCGGATCAAATCCGCTTTGCCCGTCCAACGCGGCGTCTGTTCTTATCCGGCGATCTGAGAGTTCGCGGCTTCATGTTCGGCCAGATAGCGCTCGGCTTCAAGGGCTGCCATGCAGCCCATGCCGGCGGCGGTGACCGCCTGGCGGTAGATGTCGTCGGTCACATCGCCTGCTGCGAAAACACCCGGGATGGAGGTCTTGGTGGAATCCGGGGCAGTCATCAGATAGCCGTTCGGCTTGAGTTCGAGCTGATCGCGGAAGAGATCGACAGCCGGGGCGTGGCCGATGGCGATGAACACGCCGTCGGTCTTCACTTCGCGGGTCTCGCCGCTCAACATGCTCTTCAGCCGCACGCCGGTGACAGCCTTGGGCATGCCGCCGCCCAGGATTTCGTCAACCGCGTGATCCCAGATCACTTCGATCTTCGGGTTTGAGAAGAGGCGGTCCTGCAGGATCTTTTCAGCGCGCAGGCTGTCGCGGCGGTGAACCAGCGTCACCTTGGAGGCAAGGTTTGCAAGGTAAAGCGCTTCTTCAACGGCGGTGTTGCCGCCGCCGACAACCACGACTTCGCGGTTCCGGTAGAAGAAGCCGTCGCAGGTCGCGCACGCGGAAACGCCAGCGCCCATGAAATCCTGCTCGGAAGAGATGCCGAGCCAGCGGGCCTGGGCGCCTGTGGCGATAACGACTGCGTCTGCCGTATAGACAGTGCCGCCGTCGGCCTCGAAGCGGAACGGACGGGCGGCGAGGTCAGCCTTGGTGATCGTGTCATAGACGATCTTGGTGCCGACGTTCTCTGCCTGCTTCTGCATCTGTTCCATGAGCCAGGGACCCTGGATCGGATCGGCAAAGCCCGGATAGTTTTCGACTTCATAAGTGATGGTCAGCTGACCGCCCGGCTGGATGCCGGCAATCAGGGTCGGCTGCATCATGGCACGCGCAGCATAGATCGCCGCGGTATAACCCGCCGGTCCGGATCCGATGATGAGAAGCTTGCTGTGCTCTGTGGTCATAACGCTGTGCCTTGTTCCTGTTCGTCTTGTTGCCCATCCGGTATGCCCATGGCCTTCAAGATGGCCTTGGCAATGTCTCCGGTCGGGTCCAGCGGATCGTAGGTAGTGGTTTTCATGGGGCCGGGAAAGGGGTGAATGATCCCCAAACGGTCCAAATTCCCCAAGAAGCGGTTGATTTTTGCGTGACCGCCGCCCGGATGGAACACATGAACCGGGGCACCGGTGCCCGCAGCCTCTCCAATCATGTTGGTCGAATCGGCCGTAACCACCACCGCGTCAGCTTTCGCAAGGTAACTGGCGAGGGGATTCTCTCCCTTTCCGGTCCACATCACGTGGCGTCCTTCCCGCGCAAGATCCTTCAGCTGGCTGGTCAGGAACTCGGGAGTGCGGCGGGAGGCAGTGATCATCAGATGGGCAGCGGAATGAGCGGCCCAGGCTCTGAGCCCTTCCAGAAAGGCCTCGCAATCAGACTGGGTAAAAGTGTGGTGGCGGCTGTTGCCGCCCACAAGCACGGCAACGCGCGGGGCGGGCAGATCATCCAGCGCGGGATGGGGCGCAAAGCGCAACGCATTGAGCCTCTCGGCCGGGAACCTGTGGGGAGCGGTTGGCGAGACCAGAACGTTGGGGCCACGCAGGCGGTCGTGTTCAGGCACCCAGATCAGGTCAGCCGTTCCTGTGCCCGTGCGCGGATCCTTCAGGCACACGGTAAAGGTCCGGCCCTTGCTGGCGCTCTTGACCTTGCGCAGATAGGCGATGGCCCTGCGGCCCGAGCCGATGGCGAGATCCGGATAGGGTGGGGCAATCGGGCTTCCAGGCCGGCCTGGACCTTCGCGCGGGTCGATCGGGCCCTTCGGCATGAACCAGGTGAAAGGGGCTTTGGGATGAACACGCCGCAATTCGTAGCGGCATCCGATGGCTTCCGCGACAGCGATGCATTGCATCTCGTCGCCTGCCTTGCCGTCGGTAATGATCCAGCAGTTGAGTTCGGAATGCGGCGGCACGGCTCATGCCCGGACCAGCGGGCTCCCAACGTTATCTTTCAGAATCATGCGTGAATTTGTTATAGTCTTGCACGGATGCGCAAAAAATCATACTTCCGCTGAAATGATATTAGCCGCAGCGCCCGGATGAGGGTGGTGCGGGTGAACCGCTGTCCGGCATGTGTCCGGCAAGGAGACTGTTTTGAAAGCTCGGCTTGACGCGATCGACTGGCACATCTTGAAAGAGCTGCAGGATGACGGCCGCATGACGAATGTCGAGCTGGCCCGCCGGGTCGGTATCTCGGCGCCTCCCTGTCTCCGGCGTGTCCGGGCTCTGGAAGAGGCTGGCCTCATTCATGGCTACCGCACGCTGCTGGATGAAAAGCAGCTCGGTTATGATGTCACTGCCTTTGCCATGGTCGGGCTGCACAGCCAGACCGAAGCGGATCTGATCGCTTTCGAGGAAACCGTGAAATCCTGGTCGATTGTCCGCGAGAGCTACATGCTGTCCGGGGAAGTGGATTTCCTGCTCAAGTGCGTTGCGCCGGACCTGCAGAGTTTCCAGAACTTCATCATCCGTGAGCTGACCGCAGCTCCGAATGTGGACAGCGTCCGCACCGCCCTGACCATCCGCCGCACAAAGGACGAGCCTGTCGTTCCGATCTCACTTGGCTGATCCGTCAGGAGGCTTCTGATCCCATTGCTGTCCGTTTTAAATTTCGGAGCTTCAATCAAGGCATTGAAATCAGATCTGATTTTCGGATCAAGGCTGGATGAGACATGAAAGCGGCGCGGCATACGCCCGTCTCCACCCCTGCGGGGGAGATGTCAGCGACAGCTGACAGAGGGGGGTAAGGTTTCGGCGTACTCAGAAAAAATGTGATGCTCCGAGGGGCTTATGCCCCCCTCTGCCCCCAATTTGGGGGCATCTCCCCCGCAAGGGGGGAGATTGGAGCCTGCCGCACCGTTTGTCCATCAACCGCAGGCAATCTTAACCGGACACCAGTGCTTCTGATCCGGGGATCCGGATCACACCGCTGCAGGGGAATGAGGGCTGTTGCCGTGGTCCCAGGACGTTGCCTGAGCGGCATTCCGGCGCGGCGCTGTCTTGTTGCGCAGGCGGTGGATAAGCCGCATTTCCCTGAAAGACGTGATCATCACGGTCAGTGAGACCGCAAGAATGAAGGCTGTCGACAGGATCTTCACCGGCAGCACCTGATTGGCCAGAAGCCTGCCCGTGCCTGTGCCAATGGCTTCCAGGCCTGAATTGACCTGTGCCCCGAGCCCGTCCTGCCAGGGCTGCGAATCTCCCGCGAGAAAAACGAGGCCGTGGAGCAGGGCGAAAGACAGGCCGCCCACGACGATGAAGCCGGTGAACAAGCGGCTCCCCAGACCAAGCGGCGCTTCCCGCCTGGCCATGAGCCGCCGGATAAGGCATTTTTCCCGGAAAGGCAGCGCCCAGTATGCGGAGGTTCTGAGGGCAAAGACCGGGACGGCAACAGTCAAGAAACTGATGCTGAGAGTGTCGAGAAGGTCCATTCCGCTTCTCCTGTGCCGCGGAAATCTGACGGGTATTGTAGAAGCATAATCCGCAAGGTCAAATTGTGGTGTGCATAAGGGTAAACTGCGGGGCTTCAAGGGAGTGCTTGCCGCAGGACCCCGGATGCAAAAATGCCCGCGAAAACGCGGGCATTTTCAAAATCCTGGACCTGGTGCCGGAGGACCGGCACAGAGACCTCAGAGGTAGTTCACGCCAACGATCTCATAGGAACGGGCGCCGCCAGGAGCGGCCACTTCCACGGTATCGCCAACGGTCTTGCCGATCAGCGCACGTGCGATCGGGGAAGAAATCGAGATCTTGTTCTGCTTCACGTCGGATTCGACGTCGCCAACGATCATGTATTTCTTCTCTTCCTCGGTGTCCTCGTCGATGAGGTTCACCGTGGCTCCAAACTTGATGGTGTCGCCGGACAGCTTGGTCACGTCAATGACTTCGGCGCGCGAAAGCTTGTCTTCGAGTTCCGCAATGCGGCCTTCATTGTGGCTCTGCGCTTCCTTTGCAGCGTGATATTCGGCGTTTTCCGACAAATCGCCATGAGCACGAGCTTCCGAGATCGCATCAACAATGCGCGGGCGCTCGACGGAAGTACGCTCCTTCAGCTCAGCCTGAAGCATCGCGTATCCGGCGGAGGTCATCGGAACTTTTTCCATTGGTCTCAGACCTTCAGCTTATTGGGTCCCGCCTTTTCACGGAACCGCACGTCACAAAAAAGAACCCAGCCGGGAAAGAGAATCTTTCCCGGCCGGTTCGAACCTAATCTCAGCTCAGCCGAAGTAGGATTGCAAGGGCCTGACTTCAAGGTTTCCGGCCTTGTAGGCCACAATTCCCTTTGCTGCGGCCACCGAACCTGCCAGCGTCGTGTAATACGGCACCTTCTGCAGGAGGGCTGCGCGGCGCATGGACCGGCTGTCGGAGAGAGCCTGTGCGCCTTCTGTCGTGTTGAAGACGAGCTGAACCTCACCGTTCTTGATAGCATCAACGATGTGCGGACGGCCTTCAAGCACCTTGTTGACCTTGTCACAGGCAATTCCCTGTTCCTCAAGGTACTTCTGGGTTCCACTGGTGGCGATGATCTTGAAGCCGGCTTCCGACAGGCGGCGGCAGGCATCGACCACGCCGGCCTTGTCCTGATCGCGCATGGAGACGAACACGGTGCCGGATTCGGGAACCGCCGTGTTGCTGGCGATCTGGGACTTTGCAAAGGCAATCGGGAAGGCCTTGTCGAGGCCCATGACTTCACCGGTCGAGCGCATTTCCGGGCCGAGGATCGTGTCGACACCCGGGAAGCGGGCGAAGGGGAACACGGCTTCCTTGACCGCAACGTGTGTCAGCTTCTTCTCGGTCAGGCCGAAGGAGGCGAGGCTTTCGCCCGCCATGATGCGGCTTGCGATCTTGGCAACCGGCTCACCGATGGTCTTTGCGACGAAGGGCACCGTTCGCGACGCGCGCGGGTTGACTTCGAGCACATAGATCTCGCCGCCCTTGATGGCGTACTGGACGTTCATCAGGCCGCCGACTTCCAAGGCAAGAGCCATGGCCGTGGTCTGGCGCTTCAGTTCGTCGATCATTTCGGCCGAGAGGGAGAACGGCGGCAGGGAGCAGGCGCTGTCACCGGAGTGAATGCCGGCTTCCTCGATGTGCTCCATGATACCGCAGACGAACACGTCCTTGCCGTCGCACAGGGCGTCGACGTCAACTTCGATCGCGCCTTCCAGGTAGCGGTCGAACAGCAGCGGGTTGGTGCCCAGAACGGTGTTGATCTGACCGGTCTTGTCGTTCGGATACTTGGCGCGCACTTCGGCGGGAACCAGTTCCGGCAGGGTGCCGAGCAGGTAGGAGTTGAGGGCTTCCTCATCACGGATGATCTGCATCGCGCGGCCGCCTAGAACATAGGACGGGCGGACAACGAGCGGCAGGCCCAGCTTGCCAGCAATCAGGCGGCCCTGTTCGACGGAGTAGGCGATGCCGTTTTCCGGCTGCTTCAGGCCGAGCTTGATCAGCAGTTTCTGGAACCGGTCACGATCTTCGGCCAGGTCGATCATGTCCGGCGAGGTGCCGAGGATCGGAACATTGGCGCGCACGAGAGCCTGAGCCAGCTTCAGCGGGGTCTGGCCGCCGAACTGGACGATCACGCCGTGCAGGGTGCCGTTCTTCTGTTCGGTGCGGATGATTTCCAGAACGTCTTCAACGGTCAGCGGCTCGAAATAGAGGCGGTCTGACGTGTCGTAGTCGGTGGAAACGGTTTCCGGGTTGCAGTTGACCATGATGGTCTCGTAGCCCGCTTCTTCAAGCGCGAAGGCCGCGTGACAGCAGCAATAGTCGAACTCGATGCCCTGGCCGATCCGGTTCGGGCCGCCGCCGAGGATGACGACCTTCTTCTTGTCCGTAGGATTGGACTCGCAGGCCGGAGCGCCCATGAAGGGTGCTTCGTAGGTGGAGTACATGTAGGCGGTCGGGGAGGCGAACTCTGCCGCGCAGGTGTCGATGCGCTTGTAGACCGGGTGCACGTCCAGCTCGTCGCGCAGCTTGGCAACGTCGGCAGCGTCCTTGTCGGTCAGGGAAGCCAGGCGGGCGTCGGAGAAGCCCATGGACTTCAGCTGGCGCAGGGCCTTTGCGTTCTGCGGCAGACCGTGTTCGCGCACCTTGTCTTCCATCTTCACGATGGCGTGCATCTGCTCCAGGAACCAGGGGTTGATGCCGCTGGCCGCATGAATGTCCTCAAGGCTCATGCCAAGGCGCATGGCCTGGGCAACGTTGAGGATACGGGTCGGCGTCGGCACGGAGATCGCAGCGCGGATCGCGTTGGTGTCGTCGCCCTGGCCGAGGCCCAGGATTTCAGCCTCATCGAGACCGTTCATGCCGGTTTCAAGGCCGCGCAGGGCCTTCTGCAAGCTTTCCTGGAAAGTGCGGCCAATGGCCATCACTTCACCCACCGACTTCATCGCGGTGGTCAGGGTCGGTTCAGAGCCCGGGAACTTCTCGAAGGCGAAGCGCGGGATCTTGGTGACCACATAGTCGATGGAGGGTTCGAACGAAGCCGGGGTTGCACCGCCGGTGATGTCGTTCTCCAGCTCATCGAGCGTATAGCCGCAGGCCAGCTTCGCGGCGATCTTGGCGATCGGGAAGCCGGTGGCCTTGGACGCCAGAGCCGAGGAACGGGACACGCGCGGGTTCATCTCAATGACGACGAGGCGGCCATTTTCCGGGTTCACGGCGAACTGCACGTTCGAGCCGCCGGTTTCCACGCCGATCTCGCGCAGAACCGCGATCGAGGCGTCGCGCATGATCTGGTATTCCTTGTCGGTCAGCGTCAGAGCCGGCGCGACAGTGATGGAATCTCCCGTGTGGACGCCCATCGGATCGAAGTTCTCGATCGAGCAGATGATGATGCAGTTGTCCGCCTTGTCGCGGACCACTTCCATCTCGTATTCCTTCCAGCCGAGCAGGCTTTCGTCGATCAGGATCTGACCGTTCGGCGAAGCGTCCAGGCCGGAGCGGGCAATGGTTTCGAACTCTTCCCGGTTATAGGCAACGCCGCCGCCGGTGCCGCCCATGGTGAAGGCCGGACGGATGATGGCCGGCAGGCCAATGTCGTCCAGAGCGCGCATGGCTTCCATGAAGCCGACATTGCGGTCATAGCCGATGATCTTGCCAGCTTCGTTGCGGATGGCGGGAGAGGAGGCGATCGCTGCACGCGGGTTCTCAAGCCCGATGACATCCATCGCGGCGCGGAACTTCTCGCGGTCTTCCGCCTTCTCGATCACGTCAGCCTTGGCGCCGATCATCTCGACGCCGAACTCTTCGAGCACACCCATTTCTTCCAGGGCGAGGGCGCAGTTCAGCGCCGTCTGGCCACCCATGGTCGGAAGGAGCGCGTCCGGGCGTTCCTTCTCAATGATCTTGGCAACGATTTCCGGGGTGATCGGCTCGATATAGGTCGCATCCGCCAGCTCCGGATCGGTCATGATCGTCGCCGGGTTGGAGTTCACCAGAATGATGCGGTAGCCCTCTTCTCGGAGCGCCTTGCAGGCCTGCGTGCCCGAATAGTCGAATTCACAGGCCTGGCCGATGACGATCGGGCCTGCACCAATGATGAGAATGGAGGAGATGTCTGTGCGTTTTGGCATCGGGGCTCGCAGCGGCCGTTGCCGCGCAGGTTTGCACCTGCCGGGTCGGCTCGTTCCATGATGAAAGACTATGTCGGCTGAGCGCGTCTTATAGGCAAAAGCGTCGCGGGAAGGAACCCCGCAGATGGCTTTAATTTCCATTCTGACCGGATAGTTTCCGCTGGAGAAGGGTTAAAGTGTGTCATCTACTGCGGAGAACCTTGTTCTAGGCCTTCTTTTCACTGCTGTGGGAGCGGATCTGGTCTGGTTTCAGCCGAATCGTGGTTTGTGGACGTTTCCGGTTGCCCTTCGGGCACAGGGTTGCAAGGTTTTTACCGCAGGGGAGTTGAAAACTGTCTCTTGCGTCCGATCTAAATAAATCAGTGTGTGGTCTCAGCTTCTGTTGAGCTGGGCGTACAATCCGGTTTAGGTGCGCAGGCAAAGATGTCTTGCAAAGGAAATGTGGTGGGACCGTTTCCTGGCGTTGTGCGTTTTGCAAATCTCGGCGTTTTGGCAATCCGGCCAGGTGGTAAAGTGGGCAAGCCTCTCAATTCAAATCGCATACATGCAAGCGTCATCAAGGGTCTGAGCAGCTACCTGGATCAGCTTGGGCTGGATCTTGGCAGTTTCACGGCCCGGCACGGGCCTGTGCTCGGTCCGCCCGAAAGCTGGGATCACGGTTACATCTCCCTGGAGAAGTATATAGCTCTGCTCGAGCGGGTTGCTGAACAGCAAAGAGATCCGCTTTTTGGGCTGCGGTGGAGCCTGAAGCAGGGAAACTCGGGAGGCTTTCGGCTCCTGACCCTGGCCATGCGGTTTGCGCCCACGCCACTCGTGGCTTTGCAGACGATGGTTCGCTTTTCCAGTCTTGGCCTTGACGTTCGTGACTGCTCTGTCGAGATCAGGGGCGGCAAGGTCAACTTTGACTGGGTTTTCGTTCCGACGGTTCAGGAACCGCATCAGTTTCTTGACCGCTATGCGGCGCTTGTGGTCGAGCGTTTCAGATCCAGTTTCGGTGAACCAAAAATTGATCCGCTACAGGTTGATCTGACCAGGACGCCTCCTGAAAATGTGCAACTGCACCGTCAGGTATTCGGGCCGTCGGTTTCATTCCGGGCGGAAAGAAACCGGATTGTCTATTGTCTGAGCCGCATGGAAGCTCCCAATCCAATGGCTGACCCCGAAGTCTATTCGGCCATGGTCGAGCTGTGCGAACGCCGGTTGACCGATCAGGTTAAGGCGGCAGATTTTGCGGGCCATGTCCGGGATATCATTCAGGCGGGCGTCTCATCGCCTGACCTCACTCTCGGAATGGTTGCAAAGGAAATCGGCATGAGTCCGAGAGTTTTGCAAAGGCGCCTGTTTGAGACAGGCCACAAGTTTCAGGAATTGCACGATGATGTACGTCGCGCGATTGCCTCCAATCTCTTGCGGACGACGCCTTTGCCTGTGTCCGAGATTGCCTATCGTGTCGGGTTTTCTGCCGTCGGGAACTTTACCCGCGCAGCACGGCGATGGTTTGGCATGACGCCTCGGGAATGGCGCAGGGCTGGAGCAATTCCAGTTGGAGATCTGCGTCCCTGACTTGTTCGTGGACTGGGGTGGTTGATAACAACCTTGGATTGCTGATTTCACTTCCACTAAATTAATGATGGTAAATTGTGAGAAAGGTTTCAGAAGGTCGTATTTATTGATTATCGATAATTAGTAATCTTTCCCTTCTTTTTAGCCTGGTTTCCATTTTGATATTGGCGTTCTTCGTAATGAGCCATCTGGTTGCTGCCTTGGAATTATTCTTATCTGGACTTTTCTGTCTTTTTTCTCTCATTCGGTTCAAATGAATAAAAAATGGCGCGAAATGCGAACTACAGAACATGCCATTGGTGTCATACTGAACGTTGCGTGATGGGTGGTTATCCTCTCCGGAAATTCATCTGAAAACCGGCTTGGAAGTTACGGGCCGTGCGAGTGTCTGGCTGATCGAAGGTGGGTCGAGAAGCAAGGCGGGCACGTAGCAGGATCACATTGCGCTAATGAAAACAAATATCGGGCAATAAAATGAACAGTGTAGCTACCAAGATGGTTGTCCTGCCAGATCTCGCAGGGCCACTGGTTGAGGATGTTGCGGAAGCGCAGCCTCTTGCTATCTCCGAAATGTCGGAGCTTTTTGATGTGACCCTGCGAACCCTCCGTTTCTATGAGGAAAAGGGCCTGCTGAACCCCGTCCGCCGCGGGGCTCGCCGTTTCTACGGTACGCAGGACGTCAGCCGCATGCGGGTGATCCTGCAGGCAAAGAAAATCGGTCTGACTCTCGTCGAGATCCGGCGGGTCATCAAGCTTGTGGAAGGCGATACGCCGCGCCAGGAGCAGTTTGCAGAACTTCGCGACATTTGCGAAAGCCAGCAGAAGATGCTGCGCGAACAAAAGGCCATGCTCGACGAGCAGGTCGCCGAAGTGGACAACGTCTTGTCCTCTTTGAACCAGCTCGTCGCTGGTGCCTGATTTCTTCTGACTTGTCCGGTGGCCTTCCTCCCAAGGCCATCGGTCTTTCTGCTGAAGGACTCTTGTCCAAAATAAAAGCCCCGCGACCTGATGGTTCGGGGCTTTTGTTTTTGGTGTCTTTGGCCTTCGGTCAGGCGGACTTGGCGTCACGCATGAAATCGGTGAAGCGCTTGAACAGATAGTGGCTGTCGCGCGGGCCGGGGGATGCTTCCGGGTGATACTGCACGGAGAACACCGGCTTGCCCTTCAGTCGGATGCCGCAGTTGGAGCCGTCGAAGAGCGAAACATGGGTTTCCTCGACCGTTTCCGGCAGGCTTGCGGTGTCCACGGCAAAGCCATGGTTCATGGAGGTGATCTCCACCTTGCCGGTGGTGTGATCGTGAACCGGGTGGTTTGCGCCATGGTGACCCTGGTGCATCTTCATGGTCTTGCCGCCGAGCGCCAGCGCCAGCATCTGATGTCCGAGGCAGATCCCGAAGGTCGGAATGCCCTTTTCGACAACAGCCTTGATGGTGCTGGCTGCGTATTCGCCGGTCGCGGCCGGGTCGCCCGGTCCGTTGGAAAGGAACACGCCGTCCGGATTATAGGCAAGCACATCTTCAGCGGTGGCATTTGCCGGCAGAACGGTGACCTTGCAGCCGGCATCGGTCAGAAGGCGCAGAATGTTGCGCTTGATGCCGAAGTCGAGGGCAACAACGTTGAACTCTGCTTCCTTGGTGTGGCCATAGCCCTTGTCCCATTCCCACGACGTTTCGTCCCAGGGATGAGTCTGCGTGGTGGTCACGTCCTTGGCGAGGTCCATGCCTTCGAGGCCCGGCCATTCGGCAGCCATCTTCTTGAGCGCGTCCAGGTTGAACTGGCCGTCCGGATGATAGGCGATGACCCCGTTCGGAACGCCCTTTTCACGGATCAGGGCGGTCAGGGCGCGGGTGTCGACACCGGAAATGCCGATCAGGCCACGGGCCTTGAGCCACTGGTCCAGATGACGCGAGGCTCGGTAGTTGGACGGATCGGTGATCGAGGCATTCAGCACGCAGCCGCGGATGCCGCTCTCAGCCGCCATGTTGACGGTCTCGATATCCTCGTCGTTGGTACCGACGTTGCCAATATGGGGAAAAGTGAAAGTGATGATCTGGCCAGCGTAGGACGGATCGGTCAGGATTTCCTGGTAACCGGTCATGGCTGTGTTGAAGCAGATTTCGCCAACAGCTTCGCCTGTGGCGCCGAGGCCTTCGCCTTCGATCACGCTGCCATCGGCAAGGACAAGGAGGGCGGTCGCAGGTTTAGTGGACCATGCGTCGGCAGTCGTCATGTCTTGTTTCCAGATTTTGTTGGTGACATCATGCGCTGCAGAGAAGGCGAAAGCGCGCGGGCGAACCCAACATTAATGCCGTCTGCATTAAGCGCCGGACTCTATGGGAAGCGGGCCGGATCGTCAACATTGATCATCTGAAAAATATACTATATAGATCAACGCTTTAACGGTTCTAGTTGCGTAAACGCAGACGCGCACCGGTGCTGTGCGTGTTCTGGGGCGGGGGAAAGCCATGCGCGAGAAGATCAATTCGGCTCTGAAAGCCGCAGAAACTGCCAATGACAAGGGGCGCATTGCGACCCTGCGGCTGATTCTGGCTGCGATCAAGGACCGGGACACCATTGTCCGTCAGACCGGCCGGGATGGCGTGGGTGACGAAGAGGTGCTGGATATCCTTCAGAAAATGGTCCGTCAGCGTGACGTTTCGACCAAGGAGTATGAAGAGACCGGTCAGCTCGAGCTCGCTGCCCAGGAGCAACGCGAAGGCGATATCATCCGCGAGTTCCTTCCGGGGCAGATCGACACGGAAAAGATGCGTGTCCTGTGCGAGAAGACCGTCCGTGATCTGGGGGCTCATGGCCTCAGGGACATCGGCCGCTGCATGAATGAGCTCAAGGCCCGCTATCCGGGCCAGATGGACTTTGTTCAGGCGTCCTGCGTGGTGCGCGATTTGCTGCGTGTGGAAAACAATGGATCGGCCGGCACGGCCTGATCTTTTCAGGCGCGTTCCGCGCCTGCGGATTTTGCTATTCCCAGCGGTCTGATATAAGCCGCCTCAGGCGAGGGGCCCGGGACCGGCGCTCCCGCTTATCTCCAAATGCAAAGAATGCGCTTCCGTCACGGGCTGATTGCCAACTCGTGCGGAGGCTATCATCTTTGCAGGATGCCGGACGGAGGTCCGGAAGACGATAACCGGCGAGTTCAATGCGTTTCGACAATCGACTTCTCGATGAGATACGGGCCCGTATCAATCTGTCCGACATCGTCGGGCGGAAGGTGTCGTGGGACCGGCGCAAGACCCAGCCGGGCAAGGGAGACTTCTGGGCCTGTTGCCCGTTCCATCAGGAAAAGAGCCCGAGCTTTCACGTCGAGGACCGGCGGAACCGGTATCATTGCTTTGGCTGCGGAGCCTCGGGAGATCATTTCCGGTTCCTGATGGAAACCGAGGGATTGAGCTTCCCGGAGGCGGTGGAGCGGCTGGCCGATCAGGCGGGCGTCGCCCTTCCTGCGCCTGATCCTCAGGCTGCCCGCCGGGAGAAGCAACGGGCAAGCCTTGCCGACGTTTGCGAGATGGCGGCCAAGTTCTTTCAGATGGAATATGGCGGCCCGCGCGGCACGGCTGCCCGTGCCTATGCCCAGAAGCGCGGCCTTTCTGCCGAAACCCTGTCCGAGTTTCGCTTCGGCTTCGCCCCTGAAAGCCGGGATGCGCTGAAGCAGCATCTGATTGCACGGGACGTGCCTGAAAGCATGATGATCGAGGCGGGGCTGCTGATTAAGCCGGAGGACGGCCGTCCGGCCTATGACCGGTTCCGCGGCCGCCTGATGATCCCGATCCATGATGATCGCGGCCGCGTGGTGGCTTTCGGTGGCCGTACTCTCTCGCCGGAAGGTCAGCCGAAATACCTGAACTCTCCGGAAACGCCTCTCTTTCACAAGGGCATCATGCTTTTCAACGCCCATAGGGCGCGCGAGCCTGCCTACAAGGCCGGTCAGGCGGTCGTGGTGGAAGGCTATCTGGATGCGATTGCTTTATGGCAGGCAGGCGTGCGCCATGTGGTGGCGACCCTGGGGACGGCCTTCACTGAGGATCAGGTCACGCGCCTTTGGAAGTTTGCTGCCGAGCCGGTGGTCTGCTTCGATGGGGACGCGGCTGGCGTGTCTGCGGCCCATAGGGCGATCGACCGGATCTTTCCGGTGCTTCACAGTGGATATTCTTTCCAGTTCTCCTTCCTGCCGGACGGCATGGATCCGGATGATCTGATCAAGCAGCGCGGCCTTGCAGGCTTCGAGGCTGAGGTGGAGAAGGCTCAGCCGCTGATTGATGTTGTCTGGGACCGGGAGACCTCGGTCTCGCGCATCGACACGCCTGAGCGCAAGGCGGCTCTGGAAAAGCGCTTCGAGGATCTCGTCGAGACGATCCGTGATCCGCGGGTCAAGCGCCGCTACCAGATGGATCTCAAGTTCAAGCTCTCCAACCTGTTCTATGAACAGTCCCGGCAGCGGGGCGGGGAAGGGCGCAGGCCGGGCGGCAAGGGCAACTTCCAGCCTGGCGGCGGGTTCCAGCCAGCCCCTGAGCCCGGCAGTCTGCTTGCGGTCCGCACCGGTCTGCCGGAGACGCCACATTACGGCATGGAGCGCCTCATCTGCGGCCTTTGCGTCCATTATCCGCAATTGCTCGACCGGCATCTGGAGCGTCTCGTTGCGGTTCGGTTCTCAGACAGTCTTCACGGCCGGTTCCGGGATGCGCTTTGCCGATTTGCCCAAAGGGTTGACGGCAGCAGGGCAGCCGCCACCGATGTTGCCGCCGGCCTGGACGACAGTCTTCAGGCGCTGATGCGCGAAATGATGGAGGATGCCCGTCCGGGGTCTGCGCGTGGCGGTTCGTTCTCGGCCCTGACGCAGCGGTTCCCGCTTTTGCGCAGTGCGCCTCCGGAGGACTTCCTGGAAGCTGTCTTCATGCATTTCCTCGACATGCTGGAACTCAATACGCTTGAGGCGGAACTCGAGGCGGAAATGACCGCTGCCGAGCAGGATCTCAATGAGGAAAGCTGGATGCGGGTTCAGGCCATGAGCAAGGACCTCAACAGGCGCCGGGAGGAGTGCATGCGGGACGAGGCGGAACTGGCGGAACGTGCCAAGAAGATCCGTACGGCGCCGCAGCGGACCGAGCCTTCCCTAGCGGAGCTGCCGGACGCTGGCGGGGCCGAGGTGCCATTTTAAGGCTGTGAAAGCCATTTGAGGCAAAAAACTTGGCCGAACCAATTGGTGATTCGCGAATCACACTTGCGAATCGGCTGCGTCGAGCTAAATAGAAGCTTTGCAGCGATAAAGAGCCGCGAAAGGTCAAGGCACCTGCGGCGAGAAGTCTTGTCACCGCTGTTGACCCGAACTTGAAAACTCTACGGATTGCGCGATCTTTCCGAGAGAGGGGAAACCTGTGGGAAGAATGCGCGGAGAAAATCGGCGCCGGTCATTTTTTTCACGGTTAATTGGGACTTAAGGGACACGGCTTACAAATCATCTCGCGATTCTTGACGATCACACGGCTGCGCAGCCTGGGGGCTTGCGCGCTGGGGATGGTGCGGAAGTAAGCAAATTCAGGCGCGCCGCGAATGGGCTCATTCGCGATTGTGGAGCAGAATATGGTATCGAAGGCGACACAGGCAGACGACACACAGGACAACAATGCAGAAGGTCCGGATGGCCCTCTGCTTGATCTGTCGGATGCTGCTGTCAAAAAGATGATCAAAACCGCCAAGAAGCGCGGTTATGTCACTTATGACGAGCTGAACGAGGTGCTTCCCTCGGATCAGAACACGTCCGAAAAAATCGAAGACATCATGTCCATGCTCTCCGATATGGGCATCAATGTGATCGATGCCGAGGAAGCGGACGAAGCCAACACCGACGATGATGTCGATGGCGGTGATCTGGTCGCGAGCGGTGGAACGGCGGTCGCCAAGTCCACCTCCGCCAAGGAACCGACCGACCGTACCGATGACCCGGTGCGCATGTACCTGCGCGAAATGGGTTCGGTCGAGCTGCTGTCGCGCGAAGGCGAAATCGCCATTGCGAAGCGCATCGAGGCTGGCCGCGAGGCGATGATTGCCGGGCTGTGCGAAAGCCCGCTGACCTTTCAGGCCATTATCATCTGGCGTGATGAGCTGAACGAAGGCACCGTTCTGCTGCGCGACATCATCGATCTGGAAGCAACCTATGCAGGTCCGGACGCCAAGGGTGGCCCGGCTGTGGCCAATGACGACGACGAGGAAGCAGCCCCTGGCGGCCCGCGTGCTGCCAATGATGCAGGTCCCGGCGGTGAAGGGGAAGGCGAGAGCGAAGAAGACGGTGACGACGAGGACGAATTCGAGTCCAACGTTTCCCTGTCCGCGATGGAAGCCGAACTGAAGCCGCAGGTTCTGGAAACCTTCGACCGCGTTGCCGAAAGCTACAAGAAGCTGCGCAAGCTGCAGGACCAGCTGGTTGAAAACAAGCTGGCCAACAAGACGCTCAGCCCGTCCCAGGAACGCCGCTACAAGAAGATTCAGGAAGAGCTGGTCGTCGACGTCAAAAGCTTGTCCCTGAACCAGAACCGTATCGACGCCCTGGTTGCCCAGCTCTACGACATCAACAAGCGCCTGATGGGCTATGAAGGCCGTCTGCTGCGCCTGGCCGACAGCTACAATGTCGACCGGACCGACTTCCTCAAGCAGTATCAGGGG
Source organism: Roseibium suaedae (assembly GCF_900142725.1). Classification (GTDB taxonomy): domain Bacteria; phylum Pseudomonadota; class Alphaproteobacteria; order Rhizobiales; family Stappiaceae; genus Roseibium; species Roseibium suaedae. The sequence continues at coordinate 871,958 of NZ_FRBW01000002.1, read as the reverse complement.
GCCGAACTCGACCCGAACTGGCTGCGCAAGGTTGCGAATCTGTCCACCCGCGGGTGGAAGAACTTCGTTGCCAAGGAAAAGGACAACATCCGCGATCTGCGTCAGGAAATTCAGACGCTTGCGACCGAAACCGGTCTCGAGATCACGGAATTCCGCCGCATCGTTGCCATGGTGCAGAAGGGTGAGCGCGAAGCGCGTATCGCCAAGAAGGAAATGGTCGAGGCCAACCTGCGTCTCGTGATTTCCATCGCCAAGAAGTACACGAACCGCGGTCTGCAGTTCCTGGATCTCATTCAGGAAGGCAACATCGGCCTGATGAAGGCCGTGGACAAGTTCGAGTACCGCCGCGGCTACAAGTTCTCGACCTACGCGACCTGGTGGATCCGTCAGGCGATCACCCGTTCGATCGCAGACCAGGCCCGCACGATCCGTATTCCGGTGCACATGATCGAGACGATCAACAAGATCGTCCGCACCTCGCGCCAGATGCTGCACGAGATCGGCCGCGAGCCGACCCCGGAAGAGCTGGCCGAAAAGCTGCAGATGCCGCTGGAAAAGGTTCGCAAGGTTCTGAAGATTGCCAAGGAGCCGATCTCTCTGGAAACCCCGATCGGGGACGAGGAAGATTCGCACCTGGGAGATTTCATCGAGGACAAGAACGCCGTTCTTCCCATCGATGCGGCCATTCAGTCGAACCTGCGTGAAACCACGACCCGCGTTCTCGCCTCGCTCACCCCGCGTGAAGAGCGCGTGCTGCGCATGCGTTTCGGTATCGGCATGAACACCGACCACACGCTGGAAGAAGTTGGCCAGCAGTTCTCGGTGACCCGCGAACGTATCCGTCAGATCGAGGCGAAGGCGCTGCGCAAGCTGAAGCATCCGTCCCGGTCCCGCAAGCTGCGCTCGTTCCTGGACAGCTGATCCTGCAGCAAGCAGAGTTGAAATGAAAAGAGCCCGGCGGATCATCCGCCGGGCTCTTTGCTTTGCCGGGATATCCCGGATCAGGCCGGAAGCCGCTGGTCGTATTCTGCCCTGAGCTTGAGCCAGCCAGCCCAGAAGGTGTCCGGCTCGCGCCCATCCAGCCGGTCGGCGAGCACTTCCAGATGGCGGTGCCAGCCCGCACCAATCATCACGGTGTTGGCCCGGTCGGAGATGCGCTTGTGCACCACGGTCAGAAGCACCTTGCCGTCCTGTTCTTCGAGATCAAAACAGACCTCTCCGCGTTCGCCCCATGTGAAAATCAGACGGTAAGGCGCATGAACCTCGAGGATGCGGCTGTCCATGCTGTGTTCTTCCGGAAAACCATCCGGCCGCTGGGCTGGCGACTTACTCAGATTGTCATTGCGCCAGGTGAGCGTGAAAGCTGCGTCCTTTTCAAGCGTCATCGGGCCGGCGGCCAACCATGTGGCGCGGAGGCGATCATCGGTCAGGTAATTCCACACCCGCTCAAGCGGACCTGGAAGAAGGCGCTGGATCTTTAGCGTGGCAGGTTCGGTGAGCATGCCGTAATCGCCGGCAACTGCAGTGTCGGTCATTCCTCGTCTCCCATTGGTGTCTTCGGTTTGATGTCGTCTTCCTGAAGCAGGAGTTGCTCGAGCACATCCAGCCTGGAGGCCCAGAAGTGCTCGTAGAAGCCGAGCCATTCATGGGCGCTGGCGAGAGGCCCGGGCGCCAGGCGGCAGATGTGGGTGCGTCCGCTGATCTGTCTGGCAATCAGTCCGGAAGCTTCCAGAACCTTGATGTGCTTGGAGGCGGCAGCAAGCGAGATCTGGAACGGCTCTGCCAATTGGCTCACGGTCCGTTCTCCGTCAGACAGATCCCGCAACATCTGCCGCCGGGTACCGTCGCTGAGCGCGTGAAAGATCGCATTGAGCTGGAGTGTGTTATGTTCAACCATGTGGTTGAATGTATATGGTGTTGTTCAAATAGTCAACCGAATGGTTTAATGTTTTTGAAGGACGGTAAAATTCCCGAGTGCAACGGTCATTCCGCTCCTATTTCGACGCATTTGCGACTATTCATGGTCCCATGGATGAACGCAGACCGATGATGGACAGGGACCCGGCAAACTGGGTGCGGATAGGTGGGGGAGTGATGATCTCCCTTGTCCTTCATGGTCTTGTCGCTGCTGCACTGCTGACCAAGGTTGACTGGCAGCTTCCCGATATGCGGGAGGAACAGCAGACGGTGGACGTGGTTCTTGTGCCTGAACCAGAGCCAGAACCTCAGCCGCAGCCGGAAGAAGAAGCCGCACCCGAGCCCGAGCCTCAGCCGGAACCAGAGCCTGAACCGGAGCAGCCGCAGGCCGAAGAGGAAGCAGCCCCGCAGCCCGAACCTGAACCCGAGCCCGCCCCCCAGGCAGAAGAGATGCAGGAGCCGGAAGCGCAGCAAGTAGAGCCGCAGCAGCCTTTGCCCGTTCTTCAGCCCGTCTATGAATATGCGGACAAGGACAATGGTTCCGAGCAGGCGCAGGACGGGGCGGAGGAACCAAGCGAGCAGGAAACCGAGGTTGCTCAGGAGCCTGAGGAACAGGCCGAGCCCAAGGGGGAGGAGACCGCAGAGGCTGAGCAATCTGAAACCCCTGAGGTGACCGAGACCCCGGAAGAGCCTGAGACCGCAGAGGCCGAAAACGTGCCCGAGGTTCAGGAAGAGGTGCAGGAGGCTGAAGGCCTTGCTGCCGGTCCCGAGGCGCAGGCAGAAGCCTCGCCTGAGGAGCAAGCCATTCCTGCAGGACCGGAACCGTCAGACGTTGCGCCGAGTGACTTTGGCACTGTCGGCCCAATTGCGAGCCTGAGTGCCCCGCCACCGAAGCCTGCAAAGCCCAAGGGGGTGCCAGGTGGAACCTCCGGCAATCTGATCAAGGCGCGGAAGATCTTTTCGGATTCCCTGTCGGATGATCCGCGTGCCTGGACGGCGATGGCGGGAATGGGCCGGAATGAGCGGGCCAACATGCTCTGCATGACCGAGTTGCGTGATCAGCTGCGCAGAGCCAGCCCGCCTTGGCAGCCGGAGGTATTGCCCATTTTGCACCTGGGCTCAGGCACTGTGGTGCAAAACGACAGGGTCGCCTTTTTCGCCGCCGGGCAGTGGTACGATCTTTCCGTCCGGTGCGAAGTCAACAACAGTGTGACCCGTGTCCTCGACTTCGGTTACCGGGTAGGTGCTCCCGTGCCCCGCAGCCAGTGGCGGCAGCGCAAGTTCCCGGAACTCTGACGGGAGGCTGATCGGGCTCAACCCAGTTGGTTCCGGATCGCTCTGAGAAAGACTTTTGCTCCGATCGGGATCAGTTCCTCCGGAAAGTCGTAGTCCGGATTGTGAAGGGCCGGGTGGTCTTCCCCTGATCCCAGAAAGAACATGGCCGCAGGGCAAAGCTTGCGGAACCGTCCAAAGTCCTCTGATGCCCGCATCGGTAGGTTTGCTGGGCCAAAGGGGACGCCTTCATCCGCGAGGGCCTGTTCGAGCACCGCAACGGCTTCCGGTGCATTTTCGCAATGGTCAAAGACGTCGTGATAGGAAAAGGAGAGGTGCAGACCGCGGGTCTTTGCAGCTTCTTGAGACAGCCTTTCGGCAGTCTCGCAAAGGCTTGCCATTCCATCATCGGTGAGGGTTCGCAAAGTGGCCCAGATCTCTCCGTCGCCCGGTGCGATCCCGAAGGCCTCTTCGCCGAGCCAGGCGTGGGTAATCGTGACGAGGGTGAAGTCCGGGTCAGCCTGAGTTCCTTTGGAAAGGCCAGAAAGCACCGGCATCAGGGCCGCCATGGCTGGCATTGGCGAGACGCCGGTTTCAGGTTGGGAGGCATGGGCCGTCTTGCCTTCAAAACGCAACTTGATACCGCGTGAGGCGCAATTGACCGGTCCAGCTTTCAACCCGGCAAAGCCGAGGGGAAGACCGGGAAGGTTGTGCAAGGAAAAGGCAAGGTCGGGGGACAGATCTGCAAAGGCCGGATCGGAGACAACGGCTGCTGCGCCGGATCCATCCTCTTCCGCAGGCTGGAACAGAAGCACCACCCGGCCTCTGCCAGGACGCTGACGGTGCAGGGCCAGTGCAGTGGCTGCCAGAATGGTCATGTGGCCATCATGGCCGCATAGATGCCCCTTGCCGGGAATTTCGGAGCTATAGGCGAGGCCTGTCTTTTCCTCGATCGGCAAGGCATCGAGTTCGCAGCGGACCAGCAGCGTCGGGCCTTGCTCATTCCCCTGAAAGACGGCTGCCACGCCATGGCCACCAAGGCCTTTGACGATCCGATCGGGCTGGCAGCGTGCCAACACGTCTTCGATCTTCGCCGCCGTCCATTGTTCCTGGCCGGACACTTCGGGATGGCGGTGAAGGCTCCGTCTGAGCGCAACGAGCTGGTCGAGATCTTCTTGAGAAAAAGGCATGACACCGTCTCTTTTGGCAGGATGTCCAGTTATCCGGAAACGGCTGATGGGCACAAGACCTGCCTTGACGGACAAGCAACTGTCATTGGGTATTGCGATTTTCCGCTTGGAGCGGCTTCTACTGCCCGCTAAATTTGGCGGTAGACGCGAACTTGTTCAAAATACAACCGTGAAAGACTGTTCCTCATGACCTTTCTTGCTCCCCTTTCCCCGTTCTTGCTGAGCGCGCTGCGCATTGCGTCAGGCCTTTTGTTCCTTCAGCACGGCACCACCAAGTATCTCAGCATTCCGGCAACCAAGATGTCCGGCATCTCGCCGACCACAATGGCTGGCGCTGCCGGTCTCGTCGAACTGATCTGCGGTGCCCTGATCGTGATCGGGTTGTTCACCCGTCCTGCTGCTTTCCTTGCCTCTGGCACGATGGCGGTCGCTTATTTCATGGCTCATGCGCCGAGCAGCTTCTACCCGATCCTCAATGGCGGCGAACTGGCGGCTCTCTACTGCTTCGTGTTCGTCTATCTGGCTGCTGCCGGACCCGGTCCGATCAGCGTCGACAAGGCTATCGGCCGCGCCTGATCAGGGGATGTATTGAAAAATGAAAGCCCTCGCTCCGGTATGCCGGGGCGTGGGCTTTTTCCTTTTTGTGGCTGCTATTCGTTAGTCTGCAAGAAGCAGGCTGGCTGAAAGGCTCATCATCATGATGGCGATGAGGACATCCAGCACCTGCCAGGCCTGTGGACGGGCGAAAACGGGCCGAAGAAGCCGGGCGCCATAGCCGAGGGTGAAGAAGAACACAAAAGACCCGAGCGCAGCGCCTATCGCGAAGAGTGCTTCTTCCCCCGGATAGCGGCTTGCGATGGAGCCAAGCAGAAGCACCGTGTCGAGATAGACATGGGGGTTCAGATAGGTCAGGGAGAGAACCACAAGAAGCGTCGAACCCAGACTTGAAACCGCAGCGCCATTTGGGTCGAGCTTTTCGCCTCCCTTGATTGCGGCCCTGAGGCTGCGCAGGCCGTAGACCAGTAGAAATGCGGCCCCGCCAATGCGTAGGACCGGCTCTATCCACGGCAGAAGGCGTGAGATTGCGGCCAGACTTGTCACTCCCAGCGTGATGAGCAGCGCATCACTGAGGGCGCATGTCAGGCACACCCAGAAGACATGTTCACCGCGCAGCCCCTGACGCAACACGAATGCATTCTGCGCGCCGATGGCGACAATCAGGCTGAGCGACAGAAGAAATCCGGAAAGGGCAGTGGTCACGTGAAGGCTCCTGAAAAGGGATGCCTTTGACTAGTGGAGATAGCTGGATTAGAAAAATTCAAAATTCTTCTCTTTAATTAGAAATTCTAATGAAATTGGATCCTGGTCAGTTAAAGGCATTTTCTGCGGTGCTCCGAACCGGCGGCTTTGACAAGGCTGCGCAGGCTCTCGGTGTGACTCAGTCGGCCATCTCCCAGCGGATCCGGCTGCTTGAGGAACGGCTCGGCTGCAGTCTTATCATCCGGGGGCAACCTTGCTTGCCGACTGGTGCCGGCAAACGTCTGCAAAGGCATGCGGAAGATCTGGAACTGCTGGAACAGTCGCTCAAGGCGGATATCGGGCTGGAGGATCTCTCAGGACCCTGGCCCACAATCCGGATTGCCGTGAATGCGGACAGTCTAGCCACCTGGTTCATTGAGGCACTGGCTCAATGCGAGGGGCTCCTGTTTGACATCATCATAGATGATCAGGACCACAGTGCTGATCTCCTGCGCCGGGGCGAAGTGAGGGCTGCCGTCAGTTCGGACCCGTCGCCCGTGCAGGGGTGCGATTGCAGCGCCCTCGGTGCCCTGCGTTACAGGGCAACGGCAAGTCCAACCTATATGGCCAAATGGTTCGGTGAAGGCGTTAAGCCGGATGCAATCCTGAAAGCGCCGATGCTGACCTACAGCGCGAAGGATGGTCTTCAGGGGAACTGGATCCGGCAGGTGTTCGGGGTGGACCTTGTACCACCAACCCATTGGATGGCCTCGACACACGCTTTCGTTGATGCAGCTTCTGCAGGGCTTGGGTGGGGCATGAACCCGGAACCGCTGGTTCGGCGTCACCTGGAGGAGGGAACTCTCGTCGAGCTTTGTCCGGAGCAGCCGTATGATGTCTCCCTCTTCTGGCACGTGAGCCGGTCCGCGGACAGGTTTCTGGCACCGCTGACCCAGGCTGTGCGCTCCTGCGCGGCAAGTGTGCTGGTCAGGCCTTGATGCCCGAATATGCAGACCTTTGAGGGACTTGCGGAGACGATAAGAAGGCGGCAAATTCCGCCGCAAGTATCTTTGCCGTTCACGCTGACAGGATCACATATGTCCCAGACTTCAACGCTTGCTCTTCTCGAGCGCTATTACGCTGCCTTCAACGCTGGCGACACGGCCGCCATGGAGGCGCTGGTCAGCGATGACATCGCGCATGATGTGAACCAGGGCGGGCGGCGCAACGGCAAGGCACTGTTCGCGCAATTCAACGCGCACATGACCCGTTGCTACAAGGAACAGCTGACCGACATGGTGCTCTTTGCCAATGAAGACGGCACGCGTGCAGCTGCCGAGTTCATCGTCAACGGCACTTACCTTGCCACCGACGAGGGACTGCCAGAGGCGGCCGGTCAGACCTACCGCCTGCCGGCAGGGACCTTTTTCGATGTGAAGGACGGCAAGATCGCTCGCATCACCACTTACTATAATCTTGAAGACTGGATTGCGCAGGTCGGAGCCTGAGCAATAGATCCTTCCGGGGGCGTGGTGGCTTGTATCCGCTGCGCCTCCCGTTAGACTGGTGGAAGTATTCCTCTGCTTCTCCCGGTTTCTCATGAAAATTATCATCGTCGGTGCCGGCATCGCCGGTTTGTCTACTGCCTGGGCCCTGACCCGCAGGGGCATTGAAGTGACCCTGCTTGAGCAGGGACCTATCCCGAACCCCTTGTCCGCGTCAGGCGATCAACACCGGATCATCCGCCGTGCCTATGGCGCACAAGGCGGCTACCAGAGGCGCATCGGCGAAGCCTATGCTGCCTGGGACCGGATGTGGGATGACCTGGGCGCCCGCCATCTGGTCGATACCGGCTTTCTGCTTCTTTGCCGTGTGACGGGCGACGAAGCCGATGGCATGCGCGATGGATTGGTTGCCGGAGGCTACGCCTTTGAGGACTTCAGCGCTGCCGAGGCAGAACAGCGCTATCCGTTCCTCGATGGAGGCAGCCTGCGCTATGGCACCTATAGTCCGGAAGGTGGCGTGCTTCTTTGCCAGAAGATTGCGGGTGGCCTTCGGGATTGGCTGAAGGCTCGCAATGTCGATGTGCGCGCAAATACCCGCGTTGCGTCGGTGGACGCTGCTGCAGGCTCGGTCTGCCTTGAGGATGGGGAAGTGCTTTCGGCGGACCGGATTGTGGTGACGGCGGGAGCCTGGGCGCTGGGGCTTTTACCAGCCTTGTCCGAACGTCTCACGACCTACCGCACTGCCGTTGCCTATCTGACGCCGCCACATGACCTTCAGGCGCATTGGGAGGCGGCACCGGTCATTCTGTCGACCGGTGGTCCGGTCGAAGGATATGTCATTCCGCCTGTCGCCGGCACGGGGCTGAAAGTGGGGGCGGGCGTTCACAAGCGCCTTGGTGAACCGGATCAGAACCGGGTGCCTGAACCTGGAGAAGGTCTCTCACTTCGCAATCTGATGGCTCCGCCCTTTTCCCGGATCGATGAGTATGGTGTCGCAGACGTCGTGACCTGTGCCTATACGTTCACATCGGATGAGCACTTCTTTCTCGAGGAAACCGGCAAGGCGGTGGTCGTGTCGGCCTGTTCTGGCCACGGCTACAAATTTGGCGCCGTTGTTGGCGAGAAGATCGCGGAAGGTCTGGTGGAGGATACCATGCAGTCGCAGCGTCTTTGGCTGGAAGCGCGCGACTAGAGAGGGCTGAGGCCCTAGAAACCAAAAACCCGGCGGATCGCTCCGCCGGGTTTGGACAAATTCGGTGTCCGGACATGAAAAGATTTGCAAAAAAGATCTAGAAAATAAGTTTTTGAGTTCGAGAAAGCCTCTCATCAATGCAAGCGGTGCGAGATGAGAAACAAACCCTTCAATGAGAGAGAGCATAGCCAGACATGTCGGGAAACAGCATGGCAAAAAACTGGCAAAAATCCGATGGAGCGATTTGCCTCTGAATTGAGCAAATTGCCAGTGTCAGAAGTGTCCTGACCGGTCCCGGAAAGATTGGCGGCTTTCCTTGAGTTTCCGTACCAGAATCTCGTTTCCACAGCGCTGCGCACAGTGGATGGAATCTGTGAAAAAGCCATCGACGGTTTCTGCATCGTCCATCGACTGACCTCCCAGGAAGAATTCCCGCTCAGCCACTTTCGCCTGCATCTCGCGCACTTTGCAGCGCGCCCAGTCCATCTGTCCGAGCTTGCGGTCGAGTTCGCGCATGCAGTGTTCGAGAATGAAGTGGGCTTGTGCAATGTCACCATTTTTCATGTGCCACTGGGCGATGCCCACGCGGAATAGAATCCGATGTTCAAGTGCCCCTCGGGTGTCGACGCGGTTCACATGGACATTCATCGCGTGTAGGTCGGATGCCAGCGTTACGCCCATCTCGACATTCAGCCGAACCTTGTTGAGTTCGATCATGACACTGAGAGGTAGTGTACTTGAGGGGGCGTTGTCAAAAGCCTGGGTAATTTGAAGTGCGGTGTTCTGAATGTCGACCAACTGAACAGGCGGGGCGCCGAGAAACTCTTCCTGATAGCGGCGCAGCAGATGAAAGCGGGCTGCTTCGGTCATGCTCGGACCGCCGTGGGAAAGCTCCGGAGCAATGATGTTCTCAAGGACGTATTTGTAGCTTTGCTTGTTGCCAGATTGATAGGCGGAATAGGCTGTTACTGACAGCAGGGCGGTGGTGTCAGCATCTGCTGAAGCCTCGTTCAACTTGATCATGCCGGTGTTCACCGCCGTGATCAGCAACTGGCCATTGGCATCTGCCTTGGATGCATTGCCTCTGATACGCTCCCGGCTGATGGCGTTGTTCAAAAGCGCGTGGAAGGCTTCTGAATCATTCAGATCGGACAAGCGGAGGCCGTTGGCTGCAGCAAGCTCTTCAAGCTTTTCCTGTCTCGTCGCCTTTGAATGCTTGAGAATAGGGGCGGTTGGATTTTTGCGCCGCTCTTTCCGGTACTCATTGAACAGCTCGATCAGACGCGCGGTTTCTTCCTTTGACCGGCTCAGGATCTTGCAAAGCAGGCGGAACTTGGCGTCGGACAGACCGGCCTTGCCATTCAGGATCTTGTTCCAGTGGCTGCTGTCGATTTCTGTAAGGGACTGGATATATTCCCAGCGGCCCAGGCCGCTCTCATATGCACGTTCATTGATGAGTGTATCGATCGCAGAAACGACATCGGTAGCTAAATCAAGATCTGTACCCGCATTTGCGAAAATCTTGTTCACCATCGCCCCCTGGCAGCCTTGGCATTTCCGAGGCCATTGCCAAGTTTATCGCGTCCTATGAAGATGCGCTCGGGAAGGGCCAGGTTTTGTGCCTTGACCAGCTGCTCATAGTCACCGTTCTGTCTGTTCCTCTGCCCTGCTCGACGGTTGGTCTGGCGGGGGGCGGGACGGCATGATTCTTCGCAGCTAGCTAGTTTTCACTAGAGCGAATGTCGATGCTCGTCAAGATGGTGCAGGTTCGTAGTCTTTGAAACTCAGGGCTGCCTAGTTGCAATCCGAAGGTGTAATCTGTTCCGGAAATGTGTTCCGGAGAAATTTTTCTTCTTACATCATGCGCTTGAGAAGACCGTCTTTCAGGACAACTTGGTGCCAGAGTGCGGCGGCGACATGAAGCGCAATCAATAGGATGAACACTGGCTTCATCAGTTCGTGGACCTCACCGGCCAGATGAATTCCAAGAAACCAGGCAGCAAGCCCAGTTAACGGTGTCACCAGCAGCAACACATAGAACAGGCCGTGTGTCCATTTTGCAGCCTGCTCTTGCCAACGAGGGGAGGGAAGGGGAGGCGGGGTTCCATGCGTCATGCGCAAGATGAGCCGGAGGACCGACAGAAGCAGGATTGCGATGCCAACATAGATATGCGCATTGCCCATAAAACTGTCGAGGGTGGACAGATCCCGTCCGTCGCGCAATGCCCGCCCCATCTGGCCGATTGCTTCGCCGAAGATGAGCTGGAACACCACGAAGACGGCGACGGTCCAGTGCAGCAACACATGGAGGCGGCTATAGGAGGCTGGCTGTGTCTGCGACATGGCTGGGCGTTCCTTATCTATAGATCCGGTGACTCAAGTTTCTGAGCTCTAGGTCAGTTTATACTGACCTCATCGCAGAATGATGTCGACCGCGGAAACCTGCGCAGGATCGTTGATGCGATCCTTTGAAGGTATGCGGAAAGCACATATCTGGTAGCTGCTGTTCAGACACCCGGAGAGGTTGATTTTTAACCCTCACCCCATGATGCTACACGCGGGCAGGAGTGGGAGTGACATATGCCAATAAATATCAAGGTTCTCAAAGACGAGGACCTGAGAAAGGCTTTGCCGGATCTGGCACGCCTGCGCATCGATGTATTCAAGAGCTGGCCATACATCTACGATGGGTCGATGGAGTATGAGCAGCGCTATCTGCAGCGTTATGCCCATACCGATGGGGCTGTGATTGTCGGTGCTTTTGATGGCGACGCGCTCGTCGGAGCGGCCACGGGTGAGCCGCTCGAAAAGGAAGTCATTCAGTTCCGCCGTCCGTTCGAGGAAAACCGGCTCGATCCGAAGAAGATCTTCTACATGGCCGAATCCGTTCTCTATCCTGCTTATCGAGGCAGAGGGATCGGTCACGAGTTCTTTGATCTGCGCGAGGCCCATGCCCGTAGCCTGGGATATCAAACGGCGGCCTTTTGCGCAGTCGTCCGCCCGGATGTGCATCCCCTGAAGCCTGTCGATTATCAGCCATTGGATCCCTTCTGGGTCAAACGCGGATACAGCAAGCTGGAAAACGGGATCGTCTATTTCCCCTGGCAGGATGTGGGGGAAAACGAGGAGACGGAAAAGCCAATGCAGGTCTGGATCCGCCAGCTTTGACGCGGATCTGACTGACTACAAACAAGAAAGCCGCCGGAAGATTCCGGCGGCTTTTGCATTTGAGGCTTGGGAGGAGGTTATTCCGCCAGTTCCCAGACGATGTTCACAGACGCGGAGAGGGTTTCCTGGCCCGCTTCCATTGGCACGGGCGCGTCGCTGGCGAAGGCCATCTTCTCAGCCCGCATATAGATCGGCTGAGGCATCGCACCACCGGATTCTGAAATGGACAGGATCTTGCCCAGCTTCACACCGGCCGCTTCCGCATAAAGGCTGGCGCGGGCCTTGGCGTTTTCCACGGCGGCCTTGCGCGCGTCGTCCATTTTCACGTCGGCATCACTGATCTGGAAGGAAATGCCGTTCACTTCATTGGCTCCGGATTGAACCACCGTGTTCAGGATCGTGCCGAGCTTTGCCAGATCGCGGATATTGACCGTGACCCCATTGGCAACTTCGTAACCGGCGATTGCCGGAGGTTCATTGCTCCGTTCTTTCTGCTGCTCATAGCGCGGAAATATGGAAAAGCCGCTGGTCTGGATGTCCTTCGGTTCGATGCCTGCTTCCTTGATCTTGGCAATCACGTCAGACATGGCCTTGGTGTTGAGGTCGAGAGCTTCAGGGGCGGTCTTGGCCGGCGTTACCACACGGGTTGTGACCACAGCCATGTCCGGTGCCATCGAGACCTTGCCTTGACCAGTGATCGAAATCGTTGCGACCGGTCCCTTGTCAGCAGTCTCTGCGCGGGCGGCATGGGAGGCTCCAAAGGGCAGGGCAAGTGTTCCGAGCAGCATCAGGGCCATTGGCAGGCGCCGCAGTCTGGAAGACTGCAGGGTGCGAACTGGGACAGTGCGGGTTTCGATCAAGTGGCTCATGTTTCCTCCAGCGGGAATGCAAGGTCTGATTGTGCAATCCTGAAATGTGATTGCGGCGCGGCCATGACGTTTTCATTCATCCGGCGTTCAGGCGGGCGGGAATTTTTCCTGACCCGTCAGACCTTTGTTTGAAGGTCTGGATTCAGGAAGCCGGATTGCGGATCAGAAACCGCTTCCATCTCGCCGATGTCGCCATTGGCTGAAAGCAGCACTGCAACTGGCCGCGTTCTTTCAAACTTCGAACAGATGATCAGCAGGACGACGGTCAAGGGCACGCAGATCACCATGCCAACCACACCCCAGATCGCGCCCCAGAAGGACAGGCTGAGCATGATGACCAGTCCTGAAAGGTTCAGGCTGGAGCCCATCAGACGTGGCTCAACCAGATTGCCGAGGATGAATTGTGCGGAACCGAGGCCAAGCGCAATCAGGATGAAGGGGCCGAGCGTGTCGTAATAGACAAGGGCGAGCAGGCTTGGGAACACGACACTGATCAGCGACCCGATGGTCGGAATGAAGTTCAGCAGAAAGGCAATAAAGCCGAAGAGCGGCGCATAGGGCAGGCCGGCGGCCGTCAGCAGGCCGCTCGTGAACAGCCCGGTGAACAGGCTGACAGCGGTCTTGATGCCGAAGTAATGCATGATGGACCGGTTGATTTCAGCGCGGACGGCAAAGGCTGTGGCGGCTTTTTTCTGGTTTGTAAAAAGGCGCTGAAGTTTCTTGTCGAACGTCGACTGCTCAAGCAGCAGAAACAGGACGTAGATGAAGACAAGGGACGCTGATCCCGCGATCGTGGTCAGGAAGGTGGCGCCGGCCGTCACCATTTTCGGCACGATCGCGTCCGGCAGCAGGTCACGCAGTTCGATCGGGTCTTCCAGCTTCAGCGGACGGGTCGCATCCGAGAACACCTGTTCGAGGCGGGATTGATAGGTGGGGGCGTCACGGGCAAGCTGGGCCAGGTTCACCGTCACCATGTCGAAGACGAGGGTTGCCGCCAGAAAGATGGCGATGAGCGACAGGGGCAGGGCAACCCAGCCCGGCAGGCGCCAGCCGCCGAATGGAATTTTGCGGAAGAGACCTGAGAGCGCGTTGATCAGATACCAGACGATCAGGGCGATGACGAAGGGCAGGATCAGGGTGCGACCCGCCACGAGCAGCCAGCCGCTGAGGCAGATCAGGAACAGGCTGAGCGTGATGGTGAGCAGTGTCGAGCGCATGTCCGGGTCCCCTCGGGTTTCCGCCTTTTATAACAGAGACCTCGGAGTGTGCCGCAAGTGCTCTTGCGCGTGAAAAGTGACCTTCCGGTTTTCCTGCTTTTCGCTGACTTGGCGGCCATGCGCGTTCGAAACGGAAGGTCCTTATCTTTGGAGACTGTTGGGCTGGCCTGGAAGATTTGGAAGGTGCGGATAGTTGCTGCCTTGCCCCTTGCTCCTTGGCTCTTCCTTGGTGTACCAAGCAACCCTGCGCGGAAACGGCTTCTTTGCTGATTGACCCGTGCAAAGGGCCTGTAGCTCAATGGTTAGAGCCGTCCGCTCATAACGGATTGGTTGGGGGTTCGAGTCCCTCCGGGCCCACCATTTTCCTTTTCGCTATTTCTTGATTTTGTAGCGGTCCGGTTCTTTTGCGATGATCTGATCGGCGCCGAAGGGGGATCATGCTTTGAGGTCCTCAAGCCTCAGGATGTGCTCTTTTGCTTGAAGAAAAGTTCTGACGCCTCGGGAGCTTTTCAAATCTCGTTCTTCACGCGTGAAATTTATCTCAATGCAACCGTGCCTTCAGCCGGATAAGGGCATGACTTCCGCATATGGGGTAAAGATGAGCAAAGTGCTTGTGGCAGGTTTACAGCCCTTTTCCGTAGCTGCTAAGTCTTGGGCAATATTCAATAATAGAATTGTATTTCATGCCCAACTTCAAGATCTCGACCCCATCGGACGCTGCCCTTTATCCTCTGCGCGTACATGACACGCCGCATTCTGGGGATGCTGAAATTGGCAAGGGAGATACATTGGCCACGCTCGAGCTGGCCGATGGCCGCAAGGTTCGGATGCCGTGTCCCCTGGAAGGTATCTTGCGGGAAGTTCCCGAAGTGGGGCGGATCTATACGGAGCGTGGTCCGATTGCCCTGATCGAGCAGCTGGAAGATATCGTCTTTTCGCCGGACGATGTTACCGAGGCCGCTCCGGACAGTTCCTCGGCGTCGGAAAAGGCCAAGTCCCCGGGTGCAAAAGCCGGTCCTGCTGAAACGGTGAGTGCCGGTGGAGATCCGGAGGCCGCGGAGCCGGTGAAGAAACGGCGCACCCGTGTGCTTGTAACGGGTGCCATCTTTGGTGTTGCTGCGCTCGCAGGCCTTTATTTCCTGCAGTCTCCCTCGAATGATTTCTCCTCCCTGACAGCAGACATTGGCAAAACGATCACGGGGGCGGCACATTGGCAAGATGCCCGGGAACTCGGTGCAGGTGAAACCTTCCGGCTTCTGTCGCCAGATGGAGCGGAGTTTTACAGTGTGGACGTCGATAGTCAGGGCAATGCCCTGATCGCTGGGCGAATTGGGCAAAAGGGGCTTATTTGCTCTTACAGTTTCAACAGCAAGCAGAAGGGCTGTGGACCGCAAATCGCCATGCGGACGAAAGTGAACCCGGGACTGGATGATCCGAGGTTGGGTTTTACTGAAGCGGAACGCGCCAAGAACCTGAAACGCCTGAAGGAAGAAATGTCAAAACAGCCTGGAGGCAAGCTCTATTTTGATGAGCTCTATTCCAGCGAGACCTATCCCGGGTCTGGCTTCATCTTCCAGAAGGCATTTTCCGGCGGCGATGCACTCGCTGGATTTACGCCTCTCTCAACCAATGAGCCGACCGCCTTTTACCGGTATGATCCGGCAAACCAGAAGGCGACAAGGATCGAGCCCGTTGAGCTTGAGGGGCATTTCACCGCAATAGCCCGCAGCCCGAATTACCTCGCCCTGCTGGAGCAGGAGCCCCTGGATAAGGACAAGCAGGTATCGGCGGTTTTCGGCCTTGGCGGGAAAAATGAAAGTTTTTCGACCACAAGGGATTGGAACCCGAACGGCAAGAATAATACCGACCCCCTCGTGCGAGATCAGTCCAGAACCTTCGCTCAAATCGCGATCCGCGAACTTGATGGCGGTGCGCCTCAGGTCGACCTGACAGGCAGGATCCAGACAGAATATCGTATCAATCGCGGCATTCACACCCGCGTTCCCCTTGAGTTTCGTGGGGATGCGCTGCGCGTGAACCCGAAGGTCACGACCAAGTTCCATGATGCCGAAACAGAACTGCCCGAGAAGGATCGCAAGCCTTACCTGAATAATGATTTCACTTTGACGGCACGTGCCTTCAATCCATCTACCGGAACAACCGCGATTTCGGCCAAAATGCTCACTTGGGTCGAGGGCGCGCAGGGACAGAGCGGGTCCCAGAAGCGCCGCCAGGACCATTTGGTCCGTATTCAGTCTTCCGGGGACAAGACGCTCGGGCAGCTCGTGATTTCGGGCGATGATTTTCCCGGTCTTGTCGAGGTTTCCAGGATCCTGCCGCTCTCGAAGGGGCGTTTCCTGTTGCTGATTGCGGATCTGAAAAGCAGCAAGAAAAATTCCGCGATCCTGATCATCGATGAAAGTGGCCGGCCCTTGCGTCAGGAATGGTCCAGTTCCGCTATCATTCGGGATGTTGTCATGGGCGGTGACGGTAATGTCTATGCCGTTGGGTCCGGCAAGGAAGATGGCAAGACCCTCGGGATCCTGAAGCGTTACCGTCCGGGCGACCTTTGACCTGCCCTTTGCCTCCTGGCATTTCGCATTAAAATGCCGGTCAATTCTGCCGCATTTCGAAATAGGTCTTTGTGCCTGTCCTGAAGCCCGCGGTTTCGTAGAAGCGGAGGGTGCTTTCCTTTTTCGAGCCGGTGGCCAGCAGCAGCTTGTAGCAGCCTTCCTGCCAGGCCAGATCGCGTGCGGCATGCAGGACGGCATGGCCGAGGCCCTTGCGCCGGTGGGCCGCGTCCGTGATGACATTCTCGATGACCCCATAGGGCCTTGCTCCGCGTGACAGGTTTGGAATGATCGCGAGCGTGCAGCAGGCCGCAGGCAGGCCATCTATTTCTGTAACGAACACCGTGGTGAAACCGCTCGAAAGAAGCCTTGCCCAGGTTGTCCGGGCTGTTTCCGGATCCAGAACCGGGTCGTCCGGAATGAGCTGGCGGAAGAGGGCAAGAACGCCGTCCAGATCCTCCACACGTGCGGGGCGGACAATCGGTTTGAGATTCGAGGGCGGGGACGTGACCGTCAAGACGATGTCCTTCATGCTGGGCGGGGCCTGTCTGGCATCAAGATGATCCCGCCAGAGGCTGCGAGAAGAGGGGCCGGGCGAGTGAAGCCTATCGCATCGGACAAAAAAGCCCCGCGCACAAATTTCGTTGTGCGCGGGGCTTCTGCGTTTTGAAAAGTCCTGAGCGGACTTAGAGCGAGATCGACGCGCCCTGGCCGAGGGCCGTGCCACGGGCGCTGAGTGTCCGGGTTTCGCCTTTCGGGAGAACCAGGGTTGCTTCGCTCAGAACCGGGGTGCCGCTGCCGTCCTTCGTCCAGTCGAGGTCGAGGGCGCCGCCTGCTTCCTTCAAGGAGAAGGAGAGGTGGCTGAACGGCGCATCAACGCTGATGCCGTCATCTTCGAAGAGTTCGCCCGTCGCTTCGCCCGTTGCCGGAACCGGGAAGAGGGCCAGGATACGGCCGGTCTCCGCTTCCGGAGCCGCGCGGCTGCTGCCTTCTGCGAGCGGCAGGATGGCGCCGGCGCGGACGAACAGCGGCATGGAGCCGAGGTCGACGGAGAGGTCCAGTTCCTGGCCGCCTTTGTGCCAGGTGCCTGCGTGGAAGTCCCACCAGCCGGTGCCGTTCTCGGGCAGATAGACCTTGCGGGTTGCAACACCCTTGTCGACCACATTGGCAACGAGCAGATCCGGGCCGAGCATGAAGTCGTCCGTATCGTCCCAGCAGCGCTGGTCATCGGGGAATTCCACGAAGGTCGGACGCATCATGGCTTCGTCGAAACGGGCCATGCGCCACAGCAGCGTATAGAGATACGGCATCAGCTTGTAGCGCAGCTTGATGGCATCGCGGATGTGATGGGTCACTTCCGGATACATCCAGGGCTCGTTGACCGTGTGGTCGTCGTTCCAGCTGTGGATGGTGAAGCGCGGATGGAAGATTCCGTTCTGAACCCAGCGGACGAAGAGTTCCGGTTCCGGCTTCAGACCAGCGAAGCCGCCAACATCGTGGCCGATGTTGAAGAAGCCGGACATGGACAGTCCGAGGCCCATACGGATGTTCCAGCGGATCGTCTTCCAGTCGGTCCGGTTGTCACCGGTCCAGGTCTGGGCATAGCGCTGCAGACCCGGCGCGCCGGAGCGGCTGATCAGGTAGGGGCGCAGATGTGGAGCATGGGCCTTCTGGGCGGTTTCTGACGCTCGGGTCATCAGGATCGGCTGGATCGGGCGGATCAGCTTGACCGGGATCTCGCTGCCAAAGCCTTCGCACAAGGCCAGATCGTCCCAGATCTCATACTCGTTGTTGTCGTTCCAGGTGGAGCCGATGCCCTTTTCCAGCAGCTGCCGGGTCACATTCTCCTGCCACCAGCGCTGGGTTTCCGGCTTGGTGAAATCGAGATGAGAGCCTTCGTCGTCCCAGAAGATCGACCGTTCCGGCTTGCCGGTCTCGCTGTCGCGGACGAAGAGACCTGCGTCTTCCGCCTCGCCATAGCGTGGGTGATCCTGCAGCAGGCACGGCTTGATGTTGGCGATCAGGTGGACGCCGGCATCGCGGAACTTGGCGGTCATGGACAGGACGTCCGGCACCTTGTCCGTGTTCCAGTTGAAGACGTAGCGCTTCGGACCGATGGACGTGTAGCCTGAGGACATCTGGAAGCTGTCGCAGGGAATGTCGTGTTCGGCGATCTTGGACAGGAAGCCTTCCAGCTGAACCTGTGCGTCCGGTGCGTCCGTATAGGACATGGTCGAGCCGGAATAGCCAAGGGTCCAGCGCGGCGGGAAGGCCGTGCCGCCGGTCATTTTGGCCTGTGCGGTCGACAGTTCGCCCAGATTGTCCGCCCAGCGCATGTAGTAATCGAGATCACCATCTTCTGCGCGGTAGCTGCGGTAGGGCTTGTGGTAGTTGTCGAGCTCGTTGCCGAGATCGAACCAGGTGCCGGCCAGGTTGTCGTAGAAGATCGACCAGCAGCCTGCGTCCGCCGTCTTGGTCAGCGTGAAGGGAACGTGCTTGTAGAGCGGGTCGGTCGTCTCGGCGTCATAG
Organism: Roseibium suaedae; assembly: GCF_900142725.1. GTDB lineage: Bacteria > Pseudomonadota > Alphaproteobacteria > Rhizobiales > Stappiaceae > Roseibium > Roseibium suaedae. Next base: position 853,290 of record NZ_FRBW01000002.1, on the reverse strand, counting down.
CCCATGGCGTCCAGGTTGCGCATTTCATAGCGGCGGCCGGAACGCTCCAGCAGACCGGCCTTCTCGCCCAGGCCATAGACCTTGTCGAGACGGGAGCGGCTGAGGAAATGACTGTGGCGATGATCGCGCACGCCCAGCATCAGGGCACCGGTGCTGCGCTCTTCTGCAAAGACTTTCCAGCCCTCTGCGGTCCTGGCTTCCCAGGAGAGGTGCAGCGGGGTCGAAACGGTCAGGCGCATCGTGTCCGTGGCCAGAACGATCTGGCCTTCGCTCTCGGACAGGGTGAAGGCAGGGCAGGCAAAGCCGTCATTGCGGTCGCGGTTGCGGCCTTCCAGCGGCGCGTCGCCGTTGGGGGCAATGGTCCAGCTCCGGTCCAGCCGCCAGACGCCGTCCTTCAGCAGGGATACGCGGAACAGACGGTCTTCCAGAACGGCGATGCGAAGAAGGTGACGCCCTTCGACTTCCAGTTCCGCACCGGTTGCCGTTGCGGACTTGATGCGCCAGATGTTCAGAGTTTTCATTTGTATCCCAGAAGCAGTTGCGGCAGGGCCAGGCTGATTTCAGGCACGAAGGTGACCAGCATCAGCAGGACGAAGAGCACGGCGTAGAAGGGCAGCAGCGGACGGATCACGGAGCCGATGCTGGTGTTGCCGACCGAGCAGCCGATGAAGAGGGCAGAGCCAACCGGCGGGGTGCAGATGCCGATGCACAGGTTCAGGGTCATCATGACACCGAAATGCACCGGATCCATGCCGAGATCCTGCACCACCGGCATGAAGATCGGAGTGAAGATCAGAAGCGCCGGGGTCATGTCCATGAAGGTGCCGACGATCAGCAGAGCGATGTTGATGGCAAGCAGGATGACAATCGGATTGTCGGAGAGACCCAGCAGGGCATCGGACAGGGCGAAGGGAATGTCGCCGAAAGCCATCACGCGGCTCATGCCGATGCTGGCGCCGATCATCAGAAGGACGATGGCTGTGGTGACCGCCGATTCCAGAATGATGGCGGGGACGTCCTTGAGGCCGATTTCCCGGTACCAGACGAGGGCGAGGAACAGGGTGTAGACGACGGCGATCGCAGACGCTTCGGTGGCGGTGAAGATGCCGAAGATGATTCCGCCCATGACGATCAGGACGAGGCTGAGCGGCAGGATCGCATCTGCGGTGACGCGAAGCACTTCCTTCCAGGTCGAGCGGGGCGCAACCGGATAGCCGCGCTTCTTTGCGATGATACCGGCGACCACCATGAGGCCGAGGCCCATCAGAATGCCCGGAACATAGCCTGCGACGAACAGGGCGGCGATCGAGGTGCCGCCGGTGATCAGCGAGTAGACGATGAAGGTGGTGGAGGGCGGGATCAGCAGGCCGGTCGGCGAGGACGCAATGTTGACGGCGGCGGAGAAGGCCGGGTCATAGCCTTCCTTCTTCTGCAAGGGCGCCATCACGCCGCCAACTGCGGCAGCGGCAGCCACGGCAGAGCCGGAGATCGAGCCGAACATCATGTTGGCCAGAACGTTGCAGTGGGCGAGGGAGCCGGGAAGGCGGCCGCCCAGAACCTTGGCGAAGGAAATCAGACGCAGGGCAATGCCGCCGCGGTTCATGATGTTGCCGGCCAGGATGAAGAACGGAATGGCCAGCAGGGTGAAGCTGTCGAGGCCTGAGGCCATCTGCTGGGCAACGATGAACATGGACTGGTCGAAGCCCATGAACAGAAGGAAGGAAACGGCGGCGGACAGGCCGATGGCGAAGGCGATCGGAACGCCAAGCAGGGTCAGGACGCCAAAGGTGCCGAAAAGCAGGAGTGCTGCAAGGGCCATGGTAATCTCCGGAATGGGCTGGCAGGTATCAGGACAGGGGGCCGGCAGACACGGTGTCTGTTTCGGTAGCCTTTCCTGACAGCAGATCTCCCGCGAAGGTCAGGCAGTAGAAGATCATCACCGCTCCGGAGAACGGGATGGCTCCATAGACATAGCCCATCGGGATCTGCAGGCTCGGGGTCATCTGACCGGAGGCCAGGGTCTTGAGCACCAGCGACGTGCCGCCGTAGATCATTACGAGACCCGCAAAGGCCATGATCAGGGCGAGGATCAGAAGTTCCAGAAGCAGCTTGCGCGTTCCGGTGAGCAGCATCGGCAGAAGGTCGATCGCCAGATGGCGGCCCTGGCCGAGCGTATAGGCGCCGCCAATCAGGGCGACCCACATGAACAGAAAGCGGGCAAGTTCATCCGTAACGGTGCTCGGAACGCCGAAAATGAATCGGCTGGCGACCTGCCAGACCACACAGGCCACAAGAACAGTGAAAATGGCGATGATCGCCCAGCGCAAGATTGCGTCGACCGATTTTCGCATCGGCGTACCTCCTCGTACTGCCCGGGAGTGTCCATGGTCTCACACCTGGCTCCCGCCGCAGGCATCTTTATAGGTTTCTTGGCGGCCAACTTCTACGACCGGGCTAAATTGGTCAACCAATTTCGGTAGACTGGTTGACTCATTTTTTGAAATTGGCAAATGTGTCGCCGCAATTGGTCGACCGCTCCTCTGGCGGAGGCCCAAATATTCTTAAGAGCAGGCCGCGATCCTGCGGCTCTGTTACCTAGGGAGGTAGTACTTATGATGAAGCTGTCCCGTCTTGGTGCGCTTGCTGCCACAGCTTTCCTGACTGCAACCGTGTCCGCTCAGGCTGTCACGCTGAAGCTGAACCACAACAATCCGCCGGATCACCCGGTTCACATCGCCATGCAGATGATGGCTGACCGTCTGGCTGAACTGACCAACGGTGAAGTCAAGATCCGCATCTACCCGAACGGCCAGCTCGGTACCCAGCGCGAATCGATGGAACTGGTTCAGAACTGCTCCCTGGAAATGGCTCGCTCCAACGCTTCCGAACTCGAAGCCTTTGAAGAAAGCTATTCGGCTCTGAACCTGCCGTACATCTTCCAGTCGGAAGAGCATTTCAACAAGGTTGTGTCCGGCCCGATCGGCGAAGAAATCCTGAACTCTTCCGTTGCTCAGGGCTTCCGCGGCGTGGCTTTCTACACCGAAGGCGCTCGTTCCTTCTACGGCAGCAAGGCGATCAACTCTCCGGCCGACCTGAAGGGCATGAAGATCCGCGTTCAGCCGAGCCCGTCTGCAATCCGCATGGTTGAGCTGCTCGGCGGCAACCCGACCCCGATCGCTTGGGGCGAGCTCTACAGCGCCCTGCAGCAGGGTGTTGTCGATGGCGCAGAAAACAACCCGACGGCTCTGACCACTGCCCGTCATGGCGAAGTTGCCAAGCACTTCTCCTTGGACGAGCACACCATGATCCCGTCTGTCGTTGTGATCTCCAACTGCGCTTATGACGGTCTGAGCGACGATCAGAAGAAAGCTCTGCGTCAGGCCGCTCTTGAGTCCATGGAAGCGCAGCGCGTTGCCTGGAACGAAGCTTCCGACGCCGCCATTGCGACTGCAAAGTCTGAAATGGGCGTTGAAGTGAACACCGTCGACAAGGCTCCGTTCGTGGAAGCTGTCATGCCGATGCATGCCGAAGTTGCTGCCAAGTCCGAGAAGCTGGGCAAGCTGATCGCCGAGATCAAGGCTGCAGCCAACTAATAGCGGCACGACGCGAAGTTTTCAGACTACCAACGGGAGGAATACCATGCTTGAGCGTTCGGACTTGGCGGACAACGCCCTTCAGTGCCTGCACGATGAGGACTATGACCGTCCTTACAATCTGCAGAACCTGAATGCGGACACGCTGATCTTCACGAGCGGCCGGGATGGTGTTTCTCTCGACGGTGACTGGAACTTCTGTGTCGACCTGCTCGACACTGGCTTGCGGCAGAAATGGTTCTCCATGCTGCCGCAAGCTCATGAAGACAAGACGGAACCCTGGGACTATGACCCCTATGAGGGGGAAACTGTTCCGGTGCCGTCCTGCTGGCAGATGCTGAAGGAGAAGTGGTACTTCTTCGAGGGCTCAGCCTGGTACACCCGTGCAGTGGATGCCGAACCTCTGGCCGCCGGACGGCGCCGGTTCCTGCGCATCGGTGCGGCGCAGTATGACTGCAAGGTTTTTATCAACGGCCAGTTTCTCGGCAACCACTATGGCGGGTCTACGCCGTTCTGCGTGGAAGTGACCGAAGCGCTTCAGCCCGGCCGCAACTGGCTGATGCTGTGTGTGAACAACACCCGCACGCTCGACCGCGTCCCGATGCGCAACACCGACTGGTTCAATTATGGCGGCGTCTACCGTGAGGTTGCGCTGTACGAGACGCCGTCCACTGTCATCAAGGGTGTCTTTGCCCGTCTGGATGGTGAGGGGATCGCCGTGGACGTCGAGACCGATGGTCCGGCCTCCGTCGCACGCATCCGGTTGCCCGAACTGGGTATTGATCAGGAAGTGGTTCTGGCCGGTGGCAAGGGCCGCCTGGATCTGGCTGTCCGTCCCGAGCTCTGGTCACCCGAGAGCCCAAAGCTCTACAAGCTGACCGTGGAAGCCGGTGGTGATGCTATTTGCGACAAGGTCGGGTTCCGCCGGATCGAACGGCGCGGAACAGATCTCTTCCTCAATGGCGAGCCGCTGTTCCTGCGCGGTATTTCCGTTCATGAGGACGACGAGACCAAGGGCAAGTGCACCAGCGAAGAGGATCTGCGCCGCAGGTTTGCCGATGCCCGGGATCTTGGCTGCAACTTCCTGCGTCTTGCTCATTACCCGCACCATGAACGGGCAGCTGAAATCGCCGATGAGCTGGGCTTCCTGCTTTGGGAAGAGATACCGGTCTACTGGGCCATCGACTTCGCCAATCCGGCAACCCGCCGGGATGCAGAGAACCAGCTGCGTGAACTGATCCGCCGTGACCGCAACCGCGCCAGCGTGATCATCTGGTCCGTCGGTAATGAGAACCCGGACACGGATGCCCGTCTCGAGTTCATGCGCGGCCTGACGGAAGTGGCCCGGGCGGAAGACCCAACCCGTCTGCTGTCTGCAGCCTGCCTGGTCAATCATGCCAAGCTCAAGATCGAGGACCGGCTGGCCGCTCACATCGATATCATCGGTCTGAACGAATATTACGGCTGGTATGAAGAGGAATTCGAGGAGCTGGTCGCCATCGGCCGCAACTCCAATCCGGACCGGCCGGTGGTGATTTCGGAAACCGGCGCGGATGGTGATCACACGCAGCACGGTCCTGAAAAAGGATTGTTCAGCATCGATTATCAACGTGAAGTTTACGAAAAGCAGATCGAAATCCTTAGTCGTCTATCCTATATTCGCGGCATCTCGCCCTGGATTCTCTACGATTTCCGTGTCGAGCGGAGGCAGAACGTGTTTCAGCGCGGGTTCAACCGCAAGGGGCTGATCGCGGCTGACAAGAGGACCCGCAAACCGGCATTCGAAGTTCTGCAGGGATTTTATGAGGCTCAGAAAAGGGAGGTTGAGCCGGCATGAGTGGAACGAGGCGCTATCAGGATGTTGCCATAGAGCTGCGGGAACTTATCCGCAGCCGTGGCATGGCCATTGGTGAGCGCCTTATATCGGAGCGTCAGATATCCGAGGAACTCCACGTTTCCCGGTCGCTGGTCCGCGAAGCCCTGATCATGCTCGAAATCGAAGGTCTTGTGGAGGTCCGGCAGGGGTCGGGCATCTATCTGAGCGCCAGCCCGGATGAAAAGGCCCCGATGATGCGGGACGACATTGGTCCCTTTGAATTGCTTCAGGCGCGCCAGCTTCTCGAGAGCAACATTGCGGCCTTTGCCGCGGAAATGGTGACCAAGAACGACATCCTGCGCATGCGCGAGGCCCTAGAGGTCGAGCGCAAGGGCATCGAGACCAGCGACCCGAATTACAACGGTGACGAGATGTTCCATCTTCTCATTGCCGAGGCGACGCAGAACTCGGTCCTGGTCGACATGGTGCGTGAACTCTGGCGCAAGCGGGAGCAGAGCCCCATGTGGGCCCGGCTGCACGAGCGCATCTTCAATGCCGATTACCGCACCGCTTGGCTGGACGACCACCGGGTCATCCTGACAGCTCTGCAAAGCAAGGATCCTGCCGCGGCCCGCCGGTCCATGTGGCAGCATCTGGAGAATGTCCGGGAGACGCTCATGGAGCTCTCCGATGTCGAGGATCCTGCCTTCGACGGTTATCTGTTTCAGCCAATCGCCCAGATCAATTGATCCTGCGTCTGTCTGAAACCTGAATTTACCCTTGTCTTCCTGGAGACCAGAATGATTGAAAGTTGGCGGTGGTTTGGGCCGCAAGATGCGGTGACCCTTGCAGATGTCCGTCAAACCGGTGCCACGGGCATCGTGACCGCATTGCATGACATTCCGAACGGTGTTGTCTGGACTGTCGAGCAGATCCGCGAACGTCAGGAGATGATCCGGGCGGCTGGTCTGGAGTGGGTTGTCGTCGAAAGCATTCCGGTTCACGAGGATATCAAGACCGGGGCTGCCGGCTGGCAGACCTATGCGGACAATTGGGCGCAGACCTTCGAGAATCTGGCCGAATGCGGCATCAAGACGATCTGCTACAACTTCATGCCTGTGCTCGATTGGACCCGTACGGATCTCTACTACGAGCTGGAAAACGGCGCGCGCTGCCTGCGCTATGACGCCGTTGACCTTGCGATGTTCGACATTCACATCCTGAAGCGTCCGGGGGCGGAAGCCGATCACCTGCCGGAGATCTGCGAAGCCGCCAAGGCCCGCTTTGCGGTGGTGGACGTGGCCGAGCACGAACGCCTGATGCGCACGATCATTGCCGGCCTGCCGGGCTCGGAGGAAAGCTACACGCTGGAGACCTTCGCCAAGCGTCTGGAAACCTACAATGGCATCGGTCCGGATGAGCTGCGCGGCAATCTGGCGGCGTTCCTGCGCCATGTTCTGCCCCGTGCGGAAGCCGCTGGCGTCGTTCTGGCGATCCATCCGGATGATCCGCCCCGGTCGATGTTCGGCCTGCCGCGCGTGGTCTCCACCGCTGCGGACATGGATGCGCTGGTTGCGGCGAACCCGAGTCCGTCCAACGGCTTCACCTTCTGCACCGGTTCCTATGGCGTTCGTGCGGACAATGATCTGCCTGCCATGATCCGGGCGCACCGGGACCGGATCTATTTCGTGCATCTGCGTGCCACCAAGCGCGAAGCCGATGGGGCAAGCTTCCATGAGGCTGACCATCTGGAAGGCGATGTGGACATGGTGGCCGTGGTGCGTGAGCTGCTGGCGATGGAAAAGGCAACCGGTCTGACCGTGCCGTTCCGTCCGGATCACGGCCATGCCATGCGAGACGACATGGCCCGCAAGACAGCTCCGGGCTATCCGCTGATCGGCCGTCTGCGCGGCCTTGCGGAAATCCGCGGCATTGCGAAGGCTCTTTCTGCCTGAGCGGCAGAGCGCTCTAGCTCGGACAAATTGAACCCGGCAGCATCGAGAGACGCTGCCGGGTTTTGTCGTTTTATCGCCTGTCAGTCCAGCTGCCAGATGCGGCGGGCGTTTTCGCTGAAGAAAGCGGCACGCTCATCCTTGCTGCAGCCGAGGGTCAGCGCATAGGTTGCCGCGACCCAGGTCTCCAGATTTGCGCCGCCCAGGGTGCAGACCGGGCTGTCTGATCCCCAGACCACCCTGTTCCAGCCGAATGCGCCGATGGCATGCTCGACATAGGGGCGCAGGCGCTCCAGCGTGAAGTCTCCTCCCGTATAGGCGACGATGCCAGAGATCTTGATGTTGAGGTTGGGACGCTTGGCGAGTTCGGAGATCTTTTCCTTCCAGTCGCCGAAGCTCTCCGCGCTCATGTCCGGCACACCGCAATGGTCCAGCACGAAGATCACATCCGGCGCCGCATCGGCTAGGGTTGCTGCCAGCGGCAATTGCCGCTGCAGCATGCAGATATCGAAGGTCAGGGCCCTGGTGGCGAGCCTGCGAATATTCTCCCGGAAGAGAGGCGCCTGGGATACTTCGTCCGGCACCACATGGAGAACCCGGCGCAGGCCCTTGACCACGTTGCCATCCAGATTTTCCAGATAGGCCGCAAAGTCGGCCGCTTCCGGACGTCCGCTCGCAATGGCTCCCCTGATCAGGCTTCCCGGCCGGCTCATCAACTGCTCGACCATGTTGGTTTCCTGACCGATGCAGCCTTCTTCCACGTCCACTTCCATATGAAGTGTTCCGGAAATCCCCACCCGCCGGGCCACCGTGTCATAGGCTTCATAGGACCAGTCCCGATCGAGCGCGGGAACATCTGCCAGCCAAGGGTAGGACAGCTGGCCCCGGTCAACCAGATGCAGGTGGGTGTCGATCAGCATGTCTCTAGTTCCTCCCTCGAACCGTGCGCAGGTTCATTTGCGTTTGACCGGGAGTTGAGCTTGACACTGGGGAAGTGTCAAGTTTAGATATAAAAGCTCGTTCCGAATATGAAATTTATCAGGCGCGGCGCTGACAGGGATGGAGAGATCATCGTCAGGGCCGGGTGTTGGGGCGGCAGACGGACACTGGGAGGACTTCATGAACAAATTTGCTTCCGGCGCCTCGGCGCTGGTGCTTGCTGCTGTTTGCGCGTCTTTCGCGCAGGCTGGCGAATTCGACGGGATCACCCTCGAAGCCAAGCTGATCGGCGGCCAGCAGTATGAAGCGCTCTATGCGCGCATTCCTGAATGGGAAAAGGCGACTGGCGCCAAGGTCAACATCATCTCGAAGAAGAACCACTTCGAGCTGGACAAGGAATTCAAGTCGGACATCGCTGCTGGCACGACGAGCTGGTGCGTAGGCTCCAACCATTCGTCCTTTGCGTCCCAGTATCCGACGCTCTACACCGATCTGACCGGTCTGATCCCGGCCGAGACCGTTGCTCAGTTCGTTGGCGCCAACATCAAGGCTGCAACGCTGGACGGCAAGCTGGTTATGCTGCCGCGCGCCCAGTTCGACGTTTCCGCGCTTTACTATCAGAAGGACCTCTACGAGGACGCGGACAACAAGGCCAAGTTCAAGGAGAAGTTCGGCTACGATCTGGCTGTGCCGGAAACCTGGCAGCAGGTGAGCGATCAGGCCGTGTTCTTCTCCGATCCGCCGAACCGTTATGGCACTCAGTTTGCGGGTAAAGACGAGGCAATCGTCGGCCGTTACTATGAAATGGTCGTGGCTGAGGGCGGCAAGCTCTTCAACGACGATTTCTCCCCGGCCTTTAATTCGCCGGAAGGTGTGAAGGCTTTGAACTGGTTCGTGAACCTCTACAAGGCGAGCGCCGTTCCGCCGGGTACGACCAACTATCTCTGGGATGATCTGGGCAACGGTTTTGCGTCCGGCACCATCGCGCTGAACCTGGATTGGCCGGGCTGGGCTGGCTTCTTCAACGACAAGGCCGCTTCCAAGGTGGCGGGCAATGTCGGTGTTGCTCCGGCTCCCAAGGGCTCTGCAGGTGCGCGCACCGGCTGGTCCGGGTTCCATGGCTTCTCCGTCACGGAAGATTGCGCCAACAAGGAAGCGGCCGCTTCTCTGGTCGACTTCCTGACCAACGAGGACAGCCAGAAGCTGGAAAGCGCAGCAGGTCCCCTGCCGAGCCGTACAGCCGTCTGGGACTATGTCACCGAACAGGCCAAGTCCGATCCGTACCGGTCTGAAGTCCTTGCGGCCTTCAAGGAAACCGCAAAGACCGCCTTCGCGGTTCCGGCAACGCCCTACTGGATCGAGGCAACCAACCTCATCTATCCGGAACTGCAGGCCGCCATCCTGGGCGACAAGACCCCGGAAGAGGCACTGGAAGCGGCATCTGAAGCCGTGAACGACATGATGCGGGAAAACGGCGTCTACTAAGACGCCGCCAGGTAAAGACCGGCAGCTTGAGGGCTGCCGGTTGATCTGAGCATCCGGAACGCGCCGCCTTGCCTGCGTCTCCGGATCGCCCACCGGAACATAACCATGCTTCGATATAAACTGCCGCCTTGGCTGCTGCTGTTGCTGCCGGCAATCGTCGTCCTATTGGCCGTCGTCATGCTGCCCCTGCTGCTGTCGCTCTATTCCAGCTTTACGTCCTACCGGCTCACCCGGCCGGACAGCATCACCAACTGGATTGGCCTCTACAATTACGAGAAGGCGTTGACGGACGCCAAGTTCTGGGCTGCCTTTGGCCGCACGGTGCTTCTGCTGACGGTCGCGCTCAATCTGGAAATGCTGCTGGGTCTTGGCCTTGCGCTGCTGGTGTCCAAGGTGACTCATGGCCAGCGGGCATTGCGGACCATGATGATGTTCCCGATGATGTTCTCGCCAGTTCTGGTCGGGTTCCAGTTCAAGTTCATCTTCAATGACAACGTCGGGCTGGTGAACAACGCTCTGCAGAGCCTGGGCATCACCCAGACTGCCATTCCCTGGCTGGTGGACGGCAATCTGGCGATGTTCTCGATCATCTTCGCGGAAGTCTGGACCTCGACCAGTGTCTTCGCGATCCTGATCCTCGCTGGCCTCTATGCCATTCCGAAGGATCCGCTGGAAGCTGCCAAGGTCGATGGCTGCACCAGCTGGCAGACCTTCCGGCACATCACGCTGCCGTTCGTCATGCCCTTTATCTACATCGCAATGGCCATCCGGTCGCTGGATGTGGCGCGTGCCTATGACATCGTCCAGATCATGACCAACGGCGGTCCGGCGCGGCGCACGGAGTTGCTTTGGACCCTGATCGGCCGGACCGGCTATGTGGATGCCAAGATGGGCTACGCCAATGCCATGGGCTACACGTCCATCTTCCTGGCGATCTTCTTCACCGTCTATTTCTTCCGCAAGCTGACCACGGCGCGGACCGAACTTGGCATGGGAGGCTGAGCCATGGATAGCAATCTCTCCCACCGGCTCAAGGCACGGGCCTTGAAGCTTGCCCATCTGGCGACCTTGTTCGTGGCCATGTCGATCATCTGCCTTCCGGGCCTCTGGATCGTGCTGAACTCGTTCCGTCCCACGGTCGAGATCATGGCCAAGCCGCCGGTCTGGATTCCGAACGAGCTGAACCTGGATCACTACCGGTCCATGTTCGGTGGCATCGGCGAGGGCGGTGTGCCCGTTCTGACCTATTTCATGAACTCGCTGGTGATCTCGGTCACCTCCACGGTGATCGCCCTACTCGTCGGCATGGCGGGTGGCTATGCCTTTGCCCGCTACAAGTTCAAGGGCAAGGCTGCGCTGTTCGTCGGCCTGATGGTCACCCGCGCAGTTCCGGGCGTGGCGCTCTCCCTGCCGCTCTTCATAGTCTATGCCCGCATCGGCATCATCGATACCCATTTCGGCATGATCCTGACCTATGTGGCCATGAACGTGCCCTTCACGGTCTGGCTGATCGACGGTTTCTTCCGTCAGGTGCCGAAAGAACTGGCGGAGGCTGCGGAGATCGATGGCTGCACCCGTTGGCAGGCGTTCTGGCGCGTGGAATTTCCCGTGGCCAAGGCTGGCATCGCCAGCGCCGGCATCTTCGCTTTCCTGACCTCATGGAACGAATATGCGCTGGCCTCGCAGCTCACCCGTTCGGTGACGTCCAAGACCATGCCCGTGGGGCTGCTCGACTTCACCTCGGAATTCACGCTCAACTGGGGCGGCATGTGCGCCCTGGCCGTTCTCATGATCATTCCCGCTCTGGTTCTGACCTTCCTGGTTCAGAAGCATCTGATCGCGGGGCTGACCTTTGGCGGCGTAAAGGGATAAGAAAATGGCAGAGGTTCACCTCGAAAAGGTCGTCAAGAAATATGGCTCGTTCCAGGTGGTGCATGGCATCGATCTGGAGATCGCCCATAACGAGTTCGTGGTTTTCGTCGGCCCGTCCGGCTGCGGCAAGTCAACCACCTTGCGCATGATCGCAGGTCTTGAAAGCATTAGCGGCGGCAACATCCGGATCGGCGACCGGGTGGTCAATGATCTGCCGCCGCGTTCGCGCAACATCTCCATGGTGTTCCAGAACTATGCGCTCTATCCGCATATGACCGTGCGCGAAAACCTGGGCTTTTCGCTCAAGATAGCCAACAAGCCGCAGGCTGAGATCGAGGCGGCGGTGAATGAGGCGGCGGAAATCCTGTCGCTCACCCCGCTCATGGACCGGCGTCCAGCGGAACTGTCGGGTGGCCAGCGCCAGCGTGTTGCCATGGGCCGCGCCATCGTGCGTCATCCCGATGTCTTCCTCTTCGACGAGCCGCTGTCGAACCTGGACGCCAAGCTGCGCAACCAGATGCGTGTCGAGATCAAGAAGCTGCACGCCAAGATCAAGACCACGATCATCTATGTGACCCACGACCAGGTGGAGGCGATGACACTCGCCGACCGGATCGTGATCATGCGCAACGGTCATATCGAGCAGCAGGGCACGCCACTGGATGTGTTCACCAATCCGGTGAACACCTTTGTCGCGACCTTCATCGGCTCGCCGCCGATGAACCTGATCGATGGCACGGTCGAGGCGGGCCATGTGGTCTTCTCTGACGGCAGCCGCTTGCCGGTGCCGCCGCGCTACGCGGCAAGCGAGGGCCAGAAGGTCCAGTTTGGGGTGCGGGCAGACAACATCATGCCGATTGGTCATGCCCTGCCGCCTGAAGAGCACATGGCCGAACTCGACATGACTGTCAGCCTGTCCGAGCCGCTGGGTACCGAGACAATCCTCTTCGGGGAGATCTCCGGCACCGAGGTGCAGGCCAAGATGTTCAATCCGCGTCCCGTTGTTCCCGGCGAGCGCATGCGCTTCCAGGTGACCCTCGACAAGTGCCACCTGTTCGACGCTGAAAGCGGTCACAATCTGAGGGTCTGAACCATGGCGACAATCGAACGCGTCGAGATCTTCATGCTGGACCTCGTTCCAAAGGTGAAGCGGACCGACGCCATCCAGTCGTTCAACAGTCAGGAAACGCCCTTCGTCCGGATTACGGACAAGGACGGGGCTGTCGGCACGGGCTACAGCTACACCATCGGTGACGGCGGACCCGCGGTCATGTCGCTTCTGGAGCGAACGTTCATTCCGAGGCTTCTGGGCCGTGAGGCGGAAGAGATCGAGGCCATCTGGCGCGATCTTCTCTTTGCCAGCCATGCCACCTCCGTGGGGCCGATCATGTCCCTGGCCCTTGCCGCCATCGACACGGCGCTCTGGGACCTGCGGGGCAAGAAGGCCGGGCTTCCCTTGTCTCGGCTGGCAGGCGGGGCAAAGCGGAAGGTGCCGCTCTACACCACCGAAGGCGGCTGGCTGCACATCGAACCACAGGCGCTGGCGGAGGATGCGCTGGCGGCGCAGGCAAACGGATTTGCCGGTTCGAAGGTCAAGATCGGCAAGCCGACCCTCGCGGGCGACAGGGAGCGCCTGCAGACCGTGCGCGAGGCGGTCGGCCCGGACTATGAGATCATGACCGATGCCAACCAGTCGATGACCTCGGCAAAGGCGCTGCGCTATGCCTCCATGCTGGAAGAGCTGAACATCGCCTGGTTCGAGGAACCGCTGCCCGCCGACGATATCGCCGGTCATGCGCGGCTGGCTGGTCAGTGCCGGGTGCCGGTCGCCGTTGGCGAGAGCCTTTATTCGCCTGGCCAGTTTGCGGATTATATCGCCGCCGGGGCCTGCGGCATCGTTCAGGCGGATGTGGCGCGCATTGGCGGCATCACGCCCTGGCTGAAGGTGGCGCACATGGCCGAGGCCCATAACCTTGCCATTTGTCCGCACTTCCTCATGGAGCTGCATGTGAGCCTGGTTTGCGCCGTGCCCAATGCGCCCTGGCTGGAATACATCCCGCAGCTTGATGAGATTGCCGCCCCCATGACCATCGAGAACGGTCAGGCGGTTGCCCCGCTGTCGCCCGGATTGGGCATAGAGTGGGATGAGCAGGCCTTGACCAGCCGCCGGGTGGACGGTTTGAGCAAGACTTTCACGGGAGGAGGAAACTGATGGAACGCAAGGGCGCGGTGATCGGTCTCGATGGAGCCGGTATCGAGGAGTACAAGCGGCTGCATGCTGCTGCCTGGCCGGGAGTTCTGGCCAAGATCTCCGATTGCAACATCCGCAATTACTCGATCTTTCTCAAGGAGCCGGAGAACCTGCTGTTCTCCTATTTCGAATACCACGGCACCGACTATGCCGCCGACATGGCCAGGATGGCGGACGATCCGGAAACCCAGCGCTGGTGGGCAATCTGCGGACCGCTGCAGCGTCCGCTTGAGACGCGCCGGGATGGCGAGTGGTGGGCCGAGATGGAGGAGGTCTTCCATCATGAGTGAGTTTGATCCGAAGGATCTGAAGCAGCATATCGCGCCACCTCGCACCAGCCGGCCCATCGTCACCTTCGGGGCGGGTTCGATCGTCACGGATGCGCATCTGCCAGCCTATCGGCAGGCCGGGTTCACTGTGGCCGGCATCTATGATCCTGACTTTGCCAAGGCCTCGGAAGTCGCGGCCAGGTTTAGCACCCACGCCTTTGCCTCCATTGAGGAGGCTGTTGCAGTTGAAGGGGCGGTCTTCGACCTGGCCGTGCCGCCGGTCGCCATTCCCGGCATTCTGGAACGTCTGCCGGAAGGCTCGGTCGCGCTGATCCAGAAACCGATGGGATCGGACCTTGCCGAGGCGAGCCGTATCCTGGACCTCTGCGAGGCGCGCAATATCAAGGCGGCGGTGAATTTCCAGCTTCGCTTTGCTCCGATGACCCTGGCGCTCAAGGATGCCATCGCCAAGGGCTGGCTGGGCGAGGTGGTCGACTTCGATGCTTGGCTGGCGCTCGATACGCCCTGGCATCTGTGGCAGTTCCTCATGGATCTGCCGCGGGTGGAGATCCTGCTGCACTCGATCCACTATCTCGACACGATCCGGGACATTCTTGGCGACCCCTTCGGGGTTCATGCCAAGACCCTCGGGCATCCCTCCTCGAAGATCTCGCAGAGCCGGACCTCGGCCATCCTTGACTATGGCGATACGGTTCGTTGCAGCCTGTCCATCAATCACAATCACAGCTTCGGCCGGAAATATCAGGCTTGCGAGTTCCGCATCTGCGGAACGGAGGGCGCCGCCTACATGAAGCTCGGTGTCAATCTCGACTACCCCAAGGGCGAGCCGGACGAGCTGTGGATCCATCCCAAGGGTGGAACGGACTGGGTGGAAGTGCCGCTGGAAGGCAGCTGGTTCATCGAGGCCTTCGTCGGCCGGATGACCCAGGTCCAGCGGTTTGCGACCGGTGAGGATGCGGTTCTGGAAGGATCGGCCGCAGATGCCTGGAACACGATGGCCCTGGTTGAGGCTGCTTATGAAAGCAGCGCCGCACCGGCCACTCCTTTGGCCAAGAGAAGCTGAACATGCTTGAAGAAACAAAATACTATGAGGATTTCCAGGTTGGGGAAGGGCGCAAGACCATCGGGCGCACCATCACCGAAACGGATTTCGTTGTGCATGCCGGACACTCCGGTGACTTCTTTCCCCATCATCTGGATGCCGAGTTCTGCAAGACGCTGCCGTTCGGTCAGCGGATCGCCCATGGCACGATGGTGTTCACCATCGGCGTCGGCCTCACCGCGACAGTGATCAATCCGGTTGCCTTTTCCTATGGCTATGACCGCCTGCGTTTCGTCAAGCCGGTGTTCATTGGCGACACGATCCATTCCCGGGTCGAGATCATTGCTCTGGAAGTGATGGAAAAGCGTCCCGGCTACGGACGGGTGACCGAGCGTCTCAGCGTCATCAACCAGTCTGGTGATACGGTGCTCGTCGCCGATCATATCTACATGGTGGAGATGAAGGCCAAGGGAGTTGCTGCATGACAACTCCCTTCCTCCTCTTGTCCGACGAGGACAATGTGCTTGTCGCCATGCGCCATGTGAAGGCCGGGTCTTCGATCGATATCGAAGGCATCACGGTCAGTCTCGCGCTCGATATCCCGCTGGCGCACAAGATCGCGCGCCGGGACATTGCGGAAGGCGAGACCGTTCGCAAATACGGCATGCCGATCGGGGTCGCCACAGCCGCGATTGCCCAGGGCGAGCATGTCCATGTCCACAATATCCGCTCGGCCTATACGCCGACCTATGCGCTGCAGGACGCGGATGGCCGTGACAGCGCGGTAAATGCAAAGGTAGGTGCAGCATGACCGGGATCATGGGTTATCTGCGCCAGGACGGGCGCAAGGGCATTCGCAACACCGTGGTCGTGGCCTATCTGGTCGAATGCGCGAATTTCGTGGCCACGAAGATCGTCGCGGGCTTTCCGGATGACGATGTGCAACTGATCGGATTTCCGGGCTGTTTTCCGAACGAATATGCCCAGGCGATGATGGAGAAGATCTGCACCCATCCGAATGTGGGCGCAGCGCTGTTCATTTCTTTAGGGTGCGAGAGCTTCGACAAGGTGCGGGCCACCAAGGCGGTTGCAGACAGCGGCCGTCCGGTGAAAACCATGGTGATCCAGAAATCCGGCGGCACCCGATCCACTGTGGACATGGGTCGGGACTGGGTTCGCGGAGCCCTGGCAGAGGTTGCCGGGACAAAGCGCGTGCCGATGGCTGTCTCTGAACTGATCATCGGCACCATCTGCGGCGGTTCGGATGGCACCTCCGGCATTTCCGGCAACCCGGCAGCAGGCAAGGCCTTCGATCTGCTTGTGGCAGAGGGTGCGGCCTGCATCTTCGAGGAAACCGGTGAGCTGATCGGTTGCGAGGAGATCATGGCCGAGCGGGCAGCGACCCCGGAACTTGCCGATGAACTGAGAGCATCCGTTGCCAAGGCTGCGCGCTATTACGACACGCTGGGCTACGGGTCATTTGCGGCGGGCAATGCCACGGGCGGTCTGTCGACCATCGAGGAAAAGTCGCTCGGGGCCTATGTGAAGTCGGGAGACAGCAAGATCTCCGGTTTGATCAAGCCGGGCGATGTGCCGCCGAGCGGCGGGCTCTATCTGATGGATGTGGTGCCGGATGGGGAAGTCCGGTTCGGCTTCCCGAATATCTCGGACAATGCAGAGATCGTGGAGATGATTGCCTCCGGTGCGCATCTGACACTTTTCGTCACCGGACGCGGATCAGTTGTGGGATCTGCCATTTCACCCGTGATCAAGATTTGCGCTAACCCTGACACTTATCGCAATCTGTCTGACGATATGGATGTGAATGCGGGAGCGATCATCGAAGGGACGGCAAGCCTCATGGAGGTGGGTCAGGAGATCCATGATCTCGTGATCGCAGTGGCTGCCGGACAGCAGACAAAATCGGAGGCTCTCGGTCATCGGGAGTTCATTCTCACCTACAAGACCTTTGATCCGATCGGACCGGCCTGTCTGCCGCGTTCGGCGGCGTAAGGTTCAGCCAAGGAAGACATGATGAAACGACTGGAAGGCAAGACGGCGCTGGTGACAGCGGCGGGGCAGGGGATTGGCCGGGCATCGGTTCAGCGCATGGCCTCTGAAGGCGCGCGCGTGATTGCCACGGACGTGAATGGAGACTTCCTCAAGGAGATCGAGGATATTGCGGGGATCGAAACCCGGGTGCTCAACGTTCTGGACAAAGCCGCGATTGCTGATCTTGTCAGTGACATCGGGCCGGTCGATATCCTGTTCAACTGTGCCGGTGTCGTTCATGCGGGCACGATCGAACAGGCCAATGATACGGACTGGGACTTTGCTTTCAATCTCAACGTGAAGGCTCAGTTCCACATGATCCAGGCTGTTCTGCCGGGCATGCTCGGCAAGGGCGGCGGCTCGATCATCAACATGTCGTCGGTAGCAGGTCCCATCACCGGTCCTGTGAACCGTTGCATCTATTCCGCCTCCAAGGCGGCCGTGGTCGGTCTTACCCGTTCGGTTGCCGCTGACTATGTGACCAAGGGCATCCGCTGTAATTCCATCTGTCCGGGTACAGTGGAAAGCCCGAGCCTGCATCAGCGCCTGCGCGATACGGGCGATTATGAAGGGGCGTTGCAGCAGTTCAAAGCGCGTCAGCCCATGGGACGTCTTGGCCGGGTCGAGGAAATCGCGGCGCTCGTCGCCTATCTTGCATCCGACGAAAGCAGCTTCACCACCGGTGTCGAACATATTATCGATGGCGGCTGGACCACTTGAGTTTGATCTGAAGGGAAGAAATCCATGAAACTTTTGCGTTATGGCGAAAAGGGTGCGGAAAAGCCGGGCCTTCTTGATGATGAAGGCAAGATCCGCGACCTGTCCGGCGTTGTGCCGGATATCGCCGGTGATGTTCTGACCCGTCTGGACGAACTGAAGTCGGTCGATGTCTCCAAGCTGCCGGTGGTGGAAGGCAATCCGCGCCTCGGCCCTTGTATTGGCGGCACGGGCAAGTTCATCTGCATCGGCCTCAACTATTCCGACCACGCGGCCGAAAGCGGCATGGAAGTGCCGCCGGAGCCGGTGATCTTCGCGAAATATACCTCGGCGATCTGCGGCCCGAATGATCCGATCATTATTCCGCGCGGCTCTGAGAAGACCGACTGGGAAGTCGAACTCGGCTTCGTCATCGGTAAGGCCGCGAAATATGTGAGCGAAGAAAACGCTCTGGACCACGTCGCCGGTTACTGCGTGATCAATGACGTTTCCGAGCGTGCCTACCAGATCGAGCGCTCTGGTCAGTGGTCCAAGGGCAAGTCCTCGGACAACTTCGGACCGACCGGCCCCTGGCTGGTAACGCCTGATGAGGCTGGCGATCCGCAGGACATGCATATGTGGCTCGAAGTCAACGGCAAGCGCTATCAGGATGGCTCGACCAACACGATGGTCTATGGCGTCAAGTTCCTGATTTCCTATCTGTCGCAGTTCTTTACCCTGCATCCGGGCGACATCATCTCCACCGGCACGCCTCCGGGTGTGGGCCTCGGCATGAAGCCGCCGGTCTACCTCAAGGAAGGCGATGTGGTCGAACTGGGGATCCAGAACCTCGGCACCCAGAAGCAGGTTTGCATCAAGGACGTCTGATCGTCCCAAGGTGATTGCTGCGTGTCGAAAGCCCGGCGGAGACGCCGGGCTTTTGTATTTTTACTGATGTCCTTTTTTCCTTTGCCAATAGGCAAAATAAAAAAATCAGCCAAAAGGGTTGATCTGAGATCTCGGTGCTTTAGGTATCCGACACGATGGTTCTGTGTGAGATCATCGGAATTGGAAGTGATTTAATTCGAGCTGACGCCATTCAGGCGGTCTTTCAAGGTGGTCAGATATAGTTTCTGGACACGTTCCTTGCGCTTGAAATTCATCACTTTCCTGGCTGTGGGGGCCGGTATTTCAAAACGAAATCTGTTTTGACTTGGCAAGTCCTCTTTCCGGCGCCGATCTGCGCCTCCTGGCACTCCGATGATGGTCTGTTTTTTGCGTGAGCGCGGAGTGCCGAGCCATCGCACAGACGAGGCCCTTGTGGCCGGCCGGTGCGCCGTGATGGCAGCGCCAAGCACTGGATCTTGCAAAGGAGTTTTCATGAGCGTTGACGATACGCCAGCACACGGCATTCCCGAACCGGAGGGAGCTGCGAGCGTCATTGATACCGAATATGAAATCGGTCAGGACAATATCGATTCATCCATCGGGCCGTTCGGTTACGATGTGCACAATCCGGTCTTCGCGATCTCCAGCCTGTCGATCGTGGCATTCGTTCTGATCGCGCTTGCGCTGCACGATCAGGCAGAACTTGTCTTCAATGGCTTGCGGAACTGGCTGACCGCAGCACTGGACTGGTTCTTCCTGAGTGCAGCGAATGTTTTCGTCCTCTTCTGCCTGTTCCTGATCGTTTCGCCGCTTGGCAAGGTTCGTATCGGCGGGCGCGACGCCGTTCCCGATTATTCCTACGTAGGCTGGTTTGCGATGCTCTTTGCTGCCGGCATGGGCATCGGTCTGATGTTTTTCGGCGTCAGTGAGCCGATCTCCCACTTCAGCTCTTCCCTTGGCGGACCTGTCCTTGAGAACGGCATCAGGACCGACTGGGCGCCACTGAACGGTGCGGCAGGCGATGAATTGGCTGCTGCCCGCCTCGGCATGGCCGCCACGATCTTCCATTGGGCACTGCATCCCTGGGCGATCTATGCGGTTGTCGCCCTGTCTCTGGCGCTGTTCTCCTTCAACAAGGGGCTGCCGCTGACCATGCGTTCGGTTTTCTACCCGATCTTCGGCGAGAGGGTCTGGGGCTGGCCGGGTCACATCATCGACATCCTGGCCGTGTTCGCGACACTGTTCGGTCTGGCAACCTCGCTCGGGTTTGGCGCAGAACAGGCGAATGCCGGCCTGACCTACCTCTTTGGTTTCCCGGATTCGGACTATTCCAAGGTGCTGCTGATTGCCGGCATCACGGCCATTGCCATCTTCTCGGTCTATCGCGGGCTTGATGGCGGGGTGAAGCTGCTGAGTGAGATCAACATGGGGCTGGCAGCCTTGCTGCTGCTGTTTGTCATCATCGCCGGTCCCACGGTCGCGATCCTGACCGGTTTCCTGGACAATCTCTGGTCCTATGTCACGCTGCTGCCGTCGCTGTCCAATCCGGCAGGCCGGACAGACCTGAACTTCTCCCAAGGCTGGACTGCCTTCTATTGGGCCTGGTGGATTTCCTGGTCGCCGTTCGTCGGCATGTTCATCGCAAGGGTCAGCCGTGGCCGCACGGTGCGGGAGTTCATCGTCTGTGTTCTGCTGGTACCGTCCTTCGTGTGCGTTTTGTGGATGACTGCCTTTGGCGGAACGGCGATTTCCCAGCTCATTCAGGACGGTCTGACCGCCGTCTCCGACGCGCCGCTTGAACTGAAGCTGTTCGTCATGCTGGAGAACCTGCCATTGAACGTCATCACCTCGGTGCTCGGCATCGTTCTGGTGATCGTGTTCTTCGTCACCTCGTCGGACTCCGGTTCTCTGGTGATCGACACGATCACAGCCGGCGGGAAGGTGGATGCTCCGCTGCCTCAGCGGATGTTCTGGTGCACCTTCGAGGGGCTGGTGGCGATCGTGTTGCTGCTGGGGGGCGGGCTCGGAGCCTTGCAGGCCATGTCGGTCTCGACCGGGTTCCCCTTCGCCATCATTCTTCTTCTGGCCTGTTATACGACCTACAAGGGCCTGACGGATGAAGCGGAAGCCGTCTCCGAAGAGATTGCCAGCGCGGAAGCTTAAAAAAGAAGGCGGCCGGTTTCCGGCCGCCTTTTCAGTTTCGGGCAATGCCCGTGGGTACCTCGATAAGGCTTGTCTCAGCTCCAGCCGGTCTTCAGCAGGCTGTTGGCGCTGCCAAGCTCGGGAGCTGCAAGAGAGGACGCTGGCCGTGTTCCATCGATGCGCAGCGGCAATCTTGTGGTCGTCATCTCCAGACCATTGCGATGGATCTCCTGGGTCATGTCCAGGGTCTGAAGGACGCCGCTGTCACGCAGGCCTTCCCAATCCAGCACCGGTGCGGCCCAGATGTCGGCAGCTTCAAACCTTGCCTGCCAGTTCGCAGTAGGTTCGGTGACCAGACGGTCGGCCAAGCCCTTCTTGATTGCGTCGCGCTCGGTAAAGGCATCAAGGGCGGCAATTTCGGGGGCAAGGCCAGTGATGCAGGCCAGAAGTTCCAATTTGCCCATGGCAATGGCCATATAGCCGTCGCTGGTCTTGTAGACGCCGTAGGGGGCTGCAAGATAAGCGTGAGCCGGGTTCTGCGCGGAGCGTTTTGGCCGGCGGTTGCCGTCATTGAACCAGGTGGTGAGGACTTCAAACTGCAGGTCGGCCAGAACCTCCACCAAGGAGGTTTCGGTATGGCCGCCGATGCCATGGCGCTCCCGGCGGAACAGGAGGGCCAGAATGCCCTGCGCCAGGGAGGCCCCGGCCAGAACGTCGGCGATGGGCAGCCCCACAGCCACGGGACCATCCTCGGCACCGCCAGTCAGCCACATGACACCGGAACGAGCCTGAGCCAGAAGGTCCTGACCGGGCAGATCGATCCAGGGGCCTTCGCTGCCATATCCGGTGACCGAGCCATAGACGATCTTCGGATTGAGTTCCTTGACCTGTTCATAGCCGAAGCCCAGACGCTCGATGACGCCGGGACGGAAGTTCTGCAACATCACGTCGGCGCCCTTGATCAGCTCGCGCAGCGCGTCCTTGTCGGTTTCCGACTTCAGGTCGACCGCAATGCTCTTCTTGTTGCGGTTGATCGCGTGGAAGATCGTGCTCTCCCCGTTGATCTTGACGTCTGTCAGATAGAGATAGCGGGAGAGGTCGCCGGTTCCGGCCTTTTCGACCTTTACCACTTCTGCGCCAAGGTCTGCCAGTTTCAGGGCGGCATAGGGACCTGCAAGAAATTGGCTGAAGTCCAGAACCTTGAGGCCGGTGAGAGGTAGCACTGTCATGTCATGACCTGTCGAAACTATCGTTGAAGCGGGCCGTCAGCGCAGCAAATCCGGCCTTGATGGTGGTGGTGCCCTTCTGGATGTCGGTCAGGATGTGCGACCCTTCCTCCTGAAAGCCCATGTAGCCCTGATGGCGGGGTCGCAGCCAGGCTGCCTCGTGGGTCATGCGGGTGTTGTAATAGGCTCCCGCCACTGGCGCATTCACTGCTTCGCTGTTCCAGGCGGCGGTATTGCCGGGCTGGCCGTTGGAACTGGTGTAGAGCCCGGATTGGACTTCTGCGCTGGCCACCCAGAAACAGAAGGCCTTGCAAAATTCCGGGTGTTTGGTTTTCGCAGAGATCGCGAGCCCCGTGCCGCCGAGCGCCGAGCCAAGAGGCCCTGCCTTGCCGAGTGCCGGAATGTCGTGAAACGCTACCCGGTGGGGCCGGTAGCCCTCATTGGCATAGCCTTTATAGAGATAGGTGTGCGGGGCCATCGCCAGCGTCTGGCTGGATGTGAGCGCATCCATTGCCGCGATCGGGTCCATGCCATGGCAGGCCGGATCGACCAGAGCGGCCAGCGCCTTTAGCGCCTCAAGAACCCGCTCTGCGGCAGCTTCCTCCGCAAACTGTCCGGGCCGGACAGAGCATGGCGCGCCGATATTGGCCATTAATGTAAAGAAGGACATGAGATTGTGCGGCGGGCGCAAGGGCCAGATGACCTTTCCCACGCGGGCGAGACTGATGACGTCCGCCCAGGTCTTCACCGGCTGATCCAGACGGTCCGGACGGATGGCCTGAACCTGGGCGGCGGCGTCGACGGGCAGGGCCCACTGACGTCCTGCATAGCGGTAGCTCTCGAAGCTCTTTCCAAGGGTCTGGCTTGCCAGAACAGCGAGTTCTTCCTCGTGCTCTTCCGTGTCGAAAGGCAGAAGGCAGGCTTCTTCCACCACGGCACCCACATGGGGGTGGTCGATGATCATCAGGTCGTAAGCTGCGGCCAGTTCCTCCACCGGCGTGCTCTCGAAACCCTGAAGCGAGCGTTTGTCCCAGGTGATGGTGACGCCGGGATGAAGGCTTGAAAAGGCGGAAGCGGCGGCCGCAAGCGGGTCGTAGCCGCGCGGGTCCGACCAGGTCATGCCGCGCAGGGTAATGTCCGGTTTCATGGGTGTCCTCCTGAAGGGCACTCTAAAACTGGAAATTCAAAAATGAAAGATCATTTTATATATTAAAACACCATTTCACTTTTGATGGGCCTGTTTCATATTGGGTGGAGTGAGATATATTGCTCCTTCGCGCAAAAGCTGGTGGCACATGACCGATAAACTGGACGACGAAAAGTACCGCGCCCCCGCCCTGTCAAAGGGGCTGGATATTCTGGAGCTTCTGGCAGGCGAGTCCCGTGGCAAGACCCAGGTCGAGATTGCGAAGACCCTGGGGCGGACCACGTCTGAAATTTTCCGCATGCTGATGGTCCTGCGCCAGCGTGGCTATGTGGAGCTGAGCGAAGACGGTGATCGCTATGCGATGACCACCAAGATGTTCGAGATCGCTCACAAGCATCCCCCGATCCGCCGCCTGACCGCTATTGCGGGCGAAGAAATGCAGCGGTTGGCGGATGCGATCAATCAGTCCCTGCATCTTGCCATTCTTCATTCCGGCAAGGTGCTGGTGATTGCCCAGGTCGATTGCCAGGACAACAACATCACCTCGGTGCGGCTTGGCGCGCAGATCCCTCTGTTCGATACGGCGTCTGGCCGGGTGCTGGCAGCCTGGATGGAAGAGCGGGCTCTGGCATCGCTTCTCGAAGTGGCACAAGGCTCCGAGGAGCGACGGCAGGACTTTGTCGATGGCTTGGCCGAGGTGCGCGAGAAGGGCTATTGCGGCAATGCCTCGCTCACCATTGAAGGGGTTCAGAACATTTCAGCGCCGATCCGGGACTTTTCGGGAAAGGTGATCGCGGCTCTGACCATCCCCTTCGTCAAGCGGCTGTCCGGCACGTCGATCAAATCGGCGGATGAAAGCCGTGAGGCTTTGCTCGAAGTCTGCCGCAGCATTTCCCGGCAATTGGGCGCTTCCGTTCATTCCGATTGAGGAAACCGCCAGCTCATGGTCAAGCGGTCGCGATACCGCTTGACAGGCGGGAAGAAAATGGAACATATAGTGAACATTGAGTTGCGGTGAGTGGTTTTCTGTTTTGGAAAGCCGCCGCATCTCCTGGAATTCTTGCAGAGCTGCGCCGCCACGCCTGACGGCCCTCGAGGGATGCCTCCCCTTCAGCCTGCAAACTGTCCGGTCCCTGCACCTACAATCCCCCCCCCGCCAGGGAGCAGGGACCGGTTTTTTCTTCAGACGCGCCCCGGTTCCATCGGCTGGTGTTCCGTGCTCTTGGAACCTGCCGGACGGCTCAGCCCATCAGGTAAAGGCCACCCAGGATGAAGCCCATCAAGAACAGGGTTTCGGTCACGATCAGGGCTATGGCCGAGCCGCCGACTTTGAGCAGGCCGGGAATGGAGGTGCGCATGCCAACGGCGGCAATTGCGGTCAGAAGGGCCCAGCGGGACAGGACGTTTGCCAGATCCCGCAGGGTGTCCGGAATGAGATGAGCCGAATTCAGACCGGCAATGATCAGGAAGGCGATGACAAATCCGGGCAGTAGCGGCGGACGCTTGCCACTGTCCTTACCGCCCTCCTGGCTGCTCTGACGGCGCAGGGCGAGGGAGGCACCCAGAACGACCAGGCCGAGCATGGAGACCCGGATCAGCTTGATCACGGTTGCAAGGTCTCCCGTGTCCTCCGACACCGAATAGCCAGCGCCGACCACCTGGGCCACGTCGTGAATGGTTGCTCCGAGGAAGATGCCTGTCTGGTGCCCGGTCAATCCAAGGCCGCCTGCAATCATCGGATAGACGATCATGGCCAGTGTCGACATGACGGTGATGCACATGACCGTGAAGGAGAGGTCCCGGTCACTGTCTGTTCTGCGCGGTAGGACGGAGGCAATTGCCATCGCCGCCGAGGCGCCGCAAATGGCAACCGAGCCGCCGGAGAGAAGTGCAAAGCCGAAGGAGCGTCCAAAGAAGCGGCCGATGGCAAGCGCAAAGCCGATGGTGACGAAGACGCCTGCGATGGTCAGAAGCAGTGTCTGGGCCCCAAGGGCCAGAACCACGTCCAGGCTGATGCGTACGCCCAGAAGGGCGACACCGATCCGCAGGATGGACCGGGAGGCCATGCCGATGCCGGGGGCGGTGCGCGGTTCCTCGGACAGGAACTGGAAGGCGATGCCGAGCAGGATCGCCATCAGCATCGCAGGCGCGCCATAGTGGTCTGACAAGAATTGTGCGGCCATGGCGACAAGACCTGCCATGGCGAGACCCGGGAAGATCCGCCGGGTTTCCGTTTTCAAGGGCGTCAGCATGTGTCGTGCCTTCAGGGAGAAGGAGTAAGGTGCCCCGTCCCTGAGGACGGAGCAAGGTGCGGTCACCAGGAGGGCTGACCGGTGAAGGGCCGGGGGATGCCGGTCCTCGACGGGGCAGCCGGGACGCGGAGAACCGCGTCCCGTCCGGGATTGAAGGATTACTTCAGATCCAGCTCACGCTCTGCGTCTACCTTTGCCTGGGCTTCGGCAACCGCAGCGTTGAACATGTCGAACACCTCGGTGCCACCGGGGACTTCGGACTTGAACCAGTCGAAGACCGGTGCAACGGCTTTCTTGAAGACGGCCTTTTCCTCAGGTGTCGGCACATAGATTTCGCCGCCGGCCTTCAGGAACTCCTGATAAGCAGCAATTTCCTTGCGCTTGGGTGAAGCGAAAGTTGCCTGCTGGAGGGCTGCAAAGCCGTCGACGACGATCTTGCGCTGCTCCGGGGTCAGTTCCTGGAACCGGTCTTCGGACATCCACCAGAACGCGCCCATGTAGCTGTGGCCGTCGAGGGTCAGATACTTGAGGCCTGCGTCGGTGAACTTCATGTTCATGATGTCGGTGATGCCGTTGGCTGTGCCTTCCACAACGCCGGTCTGCAGGGCGGTGAAAAGTTCCGGCCACGGCACCGGGGTCGGGGCTGCGCCCACTGCGGTGGCCACCTGCTGTGGCAGTGCGGCAGGAACGGTGCGCATCTTCAGACCCTTGAGGTCATCGGGAGACTTGATCGTCTTCTTGGTGTTGGCGTAGTTGCGCCAGCCGCCGGTGTTGCCGATGGTCATCAGGCGGATCTTGTTGTCGCTGTCGGCAAGGGCCTTGGTACGCAGTTCGCGGGTAAATTCACCCTGCAGAACCTCTTCGGCCACCCGGTCGTCGCTCATCAGATAGGGCAGATCCAGAACCTGGATATAGGGGAAGATCCCTGCTGCGCCGCCGGATGTGGAGATGTAGATGTCGATGCTGCCGCCTGCGACGCCCTGAAGGCATTCCTCACCGGTCGCACACAGCTGGGTGCCGATGAAAAGCTCCACGGCAATGGCGCCGTTGGAGGCGTTCTCGATGTAGTTCTTGAAGACGACGAGGCCGTCATAGTCTTCATCATTCTCGTTGGAATTGGCTGTTGCGCGCAGGGTGATATCCGCTGCGTGGGCCGCGACACCGGTCACGACCAGCGTGCTTGCTAGCAACAGGGTCTTCATCAAGGTCTTGAGCATTCTATTCCTCCCTAAGTTACTCAAGTCAGTCCACAAATCCTGCAAGGCGCGGGATGGTAAGGCTGAGGGCCGGGAAGTAGGTGATCAGGAAGATCACCGCGATTTCGGCCATCAGGAATGGGAAGGTCGCGCGGGCGACCGTCTCGACCCGCAAGCGGGATACGGATGATGTGACGAACAGCACCAGCCCCATGGGCGGTGTCAGAAGGCCGACGGTCAGGTTCACTGCCATGACGATGGCGAAATGGACCGGGTCGATGCCCATGGACAGGAAGATCGGTCCGAGGATCGGGCCAAGGATGATGATGGCCGGGCCTGCATCCAGGAACATGCCGACGATGAACAGCAGGATGTTGATCAGGAACAGCAGGACCAGCGGGTTGTCCGACAGGCCGAGAATGATCTCGGCCAGAAGCTCCGGGGTGTGCGACAGGCTGGCGACCGTCTTGAAGGCCATGGCCGCACCGACCAGCAGCAGAACCACGGCGGAGGTCATGCCCGAGCGGATCAGCACATCGGGAATGTCCTTCAGCTTGAGGCTGCGCAGCACGAAAAGGCCGATGATCAGGGCATAGCCGGCGGCAACCGCCGAGGCTTCGGTCGGCGTAAAGACCCCGCCCAGAATGCCGCCCATGATGATGACTGGCGTCATCAGCGGCCAGAAGGCATTGAGGCTGGCCTTGCCCCGTTCGCCCCAGGTGGCGCGCCGGGTTGCGGCTGGCAGGTTTTCCTTGTCGGCCATGAGCCAGACGATGAGCATCAGGCTGCCGCCGATCAGGATGCCCGGCACGATCCCTGCAAGGAACAGGGCCGCAACGCTTTCACCCATGACATAGGCATAGATGATCATGATGCCGGACGGCGGAATGATCGGGCCGATGATCGAGGAGGCCGCGGTGACGGCTGCGGCGAAGCGTGTGCTGTAGCCCTGTTTCTCCATGGCGGGAATGAGCATCGAACCAAGGGCAGATACGTCTGCGACCGCCGAGCCGGAAAGTCCGGCAAACAGCATGGACGAGAGAATGTTCACATGGGCAAGCCCGCCGCGCAGATGGCCGATGACAGCCTGGGCAAATTCCACCAGCCGCAAGGTGATGCCCGACCGGTTCATCAGCTCGCCTGCCAGCATGAAGAACGGGATCGCCATCAGCGGAAAGCTGTCCATGCCGTTGTAGATGTTGCGGTAGAGCAGGACGATGTCCCGCTCCTGACCGTTCCACCACAGAAGCAGGGCGGGGGCCGTCACCAGGCCGAAAACAATC
Source organism: Roseibium suaedae (assembly GCF_900142725.1). Taxonomy (GTDB): domain Bacteria; phylum Pseudomonadota; class Alphaproteobacteria; order Rhizobiales; family Stappiaceae; genus Roseibium; species Roseibium suaedae. The sequence goes on along the minus strand of NZ_FRBW01000002.1, from coordinate 825,168 downwards.
GGCAGGCCGAGCAGCAGGAACACCAGAAACAGCGGAAGAAACAGGCTCAGCATCATTCCGCTCCCAGGGTGGTGTGGGCCATTGGGATGGCCGGAAGGCGCTCGCGACCGCCAAAAAGAGTGATGAGAGACCGCAAGATCAGTTCAAGGCAGACGGAGAACATGGCGCTGACGCCGATTGCGAGGGAGGCCAGCATCCAGCTGCGCGGAATGGACATCCACTTGCTGAAGTCGAAACTGGCCGGAACCTTGATTGCAGCCATGGTGAAGCGGCCGCCAAAACCGGTCACTTCGCTCCAGCCAATCAAGAGCCCTTTCCAGAGCACGATGGCGGTCAGAACCAGCAGCAGAAGGGAGACGAGACCAGCAAGCGCGCGGGGCAGGACGGAGACCACCATGTCGACGCTGACGAAGCCGCCGCGGCGGAACGCTGTCGGGGCCATCAGTCCGGTCATCCAGAGCATGAGGAAACGGGCAGCTTCCTCGGTCCAGGGCAGGGCGTTGCCCAGACCATAGCGGAAGATCACCTGGACGATGATGATGATGACCATGGCGCCAATGCAGGCCGCGCCCAGCCAGCGGCCAAGCGCCAGGGCTGCGGCGTTAAATGCGCCAAGGGTCCTGGCAAGCGCCAAGAGCACTGTCATTCCGTTCCTCCCTTGCGCGGTCCGGCTCCTCCCGGTCCGCGGCCAATTCCAAGTCTCCCGCCGGCGCGTCCGCCGGCGGGAGGAAATTTCAGCCCTCAGTTCTCGACGCGCAGCGGCACCTGGCCAAGCTTGCCGGCAAAGAAGGTCAATGCGTCTCCGTCCCGCATTTCCGCCTTCACCACACGGCCCAGAACAATGAGGTGGTCGCCGCCCTCATAGGCGGCAAACCGGGCGCATTCGAACCGGGCCAGACAGTTGTGGATCAGCGGCACGCCATGGGCGTTCAGGCTGAAGTCCAGCGCCTCGAAGGCGTGGGCGTTGCGGGCAAAACCCTGGCACAGGGCTGCCTGCTCATGGCTGAGCACATGGATCGCGTAATGCTCTGCCGCTTCAAAATACTGGAAGCGGCGGGAGCCCTTGTCGGGCGCCCACAGAACCAGTGGCGGGTCCAGCGAGACGGAGGAAAAGCTGTTTGCTGTGATCCCCACGGGTCCGTCCTGAGAGGGGGCAGTCACGACGGTCACCCCGGTTGCAAACCGGCCGAAGGCGTCGCGCAGCAAGCGTGTGTTTTCCTGATCCGGAGCAAAGGAAACCGGGAGATCGTGTGTCTGCATTGTCATCAGGGAACCTTTTTTCCAAGGGCCGCTTCGTAGAGCTGATACCAGGCTTCCCGGTCGAGCTTGACCTTGAGGGCCTCGGAGATCTTGCCGATGCGTTCCAGATTGTTGGTGCCGAGGACCGGGAGCATCCCGGCCGGATGAGCCAGAAGGAAGGCGATGGCAACCGCGGAGCGGTCGACGCCGAAGCCGGAGGCGATCTCGTCCATGACCGCGCCAAGCTTGCCGTCATTCTTCATCAGGGAGCCGCCGCCAAGGGGTGACCAGGCCATCAGCTTGGTGCCGAGGCGCTGATGGAAGGCGAGGTCGCCATTGGTGAAGGGCCGGATTTCGGCAAGGCTGATCTCGATCTGGTTGGTCGCCAGCTTCGAGGTCATGGCTGACTGCAGCAGTTTCCAATCCCAGGGGCGGAAGTTGGAAACGCCAACCGACCGCACCTTGCCCGACTTCACCAGATCGTCGAGGGCAGCGCCCGTCTCATGGTGATCCATGAAAGGATCCGGCCGGTGGATCAACAGGAGGTCGATGTGCTCAATGCCCATCTCCGAAAGGGATGTGTCGACAGCGCTCTCGATATGGGCGCGAGAGGTGTTGTAATGGGTCACGCGGGCGCCGGAATGCCGGCCAGCCTGGGCGATGATGCCGCATTTGGTGACGATTTCCATGCGCTGGCGCAGGGCGGGATTTGCCTTGAGCGCACCGCCCAGAATGGCTTCCGCCTGATAGCCGCCGTAGATGTCGGCCTGGTCGAAAGTGGTGATGCCTTGATCCAGACAGGACTGGATCTTGGCTTCCACATGGGCCGGGGAGGTGTTCGTGTCATCGCCCAGGCGCCACATGCCATAGACCAGTCGGCTGAACTCCAGATCGGGTGTCAGTTTGATGCGGTCCATTAGCGGCGGTCTCCAGTTCCAAGCGGTGTTGCAGGTGTTTCAGCCGGTACCCGGCCATAGGCATGGGGCAGCGAGCAGGTCTTCAGGTTGGGCAGCACGCGGCGGCCAAAGTGACGGGCTTCGTCCAGATGCGGATAGCCGGAAAAGATGAAGGCCCGGATGCCCATCTTCTGGTATTCCTCGATCTTCGACATGACCTGATCGGTCGAGCCGACAAGGGCCGCGCCGCAGCCCGAACGGGCACGGCCAACGCCGGTCCAAAGGTTCGGCTCGATATAGCCGTACTGGTCGGCGATCTCGCGGTTCTTGGCCTGGTGGCTCACCCCGAGGGAGCCAGCATCAAGCGCCCGCTCGCGAATGGCGCGGCCATACTCGTCATCCAGCTTGGAGACGATGTAATCGGCGTATTCACGCGCTTCCTGCTCGGTGTCGCGGACGATCATGTGAACGCGCAGGCCGTAGTCGAGGGTGCGGCCATAGCGCTCTGCAACGGCGTTGACCGCCTGCATGCGCCCTGCCAGCTCTTCCTTCTTTTCCGGCCACATCAGATAGACGTCACAATGCTGGCCGCACAGTTCCAGCGCGTCCGGTGAGTAGCCACCGAAATAGAGCAGGGGGCCGCCGGTCTGATAGGGGCGGGCCGGATCGGTGGTCAGTCCGCTGAAATTGTAGACCTCGCCCTGGTAATTGATTTCGTCCTGGGTCCAGGCTTGCTTCAGGATCTCCACGACCTCGCGGGACCGCTGATAGCGGAAGGCGCTGTCGGCCTTTTCGCCGGGAAAGTCCGAGCTGATGATGTTGACGGTCAACCGGCCCTTCAGCATGTGATCGAGGGTCGCGATGGTGCGCGCCAGCATGATCGGCTGCATCTCGCCGCAGCGGACTGCAGCCAGCATGTTGATGCGGTTGGTGATCGGTGCGCAACCGGCAACGAAAGAGAGGGTGTCCTGGCCGACCTGGTAGGAAGACGGGCACAGGATATTGCGGAAACCCTGTTCCTCGGCGGTCTTCACAATGGTCGAGCAATGCTCCCAGGACGAGCGCAGGTTTCCGTCCGGAACGCCCAGGAACTGGTAGTCATCCGAGCACAGGGCGGCGAACCACGACACCTCTGCTGCATCAAGATCCGCGGATGTTACCGGGACGATCGTCATTCCTTCCCCCCAACGTTTTTGTTGCGATTTCCACTTGCGTAGCATCCGCCTTGATGTAAATCAATAGTGTATCAATTTTCTTCGCGACAGGTTGCCGCAGTCCATGACAGGCCGAGTTCAGAACCCGAATGCACTGCCGATCTATGTCCAGATCAGCGAATTGCTGATCCGCGACATAGCGGCTGGACGTCTTATTGACGGGGAGCGCCTGCCACCCGAAAGGGACATGGCGGCAAGCCTTGGCATCTCTGTCGGAACCCTGCGCAAGGCCTTGGCGGAGTTGACGAAAAAAGGGCTTCTGGAGCGGGTTCAGGGCTCGGGAAACTACATCCGCCAGCAACCGCAGACGGACAGTGTGTACGGGATGTTCCGGCTTGAGCTTCTGGAGGGCGGGGGCTTGCCGCGCGCGGACAATCTGGATGTGCAGTCCATGGAAAAGACCCCTGAGCTGCCTGCGTTCGGCACATCCACGCAAGGCTCACGGGTGCGCCGCCTGCGCTATCTGAATGACACAATCATCGCGGTGGAAGAGATCTGGCTGGATGCGGGAGCAGGGGAGGTGCGGGCCGATCTGCTCTCCGATTCCCTCTATCATTATTACCGCAAGCAGCTCGGCTTCTGGATTACCCGCGCGGAAGACAGGGTTGGTATCGGCAGCGTGCCTGACTGGGCGCCCGAGGCCTTTGGCAAGAAGCCCGGCACCATCACCGGCTATATCGAGCGGTTGAGCTGGGCGGAGGGCGACAAGCCCGTCGAGTTTTCCAAAACATGGTTCGACACGGACAAGGCGCTCTATGTACAGCGCCTGAAATGAGGAGTGAAAAATGTCCGGACTGACTAACTACGGCATCATCGGCTGCGGCATGATGGGGCAGGAGCATCTGCGCAATATTGCGCTGTTGCCGGGAACCCGCGTTGCCGCGATCTTTGAGCCGGATGCCGGGATGGCGGCGGCTGCCCGTGAGCTTGCGCCCGAGGCGGTCTTCACGACCTCAATTGCCGAACTGCTGCAAGTCGAGGAGCTGGACTGTCTTCTGATTGCCAGCCCCAACTTCCGCCATGCCGAGCAGCTTGAGGAAATCCGGGTCACGCGTCCGCTGCCGGTGCTGGTGGAAAAGCCGCTCTTCACTGATCCGGCGGATCTGGACAGGATTGATGCCTTCCGCGCCAGCTATCCGGCCCCGGTCTGGGTGGCGATGGAATACCGCTACATGCCGCCCGTGGCCGCGCTTGTTGAACAGGCAGAGCAGGCAACCGGCGGGATCAGGATGCTGACCATCCGCGAGCACCGGTTTCCCTTCCTTGAAAAGGTCGGCAACTGGAACCGGTTCAACCGTAATACGGGCGGAACCTTCGTCGAGAAATGCTGCCATTTCTTCGACTTGATGCGTTTCATCCTGAAGTCGGATCCGGTGCGGGTGATGGCTTCTGCCGGGCAGAATGCCAACCATCTTGATGAACGCTATGACGGCGAGACGCCCGATATCCTCGACAATGGCTATGTGATCGTGGACTTCGAAAACGGCGCGAGGGCACTTCTGGAACTGTGCATGTTCGCGGAAGGTGCCAGGTATCAGGAAGAAATCTCTGCTGTCGGTCCCGTGGGCAAGATCGAAGCGCTTGTGCCGGGGCCGGGCCGGTTCTGGCCGGAGCATCTGGGCGAGCCGCCCGTGCCGCAGGTTATTGTCAGCCCCCGCGATCCCAAGGGGCCCCGCATGGTTGAAATCCCGGTTGATCCCAAGTTGCTGGCAGCGGGAGATCACAACGGGTCCACCTTCTATCAGCATGAAGGCTTCCTGGCGGTGGTCCGCGGCGAGAAGTCTGCGCCGGAAGTCACGGTTCATGACGGCAGCATGGCCGTTCTGATGGGCATGGCGGCGCAGGAATCCGCACGCACCGGTCAGGCTGTTCTGCTGAAGGATCTTGCAGCCCGCGCCACGGCTGCCTGATCTTTAAAAGTCTCTCTTGGTTCCAGACGCCGCATCCGATTGGCTGAAAAGCCCGGGTGCGGCGTTTTTGCGTTTCCGGCGATGGCAGGGGCGGATCAGGAATTCTACGCCTTGACCTTCCAGTTGCTGGAACCTCTATCTCTGCCAATATGAGTAGAGAAAGGCAGGCGTAGAGATCGCGCATTGAGCGTGTTTCGCCGTCTTGACCCCAAACCCCGGAGCGCGACATGAGCGGCCATTCCCACGATCACACCCATTCCCATGGATCTTCCTGCTGCGGCGGGGGAGGGGCGAAATCTGATGCGGGCGCTCCCGCCGCTGAGAGCGCCGGAACCGTGATCGATCCGGTGTGCGGCATGACCGTGACCCTTGGAAAGGGCAAGCCAAACCTGACCTACAAGGGCAAGGACTATCATTTCTGCAATCCGAAGTGTCACGACAAGTTCGACGCCGATCCCTGGTTCTATCTGTCGGGGAACAACAAGAAGAAGCCGAAGAAGGCAGCGGCCAACGCGCTCTTCACCTGCCCGATGGACCCGGAGATTGTCCAGGAAGGTCCGGGCACCTGCCCGATCTGCGGCATGGCGCTTGAGCCGATGAGCGGCAGTTCGGATGAGCCCAATCATGAGCTGATCGACTTCACCCGCCGGCTCTGGGTCAGTGCCGGTGCTGCCATTCCCCTGCTGCTCCTGACCATGGGGCCGATGATCGGACTTCCCTTCCGGTCCATGCTTGGCGAAACCCTGTCCGTCTATCTGGAGTTTCTTCTGGCGACGCCTGTGGTGCTTTGGGCAGCCAAGCCGTTCTTCGAACGGGGCTGGATGTCTCTGAAGACGCGAAACTTCAACATGTGGACGCTGATCATGCTCGGCGTTGGCGCAGGCTATCTCTACAGCACCGTTGCCGCATTCCTGCCGGGGCTCTTCCCGGCGGCCCTGCAGCATGAAGGCGGGCACGTACCGGTCTATTTCGAAGCAGCGGTGGTGATTGTCGCCCTGGTGTTTGTTGGGCAGGTGCTGGAACTCAAGGCGCGCGAAAAGACCGGGGACGCGATCCGCGCCTTGATGAAGCTTGCACCCAAGACAGCCCGGCGGATCACGCCGGAAGGGGATGAGTATGACGCGCCGCTCGAGAACATCCTGGCTGGCGACACGCTGCGGGTCCGCCCCGGTGAAAGCGTGCCGGTGGATGGTGCTGTCCTTGAAGGCAGGTCTTCCGTTGATGAGAGCCTGATCACCGGTGAGCCGGTGCCGGTGGAAAAGACCGCAGGTGACAAGCTGACCGGCGGCACCTTGAACAAGAATGGCTCGCTGGTGATGGAAGCCCAGAAGGTCGGGGATGACACGGTGCTATCCCAGATTGTCGCCATGGTTTCCTCGGCCCAGCGGTCGAAGGCGCCGATCCAGGGGCTGGCGGACCGGGTTGCCGCCTATTTCGTGCCGGCGGTCGTGGTCGCGGCGCTTGCAGCCTTTGCTATCTGGTGGCTGGTCGGTCCGGAGCCCGCTTTCGTTCATGCGGTTGTTGCCGCGGTGTCCGTGCTCGTGATCGCCTGTCCCTGTGCGCTGGGTCTGGCAACGCCCATGTCCATCATGACCGCCACGGGCCGCGGAGCCCAGGCCGGTGTCCTGGTCAAGGACGCGGGCGCTCTGGAGCGCATGAGCCGGGTGGACACGCTTGTGGTTGACAAGACAGGCACCTTGACCGAGGGCAAGCCGGTCCTTAGCGACGTCATCCCGGCCGATGGCATGAGCGAGACGGGGCTTCTCGAATTGGCTGCAAGTCTCGAATCCGGATCCGAACATCCGCTGGCCGAGGCCATTCTCGCGGGGGCTTCCGAACGCGGTGTGAAGGCTGCCAAAGTTGAGGATTTCGAGGCGGTCTCCGGCAAGGGCGTCACCGGCAGCCTCAATGGCTCTTCCGTGGCGTTGGGCAATGCGGCGCTGATGCAGGACATCGGCGTGGACCTTTCAAAGGTGCAAGCCGAGGCCGAACGCCTGTCAGGTGACGGCAAGACGGTGATGTTCCTCGCCAGCAACGGCAAGCTTGCGGGCTATGTCGCGGTCTCCGACCGGATCAAGGCCAACGCAGCCGAGACGATCAAGGCGCTTCATGGTGAGGGCCTGAAAATCATCATGGCCACCGGCGACAACAAGCGGACGGCGGAAGCTGTTGCCAAGGCTCTGGGCATTGATGAAGTGCGTGCCGGTGTGCTGCCGGAAGGCAAGCAGGCCCTGATCCGTGAGCTTCAGGCAAAGGGCAGTAAGGTCGCGATGGCCGGGGACGGCGTCAATGACGCTCCGGCACTCGCTGCCAGCGATGTCGGCATTGCCATGGGAACGGGAGCGGATGTTGCGGTGGAAAGCGCCGGCATCACCCTTTTGAAGGGAGATCTTGCAGGCATTCTGCGGGCCCGGCGCCTTGCCAAGGCAACATTGGGCAATATCCGCCAGAACCTGTTCTTCGCCTTCATCTACAACACGGCAGGCGTACCGGTGGCAGCCGGCATTCTCTATCCGGTCTTCGGTCTGCTCCTGTCGCCCATGCTGGCGGCGGCAGCCATGAGCCTGTCGTCCGTGTCGGTGATCGCAAACGCCCTGCGGTTGCGGGCGATCAAACTCTGAGGTGCGGTCATGAATATTGGTGAAGCCGCGGAGCAGGCAAACCTGCCCCGCAAGACCATCCGCTACTATGAGGAAATCGGGCTGATCACTCCGGTCCGCTCCGAAAATGGCTACCGGGACTATTCCGAGATGGAGGTTCACCGCCTGCGGTTCCTGCAAAGGTCGCGCAGTCTGGGGTTCACGATCGAGGAGTGCCGGCTGCTGCTGTCTCTTTACGACGACAAGCACAGGGCCAGTGCTGACGTGAAGGCCATAGCCGAGGCAAAGGTTGTCGAGATCGACAAGAAGATCAAGGAACTGACCGAGCTGAAGGCGACCCTGAGCGCTCTGGCCCATAGCTGTCACGGCGACCGCCGCCCTGACTGTCCGATCATCAGTGACCTTGCGGGGGAACCATGCGTTTGAACTGGATAAGTGCAGGTCTGGCTGCGGTCGTTGTTGCCGCCGGTGCCTGGTATCTCTTGAAGCCGGACACGTCCGGGAAAGCCGCATCGGGCGCACCGATCGTGGCGGTCAATGTTCCGGCACTGACGGGTCTTGCGGCTGAAGGCGAGGTGGCCTTCAACGGCAACTGTGCGGTCTGCCATGGCGCGAATGCGGCTGGCCAGGATGGAGTGGCACCGCCACTGGTCCACAAGATCTACGAGCCGAACCACCATGGTGACATGGCCTTTGTCATGGCCGCCCGCCGGGGTGTGCGGGCACATCATTGGCCCTTTGGCGACATGCCGCCAGTGCCGGATGTCACTGATGATCAGCTTGTCCAGATCGTCAGCTACGTGCGGACCCTGCAGAAAGCCAACGGCATTTTCTGAAGGTTGAAATTGACTGTGGGTGGCGGGGTTAGTTTTCCCCGCCGCCGCTTTTGCTTTCCTGATCCGGCTCCTTCCAGTCGATCAGGTAGGCCCATGCGGCATAGGCGCTGATACCGGCAACAATCATGGCCCAGGTGCCATTGCCCATGTAGGCCTCGAAACCTGCCCAGCCTGCACATACTGCAACAAGTGCCACCCTCCGCCAGAGCGGGCGGAAAAATGGATGGTAAGTGTTGCTCCTGGCCATGACTTGTCTCCTGTTCCCGCAAGGCTTTTGTGAAGCTGTACTCCATTGGCAACCGGCTTGCATCTTTCTCGCGCAAACCTGCCCGAAATCAGGACAAAACCGCAGGTGGGTCTGCCAATCCTTTTGGAAATTCCGGCAATCTTGCCGCAACTTGTCCTTACTGCTTGCAAAATTGGGTCGGGCGTTTGAAGGTCTGGGGATAGTCTGCCCTGTCCCGATTCAAGCTCTGCAACCATCATGTCCCGATCGCTTGACCTTCTGACCGCCAACGACACCGTCGGACAGCATGCGCCTTCCTACTATGCGGCGACGGCGAACCGGCGAGGGCAATATCCGCAATTCGCCGGGGAGATCCGGTGCGACGTCTGTGTCATCGGGGGCGGCTATACGGGCCTGTCCGCCGCGCTCCATCTGGTCGAGCGGGGCCTGTCGGTGGTGCTGCTGGAAGCCAACAGGGTCGGATGGGGTGCTTCGGGCCGCAATGGCGGCCAGGTGGGATCCGGGCAGCGTACGGATCAGATGACGCTGGAAAGCCGTCACGGACTGGACCATGCCCGCCGCCTCTGGGCGCTGGGCGAAGAATCCAAGGCGATCGTCCGGGAGCTGATCGAGCGTCATTCCATTGAATGCGACTACGGGCATGGCATCATCGAAGCGGTTCACCGTCCGGGGCTGGTACCTGAGACCCGTGAGTATGTGGACCACCTTCTGGAGGCCTATGGCTATGACAAGATCAAGTTTCTAGATGAAGAGAAGATGCGCCATGCCGTCGCCAGCCCGGCCTATTTCGGCGGTGCCATCGACATGGGCGCTGGGCATCTTCATCCGCTGAACTTTGCCCTGGGGCTTGCGGCGGCTGCTGCCCGCTCCGGTGCCCAGATCTTCGAGCTTTCCAAGGCCGAAAGCTATCAGGAAACCGGCACCGGCGTTGACATCACCACCGCCGAGGGAAGGGTGCGGGCCAAACATCTTGTGCTTGGCTGCAACGGCTATCTTGGCCGGCTTGACCGGACAACCGCGTCTCATGTCATGCCGATCAACAATTTCATCATTGCTACAGAGCCCTTTTCCGAGAGCGAAGCGGAAGACCTGATCCGGAACAATGCGGCGGTGGCCGACAGCAAGTTCGTGATCAACTATTTCCGGCTTTCCGCCGACCGGCGTCTGCTGTTCGGCGGTGGAGAAAACTACGGCTATCGCTTTCCTGAGGACATCAAGAGTTTCGTCCGCAAGCCGATGCTGGAGATCTTTCCTCAGCTCAGGGATGCGAGGATCGACTATGGCTGGGGCGGGACGCTGGCGATCACCACCAAGCGCATGCCCTATTTTGCAAGGGTCGCGCCGAATGTGCTGACGGCCACAGGCTATTCCGGCCATGGGGTCGCCATGGGCACACTCGCCGGGCGGATCGTGGCGGAAGCCATCTGCGGGCGTGAGGAGCGGTTCGATATTTTCGAGAGCCTGCGCATTCCCGCTTTCCCGGGCGGTGACAGGCTCCGTTTCCCCCTTCTGGTGCTGGCGATGACCTGGTTCTCCCTGCGCGACAAGCTGGGGATCTGAAACGATGGGGCAGGTTGGCGAGAAGGAACCGATGGCAGCGGGCAGTTACTGGGAAGCCACTGCCGGTCCCATCAAGGAAGATCGCCAGCTTGTCGGAGACGCCCGATTCGACGTCGCGATCATCGGGGCGGGATACACCGGCCTTTCTGCCGCGCTGAAGCTCGCCAGTTCCGGCGTGTCCGTCTGCCTGCTGGATGCGCGCCGCGCTGGTTGGGGTGCCTCCGGCCGGAATGGCGGTTTCTGCTGTTTTGGCGGTACCAAGCGCAGCTATCCGGACCTCGTGCGGCATTATGGTTTGGAAGAGACCAAGCGCTTTGTTGCCTATCAATGCGAAGCCATGGAACTGGTCGGGGAGAGGCTGCAAAGCTGGCAGGTGGATGCCGCCCGGCATTCGCGCGGTGAAGTCTATCTCGCCCACCGTCCGAAGGATTTCGAAGGGTTCAAGGCGGAAGCGGAATATCTGAACAGCTCCTTTGGTCTTGGAGCACGGGTCCTGAACAAGGAAGAGGCTGCCAAGCGTGGTCTTGCCGGGCCGGAGTTCCATGGCGCCATGCATGTGCCCCAGGGCTTTGCCCTGCATCCCTTGCGCTATGTTCAGGCCCTGGCCGACAAGGTTCGCAGCCTTGGGGCGCGGGTCTTCGCCCATTCCGAAGTGACGGGCATGAAACGGGAGGGGGCGGACTGGCGTCTTGTAACCCGGCTCGGCAGTGTCCGTGCGCCGCGCGTGCTTCTGGCAGGCAATGCCTATAGCCGCGAAGGGGCGCCTGCCTGGCTTTCCGGCCGGCTGCTGCCGGTCATGTCGTCGATCATGGTCACCCGTCCCCTGACTGACGATGAATTGTCGGAGCAGGGCTGGACCTCCGGCCTCATGGCGTCCGATACAAGGACTTTGCTGCATTATTTCCGGTTGATGCCTGACCGGCGCTTTCTCTTCGGAACCCGTGGCGGGGTGTTTGAAAGCGCGGAGGCCCTCAAAGCCATGTACGCGCGTGGAAGGGCCGATTTCGAGCGCATGTTCCCGGCCTGGACGCTTGTGGACACGGAATATGCCTGGCACGGGCATGTTGCCCTGAGCCGGAGCCGGGCCGCCTTCACGGGGCCGGTGCCCGGAATGGAGGGCGTTTTTGCTTCGCTCGCCTATCATGGCAGCGGCGTTGCGATGGCGTCCTTGTGCGGAGAAAAGGCCGGCGGCATGATCCTGGGAGAGGTGAAACCTCAGGATCTGCCTGCTGTCATCGGAACCGTTCCCCGGCGGTTTCCCTTGGCAGGATTGCGCCAACTCTACCTTCTTGGGGCCTATGGCTGGTACGGCCTGAAGGACCGTTGAACTTCGCCCTGTGATCAGGCGGTCAATCCGGCAATGGCTGCGTGGACCGGGTGGCGGATGGTGAACCCCAGCTTGTCATAGAGTTTCAGGGCGCCCTGGTTGTTGGCATAGGAATGGAGAAATGGTGTGTCACCCCGTGCTTCGATGCGCCGGGCCACCTGGTCCGACAGGGCGCCTGCCAGCCCCAGGCCCCGGAAGTCCGGATGGGTGCAGACCCCGCTGACTTCCGTATGGCCTTCAAGGTTCATGCGCTCGCCAGCCATGGCGGCCAGTCGCCCGTCGATGCGCACGCCAATGAAACTGCCGAGCTCCGGTGTTCTCAGCTTGAATGGGCCCGGCTTGGTCAGGGTTGCAAGGTCCAGCATGTCCTGGGCGTCTGCTGCGCCAAGATCCAGAACCGGATGGCTGCACTTGACCTGAGGAATTTGCCTGTCTTTTACCAGCAGGAGGCCATCGGCCTTCATCCGCAGTTCCATGGTGGCGGGCAGGGCGACCGGGCGGACCTGAAGCAGGAAAACCTCATCCTGCGGGCCAGCCAGAAGGGAAGCAAGCGCCGAGAGGCTTTCCGGCGTGTCATCGGGCGTCGCCGCAAAGGGAGAGATGTCCGGATTGAAGCGCCGGGCCATGTCTGTGCTCAGGGCGAAGCGGGCGTGCCGGGTCGTCAGGGAGTTCCAGACGACCTTCTCTAGAGGATCACCGGTCCGGGTCATGGCTTGGTCTCGGGTTCTTGCGCTTCAAGCACGCGCTGCTTCAGGGATTTTTCGGTCAACAGGGTTTCTAGGGCGCTCAGTTGATCCAGCAGGCTGCCGTCAATCTGTCCGCAGAGGTCTGCCACTGCAGCTTCGACCGCAGGCCAATGCAGGGCTTCCAGTTCGGTGATCCGGGCCGTGCCTTCTTTCGTCAGGTGGATGGTGCTGACCCGCTTGTCAGTGGGGGCGGTCTCAGCCGTGACCAGGCCTGCCGCCTTCATCTTGCCGATCATGCGGGTGACCCCCGGCTGGCTCTGGCCGAGGCTGGCGGCAAGGTCACCGATGTTCAGCGGTCCGTTCCGGTTGAGAGCTGCCAGAACCGTGTGATGCGGCGAGGGCAGGTCCTTGCCGGTCAGGATGCCTGTCAGGTCCTGTGCGTCGGCCTGGAGCCGTTCCCCGAGCCGCCGTAACCGGCTGCCAAGCGTTGCATGTCCAAGGGCGCGGACAACATCTTCCAGCATTCTTGTCTCCGTTTGATAACGAGATATATAACTTGGTATTTAAATGTAGGCAAGAGACGTGATCGTTGTTCGGAAGTTCTGCGTCTTGGGGGGGGAAAGGCAAATCTGACTTGCGGAGGTTGATGACAAAGGGTGCCTCTTTCCCGTTCGTCATGGTCGGGCTTGACCCGGCCATCTGCAAGCCATTGACTTGTGAAGGTCCTCGGCTCAAGGCCGAGGATGACGGTGGAGAGGTGGCAGCTTTGCCACCAGTCTGAGGCAAGTCCGAATTGCCTCAGACTGGTGGGGGTATCCGGTCAGAGCAAACCACGCCGGGCGAGGTTGCTCATCAGGGCTGTGAGGCCGAAGGTCCAGGGTTCGATCCGGTCGGTGCGGTCGACCCAGTTGATCAGGCTGCCAAGGCGGGGCGAGGAAATCTCTACACGGTCGCCGGTCTCGTGCGTGAAGCCCTGTCCTGCCCCGCGCCGGTCCTTGGTCGGGGCGAACATGGTGCCGAGGAACAGCATGGCGCCATCAGGGTATTGATGGTTGGCATTCAATGTCTGCGCAGCAAGGTTTTCCGGTGAGCGGCTGATGGCGGCCATGTGGGAGACGCCGGACATTTCAAAGCCATCGTCGCCAGTGACAGTCAGCGAGACATCCAGTGTGCCGATGTCTTCGACCTCGAATCCTGTTCCCGTCAGACGGATGAAAGGGCCGATCGAGCAAGACGCATTGTTGTCCTTGGCCTTGCCCAGCAACAGGGCGGAGCGGCCTTCAACATCTCGCAGATTGACGTCATTGCCGAGGGTGGCGCCAACGATCCTGCCATCGGAGCGGATGGCAAGAACCACTTCCGGCTCCGGGTTGTTCCAGTCGGAAATGGGATGGATGCCGACCTTTGCGCCGCAGCCGACCGATGCCATCGCAGGGGCCTTGGTGAAGATCTCTGCGTCCGGACCTATGCCGACTTCCAGATACTGGGACCACAGGTTCATTTCCTGCAGCAGCTTCTTCACCTCGGCGGCCTTTTCAGAGCCGGCCTTCACGCCCTTGAGGTTTTCGCCGATCACAGGTGCCAGTCTGGCCCGGATCTCGTCAGCCCGCTTGGGGTCGCCCTTGGCCTGTTCTTCGATCACCCGCTCCAGCATGCTGTCCGCAAAGGTGACCCCGGCAGCCTTCACCGCCTGAAGATCGCAAGGGGCAAGCAGCTTGCCCGACTTGCCGGAGAGATAGTCCTCCAGCTTGCCCAGAAGCGGAAAGGCGGTCTTGTCCTCCAGGGATTTGACCAGATCCTGCAGTTCGAGCAGCTGGGCGCAGGTTGGAGCAAGGCTGGACAGATCACGCAGATGTTCTCCATCCACCAGAACCGGTGTGGGTCCTCCGGCCTTTTCATCCCAAACCCGCCCTACGAGAAGCGCATTTGCCTCCTCCGGCAGAATGTCCCGTGCGGTCAAAGCGGTTCCCATCAAGTCCTCCCAGGTCGCCTGCCTCCAATCTGGAAGCCTTTGTCGGGCGCAACTCTAGGAGGGGGAGACGGCAGAGGGCAAGACCGGCGGCGACAAAGCCGGTACGGTTTGGCGCTTCCGGTTTTGCCTCTCTCGTATGTTGCTTGGTTTGAGGTTACTTGATCAGCCGGATGGCCTGGATGGTCTTGGCGATGTTGCCGAAAGCGCTGATCAATTCGGTGCTGGACGATGCCTGATAGAAATTGTCTGAACTGCTGGCGCAGCTGCTCATGTTCTTGGCGCCGGCGGAAGAGCTGCTCGTGCCGAAATAGACGCCGTATATGGTGATTCCGGCGTCTTTCATGGCGTCGCACAGGGTTCTCGCCCGTGTCGAGGATGTATTGTTGTAGCCTTCGGATTCGCTATAGGCGGTCCATTTTGTCGATGTGGTGCAGGTGTAGGTTTTCGTGCCACCAAACTTGCCGGAGGTGCCTGTCTGAGTGCAGGTCTGGGTTTCTTTCAGGTCGTAATAGGCGTTGTTGTCGCCGTCGGTCATGATGACCGCAAATTTGAGGACGTCATCATCGCTATAGGCAGAAGGTTGGCTGTCTGTTGGCCAGAGATTGGACCAGTTCGGCGAGAGCGTGTACCAACCCCAGGCGATTCCGGTCTGGCCTGCTGTTCCGCCGCCATCGTCCAGATCATCGATCTTGTCCATCAGGTCGTCCCGGTCGCTGGTAAGCGGCAGAAGCTTCATGTCGCTGTCGGGGCAGCTGCTGCTGCCGCCGCCGAAATAGGTGTCCTTGACCGCGCTGGCGTCGTCTGGCGTGTAGTTGTAGGCATCGTCGGTGTATTGCGCCTCGCCAACTCTTTCGGTCACGCAATTGCTGGACGAATTGCCATTGCTGACGGTGGTCGCATAGCTGCCAAGATTGACCCCCTGGCTGTAGGGGACGATCGAGATCTTGACCTTGCTGGTGTCTTCCGTTGATGTGGAGGGGATCAGCGTATCGACCAGATCTTCCGTTGCTTCCTGCAAGGTGTCGATGTCGTTCTTCATCGAGCCTGTGACGTCCAGCACCAGAGCGAGTTCGACTTCATACTGGGAATAGGCAACTTCGGTGTTCACATCGACGGTCAAGGTATCCGGCCCGATGCCGCCAAGTGCGATGAAGCTAGTGCCCACGGCAGCCTTGGTGCTGATGGCAATTGTGCCTTCCGAAGTGTTGAGCGAGTAGCTCAGATTGGAAAGTGCCGTGCTCAGATAGGTGCTGTCGTCAAAGTTGGCCGTAAAGACTTCGGAAAGCGCAGAGGCAATTTGCGCGTCTGTGAGAGTGCTGGA
Source organism: Roseibium suaedae (assembly GCF_900142725.1). Classification (GTDB taxonomy): domain Bacteria; phylum Pseudomonadota; class Alphaproteobacteria; order Rhizobiales; family Stappiaceae; genus Roseibium; species Roseibium suaedae. Next base: position 809,360 of record NZ_FRBW01000002.1, on the reverse strand, counting down.
GGAAAGCTCTACAGCCAGGGAGAGTGCGGATGCATCAAGGGCAACTGAAAGTTTTTCCCGCAGATTTACTGCGCGGGCAAAATCAATTCTCGATCCCGCAATGACAGTTACCAATAGAAACATTAAGGCGACGATAGGAAGAATTGATCCGTTATCTTCGTGTCTAAAATTTATAAGTCTTGGAAACATTTGGAAACAATTTCTGATCTAGTTAAAAATGACAGTCATTTTTACTTCAAGAGTCGTATATAAATTCTGTATTTTCAACGATGTATCGTTACGGTCCAACTTGCGGCGTACCGTCGCGGGTCTTTCAAGCCTTGCGTGTCTCCTTGCCTTGGTCTCAGTTGAGGCTGGGAGGAACTGACATGACACAAGCAGCAGGAATTGCCGTTGCCGGTGCTGGCCTGATCGGCCGCAAGCACATTTCAGCCATCGGGCAGACGGAGGGCGCGGCAAGACTGACGGCCATCGCAGATCCGGGGGACCCGGCACGGGAATTGGCCGCAGAACTTGGCGTTCCCTGGTTTGCGGATATTTCTTCCTTGCTGGAAAAAGCCCGTCCTGACGGGTTGGTCATCGCGACCCCCAATCAGTCTCATGTCGAAAACGGGCTGGAGGCGATTGCGGCTGGCGTGCCCGCGCTCATCGAAAAGCCTGTGGCCATCGGCTCAGAGGAAGGCGAGCGACTGGTTCTGGCGGGTGAGGCTGCTGGCGTGCCTTTGCTGGCTGGCCATCACCGCCGCTATAATCCCCTGATTGAGAAAGCAAAAGCGCTGGTGAGCGAGGGGCGGCTAGGGCAGGTGGTCTCGGTCAGTGTCATGGGCTGGCTGTTCAAGCCCGCAGACTATTTCGCGCCAGAATGGCGCCGCCAGCCGGGAGCGGGGCCGGTCTACACCAATCTCATTCACGATATCGACCTGATGCAGCATCTCTGTGGTCCGGTCGAGCGAGTGAGCTGTTTTTCCAGCAACCGCACCCGTGGCCATGCGGTAGAAGACAGCGCTGTCATCAGCTTTGCCTTTGCCAACGGGGCGCTGGGCACGGCCAATGTGTCCGATACGGCTGTCGCCCCCTGGAGCTGGGAACTGACCGCCCGGGAAAATCCGGTTTATCCGCCGACAGGCGAGGCCTGCTACCTGATTGGCGGAACCCACGGCTCCCTTGAGTTGCCCTCCCTGAAGCTCTGGCATCAGGCCGGAACCCGCAGCTGGTGGGAACCGATCGATGCCTCGCAGCAGGCTTATTCCTTTGAAGATCCGCTTGTCCGCCAGATGCGCCATTTTGCCGGAGTGATCCGGGGAACCGAAGCGCCGCGCGTCACCGCCCGCGATGGCCTGCAGGCTCTGCGGGTGATCGAGGCCATTCTCCAGTCTGCAAGGGACGGGGTGCCGGTTATGGTCTCAGGCTGACGGGTGCAGTGGTGCGAAGCAGAAAATGGGGCAGGAAACCGTCTGTCCGGGGAGATGATGGGACTGTGGGGAAGGCCCCCATTGCCCCCGCATCCAATCTCCCGTAAAAGACCGGCAAAAGATCCCCGGATTCCATCATTCTAAACGCGGAGATGCGGAGCCCCATGGCGCGCCAGTTCATCTATCATATGCATGGCCTCTCCAAGGCCTATAACGGCAAGAAGGTGCTCGACAACATCCATCTGTCGTTCTACCCGGACGCCAAGATCGGTATTCTCGGCCCGAACGGCGCCGGTAAGTCGACCCTGCTGAAGATCATGGCCGGTCTCGACAAGGAATATTCCGGTGAGGCCTGGGCTGCAGAAGGGGCCAAGGTCGGCTACCTGCCGCAGGAGCCGAAGCTGGACGAGACCAAAACGGTCAAGGAAAACTGCATGGAGGGCGTTGCCCACAAGCAGGCCATCGTCGAGCGCTACAACGAACTGATGATGAACTACTCGGACGAAACGGCCGAGGAAGGTGCGAAGCTTCAGGACATCATCGACGCTGAAGATCTCTGGAACCTCGACAGCAAGGTCGAGATGGCGATGGAAGCCCTGCGCTGCCCGCCGTCCGACAGCCCGGTCGACAACCTGTCTGGTGGTGAGCGCCGCCGCGTAGCCCTGTGCCAGCTGCTGCTCAGCGAGCCGGATCTGCTGCTCCTCGATGAACCGACCAACCACCTGGACGCTGAAACCGTTCACTGGCTGGAGCGTCATCTGCGCGAGTTCAAGGGCTCCGTGCTGATCATCACCCACGACCGCTACTTCCTCGACAACGTCACGGGCTGGATTCTCGAGCTCGACCGCGGTCAGGGCATTCCCTACGAAGGCAACTACTCCGCCTATCTGGAGAAGAAGGCCAAGCGTATGGTGCAGGAAGGCCGCGAGAACATGGCCCGCTCCAAGGCCATCGACCGCGAGCGCGAATGGATGGGCATGTCGCCGAAAGGCCGTCAGACCAAGTCCAAAGCGCGTATCAAGGCCTATGAAGATCTGCTGTCGATGCAGGAGGAGCGCATGCCCTCCATCGAACAGATCCTCATCCCGGTTGGCGAGCGTCTGGGCAACAACGTCATCGAAGTGAAGAACGTGTCCAAGGGCTTTGGCGACCGCCTGCTCATTGAAGACCTGTCCTTCAAGCTTCCGCGCGGCGGCATCGTCGGCATCATTGGCCCGAACGGTGCCGGTAAGTCGACCCTGTTCAAGATGCTCACCGGTCAGGAAAAGCCGGACAATGGGGACGTCATCATCGGTGACAGCGTGCATCTGGGCTACGTTGACCAGTCCCGCGACAAGCTGGACCCGAACAAGACGGTCTGGGAAGAAATCTCCGACGGCAACGAGATCATCTATCTCGATGGCAAGGAAATCAATTCCCGCGCCTATTGCTCGTCCTTCAACTTCAAGGGCCCGGCTCAGCAGGCCAAGGTGGGCGACCTCTCCGGTGGTCAGCGCAACCGCGTGCATCTGGCAAAGGTGCTGAAGCGGGGCGCCAACGTTCTTCTGCTCGATGAGCCGACCAACGATCTGGACACCGAAACCCTGGCCGCACTCGAAGACGCGCTGGAAAACTACGCCGGTTGCGCCGTGGTCATCTCGCACGATCGTATGTTCCTCGACCGTCTGGCCACGCATATGCTCGCCTTTGAAGGCGACAGCCATGTGGAGTGGTTCGAAGGCAACTTCGAAGACTACGAAAAGGACAAGGTCCGCCGTCTCGGTGCCCATGCCGCAGACCCGAGCCGCATCAAGTACAAGCCGCTGACCCGTTAAACGGCAAGGTGAGCTGAACTCAAGGAACCCCGGAGACTTTCTCCGGGGTTTTTTGTTGCTCCGTTGAGTTCAACTAAATTGACCAAGCGGGCGGTCTGGAGTTTCCTTGATGGGTAATCGGGAGAGGACCCATGGCCAAGCAGTTTCCATCCATCGACGACCGGTTGTCGGACTTCCTTGCCCGGCAGCACATTTTCTTTACCGGCTCTGCCGCTCCGGACGGGCGTGTGAACGTGTCGCCAAAGCCAGCGTCGGCGCTGCGGATCCTTGGGCCGAACCAGGCCGTCTATCTCGACCAGACCGGATCCAGCAACGAGACGGCCGCGCATCTTGGCCAGTCGAACCGGCTGACCATCATGTTCTGTGCTGTTGAAGGGCCGCCGCAGATCCTGCGTCTGTTCGGCAGCGGCCGCGTCATCCGGCGAGACAGCTCCGAATATGCCGACCTTCTGGCCGGACCTTTCGAGGGCCATGAGCCGCCAGGGGCACGCCAGATGATCCTGATCGACATCGATCTGGTTCAGACCTCCTGCGGCTTCGGCGTGCCGCTGTTCGACTACAAGGCTGAGCGTCAGTCGCTTGACCGCTGGGCTGCAGCCAAGTCTTCCGAAGAACTGGAAGCCTATCAGCGCGAAAAGAACCAGATCAGTCTCGACGGTTTCCCGACCGGCCTTTTTGCTGGAGAGTAAGGGGAGGCAGCGGCGGATCCTGAGACCCGCCGCTCTCGGGAGGGTTGCTCAGTTGCCGGGATTTTCAGCGGCGGACCAGACGTTGGGAGAAATGTCGCAACTGAGCGGGGGCAGTTTGTTCAGCCGTAAGCCGACCTGATAGGGCCCGTTGTAGATCGGGCATTTGCAGGTGGTCTCGCCGTTCGCTGCCGTCGTGCAAGGGGCAGTCATGCAGCCGGCATAGGGGCCAGGTGTGGCGCTGCAGTCGGTGGAGCCGAAGGGGTGGTCTCCTGCATAGGCAAAGCTGAACGTGGAAATCAGTTCTGCCTTCGTATTCGGATAGAGCGTCGGCGGCGTTTTGTTTGCGATGGAGCCCAGATGGCTGCAAACCGGTGCAACGGTGCAGCCCGGCATGTTCTTGGAGATGTTGCAGATGGCCAGGTTCTTCATGTTCCGGCAGTTTTCTCCTTCTGCACCGCAGGTCTTGATCGTCTCCTCGCGGATTTTCGGATCAAGGATCGAGCCGATCAGAACGAAGTTGTAGGTCTGGTTCACCTGATCTTCCTTGGTCACCGCATAGCAGGTGCAGTCCGCACTCTTGCCATCCGGTGAGACGACACACGGCATGGACGGGGACCCGTTTCGAACCTGGGTCGCCTGCTCCGGACCGGAATAGTAGCAAAGGGCGTAAGGGTTTCCCTTGCAGGCAAGAAAATTGGTCATCTGCCCGATTTCGTCTGCCCAGGGCGGGACTTCATCCTGGCTTCGGGCTGCGCTGGTGAAACCGGCCACGCTGGTCAAGACAATCAGAAGCACTGCAAGAAAACGAGATTTAAAAATCATTTTGGGTCCTCCGCGCCAGGACGAAGCCAGATCGTTGGACGTGGCCATTTCCCTAACGTAAATCACTCTAAGGTTGTTCTTTAGTGTTCCGCAATCTGTTTCTTGGGTAAGCCTTGCGAAGGCGTCAGAACTTTCGGGCCGGGTTTCTGGCAAAGGTGCATCAGATTGAAGAGCTTCAGAAAAGTGCGGGAACGAGGTTTGACATTCTGTCTGCTGCGGGTGCAGGTAGTGGTGACATGCAGCTTTCGCTGCGGGAGACTGTTCCGCGGTTCCCTCTTTTTCCGGAGACCTTTCCTTGACCGATGCTTCTGCTCTGACCTCGGCCCTTGATGCCTTGACGGTGATCCGTGGACGCAAGCTCAAGGGGAGGGTTGAGGAGGTCCTGAAGACCGCAACGACCGAGGATTTCAACACATTTGCCTGTGCGGAATTGCAGCTCGAGATGGCGGGCATCCCGGGTGGCCGGCACAGCGGCTTCAGCCGTCGCTCGGGTGGGCGGGAACCCTGGTATCCGCGTGGCACGGAAATGTGCAATGAACGGCAGATCTCTATTTTGAGCCTCGAAGAGCTGTCTGTGGTTGCCGGACGCATGGAGCTTCCGGAACTGAAGGCCGGGTGGATCGGCGGCAATCTTGCGCTCAGCGGCTTGCCGAACCTGTCCCTGATCCCGCCGCGCACCCGTCTGGTTTTTGCTGGCGGTGCAGTGATCCGTGTCGATGGCGATAACGCTCCCTGCCGCTTTGCCGGCCAGTCCATCGCCCAGCATTTCCCGGAGCGGGAAGGCCTGGATCTCTTGTTTCCGCAGGTGGCAAAGCGCCTCAGAGGTCTTGTCGGTTTTGTCGAGCGGTCGGGTGTGATCAGGGCTGGAGAAGAAGTGACAGCGCATATCCCGGAGCAATGGCTTTATCAGCCAGACTGAACTTGTCTGAGCCCGGCCCGGGTACACTTTGCCGCATTGGCGTGGGGGTCTTCACTTCATAAGTAGTTTCACGAATCTGCTGCCCTTTGGCGGCAGGGATGCTCCGCGTCTGCGGGTGTCCTTCCCCGAGACGTGAGAATGTGAATGGCTTCTTCCAACACTGCCGGTCTTCCGCTTGTCGTGCGGATCCTGCTCCGGGTTCCGGTCCTCAATCTGTTCCTCAAGGATGCCATCCATGGGGAAGAGAGCGCGAAATACTGGTTCATCGGCAACCTGTTCATGATCTGGATGCTGTGCATCTATCTCATCGGCTATCCGGCAATCATCATTCCGGCATTGTTCATGGTTGTCGTCGCCTTCCTCTGGATTCTTGAGACCTGTCGCTAATACCAGCGTGCACTTGCAGGTGTGCGCCTTTCAAGAAGATTGGCCCGAACTGGATCAGTCCGGGCCCATCTTGCCATTTTGGCTGACAGAATCCGCGCGCAGGTCTTGCTAGTCGACCAGTGGTTCCAAGTGCTCGAACGTCAGACCCATCGCGGTGCGCGCCGGAAAGCCGCGCCAGTAGGTGTGCTCCGGCTTGGGATGGCCATTCTCGTCCAGGGCGGAAACACCATCTCCAGCGTTCGGGATCAGATCCAGATAGGTGCCCATCTCGTCGTTCTGCTTCAGGTGCAGGCCCAGGAATGCGGTCGAGAAATGCTGCAGCACGTTGTTCATGCGCACCGTGTCCCAAACCGGATCTGCATAGTGGTTGAACGGGGCAAATCCCAATTCCTCGTTGAAGGCATAACTCTCCTCGGGAGCGGGCATTGGCGCTGCCGCATTGTGGTTTGCATATTCGAAGGTCAGCAGGAACCGGTCGCTATGGACGCTTTCCTCCCAGATCTTGCGCACGCCTTTCTCATAGCCTGAAATGTCGTCATGACTTCCGGCAACAAAGAGCGCCGGAGCCTCCAGGCCGGAGAGGCTTTCGGTGCTGAAGTAACCGGCATTGCGGCCCCAGGGGGCAATTGCGATGACGGCTTTCAGCCGGTCATCGACCAGTTCCTCGTGTTCGGCGCTGCCCGTCCTGTGCTGGGTCAGCAGGTTGCCGAGCTGTTCTCTTTTGGCGGCAACGGCCTCTTCGGTCAGGCTGCCTCCTGAAGAGATAACGGCGCCATAGGCCCCCATGGAGAAGCCGATAAGACCGGTGCGCTCGGCCGAGAGCAGTCCGCCCAGGAGTGTGCCTTCTTCGCGGGACAGGCGATCCATTTCCTCAAGCACAAATTTCTGATCAAGCGGCCGGTTGACCAGTTGAACCTCGAAGGCGCCCTTGTTGTCATAGGTGCTGTCGGTGTGATCGATGGAGGCTACCACATAGCCTTTGGTCGCCAGGTTCTCGGCGAGATGGCTCAAAAGGAAGCGGTTCCCGGGATAGCCGTGGGAGATGATTACCAGCGGATATGGGGCGCCGGAGCGGTCCGGAGCGACATCTGGCGCAGAGCGGCCGTGCAGCTTGATCATCGAGCCGTCACGAAGCATGGCGTCAATGGCAACGGGTGTGACATTGGCTGCCGGATAGAAGACTTCCACCGCCAGCGGGCGGTCGCGGCGGGCGTTCTTGTCGCCGGTCAGGACCGCGGGAACATCCGCCTGGTCCGGATTGGTCAACTCAAGGGTTGTCCGGCCGACGCCATATGTGCCGTGGGCGGCGAGCGCTGGTGCATCGGGGCGGACGATATCGATACGGTTTTCAGCCATGGACAGACTCGGCAAGAGGAGCAGGAGACCCGCAGAGAGGGCCATTCGGCCAATAGCGGTCGCAAGAAGACGTGACGAATGAGCAGGACTATGCAACGGGGCCTCGCTTCGGAAAAGCTCTGACAAATCAGCAATACACATGATTTGGTTGTGTGACTTGCTGTCTTACACGTGTCTTTATAGGGCGAGCCTGCAAGAACCGCCTCCCTTGGAAAAGGGGGAGAGATCACATTTCGTCTTCGCTGCTGGTGTCGATCCGCCTGGCGCAGCCCCAATCCTCAAGGATTTCGTTCATCGCATCGGCAACGAAAAATCGGGCGGCGTCCCGGTCATACCCATCGTCCAGCAGGGCGTCATAATCGGTGTGGGCATGGCGGACGCGGGAAGACAGAGTTTGCCACAGGGCGATGGACCCTGGCAGGTGGCGCAGGTGTGGTGATCCGGCCCGTTCCAGGACTTCTTCCGCGTCGGCCATGGGAATGCGTGGCGCAAGACTTCTGAGGGCCTTGCGCAGATCCTTTTGCCTGCGGGTGCCCCCGGTTCTGGCTGGTCCCGTCATAGTCACGAGCCCTCACGGTTCTGGAGGACTTCAACTGCCAAGGACTGCCGGGCAATGAGCTGGAATGCGGAGTGGCGCAAGGGCTGCCTTTACTGGTTCGCCCCCAGGATCACCAAGGGCTTAGGTTCCTCCTTGCGAAGATACCCGCTTCTTTCCAGCCAGTCCGGAATTTCCGCAGCCCGCATTGGCTGGGCGATGAGGTGGCCCTGAAGATAGCGGCAGCCCAGGTTTTTCAGGCTCTGCTTCTGCGCTTCCGTTTCGATGCCCTCCACCACACAGTCGATTGCCATGGACCTGCACAGGGCAATGATTGAGGTGATGACTTTCCAGCTCGACTTCGTGCCTTTTTCGGCGATGAAGCTCTTGTCGATCTTCACCCGGTCGATCGGAAGACGGTGCAGATAGCCCAGACTGGAATAGCCGGTGCCAAAGTCATCGAGCGCAATCATCGTACCGGCGCCGCGCAGAAGCCGGATGGACTGTTCTGCAATCTCGTAGCTGTTCATGACCGATGTCTCGGTGATTTCGAACACGATCCGGGACGGTGCCACCTTCATCCGGGCAATGGCGCCCAACAGCATCATGACGGTTTCGCTGCAGGTGATGTCATGGGCGGACAGATTGAAGGAGAGCGTGTGCTTTGGGGGCAGAAAGGTGATGCTTTCAAGTGCCTTGTTGAACAGCGACTGGGTCAGCTGGCGCATCAGGCCGCTGCGTTCCGCCAGAGGAATAAACTGGTCGGGCGGCACAACACCAAGATGGGGACTTGTCCAGCGGGCAAGGGCCTCATAGCCGGAGATTTCGCCATGTTGCAGGTCAAAAATCGGCTGAAGGAAGACTTCGAATTCCTGGTCGAGGTCTGCGGCCTGGAGCGCACTTTCGATGGCGCGGTCCGAACGGATCTGCTGCTCGTGCTGCGAGGAATAGAGCGTGGTCTGACCCCGGCTCTCGGTCTTGGAATTGTAGAGGGCGTAGTCTGACCGGTCGAACAGTTCATGGGCCGTCCGACCCGCATCCGGAAAGCTCGCAAGCCCGATTGAGCAGCCGATCGCCACCTGAATGCCCTCAATCGAATAAGGAGCGGAAACAAGGTCATTGATGGCATTGCCAAGAGCAAGAAGCCGGTTCTGGTGGTCCCGCACGATCAGGCCGAATTCATCGCCGCCAAGCCGGCTGATTTCAAGACCAGTTTCCTTTGCCGCAAACTCGCTGAGCCGTGTTCCGACATGATGCAGGAGCAGGTCGCCGTAATGGTGACCATAAGTGTCGTTGACGGCCTTGAACCGGTCGAGGTCGATGACGCCGATTGTGAAGGCTTCTTTGTCGGCACTCGCTGTCTCGAGCGTGGCTTCCAGCCTGGAGAAGAAGTGCCGGCGGTTTGGCAGGCCGGTCAAGGCATCGGTATGAGCGAGCCGCGCATTTTCCTCGCTCAAACGTTCGGTCTCTTTCTGCTTTTCGGTCAAGGCCATTCGGGAAAAGATCACATCCCGGAATGCGGAATATCCGTTGAGCAGAACCTGAACGAGCACCAGGCTGACCAGGAAGATGTTCAGCGCAATCGCGTGAAAGACGTTCTGGTCGATGCTGATGTAATAGACGATGTAGGGGACCGTCACGACGCTCATGACCAGAAGGGCCGCTTGCGGCAGGTTGATCAGGCAGAAAATGCAGCCGATCACCGTGATGGCAATGAAGAGGGCGACGTGGCCGCGTTCCATGTCGCCGCCGTAACTGTCCAGGGCCAGGGACCAGGCAATGAAGCCGCCAGCGAGGAGACCGGAGAGCAGAACGGTGTGACGCAGTTGAGCAAGGGCGCGGGTGGGCGTGATGCCGTCCATCGAAAGACGCAGCCACGTGAAGATGCGGATGCAGCAGATTGTGACCAGCGGCCACAAAAGCCAGATGGTGAGATAGTCCGGTGCGAGGTTGTAATGTGTGTAGGCCACCGCAATGGCATTCACCATCAGCAATGCATACAGGAGCGGAACCTGCCGCTTGAGCTCCTTGAACTGAGCAAGAATGAGTTCAGGATGCTGGTTCGTAAGGGTTAACCAGTTCCAGAGCCGGCGCATTGAAGTCACTGTGCACTCCTTTAGGAGCTTTCACAGTACAGACAAAACGATAACTTGGCCTTAATCGAAACACCTGATTTTTCAAAAGCTCTTCAGTTTATATTGTTACAATTTACATGTATCGAGCTGCTCGGGACTCGATTGTCCATGCCTCAGCCAGAACTAGCGTCCTTCGTGTCGTTCTCTCCTGAGAGCCTCCATTGCCCTGCCTCTTGGGCTCAGGTGTACGTCTGTCAGGAGTGACAACGGGATTTCCTGAAGGCTGCGTCGTCTTGAACGCAGGACACGCCAATAGCAGAATCCGGCAAGAAGACATTGCAGCAGGCTGGCTTGCGCGGACAGGCCGTGAAACTGGACCGGGAGGGATATTGGACGGGGCATGGCTAATACCTAATAAGGAAAGATATTCCTTTCTTTATATGGTGGGCGACAGGTGCCTGCAATATAAAAAGGGAAAACTTTTTTTAAGCCCTGTGCTGTGCTACAAATCCGGAATGTCTGACCGAACCCGAACACGATTGCTCCATGCGTTGAAACTCTCCGGCCCTCAAACGGCGGCAGAGCTGGCCAGCGCCCAGTCGGTGACCCCGGTGGCTGTGAGGCAGCATCTGGACGGGTTGCTGGCTGATGGCCTTGTTCTCTTTGAGGATGTGAAAGGCACCGTCGGACGTCCCAAGCGCCAGTGGAGCCTGACTGAAGCAGGCCACAGGCAATTTCCCGACAATCATTCCGGTCTGATCCTCAATTTGCTGGATGGATTGAAGGAGATCTATGGGGAAAGTGGTGTCGAGCAGCTGATTTCCCATCGCGAGCAATCGTCACGCCGGACCTATGGCGAGGCTCTTCGCGGCAAGGAAACCCTCAAGGAGCGTCTTGAGGCGCTGGCAGAGCTGCGCTCGCGCGAAGGCTATATGGCCAGCGTTGAGCAGCAGGGCAACGGCTTCCTTCTGATCGAAAATCATTGCTCGATCTGTGCTGCAGCCACTGCCTGCCAGGGCTTTTGCCGGTCCGAAATGCGGTTGTTTCAGGATGTGCTGGGGGAAGGTGTTTCCCTGTCTCGGGAAGAGCATCTTCTGTCCGGCGGAAGGCGCTGCGTCTATCGTATTCAGGAAGCGGCCTGAGCGCTCTCACATTCCAATTTCACTCCAGTGCTGAGTAAAACGCCTTTGCAGAAGGGCGTTTATTTATTTCGCCAGCTTGAAGTGTGAGGCGCAAGCATCGGCCAACCCTCTGTTTTTCAACACTGTAAAGATCACCAATTAATTCGGTCATTTTGAACCGGCGAAAATCCGCAGGACTTCACTCTTTCTTCATGTCCGGAGCCGCTTTCTGAAGGCGGGAGACAAGTGTTGGGGGATGTGTGGTGGACTGGTTGACCAAGCCGTTGGGGAACGTGCGTTTCTCCGTCAAAGTCGGTGGTGGCTTCGCTGCGATGGTCGTGCTGACCGCAGCGATCGGAGGGCTCGGAACCTTGAGCATTCAGGAGCTCAGGGATCAGTCGGCTGTAAATGCCAGCGCAGCTGCCGCAGTGGCACAGCTTCAGGAAGTGTCCGCAAAGCGGGAGGCCTATCTTCAGACCCGCGAAACTGCCGACGCTGAGGCGACCGTTGCTGAAGTCGCGCGTCTGAAGCAGGCGCTTGAGAGCCTGGAAGCCCAGTTGCCCGATCTTGCGGAGACGCGGTCCGCGGTTTCCCGATCGGAGGAAGCGGTTGACCAGCTTTCTGTCGAGTTTCAGGCTGTTCTCGATGCCATCGCCAGCCAGCAGGCCGCATCGTCCCGCATGCTGAAGTCTGTCAGCAAGTTGGAAGCGCTTGGGACCAGCATCTCCGATCAGATGTTCACCATCGAGCAGGACGCCAAGGGCGGTGCAAAATCCGCTGACAGCAAACGGACGAGAGCGGACAAGATCAGCCGTCAGGTCGCGGAGATCCAGGATCTTTCCATGGATCTGGACCGTCTGTCCCGTCAGGTTCGCGCCGCTGATCTGGCCATCGACGGCCGGATAGCCACGCCGGAAACGGATCCCGCCGAGGCCGCTGCTGCCAGCGCGGAGGCCTTGCTCGCCGCCGTGGAAAAGGCCGGCAAGATCAAGGTCGATGGCGTCGACCCTGCCCTTCTCGCCAGCATCGGCACTTCGGTTGAGGCTTTCAAGCGGCTGCAGGTTCAATCTGCGGACATGTCCGCCGCGCCTTCCAGCCGGTTCCTCAGCCGCAAGCAGGCTTCAGAAGTGGCGTCCAGATTGCTGGACCAGTCCGCCGCTCTTCGGGATGCGGTGTTTGAGGCAGCGGACGCGGCCCGGAAGGAAGCTGCGGGCAGCCAGTCCAAGCTGACAATTTCCGGCCTCATCTCGGTGAATGCGAACAAGTATCTCAAGGAAGCCCTGAGCCTGCGCGGGACAGCCATGGAGCTGTTTGCGAATATGAGCACGCTGACTGATGCAGATGTGCTCACCAGAAGCTCGATCCTTCAGAACATCGCCAATACGCTGGGGGCGGACGCGGCAGCTTTCCCTCAGATCAAGGGACCGGTCGATGCCATTCTGGCGGAGGTGGATCAGTTCACCAGGGAATTCACGGCAGTGGCCGAGGCGCGGGGCCAGTATGATGAGGCGCTGGTCAGACTTGCCCGTCTGTCTGCAGAAGTGCGCGGTCAGATTTCCGGGATTGCTGCCGAACAGTCCCAATCTGCCTATGCACAGGCGCAGACAGCTCTCCTGCTGATCGGGGCAGTGGTGCTTGGATCCGTTGCGCTCGGAACGCTGATTGCCCTGGCTCTCTCGCTGGTGGTGACCCGCCCGATCCGCCGCCTGACGTCCGTCATGGGCACGCTGGCAAAGGGGGATACCAATGTGGACATTCCTTCCACCGGCCAGAAGGATGAGATCGGTGACATGAGCCGGACGGTTCAGGTGTTCCGGGACAATGCCATCGCGCGTCAGCGTCTTGAGGAGGAAACCCGGGCGGACCATAGCCGCCGGCAAGCGCGGGAACAGGAAGTCTCTTCCCTGATCAGTGGCTTCCGCGACCGGGTGCAGGATCTGCTTGGTACGCTGGACAGCACGGCCCGTTCCATGGATGGCACGGCCCACTCTCTGACCAACATTGCAGATCAGAGCGCTGCCCAGGCCGATGACACTGCCCGTGTCAGTGAGGAAGCAACCTTGAGCGTCGAGAATGTCGCGGGTGCTGCGGAAGAACTGTCTGCCTCCATCGCTGAGATCGGCGAGCAGGTGCGCCGGACCACGGAAATCGTTTCCAGCGCAACCGGAGCTGTGCGCAACACCAATGGCAAGGTTCAGTCTCTCGCCGTTGCCGCCTCGAAGATCGGGGAAGTGGTGACGCTGATCCAGGCAATCGCTGAACAGACCAATCTTCTTGCGTTGAATGCGACAATCGAAGCTGCCCGCGCAGGAGAGGCTGGCCGTGGCTTTGCGGTTGTCGCGGCCGAAGTCAAGGAACTGGCAACCCAGACGTCCAAGGCCACTGAGGAAATCGCCAGCCAGATTTCGACAATCCAGGGCTCGACCGAGGACGCGGTCAGCGCGATCTCTGCAATCTCGTCGACCATGGAAGAGGTGGACGGCTACACACAGGCCATCGCTTCGGCCGTCACCCAGCAGGGGGCTGCGACCAACGAGATCTCGGGCAACGTGCAACGCGCATCCGAAGGAACCCGAGCCGTGCAGACCAACATGGGCCGCCTGGCGGACACCGTTGATCAGACCCAGAGCGCGTCTTCTTCCGTTCTCGCGGCAGCAGGGGAACTGGGCCAGCGCAGTCAGGCGTTGAAGTCCGAGATCGAGGCGTTCCTGACCCGCGTGGCCGCGGCCTGAGACATTGTTTTGTCAAACCATCGGAACCCGGCCTGGAGTTTGGCACCAGGCCGGGTTCCTGCATGTTTGGCGCTGTTCAGCTGTACCGGCCAACGACAGAAAATCCTCAGACCGGGATGATGGATGCCATCGCGCGAGCACTCGGGTTGTCCTCTTTCGCAAGTCCTTCGGCAACGCCCTGCCTGTCTTGTAGCTGGCGGTTCTGGCTGAACTTCTTCTTGGCTTCGATCCGGCTGATCTCGATACGCACACCGATGATGCCGCGCAACTGAGCGGCGACGAAGGCCTCTGGCGCATCTGTCACGGCCCAGGTCTCCGGACGGTTCTGCTCGTGCTTTTCCGTCTGGCGCGAAACAACCTGATGCAGCCTGTCCGCATCCTCGAAGAACTCCAAGTCTCCATAGACATGAACGGCGCTGTAGTTCCAGGTTGGAACCACCTTGCCATGTTCTGCCTTGGACGGATACCAGCCGGGCGAGACATAGGCATCAAGGCCGGGAAAGATCACCAGTGCCTCGCCTTGCGGTTCATGTTTCCATTGCGGATTGGCGCGGGCGATGTGGCCATAAAGAACGCCGCTTGTGCCCTCGTCTGACTTCAGGAAGAGAGGCAGCGGCGTGGCCATCAGTCCATCGCTGGTCATGGTGACAAGTGTTGCCAGTCCGGCGGCCTCGATCATCTTCCGGATTTCGGCTGCGTCGTTCTCGGCAAAGGCAGGGGGCGTGTACATAAGGCCTCATTTAATGAGCTGAGAGGGAGTGGGCGTCTGCCCGATCAGTCATTCGGGCTGCGGGCCGTTCCGGTATCAAGGTCTCGCCAACTGTGCTGCGAAGCGTGTCGGCGAGGGCTTCGAAGTCCTGTTGCCTGGGAGAGGAACGGCGCCAGACCAGACCGACAGTGCGGGCAGGTTGCGGATCTTCGAAGCGCTGCAGCAGGACCCGGTCGTCTCGTACTTCCACATCCGCGCAGATCTCCGGAAGCAGCGTTACCCCGAACCCGGCTGCGACCATCTGCATGACCGTTGCCAGCGACGTTGCGCCAAGGGCGTTTCGGCCGGGTGCCGGCAGGCTCGCGCAATAGTTCAAGGCCTGATCGCGCAGGCAGTGGCCTTCCTCCAGCAGCAAGAGGTTCTGGCTCCGGATGTCGTCCGGACAAACCCTTGCTCTCGGATCGACCTCATCAGAAGCCTGCCGGGCCAGCAGGAACCTGTCCGTGAAAAGCGATGCGCTGCACAGACCTGCTTCCGGGACGGGCAGGGCAACGATCATGGCATCCAGTTCCCCGGCCATGAGTTCACGGGTCAGGGGATCCGTGAGGGTCTCGCGGATGGTCAGGTCCAGTTGCGGATGGGCCCGGTTAAGGGCGGGCAGGATACGGGGCAGCAGATAGGGCGCGATGGATGGAATGATGCCAAGCCGAAGCGGACCGGACAGGGGGCTGGACAATTGGCGCGCGTAGTCTGCCAGGTCCCGGACGTCGGTGAGGATCTTGCGGGCGCGGCTGACAATTTCCTCGCCTTCCCGGGTCAGACGAACCGCATTGGGCTGCCGCTCGATCAGCTTGAGACCAAGCTCTGCTTCCAACTCCTTGATTTGCATGGACAAGGCAGGCTGGGATACGGCGACGGCTTCGGCCGCGCGGCGGAAATGCAGGTGTGTGGCGAGGGCTTCCAGATAGCGAAGCTGACGAAGTGAGATCATTCGATAAGAATAACTGATTGCACGTTCTGGTCAATACGATTGGATCTGATGGGGCGTCCCTGTCATGATCCTGCCGACGCCTGAAACGAGGAGGGGCCGGGCGCATCCGCCGGACGGGCAACAGCCACATAAGGTCCATATGGGCCTGCTAAAAAAGATCACTTGCAGATAACAGTTGGAGAGAAACGATGGACGCGAAACTCAAGGATGCCAACAAGGGCATGGGTGGTTGTCCGGTCATGCATGGCAGCATGACGGAAACCGGTACCAGCAACACCTCCTGGTGGCCCAAGGCCCTGAACCTCGACATTCTGCATCAGCATGACACCAAGTCGAACCCGCTCGGCGAAGACTTTGATTACCGCGAAGAGCTGAAGAAGCTCGATGTTGCCGCGCTGAAGGAAGACCTTAAGGCCCTCATGACGGACAGCCAGGAATGGTGGCCGGCAGACTGGGGTCATTACGGCGGTCTGATGATCCGTCTCTCCTGGCACTCGGCTGGTTCCTACCGTCTGGCCGATGGCCGTGGCGGCGGCGGCACGGGCAACATCCGGTTTGCTCCGCTGAACTCCTGGCCGGACAACGTCTCCCTCGACAAGGCCCGCCGTCTGCTGTGGCCGCTCAAGAAGAAGTACGGCAATGCCGTGTCCTGGGCCGACCTCATCCTGCTTGCCGGCACCATGGCTTATGAGAGCATGGGTCTGAAGACATTCGGCTTCTCCTTCGGCCGTGAAGACATCTGGCATCCGGAAAAGGACGTCTACTGGGGTGCTGAAAAGGAATGGCTTGCGCCGTCTGACAACCGCTACGAAGACGTTTCCAAGCCGGACACCATGGAGAACCCGCTGGCCGCTGTGCAGATGGGTCTGATCTATGTGAACCCGGAAGGCGTGAACGGCGTCTCCGATCCGCTGAAGACCGCTGGCCAGGTTCGCGAAACCTTTGCCCGCATGGCGATGAATGATGAAGAAACCGCCGCTCTGACCGTTGGTGGTCATACGGTCGGCAAGGCACATGGTGCCGGTGATCCGGGTACGCTCAGCGCCGAGCCGGAAGCTGACGACATTGCCAACCAGGGTCTGGGCTGGGTCAACCCGAACCAGAACGGCAAGGCAGCCAACGCCATCACCTCCGGTATCGAAGGCGCCTGGACAACCAACCCGACCGTCTTCGACGACGGTTACCTGGAACTGCTGTTCGGCTATGATTGGGAACTCACCAAGAGCCCGGCTGGAGCCACCCAGTGGCAGCCGGTGAACATCCGTGAAGAGCACATGCCGGTGGACGCCTCTGACCCGTCAAAGCGTGTGATGCCGATGATGACCGATGCTGACATGGCCATGAAGATGGACCCGGCTTACCGCGCCATCTGTGAAAAGTTCATGGCTGATCCGGCATATTTCCGCGACACCTTCGCCCGTGCATGGTTCAAGCTGACCCACCGCGACCTGGGCCCGCAGGTCCGCTACGTCGGTCCGGACGCTCCGAAGGAAGTCCTGATCTGGCAGGATCCGGTTCCCGCAGGTGAGAAGAACTACGACATCGGTGGTCTGAAGGCTGCAATCGCGGCTTCCGGTCTGTCCGTTGCCGAACTGGTTTCGACTGCCTGGGACAGCGCCCGTACCTACCGTGGTTCCGATATGCGCGGTGGTGCAAACGGTGCCCGTATCCGTCTTGCTCCGCAGAAGGATTGGGAAGGCAACGAGCCGGCACGTCTGGCAAAGGTCCTCGGCGTTCTTGAGCCGCTGGCAGCCAGGTTCGATGCGTCGGTTGCAGACACCATCGTGCTGGCAGGCAACGTCGGGATTGAGCTGGCCGCGGATGCTGCGGGCTTCGATTTGAGCGTTCCTTTCGAGCCGGGCCGCGGCGATGCGACAGACGAGATGACCGATGCTGCGAGCTTCGCCTCTCTCGAGCCGATCCACGACGGTTTCCGCAACTACGTGCAGAAGGACTATGTGGTCACTCCGGAAGAGCTGATGCTCGACCGTGCCCAGCTGATGGGTCTGACGGGTCCGGAAATGACCGTTTTGCTCGGTGGCATGCGTGTTCTGGGTGCCAACTACGGTGGGTCCAAGCATGGCGTGTTCACGGATCAGGAAGGGGCGCTGACCAACGACTTCTTCGTGGTCCTGACCGACATGGCCTACACCTGGAAGCCGACCGGCAAGAACACCTATGACATCTGTGACCGCAAGACCGGTGAAAAGGTCTACACGGCGACACGGGCTGATCTGGTGTTCGGGTCCAACTCGATCCTTCGTGCCTATGCCGAGGTCTATGCCCAGGACGACGGCTTCGACCGTTTCGTCAACGATTTCGTTGCCGCATGGGTGAAGGTGATGAACGCCGACCGGTTCGATATCGCCTGAAACACGGGTTGAAACGGGCCGGTTCGAACCGGCTCGATGACCGGAAATTGTTAATTTGACTTCAGAAAGGCGGCCTCTTGGTCGCCTTTTTGCTATCAAAACGTTCACTCTTAAGTATTTCCGCGTGTCTCAAAGATAATTTTTCAAATGCATGACGTTTCGTAAGTTCTACCTTTGCGGGTAATCTTTACCCTGCCTTGATGATGGTTCCCCCGAAAAATGATGGAAACGAATGGAAAAATACTCCGCGAAACATGAGGCTTGATCCGAAAAAGTTCAATTATTTCAGTTTGATAATTCTTTTCCGGATATGTCCAGAATCGGGTGTCTAAAGTTTGATATAAATTTGGGTTTATTCCGGTATTTTCCGTTTTTTCGATCTTTAATCTTGCCGGACATGATGCAGCGTCGCCCCCGTAATGAATCAGGTGCCGAAGCATGACCAAAGAGTTCAAGACCGAACTTGTCAATTTCCAGGAACTGGACGGATCCACCGGACAGTCCCGCAGCGCAGAACTTGCCCGGCACGTGGCCACTCTTTTTGCCTTCACTTCAGACCGCTGCTCCGATGAGCAGGTCCAGACCTATGACGGGGTGCTCTTGCGCCTGATCGGCATGGTGGAGGTCGAAGTGCGCCGTTATGTGGCTGAACAACTAGCCAGCCTCAAGCGCGGTCCGGGTGCGACCATCCGGTGCCTGGCTGAAGACGAGATTACAGTTGCCGGACCGATCCTGCGGGAGTCTCCGGTGCTGGGCGATGCGGAACTTCTGAGCATCGCCGAGAAGAGCGGCAGCAGCCATCTCTTTGCCATCGCACAGCGCGGCAGCCTGTCCTCGGGTGTGACGGATGTCCTGGTCGAGCGCGGCGATCTGCAGGTCAAGCGGCAGCTTGCCGGCAACGCGGGCGCAGTCTTTTCCGACGAGACCTTGATGCGGCTGATCGGCGAAGGGGCTGCCGATGCCACGATCCAGCTTTCTCTGAGCGACCGCGGTGATCTGGCCGAGCATCACATCCGCAAGCTTGTGAGCGTTGCGAGTGATGAGGTGCGCCGCAAGCTGCTGGGGCAAGGCGAGAAGCACGAGGCCGATCGTCTTGGCGATGTCAACGACGTGGTCGCCCAGCGGATTACCAATGAATATTGGTTGTCCCGCTATGATTTCGAGACCGCTTGCAAGCGCGTCCTGCTCCTGGGCAAGCGCGGCATGGTCAATGAGGCCACCTTGCGCCGTTTCGCTTCAGAGGATGCTTTTGCAGAAGCCGTTGCTGCTTTTGCCTGGATGGTTCGTTGCGGTGTGGAAGAGGCCAGCCACTGGATGGTCCGGGCCGATCCGGAGCCGTTCGTGATCGTGGCACGTGCCGCTGGTCTGTCGGCAATCACCGTTTCCAGCCTTCTGTCCGTTGGCCCGTGGCGCCAGCGGCTCACCCCGGAAGTCCGGAGCGAGGCCATGCGCACGTTTGAGCGTCTGAGCTCCGGGGAAGCCCGGCGGCGGATCGCCCACTGGAGTCATGTCGTTCTGAATTGACAATGGTCGTCATTTGCAAATCTTCAACTTGCGGCAGTCTACTAAGTGGGCTGCCGCTTTTGTTTTGCGATACATTGCGGCATGGGGGCTGCCGTGAGGCTGCCAGATCAGTTTCGTTTTGATGGGCAATCATCGGGGGGTATCGATGAGTAACCAGATGCATCTTGCGGCATTCGGCAGCATCCTTTCCATTTTTCACGGCCGCCTCAAGGGCGCAGATACGGGAGCAGACACGGGCGCACTGAAGCGGTCCGCTCATTTGCGTTTCTGCGGCATTCTTCTGGCAGCCCTTGTCGTTCTGGCAGGAATCGGGGCGTCTCACAGCCAGGCGCAGGGCATTCCGGGTCTCTTCTCCAAGATGGCGGCTAAGAGCGAGGCGCCTGCAACTGCAGCCACGCCAACTGAAGCGCCGGTTGCAGTCGCTGAAGCCGATATGGAGGAAATGACCGACCTTTATCTCGATCGCGGACTGGCGGCACGGGATGCGGCGCGCAATATCTTTGCAATCGCACCGGATCTTCCGGGGTCGGTCGGCGAGATGCTTCGTGCCAAGGGCGACAACGGCACGCTTGACTGGATCGGCACAACGCTGTTCGTGACGGCTATTGGCTTTGCAATTGGCGGCTTCTTCATGCGCCTGGTCGGCAAGTGGGGTCTGCGCCAGTTCGACAACCTATTGCGTCGGGACAACCGGCACAGGTCCGACCGGATTGCCTATCTCTTCCTTCGGGCCGTGGCGATGCTGATTTCCATCGTTGCCTTCGTTGTGGTCAGTGGCGCGGTTCTTCTGGCTCTGAGCCGTGGACCTGCGGTGGCCCATCAATCGGCCATGATCCTGCTGGGTGTGGCGGCGCTGTTCCTGGTTGTCCGGGTTGTCTATATGGGGCTCCTGTCTCCCTATGATGCGCGGGCCCGCATGGTGCGCCTGAGCGACCAGGAAGCAGGCTCGCTCTACCGCGCCCTGCTCTTCGGTACGGCAGTCACAGGGCTCTTCTTCGCTTTGACAACCTTGATGAGCCGGCTGGGACTGGAACCGGATGCGCTCAAGCTGACCCAGGTCGCCTCTGCCTTTGCCTGCTCCATGATCCTTGTGTGGATCGTCATTGCCTTCCGGTCGCCCGTCCGGGCCCTGATCGAAGGTGAAGCGGGCGCGCAAGCCCCCATGTGGCGCAGGCTGCTCGCCAAAGGCTGGCATTTCATTGCTGCCGGCTACTTCATCGCAGCTTTCCTGATCTCCTCGGTCCGCATTCTTCTGAGCCTGCCTTCGGCGACCGGACTGGTCATTGCACCGATCGAGGCTTTGCTGGTGACGGGGATTGCCTATGGGATCTTCGTGCTGATCATTGACCGGTTGCTTCTGCCCCGGCTGGATACGGAGCTGTCGGAGACCGGCATTGCGCAGGACATCCGCCGGGCGGAACAGACCGAGGGGGCGGATGAAGATCCGGCGGCGACGATCGCTCAGGCCCGCGCTCTTGCAGAGGACCGGGAAGCGCAGCGGGCGCCGTTCCGGAACTTGCTGGATCACGGAGCCGGTATTCTCGCCGGTTTTGTAGGTCTGGAAGTGCTTCTGAAGTCCTGGAGCGGGGCTGCCGGGAAGGAGAGCCTGCTTGAAGAGTTCTCCGATGTACTTCTGGTTGCGTTCCTTGGCTACATGGCCTACCGGGCCGTGGAAATTGCCATCGACCGGCACATCAATTCCTCTGAAAAGGGGGATGGGCACAATGACGAACAGGAAATCGGGGGCGCAGGTGAAAGCCGGATCGCTACACTTCTGCCCATCTTCCGCAACTTTCTGCTGATCACGATTGTCGTCATCGCCGGCATGGTCGCCCTGTCCCAGATGGGCGTGAACATCGGCCCCTTGTTCGCTGGTGCTGGTGTGGTTGGCCTGGCGGTTGGTTTTGGCGCCCAGACCCTGATCCGGGATATCTTCTCGGGTGCCTTCTACCTGATCGACGATGCCTTCCGGAAAGGGGAATACATCGACATCGGCCGGGCCAAGGGTGTGGTCGAGAAGATTTCCATCCGCTCCATGCAACTCCGTCATCACCGGGGAGCGCTGACCACGGTTCCCTTTGGCGAGATCCAACGGGTGGAGAATTACTCCCGTGACTGGGCGATCATGAAGCTTGCCTTCCGCGTGACCTATGACACGGATGTCGAGTTGATGCGCAAGATCGTGAAGAAGTTCGGCCAGCAGCTTCTGGACGATCCCTATTATGGCCCGATGTTCCTGCAGCCGCTCAAGTCGCAGGGCATCATGTCCATGGAGGATTCTGCCATGGTCGCGCGGGTGAAGTTCACAACACGTCCGGGCAAGCAGTTCGAGCTGCGCAAGGTGGTTTATGCCGGTCTTCAGGATCTGTTTGAAAAGAACGGCATCAAGTTCGCGCATCGTCAGGTCACGGTGCGCGTTGCCGATGTTGATGGTGCTTTGACGCCTGAGCAGCGGGCTGCCGCTGGTGGAGCTGCGGTGCGGGCGATTGAAGAGGAAGAAGCCAATCCACAGGCGTAGAGCGAAACCCAATAGATGAGCCAAAGGGCGCGGAATGCTTTGAGACAGATCCGTGCCCTTTGCTTTTGGGGATTCAGGTTCAAGATTCACGCACTTCCACAGCCAACTAGCAGACAACCTTTCAGGCGTTTGCGGCTTGTGTTTTGTCGATGTGTCGTATAAAGATATCTTTATATCGACATTGATGGTTCATCTTTATGGCTGACGAACTCAAGCTCTCCGTTGACGATACCCTCGCTGCCCTCCGGGCGGTGGGTGAATCAACGCGTTTGCGGCTCATTGCCCTGCTCTCTGAAAGCGAGCTGACCGTGAAGGATGCGACTGCGATCCTCGGTCAGAGCCAGCCGCGCATTTCCCGCCATCTGAAGCTTCTGGCCGAGGCCGGATTGATCCTGCGGTTTCCAGAAGGTTCCTGGGTCTATTACCGCCTGGCTGATGGTCCTGCTGCCGATGCGGCGCGGGATCTGATCTGCCGGATCTCCAAGGACGATCCAGTTCTGACCGGCGACCGGGAACGGTTCCAGGCAATCCGCAAGGCCAAGGCTGAGGAGGCTGCCGCTTACTTTGCCGCAAAGGCCAAAACCTGGGACACGGAACGGTCGCTGCATGCTGCCGACAGTGATGTCGAAAAGGCGCTTCTGGCCGCACTGGGCGACAAGCCCTTCCAGAGCTTCCTGGATCTCGGCACCGGCACGGGCCGTCTGCTGGAGTTGCTCTCCAGCCGGTACACCTCGGCGCTGGGCATCGATGCGTCCCATGACATGCTTTCTGTCGCCAGGGCCAACCTGGCCCGCAGCGGTCTCTCCAATGCGCAGGTGCGTCATGGGGATATCTATGCGCTGAATGTTCCGCCCCGTTCCTTTGACGTGGTGGCAGTACATCAGGTGCTCCACTTCCTGGACGATCCCGCCCGCGCTCTGGCGGAGGCTGCAAGAGCTCTGCGCCCGGGTGGACGCTTGCTGATCATCGACTTTGCTCCGCACGAGCTGGAGTTCCTGCGTGAAACCCACGCCCACCGCCGTCTGGGCTTCGGCCATGACCAGATGCGCCGCTGGGTGGAAGCGTTGGACCTCGAAATGGAGCAGGTTACTGACCTTGCTCCGCAAACCGACAATGACACCAAATTGACCGTGACACTCTGGCTTGCCCGCGACCCGCGTATCGTGACGGATCTGCCGCTTGCCAATACTACCCGAGAGGTTGCCTGACCATGTCCGACGCTCACGCTTCGCGCCGTTCCCGCGAAACAGAAGCCGCGCCGATTAACGCCTCCTTCGAGTTCTTCCCGCCGAAGACCGACAAGATGGCCGAAACGCTGTGGGCAACCGTCGAACGGCTCGCGCCGCTGCGCCCGTCTTTCGTCTCCGTGACCTATGGCGCGGGTGGTTCGACCCGCGAGCGTACCCACAAGACCGTAGACCGGATCCTGAAGGAAACCGATCTTGCCCCGGCTGCGCACCTCACCTGCGTCGGTTCGCCGCGCGAGGAAGTCGATGCGATCATCCGTGACTATTGGGAGATGGGCGTCCGTCATATCGTCGCCCTGCGCGGCGATCCGCTGGAAGGCATCGGCGAGCCCTACCGCCCGCATCCGGAAGGCTATGCCTATGCCTCCGATCTTGTGGCCGGCATCAAGAAGATCGGCAATTTCGATGTTTGCGTGTCCGGCTATCCGGAGCGGCATCCCGAAAGCGCCGGCTGGGACATCGAGATCGAGAACCTGAAGCGCAAGGTGGATGCCGGGGCCGACCGGATCATCACCCAGTATTTCTTCGACAATGACCTGTTCGATGAATACCGGGAACGCCTCGCCAAGGCGGCGATCACCATTCCGGTGGTGCCGGGCATTCTGCCGATTCAGAATTTCGAGCAGACCGTCCAGTTCTCCACCAAATGCGGTACCAGCATTCCGGACTGGCTTGCCCGCCGTTTCTCGGGCCTGACCGAGGACGCCGAGACGCGCAAGCTGGTCGGTGCGGCTGTTGCTTGCGAGCAGGTAATGGATCTGGTCGACAAGGGAATTTCCGACTTCCATTTCTACACCATGAATCGTGCCGATCTGACCTATGCCCTGTGCCGCATGCTCGGCATGGGGGGCGACAGCTCCGAACAGCAAGCTGCCTGAGACCGGACCCGGAAGGACTGAAAAGTGAAAAAGAACGACGCTTTCGCCCTGCTTGAAGTGGCTGCAGCCTCCAGGATTCTGGTCCTGGACGGGGCGATGGGAACCGAGATCCAGCAGCGCAAGTTCAGCGAAGCGGATTACCGCGGCGCCCGCTTTGCCGACTGGCCGAGTGATGTGAAGGGCAACAACGACCTTCTGAGCCTGACGCAGCCCGATGCGATCCGCGCCATCCACGTGGACTATCTGGAAGCCGGCGCGGACATCATCGAGACCAACACCTTCTCGTCGACCACGATCGCTCAGGCCGACTACGGCATGGAAGCTCTGGCCTATGAGCTGAACGAGGTCAGTGCGCGGCTTGCCCGTGAAGCCTGCGATCAGGTGAGCGCAAAGGATCCGTCCCGGCCGCGGTTCGTGGCTGGCGCTCTCGGGCCGACCAATCGCACCGCGTCCATTTCGCCGGACGTGAACAACCCGGGCTTCCGGGCCGTGTCCTTCGATGACCTGCGCATTGCCTATGCGGAGGCCGTTCGTGGCCTGATCGCTGGCGGTGCGGACATCATCCTTGTCGAGACCATCTTCGATACGCTGAACGCAAAGGCGGCATTGTTCGCCATTGACGAGGTCTTCGAGGAAGTCGGGCTTCAACTGCCGGTGATGATTTCCGGCACGATCACCGATCTGTCCGGCCGCACGCTGTCCGGCCAGACGCCGGAAGCGTTCTGGAACTCGGTTCGTCACGCTCAGCCGCTCACCATCGGCCTCAACTGTGCGCTTGGCGCCAAGGAAATGCGGGCTCACGTGGACGAGCTTGGCCGTGTCGCGAACACGCTTGTCTGCGCCTATCCGAACGCGGGTCTGCCGAACGAGTTCGGCGAGTATGACGAGAGCCCGGCTCACATGGCGGGCCTCCTTGCAGAGTTCGCGGATGCGGGCCTTGTCAACGTGGTCGGCGGCTGCTGCGGCACCACGCCTGCCCATATCAAGGCCATTGCCGAAGTGGTTGCTGACAAGGCGCCGCGCGTCATCCCGGATGTGCCGCGCCATATGCGCCTGTCTGGTCTGGAGCCCTTCGTCGTCACGCCGGAAGTCAATTTCGTCAACGTCGGCGAACGCACAAACGTGACAGGCTCGGCCCGGTTCCGCAAGCTGATCCGTGAAGGCGAATATGCGACGGCGCTGGAAGTTGCGCGCGATCAGGTCGAGAACGGCGCGCAGATCATCGACGTCAACATGGATGAAGGGCTTCTGGATTCGGAAGCCGCCATGGTCACGTTCCTGAACCTGATGGCGGCCGAACCGGATATCGCCCGGGTTCCTGTCATGATCGACAGCTCGAAGTGGACCGTCATCGAAGCCGGCCTGAAGTGCATTCAGGGCAAGGGCGTGGTGAACTCCATCTCGCTGAAGGAAGGCGAAGAGGCCTTTATCGCCCAGGCCAAGCTGGTGCGCCGCTATGGTGCCGCTGTCGTGGTCATGGCCTTTGACGAGACCGGTCAGGCAGACACCTACGAGCGCAAGATCCAGATCTGCGAGCGCTCCTACAAGGTCCTGACCGAGAAGGTCGGGCTGGCGCCGGAAGACATCATCTTCGATCCGAACATCTTTGCGGTGGCAACGGGCATCGAGGAACACAACAACTACGGCAACGACTTCATCGAGGCGACAGGCTGGATCCGCGAGAACCTGCCGCATGCGCATGTGTCGGGCGGCGTGTCGAACCTCTCGTTCTCCTTCCGGGGCAACGAAGGGGTGCGCGAAGCCATGCACTCCGTGTTCCTCTACCACGCCATCAAGCGTGGCATGGACATGGGAATCGTCAATGCCGGTCAGCTGGCGGTCTATGACAAGCTGGAGCCGGAACTGCGCGAGCTGTGCGAGGACGTCGTCCTCAACCGTTCACCGGAAGCAACGGACCGTCTTCTGGAAGCTGCCGAGCGCTGGAAAGGCGAGGGCGGCAAGAAGAAGGAAGCCGACCTGACCTGGCGCACCCTGCCGGTCGCAAAACGGCTTGAGCATGCGCTGGTCAACGGGATCGACGATTACGTTGTCGAGGATACGGAAGAAGCTCGCCAGAGCGTTGTCCGTCCGCTGCACGTCATTGAAGGTCCGCTGATGGACGGCATGAACGTGGTTGGTGATCTGTTCGGCTCGGGCAAGATGTTCCTGCCGCAGGTGGTGAAGTCTGCCCGCGTCATGAAAAAGGCCGTGGCTCACCTGATGCCCTTCATGGAGAAGGAAAAGGAAGAGCAGGGCCTCACCGGCGTTTCCTCCGCAGGCAAGATCCTGATGGCAACGGTGAAGGGCGATGTGCACGATATCGGCAAGAACATCGTGGGCGTCGTTCTCCAGTGCAACAACTTCGAGGTCATCGATCTCGGGGTGATGGTGCCTGCCACGAAGATCCTGGAAGTTGCCAAGCAGGAGAAGGTCGACATCATCGGCCTCAGCGGTCTCATCACGCCGTCTCTGGACGAGATGTGCCATGTGGCGGCCGAGCTGGAGCGCGAGGGATTGGATGTTCCGCTGCTGATCGGCGGGGCAACGACAAGCCGCGTCCATACGGCGGTAAAGATCCACCCGAACTACGACCGGGGCCAGGCCATCTATGTGACCGACGCCGGCCGTGCCGTTGGTGTGGCGTCCCGTCTGATGAGCGAAGGTGGCCGTGCTCCCTATTATGCAGAGGTCCGGGACGAATATGCCCAGATCGCCGAGGAGCATGCCCGCAGCCGTGGAGCCTCCCAGCGCGTGACCATCGAGGCGGCCCGGGCGAACAGCCTGAAGCCGGACTTCAAGGCCCATCCGCCGGTCAAGCCGTCGTTCCTTGGAACCCGGGTGTTTGACAATTTCCCGCTGGAAGAGCTGGTCCCGGTCATCGACTGGACACCGTTCTTCTCGACCTGGGAAATCAAGGGCCGTTATCCGGAAGTTCTGACAGACAACCGTTATGGTCCGGCGGCCAAGGCGCTCTACGATGACGCCCGCCGGATGCTGGACGAGATCGTTGAAAAGAAGCTTCTGACTGCACGCGGCGTGGCAGGTTTCTGGCCTGCAGCCGGGCGCGGGGATGATGTCGTGCTCTACACGGACGAAAGCCGCACCACCGAGCGGACCGTTCTGCATGGCCTGCGCCAGCAGATGAGCCGCACGGCAGGCGGCCGCGCCAACGTGGCGCTCGGTGACTTCGTCGCCCCTGTGGGCAGTGGCATTGCCGACTGGATTGGCGGTTTCGCAGTGACGGCTGGTCATGGTGAGGAAGAACTGGCGGCCCGTTACGCCAAGGCAGGGGATGACTACAACAAGATCCTCAGCCAGGCTCTGGCGGATCGCTTGGCCGAAGCCTTTGCCGAAAAGCTGCATCAGATCGTCCGCAAGGAACTCTGGGGCTATGTGCCTGGCGAGACCCTCAGCAATGAGGAGCTGATTGCCGAGAAGTATCAGGGCATCCGTCCGGCTCCGGGGTATCCGGCCCAGCCGGACCACACGGAGAAGCGGACCCTGTTCGATCTGCTTGATGCGGAAAAGGCAACTGGCATCGAGTTGACCGAGAGCTACGCCATGTGGCCGGGATCTGCCGTCTCCGGTCTGTATTTCTCCCATCCCGAGAGCCACTATTTCGGGGTCGGCAAGATCGAACGGGACCAGGTCGAGGATTATGCGGCTCGCAAGGGCTGGGACGTCGCCCTGGCCGAACGCTGGCTGGCTCCGATCCTCAACTACGATCCGCGTCGCCTTCAGGCTGCCGAGTAACCTCAGCCATCTTGGCTGATATCCGAAAACAAATGCCCCGCAGACCTATGGTTCTGCGGGGTTTTTGTTTGTGCGGGGGGTCAGCGGCCATCCGGTCCGATCGCGATAAAAGCGAAGCTGCGATTCGTGTGATCGCCGCCGGCACCGCCCACAATGGCTGTGGCGCCGTTTTGGTTCAGATAGGGGAAGACCACATTGTCCAGCGGGCTTTGGTTCAGGTTGCCCCAGAGAACCTGCGATCCGGTAATCGCAGGCATGCCTTCGAAGTCGTCGTTGAACTGGATCTGATACGTTCCCGCGGACTGGTTCACGACGTTGAAATTGTAGCCGGTACCGTTGCCCGTGCTGCCGGAGAGGATCGTTCCGTCAGCTTTGACGACACCCCAGATAATCGTAGACATGTTCACTTTCCCTTTTGGAAGTTGGTGACTTCCTTGGGACGTGGCATCGGTGGAAGTGTGAAACGAGAAGAGCGGGCGCACAAACAAAATCCCCGCCTTGCGAGAGCGGGGATCAGAAACACGTATTTTTATTTGGTGAACCTCCGGCTTCCACACTGGCCGGATGGTTGAACTCTTAACCGGCATCCGCTGCTGCGACCCAGTCGGATGCACCTGTCCTGCCCGAATACCTGCCTGGGCAGTTTCACCTTCCTTTAGACGACCCCCAGCACGATGGCTGCGAGGAATGCAAAGGCGGCGAAAAAGGCAATCATGTTCAGGTTGCGCGTCAAAGTCATGTTGGCCTCCCGATTACCTTCAAGTTTGCAGGACGGATTTTAGGCGAGCAGGCGGCCAATCCGAAGCAAAAAAGTTGCTGCAATGCGAAGGGCTGGGGATTGCCTTCATCCTGCTGCCTGACTTCAGGAGAAAAAAGATCCGTTCTCTCAAAGGCCTGGCCGGATTAACGATTATTGTAGCTTTGCGCGTGTTTCGAATTGTCGCAGCTTGAGGCTGTGGCGGCGGGAAAACGGGAAAGTCTTTGACGTCGTTGCGTAAGCTCTTGTCCGCCTTCGCTTATTCGGAATAACCCCAATGGAACCTGGCACGTGCGCAGTAGTAAGTTGTTAATGACGGCTCCCTCATAATTCCGGGGCGGGAGGCCGGAGTGTCGGGGGTGGTGGATGCATAGCCTGTCAAGCTTGTCAGAGCTGGCAAAGGATAGAAGTGTGACGGGGCGCAAGACGCTCGTGACGGCGCTGTCTGACTTGTTTGTCTCAACCGACCCCGAACATGCCGAACAGATGAGCATTCTTGTCGGCGATATCATCATGCAGGTCATGGATGAGCTGGAAGAGGAGACCCGCATCTCTTTGGCTTTGAAGATGTGCCATCATCCTGCGGCCCCACATGATCTGATGGCGCGTCTGGCCAATGACTGTTTTCCCGTGGCCGAAGCGGTCCTGCGCAATTCCGATGTCCTGGATACGACTGACCTTGAAGGCATCGCCCGGTCCTGTTCCATGGAGCATCTGGAAGCAATTGCCTCCCGCCGCAAGGTCGAGGAGGCTGTCACGGGCATCCTGGTGGACCGGGGAGATGAAGTGGTTCTGACCACCGTTGCCAGCAACAACGGCGCGCAGATGGCCAATGAAACCTTTGACCGGCTCGTCAGCATGGTGAAGACCTATCCGCGGCTGCAGAATGCGCTGATCAGGCGCAGCAACCTGCCGCAGACGGCAGTGCGCATTCTGGCCGGACTGCTGACGGAGGAAATGGCCGAGCGGGTCCAATCCATGGGCGGCGACAGTGAGTTGACACGGGCACTTGCGGAGCGGGCAGTCGATACGGTCAAGGAACGCGCCGCGAAGCTGGAAGCCAGCCGCAAGGAAGCCATGGCTTTCATTCAGAAGGTCGTGGATGGCGCGGTGTCTCTGGATGAGGGTATCCGCCACTTCATCCGCAACGATGGATTGGCCGAGCTGGGAATTCTGTTGGCCAAGGTGAGCCATCTTCCCATGGCCAGCGTGTCCCAGCTGATCTATGGCAAGTCGGAAAAGACCCTGATTGTCGTCTGTAAGGCCACTGGGGTTTCCGATGAGGGCTTCAAGAACATTCTGACCGTCCGGGCACGGAAGGTGGGATTGACCGGTCAGGAAGTGGCCGAGGCGATCAAGCGCTACAAGAACTTCTCCAAGGAGAAGGCCGTCGAGGCGCTCGATGCGATCCGGGCAAAGACGGAGCCAAAGGAAGAAGTCCACGAGGAATTGCCACCGGAAAAGGAAGGCGTCTTCCGCAGATCCTTGCCGAAAAAACCCAAGCCTGTGGCCGTCTAGACCTTCAAGTTTTGCAGGGTCCTGTCAGCGTCCTGCCCGAGAAGCCGGCTCAGTCTCACCCTCTCTGCAGACTTGCGGTCATTGCCGCGGCGGACATCAGGAAGCCTCCGCCGATCCTGTTGATGGCCTTCATCAGTGATGGGCTGCGCAGCCTTTCACCAATCGCCGACGCGGCATAGGCATAGACTGCAGCATTCAGGATCCCGAGGACCACGAAGGTCGACCCCAGCAGCAACAGCTGAGGAGCGACAGGGGCTTGCTGGGAAATAAAATGCGGCAGGAAGGCCATGAAAAAGATGATGCCCTTCGGGTTCAGGGCGGTCACCACATAGGCATGCAGGAAAATCTTGCGGGCGGGTGCTTCTTCGACCACGCCTGCGGTCAGTCCGTCCGATCGGCTGCGCCACATCTTCAGACCGATCCAGAAGAGATAGGCTGCCCCCACCCATTTCAGCAGGGTGAAAAGGAAGGCGGAGGTTGCCAGAATAGCCCCCAGACCCAGAAGGGAGGCTGTTGCCGCAGTCGCATCCCCGAGACCAACGCCCAGAACGCAGGCGGCTGCGGACTTCTTTCCATGGGAAAGCGCGTAGCTGATCACCAGCAGAATCGTTGGCCCGGGAATGGCCAGCAGCACAAGTGTTGCAACCACATAGGCGCCAAAGAGTTCCATAGACATGAGCATTGTGTCGCGTGTCCTGAGAGCTGATCCGTTTCGGGGGCACCGATCGTCGAGATGAGCGGAAAACCGAAAGGGAAGTTAGCCCATGAAGACCTTCCTGCGTCAACGCCCGGATGCAAGCTTGAACCGCAGTCATTCTTCTCGAAAGAGGGATCTGCTCGTGCAAGCCGGACTGGTATCCCTCGTGTTCCTGAACGGGATGACGGTGGTGCCGGAGGAAAGCCTCGCCGCCAAGGGGTCTGTCACTTCGTTTCCTTCGGCCGTTCGGGAACTGGTGAAGCCATTGGAAGAGCTGCTTTCACCGGAGGACAAGAAGAGGCGGCCGGTCCGGCGCCGGAAGGCGGCTCCCTTTCCCCAGGCCAAACCGCTTACGATGAAGGATGTTGAACCTGTTCCGCTGGAAAAGCCGGAAGGCAAGGAACCAGTGCCCGCGCCTGTTGTTCCGGCCCCTCAGCCAGAAGACATGGCAAAGGAATTGGCCAAGCCTGAGGCGGCTCCCTTGTCTGACGCAGTGGAAAAGACCCGGGAAATGGACGAGGAGCAGGCTGTGCCCCCGTCCGAACCGGCGCTTGCCGTTCGTCCTGAGGCGAAACCTGAACCTGCTGCGCCCACAAAGTCTGTTTCCCCAGCATCTTTGGAGCCTTCTCAGGCTGCTGAAGCCGCCCCGGAGGAGCCAGCCGGTCCGAAAGAGGCCTGCAAGATCGACTGGGCGGAGTTTGAGCCCAAACTTCCGGTCGAAGGGGAAGGGGAGTGCGGATTCGAAGATGCAGTTCAGCTTTCAAGCCTGCAGCTCACGCCTGAAGCCAGCTTTTCGCCTCAGCCGACGGTGACTTGCGCCTTGGGGGAGAAGGTTGCCGAGTGGCTTGCCAAGGATGTCGCGCCGCTGTCCAAGACCCTGCTTGGAGAGGATCTGGTCAGGATCCAGACCGGTCCGGGCTATTCATGCCGCCTGCGCAACAACGGCAAGACCGGCAAGATCTCCGAACATGCCCGTGGCAATGCGCTGGACATTGCCGGTTTCGTGCTCTCGTCCGGGGAAACCGTGACGGTTGCGGACGACTGGGACAAGAACGCGATTGAAGCGGAGCCGAAGGCGCGGTTCTTGCGGGCGGTGCATACGGCGGCCTGCCAGCGGTTCACCACGGTTCTCGGGCCGGAGGCGGATGTGCATCACAAAAGCCATCTCCATGTCGATATCGGCTGCCACGGCAAGAGTTGCACTTATCTGATCTGTCAGTAGTGCAGCCTTTCGTGGCTGGGCGCGCAACAGCGCGAGGGGCCGCGGCAGCGGCCCCTCTTGATGGCTGGGAGGGCGGTGGCCAGTTCGGCTGACCTGAAGCACTCAGGGGCAGTCCAGCGCATCGGCTGTGCCAGTGGGGATTACTGGCCCGGTTACTGGCAGAAACGCTGCTCACCCTGGTAGGTGGTGAAAGTGCCGGTCGACGGGTTGAACGAACGGTAGCGGTCCGAGCAGTACTGGTACCAGGCCGGGCTCCACGGCTGCAGGCCGGAGGAAACGGTGCCCGGGTAAGGTGCTGGCGGATAGTAGGACGGTGCGGGCGCAGCGCGGCTCGGCTGGTTCATAGATCCGAGCAGGATTGCGCCAGCTGCCAGACCGATCACGCCGGCTGCCACGGCAGCACCTGCATTGTTGTTGTGACGGCGGTGGTTGTCATGACGCGGCGGGCGCGGGTTGTGGTTCCAGCCGTGGCGGGGGCCGTCGTTCCAGCCGTGACGCGGGCCGGCTTCGGCCAGGTTCAGGCCGGACATCAGCAGGGTGCCGGACAGGATGGCCGTCAGAATGCGCTTGGAAAAGGTCATATCCAGTCTCCATCTCTCTTGCGGCTGGCTTGGTCTAGCCTTCGGTTTGAGCCGCCTGGCGCAGGGCGCCGTGTTTCGATGACTGGACTATGCCACTGGCGGACTGAACCGGTTCTGAGACCCTCGTTCATCTGGCGTTCATGTTCGCAAATGGCCCGAAACTGGCGGGAAAGCTTTGTTTTCTGCCTGTCCCTATCGTAAAAGAGGCACGGAGAGACACTACGGGCAGGCGCGGCCCGTTCAGAAAGCCTGCAGAATCTGCAGGCCGGGAAGTGACGAATGACGACCACAGAGAGTTCTCCTGCCAGTGAGAAGCCCCGCAAGGAGGTTCTGCGTCCCCTGGATGACGAGGCGCGCAGACTGGCGCGAGGGCTGATCCGCAGCGCCAGGTTCGGGGCGCTGGCTGCCCTTGAGCCAGACACCGGTCACCCGATGGCAAGCCGGGTTGCCCTGGCGCCCGACATGGACGGTACGCCCTATATCCTGATCTCGACGCTTTCGGGTCATACTGCGGCCCTGAGCGCAGATGCCCGTTGCTCGCTGCTGCTTGGTGAACCGGGCAAGGGGGACCCGCTGGCCCATCCTCGCATCACTCTCATGTGTCATGCGGAAAAGGTGGAACGGGGCACGCCGGATCATGACCGGATGCGCCGGCGCTATCTTGCGCGTCACCCGAAGGCAGAGCTCTATGTGGATTTTCCGGACTTCGCCTTCTTCAGGCTGAAGCTGGAGCGGGCAAGCCTCAATGGCGGATTCGGCAAGGCCTTTGTTCTGGAGCAGGGCGACCTCGTGCTCGAGGAAGCGCTTTGCGCAGCCTTTTCGGAGCGGGAGACCGGTGTTGTCGATCACATGAACTCAGATCACAGCGATGCGGTTTCTCTCTATGCGGAAAGACTTGCGAAGGCGGGGAAGGGAGCCTGGAAGCTCGTGTCGGTGGATCCGGAAGGCATCGATCTCAAGGCTGCAGATGACATGGCGCGGATCTGGTTTGACCAACCGCTCGCCAGCCCGGATCAGCTGAGGTCAGAGCTTGTGCGTCTTGTCGGGATCGCGCGGGAAAAGGCAGAAACTGCCCAGGCCAGCTAAAACTGCCAGTCGTCATGTTGGCTCAGGCGCCAGCCGGATGCACCTCACAGGTGCGCGGCTGGCGTTTTGCTGTCTGGAGCGTGGATCACGGAAGAGTGACCGGAACGGGCCTTAAAAGGGGCATGGTCTTCCTGATCTTCAAAAGTGCATCTGGCAGGCCGCAGTGCCTATTCATTGGTACACGCTGGGATGGTTTTTCATTCGCGTGTGCAATTTTAAAATCACACCCAAATGTAAACATGTGCTGGACTGTGGGTTATCTTTGTCGGGCTTGGTGGAGTGTATAAGTAATTCTTTGTATTAACTTGTACGAATACGATATAGTATGTATTCCTTATCATTTTAATACGTGAATATACGTATTAAAATTATGAAATTTCTCGTATTATGACTGATAATGGCCCTCCGAATATTTTCATCTAAATCACTTATTAAATTTTGATGGCGTATCTACGGGTGACCTTATTCGGTATGGCACCTGGGGGACGCGATGTTTGGTGTGAGTGGCATTGGTAAGAAGAACAGTTTGATCCTTGAGGCGTTCAGCAGGTCTCAGGCGATGATCGAGTTCAAGCTCGATGGAACCATTGTCGATGCAAACTCGAATTTTCTTGACCTTCTCGGATATAAAATTTCGGAAGTGAAAGGTAAGCATCACCGTATCTTCGTTGATCAGGCGACATCTACCTCGGATCGCTACAAGAGTTTCTGGAGAAACCTTGAGAAGGGCGAGTATCAGAGTGGCGAATTCATGCGTGTGGCGAAGGATGGCAGCGAGGTCTGGATCCAGGCTTGCTACAATCCGATCCTCGACAAGGCAGGTAAAGCCATCGGCGTGGTCAAGATCGCGAGCGACATTACTGCCGCTAAGCGTGTCTCTTCTGATCATGCCGGGCAGGTTGCTGCAATCAACAAGTCGCAGGCCGTCATTCATTTTGACCTGGATGGCTCTATTCTGGATGCGAACGAAAACTTCCTGTCGGCGCTTGGCTATGATCTGGAAGAGGTCAAGGGCAAACATCACAAGATCTTCGTGACGAAGGATTACGCCAACTCCGCAGAATACCAGGCCTTCTGGAGCCAGCTGCGGCAGGGCAAGTTCCAGTCCGGTGAATACGAGCGTATCGGCAAGGATGGCGGCTCTGTCTGGATCCAGGCGACTTACAATCCGATCCTGGATGCGGCCGGCCGGCCTTTCAAGGTCGTCAAGTTCGCCACGGATGTTTCGCCGCGCGTCAGGGAGCGCAAGCGCCGGCTGAAGGTGCAGTCTGAAATCAACGCGGATCTGGGCGAGATCAGCCAGGCGCTGGAAAATGCGGGTCTGCAGGCAGAGAACTCAGCAGCCACCTCTATCCAGACAGCTTCCAGCGTGCAGACTGTGGCTGCCGCGGCCGAGGAACTGGTGTCTTCGATTCATGAGATCAGCCGCCAGGTGCAGGTCGCGCTGGAGATTTCCCAGTCCGCAGTTGGTGAAGCTTCCCAATCGACGACGATCATGGCGGGGCTGGCAGAAGATGCGAAGACCATCGGCAGCGTCATCGAGCTGATCGACAGCATTGCAAGTCAGACCAACCTTCTGGCGCTCAATGCAACGATTGAAGCTGCCCGTGCTGGCGAGGCAGGCAAAGGCTTCGCGGTCGTGGCTTCCGAGGTCAAGAACCTGGCCTCCCAGACCAGCAAGGCGACCGAGGAAATCTCTGCGCAGGTTGTCTCCGTGCAAGGGACGACGGAGCAGGCGGTGAAGTCGATCGAAGCGGTGATGGAGATCATTGGCCGGATCAGCGACATCTCGGCCAGCATTGCCTCTGCCGTCGAGCAGCAGTCCATGGTGTCCAACGAGATTTCCTCGAACATGCAGATGGCGGCTTCTGGCGTTGAAATGGTCAGCAGCAACATTCAGGCAATCTCCGCTTCAACAGCGCAGATCGATGCTTCTGCCCGCAAGGTCCGCGACGCATCGGCATCGATCCTCTAGGGCGTTCAGCGCAGACACTCAGAGTTCCCAGACCAAAAGGCGGCGTTTTGCAGAACGCCGCCTTTTGTATTTTGAAATGCTCTCAAAAAAGCTCCGGCAAAGAGACCTTGCCGGAGCTTGAGTTGGTCTTGGGAGCTTAAAAGTCTCAGGCGGCCCGGATGTTCAGCAGGAAGGCATCCAGCTGGGAATTGAGCATGTCGCTCTGACTGGCGAGGCTTGCGACGGTTGCCCGAAGTTCCTCGGAAGCCGCGCTTGCCGAGCTTGCGCCCATGCTGACATCCTTGATGTTTTCCGAGATGTTCGTGCTGCCGCTTGCCACTTCCGTCACGTTCCGGGAAATTTCGCTGGTCACTGCCGTCTGTTCTTCAACGGCGGCGGAAATTCCTGCGATCTGCTGGTCCATTTGTGAAATGGCTTCCATCACCTTCAGCATGGCGTTGCGGGTGTAGTTTGATCCGGCCTGCAGCTCTTCCACCTGGTTCCTGATGTCCTCGGTTGCCTTGGCGGTCTGGGTTGCCAGAGCCTTGACTTCGGAGGCCACGACAGCAAAGCCCTTGCCAGCCTCGCCTGCGCGGGCTGCCTCGATGGTGGCATTGAGCGCAAGCAGGTTGGTCTGGCCGGCAATGTCATTGATCAGACTGACCACATCATCGATCCGCTGGGCAGCGCTGGTGAGGTTCTCGACCGTCTCGGTGGAGGCGCGGGCCTGGTCGGATGTGGAGTTGGTTATCGTCAGGGCGTCGGTGACCTGGCGGCTGATTTCCTGAATGGAGGAATTCAGCTCCTCTGCAGCGCCTGCGACTGACTGGATGCTGACGGAGGATTGCTCGGCAGCGGCTGCCACCGTGTTGGCCCTATCGGACGTCTGGACCGAGTTGGCGGCAATTCCGGCAGCTGTCTGTTCCAGATCCCGCACGGCGTCTGCGACGCTGTCGGAGACAGACTTCACCGTCCGCTCCAGTTCATCCGCCAGTCTGAGGGTCGCATCGCGTTTTTCCTGTTCGATGCGTTGCTCTTCCTCGATGGCTTCCTGGCGCAGGCGTTCGATCTCGATCAGGGTGATCTTGAACTTCTCATAGGCATCTGCAACGAGGCCGATTTCGTCCCTGGACTTGATGTTCAGCTCGATCGTCATGTCACCGGCGGTCAGCCTGCCAAGGGCAGTGGCGACCGATTGCAGCGGCTGGGATATCTTGATCCGGGCAAACAGCCAGGCTCCGGCCGCGCCGATCAGGATCGACAGGATGGAAATGATCATCAGGTTCCGGGTGCCGGCGATTTCATGCTCTTCGGCAGACCTGGCGGCATTGGCGGTAAAGGCATCCAGTTCTGTTGCCATGTCGGTCAGGGATTTGGCGAAACGCTTTTCTTCCTCAACGAGCATTTCGGCAAGTTGGGACGCGCCATCGGCCTTGCCGTCATTGATGACCTCAATGATCTCACGTATGTGCGTATCAAAGGAGACATAATCGGTCTCGATGGCCTTCAGCCTTTCCAGGGTCAGCCGGATTTCTTCCCGTTCTTCTGCTATCGTTGAATGTCTCAGCGCCTCCGCAGCGATCTCTTCACTTTCCTTCAGTTCGGATTTCACTGTTCCTGTCAGCTCGACAATCCGGTCTTCCAGTTGTTTGAGACGTTCATCGGTCACCTCCACTTGAATGCCGCCCAGGCGGAGCATGCGTTCCAGGAGAATGGACTGCTCAAGCTGGTGGGCAGTGACCGCATTGACGTTTTTTGTCAGGGGAATGTCGTTCTCGGCAATGGAGGTCAGCTCTGTGCCGATGTCTTTCATGGTCAGGATGCCGATAGTGGCGACGGTGATGGTCGCAAGGCAGACAAAACCAACCAGACCCAAGATTTTGGTTGAAACAGAATTCAGGGTGGCGGACACCATCGAAAGGCCCTCTTTGGACGCTGTTGTTGCATCCAGTTAAGCCTGCTCATATTTACAACCGATAAACATTCATCGCTGTAATCGGGTGCAGTTTGGTTTGTTTTTAATTAATTCTATTGAATGTAAATTGAATAAAATAAGCTCTTGCAGAAGGTTCCAAGAAAAGACTGTCATAAATGACGAGTTATTTTTTTAGGGTCTTTCTATGCGCTTTCAAGAAGTGCGGGTCTCTGGGGCGGGGGTTGGCTGTGCCGGTCTTGATTTCTGCCAAATAGAGCGGCTGAGTGGAAATAAAATATATTTATTATCTATCAATTCGATGCCGCAAAATGCCATCACGCCAACTGGCCGGAGCGGATTGCGGGTAATACCAACCTCAAGAAATAGCGACCTATTTGATGGCCTCAGCCGGGTTCCCGGCTAGGCGCGGTGCGCCGCCCGATGCCGGGCATCGGGCAAGCAGCGTAACGACGTCCGGGGAGCCGGAAGTGGCCACCGGAGGCCGTGTTTTCGAACCGCCCGGGCTACGTCGCGTTCCTTGGAAGATGCACCGCATCTCCCTGCGAAACGCTTCTTGCCGGACAATCCGAAAACGCGGTCAAATAGGTCGCTATTTCTTCAGGTTGGTATAAATCCAGTCCATCTCCCTCGTTCTGCTTGAGGTTCTATGTTCGTGATCGGCGGGCGCAAAAGAAAACCCCCAGCCAGGACAAATGCTGGCTGAGGGGAGCTGTTGTGGCATGGGCCGTCAAGATGAGGGGCGACTATTCGGTGCCCTGGATCGCGGCCAGAACCCACTCGCCGCCATTGACGCGCTTGAAGGTCCAAAGCTCTGTGCTTTCCTGCGGTTCCGTCAGGCTGCCGGACAGGAGCTGGCCATTTGCCCGGTCGACGACCGCATCCACGGCCGAATACCGCATGGCGACGGTGGCATAGTCTTCCTGACCTTCACTCCAGGCTTCGGAAACGTCGCCTTCAAGCAGCTTGACGTCGGTCACCGTGTTGCGCTTGCCGGTCGAGGCAAGCTCGCCAAGCTCTTCGGCAAGGAAGGACATGGCTTCCGGCGTTGCCAGCTTGCGCAGGGCTGCATAGTCCTCGCGGCTGTAAGCATCCTGGACTTCCGCCAGCATTTCCTCGAACCGGTCCAAATCGGCCGGTTCCACGGAAATCGGCATCTCGGCCGGTGTCTGCTGCTGGCTGGCTGCGGCCTGGCTGTTGCCGCCGCCAAAACCGAAGATATTGTTCTGTTGGGTACCAGCGGAGGGAGCCTGCTGGAACGGGTTGGCGGAGCCCGATGCCTGATTGGCGTGGCCCGCCGCCTGGGGCTGCTGGCGCGAGCGGAAGTAGCGCAGGGCCAGCGACACGATGAGGCCGATGACAAGCATCTGCACGATCATGCCGAGGAAACCGGCTGCGCCACCAAATCCGCCGCCGAACATCATGCCCAGAAGGCCGCCCATGAGCAGGCCTCCCATGAGGGCGCCGCCAAATCCGCCGAAAAGGCCGCGGCTCTGCTGGGCCGCACCTGCAGCGGGCGTGCCTGCTGCCGGCTTGGTGGTCTGCTGGGGTGTCATGGTCCGCTGAATGGGAGCGGCCTGTCCCGGGGTCGTCTTGGTCGGCGCGGGAGCGGAAAAGGTCTTCATCCCGCGGCTGCCAAAGCCGCTGGATCCCGCGCGGCGGGCCTCCGCAAAATCGGCAGCTGCGAACAGCGTTGCCAGGCCAAGAATGAAAACGGCTGTCGTCTTGCGCAAAGAGCGGGCGGCAGCAGGCATCGGGAACTCCTCCTAAAAGCCCCGGCGGGGCAGGTCGATGCCGATGTGGGGATTTGAAGGAAAAAATGCCAGAGGTGGAGACGGAAAAAGGACGTGACTTCATCCGCCTTCACAGGGAAGAAAATTTTAGTAAGGCGGTCGAGGTGAGATAATTGAGTAGATATTCCCTATAATTATTAGGGATCCAGTTAAAATTCCCAATATATTCCAGTGATTGAATTTTGAGTTCTTTCTGTAGGCTTCACTGTCGTTTTTATTTATTCTGTTGACTGTCACAACAGCGGGTAAAAATCCAAGAGAAGCTGTTAGCGTAAGCCCGAGGACTAAGATGGCTTCAATTTTTGTCATTCTGAAGTCAATGAATATAGGAAAGAATATAGCAAACGCAAAGTACGCCGCTCCAACTATGCCCATTGTGCGGGGAAGCTTTGCGTCATCTTCGGAAGCGTGTTTTTGGGCGGTGTTAAAGGCGGGGTATAGCCAGAATACAGAGAACATCATTCTCCATGCGGGAGATATTTTTTTATCGGTGTTCTTTCTTTCCCAATTCCAGAATTTCAGCGTCCAGAAAAGTGTATAAATATTGAATGTAAATAAACTCAATATCAAAAACTTGAATATACTCACGGGGAAATACGTAGCTTGATCCCTGTATTCCTTGTCTTTCCTTAGGCCGTACCTGAGGCCCATGAACAGGAATAGAGCAATTGTACAGTAAAGAGCAAAAGTGATTACCCGTTCGATATTTCTCGCATTTGCCATGCGAGAATCAATCTCATCATCAATTTCATACTCAAAGCGTCCATCTTGGCCTTTCGAGTACGTGTTCTTGAAATCGAAGTTTAGATAAGCTGCGTCGGAGAAAGTGTTTCTGTCTGCGAGATATGATCTTGCGTTGGATGCGGGTATGTCGTTTCCGTTTTTATCGAGTGTCCATATTACGTGGAGATTTGCTCCAGATTCCAATGTTTCACGCTTAAAATCAAAAGCCTCATTAGAAATGGTCACGGTTTCTGGTGGCTGGAACCCGTTCACGACATCGATCATCTTTATTTCATGAATGTATGAGCCTTTGTTTCCAATGTATATTGGGGACCGTCTGTCAGTCGTGTTGGGTCTGGGTAGTTCCGACGAGAGACTCGTTGCGCCGACGTTGAAATCAGTCAATAGGTCTGGCTCTTCGAATGCTTCAAAAGGGAGTGAGTAATACTCG
Organism: Roseibium suaedae; assembly: GCF_900142725.1. GTDB lineage: Bacteria > Pseudomonadota > Alphaproteobacteria > Rhizobiales > Stappiaceae > Roseibium > Roseibium suaedae. The sequence continues at coordinate 768,791 of NZ_FRBW01000002.1, read as the reverse complement.
AAAGTTGTAATCCGATTTTGATCTCTGTCATCGACGACGCGAAATGGTCGCGTGTCCATGATGCCTGGATAGAGCTTTTCATAATATTCGCGGAACGATCTTCTGATCTCACGTTCACCACTTGCAGCAACCTCGTACCGGAAGTGGTCAGCGCTCCGCCCGGATAATGTAGTGGTGACTTCTAGCTTGATAGGCTTGGTGGTCTTCCTGGGGGGGAACGTAAAGATTTCAGATGAAGACGATTTGAGGTTTGACGGGCCGTTGTGGGGGACTGCCTCCAAACCATTTGCCGAACCATCGATCACAAGTGCGTAAGCATAGTTAGGGAGGGGAATGGCTTGCCCGCGCCCACCCTGATGTGATTGTGTCGGGTCAAGCCAAAAGATGTCTGAACCAATCGAAGCTTTGACTATCGCATGATTGAATACTCCAGGGGCCGGAAGGCGGTCGGGTAGGCCCTTACCATCTCTGGAGTGAACAAGTGCTACGTGAGACTCGATTCCCATCTCCTTTAGGATAGATACAAGCAACAGAGCTTTATCTTTGCAATCACCATAGCCGCTTTGAATTACTTGCTCAGGTGAGCGCGGGATGTAACCGCCAGCTCCCATCGCGAGGCTCATGTACCGGATCTCGTCCTGCACAAGCCTTAGAGCCTCAGTGATCCTATCCGTTGGGTCAGAGAAGTTGAGCTCGATCTTAGAGATCTTATCTGCATAGGCAGGTACGTGGACTTCAGACGGTTGATAGTAGTCTTCAAGAGTTGAGGAGATTTCCGCCCAACTTTGCCAAGTCGAAAACTCAAAGAATCCGAATTGCGGGAACTCACTGGGAGCATCCTGCTCGAATGGAACAGCGGGAGAATTTTCTCGTTGCCAGTCGTAGGTTCTAAAACCTGCCTCGTCGACCACGCTACTTCCTTCAGGAAGCTTGGTCGTTCTGAACTGCGCTTCTAGGTCGGTTGGGATGGAGACAGAGAAATGTTGCCTCCCGACGGGAACAGAAAAAGCGCCATTGAGTGCGGTCGCGAAGTCATTGCGGAAAACGGGGTCTGTCGAGATCGTGCTGTACTCGAAATCAACCTCATCCCCAATCTTTAGATTTTTCAGATTGATTAGTGCCGTAATTCTTCCGTCTATGACGCCTTTGGTGAGATCATTTTCGCGTCGTATGAGATCGAAATCGGTGGAGTTGGTGACTTCTTCCCAGGTATTGTCATGCTTGATCTTGATCGAATGGATTTGTATTTTTTGAAAGCTTGGATCAAACTCTATCGATATTTGGCCGGCTGCTTCCAACCCGCTCCGGTCTATGACCTTCTGAACACTTCTTTCGTAACTGATGCTGTTGGAAGGCTGCCAACGGATCTGGCTATCAAGAACCAAATCATAAACACCGTCCCGTGCTTCGGTGAGGAGATCCGGAGACGCCTCTTCGATATCGATTGAGGTGACCCAGCTTGGGCGTTCTACTTTGCTGATGTCTTGAGCTTGAGTGATTTCACTTGAAATGAGCAGCAGTGCAGGAACTACGAAACAAAACGCATTGATCGTTTTCATGGAAAATCCAGAACGAGCGACTGGCGAGGCGTAGGATCAACGCCAATCCAGGAGCAGAAAAATGATATGGGTTACAGAGATTTAGTTCACTGTTTCGGATGTTTGCTGAGACTAGATGCTGATTGCAATGCTCGCAACTCTGCAACTTGACGGGATCTAACCGTATGAGTTGTCTTACACAAAAAAATACCCCCGGAAGCGATTGGCCTCCGGAGGTGTTCTAAATACTTCGCTCTTTTCAGTTTTACGCCTTGCCCCAGCCGCCAGCGGTCGGGGTGATGACGGTGACGGCTTCGCCAGCTTCCAGGATGGTCTGGTCGCAGCCTTCCAGAACTTCCACCCGGCCATCCAGGCGGCGCACTTCCGTGCGGCCCAGTTCCCCGTCAGAGCCACCGTCCAGCCCGCGCGGAGGTAGGGTGCGGTGGGAGGCGAGAATGGCGCAGTCCATCTTTTCCAGGAACCGAAGCGTGCGCTTGGTGCCGTCGCCTGCGTGCCATTTGCCCTTGCCGCCCGAACCCTTGCGGATGTGGAAGTCCTCGAGCAGGACGGGGAAGCGGAATTCCAGCACTTCCGGATCGGTCAGGCGGGAATTGGTCATGTGAACATGAACGCCGTCAGTGCCGTTGAAACCGGGACCGGCGGGTGAGCCGGAGCAGATGGTCTCGTAATACTGATAGGTGTCGTTGCCGAAGGTCAGGTTGTTCATCGTGCCCTGGCTGTTCGACATGGCACCTAAGGCTCCGAACAGCGCGTTGGTGACGTGCTGGGAGGTTTCCACGTTGCCAGCCACCACGGCCGCCGGATAGGACGGGCGCAGCATGCAGTCATCCGGCAGGATCACGTTGATCGGCTTCAGGCAGCCCGCGTTCATCGGGATGTGGCCATCCACCATGACACGGAAGCAGTAGAGCACGGCCGCCCGGGTCACCGGTTCGGGGGCGTTGAAGTTGTTCGGCTTCACTCCACTGGTGCCGGTGAAGTCGACCGTTGCCTCGCGCTTGTCCTTGTCGACCGTGATCTTCACCTTGATGATGGAGCCCTGGTCGGTCGGATATTCGAAGGAGCTGTCGGTCAGGGCGGAAATCACCCGGCGGACGCTTTCTTCCGCATTGTCCTGCACATGGTTCATGTAGGCCTGCACCACGTCCAGCCCGAAATGGCTGACCATCTTGCGCAGTTCCTGAATGCCCTTCTCGTTGGCCGCAATCTGGGCCTTGAGGTCGGCGACATTCTGGTGCGGGTTGCGGGCCGGATATTTGTGGTCCGTCAGGAGGTGCACCAGCTCTGCCTCGCAGAAGCGGCCCTCATCGACGATCTTGAAATTGTCGAAGAGAACGCCTTCCTCGTCCACGGTCGTGGCGCGCGGGGTCATGGAACCCGGAGCCGACCCGCCGACATCCGCATGGTGACCGCGGGAGGCTGCCCAGAACAGGATCTCCTTGCCCTGATCATCGAACAGGGGCGAGACCACGGTGATGTCCGGCAGGTGGGTGCCGCCGTTATAGGGAGCGTTCAGGGCGAAGACATCGCCCGGTTTGATCCTGCCCTCGTTCAGCTTGATCACGGTTTCCACGGACCGGTCCATGGAGCCAAGGTGCACCGGCATATGCGGCGCATTGGCCACCAGCGCACCGTCAGCGTCAAAGACCGCGCAGGAGAAGTCCAGACGCTCCTTGATGTTGACTGAATAGGCCGTGTTCTGCAGCGTCACGCCCATCTGCTCGGCGATGGACATGAAGAGGTTGTTGAACACCTCCAGCATGACAGGATCGGCATGGGTGCCGATGGCTTCTGCGCGCTTCAGGGGCACAACGCGATTCAGGATCACGTGGTCCTTGGCGTTGATCTCCGCCTGCCATCCGGCTTCCACCGCAATGGTCGCGTGGGGCTCGATGATGAGGGCCGGGCCCATCAGCCTCATGCCGGGCTTGAGGTCGCGGCGCAGATAGACGCCGGCATCATGCCATTCGCCATCGGAATAGAACCGGGACCGGGTGGCAGGTGCTGCCCCGTCCTGAGAAAGGCTCAGATCCGGTTCCGCGATACCTGCGCCGCCGCCGAAGGTTTCCACTTCCAGCGCTTCGACCACCACTGGCTTTTCTTCATAGGCAAAGCCGAACTGCTTCTTGTGGGCGTCCTCGAAGGCTGCCCGCATTTCCTTCGTGCCAGCCAGAAGCACCGGCAAGGGCGTGTCCGTGCCGTCATAGCGAAGATGGGCGGTTGCGCGGGTCTCGCGGCCATCGGCCTTGATGCCCTGGGCTTCCAGTTCCGCTTCGGTAACCGTTGCCAGTTCGCCGCGCAGCTTGTCCAGTTCCGGCAGCAGGCTGTCTTCCAGCCGTTTGATCACCGCCTGCTGGCGGTTGGCGCGGATGTCGGCGAGGCCCATGCCATAAGCCGACAGAATGCCGGAGAAGGGGTGCAGGATGACAGTCTTCATGCCGAGGCTGTCGGCAACCCGGCAGCCGGCTTGACCACCTGCGCCGCCAAAACAGGTCAGGGCGTAGCCGGTGACATCATAACCGCGCTGGACCGAGATCTTCTTGATGGCATTGGCCATGTTCTCGACGGCGATCTTGAGGAAGCCGTCGGCGACATCTTCCGGCTTGCGGCCGTCGCCGATCTTCTCGGCCATCTCGGCAAAAGCGGAGGTGACAGCCTCTGCGTCCAACGGCTCATCCCGGTTCGGGCCGAAGATCTTCGGGAAGAATTCAGGAGCCAGCTTGCCGGTCATCAGGTTGGCATCGGTGACGGTCAGCGGGCCGCCACGGCGGTAGCAGGCCGGTCCCGGATTGGCGCCGGCGCTGTCCGGACCGACCTGGAAGCGGCCAGCCGTGTAATGCAGGATGGAGCCGCCTCCGGCAGCCACCGTGTGGATCATCATCATCGGCGCGCGCATGCGCACACCGGCGACTTCCGTCTCGAAGGCGCGCTCGTAATTGCCGTCATAATGGCAGACGTCCGTGGACGTGCCGCCCATGTCGAAGCCGATGATCCGCTCGAAACCGGCCATGCGGGAGGTCTCGACCGCACCAACCACGCCGCCGGCCGGACCGGACAGGATCGCATCCTTGCCCTGGAACAGGTCCGCTGCGGTCAGACCGCCATTGGACTGCATGAACATCAGGCGCGGGCCTTCGCCCAACTCTTCCTGAACCTGGCGCACATAACGGCGCAGGATCGGCGAAAGATAGGCGTCCACAACCGTCGTGTCGCCGCGCCCGACCAGCTTCATCAGCGGTGAGACTTCGTGAGAAATGGAAATCTGCGGGAAGCCGATCTCGCGGGCGATCTGCGCCAGGGCCACTTCATGGTCCGGATAGGCGTAGGCATGCATCAGGACGATGGCGATGGAGCGGATGCCATCGTCAAAGGCTGCCTGCAAAAGCTTGCGGGCTCCATCCTTGTCCAGCGGCAACTCGATAGTGCCGTCAGCCTGAACCCGCTCGGAAATCTCATAGACGGACTCATAGAGAAGCTCCGGCTTGATGATTTCCTTTGCGAAAATGTCCGGGCGGGCCTGATAGCCGATCTCCAGAGCATCGCGGAAGCCGCGGGTGATGAAGAGAGCGGTGCGTTCGCCCTTGCGTTCCAGCAAGGCGTTGGTCGCAACCGTGGTGCCCATCTTGACCGTGGCGATCTCCTGCGAGGGGATCGGCGCGCCGGTCGCGACGCCCATCAGTTCGCGGATGCCCTGAATGGCAGCGTCCCGATAGGCTTCCGGGTTTTCTGAGAGGACCTTGTGCGGGTGGATGGTGCCGTCAGGTGCGCGGCCAACGATATCGGTAAACGTGCCGCCACGGTCGATCCAGAAATCCCACTTCGCGTTCATTTCGTCAGGTCCCTCTTTCGGATTTTTCCTTCCGCGATCACCGCTTTTTGCGAGCTGGAAGAGGCTCTGGGTGCCGCGATTTCAGAAATGCTAGCGCGTTGCTGATAAAATGTCGATAAAATATCAACGTTCATTGTTGCTGATTTTTTCAGCCTCGAATTTCAGGAGTGTCAGACCGCTGGTTCCCCAGCCGAACCCGCGCCATCGGCCGGTTTCGTGATAGGCAGCGGGCACCGCATCGATCATGTCCTGCATCTCGGTCTTGCCGGAGTGACAGATGAGCAGCCAGACCTCCGGTTGATCAAAGGCGGCCGCAAGGTCTCCGGCCGTGGCTACGAGAACCGGCTGGGCCTGATCCTTCAGGTAATAGGCAAGGGCGGGCAAGGCGAAGGGTTTGTGCAGCAGGATGGGGGCGTCTTTCCCGCGGTCCTTCAGGTATGTCTCGGCGATGGAGCGCCACTCGGGTCTTATCTTGTCCCTCAAGGCGTGATTTAGCGGTCCGGCTGTCCACACGAGCATGACCGACAGCAGCGCGAGTGCTCCACAGCGGCTCAGCAGTCTTTCTGCCCCCGCGCTTGCCAGCAGAAGAAGGACAGGAAAGGCCGCGATCAGGTAGCGGTCGAAGAGAATGGGTCTGAGGGTGACGGAGATCAGATAGGCGATGACCCAGGGCGCAAGGGCGAAGCCAGCCAGCACGAGGGCGGACGAATTCGCACGTTTTCTGGCTGTGCCGGGCAAAAGGAGGGCAAGGGCGGCAAGGACAACTAGGATGAGGAAGGCATATTCGGACCCGGTTATCTCCCGCACCATGACGGTCAGGAAATTGAGGTCCGGATAGGCAATCCAGAAACCGCCATCCACCACGTGCCTGGCACGGGCAAGAAGCACGGCCAGCCAGGGCAGGAAGGCAGCGCCTGCCAGTGCGGTCGCTATCAGTGCCAGGAGGAGAGACCGGTTGTCTCGCCGCTCCCCGGTGCTGCGCAACAGGTTGAATCCCACAAGCAGAACAAGCACCGCGCCCGCCCCGGCGATAGAGAAGGGCGCATAGGCGTGGCTGTAGAGGAACAGCACTCCGCCGAGCGTTGCCAGACCGGCATTCCTTGTCTGGGGCGCATGCGGGGATGCTGTCAGGAGGCGGGCGATACCCAGGAGATAGAGCAGGCCTGTTGCCGCGAAGACCGAATACATGCGTGCTTCGGTGGAATACCAGACGTGAAATGGAGACAGGGCGAGAAGCGTAGCTGCCAGCAGGCCCGCAGTGCGCGAGAAGACCGTCTTGCCGAGAAGATAGACCAGCCAGACGGCCAATAATCCGCAGAGGGCAGAGGGCAGACGCAAGGCTATCTCGCTGTCGCCACCCAGCTTCATGGTGGCCCAGAGCATCAGGTTGTGAAGTGGCGGATAATTGTCGCCGGCAACCTGCGCAAGGAGGCCAGTCAGCGTGCCCTTGGACTGAGACCACGAGACGGCCTCGTCGTACCACAAGCTGGTGCGGTCGAGGTAAGGGAGCCGCAAGGCTGCGGCCAGAAGGAGAATGCCCCCAATCGCCCACGTCCAAAGCTGCTCGCGCCGGCTCCCCGGAGAGAGTTTCGGCGCGAGGGTGTCATGGCTCATTCGTTGATCCTCCCGCAACGGGAGGGAGATTGGCAGGTGTTCCCATCTCTGGCAAATGAATGCAGCCGGAAATGGTTCCCTCATTCAGCGGATCAGGAGCGGCATTTCCTGGACACCTGTCCAGCTGATGTGTCCCTTTTCATCCTTCCGGATCGGGGGGAAATGCCCGGGCACAATGACCTTGCCCCGCCGCAGAACCTCCTGAATGGAGGCAGCTCCCCGTTTGTGCGGATCGATTTCAAGATCCGGAATGCCGGTGCTGGCCTCGCGCGCGGTCTTCAGCGCATCGGCAGCCAGAACGACCGGTCCCTCATCACAGGCAAGTTCAAGCGAGACATGGCCCGGGCTGTGTCCCGGCGTCGGGAACAGGGTCACGCCGGGCAGTACATCCGCCTCTCCTTCCACCAGCTGGACATTGCGCTTGTCCAGAAGGTCGCCAAGGAACACCGGCGTGACGAGATCATGAGCGAAGGGGGCGTGAAGATAGTCCCGCTCATCCCGGCTCATGAGGATAGGTGCGTCCGGAAAGAGATCCATGTTCAGAACATGGTCGAAGTGGCCATGAGAGAAGATCAGCAGATCAATGTCGCCCGGCGTCAGGCCGCGAGCGGCGAGTGCTTCCAGAAGCAGACGCCGGGTGACCCCGTGGCCGCAGTCGAAAAGCGCCCGCTTGCCTCCGCTGGTGACCAGCACGATGGACGAGATGCCGAAGAACCCGCCCTGAAAGGCGAGGCTGGAGCCTTCGACGAGAATATCAAAGCTGGGAGCAGGGGTTTTGGAGGACATGAAGGGGCCTGTCTGACCGGGAAAAGGGGCGGGGTGAAATCGATGCTGACAATTTACCGATAAATTGTTGCTGTTTCCGATTTCTGCGGTTAGCTTAATTTATGTCCGTGACTTTCCATTGAGCAAGGTGCGGTCCAATGAGGGCAAAAATGCCCCACCCACATGAGGAGAACAGCATGCTGCAGTTTCGTAGATTTTCCGCGGCTGGCAAAGCCCTTGCCATGTCCGCAGCCTTTGGCCTTGCATCGCTCAGCGCGGTGAATGCCGCAGAGTGGAACATGGCGACGCCCTATGGCGACAGCAACTTCCACACCCAGAACATCATTAAGTTTGCCGATGAGATCAAGGAAAAGACCGGTGGCTCCCTGACGATTCAGGTCCACTCCGCCGGTTCCCTGCTCAAGCACCCGGAAATCAAGAACGGTGTGCGCAAGGGCGTCGTGCCGATGGGCGAGATCCTGATCTCCCGTCTGTCCAACGAAGACCCGGTCTTCGCCGTGGACTCGGTTCCCTTCATGGCGAACTCCTATGACGCGTCCTGGAAGCTCTATCAGGCGTCCAAGCCGGTGATGGAAAAGAAGCTGGCCGAACAGGGTCTGCAGTTGCTCTACACGGTGCCGTGGCCGCCGCAGGGCATCTACACCAAGAAGGACGTCAACACGATTGACGACCTCAAGGGCCTGCGTTTCCGCGCCTACAATGCGTCGACCGAGCGTCTTGCCCAACTCGCCGGCGGCATTCCGACCCAGGTTGAAGTGCCGGATCTGCCGACCGCTTTCTCCACCGGCCGCGTCGAAGCCATGATCACGTCTCCGTCCACCGGTGCTGACACCAAGGCATGGGACTATCTGGATCACTACTATGACACCCAGGCCTGGCTGCCGAAGAACATGGTCATCGTCAACAAGGAGGCCTTCGACGGCTTGAGCGAAGACGAAAAGGCCGCTGTTCTTGCTGCTGCTGCAGATGCGGAGACCCGAGGCTGGGAAGCATCCAAGGCTGAAACCGCCGACAAGACCAAGGTGCTGGAAGACAATGGCATCAAGGTCGCCGCTCCTTCCGAAGCTCTTCAGGCTTCCATGAAGGAAATCGGTGCGACCATGGTCAAGGAATGGCAGGAAACTGCCGGTGAAGATGGCGCAGCCATCGTCGAGGCTTTCAACAAGTAAGCCTTGCATGGTTCGGGCCGTTCCGAGGGGACGGCCCGTTTTCACAATCGCGGCACCGGAGACGCCACCGATGCGAAGATTTTTGAACGTGCTTTACAAGAGCGCGGGAGCCTTGGCTGCTGTCTGCCTTGTTTTGATTGCCCTGATGGTCATCGTCCAGGTGTTCGGCCGGATCTACGATGGTCTGCTCGGGCTGCTCGGGTATCCGCCGTACGGGTTTCTCGTCCCCTCGCTGGCTGAAATCGCGGGCTTCCTGCTGGTCGGTGCTTCCTTTCTGGCTCTGGCCTCGACACTGCGTCTCGGCGACCATATCCGCGTGACGATCCTGTTGCAGCAGGTGCCCAAGCGGCTTGCCCATGTGCTGGAAGCCTGGTGCCTGCTCGTCGCTCTCGGGATCATCGGCTATTTCGCCTGGCAATCCGGTCTTCAGGCCAGCGACAGCTACGTCTATCACGAGGTCTCCTTCGGGATCATTCCTGTGCCCCTGTGGATTCCCCAGGCCGTCATGACGTTCGGCCTCGCAGTGTTCGCGGTGTCCATTCTGGACGATCTCTGCCGTGTCCTCTTTGGCGGCAAGGCGAGCTATCAGACCGCAAACCGCGCTGATGCCATTGAAGGAGTGGAGTGATGGATCTGTCTCTCGTCGCCTTCCTGCTCGGCATTGGCATGCTGGCAGCACTGGCCACCGGCATCTGGGTGGGTGTTGCTCTCTTTGCAGTCGCTCTCAGCGCCATGATGCTGCTGGTCTCCGCCCCCACCGGCACCGTGCTTGCCACGACCGTCTGGGGTGCATCGAACTCCTGGGACCTGACGGCCCTGCCGATGTTCATCTGGATGGGGGAAATCCTGTTCCGGTCCAAGCTGTCCGAGGACATGTTTGCAGGTCTCTCTCCCTGGATGCGGAACATTCCGGGCCGTTTGCTGCATGTGAACATTCTGGGCTGCGGCATCTTTGCGGCCGTGTCCGGATCGTCCGCGGCCACGACTGCCACGATCGGGAAGATGTCCCTGCCGGAGCTCAAGCGCCGCGGCTATGACGAGCGCATGGCCATCGGAACCCTTGCCGGGTCCGGGACGCTGGGGCTCCTGATCCCTCCGTCGATCATTCTGATCGTCTATGGTGCGGCAACCGAACAGTCCATCGCGCGGCTGTTCATTGCCGGAGTGCTTCCGGGCATCCTGCTGGCCTGTCTGTTCATGGGCTATGTCATGGTCTGGGCGCTGATCAACCGGGACAAGATGCCGGAAGCCGAGGAGCCCGTGCCGTTCATGGAGCGCCTGCGGGCAACACGGCGCCTGTTCCCGATCATTGGCCTGATTGCCGGTGTCATCGGGTCGATCTATGCCGGTCTTGCCGCTCCGACGGAAGCGGCGGCCATCGGCGTGCTCCTGTCCTTGCTCCTGTCCTGGGCAAGCGGAACCCTGACACGCAAGAACTTCATCGACGCCCTGATGGGGGCAACGCGCACCTCTTGCATGATCGCCTTCATCCTGGCGGGTGCTGCCTTCCTGACGGTCGCCATGGGTTTCACCGGCATTCCGCGTGAACTTGCCACCTGGATCGGCACTCTGGGCCTTTCGCCCCTGCAGCTTCTGGCGGCTTTGACCGTGTTCTTCGTGGTGCTCGGCTGTTTCCTCGACGGGATTTCCGTCGTGGTTCTGACCACCTCGGTGATCCTGCCGATGGTTCAGCAGGCCGGGTTGGATCTGATCTGGTTCGGCATCTATCTGGTGCTGGTCGTGGAGATGAGCCAGATCACGCCGCCGGTCGGATTCAACCTCTTCGTGCTTCAGGGCATGACAGGCCACAACATCTTCAAGGTGGCCTGGATGGCGATGCCGTTCTTCCTGCTGATGATCCTGGCCACGGTCCTGATCGTCCTGTTCCCGGAACTGGCGCTGTGGTTGCCACAGACGATGCTTTCAGGGTAAGCGGGCTTTGGGCAGGCGCGTCATGCGCCTGCCCTTTTTGATAGAGAAACGCGAAATGCCGGAGAGACAGCGGTCATGCCGCTGACTTGAACCTGGCGGGTCAGGAGAGGTCATGTCGGACGAGGGATCTGAGAACAGTCACGCTGGTGCCCGCTCGATTGGCCCTGTCGTGTCCGCCGCGCATCTGGCCAGCGGTGCCATGCCGGCGCTGTCCGAACTCGAATTTGCCGTCACCATGATGGTGAATGCCTATTCCCGCTGGATGGTCCGTTGCATGGCCGCGACGGGAACGGCGGGCCTCAGCCCACTGGATGTGCAGGTGCTCCACTCGGTCAACCACCGGGGACGGGCCAAGACCCTGGCCGACATTTGCCTCGTCCTGAACATCGAGGACACGCACACCGTCTCCTATGCGCTGAAGAAGCTGGACAAGGCGGGCCTGATCCGCTCAGGCCGCCAGGGCAAGGAGAAGACGGTCTCGATCACCAAGGACGGGGAGGAGGCCTGTGTGGAATACCGCCGCCTTCGCGAAGCCCTCCTGGTCGAGCCGATGAAGGCGCTGGGCCTTGATGAGCGGGAGCTGTCGCGTCTCGCTGCGACCTTGCGGCTTGTTTCCGGCAATTACGATCAGGCAGCCCGCGCCGCAGCCGCCATGTAAATCTCTTCCGCTTTCAGAGTGCAGCCGGTCTTGCGAAAATGCTGCTTTATTATTTAAAGATTTCTTGTAATGTCGAATTATGAATGAAGCTCACGCCATAGAAGCCCTGTCTGCGCTGGCGCAGGCTGACCGGCTTGCCGCTTTCCGTCTTCTGGTCCAGGCCGGTCCGGAAGGGCTGGCAGCTGGCGAGCTGGCCGAGAGGCTGACGGTTGCGCCAGCGCGCATGTCATTTCACCTCGCTGCCCTGGAACGGGCCGGTCTGATCGGCAAGCAGAGGGATGGGCGGAAGATCATTTATTCGGCCCATGTCGATGCGATGCAGGGGCTGATCGGATTTCTTCTGGAAGACTGTTGTCAGGGCAATCCTGCCCGGTGCGGTCTGCCAGAGCTGGAGTTGCCAAGAGGAACGAAACCGATGTCTGTCACCATCTATCATAATCCCGCATGCGGCACGTCCCGCAACACGCTCGCCATGATCGAGGCTGCTGGCGAGATGCCGGAAGTCATTGAATACCTGAAGACCCCGCCAAGCCGTGATGAACTGGCAAGTCTGATCCTGCGCATGGGCATCTCCCCGCGCGATCTCCTGCGCCAGAAGGGAACGCCTTATGAGGAGCTGGGTCTTGGGGAAGACACGTTCTCTGATGACCAGCTGATCGACTTCATGATGGAGCATCCCATCCTGATCAACCGGCCAATCGTCGTGACGGACAAGGGCGTTGCCCTGTGCCGTCCCTCGGAAAAGGTTCTGGAGCTGCTGCCGGAAGGCGCATTGGCCGAATTCGTCAAGGAGGATGGTGAAGTCGTTCGCGGGGCGAAGGGCGACTGATGGCGGAGGTTGAAAAGCCGGACGCGCAAGCGTTTCCAGCGCTGGAAGAGAGCTGTTTCCATCCTCTGGATGAGGAGCAGCTCTTGGCAAGGCATGAATTCAGCCATCCGCCACGGGTTCTGCTGCTCTATGGGTCGGTGCGCGAACGCTCCTATAGCCGGTTCCTGACACAGGAGGCTGCCCGCCTGCTGGAGAGGTTCGGGGCGCAGACGAGGATCTTTGATCCCTCTGGCCTGCCTCTGCCCGATGATGCGCCGGTGGATCATCCCAAGGTCGCCGAGCTGCGGGATCTGGTGGCTTGGTCAGAGGCTCAGGTCTGGTGCTCGCCCGAGCGCCATGGTGCGATGACCGGCATCATGAAGGCGCAGATCGACTGGATTCCGCTCAGTCTTGGCTCCATCCGCCCCAGTCAGGGCAAGGTGCTGGCTGTGATGCAGGTCTCCGGGGGTTCCCAGTCCTTCAACGCTGTCAATCAGATGCGGGTGCTGGGACGCTGGATGCGGATGGTCACCATTCCCAACCAGTCGTCGGTTCCCAAGGCCTTTCTCGAATTCACCGAGGAAGGCCGGATGAAACCGTCACCCCTCTACGACCGGGTGGTGGATGTGATGGAAGAACTCATCAAATTTACGGTGCTGCTGCGCGGGCGGACCGATTATCTGGTCGACCGTTATTCCGAGCGGAAGGAAAGCGCGGAGGAATTGTCGCGCCGGGTCAACCAGAGCGCGGCAACCTGATCCAACGCTCTGAAATCATTTAAATCTCTCGGTGGGCCCTGACGGAAGTTTCAGGGCCCTTCTTGTTTGAGCGTGTCTGGAAAAAGGTGTGTGCAAGCATCCTTGCAGATCAGGGCTGCAATTGCGAAAGTAATTTATGGTTGTGTTCCCGAGGGTTATTAAAGCTTGAGCGGGAAAATCTTTTAAGGAATAGTGAATTTTCACAGCGTCCAGTTTCAGGATCGGGACGTTGAAAACGCACAAATATTCCTGGGGGACCTCCGTTATGACACCAACGCATTCCATAGAAGATCAATTCTATCGCTCGCTCTACACAACGGCGGAAACAGCCTATCTCGCGGCTGGGAAGTCCGTTGCAGAGCAGGACCTGCCCGACGTCGTCGAGGCAATTCTCGAACGGCGCGTCGCCGGAGAGGGCGGCTTGTCTGCGGCCGAGGCGGCAAGTCTGCTGAGGCTGGTGCGCGATGCGCCCGATGCAAGGCTCCGGGATCTGGTAGTGAAAGCTGCCCGGAAGGTGCGGCATGCCAGTTTTGGTGATGGCGTGGCGACCATGGTGCCGATCGAAGTCACGTCCTTCTGTTCCAGCACCTGCCGGTTCTGTGGCTGGAGAGCGGACAACAAGGACATGATCCGGCTTGCCATCACCGAGAGTGCAATTCGCGAGCAGGCGCAGATCCTGGCCCGCAAAGGCTTCTCTCATTTCGAGATTGCCGGGGGAGATGATCTCAAGTTCCTGAAAGAGAACCTCCATTCTCTGGTCCGGAACCTCAAGACGGAGACAAGCGCCGTCAATCCGGATGCGCGGGTCTCTCTCTGCCTCGTGCCCATGCATGAGCCGCATTACCGGAAACTGCGGGCGGATGGCCTCGATTGCGTGCTTACCTGGCAGGAGACCTACAAGGAGGATCTCTACAATCATCACATTCCGTCCGGCCCGAAGGCTTCCGGGATTGATCTGGACCTGAAACTGCAGAAGCGGACCGGTGAGAGCATCGGCTGGCTGCATCGGATGCAGTCCCAGGAAATGGCGGTCCGGGCAGGGCTTCAGGTTGGGCTTGGGGTCATGATCGGCCTCGCCGAGATTGCCGAAGCTGACATTCTCTCCGTGGTCCTGCATGGCCAGAAGCTGATCGAGACCTATCCGGATCAGATCGAGCCTCTGATCATCGGCATGCCGACCTGGAACCCGATCACCACGGAAGCCTTCGACAATGGCAAGACCGAGCGGCCGCCGTTCGATGCCGCCAGCAATTTCGAATTTGTGGCGGCGGTCTACCTGCTTTCCTTCCCCAACCGTATGGCCTGGGTTTTCGCCAATGGCCGCGTCAGCCCGGAAATTCAGACCAACTGTGTCGAGAACGCCGCCTTTTTCACGTCGACCCTCGTGCAGATCGCACCGGGCGCCTATCTCGGCCTGGATGGAAAGCCAGTCCCGCGGGCCATGTTTGACCGGGTCCGGGGACTGCCGGAGGGCGAGTTGAACCAGGAGGACGTTCTCTCCGGTGAGCAGTTCGTCCACTATTACGACTCTCACGAGAATTTTGTTGCCCGGTTTGAAGGACGCGGCCTGTCCGTCGTGTCCGATCAAAGCATGCTGCGGTCGCAGGTCCCAGCCGTTCCCGCAAGTCTTGCACTTGCCTGAACCTTACTCCGCCGGACCGGGGCGCCCTCGAGCGGTCCGGTCCGGCGTATAGACAAGACAATCAGCTTTTGGTGGCCGTGAAATCATGAAGCAGGCACTTGTAGTGGGCGGCGGCATTGGCGGGCTGGCGGCAGCGCTTTCCCTCAGCCGGGAAGGCATTCAGTGCCGGATCCTGGAGCGCAATTCATCCCTTGGAGTGGGGGGGACCGGATTGACGCTGTGGCCGAATGCACTCCGGCGGCTGGACCGGCTTGGGCTGCTGGAAAAGATCCTGGCTCATGCCAGTCCCCTGAAAAGCGG
Source organism: Roseibium suaedae (assembly GCF_900142725.1). Classification (GTDB taxonomy): domain Bacteria; phylum Pseudomonadota; class Alphaproteobacteria; order Rhizobiales; family Stappiaceae; genus Roseibium; species Roseibium suaedae. Next base: position 753,736 of record NZ_FRBW01000002.1, on the reverse strand, counting down.
CGAGATCTATGATGGACAGAACCGTCTTTTGTCCCGCGTCAATCTTGCCGCGATTGAAGAGCAGTCCGGGCTGCCCCTGATCTGCGTCCGGCGCACGGACCTCTATTCGGTTCTCCTGTCTGCATTGGAAAACGTCGACATCAGCACGGGGGCGATCTGCACCGGATATGAACCGCGCGGTGCGAAGGTGGCCGCGCTTATGGACGGTGGAGAGGAAATCGAGACGGATCTTCTGGTCGCAGCTGACGGCATCCGCTCCAGAATCCGGTCGCAGATGCTGCGGGAAGACCCGCTTGTCTATGCGGGCTGGATGACGTGGCGCGGCGTTGCCGAACTGCCGGAGGGAACATTTCCTGCCGGGCTTTACCGGGAGTTCTTTGGCCGTGGCAGCCGTTTCGGTATTTTCGCGATCAAGAACGATCTCGTCTACTGGTACGGGACACGGAACGGGCCTCACGATGACCGGGCGCCGGTGGATCCTGCGCACAAGCAGGAAGCGCTGAGCTGGTTTGGCGGTTGGCCGGCGCCTGCCCGTATCGTTATCGATGCGACGAAGCCTGAGGATCTTGTCCGGACCGGTGTGTTCGACACGCGGCCTTTGCCACGCTGGTGTGACGGGCCAGTGCTTCTGCTGGGGGATGCCGCTCACCCGATGACCCCGGATCTGGGGCAGGGGGCTTGTCAGGCGCTGGAAGATGCCTTGAGCCTGGGAGAATGCCTTCAGCGTTCCGGCAGCATTCCGGTCGCCCTTGCCTCCTATGAAAAGCTGGGCGGGGAACGAACCGGGCCATTGGTTGCCCGGTCCCGCAGGGTGGGGCGGATGCGCCAGTGGCATCATCCCCTTCTGGCAACCTTCCGGAACACGCTTATGAGCACCATTCCCCCGGGCATGCTGCTCAAATTGTTCAATACCCGCTGAGCTGGAGACGTCGCAGGTGTGGATCTTGAAGCCCTTGCTTTGGCCCGGCAGCGCGGAGCGCCTTGTGAAGCCGCAAGCCGGCAGGATCGAGCAACGGTCCAACTGGACCAGCCTTCAGATGGAGGCTCGGCCGGATATTGAACCGCCTGGATGTGGCTATGCGCTGGAAATCCTCACCGGGTCGAAGTCTGAGCCGCTGGGGCTTTCCTCCAATCATGGCCATGCCTGGATCCGGCTCTGGCAGGAGGATGGGCGCTATGCCAGTCTTGGCTTCTATCCGGATGAAAGCACGGGCATTGATCCGGAGCGGGTGCCGGGGCTCCGGTATCCGGGCATGCTACTGTCGCCGGACAAATACGACCGGGTTGGCTGGCCGGGACAGAGCACGGTCATTCCCCTGAGCCGCGAGCGGTTCGAGGCGCTAGTCGCCTGGATCGAGCACCTGCAGGCCGGACGTCAGAAGGGCGCTCTGGTGTTCGATATGGTCGACCGCAACTGCGCCGGTTTCGTTGTCGAGGCCGCAGCACAAGCCGGGGTGAAAGCCAGGGCCGATCAGCCCATCCTGGCCTTTCTGCCTGCCTGGATGCATTTACCGCCGGGGCTTACGGGTTGGATACGGCCAGTGCGGAGGCTTTTCTACCGTCTGGGATTGGCGGTCTTCGGCGGATTCTCCACGGTGAACTGGTACTGGAGCCGGGGGGAGGGCGGGGACCTAATCCGCTGCCAAGTGTCCGGACAAAAGCCGCTCTTCGAAACTGTCCGGGACCTCTTTTCGAAAAAGGTGCCTTTCAACCACGTTCTGGCGCTGCAGCAGTGGCAGAAGCGGCAGGCCGGCACCCATCCGATTCACCTTCGCACGGAACGACCGGCTCCTGAACACCGCTTGAGCACGGCAGATGGCAAGGCGATGGGGGAGGCCGGATGAACAGCAGCGCCGATTACCTGGCCCTTTGCCTCTTTGTCTTTCCATTGATGTTCAGTCCGGGGCCCAGCAATCTCCTGAGCGCAGCCGCCGCTTCCCGTTTCGGAGTGCTCGGAACAGTTCCCTTCGTGATCGGAATGGATCTGATGGTCCTCTTGCCTGCGCTTGCGGTGGGCTATGGATTGGTCAACCTCCTGGCACTCAATCCAGATGTTCTCATGGTGCTGCAGCTGGCGGGCATCGCCTTCATTCTCTTTCTGGCGGTCAGCTTCTGGAGGGCGGAGCCGGAGGAGGCGAAAGCGAGCCTGCAGCATTCTCCGGGGCTGGTTCATGGGGCGATCGTGCAATTCGCCAATATCAAGGGCCTGGTGTTGCTGCTCCTGGTCTACTCGCAGTTTCTGGATAGTCAGACAGTGGATGGGCAGACGGTTCTGGCCATCAGTCTGGCTCTCACCGCCCTCAGCCTCGTCTCGCATTTTTCCTGGGCCTTCTTTGGCGACCTTCTGGCCCGTTGCGCCAACACGGTTCCGGCCATCCGCCTGCAAAACCGGATCTATGCGGTTCTTCTGTGCCTCACGTCCCTCTGGATCCTGCTGAAAGGTTTGGGCTGACATGTACCGGACTGCCGCCTTTTTCTGTTTCGCATGTGCCATCAGCTATCTGGCGACAGGAGCGTTTTTTCTGCTGGATCCGTCTGCGCACTATCCGGCAGGGTCAGACACCTATTGGCAGGAACTGGCGAAAGGTCCCCTGGCGCGGCAAGGCTTTCTGTTCTCGTTCGGCCTTGCTGGCCTCTGTGCCCTGGGTGTGATCCCGCCGGTCCGAAGGTTTCTGGATCTTGATGAGCGGCATTTGGCATACTGGGGCTGTACTGTTGGCATGCTCGGATATGCGGTGACGTCCATCACTTATCTCCGCCTCCTTGGGGGAGAAGCGAAGCGGGCAGAGGTGGTCGCCTCTGGTGATGCGCTCACCTCGAAAATCATCCAGTCCTTCTCGTTGAGCCTGGATACCCAGGGCTGGCTGATCTTCGGCTGCGTTGGGCTGTTTCTGCTGTTGGTGAACCTGCATAGCCTCAGAACGGGTAGATTGCCGAAGCTGCTTTGCGTGTTGGGCCTGGCCTGTTCAGGGCTTTATTTTGCGGCTTTCGCAGGATTGTTTTTTGCCGTTCCCGACCTGACGACACTTGCTGCGGCTGCCGGAGGGGTTGTGCTCGGCCCTGTCTGGTGGATCTGGCTCGGGGCCTGTCTGTTTCGCTCCGAGCCTTAGATCAAACTGCCGCGCTGCTTGACTTGACGACGGGGACGGTTGCTTCCAAGTCCCGCGAAACAGCTTCGGCCTGTTTGCGCAGACGGCTTTCCTGGTGGTTCCGCACGCTGTCCGGCTTGCCGAAATAGTAGCCCTGGACCAGATGGCAGCCGGCCGCGCGCAGCAGGGTGACCTGGTTTTCGGTTTCCACGCCTTCTGCCGTGATCAGCACGTCGAGAGACCGGCCAAGACCAATGATCGAGGTAACGATCGCGTCGGTGCTTGTGTCATCGCCGAGGTTCTGGATGAAAGCCTTGTCGATCTTGATTTTGTCGAATGGAAAGCGGCTCAGGTAGCTCAGGGAAGAGTAGCCGGTTCCGAAGTCGTCCATGGCGATGGCGACACCCATGTTACGGATGGCCTTGAGCGTCTCCACCACCGCATCGGTGTTGGCGATCAGCAGGCTTTCGGTAATTTCGATTTCCAACCGTTCCGGCTTCAGGCCGCTTGCCCGAAGGGCGTTGGCGACCTTGCGCTCCGTGATGCCGGGTTTGAACTGGGCGGCCGACACGTTCACGGCAACCTTGAGGGTGTTGTCCTCCCAGTTGGCGGCTTCCTGACAGGCCCGGTTCAGAACCCAATCGCCAATATCCTCGATCAGGCCGCAGTCTTCTGCGACCGGAATGAAAAGATCCGGCGGGATCCGGCCCTTGACCGGATGCTCCCAGCGGATCAGAGCCTCATAGCCGGTCAGGCGGTTGTCCTTGAGCGCATATTGCGGCTGGAACAGAACGTCGAACTGATCGAGACGCAGGGCCTTTGCCAGGCCTTCCTCAATCTCCTTGCGGTGCTGGGCGTCGGCATCCATTTCGGCGGTGTACCAGGAGAAGGTCGAGCGGCCGGAATGCTTGGACCGGTAAAGGGCAAGGTCGGCGCAATGAAGCACGCGGGAAGAGCGCCAGTTGCCGTCGCTTGCCCGGGCAATGCCGATGGAGAGGGAAATCTTGATTTCCTTGCCATCGACCACGCAGGGCGCCTTGGTGGCAGAGATCATGTCCGTTGCCAGCTTGGTCAGGCGGGCAACATCCGCGACGGACTGGAACATGACCGCGAACTCATCGCCGGACAAGCGGGACACAAGATGATCACTAAAGACGGAGCGTAGCCGGTCGGCGATCACCTGAAGGAAGATGTCGCCCGTCGCGTGCCCATAGGTGTCGTTGATTTCCTTGAACTTGTCGACGTCGATCAGCATCACCCCCATGTTGGTCGCCTTGGCATGGGTGATGCGCAGAGCTTCCGTCAGGCGGGCATTGAAGACCGCTCGGTTGGGTAGCCCGGTCAGGGCGTCGTGATGGGCCAGGAACTCGATATCCCGGTTCTTCTTCACCTGGTCGTGGAAACGCAGCCAGAGGAGCAGACCTGCCATCAGGAAGGAGACGATGCTTAGGGCCGAGAGGACGAGGGTCGCAACATTGGCGATCACCTCGAGATCGGCGATGCGCAGATCATGGTCGAGGCCCACCAGGAGGGCGCCCTTGGGCTTGCCGTCTACCAGGTTGGGGATCACGACGACGGAATGGGTCTGCAGCTTGCCGGTATTGCTCAGCTTGACGGTCGTATAGGGCTTTCCGGCCGTGTCGAGCTTTGCCAGTGCCAGATAGAGATCCTGCCAGGGAACGCCGACTGAGCGCGCAAAACGGGTGAGTTGGCGGTTCAACGGGCTCCCTACGGTGAAATCCGTGTCCTTGACCACCGTGTAGGCGAGCGAAGTCGATGGCGACAACAGCTTTTCCAAAACTTCCGTCAGTTCGGCAGATAGAGTCTTGGGGGCTGCTTCATCTGAATTGGGGTCGGTCCCAGTCAGGCGCATGCCAAAGCTGTCAACAGTCGGTTCGGGCTCAGCAAAGAGGTCCTGGAACTCGAGGATCTGGTTCGTTGTCAGCAGGGTTGGCTGAACTTGCTCGAGAGATTGCTCGAGACTGCGGACCAGAAGCCAATGGCTGAAAACCCGGTTGGCTGCATAGACGCAAAGGGCCAATGCCAAGGCCAGCCCCAAGGTGGAGAGGCCGAAGACAAGATTGTGGCGGGCACGCGATGCAATCATACAGGGATAGCTTTTCTACAGTCTCTTTATCAGGACTTCTGTGTAGCTGAGATAGGTTTCGCCATAGTGAATCTGATCGATGAGAACGTAGCGTCATCTGAAACAGTGGATGGGTCTGTGGACGACTGGGACAAACGGTCCTGCGCCCCCGTGACGCGGCGCTTTTTCTTTTCATCATGTGCGTCAGCCGATAGAACTTGAATGAGATTGACGAGAATCGAGGATCCGCATTTTGGCTGGATTATCCTCTTATTGAACAAGGCCTTGGCTTTCGAGCAGGCCGTATGGGGTCTGGTTTGGGAGTTTGGTCGAGCCTCGCGAGCATCGTAGCGGCGATCGGGTCCGGGGGCGTTCAGCTCGTCGACCGGCTGGTGCAGCTCGTGCTGACGCGTCCGGAGGGCACGAGTTCCGTTGGCTTCACTGTCGCGATGATTGCCTTGTCCGCCAAGATGGCCAAGGCCGATGGCGTGGTGACCACGGACGAGATTCTGGCGTTCCGGGAACTGTTTGAGGTTCCGGAAGGAGAAGAGCGCAACGTTTCCCGCTTGTTCAATCTGGCCAAGGAAGACGTTGCCGGCTTCGACGTCTATGCGCGCAAGCTTGCCGATCTCTTTCCCTATGACACCAAGACCCTGAACGACATTCTCGATGGCCTGTTCCATATCGCCAAGGCGGATGGGGTGCTCCACGAGAGCGAGATTTCGTTCCTGGCCGAAGTTGCGAAAATCTTCGGACTGGATGAGCGCGAGTTTCAGCGCATGCTTGCCCGTCATGCCAGGGGCGGAACTGATCCTTATGCCGTGATCGGATTGGCGCCGGAGGCCACCAGCGAGGAGCTGAAGGCCCAGTACCGCAAGGAAGTGCGCGAAACGCATCCGGACCGGCTGATCGCTCGTGGTGTGCCGGAAGAATTTGTGCGCATCGCAAATGACAGGCTGGCTGCCCTGAATGCAGCCTGGGCGCAGATCTGCGCGGAAAGAGGACTATGAGCGTCACGACCGATACCGGGGTGAAGGCCCGGGTGCATCCTTCCCCCAATCATGGCGAGCGTCCGGAAGGCGTGCCGATCGATACGGTGGTGCTTCATTATACCGGCATGCAGGATGCGGAGAGTGCCTTGCGCCGCCTGTGCGATCCGCGTGCGGAGGTCTCTGCCCACTATCTGGTCTATGAGGATGGCTCCATCCTGCAATGTGTGCCTGAGGCCCGGCGCGCCTGGCATGCCGGAAAGAGCTTCTGGAAGGGCGAGACGGACCTGAACTCCCGTTCCATCGGGATCGAGATCGTCAATCCGGGACATGAGTTCGGCTATCGTCCCTTTCCGGCAGTCCAGATCAATGCGGTCTGCGAGCTGACGGCGGATATCTGCAAGCGGCATGGAATTCAGCCCTGGCGGGTTCTGGCCCATTCGGATGTGGCGCCCGACCGCAAGGAAGATCCGGGCGAACTGTTCCCGTGGGACGTGCTGGCGGGGCGCGGAATTGGGCACTATGTGGCGCCGGCTGCCATGACAAGCGGCCTCTTCATGCAAGAAGGCGAGGAAGGCCAGCCGGTCGAGGCAATCCAATCCATGTTGGCGATCTACGGGTATGACGTACCGATTTCAGGTGTGTTTGATCGTAGGACACGGGATGCAGTGACCGCATTCCAGCGACACTTCCGCCAGGAAAAGGTGGATGGAGTTGTCGACCGGTCGACACTGGAGACGCTCCATCACTTGCTCTCCACGCTTCCCGCCCTATAGTCCGTTTTACCGATATTGAAAGCGCTGCCTGTCGATGGTTCCGGGATCGGAACTTTCGGCGGGATGATGCGTTGGTGTGTGCAGTGCAAAATTCTACCGGGCTGCCTCTGGCCCGATTTGCGCCGGATTGCGCCCCTTTGCCGTCGAAAGCCTGCCTTTTTCTGCAGGAACTGCGTAAGAATTAACTGAAAACCTGACAATTTTCTGTAATTTTTTGAAATATTTCGTGATCAGTCGAGGCTGATTTTCGTCAAACCACCCCGTCATTCCTCCGCCCTCAGAAAAACACCTCTCGAGGTTCAATACATAAGGGCAATGACTGAATGTTGCGGTCTGCAAATTCTCTGGTAAAGGCTGTGTGCCTGATCTTACCTATTCTCACTCCAGTAACGCTTACTTCGACCGCATATGCCGGTGGCGAGGTTATTCGTCCCGTCGCAGTAAAATCTGACGATGCCGAGACCAGGAAACCCGAACCGGCCAAGCTGGATGTCATCGGTTCCGGACAAAGCTCCGGTGAGGTGATCCGTGTCGTCAATGCCGGGAAGGCAGTGGCAAGCGTTGCTGACGAAGACGACAAGCCTGCAGCAAAGAAAAAGTCCCTGCGCCATTCTCGTGGAACATCCTCGAAGAGCGCTCCGGCAATTGCCCGTTCCTCCACGAATTATGCCGAGCTGATCCGCGCCGCTGCCAAGAAGCATGGCGTGCCGCTTGAGATCGCCCAGGCTGTCGTCCGGATCGAAAGCAATTTCAACCCGCGCGCCCGTGGCAGTCACGGCGAAGTGGGTCTCATGCAGATCAAGCCGGCAACGGCACGTGGCCTCGGTTACCGTGGCACGACCCAGGCGCTTTACGATCCCAAGACCAATCTGGAATGGGGCATGCGCTATCTGGCGGGCGCGCATCAGCGTGCATCTGGCGACGTTTGCGGCACCATCCTGCGCTACAATGCCGGTCACTTTGCCAAGCGCATGAATGCGCGCAGCCGCAGCTATTGCAGCCAGGTCAAGCAGCTGATCGCCTCGAGCTGATCGCGTCTGACAATCTGGTTGGTTTGAAGGGCCTGCCCCCCGGGGCGGGCCCTTTGCCGTTGGAAAAGGTCTTGAGACGTTGCGGGAACCCGGCAAATATGCAACCGCCCACTGACCGTCGCTGACGGCAGGGCGCGTGCACTGGAGGTTTGCTTGGAATCGGAATTGACACTGGCCGCATTGCTGGGCCTCGGCTTTCTGTTCGTCTCGGTGGTCTTGCCGATCATGCTGGCCTTCAAGGTGCGCAAACTTGGCCGGGAGCTGGACGTCGTCCGGCAGGTGGTTGCAGCTCTCAGAGCAGAGCGGGCCGGACCGGAGGCTTCGGCGGCAGCGCCAGTTGCTCCGGAAGCGCCCCCGGCTGATACGAAACGCCGGGTGATCCCGCCTCTGCCTCTGCCGCCAACTGTGCAGCAGGATGATGCGCCGCCGTCCGGCCCGCCGCCCGCCGATAACGTCTCTGTCGGTCCCTGGGGCTCCGGAGCCGAGGGCGCGCCAGAGGAGACCTCTGGACCTGCCGAAGACGCACCCCGTCCCGCATCGGGGCAGGCAGCCTCCCAGGCTGCCGGTCATTCCGGAACAACCAGGGAAACTGGTGCAGAGCCTGGAAAGGGCGGGCGCAAGGCTGCCCGCGAACAGGTGATCGGGGCCAGGTGGAGCGTCTGGGCTGGTGGGATCACGCTGGCCTTTGGCGGTGTTTTCCTGGTCAAATACGCCATCGACAACGGTATTCTGGGCCCCGGCGTTCGCGTTCTGCTGGGCCTGCTGTTCGGAGCGCTGCTGATGGCTGGTGGGGAATGGACCCGCCGCCGTCCGAAGTCCTTCAGTGTTCCGGGGTATGAGAGCGCCAACATTCCGGCGATGTTGACCGCCGTTGGCTCGCTTTCGCTCTTTGCCTCGATTTTTGCCGCCCACGCACTCTACGGTCTGGTCGGCCCGGCCATTGCCTTTCTGTCTTTGGGGGCAGTCGCTCTGCTCACCATGCTTGCGGCCTTGTTGCATGGACCGGGTCTTGCGGTGCTCGGGCTTCTCGCCAGCTATTGTGTTCCCTTCCTGATCAATTCCGACAGGGGAGAGATCCTGCCTGTTGCCATTCTGGTCCTGGTGGTTTCCGCCAGCGCGGTGGCGATCGGGCGTTACCGGATGTGGCTCTGGCTTGCCGGGTCGGCGGTGGCGGGTCTGTTCCTGTACGCGATGGGCTTTGAAGTTGCGGCCTCCAGCGGCGACCGGATCATCGTGACGGGTTATCTGATGGGCGCCATTGCTGTTGCCTATTGCGGCTTTGTGCTGGGGCTTCACCCGCGCGCTCCGGAGTGGCAGGAAAAGTCTGACCGGGTGGCAACCCTTGCCTTGTCCGTCTTTGCCCTGCCGCTGGCCTGCAACGTTCAGTTCGGCGCCTCCATGAGCGGGACAGTGATCGAGGCCCTGCTGCTGATCGGCTTGCCGGTGCTCGCAGTGATCTTCCACAGCAGTCTGCGGCATGTGCTCTGGTTCCCGCTGCTTGCTGGCCTCTGGACGGTCTACTGGTTCGGCGCATCCTTCGATGTCGAAGGGCTGATGATGCCGATGGAAAGCACCTCGGACATCATTTCGCCCTTGCCACGTCAGGTCGGAGAGGCGACGGCTCAATATGCCGCGCTGCTTCTCGCACTTGGGGTGCTGGTCGTCGGTGGCGGCATTTATGCTGCGTTCCGGTCAGCTGCGCGAGCATCTCTGGCCGCCAATGCGGTTCTGTGCTGCCTTGCCTTGCTCTGTCTTGGATATCTGCGCATCGAGACCTGGCAAGTTTCCGTGCCCTTTGCCGTGGTCGCCTTGCTGCTTGCGGCCGGGTTCTACGGTCTGTCCGAGTGGCTCGCGCCGACCCTGCGGCAAGGTCCCGGCGGGCCGCAGTCGCTTGCGGCCTGGCTCACCGGGGCTGTCATGGCCCTGGCGCTGGCCGCCTGCTTTGCCTTCACCGCGGGGGCGCTGACTGTTGCCCTTGGTCTGATCATGCCGGCCTTCACGCTGGTTTACCTGCGTCACCGCTTGCCCGAACTTCGGGTTCTGGCGCCTTTCACGGCCATTCCCTATGGCTTGCGGCTTCTTTGGGACCCGTTCATTGCAGGGGCTGATCTGGGCACGACGCCGGTCTTTAATGCTTTGCTTTATGGCTACGGCCTGCCCTGTGCGGGGTTCATCTTCTCGGCGGTGGTTTTCACCCGCAGCCATCGCGACCGCTGGTCGGAAGCCCTGCAGGCCATCTCGATTGTGTCGGGTGTCGTCACCCTCGGGATGCTGGCGCTTCATGCCATCGATCCGTCTTTCCGGTTCCTGTCTGACGAAAGCCGCTTCCAGGCATCGGCCATGCTGATGCTCATCGGCGGGTCCGTGTCTCTTGGTCTGACGCGGATGTTGCCGGGAACGCGCTACTCGGTCCTTGAAAATGGTGCCATGGCCATCAGCCTTCTCGGCATGATCCTCGGTGGGCTGGCCATGCTTGTGGCCGAAAATCCACTGTTCACGGAAGCGGATGTCGGGTCTGGTGTGCTGGTGAACTGGATCACCTTCGGCTACGGCCTTCCGGCGCTGGTCTATGGCCTTCTGGCATTTGTGTCGCGGATCCACCGTCCCAGGATCTACTGGATGACCGCTGCGGCCTTTGCGGCGGCCCTTGCCTTCTGCTTCGTCAATCTGACGATCCGCAACCTGTTCAGTCCGGGCGTGCTCACTCTGGAGCCGGTCGGCGAGCTGGAGCATTACGTCTACTCCTTCGTCTGGCTCGCGGTTGGGGCTGGCTGCCTGTTCTATGGCATGCGCCGCGGCTCGTTGCTTCTGCGCAAGGCGTCGGGCGTGATCATCGCCTTGGTTGTGCTGAAGGTATTCCTGATCGACATGTCGGCACTGGAAGGTGTCCTCAGGGCTCTGTCCTTCATCGGCTTGGGTGTGACCCTGATTGGCATTGGCTATCTCTATCAGCGGATGATCCTCAACCTTCCTGCAGATGCCCCAGGGGCAGATGCTGGCGCCGAGTGACTCCGGCTGGAAAAGCAGCACAGAACGGGAGCAGGGCTCGCTTGACCTTTCTCCCGTTCCCACATAAGGCAACGTGGCCAGTTGGCCGGACAGCCGCTGCCGCAAGTGCCGAAAGGCCGCGGGGGAGGAAAGTCCGGGCTCCAAGGAAACACGGTGCCGGGTAACGCCCGGCGGGGGCGACCCTAGGGAAAGTGCCACAGAAAGCAAACCGCCCCGGACCTGTCCGGGGTAAGGGTGAAAGGGTGGGGTAAGAGCCCACCGCGCGGACGGTAACGGACGCGGCACGGTAAACCCCACCGGGAGCAAAACCGAATAGGGGTGGCGCGGGCGCTTGACGCCCAGGCCGGTTTCCAGGCCAGTCACCCGGGTTGGTTGCGAGAGGCGTCCGGCAACGGCCGTCCCAGATGAATGGCTGTCGCGTGCGGATCTTCGGGTCCGTGCCATACAGAACCCGGCTTACAGGCCAACTGGCATTTCTATCCCCCTGACCTCCGTCTGCATGATGCGTTGGGCTCGCTGCTGCAAATCAGCAGTGAGAGCGAACGCCTGTTCCCATGTCCGGCGCGTCGAATTGACCTGATTTTTTGCTGTCAGACCGGGTTGAAGCTGCAGTGCAGCAATCGGCTGTTGGCTGTCCCCCGGATGTCCACAAGTTTAACCAATTTCGAACTGTTGATTCCGCAACGTCAATTTGGCAGCGGTCAGGGGCTTCCGGGACTCCGATTCTTAAGTGAAGTCAAGCCTTCGTTAACCATATTGTGGCATCAAGACAGGAGGGCGGTGACCGGTTCAGGGCCAGAGGATTCCAGTCCTTTCCATTGACCTCCCATGAAATCCCATGTTATCCCATATAGACCCAGAACGGGGAGTTTCGGCCCATCTTTGGACCGGACGCAGGGACCAGATGGATCCGCCGCGTGGCCGCAGTTGGCCGTTCTTTCCGTTCATCAGGGTATTTGGGCTTCGTCAGACCTGAAAGGTCTGCCTAGAGAGGGTTTATGGCCGGCTTCGTCTCGCACTTCACTAACCGGCTGGATGCCAAGGGTCGCGTGTCGATCCCTGCGTCTTTCCGCGCGGTGCTGGCCAAAGACGGATATGAGGGCCTCTACTGCATTGCCTCTGCCCATTCTCAGGCAGTGGATGCCGGTGGCAATGACCTGCTGGCGCAGATCCAGACCCGATTGGATGCCTTTGCCAAACTCACCCCGGATCACGACGCTCTTGCCATCGCCCTGTTTGGTGCGAGCGAGACGCCAAAGATCGACGGGGATGGACGTGTCGTGATCTCCGACATGATCCGCGACCACACGGGCATCACCGATCAGGTCACCTTTGCCGGACTTGGTTACAAGTTCCAGATCTGGGAGCCGGAGCGTTTCCGCGAGCATCGCGCTGAGGCCGCAAAGCGCGCGCTCGCAATGTTGTCGGGGCAGGTCGTCCCGGCACAGGCGCAAGGGGGGCTGGCATGACGGCGCGCGGCGAAACAGGCGCTGCCTCCCTGGCAGCAAATGACGCTGGCGGACCAGCGCGTCATGTGCCGGTCCTCCTGGGTCCTGTCCTCGAGCATCTTTCCGCGAAGCCGGATGAAGTCATCATCGATGGCACCTTTGGCGCAGGCGGCTACAGCCGTGCGCTGCTGGAAGCTGGTGCCCGTGTTATCGGCGTTGACCGTGACCCGGATGCCATCGCCGGTGGTCAGCCGCTGGTCGAGGCGTCGAACGGCCGCCTGACACTTGTTCCGGGGCAGTTTGCAGATCTGGAAATGCATGCCCGTTCGCTCGGGCATGAGGGTGTTGACGGGGTCGTTCTTGATCTCGGCGTTTCGTCCATGCAGCTGGATCAGGCCGATCGCGGCTTTTCCTTCATGCGCGACGGACCGCTGGACATGCGCATGGAGCAGGCAGGGCCTTCTGCTGCGGACGTGGTCAATTCTCTGCCCGTGCGCGACCTGATCCGCATCATCGGTCTTCTGGGTGAGGAAAAGCGTGCAACGACCGTGGCGCATGCCATCGACAATGCCCGCAAGGAAAAGCCGCTGACACGCACGGCGGACCTCGCCAACCTGATCGAGAAGGTGCTTGGCCGCTCGCCCAAGAAGGCGCAGATCCACCCGGCGACACGGACGTTCCAGGGATTGCGCATCTATGTGAACGGCGAGCTGCATCAGGCGGCGAAGGCGCTGTCTGCTGCCGAGCGGATCCTGAAGCCCGGCGGCCGTCTGGTGATCGTGAGCTTCCATTCTCTGGAAGACCGTCTGGTGAAGAAGTTCTTTGCCGACCGCACCAAGGTCCGCGGCGGCGGCTCCCGGCATTTGCCGGAAGAGGATGTTCCGCCTGCAACTTTCGAACTGATCGCCCGCAAGGCTGTGGAGCCGACCGAGGCAGAGACCGCCGCGAACCCGCGCGCCCGGTCCGCCAAGCTCCGCGCCGGCAGACGGACCGCAGAGGCGGCCCGCGATCTCGACATCCACTCCATCGGCGTGCCGCGTCTCGCCGAGTTTCACGGGCTAGGGGGCTGAGCCATGGGCCGCTATCTCAATTTCGTCTTCATCCTGCTTGTGGTGGTCGGTGCGGCCGCCGTTTACGACATGAAGCTCGCGGCGACCAAGTCCGCGTCGCATGTGTCCGAATTGCAGCGCGAGATCGACGCAGAACATGCGGCGATCCGTTTGTTGAGGGCTGAGTGGAGCACCCTGAACCAGCCTGACCGGCTGCAGCATCTTGTCGACCGTTACAACGAATACCTTCAGCTGCAGCCCCTTGAAGTGAAGCAGATCGTGACGCTGGACGAATTGCCGCCGCGCCCTGTCACCCTTGAGCCGATCGGCGGAAGCGAGCCGCTCAGCGGCTATGCTGGCGCCACTGCAGCCGTGATCCGGTGAGGCCAGCATGACACTCACCGCCGAAACCCAGTCCTTCCTTCAAGTCCGCCGGTCCCGGCCGCGGGCTTCTGCCGGTTCCATATCTTCAGGCGCGGTGAAATCCCGCGTCTATATTGTCATGGCCAGTTTCCTGATGGGTTTTCTGGTGATTGGCGGACGGCTGACCATGCTGGCGCAGATGGAAGAGCAGCCGTCCCAGGCGCTGATCTCCGCGCAGGATACGGTCGCAGCCTCCCGGCCCGACCTGCTGGACCGGAACGGCGAGATCCTGGCCACCGACATCAAGACCTCGTCGCTCTATGCCGAGCCGCGCCGCATCGTTGATGTGGATGAGGCAGTTGATGGCCTGACGCGTGTCTTGCCGGATCTGGACCGGGACATCGTGCAGCGCCGTCTCGACAGCCGCGCGGGGTTCGTCTGGCTCAAGCGCGAACTGACACCCGACCAGGTGACCAAGGTGCATAACCTGGGTCTTCCCGGTATCGGCTTCCTGTCGGAAAATCAGCGCTTCTATCCGGGCGGTCCGACTGCCGGTCACATCATCGGGTCGGTCAACATCGACAACCAGGGTCTGACCGGTATCGAGCGACATATCGACCAGCAATGGCTGTCCGATCTGCAGAAGCTCGGCTTTGCTTCCGACCGTCCCATGGAGCCGGTGAAGCTGGCGATGGATCTGCGTGTGCAGCATGTGGTGCGGGATGAACTGGTCAAGGCCATGGACCTCTATCAGGCCATTGCAGCAGTCGGCATCGTTCTGGATGTGAAGACCGGTGAAGTGGTCGCCATGTCCTCATTGCCGGACTATGACCCGAATGACCGGTCCCAGGCGCTCGAGCAGAAGCGCATGAACCGGGCGACCGGCGGCGTGTTCGAAATGGGCTCCGTGTTCAAGACCTTCACGACGGCCATGGCGCTTGATTCTGGGGCTGTCCGGATCACCGACAGCTTCGATGCGAGCCGTCCGGTGCGTGCTCACGGGCGGACGATTTCGGATTTCCACGGGAAAAACCGCATCCTTTCCGTGCCGGAAATCTTCATCTACTCGTCCAACGTCGGCACCATCAAGATGATGCTGACGAGCGGTATCGAGAAGGAGCAGGAGTTCTTCACCCGCCTTGGGCTCACCACCCGGCTGAAGACCGAACTGCCTGAAAATGCCGCCCCTCTGCTGCCTCCGAAATGGAACGAACTGGCTGCCATGACCATCTCTTTCGGTCACGGCATTTCGGTTACTCCGATGCAGACGGCTGTGGCTGCCGCTGCCCTCGTCAATGGCGGCACCCTTCTGCCCCCGACCTTCTTCCCGCGTACGCAGGAGCAGGCCAAGGCATTGGGAACGCGCGTTGTTTCAGAAGATGTGAGCCGCAAGATGCGCTACCTCTTCCGGCTAAACGTCACCGAACGCGGGGGGTCGGGCAAGCGGGCGGAAGTGCCCGGCTACGTGGTTGGCGGCAAGACCGGAACGGCGGAAAAGATCGAGCATGGCCGCTATGTTTCGAACAAGCGCCGCAACTCCTTCCTGTCCGCTTTCCCCATGGATGATCCGCGCTATGTGGTGCTGACGGTGATCGATGAACCCAAGCCTGAACGTCCGGGTTTGCCGGCGACCGCGGGCATGAACGCTGCCACGATGGTTGGAAACATCATCCGCCGGGCGGCTCCCATGCTTGGTGTGATGCCGCAGTTTCAGGACAGTGAAAAGCCGATTGAAGTATCTTATTAAGCGGCAAGGGAAACCGGCGGGGTCGCAGCCGTAATCCGGTTTCCAGATTGCCATATGACGACGCACAAACCGGATCGACGAATGACATGCAACTGCAACAGCTTGCTGCGGACCTGACGGTTCCGGACGGGGCCGGCAGCCTCGCAATTTCGGGTTTGACGGCAGACAGCCGCCAGGTGTTGCCCGGCTTTCTCTTTGCCGCACTGAAGGGTGTGCATGCAGATGGCGCAGGCTTTGCCGTGCAAGCCGCTGCAGCCGGGGCTGTTGCCATTCTCTGTGCGCAGGATGCCGTTGCAGGGCTCCGCGGCCAGCTGCCTGAAACTGTCGTGCTGCTTGGCTGCGAAGATCCGCGCCGCAGCCTTGCGCTTATGGCTGCCCGTTTCCATGCCGCCCAGCCTCAGGTCGTGGTCGCTGTCACCGGAACCAGCGGCAAGACATCTGTTGCAGAATTCACCCGCCAGATTTTCCAGAGTGCCGGTCACAAGTCCGCAAGCCTCGGAACGCTTGGAACCGTCACGGCCGATGGTCAGGGCTATGGCGGACTGACGACGCCGGATCCGGTTGGCCTGCACAAGGAACTGGATCGTCTGGCGCGTGATCACGTCACGCATCTGGCACTGGAGGCCTCAAGCCATGGCCTTGATCAGCACCGGCTGGATGGGGTGCGCCTGACGGCTGCCGCCTTTACCAACCTTGGCCGCGATCATATGGATTACCATCCGACGGTCGAGGACTATCTGACGGCCAAGCTGCGCCTGTTCCGCGACCTGTTGCCCAAGGGCGGCACGGTGGTGGTGGATCCGGGCGAGAAATATGCCGACCGGGTGATTTCAATTGCGCAGGACCGTGGACTTCAGCTTCTGACGGTTGGCGAAACGGGCAAGACCCTCAAGCTCACGGGATTGCGTCCCTCGGGCTTCGGTCAGGTCCTGACGCTGGAAACGCCGCGCGGCAACTACACTGTCACTCTGCCGCTGATCGGCCGTTTCCAGGTTTCCAATGCGCTGACGGCTGCAGGCCTCGCCATTGCCTCGGGTCTCGATACGGGGCCAGTGCTGCGGGCGCTTGAGAACATCAAGGGGGCTCCGGGCCGTCTTGAGTTTTCGGGCAAGACCAAGAGTGGCGGCCTCGTTGTGGTCGACTATGCCCACAAGCCGGATGCGCTGGAAAACGCCCTGGCGGCCCTGCGCCCGTTTGCGAGCGGCCGCCTTGGTGTGATCATCGGTGCTGGCGGCGACCGGGATCCGGGCAAGCGCCAGCTGATGGGCAAGGCTGCTCAGGAGCGGGCCGACTTCGTGATCGTTACCGATGACAATCCACGTTCCGAAGATCCGGCCCTGATCCGCAAAGCGGTTCTGAAAGGGGCTCCGGCTGCGCGCGAGATCGCGGACCGCGCTGAGGCCATCCGTGAAGGTGTCCGCCAGCTCAAGGCGGGTGATATTCTGTGTGTTGCCGGCAAGGGCCATGAAACGGGCCAGATTGTCGGCAACAGGGTGCTTCCCTTTTCAGACCATGACGCAGTTGCCGAGGCAATTGCGGAGCAGGAAAGTGCCATGGAGACCGGCGCATGAGCGAGCCGCTTTGGACCCGAGACGCATTTGTGGAAGCCACGGGCGGTGAGATCCGCGGTGAGGTCGCAGACCTCGTCACCGGCATTTCCATTGATAGCCGGACACTGCAGCCGGGCGATGCCTTCGTTGCAATTCTTGGCGACCGGTTTGACGGACATGATTTTACTGCGGCGGCTCTGGACGCGGGGGCGTCTCTTGCGCTTGTCGCAGCCGACCGGGTCAAGGATCTGCCGGAAGATGGCCGCTATGTGATCGTGGATGATCCGCTGGACGCCTTGCGCAAGCTTGGCGTGGCAGCCCGTGCCCGAACCCATGCGCGGATCGTTGCGGTCACCGGCTCCGTCGGCAAGACCAGCACCAAGGAAGCGCTGCGCCTGTGCCTTGAGCGGTCCGGCAAGGTCCATGCCTCTGTTGCCTCCTTCAACAATCACTGGGGCGTGCCCCTGACCCTGGCGCGGATGCCTGCGGACACGGAATATGGCGTGTTTGAAATCGGCATGAACCATGCCGGCGAGATCACGCCACTGGTGAAGATGGTGCGCCCGCATGTGGCGATCATCACCACGGTTCAGGCGGTGCATCTGGAGTTCTTTGGCTCGGTGGAGAAGATCGCAAAGGCCAAGGCCGAGATCTTTGACGGACTTGAGCCGGAAGGCGTTGCCATTTTGAACCGGGACAATGTCCAGTTCGATCTGCTCTGTTTCCTGGCCTCCGTCGCAGGCGTGCGCAATATCCGCACGTTCGGTGAGCGTCCGGGTGCCGATAGCGTAGCGGAAAAGGTCTCGCTTCAGCCGGGCAACTCCAGCGTTCAGGCGCAGATCCTGGGACAGGAACTGACCTACAAGATCGGCGCGGCCGGACGGCATCACGTCAAAAACACGCTTGCTGTGCTGACGGCTGTGGTCGAACTCGGCGCGGATCTGGCTCTTGCCGGATTGGCACTTGCCGACATGCGCTCGCCCAAAGGCCGCGGCGAGGTGACCGAACTGGAGGTCCAGGGCGGCACCATCAATCTCATCGATGAGAGCTACAACGCCAATCCGGCGTCCATGCGGGCGGCGCTTGCGGTCGTTGGTGAAGCGCCGGTCAAGCGTCCGGGACGCCGGGTCGCGGTTCTTGGCGACATGCGCGAGCTTGGCGAGGATTCCGAGCGGCTGCATGCGGAGCTGATCGATCCGGTCAAGCAGGCGGCAGTGGATGTCGTCTACTGCGCCGGTCCCTTCATGCATGCGCTATGGGATCAACTGCCCAAGGCGATCCGTGGAGCCTACAGCGACGAAGCCAAGGGCCTGACGGAAACGCTCCTGTCGGAAGTCCGCTCCGGCGACGTGATCATGATCAAGGGTTCCCTCGGCACCCGTATGGGGCCGCTTGTCGACGCCCTGAAGAAAGAATTCCCGCCCGTGGATGATACCGCGGCGGCTTGAGGACAAACGATGTTTTATTTCCTTGGCGATCTTGCCGACCAGATTTCAGCACTGAACGTGTTCCGCTACATCACGTTCCGGACGGGCGGGGCCATCATGACGGCCCTGCTGTTCGTGTTCCTCTTCGGTCCCCGCATCATTGCCAGCCTGCGCATCCGCCAGGGCAAGGGCCAGCCGATCCGTGCGGATGGTCCTGAAAGCCATCTTCTGAAGAAGGGCACGCCGACCATGGGCGGCCTGATGATCCTGTCCGGCACGCTGGCCGCAGCGCTGCTCTGGACGGATCTGAGCAACCCCTATGTCTGGATCGTCATCGGCGTCACCATCGGGTTCGGCCTGATCGGCTTTTATGATGACTACCTGAAGGTCACCAAGGCCTCGCACAAGGGCTTCGGCAGCAAGGCGCGTCTGGGCCTTGAGTTCCTGATTGCCGGGACCGCAGCCTTCATCGTTACCCTTCTGGATTCCCAGCCGTTCTCCACCTCGATCGGCTTTCCGTTCCTGAAGGACCTCACCATCAATCTCGGCATCTTCTTCATTCCCTTTGCAGCCTTTGTGATTGTCGGCGCGGGCAATGCCGTGAACCTGACGGATGGTCTTGACGGTCTTGCCATCGTGCCGGTGATGATCGCCTGCGCTTCCTTTGGCCTGATTGCGTACCTGACCGGTAACGCGGTTTTCGCCAGCTACCTGCAGATCCACCATGTTCCCGGCACCGGCGAACTGGCCGTGATCGCAGGCGCCGTGGTTGGCGCAGGTCTGGGCTTCCTGTGGTTCAATGCGCCGCCCGCCGCCATCTTCATGGGCGACACGGGTTCGCTCGCCCTTGGCGGCATGATCAGCGCCATCGCTGTCGCCACTAAGCATGAGATCGTTCTGGCCATCATCGGCGGCCTGTTCGTGCTCGAAGCCGTCTCCGTGATCGTGCAGGTGTTCTCCTTCAAGCTGACGGGCAAGCGCGTGTTCCGCATGGCGCCGATCCACCATCATTTCGAGCTGCAGGGCTGGACGGAATCTCAGGTCGTGATCCGTTTCTGGATCATTTCGGTGGTTCTGGCCCTTATCGGCCTCGCGACGCTGAAGCTGCGGTGAGGCCCAGATGATCCCGATCACCTGTCTTTCCGGCAAGCGTGTCGCCCTCTTCGGACTGGGCGGCTCAGGCCTGTCCACTGCCAAGGCTCTGGCCGCTGGTGGTGCGCATGTCGTTTGCTGGGACGATGCCGAAGCCCGCACGCAAACCGCCAAGGATGCCGGACTGTCCGTTGCGGATCTGCGCAATGAGGACTGGAGCGGTTTTTCCGCGCTTGTCCTGGCGCCTGGCGTTCCCTTGACCCATCCTGCGCCGCACTGGACTGTCGAGAAGGCACGGGCTGCAGGTGTCGAAATCATCGGTGACATTGAGCTTTTCTGCCGCGAGCGCCGTCTCGTGTGCCCGGAAGCTGTTCTGATTGCCATCACCGGCACCAACGGCAAGTCGACCACCACGGCCCTGATTGCCCATCTTCTGAAGACCCTTGGACGGGACACGGAAGTCGGCGGCAACATCGGCACGCCGGTCTTCGATCTGAAGCCGCTGGAAGCGGGCCGCCATTATGTCGTCGAGTGCTCTTCCTATCAGATCGATCTGGCGCCCTCGCTGGATCCGACGGTTGGCCTGCATATGAACCTGTCGCCGGATCATCTGGACCGGCACGGCAGCATGGAAAACTATGCAGCCATCAAGGAACGCCTGATCGCGGGCAGCCGGATTGCCGTTGTCGGTGTGGATGACGAGATGTCCGAGGCAATCGCCTCCCGTCAGGATCTGGCCCGCATGCCGGTCTGGCGCATTTCGGCCGCCGGTTCCCTGCGCGACGGGATCTATGCCGAATGGCCTGCTCTGTTTGAGGCTCACGATGGCGCTGCCGAAAAGGTCGCGGATCTCAGCGGCATTGACAGCTTGCGCGGCCAGCACAATGGCCAGAACGCTGCTGCTGCTTTTGCTGCGCTCAGAGCGCTCGGCATTCCGGCCACCGAGATCGCGCCTGCGCTTTCCAGTTTCCCGGGCCTGCATCACCGCATGGAGATGGTTGCCCGTGCCGGCAACATTCTGTTCGTCAACGACTCCAAGGCAACCAACGCGGACGCCGCTGCCCGTGCGCTGTCGAGCTTTGACCGGATCTACTGGATTGCGGGCGGCAAGGCCAAGGCGGGCGGGATCACACCGCTGGCCGAGTTCTTGCCGAAGATCGCCAAGGCCTATCTGATTGGTGAAGCCGCAAACGCTTTTGCCGAAACGCTCAAGGGCAAGGCCGAAGTCGAGATCAGCGGCACGCTGGACAAGGCCGTCCGTGACGCAGCCCGCGACGCGGCGCAGGACCCTGCTGCCGAGGTTGCCGTCTTGCTATCGCCGGCCTGCGCGTCCTTTGACCAGTATCCGAATTTTGAAATCCGGGGGACCGCCTTTGCCGAGGCTGTCCGGTCTCTGGATATCATCCGCTCCAGCGAGGAGGTTGCCTGATGGTTAGCCGCGCCGATCGAAGCCGCTTTGCCGAATGGTTGTGGACTGTGGACCACTACCTTCTGGCTGCCTTCCTGCTGCTGATGATCGGCGGTGTCGTGCTGTCCTTCGCCGCAAGCCCCCCCGTTGCCGCGCGCATCGGGGTGGAAACCTTCTATTTCGTCAAGCGCCAGGCCATGTTCATGCTGCCCGGCCTGATGATCATGCTGGCCGGTTCCCTGCTGACACCGCGCATGGTGCGGCGGGTTGCATTGGTGATCTTCATCATCTCGCTGATCATGATGGTGGCGACGCTGTTCCTCGGCATGGAAGCCAAGGGCTCCCGCCGCTGGATCTATGTCGCCGGCTTCTCCCTGCAGCCGTCTGAAACCCTGAAGCCCGCCTTCGTGGTTCTGGTCGCCTTCCTCCTGTCTGAGTCTGGCCGGCGGCGCGAAGTTCCGGGCGTCGCCTTCTCCGTGCTGCTGTTCGTCATGTGTGCGGCGCTGCTGATCGCCCAGCCGGACTTCGGCCAGACCATGCTGCTGGGCCTCGTCTGGGCCAGCCTGTTCTTCCTGAACGGCCTGCCATGGTTCGCGATCATGGGGCTCGGGGTCGCCGGGGTCGGGGGACTGGCGGCAGCCTATATGTTCCTGCCGCACGTGACCAACCGTGTGAACCGCTTCCTTGATCCGTCCTCTGGCGACACGTTCCAGGTGGATACGGCGATGGACTCGTTCCTGTCCGGCGGCTGGTTCGGCCGAGGGCCGGGGGAAGGCACCGTGAAACTGATCCTTCCGGATAGCCACACCGACTTTATCTTCGCGGTGGTCGCCGAGGAATTCGGCATCATCGTCTGCATGTTCATGGTTCTGATCTTCGCCTTCATCGTATTGCGCGGCCTCAGCCACGCCAGCAAGGATCAGGATGCTTTCAGCCGTCTGGCGACGGCTGGTCTCACGGTTCTCTTCGGTTTGCAGGCGGGCATTAATCTGGCGGTGAACCTGCACCTGATGCCGCCCAAGGGCATGACCCTGCCGTTCATTTCCTATGGCGGTTCTTCGCTTCTGTCCTCGGCCATGGTGGCAGGCGGCATTCTTGCGCTCACGCGCAAGCGCCCGCGCCCCAGCCATGTGGATGTGGTGACGATCAGCCGACTTTCCCCTTCGAGCCTGATGTAAGAGGCCGCAGACAAAGAATATGACCAAGCCGATTTTGCTTACTGCCGGTGGTACCGGTGGCCATTTGTTTCCCGCCCAGTCGCTGGCAAGCGAACTGATCCGGCGCGGCTATGACGTCGAGCTGGCCACGGATGAGCGCGCCGACAAATACGGCAGCGCCTTTCCTGCCCGGGATGTTCACATCATTGCCTCCGAAACCCTGCGGGGCCGCTCGCCGGTATCCATCATCAAGACGGGCCTCAGCCTGCTGCGTGGCACCTTGCAGGCCCGTTCGGTGATCAGGCGTCTGCAGCCATCCGTCGTCGTCGGCTTCGGTGGCTATCCGACCTTTCCGCCGATGTTTGCAGCAAGGATGACAGGCACGCCGTCGATCCTTCACGAAGCCAATGGAGTGATGGGCCGGGCAAACCGGATGCTGGCCAAGGGTGTGACAGCGATCGCCATTTCCTCGCCGCTGAAAGGGCTTGATCCTGCACTCGCTCGCAAATGCGTCGAGACTGGAAATCCGGTTCGCGATGCGGTGATCGATGCGGCGCGCGTACCTTATCCCGATCAGCAAGCAGACGGTCTTTTCCGCCTGTTGGTGTTCGGTGGCTCCCAGGGCGCCAAGTTCTTCTCCGATGCACTGCCGCCTGCCTTGAAGCTTCTGTCCGAGCCGCAGCGCGCAAGGCTGCACCTGGTGCAGCAGTGCCGCCCGGAGGATCTGGAGCGGGTGCGCGCCGAGTATCAGGCTCTCGGCATTCATGCGGAGCTGAACAGCTTCTTCACCGACATGCCGTCCCGGATTGCCGCGAGCCATCTAGTGATCTGCCGGTCAGGAGCATCGTCCGTGAGCGAACTGACGGCTATCGGCCGTCCGTCCATCCTTGTTCCGCTGCCCGGCGCGCTGGATCAGGACCAGATGGTCAACGCTCGCGGCCTTGAAGCCGTTGGCGGCGCTTTCGTCATCCCGCAAGGGGAACTGTCGGCCGAACGGCTGGCTCATGAAATCACGTGCCTGATGGGCACACCGGAAACCCTTCGCAAGGCCGCGGACGTGGCCCGCAGCCAGGGCAAGGCCGATGCAGTTCAGCGTCTGGCCGACCTGGTCGAGCAAGTGGCTTCCGGAGCAATCATTCTCAAAGGAGACGGCGCATGAAAATGCCGCAGGACATCGGTCCGATTCACTTCGTCGGGATCGGGGGCATCGGCATGAGCGGGATCGCCGAGGTGTTGAAAACCCTCGGCTATACCGTGCAAGGGTCGGACATGGCTGAAAACGCCAATGTGCAGCGTCTTCGCGAAAACGGCATCAAGGTGATGGTCGGTCATACGGCCGAGAACCTGGGTGACGCCGAAGTGCTGGTTGTCTCGTCCGCCATCAAGCGTGACAATCCGGAGCTGGTTGCGGCCCGCGAGCGTCTGATCCCCGTGGTCCGCCGCGCCGAGATGCTGGCCGAACTGATGCGCTTCAAGCAGGCCATCGCCATTGGCGGCACCCACGGCAAGACGACCACCACGTCCATGATCGCCGCGCTACTGGATGCCGGGACGCTGGATCCGACGGTCATCAACGGCGGCATCATCAACGCCTACGGCACAAATGCCCGCATGGGGGCAGGGGACTGGATGGTTGTGGAGGCCGATGAAAGCGACGGCACCTTCGTCAAGCTTCCGGCTGACGTTGCCGTTGTGACCAACATCGACCCCGAGCATCTGGATCACTATGGCGACTTCGCCGGTGTCCGCGCAGCCTTCCGCCAGTTCGTCGAGAACGTGCCCTTCTACGGCTTTGCGGTCATGTGCCTGGATCATCCGGAAGTGCAGACCCTGATCGGCCAGATCGAGGATCGCCGGATCGTCACCTATGGCACCAATCCGCAGGCGGATGTCCGCTTCACCAATGTCTCCATGGACGGTGGCCGGTCCCAGTTCTCCGTGACCATTCGTGATCGCCGCACTGGCGCGGTCACCGAGATCAACGATCTGGTTCTACCGATGCCGGGTCTTCACAATGTGTCCAACGCGACAGCGGCTATCGCGGTCGCCTGGCAGCTTGGGGTTTCCGCCGAACAGATCCGCAAGGGCCTCAGCGCCTTCGGCGGGGTGAAGCGCCGCTTCACCCACACGGGCAACGTCAATGGCATCGATGTCTTTGATGATTATGGCCACCACCCGGTCGAAATCCGCGCCGTGCTGCATGCCGCACGCGAGTCCTCCAAGGGCAAGGTCATCGCCGTGGTGCAGCCGCATCGCTACACCCGTCTGCACAGCCTGTTCGATGATTTTTCCAACTGCTTCAACGATGCCGATACGGTGATTGTCGCGCCGGTCTATGCGGCGGGCGAGCAGCCGATCGAAGGCGCAAGCCATCAGGATCTGGTCTCTGGTCTCAAGACGCGCGGGCACCGCTCTGTCGTTGCCATCGACGGTCCGGATCAGCTGGCATCTGTGGTGGCGGGTTTCGCCAAGCCGGGTGACTATGTGGTCTGCCTCGGGGCGGGGAACATCACCCAATGGGCCTATGCCCTGCCGGAAGGCCTGAAGAAGGCTCTGGAGGCAGGCGCGTGAGCTTTCCTGATCTCCTGCAAGAGATTTCCGGTCTGGGTGAAGGCATCCGGGGCTCGCTGGTGGCAAATCAGCCGTTGGCCGCGGTGACATGGTTCCGCGTCGGTGGACCGGCGCAGCTTCTGTTCCAGCCGGCGGACGAGGATGATCTGGCGCTGTTTCTCTCCAGGTTGCCGGAAGACATGCCGGTTCTGCCTGTCGGCCTCGGCTCCAATCTGTTGATCCGGGATGGCGGGCTTGAGGGTGTTGTCATCCGCCTGAGCGCCAAGGGATTTGGCAGTATCGAAGAGCTTGGCGGCAATCGTCTGCGGGCAGGGGCTGCTGTGCCGGACAAGCGTCTGGCGGAAGCCGCTGCCAAAGCTGGCCTCGGCGGTTTTGCCTTCTACACGGGCATCCCGGGCGGTGTCGGCGGCGCACTTCGCATGAATGCAGGAGCCCACGGCACGGAAACCTGCCAGCGGATGGTGGAACTGACGGCTGTCGACCGCAAGGGCGCGCGTCACGTGCTGACCAATGCGGACATGGATTACGCCTACCGCCATTCCGGCGCGTCGAAGGATCTGATCTTCACCGGCGCGGTGTTTGAAGGTCTTCCGGCCAGCGAGGAAACGATCCGGACCGAGATGGCCGAAGTGGTTGCGCACCGGGAAAAAGCCCAGCCGATCCGCGAGAAAACCGGAGGGTCCACATTCAAGAACCCGCCCGGCAACTCTGCCTGGAAGGTGATTGATGCAGCCGGTTGCCGTGGATTGACCATAGGCGGCGCACAAATGTCGGAATTGCATTGCAATTTCATGATCAACACCGGTTCGGCCACGGCTCATGATTTGGAGCTTCTGGGCGAAACGGTTCGCCAGCGGGTCTTCGCCGACAGCGGCGTCAAGCTGGAGTGGGAAATCAAGCGGCTGGGAAAGCCGGGCGGGGAGGGCGCGATCAAGCCCTTCCTTGGCAGCCTTGAGGAGCAGGATTGATGGCAGGCAAACACGTTGCGGTACTGATGGGCGGCTGGGTCAATGAACGGCCTGTCAGCCTTTCGTCCGGGAATGCCTGTGCGACGGCTCTGGAAGAGGCCGGCTACCGTGTCACGAGGGTAGATGTGGACCGGGACGTTTCGGCTGTCCTGAAGGCTCTGAAGCCCGATGTGGCCTTCAATGCGCTGCATGGCCCGTTCGGCGAGGACGGCTGCATTCAGGGCATCCTGGAATTTCTTGAGATCCCATACACCCATTCCGGCGTCATGGCGTCGTCTGTGGCAATGAACAAGATCAAGGCCAAAGCGGTCATGGCAGCGGCCGGCGTTAAGGTTACCGACCACTTAATCGTTAACCGTTTTGAAATTGGCAATCAGCACCCGATGAAGCCGCCTTACGTGATCAAACCGATCAACGAAGGCTCCAGTTTCGGGGTGCTGATCGTGAAGGATGACAACCCTTACCCGCCACAGGAACTGACCAGCGAAGAATGGCGGTATCCCGACGTTTTGATGTGCGAACGCTACATTTCCGGGCGTGAGTTGACCTGTGGTGTGATGGGCGACAGGGCCCTTGGCATCATCGACATCATTCCGACGGGGCCGGGCTTCTACGACTACGATGCAAAATATGCAAAAGGTGGGTCAAAACACATTCTTCCTGCAAAACTTTCACCGATTGTTTACCAAGAAGTACAGACACTAGCGTTAAAGGCGCATCAGGCGCTCGGATGCCGGGGAGTCTCCCGGGCCGATTTCCGGTTCGATGAACGGGAAGACGGAAGTTACGAGCTGATTTGCCTAGAAGTGAACACACAGCCAGGCATGACGCCTACCTCTCTGGTGCCGGAAATGGCAGCGCATGAGGGGTTGAGTTTTCAGGACCTGGTCAGCTGGATGGTCGAGGACGCAAGTTGCTGTCGATAGGACGAAACAGGAAACGGGAAGCTTTGTCGCCGGTGGAAGCCCAGTTGGCTCCGCGTGGCCGTGGCGTATCCCGTCTGCATCGTCAGCCGGTGTGGCGGGCGGCGGGGCGGCTTGCCGACCTGCCCCAGTGGACCGGCTCGGCAGCAGCCCTGGCATTCCTTGGATTGACGATTGGCTACGGCATCATTCTCGGCGGTTACGGCCGGGAAGTGTCCGACGCGCTGCTGACCAGCGCCGGTCTCGGCATCGAGACGGTGAAGCTATCCGGCCAGCGCGAAATTGCAGAGTTCCAGATCCTCGAAGCTCTCGAGATCCAGGAAGGCGCCTCGCTGGCGCTGTATGACGCCGAGGCGGCACGCGACCGTCTCGACCATATCGCCTGGGTCAAGAACGCTTCGGTTCAGAAGCTCTATCCGAACACCCTCAAGATCAATCTTGAGGAACGTATTCCCTACGCCCTGTGGCAGCGCGGCGAAACGGTTTCCATCATCACGGAAAAGGGTGACGTGATCACCGATGATGTCGATGGCCGTTACGCCAATCTGCTCCTGGTCGTGAACCACGGTGCGCAGCGCCGTGCTGGTGAAATCATCAACGCGCTGGACAAGGTTCCGGAACTGCGCCCGCGTGTACGTGCAGCCTTCCTGGTTGGTCAGCGCCGTTGGGATCTGATGCTGGAGAACGGCATTTCTATCCGCCTGCCCGAACATGATGTCGATGCGGCATTGGCCGACCTGGTGAAAATGGACGATGAAAGCGGCCTTCTGGCCCGTGACATTCTGGCGGTGGACATGCGGCTCCCGGACCGGGTCGTCGTGCGTCTGTCCGATGAAGCTCTGGAACGGCGCAAGTCCGGGACGAGCAAGGATCAACTCGTGAAGTTGGAGCGCCGCACATGAGCCGTTCCTCTTCCCACATCTATCTGCCGCGCATGCGCCCGCTTCCGGGCCGCCGCGCTGTGGTCATGTCCGTTCTCGACATCGGCTCGACCAAGGTCTGCTGCCTGATTGCCAAGCTGACCCCGCGCGAAGACGGTGACGTTCTCAAGGGCCGCACCCATTCGGTCGAAGTGCTGGGCTACGGCTACCAGCGGTCCCGGGGTGTGAAGTCCGGTGTGATCGTCGACATGGACGCCGCCGAGCAGGCGATCCGCCTGGCGGTGGATAGCGCCGAGCGCATGGCCGGTGTCACGGTTGAATCTCTGGTTGCCAACGTCAGCTGCGGCCGCCTGCAGAGCGAGATCTTCTCCGCTGCCGTGCCGCTGACCGGTGACAGCGTTTCGGAATCCGACATTCAGCGGGTTCTGTCCGCCGGCTCGTCCCATTCGGTCACCGAAGGCCGGGTCGTGACCCACGCGCTGCCGATCTCCTATTCGCTGGACGGCAACCGCGGCATTCGGGATCCGCGCGGCATGATGGGCCACAAGCTCAGTGTCGACATGCAGGTCGTGACCGCAGAAATCCCGCAGGTTCGGAACCTGGAGCTGTGCATCAGTCGTGGCCACCTGCATGTGGAAACCCTGGTTGCCACGCCATTTGCCAGCGGTCTTTCGACCCTGGTCGACGACGAGACCGAGCTCGGTGTCGCCTGTATCGACATGGGCGGCGGCACAACGACCCTTTCCGTGTTTGTCGAAGGCCAGATGGTGCATCTCGATGCCATCGCCGTCGGCGGCAACCACGTCACAACAGATATCGCACGGGCCTTCGCCACGCGCCTTCAGGACGCTGAACGGCTGAAGACCCTGCATGGATCACCGATCGCCAGCAGCTCGGACGACCGTGACATGCTCACGGTCCCGCCGCTGGAAACGGACGGTGATCTGCCCCATCAAATCCCCCGGTCGGCTCTGACGCGTGTCATCCGTCCCCGGGTGGAAGAGATCCTTGAACTCGTAAGGGATCGCCTGACAGCCTCCGGTTTCGCCGGACGGGTTGGCAAGCAGATCGTTTTGACTGGCGGAGCCAGCCAGCTTACGGGTCTGAGTGAAGTTGCGCGCCGGGTCCTGGGGCGTAACGTTCGTCTCGGCAGGCCCTTAGGGGTTGCCGGTCTCCCGGAGGCTGCCAAGGGCCCGGCTTTTGCCGCTGCAGTTGGCCTTCTGATCTATCCGCAGGTCGCCCAGATCGAGCAGTTCGAGCACAGGAACAGCCGTTCGGGGTGGATGCGACAGTCTGGTTATCTCGCCCGGGTGGGCCAGTGGATCAGGGAAAGTTTCTGACGAAATGAGCGCAGGACAGGAACCGCCGGTAACGGCTGAGGAAGTTAGGGAAGAAGCGGAGACCTCCAAGAAGGAGGCTCCATTGGGTCGCGAGGATAATATGACCATCAACCTGAAGATGCCCGATATTCAGGAGCTGAAGCCGCGTATCACGGTCTTCGGCGTCGGCGGCGCGGGCGGAAACGCCGTCAATAACATGATCACTGCCGGCCTCCAGGGTTGCGACTTCGTTGTCGCAAACACGGACGCTCAGGCCCTTGCCATGAACCACGCCGAACGTCTGATCCAGATGGGCGTCGCGGTCACGGAAGGTCTTGGCGCAGGCTCTCAGCCGGAAGTCGGCTGCGCAGCTGCCGAGGAAGTGATCGACGAGATCAACGACCACCTGTCCGGTTCGCACATGGTGTTCATCACTGCCGGTATGGGCGGTGGCACCGGTACCGGCGCGGCTCCTGTCATTGCACGGGCGGCCCGCGAGCAGGGTATACTGACGGTAGGTGTGGTTACCAAGCCGTTCCAGTTCGAAGGCGCCCGCCGCATGCGGATCGCCAACTCGGGCATCGAAGAGCTTCAGCGCAACGTTGACACTCTGATCGTCATTCCGAACCAGAACCTGTTCCGGATCGCGAATGCACAGACCACCTTCGCCGACGCTTTTGCGATGGCTGACCAGGTTCTCTATTCCGGTGTTGCCTGCATCACCGACCTGATGGTCAAGGAAGGTCTCATCAACCTCGACTTCGCCGACGTCCGCTCTGTGATGCGCGGAATGGGCAAGGCGATGATGGGTACCGGTGAAGCTTCCGGTGAAAAGCGCGCCCAGCAGGCCGCTGAAGCCGCGATCGCGAACCCGCTGCTCGACGAATCCTCCATGAAGGGTGCCAAGGGCCTCCTCATCTCGATCACGGGCGGCAACGACCTGACCCTGTTCGAAGTTGACGAAGCTGCGACCCGTATCCGCGAGGAAGTCGACGCAGACGCCAACATCATTCTCGGTGCAACCTTCGACGAAAGCCTGGATGGCATCATCCGCGTCTCCGTCGTGGCCACCGGCATCGACCGCGAAGGCGATCTGGCAGCCATGCAGGCTCCCCAGCATCAGCCGACCATCACGACCCGTCCGGCAGCAGCACCGGCACCGGCTCCTGCGGCCTCTGCTCCGCGCGCCATGGATGCATCTGCCCGTGCAGTTGCCAGCCTGGAACGTGAACTGTCGATCCCGGCAGCTCCGGCTCCGCGTCCGATTGCAGCCGCTTCTGATCCGGAAGTTGAAATCAAGCCGTTTCAGCCGAATGAAGACATGCTGAGCAACAAGGCTTCTCTGGTTGATCTGGAAGAAGCGCCGGTTACCAAGATGGAAGCCGAGCCGGTCAGCCGTCCGTACATTCCGCCGGTTGCCGAAACGCACACTCCGGCCCCGCGCATGCCGCGCGTGGAAGATTTCCCGCCGATCGCTCAGCGTGAAATCCTGCAAAAGGCTGCTGCAAACACGGCTCCGGCACAGGCTCCTGTTCAGGCCCATGCTCCGGCTCCGCAGCCGGTCCAGGCCGCTGCTCCCCAGCCGGTTCAGGCCCATGAGCATCACGCCGAAGACTACGGTCATGAAGATGACCGCCGTCCGATGGGTCTGCTGCGCCGCCTCGCAAGTGGTCTTGGCCGCCGCGAAGAGCATGAAGAAGCCGAAGCTCACCACGAAGCGCCTGCCGCTCCGCGGATGGCCGCTCCGGTTCAGGCACCGCGTCCGGCAGCTGCTCCTGCTCCGCGTCCTGCACAGCGTCCTGCAGCTCACGCTGCCGGTCAGCTCGACACCACCGGCCGTGCAATGCCGAAGGCTCCGAGCGCTGCTGACGACGACCAGCTGGAAATCCCGGCGTTCCTGCGCCGCCAGGCCAACTGAGTCGCGACCGACCCTGCTTCCCTGCCTCTGCAGCCCGTTACATTCGTAACGGGCTGCTTTGTTTTTCTGGAAATTTCCGTATTTGCTTCAATGGCTTACGGTTGCGCGAAGCGTAACAAACCGTAATAAAGCTTTATTTCAGCTTCAGGGCCTGCCCGAGTATGTTCATGCTCAAATTTGAACGTTAACCCTCCGTAAGGGACGATCGTCCCCGGTTGACGTGGGCAGAACCAAAGGCAACAGCATGACACAGTACATTGATCGCCAGACCACTCTCGCGGATCAGGTCACGCTGACGGGTATTGGTGTTCACTCCGGCAAGCCCGCCTCCATCACCCTTGTTCCGGCCGATGCCGGCACCGGTATCCTCTTCCATCGCACGGATGTTGAAGCCGCCGCTGAAATGCCGGCGCTCTGGGACCGGGTGACACAGACCTCTCTTCAGACCGTTCTTGGCGATCCGTTCCAGAACGGCCTGTCCACCGTTGAGCACCTCATGGCTGCCCTGCGCGGCCTCGGCGTCGACAATCTGATTGTCGAGATCGATGGCCCGGAAATGCCGATCATGGACGGCAGCAGCGCGGACTTCGTTGAAGCCATCGACCAGGTCGGCCTGAAGCGCCTTGACCGTGGCCGCCGCTACCTGCGCGTCAAGAAGCCGGTTCGCGTGGACAATGGCAATTCCTGGTGTGAGCTTCTGCCCCACGAAGGCAGCCACTTCGACATCACCATCGAGTTTGATACTCCGTTGATCGGTCGTCAGCGCTTTGCATCCGACATGACGCCGGATGTGTTCCGCAATGAACTTTCCCGCGCACGCACGTTCGGCAACGTCAGCGACGTCGAGCAGCTCTGGAAGATGGGCTTTGCGCTCGGCTCTTCCCTTGAGAACTCCGTTGCCATCAAGGACGACAAGGTCCTCAATCCGGAAGGCACCCGCTGGGTGGACGAGTTCGTTCGTCACAAGGCGCTGGATGCTGTTGGCGATCTCGCGCTTGCCGGTCTGCCGATCCTTGGCCTCTACCGCTCCTACAAGGGCGGTCACAAGATGAACAACGCGATTCTGATCAAGCTGTTCGCCGACAAGAGCGCTTACGAGATCGTCGAGATGCCTGCATTCCGGGAAGTCGGGCATGCGGAAAAGGTTGGTCTGGCAATGGCCGCCTTCGGTCCGGACGTTTCTTAAGGTTTTCCGAAGCTTTTCCAGAGAGGCCGCCTACGGGCGGCTTCGACGTT
This sequence comes from Roseibium suaedae, assembly GCF_900142725.1. Classification (GTDB taxonomy): domain Bacteria; phylum Pseudomonadota; class Alphaproteobacteria; order Rhizobiales; family Stappiaceae; genus Roseibium; species Roseibium suaedae. The sequence goes on along the minus strand of NZ_FRBW01000002.1, from coordinate 721,699 downwards.
TCAGGAGCCAATTTCGAGCCGCCGCCACAAAATTGCTCAAAAAAAACGACAGATGGCCAATGAGGGGCGTGACGAAGGCGGTTCATATCCGTTAAACAGCCACGATACATCTGCCATGAACATCCGCCGGTGGCCATTTGGAGCCGAGCGGCGTGAGGAGTGCCTGGGGTGATTTTTATGAAGTCTAACGGCAAGGATTTTCGCGAAGGCCGGACCGCACTGATGATGCGGATCGCGCTTCTGGGCTTGCCGCTTGCCCTTGGTGCTTGTGCCTCGTCGAAGGATGACGACGATCTGGCTCTCAATGATGTTCCGGCTGCCACCCTTTATGATGAAGGCCTTGCCCTTCGTTCCCAGGGCAAGCTGAGCGCCGCTTCCAAGAAATTCGAGGAATTGGACCGCGTTTATCCCTATTCGGAATACGCGAAGAAGTCCCTCGTCAACATGGCGTATCTGAACTACAGCCGCGGCAAGTACACCGAGGCCATTTCTGCTGCTCAGCGCTTCCTGACCCTGTTCCCGGGCAATGAAGATGCAGCCTACGCGCTCTACATCATCGGTCAGAGCTACTTCAAGCAGATGCCGGACATCACCCGTGATCAGGGCATGACGGAAAAGGCTGCTGCTTCCTTCAACGAGCTGCTGCAGCGCTACCCTGATTCGGAATATGCCGAAGACGCGGAAAAGAAGCTGCGCATTGCCCACGACCAGCTCGGCGGCAAGGAAATGCAGGTTGGCCGTTTCTATCTGGAACGCCGCAACTATGTCGCGGCAATCAACCGCTTCAAGACGGTTGTCCTGCAGTACCAGACCACCCGCCATGTGGAAGAAGCGCTGTTCCGCCTCACCGAGTCCTACTATTCGCTGGGCGTCGTGACCGAAGCTCAGACCGCTGCCGCGGTTCTCGGCCACAACTTCCCGGACAGCAACTGGTACAAGGATGCCTACGCCCTGCTAAGCAAGGGTGGGTATGAGCCGTCCGAAGACACTGGCAGCTGGATCAGCAAGGCATTCAAGGGTATCACAGTCTTCTGACATCGTTCGGAGCTCTGTAATCCATGCTGGTGACGCTGGCCATTCGCGACATCGTCCTGATTGACCGCCTTGATCTTGAGTTTTCTGCAGGCATGAGTGTCCTCACCGGCGAGACCGGTGCGGGCAAATCCATCCTGCTGGACTCGCTGTCGCTGGCTCTTGGCGGGCGCGGCGATGCGGATCTCGTCCGTCATGGTGAGGCACAGGGGCAGGTGACTGCCGTCTTTGATGTCCCCGCAGATCATCCAGTCCGCAGTCTGCTGCGTGAGAACGATGTGGCCGACGATGGCGATGTGATCTTGCGCCGGATCCAGACCGCAGACGGACGAACCCGCGCCTTCATCAATGATCAGCCGGTCAGTGTGGGTCTGATGCGTCAGGCGGGTCTTCTGCTCGTCGAAATTCATGGTCAGCATGATGACCGGGCGCTTGTCGATCCCGAATCCCACCGGGAGCTGGTGGACAGTTTCGCCGGGCTCAGCGGTGATGTGGCCGGTGTCTCCGAAGCCTGGATGGCCATGCGCCAGTCCGAAAAGGCCGTGAAGGATCATCTGGCCCGCATCGAGACTGCCCGCAAGGAAGCCGATTTCCTGAAGAGCGCCGTCGAGGAGCTTTCCCGCCTCGCCCCCAAGCAGGGCGAGGAGGATGCGCTGGCCGAGCGCCGTGCGTCCATGATGCAGGTGGAAAAGATCGCTGGCGATCTCAACGAAGCCTTCGACACATTGAACGGCACGTCCTCTCCCATCCCGGAACTTGCCAGCCTGTTGCGCCGGATGGAGCGCAAGGTCGAGCATGCGCTGTCCATGCTGACCGGACCTGTTGCCTCGCTGGCCTCCGCGCTCGACAGCCTGGAAGAAGCGCGTTCCGGCCTCGAAAGCGCCCTGCGCGAGACGGATTTCGATCCGCGTGAGCTGGAAAATGTCGAGGAACGCCTGTTTGCTCTGAGAGCGGCCAGCCGCAAGTTCTCCGTACCGGTGGATGAGCTCCCTGTCCTTGCCAAGCGCATGGCCGAAGATCTGGCCGAGCTGGATGCGGGTGAAGACAAGCTTGCAGCGCTTGAAGCTGCTGCCGTCAAGGCGCGTGAGGTCTATGACGCCAAGGCTTTGAAGCTCTCGGCCAAGCGTGAAAAGGCAGCCCGCAAGCTGGAGCAGGCGGTGGCAGGTGAGTTGCCGTCGCTGAAACTTGAGCGTGCCCGTTTCATTGTCGAGATGGCAAGCGATGCGGACAACCGCGCCCGCACCGGCATCGATCAGCTGGAATTCCACGTTCAGACCAACCCGGGCACCCGTCCGGGGCCAATGATGAAGGTTGCGTCCGGCGGTGAATTGTCCCGGTTCCTGCTGGCCTTGAAGGTCTCCCTTGCGGACAAGGGCTCTGCGCCAACGCTTGTTTTCGATGAAATCGATACGGGAGTTGGCGGTGCGGTCGCCGAGGCGATCGGCGTGCGCCTTGCCCGGCTTGCGGCCACCGTTCAGGTGCTCACCGTCACCCATGCGCCGCAGGTGGCTGCCCGCGCCGAAGGGCATTTCCTGATTTCCAAGGAAGAAGCAGACCCGAGCCGCGTTGCGACACGCGTCCGGCAGATCGAGGAAAGCCATCGCCGCGAGGAAATCGCGCGGATGCTCGCAGGCAGCGTCATCACGGAAGAGGCCCGGGCAGCGGCCGGAAAGCTGTTGCTGGAAGCGGCAAACTGACGGGCAAACAGACGTGAGCATCTTGCCTGGCTGCGATGCGGCGAAGATCGGTGACTGCAACAAAAGAAAACGGACTGACCTTGTGGTCAGTCCGTTTCGCGTCCGGGTGGGGAGGGAGCCCGGGTTTGGTCGCGTGTTTGGGGACTGCTTGGAGGCGCCGGGGTTACGGCAGCTTCACATCAGGAACCTTCAGTTCGATGCTGACTTCCTTTTCCTGATGAAAATAGCCGTTGTAATAGAGGATCCCGCCACCGATCATGGCTGCAACAAGAATGCCTGCGATGAACCAGCCTGCGCCGGAACCGCTGCGCGGGGTCGTCACATAGGTGTTACGGTCCTGATAGGCCATGATGTATCTCCTTGTCTTTACCGGTGTTAAGTGCCGGTTTGTGAAGGGGTAACTCTTGAGGGGCCGGAATGGTTCCGTTATCGAGAGAAGAAAAATGCTCAGGGATGTTTGCCTAGACTGGCAGGCGTTCCGTTTTGCTTGAATGCTTGCCCGGATATGCTTCTGATGACCGAAACCGCTGCCCCCCAAATCGCTGTCGAAAACCTGACGCTGGAGGAGGCCCAGGCCGAACTGGCGCGGCTTGCAGAAGAGATTGCCGGTCACGACAAGCGCTATTATGGGCAGGACGCGCCGACCGTCTCTGACGCGGAGTATGATGCCCTGCGCCAGCGCAATGCGGCGATTGAGGCGCGGTATCCGGAACTGGTCCGTGAAGACAGCCCGTCGGCCCGCGTCGGCGTGGAGCCTTCCGATGGCTTCGGCAAGATCACCCACAAGGTGCCCATGCTGTCGCTGGACAATGCGTTTGACGACGAGGATGTGCGGGATTTCGTTGCCCGGGTGCGCCGTTTCCTGAAGTTCGATCCGCTGATGGGCGCGCTTGGTGTGACCGCGGAGCCGAAGATCGACGGCTTGTCTCTGGCATTGCGGTATGAAGGCGGCAAGCTGGTGAGCGCCGCCACCCGGGGGGATGGCTCCGTGGGGGAAAATGTCACCGCGAACGCGCGAACCATCGCCGATATCCCGCACAGCCTGCCTGAAGGTGTCCCGGACGTGGTCGAGGTGCGCGGCGAAGTCTACATGTCCCACGCGGACTTTCAGGCGCTCAACGCCCGCATGGCCGGGAACGGCGGCAAGACCTTCGCCAATCCGCGCAACGCGGCGGCCGGATCGCTCCGCCAGCTCAATCCGGACATCACTGCCTCCCGGCCCTTGCGTTTCTTTGCCTATGCCTGGGGGGAGATAAGCGAGATGCCGTCCGATACCCAGATGGGAATGGTCGAGGCCTTCGGCCGCTGGGGCTTCGCGGTCAATCCGCGCATGAAGCGCTGCGAGACCGTGGACGAGTTGATCAGCGTTTACCACGGCATCGAGGAAGAGCGGGCAACGCTCGGCTATGACATCGACGGGGTCGTCTACAAGGTCGACCGGCTGGACCTGCAGCAGCGGCTCGGTTTTGTCTCGAGATCTCCCCGTTGGGCGATTGCCCATAAATTTCCGGCCGAGCAGGCTTTCACCATACTCCGGGACATTGAGATCCAGGTCGGCCGGACGGGTGCTCTGACCCCGGTTGCCAAGCTGGAGCCGGTGACGGTTGGCGGTGTTGTCGTCTCCAATGCGACCCTGCACAACGAGGACTATATCAAGGGCATCGGTCAGGACGGGGAACCGATCCGGGGTGGCAAGGATATCCGCGTTGGTGACACGGTTCGCATTCAGCGGGCAGGGGATGTCATTCCACAGATCGTGGATGTGGATCTGGACAAGCGTCCCGAGGGTTCGGAAGCTTTTGCCTTCCCCGACACTTGTCCTGCCTGCGGCAGCCATGCAGTTCGTGAAGAAAACGCCAAGACCGGCCGGATGGATGCGGTGCGACGTTGCACCGGCGGGCTGGTCTGTCCCGCCCAGGCGACCGAAAAGTTGAAGCATTTTGTCTCCCGCAACGCTTTCGACATCGAAGGTTTCGGGGACAAGCAGGTGGATGCGTTCTTTGCCGAAGGACTGGTGAAATCCCCGGCAGACATCTTCACTCTGGAAGAACGGGACCGTCAGGCTCTGACCAAGCTGCGCAACAGGGATGGCTGGGGCGCTGTTTCCGCCAAGAACCTGTTCGAGGCCATCAGTGCCCGGAAGATCATCGACCTCAACCGCTTCATCTTCGCCCTTGGCATCCGCCATGTGGGGGAGGGCAATGCCAAGCTGCTCGCCCGTGCCTATGGCTCCTGGGGTGTGTTTGCGTCTGCCATGGAAGCCGCTGGAGATCACGGCAGCGAAGCCTGGGCAGAGCTGAACGATATCGACGGGGTTGGCTCGATCGTTGCCGAGGCTGTCACTGAATTCTTTGCAGAAGAACACAACCGCGAGCAATTGGCTGCGCTTCTGGAGCATGTCACGCCGAAGGACGCGGAAAAGATCGAGGCGGGAGACAGCCCGGTTGCGGGCAAGACGGTCGTCTTCACCGGCTCTCTGGAGCGCATGACCCGGGATGAGGCGAAGGCAATGGCTGAACGGTTCGGTGCCAAGGTCGCGGGTTCCGTGTCTAAGAAGACCGATCTGGTGGTGGCAGGTCCCGGCGCCGGCTCAAAGCTGAAAAAGGCGGAAGAGCACGGCGTCGAGGTGATCACGGAAGATCAGTGGTTCGATCTGGTCGGGGCGTGAGCTCTGGAACGAAAGCTGGAAGGCAGTCAGACCTGACTGCATGTCCTTGCGCCCACAAATAAGGGCGCAAGGCTTCACATTAGAGGGTTGCCAGCACTTCCCGGGTCGAGACCTTTGGTGTTTCTGGTGGGAAGACCATCTCGGCCTTGAAGTTCGGCTTTGAGCCCGGGACAGATGGCCGTTCCCGAACGAAATCCCGAAGCCAGGTGGCAAACTGGCCCGCGACAGCGGGTTTGGTTCCTGCGCGCTCCAGGAAGTCGATCATGGCGATCTTGCCGCAGGGCGTCTTGGCGCTGTCCAGCTTCGTGCTGAAATCATAGCCATTGGCGACCAGAAGCGTCCGGCCCGCCGAAAAGGCGGTGACCTTGTTGGCGGTCGAGAAAGGCCGCAGTTCGCAGATGCCGACCATCATGTGCACAGCAAGCGTCAGAATGTCGTTTTCGCCATCTTCATAGTGACATTCCTGCGGGCGCAGCACGGCGGCTTCCAGGCGGCTGCGGTTGGGAATGCCAAAGGTGCCGTTGACTGCTTCCACATGAACCCGGTTGATGAGAACAAGGTCTTTGGCTTCAAGCCAGTTGAAACGTTCGGCAGGCACGGCGTTTCCTTGGCCAATTGCGGCTGTGATGGTGGGAAAGGCAGAGAGCGTGTTTCTCGCCAGGAGAATGGTATTGATGCGCTGCTGATTTGGTTTCGGGGCAAAAATCAGTTTCTTGGACGACTTGCCAGGCATGCCTGATCCTTTGAGTGCTCAGTGATCCGCGTTTGCGGTGTTCTCATTTTTTCAACTAGATACCTGCCTGGATGACGCTGGAGAAGTTCGTATTTTCCAGTAGTCTGCCTCAGAGTTAATAGATTGACATTGAAGTGTTTTTTAGGGTCTGACGGCATTACCCAAAGGTCGGCTTATCATTGGTTGTTTGTTTTGCTGGCTCAATTTTTCTGTACTTAATTTATCTTTGAATTCCGGTGTTTTTCTGAAATCCTTGGGTGAATACTCGGAAGTTTGGGATTTTCGGAGAGTTTTATTTACGCTCAGTCTCAACGAGGCGTGAGGCCACGCATCTGGCCGGGTGGGGGCGAGGCCGTCAGGACTGCTTGCTGCGGCTCGGGTTTCCTGAGGCTTTTCATGATTGATTGTAAAAATTGAATGGAGATAATCAGGAGTTGTAATCGGGTTTGGAGAAGGATTACTCTCTCGTGGCCTGCATTTTTATTTTGAGTTCCAGAGCAAACGCTAGGGGAGGTTGGGATGAAAAGACCTATATCACGTAGACTTTTTCTTCGCGGGGTTGCCGCTTTTTCGGGAGGCTTGGCGGCCCCCTCACTTCTTACGGGACTGAAGCCTGCCCGCGCTGGCTATCAGACGACCCGGCCGGACCTGCCGCCTGATTTTGGAAAAGGCAAGACAGTCGCCATTCTGGGCGCTGGCGTTGCAGGCCTGACGACGGCGTATGTGCTGGCCAATGCCGGCTTCAAGGTTGCGGTCTTCGAGGCAGACAACAGGTTCGGCGGGCGCAGCCTGACGGCTCGGCCGTCCGATGACCGCTACAAGGACTGGTGGTTCGCCAAATACAATCCGGACCGGCTCTTCCCCGAAATGTATGCCGACCGCTATCAGGAGCGGCCCGAAAGTCCCTCGCCGGACGAGCAGGTCTGTACCTTCATGGATGATGTCTGGAAGGACAAGGGCTACGAGGGCAATCCGGTCGAGCTGTTCCTGAATGCCGGACCCGGCCGGATCCCGTCTAACCATTTCAATCTGATCGCCCTGTGTCAGGAAATCGGTGTTGCGCTGGAGCCCTATTTTTTCCAGTCCATGTCCAACGTGATGCAGAGCGGCAAGTTCAACAGCGGTCAGCCCATTTCCATGGGGCAGGTGACCTACAGCCTCTTTGCCGAGATGGCCGAAATGATCGCCAAGGTGAACCTTGAGGCCTGCAAGCTGAAGGGCAATACGGCTATCCAGATCGCGGAACTCTCGCAGCTCTTCGGGGATCTTGCGCGCAAGGATGCAGGCGATCCGTGCAATCTGGTGATGAATGATGCGTCGACCCGTGTCGGCTTCACCCATTTTCCAGGCGGATGGCGCGATGCGGGGACAGTGCGCGAAAGGGTGCCGCTGCAGTCGATCTTCGATTCCGGCTTCATCGGCAATCCGGAGGAGAATCCGGAACTGTCGCCGGGTTCCTTCCTGTTCAACAGCTATAATCTCGACTGGCAGCCAGCCTTGATGCAGCCGGTTGGCGGCATGGACCGGATCTGGCAGCAGCTGCTTCTGCAGAATGTGCAGGACACGTCGCCAATGTTCGAGCATCTGCCCGTGGGATCTCGCGGTACGCGGGTGGGAGATCTGGTTTATCTCAACACCCATGTGACTCGGATTGTTGCCAATGAAGGTGGAGTGACCGTGGAACTGGAAGGCGGCAATCAAAGTGCCTCCTGGTCTGGCTCAGCCGTACCCTTCGACTTCTGCGTCTCCACCATGGCGCCGTCCCTGCTCAATGGCATCCTGGACCGGGAGAATATGCCGGCGGAGTTCCTGGCGGGTCTCGAGGCTTTCAGCGTCACCGGAGAGTGGAACCAGTTTGCTCCTCAGGGCAAGACGGACCCGACGCCGGATCTGTGGACCCCGGCCATCAAGGTCGGCTGGCAGGGCAAGAACCGGTTCTGGGAAACCGATGACGAGATCTACGGTGGCATCTCCTGGACCGACGATATTATCAGCCAGATCTGGTACCCTTCCGAGGACTTCACCGCACATACTGGCGTTCTGACCGGCGCCTATAACCGGGGTGGCGGCGCAGTGGAATTTGCCGCACGCGATCAGCAGACCCGTATTTCCGACGGGATCAATGGTCTTGGTCTTCTTCATCCAGGCCACGAGGGAGATATCTACGTCGACCGCGGCCTGACCATTGCCTGGCAATACATGCCCAATCAGGTCGGAGGTTGGGCCTCGGACACGGCGACCACCAATCCTGCCGTCTATGAGCAGATCACCACCTTCTCCGACAAGGTGCCCTTCTTCTGCGCGGGCGACACCTGGAGCTACTGGCCCGGCTGGCAGGAGGGCTCTGTCGCCTCCGCCTATTGCGCCATCTCCGCCATCGCCCTGATGCTCGATCCGGGCAACCAGGGCTACGCAGACAAGGCTTGCCATATGAGCAGGTCTTGAGTGTCGTCATCGCTTCAAAGAGGTTGATGGTTACTGGATCCCGGTCTTGCCGCTTGGCGGCAAACCGGGATGACGGCAAAGAGCGTGGCGGCTAGGAGAGATGCGATCGGAAAGTGGCTACTACGTCTATATTCTCGCCAACCAAATAGGTGGCACGCTCTAAGTGGGGTTACGAATGATCTGCCGAGGCAGATGTTTGAGCATCAGTCCGGGACAGGAAGCGTCTTCACCGCAAAATATGATATTCATTCCCTGGTGTTCTTCGAAGTGCACACAGGCCCTGAACAGGCAATCCGCCGGGAAAAGCAGATAAAGCGATGGAGACGGGCCTGGAAAGTCCGGCTGATCGAGGAAAACAATCCCAACTGGACCGATCTTCAAAAGCACTTTTCTAAACCCGAAAAACCTCACCACGTCATCCCGGTTTGGCGCGAGAGCGCCAAGACCGGGATCCAGTAGCCCCTGAGTGGGGTGTTCGATCAAGGTCTAGGGTGATCAGTCTTTGGCGAGGTGCTGTGCGAAAAGAAGTTCTGGCTGCCGTCTCTCTCCTTGTCCCCGCAAAATCTGCCCGGTCCGCCTCGCATCGGCCGCTTTTGTTGCTATATTGTTCCTGTTTGAATTCTCGAGAATCGCACGGCAGGGACCATGGCTGACCCGAACGGGTATCACGACGATATTGGCGACACCTTTGTGGATGGCTTTGACGATGACGGATTTCCGGGCGACCGGTCACCCCGTCAGCCGGGCCCTGCACGGGGGATTGAGCCGGCGCCGGCCCCTTCCGCGGGTGGAGGCATTGCTGCGCGGGCGATGGCTGCCCGCCGGTCCAATGCGCCCGATTATCTGGAAGGCCTGAACCCGGAACAGCGGCTGGCGGTGGAAACCATCGAAGGGCCGGTGCTGGTGCTGGCTGGGGCGGGAACAGGCAAGACCCGCGTTCTGACCACCCGTATCGCGCATATTCTGGCGACGGGGTCTGCCTATCCGTCCCAGATCCTGGCGGTGACCTTCACCAACAAGGCTGCGCGCGAGATGAAGGAGCGCATCGCGCATTTCATCGGCGGCAATGTGGAAGGCATGGCCTGGCTCGGCACGTTCCACTCCATTTGCGTGAAGATCCTGCGCCGTCATGCGGAGCTGGTGGGCCTGAAATCCAGCTTCTCCATTCTGGACACGGACGACCAGTTGCGCCTGATCAAGCAGATCATTCAGGCGGAAGGTCTCGATGACAAGCGCTGGACGCCGAAGGCCTTTGCCGCCCTGCTGGATGGCTGGAAGAACCGGGCGCTGACGCCCAAGGAAATCTCGGAGGGCGAAACCCGGGCCTTTGCCGGTGGCATGGGCCGCAAGCTATATGAAGAGTACCAGGACCGTCTGTCGGTGCTGAATGCTTGCGACTTCGGTGACCTGCTTTTGCATGTGATCACCCTGTTCAAGACCAATCCGGATGTCCTGAAGGACTATCAGCGCAAGTTCCGCTTCATGCTGGTGGATGAGTATCAGGACACCAACATTGCCCAGTATCTGTGGCTGCGGCTTCTGGCGCAGGGCAATCCGAATGTCTGCTGCGTGGGCGATGACGACCAGTCGATCTATGGCTGGCGTGGTGCTGAGGTCGATAACATCCTGCGCTTCGAGCACGATTTCCGTGGTGCTGTCGTCATTCGTCTTGAGCGTAACTACCGCTCGACCAGCCATATTCTGGCTTCTGCCTCTCATCTGATCTCTCACAACGAGGGACGGCTGGGCAAAACCCTCTTTACCGACTTCGAAGATCCGGAAGACGAGAAGGTGGCCGTCGCCTCCTGCTGGGATTCGGAGGAAGAGGCCCGCTCCATCGGCGATGAAATTGAGGCCCTGCAGCGCCACGGCCACAAGCTCAATGACATTGCCATTCTGGTTCGCGCGTCGTTCCAGATGCGCGAGTTCGAAGACCGGTTCGTGACACTGGGCCTGAACTACCGGGTCATAGGCGGTCCGCGCTTTTATGAGCGCATGGAAATCCGCGATGCCATGGCCTATTTCCGCTGCGTGGTGCAGCCGGCTGATGATCTCGCCTTTGAGCGGATCGTCAACACGCCCAAGCGGGGTCTGGGCGATGCGACCTTGAAGCTGGTGCATGAGCTGGCTAGGGCCGAGCGTATTCCGCTCATTCAGGCCGCCAACCAGCTGTGCCAGACGGAAGAGCTGAAGCCCAAGGCGAGAAGTGCGCTCAAGGGTGTTCTGGATCATTTCGAGCGCTGGCGCCGGGATCTGGAACACACCAAGCACACGGAAATGGCCGAGATCATCCTGGATGAGAGCGGCTATACCGAGATGTGGCGCAAGGACCGGTCTGCGGAAGCGCCGGGCCGTCTGGACAACCTCAAGGAACTGATCCGTTCCATGGACCAGTTCGAATCCATGGCCGGGTTCCTGGAGCACGTCTCTCTGGTGATGGACCGGGACAGCAACGATACCAATGATGCGGTGTCGATCATGACGCTGCATTCGGCAAAGGGACTGGAGTTCGACACGGTCTTCCTGCCGGGCTGGGAAGAAGGGCTGTTTCCCCATCAACGGGCGCTGGACGAGAGCGGCCGCGCCGGTCTCGAGGAAGAGCGGCGGCTTGCCTATGTCGGGGTAACCCGCGCCAAGAAGCGCGCCAAGATCTGGTTTGCCTCCAACCGGCGTATTCACGGCACCTGGCAATCCACGATTCCCTCGCGGTTTCTGGATGAGCTGCCGATCGAACACGTCGAGATCGTCGAGCAGGCGTCGAACTATGGCGGATACGGCGGCGGCGGATATGGCCGGGGCGGTTATGGGGCCTCCCGGTTCGACCGCAGCGAGCCGTTCCAGAACAGCAGCTATTCCACGCCGGGCTGGCAGCGGGCCCAGAAGGCAAAGGCCGCTCAAGAGGCCATCACTGGCCGCAGCAGTGACTTCCGCTCTGCCGGAACGCGCCGTCAGGGGCCGATGACCATCGAGGGCGAGCTGGTGGCCAAGTCCGTCAGCGACATGCCGTCGGCCTATTCGCTCGGGGAGCGGGTGTTCCACATCAAGTTCGGCTATGGGGCGATTGTTGCCATTGAAGGCAACAAGCTGACCATCGACTTCGAGAAAACCGGGCAGAAAAAGGTCATCGACAGTTTCGTTGAGAAACATTGATGTCAGGCAGCTGGGAGTGAACCTGTCCGGGCTTTGAGGCGTAAGCAGAAAAACGCTTCAAGGGACAGGTCATGCACCCGGACGACCCTCCGAAAGATTTCCGGAATCTGCTTCTTGTGCTCGGCGATCAGCTGAGCCCTGGACTGGATATCTTCAAGGACGCAGACCCAGAGCGGGACCTCGTTCTGATGGCTGAGGTTGCGGAAGAGGCGACCTATGTAGGTCACCACAAGAAGAAGATCGCCTTCGTCTTTTCTGCCATGCGCCATTTTGCGCAGGAGCTGCGCGAGAGCGGCTGGCGGGTTCATTATATCCGGCTCGACGATGAGACATCCTGCGCTTCGCTCAAGGAGGCCGTGGCCCGCACCTTGAAAGGGGCGAGGGCGGAAGCTGTCAGGATAACCGAGCCCGGAGAGTTTCGGCTTCTTGATGACATGCGCAGTTGGCAGAGCGAGCTGGAGGTTCAGGTCGATCTGCTGCCGGACACCCGCTTTCTCTGTACGCTTGCCGATTTCAGAAAGTGGGCAGATGGCCGCAAGCGCTTCCTGATGGAGGATTTCTACCGCCACATGCGGCAGAAAACCGGCTTCCTGATGGATGAGGGAAATCCGGCAGGCGGCCAATGGAATTTCGACAAGGACAACCGGAATTCGGCGCCGGCCGGTCTTGTCTGTCCAGAAGTGATGCGAAGCCCGCCGGACGCCATCACCAAAGACGTGCTGGATCTTGTCGGGGGGCGGTTCGCGCATCATTTCGGTGCTCTGGAGCCCTTCTGGTTCGCGGTCACGCGGGAAGGGGCGGAGGCGGTCTTCGAGAGTTTCCTGGAGCATGGTCTGGCAGATTTCGGGACTTACCAGGATGCAATGCTGCGGGAGGAGCGGTTCCTTTTTCACTCTCTGATCTCAATGTATCTGAATGTCGGCTTGCTTGACGCTTGGGATATTTGCGTCCGCGTGGAGAAAGCCTGGCGATCCGGTGATGTGCCACTGAACTCGGCTGAAGGTTTCATCCGGCAGATTCTGGGCTGGCGCGAGTATGTGCGAGGCATTTACTGGCTCAAGATGCCCGAGTACCGGGAGGAAAACTTCTTCGGTGCGACGAGAGCCCTGCCCGATTTCTACTGGACCGGCGAAACCGATATGGCCTGTCTGAAGGCCGTGATTGGCCAGACCCATGAAGAGGCCTATGCCCATCACATTCAGCGGCTTATGGTCACCGGCAACTTCGCGCTGCTGATTGGTGCGGACCCGGTTCAGGTGCACGAATGGTACTTGAGCGTTTACGCGGATGCCTATGAATGGGTGGAGCTGCCCAACACCCTGGGAATGAGCCTTCACGCGGATGGCGGATTCCTGGGGTCAAAGCCCTATGCGGCCAGCGGCAATTACATCGACAAGATGTCGGACTATTGCTCCGGCTGTTCTCATGATGTGAAGAAGAAGACAGGGGAGGGCGCCTGTCCGTTCAATGCGCTTTACTGGGACTTTCTCTATCGCAACAGGCCAAAGCTCAAGGACAATCACCGGCTGAGAACCATCTATAGCAGCTGGGACCGGATGAGCGAAGACAAGCGGATTGACTATCTAAAGAGCGCTGGCGACTTCTTGTCGAGCCTTCCAGGTGCCTGGAAAGGCTGACACATTCCTGATGGTGAAATGCAAAAAGACCGGCAGCGGAGGGCTGCCGGTCTGGAGCTGCTGCCGACCGAAAAGGGTCGGTCGAATCAAGCTGTGTAATCGACCAGAAGCGAACTGGAGGTCGATGTGGTGGAGCCGCTGGCCGAATAGCCGGAGGTCTGGGAACTGGAAAGCTGCGCCAGAAGCTTCTGGACGAGATCTTCGCTTTCATCGTCTTCGGAAGACGCGCTCATGTCTCCGGACGGAGGAGGTCCCATCGGGCCTTCGCCTGGCGGCGGGGGCGGTGGGCCCATTTCTCCGCTTTCAAACATGGCGGACAATTCGTCGGCCTGGTCCTGAGTGAGGGTGCCTTCTTCAACCTGTTCGGACAAAAGGCTTTCCAGCTTCGACTGCATTTCCTCCTTGCTGGGAGGTTCGCTCGAGCCAGTTGCCTCGGGTGCCATGTCGTCATGAATGGCGTCCAGGGCAGACAGCATGGCGTCCATGTCGTCGGAGGTAATTTCACCGGCGCTGACCTGTTCGCTCAGTTTGCTCTGTATGGATTTCTGAGGAGGCGGTGGCGGTAGCGCCGTGCTGATGGATGTCATGATCCAATCCTTTCCCAAAGTAATTCCCGCAATTAAGACACTCTGTTACTTCCGGTTAATAACCTGTTAACGACTTGTTTCTGTATATTTTCTTTGCATTTCTAAAATGTGTTTTGGAAACAAATAGAAACAATTTGGTGCAAAAAAGATGATGCAAAGGAAAATGATTGCTGCATATTGGCGGCATGATGCGTACCGAACATATTCTTGTCGTTGAAGACGACCCTGAAATCGGCGCTCTTATCGAGCGTCACCTGACCTCCAACGGCTGGAAAGTTTCCCTCGCCAAAGATGCGTCCGAGATGGACCGGATCCTGTCCGGTGCCCGGATTGATCTCATGGTGCTGGATCTCATGCTGCCGGGTGAAGACGGGCTGAGCATTTGCCGCCGTGTGCGAGCAACCAGCACGTTGCCGATCATCATCGTATCGGCCAAGGCGGATGATTTCGACCGGGTGGTTGGCCTGGAAGTCGGGGCGGATGACTATTTGCCGAAGCCCTTCAATCCGCGTGAACTGACTGCGCGTATCCGTGCCATGTTCCGCCGGGTCGACATGGGGGCAAATACTCCGGCCGTCACAGGCCGCAAGTTGTCCTTCGAAGGCTGGATGATGGATTGCACATTGCGCCAGTTGACCAATCCGAGTGGCTCTGTGATCAGTCTGACGCCCGCAGAATTCGATCTGCTTCAGGTTCTGTGCGAACGCCATGGCCGTGTGCTTGGCCGTGACCAGCTCACTGATCTGACTCATGGGTCCAATGGCGCTGCTTCCGGCGGCCGGAACATCGATATTCTCATCAGCCGCGTGCGCAGCAAGATGGAAGCGGGCGGCGCGCCCTATCAGTTTATCCGGACAGTCCGGTCCGGCGGTTACGAGTTCATCGCAGAGGTGACAACCAGTTGACGAGACTGATCTCCCGGCTCTGGCCGGAAAGTATTGCAGCGCAGTTGCTGCTTGTCATGCTGACGTCCCTCGGGATGCTGGTCATGCTCTTTTATGCTGCTTTCCGGATTTTACAGCCAGGCCCTCCGGGGGAGGATGCCTTCGCATACGCGATGAAGGCCGCCGTGCTCGTCGCGCAAATGAACGAAGCAGATGCGGGGCGCCGTGAGACGCTCGTCGCTGATTTCACTCGCCGGAATCCGAATCTTCATCTGCGCCTGATGCCTTCCGGTAGCTATGACCCGCCCTCTCGTGAAGGGGACAGGTCTCGTGTTCCCTTCTGGATGCCTTTCCGGGTGGCTGACTTCGGGAGTGGTCTGAAGTCTCTGGGCCTTGGGCCGACCGAGATTGATGAGGCGGGCGAGGAGCGGGCAAACCTGGTGTTTGAACTGGCTGACGGTCAGCAGGTCTTTGCCCGAATGCCACCGCGCAAGGAGCCGCCGATCTGGGGTAACCCACTGTTGCAGCTGATCTTCTTCCTCGTTCTCAGCTTGGTCATGCTGCTGATCTGGGGAACCCGGATGCTGGTTCAACCTCTGTCTCAGCTGGCATCAGGTGTCGGGAACTTTGGCAAGACCTCTATGCGGGCTGTTCCAATCGCGGCGCATGGTCCTCTGGAAGTGCGCAAGGCGGCCCATGCCTTCAACAGGATGCAGAACCGGATCCAGGATCTGGTTGAGCGCCGGACCCGGATGCTGGCAGCCATCAGTCATGACCTGAGAACTCCGCTGACGCGCTTGCGCCTGCGCACGGAACTGATGCCGGACGGGGATATCAAGCAGCGCAATCTGGCTGATCTTTCCATCATGGAAGGTCAGCTTGGCGGGGCACTGACCTATCTGAGTGAAGGCCGCACCGGGGAACCGGACGTCAAGATCGACGTTGCCAGCTTCCTGCAGGGCATTCGCGATCAATATGAGGATGTCGGGGCAGAACTTGCGCTGGATTGCGAGGTTGGATTGTCTGTACTCGGCCGGTTCAGTGAATTGACCCGCGCAATGACCAATCTCATCGACAATGCCCGTCGCTATGATGACCGGATTCGGCTGATCAGTTGTTACGCTGACGATCGGGTTATCATCGAGGTCGAGGATCATGGTCCGGGCATTCCGATCAAAGACCGGGAAAGAATGCTGATGCCTTTCGAGCGTGGGGATGAAGCCCGCATGCTTGGCTCGGATTCCAGTTTCGGCTTCGGCCTGGGGCTGGCGACAGCCTGTGCCATTGTCGAGGCTCATGATGGCAACCTTTACCTCAATGACACAAAGGGTGGCGGGCTGACGGTTCGCATCGAACTGCCACAGGCATAAATCTGGCCTTTGGTCTGGCTGTTTTCCCTCGCCGCAGGTATACGGACGCCAGATCAAATCCAGAGGACCTTATGCAGACCGTCCGAGTCCGTATCCCCGCCGCAGAACTGGAAGCCAAGCGCATCGCCGACGTGCTCGAGCGTGCCTTCGAAGATGATGGCTTTCCGGTCACGATTTTTGAATCCTCCGCCGATGGCAAGACGTGGACGGCGGAAGTGCTGGTGTTCGACCTCGAGCCGGACGAAGCCGCTGACCTTGTCAGGGACCGTGTCGGCTCAGACGGCTTTGCCGCTCCGGTTCACGCTGAAATCCTGCCGGACCAGAACTGGGTGGCCAAGAGCCTGGAGGGCCTCGCGCCTGTCCGTGCCGGCCGTTTCGTGGTTCATGGTGCCCATGATCGTGGCAAGGTTCCTGCAGGCTGCCTTGGCCTTGAGATCGAGGCAGCGCTGGCTTTCGGTACGGGCCACCATGGCACGACCGCAGGGTGTCTTGAGGAAATCAGCCGCTTGATGACCCGCCGCCAGTTTCACCGGGTTCTGGATCTTGGAACGGGCACGGGCGTGCTGGCAATTGCCGTTGCCCGTCTGACCCGCCAGTTCGTGCTGGCGACGGATATTGATCCGGTCGCAACGCAGACGGCTGCCGAAAATGCCAGGCTCAATGGGGTTGGCCCGCTGGTCAGTACATTCACGGCCAATGGCATGGATGACCGCCGCTTTGGCGAGTTCGGCCCGTTCGATCTGGTCGTGGCGAATATTCTGGCACGGCCTCTGATGAAAATGGCCAAGAGCATTGCGGCCCAGATGACCCCGGTTTCAACCCTGGTCCTGTCGGGCCTGCGGGTGGAAGACGGCCCGCGCATTCTGTTTGCATATCGCGCGCAGGGCTTCCATCTCGTGAAGCGCGGCGAAAAGAACGGCTGGCTGACCCTGACCCTGACACGGGGGCAGCAGGACGCCTGATAGGCGTCTAACGCTTTCAAACTGATCTTGAGGGCATCGAGAAGACAAAAAAAGAGCGCGGAGGGCGTACCCTTCGCGCTTCTTTAATTGGGCGGTGTGGGCCGATCCTTAGAGGATCATGCCTGCAGAACCTTCGCGTTCCAGCTCGGCGCGGTTGAAGCCGTGAGCGGCCAGGGTCGCGTCGTCGAGGGACAGAAGGTAGCCGTTTACATAGCGGCGAGCCTGCTTTTCGCGGGCTTCAACCATACGGCTCAGAGCGCGGCGCACGAAGCTGCCGGAAGCGCGGTTGGTCACGCCAAAGGATGCGGTTGCAGTAGCCATGGTCATTCTCCATGTTCGGTGATGGGGCGGCCTGCTTGGGAGGAGCGGTGCCTGTTTCTTGACTGAGTTCAATATGGAGGCAATCGAGCTATTCAGGTAGAGCGCATCTTGCATGACAGGCCTGCAGATTTTGCATGTGCGAATTCCATGGTGCGTTGCGGGATCGTCTTGAAACTATGGGAGACATGTGCCCCCCATTGTTTTCCAGCTTGATTGGCATCTGGAGCGGGCATAGCTTCAGCGCATGTTCCAGTCCTTCGAAGATCACACCGATCCTTCTGTCGGGGCGCCGCGGGCGGCGCTCTTGCGGTCCGAACTCAAGCGTCTCGCGCTTGATGGCTTTCTCATTCCGCGGGCTGATGCCCATCAAGGCGAATATGTGCCGCCCTGTGACTGCCGGCTGCAATGGCTGACCGGCTTCACCGGCTCGGCGGGGATGGCAGCTGTTCTCGGTGATGAGGCAGCGATCTTTGTTGACGGGCGCTACACGATCCAGGTTGCCGATCAGGTCGATCTTGGTGTCTTTCCTGCCCGCCATCTGATCAATGAACCGGTGACGGACTGGCTTTCTTCGCGGCTGCGCAAGGGGCAGAGGCTCGGCATTGACGCCATGCTGCACACGGTGCGTGAAGTGCGGCGCCTGCGTGAGATCTGTTCGGCCGCAGGTGCGGAGCTGGTGCTGCTGGAGGACAATCCGGTCGATGCAGTTTGGGAAGGGCGTCCCGAGGCTCCGGTTGGAGCGGTAAAGCTGCATCCGGAGAAATATGCGGGCGCAGACGCTGCCGGAAAGATCGCCCGGATCCAGGCGGATGTGGCGGCCAAGGGTGCGGATGCCTGTGTGCTGACACAGCCTGACTCCATCGCCTGGCTTTTCAACATTCGCGGCTCAGATGTGTCGCACACTCCCTTGCCCCTGTCTTTTGCGCTGTTGCCGGACACGGGCAAGCCGACCCTGTTCATCGATGGGCGCAAGCTGTCGAACTCGGTGCGCGAGGCGCTCAGCGGCCTTGCCGAGATCAATGAGCCGTCCGGCTTCCGTCCTGCCCTGGAAGCGCTTGGTGCTGAAGGACGGGCTGTCATGCTCGATCCAGGTCTTGCGGGCGAGGGGATTGCCCTGGCCGTGACCGGCAAGGGCGGCCGAGTGATCGAGGCCAGCGATCCGGTGCTCCTGCCGAAGGCCGTGAAAAACGACGCCGAAATCGCCGGCAGCAAGGCGGCACATGTCCGTGATGGGGCCGCCTTTGTCCGCTTCCTGGCCTGGTTCGACGATATTGCCCCGTCCGGGGAACTGGATGAAATCGGCGCAGCTGAAAAGCTGGAGCATTTCCGCGCCGAAACCGGCGTGCTCAAGGACATCTCCTTCGACACGATTTCCGGTGCAGGCAAGAATGGCGCGATCTGTCACTACCGCGTCAGCCGTCAGACCAACCTGATGATCCCTGTTGGCCGTCCGTTCCTGATCGACAGCGGCGCCCAATACGTGGATGGAACCACCGATATCACCCGCACCATGGCGGTGGGGAAATGCTCCGCGGAAATGAAGCGGCATTTCACTCTGGTTCTGAAGGGGCATATCGCCATTTCTTCTGCCCGTTTCCCGGCGGGCACGACGGGCGCACAGCTCGACACGCTTGCCCGGATCGAACTCTGGAAGGCGGGGCTGGATTTCGACCATGGTACCGGCCATGGCGTCGGGTCCTATCTGTCGGTGCATGAAGGGCCGCAGCGGATCGCCAAGACCGGCGTTGTGCCTCTTCAGCCTGGCATGATCCTCTCCAATGAACCGGGCTATTATCCGGAAGGCCAGTATGGCATCCGCCTGGAAAATCTGGAGCTGGTGACAGCTGCTGCCGGCATTCCCGGCGGCGAGCGGCCGATGCTGGGGTTCGAGACGCTGACCCTCGCGCCTTTCGACCGGCGGCTTGTCGATGTGGCGCTCATGACTGCCAGCGAACTGGCCTGGCTGAATGCCTATCATCGCAAGGTGCTCGACACGCTCGCGCCTCATCTCGACGACAAGTCTCTGAGCTGGCTTGAGGAAGCGACCGCTCCTCTGTAAAAGAGGAGTGTTTCATTGAGGATTTGGGCATGCGCGCGATTGATATTCTGAAGGCTCCGCTCTGGGCAGCTTCCCTGGCCAGCGGGGCAAAGTCCTTCAAGGACAATCCGCTGATCGGCAGCACCTGGCTCAATGAGCGGGGATTGCACGAAAAGCGGCTGATGACAGCCGAGCGCATGTCTGACTTCCGCCGCAGCCTCATGCGGCGCATGGTGTCCAAGGAACATGCGGAAGCCTATCAGCGCGATGGCTATGTCATCGTGCGTGATGTGCTGCCGCCTGAAGCCTTCGAGCAGCTGAAGCATGAGGTGATCGAGAACGCCTTTGCCGCCCAGGAAATGCTTCAGGGCAATGCGGTCACGAGGTTCACGCCCATCACCCGCAAGATGATCCGGGAGCTGCCGGAGTTTGGCGCGCTGGTCACCGGTCCCCTGTTCCAGGGTCTGTTGCGCTATGTCGGGTCCTGGAATGCGGACCCGATCACATTCATCCATACGGTGTTTGCCGAACCGGATCGCGGCCCGCGGGATCCCCAGACGGTTTTCCATTCCGACACGTTCCAGCCCACCTCCAAGTGCTGGTATTTCCTGTCGGACGTGCCGGAAGATGGCGGGCCTTTCACCTATGTTCCCGGATCGCACCGCATGACGCCGGAGCGGCTTGCCTGGGAGCGGGAGCAAGCCTTGAGCGCGTCCAGCGGCGCGCGCAGCATGCATTCTCTAGGCTCCTTCCGGATCACCGACGAGGAACTGGCCACCCTTGGATACCGGGCTCCGGTCAAGGTGGCTGTTCCGGCCAACACGCTTGTCGTGGCCGATACCCACGGGTTCCATGCCCGCGGCCTGAGCCTTCGCCCAACGGTCCGTCTCGGTATCTATGGGTCCCTGCGCCGCAATCCCTTTGCGCCGCTGCCCGGGCTGGATGTGTTCAACATTCCGGGTCTGCGCTGGCGTCAGGCGGAAATCCACGATGCGGTGAACAACTGGAAAATGCGCACCGGCCGCCCGACCGGCCAGCCTGGCGTTGGCGAGGTCAAGCCGCTCGATCCGCCGCGCAGCTGGAACGGTTAAGCCGCAGCAAGGGGCCTATCTGTGGGCCTCTTCGCTCTCTTCGATCAAGGCCTTGTTGAAGTGGCCGAGCGCCCGCACATGCCGGGCAAGGCCGATCACCACATCGGGCGTTGAAGGGGCGACAACCGGCAGGACACTTGCACCGCTTTCATCGAAACTCCTGAGCGCCTTTGTCAGGGTGTCCGTTGTCTGCAGGGCTGAGGCGCTATTGGCGTGAGCCGACAGCTCATTGGACATGTCCTCCGGCAGCGGCTCCATGAAATCGCTAACCCTTGCCCTGTCCCGGAAATAGGTGTGGCTGCCACTGCCAAGGCTGAGGCCGCGCATTTCCAGCTGCCAGACGAAGAAGGACTTGCCGTGAATGGCCTGGGTCAGACCGGTCGCGATGGAGACGGTGAGGAGCAGCGCGATGGACAAGGCGTAGCCGCCGGTCAGTTCGAACACGATCATGGTCGTGGACACAGGGGCGCCCAGCACCGCTGCTGCCACAGCGCCCATGCCGAGAATGGAATAGAGCCCCTCGCTTGACGCCAGCTCCGGAAAGGCTGAGGCGGCGATCAGCCCGAAGGCACCGCCGGTCATGGCTCCGAGGTAGAGGGAGGGCGAAAAGATGCCGCCGCCGAAACGGGAGGCTAGCGTGATGGCCGTTGCCGCAGTCTTGACCACCAGGAGGGTCAGCATCAGATCCAGCGGCAGATTGTTCTTGAGGGCATCATCCGTCGTCTCATAGCCGACGCCAAGGATCTCCGGATAGGCAAGGGCAATGGTTCCGACGGCTGCCCCGCCCACCATCGGTCTTGCCCAGGTCGGCATGTGAATGTGACGGGCAACCCAGTCTGTGCCGATCAGCGCGAATTGTAGAAGGATGGCCACGACAGCGCAGGTCAGGCCGAGCAGGGCAAAGGCCGGCAGTTCCAGATAGGACGTGATCTGGTGACCCGGAATGACAAAGGCGGCGACGTCTCCGAACCAGAGGCGGGTGAGCAGGGTTCCGACCACTGCAGACACGGCGATGGGGCCAATTGCAGACAGGGCGTAATGTCCGAGGATGACCTCATGGGCAAAGAGAACGCCTGCAATCGGGGCATTGAACGAGGCTGACACGGCGCTGGCAACGCCGCAGGCCAAGAGCAGGCGCCTTGCAGAATGAGGCAGGTTGAAAGCCTTGCACAGGGCGGTGCCGATGGTCGCACCAAGATGCACGACCGGCCCTTCACGTCCGGCGCTGGCGCCTGAGCCGAGGGACAACATGGTGATCAGGGCTGAGCTGATGCCCGCCCAGAAGGGGAGGCCTTCACCGCCCCGCGCCCGCGCCTCGATCACATCCGCGACCGAGTAGGTGCGCTGCATGGGCTGGAGGAATTGCAGGATCAACCCGACCGCAAGACCGCCGGCGCAGGGGGCGGCGACAACCCAGTACCAGGGAATGGAGGCAGCGGCGGTGACCACCGTTTCCGAGCGGGTGCCAAGCCAGAGCAGCTGCACCAGGCCGATCCCTTCGCGGAAGAGAATGGCGGCCAGGGCAACGAAAGCGCCGATGAAAGGTGCAAGCGCCCAGACAACCGGATGCTTGAGGGCAGAGAACGTCCGAAGGTTTGCTGCGGAGGTCGCAACAATGATCCGGCTTGCTGTGGCGAGCGGCTCGATGAGCCTCCGCCCGGCTGTCTTGTTCTGCGCCATGATCCCGGCCGCAGCCCTCCCAAACTGGTCTTTGATCAAGAATCTCAGTGAAAAGAGCGGCTTGCAAGGCCCATTGCATTGCTTTCAGGGATCGGCTCAAAAAAAACTTTGATCATCCCTTGATTTTCAAGGGCACAAGAGTCAGGACGAAGCCTCACCACCCGATCTGCTCGTTGACGTGCCCGGCAGCCGCCCCGCGCGCCGGGGGCAGTCCATTCTGGCGGTTTATGCCGTCATTTCCCCCTGACCCGTGAAAGCTGGGCTATAATGTCTTCACCAGAACCTGCGGCTGCCAAAGCCGTGAACATCGACAGTCAGCTGCCGGAAGGCCGTGTCTTCTCCGTTCCGACCATGTGCATGATCGCCTTCGTGATCGGCCTGGTCGCTTCCTTCGGAGCCGTGGTTTTCCGCTATCTGATCTCCTTCGTGCACAATCTCCTCTACTACGGAACGATCTCGTTCGAATATGATGCAAATCAGTTCGGCGATCCGAGCCCGTTCGGCATCTTCATCATTCTGGCCCCGGTAATCGGTGGCCTGATCGTGGTCTTCCTGGTGAAGACCTTTGCGCCGGAGGCCAAGGGCCATGGCGTGCCGGAAGTGATGTTCGCGATCTATCACAAGAATGGCGATGTGCGCGGCATTGTGGCTGTGGTGAAGTCTCTGGCTTCTGCCATTTCCATCGGCAGCGGCGCCTCCGTCGGCCGTGAAGGCCCGATCATCCAGATCGGTGCCTCTTTCGGCTCGTCCATCGCCCGCATGCTCAATCTTGTGCGCTGGCAGAAGATCACCCTGCTGTCCGCTGGTGCTGGCGCAGGTATTGCCGCGACCTTCAACACGCCGCTGGGCGGGGTGCTTTTTGCCGTTGAAATGCTGTTGCCGGAAGTCAGCAACCGCACATTCCTGCCAGTGGTCGTTGCGACGGCAACCGCCACCTACGCCGGCCGGATCGCCTTCGGCCTGGACCCGGCCTTCCTCGTTCCGATCGCCAATATCGACGTGCATGAAGCCATCGATCCGGTGCAGCTGGTGTTCTTCGCGATCCTCGGCGTTCTGGCTGGTATTGTGTCCTGGGCCTTCATTCGCGTTCTGGCAAAGTGCGAGGACATCTTCCCGGCGCTTCCGGGCAATGACTACACCCAGAACATCATCGGCATGCTGATCATCGGCACGCTGAGCTATGTGTTCTTCACCACCACCGGCCAGTACCATACCGCTGGTGTTGGTTATGCGACCATTCAGGACATCCTGAACGGCACGCCCTACACGTTCATCCTGCTCGGCTGTCTGCTGGTTGCGAAGGTGTTTGCAACTTCCGTCAGCCTGGGTGCGGGCGCCTCTGGCGGCGTGTTCTCGCCGTCGCTCTTCATCGGCGCGACCCTTGGCGGTCTCGTGGGTGTTGCTGGCGCCTATATCTTCCCGGACCATGGCTTCATGGCGGCCGAGTTTGCTCTCGTCGGCATGGGGGCTCTTGTCGGCGGGGCGACCGGTGCCTCGATGACCGCGATTGTCATGATCTTCGAGATGACCCGCGATTATAACGTCATCGTGCCGCTGGTTCTGGCCGTTGCCGTTGCCGTGGGTGTCCGCCGCTGGCTGATCCAGGACAACATCTACACGATCAAGCTGCGCAACCGTGGCAAGCCGATCCCGACGAACCGACACACCAACATGTATCTGGTGCGCCCGGCGACCGAACTGATGGCGACCAATTTCAAGGTTCTGCCGCAGGACATGCCGGTGCGTGATGCGCTCGAAGCCGTCGCACAGGATGGTTCCGAGCACGTGATCGTGGCGGACGGTTCCCGCATTGCCGGTTTCGTGCGCTTCGGAACCGTGCCCTATCTGGCGGACCGGATTTCGGGCCAGACCCTGAAGGATCTCTTGAGCACGGACTATGTGATCTCGCCCAAGAACTCGATCCTGAACACGATCATCACCCGTATGAACCAGCGTGGCCGCAGCTATGCGATCATTCTGGATGGCGGCTCCGGTGTGCCCCGCGTCGAAGATGTGGTCGGTATCATCGACCGCACCGAAATTGCCGATGCGGTGATCGCCAACCACTACGACTGATCCTGGATCCGAGGATC
This sequence comes from Roseibium suaedae, assembly GCF_900142725.1. Classification (GTDB taxonomy): domain Bacteria; phylum Pseudomonadota; class Alphaproteobacteria; order Rhizobiales; family Stappiaceae; genus Roseibium; species Roseibium suaedae. Next base: position 697,311 of record NZ_FRBW01000002.1, on the reverse strand, counting down.
ACGCCAAGTCTGGAAAGCCGCTTCGGGAGACTGAAGCGGCTTTTTGTTTCCAGGGACAAGGTGTGACGCAATGCCGGTGGAAAAGGAGGAGAGGGATCAAGCTGCTGCGCTGACTGTGGTTTTCATTAGTTGAGTTTATTACTCCTGTTTTATAGGGTCCGGCCGACAGATCTGTCCGTTTCCGCCCAAGACACAGGAACACTCCCCATGCAGCGCATGAGCCGTTTGCTCGCCTTCTTCTTTCTGGTGATCCTTGCCGGGCCGGTCGCATCGGCGGCAGAACCCGAATGGGACGCGCGTGTGGTTACTGGCGAACTGGGCAATGGCCTTCGCTATTTCATCCATGACAGCGGCAAGGCGGGCGAACCTTTCAATATCCGCCTGATCGTTCATGCGGGGTCTGCAGATGAGCAAGGCCCGAGTGGTTTGGCCCACGGGCTTGAACACATGGTGTTCCAGTCGACAAAGGATCATCCGGAAACCCTGCATCGCTACTTCCAGAAGATCGGCTGGCGTACGGGCGTTCAGATCAATGCCCTGACACGGGAAACGGAAACCCAGTTCATGGTGAGAACCCGGCCAGATGATGCGCTGGATCTGGACCAGTCTCTCGCTTTCCTTGCGGACATGTTGTTCGACGCGCAGCTCCTGCAAGAAGACTGGGACAAGGAGCGTTTCGTCGTTCTTGAAGAAATGCGCCGGGGAGAGGGGGCGGCCAGCCGCCTCAGCCGTCAGAAGAAGGAACTTCTTCGGGTCGGCTCCCGGTTTGTCGGCAGACCGACGATCGGCACGTTGCAAGATGTCGAAGCCATGACGGCGGCAGACATGCGTGACTTCTACTACCGGTTTTATGTGGCGTCCAACATGAGCGTGGTGATCTCGGGCCGTGTTGATCCTCAATTGGCTATAGCTAGCCTGGAACGGCATTTTGGCCCGGCGGAGAGCAAGCCGCGTCCGGACCGCAGCTATCTGGTTCTCCCGCTCAAAGACACGCTGACGACGGGGTTGGTTCAGGATCCGGCCGGCAGCAGCTCGCAGGTGACCTATGCCTTCCGGGTCAAGGTTCCTCCCCGGATTTCAGAGGCTGGCCAGCGTGCCTATCTGGAGAAGTATTTCCTTTCCAAGCTGATGCGTGAGGAGATGCAGGAACAGGCTAACCACTATGCCCGCGATGTCGATTCCTTGACCTTCGTGGTGCAGGAAACGACAGAGGAGCGGCTTGTTCTGGCCTTCAACGCACGGACCAATGATCATGACCGTGGCTGGAAGATCCTGCTTGAAGCCGTCGAAAGGCTCCGCCGGGACGGCTTGGATGAAAAGGCCTTCGAGGAGCTGATGGCGCGGGCCCGCCGCATCAACCAGAACAACATCAAGGCGGCTGAAAGCCGGACCTTTGCCGAATGGGAAGACAAGATCACGTCGGCGATCCTGACGAATTCCGTGCTGGATGCTCCTGCCGCAAAGTCCCGGCGCACATCCCTGTTGCTGGATCAGATCACCCTTGAAGGATTGAACGAGCGGATGCGTGCCCTGCTGGCCGAGCCGGATCAGGTGCTTTTCTATCAGGTGCCGGGCGGCCAGAAGCGCGTTTTGCCGCAGGCGGCTGACATCGCCGCCTTGCGTGATCAGCTTGCGTCTATGGAGACACTGCCGGATCTGCCGCCAATCCCGGAGGCCGCAAATACGCCCGAGGACATTCCACTGCCTGTGTGGCCGGAAGCCGCTCAACTCGGCCGGGATGGTAAGATCGTCGCTACGCGGGAAAGCGGCGGGCCGAATGTGATGGACTGGACGCTTTCCAACGGCGACCGTCTGATCTGGCTGGAGCGGCCGACGCCGGATGGCAAGGTCTATCTCTCCGGCCGCTCGGCGCCCGGATACATGAATGCCGAATTTGGCAGCGCTCTCTCACAGGCCGCCCTGCAGCTTTGGGAACAGAGCGGGTTCAGTTTCTGGTCACAGCAGGAAAATGAACGCTGGTCAAAGGATCAGGCACCTGGTTGGAGCTGGGCCCTGAAGGATGGCGTGCTCGACATTGGTCTTGCAATGAATCCGGAAAAGCTTCCGGAACTTGCCGAACGCTATGCTGCGATGGTCCGTTTCGGCTTCATCCGGGAAGAGGCAGTCGCGGACCTCGCGGAACAGGCTGGCCATGCCAGTGAGGAAGGGCAGGCATATTCCGAGTTCGTTTTCGGGGACACGGCCGCTCGCACCGGCGTCGAGAGCCTGCGGGATGTCTCCGGGGATCAGCTTGCAGCTGCCGCCGAAGGATTGATCAATGCGCCTGTGGAGTGGTTTGCCGTTGGGCCTGCTCCTCAAGGCAAGTCGCTGGAAGATTTTGTCTCTGTGATTGGTGCGCTTCCCCGTTCTGCATCGCTCACACCTGCTCCGGCCCTGCAACGCCCCGGTGTCCATCAGACAGAGGTTCGTGAACTTCCCAGCAATCGGGCCGAGGTGAAGGTTTCGTTCTTTGCGCCAAGGTCCTGGACACCTGAAGACAGTTTCCTGTTGTCGACCATTACGCCGCTGACCCAGGAAGCCTTGAAGACCGAGCTGCGCTATGAGCTCGGCGGAGTTTATTCCACCCGCTTCGAGCTGGAGCTTGATCCTGATACGGACAGGATCATCGGCACCTTGTCCTTTGTCTGCGATCCGGCGCGCAGCAAAGAGCTGGTTCAGGCCGCACTCGGTGTTCTGAAGCAGATGCCGGAAACGGTTCTGGCTGCCGATCTTGAGCGGATCCGTTCCGATATCGCCTTTGCGGAAGAGACCAGGTTGCGCGATCCGAACACCTGGTTGCGGCGTCTTGCGCTGAGCTACCGCCGCTATGGGGACGCAGGATATCTCGACCGTATGACCGGATTGGGCGCTGAACTGACGGCTGACCGGCTTGCGGGGTTTGCCCGTGAAGCTTTCCAGCTCGACAATCTCTCGATCATGGTCCGGTTGCCAAAAGACGGCTAATGCCGGACCAGAGCTCAAGTTGATTGAAACGCCCAAGAAGAAGTCTTTGGTGAACAAGGTAACTTTGCTAGGGTGCTGCAAAATTTGATCTTGTCCCGGATCCAGGGGCAGGCACTCTGGAGGAGTAGAACGAATGTCGCTGGCGGCCATGCAAGTTTCCGTTTCCCGCAATGAAGATGCAGTCGCAGCTGTCGTCGATATCCTGAGCAGCAAGTTCGGCGATCGCTGCTCCACCTCCGGTGCGGTCCGCCAGCAGCATGGTCACACCACCACCTGGCTTCCGAACCAGGCACCGGACGCCGTGGTGTTTGCCGAAAGCACGGAAGAGGCTGCTGAGGTCGTGCGCCTGTGCCATGAATATGGCGTACCGGTGATCCCCTTCGGCACCGGTTCTTCCCTCGAAGGCCATGTGAATGCGCCGGGCGGCGGCATCTCGCTCGATCTTTCCCGGATGAACCAGATCCTCGAAGTTCATGCGGAAGATCTGGACTGCCGGGTCCAGGCCGGCGTGACCCGCAAGCAGCTCAATGCCTTTCTGCGCGATACCGGCCTGTTTTTCCCGATCGATCCGGGTGCCGATGCAAGCCTTGGCGGCATGGCTGCCACCCGGGCCTCCGGCACGAACGCTGTGCGTTACGGCACCATGAAGGATGTGGTTCTGGGCCTGACAGTGATCACCGCCCGCGGCGAGATCATAAAGACCGGTGGACGGGCAAAGAAGTCGTCGGCCGGTTACGATCTGACCCGTCTGTTCGTGGGCTCGGAAGGAACGCTCGGCGTGATCACCGAACTAACGCTCCGTCTCTTCGGGCAGCCGGAAGCGATTTCCGGCGGGGTCTGTCCTTTCCCGGATATCGAATCTGCCTGTAATGCAGTCATCATGACCATTCAGTGCGGTCTTCCGGTCGCTCGTATCGAGCTTCTCGATGAATTGCAGGTGAAGGCCTGCAACGCCTATTCCAAGCTGAGCCTTGAGGAAACGCCGACGCTCTTCCTGGAATTCCACGGCACGGAAGCCGGTGTGAAGGAACAGGCTGAGCTGTTTGAAGCCATTGCCCAGGATTGCGGTGGTGGCACTTTCCAGTGGACTGCTCAGGCCGAGGAGCGCACCCAGCTCTGGACTGCCCGTCATGATGCCTATTGGTCGTCCTTCGTTTTGCGTCCGGGCGCCAAGGGTGTTTCCACGGACACTTGCGTGCCGATTTCGCGCCTTGCCGAATGCGTGATGGAGACCAAGCAGGATCTTCTGGACAACAATCTTCTGGGCACGATCGTGGGCCACGTCGGTGACGGCAATTTCCACGTTCTGGTGCTGGTTGACGAGAACAATCCGGACGAGATCGCTGCGACAGAAGCCTTTGTAGAGCGGCTCAACTGGCGTGCGATCGATATGGGCGGCACCTGCACCGGCGAGCATGGGGTCGGGCAGGGCAAGATGAAGTATCTGAAGCGGGAACACGGGCCAGCGCTCGACACGATGCGCGCCATCAAGGCAGCGCTTGACCCGAAGAACATCATGAACCCGGGCAAGGTTCTTCCCCCGGCCTGAGGCGTTCCCCGCCCGCGGGTATGGCCCGCGGGCGGGACATGTCATGATATCGTGACGATTCGAGTGGAAACCGCTTGAACAGTGGAGTTTTGCCGAGGGCAGGAAGTCGAGGGAATGGGTCTGAATTCGGTCTACATCACCATTGGTGTCGCGATCATTCTGGTGCTGGTCACGGCGCTGGTAGGCCCGTTTTTCGTTGACTGGTCCATGTACCGGTCCACTTTCGAAAGCTATGCGGAGCGGACACTCGGTCACAAGGTCACGGTGCTTGGCGACGCGGACCTTCAGCTTCTGCCGTCGCCCTCGGTGACCTTTACGGATGTGCGCGTGGGGGAGGCGGAAGATCCGCTTCTCGTCGTCTCGCGTTTTCAGATGCGGATCGAACTGCCGCCGCTTCTCAAGGGCGAGATCCGCGTGCTCGACATGGAGCTGGAGCGGCCGCACCTGACCCTCGGTCTGGATGAGGATGGCCGTCTCGACTGGCTGACTGCCATGGGCCATGAAAGCGCTCTTTCTGGCCTTCCGGACGATGATGTTGCCTTCGAGAATGTGACCATTACCGATGGGGCCGTCTCGATCATCGATGCCCGCAATGGTATGACCCGCAGACTGGATGATGCCAATCTCCTGGTGTCTGGCCGTTCGCTGGCTGGACCCTTCAAGGTGGACGGCACCTTGTCGAGCGAGGGAGATCCCTATTCCCTGCGCATTTCCACAGGCCGCCGCCAGGAAGATGGATCGATCCGCGTCAAGGCGGACCTGACCCCGTCCAACATTCCCGTGACCTTTTCCTCGGATGGGGTGCTGGCACATGAGGAAGCCTCTCCGGTCTATGAAGGATCTTTCTCCATGGCCTTGCTGGCTCCTGCGGCTGAGGGGGCGAATGGCTGGTCTGCCAAGGGGCAATTCAAGCTGGATGCGGAAGAACTGGACGTTCCGTCCTTTGATTTCCGCTATGGCCCGGAAGACCGGACAGCGAGCCTGGAAGGGCGGGCCAATCTGACACTGACCGGCGCGCAGCGGTTCGATATACGCGGCAAGGCAAACCAGCTGGATCTGGACCGCCTGTTTGGCGGCGGCCCCCAGAAACCGGCCAGCCTGCCGGATGCGGTCAATGAATTGACGGCAGCCCTCTCGAAGGTTCCTGTCCCGGATATCCGTGGCGTCATTGCACTGGATGTGCCCTCCGTTGTCGTCGGTGGCGGGCTGGTTCAGGATGCAAGGCTGGATCTTGAGACGATGCTGGGGGGCTGGCGGGTCGCCCGCCTTGCCGCGCGGATGCCCGGCCGGACCACTGTTGCCACTGATGGTGATCTCGGTCTGCTGCCGGATGTGACCTATCGCGGAAATCTGGCACTCACGTCCGATCAGCCGGGCAGTTTCGTTTCCTGGTGGAAGGGCACGGGCGACGGGGTGTCGACCATGCAGCCCGTATCCGTTCAGGGGCGGGTGAGCATCGTTCCGGGCGGTGCCGCTCTGGATGATCTTCGTCTTGGACTGGATGGGACCAGCGCCAGGGGTGGACTTTCCTACCGCCAGCCAGTCAGCGGCAATCCGGAATTCTCGCTGAGCCTTGATGCCGATACGCTTGATGTGGACCAGCTGGAGACACTTGCGGGCCTTTTCCCGAACACGGCGGGTGAAGGGGGGCAGCCGGATGTGTCGCTCAGGGTGAGTGCGCGGCAGGTGAAGCTGCGCGGCGCGGAAGGCCGCAGGCTGGAGCTGGAGGCAGGCTATGCCGATGGCAGCCTTCGCATCGACCGGCTCTATGCGGATGACCTTGCAGGTGCCCAGGTGGATGTCTCCGGTCAGGTGACCAATCTTGACAGTGCGCCAGAAGGGGCCCTGAGCGGTACGCTTGCGGCAACCGATCTGGAGGGGATCGTTTCTCTTCTCAGGCAGGCCCTGCCGGACAATGTCGTGGTTGGCCAGCTCGCCAAGGCTTCCGATTTTCTGGTGCCTGCCCGTTTCAACGCCCGGCTGGATGCTTCGGCGGCCGGGGACAGCTCCGATGTCAACGTATCGCTGGACGGCACGGCGGGCGGTGTGAAAACCAGCTTCAAGGGCAGCCTGAAAGGCCGTGTCGATCAGTGGCATGATGCGGATGTCGATGGATCCCTGCATCTGAGTGGTCCGGATGGCGGACAGATCTTCCGCCAGCTTGGCTTCGACATTCTGCCCGTCGACGACTTGGGGCAGGGGGATCTGACCGTGACCGCTCGTGGCCGCCCCGAAGATGGGCTGGATGTTGCGCTTCAGGGCAATGCAGGTGAAGCGGCCCTGACTGCTGATGGATCTCTGCGGTTGATGGCGGGCAAGGACCCTGTCTATCAACTGGCGATCACGGCTGCCGTGCCGGATATCTCCCCCTTCGCTCTGCTGGCAGGCCACATGATGCCGGTCCTGTCCGGTGAGATCCCTGCTGATTTGAGCCTTGATCTGAATGGCAAGGGCACCGCCTTCACAGCGGAGAATGTCGCGGGGACCGTTGCCGGGGTTTCAGCCGATGGCCGCCTGGAAGGCGACTTTCAGCCTCCGTTTGGGGAAACCAGCCGCCGGGTGAAGGGCACGTTCAATCTGTCGTCCGTCGATTTCCAGGACTTGAGCGAAGCCATTCTTGGTGCGGATCAATGGGCTTCTGCCGGCAACGGCAGCAGCGCCTGGCCTTCCAGCTCCTTCGGTAACCCGCTGTTCGGCAATACGGACCTGACGGTCGATCTCAGCGCCGGTGAGATGCTGTTCGACGAGGATGTGCTTCTGGAGAATATGCGCACCGAGCTGCGGCTGACACCTGGCATGATGCGGCTGGACGGAGTTTCCGGGGACTACGCCGGAGGCAAGCTGAATGGCACGGTGGCGATCCGCCGGTCAGGTGCAGAGGCGTCTGTTTCCGGCCATCTGAAGCTGACGGATGCGGCACTTCAGTCTCTCGTCTGGCAGAGCGCCGGGCGCTCCGTCGCGACGGGCGATCTCAATCTCGTCGCCGACTTCGAGGGAGCGGGCCGCTCCATTTCTGCCATGGTCTCCGGCCTGACCGGGGGCGGGACTTTCCAGATCCGGCAGGGGGAACTCAGGAGCCTGAGCCCGCAAGCCTTTGGTCTGGTCATGCGGGCAACCGACGCCGGGATGGATCTGAACGAAGACAAGATCCGGGATCTGTTCCTGAGCTATCTTGATGCGGGCAGCCTGTCTTTCGACACGCTGGAAGGTGCCTTGACCATTGTCGGCGGACGGGCAAGCGCGAGAAACATCTCCGTGGATGCCAAGGATGCAGGCATCTTCGGTTCGGCCCAGGTCGATTTGAACGATTGGACGGTGGAGTCCGATTTCTCCCTCAAGGTCGATTCGGGCGAGAATGCTGTTACTGGCGCCGACCCTCAGGTGGGGCTGCTCTTCAACGGCCCGCTGGAAGCTCCGGTCCGGACAATCGATACGTCGCCCTTCACTGCCTTCCTGACCCTGCGCGCCTTTGAGCAGGAAGTGGAGCGCGTGGAGAAGCTTCAATCCGAAATCCTGGAACGGGATCGCCTGATGCGGGAGCTCAAGCGGGAGAAGCAGGAGCGCGACCGCAAGGCCCGCGAGGCTGAACTTGAGGCGCAGCAGGAGGCAGATGCCGCCGCCGCCCGCAAGGAAGACGAAGCGCGGCAAGCGGAAGAAGCCGCGGCGCGTGCCAAGCAGGAGGCGCTGGACAAGGCAACTGCTGAAGAGGCTGCCCGAAAGGCCGCAAGAGAGGCCTCCCGGAAAGCTGCTGAGCAAGCTGCCAGGCAGGCCGCTGAAAAAGCCGCTGCCGAGAAGGCGGCCGAGGTTGAGGCTGCGAGGCAGGAAGCAGAGCGCCAGGCTGCCGAGGCTGCCAGGGAGGCAGAAGAAAAGCTCCGCCAGCAACAGACCACGCCCGCTGGCCGGACATCGGCTCCGGCGGTCGAGGAAACCCCCGCAGAGTTTGCGGACCGGATCCGGTCTGTCATCCAGAACAACGCAAATGACAATTCGGCTGCAGGACCTCTCCGGGGAACGGAAGATGCGACAGGCTCCCTGCCGCCTCTGGACGCACCCCAGTCTGTGGAAGATCTCCTGAACCGTGAATTCGGCCTGCCCGCGGCGGGCAGCACAGATCTGCCGCCGCCGTCTCAGGAGGCCCGCGAGCCCGCACCGGCAGCCGATGCATCCGGTGCGGTCATTAGGCCCCGGCGTCCTGCATCCTCAGCCCCACCGCGTTACAAGACCCTGCCCAATGGCATGGTCGTGACCTACCCGTCGAACTGAGAAGCCTCAGGTCTGCTCAATCCCGGCCTCTGCGGTGATCCTGCGGATTTTGAACTGCACCATCAGCACATAGAGACTTCCCCACACAGCCCCTGGGATCAAGCTGGTCAATGCGGCGGGGCCCCTGACATAACCATAGGGCAGTGCGCCGAGGCTGTAGCTGGTCTGGAACGTGAGGGCCTGCAGGCAGCTGATCACGGTCGCTGCGATGAAGAGCGCAGGCAGCACCTGCTTTGGCGGCTGTCGCCTAAGGAGGGCGTGGAGCAGAAGGGTGCCAGGCACACTCAGAAGCAGGGCATAGGGCAGTGCAAAGACTGGAATGCCCAGCCTGCGCCAGGTCAGCGGAACAAACCCGTAGCTCTGATAGGTCGCGATGGCCTTTGGTACCACATAAAGGCTCCAGAGCAGTCCTTCCGTGAAAAGCAAAGCCAACAACACAAGCATGATGCCCGGCAGCGGGGTACCGCGGGAGGCTTTGCAGGCAGAGGTTTTTGGACTTTGAGACGCGGTCTGGCTGCTGGTCACGAGCCGTCCGGTGTTTCTGAAAGGGCTTCCTTCAGGGCAAAGACCCTCAGAGCCGATGACAGGGCGTCGTCCGGATCCCGCCCCTCGTCGATCTCGGCAACAAGTCCCGCAAGGGACATGGTGCGGCGGTCAACCGCCCGGTCGATCACCGCCCAGAATTCGGGCTCCAGAGCGACGCTGGTGCGATGTCCATGAAGGCTGAGGGACCGTTTCGACAGGGTCATTGGAATGGTCTGGGCCTTGACGGATCAGTCCGGCTTTTCCGGAGACGTCCTGGATGCCGGATGGTCGAGGCTCTGATGGTCAAGACCCCGTTGGTCAAGTCGGTGAGCCTCAAGCCGTGAGGTTTCAAGCGCCTTGCTTTTTTCGGAATGCTGCCGCTCTGCCTTGGTGCGTCCGAAGGCGGCACGGTTGGCGTCAGCAGTCTTCTCCCGTTCGCTGCGGGCCTTGCGCTTGCGGGCCTGGCGGAGATTGACGATCTCGGCAGTCATGGCGCATTCCCTCCAGACCGGATATGGCCGGGCGTCAGGTCTTCTTGCGGAAAGCGTCCAGCGAGACGACTTCACCGCCGGTGTCAGCCTTCGGGCCCTTCGGAGAACCGTCGGTGCCGTCGTCGCCGCCGTCTTCTCCGCTGGTTGTCTTCAAGGTGGCGTTGGCGGTTTCCTCGGCGCGGGCGAGTTCCTCGACCGCTTCCAGAAGGTCTTCCGGCAGCTCTTCGGCTGTCTTGCCCGGGTCGAATTCAAGCGCGAACTGGACGGACGGATCAAAGAAACCCTTGATCGCGGTGTAGGGCACCAGCAGCTTTTCCGGCACGCCGCCAAAGGACAGGCCCACTTCAAAAGCGTGTTCGCCGATGTTCAGGTCCCAGAACTGATGCTGCAGGACGATGGTCATCTCCTGCGGATACCGGTCCTTCAGGCGCTGTGAGATGCGCACGCCCGGCGCGGTGGTGTCGAAGGCGATGTAGAAGTGATGCTCACCGGGCAGCCCGGTCCGGCCCACTTCGGCGAGGATCTTCTTTACGGCGCCGCGCAGCGCGTCCTGAATGAGGATGTCGTATCTGAGAAGGTCTTCGGCCATCGTCTCGTCGTGAAAGTGTGTTGTGTACTCAAGATTCTGTCGCACATTGCCGTCTGGCGGCCCAAAAGGAAAGGCCCGATTTGGCTGCGCCCCCGTATTATTGCCAGGACAGGCAGACGAAAAGCACAGTTGCATCGCAGCAAACGCACATGACCTTGGAGAAGGTTTGTCAGTGTTCGGCGAAGTCCGGCAATCAGAAGCGAATATTTGGGAAAGTGGAGGCTTCTGTTGCCAGGTGCCTCCGGACCCCGCCTTCCGGTGCTACCCGGAAGGGCTTTAGTGGACTACTGGCACCGCATTACGCAGCGACAGCGACGTCCGAAGCATAGTTGTCGTTTGCAACTATTAAGATAGCCCGATGACGGTGGTACAATGCCGAGCAAAAGTACAGTCTTTACGCCCTCGTCGATCCTATTTCGCCCCCGCCGCAAGGCACCTGGCTCTTGCCTGATGCCCTGTGGTGGAGGCGCCGGGTACCGCCCCCGGGTCCGATAGGTTTATTGCACTGACCGTTTATTGCCGTAGCTGGTTACCCAGCAGCCCTGATATAGGCGCTCTCCCCGGCAAAGGAAACCCCCTCGCAACTTTGTGCCCAATTGGGAGGGCGGAGGCCCGGAGTTTCGAGTGGACCGTCCCGGCAGGTATGCTGCCGCCGGGACGCGTATTCACCGCTGGCGTCAGGCCTTCTTCTCGGCTTCCGGCTTCGGCGCGTTCTGGGATTTGGAAACTCCCTTCGCCAGATCTGCGGAAAGACCTTCAAGTCCGCCGGTGAGGCCAACTTCAGACAGAATCGCATCCACAAGTGGTGCCTGTGTGCGGTATCGCAGAGCGGAAGAAACCACCTGATCTGCCAATCCTGCCGGCTGCGGGGTCTCGGCGCTTGACGAGCCGCCTGCTCCGGAGCTGGCGCCGCCATTCAGCCCATCGATGTGGAAGATCTTGATGCCATCGATGTTGGACATCGGTTTCACCGACTGAGCGATAATCTCGCTGAGGCGCTCGATCAGAGACAGGCGGATCTTCATGTCGATGATTTCCTGGCTCAGCAGATTGTCAGCCTGGTTGAGCGCTGTCTTACCATCAGCATCGACCTTGTAGCGGAGCTCTGCTGCGGCAGCGCGCAGCTTTTCGGCTTCAGCCTCACCTTCCGCTTCAATGCGGAGTTTCTCTGCCTCGGCATTGGCCCGTGTTCTCAAGGATTCCGCGATATCAAGCGCGGCATTCTTTTCGGCCTCGGCTGCCACGGTGATCTTGATGGCTTCCTGCTCGGCAAGGCGGCGGGCTTCGATCAATTCAACGGCACGCTGACGCTCTGCTTTTTCACGTTCGCGGACAGTTACGACGTCTTCCTCGGCCTTGACCGCGAGAGACCGCGCACGATCGGCTTCGGCTTCGGACTCGGACAGAGCGCGGGACTTTTCGGCAATCGCAATGGACTGTTCCTGGCGGGACAGCTCGATTGCCTTGTGGCGCTCGATATTTGCGGTTTCGACAGCCCGTTCGCGTTCGATCCGCTGCTCCTCGATCTGTCGTTCAGCGAGAATGCGGGAGGATTCGACTTGCTGTTCCGCCTCGATCTCAGCCTTGCTGGCATCGCGCTTCTTTGCAGATTGCTCCGCAGCGATTTCAGACATCTGTGCGGCGCGGCGGATCTCGATCTCGCGTTGCTGTGCCAGCTTTGCGTATTCGGTCTCTCTCTGGATCTCAAGCCGCTGGCGCTCTGCCTCCAGGTTCTTCAGTTCGATGGCAACGCGGGTGTCCTGTTCGATTTCATTGCGCTGTTTGCGCTTGTTCTCGATCTCGTTGGTCAGGCGGGTCAGACCCGCCGCGTCAAATGCGTTGTCGGGGTTGAAGTACTCGCGGTTGGTCTGGTCGAGGCCGGTGAGGGAGACGGACTCGAGTTCCAGGCCGTTTTTCAGGAGATCTTCGGAAACCGCCGCCTGCACCTTTTGAACAAAGGCGACGCGCTGTTCATGAAGCTCTTCCATCGTCATCTCGGCGGCGACCGCACGAAGGGCGTCGACGAACTTTCCTTCGACGAGCTCCCTGAGGGCGTTGGGGTCCATCGTTCTCACGCCAAGTGTTTGGGCTGCGTTTGCAATCGATTCCGCTGTTGGCTGGGCGCGGACATAGAACTCTGCAAGCACGTCCACGCGCATACGGTCGCGGGTGATCAGGGCTTGGTTGTCGGCGCGGCGGACTTCCAGCCGCAGGGTGTTCATGTTGACGGGGATGGTTTCATGCAGGACCGGAAGCACGATTGCGCCACCATTCATGATGACCTTTTGCCCTCCAAGGCCGGTTCTGACGAAGGAGACCTCTTTCGAGGCCCTGCGATAGAGCCGCGCGAGAATGAGGCCGATCGCCAACAGGGCGATGATGATGACGCCGGTGACGATAAGAACCGATATCAATGTGTCGATCGTGGAAACTGGTTGATTGTACATGGAATCATTCGGCATTTTGAGCCGCTCCCAAGGAAACGCGAGTGGTTTGAAATTACGATCCGTCGCTCATTGCCGAGCTTGGGTTTCTGATTGCGCGGTAGATTGCTCCCTGGCGCGAGACGACCAGTAGAGTTTCTCCCGCTTTGAACTCTTCAGTGTCGATGTCCGGTTCAAGAAGGATGTAGTGAGCTGCCCTGTGCTGGTCGAACAGCTTGGCTTCTGCTGGACTGCCTCTTGTTGCTGAACCGCGAATGATGACTGCCATTCTTCCGATGAAGCTGTCCCCGGAAACTGCGCTTGTTTCATCGCTTGGAAGAATGCGCCCGAGAAGACCGCCTAGAGCGCGCACGGTCAGGATGGCCAGAGCTGTAGCCGCCGCTACCGCAATGATCTGAGGAGCGTAGATACGGGTCACGCTCGAGAATATCGCCTGCAGCACATATCCGCTGATCCCGAAGCTGGTCAGGAACAGGACGAGGAGAACCAGAACAGGGACCCGGCCGATGTGGAGCCATCCAAGCAGTTTGGAAAGCGCAGAGTCGCCCAGGGCAGGCTCGCCGTCGATGGCTTGCGGGCCATCGACGTCAATGCCTGCGTCCATATCTGGCAGAAACCCCTCAATCAGGCTGGACAGGGCCTGCCCGAAGATGGATGTCACGCCTTCGAGAGCCGCGATTGCCAGCATCACCGCCAGAGCGACGGCGAAGGGTGTATTGGCAGGAGCCAGAAGGAAATTCAGCACTTTGGCCTAGTCCTTTGTCTGGAAGGCCGCGAGGCGCTCCTTGATCCGATTGTTCCTGGCCAGTTCGTCAAGTTCAGCGAGCTTCGCAGCATCAGCTTTTTGTGACTGGAAGGTGCTCTGGTTCGCAATTCCACCGGCCTGCGTCATTGCCCGGTTGAAAGCGTCTTCGGCGCGTTCGACAGAAGCGCTGAGGCCATTCGGGGAAGCTGCGGCTTCATCCTTGCCGGCAATGGACTGGGAAGCCTTTTGCGCCCGGAATTCCTGCAGGTCTTCATTCATTTCGCGCTTTCGGCCTTGAAGTGCCTTGATGAACCCTTCGAATTCAGCCTGGGCTTCGCGGGTTTCTGCGATCGTGCTTTCCAGAAGGGGGACCTGGGCTTCAATGTCCAGAAGCCGCGCAACTGCAGTTTCAGCAAGATCTTCCCGGCCTTCCGCCAAGGCAATCCTGATCTTCTCGGAAAGCTCGTCGTGCTTGCGGTTTTCGTCTGCCAGACGGGTATTGGCCATATGCGCCTTCGACAGCACTTTGCCCAGTTCCGCGCGGACGTCATCAATCGCCCTGTCGACTTCCCGGATAGCTTCTTCCATGACCATTTCTGGTGCCATGTTTTCAACCGCGGTCACAAGGGAGTGGGCCGTTCCGGATATGAGCCGCGACACGCGGCCAGAAATATTCTCAGCCATGGTTTTCCTCATGTTTCTGAATATGTTTTGCGACGAGGGCGGCAAGATCACAAGTTGTTTTGCTGTTTGCCACAATCAAATTGGGGTCGTAGCAGGGACTTTTCCCTGTGACTGCAAGCCGAAGCGTGTTCTCGAGAAGCAGAAATTGACGCGCTGCGATCTCCAGTTCCAGTTCATTCAGATGCTTGTCAGAAAAGGGTGGTTCCAGATCCGATAGAATTAAACGGAAATGAGCGGTCGTGTTCGAAAGCCATTGGAGGAAATAGCTGACGAGCTCCGAGTGCTGCTTTTTCTCCTGCTCGGCTTGCTGAATGAGGCTGAGCAGATGGGTCATGACATTCTCTGCGCTTTTCAGATGTGCAGAGGGGTCGTTGTTCAGCGCTTCTCCGTCTTTTGCTCTCCGGATCAAGGTTCGAATTTTGTCGCTGGGCGTCGAGGCTTCGGGGATGTTCAGTGTTGCGAGTGCGGATGCATCCTCCGGCGATAACCTGACGCTGAGCGAAATCGATTTCTGGGTCATGAGGGGTATCTGCCATTGTGTTGCAATATCGTGTTTGTAATGCATTTTGTATGATTTTGCAATTCCTTTGTAATTCAAATGTAATTCATTTGCCGATTTGGGAAAGTGACTGGGATTTCCGGCGGAGATTTGCTAGCAGACTCCCCTTGGTGAAGAATCCTGTCAGGTCTGAAAAATGCAGCAGTATCTCGATCTTCTGGCGAAAATTCTTGATGAGGGTGCTGACCGGGGGGACCGGACGGGAACCGGGACGCGGTCCGTTTTCGGTCATCAGATGCGCTTCAATCTGGAAGACGGATTTCCGCTGGTCACGACCAAGAAGCTGCATCTGCGCTCCATCATTCACGAACTGCTGTGGTTCCTGAAAGGCGATACCAACATTGCCTATCTGAAGGAGCACGGGGTCAAGATCTGGGATGACTGGGCGGACGAGAATGGGAACCTGGGTCCGGTCTATGGCTATCAGTGGCGCTCCTGGCCAGCGCCGGACGGCCGCTCCATCGACCAGATTTCCAATCTCCTGGACATGATTGCCCGGAACCCGGAAAGCCGCCGGCTGATCGTTTCTGCCTGGAACCCGGCGCTGGTTGACGAGATGGCCCTGCCTCCCTGCCATGCCCTGTTCCAGTTCTATGTGGCCAATGGCCGGCTCTCCTGCCAGCTCTACCAGCGCTCCGCAGATGTGTTCCTCGGCGTGCCGTTCAACATCGCCTCCTATGCGCTGCTGACCATGATGATCGCGCAAGTGACCGGCTTGACGCCGGGCGACTTCGTCCACACGCTGGGCGATGCGCATCTCTATTCCAACCACTTCGATCAGGCCCGCGAACAGCTGACCAGGGCGCCGCGCCCGCTGCCTCAGATGAAGCTGAACCCGGATGTCACGGATCTCTTCGCCTTCCGCTATGAAGACTTCGAGCTGACCGGCTACGATCCCCATCCGCATATCGCCGCACCGATCGCGGTCTGATCAACCAAGGTCTTGCATTCAGGGCGGTGATCCTCCCTCGACGGAACAGGTGCCGCCGTGCCTCTTGTTGATACTCATCCCTCCGGCTCCAGAGCCAATTTCATCGGCAGCCTGTTCATGGTTCTGGCCATGGCGCTGTTTGCTTTGGAGGACACCTTCGTGAAGGCTGCCGCAAGGCAGCTTCCCGTGGGCGAGATCCTGATGCTGTTCGGCCTGGGCGGTGCGGTTGTCTTTGCGGCAACTGCTACCTCTCGCGGCGAGCGGCTCTTTGTTCCGGACGTACTGTCGAAAGCCATGCGGATCCGCTTCGTCTTTGAGCTGACGGGCCGCCTGTTCTACATCTTCGCTTTGGCTCTGACGCCCTTGTCTTCAGCCACGGCCATTCTTCAGGCAACGCCGATTGTCGTGGTCATGGGAGCAGCTCTCGTCTTTGGCGAAAAGGTGGGCTGGCGCCGCTGGACGGCCATCGCGATCGGACTGCTTGGGGTGATGATCATTCTGAGGCCCGGGGCTGAAGCCTTCTCGCCGCTGTCCATTCTGGCGGTTCTTGGGATGCTGGGCTTTGCCGGCCGTGATCTCGCCAGCCGTGCAGCCCCGCGCACGCTGGGCACCAATGTCCTTGGCTTTTACGGCTTCGTCACGGTGCTGATAGCCGGCATTATCGTGTCTGTCTGGGAGGGCGTGCCGCTGGTCGTACCTCATCTCGCGAGCGGCGGATTCATCGCCCTGGCGGTTCTTGTCGGCGCCTGTGCTTATTCCTCGCTGATGAAGGCCATGCGGACAGGCGAAGTCGCCAGCGTGACGCCTTTCCGCTATTCCCGGCTGATCTTCGGTGCGGCGCTTGGCATTTTCCTGTTCGGAGAACAGCTGGATCTGCCGATGGTGACGGGCTGTATCCTGATCGTTGCCTCCGGACTGTTCATCCTCTGGCGTGGACGCAAGGTGGCGAAATCCGCCTGAGTGTCACTCAAGCGATGTGGTGAGTGAGGCGGCCGTCGCCCGGGCAATGCGGACGAAATTCTGCGGCAGGGCTGCGATTGGGCTCCTGCGCCAGGCAACCGCCAGACTGACCGGGTCATGGGCATCCTTAAGCGGGCGCAGGGCGACGCCATGGACATTGAGCCTTGCCATGGAGGCAGGGACCAGTGACACGCCAAGATCCGCCGCCACGAGGGACAGGATGGAGGCGATTTGAGGAGCAGGAGGGCCGAGCTTCGGGTTGAAGCCAGCCTCGACGCAGGTCTTCAGGATCGCATCGTGCAGGCTCATGCCGGCATCGCGGGGCGTCAGGATGAAGGCATCATCCCGGAGCAAGGCCAGATCGATCACCCCTCCGGTTTCTGCCAGCGGATGATGCTCGGGCAAGGCAGCGAAAAGTCCTTCCTCGATCAGGGTTTCCTCGGCCAGTTCTTCCGGGTCGAAGCGGGAAGGGCGCAAGATCGCTGTATCAAGCTTTCCTTCCGACAGGGCGGAGGCCAGCACCACGGAGTTTCCCTCGGTGATTTCAATGTCCACATCCGGATAGGCTGCCCGGTAGGCGCGGATACAGGCGGGAATGACCGGGTTAAGCGCAGCAGTCCCAGTCAGGCCCATCCGTAAGGTGCCGCTCTGACCGGCCGCGACCTTGCGGGCAAGAAGAGCAGCCTGGACCGCGATGTCCGGCAGGGCCGCGACCTTTTCCTGAAAGGCCAGACCCGCAGCCGTCAGCTCAGTTCCATGGGACAGCCTTCGAAACAGCCGCGTACCGACTTCCTCCTCCAGCGCCTTGATCTGCTGGCTCAAGGGGGGCTGGCCGATGCCGAGCCGTTCGGCCGCGCGGGTGAAGCTCTGCTCCTCCGCGACCGCCAGGAAGTAACGGATATGCCTCAGTTCCATGTGGTATCTGTTCTGTATATGAAGATCGATAGTTTCATATATTAGATTGAATATCCGGGCGGCGCTATACCATGGGCAAAGGATATCGCCATGCGCCCGCTTACCCATTCTGACGTTCAGCCTGTTTCCACCGCGCCAGCGTCTTCTGGCCTGTCTCTGTCATCGGCGGCAGACGCAAATCCCCGCTGGATTGCCAAGGATACACCGGACTTCAAGAGAGCGAGCTGGGCACTGTTTCTGGCCGGCTTTGCCAGTTTCTCGCTGATCTATTGCGTGCAGCCCTTGTTGCCTGCCTTCCGTGGCACCTACGGGGTCAACGCGGCGACCGCCTCCCTCGCACTGTCCCTGACCACCGGCACGTTGGCTTTTGCCATTCTGGCAAGCGGGGCCTATTCGCAGAGCATCGGGCGGCGGGGTGTGATGTTCGTCTCCATGCTTCTGGCGGCCGGGTTCAACTTCGTCGCCGCCGTGGTTCCGGGCTGGCACTGGCTGCTGGCAGCCCGCGCCTGCGAGGGGCTGGTTCTCGGCGGGGTGCCGGCTGTCGCAATGGCCTATCTTGCCGAAGAGATCGATCCGCGGCATCTGGGCAAGGCCATGGGTCTCTATGTGGGCGGCACCGCCTTCGGCGCCATGGTCGGTCGTGTCGGCATGGGGATCGTGAGCGCTCATGCGTCCTGGCAGGCGGCCATGCAGATCCTGGGCGTCGTCTGCCTGCTGGCTGCTGTCGGCTTTGTGCTCCTGCTGCCGCCCTCGCGCAATTTTCAGGCCCGTAAGATTCCACTCCAGGCGCATCTGCAGCTCTGGAAGGGGCACTTGAAGAACCCGGCGCTGGTGCGGCTCTATGCCATTGGCGCGATGCTGACCAGCGTCTTCACCACGGTGTTCAACTACGCGACCTTCCGCCTGACCGATGCCCCCTTTGGCCTCGACACCACTGCGGTCAGCATGATCTTCCTGACCTATGCACTGGGCATGGTGTCCTCAGCCTATGGTGGCCAGCTTGCTGACCGGTTCGGGCGCAAGGTCATGTTGTCGACCGGGTTCTCCGTGGTGCTGGTCGGAGTGCTTCTGACGCTGCCGGACCAGCTTGGCTGGGTGATCGCCGGGATCTCCCTGATCACCATCGGCTTCTTCATCGGCCATGCGGCCGCCAGCGGTGCGGTCGGGGCCAATGCGGGCAACGCCAAGAGCCACGCCTCGTCGCTCTATCTGCTGTTCTACTATATCGGGGCGAGCGTCACCGGGTCGCTTGGTGGCTGGTTCTGGATCCATGGCGGCTGGACGGCTGTGGCAGGCCTGACGGCGGCAGCCGCGCTGACGGGACTTGTGCTGAGCCTGTCCTTCTCCAGAACCGAAGTCTGATCAAGGGTCTGGGTCTTGGCGTCCAGGCTTACGACGCGGGCACCCCAGACGCGCCTTTCCCGTCCGGCTTTGCCATGTTAGGAGACCTGCGAAATCCCGACCTCAAGCGGAGTCTTCGATGCCCGAGATCGTCATTTTCGCAGCGGTTGCCCGCAATGGCACGATTGGCGCGGAAAACCACATGCCCTGGCGGCTCCCCTCCGACCTGAAGCGCTTCAAGGCGATGACGATCGGCAAGCCATCGATCATGGGCCGCAAGACCTTCGTTTCTTTCGGGCGCCCCTTGCCGGAACGGCCCAATCTGGTGGTGACGCGGGATGCCGGCTACGCCCCGGAAGGGGCAGAAGCGTTCACTTCGCTTGAATCTGCCTTGCAGCGTGCGGCAAATCTGGCTCACGAAATGCGGGTCCGTGAGGTCATCATCATGGGCGGCGGCGAGATCTATCGTCAGGCTCTGGCCATGACCGATCGGCTTGAAATCACCGAAGTGGACAGCGCGCCGGAAGGCGACACCACCTTTCCCGAGATCGATCCGAACGTATGGGAAGAAGTGTCCCGCGTCCCGGGAGAGCGTGGCGAAAAGGACAGCGCCGATTTCACGTTCGTCACTTACAAGAGGCGCAAATGAGCGGGATGACCAAACTTGCGACCCTGCCCGAAGGCCTTCATGGACTGTGGGCAGCGTTCGATGACCTGAGCGCCCGGCAGGTTCACGGATTGTTGAAGATGCGCCAGGATGTCTTCATGCTGGAGCAGAACTGCCTGTTCCCGGAGATTGACGGCAAGGATCCGGAGGCCTTGCATTTCCTGCTCATGCAGGAGGATGGCGTCGTCTCCGCAGCAGTCCGCATCTTCCTGGCAGATGATGCTGGTCTGGAAACGCGGATAGGCCGCGTGGTGGTTTCCAAGGCCTGGCGCGGCAAGCGGTTGGGCGATTATCTGATGGCTGAAGCGGTGAAGAAGGTCGGAGAACTGCGGCCCGGTCAGCCAATCCATCTGAGTGCGCAGGCCCATCTCGAGGCCTTTTATGCGGGTTTCGGCTTCCAGCGCAGCTCAGATCTCTACCTGGAAGACGGCATCGAGCATGTGGACATGATCAGGCCCTCTTGAGGCGCGTCTTGTTGTCCCTGCCTGCCATTCTGAGCCGGGAAACAGCCTGGTCCCGGTAAATTGCGGCTGGGTGCGGCAGTTCCGGTCATTTTCTGCAATTAATTGTCGGTTTTGCCTCTGCCGTCTCTTGAAACAGGGCGGCTTTTTTCCCACGTGCCGAGAGGAAAAAAGCAGAGGTCTGGGAGGCCTGCCTTGCGGCGGGGAAAGTCGTGTGCGTTGAACCGCGCCGGTAACCTCCTTATAACCTGCGATGAGTCAGAACAGCCAGGATGAAACCCGGAGCGGAGGCTTATGCCTCGTGTCAAACCGGGCCGGACAGAAGGAAGTCTTGATGCCTTGGAGCAATCAGTCAGGTGGCGGTGGTGGCCCCTGGAAGGGCGGCGGCAACAACGGCGGCCCATGGGGCAGCGGTGGCGGCGGCGGTAATAACGGCGGCCCATGGGGCGGCGGACCGAACCGCGGCGGTGGCAATCAGCCGCCGGACCTGGATGAATTGCTCAAGCGCACACAGGATCGCATGAAGTCGGTCCTGCCGGGCGGTGGGGGCGGCGGTCTCGGCTTTGCCGGCGCTGCGCTTGTCATCGGCGTGGTGGCTGTGATCTGGGCTTCCTCCGGTTTCTACCGGGTCGAGGAAGGCGAAGTCGGCGTCGAGCTGGTTCTGGGCGAAGTGGTTGACCAGACCGGTACCGGTCTGAACTACAACTGGCCTTATCCGATCGGTTCCGTCGAAACGCCGCAGGTCGAACTGCAGCGCGAATTGACTGTGGGTGTTGAGGAAATCATCGCCGGCAGCACGATCCGCTCGCGCGATGTTCCTGCTGAAAGCCTGATGCTGACCGGCGACGAAAACATCGTCGACGTCGGTTTCAAGGTGCAGTGGCGTATCCGGAATACCCGTGAAGGCATCACCAACTACCTCTTCAACATTCAGGACCCGGAAGGCACGGTGAAGGCTGTTGCCGAAAGCGCCATGCGTGAAGTGGTTGGCCGTTCCAAGATCGACTCGATCCTGACGGAAAACCGCGTTTCCATTCAGAATGACGTTCGTCAGCTGATGCAGCAGACCCTGGATTCCTACAACTCCGGCATCGAGATTACCGAAGTCCAGATGCAGAAGGTGGATCCGCCGAACCAGGTGATCGATGCCTTCCGTGATGTTCAGGCGGCCCGTGCCGACCAGGAGCGTATCCAGAACGAAGCTCAGTCCTATGCAAACCGGGTCGTTCCGGAAGCCCGCGGTGAAGCAGCTCGCGTTTCTGAAGCAGCAAATGCCTACCGGGAGCAGACTATTGCCGAGGCAACCGGTCAGTCCCAGCGCTTCCTCAAGATCTATGAGGAATACAAGAACGCTCCTGACGTGACCCGTGAACGTATGTATCTGGAAACCCTTGAAAAGGTTCTGGGTGCGAACTCCAAGGTGATCATCGACAGCGGAGCATCCAGCCAGGGTGTCGTGCCCTATCTGCCGCTCAATGAACTGAACGCTTCGCGTTCCAGCGCGTCCGGCCGTACCGGAGGGAACCAGTAATGCGTAGCGGTATTCTCGTCATTTTGCTCGCCATCGTCGCGGTAGCGGCCTACGCGTGCATGTTCATCGTCAATCCGACCCAGCAGGCCCTGGTTCTGACCTTTGGCCGTATCGACAAGGTCGTTCAGGAGCCGGGTCTGAACTTCAAGCTTCCGTCTCCGTTCCAGAACGTTGTCTATCTGGACAAGCGGATCCTTGATCTCAACATGCCGCCGCTGGAAGCGATTGCCGCGGACAAGAAGCGTCTCGTCGTGGATGCTTTCGCCCGCTACAAGATTTCCAATCCGGTTCTGTTCTATCAGCGCGTTCAGAACGTCCGCGTTGCCAATCAGCGTCTGTCCACGTTCCTGCAGTCTTCGCTGCGTTCGGAACTGGGCCGCACGTCCTTCTCGGCCGTGGTGCGTGACAACCGCTCCGGCGTGATGGAAAACATCCGCCGGGACGTGAGCGCAAGCGCGTCTGAGCTGGGGATCGAAGTGGTGGACGTGAAGATCCGCCGTGCGGATCTGCCGGAAGCAAACAGCCAGGCCATCTTTGGCCGGATGCAGACGGAACGCCAGCGGGAAGCCACCGAGCTGCGCGCGCAGGGTGAAGAACAGGCCCGCCGTATCCGCTCCCGTGCAGATCGTGATGCTGCCGTTCTGGTCGCAGAAGCCAAGCGTGACGCTGAAATCGTTCGCGGTGAAGGCGATGCGCAACGGAACAAGATCTTCGCTGAAGCGTTCAACCAGGACCCGGACTTCTTCGCCTTCTATCGTTCGATGCAGGCGTATGAGGCCGGTCTGAAGCAGGGTGATACGAACCTTGTCCTGTCTCCGGACTCCAGCTTCTTCCGCTACTTCAAGGATCCGCTCGGCGCATCCCCGAAGGCTGAAGACAGCACGGCAGTCCGTTCGCAGGCTCCGGTCTCGGCTGCGCCCGCGCAATGAAGGATCTCATCATCGCCGTGGCGATGGCGCTTGCCCTGGAGGGCACGCTCTATGCGCTGAACCCCGGCGGGATGAAACAGGTGATGCGCAGTGCGCTGGAAACGCCTGACAGGATCCTGCGGATCGCCGGACTTGGCGCCCTGGTTCTGGGGGTGCTGATCGTCTGGCTGGTTCGCGGCTGATCAAAAAGACGGTGCGGCGGGGGATAGACACCCTTGCCGCACCGTTTTTCATTCCGCCCTGCGCGGCCTCTGGGGTAGGCTGGGGCAGGGCAAAAACGAAAGACCGATCTGACCATGGGCGTGAACTGGCTCACTGGTTCCGCTCTGGATGGAGGAATGACCTTATGGTGTCACAGATTTTCAATCAGGGCCTCGTGAAGGCGAAATCCCTGGCTGCCGCGGCGATGGTCGGCGGCATGCTTGCGGTGCAGCCGATGACGGCCGCACAGGCGCAGGGCCCGGTTTCCGTCGCCGATCTCGCCGAAAAGCTCGGCGATGCGGTGGTGAACATTTCGACCGCGCAAACGGTCAAGGCCAAGCGCACGGTTCCGCTTCCCGAAGTTCCGGAAGGCTCGCCCTTCCAGGAGTTCTTTGAAGAGTTCTTCAATCAGCAGAACCGGGATGATGACCGTCCGCGCCGGGTTCAGTCCCTTGGCTCGGGTTTCGTCGTTGATGGCGAAAAGGGCATCATCATCACCAACAACCACGTCATTGAAGGTGCGGATGAAATCACCGCCAACTTCAATGACGGCACCAAGCTGAAGGCCGAACTGATCGGCACGGACGAGAAGACCGACCTTGCCGTCCTGAAGGTCACCCCGGAAAAGCCGCTGACTGCCGTGAGCTTCGGTGACAGCGACAAGATCCGCGTTGGCGACTGGGTGATGGCCATCGGCAACCCGTTTGGTCTGGGTGGAACCGTGACGGTCGGCATCGTGTCCGCCCGGAACCGTGACATCAACGCCGGTCCCTATGACAACTTCATCCAGACGGATGCGGCCATCAACCGCGGGAACTCCGGTGGTCCGCTGTTTGATATGGACGGCAACGTCATCGGCATCAACACGGCGATCATTTCACCTTCCGGCGGGTCCATCGGTATCGGCTTTGCCATTCCGTCCAAGACCGCGACCCGCGTGATTGCCCAGCTTCAGGAATTCGGCGAGACCCGTCGTGGCTGGCTCGGCGTGCGCATCCAGGAAGTCACCGACGACATTGCCGAAAGCCTCGGCATGGCATCTGCCTCCGGTGCGCTTGTGGCTGGCGTCAATGATGATGGTCCGGCAGCTGAAGCCAAGATCGAGCCGGGTGATGTGATCCTGGAATTCGATGGCCGCAAAGTCGCGACCATGCGTGAACTGCCGCGTATGGTGGCCGAGACGACCATTGGCGATGCCGTGGATGTGGTGGTTCTGCGCAAGGGCGAGAAAGTCACGTTGAAGGTCACCGTCGGCAAGCTTGAGGAAGCAGCCGAAGAGGCCAAGGACACCAAGGACAGCGGCAAGAGCGACGACAAGGCAGCTCCGGAAGAAACCGAAATCCTCGGCATGGTTCTGAGCGAGCTGGACGACGCAGCGCGCACAGAGTTCTCCATCGAGGCGGATGTGACGGGCGTTGTTGTTCGCAAGGTCAATCCGGGCAGCTCCGCCGAAGACAAGCGGGTTCAGGCCGGCGATGTCATCAAGGAAGTGGCGCAGGAGCCTGTAGCTACTCCGGATGATGTGAAGACCCAGGTGGAAAAGCTGAAGAAGGACGGCCGCCGGTCGGCCCTTCTCCTGCTCTCCAACCAGTCTGGTGAGCTGCGCTTCGTGCCGGTCCGCATCGAAGACGAGTAAGCCTTCGGATTCTACTTCGTAAACATGAAAAAGGCCGCCTTGTGGGCGGCCTTTTTTGTATCGGGAAGGGGGCACCGGCTGTCGCTGCGAGGAGCGTGCGCGGTCATCAGACCTTCGCGAATTCGCTGGCCGAATAGCCCTGGAAATAGAGCAGGGCGGTCAGATCACCATGGTTGACGCGGGCATCCGCGGCCTCGGCCACGGCGGGCTTGGCATGATAGGCAACGCCCAGGCCCGCACGGCCGATCATGGCCAGATCGTTGGCGCCATCGCCAACTGCCAGGGTCTCCTGGAAGTCCAGACCCTTTTCGGCAACCAGCTCTTCAAGGCGCTGACGCTTTGCTTCCCGGCCAAGGATCGGTTCGCCAACGGCTCCGGACAGCGCGCCTGCGTCTTCCAGCAGAAGGTTGGCCTGGTTCTCGTCAAAGCCGATCTGGCGGGCGATTTCCGAGGTGAAATGGGTGAAGCCGCCGGAGACGAGCGCACAATAGGCGCCATTGGCCTTCATGGTGCGCACCAGTTCCTTTGCGCCAGGCATCAGGGTGATACGGGTCGCCAGCACCTTGCCGATGGCCTCCAACGGCAGGCCTTTCAGCAGGCCAACCCGTTCCCGGAGCGCAGGTTCGAATTCGATCTCGCCGCGCATCGCCCGCTCGGTGATGGCCGCGATGCGGTCCTTGAGGCCGAGTTCGGCGGCCAGTTCGTCAATGCATTCCTGGCCGATCATGGTGGAATCCATGTCTGCGATCAGCAGGCGCTTGCGCCGGCCCTCATTGGACTGCACAAAGACGTCCACAGGTTTGCCATCCAGAAACGCACGGAGCTGGGTTTCCGCCTCTTGCGCATCTGCCCCGTCAAAGGCGATGTCTGCGGCAATACCTGAGTTCAACAGAACCGGGGCGGATGTGGCAGCAAGAATGTCCCGTGCGCCGGCCAGAAGAGCGTCATCGACGGCTGGGCGCAGTGGATTGGAAACAAACGTGGCAATGAGGGACATGGGCGCGACCTTGATTGAACAGAAGGCACCGTCCGCGCGACGGTACCGCGCCGTTCTGATAGCGGGACCGACGGCCAGCGGCAAGTCGGCATTGGCGATCGAATTGGCCCGGCGCTGGAATGGCACCGTGATCAACGCCGATTCCATGCAGCTTTACCGGGAGCTGACCATCGTCACGGCCCGTCCCTCTGCCGAAGAAGAGGCCATGGCGCCTCACCGGCTTTACGGTGTCCTGCCGTCCTCCGAGGCTTTTTCCACCGGGGCCTGGCTGCGCATGATGGCAGTGGAGCTGGAG
This sequence comes from Roseibium suaedae, assembly GCF_900142725.1. GTDB lineage: Bacteria > Pseudomonadota > Alphaproteobacteria > Rhizobiales > Stappiaceae > Roseibium > Roseibium suaedae. Next base: position 671,634 of record NZ_FRBW01000002.1, on the reverse strand, counting down.
CGGACCTGGGAAGAGGGGCGGCTTCCCATTCTCGTCGGCGGCACCGGCCTCTATTTCAAGGCGCTGACCGAAGGCTTTGCCGAGCTGCCGGACATTGATGCCAGCGTTCGCGATACGTGCCGCGCTCTGGCCGCAGAAGGGGGGCTGGAGGCGGTGCGTGCTGCGCTTGCGCCTCTGGATGAAGCCGCTGCAGAGGGCCTTCAGGATCTCCAGCGCCTGACCAGAGCTCTGGAGGTGGTGCGCTCTACTGGAAAGACCCTGGCTGCCTGGCAGGCGGAAGCCCAGAGTGAGGCCTTGCTCGATCCTGTGGACTGTCTCTGCCTGGTTCTGGCACCGCCGCGCCCCTGGCTGCATGAACGGATTGCCCGCCGGGCAACCTTGATGTTGCAAAGCGAAGGCATCCGGGAGGTGGAAAACCTGCTTGCGCTGGATCTGCCCGCTACATTGCCGGCCATGCGCGCCATTGGCATCAAGGAAGTTGCAGAGCTTCTGGCAGGCGGGATTGATGCGGATGAGGCCGAGCGGCGGCTCACCGTTGCCACAAGGCAATATGCCAAGCGGCAGGAGACATGGTTTCGCAACCAGATGGGAGACTGGCTCCGCCTCGATCCTTCCGGACAGACTGCTTCTGAGCTGGCTGACAAGATTAGCTGACTGAAGGCCGAAGACATCCTTTGGTTGTGGAATTGGATTGTGCGGCGCACCCTCGCATTTGCGAGCAAGTTGCTGAAAATTCGTGCAATTCTGGAAAAGTTAAAGAATCTTATCCAACTTGCCTTTGAGTTTTCACAATCATGGGTTAGACCATCCCCATGGCAGGAGGAGGCCATGACGCGATAACTGCGACTTCGATGCTCATCGGGCAGGAAGGTCGTGAGAGAGGCTAGCCTGTGAACGGACGGTTTGCAGGACGCCCGCCGTCAAAGGGAGGCAATCCATGAACGATATCGTTCTGGTCCGGGGGGGCATCAGCCTTCACCCGTTTTCGGACGAGGACCTTCCTCTCGTCCTGGATCATCATTCTGATCCCGAAGCGCACCGGTTTCTGTCTGGCAATGCCCGTCCCTGGGACGAGCGGCAAGCAGAACTCTGGTTGTCCCGTACTCTGGAAAACCAGGCGCGGCACGGGTTCAGCACTTTCAAGGTTACCTTGCGCCAGCAGCGCGTGCGTGAGGCATATCCTTCCGTCGCCGCCCGGCTTGACCTGTCCGAAGGTCAGGTTGCAGAGAAGGCGGCCTCTTCCATCCGCACAGGCCCGCAGTTTCTTGGCTGGGCGGGTTTCGTGCCGATTGAAGAGACCTCGGAAATCGGTTTGAGCTACAGCTTTTCCCGGGCGGCCCGGTCTCTCTATCCGACGATTGCGCGGGATATCTGTCAGGGGCTGACCGACTGGTTTTTCGAGAATACCTATTTCTCTCATCTGGTGGCGAGCTTCCGCACGGATGACAGAGATGGCCGGGATATGGTGTCAAAGCTGGGCTTCACCTACCGGGAAAGCAGCCGGATTGACGGAAGTCCTTGCGACCTCTTCCAGCTTCTCAGCCCTTCCATGCGCAGCTATGTGATGAGTGCCTGAGCTTTTTTCCCTGTTTCAGTGTCGGCATGAATTGTTTCGGCACAGAGGACGGGCTGGCTGATCAGTTAGAACTCAATCACCCTTGAAAGCATCAAATCGTGAAGGGCTGGATGTCATCCCTGCGAAGGCAGGGATCCGGTAAGCATTTGAGGTAAATGCCTTTTTCAAGATCCCACTCTACGGGATACTGGATCCCGGTCTTGGCGCTTACGCACCAAACCGGGATGACAACGAAGAGAAAATTCTTAGTTAGAACCAAAAAAGGGCGCCAAGTGGCGCCCTTTCTGTTTTCGGCAAGTGAAGGGATGGCCTCAGACGGCCTGCAGCGCGCCCGGGTTGGAGCTCTGCTGGCGCAGGTTCAGCTTGTTGAGGGCCGAAACATAGGCGCGGGCAGAGGCCACGAGCGTGTCCGTGTCGGCGCCCTTGCCGGTGGAAATGCGGCCGCCAGCTTCCAGACGGACGGACACTTCTGCCTGTGCGTCGGTGCCTTCGGTCACGGCATGCACCTGGTAGAGCGACAGCTTGGCGTCATGCGGCACGATGGACTTGATGGCGTTGAAGGTGGCATCCACCGGGCCGTCGCCATTGGCTTCCTTGGTGATGTGCTGACCGCCGACATCCATGGTCAGGATGGCCTTCTGCGGGCCACCCGTACCAGCGATAACCGTCAGGGCGATAACGCGGGTCTGATCGCTGGCGATGGAGATTTCGTCCTCGACCAGGGCTTCGATGTCCTCGTCATAAACGTGCTTCTTGCGGTCGGCCAGATCCTTGAAGCGGCGGAAGGCTTCCTGCAAGGCGTTGTCGCCCAGTTCGTAGCCCAACTCCTTGAGCTTGTCCTTGAAAGCGTGGCGGCCGGAGTGCTTGCCCATGATCAGGGAGGTCGCACGGACCCCGACATCTTCCGGGCGCATGATCTCGTAGGTTTCCGCGTTCTTCAGCATGCCATCCTGGTGGATGCCGCTTTCATGCGCGAAGGCGTTCTTGCCGACGATGGCCTTGTTGTACTGAACCGCGAAACCGGAGGCGCCAGCCACCAGCTTGGAGGCGCGGGTCATGAACTTCGGCTCCACGCCGCATGAATAGGGCAGGACGTCGCCGCGGGTGCGGATCGCCATGACGATTTCTTCCAGAGCCGCGTTGCCTGCCCGTTCGCCGAGGCCGTTGATCGTGCATTCGATCTGGCGCGCGCCGCCAGCCACACCGGCCAGGGAGTTGGCGACAGCCAGGCCCAGGTCGTCATGGCAGTGAACGGAGAAGATCGCCTTGTCCGCGTTCGGCACCCGGTTGCGGATGTCCATGAACATCTGCTTGTACTCGTCCGGCGTTGCATAGCCGACCGTATCCGGCAGGTTGATCGTGGTGGCGCCTGCCGAAATCGCAGCTTCCACGGCGCGGCAGAGATATTCGATCGGCGTGCGGGTCGCGTCCATTGCGGACCATTCGATATCATCGATCAGGTTGCGGGCGCGGGCAACGGTGTCGGTGATGATGTCGAGCACCTGCTCTTCCGACTTGTTCATCTGGTACTTCAGATGGATCGGGGAGGTGGAGACAAAGGTGTGAATGCGGCCGCGCTGGGCGTGCTTGACGGCTTCGCCGCAGCGGTCGATGTCCGCATGAATGGCGCGGGCCAGGCCAGCGATGACAGAGCGCTTGGAGTTCTTGGCGATCTCGGCAACGGCCTCGAAGTCGCCGTTGGAGGCGATCGGGAAGCCGGCTTCAATGATGTCGACGCCCATCTCGTCGAGGATTTCCGCAATCTGCAGCTTTTCTTCGAGGGTCATCGAGGCGCCGGGCGACTGTTCGCCGTCGCGCAAGGTGGTGTCGAAGATGAAGACCTTGTCGTTTTCGCTGCCGTTCTGAGTGGCGGTCATGGGATGTTTCCTTCCGGTGGATCGGCGGGCTGTGCGGTCTGTGCTTGCACGTGAGGTGCCTCTGCCCGATCAGTGTCTTGAACTGGTGGCTTTGCTTTTTTCTCCCCTAAGTGCCCGTCCGCAAGATACGGATCAGCCAGCGCTCAGGGGCAGCTAAGCAGAAGAAGGTCAGCAAGAAGAAGGCCGCCGCGCGTGAGGTGCGCGTCGTTGAAAGAACCGGAGGTGTCGCGCAGCGCGATCATCGGTGTTTCAGGGCCTTTTACGGATGCTCATCGAATGCGCCGAGGTTGGCGAAAAGAAGTGAGCGAACAGTTACCGGAAATTCTTTTAGAGGACAGAATTTCGGGATGCAACCGTTTTGACCTTGAAAGCGCGTCTCTTTAATCTGCTGATAAGCGAAAATGATGCGGGTCGTACGGAGCAGGGGAATGCTCCGGAAACGCTTGCAAAACGTGGGAGGACAGATGGCCGAGACAGATCCCAGGGTTCAGGCTTTCTTTGATGCCGACGAGCCTTTCAAAGACGAGTTGCAAGCGCTGAGAGGGATCTTGCAACGTGCTCCCCTGAGCGAAACCTTGAAGTGGAAGTCGCCTTGCTACACTTGGGAAAATGCCAATGTGGCGACGATCTGGCGCTTGAAGGACCATTGTGCTTTGGCCTTCTTCAAGGGCGTGCTCTTGAAAGACCCGGAAGGGCTTCTGCATGCGCCGGGTGAAAACTCGCAGACAATGCGCAAGTTCATCTTCAAAGACGTGAGGCAGGTCGCTGCCTTTGAACAGGTGATTGTGTCCTATGTGGAAGAGGCAATCAGTCTTGAAAAAGCAGGGGTGAAGGTCCAGCAGAACCGGCGAGATCTGGTGTATCCGGAAGAGCTCGTTCAGCGTATGGAGCAAGACGACGCTTTCAGGGAAGCCTTTGAAGCGCTGACGCCGGGGAGGCGGCGCGGGTATCTTCTCCACTTCTGCGAGGCGAAGCAGAGTGCCACGCGGGTTTCACGGATTGCCAGGCACACGGAACGAATTCTGATGGGCAAGGGCATGCACGACAAGTGAAACCGCCGGATCCCCAGTTGGCCTAAAGGCAGGGGACTATTCGGAGATATGGTCCCGGGCAGATTGGCTCGAACCAGGTTCGATCTCCCTCCGCCTGGGACCAAGGCCTTTGCCCGGGTGTTATTCGCCGATTGCAATACCCTCGCGGCGCGGGTCTGCGCCGCCTTGCAGGCCGTCTTCGCCAATGGCAATGGCCTGAAGGCCTGAGGTCATGGTGCTGGCCTTGACCTTGAAGCCCATGGCTTCCAACGGTGCGGCCAGATCCGTGGCGGCGGTGCCTTCCTCGATGTCATAGGTGCCGAAGCGGTTGATCAGGTGAGGCTGGGCAACAGCGGCCTGTACGTCCAGTCCCCAGTCCAGATGGGCGATCAGCGCTTGCGCCACATATCCGATGATCTGGCTGCCGCCCGGGCTGCCGACGATCAGGGAAGGCTTGCCGTCCTTGAGGACGATGGTGGGTGCCATGGAGGAGCGTGGCCGCTTGCCCGGTTCGACCCGGTTGGCAATTGGAACGCCATCTTCCTGGGTCTTGAAGGAGAAGTCGGTCAGCTCATTGTTGAGCAGGAATCCGCGCACGAACAGGCGGGAGCCGAAACCGTTCTCGATCGTGGTGGTCATGGACAGGGCATTGCCCTCCCCATCGACAATCGAGATGTGGGACGTGGACGGCAGCTCGAGCGCCATGTCGTCGGCATAGAGCTGAGCGTGATCCCAGGGCGGGGTTCCGGCGGTGATTTCTGGCAGGGAATCATCGCCGCTGAGCAGATTGGCGCGGGTCTTCAGATAGGCAGGATCCAAAAGGCCTTTGGTGGGCATGGGCACGAAATCGCTGTCGGCCATGTACCGGCCACGGTCGGCAAAGGCGAGGCGGGAAGCGTCGCCAATGAGCCGCCAGCTGTCCGCGCTGGCAGGCCCTAAGCCTGCAAGATCATAGGGTTCGAGCATGCCCAGGATCTGACCGACGGTCAGAGCGCCGGAGGAGGGCGGTCCCATGCCGCAGACTTCATAGCCGCGATAGGCCGCGCAGGACGGTGCGCGCTCCTTGACCTGATAGAGGTCGAAATCCGCCTGGGCGAGAACGCCCGGATTGCCCGGCGCGGTCTGGACGGTATTGACGATATCCTTGGCAATGTCACCCTTGTAAAAGGCCTCGGCGCCATTGCTGGCGAGGGCCTTCAGCGTGGCTGCATAGTCCGGGTTCTTCAGCAGATCGCCCGCCTTGAGGGGCGATCCGCCCGGATGGAAGTAAGCCTTCGTGGCCTCAAACCTTGCGAGCCGTTCCTCCGGTTCGCTTTCAATGAGCGAGGCGAGACGCGGGGAGACCTTGAAGCCCCCTTCCGCCAGTGCGATGCCCTCGGCGAACAATCCTGACCAGTCCAGCTTGCCCCAGCGCTTGTGGGCTTCTTCCAGCAGCATCGGTGTGCCTGGCGTTCCGACAGACCGGCCTCCCACGACTGCGTCATAAAACTTGAGGGGTTCGCCTTCCTCGCTCTGGAACAGGCGCGGCGTTGCGGCCATTGGGGCGGTTTCGCGGGCATCCAGTGTGGTCAGCTTGCCGGAGGCGGCATCGTACCAGACCAGAAAGGCGCCACCGCCAAGACCTGAAGACTGGGGTTCCACGAGGCCGAGCACGGTTTGCACCGCGACCATCGCATCGGCAGCGCTGCCGCCGGCCCGCAGGATCTTGGCACCAGCTTCCGTCGCCAGAGGATTGGCGGCGGCAATCATCCAGTGCTTGGCGGTTACAGGCTTGCCCTGCGACTTGAGGGCGAGAGAGGCTTTGGCCGCTTCGCTCAGGTTTTCAAAGCTATCTGCCTGTGCTGCGCTTTCCGGAGCCACCGTGTCAGCCGCTTGCTGGGCATGGGCTGGAAAGGCGGCAAGGCTGGCAAGAAGCATGAGCTTCAGGGCGAGCTTCGGACTGCGGCTTTTGCGGAAAGTGAGGGCGGACATGGCTTTGCAGTGCTCCATCTGAAGTGGCAAGCGGACGGGCGTCCCGTCAGAAGCGTAACCACTCATGGCAGCAAGGGCAAAGGCAGAATTGGCAAATGTCCGGAGAGGGCGGGGGCAAGAGACTTGCGGTCCGTGGTCATCAAACGGGGATGGGGCCCGTTTGAAATTCGCCAAGACCACGAACCGCAAGGTGGACGGGCAGCGCAGGGGCACCAAGGGAGTGTCGGTGCCCCTGCAGCAAATCAGCCGTCCTTGTAGTAATAGGAGTAGCCGTTCAGGGCCGGTGCGCCGCCGAGGTGCGCATAGAGGACCTTGGAGCCCTTCGGGAAGAAGCCCTTTTTCACAAGGTCGATCATGCCCTGCATGGACTTACCTTCGTAGACCGGGTCGGTCATCATGGCTTCGGTGCGGGCAGCAAGGCGGATTGCCTCGTTGGTTTCGTCGCTCGGAACACCATAGGCCGGGTAGGCGTAGTCCGGGTTGATGACGATTTCCTCGTCACTCACCTTGCGGCCCAGCTTCACCAGCTCGGCGGTGTTGTCGACGATGCGGCGCACCTGGGCGCGTGTCTGTTCCGGGGTGCCGGAGGCATCAATGCCGATGACGCGGTCTGCACGGCCATCCTTGGCGAAGCCAACGATCATGCCGCCCTGGGTGGAGCCGGTCACAACACAAACGACGATATAGTCGAACTTGAAGCCGAGTTCGGCTTCCTGCTGACGGACTTCCTCGGCAAAGCCGACATAGCCCAGACCGCCGTACTTGTGCTCGGAAGCGCCAGCCGGAATGCCGTAAGGCTTGCCGCCCTTGTCCCGAACGGACTGAAGCGCATCTTCCCAGCTCTTGCGGATGCCGATGTCGAAACCGTCTTCCACGAGACGGCTGTCGGCGCCCATCAGGCGGGTGAGGAGAATGTTGCCGACGCGGTCATAGACGGCATCGTAATGGGGAACCCACTTTTCCTGAACCACGACGCAGTTCATGCCGATCTTGGCTGCGGTCGCAGCGACCATGCGGGTGTGGTTGGACTGAACGCCGCCGATGGAGACCAGCGTATCAGCGCCGGACTTGATCGCATCCGGAACGATGTATTCCAGCTTGCGCAGCTTGTTGCCGCCGAAGGCCAGACCGGAGTTGCAGTCGTCGCGCTTGGCGTAGATTTCAACTTCCCCGCCGAGGGCTTCCGTCAGGCGCGGCAGATGTTCGATCGGCGTCGGGCCGTAGGTGAGGGGGTATTTCTCAAACTCTTCCAGCATGGGGCTCTCCGATTTCTGGCTGGAAACAGGCTAGCAAGTCAGAGGCTGAAGGTGCTTTCAAAATTCAGATCAAAAATGATTGAAAAGAAACCCATTTCCCAGATTGTTTTGCTATTCTTCCATTTAAGGGTAAAATTTCGGAAGAAATCATCATGGATGAACTGGACCGGGTCGACAGACGGATTCTCAAGCTTTTGCAGGAAGACGGCAGGTTGTCGAACGCGGAGCTTGCCACCCGCGTCAATGTCAGTCCGGCGACGTGTCACCGCAGAACCCAGCGCCTTTTCGATGAGGGCTATATCAAGTCGGTCAGGGCGCAGATCGCGCCGGATCGGGTGGGTCTTGGAGCGCTGGTGATGGTCGGTGTGGTGCTGGACCGGTCAACGCCGGAGAGCTTCGGTATCTTCGAGGCTGCGGTGTCGAAGATGCCCGTGGTGCTGGACTGCAATCTGGTGGCAGGCGACTTCGACTATCTTTTGAAGATCCGGGTCAAGGACATGCCGGATTTCAACCGTCTGCATGCGAAGGAACTGATCACCCTGCCGGGGGTGCGCCAGACGCGCACCTTCTTCGTCATGAAGGAAGTAACGGACAACGCGCCGCTCGATTTTTGAGCGGCGCGCTGTTTTTAAGCGGAAGCAGGGCCAGGATCAGATGAACAATTCGCCCTTTGCCACGAGAGCTGCCTGACCGCCGATGCGGACGGCGTGCAGCTTGCGCGAGGCAATGTCGATTTCAAGATCGATGAGGGACGGGCGTCCCATCTGGAACCCCTGTTCGATCCGGACGAAATGGGTGCCGTTGGGCAGGGCGTCATAGAATTGCACCACGCCCGCGAAGGCTGCCGCTGCCGAACCGGTGGCCGGGTCTTCCATGATGCCCATTTCGGGGGCGAAGAGGCGGGCCTGAAAGGCGCTGTCCTGGGACCGGGTTTCCCGGCAATAGACATAGGCGTCGTTATGGTCGTCGTGACCGAAGGCCTTCTTCCAGCGGCTCATGTCCGGCTTGGCGCGGGCCAGGGCATCCAGATCCCGCACCGGAACATAGTTGAATGCGGGGCCGACCCGGAAACGGGACGGGGTGTGGTTTTCAAAGCCGATCTCGGATGGATCAAGGCTGAGCGCTTCCGCAATCAGGTCGTGGTTGACGGTCGGACCAGCGGGCTCGGGAATGCGTGGCACGTCGAATTCGGCGAAGGCTGCAGCGTTTTCCTTGAGCACGACTGCACAGCGGACCGTGCCGATGCCCTGCTTCAGCACCACCATCGCATCCTGTTCACCGGAAATGTCGCCAAAGCGCTCCATGGCCATCAGGACAGCGGTGCCGACGGTCGGGTGACCGGCAAATGGCAGCTCCACCTTTGGAGTGAAAATGCGCATGGTGGCCGAGTGGCCAGGGTTCTCCGGAGGCAGCACAAAGACCGTCTCGGACAGGTTGAATTCACCCGCGATGGCCTGCATCTGAGCGTCTGAGAGCCCTTCTGAGTCCAGCACCACTGCCAGCGGATTGCCGGTCAGGGGCTTGTTGGTGAAGACGTCCAGAATGGCATAACGGCGGCCCATGAGTGCAGTCTCCTGATGCAGTTGAAGCAGCGCAGTTGTCTTAGCAGCCGGAGAGTGGCACGGAAAGAGGGCGCTCCGCCAGCCGATAAGTGTCTGACTTGGTTAAGCCCCTGTTACTTCTGGGGCTCTGGCAGAAGTTTCCGGGCAAGAGCTCGGGCATAGGTGGTGGTCTTGGGATCAAGTGCGTCATCGGTGGTGCGCAGGATCCTCACATCCGAAAGTTCCTGTTCTTCCGTGGCGAGCGAATGGTTCAGAATGCGGGTCCTCAGCTCGTCAGCCGGGATGTCGACATTCATCACCCGGCCGATGCAGAGGCGCGGTCCGTCAAAGACGGCAAAGAGAGGACCTTCGATGACCTCGTCCTCCATCAGCCCGGTTTCTTCGACAAGCTCCCGGTAGAGGGAGCCGATGACATTGACCCGGCCGTCCTCCTTCACATCCGCCATGTCGATGTTGCCGCCGGGCGGATAGATATGCCCAGCATTGGCTGTCCTGTTCGACATGATGCCATAGAGAAGATGGCCCTCGCGGCTGCGAATAAGGGCAGAGCCGAAGAGGTTCCGGGTGGTGCGGTCCGGCGCGCCCCAGTCACGCCAGGCGAGAAAGGCGGCGAAGGACGTCTCATGGCAGACGCCGGTCAGGAACCCGTCTTCAAAGGCATGGCTGGTCAGCTTCAGGACCCGGCCGTTCCAAAGATGCGGGTTCTTGTCGAGTTCCTGTGCCCAATGTGCATCGATGGCCTCGCCATTGCCTGCCTCAAAAGGCCAGGGGCTTGTCTGGTCGAGCCGGATGTCGAGACCTTTCAACTCTTGAACCATCGGCGGAATGGGCTTTTCCATGACCGGAATGGTGCCGCTGTCCGACATCTGGCTCGGCCGGTTGGAGACCTGAACAAAACCACGGTCTGAATAAAATCGCTGGGCGTGGAAATCGGAGTCCAGTCTCAGTTTTTCCGCCCCGAGGATCGCGGCGCGCTCATGTATCCGGTCCAGCAGCAGGTGGCCCAAGCCGCGGCCCGTCATTTCGGGGAGAACGAACAAATAGTCGATCTGGTAGTAGCTGGGCTGGAGGTGGCCCGCTGCAAAGCCGGCCGGCTTTCCGCCGACTTCCGCCACGACAATATCCAGCTTGGCAATGGCGTCCTGATCGATCCGGAACTGAGCCCGGAAACCCGCCATCTTCTCGTCGGAATAGCCCCATGAGGCTTTTGCCCGGTGGAGGATCGCGGTCAGATCGTCGGCATCTTCAGGACGGGCGGATCGGATTTTGAGGGTCATGGGAACCTGATCGCAAATCATCGGAGGGACAGCGGTATCCCTGATAATTGTGACAGGCAAGGGGCAGGGGGCAGTGAACTGCCCCCTCGGCCAGTTAAGGCGCAAGGAGGCAGCCTTCTTTCTCTTGGGTAGGAGCTGTTCAGCGGATGAAGGTGCCGGAGCGTAGCTCGTTGAAGGCCTGATGCAGTTCTGCCCGCGTGTTCATCACAATCGGTCCATGCCAGGCCACAGGTTCCTTGATCGGGGCGCCGGAGACCAGCAGGAAACGGATGCCATGATCGCCTGCCTGCACAACGATCTCATCGCCGCTGCCGAAGACAACCAGGGTCCGGTCGCCGGTCTGGTCGCGGATGTGAAGTTCCTCGCCACCGAATTCCTTTTCGGTCAGCACGCCGAAGGGATCGGAGGCACCCTCGAACCGGCCGGAGCCTTCGAAGATATAGGCAAAGGTCTGCTTGTAGGTGTCGACCTTGAGCCGCTTGCGGCGGCCAGCGGGCACAAAAACATCCAGATACTGAGGCTCGGCGGCGATACCATCGACAGGGCCGGACTTGCCCCAGAAATCTCCGCAGATCACCCGTACCGAGGTGCCGTCGTCATCGGTGATCACCGGGATCTCGCCCGACTTCACGTCCTGATAGCGCGGCTCGGTCATCTTCAGGGACGAGGGCAGGTTGGCCCAGAGCTGGAAGCCATGCATCCGGCCCTTCTGGTCGCCCTTGGGCATTTCCTGATGCATGATGCCGCGTCCGGCGGTCATCCATTGCACGTCGCCAGCACCAAGCGAGCCGGTGTTGCCGAGACTGTCGCCATGTTCGACCGTGCCGGCCAGAACATAGGTGATCGTTTCAATGCCCCGGTGCGGGTGCCAGGGAAAACCGGCCAGATAGTCCTGGGGGCGTTCATTGCGGAAATCATCAAGCAGCAGGAACGGGTCCAGCATTTCCGGATCCTGAAATCCGAAGACGCGTTCAAGCTTTACCCCAGCCCCCTCCAAAGTGGGTTGGGTGGAGCCGATGTGAGTGACGGGACGAATGGACATCTTGGTGTCTCCTGAAACGGAGTTGCGTTGCCCCTAATGTAATTCACCGGGAAACGAACGCGATAAGTGTAGTTTCGACAGAGTGTTCAACAAATGGAAACGGCTGTCAGGAAACCGGCAACGTGGTTCTGACCTGTCCTCAACTGTCAGGAGAGCCGGGGGAGGCCTCTTTTCTTTGCTCCCTTCATCTGGCAGTTTTCCGCCTCCGGCCCATATGTACAGCTTCGAGCGCGGCGTTTTCGCGCTTTTCTTTTCAGATCTCTTCCATCGCAGGCACTTCATGTCCCCGATCATTTCCGTCCAGTCTCTGGACAAGACGTATGAGGGCGGGTTTCAGGCGCTGAAATCCGTTTCCCTGGATATTCAAGAAGGTGAGGTGTTCGCCCTGCTTGGCCCGAATGGGGCTGGCAAGACGACACTCATCAGCACGATCTGCGGTCTGGTCATTCCGACGGGCGGCAGCATCACTATCGGTGGGTTCGACACCCAGAAGGATTATCGTGCGGCCCGAAAGCTTGTCGGTCTCGTGCCGCAAGAAATGCCGACGGCGCCCTTCGAGAAAGTCATCGACACGGTGTCCTTCACGCGCGGCCTGTTCGGCCTCAAGAAAAAGCCCGAGCTGATTGAGGAAATCCTCAAGGACCTCAGCCTCTGGGACAAGCGCAACAATCCGATCATGACCCTGTCTGGCGGCATGAAGCGGCGCGTTCTGGTCGCAAAGGCGTTGGCTCATGAGCCGAAGGTGCTGTTCCTGGACGAGCCCACCGCCGGTGTGGATGTGGAACTGCGCCGGGACATGTGGCGTCTCGTCGGCGAGCTTAAGCGCAGGGGCGTGACCATCATCCTGACCACCCACTATATCGAGGAGGCCGAGGAAATGGCCGACCGGGTCGGGGTGATCAACAGGGGCGAGATCATTCTGGTCGATGAGAAGGCGGCCCTGATGCAGAAGCTCGGCCGCAAGGAACTGACCATCGAACTGGTCGAGCCGCTCGGCGTGTTGCCGGAAGGTCTGGATGGGCAGGCGATCACGCTGTCCGACGACCGCCGTCATATCACCTATAGCTATGATGCTCAGGCGGAACGCACAGGGGTGACCAAACTTGTCACAGCCCTTTCTCAGTCCGGCGTACGGTTCCACGATCTGAACACCCGGCAGAGTTCCCTTGAAGACATTTTCGTCGATCTCGTGAAGGCCAAGTCATGAATTTCCAAGCCATCAAGGCCATCTATTTCTTCGAGATGGCGCGGACGATGCGCACGCTGATGCAGTCCATCGTCTCCCCCGTGATTTCAACATCGCTCTATTTCGTGGTCTTTGGGGCAGCCATCGGTTCCCGGATTTCCGAGGTTGACGGCGTGTCCTATGGCGCCTTCATCGTGCCGGGACTGATCATGCTGTCCCTGATGACCCAGAGCCTTTCGAACGCATCGTTCGGGATCTACTTCCCGCAGTTTACCGGTACGATCTTTGAGATCCTGTCTGCTCCGGTGTCCTTCCTGGAAATCACCATTGCCTTCGTGGGAGCGGCGGCCACCAAGTCGGCGCTGGTTGGAGCGATCATCCTCCTGACGGCGGCGGCCTTCGTTGACCTCGAAATCCAGCACCCGGTCTGGATGCTGACCTTCTTCGTGCTGACCTCGGTCACCTTTGCGCTGCTGGGCTTCATCATCGGCATCTGGGCGGACAGTTTCGAGAAGCTGCAGTTCGTTCCCTTGCTGATCGTGACCCCGCTCGCCTTCCTGGGGGGCAGCTTCTACTCGATCTCCATGCTGCCGCCGGTCTGGCAGACCGTGACCCTGTTCAATCCGGTCGTCTATCTGATCTCCGGGTTCCGCTGGAGCTTCTATGGCCAGGCGGATGTGAGCCTGTGGGTGTCCCTGTTGATGACCGGGGTCTTCCTGGCAATCTGTCTTGCGGTCATTGGCTGGATCTTCCGGACGGGCTACAAGCTGAAGGCCTGATGGCCGGGTCCGTCTTGCGGACCTGGCATAGAGCTTAAGGTAGACTGGCTTCTGGCCTGCGATTTTCGATCAAGAGACTTTCATATGCTCCATATGTCCTCCCGCTGGCGGCCTGTCCGCGTTGCATTGGCAATCGGCCTTGCCGGCCTTCTGGCTGCTTGTCAGACCGCAGCCCAGAAGCCCGGCGGAGGAGCCGCTGTGGCTCAGGCCAGTCTTTCTGCACCTGTTCAATCCGCGTCCTTGGTCACGCCTCAGGTCGCAGATGTTCAGGCCGCGCCGGTGGAGCCGGTTGCCTTCACACCTGCCGCCGTGCAGGTTCGCGGGCATTCCGAATTCGTGATGGACATGGCGAGTGGAGCGGAACTCTCGTCGGAAAATCCCGATCAGCCACGCTATCCGGCGTCACTCACCAAGATGATGACGCTCTATCTTCTGTTTGAAGAGCTGGACGCAGGGCGGATGAGCCTGTCCTCACCCCTGACGGTTTCGTCTTATGCGGCCTCCAAGCCGCCTGCGCGTCTTGGGCTGAAGGCCGGGTCGACCATCACTGTCGATGATGCGGTTCATGCCTTGGCGGTGAAGTCGGCCAATGATGTCGCTGTGACCATTGCAGAGAATGTTGCCGGAACAGAAACCGCCTTTGCCCGCAGGATGACGGCAAAGGCACGGTCGCTGGGTCTGACCCGGACCCATTACGTCAATGCCAGCGGTCTCTATGATCCGGGGCAGGTGACGACGGCGCGGGACATGGCCAAGCTAGGCCGTGCGCTGAAGCAGCGTTTCCCGCAATATGCCCGTTTCTTCAAGCTGCAGAGCTTCACCTACAATGGCCGCACCTATCCGTCGACCAACAACCTGCTCGGCAAGGTCGCTGGCGTTGACGGTTTGAAGACCGGCTATATCAGCCAGTCCGGCTACAATCTTGTGGCCACCGCAAACAGGGGCGGCCGGCAGCGGCTGGTCGTGGTGATGGGCGGCAAGAGCGAGGGCGCTCGCGACAAGGAAGTGACCCAGCTTCTGGAAAGCAGCTTCTGATTTTTCTGCTTCAAGTTTGATCCCTTGCGGATCAGGCGGCAGCCTGGTCCGCAATCATCACCCTGTTTCTGCCGCCGTTCTTTGCCTCGTAAAGCTTGCGGTCGGCGATTTCCATGACTTGCTCGCTGGAAAGGCCATAGCCCTTGCCGTGGAAGAGACCTGCAGAAATGGTCAGCCGATAGGTTCGGTCCGGGATGAAGGTCATTGCGGACTGGCTGACCTGCGCACGGATGCGCTCTGCGATCTGATGGGCGTCTTTCAGGCTGGTGTCAGGCATCAGGATCGCGAATTCCTCGCCGCCAAGCCGCGCCAGGCAATCGTTTTTCCGGATGCAGCTGCGGATCAGTCTGGTGACATCCTTCAAGGCATTGTCCCCCGCCAGATGACCGAATGTATCGTTGAAGGTCTTGAAGTGGTCGATGTCGATCCCGATCAGGGCAAAGCTTTGCCTGTTGTCGCTGGTCAGGACATGCTCGAGCCTGCTCTGGAACTCTGTACGATTGAAGATACCTGTCAGGGGATCGAGCCGAGCGGCCAGGGATTGCTCCATGGCTGTGCGCTCGAACGCCAGGGTCAGCGAGAAGGCGCCAGTGATCGTCACGTAAATCAAGCTGGTGAGCAGGTGGTAGACGACATGTTCGGTGTCTGAGACGAAATCCGTTCCGGTCAGGTTGGAGAGCAGTGTCTCTCCCAGATTGAACAGGTTTTCGGCGGCGATGATCACAAAGCCTGCGGCCAGCGGAAACCTCGATACCAGCCCTGATAGATTAGGGTGGAGGTAGCGCACGGCTGTCATCAGGGCGAGCGTGGCCAGCACGCCATTCGTGACCGCCCTTGCCAGCTGTTCGTTGCCAATGCCGATGGAGACGACAAGTCCTGCCGCTCCCAGGCCGAGCACACAGCTTGAAACCGCGATGGACCCAGGCATCCGGGAGAAACGCACGGAGGCACGGTAATCGATGGCGAAACCGAATATCAGGCAGAGTTCCGGCAGGCTGAGGGCGCCGATCCACGGATGGGAAATCTCGAAGATGAAGCCTGCGACGGCCAGCATGAGACAGCCACGGGCAATGGACCAATCCCGGCTGTAGGGGGAGAAGCTTGCCTTCAGAGAAATGATCGCGAACGAGACTAGAAAGACCAGGAGCACAATCAGGTTCGATGAAAGCAGGGTCGCGATGTCCATCTACGGACGCTCCGAATCGTTTCTATTCAACACTTTAGGTAGTGTCAGAATGCAGCCATAGTTAGCTGGTTGACGGTCTGATGAAACATTAGGTTAACGAATGGTAAATGACCCGGCTCGTAAAAGTTGCGGCTGCCGGAAGCCTTCATCTCAAGCCGCCTGGACGACAGAGATCCGATTACGCCCCGAATTCTTCGATGCGTAAAGACGTTCATCCGCCAGGCGCAGAATGTCTGTCGGGGTCAGGCCCTTGCCGGTGCCATGATAAAGGCCTGCAGAAACGGTGAGATGCACCGCGCCGGAAGCGAAGGGCAGGGGCATATTCTGCACGGCAATCCGGATTCGTTCCGCGCAGCGGTAGGCTTGGGCATAAGTCGCCCCGGGAAGCAGGATCGCGAATTCTTCTCCGCCAATGCGGGCAAGACAATCCTTGCCGCTCAGGTTCTGCTGCATGGTGCTGGTGCTTATCTGAAGCACAAGATCGCCCGCGCTATGTCCAAGCTTGTCGTTGATCTGCTTGAAATGGTCGAGATCGAGCAGGATGACCGAAAATGCTCCATGGGCCTTGTTTCCCAACAGACTGTGCAGACGGGCGAAGAACTCGCGCCGGTTAAACACGCCTGTCAGCGGGTCCCGGGCAGCGGCTGCCTTATGATCGGCGGCGATGCGCTCGAAGATCAAGGCCAGCGAGAAGGCACCGTTTGCCGAGACAAAGATCAGGACCAACCCGAGATGCAGAGGCATCAACCAGGCGTCGATTGTAGTCGTTTCGAGTCCAAACTGGCCTGCAAGATGTAAGGAGAGCCTGATTGTGAAGGAGAGAGACAACAGGCTGAAGCTCAGGACGAGCCCCCAGCGGGAGCGCAGGCTGTCGAGGCGGCCGCGAATATAAAAGCGCAGCGTTTCTCCGCTCAAGACAAGCGCAACCAAATTGAAGACGATATAGCTCTGGGAGGGTGATGTTCCAATGTTGATCGACAGTGTCACCGCGATCACGAGGCCAAGCCCCCAATAGGATCGGAGCGGCGAGAGGCTGACCTTGTGAAAAGCCGCTGCCCCGTTTCTCAGAAGACACAAGCCGCCAATCAGCGCCGTGTTCACCATCAGATAGAACAGGGGCAGGGGCAGGGTGAAAATCCGGCCTGCCAGAATGAGCCCGATCCCGAGAGCCAGCCCCATGTTCGCGCCGGCCCAGCGGTTGCAGTAGGACAGTTCCCGATTGTTCCAGGCTGTCAGCAGGAAGGTGACCGAGAACACGACCAGTATGATGAACTGAGCCGCTAGGATCGAGGAACTGTCCAAGTGTGCGTGTCCCGGTAAGGTAATTTGAGTTTTAGTAAAATTTCAAAGACGCTGTCTGGCTCAACTTACGGCCGGGCAGCTTTCCCTGATCTTGCCAAAACCTGTAAAATTTTAATGTTTCAGAGCGCTGACGCTGGGAGAGATTGTCAGCTCTGTCCCGGGCTAAGTGGCGGAAAACTGTTGCGAAATTGTGTACGCACTCTTCGCCTTGATAGTTTTCCCGAGAGGGCAATCCTTCGATAACCGGGCAAATGCCTGATCATTTTCCCGGATTTATTGCCATTTTCCACAGGTCGCCAAAATAAATAAAAGGCCCGCACGAGGCGGGCCTTTCAAAGCGGCTATTTCCATCTACGTCCGGGAACCGGACCGCCAAATGCGTGTCCCTGGTTCCCGATCGTATCGCAGACCTTAGTTCTTGGTCTTGTCGACCAGTGCGTTGGACTTGATCCAGGGCATCATGCCGCGGAGCTTTTCGCCAACTTCTTCGATCTGGTGGGAATCGTTCAGGCGGCGGGTTGCCTTGAACTTGGCAGCGCCAGCACGGTATTCCTGCATCCAATCGGAAGTGAACTTGCCAGTCTGGATGTCGGTCAGGACGCGCTTCATTTCAGCCTTGGTTTCGGCGGTCACGATGCGCGGGCCGGTGACGTACTCGCCCCACTCAGCGGTGTTGGAGATCGAGTAGTTCATGTTGGCAATGCCGCCTTCGTAGATCAGGTCCACGATCAGCTTCACTTCGTGCAGGCACTCGAAATAGGCCATTTCCGGAGCGTAACCGGCTTCGACCAGGGTTTCGAAACCAGCGCGGATCAGTTCGACGAGGCCGCCGCACAGAACTGCCTGTTCGCCGAAGAGGTCGGTTTCACACTCTTCCTTGAAGGTGGTTTCGATGATGCCCGAACGGCCGCCGCCAACGCCACAAGCGTAGGACAGGCCGAGGTCATGGGCGTTGCCCGAAGCGTCCTGGTGGACTGCGATGAGGCACGGCACGCCGCCGCCCTTGACGTATTCGCCGCGAACGGTGTGGCCCGGGCCCTTCGGCGCGACCATCAGAACGTCAACGGTGGACTTGGCTTCGATCAGGCCGAAGTGAACGTTCAGGCCGTGTGCGAAAGCAATCGCTGCGCCGTCACGGATGTTGGCTGCGATGTGGTCCTTGTAGATGTCAGCCTGGAGCTCGTCCGGGGTTGCCATCATCATCAGGTCTGCCCAGGCAGCTGCATCAGCAACGTTCATGACCTTGAAGCCGTCAGCTTCAGCCTTGAGGGCGGTGGTGGAACCTTCGCGCAGGGCAACTGCGATCTCGGTGCAGCCGGAGTCCTTCAGGTTCATCGCGTGAGCGCGGCCCTGGGAACCGTAACCGATGATGGCAACCTTCTTGGACTTGATCAGGTTCAGATCAGCATCGCGATCGTAATAAACACGCATGGGTCTTCCTTTCTCCCGTTTGCCGGTGACCGGGTCTTGCTGCCGGTTCCGGATATTCCAAAACTTGATGGTATTCAGCGTCAGGCGCCGAACAGCTTGTAGAAACGGTCAACGGCTGTGGCCGCCTGTCCGTTCAGATCCCGCTCTTCCGCCTTTGCCTGATCCCCAAGCAGCAGGCGGATATGCACGTCTCGCACGGCGAGGCCGTAGAGCACCTGATAGGCCTCTTCAGCATCGTCGAACTTCAGGTAACCGCGATGACGGCCTGCCTCCAGAAGGGCGCGGGCCTTGGCGGAAATCATTTGCTTGCCACGCACGCGCAGCAGGCGGCCGAGACGGTTGTCGTCCCGGTTGGACTGGCCGATCGACAGCCGGTTCAAGGCGAGAGACGTTTCGCCGAACAGGACGGCCAGCAACTCGGTGGCAAAAGCTGTGAGGTGGGTCCGGAAGGTCGCTGCATCCGCAGTGGCGCCGCTTTCCGGGGGGAAATGAACCTTGCTCGCCTGATAGGCAACCACAGCAGCCAGAAGACCATCCCGGTCACCAAACCACTTGTAGAGGCTCTCCTTGGAGCAATTTGCCGTGCGAGCCAGACCTGCCGTGGTCAGTGCTTTCTCGCCGCCTTCGACCAGAAGACTCAGCGCGTGCTCCAGCACGGTTTCCTGCCGGGCGGTGAAGGCGGTGTCTTCGAAATCGGTATCCGCTGGGGCGGAGGAAAGGGGCATGGCAAACCTGTGTTCCGATTTTGTACCGTACGGTACGGTTCGGAAAGCGTTATCCGGTTTTGCGAGGCGAGCGTCAAGAGGGAATTCTTGCGGGCCTCGATTTTCCGCAAGCCTCTTTTAATGTCAGCCGGGAGTGCATATTTATGAATTTAATTCTCATGTATTAAAGGCCTCCCATGCAACGCCCCGTCCGTCCGAATCCCCGCATCCTGACCGTGAAATCGTCCCGTTATGTGACGCCGCACATGATCCGCGTCACTTTGACCGGTGACAGTCTTGCCGATTTCCCGCTTGGCCAGGAGGGGGCCCATTGCAAACTCGCGTTTCCCAGGGATGGTGAAGACAAGGACAGTTTTGCTAGCCACTATGCCGCTGGACGTCCCAAGGAGCGGCTGCATGCGGTACGCACCTACACGGTGCGCGCTTTCCGGCAGGCCGAGCGCGAAATGGACATCGGTTTCGTGGCCCATGGAGACAGCGGCCCTGGAACGCTTTGGGCGCAAAAGGCGGAAGAAGGGTCGTTTCTGGCCTTCATGGGACCCGGTCCCGTCAAGATGACCCATTTCCATGCGGACTGGTATCTGGTGGCCGCTGACATGTCTGCGCTGCCCGTGGCCGCCGCGTCCCTGGAGGCGATGCCCGCGGATGCCAAGGGACTGGCCATTTTCGAGATCTTGTCGGAAGAGGACCGGCAAACCGATATCCGTATCCCGGAAGGCATCGAGGTTCACTGGCTGGTTCAGCCGGATCCGCATGTGGCCACGTCCATCCAGATCGATTTCCTGCGCGCACAGCCTTGGCCGGAAGGCCGGGTTCAAACCTGCATTGCGGGGGAAAGCACAGCCATCCGGTCGTTCCGTGAGTTCGTCCTGAAGGACAAGGGCGTAGACAAGGCCGATGCCTATATTTCCGGCTACTGGAAGGTCGGCCTGGTCGAAGACGAGCATCAGGAAATGAAGCGGCTCGAACCTGCGTGAGGACTTCTTCAATTGTGGCAGGAAATGATGGGGCACGCTCTGGTTGATTTCGGTGGCCGGAGCGAAAAGCGAGAGCCCACATCCAACTGGCAACCAGTTTGTGAAGTTTTTAATCAAATTAGCCAGATTTCTGCCATGTCGGAACCTTCGGGAATTTGCTTCACTCTTGAAAGCGGTCTGCACATCCATGGGACACGCTCTTTTGTCGCTCGGAAGGGTTGTGCCTGACCCCCTAGCTATACAGGTACACCTTTCTTTTTGACCCCGCCCTGCAAAGTCAGGGCGGTTTTTTTTATGGACAGAGCAATGTCGTGGAGCCGTTTGACAACTGGATCCGTTTTGCGGGAAGTCTCCCGTCATCGACTGAAACCTCAAGAGGAAACAAGGCTCTGCCATGATCCGTCACATCGTGTTTTTCACCGCCCGGGACATAAATGACCGGGAAAAGGTCTATGAGGGACTGAAGATCCTGACGGCGGTTCCCGATTGCCTGCGCCTTGAGATCGGCCGGAATTTTCAGAACGATCAGGTGAGCCCCGGCGGACCGGATTTTGTCGTCTATGGGGAGTTTGAGGACGAGGCGCAGCTTGCCGCCTACAAGGCGCATCCGCTTTATGCCAAGTCCATCGAGCTGGTCCGGCCTCTGCGCGACATGCGCATTGCCGCAGATTTCCTCTCGGATGCGGCGTG
This sequence comes from Roseibium suaedae, assembly GCF_900142725.1. GTDB lineage: Bacteria > Pseudomonadota > Alphaproteobacteria > Rhizobiales > Stappiaceae > Roseibium > Roseibium suaedae. The sequence continues at coordinate 650,731 of NZ_FRBW01000002.1, read as the reverse complement.
ACCGGCACAAGCCGCTTGTAGTCTGAATGAATTCATATGCGATCAGCCGCCCGGACCATTAGGCCCGGGCGGCTGATACTGACCTTTAAAGAACGACCTGCGTTCCGATTTCCACCACACGTCCCGTCGGCAGGCGGAAGAAGCTGGTGGTGTCGGCCGCAAAGCGGGTCAGGCGGATGAAGCTGCGGGTCATCAGCCCCTTCAAAAGCCCCGAAGCGGCAGGAACCAGCATGCGCCGCGACAGGAAGAAGGAGGTCGACATGATGTCGAATTTGATCCCTTTCTTGCGCAGTTCCTTCAGGGCTCCCGGAATATCCGGGTCTTCCATATAGCCATAGGCAACCGTCAGCCTGGTAAAGCCGTCGTCAACCGGCGTGATGGTCAGCCGCTCCTCGTCCTCGACAAAGGGCACGGGCAGGGTCTTGATCGTCATGATCAGGTTCTGCTCATGCAGCACCTTGTAGTGCTTCAGGCTGTGCATCAGAGAAGTGGGCGCGCTGTCCGGATCTCCGGTCATGAAGATAGCCGTGCCCGGCACCTGGTGCGGCATGTTCTTCTTCAGGGAATTGACCAGAGTGGTGAGCGGGATCTCGTGCTTGCGGGTCTTGTCGAAGAGCCGCTTGCTGCCCTTGGTCCAGACCACCATGATGGCGAGGAGCGCCGAGGACATAAAGATGGAGACCCAGCCTCCCTCGAAGAACTTCATCATGTTGGCGGTCAGGAACATGGCGTCGATCGCCGCAAAGACGATGGCGACAACGACGACCAGCGCGAGTGGCCAGCGCCAGACCCCGCGCATGACCAGCGCCAGCAACAGGGTCGTGACCAGCATCTGGCCGGAGATGGAGATGCCATAGGCGGCGGCAATTGCGTCGGATGAGCCGAAGCCGAGAACCAGGCTGAGCACGCCCAAAAGCAGCAGCCAGTTGATCTGGGGCAGATAGATCTGCCCCGACTGGGTCTCGGAGGTATGGATGATGGTCAGGCGTGGCAGCAGGTGAAGCTGTGCTGCCTGTCGGGCCATGGAGAAGGCTCCTGAAATCACAGCCTGGCTGGCGATCACGGTTGCCGCGGTCGCAAGCAGGATGATCGGAATGCGTCCCCAGTCCGGCATCATCTCGAAAAGCGGCTGGTCAACGTAGCCTGCGTTGCTGAGGAGAAAGGCTCCCTGGCCGAGATAGTTGATGACCAGGGCCGGGAAGACCAGCACGAACCAGGTGTGGATGATGGGCGTGCGGCCGAAATGGCCAAGGTCGACATAAAGCGCCTCAGCGCCTGTGACCGCCAGAAACGCGGCACCGGCAACGGCGAGCGCGACGGTGCTGTGATCAATTGCGAAGGCAATTGCTTCCAGCGGGTTCAGCGCCTGGAACACGCTGGGGTCATCCAGGATGTGCCCGAGGCCGGAAATGGCCAGACAGCCGAACCAGACCAGCATGACCGGACCAAAGACCGCGGATACCTTGCTGGTGCCGAAGCGCTGGACCGCAAAGAGTGTGATCAGGATGCTTGCCGTGATCGGGATGACATAGCCGGCGATGTCCGGGTCGGTCAGCACGAAGCCTTCGACGGCGGAGAGCACGGAGATGGCAGGGGTGATGAAAGCGTCGCCAAAGAACAGAGCGGCACCGATGACGCCAAGGGCCGTGACGATATATTGCGCACGGCCTGCGACCTTGCGGGCAAGGATTGCGAGCGAAAGGGTGCCGCCTTCGCCCTGGTTGCCTGCCCTGAGCACGATCAGGGCGTATTTAAATGTGACGATGATTGTAAGCGCCCAGACAATGATGGAAAGCGATCCGATGATTTCCGCTTTCGCGGCGACACCGGCTCCATTTGTGGCTGCCCTGAGCGTTTCCCGAAGGGCGTAGATTGGACTGGTGCCGATATCGCCATAGACGACACCGGCCGCCCCAAGCATGAGCATTGCATGGCTGGATTTCACGCCATGACTCTGCTCGGCAGAGGACTTCCGCGTTTCCGCATTCTCGAGAATTGTCATTTGAGAGATTGCCCCAGTTCGCCTTTTTCAGGCGTTTGAGAACCTGGACCTGGTCAGAATGAGGCTGGCCACCAGCAGGTTCGTTTCACTCAACGTTCCGTGAGCGGGTTGGTTCCCTTGCGAGCGTGGGGTCTGCCCCAATGCTGACAAGGTCAGGCCGGATTGGCCTGGCTCAGGAACGTGCCGTCCGGATCGCATCTGCAAAGATTTGCAGACCGTCCTGGATCCGTCCGGAGAGCTGCTTTTCCTCCCAAATTGCCTGCTTGTCCAGAACATTGCTGCGCGCAGGCAGCATGAGGCAGGCGTTTTCGACGACGTCTGCAGCCATGGTTTTCAGAACATCCCTCAACATTTCAGGGACATATTCATGCCGGGATGTCGCCTGGAACAGGGCGATTTTCTTGCCGGGAAATTCGGTGCAGCCGACCATCCAGTCGAGCATGTTCTTGAAGCTGCCGGGCAGGCAATGCATGTATTCGGGGCAGGAAATGAGAAGGCCGTCCGCCTCTGCCACCTGCCGCCTCAGCGCGCAAACAGGTTCCGGCAGCATGTTGGCAGTTTCAAGATCAGGAGAGAAATGCGGCAGGCTTGCCATGCCTTCATAGAGGCGGATCTGCATGTTTTCCGGAGCCAGCCCGCAGGCCGCTTGCAGAAGAGCCCGGTTGCTGGAAGCTGCCCGGAGACTGCCGCAAAGGGCAAGGAGGCGGATTGCCGTCACGCTTTTTCCGCCTCCAGGTTCTTACCGGCTTGCGGCGGCCAGGGCCGCGCCAAAGCCGACAAACAGGGTGCCAAGCACACGGCGCACGAAAGTCAGCCGGTTGGGCGACAGCAGGAACCGGCGCAGCGAATTGCCGGCATAAGCGATGGCGGCGTGATTGGCATAGCAAAGGGCGGCGTAGGTGAGCGACAGGATTGTCGCAAGACCGAACGAAAACCCTTGCTGCAGCATGAACTGCGGAAACAGCGCCGAGATGATCAGGATCGCCTTCGGATTTGTGACAGAAACGAAAAGTCCCTGCAGAAACAGCCGGGTGTGGCTGCGCGGGGCGGCCGGGCCGCTCGTATGAGCCTGAAGGCCGGAGCGGTCACGCCAGATCTTGATTCCCAGATAGATCAGATAGGCAGCGCCGATCAGCTTCAGCACCGTGAAGGCGATGGCGGAGGTCGACATGACCGCGCCGAAGCCCAGTGCGACGGCATAGCCAATGATGATCAGCCCGAGGGCGTTGCCGGCAGCCGAAATGAGCGTGGCTGTGCGGCCGAAGCGCAAGGTGTTGCTGATGGCCAGCATCACGCCCGGTCCGGGGCTGAGGGCCGGAACCAGTGACAGGACCACGAAGAAGAGCCAACTCTCCAGGGGCATGATTTCAGACCTCTCCCATTGCCTGCCGGAAACGGACGACACTCTGGGCAAAGCCATGGATCAGCGCATCGGCGGTGAAGCCGTGGCCGATGGACATTTCCCGGATGAAAGGCGCCCTGGCGAGGAGCGCCGGAATATTCTCGACCGTCAGGTCGTGACCCGCATTGACACCCAATCCAAGAGCCTGGGCCTTCTCCGCGGTTGCCACGACCTTGCCGAGTTCGCGTTCGGCTGCCGCTGGGTCATCGTAGCAGGCGCCATAGGGGCCGGTGTAGATTTCGATCCGCTCAGCGCCAAGAGCAACGGCCCTGGCCGGAGCTTCCGGATCCGGATCGCAGAAGAGGGAAACGGTCACGGCCCAGTCCTTGGCGGCTGCGATCGCGTCAGCGAGCTGCGACGTGTCCTTGTCGAACTGCCAGCCATGGTCGGACGTGGTCTGATCCGGATCGTCAGGCACGAAGAGCACCTGATCGGGCCTTGCGTCTTCCACCAGCTTCAGGAAATCGTCGGTCGGGTAGCCTTCAAGGCACAGTTCCTTGTTGGCGTAGCGGGATTCGATCAGCTCGGCGAGGTCAAAGACATCGGTCTTGCGGATGTGGCGCTCGTCGGGGCGTGGGTGCACGGTGATGCCCTTCGCGCCTGCATCCATGGCAATGGCGGCAAGGCCGGTCACGCTGGGCCAGGGAAGATCACGCCGGTTCCGCAGCATGGCGATGGCGTTGACATTGACGGAGAGGCGCGAGGAAGTCATCGGAAACTCGTATCGGGCAGATGGACGGAAGGATCTGTCTGCTTCCCTTTGGGAAACAGCGCCGGGCAGGTGTGCCGGAGCACAGAAAATTCTACCAAACCCCCGACCTGTCAAACGGCTTTTTGTCCCTAGAGACAATATAGCTGATGCCATTCCATCCTGTTGCCTGAGCTCGCTACATGGGCATTTGCCCGGTTCACGTATCCGGCCGAAGCCAGCCTTCGTAACGGACGATGCGACCGACAAGCGGGAGGCTAATCTCCACCTTGAATCTGAACATGCCGTCGGCCGCTGTTTCCAGCGTGTCGCTCAATGGCAGGCAGAACCTTGGAACAGGGATGCCGAAAACCCTGCCTTTGACGACAGGGTAACTCAGACCGCCGTCTTTCGCCTTGAGATGTATGTCAAAGGCCATGGGACCGAAGCGCTCTGTCACCACACCGGACCCGGCGGCGTTGCGGCACGACAGAACCGAGACCATCTTGTGAGCGCCAAAGCGGCGGGTCCAAGTCTCACTGCCATTCTTGCGTTCGATCGTCACCGAGATTGGAAGGCTTTCGGCAGGAGGCGGGAAGCCCGCGAGCATGCAGACAAGTGGCACAATAAAATGCGTGCCGCGTTCCACAGAGGCCTCTCCTGTCCATTTGCGCAGATCGAACACCCGATGAAGGTCGCGGATCGCCTGTGGCAGGATTTCTATATCCCGGCCCAATGCTCGTTCGAATACCGTATCGCCGGTGATGCTGTCTTCAAAGGTGGACGTATCAAGAGAAGCGGCTGCCTGCTCGACTTCCTGAAGAGATATTTCCCCGAGACATGGTCTGGCTCCGGGGAGGACTTCGTTCCGCTGAAGCTTTCTGCAAAGAATTTCTGCAGCGAGGGCCGGGATATGCGGGCCATCACCGTTCTGGGCGATGAGTGTCCAGCGCCGGGTCAGGCTACGTCCGTCACGGCCTTTTCCGGAAACCGCTATGTCCATTCCTCCTCGGTCTGTACCCAGGCCCTCAAACCATGTCGCAACAGTCTGCGTGAGCCTTGCGAGAGGGCGCAGGGAAGAAAGAATCTTCAGGCGTACGGGAAGTGAGAGGACCCAGAGCCCGAGGTGAAGGACAGAAAGTTCGAGCCCGGCGCGGAACAGTACCGACCGCGCCTGATAGGCTTCGGGGAAAAGTTCAAGATCAGGCGCTCCGATGAAACTCGACCAGCGTGTGGAGATGGGTTTGGTGCCAGGCGCCGTTTGAAGGTGATGGCGGCGTAGACCGGACCATCCGGTGACCTTTGCTGGTTTGCCATCCCGAATGGCGGAAATGGGTTGCCCTGTTTGCGCGAGAATTGCCTGAATGACGGACAGTCCTCTGGGAGCCCTGTTCCCTGGAAGGATCGCGGATTCAATGAGATCAATTTCCTCGAAGCTCGGTCGCATATGGTCGACGGCAGCAGAAGAAAGGGCCGGAACGCTGGAGACGCCAGAGAGAACCGTTTTTCCGGCAGCAAGGGCCGAGTCATTCAGGGCGCGGATGCCTGATGTGAAGCCGGCATCATCCGAAAGGTCCAGATAATGGCTGCCCGCATTCAAGGCGGCGTGAGCGATGCGATAGTCGTTGTTTCCGTAGGCCTGAAAGGGGCCGGCTGCATCGACGGTGATATCCGGATCGATTTCAAGAAGACGTTCTTCGAGGTCAGCTGCATTGCTGTCGAGCACGACAGGCGTCCCGTCTCCAAGCTGTTTGCATAGAGCGTTCAGTTTATCGGCGTTCCGTCCGGCGGCCAGAACCTCGAACTCAGGCTTTTTCAAAAGCGCTTCCACGAGACGAGATCCGAACACGCCTGTGCCTCCGATTACGAGGACGCGGCAGCGTTTTATGGTGTCTTGGTCTTCAGGCGATTTCAAAAGGCTGGTGGAGGGGAGGGCTCGTGTTTCGCTGGAGGAAGCCGAAGGCATGAGGATCCTGTTGAACTGTCCACTCTTCAGTTTTGGATTCTATAGGGTGCAACCGGAAATATCCAGCCGTCCATGCCGGGATCTCGATAGCAAAAAGCCCCGCCGGGAAGGTCCGGCGGGGCTTTCAAATGTCAGCGCTGCGTTGCGCTTACACCCGGTTCAGCAACCGGGCGCGGATCGTGTTCGGCAGGGCCCGGATTTCTTCCAGGATCTCGACCGTGTTGTCGACCGGGGTGTCCACATCGACAACCACGTAACCGATGTCCTTGTAGGACTGCAGGTACTGGGAGCAGATGTTGAGGTTGTGGCGGGCGAAGAGCTCGTTGAGCGTGCGCATGGCACCCGGCGCATTGTGATGCACCTGGATGAAACGCGTTGCATCCGTGCCCTTCGGCAGCTGCACTTCGGCGAAGTTGACCGCGCCGAGAGTGGACCCGACGTCGGAATACTCGACGAGCCGGCGGGAGACTTCCTCGCCGATCCGGTCCTGAGCTTCTTCCGTCGAACCGCCCACGTGCGGGGTCAGGATGACGTTGTCGAGGCCGCGCAGCGGGCTGGTGAACTCGTCCTTGTTGGACTTCGGCTCGCTTGGGAACACATCGACCGCTGCACCTGCCAGATGACCGCTCTTAAGGGCATCTGCGAGGGCTTCCAGATCGACGACCTTGCCGCGCGCGTTGTTGATGAGGAAGGCGCCCTTCTTCATCTTGGCGATCTCGGTGGCCGTGATCATGTTGCGGGTTTCAGCCGTGTCCGGAACATGCAGGGAGACAACGTCGGACTGGGCGAGAAGCTCATCCAGGCTGTCGACCGGCATGACATTGCCGTGCTGCAGCTTGTCGATCATGTCAAAGTAGATCACGCGCATGCCCATGGCTTCGCCAAGGTTGGCAAGCTGGGTGCCGATGTTGCCGTAGCCGACAATGCCGAGAGTCTTGCCGCGCACTTCATGAGAGCCGGTGGCCGTCTTCAGCCAGCGGCCTTCATGGGCTGCGGTGGACTTGGTGAAGACGCCGCGCATCAGCATGACGATTTCGGCAATGGTCAGTTCGGCAACCGAGCGGGTGTTGGAGAACGGCGCGTTGAAGACCGGAACGCCGAGCTTCACGGCCGCTTCCAGATCGACTTGGTTGGTGCCGACCGAGAAGCAGCCGATGCCGACCAGCGTCTTGGCCGCTTCCAGAACCTCTGCGGTGATCTGGGTGCGGGAGCGGATACCGACGATATGTACGCCCTGAAGCTTCTCGATCAGCGCATCCTTGTCCAGCGCGGTCGGCAGAAGTTCGTAATTGGTGTAGCCGGCTTTTTCCAGGATTGCGGTGGCGGTGGGCGAAATGCCCTCCAGCAGCAGCCAGCGAATCTGGTTCTTCGGCCGGGACAGACCGTGGATCATGGCTTGGTGACCTTTTTCATTGTCGCAGCAGGGTCAAGGAGCAGGCGGCAGCCGCCCGCGCGCGGGTGTCCTATACGCCTCGCCGCACGTTGCGGCAAGGGCAACAAAAGGCTTTTGGCGGAGAGACGCGGCCTGTTTTGGGGATGGGAGCCGATAGGCGGCTCAAACAGTCGTTTTCATTCGATCATGCTGTGATTGGCCTACCGGACCCACTAAGGGCAGGGCCTGAGTTTCAAGCCTCCGGCATTTCTTGCGCCCATTCTTCTGCCCAGCGGTTGGCCCAGCTTTCAAGGCTGATGAATTGCTCGCTGAGCTCCTGTCCGAGTTGAGTGAGTTCATAGCCTTGCTTTCCCTTGGCAACGAAGCCCAGATCCCGGAACTGCGCGAGACGGCGGTTCACCAGTGTGGGGGAAATGCCGTCGCAGCGCTTCTGCAGCTCCCGGAATGTGGCAGGTCCCTGGGTGAGTTCCCACAAGATACGCAGGGTCCATCTTTGTCCCAGCACATCAAGCAACACCATGATCGGCCGGCCTGTGGTTGACCCTCTGCTGGGAAGTCCCGGTTTCTTCATGACTGGTTTCACCTTCTTGACGCTACAGAAATGATAGCGCACTGTTTGCTACATAAAGAGTAGCGAGTCGGGTCTGATTTTGCGAGCTGACCCATCTGATCAACCTGAGGAAAATATCCATGAGTGGCCCGAATATCAAAAGGACAAGCACAGTGGTGCCTGCTGGCATTCTTGAAGGCGTGAACTGGCAGGATTCTTTCGAGATTGTCCCGCTTCACCAGAAACTCAGCGCGGAGGACGCGGTGGAGAAAATGTTTGGCGACGCTCCGCCTCTCTGGATCCGAATGTTGAACGGACTGCGCAACGCACTCGTGCGACCCTTTGGCATAAAGCCGGGACAAATTACGACGGATGACCGGCAGCCAGGGGCTTTTCCCACGCTGCAGAAAACCGAAGACTATGTGGTCCTGGGCTACGATGACTGGCATCTCAACTTCAGAGTGGTTGTTCAGACACACGACCGGCCTGCGGGACAATCGGTCTCGCTGACCACGCTTGTCCGGCGGAACAACTGGTTCGGATACCTGTATGTTTTTCTGATCACGCCATTTCACGATTTGATCGTGAGCAGGCTGCTGCGGAACCTGAATTGATGCTGTCGCGCAAGCAGGCCGAGAGCTCCTGGCTCGTGCGGTCTTGATCAGGTTCGGAATTGAAGAACCCGCTGCGATTGCTCACAGCGGGTTTGCCGTTCTTGGGGTCTGTCGTGCCGTTTGTCACGCGGCTTCGGAGGCTTCCACTGGCAGCCGGTTCCAGATCGCTTCGGCGGTTTCTGCCCCGTAGGAGAGCAGGAAGCAGCCGGAGAGGGCGCGGTGGAGCGCAGCGGCATCTGCCAGTTCCTCGGTCTTCACACCAAAGCTGTTTTCCTGGCGCAGGGTCCGGTTGAACAGGCTCACCCTTCCGCTGCCTGTCGTTCGAGCCATCATCAGATTGGATGGAAACGGTGATTGCGGCGAACGGGCGCAGTAGAAATTGGACATCTCGATGTCCGTCTGTGCCGGGAGCATGTCGTCGAAACCATAGAGCTGGAACCAGCCTTCCGGCGTCTTGCGTTCCAGGACGATCTCGCCAGCAGCCATGTCCTCGGTAAAACGGAAGGTTTCACGCAGAACCTGGTGTTCGGTCCCCAGTTCGATCTTCAGCGGAACGCGGGGGCCGGGTCCGCCGAAGCCTGCATCCACCAGCCAGTCGGTTCCCTTCAGCCGCACCACAAAAGCCAGATGGCAGCGCGGCCCGCCCTTGGCACTTCCCATGCGGACCCGGGCCAGAAGAGGGCGGTGATTGAACCCGGCATTCTCGAGGGCTGCTCCGAGCAGGGTATTCTGCTCCATGCAGTAGCCGCCGCGCCCATCCAGAACCAGCTTGTTCCAGACGGCACCTGGGTCCAGATCCGGCACTGTCCCGAGCAACGGCAAGACATTCTCGAATGCAATCGCCTGCATTTGCCGTGTCTGCAGAATATGCAAGTCTTCCTCGGTCTTGGACAAGGTGCTGAGGCCAAGGCGGGACAGGTAAATATCTACTTCAAAAGTCATGATAGTCTCTTCTTCAGGAACGCAGCCTCTGTGTGGCTGCCTGCTCCCTGCGGCTTGTCAGGACATCTGGGTGAGCCGCTGTCCGGGAGCCACGAAGATTTGCCATTTGAAGGGGGCAGAAACAGTGCTTTGCGTCACAACTTGCCGCAAAGTCAGTTTTGCCGTCGCAGGAAACAGTGGGAGATCCGCCTATCTCCCGCCCCCGGTTGCCGTCTCTGTGAGGTAAAGGCGCTTGCGGGCCGTCAGCAAGCCGGCAATCGTCAGGGCCGAGAATGCAGCTCCTGCCAGGAAGGTCGCTTGCGGACCGAAAGCCTCCCATAGGGCTCCGGCCAATACGCTGGAGATCAGAAGGATGACGCCTGTCGTCAGGTTGAACATGCCAAAGGCGGTGCCGCGCAGTTCGGCCGGAGCGGTGTCCGCGATCATGCGCGCCAGCAATCCTTGCGTGAAGCCCATGTGAAGGCCCCAGAGGATCACTCCGAGAGAAAGGGTGAGGAGGCCGGAGGCATAGGCCAGAACCACATCAGCGAGAATGAGCAGAATGACGCCGGCAATGAGGATGGATGTGCGGTTCATCCTGTCCGACAAGGCCCCTACCGGATAGGCGGAAAGGGAATAGGCCAGGGACATGAGCATGAGGATGCCGGGAATGAACATCAGTTCAAGGCCAAGCGACTGTGCCCGCAGGATCAGGAAGGCTTCACTGAACCGGGCGAGTGTGAAGATCGAGGCGATGACAACAACCAGCCAATAGCCGCTGCCCAGTCGTATCAGTTCTGCGCGCCGCAAGGGAATTTTCGCAAGCTTCGTGTTTGCGGGACGCTTGGGTTCCTTGACCAGGAACAAAAGCACGGCAACAGAAAGACAGGCAGGAATGACAGCAATCCAGAACACGAACTGGAAGTGATCTGCGGTCATCCACATCAGTCCGATGGCAAGCAGAGGGCCGAGAAAAGCCCCGATCGTATCCAGCGATTGCCGCAGGCCGAAGCTTGCGCCTCTGAGTTCGGGAGGCGCGATGTCGGCGACGAGGGCATCTCGCGGCGCCCCCCGGATTCCCTTGCCGATGCGGTCGATGAAACGTGCGCTGATGAGCCAGTCAATCGAAGGGGCCAAGGGAAAGATCGGCTTGGTCAGGGCAGCTAACCCATAGCCGATCAGGGCCAGCAGCTTGCGCTTGCCAAGCCAATCACTCAGTGCGCCGGAAAAGACCTTGGTGATCGACGCGGTGGCCTCGGCAATGCCCTCGATGATCCCGACGGTCAGCATCGAAGTGCCAAGAACGCTCACCATGTAGATTGGCAGCAGGGCGTGGATCATTTCGGATGAAACATCCATCAGCAGGGAAACGAGACCGAGCGCCCATATGCCCGCAGGAATACGCCGCTTTTCCTGAGGAAGGGATCTTGTTGGGATGTTCGGGGATGTCGACGTCATCATCTGTTCTCGATGTTGGCGTCAAAGACGCGCTGGGCATAGCTGTCGAGCAAGGCTTCGCATTTGCGAAGCCGGGATTCGGCCTCGCCGGCGAGTGAGGCGCCGTAAAAGTCGAGCTTCCTGATCTTCTCGAACCATCCCTGAAGCTTTTTCAGGTCCGCATCCTCTTCCTCAAGCTCGGCGTAAGTGAACTTCTCGATCGCGATTTCCTTGGCGATTTCCGCTTCGTAGTCGTCGCATCGGCCGAGAAATTCCCGGTAATGCTCGTCCCGGTCTGCCTTGAAGCGGGCGATTACCTTGCTTGCCTGGACTGCGTCATGGGCGGCCGTTTCCAGGATGAGGGCCTCACCGTCCATGGTGAGGATATCATTCTCGATCATCTTCAGGCGGCGCGCATGGTCGTCCGTCTTTGGCAGGAGGCACGCGCCATTCTGGATATAGACCGCGCCCATTCCCTTGAGCTTGCGCCAGAGAGCCACCCGCCTGGTCGCGGGATCCGGAGGAACCTTGTAGGTGAGAAGCAGCCAGCTTGTATCAGTCATGTTTCATCAATGATGTAACCATCGTTTCAAATCAAGTGAAACTCTTTTCTTCCGGGCAAATGTGCGAACACGAAAAAGCCCGCCGGAATTGCTCTGGCGGGCTTTGAAGCTTTGGCTGTCTGCCTTTAGGCTTAGAGGCCTTCAGGGCCGCGCTGCAGGGCGGCGACGCCGGTGCGGGACACTTCGATCAGGCCGAGCGGCTTCATGATGTTGATGAACTGCTCGATCTTGGAGGTGCGGCCGGTGATTTCGAAGATGAAATGTTCGGTCGTTGCGTCGATCACCGTGGCGCGGAAGGCATCGCCCAGGCGCAGGGCTTCCAGGCGGCTGTCGCCGGTGCCTGCCACCTTGACCAGAGCCAGTTCCCGCTCGAGCGGCTTTTCCTGATTGGCAAGCTGGGCTTCCACGGTCAGGTCGGTCACCCGGTGGACCGGCACCAGCCGGTCAAGCTGGTGGCGGATCTGCTCGATCACCATCGGCGTACCGGTGGTGACGATGGTGATGCGCGACAGGTGCTTCTCGTGCTCAGTTTCCGACACGGTCAGGCTGTCGATGTTGTAGCCGCGGCCGGAGAACAGGCCGATGACCCGGGCGAGAACGCCCGGCTCGTTGTCGACCAGAACCGAAAGGGTGTGAGTTTCGACCTTGTCGCTGACGTCGGCCATGAAATAGACGGACGGAGCGGTGGGATTTAGCGTAGCGTTCATTGTCCTGTCGTCCTTACACCAGAGTGCGGCCAGCGTCGTCGATGGCGTTGGCCACGGCTTCATCGGTGGCCTCATCCGGAAGCAGCATTTCGTTATGCGCCTTGCCCGAGGGGATCATCGGGAAGCAGTTGGTCAGATTGGCCACGCGGCAGTCGAACAGCACCGGCCGGTCGACGGCAATCATCTCTTCGATCGCCCCATCGAGATCGCCCGGCTTTTCCACCCGGAACCCGACGCCGCCATAGGCATCGGCCAGCTTGACGAAGTCCGGCAGGCTGTCGGTGTAGGAATGGGACAGGCGGTTGCCGTGGAGCAGCTGCTGCCACTGGCGCACCATGCCCATGTACTGGTTGTTCAGGATGAACACCTTGACCGGCAGGCCGAACTGAACGGCGGTCGACATTTCCTGAATGTTCATCAGGATCGAGGCGTCGCCCGCGATGTCGATGCAGAGCGCATCGCGGTGCGCCACCTGGGCGCCGATAGCGGCCGGCAGGCCATAGCCCATGGTGCCGAGACCGCCGGAGGTCAGCCAGTGGTTCGGGGCTTCGAAGCCATAGAACTGCGCGGCCCACATCTGGTGCTGACCGACTTCGGTCGAGATGAAGGTCTTGCGGTTCTTGGTCAGCTCATAAAGGCGCTGGATCGCGTATTGCGGCATGATGACGTCGCTGTTCGGCTTGTAGGCCAGCGAGTTGCGTGCGCGCCAGTGGTTGATCTGTTCCCACCAGACCTTCATCGCTGCCGGATCGGCCTTCATGGAAGAGGTGCGCCAGATGCGGACCATATCTTCCAGAACGTGGGCGACGTCACCGATGATCGGCAGATCGACCTTGACGTTCTTGTTGATCGAGGACGGGTCGATGTCGATGTGGATCTTGGTGGCGAAGGGCGCGAAGGCGTCGAGGCGGCCGGTGATGCGGTCGTCGAAGCGGGCACCGATGCAGATCATGACGTCGCAATCATGCATCGTCATGTTGGCTTCGTAGGTGCCGTGCATGCCCAACATGCCGAGCCAGTTGTCACCGCTCGCCGGATAGGCGCCAAGGCCCATCAGGGTGGATGTGATCGGGAAGCCGGTCAGGCCAACCAGTTCGCGCAGCAGCTGGGTCGCCTGCGGGCCGGAGTTGATGACGCCGCCGCCGGTGTAGAAGACCGGCTTCTTGGCGTTGGCCATCAATTCGACGGCTGCACGCACGGCCTGAGCATCGCCCTTCAGCTGCGGGCGGTAGCTCTTGTGGGCGGCAGACGGGTTGGCGGTCGGGCCGTGATAGGTGCCGGTCGCAAACTGGACGTCCTTCGGAATGTCGATGACGACCGGGCCCGGACGGCCGGAGGTCGCGACATAGAAGGCTTCATGCAGGATGCGGGCGAGATCGTCGACGTTGCGGACCAGCCAGTTGTGCTTGGTGCAGGGACGGGTGATGCCGACGGTGTCGCATTCCTGGAAGGCGTCCGTGCCGATCAGGTGCGTTGCGGTCTGGCCGGTGATGCAGACGAGCGGAATGCTGTCCATCATCGCATCGGCAAGCGCGGTGACCATGTTGGTCGCGCCTGGGCCCGAGGTGACGAGAACCACGCCCGGCTTGCCGGTGGAGCGGGCATAGCCTTCGGCCGCGTGGCCGGCACCCTGCTCGTGGCGGACAAGAATATGCTCAAGGCCTTCCTGCTGAATGATTTCATCGTAGATGGGAAGCACTGCGCCGCCCGGGTAGCCGAATACGGTATCAACTCCCTGGTCTTTCAGCGCCTGGATCACCATCTCGGCGCCGGTCATCTCCCGTGTCATTCTCGAGGTTCCTTGCTTTTCGGTCTTGGGGGTATCCCAAGCTGGCGTTAGCTCTTCTTGCCGGTCAGTCCGGCGTGTCCTGTGGCCCGCCCGCCAAGCTTTCCCTTCAGAAGGCTTGGCGCGAAGGCCGGTCTTGTGTCCGGCGCGAAGGCCGGTGGGGCAAAGGGCAGGCTGGAGATACAAAAAAAGCCCCCGTCGGGAGCTTGTGTGCGCACCAGCCTGTTCCGAATGGGTCAACCCATTCCGGCGGTGCGCTTTCCTACTACTAGAATGAGAGCAGTGCGGGCCATGGCCGTTCTGTTTCCCTGTTGCCGTTGGATCCGCTTCTGCCGGATGGCAGAGGAGGAAAGAATGGAGGCGGGTGCTGTCACTCGCCTTGGATGCGCCGCACCGTAGTCAGGGGATCGGGTGTGGTCAAGATCAAAATTGCAAAAGTTACAAATTTTGGCGAAGGGCTTTTTGAAAATTACTCTGCGCGGTTTCTGTCCCCTGTCAGGCAAGTTATCCCCAGGGTGGGAGATAGGTTTCAGCTGATTGAAATTGCAGGGAAGTCCGCTGATTTCCAGGCGTGCCTGCACATGAGAGGAAATTAGCCCGGAAAAAAATTGGCAGGGGGATTGCGTTCCAGGAAAGGCAATTATATACACCGCCCATCGAAGCGCTGCGGCGCGACGGTCTCACCGCCAAACGCGGATGTGGGTGTATAGCTCAGTTGGTAGAGCATCTGACTCTTAATCAGACGGTCCTGGGTTCGAATCCCCGTGCACCCACCACTTCCTCCCCTTCTTGAAAAATAAGATCAAACAACCGCTCGCGGTTGTCTGTTGCTGTCTTGCGCTTGGCCTGGTGCTTTTCTGCGGTCAGGGCTTTTGTGCTGCCTCGAGGATCAGGGGCAGCAGGGCGGTCGCGCCGATCCTGTTGACGTGGTCATCGTCCTGATAGGCCATCTTGTCTTTCAGCACAGGGCTGCAGGCCGTGTCCGAGCAAAAGACGCCGTCGGGCTGCACCAGCCGGATTGAGCTGTTCTGAGACGCCAGGCTTTCTAGGAAGTGATTGGCCCGGTTCTGCCGCTCGCTTGTTTCCGACCTTGCCATCAGACAGGTGCCGGAAGCTTCCCGGCCAAGCAGTTCGGCCTGATAGCAGCGTACCGGATCAAAGGTGAATTCGGGCACGGGCTGCAGCAGGACAATGGTCTTGCCGGCAGCTTGCAGGGCTTTCGTCAGATGGGACAAGGAAGCCTCAAAGACGGCCTGGTTGCCCGCCTTGCTTGCCAGCTCCCATTTGCCGTGGGTCAGATAGACTGGTCCGCCGCCATCCGGCCCGTTCCGGGTGCCGGTGAAATACCAGACCCAGCGGGCGCTCAGAATCACGGTCCTGATCGTGTCATCGGCCAGAATGGCATCCAGCACAGGCGTGCCATTGCGCAGGCACTTTGATTTCGGCAGGGAAACCGGTGTGTTGCGCAGATAGGCTCCGGGAAGCGGGGGGCAGCCGTAGCCGATGAAGGCTCTGAACGGCGTGCCAGTCTCGTTTGCCCAGGTCTTTAGGGGCTCTTCAAGCGCCGCTGCATGAGAATCACCCCACAGGGCAATTCCGCCGGATTTTTCCGGTTTGCAGAGCCCTGCAAGTCCGGGAGTGCTGCAAAGCGGCCGGGACAGATCCGGATGGCGCTCGGATCTGGTCAGGGCCGCCAGATCCTCAGCTGTCCAGCGGTCCGGAACGCCTTTGCTCGAGGCAAGCAACAGGCAGAGTGCGATGGTTCCGCCCCAGGCCGCGATTCCTCCCAGTTTCAAGGGCGGAAGCCCCTGTGCAGCGCCGAGTTTGCGCATTGGCCGCTCGATCAGGAGGTAGAGCAGCGCGCTGAGCGGCACACAGGTCGCAAGCAGGCCCATGCGGGTTGCGAAGGTTGGTTCCGGGAAAAGCAGGATGTTGGAATAGACGACCAGCGGCCAATGGACGAGATAGAGGCTGTAGGACAAGGTTCCGATCACGCCGAGCAGCCTGTTTTCCAGCAGGGCCTGAACCAGTGCCGTCTTGCGGGGCCTTGACATCAGCCAACCAGCGGCGACGCATGGCAGAATGGACGAGGGCGCTGGCCAAAGCGTTGCGGGGCCGAAAACAACAGGCGTCGCCAGCAGAGCGCAAAGGGTCGCCCAGTCTGCCGCTTGCTGCCATCTGCTTCCCTCCGAAGGCGCAGCCTTGGCGGATGTGACATGCCAGGCAGCGAGAGCGCCAATGAGAAACTGCCAGAGCCGTGGGCCCGGATTGTAGAAGGCAACGCTGGGATCGGCGAACGTCAGGATCTGGCAGACCAGAAAGCTCAGTCCCAGAAGCGCAAGAACCGACAGTCGCTGGCGGTTTTCAGGCAGAAACCGGATTGCGGTGAGAAGGATTGGCCAGAGCAGGTAGAACTGCATCTCCACGCCGAGCGACCAGGTGTGCAGGAGAGGCCGGTATGCGGAAGCCGTCGCAAAGTAATCTGCTTCCGCGCTGAAATGGAGGTTCGGCCAGAAGGTGACGGCTGCAAAGGCCTCTTTTCCCAGAGACGCGAAATCCTCCGGCGTCAGAATGAAACAGCCGGCAACGCAAGTGGCGGCCACGACTGTGGTGAGGGCAGGGGCAATGCGCCAGAGCCGTTTGCCGAGGAAGCGCCAGATGAACGCTGCCTGAGATTTCCAGGAAAGATGAGGGTCGGTCCGGCGCGTCAGGATCGACGTGATCAGAAATCCCGACAGGACGAAGAACAGGTCGACACCGGCATAGCCGCCCTCGGTACCCGGAACGCCAAAATGGAATAGCAGCACGCCAAGGACGGCAAGGGCACGCAGGCCTTGCAGGTCCTGACGGAAAGCGGGGGACACGGCATCGCTCATCCGCGGGAAAGACCCATGGAGAGGGGAGCCTTGAGCGGCGAGATTTGCCGGTCGCTGAGGGGCTTGCCGGTCCGGCGCAGGAAGATTGTCACGTCGTTTCCACTTGAGGCCACTTCAGCCGCTTTCGGGCCGGTTCTGACAATCGGCCCTGTCTTTTCGCGCGGCACAATAGAATGGCTGCAGGCTTTCTGTCCACGCTGCTCCGGCACTCAGGGAAGGGGGAGGGATGAGCTGCAGCTAAATTAAGTTGCTTCTTTCGGATGATGCAATTTTAGATTGTTAAAGGTTGTGTCTCCCGTTACGCTGATCTTGGTTGTGCTGCGGGTTGCATTTTGGGCGGTCCGCAGCCGGTTCAGGTGCGGAGGTGCCTTCAGATGATGCGTCTTGCTGGTCCAAGAATTTATTCACATCGCGAAGAGGCCCGCGTCTTCTCAGCTATTGAAAACAAGGCATGTTTAGGGGACCGGGAGGGCTTCGTGACCAACAGGGACGAACCGGAAAATGGCGCTCTGGCGTCTGCCGCTGGGATCTGGATGAGCTGGATCGAAGATGCCGTGGTGCTGAAACGCAGGGCGCTTCGCCTGACCCGCGGCAACCGGGAGGATGCAGAGGACTTGTTGTCTTCGACACTGGTGAAGGCGGTCGCTCATGTGGAGAGGCACGAGACCGAAATCCGGGAACCACGCGCCTTTCTGCTCTTCGCCATGAAGAACGAGCATATCTCCCGCATGCGCCGGGTGCAGTCGGAACGGCAGGTCCGGGACTTCGGGGCGGATATCTATGTCGATCATGAGAGTTCCCTGTCCAGCAACCAGCCGGATCAGGAGAACCTGCTGCGGCACCAGGATACGCTTCGGGCGGTGGTTCATGTGGTGAATGCCTTGCCGCCGGAACTGCGCAAGGTGTTCAGGCTGAGGTTCTGCGAGGAGCAAAGCTACAGGGTGATTGCGGAGCAGCTGGAGATTTCCGAGCCTCTTGCCCGCAAACGGGTTCAGCACCTGCGGGAAAGGTTGCGGCAAGCGCTGGGGGAGGGGGAAGGCTGCCGCCTCCCTGAGAGCTGCATGCCGGAAAAAAGTTTGAAGCGCCTGTCACGCGCAGCGGGCTGAAGCGTCCATGAGTGGCGGACAGGTGCATGAGTGCGTTGGAGCCCTGTCCCTTCCGCTTCCCTCTGCCGGATGTGCACCCGGCTGCGAACAGGACAGGACGAAACCATGGCCGATAACGTCAATTCCCAGATTACGGATGCTGTCACCCAGACCAACGTCAAGGTGGTGGCCGAGGCGCCGGCACAGGCAATCGCAGCGCTCTATCAGGTCGCAAGCCACGCCTCCGGCCTCTCCATCCAGAATGCCGTGCACAGTCAGCAGGCGATGAACCAGATCACGACTGCGGTCGTGTCCAAGGCCTGCCAGCTGATCATGGATATCGGCGAGTAACTTCAATTTCGGCGAGAAGGCATGTTGTCTTTTAGCCGGTCGTCATCGGGATGAATGTGTCCCGGCAATGTCACAAGGAGACGGACCATGGGATTGAGTGGCTGGTTTGGCGCGCGTTCCGCGCCCGGTGCCGGAGATGACGGCAAGACCGCAGCTGACGGGACGGCTCCCAAAGCCTCTGCGGCAGCGGCTGCACAGGCTGCCGGTCTTGGTTCTGCTCCCGGTACCGCTCCGGGCTCTGGTCTGGGGGCAGGTCAGGCTGGTGCACAAGCAGGGGCAGGGGCAGGGAATGCTGCCCGCACAGGCGACCAGAAGCAGGCCGCTGCAACCCTGCCCCAGAAAACCGCCCAGACGCCGGGAAACACCCGAGCCGCCCTGGCGGCAAAGGCTCCCACGCCCAACGTCTCCGCGCTCAATCAGCAGGTCGTCCAGGCGGTGCAGTTCTCCAACACGGAGACCAGCAATTACGCGGATAACATTGCGATCACGCCGCCGGAGATCATGGTCAGTCAAACAGCGGGGATGGCCGTGCAGGATGCAAAGAACTACATGAATGCGATCATGCAGATCGCCGTCGCAGCCCAGGCCGTCGCCATCAAGAAGGCCGCAGAAGGTCCTCAGCCCGCTTCCACGATCAAGGAGATCCCCTTCATGGAGGACATCCAGAACATGGTGACACAGGCTGTGACCGTCTTCGGAACGGTCAGCACAACGGCAGGCAGCTCGGCCAAGACCGTGATTTCAGACCTGAAGTCCAGTTAAGGGGCCGTGCCTCAAGCGCCGGTCTTGAACCGGTAGGTTGGAAGTCCCCGGGTGCCATGGCCCTCGACGAGGAACAGGCTGCCGGAGAGGCTGTCTTCCGGTTCACCGCCTGGCTGCAAGCTGGTGACCACGAGCTGGTCGAGGTCCGGGCCGCAGAAACAGGGCATGGTCGGCTTGGGAGCGGGGATGCCGATGGCATGCAGCAGGCTGCCGTCCGGGGCAAAGCAGTTGAGCACACCGGCCGAGACGCCAGCGCTCCAGTAATTGCCCTCAGCGTCCACCGTTGCCCCGTCGGGGCGGCCGGTTTCGTTGGTCTGCTGGGCAAACAGCATCTTGGAGCCGAGTGCTCCGGTCGCAGGCTCAAAGCCATAGGCTTCGATCCAGCCCGGGCCTGAGTCCGAGTGATACATGATCGTGCCATCCGGTGACCAGGCGAGGCCGTTCGAGACCTGAAGGCCCTCGCGGATGCTGTCGACACGGCCAGACCCATCGATGCGATAGAGGCTTGCCAAAGGTTCGCGCGGGCTGACGGTGGCCATGGTGCCGACCCAATAGGCGCCATCCGGCCCGATCTTGCCGTCGTTCAGGCGGGTATTGGGAAGATCTGCCTCCACTTCCGCAAGTGGCTCCTGCGCACCAGTGGCGGGATCGAACAGGATCACCTTGTCCCAGACCGAAACGATCAGCCTGCCGTCATCGGTCAGTCCAAAGGAGCCGACCTGGTTGTCGAAGGTGAAGGTTTTGATGGCGCGGGTCGCCCAGTCCATCGCCTGGATGGTGCAGCCCTGGATATCGGTCCAGTAGAGCGTTCCGGTGGTCTCATCCCAGGTCGGGCATTCGGCAAGCTTGTAGGTCGGCTCGATGAGGCGCGAAATCTGGAAAGGCACCCTTAGGTCTCCGGTGGTGGTCGCATTGGTTGTGGCGGACTATACCGTGCCGGGTCAGGGGCGTCGACACGCTTGTTCTTGCCGGTGGATAGACTGCGTTGCACCTGGCCAATTGCGGCCGGAAAGCCGGGACTTACGGGCAGTGCACCTGATAGGGCGTGCCGTCCTTGTCATGGGCGATGCAGTTGCGCGGTGTGGTGACGATACCGATCAACCCGCCGCCGACCGCGCCGATCGCAGCACCGGCAAGAGCAGCGCCTGCGGTGGAACCCGCCGCGGCGCCAACGACCGCACCGGTGGCCGCACCCAATCCGCCGCCAATCAACATGCGGTCGCGTTGGCTGTCCGTGTTGCTGGCACAGCCACTGAGGGCCAAAGACACAAAAACGGCGGCTACCGCACAGAACCTAACCCGGCTCATCCGATTCTCCTGTCGAATCTGATCGAATCACCGGGTAATTCTAGCGCGGAAACCGCCGCTTGAAGACCTGTTGTCCCTGACAGGTCCGGAAAGGTCCGGACCCGCCTGGTCAGGCGTGCCGTATTACGGGCAGGACACTGCGTAAGGACGGCCGTACTGGTCGTAAGCCGTGCAGTTCTTCGGGGTGGTTGCAGAGCCGACGATCGCGCCGCCGGCGCCACCGATGGCCGCACCAACGAGTGCGCCGCCAACACCGTTGCCGGTTGCTGCGCCGATGGCTGCACCGGTTGCAGCGCCAAGGCCGCCGCCGACGAGCGCACGGTCGCGCTGGCTGTCAGACTGGCAGCCCGCCAGGAAAAGAGCGGCAGCGCCGATCAGGAGAAGCTTCTTCATCGTGTTTCCTCACTGGAAAGAATGAGTGGTCGAATTTCTTGTATTATGGGCAAGCAACGCGGTACGGACGGCCGTAACGGTCATAAGCCACGCAGTTTTTCGGGGTGGTTGCGGAGCCGACAATTGCGCCACCAGCACCGCCGATGGCTGCGCCCACGAGGGCTCCGCCAACGCCATTGCCGGTAGCTGCACCAATGGCAGCACCCGTTGCTGCGCCAAGACCGCCGCCGACGAGGGCGCGGTCGCGCTGGCTGTCAGACTGGCAAGCCGTCAAAAGCAGGGCGCTCGCGGCCACAACGATGAGTTTCTTCATAATTACACTCTCCTAAAGCCCAGGAATCGTTGTTTCAAATTACCCAAACCCTGCCGGCGGCAATGCGCAAACTGCGCCTGATGCCGGAAACTCCCCAAGCGTAATGTCGTTTGCCGGTCTTCGCAATCTCCCGGAGGAAGACCGCATTCCGCAGGAGGACCTATGAGGAGTTATATGGGCGAAAAGACGGCGGTCAATGGCTGGGGGGCATAAGAAACAACAGGATTTTTCATTCCTGTGCCATGGGATGTGTGTTGGGGAGGCTTTGTGAGATGGCGAAGCGCCGCCGCAGGTCCCGGTCTGACGCTCCGCAAGTCAATTCCCTTAGCGCGGGCCTGCCGGGGCCGATCTGCCATTGATGGACCGTCGTACCTCTTCCTGCACGATGTCGAGGATCATGGACTTCAGGTCGTTCACCCCCTTGGCAATCCGGGGATCTGCGCTGGCGATCTGAGCCGCGCGGGCAAGTGGCACATTTCCGGGGGCTGTCACGACCGGAGGAAGCTCCCTGCTGCCCGTTTTCAGGACATTGATCAGCAGGGTTTCATCCTGAAGGATCTGGTCGAGCACGGTTTCCTGGGTCTTGAGAGCCTTGGAAAGATCTGCTGCACGGCTTCGTGCGTCGGTGAGAACACGGGTAGCGGTCTTGACCGTTTCTTCCAGCGCCTTTTCGCCAGCTTCCTTTTGTTCAAGGATGCTTCCCGCGATGCTGAAAAGCTGCGGCATGGAGCTGTAGAGGCTTTGCACTTCCCCCTGCAGCTTTGTGCTCTGGACAAAGCTTTCCAGAAGGCTCTGCAGCAAAGTGGAAGGATTTCCTGTGCTGGTTGCGGTGCTTGTGCCTGTGCCAGACGGCTGTCCGTTTGGGGTGGAATTCGCGAGTGGAGGCATGATCCTGATCCCTTCTCCTGATCCGGCTGGTTCGTCTGTCTTGCCGGTTTCGAACTCAAGGCACAGTGGAGCGGGTGCTGGATGTTCAGTCGCGCCCGAGGATCTGGTTCAGAACGGTGAGCAGCTCTTCCTGATCCTTCCGGTCCAGGCTGCGGACAACATCCTTCAGCTGTCTTTCCTTGTCCGGCGAAGCTGGCGGGGGAGGTGTCTGGCGTGAAGCCGGATCCTCGTGATTGTCCTTGCCTTGCTCGCTGTCGTCGGCATCGTCCCCTGCGGCCAGCCGGTTGCTTTTGGCAAAAGGCCAGGCGCATTGTCGGATACCGGTCGTCAGAAATTGGCCTGTCGGATGCCTGGGCACACCCGTCTCCTGCTGTGTCTCAGTTGCCAGATTGGACGCAGGCGGATGGGGAATGTGAACGCCCTGCGCACATAAAAATCAAAACAATTCTGAGGGCGCTCTGCCCTTGCTGTTTTGCGTTTATCAGGAACGGCAGCCGCCCCGGGATTTCAAAGGACGCCAGACCGACTGGGCATCACGGACTTTCACTTGCCTGGTCACGGTTCGATAGACCGCCGGCTTTTCGACGCGCTCGCTCCAGGCAGGCTGAACCTGCACACGTTCGCGCACCGATCCATAGACGGGCGGCAGGGTCACCTTCACCCGGCTTGCTCTCTGGACCATCACATTCTGGCTCTGGTTCTGATAGACGGCCGGATGCTTGACCTCACAGAGAATGCGCTTGCCATGGCGGACCTGATATTCCCAGCTGACCGAGGCTGGCCGCACCATGACCCGCCGGGTTTGCCATTGATAGACGGCTGGAATGGTCTGATAGGCGATCGAGGCGGACTGAACGATGATCCGCCTTTCCTGTTCTGCATAGACCGCAGGATGCTTGATATATCCAGCGCTGGCAGGGCGCACGAGAACCTGCTCTTCGACGGTCTGGTAGACAGCGGGTACCACCGTTTCCTCATAGCAGGAGCGTTGGCCCGCAGAGGCGGGCAGGGACATGGAGCAGACAAGCAGCAGGCAGCTGGCTTGCGCAGATACAGCTTTCAATCCGAACGGCATCTTCATCGACTTTCCCCCTGCCTGTACTGGCTCAGAACCTTGCCGATCCGAGGTTGCCTGCGCGCTTTTCAAGCGTCTCAGGTCAGCCTCCGGAACAGCTTAGACCAGCGCGGCGGCGCTGGCCTGAGCATTGGCGGGAACAGTGTAGGAAAAGTTAATGAAAGGTTAAAGTCCGAGTTTCGCCCCGGACCCTGCCTCAGTCGTAATTGGTGTCGTCATTGATGACGTGGCGGGCTTCTTCCGGAACCCACTTGCCCCAGCAAGGTTGGAGCTGGTGATCGACGGAAACGCGGTCGTCGAAGACGAAACATTCGCCTTTCCAGAGGCTTTCCTCTTCCGGCACCTTCTCCAGGTAGTTCAGGATACCGCCCTGGAGATGGTAGACCTCCTCGAAGCCTTCGCGCAGCATGAGGCCGGTCGCCTTCTCGCAGCGGATGCCGCCGGTGCAGAACATGGCGACCTTCGGCTTGTTCTCCAGCTCGATTGCTTCCTGAACCCAGGCCGGGAATTCGCGGAAGGACTGGGTTTTCGGGTTGAGCGCCCGTTCAAACGTGCCGAAAGCGAACTCGTAGTCGTTGCGGGTGTCGATCACGACCACATCCGGATCGCTGATCAGTTCATTCCAGTCTTCCGGAGCGACATAGGTGCCGACGGTCTCGTTCGGGTCGATGCCATCAACGGCAAGCCGCACGATTTCCTGCTTGAGGCGTACTTTCATGCGCTTGAAGACCGGACGGTCGGCCCAGGCTTCCTTGTGCTCGAGGCCCTCCAGGCGCGGATCGGCGCGCAGATGGGCAAGCACGTCACGAACGCCTTCTTCCGGGCCGCAGATCGTGCCGTTGATGCCCTCGGAGGCCAGAAGCAGACTGCCGCGCACATCGCGCTCCTCGCAATAGGCCTTCAGCGGATCACGCAGGTCGGTGAAATCCTGAAGCGGAGCGAACTTGTAAAGAGCGGCGATCAGTGTCTTGGACATATCTTCAGTCTGGCTGGATGAGGGCTTTGCCACGTTAACGCGGTCAACGGTTGCCCGCTTCTTACGCCAGCGGACAGCGGATGAGAAGTCCGCAATTCATCGGACCCGCTGCCATGCCGCGTCCAGTCCCTGCCGCCAGATGGACTGGCAGGGCTTAAGAGAAGGTCTTGAGCCGGTCTGCCCCTTCAGGATTTGAGCGAGGCGAGCAGGGTTTTCAGTTCTTCAATGGTATCAATGCCGGGAGAGGTTGCCGCTTTTGCACCAGCCGACAGCCGTTGCAGTTTCAGGATGCCGTTGAGCACCGCGAGCTCCGCATTGAGCAGGTCAATTCTCTGTTTTGCGGAGGTTTCGATCTGATTGAATTCTGTCAGGGTCGTCTGGCTTTGGGTCATGCATAGATCCTCGTCATTCGATCTATCTGAAATATTTATATTTATTCCTGCCCTGTAATAAGTATTTTATTCGCGCATTCGGCTAGATTTTTCAATCTGTTGAATGGATGAATACTTTATTGTTCTGAGAGTATGTATCAAAAGTTGTTAATGCATTGCATACAGTAAGGCTCCGCATCGTAAAACAATGCGGAGCCGGACCGGATGCGGATGCCTCTTGGTGTTAGCGGCTGTTGAAGGCGTTCAGAACCGTCAGCAGGCTGGTCAGGTTGTCCGAAACGCCGGTCTGGGCAACCTTCTCGCTGGCGCCAGCTGCGGCGGTGGTGTCGAGGCTGTAGATCTGCATCACGCCCTGGTTGACGGAGGCCTGAGCAAGAATGTTCTGCTGCTGCTGGGCAGCGACTGCATTCTCGAACAGGACGCCGGTCGAGTGCGCCATCGCCTGATACATCGTGCTGAGGGCCATGGCCGGGGACTCGCCGACCACCTTGACGTTCGACTGGGTCACGGCATCCGTGATCATCGGGTTCACCAATTCTGCCATTTCCATACTCCTTCATGCTGAGCCAGCGGCACTGCCGGCTACGGACACTTGCAGAGACGCATTGCGCGGCGGGCTTGTGACGCGAAACCCGTGCAATTTGGAGAAAGCAGCGGGCTCAAGCGTCCCGGGTGTCCGGAAGACTGTCAGCCTGAGGCAGGCACGCGCCGTCGTCCAAGGCAAAAAAGTGGAAGCCAAAGCGGTGCAGAATGCATGCAATAAAAAACGGAGCAGACCAGCTGCTCCGTCTTCAATTCCGGATCAAGGACCTTGTCAGCCGCGGATGCTGGCCAGCAGACCGAGGGTGGAGCTGTCCTTACCATCCGGAGAGGCCTTGCCCTGGACCATGGGCAGCAGGGCTGTGGCCAGTTCCTTGCCCAGTTCCACACCCCACTGGTCAAAGGAATTGATGCCCCAGATCACGCCCTCGACAAACACCCGGTGCTCATAAAGGGCGATCAGGCGGCCGAGCGCGTAGGGCGTCAACTGGTCATGGACGATCGTGAGCGAGGGGCGGTTGCCCGGGAAGACCTTGTGTGGGGCAAGGCGTTCGACTTCATCCGCAGCCAGTCCGGCCTTTTCCAGCAGGGACTTGGCTTCTGCCAGCGTGCGGCCGAGCATCAATGCTTCGGACTGGGCCAGGCAGTTGGCAACCAGCATCTCGTGATGCAGGCTGAGGTCTTCTTCGTGCCCCTTCCGCGCGACAATGAACTCGCAAGGGATGACGGTCGTGCCCTGATGGAGGAGCTGGTAGAAAGCGTGCTGGCCGTTGGTGCCAGGTTCCCCCCAGACGAGCGGTCCGGTTTCCCGGTCGACCGGCGTGCCGTCGCGCTTCACCCGCTTGCCATTGGATTCCATATCAAGCTGCTGCAGATAGGCTGGCAGGCGCGACAGGCGCTGGTCATAGGGAAGAACGGCGCGGGCAGCGTGACCCAGGCAGTCCCGGTTCCAGATGCCGATGAGGCCGAGCAGAACCGGCAGGTTCTCGCTGAGCGGGGCTTCGGCAAAGTGCCGGTCCATCGCATGGGCGCCTTCCAGGAACTCGGCAAAGGCGTCTGGGCCAATCGCGATCATCAGCGGCAGGCCGATGGCTGACCAGATCGAGTATCGGCCGCCAACCCAGTCCCAGAAACCGAAGACCCGCTCTTCGTCGATGCCGAAGGCGGAAACCTTGTCGAGGGCGGTCGAGACAGCCGCGAAATGGTCGCCGACGGCGTCTTCGCCCAGGGTCTCGGAGATCCAGCGCCGGGCCGTCTGGGCGTTGGTCATGGTCTCGATGGTGGTGAAGGTCTTGGACGCGACGATGATCAGCGTGGTGGCCGGGTCGAGCTTCGCCAGGGTGTCGGCAATGTGAGCGCCATCCACGTTGGAGACATAGTGCAGGTCCGGGCCGTCATGATAGGGCGCCAGCGCGAGCGTGGTCATGGCCGGGCCAAGGTCCGACCCGCCGATGCCGATGTTGACCACGTCCGTGAAAGGATCGCCACTGGAAGAGACGATCTCACCCGAGCGGATGCCATCGGCGAAATCGGACATGGCGCCGAGAACCTCAAAGACGTCCGGCATCACGTCCTGACCGTCGACCAGAACAGGATCGCCGGACTGGTTGCGCAGGGCGGTGTGCAGAACGGCGCGGCCTTCGGTGCTGTTGATCTTTTCACCCGCGAACATGGCTGCACGGTGCTGCTCGACACCGGCGGTTTCGGCAAGGCCGATCAGAAGGTCGAGGGCGGTGCTGTCTACGAGGCTCTTGGAGAAGTCGATCAGCAGGTCTTCATTGCTGACGGAAAGCTTCGAAAACCGGTCTGCGTCGCTTGCAAAAAGATCGCGCAGCGTCGTTTCCTGCATGGCCTTCGCATGGGCAGAGAGTTTCTCGAAGGTATCGGACACGGCCATATTCGCTTCCCTTTAAATCGATTAGGTCGAGGCTCTGGATCAGTTTCCGAGCGTCGGGAAAGGGGATAGCACAGCTCGCCGGAAGGGGGCAGGGGGCGAGGCAGAAAAACAGGTGCAGGCGTCCGGAGAGGAGTAAAGGCGCCGCCCGGGTTTGATGACAAAGGGAGGCTCTTTGCCATTTGTCATGGTCGGGCTTGACCCGACCATCTGCAAGTCACTGACTTGTTTATGTCCTCGGCTTAACGCCGAGTATGTTGGCGGAGAAGTGGAAGCTTTGTCAGAAGTCTGAGGCGGGATCTATGCCCCGCCTCATTCTCAAAGGCTATTCGCAGAGGCGTTACTGGATTGGAGCCAGCAGTTCCTGCGCTGTGACGAGCTGGCGCACCCCATGGGAATGGTCTTCTTCAAAGACCTTGTCTTCCTTGGCCCAGGCGTTCAGCGAGTTGATGTCGAGCTTGGCGCATTGCGGGTGAACGCTCCAGGTCACTTGAAGCGGCGAGCAGGTTGCCTCGGTGTAGCTCGGTCCCGTTGTCGATCCGGCAAAGACCACTGGAGTGCCCGTTCCGGCGGGAAGCGATTTGGGTTGCTGGAAGCCGTTCACCGCATTGCCCATATAGGCAAAGTCCATGAAATTGGCGGCCTTGGGATCATTCACGACCAGAAACACCTGCGACTCGACGCGCAATTGCGGATTTGCGCAGCTGTTGGACAGGCACGCGCCCAGCCCCTTGCCCGGCTGCACGTCGCAGGAAGAATAGACCCAGTGAACTTCGATCGTGTCGCCAGGTTTTACGCCGTGGAAGGCTTCCTCATTGTGACCTCCCGTCGGCATGGCCAGTTCAGCGGCTGTCAGACTGTCGGTTTCATTGCATTTGAAGCCACCGTGTTCACCCGTTCCGGCAGAAATGGAAAAGCCCGGTCCCTTGTGCTCTGCGTTCGTGTGGGTGTGGATGTTGCACAGGTTCATGGAGCTCGCCTCGGGCGCGAGGTTGAACACCCGGTGGTTGGTGCCGTCCTTCATGGAGATATCCCGCGGCGTCTGCGGACCGAAACCCTTGCAGAGTTCCTCGGCGAAGCTGCTGGTGCCCATCAAGGCAAGGGCCGAGCCGGCCGTAAGTAGAGTACGTATAAATACTTGCATCTATGCTCCTCCCGAAATCAGGTGTAGAGACGGTGCTTCGTAAAATTTAATGTTCGGTTTTTGAATTTGGTCAATTTACTTTTCTTGAACAGAAAATGAAGTGAAATTTGATCATCTATATTTATAGATGTTGTTTGTATCAAATGTAGCTGAGCCGCTATTGTCGTTTTTGCCAAATGACGGTACCAGTCAGGAATGCTGTCCTTTCTTGCTGCCGTCTTCTTTCTCTTGATCACTCCAGGGCCGGGCGTTCTGTCTGCTGCAGGCGTTGGGTCGGGCTTTGGTGTGTCCGCGGGACTGCGTTACGTGGCCGGGCTTTGGATCGGGAACAACCTTGTCGGACTGGCGGTGGTCACAGGACTGGCGGCGATCGTGTTTTCGGTGCCTTTCTTGCGGGAGGTTCTTGCGGGCCTGTCGTTTCTGTATCTGCTGTATCTGGCGGCGAAGATTGCCCTGTCCGGATCGAAGATTGCCTTCATTCACGCAGAAAAGGCGCCTGGCCTCATGGGCGGGCTGACCTTGCAGGCCATCAATCCCAAGGCTTATGTGGTCAATGCGGCTCTTTATGGCGGTTTCGGTTTCTGGCCTGATGCCCTTGTCGCGGAGATCCTGGTCAAGTTCCTGCTGCTGAATGCGGTCTGGATCCCTGTTCATTTGATCTGGCTCGGGGCTGGCGCCGGTTTGCACCGGCTTAATCTCAGCCCGCGCAGCCATTTCGTCATCAATCTGGCAATGGCATTGTCCATGCTGGCGGTGGTTGTCATTGCCGCGCTGAACAGCTTTTGATCTCCGACTTAAGTCTTATAAATTTCTCGCGAGAGTTTAAGCGGCTGGAAACTGCGTTATGCAATTCTGATTGCCTCAGAGGTGCCTCATGTCCAGTCTTGAAGAATTGCGCAACCAACCCGATCTGCGCGAGCCCGTGCTCGTCGTGGATTTCGATACGCTTGCCTGTATCGAAGGGGAAATTACCAATGTGACCCAATGGGGCTGCAGCATCGTTTCGCCGGACGCCACCGCGCTTCACAAGACCATTGGCATTCGTCTTGGAGCGGAAAAACAACTGATCAAGGCCACCGTCACGGCCGTTCGCGGCAAGAATGCCGCCGTCGTCTTTCCCAGGCAGCAGGCCGCTGGCCGCGAAAAGCGGCGGGAGCGCCGCAATCCGGTGAATATTCCCGTGGTTCTGAAGGACAACAAGACTGGGACGGAAATTTCCGGGACCATCGTCGATGCGGGCCGCAACGGCTGCCGTGTGGTCGGCGAAGGCCTCATGTCTCTTCCAGATGAAGTCGTGCTGGAAATGGTGAAATTCGGCAAGCCCATGGTGGGTGAATTTGCCTGGCGCAACGAGGGCGCTGCGGGGCTTCGCCTGCTTTGGAACGCGGAAGACGAGAAAGAAGAGAAAGAAGAAGGCCCTGCGGCCTGATCTGATCTCTTCTCTCGTGTGTGATAAGCAAAACAGCCCGGCGGGGGCCGGGCTGTGATTGTTTGTCTGAGGCTGTCAGAGGCCGGTCAGGCCCTGAGGGCTGCAGCGGCGCGGGCGCGCTCTTCGATGCCTGCCCAATCTTCGTTGGCAATCGCCTTGGCATCCGCAATCCACGAGCCGCCGACGCACAGGACGTTCGGCAGGGCCAGGTAGGTCGGGGCCTTTTCCAGGCTCACGCCGCCGGTCGGGCAGAACTTTGCTGCGGCCAGCGGGGAGGACAGGGACTTCAAATAGGCTGCGCCGCCAGCCTGCTCGGCCGGGAAGAACTTCAGCCGCTCATAGCCGCGCTCCAGAAGCGCCATGACTTCGGAAGAGGTCGCCGCGCCCGGCAGGAGCGGCACGTCGAACTGTTCGGCAGCGTCCAGGAGCTTCGGAGTTGCGCCTGGAGACACGATGAACTTGGATCCGGCTTCGACAGCAGCTTCATATTGAGCCAGGTTCAGGACGGTGCCCGCGCCTGGAATGGCGCCTTCCACATTGTCTGCAACCAGTTTGATCGCTTCCAGCGCGCAGCCGGTGCGCAGGGTGATCTCGATTGCCGGAAGGCCGCCGCGGACAAGAGCTTCCGCCATCGGAACCGCCTTCTTGGCGTCCTCGATGATCAGGACCGGGATCACGGGTGCGGCCAGCATGACTTGTTCAACGCGGGCAATGTTCTGCGGCATCTAGACTTCTCCAGCTTTCGGGCAGGCTTCCAATACGCACTTAAACCGTTTTAAGGCGCGGGTAAGCGAATGGGACATTTGGCGCTGTTTTTCAAGCGCCAAACACATGTGCTCCCGTATCGGCGGCGCCCACATTGGCGCGGAAGGCCGCAAAAAGATCGCGTCCGACGCCAGCCTCATGTGCCGACATGTCCTGAACAGCAACCGGGCGGGCGTTGAATTCCGCCTGATCGACCAGAACGGTCAACTCGCCGGTGATCGCGTCGAGCCGGATCATGTCGCCATCCAGGATCTTGGCAATGGCGCCGCCATTGGCAGCTTCCGGCGTGACATGGATGGCGGCTGGCACCTTGCCGGATGCGCCGGACATGCGGCCATCGGTGATCAGCGCAACCTTGTGGCCCCGATCCTGAAGAATGCCGAGGGACGGGGTCAGCTTGTGCAGTTCCGGCATGCCGCAGGCCTTGGGGCCCTGAAAGCGGACGACGGCTGCAACATCACTGGTGAATTCACCGGCCTTGAAGGCTGCCAGGAAGTCTTCCTGGGAATGGAACACCCGGGCAGGGGCTTCGATGATGTGACGCTCTTTGGCCACGGCGGAAATCTTGATGACCGACTTGCCGATGTTGCCGGACAGGACCTTGAGGCCACCATTGGCGGAAAAGGCCTTGGAGAAGGGGGCCAGCACGGCTTCGTCGCCGGAAACTTCCGGGGCCAGATCGCGGCGCACAGTGCCATCGTCATTGAGCTTGGCTTCAACGGTATAGGCATCAAGGCCGTTGCCGAAGACGGTCTTCACGTCCCGGTGCAGGTAGCCTTCGCCGAGCAGTTCCCGGATCAGGAAGCCGAGGCCACCTGCTGCCTGGAAGTGGTTCACGTCCGCCTTGCCATTCGGATAGACGCGCGCAAGCAGCGGCACCACGTCGGAGAGGTCGGAAATATCGTCCCAGGTCAGCTTGATGCCGGCCGCATTGGCCATGGCGACCAGATGCATGGTGTGATTGGTCGAGCCGCCGGTGGCATGAAGACCGATCACGCCATTGACGATGGCCTTCTCATTGATGATTTCGCCTGCCGGCGTGTACTCGTTGCCAAGCGCGGTAATAGCCAGCGCGCGCTGGGCAGCTTCCCGGGTCAGGGCATCGCGCAGGGGCGTGCCCGGATTGACGAAGGACGCGCCCGGCATGTGCAGGCCCATGATCTCCATCAGCATCTGGTTGGAATTCGCCGTGCCGTAGAAGGTGCAGGTGCCCGGGCCATGGTAGGACTTGGACTCGGATTCAAGCAGCTCGGCCCGGCCAACCTTGCCTTCGGCATAGAGCTGGCGGGTCTTGGCCTTCTCGTCATTGGAAATGCCGGTGGTCATCGGGCCAGCCGGAATGAAGATCGCAGGCAGATGGCCGAAGGACAGGGCAGCAATGGTCAGGCCGGGGACGATCTTGTCGCAGATGCCGAGGAAAACGGCTGCATCGAACATCTGGTGGGACAGGCCGACTGCGGCGGACATGGCAATGATGTCGCGTGAGAACAGCGACAGTTCCATGCCTTCCTGGCCCTGGGTCACCCCATCGCACATGGCAGGCACGCCGCCAGCGACCTGGGCAACCGCACCAATGTCATGGGCCGCCTTGCGGATGATGTCCGGATAGGTCTCGTAGGGCTGGTGGGCAGACAGCATGTCGTTGTAGGCGGTGATGATGCCGAGGTTCGGCACAACGTCGCCGGATAGGGCGGCCTTGTCTCCCGGTGCGCAGGCGGCAAAGCCGTGGGCCAGATTTCCGCACGCCAGTCTGGAGCGCTGCGGGCCTTTTTCTGCCGCAGAACGGATCCGGTCGAGATAGATTGAGCGGCTGTCATGACTGCGCCTTGCGATGCGTTCGGTCACCTCGCCGATACGGGCCTGGATCGTCATGGAACTGTCCTTCTCTCCTCGATTCTGGCTGTCGCAAGGCGCGTCCGCCCATGCGGGCGTACCGGACAGCCGGAAAGCGGGCACATTGGCCGGCCTTCCCTTTTACCGGTCATCCCCTTGACCGGTTGGGGCGCAGGCTGGGCGCCTGCGCTTCAATCTTGTTGCGGCTCAGAGGCCATCTTCAGCCCAGGTGCGTCCGTCGCGTTCCACAAGGGCGATGGAGGCCGATGGGCCCCAGGTGCCTGCGGTGTAGCTGCGCGGCGTGTCCTTGGAGGACTTCCACGCGTCCAGGATCGGATCGATCCAGGCCCAGGCTGCATCCACTTCGTCGCGGCGCATGAACAGGGTCTGGTTGCCGCGGATCACGTCCATGATCAGCCGCTCGTAGGCGTCCGGGTTCCGGATCTTGAAGGCTTCCGCAAAGCTCATGTCGAGCGGCACTTCGCGCAGGCGCATGCCGCCGGGACCCGGATCCTTGATCATGACCTTCATCTGCACGCCTTCGTCCGGCTGCAGGCGGATGACCAGGCGGTTTGCAGAAATGTGGCCCGCTTCCGCGTCGAAGATGGAATGCGGGATCGGGCGGAACTGGACGGCGATTTCCGAAACGCGCTGGGCAAGACGCTTGCCGGTACGCAGGTAGAAGGGCACGCCAGCCCAACGCCAGTTCGCGATTTCCGCCTTCAGTGCAACGAAGGTTTCTGTCGTGCTGCCGTCATGGCCGAGTTCTTCCAGGTAGCCCGGAACGGCGCCGCCTGCCGAAGCTCCGGCGCGGTACTGGCCGCGCACGGTCAGCTTGTCTGCGTTCGCCTCGGTGATCGGCGAGAGGGCCTTCAGGACCTTCAGCTTCTCATCGCGCACACTGTCTGCATTCATGGACTCCGGCGGTTCCATGGCAACAAGGCAGAGCAGCTGCAGGATATGGTTCTGCACCATGTCACGCAGGGCGCCTGCCGTGTCATAATAGCCCGCACGGCCGCCGACGCCCAGGGATTCCGCAACGGTGATCTGCACATGGTCGATATGGGCGGCGTTCCACAGCGGCTCGAACAGGGCATTGGCAAAACGCAGAGCCATCAGGTTCTGCACGGTTTCCTTGCCGAGATAGTGGTCGATACGGAAGATCTGCTCTTCCTTGAACACTGCGCCAACCGTGTCGTTCAAGCTCTTTGCAGAGGCTCCGTCCTTGCCGATCGGCTTTTCGATCACGACACGTGTCTGCTCGTTGACAAGGCCTGCGTTGCCGATGCCCTGGCAGATGGTGCCGAAGAGATCCGGGCCGACAGCGAGGTAGAAGGCACGGACCACGTCCGGGCGCTCATCGAGAAGGGTGCGCAGCTCGCTCCAGCCTTCGGTGCCGCCAACGTCGATCTTCACATAGTGCAGGCGGGCGAGGAAATGCTCGAGGCTTTCGTCCTCGAGATCGCTCACATGCTCCTGCAGGGCTTCGCGGGCCCACTGACGATAGTCGTCGGATGAATAGTCCCGGCGGGCACTGCAGATGATCCGCGCGCCTTCCGGAACCTGACCATCGGCACAGCGGTGGTACAGCGCCGGGATCAGCTTGCGGTGCGCAAGGTCACCGGAGGCTCCGAACACTACCAGGTCGAACTCAGCGACTTCAATCACGCGTACCGCCATAGGGGCTGTCCTCACTTCGTAGATCTTTCATGCAGCTTTTAAATCGGTTTAAATGCTCTGTCAGCAGCCGATTTCGAGAAATTTGGCTCTGAAGGCCAAATTTTTTTGGTGTCCGAATAAAATGTAACACATTCGGCATCCGGTGATAAGGCCGGTAACTGCTGCAGAAGGTCAACCCCTTGCATATGTGAGCATTTGCCGGCTTTCGCCAGATGGAACGCCGCACTGCGCTTCCGGTGCGGGTCGGAAGCGCAGTGCGGCGCGGGCAATTCCAGCCTGCCAAGATCGGCAGAGGCAGGCTGGAAACGGGATGTGCATGGGCCGGTCTGGGCGTCTGCCGGTCAACTCGGCAGGTCGCTTGACCAGTCACCGAACCGGCTGATCAGGCAGCCATGCTGGCGGGCGGTTCCATCGCGCCGGTCATGATGGCGACCGCATCCGACATGGAGAAGTCGCTTGGGCGAATGACCGCTGCCCGCTTGCCGAGCCGGTGAATATGGATCCGGTCCGCCACTTCAAACACATGGGGCATGTTGTGGCTGATCAGGATGATCGGGATACCGCGCGAGCGCACGTCGAGAATCAGCTCCAGCACCCGGCGCGATTCCTTGACGCCGAGCGCCGCGGTGGGCTCGTCGAGGATGATCACCCGCGATCCGAAGGCTGCCGCTCTTGCCACGGCGACACCCTGGCGCTGACCACCTGACAGGGTCTCAACCGCCTGGTTGATGTTCTGGATCGTCATGAGCCCCAGCTCCGCCAGCTTTTCACGGGCGAAGTCTTCCATGGCCTTCTTGTCGAGGGTCCGGAACAGCTTGCCCATCAGCCCCGGCTTGCGCAGCTCCCGGCCCATGAACATGTTGTCTGTGATCGACAGGGCAGGGGACATGGCGAGGGTCTGATAGACCGTCTCGATGCCGTTGGCGCGGGCGTCGTTGGGCGAGGCGAAAGCAACCTCCTGACCGTCAAGCCAGATCTTGCCGCTGTCCGGCTGAACCGCGCCGGACAGGGCCTTGATCAGAGTGGACTTGCCGGCGCCATTGTCGCCGATCACGGCCAGGATTTCCCCGGGCATCAGGTCGAAGTCGCAATTGTCGATCGCGGTGACCTTGCCGTAGCGCTTGTTGAGGCCGCGGGCCTTGAGAATGGGATCGCTCATGCCGTTACCTTTCTGATCCACTGGTCAACCGTGACGGCGGCAATGATGAGCACGCCGATGAGAAGGAAGGTCCATTGCGGGTCGGCACCGGCCATGCGCAGGCCGAGTTCGAACACGCCAACGATCAGCGCGCCGAAGAAGGAGCCGAGGATCGAGCCGCGTCCGCCGAAAAGCGAGATGCCGCCGATCACCACGGCCGTGATGGCCTGGATGTTGCCAATGACGCCGGTGGTGGCCGAGGGGGAGACCGAGCCGAAGCGGCCGATCATGACCCAGGCCGCCAGGCCGCAGATGAAACCGACCAGCATGTAGACGGACATCAAGGTCTTATGGACGTTCACGCCTGCCAGCTTTGCTGATTCCGGATCATCGCCGACAGCATAGACATGGCGGCCCCAGGCGGTGGAGCGCAGGGCATAGGCCAGCACGAGAACCAGGATCACCATCAGGATCACCCCGAAGGTCAGATTGGCTCCGCCCAGTTTCACGGTCGTGCCCATGGCCTGAAGGAAGGGCGCCTGGGCTTCGATATCCTGCGAGCGGATGGTCTCGTTTGCGGAATAGAGATAGTTCGCCGCCAGCACGATCTGCCACATGCCGAGGGTGACGATGAAGGGCGGCAGCTTGACCTTGGAGACCAGCCAGCCGTTTACCGCGCCGATCGCCGTGCCGAATGCAAGACCAAGCAGGACCGCGAAAAAGGGCGGAACGCCATAGCGGAATGTGAATTGCCCCATGATCACCGAGCACAGCACGGCTACAGCGCCGACGCTGAGGTCGATGCCGGCGGTCAGGATGATCAGGCTCTGGGCTGCTGCCAGAACGCCAACGATCTGAACCTGCTGCAGGATCAAAGTCAGGGCGAAGGGAGAGAAGAATTTCTCGCCGAGAATGAGGCCGAACACCAGAATGGCGGCCAGAAGCACGATCAGCGGCACAAGGGCGGTGTTGGTGTGCAGGGCGTGATGAAACTTCTGCAAGACACCCTTTTCGGTGGTGTCGAACTCCGCGAATTTCTCTTCGCGGCGCGTTTTCACGACCTCTTCGAAGCTGTCGGTGTTGCTCACGGCACGGTCCTCCAGGCGGGAAAGGGAAGCGGCGGCGCACCACCGCTTCAAGGATCAGAGAGAACAGGATCTGTCAGGCGGAACTGCTCCGCCTGACAGGGTGCCTTTCATCAGCCCCAGCAGAGCTTCTTGCCGTCAGCGACGGAGATGGACTTCACGCCATCAACCGGCTTGTCGGTAACCAGGGCGACGCCCGTGTCGAAGAAGCTCTTGCCGTCGGTTGCCTGCGGCTTGGTGCCGTCCTTGGCCCAGGCGGCAATCGCTTCGATGCCCTTGGATGCCATCAGGAGCGGATACTGCTGGGAAGTGGCGCCGATGACGCCGGCTTCGACGTTGGCAACGCCCGGGCAACCGCCATCGACGGACACGATCAGCGCATCGCCTTCACGGCCGATGGACTTGAGGGCTTCGTATGCACCGGCTGCTGCCGGTTCGTTGATCGTGTAGACGACGTTGATGGACGGGTCCTTGGCCAGGAGGTTTTCCATGGCCTTGCGGCCGCCTTCCTCGTTGCCCTGGGTCACATCATGGCCCACCACGCGCGGATCGGTTTCGTCGCCCCACTTGTTCGGGTCGCCAAGGTCAATGCCGAAGCCCTTCAGGAAGCCCTGGTCGCGCAACACGCCGACGGTCGGCTGGGAGACGTCCAGATCAAGCATTGCGATCTTGGCATCGGCAGCCTTGTCGCCGAGAGCGCCCTTGGCCCACTGACCAATCAGTTCACCGGCCAGGAAGTTGTCCGTGGCGAAGGTCATGTCGGCGGCATCAATCGGGTTGAGCGGCGTGTCGAGCGCAATCACCAGGAGACCAGCATCGCGGGCCTTCTGTACTGACGGCACGATGGACGACGTGTCGGAGGCAGTCAGAAGAATGCCCTTTGCGCCATTGGCGATGCAGGTTTCGATGGCTGCGACCTGGGTGTCGTTGTCGCCGTCGACCTTGCCGGCATAGGCGTTCAGCTCGATGCCCAGCTCCTTGGCCTTGGCCTGCGCGCCTTCACGCATCTTGACGAAGAACGGGTTGGTGTCCGTCTTGGTGATGAGGCAGGCGGAAACGTCTGCAGCAGCAGCCGGTACTGCGGCCATGGCGGCCAGAATGGAAGCGGTCGTCAGAAGCTTGCGGATCATGTGATTTCCTCCCTGGCCTTTCCGTTTTTTCCGATCGGGAGTGGCCAGATGTCTCCCTTGTCGTACCCCTCAAGCCGGGTGTTGCGGGCCTCTCCTCTTCAGGCCGCAACTCCAGCAGAGCTTTTTTTCATGCCGCCGGTCAGGATCTCTGCCCGGGGTGAGAAATTGAAGAACATGGGCAGGCTGGCGGCGCCGATGGCGCCCGCGTCCTGTCCGAAACTGCCGAAGCGGATGGATGGCGCGCTGCGGGCTTCCGGCGCGGCCTCGATCACCGATGCGGTCAGGGCGTCGGTCATGCGCCGGGCAAATTCTCCATCCAGATCGCTGTCTATGATGACCTGCGGGATATCCAGAAGGGCGAAGGCAGCGCCGAGGGCAGGCGTCAGTGCGCCGACGCAGTCTTCCAGCCATTCGTCAAAACGCGGGTCCTTGCGCTCCATGGCGGCCTGCAGGTCGAGGCGGCTGAGATCGGCAAAGTTCTCCGGGTCCAGATGGCGGGCCAGGGACACGAGCGAAGCGCGGGTCAGAAGGATGTCGAAGCCCTTCTTGGGGCGCGGTGCCGTCTCGAGCGTGCTGGGGGGCACTGGCATCATCGCGACGTCCCCTGCGTTTCCGCTCACACCACGCACGACGTCGCCGCCCAGGCACAGCCCGCCGCCAATGGCAGGGCCGATGAAGAGGTACAGGAAGTCATCCAGGCTGCGGCCATGGCCATAGAAGAGCTCGGCAACAGTCGCCGCCGTGCCGTCGTTTTCCCGGAACACCGGCAGACCGCTCTCGGTTTCAAGCGCTTCGGTCATGTCGAAATCGTCCCAGAGCTTGAAGTTGCCTTCAGGCAGGGCGAGTTCATGAAGCCAGGCACCGAGGTTGAAGGGCTGGGCAAGACCTATGCCCGTCAGCCGGCCGTGCTCTTCGGTTGTCAGCAGCGCGCCGAGGCTTTCCAGGTCGCGCTTGATGATCTCGAGAGCCTTCAACGGGGCCGGGAGCAGCATGTCATGGGCTCGGCGGCCGATGACTTTACCTTCAAAATCCACGAGCACGGTTTCGAGGTTGGTCCGGTCGACCCGGACGCCGAACCCGAAGGCGCCGCGTGGCGCCAGCTTGAGCTGGGTCGCAGGCTGGCCGCGGCCACCGCCATGCAGCTTGCCGTCTTCCTCGATCAGGCCATCTTCGATGAGAGACTGGATGATCGCGCCAATGGCAGCGTTCGTCAGCTTGGCCGCCCGTGCCAGATCCGCCTTGGAAGCGCGCTGAACACGCCGCAGGATTTGCAGGATGATCCGCTCGTTATATCGGCGGAGCTGCACGGAGTTTGAACCGCGCGCAGATTTGCGAGACGTATTCACCTGACCCGGCCTCCCAACCATGGTCCGCTCTCCCTTGCACGGGGAAGAGCGATGAGTTCGTTCGATGGGGCGACGAATTTAGATTAATTATTCTTGATTTAATTAATCCATCGTCCCCCGTTTGAGTCAATCAGAAAACGTTGATGCAGTGCGGATGGAAAACAGTGCGCTGCGGCAAGTGTCTGAAATATTTCCGGTTCTGATTGTGAAAAATCTTTCATTCCGGACAGTTTGCCGGAGCTCGCAGTTTCGCGAAACTGGCAGAAATATCGAGCCTGCTATTTGTTTCAGGGGGCAATAGTTGTTCAGGAGTTCGAGCAGGTGGCGTGGAATCTTTGCTTCGCATCCGGCCCGCAGGCTAAGCTGACACCAGAAGGTCCGAAGTCGGACGAGACAAGATCCGGAGCGTTGCATGGAAAATTCCGCGAACCCTGACACCCAGGCCATGGAGCGTTTCCTGGCGCGGGCCATTGCGGCTGGAACGGGCGATGAGCCAGCCGATCTGGTCATCCGGAACGCACGCGTCTTTTCTGTCCTTGACGGGTCGATGGTCGAAACGGATATCGCCATCGTGGCTGACCGCATTGTCGGCATTCACGGCCGGTATACGGCAGTGCGCGAGATCGATGCCGGTGGTCGCGTGGCCGTACCGGGGTTCATCGACACCCATCTTCATGTCGAATCCTCGCTTGTTACCCCCTTCGAGTTTGACCGCTGCGTTCTGCCCCATGGCGTGACCACGGCGATTTGCGATCCGCACGAGATCGCCAATGTGCTTGGTGCGGAAGGCATCCAGTATTTCCTCGACAGTTCGCTCGAGACGGTGATGGACCTCCGGGTAAACCTGTCCTCCTGCGTCCCTGCCACACGTTTTGAAACCTCGGGTGCCTGTCTGGAGATCGAGGACCTGTTGCCGCTGCGCGATCATCCCAAGGTCATCGGTCTTGCCGAGTTCATGAATTTCCCGGGCGTTCTGGCGCGCGATCCAAAGGTTCTGGCCAAGCTCGCAGCGTTCCAGGGTGGGCACATCGATGGTCACGCGCCGCTTCTGTCCGGCTTGGCACTGAATGGCTATCTGGCCGCTGGTATCCGGACGGATCATGAAGCGACCACCGCGGAAGAGGCGCTGGAGAAACTCTCCAAGGGCATGACGATCCTGATCCGCGAAGGTTCTGTGTCCAAGGATCTCGATGCGCTTGCTCCGATCCTGCAACCGGATGTCTCCGGCTTCGTCGCCCTGTGCACCGACGACCGCAATCCGCTGGACATTGCGGAAGAGGGCCATCTCGACAGCATGATCCGGCGGCTCATTGCCAAGGGCATCCGGCCGCTGGACGCCTATCGCGCGGCAAGCTGGTCTGCGGCCAATGCCTTTGGCCTCAAGGACCGTGGCCAGATTGCTCCGGGCTGGCGGGCGGACATCGTTCTTCTGGATGATTTTGAAGATTGCCGTGTGGCCAGCGTGATCTGCGGCGGACGGCAGGCCGGCGAGGCAGAATTCGCGGCCCGCAAGATCGTGGCACCCGTCGGTCTGACCAGCGTCAAGGCCGCCCCGGTAACGACCGCTGCCTTCAAGGTCGCGGCAAGAGAGGGCGAGACCGATGTCATCGGCGTGGTTCCGGGGCGCATCATCACCGAGCATCTGAAGAAAACGCTTCCAGCCAGCAATGGGGAAGCCGGGATCGACCTGACGCAAGATGCCCTGAAGGTGGCTGTTGTCGAGCGGCACAAGCGGACCGGCAATGTGGGGTGCGGCTTCGTATCGGGTTTCGGTTTGACGCGTGGGGCCATTGCTTCATCCGTGGGGCATGACAGCCACAACATCTGTGTTGTGGGGGCATCCGAGACCGCCATGGCGGCTGCCGTGAACCGGGTGATCGCCATGAACGGCGGCTTTGCCGTTGCCGATGGCGACGAGGTCAAGGCCGAGCTTGCCTTGCCGCTTGCGGGTTTGATGAGCCTTGAGCCCTTCGAGACCGTGCGCGAACAGCTGGAGCATCTGCGGGCGGCGGCAAAGGCGCTGGGCTGCGTTCTGCCGGAGCCATTCCTGCAAGTGGCCTTCCTGCCGCTTCCGGTTATTCCGCATCTGAAAATCACCGACTTCGGGCTGTTTGATGTGAACAGGTTTGAGCTGATTTGACAGAAGCCAGCAGAGCTAACCCATCAGATTTTAAACAAAGCCGGGCTTTCCACGTTGAAGTGCATGGGTGCCGCAACGTCGTGAGTTGACGTAAACGGAAGGGTGTGTCCAAGTTGGATACTTGCCCATTGCGGGCAAACGGCTACATGACCACCTGAGGAGGGTGGGACAGGCTGCGGGCAAAGGTCCGGGCCGGTCTCATGGGGCACTGGGAGCCGAACATAAAAGAGCGAGTTGGAGTTCGCCATGACATCAGCGGAGGAGTGGTGCGCGGCATTCGAGCCCCGTACTGTGCAATATTATCTCGACAGGACAATTGCGGACTTCGGCAGCCGTCCCGCTGCAGATTTCCTGGGCAAGGTCTGGACATACCGGGAATATGGCGAACTGGTCGACCGTCTGGCTGCCGGCCTTCAGGCACGGGGTGTCAAGCCCGGCGTCAATGTCGGGCTCTGCCTGCCTAACACCCCCTATTACACGCTGTTCTATTTCGCGATCCTCAAGGTCGGCGGAACGGTGGTGAACTTCAATCCGCTCTATGTCGAGCGCGAGCTGGCCTTCCAAAGCCGGGATGCGGATGTGCGCATCATGGTGACGATGGACCTCAAGATGATCTTCGACAAGGTCGAAGCCGTGCGCCAGGAAAAGGTACTGGACACGATCATCGTCTGTCCGATGGCGCCGATTCTGCCGTTCCCGAAGAATATTCTGTTCAAACTGTTCAAGCGCAAGGAGCTTGCCTCGGTTCCCGATGGCCCGGCCCATGTCCATTATGATGCGCTGATGTCGGTCGGAGCCAAGCCGGCTCCGGTGGCCATCGATCCGAAGACGGCCGTGGCGGTGCTTCAATATACCGGCGGCACCACCGGCGTGCCGAAAGGGGCGATGCTGACCCACGCCAATCTGTCGGCCAATATCGAGCAGATGCGCTGTGTCTTCGACAAGGCTAAGCCGGGGGAGGAGAAGCTTCTCTGCGTTCTGCCTTTCTTCCACGTCTTTGCCATGACGGTAGCCCAGAATCTGGCGGTGGTGCTTGGCGCCGAAATGGTGCTGCAGCCGCGCTTTGAGCTCAAAGCCCTGCTGGATGTCATCAAGCGCAAGCGGGTGACGCTCTTCCCCGGCGTGCCGACGATCTATACCGCCATCAATAATTCTCCGCTGACCCAGAATTATGATCTGTCCTCGATCAAGATCTGCCTATCCGGCGGCGCACCCTTGCCTGTGGAGGTGAAGGAGAGCTTTGAAAAGCTGACAGGCTGCGTGCTCGTGGAAGGCTACGGCCTGACGGAGGCCTCTCCGGTCTGTGCCGTCAATCCGCTGGACCGTCCGTCGCGTCCGGGCTCTATCGGCATGCCTGTGCCCGGCACCACCCCGGAGTTCCGCGATCTGGCGGACCTGTCCAAGCCGGTTGCGCGGGGTGAAAAGGGCGAATTGTGCCTCAAGGGGCCGCAGGTCATGGCAGGGTACTGGAAGCGTCCCGAAGCCACGGCCGACACGATCGAACCGGGCGGCTTCCTGCACACGGGCGATGTCGGCTACCAGGACGAGGACGGCTATATCTACCTGGTCGACCGGATCAAGGATCTCATTCTCTGCTCCGGATACAACGTCTATCCGCGGGTGATCGAAGAGGCGATCTATCAGCATGAGGCTGTCGAGGAATGCATTGTGATTGCCATTCCGGATACGTATCGCGGCCAGTCT
Organism: Roseibium suaedae; assembly: GCF_900142725.1. GTDB lineage: Bacteria > Pseudomonadota > Alphaproteobacteria > Rhizobiales > Stappiaceae > Roseibium > Roseibium suaedae. The sequence continues at coordinate 608,455 of NZ_FRBW01000002.1, read as the reverse complement.
CCGAAGGCTTTCGTGAAGCTGAAGGAAGGCCATGAGCTGACGGCGGACGAGCTGAAGGCTTTCCTCAAGGGGCATCTGTCGGCCATTGAATTGCCGCGCGAGATCGAATTCCGCACCCAGCTTCCCAAGACAATGGTTGGAAAACTCTCCAAGAAGGAACTGGTGGAAGAGGAAGCTGCGAAGCGTTCTGCTGCGCAGTAAGCTATTTACCCGCGGTATCTCTCAAAATAGCTCTGGTGTCTTGGACGTGTACTGCTAGTTTGGCGCCCTGCATGCAACACATGCCGCGAAAGTGGCATGTGTTGCAGCGGTTATGAATTGTAGACACAAAAAAGGTTTGGGCATGTTTGGTTTCTGGCGGCGCAGGGGTAAGCAAGAGAACGAGTGCCGTTTTATATCAAGCCGCGGGATTTTGAAGTCTGTTGAGCTTCACACGGCGGATCCGGAATCAGATGCCGAACAAATCCCGGCTGACCTTGCGAAACGCCTCAAAGGCGAGTTCGGCACGCTCTATCTTTCAGCGACAATGATTCCGGATTTTATCGAGAACTATCTACCGTCCATCCGCTCTCCGTTCGTGCTGGTGACGGGTGATGCGGATATTCCTCTGAAGGAAAGCTCATTTCCCGAAGGCTATATGCAGACGCTTCTCGATCACCCTCTTATAATCAGGTGGTATGCCCAGAACCTGGACACGCTGCATCCTAAGCTGGTCAATCTCCCGCTTGGCGTCGACTATCACACGCTTTCCTCGAAAAGAGTGCGCCGGAAAGGCCGTCACAGTTGGGGGAGATACATCACTCCCGAACTGCAAGAGGAAATGATCTGCCGTATTGGCCACGCGGCAGGGCCTCTTGCGAACAAGAAGCCGATCGCGTTTTCAAATTGGCATTTCGTTCCTGAAAGAGGAAACCGGCAGGCATGTTTGGACGAAGCTGACCGGCGTGCGGTCTACTATCAAGAGAAATTCATTCCTCGAATGGAAAGCTGGGAGCTGAACAGCACTTTTGCTTTCACTCTGAGCCCGCACGGGAACGGGCTGGATTGCCATCGGACTTGGGAAGCATATCTTCTTGGCACCATACCGGTGGTGACGACATCCAGCCTTGATCCCCTGTACGAGGGCCTGCCGGTTGTCATCCTGAAGGACTGGGCTGAACTGTCTCAGCAGAGGCTGGAAGAGGAGTTGGAGGTCGCAACTCGAACTTCCTATGATTTTTCCCGGCTGGAGCTTTCCTACTGGGCGGCAAAAATTCTCGGTAAGGATCTGGACTTGCATCCATGCAGCTTTGAGGCGTTCCGCGAAACACTCGTGAAATAACGTCGCTTGGCGACCATAAAATCGGAGCTGTTTTAGTTGTTATAGCCGCGGCTGTCGGCGGAGCGGGCGAGGGCGCGGCCAAGGGCGGCCTCGCGGCGGATGACATAGAGCGATCCGCCGATGATGAAGGCGGCACCGATGTAGGTCTCCACGCCCGGCCAGTTTCCGAACACCAGCACACCGATGATGGTGGCATAGATCAGCCGGGTGTAGTCGAGCGAGGCAATGGCAGTGGGCTCTCCGGCCCGGAAAGCCCGGATGTTGGACATCTGGCCCGCCCAGGACACGATGCCGATGAGGATCATCAGGGTCCATTGTTCCAGTGTTGGGTCCTTCCAGGCGTAGATCGCCGGAATGATCATGATCAGCCCGACGCCAACGGCCTGATAGGTCAGGATCGTGGAGGGCAGGTCCGTCCTGGTCAGGATGCGCAGGATGATGGTTACAAGCCCTGCGGCGGCCGCGCCGCCGATGGCCAGAGCCGCATAGGGATCGAACAGGCCTCCGCTGCCCGGCCGCAGCATGATGATTACGCCGATGAAGCCGACGATGGTCGCTGCCCAGCGGTGGCGGCCCACCTTTTCGCTCAGGAAGATGATCGCAAAGATCGTGACGAAGAAGGTCTTCGAGAAGCCGAGCGCCGTCGCTTCGGCAAGCGGCAGGTAAATGACCGCAGAAAATCCGCAAAGCATCGCTGTGCAGGCAAGGGCGATACGGGCGACCTGAAGATCCGGCCTTCGGGTGTAGAGCGAACCGGGCAGTCCATGCAGGATCTTTGGCGCGACAATGACCGCCATGGTCGCCTGCCGGATCAGCAGGATCTGGAAGATGCTGATGTCCTGGCCAACCAGCTTGATGAACATGCTCATGAGCGTGAACAGAACGGCGGCCTGGAGGATCCACAAAGCTCCGATGGAATTGCCGGGCAGCTTCTCGAGACGGTGCCGTATGCGTCCGGCAAAAGAAGCAGGGGCGTCGGTCGGCTGATCCATCTGGAGCAAAGGTCCCGGTGTGGACCGGCCGATGTGGCCGGACAAGTGAGCCGGAGCAGACAGGCTGGCTGAAACGAGGATGGTCAGCCGGTCAGGGTCTGTCCCGGAAAAAAGGAAGAGGACTACAACAATAGAGTGTTCTGCCGTGATTGAAAGGGCTTCGGACGAGGATCTCGGAAGATCCTGCTGAAGACCGGAGCGTTCAGACAAGATCATACCGCAAGCCGTGTACCGCTGGACGCACTGTTCACGCCATCAGTTGCCAGTCTTTCTTGCGGGGATGCCCATGCTGCGATAGCCATTTCTGAAGAACGTCAGAAAGAGGGGAGCAGGCCATGCGCAAGATCCAGACCCAAGGGGTTCACCACATTACGCTTGTTGGTGCGGACCGGCAGACGTCCATCGACTTCTGGGAAGGCGTGCTGGGCATGCCCTTCGTCTTTGAGCAGCCGAACCTCGACAATCCGAATGAAAGCCACCTCTACTTTGATCCGGGCGATGGCCGGTTGATCACGATCTTTACCAATGAAGAGCGCCGGCCTGACCCGGTGAAGGTTCCGCAAGACATTGGCGCGGTGCATCACCTGGCGCTCAGCGTGTCGCAGGCCACCTTCAGCCAGATCGTGGAACGGCTGGATGAGCGCAGGGTTGCACACAGCGGTCCGAAAGACCGGGGTTTCATGGACAGTATCTATTTCCGTGATCCTCTGGGTTTTCTGATCGAACTGGCCTCCTACCGGTTCGAACCGCCGGCAGGGATCTCCCACGGCGAGGTGATGCTGGAAGCGCACCGGATCCGCGTCGAGCGCGGTGATTACAACATTCAGGAAATCCATCTGGCCGATGCCATCGAGGCTTTGACAGCCCGCAGCCGCGGCAGCCTCAGCGATGACCGGAGCCCGAAGAACCCCTGGCGGCGCTAGGGTCCGGGAGAGCATTTCGCCGACTGTTCTGCCCGGCAAAAAGCCAGCCGTGTCAAGCAGTCTGTGTGCAGCCTGCAAATCCCTCTGTGCGGATCTGTGGATCCTGTCATGATGCCGTAAATTTGGTTGGACAAACTCAGTTGCCGGCTATAGCCGGGCTGTCCTCAAATCCTGATGGCGCCAGATCCCCTGACGCCCCATCGCCGGCATGACCTGATGCGCAAAGTGCTGTCTACAAAGCTGCCGGCAGACCGGAAGTCCTCGCCAGAGGGTAAGGCCAAGGTGCGCCTTGGGCTGACCATCGGCTGGCGCGAGCATGTGGCCCTTCCTGAACTCGGCATCGCCGACATGCGGGCGAAGATCGACACGGGGGCCAGGACTTCAGCCATCCATGCCAAGGACATGGAGCTGTTTCAGCGTGAGGGCGAGGACTGGGTCCGCTTCCGGATCCCTGCTTCCCGCCACCACAAGCGTTTCAGGATCGAGGCGCCCGTGCTGGATCAGCGCGATATCAAGAACACGAGCGGCGTTCCCGAGCGCCGCATCGTGATCCGGGCACTGCTCGTTCTGGGCAGCCACCGCTGGCATGTGGACCTTTCCCTGGCCGACCGGGAAAAGATGGGCTTCGACATGATCCTGGGCCGGACCGCTATCCGGAACCGGGGCATTCTCGTCAGTCCCGGCCGGTCCTTCATTGCCGGGCCCCCGCTGATTGAGCCGGGCGGCCTGACGCTGAGCGACAGTCCTGTCCGCGTCAGCGAACTCTAAGACAACGCGGCTTTGCCGCATCCCCTTTCAGGGACGGAACCCATGAAAATTGCAATGCTGGCCCGCAATCCGGACCTCTATTCTCACAAGCGTCTGAAAGAGGCTGCGGAAGAACGTGGCCACCAGCTCGACATCATCAACACGTTGCGCTGCTACATGAATATTGCCTCGCGCCGGCCTGAGATCTTCTACAACGGCAGCAAGCTGGAGGGCTATGACGCGGTCATCCCCCGGATCGGCGCTTCGATCACCTTCTACGGTCTGGCGGTGCTGCGCCAGTTCGAGATGATGGGCGTCTATCCGCTCAATGAATCTGTTGCCATCGGACGCTCCCGCGACAAGCTGCGGTCCATGCAGCTTCTGGCCCGCGATGGCATCGGCCTGCCGGTGACGACCTTTGCCCATGATCCGAAGATGACCGAAGAGGTGCTGAAGACGGCTGGCGGTGCGCCTGTCGTGATCAAGCTTCTCGAGGGCACGCAGGGCATCGGCGTGGTTCTGGCCGACACGGAGCGGTCGGCCAAGTCGGTGATCGAGGCCTTTCGCGGCGCCAATGTGAACATCTTGGTTCAGGAGTTCATCAAGGAAGCTGGCGGCACCGATATTCGCGCCTTCGTTGTGGGCGGCAAGGTGATCGCCAGCATGAAGCGGGTGGGGGCTCCGGGGGAGTTCCGCTCCAACCTGCACCGGGGTGGGTCGGCAGAAATGATCCGCATCTCGCCGGAAGAGCGTTCGACGGCCATCCGGGCGGCAAAGTCCATGGGGCTGAATGTCTGCGGCGTCGACATGCTCCGCTCAAATCATGGGCCGGTGGTCATGGAGGTCAATTCCTCTCCGGGACTGCAGGGTATGGAGATGGCGACCGGCATCGATGTGGCCGGGAAAATCATTGATTTCCTGATGAAGAACGCGCAAGCCGGAAAGACCAAGACCAAGGGCAAGGGCTGAAGGCCGGACGGAAGGTGGGGCAATGACCAGCAAGACGGCCGGTGCGGCAACAGGGCAGGACAAGACCCCGCGTGCGCCCTTCGAAATCGGGACGCAAATGGTTGCCGCCGGAACGCGGCGCACCGTCGCGCTGCCGGTCAGCGTTCTGTCCGATCACACGCCGGTGGCCATGTCGGTTCATGTCATTCATGGACGCAGGCCCGGGCCGGTGATCTTCGTCAGCGCCGCCGTTCACGGGGACGAGGTTATCGGGGTCGAGATTGCCCGGCGGCTGCTTCGGGCGGACAATCTGGACACGCTGAAGGGTACCTTGCTGGTGGTGCCAATCGTCAATTCCTTCGGCTTCATGACCAATTCCCGTTATCTGCCGGACCGTCGCGATCTCAACCGGTCGTTTCCCGGCAGCCAGAAGGGCTCCCTGGCCGCCCGTCTCGCCTGGCTGTTCATGAGCGAGATTGTCAGCCGCTGCGACTTCGGCATTGATCTGCACTCCGCCGCGATCCACCGTACGAACCTGCCTCAGATCCGCATTTCTCCTTCACGGGACGATACTCTTGCCCTGGCCCGTGCTTTCGGGGCGCCGGTCATCGTTAAGTCGAAACTGCGCGATGGCTCGTTGCGTCAGGCAGCGCAGGCGCAGGGGAAAGACATTCTGCTATACGAGGCAGGCGAGGGGCTGCGTTTCGATGAAATGGCAATCCGCGCCGGTGTGTCGGGCATTCTCCGCGTGCTGCGCCATCTCGGCATGATTTCGGCCAAAGGTGTCACCAAGCCGAAGGCCGCCTCGATCCTGACCTCCCACACCAGTTGGGTGCGGTCGCCTGCCGGCGGTCTGCTCCGGTCTTTCAAGACCACGGGCAGCATGGTGAGCGAGGGAGAGCTTTTGGGCATCGTGTCCGATCCCTTCGGTGAAGTGGAACGGGAGGTGCTGGCCGCCGTAAGTGGATTGATCATCGGCCGCACGAACCTTCCGGTCGTCAATGAAGGCGACGGGCTGTTCCATGTTGCCGAGATCAAGGCGCAAGGAGCCGCCGAGGCGACAGTCGAAAGCCTGATCATGCAGCTTGAAGCCGATCCGATGTTCGATGAGGACGAGATCATCTGACCCCGCAACCTCTGTCCGCTGTCAGGTCAGGATCACAAGGGCCACATAGGGTACGATGTTGAAGGTCAGGATCAGTACTTTGTAGAAGGCGAGGCTTTGCAGATAGAGCCGCCTCAGATCCGCAGGATCCATCTGGAAAAGAGCAGCGTGGAGCCTCACCAGCCTGTCTGCAAACAGCACGAGAACAAGCGCAGATACAAGCAGCAGCCCAAAGTTGAGGATGCTGCACCAGCCGAGAAATGCCTTCAATTCAAGAAGCGTCATGGCACTCTCCCATTCTTTCATGAGGGGTCAAGACTAGGCGTTCCTCTGGATTTTGGCATCCGTAGCCGGATCCGTAGAAGGTCTAATTGCCAAAAAACACAGGTGGTACTGGTTGTGCCGGTTTCCATGTTCTATGTTTCTCGAAAGATTTCGGTGACTGGCCTTCAGCGCCAGATTGCCCCCGCCAAAGAATGCAAGCCTGAACCAAGCCAGAAACAGGATTTATCCGTATGAACCAGATGGTCCCAGCCAAGTTCGGTGTCGGCGCGCCTGTGCGCCGCAAGGAAGACGCAAAGCTGATCACAGGGCAGGGCGTCTACACGGATGACTATACTCCGGTGGGCTGCCTTCAGGCTTTCGTGCTTCGCTCCGCCATGGCCCACGCACGCATTGCGCTGGGCGGTCTTGAGGAAGCCCGTGCCTATCCGGGTGTGCATCTCGTTCTGACGGCGGCCGACATCCAGGATCTCGGCAACATGCCGACCAAGGCCGTAATGAAGCAGATCGACGGCACGCAGCATGCGTGCCCGCCGCAACCTGTGCTGTGTTCTGATGAAGTCCGCTATGTGGGCGATGCCATTGCCTTCATCGTCGCAGACAGCGTCAACATCGCAAAGTCTGCAGCCGAGTTGATCGAAGTGGACTATGAGCCGCTCGACGTGACGATCGGCATCGAGGCCTCCCTTGCCGAGGGGGCAACTCTTGTTTGGCCCGAGTTCGGGAGCAACCGTGCCTTTGTACAGGGACATGGCAATGAGGAAGCCTGCAAGGCTGCCTTTGACAAGGCGGAACAGACCGTTTCGATCAAGCTGATCAACAACCGTCTGATTGCCAACTACATGGAGCCCCGTGGCTGTGTTGGCGAATATGATGGCGCGAATGATCACTACACCCTGACCGCCGGAACCCAGGGCGGTCACGGGATGCGCGATCTCATCTGCGGCGACATCCTGAAGATCCCGTCCGACAAGTTGCGGATCGTGACGCCGGAAGTGGGTGGTGGCTTCGGCACCAAGATGTTCACCTATCGTGAATATCCGCTTTGCCTGGTCGCGGCCCAGCGTCTCGGCCGTCCGGTCAAGTGGATCGGCGAGCGGATGGACCATTTCGTCACCGATGCCCATGGGCGAGACAATGTGACGAGCGCTGAACTGGCACTCGACAAGGATGCAAGGATCCTCGGACTGCGCATCAGCGTCCTGGCCTCCATGGGCGCCTATTTGCACCAATTCGGTCCTTATATCCCTTATGTCGGGACTTCCATGTCCACCGGTCTCTATGACATTCCGGCGCTCTATGTGACTGCGACCGGCGTCTATGAACACACGGTGCCGCTGGATGCCTATCGCGGTGCAGGGCGCCCGGAAGCAGCCTATCTGATCGAGCGGCTGATTGAAAAGGCCGGCCGGGAAACCGGGCTCGGGTCTGCAGAAATCCGCCGCCGCAATTTCGTGGCCAAGGAAAACCTGCCTTACACCACCCAGACCGGCCGTCTCTATGATACGGGCGACTTCACCGGTCACATGGAAAAGGCCATGGAAGAGGCTGACTGGGACGGCTTTGCTGCGCGTCAGCAGGAAAGCGCCAAGTCCGGCAAGTTCCGCGGCATCGGCATGTGCAGCTACATCGAGGCCTGTGCCTTCCCGGGCGGTGAAGAGGCGACCATCGAACTCAATGGCGATGGTTCCCTGACGCTTCTGATCGGCACCCAGACCAACGGTCAGGGCCATGCCACCTCCTACGGCCAGCTGATCGCCGAGCATTTCGGTGTGGATCTCGACAAGGTCGAAGTGATTCAGGGCGATACGGACCGGGTGCGCAAGGGGGGGGGAACCGGTGGGTCCCGTTCCATCCCGCTTGGCCTGCCCTCGGTGAACATGGCCTCCAAGTCTCTGGTCAAGCAGATCAAGGAACTGGCCGCCGAGCAGCTTGAAACCGGCGCGGATGACCTTGAACTGGTTGACGGTCTGGTACGTGTTGTCGGGACTGACCGACAGGTGACACTCGCGGATATTGCGGCGGCTGCGCCTGCCAAGCTCTTCGGGCGCGAGGAAGTGAAGCAGTCGGAGGCGACCTATCCGAACGGCACCCATATCGCCGAAGTGGAAGTGGACCCGGAAACCGGGGATGTTTCCATCGAGAACTATGTCATCGTTGATGATTTCGGGGTGACGGTGAACCCGATCCTGCTGGAAGGTCAGGTCCATGGCGGCACGGCTCAGGCGATCAGTCAGGCCCTGTTCGAGCGGACCGTCTATGATGAGGAAGGTCAGCTTTTGACCGCGTCGCTTCTGGACTATCAGCTCGCGCGCGCTGGCGATCTGCCCTCGTTCAACTTCCAGACCCGCAACGTGCCTTCTACGACCAACGCAATGGGCATCAAGGGAGCAGGGGAAGCCGGCACGATCGGTGGCTGCGCCTCGATCATGAACGCGCTTCAGATGGCGCTGCGCGATGGCGCAGGCGTCGAGCATATCGACATGCCGGCAACGCCGCACCGTATCTGGCAGGCCATTCAGTCCGTTCAGGCCTGACAGTCTGCGGGGGGCAATTTGCCTTGGAAAAGGGCCGGGAGGGCACTGTCTCTTCCGGCCCTTTTGGCTTTCGGGGTGCGCCTGCGTGTTTCTCGCTTTTTCTAAGCCTTTGTAGTGGTTTGGAGATTGTCGAACGTGACCTCCGAATTGGGATTGTGCGTATTTCTTCGTAGATTAATTACATTGCGTTAGGGAGTTCGAGGGTATTGTGAGCAGGTCCTGTATCGTACCTCAAAACTGGTGGTGCGGACGCGGAAATGACCTCTTCAGGAACACCTAATGCTATCGGTTGTAACGTGTATCGCGGTCGATCATGAGCTGCGGTTCATTCTTCTTGCTGCCCTTGTCTGCGTTATTGGCTCGGTTCTGACAATGAACCTCCTCGGCAAGATGAAGTCGATGACCGGAGCAGGGCGTCTGCTCTGGCTGTTTCTGATTGCTCTTGTTGGCGGCGCCACCATCTGGACGACGCACTTCTCCGCAATGATGGGCTACATTGTACCCTTCAACCGTACCTTCGAGCCGTATCTGACGCTCCTGTCCCTTGCGTCTGCCATCTTCACCACCGGGGCTGGCTTCTATCTGGCGACCATCAGCAAGGACAGGATTTACGGCCAGATCGCCGGCGGCTGCGTCTTCGGCTTCGGCGTTGCGCTCATGCACTACACCGGCATGCAGGCCTATCTGATCCCGGGGCAGATTATCTGGGATCACACCATGGTTGTCTGGTCGGTTATCTTTGGCGGGGGGCTCGGAGGAGCTGCCATGGTTCTCGCCTGTTCGGAGAATTCCCGCACATCTGTTCTTCAGGCCTCCCTGGTCATGGTGCTGAGCATCGTGCTGATGCATTTCACCGGGATGACTGCGATCACGATCGAGCCGATCGCAGGCGTTGAAATTCCGGCACAGGCTATCTCCGATGACATCATGCTGCTGGCCGTTGTCAGCGTGACCCTGCTGATCATCGCAACCGTAGCTTCTGCCTTTGCCATTCATACGCGCAGCCTGAATGAGGCATCCGCAGCCTACCAGCATCTGGCGCTGCATGATCCGCTCACCCATTTGCCGAACCGTCTCTATCTGCGTTCGCGTCTTGAGGAGCTGCTTCAGCAGGTAGACGAGAGTGCGCAACTGGCGGTGATTACCGTCGATCTCGACCGGTTCAAGGACGTCAATGACGTGCATGGGCACAAGGCGGGCGATGAGTTGCTACGCGAGATCGGACGGCGGGTGGGCGCTATTTTGCGGCCCGGTGAATTCATGGCCCGCGTCGGCGGGGACGAATTCGTCGCCTGCAAGTTTCCGATTTGCGAAGCAGGCGAAGCCCTGGCCTTTGCCGAAAGACTGCGTAGGGAAATCGTTGCGCCCTTCGGCTGGGACCATCAGCTGATCACCGTGGGCGGCAGTTTTGGTGTGGTGGTTGCGCCGCGTGACGGCAAGCTGGCCGACAATCTTCTGGCCAAGGCGGACATGGCTGCCTACAGCGCCAAGAATGCTGGCGGTGACCGCATGTCGCTCTACAGCGAAGGCATGGAAGAGTTCAATCGTGCCCGCGCTGCCATGGCCATCGATCTGAAGACGGCTGTGCGCAAGGGGCAGCTTGAGCTGCTTTATCAGCCGCAGAACGAGACCTCGACCCGCAAGCTCAAGGGGTTTGAGGCCTTGCTGCGCTGGAACCATCCAGAGCGCGGCCTGATCATGCCGTCGGAGTTCATTCCGATTGCAGAAAGCACGGGCTTGATCCTGGAATTGGGGAATTGGGTTCTGGAACAGGCCTGCCGTCAGGCCGCGACCTGGCCGGAGACTTACACCGTCGCTGTCAATGTTTCGCCCATGCAGCTTGCCCAAGACACTCTGCCGCTTCAGGTGGCGGCGGTTCTGGGGCGTACGGGGCTATCACCGAAGCGGCTCGAAATCGAGATCACCGAAAGCGGGCTGATTTCCGATCAGCACCACGCGCTCAAGATCGTTCAGGAACTTAAGGATCTTGGCGTCTGCGTCACCATGGACGATTTCGGAACCGGCTATTCCTCGCTGGCGACACTGCAGGCCTTCCCGTTCGACAAGATCAAGATCGACCGGGGCTTTGTCATGAGCCTGACGTCGAACGAGCAGTCCGCCGCCATCGTGAAGTCGACGATCCTGCTGGGGTCCAGTCTGCGCATCCCGGTGCTTGCGGAAGGCGTGGAGACCGAGGACCAGCTGTCTTTCCTTCAGGAAGAAGGCTGCGAGGCCGTGCAGGGGTATCTTTTCGGAAAGCCCTTGCCCCATGCCGAATGCCTCAAGCTGATGCGGACGGATCCGACCTATTTCGCCCGCAGTACCTTGCGCAAGAAACAGGCCTGAGTGCACGGGACCCTCTCGTGCCGGACAGCGGAGATGCCTTATCAGCCTGTCGGGCATAAGGCTTTCCAGGGGATCCCATAAAATAGTTTGATTGCCTGATGATTTGTGATCCAAACGATCTCCGGGCGGTTGCGCCGATTGGCCGCACTCACTAGTGTTTTGAGGATCTTGTGCAGGTGCGTCGAAGACGGATTTGGCCTTCGCAGCGGTCTTTGTCTGCGCTGGCTGCCCACAAGACTTCTCAGGATTTTCCCCCTGCGGATGATCCACCCGTTTGAGACGAGGCGGCTTCCGGGCCCGACACCCTGCCTCGCCGGTTTTTTCCTGTCGGCTCTGGATTGGCTCAATGGCGCGCAACAGCGCAGACTCTCCCTCTGGCCCTGCGGGTTCAACCGCAGGACTGACCAGTCACGCGCCGCTTCTTGGCATTTCCCTGAAACTTGCTTCGACCCTTGTCTTCTCGGTCATGGTGGTAGCGCTGAAGAAAGCGTCCGAGACCGTACCGATCGGCGAGATCGTCTTTGCCCGAAACTTCTTCGGTCTCTGGCCAGTCCTGATCATGGTGGCAGTCCGCGGCGAGCTGAAGATCGCCTTCTACACCAAGCATCCCCTTGGCCATATTGGCCGCTCCGGTGTCGGCATCATGGCGATGCTCTTTTCCTTCACGTCCTTTTCGCTGCTGCCTCTGCCGGACGCGACGGCCATCGGCTTTGCCACACCCTTGTTCGTGATCGTGCTGGCTTTCTTCGTCCTCAAGGAAACCATACGCGTCTACCGCTGGAGTGCGGTGGGGATCGGTTTCCTGGGTATCCTGATCATTCTCTCTCCGCACCTGGGCAAGAGCGAACTTGGTTCCAGTCAGGCGCTCGGCGCATTGTGCGGAGCGATTGCTGCCTGTTTCTCCGCCTTCGCCATGATGTTCGTGCGCAAGCTCTGCGAGTTTGAGAGAACCGCGACCATTGTCACCTGGTTCTCCGGCATGGCGACCCTCCTGTCACTCCTGACCATCCCTGTCGGCTGGTTCTGGGCAGAACAGGCGTGGATCGTTCCCGATGCCAAGACGGCCGGCATCTTGGTTTTGCTTGGTCTGTGTGGAGGGGTCGGGCAGATCCTGATGACCCAGAGCTACCGCTATGCAGATGCCTCGACCATCGCGCCCTTTGACTACACCAACATGATCTGGGCGATCCTGTTCGGCTGGCTGCTGTTTAACGAAGTGCCGATGATCGAAGTTCTGGCCGGGGCGGCCATCGTGATTGCGGCCGGGATCTTTGTGATCTACCGCGAACACAAGCTTGGACTGGACCGGACAAAGGTCCGCAGGGCATCGTCGCCGTCCAAGTCCTGACCGGCTTTCCTGCCAGTCTTGAGGTCTTCCTAAAAAAAGGCCCGCCGGGGAAAACCTGGCGGGCCTTTTTGTCAGAATGCCTTGAAGGTGATGATGGTCTTGGTGTCCTGAATGCCGTCGATCGGGTGAACCTTCTGGCTGACGAAGTGCCCGATGTCCGCGCCATCCTCGACATAGAACTTCACCAGGAGATCATAGTCGCCGCTGGTGGAATAGATTTCCGAGGCGATTTCGGCATCTGCGAGGGTGCTGGCGACCTTGTAGGTCTCGCCGAGCTTGCATTTGATCATCATGAAGAAGGGGATCATGGAAGGCTCCGAACTGCGGTCTGCTGCCTTGGACATGGCCTATCCGGCTTCCGCAGTCAATCATTCGTGGCGCTCATCAGTCCCGGCAGGCTTGCAATCACTCTCCGGCCTTGATAGCTGTCTCAGCATCTCATGGGGGTGCCCGGCAAAAATGGACCGGGCTGAGAGGCAAGTGGCCAACTCCTTGAACCTGATCCGGCTTGTACCGGCGGAGGGATTTGAGATGAGTGACTTGCCGGCCAAGGCCGTAACCGTACCCATTCCCGAAATCGAGAGCGCCTGCCAGGGCGTGTGCTTGCGTGGAGCAGTCCATGTCTGACCGCATCTTCGATGCTGCCGGGCTTCAGGGCGTGCTTGCGCGTTTGCGTCAAAACGCACCGCGCATCCATTGCCTGACCAATCCGGTGGCCCAGACCTTCACCGCCAACGTGCTTCTGGCGCTTGGGGCGGTTCCTTCCATGACCCTGTCCGTCGATGAGGTGGCGGGCTTTGCCGCCAGCGCCGATGGGCTTCTCGTCAATCTGGGCATGCTGGAGCCTGAGCGCCGTGCTGCCATTCCGCTCGCGGTCGATGCCGCGAGGCAGGCGGGCAAACCAATCGTTCTGGATCCGGTCTTCGTTCAGCGGTCACCCTCGCGTTGCGCCCTTGCAAGAGAGATTTTGGCCGGCGGTGTTTCCCTGCTGAAATCCAACCGGGAAGAAATGGACGTTCTCTTTCCGGATCGGGACGGAGCGCAGAGGCTTGCGAAGCAGGAAACTGCTCTGGTGGTGACCGGAGCCGAGGACGATATTGTGTATTCTGGCCGTCAGGTGCGGCTTGCCAATGGAAGCCCCTTGCTGGCGCAGGTGACGGCGACCGGTTGTGCCCTGGGGGCCGTGCTGGCTGCATGCCTTGCGGTCGAGCCTGATCCGCTGATTGCTGCGGCTTCCGGCGTCAGCATCTTCAACATAGCTGCGGAACTTGCCGCTGACCGAAGCCGGGGGCCAGGAAGCCTCGTACCGGAGCTTCTGGATGCTCTGTATCTCCTCAATGAAGGCGATCTGCAAAGGCATCTTGGCGTGGTTCACGCAGGCGACATCTTGGACAGGAGAACTTTATGACCGCGATTGCAGTGACGATAGCCGGCTCGGATTCGGGTGGTGGCGCGGGCATTCAGGCGGATCTCAAGAGCTTTTCGGCCAATGGCGTCTATGGCGCCAGCGTTCTGACCGCCTTGACCGCCCAGAACACGCTCGGGGTCACGGCAATCCAGGACCTGCCGGAAGCCTTCGTACGGGCGCAGATCGATGCGGTCTATTCGGACCTCAAGGTGACAGCGACCAAGATCGGGATGCTGAGCCGTCCGGATGTCATCCGCTGTGTGGCACAAGGTCTGGATGCACATGAGACCGGTCCGGTCATTCTCGACCCGGTCATGGTGGCCGCTTCCGGTGACCCGCTTCTGGTCAATGAGGCTGTCGAGGTGCTGATTGCCGAACTTCTGCCACGCTCGGATCTGATTACTCCCAACCTGCATGAAGCTGCGCGCATGTTGAACGGCGCGATGGCAGAGACACAGGAAGACATGAGGGAGCAGGCAGAAGCGCTTCAAAAGCTCGGTGCCCGTGCGGTTCTGATGAAGGGCGGTCATGGCGCCGGTCCGGAGAGTTCGGACCTGCTTCTGGACCACAACGGTCAGGAGCACTGGTTCACGGCTCCCCGTTTCGAAACCCGGAACACCCATGGAACAGGCTGCACCCTGTCCTCAGCGATTGCAGCGGGCGTTGCCAAGGGGCTGACGCTGAAGGACGCCGTGGCCGAGGCCAAGAGCTACATCACCAAGGCGATTGCCGCTGCAGACAGGCTCGCCATCGGGGCGGGGCATGGTCCTGTCCATCACTTTCACGCATTCTGGAGCCTATGAGATGAACAAGCAAACCAACACGTCGAAGCTGTCGCGCCGCGCAGCTCTTGGACTGGGTGCAGGTATCGGTGCCGGGCTGGTTGCGGCCCCGCTTGCAGCTCCCGCGCTCGCCACCGAGCAGGGCGCAGTGCTTGAATGGAAGATGGTCACGTCCTGGCCCAAGAACCTGCCGGGACCGGGTATCACAGCCCAGCGGCTCTGTGACCGGATTGGCAAGATGTCCGGTGGACGTCTCAATGTCCGGCTGTTTGCCGCCGGTGAACTGGTTCCCTCGCTCGGGGTTCTGGATGCGGTGGGCTCGGGAACAGCCCAGATCGGCCACTCCGCGTCCTTCTTCTGGCAAGGCAAGATGCCTGCTTCCGTGTTCTTCACGGCTATCCCCTTTGGCCTTCTGCCGCAGGAGCACATCACCTGGATCGAGCAGGGCGGCGGTCAGGCACTGTGGGACGAGCTTTATGAGCCCTTCAACGTCAAGCCGGTGATGGCGGGCAATACAGGTGTCCAGATGGGCGGCTGGTTCAAGCGCGAGATCAACTCACTGGAAGACCTGAAGGGGCTGACGATCCGCATGCCGGGTCTCGGCGGCGAGGTCATGCGCCGTCTTGGAGCAACGCCTGTCAATCTCGCTCCAGGAGACATCTTTCCCTCGCTGCAAAGCGGCGTCGTGGATGCGACTGAGTTCCTTGGCCCCTGGAGCGACCGGGCGATGGGTTTCCAGAAAATCGTCAAGTCCTACTACGCTCCGGGCTTTCATGAGCCGAACGGAACGGGCGAGGCCCTGCTCAACAAGACAGCCTTCGAAGGGCTGCCGGAAGACCTGCAGGCAATTGTCTTAGAGGCATGCCAGGCTGAGAACGCAAGATCGCTTGCTGAGAGTGACTGGGAAAACGCCGGAAGCCTGCAGGCTCTGCAGGAAGAAGATGGGGTGACCGTCAAGTTCTACCCGCAGGATGTTCTCGCGGCGCTCAAGTCCACCTCAGTGGAGGTTCTGGAGGAGTTTGCTGCCAAGGATGATCTGTCTGGACGGATCCATGAGAGCTACAGAGCGGCACTCAAGCGTCTTGCCCCCTGGAGCAATGTGTCGCTCCGCCACTTCCTTGCTGCCCGGGATGGAGAGGCGTAAGGAGAGGGGTTAATTCTCCCTCCTGAGTTTTATCAATGATTCGGCAGACTGCAGAGTTCTGCCGGATCACTGTTGCGGAGTTTATGGCAGGTTTTTCACTCTTCTTTTCTGGTTTATCTATAAATTTCAAATAGATAGAATCTTGTGAGCGGTCTGGAGGACGTTGAGCTAACGTTCTTTTTCTCTACCTGCCCGGGCTTGGTTATTTCACTGGCTCACACAGGGGCTTTGCCGGGCTGAAAACACCCCGTCCTGAGGAAAATACGGGTTCCCTAAGGGCATTTTATGTGTCTTTTCTGCAACTTTGATTGAAAAAGAAAAGTGCCTGATTGGGAAAGTGGCTCTGCTTATTTTGTGGGCAGTTTCACGGTTATGTGGCCCGGATCGCCTGATTTGGTCAGAAACTTGTCGTTTGCGTGACAATCTGACGAAACCTTTCGATGCAGAAATGCGCATCGCCCTGTTTTTCCCGGTTTTGCAACCGGAAGCACTTCCCAAGTTTCCCGGTCTTCTCTGTTGCCGTCTATCTGCGACCTGCGCAGAAATGGAGGAAGGAATTTTATTGCCTTCCTTGGGAGGGGAGGCGAGTGGGAGAAGACAATCATGGTGTGGGCCAGCAAAAAATCCGTTCTCTTCACCTCGACGGCGGTGATCGCATCGCTCGTTGCAGGGGCTGCATTCGCAGGCGGTTTCGCCCTGCGTGAACAGAGCGCTTATTATCAGGGTATGTCCTTTGCGGGGAACGGCACCACGGGGCCGTCGATTTCTTCCGTGTTCTGGAACCCGGCGACCATCACGGGCGCCAAGGACGGCCTTACGGTTGAAGCACACAACAGCTTCATTCTGCCCCAGGCTGAAATCAAGGGCACGAACACCGTTCTCGGAACGCCGTTTGCGGTCGATACCGGTGACATTGTTTCCGACGCTTGGGTCGGTTCGACCTATGTGTCCTACAAGCTCAGCGATGACTGGTATCTCGGCATGGCGCTGAACGCGCCGTTCGGTCTGTCTACAAAGGTGTCCAACAGCAACTGGGCTGGTGCTGGCTACAACCGGTCCTCGAAGGTGTTCTCGATCAACGCCAACCCGATGGTCGGCTACAAGATCAACGACATGTTCTCTGTCGCTGTCGGTGTTCAGGTTCAGTACATGGACGTGCGCCTCAAGAACTCGATTGCAGCTCCGGCCCTCGCAAGCGCAGGTACCGCCCTTGAGGGCGATGGCACTGGCGTTGGCCTGACGGCGGGTCTGACCTTCAAGCCGTTCGAAGGCACGGAATTCGGCCTCGGCTACCGTTCGACCATTTCCACGAGCCTGGGCGGTACTGTTGCCCTGCCGGTTCCTGCAGGTGGTCTGCCGGCCGGTACCTATGCCATCACGACCGAGTTGATGACGCCGGAAACGGTCACCCTGTCTGTCAAGCAGCGCGTGATGGATAACCTCCGGGTTCTGGGTACTTTTGAATGGACCAACTGGAGCCGTCTGAAGGCGCCGAAAGTCACGCTGGACAACTTCGGCGGTGCGACCCTGACCTCGCTGCCGTTCAACTACAACGATGGTTATTTCGCTGCGCTGGGCATGGAGTATGACTTCAACCAGCAGCTGACCCTTCGCGCCGGTGCTGCCTATGAATGGTCGCCGATCAGCACGGACATCCGGTCTGCCCGTCTGCCGGACAATGACCGCATCTGGGTCAGCGGCGGCGCAAGCTATGCCTTCAATGACAGCCTGTCCTTCGATTTCGGCTACACGCATATCTTCGGCACCGATACCGATCTGCGTATTGTGCCTGGCCATCAGGACTACTCGGTCACCAAGGGCTCTCTGATCGGGACCGTCGACTCGTCTGTCGATATCCTGTCCGCATCCCTGCGCTACACGTTCTGATCATCTGATCAGTAAGCCCATCAAAAAAGGCCCGGCAGGCGAACCTGCCGGGCCTTTTCTTGTCAGTGGACCTGGCTCAAAACGCCGACGGGAACAGTCCGCCGTCGAGAAGGATGTTCTGGCCAGTCAGATAGCCTGCGTGAGCCGAGCAGAGGAAGGCGCAGGTCTTGCCGAATTCATCGGCCGTGCCGAACCGGCCTGCCGGGATCTCTGCAGCCTGGGCTGCGCGAATGGCGTCTACACTCTGCCCGCTCTGGCTGGCTGCCCTTTCAAACCCGCCCTTCAAACGGTCCGTGTCCATCTTGCCGGGGAGCAGGTTGTTGATGGTCACGCCCTTGCCTGCGATCTGGCGGCTGACGCCTGCCAGGAAGGCCGTGAGGCCGGCTCTTGCGCCGGAGGACAGATCCAGTCCCTCGATCGGCATGCGAACGGACAGGGAGGTGATGTTGACGATCCGGCCGAAACCCTGGTCGCACATGTGCCCGGCAACGGCCTGGATCAGCTCGATGGGGGTGACCATGTTCTGGATCACGCCTTCGATCATCGAGGCACGGTCCAGCTCGGTATAGTCCTTGCGCGGCGGTCCGCCATTGTTGTTGACGAGAATATCCGGAGTGGGGCAGGCCGCGAGCAAGGCTTCCTGGCCTTCCCGGGTAGAGACGTCCGCGATAACTTCCGTAACGCTGACGCCTGTCGTGCTCCTGATCAGGTCCGCAGTGGCCCTCAGCGCTTTTTCATCCCGGCCATTGATCACGACATCGCATCCCGCTTCCGCAAGGGCGATTGCGCAGCTGCGGCCAAGGCCCCGGCTGGAGGCGCAGATGATCGCCGTGCGGCCTGAAATTCCAAGATCCATGGTTCCGTTTTCTCCTGCAGTCTGAATTGGCCGTGATGCCTTGTCCGTCCCGAGGTGGCGGGCCGGCACCTTGATATTGTCTATTGTTGCGAGGTTCGGCCGGGCACTTCAACTCTTTCCAGCATTCCGGAGGGGCTTCTGCGCTTTGTGCGGCCTGCCTGCGTGTTGTTGTCACATTAGTGCAACCTGAATCGGGTCTATAGCCGTCAAGATATTGAACGGAGTGAGGCTCATGGCAAAGTCAGCCGCCGCGCAACACTACAGGGCCCTGTTCATCTCGGATGTTCATCTTGGGACCCGTGGATGTCAGGCCGAATTGCTGCTGGACTTCCTGAAAGACAATGATGCCGAAACGGTTTACCTCGTTGGTGACATCGTTGATGGCTGGCGTCTGAAGCGCTCCTGGCATTGGCCGCAGACACACAATGACGTTGTGCAGAAGATCCTGCGCAAGGGCCGCAAGGGCGCCCGTATCGTCTACGTCCCCGGCAATCACGACGAATTCCTGCGCGACTTCCTTGGCACCCATTTCGGTGGTGTGGAAGTCACGGACAGCATCATCCATGAGGGCGCGGATGGCCGGAAATATCTGGTCATTCATGGCGATCAGTTCGACGTGGTGATCCGCCATGCCCGCTGGCTCGCCTTCTTCGGTGACAAGGCCTACGTCTTCGCACTCGGCGTCAACACCTGGCTGAATGCCGCCCGCCGCCGTCTGGGCCTGCAATACTGGTCCTTGTCGGCCTGGGCAAAGCTCAAGGTCAAGAATGCCGTCAGCTTCATCGGACGCTTCGAGGAAGCGCTGTCCGAGGAAGCCCGGCGCCGGGGTGTCGATGGGGTCATCTGCGGCCACATCCACCATGCGGCGGACCGGGACATGAACGGCATCCGCTACATCAACACGGGCGACTGGGTGGAAAGCTGCACCGCGGTTGCTGAGCATCACGATGGAACAATCGAGGTGATCCGATGGGTCCGGCCAGCGACGACAGGGGAACCGGTGTCCGCAAAGGGACAAGCGGTCGCCGCATGACATCTCTTCTCATCGTGACGGATGCCTGGCATCCGCAAATCAATGGTGTGGTCCGTTCTCTTGAAAGGACGGCGTCGGAACTGCAGGCAATCGGCATCCGGGTCGAGTTCCTGACGCCGCAGGCCTTCCGCACGCTGCCATGCCCGACCTATCCGGAAATCCGCCTCTCGCTGGCGCATAAAGGCATGGTGAGGCGGCGGATCCGCGATTTCGGCTGCGACCACCTGCATATTGCGACCGAGGGCCCTCTGGGACTGTTGGCTGCCTCTGTGGCGCGCAGTATGGGAAAGCCCTTCACGACGAGCTACCACACCCGGTTCCCGGAATATGTTTCGGCCCGTCTGCCTGTGCCGTTGAAGTGGTCCTATTCTTGGCTGCGCCGGTTCCACAATTCCGGCAATGGCTGCATGGTGGCGACCCAGACGCTGGAATCAGATCTGCGCGAACGCGGCTTCACCAATCTGATGCGCTGGTCACGGGGTGTCGATGAGGGCATTTTCAGGCCCTATGAAGGCTCGGTCCTGCCCGCAGACCTGCCGCGTCCGATCTTCATGAATGTCGGCCGTGTGGCGGTCGAGAAAAACATCGAGGCTTTCCTCGAGCTTGATCTGCCTGGCACCAAGGTTGTTGTTGGCGATGGACCTCAGCTGGAGAGCCTTAAGCGCAGCTATCCTGATGTTGTCTTCACCGGTTCCAAGGTCGGGGAAGAACTGGCCCGATATTACGCGTCTGCCGATGTTTTCGTCTTCCCGTCTCTGACCGACACGTTCGGCAATGTGCTTCTGGAGGCGCTGGCCTGCGGCGTGCCGGTGGCGGCCTATCCGGTGATGGGGCCGCTGGATGTGATCGGGGAAACCGGGGCAGGGGTCCTGCATGAGGATCTTCGGGAGGCGGCGCTCGCAGCCCTTGATATTCCGAGGGAGCATTGCCGCAGGGTCGCGCTAAACTATACCTGGGCTGCAAGTGCCCGCCAGTTCCTGGACAATGCGGAAGAAGCGCGCGGGAAGGCTGCAGACGCGGCCTGACCTGCCTTACCTGCTTGGGGTGGGCGGGCTGAAGAGCCTGTCAGCTTGAAATGTCACCGGCACAGGAAGGCGTCTTGCCGATCCTGTGCGGGTTTGTAGACTGTCGGGGCCTGCCGCCGGACAGTCCGTCCGGCTGCCTTTCATCAGGATCTGCCGACATGACCTTGCCTGTCACCTTTCAGGATATCACGGATGCGCGCGCCAGGCTGAACGGTGTCGCCGTTCAAACGCCGCTGCTGCGCTTTCCGGTTCTTGATGCGCTTGTCGGCGGAACGGTTCTGGTGAAGCCCGAGAACCTGCAGAGAACCGGGTCCTTCAAGTTCCGCGGTGCCTACAACAGGCTCAGCCAAATCCCTGAGGCCGATCGTGCCAAAGGGGTTGTGGCCTGTTCTTCCGGAAATCATGCGCAGGGCGTTGCAGAGGCCGCCAGGCTTCTGGGCATGTCCGCCACTATCGTCATGCCCTCTGACGCTCCTCAGATGAAGCTGCGGCGGACCCGTGAACTGGGTGCGGAGCTTGTGACCTATGACAGGGACACGGACGACCGTGACGCGATCGCGGCAGAACTCTGCGCGAAGACGGGAGCAACTTTCGTGCATCCATTCAATGATACAGGCGTGATCGCGGGCCAGGGAACAGCCGGCGCCGAGCTTGTGGAACAGGCGGCGGCTCTGGGTCTCAAGCCGGAGACCGTTCTGGCTGGCGCAAGCGGCGGGGGGCTTGCAAGCGGTGTCGCCATTGCACTCGCCGCATCCTTGCCGGACGCACGCATGGTGACGGTTGAGCCCGAAGGCTTTGACGATTTGGCCCGGTCGCTCGATTCCGGCAGGCTTGAGCAGAACCAGAAGACATCCGGCTCCATCTGCGATGCCCTTTTGTCCAAGGCCCCGGGGGATTTGGGACTCACGATCCTGCAGGCGCTGAAGGCACGAGGGGTAGAAGTCTCCGATCAGGAAGTGCTCGCCGCTGTCGCCTTTGCCTTCACGGAGCTGAAAATGGTGATTGAGCCCGGTGGGGCTGTGGGTTTGGCGGCACTTCTTTCAAGAAAAGTGGATGTCGGCAAAAAAATTGTGGGCTTGGTTGTAACTGGCGGAAATGCAGATCCTGATATGCTTTTGAGGGCTGTTTAAGTCAGCGTTAACGCGTAGGCATTGTTATAAATTACAATTATTTTCAAATCCCGCCCTAGTACAACCTGCTTAGTATTATTTACATTACCATTACGTAATGATCTGAAATTGGTGTAATAATCCTGTGTGTAAATTGTTCTTCTTGGGTAGATTAAATGATCGTTGACTATGGGCTTGCTACTTCATTTTTATGAAGCAAGGGCTTGTAAGCCATTTCCAAGGAGAAATCTTGATGGCCGGCGAAATCGACGCAAGAAAGCAATTTTTCGGGGTTTCTCAAGAAGAATTGGCAATTGCCAAAGGTGGCTGGCAGGCAGTCAAGGATCAGCTTCCTTCCATTTTGAAGGAATTCTATGCGCATGTTCGCACAGTTCCGCATCTGGCTGCCTTGATTGGAAATCAGGAAGAGCGGCTGATCGCTGCGCAGTCCCATCACTGGGATGGCCTTTTCACATCTGGTCTTGGACAGGAATATCTGGAAAGCGCCCGGCGCATCGGCCTCGCCCACGTCAGGATCGATCTTGACCCGACCTGGTACATCGGTGGCTACTCCTTTGTTCAGACACGCCTGACGCGCTTCTTCATGAAGAAGTACCGTTTCTCGCCTTCCAAGGCAGTGAGCGTCCTGAATGCGATGAACAAGCTGATCATGATTGATATGGATCTGGCGATTTCCACCTATCATGACAAGATGATCCAGGACGCTGAGAACCGGGAGGCCGGCATCAAGTCTGCGATTGAGACTTTTGATGGCGTGATGAAGACAGCGCTGGAGACCGTCGGGCAGGCGTCCAACGCGCTGGAAGCCACCTCCGGAAATCTTGGCGACGTGGCCTCTGCGATCAGCGGCAGAATGCAGAACATGGATACCCAGTGCCAGGAAACGGCAGCAAGCGTGTCTTCCAGTGCGGCCGCCACTGAAGAAATGACCAGTTCCATCGAGGAAATTGGCCGTCAGGCGTCCGAATCCAGCGTGATTGCCCGCAAAGCCGTGGAAGGTGCCGAGAAGACCAATCAGAGCGTCCAGCAGCTCGCATCTGCCGCCGAAATGGTCGGCTCGGTCATCAGCCTGATTTCGGACATTGCGGCCCAGACCAACCTTCTCGCCCTGAATGCCACCATTGAAGCGGCGCGCGCCGGCGAGATGGGCAAGGGCTTTGCGGTTGTTGCTGCGGAAGTGAAGGAACTGGCAAGCCAGACGACCCGGGCGACCGAGGAAATCACCGACCAGATTGCCAGCATCCAGCAGGCGACCAATCAGGCCGCGACAGACATCAGCTTCATCACCCAGACCATCAGCAAGGTCTCCGAGATTGCCACAAGCATTGCCAGCGCTGTTGAAGAGCAGACGGCGGCAACGACGGAAATCTCCCACAATGTGCAGATGGCAGCCCACAACACGGAAGAGTTCGTCTCCGAGATTGTGCGGGTTCGCCAGTCAGTGACCGAGACCGAGCAGTCTGCTGGCCAGATCTCCTCCATGTCCGGAGACCTGAAGGAACAGGCGCACCGTCTGGACAAGGAAGCGCGCGACTTCTTCAGCAAGGTTCTTTCGGCCTGATTTTCAAGCCCTTGCCTCCCGCAACCTGCGGGAGGCATATTCAGGTGGCCTCCTCCGGGGCCACAAAGCCTTGTCTGCTGCACATGCCGGCAGGCTGGTTGTTTGGGGGGGGCAGGGGGTATCTCTCGACTGCTGTCGGCAAACCCTGCGACTTATGATGATGGGAGAAATTGTTTGTCATCCCCGCGCAGGCGGGGATCCGGTAAGCAATTGAGATCGCTTCTTTTCATGAAAACTTGAACTGCAGGATACTGGATCCCTGCCTTCGCAGGGATGACATCGAACTCGAAGTGATTTGACGCCTTCAAGGGTGATTGGGTCTATGTCCTAAACGTCAGAAAGCGCCCGAAGGCGCTTTCTGCAATTGGCTTAGACTGAAGGCTGTCAGTTGAAGAGAGCCTGGCGCTCTGCAGGGGTGAGCTGCTCAAGCGGGTCTTCCAGATCATCCGGATCTTCTGCGCTTTCCCAGGCTTCATCTGCGGCTGCTTCGACAGTTTCGGATTCAAACAGCCGGTCGATGGCGTCCTCATCCAGAACTTCCTGATCGTCTTCGGCGCTCAAGCCTTCGTCCAGTTCCGCATCAAAGGAGACTTCGGAAGAGGCAGGGCTCGCGAACATGTCGTCAATGGCGGCAGCGTCCATCGTTGCGCTGCCTGCTTCTGAGGCTTCGCCTTCCGCATCAGCGGCGCCTGCCATGATGGCGTCGATGTCATCCGCGCTGGCCGTTTCCGTTTCGGAGACGGACACGGCTTCAAACACATCCAGATCCGAGGCCGATGCAGCCGAGTTCATCAGATCGTCGACGTTCTGCTGATTGACGCCTTTGCCGTCCATCTGCGGACCGTTCAACAGATGTGCATCCGGGCGGGAATCGACAGGACCGGCGTTTTCGTCGGCTTCCTTTTCCTCGATGCCCCAGATGTTGATCATCATGTTGATGCGGCTTTCCAGGTAGCGCAGCACCTGAACAACCTTGTTCGTGCGCTGGCCGGTCAGATCCTGGAAGGAGCAGGCCATGAAGATTTCGGTCGCCTTGGCGTCGATCTCGTCGCAAACGGCTTCATCCGCACCCTTTTCCCGCAGGGTCCAGGCCTGTTCCTGGATCTGCTCGGCAGCTTCCAGAATGGTCTGGGTTGCCCCTTCGGTCTGGGTGATGATCGCGTCGAGTTCATGCGAGGCGTCGGTGAAGCGATTGGAATCACCACCTTCAG
The DNA here is from genome assembly GCF_900142725.1 of Roseibium suaedae. Classification (GTDB taxonomy): domain Bacteria; phylum Pseudomonadota; class Alphaproteobacteria; order Rhizobiales; family Stappiaceae; genus Roseibium; species Roseibium suaedae. The sequence continues at coordinate 583,869 of NZ_FRBW01000002.1, read as the reverse complement.
CCTTGATGTTCGCGATCTCGTTCTTGGTGCGCTCGATCGCCTCGTGCATGTCGGCGATATCGAGCCGGATGCGATCGAGGTCAGGAACCTTGCGCTGACGCGTCATGGTCTTTTCGAGCCGCTGGATGGCGTCGAGGATCTGAACGGTCTCAGGCGTTTTGTTGCGCTTCAGGAATTCGCTCAGAAAACGTCGGCCGCGATCTGACTCCATAAGCGTCTGCTCGAGCGTGACATACTCGGCGTCGGCAAGTGGTGCCAGTTCATCATGTGCATCAGTGGGTTGCATCGAATTATTTATCTCTGCTTGCCTTGTTCTCATGATTTGCCGTAACTCGTACGACACTCCAAATCAGCCTAAGGGGAAAAGAGTTAACATCCCTTTAGGCGAACGTCCGGAACAGTAAAATGATGGCCTCTGGAAAAGGGCTCAGCCTTCGGGTTGGTTGCCTGTTTGCCAGCTATTTCCTTGGATATGGCATCTTCCTGCCTTTCTTCCCTCTGGTGATGCAGGACCGGGGAATTCCCGTAGAGGAAATCGGTTTTATTTTTGGGGCCGGAAATATAGCCCGTATTATTGCCAATCCCGTCATGACTGGACTGTCCGATCATACGGGCAGGCGCAGGCTTTCCATCTTTCTCTATTCCCTGATCAGCATCGCTTTTCTGATCTACTTTCTGGCGACCGGCGGTGTCTGGAATGCGCTGATTGCTGTCGTGGGCCTTCTGGTGTTCTGGTCACCGGCCGTTCCCCTGAGTGACGCCTATGCGCTGGATGTGGTGCGCAACTATGGGGCAGATTACGGCCGCATGCGCCTTTGGGGCTCCGCAGCCTTTGTTGTGGCCAACATGATCGGCGGCTGGCTGATCCTGCTCGACAGCAGTACTCCTGCAGTGATCGCGATCATGATTGGCATCCTGTCCACCGGACTGGTGGCAATTTCCCTGCCGCCACAGGTCAGCACAGCGCAAAAGGGCACAGTCCGCGAGGAAGACCGTCCTCGCCTGTTTCTGAAGCCCGCTTTCTGGCTGGTGCTGGGGGTCATTGGCCTGATTCAAGGTAGTCACGCGGCCTTTTACGGCTTTTCGACCCTGTTCTGGAAAGCCCATGACGTGTCTGAGTTTCTCATTGGCGCCCTGTGGTCCACCGGCGTGGCTGCTGAAATCGGCCTCTTCATGTTTGCCGGCAGACTGAGGTTGACGTCCTATCCCCTGGCCCTGCTTCTTGCCGGGGCGGCGGCGGGCATTTTGCGCTGGGGTCTTTTTCCGTTTGCACAAGATTTCTGGTCGATGGCGCTGCTGCAGTTGCTGCATACGATGACCTTCGGCATGGCCCATTTGGGCAGCGTCGGTTTTCTGTCGAAGATTGTTCCGCCGAAGTGGGCCGCCACGGGGCAGGGGTTCCTGGCCGCTTCCAACGGCATTCTGATCGCGATCGGCTATGCGGTCTGTGGTCCGCTGTATGAGCTGAACCCGGGCTATCCATTCTGGCTGATGGCGGGGCTGTCCTGCATCGCTCTTGGCGGGCTAATGGCCTTGCGTCCGCTCATGCGGCGGATGATGGCGGACGTGGCTTCAGATTAAAGATCCGTCAGGTTACGGTTTTTTCCTTGGGCCCTGCATCTGCGAACCCTACCTGTTTAAAAGAAACAGATGCATGAGGGCAGGCTGAGCCTGCCGAAGGAGAAGGGGAGGAGCATATGGTCAAGGCTCCGGCACCGGCCCGCAAGACGCCGGGCTATGACCCGGAAAAGCGGGCGGATGATCTGAAGCGGCGGTTCGCGCGGGTGTCGAACAGGGCACTTGGACGCAATTCCGGTGTCCGGCTGTTCAAGTCTGTGCCGGGAAGGTCATCGGCTCCCGTCAAGGCGCCTTCCTTCTGGATGACAGCTCTGGTCGTTGCTGTCATCGGGCTGGTTGCCGCTCAGATGGTTCTGACCTGAACTTTTGTCCCTGAAAGACGTCTGCCCCGGAAAATGTGGAAGTTCCGGGGCAGATTGATTGTTGGTATTAGCCCCAAAGGGCAGGCTCGGGGGGCAGGAGGCTGCTGCCTTCGAAGGAGAGCCCCGGCTGCCGGTCTCGCGCCAGAAGCAGCGGGCCGTCCAGATCGACGAAATCGGCCATCTGGGCAATCAGCACGGCCGGTGCCATTGCCAGGGAAGTGCCCAGCATGCAACCGATCATCACCTTGAAATCGAGCTCCTTTGCCGCCCGCGCCATAACCAGCGCCTCGGTCAGGCCACCTGCCTTGTCGAGCTTGATGTTGACCGCGTCATAGCGGTTGCGAAGGGCTTTCAGATCGGCGCTTGTGTGCAGGCTTTCGTCGGCGCAAACGGTGACCGGCCGGTCCATCTCGGCCAGAAGCTCGTCCTTACCGGCAGGAAGCGGCTGTTCGATCAGGGCAACGCCCGCCTTCAGGCATGCGGCCATGTTGATTTCGAAGCAGCTGGCATCCCAGGCCTCATTGGCGTCCACGATCAGGGTGGAGGCGGGGGCATTTTCCCGCACAGCCGCAAGACGCTCGTCGTCGCCCGCACCCGTCAGCTTGACCTTGAGCAGCGGGCGGGAAGAGGCCTTTGCAGCCGCTTCCGCCATCTTTTCAGGTGTGTCGACACTCAAGGTATAGGCGGTGGTCACCGGCTTGAGGGGCGGCAGACCGGCAAGTTGGGCTACGCTTTTGCCGAGGGTCTTGGCTTCCAGATCCCAAAGGGCGCAATCGACCGCGTTGCGGGCCGCTCCGGCAGGCATCAGGTTCTGGATTGCAGCCCGGTCTGCGCCTTGCTCCAGTTCGGTAGCGACAGCACGGATTTGCGCTTCCACGCTCTCCAGGCTTTCGCCATAGCGGGCATAGGGCACACATTCGCCGCGGCCGGTCACACCGCCACCGGTCAGGGTGACGAGCAGCACATGGGCATGGGTCCGGCGGCCGCGGGAGATGGCAAAGCCACCACCCGCGATCTCGAAGGCTTCGGTTTCAATCGCGAGGCTGCGGCTCATGGTGCACCGAATTCGCTGGCAACGCGGTCGACGATGTTTTCCATGCCAAAGCGGACCGGATCGGTTGCCGGCAGCCCGTTGTGAGCCTTGGACACCTCGTCCAGATAGGCCTTGGCCTCCGCCTCGCCGAGGGCTGAGGTGTTGATGGCGATGCCGACGCAGCGGATCTCCGGATTGGTCAGTTGGCCGCACTGGATGGTCAGGTCGATGACTTGCTGGATCGTCGGAAGGGGCGTCTTCACGCCGCGCATGGTCTTGCGGGTCGGCTCGTGACAGACGATGAAGCCATCTGGTTGCGATCCATGCAGGAGACCGAGGGTGACGCCGGCAAAGGAGGGATGGAACAGGGAGCCTTGCCCCTCAATGATCTGCCAATGATCCGCGTCCGTCTCCGGAGAAATCCATTCGGCCGCGCCGGAAATGAAGTCGGCGACCACGGCGTCGAGCGCGGCTCCCCGGCCGGAAATGAACACGCCTGTCTGGCCGGTGGCGCAGAAGGAGCTGGTGTAGCCCCGCTCGTTCATGGCCTTGTCCATGGCAAGGGCGGTGTATTTCTTGCCGACGGAGCAGTCGGTTCCAACGGCCAGAATGCGCTTGCCGGAGCGCTTGGTGCCCTTGCCCGTATCAAAGGTCTGGGTGCTGTGGCGCACGTCGAACAGTTTTCGGCCATTGCGCTCCGCGGCTTGCTTGATGGCGGGAATGCTTTCCAGACGGACATGGAGGCCGGTTGCTACATCAAGTCCGGCGTCGAGAGCTTCCACGATGGAGGCAACCCAATGTTCCGGCAGGCGTCCGCCTGCATTGACCGCGCCGACCACCATGGTCTTCACACCGGCTGCAACGGCTTCACTGATGCTCATGTCCGCAAGGCCCGTATCGGCGGCGCAACCCGGCAGGCGAAGCTGTCCTTTGCACCAGTCCCTGCGCCAGTCCACAATGCCGGTCGCTGTTTTTGCGGCCAGGGCATCATGTACGTCGCCGAGGAACAGAAGATAGGGATGTTCAATGATCATGAGAAGGACTCCGGATTGGACCTGGCGGGGAGGCGTCTGGACGATCAACTCCTTGTCAAGGTATACGAGGGTCAGCGAACGAGCGGCAAGGGGGTCTACAGCCCGGAATGGCATTCTTGGAGAAAAACACCCCTCCGGCCTGTGCATGTGAGTCTGACCACGATGTCCTCCGGATGCGCCTGTCCGGCGACTGGGCTATCAGCACTGCGGCGAAGGCCGAGACGCTTCTGGAAGGCCTGAAGCTGGATCCGCGGCAGCAAGTCGTGATTGATGTCTGCAATATCGGCGCACTCGATACGAGTGGAGCGTGGATCATCCACCGGTTGAGAGGTTTGCTGGAGTTCAATGGCTCCCGCGTCTCGCTGGAAGGACTTTCGGAAAAGCGGCAGGTGCTGTTCGGTGAACTGGAGCATCATCATCCGCCCGTCTTCAAGCCGGAGAGGACCCGCATTTCTCTGGTCCGGCTGCTGGAGGCCACGGGCCGTCAGGTGGTGGCGATCTGGCATGACCTTCTGTCTATGCTGCATATCTTCGGATCGCTGGGCATGGTGCTGGTCACGGTTCTTTTCCAACCCAAGCGCTTGCGCGGCATTTCCATCGCCGTTCAGTTCGACCGGTCCTGCATTGGCGCGGTGCCGATCGTGACGCTGATGAGCTTCCTGATCGGCGCGATCATTTCCCAGCAGGGCGGGTTCTATCTCAAGCAGTTCGGCGCGGACCTCTATGTGGTCGATCTTGCCGGCATCCTGGTGCTGCGCGAAATCGGGGTGATCCTGACGGCCATCATGGTCGCAGGCCGGTCGGGGTCAGCCTTTACCGCTGAAATCGGCGCAATGCGCATGCGTGAGGAAGTCGACGCTTTGCATGTGATCGGTCTGAGCGTTACCGAGGTTCTTGTCCTTCCGCGCATTCTGGCCCTCATGCTGGCCCTGCCGATCCTCACATTCCTGTCCGACATGGCGTCTCTGGCGGGATCTGGTCTGGTCGCCTGGGCCTATCTTGACATTCCGCCGGCGGCCTTCCTGGCCCGTCTGCAGGAGGCCATCACCATGCAGACGCTGATGGTCGGCCTGGTCAAGGCGCCGTTCATGGCTCTGATCGTCGGTCTGATCGCCTGTGTCGAGGGACTGAAGGTGGAGGGTTCCGCAGATTCGCTCGGCCGTCAGACGACCATGTCCGTGGTGAAGGCGATTTTCCTTGTGATTGTGGTTGATGGTCTTTTTGCCATCTTCTTTGCAGCCATCGGCGTTTGAGGGGCGGGATGATCGACACCCAGGAAGAACAGATGGCCAGAGCCGGTGACCACAACAGTGAGCACGCGGAGAATGTGCTGTCGGTGCGGGGCGTCACGGTCGGGTTCGGCTCCAAGGTGATCCTCGACAAGCTGGATCTCGATGTCCGGCGCGGGGAGGTCCTTGGTTTCGTGGGCGGCTCGGGCACAGGCAAGTCCGTGCTGATGCGCACGATCCTTGGTTTGACGCCGCGGCGCTCGGGAACCGTGGAAGTCTTTGGCCACGATCTGGACCGTTCGTCAGAGGCGGAACGCAAGATGGTCGAGCGCCGCTGGGGCGTCCTGTTCCAGCAGGGGGCATTGTTCTCGTCGCTGACGGTGAAGCAAAACATTCAGGTGCCCATGCGCGAGCACCTCGATCTGTCGCCCAAGCTGATGGACGAGCTGGCGACCTTGAAGCTAGAGCTGGTCGGCTTGCCGCAGGATGCAGCCGACAAGTTTCCCTCGGAACTTTCAGGCGGCATGATCAAGCGCGCCAGTTTGGCCCGTGCGCTTGCCTTGGACCCTGATTTGGTGTTTCTGGACGAGCCGACCTCCGGTCTTGACCCGATCGGAGCCGCCGCTTTTGATCAATTGATTGCGAACCTGAGAGAGACACTCGGCCTGACAGTTTACATGGTCACCCACGATCTCGACAGCCTCCATTCCATTTGCGACCGTATCGCGGTTCTGGGTGAGAAGCGTGTTCTCGTGATCGGAACGATCGACGACATGATGAAGAATGACCACCCCTGGGTGGTCTCCTACTTCCGGGGCGAACGGGCCTTGCGCAGGATCTGAAGGATCAAGGAATGGAAACCCGAGCGAATTACATAATCATCGGCGCCTTCATGCTGGCGACGCTGATCGGTGCGTTCGGGTTCGTCTACTGGCTGGCGGCGACGGCTGAATCCCGCGAGAATCTCTTTCTCAAGATCGTGTTTCCGGCGCCTGTGACGGGCCTGCCAGTGGGCGGTCAGGTGCTGTTCAACGGCATCAAGATCGGCGATGTGCGCTCGCTCGACTTCGATCCGACCAACCCCAAGGTGGTTGTGGCCACGGTGCGCGTGAAGCCCAGCACGCCGCTGCGCACGGACACCACGGCTTCGCTGAATTTCACCGGTCTGACCGGTGTTGCCTATGTGGATCTCAACGGCGGCAGCCAGAGTGCGCCCCTACTTTTGGACCCTGAGGCTGATACCATCCCGGTCATCAAGGCCGACAGGTCGCTCTATGACGACATCACCGGAGGGGTGCGTGACGCACTCAAGAAGGCTGATTCGACCATGGACACCATCGACGTCTTCCTGAAGACCAACAGCCCGACCGTGACCCGGACGCTGGAAAATGTGGAAACCTTTTCCAATGCGCTCGCCTCCAACTCCGATGGCGTGAAGGACTTCATGGGCAGCATCGGCAAGGCGAGCGATGCCTTTACCAGCCTGGCCGGGCGTATGGAGACGCTGGTCCAGGAAGGCGAGCGGATACTGGCCGCTGTTCCCTCCGACAAAGTTTCGCAAATCGTCGGGGATATGGAAAAGTTCAGCAAGAGCCTTGGCAGCGCAGGTGACGGCATCGATCAGGTGGTTGCCGATGCCCAGAGCGCGGCAAAGGAGTTTGAAGCCTTTTCCAAGCAGCTGAACTCGAGTGTCGACCAGGTTCAGCAGATCATTGCCCAGATCGATCCGAAGGACATCAACAAGGTGGTGAAGGGGGCAGCGTCCCTGGGCGAGGTTCTGGAGAAGCGTTCTCCTGAAATCGACCGCGTAATCGCGTCCTCCTCGCAGACCATGGACAATCTGGCCAAGGTCTCGCAGACCGTGAGTGACAGCAGCGAGGACATCACGGCGATCCTCAAGGACGGCAAGGCAGTCGTTGCCAAGGTCAATGGGCTGGTTGCCGCCGTGGATTCGGCCAAGGTCGCAGGCATCATCGATCACGTTGATACGGTGACCGGCAGCCTGTCGACCCAGACACAGGTTATCAGCGACACGATTGCCTCCGCCCGCTCCGCTGTTGGCAACTTCGAGAGCATGAGCGCGGATCTTCGTGAGCGGACACCGGATGTCGACCAGATCATCACGGATGCCAAACAGATTGCCTCGAACCTGAATGCGGCTTCCGTACGGGTTCAGGGGATTGTCGATAAGGTCGGCACCATGGTCGAGGGCGACGGCGAAGGCTTTATCGCGGAGGCAACCAAGGCTGCGGCGTCGATCCGCAAGGTCGCAGATGCCTTCTCGTCGCGGGCCGATTCCATTGCCAGCGGCCTGCAGAAATTCACCAACCAGGGATCGTCCGATTTTGCTGCCGCCATGGCGCAGGTCAACCGGACCCTGGTGACGATCCAGAGGGCAGTCGAGGCGTTCAACCGCAACCCGAACCGGATCATCTTTGGCGGCGAGGACGTCCCCACCTATAATGGCGCCAAGCGCCGGTAACGGAAGGATGATGAGTTTGCAGAGGGATCGGGGTGGCAACATGCGCAAGAGCGCTCGCGGGCAGTCTGCACAGGCCGGGCAGGGCGCGGCTTGCAATCGCAGGCAGTTGCTGGCCTTCGGCGCTGCTGCGGGTAGTCTGCTGCTTGCCGGCTGCGCCAGCTCTGGTCCGACGGCCCTCTATGGTCTCAGCGCGCCGGAAACAGGGGTTGGACAGTCGGGACTGCGCCGGGGTGGCAAGCAGGTGCTCGTTCCTCGTCCGCGCGCCCTGAAGGCTCTGGACAGCAATTACATCGCCGTTGTCGACCGGGCCGAGGCCTACAGCTATTTTCCGAGTGTGGCCTGGGCCGATGCCCTGCCGGATGTTGTCCAGGCGCGTATCGTTCAGACGCTGGAAAACACCGGCCGCCTCGGCGGTGTCGGCTTTCCGGGAGACGGGCTGCTGATCGACTACCAGCTGCAGACCGAACTCCGGTCCTTTGAAATCCGGATTGACGGCCCGCGCCGGGCCTTGGTCGAACTGTCCGCCAAACTGGTCAATGACCGCAATGGCCGGGCTATCAGCACACAGAGCTTCCGTGCGGAGACGCTGGTTTCCGGTGAAGGGACAGACAAGGCCGTGGCCGCTCTGGATGCCTCGGCAAGCAAGGTCATGACTGATCTGGCCAACTGGGTGCTCGGCCGGGTCTGAACGGGCCGCTGTCTCCAGACAGCTCGCTTCCAAACCATATTCCTTCAGGTCGGTCTGATTGTCCGCAAAGAGGCGTCTTGGCCGGATGGGCTGAGACTAACGCCGCAGCAACCCGCCAATTCCGAATTTAGGGAAGGACATGCGCAGGACAGGGCGCTGGGCGGAGACATCTGCCTGGGATTCCCGCCAGACGATGAACAGGCCTGAAGCGATGATGATCGACGAGCCGACGCCGACGAAAATGTCCGGTGTCTCGTTGAAGAAGAAATATCCGAAAATCGTTGCCCAGATGATCTGGCTGTATTGCATCGGAGCAATGACCGCGGCAGGGGCTGCGCGGTAACCCAGGATCACACAGAACTGCGCCGTGACCGAGAAGAAGCCGAGCAGGGCCATCAGGCCGAGGTCCGGAAGCTGGACCGGCACATAGATGTTCGGCAACAGCGAGCCCATCACCACAAGCGACAGCAGCATCGGATAGAGGATCAGGACCGCGGACCGCTCCTGCGAGCCGATCTTGCGGATCACGATGTTGCCCATGGCACTGGCGCAGGACGACGCCATGGCTGCGAAATGGCCGAGGGTCAGCTCGGAGGTGCCAGGCCGCAGCACGATCAGAACCCCGATCAGACCGACAATCACAGCCATCCAGCGCTGCAGGCGGACCACTTCACCCAGAAGCGGGATGGAGAAGATGGTGATCAGCAGAGGCGTGGCGAAGAGCAGCGAATAGACCTCGGCCAGCGGCAGGTGGGTGAAGGCATAGAAGGCGCAGGAGAGGGCCGTCAGCGAGAGGCAGGACCGCAACAGCACCAGCCAGGGATAGCGCGGCCGGAAGTTGTCGATTGCCTTGTCTCCCAGCACCATCAGCGACGTCGGCACGAAGGCAAAGAGCATCGCGAAGAAGATGATCTGAAACACGGAATAGTCCGCGCCGAGGTGCTTCGTGATGGCGTCGTGGGTAGCATAGAGCGCGAAGCCCAGGAAGGCGGTGCCAAATCCTAGGGCGGGGGAGGGGCTGGAGACGGACATGGCGCAATCTGTGCAGGAATTTAAAACGATTCAACCCGTCTAGCGTTGAAGGCGTCTGCCGCATCGGTCAAGGCCTAATTCCTCCCTTGCGGCATGCAGAAGTATCCATGAACAGATCAATCGGAGGAAAGCTGTCTCCTCGCTTGCGGGTTCCCGGGCCCCATGCGGGGAGCGGCAACAAAAAAGGCGGATCCGGGGATCCGCCTTTTTCTGTTTCTGTAAGGTCTCGTCTCTTAGTCGAGACGGCCGCTGGCGTGGGCCAGCATCGTGTAGACCTTGCCGGTGTCCGAGCTCAGATAGGTCTGGCTCAGCATGTTGTCGCGGTCATTGCGGGAGACCTGGGCGAGCAGCTGCTCGAAGTCTGCCACATAGCGCTCGACAGCGGTGCGGAACTCCGGATCACGGCCATACTTCTGACGGATCTCGTCGAAGGTCTGCTGACCCTGCAGGGTGTAGAGCCGGCGGGTGAAGACGTGGCTTTCGCCGCGCTTGTACCGGTCCCACAGGTCAATGAAGGTCTCGTGATCGATGGCCCGGGCAATGTCCACGGACAGGGAGTTCAGGCTTTCCACTGTGTGAAGCGGGGAGCGGCCCTGGTCCTCGTCGCGGGATGCGCGGCGCAGAAGGTCGGAGACCCAGCCCTTGGAGCCGGTCTCAGCGGCCGGAGCCGGCTGAGCTGCCGGACGGCGGGCCGGTTCGGCTGCACGTGCCGGAGCCGGGCGGACGTCCTGCCGGATTTCCTGGCGGGCTTCCTGGCGCGGTTCCGGACGAGCTTCCTGGCGGACTTCCCGGCGCGGTTCCGGAGCCGGCTGGCTGACGGCCTGGGCCCGTGCCGGAGCGGCATAGGCGGCAGGTGCGGCGGCCTGACGGTCACCCGGGCGGGAGATGTCCAGCGCGTTCGACTGCTTGGACACGATGTCCGACAGTTCGGTCAGGGCGCGGATCTGCTCCTTGACCACCTTGCGCAGCGCTGCGGTGCTTTCTTCCGCTTCTTCCGGCAGGTTGAGAACACCCTGCTTCAGCTCGTTGCGGGTGACTTCCAGCTCGCGGTTGACGTCGCGGGCGACGTCGCGCATGCGGGTTGCCGCATCGCTGAACCGTTCGGTCGCATCTGCCACCGTACGGGTCATTTCCGAGATGATGTCGTCCTGTGCTGAGCGGATCGCATCGCGTGCCTTCTGACCTTCCATACCGGCGGTCATGCGCATGGATTCGAACTGCTCTGCCACCTGCTTGGTTGCTGCCTCTGCGGCGGCACCCAGCATGTGAGCGGCTTCACGGGCCTTGTCGTCTGCCGATTCCAGCGTCTCGGACAGAGTGCTGGTGAAGCTGCGCATCAGGTTGTCGACGGCTTCGGTCTTGGCCAGAAGCGTGTCGGCGACCTGCTCGATCGCGGTGCGGCGTTCGGTGATGCGCTTGTCGACAGAGCGGTTGGTGTCGTCCAGGTGACGGGCTGCAGTGTTCAGCTCGCCGGTCTGGTCTGCGAAACGGGCAGCCAGGGTCTGGATATCGGCCAGAGTGGTCTCGGTGACGGTGCGCAGGGCTTCGACCTGCTCGCCGATGACGCCGGTAGACGAGTTGGTTTCTGCAACAGCGCGCTCGACGGCATTGCGGAACTCGTTGGCGCGGCGGCCGAGATTGATCTCCACATCCGACAGGTTGTTCTCGGCAGAGCCGACAATGCCCTGCAGGGTCGCGTTGGAGCTTTCCAGCTTTTCCAGGATTGCCGAGATGTCGGCTTCCAGGCGGTGCTTGGTTTCGGTCAGCAGGCCAGCTGCCTGTTCCGCACGGCCGGTGAGGGCCGTGACGATCCGGTCGCCGGCGCTCTCCAGGGAGCGGGCGGCATCAAGGCCGTTCTGGGCCACTGTGCCGCTGACTTCCTTGCCCTTGGCAGAGACGGCGTCGAGGATGACGGTGATGTCGTCCACGAGGCGGTGCTTGGTCTCGCCGATCAGGCTTGCGGCCTGTTCGGTGCGCTCGGTCAGGGTCGCCGCAATGCGGTCGCCGGCATTTTCCAGGGTCCGGGTTGCCTGCATGCCGTTCTGGGTGAACCGCTCGCTGACTTCCTGGCCCTTGGCGCTGACTGTGTCGAGGATCGCGGAAATGTCTGTTTCCAGACGGTTCCGGGTATCGACCATCAGGGCCGCTGCCTGCTCGGTGCGTTCGTTCAGGGTCAGGGCGATGCGATCGCCTGCATCGACCAGCGAACGGGTTGCTTCCAGGCCGTTCTGGGCGAAGGTGTCGCTGACTTCCTGGCCCTTGATGGTGATGGCATCGAGGATCGCGCGATGAATGGCAGAAACGCGGCCAGTGAGGTCGTTGGCGCGCATTTCGATGGCTTCGATGAGCTGGTTGCCGTCGGTGCCGACAAGCTGTGCCAGTTCGCCGGAACGTGCGCCAAAGGCTTCGTTCAGGGTCGTTGCCTTTTCCATCAGCTCGGCTGCAACGGCATTGCCGCGGCGGGCGAGCAGATCTGCAGCTTCGTTGATCGCGGAATTGACCCGTGCGCGGACCATATCGGCTTCGCCGGTCATCTGGCCGCGGATCTCTTCCAGCGTCTTGTGCAGGGTCAGGCGGGCCTGTTCGCTTTCCGCGGACAGGTTGCCCGAGATTTCAGCGATGGTGCGTGCCATGTCGGTCCGGACCTTCTCGCTCTCCCCGGTGAGGGAGCCGGAGAATTCGGCCAGGGTGCCGGCATAGAGCGTCCGGGCCTTCTCGCTTTCGGCGCCGAGGCTGCGGGCAGCTTCGCCGACGGCGGACAGGACCAGTTCGCGGATCCGCTCGCCTTCGCCCTGCAGAGAGCCGGAGGCGGTGGACATGGCGCCGGTGATGGCTTCGGCTGCGCGCTGCGCTTCGCCGACCAGGACGCCGCGGGCTTCGCCAACGGATCCCAGAACGATCTGGCGCATGCGGTCGCCTTCGCCGGAGAGCTTGGTGGTCGCGGCGTTGACGCTTTCGGTGACGAGATCAACCGTGCGGGTGCGTTCTTCGGACAGGGAGTCGACGGCCTGGGCAACCGCTTCCTTGACCATGTCGCGCATGCGGGTGCTTTCGCCCGACAGGGTCTGGCTGGCTTCGGAGATGACGCCGGTCAGGATGTCGCGGGCCTTCTCGCTCTCGCCGGTCAAGGTGCCGGAGATCTGCTCCAGACGCTCGGTCAGAACGGTTTCCAGCTGGCCTGCGCGGGTGTCGAGGGTTTCGGCAACTTCGAAGACCTTGGCGCCAAGGGCGACGTTGATCTCGGCGATCCGCTCGGACAGGGCGTCGGTGAGCTGTTCGCTCTGGCGGGAGAGGACGGAGCCTGCTTCCACCAGACGGTTGTCGAGGGCGCTGGTCATTTCTTCCTGACCGTCGACGAAGGCCTTGGCGATTTCGCGGGTCCGGGTAATCAGGGTTTCGCTGATCTGGCGGGCACGATTGTCCAGGGTTTCGTCAATGCGCTCGGTTCCGGCAGACATGGTGGCTGCCAGGTGATCGGCCTTTTCCGCCATGGAGGTTGCCGCATGATCGACGCGCTCGGACAGGGAGCGGGTGATCTCTTCGGCGCGGTCGGCAAGGGTGGTGCCAGCCGCTTCCACGCGCTGGCCGAGCTGGATGGTGATCGCATCCGAACGGTCGGCCAGAATGTCGGAGATGTTCCGGGTCTTTTCTTCCAGGGCCTCGGAAATGCCGGACGTCCGCTCTTCGATGGCTTCGGAGAGAAGGTTGGTCCGGGTCTCGAGCGCTGCCTCGAACGTGGCGGTGCGCTGGTCGAGGATGAGGTCCAGAGTGTTGATCCGGCTTCCCAGAGACGCATCCATGGTGTCGATGCGGGCTGCGAAGGTGTTGTCCAGGGTGGACAGGCGGGTGTCGAGGGATTCCGACAGAAGCAGGGACTTCGTGTCGAAGGCCTGGACCAGGGAACCGCCCTTTTCGGAGACGATCTTGTCCAGCTCGCCAAGGTGAGCAGCAAGGCCGTCGGTCAGGATCTGGCCGCGGGTCTCCAGGGTTTCGCTGATCAGGTCACCGGCTGCATTGATGCTCTGGGCAACGCGCTCGCCGCGGCTGCCGATGAGTTCTGCAAGCGAAGTGCCGGTATCGGCGAGACGCTGGGTGATCTCGTGGGTCTGGTAGCCGAGGGTCGCGGAGATGTCGGAAGACACGCTTTCCAGGGACTCGCGGAAGCCGAGGCTCTGCTGCTCCATGATCGTGGCCATCTCGTTGGAACGGGCGGCGAGGCGCTCGTCCAGTTCGGTGCCGTTGATGGAGATCGCGGTGTAGATGCGCTCGGAAATCGTGTCGAGCTTTTCGGCCAGTTCGCCGCCGCGCACCGTGATGGTCTCGGTGAGCGTGCCTGCGGTCTCGTCCAGCTTGGAGGCGATTTCGCCGCCGCGCAGGGACAGGTCGACCACGATGGACTCGCCGGTGCCGCGCAGGATTTCCGCCACTTCCGAGCTGCGCTCGGACAGGGTCTCGACGATCTCGGCGCCGCGGACGGAAATGGTGTTGGTGACTTCCTGACCGCGCTCGGAAATGCTCTCGACGACCCGGTTGCCGGTTTCGGCAAGGGAATTGTCCAGATTGGTGACGCGGGTGTCGACCGTGGAGATGAGCTCCTCGGTGCGGGCGGAAACCGTATCGATCAGGCGGCTGCTGGTGATCGACAGGTTGGCGTTGATCTCTTCGCCGCGCTGGCTGATCGTGTCGCCGACCGTGTTGCCGGTTGCTTCCAGAGCGGTCCGGAACTCCTCGGTCTTCGAGCTGATCGTCTCGATGACGCGCGAGCTGGAAGAGTTGAGGGTTTCGTTGATCTCCTGGCTGCGCTGGCTGATGGTGTCGCCAACGGTCGAGCCGGTGCTTTCCAGAGCATTGCGGAACTCGTCCGCCTTCTGGGTGAGGGTCTCGACCACCTTGGTGCTGGACGAATGCAGCGTGTCGGTGATCTCGGTGCCGCGGATCGAAAGGGCTTCGACGAAGCTGTTTGCCGTGATCTCGAAGCGGTCGTTGACCTCGTTGCCGCGCAGGGACAGGTTTTCCCAGATCTCGTTGCCGGTCTTCGACAGGTTGTCGACCAGCTCATTGCCGGTGACGGACAGGCGGGCGACATAGTCATCTGCACGCACGGTCAGGGCTTCAACCAGTTCGTTGCCGGAAGCGTTGAGGCTGTCGCTCAGGGCATTGATACGGGTGTCGACCGCGCTGGTCATGTGTTCGACGCGCGAGGAAACGGATTCCACAAGACGCTCGGTGGCCTTGTCGACGGAAGAGCCGATTTCTTCGGAAGTGCTGGAGAGCTGTGCGGCAAAGCTCTCGTGGGCGCCGGAAATGGTCTCGCGGACACGGTCCGCATTGAGAGAAATGGACTCGCGCTGAGACACCAGTTCCTCGATCAGGGACCGGATCTTCAGTTCGTTGTCATTATAAGAGCGTTCGAGCGAAGACACTTCGTTATGCACGAGGACTTCAAGCTCGCTGGCGCGGGCAATCGCCCGTTCGATGCCGTCACCCATCGCTGAAACTTCGCGGCGGATGGCCTGGCCAACGGACAGGATGGATTCCTTCGCCATGTCTTCCGGCTCTGCAAGGCGCAGGGCAACTTCGGTCATGCCGCGGGCGACGATGCGCATTTCCTGCGCCCGCCAGATCA
This sequence comes from Roseibium suaedae, assembly GCF_900142725.1. Taxonomy (GTDB): domain Bacteria; phylum Pseudomonadota; class Alphaproteobacteria; order Rhizobiales; family Stappiaceae; genus Roseibium; species Roseibium suaedae. Next base: position 568,805 of record NZ_FRBW01000002.1, on the reverse strand, counting down.
TCATGGCCATGACCCAGAAGAAGACGATCGGCACCACGATGGCGACGGCCGCAAGGATCAGTTCGGGAGACTGGCTGAGGCTGCCGATACCGGAGGCATTGTTCAGCTTGTCGCCAAAGGCCGACATGGTCAGGCTGAAGCCGACAGTGGCCCAAACGATCGACAGGGCGAGGGCGCCCCAGAACGGGACCGAAGACGGACGGCGCTGAAGCGAATAGATCAGGTTGCCGATGCTGCGCCGGTCGTCATTGGCTGCAGGCGGGCGTCCCCCACGACCACGGCGGCGGCGGCTGCCACCTTCTTCGCGGTCTTCCGAATTGCTGGATGTCTTTCGCTGGGACTCCGGCTCGCTTGCCATAGGGCTGGCCGAAGCCGTCGCGTTGCCGGAGGTGCCGCCCATGTCCGGGCCGCCAAAGTCAAGCTTGAGAGCTTCTTCGACAGCGGACAGTGCCGCTTCCGCAGGATCTTTCACCTTCGGGGGATTTGCCATTGTTGGATCGCCTCACGTCCGTACTCAATACTAATCCGCAGCCGGAGACTTGGACCGGACAGCGGACACGCTGGCCATGAAATGCACAAACCGTACGTGTTCGATGCTTTTCGTGGCCTGGCTTGGCAGGGGGCCGCCGCTGACCGGCTGGCAACAGGACGTTGCGCAGCCTTATCCCCACCTTGCCGCATCGCTCTACCTAATGGCACACTCTTGCCTAAGGAACAACAAACGGCAATCGTTTTAAGGGGCTAGAGCCGCCTGATCATGGTGGATGAGAAGTTGGAAAGGCCTCTGGAGGACCTGTCATGAGCGAGAAAAACGGACCGCAGCGTGTGGCTGTGCCCTCTGAGGCGCAACAGCGCTGGTTGAAAATGGGCCTCACTCAGGCGGGTGGAAAACTGCCCTTGTTCGATGAGAACGGACGGGAAATTCCGGCCCGCACAATTCGCTCCTGTCTGGAACATGGATGGGCAGAGCCTTGGTTTTTCAACCCAATCAAGCCTGACTGGCTGGTCTGCAAGCTGACAGACAAGGGGCGGGACGTGCTTGGGAAAAGGTCCTGACCGGCAGGCCATGCGCCCCGATCCGGTTTGCCGGCAATCCGGCAATCGCTTGATTGCTCTCGAGGCCGGCCGAGGGGGCGAAACCTTTCGTTAAAGAGTATCAACACACGTTAACCAAAGATTCACTTTATTGGGGACATCCGAGGCTCACCTGACGTTAGGGAGGGGTCTTAACGGACCGTTTGGTTTAGAGGCGCAAGATTGTCTTCATGGCAGCTAAGCGATGGGAGAAGCGATGCTGCTCCAACAAGCCAAGCGGAGTTACGCAAGATGGCCATGATGTCGACAGCACGGGTAGAAACCCGCCAGGAACAGCCGGCTCCCATTGATCTGGTCTCTCTGGCCGCCAATACCCTCGGAAACCGGGATCTCGAACGCGAAGTCCTGCGCATGTTCCGCGCCCAGACCAGCAGCATGATGTCCCGTATCGATCAGGAAGCATCCGCGGCCGTGCGCAAGGACCTGGTTCATACGCTGAAAGGCTCCGCACGGGCGATCGGCGCGAGCCATGTGGCAGCTGCCTGTGAAGACCTGGAAGCGGTTCTGGAAAAGGGCGATGCACCGGACTTCCGTCCGCTGGTTTCCGCCGTTGAGGAAGTGAACGCCTATATCGGGTCCTTGCTGAACGCCTGAGGTCAGGTCTGATACAGGCGGACAGGCGGGGTGACGCCTTTGCCTTGTTCTCAAGAACCTGCGGAACGGCGCCCCTTGCGCGGAAAATCGCGCTGTGGCGCGTGCCTCGGTTCTTGACCTTTGTGACCAAACCTTTATGTCGGGAAGGAACCATTCCTTCTCATTTGATCAGACGCGGATCATGCCCAAAATCACATATGTCACCGCTGACGGCGCCCGCACCGAAGTTGAGGCTCCGGTCGGCTCCACCGTTATGGAAAACGCCATCAAGAACATGGTGCAGGGAATTGAAGCCGAGTGCGGCGGTGCCTGCGCTTGTGCGACCTGCCATGTCTATGTGGACGAGGCCTGGACCGGCAAGACCGGCTCTCCCGAGCCGATGGAAGAGGACATGCTCGACTTCGCCTATGATGTGAAGCCGACCTCGCGCCTGTCCTGCCAGATCAAGGTGACCGATGCTCTGGACGGCCTTGTCGTCCATGTGCCGGAGCGCCAGGCCTGATCTGAAGCAGTGACACTTCGGGGCGGTGAGAGGACTTGCCCCGGGGTTTGCGGCTTTAAACCTGCCGATCTCAACTGCGAAGTGAACCTGGAAGGCGTGGCTTTCCGGGTTATTTCAGCATGGAGGTCTTGAGGCGGGAAATCGTTGAGCGGCTGACGCCGAGCAGCCGCCCGACTTCAGCTGCCGAGGTGCCGATCCGCAGCAGTGACAGCGCCTTGAGGCGTTCAGGCTCCGAGAGCTTGCTCGGACGGCCGATCGAGATGCCCACCACATCCGAGTGACTTTCGTCATCCGCATGCGAGAGTGCGCTCAGCTCCACTTCGAATGCCACAAGCCCGCGCAGCGTCTGAAGCATTTGCGAGACCGAATTGGTTCGCGTGTCGCACCAGGGTTCTGCGAGCGAGCGGAAAGACGCGCCCTTTTCCGTTACCTTTTCCAGAAAATACAGAAGATCCGGGGCCGATCTGGCAACAGCGGCCAGTCGTGTGGCAATGACCGTCACACCGGGGCCGATCTCTGCCAGGAACTCCTCCATGTTGGAGGCGTTCACCAGACCATCGTCGCTCTTGTCCTTCCAGACCTTTTCGCAGCCTTCGCTCTTCAGCGCAGCGATCTGAAGTTCCGACTGGTACCAGCGCGAGGACACGCGGGCGTAACCGATCTTCAAGATGACGTCCTCCGATTTTCCATTGACTTTTGCACGTAATTTTGCACGGCTTAGGCATTGATACACAATAGGCGGAAAACCGCCAGTACAGATGGGGACTATCAATGCTAGACAAGCTGGAAATCAAGGGGAGAGATCCGTCTCTTTATAACGAGGACCTGGCGCCCATTCCGCTCTCCAAGCGGACCTGGGGCTGGTTCGAGATCTTCAACGTTTGGGCCAATGACGTTCAGTCGCTGTTCGGCTACACACTCGCAGCCTCGCTTTTCCTGACCTATGGCCTCAATGGCTGGAGCGTCTTCGCCGCCATTCTCGTGGCTGGTTTCTTCGTGATGTGGCTGGTGAACCTCATGGGTCAGCCCAGCGTGCAATATGGCATTCCCTTTCCTGTGATGGCACGGGCCAGCATGGGGGTGAGGGGCGCCAATTTTCCTGCCATCGTGCGCGCCATCGTTGCAATTTTCTGGTACGGGGCGCAGACCTATTTCGCATCTACCGCTGTAGCGCTCCTGATCCATGCCCTGACCGGTGGCGCAAACCCCGAGGCGGCGACGTTCCTTGGCATGACGGCAATCGACTGGATCGCGTTCCTTCTCGTCTGGGCGTTTCAGATCTGGCTGTTCTGGAATGGCATCGACTGGATCACCCGCTTCCTGAACTGGGCGGGACCGTTTGTCTATTTGGTGATGATTGTCCTGGCTGGCGTGATCTGGGCCAAGGCCGGCAGCGGTTTGATGTCGGAAATGGGCAACATCTTCCAGGGTACAAGCACCTATGAAGGCTCGAGCTTCGGCGCCTTCATGGCCATCGTCGGCACGATGATCGCCTATTTCGCGGCGGTCGTGATCAACTATGGCGACTTCTCGCGTTTCGTCCGCAGCCAGTCGGAGATGAAGAAGGGCAACCTTCTCGGCCTGCCGCTGAACATCGCCTTCTTCTCGCTCATTGCCCTGGTGGTGACGGCGGGCACGGTTGCCGTTTTCGGCGAGAGCCTGACTGAGCCGACGGACATCATCGAGCGGGTGAACTCCGTGCCCTTGACCATCGTTGCAGCCCTGATGTTCTTCGCGGCAACCGTTGGCATCAACTTGGTCGCCAACTTCATTCCGCCGGCCTATGACCTTGCCAACCTCATGCCCTCGAAGATCAATTTCCGGGTAGGTGGTCTGATCACTTCCGGCTTTGCGCTGATCATCGGCGGTCTGTGGGTCTCGACCATCAGCCAGATCGGCATCTTCAATTTCGTGAATACCCTTGGCGCCATTCTGGCTCCTGTCTACGGCATCATGATCGTCGACTATTACATGCTGAAGGGCGGGAAGCTGGATCTGGAACAGCTGTTCACGGCCGATCCTTCCGGCATGTACTACTATGACAATGGCTGGAACCGTACCGCGATGATCGCCTTTGGTCTCGCCGGGATCTTCTCTGTTGCCACTGTCTGGGCACCCGCTCTTGCCGACCTGTCCGGGTTTGCCTGGGTGATCGGGGCCGTGCTTGGGGGCGGTCTCTACTACGTGCTGGCCAAGCGCTAGGCCGCTCCTTTTGTTCGCCCGATAGAGGCGCGTCAAATGAAAAGCCCGCGGAAAGCAGACCTTCCGCGGGCTTTGTCCTTTTGGAAATCTGACCGGATCAGGCTGGCTGGGCTGCCGGGCGGGGCAGGAACCAGAAGTCGACTTCGTTGCCTGCATCCGGATCCGAGGGGATGAAGGAGGCCAGCACCAGACTTATGAAGGCCATGCCTGCCCCGATGAGGAAGACGGCTTCCGGCGAGGCGAGCCAGATCAGACCGAAGGTTGCCGGAATGAACACGGCGGCAATGTGGTTGATGGTGAAGGCAACGCCAGCCGTCGGTGCGATGTCCGGCGTATCGGCGATCTTCTGGAAGTAGGTCTTGATCGCGATGGCGATGGCAAAGAAGGCGTGATCCACCACATAGAGCCCTGCGGCGACGTGCTCGTTCGTGACATAGGCATAGGACACGAAGACCAGGATCAGGCCGATATATTCCAGCATCAAGGCCTTGCGCTCGCCGTACTTGACGATCAGCTGACCGATCTTGGGTGCGAGCAGCATGGAGAACAGGCCGTTGAGCAGGAACAGGGCGGCCACTTCATGAACGTGGTAGCCGAACCGCTCCACCATCAGGAAACCTGCAAAGACCGTGAAGATCTGGCGCCTGGCACCGGCCATGAAGGTCAGGGCGTAATAGAGCCAGTAGCGCTTGCGCAGGAACAGTTTCTTGCGCTGGGGCACGCCTTCCCGGAAGCTCGGAAATGCAAAGACGACGAAGGCCAGAACCACCAGTGTCAGGCAGCCTGCGATCAGGAAAACGGTCGTGAAGGACAGATCAAAGGTTTTCCACCCGGCAAAGATCAGCCCATAGGCGATCAGCTGGGCAAAGGCTCCGACCGAGACGATCTTGCCCATGGAGGCTGCTGCCGTTGCCTTCGGCAGCCACTGCAGGGACAGGGACTGGTTCATGGTCTCGTAATAGTGGAAGCCGACGGACATCACGAAGGTGGTGATGTAGAAGCCGGTTGCCGAGGGAAAGTAACCAGTTGCCGCGACGCCGACGCCCAGGAAGGCGAGCGAGACGTACGCCAGCGTCTGCTCCCGCATCACCAGCAGGAAATAGATCGCGGCAAAGGACAGAAAGCCCGGAATTTCGCGGATCGACTGCTGAATGCCGATCTCCTTGCCGGTGAAGGCAAGTTCCTGAACGGCGAAATTGTTCATCAGGTTCCACCAGGCCGCAAAGGACAGCTGCATGGCACCGGCCATGATCATCAGCAGAACGGCAGGGGAGCGCCAGCCGGACGGGGCGCCAGTGTCGGCAATGCGGGTAAAGTAGCTCATGTTCAATCTTGGGTCGTTGTTGTCTTGCTACAGCGTTTTATCCGGGAAGGTGGCTTGCGTGTTAGCGGTATTTCGTCAAGATATGTCTCTGAGGCGCCAAAGTGACGCAGCTTCCGCCTGAAGCCGCGCAGGAGACTGAGGGACATTCCGGGCGAAGTTTCATGAGCATTCATCCTGAACTCTACCAGTTGCCGGAAGACCTGCCGGATGTGCCCCTGCTGGGCTATGCGAGCGCCGGAAAGCGCGGCCAGCAAAACGAATGGCATCATCACCCCGCCGGGCAGCTTTATCATGTGATCCGAGGCTCGGCCGCGCTGGAAACCCAGACCGGCACCTTCTTCGTGCCGCCGGAGCGGGCGGTGTGGATCCCGGCCGGGATCAGCCACCGGGGCCGTTATCTGGCCGAAACCGACATCCGCTTTCTTTATGTGGCCGAGAATGCCGCGCCCGGTCTTCCGCGCTCGACGGTGGTGGTCCAGGTCACGCGGCTGCTGCGGGAACTGATCCTGGAGTTCATGACCTTTTCGCGGGCGGAGGTTCTGGAAGGACCGGCCGCGCGCATCGCGGCGGTGATCCTTGATCAATTGCGGGTTCTGCCAGAGGCGCCGCTGCAATTGCCCATGCCGCGGGATGGCAAGCTGCGCGCCTTGTGCGAGCATATTCTGGTCTGCCCGGCGGAAGTGCCGGGTCTCATTGAGGCCGCGGACCGGTGTGCAACTTCCGTGCGCTCCTTTGAACGGCGCATCGTGCAGGAAACCGGTCTGAGCTATCGCAGCTGGTGCCGGCAGGCAAAGCTCTTCCGCGCGCTGGAATTGCTGGCGACAGGGATGAGCGTTTCGGATGTGTCCCACCGGCTGGGCTATGAGGGGCCAAGCGCTTTCGTCTCTGTCTTCCGCAAGGCCTTCGGCGTCACGCCCGGACGATATTTCGACAACCCGTCAGCTGTTTGATGTAGCTCAAGGAAGGTTTTGGTCTGAAGTTTAAGTATCCGGACAGATGAAGTCTGGAGAACGAAATGTTCAAGAAGATCCTGGTGCCGGTTGATCCGGCAGAGCCTGCCTTTGCCGAAGAAGCTCTGAAGAAGGCCGCTCAATTCTCCCGCGAGCATGGCAGCAAGGTTCATTTGCTGGGTGTTTGCCCGGAGGTGCAAAGCTTCGTCGCCAGCCAGTTGCCGGAAGGCTTTCAGGAAAAGGAAGAGCGCGAGACCCGCAAGATGCTCGATGATCTGGCCAAGGGCATGGACCTTGCCGCCGGTGCCGTCGACACGGAAGTGCGTACCGGTTCCGTCTATCACGAGGTCATCGACAGCGCCCAGGAAACAGGCTGCGACCTCGTGCTCATGACCAGCCACAAGCCGGGCCTTGCCACCTATTTCATCGGCTCCAACGCCGCCCACATCGTCCGCCACGCCCCGTGCTCCGTCATGGTGCTGCGCGGCTGAGGCAAGATCCCTCAGGGCAAGAGGATCACATCCCGGCGGATAAGATGCGGACCGGGAAGGGGAGGCGTCCTATCCTCGCTTTGAGGCACCGGGACTGGCGGGCAGCAAGCCTTCCGGTCCCGGTCTTGTTTTGGGGCATTGAACTCTCGAAACGCGGGCGTTGGAGTATGTTGCCCATGCTTCGAGACGGACCTTCGGTCCTCTTCAGCATGAGGGGGGCAATACTCCTTCCGAGTCGAGAGCTTTGCTTGCGCGAAGGGCTTCACGGGTAAGGTTGGTGCCTTACCCCACTCACGGTCGTCATCCTCGGGCTTGACCCGAGGATCCATGCCGTCTCGTTTCTGCTCGGCTTCGCCTTGCTTGAGGCAATGTCACGGCCTGGATGCCATGGTCAAGCCATGGCATGACGGAGGAGAGGTTATGCCCTCCATCTCCTCGGCGTTATCCCGCACCTGACATTGGTACCAATCCGCTCCCCGGCGGAGGTGAGAGCCGGTCATGCCTGGAGCTTTTCTTTCATATTGTTCCAGCGTACTTCCACTTCGTCCTTGCTGTGGCCGGAATGCATGCCCTACCGCGCCAGCTCCTTCATGGCCTCTGTCAGGCCTTCCACGGTTAGCGGGAACATGCGATTTTCCATCAGCTCGCGGATCATGCGGATGGAGTGGGTATAGCTCCAGTGGGCCTCGCGCACCGGGTTGAGCCAGACCGCGCTCTTGTAGAGCTGGGTCACCCGCTGGATCCAGGCGCTGCCCGGTTCCGCGTTCCAGTGCTCGACCGAGCCGCCCGGATAGGCGATCTCATAGGGGCTCATGGAGGCATCGCCGACGAAGACGACCTTGTAGTCCGAGGGGTATTTGTGCAGTAGGTCGAGGGTGGTGATCCGCTCGGAATGCCGGCGGCTGTTCTGCTTCCAGACGAACTCGTAGAGGCAGTTGTGGAAGTAGAAATGCTCCATGACCTTGAACTCGGTCCGGGCCGCCGAGAACAGTTCCTCGCAGATGCGGATATGGTCGTCCATCGACCCGCCGATGTCGAAGAACAGCAGCACCTTCACCGCGTTGCGCCGTTCGGGACGCAGCTTGACGTCCAGAAGGCCCTTGTGGGCGGTGGAGCGGATGGTGCCGTCCAGATCCAGTTCTTCGGCAGCGCCTGTGCGGGCGAAGTGGCGCAGGCGTTTGAGAGCCACCTGGATGTTGCGCGTGCCGAGGGCCTGGCTGTCGTCCAGATCCTTGAATTCCCGCTTGTCCCAGACCTTCACCGCCCGGCGGTGGCGGCTCTTGTCCTGACCGATGCGCACGCCTTCCGGATTGTAGCCATAGGCGCCGAAGGGGGAGGTGCCTGCCGTGCCGATCCACTTGTTGCCCCCCTGATGGCGGGCCTGCTGCTCCTTCAGGCGCTCGCGCAGGGTCTCCATCAGCTTCTCAAAGCCGCCGAGCGCCTCGATCTGGGCCTTTTCTTCTTCCGTGAGATGCTTTTCTGCCAGCTTGCGCAGCCACTCTTCCGGAATGTCGCCGGAGGGCGCGTCGCTCAAAAGGTCCAGCCCCTTGAACACTTGGCCGAACACCCGGTCGAACTTGTCCAGATTGCTCTCGTCCTTCACCAGCACGGTGCGGGCGAGATAATAAAAATCCTCCACCCGCCGCTCCGCCAGATCCTTCTCCAGCGCTTCCATGAGCGTGAGATATTCCCGCAAGGAAACGGGAACTCCGGCTGATTTCAGTTCTGTGAAGAAATTGATGAACATGGGAAGAGGGTAGCGGGAAAGGCTGGGGCGGGGAAGGGGCATTAGGCCCTCACCCGGCGCTTCGCGCCGACCTCTCCCGGTCCCGGGAGAGGTGATTGGGGGCATTCGAGAGACCGGGGGATGGGGGCGGCAAACTCTGTTTGCACCTCTCCCAATGCTGGGAGAGGTCGGCGCGAAGCGCCGGGTGAGGGTTAGCCCTGCTTGTCTTGCTTTTCAGCGCGGCTCACCAGTTCGCCCATGAAGTCCGAGAGCTTGGGGCCCTTGCCAGCGAGGAAGGGGGCGGGGCGGCAGACGGCGATGGCGGCGATGCCGATGCGGGCGGTGAGGAGCCCGTTGATCACCCCTTCGCCCAGACGGGCCGAGAGGCGGGCTGCCAGGCCGTGACCCAGCACCTGGGAGGCGAGACTGTCGCCAGCCGCCATGCCGCCGGTGAGCGCCAGATGGGTAGCAACGTGGCGGGCCAGGCGCAGGAAGCCAAGCGTGCCGGGCCGCCCGCCGTAGAGTTCTGACAATTGGCGGATGGTGCGCATGTTGACATAGAGCACGGCCAGAAGGTCCACGAGTGCGCGGGGGCTGACAGAGGTCACCAGCGAGACGTGTTTCGCGCTGGACATGACCAGGGCGCGGGCTTGGGCATCCAGTGGAGCCAGAAGGTCCCGTTCGGCCAGAATGACGAGATCCCGTCCGTCGATCACTTCCCGCATGTGGCCGGCCAGAATCTGCCTGCCATGGGCGGTTTCGGGACGGCCGGAATAAAGTGCCGTCAACTCTCCCAGGCTTTTCTGGGCAGCTTTCGTATCGTTCCGGCTTGCAGCGTCGCTCAAAGCCTCCCGCAGGTGGTCGATCTTGGCCACCCGGCGCAGGGACAGGAGTTCGGATGCGATCAGGCCGAGAAGACCGCAAACGGCCAGGGCAGCCAGAGCAACACCGGTCCAGCCCAGCCAGTCGGTGCGGGTGAAGAGATCCCGGATCAGGGAATCGACAGCAAGGCCCACGGAAAGGCTGACAAGTCCGCCAAGGCCGATGGCGAGCCATTTGCCAAAGCCTGTCTTTTTCCGTTTGGCGGGAAGGCTCGCAGTACTGGCCCCGGCAGCAAGATCGTCTTCCGTCAGGTCGGGAAGAATGACGGCTTCGCCCTTGAGGGGGCGGCCCAGATCGTCCGGCCCGAAGCGCACCTTGTCTTCGTCGAGAACAAAGGCTGCCGGTTTGCGCCGTCCGTTGCCTGGTCCGGCATTGGGGAATTGATCGCTCATGTCAGCCGGTCTCCGATCAGGAATTCAAGCGCCCGGTCGAGGCGGATGTGAGGCAGTGACAGGGGCATGCCTTCGGCAGTCCTGTCCAGGCGGGGAGGACGGAAGCGCAGGAAACGGAGGTCTGTTCCCGGGTCTTCATGGGTCTTCTGAGCTTCGTCTTGAAGTCCCTCAGACTGTGAGTCAAAGGCCTCGAAAAGTGAGTCCGGATTTTCCGGCAAGTCTCCGGGAAACATGGCGATTTCCCGTTCGCCGTCGAAGGCGCGGTCGTCGATTGTCTCACCGGGAAGTGGCGTTCCCAGAATGGCGGGCAGCTCCTGTCCGTCCTGTTTGACGGTCGCTTCACGGGTTGCCCGAACGGCTGCCATGGCCAGCACTTCGACCTCCGCGCCGCTGAATTCTGCCCGCTCTATGCCCTTTGCCACCAACCGCTTCAGGATCTTCTGCAACCGGTCATGATCGTCCCGGTGAAGGTGGTCGGCTTTGGTTGCGGCAAAGAGAATGCGGTCGATCCGCCGGGTCAGGATGGAACTCAGCCAGGACCGTTTTCCGGGCCTGAAGGCGGTCAGGACCTCGCTCAGGGCGGACTGCAGGTCAGACAGGGCAGTCGGTCCGGCATTCAGGGCGTGAAGCGCGTCGACAAGCACGATCTGCCGGTCAAGGCGGGCGAAATGATCGCGGAAGAACGGGCGGATGACGTGGGTCTTGTAGGCCTCGAAGCGGCGCTCCATCATGGCCTGAAGAGTGCCGGGCCGGCCTGCTATGGCATCGAAGGGAATGTCCAGCGGGGCGAAGGTGAGCGCAGGCGAGCCATCCAGATCTCCGGGCATGAGGAAGCGGCCAGGGGGCAGCATCGACAAGGCAAGGGCATCGGTCCGGCAGGCGGCAAGATAGGTCTTGAAGGCCGAGGAAAGGCGCTGGGCCTCCATCTCGCTTTCCGGGCCCTGCGGATCAAGGCTGGACGCAATCGACAGCCATTCGTCCGACAGGGCGGACCGGTTGGTGCTGCGCGCAAGGCGGACGGCCTCTGCAGAAAACTCGGCGTAGGACTTCTTCAGCAGCGGCAGGTCGAGAAGCCACTCGCCCGGATAGTCGATGATGTCGAGGTGAAGTTTGCCCGGTCCCAGCTTGCGGCTGAGATAGGAAGTGCTCTCAAACTCGATTGTCAGGCGCAGTTCGGAGACCTGCCGGGTCGAATGGGGCCAGACCCGGTCGCCTGTCAGCGCGGCCACATGGGCTTCATAGTCGAAGCGCGGTACGGCGTCGTCGGGCTGCGGCTGCAGATAGGCGCGGGATATCCGGCCGCCAGAGGCCGCCGAGAAGAGCGGGAGCCGTCCGCCATGGATGAGATTGTGCACCAGCGCGGTGATGAACACGGTCTTTCCGGAGCGGGCGAGACCGGTGACACCAATGCGAAGGGTCGGAACCGCAAGGCCGGTGGCCGCATCGCCGAGATTTGCCAGAGCCAGACGGGCTTCGTCCGCGAGAGATTGAAAGCTTGCCAAATGATGGACCTCCAGAACCGCATGTAGGAAGCGGAGCGGCAGCCTGCAATTGGCCGCCGCTGACCGGCGGGGTCACATCCCGGGCAAGTTCCGCGGCTTGATGAAGTGGACAAGAGCGCCCGTTCCCGGCTCCAGCTTGCTCCAGTCTTCCAGGTCGAAATCCAGAACGCAAAGACCGCCGGACGGATACTTCGCTTCCATATCCGCCTTCAGGTCTGCCGGCCCTGTCCCGAACAGCTCGTGAGCCGTTTCTTCGGTTGCCGGATTGTGGCCGATGACCAGCAGGGTGCGGGAGGAGCCGCCCTGTTTGCGGATCTGCGGAAGGTAGGTGTCTTCGCTCTGGTCATAGAGTGCGCGCAGCAGCCGTATTTCACCTTCGCGTGGCAGGAAGGGCATGATGCCGGCCAGGGTCTCGCGGGTTCTCTGGGCGGTTGAGCACAGGATCAGATCCGGAAACAGGCGGTTTGCCGCCATGAATTGCCCAATCACGGGTGCGGCTTTCTGACCCCTGGGGTTCAGAGGTCTGTCCGCATCGGTCAAGGTGCTGTCGGACCAGTCTGATTTTGCATGGCGCAGCAGGATGAGGCGGGCCAAGAGTTCCTCCTGAGTGGGATCTGGATACCCGCCATGTAAGCGACCCCAGGAGTTTTCGCCAGCCCCTCAGATAAGGTTCGTGCCGGATCAGTTCTAGATCAGTTCCAGATCAGTTTTGCCGGGCAAGCAGGTCTTCGAACGCCTTGAGGACGGGTGCGATATCTCCCTCCTGAGAGGGGAGAGAATAAGACATCCAGAGACTGTAATCCGACTTCTTGCCGTTAAAGTACCAGAGTGTTTCGCACAGGATGCCCGGTGCCCAGTCCCGGGTCTGGAAGGAAATGCCGCGGCTGGCGGGGCCGGTCAGGGAAACCTCGCGGAAGCCCGCGGCCTTGTAGTCACGCAGAAAGGCTTCCGCCGCCTTGGCGCCTGTTCCGCCAAGGTGAGACCGCAGCACAAGCTGCATCCCGGCGTCCCCGGCATAAACACATCCTGCCATCCGGTCTGCATCGGCCGACAGGAGTTTTGTCCGGAAGACGAAGCCGACCACATCCGGGCAGCGCAGGCCGGAGAAATGGCGCACGCCATAGACGTCCGGCGTCCATTCGCTCTCGTCGTTGTTTTTGACCTGCGCCAAGGCCCCCTGCCAGGTCAGCAGGGCGAGCAGGGCAGCTGTCAGCAGCTTGAGCTGCATTACTGCCGCTCCCGCCGGTTCATGAAGGCCAGCCGTTCGAACAGATGCACATCCTGCTCGTTCTTCAGCAGGGCACCATGCAGCGGCGGGATGACGCTGGCGGTATCGGACCGGCGCAGGACTTCCGGGTCGATGTCCTCATTGACCAGAAGCTTGATCCAGTCGATCAGCTCGGAGGTCGACGGCTTCTTCTTGAGGCCCGGCACATCACGGATATCGTAGAACAGTGTCAGGGCCTCGTTCAGGAGGCGCTGCTTCAGGCCAGGGAAGTGAACTTCCACGATTTCGGCCATCGTTTCCTTGTCGGGGAACTTGATGAAGTGGAAGAAGCACCGGCGCAGGAAGGCGTCAGGCAAATCCTTCTCGTTGTTGGAGGTGATGATGACCACCGGGCGACGAATGGCCTTGATGGTCTCGCCCGTTTCGTAGACGTGGAACTGCATCCGGTCGAGCTCAAGCAGCAGATCGTTCGGAAACTCGATGTCTGCCTTGTCGATTTCATCGATCAAGAGCACAGGCCGTTCCGGTGCCGTGAAGGCTTCCCAAAGCTTGCCCTTGCGGATGTAGTTGCGGATGTCGCGGACGCGCTCGTCGCCCAGCTGGCTGTCGCGCAGGCGGGAGACGGCATCGTATTCATAAAGGCCTTGCTGCGCCCGTGTGGTGGATTTCACGTGCCACTCGATCAATGGTGCATGAAGGGCGGCAGCAACCTGTTCAGCAAGGATGGTCTTGCCGGTGCCCGGTTCCCCCTTGACCAGAAGCGGCCGCTCCAGGGCAACGGCCGCATTGACGGCGATCCGCAGATCTTCAGTGGCAATATAGCTCTCAGTGCCTTCAAAACGCATGATGGACGTCCGCTCCTTCTGTTGACCAAAGAGTAGAGGCAGGACCTGGGGAGGGCAAGACAGCGGCAGGTGGGCAAGAGTTGCTATGCAGTGTTTGCTGCAGCCTGAAGAAATTGCCGGACAAGCAGGGAAACTTTTGCCGCCGGGTCGTTTTATGCCGGGCAAACATTGGAAAAAAAGAAGTCAGATTTCTTCTAAGATATTGAATTTTATAGAAATAAAAAATCGCCTGGCAGTTGGCATGCCCTTTGCGATCCTCTTCTCAGTTTTTTCAGGCTGGGCCTGTGTCACTTAAGAGGATGTGAAATGGGTATCTACGGGGCAATCAATTCGGCGGTGTCCGGGCTCACGGCGCAATCCAAGGCGCTGGAGAACCTGTCTGGTAACGTCGCCAACTCGCAAACCACCGGTTACAAGCGTCTCGATACGACCTTCTCGGATCTGGTGTCCGGAGCAGGGTCTCGTCAGGCGGATCAGGTTGCCGGGACCACCTATGCGACCTCTCGTGCCACGAATGGTCTGCAGGGCGATATCTCCTCCGTGGATGTCGATACCTACATGGCGATTAATGGTGACGGCTATTTCGTTGTGACGACGGCTTCCGACGTGATTGACGGTAAGACCACCTTCGCCAACGAGAGCTACTACACCCGTGCTGGTGACTTCGACATCGATGATGATGGCTATCTCGTCAACTCTGCCGGTTACTATCTGACGGGCTTTGCTCTCGATGCGACCACCGGCAACGCTGTTGGCGATACGCCGTCGGTCATCCAGATCAATGATGAGCCGATCCCGGCAAAGGCGACGACCAGCATCGACTATCAGGCCAACCTGCCGCTGGTTCCGAAGACCACCAACTACGACGGTGTGGACCGGGATACGGCCCTGCTGGATACAGCAACGCTCGGAACGGGTGACATTGCTGCGGCTGATGAAGATGCCTTCATTGCGCAGTCGATCTCCGGCGGCTCCATCACGGCCTATAACGAAAATGGTACGCCGCTTGCCGTTGAAGTGCGCTGGGCAAAAACCGTCAATGCTGACGCTTCCGTGCCTGTCGAGGATACCTGGAGCATGTTCGTCAGCTCCGGCGGCAATGATCCGGCATGGCTGGAAGTCGGCAATGCGACCTTCGACAGCAGCGGCAAGATCACGGGCCTCGTGGCTGGTACCACTGGTACAGTCAATGGCACTGGCGATGGCTTTGACATCGCTTCGCTCACCGTTGGTGATGTGACTGCAACGGGTATCGAAGTGTCCTTTGGTTCAACTTCTCTGACCCAGTACTCCGACTCCACCGGTGTCGCTACCTCCGTCTCGCTTGAGCAGAACGGTTACGCGGCAGGTGAGATCGTCGGGATCTCGATCGATGAGTCCGGCCGCATCAACGCGACCTACTCCAACAGCCAGACCCGTGGCCTGTTCGAAATCCCGCTGGCGACCTTCGAAGCTGACCAGAACCTTGAGCGCGTCAATGGTGCTGCTTTCAAGGCAACTCCGACTTCCGGTGTTGCGTCCCTGACTGGCGGTGGCTCGATCCTTGCCAAGCGTCTTGAGCTGTCCAACGCGGATATCGCTTCCGAGTTTGCCAAGCTGATCATCACCCAGCAGGCCTACTCCGCGAACTCCAAGGTCGTGACCTCGTCCAACGACATGTTGGACTCCGCGCTCAACATGGTCCGCTAACAGAACCTGACCCCCGGCGGGAGAAGCCCGCCGGGTCCGTCCCTGAGGTGAAGGAGACACCGACATGGGTTTGACCTCTGCCCTGAATACGGCATTGTTCGGCATCCAGTATAACCAGCGTCAGATCGACGTTACGGCTGGAAACGTCGCCAATGCAGATACTGTCGGATATTCCGCGAAATCCGTTCAGGCGAACGTCTTCTTCGATTCTTCCGGCAATGTGACCGGCATCGTCTCCTCCGATATCATCCGCAAGATCGATGAACGGATCCAGAGCGCCTATTTCTCCTCTCTTGCCGACAACAAATACGCCAACCAGATCGCCGATTTTACGGATCGTCTGGACAATATTATCGGCACGCTGGATGACGGGTCAGGTCTTGCAAACCTGGCTACGGAATTTGCCAACAGTCTCTCGGCTCTGGTCAATAATCCCAGCTCCAATTCTGCCCAGGCAGAGGTTGTTGCAGCTGCGGATGCGCTGGCACGCCAGCTGAACCGCACCTACGCCCAGATTGATGACCTGCGTCAGGACGCGGACTCCTCCCTGCGGGTACAGACCCAGGACGTCAACAATCTGCTCGGCAACATCAAGGACGTTGACGACAAGATTCTCGAGGCAAAGGCGCTGGGCATCGCCACGGCTGAACTGGAAGATCAGCGGGACCGTTATGTGGAGCAGCTCTCCGGCTATCTCGATATCCGGGTCGAGGAAGACAGCAACGGCACCCTGAAGATCTCCACCCAGAATGCCCAGCAGCTTTATGCAGACAATCGCGTCTCTACCCTGAGCTTTGAGGCAACTCCCTCCCTGCAGCCGGGGCAGACTGGCGCAACGGTCGTTGTGACGACGCCGGGGGGCTCGAAGTATGATCTGATCCAGGCCTCTTCTTCCGGCTCCATGGTGGCGCTGGCGCAGATCCGCGACGATGTGCTGGTCGAGGCTCAGGCGCAGCTGGACACCATTGCGGCTGAAATGTCGCTGGCCATGTCCAACGTCAATGTTGCGGGCACAGAGACCACTGTGGGCGCAGAGAGCGGCTATACGCTGGATCTGTCTGGCCTGCAGTCGGGCAATACGGTTTCCCTGAGCTACGTGGACTCCCTCGGCAACACGCAGAACGTTTCCTTCGTTGCGGTCGACGATGCCTCCCTGCTTCCCCTGGACAATTCTGCGACGGCCCGTGCGGATGATGTGGTCTACGGGATCGATATTTCCAGCGGCAACACGGCCGACTATGTCACCCAGATCATCGCAGCTCTGGCAGCGACGGACCTTGCTGTCAGCGATGATGGTTCCGGCAATCTTCAGGTGCTGGGCGATACGGCGACCAACACAAGTGTCACGAGCCTCAGCGCAAACGTCACTCCGACCGCATCAACCGATCAGGGGCTTGGTCTGGCCATCTTTGTGGACACCCGCAACGGTGAAGAGCTGTTCACGGATGCTCTGGAAAATGGTGGTCAGCGTACGGGCTATGCCGCGTCAATTGCGGTCAGCTCCGGTCTGTTGGCCGATAGCAGCCAGCTTGTGACTTATGAGACGATCCCGGACACAAATTCGGCCAATGACTCCTCGCGCGCTGAGTATCTGATGAACGCGCTGGCCAATGGCAGAACGTCCTTTGATCCGTCGACCGGGATTGGCAGCTCGAAGACCCCTTTTGAAGGGTCGATCCTGTCCTACGTCAACCAGGTGATTTCCTATCAGGGCAATCAGGCAAGTGATGCTCAGGCCTACTCAGAGGCCAAGCAGACAATGACCTCGAACCTGGCGATCCGATATGAAGAGAGCTATTCGGTGGATGTGGATGCCGAGATGGCCTTCCTGATCCAGTTGCAGAACGCCTATTCGGCGAATGCGCGGGTCATGCAGACGGTCAATGAACTCTTCGATGCCCTGTTGAACGCGGTATAGGTGCAGTTATGGCAGTCGACAAGATCACCACGTCCCGTGCCTACATGACCAAGCAGGTCACCACCCTGAGCAAGACGCTGCAGGAAAAGACCACCCAGCTTGCGACCGGCAAGGTCTCCAACACCTATGGCGGGGTCGGCAACAGCCGCCTGCTCGATCTGGAGCTGACCCAAAAGGTCGGGCGGATCGAGGCCTACCAGGACACCATCGTCACCGCGGAATTGCACATCAAGTCGCTCAACCTGACGCTGGAGCGGATGGAAGAGCTGCGCATCGATTCCAAGTCCGCCATCGATCCGAACGACTTCGAGCTGCAGTCCGATGGCCAGACCCGTTCGCAGGCGACCGCAGAGGTGCTTCTGTACGAGGCCGTCAGCCTTTTGAATACGGAAGTCGCCGGATACTTCCTGTTCGGGGGCTCGGATGCGGACCAGAACCCGGTTTCAGCCGTAAGCGCCATTCTCGACGGAGCAGACGGCAAGGACGGATTGCGGACGGTCATGTCCGAATATGCTGAGGCGAACCTCGGTCCGAACAACAATGGACGCCTGGACGTGTCCGCGCTCACGACGAACTATGCCGGTCCGATCCCAACGGACTCCACCTTCACGATCGCAGAAGATGGGGCCCATGATTTCGGCTTCGATATTTCCTCTGTCACCAACGGTCTTTCCAATGTTGCCGTGACTGGCCCGGGCGGCGGGGATCCGGACAGCTTTGATATTTCCTTCACAGGCCAGCCGACTGTCGGTGAGACCATCTCCATCACGCTGACCTTGCCGCCGGATCATACCGAGCCGGTGACCATCGAGCTGACAGCCAAGTCGTCCGCAAATTCGGCAGACAGTTTCGCGATCGGCGCAGACCTTGAGGAGACTGCGGCAAACCTGCGGGCTGCCATCAGCACGGCTCTGGAAGAGCAGGCATCCACCACCCTTCGGGCAGCGTCCGATGAATGGGCGGGCAGCCAGTTCTTTGACACCTTTGGTGGGACGGAGCCCATGCGCGTCGACGGGCCTCCCTTCGACACTGCGACAGGTCTGGTCGCAGGTGGATCGACCACTGTCTCCTGGTACACAGGCGAGAACACGGCGACGACGAATGCCCGTGAAGACAAGAGCGCTGCGATCGATGACAACCTGATCATCAACTACGGCGCCCGTGCCAACGAGCAGGGCCTGGCAGATGTGGTGAAGTCTCTCGCGATCTTTGTCGCCACCGATTTTACCGGCGGGACGGATCAGGACGAGATCTACTACTCGCAGCTTGCGACCAATCTGCGCGGCATTCTCCAGCCTTCGACGACGGATCAATCCGGTATCGTGGACATTTCGACGGAAGTCTCGATCGCACACCGGACCCTGTCCGCGACGTCCGACCGGCACCTTCAGATGAAGTCCAGCTATCAGACGACCATCGACGAGATCGAAGGGGTGGACAAGGAGCTTCTTGCGGCCGAGATTTTGCAACTGCAGACGAACATCGAGGCGTCCTACAGGGCATCGTCCATCGTCTACAATTTGAGCCTCGTGAACTATCTCTAGCCCTGAGGGCGTTTTGCTGACCAGGGCGATCAGTCACTATCGTTAACGAAAACGGGCCGGAGCAGCTCTTGAAAGCGCTTCGGCCCGTTTCTGTTCGATCTCTGGTCTTTTCCGGATTATTCGGCCCGTGCCCGCAGCCCTTCGGCGATGTTGCGGTTGATGGAGATCAGGGTGCCGAGTTTTTCCGGCTGGGGATCCATCATAACGGCCATGGTCTGCTTGAAGACGAAAACGCCAAGGGTCGCCAGATTGTTCTTCACATCCTGGGGGAGGGGGTTCTCGTCGCTGGTCGCAGAGGTCACGAGGACCGTCCAGAGCTTGCGATTGTAGGTCAGCGCTTCATCTTTCTCGGCGAAGGACATGTCGTCCCATTCGTCCTTGATCAACTGGAGGCGTGCCGCAGCTTTCATGAGTAGCGTCGCTTCGAGTTCACGAGGCGAAACCGCTACCTGGCTAGTCTTCTGATATGCCTGCGCTGCCTGCTTGTACATGACCGATCAGCGTCCTCTCGTAATCGATGAGCTTTCGTGCTTCTTTTAGGGCCTTGTAGAAGGCGCCCGAGATGATCGCATTACTAATACGTGTAACGTATGGAATGGTGCTCGGCGCTGCCTTCACGATGTCATTTACTAGGGTGAAGTAGTTCTCCTGAACCTTATCAACGTCGCTGGAGAGATACATGAGCTGAACCGCGAGATAGACGCGTTTGGCTGGTGTATTCGCCGTAGCTGGGGTGAGGATGTCCTTTTCCCTGAGTATGGGCGCCTTGCCTTCGATGAAAAGACGGGTTCGCTGGCTGTCATTCGTGATGACTGAATCGCCAATGATAATCCGCTCACCTGGTTTCAACTCGACCTTGAGCGCCATTCCTTGACCTCCAAAAGAAAGTATCCCGCAGCAACATTGAGCAAAAGTTAACGGGACACCCGAGTTTTTTTACTTTTGGCCTCTTTGGTTTAACCGAAGAGGCTCAGAACGCTCTGTTCTGCCTGGTTGGCGAGGGACAGGGCTGTGGACGAGAGCTGCTGCCGGGTCTGGAGAGCCAGCATGTTCGCCCCTTCCTCGTTCATGTCCGCAATCGTCAGTGCGCCAGCGCCCACTTCCAGAGTGTTGATCAACTCACTGGTGAAGTCGGTTCTGATCTGCACGGTGGACAGGCTGGTGCCCAGGTTTCCGGCGCTGGACCGCAGTTCGTCGAGGGCCGCATTGATCGACTGAAGGATGCGCTCGATGTCCGTGTCGGCCGCGAAGTCGGAGTCTGTTGCGGTCAGCTTGACGGTGCCGTCGGTCGTGGCAAGCCGGTCAATGTTGAAGTCCTTGTTGCTGCTCGTGATGTCAAAGGACACATCACCGATCAGGCTGACGCTGCCTGAGGCAAAGTTTGCATCAAGGCCTTTGACGCCCTTGATCAGGCTGACAAGGTCACTGACAGTGGTGTCTTCGTCGATTTCGAGAGAGGCTGCTTCATAGCCATTGCCATCGGTGATGTAGAGCGTGTCGCCAACCTTGAAACCGCCTGAATCCGAAAGGGAAGCCGCTGCGGTCATGACGGTCGTGGTCAAGGTCGTCGTGCCGGTGCCAACGCCGCCGTTCGTTGCCGTACCGCCGCCTGCGTTGTCCTTGGAAACGCTGAGTGTCACGGCAGGATCCATGCCGGAGACAATGGTGATCTGGTCCGTGGTTTCGTCGAAGCTTGCCTTCACGCCCTGAAGGTCATTGAGGGCGTTGATGTAATCCTGCACCGTTTCGATCTCTCCGGTGCCGGATCCGACCGTGAAGGTCTTGGATGTGGTGCCGTCCGAAACTGTCACGACATCACCGTCCGCCCAGGAGGCAAGGTCCGTCAGCTTGGAAGAGGCCTGAAGCCCGGTCAGATCAATGGTGGTCGAACCGGCAGCAAGGGTAAAGGCAGAGGTTGCTCCTGCTCCTGTACCGAGATCCGAAAGCGACAGACCCGTGGAAAGGCTCGTGTCCGTGTAGTCAACCGGATGGACGGTCAGGTTCGAGGTGCTGTCTTCGTTGAAGATGACCTGGAGCTCGTTGCCGGCACCGGCGAGAAGGTTCTTGCCCTTGTAGTCGGAGTCGCGTGCAAGATCTTCGATCTGCTCCAGGATCTCGTTGTACTGTTCGGCGTATGTCTTGCGCTGAAACTCGCTTTGGGTCTGAAGCGCCTGGTTGGCGATTGCCTTGGCGGATTCCACAAGCTTTGTGATGCTGGTGATGCCCTTGTCCGCTGCCTTGATGGTCTGAACAGCCTGGCCCATGTTGTCGAGCAGGTTGGTCAGATCACTGGCGCGGTCGTTAAGCCCTGCTGCAGTGAAGAATGAGTTTGGATTGTCGAGCGCCGAGTTCACTTTCAGACCCGTAGCCAGACGGTTCTGCGTCGTGGACTGGAGCTTGGCTGTGTTCTTAAGCGACAGAAGGTTGTCGCGAACGGCGCTGGAAAGGACGATATCGCTCATCTGACTTTACCACATCTACATGCAGCACCCAGGAAATCAGGTGCAACTGTTCAACACCTTCAGCATGAAGGTTGAGAGCCTTAAGTGTAAATGGAAAGTTAACCGGAGTTGCGAGTGATAATGTTTTGGTAACAGAGGTTACCAAGAGAATTCTTTTAACTATATGAAAAATATGAATAAAAAAATCATGCTCAATGAATGGATTAACCTTTTCGAGCGGGTGGGGAAGGGAAATCTCGTAAACACACCCGTTGTTTGCCGTAATTTGAGTCCATCGATTCTGAGTCGGATTTGCCGCTGAGGCGTAATATTCGATGTCCTTGAGAGGCTTAGCCGCGGCTATCGCAGGAGGCCAGAAACGAAAACGGCGGCCCGTGGGGACCGCCGCAATCTGTGTCTGATTGTCAGGTTGTGAGTCGTTGTGACAACGACCCCGTCTCTTATTAGAAGAGGGACAGCACCGTCTGGTCCGCCTGCGACGCGAACGACAGGGAGGTGGATGCGAGCTGCTGCCGGGTCTGCAGGGCGAGCAGGTTCGCGCCTTCTTCGTTGGTGTCGGCCAGAGTGAGCTTGCCTGCACCTTCCTGAAGGGTGTTGATCATGTTCTTCGTGTAGTCCTGCCGGATTTCAACCGTGGAAAGGTTGGTACCGAATTCAGAAGCCTGAGAACGAAGGTTGGACAGAGCCGTGTTCAGGCGGTCCAGAACCTTGTTGATCTTGGTGTCCGAAGAGAAGCCGGAGTCAGTGACTGCTTGAACGCTGACACCAACAGTATCTGCCGTGAAGGCGCTGGCGTTGAAGTCGTTCTTGTTGTCGCTTGCGAGCGTCAGGTCGGTGTCGCTTTCGATCGTGACCTTGCCCGTACCGGTGTTGAAGGAGGCGCTCACGCCATTGAAGTCATCGATAAAGTCGATGAGGTCTTCAACCGTGGAGTCTTCTTCGATCTCAAAGGATCCCAGCTCGTAGCCGTTGCCGTCTTCGAGGGTCAGCACATCGCCAACGGCGAAAGATGCGGAACCGGTCAGAAGCTGCGTGGACGCAGTGAAGTTGGCGCTCGTAACGGAGGTCAGATCTGCGGGAGCTGCGGTGGCTGCACCAGCATCGGTATTGTAGAGGTAGACATCATCGTTCGAGGTGATCGACAGCTCGCCGGTCTTCTCGTCAAGTTCAGCCTTCACACCAGCAACACCGTCCAGCGCGGTCACGAGATCAGCAACAGTGGTCGTTGCGCCTACAGTCAAGGACGTGACAACGCTGCCGCCGCCGGAAGCTGCGGTACGCAGTTCGATCACGTCACCAACTTCAAGGCCGGTGTAGTCGGAGAGCAGGGAGCCGGAGCCCAGTGCGTCGCCGCTGCCATCCAACAGCGTGATGGATGAGCTGCCGCCTTCGAGCTGGAAAGAGCTCGCGCCACCCTTGGCTTCTGCCAGATCGGTCAGGTTCAGACCGGTCGACAGGGTGGTGTCGGTGTAATCGACTGCAGTGATGGTCTGCTTGGACGTCGCATCTTCGTTGAAGATTGTGGTCAGATCGTTGCCGTCACCTGCGAGAAGGTTCTTGCCCTTGTAGGAAGAGTCCTTCGCTACGTCTTCGATCTGCTCAAGCAGGTCGTTGTACTGCTTGGCGTATTTGGCGCGCTCGAACTGGCTCTGGGTCTGCAGGGCCTGGTTGGCCTTCGCCTTGGCGCTCTCGACCAGATCAGTGATCGTCGAAATACCCTTGTCAGCGGTCTTGATGGTCTGCAGGGACTGGCCCATGTCATCCAGCAGGGTGCTGAGGTCGTTCGCGCGGGAATTGAGGCCCGATGCGGTGAAGAACGAGTTGGGATTGTCGAGAGCGGAGTTCACCTTCAGACCGGTCGCCAGCTTGTTCTGGACGCCAGACATCATCTCTGCGGTTGACTGAAGGGTGAGGAGGTTCTGCCGCACGCCTGCGGAGAGTGTAACTTTATCCACGAGTGTTCCCTTTCCTGGGTCCCGAATTTCAGCCGCTCTTCCTGAGCGGGTTAGGCAGGATCATCTTCTGTTAACCCTAACCAATGGTTAAACCCTCCCAAAATAGGGTTAACAATCGGTTAAGGCGTTCCAGGAAAAGGAAATTTCCGTTAGGGAATCAACGCGCAAGTTGATGGAAACTTGCGAAAAAAAACGGCGGATCCGAGGACCCGCCGCTTTGGTTTTGGGAATTTCAGATCTCTTAGAAGAGACGAAGCACGTTCTGGTCTGCCTGAGCTGCCAGGGACAGGGACGTGGAGGCCAGAGACTGCTGGGTCTGCAGGGCCAAAAGGTTTGCACCTTCTTCGTTGGTGTCGGCCAGGGTCAGCTTGCCGGCGCCTTCTTCCAGCGTGTTGATCATCGCGTTGGTGAAGTCCTGACGGTTCTGCACGATCGACAGGTTGGTACCGAACGTGGAGGCCTGGGACCGCAGGGTGTCCTGTGCCTTCTTCAGGGACTTCAGCGTCTTTTCGATGTCGGAGTCCTTCGCGAAGGAGGAGTCCGTGCTGGACGTGGTCAGATCGGCGTTGCTGTTGAAAGCCGTCGAACTGGACGAGATCGTCAGCTTGAAATCGGAGGTCGTCGTCAGGGAACCGCCGGTGAGGTCGGTGCTGACACCTTCGATATCATCCAGGGCATCCTGCAGATCCTGAACGGTGGTTTCGTCAGTGATCTTGAGGCTGCCGACTTCGGTGCCGTTGGAGTCCGTGAAGGTGAGGGTGTCACCTGCGGTGAACTCGGCATCGTCCGTCAGCAGGTCGCCTGCAGTCAGAGCTGCAGAGCCGGTTGCCGTGGAGTTCAGTGCGATGGTGGAAGTGCCTTCGCTTGCCAGCGTCAGGTCGGAAAGATTCAGACCGGTCGAGGACGTGGTGTCGGTGAAGTCAACTGCCGAGATCGCGAGGGAGGACGAACCATCTTCGTTGAAGGTCACGCTCAGGTCGTTACCATTGCCGCCGAGCAGGTTCTTGCCCTTGTAGCCGCTGTCCTTTGCGATATCTTCGATCTGCGTCAGGAGTTCGTTGTACTCCTTGGCATACTTGTTACGCTCGGACTGGCTGGAGGACTGCTGAGCCTGGCTGGCCTTTGCCTTTGCGGCGTCGACCAGATCGGAAATGGCTTCGATACCCTTGTCTGCTGCCTTCAGCGTCTGCACCGACTGGCCCATGTCATCGAGGAGGGTGCTCAGATCGCTTGCGCGGTTTTCGAGGCCCTTCGCGGTGAAGAAAGAATTCGGGTTGTCGAGAGCAGAGTTTACTTTCTTACCAGTAGAAAGTTTTTCCTGAACAGAACTCATCAACTTGGAAGTTGACTGAAGAGAGGTCAGGCTGGAGCGCACAGCGCTGGAGATGGTGATGCCACCCATTTTCTAATTCCTTCCTAGAATTAAAATTTACAAGAACCTTCCTGGTTCTCGAGGGTGATAATCTATTTTCTCGAGTAAATCGCAAGTAAATGAACATGGTTACTGAGAATTAACCTTAACAGATTACTTAACAAAAAGATGGCGGATACGAATACCCGCCATCGTTCAATGGGTTCGTGAACCTTAGAAGAGACGAAGCACGTTCTGCTGTGCCTGGGCTGCCAGGGACAGGGACGTGGAGGCCAGAGACTGCTGGGTCTGCAGGGCCAAAAGGTTTGCACCTTCTTCGTTGGTGTCGGCCAGGGTCAGCTTGCCGGCGCCTTCTTCCAGCGTGTTGATCATCGCGTTGGTGAAGTCCTGACGGTTCTGCACGATCGACAGGTTGGTACCGAACGTGGAGGCCTGGGACCGCAGGGTGTCCTGTGCGCTCTTCAGGGACTTCAGCGTCTTTTCGATGTCGGAGTCCTTCGCGAAGGAGGAGTCCGTGCTGGACGTGGTCAGATCGGTGTTGCTGTTGAAAGCCGTCGAACTGGACGAGATCGTCAGCTTGAAATCGGAGGTCGTCGTCAGGGAGCCGCCGGTGAGGTCGGTGCTGACACCTTCGATATCATCCAGGGCATCCTGCAGATCCTGAACGGTGGTTTCGTCAGTGATCTTGAGGCTGCCGACTTCGGTGCCGTTGGAGTCCGTGAAGGTGAGGGTGTCACCTGCGGTGAACTCGGCATCGTCCGTCAGCAGGTCGCCTGCAGTCAGAGCTGCAGAGCCGGTTGCCGTGGAGTTCAGTGCGATGGTGGAAGTGCCTTCGCTTGCCAGCGTCAGGTCGGAAAGATTCAGACCAGTTGAGGACGTGGTGTCGGTGTAATCGACCGAAGAGATCGATAGCGAGGATGAGCCGGTTTCGTT
This sequence comes from Roseibium suaedae, assembly GCF_900142725.1. Lineage (GTDB taxonomy): Bacteria > Pseudomonadota > Alphaproteobacteria > Rhizobiales > Stappiaceae > Roseibium > Roseibium suaedae. Next base: position 543,199 of record NZ_FRBW01000002.1, on the reverse strand, counting down.
GAAGGTCACGCTCAGGTCGTTACCGGTGCCGCCGAGCAGGTTCTTGCCCTTGTAGCCGCTGTCCTTGGCAACGTCTTCGATCTGCGTCAGGAGTTCGTTGTACTCCTTGGCATACTTGCTGCGCTCGGACTGGCTGGAGGACTGCTGAGCCTGGCTAGCCTTTGCCTTTGCTGCGTCGACCAGATCGGAGATGGCTTCGATCCCCTTGTCCGCTGCCTTCAGCGTCTGCACCGACTGGCCCATGTCATCGAGGAGGGTGCTCAGATCGCTTGCGCGGTTTTCGAGGCCCTTCGCGGTGAAGAACGAGTTCGGGTTGTCGAGAGCAGAGTTTACTTTCTTGCCGGTGGAGAGCTTTTCCTGAACAGAGCTCATCAGAGAAGATGTTGCTTGAAGAGAGTTCAGGCTGGAGCGCACGGCGCTGGAGATGGTAATGCCACCCATGTCAGAGTTCCTTCTGTTTTACTGACGCCATTCCTTCTGAATGACCAGTGAACTCTGCTGGGAATATTTGTATTGATTCCTAACTAACTTGGTTACTGGAATTTAATGCTAAGACTCTATCAATTTTTATAGTTAATCTCATTTACCATAGTTGAGATATACTTAGTTGTGCATGAAAAAACCCGCTCGCGGAAGGTGCGAAGCGGGTCAGGTGGTTTGGAGGATCTTGCTCTGTTGTAACGCGGGTGTCAGGCTGTCTTGACCGTTGACTGGGCCTGTTGCTGCGGCACGGCTGCTTGTTCGGAAAGAACCTTGGCATAGGCCCTAAGGCGGCGAAGTGTCTCGCTGGGGACCTGACGGACAACCTCTCCCGTGTCGCTGTTGGTGGCGACATAGATATAGCTTTCGCTCTCCGGGTCGAGAATGTTCTGCTTGTCGAGTTTGGCCTGAGCAAAGGGGAGATCGTTGCGTTCGTTCTCGGCGGCGCGCCGAAGTTCCGTAACGTCGCTTGCGGGCTTTACCGTACTGGAGACCGGCAACTCAGTAGTGGCTGCAGGTTCAACCCGTTCCGGTGCGCGTGCGGCCGGCGTAATTGCCGTATAAGACGGCGACGGTGCTCTCAGAAATGCCGTTTCCATCGTTTCATCCTCCGGGTCTGCTCAAAAATACTAACCCGATTCCAGGAAAACAATAAAACGGGGGAATGAATCCTCTGTTAATAAAATAATTACAATTTTAACTAGATCGGATCTGCTATTTGATTCGACTAACAGTCAATGACCAAGTCAAGACCTTTGCACTGATTTGTGCCGGTATGATGGCGGAAAAAGCAAGGCAGCCAGGATCGGGTGATCCGGCTGCCTTGCTTCTTGGAACGTCCTGTCAAAAGAACGGATTGGGAGATCTCGAGGTCTTCGCTGCCCCGATACTTCAATGAATACATTGAAGTATCGGGCCGATGTCTTTGCAGGCACGGCAGCCGTGCCAGGAAGCCGCGCCCTACAAAGACCGGTTGATGGCTATGCCGCTTGCGGGGCGCGGGGCCTGCGGGTGAGAGCCTGCCGGACCATAGGTCGTGCTCTTCTGCTGGGCGCCTACTGCCTTGGCCACGCTGGAAACAATATTGTTCGCCACTTCCCGGGCGGTTGCCAGAACGGCCAGATTGATGCGCAGAAGCGGCTGGAATTCCGCATGCTGACGCTTCAGGTTCTGTGCGGCGGCCGGCGCCAGATTGCCAAGGGCAACCGAATTGTCCTTCGCGCACATCATGCCGCGTGTGTATTCATGAATGAAGCGGGCTTTCTCCGGCTGGAGGGTGCCAGCCTCGCGCAGCTTGCCGTCCCGGACCAGAGCGGTCTCGTTTTCAATGATCCGCAAAAGACCTTCCATGGTGGTGGAGAGGGCTGCGCAAAACTGGTTCGCCTCTGTCGGAGTCGTCGGCCGTTCCAGAGAGAAAGGCAGTTTGCTGGTTTCGGTCTGGGCATTCATTGGGAGCTCTCCTGGAGGGCGAGTAGTTCACGTTCCACCGCGCCGGCAATGCCAATGCCGCCGGCCTTTGCAATGGTGTTTGCGTATTCGTCGATCAACATGCTGCGCCAGGCATCGGAGCCTGTGCCGCCACCCCACGTGCCGCCTTCGCCCAGATCCGTGAACATGGGTTCCAGCATGTTCTTCAGAAACGAGGCTTCAAACTGCTGGGCGGTCTCATGGACGCTGGCCTTGTCCTTGCGGTTGAAGTTGTTCAGCGTGTGGAGCGGATTGGTGCGGCCTCCGGCCGGAATATTGTCATACATGATCAGAGAACCTCGATATCGGCCTGAAGGGCGCCAGCGGCCTTGATGGCCTGCAGGATGGTGATCATGTCGCGCGGGCCAATGCCGAGCGCGTTGAGACCATCCACGAGCTGCTTGAGGGTGACGGTTTCGCCGACAATGGCGAGCTTCGCGTCCGGATCCGTATTCACCAGAACGTCTGATTGCGGGGTGACGGCAGTCTGGCCTTGAGAGAAGGGCAGGGGCTGTGAGACTTGCGGGCTCTCGGCAATGGTGACCGTCAGATTGCCCTGGGCAACGGCAACAGTCGAAACCTTCACATCCTGGCCCATGACGATGATGCCGGAGTTTTCGTCAATGACGACCCGGGCAGCCAGATCCGGTTCCACGATGAGCTGCTCGATGTCCGTGATCAGGTCGACGATGTTGCCATCATACTGGCGCGGCAGTTCAATACGGACCGTGCCCGGATCCATGGGCTCTGCTGTCGGCAAGCCAATCAGCTCATTGATGGACAGGGCAATGCGGCGGGCGGTGGTCAGATCAGGGTTGCGAAGCGCCAGACGCAGGCTTGTCAGGGAAGCGAGCTTGAACTCAACTTCACGCTCGACCAGGCCGCCGTTGGCGATACGGCCGGAGGTCGGGACGCCGCGCACAACGGAGGCTGCGTCGGCCTGGGCGGAGAAGCCGCCGATGGCGACCGACCCTTGCGCGATGGAATAGACTTCGCCGTCTGCGCCGACCAGCGGTGTGACAAGCAGTGTGCCGCCTTGCAGGGAACCCGCGTTGCCAAGGGCGCTGACCGAAACGTCGATCCGCGTGCCCTGGGTGGCGAAGGGCGGCAGGTTGGCCGTTACCATGACGGCGGCAACGTTGTTGGTGTTCAGATCCACGTCACGGGTGTTAACGCCAAGGCGTTCCAGCATTGCCTGCAAGCTCTGCTTGGTGAAGGGAGAGTTCCGCAGGCTGTCGCCCGTTCCGTTCAGACCAACCACGAGGCCGTAGCCGATGAGCTGGTTTTCTCGGATGCCTTCAAAATCTGAGATGTCCTTGATCCGGGAAGCCGCAAGGGCAGCCGACGTCAGGATCGTCAAGCAGATCGCAACAGCAAAGAGCCTGTAGATGGTGCCGGATGTCATGGGTCGTCCCGTTTCAAGAAGAAGGCTGCCGGTATCATCCGGCCGCCGGAAATTGCTCTTCCTAGAATGCGAGGGACGTGCCAACTCGGGCTTCTAGGTTCAGTATCTTGAAAAGGCGCGGAAAATGGCCATTTACTTCCTCATGCAACGGGTATTTTCCGGTCCCTCTGAATGAGGTGGTGAGAACCTGCCCGGCAAATCTTGCCCCCTGGGTGCGGACTCATTTACCTTGTTAGGCAGATTCTGACGCTCCGCCCCGCCGGGCCAATTCGGACACCCAAGAGCATGCGCATTACAGGACAAAAGCCAATCAGTGGCGTTCAGGGCCGGGGCGGCAAGCGGCGGGTTGGATCCGATGGCGGATTTTTCGAGCCCGATATGGGTAGCGAGACGACTGCCTCCAGTGCAATGACCAGCAACAGCAGCATCCAGGGCATGGACGCGCTACTGGCTTTGCAGGAACTGGTCGATGAGCCGGATCGCCGGTCCAAGGCCGCCAAGCGGGGGCATACCTTGCTGGATCAGCTTGAGGATCTGAAAGCCGATCTGCTGGCCGGAATCGTCTCGGCCGACAAGCTTGAAGCTCTTGCCAACCAGGTCGAAGGCACGCTGGAAAGCGGTGATCCGCGCATAGATGGCGTGGTGAAGGAAATCGAACTCAGGGTAAAGGTCGAGCTTGCGAAATTGGGCCGGTTTCCATCCTGAGGTTGTGCCTTGTTTTTGGAGGAGGTGCGTAAAAAACGGGCGGTCTAGTTATATCTGACTGAAATGACTAGGTTTTTGCTCAAGTTATTTTTGCGAATTCGGTCGTTGTGGCTGGAGTGCACCGACGATATATTGCGCGCGGCCCAAAGGTAATCCGGAGCTATCGATGACGGTTGAACTTGAGTCTGAATATCGTCCGAGGGAAGACGAGCCGTTCATGAATGAGCGGCAGCGGGAGTACTTTAAGAATAAGCTCCTGGACTGGAAAGATGACATTTTGAAGGAAAGCAAGGAAACCCTCGCGAACCTTCAGGAAGAAAGCCAGAACCACCCGGACTTCGCTGATCGTGCATCTTCTGAAACGGATCGCTCGATTGAATTGAGAGCCCGTGACCGGCAGCGCAAGCTGATCTCAAAGATCGACGCCGCTCTTGAGCGGATTGCAGACGGCAGCTATGGCTACTGCGAGGAGACCGGTGAACCGATTTCCCTGCGGCGTCTGGAAGCCCGCCCGATTGCAACTCTGTCGATCGAGGCGCAGGAGGCGCATGAGCGCCGCGAAAAAGTCTACCGGGACGACTGATAAGGCCTGGGGGGAAACTTCAGGAATTTCGAACCCTTCCGGTTTGGCCGGAAGGGTTTTTTTGTGCCTGCGGCTTTTCAGCAAACGGTGCTGACAAAATGAAAACGGGCACGGTACTCGGGGAGCGAGGTACCGTGCCCGTTGTCAGCGGCAAGGAATGGGCTTCTAGAACACCCATACCCGCCGCCGGGGGAGCTGATTATGCCTGGGGAAGGCAGAGGAAGGTCAGGCCGGACATCAGAAGGGGAGGAGGATGTCCATGACCTGGCTGCCGTAGCGCTGCTGCTGTACGTCGGTGATCTGGCCGCGCCCACCGTAACCGATCCGCGCTTCTGCGATTTTCTCGCTGGCGATCTTGTTGTCGGAGGTGATGTCTTCCGGCCGGACGATGCCACCGACCACGAGTTCGCGGATTTCAAAGTTGACCCGGACTTCCTGGCGGCCTTCGATCACGAGATTGCCGTTCGGCAGCACCTGGAGCACGACTGCTGCAACGGATGTCTCCAGGGATTCCTTGCGGTCGACAGAGCCTGTGCCCTTGAAGTCGCTCGAACTGTCAGTGGAGGCGATGTCGCTGGCGGCCACACCTGCAGGCATGAAGATCGTGTCGATTGCGGTCCCAAGGGCACCACCTGCGCCGAGGGAAGAGCTATCTTCGCGCTTGCGGGTGGTCTCGTTATCGAACTGCGCCTTGTCGGAAATCGTCACGACCACGGTCAGGATGTCGCCGACCTGCTTGGCGCGCTGGTCTTCGAAGAAGGCGCGGTTGCCGGAACGCCACAGGGAGTTCGGGTTGTAGTGGGCCTTCTGCGGTTCCGGCATCGGCATCTGGACCGGCCGGTAGCCTGCAGTGGTGGTCGGATCCTGGATGGCGTTCAGGGCTGGCTGCTGGCCGACCTGGGCAAGCCGGTCGCCTGCGCCGCAACCGGCAAGGGTTGCAGCCAGAAGAATGCTGCCGATGGCCGTGGTGAAGCGGTGGCTGTTAAGGGCTGCTGCAGTCATTTCACGGCCTCATTCAGGCTGGCAAGAACAGGGGCGGAGGAGGTTACACGGACCTGGCCGCGAGAGGTGACAACGCCTGGGACTTTGCGCTTGGACTGAAGGTTCTGAATGTCGATGACATCCCCTTCCGCTCCGTCTTCGAGGGCTTCCCCACGGGTGGTGAGCTTCATGCCCGGCAATTCGTAGGTCACCGTCACTTTTTCACCGCGGGTGATCAGGATCGGACGCTCGAAGTCAGTCTTCAGAAGCGGTGTGCCGGCACGCAGGTTGTTGCGGGCGGCAAGACCGGCAACCTCGGTTGCATCGATCAATGCGTTGGCCGGAACCCGTGCGCGGGGCTGGCGTACGAGGGTCAGGTCTTCTGCGCGCAGCACCGAACCCCGACGAAGCGGCTGCGCGAGAACGGCAACTTCCATCAGTTCCGTTGCCTGACCTGTGAGACTGGTTTGCTGGATGCCAGAGGCAGTGGCAATGCTCAGGAACAGGGTGAAGCGGCCGTCGGTGCGGGACCACAGGACCCGGTCCACGGCAACCGGCTGATCGGCGGCAGGATTTGCCTGGATCGTTGCGGGTGTACGGTAGAAGGCGATATCGATATCTGCCGGCGTGAGGCTGGCATCGCGCTCGGCAAGAGCTACCTTTGCCATCGCCTTCAGGCGCTCGGCGTCATACGGTTCTGCACGGCGCTGGACGACGACGCTCGACAGGCCATCGGTGCCGGCCTGCAGCAGTCCGGCGTCCCGGGCCCGGGCGGCAACATCGGCAGCCGGAACGCTGCCGGATGTGCCAAGGTCCGGCGAGCGGAACAGAGGCACGGAGGCAGAAGGTCCGGCATTGTCGTAGAAGTCGCCTACGGTGACCACTTCGGACAGGGTCGCGATTTCGGAGCGCAGCACCGGACGGCTGTCTGCCAGGGCGCTGAGCGAGGACATGAGGCCGAGAGCCAGACCGGTCAAAGCGAGAATGCGTTTCATGATCCTGACCCCTTAGCGGATGTTCGACGTGGTCGAGTACATTTCGTCAGCGGCCTGGATGATCTTGGAGTTCATCTCATAGGCACGCTGTGCGGCAATCAGATCCGAGATCTCGTTCACCGCATCCACGTTCGACATTTCAAGGTAGCCCTGCTGCAGGTCACCGAAACCGTCTGCACCGGGAACGTCGACCTGCGGCGCGCCGCTGGCAGCGGTTTCCAGGAACAGGTTGTCACCAATGGCTTCCAGACCGGACTTGTTGACGAAGCGGGCAAGTTCCAGCTGTCCGAACGTGACAGCGTTGCCGGCACCGTCGACGCCCTGCACCGTTCCGTCGGCAGAAATGGTGATGTCGCGGGTGTCGTCCGGAATGTTGATGCCGGGCTGAATTGCATAACCGTCAACGGTGACCAGGTTGCCATCTGCATCGCGTTCGAAGGAGCCGTCGCGGCTGTAGGCTGTGGTGCCGTCCGGAAGCTGGATCTGGTAGAAGCCTTCGCCGCGGATGGCGACATCGAGATCCTTTTCCGTCTGCTCCAGCGTGCCTTGGGACATGATGCGGCCGGTCGCTGCTGTCTTTACACCCGAGCCGATCTGAACGCCTGTCGGAACGATGGTGCCGGTGTTGGACGTATCAGCGCCCATGCGGCGCAGGTTCTGGTACAACAGGTCCTGGAACTCGGCACGCTGGCGCTTGTAGCCAGTCGTGCGCATGTTGGCCACGTTGTTCGAGATGACTTCAACGTTCAGCTCCTGAGCCTTCATGCCCGTCGCTGCGATGTGGAGTGCTTTCATAAATCAAGGCTCCCGCAATCAGGCCCGTAGGCTGCCAAGCTTGGAAATGGCGTTTTCACGCAGGTCGTCGGTCTTCTGCATCATCTTGGTCACGGTCTCGTAAGCCCGCGTGGTCTCGATCATGTGAGCCACTTCGATGATGCCGTTGACGTTCGACCCTTCCAGGCCGCCCTGAATGACCTTGCCGTTCCGCATCGGAATTGCGTTTTCATAGGTATAAAGGTTCTCGCCGATCGCCCGGGCCATCTGAGGGGTCTCGAAGGACACCATCTTCAGCTTGCCGCGCAGGCCAAGCTCGGTCGAGATCGTGCCGTCGTCAGAAATCGTGATCTTGCCGTCCTGCGGGGTGAAAACGATCGGGCCTCCATCGGTCAGTACGGCCTTGCCTTCAGACGTCACCAGCTTGCCGGTGTTGTCGATCTTGAAGGACCCGTCACGGGTATAGGCTTCACCTGCATTGGGCATCTCGATGGCAAACCAGCCGTCGCCGTCAACGGCTACGTCGAACTCGTTGCCGGTCAGCCGGACGGACCCCTGCATCATGTTGAACGAAGTGCCGTAGTCCTGGACATAGGACAGGCGCTGGTCGCTCCGTTTGAACGCGGTCGCATCTGCCAGGGGCATGGTGACTTCTTCGAAGACCATGCGCTGCGCTTTGAAGCCCGATGTATTGACGTTGGCCATGTTGCTGGCGACGACGTCCATCTGATTCCTGAGCGTGATCTGACGCGATAGCGATATGAGCTGCGCATTCTCCATTTGAACTTCCTTTTGCTCCCCGGTGAGCCGCCGAACTCCCCAGAACGCCGGCTCGTATGGTTAACAGCACAGACCGTGCCAGTTTTTAAATCGCTGAAAAACCTGGGCAAAAGCGAAAACTGACAAGTGCGCCCGGCAGGAGATTCCGGCAGATATTAACCAGAGGGCAATAATTGCCGAGTCGGAGGCGTTAACGTTTTGGTAACTATTCGTTAACCATTAACTCTTTAGAAATTAATACGCGTGCAGGCGCGTCGGGCACTGGGGTTGTTTGATGGCTGATGAAGACGCAGCAGCCGAAGAGGGCGCGGAAGGCGAAGACGGCGGCTCTGGCCGCAAGAAAAAGCTGATCCTCTTCGGTGCGATAGGGCTGGTCGTGCTGCTGGCAGCGGCGGGCGGTGGCTACTATTTCTTCTTCATGTCCGGCGGATCTTCCGCCCCGGCGGTTGATCCTGCAGGCGGACCGGCTCCAGAGGCACCCAAACCGGTGGTCTTTTACGATCTGCCGGAAATGACGGTGAACCTGGCAACCGATGGCAGGGGCACGTACCTGAAGGTGCGCATTGCCCTGGAAGTGCGGGACAAGGAAATGATCTCGCAGATCGAGCCGTACCTGCCGCGCATTCTCGATGCTTTCCAGATCTATCTGAGAGAGCTTCGCCCGGCGGACCTTGAAGGCTCTGCGGGTCTGTTCCGCCTGAAGGAAGAATTGCTCAGGCGCATCAATCTTTCGGTCTATCCGGCCCGTGTCGAGGGTGTCCTGTTCAAGGAAATCCTCGTTCAGTAGGTCATGTGATGGTGATGTGGAATGGCTGACGACGACGACGATCTGTCCGATGAGGACATCGCCGATGCCTGGGGCGCCGCTCTAGCCGAGCAGGGGGCCGGGAACACGGACGATGACGATCTGGCTGCGGCCTGGGGCGCTGCTCTTGAAGAGCAGGGTGCCGGGGGTGCAGACGACATGGCTGCCCAGTGGGCGGCCATGATCGATGACAGTGAGCCGGATCTCGAGAATGCCACCCGCGGTGCGGACCGCGTCCTCAACCAGGAAGAAATCGATAACCTCCTCGGCTTCAATATCGAGGACACGATCGCGGGTGACCAGAGCGGTATCCGCGCCCTGATCAACTCGGCAATGGTGTCCTACGAACGCCTGCCGATGCTGGAAATCGTCTTTGACCGACTGGTGCGCCTGACGACGACCTCCTTGCGCAACTTCACGTCGGACAACGTGGAAGTGTCGCTGGATTCCATCAGCTCCGTCCGTTTCGGGGACTACCTGAACTCCATTCCACTGCCCGCCATTCTTGGCGTCTTCAAGGCTGAGGAATGGGACGGTTTCGGTCTGATCACGGTTGAATCGAGCCTGATCTATTCGATCATCGACGTGCTTCTGGGCGGCGGGCGCGGTACCACAGCGGTGCGCGTCGAAGGGCGGCCCTATACGACGATCGAAACCAACCTCGTCCAGCAGATGGTCGCCTTGATCCTGCAGGATATGGAGTCTGCCTTCTCGCCGCTGTCTCCGGTGCATTTCAATCTGGAGCGCCTGGAAACCAATCCGCGCTTCGCGGCGATTTCCCGTCCGGCCAACGCGGCAATCCTTGTCGAGCTTCGCATCGACATGGAAGACCGGGGCGGTACGGTCGAGATCATGATGCCCTATGCAACCCTGGAGCCGATCCGCGATCTGCTGCTCCAGATGTTCATGGGTGAAAAATTCGGCCGCGATCCGATCTGGGAAGGCCACCTGGCCACCGAGATCTTCTCGGCCGAAGTTGAAGTGGATGCGGTGCTCTACGAAACGCACCTGCCGCTGGGACGTGTGCTCAGTCTGGATGTCGGTCAGACCCTTGTCTTCGACATCGAGGCGGACAACCCGGTGATGATCAAGTGCGGTAACACACCGTTAACCGAGGGAACACTTGGCAAGGTCGAGGATTCGATTGCCATCCGCGTTTCCCGTAACCTGCGCAAACCGAAGATGACCCTCGCGGCATTCGAGCGCGCCATGCAAAGCGAAATGGAGTCGCCATGAGTCTGCCTCTCGGAATGATCATCGAGGGCCTCGTCGCCGTCCTTCTGGTCGTGACCATCGGTTATTGCTGGCTGCTCAACCACCGGCTCCAGCGCTTGCGCGCGGATGAGGAAACCTTGCGGGCAACGATTTCCGAGCTGATGACCGCCACGGAGATTGCAGAGCGCGCCATTCTGGGTCTCAAGGCCACCGCTTCCGAGGCCGACCGGTCTCTGGGTGCACGGCTGCAGGACGCTGAAAAGCTGTCTCATGACCTGGCAGAGCAGGTGGGAGAGGGTGAGCGCATCTTCAGCCGGATCAGCCAGATCGCTGAAACCGTCCGTGGTGCCACTGCGCAGCGTGATGCAGCAGCCCAGGAAGCTGCAGCGCATGCTGCCATGATGGCGCAGCGCCAAGCCTATCAGGAGCCGATGCATCACGCGCAGGCTCACCAGGCTCCGATGCATCAGGCTCCTGTTCATCACGCCCCGGCTCATCATGCGCCAATGCATGCTCAGCACGCGGGCTATGAACAGCAGGCCTATGCTGTTGCGCCGCAGGTTCAGGCTCAAAGCATGGCAGTTACCCCTGAGCCTCAGGCGCGCAAACGGGGCCTGAGCACCGAAGATATCCGCAGTGCCGCTGCAGAAGCGACTGCAAGACTTGAACGTTTCCGTAAGCGCTCGGAGGGCGCTGCCGCATGACACCACGCCTGCTTCCCATGCTTGTCATTTCAGCCAGCGCCTTATTGGCGCTGAAGCTGTTGGGATTCGTCATGGGAACGGGCATGATTGGTGGCGCGATTCCTGGCGCCGTTGCTCAGGAAACCGCTGCGGGTACCGCGCCGGATGCGGCCGGTGAGCAGATGCCTCCGCCCGCTCCGGGGGAGCAGGCCGCGCCGGATGCACAGGCCACCATTCCCGGCGGTTCGCCCGATCAGACGCCTCCCGGGCTGGACGGCTCCATGGAGATTGGCGGATCGGCCGCTGAGCGCGCTGTGCTGGAAAGTCTCGGCAAGCGCCGCAGGACGCTGGATGATCACGAAGGCCAGCTGGACCTGCGCGAAAAACTGCTTCAGGCGACCGAAGAGCGGGTTCAAAAGCGTGTTGATGAGCTGAAGGATCTGGAAAAGCGCATCGAGAGCGCCGTCGAGGAAAAGAAGAAGCAGGAAGAAGGCGAGATTGCAGGTCTGGTGACCATGTATGAGAACATGAAGCCCAAGGACGCTGCCCGGATCTTTGACCGTCTGAACCTGACGGTTCTTCTCAAGGTCGTGCGCCAGATGAAGCCCCGCAAGATGGCAGATATTCTCGCCAAAATGTCGCCGGAGGCCGCTGAGCGCCTGACCGTGGCCATTGCTTCCGATGCAGGTGCCGTGCCTGCCTCTGCGGTGAGCGATGTACCGGACGCCCTTCCCAAGATCGGTGCAAATTGAGAATTGCTCCGGTTTTTACGGGTGCACTGTAAGGTCGCGTTAAGCCCGTTCCCTTAAGGTTGCGGTGCTGGGTGGCATCGAAGGACAACATTAGTGCTGAAAGACCCTCGGGATCAGAAACAGCACACGGGCAAACACCGGTGGGCCCGGTGTGCAGTTAAGCGGACCTTTGCGACCGCAATGGTTTCGTGCGCCCTTTTCCTGTCCTCTCCCGTTTCCATTTCTTTCGCGCAGGCGCTTGATCCTGTTGAGCTCGCCGTTGTTCCGGCTCAAGGCTATGGCCGGTTGATGCTGACCTTCAAGGACCGCACCTTGTTGCCGCATTATGATGCGGTGGTGACGGGTGGGGTTCTGCGCATCTCCTTCGAGGAGCCGGTCGACGTCAATGTCGATGACGTTCCGCTGGAGCTCTCGGATTACATCTCCATTGCCCGCCGTGACCCGGACGGGTCTGCCATTCGTTTCGCTCTGAAGAGCCAGTTTCAGATCAACACTCTGGAAGCTGGCGAGAAGCTGTTCATCGATATTCTGCCGTCCAACTGGCAGGGTTTGCCGCCGGGTTTGCCTGATGATGTTGTGCGGGATCTAGCCAAGCGCGCCGAAGAAGCGATGCGCAAGGTGCGGGCGCTGGAACAGGCCCGGCTGAAGGCCCAGGAAGGCCCGACCGTAGAACTACGCATCGGCGAGCATCCGACCTTTACCCGTCTGGTGTTCGACTGGTCCATCCGTTTCGATACGGCTTTCGTGCGTGAAGACGATCTGATCAAGGTCACCTTCAACCACCCGGCGCAGCTCGACATTTCCAAGCTTCGGGCGCATATGCCTCCGGGCGTAATTGATGCCACCTCGTTCCTGGATCAGGGCAAGCTGAAGTTTCTGATGCGCATTGATCCGAAAGTGGACATCCGTGCATTCCGTGAAGATGACACCTATGTCATCGACATCACGCCGGAGAGCATGACACCGGTCGACAGTGCCAATGCCAAGATCAACGAGGAAATGAGCGTCACGATCGAGCCAGGTCATCAGGATCTGGTCGTATCGCCGGGCGAACGCGTTGATGAGCCGGCTACTGCGCCTGCCCCTTCAATGGCACCGGCGGATGCAGCACCCGCAGCCTTGCCGCCGTCCGATGCCCTGTCGCCATCTTCGTCTGCTGCCAAGCCGCTCGAAGCGGTCTCGGAGCCTGAGAACCCGGCACCGGAACGGCTGGCCTTTGCGTTGAATGCGGCGGATGATGCGCCTGCCGCGCCAGCTGCTCCGGCACTGATCCCTCAGCCGACGGGGGCTGCAGCTCCCGTTCCTGCACAGGACAGTCAAAGCCTCGGAGATCAGCAGGCGGCGTCTGATCTGCCGCGCGATGTGCCTCGTCCCAAGCCAGGCTCGGCCAGTGAGGCTGCGCCGGTTCAGACGGCGGAAGCAGCTCCTGCAAGCGAGAACATGCCTGCGGCAGATGTTCCGCCGCCGGTGGAAACAGCTCCCGCAGAGCCTCAGACCGTCCAGCAACAGCCCGAAACGGCGATGACTGCGGATGTGGCCCCCGTTGCGGTGCAGCCGGATGCTCCGGAAGCCGTCCAGGAAACTGCGACGGCCAGCCCGTCACGGCCCGATGTCATTCCCGCGCCGGAAGTTGCGGCTGCGGTTCCTGCTCCGTCGCCTAACGGTATCGACCTGACGTCCACTATTCCGCCGCGTCCGCTTCCTGCTGATGTCATGCCGCCGCGAATGGTTGAAGGGGCGGGGGACAAGACCGCGGCTGTGTCCGATCTGCCAGAGGTGCCAGCTCCTCAGGCCGGAGAGATTCCGCCGCCCATGCCGCTGGCTTCCGCCTCAGACAGCAGTCAGGATGCATGGCGAGCTGCAGGTGGGCTCGATGCCCAGCTTGCTCAGCGCTCGCCCGAGCAGCCACCGGCTGACTTCGGTCAAGAAATTCGCAATATTGTGACTGCGGAAGCACGTCGGATCGGCAATACGGTCCGGGTTGAGTTTCCTTTTGTCGAGCCGACCTCGAGCGCGGTCTTCCGCCGAGGCAACAGCGTCTGGATGATCTTCGACACCAGCGCCACCATCGATACGCGCGGGATTGCTTCCGCCCTGGCCGAGACGGCGGATGGAGTCACGACAGAAGCCAAGGACGGCTATCAGGTGCTGCGGATCGATCTCAGCGATCCGGTGCTTGCCACGGTCGGCCTGGATGGTAATGCCTGGAGCCTCGTAATTGGCGACATGGTGCTCGAGCCGTCAAAGCCACTGCGTCTGGAGCGCAACGTGCGCGGCGACGGCGGCTCGGTTCTGCGTGTGATCTACAAGGACCCGCAGAAGATCCACGAAATTCAGGATCCCTTCGTTGGTGACACGATTGCAATCGTGACGGGTTTCGGCCCCCCGCGCGGATTGCTGAAGGCGCAGAATTTCGTCGACCTGGAAGCGCTCAGCTCGGCCCAGGGTTTTGCCATGGCGGTCAAGTCTGATGGCGTGACCATGAAGATCCTTGGTGATGACGTGATCATCGAAAAGTCCGATGGTCTGTCCCTGTCCAACCGTCACCTGAATGGCGGAACGGGGGCGCTCAGTGGTCCAAGTGACCCGAACCAGCCAGGGTTCGTCGACTTCGTCAACATGTCGACGGAGGACCCGAAGATCTATCAGGAGACGTTTCAGCGCCTCCAGTCTGACCTTACCAACGCAACAGCGGGCCGGCGCAACAATGCGCTGATGGAACTGGCTAAGTTCTATCTGGCCCATCAGTTCGCTCAGGAAGCGCTGGGTCTAATGAAACTGGCCGTGGAAGAAAATCCGGCCATTGTCGAGGACAGTTCCTTCAACCTGATGATGGGTGCTGCCCAGACGCTGGCAAGCCGGCCGAAAGAGGCCTTTCCGTTTCTCAACCGACCGGAACTGAAGAGCAGCCCGGATGCGGCTGTCTGGCAAACCATCGTTGAAGTTCAGATGGGAAACTGGACCGCAGCGCGGATTGCCATGCCCAGAGGCCGCGCGGTGATCGGCAACTATCCCAAGCCGATCCAGACCGAGTTTAATCTGGCTGCCGCCCAGGCCATGGTCGAGGCCAATGACTTCGGTGTTGCCAACGGCATTCTGGCCGAGATCGAGCCGAGTGACATTTCGTCGTCCCAGGCAGCCCGCTACGATATCCTGCGCGGCCGTATCGCCGATGCATCGGGCCGCTCCGAAGAAGCCCTTCGCGCGTTTGACCTGGTTGCCAAGTCCAGCGACCGTCCAAGGGCCGCCGAAGCTGAATACCGTGCCCTGCGCATTCGCTATCGAGATGGCGAGCTTTCCGTCAATGACACGATTGACCGTCTTGCCGGACTTGCCACGTCCTGGCGGGGTGATGAAATCGAGTTGAAGACCCTGCGCTTCCTGTCTCAGCTTCAGGCCGAAACCGGCAATTACCGCCTTGCGTTTGAAGCCATGAAATCTGCGGTCCAGGCTGATCCGAATGCAGACACCACCCGTCTGCTGCAGGAGGAGAT
Organism: Roseibium suaedae; assembly: GCF_900142725.1. Classification (GTDB taxonomy): domain Bacteria; phylum Pseudomonadota; class Alphaproteobacteria; order Rhizobiales; family Stappiaceae; genus Roseibium; species Roseibium suaedae. The sequence goes on along the minus strand of NZ_FRBW01000002.1, from coordinate 528,080 downwards.
GAACAGCCTCTTCACGTCGTTGTTCCTGGATGGCAAGGCGGATCAGATGCCACCGATCCAGGCACTGTCGCTCTTCTATGACTTTCGTGAGCTGACCCCGATTGGCCGCCAGGGCGATGAAATGGTCCGTGGTCTTGCCAAGCGCCTTGTGGAAGTGGAGTTGCTGGATCAGGCGACCGAACTGCTGCGCCATCAGGTCGACAATCGTCTGAAGGGGGCGGCCCGCGCTCAGGTCGCTGCCGATCTGGCCGCTGTCTATCTGATCGACCGAAAGCCGGAAGAAGCGCTGCGGGTTCTCAATGTCACCCGTCAGGCAAGCCTTCCTTCGACCCTGGAGCGTCAGCGCAACATTGTGGAAGCCCGGGCGTTGACGGCAAGCGGGCGTCCGGATCTGGCTTTGGAACTGGTTCGCAACATGCGCGGCTCGGATGTCGATCGTTTGCGTGCGGATACGTTCTGGTCTGCCCAGAGCTGGCGCGAAGCCGGCGAGCAGCTGGAAGCGATGCATGGCTCGCGCTGGTCCGACAACATTCCGCTGGACGCCAGCGAACAGCAGGACATCCTCAAGGCAGGCATTGCCTATTCGCTGGCAGGGGATCAGCTCAGTCTGAATCGCCTCCAGACCAAGTTTGCAGCCAAGATGGCTGACAGCCCCAATGCAACTGCCTTCGAGGTTGTGACCCGGCCGATCGAAGCGCAAGGGGTTGAGTTCCTGCAGGTGGCCAACCAGCTCGCCAACGTCAACGAGATGGACACTTTCATGGAAGAGTACCGGCGTCAGTACATGACCCCGGACAAGTCTGCGGATACCAATGGCTCGGTGATGAACGCCACACCGCCCGCAGGAAGCCCGTCTACCGTCAACGGTTAAACAGGTTTGGATGAGCCTGTCTTTGCACCGCCATTTTGCTGATGGCGGTGGGCGCAAAGGTGTGTCTGGTGATTGTCAGGGGGAACTTGCCGGAAAGGCGCGCTGAAAAGAGTAGTGCCCAAGCGCCTGATCAGGCGAGGGCGATGTCCAGCGGCAATAGCACCTGAACGGTTGCGTCCTGCATAGGGGGGGCTGCCTGAGCTGCCTGTTGTTTCTGCTGCAAGGCTCGCTCTGTTGCAGCCTTGCGCCTGCGGCTCTCGCTCTTGTAGCGCTGAACCAGATCCGGAATGATCCGGGCGTTCCGGTCCTGCCAGGCGCAGCGCTCGCGCATCATGTCCTTGTAGGTGGCTTCGCTGACCTCTGCTTCCAGAAGCAGCATCATCAGCGCGATATCGGAATCCGATTTCAAGGTTTCCAGGACCACGGAATGTTCCATCCGGATCTTGCGGCCGATCAGCCATGCGGCGGCATCGAACCGCCGCTCCTTGCACAGGGTCAGAAGGATTGCGTCGAAAGACAGCTCGCCGCTTGCGATCTGCACGCTGGCTTCATGCCGGGAGTAGGTCACTCCGTCGATGGTTATATCCATGCCTTCGCCGCGGGTGCCGATATCCTTGGCCAGCCGTTCGAGTTCGCCCTTGCGCAGGGCATTCTCGAAGGCCTTCGGAATGAGGGGGCAGCCTGCTTCCAGGATGTCCATCTGTGTTTCCAGGAATTCCGGATCCAGCAGGGCACGCTGGGCCATGCCGCCCAGAATGTCGGCTTCGGTGTTGGCGAAGATTAGAAGGGCGAGATTGGCCTTGACCGAGATCGGGGCCTGAAGGTTCGACAAGAGCGAATGAACAATCGGGCGGGGACTTCTCGCAATCAGCGTGTCGGTGATTTCCTCGCTGAGATCAGGGCGATGGGTCACCGACATCTTCTGCCGTGTGCTGCCGGCCTTGGAAATGGCCCTCAGCGTGTCCTGGCTGATCATCGGGGAACATTCGATCACCGGTTCGGACAGCTCGTAATCTTCTCGGGCGAGCCGGTCGGCAAGCGCTGTGCTGATCCGGTCTGTCTTTGCCAGGCGTACCACCAGTTCGTAGCGGGCACTGCGGTCGAGCTGATCGAAGACGGAGAGCACGATCATGGAAAACAGATCGCGCTCCGTGTCGGAAGGTTCCTGGCCATCGGAACGGGCATACTCGGCAACAAGCGCTCTAATCAGCCGGGACCGGGCTTCCGGTTCCTTCATGCGCGCCAATTGTTCGAGTTGCTTTCGCAAAGTGAGGTTCCTGATACTGGTTACGACTACGGATATTCCGTGGCCGTCTAACCTCGTATCCTTTGCGATATGCATTAATATTTTTCTACGCTCTGCCGGATTTTGCGCAGTGTGCTGAAGAAAATAGAAGTTCTATTTTCAGTTGTGCCGCTGCATTTTATCCCGCGCCGAAGCTCTTTACCAGACTTCCAGCCACCATGTTCCATCCATCGACAAGAACAAAGAAGATGAGCTTGAAGGGGAGGGAAATAACCACGGGTGGAAGCATCATCATACCCATGGACATCAGTACGGATGCAACGACCATGTCGATGATGAGGAAGGGCAGATACAGAAGAAAGCCGATTTCAAAAGCGCGGCGCAGCTCACTGATCATGAAAGCCGGCACAAGAATCTTCATCTCCAGATCATCAGGCGTCTGCGGGGCTTCCTGGCCCGACAGTTCCTGGAAAAGGCCCAGATCCTTCTCCCGCACCTGAGACAGCATGAAGGTCCTGAACGGAGCGGATGTCCGTTCATAGGCCTGGTTCAACTCGATCGTGCCATCTACGAGCGGCTGGATGCCTTCGTCATAGGCGGTCTGAAGGGTCGGTGCCATGATGAAGGCACTAAGGAACAGAGCCAGGCTGATCATCACCATGTTTGGTGGCGCAGTCTGCAGGCCGATTGCGGATCTCAGAAGCGACAGCACAACCACGATGCGGGTGAAACTGGTCACCATCACCAGAATGGAAGGAGCAAGGCTCAGGACAGTGAGAAGGGCTACGAGCTGAACCGCCCGCTCGGTCAGCGTCGTACCTTCACCAAGGCCGATGGTGACGTCCTGCGCCAAGGCTTGTCCAGCCAGACCTGCCGTGAGGGCAATTGTTGCCAGTCCGGCAATCCGAACATACCTTGAGTGTCCTGCAAGACGGACGAGGCGGATCATGATTGCGCTTGCACGGCTGCTCATGATTTCTGCGGCCCGGTCATCTCTTCAAGCAGCTTCGCCATTTCATCTTCAATCGGGTTCGGCAGCGGGCCATCTTTCGGGCGCTCGATACGAATTGCCGGTGCGGCATTGGTCTCGCTGGTGCGGACCATGTTGATTTCCGGTGCCTTGACAATGCCCGGCTGAAGATCTGCGGACGGAGCGGCGACTACAGGGGCTGCAGGCTCAGCCGTCACTTCCGGAGTTTCGGCCAGAGCGGCGCCGGCTTGCACCGGAGCTGCAATCTCTTCTGAGGGGGCTTCCGGAGTGACCTCAGCTGCGTTATCGGACGTGGCTTTGCCGTCTTCAGCTTCCAGAGCGGGTTCGAACAGATCGGCATCTTCCGCGGCCGCGACAGGCTCGACAGGTGTTGACGCTTCTTGCGCGGTGCCGGTTTCCGGCTCGGCGAGCATGGTCTCATCAAGCTGCAGAGCATCATCTTCTGCAGGCGTACTCTCGGCAGCAGATGCCTCAACGGGTGCTTCCGTTGCCGGGGTGTCCGTCTGGTTCGGCGTCTCGGTTTCGGCGGAGGCAACGGGCGTAGCTTCGGTCTGACCATTGCCTTCAACTTCAACCAGGGAAGCAACTTCAACAGCCGGCTCTTCTGCCTTTGCAGGAGCAGGTGCCGTGGGTGCTGGAGTTTCGCTGATGGTTGAAACTTGAACCGGAGGCTGGACCGTGGCGGTTGCAACAGGAACAGCTTCCTCTTCTGCCGGGCTTATGGCAGGAGCAACAGCTGCGGTCGGACGGTCGGTCGCAGTCATTGCTACGGGCTGAAGGAAAGCGGTCTTTGCCTTCGCAGCCGGACCCGATGACGGTGGCGTTACCTGACGTGGTGGCAGCGGCTGCCCGGAGGATGGCGTCAGTGCAGGCCGGGCGAGGGTCCTGGCAAACCCTGCGACCTGGCTGCTCTGTGTTGTCTGGATGGTTTGTGTGCCTGCCTGCGTCCCGGAGATAGCCGGGGCCACTGTCCCCGAAGCCGGAGCTGCGGAATGTCTGACCTGAGGCGCGGTGGAGGTTGCCGGGGCGCGATATTCGCTGCGGATCTGGCTTGCCTGCGCTGCTGTGGCGCTGGATGCTGCTGCGGCGGGGGTGCTGCGCTCGGTGGCTGTTTGCGAGGAAGCGGACGGGCTCAAGTTGCGGTTGGAAATAGCCGAGCGTACAAGCGTGTGTTCAGGGGTTGCCTGCGGCTGGGGCTGCTCAGCGGGACGTGACGCGGCAGCGAAAGGGCGCTGGTAGGTGGTTCCCGGGCGTGGTTCGCTCACCGGCCGGGCCGGGCGGGACTGAAAGGTCTGGCTGCCTGCCAGTTCCGTTGCGGATTTTGCCGTGGCAGTTTCCGGACGATGGGTGGCAGCTTGCGTTGCGCTGGCCTGTGGAGCTGCCGTCAAAGGAGCTGCTGCCAGAGCCGCGCTTGGCTGAGGCTGATAGCGGGGGGCTTCCGGAGTGTTGAAAACTGGAGCGGGTGCTTCCGCCTCCTGCGTTGCAGGTGCCGCGTAGGCCGCGACAGCCAGGGAGGAGGGAAGGGCCTGCGCGCTGGTGTCTGACTGGGGATGCATCATGTTGGTGGCAGGCATCTGGCGGGGCTGAGGCGCAGCTCCGAGGCTTGCGGCTTTCACGATCCCCTGTTCGATCACCAGGTCATTGGATCCGCCAACCAGGATCAGATGCTCGACATTGTCACGGCGGATCAGCAGCAGACGGCGGCGCGTGTCGATATTGGTGGCATCCATCACCGTCAGGCGCGGTTGCCGGTTGCGGCCTGACGACAGGCGAACGCCCGTGAGCCGCTTCAGGATGAAGACGAACAGGGCAATCAGCAGCAAGACGATTGCCAGGGCGACGGCGAAGGCCAGCCCTCTTGCCAGTCCATCCGGAAGACCGAACGTGTCTGCGATCCAGTTGTACATGCCTACCTCGTTAAAGTCCGGACCTGATCCTTCGGGCAATTCAACTGCCCGCGGTCCGAATCCTGCCAGCGTCACTCCGGTGTACGGAGGGTATTGGCAACGGTCATAACTTCCCCCGGCTGACTTGTCATCGGCAGGGAAGCCGGTGGTGGAGAAGTCCGGTCTCCTTTTTCAGATTTTTGCGAACCGCTTCAATCTCCTTGGGACACTGGAGGAAGGGGGTTGCGCGAATCTTTCGTCTCCCAAATCTTAACAGAGCCCGGCACAATTTTCCCGTACCGGTCATGCTTCCGGTCGCAAATGGTAAACGGGAGCTGCTGTCATCCACGGATTTCAGCGGGCAATGGTTAAGGTTGCGGTGAGGTGTTAACCTTTCATTAACCTTTAAAGCGGCAATCTTTGCCGGGTTCGTTAACGTTAAGGTGAATCAGATGGCTCTGACCGATCTGCCGATCTTCCAGGCCTTGAAGTCCAAGATGCAGTGGCATCAGGTGCGTCAGGGCGTGCTGGCCGAGAACGTCGCGAATTCAGATACGCCGCTCTACAAGGCCAAGGAACTCAAGGATTTCACCTTCGCGGACCATATCGGCCGCACGGAATTCGGTCTTCAGACCGCCGTGACCAAGTCGGGGCACATCACCGGCGCGATGACGGGTGGCGGCAAGGCCAAGGTGGAAGAAAAAGACATGTTCGAAGTCACGCCGAGCGGGAACAACGTCAATCTGGAAGAGCAGATGATGCTCGTGACCCAGAACCAGATGGACTTCCAGGCCGCCACTTCGATCTATTCCCGCAGTCTTGGCCTGATCAAGACCGCTCTGTCCAAGTCTGGGTAATGCGCTAGGCGCTTCAGGAGAACGCATATGGATCTGCTCAAGTCGCTGCTTGTGTCCGCTTCGGGCCTCAAGGCCCAGAATGGCCGCATGCGCATCATCGCCGAGAACGTCGCCAACGCGAACTCGACCGGCCGCACGCCGCAGGAAGATCCCTACCGGCGCAAGATCCCGACATTTCGTGCTCATTTCGACAAGGAACTGGGCGCAGAGAAGGTCGAACTCGGCAAGGTTGCCCGGGACGAGAGCGCTTTCGAAACCCGCTATGAGCCGGGCCATCCGGCTGCGGATGCCAATGGCTACGTCAAGCTGCCCAACGTCAACACGTTGATCGAGACGGTGGATATGCGTGAGGCCCAGCGGTCCTATGAGGCCAACTTGAACGTGATTGAATCGACTCGCACCATGCTGCAGCGGACGATCGACATCCTGAAATCCTGAGGCGGGCTTCCTGCTTCGCTGACCCCATCCGGCGCACCAGGCCGGGCCGCTAACTGAAAAACATGAAAGGCGATTACGCCATGGCGACCCCTTCTCTTGCAAGCAATGCCTATCAGACTGCTGCCCGTCTTGCGCAGCAGGCCAGCAAGCCGGATGACATGCTTTCTGCCCGCAGCGGTACGGATTTTGGCCAGATGGTCGAGCAGGCCGTTGGTGGTGTCGTCGAGAAGGGACGGGACATGGACGTCAAGTCCATCGGCATGCTGGAAGGCAAGACCGACGTGGTGGACGTGGTAACGGCAATCGCCGAAACCGAAACGGCCCTGCAAACCATGGTGACGGTCCGGGACCGGGTGATCTCTGCCTATGAAGAGATCATGAGAATGTCGATCTGATTGCGAAGCTGGTGTCTTGTGAAGGGTAAGTCATGACCGGCGGAGAAGTTCTTGATCTGGCGCGTGAAGGGGTCTGGACCATGATCCTCGTGGCCGGGCCGACCATGCTTGTCGGTCTGGTCATTGGCGTGATCATCGCCCTGTTCCAGGCTCTGACCCAGATCCAGGAAATGACCCTGGTCTTCGTTCCCAAGATCCTTGCCATCTTCGTGACACTGCTTCTGACGCTGCCTTTCATGGGGCAGCTCCTGGCCTCCTTCACGGCGCGGATCGGTGAAATGATCCTCATCACCCCTTCATGATGGGGAGAGGGCGCCGATGACCCTGCAGCTTTCCTTTCTGCCTGAGGTGGCTGCGGTCTTCATGCTGATGTTCGCGCGTCTGGGGACGCTTGTCATGCTGCTGCCTGCGCTGGGCGAGCGGTCCATTCCCATGCGCAGCCGTCTCAGCATCGCGCTGATGCTGACCCTGGTCATGTACCCGACCGCGTCCAGCCTTTATCCACTCGGAGTGATGGAGAACCCGGGCCGGCTGATGATCCTGTTCGGTCAGGAATTCGCCGTTGCCTTCGGGATCGGGCTTTGCGCCCGGCTGATCACAAATGCCCTGCAGATTGCGGGTGTGATCATTGCCGGTCAGATCGGTCTGTCCATGGCACTCGGCGCGGACGTCACAAACTCCGGTCAGCAGGGTGCTCTCGTCAGCAACTATCTGTCGATCCTTGGGCTGACGCTGATCTTCGTTACAGACACCCACTATCTGGTGATTGCGGCGCTGCATGACAGTTTCGAGCTGTTTCCCCCCGGAGGCAGCCTGCCGGTCTCGGACTTCGCGGAACTCGCGACCCAGACCCTGGCCGGTGTCTTCGTCATTGCGATCCAGCTTAGTGCGCCCTTCATTGTCGTGGGGCTTGTTTTCTATTTCGGCCTCGGTCTTCTCAACAAGCTGATGCCCCAAATGCAGATCTTCTTCATCGCGATGCCTGTGAACATCGCGCTGGGGCTGGGGATGCTTCTCGTTCTCATAACCACGATCATGTCGGTCTATCTGGAGCATTTCCAGGAAGCGATCGGCAAGTTCATCGCTGGATAGGGAGACCCGATGTCAGACGGAGCCGATGACTCGGAGAAAACCGAGGACCCCACGCAAAAGCGCTTGAGAGAAGCGCATGAAAAGGGGGACATACCGAAATCGCAGGAAGTCAGCACGTGGTTCACCCTCGCGGGCAGCACTCTGATGATCGCGATTTTCGCGCCGGGCATGGTCCAGTCTCTTACGGCCCTGCTGAGAGGCTATATCGAGCACGCCCACGAAATCCCGATGGATGGGCTGGCACTGAAGGCGCTGTGGCGGGATACGGGCCAGTCCGTGGCCCTGATCGTTGCCGTTCCCATTCTGGTGATTGCTGTCATGGCGGTTGCCGGCAATCTGGTCCAGCACCAGATTGTTTTCACCTCCGAGCCGATCAAGCCGAAATTCTCCAAAGTCTCGCCGCTCTCCGGCTTCAAGCGGCTGTTTTCTTCCGAGAGCCTCGTCAACTTCGGCAAGGGCCTGGTGAAGATCGTCATTGTCGGCGCCCTGATGACCATGGTGCTTCTGCCGCACAAGGACGAGGCGGAGCTGATGCTCTTTGCCGACGTTTCCTTGCTCCTGAAGGAAACGCGCGACCTGTCTCTGCAGCTTCTGGGCGCAATCCTTGCAGTGATGACGCTGGTGGCCGGGGCTGATTTTCTCTATCAGCGGCACAAATGGTACGAGAAGCAGCGCATGTCGCTTCGGGAGATCAAGGAAGAATACAAGCAGACCGAAGGGGATCCGCATATCAAGGGCAAGCTTCGTCAGTTGCGCATGGAGCGGAGCCGCAAGCGCATGATGGCGGCGGTGCCGAGCGCGACCGTGGTGGTCACCAACCCGACCCACTACGCTGTGGCGTTGAAATATGAAAGCGGCATGGGGGCTCCGGTCTGTCTTGCGAAGGGGGTTGACGCAGTCGCGCTCCGTATTCGTGAGATCGCGAAGGAGAATGACGTGCCGGTGATCGAGAATCCGCCGCTCGCCCGTGCGCTTTATGCGACCGTCGAAATGGATCAGGAAATTCCGGAAGAACACTTCAAGGCCGTCGCGGAAGTGATCGGCTTCGTCTTTAAGATGCGGAAACGCGTTGGGGTACGCCGGAATTAGGCAGGCGCCGGTTGAATTCCGGCGAATTGCACAGAATGCTTTGGGATGGCTCGACAGAACGATTCGAGCCGGGGAGTTACAGGAATGAGTGAACTGGACAGTGCTCCGGGAGAGCCGATGATTGACCGGCCCGAAAGGACCGGAAACATCTGGCTGCTGATCGGACTGGCTTTGGCTCTGGTGGCTGCCGCCGCCGGCTTTGCCATTGCCGGCAAGGAGCAGGCCCAGCCTTTCGTTGTCGGCTTGCTGGGCATTCTGGCGGTTGTCGGGGTTTTCTGCATGTTCGCGGGAGCCATTGGCTTCCTGCGCTTCGGCACCCGCAATCAGGGCAACCCCGTTTCCGCAGCCTTCCTGAATTCCCTGGACGATGGCGCCCTGATCACTGATCCGGACGGGCGCATTCTCTATGCCAACCAGTCCTATGCCGACCTGACCGGAGCCGAGACCGTTGCGGCGATCCGTGTCATGGAGCGCGTGTTCTCGTCCGACCCGGATGCGGCGGATGCCATTTTCCGCCTGTCCCAGGCGACCCGTGAGGGGCGCCGGGCGCAGGAAGAAATCCGCATGCACCATCCGCTCGGGCGCCATGAAGGCAATCCGCGCTGGTATCGCGTCTCCGTGCGCCCGCTTCAGATCCCGCGCAAGGAAGGTGGCTCCGGCCGCCGTCTGTCTGTCTGGCAGCTTGCGGACATCACCCGGGACCGGGCGGACCAGGAAAACTCCTTCCAGGAACTGCAGCGGGTCATCAATTTCCTCGACCATGCGCCTGCAGGCTTTTTCTCCTGCGACGGCGAAGGTCGTATTCTTTATCTCAATGCCACCCTGGCTGACTGGCTGGGCCATGACCTGGCCCAGTTCGAGGCAGGTGACCTTGGCCTAAGCGACATTGTGCGCGGGGATGGCACGGAACTGATCCGCTCCGTCAAGGGACTGGCAGGTGAAGTGAAGAGCGAGACTTTCGATCTCGACTTTGTCACCCGCAATGGCCGCAGCCTTCCGGTGCGCCTGTTGCACCGGGTTCCCTTTGGCGAAAACGGCCAGCCGGGGGACAGCCGCACGCTCGTGCTCAACCGGTCTCGGGGCGAGGAAGTTTCAGAAGCGCTGCGTGCAGCTGAAGTGCGCTTTGCCCGCTTCTTCAACAACACGCCGATTGCCATTGCTTCGCTTGACGAGGAAGGCCGGGTGCTGCGCACCAACGCGCCGTTCCTGCGTCTGTTCGGTGCAGTGGATCTGTCCGGTGAGCCGCCGAAGCTCGAGAATTATGTTGCGGTGAGCGGCAAGGAAGAGCTGGGGCGTTCGCTCAGTGCGGCTGCCAATGGCATCGGCGAGATTGCTCCCATCGATATTGCACTGAACGACGGCAATGATCCGCGCTCTGCCACCTTCTACGTTTCCGCCGTGCGGGACGGGGAAGGGGACGGGGAAGCTGCCATTGTCTACGCGCTGGAGACCACCCAGCAACGCGCGCTTGAAGCCCAGTTTGCCCAGAGCCAGAAGATGCAGGCCATTGGCCAGCTGGCTGGCGGCGTCGCCCATGACTTCAACAACGTCCTGACCGCGATCATCGGCTTCTCGGATCTGCTGCTTGCCAGCCACCGTCCGACCGATCCGTCCTTTCAGGACATCATGAACATCAAGCAGAACGCCAACCGTGCGGCCGGCCTCGTGCGCCAGTTGCTTGCCTTCTCGCGCCGTCAGACCCTGCGTCCGCAGCAGCTGCATCTGAATGACGTTCTGGCCGATCTTTCCATCCTGCTCGACCGTCTTCTCGGCGAAAAGGTGGAGCTGAAGGTGATCCATGGCCGCGATCTGTGGCCGATCATGGCTGACATCAACCAGCTCGAGCAGGTGATCGTCAATCTGGCGGTCAACGCGGGCGATGCCATGTCGGAAGGCGGCAAGCTGACGATCCGCACCGGCAATGTGACCGAGGCCGAATCCACCCAGTTCGAGAACACCCGCGGCATGCCTCCGGGCGACTACATGCTGATCGAGGTGACCGATACGGGGCATGGCATGCCGCCGGAAATCATGGCCAAGATCTTCGATCCGTTCTTCTCCACCAAGGAAGTGGGCAAGGGCACGGGGCTTGGCCTGTCGACGGTTTACGGCATCGTCAAGCAGACCGGCGGCTACATCTTCTGCACCTCGGAAGTGGATGTCGGCACCACCTTCCGCATCTTCCTGCCGCGCCACATTCCGGCAGCGGTCGAGGATGTGGTGGTCAAGCCGAAGGAAGTCGAAAGCGAGAAGGTCGCCGATCTCACCGGTTCCGCCTCCATCCTGCTGGTCGAAGATGAGGAAGCCGTGCGTGCCTTCGGCGCCCGTGCACTCGCCTCGCGCGGCTATACGGTCTATGAGGCAGCCTCGGGCACGGAAGCGCTTGAGGTGATGGAAGAGGCGGGCGGCAAGATCGATCTGGTCGTCTCTGACGTGGTCATGCCTGAAATGGATGGCCCGACGCTCCTGGTCGAATTGCGCAAGACCCAGCCAGACCTGAAGATCATCTTCGTTTCGGGCTATGCGGAAGACGCCTTCGAGGAAAACCTGCCGGAGAACGAGAAGTTCTTCTTCCTGCCCAAGCCCTTCACCCTCAAGCAACTTGCGACGACGGTGAAGGACGTTCTGAACAGCTAAGGCTGTTCGACTGGGAATGCTGGCAAAGCTATAAAGTTCGGATGTCATCCCGGCTTGGTGCCCTGCACCAAAACCGGGATCCAGTTCCCTCGGAGTGTGGTCTTGAGAAACGCAGCTCCTTCAGAGGGCTAACGAATACCTGCCTTCGCAGGGATGACATTCCGCACTTTTTCTTCACAGGCTTGTAACAGTGAGCGCCGGTCTCACCCGGCCCGCCTTGCCATGATCTCCACCAGGGCCCGGACTTCCGATTTCAGATCCTGAAGTGGCACGCCGACGAACTGGCCCTGAAGCGACAGGTGGACGACGCCGTGAACGGCCGCGAAGACCGTGCGGGCGCGCAGGGCAAGGGCCTCCGGTGACAGGTCCGGGCGCAACCGGGCAAGCGGGGCCGCAATGCCGTCGATCAGCACGGAATGGCTCTGCCTGTGCTCTTCCGGCACGGTTCTTTCTTCCGGCAAGCGGTGCTCAAACAGGGCAAGCCAGATCCTCCGGTTCTCAAGCGCAAAATCGATATAGGCTTCTGCCAGGGCTTGCAGCGATTCAACCGGCTGGGCATCCGGGCCGGGCAGGGATGCGCGCAAGGCGGTTCCCATCTTCGCAAGTGTGCGCGCATTGACCTCCAGGACCAGCATGTCCAGGTCCTCGACCGCATTGTAGAGCGCGCCAAGTGCACAGCCAGCTCTGGCTGTCACATCGCGGGCTTTCAAGCCTGCCAGACCCTTGTCCCGCAATTCTATTTCAGCCGCCTCAATCAGGCGTTCCCGCAACTCCGCCCGCTTGGTTTCCCGGTTTGATCCCATGCTTTCCATCTTTCTATGAACATTGTTCAAAAAAGTTCTTGAACAATGTTCAGTGCTGCGCTACAAGCAATTCATGAACGTTGTTCATATCAGTGGAGGTTGAGATGTTCAAGATGATGGCGACTTTGATCCGTGGACGCAGTCATGATGCTGCCGAAGCTTTTTCCGATGCGAATGCCCTGTCTATCCTGCGCCAGCAGTTGCGTGATGCCGCTGACGGACTGGAAAAGGCGAAGCGGGCGGTTGCGGTGGTCATGGCCTATTCGGCCAGAGAGACGAAGGCTGCGGAGCGGCTGGCAGCTCAATTGGCCGATCTGGAGGCCCGTGCCCTGGAAGCGATCCGGATTGGCAGGGAAGACCTTGCGGCAGAGGCTGCATCCGCGATCGCCGATGTGGAGGCCGAACAGACCGCGACCCTGAAGGCGATTGACCATTATTCCCGTGAAATCACCAAGCTGCGCGATCAGGTCGGGATTTGCGAATTGCGTTTGCGTGCCCTTCAGCGGGGCAAGCAGATTGCCGACGCGGCGGAGCGCACCCATAAGCTCAAGGGCACCATGCCTGACGGAGTTCTGGCCAGCTTGCGCGAGGCAGAGGCAACTCTGGAGCGGCTGCAAGTCCGCCACAGCCATTGTGAGGAAGTGGAACGGGCGTTCGACGATCTCAACGGCCAGTCCAATGCGGCGGCAACAGCCGCCCGGCTCGCTGCGGCTGGTTGTGGAACCCCGCTTCAGGCTGATGCGGCCAAGGTGCTTGAGCGCCTCAGGGCCAAGGCGGGCTAGTCCGCCGCAATACCCAATCCCCGAATTGAGTGACCGCCGTCAGAAGCACGGCGCCCTGGAGAAGGCCGGACACCGGCGACAAGGAGAAGTCAGATGAGTGCATACAAGCCGAAGGGTTCCAACGCCTGGAACATGTTCACGTATTTCAACTTTGGCGTGGCAGCCGTGATGATGGCCGGGGGCATCTGGTCCCTGGAGGCAAGCTTCTCGGCAAAGGGCTATTATGCCATGGCCGCTTTGATGCTGGTCTATTCCACGGCCTCGATCACCAAGGCCTTCCGGGACAAGGAAGAGTCCGACCGGATCTACAACAAGATCGAGGACGCCCGCACGGAACGGCTGCTGGCCGAGGTTTCCGCGAAGGACAATGACTGATCTCTCATCTCAGGCGGGAGTTTAAAGCTCCCGCCTGGCTGGTTGAGGTGTATCTTGGGTCGTCTGCCTGGAGTTGTGACGTGATCCGTGTCTTCAAGTTTTTGCCGCATGTGGTGTTTGCCATTGCCTTGCTCGCCGGTGTGCTCTGGGCCGCCACAGCATTCTGGTTTCATTTGCAGACTGTCCTGTTGGTTTCCGGGTGGGCTCTCCTGCTGCTGGCGATCCTGGTGGAAGCCGTTGCCTATCGGCGGTCGCGGATTGCGGGTTGGGCGGTTCTTCTCGCCGCATGCCTGCTTGTCGGCAGTTGGTATCAGACGATCGTGCCGAGGTCCGACAAGGATTGGGACGTTGATGTGTCCCGGGGTGTGCTTGCCCGTGTCGAAGGTTCGCGTGTGCAGCTCGACAACATCCGCGATTTCGACTGGCACACGGCTTCCGAGGCTGATCCCCGCTGGATCTCCCGTGACCTCGACCTCGATCAACTGCAGTCCGTCGACATGTTCACCTCGGTCTGGAGCAACCCGGACATTGCCCATCTGCTTGTCAGCTTCGGTTTCTCAGATGGGGAGCATGTGGTCTTTTCCGCCGAGATCCGGCGCGAGAAGGGCGAAGCCTTCAACGAGATCGGTGGTTTCTTCCGGCAGTTCGAACTGGTGCTGATTGGCGCAACCGAGCGGGACATCGTCAAGCTGCGCACCAACTACCGGCGCGAGGAAGTCCGGCTCTATCCGCTGACCCTTAGTGCCGAGGCGCGAAGAGCCATGTTCCTGTCCTTTGTGGACCTGTCCCAGCAGCTGGAGGCAGAGCCTGCCTTTTACAACACCTTGACTGCCAACTGCACCACGGTCGTCTATCAGCTTGCCAAGGCCCTGCAGCCGGACCTGCCCATGGATTGGCGTCTGGTTCTGTCCGCTCACCTGCCGGAATATCTCCTGAACCTCGGACTTCTGGGCGGCGAGGGGACCGTGAATGCCCGCAAGGATGCAGCTCTGATCTCGGGGCGGGCACAACAGATGCCGGAAGGCGGCGACTATTCAAACTTCATTCGCGGTCAAAGAGGGAACGACACGAATAACCATTAAGGGCTGTTTGTCTTGGTAATGTTTATTTCTGATTGTACTGTTGCGCGTGCAGACGGCAGAAAAAGGAACGGAAGCATGTGGATCGGTGAAGGAGAGTTCGACAGCTACGGCTATCAGAAGGTCGCGTTCATCAAGGGGGAAGCGAAGTTTCTGGCACCAGATCAATGCTACAGGATCTTCGACTGGGGACCGGCGCATTCCGCCGAGCAGTATCACTTCGTGCCTGTGGATGCGGATGGCAACGAGACAGGACCGTCCGTTCTCAATACCGATGGCAGGTCTGTCTATATGATCTGGGAAGCAGGACTGGCCTCCCCCGCCTATAACATCAGCAACGAGTTCATCAGCTGACGAACATCCATTGCGGATGGCTCGGGTGAGGCCATTTTCCTCAGCCGGTCAGCTCGGGAAACCTGGGAATGCAGGAACATTCTCCAGTTCGTCATCCCAGTCTGCCCGGCTTGCGGTGAAAATATGCGCCTCAGGCCGCAGATGGAGGGGTGTTTCCAGGCTGCCGGCTGGCACCACAAGCCGCACGCCATCCGCACTCGTGCGCGGCAAAGGCGATCCGCAGGTGTTGCAGAAATGGCGGCTGTGGCGGGTGCCCTCGACAAGGAATTTTGTGGTGTTCCCTTCACCAGATAGCCATGTCAGCTCGAAGTCCGTGGAAAAGACATTGGCTGCATGCGCCGTGCCGGTGCCTTTCCGGCAACGCTCGCAATGACAAAGGAAAAACCGGTCGAAGACGCCGGTCGCCTCAAAGGTGACGGCGCCGCAAAGGCATCCGCCCTTGAGAACGGTTTTGGTGGCTTGTCCTGTCATGCGTCGCGCTCCTCTTCGCGGATATGAAACGGTCAGACGCGCGGGCAGGCGCTCTTGCGCTCTGCGTCGCGCTTCAGGCCGTTCAGGCTTTCCATCGTGTTCGGGTTGCCCGGAAGAACGAAGCTCTGTTCCAGGGCCGTGTGGACATTGTTGACCACTGCCACGTCCTGGACAGCCAGGGTCTGACAGCCCGAGCCGGTAAAGCGGACGCGGATCCGGATCACGCGGGTGCCATTGTCGGAAGGGCCGAACTCCGCATCAAGGGCCGGGTTGGCGCCGCTCATCACCCGTTCCATCACCACCATGTTGGCCTGGTCCTGGATCACCGGCGTTCCCTTCTGCTGGGCGCTGGCGATCAATGTCGCGCGGATCGTTGCCGGATCGGCAGCAATATTCACGCTCTGGGCTCCAGCGGGAACGTCCAGCGTCGGCTGGGCAGGGCCGGCCGGTGCCTGCTGCCTGGGCGAGGAGCTGACGCAGGCAGCAAGTCCCATGAGACCGGTGACTGCGGTGAGCTGAAGAAGCGTCTTGAGTTGGCGCATGGCGCGATCCTTAAATCTTGCTTGGGCGCGGCGGGACCAATGGTCCGTGTGCGGCGCTGGAAACGGTGTTCTTGTCTGGCGTCTATCTGGCATCTGTCTGGCGGGAGAAAAGGCCAGCTGACACCCTGTTGCAGCCGCATACGGCCGGATTACTGCGGTATGAACGGCAGATCGGTCACCCCGACATCCCGTCCGGATTGGGAGAGCAGGGTGGTGATCTGCCCCCGGTGATGTGTCTGATGGTTGAACAGATGCGAGACCAGCAGCCAGCGTGGCCGCGAGCTCGTACGCTTGCCGTCCGTGCTTGTCCAGGTCAGATCGCCTGACAGCCAGTCCGCATCAAGGGTTTCCACCCATTGCGAAATCTCGTCTGACATCGCCAGGTGTGCTTCCTGCAGATCGGCGAAGCTCTCGAAAATGTCGGCCCCCATGCCTTTGTGATCGTAGCTGCGTCCGGTGAAGCGTCCCATCCAGACGCGGTCGCCGAAAAGAATGTGGTTCAGGGTCGAGTGGATCGACTTGAAGAACGCGCCTCTGTCCTGCCGCCGCTCTGCATCGGGCATGTCCGCACAGGCCGCATAGACCTGCCGGGTCATCCACGAATTATAGTGGGCAAAGGCCCGGTAAAGCGCCGGATCCATCAAAATAGCCTCATCAAAATCAAGTCCGCCCGGATACCGGGACCAATGGGAGTCAGAAAGTGTCGCCCGTCTTGAAACCACCGCCGCCAAAGCCGCCGCCGGTCTTGAAGCCGCCGCCTCCGAACCCGCCTGATGATCCACCAGACGAGCCCCGGGATGGACCACCAAAACCGCCGCCCATGCCGCGCGGCAGACCTGAACCGCCCGGGAAGCCGACCTTGGCGCCCTTGGGCTTGCGCCGCTTGTGACTGCGCTGGGCCCGTGCCCAGTAATCTGCTCCGGTGATCGCACCTTTCAAGAGCTCACCGAGAAGAACGGTGGTCAGGCTGTTGTCGGAAAAGGTGGAGTCCCAGTCGTCGTAGCCATTGCGGCGGAAATTCTGGGCAACGGAGGCAAGTTCGGCCCTGCGCGCGGTGATGTCGCGCTGCAATTCCCGGTCCTGACGGATGTCCCTCTCGACGGCCTCGATCTGATCAGCAAGATCCTCAAGACGGCGCACGATCTTTTCATCCTCGGGGGAGGGCGTTGCGAGCGCCTCGCGCCAAAGGTCCTGAAGATCATCGCCGCGCAAGGAGCCGGACAACTGCTCCTCCGCCTTCTTGAAATTGTCGTCCTCGCCATTGGAGAACTCGTGCAGGGCCTGGGTCAGGGTGGCGATGACCGGCTCCAAGTCTTCCAGCTGCTTGTCGAGGGCCGCAATCTGAGCGTTGGTCTCCTCGATGCGTCCAGCCAGGTCCTCGCCTGCCGTATCAGCAAGCTTCTGGCGGCTCATGGCTGCAAGAACATCCTGTTCGGCGGCGGCCGCCACACGGCATTTTTCCGCATGTGCCGCAAGTTTCTCCGGAATGCGCGTCAGCATGGCGTAATTGGCCCGCGCGCCTTCAAAGCCGATCAGTCTTGCCACCCAGCGGTCCAGAGACCGGATCAGACCTGTCGAGGCATAGTCCGGTGTGCCGAAGCCTCTTTCCCACAGATAGACGAACAGCCGGTCATCCAGATAAGCCTTGCCCTTTTCTTCCTCGTCGGCAATGGCCCTCTGGGCCTTGTCAGTTGCAGCTTCTGCAGTCCGGGCCGCGGCCTCCGCCTTGGCGGACTGGGTCATGAAAGCCGCGTCCGTTTCCAGCACCTTGTCGACCTCTTCCATGAGGTCGTCCATCCGGCCAGCCAGTTGCTCACGGGTCTCGCTCAAGCTGCTGCGGCTCTTGTTGAGATCGGCCTGGGCGGTTTCCTTTTCCCGGAGCTGGGCATTCAGCGTGGCAAAATCCGAGGTGCGTTTTTCCATCAGGCGGCGCACTTCGCGCGCTGCGTCATCCAGCCTGCGGGTCAAGCCGTCTGCCGCGTCATTGTCGAGGCGGAAGCGGGCAAGTTCGCGGTAGCCGTCGTTCTGCCGGCTGCGCAGATCCGCGAGCGACCGGGTCGAGCGCTCGATGCGGGTGTCGAGCTCCGTTTCCTCCCGGCGAAGATCCGTCATGGCCTGGTCAAGGCTTGCAAGTGTCTGACGGCCGTTCAGCATGGCTGCGTCTCCCTTGCGTGAAAGTT
This sequence comes from Roseibium suaedae, assembly GCF_900142725.1. GTDB lineage: Bacteria > Pseudomonadota > Alphaproteobacteria > Rhizobiales > Stappiaceae > Roseibium > Roseibium suaedae. The sequence continues at coordinate 509,992 of NZ_FRBW01000002.1, read as the reverse complement.
CCGCTCGGTCCTTACCATTCGGTGATCGCTCCCGTCTGAACACCTGACTTCCAGGTCACGGCCAGCTTGCCGCGCTCCTTGGTGCCAAGAAGCGTGTCCTGAACGATGCCGTCGCCGGACTTGTCATCGCGCACACGGTTGAAGAGGGAGGAACTGACCCGTTGCGCCCAGATCGAAACCTCGTGAGACTTGCCGTCTTCCTCGGAGGTGATCGTACGGGACAGGGCCTTGCCATCCGGACCGATGGCTTCCACCACGATGTAATAGTTGCTTGCCCGCTGATTGGCTTCGGGAATGCGGGTGACACCGGTCGGAACGCCGGGACGGGAAACGATCTTGACCTCAAAGGTCAGCGCCAGCTCTGCCGCCATGGAGTTCAGGCTGGAGGCCGACTTTCTTGCAGCCTCCGCATTTCCGGCTGCCGCTGCCGCAAGGCCATCCTCTTCGAGCCGCTTGGCACTTGCCAGAATATCGGCATCGCTGGTCAGCCCTTCGATGCGGCTGCGCAGGGAGGCGATGGACTGGGGGATGGTTTCGCTGAGTTCGACCTGAAGCGCGGCTGCCGCTCTTTCCCGCGGCATCACCACAAGGAACTGCCAGCCTGCAAGGCACAGGATGAGGGCTAGCGCCAGGCCTGCCGCCCATTTGGACCAGCGCATGCGGGTGACATAAAGCAGGGCAAGCCAGCGCTGAAAGCCGGAGGCGGGCGGCGAGTAGACGAAGCGGTCTTCCTTCAGCCCTTCGACGCCAGCCTTCAGGATATCATCGGGAACATCGATGCCCTGAGACGCATAGACCTGGCGAAGGCGCTCGATCATCCGGTCGTCCCGGTCGTCGGTTGCCAGCTCCTTCATGATCAGTGCCTCGTCGTGGCGCAGCGTGTCCACAACGTCCATGGCCATCATCAGATCATCAAGCGGCGCGTCAGCCCTATCCGCCATCAAGCGTCTCCGCTGGGGTCGGCCGGGCTTTGACCCGGCGTTCCCATTTGCTTCATCAAGCCTGCGCCTTAACGCAGCGCATTGCCCTGTGCAGCCAGCTTGGCCAGTCTGCGCTTGCCGTCTTCAACGGCGGTCCGGATCTCTTCCGAGTTCTTGGTCGACATGTCGCGCATCTCGTTGATGATCTCGCGCGACTGGACCTGGAAGTTGATGACGGAGTCTACGAGCTTCTTGACCGAAGCTGCAGCCACTGTCGGTCCGTAGCCCGCCTTCAGCGCCTCAGTCTGCACCGCATCGCCGATCTCGGCGAGGGTTTCCAGGCTCTTGTTCATGCCGTCCTTCATCGCGTTCAGCGTTTCAGTGGACTCATGCAGTCCCTGAAGGCCGGTGAAGGACGCGTTGAGGGCGGTCAGAACGGATTCGTTGGTGGAGAAGAAACTCACCGACTGCGCATAGACCCGCTCCTTGGCGTTGGTCGTCTGCATCAGGCGCGCCATAATGATTTCGGAGGTGTTGTAGCCGATGGTCAGGTTGTCAGAGAGGTCCTTGGCCACCTGGTAGCGCTTTTCCTCGTCCTGCATTTCCCGCAGCTTTTCATCGCGGGCAAGCTCCAGACGAGCCTTGGCGGCAGCGTCGTCGCCGGTGTGACCGGCAACAGCGGCGGACGCCGCCTCCAGCGCGGCCTTGGCCTCGTCAAGCTTGGTGGTTGCCGTCTTCAGGATTTCCAGAGCCAGCACTTCGGCCTGCTTCAGCGCACCGCGGAAGTCACGGTAGGAATCCAGGATCGTCTGCTCGCGCTCGATCTGGTCCTTGGTGGCCCGGGCCACTTCCTTGTAGGTGCTGCGGATCGTGTCGAACCGGTCCGAGATGGTGCCGCGGCGCATGTCGCGCCACTTGTTGGAAAGGCTTTCGGTGAAGGAAATCTTGCCGTCGGCCAGCTGATCCACCAGCGCCTTGGCGTCATCCCGGATGGTGTTGAAGCTGTCGGTGATCTCTTCGTAGCGCTGGCCGATATCCATTTGCTGGATCTGGCTGCGCACCACTTCATTGAAGTTGGATGCCTGGCCCAGGGTGCGCGTGATGATCAGCACCTTGTCCGGCGAAAGAGAGGAAATCTGTTCCAGCAGCGCGTTGATCGGAGCGTCCGTCTCGGTTTCCACCGGCAGGCCGATCTCACGCAGTTTGCTCAGGGCGCGATCCAGATATTTCAGGGGCGTCAAGCCGCCTTCCGTAGTCGGCGCAACCGCCGTCGTCGCTTCCGTCATCGGCGAACCTCCTCATCCTGTACCGTTTGCCCGGCCATGCCGCAGCGCGATAACTTTGTTCAGGCTGCGAGGGAGGAGTCAACGGTCTGATACCGTTGCGCGAACCGGATAGGCCGGTTTGCATTGCCGCTGTGACCTGCGGGCGACACTTTTTGGTCTCGCGAACCTTTGGAATTGTTCGCTTGCTCAAAGACTTGAGGCGAGCGTCAAGGTTGAAGGGACCTGGGGTCGCAAAGCAAGACCCCGGAGCGGCAGCCGCTCCGGGGTCAAATGCAGTCTTGCGCTGTGGGACGACGCTCAGGCTGCGGCGGCTGCCGCAATGCGGGCTGCAAGCCTTGCATTGTTGCGCACCAGGGCGATGTTGGTCACAAGGCTGCGGCCGCCGGTGAGCTTCAGGATCGCGCCCAGCACGAAGGGGGTAACCTCCTTGCCCTTGATGCCCTGTTGCTCGGCCTGTTCCAGAGCTGTTGCGATGTAACCGGCCATTTCGTCGGCCGGAATTTCGCTTTCTGCTGGCACTGGGTTGGCAATCAAGACGCCGCCATGGTCGCCAAAGGCAGCGCGAGCCTTGAGGAGTGCGGCGATCTCTTCCGCGCTGTCCATGCGGAACGGTGCCTTGAGGCCAAGACTGCGTGACCAGAAGGCCGGGAGCTGATCGGTTCCATAGGCAATGACCGGAACGCCGCGGGTTTCGAGCACTTCCATCGTCTTCGGAATGTCGAGAAGCGCCTTCGCGCCGGCGCATACCACCAGAACGGGCGTGCGGCCGAGTTCGTCAAGATCTGCGGAAATGTCGAAGCTTTCTTCCGCCCCCTTGTGCACGCCGCCGATGCCGCCGGTGGCAAAGACCGAAACGCCGGCCGCATGGGCCGCCATCATGGTTGCAGCAACTGTGGTGGATCCCGGGCGTCCGCTGGATACCGCGATCGCAAGGTCGGCGCGCGAGCATTTCATGACACCTTCCGCCTTGGCCAGACGGATCAGGTCTTCATCGCTGAGGCCGATGCGGATCTTGCCATCCAGAACGGCAATCGTCGCGGGAATGGTGCCGTTGTCGCGGATGTCCTGTTCAACCATGCGGGCAGTCTCGACATTGTCCGGATAGGGCATGCCGTGGGTGATGATGGTCGACTCCAGGGCGACAACCGGCTTGCCGGCGGCAAGCGCTTCACGGATTTCTTCAGTCGGAACGATGAAGTCAGCAGGGAGCACGGGTAGGATCCTCAGTGGTTCGAAACGAAAAATGTCTGGGCGGTTTGACGCGCCTTATAGTCCTTGGGGGCTGCCCCGTCGAGCGGCGGAACCGCGCAGGGCGGCTTGGCAAAATTCAGCCTGCCGTCCCATGAAGGTTTCTGGAAACAGCCGTCCAGGTCAGGTTTGCAGGAGCCGCGCCCGTGGTCTCCAGCGCAATGCGCGCAGCCTGCTGTCCGGCGCTGGCGGCGGCTTCCAGGGGAAGTCCGCGCCCGAGGGCTGAGAGAGTTCCAGCGACAAGCGCATCCCCGGCGCCCGTGACATCCACGACATTGGCATCCGGTGTCGGCAGAAACAGGGATAGTTCCGGACTGCGGACATGAAGAGGACCAGCGCCATCGGTGATGATGACAGTTTGGACACCCGCTGCCAGCAGCTTCTCCGAATGCGCATCGAGAGAGGCCTCAGCATTGAGGCTTGAAAGGGTCGCAGCTTCCGCACGGTTCAGGAACAGAAGGGAGATCCGGGACAGGATTGCTCTGAGGCGGGGGGCCTTGGCAATCGAGACAGCTTCCGCCGCAAGCCTGCCCGAGGGAGCGGTCCTGGCCAGCAGGCTCAAGGCAGCCTCCGGCAAATTGGCATCCAGAAGCCACCAGCCTTCGCTATCGGCGCGGCTTGCCGCTTCCTCGAAGAGATGCAGGGGAGCAGAGGTCAGCACTGTGTCGCTGATGCAGGCCGCAGCCAAAGAACCATCCGGGTCATGGAGCGCCAGATACTGGCCCGTGGTATGGCCATCGCGCACTGAAAGGTCGGCGGCAACACCTTCCATCTTCAGGATCTGCTGAATGGAGGCACCCGCTGAATCATTGCCGACCATACCCGTGAGCGTGACCGGCGTACCAAGTCTGGCGAGACTTCGTGCCACGTTGGTGGCAACGCCCCCCGGCTTCATGTCGATGCGTGCGGGGGTCGAGGTTTCGCGCAGGATCGTCCGGTCCGCGTGGGCGATGATGTCGTAGTGAATGGCCCCGAAACAGGCGACGGGCAGAGCGGCGTCTCCCATGGGAGAATGATCGTTTGCCGGCGGCGTGAAAGTCATCAAGGGCGAAGCTCGAAGGAGGTTTGAAAGGACTGGCTTTGCTCAGGGCCAACCCTTCGCATCGCTCTTTGTTCTGGCGGTATCAGCTGGAAACGGCCTCAGCAAGTTTCCTGAGGGGAAAGGAAAGCCGTGATTCTGGGCATAAGTTTGATTTGAAATCGAATTGCCTTTACGTAAATTTCATTTCCGGTGTCCGGAACATGAGGGGAACACGTTGAATATTCTCGTTAATTTTCAATACCTCATGGGGGCTTGTCAAATGAGAACATAAAGAGTACAAAACCATGGTTTGAAACGGCGCGTCCATCGTGGAATAAGGATCGGGAAGCCATGTCGCAAAGCACACTTCGTCTCGTAGAAAGCAGCCAGATGGATAAGACCAAAGCGCTTGACGCCGCCCTCTCGCAAATCGAACGCGCCTTTGGCAAGGGTTCGATCATGAAGCTTGGCCAGGGGCAGGCCGTCGAGATTCAATCCATTTCCACCGGGTCTCTCGGACTTGATATTGCGCTGGGCATCGGTGGTCTTCCCCGTGGCCGCATCATCGAGATCTATGGACCGGAATCTTCAGGCAAGACCACGCTGGCTCTGCACACGGTCGCGGAAGCCCAGAAGAACGGCGGCATCTGCGCCTTTGTCGATGCCGAGCACGCACTGGACCCGATTTATGCCCGCAAGCTGGGCGTCAACATCGATGATCTTCTGATTTCCCAGCCGGATGCCGGTGAACAGGCGCTCGAGATTGCCGACACTCTGGTCCGCTCAGGCGCGATTGACGTGCTCGTGATCGACTCCGTTGCCGCCCTGACGCCGAAGGCCGAACTCGAAGGCGAGATGGGTGATAATCTTCCCGGTCTTCAGGCCCGCCTGATGAGCCAGGCCCTTCGCAAGCTGACCGCTTCGATTTCCAAGTCGAACTGCATGGTCATCTTCATCAACCAGATCCGTATGAAGATCGGCGTGATGTTCGGGTCTCCCGAAACCACGACCGGCGGTAATGCGCTGAAGTTCTACGCCTCTGTCCGTCTCGACATCCGCCGCATTGGCGCGATCAAGGACCGGGACGAGGTGATCGGCAACCAGACCCGCGTCAAGGTGGTCAAGAACAAGGTGGCGCCGCCGTTCCGTCAGGTCGAGTTCGACATCATCTACGGCGAGGGCGTCTCCAAGATGGGTGAACTGATCGACCTTGGCGTCAAGGGCAACGTGGTCGAGAAGTCTGGTGCCTGGTTCTCCTACAACAGCCAGCGGCTGGGTCAGGGGCGTGAGAATGCCAAGCAGTTCCTGCGCGACAATCCGGAAATGGCGGCAGAGATCGAGCTGGCCATCCGCCAGAACGCCGGCCTGATTGCCGATGCGATCATCGATCCGGATGGGGCGGGTGACGACGGTCTGTCTGAGGATTGACCGGACCTGATGCGGGGCTCTCTTGGTCCTGTACCCAGAAGAAGAAAGTGTTCAAAGGGCTTCCGGCTTGCTCCGGGAGCCCTTTTTCTTTTGGGCGCAGCCTTCTGAGTGAAGGCCATGGAGCTCAGCAAGGGCTGGGACCGGGGGAAATTTACGTGCCTTGTACAAGCTGCAGGCCTTGGCGACTCGCTCGAACAGGCCTGTTCTCGTCTCCTCGGTCGCACCCTCCGCTCCTAAGGGAGTGGGAACGAAAGCTTTTGCGCGCGCAGAAGACAAGAAAGCCGCTGAAGTCTTCAGGAAAACTGCCGCCTTACGGCCCGAACCGCGCGGCAAGCTTCTGGACAGTGCTGGAAGCGAAAGATAAAAGGCTCTGAAATGCTTGCGCGGGAAAGAGCATCGTGTGCGCCTCGGCTGTGCGCCCGCTTCCGACCCGTCTGCCGAAGGACCGAGAGCGAGACCTAGATGAGTGGCGTAAACGAAATCAGAAGTGCGTTTCTGGACTATTTTGCCAAGAACGGCCACCAGGTGGTCGAGTCCGGCCCGCTGGTGCCCCGCAATGACCCGACGCTGATGTTCACCAATGCCGGGATGAACCAGTTCAAGAACGTCTTCACCGGACTTGAAAAGCGCGACTATCAGCGCGCTGCGACGGCTCAGAAGGTTGTCCGCGCCGGCGGCAAACACAACGATCTGGACAATGTCGGCTACACCGCGCGTCACCACACGTTCTTCGAAATGCTCGGGAACTTCTCCTTCGGCGACTATTTCAAGGACCGGGCCATTGAGCTCGCATGGAACCTGATCACCAAGGAATACGGCCTTCCCAAGGACAAGCTGCTCGTCACGGTCTATTCCGAAGATGAGGATGCAGCTGGTCTCTGGCGCAAGATTGCGGGCCTGAGCGATGACAAGATCATCCGCATCCCGACCTCCGACAATTTCTGGACCATGGGCGACACCGGTCCCTGCGGTCCCTGCTCGGAAATCTTCTTCGATCATGGCGACAAGATCTGGGGCGGCCCTCCGGGCTCTGCCGAGGAAGACGGTGACCGCTTCATCGAGATCTGGAATCTCGTCTTCATGCAGTATGAGCAGACGCCGGAAGCCCGTCTCGACCTGCCGCGTCCGTCGATTGACACGGGTATGGGTCTGGAGCGTGTGGCTGCCGTTCTCCAGGGCGTTCACGACAACTACGACATCGATCTGTTCAAGGCGCTGATCGCCGCTTCCGAGAATGCCACGGGCGTGAAGGCGGAAGGTGCGGCTCAGGCCAGCCACCGTGTCATTGCCGATCACCTGCGTTCCACCAGCTTCCTGATTGCCGATGGCGTTTTGCCGTCCAACGAAGGCCGTGGCTATGTTCTGCGCCGCATCATGCGCCGCGGTATGCGCCATGCCCACCTGCTGGGTGCCCGCGATCCGCTGATGTTCAAGCTGGTCCCTGCACTGCTGCGCGAAATGGGCCAGGCCTATCCGGAACTGCTCCGCGCCGAAGCGCTGATCACCGAAACCCTGAAGCTGGAAGAAACCCGCTTCCGCAAGACGCTGGAACGGGGGCTTGGTCTTCTCGACACGGCAACGGAAGGTCTGGGCGAAGGCGGAGAGCTGGATGGCGAGACGGCCTTCAAGCTTTACGACACCTATGGCTTCCCACTCGACCTGACCCAGGACGCTCTGCGCGCCCGGGGCGTCAGCGTTGACACTGCTGGCTTCGATGCTGCCATGCAGCGCCAGAAGGCCGAAGCCCGCGCTGCCTGGAGCGGTTCGGGGGAAGCTGCGACCGAAACGGTCTGGTTCGCTCTCAAGGAGCGTCTGGGTGCGACCGAATTCCTCGGCTATGACACGGAAGTCGCCGAAGGCGTCATCACTGGTCTCGTCGCAGAGGGTGCAGAGGTTGCGTCCATTGCCGCTGGCCAGTCAGGCTATGTGATCCTCAACCAGACGCCGTTCTATGGCGAATCCGGTGGCCAGATCGGCGACAATGGTGTCCTGAAGGGCAATGGCGTTTCGGCAGCCGTCACCGACGTTCAGAAGAAGGCCGATGGTCTCTTCATTCATGCGGTCACTGTAACCGAAGGCACGCTGAAGGTAGATCTGCCGGTTCAGCTGGTGGTGGACCATGAGCGCCGTGGCGCGATCCGGTCCAATCATTCTGCAACCCACCTGCTGCATGAAGCCCTTCGCGAAGTGCTCGGCGGCCACGTGGCGCAGAAGGGTTCGCTGGTCACCTCCGAACGCCTGCGCTTCGACTTCTCTCATCCCAAGCCGATGAGCGATGAGGAGCTGAAGGTGGTCGAAACCCTCGCCAACGAGATCATCCTGCAGAATGCCCCGGTCGACACGCGCCTGATGGCCGTGGACGAGGCGATCGAGAGCGGCGCTATGGCGCTCTTCGGCGAGAAGTATGGGGATGAAGTCCGCGTCGTCACCATGGGCAAGGCGATCCATGGTCCGAAGGCCGGCAAGTCCTATTCTGTCGAACTGTGCGGCGGCACCCATGTTCAGCGCACGGGTGACATCGGTCTGGTGACCCTGGTCGGTGAAGGTGCCGTTGCAGCCGGCGTGCGCCGTCTCGAGGCTCTGACCGGCACGGCAGCCCGCACCTATCTCGACACCCAGGACAAGCGCATGCGCGAACTGGCATCCCTGTTGAAGGTCGGTGCTGCGGACGTTCCGGCACGCGTTGCCCAGCTTGTGGAAGACCGCAAGAAGCTGGAGCGCGATCTGGCCGATGCCAAGAAGAAGCTTGCCATGGGCGGCGCTGGCGAAGGCGGGGCAGCTCCCGTTCGTGAAGCCGGCTCCTTCAAGCTGATGGCCCGCGTGGTCGATGGCATCAACCCGAAGGACCTGAAGGGCATGGCGGATGAAGCCATGGCACAGCTCGGTTCCGGCGTTGTTGTTCTGATCAGCGTTGCGGATGACGGCAAGGCTGCCATCGTCACGGCTGTTGCCAAGGACCTGACCAGCAAGGTGACTGCGGTCGATCTGGTGAAGATCGGTTCCGAAGCCCTCGGTGGCCGAGGCGGCGGCGGGCGTCCGGACATGGCTCAGGCTGGTGGCCCGGATGGCTCCAAGGCCGATGAAGCGGTTGCTCAGATCGAGGCTTATCTCGCCGGTCTGTAACGGCAGAAAAACGAATTGTAAGAGAGGAAGGGCGGGCAGATTTGTCCGCCCTTTTTCTTTGGCTCTCTTGCCGGGGACCAGGAAAGGATGCCTTGAGAGATCTTTTCATGCCGTCCGGTTGATCCGCATCGTCGTCTTGTGGCGTGAAGCAGGGTATAGATCGGATCAGACTTCATGCCGCCGCCAAGGAAGGCCGATGCTGAAACGCACTCTGTATGATCTTCTGGAAGACACGGGCAACCGGCGCATTGGCGCCAGGCTCATCCGGCGCGGTCTTGTCCTTCTCATTCTGATCAATGTTGCAAGTGCAGTGCTGGAGACCTTGCCGGGGTTTGAGCCGCGCCCTTTGGGGCCTTTGATGATCTTTCAGCTCATCTGCGGTGTCGGCTTCGTCGCTGAGTATGTCTTGCGGCTCTATATCGCCGATCTGCATCCCCCTTTGCGCCGCTATGGGCCGATTGGTGCGCGGTTGCGCTATGCCTTGCAGCCGGATGCCATTGTCGACCTGATCGCGGCTCTGCCGTTGATCCTGGTGCTGGTCCTGCCCAACTCCGCGGTCACGGTCATCGTCATCCTTCGCCTGTTGCGGTTCCTCAAGCTGGCCCGTTATTCGCCCGCCCTTCGTTCCCTGCTCTCGGCGATTGCCTCGGAACGCCATGCGCTCATGGGCTCAACGGTCATCATCTGCGGCGTTGTGCTCATGGCTGCAACACTCATGTATGTCATCGAGCATGATGAGCAGCCGGAAAAGCTGGCCAGTATTCCCCATGCGATCTGGTGGGCGGTGACCACGGTGACGACCGTTGGCTATGGCGATGTGGTGCCCGTGACAGGTCTGGGAAAAGTCATCGGCGGTATCGTCATGCTGCTCGGCTATGGCCTGATCGCCTTGCCGGTCGGCATCGTGGCCTCAGCCTTTGCACGTGAAATCCATAGCCGGGATTTCGTGGTGACATGGTCCATGGTGGCCCGTGTGCCGCTGTTCGAAGATCTGAAAGCTGCGGAAATCGCCGAAGTGGCAAAGCTTCTCCGGGCTCAAAGAGTGCGTGCCGGAACGGTTATTGCCTCAAAGGGCGATGTGGCCAGCCGGATGTATTTCATCTCCGATGGTGAGGTGGAGATCGAACTGCCGAGGGAGAAGATCTATCTGGGAGAGGGAAAGTTCTTCGGAGAAATCTCACTGCTCCACCAGCGTCCGAGAACCGCGACCATCCGTGCCTTTCATGACTGCGAACTCCTGGTGCTGGAGGCGGATGCCCTGACGGATCTGATGTCGTCCAAGACAGAACTGGCGGCCCGGATCATGGCCGAAGTGGAGGAGCGGACGGCGGATCTGCGCAAGGAAAGCGGCGATCTGGTGCAGGGGGAAATTGCACAAGCGGAAGGTCGCGAGGAACTGGTGGAGGAGCAGCCGGAGCTGTTCGAGGAAAAGCCCGATGGGGAAGAGACAGCCTGACACTGGACAGTGCTGTCTCCCCGTTTGGCCACTGGTGGGCTGAGGGAGCCTTGCCCTCTCAATAAGGCGTCAGACCAGCTGGAACCTGCCTATAAAGCGGATCGCCTTGCCAGAAGACATCGGTTGGGCCGACAGCGAAGTCGATGATGTTCCAGCGGTCAAATTGATAACGGAGCAAGGCATAGGTCTGGGCTCCGTCCATATACTCCGCCTCATCCGCAAAGACGGTCGTCTTGAGGTCGATGGCCGCGCCGCCCGGGCGTTGGGGGGCAAGGCTGACGAAGGCCCAACCGTTTGCAGATCGCATCCAGCTGACGACGAATTCGACCGGCGTGCGCAGACGGGCCTCTGCCAGCGGGCGCACCGCGTCGAGGATTTCCTTGCGCTCCACGGATCCCCGGGCAGGTTCACTGGGGGATTGCGCAAGAGCCGGTGCCTGGAGCATGCACGAAAAGGCAAGGAAGGCTGCAAGCGCGATTTTCTGAAGGCGCGAGAACGGCTTCTGTCTTGAGGATGCAGGCATGGGGGAAAGGCATAAAAAAGACACTTTATGTTCCAGTCGATCTCTCAGGCGGGGCCCAGATATGGACCCCAAAAAGTCATGTGAAAACGCCTGCCCCGCAGCCCGGTTGGGCATGGGAGGCTGACTGTCATGAGAGTAATCGAAGTCGTCCGGATGAGGGATGGAATTCTTCAAGAGCCGGAAAAGTGCCTTCTGCTGTCTCAGGAGAGGTAGCTTAGGTCCACCATGGTAGGGGCGAGGGAGCGGGTGAGGCGCTGACGGTTCTCGTCGGACAATTCGTTCTTGTAGGCGCCCGCGCGGCCCTGGCGCATATGATGCAGCTTGGCCGGATCCTTCTCGGCCTCAAACCGCTGACGTGCCTTCTCGAAGCTCTGGTTTTCTATCGCGGCTGCAATCCGGGCCTTGTCGACCGGGATCCGTGCCTTGCGAAAGAGCAGCTGCAGGGTGTCGCAGGGAGCCTCGAGCATGTCCTCATAGCGGGCCATTGGCATGTAAGGGTCGAGGAACGGATCGACATACTCCGACCAGCTGCGCCGGTCCCATCCGGCGCCGCCTGCGCAATTGGTCATGATTTCGACCATTTTGCTTTCTGCGTCGGTCTGCCCCTTGAACAGATAGTGTTTGCCGGAAACAGCTACATCGCGCGGGTCGCGGACGATTGTGAGGATCTTGAGATTGGGGTGGGAGACCAGGTCCAGCATGTCGCGGGTGTGATGGGACTTCAGCACGTAGGAGCGCGAGGTACGCTCAAAGCCTTCCATGGCGATTTCTTCATGCCCGCGCAGTCCTGCAAAGCCCAGCACCGGACAGCCAATCGCTTCCGCCACCACTCTGGCCAGCCATGTGTTACCTGACTTTGGATATCCGGTAATGATGATGGGGCTGTCATAGCCCTTGTCTTCGAAGGACTTCAGATGATCGCTGATCTTGCGACCATAGCGCTGCGTGCGGCGCTGGTTCCGGAAGTTTGTATAGAGCGAGACCATCGTGACCTTCGATGCAGAAACTGAGTTGTCTTTTCATCGAACTGAAATTTGGTCATTTCTTGGAGAAAATGTTTCGATCTCGGGAAATAGAGTGGCGAGAGTTTGAGAGTTATTTTTTCAAGGTTCTGATTACTTCTTTCTATTTCTGTTGTCCGATATTCAAAGAGAAAGGGCGCGAAAGCTGAAAGACTTTCGCGCCCTGAGATGAGCTGCCTCGCGAAGCGAAAGAGCCTTAGGCGGCCATGACCTTCTTCAGGTTATCGTCGATCTTGTCGAGGAAGCCGTTGGTGGTTAGCCAGCCCTGATCCGGACCAACCAGAAGGGCCAGATCCTTGGTCATGTGGCCGCTCTCCACGGTGTCGATGCAGACCTTCTCCAGCGTGGCCGCGAAACGGGCTAGATCCGCATTGTCGTCCAGTTTGGCGCGGTGGGCCAGGCCCCGGGTCCAGGCAAAAATGGAGGCGATCGGATTGGTCGAGGTCTGCTCGCCGCGCTCGTGCATGCGGTAGTGACGGGTCACCGTGCCGTGGGCGGCTTCCGCTTCCACGGTCTTGCCGTCCGGTGTCATCAGGACAGAGGTCATGAGGCCAAGGGAGCCAAAGCCCTGAGCCACGATGTCTGACTGGACGTCGCCGTCATAGTTCTTGCAGGCCCAGACATAGCCACCGGACCACTTCAGGGCGCTGGCGACCATGTCGTCGATCAGGCGGTGCTCATACCAGATCTTCTTTTCCTCGAAGGCCGGCTTGAACTCGGCATCGAAGATCTCCTGGAAGATATCCTTGAAGCGGCCGTCATAGGCCTTGAGGATCGTGTTCTTCGTGGAGAGATAGCAGGGCACGCCGCGCTGGAGCGCATAGTTGAACGAGGCGCGGGCGAAGTCGCGGATCGAGTCATCCAGATTGTACATGGCCATGGCCACGCCTGCGGACGGCGCGTCAAAGACTTCATGCTCGATGGTCTCGCCATCTTCGCCGGTGAACTTGATCGTTAGCTTGCCCTTGCCGGGGAACCGGAAATCCGTGGCGCGATACTGGTCGCCATAGGCATGACGGCCGACGATGATCGGCTGGGTCCAGCCCGGAACCAGCCGGGGCACGTTGCTCATGATGATCGGCTCGCGGAAGATCACACCGCCCAGAATGTTGCGGATGGTCCCGTTGGGCGACCGCCACATCTTCTTCAGGCCGAATTCCTCAACGCGGGCTTCATCTGGGGTGATTGTCGCGCATTTGACACCGACGCCGTGTTTCTTGATGGCATTGGCTGCGTCGACGGTGATCTGGTCGTCGGTCTCGTCACGCTTCTGGATCGACAGGTCGTAATATTCGAGATCGATGTCCAGATAGGGATGGATCAGCTTGTCCTTGATGAACTGCCAGATGATCCGGGTCATCTCGTCGCCATCAATCTCGACGACCGGGTTCGCTACCTTGATCTTTGCCATGGGAATGGACCTTGTTCTGGGTGCGGGAATGATTGTGTGCGTTTGTATACGATTTCGCAACTGCGAAGGCAAGAGGACAGTCTTCCGGATCCACCTTCAAAAAAGACGCCGGCAGCTTTGCATGAAAGCCGCCGGCGAGACAGGAAGTTCAACGATGCTGCGCCTCGATCAGGGCAGTTTGTAGGCGACCACATAGTCACCCGGCGTGGTTCCGATGGAGCCGTGGCCGCCTGCGACTATCAGCACGTACTGGGTGCCGTCTACCTCGTAGGTCATGGGCGTTGCCTGACCGCCCGCGGGCAGACGGCCCTTCCACAGTTCCTTGCCGCTGGTCAGGTCATAGGCCCGCAGGTAGTTATCGACAGCGGCGCCCATGAAAACGACACCGCCCTTGGTGATCATCGGGCCGCCAATGCCAGGCACACCCATTTCGATCGGCACGGGAACCGGAGCAAGATCCTGCACGGTGCCGTTCTTGTGCTTGTACGCAACCTTGCCCGTGGTCAGATCCACACCGGCCACATAGCCCCAGGGCGGCTGCTGGCAGGGCAGGGACAGGGGGCTGTAGAGCGGGCCCATGTAGACGCCGTAGTCTGCGCCTTCGTTGCGGTTCAGTCCCTGTTCGCTTGCCTTCTCGTCTGCTCCCTTCGGCGGGATCTCGGATTTGGGGACAAGCTGCGAGGTGAAGGCCAGATAGACGGGCATGGCGAACAGGACCTGTCGTTCCGGATCCACCGCGACAGAACCCCAGTTGAAGGTGCCGAAATTGCCCGGATAAACGATCGTGCCGTTCAGCGAGGGTGGCGTGTAGCGGCCTTCATAGTTCAGGGAGTGGAACTTCAACCGGCAGGCCAGCTGGTCGAACATGGTCACGCCCCACATGTCCTTGCCCGTCAAGGCTGGCGGATTGAAGGACAAGGCGGAGTGCGGCTGGGTCGGGGAGGCGTGGTCGCCTTCAATTGTCTCAGTGCTGCCGACCTTCACTTCCTCGACCGGAATGACCGGCTCTCCGGTCGCCCGGTTCAGCACATAGATGTCGCCTTGCTTGGTGGGCTGAACCACGGCCGGAACAACGGACCCGTCCTTCTGGGTCAGGTCTATCAGGACGGGCTGGGCAGGAACATCCATGTCCCAGAGGTCATGATGCACGAACTGGCGCACCCAGCGCACCTGGCCTGTGTTGATGTCGAGAGCGGTCAGGGAGGATGAATAGGTCTCGACCGCTTCGCTGCGGTTCATGCCTAGCTGATCAGGCACCTGATTGCCCATCGGGATATAAACGAGCCCAAGCTTCTCATCCGCACTGGCAACGGACCAGCTGTTGGGCGAGTTGGTGGTGTAGGTCTCGTCCCCGGTCAGCGGTGCGGTGACGTCCGGATTGCCGGAATCCCAGTTCCAGACCAGCTCGCCTGTGCGGGCATCAAAGGCGCGGATCACGCCGGACTGTTCGTAGAGCGAGAAATTGTCGTTCACCGCGCCGCCGACGATCAGCTTGCCGTCGATGGCAAGGGGCGGGGAGGTGGAATAATAATAGCCGTCCGGATTGTGCTTCATGTGCTGGCTGAGATCGAGCGAGCCATTGTCCGCAAAGCTCTCGCAGACCGTGCCGTCCTCCCGGTTCAGGGCAATCAGCCGCGCGTCGGAGGTCGGCAGGTAGACCCGCTCCTTGCACCGTTCGCCATCCGTCATCTGCGGATCGGACCAATAGGTCACGCCCCGGCAGGTCTGGTGCTGGCGGCTGGTGTTGGGGCCAAGGCCCGGATCATATTTCCACTTCTGCTGGCCGGAGACCGCATCAACTGCAATCGCCCAATTGTGCGGCGTGCAAAGATAGAGCGTGTCGCCAATCTTGAGCGGCGTGACCTGATAGGTCGTCTCCTTGGTGTCTCCGGGAAGCTTCTTGTCGCCAGTCTCGAAGGTCCAGGCAACTTCCAGCTTCGCGACATTTTCCGGGGTGATCTGCGCGAGTGGAGAATAGCGCTGGCCATAATTGCTGCGGCCATACTGGTGCCAGTCGCCTTCAGGCATGTCGTTGCCGAGAGCGGGATTGGTAACTGTGGCTTCCCGTGGCAGTTCGCCCTGAACCGCGTGAACATCGCTCAGCATCGAAATGCCTGCCACAACAAAGGCGGCCAGCACGACGCCAGCCAGACCGAAGGCAGGAGCGGCGGGGCGCCTGGACGGCAACGCTGTCAGATCGGACTTGCCCGTATTGTCGAGGTTGCGCCTGACCCAGGGAGTGAGCATCCACAGGCCGATCAGCATGATGATACCGCCACGTGGCGCAAGCGCCCACCAGTCGAAGCCGACTTCCCAGATCGCCCAGATCAAGGTCGAGGCGACAATGCCGGCATAAAGCCAGAGCGCGGCAGAGCGGCGATGATAGACCAGATAGGCCGTCGCCAGAAAGGCAAAGCCGGTGAGCACGTAATAGAAAGTGCCGTGAAGGGCTGCCAGGCAGCCGCCTGCGGCGGTGAGAACAAGTCCGATAAGGACCAGAAGACCAATTGTGAAAAGTCGTGCCATTATTCCGTCCTCCAGACAGTGAAGTCCGGGCGGTCCGGAGCTGTCTGGTTTGGCTGGTGTGGGCAGGAAGCGGGGAAGAGGAGCTTCCGGCAATGCCCGTGATCCCACGGGTCTTGAAAGGGAACGGCTGGTCGACCGGATGGTTCCGTGAAATGTGGCGGAAACGGGAAAAAATTATGAATGTCTTTGTGGGGCTCCGTGAGTGAGGCGCTGATCCATTGACAAATCAATTTACCTGACTAAAGTCAGATAAATCATGTTGAACGATATTTCCCGCTTCCGGCGCTTCAGCCGTGCGGTGACCTCAGAGGTCGGCGCACTGGATCATTCCTTCCTCGGCAGAGGCCGTCCACTCGGCGCTGCCCGGGTTCTCAATGCCATCGGTCATGGCCGCACGGATGTTGCGGCGATCCGGGCCTATCTGGGTCTCGACTCCGGTCTCATGAGCCGCCTTTTGCGGTCTCTTGAGGAGGAGGAGTTGATCGAGCTTTCCGCAGGGCCTGATGATGGGCGCAAGCGGCAGGCTGTTCTGACGCCCGCGGGCGAAGCGGAATTCGCGATCTACGAGCATCTGTCCAACGAGCGGGCGGAAAAGCTGCTCAGCAGCCATGCCCATCCGCAAGCCTTGCTGGATGCCATGGACCTGATCGCCTCGGCCCTGGGGCGGGACCGGTGGAGTTTCGAGGAGGTGGACCCGCGCTCCGAAGTCGCTCTTCAGTGTCTCGAACAATATTATGCGGAGCTGAACCGCCGGCTCGAGGCGGGATTTGATGTGAAGCTTTCGGCGGATCCGGATGCGGAAAGCATGATGCGGCCGAAGGGGGCATTCTTCGTGACCTTGTCGGACGGCATGCCGGTTGGCTGTGCCGGTCTGAAGGGTACCGACAAGGGCTATGCGGAAATCAAGCGCCTGTGGGTCTCGCCCGCAGCCCGCGGCCTTGGTCTTGCCCGCAAGCTGATGGCTGAGACGGAGGAGGCCGCCCGGCAGCTTGGCATCAAGGTCCTGCGCCTTGACACCAACAAGGCGCTGCCGGAGGCGGTGAATTTCTACCGCAAGGAAGGCTGGACCGAGATCGACCGGTTCAACGATGATCCCTATCCGGATTACTTCTTCGAGAAGCTGCTATAGTCCGCGCTCGCTTTATCCGTTTCAGATCAGGATCCTCACTTCATGACATCGCGCAAGATTGGCTCTGCGGCCGTCACTCCGGTCGGCCTCGGCTGCATGAACTATGCTCACGGTTATGGCAACACGCTGACGGCGGAAGCTGCGTCCAGGCTTCTGAACGAGGCACTGGAGCTGGGCTATACCCATTTCGACACGGCGACAATCTATGGGGCAGGGGTCAGCGAGACGGTTCTGGGCAACACCCTTGGTGCGCGGCGCAATGACATCTTCCTTGCCTCCAAATGCGGTCTCTTCCCCGGCACCAACGGCGCATCCCGCGACATTGACGGGCGCCCGGAGCGGATCAAGGCAGCCTGTGAGGCAAGTCTTCAGCGGTTGAAGACGGATGTTATCGACCTTTATTACCTGCATCGGCTGGACCGGACCGTGCCGATCGAGGACAGCGCCGGAGCTTTTGCTGACCTGATCAGGGAAGGCAAGATCCGCTCCTACGGCCTGTCGGAAGTCTCGGCAGAAACCCTGCGGCGTGCCCATGCGGTTCATCCGGTGGCAGCCCTCCAGTCGGAATATTCGCTCTGGACCCGCAATCCGGAAATCGCAACGCTTGCCGCGTGCCGGGACCTGGGCGTGACCTTCGTTGCCTTTTCGCCGCTCGCACGGGCCTTTTTGACCGGCAAGCACGGCATGGACGCTGTTCTGCATCCGGATGAAAAGGACATGCGCCGCGCCATGCCCCGGTTCGTGCCGGAAACCTATGCCCGGAACCTGGAACTGCTCAAGGTCTATGGTGAGATTGCGGACGAGGCTGGCTGCTCCATGGCAGCCCTTGCGATCGCCTGGGTCCTGGCTCAGGGCGAGCATGTGGTCGCCATTCCCGGCACGACCCAAAGTGACCATCTGAAGGAAAATTTCGAGGCTGGATCCCTCCAGCTCTCTGCAGAGGTTCTGTTGAAGCTCGACAAGCTGATTAACCAGGAGACCGTGCAAGGCACCCGCTACAGCGCGGCCCAGCAAGCCGATATCGAAACCGAAACCTTCCCATCGGAACGCTGACGAACCGGCTTCCGGCAAAGGGGGAAAATTAAAAAAGGGGCAGCGAAAGCTGCCCCTTTCCGTAAGGCTGTGGGAGAGCTTGCGGGTTTTATTTGGCTTCCTGGAAACGTTCTCCCTTGAAGGTTCTCACTGGATTGCCGCGTTCCAGCTGTTTGTGCAGCAGGTTTTGGCTTGATTGCTCCCGCATCTTTGTCTCTTGCTGTTTCAGGATAGATTTTGCCAGCAGGCGCTCCAGGGCAACCTGCTTGTTCCGGTGCTGTGAGCGTTCATCCGTTGATACGGCAGAGATGCGCGAAGGCAGGTGCGTAATTCTTACGCCGCTGTCCGTCGTGTTCTGATGCTGGCCGCCTGGCCCTCCTGAGCGGAACGTTTCGATCTTCAGGTTCTGTTCTGCCAAATTAATCGGAGCATTCTCCGAAATGGAGACCTTGAAGACGCCAACGAACCAGTTGCGCCTTTTGTGGTGAGGGCGGAAAGGGCTCTGACATGTCCATTGAACTGTCCCCGTCCACCTGCCGGCCAAGGCCTCCGCACCGTTTCCTGTCAAAGTGATCAATGCGGAAGGAGGGCAATGCTCGGATCCGTTATCTCCTGAAAGCTCAGCATCGGCCTTGAGGCCGTTGCTTGCCGCTTCCTTGCGGATCTGGGCGATGACCAGCGCCACCGCTCTCCGGCATTCCTGTGGGCCATCCCCACTTGAAACCAAAAGGTATTGAGTTTGAACGTCACTCATCGTGCTGCCCTCCTGTCCTGCAGGCGTTTCTTTTTTTCCTGTCTTTCTGCTCGAAGGTCCTCCGTCATCGCCTTCTTGAACGTCACCAGAGGTTTCAGGGCTGCGACACGGGTTGCCAGGGACAGGGCTTCAAGTTGCTGCACGACGTGCGCGGGATCCTTGTAGGCCTGAGGAGCCTCCTCGATTAGAAGCTGGCGGTCCTCACAGATGACGAGGCCGCCAAAGGACGTTCGTGTGAGGTTGTCTCGTTCCTGCCGGTTGGTGCCTGCCCGCCCATTCATGGAGGCCCGGTCGTATTTGCGGCCCGCTCCATGTGCTAGGGACAGAAGTGCTTCTGGCCTGTTCACTGCAGGCTTGAGCAGGAAACTGAGCGCATCCCTTGAGCCGGCGAGCGGCACCAGGGGACAGTCAGCCTTTGCCGCACCTTTCCGGTGCAACCATCCATCCTCATGCTTCTCGATGAGGTTGTGCGGGATGTCGCAGACCAGACGAAGATCGCAGCGCAGCGCATTTGCAGCACGTTCCGCGATGATCGCCCGATTGAGGCTTGCCCAGACGATGGCCTTGTCATGCAGAGCCAGATAGGACTGAGCTGCATCGCTCAGGCTTGCCAGGCCTTCGAGTTGGTCTTGCACCGTGGCAAAGGTCGACGTTCCAAGGCTCCGTGAACCTGAGTGAACGAAGAGCAGAAGTTGTCCCTTTTCTAGGTCAGCCGCCTTCATGGCATCCCCGTCGAAGATCGTTTCAACTGTCTGCAGTTCGCAGAAGTGATTACCGCCACCTATCGTGCCCAGGCTTTCCGGGGCAAGTTCCGGAGAAAGACCTGCGGCAACGAGACGGGCCGCCGGATCTCCACCCCAGGGCTCCTCCAGAGCGCGAAGCTTTTGTGCGGATTTGTTGAGCCGGAACTTGTGCCCAGGCAGGTCCAGGGCAAAGAGCGACATTCCGCAGCCGATATCGTTTCCGATCAGCTGCGGATAGATCCGCGTCGAGAGAAGGGCGCAGCCGACAGGTCCGTATTTGCCAGGATGAAGGTCCGGAAAGGCGGCAATGCTGAGCACGCCATCCATGCCGGCAACATGCTTCAGCTGATCTTCTGCAGATCCCTCAATCCAGGATGTACTTGAATAGAACTTGTAGATCGGAGAGGCGCAACGGTTCGGCGCCACCTCCTTTTGAGAAGTGCCCATGTGGGTCCTCTTTTGAAAATAGAGCTAGCGTCAGGAACAAGCACTCTTGTCCTGATTGCCTTCACGCCCCGCTATCGCGGTTTATCGAAGGTTGGCTGCCCGCTTGGGCGCGCGGTACATGGCGGTCATGTCCTAGTCCCCTTTTCAAAAGATGCCGATCATTGGATCGATGACGGTACAGATGATGAATTTGTGCTGCCTTTACAAGGCTGAATTGTACCGAGAGATGTTGAAGCGCGGATGTGTTGCATTTTTGCAAGCTTCCGGAGCCTTGCATTGCATTTGACGATCAGCGATCGGGCCGGAAAGGCCGAACCGAATTAAAGGTCGCATGGGCAATAAAAAAAGGGCGGCCAATGGCCGCCCTTTTCTCTTGTGTTCTGTCGAGCCTGATCAGCCGATGATGCCGTTCAGGGTTGCGCTCGGGCGCATGACGGCGGCGACCTTGGCGGCAGGGGCGTGGTAGTAGCCGCCGGTGTCGGCCGGGTTGCCCTGGACGCCGTTCAGTTCGGCAACGATCTTGTCTTCGTTCTCGGAGAGCGCCTTGGCGATCGGAGCGAAATAGGCCTTCAGCTCGGCATCCTTGTCCTGAGCTGCCAGACCCTGTGCCCAGTAGAGAGCGATGTAGAAATGGCTGCCGCGGTTGTCGAGCTGGCCGACCTTGCGCTGCGGGGACTTGTCGTTGTCGAGCAGCTTTTCGATGGCCTTGTCCAGGGCGTCGGCCAGAACCTGTGCCTTGGCGTTGGACTTGACCTGGGCCAGATGCTCCAGGGACGCACCGAGGGCGCAGAACTCGCCGAGGGAATCCCAGCGCAGGTAGTTCTGTTCCATCAGCTGCTGAACGTGCTTGGGCGCAGAGCCGCCGGCACCGGTTTCAAACAGGCCGCCGCCGTTCATCAGCGGAACGATGGAAAGCATCTTGGCCGAGGTGCCCACTTCCAGGATCGGATAGAGGTCCGTCAGGTAGTCGCGCAGAACGTTGCCGGTGATGGAGATCGTGTCTTCGCCGCGGGCGATCCGCTCGGTGGAGACGCGGGCAGCCTCGCTCGGTGCCAGGATCTTCAGATCCAGGCCGGAGGTGTCGTGTTCCGGCAGATAGGCTTCCACCTTCTTGATCAGTTCCGCATCATGGGCGCGGTTCTTGTCCAGCCAGAAGATGCCCGGCATGCCGGAGAGGCGGGCGCGGGAGACGCCGAGCTTCACCCAGTCACGGATCGGAGCATCCTTGGTCAGGCAGGCGCGCCAGATGTCGCCGCCTTCCACGTCATGGGAGAGCAGGGTAGTGCCGGCTGCGTCGACGATGCGGATGGAGCCGTCAGCAGGTGCCTTGAAGGTCTGCGGGTGAGAGCCGTATTCCTCGGCCTTCTGGGCCATCAGGCCGACGTTCGGCACGGTGCCCATCTTGGACGGGTCGAGAGCGCCGTTCTTCTTGCAGAACTCGATGACCGCGTCATAGACGCCGGCATAGGAACTGTCCGGGATCACGCACTTTGCGTCATGTTCCTTGCCGTCCGGGCCCCAGCCCTTGCCGCCAGCGCGGATAAGAGCGGGCATGGAGGCGTCGATGATGACGTCGGAGGAGACATGCAGGTTGGTGATGCCCTTGTCGGAGTTCACCATATACATGGCCGGGCCGTTGTCGAGGGCGGCCTTGATGTCTGCCTGGATCTCTGCGGCCTTGTCAGCAGCAAGTGTCGCGACCTTGGCTTCCAGGTCACCGATGCCCAGATCCGGGTTCACGCCCAGTTCTACGAAGGTGGCGGCGTGCTTGTCGAAGACGTCCTTGAGGAAGGCCTTGACCACATGGCCGAAGATGATCGGGTCGGAGACCTTCATCATCGTTGCCTTCAGGTGCACGGAGAAGAGAACGCCCTTGTCCTTGGCATCCTGGATTTCCTTGGCGAGGAAATCGGACAGGGCCTTGGCGCTCATGTAGGTGGCGTCGAGAACGTCACCGTCGGTGAGCTTCAGGTTGTCCTTGAGAACCTTGACCGAACCGTCCTTGGCAACGAACTCGATCTTCGCTGTGCCGGCGGAGGCCGCTGCGATGGTCACGGACTTTTCGTTGGCGGCAAAGTCGTTCTGGCCCATCGTGGCAACGTGGGTCTTGGAGGTGGTCAGCCAGGCACCCATGGAATGCGGGTTCTTCTTGGCGAATTCCTTGACGGCGTTCGGAGCGCGGCGGTCGGAGTTGCCTTCGCGTAGGACCGGGTTCACGGCAGAACCCATGATCGCGTCATAGGTCGCCTTGACCTTCTTGTCTTCGTCCGTTGCCGGCTCGGCCGGGTAATCCGGAAGCTTGTAGCCCTGGGACTGCAGTTCCTTGATCGCGGCGTTCAGCTGCGGACGGGAGGCGGAAATGTTCGGCAGCTTGATGACGTTTGCATCCGGCAGGGTGACCAGCTTGCCGAGTTCGGCGAGGTCGTCCGGCTGCTTCTGCGCGTCGGTCAGATACTGCGGGAAGTTGGCGAGGATACGGCCCGCCAGGGAGATGTCCTTGGTGCCGATTTCAATGCCGGCCGGCTTTGCGAAAGCTTTGATGATCGGCAGGAACGAGGCGCTTGCCAGTTCCGGGGCTTCGTCGACCTTGGTGTAGATAATGTCGGACATGTCTTGGGTTCCCAGGCGTTGTGACCAATCGCAGGAAGCGCCGGATGCGCCTCCGGATGAATTACCGCATAAGCGTATACAATTGTGCGCAATCTTTTGCCAGCCCGCGCCAGCAAATTCACAGAGAGGATCTAGCAGGCGGGGAGGGAAAGGCAAACAGCAGAAAGCTGCGGCAAAGGGCCTTTCAGCAAAAACGGGCGGCAGGTTAGGACCGGCCGCCCGTTTTCACGTCAGGTATGGGAAGTGATCAGCCCTTCATTGCCCGTGCGGCCAGGGCGATGGCGATGTAGCTCCAGCCGTTGAACATGACGGAGATGCCGGCAACGAGGCCGACGGCCCAGGCGGCGGAAGAGGGCAGTTCCATCCAGATCATGACACCGGCCAGCAGCGAGACGAGGCCCGCCAGAACCACCCAGAACCAGCCTTCATGAGGCTTCAGCTTGAAGCCGAGCAGCAGCTGGCTGACGCCCTGTGCAATGAAGACAGCGGCGATGACCAGGGTGAGGGCGAAGGTGCCTGCGAGCGGGTTGGTGTAGATAACGATGCCGCCGATGACAGCAATGATGCCGGTGACGAGGCTCCACATCTGGCCGCCCTTGGCCCGGAAAGCCTGATAGATCTGGACAAGGCCTCCGACCACCAGAACGGCTGCCATCAGCAGGGTGATGGCAATCGAGGACGCCAGCGGTGCTGCGATCAGGATCATGCCGCCGAGGAGCAGGCAGAGACCGAGCGCCAGGAACCAGCCCCAGTTGTCTTCGATTTTCTGCCGGATTTCGCGAATGCTGGGAGATGCGTCTGCCATTGTGGTCTCCAGGGTAGGTCACGATCTGTTGCCCGGTTCGAGAGGCTTACTGAGGCAATCTACGGGCGAGTATTGAGACTATACACTTATTTTTGCAGCTGCATGTCTTTATGCGCAGGACGCCGTTCCCGGCAGCCGTCTTGGCAACGAGCGTTCAAGGTATTCTCCCGCACAGCTTGACGGTCTGTGTATCTACACATAACTATTCGGGATGATCGAAGATGATTTTTCCCTCTGCATGCTGGCAAATGCCCGCAAGGCGGCGCGGGCCGTGAGCCGTCGCTATGGCCGCGAGGCGCGCAAGATTGGCCTGACCCCGGCGCAGTTTTCCGTGCTGACGCTGATTCAGCAGGGACAAGGCAAGACCACCGGAGAACTTGCCGATTTCTGCTTCCTGGAACGCACAACCCTGATCCGGAACATTGCGGTTCTGGAACGTGATGAACTGGTGGTGGCAGGGGCTGCTGAAGAGGGGCGGGGCAAGGTCTATTCCCTGACGGCCAAGGGGGAGGCGCTGGTCACAAAGGCGCTGCCCTTGTGGAGCAAGGCGCAGGGTGACCTGGCTGAGGAGCTGGGCCGGGACGCTTTTCTGGACGCCATCCGGGTGCTCAAGGTTCTGTCGACCGTTTGAATGTGATTGCCGTGGCTCGCCACGGAGTGATTTTTGGCAACTTGAAATGTGTAGATACACATATAGGAGTGCACATGCAGAAGATCGTCGTGACGGGACTTGGAATTGTCTCTCCCCTGGGGACCGGGGTGGACGCGTTCTGGAAGCGGGTAACGTCTGGTGCCAATGGCATCCGGCGCATCACCCATTTCGATGCAAGCGACCTTGCCTGCAAGATTGCAGGCGAAGTGCCGGCGCGAACGGAGGACCCGCACGGCTTTGATCCTGATCTCTACATGGAACCGCGCGAGCAGAAGCGCATGGACCGGTTCATTCACTTTGCCATCGCTGCGGCTGAGGAAGCGCTCGCACAGGCCGGTTTCAGCCCGAAGTCCGATCGGGAAAAGGAACGCAGCGGTACGATCATTGCGACCGGTGTTGGCGGCTTTCCGGCGATGACTGCCGCCGCAAGGCTTGTTGCAGAACGGGGGGCGAGACGGGTCTCTCCGTTCCTGGTGCCGTCTTTCCTTGCGAACCTTGCCAGCGGACAGGTCTCGATCAGGCATGGGTTGAAGGGACCTCTTGGCGCGCCAGTCACGGCCTGCGCGGCCAGTCTTCAGGCAATTGGCGACGCTGTCCGGATCTTGAGAAATGGCGAAGCGGATCTGATGGTTGCGGGTGGGGCGGAGGCTTGTCTCGATCCTGTATCCCTCGCCGGGTTCTCCGCCGCCAGGGCCATGTCGACCCGCTGCAACGACACGCCGGAACTGGCATCCAGGCCCTTCGACCAGGACCGGGACGGGTTCGTGATGGGGGAAGGGGCGGGCATTTTGGTCCTTGAAACGGAAGACCATGCGAAGGCGCGAGGGGCAACGCCGCTTGCGGAGGTCTCCGGCTACGGCACGACGGGCGATGCCTATCATGTGACGGCCTCAGCGCCGGATGGAGAAGGCGGACTTCGGGCCATGCGCAAGGCTTTGGACATGGCCCGGCTGACCCCCGCAGACATTGGATATGTGAATGCCCATTCCACGTCGACACCGGTTGGTGATGCTGCCGAAATTGCCGCTTTGGGAACCTTGTTTGAGGGGCGCGGCAAGGATCTGGCAGTTTCCTCGTCCAAATCCATGTTCGGCCACCTTTTGGGCGCGGCAGGCGCTGTCGAGGCGATCTGCTGCATCAAGGCACTGACCAGCGGGCTATTGCCGCCGTCCCGGAACCTCTCCAACCCGGATTTGGGCATGGAGCGGTTCGAACTTGTGCCGGGCAAGGCTCTCTTGCGGCAGGTGGATCATATCCTGACTAATGGTTTCGGGTTCGGCGGTGTCAACGCAAGCGCGGTGTTCTCCAGAGTGTAATCCTGTCAGCACAAAATGCCTTGCTCAAAATCTCATTCTTGGGATATTTCTCAAATATGAGATTTTGTGAGGTGCTTCATGACGGGACCGGATAGTCTGGTTCGACAATTGACCTATCTGCGCACGAGCCGCGAGTGGACACTGGATCAGCTGGCGCAGGTGTCCGGCATCAGCCGGGCGACCCTGTCGCGGATCGAGCGCGGCGAAACGAGCCCGACGGCTGCCGTTCTGGGGCAGCTTGCGACGGCTTTCGGTGTGCCGATGGCGGAGCTTTTCGGTGCCGTGAGGGAAGTGGCGCCACCGCTTATCCGTCGTGAGGAGCAGGATGTCTGGTCTGATCCGGACAGCGGCTTCACTCGCCGCAGCCTGTCACCTCCGGCCCCCGGTTACCGGGCAACGGTGATTGAAGGCCAAATCAGCGCCGGTGGCCGAGTTGCCTATGGCACATCTCCCTTGCCGGATCTCGAACATCATCTTGTGTTGCTGGAGGGGGAGCTCGAAATAGAGCTGGGCGGCAGGATTCACAGGCTACAAGCGGGGGATTGTCTGCGCTTCAAGCTGCACTCCGGCAACAGTTTTCACGCTCCGGGCCCGGACAAGGCCCGTTACATTCTGACGGTGGTCGCCCCATGAACGAGAACTCTCCCGTATCCAAACCCAAGCCGAGTCTTGTGATTGAAACGCTTGACGCTGATCGGGCGGCAACTTTGCTGGATCCGCTGGCGGGCATTCTGGCCGGCTGCGTGGAAGGCGGCGCCGGTGTCGGCTTCGTTCAACCTTTCTCTCACAACGAGGCGGTCCGGTTCTGGCAGAGCCGGTTGCCCGGTCTTGAAAAGGGCGAGCGGTATCTTTTGGCGGCCATGGAGGCGTGCCGACCCGTCGGCACGGTGATGCTGGAGCTGGCGCCGCAGGACAATGGCCGCCACCGGGCGGAAGTCGCCAAGCTTCTCGTCCATCCCGGCTTCCGCCGCAGGGGCATTGCCCGCCTGTTGCTGGAGGCGCTGGACGGGCTGGCAATCAGCCTTGGCCGGACGCTTCTGGTGCTGGACACGGTCACCGGTGATGCTGCGGAAGGGCTCTATCCGCAATGCGGTTATGCTCGGGTGGGCGTCATCCCTGACTATGCCCGCCATCCGGTCGAGGGCTATTCCGCAACGACGGTGTTTTACAAGCAGCTTTGATCAGGTGGCTTTCTGAGTGGCTTGCCAGGCGGCCAGATATTGCAAGGTGGCATCCAGCAACTGATCGTAGCTGATCGTGAGGCCGGTGGCTCCGATGCACAGGCCGTCTGCGCCGAGCGCCGTGTTGGCCCTTCTCGACCAGCGGGCGATCCGCGTCAGGCTCAGCGTTTGCTCCACCTCGTGCGGGACGGAGATGACCATGATGGACTGGCGTTGATAGGTCCAGGTGTAGATGTCCTGAACGGCACTCCATGGAATGACCTCGGCTGCCACGCGGATGTCGCGGATGCCGTCCGGCCGCAGTTCGATCACCGTGCCCGTTTGCCGGAAAAGCCGCCACAGGATGAGGACACCGCAGGCAGAGAACAGTACGACACCGATGTAGCAGAAGAACACTGCCAGGCTGTTCGCCTCAGGAGTGCCCCAGGTGTAGATGATGGGGAAGAGCGAGACGGCTACCATCACGGGACTGAGCAGGAACAGACCGATACGCTTGAGCGGGGAGCCCGAGATCTCCAGGGAACGGGTCGTGTCGATGTGCATGAAGGGAACTCGCGGACGGTGCAGTTCAGGTGGAGGCTTTCTGGATCCGAACCCTAGGGGCAGCTGCCGGAAGTTGCAATTCCGTATGCCCCCCTGTGTCGGATGTTTTCCCGCTGCATGGCTGCTGGCACAATGGCCTCTTTCCAAGAGCTTCCCCTTCGGTTAAATCCGCGCCATGACCAGAAACGCAAACATCCGCGACGAAGCGCGGCAGGTGGATGTCCGCCCGCCGGCCGTCATCCTGTGCGAGCCGCAGCTCGGCGAGAACATCGGCACGGCAGCCCGCGCCATGGCCAATTTCGGTCTGACCGATCTGCGCATCGTCAATCCGCGGGATGGCTGGCCGAGCGAAAAGGCACGCGCCGCAGCAAGCCGCGCCGACCATGTCATCGACAAGGTTCAGGTGTTCGACAGCGTCGAGGCGGCAATTGCGGATCTGACCTTCGTGTTCGCCACCACCGCCCGCTCGCGCGAAGTGCCCAAGCCTGTGCGCGGACCCGATGAAGCCGCGCAGAAGTCCGTCAGCCTTGGCGTCAACGGCCTTGCGACCGGCTATCTCTTCGGGCGTGAGCGCTGGGGGCTCAACAATGATGAGGTTGCGCTGGCTGACGAGATCGTCACCCTGCCGGTGGACCCGGATTTCGCCTCACTGAACATTGCCCAGGCGGTGCTGGTCTGTGCCTATGAGTGGCGCAAGACGGCAACCGGCGGTGCGCTGCCTTTCCGTCTGTCGCCGGAGGAAAATCCTCCCGCGTCGAAGGATGATGTCGTGCGCTTCTTCGAGCATCTGGAAAGCGCTCTGGACGGGGTCACCTTCTTCCGGCCTGTTGAGCGGCGCCCGCATATGGTGCGCACCCTGCGCAACATCTTCCAGAAGGCCGAATTGACGGATCAGGAAGTCCGGGCACTCAGAGGTGTGGTTGCAGCGCTGGAAAAGCGCCAGACCCGTCCGCGCAAGGATGAGGAAACGGGAGAGGCATAAATGGGCCAGGAAGACCGGCCGATCCTTGTTCTGGATTCGGGCGTCGGCGGGCTGACCGTCCTCAGAGAGGTCAGGTTCAAGCTGCCGTTCGAGCGGCTGGTCTATGTGCTCGATGATGCCGGGTTTCCCTATGGCGGCTGGGAAGAGGGGCCGCTGACCGATCGGCTGATCGCGCTGGTCGGCAAGCAGATTGATGCGCACGATCCCAAGGCCATTCTGATTGCCTGCAACACGGCTTTCACCCTTGCGGGCGAAGCGCTTCGCAAGGCATTTCCGGATCGAACCTTTGTCGGCACGGTTCCAGCAATCAAGCCGGCTGCCGAGCGTACCCGTTCCGGTCTCGTTTCTGTTCTGGCGACCCCCGGAACCGTGCGCAGGGCCTATACGCGGGATCTCATTGCCAATTACGCGCAGCATTGCCATGTGCGTCTGGTCGGTTCCGACCGGCTGGCAGAGATGACCGAAGCGCATCTGCGCGGCGAGACAGTATCCGAGGCCGAACTGAAGGCAGAGACAAGCGCCTGTTTTCTGGAAGAGAGCGACGGGCGGCGAACGGATGTCGTGGTTCTGGCCTGCACCCACTATCCCTTTCTGACCAACCGGTTCCGGGAAGTCGCACCCTGGCCGGTGGACTGGCTCGATCCGGCAGAAGCCATCGCCCGGCAATTGTCGAGGGTGGTGACAAACCGCAGTCTTGGGCCCAGTGCCTTGCCGGATATTGCAGTCTTCACATCGGGACAAGCGGAACCTGCCGCCCGCCGCCTGATGGCGGGCTTCGGCCTCAGCGTTCCCGGCTGATTGAGCCTGTTTTCAAAATGATGGACGAGGGCGTGCCTGCCTGTGGCAGGGTTCAGTCTTCCTGATAGGTCTTGACTGCCAGACCATCGTCAGAGCGCTTGGCCAGCTTCTTGAGAGCAGCGATTTCCGCATTGACCTGTGCCGGCGTCAGGGAGAGACCAGCAGGCAGGGTCAGCATCGAGATGGAGCAGTCCAGCAGCGAGAACATGCGCGTTGCGCCGAAGCGGTCGGTTGCCTCGATGAAGCCGCGCTCGCGGTGTGCCTGGTCATAGAAGCTCTCTACATCAAGCTTGAAGGCGCGTTTCAGGGTCAGCAGCGTGCTGGCAATCTCGGTCTGATCGCCATTGATGTAGCCAGCGAAGAAATCGTCACCACCAACGTGGCCGCGGAACGAACCGGTGCCGGAAATATAGCGCTGCATCAGCTCGCTGAAGAGAATGATGGCGCGGTCACCCTGACGATAGCCATAGGTGTCGTTGAAGGGCTTGAAGTTGTCGAAGTCGAAATAGACGAAATGCCGGTCTGTCGACCGGGTCTTTGCAGCTTCCGCAATGAAGCGGTTGATGGCCTCGTTGCCGGGCAGGCGGGTCAGCGGGTTCTGGTCCTGCGCTTCCTCAAGCCGTTTCTCGTGAATGATCTTCAGCAGCGACGTCGCGGACAGGAAGCCGGCATAACGGAAGTTCTGCGTGATGATGATGCCGTCCGAATTCAGGGACGAGGCAAAAGTCACCAGCAGCATGTCTGCGTTCGAATCGATGTCGGCGATGGGGCAGGAGCGCACGAAATTGCGCAGAGGCATGTCCAGCGCGGCCTTGTAGTCCTCATCACCGAAGCCGCCGGCATAGAGATAGGCCTTCAGGTCGCTCTCGTGAATCAGGCCGCGAGGTTCCTGGTTGCTGTCGAGCACCGGGACGAGCTGCGCGTTCTGGTTCGAGACAAACAGGTCCATCAACTGGCTCATGGAAGACCCGTCAGAGATGGTAGGCAGCTGCATCAGCTCAGCCCGGATCCTACCTTCCTCTTCCTTACGCTTGTTGCCAAAGACCGGCGCCCGCACATGGTCATAGAAAAGCTTGGGAGCTTTCATCTTTTCCAGCGGCGGCGTGACATAGAAGCCCTGGACCAGATCACATCCGGCCTCGCGGCAGGACTTGAATTCCCGTTCCGTCTCGACACCCTCGGCAATGACGCGGGCCCCCAGAACGTGGGCGAGGTTCGCAACGGTGGTCACGAACAGTTTGCGGCGTGGATCGGTGTCGATGCCTTTCAGGAAGAATCTGTCGATCTTCACATAGTCCGGCCCAAGGTCATGCATCATCCGCAGTTCGGAGAAACCCTGGCCGAAATCATCGAGAGCAAGCAGGAAGCCGCTGCGGCGCAGGTCGTTCAGCGCATGATCGGTGATGTCTGAATAATCGTTCTGATGGCGTTCGGAGAGCTCAAGACAGACCTGGCTGGGTGCAAAGCCTTTTTCTTCCAGAATGTCGGCCAGATGCGTGCGGGGATCCATCTCGCTGCCAAAGCCGCGGCCATCGAGATTGAAGAAAAGCTTGGTTCCCCGCGCAGTCAGAACTCCGGCGAAGATATCCAGCGCCTTGCGCAGCAGCGCAGGCTCAAGCTCGGGAAGTTGCCCGCTTGCGTTTGCATGGTCGAAAAGGGCGGAGGGGGTCTTGAAGCCGAAGGGCTCAATGTTCCGGATCAGCGCTTCGTAACCGTAGACGACGCCGGTGGAGAAATCGACGATCGGTTGAAAAGCGTAGGTGGATTCGCGCACCAGTGTTTCGATGTCGAGCGCACAGGATTCCTCATGGACATGTTGGCCGTCGCCCGGAAAAGGCGCGGCGAACAACGGGCTCATATGCCCACTACCCATTTGGAGTACCTCCTGCCCGATCAGCATTGCTTCGTCTCCTCACCATCCTCGATGGTAGGGAAATCTTACAGTGCAAATTCTCAAGAAACTATGTTTGAGCGCGCTTAATTATTCCTAAAAACGGGCTCCTCCGGTTCACTCCCGATTGCTCCTTTTTTCTCCGTCAACCTGAATTAAGGCAATATGTTAAACAGGATCACTGCAGAGTATATCATATATATAATAAATGTCTTTTTGCTTTGCCATGAAATCTTAGGGGGTGTTTTCGGCGGACGTAGGGTTAGTTTGCGGGGGAGAATTTTGACAGACGAGAGGCCGGGTCAGCTTTGGCGAAGTTCTTGAGAAATTGCTTGCCTGGCAATGCAGAAAACCCAGGCTGCAATTGACAAATTGCCCTCTGTCCGATAGTACGCGCCGGTCTGCAAAGGTTATGCCTTTTCAGTCATCACGCACCCGTGGGATTCTGGCCGGCGCCGCCATGCTGGAACCCTGTCGATCCTCGGCCTTGCCGGGGGTAAAGGAGGGCGCGTTTCCTTGAAGAAGAACAACGCGTTATACAAAGGAAACCGCGATGTCGAAGCGCCATAGCGTTAAGTACAAGATTGACCGCCGTCTGGGCGAAAACATCTGGGGTCGCCCGAAGAGCCCGGTCAACAAGCGTGAATACGGCCCGGGCCAGCATGGCCAGCGCCGCAAGGGCAAGCTGTCCGACTTCGGTGTTCAGCTCCGCGCCAAGCAGAAGCTCAAGGGCTACTACGGCGATCTGTCCGAAAAGCAGTTCCGCGCCATCTATGCAGAAGCTTCGCGTCTGCGTGGCGACACCGGTGAAAACCTCATCGGTCTGCTGGAACGCCGTCTGGATGCCATCGTTTACCGTTCCAAGTTCGTTCCGACCGTGTTTGCAGCACGTCAGTTCGTGAACCATGGCCACGTCAAGGTCAACGGCAAGCGCGTCAACATTCCGTCCTACCGTGTTCGTCCGGGCGACGTGATTGAAATCCGCGAAAAGTCCAAGCAGCTGGCAATCGTTCTGGAAGCCGTTCAGTCCGCTGAACGCGACATCCCGGACTACCTCCAGGTTGACACCAACAAGCTGACCGTGACCTTCGCTCGCGTTCCGGCTCTTGCTGACGTGCCGTATCCGGTACAGATGGAACCGAACCTGGTCGTCGAATTCTATTCGCGTTAAGACCGGTCCGTTCGGATCATGGAAAGGCTGCCCTCCGGGCAGCCTTTTTTTGTGGCGTCAGCAAAATGCGCCACGATTGGTCACGGGATTGCAGGCCTTGCCCTTAGCTCCTGCCGCAAGTATTTTCCGGGCCGACCCCTTTCAGGAGACCAAGCGCTTGTTGAACTCTACGGATCAGGCTGCCGCCCAGGAGAATTTGCCGGAAGCCGGTGACGAGGATGTGCCGCCGGTGCTGCGCAATGCGCCGTCCAGCGTCGAGTTCAAGAAGCTCCGCAAGCGTCTGCTGCGCCAGGCGCGTCAGGCCATGGATGATTTCGCCATGGTCGGTCCGCAACGCGCGGACGGCAAGCTGCCCAAGTGGCTGGTCTGCCTGTCTGGCGGCAAGGACAGTTACAGTCTTCTGGCAATCCTGATTGAATTGAAGTGGCGTGGGCTGTTGCCTGTCGACCTTCTGGCCTGCAATCTGGATCAGGCCCAGCCGGGTTTCCCGGCTCATATCCTGCCCGAGTGGTTCGAGACCAACGGCATCGAGCACCTGATCATCCGCGAAGACACCTATTCGATCGTCACGGACAAGATCCCGGCACATCGGACCTATTGCTCCCTGTGCTCGCGCCTGCGCCGTGGCATTCTCTACCGGGTGGCACGTGAGCAAGGCTGTGAGGCCATTGTTCTGGGGCACCACCGGGAAGACATTCTCGAGACCTTCTTCATGAACCTCTTCCATGGCGGCCGTCTGGCATCCATGCCGCCGAAGCTCGTGAATGATGAAGGAGATCTGCTGGTTCTCCGTCCGCTGGCTTACTCAGCCGAGAGTGACATCGCCAAGTTTGCGCAGGGCATGCAGTTCCCGATCATCCCTTGCAATCTCTGCGGCTCGCAGGACGGTCTGCAGCGCGAAGAAGTGAAGCGGATGCTCCAGGGCTGGGAGAAAGAAACGCCCGGCCGTCTGGGCGTCATGGCAAGGGCGCTGGGTCACACCCGTCCGTCCCACCTTCTGGACCGTTCGCTCTATGATTTCGTCAATCTGCGCCCGGGCGATGCGTCCGGTGCTGCCAGCGAGGGGGCGGAAGAGCCCTGCGGCGCGGGTCTGGCGATGACGCGCAATCTCTTTGCAGCGGAATAAGCTCCGCGGCTAGAATTGGCTTGCCTGAAGCCGTCTGACCTCTAGCGAGGTCAGCGGATCTCGGTGTTTGCCTCAAAGCCGCCCATGGGCTGATTGCGGACCAGAATCACGAGCCCTTCCGAACTGGGCGCGGCATTTTTGAGGGCCAATCCGCCATAGGGGCGGCACAGATCTTCAGCGGATTTTGGGCTGGCCGGCGCGAAGACGGTGATCCTGGCGCAGTCGGTCCGTGTCAGGTCGCTTGCCGAAGCTGTGTTGAGCAGCTCCGGGACAAAGCCCTGACCCACAAGTGCCAGTGCTCCGGCAAGTCCCAGACACATCGATCCAAGCATTACGAGTTTCATGTCCCCGATCCCCTTTCTGCGGAGCTGTTCGCTCCGGTTGGCAGGATGGAGAATGGCGGTACGCACCTGTACTAACCCTGAAACCGGCATTCACCTGAGGTTCACTTTAGACGATTCGCATGTCTGCTCGGCAAAATTTGCCCAACTGACGTTGCGGTTTCCTCAGATCTCGCGTTAGCCTTGTGGCATGCAGATCGTTGGGAGGCGAAATGTCATGCTGAAACACCTCTATCTGCCGCTTGCTCTGGCGGTGCTGTTTCCCTTGTCCGCACAGGCGAGGGAAGTGGCTGTCTTCGACATGAGCTTCATCAATTTCAGCCAGGAAGTGGAGTTTGGTGCGAAGAATGAAGCTGAGCACCGGCGCATTGAAATGCTGAATGCCTATCTCCGGCAGCTTCTGGCCGAAAGCGGAGAGTTTCAGCTGGTGGATACCGCCCCTCTCGGGAAGGATGTCCATAAATACGGCGATGTCTTCACCTGTAACCTCTGCGAGGAGAAGCTTGCGCGGGAAGCCGGAGCGCCCGCCTCAATCACGGGAGCCGTGCAGAAGCTGTCTGTTCTGGTCCAGACCATCATCCTGCGGGAGCGCGATGCAAGCACTGGCAAGGTCGTCCGGCTCTATCAGACGGATATTCGCGGCAACACGGATGAGGCCTGGAAGCGGGGACTGAAATGGCTGGTGGACCACCGGCTACTGGCGGAGGCCCAGCAAGAGCCGGCTGCCAAATAGCCCGCTATTTCTTGAGGTTGATATCAGACAAGGCAAAAGAAAAGGGCGGCCCCATGCGAGCCGCCCTTGTCCAAGGTTTGCAGTCTGCAGCCGATCAGGCGCTCTGCTTGACCTCGATACCCTTCTCGGTCATCAGCGACTGAAGTTCCTGGTTCTGGAACATCTCGCGGACGATGTCGCAACCGCCAACGAACTCACCCTTGACGTAGAGTTGGGGGATAGTCGGCCAGTTGGTGAATTCCTTGATGCCGTCGCGCAGTTCATTGTCCTCAAGGACGTTGATGCCCTTGTAGGGAGCGCCGACGTAGTCGAGGATCTGAACGACCTGGCCGGAGAAACCGCACTGCGGGAAGTTCGGTGTGCCCTTCATGAACAGCACCACGTCGTTGGTTTCGACTTCGTTCTTGATCCAGTCCTGGATGCTCATGATCTTCGATCCTTTGTCCTGACCCTTGCAGGCTCATGCGCGTCAGCCGTGCCAAGGGAAGAGAGGTTGATGTGGTCGGTCAGATCCGGCACCAGCTTGCGCTCTTGCCGGATCGGCTGCCGTTTTGGTCAGTCCGGAGCCTTGGTCTGAAGGGCGAGGGCGTGCAGTTCGCCACCCATGTTGCCCTTCAGGGCCTGGTAAACAAGCTGATGCTGTTGCACGCGGCTGATGCCGCGGAAGGATTCGGACACGACATTGGCGGCGTAATGATCTCCGTCACCGGCCAGATCCCGGATCTCGACCTTCGCATCCGGCAATGCGGCTTTGATGAGGGCCTCGATCTGATTGGCGTCCATTGGCATGTCGTGCTGTCCTCTTCCTCGGAATTTCGCAGTTTTACCGGTTCAACCGGCGGGGCCTGATCAGGCGCCCGCCATGTAGGCCGGGAACCAATTCTCGTGCGCTTCCTTCAGCTTTGCAACGGATATGGTGAGTGTACCCTCCACATTCAATTCCGTTCCGCCGGTGGTGCCGATCTGATGCACCTCGACGCCAGCGTCGATGGCGTCTTCCAGCAGGGCTTCCAGCTTGTCTTCCGCAACAGCGATGACGTAGCGGCCCTGGTCTTCGCCGAAGAGGGCTGCATGGGCCGGGCCTTCCAGCTTGACGGTTGCGCCGATGCCGCCAGCCATGGCCATCTCGGCCAGAGCAACGCCAAGACCGCCGGAGGAAATGTCGTGGACACTGGTCACGCGGCCGGCGCCGATGAACTGGCGGACCAGAAGACCACGGCGCTTTTCAGCGGCAAGATCGACCGGCGGCGGTGCGCCTTCTTCACGGCCCAGGATCTCGGCCATGTACTGGGAGGCGCCCAGATGGGTGCCCTTGCCGCCGATCACGACGATGGCGTCGCCAGCGGCCTTGAAGGACGAGGTGGCGCGGACAGAGACGTCCGGCAGCAGGCCGACGCCGCCAATGGCCGGGGTCGGCAGAATGGCTTCGCCATGGGTCTCGTTGTAGAGCGACACGTTGCCCGAGACGATCGGGAAATCGAGTGCGCTGCAGGCTTCACCGATGCCCTTGATGCAGCCGACGAGCTGCCCCATGATTTCCGGCTTTTCCGGGTTGCCGAAGTTCAGGTTGTCGGTTGCGGCCAGCGGCTCTGAGCCGACAGCGGTCAGGTTGCGCCAGACTTCCGCAACAGCTTGCTTGCCGCCTTCGAACGGGTCCGCCACGCAGTAGCGCGGGTTTACGTCGACGGAGAAGGTCAGGCCCTTGCGGGTGCCATCAACGCGGATGACGCCGGCATCGCCGCCGGGGGCTGCAGCCGTGTTGCCCTGGATCAGGGTGTCATACTGCTCGTAGACCCAGCGGCGGGAGGAACCGTTTGCACCGCCAACCAGCTTGAGCAGGGTCTGGGCGTAATCGGCCGGCTCTGCCACATCGGCAGCGGCGATCACCGGACGCTTCGGGCTCTCCACCCAGGGGCGGTCATATTCGGGAGCCTCGTCGCCCAGTTCCTTGATCGGCAGGTCAGCAACGGTTTCGCCATTGTGCTTGACCACGAAACGCAGGGTGTCGGTGGTAACGCCGACGATGGCGAAGTCCAGGCCCCACTTCTTGAAGATGGCTTCCGCCTCGGCTTCCTTTTCCGGGCTGAGGACCATGAGCATGCGCTCCTGGCTCTCGGAGAGCATCATTTCATAGGCGCTCATGTTTTCTTCGCGCACCGGCACCTTGTTCAGGTCCAGCTCGATGCCGAGGTCGCCCTTGGCGCCCATTTCTACGGCCGAGCAGGTGAGGCCGGCAGCACCCATGTCCTGGATCGCGATGACCGCACCGGTCTTCATCAGCTCCAGGCAGGCTTCCAGCAGGCACTTTTCGGTAAAGGGGTCACCGACCTGAACCGTCGGGCGCTTTTCTTCGATCGTGTCGTCGAACTCTGCCGATGCCATGGTGGCTCCGCCAACGCCGTCACGGCCCGTCTTTGCACCAAGATAAACGACCGGCAGGCCAACGCCCTTGGCTTCGGAGAGGAAGATCTTGTCCGCATCGGCAAGGCCGGCTGCGAACGCGTTCACAAGGCAGTTGCCGTTGTAGCTGGAGTGGAACTCGACTTCGCCGCCGACAGTCGGAACGCCGAAGGAGTTGCCATAGCCGCCAACGCCGGAGACGACGCCGGAGACCAGATGGCGGGTGCGCGGATGGTTCGGCTCACCGAAACGCAGGGCGTTCATGGCAGCCACCGGGCGGGCGCCCATGGTGAACACATCGCGCAGAATGCCGCCAACGCCGGTTGCCGCGCCCTGGTAGGGCTCGATGTAGGACGGGTGGTTGTGGCTTTCCATCTTGAAGACGACGGTCTGACCGTCCCCGATGTCGACAACCCCGGCGTTCTCGCCCGGGCCGACCAGAACCCGCGGTCCCTTGGTCGGCAGGGTCTTCAGCCACTTCTTCGAGGACTTGTAGGAACAATGCTCGTTCCACATGGCCGAGAAGATGCCGAGCTCGGTAAAGGACGGCTCACGGCCGATGAGCTTTAGGATGCGCTCGTATTCGTCCGGCTTCAGGCCGTGCGATGCGATAAGGTCGGGCGTGATCTTGATGTCGTTGGGGATCATGTCGGTCCGGATCATTGCGGCGCGCGCGCCTTGGGCTATTTCGCGCCGGTTTATCAGATCACCGCAGGAAATGGGAGACCAAGAAACCTCTTTGCTAGCTGATTTTTGGTGGTGGGGACTACGTAGTGTTCCGTAAAGGAAATAATGCTGAAAACCCGGTCACTTGGCGGTTTTGTTAAATAGCTTTTAAATATTGAACCCTCAAAAGCGACAAGGTTAGTTGTCGGGGGATTCATGTTTAAATTCAAGCAGTCAGTAGTTCAGGCTGGCGAACACTCCATTAAGTTGAATGCAGAGCCAAGTGTTACGGTTGCTGCCGTTTCGGAAGCCTTGAAACGTCTTGGGTCCGCTGATGCCGCCGACGCTTTCGCAGCTCTTCCGGAAGAATTGCGGAGCCTCCTTTCCTTGATGAATGCGGAAATGCTTCGCCGGGATGAACTGCTCCTGAAGCAGACCGTAGATTATTCGATCCAGGCAAGCCGCGCGATGGCTGCGACCGCGCGCATCACCGGCGCCATCCGGGAAACCGACCGCTATGCCTCAGGCATCTCTGGTGGCGTCGAGGAAATGACGATCTCGATCGAGCAGATCTCGGGGACGGCTGCAGATGCGGCAACCTCCATGGAGCAGGCGAATGATGCGCTTCAGGGCGGTGTTGATGCCACGCGCAGTTCGGCCGAAGCCTCAAGGCAAATTGGCGTTTCCTTTGCAAAGATGACCGAAGAGGCTCATCAGCTTGCCGAGGCCGCCGAGCAGATCGGCATGTTTGTCGGCACCATTGAAGGCCTTGCCCAGCAAACCAATCTTCTCGCCTTGAACGCG
This sequence comes from Roseibium suaedae, assembly GCF_900142725.1. Taxonomy (GTDB): domain Bacteria; phylum Pseudomonadota; class Alphaproteobacteria; order Rhizobiales; family Stappiaceae; genus Roseibium; species Roseibium suaedae. Next base: position 471,904 of record NZ_FRBW01000002.1, on the reverse strand, counting down.
ACCATTGAAGCTGCCCGCGCTGGTGAGGCCGGCAAGGGCTTTGCGGTCGTTGCCAGTGAGGTCAAGCAACTTTCCGGCCAGACTTCCAAGGCAACCGATGACATTCGCGCCCGGATCGAGCGGCTGCAGTCGCATGTGACGGAGGTCTTGGAAACCGTTGAAGGGGTTCAGGAGCTGGTGTCGTCCAGTGCTGTCAAATCTGAAGAGGCGGCGAACCAGATCGAGAATGTGCGCGGCAGCGTTTCGGAAACAACCTATCGCATGACCTCGATTTCAGAGCTCCTTTCGCAGCAGAGCGATGCTGTCCGTGAAATTTCCGAAGGCATGCATGCCGTGGTCGATCATTCCCGGTCGGCGAGCGGTTTTGCAGAAGATGTAATCCGGTCGGTTGCAAGCTCCGAGACGATTATCAACGAGCAGTTCGCCGATCTGGATGGGCGCAAGGTCAGGAACTATGTGCTTCACCGCGCCAAGTCGGACCATCTCCTCTGGAAGAAACGTCTGTCCGAAATGCTGGTTGGCCGCAGCAGCCTGCGCTCGGATGAGCTGTCTGATCATCATCACTGCCGTTTGGGCAAGTGGTACGACAGTGTCAGCGATGCGCGCATCCGCAACCACCACGCTTTCAAGTCGCTCTTGCCCGTGCACGAGGCGGTGCATGTCAATGGCAAGGAAGCGGCGCGGCTTTATGCGAGTGGCGATCTCGAGGGAGCCTTCACCCGCATTGCGGACATGGAGAAGGCCTCGGACCAGGTTCTGACATTGATCAATCAGCTTCTGGCAGCTGTCGATTGACGGTTTGATCTGGTGTGGCGGCAGGAAAGCTTTCTGCCGCCGCCGTTTTGCCGGGGTTGAGAGACTGTCATGAACCGGCTTTGATTATGAAATATTTATGAAATTTTCAATTTCCAGAACCGTGAAGTGCTTCCCGGGCACCTAGCTGCGTGAGGGGCATTTCCTGTCGCTCATGCGGTGAGGCGGGCAAGTCGGACCCTGATGGACGCTGTCTTCCTCTCTGCCAGATGGACGACAGACCGGGATTAAGACCATGCCGCAGCAGATGACAGCCCAGGATTACCTCTACGCGGAAACCTTCAAGTTCAAGCAGCCTTCCAAATGGGTGGAGATGAAGGCCACCAGGACCGGATTTGAGGTCAAGATCAGCCGCAAGGTGGAAAGGAACAAGCTCACTGAGGAGGCGCTTGAGCTGGCCTTTGCCAGCAAGCATGACCTGGAACTGCTCGAGCAGATGGGCTTGGGGGCGAAGATTGCAGCCTTCGTGCAGGAAAAGACCATGAATGCCTTCGAGGCGCTGGTGAACAAACGGCTGAAAGACGTGATCACCGAGATCGAGGGCTATATCGAGAAGATCGATGCCAATGTGAAATCCTCGCTCCGGAAGTTGCTGGAGGATATCGCAGACGGCTTGGCGCAGGCAGAGGCCGATGACACGCTTCGCAAGATCAACTCCTACCGCGAGAACATCTCCCAGCTTATCCATGCACGGTATGTCAACCGCATCGAGCGGGCGCTGAAGGAGGCTGCCTCGGAAAGCTATGAGCTGGCGCTCAAGCTTGCAGCCAAGAAGAAGCTCATCAAGAAAGACCTGATGAAGATGAGCGCGGTTCGCACCAATCTGATCAATGCCGCGATCATCTTTGCCGTTGTTGTCATCGGCGTCATTGCCCTGGCGACCCCGGCAGGGGCAGCAGCTGTCAGCGCCGCCGGGCTCATTGCGGCTGGCGCCTATCTCCTGGCGAAATCCTATGATGTCTTCAAGAAGGTGAGGGACGTCTATTTCGGCTACTGGAAGAAATATGACGACAGTGTCGACTATTTTCAGAAGAGGGTTCTGGAGGCGGATCAGGCCTTGCAGAAAGCGTTGAGGGGGCTGGAGGCAATCGATACCCAGCGGGATGCGCTTTTCGCTCAGAAACGGACGTTTGAAGCCTCAGTCAAGACATGCCTGAAGGATCTGAAGGAGGCTCCCAAGAGCGCGCAGCGGGATCTTGCCGAGAAGAACCTGGAAGAACTCGGCAAGAAGATCAATCAGATCGATGAGTTGCTCGAGGATCATGGTGATTATCGCGAACTGCTGGAGGCCATCCGCGAGCGGTTACGCAGCCAGTGCCTGGTCGAGATGACCAAGAAGAAGAAAAATCTCGATACCCTGATGGAATACGCCAAGAACAGTCTGGACGTGGCAGCGGACGTGATTGGCTAGACGCTGGCCAGGCCTGTCATAGGATTTGCAGCAGCCCGCCTGGGGCTGCTGCAGGTCATTCAAAGCTGTCGTAGCCTGTCGCCGGATTGTCCAGAAGCTGGCGCAGGACCAGAAGGCCACGCGCGACTTCCTCGTGGCTGTGTGGATTGGTGAAGCCGACGCGCACCCGGTGATGAACCTGATTGCTGCGTCCGGTCTTGAATTCGTCCTCGTCATCGATCAGGACGCCTTCAGAGGCGGCAGCGGCCTTGAACGTGCCCGGCATCCAGGGTTCCGGCAGCTTCATCCAGAGGAAAGGCGTGTCCTCGGCAGAGAGGAAGTCATATCCGCTCAGATAGTCGTGGACGATGGCATAGCGCTCGCGGATATCGGTCAGGATCCGGCTGCGCAATTCATCCGCCCTGCCGCTGAGGATCAGACGTGAAGACAGCTCTGCCAACAGATAGGCAATGCCTCCGGACAGCATCTTGTGGGCGGTGTGGACCCTCTGTGTGTGGGAGGGAGGCGAGGCGACCCAGCCTCCGCGCACGCCGGCCATCACGGATTTGGAAAGTGAGCCGACATGGAAGGTGCGCTCTGGCGCAAGTGCGGCAAAGGTCGGCAGGTCGTTGGCCCTGAGCGAGCCATAGACCTCATCCTCGATGATCCAGACATTGTGCTGGCGGCACAGGGCAATGATCTCGTGCCGCCGCTGGGTGCTGATCGTGCTTAGTGACGGATTGTGGATCGTCGGCATCAGGAAGATCGCGCGCGGATGCTTCTGCGCACAGACCTTGTCGAGCTCCGCCGGAATTGGCCCATGCTCGTCTCGCGGCACGGAAACCGGCTGCCGTCCGGACAGAGCTGCGCCACGGGCAATCGAGCTGTAAGTCAATTCCTCGAAGGCGATCCGGTCTCCGGGAACGGTCGTGGCCGCGAGAATGGCCATGATGGCCGCTTGGGCGCCGTTGGTCGGAACGATCGAATTGATATCGGGCACCCAGCCCGCACGGGCCAGCCAGAGCTGTCCTGCTTCCCGCCAGCTTTCCGGAACGCTCCTGGTATAGCTGGCAATCTCGTAAGGGGCGTCCCGGGTGATCTCGCTGATCAGCTCGCCGACAATCTGAGCTTGCCCCACATCCGGGGCAGAGGTGCTGTCCAGCCTGATGGCGTCCACCGGAGGCACGGATGCACGCGTGCTGCCGAAGCCGATCTCCGGCGACGGGATGGCATTCTGGGTCCAGGGGGTTGGATGCTGCCGCTGGAATCTTGGTTGGGAGGGCGTCTTCTCGGCAAGGATCAGCTCATGAGGGCTTCGCTGTTCATCCGGCAAGGGGGCAATGCTGGTGCTGCCGAGGACGAAGGTGCCCCGGCCGACCTCGCCCGAGACCAGACCGCGCTCGCGGACAATGGCATAGGCCCGCCCGACGGTTCCGACAGTCACGCCCAGGTCATAGGCGAGGTCACGCTGCGGCGGCAGCTTTGCGCCGGAGGGGAGCGTGCCGGTCATGATGTCATCAGCGATCTGGTGAGCCAGACGCGCATACATGGGGCCCTTGCCGGCGGGGATTTCTGGAAGCCAATTTGTCATGGTGACAATTCTATATCTTGCACCAATTACAGAGTCAATCAATACAATGCAGGCAATGAGGAGGCATTGTTCTCTTTTGTGTGTCAATTATAGGTGCAATTATGCCATATGTTCAGACCAGTGGCGCCTGTGTTCAGCGCGAATGTGTTCGAGATGAGGGCCGGGGTGTCTGGTGGCTGATCCTTCAGCGGGTACAGATCTGGCGGCAGGTTCGCCGGAGCCGGAAGCTCCTTGAGAACCTGCCGGATCATGCGCTTCTGGATCTGGGCCTTACGCGCGCAGATGTCCGGCGCGAGGTCGCGAGGTCATTTTGGGATCATAACCGGACCGGATGATCTCAGGCGAAGACAAGCTTGCCGATATAGAGGCCGTACAGGCCGAGAAGGGCCCAGCCTTCAAGACGGCAGATCCGGTGACCGGTCTTTGCAAAGACCATCAGGAGCGCCGTTGCCCCTAGCATTACCCAGATGTCGAAGGACAGGATCTCGGGCGGGATGGCAATCGGCTTGACCAGGGAGGTCACGCCGAGAATGCCGAGGATGTTGTAGATGTTGGAGCCCAGGATATTGCCGAAGGCAATGTCTGTCTGCTTGCGCAGGGCCGCGACAACGGAGGTCACCAGTTCGGGCAGTGAAGTGCCGACGGCGACGATCGTGAGGCCGATGACCGTTTCGCTGATGCCCATGCTGGAAGCCAGTGCGACTGAGCTGCCCACAAGCCACTTCGCGCCCAGAAGCGTCATGGCGAGACCTGACAGGGCCAAAAGGCAGAGAACCGGAACAGATTTTGTCCAGGGCAGCGCCGTCACGGCTTGGCCTTCTGCCCGGTGCATCTCGGCCGAGGGCGTGTTCTTGCCGTTCTCGGCACGGTAGGTGAAGACCAGATAGGCTGCGAGCGCGGCCACCAGGGCAAGTCCGGCCGGGCGGGGAATGCTGCCGTGGATGCTCAGGGCCAGTGCAGCAAGAGCCGCTGCCGACATGACAAATCCATCCCGCATGAGCGCCTTGGGCTCTGCACTCAGTGGACAGAGTATCGCTGCAATCCCAAGGATGAGCAGGATGTTGGCTGTGTTCGATCCAACCACATTGCCGACCGCAATGCCGGGTGCGTCTTGCAGGGCTGCCAGCAGGCTCGTCATCAGCTCTGGCGAGGACGTGCCGAAGCCCACGAGCACAATGCCAATCAGAAGCGGGGAAACATTGAGCCGCTCGGCAAGGCCAACAGACCCGCGTACGAGAAAATCTCCGCCCAGCACGAGCAGAACGAGACCGGCAGCAAGCTCGACCATAAGCATGGCAACACTCCAAGAGGAAAGCTGCCTGAAAATGGGAGGGGTTTTGCCGGGCGCAAGGGCCGTAAGCGTCTTTATTTCGATGAAGAAGTTGTCTTGAAATCTTGTGGGGCGGAGCCCTGCGATTTCCGACTCTTAGCGGTGAGGCAGCGTGTGTCAGCGCAAGGGCGTGACAGGCTTTTCCAGGGCGTAAAGCTCGTCCGCAATGTCGTCCGCCCGGCGCGCGAAAAGCGCGCCTGCGTCCTTGAGGCCCTTGTTATAGAAGGCGGCGCCAAGCGCCTCGGCAACGGCATCCAGGATGACCGCTGCTTCCATGTTGCCGATGTCCTGATCCAGTTCATCCGTCAGGATCTTCTGGATCTGGCGGGTCAGGGCCTCACGTTCTTCCCGGCTGAGCTCGGACGTGGACATGAGGCCGGTCTCCTTCAAGCGGCTTTGCTTATGCAGCCTGGGCGAGCAGGCTTTCGAACAGGAGGCGGCCATCGGTGCCGCCGTTCAGGTCTTCGATCAGGTTTTCCGGATGCGGCATCATGCCGAGAACATTGCCCTTGGCGTTGGTCACGCCGGCAATGTTGTTGATCGAGCCATTCGGGTTGGTGCCGTTGGCATAACGGAACACGACCTGGCCATTGTCCTCGATGGACTTGAGGGTTTCCGCATCGGCGAAGTAGTTGCCGTCATGGTGAGCGGTCGGGCAGCGCCAGACCTGGCCCTTCTGGTAAGCGTTGGAGAAGCTGGTTGCGTTGTTGACCGTCTCCAGCTCGATTTCCCGGCAGACAAACTTCAGGCCTGCATTGCGCATCAGGGCGCCGGGCAGGAGGCCTGCTTCGGTCAGGATCTGGAAGCCGTTGCAAACGCCCAGAACCTTGACGCCCTGATCGGCCTTCTTGACCAGTTCCTTCAGGATCGGCGAGCGAGCGGCAATGGCACCGGAACGCAGATAGTCGCCATAGGAGAAACCGCCGGGAACGATCACGAGGTCGGCATCCGGAAGGCTTGTTTCCGTGTGCCAGACGCTTGCCGGGCGCGTGCCGGTGATCAGCTCCAGAGCGTGGAACATGTCGCGGTCGCGATTCGAACCAGGGAAAACGATAACGGCGGTTTTCATGGGGCTAGTCCCGGTTTTGAAGCAGATCCGGTCTGGCACTCAGGCCATTTCCGGAAGTGGCGAGAAATCAAGGTGTCAGAGCATCAGTACGACGGCAAGAGCGGCGCAGGCTGCCGGGAGGAGGATAAACAGGGCGGCCTTGATGGCCATGAAGCGAAGGGCTTTCCTGCTGTCCTCATCCAGCGCCATGTGCGGCCGCTCCGGTCAGTCGATCTCGATGGCGTAGTTTTCGATCACGGTGTTGGCGAGAAGCTTTTCGCACATCTGTGCCAGTTCTGCCTTTGCGGCTTCCTTGTCAGAGCCGGTCAGCTCGACGTCGAAGACCTTGCCCTGACGGACGGAGGCGATATCGCCGAAGCCGAGGCCGCCAAGGGCGCCTTCAATGGCCTTGCCCTGGGGGTCCAGAACGCCGTTCTTCAGGGTGACGATCACACGTGCCTTCATGGTTGCCTTTACTCCGCGGAATGTCCGGTTCGGGAATTGTTGCGCGCTGATTACACCAGCTTGGCCCAATGCGAAAGGGGCCGTGCCAGAAAAGCAAAGGCTGCAAAGAAAAGCCCCAAATCAAAACCCCGGCCAGAGGATCTGACCGGGGCTTGTTTTCATCAATCTGAAAGAGCTCTTTTTCCGAAGCGTTTACTGGACGCGCCGGATTTCGGTCTGGGCAAGAAATTTCCGGAGGTTTCTCTCTGCCGTAGATTTATTTAGGGCTGCTGATACGGCAATCGAGCCGCGATCTTTTTGCACGATGCTTCGGGCAATCACATAGAGCGGACCCTTCGAAGTCTGGAAGGTCATATGGTGCTCGAAACCGGAGTAATTCGCGTTTTTGATTGTGCGGGGCGTACTCAGCTTTATCTGTTGCTTGGTCGCGACGGTTACCAGGTTATCCAGTGCCTGCAGGAGTTCGCGGGAAAGCTGACCGGACCGGATCGCCGCTTCAACATCGCCCCTGATCTTAATAGGTGTGATGCCTACAAGTTGCGGTGACTTGCAGCGGGGTTGCGGGCAGGAATACGTCACGGTTTTCCCGGAGCGTTCCGTTACCCAGCCGGCTGGCGGAAAGCCGGATGTGTTTATTGCTTCCGGTTTAAGTCCTGCTGTTTGGCATGCGGCGAGTGTCAGGCAGAGCGCTGCCATGGCGAAAAGGTTACGTATTTGATTGCGCATAAAAAATCCCCCTAGTGCAGGTCGTGCATTAGGGGGATTTTTCTGGAATTGCAACCTTTGGAAGTGTTCGGAAACACTTCTTCCCGGCTTACTGAACCAGCGTTGGGCCCGTGTTTGCCGGGCGCTCGTTCTCGTTCAGGATGCCAAGGCGCTTGGCGACTTCCTGATAGGCTTCCAGCATTCCGCCCATGTCGCGGCGGAAGCGGTCCTTGTCCATCTTCTCGTTGGTGTTGATGTCCCACAGACGGCAGCTGTCCGGGGAAATCTCGTCCGCAACGACGATGCGCATCATGTCGCCTTCGAACAGACGGCCACACTCGATCTTGAAATCGACGAGGCGGATGCCGACGCCCAGGAACAGGCCCGAGAGGAAGTCGTTGACGCGGATGGCCAGAGCCATGACGTCATCGAGTTCCTGCGGGGTGGCCCAGCCAAAGGCGGTGATGTGCTCTTCGGCAACCATCGGGTCGTTCAGCTCGTCGTTCTTGTAATAGAACTCGATGATCGACCGCGGCAGCTGGGTGCCTTCCTCGATGCCGAGACGGGTCGCGATGGAGCCGGCGGCCACATTGCGCACGACGACTTCCAGCGGAATGATCTCGACTTCACGGATCAGCTGTTCGCGCATGTTCATCCGGCGGATGAAATGCGTCGGAATGCCCATCGCGTTCAGATGGTTGAAGATGAACTCGGAAATGCGGTTGTTCAGAACGCCCTTGCCATCAATGATCGCGTGTTTCTTGGCATTGAAGGCGGTGGCATCATCCTTGAAATGCTGGATCAGCGTTCCTGGCTCGGGGCCCTCATAGAGGATCTTGGCCTTGCCCTCGTAAATGCGGCGGCGGCGATTCATAGGCACATACCGTGTAGGTTTGAGAAAATCCATTCGTCCGGGGTTCTTCCTTCGGCGTCGTTGGTCCCCCCGGATCGCCAATGGCCGGGCTGTCTTTTTCGCTCTCCCGCTTCCGGGATCCGGAACTTACAGCCCGCGTCAGCGGCGCGGAACTTACCCGAACCGGCGCAAAAGTACAATGATGCGCTGCACCAGAATTTGGGCCGGATCAGATTTTGCCTTATGCTTTTCGGGAATACGGTGTTTCTCGCGTTGATTTGAGTGACCGTGGGAGATATTGAAAAGCCCGAACACACCCCATATGCAGGGGAGAATAAGGCCTGTCCGCATTTCAGGAGACACCAGAATGAGCACATTCGACAAGCGCGAAGACAGTTTTGAAGGCAAGTTCGCGCATGACGAGGAGCTGAGGTTCAAGGCAACCGCGCGCCGCAACAAGCTGCTTGGCCTGTGGGCTGCTGAAAAGCTGGGCCTGGAAGGCGAGAAGGCTGAAGACTACGCCAAGGGCGTCGTTCGTGCCGATTTCGAAGAGCCGGGCGAGGAAGACGTTTTCCGCAAGATCCGCGCCGACTTCGACGCTGCCAGCGTGGAACAGTCTGACCATCAGATCCGCCGCACCATGGACGAGCTGATGCACACGGCAGTCGCTCAGATCCAGACCCAGGGCTGATCTCCTGGAAAACCGGTTTCCAGTCTGACTGGAAGTTCAGAAACCCCCGCCGGACCGGCGGGGGTTTTTTGTTGCGCTGTTGTCTTCGGAAAGGCCACGCAACTTTCGGGAGAACCGATCTCCGCCAGACCGGCCTTGTTTTCGTATCTGTCCGCTCGTCTGATTGATTGGAAACCGGGAGGAGGTTCTCATGACATCATTGGCTCAACGGCTGCGAAGCGGCGACAAGATCGTCACAGCCTGGTCGGGACTTGCCGTTCCGATCGTGACGGAATTACTGGCAAGGGGCGGCTATGAGGCGGTCACGCTCGATATGCAGCACGGTCAGCATGACATGGCTTCAGTTCGCGAGGGACTGGTGTCGCTCACGCTGGCTGGCGCCCATCGCATCGTGCGTGTTCCTGTTGGCGACAATGCCATGGCGAGCCGGGCGCTGGACGTTGGCGCAGAAGCTGTGATTGCGCCCATGATCAACAGCCGCGCCGATGCGGAGGCTTTTGCCGCTGCGATGAAGTATCCGCCGGTTGGGGCCCGAAGCTGGGGACCGCACCGGGCAGCCATGCTGGCCGGCCAGACCCCGCCGGACTATCTCGCCGGGGCAAACGACAGCCTGCTGTCCTTCGCCATGATCGAGACGCCGGAGGCCATTGCGGCGCTTGAAGACATTCTGTCGGTTCCAGGCATTGACGGGGTGTTCGTCGGGCCGAGTGATCTGTCCCTGACCCTCAGCCACGGCGCTGGGCTTGATCCGGGGGGAGAACGTACCCAGTCTGCGGCGGCGGATATTGCACGCCGGACACTTGCCGCCGGGAAACTCGCCGGAATTTACTGTCTGGAGCCTGAAAAGGTGGGTGAGGCGGTCGCCATGGGATACAGCCTCATGGCCTTTGGCAATGACATGTCCCTGATCATGGATGCTGCAGGGGGCGCGGTGAAATCCACCCGGGTTTGATCTGCCGCAAGGGACAGAGCTTTCACATATGTGAAACTTCCAGCGTCATCAGGTTGACTGATGGTGCTTTAGGGGCGCGCCAGGACGGACATTCAGCCGGAGATCGCATTTCGCGGATCAACGGAGCCAGTCCATGTGGCAGCTTGCGGCAATTTTCTTCATCGTCATCGGTCCGACCCTGGCCGGGGTCGGGGCGTTGATCCCTTTGAGCATATACGGATTGAACAGTTTCAATCCGCTGCTGCTGGCCGGGTGTGCCATTGCCGGTGCCCTTTTGGCTGTGCCGGTGAGCCTTCTGGTCGGCAAACGGATCAGCAGCATGGCGCGCGCCCGGCCGGTTTGAGAGTGCAGCCGGAAAACTTGTGCGCCTGACGCGGAGTTGTCGCGGAGCTGATGCCTTGCGGACGATCCTTTCGGTCGTCCGCAAGATGCCTTTTATCCCAGCCGTTTCATGAACAGGGCGAAGGACATCATGCCTTCCGGCCAGGGGCCATGGCCGCTTTCGGCGTTGATATGACCGGCTTCGCCTGCATCCTGAAAGCCTGCGCCCCAGGCCTTGGCAAGGCCTTCTGCCACTGCGTAGTCGCAATAGGGGTCATTTCGGCTCGCAACGAGATGCGCCTTGAAGGGGAAGGGCGCACGCGGGATCGGCTTGAATGCGCCACCGTCAAAGCCCGGCACCAGATTTTCACGGTCCCAGTCTGAAGGCGCGACCAGAAAAGCGCCCCGCACCTTGTCTTTCGGCAGGTTATGGATCGCATGAGCAATCAGGATGCAGCCGAGAGAATGGCCGACCAGAACCACGGGCTTGGTTGCATCTTCCACACGGGCGACGAGCGTGTCCCGCCAGACTTTAAGCTCCGGATGGAACCGGTTCTTGAGTTCCAGAACCGACGCATTGGCCATTTTCTCCTGCCAGCGGAACATCCAATGGCCCTTGGCGGTGTCGCCATAGCCGGTCAGGAGCACGATTTCTGCTTCGGAAATTTTCACTTGGGGTCTGCCTCGGTTGCTTTGGCTGAATAAGCCTGATCGCAAAGCGCCCCGCGAATGTCAAATGCCGCCCAAATGAAAAAGGAGAACGGGGCGGGGGCCCGTTCTCCTTTTTAGCCGCTGGAAGGTCTTCAGCTCCCGGTCAGGGTAGCTGGGGGGACCTTAATTGTGCGTTACGCTCAATAGAAAGGCGAGCGGCACGCCTGGCGCGGACCGTTGTAGGGCTGGAACGTGTTGCTGCGCGGGTCATAGGACCGGTAGCGGTTCGAGCACCAGCGGTAGTGGTCGGGACCAAGGCCGCGTCCACGCGGGGCCATTTCGCGCCGCATCTCGCGGTACTGCTTGGGCGGCAGGGCCTGCTGCGGCGTCACTGCCTGGGAGCCAATCACGGCGCCGAGTGCGAAGGCTGCCGGCGGGAACCACCAGCCGTTATATTCCTGATATCCGCGGCGGCGTTCACGGTATCCACGATGGCCATTGTAGTAGTGATGGCCGTTCTGGCGATAGTAGCCGCGATGACCGTTCGGGCGGTGATGATCCCGGCGATGGTCCACCTGCACCGGCTTGGGGCCTGCTGCTTCTGCAAGATTCGGGAGCAAAATCCGCTGAGGTGCGGCACTTGCAGGAATGGCAAAGGAAGCGGTCATGCAAAGAGCGATCAGAGCGCTTCCGATTGCTGTTTTCTTTTTCTGCTTGAACATTTTCGTGTCTCCGTTCTGCACAGGGTAAACGAACGGTGGGCTCATTGGTTCCCTTCCATTTGAGGGGAGAGGTGGGAAAGAATTTAGTTCACAACATAACAGTTGCCGTGGAAACTAATTTTGTTACTCTGATTTTGCCCGGCCGAGGAACGGAGGAGGTTCGCGGTTTCAGGGTATGCGGAGGAACATCATGGATCTGAATAAACTGAGAGGAGCTGCGGTTCTGGCAGCGCTCGCCTTGCCCGGCGCTGCCCATGCCGCTGGATGCCGGGACCTTATGGCGAATGGTGAGCATCCAGCTGGGATGACGCTCACCGAGGCTGAGGTGCTCGCGCCGGACGGGGAAATTCCGGTAGAGCACTGCCTGGTACGTGGCTCGACAGGAGCCCGGACTGGAGCTGACGGCAAGACTTACGCAATCCAGTTCGAGTTGCGCCTGCCCACAAAGTGGAATGGCCGCTTCGTTCATCAGTTCAATGGCGGGAATGATGGTGCCGTGAAGGCGGCGGTTGGGCCGCTTCTTTCCGGCAACAAGGCGGACACGGCTCTGTCTCGCGGCTATGCAGTTGTCTCCAGCGATGCCGGACATGATGGCAAGGACAATCCGGACAAGGGGTTGGCAGGGGGAGCAGCGTTTGGGTTCGATCCGGAAGCCCGGCTTGCCTATGGCTATCAGACTGTCGCCGTGTTGAACCCGCTCGCGGTTGAGCTGGTGGAGAAATACTACGGCAAGCCAATTGCCTTCAGCTACGGGGTCGGAGGGTCGAACGGCGGACGGCACGGCATGGTGGCCGCAAGCCGCATGCCTGAGGCATTCGACGGGTTGCTGGTGGGATATCCGGGGTTCAATCTGCCCAAGGCCGCCATTCAGCACGCGCTGGATGTTCAGTCCTGGGCCTCTGTTCACGAGGATATCGCTCAGGCCTTTTCGCCGGATGACATGACCCTTGTCGCCAAAGGCATCCTGAAAGCCTGCGACGGGCTCGATGGCCTTGAGGACGGAGTGGTGGCCGATCAGGACAAGTGCGAAGCGGCCTTTAAACTCGAAGATCTCCAGTGCAAGGCGGGGGCAAACGATGGCTGCCTGAGCGAGGCCCAGGTCGCAGCTCTTCAGGCGAGCCACAATGGCCCGAAGAACTCCAAGGGCGAGCAACTCTACAGTGCCTGGGGCTGGGACCCTGGACTTGGTGGCAGGAACTGGCGGACCTGGAAGCTCGAGAGCACCGTCAAACTCTGGGGAAACAAGCCGATTATCGACGTGATGGGTGCTGGCTCCCTGGCGCAGATCTTCACCACGCCTCCCACGAAGGTCGGCGGCTCACCTGAAGAGCTGGAGGCGTTCCTGCTCGGGTTCGACTTCGACACGGATGCGCCGAAGGTTTTTGCCACATCCGGAGAATTTGGCCAGTCCGCCATGGAATTCATGAGTCCTCCTGGCGCGGACAATCCGAAGCTGGAAGCCTTCAACAAGGCAGGGCACAAGATGCTTGTCTTCCACGGGAATGCGGATCCGGTGTTCTCGGTTCTGGATACGGTCGACTGGTACCGGAAGCTGGACCAGAACAACGGCGGATCTGCCTCCGACTTTGTCCGGTTCTACCGCGTTCCAGGCATGACCCATGGGGCGGGAGGACCTTCCTATGACGACTATGACTTCTTCACGAAGCTGGTTACCTGGGTTGAAAAAGGAGAGGCGCCTGAGGCCGTTCCTGCCGGAGTGACCGAGGAAAACAAGGAAGGGGAAGCCTTGCGTGGTACCCGGTTCCTCTATTGCCCCTATCCGCAAGTGACCACCTACACGGGCGGGCAGGGCACCGGGGAAGACCGGTTCAGCTGCAAGTAAGCCAGTCGAGCAGCGGGAAGCGGACAGGTTCAGGTCCGCTTCCTGAAAGCTGGAAGACTGCCTTCACTCATAAAAGCCGGTTGCCAGGGCGCGCGCCCAGTCGGGGCGGCCGTTCTTCAAGGCTTCCGCAGCGGCCATGTCCCAGTCATAGGTGACGGCGCGCAAGTCAAAACGCCAGCCTGCGGTCGTCTTTTCCGCAATCGCATAGCGGGCATGGGGCGTTCCGGCTTCCGAAACATGGGGCACCGGCAGGTCGTCCAGATAACCGGACAGGCCGACGCTGCCCGGATTGAGGATGATCTGAGGCTTTGCGGGAAGTCTGACCAGCCGGGGAATATGGGTGTGGCCGGTGAAGATCAGCTGCGCCTGAACCCCTTCGAGCCGCCCGGCGATGGTCTCCTGGCGGGCGAGGGTCAGCCGCCCATCTGCAATCACTTCGGTAAGATGCGCCTGATCGTCTTCGGGCGTGCCGTGGCACAGCAGGATGTCGTCCTCCAGCTCAATGACGGGCGGAAGGCCAGACAACCAGTCGAGGCTCTCGGAGGAGAGCCGGCCGCAGGTGAAGCTGTCGGTACGGTTCGTTGGCGGAACGTTGCCGGCAACCACCACCCGGTCGTGATTGCCGCGCACGGTTGGCCATTCAAGATCCCGGAGCAGACATGCTGTTTCTTCCGGCCAGAGCGGACCGGACACGCAGTCGCCGAGGTTGACGACAAGGTCGGGCGCCTCATGCTTGAGATCCGCCAGCACCGCCTCCAGCGCCAGGACATTGGCATGGATATCCGCAATGACTGCGATTTTCATGGACTCGGATCCTGAAAATGAGGAGGGCTGTTCGAACGATCGCTTACCTATCCGGCCAAGATGGTCTTTCCTGAAACAGGCACAGCACTTCAGACCATAACCGGGAAAGCGGCCGGTTGCACTGGGAGTGCGTTTGCCGGGAGACACAAAAAAGGGAGGAAATTTCTTTCCTCCCTTTTCTTCGTATCAGCTTTCGCCGAAGACCCGCTTGAAGATCACGTCGACGTTCTTGGTGTGGTAGCCAAGATCGAAGCGGTCGCGGATTTCTTCTTCGGAAAGGTACTTGCGCACGTCTGCGTCGTTCAGCAGCTCGGTCAGGAAGTCGACCTTGGAGTCGCCGGAAACCTGATAGCTGTCCCAGACCTTCATGGCGTTGCGCTGAACCAGACGGTAGGCATCTTCACGGGAAGACCCGGCCTGGGTGAGGGCAAGCAGGATGCGCTGGGAATGAACCAGACCGCCGAGACGGTCCATGTTGCCCATCATGCGCTCCGGATAGACCATGAGCTTGTCGATGACGCCGGTCAGGCGCGCGAGGGCGAAGTCGAGGGTAACGGTCGTGTCCGGGCCGATCATGCGCTCGACGGAAGAGTGGGAGATATCCCGCTCGTGCCACAGGGCGACGTTTTCCATGGCCGGGGTCACGGCCATGCGGACCAGCCGGGAAAGACCGGTCAGGTTTTCGGTCAGGACCGGGTTGCGCTTGTGCGGCATCGCGGAGGAGCCCTTCTGGCCGGGGGAGAAATACTCCTCGGCTTCCAGAACTTCCGTGCGCTGCAGGTGACGGATCTCGACGGCAACGCGCTCGATGGAGGAGGCGATGACGCCGAGGGTTGCGAAATACATCGCATGGCGGTCACGCGGGATGACCTGGGTGGAAACGGGCTCTGCGGCCAGGCCCATGGCCTTGGCAACATGCTCTTCCACGCGCGGGTCGATGTTGGCGAAGGTGCCGACAGCGCCGGAGATGGCGCAGGTGGCGATTTCCTCGCGGGCGTTCAGAAGGCGCTTCTTGCAGCGGTCGAACTCTGCATAGGCTTCTGCGAGCTTAAGGCCAAACGTGACCGGCTCGGCGTGAATGCCATGGGAGCGGCCGATGGTGACCGTGTCCTTGTGCTCGAAGGCGCGGCGCTTGATGGCAGCCAGCAGGGCATCCATGTCCTTCAACAGAAGGTCGGTTGCCTTGACCAGCTGGACGTTGAAGCAGGTGTCCAGCACGTCGGAAGAGGTCATGCCCTGGTGCACGAAACGGGCATCCGGACCAACGATTTCGGCCAGATGAGTGAGGAAGGCGATGACGTCATGCTTGGTGACCGCTTCGATCTCGTCGATGCGGGCGACGTCGAAGGTGGCGGCTCCGCCCTTTTCCCAGATGGTCTTGGCGGCGTCCTTCGGAATCACGCCGAGTTCTGCGAGCGCGTCACAGGCATGGGCCTCGATCTCGAACCAGATGCGGAACTTGGATTCGGGCGACCAGATATCGACCATTTCTTGGCGGGAATAGCGCGGGATCATCGCGTGTCCTCTTTACTTAAGGGAGTGTTGGGCGCGGTCTAGCAGGAACGGCGTCAAGGCTCAATGCGAAGCCCGTCTTTTCACGGGCTCATATCGCTGAAACTTGCTCGCAGACTGATTGGCAGCCGCGCAAGGCCGCTAACGGGTGGAAACCGCATAGTCCCAGGCGGCTGCCAGCAGCAGGATCAGGCCCCAGGGCAGGAGCAGGGGCGTTGCCTCGACGAGGAAGATATAGCCCGAGCTTGCGCCGGTCATGATGATCTCGTCGAGACCGGCCCGGCTGAAGGGCGAATTATGCCACTGGGCATAGTAGCTCTGGAACTGCAGGTAATGCAGAAGGGCGCTGAGACCGACCGTGCCCGCCGACAGACCAATCAGCATGGCCGCAAATCTGGCGCTGGGCTGGGGACGGAAGAAGCCGCAAATGGCGCAAAAGGCGCGGGCAAAGAGAGCCCCCGAAAAGCTGCCCGCTGCAAAGATCAGGACGACTGCAAGACTGCGCTCGCTGATCGCGATGCCGGAACGCCAGAGCTGGAAGGCAGCAAGGCTGGTGATCAGGATGCACCAGAGTACCGCGAAGAGAAGCGGTGAAATGGGATGAACCGGGCGCGTCTTGCGCGATGGCCGTGTCTGGCGGGTGCGGGCAGCATCAGTCATTGGGCAGCCCTAGCATGAAAAGATTGAAAAAGCTTCGCTGCTGTTGCTGCCCGTGGTCGGGAAGGTCACTCGGACCGGCGCAGGGGATAGGGTTTCTTGGTGCCTGCGTGGAAAAGGCAGGCAATCAGAACGAGGGCAACGGCGCCCAGGGTGATCGGGAAGACCAGGAAGGCAATGGCCGGATCTGCCGCGAAGACCACGATGGGATCTGCGCCGGCAGGCGGATGGGTGATCCGCAGAAGGCTCATGGCCGAAATGCTGATGCCGACCGCCAGCGCCACCGCCCACCAGTCATTCGGCAGGAACGCATGCATCAGCAGAGCGATGGCCGTTGCAACGATATGGCCACCCACCACATTTGCAGGCTGTGCCAGGGCGCTGTCGGGCACGCTAAAAAGCAGGACGCAGCTCGCGCCGAACGGGGCAATCAGAAGCGGGTTGCCGGTGTAGAAGCTCAGCGCCCCCAAAAGGGCAATTGCCAGCATGGCGCCGATCCCGTGCAGGCCGACTTCCCGCCAGGAGGCAGATTGCTGATGGCGGTGGAAGAAATGCTTCATGAAGGACAGTCTCTGGCAGGGCTCCGGTACCCGCCGGACAATAATTCGTCTGACTGCTGGGTGCGAACGATGCCGTTCGGTTTTATGGGCCGGAGCGGAATTTGTTTTCCGCTCCGGAAAGGCATCTCGGCACGCCCGTTCTCTTGAGCGCCTGAAAGTCAGGCAGTGGCGAAAGGGTCAGGCCCTGGCGGCTGCCTCACGGATGGCCGTGATATTGGCAGCGTAGCTTTCCACCGAGCTGCCCTTGAACACGGCAGAACCTGCCACCAGTACATTGGCACCGGCTGCTGCGACAAGCGGGGCTGTTTCCGGGGTCACGCCACCATCGATTTCCAGATCGATCGGACGGTCTCCGATCATCTGCTTGATGCGCTTGGTCTTCTCGACCATGGCTTCGATGAATTTCTGACCACCAAAGCCCGGGTTCACGGTCATGACCAGGATGAGGTCCAGCCGGTCGAGCACATATTCGATCACGCTTTCCGGCGTGGACGGGTTGAGGGAGACACCGGCCTTCTTGCCGAGGTTCCGGATGGCCTGCAGCGAGCGGTCCAGATGGGGACCTGCTTCCGCATGCACGGTGATGATGTCCGACCCGGCCTTGGCGAAGGCTTCCAGATAGGGATCGCAAGGAGCGATCATCAGGTGCGTGTCGAAGACCTTGTCCGTATGCGGGCGCAGCTTGGCGATGACGTCCGGGCCGAACGTGATGTTCGGCACGAAATGGCCATCCATCACATCCAGATGGATCCAGTCGGCTCCGGCGCTGACAACGTCGCGCACTTCCTGGCCAAGCTTGGAGAAGTCGGAGGCGAGGATCGAAGGGGCAATCAGTACGTCACGGCTCATGGCAGGCTCCTGGCGCATCGCAGACATGGCGGAAGGGCGGGAGGTCCCGCAGCACTTCCGGTGCGTTTCAAAGGGGCGCTATCATGGGCAGACTGCGGCGGCAAGAGACCGGGCGGCGTCTAAATTGGTTTAATTCTGCAGAAGCCCGGTTATCGCCAGATAGCGCCCGTTCGGTCCCTCGAAACCGAGGGTCTGCATCTGAACCAGAACGGCAAAGACAGGGGCGCCGCCATTCATAGGATAGTGGGTATAGACGCGCTCGATCCGGTAGGTCAGCGGGCAACCGCGGCTGGACGGCAGGCTGGTGTCTTCACTGAGCACACGGACGGCTCTGCCCGAGGCCATCATCAACCGGAACCCCTTGGTTTCCGCGCCGTAGCTTGCACATTGGCCGGACGGCAGGGGGAACTCTTCAAGGGTGAACTCGACAGGCTGGTCGATTGGAGGAACGGTCAGGCGCGGGGACACCGCCATCCGGTGAGGATCGGACTCGATTTCTGTCAAGGGATTGCTGCCTGCCATCAGGCCAAGGCCAGCGATGCCGCTATCAGACATAGTTCCGGTCGCCATGGCGCGAACTTCACCGCGAAGCTCGGAGAGGCTGGCCTCCATGTCCGGCCGGTCACCATCCGTCTCGTCGCGCTTCTTGAAAGGCGAGGGCTTGACCCAATTGTCGCTGGCGACATCGATCACGAAGACTTCCGAATAGGGGAAGCCCGATCCGTCCTCGATTCCATATTGCTCGAAGGCGAAGCGGCTGCCGTCTGCGGAAAAGCCGAGAACATCCAGTCTTGCGAAGTCTCCGGCAGAGGCGGGCAGGGCGCTGAAAAGGCCGCCCGCAAGTGCGAGGGCAAAACGAGACATCCGGGGCATGGCTTCACTCCCAATCCGTATCAAGGAGTGGTCAATATGCCCCGTCTGACAGGCCTAATCTGTGATGCCGGCGACAGGACGGGCAGAAATATGCCGGGCGACGGGTTTGAGCAGGAAGGGCAGCATGTAGATCGGCAACTGGCCGAGAGCGAACCAGAGCCAGACGAGTTCGGGAAGGGTTCCACCGAGGGCCGCCACCATCAGGCCCATGTTTCTGTTGCCGGTGGCATGAGCGATCGCGAAGGCATCCGCGATACCGGCGGGGGCAAACAGCAGCAGGGTAATGAGGATCTGAACAAAGGCCGCGGCGAAGGTCGCCAAGGCAAGGGCGCTGGTGAACAACGGCCGCTCTGCAAAGCTCGCGGCAACGCCGTCCATGGCAGCGATGGCGAAGAACAGCAGGATCAGTACGTTGAGCCCGTCTATGGACGACTTGGCTTCGGTAATCGCCGTCTTTCCGGCAATCTTGCGGATCAGCGCCGCCGTCAGGATCGAACCGCCCAGAAGGGCTGCCAGCCTCAGGGCGAGAGGGAGCCCGTCCAGATGAAGACCGGTGCCGGCTGGCAAGGCCGCTGCCTGGATCTCGGCCATCAAGGGGGCGGACAGGGGGGCAATAGCCGTCGCGGTGATGAGAACGGTCAGGCTGAGGGCTCCGTCCAGACCCATCAGATAGATGAAAGCCGGGGCAGACATGACGCATGGGGCCGCTGTCACGATGAAGAGAATCATCGCCAGGTCGCTGGTCATCCAGTCAGGGCGGGCCAGGGCAATCAGACCGGCGCACAGAAGCGGAACGCCCAGCGCCATCCAGAAACTGGCCAAAAGGGTCAGCCTTGGCCGGGAAAGGCGGAGGCGCACGGCATTCGGATCCACTCTCAGGAACGCGAGAACCAGCAGCAGAAACACGGTTTCGGTCAGGAACGGTCTTGCATAGGCGGAGAGGAACGGCAGGCCGATGCCGAGAAGGATACTGATCGGCAGTGCCAGGGTTCCTCGTCTGCCAAGCCAGGCGAGGGCGGATAGACCGTGTCGGTACATGAAGAGGCCTGTCTCAGGTGCAAGCGAAAGAACTTCAATCTTAATAATGTCTTTCGCGTCATGGAGTCTAATACGGATGTGCGATAAGAGCAGGATTGGGGTTGAACCAAGGGGTTGATTTGCAGCAAGTCGATGTCATTGTCCTGGGCGCCGGTATCATCGGCGTTGCTACGGCTGTGCACCTGCGGCTGCGCGGGCTGGAGGTCGCGCTCATCGACCGGCGCCAACCCGGCGAAGAAACCTCGATGGGCCCGGCCGGTATCATCGCGCGAAACGGGTTCTGTCCGGAGCCTGTCCCCACCGATCCCGCCATTCTCCTGGATATTGCACTCAAGCAGTCGACGGCGCTGACCTATGATCTAGGCACCCTGATCAAGCTGCTGCCCTGGCTGAGGTCTTATGTCCGGCACAGCGGACCGCAGGGCGCGCTTGCCTATGCTCGGGCGATGTCGCCGCTGCGGGCGGCTGCCATTGCCGAGCACCATGCGCTGGCGCCCAAGGCAAATGCCGACCGCTTCTATCGCAAGAACGGCTGGCTGCAGATCTACCGGTCGAAGCAGAGCTTCATGACCGGTGAACGGGAACGCCATTTCGCACGGATCTACGGCATCGACTACCGGGAATGCGAGGCCTCTGATCTGGCATCCATCGAGCCGGGGCTTCGCTCCGAAGGGCTGAGTGGTGTCTATTGGCCCGAGAGCGAGAGTGTTTCCAATCCGGCTGCCGTGACGGATGCCCTTTGGCGCTATTTCATCCAACAGGGCGGGATCTTCCTGAATGGCGATGCCATGCGCCTGACCCGCAGACGCAATGCCTGGTGGATGCCTGCCATGCGCAAGGATGTCAGCGCGCCTGCGGTCGTGGTGGCGCTGGGCCCCTGGTCGGCGGATCTTTCTGCCAGGCTTGGCGAGAGTTTTCCCCTCGCGGTGAGCCGGGGCTATCACCTGCAGTTCCGCCCGAGTTCCGGGGCTTCCCTGTCCCGCCCGGTCATGGATATGGACCATGGCTATGTGCTGAGCCCTGTGGAGCGCGGCATCCGCCTGACCACGGGAACGGAAATCGCCTGGCGGGATTCTCCACCCAATCCCGTGCAACTGGCCAGTGCCTCGCGCAGGGCTTCGGACATTTTCGCGCTGGGCCAGCCGGTTCCGGCAGAGCCCTGGATGGGGAGCCGCCCCTATCTGCCGGATTCCTTGCCGGTCCTGGGGGCGTCCGCAAAGTTCCCGGGCCTCTGGTACAACTTCGGCCACGGCAATTCCGGCTTCACTTTCGGTCCAGTCTGCGGGCGCATGATCGCGGACCTGATCACAACGGGTCAGACCTTCGCCGACACGCTGCCCTTTTCGCCCTTGAGATTTGTCAGCTGGAAATAACTGCGGCCTGCGGCTCAGTTCTCACGAAGCGGCAGAGCCACGGTGTCCTTGACCGTGTTCACCACGATGCGTGACTGAACATCCGAGACCAGTGTATTGTCGAGAAGCTTCAACCTGAGGAAGTTGTCGTAGGTCTTGATGTCGTCCGTGACCACCTTAATTAGATAATCAACGGCGCCCGTAATGCGTTCACAGGTAACGACTTCGGGCCAGGAATGAATTAGCCGGTCGAAGATCTCCATGTTCTCCCGGCTTGGCACCGTGAGTTTGACGAAGGAATAGGCGACGAAGCCGAGGCCGACGGATTCCCGGTCGATAATCGCTGTGATCTGGCGAATAATGCCTTGTTCCTTCAGCTTCTTGATTCGCCTCCAGCAGGGGGTCTGGCTCATCCCCGCTTCTTTGGCGATCTCCGCGATGGACAGGGAAGCATCCTTTTGCAGGACGCGCAGAACACGGATGTCTGACGGATCGAGGAGATATTTTTCACTCATGGCGGTATTTGGAAATAAACCTGCGCAAATCGGTTGGATGGCGGTCACGATAGCACAGAAATCGCCGCCGAAAAGGATGATATTGACGTTGTAGTCTCGCCGCTGATTCAGCGGTTCGGCGCGTTGAGGAGGAGAGTCGGATGAACGTCGTAGTGCCCAGGGTCACCTTGGATGACAAATATACCGCGACGCGGGGGCAGGTTTATCTGACTGGCATTCAAGCCCTTGTCAGACTGCCCCTCGATCAGGCGCGGCGTGACCGTGAGGCGGGACTGAAGACGGGAGGCTTCATTTCCGGCTATCGCGGGTCTCCGCTGGGAGGCTACGATACGGAGCTTCAGCGCGCGAAGCGGCATCTGGCGCCTTTCGATGTTCATTTTCAGCCGGGCGTGAACGAGGAACTGGGAGCGACCGCCGTCTGGGGCAGCCAGAAGCTGCGCGGCCATGGACAGGGCTCGGACTTTGATGGCGTCTTTGGCATCTGGTACGGCAAGGCCCCGGGCGTTGACCGGGCAGGGGATGCGCTGAAGCAGGCAAATGCCTCCGGCACGGATCGCAATGGCGGCGTGCTGGCGCTTGCCGGTGATGACCATCTGGCAAAATCTTCCGTTCTACCGGGGCAGAGCGAATTTTTCTTCCAGCATGCCGAGATGCCGGTTCTCAATCCCTCCGATATTCAGGACGTTCTGGACTTTGGTCTTCATGGCCTTGAAATGTCCCGGTTTGCCGGCCTCTGGAGCGCGTTGATCTGCATCGCCGACACCATGGATGCCTCGGCAACCATCAATGTGGATGACCGCCGTCTGGCGATGATCCGCCCGCCGATCGGCGATCCGCGCAAGGACCATTCCATCAACCGGGACCTGCTTCTCGGCAACCGGCTTGAAACCGAGCGCCTGCTTCGGGACCTGCGTCTTCCTGCCGCCCGGACCTATGTGCGGGCCAATGGTCTTGACCGGGTCGGTTTCGGCTCAGGCCGCCGTGTCCGGCTCGGCATTGTGGCAACCGGCAAGGCTTACCGGGATCTGCGTCAGGCGCTGGAACTCCTCGGAATTACCGAGGCGCGCGCGGCCGAGCTTGGCCTTGCGGTCTACAAGGTAGCCATGACCTGGCCGATGGAGCCGGAAGGGCTGATCGATTTCGCCCGTGGGGCTGACCGCCTTCTGGTGGTCGAGCACAAGCGGGCCTTCATGGAACCGCAGATCAAGGAAATTTTCTACCATCTGCCGCCGGAAGCCCGGCCGGAGATCTGGGGCAAGCGCCGTCCAAACGGGGCACCGTTCCTGTCCGACGTTCTGGAAATGACGATCGCTGAAATTCTGCAGGGCCTTCTGGGCTGGTTGCCGGAAGAGGTCGTGACCCCAGACATGCGGGAGGTTGCAGAGCGCATGAACCGTCAGGTCATGTGGGCGCAGGGCCATGCAGAACGCGCAGCGCGCATTCCCTATTTCTGTTCCGGTTGTCCGCACTCCACCTCCACCGTTATCCCGGAGGGGGGACGCGCGATGCCGGGCATCGGCTGTCATGCCATGGTCGAGCTTGCTGGACGGAACACGGATGGCCAGATCCAGATGGGCGGCGAAGGCGTGCTCTGGATCGGTCAGCAGCCCTTTGCCAAGGACAAGCATGTCTTCGCCAACCTGGGCGATGGCACCTACTACCATTCCGGCATTCTGGCGATCCGTCAGGCGGTCGCTGCCAAGGCTTCGATCACCTACAAGGTCCTGTTCAACGACGCGGTCGCGATGACCGGTGGTCAGCCTGTCGACGGGCCCATGAGCGTTGCCCAGATGACCCGCGAGCTTGAAGCCGAAGGCGTCGGCCGGATCGAGGTTCTCAGCGAAACGCCGGAGCTTTACGGCGGCTGGAGCGATCTGGCGACCGGTACGAAAGTGCGTCACCGGGATGAACTCATGAGCCTTCAGACCGAGCTGATGGCCTATCCTGGCGTCTCAGTCCTCATCTATGACCAGACCTGCGCGACCGAAAAGCGCCGCCGCCGCAAGCGCGGCCTGATGCAGGATCCGGACAAACGTCTCTTCATCAATGACCGGGTTTGCGAAGGCTGTGGCGATTGCTCGATTCAGTCCAACTGCCTTTCGGTCGAGCCCCTGCAGACCCCGTTCGGCGAAAAGCGGCAGATCAACCAGTCGAGCTGCAACAAGGACTTCTCCTGCGTGAAGGGCTTCTGCCCGTCCTTCGTGGAAATCGAGGGCGCGGCGCTACGCAAGGCAGACAAGGCGGAGATCGATGTGGAAGCGCTGGTGGCCAAGCTCGCGGAGCCCAGGCTGCCGAGCCTGGCCCAGACCCGCAACATGCTGATTGCCGGCATCGGCGGCATGGGGGTGACCACTGTCAGCGCGGTGCTGGCCATGGCAGCTCATATAGACGGTAATCACGCTTCGACCCTGGACATGACCGGACTTGCGCAAAAGGGCGGCCCTGTGACCTCCCACGTGCGTTTTGCCGGTGGCACGCGCCCGATCGAAGGGCCGCGGGTTCCCACGGCAAGCCTCGATATCCTGATTGCCAGCGACATGGTGGTCGCAACCAATGCCGAGCAGCTGAGCCTTATCAACAAGGAAACGACGGCTGCCTTTGCCAACACCCGTGTCGCGCCGACGGCGGAATTCGTGCTGAAGCAGACCCTTTCCTTCGACGAAGTGAAGATGGACCGGGCCCTGTCAGAGGGCTGCAATCTCTATCTGGCGCAGGATGCCGCCGGGATTGCCGAGAAGCTTCTGGGCGATGCGATCTATGCCAATATGATCCTGATCGGCATGGCCTATCAGGCTGGCAGCCTGCCGGTGTCGGCCATTGCGGTTGAGGCTGCTCTGACCCTGAACGGCACGTCCGTCGCCTCCAACATTCAGGCGTTCCGGGCTGGCCGTGTTCTGGCGGCTGATCCCGAGGCGATCCTTTCTCACTTGCCAAAGGATGCCGCGCCGGAGCTGTCGCTGGAGGAGGAGATCGAGACTTTCGCACGCGAACTGGAAGCTTGGGGAGATGCGGCCTATGCCCGTTCCTACAAGGAGCTGATTGGCCGGATCCGGGCCGCCGACGAAACCCATGGCCCCGGCACCTTGCGCCTGACCGATACGGCAGCCCGCATGCTCTACAAGGTCATGGCATACAAGGACGAGTATGAAGTGGCCCGGCTCTATTCGACGCCAGAGTTCAAGGCCAAGATCAAGGCACGGTTTGCCGATCCAAAGAAGATCAAGGTGCATCTGGCGCCGCCGCTGATTGCTCATCAGAAGGATGCCAAGACCGGGCGGCCTGAGAAGATCGCCTTTGGCCCCTGGGTGTTCAGTGCCTTCAAGCTGCTGAACCGGATGAAGGGACTGCGCGGCACCTGGATGGATCCGTTTGGCCGGACCGCCGAGCGCCGGGCCGAGCGGGCACTGGTGCAGAGCTACCGGGCCGACCTTGAAGCTGTCCTGTCCAAGATCAACGGTGGCAACTATGGCCTCCTGGTGGAGATTGCCCGTGTTCCGGACCAGATCCGCGGCTTCGGTCCGGTGAAGGAAGCGAATTTTGCCAAGGCTGCCGAGAAGCGCGCCCAGTTGATGGGCCAGCTCAATGGCAAGCCTGCGGGCAACGATGGTGCTCTGCCTCAGCACCTGCAGGCTGCGGAATAAGAAAAACTCAGGAGCCAAATCTCTGCTGCCAGGTCGGCACCGGATCATCCGGGGCCGGGCTGGCGTGGTAGATGCCGCGGGCGATTGCCCGGGCAAGGCAGGAAGCTGCGGCAGCTCCAATCTGCACCATGTCCTCCAGCTGGCGGTCCAGAGGCTTGCGGCCGGTGGACAGGGCGAAAACGAGGTCACCATCCAGAGGGGTGTGCGCAGGCCACAGCGCGCGGGCAAGGCCGTCATGGGCCATGACCGCAAGCCGTTTGGCCTCCGACTTGGTCAGGGCAGCGTCGGTGGCTACGGCTGCAATCGTCGTGTTCGCGCCAGCCTTCAGGGCGTCCAGTTTGGTGCGGACGGAAACTGCATCTGCGGGCAGGGGATGGGGCAGGCCAAAGGCGCCAAATTCGTCGCCAAATTCGAAGGGCGAAGCCCAGAAATGCCGGCTGTCACCAACGGTGGCGCGGCCGAGGGCGTTGACGGCAACGATTGCACCCACGGTGATCCCATTGGCGAGGACCATGGACGCAGATCCGAGGCCGCCCTTCAGGTTGGCTGTCGTTGCCCCGGTGCCGGCACCAACTGTGCCGAGCGGGAAATCATATCCGGCCGCATCCAGCGCCGCGCGGCCAAGGTCACGGTAAGGAGCAGACTGGCCCCAGCTCTTGTCCCCGCCATTGAGCAGATCGAACAGGATGGCGGTGGGAACGATGGGAACCCGCACCGGACCAACCTGATAGCCCCGCCCAAGTTCGGCAAGGCGTCCCTGAACACCGGCACCTGCATCAAGACCGAATGCCGAGCCGCCCGCCAGCACGATGGCGTCCACGGCGGCCACTGTCTGTTCGGGTTCCAGAAGGGCGATTTCGCGCGTTCCGGGCGCGCCGCCATGGATTGCGACGGAGGCAACAGCAGGGTCTTCCGGAAGCAGCACGGTTGCGCCGGACTTCAGAACCGGGTCGGAGGCATTGCCGACCAGGAGCCCGGGAACGTCAGTGATCAGATTGCGCGGACCTTGCATGATGGCTCCAGGGCGGATGAGTTTCAGCTCAGCCTAGGCTCATTTTCCAAGGATGCCAACGTTCATGCAATGGGTGGAGAAGAGCGAGGGAAAGGGGGCCGGACTTAGCCGGGAAGGCCGTGGTAACCGCGCCGGACGTAGATCAGGGAGCCTTCATCGCTGTCCATGCGGATGTCATTGACCGTCCCGAGGATCACCGAATGGGTTCCGATGTCGGTGATGGTTTCGACCTGGCAATCGACGGAAACCAGAGCGGGACTCAGGGCCGGGCTGCCGGACAGCATCGGTGTCCAGGTTGTCAGCTTGAAACGGGCATCCATTTCCAGATTTCCCCGTCCGGCAAAGGCGTCTGAAAGAGCCTGATGGCCGGAGGAAAGCGTGTTCACGCAGAAGACGCCATTGGACTGAATGGCGCCATGGATGCGGCTGGAGCGGTTGACGCAGACCAGAATCGTCGGCGGGGTATCGGTGACGGAACATACGGCCGACACCGTGGCACCGGCCCGGCCAGCCGCACCATCGGTGGTCAGGACGTGCACGGCAGTAGCGATGCGGCTCATGGCCTCGCGGAAAGTTGCCTGGGTAAGCTGACCGTCACCAGCATTTCCTTTGGCCGTGTCGGTACCTGAAACGGTGTCCGTGCCCGGTTGGCGGGATTGCGTGGTTTTCAAGGTGCTCAAACGCGGCTCCATCGTCTTGCAGTCAAACTGCGTCCTGGGCTTGCGCCCGGTGGCCAATCGGGGTGTTATATCCCTGTCTGGTCAAATGTCAGAGGCTTTCGACTATCATGCTCCGGTTTAAGGAACCGTTCGAGCGAAGGTCGAAAGGTGGGTGGCCAGTAATTTCCGGTACGGAAAAATTTTCCCATAATTTGCCACAAGAGAAAATTCTTGTTTTTATTCGTGGCAGTTCGAAGAGGGAATTGTCTCAAAAGCGTGGTCTTGCTACCACTTTTTTCAATGTGCAAAAATGCACTCTGACAACAAAGAGATGGCTTGAGCCTTCCGGGGGTCTGAACAACGACATGGAATACTTCTTACAACAGCTCATCAACGGGGTGACGCTAGGGTCGATCTATGGCCTTATCGCCATCGGCTACACGATGGTGTACGGCATCATCGGTATGATCAACTTCGCCCATGGCGATATTTTCATGGTCGGCGCATTCATATCGCTGATCCTGATCGTCGCTCTCGGTGTGACGGCGTCGATGCCGCTGGCGCTTCTGATCCTCGCACTCATCGCGATCCTGATCGTGTCCATGGCCCTGACATCTGTCTGGGGCTGGACGGTTGAACGGATCGCCTACCGGCCTCTGCGCGGTTCTTTCCGCCTGGCGCCGCTGATCACGGCCATCGGCGCTTCGATCGTTCTGCAGAACTTCGTCCAGATTTCGCAAGGCGCCCGCAACAAGCCGCTGCAGCCGCTCATCCCGGGTGGTTTCACCTTGAGTGATGGTTCTGGTGACAGCGGGTTCGTGGTGCAGCTGTCCTATTCGCAGATCCTGATCATCGTGGTGACCACGGTTCTGATGATCGGCTTTACCACCTTGATCAACAAGACCTCGCTTGGCCGCGCCCAGCGTTCCTGCGAGCAGGACCGCAAGATGGCGTCGCTGCTGGGTATCAACGTGGACCGGACGATTTCACTGACCTTCGTCATGGGTGCATCGCTCGCCTCCGTCGCTGGCTTGATGTTCCTGATCTATTATGGCGTGATCGACTTCTACATCGGCTTCCTTGCCGGTGTGAAGGCCTTCACCGCAGCCGTTCTGGGCGGCATCGGCTCTCTGCCGGGCGCCATGCTTGGCGGCTTGCTGATCGGCCTGATCGAGACCTTCTGGTCCGGTTACTTCTCGGTCGAATACAAGGACGTTGCGGCGTTCTCCATCCTTGCCATCGTTCTGATCTTCATGCCCGAAGGTCTGCTCGGCAAGCCGGAAGTGGAGAAGGTCTGATATGAGCGCGCAAAGCGAAAGCCGGTTCGTGTCCGCCGTCAAGGACTCGGTCGCCGGGGGACTTATTGCACTGGCGCTCTTCTCCCTCATGCTCGGCATGAAGGCGGAAGTGGCCAGCGGCATGGGTGGTCAGCTCGGTATCGAATACCGCTGGGGTGCCGTGGCCATTGCGGTGGCCATCGTCTTCTTCGGCCGTCTGCTCTTGAACCTGTTTGTCTGGAAGTCCGACAAGCCGGTTACGGGCATCATGTCGGGCATGATGCCGAAGGCCAGCAGCTTTTCCGGCCTTGGCAAGTTCGCCATGCCGGTCTTCCTGGTCCTTGCTGTGGTCCTGCCGTTCCTGCTGATGAGCTACTACGGGGCTTCCGGGTCCCGCCGGTATCTCGACCTCGCCATCCTGGTGACAACCTATGTCATGCTGGGCTGGGGCCTGAACATCGTGGTGGGCCTTGCCGGTCTGCTTGACTTGGGTTACGTGGCCTTCTATGCGGTCGGCGCCTATTCCTACGCGCTGCTGGCCCATTATTTCGGTCTGTCATTCTGGATCTGCCTGCCGCTGGCCGGCATTCTGGCCGCACTCTGGGGCATCATGCTGGGCTTCCCGGTCCTGCGCCTGCGCGGTGACTACCTGGCCATCGTGACGCTCGCCTTCGGGGAAATCATCCGTGTGGTTCTGTTGAACTGGTATGATTTTACCGGTGGTCCGGATGGTATTTCCGGCATTCCGCGGCCGAGCTTCTTCGGTCTGGAGTTCGAGCGCGGCGACGATGGCTTTGCTGCCTTCTTCGGACTGGACTACAGCTCGATCCACCGCATCATCTTCCTCTACTATCTCATCCTTGCCATGGCGCTCGTGACGAATTTCGTGACCATGCGTCTGCGCAAGCTGCCGGTTGGCCGGGCCTGGGAGGCCCTGCGTGAAGACGAGATCGCCTGCCGGTCCCTGGGCATCAACACCACCAACACCAAGCTGACCGCCTTCGCGCTCGGTGCAATGTTCGGCGGGTTTGCCGGGTCGTTCTTTGCCACCCGTCAGGGCTTCATCTCTCCGGAAAGCTTCACCTTCATGGAATCCGCGGTCATTCTGGCCATCGTGGTTCTGGGCGGTCTGGGCAGCCAGATCGGCGTGGTGATTGCTGCTGTCGTCATGATCGGCGGCTTCGAGCTGATCCGTGAATTTGCCGAGTACCGCATGCTGGTCTTCGGTCTGCTGATGGTCGGTATCATGGTGTGGAAGCCGCGCGGACTTATCTCCACGCGCACACCGTCGATTTCACTTTCAGGCAAGGCCAAGGGCATCAGTGCCGATCTCGTGCAGGAGGGCCATGGATGAGCTCCTGGACCAACAACCCCATCCTTACGATCGAACATCTGACCATGCGCTTTGGTGGCCTGGTCGCGATCGGAGACTTGTCGTTCAACGTCGGGCGCGGTGACATTACCGCCCTGATCGGCCCGAACGGGGCCGGCAAGACGACCGTGTTCAACTGCGTCACCGGCTTCTACAAGCCGACGGAAGGGCGGATTGTCATGCACCGCGCCAACAAGGAGGAATATCTCCTTGAGCGGATGCCCGACTTCAAGATCTCGGCAAAGGCCAAGGTCGCCCGTACCTTCCAGAACATCCGCCTGTTCGGCGGGATGACCCTGCTGGAAAACCTCATGGTCGCCCAGCACAATCCCCTCATGGTGGCCTCCGGCTTCACCATCGGCGGTGTCCTTGGCCTGTCCTCCTTCCACAAGGCGGAAAAGGAAGCCGTGGATCGCGCCCGTTTCTGGCTGGACCGGATCGGTCTTCTGGAGCGTGCGGATGCCCCGGCTGCAGATCTTCCCTACGGCGATCAGCGCCGTCTGGAGATTGCCCGGGCCATGTGCTCCGGTCCCGAGCTTCTGTGCCTGGACGAGCCTGCCGCTGGTCTGAACCCGAAGGAGAGCAGCGAACTCAATGCGCTGCTTCAGTATATTCGTGCGGAGCAGGGGACTTCGATCCTCCTGATCGAGCATGACATGAGCGTTGTGATGGAAATTTCCGACCACGTTGTGGTGCTCGATTACGGTGAGAAGATCTCCGACGGCACCCCGGATGAAGTGAAGAACGATCCCAAGGTGATCGCGGCCTATCTGGGCGTTCCGGATGAGGAAGTCGATCAGGTGGAACAGGAGGTCGGCCTATGAGCGCCTCCCAGCCGCTGCTCGACGTGCGCAACGTCGAGACCCACTATGGCAAGATCATCGCCCTGAGAGGGGTGGATCTGACTGTCAACGAGGGCGAGATCGTCACCCTGATCGGTGCCAATGGTGCTGGCAAGTCGACCCTGATGATGACCATCTGCGGCTCGCCTCAGGCAAGCTCCGGCTCCATCTTCTATGATGGCGAGGACATCACCCGGTTGCCGACCCACCTGATCATGCGCAAGTCGATTGCGCAGTCGCCGGAAGGCCGGCGGATTTTCCCGCGTATGAGCGTGCTGGAAAACCTGATCATGGGAGCGGAGACTGCGGGCAACAAGGATGTCGAAGAGAGCCTGAAGAAGGCCTATGACCTCTTCCCGCGCCTGAAGGAACGCCGCAATCAGCGTGGCGGAACTCTTTCTGGCGGTGAGCAGCAGATGCTGGCCATTGCCCGGGCTCTGATGTCCAAACCGCGGCTCCTCCTTCTGGATGAGCCGTCCCTCGGGCTTGCGCCCCTGATCGTGAAGCAGATCTTTGACGCGATCCGTGACCTGAACCGGACAGACGGTCTTACTGTCTTCCTCGTCGAGCAGAATGCCTATCATGCCTTGAAGCTGGCCCACCGCGGCTATGTCATGGTCAATGGCAAGATCACCATGTCCGGCACGGGCAAGGAGCTTCTGGCGAGAGACGACGTCAAGGCTGCTTACCTGGAAGGCGGCGGACACTAGGTCGGCAGGCATCTGGCCCGTCGTGGCCGGATGCCCGAAAGCTGATCGGTTTCAAAGTGGTGGAGCAGCTTGCGTCCTGGAGAAGGGGCAGGTTGCTCCCGGAGGGTCAAATGGGAATTCTATACGCATCAAACCTGCTGGTGTTCATCATCCTGCTCTGCATTCTGGGCGGCGGCGCTGCCTGGATGACCGGTCGGGCTGTTGCAAGCACCTGGCGTCCTCTGCTGACGCTGTTCTGGTTTGTCTTCATTCTGACGCTGGGCGTGCGCTTCCTGAGCTTCGCCCTGTTCGGTGAACCGCTGCTGTCCCTGCAGTATCTGATCGTCGATTACGCCGTTCTGGCACTGATCGGCTATGCGGGATGGCGCTTCACGCGGGCCAGCCAGATGACCACGCAGTATGTGTGGCTTTACGAAAAAACACATCCTTTCGGATGGCGCTTGCGGGAAGGGCGGGAAGACCGCTACCCTGCAAGCTAAACTATTACCAGCGGGGCGGTTTTCGCCTCGATGGGGAACCGGCTGGAAGGCGTGTGACCAAAAAAACAAGAGGCACGCCGGAAAGTCACCGGGAGGCATGATGCCTCCAGGCGGGGTCACCTCCGTCAAATCAAGTGGTCCAGTATCATTTCCTGGAACCAGGGGAGTTACATGATGAAGAAGTATCTTTTGGCAGGCGTTGCGGCTGTTGCTGGCATGGCAATGTCCGGTGCAGCTCTGGCTGACATCGTTATCGCGACCGCAGGTCCGATGACCGGCCAGTACGCGTCCTTCGGTGCACAGATGAAGGCCGGTGCTGAGCAGGCCGTGGCTGACATCAACGCTGCCGGTGGTGTGAATGGCGAGAAGCTGGTTCTGGAAGTGGGCGATGACGCTTGCGACCCGAAGCAGGCTGTTGCTGTCGCCAACCAGATGGTCGGCAAGGGCGTGGTCTTCATGGCCGGCCACTTCTGCTCGGGTTCCTCCATCCCGGCCAGCGCCGTCTACTCGGAAGAAGGCATCATTCAGATTTCTCCGGCTTCGACCAACCCGAAGTTCACCGATGAGCGTCCGGGACCGGGCATCTTCCGCGTTTGCGGCCGTGATGACCAGCAGGGTCAGGTCGCAGGCACGTTCCTGGCGACCGAGTTCAAGGACAAGAACATCGCCATCATCCAGGACAAGACCGCTTATGGTAAGGGTCTGGCTGACGCGACCAAGGAAGTCATGAACGGCCTTGGCAAGACCGAAGCTCTGTACGAAGCCTACACCGCTGGTGAAAAGGACTACACGGCTCTGGTTTCCAAGCTGAAGTCCGAAAACATCGACGTTGTCTATGTCGGCGGCTACCACACGGAAGCTGGCCTCATCAAGCGTCAGATGGTTGACCAGGGTATGAGCACCATTCTCGTTTCCGGTGACGCTCTCGTGACCGACGAGTACTGGTCCATCACCGGCCCGGCCGGCGAAGGCACCCTGATGACCTTCTCCCCGGATCCGCGCAAGAACGCAGAAGCAAAGCCGGTCGTAGAAGCCCTGGAAAAGGCTGGCAAGACCGCTGAAGGCTATGCGCTCTACACCTACGCAGCGATCCAGGCTTGGGCTGATGCCGTCAAGGCAGCCGGTTCCACCGACTATGAAGCTGTGACCAAGGCTCTCGATGCTGGCGAGTTCGACACCGTTCTCGGCAAGCTGTCCTTCGACGACAAGGGCGACGTGACCCTGCCGGGTTATGTCTGGTACGCTTGGCACGACGGCAAGTACGACTACAAATAAGCCGTACAGTCTCTGATGTGGGCCCTAAGCCCGCAGGACGCCCGCCCGGAGCAATCCGGGCGGGTTTTCTTTTGGACAAAAGGATCGTATCGGCGCTCCGCCGCTTTTCCTTGGCCAGACCCTCGCGTGAAGTTCTAGGGTGTGCCGGTTTAGAAAATTGAGAAATACGATTGAGAGCAGCAGATGACAGGTTCAACTTCCGCACCACATTTTGAAAGCAGGGAGACGCTGGCGTCTTCCAATGGCATTCAAGGTGTCTATGAAACCCATTTGCCGGTTCGCGACCTGAAGGTTTCTATCGCGTTTTATCGGGATGTTCTGGGGCTGGAACTCGCGGCAGAGATTCCGGAGCGCAAGATCGCGTTCTTCTGGGTCGGGGACAAGCGGACAGGTATGCTCGGGCTGTGGGAGTACGGTACGGCCCCCTTGTTCATGACCTTACATTTCGCCTTCAGGACGGCGCGCGAGGCGGTTTTGAGCGCCTGTGAAAAGCTGCAGACGGCAGGCATTCAGCCGCTCAGTATCAAGAACCAACCTATATCAGAGCCTGAAGTGATCGGTTGGATGCCTGCGGTCGTGGTCTATTTCAAGGATCCGGATGGGCATACAATCGAGTTCTTGAATCTGCTTGATGGCGAGCCGGACAAGGCATTCGGTGTTCAGCCCTATTCTGCCTGGGTAGGCAGGACGGCAACGTGACTTGATTAAGTGGCCGAAGGAAGGGCTTGCCGACTGGTTGCTCTGGCCGCGGAGGTTAACCAACTCTTAAGAAACAGGCATGGGCCGTCTTTTGACCGCTTGAGCATGACGCTAGATTTCTCCTGATATTGGAGAAGTTTGTCATGCGGTTTGGTTCCCTGTTTTTATGCGTTTTTGTCTGTCTTGCAGCCGTTTCGGCTAGCCGGGATCTCGCTGCTGCAGAGCTTGTCGGCTTTCAGGCTCGTGATTTCCAGCCCGGTACCATCGTGATCAAGAACTCCGAGCGCAGGCTCTATCTGGTGCTCGGCCGTGGCCAGGCGATCCGCTACAAGATTGCCGTCGGCAAGAACGGCAAGTCCTGGACGGGCCCGGCCTTCATCACGGGCAAGTATGTCCGGCCGGATTGGTCGCCCTCTGAGGAGGTGCAGCGTGACCATCCCAATCTGCCGAAGCTGATCAAGGGCGGTGCTGCGAACAATCCGATGGGCGTTGCGGCGATGACCCTGTCCAATGGCAACTATGCCATCCATGGCACCAACCGTCCGAACTCGATCGGTAGGGCGGCGTCCTACGGCTGCATCCGCATGGCCAACGCTGATATCAGCGACCTGTTCCAGCGGGTGGGCTTGCGCACGCCGGTGGTCGCACTTCCCTGATTTTGACCTGGGACCAGGTGCCGCATTCTAAATTCGAAAAATCGAAACTATGTTGGGATCAGTCGGTGTCCTGGCAAGGATCAGGTGCGCCGGAGATCCCCGCCAGTTCCCTGTGCCCCAACAGGTGACTGGCGGGGGTAATTTATCGCGTGCGAGTCACTTGTGCTGGATTCAATTGCGCTGGAGTCAATCGCAAGGGAGTCGCTTGTGGCCGACTCTGTCGTTGTGATGGGTGGTGCCGGGATCTGTTTCCGGGAGTCATTTCCGGATCTTAGTCCAGATACTTGAACCATTTTCGGGCAAGTGTCTGTTCCAGATCAATGTTCCGGTCTCTGCAAAACTGCAGGAGATGAGCCAAGAGATCTGCGGCTTCGTCTGCGCGGGCATTGGCAAGCGCCTCGGCAGTTTGCGATTGGAGGATCGGCTGGCGGACCTGGTGCTCAGGCTAGCCAGGTTCTGGGATCGCTGGAGACTGAAGACGGGCTCGGGGCACCGGAAAGGGCAGCCACAAGATCCGCCACCGCATTCAGCGAATGGGCAGAGCGGAACTCGTCCACATGGGGCAGCATCGCCCGGATGCCCTTTGCCTTGGCCTGGAAGCCGTCATAACGCAGCAAGGGGTTCAGCCAGATCAGCCGGCGGCAAGAGCGGTGTAGCCGGTCCATCTCCCGCTCAAGGTCCTCGTCCGTGTCCCGTTCCAGGCCATCGGTGATCAGGAGCACAGTCGGATTGCCGGAAAGCACCCGGCGCGACCAGACCCGGTTGAACTCCCGAAGGGCTGTCGCGATCCTCGTGCCGCCGGACCAGTCTTCCACGCCCGCACTGCAGGCTTCCAGCGCCTCATCCGGATCCTTCATGCGCAGTTGCCGCGTGACGTTGGTCAGCCTCGTGCCGAACAGGAAGGTGTGAACGTCGCGCCTCTCAGCGGTGGCTGCATGCAGGAAATGCAGCAGCAGGCGGGTATACTGGCTCATGGAGCCGGAGATGTCGCAAAGGGCGACAAGGGGCGGGCGCTTCTCGACCGGCTTGCGGAACTTCAGATCGATCATCGCGCCGCCGGTGCGCATGGAAGCCCGCAATGTGCGCCTCGGGTCCATCCGGCCCTTGTGGGCGGGCGCCAGGCGCCGCTGGCGGACAAGGTCCATGGTCAGGTGCATGGACTTCAAAGCCCGCTTGGCCTCATCCACCTCGAGCGCGGACATCTGGGCAAAGTCCTTGGCCTGCAGCAGTTCCTTGCCGGAGACAGTGAAGGTGGCATCCACCTCGATCTGCGGTTTGGTCTCGTTGCCCATCCGCTCCTTGGCTGCGTGAAAGGCATCGGAAACACGGGTCTGACCTGCTTTGGGTTTTTCCGGCGCGCCCCGGGGCGGGGCGACGGGAGACAGGATCGCCAGCATCTTCTCGATCAGGCCCCGGCTCTGCCAGTAGATCCGGAAGGCTTCGTCAAAGAGAACACGGTGCTCGCGCTTGTGAACGAAGACGGCGTGAAGCGTCCAGTAGAGGTCTTCCCGGTTTCGGATGCCCGCGACTTCCACCGCCCGAACGGCATCCACCACCGAGGCTGGTCCCGCCGGGACGCCCGCCTTGCGCAGGGTGCGGGCGAAATGAACGATGTTGTCGACGATCTTGCCGCCCGGCACGGGAAGGGTCTCAGCATCCGTCATACATGGCCTCCAACCGTATCGCAGGATGGGCTGCTTGCACCGCCATTTCGCATTCAGGAAGCTCGCCAAAAGCAAGCAGAGACGGCGAGAGAGCCGGAAAACGGTAACTGCTGAACGCTGTTATCATGTCTCAGATCGCAGGCATGGAGGTCTTCGGGGTGGGGTCGGACTTGCGGATATCCTCGACCATCTTGCGCACCTTGGAGCCGCGCACGCGCTCGATGTCGTCCTGGTATTTCAGCAGAACACCGAGCGTGTCGGAGGCCATGTCCGGATCGAGGGCGATCTCGTTGAGCTCGCTGAGAGCCGTGGCCCAGTCGAGTGTCTCGGCCACACCCGGCTGCTTGAAGAGATCCTCTTCGGTCCGAAGTTTCTGGACGAAGGCGACGATCTCTTCGCTGAGCCTCTGGGAGGCACCCGGAACCTTCCGGCGGACGATTTCCAGTTCCCGGGCGGCATCCGGGTAATCAACCCAGTGATAGAGGCAGCGGCGCTTCAGGGCGTCATGGATCTCGCGGGTCCGGTTGGTGGTGATGATGACAATCGGTGGTTCGGCAGCCTTGATCGTGCCAAGCTCCGGAATGGTCACCTGATTGTCGGAAAGGACCTCGAGCAGAAAGGCCTCGAAGGCTTCGTCTGCCCGGTCCAGTTCGTCGATCAGCAGCACGGGCGCACCGCCCGCATGGGGCTGGAGCGCTTGAAGAACCGGCCGCTTGATCAGGAAGCGGTCGTCGAAGATCGAGCGGGAGAGTTCGTCGTGTCCTGTGTCACCGGCAGCTTCCGCCACGCGGATCTCCACCATCTGCGCCGGATAGTTCCACTCATAGACGGCGGAAGCGATATCCAGACCCTCGTAGCATTGCAGACGGATCAGATCCCGGCCGAGGGTCTGTGAAAGAACCTTAGCGATCTCCGTCTTGCCGACGCCGGCTTCCCCTTCCAGGAACAGCGGGCGTTTCATTCTGAGTGCCAGATGCAGAACGGTGGACAGCGACCGGTCTGCGACATAGCCGGCGCTCTCCAGAAGGGCAAAGGTGTCGTCGATGGAACCGGGGAGGGACGTCGCTGTCATCGTTTCTGTCATCGTCTCTGTCTTTGTCGCTGGCTTCGTCCCCGCTCGGAGGCAGGACGCTTTCGGCGGGCTGTTTTGGACTGTCTTCCAGACACAATATAGGCAGCAATCGGAAGATGACACAGGGACAGAAGGCGGATGTCCCGCGCCTGTGCAGATTTTGTCTCAGGACTGCAGCAGAATGACAGGGGCGGCGTCCTGCCGGGCGCTTCTGAGGCGAAAAGCAGACGTCTGCGGTTGTCTTGCCAAAACGTAGAGCCACGTATGGTCCCTGGAGCCCGGTTCCTGTAAGACAAAGGCCGGATAGGGAGAGACATATGATGAAATCAGGCACTTACGCGGTGCTGTCGGCCGCTTTTTTCGCCGGACTTGCCTTGCTTGGCGCAGCCATTGCGCAGGAAAGCGACTACCCGAATGATCCGGCAAGCCTGGCAATTGGCAGAACCATTGCCGAGGAAAACTGCGCTTCCTGCCATGCCATCGGCCCGGAAGGGGAGAGCCCCAATGCGGAGGCGCCGGCTTTTCGCG
The DNA here is from genome assembly GCF_900142725.1 of Roseibium suaedae. Classification (GTDB taxonomy): domain Bacteria; phylum Pseudomonadota; class Alphaproteobacteria; order Rhizobiales; family Stappiaceae; genus Roseibium; species Roseibium suaedae. The sequence continues at coordinate 434,483 of NZ_FRBW01000002.1, read as the reverse complement.
ATCTGTCGCAGCGCTATCCGATTTCCGATCTGGAGGAGAGTCTGGCCGAAGGCATCGTGACCGGCCACAACGACATGCCGGAATTCGTGCTTCAGCCGGACAACATCAATCAGTTCCTGGGCTACCTGAGTTCCATTCAGGTGCAGAAGGACAAGAACTGATTGCAAGAACAGGCTTGGCAGCACTCACATTCCTGTGCTGCTAAGTCATTGATATAAATACCTTAATTGAAATTATTCCATAGTTTGCTAAGCTTTGATTCGTGATGGATCCTTCCCATTGGCGAAAGCGAGGCAGACATGAAAGCTGGTTCGGACTTTGAAAAGCGCTTCCTGGGGTACGGTCTTCTGACCGCGGAAATTTTCTACCGTCTCCCCGACCACCCAGCCCTCCTGCAAATGTTTCTCTGGCAAACCGAAGACAAGGCACCGGGCTTTCCGGAGCTGAAGCGGTTTCTCGGCTTCTGGGAACGGGAAATCGAAGGCCCGATTCACCGGGTCCGCATCGCCCACCAGGCCCTCATCACGCCGGTCGACTATCGTTTCGCGAATGGCGAGATCGTGATGCATTGACCGCAGGGATGGGGGAACGTCCCCTTATCTGCGGGCTGTTATCCCGAGGCCCGCGCCATCGCGCATGACGGTGCGGGCTTGCGGTGTGAACTGGGAGCCATCGTCCTCGTGCAGGACAAAGCCGGGCAGCAGTTGCAGCGGCGCATTGCTGGCCCGGACGGCCCTGAGCAGAATGCGGGTGGCCGGAGCATCAGCGCGCGGACGCAGCGGAATAATGTCGATGGCGCCGAACCGGCCCTGAATGACATCGAGAATTTCTCTCAAGCCATCGGCCCGGAAGATCACCGTCAGGCTGCCGCCTTCCTTGAGGACATCCGTTGCGGTCTTGACCCAGGGCTCAAGCCCCCGTTCATCCAGCATGTGGGCCCCGGCACGGGCCTCTGCAGGCGAGGCCCGGAAGCGGGAGGCGTCATAGTAGGGCGGGTTCATGATCACGTGATCGGCCATGCCGGAGGTCAGGCCAGCTTCCCGGCGCAAGGTTCCCTTGGCGGTCACATCTGCCTCCAGAACCTTGACCCGGCTGGAGAAGGCCCCGTTGGCGGGATCCTCCAGAGCGGTACGCGCAAGGGCCAGGACCAGGGGATCCACATCGACGAGCGTGACGGTGACGGCTTCCAGCCGTGCTGCCGCGCAAAGACCGGCCGTGCCGACGCCGGATCCGAGGTCCACCACATGTCCACGGGTGCCTTCGGGCAGGGCTGCGGCCAGATAGACCGCATCCATTCCAGCCCTGTGACGCCCCTTGGCGGGCTGATGGACATAGACCTTGCCGCCCAGGAAGGCATCGTGAGTTGTTTCCATGCGGGGCGCGGCCTGAGCCGCACAGCCGGACGTGTTCTCGGATAGGGCTGACGTCATGGCGAACAGGTCTCAGAAAGCTGACTGGGGGCGCTGCGGCCGCAGCTCATGCGCAAGGCCGGCTTCCTCTGCCAGTCTCCGGGCCTGGATGAGCTGATCACTGTCGACCATCACCCGGCGCTGAAGCAGACCAATGGATCCTTCCAGCACACTCATGTTGCCGTCTGCGACAAAATGCACAATCCCGGCTTCTTCCAGAAGAGATTCCAGGAAAGAAATCAGGACGGGGTCGTTGGTTCTGACCAGTTCTTCCATCGGCCCTCTCGCTAAATTTGCCACTGACTGGCTCAATTCCAGGTCATTACTGTGTCAAAATGGCTAGGTAGAGCCAATTCAACGGTTTGTCCACGGATTGCGGCCTTGCCCAAGCTTAGCTTGCGCCATATTGTCCGCTCAACAAAAAACGCAGGAGTCTCCTTGGTGGCCTTGGTCGCATCCGTTTCGGACAACAAGCAAATTCAGCCATCCATCCAGTCACTGGTCGAACTGGTGACCGGGGGCATGGAAGAGGTCAATCAGATCATTCTTGCCAAAGCCGGGTCGAATGTGGAGCTGATCCCCGAGATCGCGAAGCATCTGATCTCCTCCGGCGGCAAGCGGTTGCGTCCCATGCTGACGCTCGCCTGTGCGGACATGTTCGGCTATCAGGGCACGGGCCATGTGGTTCTGGCGGCCAGCGTCGAGTTCATGCACACGGCGACCCTGCTGCATGACGATGTGGTCGACGAAAGCGACATGCGCCGTGGCAAGCTGGCGGCTCGCAAGCTCTGGGGTAACCAGGCCAGCGTTCTGGTCGGTGACTACCTCCTCGGCCAGGCCTTCAAGATGATGGTGGACGTTGGCTCGCTGGAAGCGCTGCGCATCCTGTCGGAAGCCTCCGCGATCATTGCCGAGGGCGAAGTTCTGCAGCTGGGTGCAGCCAAGAACATCCTGACTTCGGAAGAAGATTATCTGCGCGTCATTGACGCCAAGACAGCTGCTCTCTTTGCGGCTGCTGCCGAAGTCGGTCCGGTGATCGCTGACCAGAGCGCCGAGATGAAAGCCGCCGCACGGGCCTATGGCCGCGAGCTTGGCCTGGCATTCCAGCTCGTTGACGATGCACTGGACTACGGCGGCTCCAGCGCGGATCTCGGCAAGCAGATCGGCGATGATTTCCGGGAAGGCAAGATCACCCTGCCGATCGTTCTGGCCGTGGAGCGCGGCTCTGATGACGACCGGGCTTTCTGGAAGCGCTGCCTGGAAGAGGGCAAGATCGAGGATGGCGATCTGGATGCCGCGATCGAGCGCCTGCGCAAGGTGGATGCGATTGCCGACACCGTGCAGCGCGCCCGCGACTATGGCGCAAATGCCCTGAAGGCTCTGGAGAAGCTTCCGGCTGGTCCGCACAATGATGCGCTGGCCGAAGCGGTTGCCTTCTGCATTTCCCGCGTCAGCTGATCCAGCCGGAGCGCCGGAAAAGAGGCCGGGACCTATTGGATCCTGTTTGAAGAAGCCACCCACCAGTCTGGGTGGCTTTTTTCTATGTCCGCTGCGATCCGGGCTGCGTCGTGGGGCCGGCAGAGCGCGAAGCAGGTGGCGCCGGAGCCGGACATGCGGCTCAGGAGACTGCCTTTCTCTGCCTTGAGTGCAGCAAGAACGTCCGTGATGGGCGGGCAGAGGGTCTCGGCCGCAGCCTGCATGTCGTTCCGGCACGGCTCAAGCCAGCTTGCCAGGGCTTCGCAGGTCTCGAACCTGTCCGGGAACGCGGGCAGGGGTGGATTGTCGCGCCGGGTCAGGGATTTGAAGATCGCGGGCGTTGAGACTTCCCGCAAGGGATTGACCAGTACGATCCCGGTGACCGGAAGGCTTGGGACAGGGTGCAGCTCTTCGCCGATGCCGGACATGCGCACAGCCTTCTGATCCAGGCAGACCGGAACATCCGCACCGAGAGACAGGGCAAGTTTCAGAAGCTGGTCACGCGTCAGGTCGAGGCCCAGGGCACGGGGGACAAGCCGCAGGGCGGCTGCAGCATCGGTAGATCCGCCACCAATGCCGGAAGCAACGGGTAGCGACTTTTCAAGTTCAATACCCATAGGAAGAGGCGGGACGCCGCAAGCGCTGGTGAGTGCTTCGATGGCGCGCAGGACCAGATTGTCAGGGCCTGCCGGTTGAAGCTCCGGTCCGAACCGCCCACTCAGAGCGAGCGAGCGAGGCCGTGTGTCCGGGAGAAGGCGCAGCCGGTCACCGATCTCGGGAAACACCACAAGCGAATCCAGAAGATGGTAGCCATCCGCGCGGCGGCCGGTGATGTGGAGGGCAAGGTTGACCTTGGCGCGGGCGAATTCGCCCGCATCCCCGTCGGTGTCCAGCTGCATGAGCCTGCCTGTCAGAAATCAGCCGCCGTTTTTCTTCGGCTGAACCTTGGCTTCATCTGTGGCCGGTGTTTCCGGCATGCCGTTTTCGATTTTGTCGAGAATCTTCGGCAGTTCTTCCGGTTCCGGATCCAGATCGCGGGCATGGTTCCACTGGAAGCGGGCTTCCAGACGGCGGCCAACCTTCCAGTAGGCATCGCCGAGGTGATCATTGATCACCGGATCTGCCGGGCGCAGTTCGATTGCTCGCTCAAGCTCGGTCACAGCCTCCTCGAAGCGGTCGAGCCGGTAATAGACCCAGCCCAGACTGTCGACGATGTAACCGTCGGTCGGGCGAAGGTCGACCGCCTTCTGGATCATGCCCAGAGCCTCATCCAGCTTCATGCCACGGTCGACAAGGGAGTAGCCCAGATAGTTCAGCACCAGGGGCTGGTCCGGATAAAGCTCAAGCGCTTTGCGCAGGTCTTCCTCTGCCCCATCCCAGGTCTTCATCCGCTCCCGGCAGATGCCGCGGAAATAGAACAGCAGCCAATGGTCCTGGGTGAGATCGGCAATCCGGTTGATGCCTTCCGAATAGACCTTCTCGGCTTCCTCGAACCGCTTGTGCGTGCGCAGAACATTGCCCAGCGAAATTACCGCTTCCTGCTCGTTCGGATCCGCGTCGATCAGCTTCTGCAGATGGGCCTGTGCCTCTTCCACCTTTTCCATGGTGTTGTAGTTTAGGCCGATCTGGATTTCCGCTTCCCGCTTCAGGGGGGAGTCCGCAGGCACCTTCATGAGGGCTTCGACAGCCCGGTCCGGCTGCTTCATGCGCTCGAACATGCTGCCAAGGGCAACGGCGGCGAACTCGGCCTTCGGATCAAGATGCAGTGACAGCTGCAGCATCGCGGTGGAAAGCTCTTCCGCGCCATCACGGCCGATGGCCGAGCCCAGACCATAGAGGATCTCGGCAAAGCCGGCGGCTGGGCTGGAAACCAGTGCGGGCAGCTTTTCGCCCTTCTCGATCTTCTCGCGGGTCGCCGTCAGCAGCGGATGGCCATTGAGCAGCTTGTCATATTCGTTGATGACCTTGAGGGCCTGGTCCTTCTTGCCGGACTGGACCAGCAGGCGGGCATAGGCATCCACCACACGGACGGCACCGCGGTCCTCTTCATAGGCTTTCTCGATCTCGGCGAGAGCGCCGGGCACGTCGCCCGAAGCATAGAGAATGAGGCTGGCGTGGGTCGACTTGAACACCTTGAACCAGTCTGGTCCCTTGAGGTCGTTCAGTGTCTTGACCGCTTCCTTGGTCCGGCCTGCCCCCTGAAGGGCCCAGGCGCGGGCAACGCCGGTCAGGATTTCGGCAACCGGGCCTGCCTGAGACTGGGGCATGACAATCAGGGCACGCTCGTACTTGCCCTTGAGAATGTCATCGCTGCCGCGGCTCAGCTTGGAGAGAAAATTGCCTGCGCCAACCCGGTCCATCTCTTCGGCAAGCGCAATGGCTTCGTCCACATCGCCATTGGCGAGGCGCAGCACAAAGGCGCGCTCAAGCAACTGGTTGTTGTCCGGATCGACCGAGAGCGTCTCCTGGAAGAAGGCCGCCGCCGAGGCAAAGTCCAGTTCGCCGCCAGCCAGAAGACCGGCCAGATAGCTGCCGGACAGCGTGATGGGCAGGTCGTCGGGGGTGCCATGGGTTACCTTGTCGTCTGCCTTGGTCTCGGCCAGGGCAGGCTGCAGCAGCGCAAGGGCAGTCACCGCGCTCAGTGCGGCCCGGCGCAGGGTTCTGCCTGTCAGGGCGCGGCCGGATACGGACTTCAAGAAAGCGCTGGTTAGCTCGTTCATGTCACCTCACATGCGTCGGTCGTCATTGTTCGACCTTATCCTTTTTCTCGCCTGACAATGGCCTCTTTAAGGCTTGGCGGCAAGGAATTCGGGGGAAACATGGTCTGTTCCGTCGGGATCGCTGCCCAGACGGCGGTCAATGGCGCTGCCGCAGCCAGGAAGAGCAGCAGCAGGGCAGTAGAATGGGTGGCAAAGAGGCGCAGTTACCGTTCGTTCCGGGAAGATCATGTACAGGCATTTGCTGATCCTGATTCTCCAAGTGACTGGTCTTTCAGCTCTATCTGCTGAACCAGCGGCAAGGTTGGCCTGCTTGCTGTGCTCAGTCACCTACAGGTTTGAAACGATTTAGACCAAAAAACTACTTGTAACGCTGGGGAGCGCATAGCAGGAATGTGCGGTGCAATAATGCCGCGGGAGATGGCATGTGACGAGCATGCCGGGATGGAGATGAGCATGACCAAATGGGTTTACACCTTTGGGAATGGCAGTGCGGACGGCGCTGCGAACCTGAAGAACCTGTTGGGAGGGAAGGGGGCCAACCTGGCCGAGATGAGCAATCTCGGACTGCCGGTACCGCCCGGTTTCACGATCACCACCGAAGTCTGCACCTGGTATTACGAGCACGAACATTCCTATCCGGAAGAACTGGCCGCACAGGTCAAGGCCGCGCTTGCCGATATCGGTAGTGTCACGGGCCGGATCTTCGGCGATGCCTCTCATCCGCTGCTTCTGTCTGTCCGCTCCGGTGCGCGTGTTTCCATGCCCGGCATGATGGACACGGTTCTGAACCTCGGCCTCAACGATGAGACCGTGCGGGCCATTGGCGAGAGCGCTGGCGACATGCGCTTTGCCTATGACAGCTACCGCCGGTTCATTCAGATGTACTCGGATGTGGTTCTCGGGGTGGATCACAGCGAGTTCGAGGAGCTGATCGAGGATCACAAGGACCAGAACGAACTGGCGCTCGACACGGAAATCACGGCGGAGAGCTGGGTCGGCCTGATCGAGAAGTTCAAGGAACTGGTCGAGCGGGAGTTGGGCAAGCCCTTCCCGCAGGACCCGCAGGAACAGCTTTGGGGTGCCATCGGTGCCGTGTTCGGCTCCTGGATGACGGCCCGTGCGCAGACCTACCGCCGCCTTCATGACATTCCCGCCACCTGGGGCACTGCCGTCAACGTGCAGGCCATGGTGTTCGGCAATATGGGCGAGACTTCCGCCACCGGCGTTGCCTTCACCCGCAACCCTTCGACCGGGGAAAAGACGCTTTATGGCGAATTCCTTGTGAATGCGCAGGGGGAAGATGTTGTGGCGGGCATCCGCACGCCTCAGGACATTACCGAAAAGGCCCGGATCGAAGCCGGTTCGACCCGTCCTTCGCTGGAAAACCTGATGCCCGAGTGCTTCACCGAGTTTCAGGCGATCTGTGACAAGCTGGAATCCCATTACCGGGACATGCAGGATCTCGAGTTCACCATCGAACAGGGCAAGCTGTGGATGCTGCAGACCCGTTCCGGCAAGCGGACGGCAAAGGCTGCGCTAAAGATCGCGGTGGACATGGCTGCCGAAGGTCTTCTGACCGAGGAAGAGGCCGTGATGCGGGTGGAGCCTGCTGCTCTCGACCAGCTTCTGCATCCGACCATCGATCCGAAAGCCCAGCGGGATGTGATCGCAACCGGCCTGCCTGCCTCGCCGGGAGCGGCCTGTGGCGCAATTGTCTTCAACTCGGACGATGCGGAAGAGGCAAAGGCGGCCGGACAGAAGGTCATTCTGGTCCGGATCGAAACCAGCCCGGAAGACATTCACGGCATGCATGCCGCAGAAGGCATCCTGACCAGCCGGGGCGGCATGACTTCTCACGCGGCCGTCGTGGCCCGTGGCATGGGCAAGCCCTGTGTCTCTGGCGCGGGCATGGTGCGGATCGACTATCGCAACGCCACGCTCATGGCAGGAGGAAGAACCTTCAAGAAGGGTGATGTGGTCACCATTGATGGCGCAAGCGGGCAGGTGCTCGCCGGTGAAGTTGCCATGCTTCAGCCTGCGCTGTCGGGCGATTTCGGCACCCTGATGGGCTGGGCCGACAAGGTCCGCCGCATGAAGGTGCGCACCAACGCGGAAACCCCGAACGACGCCAAGGCCGCCCGGGACTTCGGTGCCGAGGGGATCGGCCTTTGCCGTACGGAGCATATGTTCTTCGATGGCGAGCGGATCGTGTCTGTGCGTGAAATGATACTGGCGGATACGGAAGCGGGCCGCCGTGCTGCGCTCGCCAAGCTTCTGCCGATGCAGCGTCAGGACTTCACCGATCTTTTCGAAATCATGAAGGGTCTGCCGGTCACGATCCGTCTGCTGGATCCGCCCTTGCATGAGTTCCTGCCGCATTCGGACGAGGAAGTCGCGGAAGTGGCCGCAGCCATGGGCGTTCCGGCGGAAAAACTGCGCGAACGGTCCATGACGCTTAGTGAGTTCAACCCGATGCTTGGTCATCGCGGCTGCCGTCTGCTTGTCTCCTATCCGGAGATTGCGGAAATGCAGGCACGGGCGATCTTCGAGGCTGCTGTCGAGGCAGGCAAGCGGACCGGGGCGCCGGTCGTGCCGGAAATCATGGTGCCCCTGGTCGGCCTGAAAGGCGAATTGGATCTGGTTCGTGGCGTGATCGAGCGCACCGCCGAAGCCGTGAAGAGCGAGACAGGTGCCGACCTGACCTATCAGATCGGCACCATGGTCGAGTTGCCACGCGCTGCCCTGCAGGCAGCGGAAATCGCCAAGTCGGCCGAGTTCTTCTCCTTCGGCACCAACGACCTGACGCAGACCACCTTCGGCATCTCGCGCGATGACGCGTCGTCCTTCCTTGGGACCTATCAGGCCAAGGGATTGATCGAGCAGGATCCGTTTGTCTCGCTCGATCAGGATGGCGTGGGGGAACTGGTCAAGATCGGTGCGGAGCGTGGCCGGTCCACGCGTCCGGACATCAAGCTTGGCATTTGCGGTGAACATGGCGGCGATCCGGCATCGATCCACTTCTGCGAGACGGTCGGGCTCAACTACGTGTCCTGTTCGCCGTTCCGTGTGCCGATCGCCCGCCTTGCTGCGGCACAGGCGGCACTAAAGGCGCGGGCCTGAGCCATGAATGGCGCTGAGAGAAAAGGCGCCGGGGTTCTGGCGGGAGTAGGGCCATGCTAGGCCCTGCTCCCGACCTTGCTACCATCCGGCAGGGCGGCAAGCTCGCCCTGTCGCGCATGCTCACCCGCCTTGAGGTGGCGGCCAATGATCCCGGGATCGCTGCGTTTCTCGACAGGGCCTGCGCTGAAGATGCGGGGCATGTGCTCGGCTTGACCGGGCCTCCTGGCGTCGGCAAGTCGACCTTGACTGATGCCTTGATCCGGCAGGCGCGGGCTGCCGGGCAAACCGTTTCCGTCCTCGCCATTGATCCGTCCTCGAAGCGCACCCATGGCGCGCTGCTCGGGGACCGGACCCGCTTGACCAATGACCCTGACGATCAGGGAATTTTCGTCCGTTCCATGGCTGCACGGGACCGTTTGGGCGGGCTCTCGGATCAGGCGATTGCGGCCATTGCCCTGCTGCGGGCCGTAACGGATCTGGTGATCGTGGAATCGGTTGGGATCGGCCAGTCCGAAGGGGATCTGGTTGAAGCTTGTGACACGCTGGTTCTGTGCATTCAGCCAGGTTCTGGCGACAGTCTTCAATTCATGAAGGCCGGTATCATGGAGCTGCCAGACATCGCCGCCGTGACCAAGGCGGATATGGGAGCCATGTCCCGCCGTGCCGCCTCCGATGCGCTGGGCGCCCTTTCTCTAGGCCGCCGCGAGGGGAAGGGCTGGAAGGTTCCGGTCTGCGAGATTTCTGCCAGAACCGGGCAGGGGATCGAGGAACTCGTGGCTGAAGTCGCCCGCCACAAGGAGCATTTGATGCTGTCTGGCGGAAGAGCATTCAAAAGGGCCGCGCAGCAGGCTCATTGGCTTGAAGATATGATCCGGGTCCGCTTTGGCACCGCAGGACTGGCTGCGGTCAGAGACGGCATGACTGGCAGAGAAAGCGCAGAAAAGCCGTTCTCAACTTATCTCAAGCTAGCCGGAAAATTGGAAACGGCTCTACAGAAGATCTGATCTTCGTGAACGGTATAACTCTCAGGCCTTCGCAATCTTGAGAGTGGGGCGCTGGGCTTCGCTGCCGCATGTCTCGGGCATGTTTGCCGAAAAGCTCATGTCTGCCAGGAATTCTTCCAGAAGGCAGCCTTCCATCGGACGGGCAATGTAGAAACCCTGCATGCGGTGGCAGCCGAGCCCGGTCAGGAAGCTCATCTGCTCGGCGGTTTCCACGCCTTCTGCGACCACGGTCATGCCGAGCGCCTTGCCAAGGCTGATGATCGTCGCAAGGATGGCCTTGGCTCCCTGATCGTCATCCATCGCAGAGAGGAAGTTTCGGTCAATCTTCAAGGTGTCGAAGGGGAATTTCCGCAGGAAGGACAGGCTGGAATAGCCCGCGCCGAAGTCGTCCAGAGCGACCTTCACGCCAAGATCCTTCAGGCGCTTCAGGGCATTGAGGATCGGCTTGTCCTGGCCGGCAAAGACAGATTCCGTAACTTCGATCTCGAGGCGGCTCGGCGGCAGCTTGTGATGATCCAGGGTTTCCAGAATGGTTTCCACGAAACGTGGATGCTTGAACTGGGTCGGAGAGACATTGACCGAGACGACGATATCCGGCCAGCGATGGGCGTTTTTGCATGCCTGATTGAGCACCCAGATGCCCAGATCGTTGATAAGGCCGGTTTCTTCCGCCAACGGAATGAAGGTGACCGGCGAGATCGGGCCGAGTTCCGGATGGTTCCAGCGGGCAAGGGCTTCCACGGCCACGATGGTCTTGCCACTCGTGTCGGTCTGGGGCTGATAGGCAAGGCTCAAACCATCTACATCGATTGCCTTGCGCAATTCGCGTGAGAGCTTGTCCTTTGCCAGAACCTGTTCCTGCATGGAGCTGTCGAAGAAGGACCAGCGGCCCCGGCCGTTGGCCTTGGCATCATAGAGCGCGATATCTGCCTTGCGAAGAAGTTCGCCAGGATCCATCCCGTCCCGCGGGGATACGGCAGCTCCCATGGACAGGCTGACATAGTGCTCCGTGCCCTCCAGGCGGACAGGCCGCACAAGCTGGTCCTGGATCCGGGTCAGGATATGCTCGATCCATTCCTGGCTTGGGCAATCCTGCAGAAGCATGGCGAATTCATCGCCGCTGATACGGGCGATGGCGCCATTGTTGGGAACGACGGACTGAAGCCTTCGGGCAACGGCGCGGATGGCCTCGTCACCTGCCGCATGGCCGAGCGTGTCGTTGATGTCCTTGAAACGGTCCATGTCGATATAGACCACGGCCAGATTGAGGTCCTCTGTCGGACGCTTCACCAGGGCATCACGCAGAAGCTGGCTGAATTGCTCCCGATTGGGCAAACCTGAAAGGGCGTCATGCCGGGAACTGAAGACTGCCTGCGAGCGGCTTTCCGCAAGCTTGCGTGTCGACTGGCGGGTGAAGTCGATCACACCCACGGTCAAGGCCAGGATGGCGAGGGCAAGGAGCAGGAGCACTGGTGTCACACGGCCGAGCATGTCGGTCCCCGGACGATTGGCCTGCCACTTCAGATAGGAAAGGAATTCACCGTTCGGGGCCTTGAGCTCGATGGTTGCCATCAGCAGCGAACTGTCATCCATCTGACTGAGCTGCAGTCCGGAAAGATCCGAAATAGTCGCAAGATGGGAAAGTTCGGTTGGGTCGAGGCGGTCGAAGGAGATAAGCACTGCCGGCGGGGTGCGGACAGCGGTGATGCTGTGCAGTTCCTGGGTGATCGCCGCTGCGCTGAAGAAATAGATTTCGCGGCCGATCTTGAGCAGTCCGGTCTCGGTCTGGTTCTCGCCCTTGGGTCTTTTTGCGCCAGGGGAATACTGGAACAGGCCCGAGGGCGTGCGGATGAAGGAGGAAATATAGCGGGCGCGGGTCTTGGCGACGGCACCACGAAGCTGGTTCATGACATCGGAGGACGCCCAGCCTGAAGACTGGTCCTGCGAGTAGGTGAAGATCTCATCGCCATCGCGATTGAGAATGAGCGTCTTTTCAAAACCATAGCTCTTATTGAGCCAGGCGCCGATGTTCTGCTTCAGCCAGTCACTGTCGACAACGGAAGAGGCGGTCTTGAAGAAGGCGAGATCCCAGACCGACGACCCCGCTTGCTGACGGGACATCTGGTCGAGCTTCAGTTCGATTGCGCCATTGAGAAGCTTGCGCTGGCTGTTGGCCGCGCTTTCGTCGGAAACACGGGATGACCAGATCATCAGGGCGAAGACGCAGGCGACTGCAAAAACGACGACACCAATCATCGGAATGATGATGACGTTTGCAATCTTCCCTCCGGAGTTCTCGCCGCTGAATTTCATCAATATGCCCCCGCTTCTTTCATCGGAGTATTCTCGAAAGCTATTAATGAATGCCGGATTTTCTAGGTTAATTGCCTGTAAGAATAAATGTTTCGAGGAAAAATCTTGCCTGCCCCGGAAGTGGAGATTGCCTAGCTTTGCTGAAGGTGTGGCGCTTGGTCAAAGCAACTGCAGGCCGCGAAAGCTGGTTTGCCCTTGTTTGCCGACTATGATGTGGTCATGCACCTCGACGCCAAGCGGTTTCGCAATCTCTGCGATTTGCCGGGTCATCTGGATATCCGCGCGCGATGGCGTCGGGTCGCCGCTCGGGTGATTGTGAACTAGTATCAGAGCAGTCGCTGAGAGTTCCAGCGCCCGGCGGATTACCTCTCGCGGATAGACCGGAGTGTGGTCGACCGTGCCGGTCTGCTGCACCTCATCGGCGATCAGTCCGTTGCGCTTGTCCAGGAACAGGATGCGGAACTCTTCGACTTCCGAGAAGGCCATCGCCGTGTGGACATAGTCGATCACCTTGGACCAGGAGGAGAGCGTTTCCCGGTCAGGCACTTCCGTGCGGGTGAAGCGGATAGCACTGGCGTGCGTGAGCTTCAGTAGCTCGGCGACCCGGTCACCGACGCCGGGTATTTCCTTCAGGCGGGCAGGGGGAGCGGCGAGTACGCCGGCATAGGTGCCGAAGCGCTTCAGAAGCGCCTTGGCAATCGGCTTGGTGTCCTGGCGGGGCAGGACGAAGAACAGCAAAAGTTCGAGGAGTTCATAATCGGCGAAACCGCCTGGCCCATGATTGGCAAAGCGTTCTCGCAGCCTTTGGCGATGGCCCTTGGCGTCCGGATCAGCAGGCTTCTCGTTGAACCCGCTCCGCATCTCTTCCATGGGCATTCGGCCTCCCGGCCCCGCATGTGCTTACTCACCTGCAGGGCATTCTATCCGCTTTGGTTGAATTTTCCAGAACTTCAACCAAAGCGAAGGGAGGTGTTTGTTCAGCCGATGGTCAGGCCCGGCGTATGCAGGCCGGCCGGGGACAGGGTGAAGATTTCACAGCCGTCTTCGGTGATGCCGATCGAATGCTCATACTGGGCAGACAGGGACCGGTCCCGGGTGACCGCAGTCCAGCCGTCGGAGAGAACCTTCACATGCGGGCGGCCGGTGTTCACCATCGGCTCGATCGTGAAGATCATGCCCGGACGCAGCTCGATGCCTTCACCGGGGCGGCCATAATGCAGGATGTTCGGCGTGTCATGGAACAGCTTGCCGACGCCGTGACCGCAGAAATCGCGAACCACCGAAAACCGGTTCCCTTCCACGAAGGTCTGGATCGCAGCGCCAATGTCGCCGGTCGTGTTGCCGGGCTTCGCAGCCTCGATGCCGATCATCAGGGATTCGTAGGTCACTTCCAGCAGGCGCTCTGCCTTGCGGGCAATTTCGCCCACCGGATACATGCGGCTGGAATCCCCGTGCCAGCCATCGACGATATAGGTGACGTCGATGTTGACGATGTCGCCTTCCCGCAGCGGCTTGTCATTGGGGATGCCGTGGCAGACCACATGGTTGATCGAGGTGCAGCTGGACTTGGTGTAGCCGCGGTAGTTCAACGTTGCCGGAATGCCGCCGCGCTCCGTGCCATAGGCATAGACGAAGTCGTCGATTTCCTGAGTGGTCACGCCCGGCTTGACGATGGCAGCCAGTTCGTCGAGGCAGCCGGCAGTCAGCTGGCAGGCCTTGTGCATGCCAGCGAAATCGTCCTTGGAATAAAGGCGGATCTGGCCGGTGTTCTTCAGCGGTGCGTCTGCGGCGTCGATATAGGTGACCATGGGCTGCTTCATTGCTCTTTTGTCGATGACCCGGCCAGACCTGGCAAAATGCCGGAAGGCCACCGCTGGCGACGGCTCCTGTCTGCAAGTCTCTGCGACAGTGCGGCGCCGGGGTCTGACGTGGGCCAAGTGTTCCTAGTAGGAGTTCAAATATCCTCTTGAGGCCGCGATTGCTAGACCTTGGACAAAAGCCGTGCGCAATCACGTGCAAAGCGCTTGCAGAACCGCATTTCAGCGGCTACCCAAAGGCGGCAAAGCGGGCGTGGCGAAATTGGTAGACGCAAGGGACTTAAAATCCCTCGGCTTCGGTCATGCGGGTTCGAGTCCCGCCGCCCGCACCAAGGTCTCTTGTGTCAGAGGCTCGTGCAAACCGGCTGTACCTTTAAATTTTCTCCACCTTCCAAGCCGTGCTTGCCATATTTCCATGATTTTGGCGTGATGGATTTCTCGCGGTTTGAGAGATTCTAAGGAACGGGACAGATGATGCGCCGGATCCTGCTAGCTGTTTTTATTCTGGCCTGCGCTTTGACTGGCGTGGCTGCCAACTGGATCCCGCCTTATTTTCTGCCCGGAACGGCGGATCTGGCAGGTGTCCGGCAAACGGTCTGGCCCCGGCTGGCGGCGGAGCTGTCCGAGGCCGGTTTTCAGCAGGGGGCTCCGGTCCTGATCCGGATCTTCAAGGAAAGCAGTGAGCTCGAAGTCTGGCTGCGGGACGGAGAAGCCTATCGCAAGTTCAGGACCTATCCGATCTGCACCTACTCCGGTGAACTTGGGCCGAAGCTCAAGGAAGGGGACGGGCAGGCTCCGGAAGGCTTTTATTCCGTGTCTGCCGGTCAGATGAACCCCAACAGCCGGTATCACCTGTCCTTCAATCTCGGCTTTCCCAATGCCTTTGACCGGTCACACAAGCGGACAGGCAGTTTCTTGATGGTGCATGGCAAGTGCATGTCCGTCGGCTGCTATGCCATGACCGACCCGGCGATTGAGGAGATTTACCTGCTGGTCGAGGCAGCTCATGCATCCGGTCAGGCGAAAGTGCCTGTTCATGCCTTTCCCTTCCGGCTGACGGAGGACGCGCTTGCGGAACGCAAGGATCACCCGTGGGCGGACTTCTGGGCAAATCTTGCGGAGGGGGAGCAGATGTTCGCCCAGACCGGCTTGCCGCCAAGCGTGGGCACGCAAGCAAAGCGATATGTCTTTTCGCCCGGCACCTGACATGCAGGCCTATGCAGCCATTTTCGCGCTCATGGCCCTGCCCATTGGCAAAGTGGGGCAAACCGGGTAGGACGTTCGGGAGTGGTCCGGGAGCCGGGGCGGGAGAAAACCGTTCAGGCCGCGGAGCCGGATAGCCATCATGGTGCGGGAACCCAACAGTTTGCTGTCATTGCGCCCTGTCCTCAACGTCCTGGGTTTCCTTTATGTCGGTCTGGCCACGGCCATGCTGATTCCGGCCATTGTGGATGTTGCCGCGAAGAACGCCGACTGGCAGGCTTTTGTCTTCTCTTCTCTGCTGACCGGTCTCGTCGGCATGCTGTTGTCGACAGCTGTCGGTGGCTCGTTGAACATCGGTCTCGACACCCGCCAGACCTTCGTGCTGACCACCCTGTCCTGGGCAACCCTGCCGGCCTTCGGCGCCCTGCCGTTCCTGTGGCTCGGGATCGGCTATGCGGATGCCGTCTTCGAGGCCGTGTCCGGCTTCACCACCACTGGGTCGACTGTTCTGTCCGGGCTCGACGGGTTGCCTCCGGGGCTGCTTGTCTGGCGGTCGATCATGCAGTGGATGGGCGGCGTCGGCATCATCGTCATGGCCATCGTGCTGCTGCCATTCCTCAGGATTGGCGGGATGCAGCTGTTCCAGACGGAAAACTCCGACCGTTCGGAAAAGATCGTCAGCCGTTCGGTTGAGCTGATCCGCCTTCTGGGCCTCACCTATGTGCTGCTGACGGTGACCTGCATCGTCGCCTTTCTGGCGACCGGTCTCGACATGTTCGATGCCTTCAATCACGGCCTGACGACGATTTCGACCGGTGGCTTTTCCACCCATGACATGTCTTTCGGCCATTTCGAAAGCGCCGCCTCGGGCTGGGTCGCGATCCTGTTCATGATCATCGGCGCCTTGCCTTTCGTGCTCATCGTGCAGGCCTTGCGCGGGCAGCCCCTCATTCTCTGGCGCGATCCGCAGGTGCGGGCGCTGCTGGGGTTCCTAGGCGTTGTTTCCCTCGTGCTCACGATCTATCTCGGCATCGAAATGGACATGCCTTTCCACGAGGCACTGTTGAAGGCGACCTTCAACGTCGTTTCCATCGTGACCGGGACCGGCTATGCGCTGGGCGATTACACCCAGTGGGGCGCCCCCGTTATCGGCATTGCCCTGCTGCTGAAATTCGTCGGCGGCTGTACCGGATCGACGACTGGCGGCATCAAGATGTTCCGCTTTCTGGTGTTCTTCGGCACGGTCCGGGCGCATCTGCGCCGGATGGTCCGGCCGAACCGGGTGATGTCCGAGCAATATGGCGGCACGCGCCTGACCACGGAACTCTCCTTCTCGGTTCTCGCCTTCCTCGTGGTCTATCTGGGATCTGTCGGAGCGGTGACGCTGGCACTGTCCTTCTTCGGGCTGGACCTGGTTACGGCCATATCGGCGGCTGCGACATCCATCGGTAACGTTGGCCCGGGTCTCGGCACGATGATCGGCCCGGCCGGGAACTTCTCAGGCCTGCCTGAAGGCGCCAAGTGGCTACTGTCCTTTGCCATGCTGATCGGCCGTCTGGAACTTTTCACGGTGCTGGTTCTGCTCGATCCGGATTTCTGGTCGCGCTAAATCCGGTCTGCCACTGCTGGTGGAATGAAAAGGCCTTGTTTCCTTTTTGTTCTCGCGCTAATCAAGGCGCATGAAGTTCTCAGCTCCCCTCGTCAGCGGCCGCCTGGTCAAGCGGTACAAGCGCTTTCTCGCAGATGTGATCCTTGATGAGGATGGCAGCGAGATCACGGCCCATTGTGCCAATCCGGGCTCCATGCTCGGCCTCAAGCAGCCGGGCTCGCGGGTCTGGCTGTCCCTGTCCGACAATCCCTCCCGCAAGCTCAAATATTCCTGGGAAGTGATGGAGGCCGACGGTGCGCTGGTCGGCATCAACACCGCCCATCCCAACAAGCTGGTGGAAGAGGCGCTGGAGGCGGGCCGCATTCCTGAACTCAGTGGCTATGCGTCGCTCCGGCGGGAAGTGAAATACGGCAAGAATTCCCGTATCGACATTCTGCTGGAGGGGGAGGATGGCGGTTTGACCTATGTGGAGGTCAAGAACGTCCATCTGATGCGCGAAGCGGGGCTGGCGGAGTTTCCCGATTCGGTGACCGCCCGAGGTGCCAAGCATCTTGGAGAACTGTCGGAGATGGTGGCGCAGGGCCATCGGGCCGTGATGGTGTTTCTCGTGCAGCGCCCGGACTGTTCCCGCCTGTCGCTGGCGGCGGATATCGATCCGGCCTATGCGGCGGCTTTCTCGGCTGCAAAGGAGGCTGGTGTCGAAGTCTATGCCATCGGCTGCAGTGTTACGCTCGATGGCATTGAGGCGGTCCTGCCTGTCAACCTTGATGTCTGAAGGACAGCTTTCTGTTCGGAAACAAAAAAGGCGGTGCGTCTGGCGCCCCGCCTGAGGATGATGACAAACCTATCAGTTGGTCATCCCGGACGCAGCGAAGCGGAGATCCGGGACCGGTGAGCCGAGGCGCATCGGTCGTTAGCTGATTGAAACCGTAACTCTTCTGGCTCACCGGTCCCGGCTCGCGCTCCGCTTGGCCGGGATGACGATCGGGAGATTTATACCTTTGTCGGCAGTCTGTGGCGGTGCGTCTGGCGCACCGCCTTTTCTTTTGCCCGGTGAGGGGAAATCAGTCTCAGGACTGGCGGACGACGACACGCGTGCCGTTGGGGACGCGGTTGTAAAGGTCGATCACATCCTGATTGAGCAGGCGGACACAGCCGGACGAGACGGCCTTGCCGATGGACCAGAATTCATTGGTGCCATGCAGGCGGTAAAGTGTGTCGCGGTTGCCTTCAAAGATGTAGAGCGCACGGGCGCCAAGCGGGTTCTCCAGGCTCGGACCCATGCCCTTGTTGCGATAGGGTTCGAGTTCCGGCTGACGGTCGATCATTTCGGACGGCGGGGTCCACACCGGCCATTCCTTCTTGTAGGCAATGCGTGCGGTACCGCCCCAGGTGAAACCATCGCGGCCGATGCCGACGCCGTAGCGCATGGCCTTGCCGCCTTCCATGGTCAGGTACAGGAAGCGGTTGGGCGTATCGACGATGATTGTGCCGGTGGGCTCGTTCGAGGCGAAGTCCACGACCTGGCGGTAATAGACCGGATTGATCTTGCTGAGATCAACGGCAGGCAGCGGGAACTGCTCTTCCGGCATGGCGCGGTACATGTAGAGATATTCCGGATCGATGCGCCGTCCGACCGAAGTCGGAGCCTCCACTGGAAGGGGCCGACCGGTGCCCATGCAGCCGGCAAGCAGGGAAGCGGACGCCGAGACGAGAAAGGCGCGGCGGGTAACGGGCGGAACGGATACGGACATCAATGGGGCCTTGGTGCTTTTTGACGGTTGGATCGGGAGGAGGGATCCAAGTCTTAAACGTAAAAGGGTGAAAGAAGTTCCTTCATGAGCCTCTGGGTATCATCCAAAATGAGCCCAGATCGTGGCAGAGGAGGTCCGGGTGTGTCTTCTCACACGCATGTGATGCCAAAAAGCAACAAGCCCGCCAGAGGGCTGGCGGGCTTGAATGACATCAAAGGGAAATCCCTTTGAAAGCTGTGCCTTGAGGCTTAGCCACGGGTGTCCTTTGCCAGCGGCGGCTGGAACTGCAGGCCCATGTCCCAGGGGAAGTAGATCCAGGTGTCCTGGGACACTTCCGTGATGAACGTGTCGACCAGCGGGCAGCCCATCGGCTTGGCGTAAACCGTCGCAAAATGCGCCTTCGGCAGCATTTCGCGGACAACGCGGGCGGTCTTGCCGGTGTCGACCAGATCGTCGATCACAAGCACGCCGCTGCCCTGGCCTTCTTCCAGATCGACGACCTTCGGGTCGACCGGCTTGATGACCTGCAGCTCGCCCTGGTTTTCATAGTCGTGATAGGAGGCAATGCAGACCGTCTCGATGGTGCGGATGCCGAGTTCACGGGCAATGATGGCTGCCGGGACAAGGCCGCCACGGGTGATGGCAACGATGGCTTTCCATTCGCCCTGACCGGACAGGCGCCATGCGAGGGCGCGGGCATCGCGGTGGAGCATGTCCCAGGAAACCGGGAAGGCTTTGTCTTGTGCTGGGTTTTCCATTGGTCTTAAATCCTGTCTCAATATCCGCCTTTCCGGCGGGAAAAGGGGTAGGTCAGGCCAGCGCTTGGCGCACGGCCTCTTCAACTGTGCTCGTTGCCCGCTCCAGGCTGTCCTCGTTCCGGCAGCGGATGACCACCTGGGTGGTGAAGCGGCCGTCCGTGGTACGGGGATAGGAACCGATCAGCGTTTCCGGAAAGGCCTGCTGGATCTCTGCCAGCCGCTCAGCCAGGCGGCTCTCGGGCAGATCCGCATCCACGGTCCGCGACAGCATCTTTGCGCCCGTCTTCAGGGTCGGGGCGATGGAATCGACCATGGCCTGCATGATGGAGGGAACGCCCGCCATCACATGCACATTGCCGATCCGGAAACCGGGAGCCTTGGAGACCGGATTCTCGATCAGGTCCGCGCCATCCGGAATGCGGGCCATACGCAGGCGGGCAGGGGTGAGCTGTCCGGGAGGATAATGCGCTTCGAGAATGGCACGGGCACGGGGGTCCACGTCAATGGAGACACCGAAGGCAGCGGCAATGCTGTCTGCGGTGATGTCGTCATGGGTGGGGCCGATACCGCCGGACGTGAAGATGTAGGTGTAACGCGCCCGCAGCTCGTTGACGGCCTCCACGATCCTTTCCCGGATATCCGGGACGATGCGGACTTCGCAAAGGTCGATGCCGATGGCGGTCAGATAGTCGGCCAGGAAGCCGATATTCTTGTCCTTCGTCCGTCCGGACAGGATCTCGTCGCCAATGACAAGGAAACCTGCGGTTACCTCGTTCTGTGCGTCGCCTTCCGCCATAGCTGATCTCCCGGGAGCTGATTGGAGGATGGCTTTAGCGTAAGCTGGGCCTGCACTCAAGAATGCCTGCGCGTTTTGCTGGAAATCAGAGCCTCAAGCGGGGGGCTTCCAGCCATAGATCCAGTCCATCCGGCTGCTGAGCCGGGCAGGCGGAGCCAGCCGCATGACGGTATCGCGGGCAAACGCCATCGGTCCGGAGAGGTGATAGATCTTGCCGTTGCTGACGGCGGTCTGCTGCACCTTTACGACCCGGTCCTTGCGCTTTGCCTCATAGGTCTTGAGCGCTGCAACGGGACTGTCCGTGCCTGGCTTCAGGCAGCTGGCGAGCACGGCAGCATCTTCTATCGCCATGCCGGCTCCCTGCGCTGCAAAGGGAAGCATGCCATGCGCGGCATCGCCCAGGAGCGCGAGGCGGCCATGGGTCCAGGGGCCCGAGCCATCCACACCGCACAGAGCCCACTTCAGCCAGGTATCCGGCACCGACAGGAGAGCCTTCACTTCAGGTGCCCAGCGGCCAAAGTGCTGCAGGAAGCTGGCCCTGTCGACGCTTCCCGACCAGGTCTTCTCTGTCCAGTCTTCCTCGATCAGCGCAACGATGTTGAAGTCCTTGCTGCCGTGGACCGGGTAATGGACCAGATGGGCATCATTGCCCAGCCACAGACCTGTATCGGTCAGGAGGTCATCGGGCACACGGGACGAGGAAACGGTGGCCCGGTAGGCGGTGCGGCCGCTGAACCTGGCTTCGCTGTGTCCAGGGATCATTCCGCGCAGGGCTGACCAGACGCCGTCTGCGCCAATGACTGCGAAGGCATCAATGTTGGTGCTGCCGGAGGTCGTCTCGAACCGGACACGGACGGGAGCATCCGGTTCGTCCTCGAGGCCTGCGACCTTGTGGCCGAAGCGGAATTCGATTTCCGGATGCTTGTTGGCCGTGTCGAACAGGGCCCGCTGCAGGTCGGCCCGGTGGACGACCAGATAGGGGGCGCCGAAGCGCTTGCGCAGGCTGGAACCCAGCGGAAGCCGTGTGATGTCCTCGCCGGAGCGGGCGGAGCGGATGCGGACGGCTTCCGGTTCGAAGCCCGCGCCATGGATGGCATCCAGAGCCCCGATCTGTTCCAGCACATGGCAGGCATTGGGGGAAAGCTGCAGGCCTGCGCCAACTTCGGCAAGCTCGGGGCTGCGCTCTGCAACGATGACCTTGTGGCCAACCCTTGCCAGCGCAAGAGCTGCCGTCAGGCCGCCGATGCCGGCGCCAGCAACCAGAACCGGCCCGGTGCTCCGGGCAGGTTCTGTCATCGTCTTGGACGGACCCATGGGTCAGTCATCCACTTCCGTAAATCGTGAGAAGGATCAGGCCGCTGCAGGAACGAAGGTGCAATCGGCCGGGGAGGCTTCCTGCGGCTTCAGGGACGAATCGAACTTGTAGAGCGTCGAGCAATAGGGACACACGATCTCGTGTTCATTGCCCATGTCCAGGAAGATGTGCGGATGATCGAAAGGGGGCTTTGCGCCGATGCACATGAATTCATGCGCACCGATTGCGATCGAGTCATGGCCGCTGGTGTTCTGGAAGTGCGGGATGAAGTGATCCGCCATCGGTTCAATCCAATACGTCAAAGGGTTTCGTTGGCCGGAACATACTCATTTGAATTCGGCTTGGGTAGAGGAAAGGACATTTCCTTCCCCATCCTGTCCCGTTTACTGGACGAATGAGGCGCGAGAAGGGCTTTTCCCCTGCCTGCATTCGCCATAAGCTGGAAGGAGTACATTTACCGTTTACGTCAAAGTAAGGTCAAAATGCCGAAGTTTCAAAAGGATGGAATCGAGATCTCCTATCTGGACGAGGGGGAAGGCGATCCGATCCTCCTCATTCACGGGTTTGCGTCCAATGGCACGATCAACTGGGTCTATCCGGGCTGGGTCGATCTTCTGGTGAAGGACGGCCGCCGGGTGATCGCGCTGGACAATCGTGGTCACGGCGAGAGTACCAAGTTCTATGATTCCGATTCCTACGGTGCGCCGGTGATGGCCGAAGATGCGCGGCGTCTTCTCGATCATCTGGGCATCGAGGCCGCTGACGTGATGGGTTATTCCATGGGCGCGCGGATTTCAGCCTTCCTGACGCTCAATCATCCTGACCGGGTCAAGCGGGTGATCTTCGGTGGTCTCGGCATCGGCATGATCACCGGCGTGGGTGATCCGGAGCCAATTGCCCGGGGGCTGGAAGCAGAGACCATTCAGGATGTTTCCGATCGCACGGGCCGTGCCTTCCGTGCCTTTGCCGAACAGACCAAGTCGGATCGCCGGGCGCTGGCCGCCTGCATCCGGTCTTCCCGTCAGAAGATCTCCGAAGCAGACGTTGGCCGGATCACCCGTCCGGTTCTGGTCGCTGTCGGGACCAAGGATGACATTGCTGGTTCGCCGCAGAAGCTGGCTGACCTGATGCAGAACGCACGCGTGCTGGACATTCCGAACCGTGACCACATGGTCGCCGTCGGGGACAAGGTCTACAAGCAGGGTGTTCTCGAATTCCTCAACGGAGAGATGGACTGATGTCAGCGCTCGTCACCTTTGAAGGCAGGGAGGGCAATCGTCTGGTTGCCGACCGTTTCGGCGAGAGCGGGCAGCCGGTTCTCCTGCTTCATGGTGGCGGGCAGACACGCCATTCCTGGGCGGCGGCAGCGCAGCGCATCGCTGCTCTCGGTCACGTTGTCTACTGCATGGATCAGCGCGGCCACGGGGAGAGTGAATGGGTTGTCTCCGGTCATTACGGCTTTGAGGATTTTGCCGGAGATCTGGTTGCGGTGAGCGGGCAGATCCTGGCGGAGACCGGCGCCCGGCCCGTCGTGGTCGGAGCGTCGCTCGGCGGTCTGGCGTCGATGCTGGCTGAGGGCGAGATCCAGCGCGGGTGTCTTGCCGCGCTCGTGCTGGTCGACGTGACGCCCCGGATGGATCACGGCGGGGTCGGCAAGGTGATCGGATTCATGAGCGACCGGATCGAGGCGGGCTTTGGCACGGTCGAAGAGGCGGCCGATGCGATTGCGGCCTATCTGCCGAACCGCAAGCGCCCAACCGATCTCTCGGGCCTGTCAAAGAACCTGCGGCTCGGAGAGGATGGACGCTACCGCTGGCATTGGGATCCAAAGTTCATTCTAGCCGAGCGCTCTCCGGGCGGGGCCAAGGCGGCCTTGGTCGAGGAACGGATGGTGGCTGCGGCAAGCAATCTGCAGGTGCCCGTTCTGCTGGTGCGGGGGCGGAATTCCGAGCTGGTTTCGGAAAGTCATGCCCGTGAATTTCAGGAGCTCGTTCCACACGCCTTGTTTACGGATATTCAAGGAGCAGGACATATGGTTGCAGGTGACCGCAATGATGTCTTTGCCGGAGCGGTGGAAGGCTTCCTGCTGGGGCTCAAGACGTCGGAGTGGGTTTGAAGCTGTAAAAGCTGGAATCATTCCAGCGGCTTGAATCCGTTTGTTCAGGTTCTGAATCTGATTCAAGTTCTTCAGGTTTCGATTCTGCTTTAACTGGTTAGGCTGGCCCAGTTTTGGTGAGGCCGACTCACGGAAACTCTCTCTTTTGAAGTGATGATTCAAGTTTGGCTCAGGTGAGAAAGCTGAGTCTGCCCAGAAGCTTCGCGTCTTTTGTGAAGAGGTTGAATCGGGGAGTTGAAGTGGGTGTGCCGGGTCATTTCCCCGTGAAGCTGGGTTGGCGCTTTTCCAGAAAGGCGGAACGCCCTTCCGCAAAGTCGGAACTGGTGAAACAGGCGTCCGCCGCCGCCATCGCTTTTTCCAGGTCCCCGGCTGCGCCACTGGAAAGCGCGTTGATCGTCAGCTTGGCGGCTTTCAATGTCATCGGCGCATTGGCACTGATCGTGTCTGCCAGAGCCCGGCAACGATCTTCCAGCTCCTCCGCGCTGACCAGTTCGTCGATCACATGAGCCGCCAGGGCTTCCTCTGCCGTCAGGCGGCTGGCGGTGAAAAGAAGGCGCTTGGCAGTTGCTGGCCCCACCGCCTCGACGATGTCGGCCATGGCCTCCACCGGATAGGCAAGCCCGAGCCGGGCGGCTGGGATGGCAAAGACGCTTCCCTGTGCTGCGATCCGCATGTCGCAGGCAAAGGCGAGGCCGAGACCACCGCCCATGCAATGTCCCCGGATCATGGCCAGGGTCGGCTTGGGAGCGGTTTTCAGAGCCTTGAAGGCAGCGACATTGATCTGGTCATAGGCGCGGGCAGCTTCGGCCGTGGCGCGGGTCGCCTCGAACTCGGAAATGTCTGCTCCGGAGATGAAGGCGCTGTCGCCCGCGCCGCGCAGGATGATCATCCGCACATCCGGATGACTACTGAGGTCCGCAACCTGTTCCGGAAGTTGTGTCCACATCGCCAGGCTCAGGGCATTGCGTTTGGCCTCATTGTCGACTACCAGCCAGCCAACAGTTCCCTCGACCTTGGTCCTGATTGTTCCGGTCCTGAGTTCCGGGGAAGGTTTCACGATTGCGGCTCCTGATCTGTCTCGTGACCCGTCCAAATGCCGGGCGGTTTCGCGATCAGGTAACCAGTCCGTCAGCGCCGGTGCAAGATTGTCTTTGGAATTGCCCGGAACGATCCTATCTTATGCGTCCATAAGCAGGACGGCTTGAAAAGGAGACAAGCCATGTCGAATCCAAGTCCACGCCAGAATGCGGCGTCTCTCGCGCTGCATGATCCGGTCTGGCGTCAGCTTCGTGAAGAAGCCAAGGCCATGGTCGCTGCCGAGCCGGCTCTGTCTTCCTTTGTCTATGAGACCGTTCTCAATCACGAGAAGCTGGAAGAAGCTGTCGTCCACCGCCTGGGTGACCGTCTGGGCCGGGACATCGTTTCGGCGTCTCTGATCCGTCAGACCTATCTGGAGGCTCTCGCCTCGGAGCCGGTGCTGGCCGAGATCTTCCGGGTGGACATGGTTGCCGTCTTTGACCGCGACCCTGCCTGCAACCGTCTTCTGGAGCCGGTGCTCTATTTCAAGGGCTTCCATGCGCTTCAGACCCATCGCCTTGCCAACTGGCTCTGGCGTCAGGGCCGTCACGACTTCGCCCTTTATCTGCAGAGCCGATCCTCTGAGGTCTTCCAGGTGGACATCCACCCGGCAGTTCCGGTCGGCCGCGGCATCTTCATCGATCATGGTACCGGCCTGGTCGTTGGCGGAACTGCGCAGATCGGCGATGATGTCTCCATCCTCCAGGGCGTGACCCTGGGCGGGACGGGCAAGGAAAGCGGCGACCGTCATCCGAAGATCCGTCACGGCGTTCTCATTGGCGCCGGGGCCAAGATCCTTGGCAATCTGGAGATCGGCAACTGCTCGCGCATTGCAGCCGGTTCCGTCGTTCTGAAGGATGTGCCGCCGAATTCAACCGTTGCCGGTGTGCCGGCGAAGGTTGTGGGGCGGGCGGGCTGCTCTGAACCCGCGCGCAGCATGAACCAGCTCCTGGCCGCCGATGCGGTTGCAGAACAGGAACACGGGGAAAGCTGACACCCGGCAGTTGGCAAGCCTGCCGATTGCTGTAGGGTCCGCGCGAATTCACCACTGAACAGATCTGGAGAAGCCACGTGAAGGCTGAAGAAATCAAGAAGCTGGAAGCTTACCTGCAGAAGAAGTTTTCCCTGACCACGCTGAAGCTCAAGGCGCGTCCGCGCAAGGATGATTCCGCCGAGGTCTATATTGGGGAAGAGTTCATCGGCGTGATCTTCCGCGATGACGAGGACGAGGATCTGAGCTGGAACTTCCAGATGGCCATCCTCGAGATGGATCTCGAAGAAGCTTGATCGTCTGACCGGTCCGCCTGGCGGATCTGGTTACAAAAAACCCGGCACGCCTCCGCGAGCCGGGTTTTTTATTGTCTGGAATGGCCGCTCAGGAAAGAGAAGGTGGTTCTCAGGCGGCCATGTCCTTGATCAGAGCAAGGACCTTGCGGTCGAGCCGGCCCCAGTTGGCCAGAAGCCCGCGCTCGAACCGGTACCGGACAACGAGCCCATCCGTCCGCAGCTCTCTTTCGCATACGGCGGGCTGTCCTTTCGGGGTGCGGCAGCGGGCAATGTAGTCAGATGCCTCTCCCGGTTCGAACATCACCTGGTCCAGCATCAGGGCAACCGGGGAGGAGAGGGTCAGGACCTTGAGACCGGCCGGTCCCTTTGTTTCCTGTCCGCGGGCCAGCCGGCGGTACACGGGCTCAAGCTGGTCGCGCATGGTTTCCTGTCCGGTTTCAGCCAGGATATCGATCTCGATAAGATTGGATCCTTTGCGGAAGCCATCGAATTGCCGCCGGTCTGCCGGGGCGGCTCCCGTCATCGACGGCCAGAGGGTGCTCAGCTCAAGCTTGTCCATCCGGCTGCCGCCGGTTGCCTGGGTGAGTGTCTGGGTCAGACGTTGGGCGGGCGTGCGCATCAGGTTGCCTTCGACCAGCAGCTCAACGTTCCCCACCTGCATGTGCAGGCCGGTCAGGTCCGGCGTCCAATACATGTCGCCGCGCCAGGCTCCGCTCCACCGGGCAGCCAGCACGCCGATATAGAGCACCGTCAGCAGAGCGATTGCGCCGGTCAGAATCGTGAAATGGATCGGCTTCATGCCGCTGGACCGGGGCAGCTCCAGCGGGATCATCTTGCAACACCGGAAACTGGCGCTGACCTAAAACGGCGCACCTTTTCCCGAAGCCAGGACAGGCCTGTGCCAGTTCGGGACCCGAGGTGTTTCACCGTGTTGCGCATTGGTCAGGGTTTCTGCCAGGTTAATGCCATTTGTCAGAACGGCACAGCTATTGCTTTTGACCCTCTTAAAGGGCCAGATTCAGGCTCAAATGGTTAACAAGAGGTTAATAGTTCGATGTCTGATCTCTTCCTGGCGTTGTATATCGGGTGCGCAGGCTTTGTGGCTGCGGGAGTGATTGGCAGTGCTTATCAGTTTTTGACCAATCAGCCGCCCCGATTCAATCTCGCAGTGGAAGGGGTTGCAGGAATCGTTGGATATACTGGTTTTTGCTTCTTTGCAGGCCCGTTTATCATCATGCGCAACGCCATTCGGGGCCGCCGGATAGAGAATCGCCCGTTCGGCTGGTTCGTCGCGTCATCCACCATTGCCGGGATGTGGAGCCTTGGAACGGGCTTGCTGCTGATTCAGCTCGTTCTTATTGTCATGGGCAGATACTGACTGTCTGAAATCCAACAGGAGGAACCATGACACTTTACCAGCTCGACGGCGTAGAGCCCGATCTTCCGGATGAGAGCCGTTACTGGATCGCACCGACTGCCTGTGTCATCGGCAAGGTGAAACTGGATGAGGATGCCAGTGTCTGGTTCGGGGCAGTGCTGCGCGGCGACAACGAACTGATCCACGTGGGCGAGCGCTCCAATGTGCAGGAAGGCTGCGTGTTGCACACGGACATGGGTTTTCCGCTGACCATCGGTGCGGATTGCACTATCGGCCACAAGGCCATTCTGCATGGCTGCACTGTCGGTGAGAACTCGCTGATCGGGATGGGAGCAACCGTCCTTAACGGCGCGGTCATCGGCCGGAATTGCATCGTTGGGGCCAATGCGCTGATTGGCGAGGGCAAGGTCATCCCGGACAATTCGCTTGTCGTGGGCATGCCCGGCAAGGTGATCCGGCAGCTTGATGAAGTTACGGAAAAGGGGCTTCGGGAATCTGCCGCGAACTACGTGCGGAACTGGAAGCGTTTCAAGGCCGGCCTGAAGGCGGTCTGAGTTTTCCCTGATACGGCCATTTCACCCCACAATGGGGAGGGTGAAAAGGACGGGAGCCGGCCTGCGGGGGCGGGCCGGCTCCCTGGACCCGGTCGTGGTAGGGATGGGGAGGGTGGGGACGCGACCGGATCTTTCTCTGGTGCCTGCCCGAAATCACTTGCGGACCGGCGAATTCACATCAGCTTGTGTCAGTTGCCGACGCTACCGACTGCGGTAACGCGGGTGTCCGAAATGCCCGTCCACTTGGCCGGTTCGCGGGTCGACTGCCGCTTGATGTAGCGGTATGGCGTCGCGTACCACGGCAGGACGGCTTCAATCTGGTTGTCGAGGATCATGTCCCCCTGGTCGGTGCGCACCGTCAAAACGGCGTGACCGGCGTTCTTCATGTCCTTGGCGACAGTGATCAGCAGGGCGCTGCGCGGCCAGCCGGCCTTCAGCAACTCGCGCTGCTTCTCCAGAACATATTCCTCACAGTCGCCTTGCCCGTTCGTCGGGTAGCCCCAGTACTCCAGAACACCAAACTGTTCTTCATCGGTGACTGGACGGATCTTCTTGTTCACGCGCTTGTTCAGGTCGATCAGCTCCTGCCAGCGGTTTTCCGAAAGCTTGACCACGACCGGCTGTTCCGGCTGACCGATGCAGGCTTCGGAGTTGTCCAAGCAGAACTGAACATGGCCAAGCGGCGCGGAGACGCTCTTTCCCATTTCCATGAAACGGGCGGGAGCTGCATGAGCCAAAGTGCTCGTCAGCGCCAGCGCAATTCCGAAACAGGCAATCTTCAGTTTTGAATTCGATCTAATCATCATGAGCCCTCCCCAAGGCTGGCTTCACGATGACATTTCGATTTTTATTACTTCATAATCCGCTAGATAAGAACAGATTAGAACTTAAATGTAATCTGATTTTATTTTGAAACAACTTTAAATCTATTTTGAATCAAACTTGAGATGTATTTGAGTAAAATTGTATCTATCTGGTGTTATCTATCTGAAAAATATGCGGTTTATGCATGCTGCACCGGGTTTTGGGAGACGTTTTCTCCTCCGTCGCAGACGCCGGTGAAGCACGGATGAAAGTGCTAGAGGTTCGAAATCGCGCCGGAAAATGGCGATCCGAATTGCGCAGCATGGCAAACGAAAGGTTTCCAATGCGGGCAGCAAGCAAAGGACTGCGAAGACCTGATACCAACCTCAAGAAATAGCGGCCTATTTGATGGCCTCAGCCGGCTCCCCGGACGTCGTTACGCTGCTTGCCCGATGCCCGGCAACGGGCGGCGCACCGCGCCTGGCCGGGAAACCGGCTGAGGCCATCAAATAGGCCGCTATTTCTTGAGGTTGGTATTAAACGAAAACCGGCGCGCAAGGGGCTGCGCGCCGGTCGAAATTCGTTATCAGGATTTGCTGGCGCCTGGTCAGTTGCCGGTGATGTGGTGTTCCAGGAGTTCCCGGTTCTGAATGGCGGCGAATTCGACTGCGATGCCACCTTCGATCTGGCGCACCACCCGCGCACGCATCTTGCCAAGGGCAATGCTCTCGCCGATGGCCGGATTGGCGTCGGTTGCGATGGCCGCACCGGACAGGGAGACGTCGATCAGGCGGCAGACATGTTCGCTGCCATCTGCCAGCACGATCTTCGTGATCGGGTTCTTGGGAACGAAACGGTCGTGGCGCCGGTCTTCCGGCAGGTTGAGCTCGTCGCGGTTGGCAAGCCAGGTCAGGATGCTGGCCAGCTTGTCACGCTTGCGCGGCGTGTTGCGAAGCTCAACGGCAAAGCCGCCGTCAATGATCCGGGAAATCCGGCCTTCGACGCGGCTGATGTGATCGAGATAGGCGACAACCCGTTCGCCGACCTTGCCGGTGACAGGGGTGATCATGGCCATGCCGCCAGGGGACATATCAATCACCTGGCAGGGGTATTCACGGCGGTCTTCCAGCATGAAGCGGCCGAGGATATTCACATGTACACGTTGATGACGCCGTCGGTCGACGGCTTGTAACGGCCTGCTACCCTCGGTCTGAGCTGCCAGTCCGGCTATCATGCGCAAGCCGCCTCATAATCCCGCAAAAATTGCGTATTGGTACCTTTCGCTCAGTCTAGGAATATGGGGTTAACGATCCGTAAGGGCGGCTTATCGAAATTGTCAGACTTTGCCGCCTTCGTAGACCACCAGATGGCCAACGCGGCGCTCTGCGCCAGCCGGGATCATTTCCGGCCGCGGGACCGGCATGGATTCCACCTTGAAGCTTGGCATCATCGGGTTGGACAGGCGCTGATTGTTCAGGAACAACGGGCGCTCATCCGGCCAGACCAGACGCAGGCTCGAGATCGACTGACGCAGGATCGGATGCAGGCCCATCCAGTAGGGGCGTTCCATGGGCGAGCAGCAGCCCAGGACGCGGGTGCGGCCTTCACCCGGAACATTCAGCGGCAGGAGCAGCATTTCCATCGGCAGCACATGATCGCGCTCCGTATGGCCGTTGACGCCGACAACGGCGGCAGCACCATCTTCGGTAATGGCGGCGATCAGGCTGGCAAGCGCTTCCTTGTCCTTCGTGTCCCAGCCGCGCAGGAAGTTGCGGCCCTTCAGCTCACGGCAATGGGCCGAGCACAGGCGGGTTCCCGCAAGCCGGTAGCGGACGGTTTCCTCATCGCAGACTTCCAGGATGAACGTGTCCCCTAGAAGGCCCCGGATCTGTCCGGGATCGATTTCGCTGCGGTTCGGCGCCGGGCGGTTGCCACGCAGATCGTCCCAATAGCTGTATAGGGTCTGGGTAACACCGTTTTTCATCTGGTCTTGCCTTTTGTTCCTAAGATCCGGGCCTGGAAAATTCCGCTTGTGCAGAAATGGGACACCGGCTCGTGCTCTCTCCTGTTTGCGCTTTACTAAGCAGCCGCCATGCCAACTCGGCGTGATTACAACGCTTCTGACGGAAAGGGATGGGTAAGGTTAATGATTTATTAACCCGATCCCAGAGCTGGAGTGGGATTCGTTTTAAGGATTTGTTTACAATTTTGGCCAAATTCGCCCTTTGTCTAACGCGTTTTGCCCGCAGTTCGGTGGCCGGGGATCGGGGTGCCCGTTCAAATGGAGGGGAGAGGAAGTCGGCGAGTGGAAAAAGACAGGCGGGGCAATTGAGGATGGACTCTGTCCCACCTTGTAACCACATGTGCCAGTTTCTCTGTGCCGATCTGTGCCGGAATGACCCGGTTCGGCACACTTGCAGGAATTGTTGATCCGAACCGGGGCTTCTGCCCTTGCGCTCAGGCGTCTTCCGCGTACATCTGCAGAACGACCGCAAAGAGGCCCAGATGAACCAGCACGTTTTTCCTCCGCATCAGCCGCAGACGCCGGAAGCCCGGCAGCCCGCCATCAATCTGCCTGGTGTCATTCTGGCGCTTGGCGCGATCATGGCGGGGATCCACCTGCTGCAGGAATATGTGTTCTCGGATGACACCAACCTGATGATCCTGGAGCTTTTTGCCTTCTGGCCCGCTCGCTATCTCCCGGAGGTCTTTGCCTCGGGCCGGGTGGCCGGCGGGCTGCCCGCCGACATCTGGACCTTTGTCACCTATGGCTTCCTTCATGGCGGCTGGGCGCATCTTATTCTCAACCTGTTGTGGATGGCGGCCTTCGGCTCTGCCGTTGCCTGGCGGTTCGGAGTGGTGCGTTTTCTTGTTCTTTCTGCGCTTTGCACCATTGCGGGAGCGGCCCTGCATCTCCTGACCCATTACGGCCAGCCGGTTCCGATCATCGGGGCCTCTGCAGCCGTGTCTGGTCAGATGGCTGCAGCCACACGCTTTGTCTTCGAGCTTGGTGCGCCTCTGGGTGCTGTGCGTCTGCAGGACCGTTCGGCCTTCTTCATCCCGGCGCCCTCGCTGCTTCAGTCCCTGCGCAATTCCAGGGTTCTCGGCATGGTTCTGGCCTGGTTCGGGATCAACTTCCTCTTTGCCTTCATTCCGGGGCTGATCGGCGGACAGGAGGGCGTGTCCATTGCCTGGGAGGCGCATGTGGGCGGGTTCCTTACCGGCATGCTTTTGTTCCCGCTGCTGGATCCGGTTCCACAGCGCAAGTAACGCACCGTCAAGTAGCAGTTTGCGTCCCAGCGAATCTTTGTCATGATGACTGTCCGGGTATGGGGGAGGCCCTGCCGGGCACATTCTTGGAGGATTTGCAGATGACGGTAGCCGCGATTTTGAATGAAAAAGGGCGGGAAGTGATCACCGAGCGCGGTGGCGCATTGCTTCTGCAGGTATGCCAGACACTGGGCACGAACAAGATCGGTGCCATGGTGATCGTCGATGCCAAGGGGCATATCGAGGGCATCATTTCCGAGCGTGACATCGTGAAGGCCATTGGCCGGGAAGGGCCAGATGCGCTGAACCAGCCGGTTTCCCAGATCATGACCAAGTCAGTCGTCACCTGCACCGAGGAGGAAACGGTGAACCAGGTGATGCAGAAGATGAGCTCCGGCCGCTTCCGTCACGTGCCCGTGGTCAAGGACAAGAAGCTCAATGGCCTGATTTCCATCGGCGACGTGGTCAAGCACCGGATTGCCCAGGTGGAAATGGAAGCCGAACACATGCGCACCTACATTGCCATGACCTGAATCGGCCTGACTTGCCTCTCAAGAGAGAGGAGCTTTCAGCCCGGCCAATCTCAAACAACAAAAGCCCGCCAGGACAGTTCTCCGGGCGGGCTTTTTGCTGATCGGATCTCTTTCGCGGGCGATTGCCCTTAAAGGAGTGGGCAGATCTTGCCTGTGCCCGGCATTATTTGCCGTAGACGTCCTTCGGGTCATAGACCCGTTCTCCGCCGGAATGCTCGAGCACCGGCTTGCCGGCGTCGTCCAGGACGATCTTGCGGAAGAAACAGGAGTTGTAGCCCACGTGGCAAGTCGCGCCATTGCCCTCAACGGTGACCTTCAGCCAGATGGCGTCCTGGTCGCAATCTGTGAGGATTTCCTGGACTTTCTGGACCTGGCCGGAGGTGCCGCCCTTCTTCCAGTATTCCTGGCGCGAGCGGCTCCAGTACCAGGCTTCGCCGGTCTCGATGGTCCGGCGCAGGGCTTCGTCATTCATGTAGCCGACCATCAGCAGCTCACCGCTGGCGTGATCGGTTACGACGGCACAGATCAGGCCGTTTTCATCAAACTTCGGCTGAAGTCCGGAGCCTGTTTCGATTTCGGACTTGCTGCCCCGTGCCGGGAAAATGCTGCTGGTCACACTGACCCCCTTGCCAGATGAGGCGGGGAGGTCAGAGGCCTCCGCCGCGCACCAGGGACATGAACTTGGCCTGCTCGGCCGGTTCATCCTGGAAAATGCCGGTAAATTGCGTGGTGATGGTCGAGACACCAGGCTTTTGAACGCCGCGCATGGTCATGCACTGATGTTCTGCTTCGAGCAGGACGGCGAGACCGCGCGGGGCGAGCTGGTCGTCAATGGCCGATGCGATCTGGGCCGTCAAGTTTTCCTGCGTCTGAAGACGCTTGGCGAAGATGTCGACCACCCGGGCAAGCTTCGACAGGCCGACGACGCCTTCGGCAGGGTAATAGGCAATATGTGCCTGGCCGATGAAAGGCAGCATGTGGTGTTCGCAATGGGAATGGAACGGGATGCCACGGACCATCACGATGTCCTTGTAGCCGCCCACATCCTCGAATGTGCGTTCCAGATGCTGGATCGGGTCTTCGAAATAGCCGCCGAACAGTTCGGAATAGGCCTTCACGACCCGCTTGGGTGTATCAAGCAAGCCTTCCCGGTCCGGGTCATCACCAGTCCATGCCAGAAGAGTGCGCACGGCGGCTTCCGCTTCCTCGCGGCTCGGCCGTCGGATTTCCTTCGGGGACTTGCGCTGGTGGCTGGCGCTACCGTTTTTCAGAACAGCGTCCATTTCGCTTCTCGCACTCTCTGTCATTCTGCCTGCCGTCAGGCTGTCCGTCGTCAAGCTATCTGTCACCTAGCCGGTCTTTCAGATGGCCGCGTTCTATACGGGCCAGCTTCTGGGGCAGATCACTGATCCGGATGATCCCGAGCTGCCATGTTTTCACATTCACACTTCACGCTGGCACATGAGGCCGGAGCATCCGCGTTCCCATCCTGAGTTCCCTTGTCCGGCGCTTTGGTTCACTTCCAAAGTCCGAAATCTCGAAGGGTCAGTGTCTCACACCGGAAACATATCGCAACCGGACAGGAAGACGAGGGCTATAGTCTGAACAAAGGGTTCTGTAAACTTGAACGAATGAACGCGGCCGTGATAGGGCCCTTGTTCAATTCACTCCCTGCCTGACCTATATAGGCACGGAAAGCGGTGCTGCAATGCTGTGAAGCCCGTGACGAGGTTGGCCATGCTTGACGATATCTACAATGCTAAGATCCTGGATTTTGCGGGAAACATTCCCCGGCTTGGCCGGCTGGAGCATCCCCAGGCCAGCGCAACGGCCCATTCCCGCCTTTGCGGGTCCACCGTGACGGTCGATCTGGTCGTGGAAAATGGCAAGGTGACGGATTTTGCTCACGACGTGAAGGCCTGTGCCCTCGGTCAGGCCTCCTCCTCGATCATGGCGCGGCATGTCATCGGCGCGAGCGTGGATGAGTTGCGCGATGTGCAGAAGGCCATGCGGGCCATGCTGAAGGAAAACGGCCCTGCGCCGGAAGGGCGTTTCGAGGAGCTGAAGTTCCTGGAGCCGGTCCGCGAATACAAGGCCCGGCATGCTTCAACGCTTCTGACCTTTGATGCTGTCGTTGATGCGCTGGACCAGATCGAGGCAAAGGCTCCTGCCGCCTGAGGTCGAGGGGGGGGGCGACTGGTTTGGTCTTCCGTGGACCCTCTGTTCCCTGATCAATGCATCTTCTGGAGACGATGAATGTGCGGAGAATGCTCCAGGGCTGACAAGCCATCCGCCGAAACTGTCGTGGGATCATCAGCAAGCCAGCGGCAAGGCAGGTTGTCTCCGGCGGCTCGTGTTGCTTTGGGGCTGATCTGGATCTACCGGCATTCGCTGTCGATGTTCATGGGGCGTGGATGCCGCTACGCGCCGACCTGCTCGGAATATACGAGTGATGCAATCAGGCGCTTCGGCTTCTGGGCCGGAGGCTGGCTTGGTCTATCGCGGATCTTGCGGTGCAATCCGCTGGGCTCTTCCGGTTACGATCCCTTGCCTGAGGCGTTGAATGCTTCCGCCCGCTGGTATTTGCCCTGGCGCTATGGCCGTTGGACCGGCCGACATATTCTCTGAACGGTTCATTTTCAGCTCAATTCCCCCGTTTGCGCCCTCGCATTTGTTACAGGGCTATTGGGCGTTTTTATTTGTCTGTGCCGTTGTTTTTCTTCTGATTTCTGATCCGTTCCCATTTTTCAAGTTTTCACGACATCAAAAATAAACCAGATCTCTATATATAAAGTTTTCTGCGTGTTTGACTACTTATCATTTTAATGTCCGTTAATGACTCTGCTGATATTTGTCGTAGGGTAACTTGCTTTTTGGAGCATCACGGAAATGAGTTTGAGGACGCTTCTGATTTCATTTACTGCAGCACTTCTCGCTGCGGTTGCGGCCTTGGTCTGGGCTGGCCTATCTGGCTTCGCGACGCTGGATGACAGCGCAGAGGACCTGGCCAACAACTGGCTGCCCAGTGTCGCAGTGATAAATGCAATCAACACTTCCACATCCGACTATCGAATCTATCAGGCCGAACACATCATGTCGGAAGATGAAGCGTCGATGAAATCGGTCGAAACCTTCCTTGCGGATATCAAGGCTGGAATTGCCGACAAGTTTCGGACTTACGAGGCTCTGATTTCTTCGGAGGATGAGCGCAAGATCTATGAAGGCTTCAAAGCCAAATGGAACGGATATGTGCAGAGGGGGGACGAGGTTATTGCCCTGTCCCGTCAGAACAAGAATGATGAAGCCGAAACGATCCTGCGCAAGGAAATGCGGGCGACCTTTGAGGACCTTTCCAGTGATCTGGTCGAACTGATCGAGATCAATGAGAAGGGGTCCCAAGCGTCTGCCGTCCAAGCTTCAGAAGCCTATTCGACTGCTTTCATGATCTTTGCGGTGATCGCAACGATCGCAGGCATCATCGGTCTCGCCTACATTTACTACATTGTTGCCAATGTTACGCGATACATCGTCGGCATTTCTGCAGCGATGAAGCAGATTGCCGGCGGTGACTTTGCAACTGTCATTCCTTGCGCAGGCCGCAAGAACGAGTTGGGGGACATGGCAAATACCCTTCTGACGTTCCGGGATAGCCTGAGTGAAAATGAGCGCCTGCGGGCTGAGCAGATCGAGAATGAGGCGAAGAGCGCCGAGCGTATCCTTGTTGAGCGCCGTGCAATGGCTGACCGGTTCGAGGCAAGCATGGGCAAGCTGGTCCAGTCTCTTGTCAGCGCATCCTCCGATGTTGCTGGGGCTGCGGAAGGCCTGTCCTCGAATGCAGAAGAGACCTCGCGCCAGGCTCAGGCCGTCTCGGGGGCCGCTGAAGATGCATCTACGAATGTGCAGACCGTAGCCGCCGGCGCGGAAGAACTGTCGGCTTCGATCAACGAGATTTCGGCACAGGTCGAACGGTCTGCCGCGATTTCGAAGGAAGCCGCGAGCACGGCAGAGCAGACCAGCCGTCATGTGAATTCGCTGTCCGAAGCAGCGCAGAAGATCGGTGAAGTGGTGGAACTGATCACCACGATTGCCGAGCAGACCAATCTTCTGGCTCTGAATGCCACGATCGAGGCAGCGCGTGCCGGTGAAGCTGGCAAGGGCTTTGCAGTGGTGGCGGCGGAGGTCAAGGGTCTGGCCAGCCAGACTGCCAAGGCGACCGAAGAGATCTCGGGCAAGATTGCCGAAATCCAGGCGGCCACCAGGACGACGGTTGGATCGATCTCCCAGATCGTCGGGACCATCAGCACCATTCAGGATGCGGCGCAGGCGATCTCCGCGGCAGTCGAGCAGCAGGGGGCGGCCTCGGAAGAGATCGCAACCAACATCAACCGTGCAGCCATGGGGGCCAATGAAGTCACCCAGAACATTGCCGGGGTGGGGACTGCGGCGGAAATGACCGGCGCTGCCTCGACCCAGCTGATGGGGCTTTCCGGCACGCTGACCCAGCAGTCCCGCACCCTGGAAAAGGAAGTCGGCGAGTTCCTCCGGACACTCCGGGCAGCCTGACCTCCAAACACCGGACATGTCATGAGGGCGACGGGCTGAACCGCAAGGTTCGGCCCGTTTGCATTTGGATTTGACGGTCTGCATCCGGGGGGAAGGTGACTTTTGTCTCTTCCGCCTTGAAAGAGGGCTTCAGAACTTCCTGAAGGTTGTGCCGAAAAGGTTGTCTGATGCGCCCAAATCCCGTATGTGAAACGCCTTCAAAACACCGACAGCTTACCTGCCTTGTTCGCAGGAGTGAGCAGGAGATGAGACATGATTCAACTGACTTTCCCCGACAACTCCATTCGTGAAGTCGCGCCCGGAACCACCGGTGCAGCGGTTGCCGAAGGCATTTCCAAGTCGCTGGCCAAGAAGGCCGTCGCCATGGCTCTGGATGGGGAACTCAAGGACCTTTCCGACCCGATCACAGCCAACGCCCGGATCGAGATTGTCACCCGCGACGATCCCCGTGCGCTTGAGCTGATCCGGCACGACGCCGCCCACGTGATGGCAGAAGCCGTGCAGGAACTGTGGCCGGGTACCCAGGTCACCATCGGCCCGGTCATCGAGAACGGCTTCTACTATGACTTCAAGCGCGTCCATCCGGACACGCGTGAAGACTGGCCGTTCACGCCGGAAGACCTGCCGGTCATCGAAAAGAAGATGCGCGAGATCATCGCTCGTGGCGCCGCCTTCACCAAGGAAGTGTGGAGCCGGGACGAGGCCAAGCAGTTCTTCAAGGCCAAGGGCGAGGACTACAAGGTCGAGCTGGTCGATGCCATCCCGGAAGGCCAGGATCTCAAGATCTACCGTCAGGGCCAGTGGCTGGACCTTTGCCGTGGCCCGCATATGGCGAGCACCCGTCAGATTGGCGACAGCTTCAAGCTGATGAAGGTGGCCGGTGCCTATTGGCGCGGGGACAGCAACAACGAGATGCTGACCCGTATCTATGCGACGGCATGGGCGAATGACGCGGATCTCAAGGGCTATCTCCACATGCTGGAAGAAGCCGAGAAGCGCGATCACCGCAAGCTCGGCCGCGAGATGGATCTGTTCCATTTCCAGGAAGAAGGTCCGGGCGTCGTTTTCTGGCATGCCAAGGGCTGGAGCCTGTTCCAGAAGCTGACCGCTTACATGCGCCGCCGCCTGGAAGCCGACTATGACGAGGTCAACGCACCGCAGGTGCTCGATACCTCGCTGTGGGAGACCTCCGGTCACTGGGGCTGGTACAAGGAGAACATGTTCTCCGTTCAGTGCGCGGATACGGAAGCCGAAGACACCCGCGTCTTCGCTCTGAAGCCGATGAACTGCCCCGGTCACGTCCAGATCTTCAAACATGGCCTGAAGTCCTACCGCGACCTGCCGCTGCGCCTTGCCGAGTTCGGCGCGGTGCACCGCTATGAGCCTTCGGGCGCCATGCACGGGCTGATGCGCGTGCGCGGCTTCACTCAGGACGACGCCCATATCTTCTGCACGGAAGAGCAGATGGCGGCCGAGTGCCTGAAGATCAACGAATTGATCCTGTCGGTCTATGAGGACTTCGGCTTCAACGAGATCGTTGTGAA
Organism: Roseibium suaedae; assembly: GCF_900142725.1. Classification (GTDB taxonomy): domain Bacteria; phylum Pseudomonadota; class Alphaproteobacteria; order Rhizobiales; family Stappiaceae; genus Roseibium; species Roseibium suaedae. The sequence continues at coordinate 396,063 of NZ_FRBW01000002.1, read as the reverse complement.
GCTCTCGACCCGTCCGGAAAAGCGCGTTGGCTCCGACGAGATGTGGGACCATGCCGAAGAGGTCATGTCCAAGGTTCTGAAGCAGATCGCCGATCAGTCCGGCGGCCGCATCAAGACCGACATCCTGCCGGGTGAGGGCGCGTTCTACGGTCCGAAGTTCGAATATACCCTGCGCGATGCGATCGGCCGTGAATGGCAGTGCGGCACCACCCAGGTCGACTTCAACCTGCCGGAACGTTTCGGTGCCTTCTTCGTCGACAGCGATGGCGAGAAGAAGACCCCGGTGATGATCCACCGCGCGATCTGCGGTTCCATGGAGCGTTTCCTCGGTATCCTGATCGAGAACTTCGCCGGTCACTTCCCGCTCTGGCTGTCGCCGGTGCAGGTCGTTGTGGCGACGATCACGTCGGAAGCCGATGACTATGGCCGCGAAGTGGCTGAGCTGCTCAAGAAGGCCGGTCTCAAGGTCGAGACCGACTTCCGCAATGAGAAGATCAACTACAAGGTCCGTGAACACTCGCTGGCCAAGGTGCCGGTCATGGTGGTCTGCGGCAAGCGCGAAGCCGAAGAGCGGACGGTCAACATCCGCCGCCTGGGTTCCCAGAACCAGACGGCCATGAGCCTGGACGACGCGATTGCAGCCTTCAAGGACGAGGCGATCGCCCCGGACCTGAAGCGCGGCTGATAACGCGTCGTGACAATCTGAAAATCGGGAGGCCGCGGAGATATCTGCGGCCTCCTGTGTTTCCGGGGCCAGTTTCACAAAACCGCAATCGTGTGTTGGCTAAGGTCCGCCACCAGATTGATTGTCCTGAATCTCGGACCCAAAGCGGAAGGAGAGCCGGTTGGACTACGCCCATTTCAGCTATGCCAATGCCAGCCATCCGCCACTCAAGCGATGGGTCATCCGCTCAATCGAAGGGCTGTCCGGAAGGAAGCAGCTCCTGGGGCTTTATGAGATTTGGCAAAAAGGTGCGGCTGGTCCATCCGCGTCCATGTGGAGCGATCTGCTCGGGTTGCTCAATTTGGGTGTCGCACTGGATGACAGTGTCTGGCCGCCCCGGGAATTGCCGGAGGGGCCGCTGGTGATCATCGCCAATCATCCTTATGGGATCGGTGATGGTCTGGCGCTTCTGGCTCTGGCCGAACAATTGGGCCGGCCGTTCCGGATTCTGATCAACAACGAGTTGCTAAAGGTTCCGGAGGTACGGCCTTTCTCCCTGCCGGTGGATTTTGAAGAGAGCCGCGAGGCGCTGCAGACCAACATGGAAACCCGGCGCGAGGCGCTGCGCCTTCTGTCTGAAGGGGTGACCATCGTGGTCTTTCCAGGGGGAGGGGTCGCGACGGCGGCTCGTCCCTTTGGCAAGGCGCAGGAGCTGCCGTGGAAGACCTTTACCGCAAAGATGATCCGCTCTTCACGGGCAACCGTTCTGCCTGTGTGGTTCGATGGGCAGAATTCCTGGCTGTTCCATCTGGTCTCGCGCTATTCCCTGACCCTGCGGCTGGCTCTGCTGGTGCGGGAATTCCGCAAGCTGCTGGGCACGGTGATCCGGGTCAGGGCGGGAACGCCCATCCCCTATGAGCAACTGTCCGGGCTCAAGGACCAGAAGCAGGTGATGGACCATCTGCAGCAAGCGGTTGCCGCCCTGGCGATGAAGCGGGCCTGATCAAGCCGGAGCGCAGGTGCCTCAGTTCGCGACGGCGGTGTTTTCGTCCGAGGCCATGACTTCGACTTCGCGGTCATTGCCGGTCTGGACTTCGAAGTCGGAGCGGTAGTTCACGCCGTTGTTGCGGGCGATCACTTCATATTCGCCCGACGCCAGAACGAAGCGCGGGAAGGCGCCATTGGCTTCCACCACCACGTCGCCGCCGGGGCTGAGAACCGCCCAGGAGGTGTTGGCGATGGCTTCGCCGCCTGGAGCATTCACAAGCTTCAAGGTGATGCCGGCGGCCTTGTGATGCATGGTTGCTTCGGTCAGCTTGCCGGCAATGACCTGAATGTCCGCACGGACCACCGCATTCACGTCACCGTAACGGCTGACCACATGATAGGTGTCCGCAGCAAGCCGGATGATCTTGCCCGGCTGAACGTTCTGGGCAACCAGCTTGCGCTCGCCGCGCTCATCGAATTCCGTGCCATAGATGTCGAAGAGGAGGGGGCCCTTCTTGATGGCGTTGTCTTCGGTCAGGGCTGCTTCCAGCTTCAGGCCGCCTGCATTGAGCGTGACCATCTTGGACTTCACGTCCCGGCCCATCACGATGCGGTTGACTGCCGTAGCATAGCCATAGGCCGTGTGGATCAGGTAGACGCCCGGATCAAGCCGGAACTCGGCGTCGCCACCCTCGGACGTGGAAACCAGTTCCAGCCGGCCTTCCTCGTTGGTGGTCTCGCTGTAGATCCGCCAGATCAGGCCCTTTTCAATCGGCTGGCTGTCCCGGTTCAGGCGGGCCATCAGATAGAGCGCGCCCTGGTTTTCGGCAGGGGCTCCTGCCGGGTTCAGATGAACGGAGGGCGCATAAGGGACGAGAGTGTCCGAGAAAAGCGGTTCCGGTGCCCGGTCGAGTAGATTCTCGATTGGCGTTTCCGCAGCTTCAGCAGGCGCGTCCGGGTGGGGCTTGGGCGCCGGAGGCATGGGCAGGGCATCGGAGGAAAGGGCGGCAGAAAAAGGGGCTGCGAGGTCGGTCGACAAGGGAGGGGCGAGTTCCTGGGCAGAAGAGCCGGATACGCTTGCGGCCAAAACCCAGGTTACTACTCCAAGCCAAAGGGCGAAACGCTGTCTCACTGCTTGCACTTTTCCTGTCCGGTCTTGCCGCTTGGGAGAGGGAACGGGACCCCGGTCCGCGTGCTCTCCGTTTGAGGCCCTAGCCGGTGCTGCGGTCCGGATCTGTCCGCTGCACCATTACCCTGATGTCACGGATCCTCCTCAGCCGGAACGGCGGGTGATCCTGCTTTTCAATGATCTGCCTTGTTCGTCCGAAATTGGGACGAATTCAAGACATTTCTCATTCAGTTGACATCGGCTGTGAATGGATTACGTCAAAGGTCCCTCACTTTTAAACCCAAGCAACCAGGGTTTCATCATGTCTGAATTTGCACCCCGCCGTCCGGAAGTTCTCGACTTCCTGCTGACCCGCCGGTCGCACCCCTCCGTGACCCTCTCCGCACCCGGGCCGGACGAGGCCGAGCTGACAGCCATTCTGACGGCCGGTGCGCGGGTGCCTGATCACGGCAAGCTCGCCCCCTGGCGGTTCGTCCTTTACCGGTCCGAACAGGGGAAAGTCATTGGCGAACGCCTGGCGCAGATGGCGGAAGAGCGGAACGGCCCGCTGGATGATGCCCGCCGGGAGCAGGAGCTGACCCGGTTCACGCGCGGCACGGTCGTGATCGGTGTGATCAGCACCGCAGCCATCCATCCCAAGATCCCGGTCTGGGAGCAGGAACTTTCGGCCGGGGCTGTGTGCCTGTCGCTGGTCAATGCAGCCAGTGCGTCCGGTTATGCGGCCCAGTGGCTGTCCGAATGGTATTGTTTCGATGAAGAAGCCTCCCGCTACCTTGGTTGCGGAGAAGGTGAGCGCTTTGCGGGCTTCATCCATATCGGCACGCCAACCCAGGCGCCCTTCGAGCGGCCGCGTCCCGAACTCGCCGACATCGTCACCACCTGGCAGGAAGGCTGATCCATGTTCTATGAAACCGCCACGAACGATCACGGGCTGAAGTTCAATCCGTTCAAGGCGATTGTTGCACCCCGGCCGATCGGCTGGATCTCGACGCTCGACGCGGATGGCAAGCCGAACCTTGCGCCCTACAGCTTCTTCAATGCCGTGAGTGATGCGCCGCCGATGGTGATGTTTTCATCCTCCGGCTACAAGGACACGGTGAGCAACGTTGAGGCCACGGGCGAGTTCGTCTGCAATCTTGTGAGCTTCGCCTTGCGCGATGCCATGAATGCCTCGTCTGCGCCGCTGCCTCACGGGGAGTCCGAGTTCGAGCGGGCAGGCCTGGAAATGGCTGCGTGCAAGCTGGTGAAGGCCCCGCGTGTTGCCGCTGCACCCGCTGCTCTGGAGTGCAAGGTGCTTCAGGTGATCCGACCATCGGATCTGGATGGAACGCCGACCAACTCCTGGATCGTTCTTGGTCAGGTGGTTGCGGTTCATATCGATGATGCCTGCCTGAAGGACGGGCGACTGGATATGACGGGCGTGCAGCATCTGTCGCGACTCGGCTACATGGATTACGCCGCTGTGACCGAAGTGTTCGAGCTGGCGCGTCCGAAGGCGTAAGTTGCCCTGTCAAAACTGACGTTGCGGATTTGGGCCGGATGTGGATAGCGTCCGGCCCTTTCCATTTGAATGCACAGGAAAACGTCACTTTCCAGGCCGTCTGGGGGTGGGGAAAGGGCTTGTTAAGGTTTTGTTAACCAATTGGGCCCGAAATTAACAAACCAGTAACCATTCCATCGAGGAGAAGGGCTATGCGCGTCGCTGACTCTGCCTCGATCGCGTCCCGGATCGAGCAAGCATTTCAAACCGCAAGTACATCGACGGGCACGTCCTTCGATTATCTTGTGAAGACGGCTGCCCGTGAATCGTCCTTCAACACGGATGCAAAAGCCAAGACCTCCAGTGCGACCGGACTGTTCCAGTTCATCGAATCCACCTGGCTGGAAACGATGAAGGAATCGGGAGCGGAGCTGGGACTCGGCAAATACGCTGACCAGATCCAGCAGACCAAAAGCGGCAGGTTTGTGGTCTCCGATCCCCAGGCGCGTCAGGAAATCCTGAACCTGCGCAAGGACCCGGAAATCTCCTCGCTGATGGCTGGCGCCTTTACCCAGAAGAACGCGGACTACCTGACCCGCAAGCTTGGCCGTAATCCGAGCGAAGGCGAACTCTACATGGCGCATTTCCTCGGCGCCAATGGCGCCAAGCGCCTGATCGAGTCGACGCAAAGCAATGCGGATGCGCGCGCAGACAAGCTGTTCCCGGCTCAGGCCAAGGCCAACAAGTCGATTTTCTATAATTCCGATGGCACGGCCCGCAGCACGTCAGAGGTTTATTCGGCGATCACGTCCAAGCATGACGCCGTGACCATGATTGCGAGCGTTTCGCCGGAAAGCTCGAAGAACATCACGTCCGTTGGTCTCGTCCCCGGTTCAAAGCCGGTGTCCTCTGGTTCCGAAGCATTGGCCTTTGCGGATGCGAGCCAGAACCTCGGTGAGAACCTTCAGGCGGCAACCAATGATGTCGTGTCAGCCTTCAAGGCCCATGACGCTCAAGGTCCTTTCCAGGCCCTGTTCCGCAATGACCCTTCCTCTGAACGGCAGTCGCTGCGCTCGCGCTTTGACTCTGCGTTTTCGGCGGTTGAACGGGCGGATATCCTGTCGAGTTCGTCCAATGTGAATTCCGGTCCGGCAGCCAATGTGGCGGTACAGGAACTCAATGGCGAGAATGGCGAAGGGCCCCTCGATCTGACCAAGTTCCTCACTTACGAGGTCGCGCAGAAGAAGAAGGACCTGCTTCCTCCGGTCTGAGGATTGTCCAAAACCCGGCGGCAGAAAGAAAAGTCCTCCGCATTTTTATGGTGAACCGAACGTTAAACCTTTGAAGCGATGATGCTTCGACAACGGTTTGTGTTTGCGGTGCCATGACTCTTCAAGACTTGCTCTCCAGATTGGACAATGCGCAGGAAGACCTGCGGGCGGCGGCAGCCGCCGATCTGGCTCATGCCTGGGCTGGCGAGCTCTTTGGCAGCAGCGCACGCAAGGTCCTGTCTTCGGCAATGACGCTGGTGCTGGACGATCCTTGTGCGAAGGTTCGTATTGCTTTGGCAGCAGGCATCGCGCCTTGCAGCGATATCCCCCGGGGTGTCCTGCTGGCCCTGGCCGGGGATGAGGAAGAGGCCGCTGTTGCCATCGTCTCCTATTCGCCTGTTCTGACTGACGCTGACCTGATCGACTGCCTTGCCCACCCTTCCGAAAAGGTTGGAGTGGCTGTGGCTGCTCGCAGCAAGGTGTCGCCTGCCGTCTGCGCTGCCATTGCCGAGGTCGCTCCTCCATCCGCTGTCGTGGCATTGCTGACCAATCCGGGAGCTGCCCTTTTGCGCGGAACCCTGGTGCGGTTGACCGAACGTTTTTCACGCGATGCCAAGGTGCGCAGCGAGCTTCTGCATCTTGCCGAGTTGCCGGTTGCTCTCCGGCACAAGCTTCTTCATTGCCATGCCGAAACCCTGGTGACCCATCCGCTGGTTCTGCCGCATGTGCAGGACGAGGAGGAGGAGCGCGAGTTTCTGGCTGAGGCCTCCGACAAGATTGCATTGAAGCTGGCAGAAGCTGCGGATGAAGAAGGGCTTGCCGAACTGATCGAGCACCTTCGCCTGTCCGGCGGCTTGACCACGCGCCTGCTGCTGCGTTCCTTGTGCTGCGGACAAAACCGGTTCTTCGTCAATGCCATGTCCGCCCTGACGGGCGTCCCCATGGCCAGGTTTACACAGACGCTTGCCAGCGGCCGTCCAGCAGCCTTGCGGGCTCTGTTGCGCAAGGCAGGACTGCCTGTCCGCTCGCATCAGGTCTTTGTACTGGCAATAGAGGTTGCCCGCCGCAGAGCCGGCAGCTTTGCCCATGACCTCAGCCTGGAGCTGACCCGTCAGCTGACAGAGCAGGTCTTGAGCGAGTTGCAGGATGACGGCTTCTCGTCGGAGACCGATATCGTTGCCTTCCTGCGGCGCTTTGCTGCGGATATCGCCCGCCAGGAAGCGCGGCAGGTGCTGGACCAGCACCGCCAGCCCGCTCTTCACGCGGCCTGATCAAGCTCTGTTTTCAGGATGTCTGTCCGGCGGCTTTCGGTGAAGGCTCAGCCGATGGTGCGCACCTGGCTGAGATAATCGTTGGTGACTTCATTCAGCTTTGCGAGAAGAGCGGTTCCCAGCGCATTCTGCTGGTCGCGGGCGTTCTCGCTGACCATTGCCCGGATCGCATCGACATATTGAGCCAGCAGCGACTTCGGCAGATCTGAAGGTGAGGGGACTTCCTCGATCAGATAGCACAGGCTGCCTGCGACATCCCCGACCAGAGGATAGCCAAGGGTGGCTGCCTGGCCCTTCATGTTATGGGCTGCCTGATAGAGTCGGCCGACCGTTTCGGCGTTGATGCCGTTGGCCGCCAGGTTCTCATAGGCCTCGTGCAGCTCCTTCGAGCCGTTGACCATCCAGCCGTCGAAATTCTGGGACAGGCGCGCCAGAGCGGTTTCAGCAGCCTTCACCGGATCGAAGTTCTTGGCTTCCCGCGGGCTCATGATGCGAACCTTCTTGCGCAAGTCCTTGGGCGGCTTGACGACTTCATAAGCCTCGTCATCGGTGAAGTCGGAACTCATCCTGCGGTCTTTCCGGCTGCTGCATCGCGCCCGGAAGGGTCCGGTCACGCTGCGTCATTATGAGGGGATGATTTTAACAGCAAATGAAGCTGGAATCTTCCGGTCAGTAACGGAACATTTCCGTGAGAATGCGCTCGTCCCAGCCATGGTCGGAATCGAACATGATCAAGCCGTCCAGATCCGCATCCTCATGGACCGTGACCTGAGCCACATCGCGGAATTCCTTGTGATCGGCCGATGCGCTGACCGGACGCTTGCCCGGATCGAGTATGTCGATGTCCACGCGTGCCCGGTTGGGCAGCAGGGCACCCCGCCAGCGGCGCGGGCGGAAGGCACTGATCGGCGTGAGCGCCAGCAAGGGGGCGTAGATCGGCAGGATCGGTCCATGGGCCGAGAGATTGTAGGCGGTGCTGCCGGCGGGCGTGGACACGAGGCAACCGTCGCAGATCAGCTCTTCCAGACGGACACGGCCATCCACGGATATGCGGAGGCGGGCTGCCTGGGACGTTTGCCGCAGAAGCGAAACTTCGTTGATCGCCCGGGCCGTGTGCTGGCGGCCATCCTGACCGGTGACGGTCATGGTGAGGGGATGGATCTTGGTGGCATCCGCGTGGGCAAGGCGCTCGATAAGTCCATCCTCGCGGTATTCGTTCATCAGAAAACCGACGGAGCCGCGGTTCATGCCATAAATCGGCTTTCCCGTTCCCAGGAAGGCATGCAGGGTCTGCAGCATGAGGCCATCCCCGCCAAGTGCGATGATGGCATCGGCCTCTTCCGGCTGGGCATCGCCATAGGCTGCGGACAGGCGCAGTTTCGCCTCCTGGGCCTCCGGCGTGTCGCTGGCCACGAAGGCAAGGCGGCGGAAACTGTTCCCGCTTTGCATGGCCGAAGCGATCTGATTCATGAGAAATTCCCGATCGGCTGCGGAGCCAATCTGGCTCCGGTGGTGCTGCGGGCCAATAAACAGCACAATGACCTTGTTCGCCAAGACCCGATTTCATCTGATCTGTTCGCCAGATGCGTGTTGCGAACCGGAAATGAGAAAACGGCCCGCCTGTCAGATGCAGAGCGGGCCGTTTTGCTTAGTTGTCAGAAATGTGGGTGGACCTTAATCAGAAGGTTGCCTTCATGCCGAGCCAGAAGCTGCGGCCCTTGACGAAGGGATTGTCGTCGCCCGCCGAGGCGTTGCCCAGCGAATTGAAGACGTTTCCGACATCTGCCGTCAGGGTGATGGCCCGGTCGTTCTCGAAGCGTGCAACCTCGAAGCTTGCGTTGAGGTCGACCGTCAGTGTCGGGGAGAAGGTCTTGTCGCGGTAGAAATCGTAGCTCTGGGAATCGATCGTGATCGAGCCGTCCTGAGTGACGCCTTCATAGGAGAAGTTGTAGTTGGCCGTTGCGCCCAGAAGAAGACGGCCTTCCATCCAGCTTGAGCCAAGCGACAGCTGGGCCCGGAGCGGAATGTCCATGTTGCCAGTCACTGCCCGGAAGCTGCCCTGCGTATAGATCGTGCCGTTGTAGTAGAGTTCATCATCCGCATCATCGGCGTCGATGTCATAGGCGGTGGCGGTGGTATCCTGCTTGGCCCAGGTCAGCGATCCCGTCAGCCCGAGATGATCGAGGAACTTGATGCCCTCCGGAGACCACTGCTTGGCATATTCTACGCTGGCAGACTGATAGGAGCTGCTGGCGCTGTTGGTGAGCACGCGGGTGTTGGATCCTGCGGATTCGGATGCATACTGGTCGCGGCCCTTGCGGTTTAGATAGCGCACGCGCAGTTCGCCGCCGAGCAGCGGCTCGTTGACCTTCAGCCCGCCGGTGAACTCGTCGGAATAGGGGGTGTCGAGACCAGAGGCATTCATGTCCCAGATGGTCGAGTTGCCGGCGGTCCAGCCGTCTGTGACGGTCGGCCCCTTGCGGGTGTAGATTTCCGTGCGCGGGACGCCGTCACGGATCGCATAGGCAAGGCTTGAGGCGCTGTAGTAGCGGTTGAACCCGCCGGTCACTTCCAGCCACTCGAACGGCTTGACGGTGGCCGCAAGGCGCGGGGCAAGGTTGAAGTTCCGCTGATAGTCATCCCACTGCAGGCGCAGGCCCGGACGCACCGTGACGATGCCGATGGTCTGGTCCATCTCAAGATAGGCGTTGATGCTGTTCAGATGGGCGTTGACGTCATAGGCGGGATAGAGCGCCTTGCTGATGGCGTATTGTTCCCCGTCGATACAGGCTTCCGACGTCTCGCAGGTGGTCGATGTGCTGGCGGTGGTTGCCGTGTAATAGGTCACATCCCTGAGGCGCGAGCGGTTCGCATCGGTGTAGCTGTAGTCATAGCCAGCAAGGAACGTTCCAGCCCAGATCTCGCCAGAGAGTTCCTGCGCCAGGGTCAGGTCCGTCTGGCCCTGTTCCTTGTCGCCGACATTGCTGCCTTCATAGCATCGGGTGCTGTTGCTGATCTTGAGGCACCAGCTCTCGTTGGAGCTGCCGGGCCGCCAGGCATAGCCAACATCCTCACCGGTCTCGTTTTTCGTGTCGTTGATCTTCAGGCTGGCGGAGCTTTCCAGGGACAGGCTGTTGATAGTGCCGAAGAAGGGCGACACCGTGCCGAAGTCATATTCATGCTTCAGGCGGAGGACTTCTGTCTGGGTTTTCACGTCAAGGGTCAGATCCTTCCACCGGGTGGGCGAGAAGGTCTGGGAATAGTCGGTCATCATGCCTTCGAGCGAAAACTTGCCGATTTCGGTGTTGGCGTCGAGCTGCAGGCGGAAGAACTGGTTGAGCGAGCTTTCGTCCACCTTCTCGCCAAGCATGGCGGCGTCCTTGCGCTTGTGGGTGAAGGCGTCGACCCGGCTGTACTGGGCAAGGAATGCAAAGGTCTCGTTGATCGGCCCGGTGAAGGAGAAGGCCGACTTGAGCTTGGTGAACTCCGGGGGCGAAACCCCTTCCGGGTTTTCCCCGTCCGGAGTTGCCAGATTGTAATTCACCAGCTTGTCGGTCTGCACGGAGAAGGAGGCGGAGCCTGAATAGCGCTCGGTATTGGGCTGCTGCAGGTCATAGGACACGACACCGCCCTGGAAGTTGCCATATTTGGCCGAGGCGTTGCTGTCGATGACAGTGGCTGAATCCACGAATTCCGAGGGAACGAAGATCGACTGGGAGTGCAGGCCGAAGATGGATTCCGCGTTCAGGACCGCCGTACCGTCATCAAACGTGTCGGTGGTGAACTCCTGCGTTCCGGTGGTGGTCGTGACATTCAGGCCATTGACCAGGAACAGGTTGTCATAGACCCGGCCACCGGAAATGGAGACTTCCAGAGGGCGCGTATCGATGGCGCTCTGGGTCGTCTCGCCGGCATCTGTGTCCGTATCGTCCTGATATTGCACATTCGGCAAGGCTCGCAGGAAGCTGTTGGCATCGGAATTTCCGCTTGTGCGCAGGCCGAATTCGGTTTCACCCAGAACTGTTGTGCCCGTATCCGCGCTGGAGGTGCCGCCCAGGATCGAGGTCAGGCTGACATTCAGCATGTCCAGGATCGTTGGTCCGGTGGTGGTCTGTTCGGTCGCCGTGTCCGAAGCAGCCTGTAGCTTTTGTGCATCCTGGGCATGGGCGACGGGTGTCATGAGGCAAAGAAGAGCAGCGCTGCCAAGCAACGCCTGTCTTGAAGATCTGGTCAAGGCTACCACCATTTCGGCTATAGGCGCTGGCGGCCCGTCAGGGCTACGGCTGGCGCAGGAGAGCGGCGGGAGGGCCGCTGGTGGTGCTGCGTTATTAAATCTGAGTTTTAAATTCAAGAAATAAAAATGGCGAAAATGCGTCCTGCCAATTCCACTCCTTTTGGACGCTGGGGCAGTTTCTGCGCTTTGCCTGCTTCTGTGACATATTTCCCATGCGCTGGCCTGCAAGCTGTTGAAAACATGAAGCTCCATCCGTCTGCCTGCAAGCTTTGAAGGCCTCCAGGGTCTTGGGGGCGAGGAACTGCATGGAAGCTGCCATCAGAGGTCGAGACTGCTCGCAAATCCGCTTCGGCTTCGGTGGAAGCCCAAAATTCACAGAGGAGAGCGGCCTGCGATCGTCAGTTTTGGGGGCTTGATCTGAGCTCTGGGCAGACGGGTTGTGGGGATTTTTCTAGAGCGCGATGTGCCAATCAGCCGAAAATTGGTGCTGGGTCGAAATGCAAAAACTGTCAAATATGTGAAGTGGCAATACTAAGTTGAGCGTCGGTTGTTGTTTCATATCACTAATAAACTTGAATTTATTTTTGGATTCACTCACAACTTCCGTAACGCTAGGTCTGTTTATTTTTGCCTGATAGGCGCAGTGGTTTGCATTTTTCTTAACATTCCTGGTGGCGGTTGTTTCATTCATTGCGAGGTCCCATGCCAAATTCGCAGTCGCCGTCTGTTGCTTCCATTTGTTCTCCAACCCCGCAGGCCCCGAGTGTCGATACGACGTTCCTGAGCCAGATCGTGCCGTTGTACCGCCGTCCGAAAGGCAAGGTCCGGCAGGAGCCTGTCCTGATCCGCTCCCGGGATATTTCCGTCGCCCTTGATCTCAAAGCAGAGCGGATTGTCGATCTGGTGAGGCCCTTTGGTGTTATCCGCGACAAGGCGGTAGTGGGGGAGGGGCTCGATCTTGGGAAGCTGGCTTCTGAGCTGCTGCGGTCACGGCAGAACCTCACCGCAGGACGCCTGCCGAACCGCCAGCAGATCGACCTGCTGTTGAAAGAGATGAAGGCGCGGAACAGCTCTGCGGGATCTGCGCGAAGCGGGGCCGCAGTCGCTCTTGGCAGCAATCAGATCATTGCTCCGCCTGTCCGGCCTCTTGTGAATGCCCTCGACCTCATGGAACGGCTGGCGTCCCTGCTGCCCACCCTTTCCGTGAGCGATGCCATCAGCCCGGGCCTCGGTGTCGAGGTGACATATCGCCAGGACTGGCAGGTGAAGGGCTATGGCCGTGGCCGTCTGATCCGTTCCATTCCGCTGACTGCGGATGGCCGCACCGAGATTTCCATCAAGACCTGGGAGACGCGGAAGGAACGGCGGACGGAGAACACGTCTGTCGAGAACGACATCTCGAACGAGATCATCGGCGATGAGAAGTGGTCCCATGCGGTGAGCAAGCAGCTGTCAGCCCAACTCAACCAGTCCATTACGGCGTCGGTCGGGGCAAATGGCAGCATTCCGCTTCCCGGAGCAACCATTGGCGCGAACGCCAATACCACGTCGCAAACCTCCGGCTCGATCCAGCAGATCGTAACCGACACCTCTGAACAGGTGCATCAGTTAACCAACAAGACCAGCGAAGCCTTGCGCAAGCGGTTTTCCAGTGCGGTCGAGACGGCGGAGGAGAGCGGTCTTGAGGCAATTGAGAGGCAGGTGATCGTCAATCCGAACAAGTGCAACACGCTCACCTATCATTTCTATGAGGTGAGCGAGCAGTATGAAGTAACCACAAAGGTCGAGCAGGTGACGCCCCTTCTGCTTCTGCCGCTTGCCTATCCGGTGCCGGATGCCGCTTGGCTGTTGTGTCATGAGTGTCTGTTGAAGAAATACCTGCCTTGCGAGACCTACTATGCAGGGTTTGAGGCTGCCCGTCTTGTCCTGTCCCGCGAGAGGCTTGGCGAAGCCTTGGGAGATCTGGATGATCCGGTCATCAAGGCGCAGGCAAACGCTGTGTTGGCTGCAATGCAGAAAATCGTTTCGCTATACCAGAAGCTTGCCAATGCCAATGTGACCGTGGCTGCCAATGCCGCGTCAGCAACGGCTCCAATCGAGGCGGCGGTCGATGACCTGCTCAAGGGGCTGGGGGATCTCGGCACAGCGGCGGCAAAGACTGTCGAAAGCGGCGTTGATTTTGCTGCAGACGCCGTTGAGGCTGCCGGAAAGGCGGTTGCAGAGGTCGGAGCCGTGATCGGAGAAGGGATCGAGTGGATCACGTCCCTCTCGCCTTTCGTCGCATCTGGTCAGGTGACCACTCTGGCCACGGTTCCTCTTGGACTTGGCAGCGCAATCTGGTGGCGCGTTGCAAGGATTGCCGCACCTGAACTGGAAGCGGCCCTGTCCCAGCTCGCAGGCTCGCTTGACAACCTTCCATCTACGGATGGACCAGCGAAAGTTGCGGCGATCCTGGAGGCGGCGACCAGTTTCCAGACAACGCTTGGGGACGTGAACGAGCTTTTCCGCCGAGTGGAAATCGGTCTCGGCATTCTGGCGGGCATTCTCTCCGTCAGCGTCTTTGCAGGAGCGGTTGCGGTCATTGCTCTCGTCGGGGCGGTCGTCACGATCAGCAATGTGGTCGGCGTGGTCTTGCTGGGGGCGGCAGCCGTACTGGCGATTGGTCAGTTTGCGGTGGTCATCGGCTCCATTCTGGCCGGTGATCCAGGTGTCGATCTCATTCCGAATGATCTCGGGCTGCGCCAGGCAATCGGTTCGCTGAATGGACAAACCCGGCAGCTTGCAGCTGCCGTTGCGGAGCCCGTTGCCCCGGAAACCGATGATCCGGCGCTTCTGGCGATCTTCCGGGAGGAACAGATCGTTGCCAAGCAGGAGCGCCGGCAATTGGCGGAAGCCGGTGTCGAGCTGGACCGGCTTTTGTGCCACATCAACGAGAACATCTCTCACTATGCCCAGATTACCCTTTCGGCGATCCCTTCGGCGGATCTCGATCGTATTCTACAGGACGATTTCGCAGTTCCTCCCGGGATTGTGGAACCGCGCATTGTCGGGTTCAGCGGTCACCGGGCTGCTTTTCGGCTTCACTCGGACAACTGGATCAAGCTGTCTGGCATCGATCTCATTGCTGCGTTGAAGGCGAGCGGCCTTGCCAATCTGATCAAGACCACCGCCTTGAAATCGGACATCACCATGCCATCACGGGGTATTCTTGTGGAACCGGAACTTGGTCAATGCCCGGCCAGTGACGCGTTCGTCGCTTTCCACCGGGACCAGGACATGGCCCTGAAAAAGGAGGAGGTGGCGCAGGCCGCACTTGAAACCCGTCGGCTTCAGGAGCGGCTCAATGCGCGGCTCTTTGCAGATCCGACGCCTTTTGACGGTGTCGAGAAGATTGGCCTGACCACCTCGGTTGCCGACACGCCCACGCCTGCGCCTGGAACAACGACCCCCGCCAACCCTTGAGGCATTTCAACGATGAGTGACGTCGATGCTTTCCTCGGCGGTGTGGTCCGGAACATGGTCACCGCACCGGCACAGGCGGCGGGATTGCCGGACCCGTCTTCCAACACGTCTCCTGCTCTGTCGGCAGGCGAGGCACTGGAGCGGGATCTGGCTCAGGCTTTGCGCTCGGGTGACAGCACCCGGATTTTCCGGGTTGTCGACAGGCTCCTGGATCCGGAGCAGGTTTCCGTTGCCGAGTTTCAGGCCGCTGTCGAGGCGGCTGGGGGCGAGGAGGCCTTTCGGGAGAAGATCGTCGCCTCCTTGCAGAAGACCGATCAGCTGGCACTGGCGCGCCTTGGTTCCCTGAGTGGAAAGGGGCCACTGGAGCTCCGGATCAAGCGAAGGCTGAAGGGCGACAAGACCGTGCTTGGCGAGATCGCCGAGACCTTTGATCCCACCACGGTCGGGGGAGGCTTGCGCCTGTTTGCGGCAACCTCGATCCCGGGCGCCGCCCCCCTCATTGTCGGGCAGGACGTCCTGCGTTCCTATCTGGACGAGGTCCTCCTGATCGCCAAGGAGCTGATTGAGCGCGTCTCGAATGCGCTGATTGAAACCAACCTGCCGGGGATGGTTTTGACGGCCACTGTCTTGCAAAGCATTGGAGACATCTTTGTCCCCGGCTCGAGCCTCGATGTGGTCCTGACCATTGTGCCGGTCGGGAAGGTGGCAGTGCTTCTGAAACCGATCCTGCTGAAGGCCGCTTCTGCGGCCGCGGTCCGGTTTCTGGGAAGGGGCGTGGCCGAATTGGTTCCGGCCCTGCTCAAGTTCATGAGGGAGATCGTCGAGAAGCACATCGGCCGGTTTATGTCGGGGACGGAGGTGATTTTCGCCAATGCCTTCGTCCAGGCACAGTCCGCGTCCAAGAAACTGCAGGCCGAGGCGGCACATTTTATCGAGTTTGTGTCACAGCAGCTGACGTTGAACAGCGAATTCCAGGTGGCCTCTGCATCCAAGAAAGCGGCAAAAAAAGCGGCTCTCAGTCTGGCCAAGCGCAACAGGCTCGCCAAACAGCTCATGGAGTTTTTTGCGACGCCGGTCGATCGCGTTGGTCAAAAGCATGTTGGGGCAAAGACGCGTTTCATTGTCAATGAAGACGGGACCGTCCTGCAGGAGATCGAAGCTACCCTGTTCAAGAACACCAAGGGACGAAATGTGACAGACCTTCCCGAGCGGGCGCTGTCACAAGGGATCGTTCCTCCGGAAGGGCATCATCTGTCGCATGTGATTGCCTCGATCAAGGGCGGGGATGATGAGCTCTACAATCTTCTGCTTTGCCCGGCCCGGGTCAATGTCAGCTTCTTCAAGCTGTTCGACAACCTTGAGCCGGGTCGGCAGCTCAAGGTCTATATCCAATTCGATGATGTGGAACATGCCTATGCACGGGCAGCCAGAAACATCCGCTATGAGGATGCGGCCACTGGCAATTTCATCGGAGGTCTGGAAAAACTGCTGGAACATCCGCCAATGACCAAACGGGAAATCCAGAAGCTGGCAATCGATTACATCAACCGGCTGGAGGCCCTCCCATCCAGGCCGGAGGTCGATTTGCTGATCCTGCGTCTGCAGGAGATCCTGTCCTCCTGAAGGCGCTTCCCGGTGGATCGCGCCTTCTGTCAGGACGGAGGACTTTCAAAAGCTGATCCTGTATCTGGAGCTGCCCCCGCCGCTTCAACACAAAGGCCGCCTTGAGCAGGTCACGTGCTGGTCCGTACCCGTCTGTCATGGGGGATAACCATGGGGTTTCCCGTCACCGGGTCTGCCATCACTTCTGTGTCCAGTCCGAACACTTGCGATACGATTGGCCCGGTGATCACTTCGGAAGGCGCACCTGCCGCAATGACCTCGCCGGCCCTCATGGCAATGATGTGGCTGGCATAGCGGGCCGCATGATTGAGGTCATGGAGCACTGCGACGATTGTCCGTCCCGCCATGTTGAGTTCGTGCAGCAGGTCCAGAACATCCATCTGATGAGCAATGTCGAGATAGGTGGTGGGTTCATCCAGAAGGATGAGTGGTGTTTCCTGCGCCAGAACCATGGCTATCCAGACCCTTTGTCTTTGCCCTCCTGACAGATGCTCGACGCGCCTGTCAGCCAGGTCCGTTGCGTTGGTCAGCCGCAGGGCCTCATCAACCGCCTTGCGGTCTTCAGAGGACCATTGGCGCAGCAGCCGTTGATGGACATAACGTCCGCGCGCGACCAGTTCGGCAACCGTGATGCCTTCCGGCGCGGTTGCTGTCTGGGGCAGGAGGCCAAGCCGCTGCGCGATCTGGCGCGGCGCGAGGCTGGCAATATCCTTGCCCTCGAGGATCACCTGTCCGGCAACCGGTGACAACAGCCCGGTCAGGGCACGCAGAAGCGTGGACTTCCCGCAGGCGTTGGGGCCGATGATGGCTGTGAAGGAACCGTCCGCGATCTCGAGGGAGAGGTTCTCCGCGATCTGCCGCTTTTCGTAGGAGAGGGTAATGTTTTCACCGCGCAAGGGGGCGGGGCCTGTGGGGTTTGCGCTCACATTGTTCTCCGGGCTTCTCTGATCAGCAGCAAGACGAGATAGACACCGCCAAAGACAACCGTCACCACACCGACTGGCAGGGAAAGCGGGATGACATGCTGGGCGATGAGATCCGAGGCCAGCAGCAGGACACCGCCTGTCGCGCCGGTCGCCAGAAGCGGAATTTCGGTGCTTCGTGCCAGGCGCCTGGCGATCTGGGGAGCGGAAAGGGCGATGAAGGAAATAGGACCGGCGACAGAGGTGACTGCGCTGACAAGGCCGATGGCAATGGCAATCGCTGCCAGTCTGGCCGGCTTTATGGCTGCGCCCGTAGATGCGGCAGCGTCATCGCCGAGGGACATCTGGCGCAGGGGCGCAAGAACCATTGGCAGCAGGCAGAACAGTACGGCAATGGCGAGACCCGCAGGTACGAGCGTTGCGGCTGTGATGGTGTTGAGCGTGCCAGCGCCCCAGGCAGAGGCAAAGAGTGCGACTTCCAGTTCGACCCGCAACAACAGCCAGGTGTTCACGGAAGCAAGGATGGCTGAGACTCCGATGCCGACAATGATGAACCGGAAGCCCTGCAAGCCATCGCGCAAGGCAAGAATGTAAATCACGGCAGCTGCCGCAATGCCTCCGATCAGGGACCCAGCCACCAGGGTCGACCAGCTTCCGCCCAGAAAGATCAGCGCCAGGATCATGCCCGTATAGGATCCGTTGGCGAGGCCCATGATGTCGGGGCTGGCGAGAGGATTGCGGGTGATGGTCTGAAACAGCGCTCCGGATACCGCGAGGGCTGCTCCGAACAGAAGGGCGGCCAGAGCGCGTGGAAGGCGCCATTCCAGCACCACCGTTCGCACCAGTCCTTCACCGCCGCCAAGAACAACGTCGATCACCTCCCGCACCGCTATGGGAAAATCGCCCCAGAGCAGGGCGAGGACCACAAGCGTGAGAGCAACGGCGCAAACGGCAAGGGCAACGAGGCCGGAGCGCTTGTCTATAAGGATGTTCGTGGTTTCGCTGCCGATGACCAGAACAGTGCCCGTTGGTGGGGCAGCTCGGTTCTTGTTTGTCTGTAGGCTCATAGGCTGGTTGCCTTCGCGCGGCGCACAAGACCGATCAGCAGTGGGGCTCCGACCAGCGCCGTGACGATGCCGACAGGCATTTCACTGGGCAAGACAGCTATCCGGCCGATGATGTCAGACAGAAGAACGAGGCAAGGGCCGAAGAGCAGTGAACCCAGCATGATCTTGCGTTGATCGACGCCCACGCACCAGCGCACGATGTGGGGAACAACCAGCCCGACAAAGACGATAGGACCGGCAATCGCGGTCGCTCCACCCGCCAGCAGGGTAACAGCGATGAGCACAAGGGCCTGGGTTCTGCGGACATTCACGCCCTGGGACCGGGCGACATCTGAGCCCAGGCTGATTGCGTTGAGCCTGGGCGCCACGATTGCTGCCATGGCGATACCGACCAGAAGGAAAGGCACGATGGGCAACAGCACGCCGAAATCCCGCTCGAGCAGACTGCCAGCACTCCAGCCACGCATGCGTTCGAAGGCGTTGTGATGGGAGAGGGTGAGACCTGTCGTCAGACCGGAGAAAACCGCACCGAGCGCAACCCCGGCCATGGTCAGCCGCACCGGGCCTGCAGCCTCTCTGCCAGCTGATCCGATTACATAGACCATGGCGGTCAGCACCAGGGCACCAAGGCAGGCAAGCCAGACATATCCGGCCGGACCGGCAACGCCGAAAAAGGCAACGCCTACTGCCACAAAGAATGCAGCTCCCGCATTGACCCCCAACAGGCCGGTGTCGGCCAGCGGGTTACGGGTATAGGCCTGCACGAGAGCACCTGCGACACTCAGGGCTGCCCCGACCATCAGGCCGGCGACGGTTCGGGGAACGCGTTGGGCCCAGACGACATAGTTTGCCTCATGGGTTCCCTGGCCCTGTAGCGCTGACAGGACCATCTGAGGCGCCAGTGTATTGGCGCCGATCAGGATCGACAGCACCAGGACCACGATCAGAAGCAGAAGGGCGGCAGCGATCCAGATGCCGAATGCGGGGCGCCGCGCGCGGCCACCCTGTGCGGAGGAATGATCCCGGGTCATCTTACTCTTCAGCGAGTGCCTTCTCGATGTCATCGAGAACTGCCATGCCGCCGATCGACCCTACGCCGGAAACCCAATAGGCCGTGTCCACGGCAAACAGCTTGGGGAAAGACGCCTTGTTCGCAAGGATTGAAGGCGGAATGGACGTGGGGTCGGCAGGATTGGTCGAGGCGACGAAGACATAATCAGCAGTCGCATCCAGAACGAGTTCGGGCGAAATGCTCGAGGAGATGGAATTGTCCCAAACGCGATCCGGAATCTTGAAGCCGACACACTCCAGCGTCCCGCCGGCGAAGGAGCCCGGTGCATAGATGCTCAGGACCGTATCCCGCGGACGGATGAACTGAACCGTCTTGCCCTCGACATGATAGCGCTTCTTGATCTCCTCGCAGCGCTGGTCATATTTGGCAAGCAATTGGTCGGCCCCTGTTTCAGAGCCTAACGCCTTGGCCGTAAACTGCATGTTGTCGCGCCAGGGATCTGTGTGGGCGGGCATGAAGACGGTCGGTGCGATGGAGCTCAACTGATTGTAATAGGCTGAGTGACGGCTCTCTGTGCCGATGATCAGGTCCGGGCGGAGCGCTGCAATCGCTTCCAGTTTCGGCTGCGGGAAAGTGCCGACGACAGTCACCTTCTTGCCTTCCTCGCCCAGATAGTCCGGAATGCCGACCGATGCGTTCAGCGAAGGCGATCCGACAGGTGTCATGCCAAGTGCAATCGCCGTATCGAGCTGAACCGGTTCCATCACCACCACGCGCTTCGGGTGCACAGGAATTTCGGTCTCCCCGCGCGCATGGGCGAACATGTGCGTTTCATCCTGTGCTAGGGCCGCTGTTGCCGCTGTCCCGAGCAGTGCAACCGCCCCCGCCACGGACAGGAAGGTTCTAAGACGACGGGGCAAAGCATTCGAAAGAGACATTGGAGCTTTCCTGAACAAACCGGGCTGTATCGCGCTCTGGATCAACGCGGGTCACTTCAAAACATGTTTCCCTAGAAAAGTATAGTCTAACTCTCATGTTTTTAAGTGGCTCTGCAACAGTCTTGCGCCTCGGAATTTTCCTGAGTGTTCAGCAGGTTGGCCTGCAGAGAGTGCCGCGCGTCGTGTGCGAGGACAGGAAAAGCGGGCAGATGCAGGGAGCTTTGGCGGCACTGCAGGCAGTTCAAGCGAACTGCCTTATCGTGAACATCAAAGGGCAGACGTCTTCGCCGGTTCGCCCTTCAATCTCCCTTCCGCATCCATGATTGTCAGCGCCTCAAAAGCTTTGCCTTGTGAGCGCTGATCTCGACTACGCTTCCTGCCGATTGCATGGATGGACACCTTGGGGGACGAGAGTGGAGCGGAGAGCCGTTTACTCAAGAGAAGGGGGTGTTCAGATCAGAAAAAATTGCCGCTGATTGCGCCTTGGCTGGCTGCAACAAGCAGAACTTGCCTAAGAGTGTCAATTTCTTGATTTTTGGCGATGGCATCCATGGGCATTCTTTGATTGCCTTATGGAGATCGTGTGATGACGAAAGCACTTGTTACAGGGGCGACACGTGCCCCTGGGCGCGGGATCGCGACGTCGCTTGCCGATATGGGGTGGGAGGTACATGCCCTTGGCCGGTTGCAAGGGGGATCGGTGTGATGGTTTTGAATTTCAAGCTGTCTGCACTTTCAGGAGAGTGAACTGCTTTTTGAAAGCGGTACAGACTTTCGCTTCTCGTCTCCCGTGCACAGGATCTTAAATCCGAACTTTTTCGACTGGCTGATGGGGTGGCCACGCGAACTTGCGTGCGACGCATTAAATGCGCGCTGAGCCCTTCGGCTTTCCAAGCCAGGGGAGCCAAGGTCGTCAAATATGTTTGGGAGAGTGGTGCCGGCAGCAGGATTCGAACCCGCGACCCCCTGATTACAAATCAGATGCTCTACCAGCTGAGCTATACCGGCACTGAGGCGGTCTTTATCAGAAAGTTTTCGGCTGTGCATCCCCCTTTGGCAGTTATCCACGTTGCCGGTTCAGGTGGCGCACATTCCGGGTCTCTCATGTTTCATTCTGCGGAATTCAGGCAGATGGTGCACAACGATCTGCTTGCACCTTTTGGGGGAGGTAAATATGACTATCTAAATCATGTTTATCTGGCGGGTGCATGGCATCCATCTTGAACCCCGGAGGGTGGAATGTTTATCGCGATGAACCGGTTTCAGGTGAAGGCTGGGCGGGAGGCCGACTTTGAGGCGGTCTGGCGCGGGCGCGATAGCCGCTTGTCTGAACTGAAAGGGTTCCAGAGCTTCCAGCTTCTGAAAGGGCCAGCCGATGAAGAAGCGGGCGTGGTGCTTTATGCCTCCCACACCATCTGGGCGAGCCGTGAGGATTTCGTCGCCTGGACCAAGTCCGAACAGTTCCGCGATGCGCACAAGAACGCGGGCGGCACGAAAGACTATTATGCGGGGCCGCCAAAGTTCGAAGGCTTCGAATCCGTACTGTGACTTGAACACACAACCAGGGGAGGGCCATGGGCCTGTCCCTGACGGTCCTGACTTTTATTCTGCCAGCCATCCACCGGTCAGCCACGCAGGAGAGAGGAGCCTTCCGGAAAGGCTCCATTCCCGTGGAGGATGAAATGAGACTTTCGGTCGTTTCTGGCGGGCTTGCCATCGCGCAGGCGGTTGGTCAGGCGGTTGGCCAGGCGGTTGGCTTGTCCCTGGTGCTGTTGCAGGGCGCAGCCGAGGCCGCTGAAAAACAGCAGATCCTTGTGACGGATATTGCCGGCAGAGAGGCGAAACTTTCAGTTCCCGTGGAGCGGATGCTTCTGGGGGAGGGGCGGCAGCTCTATCTGGTTGCCTCCCTGGCGCCGGAGGATCCTCTGGAGCGGATTGCCGCCTGGCGGGATGATCTGAAACAGGCGGACCCTGCCACCTACCGGCAATATCTGAAGGTCTTTCCAAAGCTTGATGCCTTGCCGGCCTTCAAGGGGCAGGAAAACAGCCTGATCGATATCGAAGGGGCAGTGATCCAGAAGCCGGATGTGGTCCTGCTCAATCTGGAAGCCATGCGGGCCAATGAGGACGCGGATTATATCGCCAAGCTCACCGCGCTCGGCATTCCGGTGCTCTATATCGATTTCCGCCACGAGCCGTTGAAGAATACGGAGCCGTCCATTCGCCTGCTCGGCAAGATCATGGGCGAGGAAGCCCGCGCCGAAGAGATCATTGCCTTCCGCGGCAAAGCCATGGCGCGGGTGACGGATGTGCTCGACAAGGCCCGTCCCGACCGGCCCAAGGTCTTCATCGAACGGATCGGTGGCTACACGGAAGATTGCTGCCTGACTTTCGGCAACGAGAATTTCGGCAAGTATGTCGAACTCGCAGGCGGGCAGAACATTGGCACGGAATTTCTCCCCGGCACGTTCGGTCAGATCAATCCGGAGCAGGTCATCGTTTCCAATCCGGATCATGTGGTGGTGACCAGCGCGAACTGGGAGGCCTATGTGCCGGGCGGTCGCTGGATACCGCTCGGGCCCGGAGCGGATATGAACAAGGCTGCAGAGAAGCTGGCGTGGTTTACGTCACGGCCCGCCTATTCAGGCATTACGGCTCAGACCACCGGCGCATTTCACGGGATCTGGCACCAGTTCTACAACAGCCCCTATGAATTCGTGGCCGTGCAGCAATTTGCCAAGTGGTTTCACCCGGACCTGTTTCAGGACCTCGATCCGGATGAGACCTTTGCCGAATATCATCGAAAGTTCCTGCCTATCGACTATCAGCCCGGTTACAGCGTGTCTCTCAGAGGTGAGTAGCCAATCAAGGAGTAAAAAATGACAGACGAAATTCTTTGCATTCCGGTATTGCCTTCCCTGAACCTCGACGAAACGCGGGCCTTCTATCAGGACCAGTTGCGCTTCAATGTGATCTATCAGGACGAGACCCGGCTGATTGTCCGGCGCGGGGCGATGGAGTTGCATTTCTGGCCGACGGACAAGCGGGAATTCTGCGAGAGCGCAAGCACCTACATTCGCGGCGGCGGCATTGATGCGCTTTATGAGGAGTTTCGCGGTACCGGCGTGCCGCACCTGAGCCCCTTCGAGGTGCGGCCGTGGAACATGAAGGAGTTCCACATTCTCGACCCTCACGGAAATCTTCTGGCCTTTGGCCGGATCCCGGAGGAAGAGCCCGTCTGACGCGGGCTCTTCCGAGCAGTGCGGCCATCATTAAAAAAAACGCCCCGGCGCAGGACCGGGGCGTAACTATTTCCAAGTATCTATAAGCGCCACGCTGGCGGATCTCAAAGACCCATCTTCATCCGCGCCACATAGAGTGAGAGCACGGCGGCGTTGGAGACGTTGAGGGAGCGGATCTCTCCGGGCATGTCGAGCCGGGCGAGGGTGCCGCAGGCTTCGCGCACGCCCTGGCGCACACCCTTGCCTTCACTTCCCAGAACCAGAACCGTCTTGTCGCCGAAGTCTGTCTCTTCAAGAGAGGCCGGGCCATCGCTGTCGAGTGCGATGCAGCCGAAGCCTTCTTCCTTCATCTCGGAGATGAAGCGAGCCATGTTCTTCACGCGCACATGCTTGATCATGTCGAGGGCACCGGATGCGGATTTGGCCAGCACGGGGCCTTCTTCCGGTGCATGCCGTTCGGTGGTGACAACAGCATCGGCAGCAAGAGCCACGGCGGAACGCAGGATGGCGCCGACATTATGGGGATCGGTGACCTGATCGAGGGCCAGCACGAGCCGGGCGCCTTTCAGTTCCCGTGGCCCATAGGCGGGCAGGGGATCAGCTTCCAGAATAAGACCCTGATGCACAGCGTCCTTGGTGACCATCCGGTCGAGCGCACGTGGCATCATGGTCTCTACCGGCACATCTATACGCACGCCGCGTTCGCTCAGCCGGTTCTGCGCATTCTCGGTCGCATAGAGCTTGATGCGCTTGCGGGCTCTGTTGGCAAAGGCGGCTTCGACCGTATGCAGGCCATAAAGAAGAACGGGACCCTCTGGCGGAAGACCAGGGCGGCGAGGAGCCGGCTTTTGCCAGGGCTTGCCCGGACGCCGGAAGGAAGAAGAATTGTCTGTCATGGGCTTCTTTTGCGCCAAAGCCCGGTTTCCGGCAAGAGGGAGGAAGAGTTGGCGCGGCAGGGATTCTGAAAATGGTGCTGATTTTCAGACCCGATTCATGTGCAAGGGTCATTCGCATGGGAAAAATCAACAGGGTGGAATTCATCCACAGGCCGGAAAATTCATGACGGAAGAAACTTCCATGTTATGGAAATCCTTGGAGTTCTGCGGTTTTGCGTGGTGTTTGGAGATGTGCAAGACCTGTGTCCGGTGACAAAGATGTCGAATTTCCTTTTTCATCGGAAAATGGGCGTTGACACCAAAGGCCCCCATCTGCATAACACGCGCCACGGGATTGCTCGTTCGGTTCGGACGGGCTCTTCGGTAAGCCATCCTGACCGCTTCGGCGCGAAGCAGGACTTGATGGAGGAGTGCCCGAGTGGCTAAAGGGGACGGACTGTAAATCCGTTGGCTAAGCCTACGTTGGTTCGAATCCAACCTCCTCCACCATAGTCCCGGCTCATGTCGGTGCGCGGGTGTAGCTCAATGGTAGAGCAACAGCCTTCCAAGCTGATGACGAGGGTTCGATTCCCTTCACCCGCTCCATCATGGGTGCTGATCGGAGTGACCGGTGCGGAAGGTAACTTCAGCAACGGAAAATCTCGAAGAATTTACGGGAAGCAATTCGTCGTCCTGCGGTTTCGCCGTAGCGCCGGAAAGCGTCCCGCCTCGAGCCTTTATCGGTTGAAACGCGTATTGGACAGAGAGCGACGCGATGGCGAAGGAAAAATTTGAGCGTAATAAGCCGCACGTCAACATCGGCACGATTGGCCACGTTGACCATGGCAAGACGACTCTGACGGCTGCAATCACGATGACGCTGGCTGAAGCTGGTGGCGCGGTTGCCAAGGCTTATGACCAGATCGACGCAGCGCCGGAAGAAAAGGCACGCGGCATCACCATCTCCACGGCTCACGTTGAGTACGAGACGGCCAACCGTCACTACGCACACGTTGACTGCCCGGGTCACGCCGACTACGTCAAGAACATGATCACCGGTGCTGCCCAGATGGACGGCGCGATCCTGGTTTGCTCCGCAGCTGACGGCCCGATGCCGCAGACCCGTGAGCACATCCTGCTCGCTCGTCAGGTTGGCGTTCCGGCCCTCGTCGTGTTCCTGAACAAGGTCGACCAGGTTGATGACGAAGAGCTCCTCGAGCTCGTCGAAATGGAACTGCGCGAGCTGCTGTCCTCCTACGACTTCCCGGGCGACGACATTCCGATCGTCAAGGGCTCTGCTCTGGCAGCCGTCGAAAACCGCGACCCGGCTATCGGCCGTGACGCGATCCGCGCCCTGATGGACGCAGTCGATGCCTACATCCCGACCCCGGAACGTCCGAAGGATCAGCCGTTCCTGATGCCGATCGAAGACGTGTTCTCGATCTCCGGCCGTGGCACCGTGGTGACCGGTCGTGTTGAGCGCGGCATCGTCAAGGTTGGTGAAGAAGTCGAGATCGTCGGCATCAAGGACACCCGCAAGACGACGGTTACCGGCGTTGAAATGTTCCGCAAGCTGCTGGATAGCGGTGAAGCAGGCGACAACATCGGTGCCCTGATCCGCGGCGTTGGCCGTGAAGATGTTGAGCGTGGCCAGGTTCTTTGCAAGCCGGGTTCTGTAACCCCGCACACGAAGTTCAAGGCTGAAGCCTACATCCTGACCAAGGAAGAAGGCGGCCGTCACACTCCGTTCTTCACGAACTACCGTCCGCAGTTCTACTTCCGCACGACCGACGTGACGGGCATCGTGGAACTGCCGGAAGGCACTGAAATGGTGATGCCGGGCGACAACGTGTCGGTCGTGGTCACGCTGATCGTGCCGATCGCCATGGAAGACGGCCTGCGCTTCGCTATCCGCGAAGGTGGCCGTACCGTCGGCGCCGGCGTGGTTGCTTCCATCATCGCCTGATCTTATAAGGTGACGGGAATCGGGTCCTAGTGATCCGGTTCCCACCGATCCCAGGGTTTCGGTTCAGGGATCTCAAGAGCAAGCCGGGTCAAGATCTGGATCCGGCACTCTGAAGGGGTATAGCTCAGTTGGTAGAGCGGCGGTCTCCAAAACCGCAGGTCGCGGGTTCGAGCCCTGCTGCCCCTGCCATTTTTGCTCTTGATCATTGGCTCCCGAGAGCTTAAAGAGACTTCTCGGGTGAGGCGCGCGGAAAATTCTGCGCGCCCACTCGCGTTTAACAGACCGGAATCGGAATGGCCAAGTCCAACCCTTTTACATTTGTCCAGCAGGTTCGCTCCGAAACGCGGAAGGTGACCTGGCCGACGCGCCGTGAGACCGCAATCACCACTCTGATGGTGTTCATCATGGTTCTCATTGCCTCGATTTTCTTCCTGGCTGCCGATGAGCTGATGGCTTTGGGTGTTGGTTATCTTCTCGGTGTGGGTAGCTGATTTTCGCCGCCCGGCGCAGGAACTCTAGAAGAATAAGAAGCGGATAAGACTGTTATGGCCAAGCGCTGGTACATCGTACACGCCTATTCCAATTTCGAGAGGAAGGTCGCCGAGGCCATTCGCGAGAAGGTTGAGCAGCAGGGACTTGAGGAGCTCTTTGATGAGATTCTCGTTCCGACTGAAAAGGTTGTTGAAGTGCGCCGCGGCCGCAAGGTTGACGCAGAGCGCAAGTTCTTCCCGGGTTATGTTCTCGTCAAGATGGACATGACCAACGAGGCTTTCCATCTGGTCAAGGACACGCCGAAGGTGAGCGGGTTCCTTGGTGGCAAGGGTAAGCCGCTGCCGATTTCCGAAGCCGAAGCCATGCGCATCCTGAACCAGGTTCAGGAAGGTGTCGAGCGTCCGAAGCCGTCTGTCAGCTTCGAAGTCGGTGAAAACGTCCGTGTGTCGGACGGTCCGTTTGCCTCCTTCTCCGGCATTGTCGAGGAAGTTGATGATGAACGCGCCCGTCTGAAAGTTGCCGTGTCGATCTTCGGCCGTGCAACTCCGGTCGAACTTGAATTTGGTCAGGTCGACAAGGTCTGATCCAAGGTGCCGCCTTCGGGCGGCGCAATCGTTGGTCCGGTTGCCTCGTGCGCCGGATCGGAAGTGGGTGGCAGGTCTTGATGCTCATCGCCGGGCATCGCTCTAGGGCCCTACCACCAACTCCTGAAGAAGCTGGGCTGCCATGTCCGGCATTCGCATTTGGAGAGAACAATGGCGAAGAAAATTGATGGTTACATTAAGTTGCAGGTGCCTGCCGGTTCCGCAACTCCGTCGCCCCCGATCGGTCCTGCGCTGGGTCAGCGCGGTCTGAACATCATGGAGTTCTGCAAGGCGTTCAACGCGCAGACCCAGGATATCGAAAAGGGTGCACCTTGCCCGGTCGTGATCACTTATTTCTCTGATAAGTCTTTCACGTTCGCGATCAAGACCGCTCCGGTTTCCTTCTTCCTGAAGAAGGCAGCAGGCCTCAAGTCCGGTTCCAAGACCCCGGGCCGTGGCACCGTCGGTTCCGTCACGAAGGCTCAGGTGAAAGAAATCGCCGAAGCCAAGATGAAGGATCTGAACGCCAACGACATCGAAGCAGCAATGCTGATGGTTGAAGGTTCCGCCCGTTCCATGGGCCTCGAGGTCACGGAGTAAGGTTCATGGCTAAGGTAGGAAAGCGCATCAGCGCAGCTCGTGAAGGCATCGACCGCAACAAGACCTATTCCCTGGGTGAGGCTCTCGGCCTGATCAAGGAACGCGGCACCGCCAAGTTCGACGAAACCGTCGAAATCGCAATCAACCTCGGTGTTGACCCGCGTCACGCTGACCAGATGGTCCGCGGCGTGTGCGTTCTGCCGAACGGCACCGGCAAGTCCGTCCGCGTTGCAGTCTTTGCACGTGGCGACAAGGCCGACCAGGCTCGTGAAGCTGGTGCAGACGTTGTCGGCGCAGAAGAGCTGGTTGAAATCGTTCAGGGCGGCAAGATCGACTTCGATCGCTGCATTGCAACCCCGGACATGATGCCGCTCGTCGGCCGTCTCGGTAAGGTTCTCGGCCCGCGCGGCATGATGCCGAACCCGAAGGTCGGCACCGTGACCCCGGACGTCGCGTCTGCAGTTCGCGATGCCAAGGGCGGCGCTGTGCAGTTCCGCGTCGAAAAGGCCGGTATCATTCACGCCGGTGTTGGCAAGCTGTCGTTCTCCCAGGATGCCCTGGTCGAGAACATCAAGGCTCTCGTCGACGCCATCCAGAAGGCAAAGCCGACTGGCGCAAAGGGTTCTTACCTGAAGCGCATCGCTCTGTCCTCCACGATGGGCCCGGGCGTGAAGGTCGATCTGGCAACGATCGCCGAATAATCCGTTCGCGGATTGACAAGTTTCCGGCTGGGCAACCAGCCGGATCGATCCGGCGGTTCGCTGCCGGGTCATCCCTGTCCGAGACTGCAGGTGCCGGGAAACCGGTTTAAGCCGAATGGGCCTGCATAGATAGGTGAGAACCAATTTTCCCCGATGGGGCAGAGGTTCGAACCAGACCTTGCCATGCGTTCTCAGACGCGGGCGAGGGGACAGGACCCCTGAGCGTCGCATGTGGCGTTCCCGGGTTCGGGAACCGCGCATGTGGCAAAGGTAAACCGGTGGCGGCAACGCCACCAACTGGAGAAGGCAAGTGGAAAGAGCGGAAAAGCACGAGTTCGTGACGGCTCTCAACGGCGAACTGGGTAACACCAGCGTTGTCGTCGTCGCGCACTATGCAGGTCTTTCGGTTGCGCAGATGACGGCACTTCGTTCGTCCGTGCGCGCTGCCGGCGGCACTGTCAAAGTCGCAAAGAACCGCCTTGTGAAACTTGCCCTTCAAGGCACGGAACTGGAACACATCTCCGATCTGTTCACGGGTCCGACCATCATCGCTTACTCCGATGATCCGGTCGCAGCCCCGAAGGCAGTCGTGGATTTCGCCAAGACCAACGACAAGCTCGTTGTCATCGGCGGTGCTCTGGGCTCCACCAACCTGAACCCGGAAGGGGTCAAGTCTCTGGCTTCCATGCCGTCGCTCGACGAGCTGCGTGCAAAGCTGGTTGGCATGATCCAGACCCCGGCGACCCGTATCGCCCAGGTTGTCAACGCACCGGCCGGGCAGCTCGCCCGCGTCTTCGGCGCGTATGCCAAGAAGGACGAGGCCGCATAAGGCGTCCCAATACACTGTCTGCAACCAAAGATTTGGTTCGAACTTTAAGGTACTAAGAAAATGGCTGATCTGAACAAGCTCGTTGAAGAACTCTCCGCGCTGACCGTCATGGAAGCTGCTGAACTGTCCAAGCTTCTCGAAGAGAAGTGGGGCGTTTCCGCTGCTGCTCCGGTCGCAGTTGCTGCGGCTGCTGGCCCGGCTGCTGCTGCTGAAGAAGAAAAGACCGAATTCGACGTCGTTCTGGCTGACGCTGGCGACAAGAAGATCAACGTCATCAAGGAAGTCCGTGCAATCACGGGTCTGGGCCTGAAGGAAGCTAAGGAGCTCGTCGAAGGCGCTCCGAAGACCGTCAAGGAACAGGTTTCCAAGGCTGAAGCAGAAGACCTGAAGAAGAAGCTTGAAGAAGCTGGCGCTAAGGTTGAGCTGAAGTAATAGGGCTTTAAGCCCATTGCGGTCCCGGGATCATCCCGGGACCGTTTTCTTGCCCCGGCGGGTTTTCCCGGTTCCGGGGTAAACGTCCCACTAGGGGGACGGTTTTCCGAAGCGCCTGGGCAGTGGCCCGATTGAAAAAGGGGCGTTTCGGCCAGCCGTTACCCGGCCGATACGAGGAGCGACAATGACCCAAACGTTCAACGGTCGCAAAAAAGTCCGGAAATACTACGGATCCATCCGCGATGTCGCGGCCATGCCAAACCTCATCGAGGTTCAGAAGGCTTCCTACGACCAGTTCCTTCAGGTCGATGAGATGCCAGGTGGCGGCCGCCATGTCGATGGTCTGGAAGCAGTCTTCCAGTCCGTTTTCCCCATTTCCGATTTTGCGGGCACCTCCCTGCTTGAATTCGTGTCCTACGAATTCGAAGCGCCGAAGTATGACATCGACGAGTGCCGCCAGCGCGGTATCACGTTCGCAGCACCGCTGAAGGTGACCCTGCGCCTGATCGTGTTCGATGTCGATGAAGACACCGGCGCCAAGTCCGTCAAGGACATCAAGGAGCAGGATGTCTACATGGGCGATATGCCGTTCATGACAGACAACGGCACGTTCATTGTCAACGGCACTGAACGCGTGATCGTCTCCCAGATGCACCGTTCTCCTGGCGTGTTCTTCGATCACGACAAGGGCAAGACCCATTCTTCCGGCAAGCTGCTGTTTGCAGCCCGCGTCATTCCGTATCGCGGTTCCTGGCTCGACATCGAGTTCGACGCCAAGGACATCGTCTATGCGCGTATCGACCGCCGCCGCAAGATCCCGGTGACCTCGCTGCTGATGGCCCTTGGCCTCGACGGCGAAGAAGTCCTGAACACCTTCTACAACCGCATCGAATACAAGCGTCAGGCCGATGGCTCCTGGCGCATGCCGTTCGATGGCAACCGTCTGAAGGGCAACAAGGCTTCCTATGACCTGGTCGACGCTGACAGCGGCGAAGTGGTCGTGGAATCCGGTCGCAAGATCACCGCACGCACGATCAAGCAGCTGACTGAAAAGGGCGTTACCGGCCTGAAGGTCACGGACGAGGATCTGCACGGCCAGTATCTGGCTGAAGACATCGTCGACATGAAGACCGGCGAGATCTATGCGGAAGCTGGTGAAGAGCTGAACGGCAAGACCCTCGAAGAGCTGGTCGACCGCGGCTATCATGACCTGCCGATGCTAGACATCGACCACGTCAACACCGGTGCCTACATCCGCAACACGCTGGCTGTCGACAAGAACGAGTCCCGCGAAGATGCGCTGTTCGATATCTACCGCGTCATGCGTCCGGGCGAGCCGCCCACGGTCGACACCGCGGAAGCCATGTTCCAGTCGCTGTTCTTCGACGCAGAGCGTTACGATCTGTCCGCCGTTGGCCGCGTGAAGATGAACATGCGCCTCGATCTGGAGTGTGAAGACACCGTGCGCGTTTTGCGCAAGGACGACATCCTCTCCGTGATCAAGGTTCTGCTCGAGCTGCGTGACGGCAAGGGCGAGATCGACGACATCGATAACCTGGGTAACCGCCGTGTCCGCTCCGTGGGCGAACTGATGGAAAACCAGTATCGCGTCGGTCTGCTGCGCATGGAACGCGCGATCAAGGAGCGTATGAGCTCCGTCGAGATCGACACGGTCATGCCGCAGGATCTGATCAACGCGAAGCCGGCAGCAGCTGCCGTGCGCGAGTTCTTCGGTTCCTCGCAACTTTCGCAGTTCATGGACCAGACCAACCCGCTTTCGGAAGTCACCCACAAGCGCCGTCTGTCGGCACTTGGGCCGGGCGGTCTGACCCGCGAGCGCGCTGGCTTCGAAGTCCGCGACGTGCACCCGACCCACTACGGCCGTATCTGCCCGATTGAAACGCCGGAAGGCCCGAACATCGGTCTGATCAACTCGCTGGCAACCTTCGCCCGCGTCAACAAGTACGGCTTCATCGAAAGCCCGTACCGCAAGGTCAAGGACGGTGTCGTCACCAACGACGTGGTCTACCTCTCCGCCATGGAAGAGGCCAAGCACTACGTTGCACAGTCCAACGCCGAGTATGACGCAGACGGCCGGTTCACCACCGAACTGATCACCTGCCGTCACGCCGGTGAAAACATGATGGTCCCGTCGGACCGCGTGGACCTTATGGACGTGTCGCCGAAGCAGCTCGTGTCGGTCGCAGCCGCGCTCATTCCGTTCCTTGAGAACGATGACGCCAACCGCGCACTGATGGGCTCGAACATGCAGCGTCAGGCCGTGCCGCTGGTACGCGCTGAAGCTCCGTTCGTCGGTACCGGCATGGAGCCCATCGTGGCCCGTGACTCCGGCGCTGCGATCGGTGCCCGTCGCGGCGGTGTGGTCGATCAGGTCGATGCGACCCGTATCGTTATCCGTGCAACGGAAGATCTCGATCCGTCCAAGTCGGGCGTCGACATCTACCGTCTGATGAAGTTCCAGCGTTCCAACCAGAACACCTGTATCAACCAGCGTCCGCTGGTCCGGGTGGGCGACGTGATCGGCAAGGGCGATATCATCGCCGACGGTCCGTCCACCGATCTGGGCGATCTGGCTCTCGGCCGGAACGTGCTCGTCGCGTTCATGCCGTGGAACGGCTACAACTTCGAAGACTCCATCCTGCTCTCCGAGCGGATCGTGTCTGACGACGTGTTCACTTCCATCCACCTCGAGGAATTCGAAGTGATGGCTCGTGACACGAAGCTCGGGCCGGAAGAAATTACGCGTGATATCCCGAACGTCTCCGAAGAGGCTCTGAAGAACCTCGACGAAGCCGGCATCGTGTACATCGGCGCTGAAGTTCATCCGGGCGACATCCTGGTCGGTAAGATCACCCCGAAGGGCGAAAGCCCGATGACGCCGGAAGAAAAGCTTCTGCGCGCCATCTTCGGTGAAAAGGCTTCCGACGTTCGCGACACCTCCCTGCGCCTGCCGCCGGGGGTTGCCGGTACCATCGTGGAAGTGCGCGTCTTCAACCGCCATGGCGTGGAAAAAGACGAGCGTGCGATGGCTATCGAGCGCGAAGAGATCGAACGCCTTGCCAAGGACCGGGACGACGAACAGGCGATCCTCGACCGCAACGTCTATGGCCGTCTGGCCGAGATGCTGCTGGGCAAGACTGCTGTCGGCGGCCCCAAGGGCTTCAAGAAGGATACCCTGCTGACGGGTGATGTCCTGAATGAATTCCCGCGGTCGCAGTGGTGGCAGTTCGTCATGGACGACGAAAAGTTCATGAGCGAAATCGAAGCCCTGCGCGGTCAGTATGACGACAGCCGCAAGCGTCTCGAGCAGCGTTTCATCGACAAGGTCGAGAAGCTGCAGCGCGGTGACGAACTGCCGCCGGGCGTCATGAAGATGGTCAAGGTCTTCGTTGCCGTTAAGCGCAAGATCCAGCCGGGCGACAAGATGGCCGGCCGTCACGGGAACAAGGGTGTGGTCTCCAAGATCAACCCGTGCGAGGACATGCCGTTCCTGGAAGACGGTACGCATGTCGACATCGTGCTGAACCCGCTGGGCGTGCCGTCGCGCATGAACGTCGGTCAGATTCTCGAAACGCACCTTGGCTGGGCCTGTTCCGGCATGGGCAAGCGGATCGGCGAACTGTACGACCAGTACCGCAAGTCCGGTGAAGTCGAGCAGCTTCGTGGCAAGATCGTCGAGATCTATGGCGACAACCTGAAGGGCGACAGCGTCAAGGACTACGACGACGAAGGCATCGTCCGTCTGGCCGAGCAGCTGAAGAAGGGCGTGTCCATTGCGACACCGGTCTTTGACGGTGCGCGTGAACCGGACGTCGTCGAGGCTCTGAACATCGCCGGCTACAAGCCGTCGGGTCAGTCGACGCTGTACGACGGACGTACGGGTGAGGAATTCGACCGCCAGGTCACCGTGGGCTACATCTATATGCTGAAGCTCCACCACCTGGTCGACGACAAGATCCACGCCCGTTCGATCGGCCCGTACTCGCTCGTCACCCAGCAGCCGCTCGGTGGTAAGGCGCAGTTCGGTGGCCAGCGCTTCGGTGAAATGGAGGTCTGGGCGCTTGAAGCTTACGGTGCAGCCTACACGCTGCAGGAAATGCTTACGGTCAAGTCGGATGACGTTGCCGGCCGTACGAAGGTCTATGAGGCCATCGTGCGCGGAGACGACACCTTCGAAGCCGGCATTCCGGAAAGCTTCAACGTGCTTGTTAAGGAAATGCGGTCTCTCGGCCTGAACGTAGAACTTCAGCGTACCGATGTGCCCCAGATCGAGGATGGCGACGTCGCAGACGCGGCCGAGTAACCTCGAGGGCATCAAAAAGACCGAATTTGGACTTGGAATGCCGGAGACAGGGGAGTTGGCCAGATGGCCAGCTCCCTCTCCGCGCATCGAAGGAGATAGACCATGAATCATGAGGTCATGAACCTGTTCAATCAACAGGCTCCCGCTCAGACCTTTGACAACATCCGGATCTCGCTGGCGAGCCCGGAAAAGATCATGTCTTGGTCTTTCGGCGAAATCAAAAAGCCGGAAACGATCAACTACCGTACGTTCAAGCCGGAACGCGACGGTCTCTTCTGCGCCCGTATCTTTGGCCCGATCAAGGATTACGAATGCCTTTGCGGCAAGTACAAGCGCATGAAGTACAAGGGCGTCATTTGTGAAAAGTGCGGCGTGGAAGTCACGCTGAGCCGCGTGCGCCGCGAGCGCATGGGCCACATCGAGCTGGCCGCTCCTGTGGCGCACATCTGGTTCCTGAAGTCCCTGCCGTCCCGTATCGGTCTTCTGCTCGACATGACGCTGAAGGATCTCGAGCGCGTGCTCTATTTCGAGAACTACGTTGTTCTCGAGCCGGGCCTGACGCCGCTCAAGCAGCATCAGCTTCTGTCTGAAGAAGACTTCATCGCAGCTCAGGACGAATACGGCGAAGACGCCTTTACCGCCATGATCGGCGCTGAAGCGATCCGCGAAATCCTGATGAGCCTCGACCTGGAGCGCATCAGCGAACAGCTGCGCGTCGAGATCGCGGAAGCCACCACCGAGCTGAAGCCGAAGAAGCTGGCCAAGCGCCTGAAGGTCATCGAAGCCTTCATGGAATCGGGCAACAAGCCCGAGTGGATGATCATGACCGTCGTTCCGGTGATCCCGCCGGATCTGCGTCCGCTGGTTCCGCTGGACGGTGGCCGGTTCGCGACTTCGGATCTGAACGATCTATACCGCCGCGTGATCAACCGTAACAACCGCCTGAAGCGCCTGATCGAGCTGCGTGCTCCGGACATCATCATCCGGAACGAAAAGCGCATGCTGCAGGAGTCTGTAGACGCCCTGTTCGACAACGGCCGCCGCGGCCGCGTCATCACCGGTGCCAACAAGCGTCCGCTGAAGTCGCTGTCCGACATGCTCAAGGGCAAGCAGGGCCGCTTCCGTCAGAACCTGCTCGGCAAGCGCGTGGACTATTCCGGCCGTTCGGTTATCACCGTGGGCCCGGAACTGAAGCTGCACCAGTGCGGCCTGCCGAAAAAGATGGCGCTTGAGCTGTTCAAGCCGTTCATCTATTCGCGCCTTGACGCCAAGGGCTTCTCCTCCACGGTGAAGCAGGCCAAGAAGCTGGTTGAAAAGGAACGTCCGGAAGTCTGGGACATCCTCGACGAGGTTATCCGTGAGCACCCGGTTCTCCTGAACCGCGCTCCGACCCTGCACCGTCTTGGCATCCAGGCTTTCGAACCGACCCTGATCGAAGGCAAGGCCATCCAGCTGCACCCGCTCGTCTGCTCGGCCTTCAACGCCGACTTCGACGGTGACCAGATGGCTGTTCACGTGCCGCTCTCGCTGGAAGCCCAGCTTGAAGCCCGCACGCTGATGATGTCGACCAACAACATCCTGCATCCGGCAAACGGTGGCCCGATCATCGTTCCGTCCCAGGATATCGTTCTGGGCCTCTACTATCTGTCCATCATGGCAGAGAAAGAGCCGGGCGAAGGCATGGCCTTCTCGGACATTGGCGAGATCCATCACGCCATTGCCAACAAGGTCATCACCCTGCACACGAAGATCCGCGGCCGTTACCGGAACATCGATGCCGATGGCAATCCGACGTCCGAGATCATCGAGACGACTCCGGGCCGCATGCTCATCGCCGAGCTGCTGCCGAAGCATCACGAAGTGCCTTACGACATCTGCAACAAGCTGATGACGAAGAAGGACATCTCCAAGATGATCGACGCCGTCTATCGTGCGTGTGGTCAGAAGGAGACCGTGATCTTCTGTGACCGCATCATGCAGCTTGGTTTCAAGAACGCATGTGCCGCCGGCATCTCCTTCGGCATGGACGACATGGTGATTCCGGACACCAAGCAGAAGCTTGTTGCCGAAACCGCCGCACTCGTCACCGAATACGAGCAGCAGTACAACGACGGTCTGATCACCCAGGGTGAGAAGTACAACAAGGTCGTTGATGCCTGGGCAAAGTGCACCGACAAGGTCGCCGACGAGATGATGGGCCGCATTAAGGCGGTTCAGGTCGACGAGGAGACCGGACGCCAGAAGCCGATGAACTCGGTTTACATGATGTCTCACTCCGGTGCCCGTGGTTCGCCCCAGCAGATGAAGCAGCTGGCCGGTATGCGTGGTCTGATGGCCAAGCCGTCGGGCGAGATCATCGAAAACCCGATCATCTCGAACTTCAAGGAAGGCCTCTCGGTTCTCGAGTACTTCAACTCGACCCACGGCGCCCGTAAGGGTCTGGCCGATACGGCTCTGAAGACGGCTAACTCCGGTTACCTGACCCGCCGTCTCGTCGACGTGGCACAGGACTCGATCATTCTCGAGCCGGATTGCGGTTCCGAGCGTGGCATCACCGTGTCCCCGATCGTCGATGCCGGTAACGTCATCGCGACCCTGGGCATGCGTGTTCTTGGCCGTACGACCGCTGAAGATGTCTACAACCACCAGACCGGTGAGATCATCGTGCCGAAGGGCCGTCTCATCGACGAGAAGGACGTGGATGTCATCGAAGCCGCCAAGGTTCAGCAGATCAAGATCCGCTCGGTTCTGACCTGTGAAACCGAAACCGGCGTCTGCGCCACCTGCTACGGCCGTGACCTTGCTCGCGGTACGCCGGTGAACATGGGTGAAGCTGTCGGCGTTATCGCTGCACAGTCGATCGGTGAGCCGGGCACGCAGCTGACCATGCGTACGTTCCACATTGGTGGTACGGCACAGGTGGTGGACAGCTCGTTCATCGAATCCAACGTCGACGGTACCGTTTCCATGCGGAACCGCAGCGTGGCTCGTGACTCTGACGGCAACCTGATTGCCATGGTCCGTAACATGTCCATCGTTGTCACCGACAGCGACGGCAATGAGCGCGCCGTGCATCGTATTGCCTACGGTTCCAAGCTGCATGTGGACGATGGCGATGCCGTCAAGCGTGGCCAGCGGATCGCGGAATGGGACCCCTACACCCGTCCGATGCTCTCGGAAGTCGATGGTATCGTGGACTTCGAAGATCTGGTCGATGGTGCGTCCGTTCAGGAAACGGCCGACGAGGCGACCGGCATCACGAAGCGTGTCGTCATCGACTGGCGCTCGAACCAGCGCAGCCAGGATCTGAAGCCGGCAATCGTGGTCAAGAACGACAAGGGAGAAATCTCCAAGGTCGCTCGTGGCGGCGATGCACGCCTGCTCCTGTCCGTGGAGGCCATTCTCTCGGTTCAGCCGGGTTCGCGTGTCAAGGCTGGTGACGTTCTGGCTCGTATCCCGCTCGAAAGCGCCAAGACCAAGGACATCACCGGTGGTCTGCCGCGCGTTGCGGAACTGTTCGAAGCCCGCCGTCCGAAGGACCATGCGATCATCGCGGAAATTTCCGGGACGATCCGCTTCGGCCGTGACTACAAGAACAAGCGCCGCATCATCATCGAGCCGAACGACGAGGCTCTGGAACCCGTTGAATACCTGATCCCGAAGGGCAAGCACTTCCACCTGCAGGAAGGCGATGCCATTGAAAAGGGTGAATACGTACTCGACGGCAACCCGGCACCGCATGACATTCTGGCGGTCAAGGGCGTGGAGGCACTGGCTGCCTACCTCGTCAATGAAATCCAGGAAGTCTACCGGCTCCAGGGCGTGACGATCAACGACAAGCACATTGAAGTGATCGTCCGTCAGATGCTGCAGAAGATCGAAATCACCGAGTCCGGTGACACCGAGTTCTTCCCGGGCGAACAGGTCGACAAGCTCGACTTCGACGCCGCCAACGAGAAGGCCATCAACGAGGCCCGTGACCCTGCAAAGGGCAACCCGGTCCTGCTCGGTATTACCAAGGCGTCCCTGCAGACCCGGTCGTTCTTCTCGGCCGCGTCGTTCCAGGAAACGACCCGCGTGCTTACCGATGCTGCTGTCAACGGCAAGATCGATCCGCTGGTTGGCCTGAAGGAAAACGTGATTGTGGGCCGTCTGATCCCGGCTGGTACCGGCGGGGTGATGAAGCGCATCCGCAAGATCGCAAGCCACCGCGACGACCTGATCCAGGACGCACGCCGTCAGGCGTCTTCCGACAGCGCTGCGGAAGGTCTTCTGGAAGACCTGAGCGGTGCTGCCGAGTAAGGCAGTCACGATACAAGATTTGAAAGGCCGCCCCCGGGCGGCCTTTTTTCTGACCGCCAGCAGGTGTTGAATGGACCCTGCTGGCCAAGACCTATCGGAGCCCGATCGGCGGACGCGGGATCGTCCCTGCCGATCAGATGGAGACAGACCCAATGAACGACAATGAAGACGCCATCGAGCCGACCGTGTTCATCGTGATCGGCCGCGTGTGGAACGAGGGCGAGGAAGGCGAGGGCGACAGCATGGAGATCCATGCGCTGCTGACCGCTCCCGACGATGACAGCGCCGTCCGCAAGACCCTGGAGGCTCTTGCTGCCCAGGGCTACGCTGAAGCCGAGCTGGACCAGATCGGTGTCATGGACGGGGAGCCGGATGACGCCATCTACGAAGGTGCTTATCAGGATGCCCTTTCCGGCAATGTGGCGATCATCACGTTTAACGACGACGAGTGATCTGCGGCCGGACGGAGGGGGAGGGAAGGTTGTGAGGGCAGGGACCTGTCCTTAGCGGTTTAGACCTGAGCGATTCTTCTGTCCGGCGATTCAACGCGGGGGTGCATGGCGGCCATGCGAATCCCGCAATGCGATTCACGTCGCAACTGTTCGGAATTGACTCATTGCGTTAACCCTCTGTTTAGCTCTGCCCGCAGGAGCTGAAGCCGTCAAAGCAATAATGTAACCGGATGAATGTCATAAATGGTTCATTTATTGCTTGAATGGGTGTCATAAAACGGCAGATTTCTGCAGATCCGCATGGATGGCGGGAATCTCGCATTTTTCAGACAAACCACTTGACGTAGAGGGGAGTGATGAGTAGTTTCCGCGCATCCCGATGGCAGGCGGTAAGTCCCCTGACTGTCCGAGCGCGACTCGCGCCGGACCAAGAAGACTTAAACGCTGCCGGGTTCATATAGGCGAATAAGCGTCGATTGCATGACCTCAGGGCAACCTGCGGTCCTCTGGTTCGCAAGCGCCTGCCGGTCCCCAGACGGGAACGGGCGGGCGCGATTCTGCATGTCGGAATCAGTGATCCAGGTTCGCATACGAGTTTTTGGATGGACGAGGTAAAGGGCACAGAATGCCGACCATCAACCAGCTGATCCGCAATCCGCGGAAAGATCCGCCCAAGCGGAACAAGGTGCCGGCCATGGAGGCCTGCCCGCAGAAGCGTGGTGTTTGCACCCGCGTCTACACTACGACGCCGAAGAAGCCGAACTCGGCTCTGCGTAAGGTGGCTAAGATCCGCCTGACCAACGGCTTCGAAGTCATTGGTTACATTCCGGGTGAAGGTCACAACCTTCAGGAACACTCCGTGGTGATGATCCGCGGCGGCCGCGTCAAGGATTTGCCGGGCGTGCGCTACCACATCATCCGCGGCGTGCTCGACACCCAGGGCGTCAAGGACCGCAAGCAACGCCGTTCGAAGTACGGCGCGAAGCGTCCGAAGTAAGAGGTACGATAGATGTCTCGTCGTCACCGCGCAGAAAAACGCGAAATCAACCCGGATCCGAAGTTCGGGGATATGGTCGTCACCAAGTTCATGAATTCCATCATGTACGACGGCAAGAAGTCGACCGCAGAACGCATCGTTTACGGTGCTTTCGATGTGATCGCCAACAAGACCCGTGAGAACCCGATTGAAGTGTTCCATGCGGCTCTTGAAAACGTCATGCCGCAGGTAGAAGTGCGCTCCCGCCGTGTTGGTGGTGCGACCTACCAGGTTCCGGTCGAAGTTCGCTCTGACCGCCGTCAGGCTCTGGCGATCCGCTGGCTGATCACCGCAGCGCGCAACCGCAACGAAACCACCATGGTTGACCGTCTGTCGGGCGAAATGCTCGATGCCGCCAACAACCGTGGCACGGCAGTGAAGAAGCGCGAAGACACGCACCGTATGGCTGACGCCAACCGCGCGTTCTCGCACTACCGCTGGTAATCTGGACTCGGAAGGGCTGACGCAATGTCGCGCACGCATAAAATCGAGGACTACCGCAACTTCGGCATCATGGCTCACATCGATGCTGGCAAGACGACCACGACCGAGCGGATCCTTTTCTACACTGGCAAGAGCCACAAGATCGGTGAAGTTCACGATGGTGCTGCCACCATGGACTGGATGGAGCAGGAGCAGGAGCGTGGCATCACGATTACCTCCGCTGCTACCACCGCGTTCTGGAAAGAAAAGCGCCTGAACATCATCGACACCCCGGGTCACGTCGACT
The DNA here is from genome assembly GCF_900142725.1 of Roseibium suaedae. Classification (GTDB taxonomy): domain Bacteria; phylum Pseudomonadota; class Alphaproteobacteria; order Rhizobiales; family Stappiaceae; genus Roseibium; species Roseibium suaedae. The sequence continues at coordinate 355,437 of NZ_FRBW01000002.1, read as the reverse complement.
TCACCATTGAAGTTGAACGTTCCCTGCGCGTGCTCGACGGTGCAGTCGCCCTGCTCGACGCCAACGCTGGTGTTGAGCCGCAGACCGAAACGGTCTGGCGCCAGGCTGACAAGTACCACGTTCCGCGGATGATCTTCGTCAACAAGATGGATAAGCTCGGCGCTGATTTCTATCGCTGCGTTGACATGATCAAGACCCGTCTTGGCGCCACGCCGCTGGTTCTTCAGATCCCGGTTGGGGCTGAAAACGAGTTCGCTGGCCTGGTCGACCTGATCAAGATGAAGGCGCTGATCTGGCGCGATGAATCTCTCGGCGCCCAGTGGGACGAAGTCGAGATCCCGGCTGACCTGGCTGACAAGGCTCAGGAATTCCGCGATCTGATGATCGAAACCGCCGTCGAAGCTGATGAAGCTGCCATGGAAGCTTATCTGGAAGGCGAAGAGCCGACCAACGAGAAGCTGATGGAAATCATCCGCAAGGGCACCATCAACAGCGATTTCGTTCCGGTTCTGTGCGGTTCCGCATTCAAGAACAAGGGCGTTCAGCCGCTGCTCGACGCCGTCGTCGACTATCTGCCGAGCCCGGTTGAAGTTCCTGCGATCAAGGGCATCGACCCGAAGACCGAAGGCGAAGTTCTGCGCAAGTCCGGCGATGAAGAGCCTCTCTCCATGCTGGCATTCAAGATCATGAACGACCCGTTCGTCGGTTCGCTCACGTTCTGCCGCATCTACTCCGGCGTTCTGAACAAGGGTGTATCCCTGCAGAACACCGTCAAGGAGAAGAAGGAACGCGTCGGCCGTATGATGCAGATGCACTCCAACAGCCGTGAAGACCTCGATATTGCCTATGCAGGCGACATCGTTGCGATCGCTGGCCTGAAGGACACCACCACTGGCGACACCCTGTGTGACCCGCTGAAGCCGGTGATCCTGGAGCGCATGGAATTCCCCGAGCCGGTGATCGAGATCGCCGTCGAGCCGAAGACCAAGGCCGACCAGGAAAAGATGGGCCTCGCCCTGAACCGCCTGGCAGCTGAAGATCCGTCCTTCCGCGTGAAGACGGACGAAGAGTCTGGCCAGACGATCATCGCCGGCATGGGCGAACTTCACCTGGACATCATCGTTGACCGTATGCGTCGCGAGTTCAAGGTGGAAGCGAACATCGGTGCGCCGCAGGTGGCTTACCGCGAAACCATCACCAAGCAGGCCGAAGTGGACTACACCCACAAGAAGCAGTCTGGTGGTTCGGGTCAGTTCGCTCGCATCAAGCTCGTTATCGAGCCGGCAGAACCGAATGCAGGCTACGTCTTCGAATCGAAGATCGTTGGTGGTTCGGTTCCCAAGGAATACATCCCGGGTGTTACCAAGGGTGTTGAAAGCGTCATGTCGTCCGGCCCGATCGCTGGCTTCCCGATGCTCGACATCAAGGTGACGTTGACCGACGGTGCATACCACGACGTTGACTCCTCGGTTCTGGCGTTCGAAATCGCCGGTCGTGCTGGTTTCCGTGAAGGCATCCAGAAGGCTGGTCCGAAGCTCCTCGAGCCGATCATGAAGGTCGAAGTCGTTACCCCTGAAGACTACATGGGCGACGTCATCGGTGACCTGAACTCCCGCCGTGGCCAGATTGCTGGCACCGAAAACCGCGGGATCGTCACGGTCATTACCGCAATGGTTCCGCTGGCCAACATGTTTGGCTACGTGAACAACCTGCGGTCCATGTCCCAGGGCCGGGCCCAGTACTCGATGGTGTTTGATCACTACGAGCAAGTGCCGCAGGCTGTCGCTGAGCAGGTTCAGGCCAAGTACGCCTAACCTGAACTTGTGAACGATTAGAATTAAGAGAGCGGAGTAATCCGATGGCTAAAGAAAAATTTGAGCGTAATAAGCCGCACGTCAACATCGGCACGATTGGCCACGTTGACCATGGCAAGACGACTCTGACGGCTGCAATCACGATGACGCTGGCTGAAGCTGGTGGCGCGGTTGCCAAGGCTTATGACCAGATCGACGCAGCGCCGGAAGAAAAGGCACGCGGCATCACCATCTCCACGGCTCACGTTGAGTACGAGACGGCCAACCGTCACTACGCACACGTTGACTGCCCGGGTCACGCCGACTACGTCAAGAACATGATCACCGGTGCTGCCCAGATGGACGGCGCGATCCTGGTTTGCTCCGCAGCTGACGGCCCGATGCCGCAGACCCGTGAGCACATCCTGCTCGCTCGTCAGGTTGGCGTTCCGGCCCTCGTCGTGTTCCTGAACAAGGTCGACCAGGTTGATGACGAAGAGCTCCTCGAGCTCGTCGAAATGGAACTGCGCGAGCTGCTGTCCTCCTACGACTTCCCGGGCGACGACATTCCGATCGTCAAGGGCTCTGCTCTGGCAGCCGTCGAAAACCGCGACCCGGCTATCGGCCGTGACGCGATCCGCGCCCTGATGGACGCAGTCGATGCCTACATCCCGACCCCGGAACGTCCGAAGGATCAGCCGTTCCTGATGCCGATCGAAGACGTGTTCTCGATCTCCGGCCGTGGCACCGTGGTGACCGGTCGTGTTGAGCGCGGCATCGTCAAGGTTGGTGAAGAAGTCGAGATCGTCGGCATCAAGGACACCCGCAAGACGACGGTTACCGGCGTTGAAATGTTCCGCAAGCTGCTGGATAGCGGTGAAGCAGGCGACAACATCGGTGCCCTGATCCGCGGCGTTGGCCGTGAAGATGTTGAGCGTGGCCAGGTTCTTTGCAAGCCGGGTTCTGTAACCCCGCACACGAAGTTCAAGGCTGAAGCCTACATCCTGACCAAGGAAGAAGGCGGCCGTCACACTCCGTTCTTCACGAACTACCGTCCGCAGTTCTACTTCCGCACGACCGACGTGACGGGCATCGTGGAACTGCCGGAAGGCACTGAAATGGTGATGCCGGGCGACAACGTGTCGGTCGTGGTCACGCTGATCGTGCCGATCGCCATGGAAGACGGCCTGCGCTTCGCTATCCGCGAAGGTGGCCGTACCGTCGGCGCCGGCGTGGTTGCTTCCATCATCGCATAATTGACGGCAGGGCCTGCCGTTTCCTAACGAAACACCTGCAGGCCCGCCTGTCTTATCGGGAACTCTGAAATGAACGGTCAGAATATCCGGATCCGCCTCAAGGCATTTGATCACCGTATTCTCGATGCTTCCACCAAGGAAATCGTGAACACGGCGAAGCGGACCGGTGCGCAGGTGCGGGGACCCGTGCCGCTGCCGACGCGGATCGAGAAGTACACAGTGCTTCGCGGCCCGCACATCGACAAGAAAAGCCGCGATCAGTTCGAGATGCGCACGCATAAGCGTCTTCTCGATATCGTGGATCCGACGCCCCAGACGGTCGACGCTCTTATGAAGCTCGATCTGGCCGCTGGTGTTGACGTCGAGATCAAGCTCTGAGGCGGATCGAAGGGGACACGTCTATGCGTTCTGGAGTGATCGCTCAGAAAGTGGGCATGACTCGTATCTATAACGATGCGGGCGAGCATGTTCCGGTCACTGTCCTGCGACTGGAAAATTGCCAGGTGGTTGCCCACCGGACTGACGAAAAGAATGGCTACACTGCACTGCAGCTCGGTGCAGGTCTGGCCAAGGTTAAGAACACGCCGAAGGCAATGCGCGGTCATTTCGCCGTTGCCAAGGTCGAACCGAAGCGGACTCTCGTCGAGTTCCGGGTTTCGTCCGACAACCTGATTGACGTTGGCGCGGAACTCACCGCTGACCACTATGTCGAAGGTCAGTTCGTCGACGTCACCGGTACCTCCATCGGTAAGGGTTTTGCCGGCGTCATGAAGCGCCACAACTTCGGTGGTGGCCGCGCCTCCCATGGTAACTCCGTCTCGCACCGTTCGCACGGTTCGACCGGTCAGTGCCAGGATCCGGGCAAGGTGTTCAAGGGCAAGAAGATGGCCGGTCACATGGGCGACGTCCGCGTGACCACGCAGAACCTCAAGGTTGTGCGGACCGATGTTGAACGCGGCCTGATCATGGTCGAAGGGTCTGTTCCGGGCGCCAAGGGCGGCTGGATCCTGGTCCGCGACGCGATCAAGAAGGCGCTGCCGGAAGGTGTTCCGGTCCCGGGTGCTTACCGCGCTCCGGAAGCTGCTGTTGCCGCCGGGAAGGAGAGCGAGTGATGGAACTCCAGGTCAAGACCCTCGAAGGCGGGGCGGCCGGTTCGATCACGGTGTCTGACGAGATCTTCGGTCTCGATCCGCGCACCGATCTGATCCACCGCGTGGTGCGTTGGCAGCTTGCCAAGCGCCAGGCTGGCACCCACAAGGCCCTCGGGCGTTCGGAAGTTTCTGGCACGACGAAGAAGTTCGTCCGCCAGAAAGGCTCCGGCGGCGCCCGTCACGGCAACAAGAAGGCCCCGCAGTTCCGCGGTGGTGGTAAGGCATTCGGCCCGGTCGTTCGCGATCATGCCCATGACCTGCCGAAGAAGGTTCGCGCCCTCGGCCTGAAGCACGTCCTGTCTGCAAAGGCAAAGGCTGACAGCATCGTCGTCGTCGAAGATGCCAAGGCTGCCGAAGCCAAGACCAAGGCCCTCAAGGATCAGTTCGCAAAGCTGGGTTTCACCAGCGCGCTGATCATCGATGGCGCGGAACTGGACCGGAACTTTGCACTGGCTGCACGCAACATCCCGATGGTGGATGTGCTGCCGGTACAGGGCATCAACGTCTACGACATCATGCGGGCTCACACCCTGGTCCTGACCAAGGCTGCCGTGGCCGCACTTGAGGAGCGCTTCAAATGAGCAATCTTCCTCACTACGACAAGATCGTCGGCCCGGTGATCACCGAGAAGGCGACCATGGCTTCCGAAGAGAACAAGGTTGTCTTCAAGGTGGCGAATACCGCCACCAAGCCGGAAATCAAGGCTGCTGTCGAGGCGCTGTTCGGTGTAAAGGTCACGGCTGTGAACACCTTGGTCCGCAAGGGCAAGGTCAAGCGGTTCAAGGGCCGGATCGGCCGCCAGTCCGACTACAAGAAGGCCGTCATCACGCTCGCGGAAGGTCACGCTATCGACGTGGCGACCGGGCTCTAAGACGGGGACAGGTAAATGGCACTCAAGACTTTCAACCCGACGTCTCCTGGCCAGCGCCAGCTCGTCCAGGTCGATCGTTCCGATCTCTGGAAGGGCAAGCCGGTCAAGACCCTGACCGAAGGCCTGTCCAAGAGCGGTGGTCGTAACAACCACGGCCGCCTGACGGCTCCGAACCGCGGTGGCGGTCACAAGCGGTCCTACCGTCTTGTTGACTTCAAGCGTCGCAAGTTCGACATCCCGGCGACCGTCGAGCGCCTCGAATACGATCCGAACCGGACCGCATTCATCGCTCTGATCCGCTACGAAGATGGTGAGCTGAGCTACATCCTGGCGCCGCAGCGTCTGGCAGTTGGCGACAAGGTCGTCGCAGGTCAGGCCGTCGACGTGAAGCCGGGCAACGCAATGCCGCTCGCATCCATTCCGGTGGGTACGATCGTTCACAACATTGAACTGAAGCCGGGCAAGGGTGCGCAGGTCGCACGTTCCGCTGGTGCTTTCGTTCAGGTTGTCGGCCGCGACCAGGGCTACACGATCCTGCGTCTCATGTCCGGTGAACAGCGCCGCGTTCTGGGGACCTGCATGGCCTCCATCGGCGCAGTGTCCAACCCGGACCACGGCAACGTAAACCTCGGTAAGGCTGGCCGTTCCCGGTGGCTGGGCCGCACCCCGCATGTTCGCGGTGTTGCCATGAACCCGGTCGACCACCCGCACGGTGGTGGTGAAGGCCGGACCTCCGGTGGTCGTCATCCGGTTACCCCTTGGGGTAAGCCGACCAAGGGCAAGCGCACGCGGCGGAACAAGCAGACGGACAAGTTCATTGTTCGTAGCCGTCACGCACGCAAGAAGTAAGGGACAAGGATCGTGACACGTTCGATCTGGAAAGGTCCGTTTGTTGACGGGTATCTGCTGAAGAAAGCGGACAAGGTTCGTGAATCCGGCCGCAACGAGGTCATCAAGACCTGGAGCCGCCGCTCGACCATTCTGCCGCAGTTCGTCGGTATTACCTTTGGCGTCTACAACGGTCAGAAGCACGTTCCGGTGCTGGTGTCTGAAGAAATGATTGGTCACAAGTTGGGTGAATTTTCCCCGACCCGGACCTATTACGGACATGGCGCCGACAAGAAGGCGAAGAGGAAGTAACGATGGGCAAGCCGAAGCGTGAGCGGACGCTCGCTGACAACGAGGCCCGGGCAATGACCCGCATGCTGCGCGTATCGCCGCGCAAGCTGAATCTCGTTGCGGCTGCTATCCGCGGCAAGAAGGTCGGGACCGCACTGGCGGATCTGACTTTCTCCCGCAAGCGTATCGCCGGGGACGTCAAGAAGACCTTGATGTCCGCGATCGCCAACGCGGAAAACAACCACGACCTGGACATCGACAACCTGGTGGTTGCCGAGGCGCATGTTGGCAAGGCTTTTGTCATCAAGCGGTTCCATGCCCGTGCACGTGGCCGTGTGGGCCGGATCGAGAAGCCGTTCTCGAACCTGACCATCGTCGTGCGTGAAGTCGAGGAGAGTGCCTGATGGGACACAAAGTCAACCCGATCGGCATGCGCCTCGGGATCAACCGCACCTGGGATTCGCGTTGGTACGCCAACAAGGGTGAATACGGCACTCTTCTTCATGAAGACTTCCGCATCCGCGAATACCTGCTTGAAGAACTGAAGCAGGCAGCCGTTGCCAAGGTCGTCATCGAGCGTCCGCACAAGAAGTGCCGCGTCACCATCCACTCCGGCCGTCCGGGTGTGGTGATCGGCAAGAAGGGTGCAGACATCGAGAAGCTTCGCAAGAAGATCGGTGAAATCACCAATGCCGACGTGCACATCAACATCGTTGAAGTGCGCAAGCCGGAAATCGACGCGACCCTCGTTGCCGCTTCGATCGCACAGCAGCTGGAACGCCGTGTTGCCTTCCGCCGCGCCATGAAGCGTGCCGTTCAGTCGGCAATGCGTCTCGGCGCCCAGGGCATCCGGATCAACTGCGGTGGCCGTCTCGGCGGTGCGGAAATCGCCCGCGTCGAGTGGTACCGTGAAGGCCGCGTGCCGCTGCACACCCTGCGTGCTGACATCGACTACGGTGTCGCTTCCGCTCACACCGCTTACGGTGTTTGCGGCGTGAAGGTTTGGATCTTCAAGGGTGAAATCCTCGAGCACGACCCGATGGCGTCTGAACGCCGTGCGACGTCTGGCTCGGACAGCAACCAGGGTGATCGCGGTGGACGCCGGGATCGGGGCCGTGAGCGCGCAGCCTGATTAGGCTGCCTGCTGCTCGCGTAAAACGAAGGACGAAAGAAGACGATGCTGCAACCGAAGCGAACTAAGTTCCGCAAGCAGCACAAGGGCCGCATTCACGGCTTGTCGAAGGGGGGCACAGACCTCAACTTCGGCGCCTATGGTCTGAAGGCTGTTGAGCCGGAGCGTATCACCGCTCGTCAGATCGAAGCTGCCCGTCGTGCCATGACCCGCCACATGAAGCGTGCTGGTCGTGTCTGGATCCGTATCTTCCCGGACCTCCCGGTTTCCTCGAAGCCGGCCGAAGTCCGAATGGGTAAAGGTAAGGGTGCTCCGGATTACTGGGCCTGCCGCGTGGCGCCGGGCCGGATCATGTTTGAAATCGACGGCGTGCCGGAAGATATTGCCCGTGAGGCAATGCGTCTTGCAGCTGCCAAGCTGCCGATCAAGTGCCGGTTCGTCCAGCGGATCGCCGAATAAGGCAGTCGAGGAGAGATAAGCCATGAAGGCTACCGACGTACGGGCAAAGACCCTCGACGAGCTCCGCACGGAGCTCGAAGGCCTCAAGAAAGAACAGTTCAACCTGCGCTTTCAGAAGGCAACGAGCCAGCTCGAAAACACTGGGCGCGTCCGGCAGATCCGCCGCGACATCGCCCGTATCCAGACGATCATGCGCGAAAAGCGCGTGGCGACCAGCGCATAAGGAGGCATGAATGCCTAAACGCGTGCTTCAGGGCGTCGTCGTCAGCAACGCTAACGACAAGACGGTCACGGTGAAGGTGGAACGTCGTTTCACCCATCCGCTGCTCAAGAAGACGGTGCGCCGGTCGAAAAAGTACCGCGCGCATGACGAAGCTAACAAGTACCAGGTTGGCGACACTGTTCAGATCGAAGAGTGCGCGCCGATTTCGAAGAATAAACGCTGGACCGTGGTCGCCTGACCACGTTCCTTGTTGAGCATCAGGCGCCCGTGGCAGGTGCGCCAGAAATAGAATAAGGCAGCCAGTCATGATTCAGATGCAAACAAACCTCGATGTGGCGGATAATTCCGGCGCCCGTCGTGTCATGTGCATCAAAGTGCTCGGCGGCTCCAAGCGTAAGTACGCTTCCGTTGGCGACATCATCGTCGTCAGCATCAAGGAAGCTATTCCGCGGGGCCGTGTTAAGAAGGGCGACGTGATGAAGGCTGTCGTCGTGCGCACGGCGAAGGATATCCGCCGTCCCGATGGCAGCGTGATCCGGTTCGACCGCAATGCGGCCGTTCTGATCAACAACAACAAGGAGCCGATCGGCACCCGTATCTTCGGGCCAGTGCCGCGCGAACTCCGTGCAAAGAACCACATGAAGATCATTTCGCTCGCGCCGGAGGTGCTCTGATGGCTGCGAAAATTAAAAAGGGCGACACGGTTGTCGTTCTCACCGGCCGTGACAAGGGCAAGACCGGTGAAGTGCTTCAGGTTCTGCCGGCCGAAAACAAGGCCCTGGTTCGCGGTGTGAACGTTGTTCGCCGCCACCAGAAGCAGACCCAGACCCAGGAAGCAGGGATCGTTTCCAAGGAAGCTCCGATCCACGTTTCCAACATCGCGATTGCCGATCCTAAGGATGGCAAGGCAACGCGCGTTGGCTTCCAGGTCAAGGAAGACGGTACGAAGGTCCGTGTGGCCAAGCGTTCGGGAGACCTGATCGATGGCTGAGACCAACAATGTGCCGCGTCTGAAGACGCATTACGATGAAGTCGTGCGCAAGCAGCTTCAGGAGAAGTTCCAGTACGCGAATCCTATGCAGATTCCGGCTCTGGAAAAGATCGTCCTGAACATCGGTGCCGGTGAAGCCGTTGCCGACTCCAAGAAGGCCCGCATTGCGGCTGAAGACCTTGCCCTGATCGCCGGCCAGAAGCCGGTCATCACCAAGGCCAAGAAGTCCATCGCGACCTTCAAGGTACGTGAAGGCATGCCGCTGGGTGCGAAGGTTACCCTGCGCCGCCAGCAGATGTTTGAATTCCTGGATCGCCTGATCACCATCGCGCTGCCGCGTGTCCGTGACTTCCGCGGTCTGAACCCGAAGAGCTTCGACGGCCGTGGCAACTACGCCATGGGCATCAAGGAGCATATCGTGTTCCCGGAAATCGAATACGACAAGGTCGACCAGATCTGGGGTATGGACGTGATCGTCTGCACCACGGCCAAGACCGATGATGAGGCGCGCGAACTGCTCCGCGCGTTCAACTTCCCGTTCACCAAGTAACTGGTAACCGGGAAAGGAACGAGGAACGACGATGGCGAAGAAGAGCGCGATCGAGAAGAACAAGCGTCGCGAGAAGCTTGTTAAGAAGTACGCAGAGAAGCGCGCTGCCCTCAAGGCTATGGCTAAGGATGAAAGCCTGAGCCTTGAAGAGCGGTTCAATGCACGTCTGAAGCTGGCCGAGCTGCCGCGGAACTCCGCGCCGAACCGGATCCGGAACCGCTGTGAAGTGACCGGCCGTCCGCGCGCTTATTACCGCAAGCTGAAGATGTCGCGTATTGCGCTTCGCGAGCTGGGCTCCCTGGGTAAGATCCCGGGCCTGGTCAAGTCGAGCTGGTAAGGAGAAACTCCCATGGCAATTTCCGATCCGTTGGGGGATCTGCTGACCCGTATCCGCAACGCTCAGATGCGGCGCAAGGGCAAGGTCAGTTCACCACATTCCAAATTGCGCGCACATGTACTTGATGTGCTCGCCAAGGAAGGGTACATCCGTGGCTACACCACGGTTGAATACGAGGGCGGTAAGTCCGAGTTGGAAATCGAACTGAAGTATTTCGACGGTGAACCGGTTATCCGCACGATTGAGCGGGTATCTAAGCCGGGCCGCCGCGTGTACTCGTCGGTGAAAAATATCCCGCATGTCTCTAATGGCCTGGGCGTGGCGATTCTTTCGACCCCGCGCGGCGTCATGAGCGACCATCAGGCGCGGGAAGAGAATGTTGGCGGTGAGGTTCTGTGCCGCGTCTTCTGACGCGGCCTTTTCCACACTTTTTTTAATGAACGACTAAGGTTGGTCAGATGTCTCGTATTGGCAAAAAGCCAGTCCCCGTGCCTAGCGGGGTAACGGCAACGATCAACGGTCAGAACGTTTCGGTTAAGGGCCCGAAGGGTGAACTCTCCCTCGTGCTCAACGACAACGTTCAGGCCGAAGTGACAGAGAGCGGAATCAAGATCGATCCGCGCGGCAATAGCAAGACGGCTCGCTCCATGTGGGGCATGAGCCGTACGATGGTGCAGAACCTGGTCACTGGCGTGAGCGCCGGCTTCGAACGGAAGCTGGAGATCACCGGTGTGGGTTATCGTGCACAGGTTCAGGGCAGCAATCTTCAGCTTGCGCTCGGCTTTTCCCACGATGTGCTCTATCCGATCCCTGCAGGCATTGAAATCAAGTGCCCGAAGCCGACGGAGATCCTGATCTCCGGCATCGATAAGCAGGTTATCGGTCAGATCGCGGCGGAGATCCGCGAATTCCGCTCGCCGGAACCCTATAAGGGCAAGGGCGTACGTTATGCGGGCGAATTTATCGTCCGTAAGGAAGGCAAGAAGAAGTAACGGACCTGGATCATGGCGAATAGCACTACTGCTTTCGAACGCCGCCGCGATCGCGTGCGCCGTTCGATCAAGAAGGCCGCGAACGGACGTCCGCGCCTTTCCATCTTCCGCTCGTCGAAGCAGATCTACGCTCAGATCATCGACGACGGTAAGGGACACACCATTGTCTCCGCCTCTACGATCGAGACGGATCTGAAGGGCTCCCTGAAGACGGGCGCCGACACTGCAGCAGCTGCTGCTGTCGGCAAACTTGTCGCCGAGCGTGCGCTGGCCGCAGGCGTCAAGGAGGTCGTGTTCGACCGTGGCGGGTACCAGTATCATGGGCGCGTTAAGGCGCTCGCTGATGCGGCCCGCGAAGGTGGACTTGAATTCTGACCAGCGCCCGTTGGCGCTCTTAAGAACGGAAGACGTATAAAATGGCGAGACAGGATAATCGCGAACGCGAAGAGCGTGACAGCGAATTCGTCGACAAGCTCGTGCACATCAACCGCGTCGCAAAGGTGGTCAAGGGTGGCCGTCGTTTCGGCTTCGCCGCGCTCGTCGTGGTTGGTGATCAGAAGGGCCGCGTAGGCTTCGGCCACGGCAAGGCACGTGAAGTTCCCGAGGCAATCCGCAAGGCAACGGAAGCAGCAAAGCGCACCATGGTTCGCGTGCCGCTTCGCGAAGGCCGGACCCTGCATCACGATGTTGAAGGCCGTCACGGCGCTGGCAAGGTGATCCTTCGCGCAGCTCCGGCAGGTACCGGTATCATCGCCGGCGGCCCGATGCGCGCTGTGTTCGAAACCCTTGGGGTTCAGGACGTTGTGGCCAAGTCTCTCGGGTCTTCGAACCCGTACAACATGGTCCGTGCAACGTTTGATGCACTGATCAAGGAAGACAGCCCGCGCTCGGTCGCAGCACGCCGTGGCCTCAAGGTCTCGGTCCTGCAGTCGCGCCGTCGTGATAACGAAGATGCGGTTCCGGCCGCTGCCGAGGCTTGATCTCGGCAGCTCCGGCTACCAGTTGAACGAGGGTTAGTTCCATGGCGAACACTGAAAAGACCGTAACGGTCGAACAGATCGGTAGCCCGTCGCGCCGTCCGCAGGACCAGCGCGCTACGCTTATCGGTCTGGGTCTGAACAAGATGCACCGCCGCTCCACGCTGAAGGATACTCCTGAAGTGCGCGGCATGATCAATAAGGTCCAGCATCTCGTCCGCGTCGTCGAAGGCGCATAAGCGGGATCGGGAGAAACAAGATGAAGCTCAACGAACTTCGTGACAACGAAGGTGCCGTAAAGAGCCGCACCCGCGTTGCTCGCGGTATCGGTTCCGGCAAGGGCAAGACCGGTGGTCGCGGCGTGAAGGGTCAGAAGTCCCGTTCCGGCGTTGCCATCAAGGGCTTTGAAGGCGGTCAGATGCCGCTTCACCGCCGTCTGCCGAAGCGTGGTTTCACGAACATCTTCGCCAAGGATTACAACATTGTATCCCTGGCACGTGTTCAGGAAGGTATCGACGCAGGCAAGCTCGATGCATCCGCACCGGTCACTGTCGAAGCCCTCAAGGCTGCCGGCATTGTCAAGCGGATCCGCGATGGTGTCCGTCTCCTCGCCGATGGTGCCCTGAAGGGCGCAGTCTCCTTTGAAGTCGCAGGCGCCTCCAAGGCTGCCATTGATGCGGTTGAAAAGGCTGGCGGCAAGGTTGTCGTTCTGGGAGCTCAGGCCGAATAGGCCTGGGCTTTTCCCATTTGTCGGTAAAGAAACGACCGGAGTAGGGCATGGCTTCCGCCGCCGAACAATTGGCGTCAAATCTCAATTTCTCGGCTTTCGCCAAAGCTGAAGAACTCAAGAAGCGCATCTGGTTCACACTGGGGGCGCTTTTGGTTTATCGTCTTGGGACTTACATCCCGCTGCCGGGTATCAACCCGGAAGCGTTTGCCCAGGCTTTCAACAGTGCCCAGTCCGGCATTCTCGGCATGTTCAACATGTTTGCCGGCGGTGCCGTCCAGCGCATGGCGATCTTCGCCCTCGGCATCATGCCGTATATTTCGGCGTCCATCATCATGCAGCTCATGACGACGGTTGTTCCGTCGCTTGAGTCGCTGAAGAAGGATGGCGAGCGCGGCCGCAAGGTCATCAACCAGTACACCCGCTATGGCACGGTCATCCTGGCCACATTCCAGGCCTATGGCATTGCCGTCGGTCTTGAAGGTGCGACCAATGTCGTGACCGATCCGGGCTGGTTCTTCCGCATTTCCACGGTCATCACGCTGCTCGGCGGCACGATGTTCATGATGTGGCTGGGTGAGCAGATCACTTCGCGCGGCATTGGCAACGGCATTTCGCTGATCATCTTCGCTGGTATCGTCGCCGGTCTTCCGACCGCAGTCGTGTCCACGCTCGAGCTGGGCCGCCAGGGCGCCCTGGCCGGCTGGATCATTCTGCTTGTCGTGGTTCTGGCGGTCGTCGTCATCGGCGTGATCGTGTTCATGGAACGCGCACAGCGCCGGCTGCTGATTCAGTATCCGAAGCGTCAGATGGGCAACCGGATGTTCGAGGGCAATTCCTCGTTCCTGCCGCTGAAGCTCAACACGGCTGGCGTGATTCCCCCGATTTTCGCATCGTCTCTGCTGCTGGTTCCGGCGACCATTTCTGGTTTTGCTGGCACTGCTGGCAATGAGTGGGTCACGACCATTACCGCGCTGCTCGGCCATGGCCAGCCGCTGTACATGGTGGCCTATGCCGCGATGATCGTGTTCTTCTGCTTCTTCTATACGGCGATCGTCTTCAACCCGACAGAAACAGCCGACAATCTGAAGAAGCACGGTGGCTTCATTCCGGGCATCCGTCCGGGTGAGCGTACGGCTCAGTACATCGACTATGTGCTGACTCGCATCACTGTCGTCGGCGCGATCTACATCACTCTTGTTTGCCTATTACCCGAATTCCTTATTTCGGCGACTGGCGTTCCGTTCTATTTCGGTGGAACGTCACTGCTGATCGTTGTCAGCGTCACCATGGATACGGTTTCCCAGATCCAGGGGCACTTGCTGGCGCATCAGTATGAAGGTCTGGTCAAGAAGGCAAAACTGAGGGGGAAGCGTAGATGAGACTGATTCTGGTCGGACCGCCGGGCGCGGGGAAGGGCACTCAGGCAGCTCGGCTTGTCGCGAAATACGGCATTCCGCAGCTTTCCACGGGTGACATGTTGCGCGCCGCCGTGGCAGCTGAAACTCCGGTCGGTCTTCAGGCCAAGGCCGTGATGGATGCAGGCGGGCTCGTTTCCGACGAGATCGTCGTTGGCATCATCCGGGACCGGATTGCGGAAGCGGACGCCCAGAAGGGTTTCATTCTGGACGGCTTCCCGCGGACTCTGGCCCAGGCAGACAGCCTGGCCCAGATGCTGTCGGAGAACGGTGTCAAGCTGGATGCCGTGATTGAACTTCGCGTTGATCAGTCCAAGCTCGTCAACCGCATCATCAACCGTGCAGAAGAGGCAAAGGCCGCAGGTCAGCCGGTTCGCAAGGATGATGATCCGGAAGTCTTCAAGCAGCGCCTTGAAGCCTATAACCGCGATACTGCGGTGGTCATCCCTTACTACGAGAAGAATGGTCTTCTTACCGTAATTGATGGCATGCAGCCGATTGATGCAGTGACCGCCGATCTGGGCGCTGTTCTTTCTAAGCTTGACGAAAAGGTTTAGAGCCGTTAAAGGACGCGCTCTAATCCAAAGGATTATGTGCCGGTCCCATAATTCATGGGTCCGGCACATTCTGTGCTGGGCATAGCTCGCACTTAGCTCCCGCATGGGCCGGGCTCCACCGGACGCGGGTAATTTAAACCGTGCGGCCAAAAGGCCGCTGACAATGGAGACCAACGTGGCACGTATTGCTGGCGTTAACATCCCGACCGCAAAGCGCGTAGTCATCGCGCTTCAGTACATTCACGGCATTGGCCCGAAGTTCGCGCAAGAAATCATCGAAAAGGTGAATATTGCGCCGGAACGCCGCGTCAACGAACTGTCGGACGCAGAAGTGCTTTCGATTCGTGAAACCATCGACCGCGACTACCTCGTGGAAGGTGACCTGCGTCGCGAAACCGCAATGAACATCAAGCGTCTGATGGACCTTGGCTGCTACCGCGGCCTGCGTCATCGCCGTGGCCTGCCGGTTCGCGGTCAGCGGACGCACACGAATGCTCGTACCCGCAAGGGTCCGGCAAAGCCGATCGCTGGCAAGAAGAAGTAAGACCTCCGCGATTGGTGGTGGAGCTGCCGGTCTTACGGCAGTGCAGAGATCAAGTTAAGGAATTAAAATGGCAAAAGACACAACGCGCGTGCGTCGCCGCGAGCGCAAGAACATTTCTTCCGGCGTGGCACATGTGAACTCCACGTTCAACAACACCATGATCACGATTACGGACGCTCAGGGCAACACCATCTCCTGGTCTTCCGCTGGCGCACTGGGTTTCAAGGGCTCCCGTAAGTCCACCCCGTATGCTGCTCAGGTTGCTGCTGAAGATGCTGGCAAGAAGGCTGCCGAACACGGCATGCGCACCCTGGAAGTTGAAGTTCGTGGTCCGGGTTCGGGCCGTGAATCTGCTCTGCGCGCTCTGCAGGCTGCCGGCTTCCTGATCACGTCCATCCGTGACGTGACGCCGATCCCGCACAACGGGTGCCGTCCGCGCAAGCGTCGCCGCGTCTAAGGCTTGCTCGTCTTAGATATCTGTTTCTCCAATGGCAAAGAATAGTCTGGCGATTCAGTCAGGCGGGATAGCCGAGGGGCGTAAACGTGACCATTCAAAAGAACTGGCAAGAACTCATCAAGCCGACCAAGCTGGAAGTGAAGCAGGGTGAAGACCCGCGTTTCACGGCAACGGTGATCGCCGAGCCTCTGGAACGGGGCTACGGTCTGACGCTCGGCAACGCTCTGCGCCGCATCCTGCTGTCGTCCCTTCAGGGCGCAGCTGTGACCGCGGTCCAGATCGATGGTGTCCTGCACGAGTTCTCGTCCATTCCTGGCGTTCGTGAAGATGTCACCGACATCATCCTGAACATCAAGGAAATCGCCATCCGTATGGAAGGTGAAGGCCCGAAGCGCATGGTTGTGCGCAAGCAGGGTCCGGGCGTAGTGACTGCAGGCGACATTCAGACGGTCGGCGACGTGGAAGTGCTCAATCCGGAGCTGGTGCTTTGCACGCTGGATGAAGGCGCGGAAATCCGCATGGAGTTCACTGTCAACACGGGTAAGGGCTATCACGCATCCGACCGGAATCGTCCGGAAGATGCACCGATTGGCCTCATTCCGGTCGACAGCCTCTACTCTCCGGTCAAGAAGGTGTCCTACAAGGTGGAAAACACCCGTGAAGGACAGGTTCTTGACTACGATAAGCTTACGCTGACCGTCGAGACCGACGGTTCGGTGAAGCCGGATGACGCTGTTGCCTATGCTGCGCGCATCCTCCAGGACCAGCTGTCCATCTTCGTCAACTTCGAAGAGCCGCAGCGGGAAGTCGCCGAAGATTCCGTACCGGAACTGGCGTTCAACCCGGCACTGCTCAAGAAGGTCGACGAGCTGGAGCTGTCCGTCCGTTCGGCCAACTGCCTGAAGAACGACAATATCGTGTATATTGGCGATCTCATTCAGAAGACCGAAGCGGAAATGCTGCGCACGCCGAATTTCGGCCGCAAGTCGCTCAACGAGATCAAGGAAGTTCTCGCACAGATGGGTCTGCATCTGGGCATGGAAGTGGCCAACTGGCCGCCGGAGAACATCGAAGATCTCGCCAAGCGCTACGAAGACCATCAGTATTAAGGGACGTCCGCGTCCCTTCAGGATCAACCGGACGGAGGCTTAAGCCTTACCGGCCGATATACAAAGGAGAGGGCCATGCGCCACGGAACTTCCGGCCGCAAGCTCAACCGGACCTCTAGCCACCGCAAGGCTATGTTCGCAAACATGGCAGCGTCGCTGATCAAGCACGAGCAGATCGTCACGACCCTGCCTAAGGCAAAAGAAATGAAGCCGATCATTGACAAGCTCATCACGCTTGGCAAGCGCGGCGACCTCCATGCACGTCGTCAGGCGATCGCCCAGATCCGTGACGTCGCCATGGTCAAGAAGCTGTTCGACACTCTCGGCGAGCGTTACAAGGACCGTCAGGGTGGCTACAGCCGCGTTCTGAAGGCTGGCTTCCGCTACGGCGACAGTGCACCGATGGCTGTGATCGAACTGGTCGACCGCGATCCGTCCGCTCGCGGCGCTGAAGACCGCGCACGCTTCGAAGCCGAGCAGGCTGCTGAAGCTGCTGCCTGATACGGTTTGACCGTTTCAAGCTTTGAGAAGGCGGGCCTTTGGCCCGCCTTTTTCTATTTCCGCTATCTGATATGTCGAATTTTACGGGCCTCGCGAGAAATATCAGGGTCTCACGCGGAATGATTGCGCTAAGTCCCAAGGAATTATCGATATTTTAATGACCGGGACTCATGCTTCAGCCGTTGTTGATACATCGGGGGAAATGTGATGTCGGTTGGGGTGGATACCGTTTCGCGCAAGCGGAACAGGGTATTGAAGTTGTCTGTTGTCGTGCCAGCGCTCATGGTCGGGGTTACCCTCGCATCCTGTATTGCAGTTGGCATTGGTGGTTACATGACAGCTCGCGATGGCATGTCGGAAGCGGCCTCCAATGAGCTTGCCATGCTCGGGAATTCCCGGAAGGCACTGTTGCAGTCCAGCCTCGACAGCCTGTCCGGCGATCTGTCGTCCATCGCCTCCGGTGCTGCGGCCACGCTCGCATTCAACGAGATGAATGCATCCCTCGTGAATCTTGAGACGGACCGCGCCCAACTATCTGCTTATTTCCAGCCGGATGGCTCTGATCCCAAGGCCCGTGCCGAGCTGACGGGTAAGGACAGCAAGACCATGTATGCCTGGCGTCACACGGACGTGCATGGCAGCTTCCATTCTGCGTGGGCCAACAGCGGTCTTGCGGATATCTATGCCATCAACACCGATGGCCGTGTGATCTATAGCGTGACCAAGTCCCCGGACTTCCTGGAGCTTGTGACGGAAGGTCCGCTGCAGGATCAGGGCATTGGCAAGATCTTCCAGGAAGCGCTTGCAGCGGAGAAGGGCACGCAGGTTCACACCAGCTTCGCACCTTATTCCGCAGCTGGCAGCCGTCCTTCCATGTTTGTCGCTCAACCGGCGTTTATTACCAAATTCTCTGGTGAGGAACTGGCCGGCGTGATCGTTGTTCGTATTGAGCCGGACTATCTCGAAAGGATCACCAACGACCGCGAGGGTCTTGGCGAGACCGGCCAGGTCTATCTGGTGAATTCCGATGAGACCCTGATCACCAATCAGCCCCTGTCTTCCGAGCCGACCGCGCTTGTTAAGAGCGTCAGCAATGAAGTTGTCGACAAGGCAGTTTCCGGAACCGAAGCGTCTGGCATCGTCACCGGTGCTGATGGTGTCGACCGCATGATGGTCGCAACGCCGCTTTCCTTCCGCGGCACCAACTGGGCCATCGTTGCCGAGCGCTCTGCAGAAGAAACGCTCGCGAGCGTGACCTCCATGCGCAACTCCATGCTGCTGATCACGCTTGTTACGGTTCTGATTGCAGCTGTCATCGCATTGTTCTTCTCCCGGTCCATCACCCGTCCGCTGAATGCTCTGGTGAAGGCACTGGAAGCCATTGCCTCCGGCAACACGACTGCGGAAATTGCAGCTGCCAAGCGCGGTGACGAAATCGGCGACATTGGTCATGCGGTTCTGATGATCCGGCAGAATGCTGTCGAGGAGCAGGAGCGCCGCGCCGAGGAAGATGCCCGCAATGCCCGCAGCGCCGCGGAACAGCGGCAGGAAATGCTCGGTCATCTGGCCGCAGAATTCGAGGACTCGGTCGGCCGCGTTGTCGACAGCGTTGCCCAGTCGGTCAACAGTCTTCGCGGATCTGCGGAAGAGATGCGTCACATGATGAGCGTATCGGGTGAGTCGTCCACTCGTGCTGCTCAGGTTTCTGCGGACGCCATGAACGAAGTGCAGTCCATCGCGACCGCCTCCGATCAGCTCTCCAGCTCCATTCAGGAAATCTCGTCCCTGATCGAGCGTTCCTCGAGCGTTGCCCAGACAGCGACAGCCCGTGCCCAGTCGACCAACGACACCGTTCGGTCTCTGGCTGAAGCTGCGAACCGGATCGGTGAAGTGGTGACCCTGATCAGCGACATTGCCGATCAGACCAACCTTCTCGCCCTGAACGCCACCATTGAGGCGGCCCGTGCAGGGGAGGCAGGCCGCGGCTTCGCGGTTGTGGCTTCCGAAGTGAAGGAACTTGCCTCCCAGACGGGCAAGGCCACCGGCGAAATCCAGCAGCAGATCGATGCGATCCGTCATGCAACGGATGAAGCGGTGTCCGCGATCGGCGACATTCAGGAAACGATCAACGAAATCAGCCACTCGGTGACGGAAGTGTCCGCTGCCGTGACCGAGCAGAGCTTCGCGACCCGCGGCATTGCGGAAAACACCCAGCGCGCAGCTGTCGGCACCTCCAAGGTTTCCGACGACATTTCCAGCGTGCTGGAGATTTCCGGCAAGACCAGCGAAGCTGCGATGATGTTTGTTGGCTCTGTCGAGGATCTTTCCGATCAGGCCAAGCACCTCGATACGGAAGTGAAGAACTTCCTTGGGCAGGTTCGCTCCGCCTGACGGATCCGCCCCCCCAACCGGATCAACGGCCGCAGGTCCCCCCTGCGGCCGTTTTTCTTTGGACTGGCATTGCCATTTTTCGTCCCTATCTGCCATGTAACTGCGATTCCGGTTTCCTGAAGGGAATCGTATCGGCGAGGGAGTAGCAGGCATGCAACGAATGAGCGCCGTCCGGACCGGGCGGAAGTTTTTGGGAGCCCTTCTGGCCGTGATGATGATGCCGGCCGTTTTCGGGGCTCCGGCGCAGGCGGCGGGCGAAGATGGCCGCCAGGTCCCGCAAAGCGCCACGGAAGTGAAACTGTCCTTTGCCCCGATTGTGAAGCGCGTCGCGCCTGCGGTGGTCAATGTCTATGCCAGCCGCAAGGTCGTCCAGCAGCAGCGGCGCATGTCTCCCTTGTTTGACGATCCGTTCTTCCGCCGGTTCTTTGGCGATCCGGGCCAGCAGCTCGGCCGCCCGCAGGAGCGGGTTCAGTCGTCTCTCGGCTCCGGCGTGATCATCTCGGCCGATGGCATCGTCATCACCAACCATCACGTGATCAAGGATGCGGATGAGGTGCGGGTCGCGCTTGCGGACAAGCGCGAGTATGACGCCGATGTGGTGCTGATGGATGAACGCACTGACCTTGCCGTGCTCAAGATCAAGGGCGATGGGCCGTTCGATTTCGTTCAGTTCGCCGATTCCGACAGCCTTCAGGTTGGCGATATCGTTCTGGCCATCGGAAATCCCTTCGGTGTCGGCCAGACCGTCACCCAGGGCATTGTCTCTGCGCTGGCGCGGACCCAGGTGGGGGTCAGCGACTATCAGTTCTTCATTCAGACCGATGCGGCCATCAACCCGGGCAACTCGGGCGGCGCATTGGTCGACATGAATGGCAATCTGGTCGGCGTGAACACGGCGATCTTCAGCCGCTCGGGCGGGTCCAACGGCATCGGTTTTGCGATCCCGGCCCATATGGTCCAGTTCATCGCTTCGGCTGCGGAAAACGGCGGCAAGGTGCAGCGCCCCTGGCTGGGTGCGACCATGCAGCTTGTCAATTCCGAAATTGCCGAAGCGCTTAATCTGGACCGCCCGCGCGGCGTAATCGTCACCAAGATCTACCCGGAGTCTCCTGCGGAGGCGGCAGGCCTCGAGATCAGTGATCTGGTGATCGCGGTCGATGGCAAGGAAGTGCTCGATCCCAACTCTTTCGGCTACCGGTTCGTGACCAAGAAGCTGGGCGAGACTGCGACCTTCACCGTGCTTCGCGATGGCAAGGAAAAGACGCTCAAGGTGAAGCTTGAGCCGGCGCCTGAAACCACACCGCGCGACACCCGTGAGCTGAAGGAATATTCCCCCTTCGAAGGCGCGACGGTGATGAACCTGTCTCCGGCGGTGGCTGATGAGCTGCGGCTTGATGACAAGTTCGAAGGTGTGGTGATCTCCTCCATTCAGCCGGGCAGCACGGCGGAACGGGTTGGCCTGCGTCCGGGAGACATCATCCGGGCGATCAACGAGGACAAGGTGGAGACCACCCGGGCTCTCGATGCCATGACCCGTCTGCATCCGCGTCTGTGGCAGCTCGACATCGAGCGCGGAGGAGAAGTCTCCCGCATGGTGCTGCGCGGCTAAGGCTCAGTCCACGAGCGGGAAGCATCCCGGCGTGCTTCGGAAATATCCGTGCCGGCGGGCGGAAGCTTCGCCGGCACCTTTGCATTTCTCTGGCAAAATCTTCTGCAATGCCTGATTTCCCCGTTTGGGCTGAGCCGGAAACATCCTAAAAGAACACCATGAGCGATTTGTTTCAGGCTTCGGGGCTGGCCGCGTCTGGCCCGCGCCCCTTGGCAGACAGGATGAGGCCGCAAAGGCTTCAGGATGTGGTGGGGCAGGAACATCTGCTCGGCCCGCAGGGAACGCTTGCGCGCATGCTCAAGACGCGCACTCTCGGCTCGTTGATCTTCTGGGGGCCTCCCGGCACCGGCAAGACAACCATCGCCCGTCTGCTTGCCCATGAAACGGATCTGGAGTTCGAGCAGATCTCCGCGATCTTTTCAGGTGTCGCGGATCTGAAGAAAGTGTTCGAGACCGCTCGTGCACGGCGCCTGTCCGGCCGGGCGACCTTGCTTTTCGTGGACGAGATCCATCGTTTCAACCGGGCCCAGCAGGACAGTTTCCTGCCGGTGATGGAAGACGGCACGATCACCCTTGTTGGCGCCACGACCGAGAACCCGTCCTTCGAGTTGAATGCCGCTCTTCTGTCGCGGTCCCACGTCATGACCTTCCATTCGCTTCACAACGAAGCGCTGCACCTGCTTTTGACGCGGGCAGAGGACATGGAAGAGCGTCCCTTGCCGCTCGATGCAGAGGCACGGCAGGTCTTGGTGCGCATGGCAGATGGCGATGGCCGCTCCGCCCTGACCCTTGCAGAGGATGTCTGGCGCGCGGCCGGGGAGGGGGAAGTTTTTGATGCGGAGCGCCTGCAGGAGATCGTCCAGCGCCGCGCCCCGATCTATGACAAGAGTGCAGACGGGCACTACAATCTCATCTCCGCCCTGCACAAGTCTGTGCGTGGCTCTGATCCGGATGCCGCGCTCTACTGGTTCTGCCGGATGCTGGATGGCGGCGAGGATCCGCTCTATCTCGCCCGCCGGCTGATCCGCATGGCGGTGGAAGACATCGGGCTTGCCGATCCCAACGCGCTGGTTCAGGCCAATGCCTCGCGCGATGCCTATCAGATGCTCGGCTCGCCGGAAGGGGAACTGGCGCTTGCGCAGACGGTTGTCTATCTGGCGACGGCGCCGAAATCCAACGGGGTCTATGTGGCCTACAAGGCGGCCAAGCGCGATGCCAAGAGCCATGGCTCCCTGCTGCCCCCCAAGCATATCCTCAATGCGCCGACCAAGCTGATGAAGTCGGAAGGCTATGGCGACGGCTACCGCTATGACCATGACGAGCCGGACGGCTTTTCCGGGCAGGACTATTTTCCGGAGGCCATGGGACGGCAAACCTATTACGATCCGCCAGAGCGCGGTTTCGAGCGGGATCTGCGCAAGCGTCTCGACTATTGGTCGAGACTGAGGAAGGAACGGAACTCATGAGAAGGCTTTCCTCGGCTGTGATTGTCCTGTGCTGCCTGACCGGCACCGCAGTGGCGGATCGCGATCCCAACCGGCCAACCGGCAAGATTGCTGCGGATCTGGGGATTGAGGAGCAGGTGTTCATTGCCTGTTTCGAACCGGTTCGTCCCGAGCCCGGCAAATATCCGAGCCGTTCGCAACAGCAGGCCAACAAGGCCTTGCTGCTGCCGTGCCTGCAGAAGGCAAATCCCCGGATCACCAACGATCTTCTGGACCAGACCATGGACCGCTACCGCCCGGAAGGCGCGTTCCGCTGAGCACGGCTTGCGGCTTCATGACCTGAGGCTGAGTTTCTCCGCCCTCGCTTGCTCCGATTGCCGACCTATATTCCAGTTCCCGGTTGCAGGGCTCCGTTAAGGGATTGGGTCTAGGCTTTCAGGTGGGAAGCAGCCCTTGGGGGGAAAGCCGGGGCAGCTCTTGGGGACAGTCGTCCATGAAGGAAATCGAACTCAGACTGGCGCTGGTCTTTTACGGCGGCGTCTCGCTGGCCATCTACATGCACGGGGTCAGCCGCGAGGTGCTCAATCTGGTCAGGGCCTCTGCCTGCCGGAGTGAGCGGATCGGCCGCAATGGTGTGGCGCCCGTCATGGAGCGCACCCCTTCGCCAACCCAGCTTGCCTATGAAGCGCTACTCGACCGGATCGGCAAGAGCCTGGATATCCGCGTCGTCGTGGATGCCATCG
Source organism: Roseibium suaedae (assembly GCF_900142725.1). Classification (GTDB taxonomy): domain Bacteria; phylum Pseudomonadota; class Alphaproteobacteria; order Rhizobiales; family Stappiaceae; genus Roseibium; species Roseibium suaedae. The sequence continues at coordinate 332,085 of NZ_FRBW01000002.1, read as the reverse complement.
CCGGGGCCTCAGCCGGCGGCGTCAACGGCATCATGCTGGCCCGGGCCATTGCCCATGATTTGCCGCTTGATGCGCATACCTCCCTGTGGCTCAAGAATGCGGATGTGACTGAGCTCGCCCGGCCGCAAAACGGCCTGAAAGGGTACCTGAAGTCTGGCATCAGCCCGATGCTGGACCGGATGATCACCCGCCAGCTGAAGACAGATATCGAGGATGCGGAAACGCGTGAGAAGCTGCGGACGCTGATGCAGTCACGCTGGTTCACGCCGCCCTTTTCCGGAGAGCGGTTCAGCGGCTGGATGCTGGACGCCTGCGCGGAAATGGACCGGCATCACAAGTCCGGCGCAACGCTGATCCCGCGCAGCCAGACGCTGGATCTGTTCGTGACGCTGACGGACTATCGCGGTCAGGTGCGCCGTATCCACATTGACGATCCCGCCTATGTCGAGGAGTGGGATCACCGCCGGCTGCTGCGGTTCCATGCCAAGCATCGGGTTCCTTACTTCCTGCAGAGTGACTTTGGCCCCGATTGTGTGCCGGAACTGGTCTTTGCCGCCCGTGCCACCTCATCGTTTCCCGGCGCGTTTCCGCCCGCAACCGTCCTTGAAATGGATGAGGTGCTGGCCAGCCGCAAAGACCCCTGGCCGCATCGTCAGGATTTTATCTCCCGCAGTCTGGAGCTCAAGGAAGAGGATCTGTCGCACCGCTGCTTCGTGGATGGCAGCGTGGTGATGAACAAGCCCTTCAGTCCGGTGATCGAAACGATCCGCAACCGGCCCGCAGCAAGGGAAGTGGCGCGGCGCCTGATCTATGTGGACCCGGTTCCGGCGGCTGTGAAGGACCCGGAGGCCGCTCTGCCGCCGCTGCCTGGGTTCTTCCGCACGATCCTTGCGTCACTTGCCCATATCCCGCGCAACGAGCCGGTGGGCGATGACCTGCGCGATATCGAAGAACGCAACCGCCGTGGACGCTGGCTGGCACAGACAATCGCGGCGGCAGCTCCCGTGGTCGACAAGGCCGTGCGCAAGATTGTGCCGGGCAGGGGCAAGATCCAGCCCGAGGCCCTGACCAGATACCGCGCCAAGGCCAACAGCGCAGCTCACCGGCAGGCGGGTTATGCCTTCCTGAACTACGAGGCCTTGAAGCTTCAGGCGGTCTCGCTGCGTCTTTCCGGTTTGATGGTGGCGCTTGCCCGGAAACAGGGGCAGGATGCCCGCCAGGACGGGCTCCTGTCCTGTCTGGCAGAGTATATGTCCCGTCTTACCGAGAGCCTGGAGGATGGGCCCCCCGAAGTTGGCGATGAAGTGGTTCTGTTCCTGCGAGGTCTGGATGTGGATTTCCGGATCCGGCGGCTTCGCTTTGCCATCCGCAAGCTCAACAGCTTTTACCAGCAGGTGGCTGGGAAAGGCTATGAGGAGCGCGACCCGGGCAAGGTCGATGAGTTCAAGAGCCTGCTCTATGAGCAGATCGACAATCTGGTCCACCGCTGGGACGCTGGCTTCTATGGCAAGAGCACGGTTGATCTTGCCTCACAGCTCGCGGACGTGGAGCTGGCGGGGCCGGGCGAGAAAAGCTCGGTCATACTGGAAGGTCTGGTCGCCCAGTTGAAATCTCTCATGGGATTGCCGGATCTCGACCGGCTTCAGGATGAGCTTTTCGCCGTGAAGGGCGCGGAGCTTCTGCCCGAAGAGCTGTGGCGCGATCTCCTGCGCAGCTATGTGGGCTTTGCCTTCTATGATCTGGTGACCCTGCCGCTGCTGCAGAGCAACGATTTTTCCGAAGTGAGCGAGATCCTGATTGACCGGATCAGTCCGAAGGATGCCTGCCGCCTGAGCGGGGAGGGGTTCAGGCTGAAGGGAGCTGCGCTCAATTCCTTCGGGGCCTTCTTCAATCGCGGCTGGCGGGAGCATGATTATCTCTGGGGCCGTCTGAACGCGGCGGACCGCCTGATCAGCGTGGTTCTGTCTGCCGCCGGTCCGGGCAAGCCCGATGCTCTGGAAGAGGAGGCCCTGCGCGATCAGATCTTCAAGGCAATTCTGGAAGAAGAAGATCCCAAACTGACGGCGGACCCTGCGCTCATCCCGTCCTTGCGGGCGATGCTTCTGGTTGACAATCTTGTTGCAGCGCGGGAGGGTTGAACGTTCTATAACGTGATTTGATTGGGAATGGGGAGCGGCGCCGGGTTTTGCCGCGGGCTCCTCATACAGGCTGACATGATTGATTTGCTGATTGAGCCGGGGACCTGGCGTGGCTTTCTGACGCTTTGGGGGGCTCTCTATCTTGTGCTGCTCAGCATTTATTTTGGTCTCGGGTCCATTCTGGTCCTTATCAGCAAGCTTCATCCCGAGCGGCAGATCCAGACGGTCAAACGGTCTTCACGGGATCTGAAAGACATTCTCCAGAGCCTGGTGGCTCTGATCTCCATTTCCTTCTATGTCTCCTTCGGTATCTTTGCGCAGGCCTCCGGCTGGACACTTCTCGCTGCGGTGGACACCACTGTTCTGTCCTTCATCGCCTTTCTGGTGTTGTCGTTCCTGCTCTACGATACGTGGTTCTATTGGGGCCATCGGGCGCTGCACACGCCGCTGCTCTACCGGTTCCATGAGCTGCATCACCGGTCCATCACGCCGACGACCTGGAGCAACAACAACGATTCCTTCGTCGGTGCCACGATCGAACAGGGCTATTTTCTGGTTCTGCCCTTCGTTCTACCCGTTCCGCCGGAAGTCATCATCGTGCACAAGCTCTATGATCAGGTCACAGGTATGATCAGCCATTGCGGTTTCGAGTATTTTGCTGGAAAAGGGGCGCGCGCGCCCTGGCCGGGGCTGTGTACCGTCTTTCACGATCAGCACCACTCGAATTTCCGATGCAATTACGGCAATACCTTTTCCCTCTGGGACCGGCTTTGCGGCACCATGCATCCGAAATACGATGACCGGGTGCTGTATTTCGAAAATGTCAGCACCAAGGACAAGGGTGCGGAATCGGTAGTTTCCAAATAGGTCCGTCTGCTGTGAGCGATGAACAGCTCACAGCTGCACGTGAATGGGTTTCAGGATTTAAATGCTGGATCAGGTCTTGAGCACGCTTCTGGATTTCCTGCCGGTCTTTGCGCTTGTGTGCTGCGCTAACCTGACCGTCTATTTCGTCACCGGCTATCTTTTTGTGGCCTTCCAGAAACGCCATCCGGAACGGCGGATCCAGAAGACCCGTGACGGGATGAGCCGGATGTGGCTGGAAATCCGCGCCTCGGTGAAGGCGTTGATCACCTCTTCGCTGCTGCTGTCTTCCGGCTATTTCGCGCAAACCCAGGGCTGGACACTGGTCTCCCCGCTTGCCTTGAGCTGGTGGTCCTTCCCGCTGATGTTTGCGGTCTGCTTCGTGCTCTTCGACGCCTGGTTCTACTGGGGGCACCGGATCCTGCATTGGGGCCCGCTCTACAAGTGGCATCTGCCCCATCACAAGTCCGTTGCGCCCACGGTCTGGAGCAATGACAGCTCGACCACCATCGACACCTTGATCGAGCACGGGTTTTATTTCGTGGTCTGGTTCGTGCTGCCGGTGCCCGCACTCAGTGTCTTTGCCCTGCGCCTCTTTGACCAGATCTCCGGCATGATCGGTCATTCAGGCTTCGAGTTCTTTGCCTCAAAGAGCTCCCGCTGGCCGTTCCCGCTGATCTGCACCACGTTCCACGACCTGCATCATTCCCAGTTCCATTATAATTTCGGCAATTTCCTGTCGATCTGGGACCGGCTTTGCGGAACCGTTCATCCAGGCTATGACGACTTCGTCCGCCAGATGGAAGAGACCGGAGATGTGCCGGACAGCGCAATCACCAAGGTGTCCCGGACGACGTCACAAGTCTGATTTGGCGGTTCTGCAAACAGGCGGATTGCAACAAATCACGATTAGGCCTTGATGCAGTGCAATGCAGTGCGGCACAATTTGCGAAAGTCTGGGCCTTCGCGATTTCGGCGGGGCGGAGCCGCTGGAGTTTTTCATGCGGCCTTGCGCGTTTGGCGCATGTTACGATGACCGGGAAGCCATGTTGACCCAAGTTCTTGATATTCTGCTTGAATTCCTGCCGTTTTATGCGGCGGTCTACGGCATCAATGTCTTTCTTTATTTCGCGACCGGCTGGGTTCTGGTGCAGATCCAGAACCGTCATCCGGAGCACCGGATCCAGAAGAACCGCCGCGGCGAAAAGCGCATGTGGAAGGAAATCCGCCAGAGCGTCTGGTCGCTGACGGTCACCGCAGGCTGCATGGCCGGGGGCATCTTCCTGTCCTACAAGGGCTGGACCCTGGTTGATCCGCTGCCGCTGACCTGGTGGTCGGCGATCCTGATGTTCGCCGTGTCCGTGGTTGCCTTCGACACCTGGTTCTACTGGGGGCACCGCTTCATGCACACCAAGCTGATGTACCGCTTTCATGCGGAGCATCACCGCTCGGTCGCACCCACCGTCTGGAGCACTTATTCGGACGATTTGGTCGATGCCTTCGTCATGCAGTGCTACTATCTGTGGGCGGTGGTCATCTTGCCGATCCCGATCGAAGTGCTGATCGTTCACCGGCTGTGGGACCATTTCAACGGTACCATCGGCCATTCTGGTTTCGAGTTCTATGCATCGCCCCTTTCCCGGCTGCCCTCGCCAATGGTCTGCGTGACCTTCCACGATCAGCACCACTCCAAGTTCCGCTACAATTTCGCGAATTTCTTCTCCTTCTGGGATCGGGTCTGCGGCACGATCGCTCCGAACTATGATGAGCAGGTGAAGGTGTTCGAGACCATTGGCCAGCCGGGCAATGAGGCTGTCGCCCCGTCAAAAGCGCCGGCGGAAGGAAAGTCTGCGGATCTGGTGCGGGATGCGGGTGCGCGTGCCCCCGGCGAATAAATCTCTCTGGATGCCGGACACGAGGATGGATAGGCTGCCTGCATGAAACATCTCTTTCTCGTCATGCTGGGTGGCGGTTTCGGGGCAGGGGGGCGCCATCTGGTCGGCCTTCTGGCGCTTCGGACATTCGGTCCCGGATTTCCCTATGGCACCTTGACGGTCAATGTGGCCGGTTCCCTGATCATGGGCCTGTTCATTGGCTTTCTGGCCCGTCACGACATTCCCCATGCGCAGGACATCCGGCTGCTGTTTGCCACCGGCTTTCTGGGCGGCTTCACGACCTTCTCGTCTTTCTCGCTGGACACGGCAGTGCTCTGGGAGCGGGGGCAATGGGAATTGGCCCTGGGTTACATCGCCCTGTCGGTGATTGTCTCGCTGGCGGCGGTCTTTGCCGGGCTGCAGATCATGCGCCATCTGGCGGCCTGAACAGGGCACCTTGTTGAGGTGGCGGGTCCTGTTCCTGCGGGAAGGGCTTCCAAATTTGCGCATTTACGCCTATACGCGGGGACAAATTGCGCAGGGGCACTGTGCCACACACTGCGAGACGCGCCTTTTGAGGCGCCCGAGAGAAATCTGATGTCCGGTATTGAACAGAAACAAGTGATCGCCGATGAGGCGGGCATGCGCCTCGACCGTTGGTTCAAGGTCCATTTCCCGGGGCTCGGCTTCGGCCATCTGCAGAAGCTGCTGCGGACCGGACAGGTGCGCGTGGACGGCAAGCGGGCGGAAACCAACACCCGCCTCGCCAATGGCCAGATCGTGCGCATTCCGCCGTTGGGCATTGAGCTGCCTGCGGATGACAAGAAGAACGCCAAGCCGAAATCGACCAAGCTGGTCGAGAGCGACCGGGCGGCCATCGAAGGCATGATGCTCTACGAGGACAGCCAGGTGATGGTGCTGAACAAGCCCGCCGGTCTGGCCGTACAGGGCGGGTCCGGGCTGAAGCGCCATCTGGATGGAATGTTGGATGCTTTCACCGACAAGAAGGGCAATAAGCCTCGTCTCGTCCACCGGCTCGACCGGGAAACGTCCGGCATCATTCTGGTCGCCAAGACCCGTCTGGCAGCCCAGGAGCTGACCAAGTCCTTCCGCCATCGCAACACGCGCAAGATCTACTGGGCGATGCTGGCCGGTGTCCCCAAGCCGAAGCAGGGCCGCATCTCCACCTATCTGGCCCGCGACGAGGGCGAGGAGCGGATGAAGGTTGCCCGTCATGGCGAAGACAGCGCCCAGCATGCTGTCTCGATCTACTCGGTGTTCGAGCAGTCAGCCCAGAAGCTTTCCTGGGTGACCCTGAAACCGGTGACCGGCCGCACGCACCAGCTGCGTGCCCATGCGGCCCATATCGGCCATCCGATCATCGGGGACGACAAGTATTTCAACATCGAGAACTGGGAGCTGCCCGGCGGCATTCAGAACCGGCTGCATCTGCTTGCCCGCCGGATCGTCATCCCGCATCCGTCCGGACATGGCATGATTGATGTCTCCGCTCCCCTGCCGCCCCACATGCAGCAGACCTGGAATCTCCTTGGCTTCGACACCACCGACTATGATCCGGACACGGATGAGCCGGATGAGGATCTCGCCAAGCGCTGAGACAAGGGCCGGAGGGGTGATCTCTCCGGCCTTTTTTCTGACAGGACTTCTCGGGTTGATTCCGATTCTGTGTTCAAGGTGTTGTCTATAAAAGGCTTTTTCTTGTTCCTGAGAGATTGATTCAAGTGGCTGGGGCTGGGCTCCGTTGTTCTGGGGCAGGATCTTGATCCTGGTTACCTGACCGGTTTTCCGCCTCTTTCACGAAAATGTTTGCGTGAAAAAGGCAACCGCTCCGGAATTGGCCGCGTCTGCTTCATATTCGTGCAACGCAGAAGTTGTCTTTCTCCTGTTGTTTCTGGCATCTTCCTATCTTCAGGCATTGTCAGAAAACCGCATGACTTAGGGCAAGTCGTGCTCCTCGCGACCAAAGAAACGGGTCCAGAGGAAGGGTGCCTGGTGGGCGAATTTATCGGGGTAATACGAGAGTATGGAAGAGCGTGGCTCGAAAGCGCCTGAGGCGCGGGCAATTCCTGGCATGAAATTCTCGACGGAGAATTTCAGTCAGCATGAGCAATTCGATGCCTGGTGCGGCTTCAATATGGGCATGGCCGACCTTGAGACCGTAGGGGAGCGCAAAGAAGGGTTCGTTGCCAGCGCCGAACTCTATCAGCTCGGTCAGGTCGTCATGTGCAATTATGACTTCCCGCCACTCATCATCAATTACAATGATGAAGCGATCCGCCGGTCTCGGCTCGATCACTGGTGCCTGGGCGTCGTCACGGATGGCAGCATTGCCGTCAACAGCGATCAGCGCGGCTTCAATGTCGGGGCAGGGGATCTTGCCATGTATTCCTATGCGATGCCTTTCGCCGGAAAGCTTGAGGCCGCGAGCTATTCGAGCCTGTTCTTCAGCCGGGACGATTATTGGGACATTGCCGAAGAACTGGACCGGGCTTCCCAGCTGAGCGTGAAAGGACCTATGTCCCAGATCATCGTTGATTTCATCCTGACAGTGAAGAAGAGGGCCGACACCCTGACAGTCATGGATGCGGCTGCGGTCAATGATGCGCTCGGATCATTGGTGCGCGCCATGGTGCGCCAGACACCAGCGACACTCGAGGCAGCGCGCGCGCCCATCACGGCCGTGCAATTCGACAGGGTCCGGCGGTTCATTGCCGAAAATCTGAAGTCGCCGGATCTGTCCCCGGACATGATCTGCGCCCAGCTCGGCCTGTCCCGGCGCAATCTCTATTATCTTTTCGAGCCTCACGGCGGTGTCGCGACCTATATCAAGACGCGCCGTCTTGCAGCTTGCCGCAGTGCCCTGCTGAAGTCCGGCGAGCGCAAGCTGATCAGTTCCGTCGCCTATGACTTTGGCTTCACCAACATGCCGGCCTTCAGCCGCCAGTTCCGGGATCGCTACGGCGTCAACCCGAGCGAAGTCAAATATGCCCAGCTGCCCGGTGCGGAGTCTGGCCAGACTTCGGATGGAACCTTCGTTGACTGGCTGTCACGGCTTCAGGCTGCCTGAGGTCTGATCAGAAGCCGATTGCCACCCGCAATTCACCTTCCCAGACATCAAGGCCATTCTGGCCAAAGCTCATGTAACCGCCCTTTGCATCCAGGCTGACATTCTGCGCAAGCAGAGCTGTTGCGCCCGCCTGCAGGGAAAAACTCCAGGGCGAAGGGGTGACCTGATGCAGGTTGCCATCAAGAATCTTCCCATCATTGGCGCGCAGATATTCATAGACTGCGCCCGCTTCCAGATAGGGCTGGAGGAACTTCCCGTCTCCCAGGTCGAATTGCCGGCTGATTTCCGTTGTGAGCTCGAGGGTTCCGAGCGAGGCGGCATTTCCATCGATTGGAATGGCGATTGTCTGGTTCAGGATCGTTCCGGAAAGGTCGTATCCTTCCGAAAATACCCGGTTGAAGGTCAGGGTCGCCTTGGGACGGATCTGAAAATCATCGAGGGCATATTGGCCGTGAAGGCTGAAACTCGCGCCAAACTGATGGCTGCTGTAGTTGCCATCAAGCACCAGTAGCTCATTTTCGTTGGTCGCGTAGCCATAGCTGAGTGATCCATCGACGGCCCAATGTTGCGACAGACGCATGGCAACGTAAGGCCCGACTTCAAACCCTTGGGTGTCGATCCGCAGGTTGGAATTGAACCCGTCCGTCTTGGTGCTTTCCAGTGTCAGGGAAAATCCCGCGACAAGGTTCTCCGTGAGCTTGCGGTCGATCCCGAAGGCGGCTGAGCCGGAAAGAGTTTGAAAGTCCCGTCCGAAGCGCTGGTCGTTGCTTGTTAGGCCGGTCACCTGTGTCCAGGCATTCCAACGGCTGGGTTCGATCAGATCGCGTGCCATCGTAAGGGGCACGTCGTCCTGTTCTTGCAGCCTGCCTGCTGCCATCAGATCCTCTCTTCGGCAGATGGCTTGGACTTCGTCTGCTGAAGAGGCTTCATCGAGGGAACGAGGATCGATGCAATAGCCTGCGAGTTGTCCATCGGTCCGGTAGACCGGCACATATCCTTCCGGCAGACCCGGGCGGGCCGGGCGCTGATGGTCGGGCGGAGCCGGGCCGATTGGGGGCGTTACGCCGCCCGGTCTATCTGGCCGGCCCGGTCTAGTTGGCATGACGCCAGTTGGTGGCAGAACGGAAATCGGTGGGGACACTGTGCCGGGCGCTCCGGGTCTTGTCGGCATTGCGCCTGTTGGCGGCAGTGTTCCGATGGGCGGCGTCACGGTGCCAGGTGCTGCCGGCAAGGGAGGCCGTGTCGGCATGACGCCTGATGGTGGCAACCTGGCAATCGGCGGAGATACTGTTCCGGGCGCTCCCGGTCTTGTCGGCATCGCGCCAGTCGGCGGCAGTGTTCCGATGGGCGGTGTCACGGTATCGGGCCCTCCTGGCAGGGTTGGCCGTGTCGGCATGACGCCTGATGGGGGCAGCGTGGCAATTGGAGGGGATACTGTGCCGGGTGCTCCCGGTCTTGTGGGCATCGCGCCAGTCGGAGGCAGTGTTCCGATGGGCGGCGTCACGGTGCCAGGTGCTGCCGGCAAGGGAGGCCGTGTCGGCATGACGCCTGATGGGGGCAGCGTGGCAATTGGCGGGGATACTGTGCCGGGTGCTCCCGGTCTTGTGGGCAGTACGCCGGTCGGGGGCAGTGTTCCGATGGGCGGTGTCACGGTACCGGGCCCTCCTGGCAGGGTTGGCCGTGTTGGCATGACGCCGGTTGGCGGGAGAACGGCAATCGGCGGAGATACTGTGCCGGGTGCTCCCGGTCTTGTGGGCATCGCGCCAGTCGGAGGCAGTGTTCCGATGGGCGGCGTCACGGCGCCGGGCCCTCCCGGCCGCGTGGGCCGTGTCGGCATGACGCCTGATGGGGGCAGCGTGGCAATCGGTGGGGACACTGTTCCCGGCGCTCCCGGTCTTGTCGGCATCGCGCCAGTCGGCGGCAGTGTTCCGATGGGCGGTGTCACGGTACCGGGCCCTCCTGGCAGGGTTGGCCGTGTCGGCATGACGCCTGATGGTGGGATCAAGCCAATAGGGGGAGTGGGTCGCGCAAAATCCGGAAACAGATGGCCGATCGGAGGTTTGATCAAGCCGGGGGGCTTGATGTTGTCGGGAAGGTGAAAGTCTCGCTTCTGGTTCTGGGTGTCCAGCAGGCAATCCTTGCCACCATCCAGACTGTAGAGCTTATGGGTGCCACCGTTCCCGTTCGAGACCACAGGCGACACGGATAGGTGCAGGCCTCTGCTGGAGAGTGACCAGGTGTCTACGGTCTGATTGCCCTGCGCTGCATCCAGCCTGAAATCACCGCCGGTGGTTCCCGAAATCCAGACCGAACGGGTATCAGCCCGGTTTTTTCCGAGAAAGGCCAGGCCGCCGTCATTCTTGCAGCTGGCAGCCAGAGCTTCCGGCACCGACAGGCTGACCATCATCGCTGCCAGCCCGGGGCCGAGCAGGGAATGGTGTTTGGGGCTTTGTCTGGTGCGGATTCTGACCGGCATGTCGATTCACCCCCAGTAATCTGGTTTCGCAAACAGTATCGGGAAAGAAGGGTGGTTCGGCAAGTTATAGTTGCTGAGTGTGTCTATGCATTTCATTTCGTGTGCGTTGTGCTCTGATGACAGCCTCAGCCATGCTGAACAGCTTGTGTCAAACCTCTGTTCGTTCCTGTGCTGACCTTCTTGAACACCTGCAAATTTAAGGTCCAAGAAACAGCTTTCCTTTGTTGCTGGATATCTTATCTACTGCATCTTGCAGGCAGCCTCTTTCAGCAGAGGCTGGTTCGCAGTCCCTCCCAGATCCGGGTTTCAGATGCCGCAATCCATGGCTTTCTTTCTGCCGCCGCTGCTGCTGGTGGCTTCCAACGTGTTCATGACCTTTGCCTGGTACGGGCACCTCAAGCACAAGGGGGTATCGCTGGCGCTGGTCGTCCTGGTCAGCTGGGGCATTGCCTTCTTTGAGTATTGCCTGGCTGTTCCTGCCAATCGACTGGGCAGCACGGTCTACTCGGCGGCCCAGCTCAAGACCATGCAGGAAGTGATCACGCTGGTGGTCTTTGCCGGATTTTCGGTCTTGTGGCTGAAGGAAAGCCTGACCTGGAACCACGCGATCGGCTTTGCCCTGATTGCCGCTGGCGCGGCTTTCGTCTTCAAGGGCTGAGCGCTTCCCGCGGTTTTCCATCCTTGACGAGATGAATTGTGGCTGGACCCACAGGGTGGACGACTCCATCAAAATTGTATACATCTGAATACAATTTTGATGGAGGCAGTTATGGCGATTGATTTTCATGCCCCGCGCAATGCGGACACCTATGCAAAGCGCGAGGCCCCAGAAGAGTGGGCCAGCACCATGATCCAGATTGCAGAGCCTGAAGGGGCGCGGGTCGCGGACATTGGTTGCGGCGGTGGGGTCTATTCACGGGCCTGGAAGGCGCTGGGCGCTGAGGCCGTCGAGGGCGTGGATTTCTCGCAGGTGATGGTCGCAACGGCCCGGAAGACATCGGCGGGCCTGGATAATATTTGCTTCCGGCAGGGGCGGGCGGAGGAGACGGGGCTTGAAAGCGGCACCTTTGACATCGTGTTCGAGCGGGCGCTGATCCATCATCTCAAAGACCTGATGCCAGCCTTTCACGAAGCCTGGCGCGTCCTGAAGCCGGGCGGGCTTTTTCTCATTCAGCACCGGACCATGGAGGATGTTCTGCAGCCTGCATCGGTGGAGCATCTCAGGGGCTATTTCTTCAAGGCCTTGCCGCATCTACTGCAAAAGGAAGTCTCCCGCCGTCAGGACAGGGACACGGTTCAGTCCTCGCTGAAGGCCGCAGGCTTTGAGGAGCTGGCGTGTCACGCCCTCTGGGAGACGCGCAAGATCTATTCCTGTCGTGAGGCCCTGGCAGAAGACCTCCTGAACCGGACGGGCCGCTCTCTCCTTCATGAGCTGGATGACACCGATCTCGAGACACTGATTGCCGAAGTGCTGAGCCATGCGCCACAGGAAGGCAAAATCCGCGAGAGGGACCGCTGGACGCTTTTCATGGCGCGCAAGCCGGAGTGAAGCCGGCAGCGCATCCGCCCTTGACCTTGCGGGCAAAACCGGCCACATGCGGCACCTGACGCGCCTTCAAAAAGGGCGCTGGCTTTGGAGTTTTCATGTATCTCGTCATCTTCGATTGCGACGGAACGCTGGTGGACAGCCAGGAGACCATTCTGCATGGTCTCGAAGAGGGATTCGCCGCCGTCGGCTTGCCGATGCCGGACCGGCGCACGGGTCTCTCCATCGTCGGTCTGTCTCTGAACGAGGCCTTTTCAAAACTGGTCGGACCGGAGAACCATCATCTGGTCGGGGCCATGAGCGATGCCTACCGGGCGAGCAAGATCTCCAGAAGAGCTGCCGGGCTGGATCATGATCCGCTTTATCCCGGCACCCGCGAGGCACTGGACCGGCTGGCGGCCATGGATGAGGTTCTGGTCGGCGTTGCGACCGGCAAGGCCCGGCGCGGTGTCGACCACATGGTCGAGGTGCATGACCTGCATGGACGGTTCGTCACGGTTCAGACCGCAGACACGTCCCCCTCAAAGCCTCACCCTGATATGATCCTCCGGGCGCTGTCCGAGACCGGAGCGGACAAGTCCCGCACGGTGATGATTGGCGACACGTCCTATGACATGGAGATGGCCCGGTCTGCCGGCGTCTTTGCAATCGGCGTGACCTGGGGCTACCACGATGCCGGCCAGCTTGCCGCCGCAGGTGCCCATGCGGTGATCCCTCATTTCGACGAGCTGGACGGCGCGCTTGCAGCCTTGCCCGGTTTCGGCAACCTCTTTGATACTAATCTGGACAGGGAAACAGTCTGATGCGCGACTATCTGGAAAGCCTGGAACAGGACGCAGCGCGGGACCCGGAACAGCGGGCGCGCGAGCTGTCCAGACGCGAATTGCCCAAGCGCTTCTACAAGGAAGCGGCTGCGGTCGCGTGTGAGGGCGGTTATGCCATTCATCTTGACGGGCGTCCGGTGAAGACCCCCTCGCGGGCGCAGCTGACGGTGCCGCTCGAAGCGGTGGCCAATGCCATGGCTGCGGAATGGAACGCGCAGGAAAAGGTCATCAATCCGGCAACCATGCCCCTTACGCGCATTGCCAACTCGGCGCAGGATGCGGTCACAGTGCGGTTTGCGGAAGTGGCTGATGACATCACCAGGTTCTGCGGCACCGATGCCCTTTGCTACCGTGCGGATGATCCGGAGAGCCTGAGCCGCCGTCAAACCGAATTGTGGGACCCGGTTCTTGCCTGGGCGGAAGAGCTGCTGGGCGGACGGTTCATTCTGATTGCGGGCCTCATGCATCAGGAGCAGCCGGAAGCTCTGCTTGCCGCTTATCGTGCCCGCATCGGTTCCCTGTCGCCGTTGCGTCTTGCTGCCCTTCACACGGCCACGTCTCTGACCGGTTCTGCTGTTCTGTCGCTGGCGCTTGCGGAGGGCCGTCTGAGCGCGGACGACGTCTGGCAGGCCGCGCATGTTGAAGAGGATTTCAACATCGAGCGTTGGGGGCAGGATGCGGAAGCCGCGCAAGTGCGCCGCTACAAGCGCTCCGAGTTTGACGCAGCAGCGCTCATTCTGGCGGCCTGATTTCCCCTCGGAATACTACGCCGCCTGTGCTTCTTTGCATTCGGGCTCCGGTTGCCTTGACAGGCTGCCGGAGCCCTCTTCATATTCGTCCAGCACTCGAACTAAATCGTGCCTGACCCCTCCCAAGGGCTGGGCCGGATCGCTGACGAACTGGATTTCCCAATGCTTGGAGCTTGTTACTACCCGGAACACTGGCCGGAAGACGTGTGGGCAACGGATGCCCGCCGCATGCGGGAAGCGGGTCTGAAGGTCATCCGGATCGCGGAATTCGGTTGGGCCCGGATGGAGACGGCTCCGGGCATTTTCCATTGGGACTGGCTGGACAAGGCCATCGAGACACTGGCCGCAGAAGGGCTAGAGATCGTTCTGGGCACGCCGACGGCAGCGCCCCCGCGCTGGCTGATCGACCTTCATCCGGAGATCCTGCCAGTGGACCGGGATGGCAATGTGCGCAAGTTCGGCTCGCGCCGCCATTACACAGTCGTCAGCCCCAAGCTTCACGAGGCGACCCGCCGGATTGTCACCGCCATGGCCGAGCGCTATGGCGCCCATCCGTCGGTCATCGGCTGGCAGGTCGACAACGAGTTTGGCTGCGACGACACGGTGTTTGCCTGGGGAGATGTGGACCGGGCGCATTTCCAATCCTGGCTGAAGGCGAAATACGGCACGCCGGAAGAGCTGAACCGGGCCTGGGGCAACGAGTTCTGGTCCATGCAGGTAACCCGGTTCGAGGAGGTGGAGCTGCCCGCCGGTCAGGTCTGTGCCATCAACCGGGCAACCCAGATCGATTACATGCGCTGCCGGTCCGATGCGTTCATGGACTATTTCAAGCTGCAGGCCGACATCATCCGGGCGCATTCGCCGGGCCGTTTCGTCACCCACAACGCCATGGGCTATTCCCACACGTTCGATCATTTCGAAATGGGCCGGATGATGGATCTGGCAAGCTGGGATTCCTATCCGCTAGGCCGGATGGAAAGCCTTTTGGTCAGCGAGGAAGAGCGCATCCGCTGGGCGCGCACCGGACATCCGGATATCTCCGGTCTGCAACACGATCACTACAGGGCCGTGGGGCAGGGCCGGTTCTGGATCATGGAACAGCAGCCGGGACCGGTGAACTGGGCAAAGTGGAATGCGATTCCCGAAGCGGGCATGATCCGGCTGTGGACCTGGGAAGCCTTGGCGCATGGGGCCGAAGCGGTCGTCTATTTCCGCTGGCGCCAGTGCCCGTTTGCCCAGGAGCAGATGCATTCCGGCCTGCTGCGTCCGGACAGTGAGATGTCACCGGGCGGACGGGAAGCGGCCATCGTGGCGGGTGAACTGGACGCGCTGGGCTCCTTGCCGGAGACCACCAAGGCTCCGGTCGCGCTGGTCTTCGACTATTCCGCTGCCTGGGTGCTGCAATTCGAGCCGCAGGGCCACGATTACGATATCCGCATGCTTCTGATCCGCTGGTATGAAGCCTTCCGCAAGCTGGGTGTCGACGTGGACATAGTGCCTGCCGGCCAGTCGCTTGACGGATACAAGGCCGTCATCGTGCCGGTATTGCCGATCGTCAGCGAGGCGGCTCATGCTGCCTTTGCTACAGCTGCGGCTCCGGTTCTCTTTGGTCCGCGCGCGGGATCCAAAACCGGGAATTTCGCCATTCCGGACAGTCTGCCACCCGGACCGCTTCTGCAGGGTCTCATGCCCCTGAAGGTCGCGGAAGTGGAATCCATGCGCCCTGGCCTTGAAGAGAAGGTCACGGGTGTTGTTCAAGGCACCGTGCGGCGCTGGCGTGAGAATATTGAAACGGACATGCAGGTTCTGGCGCGGTTCAGCACGGGGGCTCCGGCGCTGGTTGCTAATGGCAGTCATCATTATCTGGCTGGCTGGCCGGAGCCGGATCTTCTGGAAGACCTTGCCCGGATGCTGCTTGCCAAGGCAGGGATTTCGCCGCTGGACCTGCCGGAGCACGTGCGCCTGCGCCGTCGCGGCAATCTCGTCTTTGCCTTCAATTATGGTCCGCAGAGCTGGACTGTGCCCGTGTCCGAAGACGCGCTTCTTCTTGGCACCAGGGAGCTGGCTGCCTATGACGTTGCCTGCTGGCGGGAGTGAGCTGAAAGCACGGCATTGGGCAGCTTGATGTTCCCACTTCCCTCACGGGTCATGCAAAGGGGAAGTGGGGTTCAACTCAGATAGAATGTCGTTGCCATCAGGAAGAAGACCAGCACGCCGAGAATGTCGTTCGAGGAGGTGATGAACACCCCGGTGGCCATGGCCGGGTCTATGCCCAGCTTGTTGAGCGCAAGTGGCACGGTTGCCCCCACCATGGCAGCGAGGGTCGTGACACTGAGGAGCGACAGGGAGGTGGCGAGCGCGAGATGCAGCGGCGCCTCTATGGGCACCAGCGTTGAGGCCAGCAGCGTGAGCAAGGCCAGAATACTGCCGGCAATGGCCCCGTTCATCAGGGCGGCCAGAAATTCCTTCAGGAGCCGGTGGGTGATCTCGCCGGACCAGATATTGCCGGTGGCAATTCCCTGAACGGCAACGGTCGAGGCCTGCAGGCCCGCATTGCCAGCCATGGACATTGTGACGGGAATGAAGGCCGCGAGGATCGCCGCAGTTGCCAGCTGGTCCTCGAAGGACCCCACCACCATTGCGGCGATGCTGGAGCCGATGAGCCCGGTCAGAAGCCAGGGAAGGCGGCCCCGCACAATGCGCAGGATCGCGTCATTTGCCTTGGCTTCAGACGAGACGCCGCTCATGAGCAGCATGTCTTCGGCGGCTTCCTCGGTGGCAATCCGGTTGAGCTGCTTGGGAGAAATCCGGCCGATCAGGCGGCCGTGGCTGTCAATGACGGGAACCGCGCGGATGTCACGCTTGGCGGCAAGGCGCAGAACCTCTTCCTGGTCCGTATCGGAGGAAACGGCCAGAAAGTCCCGGTTCATGATTGCGCCGAGTGTTGACGTGCCAGGTGCGAGCAAAAGCTTGCCGAGTTCGACCGTTCCGGTCAGGCGGCCATCCTCATCAATCACGTAAAGCGTATAGACCTTGCGAATCCGGCTTGCGTCGGCCCGGATCTGGGCGACAGCCTCATCCACGCTGCAGGTCATGGGCAGGGCCACGAACTTGCGGGCCATGATCCGCCCGGCACTGTCATCCGCATAGCTCTGGCGGGACGTCACTTCCTCGACATCGGGTAGCCTGTGGGCCAGCGCCTCGGCAATGTCTTCGGGGAAGCCGTTGAGAATGTCGGCAGCGTCTTCCGGGTCAAGCCCGGCCAGAATGTCCCGGAATTGTTCCTGTGTCGCTTCTTCCATGAGAAGGGAGCGGTATTCCGGGCGAAGTTCGGCGATGACCTTGATCGACGGATTGGCCGGCAGCCAGTTGAACAACTTGCGTGCCTGCTTGAGCCGCAGCCGGACAAGGAGCTGCATCACGTCGATGGGATCCCACCGCTTCAGCATTTCCACCAGCTCGGTGCGCGAGCCCGCCTTGATCATCGCCCGGATGGCGTCAAGGGTCTCTTCATTTGCCTCAAGCGCCTCACTGGCCGGTTCCCTGTGCCAGATGATGGTGTGTGAGGGGGCTGAAAGAGTGCTGGTCACTGTCATCGTCATGGGCTCCCGCTGTCCGGCGGCTTTTAAGACAGAGCGATGACGTTTATCTGACAGTGATCGCAGTTAGACACAAGGCTTGGGCCCAAGAGCCGAAGGTATTAAACTTCCAGCTCGTCCATGTTGACGAATGCGTCGCGCAGGCTTTTTGACCAGCCGGCGGAGAGCTTCTGGAAATAGGGATCGTCCTGGGAGATCCGGAGCTGGCGCTCGGCGGAATAACTGTCCGTGTTGTAGAGCAGCAGATCGATCGGCATGCCGACAGACAGGTTCGAACGCAGGGTGCTGTCGAAGGACAGCAGGATCATCTTCGCGCCTTCGCCAAGGCGCATGTCCCGGCGGGTTACCCGGTCGAGGATCGGCTTGCCGTATTTGTGCTCGCCGATCTGCAGGAAGCGGGTGTCGTCGGTGGCCTCGATGAAGTTCCCGGCGGAGTAGATTTGGAACAGCCGCGGCTCTTCGCCCTTGATCTGGCCGCCCAGGATCAGCGTGACATAGAAATTGTCCGCATTGGCCTGCAGCGCTTCACCGTCAATGGCACGGACTTCGCGAATGGCACTGCCGACCAGACGGGCGGCCTGGAACATGGTGTCCACGTTCATCAGGGTCGGCCGGTCGCTGGACGAGGCGTTGATATGCTCGCTGAGGATCGACACCACCGCCTGGGTGATGGCAAGGTTGCCAGAAGACATAAGCGTGATCACCCGGTCGCCCGGCTTTTCCCACACATGCAGCTTCTTGAAAGTGGCAATGTTGTCCACGCCGGCATTGGTCCGGGTGTCGGCTGCAAACACGAGCCCACGGTCCAGTTTCAGCCCCACGCAATAGGTCATTCACGCGTCCTGCTTCAAGCGCCCTTCCAGACGGGAGGCCGAGCGCAAACGGTCCAGGGGCGCGCCCCGAGGGATTATTGCTGCTGCTGGCTGGCTGCCTGGTTTACCTCAACCTCGACATTCATGTTCTCGTCCTTGCCGCCGAACCGAATGCCCCGGATGGGAGCAGCGGAACGCGAATCCAGGCCCGTGGTCAAGCGGATATAGCGGTCGGTCGGGCAGATACCATTGGATATGTCGAATGCGATCCAGCCGATGCCGTCCACATAGACTTCGGCCCATGCGTGATGGGCTTCCGAGGCCTGTTCGTCCTCAAGCAGCAGGTAGCCCGAGACATAGCGGGCAGGGGTTCCGATGGAGCGGGCTGCCGTGATGAATATGTGAGCGTGATCCTGGCAGACCCCTTCGCCGGCAGCCAGCGCAGATGCGGCCGTGGCATGGGTTTCCGTCACCCCGATCTTGTAGGCCACCTTGTCGCGGATTGTGTGCATCAGCTCGTGAAAGCCGGCAATTTTGTCCTGCCGCTCGGCGATGGTGCCGAGTTTGCGGATCGCTTGATTGGGCTGGGTCACAGCTGTCATGCGGGTGAAGATGCGCACCGGCGTTTCGGACTTTTCTTCGCCGACCACGCCCGCCCGGTCTTCCGTTTCCACGATGCCGGTGGCCGTAATCTCCACGCTTTCCGTGGTCTTCTGCTCGGAGACCATGTGCACGATGTTGTCGAAGGCGTCCGTGTAGGTGGTCGCACGATCGATGCCGGGGGCATCGATCGACCATTCGAGCACCTTCTGTCCGGCACAGTCTCTCGGGCTGAGCCTCAGCTGCTGCATGGCGTTTGCCAGAGGCATGTCATAGCGGTAGCGGGTCTTGTGCCGGACGGTCAGGCGCATCGTTCACACCCTTGTTGTTGAAAGCGTTGTCGTGGGTCTGTCAGGCGAAATTGTAGTCTTCCGACAGTTGCAGCGCGAAGGCATTGTTCCGGGAAATGAAGTCATTCAGGAAGTCATGCAGGCCCCGGTCGTAGATCTGCTGCATCTTAAGTGTCCTGAGATCCTGTTCGATCTCCCTGGCCAGCTTGATGCTTGGATCGTCATTTCCGTAAAACTGGGCCAGATCATCGGCGCTGTCGACAATCCAGTCGTAGCAATGGGCCAGCGAGCGGGGCATTTCCTTCCTGAGAATCAGGAATTCCGAGATGTTGAAGGCCTTCAGCTTGGCATCCGGATAGGCGAAGCGGTAGCTGCGCAGACCCGAAAGCGCTCTCAGAATGCCGCTCCATTGCATCCGTTCGTTGCCGTCGCCGATCACGTCATTGTCCGGCAGGAGCACCCAGTACTGGGTGTTCAGGATCCGGGCGGTGTTGTCGGCCCGTTCGACGAAATTGCCCATCTGGCTGAAGAAATAGCCGTCATCGCGCAGGATCGTGTTGAGCAGCGCGCCTCTGAACAGGTGAGAGCGCTGGCTGATCCAGGCTAGGAAATCCGGCAGCTTGTCCTGGGTGATCGACTGCGGATTGACGTCCGAAAACTCGATGTAGGTGGTGTTGAGGGCTTCCCAGAGCTCGGCGGTGATCCCGGTGCGCACGGAGCGCCCGTTGTTGCGGGCGTTTTCCAGGCACATGCGGACTGACGACGGGTTGTCCTTGTCGAAGATCATGTAGTTGATCACGGCCTTTGGCGTGATCTCCTCGACCTTCAGGCCGAAACCATGGGCATTGCCGGAACTTGCCAGGGCAAAGGTCCAGTTGCTCACGTCTCCATTGCCATTGTGCGAAACCATGGAGTTCCGGTAGGCGACTTCGAGAAGCTTGGTGTTGTTCTGGGCACGCTCCTGATAGCGGGACATCCAGAACAGGGAGGAGGCAGTACGTCCGAGCATGATATCAGTCCTCCAGCACCCAGGTGTCTTTGGTTCCGCCGCCCTGGCTGGAGTTGACCACCAGCGATCCCTTCTTCAAGGCGACGCGGGTCAGGCCACCGGGGGTGATGCGGACCTGGTCGCCGATCAGGACATAGGGACGCAGATCAACGTGCCGGGGCGCAACCCCCGAGGCAACATGGGTGGGGCAGGCGGATAGCGCGAGGGTCGGCTGAGCAATGTAGTTGGATGGGTTGGCCATCAGTATCTTGCGGAAGTCCGAGATCTGCCGCTTGGTGGCAGTCGGGCCGATCAGCATGCCGTAGCCGCCTGATCCATGCACTTCCTTGACGACGATGTCTTCCAGATTGTCGAGCACATAGGCCAGATCGTCTGGGCGCGAGCAATTCCAGGTCGGCACGTTGTTCAGGATCGGCTTCTGGCCGGTGTAGAACTCGATGATGTCCGGCACATAGGCGTAGATGGCCTTGTCGTCCGCAATGCCGGTGCCCGGCGCGTTGCAGATCGTGACATTGCCCGCCCGGTAGGCATCGAACAGGCCGGGAACGCCCAGCATGCTGTCCGGATTGAAGGTGAGAGGATCGAGGAACGCGTCATCGATGCGGCGGTAGATGACATCCACCTGCTTGGGCTCGCGGGTGGTGCGCATGTACACCTTGCCCTGATCCACGAACAGATCCCGTCCTTCGACCAGCTCCACGCCCATGGAATCTGCCAGGAAGGCATGTTCGAAATAAGCAGAGTTGTAGATGCCAGGCGTCAGGACGCAGATGGTCTGGTCGCTCTTGCCCTGGTCCGGACCGACGCTTTCGAGGGTCTGGCGCAGAAGGTCCGGATATTGCTCGACCGGTGCCACCCGGTGCATCTGGAACAGATCCGGGAAGATCCGCATCATCGTCTCGCGGTTCTCCAGCATGTAGGAGACACCGGACGGGGTGCGGGTGTTATCTTCCAGAACGTAGAATTCATTCTCCGAGACACGGACGAGGTCGGTGCCGATGATATGGGCATAGACTTTGCGGGCAGGCGTGAAGCCAACCATTTCCGGCAGGAACGCTTCGTTCTGCAGGATCAGATCAGCGGGAATGCGCCCGGCGCGAATGATTTCCTGACGATGATAGATGTCGTGGAGGAAGGCGTTGAGCGCTCGGACGCGCTGTTCGATACCGGCGGACAGGCGCCGCCACTCGGCAGCGGAAATGATCCGGGGGATCGGATCGAAGGGGATCAGGCGTTCGGTGGCCTCGTGTGCGCCGTAAACCGCGAAGGTGATGCCCAGCCTTCGGAAGATCGTTTCCGCTTCCCGGCTTTTCCGGTTCAGGAAGTTGGACGGCTTGCTCTCCAGCCAGGACACAAGCTGCTCGTAGGCTGCGCGAGGAATTCCCGCCTCATCCTGCATTTCGTTGAAAAACGACCGCTCTTCGCCCATTGCCTCCCCGTTCATTTCTGCCGCGATGTTGTGCAAGCATTACAAATACTGCGGGTGTCTCCAAGAGCAATCTAGAGGCTTTTGTGCCCACTTTTTGTGCAAATGCCGTAAGGGAATGCGATTTTCCATTTCGATTGTCTGCAAGGGTGCAATTTTCGGGTTCGCCCTTCTGATGACTTTGCCGGGATGGCACTGCATGCTAGGACCAGTGTCGATTGGGAGAAATTGCTGTTGCGGAGCGACTTATGAAGGAAATCCTTGCCGAACTGGAAAGCCGCCGGGAAACCGCCCGTCTGGGAGGAGGGCAGCGCCGCATCGATGCGCAGCATGCCAAGGGAAAACTGACCGCACGCGAGCGTATCGAGCTTCTGCTCGACGAGGGATCCTTCGAAGAATTCGACATGTTCAAGGTGCACCGTTGCACCGATTTCGGCATGGAAGAGCAGCATATTCCCGGCGACGGCGTGGTTACAGGCTGGGGAACGGTCAACGGCCGCACAGTCTATGTGTTTTCCAAGGACTTTACGGTTTTTGGCGGGTCGCTCTCTGAAACCCACGCCCAAAAGATCATCAAGCTTCAGGACATGGCCCTGCAGAACCGGGCGCCGATCATCGGTCTCTTCGATGCAGGCGGGGCACGTATCCAGGAAGGCGTCGCGGCGCTGGGCGGTTACGGCGAGGTCTTCCAGCGCAATGTACTGGCGTCAGGCGTCATCCCGCAGATCTCCCTGATCATGGGCCCCTGTGCCGGCGGGGACGTCTATTCCCCGGCGATGACCGATTTCATCTTCATGGTCCGTGACACGTCCTACATGTTCGTGACCGGTCCCGATGTGGTGAAGACCGTTACCAACGAGACGGTGACGGCAGAAGAACTGGGCGGTGCGTCCGTTCACACCACCAAGTCGTCGATCGCGGATGGTGCCTTCGACAATGACGTTGAAGCCCTTCTGGAAATGCGCCGCCTGATCGATTTCCTGCCGATGAACAACACGGCGGAGATCCCGGAGCTGGCCTGTCACGATGATCCGGACCGGATCGACATGAGCCTTGATACGCTCATCCCGGACAATCCGAACAAGCCCTACGACATCAAGGAGCTGATTCTGAAGATGGTCGATGAGGCCGATTTCTTCGAGATTCAGGCTTCTTTCGCCAAGAACATCGTCACCGGTCTTGGCCGGATCGAGGGACGCACAGTCGGGATCGTCGCCAACCAGCCGATGGTTCTGGCAGGCGTTCTGGACAGTGATGCCAGCCGCAAGGCTGCCCGTTTCGTCCGCTTCTGCGACTGCTTCAACATTCCGCTGGTCACGCTGGTGGATGTGCCGGGCTTCCTGCCGGGAACATCCCAGGAATATGGCGGTCTCATCAAGCACGGCGCGAAGCTGCTCTTTGCCTATGCGGAAGCGACCGTTCCGAAAATCACCGTCATCACCCGCAAGGCCTATGGCGGCGCTTATGACGTGATGAGTTCCAAGCACATCCGAGGCGATATCAACTATGCCTGGCCTTCAGCCGAGATCGCTGTGATGGGCGCCAAGGGGGCTGTCGAGATCCTCTATCGCTCGGAACTGGGCGACAAGGACAAGATCGCCAAGCGGACGAAGGATTACGAAGACCGTTTCGCCAATCCCTTCGTTGCGGCTGAGCGCGGCTATATCGACGAAGTCATCCGGCCTCATTCCACCCGCCGCCGGGTCTCCCGCGCGCTGGCCCTGCTGCGGACGAAGTCCCAGCAGAATCCGTGGAAGAAGCACGACAACATCCCGCTCTGAGCGGATGGGGAAACTGGTCTATCTCAATCTCAGGGCTGCCCTGAGATTGATGACGAACCCATCCAATTGTCATCCCGCACGCAGCGAAGCGAAGATGCGGGACCGGTGAGCCTAGGTCTCTCGGCATTCCATTCTTTGAAGCCGATAGCTTTTAGGCTCACCGGTCCCGGCTCGCGCGTTGCTTGGCCGGGATGACGATCGGGAGTTTTACGTCTTTGCCCGCAGTCCGAGGGCTGCCACCGGCTGCCCTTTTTGCTGAAAGCCCCTACCGCTCCCAGAGGCTCCGCCGGAACAATGGCTCCTGGCACTTGTAGGCCACCGGGCAATTCGGCGTGTCCTTCGTGCGGGCATATTGGGGGTAGATGTCTTCCCAGCGGTCACAGTAGCTGCGGTTGGACACAAACAGCGCATAGGTCGTCGGGCTGGTGGTGAAGACCACCTTGCCGTTGCGCTGGACCATTTGCTGGGCGGCTGCGCAGGTCATCTTGCTGAGGTCAGGCCGGGCGAGGGCCGGGCTGGCGATGCTGGCAAGAACCAGCAAGGCAGTGGTTCCGCGCTTCAGGTGACGGGCAGGCCAGCGTCTTGTCGATATCGAAGTCATGATCGGTGCTCCGCAATCCGGACAATTCCCCCATCCATTCAAGATAGGCGCTCGCGCCCTGTTTTGCCAGATGAGGGAGGATACCGGCTTCTGCCCGCCAGCCGAAGGGCAATGGTCAGGTAATACCAACCTCAAGAAATAGCGACCTATTTGACCGCGTTTTCGGATTGTCCGGCAAGAAGCGTTTCGCAGGGAGATGCGGTGCATCTTCCAAGGAACGCGACGTAGCCCGGGCGGTTCGAAAACGCGGCCTCCGGTGGCCACTTCCGGCTCCCCGGACGTCGTTACGCTGCTTGCCCGATGCCCGGCATCGGGCGGCGCACCGTGCCTAGCCGGGAACCCGGCTGAGGCCATCAAATAGGTCGTTATTTCTTGAGGTTGGTATTAGCCCGGCCGGTTGCGCATGATCTCGACGCTTGCCGTGCCGGAGGGAACGGGAAGGGGGGCGCCGGGCTTTTCGACCTTCACCCGGACCTTCTGGATGCGTTCATCCGTGTTGAAGACCGCTTTCACGATCTCGGCGGCCAGCCGCTCGATCAGATTGAAGCGGGTGCCGGTGACGGCCTGTTCGACGGATTTGACCAGCCCGGCATAACAGACGGTCTGATCGTACTCGTCGCTCTCGCAGGCAGCTGACAGGTCCAGCCAGCAAGTCAGGTCCACCAGGAAGCGTTGCCCCAGGCGCGCTTCTTCCTCGTAGAGGCCGTGATAAGCGAAGAACGCCAGGTCCTTCAGGTGTATTGCGTCCATGTGTATCCCCGGATCCTTCGTGCAGACATGCTGAGGCGTGCCGCCGTGGAAACCAAGGTGCAGGGTTTAGTGCCTGCGGCGCGGAAAATCCAGCGTCCGCAGCGGGTGATGTGGATGGGGGCCTATTTGTAGAAATCGGCAGGGCAAGCGCTGTCGGCCAAAACCTCTCTGGCGCCGATCAGCGAAAAGTTCGCCATGGTCTCATCATCGAACATGACGCTGAGGTGGTGCCCGGTCCGCAGCCGCTGCCACAGGACCGTGTAGCCATCAGCGCATGCAGCACAGTCTGTCTGCACATAGCCGGCGGTGTCGGCGGTGACCTTCTGCATGTGGCGGTCGATGATCACCCGCATGGTCTTGCGGGCGGGGGCAGCCTTGCCGCGGATGTCAACGTCGATCACCGTGCCGGAGAGCTTGCGGTTCCTGTGGCACCAGATGGTGAAGAGCGACCCGTCTTCCGACTTGGTCCAGTATTTTTCAAATCCCTTGACCGTATCAATGTGCCAGTCACCTGACTGTGCGGCAAGTACTGCTGACGGAAATAAAACTAAGGACAGAAGTCCTGAGATGAAATATTTTTTAACCATGTAAATCCCCCGATCCGGAGGGATTAAAGACATGGAACTGTTAAAAATCCCTATCCCTGTTTCTCCAGTGAAACCGCCGAACCTGACTGTCCCGGCAGGATACGTTCTACTTGGTGTTGCTTTCCGGGGGAGGTGTTTCGTCAAGGCTGTGAAGGGCGGTTGGAGGCGGGTCATCCTTTCGACATATTGCGCCGCGTCAGGCAGCGTCCTACAACTCTTCCCCGAAGATAAAGAAATCGGGGCGGATGCTGCATGTTCTCGAAAATTCTCATTGCCAACCGTGGTGAAATCGCTTGCCGTGTGATCAAGACGGCGCGCCGTATGGGGATCAAGACCGTTGCGGTCTATTCCGATGCGGACCGGGATGCGGTTCACGTGGAAATGGCTGATGAAGCTGTTCACATTGGCCCTGCCGCAGCATCTGAATCCTATCTCATCGCCGACAAGATCATTGCTGCCTGCAAGGCCACTGGCGCAGAAGCCGTGCATCCGGGCTATGGCTTCCTGTCCGAGCGGGCGAGCTTCCCGAAGGTGCTTGCGGCGGAAGGCATCGTCTTCATCGGCCCGAATCCGCATGCCATCGAGGCGATGGGTGACAAGATCGAGTCGAAGAAATTTGCCAATGAAGCCAAGGTCAGCACGGTTCCCGGCTATCTGGGTGTGATTGAATCGGCTGATCAGGCCGTCGAGATTGCCGGTGAGATCGGCTATCCGGTCATGATCAAGGCCTCTGCCGGCGGTGGTGGCAAGGGCATGCGCATAGCCTGGAACGCGGAAGAGGCGCGGGACGGCTACGTCCGCTCCAAGTCGGAAGCGGCCTCTTCCTTTGGCGATGACCGGGTCTTCATCGAGAAGTTTATCCAGAATCCGCGCCATATCGAAATTCAGGTGCTGGGCGACAAGCACGGCAACGTCATCTATCTGGGCGAGCGCGAATGTTCCATTCAGCGTCGGAACCAGAAGGTGATCGAGGAAGCCCCGTCGCCGCTGCTGGATGAGGAAACCCGCCGCAAGATGGGCGAACAGGCCGTGGCGCTGGCCAAGGCCGTGAATTATGACAGCGCGGGCACCGTCGAGTTTGTGGCTGGTCAGGACAAGAGCTTCTTCTTCCTTGAAATGAACACCCGCCTGCAGGTGGAGCATCCGGTGACCGAACTGATCACCGGTGTGGACCTGGTCGAGCAGATGATCCGCGTCGCTTATGGCGAGAAGCTGACGCTGGCCCAGAGTGATGTGAAGCTGAATGGCTGGGCGGTGGAAAGCCGCATCTATGCGGAAGATCCGTACCGCAACTTCCTGCCGTCCATCGGCCGCCTGGTGCGTTACGAGCCGCCGGCAGAGGAGCAGCGCGGCGGCATCACGGTGCGCAACGACACGGGGGTCGTCGAAGGCTCCGAAATTTCCATGTTCTATGATCCGATGATCGCCAAGCTGATCACCCATGCACCGACCCGCGCCGAGGCGATTACCGCGATGAGCGAGGCGCTGGATGCGTTCTACGTGGACGGGATCCAGCATAATGTTCCTTTCCTGACCTCGCTGATGAACCATCCGCGCTGGAAGTCTGGAGAACTTGCCACCAGCTTCATTGCCGATGAATATCCTGATGGTTTCGCTCCGGCCGAACCGGATGCGGAAGCGCTCGGCCTTCTCAGTGCGGTTGCCCTGTCCATGGGCGCGATGCAGCGTGAGCGCCTGGATCATTTGCCGGGCCGCTTGCGGCCTCACTCGGGCGCAGTGCGTGAGGACTGGGTGGTCAAGCTGGACAAGACCTATCAGCCGGTCCGGCTCGTGGCAGGCTTCCCTGCGACACCCGTCGAGATCGACGTGCAGGTCGGTGACGGGCCGGTAGAGACGGTCCTGTCGAGCTGGGCTCCGGGCGAACGGATCTGGCGTGGTTCCGTTGGTGGACGCGCGATGACGGTCCAGGTGCGCCCCGTTGCCGGTGGCTACCGGCTGGACTGGCAGGGGTATTCTGTCGTCTCCAAGGTCATGCTGCCCCGCACGGCAGAGCTGGATGCCCTGATGCCGGAGAAGATGCCGCCGGACACCTCCAAGATGCTTCTGTGCCCGATGCCGGGCCTCGTGGTCTCCATCGCCGTTGAAGAAGGGCAGGAGGTCAAGGCCGGGGAACAGCTCGCCGTCGTAGAAGCCATGAAGATGGAGAATGTTCTGCGCGCCGAGCGGGATTGCACAGTCACCGCAATCAAGGCTAAGGCTGGGGACAGCCTGGCGGTGGATGCCGTCATCATGGAGTTCTCCTGACAACGGCGGCCATTGCCCATGACTTTCAGCACTGTTCTTTTTGATCTGGACGGAACCCTCACCGATCCGTTCACAGGAATCACGCGCTCGATCCAGTATGCGCTGGAGAAAATGGGCACGCCGGTGCCAGAAGCGGCGGAACTGAAATGGTGCATTGGTCCGCCGCTCTGGGAGAGCTTCGCGGTTCTTCTGAATACCGCTGACCGGGCCTTGCAGGATCAGGCCGTGGCCTTCTATCGCGAGCGTTACACCCGCGAAGGGTTGTTCGAGAACACCTTGATCAGCGGCATCAGCGAATTGGTCGGCGGATTGGCGGCGAAAGGCTGCAAGCTTTTCGTCGCAACCTCGAAGCCGCATGCCTACGCGGGCAAGATCGTCGAACATTTCAGTCTGATGCCCCATTTCAGCAAGGTCTATGGGTCGGAGCTGGACGGAACGCGGTCAGCGAAGGCGGAGCTGATTGCCTATCTGATGGCGCAGGAAGGTCTCTCGCATGAGGAATGCGTGATGATCGGTGACCGCAAGCATGACCTGATTGGCGCACGTGCCAACCAGATGGCTTCAGTCGGCGTAACCTGGGGCTATGGCAGCCGCAGTGAGCTGCTGGGTGAGTCGCCGAACGCCGTGCTTGATACACCTGCGGAATTGGGGCGCTGGCTGGATAGCGGGCACGAATAGCGGGAGCTATCTCTGGGAAAACACGTAAGGGTTTTGACCTTCTTTCCTAAATGCGCAGTAAGCGACATTTACGATAGAATACCCTCGGATTTAGCCGATGCCGTAAAGTGATTTTTAGCGCCTCAGGGCTATTTCGCTACGTGTTGAGTTGGTTGAGGATCGCAGGTGCATGGCGGAAAGCGGCAAGGAAATGGCAATTGCAGCTGGCCGTCAATTCCGTTTTGGCGTTGTTGCCCCTTCTTCCGCGGGTAACCTTCCAGGGCATCCGGATACCAGCTTTGTGAGCCTTCCGCAGGTCAAGGGATCTGACCTGTCCGGACTGGACGCGGTGATCCTTCAGGTGTCCGCTGACGAGGCGATTGCCGAGACTTTGACCTTTCGTCAGGAACTTGGCTCGTCTCCCTATCTCTGCATTTGCCTGAAAGATGCCCAGCCCGAAGCGCGTATCTCTGCGATCTTCAGGGCGGGGGCAGATGACGTCTGCTGTGAGCCGCTTGTATCCGGGGCCGGCATGATCGTTGCCCGCGCCCAGCGTGCGTTGTTGACCCGGCGTGCCATGCTTGGTGAGATCGAGACATTGAAAGCCCGCCAGGCAGAGACCCAGGCTGCGCTCGACAATCTGCCGTCTCCTGTTTTTTTCAAGGACCGGGCGGGGATTTACAGGGGCTGCAACAAGGCCTTTGAAGAGTTCATCGGCTTGCCTGCCTCAAAGGTCATTGGCTCGAGCGTTTTCGATATCGCAAAGTCTGAATATGCCCAGATCTACTTCGATGCGGACGAGAGGCTGATGCAGGCCGGAGGGGTGCAGATCTATGAGGCCAAGGTCTGCTACGCGGATGGACGGCCGAGAGACGTATCCTTCCACAAGGCTGTCACCCGGGATCCCCTGACGGGAGAGGTCAATGGTCTTGCTGGTGCCATGCATGACATCACCCTGCGCCGGGAGCTGGAGGACAAGCTGAAGGTTGCGGCCGAATGCGATCCTCTGACAGGCGCTTTCAACCGGCGGAAGTTCTTTGAAGTCGCCCAGGCTGAAGAGATGGTGGCGGAGACATCAGGTGCACCGCTGTCGGTTCTGGCTATCGATGTCGACCAGTTCAAGCAGATCAATGACCGGTTCGGTCATGCCTGCGGGGATGCTGCTCTCTGCCACATGGTGGCGGTGTGTCAGGCCGTTCTCGGAAAGGCCCATGTCTTCGCCCGTTCAGGCGGCGAAGAGTTCTTTGCGCTGCTTCGGAACAGCAGTCTTGAAGAGGCTGCTCTCGTTGCCGAGAACTTGCGACAGACGCTTGCGGCAAGCCACTTCTCATTTGAGGATCAGACGCTCCATGTGGAAGTGAGCATCGGCGTGGCTGATTACCGGCCAGGGGAGAGCCTGAGCCAGACGATCCTTCGGGCGGACCATGCTCTTTATGATGCCAAGGAACACGGCCGGAACCGTGTTGTCACGGCGCCAGTTCCTGCTGGGGCGCTGTCTGGCAAAAGTGCCGTTGCATCGGCGAAGCTTCGTCGCTAAACATCCTTCAGCATTACTGAAATGTTCTCGGGGCGGGGTGCAATTCCCCACCGGCGGTATCGGGGTAACCCGGAGCCCGCGAGCGCCTTGTCCCTCAAGCGGCAAGGGTCAGCAGATCCGGTGAGATGCCGGAGCCGACGGTTACAGTCCGGATAAAAGAGAACAGCCTGTCATTCGCGTCCTTTCAGGGCTCGCGGATGCGCAGGTCATTGTCCCGGAACATGCTGGAGAACCGGACAATGAACCAGAAGCCGCAAAAATCGGCATATCCCCTTGTTGCAGCTGCCTTGATGGTGGCCGCTGGCGCGTGTTTCGCGATGGTCAACGCCGCGCTGCAGACCGCGACCATGAAGCTCGGGATGCCGTCCTCCTCCGCCGTCTTCTGGCAATATGCTGCCGCGCTCTGCTGCGCCTTGCCCTGGTTGGTGCGCCATGGCCGGTCTGCTCTGGTCACCCGCCGGCCCATGCTTCATGGCTTGCGGATTCTTTTTGCCGTAGCTGGTGTACAGCTTTGGGGCGCTGGGCTTGCCTCTGTTCCGATCTGGCAGGCGATTGCTCTGGTCATGACGTCGCCGTTCTTCGTGATCATTGGCGCAAAGCTTCTGCTTCGCGAAAAAGTGGGCCTGGCAAGATGGGGAGCGACCCTGGCTGGCTTTACCGGTGCGATGATCATTCTGGAGCCCTGGGCGGACGGGTTCCGCCTCGAGATTCTGCTGCCTGTTGCCGCTGCCGCCTTCTGGGGCGGGGCATCCCTGATCACGAAGATTCTCACCCGCACCGAACCTGCCGACACGGTGACGGTCTATCTTCTGCTGCTGCTGACGCCGGTCAATTTTCTGCTCGCATCTGCAGAAGGTTTCATTGTGCCAACGGGATGGACGCTAGCGGCCATTGCAGCTGCCGGGGTCTTCACCATTGCGGCGAACTACACGCTGACGCTGGCCTATTCCAAGGCCGATGCAGCCTTCATTCAGCCCTTTGATCATCTCAAGCTGCCCTTGAACATCTTTGCCGGATGGGTTGCCTTCGGGTTTGCGCCAGACGGTTATTTCTGGCCTGGCGCCCTGATGATCGTGGGGGCTTCGCTTTACGTGATGCAGGATGAACAGTACCGTGCCCGGGCACAACGTCTTGACGACATGGCCTCCCAGTCTGAACCCGAACCAGGCAAGTGATGGCCTTGCCTTACTGAAAGTTCCACTCCTTCTGATCTTCGGATAATTTCGAGTCTGGTTCTTTGAGCGTCTGGTTTCTCGCTTGAAGGCCTTGGTTTCGATATTGTTCTTCGTGCTTGCTTTTAATATACATCTCGTTGTTGTTGCTGATAATGTATTCTTAAATTTATTGAATATACGTAGAGATCCGAAGTCTTGATGTTCAGGATTTATTAAATCGGATGTTTGTTATGCTGTTCCTGAAGGCCGGAAAATACTGGCCGGACGGGAGGCGCCATGCACAAGGCATTCGCAGCGAGCTATTTCGCTGCAGCAAGCGTCATTGTGGTGATTGCCGGCCTGCAGCCGGGCGGCCCGGGACCCGTCGCAGTTTTTGCGGCGCCTTGGGGAGCCTCGGCTCCGGACATCATCGCCAGGGCAGGAGGCCGGATCATCTCTGCTGATTCCTCCGGCTGGATTGCCGTGTCTGACTTCAGCGGAACGGATGATCTGCTTTCCAGGCTCTACGCATCTGGCGCTGCTTTTGTCGCCTCTTCTGTCGTTGTGCGTGCATGCGCAGGGGTTCTGACCCCTTCAGGGAGTGAAGATGATGAATGAACAGATGATGGCAATCGCAAGTCTGGATCAGATGCGGGAGCGTTTTGCACGCTACATCCTCTGTTTTGTCTGGTTCAATGTGCTGCTTGTGATCGGAACTGCGTGGTGGGTTGGCTCGGTTTCCGTTCCAGGCATAAGCGGGGCAGCTCTCCTGCTTGGAGCTGCCGCGACGGCGACCTGGGTCAAGTTCGGCATCGCCACGGAGACGCGCATTGCCACTGCCATTTCCCTGAGTGCACTTGTTGCCCTGTTTGTGGCTGCCTGTGCAAGCCCTGATCCGGTCAATTCCTTCCAGCTGGATGCCCATCTCTATTTCTTCGCAGTGCTCGCCATTCTTGCGGGGTGGGTCGACTGGCGGGCGCTTGTTGCCTATGCCGGGGTTGTTGCCATTCACCACATCGTCTTCAATTTCGCCTTGCCCTGGGCAGTCTTTCCCGGTGGGCCGAACCTGATGCGCGTGATGTTCCATGCCGTCATCGTTGTTGCTGAAGTTGCGGCACTCTGGTGGATCGTGGAGCAGCTCGGCAGTGCCATGGCGAGCGCTGAAAAGGCCCGCGAGGATGCGGAAGTGGCTAAGTTCCATGCGGAAGCTTTCCAGGAAAGCGAACGTGCCCGGCTTGAGCTGGAGCGTGCTGGCCAGCAGCGCATCGGACAGCGTATTGCAGCGTTCCGCTCAGAGATTGCGGACAAGCTTCAGGCTGTCTCGGATCAGGCCCGGTCCATGCTGAGCGCCTCTGCCGAGCTTGGGGAAGCCGCAAAAGGCACCTCGGAAAAGGCTGCCAACGCAGTCCATGCTTCCGGGGCATCCTCTTCCAATATCCAGACCGTTGCCTCCGCTGCGGAGGAGCTGGCCTCTTCCATCAACGAGATTTCGCGTCAGGTCGAGCAGACCTCGGGCATCGTTGCCAAGGCCACGGTTGGTGCCCAGACCAGTAATCAGAAAGTTGCCGGTCTCGCGGATGCGGCCAATCGCATCGGTGAAGTCGTGACCCTGATCCAGGCGATTGCAGAGCAGACAAACCTTCTGGCCCTCAATGCCACAATCGAGGCTGCACGTGCCGGTGAAGCGGGCAGGGGCTTTGCGGTCGTTGCGGCTGAAGTGAAGGAGCTTGCGACGCAGACCTCCAAGGCAACGGAAGAGATTGGCTCTCAGATTTCCGCCATCCAGAACGAGACCAAGGACGCGGTCGAGGCCATTGGTGCCATTGCAGCCACGATGGATGAGGTGAATGCCTATACCTCAGCCATTGCTGCGGCTGTGGAGCAGCAGGGCGCTGCGACAGACGAAATCTCCCATAACGTGACCCAGGCGGCTGAAGGCGCGGGCCTTGTGACGGCGAATATTGGCGGATTGAGCGAGGTCTCCGTGCGGGCGACAAATTCTGCCAATGCGGTTTCGCAGGCTGCCGAAGCGCTAGAGAGGCAGGCAAGGGACATGCAGGCCGCCGTGGACAGCTTCCTGCGTGATGTTGCTGCCTGACGCTCCGGGAAAGATGACTTGTCGGCAGACCCTTTGACCTTCGCCGGGCCTTTTAAGCTTTGCGACCTCAGGATCCGTGGTGTGGGGCTGAGGTAGAAGGCAAACCTATAGGTTCGTCATCACTCTGTTCTCAAGAGTGTTGAAAAGGGAAGCCGGCCTTTCCTCTCGTCGTCATTCCGGGCTTGACCCGGAATCCATGCCGTTCCGCCTCCTGAAAGCTCAGCTTTTCTGTTGGGTAAGGTTGCGGCATGGATGCCATGGTCAAGCCATGGCAGGACGAAGACGGAGGGGATTTCTCCCGTGGAAAAGCTGACTTAGACAGTTTTCCTGCCCGAAACCCGTCCGGATGGTCATCCCGGTTGCAGCGAAGCGGAGATCCGGGATCGGTGAGCCGTGGCGCTTCGGTGGTTAATTGACTGAACCCGAGGTTCTTTTGGCTCACCGGTCCCGGCTCGCGCTCCGCTTGGCCGGGATGACGGTCGAAGGGGCCAAGCCTTTGTGAGTCGGTCGTTTAGGACCTCATGGCCTGTCGTGGGGTCCTTTTCTTTGTCTTTTTAATCGTGAGAACCGGAATTCCGTTTGAAGTGTTCCCCTCACTGGAGGGCGACGGGGAGAGGTGTGCCCTAAATCTTTCGGAAAATTGCCGCTTATTTGAATGGGAAAAAGCGGTGCCTTTCAGCTTCTAACTATCTCTGACGTCTGTCCCGCGAAGGGGCGGACGGGCATATGCGGCTGGTGTCAGGGCATCCAGAACAAACAAAAACGGCCGCGCCAGTATCTGACGCGGCCGTTTTGGGTTCTTGCGGTGCTTCTCAGGTGATGTCAGGCGGCGCGGATGTCGTTGAAGAATTCAACAACCTTGGCCTTGAGTGTGTCTGCCTGGCGGGAGAGGTCCGTCGCTGTTGTCAGGACGTCGTCGGCGATCTTGCCGGTGGAGCGTGCACCGTCCGAGACCTTGTTCAGCGTGTCGGAGATGGCATCCGTGCCGGTCGAGACTTCGTTGACATTGCGCGAGATCTCGTTGGTCGCGGCACTCTGCTGATCGATGGACGAGGAGATTTCTGCAGAAATCTCGGTCATCTCGGCGATCACACGGCCGATTCCCTTGATGGCTTCGGCGGCCTCGTTGGAGACCATCTGCATGGCCTGGATCTGGGTTGCGATCTCTTCCGTCGCCGTTGCTGTCTGGTTGGCGAGGGACTTCACCTCGGAGGCAACCACCGCAAAGCCGCGGCCGGCTTCTCCGGCGCGGGCGGCCTCGATCGTGGCATTGAGCGCCAGAAGGTTGGTCTGGGCGGCAATGTCGTTGATGAGGCTGACGATCTGGCTGATGCGCTCCGTCGTCGTCACGAGACTTTGAACGGTCTGGTCCGTCTGGGCGGCGGCATGGGACGCCTTGGTGGAGATCTGGGTGGAATCTTCCACGCGGCGGGCAATCTCTGCAATCGAGGAGGTCAGCTCTTCGGAGGCTGCTGCGACGGAACGCACGTTGGAGGCAGTGTCGCTTGAGACATTTGCCGCAGCCTGCGTTTCGGAGGAGCTGCGGGATGAGGTGTCCGTCAATTCCCGGGCCGTTGTCTCCAGGGCGTCTGTCACGTTCTCGACCGTGCCCAGAACGCTGGTGATGTCCGAGTTGAAGTCCTGCAGCAGGCGGTCAACGAGTTCGGCCCGGCGCTGCTTGGCGCTTTGCTCGGCTTTCTGTTCTTCCTCAAGGCGCTGACGGGCGATGGCATTTGTCTTGAAGACTTCGACCGCGCGGGCAATCGATCCGATCTCGTCCCGGCGTTCCGTGCCTTCGATGATGGTCGTCAGGTCGCCATTCGCCAGGCGGCCCATTGCGCCGGTCACTGAAGCGAGCGGCTGGGACAGGAGCTTGTGGAACAGCAGGCCCAGGATGGCCATCATCAGCGCTGTGGCCGCAACGGTGGCGATGGTTGCCGAGTAGCGGAAGCTGGTCAGGCTGGCATAGGCTGCGGACCGGTCAATGGACAGGCCGATGCTCCAGTCGACCGGCAGATTGGCGATCTTGACGAACTGGACGATGCGCTCGCCCTCCGGGCTGTCCAGATATTGAGGTTCCGGGCGGGTTTCCACGACGCCCTTCGGCAGCAGGTCGCTGATCGGCTTGGAAATCAGGTTGCTGTCCGGATGGATCAGGATCGTGCCGTCTGCCTTTGCCAGGAAGACATAGCCGAGGCCGCCTAGGTCGGTTTCCTTCAGCATGTTGACGACTTCTGTAATGCGGAAATCGCCGCCGAAGACGCCGAGAAGATCATTGCCCTTCTTGACCACGCTCGTTGCTGTCACGGTCACGCTGCCCGTCGAGGCATCGATATAAGGATCGGTGAGGGTCGGCTTGCCGCTGGCGACGGCTTCCTTGTACCAGGGGCGGGCCCGTGGATCATATCCTTCCGGCAGGGGCTGATCCGGCCACATGTGGAAAGCCCCATCCGTCTGGCCAATGTAGCTGGCATCGAAGGTCCGGGTCAGGATCGGCAGGTTGAAATAGGTCTTGTCGACCTGGCCTGCTTCGGCCAGCCGGTCCGCGCTGAGCTCTGCCAGGGCGACGCGGGTGCGGAACCAGTTTTCGACCGAGAGCGACACCGACTGCCCGACTTCCGTCATGTAGCCGTTGATTTCGTCGGTCTTGGCATTTCGCTGAAGTGTGTCGTTGAAGATCGCGAAACCGGCGAAGATCACGACGATGACGGTGGCAGCGGCAATCAGGATCTTGGTGATTGCACTGCGTTGCTTGTTTTCAGAACTTTGCATGAATGTTTCTCGTTGAGAAAATCGATTGCATGCATTGTCGCTGCTCAAGTTGAACTAAGCGTAAATTTACAGAGTTTTCAAAGACTAGGCGAAAGTCATGAGCTGGCTTATGTTTTTTGATTGTGCCTTGTTCTTGACTTCACCTTGCGGTTGGGTCGGTTGCTCGCCGTGTTGGTCCGAATATTTTCTCAAACTCAGTAAGTAAAACAGTGTCATTTTCCTCAAGGGTGACTGGTATGCCCAGGTCGACAAGACTGGTCACGCCATGTTCCAGGATGCCGCAGGGAACGATGCCGGAAAAGTGGTCCAGGTTCGGATCGACATTGAAACTGATGCCGTGAAAGGTGACCCACTTGCGCAGGCGGATGCCGATGGCGGCAATCTTGTCCTCCACGGTTGCGCCTTTCTCCGGACGGCGCACCCAGACGCCGACCCGGTCTTCGCGCCGTTCCCCGCGGATGTGATAGCTCCACAGAGTGTTGATCACCCAGGCTTCAAGGGCTGCAACAAAGGCACGGACATCCTGCCGCCTCCGCCGGAGGTCCAGCATCACATAGGCGACCCGCTGGCCGGGGCCATGATAGGTGTGCTGCCCGCCGCGTCCCGTGCGATAGACGGGAAACCGGTCCGGGGCAATCAGGTCGCTGTCGTCGGCGCTGGTGCCGGCTGTGTAGAGGGGCGGGTGCTCCAGCAGCCAGACGCATTCCGGTGCAGTGCCTTCTGCTATGGCAGCCACACGGGCGTCCATGAAGGCAACGGCGCTTTCATAGTCGACAAGCGTGTCGCTGATGATCCAGTCCACCGGAGCGGTGGTCATCTGGGGGCGGAAATCCGGGCTGAGATCGTCTCTGGCTGGGGCGGACATGATGGCTGGGGTGTGCTATTCTTTTGGTTGACGAGGGCTGGCTTGATCCTGTTTCCGCGTTTGATGAAACGGCGGAAAGCTGATCTAGCGGGTTGTGAACCAGGCAGGCAAGGGCCTATGGAAGCCATCAGTGATATGGCATGCTGTCACGGGCGGATGCGCTTGCGGGCAGCGACACTCTTACAGGCGGAAATGGGTCATGGCCACCTTTGATGACATCAAGATCGACATCTCGGTCGTGCTTGGAGCTGCCGAGATGCCGGTGCATCAGCTTTTGCGCATGGGCCGTGGTGCCGTGATTGATCTGGATGTGGCCGAAGACGCCGACGTGATGATCTACGCAAACAACACGCTGGTGGCCAAGGGGCAGGTGGTGCTTCTGGGCGAGAAGATCGGCGTTTCCATCACGGAAGTTCTGATGCGCCGTCCGGAAACCCGGCCTATGCGCACGGATGGCCCGCTCTGACCCGGATTGCCGGCGTCAACGGAACCTGCCTGTGAAATCAATTCTCCCCAGCCTTTCAGGCCGGTATCGAGCAGGGACTTCCGTTGGCTGAAAGCCCGGAAATGGCGCATTTCAGCGCCTTGTCATCTTCGCTCAAGTGCCTTTCTGCAAAATAATTTATGAGCCTGTGAATTATTCCTCACGGCGCTCTTGCACAGCAGAATCCGTTTTGCTACATGGGGCTCCTCGGCGCTGACAAGGCGCTGGGGACTACCAGAATGCGGTCGTGGCGGAATTGGTAGACGCGCAGCGTTGAGGTCGCTGTGGGGTAAAACCCGTGGAAGTTCGAGTCTTCTCGACCGCACCATTTGCTCTAAAGGCAAACGAAAGAAACCGGCTCCGAGCCGGTTTTTTTGTGCCTTTTTTCCGGGGAAGCAGGTCCAGATTGTCTGCCTGGAAGGTTGCGGACTGCGGCCTTTGCTGGTCATGATTGTCTCATGAGTGATTTGCGGCCGGATGTGATTTTCGTGATTGATGGCGCCGTGTGGCGGGACTTCCAGGAGCTTCGGGAGCGCTGGGAAGAACCGCTGTGCATCGGGCTTCGCGATGAATGTGTCCGCAATATCCGGTCGGCGATCCGGGCGGGAAAGCCGGATGTGGCGACCCATTGGCTGCGGGTGCAGAAATTTGCTCTCGCCTATGGTTTGTCATGGGTCAGCGCGGTCGAGGTGGATGGCATCTTGATCCGGGAGTCTCCGAAAATGTGCGTTCTGCGCTATCCGGAAGATCGCGACTTGAAGCGCGTGCCGATCGAAGCCCGTTGATGCCGGCGTTCTGGCCGCAAGGCGCCGGAGGCGCTGGAGCGCGATTGCCGGAAAAATGACGGCACACCTCTTTTCCGATTGAACCTTCCCCTTATCTATCTCCTTAATGTAACAGGATTTTCTGGGAGGAAATCATGAAACATCCGGCGCCCGTGCGTCCGCTCCTTTCGCCGGAGCAAGCCGGTTTCTTTCAGCGGTCTAAAGTCCTGAGCCTGACCGGAGCGGCTGGGGCAGAGGAGTTTGATCCCTGGGACCCGGACCTGGACGGCTTCATGACAGGCCCAGAAGATCGTCCCTCTGCCCATGTGGCGGAGCCGGGGCAGGACAGTCTACTCAAGGTGATCGACAAGGCGGTCCGGCTTGCTAGGCAGACCGGTTCGCGCGAGCGGATCTATATCGAGCTTTTGCCCGGCACCTACACCGGCCTGGTTTATGTGCCCGGCTTCCTGGTCGACGGGTCGCCTGTGCCGATCACGCTCTTTTCGCGGGATGAGGATCCGTCTCAAACCGTGATCGAGGCCGATATCGATGCGGAAATGCCAGGCAGTGAGTATGCGGAGAGATTCGCGGCAGGCTTCGACGGCCTGGATGCCAGCATTGCCGACATCTACCGGAGGATCGCGGCAGAAGAGAAGATCAATACGCTGAATGCCTCGGTTCTGCGGGTGGAGAACGAAGGTTTTCAGCTCCGGAACGTCACGGTCCGCAATCTCTATAATTGCGACCGGGAAGACATGTATCTGCCGTCTGAAAAACGCCGGAAGAATGCGCGCGGGCAATATCCCAAGGGGCAGCATCAGGCGGTGGCCCTGCTGATTGCGGGAGCCGACCGGGTTCATCTTGAGAACGTGCATCTTTCCAGCTTTCAGGACACGCTCTATTTCAGGTCTCCGCGCAAGGGAACGACAGTCCGCTCCTTCTACCGGCGCTGTGACATCGAAGGCGATGTGGATTTCATCTTTGGTCAGGCAACGGCCTATTTCGACAAATGCGTCATCCGCAGCCGCGGCAGCCGGGCAGGGCATGCCTATGTGGCTGCCCCCTCGACGGACATACGCACGACTTACGGCATCGTCTTCCACGATTGCGAGTTTACCCATGACGGTGATCCCTCCGCCTTGAGGGGGACCTTCAATCTGGGGCGGCAATGGTTCGAGGCGGTGCGGGCAACGCCTTATGGCGAGCCGTCCGTGCCCGGATATTCCTGCCGCCTTGGAGAGGTGTCCGCCTATGCGGAGCCGGAAGGAACGGTCAGCCGGGAAACGCTGTTTTCGGTCGGCAAATGTGTGCTGATCAATTGCCGTGTCGGTCCGCATATCAACAAGTCTGCACCTTGGGCAGAGTGGATGGGTGGAACATTTGGCGCCGATGGCCACTATGCCCCTCAGGGCTGGTCCTTGCGGTACCGTCCGGTGCAAGTCAGTGCGCGGGACTTCCTGGAAAATCTCAAGGACTGGCCGGACTTCGGCCTTCTTGATGTCAGCGGCATCGATCCGGGCATGGTGCTTCTTGGAGAAATCCATACGGAGGAAACGTGAGGGCTCTGGTGCTGAAACTGGGTAAGGCAGCCAGAATGCCCTTTCTGGCCCTGGGTTTTTGGGCAAGTGTGTCCGGGGTAGCGCTCGCTTTCTCCAACGGCGGCATGACACCTGAGCTTGCACAGGCCATGTCCCGGTCGCCGGAGCAGTTTTCCGCGATGCTGTGCCCCAGGCTCCGCTATCTGGAGGCCAAGGTTCTCGCCGCGGCGCGGATCTGTCCGGGCAACGAGCATTCAAGGCGCAGCTTTGCCAATGCGCCGTCCTGTATCTCCAGCGATGAGGGTGTTCTTCCCCAACCTGCACGGGACTATCTGGAGCTGTTGCGCCAGACGATTGATGCCAAGGGGTGTGAGCCCTGGTGAGGCGATGGCGCCAGCGTGGTGCTGCATTGCAACAATCGCCCGCAACCCGGTCAAGCTTGTGGACTTTTTGCCCTCAGGCGGTGGCAAATCAGCGGGCTGGACGTTACTGCTGAGATGGCTCGCAAGGCGTGGTGCGGGTCTGGTTCTAGTCTTCGGTCCGGCGCTGTCCGGCCCGCTTTGTGAAGGAGGGGTACATGGCGAATCTCGATCAGATCGAAGATCAGCCGATGGAACAGGCCCCGCTTCCGATCCGGGACGAGGAAGGCCATCTGCACCCGGATTTCATTGCTGCGGTCGAGGCTGCCATCGAGGCGGAAGATCAGGCCGCGCTGCGCGAACTGGCCGGTGACCTGCACGAGGCCGACACCGGTGACCTGATCGAAACGCTGACAGCGGATGAGCGGCCGAAATTCGTCCGCCTGCTCGGCGATCTCTTCGACTACACCGCCCTGACCGAAACGGACGAGGCCGTCCGTGTCCAGCTTCTGGATGACCTGCCCAACGAAGTGATTGCCGAAGGTCTCGGCGATCTGGATTCGGATGACGCGGTCTACATTCTCGAGGATCTGGACGAAGAGGACCAAGCAGAGATCCTTGGCGGTCTGCCTTATGCGGACCGGGCCCAGTTGCAGAAGGCGCTGGACTATCCCGAAGAAAGCGCCGGCCGGCGCATGCAGACGGAATTCATTGCCGTCGCGCCGTTCTGGACTGTGGGCCAGACCATCGACTACATGCGCGAGGCGCAGGATCTTCCCGACAGTTTCTACGAAATCTATGTGGTGGATTCGTCTTTCCACCTGCTGGGCGCAGTGGCGCTCGACAGGATCCTGCGGACACGCCGGGACGAGAAGATGACCTCGGTCATGACCGAGACCCGGCAGGCTGTTCTGGCGACCGAGGATCAGGAAGAGGTCGCCCGCCGGTTCGAGCGCTACAACCTCGTGTCCTCTGCCGTTGTTGATGAGAACGACCGGCTGGTCGGCATTCTCACCGTCGATGACATCGTCGACGTGATCCAGGAAGAGGCCGAAGAGGATCTGCGCGCCCTGGCCGGGGTGGGGGATGAAGAGATCTCGGACAGTGTGCTGACCATTGCCAAGTCGCGTCTGCTCTGGCTGGTGGTGAATCTCGGCACGGCCGTCCTGGCGTCTTCGGTCATTTCCCTGTTCGAGGGCACGATTTCAGCCATGGTGGCCTTGGCCGTTCTGATGCCGATCGTTGCCTCCATGGGCGGCAACGCGGGCACGCAGACCATGACGGTGGCCGTGCGCGGTATCGCGACTCAGGAACTGAGCGCGCGCAACATGTTCCGCGTTCTGCGCCGTGAAGTGCTGGTGAGTTTTTTCAATGGCGCCGCACTGGCCGTGCTGATCGGCCTGACCGCCTGGGGCTGGTTCCAGAATGCGGGGCTCGGGATCGTGATCGCCGGGGCGATCATCGTCAACATGCTGTTTGCCGGGCTGTCAGGCCTGCTGATCCCGATTGCCCTCGACCGGATGAAGGTCGACCCTGCGATTGCCTCCAGCGTCTTCGTGACCACGGTCACCGACGTCGTCGGCTTCTTCGCCTTCCTTGGCATAGCCGCACTCTGGTTCAATCTGCCGTTCTGACTACCAGCAGGGCCAATCTGCCCTGATGTTCAAGACGCTTTTAACAGGGCGTCGCGCAGTTTCATGATGTTGGTCTGAAGGGCGATGGCGTCCTTGGGGGTAAGGCCGGTGGCAGCCAGGATGCAGGACTTGATGTCACTGGTCTTGGCCTTCAGGGCCTTGCCTTTGCGCGTCAGGCTGATGCGCACCTGCCGCTCATCCTTGGTGTCCCGCTGGCGCGAGAGAAGTTCCATGACTTCCAGCCGCTTCAGCAGCGGCGTGACCGTGCTTGATTCCAGATGCAGCCGGTCACACAGATCCCCGACCAGCAGCTTGTCCTTTTCCCAAAGCACCGACATGGCGAGATACTGCGGATAGGTCAGGCCGAGGTCCGTCAGGATCGGCTTGTAGACCCGGTTCATCGCGTGATTGGCGGAATAGAGCGAGAAGCAGAGAAACTGCTCGATCTGCAGCTCTCCTTCCAGCGGAGCGGGCGGGGAACTGTCCGCATTCTTGTCCATTCTGGTGCTGGTAGCCGTCTTCTTGTTCTTCTTCGCGGCGGCGGGATCCGTGTCCGGTTCTCCGAGATCAAATGGCAGGCTTGACTGGTTCATGGCGTGGCTCCGTGCCGGGGCGCGAGTAGGGCGCTGGGCATGGTCAGGATAATAAATCGTACGCGACTCTATCGCAAGGTCTTGCATTTATATCGCGCGCGATATAAATGGACTCGTGCGACAGGGTCGAAATCGACTTGATCGCGCCTAATTGGAACAAGTGTATCGAGCCGTGGCGCGGATTGGCGCTGGCGGCCGGCAAAACTGGAGGCGAGAATGTCTGTAAACGTTGCATATTCGACCAAGGCCAAGGCAACCGGTGGCCGTGATGGATCCGCTCAAACCCTCGACGGCAGCTTTTCCGTCAAGCTGGCAACTCCGAAGGAACTCGGCGGCGCAGGCGGTGAGGGCAACAACCCGGAACAGCTGTTTGCAGCCGGTTACTCTGCCTGCTTCATCGGTGCGATGAAGTTTGTTGGCCAGCAGGAAAAGATCAAGGTTCCCGCAGATGCGTCCGTAACGGCTGAAGTCGGCATCGGCCCGCGTTCGGAAGGCGGCTTCGGTCTGACCGTGGCGCTTGAGGTTTCCCTGCCGGGTCTGGAAAAGGACGTTGCCGAAGCTCTGGTCGCCAAGGCGCATCAGGTTTGCCCCTATTCCAACGCCACCCGGAACAACATTGACGTCAAGCTGACCGTCGCCTGATACTCCTGCCCGGGAGGGGGTATCCTCCCGGGCATGTTTCTGTGACTG
The DNA here is from genome assembly GCF_900142725.1 of Roseibium suaedae. GTDB lineage: Bacteria > Pseudomonadota > Alphaproteobacteria > Rhizobiales > Stappiaceae > Roseibium > Roseibium suaedae. The sequence goes on along the minus strand of NZ_FRBW01000002.1, from coordinate 289,661 downwards.
GGCGATGCGTTTCTGTCCAATCATCTGATTATTATGAAATAAATTCTCTCGGTTGACTTTAACGTAAAAAGACGTGAGGCTGTGCTTCCAAGGAGGAAGCATGCAGCAGCGGTTCTACACGATCACGCAATTGACCCAGGAATTCGCGATAACCACGCGAACCTTGCGGTTCTACGAGGCGCAAGGGCTTCTGAGCCCACAGCGCCGCGGGCGGCAACGGCTTTACAGTCCCGCGGACCGGACCCGTCTCAAGCTGATCCTGCGCGGCAAGCGCCTCGGATTCTCCCTCGCGGAAATCAGCGAAATGATCGGCATGTATGGCAAGGCGCCGGGGGAGGCCGGTCAGCTGCGCTTGCTCATGGAAAAGATTACCGCCCGCCGCACCGAGCTTCTTGAAAAATACCGCGACATCGAGCTGACCTTGAAGGAGCTGGATGAAGTGGAAGCGGGCGCCCGTTCGCGCATGGCAGAGATCGGCGGCGTATTTGAAGACAGCGCCGCACCGGTTCTGAGGGAGGAAGAAGCATGAAACTCACACCGCGTGATCCGGATTGGCAAGACCGCGTGCGGACGAGTTTCGTCGCACAGAAATTCATGGCCCATCTCGGCGCATCGCTAACGCATCTTGCGCCCGGCGAAGTTGATATCGAACTGAGCCTGCGCCCGGAACTCACGCAGCAGCACGGCTTCTTTCATGCAGGATCCACTTCCTCGATTGCCGATTCTGCTGCGGGCTATGCTGCGCTCAGCCTCTATCCGGCAGGCTTCGGCGTGCTGACCAGCGAGTTCAAGGTCAATCTGCTCAATCCCGCTCGCCAGCCGAGGCTGGTGGCAAGGGGCAGGGTGATCAAGCCGGGGCGCATGCTGACGATCTGCCAGTCGGATGTCCATGGCATCGACGGCGAGCAGCAGGTGCATGTGGCAACCGGTCTTTTTACGATGGTTGCCCTCGAAGGCATGAAGGACTGACTGACAATGAATGAGGTGACTATCCGCCCGCTTACCCGCGAGGACCGGCCTCAGTGGGACGTGCTCTGGCAGGCATATCTGACCTTTTACGAGCAAACCCTGCCGCAGGAGGTGACAGACGGCCTGTTCGAGCGGCTGCTGGGCGAGGGCGGTCATTTCGCGCTGGTTGCCGAGCGGGGCGGAAAGCTGACTGGTCTGGTTCATTCCTTGCCGCATGCCAGCACCTGGTCGCTGGCTCCAACCTGCTATCTTGAAGATCTGTTTGTCGATGCCGGCCAGAGGGGAACCGGCACCGGCCGCAAGCTGATCGAAGCGGTCTATGAGGCCGCTGAAACGCTCGGCTGCACCAATGTCTATTGGCACACACATGACCACAACAGCACCGCCAGGCGTCTTTATGACCGGATTGGCTTGCTGAGCAAATTCGTGCGCTACGACAAGCGCCGCTGGGAGGAAGCAAGATGATCCGCAACGACATTCCGTCATTCAATTTCAATCTGGGCGATACCGCCGAAATGCTGCGCGACACGGTGCGCAGCTACTCGCAGGACCGGATCGCGCCGCTGGCTGCCAGGATTGACAAGGAGGACTGGTTCCCCCGCGAGCTGTGGCCGGAAATGGGCGCCCTGGGCCTGCACGGCATCACCGTGGAGGAAGAGTGGGGCGGGGCGGGCCTTGGCTATCTGGAACATTGCGTTGCCATGGAAGAGGTGAGCCGGGCTTCCGCTTCCATTGGTCTTAGCTATGGCGCTCACTCCAATCTCTGCGTCAACCAGATGCGCCGCTGGGGCAATGATGACCAGAAGAAGCGCTATCTTTCCAAGCTGGTTTCCGGCGAGCATCTGGGCGCATTGGCCATGTCCGAGCCGGGGGCCGGATCCGATGTGGTGTCCATGAAGCTCAAGGCCGAGAAGAAGGGCGACCGCTACATCCTCAACGGCTCCAAGATGTGGATCACCAACGGCCCTTCCGCCGACACGATGATCATCTATGCCAAGACCGATCCGGACGCAGGCACCAAGGGCATCACGGCCTTCCTGGTCGAGAAGGGGTTCAAGGGTTTCTCCGTGGCGCAGAAGCTGGACAAGCTGGGCATGCGCGGCTCTGAAACCGGCGAACTCGTGTTCCAGGACTGCGAGGTTCCGGAAGAGAACGTGCTCGGCGAAGTGGGCAAGGGCGTCAACGTGCTTATGTCCGGACTGGACTACGAGCGGGCGGTTCTGGCCGCTGGTGCTGTCGGCATCATGCAGGCGGCCATGGATGTGGTCATTCCCTATATCCACGAGCGCGAACAGTTCGGTCAGCCGATCGGCACATTCCAGCTGGTGCAGGGCAAGGTCGCGGACATGTATGTGACCATGAACGCCACCAAGGCCTATGTCTATGCGGTGGCTCAGGCTTGCGACCGGGGGGAAACCACCCGGGAGGATGCGGCCGGTGCGATCCTTTATGCAGCCGAGAACGCCACAAAGCTGGCGCTGGATGCGATCCAGCTTCTGGGTGGCAATGGCTATATCAACGAATATCCCACGGGCCGCTTGCTGCGCGATGCCAAGCTCTATGAAATCGGCGCGGGCACTAGTGAGATCCGCCGTATGCTGATCGGCCGCGAGCTCTTCAACAAGTCCAGATGAAATTGAAACCGGCCATCCCGTTCCTTTCCTGCGAAAGGGAGGAGACGGGATGGTTGGGGTTGCGTCTGTCTGTTTCCATCAATCCAGGGTGGGTTGTTGGGGCGGATATCTGCTGCGATGCGGCAATCGTGATAAATGACGGCCGAGTCTGGCGTGTTTTTTAACTCCTAATTGGCAAATATACGGTGTAAGCAAAGCGTCTACCCCGGCGGGCATCCGCATGTGGAGTGTCCATGAAGCTCGATGTTTTCACCGTATTCGTTTTCCTCTCCGGCATGTGTTTCATCGCCGGGTGCGTAATGCTGATGGCCTGGCGCATTTCGAATACGTCTCGTGGTTTGCTTCTGTGGTCTGTCAGCTTCTTCGTGCGCGCATGCGCCATCCCGCTTCTGATGCTGCGCGAAAAGATCCCCAATGTACTTTCCATCGACGTGGCCAACACCCTGTTGATGATCGGCCTTGGCATCAGTTGGTATGGATCCCGTCTGCTGGTGGGGCGGCGGGGCAGGATTTCGGTCATGGCCGCGCCTGCCATTCTCTGGCTCCTGGCCTGCCAGATCCCGGCCTTTTACGCAGAGACAGCCTATCGGGTGATCTATTTCGCGGTTGTGTCCAGCCTCTATTCGGCGCTGATCGGGTTTGAATTCCTGCGCTCCGGATTGCGCGGGAAAAGCCGTGGCATGCGGCTGCGCAAATCGCTTGGAATCGTCTTTCTCGCCATCAGTGCAATGTATCTCGGGCGGTGCGCCGCCACGATCTATTCAGGTGTCCCCGATAATCCGATGAACGGCGGCAATCTTGTCGGCATCACACTGTTCATCACCATCTTCTGGGTGGCAGGGGGAACGATCGTCTGGCTGTCCATCTACTTTGAAGACTATATCCTGTCCTTGAAGCACGACGCTGAGCATGACGCGGTCACTAACGGACCCAACCGCCGGGCCTTGATGACGCGCGGAGAGATGCTTCTTGCCCAGAATCTGGAGCGTGAGACTGGGGTACTGGTCTTCGATCTCGATTATTTCAAGCAGGTCAACGATCTTTATGGTCACCATGCCGGCGATAGCGTGCTGCGGGAATTTTCCCAGCTCATGCGGGACAACATGCGCAGTGTTGACCTGTTCGGCCGATTGGGCGGGGAGGAGTTCGCGGCGGTTCTGCCCGGTGTCTCGCCCTTGCGCATGTCGCAAATCGCGGACCGGTTGCGCCAGACGGTTCAGGATCACAAGTTCATCCTGAAAGGCCAAATGATCAGCATCACGACAAGCATCGGCATGGTCCATACCTCCACGGCAGGTCACGATCTCGAGGCGCTTCTGATCAAGGCCGATGATGCACTCTATCAGGCCAAAGGCACCGGCCGGAACCGGATTGTCCCCTGGAAGGCGGATGCGCCAGCTCCCAGTCCCTCTTGCGAGAGCGCGCCGCTCTGCAGCGCCTGATCATGGGAAATCCACCGAATCGAGACTGATCATGGGTTGTATTCTCCAGCCCCAATACCCATTCCTAGTGTGAACGGGGAAGATCGTCATGGAACGGACTAGACGTCGGCTGGCAGCGGTGATGTGTGCGGATGTCGCGCATTATTCCAGGCTGATGGAAACGGACGAAGACGGCACGCTCGGTCGGCTCAAGGCTTACCGGGAAGTGATGAGTGGTCTGACCGAGCGGCATAACGGGCGGATCGTCAACACTTGGGGCGATGCGGTCATCATCGAGTTTGCCAGCGTCATCGAAGCCGTCCAATGCGCCGTCGACATTCAGACGGATCTCTCCCTCCGCAATGCCGATCTGCCGCAGGCGACCCGGATGGAATTCCGGATCGGCATCAACCTCGGAGATATCATGGTCGAGGGCAATGACATTTACGGCGATGGCGTGAATGTCGCAGCGCGGCTTCAGGAGATTGCGCCGGTCGGCGGCATTCTCCTCAGTCAATCCGTGTTCGATCAGGTGAGAAACAAGCTGGCGCTGGGCTTTGAAAGCCTCGGTCCCCAGAAAGTCCATAATGTCAGCGAACCGGTGGATGCCTATGCCATTCGCCTTGGTGGCAAGAACGAGCCCTGGGTTCCCCTGGGGACAAATCCGCGTCTCGAAGCTGAAGCCCCGGTCCCGCCGCCTGTCATGGGGCAGAGGCTGGAAAGCGGCGTGGATCAGGCACGGGCCTGGCTGCGGCGTCAGCCCAAGCGGGTGCGAAGTTCTGTGCTGATGATCGGTTTCTTCTTTCTTCTCAATATTCTGACGACCGGTCTCTCTCCGCTCTGGTTCGTCTGGCCGTCGCTTCCCTTCATCTTCCTGCTTGCCTGGAGCCTGCTCCTTGGCAAGGGATCTTCACAGAAAGACATGGAAACCCGTCCACTCGATTGAACTTGCCAGCAGACGCCTTATGTTGCGGATCTGATAACTCTTTGCCTGTATGAGTGGGGATCGAATTTGCAGCGAGCGCCCGCATCGCATACACAGGAATTCAGAACGGACCGGCGCCAGCCGGCAAAACGTCAACGGAGCCTATCCTGCGCATGAAAAACTATTCGACAACGGTGCCAGCCCGCCTCGATGACGAGGATGAGGAAAAAGCAAAGAGCCAGCCGTCGATCCAGGTCGATAAGCATCTGTTCGATGCCCGCACCGTGCTGATCACCGGCCCGGTGAACCAGGAGATGGCTCGCGACGTCTGTGCCCGCCTGCTGGCTCTGGCCCAGGTTTCCAATGATCCGATCACCGTCATCGTGTCCTCCCCGGGTGGCCACGTTGAATCCGGTGACATGATCCACGACACCATCAAGTTCATTTCTCCGGAAGTTCGCATGCTGGGCATGGGCTGGGTCGCAAGCGCCGGCGCGCTGATCTATGTGTCCGTGCCGAAGGAAATGCGCTTCTGCACCCCGAACACCCGCTTCCTGCTTCACCAACCGTCCGGTGGTGCTGGCGGCATGGCGACCGACATCGAGATCCAGGCCCGCGAAATCATCAAGATGCGCGACCGTCTGAACCAGATCTTCGCTGACGCAACCGGCCAGCCGCTGTCGCGTATCGAAAAGGATACGGACCGCGACTACTGGATGAGCCCGGAAGAAGGCATTGAATATGGTCTGGTCGGCAAGGTCGTGACCAAGGTCAGCGAACTGGGCTGATTCCGGTCAACAATTCAAAATGAAAACGCCGGCGGAAATCCGCCGGCGTTTTTGTTTGTCAGGCCTGTTGAAAGGCCAAGCTCTGGATCAGGCGACAACTGTCAGGCGCTGAAAGGACTTTCCGGCGTCAACCGGGGCCTCCTCGCGCTGGCAGAGGACCATTGGGCGGACATGCTCGAGAAGGCGGCGCAGTTGCGCTTCTTCAGCCGGACGTCTCTCCCGGCCGATCAGGACGGTAACTACGTGGTCGACGAGAATCTCGAAAGCTTCCGGCGAAGGGCAGAGCGGGCGCAGCAGCATGCTGACCGGACGGCCTTCATAGATCGGGGCGCCGCCGGTGACGAACACCAGAAACTCGGTGAGGTCTTCGGCATAGGACGCCTGAAGCGGGCGGTTGCCGCCGCCGAATCCGCTGTCGAGACGAAGCCGGCGGTCGAGACGTTCGACGGCTGCTGCGATGGCGGGACGTCCGCCGAGGGACAGATAGAGTTCCATGATCTTGCTCCACCTCTTGGAAACCTGTGAAGCAATTCATGGTCGGTTTTGACGAGGGGAACTGTGACGGGCATCACGAACTGGAGCTTCCCCTGATCCCGCCGCTATTTCTTGAGGTTGGTATTACCGGCTTGCGGCAATCCAGGCGCGGCAGCGGGCTTCCGGGTCCGCATCGGCCAGCACATCGGTGATGACGCAAATGCTGTCCGCACCTGCCTCAAACAGGCTTTCAGCATGCTCGATGCGGATGCCCCCGATCGCGATCAGCGGCACGTTGATGCGGGCCTTCCAGCTGGAAAGGCGGGCAATGCCTTGCGGGGCATAGTCCACCACCTTGCCACGGGCGGGAAAGATCGGGCCAAGGGCCACGTAGTCCGGATCAAAGGTGAGGGCCCGGTCCAGCTCTTCCGGCGTGTGGGTTGAAAGGCCAAGCTTCAGTCCTGCCTTGCGGATGGCCTTGATGTCGGCAGTGTCCAGGTCTTCCTGGCCCAGATGCAGCCAGTCTGCTCCGGCATCTATGGCTGCCTGCCAGTGATCGTTGATCACCAGGGTGCAGCCATATTTTCGGGCAGTTCGCAGGGTACGACTCACAAGGTCGGGGAGGGTCTCGTCCGGCTCCTTGATCCGCAATTGGGCAAGTCGTAGACCCTCAGGGCAAAGGCGGTCCAGCCATTCAGGGCTGTCGATGATGAGATAGAAGCGGTCCAGCACGGCGGTCTCCCTTTTGTGCCTGTGTCCCCGCTTTGGCAGCGAATGACAAGGCACGATGTTCTTTCTCCTATCCAAAATCGTTTTCTTCTTTCTGCAACCTTCCAATGCGCTCGTGGCCCTGGGGCTGTTTGGCGCAGTGCTGACCTGGACCAGATGGCTCAGGGCTGGGCGCTGGATCTGTTTCCTGTCAGTGCTGTTTCTCGGCATTTTCGGCCTGTCTCCTGCGGCCAATATTCTGATCCTGCCGCTGGAGGAGCGCTTTCCGCGTCCTGAAAGCCTTGGTCAGATCGATGGGATCATTATTCTGGGCGGCGCCTTTGACACCACGGTGATGGCTGGGCGGGGAGAACCTGCGCTCACCTCTGCGGCCGAGCGGATGACAGTTGTAGCCGATCTGGCACGTCGCTTTCCTGATGTTCCGGTCATCCATACGGGTGGCTCCGGGGGAATGCTGTTCAAGGGGGTGAGCGAAGCGGAAGGCGCGAGAGTGATGTTCCGCGACTTCGGCATCGATGACAGCCGGATCATTCTGGAGGACAAGTCCCGTTCGACTTTCGAGAATGCCCGCTTCACCCGCAATCTGGTTCAACCGAAAGAGGGACAGCGCTGGCTGCTCATCACATCCGCCTATCATATGCCGCGTGCCGTTGGCGTGTTCCGGGCGGAGGGCTGGACTGGTCTCGTGCCTTATGTGACCGACTGGCGGACACGGGGCTGGGACGACGCGGGACTGGTGTTTTCCGGCGTGTCGGTGGGCCTGCGCCGCTTCGACATTGCCTTTCGGGAATGGATTGGACTGGCTGCCTATCGTCTGAGCGGGCGAATTGAGGCTGTCTTTCCTGCTCCGGATGGCGCACAGTAGACACATCGTTTTCAATTCAAGCGCCAAACTTGGAACAAGCTGCCCTTTATAAACCAGGGGTCGCTTCCCATATACGAAACGATTTTGAAGCGACCGGTTGAAGGATTGGCCCGATGGTCCTTGAAGCTCCCCTTATTGCGGCAGACCTTGTCCAATGGCTCTACGGTGATGCCGCAGGGCGCGCTGACAGTCTCGAACTGATCGAGGAACTGGGTCAGCGCCTGCGTGAATCCGGTGTCCCGATCGACCGCATCACCACGGCCATTCCCCTGCTGCATCCCAATGTGCGTGCGGAAGCGGCTGTCTGGACCAGCGACGGCACGCGGGAAATCCGGCGGTATCTTACCAGCGACGATCAGGGCGAGGCCTATGACCGGAGCCCGCTGAAGGTCGTCTATACGGAAAACCGGGCGGTTCGCATTGCAATCCCGGCCCAGCCCGGCGGCAAGGAATACGGGATCACCGAGGACCTGCGGCAAGAAGGCTATGCGGATTACATTGCCATGCCGCTGCCGTTCTCGGATGGCACGGTAAAGGCGATAACCTTCGCGACCCGCTATTCCGGCGGCTTCCTGCAAGCCCATGTCGGCGTTTTTGAATCCATCCTCAAGCCGCTCAGCCTGGTGTGCGAACTCAGCACCCTGCGCCGGACGGCAGAGACCCTGCTTGATACCTATGTGGGCCGCCGTGCGGGCGGAAAGGTTCTTCGCGGCACGATCAAGCGCGGTGAGGGCGAATGGATTTCAGCCGTGGTGAGCTTTGCCGACCTGCGCGGCTTCACCAAGCTTTCCAATGAATTGCCTGCGGCCAAGCTGGTTCTGTTCCTGAACAAGTATTTCGGTGCCATGACCGAGGCCGTCGAGGCCCATGGCGGCGAAGTGCTGAAGTTCATCGGCGATGAAGTGATGGCGATCTTCCCTTATGAAACGGAAGAAGAGGCAGCCGATGCTGCCAAGCGTGCCCTTCTGGCCGCACGCGAAACCGGCGAGAAGATCAACCAGATCAACCTGGTCAACGAATGCACCGAAACACCCGACATGAAGGTCGGTATCGCCCTTCATGCCGGGAATGTGTTCTTCGGCAATGTCGGCAGTGAAACCCGTCTGGATTTCACCGTGATCGGTCCCGTCGTGAACCTTGCAGCCCGCATTGCCGAGCTCGCCAAGGATCTCAATCTCGAGATCCTGGTGTCGGATGCCATTGCCGACATCATGGGATGCCGGGGAGGGCTCTATGGCCGCTATCAGGTGAAGGGGTTCGACGATCCGGTGTCTGTGTACTCGCCGGCCTTCTCCTCTTCCGGAAACGCCAAGTGGTGTCCGGAAAGCACCGCATCCCTCGAGCGGGAAGCGAATTGACGTCTGAGCAGGACGAGCAGGACCGCAGCCGTCATGATTGCGAAGACGGCCGGTCCGGCGAACCAGCCGAGAAATCCGATCGCGAAGAAAAACGCCCGTTGGCCGCGGTTGAAATGGCGGCCGGCGAGGACGTTCAATTCTCCCGCCTGAGCGGACATCTTCATCACCCGGTCGCGGTTGGTCGCGGTCGGTTCGGGAACCGAGCCCATGATGATGCTGGCGTAGTTGAACAGACGGTAGGCCCAGCCAAATTTGAAGAACGCATAGGCCAGGATCAGCATCAGGCCGAGAACCTTGATTTCCCAAAGCGCCCGGCTTTGTTCGACCGGAATGTCCAGATCGCCCGCGATGCGCAGGATCGTATCGGTGCTGTCGAGCAGGGCGAAGCTGCCGCCGATGGCAAGAAGCGCCGTGGAGGCGAAGAAGGCGGTGCCTTGCTGCAGGCCGGAAATGATCGCCGTATCCATGATACGCACCTGTCGGCCCGCCATGACAACCATCCAGTGGCGCCGGTAGTCTTCCATTGCCCTCGACAGGGATTTCTGGCGCCAGGGACTGTGGTCGATCATGAAGTTGAAGCCGAGCCAGGCGAAAAGAAACCAAATGGCGGCTGCTTGATCATAAAGGGTGAGGGCGCTCATCAAGGCTCCTGGAAAGGATAACGAATAAGGCAAGCCCACAGGGGCTTCGTACCCTTTTACAACAGGGACAGAGACCAGGCTAGCTACACTCAACTCCTTGGCAAATATAGAGAGTTTGGTGCGATGCAGGAAATGCAGATCTGGCCCTGATATTTTGCACTTGCGAAATCCTTAGCAACCCATTAACTCGGTGTCTCATTCGAGCCACATTTCCTAACCCAAGACGGGAATGAGGCCGTGAACGAACAAAGGGTTTTCATGGACGAAAACGTGCAGAAGTCCTGCTGGGGCGTAACCGTTTGGACGGTTCTCGCTCTGGGAGGCGCACTCGCGCTGCTGGTACTGTTCAACGATGTGGAAAGCGCCCAACAGGCTGTCGCTATCGCAGGTTAAGACCAGACGCAGAGTTAGGAAAAAGGGCGTGGATCTCCACGCCCTTTTTCTTTTAGCTTCATGAAATCAAGAGCTTGCGAACCGCTTGGCCGCGGCATTCCGCGAATTCGGAAGTCGGCTATTGCAGGGACCGGTGGCGGGGGCCTGCAAGCTGATGGAATTCCATCTGCCTGACCAGCTTGGTTGCGCCGGGCTGACTGACCAGAAACCCTGCGAAAGAACTTTCGCTCAGGCGGAACATCACCATCCTTGCCCGGCCGACGCCCGGCCAGTCGATTTCGGCGCCCCAGGTTTCAACACCGGAGAGTTCCGTTTGCCCGGCGATGGAGAGAATGTCTTCGCGGTGCAGGAGAGTGGTGCCGGTTGAATCCCATTCAATTCCTTCCAGCCCAGTTGCCAGACGGTAGAGGGCAAGGCGGGTGTCGCCGGTCGCAAGCGTCAGCTTTTCTCCATCCTCCGACAGGGTCATGACCGACACGGCGATGGCAGCGTCCTTGCTGAGCGGGATCTTTTCGTTCTCGACTTGCCGGAAGCCGGCCGAGTTCACCACTTCGAACCTGCCAAACGAGACTTCCTCTGCCTGACCTGCAGAGGCGAGGCACAGCATGGCCGCCAGAATGAGGAGGCATTTCAAAAGGGAACTCAAAGCACGTTCTAAAGGCATCCGGCACCGCTGACGTCGTCGTAAACCGGCAAGGACGTTACGGAACAAAGCTTGCAAAAGCCTTTCCCGCATTCCGTCAGGCGGTCTTCACATTCGCGCTTTGGGACGGGTGGTCGAGCCCTGAATTGAGGACTTCGTCGATCAGGTCATCGACAGCCCGGCAAGAAGGGTTCCAGCCGGTCAGCGATATGGCCCGCCGGGAACTGACGACCTGCGACAGGCCATATCCGGTTTCAAAGTCCGACCTGGGGTCTGTGCCCGGGGCAGGGCGAAGGGTTTCCAGTTCGAAGCTTCCCCCGAGGCGGGTGGCAATCCGGTGGCCGAGGTCCTTGACCCTGACACCGGGAATGGCGGCAGCCAGAAGCGCCAGCCGGAAACTGCGGGCCTCCAGAACCGTGCCATAGAGCTTTGCTAGATCCTGCGCACTGACAAGAGGCCAGACGGTTTCCGCTGATGCCCTCGTTCTGAAGGGCTGGCCGCGCTGAACAGCCTTGACAATCTCGGCAACAGGGCCCCGGGTCGGGGTGCAGACCAGTGCAGGATGAATGATCGCGACGCTGAGGTTCGGGCTGGTTTGAAGCGAGCGGATCTGCTCCTTCATCCAGGTGAAGGCAGGCTGAGGCTCGAAGGTGACCGTCTCGGTCAAGGGGCGCTTGTCGGTCGGGGGATAGAGCCAGATGCCGCCAGTGTAGATTACCCGCAAGGGATGCTTGCGGGTCCGGGCCGCCATCTTGATGGCCTGCATGGCCTTGCGGTCGATGACGGGCATTTCCGGTGTGAAGGTGGCTGCCGTGTGGATGACCGCATCGCAGGCGATGGCGCGCTCGGTCCAGCCCTTTGGCTCCGCCAAATCTCCTGGAAAGGCGCTGAAGCCTGCGCCCAGCCGGCGCAGCTCCGAAGCAGATTCTGAGGATCGCGTCAGGCCAATAACATGGTGCCCGCGCTCCAGCAGATGCTGGACGAGCGCTCGCCCGATGGTGCCTGTACCGCCTGTCACGAACACGTTCATGTTGAAAGTGAACCTGCTTCGCAGTTTCCTTGCAAGCGGGCGCCTGTTCAAACTGTGTATAAAGCCACCAAGGAGAGCTGATTTGATTGACCCAGAGGGGCAGATTGCTAGGCAAAAGGCATGACCTTGCATCTTGTGAAGCTGTGTGTGGGCGCTGACAGCGTCGAAAGCCTTCAGGCCTGGACCGATTTCCGGACCGAGCAACTGCGTCTGGCCGGTGAGTCGGTCGAGCTCACCCATACCACCCGCATGGTTCCGACCCGCAATGAAGAGCTTCTGGATGGCGGATCGCTTTACTGGGTGATCAAGGGCAAGATCCAGGCCCGGCAGCGTCTGATCGATATCCGCCCCTTCACGGATGATGCGGGCGTCAAGCGGTGCGATCTCGTGCTGGAACCGCGGATTATCCTGACCCAGCATCAACCGAAGCGGCCCTTTCAAGGCTGGCGCTATCTGAAGGTCAGCGATGCACCGAAGGACATCCGCACGGGAACCAGCGGCGCGTCTCTGCCTGAGGAAATGCGGCGCGAACTGGCAGAGCTTGGCCTGATCTGATCTTGTCCGTTCAGCTTGAGCTGGATGGATCGTCCTGCAGGCTGAGATTCAGGTGATCCAGCAGGAACTTGTAGGCCGGGATTTTCACGCCCGGTGATGCCTTCCGGATCTTTCCCGTCAGCATCAGCTGCGCATAGCCGTGAACCAGCGACCAGACGAGTATCTCCACGGTCTCGGGATGGCTGTCCGGCTTTACGAAGGGGGCGCAGGTGTCGCGGAGAATCTGATAGGCGCGGGCGGACATGGCCGACAGGTCCGGATCGGTCTGATCGAGATCCTGCCCGGAAAACATGAACAGAAACAGCTCTTTGTGAGCTTCTGCAAAAGCCAGATAGCCTTCGCTGATGGCCAGGATCTGAGCCTTCGGAGCCCGTTCCGCCTTGGCTAGGAATTCCAGCATGAAATCGCCGAACAGCCGGAAGGCGCGTGCCGCGATCGCTGTCTTCAATCCCTTCAGATTGCCGAAATGATAGCCGGGTGAGGCGTGGGAGACGCCCGCGATGGCTGCGCATTCCCTGAGGCTCATTCCGTCCGCGCCCCGGTCCCGAAGCAGGGCAACCCCGGCATCAATGAGATCTTCGCGCAGGCGTCCGTCGCGCTTGCGGGTGGGCTTTGGTGAGTCCGTCATGGCGGCAGAAGGACATGATCCGGCAGGCCGGTCAAGCGGAGGGAACAGGTCATCGCGGCGGCTTTTCGGCATTGAGGGAGGGGGGCATGAACCTTCAAACGCAGTCTCGCTCCCGGCCGTTCTCCAAATTGTGATCAGGCGATTTGCTCCATAACTTGACGCTGTCAAGTTTGTGCGTATCTTGACAGTGTCAAGTTATGGAGACTGCGATGACATCAGGAATTCGGATTTCCCCCTGGCTGGCCTGGTCTGCCGGGATCTTTTGTGTGCTGGTCGCCGCTGCGTCCCTGCGTTTCGTGCCGCTTGGCGTGGAGGTCTCCATGCCGATCATGGCCCATCATTTGCCCGGTAATGCGCTGCTGCTCTACAGCCACATCGCCATTGCGCCGCTTGTTCTGGCCCTGTTGCCTTTGCAGTTGAGTACGCGGCTGCGCAGGCGCCGTCCCGGTCTTCACCGGTGGCTCGGACGGATTTATGGCGCAGGAATTCTTGTCTCCGGAATTGCGTCCATTGACCTGGCGCTGAAGACAACGGCAGGACCGGTGGCGCTGTCCGGTTTCCTGCTTCTCGCCATTCTTTGGCTTGCGGCGACCGGGCTTGGCATCGCGGCTGCCATCCGGCGGGACATTGCAAGTCATCGGCGCTGGATGCTGCGGTCGGCTGCGATGACCTTTGCCGCCGTGACGCTGCGGATCTGCCTTGGCCTATCGAAGGTCGCCGGGCTGCCGATTGATCTGGTCTACCCTGCCATTGCCTGGCTTTGCTGGGTTCCGAACCTTCTGGTCGTGGAATGGTATTTCCACCGTGGCCGGGCAAGTCCGGGGGCAGAAGTGCTGGCTGCCTGATTGGCCCGTCTGACCGGGGCGGCAATAAACCCGGCCGAAGGGTGCTTGCCAAGCGGGTGCTGAAAGCCCAAGTTTTTCCGAGCCATTGTCTGGCCGTCAGGGAGATTCTCATGGGCACGCGTCCGCCGCTGGACGAACGAAAGCACCAGGACATGGAGGTGAGCAATTCCTCCGCGTCGGACATTGATGCGTTTCTGAAGAAGGCTGCGGTCTTGTCTCCCGGACGCGAGACACAGGGACGCCTCGTTTTCGCCCTGGACGCCACCATGAGCCGCCAGCCCACCTGGGATGCCGCCTGCCAGATTCAGAGCGACATGTTTCAGGCCGTGGAAGGTGTTGGCGGACTGTCGATCAAACTGGTTTATTTCCGTGGATTTGATGAATGCCGCGCGTCCCGCTGGTTTTCCAGTCCCGGCGATCTGGCCGGTGTCATGGGCCGCATCCGCTGCCAGGGCGGCCGGACCCAGATCCGCAAGGTGCTGTCAGCGGCCTTGAGCGCCAATGACGAGGCCCGTATTGCGGCGCTGGTCTATGTCGGCGACTGCATGGAAGAAGATGTCGACCTCCTGTGCCAAAGGGCAGGGGAACTGGGATTGAAGGGCGTGCCGGTGTTTCTCTTCCAGGAGGGGCATGATCCGGTTGCCGCCGAAGCGTTCCGGGAAATCGCGCGGATCTCGGGCGGTGCCTATTGCGCCTTCACATCCGGGTCCGCTGCCGAACTGGCCAGCCTTCTGAAGGCTATTGCGGTCTATGCGAGCGGCGGAAAATCCGCATTGGCGCGTCTGGAAACCCAAGGCGATGGCGGTGCCCGCCTGCTGCTGCAACAAATGAAATAGGCTGATGGTGTATCTGATAACCGGCGCGCTGGTTCTGGCGCTCCTTCTCTATGGCGGGCAGCTTTTTGCCAATGCCAATCCGGCTGATCTTGCCCGGAGGATCAAGAAGAGCGGCGGCCTGATGCTGCTGGCGCTCGCAGCCATTCTGGCCCTTACCGGCCGGATCGCCCTTGCCGTGCCGGCGGCGGCCTTCGGACTGTCATTGCTGGGGATCGGGGGATTGGGAAAGTTATCCGGGAGGAGGGGGAGCCGGGCGAAGCCCTCGGCTGGCCAATCGTCCCGTGTGCGCTCTGCCATGGTTGAAATGGAGCTGGATCATGCCAGCGGAACCATGAAGGGCAGGGTGCTTTCCGGAACCCTTTCGGGCCGGGTGCTCGAGGGCCTGTCGGTCCCCGAGCTTCAGGTGTTGTGGCAGGAAACGGCTGCCGATGGCCAGAGCCGTCAGTTAGTCGAAGCTTACCTCGACCGCCGGCTTGCCAGCTGGCGTGAAGACTTCCAGGCGGATCGAGCAGATCGGCATGGAAGCGCGGCGGGCTCGGGCGCCATGACAGATGAGCAGGCCTACCAGATCCTGGGGCTTGCGCCCAATGCCGGGGACGCGGAAATTCGAGCGGCGCACCGCCGCCTCATGAAGCGCTTCCACCCGGATCAGGGTGGCACCGCTTTCCTGGCTGCTCAGATCAACGAGGCTAAGGACAGGCTTCTCAGAAGACATTGATGACACCCGTTACACGTTACTGGTAGATGGCATAGCAAGAGAACTTCGCGCGCTTCAGGCTTTTGCAGGCCTGGAGAGCAGCAGTCTTGGTTTCGAAGCCGACGAAGCGGGCCCGGTAGAGGGTCTGGCCGTTGGAGTTGACCGGCTCCGTATAGGGAGCCTTGCGGTGCAGATCCTTGCCGACCTTGGTGCGAGCCTTTTCAAGCATTTCCAGAGCGCCGCTTTCGCTTTCTGCCGCTGCGATCTGAACCTGCCAGCTCGGATCCTGATCCGGAGCGTCATTGGTCGCGACCGTATCGGTGGTGCTGTCTTCGGTCAGTTCATGCTTGGCCAGGGGAGCGGCCGGAGCAATCGGTGCCAGAGAAGCAACCTGGGTCGTGGCCGGAGCTGCTGCCGGCGTCGGGATCAAGCCCTTCGGCATGGCCTGGCCATCGATGCCCACCACATTGGCGTCCGCATACTGCTTCGGCACCGGCTGGACTTCCGTGGTCTGGCTGACTTCCTCGAAGACGGCAGACATGCGGGACTGAACCATCTTCGGCGGAACCGGAATGCTGCCGGTCACGAGGGCTGCCGGATCTTCGCGCTGGCCGGGAAGGTCAGGCTTGGCAAGGGCAAGCACCATCGGCGCGCCGGTTGCTTCGGGAGCTTCCGGTTCGTCCATCGGCTTGAAGGTCGGCACCGGAGCGTTGGCCATCGCCAGGGACGGCGCAGCTGCGACCGGGGCGGAGACCAGGGCAGGAGCGGTTCTGGCACCCGTGGAGGCCTTGGGCAGATATTCGTTGAGGAGCTTTACCATCTGGGCATCACGGGCACGGCCGGTCGAGCCACCGAGGACCACGGCCACGACATAACGGCCATCGCGGTGAACGGAGGTGACCAGGTTGAAGCCCGATGCGTTGGTGTAGCCGGTCTTGATCCCGTCAACGCCCTTCACGCGGCCCAGCAGCTTGTTGTGGTTGCCGTGGGTGCGGCCCTTGTAGGTGAAGGACCGGGTCTGGAAGAACGAATAATATTTCGGGAACCGTTCCTGAATGGCGCGGCCAAGGGTTGCCATGTCCCGTGCAGTGGTCCGCTGACGGCTGTCCGGCAGACCATGCGGGTTGCGGAAGGTCGTCTTGGACATGCCGAGCTGGCGGGCGGTGCGGGTCATGCGTTCTGCAAACCGGGCTTCGGACCCGCCGAGGTTTTCGGCGATCACGGCAGCTGCGTCGTTTGCGGACTTGGTCACCAGACCAAGAATCGCATCCTGCACCTTCAGGGAGGAGCCAGGCTTCAGGCCAAGCTTCGTGGGCGGACGTGCCGCCGCATAGGCCGAGACCTTGAGGTCGGAATTCAGCTTCAGACGCCCTGCTTCCAGCTCCTCGAACACGATATAGAGCGTCATGATCTTGGTCAGGGACGCAGGATACCGCAACTCGTCGGCTGAGCTGGAGTAAAGCGTCTTGCCGGTTTTGGCATCGACGACGATACCGGCATATTTGCTGTTTGCGACGGCGGGTGCCGCCGAGCTTACGATCAGACCCGCGACTGCGGCGGCCTTAGCCACCTGGCCGAAGATTCTGAATGTGCGAACCAGACGCATACGAAACACAGTTGCCAATCCCATTCTGGGGCATGAAAGGACAGTATGGCGGACCGGACTTAATCGACCGTGTCAGACACAAATCGACCGGATGCCGCGCTTTGGTGATTACCAATCTGATAGAAACGCGGTTACGAATGTGTAAAGGAGTGGGGGTCTTTTCGTCAAAAAAATTAGCTGTGGATTAGTATTAATGGATCGTTAACAAGTAAATTTTCTATTAAATCAAGTAACTAACGAATTTATTAAAATTTTATACGAATTTCATGGTTTATGATTGATTAAACTGCCGCTCTTTGTCTTAGTGCTATCGCGTAAAAAATTATCTTTTTAATCAAATTGATTTCAATTCCTGCCTCGGGATGTTTCTCCCTTCTCGCAAGGTTGTGGTGAAGAGGGCGGGTTCGGGTGCTCATATTGCACTGCAAAAATTCATTGACAGAAATTGTGCGGCGCATACACTGCGTCCCGTAAGGTCAGGTGACGGTGTGGTCTGGGACGTGTCGACTCTTCTGTAGAGGGCGCAGCAGGGCACGGGCGCCCGGGTTTAACGAAAGGGCTAGGAAATGCTGAACAATTTCGAAGATCTGCAGAAGATGGGTAAGGAAAACATGGACGTTGCCATGGCCTCCTTCGGCACCATGTCCAAGGGCTTCCAGGCAATCGCTGCCGAAGTCGCTGATTTCCAGAAGAAGTCTTTCGAGGACAGCACCGCTGCCATGGAAAAGGTCGTTTCCTCCAAGTCCATCGAAAAGGCTTTCGAAGTCCAGTCCGACTACTTCAAGTCCGCTTATGAAGGTCTTGTCGGTGAAATGACCAAGCTCGGCGAAATGTACACCGAGCTGTCCAAGGACGCTTACAAGCCTTACGAAGGCATCATGTCCAAGATGGGCAAGTAAGATCGCTGGCGCCTTCGCGCCGTGATCCTCAGAGTTTTCAGGGACCCGGCCTCGTGCCGGGTCTTTTCGTTTCCGGCGGCGCATGCTTCTTCCGCCAGCCAAACTGCCGTCCTGCTGCCTGACACTGCCATTTGCAAAGAATGTGAGGCGAGGGGTTTTATCCGCGCTGCGGGCACCTACATTCGTTAATGTCACGGGAAGAAACCTGTCCAGGCGGCAGGTGGATGCCTTTTCGACCGGTCGCAACACGCAATGGCGTCCAGCCCCCATTAAGACTTGGTTCTTGCTAGGCGTTCATTTCCGGGTGAAGCCCGGCTTGGGGTCTTTACTCGCACCGTTGCGTTGATAGACTGACCGCGGTGGTAAATTCGAGGATTCATGGGCAGAGACATGGCAGGCGGGGCAGATTTTGAGGATGGCGGCGGTGACACCGGAACGGTTGTCGTCACCAGAACCAGGACTGTGGCCAAGCGTCCGAGTATGTACCGGGTGCTGCTCCTGAATGACGACTACACTCCAATGGAGTTCGTGATTCATGTCGTGGAAAGTTTCTTCCAGAAGAATAGGGAAGAGGCGACACGGATCATGCTTCATGTGCACCACCACGGTGTCGGCGAATGTGGGGTTTATTCCTACGAAGTCGCCGAAACGAAAGTGACGCAGGTCATGGATTTCGCCCGTAAGCACCAACATCCGTTGCAGTGCGTTATGGAGAAAAAGTGAGGGATAGCTAAAGTGCCGTCATTTTCCCGTAGCCTTGAAAAAGCCCTGCACCAGGCTCTTGCCTATGCCAATGAGCGGCAGCAGGAATACGCCACCCTCGAACACCTCCTGCTCGCCTTGCTGGACGACCAGGATGCAGCCGCAGTCATGCGGGCCTGCAACGTCGATATGGATGCCATCCGGCGCAGCCTGGTCGACTATATAGAGACCGAACTTGAAAACCTTGTGACGGACGGCGATGAGGATTCAAAGCCGACCGCAGGGTTCCAGCGCGTCATCCAGCGGGCCGTGATTCACGTCCAGTCCTCGGGCCGGGAAGAAGTGACGGGCGCGAATGTCCTCGTCGCCATCTTTGCCGAGCGGGAAAGCCATGCGGCCTATTTCCTGCAGGATCAGGACATGACCCGTTACGACGCGGTCAACTACATCTCCCATGGCATCGCCAAGCGGCCCGGCATGTCCGAAGGCCGCCCGGTCGAGGGCGCCGAGGAAGAAGAGCAGGTCGAAACCGCCGCCAAGGATCCGAAGCCGAAGGCCAAGACCGATGCTCTGGAAGCCTATTGCGTCAACCTCAACGAGAAAGCCGGCAAGGGCAAGATCGATCCGCTGATCGGCCGTGACAGCGAGATTTCGCGCACGATCCAGATCCTCTGCCGCCGGTCCAAGAACAACCCGCTTTTCGTGGGGGATCCTGGCGTCGGCAAGACGGCAATCGCCGAAGGGCTTGCGCACCGGATCGTTTCCGGTGACGTGCCTGAGGTGCTGCGCGATGCAACCATCTTCTCCCTCGATATGGGCGCGCTGCTCGCAGGCACCCGCTATCGCGGCGATTTCGAAGAACGCCTGAAGCAGGTGATGAAGGAAGTTGAGGAATATCCCGGCGCGGTGATGTTCATCGACGAGATCCATACGGTGATCGGCGCGGGGGCAACTTCGGGCGGTGCCATGGATGCATCCAATCTCTTGAAGCCGGCTCTTGCCTCCGGCGCGATCCGCTGCATCGGCTCGACGACCTACAAGGAGTACCGTCAGTTCTTCGAGAAGGACCGCGCTCTGGTGCGCCGCTTCCAGAAGATCGACGTCAACGAACCTTCCGTCGAAGATGCCATTGCGATCCTGTCCGGGCTGAAGCCGTATTTCGAAGACTTCCACAAGGTCCGTTACACCAACGATGCGATCAAGACGGCTGTCGAGCTGTCGGCCAAGTACATTGGTGACCGCAAGCTGCCGGACAAAGCCATCGACGTGCTGGATGAAACCGGTGCGAGCCAGATGCTTCTGCCCGAATCCCGCCGCCGCAAGACCATCGGCGTCAAGGAAATCGAGGCAACCATCGCGACCATGGCCCGCATTCCGCCGAAGAGCGTGTCCAAGGATGATGCGGAGGTTCTCTCCGGCCTTGCCGTTGATCTGAAGCGGGTTGTCTATGGCCAGGATCTTGCGATCGAGACCCTGTCTTCCGCCATCAAGCTCGCCCGTGCGGGCCTGCGTGAGCCGGACAAGCCGATTGGCAGCTACCTGTTCTCCGGCCCGACCGGTGTAGGCAAGACCGAAGTGGCCCGCCAGCTTGCCTCCTCGCTTGGGGTGGAGCTGATCCGCTTCGACATGTCCGAATACATGGAGCGGCACACCGTGTCCCGCCTCATCGGCGCACCTCCGGGCTATGTCGGCTTCGACCAGGGCGGTCTTCTGACCGATGGCGTCGACCAGCATCCTCATTGCGTGCTGTTGCTGGATGAAATCGAAAAGGCCCATCCGGACCTCTTCAACATCCTTCTGCAGGTGATGGACCACGGCAAGCTGACCGATCACAACGGCAAGCAGGTTGATTTCCGCAATGTCATTCTGATCATGACCACCAATGCGGGCGCAGCCGATATGGCCAAGGCTCCGGTGGGCTTCAACCGCGCTCAGCGGGAAGGGGATGATGCGGAGGCGATCAACAAGCTGTTCACGCCGGAATTCCGCAACCGTCTCGACGCCATTATTCCCTTCGCAAACCTGCCGAAGGAAGTGGTCTACAAGGTGGTTCAGAAGTTCGTCATGCAGCTTGAAGCCCAGCTGGCCGATCGCGGCGTGACCTTTGAACTGACGGACGACGCCACCGAGTGGCTGGCCGACAAGGGCTATGACAGCCAGATGGGGGCCCGACCGCTTGGCCGGGTCATTCAGGAGCACATCAAGCGGCCGCTCGCCGACGAGGTGCTCTTCGGCAAGCTGCAGAAGGGCGGCACGGTCAAGGTCTCTGTCTCCGAGGATCATGCCGGACTGCTTCTGGAAACGGTCGAGGAGCGCAAGCCCTCCGCTCCGCCGAAGGCGGCTGCCTCTAAGGCCAAGCCGAAGCGCAAGCGCAAGCCTGCTTCTGCCAAGGCTGCCGAGACCAAGGCTGAACCGAAGTCCGAGGGCAAGAGCGGCGGCGCCAAGAAAAGCCTCGTTCCCAAGGTTCCTCTGACGAGCTGACCTCTCGTCCTTTGTGAAGATCAACGGGCACCCATCGGGTGCCCGTTTTGATTCTGGGGCAAGGTGGGGCGTGTTCATTTCATAAAATGCGAGTATAATTTGTGTGCGCCTCTTCAGGTTGCGTGAATGGGATTGAGCGAAGGATGGCTCTGCACGCCTGAGAGATGACCTGCAGAAAGTCCGGATGACACATCTGTCAGTTTGGGGCCTGCCTGATGGACGCATGCCTGTTGCACATGCGGCGTTGGAGTTCCATGCGGGAAGCAGGTTGGGAGGGAATGAACCGGGAATGCTGAGGCTGAAAAAGACGCCTCAGGTCCGGCAATTTGCGGAAGGGCTGCAAGACAGGATTTTTTGATATTTGAGACCTCTGGAGTGAGCCGATGAAATATTCAGCACTATTTCCCAGTCTCCTGGCCGTGCCGCTTATTGCGGTGTCGCTGGGCTATCCTTCAGAGGTTGCAGCGCAGGCACTGCCCCTTGGGGCCGAGGCAGGGCAGGTGACCTTGCCCTATGCGAAACAGAAATTCCGCGGCAATGTGGGCACCACCTATCTCAATTCCGATCCTGCTCAGTTCCCGTCACCCGTTACCGCACCGGAGGGCGCTCCGAATGTGCTGCTGATCCTGCTGGATGATGTCGGCTTCGGTCAGTTTGATGTCACAGGGGGCGGGGTACCGTCGCCGGCGATGGATGCACTTGCATCCGAAGGCCTGACCTTCACTCGCTTCCACACCACCGCGCTTTGTTCTCCGACCCGCGCCGCTCTCCTGACCGGCCGCAATCACAATGTGGCGGGCACGGGCGTGATCACCGAGCTTGCCACCGGCTATGATGGTTATACGGGCATCATTCCCAAGGAGACGGCGTCCGTTGCGGAGATCCTGCGCCAGAATGGCTATGTCACGGCCTGGATCGGCAAGAACCACAATACCCCGATCTATGAAACCAGCGTGATGGGCCCGTTTGACCGTTGGCCCAACGGGCTCGGATTTGACTATTTCTATGGCTTCATGGCCGGCGACACCAACCAGATCCGTCCCTATCTGTTCGAGAACCAGACGCCGATCGGAACCCCCGAGACTGAAGGCTACTATCTCAGCACCGATCTGGCCGATCACACCATCAGCTGGTTGCAGAAACTTGAAGCCGTTCAGCCGGAAAAGCCCTGGTTCGCCTATCTGGCACCTGCTGCGACCCATGCTCCCCATCAGGCCCCGAAAGAGCTGATCGACCAGTTCAAGGGAAAGTTCGACATGGGGTGGGATGTCTATCGCGAGCAGACATTTGAGCGCCAGAAGGAGCGGGGGATCATTCCGGCCAACACCGAGCTGACGTCCCGCCCGTCGAGCCTGCCCGCCTGGGACAGCCTGAGCGACGACCAGAAGCGGCTCTACAGCCGGATGATGGAAGTGTTTGCGGCCTATGGCTATCAGGTCGATCAGGAGGTCGGCCGGGTCCTGGATTATGTGGCAAGCCTGCCGGATGCCGACAACACCATGATCATCTACATCGTCGGCGACAATGGTGCGTCTGCGGAGGGCGGCTTTGACGGCACGCTCAACGAAAATGCCTTCTTCAATGCCTATCTGATGAAGACGGAAGACATGCTCGACCGGATCGACGAGATCGGTACCGAGCTGCATTTCAATCATTTCCCGGCGGGATGGGCCTGGGCCGTCGATTCTCCCTTCCAGTGGACCAAGCAGGTGGCGAGCCACCTTGGCGGTGTCCGCAATCCGATGATCGTCAAGTGGCCGGCCCGTCAGGCCAAGGGCGGCGAGACCCGCACCCAGTTCCTGCATGTGATCGACATTGCACCGACCATCCTGGAGGCTGCTCACATTCCGGAACCGCGCAGCGTTAACGGTACGGCCCAGACGCCGATCCAGGGCAAGAGCTTCCTGAACACGCTGGAGGATGCCAAGGCAGAGGAAGTGCGCACCAGCCAGTATTTCGAGATGGTCGTGAACCGGGGCATGTACAAGGACGGCTGGTGGGCCGCATCCCTTGCCTTCGAGCCCTGGGATCCGGTGCGCGGTGCCTTCGATCCGATGACAGCTAAGTGGGAACTCTACAATCTTGATGAGGACTTCAGTCAGGCCAAGGACATTGCGGCAGCCAACCCGGAAAAGCTGGAGGAATTGAAGGCGCTCTGGTGGGCGGAGGCTTCCGCCAACAAGGCTCTACCGCTCGATTGGCGTGGAGCAGAACGCTTCAGTGCGGAGGAAACCGGCAAGCCAAATCTTGCGGGCAACCGGACGAGCTTCACCTATGCGGGCATTCTGGCCGGTCTGCCGGAATCTTCAGCGCCTGACCTGAAGAACAAGTCTTTCAGTGTCACCGCCAAGGTGAAGATCGAAGACAAGGCCAATGGCATGATCTTCACCCAGGGCGGCAACACGGGCGGCTGGGCCTTCTATCTGAAGGACGGCAGGCTCAAGGTCGCTCACAACTTCATCGACGTCGCGGTCTATTCCGTTGAAAGCGAGAGCGCCGTTCCGGCCGGAGAGCGCGAGCTGAAGATGGACTTCACCTATGACGGCGGCTCGGAAATGGGCAAGAGCGGCACGGTGTCTCTTGCCGTGGACGGCAAGCCGGTCGGGTCTGGCATGATCGAGCGGACCACGCCGTTCAAATATTCGCTGTCGGAAAACCAGGATGTGGGAACGGACACGGGAACGGCCGTAACAACCGACTACAACGCCCCCTTCGATTTCGAGGGCACTTTGGAAAAGGTGGTCGTGGATCTGAAGAAGTAAGCCAGAACGAGAAACGCCCGGTGGGAAACCGCTGGGCGGTCAGACGTCATACAAAAGGAAAAGCTGCCGGATTTCTCCGGCGGCCTCAGACCGCTGACAAAGGTGTAAACTCTCGATAGTCATCCCGGCCAAGCGGAGCGCGAGCCGGGACCGGTGAGCCCGAAGGGTAACGGTTTCAATCAGTTGAGGACCATCCCGCCTCGGCTCACCGGTCCCGGATCTCCGCTTCGCTGCGTCCGGGATGACGAATTGATGGTTTGTCATCAACCTCAGGCCGCCGGATTTCTCCGGCGGCCTTTCAGATTCTGGACGCGGTCAGAGGCGCTTGAAGCGGGCAGGACCGTTCAGCACGAAGAGTTCGACCTCAAGCATGTCCGCCTGGGCACCATCGCCCGAGAACGTGGCAGCCGAGCGGGACCCGTCGATGGCATTCTCGTTGGAGAAGTCGAACACCATCATGGAACCGTCCCAATGCTGCAGTGGCAGCTTTAGGGGCGCCGGGCCCGCGAACAGGGCCAGGCCGTCGCCATCCTTGCGCACTTCGACCGTGCCAAAATAGGGGTGGCCGTAGCGGCCGATGCAATAGCTGTCCGAAGGGGCCGGTGCTGCAGCTTGCGGGAAAGGCTTGCCGGCGGTGAAGCCTTCCGGCTCGAAAAAAGGCGCAAAGCGCTCGGAGTAGCCGCCGAACCAGTCGCGGGTGACCCGCCCGGCCTGCACCATATCATTGAAGCTCGCGCCAATCGCCTCTACCGCGCCGACGGGCGCTGCATTCGACAGAACAATGATGCCGATATCGAGGGACGGGATCATCGACACATGGGTGGCAGCTCCCAGGATGAAGGCGCCCGAGTGACTGATGACCACGCGCCCGGACGGATCGGTGCCGACATTGAAGCCGTAGCCATAGAAACCTGCGCGTTCGTCCGGGACATGGGGGCGGCTGGATACGCTCTGGGGGCTGATCGCGGGCTGGAGGGCATCCGGCTCGATCAGGTCTCCGCCATCTGTCAGAACCATGGTCATCCACTTGATCATGTCGTTGACACTGGAGCTGACGCCACCGGCCGGAGACTGGGCATCGGGCTGCCGCTGGAGGCGGGTTTCGAAGCCTCCACCGGATTTCACATGGGGGAGCGCCCGGTTTTCCCGCGCCATGAACTCGTCAAAGCGAGAACTGGTCCGGGACATGCCGAGCGGCTGATAAAGCGCCTCTTCCGAAAGGTCGCTCCACTCGGCACCGGAGGCCCGCGAGACTGCCTCTGCCGCCGCAGTCAGGCCGAAGTTCGTATAGGCATAGCTTGTCCTGAACGAGGTGAGCGGTTGCAGGCGCAACCGCTCCAGGATCGACTGCCGGTCAAACCCCAGGTCTTCCAGATCATCACCGGCGTGGCCCGGAAGGCCGGATCGGTGGCTGTAAAGATCGCCGATGGTGAGGAGTTCCGTGACCGTTGGATCGGAGAGAGAGAACCAGGGCAGGAGGTCACGCATCCGGCTGTCCCAGGTGACAACACCCCGGGAGACCTGACGGGCAACCACGGTTGCACCGACCGGCTTGGACAGGGAGGCAAGCTGGAAAACCGTATCCGGGTCAATGGTCTGCTCGCCATCCCCGCCGCGCGCACCGAAGCCCTTGGCATAGAGCGTCTTGCCTTGATGGACGACGCCAACCGCAATGCCCGGAACGCTGCTGCGCTCCATGATCTCGCTGACAATGTCGTCGAGCGCGGCAACGGCCTTTTCGATCTGGCCGGGAGGGACGTCCGTTCCAGCTGTTCTGGAGGGCGGCAGGTCCTGAGCCCGTACCGCAACCGGCATCACAGCCAGAGAGGCAGACGCCAAAGAGGCAGAAGCCAGGGATGCGGATGCCAGAAACCGGCGGCGGGACAGCTTGAAAGACGACATGGAAGACCTCGCAATCAGTGTTTACAAGTAAAGAGCATCAAAATCGGCGGTTGAAAATCACCTGCCTGTTCATCGGCCCTGATTTCTGACATTCCGGTTAAAAAGCGTTGTTCCCAAAGAGAGTTTGGGCTGTTGACTCGGTTGCGCCCTAGACGCTGCCATAGGGGGCAAAGGCGGTGAAAGTCAGGCCGGGAACGGGCGGTCAGGTTCTTCCGGGGGCCAGTCTGATGTTTTTGGACGCCGTGAGGCCTCTTTCTCTGGCCAAATTCTAGAGTTCTCTGGCCAGCACGTCCCGCACCCAGTCGAGAAACACCCCGAGCCGGTGGGAGACGGACCGGCCGCTGGCATGAAGCGCATGAAGGGGCAGGGGCTCCGGCGGCATGTCGGGCAGAACCTCGATCAGGGCCCCTGAGGCAAGATAAGGCTTGAAACGGTATCGTGGTGCCTGGACCAGTCCCAGGCCTTCAAGGGCCAGGGCGGCTGCCGTGTCCGAATTGTCGGTGCTGACCCGCGCCGGCAAGAGCCGCGTTTCAACGCGGCCAGCCTTGCAGAACTCCATCGGCATGATCTCACCGGTTCTGGAAGAGACAAAGCCTACCATCTCATGCCCACCGAGATCTTCCAGACTGTGGGGCAGTCCGTGTCTGGCGATATAGGCCGGGCTTGCGCAGGTGACTTCCGGCAGTTCCCCGACCTTGCGGATCTGCAGGCTGCTGTCCTGCGGGTGGCCCGCCCGGATCACGCAATCGACGCCCTCGCGCACCAGATCCGCAAGCCGGTCGCTCTGGCCGAAGGAGATGGTGATGTCCGGAAAGCGGGCCAGGAAGTCCGGCAGGTGTGGAACCAGGAAGGACCGGGTTAACTGGCCAGGAGCTTCCACCCGCAAGTGCCCGCGCGGACTGGCATTGCGGAACGCGCCGAAGGTCTCTTCAACCTCCGTGAGGATGGTCCGGGCCCGCTGATAGAAGGCATCGCCCTCAGGCGTGACTGCAAGGTGGCGGGTGGAGCGGGCCAGCAGCCGCACGCCTGTCTCCCGCTCCAGCGCCTTGACTGCATTGGTCGCCGACGAGCGGGCAATGTTCAGTTCGCTGGCCGCGCGGGCAAAGCTGCCCCAGTCGACGATGCGGATGAAGAGTTCGAGTCGATCAAGTCTGTCCATAAGGATTGTTAGTCGCGAGGAAATTGTAATGTCAATTTTCATGCAATTGTTTTCATCTGGCGCATGATTATTTTCCTCCTGACCCAATCAGGAGAGTGCCATGAGTGATCAACAGACATCTGCCATCGTTACCGGTGCGTCGCGTGGAATCGGTGCGCAAATCGCGCGTCAGCTGGCGGCAGACGGCTTTGCCGTTGCCGTGAATTATTCAAGCAGTCCCGAGCAGGCTCAGGCGGTTGTTTCGGAAATCGAAGCCGCTGGAGGGCGCGCTGCTGCCATCAAGGCGGATCTCGCCGATCCGGCTGCGGCCAGGAGCCTCTTTGATCAGGCTGAGGCCTTGCTCGGTCCGGTGTCCGTGCTGGTCAACAACGCCGGCATGATGAAACTGGCACCGCTGGCGCAAACTGGCGACGAGATGCTGGAAGCGCAGCTCGATCTCAATCTGGCAGCGCCCATCCGGCTGATCCGGGAAGCGGCAGCCCGTCTGCCGCAGGGCGGGCGGATCATCAATCTGTCCTCGTCCGTGGTTGGCTTCTATCAGCCAGGTTACGGCGCCTATGCAGCGTCAAAAGCCGGTGTGGAAGCCATCACCCACATCGCCGCCAAGGAACTGGGCCCGAAGGGGGTGACGGTCAATGCCATTGCGCCCGGGCCGGTCGGCACGGATCTTTTCCTTGAGGGTAAAAGCACGGAACTGGTCGAGCAGATCAAGCGCCTCAGCCCCTTCGGACGTCTTGGGACGCCAGAGGATATCGCCAATGCTGTCAGCTTCCTCGCCAGTCCGCAAAGCGCCTGGATCAGCGGCCAGATCATCCGCGCCAACGGCGGGGCGATCTGATCCTGGTCTGAGGTGAAGCACCTGGTTTGACAAATCTGCGGGACAGGCAAAATATAAGGGAACCTTCCTATTTGCCTGTCCCGGACCTTTCCGGACGATGCCAAGAAAGACAAGCTGAAGTCCACCGGATGTCACAGCCGCCTCATCCCGACGTTTCCAGTCACAATGACATGAACTTGCCCGGCAGGGTGTGGTTCTTCCGCGGTTCGAAAGCCGCCATCTCCATTCCGGCCCTGATCCTGACGGCTGCCTTTGTCGGCTATGCCGGGCTTGCACGGGAGAGCGGCCTCAGCCTGCTTGAGACCCTGTTGATGACGGGGCTTGTCTGGGCCTTGCCATCCATCGTGGTTCTGACCGGGGCGATTTCCAGCGGCATGGGGCTGGTGCCCGCGGCAATCGCGGTCGCGCTTGCCTCCGTCCGTCTCATGCCCATGACCATGGCTCTCATTCCCATGGTCAAGGTGGAAGGCAAGACCAAGCGCTGGCAGCTGCTTTATATCTCTCACTTCATCGCGGTGACGGCCTGGGTCCATGGCATGCGCAACCTGCCGGACCTGCCGAGAGAAGGGCGTTTGCCCTTTTTTGCCGGTTTTGGAACAGCGCTTACGAGTTTCGTCTTCTGCATGACCGGCGTGGCCTATCTTCTGGTGGAACGCATGCCGCCGATGGTCGCCGGTGCCCTGGTGTTGCTGACCCCGGTCTATTTCATCTGCTCCCTGTGGAGCGCGGCCCGACTCGCAGCTGACAAGGCGGCACTGCTGATCGGCCTCGTGCTTGGGCCGTTCTTTTATCTTGTGACGCCCGGGCTGGATCTGCTCTGGACCGGTCTGGCCGGCGGAACGCTGGCATATCTGATCACCCGATACATGCGCAGGGGGCTTCTATGATCGATGCATGGTGGTGGCCCTATGTCATGATCATCTTTGCCGGATGGATCGCAACCGACATGTGGCGCTGGCTCGGGGTTCTGGTCGGCGGAGGCTTGCGCGAAGACAGCGAGCTCTTGATCTGGGTGCGGTCCGTCGCAACCGCTCTGGTTGCGGGCGTGATTGCCAAACTGATCCTGTTTCCAAGCGGCATTCTGGCCGAGACGCCGGTCTGGCTGCGGATATTCGCGGCGGTATGCGGGTTCTCAGCCTTTCTTGCCACACGTCAGAAAGTCATCGTCGGGGTTCTGGCCGGTGAAGCGGTCCTGATCATCGGCTGGCTGATGCTCGGAGGCGCTTGAGCCGGAGCGTTCTTCCTTTGATGTCAGATAGAAGCGGCCCAGCTGCCGGGCCGTTTCTGCCATGGCAGCCCTGAGATCCGCCGGTTCCAGAACTTCTACATCGCCGCCGAATCTCAATAGATCCGCGCAGGCTTGCCGCACGGATCCTGTGGGGATTTCGGCCTCAATCCAGCCCTCTGCATCCGCATCGTCAGCAAAGGTGGTCTTGGCGCAGATGTAGGGTGACATCAACGCCTCGAACATTCTCCTGCCCCATGGTGAGAGACGGAGCCTGGCCCGTCGCGGATGCAGCTCCTCGTCCAGCCGGCGGGTTGAGGCATGCCAGTGGTTGGCCAGGTTGAAGCCTTCCGGGCGCTCGAAGGTCTCATCGGTCGCCTTGAATTCAAGAACGCGGGAAATCCGGAAGGTGCGCGGTTCGCTCTCTGAACTGGCGATCAAATACCAGGCGCCGCTTTTCAGGACGATGCCAAGGGGGGACAGGCGGCGCTGCTTCTCGCCTGTCCAGCTTCTGTAGCGGATGTCGATCTGCCGCTGGTTCCAGATTGCATCGGCAATTTCGGGCAGAAAGTCAGGTTGTTCGGATTCGGCGAACCAGGCGGGAATGTCGAGATGGAACCGGTTCTGCATCTGGGCGGCGCTGTCCCGCAGGCTGTCGGGCAGGGCGGTCAGCAGCTTGGTCTTGGCGCCATTCATCACCGCACCAAGTCCGAGATCGGCCGCAGGGCCCGGCAGGCCAGCCAGAAACAGGGCGTCGGCCTCCATTGCCGACAGTCCGTTCAGGCGAGTCTTGTAGCCGTCGAGCAGCCTGTAGCCGCCCTCTGAGCCGCGCTCGCTATAGACCGGAATTCCCGCACTGCTCAGGGCATCTATGTCACGATAGATGGTGCGCAGGGACACTTCGCAGTCCTCCGCCAGCTCCTGTGCGGTGACATGCCCCCGCGCCTGCAGGGTCAATAGGATGGACAGAAGGCGGCTCGCGCGCATGGATCACTCCAGGCAAAAAATTCAGTTTCTGAACTATGCCTAATCCAACCTGACAGAAGTTGACAGGTATGGTGCGTTATTCAGCTTCCAGTGCCTGCCGCCGGCGGGCCGTTTTGGAGACATTCCGTCATGCAGGACACAATCACTTTCTATTATTCCCCGCAAACTCGCGCCCGCAGCGTTGCCATGCTGCTGGATGAATTGCAGGCGCCGCATGAATTGCATGTGCTGAACATGAAGGCGGGCGAGAACCGCCAGCCGCCGTTTCTGGCCATCAACCCGCTCGGCAAGGTTCCAACCATCCGTCATGGCGACGCGGTGGTGACCGAGCAGTTGGCCATTCACATCTACCTCGGTGACCTCTTTCCGCAGGCTGGTCTGACGCCTGCCATCACGGATCCGCTGAGAGGACCCTATCTGCGCTGGATGGCCTATTTCGGTGCCTGTTTCGAACCGGCCTTGATCGATGCCTATCTGAAGCGGGAACCGGCTCATGAAGCCATGTCGCCTTATGGCACCTATGATCAGGTGATCGAAGTGATCCGGGCACAGCTTGCCAAGGGCGATTATCTCCTGGGAGACACGTTCACCGTGGCCGATGTGCTCTGGGGGACGGGGATCGGCTGGACCCTGCAGTTCGGGCTGATCCCGAAGTTGCCCGAGTTCGAGGCCTATGCCCGGCGTGTCAGCGAAAGACCGAGCTACAAGCGCATCTCCGAGATGGATGCAGCCTACGCCGCCGAGCATGAGGCAGCTCTTGCAGCGGCGAGCGCTGGTTAAAAAAAACAGCGCCCCGGACATTCGTTTCCGGGGCGCTGTGCCTTTCGGCGGCCTTGAGAGGCACCAGGCCTGTGATCAGGCGAGCGCGGCGCGGATCTTGCCTGCGTGTTCAGCCAGCACATCGTTCGCCGCCATCTCGCCTGTATGCGGGCGAAGCGGCACGCCTTCAAAGCGCGGGATCACATGGACGTGGGTGTGGAACACGACCTGACCGCCAGCTGGCTCCGAGAATTGCTGGATAGTGGTGCCATCGGCTCCAAACGCCTTCAGGACGGCGCGGGCCATTTTCTGAACAACACTCATCACGGCCGTCAGGTCTTCGCTCGCAATGTCGAGAATGTTGCGGGACGGGGCCTTCGGGATCACCAGGATATGGCCGTCGCCACGGGGCATGATGTCCATGATCACGACGGTCTTGTCATCTTCGTAGACCTTGTGGCTCGGGATTTCCCCGCGCAGGATTTTGGCAAAGATGTTCTGGTCGTCGTAGGCGTTCGTCGGCATGTCGTTACCTTTTCCGGGCTGGGCTTTCTTGCCAGTCTGATCTGCGCAAAGTTTTGCGGTCAGAATTGGTTTTCGTCAAGAAAGCAATGACTTGGATTGGGCTTGAGAAAGTGATTCAGTCTCTTCAAGTCTTGAATCAACTGGCCGGTCGGAGGGAGCGGAGGCGGGTCTTGCCCGGTGCACCTGTCTTTATCCGGGCGAGATATCTGATTGCCTTTTCCTTAAATAATAAGGCGAAACAAGGGCTTGGGTCTTGGTCTTCAGAATGTGAGTCCGGCTTGTTGGTCAGGTCTGGCGGAACGGAGCGTGCTCGCTGAGGATTTCTGCTTCCTGGGCAATGGCTGCCCGCTCTCGCGCCAGATAATCTGCGACTGCTTCGCGCAAGCCTTCATGGGCGATCCAGTGCGCTGACCTCGTAAGCGTTGGCAGATAGCCCCGGGCGAGCTTGTGATCTCCCTGGGCGCCTGCCTCCACCCGCTTCAGCTTGCGGGCGATTGCAAATTCGATGGCCTGATAATAGCAGACCTCGAAGTGCAGGAAGGGGTGGTGCTCGGTGCAGCCCCAGTTGCGGCCAAACAGTGTGTCCGATCCGATGAGGTTGAGTGCGCCTGCGATATAGCGGCCATCCCGCTTGGCCATGATGAGCAGGACCCGGTCCGGCAGGCGCTCTCCCAGCAGGGAAAAGAATTGCCGGTTCAAATAGGGCCGGCCCCACTTCCGCGAACCTGTGTCCATGTAGAAGGTGTGAAAGGCGTCCCAATGGGCCTCGGTCAGATCGCTGCCGGTCACCCATTCGATCTCGATGCCTTCCGCAAGCGCTTCGCGCCGTTCCTTCTTCACCGCCTTGCGCTTGCGGGAGTTCAGTTCCCCGAGGAACTGGTCGAAGCTGTCATAGTTGCGGTTCTCGAAGTGGAATTGCTGGTCTGTGCGCTGGAGATATCCAATCTCACCTAGGGCTGACCATTCCGGTTCTGTCAGAAAAGTGGCGTGCACCGAAGAGGCGCCGGAGCGCCGGGCAACTTCCACCAGTCCAGAGGCCAGGGCAGTCATGCCGGAAGCGTGGTCGATGCCTGGCGCCAGCAGGAAGCGGCGGCCCGTCGCGGGTGTGAAAGGGACGCTGACCTGCAGCTTGGGATAATAGTCGCCGCCCGCCCGCTCGAAGGCATCTGCCCAGCCGTGGTCGAAGACATATTCGCCCTGGCTGTGGTTCTTCAGATAGGCGGGTACCGCGCCAAGAACGCCGCCACTTCCATCCTCCAGAACCAGGTGCCGTGGCAGCCAGCCCGTGCGTGCTGTTGCGCAGCCAGCCTCTTCCAGAGAGGATAGAAAAGCGTGCGAAAGGAAGGGGTTATAGCCTGGAACCTGATAAGGGGATTCATCTGGCTCTGAAACTGATTCAGCAAGGCTGAGCCGGTCCAGAAGTTCCTGATCGGCAGCGAGCCGTCCAGCTTCGTCCATCAGCCAGCCTGGATTGGCCACACTGTCCCAGGCCCTGGCGGAAATATCCGTCATGGAAGACAGGACGCGCAAGGTGGCGGGGGCATCCTCAGGGGAGCGGTCGGTCATGAGACTACTTGTCGAGGTGAGCGTCAGACATGACTAAAGATTAGTGCGGCAATGCAGCATCGCAAGAGGCTTGCTGCATTCGCTCTTCACTTCTCGTGTCGTTGTCTGACAGGCAGAGGGTTTCAAGCCTCTGGGTCGAAGCCTTCAAAGACCATCTGGTCAGCAAAGCGGTTGGCTCTTTCCCGCTGTTCAGGCGTGCGCACGGTCCAGGTCATCATCGGCAGGCCAAGGGTCTTGCGCCAGAAGCTGGGGCCGGGGGCCGGCAGGTCATTGACGCAATAGGAGATGAAGTGGGGCCGGGTGCGCGGCACATGCAGGAGATGGCGCAGGATGAAACGGTCCATGCGGCTGTGGCGGGCATAGTCCTGCTTGTTGCGGGCGCTGTCGGCGACAATGCCGCGCAGCACATCCGGATTGTGTGCCTTGGCGACGGACAGCATGTCCGGGTCGAAAGACTTGATGCAGGCCGGGCCGGAATAGCGGGCGACCTGATCCACGACATTGCGCACGAAATCAGCCTGAGCGCCGGGCACGACGCGGGACTTGATTTCGATCACCAGCGGAATGCGGCCCTGAACCAGATCCAGCAGATCCTGCAGCAGCCAGAGCTTGTCGGTGCCGGTCTTCATGTGCAGCTTCACCAGATCTGCCGAATGCTGGCTGATGACCGATCCCGTGCCTTCCACCAGACGTTCCAGCGTGTAGTCATGGTGGACCAGTGCTTGACCGTCGGCTGTTTCCTGAACATCGACTTCGACGCCAAACCCGCGTTCCATGGCAGCTGCCACGGCCGAAGGCGTGTTCTCGATCCGGCCTTCCGATGGATTGTGGAAGCCGCGATGGGCGACGGGACGGGCAAGAATGGTGGACATTTCAGACATGTCTAAGACCCTGATGGGAAGCCGGATGGCGGGAAGTCTGGAAGGAAAATGGGGCGCTTCTGGCGCCCCTGTGGGCGTCAGGCGATCTCGAAAATCGCTTCGATCTCGACGCCGGCTCCAAAGGGAAGGGAGGCGGCGCTGACCGCAGATCGGGCATGGCGGCCCTTGTCGCCGAGAGCTTCGACCATGAAGTCGGAGGCGCCGTTGATCACCTGGGCCTGATCGGTGAAGTCCGGTGTGGAGTTCACGAAACCGACGATCTTGACCAGGCGGACGATCTTTTCCAGGTCACCGGTCGCGGCCTTGGCCTGCGCCAGGAGATTGATGGCACACAGGCGCGCCGCCGCGCGGCCCTGCTCCAGAGACAGGCTGTCTCCCACCTTCCCGGCATATTGCAGGCCATCCGGATTCATCGGAAGCTGACCGGAGATGAAGAGCTGCTGGCCCGTCTGCACGAAGGGAACATAATTGGCGACAGGCGTTGCCGGGGTGGGCAGGATCACGCCCATGGAGGCAAGGCGGCTTTCAACGGTCTCGGTCATTTCACACTCCGGAATCGGAAAACAGGGCCAAAGTCTTGGCTGAATTCGGCTGTTGCCGCAAGGCCCCGGCCGTACCTCAAGCCTGCTTGCTCCGGTTTTCACCCACCACAGATTGCTGCTTACCCTTTAAGGGGGGAATGCTATGGTTTAAAAGCGGATAGACCAAGGTGTTGCCATGGTTTGCACTTAACTGGCAGCCGCATAAGTTTTGGGGAACTGGAGACGCTCATGACCCTTTCAATCTGTCCGCCGGCCCGCATCCGACTGTCCGCAGCCGCTGCTGTTCTCGCCGGTATGACGGCTTTTGCGGTTACGGGATCTCTCGCCTCTGCTGCGGAACTCGCCCCCCACCGGGCGATCTATGATCTGGAACTGGGCGAGGCTTCCGACGCCCTGTCGATCTCCGCGCTCACGGGACGCATGGCCTATGAGGTTTCGGGAAGCGTTTGCGACGGCTACAGCGTCAACTTCCGCTTCATGACCGACATGCGGGACGAGGATGGCGGGTCGCAGGTGACGGATTTGCGCAGCTCTTCTCATGAATCCGGATCGGCGGATGCCTTTCAGTTCCTGAGCGAGACCTTTGTCGATCGCAAGCTGATCGAGGAAACCCGCGGTTCAGCGAACCGGGAAAAGAACGGCGAAAAATCCGTTGAGCTGAAGGTTCCGGCTGCCAAGACGTTTCCGATCTCCAGCAAGGCCCTGTTCCCGACCGAGCATATCAAGGCCTTGATCGAGGCTGCGAAGGCAGGCCAGCATTTCTTCACCGCTGACATTTTCGATGGCTCAGAGACCGGGGACAAGGTTTTCACGACCACGGCGGTGATCGGGGCTTCCGAGCAGGAAACCGCCGTTGAGACGGGACCTGAAAAGGCTGCCCGCGCGGCGCTTGCCGGCAAGACTTACTGGCCGGTCACCGTTGCCTATTTCGAGCCGGGGATCGGTGCGACCGGCGAGCAGGAGCCCTCCTATCAGCTGTCGTTCCTGCTTTACGAGAACGGTATCAGCCGCAAGATGACGCTGGATTACGGTGACTTCACCATCAAGGCGCAGCTCAACAATCTGGAAGTGCGCACTGGCGAGCCCTGCACGAACTGAGGGCGGCAGAGAGATTGAACAATCGGTCCATCCTGCGAGACACCGCTTCGCGGTTCCTCAGGATGAGGTGCTGTTGAGGCAAATGCCTCAAAGACCAAGGATTTCAATACGATTGCCTCATCCTGAGGAGGGGCGAAGCCCCGTCTCTAAGGATGGGCGGCTTGCTCAATAGACGCTCGTGTTTTCGAACTGAATTCTCCTGTTGGAACTGCGCGGTTCCAGCTACTGCCCCTTGTCTTTCCTGTCCCGTGCTTCCTTCTCCGCCTCGCGTTCTTGCCTTGCTTCGTGAAGCAGGCCGCGTTCGACGGCGGTCTTGCCGAATTTTGCCCGCACCGCGTCCATGGCAAGTTCGGCCTTCTTGCGCCGGTCTGCGTCCTGGTCGAGCAGATCCTGCGGATCGGCCTGGGCAGGATCGCTGAGGTCGCTGAGGCCAATGCCGATCAGGCGGAAGCGGCGGCCGTCAGTCTCCGGCTTCAGGAGATCAACGCCAGCGCGGAAGATCCTGTCGGCGAGCTGTGTCGGGTCCGCGAGCTGGCGGGAGCGGGTGATGCTCTTGAAGTCCGCGGTCTTCAGTTTCAGGGTGACCGTCCGGCCCGCAAAGCCTTCTTCCTTCACGCGCCTTGAGACCTTTTCGGACAGATCCAGCAGGATTGGCCGGAGCTTTTCGAAGGACGTGATGTCGAAGTTGAAGGTGGTTTCGCTGCTGATGCTTTTGGTCGCCCGTGCAGGCGAGACGGTCCGGTCGTCATCGCCCCGGGACAGCTTGGCAAGGCGCAAACCCATCGCACCATAGCGGCGGGCGAGATCCGACTGATCC
This sequence comes from Roseibium suaedae, assembly GCF_900142725.1. Taxonomy (GTDB): domain Bacteria; phylum Pseudomonadota; class Alphaproteobacteria; order Rhizobiales; family Stappiaceae; genus Roseibium; species Roseibium suaedae. The sequence continues at coordinate 253,481 of NZ_FRBW01000002.1, read as the reverse complement.
ATGGTTTGCAACTGGCCGATGGTGCGGATGCCGTCGGAGGCGAGGGCTTTCTGGAAGACCTTGCCGACGCCCCAGATCATGCTGACCGGTTGTTCCGCCAGAAAGCTGCGGGCCTCTGCAGCGCCAATGACCGAGAAGCCGCGCGGCTTTTCGAGATCCGATGCGATTTTTGCCAGGAACTTGTTGGGCGCAAGCCCCACCGACGCGGTGATGCCGATCTCCTCCTCGATTTCGCGAATGAAACGGGCAAGGGTTTCCGCCGGGCTGGAATGATGCAGGCGCTGCGTGCCGGTCAGGTCCAGAAAGGCCTCATCGATCGAGATTGGTTCCACCAGAGGCGTCAGGTTGCGCATCTTTTCGCGGATCTGCCGCCCGACCCGGCCGTATTTCTCCATGTCCGGCTTGATGACGATGGCGTCCGGGCAAGCCTCCAGGGCCTTGAACATGGGCATGGCCGAGCGTACGCCGCTGATGCGGGCAATATAGCAGCAGGTCGAGACGACACCCCGCTGGCCGCCGCCGACGATCACCGGCAGGTCGCGCAGCTCCGGATTGTCGCGCTTTTCGACGGAGGCATAAAAGGCGTCGCAGTCGATGTGGGCAATGGAGAGCTGATCCAGTTCCGGGTGCCGCAGCAGGCGCGGGCTGCCGCAGGACGGGCAGCGGCTGCGCTCCAGAGCGGGACGCGCCCCGCAATCCCGGCACAGGGCGCGGGCAGGGGAGGGCGCTCCTGCCTGCTTTCTGGTGTCCAAAGAGGAAAAGGGCTCGATCATTGCGGGAAACCACTAGGTGCATTCAGGCAGACCTATCTGCCTGGCGCGCCCAGAATATCCTCGATGAAGTCTGCTGTCTGGCCCCAATCGCCGGTCAGAAGCGAGATATGGGGCTCAATGTCCAGGGAACCCCGGAAGCGGCTGTCGGCGACAAACTGGATCAGTCGCGCGGAGGGCAGGCTCGCATGAACCGAACTGTGGTTGGTCGGGCTGTCATCGATGAAGACAACGGGCTCCGGCCTGCCTGCAGCCAGGGCGGCAACGGCGCCGCCCTTGGGGCCTGAATTGATTAGGAGCGGGTAGGTGATGCCCATCTGCGCCAGGAGGGTCTGCCGGACCGGCTTGTTGTGGCTGCCCGGCAGATTGGTCAGGAGGACCACGTCTGCGAGGCTCGACACCCGGTGCAGGGCTTCGTCCGCGCCCTCAACCATCTCCTGATGGCGGCATTCCGTATCGAAAAAGGTCTCGATCACCCGCCTGGCTTCCTGCGCATTCAGGGCGGTCCGCGTGTCCTGGCGGGCGATATTGCCCGTCAGCTTGTAGGTCGATGACAGGAAGCAGAGGCCGATGGCCGCCATATAGCGCTCCAGCGGCCGGATCAGATGCAGGATTACTTCATCCACGTCACAGACCACCAGCGGGCGGCGGGAGGCAGGCAGAAGGGCGATCTGATCAAGAATGGCCCGGCTCGGAGGTGTTGGCTCAGACATAGTCGGCCGGGTCTCCAGCCAGGGCAAAACGGGCAGCGGCCATCATGGTGGGGCGCAGGCCCGCATTCTCGCAATAGCTCAGGAGCAGGGCTTCGTCGCCCATGAAGAACTCCAGAACGCCAGCCAGGAAGCCCGGCTCCTGGGCCGCTTCGCGAATCGATTCCGGGCCTATGCCCGACACGGCGAGGAACCTTCCGGTCAATTCCGGCTCCCTCGTGAGATATATCAAGGCGTCGGTCGCAATTTCCTGTGCTTTGTCAAAGGTTATCGTGACGCGTGAGTAAGCTTCCATCGCGAATTTTTGCCTTTCCGAAACGATTCCACGTTAAAAGGGACCCTATTGGGAAGTGGGGTCGTGTGCCACAGGCTTGGAGTTTGAGGCCGCTGCCATTGATACGATACCCGGATAACCGGATCAAAGGGCCAAGCAATGGCAAAAACCGTGCTGATCGTGGAAGACAACGAGTTGAACATGAAGCTGTTTCATGACCTGCTCGAAGCGCACGGCTATAATACTCTTCAGACGCGGACGGGCATTGAAGCGCTGGCCCTTGCCCGGACTCATCGTCCAGATCTTATCCTCATGGATATCCAGTTGCCGGAAGTGTCCGGTCTGGAAGTGACCAAGTGGATCAAGGAAGACGACGACCTGAGCACCATTCCCGTGATTGCCGTGACGGCCTTTGCCATGAAGGGTGATGAGGAACGGATTCGGCAGGGCGGCTGCGAGGCCTATATCTCCAAGCCCATTTCCGTTGCCAAGTTCCTGGAAACGGTCCGCTCCTATCTGGGCGAAGCCTGATCTCTCAATGTGAATATCGGCCGGATTTGTAACTCTCTGTTTCCTGGATTCGACCGGCAAGCAGATTAAGGTTACGAATTTACTAAGATTTGCGTTTGACTGTGCAAAGTCGGCCGATTGTGTTGATTTCCATGTGCACTCGCGTAGTGTGCCTTTGCGTTTCCAAGTTCATTGGCTGTTTTGACGATGAGATATCCCGTCGTCGATGAACTTCCCTACGGGGCGCTCAGGTCCGCCGCATCTCCTGGGTCCGTGGGGCCGGCCAGAGCGGAAGCAAGCCGAAGAGTGGCCTCCTCGTATGCTTGCTTCCGCCGGCCACCTTTCCATTTTCCGCTCCAGAATGTTTCCTGAGATAGGAACGCTTGCCCCTGTCATTTATGCGGAGGCCTGTTGAGGTTCTGTATCCATAGGTATTTCCATGCGACTCCGAATATTCGCTCTGAAATACTTGAAGGATAAGCTTCTGGTTGTGTCGTTATTTCTTCCTGAGGCTGTAAAAAGGTTCTCTGCACTGTCGTTGAAATCAATAATTTCAACGACTTAATGTATTCATCAAGATTTAAGATGATCCCAGTAATATGAGGAAAAATACGTACCAGGGATTGTCCGAGATGTTCAGCCGATTTCGAAACATGAAAATCACCACCGCCATGGCACTGGCCAGTGGTGGCTTTCTTGCCGCTGCTTTGGTGGCGGTTGGGGTTATCGTCTACACCGTCGCTGACGGCCAGGCGACCGATACAGCGCTTTCCAAGCAGGATTCCAACCTCCGCGTTGCCGCGACCATGTTCAGCAAGGACATCGAAGGCGTGAAGGTGACCTGGTCTGCGGACGGCAATGTCAGCCGCATTCAGATGGATGCGCTGCCAGAGTTTTCCAGCCATGAGTTGATTGACACGATCGGCCGTATGACCGGTGAAACCGCGACAATCTTTGCCTGGGACCCGGAGACCAAGGACTTCTGGCGCAAGACCACCAATATCGTCAAGCCAGATGGCAGCCGCGCCGTTGGCACGCCGCTCGGCCAGAAGGGGGCTGTCTACCCCGTGGTGACCGCTGGCGGTACGTTCCAGGGGCAGGCGACCATCCTGGGCAATGACTATTACACGATCTACAAGCCGATCTTCTCCACCTCTAACGAAATCATCGGCATCCTCTATGCCGGCGTGCAAAAGGCCCGCGTTCTGGAAAACGTGACCGACATCATGTCAAAGTTTGCCATGATGGCTGTGCCGGTCGTCCTGATCGCTGCTGCGCTTTCCATGCTGGTCATGAGCAAGCTGCTGCGCCCATTGAATGTTCTGGCAAGCGTGACCGAGCGCATTGCCCAGAACGATCTGGCGGTCGATGTGCCCTATGGCGATCGTGGCGATCAGATCGGCATCATGTCCAAGGCCGTTTCCGATCTTCAGGAAAAGGCCCGCGAGCGCGTGGAGCTGGCAAGCCGTCAGGATCAGAGCGAGCAGGAGACCCGCGAACGTCAGGCGCGCATCGAGCAGATGATCGCCTCCTTCCGCAGCACCGTCGCCGGTCTGCTGCGCTCCGTCGGAGAGACTGCTGACGGTCTTGAGGGTACGTCCCGCTCTCTGACCGAGGTTGCCCGTGAAAGCGCTGGCTATGCGGCCAGCACCCATGGCTCTTCGGATGAGGCGACACATAACGTCCAGACCGTTGCGAGCGCTGCCGAGGAACTGGCTGCCTCCATCGGCGAGATCTCCCGCCAGGTCGCCCAGACTTCCGAAGTGGTCGGCCGGGCAACGGAAGGCACGCGCGTCACCAACGAGAAGGTCGAGGGTCTTGCGACTTCCGCGACCAAGATCGGTGAGGTCGTGACGCTTATTCAGGCCATTGCCGAACAGACCAACCTTCTGGCTCTGAACGCGACCATTGAAGCGGCGCGGGCAGGGGAAGCCGGCAAGGGCTTCGCGGTTGTTGCTGCCGAAGTGAAGGAACTGGCGACCCAGACTTCCAAGGCCACCGAGGAAATCGGCGCGCAGATCTCGGCGATCCAGGCGGCCACGAAGGAATCTGTCGATGCGATCGGCGAGATCACCGAGATCATGGAAGAGGTCAACCGCTATACGTCTGCGATTTCGGCCGCTGTTGAACAGCAGGGTGCCGCCACCTCGGAAATTTCGCACAATGTTCAGCGGGCAGCTGCCGGCACGACGGCAGTTTCCTCCAGCATGACCCAGCTTTCCAAGGCGGTCGATCAGACGTCGTCCTCCGCTGAGCTGGTCCTGTCTGCCTCTGGCGAATTGTCGGACAAGACCGAAGAGCTCAAGTCCGAAGTGGAGAGCTTCCTGAGCGAGGTTGCCGCTGCCTGAACGGGGGTAGTCACCGGAGACATTGGAAAGGGGCCTGCGGGCCCCTTTTTGCTGTCTGGAGGGCGGGGGGGCTTTCAAGTCAACTGCTGGGGCTGTGGTCCACCGAATCCGGCGATCTCAAGACACAAAAAAACCCGCTGCGTTGGCAGCGGGTTTTTTGAAACTGTCAAAGGACCAGATCTTACTTGATCTTGGTTTCCTTGAATTCCACGTGCTTCTTTGCAACCGGGTCGTACTTCCGCTTGACCATCTTTTCGGTCATCGTGCGGGAGTTCTTCTTGGTCACGTAGAAAAAGCCGGTGTCGGCCGTGGAGAGGAGCTTGATCTTGATTGTTGTCGCCTTGGCCATGGCCTTGGATCCTGTTTTGTTTGGCGGGGCAAACAGTTCTTGTGGCCAGGGTCCCTGGCGATCAATCTGCCCTGTGTTCCGAAATCAGCGCGCAAAGTACTCAGGATCCGGATAAAGTCAAGCTTTGCCGTAAAAGCTGGCGAGAAATTCCCGGTTTCTGCGCTTTGCGCAAGGGGATGAAGCGGGTGATGCTCCTGTCAGAGCATGACTTTTTGGAAGTCCCCCGCCTTGTAGAAGTAAAACGGCAAAGATGATTCCGGCTTGAGCTCCGGATCCGTGCCGAGGCGGGCCTGCAGATCACTCAGCACCTGGCGGGTGATCATGGGCAGTTCGTCCATGGCTTTTGCCTCGTCCAGGGTCAGCCAGGCGATGTCTTCAAGTTCTCCGGACGGCCCGAGGCCGCTTTCCAGTCGGTCGGCAACAGCATCGGCGAAGACGGCCAGAAACCGTGTGTCGAAGCGGCGCGAGCGGTTGGGCGGGGTGATGGCCCGCGCGATGAAGCGAATGGGCTCCAGGTCCGGCAGAATGCCGCGCTCGGCGAAGGCCTCAAATCCCTTGCCGAGGCGGAGCGTCTGATCCGCAGCCGCCTTCCTGCCGATGAACAGCCCGGCTTCCTCATAGGTCTCGCGGATCGCTGCCAGGGCGAGCGCGCGAACGCGGGCGGCAGTTCTTGGGCCCTTCAGATCGCGCGAGAGTTTTTCGCTGACGACTGGATGATAATCGCCTGCCGCCGCAATCCGGCTGTCGGCCGGGTCGACGCGTCCTCCCGGAAAGACGAACTTGCCCGGCATGAACGTGTGCCCCATGTGCCGGCGTCCCATCAGAACGCGGGTCGATCCGCCGTCCCGGTCGAGAATCAGCAGCGTTGCCGCATCCTTCGGCCGCATATAGGGAAACTTGCCCTTCTGCTCGTCCTTGCCGAGCTTGGCGGCCAGACCGGTTTTCATTCTTCTCTCAGCCTCCCTGCTGGATCGGGTTCGGGCAGATCCTCCTCTGCCTCCGGGTCGAACCCGTGCATGTAGAGTGCCCACTGAAGGCCGATCAGGGCTCCCTTGACCGGACGCAGTAGGCCGAGGGACAGGAAGATCGTCAGCGGCACCCAAAGGGCCAAATGGACCCAGAGTTCCGGATGGTAGAGCAGCTCTACCGACAGCATCCCCGGCACGATGATGTGCCCGACGATGGTGATGGTGAAATAGGGCGGGGCGTCATCCGCGCGGTGATGATGCATCGCCTCGCCGCAGGCCTCGCAGGCGTGCACCGTCGTCAGATAGCCCTTGAACAGCTTGCCCTTGCCGCAGGCCGGGCACCGGCAGACGCTGCCGCGCAACATGGCGGACATGACTGGCCGGCGCGGCTTGGCGGCAATGCTTTCTGCTTCAAGTCCCGATGACGATGTGTACTGCACGCTCATGGACGTAACCTGCGTCTTAGCTCTTCCTGGGTTTCGACTTCGGCGAAGTCTCGCCACGGCGGGACGTGATCCGCTTGCGGCCGGTTGCAGACTTGCTGCCGCCCTTGGGCTTTGCCCGGGACGCGCGAACCTGCTTTCCGCCAACGCGGCCCCGGCTCAGCATTTCAAAGCGCAAGGCACCAGCAAAGGGCGCTGCTTCCACGAGCCGGACTTCGACGTTGTCGCCAAGTTGATAGGTTTCGCCGGTCTTGTCACCGATCAAGGAGTGCGACCCTTCGTCATGGCGATAATAGTCGATGCCGATGGTGGAGGCGGGGATGAAGCCGTCCGCACCGGATTCGTCCAGACGGATGAACAGACCCGACTTCACGACGCCGCCAATGCGGCCCTGGAAGGTTGCTCCCACCCGGTCCGTCATCCAGAGCGCGATCAGCCGGTCGATGGTGTCCCGCTCTGCGAGCATCGCCCGCCGTTCGGCGCTTGAGATCTCGCCGCCGATGGCCTCCAGTTTGTCCTCGATGCCTTCCGGCAGGCCATCATTGCCCAGCCCAAGTGCCCGGATCAGGCCCCGGTGCACGATCAGATCCGCATAGCGGCGGATCGGCGAGGTGAAATGGGCATAGCGGCGCAGGTTCAGGCCGAAGTGGCCGATGTTCTGCGGTGTGTATTCGGCCTGGGCCTGGCTGCGAAGGACCACCTCGTTGACGAGCTGAGCCTGGGGCGTGTCCTTCACCTTGGCTAGAATGCCGTTGAAGACGGATGGCCGCAGACCGCCCGCGGACGGCAGCTTCATGTTCAGGGTTGACAGGAAGTCCTTCAGGTTCTGAAGCTTCTCGGGCGTCGATGCATCATGGACACGGTAGAGCAGTGGCGTTTTCTTCCGTTCCAGCGTTTCGGCAGCCGAAACGTTGGCCTGGATCATGAACTCCTCGATCAGCTTGTGGGCGTCCAGACGTTCGGGCACATAGACGTGATCGACCGTGCCATCCGGCTTCAGCTTGATCTTGCGTTCCGGCAGATCCAGTTCCAGCGGCTCACGGGCATCGCGAGCCTTCTTCAGGCACGCATAGGCATCCCAGAGCGGCTTCAGCACGCCTTCGACCAGGGTCTCTGTCTTTTCGTCGGTGACGCCCTCGATCGCCTTTTGCGCCTGCAGATAGGACAGCTTGGCAGCCGAGCGCATCAGCACCCGGTGGAAGGTGTGGCCCCGGCGTGCGCCGGTCTTGTCGAACACCATGCGGACGGCAAGGGCAGGGCGGTCTTCCTTTTCGCGCAGCGAACACAGATCGTTGGAAATCCGCTCCGGCAGCATCGGGATCACCCGGTCCGGGAAATAGACCGAGTTGCCCCGCAGATGCGCTTCCCGGTCCAGGGCCGTGCCCGGACGGACATAATAGGCAACATCCGCGATGGCGACATAGACGATCTGTCCGCCTTCGTTTTCCGGATCCTTGTCCGGCTCGGCAAAGACCGCATCATCGTGGTCCTTGGCGTCCGGCGGGTCGATGGTGAGCAGCGGGATCTGGCGCCAGTCCTCGCGCTGGCCAAGCGTGACCGGTTGGGCCTTCTCTGCCTCGACCTCGACGGCCGAGGGGAAGACATGAGGAATGCCATGGGAGTGGAGAGCGATCTCGGAGACCGCCTTTTCCGACTTCATGGAGCCGAAACGCTGCACGATAGCCGCGCGCGGCGTGCCATAGCGGCCGCTGCGGTTGACCTGCACGCTGACCAGATCGCCGTCTTCGGCGTCGTTCAGCTCGCGCGGGTCCACGTCCAGCTCGCGCTGCTTGATGTCGATGGGCTCAAGGAACGGCGGTTTGCCCGGCCCGCGCATGCGCAGGATGCCGAGAATGGCGCCTTGAGACTTTTCCAGAACCTTGATGACACGGGCCGTATACTGGGCTTCGCCATGTTCCTCGGCTTCCGTCAGACGGACGAGGGCGCGATCGCCGATGCCCGGCTGAGGCGTCTTGTTTGAGCGGCCGCTGAGCACGAGGATCTTCGGCGGGCTGCCCGCCTCGTCGTCCCAGTCCACCGGCTCGCCAAGAAGCTCGCCATCCCGGTCGCGGGCAACGAGATTGGTGACGAATACTGGCGGCAGATCGCCCGGGCGGATCAGGCGCTTCTGGCGCCGTTCCACCAGGCCCTCTTCGCCGAGGTCCTTCAGCATTTTCTTGAGCTGGATCCGCGCGGCGCCGATGATGCCGAAGTGGCGCGCGATCTCGCGCTTGCCGGCCTTGCCGGGATTATCGGCGATGAAGGTCAGAAGATCTTCGCGCGAGGGAAAGTCGCCGGGAGTTTTGGCTCCCGGCTTGGGCTTGCGGTTTGCCCCTTTGGGCGGGGCGATGCGTCTTGCGTTCAAGATCCGTCTTCCGGACCGGCATCTTCAGAAGGCGATTTCGCCTTGGATGCGGTCTTTTTGGCCGCTGGTTTTTTCGCGGCGGTTTTCTTGGCAGCCGGCTTCTTCTCGGCTGTGGTTTTGCTTGCGGCCTTCTTGGCGGCCGGCTTCTTGGCCGGAGCCTTTTTCTTGGCGGCGCCCTTGGGCGCCTTGGCCGCGATCAGTTCGAGAGCCTGCTCCAGGGTCACGGCTTGCGGGTCCGTGTCCTTCGGCAGCGTCGCATTGACCTTGCCGAACTTGACGTAGGGACCATAGCGCCCGTCATAGACATTGACCGGGCCGCCTTCGGTGGGATGTTCGCCCAGCTCCTTCAGCGGCGTGGCAGCGGCGCGTCCGCGTCCGCCCTTGGCGCGCTTTTCAGCCAGAACGTCCACGGCACGGTTGAGGCCGACCGAGAACACTTCATCGGGCGAGGACAGGTTCGCGTAGGTGCCTTCGTGATGCACATAGGGGCCGAAGCGCCCGAGGTTCGACGTGATCATCTTGCCGTCTTCCGGGTGCAGCCCGACCTCACGGGGCAGGGAAAGCAGCTGCAGGGCCTTCTCCAGATCCAGATCAGCTGCGGACCATCCCTTCGGCAGGGACGAGCGTTTCGGCTTGGCTTCCTCGCCGAGCTGCACATAGGGACCGAAACGGCCGATGCGCAGGGAGACGTCGAGGCCAGTTGCCGGATCCTGTCCGAGCACCTTCGGGCCATCCGGCGTTGTGCCATCCTCGCCATCGCCGGACTTGGCGAGCTGGCGGGTGTAGTTGCACTCCGGATAGTTGTTGCAGCCGATGAAAGCCCCGAAGCGGGAGACCTTCAGCGACAGCTGGCCGTTGGAACAGGACGGGCAGGCGCGGGGATCCGAGCCATCTTCCTTGGCCGGGAAGATATGCGGGGCCAGCAGCTCGTTCAGGGCGTCCAGAACTTCCGAAACGCGCAGATCCTTGATCTCGTCGACGGCGCCATGGAAGTCACGCCAGAAGTCGCGCAGAACTTCCTGCCAGGAGAGTTCACCGGCCGAGATCTTGTCGAGCTGCTCTTCAAGGCTCGCGGTGAAGTCGAATTCCACATAGCGGTTGAAGAAGCTTTCGAGGAACGCGATCACGATCCGGCCCTTGTCCTGGGGGACAAGCTGCTTCTTTTCCAGTTCCACATAGTCGCGGTCGCGCAGGGTCTGCAGCGTCGAGGCATAGGTGGAGGGGCGGCCGATGCCCAGCTCTTCCATCTTCTTGACGAGGCTGGCTTCCGTGTAGCGCGGCGGCGGCGTGGTGAAGTGCTGACCGGCTTCGATGGCTTCAGCTGCTGCCCCTGCAAGGGCAAGGCTCGCGCCTTCATCGACGGCTGGCAGACGGCGGGAGCTTTCGTCCTCGTCGTCGTCGCGGCCTTCCTGATAAAGCGCGAGGAAGCCGTCGAAACGGACAACGGAGCCGGAGGCGCGCAGCGCTGCGGTCTTGCCGGAGCCCTTGGCCGTGATGTCGATGGTGGTGCGCTCCAGAACGGCGCTCTCCATCTGGCTGGCCATGGTCCGCTTCCAGATCAGCTCATAAAGGCGGGCCTGATCCGGGTCCAGGAACCGGGCGACATCCTTCGGACGGCGCGACAGATCCGTCGGGCGGATCGCTTCGTGCGCTTCCTGGGCGTTCTTGGCCTTGGTGGAATAGAACCGCGGCTTCTCCGGAACGTAATTGGCACCGAAGTCCTGGCCAATCACCTGGCGTGCAGCGGTGATGGCTTCCTGGGCGATCTGCACGCCATCGGTACGCATATAGGTGATGAGACCGGAGGTCTCGCCGCCAATGGCAATGCCTTCATAAAGCTTCTGTGCCACCTGCATGGTCCGCGAGGCGGAGAAGCCGAGCTTGCGCGAGGCTTCCTGCTGCAGGGTCGAGGTGGTGAAGGGAGGGGCCGGATTGCGCTTGGCCGGTTTGGAGACGACGCTGTCGACAGCGAAGGACGCGCCTTCCAGCATGCGCTTGATGGTGGTGGCTTCCGCTTCGGAGGTAATATCCAGGCGGCCGAGCTTCTTGCCGTCAAATCCGGTGATGCCCGCAGAAAGAGCATCGCCAGAAGGCGTCTTCAGATTGGCAAGGATCGACCAGTATTCCTGGGCCTTGAAGACCTCGATCTCCATTTCCCGGTCGCAGATCAGGCGCAGCGCCACGGACTGGACGCGGCCAGCCGAACGTGCGCCCGGCAGCTTGCGCCACAGAACAGGAGAGAGAGTAAAGCCGACGAGATAGTCGAGGGCGCGGCGGGCGAGATAGGCATCCACCAGAGGCGTGTCCAGCGGACGCGGGTTCTTCATCGCCTCCAGGATCGCGGACTTGGTGATGGCGTTGAAGACGACGCGCTCGACCGGCTTGTCCTTCAGCACCTTCTTCTTCTGGAGCACTTCCAGAACGTGCCACGAAATCGCTTCCCCTTCGCGATCAGGGTCAGTTGCGAGAATGAGGCGGTCAGCATCCTTGACGGCGCTGGCGATTTCCGAGAGGCGCTTGCTCGACTTGCCGTCGACTTCCCAGCTCATGGCGAAGTCTTCGTCCGGGCGGACGGAACCGTCTTTGGCAGGAAGATCGCGCACGTGGCCGTAGGAAGCCAGAACGTGATAGTCCTTCCCGAGATATTTGTTGATCGTCTTGGCTTTCGCCGGCGATTCCACAATGACGATGTTCATCAGTACCCAGATGCTGTTGAGAGCAGGCCGGTGTCCCCAGCGGACCGGCTTGTGCCGCACATTACGTGTCTTTTTATCAAGGCGACGATCAGGGATCGAAAGCCGCCTGTCAAATGTACGTTTGTAGGCAGAAGGTCAAGTCTTAGCCGAAAATGCCGCTTTTCCACCGTCTGCGGTTTGCAGGCTCTGGTTGACCATCTGCCGGTGTGCGCGGCAAAAGAGCTGTGTGAGCAACTCTTGTGACTGTGAAAGCCGGACTGCCATGCCGATGCCCAATGAATATCAGACCGCCAGTCAGCAATTTGACCGGTTTCTGGAGGACGCGCGAGAGGCGCTGGATCTGACAACACGAAATCAGACCTACACCTGTGTTCAGGGCGTTTTGCTGGTGTTCCGGGCCAGGCTGACGGCCGCTGAAGGGCTCCGGTTCGCCAATGAACTGCCTGCTGTCCTGCGGGCAATCTTCGTCAAGGGTTGGGACATTTCCCGGCCGCCTGAGCCATTCCTGACGCGGGCGCAAATGGCTGAAGAGGTTGCGCACCTTCGCCAGCACCACAATTTTTCTCCAGTCACGGTGATCGAGGATGTGGCGAAGGCCTTGCGCGGGTATGTGGATCTAAAGGCTTTTGATGCCATGCTTGCGGCCTTGCCGCTGGAGGCTGCGGCTTTTTGGTCTGAAGACGCCGGGCCATTTGAGCAAGCCACGTTGGATCAATAGACCAGCGAGACCCGTTGCCCTGCGTGCCGCTCCAGCCGGCCGGCAAGTTCCAGTTCCAGCAGCAGAATCTGGATGAGGCGGGCACTTTCGCCCGTATGCCGCACCAGTTCGTCTATGCCCACGGGCGTGGGACCCAGGGCCATGATCAACCGTTCGCGCAGGTTGTCGCTTGGCTCGGATGGCAGGCCGCCACCTGAGGTCTCCGGTTCCTGAACATCGAGATCGAAGGGGAGATCCGGCTCGATCCGCCCTGCCAGCGCCTCTTCCACATCATCGGCGCAAGTCACCAGTGCCGCGCCCTGGCGAATCAGATTGTTTGCACCTTCCGAGCGTGGATCGAGCGGCGAGCCAGGAACCGCAAAGATGTCCCGGTTCTGTTCCAGCGCGAAGCGCGCGGTGTGCAGGGAGCCGGACCCCTTGGCCGCTTCGATCACGATCACGCTGAGGGAGATGCCGCTGATCAACCGGTTCCTGCGCGGAAAGTCCCGCCCGCGCGGTTTCCAGCCGAAGGGCATTTCGCTGACCGCATTGCCGCCATTGGCGAGAATGTCGGCGAGCAGCCTGTCATGCTCCGGCGGATAGAGGATATCAACGCCGCCGGCCATAACCGCAACGGTGCCCCCCTTGAGGGAGGCGCCATGGGCCGCTGCGTCAATGCCCCGGGCGAGACCTGAAACGATGACATATCCCCGCCGTGACAGGTCCTCCGCCATCAGATGGGCCATCTTGCGCCCCGCAAGAGAGGCATTGCGTGCCCCGACAACAGCTACGGCTCTGGGCTGGGAGAGTGCATTGGCTCCGGTCACGGAGAGAAGGGGCGGGGGACCGTCGATATGGCGCAGGTGGGGCGGATAGCCCGGTTCGCCCAGGGCCACTAGGCGGGCGCCCATGCGCTGCATCGCCTCATATTCTTCCATTGCGTCATGGAGCGGGCAGACACGGATGGCCTGCTTGCCGCCGCGGCGGGACAGGGCAGGAAGCTGGGCAAGGGCAGCTTCCGCAGAGCCGAAATGGTTGATCAGCTCCCGGAACGTGGCAGGACCCACATTTTCAGACCGGATGAGGCGGAGCCAGGCGAGGCGCTGGGCCTCGCTTAATAGTGGGGAGCCTTTGTTGTCAGGCTCCCTGTTCATTAGGCTGTTCCGCCGCCACTGTCCGCGGCCGGGGCAGCGGAGGATTTTGCGCCGATCTTGGATTCCTTGCCGCTGAGCAGGCGGCTGATATTCTCATGGTGCTTGATCCAGAGGATCAGGGACATGGCACCGAAGACAAGGGCCGTCCGGTTGTCGCCCATGGCCAGCAGCACGAAGGGGGAAATCAGGCTGGCTGTGAGCGCGGACAGGGACGAGTAGCGCAGGGTAAACGCCATGGCGAGCCAGATCAGCGCGAAAGCGATCCCGACGGGCCAGGCAAGGGCTAGCAGAATGCCGAGATAGGTGGCAACGCCCTTGCCGCCCTTGAAGCCGAGCCAGACCGGGAAAAGATGCCCGAGAAAGGCCGCGAACCCCGCAATCAGCGCCGCATCCGGGCCAACCAACTGCCGGGCGAGAAGGGCTGCGACAGTGCCCTTCAGCGCGTCGCACAGAAGCGTCGCCGCAGCCAGAGACTTCCTGCCCGTGCGCAGAACATTGGTCGTGCCGATGTTGCCCGAGCCGATCTTGCGGATGTCCCCAAGACCAGCCATGCGGGTGATGACCAGACCGAAGGGGATCGACCCCAGAAGATAGCCCATGGCAGCGACGGCCAGAACAACAGTCCAGGACAGTTCCCAGCTCAACAGGTCAGGCACCTATTTTCCTCCACCCGGCCAATGTGGCCGTAAAACGTAATCGGTATTTACATGAATGCTTTGTAGGAATTGCATGATATGTGGCCAGTTGTGAAGCTGGAAACTGTCATTTCTCAGAGCTTGTCCGCTTTCGCTTCTTCCAAACTGGATATCCAATCCGCCCAGACAGCGGGGTCTGTAGGCTTCCCATCCTCCAGCAGAGCCATCCCTCCAAGGAAACCTGCAAGATCGTCGGAAGCGGTCAGTTCGTAGAGCTTTCTGAGATAGATATACATTGCACGATAAGCTTCAGTCTCTGACAACATTTTTCTTAATCTTAAACTTTGTGCTTCTGAGATTGCAGGACAGTTACCTTTGCCGTCCTTCTATTCCCTTCGAGCATTTCGAATATAGCCCCAGACTTTAGCCAATTATGAGGGGCGTCCTCTACAAGGAATTTCGCTGTACCGCTTTCATAGTCAAATATATTCGACGCTTTGTGAAACTCGATCAAGACGCTCCAGGATTCATGTGGCCATGTGTCTTCATCGTTGAGAAACCGGGCGGCAGTCGAATATCGTCCAGAAGCTGGGCGATCTTTCTTCGATGGTTCCCACTCGACTTTGACAGAGGCGCTCATTGTTCAATGTTTCCGGCGGATTTTCCCACGCCGAGAAGATGCGGAGAAATTGGTAGAATATTGTCGCACCCCGGCCTGCGTTACCAGGTGAGAGCGTCTTGGGAGGAGGCACGTATATCCAGGTCATATTTCTGGGACCTGTCGCGCCTGTGCAAGTGTTTGTATTTCAAAGGCGGTGTCCGCACCGCATCGGCTTCTGATCTTTGTAAAGAGATGCAGACAACATTGAGCAACTAACCTTGGGCGGTTAGTTGCCTAGATACCGGGATAAGTACCTCTGTTGAGTTATGGCATATCATCGGCGAGCGGTTGTCTGGCATGTTTTGCACTACTCTCGTCGATTGCACCGGTCACTTGGAAGTTTGTTCTCGCCGTTTCAAGGCTGACCTTATTCGCGCCGCCGGCGTAGGACGGGTCGTGGAACTGAACTTCGTCATCCTCCCAGCCGCATACGGAACAGATCTCAAAAGTTCCAGGTGGCTTTTCGCCAAGCGTCAGGAAGTGACAGCAGGGGCAAGGGTATTTCATTCCACGTTCGCTTTCTCCCGTGGTTATCCATCAGGGTGGAAGAAGGAGCATTTTGTTTCAAAAATCCTTATTGAAATAAGAACTTATTCGTATCGAGTTGGTGTTCTGGAAGCAAATTAAAGTGCTTCTAACATTCAGTTCTTCAAGGAAATGGTGAGGTCCATGCCAAAGTTCACACCTTGAATGGCGTAAGTGTTGGAGAATAATTTTATAATATCTTTGTCTATCCATACTTTTCCTGTTGCTGCCCTCAGGGTGCTTTCCACGAAAAGACTTGCTGTGATTTCATCGTCTGATGCAATGCAAGTCACAGTCAGATCTTTGAGGGTTTTTGAGTATTTCTTCATTTTTATTTTGAAAGGCAGAATCTGCTAATGAGGATGCAGCTGAAAGACTTGCTTCTGAAAATGTCTCCATGCAGCAATTTTTCAGAAAGTAGATGAGTTCGTTGGAGATACTGTCTCCGGAGTTCCAATATATATAGGTGGTCATAATAACGGCTCTGAGAAGGTCATCCTCCTCATTTTCAATGAATATAGAAATTAAATCTTTTACCCTCTTGATGTTTTTCTCGTTCGCTCTGTTTAGCAGACCATAAGAGAGGATAGTATAATAGCTGATTTCTTCGTGTGGTCCAAAGAAAAATCTATCAATTTCATTGATATCATTTTTGGATGGAAGCTTTTCGTCCTTTAATTTAATATAGATATCTCTGTGCAGTTGCTGCATCTTACTTCTCCAGCAATTATTTATTTTTAAAATTTTATCGGACTTGGTTGTGTTTGTTTTTCCAGTGTTGTGTGATCGCTGAGTTGGTTCTGTTTTCCCCTTAGATTGGGTTTTCAATCCAGCCAATTTTCTCGCAATACCATGTTGTTACGAGATGAGTGCCTTCCAATCCGCCGGACCTGGTGATGCAAAGCCCATATGGTTTCGTATTGAGTAGTCGATAGTCGTATGAATTGGGCGGTGTTGGCCAAGATGATGGCCAATGATCATAATTTACAGTGACCTGGAACTGTGCTTCCGCCGTTTGCCCACACGATCTCAGAGCATCAAAATAAGCGCTATAGAGAAGCGAAGCTCTTTCCTTGCTGCCTCCAGCAATGCCGATCTTCATGCGATCCGATAATTCGGAGAGTAGCGGGCCAGGAGTGCAGTGCTGCGGTTTGAAATTCTGGCTGAGAGGTTCGTAAGAAGGCCCTTCCTTGTCGCGGCAGCCAGCCAGAACCATGGCCACAAGCGCAAGAAAAACGGTCATAGGAAGCGAGGGGGCGGAATTCATGTTTAGATTCAATCCCGCCAAGCCCCCTTTTAGAATTCAACTAGGAATAAGTATAAACCGTCCGCCCTGCAACGATTGTCCGCAGCACCCGGCCGGAAAAACGGGCATCCTCGAAGGGCGAGTTTTTCGACCTTGAGCGGATGGCGCTTTTTTCCAGGACCCAGGGGCGGTCCGGATCGAAGACGGTGACGTCTGCCGGAGCTCCTGCGCTGAGGCGTCCGGCGTCGAGGCCGAGGCGCTTGGCCGGGTTGATGGTCATGGCTGCGAGCAGGGGCTGAAGTCCGATGTCGCCTGCATGATAGAGCCGCAGGGCGGCTGCCAGCAGGGTTTCGAGGCCAATGGCCCCATCTTCCGCTTCCGCCCAGGGGTGCCGCTTGGTTTCAACGTCCTGCGGATCGTGGTTGGAGCAGATGATATCGACCGTGCCGTCCGCGACCGCCTTGATCATGGCATTGCGGTCATCTTCGTCCCGGAGGGGGGGCGACATCTTGAAGAAGGTCCGGTAGGGGCCGATGTCGTTTTCGTTCTGGGTCAGGTGGTTGATCGAGACGCCGGCAGTCACATTCAGGCCCCGGTCCTTGCCGCCCTGGATCGCCTCGGCGGCATCTGAGGTGGAGATGAGGCTGGCGTGATAGTTGCCCTTGGTCATGGCAACGAGGCGAAGGTCGCGCTCGACCATGATGATTTCAGCTTCGCGCGGCACTCCCGAGAGGCCCTTCCAGGAGGCGTTCAGCCCAGCGTTCATCGTGCCGCCCGCCAGGTCCGGATCTTCCGGATGATGGACGACAAGGGCGCCGAAATCCCGGGCATAGGTCAGGATCCGGCGCATGATCTGCGCATTGCGGACGGACTTGTGGCCGTTGGTAAAGGCCACGGCGCCTGCTTCCTGCAACAGGCCGATTTCAGTCATGTCCGTGCCGTTGAGGCCCTTGGTGAGGGCCGCCATCGGCTTGACATTGACGATAGCCGTGTCACGGGCCCGGCGCAGGATGAAGTCCACGAGCGCCGGATCGTCGATGATCGGATCGGTTTCCGGCATGGTCACGATGGTGGTGATGCCGCCTGCCGCTGCCGCTTCGCTGGCGCTGGCGAGGGTTTCCCGGTGCTCATGGCCCGGTTCACCGACGGAAACGCCCATGTCGATCAGGCCGGGCGCCACGATGGCACCGCCGCAATCGATGATCTCTGCGCCATCCGGAGCGCCCTGGTTAAGCGCTTCGGGGCCGGCCGCCAGGATGAGCCCGTCCTGAAGGATGACGCTGCCGGCAGCGTCCAGACCGCGTGCCGGGTCGATGACCCGCGCATTCGTCAGAACCAGGGGTGTTGCTGTGTCTTTGGCCACGGGTCGGATCCTACTGGTTCGGCAGATGGGCGGAGAGGGCTTCCAGGACGGCCATGCGCACGGCAACGCCCATTTCCACCTGTTCGCGGATGAGGCTCTGCGGCCCATCGGCAACGGCCGGGTCGATCTCGACACCGCGGTTCATCGGGCCGGGATGCATCACCAGCGCCCCCTCGTTGGCGTAGGACAGCTTCTCCGCATCCAGACCGTAGTAGCGGTAATATTCGCGCACCGACGGGATGAAGGCGCCGTTCATGCGCTCGCGCTGGAGGCGCAGCATCATGACGATGTCGACCCCCTTCAGGCCTTCCTTCATGTCGCGGAAGACTTCGACGCCCATCCGCTCGATGCCGCCGGGCAGAAGCGTGGAAGGGGCGATGACCCGCACGCGGGCACCAAGGGCGTTGAGCAGGATGATGTTCGACCGGGCCACCCGCGAATGCAGGATGTCGCCGCAAATGGCGATTGTGAGCCGGGAGACCGTGCCCTTGTGCCGCCGGATGGTCAGGGCATCCAGCAGGGCCTGGGTCGGGTGTTCATGGGCGCCGTCGCCCGCGTTGACCACCGAGCAGCCGACCTTGCGCGCCAGAAGATGCACCGCGCCGGCCGCATGGTGGCGCACCACCAGCAGGTCGGGGTGCATGGCGTTCAGCGTCGCGGCCGTGTCGATCAGGGTCTCGCCCTTCTTCACCGAGGAAGACGAGACGGACATGTTCATCACATCCGCACCAAGCCGCTTGCCCGCCAGCTCGAAGGAGCTTTGCGTTCGGGTCGATGCCTCGAAGAACAGGTTGATCTGGGTGCGTCCACGTAAAACGGACTTCTTCTTTTCAACCTGGCGGCTCACCTCAATGGCGTCTTCCGCCCGGTCCAGAAGGCCGAGGATTTCGTGGGGTTGAAGACCTTCTATGCCCAGCAAATGACGATGGGGGAAAAGATCGTGTCGACGGGGTTCGTTTGCGCTCATCGAAGCCTAGGCTATAGGCCTGAGCGGGCGAGTCCACAAGGGCTGAGTTCAATCACCTGACCCTGTCCACACGCGGGGGCACGGGACGGGGTGATATTTGTCCAGTTAGCCAAAAATCAGCAGAGCGGCGGGAATGGTCGCCGAGGCGATCAGGGTCTGCAGCGTGATGATTTCCGCCATCAGCTTGGCATCACCGCCCATCTGGCGGGCAAGGATATAGGAATTGCTGGCAGCTGGCACGGAACAGGCAATGATGACAATCGTTTGTGCCGCGCCGGTCACGTCAAAGGCGAGCGTGTAGAGATAGCCGACCAGCGGGACCAGCAGAGGCCGGATGAAGGTGCCCAGGCTGAGGCCGGGGCCCGGGCGGCGCAGGGAATGGAGGTCCAGGCTTGCCCCGACGCAGATGATGCCGATGGGAAGAGAGGCTCTGCCGAAGATTTCCAGGGTCGAGTCGATTGCGCCGGGCAGGGTGAGCCCTGACAGGTTCACGATGATGCCGACGCCGATGGACAGGATCAGCGGGTTGGTGAAAAGGTCCTTGAGGATCCTGCCCGCGCTGGGCGCGGTGCCGCTGGCAAAATGGGACAGCGCCAGGATCGACATGACGTTCAGCAGCGGGATCATGAAGACCATGGCGATGGCCAGCATGCCGAGGCCTTGCTCACCCACCACATTGTCGGCGATGGCCAGCGCAATCATGGCGTTCCAGCGCAGGGTGCCCTGAAAGATAGAGGTGAAGCGCGGCCCGTCGACGTTCCAGATGGCCTTCATCGGCAGGCGGGCCAGAAGCAGCAATCCTGCCATGGTCAGAAGCGTTGCCAGCAGTGCTGCGCCCATGCCGAAGGTTGGCAGCTTTGAAAAGTCGACCGCCGCGATGGTACGGAAGAGAACTGCGGGGAACAGCACGAAATAGGCGAGACGCTCTACCCCGCGCCATTGCTCACCGGTGATCAGCCCTGTCCGGGCAACCGCGTAGCCCGCTGCAATCACGAGAATGATCGGCAGCAGGGCGGTGAGCGTCATCAGCATGGCAAATCAATCTTCGAAAATAGGGAAGCTCCGCCGTGCCACTGGCTGGTCCTGCTGCATGTGGCCGAGACGGTCCAGGAATCCTTGCAGGATATACGCCGCCGCCATCTTGTCCACCACTTCGCCGCGCCGGGCGCGGCTGGCATCTGCCTCCAGAAGCGTGCGGGTAACTGCGGCCGTGGACAGGCGCTCGTCCCAGAAGGTCATGGGCAGGTCGGTCATGGGCGCAAGATTGCGGGCAAAGGCACGGGTGGCCTGCACGCGGGGGCCTTCGCTGCCGTCCATGTTGAGGGGCAGCCCGAGCACCAGTCCGCCGACTTCCTGCTTCGCGCAGATCTTCAAGAGTTCCTGCGCATCCAGAGTGAACTTCTTGCGCCGGATCGTTTCCATGGGCGAGGCAATGCCCCGGCCAAGGTCGGAGAGGGCAAGACCGATGGTCTTGGTGCCAAGGTCCAGGCCGATCAGACGGCTGTTCGGGCGGAGGACTTCGAGAAACGCGTCCAGTGTCAATGTGGGGTCAGATGCCATGACCGGGCTTTACCAGTTCGGCCGGTTCCGCGCCAGTGATCTGCAGGATTTAGGGAAAGATCAGGCCATCTTGGCTAGCACTGCCTTGGCAGCACTCATCAGGTGGCGGCGCAGGGCCTTTTCGGCCTTGCGGCCATCCCGGTCGATGATGGCGGCAAGGATGGCGGCATGTTCCTCGTTGGAGCGCTGCATGCGTTCGGTTGCCTTCAGCTGGGACTTGCGGAAGGGGGCAAGCTTGAGCCGCAATGCGTTGGCAACCTCGATCAGCTCCAGATTATGGGTGCCCTCGAAAATTGCCGTGTGAAAGGCCGTGTTGGTGAGCTCATAGTCCCGTTCCTTTCCAGCTTCCGCCAATCGCGACATGGTCTGGTGCAGGTCTTCCAGCGCCGCTCTTTCGCTGACCGTCATGCGCTCGGCGGCGAGCCGGCCGCAGGTGGCCTCGATCTCGCCCATGGTTTCGAACAGGGCGTCGACCCGTTCGCGGGTGATTTCAGCAACCAGAACCCCGCGATAGGGCACGCGCTCGGCCAGGGCCCGGGAGGCAAGCTCGTGCAAGGCCTCGCGGACCGGCGTGCGGGATACGCCGAAGCGCTCGGTCAAGGCCTGCTCATCCAGCCGGGTACCGGGAGCCAGCCGCCCATCGATGATTTCTGCCTCCAGCTCGTCGGCGATGACGGCGCTATGCAGGCGCTTGGCCTGTTCCCCTTTGGCCTGTTCCCCTGAAACAGGGGTGGGCTTGCCGTCAGGGGCAGTGGTCGCTCGGTTCTTGGTCATGGTCGTCTATATGCGGGGTCCGGGCAGAGCTTCGCAAGAGCTTGTCTTTGCTCTCTCAACCACTTGTCTTGGGCGCTGGAGTGGCTACCTTTCGCGGGGAGCGGTGCAAGGCCATTGGCCCTGTGTCCACGGAACCTGCCAGCCCGCGCGGACGATGCTTCAGGGCTATGCAATGGGGCAATGCAACGGGGCAATGGAACAAGGAAGACCAAAGTCATGAAAATCACCTGGTACGGACACGCTGCCTTCAAGGTCGAAATCAAGGATGCGATCATCCTCATCGACCCGTTCTTCACCGGCAATCCGTCCTTTCCCAAGGGCTTGAGCGTTGCCAAGGCAAGCGAAGGCGTGACCCATGTCCTGCTGACCCATGGCCATGACGATCATATCGGCGACAGCATTCATATCCTGAAGGAAACCGGTGCCCAGCTGACCGGGAATGCGGAAATCTGCGGCTGGGCGTCCTCCAAGGGCGTTTCCAACGTCAATCCGATGAACTCCGGGGGCATGGTGGATGTCGGGCCGTTCAAGGTCGGGCTGACCGTTGCCCATCATTCCTCTTCGACCAGCGCCGACGGTGGCATCACCTATCTGGGCAATCCCCATGGTCTGATCATCGCAGCGCCGGGCGAGCCGGTGCTCTACCATATGGGCGATACGGATATCTTCGGCGACATGGCCCTGATCAACGAGCTTCACGCGCCAAAGGTCGGTCTGGTGCCGATCGGTGACCGCTTCACCATGGGCGGCAAGGCCGCAGCGCTGGCTTGCAAGCGGTTCTTCGACTTCGACAAGATCGTGCCCTGCCACTATGCCTCCTTCGGTCTGCTCGACCAGACGGCGGACACGTTTCTGGACAATCTGGGCGATGCTGCCTCCAAGGCGGTGGTGGCAGTTCCCGGCCAGGCATTCGAGGTCTGAGATCAAGCCATCGAGTGGATACGGATTTGAAAACAAGAAAGCCCGGCGGAGTGTTCTCCGCCGGGCTTTCTCACTTTCGGGAAAGGTTCCGGAAATCAGGCGATTTCGGTGACCAGAGCGTCCTTGCTCTTGCGGACCTTCTTCATCGGCAGAAGCCAGTCGGCGTCTGCCTGACGGGTGCCGAGCGGCAGCAGGAGGACAGAGCGCAGGCCGCGTTCGCGCAGACCCAGGATTTCATCGACCTGAGCCGGATCAAAGCCTTCCATCGGGGTGCTGTCGACTTCGAGTTCAGCGGCAGCTGCGAGGGCGAAACCGAAGGCGATGTAGGCCTGGCGGGCAGCGTGCTGATAGTTCACTTCAGCTTCGCGCGGCAGGTAGTTGGACTTGAGCTTCGCGTAGTAGTCCTGCATCAGGGGCAGTTCGCCGCGTTCATCAGTGAGCTGCTTGGTCACGGAATCGATGCGATCGGCAGTGTAGTTGTCCCAAGCTGCGAAAACGAGCAGGTGGGAGCAATCGGTGATCTGGGCCTGATCCCAGGCGACCGGACGGATCTTGGCGCGGACGTCGGCATTGGTGATCACGAAAACTTCGAACGGCTGCACACCGCTGGAGGTCGGTGCCATGCGGATCGCTTCGACGATCTGGTCGACCTTTTCCTGCGGAACCGGCTTGGACGGGTCCATCTTCTTGGTGGCATAACGCCAGTTCAGCTTTTCGATCAGAGAGCTCTGCGACATTCCTGCATCCTTCATGTAAGGCGAAAGGTGGTATACATTTGTAATCGACGATATATGAGGAACTGAAATTGGCCGCAAGGAGGCACATTTTTGAGCCTCGGTAACATGGAGGATACCGGCATGAAGTCAGACGGCCCTTGCAAGGATTGCAGCCGCATCAATGAGGTCCTGTCCCGTGTGGGGGACCGCTGGAGCGTTCTGATTGTTATTTCATTGGGAAATTACGGAACGCTGCGGTTTAACGAATTGAAGCGGAACCTGGGCATTTCCCAGCGCATGCTGAGTCTGACCCTGCGCGAACTCGAGCGGGACGGCATGGTCAACCGCGAGTATCACCCGACAATTCCGCCCAAGGTGGAATATTCTCTGACACCGCTTGGGGAATCGATCCGTGGCCCCTTGCGCGAGATTGGTGACTGGGCGCTCAATAACCTGCCTGCCATCGACGAGGCCCGGGCGCGCTACGATGCGCAAAGCGGGCTGGACCGGGAAAGCGCGTGATCCCTGCTTCTTCCCCTCGCTGCGAAACTTGTCCCTGCATGAAGTGAGGGCTGCGGCAGCTTGCCGCAGCTTGCCGGTTTTCTAAGGGATTCTGCGGAGTTGTTTTGTTATAAAGTAACCTGATGCGACTTCTGGCGCGGTTAGCCTCGGTTCGTGTCGCCGCACTGTCATGCAAGCTCATTATCCGGGGCCGGTCTTCTTCAATAGCCAGCCATCTGGAGAGCAAGCTATGACCGATCAAAACACCCGCAAGATGTCCTTTGACGAATGGGATGAAGTGGTGCGTCCTGCGCCCGAGACGACCGATTTCGATGCCGTCGTCAGCTCCGCACTTTCCCGTCGCAGTTTCCTTGGGGTTCTCGCCTTTGGCTCTGGAGCTGCTGCCATGGGGCTTGGCACTGCCGCAGGTCTGCTGACGACGACGTCCGCAGAAGCCATGGCTGCCAGCCGCTTTGCGTTCAAGCCGATCGACATTGCCACCGACAGCACGATCCATGTTCCGGAAGGCTATACCTGGGACATTCTGGCGAGCTGGGGTGACAAGCTGTTCTCCGATGCAGCCGATTTTGACCACGCCACCGGCGGTGATCTTGCCTCTTCCGACAAGATCTTCGGCGAGAACACCGATGGCATGGAGTTTTTCTCCGTGGGCGAGCGTCAGGTCATCACGGTGAACCATGAATATGTGAACCCGGAAATCAATCTGCCGAAGAATGCAGACGGCATGCCGGTTTCTGCAGATGACGTGCGCAAGCTGCAGAACCTCCAGGGTGTTACGGTGATGGAAGTCACCGAAGGGAATGACGGCTGGAAGGTCGTTGTCGACAGTCCCCTGAATCGCCGCATCACCCATCTGACGCCGATGGTCTTTGCCGGTCCTGCTGCCGGTCATGATCTGCTCAAGACCGAAGCAGATCCCACGGGAACCCAGTCTCTGGGGACTTTCAACAATTGCGGTTCCGGCCGTACGCCATGGGGCACCTATCTGACCTGCGAGGAAAACTTCAACAGCTACTTCGGATCCACCGACGCAGCCTTTGAACTGCCGGCAGACTTCAAGCGTTATGGCGTTTCCAATGAAACCCGCTATGCCTATGAAAAGTTCGATGAGCGTTTTGACATTTCCAAGAACGTGAACGAGCCGCGCCGCGCCGGATATGTTGTCGAGATCAATCCCGCGGATCCGGCCTCCACGCCGGTCAAGCACACCGGTCTTGGCCGCATCAAGCATGAGAACGCCGAGTGTGCGCTTGCCCGTGATGGACGTGTCGTCGTCTACATGGGCGATGATGAGCGTGGAGAGTTTCTCTACAAGTTCGTTTCCAACGGTACCTATCAGACTGGCGGCAGCACAGAAGGCCTGCTGGATGATGGCACGCTCTATGCCGCCAAGTTCAATGACGACGGCACCGGTGAATGGCTTGCCCTGACCGAAGAGAGCACCGGCATGAGCCTGGCGGAGATCTGCATCTTCACCCGCATGGCTGGTTCCAAGGTTGGCGCGACCACCATGGACCGTCCGGAATGGGTCGCGGTCAATCCGATTGCAATCGAGGCCTACTGCGCTCTGACCAACAACTCCCGTCGTGGCCTCAAGCCGAATGCCGGTGGCGACGAGACGCCGGTCGGCGGTCCGAACCCGCGTGAAAAGAACGAATATGGTCAGATCGTCCGCTGGTATCCGGAGAATGACGATCACGCCGATCTGAAGTTCAAGTGGGATCTGTTCGTGATGGCCGGCAACCCGGCAGTTCACAAGGATGCCTATGCCGGTTCTGCGAACATCAATCCCGGCAACATGTTCAATTCGCCCGACGGCATGGCATTCGACACGCGTGGGCTGCTGTGGATCCAGACGGATGGTGACGACAGCAATGAAGGTGAATTCTCTGGCCAGGGCAACAATCAGATGCTCATCGGCGATCCGGCCACAGGTGAAATCGCCCGCTTCCTGACTGCTCCGCATGGCGCCGAGGTGACGGGTCTTTGCTGGTCTGCCGACCTGCGCACAGCGTTTGTCGGTATTCAGCATCCGAGCGCACCGTTCCCGGACGGCGAAGGCAAGCTGCCGCGCTCCTGCATCGTGGCTGTCCGCCGCGCCGACAACGCGCTGATCGGCTGAGCCACTGGAACTATAGAAGGCACAGCGGGCAACCGCTGCGCCTTCCGTTTGATAGCTTCTGCCATCCTTGAAGGGGGGAGCGTTTATCCTGATGACCAGCCCTGAGGACTGCATCTCCTACCGGATAATCGGTTCCTTCAGGTCTTCTGCCTTCTTGTCCTTGATCACCTGCCAGTTCAGGTCGGCGTCATGAATGATGCCCTGTGTATCGGCGAGAAAGCGTTCCTGAACGGCGGCGCTGTTGTTCAGATAGAGTTTGCCATCGACAATCTTCCAGGCATCGGGGACCACCGGCACCTTGAAACCCTTGCTGGCGCCAAAGGCACAGAAGCCGCCATATTGCGGGGCATATTTGGCTGGGTCCGCCGTGAAGAGGTCACGGTTCTCGGCTGAGGCGAATTTCCAGGTGACGCCTTGATAGTCGGCCGTGAACTGGTCCTGTCCCTGAACCGGCTTGTGCTTGGTGAAATAGGCTACCGGATCGGTTCCGCCGATGGCTGCGCCATCCTTCACGAAATTGGTGACCTCGTCGGCAAAGGCTGCCCCTTTCGGAAGGGCAATCGGTGAAGCGGCCAGTACCGCCGCACTAAGCAGAAGGCTGGCCAGCAGGGGCTTGAACGGGATGGGCTTGAAGCACGTCAAGTTGGAACGAAGCATGGTGGCGGGTCTCCCTTAAAGTCTTCCGGTGCAGGTCTGACCGGGTCTGACCTCAAGGATTGCCGCGTGATACGGAATTTGGCCAATCAAGCCTGATCACGGCAGCGCCACAGACGCGCGAGGACCGGGAGCCCGAGGCGCTGTCAGGCCGAGCACCAGATGAATGGCACTGCCGATCATCTCCCGGGTCACTTTCCGGTTCCGGATGTGCAGATTGAAGTAGATGAGGCCCAGCAGCAGGTCGATGCGGGTTTCCATCTCCGCCTCAAAGGGCGTTGCGATGAAGATCTGGCGCAGCAGCAGACGCCTGTCATCTTCTGCCTCGTTCAACACGCTTCCAAGTGCCGGGTTCGCCCGCAGGGGGATCAGTGCACGGATTGCACCGCCGAGCGCCGTGTCCTGAAGGGAGGTGACCATGTCCGTGAGCGCCGTCTCCAGATCGCGGGCGACGCTGCCCCTTTGCGGCGGGGCGAAACGGGTTTGATCCAGCCCATGCCGGATGGCTGCGGCGGCAAGGGCTGACTTGTCTTTCCAGCGCCGGTAGATGGCCTGCTTGCTGGTGTGGACACGGGCGGCAAGGCTGGCGATGGTCATCGCTTCATAGCCTTTGCCGGACAGCTCTTCGAGCGCCGCCTCCAGGAGAGCCGCAGTGACACGGCTTTCCTTCGGGCGGCCGGAAGAGCGGTTCGGATCAGGCTTTGTCGAGGCGGGCATCATGAAAGGCCATCAATTCCGGTTACTATTGGTACCGGTATGTCATTCTTTTTGGGGGTGCTGCAAGGGGCGGGACTTGCCCAGTCCGCCGGATTGAGGAAAACAGGGGCATCCGTCCGGTGTTGCGCCGGACCTGACTTGGCTAGATCAAAGGAAGGGTATTCATGTCCGTCGACATTGAAACCGTCAAACGCGTGGCACGTCTTGCCCGCATCAAGGTGAGTGACGAGGGCGCCGAGCGCATGACCGGCCAGCTCAATGGCATTCTCGGCTTCGTCGAACAGCTTGATGAAGTGGATGTCACCGGCGTCGAGCCGCTGACTTCCGTTGTCGAGCAGACCATGAAGAAGCGCCAGGACGGTGTGACTGACGGCAACTACCCGGACGACGTGACCCGCAACGCTCCCATGACCGAAGACAACTTCTTCATGGTGCCGAAGGTGGTCGAGTAAGCCAGAGCAAATGTCCGCCACGATCGCTCCCGAAAGCCCTCTCAGCGATGACATGAGACAGATGATCCGCGAATTGAATGCGGTTCTTCTGGAACTGTCTCCTCCGGAGGCCTGCTATCACATGACGCCGGAAGAAATGGCCGGGCCGGAGACGACCGTCTTCGCCGCCCGCATCGGCGGTGAAATGGCAGCCTGCGGAGCCCTGCACCGGCATGGCGAAGGGATCGGCGAAGTGAAGCGCATGTACACCCGTCCCGCCTTTCAGGGGCAGGGACTGGGCAGCGCGATCCTGAACCGGATCGTGTCCCTCGCGCAGGAAGAAAGCTTGTCCTGTCTCGTTCTCGAGACCGGTGACAAGCATCCGGCGGCGTGGCGCATTTACGAGAACGCGGGGTTTTCCCGCTGCGGGCCTGTGCTGGATTATCCCGACAGCCCGTATTCGATATTCTATCAGCGGCCAGTCAACGCCGCCTAAAGAGGTCCCGACAATGACCGACTTGACCAAACTGACCATCGCCGAAGCGCGCGAAGCGCTGAAGCGCAAGGATTTCACCGCGACGGATCTGACCTCCGCGTTCCTGAAGAACATCGAGGCGGGCAATGGCGCGCTGAATGCCTATGTGGCTGTGACTGCCGACAAGGCGCTGGAGATGGCCAAGGCTTCCGATGAGCGCCTTGCCAAGGGCGAAGGCGGGGCGCTGGAAGGCATTCCGCTCGGCGTGAAGGACCTTTTTGCCACCAAGGGCATTCACACGCAGGCCTGCAGCCATGTCCTCGATGGCTTCAAGCCGACCTACGAATCCACCGTCACGTCCAATCTGTGGGCCGATGGGGCCGTGATGCTGGGCAAGCTCAACATGGATGAGTTCGCCATGGGCTCTTCCAACGAAAGCTCCTATTACGGCCCGGCGGTCAATCCGTGGAAGGCCAAGGGCTCTGACGAGAAGCTGGTTCCGGGCGGCTCTTCCGGCGGGTCTGCTGCTGCCGTCGCCGCCCGTCTGTGCATGGGCGCAACGGCAACCGACACGGGCGGCTCCATCCGCCAGCCTGCGGCGTTCACCGGCACGGTCGGTATCAAGCCGACCTATGGCCGCTGCTCGCGCTGGGGTGTCGTCGCCTATGCATCGTCCCTAGATCAGGCTGGTCCGATTGCCCATGACGTGCGCGATGCAGCCATTCTGCTGAAGTCTATGGCCAGCGTTGATGCGAAGGACACCACCTCCGTCGACATCGAAGTGCCGGATTACGAGGCTGCCATCGGGCAGTCCGTGAAGGGCCTCAAGATCGGCATTCCGGCGGAATACCGCATTGAAGGCCTGCCGGCGGAGATCGACGCCCTGTGGAAGCAGGGCATCCAGATGCTCAAGGACGCTGGCGCCGAGATCGTCGACATTTCCCTGCCGCATACCAAATATGCCCTTCCGGCCTATTACATCGTGGCACCGGCGGAAGCCTCCTCGAACCTCGCCCGTTATGACGGCGTGCGCTATGGCCTGCGCGTTCCGGGCAAGGACATCGTCGAGATGTACGAGAACAGCCGTGCAGCAGGCTTCGGCTCCGAAGTGCAGCGCCGTATCCTGGTCGGCACCTATGTGCTCTCCGCTGGTTACTATGATGCCTATTACCTGAAGGCCCAGAAGGTCCGCACCCTGATCAAGCGGGACTTCGAACAGGCTTTCCATGCTGGCGTCGATGCCATCCTGACCCCGATCACCCCGTCTTCCGCCTTCGCCATCGGCGATAAGGAATTGGCAGCCGATCCGGTCAAGATGTACCTGCAGGACGTCTTCTCGGTCACGCTCAACATGGCCGGCCTTCCGGGCATTTCGGTTCCGGCAGGGCTCGACTCCAAGGGTCTGCCGCTCGGGTTGCAGCTGATCGGCCGTCCGTTCGGGGAAAGCACCCTGTTCCAGACTGCTTCGGTGATTGAGCAGGCCGCTGGCCGGTTCACGCCGGAAGCCTGGTGGGCATAAGCTGGCTGAGGGGTGAATGGGCGTGTTTGACGTCGAAACCCTTGTGATTGGCGCCGGGGCGGTGGGACTTGCCACTGCCCGGGCGCTCAGCATGTCTGGCCGGGAGGTCATGGTGCTTGAGCGTCATGACCTCATCGGATCGGAAACAAGTGCCCGCAACAGTGAAGTCATTCACGCGGGCATTTACTATCCCAAGGACAGCCTCAAGGCCCGCACCTGCGTGGAGGGCAAGGAGCAGCTGTACCGGTTCTGCGCCGAGCATGGGGTGGCCCATGAGCGGATCGGCAAGCTGATCGTCGCCTCGGACAAGGGGCAGGTGGCGGAGCTCGAGAGCATCCGCGCCAAGGCGGCTGCCAATGGCGTGGAGGACCTCAAGGTTCTCTCCCGTGCCGATGTTGCTTCGCTGGAGCCTGAACTGAATTCCGAAGGTGCGTTGCTGTCGCCTTCGACCGGTATCATTGACAGTCATGGCTACATGCTGGCGCTTCAGGGCGAGCTGGAGGCCCTTGGCGGACAGGTCGTGCTGAACACGGATGTCGTGGCTCTGGCGGTTTTGCCGGGCGGCGGATTTGCCGTGACGGTGGCAGCCGAAGGCGAGGGCGGGGAACCTTATGTCCTCACCTGCCGCGAATTGATCCTGTCTGCGGGACATGACGCACCGCGTCTGGGAGCGGAACTTAGCGGAGCCAAGGCTCCGAAGTCCTATCTGGCCAAGGGCAGCTATTTCAAGCTGGCGGGCAGGGCGCCCTTTTCCCAGCTTGTCTACCCGGTGCCCGAACCAGGCGGTCTCGGCGTGCATCTGACATTCGATCTTCAGCATCAGGCCCGTTTCGGACCGGATGTGGAGTGGGTCGATCATGTCGACTACCGGGTGGATCCTGCGCGCGGCGAGAAATTTTATGCCGCCATCCGCCGCTACTGGCCGGGCCTGCCGGACAATTCCCTCGTGCCGGACTACTCAGGCATCAGACCTAAGATCTCGGGTCCGGGCGAGGCTGCTGCCGATTTTCATGTTGATAATTTTTCCAATCATGGAATCGCCGGATTTGTTGCGCTCTACGGCATCGAGTCACCGGGGCTGACGGCTTCGTTGTCGCTGGCACAGACTGTTTTGGCGCGTCTCTGATCAGCATTCAGACAGCTTTCAACCGAGGGTTTCCGGGGGCTCTGGAGCCTTCCTCAGTCATTCGTGAGAAATCGTGTTTGCCCTGCGCATGACAAAAATCACGGAACTGCCATAGTTATTTCCTTAAGTCTCGGGACGCGCTGCGCAATGCTCCGCCAAAATGGGCGAACTTGCGTGGCAATTTCAGGAATTGTGCTTAGCCGGCAATTCTTCTGATTTCTGGTCAGAAGACCTTCCAAAAAAGGGGGCAGAAAGCAAAATGAAACCATTTCCGTTGCATGGCAGCATTCTTGAATGGAACCAATTGCAGATTTTTGCATTTAGGTTCATATGCTCATTTGTTGAAGGCTCCGCGAGAAGCGCGCGGAACGTCTTCAGCAAACCCTGAAAATCGGAATTTGTGCAAATTTGCCATAAAAAACAGTGTCTTAATGATGCTAAACGGTAGAAGTGCGTGTGTGGGGCTGTGTTGACGTGACGTCGCAAATTGATCGTAGACGTGTTTTGATGGGGGCGGCGCTGACATTCTGTGCTGCGACGGCAGCTGGGACGATTTGCAGTCCGGCGGCTTTGGCGCAGACGGGTGAAGCTCCTGCTCCTGCTGCGCCGCCGCAATTTTCGTTTGATGACCTGGTCAACAACGCGCGGGAGCGGGCCAAAGGGTCCTATTCCGAGCCGGTGTCTAACCTTCCGGAGGCGATGAATGCCCTGGATTACGACCAGCTGCGCGCCATCCGCTTCCGTCCGGATCATTCCCTCTGGAAGGACACGGACAGTTCTTATGAAATGCAGGCCTTTCATCCGGGTGGTCTTTTCAAGCAGCCGGTAGAGGTCTTTGAGGTTGTTGATGGCGCGGTAACACCGCTGCACTTCAAATCCTCGGATTTCGAATATCGTGCGCCGCTCGATCCGGCTCAGTTCGATAGTGTGGAGTTGCCTGGCGTAGCCGGTTTCCGGCTCCACTATCCTTTGAACCGCCCTGACTACAAGGATGAGCTGATTGCCTTTCAGGGAGCGAGCTACTTCCGGGCGCTGGGCAAGGACAACATTTACGGCCTGTCCGCACGCGGACTGTCGGTGAACACAGCTGTAAGCGGCCCGGAAGAATTTCCGCGCTTCTCCCGCTTCTTCATCGAACGCCCTGCGGCCGGCCAGCAGGAAATCCGCCTGTGGGCGGATCTGGACAGCCCGAGCGTGACGGGGGCCTATGCCTTTGTGATCACGCCGGGAATCAACACCCAGATCCAGGTCACGGCCCGGCTTTTCGTCAGAGATGCGATCGAACGCCTTGGCATCGCGCCTTTGACCTCTATGTATCTTTTTGGTGAGAACGACCGAAACGGGTTCGATGACTACCGGCCCGAAGTGCATGACAGCGACGGCCTGATGATCCTGGAAAAATCCGGCGATCGTCTGTGGCGCCCGCTGCGCAACCCGGGGAAACTCGGACTGTCGTTCTTCTATGAGGAAGGCGTGAAAGGCTTCGGGCTGATCCAGCGCGACCGCAGCTTCACGAACTACCTCGACACGGAAGCGCAATACCAGCGCCGCCCGTCATTGTGGATCGAGACAATCGACGATTGGGGCGCAGGGCAGGTGATGCTCGCAGAGATCCCTTCCGCGAAGGAGATCCACGACAACGTCGCCGCCTTCTGGATCCCGAACCGCAGGGCGGAAGCGGGAGAAGAATTCAATTTCCGCTACCGGATGATCTGGGGGCGGGAGCCTGAACCGGGCACGGACCTTGCACTGGTCACCTCGACCCGGACCGGTCATGCAGGTTCTGCTGCATCCGATCCGGAAAAGGGCAAGCGCAAGTTCGTCGTGGTTTTTGCCGGCGGCGGACTTGAAACGCTGGGCGGTGACGATCCGTTGGAAGCGGATCTGGCCGTCTTTAACGGCAAGCCGGAGAACCAGTTTCTGCAGAAAGTGGAAAACGGCGCCTGGCGACTGATTTTTGATGTGGAACGGGAAGATGGTTCCCGCCCCGTCGAAATGAGCCTTCGGCTCAAGATTAATGGTAAGTACCTGACAGAAAAGTGGATCTATCAATGGAACTCCGAAGCCTGACCTCCCAGGACGGACATTCGCAGACCGGGGCCGCCGCCCTTTCCGGCGAAACAGCCTTTGATCTGCTGCGTGCATCGATCGGCCGTCCCGATCTTGATGATGCAAGCTTGCTCGCGTGCCTGACCGAAACTCTCGACGTTCTCGGCCTGGAGCTGAGCGCGGAAGATCTGGTTCTGTCGGAAGACAATGCACAGCTCTTGAGCACAGTGCTGCGTTGCACGGCATTCCCCCAGCCGCGTTTCCCCATGGCCATGCCGGATCATTCGCTGAATGTGTCGCTGACGCTGCCGTTTGCCGCCAAGCGCACCAGCACACTGGGCCGCATTGCCGGCGTTCCTGTCCGGGCCTTCCGGCGCAAGGGATAAGAACGATGTCTGGCGGGTCTGGCGGGTCCTTCAGGGCCGGTATCGGAGTTCAGTCGAGGCGCCTTGGCGCCTTGGTTCTGACTCTCACCCTGACGATTGGTGCCGTCAGCATGTTTGGCACCATAGCCCAGTCTGACGGCTATGACTGGCTCGACGTGGTTCGGGTCGGTCTGATTGCGATCTCCGCATTCTGGCTTGCCTGGGGCACCTGTACGGCGCTGCTCGGCGTGCTGTTTACCCCGGATACCCCGGACTCGATTTCCGGCCTGCCCGAAGGCCGGACAGCGATCCTCGTTCCCGTCTACAATGAATCCTGTGGTCCGGTCTTCGCCCGGATCGAGGCCATGTACCGTTCGCTTCAGGCTGAACCGGGCTGGGAAGCCATCGACTTCCACGTGCTGTCTGATTCCACCCGCGCCGATGCGGTCGAGGCAGAAAAAGCTGCCTATCGCGCCGCGCTGTTGAAGCTGGAAGCAGGCGGTCGCCTCTATTACCGTCACCGGTCGCCGAATGTCGGCCGCAAGGCTGGGAATATCGCTGATTTCGTCCGCACCTCCGGCGGGGCCTATGCCTATATGCTGGTGCTGGATGCGGACAGCCTGATGCGCGGCAAGACGATCATGGAAATGGTGCGCCGCATGGAAGCCGAGCCGCGGCTGGGTCTCTTGCAGAGCCTGCCCCAGACCATCGGTCTCAAGACGCTGTTCGGTCGCATGCTGCAATATTCCTCGGGGATCTACGCTCCGACCTTCACCCGCGGCGTGGCTGCTCTTCAGGGCGATGCCGGACCGTTCTGGGGTCACAATGCGCTGATCCGGGTCGCTGCGTTTGCCGGTTCCTGCGGCATGGCGCCCCTGACCGGCAAGCCGCCCTTTGGCGGGCACATCCTGAGCCACGATACGGTTGAAGCGGCGCTACTGGCCCGCGACGGCTGGATCGTGCGTCTGGACGCGGATCTGGAAGGCTCCTACGAGGAAGCCCCGCCCAACATGATCGAATTCGCCAAGCGTGACCGGCGCTGGTGTCAGGGCAACCTCCAGCACGCGAAGATCCTGCTGGCGCCGCGGTTCAGCCTTTGGAACCGGACCAACATCGTGCAGGGGATCTTTTCCTATCTGTCGTCTCCGGTCTGGCTGTTCTTCCTGGTGTCCAGTCTGGCTGCCCCGCTCGTTGCGCCGCCGCCGGTTTATTTCGATGGCCATTCCCCGTTCCCGGTGTTCCCGCATCCGGAAACCACCACTGCATTGGCACTTCTGTTCGGGGTAGGGGCTCTGTTGATCCTGCCCAAGGCGACGCTGCTGGTTCGGGCGATCCTGCGCCGCGAGGCCTGGCGCTACGGCGGCAAGATCCGGGCAACGATCAGCTCTTTCCTGGAGCTGCTGATTACCTCGATGCTGGCGCCCATCCATATGATGTTCCAGACCCGG
This sequence comes from Roseibium suaedae, assembly GCF_900142725.1. Taxonomy (GTDB): domain Bacteria; phylum Pseudomonadota; class Alphaproteobacteria; order Rhizobiales; family Stappiaceae; genus Roseibium; species Roseibium suaedae. The sequence goes on along the minus strand of NZ_FRBW01000002.1, from coordinate 219,401 downwards.
TCGGTGATGCAGATCGTCCTGGGGGCAGATTCCGGCTGGCCGACAGCATCGCGCGATGATGGCACGATCAGCTTCTGGGAAAGCCTGTCCGCTTCATGGTGGATGAGCGTGACCGGTGTTGCCGGGCTCTTCTTTGCCCATCTGTTTGCGCCGGAACTCTGGTACTGGCTGCTGCCGGTGGCCCTGCCGCTGGTTCTTGCCCCGGTGCTGATTTCCTTCACCGCCTCCGTTTGGGTTGGCAATCTCTGCCACCGGCTCGGTCTGTTCCTGATCCCGAGTGATGTGGAAGGCGATCCGGTCATCGAGATGATGGAAGCGGCAGAAGAGGGCGGGGCGGATGACGTTTCGGCAGCGTCTCTTCAGGCCCGGGGCGTTGCCTGAACTTTCGTGAAAATTCTATCCTGTCGGGAAGCCTCGCCGGGGCTGCCGGTGAGGCTTTTCTCTTGTATCAGCTGCGTTCTGCCGGCCAGTAGCCGTGCTTTTCGGTGCGGGCGACAGCGAAAGTCTCAACATCATCCGACCCGCAGCGGGCACATGTCAGGGAACCGGCAATGCCCGCCACAACAGTCGAAGGTCTGTAGGAACTGTCGGCCATGTAGCGGAACCTTCCACAGTAATTGCAATTGATGCCCAAACGCTGATCCCGGGACTTGAGGTCACCGATTGTAATGGCTGTTTCTGCGGGGCCAGAGGCTGAACACATGGGCAAAAAAACTCCAAATATTAATAAATTGTATATTTTCTAAAATGCATCTCAAGCGCGAATTGTCGAAGCTGGAGATAAAAATGAAAAGCATGAAATAACTTTGTTTCAGATATTCGCAGCAATTGATAGAGGGCTGTGCCAAAAGGCCGCTCGCCTTTTTTCCCGCAACGGGATACACACTCGCCCATGATCTCTTCGACTTGGATTTCCCTGATCGGCCTTGCCGGTCTCTTCAACCCTCTGTCGCTCATAATCGGCGCATGGATGGGATGGCGTGCTGACCAGCGCAACAAGCTCCTTATTGCAGGGTTTGCTGCTGCAACGCTTTCGCTTTTCGTGGAGACCGGTCTGGGTCTGATCGGCTTGCCCCAGGTCATTCCGCATGACGCCGGAGCATTGGCTATGTTTCCCTTCCGCTTTGTCGGAGGCGCCCTGGCGGCCTTGATTGCCTTTGTGATTGCCGGACGCAAGAGCAGGTAACCGGCAAGGCAAAAAAGCCCCTCAACCGGCTCGGGTGAAGGGCTTTTGAGCAAGGCTCGCGCCGTGATCTGAAGGTCCCGTTTCAGAATACCGGCCGTTTCAGAACACCGGATTTAGCCACCGCCGGAACAGCTCGGAATTCGGACATTCGGCCATCGGTTCCGTTGCACCTGCCTTGTTTTTATCGAGCCAGGTTTTGCAGGCTTCGGTTGTCTCGCATTGGCTGCAACGGCTCACCGCTGTGCGCAGGTCATGGCCGAGGCATTGACCCGTTGGCATGCGCTCCATGGCGCCGATGGTTTCCAGCATGCGTCCCATCAGGTTCGCCCGCTCGTTCATCTTGTCGACCCAGTGCATCTTCTGCCTCTCCCGCTGCTGCTGCACGTCTCAGTTTTCCCAGAATGCAGGTGCGGGCGCCGCATGGCATTGATCCGCGTCAATCGGACGCGTTTGCATGGGCAATAGGTGGCGGGCGCAATCCCTGCTAGAGTGAACCCCTTGGTTCATCAGATGGCTTTGCCCGATCCGGGAGTTCCGCAAGATGGTCGGAGAAATCACCGCGACACAGTCTTCCGTACCGCAGACGTCTGCCGGTCCGCAGCTGCGTCTTGAGCCTGGAATGGAAGTGCCGGTCAAGGTCAGCGCCGTTCTGCCGGGCAATGTCGTGCGGCTGAGTTCCGGCAATGCCAGCGTTGAACTGCGCGTCAGCACGCCTTTGCCTCAGGGGGCGGAGGTGACCCTGAAAGTCGAAGGGGACGCTGCAAAGCCGCAGATCCAGCTTCTTGTTTCCTCGTCCCAGCAAGGAGGACAGGGAGCAAGTCCTGCGCCGGGATCTGCTGGGTCAGGGACTGCTACGCAACCGTCAGGACCATCCGCCGGACAGACTACGGCTCAGTCGGCCCCACAATCCGGCAGCCCGTCCTCCAGCGTGCCGCCTGTGTCTGCTCAGTCCTCCCCGCAGCCTGTGGCTCCTCAACCTTCCGGCTCCGCGCCTGTGCCTTCTTTCGCTGCTCAGCAGGCTGCCGCGATCAGCGCAGCCACTTCCGGCAGTCTGATCGAGGCCTTGACCGTAATTCAGGTTTCTCAATCTTCTCCTCCACCGCAGCAAGGGCCGGTGCAGGTAATCGTCACGCCGCAGGCACTGCCGTCCGGTGCATCCGTTCCTGCGCCGGCCGTAACTGATGCACCGGTGACGGGAACCCCGCAGACCAGTGTGACATCTTCCTCGGGCAGTCCTGTCTCGCAGGCAAGTGTTCCTGCCGCCGCCGCGATCGCTCAAGGTGTGGTTTCAGCTGTTCCGGAGGTGCCGCTTGCGGGGGCCGGATCTGCCGCCAATGCTGTCCCCCAGCCTTCCGCGGGTAGCAATACACCAGCGCCTGCTGGTGGGGTCTCATCAGCCGTGCCACCCGGTTCCAACTCTGCAACTGCCCCCTTGATCCAACCGGGTGCGTCCTCTCCTCCATCTGTATCCGGGGCGTCTCCGGTGTTGCCCGGTCAGGCTGGACCAGTATTGGGACAGCCGTCGCCCGCAGGCCAGACAGGTGTGGTCCAGCCCTCTGCAGGAGGAAACATTGCGCCTCCCGCTGTGCCGAACACTCCGGCAGGAAGCCCTGCGCCTCTTCAGGTTCAGGGCGGTGCTTTGGCCAGTCCGGCAGGGGGGGCTCAGCCAGTTCCAGCTCCTGCGCTTGGTACGGTCCAATCCCAGGGGGCAACGATGCTGCCTGGTGTTGCCGGTGGAGGCGCGCCGTTGCCAGCCCCGGCTGCTATGCCTGACGGGGTGATGCCAGGTGCGATTCCCAGTGCGGCCCCAAATGTGGTCCCCAACGTGGTCCCAGGTGCCTTGCCCCAATCGTCCACCCAGGTGCTTCCGTCTGGAACTTCGATTGCGGGAGCCACTGCGGGGCCTCCAGCGCAATCATCGCCTTCTCCGGCCGGTCAGGGCTCGCCGGTGGCATCAGGGCAGGGAGCCTTCCCACCTGCACAAGCTGGTGCTACTTCCGTTGTGCAAGGCGCAGCTTCTTCTCTGCAGGCTGCTTCTCTGTCACCCGCCGCACAGGCAGCACCTCCGGCGGGCGTTGTTGCAGGGGGAGCGGGCCAGGTTCTCCCGTCTGCCGGAGGTCTTGCCGGGCCGCTGGCCACTCAGGCCCCACCATCCAGCCCTGTCCTTCAGCCGGGTGCCGGGCCTGTTCCTCCGGTAAACCTGGCGGGCGCCCCAGTGACCCCAGCGACGAACGGGCCAGTTGCGCCAGTTGCACAGGGTGGTGTTTCTCCTGCACCCCAGGCAGCGCCGACCGCGCCGCTAGGCTCTGGTCTTCCGCAAGCTGCGCAAGCCTCTCCGACGGCTCCGGCAGCCGCGTCATCTCTCTCAGTGAACTCATCAGGTGCGTCTGCTCCGCAGATCCTGATGCCCGCATCGGCAGGCCTGAAAGGAGGGCAGACCTATCCGGTGATGTCTGATGGACCGGCGCAAAGCCCCTTCAGCGGCAAGCCGGTGCCGGATCAACTGCAGCAATTGGCAGCCAAGGTTCTGCCTGTTCTGGAAGAGCAGCAATCCTCCCTGACCACGTTGTTTGCCAATCTTCAGGCCGTCAGCACGCAAGCAGCCAACGGGCAGCTCGAGGTGCCCAAGCCCGTTCAGACTGCGATCGAGCAGATCCTCGGTTTGCGGCTCGGGAGCCAGTCAGCCAGTTCCACGCCTTCAGGGCAGACCACCCAGACAAGCCAAACAGGGGTTCCGGATGGTAGCGTTCTGGGGGCGGAAGATGTGCAGCGGGCGATGGAACTCTCCGGCCTCTTCCGGGAACTGACCTTGCGGACGGGAGGGGCCAAGGCGGCAGGGGGGGATGATCTGAAGTCACTCCTCATGAACCTGCGCAAATTGCTTCAGTCCATGGGTGGGGAAGAGCTGCCTGCGCGGCCTCTGACCCAGCCCCGTGTTCCTTCCCTGCGCGGGTCTCCGCAGGGACAGCTGCCAGCTCAAACCAATCTGCCTGCCCATGAAGATGGACCGGAGGCCTTGGCCTCCCGGCTTCTCAAGGACACGGATGGCGCCTTGTCCCGCATTCGTCTGGAGCAGCTCGCAAGCCGTGGCATCAACCGGGAGGCTGCGGGGCAGCAGCAAGGCGCATCGACGTCTCAATCTGGCGGCGGATCGTCTCCGGCCCATGCGTCTCATGCCGGCGGGGGCAGGGCGATGGATCTGGTGGTCGATTTGCCGCTCGTGGTTGGCGGTCAGACGGCTGTCGTGCAGATGCAGGTCGGCCGGGATCCGGACCAGAATGGCGATGCGGACAGCGATCAGCGGGCGTGGCGTCTGCGCTTTGCTCTGGATCTGACTGCGACAGGCCCGATGGAAGCCGCCGTCAGCTTGCGCGGGGGCGGTACTTTCGTCAGCCTGTGGGCGGACCGGGAAGAGATGCACAGGGCCTTGAACGAGAACAGGGAGACCCTGGAGGCCGCCTTTGCCCATGCAGGGCTGGATCTTCAGGAGCTCCGGTTCATCCGCGGGCTGCCCGCCCGGCGCCGCTTCGCGGCAGGGGCATCGGTGGACAGACAGTCATGAATGGGCCGTCATGAACAAGACAACCAGGAAGCCCGAGAAGAAGATCGCGGTCGCGCTGACCTATGACGGTGCGCATACGCCGATTGTGTCTGCCAAGGGCACCGGAAACGTGGCCGAGCGAATCGAGGAGATCGCGCGCGAAAGCGGTGTTCCCATCGAGAACAATCCGATGATGGCTGAAGCCTTGTCCCAGATCGAACTGGACGAGGCCATTCCCATGGAGCTTTATCAGGCCGTTGCCGTGCTGATCGGCTTCATCATGCGCACGGGCAAGGCGAAAAACCCGCCTGTGGCGTGACCCGTCCCTCGCCTAGCTGCTACAAGGATCGGGTCTCTCTTTTGATCCGGGACAAATCGCCAGCTGCAGGCGTCAGACTTCACGAAAGTCTTGCAGGACAGCGGTTTCCCCATTAGGCATCAGGACCAAGATTTCAGGTGACCGGTGTGCTTCGCTGCCAAGGTGGAAGCGGTCCGGCCCCATGCCACCAGAGCGATCCCCGCAAACGCGCAGACAGGCTTTGCTTGGGGCATTGCACAGATTGTCAGGTTAGAGCGCTGAACCGCCCGGCACGGGGCAGGTGAGGGCGCTGAAGAACAGGAAATTGAGCGAATGACGATTGTCGACGCACGCACCCCCGATCCGAAGAAGTTTCTCAAAGGGGCGACCGGCGACTGGGAAATCGTGATCGGCATGGAAGTCCATGCCCAGGTGACGTCCGAAGCCAAGCTCTTCTCCGGCGCCTCGACCGAGTTCGGCAAGGATCCCAATTCCAACGTCAGCCTCGTGGATGCGGCCATGCCCGGCATGCTGCCGGTGATCAACGAGGAATGTGTCCGCCAGGCGATCCGCACGGGTCTGGGCCTGAAGGCCGAGATCAACCTCAAGTCCGTCTTCGACCGGAAGAACTATTTCTATCCGGATTTGCCGCAGGGCTACCAGATTTCCCAGTTCAAGCAGCCGATCGTGGGCGAGGGCAAGATCATCCTCGACATGCCGGAAGAGCGGGTCGAGATCGGCGTCGAGCGTCTGCACCTGGAGCAGGACGCGGGCAAGTCCATGCATGACCAGCATCCGTCCATGTCCTTCGTCGACTTGAACCGCTCCGGCGTGGCCTTGATGGAAATCGTGTCCAAGCCGGATCTGCGTTCGGCAGACGAGGCCAAGGCCTATCTGACCAAGCTGCGCATCATCCTGCGCTATCTCGGCACCTGCGATGGCAACATGGACCAGGGCTCCATGCGCGCCGACGTGAACGTCTCCGTCCGCCGTCCGGGCGGTGAGTTCGGCACCCGCTGCGAGATCAAGAACGTCAACTCCATCCGCTTCGTCGGTCAGGCCATCGAATATGAAGCCCGCCGCCAGATGGCGATCCTGGAAGACGGTGGTTCCATCGATCAGGAAACCCGCCTGTTCGATGCAGTGAAGGGCGAAACCCGCTCCATGCGCTCCAAGGAAGAAGCGCATGACTACCGCTATTTCCCGGATCCGGATCTGCTGCCGCTTGAATTCACCCAGGCCTATGTTGACGATCTGGCCAAGGATCTGCCGGAGCTTCCGGATGAGAAGAAGGCCCGCTTCGTCAAGGATTGGGGCCTGACGCCCTATGACGCCGACATTCTGGTTGCCGAGAAGATCTCCGCCGACTTCTTCGAGCTGGTGGCCAAGGGCCGCGATGCCAAGCTCTCCGCCAACTGGGTGATCAACGAACTGTTCGGCCGCCTCAACAAGGAAGGTCTCGATGTCACCACCAGCCCGGTCTCTGCGGACCAGCTCGGTGCCATAATTGACCTGATCAAGAACGGCACCATCTCCGGCAAGATCGCCAAGGATCTGTTCGAGATCGTCTGGACCGAAGGCGGCGACCCGGCTAAAATCGTGGAAGAGCGCGGCATGGTTCAGGTGACTGACCTTGGCGCCATCGAAGCCATCGTCGACAGCATCATTGCCGCCAACCCGGAAAAGGCCGAGCAGGCCAAGGAAAAGCCGGGTCTTCTTGGATGGTTCGTCGGTCAGGTGATGAAGGAATCCAAGGGCAAGGCCAACCCGCAGGCGGTAAACGACCTGCTGAAGCAGAAGATCGGCCTGGAATAAGCCCGCCGCTCAGTCAAACGGATATCGAACGGGGACCTTCGGGTCCCCGTTTGAGTTTGAGGATAGAGCTATCCATTCGTCATTGGCTCTGTTTGAAAGAGTGCTGAAAAGGGAAAAGGGCCTATCCTCTTGCCGTCATTCCGGGCTTGACCCGGAATCCATGCCGTTCCGGCTCCAGAAAGCACAGCGTTACTATGGGGCGAGTTTACGGCATGGATGCCATGGTCAAGCCATGGCAGGACGAAGACGGAGAGGATTTCTCATGCCAAAGGGCTGACTTAGCCAGCTTTGCCGCCTGTAACCTTTGAATGTGTCATCCCGGCCAAGCGCAGCGCGAGCCGGGACCGGAGAGCCAAAAGACTTTTGATGTCAAATGGTTGAATTGCGAGAGACCTTGGCTCACCGGTCCCGCATCTGCGCTTCGCTGCGTGCGGGATGACGAATTGATAGGCTTGTCACTAATCTCACGGCTGACCCTCCGGCCCCCGTTTTGCAGTGAACTGCAACTCGTCTGACTGTTGAGACTAGCGGTACTGGGTCTCGCCCTGGCGCAAGGTCAGGATCTCGACCCCCTCTGCAGTCACTGCGACCGTATGTTCGAACTGGGCGGATAGCTTGCCGTCCCGGGTCACCACCGTCCAGCCGTCGTCTTCGGTCTCGACGTTGCGCGAGCCCTGATTGATCATCGGTTCTATGGTGAAGACCATGCCTTCGCGCAGCCTTGGGCCGGAACCGCGCCGGCCGTAATTCAGCACCTGCGGCTCTTCATGCATGTCCCGGCCTATGCCGTGTCCGCAATATTCCCGGACCACCGAACAGCCATTGGCCTTGGCGTGTTTGTCAATCGCATGGCCGATGTCACCCAGATGTGCACCGGGCTTGACCTGCCGGATGCCCTTCCACATGGCTTCCTGGGCAATGCGCACCAGCCGCCTTGCTGCCGGTGAGGCTTCGCCCACCACATAGGTCTTGCTGGAATCGGTAATGAAGCCGTTCTTTTCCAGGGTGATGTCCAGGTTGATGATGTCGCCGTTCCCGATGATGTCGCTGGAAGTGGGAACCCCATGGCAGACAACGTGATTGAGCGAGGCGTTCAGCACGTATTTATAGCCATACTGGCCCTTGCTGGCGGGGCGGGCAGCCAGATCACCGGTGATGAAGTCCTCGACCAGGTCATTGACCGCAAGGGTCGACAGACCTGCAAGATCCAGACGGTCGAGCAATTCAAAGACCGAGGCGAGCAGCCGCCCTGATATGCGCATCAATGCCAGTTCTTCCGGGGATTTCACCATCTCAGGCAGCCGCCACCGTGTCTGTCTGCACATCGGCTGCTTCCAGCTGCCGCCTGATGATCTCGTTGAACGGCACTGTCGGGTTGGCTTCGGCCAGCATACCGATCTTCATCCAGAACTCCGCCTGCGCATTAATGGAACGGCACATCACGGTGCTGGCCTTGCGGATCTCTTCGTGCAGTTCCTCGCCGATCTTCACGATACCCATGAATGCTCCTGATGTCTGGTGTGTAGGTGGTTTGTATATGATTCATATACGTTTCACAATGCGCTGTCGGAGTGACCTCGCGCAGGCCTTTGGGCGGTTTTTTGTTTTGCCAAAATCATTTGCCTTCCTGCTTGGCATGACGCAGTGAAGTGATAGGAGTTGAGACGGCTCACCAAACATCCTTCTCGAAAGCACTCTTCATGACCGCGATCCGCATCGAACCTGCCCAGTCCCATCATCTTGCCGAAGTGCTCGCGATTTCCATCGCGGGAGCCGTCGGGGGGCGGGCTGCCGAGGAAAGCACGGATCCGGAGGTCTATCGAAAGGCCTTTGAAGAGATCAGGGCCTGCCCGGACGTGACCATCTATGTGGCGTTGAACGAGGAAGGGCAGGTGATTGGCACCTATACCTATTTGCTCATCCGGGGCCTTGCTTTTCAGGGCAGGCCCCGGGTGGAACTGGAAAGCGTGCATGTGCGTTCCGACCAGCGCAGCAAGGGCATTGGCGCGCAGATGATGGCTCATGCGGAGGCAATCGCGCGGGAGGCCGGGGCTGCCCTGATCCAGCTCACTTCGAACAAGGTGCGGGTGGACGCGCATCGCTTCTACGACCGGCTGGGCTATGCCCAGAGCCATTTCGGCTTCAAGAAAAAGCTGATCTGAGGTCACCCGGAAGTACCATCAGACTTGTCTGTTGGGCCTCTTCTTGAAATCCGGACTGGGCAGTCCTAAATCCACTTGCATCGCCGGGGCACGTCCTGGCGCCCCTGCCATATTTCCGGGAGAGCTTCCGATGTCCGTGACGCAGACCAAACCGATTGAGCTTTACTACTGGCCGACGCCCAATGGCTGGAAGATTTCCATCATGCTCGAAGAGCTTGGTGTTCCCTATGAGGTGAAGCTGATCAACATCGGCAAGGGCGATCAGTTTGCCCCCGAGTTCCTGGCTTTCTCCCCCAACAACCGCATGCCGGCGATCATTGATCCGGAAGGGCCGGACGGCCAGCCGATCACCGTGTTCGAGTCCGGTGCGATCCTGCAGTATCTCGGCCGCAAGTTCGGCAAGTTCTATCCGGCGGATGAGCGCAAGCGCGTTGAAACCGAGGAATGGCTGATGTGGCAGATGGGCGGCTTTGGCCCGATGCTGGGCCAGAACCACCATTTCCGTATCTACGCGCCGGAAAAGATCCCTTACGCCATGGACCGCTATCTCAACGAGACCCATCGTCTCTATGGGGTGCTGAACAAGCGCCTCGAGGGCAGGGATTATGTAGCCGCCGGTGAATACACGATCGCCGACATGGCCATGATCGGCTGGGCACAGGGCTGGGAACGTCAGGGCATGGACCTTGAGGAATTCCCGAATGTGAAGGCCTGGAAGGCTCGGATCGAAGCCCGTCCTGCCTTTGCCCGTGGTCTCTCGGTTGGCAGCGAAGAGCGGGCCAAGAGCGCACTTCAGGACGACAAGGACGCCCAGAAGGTGCTCTTCGGCCAACGTGCCCGCTAACACCACCCGCCGATGAAGGCGGGAACACGTACAAAAAAGACCGGGTCCGGGCACAGTCTGAGATCCGGTCAGTTTGATACCAAACCCATCCTTTCGTCATCCCGCGCGCAGCGAAGCGAAGATGCGGGATCGGTGAGCCCAGACCTATCAGCTTTCAACGGCTTGAATTCGATGAGCTTTTGGCTCACCGGTCCCGGCTCGAGCTTCGCTTGGCCGGGATGACAATCGAGAGGCTGATGCCTTTGTCAGCAGTCTGGCCGGGTCTCAGCAAAGTCTGGGATCCGGTCTTTTGCTTCTGGGATTGAAAGCCCCTGGATCAGCGCAGGCGCTGCCAGGTTTCGTCTTCGCAGATGTTGAAGACCATCTTCACACAGCCTTTGACATTCATGCTGTTCTGGCTGGTGAGCTTGAGAGTTGCCGGTGCGCTGAAGCCCCGGCGGGGGTCATAGACCCGGCCGGCCCAAGTCTGTCCACTTTTTGTCACGCCCCAGACGACTTCAAGTCCGAGCAGTTTGCGGCCCCGCTTGGACACATCCTTGTGGTTCACGTCTGTCGCGCTTTCCCTGGTGTATCCGGGAAGCGGGGTGAAGTCGGTCAACTTGCCGCACAGGGTCTTGCCGCAGGATGTGATGTGCACCACCGCGCCTGCCGGGGTCTTCCAGTGACCGAGAATATCCGCAGCGCTGGCGGCCTGAGTTCCAGCCAGAGAGGCGGCCAGAGACGCAGCCAGAGCAAGGCCAGGGGCCATACAGGCCGCCGTGAGGTATGACCCCATACGAGAAGACGTTTTCTTGAACATGCCTGCTTTCCGCTGATGACAGAGGAGGTCATCTAACGCAGCGTTCAAGGCAAAGTCATGACCTTCCAGTCGTGAAAGAATTCTCCCGGACCTCTGCACTAGCCCGGGAGAAGGTATCGTCAGGGTTCACAGGGTCACTTGACCCGGGTCCAGGTCTCGCCCTTGCAGATCAGGCCGCCCATGACGCAGCCCTCCAGCTTGAGCTTGTCGTCGGAGGGCATGGAAATGAAGCCGGTGTAGGTCTTGCCATCTTCCGCGTTATAGACCTTGCCCTTCCACTGGGCGTCCTTGCCGGTCGGCACCATGGACTGGATGATCTGGGTTCCGAGCAGGGGCTTGGTCCGTTTTGCCGGATCCGGGTTCTCTGTGTCGTTGCGCGGCTCGCGCAGCCAGCTCAGGCTGCCGCACAGGGCCTTGCCGCAGCTGAGGATCTTGATCTTGGAGGCGCCGGACGGGCGGATCCATTCTCCCGTGGCATCCGCGGCTTGTGCAGAATGAACTCCCGCGGAGGCGAGGAATGCGGCGAGGGCGAGGAAAGGCAGTCGTGTTCTTGTCATTTTAAGCGACCTCTGAAAGGCGTTTCCGTTTACGGAAACGTAATCTAACTGCAAAGCAGGCCGCTTGGAAGCCTTCCCATCGGCGGGGAACTGACGCCGGGGTGGAATTGAAGAAGTCGCTGATCTTGAGAACAAAAGAGCCGCAGGCGAAAGGAATGCGAAACAGGGTAAGCAAATTCTTTAGATGGCGTTTGAGATTTGATTTGAAAGCAACTGAAAGAATTGAGATTTCGGAAAATCCATGCTTACCGATAGGTAAAATTAAACTCTCATTACGTCTTTGTTTGCTTGCTGTTCATTTTAAATTTTAACGGCACTTTTAACCGCTCATCCCAAGATCAACCTCAAGAAACGCAGCGTCATCCAGGGAAATTCGCGTTTCGGGATGAAGTTTCGCATCAAGGATAACAGGGAGAGCAAGATGGCTCGTTTTGACATTCAGCAGGCCGACATGGCCATTTTGGGCGGCCAGACCGCAACCGCAGACATTCTGTTTCAGATGGGTCTGGACTCGGCTTCCGGACGGTTTGGTGCCACCGATCTCGTCAGCGCGCACAAGTGGTTCAACATTGCCGCGCTCAAGGGCAACCGGGAAGCGGTTCTGCATCGCAAGGAAATCTCCGGCGAAATGACCCGCGAGGACATTGCCGAAGCACAGCGCAGCGCCCGCGAATGGCTGTCCACCCATTGAAGATGGGCGCAAGTGCGGCCGTTGGGGCCGCGTCCCGTTCCGGAGGAAAATTCAGATCTTCTTCCGGCCCCTTTGATTGAGCCGGCAGGCTTTTTGTCTGCGGCTCAAGACATTGATAAATTGATATTTTTTTACTCGGGTCTGGCGGATGATTTGCCGTGGCCAATTATCTTGTTACTGCTCGCGCTGTGCGCGGTCCATCTGCTGAAAAGTGCCTGGCCTTTTCGTGAGGTACACAATCGTGCCGCCTAATGGCTTTCTCCTGCTTACCAGATGGGTCTGATAGACTCTCTGCACAGTATTCAGCTTTCGGTCCTCCTTGACCACGATCGCCAGATTCAGCTGTCTGGATCTTGCTGTCGGAACGGGATCAGCCGGGATCTTGTTTTCCGGCCCTGTATGAAACTTGCTCTATGTTTGAAATTGCAGCCTGCAGCCAGAAGCTGCTGACTTTCCTGGGATCTTACCAATTCGGTAGGAGCATCCCTGTTAAAAACAACAGTCTAGCGGCAACGACCGGCAGGGAACCGGCAGCGGAAAAATTTGAGGAAGGTAGGGGGCACCGTGAACCTAGGGCCAAAGGAAATAGCAGATCTGTCCATTGCCTATGCGCGCTGCATGGCGCAGCTGGAGGGACAGGGATGCCGGGTTGGTGTGATTCACGACTTTTCACGTGTGGCGGAAATCCTGTCAGACCGGGGCAAGGAGGTCACGCCCTTCTTCCAAGCCAAGTTCTTTGATTTCACTGGCCACAATGGCTTCTGTCACATTGCCGAAATCGATGGCGATCCTGCTACCTTCTGCTGCAGCCAGGTGTTCGATACGGGTAATCTGTCTTATCTGGATTTTCACCGCGCCCAGCTGCGGCGGGTCTATGGCGAGGATTATCCCATCGACACCAGCTGGACCTGTCCTCCGATGACAACCATCAAGGGGCGGGTGATTTACAATGGCGATGCGTTCAACTCGCTGACCTATCGCGGGCGCAATTCCCTGCGGCGGATGACGCTTCTGGCCAGGATGAATCTCTATCTGTCGCTGTTGTCCTGGCCGGATCTTCAGGCATCTGTTGCCCTTGCCAAGGCCGACCATGTCTCCAAGGGGCTTGGCTGGTGCTATTCCATGGCGCACATCTATCCCTTCGCGACCAAGTGGATCAACATTCCCCCGGGCCGCCGTCAGGACGATGTGTTCCTGTTCAATTCAGCACAAGATATCCTTTATCACGCTCAGGTTGACGTGATATCGGGCAATACGGTGTCGGAAGAGACAGATTGATCAGCAGGCGCTTGCCGGCAAAATTCATCGGACAGATGAGCCGGTAATAGCTGATGGCGATCCGGTTGCGGAAGCCGGGCAGGGAGACTTCCGTTTCCACCAGTTCACAGACCGGATGCCCTTCTGCTGCAATGGCAAAGCCTGCTGCGGCGGCCCGGTCGAACTCGCTGTCCTGAGCCCGGACCTTGCTGGCAAAATCCACGTTGCTGTTGCCTTCGAGCAGCTTTTTCACATAGCTCTGCGCGCCGACATAGCCAATGTCAGGGATCCGGTCTCCATTGGCATTGGCAGACAGGAGGACTGCGGAGGCAAAGTCAGGAATATCGGCCCGGAACAGGCCGCTGCTGTGGTCCAGAAACCTGGACAGGTCTTCGATGCGCCGCCCGGCCAAACCTTTCATGTTTGCCGGATCGATAGGGCGGATGAGCATTACACGGCCACTTCCATCATCTGCATCATGCGAAGGGCATTCAGCAGGATTTCGTCCCGCTCGTCATCCGTAAAATCACTTACGTGAATCTTGTCCTCATAGCCGGACAGAACCGCATCCAGGAAGGATGAGAAAACGAGCGATCCGCCTTCGGCGAAATAATCCGCGTAGAACTCGGTCTCGCGGCTGATGAAGGCCTGAAGTTCGGTCATGCTGCCTTGCCTCGCAAGATCCAGAAGGCACGCAGGGCAACTGCCGTGAAAGCCTTGATATGAAAATTCGCGGCCTGCTGGCGTACGATCAAATCGAGTTCCTTGCGCAGGTCGCCGATCAGGCTGTCATCGCTGCTGAAATCAGCCGCACTCTTCCCGCCAGGCTTGTTGTACCGCCCGACCAGCTGTGAAACGTAATGGTCCAATGTCCCGGATTCCGTAAGTAGAGGTTGAATTGCATCCATCTTACGATTCTCGCAAAGCTTGTGCACATTAAATTTTCATTTGGAACCGGATCTTGGACCGGTTCTGCTCGGCGTGGTTCCATGTGATCCTGTGCAAGAAACACAGAATGCAAGCGATCGTCCGGATGACTTTCAAAGGCAGGGCCTCTTCTTCCGGACTTTGAATACCACGACGGAACCTGTTGTCCGGCGGGGTGATACTCTTTCCCGACAACAGCTTAATCATATACCAAAACCGTTAGGATTGCCGAGATTTCTGCGCCCCTGCGACGATATTGCGAGTTGAAGGGAAGCCATGAGATCAGCTGGAGAGGTGCAAGGTGGGGCCGGCTGACGTGTTGGTTTCAGGGAGGGGGCTTTCATTGTCCACAGTTCGGGAAAGCTCATGCGGGGGAGCTCCGGTCATTGCCAAGCGATGAACGGTATGCTGCTCGGCGCCCTGTATTCAGCCAACTCTCAATTTCTGGTTTCAGGGCGAGCCGTGATCGTTGAGGGAAGGGGCGAGGCCGTATGGGTTCCCGGGAAAACCCGGGCAGGCCAAGACCGCTGGCGAAAAAACGTTTGATTCACAGTCCTTTGCCGCGTAAACGAAAGCCACCGGAGAGGTGGCCGAGTGGTCGAAGGCGCTCCCCTGCTAAGGGAGTAGACGGGGAACCGTCTCGAGGGTTCGAATCCCTTCCTCTCCGCCACTTGCACATTGCAAACCCGAAAACAGGTCCCTCGCGGGGCCTTTTTTTATGTGCCAAAAGTGGTTTGCAGGGACCACCCGTCCCTCGCTCCCTGCGAGACGGACTCAAAATCCCCATATAATTCAGTGAGCTGGCGGGATCGCGTTGCGCCTGCGTTTCGCTGGTTTCGGTTTGTTTCGATGCAGACGGAGACGCGACACGGGCGGCGTGGTCGTTGGTATGTCTTGGGCGTCTTGCGCGAAGTCTCTGATGACAAACGCAGTTTCCGCCCTTAGCCTGGCGTGATGTCAAACGGGGCCTGGACAGATGAAGAGAACGACCTGATCGTCGCGGATTACTTCGCGATGCTGGCCGACGACGTCTCTGGTCGCCCCTACAACAAGGCCGAGCATCGGCGCGGGCTTCTGCCTCTGTTGAATGATCGGTCCGAGGGATCGGTCGAGTTCAAGCACCAGAACATCAGCGCCGTGCTGAAAGGGCTCGGCGAGGACTGGATCCCGGGCTACAAGCCCGCGTTCAATTTCCAGATGACGCTGGTGGATGCTGTGGCACGCTGGGTGGCACTAAACCCGGCGTGGCTCGGTCGCCATTCTGTTGCGGGATCGTTGACAGGCCTGGCGGAGCCTCAGCCGATCTGGATCGGGCCGCCGCCCACGTTGTCGAACCACACTCCGCCGCAGGAGTTGGAGCAGATGCTGCACATCGCCCGAAAGTTTGATGTCGCCGCAAGAGACGAGCGAAACCGCTCCCTCGGTCAGGCAGGCGAGGAACTTGTCCTAGTTCATGAACGCGCTTCGCTGATTGCAGCTGGTCGCGCTGATCTTGCGCGCAAGATTCAATGGGTTTCGGAGGAAGAGGGAGATGGTGCCGGCTACGATATTGCCAGCTTCTCGTCGGATGGCCGTCCGCGCCTGATCGAGGTGAAGACGACGAATGGCTGGGAGCGCACGCCCTTCCACATTAGCCGAAACGAACTGGCCGTGGCCGAGGAGCGGCGTTCGGAGTGGAGCCTTTTCCGGCTTTGGAACTTCGCACGTGAGCCGAAGGCCTTTGAGTTATTTCCGCCGCTGGACGCGCATGTATCCCTCGTGGCAACATCCTTTCAGGCTAGTTTTCATTAATGGCAGATGAAATTGCTTTGCAGCCAGTTTTTTTCTGCTTCTCACTGTCTTGAATTGGCAGATTGGAGAAAAGCACCTTACGGATGCGGCGCATTGCCTAGCTGCTTTTCATCTTTCCTCTCCTAAGGCGAAGTACACGCCCATACCGTGTTATTGTTCATTCTACTCGGTTTGGTTTATCAAGAATTGAGTGGAGTTACCGTAACAAATGACTGAACCGGACAGGAAAGCGATGTTCCTCATGCGGCAAATTTTGACAGTGCTGCTGGCGCTCTCAGCCATCAATCTTGCCCTGATGATCCCGGGTGGTCTGGTTGAGACACGGGACTTCAGTGACTACACGGTGCTGGTTCTGGGAGCTTTCAACCTGTTTCTGACCGTGCTCGGTCTTGGCAGTCTGGTGCTTTCGTACCGGACCTGGGCCAGGGGGCAGGGCTTTTTCCTGGCGGCATTGGCTGGGCTTGGATATCTGGCCGTTTATCAGGCGGATCTGCAGGGGATCTTTCCGGTTGCCCCGGTGCCCATGTCCGTCTTGCTTTATCTTCTGGAATGGCTGGGGACGCTGCTTGGAGCGCTGCTTTTCCTGGCAGCGCTCATTGGTCTGCGAAGCTCAGGGGCCAGTCAGGCGGCTGTCGATGCCGGGGGGCGGAGCCTGCCAAGAGCTGTCCTGTTCGCGCTGGTTCTGGCCGGGGCCGCGATCATCCTGTTTGCGACGCTGTCGGCCATGGGGGCGGCCTGAAGACGTGGGGCAGGCCGCCCTTTAGCCCCGATTTCAGCGGATCAGGATCGCCCGGAAATCATTGACGTTGGTGTTGGTCGGGCCGGTGATGATCTGGTCGCCCAGTCTTTCGAAAAACCCGTGGCCGTCATAGGCCGCCATGGCATCGTCCAGCTTGTATCCGGCAGCGCGGGCCCGGCCGGCGGTTGAACTGTCCGCATAGGCCCCGGCGACTTCGGCTGCGCCATCCACCCCGTCCGTGTCTCCTGCGACAGCCGCAATTCCCTCAATTCCGGCAACGCCTTCGGCAAAGCCCATCAGCCATTCCACATTGCGGCCGCCCCGGCCGCTGGCGCCTTTCGGCAAGGTCACGGTCGTCTCGCCGCCCGACAGCAGAAGGCAGGGGGCGGTGAACGCGGACTTTCCTTCCCTGACCGCACGGGCGAGACCGGCAAAGGCACGGCCGACTTCGCGAGCTTCTCCCTCTATGGCGTCTCCAAGAAGATGGCAAGGCAGAGTGGCTGCGGCCTTTGCAGCTTCCAGCGCCATTTGCGGCGTGGCGATCATGTGAAATTCGGTGCGCGACAGCTTTTCATCGCCGGGCTTTGGGCTTTCGAAGGCGGGGTCATTGAGAGCCGCCTGAATGCTGGCCGGTACGTCGATGCCATATTTGGCGAGGATCGCCTTGGCGTCCGCCTGGGTGGTCGGATCGGCGACCGTGGGGCCGGAGCCGATGATTTCCGGTTTGTCACCGGGCACGTCCGAAATGGCGAAGGTCAGGCAGCGGGCAGGATAGGCGCTTGCAGCGAGGCGTCCGCCCTTGATTGCGGAAATGTGCCGGCGCACCGTGTTCATTTCGCCAATGTCTGCGCCAGAGGCGAGCAGCGCGCGTGTCAGTTCGGCCTTTTCCTCAAGGCTGATGTTGCCTGCCCCTCGGGACAGAAGCGCGGATGCGCCACCGGACATGAGTGTGATCAGCGTGTCGCCGTCTTGCAGGCTGGACGCCAGATCGAGGATCCTGCCGGCGGCGATCCGGCCTGCTTCATCCGGGACCGGGTGGGCTGCCTCGATTACTTCGATGGTGCGGGTCGGCACCGCGTGGCCATAGCGGGTCAGGGCAAGGCCCTCGCAGGGCCCCCAAACGTCTTCAAGAGCTGCGGCCATGGCAGCGGCTGCCTTGCCTGCGGCAATCACGACCACACGGCCGGAGGCAGGCTTTTGGGGCAGGAATTTCGCCAGTACGGCATCCGGCTTGGCTGAGGTCACGGCAACGTCAAAGAGCGAGCAGAGCAGGGACTTGTCGGTGTCGTGTGCCATGAATTTATCCGCGTTGGGGGTTCAGGAGATTGATCGGATCTCCGGCAGAAAACCGTTCTAGCACGCTGGTCAATTGATCTGCCAGGGTCTGCTGGGCCTCGCTGGAGGCCCAGGCCACATGGGGGGTGACGAGCACACGCGGATGGTTGGCCAGACGCATCAGGATGTCATCCGGCGCCGGCGGTTCCTTGTCGGCAACGTCAATCCCGGCACCGCTGACAAGTCCTTGCTCAAGCGCACGTTCAAGGGCAGGCAGATCGATCAGGGCGCCGCGGGCGGTGTTGAGAATGACCGGTTGACGCTTCATGGCCGCAAATGCCGCATCGTTCATCAGGCCGCGGGTCTGGGGTGTCAGCGGGCAATGGAGGGAAATCACGTCGGCACTGGCGCAGAAGTCTTCAAAGGCAACGCGGCCGTCTTCTGCCGGGGCGCCGGGTCTGGCGGCATAGATCACCTTCATGCCGAAGGCGCTGCCGATGGCGGCCACCCGCGATCCGATTCCCCCCTTGCCGATGATGCCGAGGGTGGACCCGGACAGGTCCCGGATCGGGCCGGAGAAGAAACAGAACTGACCGGCCTGTTGCCAGGCCCCTTCTTGCACCTCGCGCACATAGGAGACGAGGCTGCGGCGCAGGGCCAGCAGCAGGGTGAAGACATGCTCGGGAACGGTGTTCACCGAATAGCCCCGGATGTTGCAGACGGCAACGCCCCGGGCCTCGCAGGCGGCAATGTCGACGCAGTCATAACCGGTGGCGGCAACGGCAATCAGGCGCAGGCCGGGGGCCGCGTCTAATTCGTCCGCTCCAATGCGCACCTTGTTTGTGATGGCGATTGTCGCGTCTTTCAGACGCCCGGCCGTTTCGGAGGGACCGGTGCGCTGATGCTCGGTCCAGTCGTGGGCAAAGCTTGGGCGCGAAAGGGAAATTTCCGGTGCGATGGTCGCCCTGTCGAGAAAGACGATGTGTTCCATTCTCAGTTCTTTCCTGTCAGGTCCCGGGCCACATCCGCAATCCGCCCGGCTGTGATGCCGAAATGCTCATAAAGCACCTCTGCACGTGCGGAAGCGCCAAAGCCGCTCATGCCTATAAACCGGTCTTCCGGGCGAAGGAAGCGTTCCCAGCCGAAGTCGAGGGCTGCCTCGATGCCGATACGCGGGGCGGTGCCGAGAACCTCTGCCCGGTAGTCCGCTCTCTGATCGCGGAAGAGTTCCCACGAGGGCATCGAGACGACCGCCGCGCGAATGTTGTCCTTTGCGAGCAGGCTTGCGGCCTCGACGGCGAGCGCAACTTCCGTTCCGGTGGCAAGCAGGGTGATGTCGCGCTGCCCCTCGGGTTCGCTCAGGACATAGGCCCCCTTGCGGCTGAGGTTTTCGCCGGTTTCGTTGCGCAAGGTGGGCGTTGCCTGACGGGACAAGGCCAGCAGGCTCGGGCCGGTGCGGTGTTCCTGGGCGATCTGCCAGACTTCGGCTGTTTCCACTGCGTCGGCAGGGCGGAAAACGAGCATGTTCGGCATGGCGCGGAAACTTGCCAGGATTTCCACCGGCTGGTGGGTCGGGCCGTTGGAGCCGACGCCGATGGAATCATGACTGAAGACAAATAGGCCGGGCAGGTTCATCAGCGCGGCCATGCGCATGGCCGGGCGTTCGTAATCGGCAAAGGCAAGATAGGTGACGTTGACCGGGCGCAGGCCGCCATGGGCGGCGATACCGTCGGTCATGGCGCCCATCAAGTGTTCCCGCACGCCGCAATGGACATAGCTGCCGCTGCGGTCGCTGGCGGTGAAGGCATGGCGGGAGCGTTTGTGATTGGTCGGTGCTTCCAGATCCGCGCACAGGACCATCAGTTCGGGCAGGGCTTCAGCCAGGGCGTCGCAGACATCGCCGGAAGCGGTGATGGTGGGAAGGCTTGCTGCCTTGTCAGCAGCGCTTATTGAAATGGAGCGGACGGTGTCACTCCAGCCGTCCGGCAAGGTGCCTGTTGTCCAGCGCCGGAATTCTGCAGCCTCTCCATGGTTTGCAAGAGCCGTCTGCCATTGGGAATGGGTCTCATTGCCGCGCGGTACAATCGAGCGCCAGTCGGCGAGCACAGATTCTGGAACCGTGAAGGAAGGGTGCGGCCAGTTCAGGAGGCTGCGCGCTTCCTCTGAATCCTTCTGGGTCAGAGGGGCGCTGTGGCCACCGCGCTGGCCCTGAAGGCGCGGGATGCCTTTGGCGATGGTCGTGCGGCAGGCAATCAGGGACGGGCGGGGATCGGCCTTGGCAGCATTGATCGCGGCATCGATGGCGCCAATGTCATGGCCATCGATTTCCTGAACATGCCAGTTGGCTGCACGGAAACGGGCGGGAACATCCTCGCTGATGGACAGGTCCGTGTCGCCATCGTCGGTGATGTGATTGTCATCCCAAAGGAACGTCAGCTTGCCGAGCTTGAGATGGCCTGCAAGGGAAATGGCTTCCTGGCCGATGCCTTCCTGAAAACAGCCGTCGCCGACAAAGGCCCAGGTGCGGTGATCGACAAGGCTGGGGCCGAACCGGGCCGAAAGCCGTGCTTCGGCCACCGCCATGCCGACGGCGCAGGCGATGCCCTGACCAAGCAGGCCCGAGGTGATCTCGATCCCTGCGTGCTGTTCGATCTCCGGGTGTCCGGCGCAGACCGAGCCCAGCTTGCGGAAGGATTTCAGGGCATCGAGGGAGACATGTTCATACCCGGCCAGATGCAACAGCGCATAGAGCAGCATGGAGCCATGGCCGTTGGAAAGGACCACCCGGTCCCGGTCTGGCCACTGGGGATCAGCTGGGTCGGCCTTGAGGTGATTGGCGTAAAGTGTCGCCGCGATTTCGGCCATGCCGAGGGGAACGCCCTGATGACCTTCGCCTGCGTTCAGGATGCTGTCGAGCGCGAGAAAGCGGATCGCATGCGCCATCTGCTGGATGTCGGCCATATCTGATTTCCTCCCTGCAGGGCCTTTCCGGCCGTCTGCTTCTTGACCCTAATGCGTAATCCGGCAGCCAAGGAGCGACAAACGACGATATTTCATTGATTGATGAATCAGATTCATCCATGACTGGGGCATGATCGGTGGTGCCACTCTCTCCATGCTGCGCAGCTTCGAGGCCGCAGCCCGTCACGGCAGCTTCAAGGCGGCGGCCGATGAGCTGGGCCTGTCCCCTAGCGCTATCAGCCATTCCGTCCGCCAGCTGGAGGATGTCCTGGGCGCGCGCCTGTTCGAACGGGCAGGGCGCGGGGTGCATCCCACTCTTGAGGGCATGGCGCTTCTGTCGCGGCTGACCCTGGCCTTCGACGAAATCCGTCAGGGCGTGGAAGATGTGGTGCAGCGCGGCTCCAAGTTGCTTCGGGTGCATGCCGCGCCAAGCTTTGCCGCACTCTGGCTGGTTCCGCGCCTGAAGGAGTTCACCCAGGCCCATCCGGAAGTGGAACTGCGGCTCGCGGCCGACACGGAATATGC
Organism: Roseibium suaedae; assembly: GCF_900142725.1. GTDB lineage: Bacteria > Pseudomonadota > Alphaproteobacteria > Rhizobiales > Stappiaceae > Roseibium > Roseibium suaedae. The sequence continues at coordinate 198,033 of NZ_FRBW01000002.1, read as the reverse complement.
CCGCTTCATCGCCGATGATTTCGATGTCGATATTGTTTACGGGCCGGTGCGTGCCGAGGGGGTGACGACTATTCCTCTCGGGAACGAGATGGTCACGCCGCTTTGTTCCCCGGAGATTGCCGAAGAGATCCGGGGCGTTGAGGACCTTTCCCGGTTTCCGTTGATTCAGAGCGATCAGAAGCAGGTGCGCTGGGGGGATTGGCTGCAGAAAAACGGGGTGGCCAGGCCGCTCAATCGTCCCTTGCGCTTCGACCGGAGTTTTCTGGCGCTATCCGCCGCCGTCAATGGTTTGGGGGTAGCCCTGGAATCAACCCGCCTTGCGGAGCGGGACCTTCAGGCTGGCCGCTTGTGTGCCCCGCTTTCCGGAGAGGGACGGGATGTGAGTTATGCCGGACACAGTCTGGTTCTGCCCCGGTCGCGCCCAGTGCGCAGTCCCGTCCGGGCCTTCGTGCGCTGGCTTTTGACGGGCCTTGGGGCCGACAGCGCCGGGTTTTAACGGCCTTCGTCTTTTTTTACATGGCTTCGGAATAGAGATCGGTGAGTTGAAATCAGCTCAAATCCTTGCCTTTTTCGATATTGTTAAGCTCAACTAACAAGCGCGTGCAAATTTCTTAAAATCAATCCTCCGATCCGGGTGCTAGCGTCTGGTCAAACGAGAAAATGTCTCGGGAGGACACCATGACATCGCTTAGCCGCTCTGCGGCGCGGTCCAACACGTCGTTGGAACTGCGCGCGTGGAACATCCGCCGCAAGGCACTCCTGATGGGCGAAGTCCAGGGCCAGGGCTATATCGGCCAGGCTCTTGGCATCGCCGATGTTCTGGCGGCGGCCTATTTCCATGCCCTCGATTACCGCGCCGAAGAGCCCGAATGGGAAGGCCGCGACCGGTTTCTGCTCTCCATCGGCCACTATGCCATCGCCCTTTATGCGGTTCTGATGGAAGCCGGTATCCTGCCGGAAGAAGAGCTTGAAACCTACGGCATGGACGACAGCCGCATGCCCATGTCGGGCATGGCTTCCTATACGCCCGGAATGGAAATCACCGGCGGTTCTCTTGGTCACGGCCTTGGCATCGCGGTTGGCATGGCCATGGGCCTGAAGCGCAAGAAAAGCCCGGCCTTCATCTACAATCTGATGTCCGACGGCGAGCTGGGCGAAGGCTCGACCTGGGAAGCGGCCATGTCCGGCGCCCATCACAAGCTCGACAATCTCATTTGCCTTGTCGATTTCAACGACCAGCAGGCGGACGGAAAGTCGACCGAAATGCTGTGTTCCGAGCCGCTGACGGAAAAGTGGGAAGCCTTCGGCTGGCACGCCCAGCGGGTCAACGGCAATGACCTTGCCGCCGTCGTCAAGGCCTTCGACACGGCCCGCTCCGCCACGGATGCAAAGCCGCGCGTCATCATCTTCGACACCACCATGTGCAAGGGCGTTCCGTTTCTCGAAGCCCGTGAGATCACCCATTTTGTCCGCGTGGAAGCGGATGAATGGGGCAAGGCTCTCGCCGTTCTGGAAGAAGGAAAGCCAGCATGACCCTCGCATCCATGGCCCGCAAATACGAGCCGCGCAGATTGCCGGATGGCGAGCGCCAGGCAACCTCCGCAATGATCGCCTCATTGGCTGCGGAAGGCTATGACACCGTTGCCGCGCCTTTCGGTCACGCTCTGGTGGAAGCTGCCCGCAAGGACGAGCGGATCGTCGGTTTGACCGCCGATCTCGGCAAATACACGGACCTTCACATCTTCGGTCAGGAAATGCCCGACCGCTATTACCAGATGGGTATGGCGGAGCAGATCCTGATGTCGGCTGCCGCCGGTCTGGCCCGTGAAGGCTTCATTCCCTTTGCTACCACCTATGCTGTGTTCGCCTCCCGCCGCGCCTATGATTTCATTGCAATGGCGATTGCGGAAGAGAACCTGCCGGTCAAGATCGTCTGCGCCCTGCCGGGTCTGACGACGGGCTATGGCCCGAGCCATCAGGCGACCGAGGATCTGGCGATCTTCCGTGGCCTTCCGAACATGACGCTGATCGATCCCTGCGATGCGGATGATATCGCGGGCATGGTTCCGCAGATCATTGCCCACGAGGGACCGGTCTATTCGCGTCTTCTGCGCGGCAAGGTGCCGTCGGTTCTGACCCGCCACAAGCCGGACTACAAGTTCCTGCTTGGCAAGGCCCAGATGATCCGCGAGGGCAAGGATGTCCTCGTCATCTCCACCGGCTTCATGACCATGCGCGCCCTCGATGCAGCAGAGCAGTTGGCCAGAGACAATGTGGACGTTGCCGTCCTTCACTGCCCGACCATCAAGCCGCTGGACGTCGAGACCATTGCTGCGGAAGCGGCAAAGGGCGGACGGCTCGTGGTCACGGCAGAAAACCACACGGTCGTTGGCGGTCTGGGCGAAGCGGTTGCGGGAACATTGCTGACCCGCGGTGTCTCGATTGGCGGCTTCCGCATGATCGGCCTTCCCGACGAATTCCTGGAGGCCGGTGCCTTGCCGACCCTTCACGACATGTACGGCCTGTCCGTTGCCAAGGTCGCCGAACAGATCAAGAGCTGGCTCTGAAAGCCCGCCGAAACATTTCAATGTCTTATGGAGGAAAAGGGCTCATGGGCCTTCTCGACAACAAGTTCGCAATCATCACCGGGGCAGCATCTGCCCGTGGCCTGGGCAAGGCGACTGCCAAGCTCTTTGCCGAACACGGTGCAACGGTTGCCATTCTCGATCTGGATGAAGCAGCGGCCAAGGCGGCTGCGGCCGATATCGGCGAACGCCATGTCGGCCTTGCCTGCAACGTGACCGACAAGGCCGCCTGCGATGCCGTCGCTGCCGAGTTGAAGGCCAAGTGGGGCCGGATCGATATCCTGGTCAACAATGCGGGCATCACCCAGCCGCTGAAGATCATGGATATTGCCGCAGCGAACTATGACGCGGTTCTGGATGTGAACCTGCGCGGCACGCTCTACATGAGCCAGGCCGTCATTCCGGCGATGCGCGAGCAGAAGTCCGGATCGATCGTGAACCTCAGCTCCGTGTCCGCGCAGCGCGGCGGCGGCATCTTTGGCGGCCCGCATTACTCGGCAGCCAAGGCGGGTGTTCTTGGCCTCTCCAAGGCCATGGCCCGCGAGCTGGCTCCGGCCAATGTGCGCGTCAACGCGATCTGCCCGGGTTTCATCGCCACGGACATCACCGGCGGCAAGCTGACCCCGGACATGCTGACCAGCATTGTCGAGGGCATTCCGATGGGCCGGGCAGGGGAAGCATCCGATGTTGCTGGTTGCGCCCTGTTCCTGGCTTCCGACCTGTCGGCCTATTGCACCGGCACCGAGGTCGACGTGAACGGCGGATCCTTGATCCACTGATCATTTGAGGCCGCACGCCAGTGGAGGTTGGCGTGCGGTCTCCGTAAAACTATCAGTTAAACAGGAGGAATGGACTGATGAAAAAGCACGTGCTGGCCGTCCTGGCCGCAACGACGATGATCGCCGGAACAGCCCAGGCTGATGAAGTGATCTTTGCCCATGGCGCAAACCCCGGAAACCCGCGGTTCATCGCAGCCGAAAAGTGGGCCGAGGAATTTTCCAAGTGCACCGGTGGCAAGGACACCGTGAACGTTGCCCCATCCGCGACCATGGGCAATGACGTCGAAATGCTGACGTCGGTGAATGCGGGCATCATCCAGGTGACGGCCAACAGCCAGGGCGCCATGAGCCAGATCGTTCCGGAAATCGGACTTCTGGGTCTGCCGTTCCTGTTCAAGGACCTTCCGGCTGCCTGGGAAGTCATGGATGGCGAAGTCGGCCAGATGCTGGATGAGCGGGCGCAGAATGCCGGACTCAAGATCCTTGGTTTCTGGGACAATGGCATCCGCAACGTGACCCATGTCGGCAAGTTCGTTTCCGAGCCGGCTGACCTGAAGGGCATGAAGATCCGGACTCCGCCGGACGAGATGACCGTCGATATCTTCAAGGCGCTGGGCGCTTCTCCTGCTCCACTTGCCTGGTCCGAGTTGCCGACCGCGCTTCAGTCCGGCGTCTTTGACGGACAGGAAAACCCGCTGACCAACATCTATTCCGCCAAGCTGCATGAGATCACGCCTTACGTGACCATGACCGGCCACAAGTACGAGTCCACACCAGTGGTCACGGGTCTGGCCTGGTGGAGCAGCATTGACGATGCGACCAAGGCCTGCGCGGTGGAAGCCACCAAGGAAGCCGGCAAGCTGCAGCGTCAGCTGTCTCAGGAAGGCGATGACACCCTGCGGCCTAAGATGGAAGCGGAAGGCGCGAAATTCGCCGACGCCGACAAGGCCGCCTATCAGGCTGCAACCGCATCGGTCTATGACAAATATGCTCAGACCTATCCGGACCTGGTTGCTGCCCTGAAGAAAGCAACGGGGATGAAATGACAGACTGGGGCCCCCTTAGTCCTGCTCCGGACGGAAGGGGGCGCTCGCGCCCCCTTCTGGTCCTGACCTCACGGATCATTGAAACCATTGCCTTCACCGGCAAGCTGATCGCCGTGGTTACTTTGAGCTTCATGTTCGTCGCTCTGCTTGCCAATGTGATTTTGCGCTATTGGTTCGATGGCGGCATCGCCTGGGCCTATGAGGTCCACGCGGTTCTGCTCCCCTGGCTGGTGGCGGCCGGCATTCTGGTTGCCGCGTCCCGTGGCACCAACATCGCCATCACCATTCTTCCCGATGCGCTGCCTGCCGGGGCAAGGCGGATCCTGCTTGTGGCCATCGAGGCCGTTATCATCCTGATTTCCGTTTCGGTTCTTCTGTCCAGTCAGCCGATCCTGAAGGCGTCCCAGTTCCAGACCCTGTCCACCCTCGGCATCAAGCAGATCTGGGGCTATGCAAGCCTGGTCTATGCCTTTGCCGGCATGGCGGTGATCTCTGCACTGGAAATCCTGCGCATTCTGGCGGGCGCCTCTGTCTTCGAAGCCGATTACGAAAACCGCAGCCTGAGCTAAAGGACGCAAGTCATGACCATGCCAATGATCTGGATCTTCATGATCCTTCTGGCCTGCGCCGTGCCGATCGGCCATGCCATGCTGGGCGGCGTAGCTGCAGCCCTCTGGCTCGACGGCAAGCCGCTGGCGGTGATCGTGCAACGGCTATATTCGCCGACCCAGAGCTTCCCGATGCTCGCGATCCCGTTCTTCATTCTCGCCGGCAACCTGATGATGTCCGGCCGGTTCGGCATCTATCTGGTCAACATCGCCCGCCTGATCGTCGGCAACATGAAGGGTGGCATGGGCCAGGTGTCGATCATCGGCTCGGTCATGTTCGGTGGAGTTTCCGGCTCGGCCGTGGCGGATGCGACCGCCATCGGCAATGCGCTGATCCCTGTTCAGAAACAGCAGGGCTATCCCCGGGCCATGGCGGCTGCGATCAATTCGGCGTCTTCGACTGTCTCGGTCCTGATCCCGCCGTCGATCCCCCTGATGCTCTTCGGCCTTGTTTCCAACGTCTCGATCGTCAACCTGTTCGTCGCGGGCATTCTTCCCGGCCTGCTTCTGGGTCTTGGTATGTTCGCTTCGGTCTGGATTGTCGCTCACCGGCGCAACCTGCCGCGCTCGCCGCTGGAAGGGGGCTTCTATGCCTTCCGCAGCCAGCTGGTCGCAGCGGTCCCGGCCTTGCTGATGCCTGTCTTCGTCATCGGCACTCTTCGCTTCGGCGTGGCAACGCCGACGGAAGTCTCCGTCATGGCGGTTGCCTATGCGCTGATTGTTTCGGGCATTCTCTACCGTGACCTGACCATGACCGGTATCTGGAAGGCCCTGGTGGACACGGCTACGATGACCGGTGCTGTCATGTTCATCATCATGGCCTCATCCACGCTGCAATGGATCATGACCGCCGAGCGGGTGCCGCAGGAACTGGCCCAGTGGGTGGCCGCGACCTTTGCAGAGCAATGGATGGTCATTCTGGCGATGAACATCGTGATGCTGATCGTCGGTGCCTTCATTGATCTGCCGGCAGCTGTTCTGCTGCTGGGGCCGCTGTTCGTGACGATTGCCAACTCGATGGGCATCGATCTGGTGCAGCTCGGCCTGATGATGGTGGTGAACCTCGCAATCGGTCTCTACACGCCGCCGGTGGGCACGACATTGTTCATCTCCATGAGCATTGCCCGTTCCGGGTTGCTGGAAACGGTGAAGGCGCTGTTGCCTTTCTATGCGGTGGCGATCGGGGTGCTGTTGCTGATTTCCTACGTGCCTTTCCTGACAATCTATTAGGCTGGCCGCCACGCGGAAGTCTGAATCAAATCAAGTGAGTGCTGCGGCCTGCTGAGAGATTGAATCGGCAGGCCGTTTCCGTTTTCAAAGGTCCCAGGGCCTCACGTCGATCAGTTCCGTGTGGGCGCTCGGGCGGAAGCGGCAGCCGTTTGCCGTCAGATGTGCGCGGGCCGCATTGTCATGGGCGCCGCACGCCTCCGTCAGCCAGTCCGAGAAGCGCTTGACGATGCGCCGGTTGAGATGGCGCGGCGGGCAGACGAACCAGTAGGCGGGAAATTCGATCACCTCGAAGGCCGTGGAGAAGGGCACCAGTTCGCCGCGCTCCAGTTCGCCAAGGCACAGGGTCACGCTGTCGAGTGCGATGCCTCCTCCTTGTTTGGCCATCTCGATGGACATGGACGAACGGTCGAAGCGGAACGGATAGGTGAGGTCCGGCAGGACGACCCGGTTGGCCGCGAGCCAGAGGTCCCAGCGGAACAGGGTCTTGACGCTGTCGATCAGCCTTGCGCCTGCCAGTTGCTCGACCGGATCGGGTGACATTGCCTGCAACTGTTCCAGATAGGCGGGGCTGCAAAGAGGCAGCACCAGATCGTGCATCACCGGATTGACGGTCAGACCGCTCCAGGTGCCAAGGCCATAGCGCAGGTCCAGATCGACGGTCTCTGTCTCGAAGGAGGAGAAGTCGGGCGAGGCGTCGATGCGGATGTTCCAGTCCGGGTTCTGGCTGGCGAAGCCGCCGACCCGCGGCCCAAGCCAGCGGACGCCGAAACTGGGGCTGACCCGGATGATGAGATTGCGAAGGTCCCGCTGCCGGGTGATGGCCGAGCGGGCGTTGCGGATCGCGCCGAACGCCTGTGTGGTGGTCTGAAAGAGACGGTCGCCGTCGATAGTCAGGTTCAGCCGGCGCTTTTCCCGCCGGAACAGTTTCACCCCCAGCTGGGTTTCCAGAAGGGTGAGCTGCTGGGATACGGCCGAAGGGGTGACCCCCAGTTCGGCCGCAGCCTTGGTCACGCTGCCCAGACGGGCAACCGCCTCGAAATACTCCGTCGCCTTCAAATTCAGATCACGCATAACCCCTTGATAGCAAATGCCATCAAGGGGTCCTAGCGCTAACACTTGAAGAAGAGGCTCGGATTCGACCGAAAACCAAACCGGAGAGGGGCTCAGGAGGTCTCACCAGGTGGTGAGCCCCAACTCCCTGTTCGAGCTTTTTGGGTTCAAGCTTGGACCTTGCGCTTGAAGAACACGGCAGTCTCTCCGCTTTCCGGTGGCATTGAGATCTTGTCGAAGTTCTCTTCGAGATAGTTCCAGACAATTTCGCATCTGGAGGAGAACCGTCTGCTCTCCTTATTGTCGAGTGCGAAGTTGTTGATGAAGGCCGCCGCGACCTGGTTCTCCTTGAGCCGGTCAACGATTTCATTCTGTTCTTCTGCCGTGGAGACTGTGAAAAGGCAGTCATTCCGCACCGGGGAGAGTTTCCCGACAACTTCGTAAAGAAGCGGCTCATAGGGAGCCACGAAGATTCTCTGATCTTCATCGACATTTTTGGAGATGAAATCGCGAATTGACGCAATCCGAGTGACCGCATCGCTTTGCAGATTGAATGTCTCTCCGTTGATGTCGATCTTCCGGTAGTGGTCCTGGAGGAGCAGCGGCGCCAGGATTGGTGAGTGTGTGCTGACCGTCAAAAGGGCGAGAACAAGCAGGGCTGCGGAACCAAGGCCGATATAAAGATCGTTCCCCTCTGTGGCAATGTAGAGGACCGAGCTGATTGCCAGCAGAAAGGGAGCGATGGATTGGCTCAGGTGGGCAATGTCAGCACGCTTGTAAGCGTGATGAAGATAAGGCAGCCCGATGAAGGTCGAAGCTGCAAGAAGCGGATGCTCCGAAAGGCTTGTGATCGACACAACAAAGATCGTCGTCAGGTAGAATAGCGGGAGCACCAGGAAATGAAGCCCCACAAGCCGCTGAGACAGTCTCTGAATAGGGAATGCATGAGGGTTGGGTGTATGCCACGGCATGGGGACGGGCAGGGAGATATTCAGCTCCTTTGCACTGTCCTTGCTCTTTGTGCCGCTTGTGGAGCCCGCTCCAAACCGTCCCAGAAGTTGCTTGCTGATCGAGCCAAGCTTCAAAAGAAGAGGGCAGAGCCCGATCGCAATGCCGCCAATGAATAGTCCTAGATTTTTCACAAGAACCAGAAGAGTATCGGTAGTTCCTGTCTGAAGGGTGCTTGCGGTGATCAGTCCGAAAATCCCAATCGCAGCATAAATTCCGTGCATCAATCCTATCGTGCAGGCGAGGACGACCCAGACTCCAGAGATCAGAAACACTTCTGTTGTGGGATGATTGATCACGGCGGCTCCGACTGCGACCGAGATCAGTGAGGCCGAGATATCAAAGCTTTTGAAGAGCTGGAACGCCCAGATCAGAATGAGTGCGGCGAGTGGAACGAGTGGCCAGCCTTTTCCGGCTGCCTGATGTGCCGGTATGAGTGCCAGACAAAGGGCAATTGCAAGGAATGCTGCAGATGCCCGACGTATTGCTATCAAGCCTCTGCCAAATGCAAATGAAGTGACGTAGCACCAATAGTATCTGAAAGGGTCGTAAGACTTGAAGTCCCGGATGGGGATCTGTCCCATATGCATACGGGTTATTCCATGGGCAAGGTAACCCTCGTCCCCTGGATTCAGATCAACGTTTCCCTGTCTAGCAAAGAAAAGGGAAGTGATGAGGACTGCGATGAGAAATTCGACTATCAATTGAATAACCTTGCTAACGTTTGAAGTATGTTAGCAGATGTTATTTTCCGTAAAATAGTGCTGTATTTCCTGTCGGAGCTTTGGGGGTTTAATCCACACAAAGTTGTTAGGCGGCGCTTTTCTCGAACACGTTGAGCAAGGTCCGGCGGTTCAGTGCTTTAGCAAAGTCGTTGCGCTTCCAGAAATAGTTGCCCGAGTTTTCTGCTGGTACGGTGAGTGTTATTTGTTCCGGGCATGTCTCTCGTGCGAATGTGATCATTCGTTTCTTGCGTTGGCTGGAGAACCAGAACCCACTTCGGTTCTCGTCACGGCGACTAGCTGGGTCCTGGATGAAGTCTTCTTGATGTTGTCCCAAGCCCGCGCGACCCTCAATCGTAGGTCAGATCCGTTGCCTTGCCGCGGAAGACCACATAGGCGAGCACGGTGTAGGCGATGATCGTGGGCAGGACGACGAGGGCGCCGATCAGGATGATGAACAGGCTTTCCGGCGCACTGGCCGCATCGTAGATGGTCAGCCTTTCCGGAACCACATAGGGGTAGAAGGAATAGGCAAGACCAATGAAGGCCAGGATGAAGAGGGCGGCGGTTCCGGCAAAGGGAACCCAGGCCCAGTGATCATCGCGCGCCGGCAGGTGATGCAGTGCCTTCCAGACAATGGCCACCATTAGTGCCGAGAGAACGGGCAGGGGAGCGAGCAGGAACATGTCCGGAAAGGAGAACCACTTGTCGAACAGGCGCGGGCTGACGAAGGGAGTTGCGACCGAGATCGCGGCAAAGCCGATGACCAGACCCCAGAGCCGGGTGCGCGCCCAGCGGATTGCCTTCAGTTGCAAAGTGTCTTCGGTCTTGATGATCAGCCAGTTCGCTCCGACGAAACCATAGGCGGCCGTGAGGCAGACCGCAGTCAGGAAGCCGAAGGCAATGGTCAGCGGTTGCTGCTTCAGGCCCATGATGTAGATGCCGAGCATGTAGCCCTGCGCAAGGGTGGCAGCCAGGGAGCCTGCGAAGAAGGCCTGGTTCCAGTGATGCTTGGTTTTGCCGGTGGTCTTGGCCCGGAATTCGAAGGCAACGCCGCGCAGGATCAGCCCGATGAGCATGACGGCGACAGGCAGGTAAAGGGCCGTCAGGATGATGCCATGGGCCATGGGAAAGGCCACAAGCAGCAGCCCGACCGCCAGCACCAGCCAGGTCTCGTTGGCATCCCAGAAGGGGCCGACTGCCGAAATCATCCGGTCCTTTTCCTCATCTGTTGCCAGGGGGAAGAGCAGGCCGACGCCAAGGTCGAACCCGTCCAGAACCACATAGATCAGGATCGACAGGCCCATGAGGCCTGCGAAGGCGAGGGGGAGCCAGACGGCGGGATCTCCAAACCAGTTCATGTTCTCACTCTCCCGGAACGACTTCTACCTGGGCAGCACCCGAATGGATGCGCTCTTCCAGGAACGAGGATTTATGTGCCAGCCGGAAGACCACGGTGACATAGGCGACCAGCAGCACCGCATAGACGACGAGATAGGCAATCAGGGTGCTCAGAACCATGCCCGAAGGTACGTCCGCCACCGCATCCTTGGTGCTCAAGATGCCGGTGACGAGCCAGGGCTGGCGGCCGATTTCCGTCGTGTACCAGCCTGCAAGGGTGGCAACCCAGCCGGAGAAGGTCATGACGACCAGTCCACGCAGGAGCCAGGGATTGAGCCCGTCCACTCCGTGCTTGCGGCGGATGGCATAGGCGGTGCCCCAGCTGACCAGCAGCATCAGGACGCCAACGCCGACCATGATGCGGAAGGAGAAGAACAGCGGGGCGACAGGCGGATGCTCGACTGTGCCGTCCGCGGCAATGAAGTCCTTCAGGCCGGGAACCACTCCATCGGGATCATGGCGCAGGATCAGCGAGGCGCCATCGGGAATGCCGATTTCGAAATGGTTTTCCTGGGCCTTTTCATCGGGGATGGCGAAGAGGATCAGCGGCACATTGGGGCCGGTGTTCCAGTTGGCCTCCATGGCGGCGATCTTCTGGGGTTGATGCTCCAGTGTGTTCAGGCCGTGGGCATCGCCGACATAGATCTGGATCGGGATCAGAACGGCGGCCATGTAGATGCCGGTCTGCAAGGTCAGGCGCACGCCCTTCGACTTGTCGCCGATCAGCCGCCGGTAGGCGGACACGCCTGAAATCAGGAAGGCGACCGTCAGCCCGCTGGCCAGGAGCATGTGCAGGACGCGGTAGGGCATGGAGGGGTTGAAGATGATCGCCAGCCAGTCGGTCGCATGCACGACGCCGTCGCGAATTTCATAGCCGGCCGGGGTCTGCATCCAGGAGTTCAAAGCCAGGATCCAGAAGGCGCTGAGGGCCGTGCCGACAGCAACAAGCACGGTTGCAAGCGTGTGCAGCCAGCCGGGAACGCGCTTGGCCCCAAAGAGCATGATGCCGAGGAAGGCCGCTTCCAGGAAGAAGGCGGTCATCACCTCGTAGGCCAGCAGGGGACCTGCCACATTGCCGACCTTCTCCATGAAGCCCGGCCAATTGGTGCCGAACTGAAAGCTCATGGTGACACCGCTGACCACGCCCACCCCGAAGGAGAGCGCGAAGATCTTCACCCAGAAATGATAGGCAGCCATCCAGCGGTCATCACCGGTGGCGTTGAAACGCAGCCGGAAGAACAGCAGGACCCAGCCAAGGGCGATGGTGATGGTCGGAAAGAGAATGTGAAACGATATGTTGGCGCCGAACTGGATCCGGCTCAAAATCAGTCCGTCCATGCCGACGTCCTCGTTCATGTCTTTGATCTGGATCATACAATGGACCACAGACTGCCGTTGGGCAATGCACCGGATTGCCGCGCGGCAGGTTGTCCTGCGGCGCCGGGTCACAGTTCTGTGGCGGCTTGAAAGCGCTGGATTGCTCTGTCGGGCCTGAGATGGATGACAAACCTTTCGCGTGGTCATCCCGACGGAGCGACGCGAAGATTCGGGATGACAAACGGATGGGTTTCGGGCGGAAATACTGGCTAAGTCAGCTTTTCCGCGAGAGAAATCCCCTCCGTCTTCGTCCTGCCATGGCTTGACCATGGCATCCATGCCGTAACCTTACCCCGCAGAAAAGCTGTGGTTTCAGGAGGCGTAACGGCATGGATTCCGGGTCAAGCCCGGAATGATGGCGAGAGGAAAGGCCGGTTTCCCTTATTCTGCACTCTTGAGAACAGAGTTGATGACTATCGAAAGGTTCATCCCTTTGTCAGAAATCCGGGTTTTTACTCAGCCGATCTTTCCGCTGTCTGCTGACCTGGAAAACGCCAGCTTTCCGCATCCTGGGCGATCGCTCGTGCCGTTTGCAGCAGGAGGGGGGCGAAGCTTTCCAGTTCCGTGAGTGTGGTTCTTAAAAGTGTGCCGGTGATGGAGAGCGCGCCGAGCACCCGGCCGCCAGCCGACAGGATCGGCGCAGCGATGCAGACGATCCCGGCCTCATGTTCTTCCCGGTCAAAGGCGTAGCCGCGTGTTCGGATCGCTTCGAGTTCCTTGAGCAGCGTCTCACGGGTGGTGAGGGTCGAGGGGGTGAAGCGGTGGAAGCTCTGGCGGGCAAGGGCTGCATCCAGCTCCGCCTCGGTCAAAAAGGCGAGCATGGCCTTACCAACGCCGGTGCAATAGCCCGGGCCGACCTTGCCGGCTTGCGAGAACATTTCCACCGGTTCGCGGGCATTGCGCTTGTCGACATAAAGCACCTGGCCGCCATCAAGCTGGGCCAGATGGATCGTCTGACCTGCCATGCGGGACAATTCGTCGATATGGGTCCGGGCGATCGGGGCAAGGGAGCTTTGCTGCCAGGCCGCGTGGGCGAGGCGGACAAGGCGGATACCTGGCGCATAGGCGCCGGTGTCCGGATCTTGCGCCAGCATGCCCTGATGGGTCAGGGCTTGGATCAGGCGGTAGAGCGTTGCCTTGGGAAAGGGGCTTTTCCCCTGAAGCTCGGCAAAGCGGACAGGCCGGTTAAACGAGGCGATGAGATCCAGAACCTCAAGCGCCTTGCCGACTGTGCCATCGCCACCCTTGCTCTCTGTCATACATACCCTGCTTGTTTCCGTTCGGTTATGCCCGGGGCTCCTTGACAGAAATACCGTGCATGGCCTTAGATATCATTATTCGAGATTAAGTTTCAAATAATGAAACTTCAAGCGCGTTGTGTGTCAGCGACCCTGATTGACGGGCAAAGCGGTTGTCCGGATCGTGGCTCGGGCTGCCCGGACAATGCAAGTGGCTGAGGACCCTGGTGTCCTGCCGGTTTATGGAGGAAGGACGTGGCCTTGGATGCAACTTTTCATGACTTGAAGGGCAAGAGCGTCTTCATAACCGGTGGCGGATCCGGCATTGGCGCCAGTATCACCGAAGGGTTTCTGGCCCAGGGCGCGAAGGTTGCCTTTGTTGGCCGGTCGGATGCGACCGCCTTCTGTGATGAAATGGAAGCAAGACATGGCGCGCGTCCGCTCTTCATCCAGTGCGATATCACTGACACGGCTGCCCTCAAGGCCGCAGTTGAGCAGGCGACCCAGGCCCATGGCGCTCCGACGGTTCTGGTGAACAACGCCGCCAACGACCAGCGGCACAACACGCTGGATGTCACGGAAGAGTTCTGGGACTGGGCGATCGCGATCAACCTGAAGGCCTATTTCTTCGCGGCTCAGGCGGTCATTCCGGGCATGAAAGCTGCGGGCGGCGGAGCGATCATCAATTTCAGTTCCATTTCCTACATGATGGGCGGCAGCGAATATCCGGTCTATGTCACGGCCAATTCCGGCATCAACGGCATGACCCGTGGGCTTGCACGTGAATTCGGCCCGGACAGGATCCGTGTCAACGCACTGGCACCGGGCTGGGTGCTGACCCAGAAGCAGAAAGAGCTCTGGGTAACGCCGGAAGGCTTGTCCGCCCACGTTGCCCGCCAATGCCTCAAGGATACGCTTGATCCGGAAGATGTGGTCGGCGGAGTTCTGTTCCTGGCCTCGAACGTCAGCAAGATGATGACTGGTCAGGCTCTCGTGATCGATGGTGGTGTGGTGGTGACAGGATGAGCAAATCAGCAAACGAAACCGGCCAAGCCGCGGCATGGTTCGCAGTGGATTGGGGAACGTCGCACCTGCGGGTCTGGGCGATGGATGCAGAGGATCGGGTGTTGACCCAGATCCATTCCGACAAGGGCATGGCAGGCATGGCGCCTGACGCCTATGCGCCGGAGCTTCTCGCTCTCGCCGAGCCCTGGCTGCCGTCCAGCGGCAGCGTTGATGCGGTGATCTGCGGCATGGCCGGATCGCGGCAGGGCTGGATCGAAGCGCCTTATCTCGAGGTGCCCGTTGCCCCGTCCTCCAGCGGCATGGTCCGGGCAGAGACAGGGGATCAGCGGCTGAAGGCCCAGATCGTTCCGGGCCTGTGCCAGAAGACACCCGCAGACGTGATGCGCGGTGAAGAGACCCAGATTGCAGGCTATCTGCGCAAGAACCCGGGTTTTGACGGTTACCTCTGCCTGCCGGGCACCCATTCCAAATGGGTGAACGTATCGGGTGGCAAGGTCCAGTCCTTCGTGACGGTCATGACCGGCGAGATCTTTGCCCTTCTCGGCAAGACGAGCGTGCTGCGCCATTCGGTTGCCGAAAGCGGCTGGAACGAGGCGGAATTCGAAAAGGGCGTCCGACAAAGCCTGGATCAGCCCGACCGGTTCATTGCCTCCCTCTTTGCCATTCGTGCCGAAGGGCTGCTCGCAAATCTGGGTGGGGAAGCTGCCCGCGCCCGTCTGTCGGGCATGATCATCGGCGCAGAACTTGCCGCCTCCCGCTCTGCCTGGTCGGACCGTCCGGTCGTGGTGATCGGTGAGGGGGCTCTGATCTCCATCTATCAGGCGGCCCTGACGGTAGCAGGAGCTTCCGCGGAAGCCTTCAGCGGCGACGAAGCCACCTTGTCCGGCCTTTGCGCCGCCTACCACTTCATGAAAGGCACACCGTCGTGAGCAGACCTCTGATTGCCATCTTGCGCGGGATCACTCCGGATGAGGCCCTGCCTGTCGGCGAGGCATTGATCCGGGCCGGGATCACACGGATCGAAGTGCCGTTGAATTCGCCCGAGCCGCTCGAAAGCATCCGCCGCATGGCCGAGGCCTTCTCGGAAAAGGCTCTGATCGGGGCCGGTACGGTGCTGACGCCAGAGGATGTCGAGGCCGTTGCTGCCGCAGGCGGCAAGCTGATCGTCTCGCCCAATATGGATCCGGATGTCATCAAGGCCACCAAGGCGCGTGGCTTGCAGAGCTTCCCCGGTGTGCTGACACCGAGCGAGTGCTTTGGAGCGCTGAAGGCGGGCGCGGATGGTCTGAAGGTCTTCCCGGCGTTCCAGATGGGCATCGAGGGACTCAAGGCGATCCGGGCGGTTCTGCCGAAGACCACGGAAGTCTACATGGTCGGCGGGGTGGACGCCGGCAACTTTGCCGAATGGCTGAAGGCCGGAGCGAACGGGTTCGGGATCGGATCCGCACTCTACAAGCCGGGCCGTTCTGCGGAAGACGTTGAGAAGATCGCTGCGGGAATGGTGGCGGCCTATGAGGGGGGAAAGACCGTATGACCAGTCAGATTTTTGACGACCGCCGCTGCGAGCTTGGCGAAGGCCCGCTCTGGCATCCGCTCCGCCAGGAGCTCTTCTGGTTCGACATTCTGGGCAAGCGCCTGTTGTGGCGCGGGGAGAAGGGCGCTGGGGAGCGCTCGTTCGACACCTATGTTTCTGCGGCCGGATGGGTGGATGAAAACCGCCTTCTGATTGCCTCTGCGCGCGAACTCTTCGTGCATGACCTTCGGGACGGATCGAGCGAAACGCTCTGCCCGCTCGAAGCAGACAACGAGGTCACCCGTTCCAACGATGGCCGGGCGGATCCATGGGGTGGATTCTGGATCGGCACCATGGGTGTGAAGTCTGAGGAAAAGGCCGGCGCGATCTATCGTTTCTACAAGGGCGAACTGCGCAAGATCGTGCCCGATGTCACCATTTCCAATTCCATCTGCTTTTCGCCGGACCGGGCACTTGCCTATTTCACGGATACCCGCGCTGCGCAGATCATGAAGGTGCGTCTCGACGCGGAAACCGGCTGGTTCGCCGGTGAGCCCGAGGTGTTCCTGGATGCGCGCGGTGAAGGCTGGGGCATCGATGGATCTGTGGTGGATGCCAAGGGCAATCTCTGGAACGCCCAGTGGGGCGCCTCGCGCGTTTCCTGCTATGCGCCGGACGGCAAGTTGCTGGCCTCTCATCCAGTCGCGGGCCTTCAGGCAAGCTGCCCCGCCTTTGGCGGTCCCGATTTCTCCCGGCTGTTCGTCACCACAGCTGCGACCAACATCGCCCCAGAGGTTCTTGCTGAAGAGCCGGGCAACGGTCTCACCCATGTGATTGAAGGCGCGGGCCAGGGGCTTGCCGAGTATCAGGTCATTCTTTGATGATGCAGAAGCTTGGGGTTTGCTACTACCCCGAACACTGGCCGGAAGCTCAGTGGTCCGATGACGCGCGCCGCATGAAGGAAGCCGGTCTGTCCCTGGTGCGGATCGGTGAATTTGCCTGGTCGCGTCTGGAGGCAAAGCCTGGCATTCTGACCTTTTACTGGCTGGACCGGGCCATTGAGGTTCTGGGTCAGGCGGGACTGGGCGTTGTGCTGGGCACACCGACCGCAACGCCGCCGCGCTGGATGATCACCAAGCATCCGGACATGCTGCCCGTGTCAAAGGATGAACAGGTGCGTGGCTTCGGCTCCCGCCGCCACTATTGCTTCAGCCACGAAGGCTATCTGGAGGAATGCCGCCGGATCACCCGTCTTCTGGCAGAGCGCTACGGCGCGAATGAGCATGTGGTGGCCTGGCAGACGGATAATGAATATTCCTGCCACAACACCACTCTGTCCTGGTCGCCTGCAGCGCTAACCGGGTTCCGCCGCTGGCTGAAAGAGCGCTATGGCTCCATCGAGGCGTTGAATGCCGCCTGGGGCAATGTGTTCTGGTCCATGGACTATGAGGATTTCGGCGAGATCGAGCTGCCGAACCTGACGGTGACTGAGCCGAACCCGGCACATTCCATGGATTTCCGCCGCTTCAGCTCAGACCAGGTGGTGCGGTTCAACAAGGCGCAAACGGATATCCTGCGGGAACACACCAAAGCGCCTCTGCTCCACAATTACATGGGCCGGACGATCGATTTCGATCATTTCGCGTTGGGCAAGGATCTGGATATCGCCACCTGGGACAGTTATCCGATCGGCTTTCTGACCGACCGGGCCTGGGCCAGCGAGGAGCACAAGGCCAAGTTCCTCCGGCAAGGCGATCCGGACTTCCAGGCCTTTCATCACGACCTTTACCGTGCCGTCGGACGCGGGCGCTGGTGGGTGATCGAACAGCAGCCCGGGCCGGTCAACTGGGCGCCATGGAACCCGGCACCGTTGCCGGGCATGGTCCGTCTGTGGACCTGGGAAGCCATCGCCCACGGGGCGGAGGCAGTCTGCTATTTCCGCTGGCGGCAAGCACCCTTTGCCCAGGAGCAGATGCATGCGGGCCTGCTGCGTCCGGACAGTGAAGCAGCACCTGCTCTCGGTGAGGCAGCACAAGTTGCCTTGGAAATCGCCAATGCCGGGCTGATGGCACCATCTGATGCAGGCCCGGCCCCGGTGGCTCTGGTGTTCGACTATGAGGCAGCCTGGGCCTGCGAGGTTCAGCCTCAGGGGCGGGACTTCAGCTATTTCCGCCTAGTATTCGAGACCTACCGCGCCCTGCGCAAACTGGGTCTCTCGGTTGATATCCTGCCGCCGGACACGGAGGACCTGTCGGGCTACAAGCTGGTTCTCGCGCCCGGCCTGGTGTTCATGAGAGAGGGGCTGAAACAGGCCTTTGGTGCCTTCCGGGGCAAGGCTATCCTTGGTCCGCGCACCAATGCCAAGACCGGAACCTTCGATACGCCGGTCCCGCTGCCGCCTGCCATGGACGGTCTGGATGCGGTGGTTGCTCTGGCCGAAAGCCTGCCGCCGGGAACGGAAGTTCCGGTTGAGGGCGGAGGTGCCTTCCGGCACTGGTTCGAGCATCTGGTTCAGGAGAGCGATACGGTGGTGCTTGCGACCACCGACGGCCGCCCCGCGCTGGTGGGTGGCAAGGCCAACGAGGCGCCCCAGCTCAACTATCTGGCCGGCTGGCCGGATGCAGAACTGCTTGACCGGATCCTGCGCGAGGCTTGCGTGGAACTCCGGATCGAGACCGAGGACATGCCCGAAGGCCTGCGCCGCCGTGATCATGGCGGGCGGACAATCTATCTCAACTACGCAGCCGAAACGATTGACCACAATGGCGTTTCCATTCCCGGCGCAGGCGTTCATGTCGCCGACCCGGTTTAGGGAAGCAGCGGGAGACTGGTGTGTTTGACGCCATGAGGCAAGGTCTGGATGAATGATCCCGGCCTTGCCTCATGGCTGTCATCACATGGCGAAGAGGGACATGCCTCTCTTAGCCGATCATGCCACTCTGCGGCTCAGAGCCGGATGACGAAGATCTTCCGTGTCGTCTCGACCACCTCCCAGGTGCCCTTGAAGCCCGGCTGGATGATGAAACTGTCGCCGGTGCGCAAGGTCTGCTCTTTGCCGGTTTCATCGGTCAGGATGGAGGTGCCTGAGAGCAGCGTGCAGAATTCCCATTCGTCATAGGAAACGGTCCACTTGCCCGGCGTGGACTGCCAGATGCCGGTAAAGTGGGTTTCGTTCTCGCGGGTCTCGCACAGCCAGGTCATGAACTGCGGATCTCCGGACAGCACCTTTTCGGGCGCGGGCGTCTCATGCTCCGGTTCGATGCCTTCGATATCGACGGGCTGAAAGAAAGACAGCATTTGAAGCTCCACTCCGGATGATCCTGGTGGGACCTTAGACCAGCTTTCTCTGTTCAGGGAAACGGGTTTCGATGGGTAAAAGAGGGGCCGAATCCATTGAGGCAGAAGGCCCCGGCGCAAGGCCGGGGCGGCGCTGTGTGAGGCGAAACCGGAAGAGGTGCCCGATCAGTCGACGCTGCCACCGCTGGTCTCGTCATCTCCTGCGCCTGGCGTGACGTCCAGAACACGGGCATGCATGGTGATCCTGGCTGGCTCTGCCATGCAATTCGTCATGCAGGGATCGCCCTTGTTGGCATTATGGGCTTCTGCCATCCGGTCGTCGGCGATGAAATTGGCTTCATTCGGCAGATGGATGCCGGTGAAATTCTCCTTGGAGAGCTTGAACTCCTCGTCGGTGACAACGTCGTTCAGATAGAGAAGATAGGCGGTGAGGGCATAGACCTCGTCATCGCTCAAAGAGCGGGCGTTGCCATAGGGCATGGCCCGGCGGACGTAGTCATAGACTGTCGACAGATATGGCCAGTAGGAGCCAATGGTCTTTTCCGGACGGTCTTCCTTCAACGTGTCCTGGCCACCTGCCAGAACGGGCCAGCGGCCAGCCCCTTCGCCGAAGTCACCGTGGCAGGTGGCGCAATTGTCTGTGAAGAGAACTTCACCTTCTGCCACCGTTCCGGAGCCTTCCGGCAGACCGGTGCCGTCCGGGCGCACGTCAATGTCCCAGGCGGCGATTTCATCGGCTTCCGCAGGCCGGCCAAGGCCGAAAGTCTTTGCGGTGTCTGCGGAGCCAGCAGCAACGGCTGCAAAGGGGAGGGTCAGAGTGATCCCCAAGGTGAGGGCAAGGAGCTTAGGCGACTTCGACATTTTCAACCGTCCCGTCCGCTTTGACATGCCAGGTCTGGATGCCGTTGTTGTGGTAGATGGAGTTGTCCCCGCGGGCGAGGCGCAACTCGTTCTTGGTCGGCTGGACAAAGCCTTGCTCGTCCATGGCGCGGGACTGAAGAAGAAGCGGAGAGCCGTCCCAGTCGATGTCCAGATAGAAGCGGTGCATGGCCTTGGAGAGACTGGGCCCGTCGATGCGCGCCGTTTTCCAGTTGCGGCCACCGTCAATGGACACATCAACCCTCTGGACGGTGCCATTGCCCGACCATGCGACGCCCGAGATGACCAGCGGTCCCTTGCCGTGGGCAACGGGAGCCTGCGGACTTGGGCTGGTGATCACGGATTTGACGTCCATCACCCAGGTGAAGCGGCGGGCCTTTCCGTTGGCCAGAAGGTCCGTGTATTTCGAGGTTTCCTCGCGCTGTTCCCAGGGCTGGTCACCGACTTCCAGCCGGCGCAGCCACTTGACCCACATATTGCCTTCCCAGCCCGGAACCACCAGCCGCACCGGATAGCCCTGTTCGGGGCGCAGCGCTTCGCCGTTCATCTTGAAGGCGACCAGGCAATCATCAAGCGCCTTTTCCATCGGGATCGAGCGGGTCATGGCAGAAGCATCCGCGCCTTCTGCCAGCAACCATTTGCCACTTGTCTTCACGCCCGCCTCATTGAGCAGGTACTTCAGCGGCACGCCCGTGTAGACCACGCAGTGGATCATGCCATGGGTGTATTGGCAGCCATTGAGCTGCGCTCCGCGCCATTCCATGCCCGAATTGGCGGCGCATTCCAGGAAGTAGACCCGGTTTTCGCGCGGAAAGCGCTTCAGGTCTTCCATGGTGAAGACGAGAGGCTTGTCGACGAGGCCGTGGATCATCAGCCGGTGATCGGCCGGATTGATCTGGGCAACGCCGCCGTGATGGCGCTCGAAGCACAGGCCATTGGGGGTGATGATGCCGTCCAGTTCGTGCAGCGGCGTGAAGTTGACCGAGCTCTCCGGCGAGGCGGTCAGCCATTCCACGTCCCGGCGCACCACATGGGCCTCGAATTCGGAGGGCTTGCCATAGGGTGCGGCCTGCACGCTGTCGCCCAGATACCGGTTCCAGTCCTGGACCTCGGTGATGAGCGGATCCCCGGCAAGGGCCGAGCGGGAGACCAGACCGGCACCGGCTGCGGCTCCTCCTGTCAGCAGTCCAGCCCGGAGCAGGGATCTGCGGCTGAGACCGGCCATATCGCCGGTCCCCGGCTGTGCCGGTGCCTGTGTGTCAGTCATGTCTCCTCCTCCAAGTCTCAGTCCTCTGCCGGCGTTTCAAGGCTGACCGGCAGGCATTGCGTCCGCCTCAGAGCTTCACGGTGACGCTCTGGTTCTCCGGCAGGGTGATTGTGGGTGTCTTGGTGATATGGCTTTCCACCACATCCCAGATGGCGGGGCCTTCCGTGCCCTCGTTGACCGAGGCCCAGCCGGCGACGACATAGTCCCTGGCCGGATCGATGGTCTCTCCCGTGGCCAGAAGGGTCATGCCGGAAATGCGTTCGCCAATGTCCTTGCCCGGCTCGATGACGTAGCCCATGCCGCCGACGCGGACCATGTCCCCGCCCTGCTGGTAATAGGGGTCCTTGTTGAAGAGGTTGTCCGCCACGTCCTCCAGGATGTCCTTCAGCATCTGGCCGCTCATGGAGTTGCGGTAGACGGCCGGATAGGTCATGGCGCAGGCGTTGTGAACGTCCTCGACGGTGATGTCCTGACCCGGCAGAAGACTTGTCCCCCAGCGGAACCCGGGCGACAGGGCGATCTGCGCATCCCGTTCTTCCAGGAGAGCCCGGCAGATCAGATCGTCAAACGTGCCGTTGAAATTGCCGCGGCGGTAAAGCAGGCTTTCCGTGGTGCCGAGCTTGCGGGCAAGCTCTTCGGAATAGGGCGCGCGCACTTCATCGATGAGGGCTGCCATGTCTGCGTCCGGCGTGATCACGTCGGAAAAGACCGGGATCAGGCGGAAGGCATAGCCTGCAACCTTGCCGTCCTTCACATCCAGATCCACCCGGGAGACGAACTTGCCGTTGGAGCCGGAGGCGATCACCAGCGTGCCGCCCACGTTCACCGGTTCCGGCAAGGCGTCATGGGTGTGGCCGGTCAGGATCACATCGATGCCTTCGACTCGGGAGGCCAGCTTGCGGTCGACGTCAAAGCCGTTGTGGGACAGGAGCACCACCACGTCCGCGCCCTCCGCGCGCGCTTCCTCCACATGCTTTGCGATGTCTTCCTCGCGGATGCCGAAAGACCAGCCGGGCATCATCCAGCGCGGGTTGGCAATCGGCGTATAGGGGAAGGCCTGGCCAATGACGGCAACCTTCGATCCGCCGCGCTCGAACATCTTCCAGGGTTCGAAGGCCGGTTCGTCCCATTCGTTGTCATAGATGTTGGAGCCGAGGAAGGCGAAAGGCAGGCTGTCGATCGCTTCCTTCACCCGGTCGGTGCCATAGGTGAATTCCCAGTGCCCGGTCATGGCATCTGGTTCGAGCGCGTTCATGACCGCGATCATGTCCTGACCGAGGGTCTTGTTGGCCGTGTAGCTGCCCTGCCAGGTGTCGCCGCCGTCCAGAAGCAGCACGTTGTCCGCGCCGCGTTCTGCCCGGATACGCTTTATGATGGTCGCTACCCGGTCCATGCCGCCCATGCGCCCATAGGTGCCGGCGAGCGCGGTAAAGTCTTCCGACGTCAGCGCATAGGCATCCGGAGATCCGGCCGCGATGTTGTAGAGCTTGAGGAAATCGGCCCCGGTGACATGGGGCGGCAAGCCCGCAACCTCGCCCAGACCCAGATTGATCGAGGGTTCGCGGAAATAGAGAGGCTTCAGCTGGGCATGAATGTCGGTGATGTGGATCAGGGTGACATTGCCCTTGGCTTCCATCGACAGAAGGGTGTCCTCCGTCAGGCCCTGCTGCGCCATCAGACGGGACCAGCTTCCTGCCATGCCAGAGCCGAGGAGGGCGCTTGTGGCAGTCGCAGCCATCAGGAATTCGCGTCGAGAAAACATATAAGCCTCCAGATCATCGGTGAGCGGTTTACGCCAGATGCAGACCCTTTATCAGACTTGGCGCCAGGCAAACCTCTCCCGTTGGCGCAGACAGAGCCTGCACCGGGGAGATCCACCGATGGAGTTGAGTTTGCTTTGGAACGGACCGCCGTTCCCTGTGGTCAAGATGCGGCAGCACTCCGCCGCATCTTCTGATCTTCAATCCCTCTGTCCGGATGTCCGGAGCCGGGGTCTTGCTAGCTCTTACTGGCGGACGGACGGTGTCTCGATGCCGAGGCCCGTGCCACGCCAGGTGACATAGACTTCCAGTGCCATCAGCTCATCTGAGAAGGCGGCCGGAAACTCGGCGCGGGTGTCCCGGATACAGCCGCGGAAGCGGTTATGCAGGGAAACCATGTCGGCCTGTTTCAGGCGGTAGGTCGGGAAACCGTTCACATTGCCCTGGCTGAGATGGTCGGCACGGATGTAGTTGCCGTTGTTCTCTTCGTGGCAGTTCGAACAGGACAGATTGAGCTGTCCCATGCGCGTGTAATAGGTTTCCTTGCCCCTGTCCCACCAGGACTGCATGTCGCCCTGGGCCAGGTCCACATGCATCGGCATCCCCAGAGACTGGTTCTTGATGTAGGTGGTCAGAGCCTTCTGGTCCGCGCTGTCGAACTTGTAGGGCTTGGCCTGCATGTTGTCTTCGCGGCACTGGTTGATCTGCAGCTCGATGTTGAAGGGCTTGCCAGCCTTGGCATTCCACTTCGGGTAAGCTGCACCCACGCCTTTCAGGAATTCCTGGCCATCGCCGTGACAGGAGGCGCAGGACTTGCCTGCCTCGCCATCGACGGTGTTCCAGATTTCCTCGCCCCGCTCGACGTAGAGCATGCCCGGGTTCTGGAAGCTGTCGGCTTCGAGTGCGCGGGTTTCCTCGGTGCGATAGAGCCAGCCGGACGTGACTTCCTCGAAGGGAACCCCTTCGGCTGCCTTGGTTCTTGTGGTGATTTGGGTTTCGCCATCAATGACGAGTTCCTCATCAACCGGTCCTCCCGCGAGGGCGAAGCTGCTCAGTCCCGATAGGATGACACCTGCCAGCGCGGCGCTCTTGAGTGAAAGCATTGTCAAATCGTCTCCTCCCGATTTGCAGGGCGACCTGTGCCGCTGAAATGCTGCGACATCCGGTTACTCGACCTTCAGCTCGTTTTCTGCGGTGTAGATGCTGCCGTCATCGTCCACCCAGGTGAACTTGAACGTGCCGCTTTCCTCGACCTTGGCCGTGAACTCCAGGTAGGGGTTCGCGGACACGGCCGGATCCAGATCACAGGAGAACACGGGCTGGCCGTTGTACTCGCAGGTGAACTTGTTGATGATCTGGCGCGGGATCGTCTTGCCTTCCTTGTCCTTGCGCTGACCGGATTCCATCTGGTGGCTGATCAACGTTTTCAGCGTGATCACTTCCCCCTTGGCGGCGGTCTTCGGGACTTTTACGCGCGGTTTGGCGTCTGCCATCTTGGTGTTCCTTCCTAAGCCTGTCCTCAGCCGCCGCAGCCACCGATGGTGACCTTGACTTCCTTCTTGTCGATGTAGGTGCTGCCGTCGCTCATCTTGGCGATGGCCACCACGTTCTGGGTCTTGGCCAGACGGATACGGGTCTTGGCTTCTGCGGTGCCGCTCATCAGCGTGAAGTTGAACGTCGCCACCTGCGGGTTCGGATTGCCTTCAGCCAGGATCATCACCGAGACCACATGGTCATCGGCGGTCATCGGGCTTTCGACGGTTACGCCGACCGGAACGGTGTTGCCGTTTTCAGCGATTTCCGGGGCATCAAGCGTGATCTTGCCAGTGGCCGGTTCCTTGCCGCCGGTAAAGGCGGAGATGGCGGCTGCGGTTTCTTCAGCCGCAGCGAAGGCAAGCTTGCCTCCAAAGGTCAGGAAAGCGACAGTCCCGGCGGCCAGGCCAAGTGCATCGCGTCGTGTCAGGGTCATCCCTTGCTCCTTGAATCTCTTGTCTTGCTCAATCGGTGAGGGTGGTCAGATAGGCGACCACATCCTCGACCTCCTGGGCGGAGAGAATGGTTTTTCCCTCGAATTCCTTGGCGATGTCCTTGCCGACAACCAGGCTGTAGAAGCCGGGCATGACGGTCTGGTCACCGAAGACCTGCTTCGAGTTGGCAACGATGGCGCGCAGCTGCTCGGGCGACCAGCGGCTGCCGGCACCATCGAGCGACGGTCCGACGTCTCCATGGAACAGTTCGTTCTTGAGATCGGTGTTTGCGTGGCAGGCCAGGCAATTGCCCTTCTTGCGGTCGGCAAAGACCTTGCGGCCGTTTGCCGGATCACCGGTTTCGCCGGTCATGGACGTGGCGACTGACATGTCGGCAAAGACCACGTCGCCCGGAGCCACCGTGCCGGCCATCGCCGGTGCAGACAGCGCCAGGGTTGCCGCGGCAATGGAATAGATGAAGCCTCTGGTCATTGGCTTGGCTTTCCTCCTCTCCTCGGGACTCGCTGGCCCCGTAAACCGGTGCGCGCAAGGCGATCCGGTTTCCTCCTCGGAATGAAACATATGATTATTTGAATGTGTTGCCAAGAGGATTTTGGACATTCGTGCGGGAAGGGGCGTTACACCCGTTCCTCACTCTTCTGTCAACTTGCCTGCGGCGCGGAGTTCCTCGATTTTCCGGGCGTGGTATTTCTGGAAGTGCTCGCCGCTGTCATAGCCCTTTTCCTCGACCCACTTGAACATGTTGAGGAAGGTCCATTTGCCGAAGGCGCCGGGCATCACGGCGACGGCCGCATCGGCAACGCTTTTGCCCTCTGGAACCTCGTCGGGCAGGAACACGATTGTCGGGGTAAAGAGATAGCCCCATTTGCGGGCCGCGGTCTTTTCCGTAAGGGATTCCCCATCCAGATCAGTCACATCCTCATCGCCGAACATGTTGTACTGGACCACCATGAAGTGCTCCTTGATGTAGTCGGAGACCTCTGGATCCGTCAGAAGTTTCTCGTGCATGGCCCGGCAATAGATGCAGCCGCGCTGTTCATAGATCATCACCAGACGCTTGCCGTCTGCCTTGGCAGCGCGGATATCCTCGGCGATGTCGCGGAACGTGATGGTGAACCAGTCTTCCTTGTGCAAACCGTCATCGCCCACGGTCGCTGCCAGGGCTGTTGAGGCGAAAAACGCAAAAGAGAGAATCAAAGCGGCGAAAGAACGGATCATCTGGACCTCCCGGAGCCTGGCTCTCTTCTTCGCAAGGCCCAATCGGATGGATGCCGCGCGCACTTTCCATCTTCCGGGAAAGATCACTGCCAGGTGACTTTAAAATATTCAAATCCGTCTATATATTGCAATCAAACATTTCGAGAGGTGTGGCGTGCGTGCGGTCTTTTTACGGCTGGTCTTCGCAGTTGCTTTGCTTGGCCCGGTCGGGGCCGTGCAGGCGGCGGAGCTCTTGATGCTGGAGCAACCCGGTTGCGTCTGGTGCAAGCGCTGGAACGAGGAAATCGGCACTGCCTATCCGAAGACGGAGGAGGGGCAGCAGGCGCCCCTGCGCCGTATCGACATTTCAGGTGACTGGCCCGAGGATCTGTCGGGCGTGCGCCTCGAACGGCTGACGCCGACTTTCATTCTGGTGGAGGACGGCGTGGAAGTGGCACGGCTGCGCGGGTATCCGGGGGCTGATTTCTTCTGGCCGATGCTGGGTGCGATGTTGTCGAAGCTCCCCGCAGAGAAAGTGAAAGCAGACGCCTCCTGATGGAGCGGACTGTCAGGCCTCAGGCGGCTTCCCGCCCAGGCAAACTGAATACTGGTACGAGTGGACGATGACCCTTCCAATCCTCAAGGCCGGAGTGGCCCCTGCCGATCTGGACGCGCTGATGGAGCAGGCCCGAAAGGCCAGTGATCTTCTGAAGGCCCTTTCCCATGAGGTGCGCCTGCTGATTCTCTGCCTTCTGGCCGAGGGGGAAAAGTCTGTTTCAGAACTGGAAGAGATCCTGACCATGCCACAGGCGGCAGTCTCCCAGCAGTTGGCGCGGCTGCGGTCCGATGGTCTCGTTGCCACCCGCCGGGATGGGCGCATGATCTATTATTCGATGGTGGATGGCGAAGTCTCGAACATCGTCTCCTCCCTCTACGAACTGTTTTGCAGGGACGTCCGGCCCGCACTGGGACAGGACGCCTGAGGCAAGCCGGCACCCGCCGAGGAGGGGATGCCGGATTTCTTGCTGAACCATGGGGGAGGAGACCATGGGAGACATCGACCCGCATTGGGCCCTGCCCATGCTGGGAGCGATTGCGGGCATCGTGCTGGGGTTCACAGCGCGGGTGAACCGCTTTTGCACCCTGTCTTCGCTGGAACGCTATTGGTACATGGGAGATGCGACTGGTCTGCGCACATGGGTGCTGGCGGCTGCCATTGCCATTGCCGCAACGCAGGCGCTGGCAGCCTTCGGGCTCGCGGATATCGAGCGCAGTTTCTATCTCTCCCCGAACCTTCCCTGGACCGGTGCCATTCTCGGCGGCCTGATGTTTGGCATCGGCATGGCGCTGGTAGGCACTTGCGGGTTCGGTGCGGTGATCCGTTTAGGGGGCGGCAGCTTGCGGGCGCTTGTTGTCCTGATCGTTCTGGGCCTTTCCGCCCTGGCAGCGCAGCGCGGTCTGATCGCGCAGCTGCGCGTGCTGATCGTCGACAATCTGATGCTGGATCTCAGCGCCGCCGGAGATCAGTCCATCGGCAGTGTCCTGACCGCTTTGACCGGGCTGAACCTCAAATCCGTGGTGCCTGTTGTGGCCGCTGGCGGACTGGCGTTCTGGGTGTTCCGCTCCAGCACCTACCGGCAAAAGCGGCTGCAGATTCTCACCGGCGTGATCATCGGTCTGGTGATTTCCTTTGGCTGGTGGGCGACCAGTTTCCTCTCCCATGAGGCCTTCTTTCCAGTGCAGATCGAGGCGGGGTCCTTCGTGGTGCCGGTGGCGGACAGCCTCTTGCAGCTTGTGACCTACACGGGGACCGCGCCCGACTATGGCGTGGGGCTTGTCGCAGGAACTTTGCTCGGCGCGTTCCTCGGCGCGCGCTGGAAGAAGGATATGCGATGGGAGGCCTGCGATGATGCGCGGGAATTGTCCCGTCATCTTCTTGGCGCGGTGCTCATGGGAGTGGGCGGGGTCTTTGCCATGGGCTGCACCATCGGCCAGGGCGTCAGCGGCGCTTCCACGCTGGCCTTGTCCGTGCCGCTGGTCATGGGGTCCATGGCGCTGGGCGCCCGCATCGGTCTGGCCTGGCTGATCGAAGGCTCGCCCTGGTCGGCGTTCCGGCGCAACTCTGCCGAAGCGCCCTGAACACGTCCTCTCGGGCGGTTCCTCAGGCCGGAACGAAGCGGTAGGCCGTTCCCTTGCGCTCCGCCATGCCGAGGCCCGGATGGGGCAGGTGATAGCCGAGTATGCGAGTGCGCTCCGTCGCAATCCGGTCCAGCAGGGCAGAGCGGGTCCTGGCCCCCAGAACAGGATCCTGGTCCGTGCCCGAATGCCAGTCCGGGCGCTCGAAGGAAATCACCGAATTGGAGATCGCATCTCCCGTCACCAGCAGGCTCTCGCCGCCCGAATGCAGCATATAGGACATGTGGCCCGGGGTATGGCCGGGCGTTGAGATGGCTTCGACGCCCGGCAGAACCTCCATTCCGTCCGTCACCATGTCGACCATGTCTGCAATTGCCTCAAGGCGGGTCTGTGCCCCTGCCACAAGGCTCTTGCGGTCGTCGGGAGTGTTGGCCAGCGTGTCTTCCGCCCGCCAGTAGTCCCATTCGCCCTGCGGCACCCAATGGCGGGCCGAGGCAAAGAGCGGGTCGCCGAAATCGTCGAGAACGCCCCACAGATGATCCGGGTGGCCATGGGTGAAGATCACGTCTGTGATTTCCTCCGGTGAGATACCGGCTGCCTCCATGTTCGCGCCAAGCTGACCGGCCGTTGCCTGAAAATTTGGACCCGCGCCGGCGTCGAACAGGACAACGCGGTTTGCGATGCGCAGCAGGGTGACATTGCAGTCCGGCAGCAAGGCATCGGTCGCAAGTCCGTAGGGTTTGAAGAGGCTTTCGATCTCCGCGGCGTTCTGGTCGGGAAGCACGAAATTCACCGGCAGCGTGAGCGATCCATCCGATATGGCTTCAACGGTTACCGAGCCGAAGGCCAATGGGGCTGCATATACCGGGCGGCCACTCCAGAGGGCGGTGCTGGCGGCAAGGCTGCCTGCGAGGAAGCTTCTGCGGTTCAGGGCGCAAGGGATCGAGCCGGCCTGATGCTGCAGCTTTGCTTTTGGTGCCTGTGGCAATCGAATGGACATGCTTCCTCCACATATGCAATTTTTTGAATTTATCGGCGTTTCCTTGCGAAACGTCAATGCGGCGCGGCATCCCGGCGCGGATTGATGGGCTTGTAACCCGATCTGGAGGTGCGGGCGAATGGATCTGACGGTTTTACTTGAGCGATTTCCCGAGCCGGTGATCCTAGCGGGAGGCGGGCTTTTCGTCGGCATGATCTTTGGGGCCTTTGCCCAGCAGAGCCGTTTCTGTCTGAGAGCTGCGGCGCTGGATTTTGCCCATGGTGTGTTTGGCGCAAGGCTGGCGGTCTGGCTCTTTGCCTTTTCGGCTGCGGTACTGACAACCCAGATACTCGTCGCGTTGGGCGAAGTGCAGGCAAGCGAAGCCCGGCAGCTGGCCTCACCGCAAAGTCTCTCCGGTGCCTTGACCGGGGGTCTGATGTTCGGCGCAGGCATGGTGATGGCGCGGGGCTGCGCGTCCCGGCTGCTGGTTCTTTCGGCCACGGGTAATCTCCGCGCCTTGCTGTCCGGTCTGGTCTTTGCCGTCATGGCGCAGGCGAGCCTGCACGGCATCCTGATGCCTCTGCGCGGCTGGATTGCCGGCTGGTGGACGACGGCGGATACAGGGGGCAACGATCTGATCGCGCTCTTATCTATCCCCGCATGGCTTTCCTTTGGGTTTCTGGGAGCGTGGCTTGTTGCGGGACTGACCATTGCCGTCCGCAGCCGGGCAGGGCTCTGGCACATGGTTTCTGCGGCGCTTGCCGGGCTTGCCGTGCCGCTGGCCTGGTGGTTCACCAGTTCCATGGCGTCCCAGGCCTTCGATCCGGTGCAGGTGGAAGCGGTCACCTTCACCGGCCCTTCCGCCGATGCCTTGATGCTGTTCCTGTCGCCTCCGGGCTCTCAGGTGGATTTCGCCATAGGTCTCGTCCCCGGTGTGTTTCTCGGGTCGTTTCTGGCCGCACTTCTCAGCCGGGAGCTGGTGCTTCAGGGATTTGAAAGCGGGCGCTCCATGGCGCGCTATCTGTCCGGCGCCGCGCTGATGGGGTTCGGTGGCATGCTGGCCGGTGGCTGCGCGGTCGGGGCCGGGGTCTCCGGTGCGTCAATCTTTGCGCTCACCGCCTGGATCACCCTCTGCGGCATCTGGCTGTCGGCTGTGGTGACGGACAGGCTAATCGGGGATCAGTGAGACGTTCGGACCCTCACCCCAGCCCTCTCCCTGAGGGAGAGGGGGCAGGCTCTGCCATGGAGAGGCGTTGTGCCTCCGGTCGAGATAATGCCCAGTATTGGCACAAACCTCGCGCCAGGCTGCAGCCGTCACCTCTCCCCGGTGGGGAGAGGTCGGACCGAAGGTCCGGGTGAGGGCTTCTACAGCGGCAGGTCCCGGCTGTCGGCAATGGCTTCCATGGTCATGTAGGAGGTCACAGTTTCCAGATCGATCTTGTCGATCATCTTCTGGTAGATCCGGTCGAAAGCGTTCATGTCCTCGGCGATCACCTTGAGCATGTAGTCGTAGTCCCCGGCGATCCGGTAGAAGTCGATCACATTGGGAATATTGGAGACTTCCTTGCGGAACTGGTCCAGCCATTCGCGCGAATGGTGCCGGGTGCGGATCATCACGAAGACGGTCAGGTTGAGCCCCAGATCGGACGGGTCCAGGCGGATCGTGTGGCCCTTGATCAGGCCGCTTTCGCTCAAGGCCTTCATCCGCCGCCAGCAGGCGTTTTGCGACAGGCCGACTTCTTCAGCGATGTCCCGCTGGGAGAGACGGGAATCACGCTGAAGCGCACGGAGGATCTTTCGATCAATCTTGTCGATTTTCTCGTTCATGATGGGTCATATGACACAAAATTAACGCAATGGCGATCAAATCAGGTGAGGAAATCACCCAGCAGCCTATCATAGGCTCTGCCCCGGGTTATTCGACGGGGAATTCCATGGCACTTCAAGGCGGTACGGCACTTCTTTCTGACTTTCGCGCGTCATTCGAAACGCCGGATCTTCTGCGCCGGCTTCAGGACGGACTGATCGGCGACGGCATGCCGGTAGAGGGCCCGTTCGGCGTCAAGCCGCTGATCTATGCCGATTATGTCGCCTCCGGCCGGGCACTGCGCCAGGTCGAAGAGTTCATG
Organism: Roseibium suaedae; assembly: GCF_900142725.1. Lineage (GTDB taxonomy): Bacteria > Pseudomonadota > Alphaproteobacteria > Rhizobiales > Stappiaceae > Roseibium > Roseibium suaedae. The sequence goes on along the minus strand of NZ_FRBW01000002.1, from coordinate 166,818 downwards.
CTCACCAAGGTGCTGCCCTACTATTCCAACAGCCATACGGAAGCGTCCTTCTGCGGGGGCTACATGACCCGCCTCAGGGAAGCTGCCCGTGGCGAGATCGCCAGGCTGTGCGGAGCGGATGACCGCCACGCGACGATCTTCTGCGGATCCGGAGCGACGGCAGGCCTGAATCGTCTGGTTCATCTTCTGGGCGTCTCGGAGGCGGTTGAAGCCGGTGAAAAGCCGCTGGTCGTGATCGGCCCCTATGAGCATCACTCCAATATCCTGCCCTGGCGCGAGAGCGGGGCTGAAGTCATCGAGATTTCCGAAGCAATGGACGGAGGCCCGGACCTTGCGGAGCTCGAGGCGGTTCTGACCGGAGCCCGCAAGGGCGGAGCCGGGGAAGACCGGCTGGTGGTCGGTGCCTTCTCCATGATGTCCAATGTCACCGGCATCGTCACGGATGCCGATGAGGTGAGCCGGGTGCTGAAACGCCACGGGGCCCTGTCCGTCTGGGATTGCGCGGGCAGCGGCCCGTATCTTCCGATCGACATGGCTGTGGGCACGGACGCTGAAAAGGATGCGGTGGCCGTGTCGCCGCACAAGTTCATCGGCGGACCTGGAGCTTCGGGCGTCATGATTGTCCGGAAGGGAGCGGTCCGCCGCCGTCTGCCGGTTCTGCCTGGTGGTGGCACCGTGCGTTTCGTCTCGCCCTGGGGGCATGACTACACGGCGAAGCTGGAAGCGCGCGAAGAAGCCGGTACGCCCAATGTTGCGGGAGATATCCGCGCCGCGCTTTGCTTCCTGGTGAAGGATGCGCTCGGTGCGGCCTATCTGGACCGCCGTCATGAAGAGCTGCGGCAGAAGGCTCTGGCCGCCTGGCGGGGCAATCCTCTGATCGAGATTCTGGGCTGTGAAGCGGCCAAGCGGCGCCTGCCGGTGTTCTCTTTCCGGGTGCGGAGCGGGCAAACCGGCGGGTACCTGCATCAACAACTTGTTACTCGCATGCTTTCGGATCTCTATGGCATTCAGGCGCGCGGCGGTTGCGCCTGTGCCGGTCCCTATGCGCATCGCCTGCTTGGGTATGACCAGGCCCGCTCGCAGGAACTGCGGCAGGCGATCCTGTCCGGCCAGGAGCTGGAGAAGCCCGGCTGGACCCGTCTCAATTTCTCGGTTCTGATGAGTGAGGACAAGGTGCAGACCATCCTGGATGCAGTTGATGATCTTTCCCGGCGGGCGCCGGAGTTTGCAGGTGCCTATGCCTGCGACAGCGCGACCGCACGCTTCCGCTATCGCGGGGAGGCTGCCTGATGTGCCGCTGGGCTGCCTGGAGCGGAGCTCCGAAGTATCTGGAAGAGCTGATCTGCGATCCTGAACATTCGCTGATCCACCAGAGCCGCAACGCCTTCTCCTGCAAGACCCAGGTGAATGCGGACGGCTTCGGTATGGCCTGGTACGACAACCGCAAGGAACCCTGCATCTACAAGGATGTGCGTCCGGCCTGGGCCGATGCCAACCTGCTGCAGCTTGCCCATCATGTGCGCTCGCCGCTGTTCCTGGCTCATATCCGCGCCTCAACGGGCACGGCGACAAACCATGACAATTGCCATCCCTTCACCCATGGCCGCTGGTGCTTCATGCATAATGGCCAGGTGGGCGGCTACGAGCATATCCGCAAGAAACTGGACGGGATGATCCCGGATCATCTCTACCGATACCGGACCGGCGCGACCGACAGTGAAGCACTGTTCCTGATCGCGGTCGGCTATGGTCTCGATCATGATCCGGTCGGGGCAATGGTGCGGGCGGTGCATGACGTCGAGCAGATGGCACGGGAACAGGGCGGCTTGCCGCATATGCGCTTCGCTGCCGCATGGTCTGATGGTACCCATCTCTTCGCGGCCCGCTATGCGTCGGACAATCTGGCGCCGAGCCTGTTTTTCCGCAGCTTCCGCGATGGCACGACTGTGGTTTCTGAACCCTTTGACACTGCCAGGGATGCCTGGATGGAAGTTCCGTCTTCCAGCATTCTCATGGTCGCGGACGGATTCGTGCAGCAGCAGCCTTTCCGTGAGCCGATGGCGCCTGCCGCCTGAGGTCTAGAGGATCGGAGACATCAGCCTTGCGCCTTGCGCGGCAACGCGGAAGGCGTAGCTGCGATGTTCCAGATCGTCGGCCTCTGTTTGGCGGGCATCGGCAAAGTCCCGCTCCAGCATCTCGGTGACCTTGGAGATCATCCGCTCATGGGTGAACCACAGGGTCACTTCGAAATTGATGCGGAAGGAGCGGTTGTCGAAGTTGACGGTTCCGACCGAGGTAAGCTGATCATCGACCAGAACCACCTTCTGGTGCAGGAAGCCCTTCTGATAGCGGTAGACCTTGATCCCGCGAGAGACCATCTCGTCCGCATGGGCGTGGCTGGCGAGCCAGACCATCGTGTGATCCGCCTTTTCCGGCAGGAGAATACGCACATCCACGCCGCGCATGGCCGCCGCGTAGAGGGCGGTCTGAATGTCTGAGCCGGGGACGAAATAGGGCGTGACGATCCAGAGCCGCTCCTTGGCCCGGGAGGCCGCCTCGGCAAAAGCGATGGCGCAGTTTTCAAGATTGTCTGCAGGACCGGTGGGCATGACCAGAACGGATTCGTCACCCGGCTGGGGAATGGAGGTGATGCCCTCGAGCGAGATCTCCGTGCCATTGGCCCACTGCCAGTCTTCGCTGAAGCTGATGGCGGCGGCGACAGCGGCAGGTCCGGACACCTTTACATGGGTGTCGCGCCAATGGCCGAAACGCTTGGAGCGGCCGAGATATTCGTCCGCCAGATTGTGTCCGCCGATCCAGGTGTGCTGGAAGTCGGTGACCACCACCTTGCGGTGATTGCGATAGTTCAGCCGCATTGGGCCGAGCATGCGCAGATATTTATGCTGCTCGTTGAACCCGCTGACCATGATGCCGGCGGCGGTCAGCCGTTCCAGATAGCTCCAGGGCAGGGAATTGCTGCCGATGTCGTCGTAAAGGAAATAGACCGAGACACCGGCTTTCGCCCGTTCGATGAGGGCATCGGCGACCTGATTGCCGATCTCGTCATCCCGTACGATGAAGAACTGGATCAGGATGCTGTGCTCGGCCTTTGCGATGCCGTCGAGGATCGAATTGAAGGTCGCCGTGCCATCGATCAGGAGTTCGGTCTGATTTCCCGCAAGGAAGGGGGTGCCTGCTATACTGGTCAGCACTGGCCAATGAGCCGAGCCTTCCACATCGGACAACTTGAGCTCGTTTGCCCGGCGGGCTCTTTCGCGCCGGCCAAGCCGCTTTTGGACCTTGGAATAGTCCGAGAAGGACCGCCAGGCGAAGACCAGATAGAGCGGCACGGTGAAAAGCGGCAGATAGAACAGGGACAGAAGCCAGGCGATGGAGCCCTGTGCCGTCCGGCTGCTCATGATCTCGCGGATCGCGCAGATGATCGCCGCCGCATAGAGAACCGTTGCGGCGGCGGCAAGGATGCCCAGGTTGTTGAGGACCGTGTCGAGCAGGAAAAAGCCCGTCTTCACGTCCGTGGCGGCGTCAACGATGAGAGCGGCGTCGCCGGAAGCTGCCATGGCGGGTCCTCAGGTTTCAGGTCTCAGAGGAAAGGGGCTTTCAGGGTCACTTCCCGCTCCAGCCAGCCTGGAACCGGCAGGTTCTTGGACTTCAGGAACTGCGGATTGTAGAGCTTGGACTGGCTGCGGGTGCCATGGTCGCACAGGATGGTCACGATGGTGTGGCCCGGTCCCATGTCCTTGGCCATGCGCCGTGCACCGGCCAGGTTGATGGCCGAAGAGCCGCCCAGAAGCAGGCCTTCATGCTCGGCCAGATCAAAGACCAGCGGCAGGGCTTCTTCATCCGGGATCGCATAGGGGAAGTCGACGGTGATGTCGCCGACGATCGGCGTGGAGCGGCCAAGGCCAATGCCTTCCGCAATGGAGCTGCCGTCGGTGGCCTTGGCTTCTCCATCCTTGAAGAGGTGGTACATGCCCGCGCCCAGCGGGTCTGCGCAGCCGATCTTGATGCCCGGCTTGTTGTCCCGCAGGAAGGTGGAGACACCGGCCAGCGTGCCGCCGGAACCCACTGCGCAGATGAAACCGTCAACCTTGCCGCCGGTCTGTTCCAGGATTTCCGGACCGGTGGTCAGGTAATGGGCCTTGCGGTTGTCTAGGTTGTTCCACTGGTCGGCAAAGAGCACGCCGTTCGGCTCGGTCTTGGCCAGTTCCTCGGCGAGGCGGCGGGCAACATGCTGGTAGTTGTTCGGGTCGGAAAAGGGCTTTGCCGGAACTTCAAGAAGTTCGGCGCCGCACATGCGCAGCATGTCCTTCTTTTCCTGGGTCTGGGTTTCCGGGATGACGATCACGGTGCGGTAGCCGCGGGCGCTGGCCACCAGGGCCAGACCGATGCCGGTGTTTCCGGCCGTACCTTCCACGATCAGGCCGCCCGGCTTCAGATCGCCGCGGGCTTCCGCTTCCAGAATCATCTGGCGGGCAGGGCGGTCCTTGACCGACTGTCCCGGATTCATGAACTCGGCCTTGCCGAAGATTTCGCAGCCGGTTTCCTCGGAGAGGGCGTTGAGGCGGATCAGGGGCGTGTTGCCGATGGCATCGACAACGGAAGAGACGGCGGTCATGTCAAAAATGCTTTCCAGGTCAGGTCCGGTGTCTGCAGGGAGCAGTCCGGTTCCGGGCATAGATCGTGTTCGGATTAGGTGGGGACGCTAATGGTCCTTGCAAGCCGGATCAAGCTTTTGGCACGGCTTGTTGCTGCGAATTGGTTGAAATCCGGGCCTTGCCTGTTCTACATTGCGCCCTAGCAACAGGTGACCAAACTCGTAAAATTCGGGAATGGTGTGATCTAAATCCCGCGTGGCTCCGTAAGGTGGAACAGGTTTGCTATTTCCGCCTTTCGGGAGTGCTATGAGCAATTGCATGGAAAAGAACGTCTCGGGACTTGATGAATTGCTGGCCGGCTTTGCGGCCGGGACGCTGGCAGCGCCTGCGCGGGCCCTTGTGGGGGCGCATCTGGAGCTGTCGGACCGCAATCGTCCTTACGTTTCCGGCCTCGAAGACCTTGCCGGTCTGGCACTTGAAGAGACCGTTCCTGTGGCTGTCAGCAACCGGGAGCGGGCCCTGGCCGATATTTTCGCGCTCGATGATCTGGACCAGACCTCTGTGGCAGAGCAGCAGGCGGGCGATCCGGTGCTTCCGGACAGTCTGCGGGAAATCATCAGCAAGCCGCTTGATGCCTTGCCGTGGAAGACGCTTCTTCCCGGAGTGAAGGAATGCAAGTTCGGTGAGATTGACGGCTGCGCAGCGTCGCTCCTGTGGGTGCGCGCAGGGCGGGCCATGCCGGCCCATACCCACGAAGGCACGGAACTGACGCTGGTCCTGAAGGGTGGCTTCAAGGACGCGGAAGGACATTTCGTCCGCGGTGACATCGCCTTTGCCAATGATGAATTGGACCACAAACCCATCGCCGATGACGATGAGGATTGCATCTGCTTTGCCGTCACCGACGGCAGCTTGCGTCTGACCGGGCCCATCGGCCGGTTCTTCGCTCCCTTCATGCGCTAGGGTTTCGCCCCCAAGCCTCTGGAAAAAGGCTGATCCGGCAATAGGTTTCGCACGTAGGTTCAGGACCTGCCGCGAAAGGAGCCGTCATGGCATCAGCCCGTATATCGCTCACCAAAGCCAAGCCGGAAGATGGATGTGTCTGGATCACCGGTGCCAGTTCCGGCATTGGCAGGGCTCTTGCGCTAACCCTTGCCCGGGACGGGTGGCGCGTTGCGGTCACCGCGCGCTCTGGCGACAAGCTGGCGCGGCTGGAGGAAGAGGCGGAAGGGCTGCCCGGGCAGATCATCAGCTTTCCCGGCGATATCACCGATGCCGCCGCCATGAAGGCGCTTCTGCGCATGATCGAGACACGTGTCGCGCCGCTGGCCGTGCTGGTTGCCAATGCCGGTGTCTATCTGCCGCAGGATGGTCTTGCTGGAAACGAAGACGAGTGGCGCACGACCATCAATGTCAATCTGATGGGAACCGTGAATGTGGTTCTGCCCGCCATCGAGGTGATGAAGGCCCGCCGCAAGGGGCAGATCGCCATCGTGTCTTCCAGTGCCGGATATGCGGGATTGCCGACCTCCGCAGCCTATGGGGCAACGAAGGCCGGGTTGATCAACATGGCCGAGGCGCTGAAGTTCGATCTTGACCGGGCCGGGATCGCTATCCAGGTGATCTGCCCGGGCTTTGTCGACACGCCTGCCACCGCCGGTAACCCGTTTCCGATGCCGGACATCATCACCGTTGACCGGGCGGCGGAGGAAATTGCCACCGGCCTGCAGCGGCCCGATCAGTTCGAGATCTATTTCCCGCGCGGCTTTGTCACCCAGCTCAAGCTGCTGCGGCTGCTGCCCTATGGTCTCTATTTCCGTCTGGTCGCCAAGGCGACCGGCTGGTCGAAGAAGCCGCTCTGAGACTTTCTAGAGCGGAATTTGATGCGGAACAAACTCCCAGCAGAATGAGGGTCTTGGACGGATTGTCCGTTACATGAAGAGGCTGCTAGCTCTTGGTTCATGAGCAATGCAGTCCGCACGAGTTCCAGCAAGTTTCTAAGCGCCGTCCTGGCGCTTTCCGTGCTGCTGTTGCTTGGGGCGCATTCCGGTGGCTGGGTCTCCCTGAGCCAGTCCTCCCGGAATGACCTGTCTGCCTATGCTCTTCCCGACGGCACGTTGCCGCTCATCTGTGAGCATTCCGAAGCTGGAGCAGATGGGCAAGGTGACAGGCCCTCTGGCCTTGGCAGGGAGTGTCCGGCCTGTGTGCTCTGCAAGACACTGGTGCTTGCATCCGCTCCCGTTCTTCCCGAATTCCGGTCTTCTGTCCGTGAGATCTTCCCTGATCCGCTCTTTGATCAGTGGCGCCCGGTTGCCCGAGCCGGACGGCATCAGCCACGGGCGCCGCCGGTGAGAGTGCCTGTCTGACCATGCCGCAGCGGGTCATCCGGACTGCGGCCGCGCATTCTCCCGACACAGGGGCGGTCTGAATCCGCCCAGCCAATGGACTGAACATCATGAAATCGTTTGCAATCGCACTTGCCGCCCTTGGTTTGTCTACTGTTTCCGCCTTTGCCCATGCGACCTACGAGGCAAAGACCGTGGAGCAGGGCAGCACCGCGAAAATCGTCTTGCGGGTGCCGCATGGCTGCGGCTCGGAACCGACCCTGAAGGTGCGCATCCAGATCCCGGAGGGCATCATCTCGGTCAAGCCCATGCCCAAGGCAGGCTGGACGCTGGACGTGGTGACGGGCGACTATGCCAACACCTATGAAGCCCACGGCAAGAAGGTGACCCGTGGCGTGAAGGAGATTATCTGGACCGGGGAGCTTCCCGACGCCTTTTATGACGAGTTCACCTTCCGGGGCCAGTTCACAGATAAGCTTCCGGTGGATCAGATGGTCTACATTCCCGCTGTGCAGGAATGCGCCACCGGCACAGCGCGCTGGGTGAATATTCCGGCAGACGGTCAGGATCCGCATGATCTTGAGGACCCGGCGCCGGGCGTGAAGGTTATCGCGCCAGAAGTGCATCAACATCACTGAGCTTTACTGGCCCAAAATGACGAAAGGGGAGCGCTTCAGGCGCTCCCCTTGAGTATTTCACGACCATGCTTTGTGCAGGTTTCAAGCCTGCTTCACATAGACCATCTGGCGCACGTCGATGTTGCCGGAGCGGAAGCCTGCTTCGCAATAGTGCAGGTAGAACTCCCAGAGCCGCTTGAAACGCTCGTCGAAGCCGAGGGGGCTGATGCGCGGCCAGGCTTCGCGGAAGCGGACGCGCCATTCGGCGAGGGTGCGGGCATAGTCCTGCCCGAAGATCCTCTGGTTGGCGAGATCGAGACCGAGCCGTTTGCCGATTTCCTCCAGTTTGCCAGGAGGCGGAAGCATGCCACCCGGGAAGATATGCCGCTGGATGAAGTCCGGTGTCCGGCGGTAGTCGTCGAACATGCGGTCCTGAATGGTGATGATCTGAAGACCGGCCTTGCCGCCGGGTCTCAGACAGTCCGAAAGCTGCTGGAAATAGGTCGGCCAGTAACGCTCGCCAACCGCCTCGAACATTTCGATCGAGGCGATCCGGTCGAAGGTGCCCCGTTCGTCCCGGTAGTCCTGGAAGACGACCTTGACCCGCTCGTTGAGCCCCGCTTTGAAGATTCTTTCGCTGGCGAAGTCGAACTGTTCCCTTGAGATGGTCAGTGCCCGAACATTGGCACCGATTTCCTTGCCGGCGAATTCCGCAAAGCCGCCCCAGCCGCAGCCGATCTCCAGCACCTCATGGCCGGGACGGATGTCGGCTTCCCGGGCGAGGGAGGCATATTTCAGGCGCTGGGCGGTTTCCAGATCCTGGGTGCTCTCGTCAAAGATCGCCGAGGAATAGGTCATCGTCGGATCGAGCCATTCCCGGTAGAAGGCATTGCCGAGATCATAATGGGCCGAGATGTTGCGGCGGGACCCTTTTCGCGTGTTGGCATTCAGCCAGTGGCGCAAGGACAGGAGCAGGCGGACGATCGGACGCCCGTTCAGGGCATCGACGGTCGCATCCCGGTTGATGCAGAACAGCTCCAGGAATGTGGTGATGTCCGGAGAGGACCAGTATCCGGCCATGAAGGCCTCACCGACCCCGACGTCGCCTCCCTGGATGACCATTTTCGGGAACCGCCAGTCGTGGACATTGAGTTCTGCGGAAGGGCCGGGCTCCTGACCCTCGAAGACAAAGGCCCGCCCATCGGGCGTGGTTACTTTCAGCTTGCCGTAGCGCAGGCGAAGCAGAATCTGGAACCCAAGTTTGGTGAGTCGCGGCAGTCCGGCCATGGCGGCGCGGGCGTTCTGGCGGGTAATGACAAGTGCATCAGTCATGGGTCGCGTCAGCCTCCATATCGGTCATTCGACCAGTTCTCGCGATCAGGGTCAGATGAATGACTTCAACCAGCTTTCAGCGATCCGCGGGTCTCGTCCGGAGCAGTCTTTCCGGAGGAGCCATTTGCGGGTCGTGGGTGAAATCGTACACCTTTGCGCCAGATTTTAAAGGCCTCCCAATGGATGCCGGCCATCACCTTGAGGGGCAGGAAGGGGATCTTCGCACAGAGCTTCAGGAGGGAAGCTGAGGTGAAGGGTCTGGCCGTGCCGTTGAAGGTGGCTGACAGGAGCGGACCTTCCTTGTCACTCTCCAGAATGCGGATCCGGACAGCTTCGCCAGGAGGAAGCAGCCGGAAGCGATAGGTCTGCTCCATGCTGACAAAGGGCGAAACATAGAAGAGCTTGTCTTGCTGCTGGCGCAGCCCCGCTTCGCTCAACTCTCCGTCCTTGACGCCCAGCACGTAGTGATGGATGCCGCCGAATGTGTTGCGGACCTCGTAGATCACGCCGGTCAGGGCGCCAGCAGCATCATAGGCATAGTAGACGGCCAGAGGATTGAACACGTAGCCGAGGATGCGTGGATAGCAGAGGAGCAGCACCCGGGCCGGCCGCTCGACGCCTTCTGCTTCCAGAAGCCTGTCCGCGTGAGCCCGCAAGCTTGAGCCATCCCTCGGGCCGTGGTCCCGCGCATGAAAACTGGACAGGTTGAACCGGCCGACAGAGAAGAGCGGGGTCATCCGGTCTGCTGCCTCCAGGTGATCCAGGTCGATCAGAATGCTGAAGACGTCATAGGTGAACCGGTGTTCCTCCGGCTTCATCCGCGCATGCATCACCGGACCGGCATAGAGCGTCAGCGCAGCACCGGGGGGCGGGCCGTTGTCACTCATGCTGGCTGGTTGTGCGGCGCGTGTCATTCGGCAGCTTCCAGAACCGGGTTGGCAAGATCGGTCTCCCAGGGCAGAACCGCCCCGAGACGCCCGGCAACGCTCAGGCCCGACTTCAATCCATCCTCATGGAATCCATAACCGGCCCAGGCACCGCAGAACCATGTGTTGTTGACACCCTGGATGCTGTCCAGCTGGCGCTGGGCGGCGAGGGCACCGGCATCGAACTGCGGATGGTCATAGACGAAGTGGGCGAAGGTCAGATCTTCGCGCGGCGGTTCCGGCGGGTTCAGGGTCACGATCAGTGGACGGCTGTTGTCGATGTTCTGCAGCTTGTTCATCCAGTAGCTGACGGTCACATCCCGCGTTGCCTCGCCGTCGGACCAGGCCATGTAGTTCCAGGACGCCCATGCCCTGCGGCGCTTCGGCATCAGGGAAAGATCGCGGTGCAGGTAGACATTGTTCGGGCGGTAGCGGATCGCGCTCAAAATAGCGCGCTCGCGCAGTGAGGCGTCCTCCAGCATGGCGAGGTTCTGATCCGTGTGACCTGCCAGAATGACCTGGTCGAACGTGTCGGTTCCGCCGAGACTGTCAGACACATGCACCTTCCCGGCTTCCCGGCGGATGCCGGTGACCATGGCGCCATAGCGGATCTGGCCTTCGAGCGGCGCAAGGAGCTTGCGCACATAGTTGCGGCTGCCACCGGACACCGTGCGCCAGATCGGCCGGTCGAAGTTGATCAGGCGGTGGTTTTCGAAGAACGAGACAAAGCTCTCTGCCGGGTAGGAGCGCATTTCCTCGATCGGGGTGGACCAGATGGCCGCGCCCATAGGCAGAAGGTAGTTCTGAACGAAATAGTCCGAGTAGCCGTTGCGGGCCAGGTAATTGCCAAGGCTGATCCCGGCGAGACGTCCAGCGGCCAGATCGACCGCACATGCCTTGTTGAACCGGAAGATCTCGCGAAGCATGCGCAGGAACCGCGGAGACAGCAGGTTGGAGCGCCGTGCAAACACCGTGTTGAGGTTCTGGCCCGACCATTCCAGCCGGCCTTCGTCGCGCGACAGGGCAAAGCTCATGTCGCTGGCTTCCGTCTCGACGCCCAGATGGGAGAGCAGGGCGGTGAAGTTGGGATAGTTCAGCTCGTTATAGACGATGAAGCCCGTATCGACGGAGATCGGTACGCCGTCATAGTCGATGTCGACCGTGGCGCTGTGACCTCCTGGCCGCAAGCGCTTTTCATAAAGAACGACCTGATGGTTTGCGCTCAGTGCCCAGGCTGCGCTGTTCCCCGAAATCCCGGAGCCGATGACGGCTATCCGCATTGGCAGCATCCTTCTTGTTCTTGTGGCCGATCCAAGGCGGCGCACCCTTTTGGTCTTGTTGTCAGCTTACGGGGGAGAAAAGAGGATGGATCAGGGCAGCTGCAAAATAAGTTGCGGAATCCATTAAAAAAATCGGCCAGGCACAGGGCCCGGCCGATTTTGGCTGTCAGGGAGGGTCAGCATGGTTCATCTGCCCGTGGAACTGCAGATCACGCAGGCAGCGTGTCCTTGATCCAGTTCCAGGCGACCTGGATGCGGGACGCAGCAGCATCGAAGAAGGCCACGACGTTCGCCCAGATCACCTGACCGACGGCGGCAAGGCTGAGCATCTGTGATGGCTTTTCCTGCTTGGGGGCAGGGGCGGCTTCCACGAACTCGACCGAGGCGGAGGTGTCAGGAGATTCAACCACGCGGCGGGTCACCAGCATCGGCGTATCTGAAATGACGCGGGAAGTGTCCAGCTTCGCAACGTTGGTGTCCGAGTGGAGGTCTCGAACGACAACAGCGCGGCCGTCCGGCAGCAGATGGGTCTCGTTGGTGCCGACTTCGCTCTCGTAGACAACCTCGCCATAGCTGTCGATCAGCTCGACCCAGACCGTGTTGCGTCCCTGGATCTGAACTTCTCCGACCCAGATGGTCATTTCGCTGTCGAGCGGATCTGCCTGACCGTCTGCGGCTGCAGACACCGTCACGGCAAGATTGTCCTCATCCAGAACCACTGTCTCCTGAGGACCATGATCCAGAGCGGCCTTGTTGAAGGCCATTGCCGGAGCGGTGCCGAGGCAGGTTGCGGCGATGAGCACTCCAGCCACGCCAGCGCGAAGGGCTGCCGGCAGAGCCTTGCTGCGGGGTGCTGTGTCAGTGCGGGTGTTCTGTGTCCATAGCTGTTCCATGACGACCTCCCGTTTGGGATATTCATGAACATTAACGCGATGGTGCCGGTCTGGTTCCCTCATTTTTGGATCGCCGCATCCATCCGCCTAGGTCATGTTCTTGCCATTTTTGCACCACAATTCTCTCAAATGGTCAAAAAGACCGCAAGAAAGCGGGACTTATTTTTAACTATTTGTTAACAAATTGGGTGACGTCTGCCGGTTTTTCCAGTGACTTCACGAGTCTGTGAACTTTTCAAACTGTAAAATCAGGCGGCCAGGACAGCGGGAATTGTTAACGCTTTAAGGCGCCCGGATTTGTTTTGGAAAGAGAATTTCGCCCCGGACAGGTGCAAAAATAAATTTCTTAGGCTGTTCTTTTCCTCCCCTTGGGAACCCTGCGGATAGGGCTTTCAGGTGCGGGGAGGCTCCGTCACATTTTCGCGAGGCATACAAAAAATCCGCCGCAGAGGCTGCGGCGGATCAAATCTCTTGTCCCGAAACGGTGTCTACCGCCCCTAGTTGAAGGAAACCGGCAGACGGAATGGCCAGGAACTGCGTCCTGCTTCCGCGGGGATCGGCGGGAAGGGGGCTGCACGGCGCACGGTTTCCAGCGCCGCGGCGTCCAGAATGTCCGAGCCTGAACTGCGGATCACCGAGACCCTCGACAACTGGCCGGACTGGGTCACGGTGAAGCTGACGTAGACATCGCCCGTGATCCGCTTGCGTTTGGCGGCAGAGGGATAGCGCAGGGCGCGGCGAAGGGCACGGGCGACCTTGCCCGGATAGTTGGAGACGGCCGCATTGCCTTCAGCGCCGGATCCGATGGTCTTGGCCCCACCCTTTTGCGCGTTGGCGTTGCTCTGACCGCCCGCGCCTGACTGGGCACCGGACTTCTCAGCCCGCTTCTTGGTTTCCTTCTTTTGCGCCTGTGCGGTCTGGGTCTTCTGCTTTACGGGCTTCTGGACTTCCGGTGGCGTTTCAGGGCGTGCGGTCGGCAGAGGGACTGGTTCAACCGGTTGTTCGACCGGCAGTTCCATCGCTGTTTCCAGAGGCTTTTCAGGCTCCGGTTGAACCGTCTCAAGCGGGGGCTGTTCCGCGGGTTGAATTTCCTGGGGCTGGATCGTCTCGGGTTGAACGGCAGCCAGCGGCTCCAATGGCAACTCGCGGGGTTCTTCAGACTCCACAAAGCTGCCTTCGATGGTGCTGTTCACGGCCCTTGCCGTCAGCTGCGCCGTTTCCGCGGGCTTGATCACATCCTCGACAGGTGTCTGTTCGAGCGGCTTCACCGGCTCGGCGACTTCTTCCATCATGGTTTCAGGCTGAAGTTCCGGCATTTCCGTGCCTTCGACGAGCATGTCGTCAAAGGCCTCGCCGAGCGTGACGGCCTGGCTTGCTGCGCCGCCTGCGATCAGCACCTCATCAGGGGCCTTGGCGAAATACCACATGGCAAAGCCGCCATGGGCCACAACCGAAAGGGCGATGGCGAGGGCAAGACCCGAAAGGCGCGGGGGCTCGAGCACGTCCGTGGTCATTTCGACCTCGCAGTGACGATCGTCATGCGTCCGGCACCGGCCTTTTGCAGGTCAGCCACCACATCCAGCAGCGTTACGGCCTGCGTGTCCTTGTCGGCGATGATCCGCAGGGCTTCGTTCGGGGCTGCCACGCCGTCTTCCGATACAGCGCTGACGGCGGCCGCGGTCGTCTCAGGACGGCGGAGCAGGAACTCTTCCACGGTGATTGGCTCGCCCATGTAGTGAAGGCTGCCGTCCGCCCGCACGACGAGGGCATGGGGCGGGGGAACAGGGGGCGCATCTTCGCTGTCGATCATGGTGACCGACTTGTCGAGCGGAGGGGCAAGCTGACCGGCGACGAGAAAGAAGATCAGCATCAGGAAGACGATGTTGATCAGGGAGAGGGTGTTCTCACTCTGGCGCTGGATCGGGGCAAGCGGGAGCTTTTTCATAAGCCGGTACGCATACTCGTGTTATGTCGGGGCGGTGCCGGGCTTCCGGTCCGTTGAAAGGCCGGAAGCTCCTCGGGGTCACCTTATCGGGCGACAGTCACCGTGAGGCCTTCGATGCGGCGAACCTGCTCGAGGGCTGTGACGAGGTCCTGGGCGGTCGAGGTGCCACGCGGGATCAGGAGAACCGACTTGGCGCCCTTTTCCTGAAGCTCTGCCAGAGCTGCACCGAGCTCTTCTGCCTGAACGGGCCTGCCGTTCAGGAGCAGGCCGTTTTCGTCTACGGCCAGAATGGCATCCGGACCTTTTCCGCTGCCGGTGGACTGACCGCCCGGAGCGGCAATGTCGATTTCCCCGAAACGGGTGAAGGTCGACGTCAGCATGAAGAACAGCAGCAGGAGAAAGATCACGTCAATCAGGGACGTGAGCGACAGCTTCCGCGCCCGGGCGCGGGGCATGTTAATGTGCATGAGCTGCTGCCCCGTTCAGGGGAACGGCGCGCGGGCCGGTGGAGGCATGAGCGGCTTCAGTCGCGACACGGCCTGCGCCGGAGGACTTGCGGTCACCGCTTACGTGGGCCAGCAGAATGCCTGCGGTCAGTGTCTCGATGGCAACGCGCTCATGGTCGATGCGGCTTTCCAGGAATGTCAGGATCAATGACACCGGCATGGCAACGGCAAGGCCGGCAGCCGTCGTCAGAAGAGCGACCCAGATACCGCCTGCAAGCATGGACGGATCAACCGAGTTGCCTGCGGCCTGCAGAGCCTGGAAGGCTTCGATCATGCCGAGAACCGTGCCGAAGAGACCCAGAAGCGGAGCAATCTGTGCGATAGCATCCAGAGCCTTCAGGCCCCACTGCTGCTGATGCAGCCGTGCCATGGCCTTGCGGGTGATTTCCTGTTCGATTTCGCTGCGGTCATGTCCTTGAACGGTGAGCTGCATCGCGGTGAAGACAGCTTCGGAAGTGGCCGAGCGCGAGGAGGAGAGGCGTTCGAGCGCTTCGCGCTGCTGGCCGGAGCGCCAAAGGGCGACCGCAGAGCGGGCGCGGCCCGCGCGGCCGACGCCTTCACGGCTGAACTGCAGGAACTTGACCAGAACCAGAGCGAGGGCAATGACCGACAATCCGCCGATCAGCATGACGACCGGGCCACCGGTTTCCAGAATGCCGAGGATGGGCTGAAGCAGGCTGGACACGTCCATGATGTCAGATCTTTCGTTGGGTGTCTGGGGCGGGCCGCCCGGGGCGGCTCACGGAATAGGATTGTGCGTTACTTGATGAAGGCGATGTCGGTGCGGCTGGTCGGGGCCAGAGCGCTGACACAGGTATTCTCTGCGCCTTGAACCGGATCGGCTTGCTCGCAGCGGGCTGCGCCATTGACCAGGATCTGGCTGAGGCCAGGGCACTTGGAGCCCTTCAGTTCGAACTGGCGCACGAAGGTCTTGCCGTCCGGCATGGAGCCGAAATCGAAGGCGGACATGCGCTCGACCAATCCATCCTTGTCGAACAGGACCAGTTCATAAGCGACTGAGGACAGCGGCAGGCCGGTCTCGTTTTTGCCGACGAAGGTCAGGAGACATCCGGTCTGGGTGTCCGTTGCCTTGTTCAGTTCCAGCGCAAGCGGCTTGGCTGCATTACCTTCCGCCATCGCAGATCCCATCGAAAGGCTCAGCGCGAGGCTCGCAGCGGTCAAACCGGTGAGGGCGCCGGAGCGGAAGAGGGCTGCAGGCATGTTCAGGTCCTTAAATGTCGTGCCTTGTCCGGCGGAGAGAGGAGGAGCCGGAAAAGGTGAAAATTCAACTCATGTATTGCAGTGGCTACAAAACATGACCTATAGAGTCAAGTAAATGATGGATTGCACGATCTGCAAAGGCGCCATTTGTGGCTGAAACCGGCAGATCATAGCGAGCTTGCCTGAAGTCCTTGCCGAGAGCCGCTTCCCCGCGGGCTTTTCGAACGGGACCCTCTCATGGCCCCTGTGAAGGGCCGGTTTCAGGTGCCAGCCGTGCAGTTTTAGTGGCGGTGAGACAGCAGTCTCTCCGGCCTGAAGCGCGGCGAATCTTTGATATCCGCGCCCTCCTTTCAGATGAAGCAGCCGACTAAGCCTGATTCTTCCCGGCGGCGAGCTGCAGCGCTCACAGCAAACGGATACGACATGAACATCAGACCTCACACTGAACAGGGCTCAACGGAAAACGCTCTGCTTACCCCCTTTGAAGCTGGTGCACCTGTGGATGGAGCAAGGGTGCGGCTTGCCCGGGCAGAAAACCCGAAGCTGCGCGAGCGTGACCTTGCCCAGCGGCTTGGTATTTCCGAAGCCGAGTTTCTGGCTGCCGGCGGATCGGGTCCGGTCACGCGCCTGGATATCCGTTTCGAAGACATCTTCAACGGCCTGAAGACGGTTGGTGAAGTCATGTCGCTGGTGCGCAATGAAAGCGCCGTGCATGAAAAGATCGGCCCTTTCGAGAAGTTCCTGCCGGGTCGCCAGGCGGCCCTGGTCCTGGGCGAGCAGATCGATCAGCGGATTTTCCCCTCGCACTTTGTCTATGGTTTTGCCGTAGAGAAGGCCGATGGCACGTCCGTGCGTCACTCCCTGCAGTTCTTTGATAAATACGGCGATGCGGTGATGAAGATCCACGCGCGCGCGGCAACTGACATGGAAGCCTGGGCCAAGCTGGTTGCCAGCCTCAAATCCGCAGACCAGCCCGAGGGGCTGTCCGAACGCCTTGCGTCGGCTCCGGCTCACGTGCGTCCGACTGCTGATCTCACCAAGGAGCGTGAGTTGCGCGAGCGCTGGAAGGCCATCAACGATCCGCATCAGTTCTTCGGCATGCTGCGCGAACTGGAAATGGATCGTCTCAACGCATTGCATCTGGCCGGTGAGGAACTGGCCTGGGAGCTTGAGGGCGGCACGGTCGCAGCCATGCTCAAGCTGGCGGCTCAGGAACAGATTCCAATCATGTGCTTCATCGGCAGCCGCGGATGCATTCAGATCCACCATGGCGCCGTTCATGAAATCAAGGAAATGGGACCGTGGATCAACATCATGGATCCGACCTTCCATATGCATCTGCGCCAGGACCACATCACTGAAGTCTGGGCTGTCCGCAAGGGCGCCGATCATGGCCACGTTACCTCCATCGAGGCCTATGATGCGGCCGGTCAGCTCATCGTACAGTTCTTCGGTGTGCGGACCGAGGGGCAAGCGGAACGTGATGATTGGCGCGAGCTGGTCGAGAACCTGCCGCGTATCCGGTCCGTGGAGGTAGCGTGACATGGGTCGGACCTTTTCCCTCCTGAACACACTTGCCGTACCGGCATTGGCTTTGCTGGCGATGGGGGCTGGCTCCCTCAAGGCCGAGGAACTCGCGCAGTCGCGAAAGATCGTCTCCATCGGCGGCTCGGTCACGGAGATCGTCTACGCCCTGGGCGGTCAGGACAGGCTGGTTGCCCGGGACAGCACCAGTCTTTATCCGGCAGAAGCCACGGCCCTGCCGGATGCAGGCTACATGCGTGCCCTGTCTCCCGAAGGTGTCCTGTCGGTCGATCCGGATGGCATTCTTCTTCTGGAAGGCAGCGGACCGCCTGAAACCTTGTCTGTTCTGAAGTCGACCGGGCTGCCTTTGGTCGAAGTGCCGGAAGACTACAGTGCCGAAGGCATCCTGAAGAAGGTCGAGGTGGTCGGGCTCGCGCTTGGACTGGAGAAAGAGGCTGCTGCCCTTCAGGCGAAGCTGTCGGCCGATCTGACGGAGGCACAGGAAGAGGGCCGTACCAAGGGCAAGGGCGTCCGCGTCATGTTCATCCTGTCCACCCAGGGCGGGCGGATCATGGCATCCGGAAGTGATACGGCTGCTGCGGGCATTCTCAAGCTTGCCGGCGCGGTCAACGCCGTCGAGGGCTATTCCGGATACAAGCTCCTGACCGATGAATCCGTGATTTCGGCGGCACCGGACGTCATTCTGATGATGGACCGCGCAGGCAATCACGCAGCCAGCGCGGAAGAAGTTCTGGCTTCTCCCGCCCTGCAGCAGACACCCGCAGGCAAGAACAAGCGCATGATCCGCATGGAAGGCCTCTATCTGCTGGGCTTTGGCCCGCGGACAGCAGATGCAGTGCGCGAGCTTGCCAGTGAACTTGCCAAGTCGGGCTCCTGAGAGGATGTGAGATGATGCAAGCTCTGGAGACCATGACGTCTTCCGAGACACCGACCAAGGCACCTGGAGCAAAATCCGGCAGGCCGTTTTTCCGCTGGCGGCAGGTGGAAGACGGAGACCGGAGCGGCATCGCACGGCTGGTCATCTGCCTTCTGGCTTTGCTTCTTGCTGCCGTCATGGTCTTCAGCCTGACCGCCGGGGCAAGCGATGTCGGGCCGGCAACGCTGTTTTCCGCCTGGTTCGGAACGGGCGATATCTCCATGCGCGATGACATCATCCTCCATTCGATCCGGCTTCCCCGCGTTGTCCTCGGAGCACTGGTCGGTGCCGGGCTTGCGGTTTCCGGCGCGGTCATGCAGGGGCTTTTTCGCAATCCCCTGGCTGATCCCGGCATTATCGGAGTTTCCTCCGGAGCGGGGCTCGGAGCTGCCTTTGTCATCGTGCTCGGTGGCCTGCTGCCTGCCTCACTGGCTGCGGCCGCCGGGTTCTACATGCTGCCGATTGCGGCTTTCTTCGGGGCCCTGGCTGTCACAACGCTGCTTTACAGGATAGGCACGCGGTCCGGTCAGACCTCGATTGCCACCATGTTGCTGGCAGGCATCGCCATCGCCGCGCTTTCAGGGGCCTGCATTGGTCTTCTCGTTTTCATCGCAGATGACCAGCAGCTCAGGGATCTGAATTTCTGGGGCCTCGGATCTTTGGCGGGCGCCAACTGGGACAAGGTCCTCTCGGCCGGGCCGGTCATCGGTCTTGTTCTTGTTGCAATGCCGCTGCTTGGCAAGGGGCTCAACGGCCTCTTCATGGGAGAGGCCGTCGCCGGTCACATGGGCATCAATGTCCAGAGGCTGAAGCGAATGGCGATCGTGACGGTCTCCGCTGCAACGGGTGCCTCGGTCGCGGTCAGTGGTGGCATCGGCTTTGTCGGCATTGTCGTGCCTCATCTGCTGCGCCTGGTGATCGGTCCCGACAACCGGTATCTGCTTCCAGCTTCTGCCTTGCTCGGAGGCTCGATGCTGGTTCTGGCCGATACGGCGAGCCGCATCATGGTGGCACCGGCGGAACTGCCCATCGGCATTCTGACCGCACTTGCCGGTGCCCCCTTCTTCCTCTGGGTGCTTCTTGGCCGCAAGGGGCTCAACACGCAATGAACGGATCAAAGGGAATGCTGAGTGCAAGCGCACTTCAGGTGCATATCGGCAGACGCGCCATTGTGTCCGGCGTCCTGTTCGAAGCAAGGGCGGGTGAAATCACCGCCATCATCGGCCCGAACGGGTCCGGAAAAAGCACTCTGCTGCGCGGGCTGACCGGGGATCTGCCCTATCTGGGACGAGCATGCCTCAACGGGCAGGAAATCCGGGATATGCCCCAGCAGATGCTGGCGCGGCACCGCGGTGTCTTGCCGCAGCACAGCACCTGCAGTTTTCCGCTTACCGTGCGCGAAGTGGTGCGGCTTGGGGCGACCCAGCGCAGTCATGCCGGAGCCTTGAGTGAAGGCGAGTTGATTGCGCGCGCTCTTGCCTCGGTAGATCTGTCAGGCTTCGAGGGCCGTCCCTATCATGATCTTTCCGGAGGAGAGCAGCAGCGGGTTCAGCTCGCCCGTGTGCTCTGCCAGATCTTCGAGCCCAAGGTGGATGGGGCTCCCCGCTGGCTGTTTCTCGACGAGCCGGTCTCAAGCCTCGACATCCGGCATCAGCTGCAAGTCATGGACGTGGCAAGGGCCTATGCGGAAGCGGGCGGCGGCGTCGTCGCTGTGCTGCATGATCTGAACCTGACGGCCATGTATGCCGATCAGGTCCTGGCGCTCAAGAACGGCCGTCTTGTTGCCACCGGCGCTCCAGACGAGACACTGACCACCGCTCTGATCCGGGATCTTTACGAGTGCGATCTTTCGGTCGGAACGGTTCCCTCCGGTCACAAGCCCTTCATTCTTCCTCACGGTGCAAGGGCCTGAGGTCCAGTCTCCCGCTCCACTAAAATCTGTAGCGCGGACTTGCAGACCCTGCGTTCTGTCATAAATGATCGAAGTAGTTTCGATTATTAGGTGTGATGCTCAGAGAGAGGCACTGCCACTTGACGGATGGCCCGGAAACGAAAGGTGTTTTTGCATCTGCGAATACACGCTCCAGTCGTTTTGACAGGGGGGCGGGCCTTGGATAGGCTTCGCGGCAAGAGGGTATCTTGATGCTGCGTTGTCCTGACCGGACGGTCTTGCTGTTGTCATGCTGCAGGAGCGAACAGGGGAAGGTGCGCAGGCTTTGATATAGTCCGGATAGGCACGCGAACGGAAGATTGACCTGCAAGTCTGTCGATTGCGCCATTGGCAACGACAAGCTTCAAAATTGGCTAATGACGGGTGAGGGACCGGTTCAGGATGCTGAAGGGAACGATTGCGGCTCGTACATTCAAGACAGCGCGTTTCGTTTGCAAGGAATGCGGGCTGGACTGGCCTGCCATTGCCCGGGAGACGGGAGTCAATCCGGATCTGCCCACCATGCCATCCGAGATGATGGTGCCGTTGAACCATCTCATTTCGATCTACGAACTGATCGCCCTCAGGACTGGTGACGATGCTGTCTGTGCCCGATATGGTGCGCAGCTTCCCATTGGATCTGCCGAGATCTACGACTATGTCGCACTGACCGCCCGCAGCCTGCAAAGGGCGCTGGAAAACTGGACGAGGTTCCAGCGGCTTGCGTCGAGCCACATCGAGATGAATTTCGAGGTGTCAAATGGCTGGGGCAGCATGTCCTGGGAGTTTCCGGACCCGGAGACCGAGCACAGGCAATATCTCAGTCTCAACATGGCGGCGATGAGCCATCGGATCCACTACATGCTTGGGGGCAAGGCAGACGGCATCACCGCCGAATTCCGGTTCGCGGCCCCCCGCAACCGCGAAACCTACGAGGACGTCTTTGGACCGAAGGTACGCTTCGGCCAGACACGCAACAGGATCCTCATTCCGGCCGGTTTGCTTCCGGAAAAGCCCGTGCCAAGCGACCCCATTCTCAATGCCTTGATGGAGAAATTCGCGCTCAACCAGATGACCGCCTCGACGGCGCCGGAATCTCTTTCCGAGCGGGTGGTTCAGACGATTGCCAGCTCCCTGAGGGACGGGGATGTGTCCCTGGACAAGGTGGCTGCCAAGATGGGCATGTCCCGGCGCACATTGCAGCGCCAGTTCGAACAGGATGGGACGAATTTCCGCAAGGTTCTCGACGGGGTCCGCCGGTCTCTCGCCAAGCAATATCTGACGGAACATGACATGCAGGTGGGGGAAGTCGCCTATCTGCTCGGCTATTCGGACATGAGCAGTTTCTCCAGAGCGGCCAAGACCTGGTTCGGCACCTCGCCCAAGGCGGTCCGCCGCGCTCGCTGATGCTGCTTGATCTGGCCGGTTTGGCGTGCCTGGTTTTCAGGCCGCGCAATACTTGCGTCGGCTGCCAGCGAGTTGGGGGTTGGAGGCGGATACTGCCGCTGTGATCTCCACAATCCATCGGGAATATCTGAATGGTCAGGACCCGGTGGCAGTCATGAAACCTTGGGCAGACGGCATCAATCCTTCAGCAGTGAGGCTGAAAGCAGTGTGATGGGATTTCACTGTGTCAGCGTGTTCACCAGCTAAAACGTGAAAGCAAACACGGACCAAGCCCGGCAACCTAAGTTTTGCGGTTCAATCGAGCGCATGCAGTTGACGGTAAAACCGGACAACTCAAGCGTTTATATGTGTTTGCCCGGTCTTTTGCGATGGGGCCACATGACCGGACAAAATGGCAGACCCTATGGGCTGCAGCAGTCAATTTCAGGCCGGTTTTCCCGCAGAGACGAGGTCCGTGCTTCTGCGTGAATCCGGCATCTCATTTATGACGCTACGTTAGATTGGAGCGCGTGAGTCGTTCAAGTAAAAACACGTAGGGAATATAAAAGCTCTTCGCCGATGATTAATGCAGGGTTGAAAAGACGGTAGAAAAAGCAGAAGTCCGCCGCTTGCCATGGAGATTCTGAGAGGCTTGGAGGCGGGTGGAATGAAGCTGGACAACTATGTATGCGCACGGCGGGAAGGGAAGTTTGTTCCCCAGCATCTGAGCGCAAAAGCATGCGCAAATCTTTGCAGTGGTGCTGCAGCCGTTCAAGCAGTTATGTCGGGGTAAAAGAGCGGATGGCTCCCTGAGCAGGACTCGAACCTGCGACCATTCGATTAACAGTCGAACGCTCTACCAACTGAGCTATCAGGGATCACCGTGTCGGTGCGGCTCGTGTCCGCCCCGTCGATGGAGATGCGTATATCAAACGCTTTGCCGGTTTGCCAACCCCTCAGGTCAGATATTTTCATTGAAATGTCGAAAAGCCTGGGGAGGGTGTGGAAAACTTTCGTGTTTTCAATCTTCTAGCTGTTGTTTTTGAGATTGTATTTCCTGAATTCCTCCCGGAATCCAGCCGGTTTTCTGCTTTTTGGATGCTTGAGAGCGATGGCGCAGGCGGATGCAGCTCACATTCCCATTCTGCCGGAATGGCCGGAGGGGCGTGAGCCTGATGCGCTGAAACACGGGCAGGTGAGATGCGGGTAGGGCGTCCTGGCTTGTGTTGTTGGAGGCGAACACAAAATCGGGGCGCGCAAAAAGGGGCGCGCAAAAAAATGGACGGGCTCGGAATGGGGCGGGCGTTTGCCCTGTGGTTTCGCTCCTCAGATCTCCTTGCCGGGAGGGCCGGATGACGATAGACAGAAAGGGTCATGGTTCCCAAGTGCTGGCGCTTGCCGGTTTCAAGGGATGAAACGGGAATGCGGTGCGGAGATCTTCTCCAATGCCGCGGCTGCCCCCGCAACTGTGAGCGGCAAGGGGCCCTGCAAGAGAACCCACTGGCGGAAATCCGCCGGGAAGGGGCAGGGAACCGGTAGAGCCGCAAGCCAGGAGACCGGCCTGACGCCTTGTTTCAATCCAGCGCTGTCGGGTGGACGGCTAGGAGACCCTAGATGACTGACACCCTGCAAGGGGCGGTGTTTCCAAGGACGGTTCTTGTGCTTGGCGGCGCCAGATCCGGCAAGAGCCGGTATGCCGAATCCCTGGCCCTCAAGAGCGGCCTTTCCCGTCTATACGTGGCAACCAGCCCCTTGATCGATGCAGAGACCCGCGACCGGGTTGCCTTGCACAAGGCACAGCGCGGCGCAGGCTGGCGCACGGTGGAAGAAGAGACGGATGTGGCCGGCGTTCTGGAGTGCGAGGCAGGTCCCGGGCGCGTCATTCTGGTCGACTGCCTGACCCTCTGGCTCAACAATCTCTTCTTCAGAAACCTGGATGTGGCCGCAGAGACCGGCCGGCTGTGCCACGCGGTTTCCCACCTGAAGGGGCCAGCCATTTTTGTTTCCAATGAAATTGGTCTCGGTCTCGTGCCCGAGAGCAAGCTTTCCCGTGATTTTCGTGATGCGCAGGGGCGGATCAACCAGGCGATGGCAGAGGTCTGCCAGAGCGCTGTCTTTGTTGCCGCTGGACTGCCCTTGACCTTGAAACCCTCTCTTCAACCGGATGTGACCCTATGACCCCCGGCTCCAAGTCCCTCGGACAGAAAATTCCCGCCACCATCGTCACCGGCTTTCTGGGCGCGGGCAAGACGACGCTGATCCGCAATCTCCTGAAGAATGCTCAGGGGCGCCGCATTGCGCTGATCGTCAATGAATTCGGTGACATGGGCTTTGATGGCTCGCTGCTGAACGGTTGCGCTGATCCCGATTGTGCCGCCGACGAGGTGGTGGAGCTGACCAATGGCTGCATTTGCTGCACCGTTGCCGATGATTTTCTGCCGACCATGGAAATGCTGCTTGCCCGCGATGTTCCGCCTGAGCATATCGTGATCGAGACCTCTGGTCTGGCGCTGCCCCAGCCGCTGGTGCGCGCCTTCTCCTGGCCAAGCGTCAAGACCAAGGTGACGGTCGATGGCGTGGTGACCGTTCTGGATGCTGCTGCGCTTGCCGAAGGGCGCATCGCACTGGATGAAGAGGCGCTGGCTGCCCAGCGGGCTGCCGACGAGGCCCTGGATCATGACAGCCCGGTGGAAGAGCTGTTCCACGATCAGCTGGCCTGTGCCGATCTTGTGGTCCTGAACAAGGCGGATCTTGTCAGCCCGGAGGCTCTTGCAAAGGTCCAGGCCAAGATTGCCGAGGACGTTCGCCCGACTGTTCAGATCGTTGCTTCGGAGAAGGGGACGCTGCCGATCGAGGTTCTGCTCGGCCGGGAATCTGCCGCCGAGGACGACATGGAGGCCCGGCACGAGCATCACCATCATCATCACGACCATGATGACGACCACGACCACGACCACGATCACGATGACCATGACCATGACCATGACCATGACCATGACCATGATCATGATGACGATCATCACCATCATGATCACCACCACGACCATCATCACCATGATGATTTCGAGAGTTTCGTCATTCCTGTTCCCGCCTTCGCGAGCCTCAAGGATGTGGAAGCGCGGGTGCTGAAGGGCATGGCCACGAAAGGGGTCTTGCGGATCAAGGGGGCTGTCGCCATCGAAGGCAAGGCAGCGCCTGCCATGGTGCAGGCCGTGGGCCCGCGGGTCGAAACCTGGTTTGCCGCCGGTGCGGACGGGGCTGGCCGTCTCGTGGTCATCGGCCTGAAGGGGCTGGATCTGGCTGCGGTGAAAGCCCTGTTCGAGGCGGATGCCGCAGCTGCATGACCAACGCGCCTAAATCTGATTGCTGTCATTCCGGACGAAGCGGAAGCGGAGATCCGGGATCGGTGAGCCGAGGTCTATCCAAAAGATCTGTGGCTCTCCGGTCCCGGCTCGCGCTCCGCTTGGCCGGGATGACGAAGGCGGGGTTTGTCGGCTGATGCATATTCTGGCAAGCCAGACCCGGCGGATCGATGATGGCGGTGATGCGGTTGATCTCGGTCAGGCACCGGCGGACATCCTGTTTCTGTCCGCAGCCGACACGGAGCTGGGCAGCTTCAACGCGGCCCATCATGGGCTGGGTGTTGAGCGGGCTTCCTTGCGCCTTGCCAGCATCATGGCGCTGCAGCATCCCTATTCGGTCGACCTTTATGCCGAAAGCACTGTGCGCGGATCGAAGCTGGTTGCGCTCCGGCTTCTGGGCGGGCTGGAGTACTGGCGCTATGGCGTCGAGCGGCTGGAAGAAGAGGCGCGTGCCTATGGGGTGACGCTCATCATCGTGCCCGGAGATGACCAGTGGGATGCGGATCTTGCCAGCCGGTCGACTGTGCCGGTGGAGGCTGCCCGGCGCTTCTGGCGGTACTGCGTGGAGGGCGGAACGGCCAATTATCAAAATGGCTTGCGCTATCTCGCTCATATTCTGAATCTGGCTGAAGAGCCGCTGCCGCCCGTGCCCTTGCCAAGGGCAGGCATCTATTTGCCCGGACAGGCAGCTCCTGATCTGACTGCACTTCGGGCGACCTGGGATGCGCCGGACCGGCCGGTGGCAGCTGTCACCTTTTACCGGGCCCTGGTTCAAGGCGCACAGACAGCGCCCGTGGATGCGCTGATGGCGGCTTTGAGCAAGGCGGGGGTCAACGCGCTGCCTGTCTTTGTCTCCTCGCTCAAGGAAGCGGAATCGACGGCGGTCCTGGAGAGCCTCTTTGCAGATTGCCCGCCGGATGTAGTGATCAACGCCACGGCCTTTGCCGTTTCCAAGGCGGGAGCTGCACATCAGATGACGCCGCTGGATGCGCCGGGCAAGCCGGTGCTGCAGGTGGTGTTCTCCTCGTCCTCGAAGGAAGGCTGGCAGGAGAGCGATCAGGGTCTGTCGATCCGCGACCTTGCCATGCATGTGGT
Source organism: Roseibium suaedae (assembly GCF_900142725.1). Lineage (GTDB taxonomy): Bacteria > Pseudomonadota > Alphaproteobacteria > Rhizobiales > Stappiaceae > Roseibium > Roseibium suaedae. The sequence continues at coordinate 140,903 of NZ_FRBW01000002.1, read as the reverse complement.
GCTGCCGGAGGTGGACGGCCGCATCCTGAGCCGGGCGGTGTCGTTCAAGGAAGAAGGGGCCTTCGATCCTTTGACCCAGTCGACGCCGGTGCGGTTTGTTCCCGTGCCCGACCGGATCGATTTTGTCGCGAAACTGGCTGCCAATTGGGCGCGGCTCGGGCATGTGCCTGCGGCAGAAAAGAAGACGGCACTCATTCTGGCGAACTATCCGAACAAGGATGGCCGCATTGCCAATGGGGTCGGTCTCGACACGCCTGCCTCCTGCGCGACGCTGCTTCAGGAGATGAAAGCGGCTGGCTACGATATCGGTTCTGCTCCTGCAACCTCCCGCGACCTGATGGATGTGCTGACTGGCGGGGTGACCAATGCCCTGGCCGGGCGCGAGGCGCGAGCCGGTTTTGAAGAGCTGCCGCTTAAGATCTACCGCGAGGCCTTCAACCGTCTTCCGGAAGCCGTTCGCAGGGGCGTGACGGAGCGTTGGGGCGAGCCTGAGGCTGACCCGCATGTGACCGGCGACGGGTTTCGGCTGGCTCTGCACCGGTTTGGCAATCAGGTTGTCGGCATTCAGCCGGCGCGGGGCTACAACATCGACCCCAAGGAAACCTATCACGATCCGGATCTGGTTCCGCCGCACCACTATTTCGCATTCTACATCTGGCTGCGCGAGGCTTATGGCGCCCATGCGGTGATCCATCTTGGAAAGCATGGCAATCTGGAGTGGCTTCCCGGCAAGGCACTGGCGCTGTCGGAAGACTGCTATCCGGAGGCTGTGCTTGGGCCTGTGCCGAATATCTATCCGTTCATTGTCAATGATCCGGGCGAGGGGGCGCAGGCCAAGCGCCGCACCGCCGCCGTCATTGTTGATCATCTGACGCCGCCGCTAACCCGGGCCGAAAGCCATGGGGCGGCGAGCGAGCTGGAGGTGCTTCTTGATGAGTATTATCTTGCCAGCGGCGTCGATCCGCGCCGCCTGAAAGCGCTGACGCGGGACATTCTGGATGTCGCGGCGCGCCATGGTCTGGATCAGGACATCGGCATCACCGGCGACATGGACGAGGCGACGAAACTTGCGCGTCTGGACGCCCATCTGTGCGATCTCAAGGAACTGCAGATCCGCGACGGGCTGCATATTCTGGGCGAAAGCCCGGAAGGCAGCCTGTTGACCGATCTTCTCGTGGCTCTTGCCCGTGTCCCGCGCGGAAAACAGGCGTCGCAGGAGAGCTTGCAGCGGGCGATTGCGCAGGATCTTGGGCTCGTGAATGCAGAGAGCCCGAATGTCCCCTCATCCGGTCCTTCGGACCACCTTCTCCCCGGAGGGGAGAAGGGCGCAGGAGGAGAGCTTCTGCAAAAATCGGGCGTCGCGAATGAGGGGGCATCACCCTCATTCCAGAGCGAGCCGAGTAAGGCTGCAGAAGTCGCGTCAATGCACAGCACCACTCCCTCTCCCCATGGGGGAGAGGGTTGGGGTGAGGGGGCCATTTTCGATCCTCTCGACTGCGACTTTTCTGCGCCCTGGATCGGTACCAGGCCTGAGGTTCTGAACAGCCTTTCCACTGATCTCTGGCGCTCCTGCGGTGATACGGTGGAGCGGATCGAACACCTGGCGCAGAAGCTCGTTGCCGGAGAGTGTAAGCCGGACGAAAGCTGGACGGCGACCCGCGCTGTCCTCAAGTCCATCGAAACGGATCTGCGCCCTGCCGTCACTGGATCGGGAGCGGCTGAAACCCGGGCCGTTCTGACGGCGCTTGCCGGCGGCTTTGTCGCGCCTGGTCCCTCCGGTGCGCCAACGCGCGGGCGGCCGGATGTGCTGCCGACGGGACGGAATTTCTATTCGGTCGATGTGCGCGCCGTGCCCACAGAAACAGCCTGGCGGTTGGGCGAGCAATCGGCGTCGCTTGTGGCAGAGCGCTATTTTCAGGAAGAGGGCGAATGGCCCAAGGCCGTGGTGTTGACTTGCTGGGGCACGGCCAACATGCGCACGGGCGGCGATGACGTGGCGCAGGCGCTGGCCCTGATCGGGGCCCGGCCCGTTTGGGAGGCAGACTCCGGACGGGTGACCGGCTTCGAGATCATGAGCCTTGCCGAGCTTGGCCGTCCGCGTATCGACGTGACCCTCAGGGTCTCCGGCTTCTTCCGCGATGCCTTTCCGCACCAGATCGATCTTTTCGACAGCGCGGTGCGTGCCGTTGCAGCTCTCAGTGAGCCGGAAGAGGCCAATCCGATTGCCGCCCGGGTGCTGAAGGATCGCTTGAGCTTCGAAGGGCAGGGGCTTGATGCCGGAGAGTCACTCCGCCGGGCGGGCTTCCGGGTCTTCGGTTCAAAGCCGGGGGCTTATGGCGCCGGGCTGCAGGCGCTGATCGATGAAGGGATCTGGGACGAGCGCGGCGATTTTGCCGAAAGCTTCCTGGAATGGGGCGGCTATGCCTATGGCGGTAGCGCTGCGGGAACCTCCGCGCGGGCCGAACTCGAAAGCCGGCTCTCCAGCACCGACGCGGTTCTGCACAATCAGGACAACCGGGAGCATGATCTGCTTGATTCCGACGATTACTACCAGTTCGAAGGCGGACTGGCGGCAACGGTCGAGACCTTGAAGGGCGAGGCGCCGAAGATCTTTCACAATGATCATTCGCGTCCCGAACGGCCTGTTGTGCGCTCCCTGTCCGAAGAGATCGGCCGGGTCGTGCGGGGACGGGCGGCGAACCCGAAATGGATCGCAGGCGTCATGCGTCACGGTTACAAGGGCGCCTTCGAAATCTCTGCGACGCTCGACTATCTCTTCGCTTTTTCCGCCACGACACGGGCGGTGGGCGATCATCATTTCGACCAGCTTTTTGCTGCCTATCTCGAAGATGACAAGGTGCGGGAGTTTCTGGAAGATGCCAATCCGGCAGCCTACCGGGAGATCCTCGCCCGCTTTGAAGAGGCCCTCCGGCGCGGGCTCTGGACGCCGCGCCGCAACAGCACCCACGCCCGCCTGGACGGGCTGACAGCAGATCTTGAAGGGAGGACGACGTCATGACGGCCAAGACCGAAGGCATGAGCGAAGAAGAACTCAACGCCCGCCACGCCGATAAGATGAAGAAGAAAAAGGCTGCCCGTGACAAGATCATGGCCACCAAGACCATCGAGAAGGGTCTGATCATCGTCAACACCGGCAAGGGCAAGGGCAAGTCCACGGCCGGCTTCGGCATGGTGTTCCGCTCTCTCGGTCATGGCCACAAGGTTGGGGTCGTGCAATTCGTCAAGGGACGGCTGGACACGGGCGAGCGGCTGGCGCTGGAGCGGTTCTCCGACCTCGTCACGGTCAAGCGCATGGGCGAGGGCTTTACCTGGGAAACCCAGGACCGGCAGCGCGACATCGATGCGGCCCGTCAAGCCTGGGAGGCGGCCAAGGAGATGATCACCAGCGGCGAGTTCCGGCTGGTCCTCTGCGATGAGCTGAACATCGTTCTGCGTTATGATTATCTGCCGGTCGAAGAAGTTGCGGAGTTCCTGAAGAACGAGAAGCCAGAAGATGTTCATGTCGTCATCACCGGGCGCAATGCCAAGGACGAGTTGATCGAGGTGGCAGATCTGGTCACGGAAATGGAACAGGTCAAGCACCCATTCCGCTCCGGTGTGAAGCCGCAGGAAGGAATTGAATTTTAAGGCGAAGTCACCCATGAATGGATGACAGAGGTAGACAGCTTTCCATTCGAGTTTGTCTGTCATCCCGGTTTGGGGCGAAGCTCCAGAGCCGAGATGCAGTATCCCGTGGAGGGGCTGTCCAAATGCCAGACAACTCAATTGATTACTGGATCCCCGCCTTTGCGGGGATGAAAATCAGGTCAGCTGATCCAGCGATGGGATTACAGGAGGCGCAATGGCGCGAAGGGTACCCGCCCTGATGATCCAGGGGACTGGCTCGAATGTGGGCAAGAGCCTGATTGTTGCCGGACTGTGCCGTCTCTTTGCCAACCGGGGCTTGCGTGTCCTGCCATTCAAACCGCAGAACATGTCGAACAACGCCGCCGTCACTTGCGATGGCGGCGAGATCGGCCGGGCGCAGGCGCTGCAGGCCATGGGCGCGCGGGTGCCGCTGACCGTCCACATGAATCCGATCCTGCTGAAGCCTGAAACCGATACGGGTGCGCAGGTAATCGTGCAGGGCAGACGCTTCGGTACCATGCGGGCACGGGAGTATGGTCGCCAGAAAGCCCAATTGCTTCCGAAGGTTCTGGAGAGTTTTTCCGAAATTGAATCCGGCGCGGATCTGGTGCTGGTCGAAGGGGCTGGCAGTCCGGCCGAGATCAATCTCAGGGCTGGCGACATTGCCAACATGGGCTTTGCGGAGGCTGCCGATCTGCCGGTAATCCTCTGCGGCGACATTGACCGGGGCGGCGTGATTGCCTCGCTGGTCGGCACCCATGCAGTGCTGGAGCCATCTGAGCGTGAGCGGATCAAGGGCTTTTTCATCAACCGGTTCCGCGGGGACACGAGCCTCTTTGACGACGGGTTGCGGGAGATCGAAAACCGCACCGGCTGGAATGGCCTTGGTGTCGTGCCATGGTTCGCTGATGCGCACCGGCTGCCTGCGGAGGACGCTTTGGGATTGGCGGATGGCATCGGCAATGGGCCGGTGAAGATTGTCGTTCCGGTGATTTCTCGGATCGCCAATTTCGACGATCTCGATCCGCTACGCCTTGAGCCGGATGTGACGCTGGAACTGATCCAGCCGGGCAATCCCTTGCCGGGAGATGCGGATCTGGTGCTGCTCCCGGGGTCAAAATCCACAGTTGGCGATCTGGCTTTCCTGCGCAAACAGGGCTGGGACATTGACCTTCTCGCCCACTATCGTCGCGGCGGGCGGATCCTCGGCATTTGCGGCGGCTATCAGATGCTGGGCAGGACGATCTCCGATCCGGACGGGATCGAAGGTCCGGTCGGGACCGTCGCCGGGCTCGGCCTGCTGGATGTGGACACGATGCTGACCCGTGAAAAGGAACTGGAGCAGGTCTCGGGCTTTCATGTCGCCACGGGCGCTGCCGTTTCCGGCTACGAGATCCACATCGGCCGCACTGAAGGGAAGGATTGCAGCCATCCCCTGCTCGAGATCGAAGGGGCTCCCGGTTACACAAAGCCGGACGGGGCTATCTCTGCGGACGGTCGGGTCGCGGGAACTTATGTCCACGGCCTCTTCACCTCCGATGTTTTCCGGGCCGTCTATCTGAAGGAAATGGGCGCCGGCTCAGGTCTTGCCTATGACACCAGCATCGACACCATCCTCGACCAGCTTGCGGTGCATCTGGAAGGGTGTCTGGATGTCGAGGCCTTGCTGGAGATTGCCCGGAAACGGTGAGCTTTTCGGCGAGAAATAGCCCTCACCCCGAGCCCTCACCCCAGCCCTCTCCCTGAGGGAGAGGGGGCAGGCTGAACAACCCGTGAGGCAGTAGATTTTCTCTAACTCCCCGGATCACGCAACTTTGCCACCCGAAAATCCTCTCCATCACCTCTCCCAAGCTTGGGAGAGGTCGCCGCGCAGCGGCGGGTGAGGGCGGCTTGGCGATGGAACTGAAAGACCCTCACCCCAGCCCTCTCGCTCATCTGCTTCTGGGGGAGAGGGGGCAGGCTGAGCATGCCGTGAGGCTGTGGATTTTCTCTAACTTTCCGGATCACACAACTTTGCCCCCCCGAACAACCTCTCCACCACCTCTCCCTCTGGGAGAGGTCGCCGCGCAGCGGCGGGTGAGGGTTCTACCCTCGCGTCCACACCAGAAGCTGGTTGTTGGCGGGCATCGGGTGATCCGCGACGAGCTTGAGCCCGATCTTTTCTGCCAGCGCATTGACCGCTTCGAAGTCGCGGATACCGCTTTCCGGATCCCGGTCGCGCAGGCTTTTGTCGAAGGCTTCGTTGCTCGGGGTCGTGAAGGCGCCGTTGTACTTGAAGGCGCCGTAGACGCAGAGCGTGCCGCCCGGTTTCAGGGTTTCGCCGACACCTTCGAAAAAGGCTTCGACCAGGGGCCAGGAGATGATGTGCAGCGAATTGGCAGTGAAAATGCCGTCATAGGCGTCTTCATAGTCGCTGGACGAGACCGGCCAGGGCAGGTCGCCAATGTCCAGCTCGATCGGCGCCAGGAGATTGTCGAGCACGGTATCCGCCTGAACGATGCGCTGATCGATGGCGGGAAGGTGCTCGGCAAGGTCGCTGGGGCGCCAGTCGAGGTGGGGAAGGTTCTCTGCAAAGAAAAGCGCGTGCTGGCCAGTGCCGCTCGCGATTTCCAGGATCCGGCTGCTGCCGGAAAAGGCTTTGCTGAGGATTTGAAGAATGGGGCGCTTGTTGTTTTCGGCCGCTGCGGAAAAGGGAAGCACGCTTTCGTCTCACATTTGGACGCGATTGGAATTTCACCACCAGACTAGCGACAAAATGGCAATGATCAACGCCTGTATTGCGCAGGCGCCCATGTAAACGCGCAAGGCAGCTGCAATATCCTCTGCATTTGCGTCCCGGCGTCCTGCCGGATTCATGTAGGGATCCTCGACCTTGTAGCCGGTATAGACGCGAGGACCTGCAAGAGCCAGACCGAGTGCGCCTGCCATCGCAGCCTCCGGCCAGCCAGCATTGGGCGAGCGGTGCTGCCCCGCATCGCGGATCATGATCCGGAGTGCATGGAGCGGAGAGCCCTTCGCAAGTCCGGCGGCACCGGCAATGAACAGACCGGCGAGGCGTGAGGCCGGCAGGTTGATCAGGTCGTCAAAGCGGGCGGAGGCCCAGCCAAAGTCCTGATAGCGTTCGTTTTTATGTCCGATCATCGAATCGGCCGTGTTCACCGCCTTGTAGGTAATCAGGCCGGGCAGGCCGAGAACGGCGAACCAGAATACCGGCGCGACGATGCCGTCCGAAAAATTCTCGGCGCAGGATTCGATGGCGGCCCGGCTGACGCCTGCCTCGTCCAGCTGCTCCGGATCCCGGCCAACGATCATGGCAACGGCCTTGCGCCCGCCACCCAGACCACCTTGCCTGAGCCCGTCGCGGACCGAAGCGACGTGGTCAAAAAGGCTCTTCTGGGCAATCAGAACGGCCACGATCAAAATCGTGATCACGCTGCCAAAAGCGATCTGATTGCTGAGCCATGTCAGGAAAAAACCGAGGACAAGACTGCCGCTCAGGAGAATCAGCAGCGTGAGGACGCCGTTTCGTTTGCGCGTGGCTGGCGAAAACGAAGTGCTGTTGAGACGGGTCTCAAGGCTTGAAATCAGCTTGCCGATCCACACCACAGGATGGGGCAGTCGGCGCCACAGCCAGTCCGGATCGCCAACCAGAGCATCAAGTGTGAGCGCTGCAAGCAGTAGAAAAAGCGCATTGCCGTCAGTCAGCATGAGGGGCCTGCGCAAAGCTCTTCAAGGCGTTTTTCAGCAGCAGCAAACCGTGCTCGGATCCGGGAAGCCCGAGGCGCATCAGGTCAGGGTCGAAATCGAAAATACGCGTCCAGATCCTGCGGGCTGCCAGAAACCCGTGAAGGCGCGCGGCCTCGCGGTTGCGGATCAGAACATAGAGAGAGGTGCCGCCGACAAGCTGGAGGCCGCAGCCGGTCAGCACGGTTTCAAGTTCCGCCATTTCACGCGCAAGCTGGTCCCGCATGGCGTCTTGCCAGGTGAGGTCGGCGAGGGCGGCAGCACCGATCTCGAGCGCGGGGCCGCTGACTGCCCAGCTGTCCAGGCGGTCTGCCATGGCATTGGACAGGGTCTGTGGGGCTGCCAGAAAACCGAGACGAAGGCCCGCCAAGCCATAGAATTTGCCGAAGGAGCGCAGGGCCGCGACGTTCTCATCGCTCAGATGAGGCAGCAGGCTGCAATCCGGATCCACATCCGCAAAGGCTTCATCCACGATCAGCCACTGGCCCTTGGCGCTGCGCGCACGGGCAAGCGCCAGAAGCTCGTCAGGAGAGACAACGCGGCCATCAGGATTGTTCGGGTTGACCAGCAGCAGGACCGGACACTCGGAATTTCGGGCGTCTTCCCAGTAGCTGAGTTCGAGGACGGTCCGTCCCGCCCGGCTCCAGCTTGCCTTGTGACTGGAATAGGTCGGCCCCAGGATCGCAATCGGACCATCGGGGAGCAGATACGGCAATTGGGCGATCAATGCCTGAGTGCCGGGAGCTGCAGTCAGGCCGAAGGCGTCCGGGCAGCGATAGGCGCGCCTGGCAGCCGTCAGAAGCTCGAAGAGCGGCGCTTCACCGGGAAGGCGCTGCCAGGCAGCCGGGCTGAGTTCGGCGGACACCGGATAGGCGTGCGGATTGATGCCGGTGGAAAGGTCGAGCCAATCAGCCAGCGTGCCGCCGTAAAGGGCCATTGCCTGGGCCAGATCTCCACCGTGAATCATCTCAGCTCAAATCCTGTGCGGGAAAGTCCGTTGCGGACGCGTAGCACCCACAGGCCGCGCAGGCAATTTGAACGGTGCGTTTGCACCGGGCAAGCGCTGCATGGCTTGATTGGACAGACAGATCTGCCTAGTTCAGCGCTTCGTATTCTGAATTTTCAGGAAAAGAAGTGGAGGCCTCTGCCGGAATCGAACCGGCGTACACGGATTTGCAATCCGCTGCGTCACCACTCCGCCAAGAGGCCATCCGTTTCGAACGCATGCATGAAGCCGGTTCTTAGCCGGTTTGTGGTGTCAACCGGCTGACTGGCGAGGTGATTACCAGAGCCTTGGGAAAAGCTCAATAAGACAAATGCGTAAAAAAGCGAGGGATGTGGATGACCAATTTGACGGCACTTGGGGGAAGGGCGCATTCTGGCGCTTGTCAGCCACTCTCTCACTCGCTAATGAACCGGGGGAGAGAGACCGGCTACCGAGATGAGGGTCGACATGACTGACTTTGCACAGTCCCGCAGAAAGATGGTGGACAACCAGCTTCGCACCAACGATGTGACGGATCACCGGATTCTGGACGCGATGGAATGGGTGCCCCGTGAGCGTTTCGTTCCGGCATCCAAGCAGGTTGTTGCCTATATTGATGAAGAGCTGCCGGTTGATACCTCCGCCAGCCGTTTCCTGATGATCCCGCATCTGTTCGGCAAGCTGGTGCAGCTCGCTGAAGTGCGTCCTGGCGACATGGTCATGGTGGTTGGCGCTGCGACGGGTTACGGCGCGGCTGTTCTTTCCCGCCTGGCCGGAACTGTTGTCGCGGTCGAGGAAAACCCGGACCTGGCCCGCAAGGCCGGTGAGATCCTGGTGGAGCTCGGCATCGAGAATGCCGCCGTGATCGAAGCCAAGCTGACCGACGGCTGCCCGTCCGAAGGCCCCTATGATGCCATCGTCATCGACGGTGCCGTGGACGTTTTGCCGGAGAGCCTGCTGGCTCAGCTGAAGGATGGTGGCCGTCTCGTCGTGATCGAGGGCCGGGGCGGTTCTGCTGCGGCCCGCGTCTATCGGGCCTCTGCCGGCAACGTGTCTTCGCGCTTCGGCTTCAACGCATCTGCAGGCGTTCTGCCGGGCTTCGAAAAGGCCGCCGAATTCGTTTTCTGATCGCTGCCGGATGTCTGGTGCACTGAACTTTGAAGGGAGCTGCCTGTGGCGGCTCCCTTTTTCGTTGTGTGGGTGAAATGACGGAGGCAAGGGCGGAATCTGTTGCCGATATGCCTCAGTTCCACAAATAAGCCCCTCTTGTGCCTTGTTTGCTTGTCTGAAAACACTGGCCAGTTTACCTAGGTCCCCTGATAGTGAGCATGGCTTTCATGGAGCGTGGGCGGGTATGCGTAAAACAGTCAAGGCAGCGGTGTTTTCGATCGCTATGGTCGGAGCAGCCGGCGCAGCACAGGCAGAAACGATCAAGGAAGCCCTTGCTCTTGCTTATTCCAACAATCCGACACTGAACGCCGCACGGGCTCAGCTGCGCGGCGTGGACGAGAATGTTCCGCAGGCGCTTGCCGGTTGGAGGCCGACGGTTTCGGCCACCGTTCAGGGCGGCGGAAACTGGGCAAGCTCGGACGGATTCGAAACCTACCGGAACAACGCATCCATCGGTCTGTCGGTCAGCCAGGCGCTGTTCCGCGGCTTCCGGACCGTCAATTCCACCCGTCAGGCCGAAGCCTTGGTGCGGGCGCAGCGCGAAAGCCTCGTCGCGACCGAGCAGGACGTTCTTCTGTCTGCCGCGCAGGCCTATGTCGACGTGATCCGCGACACGGCTCTCGTCTCCCTGCAGCGCAGTGACTTGCAGTTTCTGGCGGAACAGGTGCGGGCTGCCAAGGACAGATTCGATGTGGGTGAGGGCACCCGGACGGATGTGTCCCAGGCGGATGCGCGCCGGGCGGAAGCTCAGGCGAACCTGAACACCGCGCTTGCGAATCTCAACACCAGCCGCGCCATCTATCGCCAGATCGTCGGCACGGAAGCCAAGAACCTGTCCGCGGACACATCCATCAGCCGCATGGTTCCCAAGTCCATCGATGAGGCGCTGCGGGTCTCTGAAGACCAGCAGCCGTTAATCCAGCAGTCCCAGCATCTGGTCGACGCGGCGATCTTCTCGGTCAAGACCATCGAAGGCGAAATGCTGCCGACCGTGTCGGTCGAAGGCAATGTCGGCCGCTCCTGGAACCCCTCCACCAGCATTTCGCAGGCCAATACCGCGAGTGTGGTTGGACGGGTGACGATCCCGATCTATCAGGCAGGATCCGTCAGCTCCCGCGTCCGTCAGGCCAAGGAAGAGCTGGGTCAGACCCGTCTCCAGCTCGATGTGGTGCGTGCCCAGGTTCGTGCGAACGTGATTTCCGCCTGGGGCGTCTATCAGGCGGCCGAAGCCTCCATCAGCGCGGCGCAGTCCGCAGTGGAAGCGCAGAAGCTGGCGCTGGACGGTGTGATCGAAGAGCAGCGCGTCGGACAGCGGACGACCCTGGATGTGCTCGATGCGCAGCGCGAACTGGTCAATCAGCGCGTCAATCTGGTGGCAGCCCAGCGCAACCGTATTGTCGGCGGCTATCAGCTGGTGTCGGCGATTGGCCGTCTCGATGCAGAGGTGCTCAACCTTCAGGTGACCCACTACAAGCCGAAGGAACATTACACCGCCGTTCGTGACAAGTGGTTCGGCCTGCGTACCCCGGATGGCCGTTAAAACTTAGGCTTCCCTTTCGTGAAGTGGTAACCCTTGCAACAGGCGCTGGTCCAAAACCGGCGCCTGTCGCGTTATTGTCTCCCTGAACTCTGGATTTGGCCCGGAGCCTCCAAGGCGAAGCTCAAGGTTCCAAGTGCTTTAAAAGGGGGAAAAGGGAAGGGACGCCGGTCGAGCGGGTTCACGCAGGCATCGCCCTCGGCCTATAATTTCGGTTAACTGTTCGTTCAGATTGTTCTGGGCGATTCGTGTGTTGCCGAATTTGTACCCTGGGGGAAGGCATGGCGAAGGCGAGTCCGGCTGAAGAGCCGTCGATGGAGGAAATCCTCGCATCGATCCGCCGTATCATATCCGATGAGGAAGCCCCGGCTGAGCAGGCAGGGGCTGCTGGCTCTGCGGATCTAGACGAAAACCCTGCGGACTTCGAGGTAGAGGACGACATGGGCGACGCGACGGAAATGTCTCAGGACGATCTCGACAAGCTGTTCGATATGGACGGTGGTGACGATGATCTGGATGAAGCGGCAGCCGACAACGACATGGAAGCTGCAATGGCAGCGGCCGAAGAGGACGAGGAAGACGTTCTCGAGCTGACGGAAGATCTGGCGCTTTCCGAAGACGATGTCGCCGAAGACGAGATCGCGGAAGCGATCGAGGAAAACGACGTCACCTTCGCGCCGGAAGAGGAAGATGAGGACGATGAAGTCGACATGGCAAGCGCCATGGAGGCTCTGGAAGTGGCCGCTGCTGCCGCTCCCGCCCGTCCTGCTCCCAAGGCTTCGTCCTTCACTTCGGCCAAGCCGGTTCCCGCCGGTGACCTGCCGGACATGGAAGATGACGATCCGCTGACCTCCGATCAGACCGGGGAAGCGGTCAATGCGGCCTTCAGCAATCTGGCAAGCCTCTATGTAGGCAATGCCCAGACGGTGGAAGACCTGATCAAGGACATGCTGCGCCCGATGCTGAAGGCATGGCTGGACCAGAACCTGCCGGTGCTGGTGGAGCAGCTTGTCCAGAAGGAAATCGAGCGGGTTACCCGCCGGCGCTGAGCCGGTCCTTCGAGATGGCATTTGCGCCGCCTGACGAGGGCGGCGTTTTGCTTTTCACCGCAAGCGAAAGCCCGCTCCTCTGACGCTTCCCTTGTCCTTTCCAAGGACCCTTCCAGGGGCAATTCCCTGGCTCTGCCCCTGACTCCTGTTGACTTGACCGGCCGCATCCGATTTACACGGCTCAATCACACATTTGCCCGAGATTTTTCCATGCTTGAGAAGACCTACGACGCGGCGAGCGTTGAACCGCGGATCTATGAGAATTGGGAAAAGGCGGAAGCCTTCAAGGCTGGAGCCGGCGCCAAGGAAGGCGCGGACGCCTTTACCATCGTGATCCCGCCGCCGAACGTGACTGGGTCCCTGCACATGGGCCACGCCCTCAATAATACGCTGCAGGACATTCTGATCCGCTGGAAGCGCATGCAGGGCTATGACGTTCTGTGGCAGCCGGGCACCGACCATGCGGGCATTGCGACCCAGATGGTTGTCGAGCGTGAGCTGATGCAGACCCAGCAGCCGGGCCGCCGGGAAATGGGCCGTGAAGCCTTTGTCGAGCGCGTCTGGGAACAGAAGCGCAAGTCGGAAGGCACGATCCTTGGCCAGCTGAAGCGTCTCGGCGCCTCCTGCGACTGGAGCCGGACCGAATTCACCATGTCGCCGAACTTGTCGGCTGCGGTGCTCAAGGTGTTCGTCGATCTTTACAACGAAGGCCTGATCTACCGGTCCAAGCGTCTGGTGAACTGGGATCCGAAGTTCGAGACCGCGATTTCCGACCTTGAAGTCGAAAACATCGAGTCCGATGGCCACATGTGGCACTTCAAGTATCCGCTGGCTGGCGGCGAGACCTATGAATATGTCGAGAAGGACGAAGAGGGGAACGTTACCCTCCGCGAGACCCGCGACTATATCTCCATCGCCACGACCCGTCCGGAAACCATGCTCGGCGACGGCGCTGTTGCCGTTCATCCGGATGACGAGCGTTACAAGCCGATCATCGGCAAGCTGTGCGAGATCCCGGTCGGCCCGAAAGAGCACCGCCGTCTGATCCCGATCATCACCGACGAGTATCCGGATCCGACCTTTGGCTCCGGCGCGGTGAAGATCACCGGCGCTCATGACTTCAACGACAATGGCGTTGCTCAGCGCAACAACATTCCGATGTACCGCCTGATGGACACCAAGGGCGCCATGCGCGCTGACGGTGCGCCCTATGCGGAAGAAGCGGCCAAGGCACAGGCGATCATTGAAGGCGCTGCCTTCACGATCAACGAAGTTGATGCGATCAACATCGTACCGGAAGACCTGCGCGGTCTGGACCGGTATGAGGCCCGCAAGCGCGTCATCGACCAGATCACCGCAGAAGGTCTGGCGGTCATGGTGCCGGCTGATCATCAGGATGTTGCCTGGATGAAGGGCCGTGCGCCCGAGTGGACCGTTGCCGGCAAGGCTGTCGTCCGCGCACTTGGCGAAGACGAGGAAGCCCCGGCGCTTCTGCCGATGGTCGAGGCCAAGAAGATCATGCAGCCCTATGGCGACCGCTCCAAGGTCGTCATCGAGCCGATGCTGACCGATCAGTGGTTCGTTGATGCCAAGGTTCTGGCGGAACCGGCCCTGAAGGCCGTTCAGGACGGCGCCACCAAGCTCGTTCCGGGCAATGCCGAGAAGGTCTACTTCCACTGGCTGGACGACATTCAGCCCTGGTGCATTTCTCGCCAGCTCTGGTGGGGTCACCAGATCCCGGTCTGGTATGACGAAGACGGCAAGGAATACTGCGCGGAAAGCGAAGAGAAGGCCATCGAGATGGCCGGCGGCAAGACGCTGACCCGTGACCCGGATGTGCTCGACACCTGGTTCTCCTCCGCCCTGTGGCCGTTCTCGACCCTTGGCTGGCCGAACCAGACGCCGGAACTGGAGCGTTACTACAAGACCGACGTGCTGATCACCGGTCTCGACATCATCTTCTTCTGGGTTGCCCGGATGATGATGCAGGGCCTGCACTTCATGAAGGAAGTGCCGTTCGACACGGTCTATTTCAACTCGATCGTGGTCGACGCCCAGGGCAAGAAGATGTCCAAGTCCGTCGGCAACGTGATCGATCCGCTCGACCTGATCGACCGCTACGGCGCCGATGCGACCCGTTATGCGCTTGCCAGCCAGGAAGTGCAGGGCCGCCGGTTCCTGCGCATGTCCGATCAGGCAGCCGAAGGCGGCCAGCGCTTTGCCACCAAGCTGTGGAACGCGGCGCGCTTTGCCGAGATGAACGAGTGCCAGCGCGTGGCCGGATTTGATCCGTCCACCACGACCCAGACCCTCAACCGCTGGATTGCGACGGAAGTCGGCAAGTGTGCAGCGGAAGTGACCGAGGCTCTGGAAGGCTTCCGCTTCAACGATGCTTGCGCCGGTGTCTACCGCTTCGTCTGGAACACCTATTGCGACTGGTTCCTGGAACTGGCCAAGCCGGTGTTCAACGGTGACGATGAGGCAGCCAAGGCCGAGACCCGCGCCACCGCTGCCTGGGCCATGGACGAGATCCTCAAGATCCTCCACCCCTTCATGCCGTTCCTCACGGAAGAGTTGTGGGAGCGCATGGGCGATGCGGGTGTGAAGGCAGACCGGCTTCTGGCCCTGACCCAATGGCCGAAGGCTGAAGTTTCCGATGAAGCAGCAGCCAGCGAGATCAACTGGCTGGTGAGCCTGATTTCGGAAATCCGCTCTGTGCGCGCCGAGATGAACATTCCGGCAGGGGCCAAGGTGCAGCTGGTCGTGGTCGGTGCAAACGACGTGACCAAGGCCCGGATCGCCACCCATGAGGCTGCGATCCAGCGTCTTGCCCGCGCCGAAGGCATTGCCATCGCGGATGCCGCTCCGGCCGGATCGGCTCAGATCATCGTTGGTGAGGCTACCTTCTGCATTCCGCTGGAAGGCATCATCGACCTTGCTGCTGAACAGGCCCGCCTGACCAAGGATGCCGGCAAGCTGGAAGCTGAAATCTCGAAGATCGAGAAGAAGCTGTCCAACCCGGGCTTCCTCGCCAAGGCTCCTGAAGACGTTGTCGACGGCGAGAAGGAAAAGATCGCCGAAGCCGAAGGCAAGCTGGCTAAGATCAAGGTCGCCCTGTCCCGCCTGGCGGAGATCGGCTGATCTTTTGGTGACATGGAATGAAGGCCCGGCGGAGCTCTTGTCTTTTCCGGGCCTTATTCCGATGCTACCGCCCTTGAAATGGTGACAAACCGGCAGATTGTGATTCGATGCGCCTTCACGAGATGAGCAAGATAATGCGGCCTTTTCTCAAGACCCGGACGATGGCCGCAGGCCTTCTCGGGCTTTCTGCGGCTTTCGGATATCCGGCAAGCGCCGCAATGGCCGACGAGATCATCGAGAATCCTGTCGCGGTTTTCTCCGGTCTGGACAAGATCACCGGCCGGATAATTTCGTTTGACGTCTATATTGGCGAGACCGTCCAGTTCGGCGCGCTGCAGGTGACCCCCAAGGTCTGCCACACGCGCCCGGCGACGGAAAATCCGCTGACGACCGGCTTCGTTCAGGTCGATGAAATCACGCTCAACAACGAGGTCCGCCGGATCTTCTCCGGCTGGATGTATGCGGCAAGCCCCGGCCTTTCCGGTGTCGAGCACCCGGTCTATGACGTGTGGCTGACGGACTGCAAGACGTCCTCCGCGGTTCCGCCCCCCGCCAATTACGACGGCCCTCCGGTCACGCAGGAAACCCCAGCCGACCAGGATCCGCTTGCTGGTCCCGATGACGGCAGCCAGGGCGGCATCAAGGTGCCTTCCGCCAAACCTTGATCTTCCGGCAGGCAGGGGAACTGCCTGCCTGTCTGCACATTTGCACGGCTGCAGTGTCACATCGTTCTTTCGCGGGCGTCCCATTCGTGGGCGGCCCGAATAGCGAAAGGACAATGGGATGCGCGTGACCTTCACAACTGGACTGAGCCCGAACTTTCAGGCTGTCAGCACGTCGTTGCATGACAATCTGACGGCGCGGCTCGAGGACTCCGGAAATCTGGGCGATCCTGAGCCCTATCCCTTTCTGAAATCTCCTGCGTGCCGGAAACATCTGGCCGAGGATTCCTATCCGCTCGATTTCACGGTTCTGGGCTTTGCCTTCAAGGCGACCCCGGACCCGGCAGGGCAGTATCCTCTGCGGCGGCTCCAAGCCTGCACTGCCAATCAGGCCTGTATTTCGGCCGGTTGTGACCTGAGCGGCTCGGATCTGGCCCAGCAGTCGATCTTCGACTTCACCGCCGTGTCCGAGATCACCAAGATCACGTCATACTATTGCCAGACCAAGAGCCTTTCTTCGGATGATGCACAGCGCTATGGGCGCAGGCTTGTGGCCTTCGTGATCAGCTACATTCCCGTTATTCAGGGGGCTGCGGAAATCGACCAGCTCTTTGCCGCTCCCGGCAGCCTGTTCGATCAGGCAAGGCAGGGGCAGGTGAATCCTCCCCCTCCCAACCAGCCAACCCTGCTTCAGGCAATTGACCGGCGGGTTGCCGACTATAACACCCGGAACCAGACCTATCAGATCTGGCCGCAGGTCAATGACGACGGGCTGAAGATGATCGTTGGCGGTGGTGGGAACCAGGTGCGCCGCTCGATCGTCAACATTGCCTATAATCAGTTCGAAGGCAAAAGCCGCACCTACATCAACAATCTATCGCTGCTGACAGCAGTGCCCAGCACGTCTCAGATCGACAATCTGTTCAATGGCCTCTATGCGCTCACCTTCCAGATGCCGTTCATTGCCAATCCTCTGACCAGCACGATGGAACTGACAATGGAGCGCTCGGTCACCGATACGGTCGGCAGTGTGACGATCTACCAGAAGTCATCGATGCACAGTTTCAAGATCCCGGGCATCACGATTGCGGGCGTCGATCTGAGCGGTGTCTACAGCTACAGTTCCGGCGAGCAGATTTCCCGGCAGAAACAGCGCAGCATTGCCGAGGGACTGAAGAACACGATGAAGGTGACGGTCCCAATCGGCGGATATGTCGTGCGTGGATTTCCAGAGCGGCAGGAATTCACGGTTGGAACGGTTGTCGGCCTGATCTACGGCAATGGCGAGCAGCCGAAGTTCGAGATCTCGATCCCGACCAGCACGCCGTTTCTGAATGTCGCAAGTGCCGAAGATCTCGCCCAGGCGATTGTCGGCTTCGTTTGAAGCTGGGGACTTCAGTCCGCCGCCGAGGGGGAGGATGTGGATCTGTCCAGAACCGCAATCACCTCATCACCCGTGAGCTGCGGGGGAAGGGCGAAGAAATCGCCTTCCTCCTGCAGCGCATCATCCAGCAGGTCGGAATAGATGTCCCGGCTGATTTCGATGGTGCCGAAGCGGGCAAGATGTTCGGTGAGGAACTGGGTGTCGAGCAGCTTGTAGCCGCCGGCGATCAGCCGGGCGACAAGATGGGTCAGGCAGATCTTGGATGCGTCCGTGACGCGCGTGAACATGCTCTCGCCGAAGAACACACCGTTGAGACTGATGCCGTAAAGACCGCCTGCGAGCTTGCCCTCGTGCCAGGC
Organism: Roseibium suaedae; assembly: GCF_900142725.1. Taxonomy (GTDB): domain Bacteria; phylum Pseudomonadota; class Alphaproteobacteria; order Rhizobiales; family Stappiaceae; genus Roseibium; species Roseibium suaedae. Next base: position 123,224 of record NZ_FRBW01000002.1, on the reverse strand, counting down.
TTCCACCGTGTGGCAATAGCCCTGTTCGAACAGGGCTCCATAAAGGCGCCGGATCTCGTCATTGATCCAGGTCTGGGGCCGATCCGGCCCACTTCCGGCACAGCCATTGATCACGCCTTCGAAGTCCGTGTTGATGCGGATTTCGAACTTGTCCGCACGCAAGGTGCGCTTCAGACGCTTCGGCAGATGGAAATGATCGAGGGGAAGGATGCCGCGCAGTTCCGGCTCGATCCAGAACAGGGTCGCATCTTCGGCGGATTCCGCCATGGGGAACAGGCCGCAGGCATATGCTTTGAGCAACACCTGCGGCGTGATTTCGAGAATGATGTCGTCGTTATGACTTGCCATTCTTCAGGCCATTCATCCGGTCACTTTTCAGGACTGACTCTTCCGGTCGGTCCTATTTTGCTTCCAGATACTTTTCCAGCCAATGAATATCGTACTGGCCGTTGGCAATATCCTGGTTGTCCACCAGATCCCGGAACAGCGGGATGGTGGTCTTGATCTCGTCCACGACGAACTCGTCCAGGCAGCGGCGCAGGCGCATCATGCATTCCACGCGGTTGCGGCCATGCACGATCAGCTTGCCGATGAGGCTGTCGTAATAGGGCGGGATCTTGTAGCCCTGATAGACACCGCTGTCGACGCGCACACCAAGACCTCCCGGCGGGTGGTAGTAGGTGATCGTGCCGGGAGACGGCGCGAAAGTGCGCGGGTCTTCGGCATTGATACGGCACTCGATGGCGTGACCTTCGAAGGTGATGTCTTCCTGGGTCATGTCCAGCGTGCCGCCGGCTGCGATACGGATCTGCTCGTTGACCAGATCGATGCCGGTGATCATTTCCGTTACCGGATGTTCCACCTGCAGACGGGTGTTCATTTCGATGAAATAGAACTCGCCGTTCTCATAGAGGAACTCGATCGTGCCGACGCCCCGGTACTTCAGCTTGCGCATGGCACTGGCCACGATCTCGCCGATCTTCTCGCGCTGTTCCTTGTTCAGGCAGGGCGAGGGGGCTTCTTCCAGAACTTTCTGGTGGCGGCGCTGCAGGGAGCAGTCACGTTCACCGAGGTGAACCGCATTGCCCTTGCCATCGCCCAGAACCTGGATCTCGATGTGGCGCGGCTGGCCGAGATACTTCTCCATGTAGAGCGCATCGTCGCCAAAGGCGGCCTTGGCTTCCGAACGGGCGGTCGACAGGGCGTTGTCCAGATCGGCTTCGGTCTTGGCGACCTTCATGCCGCGTCCGCCGCCGCCGGCTGCTGCCTTGACGAGAACCGGATAACCGATCTCGCGGGCGATCGCATGGGCGTCGTCCTGCGGGGTCACCGCACCATCGGAGCCCGGAACGACCGGAATGCCGAGATCCTTGGCCGTCTGCTTGGCCTGGATCTTGTCACCCATGATCCGGATATGCTCGGAGGTCGGGCCGATGAAGACGATGTTGTGAGCTTCCAGGATCTCGGCGAACTTGGCGTTCTCCGACAGGAAACCGTATCCCGGGTGGACAGCGTCCGCTCCGGTGATTTCACAGGCGGCCAGAAGCTGGGGAATGTTCAGGTAGCTGTCGCGGGCAGCGGGCGGGCCGATGCAGACGCTTTCGTCTGCCAGGCGCACGTGCATGGCGTTCGCATCCGCTGTCGAATGGACCGCCACCGTCGAAATGCCCAGCTCCTTGCAAGCGCGCAGGATGCGGAGGGCAATCTCACCACGGTTGGCAATGAGGATCTTGGAGAACATGCCGGGGCGCCCCTTACTCAACGATGATGAGCGGTTCGCCGAATTCGACCGGCTGCGCATCAGACACGAGAATTTCCTTCACGGTGCCGGACTTGGTGGCCGGGATGTGGTTCATGGTCTTCATGGCTTCGATGATCAGGATCGTCTGACCTTCGCTCACCTTGTCACCAACCTGGATGTAGGCGCGTGCGCCCGGTTCCGGGGAGAGATAGGCGGTGCCCACCATCGGGGAAGTGACGGAACCAGGATGCGGACCGGAAGCTGCGGCAGGGGCGCTGGCGGGAGCTGCTGCGGCTGCAACGGGAGCTGCGACCGGAGCCGGAGCTGCAACGGGCGCTGCGACGGTCACCGGCTGAACCTGACGGGCAACCCGGATCCGCACATCAGCTTGCTCGACTTCGATTTCGCTGAGGTTCGTCTCATCCAGCAGGATGGCGAGGTCGCGGATCAGGTCCGTGTCAAATTTCTTGTTTTCTTTCGACATTACACTCGGCTTTCGTCTTTTGGCCACGAGTGCCGGGCCAAGCCTGACCGGTAACGGGGCGGGCTTGTGGCGCTTCCGTGCCCGGTGGCTTGACCAGGGCGCGGACCGGCGTCGGGTCTCACGACAGATAGGCTGCCCGCAGGCCTGATCTGGCGCTGTGGGCAACTGTCAATCTCTAGGGTCCGGCGCCGATGTCCCCAGCGCCGGGTCAGCCACCTTATAGGCATTGAATGGGGCGAGGAAAAGCCCTGTTTGCGGGAAGCCTCCCGGCTTATCCCGCAAGTTCCGGTCCAAAACTCCTTCTCCTTGGCCTGTTTTGCCGCAACTTCCGCATCGGCAGGACAGGGGCAGCCTTGCGGGCAAGGGGCTGGATGCAAAAAAGGGAAAGCCGGTTTCCTCCAGCTTTCCCTTCTTGCTTCGTGTCCGTCTGGAACGGAATGTCTTGCCTGGATCAGCAGCTCGTCTGGCCGCAAACCCCCATGGCTTCCAGCTTGGTGCTCAGCTCGTCATAGCCGACAGCGCCCATCACCACGTCGGTGCCGATCACATAGGAAGGGGTGCCGGTGAGGCCGAGGCGGTTGGCGAGGGAATAGACTTCCTCGATGGTCTCGGCAGCAAGTTCGGCATTGCCTGCCTTGGTGATGTCGGTCTCGGCAATGCCCAGATCCGTGGCGGCCTTCAGAGCGGTTTCACGATTCGCCTGGCCGCGCTGCATCAGCAGGGCTTCATGGAAGGCTTCGTATTTATCGGGCGCGACGGCATTGACGGCAACCGCCACCTGGGCAGCTTCCACCGAGCCCTGTCCCAGAACCGGGAACTCCTTCAGCACGACGCGAAGGTCCGGGTTTTCCTGGATCAGCTTGGTCATGTCGCCATGGGCACGCTTGCAGTAGCCGCAATTGTAATCAAAGAACTCGACCAGGGTGACCTTGCCTTCCGGATTGCCCAGAACCACCTGGCGGGTGGAATTGAACAGCACGTCGGAGCTGTCGGAAACGGCCTTGAGACGGGCGTTCTGTTCGGCTTCCTTGTCGCGGCGGTCAAGCTCGACCAGGGCATCCCGGATGACTTCCGGGTTCTGCAGCAGATATTCGCGCACGATGGTTTCGACGGCGGCCTTGTCCAGCTCAGCAGCCTGAACAGGCGCAGAGGCGATCAGGACAGCAGCGGTGGCTGCGGAAAAAGTGCCGATGAGACCGGCGGCTGCGGTGCGGGCAAGACGCACCGGCGAGGACAACCCGAACAGACGGGGCATGCAGAAACTCCTTCTTGCCGCGGGAAGGCGCGGCCCTGGTGAACGCCTTTGAAAAATCAGCGGCCGTTCAGCTTCGGTGGTTTGTAGGATACAATATCGTCAGCTTGAAGCCATGCTGGAGTTCCGCGCTTCAAATTCTTTTGAGCGCGCGCCGCATAGCGGCGGGCCGCATCCACATCCCCCGCCATCATCATGCCTTTTGCCGTTGCCAGATCGGCCTCGGCGGTTTCGCCCTGACGGGCATGGGCAATGGCAAGCTGGCTATAGGCGATGCCGGAATTCGGGTCTGTGCGAATGCCTTGCTTCAAAATGGTTTCCGCTTCCGGCAGAAGCGACTTGTCGTTGGACGAGACCATCGCGTAGCCAAGCCAGATCTGGAACTGGCCTTCGCCCGGCTTCAGGGCCAGAGCCCGGCGGAACGGCTCGATGGCGGCCTTCGGGTTGCCGCTTTCCAAAAGGGCCTGCCCCTTCAGTTCCTGAAAATAGGGATTGGACGGTTCCTGACGGATCAGGGCGTCGATTTCCTTGATGGCAGCCCGGCCATCCCGCTTCATCGAGGCAATGGCCCGGGCATACTGGGCCGGAAGGCTCTTGTCTGAACGGGGATAACGGCGCAGCACTTCATTGGGATGGCTGGAGAAGGCCAGGATCTTGGCGCGGACCATGTCATGGCGGTGCTGCAGAGCCGCGGGGGCTGGCGTGTCGTAGTATTTGCTCTTCATCACATCCGTTGCCAGCGAGCGGTAGCGCTCATTGGCCATCGGGTGGCTCTGGGCGTAAGGGTCGACAAAGCGGGCGGAAAAGACCTGCTGCTCGGCAAAGCGCTCGAAAGTCTTCAGCATGCCTTTGCCGCTCTGGTGGGTCGCTTCAAGATACTTGAGCGCGGCACGGTCTGCGGCAGCTTCCTCGCCGCGCTGATAGGCGAGCATGGACCTCTGGCCGACGTTGCCTGAACTGAGCGCTGCGGCTGCACCGCCGCTGATGGCGCTGGAATTCCCTGAAGCGCCGCCGGCAACGGCTGCGCCCGCGCCCAGGATCATGCCGATCACCGCAATGATCTGCGCATTGGCTGCTGCCTCGCGCAAACGTACCAGGTGCCGGCCTGCGATGTGCCCGCTTTCATGGGCAATCACGCCGATGATTTCACCGGGCGTTTCCGCCTCAAGAATTACGCCCAGATTGATGAACATGCGGTGCGAATCGGGGACGAAGGCGTTGAAGGCCTTGTCATTCACCAGAATGATATCGATCTGGGTGTTGCCAAGACCGGCCACCTTGAAGATGGGCTGGGCATAGGAGCGCAGCAGATCTTCGGCTTCGGCATCGCGCACGAGCGGCAGCTTCCGGCCGGACTGGGCAAATGCGGTCTCCGGGGAAAGGGCAGCGGTTGCGCCAATGAACGAGGGCAGGGCAACGGACAAGGCGCTGAGCATCGCGGCAAACCTTGATCCGAGGCGCATGTCCTTCAGTTTCGCGCCGTATCCGCTCACGAACCGCTGTCCCGTTGTTTGGTGCCGTGTCATCCCGTCGTCCCGGTGGTTGTAATGCGTCTGTGGTCCTGCTTTTGCGAGAGCCTAAGAACCTCGAACTGGCCGGTCAAGCACAGGTGGCTTACCAAACCGGTGTTGCAGATGGTAGAAGCCCCGCACAACGCACAAGCGCGTGATGAAAGCCGTCGGGGGAATTGCTTCATGTCTGACCGAAACCGCCAGAGACCTGCCTTCCAAGCTTCAGGCCGCAGCGCCGTTGCGCCGTTCCTGGCAATGGATGTCCTGTCTCAGGCTGCTGCCCTCGAAGCACAGGGCCGGCGGATCATTCATATGGAAGTCGGCCAGCCGGCAGCGCCAGCGCCGTCAACGGCGCTTGCTGCCGCCCGTGCCGCGCTCGATCATGGCCGCCTCGGCTACACGGAAGCCAAGGGCCGCGCGGATGTGCGCCAGCGGCTGGCCCGCCATTATCTCGATGCTTATGGGGTCGAGGTCCATCCGGACCGCATCATGCTGACCACCGGGTCTTCGGCAGGCTTCAACCTGGCCTTTCTCGCGGCCTTTGATCCGGGTGACCGGATCGTCCTGACCTCACCTGGCTATCCCGCCTACCGCAACATCCTGAAAGCGCTCGGGCTGGTGCCGGTGGAAGTGGACGTGGGAGAGGACACCCGCTGGAGCCTGACCCCGGATCTGATTGCCAAGGCGCAGGCGGAAGGGCCGGTGAAGGGCGTGCTCGTTGCGAGCCCGGCCAATCCGACCGGCACGATGATGACCCCGGACGCTCTGGCGGATCTCGTGCGCTACTGCGAGGACGAGGGCATCTGGTTTATCTCGGACGAGATTTATCACGGGCTTGTCTATGAAGGCCGTCAGGAAACGGCGCTGACGACGTCCAGCCAGGCCATCATCATCAACAGCTTCTCGAAATACTATTGCATGACCGGCTGGCGGATCGGCTGGATGGTTCTGCCGGAGGTGCTGGTGCGTCCGGTCGAGCGGATTGCCCAGTCACTCTACATTTCGCCGCCGGATGTCTCCCAGATCGCCGCCGCTGCCGCACTCGATGGCACGGCCGAACTGGAAAAGGTCAAGGCGGGCTATGCGGAGAACCGCAGGCTGCTGCTGGAAGGGCTGCCGGGGCTCGGCTTTGACAAGCTGCTGCCGGTGGATGGCGCTTTCTACATCTATGCGGATACGAGCGCCTTCGATGCGGACAGTCTTGCCTTCACCAAGGCCATGCTGGCCGAGGCGGGGGTCGCGGCCACGCCGGGGGCGGATTTCGACCTCACCCGCGGCGCGTCCTATACGCGCTTCTCCTTTGCCGGATCCAATGAGGACATGCAGCAGGCCTTGGTGCAGCTGGGGGATTGGCTGAAGCGCTAAGAGCGCGCGCGGGAAGCTGCCCATGCACCTCGAAGACGCAAGAAGTTGAATCCCTAGAGGTCACCCCGGATCGCGCTTCGCTTGTCCGGGGTGGCCTGTGGTGGGCGGTGCCAGCAAAGGTGTGAAGCTGGACATCGCACGACTTGAAGGTCGAATACAAAAAAGGCGGATCCGAAGATCCGCCTTTTTCATTTCAACTCTTGCCGAACAGAGTTCAGAAGAAGGAACGGCGCTGCCACCAGCCGCCGCGCTTCGGCTTTTCCGGTTCGTCCGGCTCGTTCGAAGCGCTCTCGCTGGTCACGACCGGCTCGACAGGCGCCGCAGACGGAGCCGGGGTCGCGATCTCGACCTGCTTCGGAGATTCCGCGACGGGAGCCTCTTCAGCGGCTGCCGGTTCGACAGTAGCTTCCACGGGTTCAGCAGCCGGAGCAGCCGGTTCTTCGGCCTGAACTTCAGTGGCCTGAACTTCAGTGGCCTGAACTTCAGCAGTTTGAACCGCAGCCGCCGGAGCAGCTTCCGTTTCCGGAGCCTCTCCAGCGGGAGCTTCGGAAGAGCCTTCGGTGCCTTCGCCAGGAGCAGCAGCCTCATCGGAGCTGTCGTCGCCTTCTGCGGAAGCGTCGGCATCGCTGCCATCTTCCGAAGTCTCGTTCAGTTCACCGTCTTCACCGTTCCGGCGGCCACGGCGACCTCCACGGCGGCCGCGGCGGCGCTTGCGGCGGGGCTCATCAGAACCGCCTTCACCAACTTCCGCAGACCGTTCCCCGTCTTCGGCGTCCGCATCGTCACCCTGTGCGTCTTCGCCACCTTCGGCAGAGCCCTCGCGGGTTTCACCGTCCGGGCCACCTTCGGCACTGCCACCGCGCCGGCGCTTGCGGCGGCGGCGGCGGCGGCGATCACGGTCGCCACCTTCGTCCTGATTGCGGCTGACTTCGGTCTCGATCTCTTCGTCCTCAACCTCGTCTTCCGGCTCTTCGACTTCCAGATCCAGCTCGTCCATCGGCTCGATGGTGTGGGGCTGGATGACCGGCTGCACCGGCTGCGGGAAGCGCTCCCGGTCGACCGGATCTGCACGTTCCAGCACATAGTGCTGGCCGTTGTGCATGTGCTCGGCCTGAACCTCGATTTCGACAGCGAAACGGGCTTCCAAATCGGACAGGTGCGACCGCTTCTGGTTCAGGATGTAGAGCGCGACGGCAGCCGTTGTGCGGATGATCAGGTTGTGGGTGGCTGACTTCAGCAGGTTGTCTTCCAGCGACCGCAGAACATGCAGGGCGACGGATTCCACCGACCGGATCATGCCGGTGCCATGGCAATGCGGGCAGGGGGACGTGGAGCTTTCCAGAACCCCGGTGCGGATGCGCTGACGCGACATTTCCAGAAGACCGAAGTGCGAAATGCGGCCCACTTGGATGCGCGCGCGATCGTTCTTCAGACACTCCTTCAGCTTGCGCTCGACAGCCCGGTTGTTCTTGTTCTCCTCCATATCGATGAAGTCGATGACAACAAGACCGGCCAGATCGCGCAGGCGCAGCTGGCGGGTGACTTCTTCCGCCGCTTCCAGGTTGGTCTGGAGCGCAGTGTCCTCGATGTTGTGCTCACGGGTCGATTTGCCCGAGTTCACGTCGATGGAGACGAGAGCTTCCGTCTGGTTGATGACGATATAGCCACCGGACTTGAGCGTCACCTGAGGCGAGAACATCGCATCGAGCTGCGGCTCGACGCCGTAGCGAATGAACAGCGGCGAGGCGTCGCGGTAGGGCTGGACGTTCTTGGCATGGCTCGGCATGAGCATGCGCATGAAGTCCTTGGCCTCGCGGTAGCCTTCCTCGCCAGCGACGAGCACTTCGTCGATGTCCTTGTTGTAAAGGTCGCGGATCGAGCGCTTGATCAGGCTGCCTTCCTCATAGACGAGGCTCGGCGCCGTGGACTTCAGCGTCAGGTCGCGCACATTTTCCCAAAGGCGCATCAGATATTCGAAGTCGCGCTTGATCTCTGCCTTGGTTCGGCTTGCGCCGGCCGTGCGCAGGATCACGCCCATGCCTTCCGGCACCTCCAGCTCGGAGGCGATCTTCTTCAGGCGCTTGCGGTCCGTCGGCTGGGTGATCTTGCGGGAGATCCCGCCACCGCGGCCGGTGTTCGGCATCAGGACGGAATAGCGGCCGGCAAGCGACAGATACGTGGTCAGGGCCGCGCCCTTGTTGCCGCGTTCTTCCTTGACGACCTGCACCAGAATGACCTGGCGGCGCTTGATGACTTCCTGGATCTTGTACTGGCGGCGCGACTGGCGGCGGACCGGCACTTCTTCCATGGCGTCTTCGGCGCCGACCGTATCGACGGTATCTTCGCCATCATGATCATGGTCGTGATCATGATCACCGGCGTCATGGTCGCCGTTCTCATGTGCGTCGTGATTGCCGTCTGCGTGGGTGTCAGCCTCATCACCGGACGCGTCTACCGCGTCTGCGGATTCGGAAACCGTGTCCTCTGCGCCCTCGACATTCGCGGCCTTGGCCCGACCGCGCGAACGTGACCGGCTGCGCGGCTTTGCCTTTTCTTCGGTGTCGTCGCTGTCGAAGCCGGAGCCTTCTTCTTCCAGAAGCGCCTGACGGTCGGCGACAGGGATCTGGTAGTAATCGGGGTGAATTTCACTGAAGGCGAGGAAACCGTGCCGGTTTCCGCCATATTCGACAAATGCAGCCTGGAGGGAAGGTTCTACCCTCGTGACCTTTGCCAAGTAGATGTTTCCGCGAAGCTGCTTTCTGTTGGCGGCTTCGAAATCGAATTCCTCAACCCGATTGCCACGCACGACCACAACCCGGGTTTCCTCCGGGTGGCCTGCGTCGATCAGCATCTTGTTTGCCATGAACGATTATCTCCACGGCAGCCGCTGAGGTCGCGCAAAACCTGCGCGTGTCGCTCAATGCGAAGGCGGTTGCCGTACTGGTTTCAAAGAAAGAGAAAGGAGGGCGTGCGCCGGGCGCGGACGAGCAATCGGCAAGAGCGGCCGCCGAAGCGGGGCCTGTCCTTGTTCCGAGTGCCATTTGCATCGCGCGATCCTTCAGGGGCAACGCAAGCCCTTGTGTTAAGTCGTTGTCACCTGCATGGAATTCTGAGGTCGTCCGGGAGCCGTCCTGAAACGGTGCCCATGGTCCGCATCCATGCGCCACGGATTGGCCGCCCTGCTCCTGCTGCCCCTCTGCTGAAATCGACTTTGAAAAAAATCTGCAGGCGGGCGCAATAAAGGGTCGATGCCGGGTTCAGTGCGATGTGTTCCCGCCGGTTCAAGGGCGGTCGCGAACCGCGACCACTTCGGGGACGCTAGGGAAGGATGGCCTCATCCTGCTCCCTGACTGCTCCCGGTCTGTCACGCTCGGACAAGATGACATGTGGAAAGCTCTTCCATTCCGTCATCAGGGAAGGTATCGGCACTGGACCGAAATCCGTAAGGTACTTTTACGGTCCAAACTTCCCGTTTGCAAGCAATGTGAACGCTGTGGGACGTTTTAGAAGTTGATCCCCCCGGCCAACCTGATAGGTGAGGGGGCAAACAATGCCAGCAATTGCACGGTAAAATGGCGGTAAGCTGTGAAAAAACGGGCCTAAAGCCCTTTGTCTCCATTCCTTTTGGCTGTTTGGCATTTGTGCTGACGGTTCTCCTTGGCGTGCTTTTTTCAGCCCTCGGAGCATCCCTTCCGGCCTATGCACAGGACCCTCAGAATGCACCCGCCGTGGTGGATGCGCGGGTTGCAGGTGATGATGTCCGCACCCGAATCATTGTCGATCTGGAACGCCAGGTGAATGTTGCGATCTCGGCTCTTGCCGATCCCTACCGGCTGATCATCGATCTTCCCCAGGTTCGTTTCGAGCTTCCAGAAGACGCTGGCAGCGAGGGACGGGGGCTGGTGTCCGCCTGGCGCTTCGGCCTGTTTGCGGCGGGCAAGTCCCGCATCGTTGTGGACGTGACCGAGCCGGTCGCCGTCGACAAGACCTTCGTCATTCCGGCCGTGGATGGTCAGCCCGCCCGCCTCGTGATCGATCTGGTGAAGTCCAACCGGGAAACGTTTCTGAAATTTGCCAGCTCCAGCCGGGAGGCGCTGCATCAGGGCGCGACGTCCTCTAAGGCAGACCGGATCGAGACGGATGAAAAGAAGATCCGTCCGGTGATCGTGCTGGATCCAGGGCACGGCGGCATCGATACGGGCGCGCGCGGCGTGGACGGAACGCTGGAAAAGGCCGTGGTTCTGGACTTCTCGAGCATTCTGAAGCGGAAGCTTGAGGAAACCGGACGCTACACGGTCCACCTGACCCGCGAGGATGACACGTTCATCCCGCTCAGCCAGCGCGTTCAGATCGGCCACGATCTGGCGGCGGATCTGTTCATTTCCATTCATGCGGATTCCGTGCGCCGTGGCGGCGAGACCGTGCGCGGCGCGACGGTCTATACCCTGTCTGACAGAGCCTCGGACAGTCTTGCCGGTCAGATCGCGGAAAGTGAAAACAGCTCCGATATCATCGCCGGCGTGGTGCTGGCGGATGAGCCTGCGGAAGTAACGGACATCCTGATCGATCTGGCTCGCCGTGAATCGCGCAATTTCTCGGTGTTTTTTGCCCGAACCCTGGTGGATGAGCTGAAGAGCGCCGTGCGTCTGATCAACAACCCGCACCGCTCCGCAGGTTTTCGGGTGCTCAAATCCCATGATGTGCCCTCGGTCCTTGTCGAACTGGGCTATCTGTCAAACGAATTTGATGAGAAACTGCTTGTGTCGGACAAGTGGCGTGAGCGGATGGCAGATGCGATGGTGGAAGCCGTCGATGCCTTCTTCCGCATGCGGGTCGCGCAAGGCGCGGGACAACCCGCAGCCAACTGATCTGTTTGATGTCTTGCGTATAATGAGAGACGGCTTCGCCTCAGCATCGCCATATTGGTGGAAGAGGAAGGCTTTAATGAAAAGTTACGGTTGGGGGCGGTGCGTTCCGCTAGGTTCTTGTGCTATGGGACCCCCAGCAAACCCGGTCTGGGAAAGACGAGCCCGCGCATGAAATTTCTGGTTAAATTTTTCGGCTATCTGTTTGGGATCGGCACGGCCCTTGGCCTGGTGATGGCGGCAGGTCTCTGGATCTATCTTGAGCACCTGACACAGGATCTGCCCGATTACACGGCGCTGAAGAACTACGAGCCGCCGGTGATGACGCGCGTCCATGCTGCCGATGGCAGCCTGATGGCCGAATATGCCAATCAGCGCCGCATGTTCCTGCCGATCCAGGCTATCCCGGACATGGTCAAGGAAGCCTACATCTCTGCGGAAGACAAGAATTTCTACCACCACATGGGGATCGACCCGGAAGGGATCGCCCGTGCGGCCGTCCGTCTGGTCCAGAACATCGGTACGGGCCGCCGTCCGGAAGGTGCGTCGACGATCACCCAGCAGGTCGCGAAGAACTTCCTTCTGACCAACGAACTCTCCTATGAGCGCAAGATCAAGGAAGCGGTTCTGTCCCTGCGCATCGAGCAGGCCTACACCAAGGACGAGATTCTCGAGCTCTACCTGAACGAGATCTACCTGGGCATTGGCGCTTACGGTGTTGCCGCGGCCTCGCTGCTCTATTTCGACAAGTCGGTTCACGAGCTGACCCTGGAAGAGGCTGCCTATCTGGCGGCTCTGCCGAAGGCGCCGAACAACTACCATCCGTTCCGTCAGCGTGATCGTGCAATTGCCCGCCGCAACTGGGTGATCGACCGCATGGTCGAGAACGGCTATGTGACGGCTCAGGCTGGTGAGGAAGCCAAGGCCAAGCCGCTGAAGGTGACCCCGCGCGAAACCGGCACCCAGCTTCTGGCTGCCGAGTACTTCACCGAGGAAGTGCGCCGTGAAGTGGCCTCCATCTTCGGTGAGAAGCGCCTCTATGAAGGTGGTCTTTCCGTTCGCTCCACCATGGATCCCCATCTTCAGGTCATCGCCCGCAAGGCGCTGATGGATGGGCTGATGCGCTTCGATCACGAGCGCGGCAGCTGGCGTGGTCCGGTCCAGACGATTGAACTGGGCGCTGACTGGGGCGCGGATGTCGGCAAGGTCGAAGCCTTGTCGGATCTGCCCGAGTGGAAGCTGGCCGTCGTTCTGGAAAGTGGCTCGTCCCAGGCCAAGGTCGGCATCCAGCCGTCTCGGCTTGTCAACGGCAAGCTCTCCGACGAGCGCGTGACTGCTGATCTGTCTCTGGACGGCATGAAATGGGCCCGCATCAAGGGCCGCGCACCTTCTGCGGTTTCGGAAGTTCTGAACCGCGGTGACGTGGTCTATGTGGAAGAGAGCAAGGTTGCTCCGGGCGCATATGAACTGCGGCAAATCCCGAAGGTCTCCGGCGCCATCGTCGTGATGGATCCCTATACCGGCCGCGTGCTGGCCCTGTCCGGCGGTTTCAGCTTCGCGCAGAGCGAGTTCAACCGTGCAACCCAGGCCCATCGCCAGCCGGGCTCGTCGTTCAAGCCGTTCCTTTATGCTGCCGCTCTCGACAATGGCTATACGCCGTCGTCGGTGATCATGGATGCGCCTCTGGAAATAAGCCAGGGACCAGGACTCGGCACATGGCGTCCGCAGAACTATGCGGGCAAGTTCTATGGCCCGTCGACCCTGCGGACCGGCATCGAACTGTCGCGAAACGTCATGACCGTGCGTCTGGCGCAGGACATGGGCATGCCGCTGGTCGCCGAATACGCCAAGCGCTTCGGCATCTACGACAACATGCTTCCGGTTCTGTCCATGTCCCTCGGGGCAGGGGAGACGACCGTGATGCGCATGACCGCAGCCTATGCGACCATCGCCAATGGCGGGCGCCGGATCCAGCCGACCCTGATCGACCGTATTCAGGACCGGTATGGCCGCACCATCTACAAGCATGACAGCCGCATCTGCGAGACCTGTTCCGAAGATGACTGGCATGGCCAGGCTGAACCGGAACTGATCGATGACCGCGAGCAGGTGCTCGATCCGATGACCGCCTACCAGATCACCTCGATGATGGAAGGTGTGGTCCAGCGCGGTACGGCAACTTCCGTCAAGGTTCTCGGCCGTCCGGTCGCCGGCAAGACCGGCACGACCAACGACGAGAAGGACGCCTGGTTCATGGGCTTCACCCCGGATCTGACCGTTGGCGTCTATGTTGGTTTCGATACGCCCAAGCCGATGGGCCGCGGGGCAACCGGTGGACATGTTTCTGCGCCGATCTTCGTGGACTTCATGAAGGAAGCCATGGCTGGCAAGCCGCCGGTCGAGTTCCGTGTCCCCAAGGGCCTGCAGCTGATCCCGATCGACCGCCGTACCGGTCTGCGGGCCTCTGCCGGCGCACCGGGATCGATTCTCGAAGCCTTCAAGCCGGGCATGGCACCGCCGGACAGCTACTCCGTCATTGGCTTCCAGGACGAGATGGGCGTACCGCGCACCGTGTCTCCTGAGGCAGGTCAGGCGGTTCTGAGCGGAACCGGCGGTCTCTACTGAGGCCTTTCCGGATCTTGCGGTTTACAAGGGCGTCTGCCTGCGGGTAATGTCCGCCACCAATTGAAGCCCGGTTCAAGGCCGGGCTTCTTTTCATTCAGCCCTGAGGGGCTGGTCTTTTCAGCACTGAAGCGAGGTATCCGATGCGCGCCGAAATGCAAGGCATCGTCGACGAAATCAAGCAGGCCATAAGCCTGCTGAGGAGGCATCTTTGACTGGGATCAGGCCCTTGTCAGACTAGCCGAACTCAATGCCCTCTCCGAGGATCCGTCCCTTTGGAATGATCCGTCCAAGGCGCAGAAGCTCATGCGTGAGCGTCAGCAGCTTGAAGACGGCATCAATGGGGTCCGTGGTCTGGAGCAGGACCTTGCCGACAACATGGAGCTGATCGAACTCGGCGAAATGGAAGGCGACAAGGACGTCGTCCAGGAAGCCGAGGAAGCCCTGCGCGGACTTGAGAAGCGCGTGCGCTCGCTCCAGCTGCAGTCGCTCCTGTCCGGCGAAGCCGACGGCAACGATGCCTATCTGGAAATCAACTCCGGGGCTGGTGGCACCGAAAGCCAGGACTGGGCTTCGATGATGCTGCGCATGTACCGCCGCTGGGCTGAACAGCACGGTTACAAGGTGGATGTGCTGGAATTCCATGATGGTGAAGAAGCGGGCATCAAGTCTGCGACCCTGCAGATCAAGGGTGAGAACGCCTATGGCTGGCTGAAGACCGAATCCGGTGTTCACCGCCTGGTGCGAATCTCTCCCTATGACAGCCAGGCGCGCCGTCACACCAGCTTCTCCAGTGCCTGGGTCTATCCGGTGATTGATGACTCGATCGAGATCGACATCAACGAAAGCGATTGCCGTATCGATACCTACCGCGCGTCTGGTGCCGGTGGTCAGCACGTCAACACGACCGACTCGGCCGTGCGTATCACGCATATCCCGACGAACATCGTGGTTCAGTGCCAGACCGAGCGTTCCCAGCACAAGAACCGTGCAACCGCATGGTCGATGCTGCGCGCGCGCCTCTATGAGGCCGAGCTGAAGAAGCGCGAAGAAGCGGCCAACAAGGAAAACGCTTCCAAGACCGATATCGGCTGGGGTCACCAGATCCGCTCTTACGTCTTGCAGCCTTATCAGCTCGTCAAGGATCTGCGCACTGGCGTCGAAAGCACCTCGCCGTCCGACGTTCTGGACGGCGATCTGGACCAGTTCATGGAAGCGGCGCTGGCTCAGCGCGTGTTCGGCGGCGAAGCTGCCGAAGTGGCTGACATCGACTGATCAGGCCCTTGAGCTTTGAAAAATGAAAAAACGGCGCCGGATGATCCTGGCGCCGTTTTTGTTTCTGGGAACCTCAAAGGTCAGAGATAGGCTGCGAGCCGATCTCCGGCACGCACAAAGGGCTCCGGGTCCACCGCCGTGTCATCCACGCGCACCTCGTAGTGGAGGTGGGGGCCGGTGGAGCGGCCGGTGGTGCCGACATTGCCGATGACGTCGCCAGCAGTCACATGATCACCTTCCAGCACCAGGAAGCGGCTGAGGTGGCCGTAGCGGGTCACCAATCCATTGCTGTGACGGATCTCGACCATCTTGCCATAGCCGCCGGAGTAACGGGCCTTGATCACCGTGCCGGGCGCTGTCGCATAGACCCGTGTGCCGGACGGAGCCTTGAAATCCATGCCCGTGTGCATGGCGATGCGGCTGAGGAACGGGTCAAGGCGCGGGCCGAAGTCGCTGGAGATCTGCTCGCTTTCCAGCGGGCGGGCTATCGGCAGGCGGCGCGCAGCATTCTTCAATCTGGCGAGCTGGACCAGGGATGCTTCCGCAGTCTCGACCCGGTTCAGGAAAGCCTCATCCTGATAGGGGACAAAGGGACCGCCGACGTCTGCAGCAGGGGCGGGAATAGAAGGCACTGCCGACATGGCAGAGGCAAAGCCGACGCCGAGCGGGCGAGTTTCCTTCAGGATACCTTCGATCTGCCTACGGGTGGCGCGGGTGAGGGCGGTCAGGACCACGGCGCTTTCCGCATCCATCGCGGCGATGTCGTCCTCGACCTTGCCGAGCGCTGCCTGCTTGTCCTTGGCGGAGGAACCCGGGGCGGAGGAACCCGGCTGAGCGGCATTTTGCTGTTCATTTGCCGGTATCGCGCCGAAGGGCGTGGAGCCGCGCAGACCGAGAGCCTTCATCGGATCATCGACGAGCTCTGCCTCGCCGCCCATGGCGGAGCCTTCTTCCTTCAGGAAATCGGCGCCTTCCTCCTGAAGTGCCAGCAGAGGCTTCGGGCTCGGCAGGGTGCTTGTGTCCGGCATCAGAATGCCGTTGCTTTCTGCCGTCTGGATCAGTTTGGAGACGATCTCGTGCCGCTTGCTGAGCGCCTGCTGACGGCGGATCAGGTCTCCGACCCGCAATTCCACGGTTTCCCTGTCCAGGGCCTGACGGCTGTTCAGCCTGTCGATTTCAGCGCGCAGCCGGTCGATGCGGTCCTGATAGCTGTGCTGCAGGAGATCGATCCGGTTTGTCTCTGCCTCGACAACCGATTGGTACCAGAGAGAGGAGGACGCTCCGACAGCGCCCAGAAGGGCGAATGCGGCAACCGCTGCAAGAAGGACCTTCCTTTGCCGGACCATCTTTCGGGGCGTGGCCGCGGCCGGCTTTGCAAAGGCGTGAGGCTGCTGCTGTTGCCGTTCCGCCTGCTGTCCGGTCTCTCTTTCATGTGTACGGTACACAGTCAACGGACTACCCATTTCTTGGTGGTGTCTGATTGCCGTTGATTAGAGAGTGTTAAGGTTAATTTTCTTCTTAAATGACGTGCGGACGATCACCTGAAGATCAAAAAAGGGAACGCCGATACCGCCGGCGTCCCCTGTAATATTTCTCAGGATGTTCTAGAGATTTCAGAGCTTTGCTGCAGCTTCCAGAACCTCTTCGGCGTGGCCCGCCACCTTCACTTTCCGCCAGACACGAGCGATCTCACCCTTGGAATCAATCAGGAAGGTGGAGCGTTCGACGCCCATGTAGGTCTTGCCATACATGGATTTCTCAACCCACACGCCATAGTCCTGACAGGTGGCTGTTTCAGGATCGGAGGCGAGGCGAACGGTGAGTTCGTGCTTGGCCTTGAACTTGTCATGCTTGGCAGCGGTGTCCGGCGAAATGCCGATCACGGTGATGTTCTTTGCGGCGAACTCGGCACTCAGGCAGGAGAAGGAGAGGGCTTCCTTGGTGCAGCCCGGGGTGTCGTCCTTGGGGTAGAAATAGACCACGACCGGATGACCGGAATAATCCGAGAGGCGCAGGGTTTTGCCTCCGTCTCCGTCCAGTTCAAAACCCGGAGCCTTCTGCCCCACGGTCAATTCGGTCATTTTGCCTTCCTTCCGTCACAGTCAAGAGTTTTATGCGCGGGATACAAGCCGCTTTGCACACGGTGCCAATCGCTTTTTCATCCGGCCTTCAGTTATCTTAGAGCCTGGATCGGCCGATTCAATGTCTGCGCCGTTTCCTTGCCGGATCTGGTGGCTCTTGACCAGATTTGCAATGACCCTGCCGTACAGGACAGGTGTCGCAGAAGAACAAAGCTGGCCTCAGGGCCTTTGAGGAAATTCAGGGCTTTATGGAAAACGGTGTGACGGAAGAGGACAAGAGGATAGGACGTAAACGCGTCCGTCCCCGCGTGTCCCACTGTCTTTGCGTTTTCCTGCTGCTCTTCAGCGGATTTCTCGCCTGGCTGTTCTTCGGTGGTCCGGTTCATGTGCCGGCGCTTGCCCAGTTTCTGGCCTCCCAGGTCAGCAAGAACGGGGTTGAGGTCTCTGTTGCCGATGCGTCGCTCGATTTCACCTTCGGCGATGGCGTTCTGGTGGTGCTGCGCGATGCGGAGGTCAAGGTGCCAGGCGATGTCGGCACCGAGGTCATTCTTCCCCGCATCGAAGCGCCCGTCGATATTTCTGCTCTTTTGACCGGAACCATTTCCTTCTCGAAGCTTGAGCTCGAGCGCCCCCGGATCATTCTGGATCTGCCGGAGGAGCAGCGCGCGCTTCCGGCCATGGGCAGCCTGATGGAAGCGGTCGACAGGGTCGGCGCCTTGATCGAAACCGATTTTACCCGGCGCGACCTTGAACTTGTGGAACTCCACAATGGCGAGGTCGATTTCCTCGGGTCCCTGCCTCGTTCGATCAAGGGCATCGATGCCACCATTCGCCGCAACCCTCAGGAAGGCTTGAGGGCGAAGGCGACCGTTGCCGGCCGTTTTGGTGCCTGGGATCTTGAAATGGTGCGCACCTCAGGTGCCGATCACAACCGGCGGCGTCTGGCCCTTCTTGTCCGGGACATCACGATGGGGGAGTTGCTCGACCCTGAGCTGGACGTGAAGTCCGGCACTGGGCTCGGGCTGCCGCTGTCTGTCCGGTTCGAGAGTTTCTTCTCGGAGAATGGCGAGTTTGAAAGCTCCAACTTCGTCGCCCGAATGACGGAAGGCTGGTTCCAGCTCGGCAAGACATCCGTGCGCTTTGACGATGTGGCCTTCGCCCTGAAGTGGAATGCGGGCGATCCTTCTGTCGAGATTACTCCTTCCCATATCAAGTACCGCAACACCCAGCTGAATTTCACAGGGCAGGCCCATCCGGCTGCTGCCCTTGATGGAACCTGGGATGTGGATCTCGGCACGTCCTGGGCCCAGTTCGGCTCCAGTGACGTGAGCGAACAGCCGATTGTTGTCGATGATATCGAGGCGAAGCTGAACCTGGATCCCAAGGAACGGCTTTTGAAAATCAACCAGCTCGCGCTCAAGGCCGGCAATGCGGAGCTGTTTGGCGTCGGATCCGTGGATCTTCAGGAAGACGGTCCGTATCTGGCTGTCGCCGTTGAGGGCAAGGATCTGTCCGTCGGTCTGGTCAAGCAGGTCTGGCCGATCACGATCACGCCGCCCGCCCGCCGCTGGATCATCGACCGGGTGCAGGATGGCTTGATCGGCCATTTCAGCCTGGATGCCGCGATCCGTCCGCCCGCATTCAACTCTGCGGATCCGGATCCGGGCTGGGCAGGAAACGACCTGACCATGTCGATGAGCTTCACCGGCGGCAAGATCGATGCGATCGGGGAAGTGCCTCCGATTGAGGATCTTGATGGAACTCTCAAGATCGAGAACGAGGTGCTGACGGTCGATGGTGTCGGAGGCAAGGCCCAGGCAGCAGACGGTGGCCTTGTCCAGCTGCCTGAGGGCCAGTTCAAGATCCTCCATCTGCGCGAGAAGGACGACAAGGTCGGCGTGATCGATCTGAAGTTGGACGGCAGCGCGCGCGACATCGGCTGGATCTTCAATCAGGCGCCATTCGGTGTCCTCAACCGTGTGGACTTATCTCCGGACGGCTTAAGCGGGACGGGCGCAGTTCAGATGAAGGCCGAGTTTCCGCTCAACCGGAACCTCGCTCTGGATGAGGTGGACTGGTCGGCACAGGCCGAATTCAAGGGATTTTCCACTTCCGAACCGATCCGTGGTCATCTTGTCTCCAAGGCCGCTGTCACCCTGAATGCGGACCGCAGCCATGTGGAAATCCAGGGCAAGGGCCAGCTGGACGGGTTGCAGGCGGATATTGACCTTCTGCTGCCGCTGGAGGGCTCCAAGGTCAAGGCCCGGCAGGGTGTTGTGGTCAGTGTCTCTGCGAAGCAGCTCAAGGAGCGCGGCATCGATCTGACCTCCTTCCTCAGCGGTGAGCTGCAGGTGACCGTTTCGGAAGATGCGGGAAAGCAGACTTACGACATCGATATGGCCAAGGCTTCCATCAAGCTCGCGGCGCTCGGATGGGAAAAAGGCTCCGGCGTTCCGGCCAAGGTCAGCTTCAAGCTCGCGGATGCGGATGACAAGCGCGTCCTGCAGGATCTGGAGCTTGTCTCCGAAGGCGTCGATATCAGCGGCACGATCACCCTGTCCTCGTCGGGGGAACTGGAAGAAGCGACCTTCTCCAGGTTCCAGTTGCGGGCAGGCGATGACGCGGCCCTGACCGTCCGGCGGGGCAATGCGGGACGTTACCGGGTCAACATGACCGGCTCGGAATTCGATGCGCGTGGTCTCATCCGCAGCCTCGGCAAGACCAAGGCCGAAGATGACAAGATCAAGGACTTCTCCAAGGGTCTTGTCATCAACATCAATCTCGACCGCGTCGTTGGTTTCAACAACACGCGGATCGACAAGTTTGCCGGACTGGTGGAAACCAGCAAGGCTGGCCTGAAATCCGCGGATCTGACCGGGCTCGTTCAGGGCCGGACGGCCTTCCGGTTCGGTGTCGGCGACGCAGGTGGTACTGGCGTGCGCACCGCCGAAGGCGAGTTTGATGACGCTGGTGCGGTTCTCCGTTTCCTCGACACTTATGACCGCATGCGCGGCGGGCGCGGACGCCTGCACGCCACCGCGACCAAGGGTGACAATTGGGATGGCACGGTCGATATCACGAACCTGTCCATCACCGAGGACCCGGCGATCCGCAAACTGGCCGAGCGTCCGGACATCCTGCGCTATCGGGATCAGGGGGCAGTCGTTGGCAACAGCAACCGGCCGAGCAACGTCAACCGCGGCGGGGAGGCATCCTTCGACACGCTCAATCTCGCCTTCAGCCGGGACGGCGAGACCGTCACCATCACGCGCGGGGCGCTCAAAGGGGCGGTGCTTGGCGGAACGGTCAGTGGCACCATGAACCTTTCCTCCCAGTCGCTGGATCTGACCGGCACCTTTGTTCCCATCTACGCGCTGAACAACATCTTCGCCAACATTCCCATACTGGGCTTTGCCCTTGGCGGTGGCAGCGGTGAGGGCCTTATCGGCGTGACCTACCGCGTGACCGGACCGATGTCCGATCCGGTTCTCTCGGTCAATCCGATCTCGGCGATCGCCCCGGGCATCTTCCGCAAGATGTTCGAGTTCCAGGGCTCTCAGTAGCCCTGACAGATCTCTGCCAGACATGAAAAAGGGAGGCGCAGTGGCCTCCCCAATTCACGGTGTTCTGACAGCTGTCCGGTTCAGGCTTCCGCTCAGGCCGGGCGCACCAGAACGTGTTTCTTCTTGCCAAGGGACAATTTCACGACGCCTTCCTCGGTCAGGTCGGCAAGCGTGATCATGCGCTTGTCATCCTGCTCCGCCTTGTCGTTGATCCGCACGGCACCGCCCTTGATGTTGCGGCGGACGTCGCCGTTGGAAGCGCACAGGCCTGCATCGACAAAGGCGCTGAGGATACCAAGGCCGGCTTCCAGAGAGGCGCGCGGGATCTCGATGGTCGGCAGGCCTTCGGCCATGGCGCCTTCCTCGAAGGCCTTGCGGGCGGTTTCGGCAGCCGCTTCCGCCGCTTCCCGGCCATGGATCATCGCGGTCGCTTCGGTCGCAAGAACCTTCTTCGCTTCGTTGATCTCAGAGCCTTCCAGCGCGGCAAGGCGGGAGATTTCGTCCAGCGGCAGGATGGTGAAAAGCTTCAGGAACTTCTCGACGTCCGCGTCTTCCGTGTTGCGCCAGTACTGCCAATAGTCATAGGGCGACAGCTGTTCGGCATTGAGCCAGACGGCACCGGCAGCGGTCTTGCCCATCTTGGCGCCGGAGGAGGTGGTCAGCAGCGGTGCGGTGAGGGCGAAAGCGTCAATGCTTTCCTTGCGGCGGATGAGATCCACGCCCGAAAGGATGTTGGACCACTGGTCAGAACCGCCCATCTGCAGGCGGCAGCCGGTCTTCTGGTAGATTTCCAGATAGTCGTAACCCTGCAGCAGCATGTAGTTGAACTCGAGGAAGGACAGATGCTGCTCGCGTTCGAGGCGCAGCTTGACGCTGTCGCGCTGGATCATCTGGTTGACCGAGAAGTGGCGGCCGATGTCGCGCAGGAAGTCCATGTAGTTGAGCTTCAGGAGCCAGTCCGCATTGTCCATCATGATGGCATCGGCCGGACCGTCGCCGAAGGTCAGCAGCTTCTCGAAGATCTTCCGGATGCCGGCCTTGTTCTCTTCGATCGTCTCGTCGGAAAGGACCTTGCGGCTTTCGTCCTTGCCCGTCGGGTCGCCGACGCGGGTGGTGCCTGAGCCCATCAGCGCGATCGGACGGTGGCCGGTCTTCTGGAGCCAGTAGAGCATCATGATGGTGACGAGGGAGCCGGCATGCAGGCTCGGCGCCGTGCAGTCGAAGCCGATATAGGCTGTGACCGTTTCCTTGCACAGCAGGTCATCGAGGCCTTGATGGTCGGAAAGCTGGTGCAGGAAGCCACGCTCTTTCAGAACCTTCAGAAACTCGGACTTGTACTCGCTCATCGTCTTCTCATTCCCATGACGGCATGCCGGGGCGCTGGCGGCGTCCAGACGTTCAAAACACACGGCTGTTGAGCCAAAGCCTGCCTATATCGGATGTGACGGCAAATTTCATCGGGTTGAGGCAAAAAAAGCCGGGAAGGAGGTGAAGCCGTAATCGAAGGTTGCGCATTCTCCCGCCGGCACTATGTCTGAAGGCACAAGTGGCATCAGTCTCAAGCGTTTCTGGGAGGAACAGAATGGGCAAGCGGATCGTATTTACCGGCGGCAGCGGCAAGGCCGGGCGTCATGTGGTGCCCTATCTGATGAACCAGGGTCACGAGGTGTTCAACCTCGATCTGGTGCCGATGGAGCATCCGGGCGTCAATACGCTGATCACCGACCTGACGGACAGTGGCCAGACGTTCAACGCCCTGTCGATGCATTTCGGCTTTGAGGGACTGGAAACCGGCAAGGGACCTGCGCCCGTTGATGCGGTGGTGCATTTTGCCGCCGTGCCGCGCATCCTCATCCATCCGGACAATGTCACCTTCCAGCGCAATGCTGCCTCGACCTACAATGTGATCGAGGCTGCCGTGAAGCTCGGCATCCGCAAGATCATCATTGCCTCGAGCGAAACCACCTATGGTGTCTGCTTTGCGGAAGGGGACAAGGACTATCACGCGTTTCCGCTGACCGAGGAATACGATGTTGATCCGATGGACAGCTATGGTCTGTCCAAGGTCGTCAACGAGAAGACCGCCCGGGCCTTCGCCATGCGTTCCGGGGCGGACATCTACGCGCTTCGAATCGGCAATGTGGTCTCGCCGGAAGACTACGCGAACTTCCCCGAGTATCTGGCAAACCCGCCCATGCGCAAACGCAATGCCTGGAGCTATATCGACGCCCGTGACCTGGGGCAGATCGTGGATCTGTGTGTCCGTAAGGATGGTTTGGGGTTCCAGGTCTTCAATGCGGTCAATGACACGATCACGGCGCGAGAACCTGCCCGGGAGTTCCTCGCCAAATACGCACCGGGCACCCCCGTCACGGGCGAGCTTTCCGGCCATGACGCTCCGATCAGCAACCGCAAGATCCGGGAAGTGCTCGGTTTCAAGGAAGAGCACAACTGGCGGAACTATGTGCCGGAAACAACCAAGGGCTGACTTCGCCTGAAGGGGCGAAGACATGATTTGGGCGGGTGAAACGCTGTCAGGTTGCACTGCACCTTGAAAAGACGGGCAGGGAGGATCATCCTCAAGTTCCGGACATGAGTTCCGGGCTCTCTATCCTCCTCCCGGAATTTCCTGATGACTGCTGATACTTCCCGCCGCCTAGCCCGTAGCCATGGTCTGATCTGTGGCGATATGGCCCCAGGCGCCCGCAACACCATTTGTGATGTTCCCGGCGTGCGCGTCGGTCATGTGACCCAGACCCAAGGCAATCTCAGAACCGGCTTTACGGCCCTGGTGCCTCATCAGGGCAACGTCTTTCGCGACAAGCTTCCCGCCGCCCTCGAAGTCATCAACGGCTTCGGCAAGAGCGCGGGCCTGATGCAGGTCGAAGAACTCGGCACGATCGAGACGCCGATCCTTCTGACCAACACTTTCGCAGTCGGCACGGGCATCAATGCACTGATCCGCAGGGCGATTGCGGAAAACCCGGAAATCGGCCGCTCCACTGGAACGGTCAATCCGGTGGTGATGGAGTGCAACGACGGCTATCTGAGCGATATTCAGGCCATGGCTTTGACAGAGGCTGATGCCCTCGCGGCGATCGCGGTGGCGGGCGAGGATTTCGAACAGGGCAATGTAGGGGCCGGCACGGGCATGAGCGCCTTCGGCTTCAAGGGCGGGATTGGGTCTGCCTCACGGGTGTTCGAGATCGGCGACAAGCCGCATGTTCTTGGGACGCTGGTTCTGGCGAATTTCGGCCGTCCCGGTGATCTGACCCTTCCAGATGGCCGAAAGCCGCATCCTGCCGACGCGCGCCAGACAGAAGAACGCGGATCGGTGATCATCATCATGGCAACGGATGTGCCTATGTCGACCCGGCAGCTGAAGCGCGTCGCCAAGCGGGCAGGGGCAGGTCTCGGACGGCTGGGCGCCTATTACGGCAATGGCAGCGGCGATATCGCCATGGCCTTTTCCACCGCCGGCCGGATCCAGCATTACGAGAACGTGCCCATTCTGGAGCGCAAGGTGCTCTGGGAAGAGCTGATCGATGTCCTGTTCAAGGCCGCCGCAGAAACCACTCAGGAAGCGGTGCTGAATGCCATGATTGCAGCCGATCCGATGAAGGGATACCGGGGCCACAAGCGCCCGAGCCTGCGGGACTGGCTGTTGCCGGGGTAAGGCGCTGTTCAATCAACGGAAGTGGAGCCGTCGAGACTGTTGGAAGTTTGAGCAACTGAATAACAAAAAGGCCGGGCAAATGCCCGGCCTTTCCGTTTGCCGATCCGAATGGGATCAAGCGGAGTAGTACATGTCGAATTCCACCGGGTGCGGCGTCATTTCGTAGCGCATGTTTTCTTCCATCTTCAGGTCGATGAAGCTGTCGATGAAGTCGTCATCGAACACGCCGCCGGCCTTCAGGTACTCACGGTCTGCATCCAGAGAGGCGAGAGCTTCGCGCAGGGAGCCTGCAACGGTCGGGATCTCGGCCAGTTCTTCCGGCGGCAGGTCGTAGAGGTTCTTGTCCATTGCGTCGCCCGGGTGGATCTTGTTCTTGATCCCGTCGAGGCCAGCCATCAGCATGGCTGCGAAGGCGAGGTAAGGGTTCGCGGTCGGATCCGGGAAGCGGACTTCAACGCGCTTTGCCTTCGGGGAGGACGTGAACGGAATACGGCAGGAAGCCGAACGGTTGCCCGAGGAATAGGCCAGCAGAACCGGTGCTTCATAGCCCGGGACCAGACGCTTGTAGGAGTTGGTCGACGGGTTGGTGAAGGCGTTCAGCGACTTGGCGTGCTTCAGGATACCACCGATGTAGTACAGGCACATTTCGCTGAGGTCGGCATAGAGGTTGCCGGCGAACATCGGCTTGCCGTCTTTCCAGATGGACTGGTGGCAGTGCATGCCCGAACCGTTGTCACCGAAGATCGGCTTCGGCATGAAGGTTGCGGTCTTGCCGTAAGCGTGAGCGACCTGGTGAACCACGTACTTGTAGATCTGCATGTGGTCGGCGCAAACGGTCAGGGTGTTGAACTTCACACCCAGCTCGTGCTGAGCAGCAGCCACTTCGTGGTGGTGCTTTTCAACGGAAACGCCCATTTCAGCCATGACGGTCAGCATTTCAGAACGCATGTCCTGGCAGCTGTCGATCGGCGGAACCGGGAAGTAGCCGCCCTTGACGCGCGGACGGTGGCCCAGGTTGCCGGTTTCGTATTCGGTGTCGAGGTTGGACGGCAGTTCGTCGCTGTCGAGCTTGAAGCCGGTGTTGTACGGCTCGGACGCGAAGCGGACGTCGTCGAAGATGAAGAATTCAGCTTCCGGGCCGAAGAAGATGGTGTCGCCGAAGCCGCCGGACTTGACGTAGGCTTCTGCCTTCTTCGCGATGGAGCGCGGGTCGCGGTTGTAGGTTTCGCCGGTGCGCGGATCAACGATGTCGCAGACGATGACCAGGGTGGTCTGTGCGAAGAACGGATCCAGGTGCGCGGATTCCGGGTCGAGGATCAGGGTCATGTCGGAGGCGTCGATTGCCTTCCAGCCAGCGATCGAAGAACCGTCGAATGCCACGCCTTCAGCGAACATGTCCTCGTCGACGAGGGTCACGTCCATGGTGACGTGTTGCAACTTGCCGCGCGGATCGGTGAAGCGAAGGTCAACGAACTTTACGTCCTTTTCCTTGATCAGGCTAAGCACGTCAGAAGCAGTGGTCATCTTGATATCCATCCCTTGTGGTTATCTGCTGTGATCGTTTTGGTTCAACCCGGTCCGCTGCCGCTTGAGCGGGTGTTCTCTTGGGAGGCAGGGTGAACCGGGCGGGGTGGCCGGATCGGCCGGTTGATCGGGATCAGATGGCGTCTTCGCCGGACTCGCCGGTACGAATGCGCACTGCTTCCTCGATATTCGAAACAAAAATCTTGCCGTCGCCGATACGGCCGGTCTGAGCGGCGGACCGGATGGCTTCGACAGCCTTTTCCACCATATTGTCGGTCAGCACAATCTCGACTTTCACCTTCGGCAGGAAGTCGACAACATATTCAGCGCCACGGTAGAGTTCGGTGTGGCCCTTCTGGCGGCCAAAGCCCTTGGCTTCGGTCACGGTGATGCCCTGAAGGCCAACCTCCTGGAGAGCTTCCTTCACTTCATCCAACTTGAAGGGCTTAATGATCGCCTCGATCTTTTTCATCACCTTCTGTCTCTCTCCGAATTTATTGGCCGAATTGTCTGGTTGGATCCGGTTTCCCGGGCCTTGGTACGCTGGAGGCGCATCGGCATCCTGTGCACGGCCTGATCATTTGCACAAGCCGTGCCAACTGTAAGATCGGTACGAAAACGCCGAAAAAAGGGGCATTCCACAGGCATCATGCTTCGGCTCAAAATCGTTTGCCGGGTGAATTGTGATTAGTTTGTGAGCATTATGGTCATTTAATGTGCAGTTTTGATGTAAGTGCCTGCCGGACTCAGCAAGAAATGGGTCCGTCCAGCTTTTGCGGGATATCTGAGGTGGCCGATGCCTGAGGTTGCCGAATGGGATCTTTTCATGCAGCCGCATCAAGCGTAGGCAGAAGGGGCGGGCCATGTGGCGGAGCTCGCAGGATAGATGAATAAGGCGGAAGCGATGGCGGATCTTTGGACAGACGGAGCCTCTGGCGGTGGTGCAAGCCCTGCGGCAAAGTTGGGCGCCAATGGCGGCAACGAGCTGCTGACACCTGCCCAGATGGCGGAAGCTGACCGTCTGACCATCGCCTCGGGGATTTCCGGCATCACGCTCATGAATGCGGCAGGAGAGGCTGTCGCCAATGCGGCGCAGTCCATGCTGACCGCAACGGATCTTCCCAACGTCCTGATCTTGTGCGGGCCGGGCTACAATGGCGGCGACGGTTTCGTCGCGGCCCGCCTCCTTCACCAGCGGGGGCTCGAGGTCAAAACCCTGCTTCTGAAAAAGCCCGGATCGCTCAAGGGGGATGCAGCACTCGCCTTCGAGGAAATGCGCGAGGCAGGGGCGCCCACTTGGCAGGCTCTGACGCCGGCGTCCCTCAAGAAGGGGCTCTCTGAGGCGGATCTCGTGATTGATGCCTTGTTTGGCGCCGGTCTGGACCGTCCCCTTGAGGGCGGCATGGCCAAGCTGGCGGAGATGGTCAATGCGGGCGGGGTGCCTGTCCTGGCGGTCGATCTGCCCTCCGGGGTCAACGGGGCGGACGGATCTGCCGGAGGCGGTGCGATCCAGGCGGCCAGATCCGTGACCTTTTTCCGGCTGAAGCCGGGGCATCTGCTGTTTCCGGGCCGTTCCTATTGCGGCGAAGTGGATTGTGCCCAAATCGGAATCCGGCCGGCCGTGCTTGAGGAGATCGTGCCGGAGCTGACGCTCAATGATGACAGGCTCTGGTGTTCTCATTGGCAGGAGCCGGTCGTCAGTGGTCACAAGTATGATCGCGGTCATGCCGTCGTCTTTGGCGGCCCCATGCATTCGACGGGGGCTGCAAGGCTCGCGGCAGAAGCCGCGCTTCGGGCAGGGGCCGGGCTGGTAACCCTTGCCTGTCCGCCCTCTGCGCTCATGGTCAATGCCTGTCATCTGACCGCAATCATGGTGCACCCCTTGCGTAAAGGGGAGGCCGGGGAGGCTGAGGGGGAGGAAGCCGGTTCTGCCGGGCCGATCCGCGATCTCCTGTCCGACAAGCGGCTCAATGCGGCGCTGATCGGTCCGGGGTTTGGCGTTGGTCCGCAGACG
This sequence comes from Roseibium suaedae, assembly GCF_900142725.1. Classification (GTDB taxonomy): domain Bacteria; phylum Pseudomonadota; class Alphaproteobacteria; order Rhizobiales; family Stappiaceae; genus Roseibium; species Roseibium suaedae. The sequence goes on along the minus strand of NZ_FRBW01000002.1, from coordinate 95,251 downwards.
CGTGAATGTGTGATGGCCGTGCTTGGATCCGTCGAGACGGCCGTTCTCGATGCGGATGCGCTGACCTCCTACAGCTCCTCGCCGGAAGCCCTGTTCTTTGCCATTGCCGGATGCCGGGGCTCTGTTGTCATGACGCCGCATGCAGGCGAGTTCCGCCGTCTGTTTCCGGACCTCTTTTCCCTCGACAAGCTGTCTGCTGCCCGTCAGGCCGCCCAGCGGAGCGGGGCCGTGGTCGTGCTCAAAGGGGCGGATACGGTCATCGCGGCGCCGGATGGGCGGGCGGCCATCAACAGCAACGCACCTGCCTGGCTGGCAACGGCCGGATCGGGGGACGTGCTTGGGGGTATTGTTCTGGGGCTTCTGGCTCAAGGCATGCCGGGCTATGAGGCGGCTGCCATGGCTGTCTGGATGCATGGCGAGGCAGGAAGCGAGGCTGGTCCCGGTCTGACCGCGGAAGATCTGCCCGCCAGTTTGCGTCCGGTCATACGCCGGCTTGTGGAAAAGGCCGGGCAGGGGCGCAAGGAAATCCGATGAATGGTCTTGTGAACCAGAAAGCGCCGGTGCTATAGAGGCCCCGCTTGCGCATCGGGCTTCATCGCCCGGTGAAACGGGCATGCGGATGTGGCGGAACTGGTAGACGCACTGGATTTAGGTTCCAGCGCCGCAAGGCGTGGGGGTTCGACTCCCTTCATCCGCACCACTTTTTCCCGAGCCTTTGCCCTTCCTGCCGCTTGAGCGCGTTGGGTGATGCTCGGCACGGACCCGGCGTGATGGCCTAAGTTTCCCTAAATTCTTGTCTTCCAATGATGGCCATGACTTCGACGGCCGTCTCGGACACTCTATAGAAGATGCTGTGAACGCCACAAAGGCTGCGCCTGTAGCCAGGGCGAATGTGGTCTGCTGACGGATAAAGATAGGGATTGCCGCAGAGCTGATCAAAATGCTTGAGCAGCATGTCGTAATATAAATCGGCGCGTTCCTCTCCCCATTGTCGATAGCCGAATTCATAGATTTCGGCGAGGTCTCTGGCAGCACTCTTGCTGAGCGCGAGCCTATATCTCTGCGGCATTCTTGAGCCTTGCCTTGATCCCGGCGCGGATCTGATCCGGTGTCTGGTCTGCCGGGCCGCTTTCTTCAGCCGCAATCAGTTTCTTGCGGATCTGCTCCGTCTCCCTTGCCCTGCGGATCAGGTCGTTGATCACTTCGCTCTTGCTTGCATATTCTTCGCTTTCGACCTGCTCCTTCAGCCATTCGTCGTTCGGCCGGGTCAGGGAAATGCTTTGTCTGGACATAGCTGGTATTCCCGATGCTGGTTCTGAAGTGGTGTGAAGATACACCCAAAATGCACCATGCCTCAATCTGACTTCAAACAGGCGAGGACAAGGGCCCGCTATGGTTTGGCGGGAGTTGGCTATCCTGTGGTTGTATCTACACTTGGCTGGATGCGTTTGCGTTGAATATCGGGCAGGGGGCAACTTGAGGACTTGGCTGCTGCGTTGCAGCAACATTCTCTGTTCCTCCGGCCGGTCCGGCTAATCATCGGGCAGGGCTGTTTTTCGCCTTTTTCACGGGGCTTTCGCCCGTCAAAACCCTGCTCTGCCCTTGACACTTCCGGGGGGACGCTTTATCGCGCTCACATCGTGCGTCTTGGGCTTTGTTCAAGGCGTGCGCTGCCCTTTAGAACGCTTCTGTGAAAAGGGGAGCCGGCAGCGCGGCACACGCGATTCCATAGAAACAAACATCCGGGGCGGTCAGCCGCTACGGACCGAGGACGAAGCAAAACCCATGCAGGTAACCGAAACCCTCGCCGAGGGCCTCAAGCGAGAGCTTAAGATCGAAATCCCGGCTGGCGATCTGGCCGCCAAGCTTGATTCCTATCTGGACGACATGAAGTCCAAGGTACGTATCAACGGCTTCCGTCCGGGCAAGGTGCCGGTTGCGCATCTCAAGAAAGTCTACGGCCGTCAGGCCATGGCAGAAATCCTGTCGAACACCATCCAGGATTCCAGCCAGAAGGCTCTTGAAGACCGCTCCGAGCGTCCGGCTCTGACCCCGGCGATTGATCTGACCGACGACGAAGCTGAAAAGATCCTGGCCGGCGCTGCTGACCTGTCTTTCACCATGTCCTACGATGTCCTGCCGGAATTCGAGATCGCGGATTTCTCCTCGATCGAAATCGAACGTCCGGTGGTCGAGATCGCTGACGAGGAAATCGACAGCCAGATCGCAGAAATCGCGAAGAACAACGTGCCCTTCGAGCCGAAGAAGGTGAAGGCGAAGGACGGTTTCCGCGTGACCATGTCCTACCTCGGCAAGATCGACGGTGAGCCTTTCGACGGCGGCGCTGACGAAAACGGCCAGCTGGTTCTCGGCTCCGGCCGCTTCATCCCGGGCTTCGAAGAGCAGCTCGTCGGCGTGAAGACCGGTGAAGAAAAGACCATCGAAGTCACCTTCCCGGAAGACTACCCGGCTCCGAATCTGGCCGGCAAGGTTGCGACCTTCGACATCGTCGTCAAGGAAGTTGCAGCTCCGGGCGAAGCCAAGATCGATGACGACTTCGCAAAGGGCCTGGGCCTCGAATCCCTCGACCAGCTGAAGGAAATCGTCCGCGGTCAGGTTGAAGGCCAGTTCGGCATGATGACCCGTCAGCGCGTGAAGCGTCAGCTTCTCGACAAGCTGGACGAAGTCTACTCCTTCGATCTGCCGGAAGGCTTGCTGAACTCCGAGTTTGATTCGGTCTGGCGCCAGGTCGAAGAAGACATGAAGCGGAACGGCAAGTCCTTCGAAGACGAGGACACCACCGAAGAAGCTGCGAAGGCTGACTACCGCAAGATCGCTGAGCGCCGCGTGCGTCTCGGTCTGGTCCTGTCCGAAGTTGGTGAGAAGAACAACGTTCAGGTCACCGACGAGGAAATGCAGCGCGCTCTCTACGACCGCGTCCGTCAGTTCCCGGGCCAGGAAAAGCAGGTCTTCGACTTCTACAAGAACAACCAGCAGGCTCTCGCAACCCTGCGCGCTCCGATCTACGAAGAGAAGGTCGTCGACTTCATCCTTGGCCAGGCCAAGGTGACCGACAAGTCCGTCTCCAAGGAAGAGCTGGAGAAGCTGGTCGCTGACGAAGACGACAACGCCTGATCTGGCGGTTCGTCACCTAAAAAATCAGCGGACGCGCCTTTGGCTTTAACCTTGCCTTCACGGCGCGTCTGCGATGACTTTGCGAATGAGGCGACATCCCCTATGTAAGGGATGTCGCTTTTTTCGAGTCAGGCGCTGGGTCGCACCGACGTGACCGGTTCCGCTCCACTTCCTGAAGTCAGTCTGTGCCGCGGCGGGTATGGATGTCTCAAAGCATATGGATGAAGTATGAAGGATCCTGTCGAACTCTACATGAACACTCTCGTTCCGATGGTTGTCGAACAGACGACGCGCGGCGAGCGGGCCTTCGACATCTATTCGCGCCTTCTCAAGGAGCGGATTATTTTCCTCACCGGTCCGATTGAAGATCACCTGGCGACGCTCGTGTGCTCGCAGCTGCTGTATCTGGAATCGGAAAATCCGAACAAGGAAATCGCGCTCTACATCAATTCGCCCGGCGGTCTGGTGACCTCGGGTCTGGCGATCTATGACACGATGCAGTTCATCCGCCCGGCGGTATCGACCCTTTGCATCGGTCAGGCGGCTTCCATGGGCTCGCTGCTTCTGGCAGCTGGCGCCAAGGATTCGCGCTTCTCACTGCCGAACGCCCGGGTCATGGTCCACCAGCCGTCTGGCGGGTTCCGTGGTCAGGCTGCCGACATCATGCTTCATGCCCAGGAAATCCTGAAGATGAAGCGCCGGCTCAATGAAATCTACGTGAAGCACACGGGCCGTTCTCTCGATGAAGTCGAGGAAGCACTCGAGCGCGACAATTTCATGACCGCTGAGCGGGCCAAGGAATTCGGCATTGTCGATAATGTGATCACCGATCGCGCCAGCCTCGGCGCCTGATCAGTCTCACGATTTGTCCACGGATGGTCTGCCGTCCGTGGACAACGCAAGGATCGTCCGGATACCGCGGCTTTTCAGGCTTCGCCTTAAACCTATATTGATTTTTAGGGGCGAAGCATGGACACATCGGGAACCGTGATGTTGTATAATCGGTCCGCAGCGGCACTTTCGAGCCAGATTGCCTAAATTTGGCTCGATCTAGACAGATAAGGGAGGTTCGCCTCCTCTTGAACTCGGGATTGAATAAATGACAAAGGCCAGCGGCAGCGACTCCAAGAACACGCTCTACTGCTCGTTTTGCGGCAAGAGCCAGCATGAAGTTCGCAAGCTGATCGCCGGCCCGACTGTTTTCATCTGTGATGAATGCGTCGAGCTGTGCATGGACATCATCCGCGAGGAGAACAAGTCTTCTCTGGTGAAGTCCCGCGACGGCATTCCGACGCCACAGGAAATCCGCAACGTCCTCGATGACTATGTCATCGGTCAGGGCAGCGCGAAGAAGGTCCTGTCGGTCGCGGTTCACAATCACTACAAGCGCCTCAACCACGCCTCCAAGAACAATGACGTGGAACTGGCGAAGTCGAACATCCTGCTCGTCGGTCCGACCGGCTGCGGCAAGACCCTTCTTGCCCAGACCCTGGCCCGCATTCTGGATGTTCCCTTCACCATGGCGGACGCAACGACCCTGACCGAAGCCGGTTACGTGGGTGAAGACGTCGAGAACATCATTCTCAAGCTGCTCCAGTCCGCCGACTACAACGTCGAGCGTGCTCAGCGCGGCATCGTCTACATCGACGAAGTGGACAAGATCAGCCGCAAGGCCGACAATCCGTCCATCACCCGCGACGTGTCGGGCGAGGGCGTGCAGCAGGCCCTGCTGAAGATCATGGAAGGCACCGTTGCCTCTGTTCCGCCCCAGGGTGGCCGCAAGCATCCCCAGCAGGAGTTCCTGCAGGTGGATACGACCAACATCCTGTTCATCTGCGGCGGTGCGTTCGCAGGTCTCGACAAGATCATCTCCGACCGCGGCACCCAGACCTCGATTGGCTTCAAGGCTCAGGTCCACGGACCGGAAGACCGCCGCATCGGCGAACTCTTCACGCTGCTGGAGCCGGAAGATCTGCTGAAGTTCGGCCTGATCCCGGAATTCGTCGGCCGTCTGCCGGTCATCGCGACCCTGGAAGATCTGGACGAAGAAGCCCTGGTCACCATCCTGACCGAGCCGAAGAACGCCCTGGTCAAGCAGTACCAGCGTCTGTTCGAGATGGAGTCGGTCGAGCTGAGCTTCCACGACGAAGCGCTCAAGGCGATTGCCCAGCGGGCGATCGAGCGCAAGACTGGTGCCCGCGGGCTGCGGTCGATCCTCGAAGCCATCCTGCTCGACACCATGTACGAGCTGCCGGGCCTCAAGGGCGTCAAGGAAGTTGTGATCTCCGCGGAAGTGGTCAAGGGCGAAGCGCGTCCCCTCTACATCTACGAAGACCGGGAAGAAAGCTCCGCAACGAGCGCCTGATCGGGCACTTCGCGCAGCGTGAACCGGTGATCCGGATTCCTTGCAAGGATTTGAAATGCCGCCTCCGGGCGGCATTTTTTATGGGAAAACGGCAAATTCCGCCGGGTTTTCCACGGGCTTTGGAGTCGTCAACAGGCTGGGTGACTGAGTTTGTGCACTCTCCTTGACACCGGGCAGGCAGGTGTCCACCTAATAAGGCAACGTGACGGCTAAGCGTTCTGGATTCATGCCCATTCGGGGTGGTCCGGTTCGGCCTTCGCGGGCACCTCCCGCCCGCTGCCGTCTGAAAGTATCCCGAGCCGCCACTTCAGATGGGACCGGGATGCGCAGAGAAAGGAATGGAAATGAGCGAAACAGAAATCCGCTCTGTGGATGAAGACGGTACCGCCGTCTATCCTGTGCTGCCCCTCCGCGACATCGTCGTCTTCCCGCATATGATCGTGCCGCTGTTCGTCGGCCGCGAGAAGTCCATAAAGGCTCTCGAAGAGGTCATGACGACGGACAAGCACATCCTGCTCGCCACCCAGGTGAATGCCGCCGATGATGATCCGAACCCGGATCAGATCTATGAGGTCGGCACTCTGGCCACGGTTCTGCAGCTCCTGAAGCTGCCGGACAACACGGTCAAGGTCCTGGTCGAGGGCGGCGCGCGTGCGCGGATCGACAGCTACTCCGACCGCTCCGACTATTACGAAGCAACGGCCACGGTTCTCCCTGAGAAGGACAATGAGAACATCGAGGTCGAGGCACTGTCCCGTTCGGTCGTGGCCGAGTTCGAGAACTATGTGAAGCTGAACAAGAAGGTTTCACCGGAGGTTCTTGGCGCGGTCAACCAGATCGAGGACTATTCCAAGCTGGCAGACACCATTGCCTCGCACCTGGCTATCCGGATTCAGGAAAAGCAGGAGATCCTGGCGATCGTGTCCGTGGCCGAGCGTCTTGAGCGTATCCTCGGCATGATGGAGAGCGAAATCTCCGTCCTGCAGGTGGAAAAGCGCATCCGCTCCCGTGTCAAGCGCCAGATGGAGAAGACCCAGCGCGAGTACTATCTGAATGAGCAGATGAAGGCCATTCAGAAGGAACTTGGCGACGGCGAAGATGGCCGCGACGAGATCGCCGAACTGGAAGAGCGGGTCAAGAAGACCAAGCTGTCCAAGGAAGCCCGTGAGCGCGCGGCTGCCGAAATCAAGAAGCTGAAGCAGATGAGCCCGATGTCGGCGGAAGCCACCGTCGTGCGCAACTACCTCGACTGGCTGGTCGGCATTCCGTGGGGCAAGAAGAGCAAGGTCAAGAATGATCTGGCTCTGGCCGAAAAGGTGCTTGATACGGATCACTATGGCCTGGAGAAGGTCAAGGAGCGTATCGTCGAGTATCTCGCCGTGCTCAGCCGCGCAAACAAGCTGAAGGGTCCGATTCTGTGCCTTGTCGGCCCTCCCGGCGTCGGCAAGACCTCCCTCGGTAAGTCCATCGCAAAGGCGACCGGCCGTGAATTCGTCCGCATGTCCCTTGGCGGCGTGCGTGACGAGGCCGAGATCCGTGGTCACCGCCGCACCTACATCGGCTCGATGCCCGGCAAGGTCATCCAGTCAATGAAGAAGGCGAAGAAGTCCAACCCGCTCTTCCTGCTCGACGAAATCGACAAGATGGGCATGGACTTCCGTGGTGATCCGTCCTCTGCGCTTCTGGAAGTGCTGGATCCGGAACAGAACGGCTCCTTCATGGACCATTACCTCGAGGTGGAATACGACCTGTCGGACGTGATGTTTGTCACCACGGCCAACACGCTCAACATTCCGGCTCCCCTGATGGACCGTATGGAAGTGATCCGCATCGCCGGCTACACAGAAGATGAGAAGGTGGAAATCTGCCGCCGTCACCTCATTCTGAAGGCCGAGAAGGATCATGGCCTGCGCGACGGGGAATTCTCGATCACCGACGAAGCCCTCCGTTTCGTGGTTCGCCGCTACACCCGTGAAGCGGGCGTGCGTAACCTTGAGCGCGAAATGGCGACCCTGGCCCGTAAGGCGGTCAAGGACATTCTCATGACCGAAGCAAAGTCGATCACTGTCGATGAAGCCATGGTCGAGAAGTACCTCGGCGTGCCGCGTTACCGCTATGGTCAGGCGGAACTGGAAGATCAGGTCGGTGTCGTCACCGGTCTTGCCTGGACGGAAGTGGGCGGCGAGCTGCTGACCATCGAAGGCGTCATGATGCCCGGCAAGGGCAAGATGACGGTCACGGGCAACCTGCGCGACGTGATGAAGGAATCGATTTCCGCGGCTGCATCCTATGTGCGCTCGCGTGCGATCGACTTCGGCATCGAGCCGCCGCTGTTCGACAAGCGTGACATTCACGTCCACGTTCCGGAAGGGGCAACCCCGAAGGATGGTCCGTCTGCCGGTATCGGCATGGCAACGGCCGTGATCTCCACCTTGACCGGCATTCCGGTGCGCCGGGATGTGGCCATGACGGGTGAAATCACCCTGCGCGGCCGGATCCTGCCGATCGGCGGTCTGAAGGAAAAGCTGCTCGCGGCTCTGCGCGGTGGCATCAAGAAGGTGATGATTCCGGAAGACAACGCCAAGGACCTGGCGGACATCCCGGACTCGGTGAAGAACCTTCTCGAGATCATCCCGGTTTCCGGAATGGACGAGGTTCTGAAGCACGCTCTGGTTCGGGTTCCGGAGCCCATCGAATGGGACGAAGCCCAGGCAGCTGCCGCTGAGAAAGCCGCCAAGAAGGCCGCTTTGGAGGACGAATCGGCGGGCATCATTGCCCACTGATTTTCCCCTGAACCTGTGAACAAGTGGAAAGCCCCGGCAAAACCGGGGCTTTTCTTTTGAATAATCCCAAAAAATGGCGGTTTTCTGCGAAAAAATGACTTGCGTTGGCGGCGATTTGGGCCGACTTTCCGGCAACGGCGCCGATGGGAATCGTCGGCCAATTGCCGTTTCTTAGAAAGGTATCTGCTATGAACAAAAACGATCTGATCGCAGCCGTCGCAGAAAAGACCGGCCTCACCAAGGCTCAGGCTGGCGAAGCTGTCGACGCTACGTTCGACGCCGTCACTGAAACCCTGAAGGCTGGCGACGAAGTCCGTATCATCGGCTTCGGCAACTTCTCCGTTTCCGAACGCGCTGCCACCGAAGGCCGCAACCCGCGCACCGGTGAAACGATCCAGATCCCGGCTTCCAAGACGCCGAAGTTCAAGGCCGGCAAGGGCCTCAAGGACGCTGTGAACGCCTAAGGCTGTTCAACGGGCTTCCATGCCTTTTTAACCCCGCGTACGTCTGTACGCGGGGTTTTTTGCTTTCCAGAGGCCTTTGGAATTTCGAAACTCGGTGACCATTCAGGACGGGTGTCCAGAAGGGGGTCGAGAAGGGCACCCGTGCAGCGCTGTTACCAGTTGTTCAGAACCAGCTCGCCTTGAGCAGAACAGCTATAGAAACCGGCCGTTGGCCCGAATGCGTGAGCCAGTGCAAGGGCGACCGCAGGTCTTGCGCCCATTTCAGGAGAGTGGCCAGCACCATTGCCCGTCATGTCCGTGGACGTCAGGCCCGGGTCCACGGCATTCACCTTGATGCCGTCACGCGCCAGTTCCTTGGCAAGCTTTACGGTCAACATGTTCAATGCCGTCTTCGATGCACAGTAGCCAGCGAATCCGACCCCCCAGGTCTCGCTTCGCATGTCCAGGGCATCATTCAGCGAACTGAGGCCGCTGCTCATCATCACGATCCGGGCAGCTTCTGACTTCCTCAGCAGCGGCAGAAAGGCCTGAGTGACGCGCAGCGCGCCAAACACATTGGTCTCGAACATCTGCCGCATCTCGTCGATAGATTCTTCTGCGAGAGACGGCGGCGGCCCATACATCAGGCCGGCGTTATTGACGAGAATATCCAGACTGCCATTTGCCTGCTCGAGCGTCGCCACGGCGGAGGAAACACTGGCGGGATCCGTGACGTCGAGCTGTACAGCCTGTGCCTTGATCCCTTCGTCTTGCAGTTGGCGCGCGGCGGCTTCCCCGAGCGCGAGCTTTCGGCAGCCGAGCCAGACCACCAATCCATTCTTGCCGAGCTGCCTGGCGATGGCGAGGCCAATGCCCTTGTTTGCACCTGTAATGAGAGCGGAGGAAGGTGTCATTGATATGCCTTGTCGATTTCAGTTACGATGAAAAGGCATATACTACGATTTTCGTACTATTCAATCTTCGTATTTTGCGATGAGCTCCGTCAGGCGCAGGAAGGTTGCGCGATCATCGCTATCGAGCGCATCAAGCATCGCTCTGCAAGAGGCGCGATATCCGTCCATGTAACCGGCAACAGCCTCCTGACCGTTGGGGGTGATCGTCAGAGCGACAGACCGGCGATTGGCTTCAGGGCGCTGCCTTTCAATCATGCCGCGGCGGACCAGACGGTCAGCGGAAGAGGACATGGTAGTCATCGCGACCTGAAGGTGCCGGGCAACGTCACCCAGGCTGCATTCGGGGCGCTCGTTGATGAACAAGAGTGCCTGAATATCGAGCGCATTGAGCGCGTTCTGCAGGGCTGCGGCTGCCTCCGCGACCTTGAAGCGGCGGGTGAACCGTTCAAAGGCGATGGCAAGTCTTTCAGTTTGTTCAGGTGTCGGTTCTGTCATTCCGGAGTTAAAGCATTTCTGCCAGGCAAAGGTAAGTCATGGGTGCGAGCATATCCTGAAGTGAAACCCCACTTGCGACCCGGGAAGGCGGACGTTTCGGCAGGCGATTTCTCCTGTCTGATCCTTGTCGGAAGATAAAAAAATGCCCGGTTCAGAACCGGGCAGTGGGGGTAGTGGCCCGAAAGGTCAGGCCGGAGGAGACGCTGAAAAGGGTGGCTGGGCCTGATGGCCCAGCTGTTCACGTGGGCTTGTCAGCTTTTCACGTGAGCTTGATCGTGTTCTGCAGGGCTTCGCCCTTGGCCAGGCGGTTGATATTTTCTGCCATGGCGTGGCGGCGGCGGTTGACCGTGCCGTGGGTCCAGCCGGACATGTGCGGCGTCATCACCACATTGTCCAACTCGTGGAACGGATAGGCCGATGGATGCGGGTTCGGATTGCTGCCGTCCGGATAGACATACCAGGTGTCGATGATCGCGCCGCCGATCCGTTTTTGCGAAAGAGCCTCAAAAAGCGCCTTTTCGTCGATCACAGGACCACGGCCGACGTTCAGAACCGTTGCATCCGGTTTCATGGCGGCGAAAATATCCGCGTTCACAAGGCTTGCGGTCTCGGCGTTGAAGGGCAGGGTGTTGACGATCACGTCTGCCTGACCTGCAAAGGCCTTCAGATCCGACAGGGCAAAGGCTTGATCGAACAGGCCGGTATCTTGCGGCGTGGACCGGTTCGCAACAATGACCTTCATGCCGAAGGCCTTGGCCCGGGCAGCAATCGTCTTGCCGATATGGCCGAAGCCGATCAGGCCGATGGTCTGGTCGCCAAGCTCCGTGCGCAGGGCATCCGTGCCGCCGGACCGGTAGGCCCAGTCGCCCTTGCGCAGGCGTGCGTTCGCATCGGCCAGCGGCACATGGCGCAGAAGCAGTGCCGCCATCACATATTCCGCAATGGCTGCATCATGACCGAAGCAGTTGCACAGGGTCGTGCCTGCAGGAACAAGCGAGAGGTCGATGCCGTCATAGCCCGCGCCCGGAAGCTGATAGAGCTTCAGCGTATCGGCCACCGGCATGCCGGCGGCAAGCTGGACGCCGATGATCACGTCTGCCGCAGCATAGGCTGCGCGGTCTTCCGCACGGGTCAACGCGTCGGGAAGCTCGATGATCTCATGAGGCTCCGACAGGAGTTCGGCAAAACCCGGCACGAAACTGCAGGCATTCTGGCCGTGGAACACGATTTTCATGGAAAAGTCCCTTCTCGGGAATTGAATTGGGAAGGCAGGGCTCAGTCGTTGAAGGCGAGCTGCACCTTCATGGATTGGCTGCGGTCGGAGGCCAGCTTGAAGGCCTCGTCAGCCTGTTCTGCCGGAAGGGTGGCAGAAATCAGAGGCGAGAGATCGACAGCGCCGCTGGAGATGAGCTGTACGGCCCAACCGAATTCAGCGTCGAAGCGGAAGCTGCCCTTCAGGTTGACTTCCTTGGCAACGACCATGTTGAGCGGCAGCGGGATGTCGCCGCCGAGCCCGACGGTGATCAGCGTGCCCCCGGGCCGAACGACCTCAAGCGCAGTCGCAAGCGCCTTGGCACTGCCGGAACATTCGAACACCACGTCGAACAGGCCCTTGCGTTCACCGAAGGGGGCAAGCGCATCCGGGGTCTGAGCCAGATTGAAGGTCTGGCTTGCACCAAGTTTGGAGGCAATGGCCAGCGGCGCATCGGCCAGATCCGAGGCTGCGATCTGGGCTGCCCCTGCATGGCGTGCTGCGGCAATCACCAGGTTGCCGATCGGCCCGCAACCGGAGACCAGAACGGATTTTCCGAGCAGCGATCCCGCGCCGGCAACCGCATGGAGGCAGACGGCAAAAGGCTCAGCACAGGCAGCAAGACCGAGGTCGAGCGTGTCCGGCACCTTGTAGACCTGTTCTGCCGGCAAGGTGACCTCGTCGCGGAACAGGCCCTGCATATGGGGAAAGCGCATGGCGCTGCCGAAAAACCGCATGTCGAGGCACTGGTTGCGCTGGTCGCGCAGGCAGAAGTGGCAATGATTACAGGGCATGCTCGGATTGACGGCAACCGGATCGCCCGCCGCCACACAGGTGACGCCGGCACCGGTCTGCAGGATCCGTCCGGCCACCTCATGGCCGAGAATCATCGGTTCCTTCAACCGGATCGCACCGAAACCGGCGTGGTGATAGTAATGCAGGTCCGAGCCGCAGATGCCGCCTCGGGAAATCTGGACGCGGACTTCGCCCGGACCCGGCTCGGCAGCGGCAGGCCGCTCTTCAAGACGAAGGTCATGGGGCTGGTGAGCAACGATTGCACGCATGATGACTGCTTTCTGGAGACCTGACCTGTTCCACGCGCCGGGCTGTCAAGGGCGGGGAACAGGGACAGGCTTTGAGACCGGACGGCTTAGAGGACAGAAATCATTCCGCCGTCGACGTAGATGATCTGGCCGCTGACATAGTTGGAGGCCGGGGAGGCGAGGTAGACGGCGGTGCCGACCAGCTCTTCCGGCTTGCCCCAGCGGCGGGCCGGCGTGCGGCCCTTCACCCAGGCGTCGAACTGCGGATTGTTGATCAGGGCTTCGTTCATGTCGGTGAGCATGTAGCCTGGGCCGATGGCATTGACCTGGATGCCATGCTCGGCCCATTCGGCGGTCATGGAGCGGGTCAGCATCTTGATGCCGCCTTTGGCCACCGTGTAGGGGGCAACCGTGGCGCGGGCCAGTTCGCTGGTCAGCGAGCCGATGTTGATGATCTTGCCGCTCTTGCGGGCGATCATGCGCTTGGCAGCTTCCCGGCCGACGACGAAGGCACTGGTCAGGTTGGTATCCATCACCCGCTGCCATTCTGCCGTTGAAAGCTCAACGATCGGCTTGCGCAACTGGATCCCGGCGTTGTTGACGAGGATGTCGATGGCGACACCCTCCCGGTCGAAGGTTTCGAAGACATCGACCACGGCCGCTTCATCGGTCACGTCGAAGGCGGCCGTGCGCACGCTGTAGCCCTTGGCGCGGAGGTCCTCGGCAGTGGCCTCCAGGCGGCTGGCATCGACCCCGTTCAGGACTAGGGAGGCGCCGGCTTCCGCCAGACCTGTTGCGATGGCAAGCCCGAGGCCGCGCGAGGAGCCGGTCACAAGGGCCGTGCGGCCGGTCAGATCGAAGATGTTCATGGCATATCCAGTAAGGTTAGCGGCATCTCTGGATCAGAGGACCGACGTGCGGCCGCTCAGATCCGGACGGTCGAAGAAGGACGGCAGCAGCTCGACGCCGAGGCCCGGGCCCTCCATCGGATAGACGTAGCCGTTTTCGATCTTCGGGACAGCCGTTACCAGCTCGTTGTACCAGCCGCGGTAGAAGGCACGCACGGATTCCTGGATCAGCGTGTTGGGCTGGCTGAAGGACATGTGAATGGCGGCGGCAAAGCCGACCGGGCCGATGCAGTCATGCGGGGCAAACGGGCGGTGCCAGGTTTCGGCGAGCGCGGCAATCTTGCGCCCTTCGGTAAGACCACCGGTCCAGCACAGATCGACCATGACCACATGGGTGGCATTCTGGTCCAGCATGTCCTTGTAGGGCCAACGGGAGCCGAGGGTTTCACTGGCGCAGGTCCACACATCTGTCGACGCCGCATATTCCCCAAGTGCCTGAGGCGAGTTCATGCGGATCGGATCCTCGTACCAGGTCGGGGAATAGGGCTCCAGCGCCTTGGCGATCTTCTTGGCGGTCGGCAGGTTCCAGAGCGAATGGAACTCGACCATGATCTCCATCTTGTCGCCCACGGCCTTGCGGATCTTCTCGAAAGGCTCGATGGCGGTCTTCATCTGCTCGGCCGTGATGTACTGGCCGCGGGTTTCCTGGGCATGGGGATCGAACGGCCAGATCTTCATGGCGGTGATGCCCTGTTCCAGCAGGTTCTCCGCCAGTGCATCCGCGCGGGTCATGAAGCCGACCAGATCCTCGTAGGGGCCTTCATCATCGCCCAGGTTCCAGTTGGAGACCGGCTTGATGTTGTTGGTGCGCACATAGCGGTAGCCGGCACAGGTGTTGTAGACGCGGATCTTGTCCCAGCACTGGCCGCCCAGCATCTGATGCACCGGCAGGCCGCAGACCTTGCCGAAGATGTCCCACAGGGCAATGTCGATGGCAGAGGCCGCTCGGTATTCGGCACCGGTCGAGGACTGGGCCATCGGCAGCGACACCATCTCCTTGTGCAGGGCTTCGATGTGCAGCGGGTTCTTGCCCAGCAGGCGTCCGGACAGGGTGTCGTGGATGTGTGCCTCGACGGCGCCCGCGCCATAGAAGGTTTCGCCAAGGCCGGTGATGCCCGCGTCGGTTTCGACATGTACCCAGAGAACGTTGGCGAATTCTTCCAGGCGGTAGGTTTTGATTGCAGTAATTTTCATCGGAAGGCTCCGGAGCACATCAGCGTGCAAGATTCGGGAGGAAGAGCGAGATCTCAGGGAAGGCCAGCAGCAGGGCCAGCATGAAGAGCTGGATCAGGATGAATGGCCAGAGAGCCCTGTAGATCACGGGAAGGGTGATGTCGGGGGGAGCCACGCTTCGCAGATAGAAGGCAGCCGGACCGAAGGGGGGCGACAGGAAGGCGACCTGCATGGTCACGGAGAAGAGCACGCCGAACCAGACCGGGTCGTAGCCGAGCACCGTGACGATGGGCACGAAGATCGGCATGCAGAGCAGCAGGATTCCGATCCAGTCCATGAACATGCCGAGCACGACGAAGATTGCCATCATCAGCAGAATGGTCAGGAAGGGCGAGATGTTCAGGCCAAGGATCACATCGGTGACAAATTTCTGACCGCCGGACAGATTGTAGATTGCCACCATGACGGCCGCGCCGAAGGTCACCCAGAGGATGATGCCGCAAGCCCGGAGCGTCTGGGTCAGTGCCTGGGCAAGCATGGCCACGGTCAGTTCGCCACGTACCGCAATGATCACGATGGTCATGCCGACTGCGATGTTGGCTGCTTCCGTGATCGAGGTGATACCGCCGTAAATACAGCCGAACACGGTCAGGATCAGGATGCCCGTCGGCAGGACGCCGCGCAGGAAAGCCGAGAGCTTGAACGGCTCCTGTTTGACTTCTACCGGCTTGGGGGCCGCATTCGGGTCCAGCCAGCAGCGCACGGCGATATAGATGAGATAGAACAGGGCCAGCAGGAAACCGGGCAGGAATGAGCCCAGGAACAGCTTGTGCACCGAGACGTCAGCCGTCAGGCCATAGACGATCAGAACGATCGATGGCGGGATCATGGTACCGAGCGAACCGCCCGCACAGACGATGCCGATGGCAAGGTTGCGGTCGTATTTCAGGCGCAGCATCTGGGGCAGGGCAACCAGACCGAGAAGCACGATTTCGCCGCCGATGATGCCGCTGATGGCAGCCAGCAGAACGGAAATGACCAGCGTCACATAGCCGATGCCGCCGCGCACCCGTCCGAAGACGCTGTTGAGCGCATCATAAAGATCTCTCGCCAGCCGGGAGCGTTCCAGTAGCGACGCCATCAGGATGAACATCGGCACGGACAGGAAGCTGTATTCGGTGGCAAGGCCGTAGACGGTCTTGTGCGCGATGGCCAGGACCGGCAGGCCGAACTTCAGATAGGCAACCACCATGGCGAGCGAGCCGGCGGCAAAGGCCAGCGGTACGCCGATGGCCATCAGGGTGAAGATGCCCAGAAGCAGGATGATGGAAATTGTCAGGATGGTCATGGCAGCCTCAATCGATCCGGTCGCTGCCTGGCCGCGGATGCTGGCTGGCGCGCAGGAAGTTGACGATTGCAAGGACAGCCATCAGACCTGCCGCAACGACGACGAAGGGTTTGACGATGGCCGGGATGGGCGGGTTCCACGCAGTGCCGAAACGCTCGAAGGTGACGAGGGCACGCCAGGCTGTGGGCGCGCCGAAATAGGCAAGGCCACCACAGAAGACCAGCGTGGAAAGCAGCGTAATGAGGTCGAAGAAACGGCGGACGAGGCGGGGCACCGCATCGTATATCACCGAGATCCGCAGGTGATCGTCGAGTGCCATGACATAGACGCCGGCGATCAGGTAGACGATCGCGGACAGGAACAGGGCCATTTCATTGACCCAGATCGTCGGGCTGCCGAAGATATAGCGCACTACGACCTCGTAGAGCGTGATCGCAACAATCACGAGCAGGGGCGAGGCTAGCAGGGCCGCTTTGGGACAGAGTTTGTGGTCTGAATTCTCGGAGGGAGCCGGCATGAAATCCTCGTCGGTCTGAAGGTCAGTGGACGGCCGGAACGGTCTGCCTTGGTCCGCGCAATGGGCCAGAGCCAAGGGCCGGCATTGAGAGCATGGACAGGCACATGTGCTTCGAGCGCACTGTTGCAGGGCAGAATCCGGACGCAAGCGGGCCAGCGGCGGAGTTTCAGGGCCGCCGGCCCGCGTCTTCAAGGGCGGTTAGCCCCCACAGTCAGTTCTCGGGTCAGTCGAGGATGCCGAGCGACTTCATGTAGGCAACGTGGGAATCATAGGCTGCCTGTGCTTCCGGGCTGCGGGTTGCCCAGTCTGCCCAGACTTCCTGAGCCACCTTGCGGAAGGCCAGACGGTCTTCCTGGCTCCAGTCCTGCAGGGTCACACCGGCTTCCTTCAGCTCGGAGGCTGCCTTGCGGTCGTTGATTTCCGACTGGGTCGCCACTTCGATGGCGATGGTGTCGATCGCAGACTGCAGGATGTCCTTCTGGCTGTCCGAGAGGCTGTTCCACTTGTCGAGATTGACGGTCACATGCTCAATCGGCATGGAGTGGAAGCCGGGATATGTAGCGAACTTGCCGACATCATAGAGGCCGAGGCCCTTGTTGACGGCGAGGGTGGATGCATCCGCACCAGAAACCGTGCCGGTGGTCATGGCGGTGAAGACTTCACCGAACGGCATCACCACGGGGGCAGCGCCCAGCTTCTGGAAGATCTCGGATTCCATGCCGGGAGGAGAGCGGAACTTCCAGCCCTTCAGGTCATTGATGCCAGCAAGAGACGTGCTGGAGCCGAGGGACTCCGGCGTTGCGACAAAGGTGCCGATCAGGTGCATGTTGAACTGTTCGTAGAGCTTGTTGGCAAGCTCCAGTCCACCAGCATTCTTGTACCAGCCGAGGATCTGATAGGGGGTGGAGTAACCGCCCATCACGTCGCCGTAGAACTGGAAGGCCGGATTCTTGCCGGTGACATAACCAGCGCCGGTCGCGTCACCATCGATGATGCCGGTTGCGGCAGCTTCAAAAGCTTCGGACGACTTGATCACGGAAGAATCCGTCAGCATCTCGACCTGGAGCGTGCCGTTGGACATTTCGTTTGCGAGCTCGGCAAAACGCAGCAAGGCCTTGCCCTGAAGCGACGATGCGCTGTGGTGCGTCTGGAAGCGCAGGGTGGTCGCATCCTGCGCAAAGCCGGATGCGGGAATGACGGTGGCAAGGCCAAGCGCAAGCGCTCCGGCAAGACCGGTGCGGAACAAATTCATTCTGATTTCCTCCCATTTCAACAATGAGGAGCTTTCTACGGCGCCTCATTAATATGTCGTGAAATATCACGACATTTTAAACGCCGCAAGCGGGCGCGGCTTCCATTGGGGAAGGAGGAGGAGGGTGTGGCGGTTAAGTATTTGAGATTGTACGGATAAATTGGATTGAAATTGACGAAGTCAAAAATGCCGGAGGGGACATGTGAGCGGGGCCTGGCTTCCGGAAATGCCGCCTGTTTGGACTTGATCCGACTGCTCGGGGCAACCGGTGCCGCGCCATCACCAAGCGAGGGAGGGGCAGACGCGGGCCAGGGCGGTTATTAGAGCGTGACAAACGGCTCGATGCTGCAGTCGAGCAGGGAGGGATCGATTTCCTTTTCGATCACGTCGAACATGGAGTTGACGAATTCGATCAAGGCATCGGAGGCTGAGACGGCTTCCTCCACATGCCGGTTGGCAATGGCATTGAGCACGGCAAGGTGATGG
Source organism: Roseibium suaedae (assembly GCF_900142725.1). Classification (GTDB taxonomy): domain Bacteria; phylum Pseudomonadota; class Alphaproteobacteria; order Rhizobiales; family Stappiaceae; genus Roseibium; species Roseibium suaedae. Next base: position 77,137 of record NZ_FRBW01000002.1, on the reverse strand, counting down.
TCGACCGTGCCATCCAGGCTGAAATTGCCGGAGGTGTGGTTGTGGTGGATCCAGCCGATCCGGCGGAAGATCGTGTGCAGGGGCCTGAGGGTGTGAACCAGAAATGGCTCGTTTCCGGCTGTTAGAATCAGCGTGTCGATGCGCCTGTCGAAATTGTTGAAGTCATCGATGGTGATTGTCGACCGGCGCTCCCGGATCACCCGCGCCAGATGCAGCATCTGGTTGCGCTGGGCCGGGGAGGCGTTTTCAGCAGCCAGCTTGATGACGAAACGCTCGAGGTCCCGGCGCAGGCGCAAGAGCATCCGCTCGCGGGCAAGGTCGATCGGTGCGATCTGCAGACCGTGGCGGGGGCGGATATGAATGAGCGTATCTTCCGCAAGTCTTCCGACCGCCTGATGAACCGGCGTGCGGCTGATGCCGGTCAGGGTCTGCAGGTCCTGGATGGAGAGAAACCGCCCGGGGCTGAGTTCGCATTTGACGATCAGGTCTTCGAGCCGCTCATAGGCCTGTTCGAACAGATTGACCGAATTCCGGCGCTTGGGTTCACTGGCCTCCTGATCAATGGCATCTTGTGGCTTGGAATCCTTGCGGGGGCGGGCCATTGGTCCGAATATCCTTATCCTGTCGGACCCAGGGCGACTTCGTCCTCCGTCCAGTCATCTGTAAAATATCGTGATATTTTATATGACGTTGCTGCCCTCTGTCAAAACAGGGGTGTGACCATGGACACCTGATGGGAGATCCATGGGACGGTCCTCTTGACGTGAATTCGATTTCCCTGCCAGCAGACTCCTCTTCGGCTCCTTGACACCCTTGCGGCCCGTGCCTAAGTGTTTGTCGTTCTCAGGGCGGGGTGTAATTCCCCACCGGCGGTGAAAGCCCGCGAGCGCCGTTCTCCGGAACGGGTCAGCAGACACCGGTGAAATTCCGGGGCCGACGGTTATAGTCCGGATGAAAGAGAAAGCAGTCACGTGCCTGTCCGGCGCGAGGCTGCAGGCGTGCTCTGGGATCTTGTCATTTGGAAAAGGATTCAGAGCCATGACAAAATCCCCTACCTTTGCCTTCATCAAGGCTCGCTGGCATGCAGAGATCGTTGATCAGGCCTATGCCGGCTTTACCCAGCGCCTTGCCGAGCTGCTTCCGGCTGCCAAGGTCGAAAGCTTCGATGTGCCTGGCGCTTTCGAAATGCCGCTCCTGGCCAAGAAGCTGGCTGAAACCGGCCGCTTTGCCGGTATCGCAGCCTCCGCACTCGTCGTCGACGGTGGCATCTACCGCCATGACTTCGTGGCCCAGGCCGTCGTGTCCGGTCTCATGGATGCCCAGATGGCGACCGGCGTTCCGGTCTTCTCCGTCTCTCTGACGCCGCATCACTTCCAGCCGAAGGATGAGCACGAGAGCTTCTACCATGCGCATTTCGTGCATAAGGGCCGCGAAGCAGCGGATGCTGCCGTTCAGGTCTATGAGCTGAATGAGCGGGTGTTCGGCGCTTCGGTCAGCGCTGCGGCCTGATCTTGAAGCGGACAGGAATTTGACGGACTGCCGCCTGGCAGTCCTGACCACACTCTAATAGGCGCGTTCCGGTGAGACCGGGCGCGCCTATTTTGCAATCAGGACCTTGATACCCCGATGCTCGAATTCCTTTGCGGCGGCGTCGGAGATGCCGTCATCGGTGATGAAGGAATGAATGAGCTCCAGCGCCCCGAGCCGGGTAAAGGACGACCGGTTGATCTTGGTGCTGTCGGCCACGAGATAGACGTGGCTGGCCGCGCGGATCATCGCTTCCTTGAGCTGCAAATCGGCAAAGCTCGGATAGGTGAGGCCTGCATCCAGAGCGACGCCGGCGGTGGCCAGGAACAGCTTACCGGCAAAGATCGAGCGGAAATATTCAACCGACTTGTCGCCGGACAGGGAAAGAGTGGGCGGCTTGAACTGACCGCCCGGCATATGCACTGCGTTGCCCGGAACGGATCCGAGAATGACGGCGATGTTCAGCGCATTCGTGATCACGGTCAGGTTGCTGCGGCCGGTCAGGCGCAGGGCCACTTCGGTGGTGGTGGTGCCTGCATCCAGGATCAGGGTTTCGCCATCGGCCACCTGATCGGCGGCCAGTGCGCCGATCTTGCGCTTGCGGTCCATGTTCTCCTGATGATGGAGGGACATGCTGGCCGATTGGGTGCGCACGGAGTTGAGGTAGGCGCCGCCGTGCTCGCGGGTGATCTGGCCGTCGCGTTCCAGCCGCTCCAGATCCTGCCGGATGGTCGCCTCTGAAACCTCGAAGGCGGCCGACAGGTCGCGTACACGGGCTGAGCCTTCTTCCTCGATCCATTCGAGAATGCGCTGGCGCCTCGGTTCTGCCAGGAGCCGCACCGTATTTTCGTTGCGGTCCGCGCTGTGTTTCTCGTTCACTCTCATGCCCCTTCGGCCTGCAGGCATCGGCCCGCCGCACAATGAACCCTCCTACTCTCAAACCTTATGAGGAGCAAGAGTTCCGGCTTTTGCCGACTATCGGCTTGCCGCTGCCTCCTGTGACAAGGCAACGCGGGTTTGCAACCGGCTTTGTGCCTGGTCGATGACGACGGCCGCGATGATCACGAGCCCCTTGATGACCATCTGCCAGAAAGAGGAGACCCCCATCATGATCAATCCATCAGACAGGATGCCGATGACGAAGGCTCCGACGATGGTGCCGCCGATGCGGCCGCGCCCGCCGGACATGGAGGTGCCGCCCAGAACCGCCGCCGCAATGGCGTTCAGTTCGAAGAACTCTCCCGTTGCCGGGTGGGAGGCCTTGAGCTGGGACGCGATGATCAGGCCGACGAGCGCTGCCATCAGTCCGGAGAACATGTAGACGAACATCTTCACCCGCCTGACGCGGACGCCGGAGAGAGCTGCGCCCCGCTCATTGCCGCCGACCGCATAAATATGACGGCCAAGTGGTGTGCGGCTGGCGATGTAGGAGGCGGCGATTGTCACGATGATCAGCATCCAGATCATGACCGGGATGCCCAGGAAGCTGCCTGCGCCAATTTCAGGGAAGCTCGAGGAGCCATAATCTGCCGTGCCGTTCAGGTTCGGAAAGGTCCGGCCTTCGGAGGACAAGAGAGCGGAGCCTCGGGCCACATAGAGCATGCCCAGGGTGGCGATGAAGGGGGCGACGTTGAACCTTGTTATCAATGTACCGTTGATCCAGCCGACGAATATGCCGACGAGGCAGACGATCAGCATCACCTCAAGGGTATTGAACTGGATGGACCAGCCGAGGCCGACATCGATGCCATTGAGCAGCAGCCAGCCGGCGACCATGCCGCAAAGCCCGACGACCGACCCGACGGACAGGTCAATCCCGCCTGTAATGATGACGAAGGTCATGCCGATGGCGAGGAAGGCATTGATCGCGACATGCTTGGAGACGAGAACCGCATTGGCGGTGCTCAGGAAGTTGGGCGCGGCGAAGGAGAAATAGGCCAGCACCAGGATCAGGGCCACAAAGGTGCGGGCCTTGAGCAGAAGCAGAAGCCAGTTGATCTTCTGCGGTGCCGGCGCGGCGGTTGCGGTGGTGGCGGTCATGCTGCGTGTCCCTTTTTGGTCTTGTCCGGCGTGGCGGCAGCAATCACCTGCGCAGCATCAGCGCCCTTCTGGAATTCACCGGTTACCCGGCCGTCGGCCATGACGAGAATGCGGTCGGAAAGCCCCAGAACCTCTTCCAGGTCCGAGGTGACGAAGATGATGCCAATGCCCTCGGAAGCGAGCTGGCGCATGGTCCGGTAGATCTCGGCCTTGGCCCCGATGTCGATGCCGCGCGAGGGCTCATCCATCATCAGCACCTTCGGTCCGGTCATCAGCGCCTTGCCGATCACCACTTTCTGCTGGTTGCCGCCCGACAGCGAGGAAACCGGGTTTTCGGGGCTCGCGACCTTGATCGTCAGGCGGCGGATATAGTCGCGTACCCGGTCAGCCTCCGCTGAAAGGCTCATGTGGAAGATCCGGGTGAAGCTCTTCAGGGACGACAGGGTCAGGTTCTCGCGGATCGACATGATCTGCACCAGGCCGTCGCGCTTGCGGTCCTCTGGCACCAGGGCTATGCCCCGGGCGATGCGCCTGTCGACGGAGGCCTCCCGCATCTCGCGGCCCTCGACAAAGAAACGCCCGCCAGAACCCGGATGCTGGGCCATGACGCATTCCAGGAATTCGGACCGGCCCGCACCCATCAATCCGTAGACGCCAAGGATCTCGCCGGAGCGCAAGGACAGGGACACATCATCCACCAGCCAGCCGCCGCCCATCTTGGGCAGGGAAATGTTTTCTGCCCGGAAAACCTCTTCGCCGAATGCGTGACCCGTGCCCTGGGAATAGTCCTTGGATTTCTCGCCGATCATGGCGCGGACGATCCAGGGAATGTCGACGCCTTCCATGGGACGCGATCCGGTGATCTCGCCGTCGCGCAGAACGGTGATGTAGTCGCCGACCCGGATCAGTTCTTCCAGGCGGTGGGAAATATAGACAATGCCGACGCCCTGGGCCTTCAGCTCGTCGATGATGCGGAAGAGCACTTCCACCTCAGCAGCTGAGAGGGCCGATGTGGGTTCATCCAGAATCAGGATCCTGGCGTCTTCGGCCAGGGCCTTGGCGATCTCGATGATCTGCTGCTGGCCGATGCGCAGGAAACCGAGCCGCATTTCCGGATCAATGTCCTGTTCCAGGCGCCCCAGCAACTCGCGGGTGCGGCGGACAACGGCGCCCTTGTCGATGTCGAAGCCGAAACGCAGGGGCTCGCGGCCCATGAAGACATTCTCGGCCACGGTGAGATCGGGAAAGAGGTTCAGTTCCTGAAAGACGATGCCGATGCCATGGGCTACCGCGTCATCCTTGTGGCGGAAGTGAACGGCTTTGCCACCTATCAGGATCTCGCCTTCTGTCAGGTCCTCTACACCGGCAATGACCTTCATCAGGGTCGACTTGCCTGCGCCGTTTTCACCGACCAGCACATTGACCGCGCCCATGCGGATGTCGAAGTCGACGCCCTTGAGGGCGCGGGTGCCCGGATAGACCTTTACCGCACCGCGGATCGACAGGCCGACCGGATGCTCCGCAGAAGGGACGGGCCCGGTCATGGCAGGACCTCGATCTTCGAGGGGGTAACGGTGAACTCCTCATCCGCTTTCTTGAGCGGCACGACACCGGTGAAGCGGACCGTGCGTCCGGTCAGATCTCCGTCCGGAACGGAAATGCGTTTGGACAATTCGTCATTGATCGCCCGGCCGAGCTTGGCGAATTCGATCTGGTCGCGGAAGTCGTCGAAATTGTAGAAGGCGGCAATGTCACGCATGGCCGATCCCTTGATGACCGGGCCAAGCTGCACCGTCACATCCTGCTGATTGTCGCCATCGGTATCGAGGCCAATCCAGCGGGCGCGGCTGTCGAGCTTTGCGCTGACCACCTTGCCTTCTCCCTTGACCGCAAAGTTCCAGGCAGCGCCGGCGCCAGCTCCCCGGTTGCCATGAGCCTTTCCTGCTGCATCAAGACCACCGGCAAGGGCCTTGCGCAGGTCGGGAAGGGGCAGGGCGGTGTCATTGACGAGGGGAAGAAGCTTGCTTTCGAACGTGTCGGCAATGCGCTGGGCCGTGCGGGCATCGTCGCCCGAGGCATCTGCCGCGATTGCCTTCTCGCCTTCGGGTTCGTTCTTGACGATCTTGCATCCGGCAAGCGCAAGGCTCGCTGCAAGCCCGAGCGCAAGCAGAGGAAACGGTTTCATGCGGTCACCCTGAGAGTAAGGTCCGGGTCGATAAGGTCCGGTGCACGGGAAGACCCGTGCACCGGATGGTCTGGGCTGCGGCCAAAGTGTGCAGCCAGATCAGTTGCTCAGGGCAAATGTCTCGAGTTTCGAGGCGTTGCTGTCGTCGATCAGGACGCAATCCATGAGCTGCTTCTCATCAAGGCCGGTGGAGCCGCCCTTCAGGTACTTGTCGGCCTGGGTAACGGCGAGCTGGGCCTGGCTGTAGGCTGGCTGCAGCACGGTGGCCTTGATGCCACCGGCCAGAATGGAATCGCGCACGTCGTTGGAGCCGTCGAAGCCGACGACGATGACATCCTTGCGGCCCGCAGCTTCAAGAGCTGCCCAGGCGCCCATGGCCATGGTGTCATTGCCGGAAATCACGCCCTTGATCTCCGGATTGGCCTGCAGCATGGATTCCATCACCGCGTAGGCTTCGGTCTGGGACCAGTTTGCGGTCTGCTGGGCGACCATCTTCAGGTCCGGATACTGGTCGATTACATCATGATAGCCCTGGCTGCGAATGCCGGCGTTGGTGTCGGATTCCTTGCCCAGCAGCTCGGCATACTGACCGCCTTCGCCCATCAATTCGACGAACTTCTCGGCGCCCAGCTGCGCGCCCTGATAGTTGTTGGAGACGATCTGGCTGACAGCAACGCCGGTTGCCGTGATCTCGCGGTCGATCAGGAACGAGGGGATGCCTGCGTCCTTGGCCTTTTGCACGGCGGAGACGGAGGCGTCAGCACCGGCATTGTCGAGAACGATTGCCTTCACGCCAGCCGCAATGGCGCTGTCGAACAGCTCTGACTGCTTGTTGGCGTCGTCATCATGGACGAGCACCATCGTTTCATAGCCAAGTTCCTTGGCCTTGGCAGCAGCGCCGTCGGCTTCCGCCTTGAAGAACGGGTTGTCATGGCTCGGGGTGATGATGGCAATGGTGTCCGCGGCAACCGCAAGGCCGGGGGCGACCCAGGCAACGCTGAGCGCAAGCGCGGACGCAAGAAGAATGCGATTGAGTTTCATTGGTAGTCCTCCCAGAAATAACGACGCCTCCCTGACGCCGTCCTCCGGGGCGTAATCCTTGATGAAATTGACGCTATGTCAACATATTTCCTTTCGATTTTTTTCGTTTCTGAAAAAAGTAAAGATTTTCAAGTGCTGACGGCTGGTTGTGGTCGCATGGCTTTTACTCTCTCATGAATGGAGGTGTGCTGCTCCTCTGGGTGTGTTGGCTAAAGTCGACGCGCGGCGAGGCGCGTGTCTTCCGGTGAGGCGGTGGTCATGCTCTGGAATGCTGCGATGCGGAAATTTTCGCGATTTTTGGCCGCTTTCGGTGCGGTCTGCATTTTTTCTCCAGCTATTATTTGGGTCGAGATGTGGAGGCTGGGCGCTGACATTTTTGTTTATGGGCGTCATTTGCGCTCGGTTGTCGCAGACTGCCTTTCAGGTGTTGATTGTTAGGCGGGAAGTGTGATGGCGTGAGGAAGCTGGAGTGATCTGCCTTGTATTCTTTCGATTTTCTTTGAAATAAGCAAAATTTGCGATTTTATGCCGCGCTGCATTATTTCTAATGTACGAAAATTTCAGGATTATTTTAATTTCGTTAATTGAATCAGATGTTTGAGGGCTATTGAAATTTTTGCATTCAAAAACAATAGACAGGCAAACGAAAATAATCGAAAGTCACCGCGATCTGGGAGGAGAATCTTGCATGAGTAACGCAGTGCGTAAAAAGATGACGCTTGGGGTTGTGATCGGCAGCCGGGCCTTCTTCAGTCCTGCCCCCTGCAAAGCGGCTCGCGATGAAGTTCTCGCGCAACTGGAAGCTCTCGGCGTGGATGCTGTCATTCTGCCCTTTGAGGCAACGGCGAACGGAGCGGTTCAGTCAATCGAGGATGCCAAGCTTTATGCGGATCACTTCCGCAAGAATGCAGAGCGCATCGATGGCCTCGTCATTTGTCTGCCCAACTTCGGCGATGAAATTGCGGTCGTGGAACTGGTCAACCGGGCCAGATTGAACGTCCCGATCCTGCTTCAAGCCTCCAACGACGAGAATGACAAGGTCAGCGTATCGCAACGGCGCGATGCCTGGTGCGGCAAGATTTCCGTCACCAACAATTTCTTCCAGTACGGAATTCCCTTCAGCGAGACATCGAGCCACACGATGGACATTTCGAGCGCCGCCTTCCGTGCGGATCTCGAGAAGTTCGTGTCGGTTTGCCGTGTGGTGGGTGGTTTGCGCGGGGCTCGTCTTGGTGCGATCGGTGCCCGGACAGCCCCATTCCAGACCATGCGGTATTCCGAGAAGCTCTTGCAGCAGGCCGGTGTCACCGTCGTGACGGCTGATATGTCCGAACTGATCGGGCGTGCGTCGAGCCTTTCGGCGGACGATGCGGACGTGGCGGCGATCATCGCCAAGATCCAGGGCTACGGCAACGTTCCGGCGCATATCACCCGCGATCAGCTCGCCACACAGGCCCGCTGGACCGTGACAGTGAACCGCTGGATTGCTGAAAACGAATGTGACGCGAGTGCGATCCAGTGCTGGCGGTCGCTGCAGGACAATTTCGGCTGCGCGACCTGCGTGACCATGTCCATGATGGGTGAGGACCTGATGCCGTCGGCCTGTGAGGTCGACATCATGGGGGCGCTGTCCATGTATGCGCTGGCTCTGGCCTCCAAGGCGCCTCCGGCCATTCTTGACTGGAACAACAACTTCGCCCACGAGCCGGACAAGGTCGTGTCCACCCATTGCGGCAACTTCCCGAGATCCTTCATCGGCGACACGCCTGAAATCGCGGAGCTCGACGTTCTGGGTGAAAGCATCGGCCGGTCCAAGTGCTTCGGCGCGGTCAAGGGCAAGGTCAGGGCCGGAGAGATGACCTATTTCCGGGTGTCTTCTGACGACACGGCCGGTCATCTCAAGGTCTATCTGGGCGAGGGGGAGTTCACCGACGATCCCTATGGCATGGATGGCGGAATTGCAGTCTGCCGGGTGCCGCGTCTGCGCCAGCTGATGAATTTTGTGACCCAGAACGGTTTCGAGCATCACGTTGCGATGGTCCGTGGCCATCACGCTCCCGTTCTCAATGAAGCTCTCACGCGCTACCTGGGCTGGCCGTTTTACGACCACGATACGCCGCCCGAACCCCAACTTTTCCATCCCCGGAGGTTCTGATGACAGACCGGTCCAACACGGTTGCCACCATCAGGGACAATGCACTGTGGATGCGCCGCAAGGCCTTCACAATGGTCTACAACAAGCAGCTCGGTCATCCGGGCGGCGACTTCTCGTCCATCGATGTGCTGGCGACGCTGTTCTTTGGCGTGATGCGCTTCGACCCGGCCAACCCGCGCAAGGCGGACCGCGACCGCTTCGTGATGTCCAAGGGCCATGCGACCGGTGCGCTTTACACCGGACTGTGCAAGGCCGGCTTTTATCCGGAAGAGCTTCTGGAGACCTACATGGGGCCGGGCTCGCGTCTGAACGGGCATCCGAACCGCCAGTATCTGCCGGGCGTTGAGGCCAACACCGGGCCGCTGGGCCATGGTCTCCCGATTGCAACGGGCATTGCCATTGCCGGTCAGATCGACGGCGCCAGCTACCGGACCTTTGTGCTCACCGGCGACGGCGAGTTGCAGGAAGGCTCCAATTGGGAAGCGGCCATGACTGCCGGACACAGGCATCTGTCGCACCTGACCGTGATCGTGGATCGCAACAGGTTGCAGCAGGGGCAGGGCACCGAGGAGACCTCCCGCCTCGATCCCCTGCCTGAGAAGTGGCAGGCCTTCGGCTGGGATGTCTTCGAAGTGGATGGCCACAATCACGAATCCTTGCTGGATGTTCTTGGCGCAGCGCCGGGGGATAAGCCGCGCTGTGTGATTGCCAACACGGTCAAGGGTAAGGGCGTTTCCTTCATGGAAAATCAGGCGAAATGGCATCACGGCGTTCCGGATGCAGAACAGTTCGCGCAGGCAATGGAGGAACTGGTCTGATGGCTCACGCAGCACCTTCCCCAGCAGGCTACAAGGATTGCCGCAATATCTGGGCCTCGACGCTGGAAAAGCTGGCCGAGGAAGATCCCCGGATCGTGGTTGTCGTCAATGACTCCATCGGCTCGTCCAAGCTGAATGCCTTTGCATCCCGCTTTCCGGAGCGGACCGTCAATGTCGGCATTGCCGAACAGCTCATGGTCGGCGTCGGCGCGGGCCTTGCCAATGGCGGCAAGATCCCCTTCGTCTCCGCTGCGGCCTGCTTCCTTACCGGCCGTGCCCTTGAGCAGATCAAGGCGGATGTTGCCTATTCCGGCTACAATGTGAAGCTTGTCGGCCAGTCGCCGGGAATTGCCTATGGCGAACTGGGCGCGACCCACCATTCCATCGAGGACCTGGCCTGGCTGCGTCCCATGCAACAGATCGCCATCGTGGTGCCTGCTGACAGCTGGGAAACAGAACAGGCTCTTCGCTGGGCCGCGACCTATGACGGACCAGTCTTCATCCGCGTCTCGCGCATGCCGGTGCCGGATCTCGACATTCCGAACCGGGTCTTCGAGCCGGGCAAGTCGGAACTGGTGCGCGAGGGCTCTGAAGCAACGATCATCGCCAATGGCACGACCGTGCATCTTGCCGCCGCAGCGGCCGATCTTCTGGCTCAGGAAGGTCTTTCGGTGCGGGTCGTCAACATGGCGACCGTGCACCCGATCGACGAGACGGCCCTTGAGGCAGCTGCCCGGACGGGTCTGATCCTGACGGTTGAGGAAGCCAGCATTCGCGGCGGTCTTGGCGGGGCGGTTGCCGAATGGACGGCGGAAAATCATCCGGTCCGGGTGGAGCGCATCGGCTTTGACGGGTTCCGGTCCACCGGCTCCGTCGACTATCTCTTCGAGCAGGCCGGTCTGTCGGCAGAGGGAATCGCGGCGCGTGTGCGCGGTGCGGTTGGACGGAAATGAACCTGATCCTCGCCATCGATCAGGGCACGACCAACACCAAGGCCGTGCTGTTCGACCAGCATCTCTCGGTGCTGGATCGTGCGAGTGCACCTCTCAAGTCCACCTATCCTGCGGGCGGGTGGGCCGAGCAGTCGGCTGACGATATATGGGCCTCTGTTGCTACAGTCATTGCGACCATTGTGGAGCGCAACAGCGGATCTCCCATCGATGGCATTGCGATTGCCAACCAGCGCGAGACCCTTGTTGTGTGGGATGCCAAGACCGGTCACCCCATCGGCCCGGCCATCGTCTGGCAGTGTCGCCGCACGGCGAAGGTCTGCGCGGAGCTGGAAGCTGCTGGCCATGGGGCCGTAGTGCTGGAGCGCACGGGCCTTGGCATCAATCCGCTGTTTCCAGCCTCCAAGCTCGGTTGGGTCATGGCTAATCGACCAGAGGCTGCCGCGCTGGCAACTTCCGGGTATCTGCGTGCGGGAACAGTTGATGCCTGGCTTGTCTACAAGCTGACGGGCGGGGCGACTTTTGCCACGGATCACTCGAATGCGTCCCGCACGATGCTGTTTGATACGGCGAGCCTGACCTTTTCGCCGGAGCTTTGCGCAATTTTCGGTGCGCCCCTGTCTGCGCTGCCGGAGCCGCGTGCCTCCGATGCAGGTTTTGGCGTGACTGCGGAAGGGACGACTGGTCTGCCTGCGGGAACGCCGATCTGCGCGGTCATGGGCGACAGCCATGCGGCGCTCTTCGGCCACGGAGTAACCCAACCGGGCGTTGCCAAGGCAACCTTTGGCACCGGTTCGTCCCTGATGGCGCTGACGCCGGAACGGGTGGTCTCCAGCCATGGACTGTCCGGCACCATCGGCTGGAGCTGCCAAGGTCAGACCCACTATGCCATCGAGGGCAACATCACCGTTTCTGCCCAGGCGGCGGAATTCACAGCACGCATGCTTGGTGCAGGAAGTGCGGCGGCCCTGTCTGATCTTGCCCAGACTGTGCCTGACGCAGGCGGGGTGACATTCGTCCCGGCGCTTGCCGGGCTTGGCGCTCCCCACTGGGACGACAATGCGCGCGGCGTCGTGGCCGGTCTCTCGCTTGGGTCGGAGCCTGCTCATGTGGCGCGCGCGACCTGTGAGGCCATTGCCCATCAGATTGCCGATGTGTTCGAGGCGATGGAGCAGGATGCCGGGCACCGGTTTGACACCTTGCGGGCGGATGGCGGTGCCTCTGCCAATGACTGGCTCATGCAGCTTCAGGCCGACCTTCTGGGCCGGACCGTCGTTCGCAGCGACATGGCTGAAATTGGCGCGCGTGGAGCCGCCGCCATGGCACTCAGATCTCTGGGAGGAGATGTGCCAGGCGTTCAGGACTCGGGGCAAGCCTTTGAGCCTCAGATGAAATCAGCAGACCGGCAGCGGGCCAGAACGATCTGGCGCGAGGCGGTCACCATGGCCCGGTACGGGCGGAATTGAGCTGATCGGGGCGAAGGAGCGCCCCGTTGAGAATGGATGATCACGCACAGCGGGAAGGCGCTGTTGTGACTTGGGAGGAAATCATGATGAGAAGCAAGTTCCTTTGCGGTGCGGCCCTGCTTGGCGCGGCAACCATCTGTGCGACCGCTGGTGTTCAGGCGCAGGAAATCAATTTCTGGACGATCAACTTCTCGAACCAGGCCGCTAACAAGGCGCTGGAATCGATCGCTCAGGAATTTGAAGCCAAGCATCCGGGCGTTGATGTTGTCTTCACCCAGCGCGCTGTCGATGAGCACAAGACGGCCCTGCGCGTTGCGGCAGGATCCGACACCGGTCCGGATATCTATTTCAGCTGGGCTGGCCTCGGTCTGGGCGGTGAATATGTGCAGGCGGGCATGTCCGTGCCGCTCGACGACTATTACAAGAAGTACAACTGGAAGGACGAACTGCTTCCGACCGCCGCAGCCTTCGCCGATGATTTTGCCGAAGGCATGCATGGCGTGCCCTTCACCTTCAAGGGTGAAGCGCTCTATTACAACAAGACCCTGTTCGAAAAGGCCGGTATCACCAAGGAGCCGGAAACCTATGAAGAGCTTCTGGCAGCCGCCGGCGCACTGAAGGAACAGGGCATTCCAGCCATCACCTTTGGCGGAACGGTCAACTGGCACGTGATGCGCCTGATGGACGTGATCCTTGAAACCAAGTGCGGCGCCCAGACCCACGACGACCTGATGGCGATGAAGGCCAGCTGGTCCACGACGCCATGTGCTGCAGATGCCTTTGCCGAGCTGAAGACCTGGTCCGACAATTACTTCCTGAAGCCGTTCATGGGCATCAGCCAGCAGCAGTCCTTCAGCCTGTTCGTTGCCGGCCGCGCGGCAATGATGCTGGAAGGCAACTGGCTGGTGCAGCAGCTCTCCGAAGCATCCGATCTGAACAACTACGGCCTGTTCCCGTTCCCGACCGGCACCAAGCGTCTCTACGGGTTTGCTGAGTACAACTATGTCAGCAGCAAGTCCAAGAACCCTGATCTGGCCGCTGAATTCCTCGACTATTTCATCTCGACCGACGTTCAGCAGCGCTATCTCGGCACCATGGCGACCAGCTCGATCAACTCCAAGGTCAAGTATGAAAACCAGCGTCCGCTGGAAGTCGAGTGGAACGAGATCTTCGGCGCCTATGACCAGATGTTCGTGAACGGGGATCAGGCTTTCCCGGGCAATGTGACCACCGAGTATTTCCGGGTCATCAACGAAGTCGCCTCGGACAACATGGAGCCGAAGGCAGCCGCCGACGCCCTGCAGTCGTTCATCGACAATCTCTGATTAGGTCTCGGACCGGGGCAGTCTTTCCGGATCGCCCCGGTCCCCGAACGACAGAAAGGGAGCGGACTTCATGTCAGCCTTGTTTCGGAAGATGGAAGACCGTCCCTGGCTCTTCCTGGCTCCGGCTGTGATCGTCTATGCCGTTTTTGCTCTCTGGCCGATGGTCGACGTCACGATTGTCAGCTTTCAGAAATGGAACGGGCTGGACGCCAACCGGCAGTTTGTCGGGCTGGCGAACTACCAGTATATCTTCCTGCAGGACCCGGTGTTCTGGACGGCTTTCATCAACACGGTGATCTGGACGTTCTTGTCCCTGATCTTTCCGCCAGCCATCGGGCTTGCACTTGCCATTGGCCTGAACCGGGAGATTGCCGGTCGTTCTGCCCTGCGCGCCGTGTTCTATCTACCGGTCATCATCGCTCCCATCGCTGTCGCGACCATGTGGCGCTGGATGTATGACCCGTTCTTCGGCCTCTTCGCACAGACCCTGACGGAATGGGGTCTGCCCGTTCCGGATTTCCTCGGCCAGAAGGACACGGCCCTTTACTACGTGTTCGTCGCCTATGTCTGGCAGCAGGTCGGTTTTTCCATGGTGCTGTTCCTGGCCGGTCTTCAGAGTGTTGATCGTTCCCTGGTGGAGGCCGCGCAGATCGACGGGGCAGGGCGCTGGAAGATTTTCCGCCATGTGACCGTGCCCGCGATCATGCCGACGATCACCATCGTCCTGGTTCTGTCCCTGATCCATTCGCTCAAGGCCTTCGATATCGTCTACGGCCTGACTGGCGGCGGTCCCGCTCAGTCGACACAGATGCTTGCGCTCTGGGCCTTCTCCCAATCCATGAAGGCATTCGATTTCGGACGTGGCGGCGCGGTCTCCGTGGTGCTGCTGGTCATCACCGTTGCGATCGTCATTCCCTATCTGCGCTGGTCGATGAGCCGGGAGGTTCACGAATGAGAGATCATCTCAACACCATCCGCAAGGATCCTTTGCTGCTTGTCCTGTGGCTTGCGCTGATCTGCTTCGCGGTGATCTGGATCGCCCCCTTCGCCTTCATCGTTTTCACGTCGCTGAAGGGCAATGGCGAGATCATGAGCACGGGGCCCTTCGCCTTGCCCACAGAACTGCGACCGGACAATTATGATGTCGCGTGGAACCGTGGTGGCTTCAGCCGGTCCTTCTTCAACTCCGTCTTCGTCAGTGCCGTGAAGGTGCCGCTCGGCATCGCCCTGTCGGCAATTGCCGCCTATGCCCTGGCCAAGATGCCGGGCAGGTTCAACCGGCTGGTTTTCCTGCTGATCGTGTTCGGCACGATGATCCCGTTCCAGGTCATGCTGGCGCCGATCTTCACGCTGGTGAACAAGATGGGACTGGTGGACAGCTATGCCGGTCTGATCCTGCCGTATCTGGCCTTCGGCGTGCCTTTCCAGGTGTTCATCCTGCACAGTTTCTTCCGGGGTGTGCCGAAGGAGCTGTCCGAGGCCGCCCTGATCGACGGGGCAGGGCACTTCACCATCTTCCGCCGGATCTTCCTGCCGATTTCGCTCCCCATTCTGGCGGCGCTCTTCATTCTCGACTTCGTCGCGACCTGGAACGAGTTCGCCATGGCTCTGGTGATCATGCAGGACCAGTCCAAATGGACCCTTCCGCTGGGACTGATGTCGTTCCAGGGACAATTCTCGAATGAGTACGGACAGCTGAATGCGGCCATCGTGATCACGGTGCTGCCGGCAGTGCTCGTCTATCTCATCTTCCAACGTTACTTCGTCTCCGGCTTGGCCGCAGGCGCCGTCAAAGGGTAAAGAGGTCAAAATGCCAGCTCAAACAGTCGAAAAGTGGGATATCTTCGAAGCCGCCTTCGAAGGGCCAAGCGAAGGCAATCCCTATCTCGATGTCGCTTTTGATGCCGTGTTCCGCCACAAGGCCCGCGAGATCCGTGTTCCGGGCTTCTACGACGGCGAGGGAACCTACCGTCTTCGTTTCATGCCGGAGACCGAAGGGGACTGGACCTTCGAGACCCGTTCAAAGACGCCGGCGCTGAATGGCAAGACCGGCAGCTTCTCCGTCACCGCGCCGTCCGAGGGCAATCATGGCCCCGTGCGTGTGCGCAACAAATTCCACTTCGCCTATGCGGATGGAAAACCGTTCCTGTCTTTTGGCACCACTTGTTACGCGTGGACCCATCAGCCGCTGGAAGAGCAGGAAAAGACGCTCGAAACTCTCGCCAAGACGGGTTTCAACAAGATTCGTATGGGCGTCTTCCCGAAGGACTATCCCTATAACACCAACGAGGCGCTGCACGACGTCTATGAAGTGGTGAACGGGAAGCGGGACTTCGATAAGCCGAACTATGACTCCTTCCGTCATTTCGAAACCCAGATCGGCAGGCTGCGCGATCTGGGGATCGAGGCGGATGTGATCATGTTCCACCCCTATGACCGCTGGGGCTATTGCGACATGAGCGAGGAGCAGGACTATCGCTTCGTCGCCTATATCGCGGCGCGGTTCGCCGCCTACCGGAACCTTTGGTGGGCGCTGGCCAATGAATATGACTTCATGATCGACACCAAGCCGATGGAGCGCTGGGACCGGTTCTTCCAGATCCTGGAAGAAGACGATCCTTACCGCCACCTCAAGTCGATCCACAATGGCCATGCGGATGCCAATTATGATCACCGCAAGCCCTGGGTCTCCCATACCTGCATTCAGAATCCGAATGTGAAGAACACCCAGGTCTGGCGCAACACATGGGGCAAGCCGGTCATCAATGATGAGCCGGAATATGAAGGCGACATCATCCAGTGCTGGGGCAACCTGACACCTGAAGAGCTGACGCACCGGTTCTGGATCACCATGATGCGCGGGGGCTATGCCGGTCACGGCGAGACCTATTCTCATCCGGATGACCTTCTGTGGTGGGCAAAGGGCGGCGTTCTGCATGGGGAGGCCTGGAAGCGCATCGCCTTCCTACGCCAGGTGCTGGAAGAAGACGTGCAAAATGGCTTCGAGCCGATCGGCCCCGAGAACCTTTGGCCCTGGCACCGGATTTCCGGCGCAAAGGATGGCGATACGACCATCATCTATTTCGGCGAGCATCAGCCCGTCATCTGGACCCTCGGTCTTCCCAAGGTCGATGGCAATTATCAGCTCGATCTGATCGACGTCTGGAACATGACGATCACCCCGCTGGAAAAGGTCAAGGCCCCCGAGAACCATCCGATCCGTCACGGCGAAATCATGCGTCCGCGTGAGCCGGATGCAGCTTTCGCCGTCGAGCTGCCCCGGCGGCCGTATCTCGCAGTCCGTTGCAGAAAACTGAGCTGAGCCATGTCCCACGTAGATATTCGCGATCTCCGCAAGTCCTATGGCACTGTGAATGTCATTCACGGCATTGACGTGGACATCCAGCAGGGCGAGTTCGTCGTGCTGGTCGGGCCGTCTGGATGCGGGAAATCCACGCTCCTGCGGATGGTGGCAGGTCTGGAGGCTATCAGCTCCGGTTCGATCTCCATCGGAGGCCGTGTCGTCAATGACGTGGCACCGAAGGACCGGGACATCGCCATGGTGTTCCAGAACTATGCGCTTTATCCGCAGATGACCGTGGCCCAGAACATGAGTTTCGCTCTGGAACTCGCTGGCGAGAGCAAGGATGTCATTGCCGGGAAGGTGGGCAGGGCAGCCGAGATTCTCGGTCTGAAACCCTTGCTCGACCGCAAGCCGTCTGCCCTGTCCGGCGGACAGCGCCAGCGGGTGGCCATGGGCCGGGCGATTGTACGCGATCCGCAAGTCTTTCTCTTTGACGAGCCGCTGTCGAACCTGGATGCAAAGCTGCGCGTCCAGATGCGCGCCGAAATCAAGGGCCTTTGCGCCCGTCTCGGCACGACCACAATTTACGTCACCCATGATCAGGTGGAAGCCATGACCATGGCGGACAAGATCGTGGTGCTGAACGGCGGCAAGGTCGAGCAGGTCGGGGCGCCGCTGGAACTCTATGATCATCCCCGCAATGTGTTCGTGGCCGGGTTCCTTGGATCTCCGGCAATGAACCTCTGGCCGGTCGAAGCGATCGCCGGTGGCTTGAAGCTTCCGGGCGGAAGCATCCTTCCCCTGGACGGGCGCCATCCGCTGCCCCAGCCTGGTACGAAGCTGACGCTCGGAATTCGTCCGGAATCACTCTTGCCGGTAGCGGATGGTCCGATCCGGGCGAAGGTTGCCCTTGTTGAACCGACCGGTGCAGAAACGATTGTCGCTGTCACGGTTGGAAGTGAAACCGGTACGGTGCTCCTGAAGGAGCGCTTCTCTATGCCCGTTGGAACGGACATTGGCCTCGCGCCGGTGGCTGGCAGCCTTCATCTCTTCGATGCCGCCACAGGAATGGCTCTTCCGGTCAAGGCATCCTGAGGCTTCCTCCCGAAGAATTGCACTGCCGCCGGACCTGCCTGCGGCAGCGCAGCTTTTCTGCAAGGCAAACACCGGGGCAAGGAGCATGGGGATGACTCGGGAAGCGGGCCCGAGCTTGCGGGCTTTGCGAGCGGCGTCAGGGACATGTCGAAGCCTTCGCGGGCCGGTTCAGGCAAGTTTGTTAGCCTGTTGACAAGTTTGGAGATCCCTCTTGCACTGAAAGCGGAAACCTCCTACAAGCGCCTCACTTGAACGCGAACGCGTCAGGGCGATTAGCTCAGTTGGTAGAGCGCCTCGTTTACACCGAGGATGTCGGGAGTTCGAGTCTCTCATCGCCCACCATTCCTTCCCCTTGAAATCATTGAATGTTGTTGCGCTGCAAGGCGTTGTGCCTGTTTGGCGTGACAAGTCTGCAGTGGTTTGCGTGAGGTGAGACGAGTGCCGTCTAGGGCTCTGCCCGGCATTTAGAGACGGGCCGGGCTGTCGTAGCCGCGGTGCAGGGCAGCGCCTCAATCAAAGCCGGGATCTGGCCGGTTTGCTCGCGCTGCTTTTAGCCAGATTTTCCTGCCGCCTAGGCATGGCAGATGGGTTGAGACGCTCCCGGATCGGGAGCGTCAGGATGTGTCCTTGTCATCTCGCTGGAGCGTTGACTAGGCGAGTTCGGGCTGACGTCTTTCGGTTGCCGCGTGCATGAACGGCAAGGTGCTTGACTGTACCGGTTCCTTGCAGGCCCGGTAGGCATGAACCATCCGTGATACGCCTTCCTCGACCGTGATGCGGGATTGCCAGCCGAGCAGGGACTTTGCCCGTTGTCCTGAGCCGACAAATCCATGCACGTCAAAACTCCGCGGGCCGGTGTGCCGGATCTCTGCATTGGTACCGGCCAGGCGGACACTCAGCTCGGCAAGTTCCGTCAGGCTGGTGCCGGTGCCGGAGGTGAACTGGATCGGTTCGGGAGCTTTCCTTTCCTGTTCCACCAGATGGATCAGCCGGACGATGCCATCGACGACATCGTCCAGATAGTTGAAGTCGAAGACATGGCTGCGGCCTTCGACGGAGAGCGTGCGGCCTTCCACAGCGGCGCGGGCGAATGCCGGAACGACCCGGTCCGCGTGGTCGCTGATCCGGCCATAGACATTCGAAAAGCGCATGATGCCAGCCGTCAGCCCGGCATCCCGGGCTGCTTCCATCAGTTCTTCTCCGGCCAGTTTCGAGCGGCCATAAACATTCATCGGTCGTCTTGCGGTTGTTTCGTCCGCCAGATGGATTTCATGGGGGCCATAGACCTCCCGGCTGCTGCCAAAGAGGACGAAGGGGCGGCTTGTGGCGGCCAGGGCCGCGTTCAGCACATTGCGGGTGCCGCCGACATTCACCTCTTCGCACAGGTCGGGGAATTGTTCGCCCCAGAGCACGCGGGAGACCGCCGCCAGATGAATGATCCCTGCACAGCCTGAAACGGCATCGGTCACCGTCTCGATGTCGCGTGTGTCGCCGCGCCAGGAGGCCGTCGTGTCTGCTGCGCTGTCCAGTCCGCGAACCTCCCTGCCGTCCGCCTTGAGGGCGTCAATGAGTGCTGATCCGATAAGTCCTGAGCTTCCTGTGACGAGAATGGGACGTGCCATGATGTTGTCCATAGGTAGATGTGCGGAATGCGGGTCGCCTACCTTGCGTGCCGTTGGTTTTCTTGAAAGCAGAAATCATGCCGGTTTCAGAAACCTGAGGCGGGGGAGGTTTCTGCCATGGCCAATCTCAGGTTTTACCTCAGGGGCTTCTGGCGCGAGGCATTCCTCAGGGCAAATTTTGTCCCGTTACACTGGGAAATAAACTCCAGTCATCTGGTTCGGACCGGCAGCTTTTTCCTGCCTGCAACTGCTTCATCGCAGCGGGAAGGGCGGATTTGCGCCAAGTGGATCTGGCATGCCGGTTGCAATGCTTGCGTGCGGCCAATCCGGCTGTTTTTTGGTGCGATCTTGGCGATAACCATTTCTGCCTCCACATCTGTGGTGACTTCCTATTCTGGTATGATTTCGTCGAGCGGATCGGCCACGGATGGGATTTATGCAGAAACATCCGCAACAAGTGACCCGGCAGCTGCTTCCACAACCGCTGCGGTCATGACCACGTCCAGCCCGCTGCTCAGCTATGATGTCTTGCTGGCGCAGCAGGAAGCCGACCCGGATGTGGACTATATCAAGACGCTGACTTCGACCCAGATCCGCCAGCTCAGCAAGACGGATATCGCAGCTCTGTCCAGCGCACAGATTGTTGCCTTGTCCGCGCGCCAGCTGGCTGCGCTGACGAACACGCAAATCACCGCCCTGAGCACGTCCCAGATCGAGGCGTTCCAGCCGACCCAGATCGGCAATCTGACCAGTTCCGCCCTGAATGCCTTTTCCGCAGAGCAGTTTGCGGCCCTGTCCGCGTCGGATATCGCCAATCTGTCACAGGGGCAGCTGCGCGCCTTGCCGACGAGCAGGCTGACGAGCTTTTCTCTGGACCAGTTTTCCGCCCTGACGGAAACACAGCTTTCGGTCTTGTCGACGACGCAGATCCGGGGCCTGACGACGACCGAGATCGGGGCGCTGACGTCCACGCAGGTCGGGCGCCTTGCTGCCACCCAGATGCAGTCCCTGACGGCGGCCCAGATCAAGTCAATGAGTGTTGATACCCTTTCGGCGCTCACCACCACACAGTTCCGCAGCCTGAGCAGTCTGGCTGTCGCGAGCCTGACCACCGCTCAGTTTGCGTCCCTGACTGCGAACACGATTGCCGCCCTGACCACTACGCAGGCCAAGGGCCTTGCGGTCTGGGAAATGGCGGCCTTGACCAGCGAGCAGCTGTCGGGCCTGTCTCAGACCCAAATTGCCGTCATGTCCAGCCGTCAGGTCCAGGCCCTGACTGTCGAGAGCCTTGGCAGCTTGAGCCGGACGCAATTGTCCGGCCTGACCGCAAGTCTTGTCGGGTCCCTGACCGCAACCCAGATTTCGAGCCTTTCGGCCTCGCAGATCGGCGGATTTTCCAATGCGCAGGTTCTCGGACTGACGTCTGCGCAGGTTCCCTACCTGTCCGATAGCCAGCTTAACGCCCTGACCTCCACGCAGTTCGGCCGGCTGACCACCTCTGCCATCGCTGCGCTCAGCGGGCAGCAGGTTTCGGGCCTGAGTGCCCAGCAGCTCGGCGCCCTCAGCTCTGTTCAGATCACGGCCCTGTCGGACACGGCGATTGCGGCCCTCACGAGCACGCAGATCAGTGGTCTGACGACCACCCAGACGCAGGGGCTGACCGCCGCCGATCTTGCCAGTTTCAATGCCCTTCAGTTTGGAGCGTTGACGGACGGCCAACTGTCTTCCCTGACGGCCAATCAGATCAGGTCGCTGGGTGAAAACCAGATCGATACCTTGACCGGAAGCCGACTAGCGGCTCTGAATTCCGCGGCATTTGCTGGTTTGTCGGCAAAGCAGGTTTCCTATCTGGACCAACAGCAACTGGCCTCCCTCAGCACAGCGCAGCTGCAGGCGATCACCGCAACCAGTTTTGCTGCCTTGTCCCCCACGCAGCTTGCGGCTTTCGATGCGACTCAGATCAGCCGCATGAGCAATGCCCAGGTCAAGGCCCTCACTGTGCCTCAGCTGGAGAGCCTGACCACGAGCCAGCTGGGCGGACTGAGACCTGTTCAGGCCGCAGCGATCACGGCGACGGCGATCAAGACGCTTTCTCCGGATCAGCTTGGCGCTTTGACGACCAGTGCGATCCGCTATCTGGCCGTTCCTGCGATCGGAGCCCTGACCACCGAGCAGGTGCAGGGACTTTCCGGGTCCTTCCTGTCTTCGCTTTCCGGATCCCAGCTCAGAGGGCTTACCGGAACGTCCATGTCCTTGCTGGACAAGGAGCAGCTGGGATCCCTGACCGCCAGTCAGCTTGGAGAATTGGTGACCACGCAGATCCGCGGACTGACTGCGGATCAGGTCGGTGCCTTCAGCCTGGACCAAATTGCAGCGTTGAGCACCACGGCCATCGGTTCCCTGTCGAATGCACAGGTCTCGGCGCTGAGTGTCACCCAGTTGGCCGGGATGAGCACGACGCAGATCTCGTCTCTGTCCGGGGGCGCCATAGCCGGTTTGTCCAGCGATCAGTTGGCGGGGCTCAGTCTTGACCAGATCGCCTCCCTGACGACTTCGCAGATCAAGAGCCTGACCAAGACCGAAGTCTCCGGCCTGTCCGCAAGCCAGTTCCAGGCCCTGACGACGCAGCAGATTTCGGCCCTGGCTGTCAACGCCTCCGGGCTCACCTCGGAGCAGGTCGCATCTCTTTCCGGTGACCGGCTCGCAGCCCTGTCAGCCACGGGCATTGGCGCTCTTGGCGCCAGTCAGATCAGCGCATTGAGCGGCGAGCAGCTCTCTGCCCTGACGGCCGCACAGGTCAAGGGCTTCTCGAGCCTCGCCATCGGTTCCTTGAGCAAGAGCCAGTTCGATGCCCTGGGCACGACCCAGATCTCCGCTCTGCTCGGGGCGCATGTCGCCGGGCTAACCTCACAGCAGATCTCTGATCTGAGCGCGGGACAGCTGTCTGCGTTTTCGAGTGCCGCGCTCGGGGCGCTGAATGCGGGACAGACCGAGCTGCTCACTCCTGAGCAGGTGGCCGGTCTTTCCGCGAAGCAAGTTGGTGCACTTTCGGCGACTGGCCTTTCCGGCCTGAGTTCTGCGGCATTGGGAAGCCTGAGCACCGATCAGGTCCGGGGGCTGTCCTCTACCCAGATTTCCACGTTGTCCTCCGGGCAGGTTTCTGCCCTGACTGCTGAACAGCTTGGCGCGCTCAGCGCGGTGCAGCTTCGGGGCGTGACTTCTGCACAGAGCGCTGCCTTGACAGCACAGCAGCTTGCCGCGCTGTCGGCAACCCAGACGGCCAGCCTGACGTCCACTGCGATCGGCGGCTTGAGCGAGACCGTCATTGCGTCTCTGGATCCTTCGAGAATTTCCGCGCTGACGGTCACTCAGATCAAGGGGCTGAGCGACGATCAGGTTGAAGCCCTGACCGCAGAGCAGGTGTCCGCGCTTACCGAGGCGCAGGTTTCCTCCCTGACCACGCCTGCGCTTGCAGGGCTGACCGGGACCGCTCTTGCAAGTCTGACAAGCAAGCAGGTTCAGGCGCTGACGACGTCGCAGATCCGGTCCCTGAACGCGACACAGTTCGAGCAGTTCAGCGCGGCCCAGATCGATGCCCTGACCACGAGCCAGATTGCCGGTCTCGCCGCAGCGCAGGTCGGGCTGCTGACGGATGCCCAGGTGGCGTCCCTGACATCCACCCAGCTGGGTGCCTTGTCTGCAAACGGCGTCCGTGGGCTCAGCCGAACGGAGCTTGCCAATCTCACAACCACCCAGCTTGCCGGACTGACCTCGACTGCGCTTGGCGGTTTGGCCACGACGCAGCTTCAATCCCTGACGGCACCTCAGATTTCGGCTCTGTCGGTCACCCAGCTCAAGGGGCTGGGCAGCGCCGCCGTGGGGGCTCTCAAGGCAACCCAGATCCAGGCCCTGAGTGCGGAGCAATTGGGCTCTTTCTCGACAACCCAGATTGCCGGGCTGGAAGACGATGACGTTGAAGCGCTGTCCACCGACCAGATCGCGGGCCTGACAAGGACACAGATCGGGGCGATGACGACCACCGCACTCGATGGATTGACGTCCGCTCAGGTCGCCGCTCTGAACAGCTCCCAGTTGAGCGGACTGGGTGTTGCCCAGGTTGCCTCTCTCGACGCTGCCCAGGTGGGGGCTCTAACCTCTTCTCAGATCACAGGCCTGAAGAGCACGCAGATCGCCTCCCTGTCCTCGACTGGCGCTGCGGGTCTCACAGCCGCTTCCCTGGCGGCGATGTCGACCACTCAGATCGCTTCGCTTTCTTCAGCCGGGCTCAAGGCCCTGTCCAGTACGGTGATCGGATCCCTGTCTTCGACGGCATTGAGCGCATTGACGCCGACGGCGATCGGCCAGCTGACAGGATCTCAGCTTTCCGCCCTCGGCACCGGCCAGATCGCGGAGTTGACCAAGACCCAGCTGCAGGGCCTTGGCAGCAGCGGTTTGGCGGCCTTGAGCAGTGAGCAGCTCGGAGCCTTTTCCTCAAAGCAGTTTGCAGCCCTGACGGCCTCGGCCTTGTCGGGACTGACGGCCAGCCAGGCCGCATCGCTTGATGCCTCCCGGATTACCGGATTGAGTGCCACGCAGATGCCCGGCTTGTCCACGTCGGTGATCGGAAGTCTTCAGCCTGCCACCTTGTCCGCATTGTCCACCCATCAGGTTGCCGCGCTGTCGTCAAGCCAGGTGGCGGCACTGACCGCGGAGCAGCTGCCTGCACTTTCACAGACGCAGGTGAGTGCCATCACAACTTCGGCCATCTCGGGTCTGTCCGCGTCCGGCCTTCAGGCCCTTTCGGCAAGTCAGTTGGCAGCGCTAAGCCCCGAACAGGTCGCATCCTTGCCAGGCGCGACCCTGGCAGAAACCGGGCCGGACTTCCTTGGCCGTCTCGATGATGGCCAGTTCGAGGCTTTGACCGCGACCCAGATTTCCGCTTTGGGCACAGCACAGATATCGGCGCTTTCGCCAGAGCGCGTTGCAGGTCTGAGTACTGCACAGTTGCAGAAGCTTTCGTCCAGCCAGTCCGCGGCCCTTGGTCTGGATCAGATCGAGGCGCTGTCAACCAGGCAGATTGCGTCGCTGACATCGTCTTCCCTGGCCGGTCTTTCGGGCGCCCAGGTCAATGCCCTGAGCGCCCGTCAGCTTGCTGCGCTTTCGGAAAAGCAGGTCGCAGCCCTGTCCACGACCGCCATTTCCGGCTTGAGTGCCAGCACGCTTGCGGCCCTGACCACCGCACAGTGGACCAGCCTGACAAGCTCCCAGGCGGGAAGCCTGACGGGAACGCAGATCGCCTCCCTGACGCCTGCCCGGGTCGCTGAACTGACGGCTTTGGAAATCGGTGGCCTGAGTTCTTCTGCCGCCGCCGCTCTGACGAATGACCAGATCGCAGCCTTTTCCACCACGCAGATCGCTGCATTGAGCCGGACGGCCATTTCCGGAATGAGCGCAGGGCAGATCGGCGCATTGTCCAGCGACCAGTTGAAAGCCCTGACGGCCCGCCAGGTTGATGGCCTTGCCACGACGACTGTCGCCGGGCTGTCCACCACCACCTTGTCAGGCCTGACTTCGACCCAGTTTTCAGCCCTGTCCGCGACGGCTGCGGAAGCCCTGACCACTGGCCAGATTGCGTCTCTCAGCACCACCCAGATCGGCAATCTTTCGATCTACGCGATGAGTGGCCTGAAGTCCGAGCAGGTTGCCAGCCTGACGACCACCCAGATCG
Organism: Roseibium suaedae; assembly: GCF_900142725.1. Lineage (GTDB taxonomy): Bacteria > Pseudomonadota > Alphaproteobacteria > Rhizobiales > Stappiaceae > Roseibium > Roseibium suaedae. The sequence goes on along the minus strand of NZ_FRBW01000002.1, from coordinate 51,881 downwards.
GGGCGCTCAAGACGAGCCAGATCGCCTCCCTGTCCGCATCTGGCGTAGCGGGATTGACCGCAACCCAGATCGGTGTCCTGGAAGCGACACAGCTGGCCGCCTTGACGGCAGATGAGATGGGCAGTCTGACCGCGCAGGCCACCGCTGGTCTCAACGCGACGCAGATTTCCTCGCTGACCACAACCCAGATCGCGGGCCTTGAGGCCGCGGGCCTGTCCGGCCTCGGTGCGGATCTGGTATCTGCTCTCAGCACCACACAGCTTCATGCCCTGTCGAGTTCTGCCTTGGCCGGATTGACGGCCACCCAGGTTGCTGCTCTGTCGCCGGCACAGTTTGAGAGCATTACCTCGACCATGATCTCGGCGCTTGCGCCAGCGACCATTGCAGGCCTCAGCGAGCAGCAGATCGACGCGCTGACCATCACCCAGATCAGCGGCCTGACCTCCAGTCAGGTCGGCTCCATTTCGACAACCGCGCTGGCAGGGCTTGCGCCATCCGATATCGCGGCGATGAGCGTGATACAGCTGGCCGGTCTCGTGCGCGTCCAGCTGCGCGCCTTGTCCCTGGCGCAGTTCGGTGCCTTGACGACGCAGCAGATTGCCTCCCTGAGCACGGCTCAGATTTCGAACCTGACCAGCACGGAGCTCTCCAGCCTTTCCGAGAAGCAATTCTCGGCTCTGACCTCGAACCAGATCTCGGCCCTGACACCGACCCAGATCAACGCCCTGTCGACCACCTCGATCGGATCCTTGAGCTATGCGCAGCTGTCCGGTCTGACCTCGACGCAGATCGGGGCCTTGAGCACCGGAACAATCTCCAGTCTGACAACGCAGGCCATTCATGCGCTCACGCCCCGTCAGATCGAAAGCTTCACCGACACACAGATTGCCTCTATGACCGAGGCGCAACGCGAGGCCATGGCCCTGGCCGTTTCCTGACGGCCAATCGCGTAAATGTCCCGGCGGCGCCTCCGGGCGAAGGAGTTTCTTGAATGGCTACCGAAACCAGCCTTTCCATCATGGAAGTCATCAATGCTGCGGAAACGCTGAAGTCCAGTGGGGCCCATGCGGCTGCGGAAGTGCTTTATACGGCCTGGGTCAGTCAGAACCCCGAGGATCCGCTGCTCTATGCGGTGCTGTTCAACCAGGCTGTCCTCCTGTCCGAGACCGGAAAACTGGCAGCTGCAAGAGAGTGCCTGGAGCGCTCGATCGCGCTGAAGCCTGACTTCCACCCGTCCTACATCAATCTGGGCCGCGTGCTGGAAGAGCAGGGGGAGGTGGGGCAGGCCATCGGCCGCTGGAACACGATTCTCGAACAGACCCTTTCCGTGAACGCGGCTGCGCTGGCGTCGCGGATCACGGCCCTGAACCAGATCGCCCGTCTGCTTGAGGCCACATCCCAGGACGAGCTGGCCGAGACCATGCTCCGCCAGAGCCTGGAGCTTGACCCGCACCAGAGCGAAGTTATCCAGCACTACATTGCCTTGCGCCAGCGCCAGTGCGAATGGCCGGCGCTTCAGGTGGTGGAGAGAGTGCACAAGCGCCAGCTTGTCGAGGCCATTTCGCCCCTGTCCGGCGCAGCCCTTTCTGATGATCCGCTGCTGCAGCTTGCCGTATCTGCCGCCTATAACCGGCGGGATGTTGGAACGCCTGCCCAGCCCATGACAGCCTGGCCAAAGGCGATGCAGCACGATGGCCCCTTGCGGATCGGCTATCTGTCCTCCGATCTCAGGGAGCATGCGGTTGGCTATCTGATGACCGAAGTGCTCGGCCTGCATGACCGGTCAGCGGTGGAGATCTTCGCTTATGACTGTGGACCGGCTTCCGATGACCCGCTCTCCAGAAATTTCCGTGCGACGACCGACCATTGGCGCCGGATCTCGGAGCTGAACGACGCGGACGCTGCCCGTCTGATTGCCAATGACGGCATTCAGATCCTTGTCGACGTCAATGGCTATACCCGCGAGGGGCGCACACAGCTCGTGTCGCTGCGCCCTGCGCCCGTTATCGTCAACTGGCTTGGCTATCCGGGCACTCTGGCGAGCCCCGCCCATCACTATATCATCGCGGACGGGATCACGGTCCCGGAAGACGCCGAAGATTATTACTCGGAAAAGGTGGTCCGTCTTCCTTGCTACCAGCCCAACAGCCGCGACCGGGTCTTGTTCGAGGGGACATTGACCCGATCCGATTTCGGTTTGCCGGAGGAGGAAACGGTCTTTTGCTGCTTCAATGGCAGCCAGAAGATCACGCCCCATGTCATGGACCGCTGGCTGACGATCCTGGCAAAAGTTCCCGGCAGCGTGCTCTGGCTGCTGACCGGCGGGGAGAACACGGATCAGCGCCTGCGGAGCTATGCTGAAACCAAGGGCGTGTCCGGTGACCGGCTGGTCTTTGCGGGCAAGCTGCCCAATGCACAGCATCTCGCCCGCTATCCCTTGGCAGACCTTTTCCTTGATACGTCCCCTTACGGGGCCCATACCACGGCGTCTGATGCCCTATGGATGGGCGTGCCCGTCCTGACGGTGGCCGGCAGGTGCTTTGCTGCCCGGGTGTGTGCAAGTCTGGTGGATGCGGCAGGCCTTCCGGACCTGATCTGCGAGACGCCGGACCAGTATGTTCAGCAGGCAGTGGCACTTGGTCGTGACCGGAGTGCTCTCGACAGGCTCAAGCAGCAGCTCCGGGAAAACCGGTCATCGTGCCGGCTGTTCGACACGCCCGGCCTGGTGAAGGGGCTTGAGACGCTTTACGCGCAGATGTGGGGAGAATGTCTCGACGGCCGTCTGCCGCAACCCGATCTTGCAGATCTTGAGGCCTTGATGGATGTGGCCGCCCGGATGGATCACGAGGGCAAGGACATGCTCAGCGAGCCGGACTATCGGGGGCTCTGGGCCAGGCAGCTTGCCGCCCGCCATGTCAGCCGCCCAATGACAGGCCCGCGGATCAAACGGCTCATGGGGGCAGGTTGACGATCCTGTTGCCGGGGGGAGGCGACGGAGTTGCATTCGAGGTGAGGGGGTTATGCCGGGTGGAAGGCAATCCTGCTGCGCGTTCGACACCCAGGCCTGGGCACTCTTGCCGGCTCGCAGGGGAGGATGTGCCAAAGCCCGAATTGGCCATTGGGATATCGGCTAGAGCTTGAGGGTCTCCTTGCGCATTTCCTCAAACTCTTCCTTTAGGTAGGTCTCAAGCGATTTCCCTTCCTGTCCCTCGGCCCAATTCTCCAGGGAAAGGCGCAGGATGCCGACGGACACCATGGCCACTATCCGCATGGCATTCATGCGCGACTTATCAGGCCACAATTCGCGCAGGGCTTCGAACGCCGTCTGTTCCAGTTTCAGATATTTGGACTGGTTCATGGCGAGAAGATATTCGCTTGAGCGAATGATCCGGTAGATGGCGATGGACTTCTGAGGATCCAGATTTGCAATCAGTTTCAGGTGCGCGTTTTGAAGGACGTCGAAAGGATGCTGCCCTGAAGGCTCGGCGAGGATTGCTGCCCTGAAAGTTTCGGGAAGCTCTCTCTGCCAGGTGGCAAGGATCTCTTCCTTGGATTTGAAATAATAGAAGAAAGTCCGCCGGGAAATGCCGGAAGCCTCGGCGATGGCGTCAAGGGTCGTGGCGTCATAGCCATTTTTTACGAAAAGCGTCAGGGCAGTGTCCGCGATGCGATCAAGCGTTTCGCGCCGCTTCCTCTCGCGCCAGCCTTCCTGAACTTGGTCTGTTTCAATCATGACTGATCGATATCAGAACCTGCACGCCCTGTAAAATTACACTTATTGCAATATTGCACTGAGTGTAATATTTTAAGGGTGTGGTTTGAACGAGTTCGGGAAGTGAAATGAAGCGAGTGCAATACAACCGCTATGGCGGTCCGGATGAGATGTATCTTGGCGACTTTACCCTGCCGGATGTTTCGGAAAGAGAGGTGCTGATCTCGATAAAGGCAGCGGCCATTAATCCCTTCGACTGGAAAATTCGTCAGGGAATGATGAAGTTCGTCACCGGCAGGCGGTTTCCCCGGGCCATGGGCACGGATTTCTCCGGTGTCGTGGAAGCTGTCGGGGAGAGTGTTACGCATCTTGCTGCGGGTGACGAAGTCTTCGGAACAATCGACTTCAAGAAGTCTGGCGCCTTTGCCGAAATGGCCGTTGTTGATGCGGCGACCGTTGCAAGGAAGCCTGCGCGGCTTTCGTTTTCCGAAGCCGCCAGTCTGCCTGTTGCGGCAATGACGGCCTGGGCCGCAATCATGAACAGAAACGTGGCGGGCGCGGATGTCTTCATCAACGGCTGCAATGGCGCCGTTGGTTCCTTTGCAGTTCAGCTTGCTCAGTCACAGGGCGCCCATGTTGCAGGAGCTTGCGGGCCTTCATCGCGCTCAATCGCGAAGGCTGCAGGCATCGATCCCGTGTTGGCTTACTCCGACATCGAGACCATGGCTCCGACCGCAAAGTTTGATGTGGTTTTTGACACGCTTGGGACGCTGAATGTTCGCAATGGCCTTTCGATGCTGAAGCGCACGGGGGTCTTTGTCGACATCAACCCGACTTTGGGAAGGGTGCTGCGCGGGGTCTTGTCCCGCCGCTACAAGCTCGCGTTTGCCACCCAGGGCATGAAAAACCTGCCGAATATTGCCCAGTTGGCAGCTGACGGGGTCTTGAGACCCACGGTCGGGAGCGAAGAGCCGTTCAGTAACGCGGTCGCCGCTATTTCCGGGCTTGAGGCGGGCCGCAGGGCAGGGGGCAAGATCGTTCTCGTGATCTAGCCCCGGAGGGGGATGGCGGCGCTCTCCTTGAATGCCGGACTGGCAGGCTTTTGTGAGAGGACCCCTTGCCCCGATATTTTCAGATAATCGATCGTAGACGTAGGGACATGATGATGACGCTTTCTGGAACCGATACCTTTGAGCTTGGAGATACCTCTGTCCGCCGCATTGGCTATGGCGCCATGCAATTGGCGGGCTCGGGTGTGTTCGGGCCTCCAAAGGACCACGGGCAGGCCTTGGCTGTTCTTCGCGAGGCCATTGAATCTGGTGTGAACCACATTGATACCAGCGACTTCTATGGCCCGCACATTACCAACCAGCTGATACGCGAGGCCTTGTCACCCTATCCGGATGATCTCGTCATCGTCACCAAGGTGGGGGCTGATCGCGGGGAGGATGGGTCCTGGCTTCCCGCGCAAACCCCGGCTGATCTGGAGCGGGGCGTGCATGACAATCTGCGCAATCTCGGCGTGGATGTGCTGGATGTTGTGAACTTGCGCATCATTGAAGGCGCGGGATTGGCTCCAGTTGAGGGCTCGATTGAAGAGCGGTTCACCGCTCTGGCCAGTCTTCAGCAGAAGGGGCTGATCCGCCATCTCGGTCTCAGCAATGCAACAGCTGATCAGGTCAAGGAGGCGCAGCGGATTGCTCCCGTCGTATGCGTGCAAAATCACTATAACCTCGTGCATCGTGCCGATGACGCCTTGATCAACACGCTGGAAAAGCAGGGGGTCGCCTATGTGCCGTTCTTCCCGCTGGGCGGGTTCAATCCAATCCAGTCATCGAAACTGTCGGATCTGGCTGCTTCCCTGGGGGCCTTGCCAATGCAAGTGGCTCTGGCCTGGTTGCTGGCGCGTTCTCCCAACATTCTCCTGATTCCAGGAACGTCCCAGGTTGCGCATCTCAGGCAAAACCTTGCAGCCGCCGATATTGTCCTTCCGGAAGACGTGCTTCTCGAATTGGAGCATCTTGTCTGACAGGGTCTGATGTGTTGCCGGTGTCAGGCAAAGCGCTTGGCGCCGGCAACGCACAGCACGACCACCAGCGTGACGGCCAGCATGGGCCAGGCGATGGCTTCGTGCAGGATCAGGGCGGACAGCATCAGGCCGAAGAAGGGCTGCAGCAACTGCAGTTGTCCGACACCTGCAATGCCCCCCAGGGCAAGGCCCCTGTACCAGAAGATGAAGCCCACCAGCATGCTGAAGACCGAGACATAGGCAAGGCCGGACCAGGCCGGCAGGCCGATGGCGGTCCAGTCTCCGGGCCAGGTTGCCAGGCAGATTGCCGCCATGACCGGCAGGGACAGGATCAGCGCCCAGGAGATGACCTGCCAGCCGCCGAGACGGCGGGACAGCGCCGCGCCTTCCGCATAGCCAAGCCCGCAGAGCAGGATGGCGGCAATCATGAAAAGATCGCCGGTCAGTGAACCGACGCCGCTTTGGGCGAGGGCAAAGCCGGCAACGGCAGCCGCCCCCAGGATGGAGAACAGCCAGAACAGGGGTTGGGGTCTTTCCCCGCCGCGCAGCACGCCAAAGGCTGCGGTGGACAGCGGTAGCAGGCCCACGAAGACAATCGAATGCGACGCGGTGACATGCTGAAGTGCCAGCGCCGTCAGCAAGGGGAACCCGGCAACAACGCCGAGGGCCACGATGATCAGGGAGATCAGGTCCCCGCCTGACGGTCTCTTCTGCCTGAGGGCAAACAGGCACGCCGCGGCGAGGGCGGCGGCGATGACGGCACGGGCCGAGGTGAGGAAGAGCGGCGCAAAGTCTGCCACCGCCATCCGGGTTGCCGGCAGCGAGCCGCTGAAGATGAGGACACCCATAAGGCCGCTGCCCCAGCCTGCCGCCGACTTTTCCATGAGACTTTGCCGTTTCCGATCGTGTTCTTTCAGGACGATCTTGTCTTAGGCTGCCAAGGCTGGATTGGGTAGAGACATTACGGTACAATTTTGCAAAATTGTATGGTTTCAATCATCAATACAGATGGGCGAGTGGTCTTGGTATCATGGAAGCGGACAAGCCGACACGAACGGAAGCGCTGATGGAAGTGGTGCGGATGCGGATCGCAAACCGTTCGCTTTCCCCCGGCGACCGTTTGCCGTCGATCCGGGACTTTGCCCGTGACATGAAGGCATCGCCTTCGACGGTGGCAGAGGCCTATGCCCGGCTGGAGGCCGAGGGGGTTCTGCGGGCGCGGCGCGGGGCCGGGTTCTATGTGACCGGCGTGGATCTGCCACCGATGGCGCTGGCGGAGATGGGGGAGCCCAGAGAGCAGAGCGTCGACCCTTTCTGGGTGTCCCGCCTGTCTCTGGATGCAAGGGCCTCGGATCTCATGCCGGGCTGTGGCTGGCTTCCGGCCAGCTGGATGCCCAATGGCGCGATCCGCAAGGGGCTGAGGGCCATGAGCCGGGGCGAGGCAGCGCTTCTGACCGACTATGGCAGCACCAGGGGCGCTCTGGAGCTGCGCCGCCTGCTGATCGGCCGCTTCGCCGAGGAGGGGCTTCCGGCAACCGCGTCTCAGCTCATGCTGACGGGGTCCGGCACACAGGCCATCGACCTGATCTGCCGCCTGTTGTTGCGGCCGGGGGATACGGTTCTGCTGGACGATCCCTGTTACTTCAATTTCCAGGCCTTGTTGCGGGCGCATCAGGTGCGCATGGTTTCCGTGCCCTTTACGCCGGATGGTCCCGATGTTGAGCTTTTCGGGCAGATCGTGGCCGCGGAAAAGCCGCGTCTCTACATCACCAATTCGGCGCTGCATAATCCGACCGGCGCGTCTCTTTCTCCCCAGACGGCCTATAGGGTCCTGAGTGCCGCCGCAGCTCATGGCATGACGATTGTCGAGGATGACATCTTTGCGGATTTCGAGCCTGCGCTGTCGCCCCGCCTGGCGGTTCTGGACGGGCTCAGCCGGGTCATCCGCATCGGCAGCTTTTCAAAGATCCTCTCCGCCTCGATCCGCTGCGGTTATATCGCCGCCCGGCAGGACTGGATCGATGGCCTGACCGATCTTCAAATCGCCACCAGCTTTTCCGGCCCCAGTCCGGTGGCCGTCTCCATCATCACGGGCATCCTGACTGGCGGCAGCTACCGGCGGCACATGGATGACATCCGCCAGAGACTGACCACGGCGCGTGAGGAGACAGCCTCGCGGCTCGCCTCGCTGGGGCTTGTGCCCTGGGTCATCCCACGGGGCGGGTTCTATCTCTGGTGCCGGTTGCCGGAAGGGCTGACATCCTCGGATGTTGCCCGGCGTTGCATGCAGGAGCGGGTGATCCTCGCGCCCGGCAATGTCTTCAGCGTGACCCAGAGCGCCGGTCCCTTCCTGCGCTTCAACGTGGCCCATATGGCCGACAACCGGATCTATGCGGCTCTGGAGAAGGCAATGAAGGCCTAGGGGGAGTTTGTTTTGTCCGTACCTGTCCAGCGCTTCCTTGCCGGACCGGCTTGTCACATGGGGCGGAAAAGAGCTATTTGTTCTTCTTATGTTCTGTTTTGTCGATGCGTTCCTGGCGTTCATAGTAAGCTGACATCATGCGGACTGATCTTTTCTCCTGCTTTCCCTTGCGCGTTGCCCGGGTCCATGAGGTCCATGGTCCGGGAAGTTTCGGTTTTGCGGCTGTCTCTGCGGCTTCCAGCGAGGGGACCGTTCTGTGGGTGCGCGAGGCCTGGTGTCCTGAAGCGGTAACTCCTGCCGGGCTGGCGCCGTTCTTCGACCCAGGGCGCGTGCTTCTGGCTTCGTCCCAAAACCAGACCGACAGCCTTGCTGTTGCCGAAGAGGCGCTCAAGGCGGGGGCGGTTGCCTGTGTGGTGATCGAGATCACCCAGCCGCTCGGCCTCCGGGAAGGGCGCAGGCTTCAACTGGCTGCCAAGGCGGGGCATACGACCGGCTTGTGCATCACGCCGGAGGGCATGGGGTCCAACGCCTCGGAGAGCCGCTGGCATGCGGCTCCGGTCTTTGATGCAGCGGGTGGGGACTCGACTTTCATGCGCTGGGAGATTAAAAAGAACAAAACAGGAACAATTGGAGCCTGGCATGTTCGATGGTCTCCGGAAACGCATCGTTTGCATGTGGTTTCCCCGGTTGGCGAGCGACCGGGTCTTGCGGGCGCGGCCGGTTGAAGCGCCCTTCGTCTTGACGCTCACGCAAAACAACACAAACCGGATCCACTGCCTGAACCGGCAGGCGGAGCGGGCGGGGCTGTCGCGCGGGATGAGCTTTGCTGACGCGCGGGCCTATTGTCCCGAGCTGATCAGTCATCTTGCCCGGCCCGATCTGGATGCGCGGTTTCTCTCCACCTTGCGGCGCTGGGCGACCCGCTATTGCCCCTCGGTCAGCATTGAGGGAACCGACGGCTTGATGCTGGATGTCACCGGGGCCACCCATCTTTGGGGTGGGGAGGCGGCCATGCTGGAGGATATGCGGGCGCGGGCGGCCCGTGCCGGGCTCAGCCTGCAGGTTGCCTGTTCCCATTCCCGTGGCGCGGCCTGGGCGCTCACCCATTATGGTCAGGCGGACATGGCGCTGGAGGCCTTGCCCGTGGCAGCTCTCCGGCTTGAAGGCACTCTGGTCACGGCGCTTGAGCGGCTGGGCCTGCGCACCCTTGCCGATCTGGAAGCAACGGCCCGCGCGCCTCTTGCCCGCCGGTTCGGTCCCCAGTTGCTGACGCGTCTGGACCAGGCTTTCGGACGGGCCCCTGAAGCGCTCGCGCCGGAAGGCGACCCGCCGCATTACGGCGTGAGGCTCAGTTTTCCGGATCCGATCGGTCTGACCGGTGATGTGATGCTGGCTCTGGAGCGCTTGCTGAAGCCGCTTTGCGCCAAGCTCAGGGCACAGGAGGCCGGCGCCCGCTGTCTTGTGCTGACTTTCCGCCGGGTGGATCAGGAAAGCGAGGACGTCCGGTTGCGTCTTGCCGCGCCCATGCGCGATCCGGACCGGCTCCTGCGCCTGTTCGAGCGCGGGGTTGGCGAGGTGGAGGCCGGGTTCGGCATCGACCAGATGCGTCTTGAGGCAACTCTTGTGGAGCCTTTGCCGGTGGAGCAGCTCAGCACGGCGCAGACCCGGGCCGGAGAGGACAGGCTCAGTGATCTGATTACCCGGATCGGCACCCGCATCGGCCTGGAAAATGTCCAGCGGTTCCAGCCCTTCGACAGCCATATCCCCGAGCGCAGCTTCACCACTGCGCCCGCTGCCTTCAACGAGCCGGTGTGCAGCTCTCATCGCGGGTCCGTGCGTGCTTCAGGGCCGGCAAAAGGGACGTGGGGCGCTGGGCGGCAGCGGCCCTTGCGTCTGTTTCCCCCAGTGGCCATTGCCGGGACCGGTGCGCAGCCGCCCAGCCAGTTCCGCTGGCGCCGGATGGCCTTTACCACGGCCCGGGCCGAGGGGCCGGAGCGTATCGCCCCGGAATGGTGGCAGGAGGATGACAACTGGCGCCTGGGTGTCCGGGACTACTGGAAGGTGGAAACCCGGCAGGGACACCGGCTGTGGCTGTTTTATACACCGCAGAACCCAGGCTGGTTCGTGCAGGGAGAGTTCGCATGAGCCTGCCTGCCTGTCCGGTCATTGCCCTGTCAGAAGCTTTTCCCCAGCGCTATGCCGAGCTCTGCGTGACCTCGAATTTCACCTTTCTGACCGGTGCCTCGCATCCGGAGGAGCTGGTGTTCCAGGCGGCTGAAATCGGTCTTGAGGCGATCGCGATCACCGACCGGAACACGCTGGCCGGGGTCGTGCGGGCCTACAAGGCGTTGAAGACCCTGCGCAAGAGCCTGGAGGAGGCCGCAAGGGAGGGAGAGGACAGGGCGCAGGACAGGGCACAGAACGACAATCATGCCGGTCTGCCGCCCATGAAACCGGTGCGTCTGCCCAAGCTGATCATCGGCTCGCGCCTTGTGCTGCGCGATTGCCCGCTGGAGTGGCTGGCCTTGCCCCTGGACCGGGCAGCCTATCACCGTCTGTCCCGGCTGTTGACCGAAGGCAAGCGCCGGGCGGACAAGGCAGGTTGCCATCTGGACCTTGCTGACCTGGAGCGGGGCTGCCAGGGCATGATCCTGATTGCTCTGCCGCCGGGGGACCTGGCGCAGGCCGAAGCCCCCCTGAAAGCGCTTGTGCGCCGCTATCCGGGGCAGGTCTTCCTGGGCGCCCCGCCGCGGTATGACGGCTCGGATCAGGCGTGGTTCGATGCCTGCGCGGCCTTGGCCTTGCGCAGTTCGGCGCCCATGGTGGCGGTGGGCGATGTTCTGCTGCACCGGGCTGCCCGGCGCCAGCTGGCGGATGTTCTGACGTGCCTGCGCGAAGGGCTCACCATTGACCGGATCGGCACGCGGGCCCTGCCCAATGCGGAACGCCGCCTGAAGGGGGCGGAGGATATGGCGCGGCTTTACCGCCATTACCCGGCGGCCCTGCGCCGGACTTGCGAGATCGCGGCCCGCTGCGCCTTCGACCTGTCCGAACTCAGCTATGAATATCCGAACGAGATTTCCGGCACGGAAACGCCGCAGGACCGTCTGGAGCGCCTGTCGCGGGAAGGGCTGGCCCGCCGGTATCCGGAGGGCGTGCCCGGCAAGGTTCTGGCCTTGATGACCAAGGAGCTGGCTCTGGTTGGCGAACTGGGCTTTGCCGCCTATTTCCTGACAGTCCATGACATCGTGCAGGAGGCCCGTTCGCGCGGCATCCTGTGTCAGGGGCGCGGGTCGGCAGCCAATTCGGTACTCTGCTATCTTCTCGGCATCACGGATGTCAGCCCGGAGGTGATCGGCATGGTGTTCGAGCGGTTCATCTCCCGTCACCGGGGGGAGCCGCCGGATATCGACGTTGATTTCGAGCATGAGCGCCGGGAAGAGGTGATTCAGTGGATCTATGGCAAATACGGCCGCCACAGGGCGGGGCTTTGCGCCACCGTGATCCATTTCCGTACCCGCGCCGCGATCCGGGAGGTGGGCAAGGTCATGGGCCTGTCCCAGGATGTGACGGCGGCCTTGTCCGGCCAGATCTGGGGGCAGTCCAACAGCGGCGCGGACACAGGGCGGGTGCAGGAACTCGGGCTTGATCCCAAGGACCGGCGGCTGGCGCAGACCATCCGCCTGATCGGCGAGATCATCGGTTTTCCGCGCCATCTCAGCCAGCATGTTGGCGGGTTCATCATCACCCGTGGCCGGCTGGATGAGCTGTGCCCCATCGAGAATGCCGCGATGGAAAACCGCACGGTGATCGAATGGGACAAGGACGACATTGATGCTCTGGGCATTCTCAAGGTCGATGTCCTGTCCCTTGGCATGCTCACCTGCCTGCGCAAGAGTTTCGAGCTTCTGGAGCAGCACGAGAAGCTCAGCCTGTCTCTGGACACTGTGCCGCAGGAGGACCGGGAGACCTACCGGATGCTGCAACGGGCCGATGCGGTCGGGGTGTTCCAGGTGGAAAGCCGGGCGCAGATGAACTTCCTGCCCCGGATGAAACCGGCGACATTCTATGATCTGGTGATCGAGGTGGCCATCGTCCGGCCGGGGCCCATTCAGGGCGGCATGGTCAAGCCCTATGTGCGCAGGCGCCAGGGGCTGGAGGATCCGGTGCCCTTCGGCCCGGCTCTGGAGGAGGTGACCCGCAAGACCCTTGGCGTACCTTTGTTCCAGGAACAGGCCATGCAGATTGCTGTGGTCGGGGCTGGCTATACGGCGGAGGAGGCAGATCACTTGCGCCGCTCCCTGGCCTCGTTCCGGCGCATGGGCACCATTGGCAATCACCGGGAGAAGTTCATTCTGGGCATGAGGTCCAATGGTTACAGTCAGGAGATCGCAGAGCAGTGCTTTTCCCAGATCGAAGGCTTTGCCGAATACGGCTTTCCGGAAAGCCACGCGGCCGCCTTTGCCATGCTCACCTATGTGTCCTCCTGGCTGAAGTGCCACCATCCGGCGGTCTTTGCCTGTGCCTTGCTCAATTCCCAGCCGATGGGCTTTTATGCCCCGGCTCAGATCGTGCGCGATGCCCGTGAACATGGGGTGGAGATCCGGCCGGTCTGCGTCAACCACAGCCAGTGGGACAACCTCCTGGAGCGCCGGGGTGATGGCACGCTGGCCTTGCGGCTCGGCTTCCGGCAGATCAAGGGATTCCGGTCGGAAGACGCAGGCTGGATTGTGGCGGCCCGGGGCAATGGCTATCCGGATCCTGAAAGCCTGTGGCTGCGGGCAGGGGTGGGGCCTGCGGTGCTGGAGCGGCTGGGCGAGGCGGATGCCTTTTCCGGCATGGGGCTGACCCGGCGCGATGCCCTGTGGCAGGTCCGGGCCATCCGCTCTCCAGCGCCTTTGCCGCTGTTCTCGGATCCTCTGGATGGAGAGGGGCTGCGGGAGCCTTCGGTCACCCTGCCGGCCATGCATCTGGGCGAAGAGGTGGTGGAGGACTATGTCGCCATGCGCCTGACCTTGCGGGCTCATCCGATGGAGCTTTTGCGCCCGGCCATTGCCGGTTTGACGCCCCATGACCGGCTGGCGGCCGCCCCCCTTGTCCGCACCACTGTCTGCGGTCTGGTCATCACCCGCCAGCGTCCGGGCACAGCGTCCGGCGTTATCTTCCTGACGCTGGAAGATGAAACCGGCGTGTCCAATGTGGTGGTCTGGCCCAAGGTCTATGAGCGGTTCCGGCGCATTGTCATGGGTGGGCGGCTGCTGAAGGTGACCGGGCGGCTGGAGCGAGAAGGGATCGTGGTGCATCTGATTGCCGACCACATCGAGGATCTGTCCTTCAAACTGTCGGAGCTCGGTCATCCGCTCGATACGGCCATCGGCATTACCCAGCCGCAGGCCGATGATGCCCCGCGTGCGCCGCGCTACGGGGTCAGCGCCCGCCATCCCAGAGAACAGGCCAAACGGCTGTTTCCGAGCCGGGATTTTCACTGACAGGCTGGAGGGGCGGACAGGGAGACAAAGCGGGGAGGGGAGGAGCAAAGCACGGAAGCTGCAGTCATAAGACCTGATGGCGGCAGGATGATCCGGTGCGGGAGGATGTCTGCCGCTGGTGGCAGTGGAGGACACCAGCTGGATGAGCTGACGCCTGCAGCAGGGCGGATAATATCCTGGGGCAAGGGAGGGCGAACGCCTGGCAAGGCTGCGTGTCCAGCCTCTGGCTTGAAGGCTGGATCTTGAAAGGCTGGATCTGGCCGGTTGCAACCGGCCAGATCCAGGATGTCGTGGAGGTGTCTGGCAGACGTTATCCTGCAGACGTGCCTGCGAAATCAGACCTGTGCGAGGGCCTGGTCCAGATCGGCGATGATGTCCTCGGCGTCTTCGATGCCGACGGAGATGCGCACCACGTCCGGGCCAGCGCCTGCCGCCGTCTTCTGGGCGTCGGAGAGCTGGCGGTGGGTGGTGGAGGCCGGGTGGATGATCAGGCTGCGGGTGTCGCCAATGTTGGCCAGATGCGAGAAGAGCTGGACATTGGAGACGAGGCCGACACCGGCGTCATAGCCGCCCTTCAGGCCGAAGGTGAACACCGCGCCGCCGCCCTTGGGGCAGTATTTCTGCTGCATGGCGTGGTGCTTGTCGCCCGGCAGGGCGGCGTAGGAGACCCAGGACACCTTCGGATGGGCCGTGAGGTGCAGGGCGACCTTGAGGGCATTGTCGCAATGCTTCTGCATGCGCAGCGGCAGGGTCTCGATGCCATTCAGGATCATGAAGGCATTGAACGGCGAGATGGCAGGCCCGAGATCGCGCAGGCCCAGGACCCGGCAGGCGATGGCAAAGGCGAAGTTGCCGAAGGTCTCATGCAGCACCATGCCCTGATATTCCGGGCGCGGCTTGGACAGGAGCGGGTAGCGGTCGTCAGCGGACCAGTCGAAGCTGCCACCGTCGACGATGATGCCGCCCATGGAATTGCCGTGGCCGCCCATGAATTTGGTCAGCGAATGCAGGACGATGTCCGCACCATGCTCGATCGGCCGGCAGAGATAGGGCGAGGCCATGGTGTTGTCGACGATCAGCGGAATGCGCTTGGCCTTGGCAATGGCCGAAATGCCGGCAATATCCATGACAACGCCGCCCGGATTGGCGACGCTCTCGATGAAGATCGCCTTGGTGCTCTCGTCGATCGCAGCTTCAAAGGCTGACAGGTCGTCGGCTTCGGCCCATTTCACGTCCCAGCCGAAGCTCTTGAACGAGTGGTTGAGCTGGTTGATGGAGCCGCCATAGAGCTTCTTGGCCGCAACGATGTTGTCGCCCGGCTGCATCAAGGTGTGGAAGGCAAGAAGCTGGGCCGAGTGGCCCGAAGCCGTGGCGAGAGCAGCCGTGCCGCCTTCCAGCGCCGCGACGCGTTCTTCCAGAACAGCGGTCGTCGGGTTGGTGATGCGGGTGTAGATGTTGCCGAAAGCCTGCAGACCGAAGAGGGACGCCGCATGATCCACATCGTCAAAGACGAAGGATGTGGTCTGATAGATCGGTGTGGCACGAGCGCCGGTTGCCGGGTCCGGCTGGGCTCCTGCGTGGATCGCCAATGTCGAAAAGCCAGGGGCGCCTTCACTCATCGTTATTTCCTCCAAGTCTGAACTGGCGGCATACTGGCCGATGCCGGTGCAGGCGTAAAGGGGGCGCGGATTGCGAATTCCCGTCTAAATTGTCACGGGCCTTGCCCAAAATGCGGAGGGAGAGGAATATCATTTCGTTTGGCCGGGCAAACGAGTGCCGGGCGAATGCTGCTCGCATATCGGGTGTCCGCACACCCTGCCCATGCCTATGCCTGAGGCTCCAGCAACAAGGAGCAGACGCATGGGAATCTTGTCCGGAAAAGTCGCCATCATCACCGGTGCATCCTCAGGAATAGGGCGGGCCGCCGCCAGCCTGTTTTCGCGCGAGGGCGCGTCCCTGGTGCTGAATGCAAGGGGTGGGGCTGCGCTGGACGCCGTGGCGGAAAGCCTTCGCGATGAGGGCGGAGATGTGCGCATCGTCATGGGAGACGTCAGGTCCGAGGACACGCATGTTCGTCTGGTCGAGCAGGCAAGGCAGGCCTTCGGCCGCCTGGATATCGCCTTCAACAATGCTGGAACGGTCGGGGCAATGAAGCATTTGGCCGAGCTGGACCTGTCCGACTGGCAAGCGACACTGACCGTCAATCTGACCAGCGCCTTTCTGGCAAGCCGCCATCAGATCCCTGCCATGCTGGAGGGCGGCGGCGGATCTCTTGTCTTCACCTCAAGTTTTGTCGGGACCAGTGTCAGCTTTCCCGGAATGGCGGCCTATGCCGCGTCCAAGGCGGGGTTGCAGGGCCTCGTGAAAGGGATCACGGCGGACTATGGCGCGAGACAGATCCGGGCGAATGCCCTGTTGCCGGGCGGAACGGATACGGGAATGGCGGGTGATCAGGCCCAGAAGGACTGGGCGGCAGGGTTGCATGCGGTCAAGCGCATCGCCCGGCCCGAAGAAATCGCGCAAGCAGCCCTCTTCCTGGCTGGCCCCCAGTCCAGCTTCGTGACCGGATCGGCCTTGTTCGCCGATGGGGGCAATTCTGCGGTGAAGTGACGATCGGAGAAGTAGTGGCCTGGCAGGTGATGATCAGGGAACGCAGGCCGTGAAGCCAGCGTGGCAGGCAATCTCGAGCCTGCCACGCCCATTAGATTGCGGTCAGTTGGCGGCAGTGGCCGTGACATGGAGAGGGAAGGATACCGTCAGGAAACCAGCAGTTCCTTCGAGCCGGTTGCGGGTGGCAAATTCCCGGTAGACCTTCGCCCTTGCGGAGACAGGGGTGTTGCCGACGTTGAAATTATAGGCTGCGGTGATACCGAGAGCGGCGACCCGGCCCTGGAAGTCGCCGAGCTTTGCGCCGCGGCCGCTGTCGCCGGAGATCTGGTCATAATAATAGCCGACGACGCCCGCAGAGAATTCCTTGGTGATCGCCTTGGAAATGGCGGCCTCCAGGTGGAATTCCGTACCTGTCCGATAGTCGGTTGCCTGGTTTTCCCCGTTGAAGGTGATGCCTGCCGCGGCAGAAAGGTCCCAGCCGGTTGCAGGGTCCAGCCAGGTCACGGCAGCATTCAGGTCAAGGCCCCAGCGGTGGAAGGCAAGATTGGCGAGTTCGCCCTTCTGGTAGTTGCCGATCGGAACGTTGGCGAGAAAGCCCGTGGTCCAGTGGAAATTGCCATGATCCCAACCGAGTGAGGCGCCGACCACCGGGTCGCCGATGGTGAAGACCGTATCATCCCTTGCGGCGCCGAAGCCCGGGCCGGGCAGGCTCAGGGAGGCATCGATGGACTGGCCGCCCCAGGGCAATGTTCCCATGATGGCAAGGCGTCCGCCGAAGACCGAACTGGGCAGCACCCAGACACCGCTCATCAGATCGATATAGGCAGTGGCATCGACATCGGCGATGAGGGTGCCAGCCACGGGCAGGCTGCGGCTGGCAGAAGCCGAGCCGGAATAGAAATAGGTGTCATTCTGAAAGAAGACGCCGGGAGGCGGAAGAATGCCGGCGAGAGGGCCTTTTGTGCCAAGAAGGTAGAAGCCGACACCATTTTCCGCTGCCTGAAGCGGCGCGGGGGCGGTGGCTGCCATCCCGGCGCCGAGAGCAAGCAGGGACAGGGCCTTTGTCCAGCGTGAGTGTTTGGTTCCAGCCTTCCGTGTCATTTCGTGCCCTCCATGCTTGTGCGGGCTGCGCCGATTCCCGCACTGCGTCTAAATCTGATTAACCGTCAAATGCGGGAAAAAGGAAAGTCTGCACCCCGCGGGTGGCAAGGGTTTTTCCCGTTTCTTGTCTGCCGCGCAGATGGCTGGCCCATCAGCCCGCATTCGCGGCAGTCGATTCCTTCAGGTCTCTGGTACGTGCCAAGGGGCCTGAGGGGGCGGGCAAGCGGTTGACGCGGCCCGATATTTGAAGACCCCGCACCGGACAGGATCCAGTGCGGGGCGTCTGTTTGTGCCGGGTGCAGCGCTCTCACAACAATCGGAGGGGAGAGCTAGCCCGCAAGAGGGAGCGGGCTTATTGCGCGCTCGGGTTGGCCATCATCTTTTCCATGATCTTGGCGGTGCTTGGCGAGAAGCTGGCCTGACGGGCCGGGAATTCCTCGAAGGATTCCACGAACTTCGAGACAACCCCGAGGGCAGGGGAAATTGCCCAGCTGCGGTTTTCCTGCCATTCGTCGAAACCGCGCGCCTCATGGAACCGCTCGAACGGATCCAGATCCAGGCGGGTGATCTGTGGGGAGGTCATTTCATACTGCTGACCGTTGAACCACCGATCCTGTGCGGTGAACAAGAACTTCCACTCACCGTAGCGCAGTCCATGGAAGGTGGTTTCGGTGAAGAAGAAGAACTCCATCCGGTTGCTCTTGCCGGACTTGGTCAGGATCGGGGTCTGGTCATAGCCGTCCAGATGCACCTTGTAGGTGGTGTCGCCAATCTTCCGGCCTTCCAGCAGTTCCTTCTTGAGGTCCGGCTGGCCCAGCTGGGACATGATGGTGGGAATCCAGTCTTCCATGGTCATCAGTTCACCGGTGGTGGTGCCGGCCGGAATAAGGCCCGGCCACTTGACCATCATTGGGACCTTGAAGCCGCCTTCATAGCCGCCGACACCCTTTTCGCCGCGGAAGGGCTGGTTGCCGCCATCCGGCCAGGAATTGGAGGCCGCGCCATTGTCGGTGGAGAACATCACAACGGTGTTGTCGGCCACGCCCAGCTCATCGAGCAGGTCGAGCAATTCACCAACGTCATCGTCCATCTCGGTCATGCCGTCCGCATAGACATTGCCTGTGCCGGTGATGCCTTCATAGGCTTCGGACAGATTGGTGCGGTAGTGCATTCGGGTGGTGTTGTGCCAGACGAAGAAGGGCTCTTGCTTGGCAACCGCGTCCTTGATGAAACGCTTGCTTTCCTCCAGCACATCCTGATCCAGGGTCTTCTGGCGCTCGCTGCCGAATTCACCCAGATCCTCGATCTTCTGGCTGCCGTCTTCCAGCGCCCATGAATGGGTGATGCCGCGCTGCGCCATGCCGGCGTCTTCGACCAGCTTCTTCGGATAGTCGACCTGTTCGACATATTCACCGGCATTCAGGTGATAGAGAATGCCGAAGAACTCGTCGAAGCCATGGGCTGTGGGCAGATGTTCGTCCCGGTCGCCCAGGTGGTTCTTGCCGAACTGACCGGTGGCATAGCCCTCCGCCTTCAGCATATTGGCAAGGGTCGGATCTTCCTTCTGAAGGCCGATGGGTGACCCGGGCAGGCCAACCGTGCTCAGGCCAACACGGAGCGGATATTGCCCGGTGATGAAGGCGGCTCGGCCTGCGGTGCAGGAGGCCTGGGCATAATGGTCCATGAACAGCATGCCGTCCTTGGCAATGCGGTCGAGGTTCGGCGTCTCGCAGCACATCATGCCCCGGTGATAGGCGCTGATGTTCCACATGCCGACATCATCACCCCAGATGATCAGGATGTTCGGCTTCTTGGCCGGCTGCGCAAAGGCGGAGCCCGGGAAGGCAACCGCCAAAGCCGCGCCAAAACAGGCGGAAAGGGCCTTGGTCGTCAGTTTTGTCATTTGAAAACTCCAGACAGAAACGGGTGGAGGGAGATGCGGGGGCGGCCCCCCGCATTCGGCCGCGTCACTGCATGCCCTTTTCCATGAATTGCTGGACGATGTTGGACATGTCGAAGGAGGCACCACCTTGAACCGGCGGATAGTCGGCAAGGGATTTCAGGTGCTGCTGCATGAGCACATTCATGGGCTGCATCAGCCAGGACACCTTCTGCATCAGATGGCCGTAGGCATCTGTGCTGGAATAGCTCTCGAAGGGGTCCATGCGCAGGTTAAAGACAAGCGGCGCCGTCCGTGGAACAAGGTTGGCGTAATAGTCTTCCTTGGTGGAGAAATGCAGCTTCCATGGACCCATGCGGATCGCCGTCAGCTTGCTCTCGTAATAGTGGAAGATGCTGTTCCGGTTGGAGTTGTCCTGCTCGCCTTTCCAATAGGCCAGGTTGTTCACGCCATCGATGAACTGCTTCTTTTCCTCCATCACTTCCGCGTTCACGTCCTCGATGCCGGCGGCTGCCGCGAGGGTCGTGAACATGTCCTGATGAGCCTGAATGCCGTTCAGGGTCTTGCCTTCCGGCAGGACGCCCGGCCAGCGGACCATGGAAATGACCCGGACACCGCCTTCATAGGTGGTCATCTTTTCGCCCCGGAACGGGGTGGTCGCGCCATGGGGCCAGGAGGAATGTTCCGGACCATTGTCGGTCGAGTACCAGACGATGGTGTTGTCCGCGAGGCCCTGCTGGTCCAGCCAGTCCAGCACCAGTCCAATGTCGTGGTCGTGCTGGATCATGCCCGAGCCGTGGTAGTCGGCCTCGGAGGAGTAGGTTTCCGCCGCATAGCGCCACTTGTCGTTGAGACGGGTGTAGAGGTGCATGCGCGTGGTGTTGAGCCAGACGAAGAACGGCTCGCCGGCATCCTTCGCCTTGGCCATGAAGGCTTCGGCTTTCGGGATGACCTCGTCCTCGTCGAAGGTCTTCATCCGTTCCTGGGTCAGCGGACCGGTGTCTTCGATGGTCTGCTTGCCGATCTTGCCGAAGCGGGGCTGCTCGGTCGGATCATCCACATCGGTGGCAAAGGTGTGCAGGACGCCGCGGGTGCCGAACTGGGCCTCGTATTTCTCCAGACTGCCGGAGAAGGCTTCGCCGAAGCGCTGATAGTCGCGCTGCTCTGCTTCTTCCTGGGTGTTCAGGTGGTAGAGGTTGCCGAAGAACTCGTCAAAACCATGGACGGTCGGCAGGTGCTCGTTGCGGTCGCCCAGATGGTTCTTGCCGAACTGACCGGTCCGGTAACCCACCTGTTTCAGCTCTTCAGCAAGCGAAGGTGAGGCGGCCTGAAGGCCAAGGGCCGATCCGGGCTGTCCGACCGTGGTCATGCCGGAGCGGATGGGATATTGGCCGGTGAGGAAGGCGGCTCTGCCGGCCGTGCAGCTCGGCTGGGCGTAATGGTCGGTGAAGCGAAGCCCTTCGGATGCGATCCGGTCAATGTTGGGCGTTGTGTAGCCCATCGTTCCGAGCCCGTAGGCAGAGACATTCTGCCAGCCGATGTCATCGCCCCAGATGACCAGGATGTTCGGTGGCTTCTTGTCCTGGGCAAAGGCGCTGCCCGGGATGCTTGCCAGCACGGCAGCAATGGCAAGCGACGCGGCTGCAATCGGATTCCTGAGGCACATTGGATCAACCTCCCTGTTGCAAAGGCATTCAATCCGGAAGGTGCGTTCCTCATATTCAAAAGGAAGGCGGGATGACCATGTCGCGGGCGGTTGCTGTGGCCAGTTGATTGCCTTGCCTTCGGAACGGACTACACCTTTAGGAAGCTAAATTCTTCAGAACAACCAGTATAGGTTGACCCTATCTCTCTTC
Source organism: Roseibium suaedae (assembly GCF_900142725.1). Classification (GTDB taxonomy): domain Bacteria; phylum Pseudomonadota; class Alphaproteobacteria; order Rhizobiales; family Stappiaceae; genus Roseibium; species Roseibium suaedae. The sequence continues at coordinate 30,762 of NZ_FRBW01000002.1, read as the reverse complement.
CGTAGGGTCGTCCAGAAGGATTTTGAAAGATATTGTCTTTCTGGGATAGGTTCCGGTCTGATTTTTCGATATTGCTAAAATTTAAAAGTAATTTTTGAGAAAAGTTACTTTTCTTATCCATTGAAAATGAGGGTCTGATGATGGTGAATTAATGAATTCATTGGACTTGTCTGTTTTTCTCGAAATTGCTTCTGAATACTCACTCGAGTTCCAGAAAATCCCAGTTGACGAAACTCCCGTTCTGACCACCTGATAGATCCCCTCCGGCGGCCTTGATTGCGCATTTCGCCGGCAGCGTGTGGGTGCTTCGGGGATTTCATTGAATGACAATTCGCAGTTTCACCATGACCAAGGACATCTTGCGGTTTGAGGGCAGCGACAAGGCTGCCTATTGGCGCAAGTTCTCAATGCTCCTGACACTGGCGGTCGTCATCGCGACCATGGGTCTGATCCGCAATTCGAGTGCCGTTATCATTGCTGCCATGCTTGTGGCGCCCTTGATGACGCCCATTCTGGGCATTGCGTCCGCAATCATCATGGGATGGGTCGGGCGAGCCGTCCGCCTGATGGTCATCGTCTGGGCGGCGGCCGGCATGAGCGTGCTGATCGCCTGGTTTCTGGTCTGGATCGCGGATGTGCCGCTTGGCATTCTCATCCCGAGCGAGGTGATCAGCCGCAGCGACCCGGGCTCTGAGGATCTGGTGATCGCGCTGGCAGCCGGTGTGGCCGGGGCCTATGTGCAGATCCGGAAATCGGAGATCAGCCTTTTGCCAGGCGCGGCCATCGGTGTGTCGCTGGTGCCGCCGCTCGCGGCGGCCGGCATCTTGCTCTATTACGGCGAGGTCTGGCGGGCCTATGAAGCGGCGTTCCTGTTTGCGACCAATTTCGGCGCAATCATCCTGTCCGCCTGCATCGTCTATCTGACCCTCGGTCCTCGCCAGAAGGTTCTGCAGAGCGACCGCCGCCGGGTCGGCTTCACGCTCGGGTTTGCGCTGACCTTTGCCTTCCTTGGCGCGATCATCGCTCACCTGTCGACGGCGACCTACTACCGTTACAACGAAACCAAGTTAGAGGCGGCGCTCGCCAGACGGATCAACTCGTGGGCAGGACCTGTGCCCGTGGAAGTCCTGCGGGTTGACGTGAAGATGCTGAGCAAGCGCGGCGAGGTCTGGCTGCTGGTCGACCTGCCGTTCGAGGCGCAGTATTCCATCTCCTCGACAGCCGATCTGGTGCCGGCCCGTCTGAAGGAAACGCCTTTCCGGGACATTGCCAGCGAAGTGCTGGGGCCGGACTATGTCGTGACCCTCCGATACCAGACCCGGATTTCCTGGAATGTGGGCGGAGGAGAGGCAATCCATGAATTGCCGCCATCTTCCATCACATCCGGCAGTGGCGGCTGACACAGCGGCAGTCGCGAACGCGGCAGGCCTCAGCCTCCCGCAGGGCAACGATTGCTGGTGCTCCGATCAACCCAATCTGTCATCCCCGCCTTCGCAGGGATAACGGCCAATGCAGGTTTCGGCTTCAGCGCTGTCTCAACCCTTGAGTCCGCGGTGCTGGAAGCCGCCCTTCAGCACGGGGCGCTTGGAGGAAAGGGTGCGGGAATTGACCCCGGCCCAGCCGATCTCGCCGGAAAGGCGGCCGTATTCGATCTTCGGGCAGCGGTCCATGACCACCTTGATGCCCGCGTCTTCAGCACGCTTGGCAGCTTCCTCATGCTGGACCGTCAGCTGCATCCAGATGACCTTTGGCAGGCCACCACGTTTGTCCTTTGAGGCGATGATGTCGTCGACGATCTCGGCGGCGGCTTCCGAATTGCGGAAGATGTCGACCATGTCCGGCACGCCCGGCAGATCATCGAGGGAGGCATAGACCGTCTTGCCGAGGATCTCCTTGCCGGCCTGTCCGGGATTGACCGGCCAGACCTCATAGCCCTTCGACAATAGATACTTCAGCACGAAATAGGACGGGCGAACCGTATTGGCGCTGGCGCCTACCATGGCAACGGTCTTCACCTCGTCCAGAATGGCCTTGATATAGGTGTCGGAATAGCTGTCGTGGTTCATGGTGTCTTTCGTCGTGCTCAAGGGGGCTCGCATCGAGCCAGTCAGGCGGGGCCTTGCGGCGAGGGGCAAAGAAAACCTCATGCTGCCAGCCGCGGCAAGCTGTTCTTTCGTTCGCGAGAGGGGATTTGTGCCGCCGTTCACGCAGGCGTGAGCAGTGCGGCCAAGAAGCTGCTGGAGCCTTGGCGGCATTTCGCTAGTCTGAAAGACATGTGGAACACCGGATGCCTTCAGCGGATCGCTGGCGCTCTGGCTGCCCCGCGGGTGGTCGCCCTTGCCGTCGTGCCGGTCCTGCTCCTTCTGCTGTCTGTGTCCGCAAGGGCGCAGCAGGCGGATGGTCTGCGTGTCGACGTCGCTCTCGTTCTGGCGGTCGACGTGTCCAGGTCCATGTCCCCGGAGGAACTGGAGATCCAGCGGCAGGGCTATGCGGCTGCCATCGCAAGTCCGCAGGTGGTGCAGGCGATCAGTTATGGCGCCTATGGCCGGATCGCGATCACTTTCTTTGAATGGGCGGGCATGGCCCATGTGCGCGAGCTCATCGGTTGGACCGTGATCGAGACGGAGGCCGATGCGCAGGCGGTGGCCGCGCGGCTTTTGGAAAATCGCGGTGCGAGCGCCAGCCGCACGTCCATTTCAGGCGCAATCCTTCACGGAACGGAATTGCTCAAGTCCGTCCCCTATGCGTCCGACCGGCTCGTGATCGACATTTCGGGCGATGGGCCCAACAATGACGGCATGATGGTGACCCTGGCCAGGGATGCGGCAGTGGAGAACGGCATCGCGATCAACGGACTGCCCCTGATGACGACCGGCGGCTTCTACTCTGGCTTCAGCATTGACGATCTGGACGTCTACTATCGCAATTGCGTGGTCGGCGGTCCGGCGAGTTTCGTCATTCCGGTGAATGACTGGAAGCAGTTTCCGGAAGCGGTCCGGCGCAAACTTGTGCTGGAGATTGGCGGGCTGACGCCAGAGAAGGTGCCGGACGTGGTGCCTGTTCACGTGCCTGTGCTGCCGGGTCCGCTCGTTGCCCCGATGATCAAGGCGCAGTTCTCTGCACGCGCCAATGCTTATGATTGTCTGATCGGCGAGAAGATCTGGGAACAGCGCCGGCAGAGGTTCTATCTGGATCCGTGAGAGTATTGACTGAAGAGCGGCTTTGCGGAGAGGAGAAAGCTAGCTGGGTTACGAACAGACCTTCTTCCGCGCCTTCCCGGACGCAGCGAAGCGGAGATCCGGGATCTCCGAAGGACGTTGTGCCTTAGAATAACGGTCCCGGCTCAAGGCCGGGACGGCCCGAAAAGGTTGGAGGCGTTCCTTCAACAACCTCGCAACTTCCAAGGCGCTCCCTTATTTCAGCTGTCCGTCCATTCGGGTTTGCGCTTCTGCAAGAAGGCGTTGATGCCTTCTTCGGCGTCTCTTGCCATCATGTTGTCGACCATGGTCTGGGCGGCAAAATCATAGGCTTCCGACAGCGGCATTTCGAGCTGGCGGTAGAAGGCTTCCTTGCCGATCTTGACCGTGTGGGCTGACTTGGAGGCGATGACCTCGGCGTATTTCTGCACCACCTGGTCGAGGTAGTCGCGCGGAACGATGCGGTTGATCAGGCCGAAGTCCTTGGCGGTCGACGCATCGATGCTTTCGCCGGTCAGGAGCATTTCCATCGCCTGCTTGGGCGAGGCATTGCGGGTCAGGGCAACCATTGGCGTGGAACAGAAAAGCCCGATATTGACCCCCGGCGTGCAGAAGGTTGCCGTATCGACGGCCATGGCCAGGTCGCAGGAGGCGACAAGCTGGCAGCCTGCCGCTGTTGCAACACCGGTGACGACAGCGATCACGGGCTTGGGCAGACGCACGATCTGCTGCATCAGGTCAGAGCACTGGCGCATGATCGCTTCATAGGTGGCGCGGCCACCATCAGCCTCGCCCCGGGCCGCGGTCAGTTCCTTCAGGTCGTGGCCGGCGCAGAACACCTTGCCTTCGGCCCCCAGCAGCACGACCCGGATGGCCGGGTCATTTCCCGCCTTGGTCAGCTCTGCCGAAAGCGCGCTCATCATCTCGCGCGACAGGGCATTCATACGCTCCGGGCGCTGCATGACAATGCGGTAGACACCATTGTGGAGCAGGGTTCCCAGCATCGGCTTTTCGCCCGTTTCAACGGCGGCGGCATCGGACATGGCGGCGGTTCCTCTTGTCGGTTTTGGGCCGGTCTTTGGCGGCACTTTACCCAAGAGGGCAAAGCATGGCGACTGGGACGATAGGAGAAAGCCGGGGAGAAGGCTGTGGGCGGGGAACCGGCCACGATTGGAGCGTGCCGAGCGGTCCCGGCGCGAGGCCGGGACGGCTCGTGAAGCAAAGCCCTCGTTTCAGGCGACCAGCTTGTCGAGCTTGGCGGCGCAGATGAAGTCGTTCTTCGTCAGGCCTCCAAGCTCATGGGACGTGAAGGTGATGCGGCAATAGCCCCAGCCGAAGGCGACATCCGGATGATGTCCGTCCCGGTCGGCATTGTAGGCTGCCAGATTGGCCAGATAGACCGCCTTGGCAAAGCCTTTCACCTTGAAGGCGCGCTGGATGGATTTGGCTTCTGCGTCCATGGTCCAGTCCGGATGAAGCTCGCTCATCAGGGACCGGGCTTCCCCGGCGGGCAGGGTGCCGCCAATTCCCTGGCAGGGTTCGCAGGCAGCTTGGGCAAGATCTGATGCGCTCATGTCAGGCACTCTTTTCCAGCGGGTAAAGGGGGGCGAACAGTCCAAGGGACTGCGCCTTGCGGATGTCGGCCGTCAGGTCCCGCTCGGCGGCCCTGAACAGATCGTCGATGTCTTCCAGAACGTAGTAAAGCGGCTGGTGAATGTCGATCCGGTAAGGGGTGCGCAGGATGTCGATGACATCGAAGGGGCGGCGGACGACCTCAGGGGCCGCGACACTGTGGGGCAGTTCGGTCGGCGATGACGCAAGGCCGGAGCCCAGCGACTTGTAGACCCCATTCACCTTTGTCAGGCCGAATTCGATGGTGAACCAGTAGAGCCGGATCAGCCAGGAATAGTCCTTGGCTTCCAGTTTTTGCCCGGCTTTGCCGATCGCTTCGGAAAAGGCCGCAAAGCGCGGGTCGGTCAGCATCGGCGTGTGGCCGAAGATCTCGTGAAAGATGTCCGGTTCCTTGATGTAGTCGAAGTCCTTGCGGCTGCGGATGAAGGACGCTGCGGGGAACGTGCGGTCAGCCAGCATGGAATAAAACCGGCCGAAGCCGATCAGGGCCGGGACCGGCTCAACCTTCCAGCCGGTGTGGGTTCGAAGCACGTCCGAGACTTCCGAACACTGCGGCACCCGGTCTGCAGGCAGGGCCAGCTTGTCGAAACCCGTCAGATAGTCGGGGGCGGCCATCTTGCGGACATTGGGCTCCTGGCGGGCATAGAGGTCCCGCCACACACCGTTCTCCTCTTCGGTGTAGGCGATCCGTCCGTCCGGGCCGGGAATCTTCGCGGTATATGCGCTTGTCTTTGCCATGGTGAGTTCCTCCTCACTGACAAAGATAGGCTTGATCCTGCGGTTTTATCGTTCTCATTTTGCTCCACATGATGCATTCTTGAAAAGAAAACGCCACTAAGCGGAAGTTCGGGGAGGAATTTGCCGGTGGATCTGGACAGTCAGGACAAGAAACTGCTCGCGCTCTTGCAGAAGGACGGACGGGCCAGTGCGAAGGATCTTGCCGAACAGGCCGGCATGTCCGTCTCGCCCTGCTGGCGCAGGATCAAGCGGCTGGAGGAAGCCGGGGTGATCGAGAAATATGCCGCGATCCTCAATCCGCGCGAATTGGGCTTCCATGCCATGGCTTATGTGCATGTGTCGCTGATGAACCATGGCCCGGAAACGATCGCGGCCTTCGATCACATGGTGCAGACCGAGGACCGGGTGATCGAATGTTCTTCGATTACGGGGGACGCGGATTACGTGATGAAGGTGGTTGTGCGGGATCCGGAGGATCTGGAGGCCTTCATGATGAAGAAGCTGCTTGGGCCGGGACTGGTGCGGGCCTCGCGAACCAACTTCGTGCTTCGAACCGCCAAATCCGGCCCGTCGATGCCCCTGGGATGACCTGTGGGCGGAAGGCGCAATGCTGCCTTGCCTTTCCCTCAAATTGACGTTTAGGTTAAGTCGCAAGGAAAACTGGCTGAAATGCCTGTGCCTTGCATCAATCGGGGAGGGAGGTCCTGATGACGCCGGTCATGTCCGTGGAAGAACTGTCGCGGTTTCTGGATGAGGAATTTCCGCAAATTCATGCGGGCGGAAAGGCCTATTTCGTCGAGAGTATTTCACCCGGCGAGGCGGTGTTGCGTCTGAAGGCGACGGAGGCGCATCTGCGGCCGGGAGGCACGATCTCCGGCCCCTCCATGATGGCTCTGGCGGATCTTGCTGCCTATGTGGTGATCCTGGCCCATATCGGGCCCGTGGCTTTGGCGGTGACCACGAACCTCAACATCAATTTCCTGCGCAAGCCAGCTCCAGGCGATCTGTTGTGCACCTGCCGTCTGCTGAAGCTCGGCAAGCGTCTTGCCGTGGTGGAATGCGGCATCGCCGGGGAGGGGGATGAGGACTACGCTGCCCATGCCACGGCGACCTATTCCGTACCGCCGCGGTAAGCTGCCGTCTCTATTTCGCAACTTCCATGTCCGGCGCGTATTCAACCGTCTGGTTCCGGCCGCGCCGCTTGGCCTCATAGAGCGCTGTATCGGCGGCATGCAGGGCGAGGCGCTCTGTGTCGGAACGGGTCGTGACATAGGCACCGACGCTGACACTGATGGTGTGATCAATGTCATCCTTTTCAAGCCGGGCAGCAATGGCTGCGGCAAGCCGTTGGTGCACCTTGCGCAGTTCGGCGATCGTTGTGTTCGGGCACAGGACGATGAACTCGTCTCCACCATAGCGGCCCACGAGGTCACTGCTGCCACGCAGGGATTTCATCAGGGCGCTGGCGATGTGCTGCAGCACCTGGTCCCCATAGGCGTGACCGAAGCGGTCGTTGAGCTGCTTGAAATGGTCGATGTCGACAAACAGGATCCCGAGGCCGGATGGGTCATCGTGGCTGGAAAAATAGGTTTCCATGAACTCTGAAAGCGAGTTGCGGTTCAAGGTTCCAGTCAACTGGTCAAACCTTGTCAGCTCCAGCAGCTTGCGGTCTGCCAGAAGAACCTGCCGGGTGCGGAGCCCGAAGGCGGCGACGGGCAAGAGCACGACGATCAGGGTGCCGATGCTGGTGATGGTGCCGACGAACTGGAATGCGCCTTCCAGCGTTTCCAGAAAATGCCCCATGTCGAGATAGAGTTCGATGACGCCGATGACTTCGCCATCGGCGGCAACAACGGGCAGATAGGTTTCAGAGATAGCGTGGTAGCGCTCGATGCTGGACTGATAGGCGTGCTCATGAAAGATGGTCGTAACCGGCTTTCCGGTGGCAACTGCCTTGGCAAAGGAATGTTTGTGCGACTCGTTTTCCTGCGCAGCCAGGGCTTCGCCCATATCGAAAGTGGACGACCGGCTGGTAAAGGTGCGCTTGCCGTCGGCATTGAAGAACTCGAAATGCAGTATGTCGCCCAGAACAAGCGGGTCATGGAGCCTCTGCAGGTGCTCTTCCGAGCCAAATCCGCTTCGGATCAATTCTCCAGCGCTAGGCAGTGCCCTGAACAACCGCTCTTTCCAGATTTGAGCCCTGGATTCGGCGTTCTCTTCTATGGAGGCGAGGATCTGTCTTTGCAGCAAGGCATCGGTGACGAGGGAAAAGGCTGCGACAGTTATAATGACGAAGGCAATGACTGAGGCGGCGATCAGATAGTGTTTCGCCAACGTTGTTTCGGCCTTGCTTTTCCGTGCTGCCGATCCTGAAAGTTGAACCCTGTCGTATCTCACCGGCGGCTCTGAGTAATGTGTCCAAGGAAACTCTCTAACCAGTTAGACCATATATCTTTTCTAGGGGTTAAGCGAGAAAGTTGTTTCATTGTAACAATTTACGAGGTTTGCTTGTTTTTATTGCCTCTGCGGAAGATTCTGTCGCTGTTCTGGTGGGCGCAAGGGGTTGGGGCGGCCAGTGGCAATGCCAAGTTTTGTGCGGTAATATAATACCGTTTTTTTAAGTAATTGAAAAACATAGTTATTTTAGATCAAGCTTCGACAAAACCAGCTTGACCGGCAAATTTGGCTGGCGTATAAGCTGCTCCGACGAATTAAGGTCCGTCTCGAGATCTCTCACTGGGAGGTTTTCGGCGGGCTTTTTGTTTCAAACCAAGTCATGGATCAAACTCATGAAGACCTTCTCTGCCAAGCCGGCTGAGGTCGAGAAAAAGTGGATCTTGATCGACGCTGAAGGCATGGTCGTAGGCCGTCTGGCTGCCTACATCGCCAACCATCTGCGCGGCAAGCATCTGCCGACCTACACCCCCCACGTTGACTGCGGCGACAACATCATCGTTGTGAACGCCGACAAGGTGGTTCTGACCGGCCGCAAGTACGAAAACAAGAAGTACTACTGGCACACCGGCCATCCGGGTGGCATCAAGGAGCGCACCGCACGTGCAATCCTCGAAGGCCGTTTCCCGGAGCGCGTCCTCCAGAAGGCCGTGCAGCGCATGATGCCGGGCGGTCCGCTGTCCAACGCACAGCTCAAGAACCTGCGTGTCTACGCTGGTGCCGAGCATCCGCATGAAGCTCAGTCGCCGGTTCTGGTTGACGTCAAGAGCCTCAACGACAAGAACGACGGCAAGAGGGCATAACGATGGCTGAGCTGCAATCCCTGGAAGATCTGGGCGGCGCTATCGAGTCCGCTGCTCCGGAAGCTCCGGTCCATGTCCAGAAGCTGGACGCTCATGGCCGTGCATACGCAACCGGCAAGCGTAAGGACGCTGTCGCCCGCGTGTGGGTCAAGCCGGGCACCGGCAAGATCACGATCAACAGCAAGGACTTCACCGCGTATTTTGCGCGTCCGGTTCTGCAGATGATCCTGCGTCAGCCGATCATGCTGACCGACCGCGATGGCCAGTACGACATCGTTGCTACCGTTGCTGGTGGCGGCCTGTCCGGTCAGGCCGGTGCCGTTCGTCACGGCATCTCCAAGGCTCTGACCCACTACGAGCCGGAACTGCGCGCCATCCTGAAGAAGGAAGGCTTCCTGACCCGCGACAGCCGTGTCGTCGAACGTAAGAAGTTCGGCCGCGCAAAGGCCCGCCGGTCCTTCCAGTTCTCCAAGCGCTGATTTCTCAGCCGCTTGCGGACTTCAAGAAACCCGCCGGAGCGATCCGGCGGGTTTTTTTGTCTGCCTGTCACGAAAATGAGCCGTTCAGTGACAAGTTAAGGTTATTTGAAAGTATTTGGTGCTTTTCAGCGACATACATTGGCAGTAGCCCTAAAACAGCCTCAGGACCGCTTCATCGGTTTCTGGTCCCGCTCATTCCCGTCTTGAGGATAATATTTGTGCTTCTGGTCTTTCTGAAAAATTGGCTCCTTCCTCCTTCCGTCTACCTTCTCGTTCGCCGCGTCTTGAACAAAAGATCTGTCGCTGCCGGAGGAATGGATGGGCTGCTGGCAAAGTGGCTGGACAAGGACAATGGCTTTTTTGTCGAACTTGGAGCCAATGACGGATACTTCCAGTCGAATACCTGGACACTGGAACGCAAGCGGAACTGGCGGGGCGTCTTGATCGAGCCGAGCTTGAACAACTTCCTGACCTGCATCGACAATCGGAGTGCTCGAAACCATTTCGAATGCTGCGCCTGTGTGCCTTTCGGGTTTGATAAGCCCATGCTCGAACTGACCTATTCGAACTTGATGACGGTCGCCGAAACGAGTGTTCTGGATCAGGAGGGGCATGCGAAGGCCGGACTGCAGAACAAGCTATCGATTGGCTATGCTGCGGAAAAGAACGCGGAGCTGATCCGCTTTGGAGCGGTCGCCCGGACCTTGACGGAGGTTCTGGAGAGAGCGTCTGCCCCGCAGGAAATCGATTTCCTGAGCCTAGATGTCGAGGGTGGAGAACTGAGCGTTCTCAAGGGGCTGGATTTCGAGAAGTACCGCTTCAACTTCATGCTGATCGAGTGCTGGAAGCTGGCCGAAATCCAGTCCTATCTGGCAGGGTTCGGCTATGAAGTGGTCGATAAGCTTTCCAAGCACGACTACCTGTTTGCACCTGCCGGGAGACATCCCGCTATGAACGTCTGAACGCCAGCCGGTCCCAGTGCCAGCTTGAGTAGTCACGCTTGTGTTTCACGGCATCTTGGCTAGGGTCGTGGGGCTTCGAGGAAGTGTCGAAGCGGTTTTTCTCTAAGGAGTTCGAAATGTCCCCCATCCGTCCGCGTCCGACTGACAATGCGGTGTTTGGCAAGAGCCTGACTGGTGGTTCTCACGAGCCGACTTATGGTGGTGTGCTGTCCTTCATGCGCCGTCGCTACACCCGCGATCTGACGGGCGTAGATGCGGCTGTCTGGGGCATTCCATTTGATGCTTCCGTTTCCAATCGTCCGGGTGCCCGCTTCGGTCCGCAGGGCGTGCGCCGTGCTTCGGCCATTTTCGACGGTGATCCGCAATATCCGTTCGAGGCGGATCCGTTTGAAGGCCTGTCCGTGGTCGACTATGGGGATTGCTCTTTCGACTATGGCCGCAATGCAGACATTCCGGGATGTATCGAGGCCCAGGCGCGGGAAATCCTGGATCAGGATGTGCATCTCTTTTCCATCGGCGGGGATCACTTCGTCACCTATCCGCTGCTGAAGGCGCATGTGGCCAAGCATGGCCCGCTGGCGCTGGTTCAGTTCGATGCCCATCAGGACACATGGCCCGACATGGGGGATCGGATAGACCACGGCACGTTTACGGGTCGGGCTGTGCGGGAAGGCCTGATTGACCCGGAAAAGTCGATCCAGATCGGCATTCGCACCCATGCGCCGGAAACCTGTGGCCTTGAGATCCTCTATGGAGAGGAAGTTGAACTGCTCGGTGTCAATGGTGTGGTCGAGATGATCAAGGACCGGGTCGGCTCATCCAAGGCCTATATGACCTTTGACATCGACTGCCTGGATCCTGCCTTTGCGCCGGGAACGGGGACGCCTGTGGCTGGAGGCCTCTCCAGCCGGGAGGCCCTGATGATCCTGCGCCGCCTTGGCAACCTGGACTTCGTCGGAGGCGACGTGGTGGAAGTCTCTCCTGCCTATGACCACGCGGACATCACCTCCATCGCGGCAGCAACGATTGCGCAACATTATCTCGGTCTTCTGGCTGAGAAGAAACGCGGCTAAATCGAACATCTCAAAACGAAAGGCCCTGCAGACAGGAATGGGCTGCAGGACTGAGATTGAGGATCGGGCGCGGCAAGTCCAAAGACTCAAGATTATGGGAAAAGACGGTTGTCATCCCTGCGAAGGCAGGGATCCAGTAACCAATTGAGATGGCTTCATTTTCTTTGAAAGTTGAACTGCGGGATACTGGATCCCGGTCTTGGTGCTCGGGCACCAAACCGGGATGACGTCGACGGGGCAACATTTTCGTCGCCGGTTTGAACCCTGCCGCCCAGAATTGGCCAGTAGGGCTTTTTCTTGCTCTGACAGATCAGATGCTGGACGTGGTCAGGCCGACTTCTGCAGGGATTTGCCTGCCTTGCCCGCCGCATTGTCATTCTGCGGCTCGGCCGTCCAGAACCGGTAAAGCGGGTGAGCGTCGCGCATCTTGTCGTAAAGCCGTGCCATGCGATTGAGAAAAACGAGCTTGGCCGCATAGGTGACGATCATACCCGAGATGCCGAGAAGCGGATTGATCTCATAGGCGCCATAGATCGCAGCGGCAAAGCCGAGGCCGGTCACCAGCGACAGGCTGAGGGCGACACGGGCTTCGTCTTGCGGAATGGCGACTGCTGCCCGGTTGATCCAGATCCGCTCACCATAGGTGGCGCGCGCGGCCCAGCTGTCGCGCTTGCGCGGGGCGGGGAAAAGGCGAGGATTGATCCAGAGCCAGACAAAGACCAGCAAGGTCAGTCCGGCTGAGGCCGCTCCGCCGATCCAGGCGTGACTTGCAATGGCTGCCAGCAAAAAGGGCAGGGTGGCCATCCGGCTGTAGACGCTCCAGGGGGAAGCATGCCTCTGCCAGACGCTTGGCGTCATGCCAAGCGGGCGGATCTGCCCGGCCTGCATCGGGGCCAGCGCCTGGATGGGACGTGAGAGCCTTTGCGGCTGCTGCATAATCGTGCCTCTGGCGGATTTCTATCCGTTGTTCTCCGGGACCTGTCCCGTGCCGTTGGGTTTTCCTGCTGATTTACCTTTGCGGCAAACTGGGCACAGGAATATTTCCCCGTTTATACAGGGAAATACACTCCGGTTCCAGATGCTGAGGCGGCTTGTCTCAGGCGGCGGTGAGTTCGCTCCGCCAGGGAGGATTGGCGCCTGCACGTGAGACGGTGACAGCGGCAACTTCGGCACCGAAGGAGAGGGCGGTGGCAATGGCTTCTGCGCTGGCCCCGGTCAGTGCCGCGCGGGTGAGGAGGTCATGCTCATGCAGGCTTGCGAGAACGCCGGCATTGAACGTGTCCCCCGCGCCGACCGTATCGACAACCACAACGCTCTTGCCTGCAATTGAAACTTCCGTGCCATCGCCCAGGAGGCCAAGAGCGCCATCCTTGCCTTTGGTGACGAGAATGATCCCCGCACCCTTGGCCTGAAGACGAGCGGCCTTTTCTGTCAGAGAGCCTTCGCCCGGCTCGAGCCAGTTCAGGTCTTCGTCCGAGACCTTGAGGATGTCGGCCCGGGCAATCATGCCATCCAGTCTTTCCCGGTAGCGCGTCTCGTTCTGGATGAAGCCTGGGCGGATGTTGGGATCGATCATGACGACCCTGTCGCCGGCCCGTTCTGCAAGGGTTGCGTAGGCGTCCGCACAGGGTTCGACGGCCAGACTGATGCCGCCCAGATAAAGGGCTTCGATCGAAGCCGGAAGATCTAGAAGGTCTTGAGGGGATAGCATCCGTCCGGCGGAATTCTCGTCATAAAACGTGTAGGTCGCGTGGCCATTGGTCAGCTCAACAAAAGCCATCGTGGTCGGGCGGCTCGAGGTGATGGACAGCGATACGTCAACGTGGCTCGCAGCCAGGCCGCTTGCAAGCTTTTGCCCGAAGAGGTCGGTCGAAAGGCCCGTCAGCATACCTGAGGGAGCGCCGAGCCTACCAAGAGCAATGGCCGTGTTGAAGACCGCGCCGCCGGCAAGTGGCAGATAGGCCATCTCTCCGCTGCCCGTTTGCGTCGGGATCATATCAATCAGGGCCTCGCCGCAGCACAGGATCATCGCATGTCTCTTTCGATCAAAATCGGCAGGTGGAACTGCCGAGGATATTTTTTCTCACCCTAGGCAGTTATTCATCTCGTGAGCAAGTGCCCACCCGTTCTCAGGCTGTTGAAATTTCCCTTGCTGCTTTACCGCCGAAATAGATTGAAGGGGTCTATATTTTTTCAATAACGTTGAAACTGCCACGTCATTTTCAAGTTTAATTAAAAGTGTTCTTAGGTTCCTTCAGGGAATTTTCAGCAATTCGGACTTAGTCTTCGTCCATGTTCGTACCGCCGGTCAATTTGGGGAGCTGGCGGGCGCGTCTCCTTCTAGGAGGACGCTGGCCTTGGTTTCCTGCCTTTGAGGAGTGGGGACATAGCAAAGAACGAGACCATGCAGGCTCAATCGCTTCCGCAGGCAGAGATGCTCGCGGAAAAGACGAAATGGCTGCGCCTGGTGGTCGATCAGGTCAGCGACTATCTTTTTGTCAAGGATCGCGAGTGCCGGTTCGTGTTTGCGAACCATGCCGTCGCAGAGGATCTGGGCATTGAAAATGCCTCTGACCTGTTAGGCCGGACCGATGCCGAAATTCACTCCCAGCAGCTTGCCCGCAAATATGAAACCGATGAACTTGAGGTTATGCGCACCGGTGTGCCCAAGATCGACTTCGAGGAATTCGTGATCTGTCAGGATGGCCGCCGCAAATGGGTGTCGTCCTCCAAATTTCCCCTGCGCGGCGAAGATGGTGTGATCTACGGCCTCTTCGGCATTTCCAGAGACATTACCGCCCGCAAGCGTACGGAGCTGCTGATGAGCGGTCAGGCGCGGATCCTGGAGATGATCGCGACCGGCCGCCCCTTGCCGCAAGTTCTTGATGCGCTTTTGACCATGATCGAGGAGCAGCTTGACGGGGTTCTCGGCTCCATCCTGCTGCTGGATGAAGCAAGCGGACGCCTGTTGCATGGCGCAGCGCCAAGCCTGCCAAAGGCCTATTGCGATCAGATCCACGGGGTGGAAATTGGTCCGGCGGTCGGTTCGTGCGGAACCGCTGCCTTCACTGGCAAACCGGTCATTGTCGACGACATCACGACCGATCCGCTCTGGGAGCCTTACAAGGCTCTGGCGGCACCATTCGGGCTGACCTCCTGCTGGTCGACACCGGTCATTTCTCATGACCGGAAGGTGCTTGGCACTTTCGCAATGTATCGACGGAGTGGCCGGATCAAAGATGTCGCTGAAAGCCAGCTGATTGCCGACACGGTGCGTCTTGCCGCTATTGCCATTGAGCGGACCCGGGCAGAGGAGCGCATCCGCTTCCTGGCGGGCAATGACATGCTGACCGGCTTGCCCAACCGGCGAGAGCTCGGCCGCAAGCTGGAGGCTCTGCTCTCTGAAGCCAAGCTCAGCACCTCGAAGCTTGCCGTGGTGTTCTGTGATGTCGACCGGTTCAAGTCGGTCAACGACAATTTTGGACATGCCATCGGCGATATGGTGCTGCAGATCGTATCCGAGCGGATCCGGGAAGTGCTGCCGGACGATCAGCTCATGATCCGCTTCGGCGGTGATGAATTCGTTCTGGTCATCACTGGTGATCTGGCGGAATTAGAGCCGCTTCAATCGCTTCTGGCCAGGATCCGGTGTGTGGTTGCAGAACCCATGCAATTTGCCGGACAGACTTTCCGGGTAACCTGCAGCATGGGAACAGCGGTTTTCCCGCGGGACGGGGAGACGGCGGAACTGCTTTTGCAGCATGCCGACACGGCCATGTACCAGTCCAAGAAGTCGGGCCGTGACACATTCCAGTTCTATGACCGCATGATGAGTGAAGGCAGCCTGATGGATCTGACCTTGCTCGAGGAAATGCGGGTGGGGCTGGAGCACAATCAGTTCTTCCTCGAGTATCAGCCGCAGTTCGAGCTGACGAGTGGCAAGCTGACGGGGCTGGAAGCGCTGGTGCGCTGGAACCATCCGCGGCTCGGAAGAGTGCCCCCGGGGCGGTTCATCGCGCTGGCGGAAGAAAGCGGTCTGATCGGGTCTCTCGGCAATTGGGTTCTCGAGGAAGTCTGCCGTCAGGGGCGTCAATGGCGTGACAATGGCCATGCCCCGGTCCTGCTGGCGATCAACGTGTCCCAGCGCCAGTTCAGTGATGCGAATCTGGTCGAGAGAGTGCGCAAGACCTTGTCTGCGAACGGGATCGAGCCCGGCTATCTGGAGCTGGAAATCACGGAAAGCCTGCTGGCTGAAAATCCCGAGATGGCAGTCGCGAGGCTGTCGGACATGCGCGCCATGGGCGTGAAACTGGCCATTGATGATTTCGGCACCGGCTACTCCAGTCTCAGTGCGCTCAGAAGGCTGCCACTGACGAGGCTGAAAATTGACCGGACATTCATTCAGAACGTCGCTTCCGATTCGGGAGATCAGGGCATTGTCCGGGCCATCGTTTCGCTCGGCCGGGAGTTGGGCCTCACTGTGATTGCCGAGGGAGTCGAGACGGCTGCGCAAAAAGAGTTCCTGCTGCACAGCGGCTGCGAATGCGGGCAGGGCTATCTGCTAGGCATGCCGATGGGCGCTGAGGAAATCGAGCGGCTGCTTTCTGGCGGTTTGCGCTCTCAGATCCATGAAATTGCTTCCTGATCTGACTTTTAAGGTTGGAAAGCTGAGCGCATTTCCTCTCAGCAGCGCCCATGAATTGCGTCGCGCTCTCTCCCGATCGAATTCAGGAAAAACGGCACTCCGCCAGAGCTCCAACTGGCGGAATGCGTTTTGGCTTCAGGCCTTGGCTCTCACATAGCTGCCGGGCGCGTCTTCCAGGATCTTGACCCGGTTTGCGCCGGGCTTGCGCGCCTTGACCTCTTCGCCATCCTGCTCACGGATCCAGGCATCCCAATGGGGCCACCAGGAGCCGGCATTCTCCGTTGCTGCATCCAGCCAGTCGCCAAGGTCTCCCTTGGGCGTTGCCCCGGTCCAGTACTGATATTTGTGCTTGGCCGGAGGGTTGACCACGCCTGCGATATGGCCGGAGCCCGAGAGGACATAATTGACCGGACCGCCGAAGCAGGAGCTGCCGAGAAAGACCGACTGGGGCGGGGCGATGTGATCTTCGCGAGTGGCCAGGTTGTAGATCGGGATCGTGACCTTGGAGAGATCCAGCCTCTGGCCGCCGACTTCCATTTTCCCCTTGGCCAGATTGTTCTCCAGATAGCAGTTCCGCAGGTAGAACGAGTGGTTGGCCGCAGGCATGCGGGTAGAGTCGGAGTTCCAGTAGAGAAGATCGAAGGGGAAGGGATCCTTGCCCTTCAGGTAATTGTTCACGACGTAGGACCAGATCAGGTCGTTCGAGCGCAACATGTTGAAGGCAGACGCCATTTTGGAACCGTCGAGATAGCCCTGTTCGGCCATCTTCTTCTCCAGCATGGAGATCTGTTCCTCATCCACGAAGACCTTCAGGTCACCTGCAAAGGTGAAATCGACCTGGGTGGTGAAGAAGGTGGCGCTGGCAATGCGCTTGTCGCCGGTTGCGGCCATATAGGCCAGAGTGACCGCCAGCAGCGTGCCGCCGACACAATAGCCGATGGCGTTGACCTCTTCCTGCTTGGTGGCCTTTTTGATGATGTCGAGGGTGTTGAGAATACCCTCCTTCATATAGTGCTCGAAGCTCTTCTCCGCCTGCCGGGCATCCGGGTTCACCCAGGAGATGACAAAGACCGTATGACCCTGGTCAACGCACCATTTGATGAAGGATTTCTCAGGGGTCAGGTCGAGAATGTAGAACTTGTTGATCCAGGGCGGGACGATCATCAGCGGGCGCTTGAGCACCTGGGGCGTCGTCGGCTCATACTGGATGACCTGACAGACATCGTTCTGGGCAATCACCTTGCCGGGGGTCAGGCCAAGATTCTCGCCGAGGGAAAACTTGCTCATGTCCGTCTGGCGGATCTTGAGGTCGCCGTGCCCAGCCCGGATGTCCTCCACCAGATGCTGCATACCCTTGACCAGGTTTTCGCCATTGCTCTCGACGGTCAGCCTGAGGAGCTCCGGATTGGTCATCAGGAAGTTCGACGGCGACAGGGCGTTGGAGATCTGGTTGACGTAGAACTCGGCCTTGTGCCGGGTGTGTTCGTCCAGATCCTTGGCGTCGAGAACCAGATCCTCGGCCCACTTGCTGGTGATCAGGTAGAGCTGCTTGATGAAGTCGAAATACTGGTTGTTTTCCCAGTCGGGATCGGCAAAGCGCTTGTCGCGGGAAGGGGGGCAGGCGGCAGGCTCGGTTGCTTCGCCCATCATGCGCTTGAGCGATGAATTCCACAGGGTGATATAGCCATTCATCAGGCGGGTCTGGGCCGCGACCGCACGCTCGGGGTCGGAGATCCAGTATTCTCCAACCTGCGCGAGGGTCTTGATGATGTTGGTCAGCTCGTCCGTGCCGTCCTGCTTCACCTCGCCCTTCTCGCGGGGCTCCAGATAGGCGGCGAGGGCCTTGCCAGCATTCTCGAGGGTCTTGGCCAGATTCTGTGCGAAGGCTTCCGGATTGTTGATGATGTATTGCAGCACCGGATGCTGCCGGTCTTCAGTCATAAATTCGGATCCCCTCCGACTAGTCCGGACTGACGCGCGGCCCGATTGGCCTGCGCCCGCCAACTCCCACGAAACCTTCCGTAACGGACAATCCAATGTCTTGCGTTGCGGGCGCTCAAGCGCCTCTTGCGGTGCAAGCCACCGATTTGTGTGACCGTACAAGGTATTTATGACATGATTTCCCTTGCGGCGTCGAATGGGAAAATACGGATTGCATCGCGTAGAAATTGCTGCGTTGCGGTTCTGAAGGCCCTGGCTTCTTCCAACCTGCCCAAATCCACCCTACATAGGGCGCGGCCCTCAGCCGACACCCCGTTTTCAACGTTTTCTGGACTTCCCGTGACGCGCCTTCCGATCCTTGCCCTCCTGGTCACACTTGCGCTCCTGCCTGCGGGCTGCGCTCTTGGCCCTGAATCCTCCCTGATCGATGCAATGCAGAGTGCTCAGGCAGGTGGGGTCCCCAAGCCAAAGGTCGTGACCTCGACCACGCCGGCCCCGCCCAAGTCGTCGGACAAGGCAGCAACCATCTCCCATCTGCGCGGACTGAGTGCGAGCCGTCAGAAAAAGCAGGACAATTCCATGCAGTCTTCGGTCGAAGAATTGCTGCTTTTGCGCCAAAAACAGCAGGGTGACCTTATGGAAGTGCCTGCCAGTGGCGGCATCTCTCAAAATTAGCTGTCTATTGCCTTAAAGACGGGTGCGCATTTTCCAAGGTGCTGATAAAAGGGCGCTGCCGCAGCCGGAGCGCAATTGGCTCTGCTGACGGAAAACAGCATTTTGCCGAGCGAATTTAAGGACCCGCGCCATGGAGGAATTCCACAAGACGAAACGGCTTCCGCCGTATGTCTTCGAACAGGTCAACCGTTTGAAGGCCAAGGCGCGAGCGGCGGGCGCGGACATCATCGATCTCGGCATGGGCAATCCGGATCTTCCGACCCCGAAGCATATCGTCGAAAAGCTGACCGAAGTGGTTCAGGACCCCCGGTCTCACCGCTATTCGGCCTCCAAGGGCATCAACGGGCTCCGCAAGGCACAGGCTGGCTATTATGCCCGCCGGTTCGGCGTGAAGCTGAACCCGGACACCCAGGTTGTCGCGACACTGGGGTCCAAGGAAGGCTTTGCCAACATGGCGCAGGCGATTACCGCGCCTGGCGACGTGGTGCTGAGCCCGAACCCCAGCTATCCGATCCACACCTTCGGCTTCCTGATGGCCGGCGCTGCGATCCGCTCCATTCCGGCTGAGCCCGGTCCGGAGTTCTTCCATGCGCTCGAGCGTGCGGTGATCCATTCGGTGCCCAAGCCGCTGGCGATCATTCTCTGCTATCCGGCGAACCCGACCGCCTATTGCGCGGATCTGGATTTCTACAAGGACGTGGTGGCTTTCGCGCGCAAGCACGAGATCTTCATCCTGTCGGATCTGGCCTATTCCGAGATCTATTTCGGCGACACTCCGCCGCCGTCGGTCCTGCAGGTTCCAGGTGCAATCGACGTGACGGCCGAGTTCACGTCCCTGTCCAAGACTTTCTCCATGCCGGGCTGGCGCATGGGCTTTGCAGTCGGCAACGAGCGCCTCATCGCCGCTCTGACCCGCGTGAAGTCCTATCTGGATTACGGCGCGTTCACGCCGATCCAGGTGGCGGCCACTGCGGCGCTGAACGGGTCGGACGAATGCGTTGCCGAAACCCGCGCGATCTACAAGAAACGCCGGGATGTGGTGATCGAATCTTTCGCCCGCGCCGGGTGGTCCATGCCGGCTCCCGAAGCCAGCATGTTCATCTGGGCGCCGATCCCGGAGAAGTTCAAGGCGCTCGGAAGCCTTGAATTTTCCAAGCTCTTGCTTGAAAAGGCCGAAGTAGCTGTTGCACCGGGCATCGGTTTCGGTGAATACGGCGATGACTTTGTCCGGATCGGACTGGTGGAGAACGAACAGCGTCTGCGCCAGGCTGCCCGGAACGTGCGCCGTTTCCTGGAAACAGCTGAAACGACGCTGCATAATCAGGTCCCGCTCGGGGCCTCCCGCTGACATTTAATAGATCTGGATTTGCGTGACTTATGGCTAAGGCGTTGAGACTGGGGATTGCGGGGCTCGGAACTGTTGGAGCGTCCGTTGTCCGTCTTCTGGCCAAGCAGGGTAACCGGATCGCGGTAAAGACCGGCAGAGCCGTTGAGGTGGCTGCGGTGAGTGCGCGCGATCCGAGCCGTGACAGGGGCTTGGACCTTACCGGAGCCACATGGTTCACCGATCCGGTCGAAATGGCCAAGTCGGATGGTATCGATGTCTTCGTCGAGTTGATCGGCGGAGACAACGGTCCGGCCGAGGCCAGTGTCCGGGCTGCGCTGGAAAGCGGCAAGCATGTCGTGACCGCCAACAAGGCGCTTCTTGCCAAGCATGGCGTCGAACTGGCAGCCCTTGCCGAAAAGAACGGCGTCAACCTGAATTACGAAGCAGCGGTTGCTGGCGGCATTCCGATCGTCAAGACCCTGCGCGAAAGCATGGCCGGCAACGAGATCGCCCGCGTCTATGGCATCTTGAACGGCACCTGCAACTACATCCTGACCCGGATGGAAGCCGAAGGCCTGTCCTTCGGGGAATGCCTGGCCGATGCCCAGCGTCTGGGCTATGCCGAGGCCGATCCGACCTTCGATATCGAAGGCTTCGACACGGCTCACAAGCTGGCTCTTCTGACCAGCCTGTCCTTCGGAACCAAGATTTCCTCCGATGATATCTATGTGGAAGGGATCACCTCGATCACGACCGCGGATATTCAGGCCGCTGATGAGCTCGGCTACCGGATCAAGCTGCTGGGCGTTGCCCAGCGGACCGAAACCGGCATCGAGCAGCGTGTGCATCCGACCATGGTGCCGAAATCTTCCGCCATTGCCCGTATCGATGGTGTCCTGAACGCGGTTGCTGTTGATGGCGACTTCGTCGGCGAGATCGTACTGGCAGGACCCGGCGCAGGCGGCAACGCCACGGCCTCTTCGGTCGCAGCCGATATCGCGGACATTGCCCGCGGCGATCTTTCGCCTGCTCTTGGCGTGCCGACGGCCGAGCTTGAAGACTATGTGCGGGCGCGCATGCGGCTGCATGAAGGCGGTTACTACATCCGTCTGTCCGTTCCGGATCGTCCAGGTGCCTTTGCCGAAATCGCCCGCAGCATGGCGGACGCAGGCATTTCGCTTGAATCCATCGTGCAGCGCCGGCGCGAGCAGATTGCTGGTGATGACGCTGAAGGATCACCCGAGGTTCGTCAGACCGTTATCCTGATCACGCATGAAACAACCGAAGTGGCGGTGAGGGAAGCTCTGGAAGCCATTTGTGCCAAGGGGGTGGTCGCAGGATCACCTCAAATGATCCGTATTGAGAAACTGTCCTCGTGAGGGGGTCATCCCCGGTCTTCGGGCCGGTGGGGTGGCAGGAGAACTGGAGAACCTGATGTCGAATGCTGAAGCCACCGCGTCGAGCGGCCTGGACCGAATTCTGACGCTGGAACTGGCCCGTGTGGCCGAGCGTGCAGCCGTTTCCGCAGCTCGTCTGCGTGGCCATGGTGACGAGATGGCTGCTGACCAGGCCGCTGTGGACGCCATGCGGCGCGAGTTGAACCGGCTTCCGATCGACGGCACCGTCGTGATTGGTGAAGGCGAGCGCGACGAAGCTCCGATGCTCTACATCGGCGAAAACGTCGGCACCAAGCAGGGCCCGAAGGTCGATATCGCCCTCGACCCGCTGGAAGGCACCACGATTTGCGCGAAGAACCTGCCGAACTCCCTGGCCGTGATTGCACTGGCTCCGGAAGGCGGTCTTCTGAACGCTCCGGACAGCTACATGGACAAGATCGCGATCGGACCGGGCTACCCGGCCGGCCTGATCGATCTGGATGCGCCGATTGCTGAAAACCTGGCGGCTGTTGCCCGGGAAAAGGGCGTGAAGATCCACGAGATCACCGCCTGCGTTCTCGACCGTCCGCGTCACGCCCGTCTGATCGAAGACATCCGCGCGACCGGTGCGGCCATCCGCCTGATCGGCGATGGTGACGTTGCCGGTGTGATCCACACCACCGACACCGAAGAAACCGGTATCGATCTTTATGCCGGTATCGGCGGCGCGCCGGAAGGCGTGCTGGCGGCAGCTGCCCTGCGCTGCATTGGCGGCCAGATGCAGTCCCGCCTCGTGATCACCCGCGATGAGCAGGTCGAGCGCGCGCACCGCATGGGCATCGACGACATCAAGAAGAAGTACACCCTTGAAGAAATGGCCGGCCCGGACGTTCTCTTCGCCGCAACCGGCGTGACCGACGGCAACCTGCTGCAGGGCGTGCGCTTCGGCCGGAACCACATCACCACCCATACGGTCGTGATGCGTTCTTCCACCGGCACCGTGCGCTACATCAAGGCACAGCACCACCAGCTGGAAAAGTTCCACCTGGATTGATCAAGACGCGGCGCCGGAGGCCCCTGGTCTCCGGCAGTCTCCCGAACAGCCTCCGGCGGTCTCGCGGATATGCTCCGGCCGGATGCAATGAAATCGGATGAAGCGATGAGATGGACCGGTCTGAACGGCCAGGCAAGGACGGCACGATGAACGGCCCGGCAGCGGATAGCAGCCCGGGCCGTGCCGTTTTGGGCGTATCCCGGTCCGCCAATGACAACACATGGCGCGAACGGCTGACCCAGGCCGAAGTTCTCGCCGCCATGACGATTTCCCAGCGCTCCGGCCTGCCGGATGTGCTGGCGCGGGTCATGGCTGCCCGTGGTGTCGTTCCGGAACTTGCCGAAGAATTCCTGTCGCCTTCCTTGAAGACCCTGATGCCGGATCCCTCCAGCCTTGTGGCGATGGATCAGGCTGTTGCCCGTGTTGCCGATGCGGTGCAGGCGGGAAAGCGGATCGCGATCTTCGGCGACTATGACGTCGACGGGGCGACATCTTCCTCGATCCTGGCGCGGTATCTGCGCTGGATGGGGCTGGAAACGGTCATTCATATTCCCGACCGCATCATCGAAGGCTACGGCCCGAACGGCCCGGCGATCGAGGCCCTGCGCGCAGGCGGAGCGGAGCTTCTGGTCACGGTCGATTGCGGCAGCACGTCTTTCGAGGCCTTCGGGGTCGCAAGCCGTCTTGGGCTCGATGTGGTCGTTCTCGATCACCACCAGGTTGGCGAGGAGCTTCCGGCGGTTGCGGCCCTGGTCAATCCGAACCGGCAGGATGATCTGTCGGGGCAGGGGCACCTTGCCGCCGTCGGCGTCACTTTCCTGTTTCTGGTCGGGCTGAACCGCGAATTGCGGGCTCGTGGTGCTTTCAACGGCCGGACGCCGCCGGATCTGATGTCGCTGCTGGACCTTGTGGCGCTTGGAACCGTGTGTGACGTGGTGCCTTTGCAGGGGCTGAACCGAGCCTATGTGACGCGGGGACTAGAGGTCATGCACCGGCGTGGCAACTCCGGTCTGTCGAACCTGTGCGATGTCGCCCGTGTCGGCGGCAAGCCTGCGGCCTATCACCTTGGTTTTCTTCTTGGCCCCCGCATCAATGCGGGCGGGCGCATCGGCGATGCAGCCCTGGGCGCTCGCCTCCTGACATGCGAGGACGAGAGCGAGGCGCGGGCGATTGCCGAGCGTCTCGATCAGCTCAATGCCGAACGTCAGGCCATGGAAGCGGTCATGCTGGAACAGGCCGGTGCCCAGGCAGCCATCTCCATCGATCAGCAGGATCCGGCAGTTCTGCTCACAGGCTCGGAAGACTGGCATCCCGGGATCGTCGGGCTGATTGCGTCCCGGTTGAAGGATGCCCACCGCCGCCCGGCCTTTGCCATCGCCTATGATGACAGCGGCAAGGGCACAGGCTCCGGCCGGTCGATCCAGGGTGTGGATCTGGGCAAGGCGGTCCGTCAGGCTGTGGATCTGAAGCTGCTGGAGAAGGGCGGCGGCCATGCCATGGCAGCCGGTCTGACCGTGCGCAAGGAGCGGGAAGGGGAGCTGATGGCCTTCTTCAACGAAACCCTGCGCGCGGATGTCGAGGTGGCTGCGTCTCACCGCGACCTGAAGATTGACGCCGCCCTGACGGCGACAGGGGCAAGCCTGGAGCTGATGGAACAGCTGGAGCGGGCTGGTCCCTATGGCGCCGGTCATCCGGAGCCCGTCTTTGCCTTTCCCGCGCATCGTGTGTCCTTTGCCGATGTGGTTGGCAACGGTCATGTGCGTGCAACCATTGCCGCGCCGGATGGCACCACGCTCAAGGCGATCGCCTTCAAGGCGGCTGACAAGCCTCACGGCAAGATGATGCTGGACGAGCGGGGCCGGAACCTGCATTTCGCAGGCACGCTTTCTGTCGATACCTGGCAGGGAACCCCCAAGGTTCAACTTCGCATTCTGGATACGGCTGATCCGCAAAAGGTCCGCGTTTGAGCCTGCTACGTGCAGTCCTTGCGGGCGGACAATAAAAACAGCCCTCGTCATTTATGCTTAATGGCCTTTAACCCTTTCGCAAGGAGCAGCGGGTTAGGGTCACCCTAGGTGAAGAAAACGCCAGGGACAGCAATGACCGCTCAGGATGAGTTGAAACAGATTTTTGCCGAGTTGGACCGGTCCACGGATCGGGTACTCGACGGGCTGGCTCAGGTGCGCAGCGGATCGAAACTGACTCGTTTTCGTCCTTCCCGCCTGTTGCTCGGATGCGAAATCGGGTCGGCTCTCGCCCTCGCAATGCTTCTCAAGCTCTGGCTGGAGCGCGGCTTTTATTGAGATAAGCTTCATCAGGTTTACCTTCCGCCGGAAATACGGCAACACTCCAGCAGGCTCAAAGGCCTGCTTTTTCATTTTCAGCAGACGGATTTTTCCATGCAGGACTATACGATCGCTCTCTGGTCTTTGAATGCGGGTGTTGTGCCTTCTTCCCTCGGCGCGTTCATCGAGCGCATCGAGGAGCGGATTCTGGAGGCCAAGTCCAAGGGGGCACGGCTTCTGATGATGCCGGAATATGCGATTGAAGCCTGTCTTGCGTTCAAGCCGGAGGGTCTTGAGCCGACGAAGGAGATGGCCTTTCTGGCGTCTGTTGCGATCGATCTGGTGGAGGGGTTGAAGCCGCTGGTCAAGAAGCATGGGCTGTCGCTGCTTGCAGGCTCCCTTCCTGTCGCCTCCGGGGAAGGGCACACCAATACGGCGGTGCTTCTGACGGCGGATGGCCGCGAAATCCGCCAGGACAAGCTGGCGTTGACGCCTGGCGAGAAAGACCCGGAAAGCTGGATGCTGACCGGCGGCAACCGGCTTTGCACCTTCGAACTGGATGGCTTGAAGATGGCGATCCTCATCTGCCTCGATGTGGAAATGCCGGGTCACTCCAGTTTGCTTGCCAGGGAAAATATCGACCTGCTGCTGGTGCCTTCCATGACCAGTTACCTCTCGGGCTATCATCGCGTGTTCGACTGCGCCAAGGCGCGGGCCGTGGAGCTGATGACGTCCGTCGCCGTTTGCGGCGTGGTCGGGGCTTCTCCGGCGTCCACCCAGAACGACACCAACGTGTCGGGTGCCGCGCTCTATGTTCCCTGCGAGGAGGAACTGGGGTTCACGGGCGTTGCGGCCAGCATTGCGCCGACGGGGGGAGAATCAGGTGAAGAGCCTTTCCTGATTGCAAACGTTCCGGTTGAATCTGTCAGAAAATTGCGCGGTGGAGCTGCGGAAGTGTGGCCGGGGGCCTGGTCAGTTGCACATGTGTGCATCACTGAGGCCAATATCGACCGCTTTTGACGGTTGAAGGGTTGAATCCTGTGTTTAGCCGACCATATCCTGTGGCCAGGGCAGCAAAAGCCTGCCTACTCTTTTCCATTGTCCATTTGGATCCGGGATCCGGCGATGACTTTGACCCTCTCTTCCAGGAGGGCCGCACGGCCATTCTTTCGTGCGGTAACCTCTCTTTTCCAGAAGCCGCCGCGCCTGCAGATTGCGGCGCTGTGTTATCGGCTCGTGCAGAGCGAGGGCTCTGAGAAGAAACAGGCTGAAGTGCTCATGGTCACCTCCCGGGGCACCGGCCGCTGGATCCTGCCCAAGGGCTGGCCGATCATGTCCCGCAAGGGCCACAAGACCGCCGAAATCGAGGCCTATGAGGAAGCTGGTGTTCGTGGCAAGGCGTCCAAGAAGCCTTTCGCGACATTTCAGTCCCACAAGGGGTTCAAGGGCGGCTTCGCCGTTCCGACCGATGTGCTTGTCTACCTGGTCGAAGTGAACGGGGAAACCCAGGACTATCCGGAGCTCGGACAGCGCAAGCTCAAGTGGCTCCCGGTCGAGGAAGCCATGCGGATTGCATCCGAACCGGGTATCATGCGTGTTTTGTCGCGTTTTGATAGTGAGATGGCTAACATTTTGGCCTCCCGGTAATCTTGGCAATTGACCTTTTGTGAGTTTCCGCTATCGCCTCTGGATCAAGATGGCTGAATGCCTCATCAGAACCAGAAGCGGGACCACCTTCAGGTATGACCAACTACAAGAAACCGACACTCGACAAGGACCTCGACAAGCTCGGCTACATGGAAGATGCCGCCGGCAATCTCAGCCGAAGGCTCGTTGCGCCTGGCGTCGCGCTTCTTTTCATCGTTCTGTCTGCCGTGATTGCAGGCGCCACTGGCATTGGTCAGCCGGGTCTCTTCGTCACGGTCGCAGCCGCTGCGATCGGGGCCTATATGGCGCTGAACATCGGCGCGAATGATGTTGCCAACAATGTCGGTCCTGCCGTCGGCTCCCGCGCCATGACCATGACCACCGCTCTGGTGATCGCCGCGATCTTCGAGAGCGCCGGCGCTCTGGTCGCAGGCGGGGATGTGGTCAGCACGATTTCCAAGGGCATTGTCGACCCGGCCAGCGTGGCCAATCCGGGCATCTTTACCGCCGCCATGATGGCTGCGCTCATGTCCTCCGCGCTCTGGATCAACCTTGCGACCTGGATCGGTGCTCCGGTTTCCACCACCCATTCAATTGTTGGCGGGGTGATGGGCGCAGGCATTGCCGCTGCTGGCTTTGCCTCCGTTCAGTGGGGCACCGTTGGCAGCATTGCGGCAAGCTGGGTGATCTCGCCGCTCTTTGGCGGCATTGTCGCTGCGGCCTTCCTGGCCTTCATCAAGAATTTCATCGTCTATCAGGATGACAAGCTGGCAGCGGCCCGGCGCTGGGTGCCGGTTCTGATCGCCGTGATGGCCGGATCCTTCACGGCCTATCTGGCGATGAAGGGCCTGAGCAAGGTTATCAAGATTGGCCTGGGTGAGGCTTGCGGCCTTGGCTTCGTGGTGGGGCTTGGGTCCTGGATCGTTGCACGCCCTCTGGTAGCCCGCCAGTCGAGGGGGCTTGAGAACCGCAACCAGTCCCTGCGCAAGCTCTTTGCCTTGCCGCTGATCTGTTCCGCCGCACTCCTGTCCTTTGCCCATGGTGCCAATGACGTCGCCAATGCGGTCGGTCCTTTGGCTGCCATCGTACACACGGCGGAACTGGGCGATGTGGTCGACCAGGTCAGCATTCCGCTTTGGGTCATGGCGGTCGGTGCTCTCGGTATTTCCTTTGGTCTCGTGCTGTTCGGACCGCGCCTCATTGACATGGTCGGTGCCCAGATCACCAAGCTCAACCCGATGCGGGCGTTCTGTGTGGCCTTGTCTGCGGCCATCACAGTGATCATCGCGTCTGCTCTGGGCCTGCCGGTGAGTTCCACCCATATCGCCGTGGGGGCGGTCTTCGGCGTCGGCTTCTATCGTGAATGGTACACGGAGAACTCCGCCCGCCGCATGGCCTACATGGAGCGCAAGCACGACACCAAGGTCAAGAAGGTCCGACCGCTCAAGAACCGGGAAGAACAGACGAGGCGCAAGCTGGTCCGCCGGGCGCATTTCATGACCATCGTCGCTGCCTGGGTCGTGACGGTTCCGGTCGCGGCTGTCCTTTCCGCCGTGCTCTATTTCCTTCTTGCGCCGTTCCTGGCCGGATAAGGCTCTGGTTCGGGCGAAGCAAGCCGGTGCCGGTCTGACCTTCAGACCATGCTTGCCTTGGCAAAGCGTTCCGACTGCTCGATGGCCAGCTCCGCCCAGACCGGCAAGTGATCCGACGCAATCTTTGCCGTTGCGGATTTGTGCACGCCTGCCGTCATCACCCGCACGTTCGGGCTGGTGATGATCCGGTCGAGGCTTGCCACCGGCATGGGCGAGGGGAAGCTGCGGCCCGGTGTCGTGACTTCGAAATGGGGTGAGAACAGCTTCAGGCTGGAGGCGCCGTCCCGCCACTCGTTGAGATCCCCAACAAGCACCGTTGGCATGTCATGGGCACTGGAGTGAATCTGGTCCATGATCGACAGGATCTGGCGCTTGCGGAACGTGCCGACAAGGCTGAGATGCATCGAGGCAATGCGGATGCGGATGCCTTTCACCTCAACCTCTGCCGTGACAGCGCCGCGCGGTTCCAGCTGGGGCAGGTCCAGACGGCTGCAGGAGAGGATCCGGGCAGATTTGCGCACCAGCAGCGCATTGCCATGCCAGCCGAGGCTTTTGCTGCGGACTGCCAGCGGCACGATCTGAAAATCGGTCTGATCGGCAATTTCCTCCGGACACAGGGTACTTTGACGGGGCCCAAAGCGCCTGTCAGCCTCCTGCAGGGCGAGTATGTCGCAATCCATCTCGCGGATCACCTGAAGCGTTCGTTCAGGACGCCGGCGCGCATCGACGCCGATGCTTTTTTGAATGTTATAGGATCCGATCTTGAGCATGGGGCCTGTTTGTTCGGTCTGATTGCAAGGTTTCAAGCAGCTTTATCCAAATTGAGGCGTTCCATGACGCTTTCAAGGGCCATGAGGCACTGAGGGTCAATTCCCGTGCCCGCATCCTCGCGCAGGATACCGAGAGCCTTGGCCACGGGCATGGCCGCCCGATAGGGGCGATCTGCGGTCAGGGCATCAAAGATATCGGCCAGGGTGACGATCCGCGTTTCCATGGAAATCTGCTTGCCGGATAGTCCGTCCGGATAGCCCTTGCCATCGAGCCGCTCGTGATGGCCGCGGGCAATCTGGGTCAATCCCCTGAAGGCGGTGCTGCGCGACAGGATCTGGTCCGAATAGACCGGATGATTGCGCATCGCGAGCCATTCCGTATCGGAAAGCTTCCCGGGCTTGTCCAAAATGGCATTGCTGACACCGAGCTTGCCGATGTCATGAAGCAGGGCGACCCGCTTCAGGGACTGGCGGTCTTCATCGCTGTAGCCCATCGCCTCGGCGATCATGTCTGTATAGATCGTCACACGTTCGCTGTGACCTGCCGTATAGGGGCTTTTGCTGTCGATCACCTCGGCAAAACCCTCGGCGATATGATCCAGCATTCCGGCGGTCACGATGCGGGTCGAACGGCCGGGGGCCAGCTCATAGACTTTCCGTTCCAGATCCGGGCTGGCCAGGTCTTCCCAGAATTGCTTGTCTGCCGAGGCGCTGAGGAAGGCAGAGACAAGGGCGGGATCGAACCAGCCGCCGGCACGAATGCTGATCTCGCGGCGGGCCGCTTCCGGCGTGGTGCTGGTCTGGAAGACGTCGGCCACCTGGGCCATCAAGGCAATTTGAGAGCTCACGGGTATGGCGGTGCCTGACAGCCCTTCCGGCTTGCCGGAACCATCCCAATGTTCATCCAGCGAACGGATGCCGGCGCAGACCGTCTCCGAAAACCCCATCTTGGCGGCAATATCCGAGCCTTTGTGGCAACGGGTTTCGATCAGCTCCGAAGTGATCTCGCCGCCATTTTGCAGGATATGAACGATGGCACGGACCCGTTCGGCAAGACCATGACTGAGACCCGTATGGGAGAGAACGAAGCGCAGCGCCTGGGATAGGCTGCCGTTGACGAACTTGTAATCGCGCTTGAGGGTCAGGTCGTCGGCCAGATAGAGTTCGCAGATCCGCGCCGCATTGCTTGAGCAGCCGAGATCCTTCAAGAGGATTGCATAGTAGATGTCTTCATGCAGGCTTTCGGGCAGGCCCGCAGCCTTGGCGACAGCCATTCCGATCCAGCAGCAGCGCAGGCTGTGGCCTCTCGGCTGACCTTCGGTCATGTCCAGCGCGTGGGTCAGGGCACCGATCAGGCCTGTCAGTGGCAGGTCAAGCGAAAGTGTTTGTGGAAGCATTCTAAGCGGCCCCGCATGTTCAACCGGGCCACGACACCAGAAAGCTCTTAAATAAGTCCTGTTTCGGGCGCTGAAATCCGTAGGTTTCCGGTCTTTTGCGAGCTTTCTTCCCATCGGATCTCTCCATGAGCTGCATGTCCCTCATTGGGTTTTCTTGTAGTGCAAGGTCAGCTATCACGGGTCTGCAAATGACACGGCTGCTTCGCGGCAGCGCATGGAGATGATTTGATGCAGACGAGAGCGGCTTTGGCGGTTGGGGCGGGCAAGCCCCTTGAGGTAACGACGGTGAATCTTGAAGGTCCGAAGGCCTTTGAGGTTCTGGTCGAGATCAAGGCGACGGGCGTTTGCCACACGGACGAGTTCACGCTGTCTGGCGCCGACCCCGAAGGCCTGTTCCCGGCGATCCTGGGCCATGAGGGCGCGGGCGTTGTCGTGGAAGTGGGCCCGGGCGTGACCACCCTGAAGCCGGGCGATCACGTGATCCCGCTCTATACGCCCGAGTGCCGCCAGTGCGAATACTGCCTCAACCCGAAGACCAACCTGTGCCAGTCGATCCGCTCGACGCAAGGGCAGGGCCTGATGCCGGATGGCTCCTCGCGCTTCACCACGATGGATGGCGGGAAGATCCTGCACTACATGGGCACGTCCACCTTCTCCAACTTCACGGTCGTGCCGGAGATCGCTCTGGCGAAGATCCGCGAAGACGCGCCGTTCG
>NZ_FRBW01000001.1 GCF_900142725.1 Roseibium suaedae | reverse complement strand
AAAGCCTTCTCTGCAGCCCGGACCACAAGATCGATATTGAACCGCTGACCAAGGCGGACCTGCTTCACCAGCACATACATCAGCACGGGCTCGGCCTTCGCCCGTCCACCGTCCTTGATCTTCCGCGATCCGCCGCGCTTGCCGCGCCCCTTGCGAAAGCCCTTGTCTGCCACCGCGTAGAACACGCGGTTCCGGGATCCTGGCTTGGGAAACACTCGAAGG
Source organism: Roseibium suaedae (assembly GCF_900142725.1). Lineage (GTDB taxonomy): Bacteria > Pseudomonadota > Alphaproteobacteria > Rhizobiales > Stappiaceae > Roseibium > Roseibium suaedae. The sequence continues at coordinate 1,564,403 of NZ_FRBW01000001.1, read as the reverse complement.
CTGTCCATGCCGAATGTGTCGAGGAAGTCTGCCATCGACATGCGCTTTTTCCGCCCCTTCCGGGTTGGACTGACAGGGGCAAAGTCTGTTGCAATCACGAGAAACCCGCCTTCAGTCTTGGACCGGATGGTTTCGCCCGAGCTGAAGGCATGAATGATCTTCGGCGCCTTGCTGCTGATAACAGCAGCGGGTTCCAGCGTGTCAGTCCCCTTGCGCGGATAGGTCTTGTGCCGCCAGGTCTTGGCAAGTCGGTCGCCAAGACCGGAACGTGTCACCTGGCCCCGCAACCGCCCTTTGACGAACTCGGCGGCATCGTCGGTGCCTTCCCAGACACCGGAAACGACGTCCTTCCGTTGACCTTCCAGTTCCTTCTTCAGGTTGCCGACAAGGGCGAGCTTGATATCGCTGACCATGCTGCCCCTTTCAGCCCGGCTGCACCTGACAGGTCCAGACCAGCCGAGCGCGATCCTTGATCATTGGCCTGGCAATCACCTTATGGCTCTGCCCATCCACCTCGAAGGTTCCGCCCTGTATTGGTGTTACCTCCGAAACCCGGACCTTCAGGAGGCTGGACCGCCCAACTGGCCGGGAAGCCCCGCCGAAGTCGATGCCCTCATCCTCGTCTCTAGAGAACAGGACCTTGCAGCCCTGCCCCTGGAATGTGCCGTCGACGCCCAGCCGTTCAAAGACGGCGTCGACGGCTCTATTCTGCAAATGCCAGGTCATTCGCTTCAGTCAGAACTGGTCAGCTCGACAAGGCACTCCGGCTGCTTGCAAACTGCCAGCCGGTTGGACTGAGACTTCATCTCCACACCGGACCCGTGGTCCAGGATCTTGGTAGACACGTGAACCGGATCATCGACTGCAGGCATGTCATTGACCATCTCAATGTGATGGACAGGAGCCTGGAAGGTCCGGAACATGCTCTGCGTACCGGCAGGATATGCGTGCCCTTTGCCAGCCGCGACCGCGGGCTCGGAACTGATTGCACCGTTCGCAGTGCGGACAGGGAACGTCCCCTTGTATTCGCGGAAGAGGATTTGCCCGAACTCGAAGACGCGGCCCCAATTCCCACCGAGCCGCTCCCGCTCCATGTTCTGCAACATGGGGGCATTCTGCGTCTGGATCCAGAATTTCTCAGCCTTCTCGTGGCTGACCAGGCGGCTGAAGAAGCCGCTCGAAACCACCACCTCGACCTGCGAAACGGTTTCGCCTTTCACGTTGCGATAGATATGGTCGATCACCTCTTCGCACTTGTCGACCAGGTTGGTTTCAGGCGTGCCCAGCTTGAAATCCACCTGCTTCTTGGTGATGCCGAACACCTGATACAGGTCGTAGAGCGTGCGGCCCTTACCGTCCTGGATGAGCCCGCGAAGCATGCCCATGCGGATATATTCCAGCGTGACCGCATGATGATTGCGGATGCGCGTGAGCCGCCGGGCAGTTTCAGTGTCCAGATTGCGAGCGCTCATGACACCGTTGATGACTTCGACGCCGCCAGCCAGATCCTCGGCCTTGATCGTTTCGATATGCGGGAAGTGCGGGATCGTGAGGATCGTTCCGCCGACATCATCCTGTTCGCTCATCTGGCCAGGAGCACCCGGCTTTTCGGCGGCCAGCACGACGAGCTGACCGTCGCGGTAGTCGATCCGCACCAGGCGAGAGCCCATCGGCTCGCCCGGAGCAAGGTTCAGGGCATTGATCAGGCCGAACTGGTTCGGGATACGGTTGACCTCTTCTGTGAGGTCAACATTCGAATACGGGAAGAGAATTTCAGGCATTGCCTCGGAGCTCCAATTCGCCTGGCCTTTCCAAAGGCAAAGCGCGGTCAAAGAAAAAGGCCGGTTGGAACCGGCCTTGTTGGGTGTTCAGAAGTGGGAAGGCTCAGTTGAAGCGCGTCACGATCCCTTGCGCTTCCAGAACCTCAAGTGCCTCGGCCTTCTGGGCATCGCTCACCCCTTCGGGCCAGACGATACCGTTTGCAAAGCAGAGGCACTGACGGCGAAGCGCGACCAGACCGAACGCCAGATCGACACCGTCAGCGGCCTCGGCATCGGTCGCCGCAATCCCCCAGGGAATTTCAGAACCGTCGGCCGCGTCCGGATCCCAGGCAACGGCCTTTCCTTCGTTCGCCAGCATCGCGATAAGCTGGCCGACCTTGATCGTGCGAGCACTGCCAGCTCCAGCAAGCAACACCACGGATTCCCGGCTGAAGTCGGGGTGAACCTCCCACTTCAGGACGGACGTCAGTCCCTTGTCCTGGGTCATGGAATAGTAAGGCATCATGTCTTGGTCCCTCCATCGGGCATAAAAAAGCCGCCCGCCGGGGAAGTCCGGGGACGGTGAACGTCAAACGTGGTTGTTAGGGTCTAGCGGCGCATTGCCGAGATCTGGCGATCGACAGCGGCGCTCAAGCTGGAGGCCTTCTTCTCGCCCTTGGCCGGACCACCGAGGTCAAAGTCTGCATTCGCAGCTCCGGACTTGCGATCCGCGAAGGTCTCGGTTTTCTCGGGTGCCGCCGAAGCAGAAGCTGCCAGAGCAGCAAGCGCCGCATCCGGATCCATTTCAGTCTTGAACGCGAAGTGAGCGGCCAGCTGTTCCCGGCCCTTTGCCTCTTCACTGCCGATGATCGCGCCGATCCGCTCACGTTCTGCGGCCCGGCCGGTCTTTGCACCGTCGGTCAAAGCATCTGCGACAGCCTTTTCAAGCTGTGCCTGGGTGATACCCGACCCGTTTGCGGCCGGTTCGTTTTCAGGTGTGCTCATGGAGAAACCTCTTTTCTGTGAGCTGATGCGCTGATCTGCGCGAGTAAGATCCGACAGGATCCCGTCAAAAGTTCCCACCCTATCGGCAAGCCCGGCACTGATGGCTTCATCGGCCGGAAGGATGGCTGCTTCCAGCTGGCGCACAGCATCAGGATCAAGTCCCCTGTGCTCAGCTACCAGTCCGACAAACTTGTCCATGATCCCCTGGATCCGCGTTTCAAGAGCAGCCTTGGCATCCCCCTCAAGCGGCCCGAATGGATGGCCATCAACCTTGCGCTGCCCTGCATGCAAGACCGTCGCTTGGACGCCCTGAGCTTCCAGCTGCTTGGACCTGTCGAAATGCATGAGAAGGACGCCGATCGAGCCGACCTCGGAGCTTTCGGTCATGACGATTTCGCTAGCACCGGAAACGAGCCCATACCCTGCCGAGGCAGCCATCGTGTTGACCATGGCGATCACACGTTTCTTTTGACTGGCGGCTTTGATGCTCCGGGCAGTTTCAAGCATGCCATGGGCAGCCCCGCCCGGTGTGTTCACATCCAAGAGGATGGTCTCGATCGAGCTATCCGAAAGTGCCCGGTCAAGCTGCTCAGAGAACCCCTCATAGGAAGTCAGGCCCGAATAGGAACCAAGCCAAGCACCGCGGTTGACCAGTTCCCCCATGAGGCCGATCCGTGCGGTGCTTCCGATCCGCGCAAAGCCCTGCCATTCCGGCCCCTGCCCGCGATCCTCGAACACATCCTCGCCCTTGAACCGATTGCCCTGGGGCTCCGGCAAGGCTGCCCCAGACATTCTGGACGCCAGATAGTTCCCGAGAATGAGACCTTGAGCTTCAGCCAGGAGAAGCGGAGCCCCGAAGACCTGGCTCGCAATCCGGGCAAAGGTCAGTTCATTGGGGTAAGACATCCAAGTTTCCTTAAAAGCTGCCGCGAGCAGCAAACCGGACACGACGACCGGACTTTCGTTCACACTCAGTTTTGAGCTTTGTCACCAGCCGTCCCAGCTCCTGCTGATTGGCAGGTTGAAGCGTCACATCGAACTCTTCATGCCGCACACGAACTTCCGCTTCTCCGGCCGCCAGTTTGTAGAGCGCCGTCTGCAGGACCGGCCACACGAGGCACGGGTTGGTTGTGTCGATCCCATCAAAGATGCTCGCCATCACACGTCCTCCTGTTGCGTTTCATCGCCTGTGTCCGCGTCCTCCTCGACGGCATCGTCCATCGGAGGTCCGCCGTTGTGCCCGACAAGCGGTGAGCCTTTGGCAGCGTGAGGATCAGGCAGACCGCGCTGCTGGTAATAGGCGCTCTCACGCGCCCGCTGATCCGCAATATCTTCCCAATCGAAGCCAAGATCAGCGCATTCGATCGCAAGGTTTGACACCCCGCGTTCAAGCCGCTCGCCCATGGACTTGGCTGATTTCAGATCGTCGGCAGTTGGCTTTGCGGGACCGTTCCATTCAGCTTGCGTTGCAGCTGTCCGCACCTTGAGAAACGCCTGATAGCCACCTGGAAACGGCAACCATCCTTTGAAGACTTGTTCTTCCATCCAGGCATCGTAAACGGCCTGATAGAAGGGCGAGGAAACGAACTGACGACGGCGGACAACCAGCGGCCAAAGCGAGGCGATCCCCATCCGGACACTGGAATAAGTCGCGTTCTCATAGTCGAAGGCCATTGCCTCGTAAGAGACCCCGATCGCCCGGGCGATCTCCCGAAGCAGGTTCCGCATAAACGGCAGATAGTTGTTGTGCGGGTGGTTGCTGTTGTGGAACTCCAGCTCCTCCCCGAAGAACAGGTGATTGATCCGCCCATGCTGGCTGAGGTCGATCCGGTTCCCACTCCAGAACTGCTCTTTGACACCGAGGAACGCTTCCAGGCCGGTAAGATCCGGCTGCCCGCCCTCGCCTGGCACCGTCATGCCGTCAAAGACCTCATCAGACAGCCCGTCGCTTTTTACCGTCGCGGCAAAGATCGTCTGCATGAGAGCGGCCACGAGTGTCGCATCTGCCAGCTGGTCTGCCTGCCGGAACACTTTCAGAATGGGAGCGAAGGGCGAGATACCGCGAGTCTGGTCAGCAGCTCCGTCAAAGATATGGACGATCAAAGCCCTGCCGTCCCGATCCCGTGCCGGAAGGTTGATGGTCTCCTCTGCCCCATCCTTGCGAACGCGAAGCCGGTAACCGATCGGTAAACCATCTGCATCGAGAAAGACACCCTGATGCAGCCGCGCTTCTTCTCGCGTCTCCTGAACGAGGCGCAACGGAGAGAAGAGCTGAACCTTCGTCTCCGTCGTCGCAAAACGCCGCCGCCGGGTGAGGATCCGGGCAGTGCTTTCGCCAAACGCGTAGTGGCTGCGCAATGCTGCGTCAGCCATTTGCGAGATCGTCATCTTGCCCCGGGCATCGCACTCAAGTGGCTTACGGGACCAGCTGCGGAAACGCTTTTCTGCTTTGCGTGCCCATTCAGAAGCAGCCTCTTCGCTTTTGAAACCACACACCTCCCAATCGGGATTGGCATTCAGTTTCAGGCCGGTCCCGAGGGTATCGCTGATCGCCTGATCAACTGCACCTGTCATCCAACCAGAATTCTGGATGGTTTCCACTGCCCGGGACGCAACCGCCCCCCAAGCCTGGCGCACGTCAGCCGACGCCTCCCGGAGCGCGGGACGTGGCCAGCCGGAAATGAAGCCGGACTTGTCCGGGCGCAAAAACTGCGCAGCAGGACGCGGCGCCTGGACAACCGTCTGGCGCGGGATCGTCGGTACCGATGTTTTCATCACTTACCCGTTGAGTGTCTTTGCCAGCCGGGCAAACGCAGAGCTGGCAGACTTCTTGATAGGGGGCACTGCGGCCTTCGACGCGGCTTCGCCGGGCGTCCCTTCTTCGGTGTCTGGTGCGTTCACGGACTTTGTTTGCCGCTCAGCTGCAAGGCGCTCCCAGATGCTAGGAAGCAAAGAACGGATGCCGAAACGCGTTGCCGCAGCTTCCGCCTGGTTCATCGTATCCAGCGGCTCATTGGCCTGTTTCGGATCTTTCTTCCAGCGCCAGACCTCGAAGCCGTCCCGGTTCTTGTCCGAAACCCTGCGCTCGGCTGTCAGACCGCGGAAATACTCGTCATCAAGGCCACGAGGGAATGAAACGTAGCCGGGCTCCGAAGCGTCCTGTTTGCGCAAGTTCTTGTAGAACCCCAGCTTCATCACAGAGCTGTTGAAGTTGTAGAACCGCTTGGAATAGCGCTTCGGCTTGCCCGTCTTCTCGTCAACTTCCTGTTTGACCAGCTGCAAGCGCGGCGCGGTTTCGGAGCGGGCGCCGCGAACCATGATCACGCGATGCTTGGCATGACGCTTCACCCAGCCCCAAACTTCAGCCGTGTATGCGTTGCCGTCGATCGCGGTCATGTCAGGCGCAAGCCGATGCCCATACGCATTGACCCATGTTTGATCGACAAGAGCATCAAGCCCTTTGTGGGTTTCCCTCTCCCCGATGTAGCCAGGCACGACGCCATAATCGACAACATAGCGGCGAAGATCCTGATCCCAGCCGACTAGATGCCACTCGCACCGGTCGGCCTGCACGTCGATACCAAGGGTCAGGATGACCGCGCCCGCAGGGATCTGGCCTCTTCCATAGTCCGACCCTTCGGCTCGATCGCGAAGCTCCTCCCAAGGAGGAGACTCGCCAGCCGCCTCATAGGCTTGCCCGACAACATCATTGATGAACGTCTGTTCGCTGGCGGGATCGCCTTTGGCTTTCAGCCAGGCCCGGGCAATTCGCTCGAAGGTCTGCAGCACCGAATAAGCAGACCAGATCCAGAAGGACCGGTGTTGACGCTTGGCCTTTGGGTTCTGTACGCGCCAGTCCAGCTGCTTCAACATCTTCGGGCGGTGATGCTCCTCGATGACACCGCCGCACTCAGGATCGGTGCAGGTAAAGTGCGCCCGCTCCGGATAGTCCTCATCCAGATGCGCAAGCATGTTCTCCCATTCCAGAACCTGCATGTGCCCGCAATGCGGACAGGGAACGAACGGAAGCTCCTGGCTGCCATCGTCAAAGTTCTTCGAAATCCTGCACCCCGGCGCGACCAGAGGTGTGGAGATCTTCACGATCTTGGCGAACTCATAGGCCTGACTGCGCGAGTCTGCCTGTGCTTCCGGATCGCCTGCGGAGTTGGTTTCCCATTTCGCCAAGTCATCCTGGACCTGGTTCTTCATGGTCACCATCGAAAGGGACGCGGGCGAGTTTGCGCCTGAGATCTGGATAGCGCCCCGCCCGTCAATCCGTTCCTTGTAGAGGATCGAGTCCCCGCCATCCCGGCTCTTCTGAGGGAACAGGGCCTGGAGCGACACGGTGTTCTTCAGCATTGGAGCCAGCTTCTGCTTGGACCAGCGCTGTGCGTTGCCCTCCGTCGGGTGAACATATAGGAAGTCGCCAGGCACCATGGCGAGCGACCCGCAGCAGAAGATATTCGCAAGCACCGTGCCGCCCAGCTGCGCACTCTTCTTCAGAGTGATGATGCGGCATGGATCTTCAGGCGAGAAGGCCCGCAGGATCTCATCGAAGTATCCGAACAAGTCCCTGTTATACGGGCCAGGATATGGGCTTTCCCGCTCAGACAGAACGATATTGGCTTCAGCCCACTTCAGATAATCGACCTTCGGCGGCGGTCTCCAGGCTTCCGCCATCGCCTCCAGCGCCAGGCGCTCGGGATTGGCCGTTTCCACAACAAGGCAGGTCAAGCAAGATCGTCCATGTCGTCGGTGCCGATTTCCGTCTGAACCGTCTCAGGCAGCTCGAAAGCCTTCTCCCTCAACTGTTCAGCCGCCTTTGCCCGCATGTTTGTGAATTCGCTCCGGAGCAGATGGAGAACATCACGCACCGGCACCTCAAACTTTGAAGCAACTGCCGCCGCCATTGTCGGCAAGGCGCCCTCAAAGGTCTGGATCATTTCCCCGGCGATCCGCATGTTTGCGGCCCGCACCTCTTCCGTGTCAGTGAAGCGCCCCTTGCGGGCCTGCTCATCCTCAGCCGCCTTCCGACTTCTGATCTGCTCCTGAAACAGGCGCTCCCGCTTGAGCTGATCTTCGACCGGCTCCAAGTTTAGGCCGCCTAAAGAAGGGGTGCTTTCAGAAGGTTGAGCAGAGGCTCCAGACTTGGGCTTCGAGGATCTTCCCGAGCTCGCAGGTTTTGAGAGGCGGGTATCGATCCCGTTGCCCAGCATCTGGCCAATATCCAGATGGCGCCGCAGCTGTTCACGGGCAATGGCAACGTTGATTTTGGCAAGCCTTCCCTCGCCTTCCAGCGCGGCGCCCGTCAGTTTCCCTTCGGCGATGTACTGCGACACCCGGCCTGGACTGACGTTCAAAATCTTCGCAAAAGCGCCCTTGCTGACAACGGCGCCGGTCTCCGCGTGCGCTGCCAATGGCCGCCTCCAACTTTAGTTCTTTAGCTTCTTTAGCGCGACTTTAGGCTTCGGTTTCTGGGTCAGACTGGCGAGATTAAGCTCTCGGTCGGACCGTATTGTTTTTGCCCGTTCTACGGTCCCTAAATCGCCCAGAAATGGCCTGTGAGCGCGTTTTGCGCCTGCGGGCCGACGGAGGTGCGCGGTGATTGAATTCCAACTGTGCCCCACCGCGAGAGCCTTCCTGCATTCCGGTATTCCGAATTCCAAACTGCTCTATTCCGTATTCCTGTATTCCGACATTCCGTATTCCGCATTCCTTGGGGGCGCAGCCGTGTCCCCCGGGTATTCCGTATTCCAGATGCTATTCCGTATTCCGGGTATTCCATGAGCCAGCAGAGTGTTTGGATGCTGGGGTATTCCTGTATTCCACGTCATGGGAGGCGCTGAGGCGCTCCGTATTCATATCCCCTCTGTCCTGCATGGGCGCAGGCGCAGATATGTAGCCGCAGGCTGGGAAGCCGCGGTGAATGCTATTCCTGGTATTCCGTGAACTGGACGCATTTCTCCAAGGGGGCTGACGCCACGCTTTGCGTGTGTGGGAGGCTATTGCCTGTCAGCTGGGAGACCGGGGCACGAATGAACAGCCCTGCATGCGTCATGGGAGAACAAACTAGGAATATGGATTCTGGATGTAAAGGGGGAACATAGCTTCACCAATGAGGCCAAAATCGCTGAGATCAGACAATCATGTAAATATATTTCAAACTTTCGTCGAATAATCAAAACCAATCAAAGCGAGCAAAAGAAGCTGATTGCACACTCTCGGATTGTTGCTCATTATATTTCACATGGTTCTCTGTAACCACATTATTCGAGCTTCGCGGAAGAACCGTTTCGAGATGACCATGTATCCTCTCCCGCGAGTCTCATTTAAGGTATCGACAAATGTTCGCCCGCAAATAACAAGTGCAAAAACACAATAAAACCCAGAAAAAGATCAAAAAATAATAAATGAAATCCGAAAACACAAACACAACGTAGGTGAATGATGAACATAGAAATAGTGATAAGATTTTTCTTAAGCATCATGATTTGTATGGCGGTTGTATCTTTAGCACTTTTACTACTAGACCAACCTTACAGCACCTTGGTTATCTTAATTAGCACACCCATAGCAACAGTTTTTATGTTTTACTACCTATTTAAAATAGCCAAAAATATTTATGATGGAAATAAATAAATGCCAAAATCAAAATTCTCAGATTCAAATTTGAACAAATTTGAAGTATACAACAACTCAGTTGAATACCAAAATTCAACATCATCAACAACAATAACCTACAACTCACCTCAATTCTTTTCACTTGCAAGAGATTATCTTCTTGGAAAAATCCCGGATGTTGACCTTACTCTCAACGGCGCATATGGCATCGGCGCGTATGCCCTCGAAGGTAAACTGGAGCTCAACCCAAAGAATGGGTTCAAAAAGATCACTGGAGAGGTGACGGCAAATTTTACCAAGTACGGAGTTACGATTACACCAGTTGAACGCGAACATTTTATTGGAGCCGCAGTTACAGGTGGTGCTTACGGAAATATCGTCGGATTTTCTGCCGGAGTATACGGGACTAACCAATTAGGCATATCTATTGTCAATGGCCATTATTATGCGGAGACATCAGTCGATTTAAAAATCGGATTGGCCTTTGGAAACATTGATTACACACATAAATACTTAACGGACTTGGAAGCAGTTTTCGAAGAAATCGGCGACTTACCTGAGATCAAGGCTCTAGAAGACTATGTCGGCAACCTTGACAATGAACAAGGAGCAGTAGTCCGTTCCAAAGAAGGGTTCGATATAGTTCAAAGCTCTGGAGTACTGGATTCAGACACACTTAGAGATCGAGTGGAAAAAGCTTTAGCCGCGGGGTTTTCGGCTCATGAAGTTGCTGCTGGTATTCAACTCGGCGCGGAACTAAACGGCCCCGAAACCGCAATTAGCTTTACTCCTGAGCCGCGAAGTGGATTCAATTATGGCGCAGGTGACCGTGGAGACCGCGGTATCGAAACTGGCGAAAGTGGCAGTCCGTATGGGGGCGCAAATGCAGGTACCGGTTCAAGTGGTGGATCCAGTGGCTCAGATGATAGCGGTGACGTGATCAGTGGAGAAAGTGGCGGAGACGGTGGCAACTCCTACGAAGACCCAACTGGAGGCACAAACTCTGGCGGCGGAAGGTACGGAGGAAATTCAAGTGGGCATACCGGTTTTGAAGGCAGTCCAGAACTACCCGGCCAACGTGGTGGCTATAACAGCGCTTTGCCTTTGGTGATTGATCTTGACAATGATGGTCTGGAACTCACCCTGCTTGAGGGATCGTTTACTGAGTTTGACTTTGATGATGACGGCTTCGCCGAACGCACTGCCTGGATCTCTCCTGATGACGCACTGTTGTTTTGGGATGAAATGGGAGACGGACAGGTGCATCGCGCCGCACAAGTCGCCTTTGCGAACCTGACCATAGACAACGAAGATGACAGCGATCTAGAGGCCATCGCAACTGTTTTTGATAGCAACGGAGATGGAAAGTTCAATGACTCCGATACGAAATGGTCCGAGTTTAAACTTTGGCAGGATCGTGATAGCGACGGCGTTGTTGACCAAGGCGAGTTAAAAAGTCTTTCAGAACATAGAATTTCTGAGATCAATCTGACCTCAAGTAACGACGCCCTCGTGATGCTGGCCGACGGCACCAGTATAAACGGCTTTGCCGATGCAACAACTAGTGATGGAAAAACTCTTTCTGTAGGCGATGTCGCTCTTTCCTTCTCGAATTGGGGGGTCCGCCACTCAACCGACACGGACGGAAACCATACAATTGAATATGAAGGTGCAGAAGCCAGCGTCGAAAACGTAACGAAACAGAAAGTGTTTGCGGACACAGAAGGGACAGTGGGCCTCAACCTCGGAGAAGACATCAGGGTTAACGACGGTTCACTGAACTCCTCCGAATGGTCTTCTGTTGTCGGCAATGCCTTCTCCAACACTATCAATGCCTCGAATAAGCTGGAAGACGTTCTCCTCGAAGGTCGCGGCGGCAATGACATTCTGACTGGCGGTGCAGGAAATGATATCCTGATAGGCGGTGCCGGTGCAGATCGAATTGTTGGTGGGAGCGGAAACGACACGCTTATTGTGGACATCGAGGATCTTACAAGCGGTAACGTATCTGGTGGTGACGGTTACGATACTTTGGAATTCGACGGTGTCAGTAACCTAGCTCTTGAACTTAGCATGCATCAGATTGAAGCCGCCGTCGGCGGAGCAGGAAATGACACGCTGCATGGAGATGATGACAACCTGCAGTTTTGGAGCGAAATCGCTACCTTAAATGCAAACGGTAGTTTCTCTCCTGGTTGGGTTAAGATTGGCTATCATCTCGATGGTGGCGCGGGCAATGACACGTTAATCGGCGCTGCAAACGCCGATCAATTGATCGGAGGCACCGGAAATGATTTGCTGCAAGGCAATGCGGGCAACGACAGCCTATCTGGCGGTAATGGCAACGACACTCTGCAAGGCGGACAAGGCAACGACGTCTATTTCTACAATCGCGGTGATGGCGATGACATCATAGTTGAAACCGGTTCCTTAGTAAATTCCGATGGCTACGGCGGCGATTCCCTATCCTTGGGAGCTGGCATCGCACTGTCAGATCTGAACATCCGCATTGATAACAACGACCTACTGATTTCGTTCTTCGCGGAGAGTCAGGAAGATAAGAAATTCGCTGCGGAACTGGGTCTTTCTGACCTGACGGGCTCCATCCGAGTGAAAAATTGGACCGACAGCAGCGGCAACAGCAGGATCGAATACCTTAGTCTGGCCGACGGAACAGTCATTGAAATAAAGGAAATGAATTTTTCCTCGCTAGGCGATGGAAGTGGAAACAATACACTCACTTCTGGGAAGGACTTCTCACAAGCAGGAGCGGGTGACGACATTGTTGCTCTTGGTTCTGGTGATGACATCGCATTCGGCGGTGCAGGTAATGACCAGTTGATTGCAGGAGACGGTGAAGATTTTATTCTCGGACAAGAGGGAAACGACACTCTTTACGGTGGAGAAGGTGATGACCGTTTGGATGGTGGGGGAGGTAATGATTCTCTATTCGGCGGAAGCGGTACAGATTCCCTAGCCGGAGGTGATGGTGACGACATATTACTTGGATTTGATGACAATCCAGCAAATGACGCTAGAGATTCAGGCGACCTTCTAATTGGCGGCAAGGGGAACGATCTTCTATACGGCGCAGGCGGGGACGACACCTATATCTACAATCTAGGTGACGGGCACGACACTATTATCGAAACCGGGCACGGGAACAAAGGAGACGTTTTGGCATTTGGCGACGGCATCTCGATTGAAAACCTTAGCTTCGCCCTACCAGTTTCAGAGAGTGACACCGAAACTGCCACCAATCTGACGATTCAAGTTAGCGATGGTGAAGAAAGCCCTACCTCAATTTCAGGTTCGATTGTGGTTAGTAACTGGTCAGGTCCAGTTAGCTATTATGATCCAGGGTCTCTTTTGCAAGGCGGCACGGGCGAAAGCCCAATACCGCTTAATCGACGGATTGAAATCCTCACCTTTTCTAACGGTGACCAGTATTGGATTGGCCACATCAACAGATTTCAAATGGGAGGCTCCGATGGCGAAACCCTTCAAGGAGTGAATATTGCCGGGGGAGCGAACGACTTCATAAATGCAGGAGATGGAAACGACATCATTCATGGTGGAGAAGGTCACGATTCTCTTCTCGGCGGGAATGGCGCCGATTGGATTTATGCGGATGCAGGTCATGACATTCTGCTCGGTGGTGCGGACAACGACCGGCTGTTCGGAGGGAGTGGAAATGATTTGCTCGATGCCGGGAAAGGGGACGACTGGCAATATCTGTATGGCGAAGCAGGAGATGACACTTATCTCATTCGAAGAGAGATCGGTAAGGGGCTGATCGACAACCAGGCTGAGACCGCCGATGGCGGGAACGATACTGTTCTGTTCCACGATCTCACGCTTAGCGACCTCGAGCTATCCAAAGTCAATCACAACAATGCAAACGGCTACGTCTTAACTTTCAAGTGGGGAGACATCGGAGGTCCGTCTGGAGAGCTTCAAGTTTCGAACAACGCACAGTTTATCGAACGCTTCCAGTTTTCAGACGGGACGACGCTGGGCTTCATAAACGTGCGTGACGACGGCAGAGTTGAGTTGCTTGGCACGGATGATAACGATCTCATAATTGGCTCCACGGCAGATGACATCATCTATGGCGGTGCAGGCGATGACACCATTGATGCAGGTGCGGGCACAGGCGCAGGCCTCCAGCATCTCCGTGGCGATGGCGGCAACGATACTTTCCTAGTCGGAAAAGACAGCGGATCTTCACTGATCTATGAGGAAGCGGAAGCTGGAACTGACACAGTTGCCTTTAAAGACTTGAGTCTTCGAGATCTGACATTTACCCATCACGACTATGGTATATCTGATCCACGCGGCAAAGCCCTGAAGGTTTCCTGGAGCTCTGGGGAGATCAGCGGAGCCACATATGTCGCGAATGAAGCCGCGCATATCGAGCGCTTTGAATTTGCAGATGGAACAGCCGTCAAGTCAATTAAGCTTCGCTCTGATGGCCGAATTGAACTCATTGGCACCGACGACAATGGCGTCATCAATGGAACGAACCTTGATGACATCATTATCGGTTCAAACCTTGATGACATCATCAATGGCGGGGCTGGTAACGACACTATTGACGCGGGCGCTGGCACTGGAGAGAGCTGGCAGCATGTTCGTGGCGATGGAGGCGATGACACATTCCTCATCGGAAGAAACAGCGGCTCAACTTTTGTCTTTGAGGCCGCAGACGCAGGCACTGACACCATACGTTTCAAAGACCTCGATCTCGGTAGCTTCAACTTCGCTCACCATGACTATGGCACCTCTGATCCTCGTGGAAATGCTCTCGAGCTATCTTGGGAAGACGGAGATCAGACCGGCTCAATTCACGTAGCCAACGAAGCGATCGATATAGAGCGCTTTCAGTTCGCAGATGGAACGACTGTAAAATCGATCAAGCTGCGAACCGATGGGAGAATTGAGCTCATAGGAACAGCAGATGATGACATCATCACAGGTTCCGGGAATGATGAAATTATAACGGCTGGAGCCGGAAACGATCTCATCGACGCGGGCGCTGGCAATGGAAGTTGGCAGCACGTTCGTGGCGACGGTGGCGATGACACCTACCTTATCGGCAAGAACAGTGGCTCCACCATGCTCATCGAAGCTGCTGGGGCGGGAACCGATACGGTCCGCTTCAAGGATCTAAACCTCAAGGACCTCTCTATCGGGTTTCATGACTACGGTGCGTCTGATCCGCGCGGGAAGGCACTGGATCTCGCGTGGAGCAACGGTGAGCTCCACATCGCAAACCAGGCGCTCGATATCGAACGCTTTGAATTTGCTGATGGCACCTCAATCAAATCCATCAAACTGACAACTGACGGCCGCCTGGAGTTGGTTGGAACATCTGGAAATGACGCCATCACCGGCTCTGTCCTCGATGACATCATAAATGGAGGCGCTGGAAACGATCTCATCGACGCGGGCGCTGGAAATGGAAGCTGGCAGCATGTTCGCGGCGACGGTGGCGATGACACCTACCTTATCGGCAAGAACGGTGGCTCCACCATGCTTATCGAAGCAACTGCAGCGGGAACCGACACCGTCCGCTTCAAGGATCTAAACCTCAAGGACCTCTCTATTGGGTTTCATGACTATGGTGCGTCTGATCCGCGTGGAAAGGCACTGGATCTCGCTTGGAACAACGGTGAGCTTCACATCGCAAACCAGGCGCTCGATATCGAACGCTTTGAGTTTGCTGATGGCACCTCCATCAAATCCATCAAAGTGACAACTGACGGCCGCCTGGAGTTGGTTGGAACATCTGGAAATGATGTCATCACCGGGTCTGCCCTTGATGACATCATCACAGGCGGAGCCGGAAACGATGTGATCGACGCAGGCGCTGGAAATGGAAGCTGGCAGCACGTTCGAGGAAATGGGGGTGATGACACCTACCTTATCGGCAAAAATAGCGGCTCCACCATGCTCATCGAAGCAACTGCAGCGGGAACTGACACGGTCCGTTTCAAGGACCTAAGCCTCAAAGATCTGACTATCGGCTATCATGACTATGGAGCATCGGACCCACGTGGAAAGGCGCTGGACCTCGCTTGGAACAACGGGGAGCTTCACATCGCAAACCAAGCTCTCGACGTGGAGCACTTTGAATTTGCTGACGGCACAAAGCTTGATTCAATCAAGGTGACAACTGACGGCCGCCTGGAGTTGGTTGGAACATCTGGAAATGATGTCATCACCGGGTCTGCCCTTGATGACATCATCACAGGCGGAGCCGGAAACGATGTGATCGACGCGGGCGCTGGAAATGGAAGCTGGCAGCACGTTCGAGGAAATGGAGGTGATGACACCTACCTTATCGGCAAGAATAGCGGCTCCACCATGCTCATCGAAGCAACTGCAGCGGGAACTGACACGGTCCGGTTCAAGGACCTAAGCCTCAAAGATCTGACCATAGGCTATCATGACTATGGAGCATCGGACCCGCGTGGAAAGGCACTGGATCTCGCTTGGAACAACGGTGAGCTTCACATCGCAAACCAAGCACTTGACGTGGAACACTTTGTATTTGCTGATGGTACTTCACTTAGTTCGATCAATGTTGTCGCAGATGGCCGCGCAGAGTTGAAGGGGACTGCAGGCGCAGACAAGATCGTCGGCCTTGATGCCAATGACTTAATAAATGGCGGAGCAGGCGACGACACTTTTGTCTTCAACGCCAATTCAGGTCACGACGTTATTCGCGACTTTACGGCTGGGTCGGGAAGCGAAGACGTGATCGAGTTTGAAGGTGGGATATTCTCCAATTTCCAGAACGTCATCGCTGCAGCGGTCGATAATGGTAGCAGCACCACAATTCATTTGAATGCGGACACGTCAATTCTTCTGCAGAATGTAGATATTTCAGATCTGCATCAAGACGACTTCCGTTTCATTTGAAATAAAACTGATGGCCCCAAAGACTTGTTTCTTTGGGGCTTTGCCATGAGAAAATACGTTGGCACCGAGTGGATGAATCCGCGAAAGCGAAATATTGCTTTCTTTGTGGGCTTAGATCATCAATTTGCGATCAAGCTCCGGCAGATCGTCAATGTCCTCTTTGCCAAACAGCTTCATAAGCCCAGTGAGGCCGTAGATGGTCTTGATGCACTCCTCCTGAGCGGTCACCTCAGGGCCAGGGGCCTCTCTTTTGGCGGCTTCAAGATGGGCGCTCGCGGTCTCCATGCTCCGATGGAAAAGGTCCGGATCCTTCCTGAAAACCTCCATCGCGAAAATCTGAAACGACAGATACCCCGGTGTCATCACGATAACTTCCCTCCCACAGTTGCGAAATCCACACCTTAAGGTACATTGATTTTGATTAAACACCAATAAATAGAATTATTGAGCCCTTTATCTCATTGCGAGTGACAGCCACTGAATGAATAAGAAACGGGAGGCGCTGTTGCTGCAGATTTGGCCAGGAGTTGCGACCATCAACGTTCAACCGCAACCAGGCACTGCGCATACCTTCCCCATTCATTTGGCTACGCCATCACTCTGGCTGAAGCGCATCTTCCCAATCGATCTCCTGCCGCGAAAACACTCCGCCCAGTAATGGCAAGCGGTCAGTGAGGTTCGGCGCTGTGGGGGCGTGGCAGTAGGAGGGAATGCGTAAAGCCGAACTGCGCCTCGATAGTCAGGGGCACCAATCAGGTCACCTGTGCGCTTCGGTCTTAATGGGCCGATGCCCTCTCCAACTGAGAAGAACGCTCCGAAAATGGAGCACTGCAATGGGTTGCAACAAATGCCGGGATTGCTCTTTGAGCAATAGGATGCTGCTCGACTTTTGCATGTTGGTAGACGACGAGGTCGCAGACAAAGCGCGGAAGGCCCTTGAGCTGAGCGTCTATGCCGAAGCTATCGGAGCAACCGAGGCCGCGGCGAAGTTTCGAACGATCGGCATGCTGCTTGGCAGAGCGAGGTTGATCAACGATCTCCTGGAACGAGAGAAGCTCAGGGCAAAGCGCCCGCGGCTCCCTACCCGCCGAACCTAGCCCCCAAAATTTGACAAACTAATTGGTTGTGTATTTCTATATACACAACCAATTTTGAAAGCCGCTTTCGCCTGCCTAGTATCGTTTCAGAAGGAAGCCTCTCTATGCCCTGCCTTGAGTACAAGATTTGTCATCGCATGAGCTTCAAGCTCAATGACTTCGCAGTTGATCTGGCAAACGAATTTGATGAAGTGGCGGCAACAGCGAGGGATCTAGCAGCCTATGCAAGCTCTATTGGAGCAGGAGGCGCCGCTGTGAAACTCAGAGCGCTTGATCGCCAATTTGCGCGATGTGCGTCCCTTGCTGAAGATCTGGGCGAAGAGAAGTTCCCGGCTCGGCAGTCTAGACATCGAAAGAAGTTGGCAGAGGGAGAGAAGCCGTCCTCCCATCCGAAAGAGGATGTCTACTACCTCACAGGAAGAGAGGTTGTTTCAATCGAAGATATTGAGGTGATTGAGCGGTTTCTGATCGCATGTCAGACTGACAGCAGCTAGAAGGAGCAAATAGACGCAGAATGGGCGGCGCCCCGGTGCGACTAAGCACCGGGGCGCGAAGGCTTATTTACATCCCTTCGAAGCTTTCGCCAATTCCATCGCCTGCACCTTGCCTTTCGAAGCGGCGACCATCCCTTCCTTGTCTCCGCCAGTCACCGACGAAACAGGAACGCCAACAAGGAAAACGCCAAAGGCATCACCATTGGCAGCCTGGTTCTGCTCACTGCTCAACCGGGCAAGCGTCACGCGCTCTTCCGCCAGGTTCTTCTCGATTTCAAAGCAAGAAAGATTGGTATAGGCGGCCATGGGAATATCAACTGGCACGATGGCGTCAGGACGCTTAGCACAAGATGACAAAACGAGCGCAGCTGCAGCCGCGCACAAGAATGTACTTTTCATATAAGGTGCTCCCCAGCACTACCAAAGGTTACAAAAATCTCTTTAAGTTAGCTAAGTTAGTTTTGCTAATGTTTTTTGGCATGAAAGCAATGAAAGATCGTACGACCTTACACCTCAAAAAGCTTATTTCTCAAACACTTATACAGGGATAAATGCCCGAATCATTCATCGCGAGACCACTAGAAAACCTATTGTGTCTTTAGTTGGCTGCTCCTTAGCCTATGAAATCTTCCGTAGCAGGATCAATGCCCACCGAACAATATCAAGTCTCTCTGTGGAACTCGATAGATTCTGGTGAGTTTTCACTATCCAGCCATCTTCGGATCTTTAGTGGCAGTGATAGGGTTGACTACCTGCATGGCAGCACTGCCCACGTGGGCTGTCTTTCCGACAACCACCTCCATGGGCGAATGACGTCGATGTCGCGGCCAGTATCGATGCCACCATTACATAGAAAAAAAATATACTTTTCATAATACCTCCCCAACATTATTAAGCTCCCAAAATTAATAGACACGCACAGCGAGAGGTGCGCAAGCGTAAATGCAAATCGAGTGATGGCAGAATATTGAGATCATTGAGTGAGCAATGTTCACTGAATAATATTTGGCAGCTAAGTCGCATGACAGCTATGAGAGTGAAAACGGTTTCCATGAGCGTGAACCATCCGGCCTCCTCGCCCAGACTCAACGAACACACGTTCTCAGCAGTTCAACGTGCCGTTCCCGACATTCGCGCCATCGACATCTTTTCAGGGATCGGAACCCTCTCCCGAGAGCAACTTTGCGGAATGATCGCGATGACAGAATCCGTCGACGGATTGTCTCTGGCGGTCGGAGCCGTCGATGCCGTTCGCGACCGCATCGGTCTTGGCCGAGAAGAAACCGCGACGAGCCTGCAGGTGACGCGGACCCATCTTTTAAATTCTAGCATCCCGGACGCCTCTTTAAGGTTTCGTCTTCTGGTCCGCATTTCAGAGGGGCTGGATATTCCCTCATCCCCTCCCCTTTCCATCAAGCACGCGATCAAATCCGCATCAGCCTTAGCAGTGCGAACATCCGAACGCCTCAGCCCGGGGGTACGGCAGCGTCGTCATGCGGAAGAGGAACCTGTGCGCGGCGCGGATCTGAAATCGCGTATCGGCGGCGCCGCTTCCTATATCCGAAACTCCTTTGCACGAATGGCGAGCCACTCGATTCCAATGCCGTTTCCGGAGATCGTCGCAGAGGAGCTCATGGCGTTCTTCGCGGATACCGAGATGGTCGAGGCCGCCGTTCGAAACGCTGATCCTGAAATCGCAAAAGCTCTCCGCAAGGGCCATGAATCCGCCATGGCGGCCATAGCGACCGGCGGCGGCTGGGCCACATTCGCCCTCGTGGTCGCCAACGCCGGGTTCGCTCCTTATATTCTGGCGGCGCAAGCGAGCGCTTTCATCCCTCTGGTCGGCGGCCCCACCCTCGTTTCCCTGTTGGCCACCCTGGTAAATCCGCTGACAGTCATGGTCGGCGTATCGACTATCGCCTGGCTCAGCATGGGAAAAGGCGCGCAAATCGTGCGCAGTCAGATCGCCGCACGTTTAACGGTTCTCCTGTCGGCTTCCGGGTCGGGAAATCGTGATGCTGGTCTAGAGACCTTCCTTTCAGACATGCGCATTCTCGGAGGCCTTGACGACGGGGACGTCTTCTGGCTGCAGGAAAAGGACCTTCTTGCTCTGCGCGAGCGCACGGCCAAATTGGACGGCTGGATGCGATCTCCAATGCCGCGCGCTGCGATAGCGCCCCCTGGACGCTGGAACGTCCGACCAACTGGCCCCGACGTTTCCGACGGTCTTTTTGTCTTCGGCCTTAGCGCCGGAGAAATGATCTGGCATTCGCTAGCGATGGATCCCAAGGTACTTCAGGCCGCCGACTTCTCTCGCAAGGCTGATCTCGCCGATCCTCTCGATTTTGCGGCCAACGTCCACGAGTTTACCAGCGCTGGTGCTGGGATCGCGTTGCGCGGATATACCGCCGAGCGTCTCGTGTACGATCGCCTCGTTGCAGACGGGCACGCAGTCTCCTTCCCGGAGGCCAGCAACCAACAAGGCTTCGATCTGCTCGTCGACGGGGCCGAGATTCAGGTGAAGTGTGGTAAAAGCATTTCGATCCTGTCCGAGCATTTCGAGAAGAACCCCGACATTCCCGTGATCGCCAATGCGGCGCTTGTGGAGGCGGCACGGGCGCACGGAGAGCCATGGGCGCCCATGGTCACGACCCTTCCCGGCTTCGACCTCCCCACCGTCGAGGATATGCTCTCTGAAACGCTTGGACACGCAGCCGATCTTGCCGACCCGGATATACTGGAGTTCGCTCTGTCTATCGGTTTGCTGCGCGGCGGCCTTGAAGTAGCCCGCGGGCGCATTCCTATGGGAGACCTCCCCGCGTGGATGATGATTGACGGGGCCTCTCGCGGCTTGTTGGGCGCAGTCGGAACCAAGGTCGGTGCGTGGGTTGGGCTTGTTTCCATCGGGGCGGCCGGAGCCATTGTGCTCGCACCAGTTTTCGGCAGCGCTGCAATTATGGCCAATGGAACGGTCAAGAATGCCGTCCAGTCCGGCCTCATGCGCGATTGGATCGCTCGAATGTCTGCCGCCGCAGACGATCTCCACGGCGATCTGACCGAAGCCTGTGACCGCCGCATTGCTTGCCTGCAAGCCCGCAATATCGAACTCGAAGCAAACCTGGGCGGATCCGATCTAGAACGATGGATGGCAATCCGCGCTTCGGACGATCTCATCGCCGCGGTGGAAGACCGCCTTCTGCTCGAGACCAGAGCACCCAAGACGGAAGCCGGATGCGCAGAGCTTCTCATTCTGGCTGCGGATGTTGCTCCTGCAGATGCCTTAGCTCTCGCAAGCTCGCACCTACTTCAAACTGTGCTCTTCGAGAAGCCCGGGCTCAACGAAGTCTTGATGGGGAACGGTGGCAGGAGCGTGAAGCGGTTTGCTACAGATTTGGCGAAGGCAATGATCCGCAATGTGAATAACCACTAGAAATGAAGACGCCTCCTTACCTAAATTTACGGTAAGGGGCCTTTATTGGCAAAGGCAGTTTCTGACCGGCTCCCCAGGACAGCTCCTGAAGAACTACTCTGTGTTCTCCATTGCAACAGACCGAGACATGGGCTTGGAAGAGGTACGGTTGCAATAGAAAGGCAAGCTTTGGGGCCGAGAGGGGACTTTCAGACTCCGCTAGAAAAGTCATTGAAGCGGACGTTCGCGCGGAGCAAAGTCGCGGTGGGTTTCGGCCCGGAGCTGCCCCTCGTTAGCCGGACGGGTGTTGCAGCGCAACGTCACCGGAACAGTCATTCGCTGCACCTGCGAGGACAGACCTGGGCAGATAGTCTATGACCGTTATTCGCAGGATGACAGACTTTCCGAGTTCCTCAATTCCATTTCTGCATCCTGCAGTCGCTGCCGGATCGTGGCGACTAACTCATCGCCACCTTCACTTCGGAAGTCTCGCATCACCGCAGCGACTGCACTCATTACCCGAGCAACTGTACCGTTGAACTCCTGATCCATTTCCAACTGCCCTGGTTGCATCAGATTGCGCCCTGATATCTTGGCGATACGCTCGCTTGGAGTTGGGTGCGTCTCAAGGCTAGCTGTGCCTTCGTCAACTGAATCTTCAAACTCGCGAAGGACCTCAATAGCGAGCAGCATCAGTGATGCACCTGCTCCGGTCCTCGTGTAAGGATTTGGGAGAAGCGGAAACGGCTCGAACTCGAGCCGCTCACAGACCTTCACGGCAAACGCATCCGCCTCAAACTCCTGCACCTTTGGATCATCATCGACATTGCGATGGCCCAAGGCATGATGACCAAACTCATGCGCGACGGTGAAATACTCCATCGCCCAAGCGACCTGTTCGAAATATTGGAACTCTGTCGGCGATGAAGGACGAAAGGGTACGAGAACATTTGTGCCAGTCCCAGAGAAGGACACAAAAATCTGAAACCAATAGAGAACGAGATCGGTATGTTTTAGAAGCTGTTCTCGATCGTTCGTAGGCTCCGCCCCTTTGGAAGTCCAATGTACCAGATCAGCGAAAAGCGTGCGAGTGTACGCCCGTGCCACCAGACCGCACCATCTAAATAGGTATGAGCTAACCGAGAGTATTCCTTGATCAGTCATGATCACATTGGTGAGTGATGCCGAGACACCTGCCTTCGGATCGATTGCGATCTCGACCTTTTCGTGCGAAGTCTCACCGGCTTCAGAAATCGCCATTCGAACACGGTCGGAGAGAAACCTTAATCGGAACTCAAGGCCGGGCCCAACCCCAGGGCTGTTGACGTACTCCAACTCGCCGTGGGAACTCTCTGCTTCCCTGAACTGTGCAATTTGCTTTTCCGTCCAACCAGCTTCCTTTAGCGCTTGGGCAATTAGCTCGCGCTGCCCGGCCTCGCCTTCTTCATTTGGCTCATACATAGTTGCATTTAGATCCGCAGACGCCCTAGTGAATATCTGCGACCAGAGATCCCTGGCAGCATCGTTTTGCTGCGTCATTCAAGAACCTTCAGAACCTCAGTGCCTCGCATCAAAACGACACGTCTTACGTGGTCGCTAATATCTGCGACCGAATGGTCAACACAGAGTTCAACAACGCGTTCTCGTCTACTGCGCCGTTCCCGCCAATACGAATAAGGATAATCTGAAACACGGGCGAAAATAGTCTCGTCACGCGGATGCGGCATTGGTTTGGTACAGCCGCTGTTGATCGGACAGAGCCAGATCGAATCTCGATATGCGTCAATCAGGGACCTCGTATCGACTTCAAGAACATCGTGCTCCTGGTCTCGATAGGTTCTGGCATTTGTCAACTTGTGGAGACGTTTCTCCGAAAGCCAGAAGAAGGTCTTAGTGTTGAGCAACTCATACCAATCCGTCGGAGAGAGGCGATCAGGCAAAGCCCTTTTAAGGCCTGCGTCGCTCATCGGTATCTGGTCGCGCACAACGGCTCGGGGAAGACCGCTACCTGTCACTTCAACGCTCTTCGGTCGATGCCGGCTTTCGATCTCAGTACGAATTGGAGGCTGGATGGCGTAGTGGTCCAAGAGGGCACTGGTGCTCAGCAGGCCATATTGCTTGATCGAGTCCCACGAACCCCGCTCGGCCATATGGTACAGAATCGGACAATTGGTAATCAGTTCTTCAAGTTCCGCCTCAGTCACCATGCTCTCCGATCAACGACGTTTCGCCAATTAAAATCCGTCGACAGCAGCGAGACCGGTCGACCCGATATTCTTTCAATCTCCTCAACGAAGCTGATTGTTTCCTGTGAAAGCTGCTCAAAGCGAAACGCCTTTCGATTATTCACGTCGAAATAGTCGACAAATGTTAGCGCGATGTCCGTCGGGCCATTTAGCTGGACGGAGTCACGAAACTGAACCCAGTCGAATTCCGCTATCCTCCGCGGCCTGTCGGTGGTTGTAGTCCGCTCGTTCTTCTCAAGTTCCTCAAGTGGTATGCCACTGCGCCGATGGATTTCGGCCATGTCGACCTCATGCGCCATTGGCCCCGATGGCCCGCCAACCCTGATCGGATAGGTGCGACAAACCATAATGATCTTACGAACGTTCGAAGGCGCGATACCGGCATCGGCCAGACAGCCGGAAACGGTGGTATCCCTTGTCGTAACATGAGGATAGTCGCCATGATGAAGGCTTAGGCCAGTACCCTGCGTGCCCTCGAGCAATATCCGTTGGCCAGCCACTATCGCGCCTGCCAATATCTGACGCGCGCTTCCCAAGTATGGCTGGAGTACCTCGCAATCACGGGCTAGGAACGCTGCTCTCTCTTCCTTGTAGTCAGATCGGCCTGTCATTTTGCGCGCGGAAGCGATGCCAACGCCCTGCGCGGTAGAACTGATGCTGCCGAATCGCTTTGCTTCCTCTTCACGGTCCGCGTCAGTGATGATCATTGCGCGCGGATCGATCGTCAGCCTCTCGGCATCGATCTTGTGTTCAGCGATCTCTTCAAGAAGCTTCTTGGGATAGATCACAGCGCCTGGTCCGAGGAGCAGCTTCGCGTTCGGGGCGCGCTGTGTGCCAGAAGGTAAATGATAGTATTTTTCTGGCCTCGGCTCTGCATAAACTTGGTGGCCGGCATTGGGACCGCCAACGCGCACCAAGAGATCATATTCCGGCGCGATGTGGCCAACGATGTTCCCTTTGCCTTCGCTTCCAAACTGTCCGCCAATCAGAACATCGACCAGGGCATCGTTCGACCGCGGATAGAGATTGAGGAGCGCAGTGGCCCGAACGAGGACAGCTTCCTCGCTGCACCGGTCTGTTGAAACGACAATGTCTGCGACCTCTGCGAGCTGTTCGATCTGGCGTTCAGTCCGATTGCGCTTCAGCTCGTCGTAGGAGATCGCTTCATCGTCTTCCTTGCTTCGTGCTTCATACCGCTTGCGCAGTTCTTCGTCAGTGGCGGTTAGGTGGATGTGATGAACTTCAGCGCCGTACGCTCGCCGGATCGCCTCAATCTGGCCCGGGATACGGACCGAATCGACAACATAGAGGCCCTTCGGCGTCTGGCCAGTCGCATAGTTGTCAATCGCTCGTTGAAGAGCTTCGCCGACCCAAGCACCGCCGTCCTTGTTGTCGAGCTTCTGCCCCGCCAGCTGCAATGCTTTGCGCTCGGGCTTAATCTTGGGGGCCTTTTTGAGAATAAGTTCGCGTGTCTTGATAATCTTCGCGCCGTACCTGTCCTTAAGCAGTCGCACCAAGGCAGACTTGCCGGAACAGATTGGACCGGAAAGTAGTACGATACGAAGTTTTACGCTCCACTCAACCAGTTAGAGTAACTCCAGTTGTACCCGTTTCGGGGGAATGTCGTAGACTGTAACAAATAGGCCGGCACGCACCATAACATAATCAACTATCTCTTCTATCGTTGACCAATCTCCTCCTGCAGAACCGGTACCAATTTTGGGCATATGAATGCTTGCTCCGGTCGACGCTGCATGATCGGCAACTTTTTCAAGGCAAGACTGTAATGCCGAATATCTAATTCGAGGAAAGAGTGATGGTCCAAACCCTTCCTGGCCGATCAGACTTGCAATGGTTATATCCTCGCTCGCTTTCGACAAAATAGCGCGCCCCAGCCGATCATGTTGCGGGATCCGTTTGACTTGCTCAGCATACGCTTCTTCCGCATCCGGGAAACGCTTCGCAATCTTGCGCGCTACTCCGCCACCCCATTTGACGGCCTTGTCGTTCACCAGCTGACAGATAATCTTCTTGCCGCCGTTACGAGGTTCTAGAACATCTCCGTGGAGCAGACGTATTGGGACGTGTTTTTCTTGGACTTCGTCAAATCTGACCAGCCCTGCTACTCTGGGATAAATACTTCCGGGATAGGCCGTCAGCCCGACACATTCGATCTGTGTTGGAGTATCCGTGACCCATCGTTCCACCGCTCGGTCTGTGTGACCAATGGCGGTGCAGCGATACACAATGCTCTCATCGGGAAGCGCCAAACCCGAAAGACGAATCCTCGGAGCAGTCGGTGAACTGACGAAGTAGTCGATCTTGTAATGCCGTCTACCGTTCTCAGAAACAGTTGGTGAAGAAACAAAGATACCGATGGGCTGTTTGGATATTTTCGCCAATCGAATGAGAAAGGCTTCTGCCGAGACATCGTACTCTCGGCGCTGACGCATCAAAGCCTCAATGGGTGGAATATTCGATGTTGCCGACAGGCTGCCAATCGGAAGGACAAATTCAGAAGCTGCCAGATTGCACAGCATTTCCAGCTGCCAATCATCGGGAGTTTTATCGCCACCTCGATTTCGGATCTGCTCCGACCAGTCCGGAAATAGAAGGTGCGCGATTTCATGGGCAATCGAGAACCGCACCCGCTCTCGCGGCTGCTTAGGATTGAACTCGATCTTCGGGCCGCTTTCCGTCGCCACCAGTCGTGCATCGGCGACGCTAGAATTGGCTTCGACCTGCACTTCCAGCATTTCGGCGATGCGTAAGGGATTGAAAGGGGGGCCTTCCCAGCCTTTCTCGCGCGCTTTCAAGACTAGATTGCGGGCAGCTTCTTCGATCGCAAGCAGCGGATCGACGTCTTTCGCAAACGCCTTGACCGAAGCGTTGGTCCATCTGATTGAAGAAGCATCTGACATGTTGGCTCACTAAGAAGAAATTCTGACACGCGGATCGCGTGTTTGCACGTTGCCTTATTTTAGTATTCGAAGAAGAAGGTAATGCAAGGAGGGGAGAATTGGAACATGGCCGCTTGGAGATAACTGCTCCTATCCGGTTGCGTCGAAGGCTATCTCGCACTCACAGCGAAAGCCCACTTCCCGCCCATGCCGTGATTTTGCTGCGCTCTAAACGAACTTCGGATTTCGATATCTATTCTCAAACTCCTGAACGTCTGAATTGGGGTCATAAAGCAAAAAAACAAACCTAGGCCACCTTCCGCAACTTCTCCACCGGCAACCGCACCTTCCGCCCGTCAACTTCAACAGTCGCGTCCTGCCCGATCTTCCGCGGCAAGATAGTAACAGTCGCCGCCTCCCCATCGATCCAGCCGCCATCGATGATGACTTGCTCTCCGACTTCGAACACGATCCGGTTATGACCTTCGCGATGATCAAACATTCCCATGTCCTGGGCGGCCATGAGATCACAGACGCGAGCGCCTGAGACGGGCAGAGGCGCTCCGCTGATGCCGACAAAAGAACCGATGCCGTCGCAGCGGCGGGCAACGCCGAAGGCCATGTTGTCGGGATCCAGGCCGACGAAGACGTAACCGGTGAAGAGCGGCTTCTGAACGTCCTTGGAGCGGCGCTTGCCCTTAATCCATTGCTTCCGACGAACGGTTTGCATGGGGCAGAAGGTTTCAATTCCTGCATGGGTGAGGGATTTGACCGCCCTGCCCTCGCAGCGAGGATTGGTTTTGGCGATGAACCAGATGAGGCTTTCAACGTCTGCCATCAGGAGCGCTCCCCTTCTGTCAGTTCTTTCTCGATGCGGCCAATTGCGAGGCGGACGCCTTTTGCCCAGAGCTTGCGTTCCATCAGATCGGCTTTCACCTCAGCGAGCGACGGCGCGAAGGTGCGCTTGGAAGGCGTTCCATTGACGGGATCGGAGACGATCAAACCCACTTCCACCGGAAATTGCTCGAAGGTCATGGCCAGGGCGGTGATGAAGGCCGCGGGGTTCACGAAGTCCCTGCCCCGGTAGACGCTGACAAGGCGCTCTGCCATCCAGGTGGATTGTTTCAGGTCAGGAGCGTTCCGGGAGGCGAGAATGTCGTCTGCCAGTTGCTTCAAGCTGGAGCGTTTCACCGGATCCAGAGAACGGGTTTTGCTGAAAAGGGTCCGCACGTCCTCCAGCGTCTCCGACACGGTCCTTGAGCTGGTCAATCGCGACGGCCATGGGGTGGCGGGAACTGCTGCCGCCAGAGGCGCGGAAGCCGGATGCCTGTCGGCGCTTGACGGCATTGCCGCACCAGTTGCGCCATGTAGCGTCCCAATCAAGTTTGCAGCCACCTGCCCCGGGTTTTGAAATCCAGTAGTCGCGGAATTGTTCGGCTTCATGTCGCACCTCGTCCGGTGTCATGCCCTTGGCTTGGGCGTCGTCGATGTTTTTGGAAGAAGGAACCCAGTCAGGCGAAAGCCGCGTTCCCTTTTGAGAAACCGCAGGTTTCCTTTTCTTAGGTTCATTGAGAGGTTCAATGAGAGGTTCTGTGTGTCGTGGTGACACCCCCCGGGTATCAGGATGACACCCCCCGGGTGTCACAGTGACACCCTCCCCCGTGTCAGGATGACACCCCTCTTTGGAAGCGGAAGCGTCCTCGCTGTGCCGGTCTTTCACACCTACAAGATGGTAGATGGAGGAGATCTGTTTGCCGTTGTCGAAGCGGTCAGCCTTGGAGAGAAGGCCGCGCTCGCACAGGGCGGCAATGGCGCGGATGACAGTGCTCCGGCTCATGCCGCAGTCGTCGCAAAGGCGGCGGATGGAAGGCCAGCAGGTGTGATCCTCCGACGCCCGGTCGGCTATCGAAAGCAGGATCAGTTTTTGCTTGGCAGGAAGGCCTCTCACCTTCCAGGCCCATAGGGTGGCATCAAGGCTCATCTGGTGCGCTCTTTGTTGATGGCAGACGCCAGTTCATGAACGGCGCTGGCAATGGCATGGAGATCTGCGCGAAGGGTCTTTTCCTCGGCAGCGTCAATGCGCTTGTCCGAGTAAGCCTCAGAGCCGTCATTCACGAGACGGCCAGCAACGGCAGCGAATTTGAGAAGAACGTCCCGGAAGTCTTCAGCCTCCGAGGAAGCAGCAGGCATAAGCACCAGGCCGTGAGACGCGGCCATGGCAGTGAGGAAGCAAGGCTTCTGTGCCGCCTCTTCCAGCCGCAGGAGAAACGACAAGGGACGCTCACGCGGATCGTCCGGCATGTTCGGGCTCTGGAGATTGTGAAGCAGCGTCTTGGAAACACCCATCAGATCCGCAGCAGCCTCAAAGCCGCCAGCCAGTTTGACGCATTCCCGAAAGGCCTGCTTGGCCGCTTTAAGTTCCATGGAAAAATCTCTGCTTTTGTCAGGTGACCGGTGAAACAAGCGTTGGCACCTTCCCCTCATGACCAGGACAGATGTACCAACGTTGAAACTCATCAGGGGGGATGGACCTCTGCCTTCAGGGCATCCCTTGAGAGAGCTGCTGAAGCCGAGGCTTTATGTTGTAGGGGCGGAGCAAAACGACCGGCGGCGCACGGTCAGGCCGCGCGCTTCTGCGCAACGCGAGCCTGCTGAAGCTGAGTGTTGGCCTTGAAAATGGTGAACTCATTTTTCCCTGAGAGTTCAGCCAATAGCCCCCAGTGCTTGGGAGGCACACCGCTACCCAACCACTTGTAGACCGCCCACTTTGTCAGACGTGTCCCCTTCCGGCGGGCACCCGCAGCAACCGACCCCGGCCCGCCACAGTCGTCGATGATCTGCTTGATGGATTCTACCTCAGCCATGTCCTCACTCAAATCAGATTTGGATTTAAATTCCAATAAAGCTATTGGCTTATTTTTCCAACCTGTCAACCCGGAACTGGAATATTCTCCGGGCATGGAGTGGAACGAACGCATCGTCCGGTTACGGAAAGACAGAGGGTATTCGCGCGCCGAATTGGCCCGACGCTCCGGCGTAAGCTATGACAATTTGAACAAGTATGAGCGCGGCGAGGTGGAAAAGCCCCGCGGAAATATCCTTGAGCTAATTGCAGCAGCGCTTGATACGACCGAACAAGAGCTTCTTTACGGAACAGACTTTAGTCCGGCTCAAAAGGCAAAGGCAGGGCTGGCAATCCGTGGGGAGGTTGCCGCCGGGATTTGGCTCGAAGCCGACTTGTTTGAAGCTGAAGCGGTGGAAACATCGACGCTCGTCGGTCACGACATCCGCCACCCCAGCTCTGCGCAATACCTGCTTCGGATCAAAGGTGAGAGTCTCAACAAGATCGCCCAAGACGGCGACTTGATCCTCTGTGTGAACTACCTGGACGCACACATAGAGCCCAAAATCGGGGATCTTGCGGTCGTCGAGAGAAGTCGTGACGGGGGACATACTATTGAACGCACTGCGAAGCGCATTGCCCAGCACAATGGAGTTGTAGAGCTTCGTCCAGAATCAACGGACCCTCGCTTTCAGACGGCAATTGTCTATTCAGACGTTGATTCTGAATCTGCAGAGGTAACAATAAAAGCTAAGATCTTGGGCATATTTAATCAATTAGATTAAATCTAATTAAAAATGCCATTTTCATAAAATTTATTTGAAGAGCTTCAAACTTTCAAAGCTGCCAGAAGACTAATCCACCACGCACTAACTTCGCTTGAGGTTCTACATAGCATTTTCAATGCCGCCACGCACAGTGAGAGCACCCAATCCAACACAGAACTAAAAGTCTCCGGATAGCTCATCGATGCAACAGTTACCATAGCAAAAAAAGCTGCCAGAATAGACATCCAAGCAGTCCAAAAGTATGTATTCTCTGCTTGCTTAGCAGGCCTGTCTACAAGTGCGGAATACTCATCAATTGATAAGAATTTTCGAGTTCTCTCCCTCCATTTATCGCGGAGACCGCGTTGGATCGAAATAAAACACCAACCGCTTTTCGCTGTTGCAACAACATATAAGAACAGGATGACACCAACGGTTGCAGCCACAATGCTAAATGCCTCAACGTCCTTTGCTAAGGTAAGTCGTGCAGCTAGAACACCAACAGCCGCAAACAAAGCACCAGCAACAGACGTAGTCATCTGTCTCGTAAAATCAGCTGCTTTAGATGTTTCGTCAGCTACAGACTTCCGCAAGTCAGCAAGCGCCTGCAAAGCGTCTTTACTAAGCTGATGAAGGCCGATCTGATAAGCATGGCGAGCACTCTCAAGAATACCTCTGAAGCCACTAGCTGTTAACTCGTCTGCAGTCGACGCATTCATTGAGGCGCGAACGATCTCAGCGACCACTAGGCCATGCCGGGTTTCTGCCTCTCGCTTATTTTCGTAAACCCATGTCGCAAGCAAGTGCAATTCACGAAAACTATCGGGCGTTATAGCCAAGGTCACCCCTGGATAACCGACCCTAAGAACCGGCAATCCACGGAACAAAAGTGTTTTGTCCGGCTCGACCTCAGTGCAAAGGATCCGGAGATACACAGAAGCGGCATAACGCCTCCATTCCTCAAAACCGTCATCACCAAAGGGAGCTTCATTAAGGTCTCTCAGGAACCAAAATGACAAATCGGAGGGCACCAAATCGGATGAAGACAGATCCCGTACAAGTCTTTTAGGTTCGGCATCGTAGGCTTGTGGAAGAAAATCAACTACCTCGTCCCAACCACAAACGACTGTAGAGTATAGCTCAAAACGAGTATGACAGCACCCCAAGCGGACAACTCGTGGGGAGATGTCCGATACAACTTTAATTAAACTCTCCTTGAAAAGGAGAAAAACAACACCATCCTCAGTTCCAGGCTTTTCAATAACGAAGCTGAAAGGGGCGTAATCTATATTAAATTCTTGATCATCTCGAATTAAACTTCCGCCATCTTCCGCAGTATAATTCCAAAAGAGCTTTATGAGCTCCGCACGCAGCAACTCTGCTCTATCCGCATCGTTTATAGATAGATAGATAGATTTGGCTGTTTCATTGAATCCGACGCAAGCGCGGGCTGTTACAGCATCATCGATTGCTGCAACCAATTCAGCTGGGAAGCGTCTCGTCTCTGCGGTACTCATCGTTCGTTTTAATCACGATCTCACGACCGCCCCCCTCCAAGGCTCTCTCTATCACAAGCTCGCCCTGATGACCTGTATTAAAACGAACCTCAACCCCCTCGACGGTAACAATTTTACGCCTAGCGCCACGGCGGAAAATTCGCTGATTAGGACGGAATTCGACACCCTGCAGTCGCTGCGCTTTCATTTGTCGACCGACAGCGACCTCAATTTTTTTCTTTGCATCTGCGTCGTCAGGCCGATCTAGCGCTGCAAAGACAGCATCCACAACAGCTTCCTGACCAACCAGTTCACGACCTCGCAGCGCATCATTCACCCGACTTAAAGCCTGCGGAACATCGCTATCGGGTAATATCTCCTTACAAAGCGATAGAGTTTTTCTGATTGCCTCTTGCAAACCCTGACTCAATTGCTCGTCGCTACGCTCACGCGTAACATCAAGGAAAGTCTCGAAATAGTGCGTCAGGTCGGGCGCCTTCTTGGACCGATCAGACGCTGATAGCTCACTTTGAACAATACCATTTTCCACTCTCGCGACGCAGAGTTTTTGAACTGCATTCCGGTCTGCCACAAATGCCTGAACAATCGAGCGAAGCCCCGCCCTCCCTTCCTTTTCAATTAGCTCCACAGCTTCCCGGTAGTCATACTTGATAAGGCACACGAAAGATGTTTCAGGCTTACTACAGCTCAGAAGGATGACAAAAAACGCACCGTCTGCAGTATTTCCAGCATGAGCCTTCGCGAACAATCTCGAAAGCTCATATGCATGCGACACAAATTCATCATCTTGGGAGATTATTTTTGATATTATTGATTTTGTATTCGACTCATCAGCAAATCTATGAACCGGACTAGTAGAACTAGAAAGAATTCTCTTAATAAAGAACGAAGGAGCTTCGTCTATTGGCAGCTCGTCCTGTTTCTCAACGGTCTCCCCCTCCTCGAGTTCTCCAACTACGTGTAAAATCATTCGAGAAATCCGAAGACTACCAGCTTCTTCTTCTGTAAAAATTGTCACTTCCCCCCCCAACGACAAGCTGTTTCAGAATGCGATCCTTGCCATCCATGAATTCTCGGAAGCTTGAGACGATGCGCAATCGTTTTGGCACGTTGGCAACAAAGATCAATTATTGCAGTTTAGAAAATGCACAACCGCATTTGATGGAATTCAAGTTGGCTGTAGCCGCATCATTTTAAAACTTTAAGACGATTCTCATTCTGCCAAAAGACTAAATTAATGCGCGTATTTTGCATCAGCATGCCTTGCCTGCTCTGACGGTAAAAACGTCTAACGAGCTAATTCGGCAACCTTGCCCCAGCGACTCACTATCAGTTCTACAGATTGGATTTTTTTTCCATTTTGTATTGACGTCTCTCATTATTGGATTTAAATTCCAATTCACCAACGGAGAGACGACATGCCTTACAACCCCTTCGCCGCCGAAATCGAAACCACCCTTGAGATCCGCGCCAACGGCATCCGCATTGCAGAGGTGGATAGCACCCTTCACCTGATCGAAGACGCTGAGACCATCTACAGCGTTGAAGCGATCCAGATTGATGAGCTTGGCGGCGAAAAGTCTGTGATGATGACCTCCCGCGATCCGAAGTCCTCGCTCTTCTGGCACTTCCTTGAACAGTGCTCCGAAAAGTCCAACCGCGAGCATCTGGTGTCCTGCTTCCTGCAGGCAGCCGCAGAAGCCTCCTACCAGCTGGAGGCCGCGTAATGCGGGAGGCACTGACCAAGGGCGCGACCACCCGCGCCCGCAAAATCTCCTTCATCGAAGGCTTTGGCACCCGTGCCCTGACCGAGGCAGTTGCCGCCGCCTTCCAGCATCACGGCACGGACTGGCTGACGGATGAGCAGCTTGAGGAGATCACCTCCCGCCAGCTTGCAGACTTCCGCAGCACCGCCCGCCGCCACCGGCACAACCGGGCAATTCTGAAGGAGCGGGCCAATGGGTAAGGGCTGGTCCTCTCCTGACACGGCAGCGCTTGCGGTTCTGGTGGTTTTTGTCGCCGCGCTTCCGGCCTTGATGCTCACGTCTTTCTGATCGGTCGGCGGGTCTCCGTTCCGCTGTCCTGCCAGGCTGGTTCTCCTCCCGCCAGCCGGGCGCCCCTCTCCCCCTTGATCAGCCTGCCAAAGCGCCGACAGAGAGCGGCGTTTCGATGGACTGACTCTGAAGCAAAGGAACCGGCAATGTCTGCTGTTCAGAAACTGGAAGCCCCGGCGCCATTTGAAGGCGTGGCTCACGCCCAGAGCGCCCAGGCAATGGCGCTTGTCGATCTGATCCAGAAGGCGGCTTCCAATCCGGAAATCGATCTGGACCGGATGGAGCGCCTGTTTGAAATGCGCGAGCGCGTTCTGGCTCAGGAAGCCAAGCGCTCCTTCTTCACCGCCATGAAGGCCGCTCAGGCAGAAATGCCGGTCGTTCTGAAGAACGCCTCCAATGATCACACCCGATCCCGCTATGCCACCTATGACCAGGTGTCCAAGGCCATGCAGCCGGTCATTTCCAAGCACGGCTTCTCCCTGACCTTCAGCACGGAACCGTCCCAGATCCCCGGCCACCTTCGCGTGATCTGCGAATGCGCCCATGAGGACGGTCATTCCAAGATCGAAGCTGCAGATCTGCCCTATGACGCTGCAGGCGCTCAGGGCAAGGCAAACAAGACCGGCGTTCAAGCCTATGGCTCAACGGTCAGCTACGCCCGCCGCTATCTCAAGTGCATGATCTTCGACGTGGCCGTGGGGGAAGACGACACGGACGGCAATCCCGCCGACATGCTCGACGCGCACCAGATCCGGCAGATCAAGGAAGCGCTCGCAGCACCAGGGCAGAACGCCGACGACTTCCTCGCCTTCATGGCCGTTGAAGCCGTCGAGGACATTCCCGCTTCCAAGTTCAAATTCGCTCTTGATGCGATCAAAGCCAAGGGACGCGCCCAATGATCGAGATCTTCGACTTCGAGCAGAACTCCCCGGAATGGTACGCCGCCCGCTGCGGAATCCCGACCGCCAGCCGCTTTGAGGACATTATCAAGAAAGGCCGCGGAGACGCGCCAAGCGCTATGCGCCGCACCTACATGCTGGAGCTGGCAGGCGAAGCCATCACGGGCGAGCCAACCCCCGGCTTCACCGGCAACGCTCACACTGAACGCGGCCACCGGCTGGAGGAAGATGTGCGCAAGATCTACGCCTTCTCCAGGGGTGTCAGTTTGACACCCGTCGGCTTCGTCCGGAACGGGATGAAGGGCTGCTCCCCTGACAGCTTCGTTGGATCGGACGGAATGCTGGAGATCAAGAGCAAGCTTCCCAAGCTGGCGATTGACTGCATCGACAAGGATATCTTCCCCGAAGAGCACAAGGCCCAATGTCAGGGCGGCCTATGGGTCTGTGAGCGGGAATGGATCGATATCGCCGTCTACTGGCCCGGCCTGCCGCTTTTCATCAAACGGGCGCACCGCGATGAAAAGTACATCGCCACGATGGCGGAGAAGGTCGACGCCTTCAACGAGGAGCTGGACAAGCTTGTCGACAGGATCCGCGCCTATGGAATGGCTGCTTGAGCGAAGCGCTTGAGCAGCTTCGCCAAGCGCACACCCGCGACGAACTAGCCACCGTTTACCGCATCGTCGCGGCACTGAGCAAAACCCAACCACCAGAGTTTTCTGCCGAATGGAACCGGGCTTTCAAGCACCGGGCGGCTGAACTCGGCCTGGAGTTCAAGAAATGACCGAAGCTCTCTCCTACCGTTGGACGGGTGCCGCGATGATCCCGGCGCCCCAATGCCTGGAGCGCTGCCAGCTCATGTTTGAGATCGGCAGCCACTACAGCCTGGAAGCCCCTAAGAGCCGCACCAAGGACAGCCACCGGCACTATTTCGCCTGCGTGAACGCCGCCTGGCAGAACCTGCCCGAAGATCAGATCCAGCGCTTCCCCTCTCCGGAGCACCTGCGCAAGTGGGCTTTGGTTCACAGCGGCTATGCCGACGAAACCACAGTTGTCTGCGACAGCCAGGAAGCGGCTCTGAAGGTCGCAGCTCTTGCCCGCAAGCTGGATGGATATGCCGTCATCACCTGCCGGGATTGCACCGTCCGCACCTTCACCGCCCGCGCTCAGACAGAGCAGGAAATGGACGCCCGCGAGTTCCAGAAATCCAAGGAAGCCGTTCTCTCCACCCTCGCCCGCCTGATCGGCGCGGATCCTGTTGAACTCTCCAAAGCCGTGAGGATTGCAGCATGAAGGATATCGTTTTGTACCCGGGCACCAAGACCCGGAAGCCGATCATCATCAAGACTTGCCAGGTCACGCGCCGCAAAGCCGAGTCCGTCCTGGAGAGCATGGGCAAAGCCGGATACTCGCCTTACACCCAAATCACCCTCGCCCGGGTCGATGCTCTGTCCGGGAACAAAAGACCATGAGAGAGCCAGCACCCGCCCCGCCGAAGGGCTTCCGCCCTCATATGCCGATCAAGACCAAGCTTGAAGCCGTCCTGATCAATGGCCCTGTCTTCGACAGCGAAGGCCACAAGGTCTGCAAGCTGGAGGATCTCGATTTCGATCATCAGCCCCCGCTTCAAATGCGAGTGTGGAATGTCGAGGCACAGGACACAGACCCTCCGGCCAATGACCCTTTCTACATAGTTCCGATGGTAAGGGCTCAGCATCGAACCAAAACCGCCAAACGGGACATTCCGGAAATCGCAAAGACCCGGCACCTATCGGCAAAGCAAGCTGATTTCGTCCGGTCGATCACCACACGGCAGTGCGGCGACAAGCGAAAACCCTCCGGATCGATCCCGTCCCGGCCATTCCCAAAGAGGAAGAAGACCAGATGACCGACCTTACACGCATCCGCTTCATGGCAGAACAGCGCCTTCCGGTTACCGGCAAGGATGTCATGGCTCTCCTCGAGCTCATCGATCAGCTGAAAGCAGAGAACGAAATCCTCTCCAACCAGTTCGGACAGGATCTCCGGGGCATCATCGATAAAATCGAACGGGGGCCCCGCAATGCAAGAGCAGCCTAAAGCACTCTCAGACGCTCGCCCGCCTTCGTATTGGGTCAAGCAGTTTGAGGAAAAGGGAACTCTGATTTCAGAGCGGGCGCTTAGATCCAAAGCCCGGGCAATCAACGCCTATCTGAAATTCGGCAGAGCCATTCTTCTTACCCCGCAGCACATTGACTTGATATTTGAGGCCGAGAAATGCCACTCGAAATATACCAGCGCGGAAGGAAATTCTGGATCCGTGGACGAACTGATGGCATCGACGGTTACGTCAATCGAAGCCTTGGAACATCTGACGAAACAGTCGCAAGGGCTAAGCTCGCCACAATCGAAAGCAAAGCGCGGAAACGCGCGATCCTCGGAGATGACGCGCCAAAGGAAAAGGACGAGCTGACCTTCTCCGGGGCAGTCATGCTCTATCCGGCCAAGCCTGCTGAGGCCAAGTTCCTGATGAAGGTAATCCCAGAGATCGGGAACATGAAGGTGAAGGACATTACCCCTCGCCTTGTCCGTGAACTGGGAAAGAAACTCTATCCGATGGCAGCCTGTGACACATGGCGCCGCCAGGTAGTGACCCCAGTTTGCGCAGTGATCAATCTAGCGCATCAGGAAGTTGGCTCTCCCACCATCCGCGTGAAGTCCTACAGCGCCAAGGAGCGCGAAACACAAGACGCCATACGCGGGAAGCAGAGCAGGCAGGAAAAGACGCCCGGGTCTTGGGCATGGATTGACGCCTTCCGGTCTGAGGCAAACCGCTATCTTGGCGCCCTCGCCCTCTTCATGTTCACGACAGGCTCACGCATCGGCCAGGCAGTCCTGATCGAACCGGCTCACCTTGATCTCAAGAACCACCGGCTCTGGCTCCCTGCATCAAAGGGGCACCCGGCACAATGGCTCAGCCTGACCACTGAAATGGAGGCGGAAATCGCGAAACTACCAGCTCGCAACAATCGGGTATTTGGATATCAGCAGCGCTGGGGGGTTTATAACGCCTGGAAGACAGCCTGCAAAAACGCTGGCATAGAATACATCGCGCCACACGCAGCAGGACGCCATGGCTTCGGCACAGAGTTGATTGTGCGCCAAGGCCTAAACCCCGTGGATGTTGCCAGAGAAGGCCGGTGGTCTAGCCCACGCCTGCCCCTCGAAACGTATGCGCATGCGGAAGACAGCACGAAAAAAGTTCATGATGCGTTCCAACGCGGCCGAGAAGCTAAATTTACAAAACAGAGACAGAGCTAGGACCGAGAACCTCTTATATAATTGTAAATAAACATGTTTTCACTGTTTTGCATCTGCCCTTCACACGGGAGGGGTCACTGGTTCAATCCCAGTATCGCCCACCATTTTTCCTTACACATCGTTGTAAATTTGGTGCGTGTTGAATTCACCGAACCAGCAGCAAAATCCCAACAGTTGCCCAAACTCTTCATCTGCGGTTTGAACAGCCGTTTTGGTGGAAAATCCTTCTGAGCATTTTTCAGCAAGGCCATACCCAAGACTTGCAAACACACGGAAGTTGGCGCAAGGCCCAAGTTCACTTGATAGACCGCTTAATAATAAAAAATTACTATAAATCAAGTACTTACCATAGTATCCAATCAATATTGGCTATATTTGCAGATCCACCCATCCGCTGAATACAGTTGTCCTGCCAGTCCATCGCTCTGGCTTTCGATATCGATGGACGTCCCTTCTTCCGAAGCCATCTCAAGCCTCATCGTGTCACTAAGGCTCTCAATCATATGGAGAAAATTATGCAAACTGTCATCTATCGGTGAAAAGAACAAAAGGCCTATACTCCCAAATATAAAACTGAGTAATTTAGAAGCATATTGTAAAACCAAACCAATAAAAATGAAAAATAGACAATAAATCACAATTAATAATAAAATATACTAACAAACAAATAAAATAGAATATAATTACCAACCTGGACACAGGCCAACAGAGTGAATCACATGAAAATCAGATACAAGCAAAGATTTAACAGATATGTATTTATTTCATTCCTCATATTATCGATACTACTTACAATATCCTCTGCATTTGAAGCACACAATACAAACTACAGTGCGGAACCGATAATAGTTTCAATTGGAATGCTATCACTTTCATTGCTATTTCTCCTTCATAGCAAGAACACAAACGAAATTGAAATAAATTCAGAAGAACTACATCTAAGATACTTTAGCTCAAATAATTGCCTATTAGACATAAAGTTAAAGAGAGCAGACGCAACAGAAGACGTAGTTATAAAAAAATACGAGATAGATAGAATTATTATCAACAAAATACCAGCGACACTCAGACACAGCACCCTTTTCATAAAAGACAACAACATTTGCATCAGCAAGCTATACTGGAAGTTGAGGTGATAAATTGAGTATTTATGGCGCGATGGTGGCAGAGATTACAGCAACAGCCCTCACCACATGGGGAGGGAGAGCGGCAGGCCCAGTATCGCCCACCATTTTCGTCAAAACTCGTGCTCTGAAACGCAGTCCCCTTCCGGGAGAGCGAACTGCGCGTTTGCACCTGTCTTCCGCAAGAAGCAGCCCTTATCCAGCTTTACCGCGCAGAAACCTGCGGAAACACCTTTGAAACCGGCAAAGACCGTCTCCCCATCCCTGGCGCCCTGCTAGACTTGCCATGATTCCGCTCCGTCCGAGAGAGCGGCCAGAGACCAGAGCAAGGCAGGACCCATGGCGCCCAAGGCTGCAGCCAATCCGATGATGGAGAAGATGCACAAGGCGCTTGCCCTGCAAAAGGCGGGCGACTTCGCCAAGGCGCAGAAGCTCTACAAGCTGGTCCTGAAGAAGCTGCCGGACAACGCGGATGCCAATCATCTTTACGGCGTCAGCTTCCGCCAGCTCGGTGATCCGCATTCGGCGATCAAATACATCGAAAAGGCGATTGCCCTCTCCCCCAAACAGGGGGTCTTCTATTCCAATCTCGCCCGCGCCCACAGCGACATCGTCAGTTCGGGCCCCGAGGTCATTCTCGAAAACGCCGAGAAGGCGCTGGCACTGAACCCGAACATCGTCGAAGCCTATAACCTGAAGGCCATCGCCCTGACCAAGCTGGAGCGGCCCGAGGAAGCGGAAGAGGTCTTCAAGTTCCTCATCAGCCGCGTGCCCAACTATGCGGATGCCAACAGCAACTACGGCCTGCTCTTGCGCGACCAGAAGCGCTTCAAGGAAGCCGTCGAGTTCTTCGACGCTGCCGTCCGCCTCGACCCGAAAAATCCGGAAAACTATGTTCAGCGAGCCAGGGCTCGGCTGGAACTTGTGGAGTTTGAGGCTTGCGAAAGTGAGCTGGAGGCGGCGCTCAAACTCTTTCCCGATCGCGACGATCTCAGCCATGAGATGGCCCGTGTGCTCTTCAAGATGGGCGAGGCATTGAGAGCCCTGCCCTTCATCGAAACCGCGGCGACCGCCAAACCATCCGATCCGCATCGTCAGGTCACTCTGGGGGTGGTCTATCAGGCGATTGGCCGCTTCGCAGAATCGGTCGACTGTTTCAAGACTGCGATGAAGCTGGCAGACATGAACCTGCCGACTGCGGACTGGAACCTCTCGCTTTCCTATTTCGCCATGGGCGATTTTGAAA
This sequence comes from Roseibium suaedae, assembly GCF_900142725.1. GTDB lineage: Bacteria > Pseudomonadota > Alphaproteobacteria > Rhizobiales > Stappiaceae > Roseibium > Roseibium suaedae. The sequence goes on along the minus strand of NZ_FRBW01000001.1, from coordinate 1,524,195 downwards.
ACGGCTGGCGATATGCCGATGCCAGGTTCCGGGACAAGATCGCTTCCGTTCTATGCCGCGAGTTTGACGTTCCCGAATGGGATGGCAGCGCCATCCCGGACAAGTCCCTGATGGTCTGGACGGACCAGGGGATCGGCGACGTCCTGCGAAACGTCTCCATGCTGAAAGAGGCGCAAGGGCTTTCAGGCCACTTGATCGCAGAAGTTCCGGTAAAGCTGCAAAAGCTGGTCCAGTCGAATTTCCCCGGCATTACGGTCCGCCCGGGCAAGTTCAACCACCTGACCAAGCAGCAGGAAGCCCATGACTATGACCTGCAGTGCTGCATGGCGGATCTGGGCAAATACTTCCGCCGGAATGCTGGGGACTTCAAGAAAGCCGAACACCCCTACCTCGGCTTCGACAAGGGCCTTGCCCGCGAATACATGGCCCGCATTCCAAACCCGGAAGGCAAGCCGATTGTCGGGATCTCCTGGCGCTCGAAGGCACTCGCCACTTGGCGGGCCCGTTGGTACCTGAGCATCCTTCAGCTCTCACCGGTCCTGCGCACCCCCGACGTCATCTTCGTCAACCTGCAATATGCTGCGCTTCAAAAGGAGCTGCTGTGGGCAAGGGATGCCCTGGGGGTCGAGATTCATGACTGGGATGACATCGACCTGATGGATGACCTGAACGCCGCCGCAGCCTTGACCGCCTGCGTTGATCTGGTGGTGACCGCCAACAGCAGTGTCGGCGATCTGGCAGGCGCCCTGGCTGTGCCCTGCTGGCGCTTTGGCTCCATCAACAGCGTCGTGCTGATGGGCCAGCAGAATCCGCCGTGGTTCTCCAACACGACCTACTACCGCATACAGCCCGATGAACGCTCAAGCGACATCGTTCCACGGCTGCTGGTCGATCTGGAAAACTGGGCCAAGACCTCAACACCGGATGAGCGCCTGAAGCGTTTGGGGCTTTGAGCGCGCATCCGGCGGGATGGACAGGATAGTCTGGCGAAAGACCTCAGATGCCTGAGAACATCCGCTGGTGGAAGCCGCGGGTCGTGGACCGGCAGATCTCGAACTGCCCTGCCATCCTGGCTTTCTGATCCGGACGCTCTGCAAGCACCTGCAGGATCTTGGAGGCAATCGCCTCCGCGCCGCCTGCGGCTGCATCGGTCTGGTTGGACAGCCAATTGTCCAGCATGCCGACTTCTTCCAGAAAGAAGCCGACCTTGTCATGGCTTCCAAGGCCAAGGACCGGCGTGTTCATGCCAAACGGCACGATGGTCGCATGGCCACGCATCCCGATTGCCAGATCCATCTGGCGGTAGGCATCAGCCAGGAAACCGACCTGGGTCAGGGACGGCGGATAGATATAACTGGCGTCGTCTTCCAGATTGATGACACGCTCGCCGAGCCTTTCCTGGAACATCGGCCAGACATCGCTGTCGATCCGCTCTTCCAGATGCGGCAGGAAATAGACCTGAAGGTCAGGGTGCTTTTCCGCAACAGCCTCGAAAGCTCCGCACATGGCATCAACCAGCTGCGCTCTGGTTTGCTCCCAGGGCTCGGCAAACCGGAAATGCGGCCGGTCACCCGCCCAGTTGATGCCGATCTTGAGGCTGCCGTTCTTTGCCTTGGGCAAGGTAAAAGGCACCGGCGGCACATACATGCCAGGATCGGGAATAACCTCGATCCGCTCTGCATCCAGCCCACCGCGGATCAACGCGCGTTTGGTGCCCTGGTTCCGCACAGAAAAGAGGAATGCCTTGTCCTGCACCGCCTTGAGATGCTGCATGGCGATGGGAAGCAGCTTGAGCTGATCGAAATGAAATGCGTTGTACCCGATCGCATAGACCGCGAGCGGCACCTTGATGCGCTCGAGATCTTCCAGGGTGATGTCGAACTGCCAGCCCGAACGGCTGGAATCCTCCGGCCGGTGGAAGATCAATCCGCCACCGCCAACCACCATCAGGTCGCAAGTCGCATTGATGTGATCGATCAGGTCCGGATGGAACCGGGTCTTCTGCGAATGGATCTGCAGAAACTCGAGCGGTTCTCCGGCATCAGCGGAAAACACAGCCATCTCGCCAGCCTGCAGGGCAAAATCTCCGAAGTTCCGGCCCCAGGCACCCACATGTGCAATTCTCATTCAATATTCCTCAGGGTTCAGCAGGCTTCGGTCCAGGTCCACGTCCGGGGACTGCATGAGATGCTGCGCAATGGTGAAGTCGTCGTATGAATTGATATCCATGGAATGCAGACGATCCATGACGAAGGCCCGCGCATCCGGTGTGTGATAGGTCCGATGCTGTTTAAGATGCTGCGGCGAGGCGATGTAGATGCTGCCGTTTACGCCATAGATCGGCTTGACGTCCTGACGCTGGATGTTGAGATCATCCGCAGGGAAAGCTGGCACAAGGGTCTCCCCTTCGATCCAGCGCAAACTGATCATCGAGGTTGTCAGGTGATAGACGGAAATCACCGGCTTTGAGGGATCCTGCTGATAGGCCGAGAGGGCATTCTCGATATGCCAGGACCGGCGCAGCGGCGCGGTCGGCAGCAGCATCATCACCGCATCGGGAGTACGTCCCTGCTGTTCCAGCCAATCGATTGCGTGAAGCACGACATGAATGGCGTGGACATGATCCTGGGCAAGATCGGAAGGGCGCTCGAAGGGAACCGTCGCTCCCCAGCTCCGGGCCGTCTCAGCAATCTGCTCGTCATCCGTGGACACAATGACATCATCGATGCCTGCCACGGACTTTGCAGCCTCGATCGTCCAGGCAATGAGCGGCCGTCCAGCGAGCTGCTTGAGATTTTTGCCCGGGACGCCCTTGGAACCTCCACGGGCCGGTACAATAGCGACGCAAGTCATTGATTTTGCTGTTCAGCCCCCTTGAACCCCTGAGATGCGCGCATGTCCTGTCCGGAACGCGGGAGACAGGAAAGGCCGTCAAACCCGCATTGGGCACGATTCCCAAGCGTCAGTATCTTTTAACTCTTTGCCCACAAAGGCAATGTGCCCCCTGACAGTTAAACGCCTATCAACAATTCGATGCGCCGTATCACGCTCATCCGTGACGCTATGCCCTTCCCTTTCCAGGGGAATTCGCGAGACTGTTCCTATGGAATCAGTCGGCCCACGCGAGCTTGGCAAGCTCTGCTTGACGCGACTGGCAGAAGCTTTGTCCCGATGTCTGGAGACCCGCGGTCATGCGCCCTGATGACACTGCCCCCTGGCCGGCGGCCTTCAGCCCTTCCCCCTTTGCCGAAGACCTTGCTGCCATTGGCGCAATTCGTCCAGGCGCGCTCAAACTGCACTGGCCCCGGACCCGGGATACCGACATACCTGTCTGGAGAGATCAGGACACTGGCGTCATCCTGCTGGGAACTCTGCCTGACCTTTCGCGCCACTATCGCGAAAAGACCATCGGCGCGAAGGAAGAAGCAGAGGTCACTCTCAAGTCTGGCGTTGTTTCCTTGCCTCGCGCAGACGGAGATCTTGAACGCCGCCTGAAGGAAACAGGCGAATTGATCCGCGGACGCAGCGTATGTGACTTCGGCACTGGACGGGGGCTGTATCTCGACGGAGCCCTGCCGATTGCTTCAGAAGTTCACGGCGTCGAAATTCGCGACGACCTGCTGGACCTCATTGAAAAGCGGCTTGGAGACAAGGCTGGGCTTCACAAGGACATTTCCAGCATCACCGGGCGTTTTGACGTCATCACCCTGTTTCACGTCCTCGAGCATCTGCCCAGGCAAATCGAAATGTTGACTGCAATCCGGACGGCCTTGAAACCGGGAGGGCATGTCTTCATCGAGGTGCCACATGCCAGGGACTATCTGTCAGACAAGCTCGACCTGCCCGAATACAGGGATTTCATCTACTGGAGCGAACACCTGGTGCTGCACACAAGGGACAGTCTGCGAGCCTTGCTGACGGCCTGCGGTTTCGAGATCCAGGAGATTAAAGGAACGCAACGCTATGGCTATGCCAATCATCTCGGCTGGCTTTTGAACCGGAAGCCAGGTGGACATGTCTCCCTGGCTCAACACTCCAGCCCCGAGCTCGACCGCGCCTATGCTGCGCACCTCGAAGCTCAGGACGCCACGGATACCCTGATTGCAATTGCCCGAAAACCAGCCTGATTGCCTTTTGACCCTGCGCCTCTGACCTTCCGACCGGTCAGGGTGTCAGAACAAGGTCATTCGCAAGGAGATAGTCGCACAGCTCGCGGATCGCTCCCTTACCGCCATTTTCGGTCAGGACAAGATCTGCGTAAACCTTCGCATCCTTGTGGGCGTCGGCTGGAACCGCTCCCAGCCCGCAAGCCTTGAGGCAGTCGATGTCATTGATATCATCGCCAATATAGGCGATTTCTTCCCACTGAAGCTGCGCTTCACGGCGCCAGTCATCCAGCGCCGGAAGCTTGTCCAGAACGTGATGCATCACTTCCATACGGAGCTTGCGGGCACGCGCTCGAACAACAGGGTTCGCTTCACGTGACAGGATCAGGAGATGCAAGCCCTTTTCCCGCAGCAGTTCGATACCCATGCCATCGCGTCTTGAACAGCTGACGAATTCACGCCCCTCTTCATCGACAAGAACCGTGTTGTCTGTATGAACGCCGTCGAAATCGGTCACCAGGGCTTTAATCTGCACCATGCCCGGATATTTGCCTCACATCATCCTGTTCAGCGGCTTGACCAGTTCCGGTAGTTCGGCGTCTTCCCGCTGCCGCTCCATTTCGCGCCATTTCAGTTTATGGCGCTGAGGCACCTCAACATCAAGGATCTGTGTATCCTTGAAACGCAGGGCAGACTGAACAGTCCGAAGATCTTCGCAGAGACGGCGCATCTCGTCAGGCTCGAGGCTGGCGGAATGGTCCGTCCCCTTCCACGTCTTGTCGAGCGTGAAATGCCGTTCGATGTAGCGGAAAGGCGCAGCCCCCTCGTAATGGCTTTCACACTGAAGCCCGAGTGCGGCAGCAGCCATGTCGATTGCCGTTCCAAGATGGTGTCCGGAGAAACCGGTAGCTCCAAGCCGCCGGCCATACAGGCGCTGCAACTTGTCGATTTCCAGAAGGCAAACGTCCTCGGCAGCGACCGGATAGCCTGAGGTGCAGGCATAAAGCACAAGGTCCCGCGCCCGTCCGGCCTTTTCATAAAAGTCGATGAGCGTCTCAAGTTCGCGGGTGGTCGTCATGCCTGTTGAAACATGAATTTCCCCTTCGAAGAAGCGGCAGAGGTAATCCTGCACCTGGAAATTCTGATTGGTCGCAGAGGGAATCTTGATCAGGGACGGCTGCAGGGAAGTGATTTCCCGCGCCGAGGTCAGATCCCAGACGGACGTGGAATACTCGACTCCAAAATCCCGGCAAATGGCCTGAAGCTCACGATGCTGTTCCAGGTCGAACTCGAGGAACTCGCGGTGCGCACCATAAGTCGGACCATAGGCGTTTGCCGGAACGGGATGAGGCGTATTGAACTCTTTTTCAGACAGCAGCTCGCGATTGCAGCGCTTCTGGAATTTCACCACATCCACTCCGCAGTCTTGCGAAGCAATCTGGATCATTTTCCGAGCGATGGACATGTCGCCTTTGTGGTTGCAGCCGATTTCAGCGACTACCTTAATTTGAGCCAATGTCTTCATCTCGCATGATGAGTTCCGATTCGTGCACACCTATTCAGCAAACCATACTTTTTTCCTAGTGTGTCCCATCATTCCTTGCAGAAACGTAGCTTAACGTCACTTGCCACCAGTTTATTTCTCCTGCTTTCCGTTTTCTGACATTGGCAAAATCGGCAATTCCCATGTGATCGTAGCTGGAAACTCTGCTTTTCAACCGGAAGAACAAGGGAGACTCAGCAAAAAAGCCGGGTCGTTGACCCGGCTTTTCTTCAGTCTGGAATGAGGCCGTCTTAAATCAGCCGACGAAGGCGCGTTCGACGACGAATTCGGCAGGCTTGTTGTTTGCGCCTTCCGTGAGGCCAGCCTTTTCGAGCAAGGCTTTGGTGTCGCGCAGCATTTCCATGGAGCCGCAGATCATGCCACGGTCGATGGCCGGATCAAGCGGCGGTACGCCGAGATCGGTGAACAGCTTGCCGTTCTCGATCAGATCGGTGATGCGGCCCTTGAACGGATAGTCTTCGCGGGTGACAGACGCATAATGCACCAGCTTCTCACGGGCGTATTCGCCGATCAGCGGATCATTCTTGGTCTCTTCCACCAGATCGAGACCGTATTTCAGTTCAGCCACTTCGCGGCAGGTGTGGGTCAGGATCACCTGGTCGAACTTCTCATAGGTGTCCGGATCACGGATCAGGCTGGCGAAAGGCGCAATGCCCGTACCGGTCGAGAACATGTAGACGCGCTTGCCCGGAATCAGGGCATCGTTCACCAGGGTTCCGGTCGGCTTCTTCTTCATCAGAACCGCATCGCCCGGCTGGATCTTCTGCAGGTGCTGGGTCAGCGGACCATCCGGCACCTTGATCGAGAAGAACTCAAGCTCTTCGTCCCAGGACGGGCTCGCGATGGAATAGGCGCGATAGAGCGGCTTGCCCTCGATCATCAGGCCGATCATGACAAACTCGCCGGAACGGAAGCGGAAGCTTGCCGGGCGGGTCATGCGGAAACGGAAAAGACGGTCGGTATAATGCTGGACCGACGTTACTTCCTGGACAAAAGCGCCTGCGGGCGCATCGGCTTCCAGGTCGGCTGCCTTGGCAAGGACGTTCATGTGTCTACTGTCTTCCATGCTCGGGGGAAACGGGCGTAATTCTCCGTGGTCTACCACTTGTTGCACCCTGACATGAAGCAACAAGCATCCATGAATGACGAAAATATCAGAAAATTCTCCCAAGAAGCATGCGTCCAATCGCGCAGGCGGCGGTCAACCGCCCGTCCAGAGCGCTTCCCGGCCCGCTCAGGACGCCTCTAGAGCGCACCAAATGCCCGGACACTGACAAACAGGCCAAGCGCGAGAAGCCCCAGGAAGAACAGCCGGCGGAACAGTTGCTCCGAAAGCCTCCTGCGGATGGCCTGCCCCGCGAAGAAACCCGCAAAGGCGGGAATGCAGGCCAATGCGGAAAGGCCGCCAGCTTCAAGATCGAGAATATTGGCACCGGACAAGGTCACGCCCAGCGCCAGGGTTGACCCGAGAAACAACAGGCCCATGGCCTGCACAAACGCATCCCTCGGCAGGTTCAGCCCTTGAAGGAACATGACGCCCGGCACCGCATAGGACCCGACCATCCCGGTCAATATGCCGTTCACAGCCCCGAAGAAAAACCCGAGGGGCGCTTCACGGCGCTCGGGCACATGCAGGACAAAACCGGTAAGCCCGGAGACGGCATAGAGGATCAGGACAACACCCAATAGGCCGGTCAGAAGCGTCAGGTTCGCATTTTGCAGCACAAGCCCGCCAAGACCGACCATGACCATTGCCGGAAGAAGAAAGGGCCAGAGCCTGCCGATGAGCCCGAAAGTGCCCCGCCGGCCGAAAGCCTGCAAGATGTTCGTGGCAAGGGTCGGGGCAAGCATCAGGGACATCGCCGTGGTGAGATCCGTCGAAACGGTCATGAGGCTCAAGGCAACCGTAGGCAACCCCAGGCCGATGACACCCTTGACCAGCCCCGCCAGTGTAAACACCACGGCAATCAAGAGAAGAAGTTCAGTGTTGCCCATTCCTGCCCCGTCAGATTTCCAGCTTTTTCCTATAGGTTGCAGGTTCAAAGACCGGCGCAATCCATGCAATAGTCGAACACCCACCTGATCCGGACAGTCTTTTCATGTCAGCGCCTTCCCTTCCCCTCCTGCCCAATCCGCTTGCCCGCCGCCTCTTCATGGAGCGTCACGGCCTGCAGCAGTCCATGAGTGGCAGCGGCAAGGGGGACGATCTGAAAGGGGTCATTGATCATCTGGGATTTGTCCAGGTCGACAGCGTCAACACGGTGGCGCGCGCCCATCACATGATCCTCGCCTCCAGGCGCCAGTCCTACCGGCCCAAACACCTCAAGCAGCTCCTTGAAAAAGACCGCCTGCTCTTCGAGCACTGGACCCATGACGCCTCCGTCATTCCGGTGGAATTCTATCCGCACTGGAAATTGAAATTCGCCAGAGACGGTGAACGTCTGCGCACCCGCTGGTCCGACTGGCAGCAGCACGAGTTCCTGCACAAGCTCGACGAGATCCTGGACCAGATCTCACGCAACGGCCCGGTTTCCTCCGGCGATGTCGGACAGGACGAGGTTCGCACCAATGGTGGCTGGTGGGACTGGCATCCCTCGAAAACAGCTCTCGAATATCTGTGGCGAACCGGTGCCCTTGCCGTATCGGCCCGCAACGGCTTCCAGAAAGTCTACGACCTGACGGAGCGGGTTATTCCCGAAGCTCATGGCAAGACAACGGCGGAACCGGAAGAAACAATCGACTGGGCTTGCCGGCAAGCATTGACCCGCCTCGGGTTCGGCACGTCAGGCGAACTGGCCGCCTTTTTCGCCCTGATCACCCCGCAAGAAGCCAGGGACTGGTGCGAGCGGCAGAAGCTGGCAGGAGACATCGAGGAGGTGCTGATCGAGGGAAGCGACGGCAAGCCTCCGCGAAAGGCCTTTGCCTTTCCAGGCCTGTGTGAGCATGCGCCCCTTCTGGAGCCCTCGCCCGGCCGGGTCCGCATCCTCTCTCCCTTCGACCCGATGCTGAGAGACCGGAAGCGGGCAGAACGGCTGTTCAATTTCTCCTACAGAATCGAGATCTTCGTACCGGAGCCGCAGCGCACCTATGGCTATTACGTCTTTCCGGTTCTGGAAGGAGAAAGACTGATCGGGCGCATCGACATGAAGGCCATCCGGTCTGAAGACCAATTACTGGTGACGGCTTACTGGCCTGAGCCCGACATCCGGCTGACGTCCGCCAGACAAAAGAAGCTCGAAAGCGAGCTCCATCGCATGGCCCGCTTCTGCGAGCTCAACAGTGTTTCATTTGCAGAGGGCTGGCAAAAATTCTGAAATAAACGATTTTCACGCAAACCTAGATGCGACCGGGTAGATCTACTTTGGGCGATTGACCTACACGAACAAATTCAACAACCACATTGCGTTGAACCGCCATGGAAACATTTTCCAAATCTCAGATACCTTTCTTGAAAGAAACATATCAGCAACGTCCACCTTCAAGTTGAAAAACTTCATCAACGCTGCCTATTCAGGCGCTCCGCTTGGTCAGTCTCCCTTTTTCACTCTGATCATAAAAATGTCCCAACAATCGCGGTAGTCTGAAATTAAAGCTAGAAACATCCTATCAGCCTGTTGCATATGGTAGGTTATTCCGAAGGAAAGCGGGCGCGCTTATCCTGATTCATGTTTTTTATGTGAGGTTTGCATTCCGGCAGACATTCCTTGGAGAGGGAAAGAGAATTGAAGATCCTGATAGTGCTGACAGGCGACATGTGACTTCCGCTAGGAAATAGCTTCAAAAAACATTCAGAATTCAAATAAATAAAAGGTCGATCTGTGGCGTCGCTTACCTCAACCATCGATATCATTGGCTATTCCAGCCGTTTGCCGGGCGCAAAATCTGCTGCCGATTTCTGGTCGCTTCTGGATCAGGGCAAATGTGCAGTCACAAGCGTGGATCCCGAGCGCTGGCCGCTCTCCCGTTTTGGTCATCCGGACAAGAGTGTTGTCGGCAAGGCCTACACCTGGGCAGCAGGTCAGATTGACGATGTCTGGGGATTCGATCCGTCCTTTTTCGGCATTTCTCCCCGTGAAGCCTTCCAGATGGATCCGCAGCAGAGATTGCTCCTGCAGCTGGTCTGGGAAGCGTTGGAACATGCCAATGTGAAGCCAAGCGACCTGGCGGGCACCAACACCGGCGTCTATGTCGGTGCATCGTCTCTCGACTATCACCACCGCTTCCTGAACGACCCGTCCAATGCCGACATGCAGTTCATGACCGGCAACACCCTGTCGATCATTTCAAACCGCATCTCTTATATCTATGACCTGCGCGGCCCGAGCTTCACGGTCGATACGGCTTGTTCGTCCTCGCTCGTGGCGCTCCATGAAGCCGTTTCGGCGCTTGAAAGCGGCCAGATCGACACGGCTGTCATCTGCGGTGTCAGCCTGCTGCTCAGCCCCTTTGCCTTCGTCGGCTTTTCCCGCGCGACCATGCTATCCCAGACCGGTCTGTGCCAGGCCTTTGACGCCAAGGGCGATGGCTATGTGCGGTCTGAAGGTGGCGTGTCCATCGTTCTGCGCGCCCGCCGCGCAGGCAAGCTGAAAGGCTCGCGCAGCTATGGCCAGCTGCTTGCGACCGGCATCAACGCAGACGGCCGGACCGTCGGCATGTCCCTGCCCTCCGCCTATGCCCAGGCCGGGCTTCTGCGCGAAATCTATTGGGACATGGGCATTTCGCCCGAGTCCCTCGCTTTCGTCGAAGCCCATGGCACCGGCACGCGCGTCGGTGATCCGGCTGAAGCCGAAGCCCTTGGCACGGTCATCGGCCAGAAGCGCAGCACGCCTCTTCATATCGGTTCGGTCAAGACCAACGTTGGACACCTTGAGCCGGTCTCCGGTCTCGTCGGACTGCTGAAGGCAGTCATGGCGCTTGAGCATAACAAGCTGCCCAAGTCACTCCATTTTGAAACGCCGAACCCGGACATCCCCTTCGAGGACCTGAACCTCAAGGTGGCCAGCGAAGCGGTGGAACTGGCTCCATCGGACAAGCCCCGCCTCGCAGGGGTTAACTCCTTCGGCTTCGGTGGCACCAACGCTCACGCCGTCATTGCGGATCCCGAGCAGACAGAGGCAGCCGAAGACACCACTCCGCCCGCCGCGCCCCTGGTCATCAGCGCCCGCTCCAAGACCGCCTTGAAGGATCTGGCAAGGGCCTATGCCGAAAAGCTGGCCGGCGCGGATGAAAAGGAAGCCGCCAAGCTCATCGTGTCGGCCGCCCATGGCCGTGACCTTCTTGCCGAACGCCTTGTCATCTCCGCAGCTTCTGCTGCCGAGAAAGCAGAAATCCTGGCGGCCTTTGCTGCCGAAGAGGACGCTCCCAAGGCAGTTACCGGCGATGCCCTGCGTCCATCCGAAAAGATCGGCTTTGTCTTCTCCGGCAACGGCGCACAATGGGCCGGCATGGGCCGGGACGCCTACCAGACCGATGAAGCTTTCCGCCTTGCTTTCGAGCAGGTCGACCGGATCTTCATGGGCCTCGGCGGCTGGTCCCTGCTGACCACCCTCTTTGCGGAGGATCTGGAAAACGACATCGAGCGGACGGAAATCGCCCAGCCGCTGCTGTTCGCCATTCAGGTTTCCCTGGTCAAGTCTCTGAAGAGCCGCGGCATCGAGCCGGACAGTGTTGCCGGGCATAGCGTCGGCGAAGTGGCTGCCGCCTGGTGCTGTGGCGCCCTGACGCTCGAACAGGCCGTCAAGGTCATTCATGCCCGCTCCACGGAGCAAGAGGTTGTCCGCGACCTAGGCACCATGGGCGCTCTTCTGCTCCCGGCAGATCAGGCTCAGGCCGCCATCGACAAGAGCGGCCTGCCCCGTCTGGAAGTCGCTGCGATCAACAGTCCGCGCAGCGTCACCATTTCCGGTGATGCAGAAAGCCTGGACGCTTTCTCCAAATTTGCCCGCAAGAACAAGTGGGCCATGCGCCGGCTGAACCTTGCCTATCCCTTCCACAGTGCCCTGGTCGATCCGATCAAGGAGCCGCTGCTGAAGGCCCTGTCGGGTGTCACACCCGGCGAAGCCGTCATTCCGTTCCATTCGACCGTAGATACGGATGGGTCCTCGCCGGTTCTGAATGCGGATTACTGGTGGCGGAATGTGCGCCAGCCCGTTCTGTTCTCCGCCGCCATCGACGCCATGATCGAGGCGGGCGACGGCATTCTGGTCGAAATCGGCCCGAAGCCGGTACTCGGCACCTATATGAACGACATTCTGCGGGCATCGGGCAAGAAGGCCAAAATCCTTGGCTCGCTCGACCAGCCGGCCAAGGGGACTGTTGTCTCCGGCAATCCGGTGGACCGGGTCGCCGCGCAGATCCTCGCCAATGGCGGCCGCACGGATCTCGACCGTTTCGTCGCGCCTGCCCCGTCTGATCTGGCCCACCTGCCGCTCTATCCCTGGCAGAACACGCCCTTCAAGATCGAGCCTACCGGCGAACTCATCGACTATATCGTCGGCAGCACCATGCCGCTTCTGGGCTATCGCCTACGTCAAGACGCAGCCGAGTGGTTCAACCACCTTGATCCGGCTTCCATGCCCTGGCTTGCGGATCACAAGGTCGAAGAATCCATCGTCTTCCCGGCAGCTGGCTTCACGGAAATGGCGCTTCAGGCGGCCCTTTCCTGGTCCAAGAGCGATGCCATCGAAGTTCGCGATCTGGACATCCTGCGTCCACTCGTCTTCGAAGAAGGCGACGTGTGGGAAACGCTCGTGCGTATTTCACCGGACGACAAGGTCATCGAGATCCTGTCCCGTCCGCGTCTTCAGGACAGCGAATTTGGGCTGAACGCCCGTGGCCACTTCGTCTCCGTGTCCAACGCGACCCGCACGCCGTGGCTTGCAGCGGGAACGGAAACGCTGTCGCTGCTTGAACATGATGAGCTCTATGAAATCACCAAGAGCTTCGGTCTGGACTATGGCAATGCCTTTGCCCGCGTGGAAAAGGTCGTCACTCATGACCAGCGCAATGCAACGGTTCACCTGCGCCCGCAGATCGACGTGGTCGCAGCGGCAGACCTCTCCCTGTGCCCGACCCTTGTCGATGCCGGTTTCCATGGCCTTTTCGCACTTCTGAGATCGGTGGAAGGCATTCCGGAAAAGACCAGCTTCCTGCCGATCCGCATCGGCTCGACCCGGCTTCTGCGCGCTGGCACCCCGCCGGTCGAAGTCCGCATCCGCGTCACCAAGGCGTCGGCCCGTTCGATCGAGGCAACCTTCGAATATCTGGACGCGAATGGCCAGGTCGTTGCCCGCCTGTCCCAGGCCCGGTTCCGTGCCGTGAAGCTTGGCCGCGACACCCGCCCGAACGAACTGGTTTACCGCCAGTTTGCAGCGCTTCTGCCCGATGCCGGCCGGCTTTCCCCGGCAGACAAGGTTCTGCAGGGTGGTTTCAAAACCTTTGCAAGCGCCACCGGTGTCGGTTGCGACACCCCGCCGGACCTCGGCGATGCCGCCATTCTTCTGGAGGCCCTTGGCCGGTCGATTGCCCATAGCGCCCTTTATGGCCTGTCCGACAACGGCAAGCTGACTGCCGCAGCCCTGACTGCAGAGGGCAAGCTGGAAGACAGCGCCAAGCCGCTGCTTCAGTCCACCTTGACCTGGCTGCAGGACAATGATCTGGCAGAAGAGGCCGCTGGTGTCTGGACACTCACCGACCCGGCAGACGGCCCCTCCGCTCAGGATCTGATGCAGGCCATCGCCGTGGAAGCTCCCCGGCATGTGGCAGAGGCTGCTCTGCTTGCGCGCCTTGAGACCGACCTGACCGAGCTTCTGGCCCATGGCCTGAAGACGACGGCGCAGGATGCCTTTGCCTCCGGCCTTTACGAAGCCTATCGCACGGCCTCTCCGGCAGCATCCGCGCTCGCCGATGCCCTGCGTCTGCTTGGCAAGGACGTCGTTGCCAGCTGGCCAAAGGAAGATCCGCTCAAGGTTCTGATCGTTGGCGCATCGTCCTCCAGCCTTGGCCAGGAAATCGACGCCGGGCTTGATCCGCGCCGTATGCAGGCCGTCATCACCGATCCGTCCGACGCCCTGCTTGGCCGCGCTGAACGGCTCTGGACCGGCAGCACGGCGACCTCTTTCCTGGAGTTTTCCAGCGAAGAGCTTACCGCCGCAGCCCCCTTCGATCTGATCCTGTGCGGTGCATCGCTTGCGGAAATGTCGCGTGAGCAGCTTTCCCAGCTTGCCCGTATGAGTACGCGCGGCGCCCTTCTGCTCGCAGCAGAAGCCCTGCCTTCGCCACTGACCAATCTGCTTCGCGGCACGGGAAGCGACTGGTGGAGCCAGTCCGTTTCCGACGAGTTCCCGCTGTCGCTTCAGGACGCGGATTGGGCCAAGGCGCTCGAGGCTGCAGGCTTTGGCACCGTGGAGACAATCGCTCTCGACAGTGATGAACTGGAAGCAGACATTCTGGCTGCCCGGTTCTCCTCAGAACCGAAAGCCGCTCCGGTCATTGCCGAGGGTGAGGACGCCGGCGAGACAGCAACACCCGCCAAGACCTTCCTGCTTCTGGCAGATGAAGACGGCTGTGGCCGCAAGCTTGCAGACGGACTGGCCTCCTGCCTTGAAGCAGAAGGCGCAACGGTCCTGCGGGCGATTGCCGGTAACGCGACTGCCAAGTCTGAAGATGGCACATGGACGGTTTCTCCGGATGGCGATCCGGAGGCCCTGAAGGTCCTTCTCAAGGACAGCGGCCATCAGGTGGTTCATCTTCTGGGCGCCTATGACGGCAGTGCCGATGCGCTGGCCGCCACCGACCTGCGTACCTGGTCCCTGACCCAGTTGCTCAACACGATCGGGGCAGATGATGCCCATGTGACGATCGTCGCTCCCGGCGGCATGCAGTCGCTGGCAGGCGGCGCCTCTCATGTGCCTGCTCAGGCAGGTGTCTGGGCCTATGGCCGCGTTGCCATGAACGAGTTCCCGAACGCGAACATCCGTCTTGTGGACGTTTCGCCGGATCTGGAACCGGGTCTGGCGGCTGCCCGCATTGCTGCAGAGCTCCTGCAGGACAGCGCGGAAAAGGAAGTCATTCTGGACGGCAGTCATCGTTCCGGCCTGCGCATTGTCCAGGGTGGCACCCTGCCGGAAAGCACGCTGCCGGAAGGTGCAAACCCGGCCATGCGCCTGGATATCCTGCGTCAGGGTTCCCTCGACCAGCTCGCCTGGCAGGCCGTTGCCCGCACGGTTCCAACCGGTTCGGAAGTCGAAATCGCCGTCGAAGCCTCGGGCCTCAATTTCCGCGATGTGATGTGGGCCCTTGGCCTGCTGCCGGAAGAAGCTCTGGAAGACGGCTTTGCCGGGCCAACCCTCGGGATGGAGTGCTGCGGCACGGTCACGGCTGTCGGCGACAAGGTGACCCGCTTCCAGCCCGGCGACAAGGTGATCACCTTTGCGCCCGCCTGTTTCGCAAGCCATGTGAGCGTGGACGAAAGCGGCTGCGCGCCAATGCCGTCCTCTGTCTCCTCCGAGGAAGCTGCCACCATTCCGGTGACGTTCCTCACCGCCTATTACGCTCTGGTGCATCTTGCCAAGCTGTCGGCTGGCGAGACGATCCTGATCCATGGCGGTGCAGGCGGCGTCGGTCTGGCAGCCCTTCAGATCGCCAAGTGGCGCGGTGCCAAGGTCATTGCGACCGCCGGTTCCCGTGAGAAGCGCAACTTCCTGCGCCTTCTAGGGGCAGATGTTGTGCTGGATTCCCGCAGCCTCGAATTCGTGGACGCCGTCATGGCCGACACGCTGGGCGAAGGGGTCGACGTGGTTCTGAACTCCCTGTTCGGGGAAGCCATGGAGCGGAGCATCGAAGTGCTCAAGCCCTTCGGCCGTTTCCTGGAACTGGGCAAGCGCGACTATTACGGCAACACCCGGATCGGCCTGCGTCCGTTCCGTCAGAACCTGACCTATTTCGGCATTGATGCCGACCAGCTTCTGACCCGTCAGCCGGCGCTGGCCGAAGCCCTATTCCGGGATCTGGTGGAGCTTTTCGAAAACCGCACCTTCACCCCGCTGCCCTACCGCGTCTTTGAAGCGGACCGGGTGGTGGATGCCTTCCGCCTCATGCAGCAGGCTGGCCATATCGGCAAGATCGTGCTGCGTCCGCCAGTGGTGCCGCAGTCCGTTCCGGTCGAAAAGAGCCTGACGCTCTCCAGCGATGGCACCTATGTCATTGCCGGCGGGTTCGGCGGCTTCGGCGTGGAGCTCTTGAAGCGGCTGGGTTCCCTCGGCGCGCGGAACCTTGCTGTTCTCAGCCGCCGCGGCGATGCCACCGACGAAGCCAAGGCAGCGATTGCCGATCTTGCAGCGCTGGGTGTTACCGCCCGCGCCTTCGCCTGCGACATCACCGATGAAGCCGCGGTGACTTTTGCGCTGGAGGCGATCCGCAAGGAACTCCCGGCAATCAAGGGTGTCTTCCACACCGCGATGGTGCTGAACGACGTCCTGATCGCCAACCTGAAGCATGACGGCCTGACCAAGGTGCTGGCACCGAAGGTGCGCGGTGCGGAACTTCTCGACCGCCTGACCCGTCAGGATCCGGTGGAGCATTTCGTGCTCTACTCGTCCGCCACGACCCTTGTCGGCAACCCAGGTCAGGCCAACTATGTGGCTGCCAACGGCTATCTGGAAGGCCTTGCCCGTAAGCGCCGGGCAGAAGGCCTGCCGGCCCTTACCGTCGCCTGGGGCGCGATCTCCGATGCTGGCTATCTGGCGCGGAACGAAGACGTCAACGAGATGCTGTCGCGCAAGCTCGGACGCCATGCCCTCTCCGCACAGGAAGCGCTTGATGGCCTGACAGCCCTCATGTGCCTGCCGGGCGGTACGTCGGACCAGGAAACCGCAGCACTCGGCTATGCCCGCATTGACTGGCAGGCTGCCCGCCGCGACCTTGCGCTGCTGTCCAGTCCGCTGGTCAGCTACCTGGGTCTTGGAGACAGTGACGATGCTGGCTCCGGTGACGGTGCCATCGACCTTGCTGCCCTGCTGGAAGGCATGGACAAGGTAACTGCGTCCCAGACAGTGGCGAAGCTTCTGGCTGCGGAAATCGGCAAGATCCTGCGTATTTCGCCGGAAGAAATCGACCCGCACAAGCCGCTGTCCGAGATCGGCATGGACTCCCTTATGGCCCTGGAACTCCGGATGGGGGCCGAGCGTCAGCTTGGCATCGACATTCCGCTGATGTCTCTGGCCAATGGCGCAACGCTGATCGACCTGTCCACCCGCGTTGCTACCCGCGTTCTGGGTGAAGGCGGCGAAGAGTCCATCTCTGCGGAATCCCGCACGCTGGCGTCCCAGCACGTCAACGAAGGCGAGAGTGAGGTCGAAGGCCTTACCGATCTGGCGGAAAAGGTCGAAGGCAAGAGCCGTGAGCTGGGGTCGTTCCTATGAGTGACGAGAAAACCAAGGCCGCCGGCAGTGACCGCACTAAGCTGATGGATTCGCTGCGGGCGGGACGCAAGTCCGCCCGCGAGCGGCGTCCGGACAGCGAAGCTGGCGCAGCCACAACTGCCCAGCCGCCGAAAAAGAAAGCCTATGACTTCCGTCAGCTGCCGCAGGTCAAGCAGCTGCAGGTGCAGCGTGCGGCTGCCGACATGATGGGCATTGCCAACCCCTTCTTCCGTCCCCACGACGGATTGGCGGCTGGCACGACGCTCATCGACGGCGAGATCTATGACAACTTCGCCTCCTACAACTATCTGGGTCTCAACGGACATCCGGAAGTGAATTCGGCAGCCGAAGAGGCCATCCGCACCTTCGGAACCAGCGTTTCAGCCAGCCGGATCGTCGCAGGCGAGCGCCCGGGCCACGCCGAACTGGAAGCGGCTCTTGCCCGTATCCATGGCGTAGAGGCCTCGATTGTCATGGTCAGCGGCCACGCGACCAATGTCACGACCATCGGCCACCTGATGAACAAGGGTGACCTGATCCTGACCGACAGTCTGGTTCACAATTCGATTGCCGAAGGTGCACGCCTTTCCGGCGCAACCCGCATCAATTTCCCCCATGACGATCTGGATGCACTCGAACGGCTACTGGCAGAAAACCGCCACAAGTTCGAGAACGTCCTGATTGCGGTGGAAGGGCTTTACTCAATGGATGGGGACTTCCCCGACCTCAAGCGCGTCGTGCGGCTCAAGCAGAATTACGATGCCTGGCTGCTGGTCGATGAGGCCCATTCCATCGGCGTTCTCGGCAAGCGCGGCCATGGCATCGCCGAGCATTTCGGCATTGACCCGACCGAAGTCGAGATCTGGATGGGTACCCTGTCCAAGACCTTCTCGTCCTGTGGCGGCTATATCGCCGGGTCCAAGGTCCTGTGTGACTATCTGCGCGTGACGGCTCCGGGGTTCGTGTTCTCGGTCGGTCTTTCCCCAGCCCTGACCGCAGCGGCGATCAAGTCTGCCGAAGTGATGGAGCGGGAGCCGGAGCGGGTTGCGAAGCTGCAGACCAACGGCCAGTTGTTCCTGAAGCTTGCCCGGGAAGCCGGTCTCGATACGGGCCCGAGCGCGGGCTATTCCGTGGTCCCGGTGATCGTTGGTGACAGCGTCAATGCGGCAATCCTCTCCAACAAGCTGCTGGAGCGCGGCATCAACGCCCTGCCGATCATCTTCCCGGCGGTTGCGGAAAAGTCCGCAAGGATCCGCTTCTTCATTACCAGTGAGCATACGGAAGATCAGATCCGGCGCGCGGTCGACGTCACTGCGGAAGAACTGGCCAAGCTCAAGACAGGCGGCACAACCTTCGACCGCCTCAAGCAGGCAGCCAAGTAAGCTTGATCGTTAAACGTTCAGATCATCAAGAGCCGCATCTCACTCTGGGGTGCGGCTCTTCTTGTATCTGGGATCCGGTTCGATTTCGGCAGCAAAGCCGCCCATGAACAGATCCCCCAGCACCGGCGGCAGAAGATTCTGCAAGCGGATACCGGTCGCCAGCAGAAACGGGAACGCGTAGAAGGCACGCCGACCATCGATGGCCCGGCGCATCTTGCGGGCAGCCTTCTCCGCACTCATCTCGAAAGGCTTGGCGCCCTTGTGGCGGGCCGACATCGGAGAAGTGACGAAGCCCGGACAGATGATCGTCACACGCACGCCAAAGGGCTTCAACCAGCCTCGGAGCGAATGGCCATAGGCAATCAATGCTGCCTTGGAAGAACTGTAACTCGGCATGTCCGGCAGGGCCCGCATGCCGGCCAGCGAAGCCACCAGCACGATCTGCCCCCGCCCCCTGAGCCGCATGGCCTCCACCACACCGGTGACAGCGTTGACCGCGCCCCGGTAGTTGATATCCAGCTGCCGGTCCGCATCCTCGTCGCTCTCGCGGCTGCGGTCCGGGCCAAGGCCCGCCGTCACCCCGGCATTGGCAATGATCAGGTCCACCGGGTGGCGCCGGTCAAGATCTTCCAGATAGTCGTGAAGGGCAGCCCGGTCGCGCACGTCAATCGTCGCGGTTTCAGCTTCTCCGCCCTTTGACCGGACAACTGCGGCAAGAGCTTCAAGCTTGGCAGGATCCCGCGCAATCAAGGCAAGACGGATCCCTGGCGCTGCATATTCGGCGGCCAGAGCCTCCCCAATGCCGCCGCTGGCTCCGGTCAGGACGATGGTCTTGAGAGCATTTCCAGCCATGAAATCCGGCTCCGCTTGCAGGTTGAAGGAAGTCCTAGAGAGGGACACCAAGGGCACGGGCTGCGGCAAGCCGCGGCGGTGGTTCAACGAAGGCGCCCGGTTCATTGACACTGAGATCCAGCACCCGGCGGGCGAGATTGTCCGCTGCGGCTTGCGTGCCCTGCTGGCTATGAATGGACCCGCGGATCTGGACCGTGCCTGCCAGCGCCGTCAGATAGGCCTGGAGCAACTCCATGTCCGGAGCTTTCAGATCCGTCCAGAACGCATCCAGAGGCCCCTGATAGGTCAGACCGGGGATGGCATAATGCGCGGGCACCAGCGTCTTGACCGGCAGGCCCATCTGCATCGCCTCAAGCCCTGCAGTGGAATTCAGCGTCACCACCCCGCAGGCCCGCTCAAACAAGGCATCGAGACGCCCGCCATCCAGAAACAGAACCCGGCCGGACAGGTTCTGGCGGGCAGCCAGACCCTCAACCGACTGCTGCCAATTCTCGAACCCGGCATCCAGCGGATGGGTCTTCAGCACCAGCTTTGCACTTGCCGGCGCAGCCTTTGCAAACGAGACGATGACCGCTTCGATGACATCCGCAAAGCTTTGATAAGGAGAATGAGCCCTTAGCTGGAAATCCCCTTCGAGTTGCAGCGGCAGGACGAAATAGGGACAGCCCTCGGCCTTCAGATCTTCAATCTCACGGGCAACCTTCCGGTTCCGCTTGCCTGCCCTGAGCATGCGCCATCCGCCCCTGATGTATTCCAGGACAGGCGGATAGATCGTGTGCCTCTGATAGTGAGGATAAAGGAACCAGAGAAACTCGTTGGTCAGGTTGTAGGCCACATCGGGAACGATCTCGAGATAGGCCGACTTGGGATAGGCCGGAGTGAAGTCGACCTCTCCGACTTCTTGCGCGATTTCCCGGATCTGACCTGGATCTGCGGGAAACCGGCTGAGCGTTGCAAGCCCTTCCCGCTCGAGGGTCATCCAGCCAGAGCGCAAGAGGCCCAGTTCCGTGACGAAAACACGGATGCCCCTCGCCTGTGCGGCCTCGATTGCCGCCTTGTGGTAGATCCTTTGATCCGCATGGCAGATCAGATCGGTGATCCGGTTCCGCTCCATGAAGTCTGCCGCAAACGCACCAAACGCTGCAGGCTTGCCCTTGAAGGACACACAGCCCTCGCCGTGCCAATGAAGCCAGTCACCGGCGCAAAGGTTGATCCGGAACACTTCGCAGCCGGCGGTTCTCAGCCGCTCTCCGGCCAGCCGGAAGAACGGCGAAAGCGGTCCTTGAAGAAACAGGATCCGCCGATCCTCCCTACTGCGATCTGAAACGGATGTGCCTTGCCTATGGTTGCCAGGCATGGGTCCAGCGCTCTGTCTTGACCGGATCTTCCATCTGCTCGGCAAAGGTCGTCCGGATGCCTTTCTGCCGGGCCTTTTCCAAACGAGGCGGATGCGTGCACAAGGCTCCGGGAAGGTTCACCTGACCATAGGCCAGACGGCTTGCCATGGCATAGGCGCCTGCCCGGCGCCCCTTGTCCGTGTAGAAGCAACCCTTGACCTGAATGGTCGCGGCCAGAAGCCGCTCGAGTGCATCCAGAAGCTCCTGGTCGGGGCGGCTGCCATCTCTCCAGAACTCGTCGATCGGTTTCTGGCAAGTCAGGCCTGTAATGTCGTACATGGCAATGCCAAGAACCTTGGTCGGACAACCAACGCGCAAAGAGTGAAGCCCCGTGGTGGAGTTGATGGTCAAGGCACCGGCGGCATTGCGCAACAGAATGTCCAGATTGCCGCCGTCGATGAGGTAGACGCGCTTCTTGACCCCGTAGCGGCGCGCCAGTGTCTTCACGATCTTGCGCCATGGCTCGATACCATTGTCGAGCGGATGAACCTTGAACACGAGGCGCGAGGCCACGGGCGCAACCTTGGCGAAAGAGCGGATCACTTCTTCCGCGGCTTCCGCGATGTGATCAAAAGGCGAATTGTAGCGGAGCTGGTAGTCGCTCTGAAGCTGCAGCGGGAAAACGTAATAGGGACAGCCCGCCGCAATCACGTCATCGATGAGATGAGCCGCAATCCGGTCACGGTTCTTGCCCAGCGCCAGCCGCGGCAGGATATTCAGGTAATCGGCCAGAGGATGATAGAACCTGTCCCGCCGATAGCGCGGATACAGGAGCGGGAACAACACGTTCGACATGTTGTAGACCACTTCCTGAAAGGCCTCCTGCACAAAGGTGAACTTGTAGCGCGGCACCAGATCCACAGGAGGCAGATCCTTCGCCTGCTGGAGGATCAGATCAGGATCATTTGGAAAATGGGAATGGGCGGACATGCCCACCCGTTCGAGCGTGATCCAGTCGGGACGCAGATAGCCGAACTCATAGGTCGAACAGGTCAGACCGAGTTTCGCACCGATCTCGGCAGCCGCTACATGATAGGGCACACGATCGGCATAATAGACCAGATCCGTGACACCGTTTTCCTTGCAGAAGGCTTCGAAAAAGGCTGGCCATGCCTTCAGGCTGCCCCGGTAGTTCGTACAGCGGTGATCGTGCCAGTTAAGCCAGTCCCCCGGGCACAGATTGATCCGGAGCGTCCGGCAGCCGAACAGCTCCAGTTCATCCGCCACCGTACGCGCAAAGATTCCTGGCGGGCCCTGCAGAAACAGGAAGACCTTCTGGCCGGAGCTCATTTGGGACCCCTGCTGCTACAATCCATCATCCGATCATGAAACTTTCCAACCGGAATGACTATCTTATTCCGTCAAGCTTTGAATCCGCGTCGTGTTTGTGAGCAGCGGCGAGATGATCTGCAGGAACTTGCCGAGCTCTGCAGTCGGATGGTTCGCAACATAGAGAATGTCCTTGTTCCGCATCTCAAAGAAGCGCGCAACAAAGAAGCCCTTCGGATCACGCAGGCTCAGCTTGTAGACAACCGGAACAACCTGTCTCCCTGCGATTGTTGAAGCCAGCTCGGGACGAACTTCCCGCAAAAGATCAGCGTCTTCATAACGGAACAGGAAAATGCCGCCGGAATCTGCAGAGAAGTCATTCAGTCCACCAACCGTCGCAAGTGCTTCAGCAAGTGTGACGCTCTTGGTCTTGAACGGAACAAGCTGGCTCGACTTGACGGCACCAAATGCCGAGAACGTCCGTGGATGATGGGACAAAAGAATATTGTCGCCAGGAGAGACCCGGACGTTGTTCTCCGGGAAATCGATGAGCTCTTCCAGCCGCGTCGTGCCGGAACGGTTGCCGCGCTTGAGAGTCACCTCTGTTTCGTAAGTTGCTTCACGCGCACCGCCCGCAGTGGCGACCAGGTCGAGCAACCGGGTATCCCGCAACGGAAGAGGGTACACGCCCGGCTTCATCACATCCCCCACCACGACTGCAGTAGAGCTCAGCTTTTCGCCGAGAGTGACGAGAACCTGCGGCTCAACCGCTTTCCCGATGAGTTCTTTCTGAATGGACTGACGAAGCGCTTCAACACTCAAGCCCGCAGCGCGCACACGGCCTGCGTAGGGCACGAAAATATACCCTGTCTCGTCGATGACGGCAGGGATCTGCCCTGCTCCACCACTTCCACCGGATGAAAACAGACCATCCTGGGAGGCTTCCCAAATGGAAACCATCAGCGTGTCGCCGACGCCAAGCAGAGTGCTGGCCCCGCCAGCACCTACACCCTTGAACTGGTTCGCAAAAGCAAGCGGCCTGTAGCGGCGGATAGATTCGATATTGGTGCTATCGAGCTGGATGACAGCATAGTTGCTAATCGTGGAACCAGCTTCGACTTCGTCAGATGTGATGCTGATTGCAGACGGGCCTTCACCGGGTAAAGCCCCGCAGGCGCCAAGGGTCATGCACAGCGCGGCAACAACTGAAAATCTCATCTGAATCCCATTCCACCAGCAATTGGCGTCTTGTTAGCATGCCCTCGCCGATCCTGTCCAAGCATGCGCACGATTTAATTGCCGTTCCTATAGCCTTGTGGTTGATCGGCCACAGTTGACGCTGAAAAGTTTAATGAAATGCCATCATTTGCCCGATCCCACAGACACTTGGCCCAAAGCCTTTGAAAACTGGATGACAGAAAACGGGAGAATCGGCTCTATGTCGCCAGTCAGAATTGCAGGCACAGGACAGATGATGAGCAGCACCGAACGCACAGGAAAACCGGCCTCCGACTTTCAGGCTGCGACCAACCGTTTGACCGACTGGCTTTTGTCCTCTGCACTTCCTGTCTGGCAGGAATTCGGCATCGATCTGGAAAATGGCGGCTTCCATGAAGCTCTCGAGCTTGGAACGGCAGCACCGGCAGACCTGCCCAAGCGCGCAAGGGTTCAACCCCGCCAGATCTACAGCTTCATCGAAGGCGGCCGGTTTGGCTGGCAAGGCCCCTGGCAGAAAATTGCAAGGAATGGCCTGGACTGGTTTCAGGCCCACTACCGCCTTGAAGACGGCACGGTCGCAGCGGCGGTTGCACCGGACGGCACCAAGACCGATGTCTCCTTCGACCTTTACAATCACGCCTTCACGCTTTTTGCCCTCGGACAGGCAGTTGCCGCTTTCCCTGAACTGAAGCAAGCCCTGCTTTCCGACGCGAACACCCTTCTTGCGCTTCTAAAGGCCCGGTATGCTCACCCCGAGCGCGGCTTTCGCGAGGCAAACCCGGACCGTTTGCCCCTCTGCTCCAATCCGCACATGCATATGTTCGAGGCAGCGCTTGCGCTCTCGGACGTTGAGCCTGAAGGCCCTTGGCCTGCGCTCGCCGATGAGATCGCCACGCTGGCCATGACCCGTTTCATTGATGCCGGGAATGGCGGATTGCGGGAGTTCTTTGACATGGACTGGTCGCCGATGCCGGATGACCGCGGCCGGGTCATGGAGCCGGGCCACCAGTTCGAATGGGCGTGGCTGCTTGCCAAGTGGGGCGCACTCCGGGGAAATGAGGAAGCCAGGGCCAAGGCCCGCAGGCTTTATGAAATCGGCATGACCTACGGCATCTGCCCGGCGCGGAAGGTCGCCATCATGGCGCTGAATGATGACTTTTCCGTCCGTGATCCGCTCGCCCGCCTCTGGGGGCAGACGGAATGGATCAAGGCTGCTGCCGTTCTTGCGGAACAATCCGATGGCGCTGAGCGTGACACCTTCC
The DNA here is from genome assembly GCF_900142725.1 of Roseibium suaedae. Taxonomy (GTDB): domain Bacteria; phylum Pseudomonadota; class Alphaproteobacteria; order Rhizobiales; family Stappiaceae; genus Roseibium; species Roseibium suaedae. The sequence continues at coordinate 1,499,725 of NZ_FRBW01000001.1, read as the reverse complement.
TTGCGGATGCCGTTCGTGCCGTAGACGCCCTCTTTGTCTATTTCGACGTGGCCCCACTGGGATTGTGGCGCGACAAGCTGCTGGCGGATGGGAGCTTCAAGGAGGAACCGGCCCCGGCAAGCTCTTTCTACCACATCATCTGCGCCATTGCGGAAGCACGCCGGGTAACTGATCGGCTCACCTGAGAGACACAGCTCTGCGGGAAAGCGCATAAAAGCGCAGAAACAGTCTTTTCCCTTGCCGCGGCTCTTTCTATAGAGAGCACTTCAGAACCACGGCAAGGAAACTGACATGTCGGAAGCCAGGATCATTGATGGCAAGGCCGTCGCGGAGTCGGTTCGCGACGAGATCTCCGCGCGCTCCGCAGCGCTCCTCCAATCCAGCGGCATTCGCCCCGGACTTGCCGTGGTGCTGGTCGGCGAGGACCCTGCCAGCCAGGTCTATGTCCGCAACAAAGACCGCACAGCCGAAGCCTGCGGCTTTCATTCGGTCAAGCACACGCTGGCCGCCGACACGCCGGAAACGGACGTCCTGGCGCTCGTGGAGCAATTGAACAATGACCCTGCCATTCACGGCATCCTGGTTCAGCTTCCCCTGCCCCGCCATATCGACGAGAGCAAGGTCCTGCGGCTGATCAAGCCGGAAAAGGACGTGGATGGGTTTCACCCGGTCAATGTCGGCCTGCTGACTGCGGGCGAACGATCGGCAGCGCTGGTCCCGTGCACGCCGGCCGGAAGCCTCGTTCTGCTGAAGCGCACGCTGGGGCAGGACCTTTCCGGCATGAATGCGGTCGTGATCGGCCGCTCCAATATTGTCGGCAAGCCGATGGCAAGCCTGCTGCTGCAGGAAAGCTGCACCGTGACGATCGCCCACAGCCGCACCCGCGATTTGCCCGCCGTCGTTCGGACTGCCGATATCGTGGTGGCTGCCGTCGGCCGTCCGGAGATGGTCCGCGGCGACTGGATCAAGCCGGGGGCAACGGTCATCGACGTTGGCATCAACCGTCTGCCTGCACCAGAACTCGGCGAAGGCAAGAGCCGCCTTGTCGGGGATGTCGCCTTCAAGGAAGCCGTTCAGCATGCCGGAGCCATCACGCCCGTCCCGGGCGGTGTCGGTCCGATGACCATCGCCATGCTCATGGTCAACACGCTCACCGCTGCCCGCCGCCAGCTCAACCTTCCGGAAGAAGCGCCGCTTTTCTGAATGGCGGCTCGGCCCGGACAAGCCACGAGCTCACGCAAGGTTGTCTTGAAACCTGTTCCATGCTCTACAGTTTCGTTAGGGACTCTTAACCAAGAGGCCCTAGGTTGAATGTGGGATGGGTGCCGGGATCTGTCGGATATTGTTGGACTTTCCGCTCAAGTGAATGTGCGGAAACAGGCTTTCTTCGTCAGGAACCACTGTTCTGAAGCACCCCAAAACAGGCGGCAGTTTGTGAATTGTCTACCGTCTCCTTCGCCCGGACCCCGGTCCGGCGACCGGCAGTTTGATGACCTTTTGCGCCCCTTGCGCAAGGGAACGATGAAGTGCGCCTTCGCGCTTGGCGTTTCCATGACAGCCCTGATGGCGGCGCTTGCTGTCCCGTCTTCCCCGGCTCAGGCCTTTGAATTGTTCGGCCTTCACCTTTGGGGAGAGAAGGCCGAGGCCACTCAGCAGGTTCCCGACCCGATCGCCTATTCTGTCCGGCTGGACATGCCAGAAACGGAGACAGAGACGGGGACCAAGGATCTTCGCAAGGATCTGGAAGCCACGTCCACGCTGTTCACCCGCAGCGAGGAGCTGCCTTCCGGCGAGGCCGGGCTGATCTCCCGCAGCTTGAGCGATCTCGATCGTCTCGTGGCGCGGCTTTATGCCCATGGTCTCTATGGCGGGGTTGTCGACATCACCCTGAACGGCCGCCCGCTGCAGCAGGCCCTTGAAACCGGCGACATTCCAGGCGGACAGCCTGTCGAGACCGTCATCACCGTCAGCCCCGGACCCGAATTCACCTTCGGTCAGATTGCCATCAAGGGCGACCTGCCGCCTGAAGACGCGGCTGAAGAGCCCTCCTTTGGCCTGGTGCCCGGAGAGCAGGCTGCCTCCACGCGCATTCTCTCTGCCGAGCAGAAAATGGCTCTCGCCCTGAAGAAACAGGGCTATCCCAAGGCTGAAGTTTCCGGGCGTGACATTGTCGCGGATCATGCCACCAAGAAGCTGGACGTGACCTTGACCGTTGCGACCGGGCCCCGTGCCCGCTTCGGCGCGGTTACGGTCAAGGGCACGGAAGTGACGGAGCCGGACTTCGTCATCAGCCAGGCCATGATCCCGGTCGGCGAGACCTATTCCCCGCAAGCCCTGGAATCTGCCCGCAAGCGTCTGAACGAACTCGGGATCTTCTCGTCCATTCAGCTGGTCGAAGGCGAGGTTGACCCGGTGACTGGCGACATGCCCGTCACCATTGAGGTCACCGAGCGCAAGCGGCATGTGATCGGCGCAGGCACGAGCTGGTCGAGCACGGAAGGCTTCGGTGTTGAAGCCTATTGGCGCCGGCGCAATCTGTTCGGCCGGGGCGAACTGCTCTCCATCGAAGGCTCGGCAGGGCAAATCGGCAATGCCAGCGCCACCGACATGGAATATGCCGCCCGCATCGCCCTGGAAAAGCCGGGCGTCTTCGGACCGCTGACCAAGTTCACGACCAGTCTCGGCGCAAAGCAGGAAGTGCCGGACGCGTACAAGAGCCGGTCTGTCACGCTGGACGGATATCTGTCGCGGACCTTTACCGACACATTGACCGGACGGGCCGGCGGCGAAATCTTCTTCGCCGATGAAGAAGATGCCTATGGCAAGGACAAGTACCTGCTGGTTGGCCTGCCAGCGGATCTGACCTTCGACAACCGGGATGACAAGCTCGATCCCTCGAAGGGCATCTATGCAGCCCTTGCTGTCGAGCCGGCCTATGACACGCTGCAATCTCACGCGATGTTCTTCGTCAAGGGCACGGCATCCAGCTATGTCGCCCTGGATGAGGCCAAGCGGTTCATCCTCGCTGGCCGGGTCAGCGCAGGCAGCATCATTGCTCCATCTGTTGACGATGTTCCGGCCAGCCGGCGCATGATCGCAGGCGGCGGCGGCTCCATCCGCGGCTATGCCTATCGCAACGTCGGCCCGCGTCTGAACGGCACCGTCACCGGCGGGCGCAGCCTGCTGGAGGCCTCTGGAGAGCTTCGGGTCAAGATCACCGAAACCCTCGGCGTCGTCGCCTTTGTCGATGCTGGCAATGCCTATAGCGACAGCATTCCGGATTTTTCCGAGCCGCTCAAGATCGGTACCGGCATCGGCCTGCGTTACTATACGCCCATCGGTCCGCTCCGCGTGGATCTGGCCATGCCGCTGGATCCGGAAAAGGACGATCCGGACTACGCGCTGTATGTGGGCCTGAGCCAGGCCTTCTGAGAAAGGCGTTCTTTGGGACACAAAGCGGTGTCTGGCCGGAACAGCACTTGAATGCTGCATAAAAGAGTTTCAGGAACCGGGACAGATCTGCCGGCAGGCAAATCAGGTGTCGCCGGAATGCAACCTCAATTGGATGCCTTGCCCCGATCCAAAGCTTTGTGTTGCCCCCGTCCTTAATTGTCCCATACCTATGGGATATGGCTCATTCTGGCGAATCCGACCTTGAGGACCGTTTTGAAAAGACTTTTGAAAAGCCTTCTCTGGCTTCTGGCAATTCTGATTGTTCTTCCCGTTCTGCTTCTGGCCGCGCTGCAGTTTCAGGGTGGACGCACGTTGCTGTCCTCACTCCTCTCGGATCTCGCCTCTTCCGAGGACATGCAGATCACCATCACGGATCTCGGTCTCAGTTGGGGTCTTGATGCCAGCGCCCGTTCCGTTGCCATCGCTGACCGGGAAGGTGAATGGCTGAACGTCAGCGGCGCTGAAGTTCTCTGGTCTCCCCTTGCCCTTCTGGGTGGACGGGTCGAGATCAATTTGGTTTCTGTCGATGACATTTCCCTTGCGCGCGCGCCCTTGCCCGCGGCCGCCAGTAAAGACACGGAAGAAGACGCGGCCTCCAGCAGCTCTCTTCCGATCCTGCCCGGTGATCTCAAGTCCTTGCGCATCAACCGGATCGCGCTTGGGGCACCTCTGCTTGGCGAAGCCATCGAACTGACCGCCAATGGATCAGCAGCCCTTGCCCGTGCTCCGCTGGAGGTCAGCGGCGCGCTTCATGTTGCCCGCCTGGGCGGTGACGAAGGGACGATCGATGCCGACGTTGCCTTTCTGCCTGATGCAGAAACGCTTCGCTTCGATCTGACGGTCGCAGAGCCCCGCGGTGGACTGGTTGCCCGTCTGGGCGCGATGCCCGGTCTGCCTGCCGTCGATTTCAAGCTGACAGGCGATGGCCCGCTGAGCGACTGGACGGCGAAACTCTCTGCCGCCCTCGATGGCCGCCAGACCTTGACCGGCACGGCACGCCTGACCGAAAGCGGCACCGGCCGCCAGCTCTCTGCTGATCTCAACGGGGAAGTCGCGCCGCTCTTGCCCGAACTTGCCAACGCGTTTTTCCTGGGCACCACGAACCTGAAGCTGACGGCAGATCTCTCCCAGGACTTCCTGCCGGAAACCGGCCAGATGGATCTCAGCACCCAGACGCTGCGCCTTACCGCCAATGGCCAGTTCGATCCCGCAACCCAGCGGATCAACGCCAGGTCCTCGCTCCATGTGGGCGCGGACGGCGGCAATCTGATCGCCCTGGATCTGCCGGAACGCCGCGTGATCTTCGGGCCGATCCAGACCGACGTGACGGTTCAGGGCACGCTGGAAGACGCCGCCTGGTCGGCAAAGCTGAATGCCGCCCAACTCGGCACGAGCGAAGGCAAGGTTGGCCAATTCGCGCTCGATCTTGCCGGGCAATCTGCAAACCTGACCCCGGAAGCGCTCACCTCCGACTTCGCGCTCAAACTTTCTGCAGGTGGCATCGCACTGACCGACCCGGCTCTTTCTGCCCTGGGCGACAGGATCGACCTGACCACCAAGGGAACGCTCTCAGGCAAAGAGCAAACGGTGAGCCTTGCCGAGGGGGCACTGACCCTGCCGCTGCTGACGCTGGCCCTCGGCGAGACAGATTTTTCTCAAGACAAGGCGACGAGCCGGGGAACCCTGCGCATTGATGACCTTTCGCCGCTCTCCGGCCTGGCCGGCCAGACCCTTTCCGGCGCCCTGACAAGTTCCTTTGTTGCGGATCTTGATCCGCAGGCTCTCACAGGGACGGTCACACTGGATGCCAACGGACGGAACCTTGCTGCGGGTATCGCAGCGCTGGATGCGCTCCTGACCGGCGATACAAGCCTCAAGCTGGAAGCTGCCGCCAATGGGTCCAGTGATCTGACGCTCAGCTCCTTTGCTCTGGCAGCCTCCGGCCTTCAGGCTTCTGGCTCAGGCTCGCTGAAGGACGGCACTGTGGCAGCTGAAATCGAGGCCGCGCTGAATGACCTTTCCAAGGTCGACCCGCAGGTTGAAGGTGGTCTGACCCTGAAGGGATCCGTGGATGGCGCACTGGATGCTCCTTCCTTTACCGCCGATCTCGCCTCCTCCAAGCTGACCCTGGCCGGAACCCCAGTGGACGGTCTCGCTCTCCATGCGGAGGGCGTGGCATCTGCGGCCGCGCCGGAAGCGAAGGTCACGCTGAACGGCTCGATGAAAGGAGCGCCCCTCACACTGGATGCGGTGCTAAAATCCGAAAACGGGGCGGCCACGATCAATCCTGTCTCTGCGGATATTGCCGGCAACAAGCTCAGCGGCCAGTTCCAGATCTCGGACCTGACAAAGGCCCTGGAAACCCTTGAGGGCCAGCTGAAGCTGGACGCGCCGGTGCTGGCGAACCTTTCACCTCTGGTCCTGACGGATGTTGCAGGTGAAGTTCAAGGCTCCATGTCCATTGCCCGGCAGGGCAGCGGACCGCAGACTGTTCAGCTCGATCTCAGCGGCTCGGGCATCAAGGCTGCGGGCAATTTGCTCGACAAGCTTTCCCTGAAAGCAACCGCGAGCGATCCCTTCGCCGTGCCGAAGATCGACGGCAACCTTCTGGCGGAAGGGCTGATTGCCGGGTCGACACCGGTGCGCAAGATCACCCTGACGGCCAGCAACCAGGGGCCCGAGACCCTTTTCGACACCGCCGTGGATCTGTCTGCTGATGGCAGCGGCAAGGATGGCCTGAAGGCAACCGGACGCCTGACCCAGCTCGACAATGGCGGTTTCCGAATCGGTCTCGACAAGCTCAACGGCGGCTATCAGGGGCTTGAGACCAAGCTCAAGGCTCCGGCGGAAGTCGTCTATGCAGACGGATTGGCAACGCTCAAGGCCTTTGCGCTCTCGCTCGGCTCCGGCGATCTCAGCGTCAGCGGCACGGCTGGGGACCAGCTGAACCTCAAGGCTCAACTCAATTCCGTTCCGCTGTCCCTGGCCAACGCCTTTGCCCCGCAAGTCGGTCTCGGCGGCACCCTGTCCGGCACGGCAACGGCAACCGGCGCGGCAACCTCTCCCGCCGCGTCCTGGTCGCTCACGGCCTCCAACCTGACGGCAAACGCTCTCCGTCAGCAGGGGCTGCCTGCGATCACCATCGCCAGCTCGGGCAAGATGGCTGGTGATACGGTGACCCAGGAAACCCGTGTGACAGGCCCGGATGGTTTGACCGTGGCCATCAATGGTTCTGTCGGCGCCAAGGCCCCCTTCCCGCTGCGGCTTTCCGTCGATGGCAATGCGCCGCTGGCCTTTGCCCGCCTGCCGCTCACCAAGGCGGGCCTTCGTGGCGCGGGCAGCTTCGGCATCAGCGGCACGGTCGGCGGCACGGCAACGGCGCCGACCTATTCCGTCTCGGCCCGGCCCCGTGAGGTGTCGGTCACCGATCTCGCCAGCTCACTGACCTTGAAAAACCTGACCGGCAGCATCGACGCAACCCAGACCGGCGTGACCCTTTCGGCCCTGCGCGGTGATATTGCGGCAGGCGGTTCGATCTCGGTTTCCGGAACTGTCGGACTTGGCGAAGGTCTGCCCGCGAACATCGACATCCGCGCCGATCAGGCCCGTTACATTGATCCAGGTCTCGTCAATGCGGTTCTCGACGCAGCCCTCAAGATCGAAGGCCCCATGTCCTCCAGCCGGGAGGCGATGCTCGTCTCCGGCAAGGTGACCTTGAACAAGGCGGACATCTCGATCCCGGAAACACTGCCGGGGTCAATCTCCCCGGTTGCCGTGCGCCATGTGAATGCGCCCAAGGCCGTCCGCCAGCAGGTGAGCGAATTGCGCGGCGACGGCGGCACCAGCGATGCATCAGCGGCACCGGCCAGCCAGTCGCCCCGCCTCGACATCACCGTCTCCGCACCCGGGCGCGTGTTCGTCCGGGGACGTGGCATTGATGCAGAGCTCTTTGGAGATCTGGTCATTCGCGGCACGGCGGATGCCCCCCAGGCCACTGGCGGCTTCACCCTGCGGCGAGGCCTGATCGACATTCTCACCCGCCGCCTGACCTTCTCGCGCGGGCTTGTCACCTTCAGCGGCGACCTGACCCCTGCCCTGGATTTCCTGGCAACCTCCTCGATCTCCAGCACGACGGTCACGGTTGCGGTCAATGGCTATGCGAGCGATCCGGCGATCAGCTTCTCGTCCTCACCGGAACGGCCACAGGATGAAGTGCTGGCGCTTCTGCTGTTCAACAAGGAAATGGGCTCGCTCTCGCCGACCCAGATCGCCCAGCTGGCAGCCGCCATCGCAACCCTGACCGGCGGCAGCGACAATGGTCCACTCGCCCAGCTGCGCAAGTCTCTGGGGCTCGATGCCATCGACATCGACACCAGCGGCTCCGATGGACCCACCATCGGCGTCGGCAAGTACATCAATGACAATATCTATCTCGGAGTGGAGCAAGGCACGTCAAATGGCGACAGCCGGGTGAAGGTCGATATCGACCTGGACCGTGGTCTCAAGGTCCGCGGCGAAGTCGGCGCCAATGGCTCATCAAAGGCCGGTATCTACTTCGAGAAGGAATATTAAGCTGTACCTGTGTCTCCGGCCGGCTTGATCGGCCGGAGAAAGAGGCAATGCTTACTTGCCCGCCGCAATGTTCCGGATTTCGGCCAAGATCGGACCGGGAATAACGACCCCTTCGCGCTCTGCCTTTTCGCGCAGGCCGAACCTCTTGCTGCCCGGAATGCGCGCGCCTTCCGCACTGTCCACGGCATCCATCAGCACCGCGATCCGCTCGCCATAGACCCCGAGGGACGATAGGCCCGGATCAATGGCGATGATGACCTGACCAAGATCAGGCGCCGGACCGTCACCGTTGAAAAGGCTAGAGGTCTCGAAGCCGAGGCTTGCACCGACCAGACAGGCGCCAAGCACCTCGATCATCATGGCAAGCGCCGCGCCCTTGGCCTCTCCGATCGGCACCATGGTGCCCGCCATCGCGGCAGTGGCATTGGTGGTCGGATTGCCGTCCACATCCAGTGCCCAGCCTTCCGGAATGGAGCTGCCGGTCTTTTCCGCAGCCATGATCTTGCCCCGGGCAACCTTAGAGACAGCCAGATCGATCACCAGCGGTGCACCGCCCGGAACAGGTGCCCCGAAGGCAATCGGATTGGTTCCAAAGAGAGGTTTGTTGCTGCCCCAGGGCGCGATGGACTTCGTGGTGTTGCCGAAGACGAAATTGACCAGACCCTTTTCCGCCAGCGCCTCGCAATGGGCTCCGCCCTGACCGAAATGATGGGAGCGGGCAACAACGGCCATGGCAATGCCTTGAGACCTTGCCCGTTCAGGCAAGGCTTCGATGGCCAGCTCAAACGCGGGATAGGCAAAGCCCAACATCGCATCAATGCGCAGGATGCCGGGTGACGTGGTGCTCATTTCCGGCTTGGCGAAACCATCGACCTTTCCGCTTCTGGACTGGGAAGCATAGGACGGGACGCGGGACAGGCCGTGGCCGCTCTGGCCAGAGGCTTCGGCCGCGACAAGCGCACGGGCGACGCTGGCGGCATTCTCAGGGCTGGTGTTGCTTGCAACGAGAGCCGCAACGACCAGGTCGTGCGCCTCTTGCAAGGAAAGTCTGTTCTCTGACATGGATCTCGGCAGTCACTCAAAAGGAAGGACGGTCTGGATAGCACGCGCATTCCAGAGCTGCGAGACTATCCTTTCAGCGTTTGAAAGGGCGTTCTGCCGGAAGAAAAGGCAAAGGCTCAGGCAGCCTTGCGCAGCCGCTGGGCCAGATGTTCGGAAGACATGGGACGCCCGAACAGGAAACCCTGACCGATATCGCAGCCCAGTTCGATCAGGCGCTGCTGCTGGGAGGCCTGCTCGATCCCTTCGGCCACCACATTCATGCCGAAGCTTGCTGCAAGATCCACCACCGTTGAGATGATGGCCGCATGGGCAGGATCCTCGCAGACCCGGTCGACGAAACTCTTGTCGATCTTGATCTTGGTGAAAGGGAACCGTGGAATGTAGCCGAGCGAGGAATAGCCCGTGCCGAAATCATCCAGAGCCAGACCGCAGCCCAGATGGCTGAGCGCCATGATCTGATCGGAAACACTGTCCCCGCCCTCGATGAACAGGGATTCCGTCAGTTCCAGATCCAGACGACGAGGCTCGAATCCGCTGTCATCCAGGGCTTCGCGCACCACATTCACCAGCTCCAGATCGGAGAACTGGACCGCAGACACGTTTACCGCCAGCCGCAGCTGCGCTGGCCAGGAGGCGGCATCGCGCGTTGCCTGGCGCAGCATCCAGGCACCGAGCTGGCGGATCTGGCCGCTTTCTTCCGCAATCGGAATGAACTCGCCCGGAGAGATGAAGCCGAACTCCGGATGATCCCAGCGCATCAAAGCTTCTGCACCTGTAATCTGCCCGGTGGCCAGATCCACGAGCGGCTGGTAGACGGCCCGGATCCGCCCCTGCTCCAATGCCTGTGCCAGATCCATTTCCAGACGGCGGCGACGCTCGAACATGACATGCATGGCAGGTTCATAGCGGACCTGAGCATTGCCGCCGAGCTTGCGGGCGGAAGACAGTGCCGCGCCTGCATCCCGCAAGGGCACCGCCACATCCAGCTCATCCGTGTCGATCAGGCAGTAGCCGAGGGTCACACTTGTGTGGATCCGGCTGCCCTCCAGCTCATACTCGGCACTGAGCTCTTCCACCAGTTTTGCAATGCGGCTGACGATCGCGGCCTCGTCCGGCTCTTTCAGGATACAGGCAAAGCAATTGTCGCCGAGGGTTGCCAGGAAGGCGTCCTCCCCGGCATTGAAAATAAGTCTGGAGGCGGCTGCCTCACGCAAAAGGTCCCCGAAGGCGAAGCCAAGGGAAGCGACCGCCTGATCAAGATCATCAAGCGAGATCAAGACGAGGCAATAGACATCAAAGGCCGCATTTTGACAGCCGCATATATCCTGAAGGTGTTCCTCAAGGCCGAGACGGTTGCGAAGGCTGGTTACGGGATCATGGCTCGCTAGGTAGCCGAGGCGGTCCATGGCCTTGCGCTGCATCGTGACATCCCGGCAAGTCAGGATGGCAAGCCGCACTTCCTGAACCTGGCTGCCGAGCCGCCCGCCAAGCACGTCCACCTGGGACATGGGCGTCACGACATATTCAATCACCTTGCGCACGGAGGTCTCGTCTCCGGCCTCCACATCCTGCCGTACAGGCTGCCAGTCACGCTCCGCCTCGGAGGAGAAGACCCGTTCCAGATCCTGCCAGATCTGCCCCGGCACTATGGCCTGCAGGCGGCTTCCCGGTTGAAGAGCCTCGCCCCAGATCGCGCGCGCAGACCGGCTGGCGGCCCGAACAGCACCGCACTGTTCCACCAGAATGATGCCGTCGAAACTGTCCTCGAGCACCCGGGACAGGAGACGCCGGTTGTTCTGGTTGTGAATTTCCGTCACCCGCAGGAGAAGCTGATGCAGCCCCACTTGCCGGCCGGCAAGCCCGAGAGCGAGCACCAGCAAGGCCAGCTGCGCACAGGCCGTCTGCGGCAAGATGGGTATCTGAGCCTGCACGACCAGAGCCAAAGCTTCGAGAACAGGTGCCAGGCCAAGCAGCAATGCGAGGCGAATGCGCCAGTCCACCTTGCGCTGAACAAAAATCGTCAGCCCGAGAACGAGCGTCACAAGAAGGATGAGGGCGCCACCAGCGGGCTCCAGCGCCCTGCCCTGGGCGATGGTTTCAGCCGCCAGCGCCTGGATCATGCCTCCAGGAAGAATGTCATGGACGGGAACCGGGAAGAGATCCCGCAATTCCTGGGCACTTGCGGCAACAATGACCTTCTTGCCTGCAAAGCGCTCCGGGTCGATCCGATCGTTGACGACATCGGTCAGCGAAAACACCTCGATGCCGGACAGGTCAATGCTGTAATCGATCCAGAAGGTTTGGCCAGCTTCCCCCGTCCGCCCGCCAATCAACGCGGCAAGGGAGGGAACGACCTCCCCGTCGATCATCTCCCCCCATTCCGCCCGCCAGACGGCGCTGTCCTTTTCAATTGGGACTGTCACTGTCGCGGGCCATGCATGGTCCTCAAATCGCGGCAATGGGCGGCTGATGAGGTTCGGCTCCGATCCGCTCGACTGCTGATCCGCCACCTGGCGGAAGACTGCCAGATCCACACGACCCTCGGCCCGCTTCAGCATCGCTTCGAAATAGGAATCGTCCACTGCATTGGAAGCACTGCTGAAATCGATATCGAAACCGATTTCAGCGGCGTCTGCTTCGAGCAGTTTTTCAATCAGATGCCCATGAATCCTGCGCGGCCAGGGCCAGACACCAACTTCCGCCAGAGAACGGGCATCGATGTCGACAACGACGATGTTGCCGCTTGCCGGACGTTCCAGCAGAGCAAAGCGCTGCTTGGACAAGAACCTCTCTACGGCGGGAAAGCCGTTCGTGAAGTGTCCGCAAACAATCACCCCCAACAGCAATCCCACAAGCGATAGCTGCAGAACGGATCCGAGGCGGGACACCGACATCCAGTTGAGAGGGGAAAGCCGCTTCATCGTCAGGCCTGTTTCCCCTGACAGAATGCGGCGATCGGGCCTGGCTGAAGCTGCCTAGCCATTGGGATTTCCATTGCCATTGCCACCGGCGTTGCTGCCGCCGCTGTTGCCGTTGCCATTGCCACCGGCATTGCTGCTGCCGCTGTTACCGTTGCCATTGCCACCGGCATTGCTGCCACCGCTGTTGCCGTTGCCATTGCCGCCAGCATTGCTGCTGCCGCTGTTGCCGTTGCCATTGCCGCCAGCATTGCTGCCGCCGCTATTGCCGTTGCCATTGCCACCGGCGTTGCTGCCGCCGCTATTGCCGTTGCCATTGCCACCAGCGTTGTTGCCGCCGCTGTTGCCGTTGCCACCGGCGTTGCTACCGCCGCTGTTGCCGTTGCCATTGCCGCCGGCATTGCTGCTGCCGCTGTTGCCGTTCCCATTGCCACCGGCGTTGCTGCTGCTTGAGTTTCCATTGTCATCACCGGTGCCATCGCGGCTGGCGGAGCGGCTGGTCGCATTCGACGATCTGGAAGAAGACGCTGAGGACGAAGAAGTCGAAGTGGACTGCTTGGCTTCGGCCGCAGTCGCTGGAACATTCGGGACGCTCGGGGTCTGGAATATAGGCGCCTTCTTCGGCCCCGGACGGACAACCGGCTGCACCACGCCCTGCACCTGAAGACCGACAGCTTGGGTGGGATCTGTGGCTGCGCTTTGACCCGCACCAAGATCAGTCTCCTGCCCGGAGGCGAAGTCCTTCACGCCGACGACACCGCGCTCCACGGCGATGTCTGCCCGGGTCTTGCCGACCTTGACTGTAAATTTGGTGCCTTTCACCACGGCAGCCAGAAACGGTGTTTCGACAGCGAAATGGGGACGAGCCTTCCTGGCAACGTCCACGGTCACCGTGCCGGATGTCTGCAGAACCGTCGTGAAGTCTTCACTGCTGCGGTATTGGGAGATGACGAAAGTCGTGTTGGGTCCAACAAGAATGCTTTCCGTCCCCCGCGTCACCATTGCCCGCCCGTTGCGGGTGGCCAGTGTCAGTCCGGGGTCAAGCGCCATGCCGGTCCGGGCGCGATACGGCTCCACACCCGGGGCAACCAAATAGACGGTCCCCGAGACGCGTTGCAGCGACCATCCCTCGGCCAGGCTGAGTGCCGGTGCACTTGTGAGAAGCAGAAAAGCCAACAGAAGCGAGGCGAGACAAGACGCCGGGAAAGAGGCTTTCCCCATCTGAAACCGCGTTGCGGCGGCTCTCTCACACGATCGTGATCCAAGAACACGGCAACCACCTGCGGTCAGTATTCTGGAAACTGCCGTACCACTCCGGGCTATCACTTCGGGACGGGACACGGCTGCTCCAATACACGACCTCTTCCTTGTACCAAATTTACTCTGCAAGATTTAACTACTAGTGAAATATCGGGAATTTCTTTCCTGTCGATCGCTTGGGAATTTCACAGGACTAATTTCGCGCAACCAAAATGCCGAGAGTTTTATTTAACTCCCACCCAGGCTCTCCTTACGGTCCGCAATCCAGGGTTATTACCTAGTCATTTTGTGGACAAAATTTGACATATACCCGCCACTGTTCACCCGTTATGGACGGAACGTCAAATTGCATCCGTCGCGGCATCGATTATGTGAGCTGCGATGGCGCTGGTTGGCAGCGTTCGAATATCCTGTTTCATGAGGACAAACTATGATCCGCATCGCCTCTTCCGCTCTGGCACTTGCCCTCCTCTCCGGCGCAGCCATGGCAGATCCGGTTGCCTATGGCTTTGACAAGTCGCACGCCATTCTCGAGTTCTCGTATAACCACCTCGGCTATTCCACGACGCAGGGCGTCTTCCGGAACTGGGATGGCGAACTGAAGGTCGATCAGGACACCCCGTCCAATTCTTCCGTGAATTTCACCATCGACGTGACCTCGATGGACACGTTCTGGGATGAGCGTAACAAGCACTTCCTCAGTGCCGATTTCTTCGATGTCGAGAAGTTCCCGAAAGCCACCTTCACCAGCACCAGCGTCGAGAAGACCGGTGACAACACCCTGAAGGTGACCGGCGACCTGACCATCAAGGACATCACCAAGCCGGTGACCCTCGATGTGACCGTGACCCAGATGGGCGAGCACCCGATGGCCAAGGTTCCGGCTGCCGGCTTCGACGTCACCGGCGTCATCAAGCGCTCTGACTATGGCATGGACATGTATGTGCCTTATGTCGGCGACGAAGTGACCGTTCACTTCAACACCGAAGCCACTCAGGCCGTAAAGTAACGCTTTTTCCAGCCGGCCAGGCGCCTCCCCGCCTGGCCGGCCGGTTACCGGATTTCTGCTGACTTCCGGAAAGCTGCCTTTTTCGAAGGAAACCCCGATGCTCCGCAATACGCACAGTGGCTACGGCTTGATCGCTATTGTCTTTCACTGGACCATGGCCCTGCTGATCGTCGGCATGCTTGCACTGGGGCTCTACATGTCCACGTTGCCGCCGACCTCCGCCGACGCCTTCAAGCTCTATCAGTTGCACAAGTCGATCGGCTTCGTCGTGCTGGCCCTGGCCATCGTCCGCCTGGCCTGGCGCTTCGCCAATCCGGCCCCCAAGCTGCCGGAAGGCATGAGCGGCATCGAACGGCTGCTTGCCCATCTCGCCCATATCGGCCTTTACGGCCTGATGTTCGCCCTGCCCCTGACGGGCTGGGTCATGGTGTCGGCCTCGCCCTGGAACATTCCGACGATCCTGTTCGACACGGTGCCCGTGCCGCATCTGCCCGTCCCCTCGATCCTGGGTGACAAGCCGACCGCCGAAGCCCTGATGAAGATGCTTCACGAAAACGGCGCATGGCTTTTGATCGCTCTGCTCGTGGCGCATGTCGCTGCCGCGCTCAAGCACCACTTCGTTTCTAGGGACACGACCCTGCAGCGCATGATTTCAACCCGTCCGGCCCGGGCAAACGGCTGAGACGCTTCTTCCCGGCCGGATCATACCCCCGCTTCCGGCCGGTTTGCCCCATGAGGTAACGACATGTTTTTTCCGTTGAATTCCCGCTTCTCCCGCCCGCTTGCCGCTCTGACCATCGCCAGTGCCGCCGCTTTCGCCAATGCCCCGGCCCTGGCCGCGAACTGGACGGTTGATCCGGTCAAAAGCACCATTGGCTTCTCCGTGCCCCAGGGCAACGAGACCATCACCGGCACCTTCAAGGACTGGAGCGCCGAGATCGATTTCGATCCGCAGAACCCGGAAGCTGCCGTGATCAAGGCCGCCATCAAGACCGGCTCTGCGGAAACCGGCAATGGCCAGTTCGACGCCATGCTGCCCTCCGCCGACTGGTTCAATGCCGAAGCCATGCCGGAAGCCACCTTCGAATCCTCGAAGGTCACCGCCCTTGGCGGCGACAGCTACCGGGCAGAAGGCACCGTGACCATCAAGGGCGTCAGCCAGCCTGCCACCCTCGACTTCAAGCTCGAGATCTCCGGCAACACGGCCCATGCCACCGGCACCGCCTCGGTCAACCGCCTGGCCCATGAAGTCGGTGCCGTTGTCGGCACCTCCCAGATCGCCGACACGGTCGCCGTGACCATTGATCTGACGGCAACGGAATAAGCTTTTGAGGGCTTGAGAAGGGCTATCTCGAGACTTCCGTTCCCTTCGACGAAATGAGGCAGCCGGAACGCTTGGCGTGACCGGCTGTTTTCGCGTAAAGAATGCGGCCATAACCTGATGGCGCGCTGCCTCCCGCAGACACGCCCCAATCGCCAGAGCCCATAAAGCCCACCGGAGAGAGCCAGCTCATGAACGCTCCTGTCACGCCGCCCGAATACAAGCACAGCAGCCTGTTTCCCCTTGCCAAGGATGAAACGCCCTATCGCAAGCTGACCTCCGACTATGTGAAGACCGCCGAGTTCAACGGCGAGGAAGTGCTCGTGGTCGAGCGCGAGGGCCTGCGTCTTCTGGCCGAAGAAGCCTTCAAGGACATCAACCATTTCCTGCGCCCTGGCCATCTGGAGCAGCTGCGCAAGATCCTGGACGATCCGGAAGCGACCGAAAACGACAAGTTCGTTGCCTTCGACCTTCTGAAAAACGCGCAGATTTCCTCCCATGGCGTCCTGCCCATGTGCCAGGACACGGGCACGGCCATCGTCATGGGCAAGAAGGGCCGCCGCATCTGGACCGATGGATCCGATGAAGCCGCCCTCGGAGAAGGCGCGCGCGACGCCTATTTCAAGAAGAACCTGCGCTACTCCCAGCTGGCGCCGATTTCCATGTTCGAGGAGAAGAATACCTCCAACAATATGCCGGCCCAGATCGAGCTCTATGCGGAAGGCGAAGACGCCTACAAGTTCCTGTTCATGGCCAAGGGTGGCGGCTCCGCCAACAAGACCTTCCTGTTCCAGGGCACGCCGTCGCTTCTGACCCACGACCGCATGATCGCCTTCCTGAAGGAAAAGATCCTGACGCTCGGCACCGCCGCCTGCCCGCCCTATCACCTGTCCATCGTCATTGGCGGCCCCTCGGCGGAAATGAACCTGAAGACGGTGAAGCTCGGCTCCGCCCGCTATCTCGACGGCCTGCCGACGCAAGGCTCCGAACTCGGCCACGCCTTCCGCGATCTTGAGATGGAAGCCGAGATCCACAAGCTGACCCAGGCGTCCGGCGTTGGCGCCCAGTTCGGCGGCAAGTATTTCTGCCACGACGTGCGCGTCATCCGCCTGCCCCGCCACGGCGCGTCCCTGCCGATCGGCATTGGCGTCTCCTGCTCGGCCGACCGTCAGGCCACCGGCAAGATCACCAAGGACGGCATTTTCCTGGAACAGCTGGAAATGCATCCGGAAAAATACATGCCGGAAGTCACCGACGAGCACCTGTCGGACAATGTGGTCAAGATCGACCTGACCCGTCCGATGAGCGAGATCCTCGGAGAGCTGACCAGGCATCCGATCAAGACCCGCCTGAGCCTCACCGGCCCGCTGATCGTTGCCCGTGACCTGGCCCATTCCAAGCTGCGCGACCGGCTGGAAAAGGGCGAGCCGCTGCCGGACTATATCAAGAACCATCCGGTCTATTACGCAGGCCCCGCCAAGACCCCCGAAGGCATGCCGTCGGGCTCCTTCGGCCCGACCACCGCTGGCCGCATGGATGCCTATGTCGACCAGTTCCAGGCCGCAGGCGGCTCCATGGTGATGCTGGCCAAGGGCAACCGCTCCGCCCAGGTGCGCCGCGCCTGCCAGGCCCACGGCGGCTTCTACCTCGGCTCCATTGGGGGGCCTGCTGCCCGCTTGGCCCAGGACTGCATCAAGTCCGTGGAAGTGGTTGAATATGAAGAGCTGGGCATGGAAGCGGTCTGGAAGATCGAAGTCGAAGACTTCCCCGCCTTCATCGTCGTCGACGACAAGGGCAACGACTTCTTCCAGGAACTGAACCTGGGCTGATGCTCAGCTGAGACTGGCCTTTGAAACTGAAGAAACCCGCTGGCTGAAAGGCTGGCGGGTTTTTCTTTTGGGGGTTTGGGTATCAAAGCCGCTGCATGGACCGATAGGATACGGCACGGACCCCATGGTCAAGCCATGGGGTGACGGATACGGAGGGGGTGGAGCGAGTCGAGAGACTACGAGGACGGAGAAGCGTTGAGGCTTTTCGAAATAGGCGTTTCAGACCCTAGAGACAGTTTGATCCCCTCCCGTTCTTCCGTCATGCCATGGCTCGACCATGGCATCCATGCCGCGACCTCGCCAAACGGTATGGCGTTCAATTGGGACAGGCAATCTGCTCCCTCACCTACTCAAAAGCCGCCCGAGATCAAACCACTCCGGATTGCTCTCCTCAATCAGGTCGATTTTCCAGGACCGCTTCCAGGTCTTGATGGCTTTCTCCCGCGCAATGGCATGGTCTGCGGTGGCATGCTCCTCGTACCAGACCAAGCGCTTGACCTGATACCGGGTGGTGAAGCCAAGCACGCTCTCACTTTGATGCTCGTATAATCTTCGGAGCAGATTGTTGGTGACGCCGGTGTAAAGCGTTCCATTTTTATGGGTTGCGAGAATATAGACCCAGAACTGCCGCGGCATGGACTGATAGGATACGGCATGGACCCCATGGTCAAGCCATGGGGTGACGGATACGGAGGGGGTGGAGCGAGTCGAGAGGCTACGAGGACGGAGAAGCGTTGAGGCATTTCGAAATAGGCGTTTCAGATCCTAATGACAGTTTGATCCTCCCCCTCTCCTCCGTCATGCCATGGCTCGACCATGGCATCCATGCCGTGACCTCGCCAATCGGTATGGCATTCATGTGAGACGAGTCGCTCCCGTATCACCCATTCAAGAACCGCCCCAGATCGAACCACTCCGGATTGCTCTCCTCGATCAGCTCAACCTTCCAGGAGCGCTTCCAGGTCTTGATGGCCTTCTCCCGCGCGATGGCACGGTCTGCCGTGCCGTGCTCCTCGTACCAAACGAGACGCTTGACCTGATATCTGGCGGTAAAACCGGGCACGCTCTCGCTTTGATGCTCATATAACCTTCGAAGCAAATCATTGGTAACGCCCGTGTAAAGTGTTCCGTTTTTATGGGTTGCAAGAATATAGACCCAGAACTGCCTCTGCATATGCCGATAGGATACGGCATGGACCCCATGGTCAAGCCATGGGGTGACGGATACGGAGAGAATGGTGCGAGGCGAGATGCTGCGAGGACGGAGAGCCATAAAGGCTTTTCGAAAAAGGCGCCTCAGATCCTAATGACAGTTTGATCCTCCCCCTCTCCTCCGTCATGCCATGGCTTGACCATGGCATCCATGCCGCGACTTCTCAAAGCCCCCTCACCCTGCCCTCTCCCCAAGGGGGCGAGGGAGTGCGGAGGAAAGGTTGCTGGAGAAGTCTACTCTTTCGATCTGCCGCGCACCTTAGAAGAGACTCTTCAGACCAATCCCCATCACCTCACCTCCGCACAGTACCAGTTCCTCCCTCAGACGTGCCCCAACTCCCTTCTCCCTTGAGGGAGAAGGTGCCCGTAGGGCGGATGAGGGCACCCTTCCAAACTCCCTTCAGTGCTTCAGCACTGCCATGACCAGAACAGTCGGCAAGTGGCGGGCTATCGATCTGAACAAGAGCACCGAATACAGGGAAAAAGCCGCATCGAATACTCGGAAAAACCTATGAATCTGAGGAACCTTGAGGAGTAATTCGCAGAGCCAAAAATCAGATTTTCATAATAACATCATGAATTCCAGAAAGACTAAATAGAGACGCACCTACTCAACTCGACCCTTCGAGCTTCGTCCAAGAAATTGGTCATGGTCAAGATGCTCTTTTGATCATCAAACCCCAACTCCGTTAAACACTCCCAAACGAGGTAAATTCCTTCAATAAATCCATAGAAGTGTTCCTCTCGCAACTCACCAGAAACATCCAAGAATTCACTCAGCGTACTTAAAAGAAGTTTCTTTCGAGAAATCTCACGCTCGCTACCAGAAAATGCAAAACTATCAGACAATTCCGTGCCATCGAATTCATATTCAAATCCAAACACCGAATGGATTACTTTTTCCGAAGCATTTTTCGCCACAATCTGCAATTCTCTTGGCTGAAGATTCTCCAAAGCTTCATCAAGTACTCGTAAAAATTCTTCTTCCTTCATGACCGCCTGCTTTGCAAATTAATTATCAAACTCACACCCATAATACGTGCTGAGAAATAACAGCCGCTTATTACCTCTTCCTGCTTCTACTTATGCAGCACAAACCGTTCCTTTCGTACACCTCACCCAACACGTACTGCACGATAAACCGTACCCGCTTGCGTCTGAACTGCGACGTCAAATTTGCGATCCCGCGGATTTCCACGAGCCTGCCAAAGATCCGCTCGCTGACGCATCACCCCAGTTATAGGAATGGCGAGAAGCATTTTTCCATTTCAGTGTGTTTCGTTGTGAACCTTTAGGTCGCGAACGACACACCTCGACAGACCGGTGAAGAAGACAGTCGGATGAGGGTGTCCTCTTCCGCTCCCCCTCAGTGTTCCAGCACTTCCACAGCCAGAACCGTCGGCAGGTGGCGGGCGATTTCGGTCCAGGTGTCGCCTTCGTCCAGGCTGGCAAAGACCGAGCCGGAGTTGGTGCCGAAGTAAACGCCTGCCGGGTCGCGGCTGTCGCCCGCCATGGCCTGGCGCAATACGGTGAAGAAGCAGCCCTTTTGCGGCAGGCCGTCCCGCAAGGGCTGCCAGCTCTTGCCGCCATCGCGGGAGCGCCAGACAGCAGCGGCGGCATCCGGCGGGAAGCGGCCGATGCTGTCGCCATTGAGCGGCAAGGTCCAGAGCGTATCGGGATCGCGCGGGTGCACCCGGACAGGAAATCCGAAATGGGACGGCAGGCCTTGCGTGATGTCCTCCCAGCTGCGCCCGCCATCGCCGGAGCGCCAGACCCCGTGGTGGTTCTGCTGGTAGAGAAGATCACTGCTGCCGGGCGCTCGCATCATGTTGTGAACGCAGTGGCCCAGCTCGCCGTCGCGGGGTCCTGCCGGATGGCCATGACCGGAGCAGGCAGAGGCATTGGAGAGGCGGTTGCGGCGCTCGAAGCTCTGGCCGCCATCTTCCGTGGCAAAGACGCCGGCCGCCGAAATGCCGATCCAGAGCTTCTTAGAATTGCCCGGATCCGGCACGATGGTGTGCAGCACCAGCCCTGCCCCGCCCGGGTTCCAGTCCTTGGCAGAGGGATGATCCGTCAGCGCCTCAACCGTCTCGAAGGTCGCTCCGCCATCGAGGCTTTTCAGAAGCCGGGCCGGTTTCGTTCCGGCATAGAGCGTTCCGTGAGAGTGGCAGAGCGACCAGACTTGCGAGAAACTGTCGCCATAGGGCATTGGCGTGTCCTGCCAGCCGATCATGGCGGCAAAGTCGGGATCCTTGGCTGCCCAGTCATCCATGGTGCCTTTGGTCAGGCGGGTCACCTGCCAGGTGTCGCCGCCATCTTCTGACCGCCAGACGCCGGCGCCCTGCCAGTCCCCGCCCCCGCCAGCCCAGATGGTGCCGGTTTCAGGGTCGCCAGCCAGATGGTTGATCGGCCAGCCATCACAGAACGGGCCGGAGACATCCCAGCCGGACCTGTCTGCGCCGCCTTTCAGCAGAAAGGCCCCCTTTGTGGTTCCAACCAGAACCGTCACATTGCCAGCCGCCATCGCGCCCTCCTCCGCCCATCCTACCCAGGCCCTTCACGCAAGGGTAGATTAGCATGAAGGCAACCAGGGCACGAGTGAGCGTTGAAGCGGCATCAAGGCAAAAGAGGCGTTTCCGCCTCCGGGCGCATCTGTTTCAGGCTGCCGCCCGCGCTTCGCGGAAGGAGACCAGGCGGCGGGCGCTTTCGTCCCAAAGGGCAAGCTTGACGCATTTGAAGCTGTCCCTGAGCGTGATGCGGCTCATGTCCTGCAGCTCGGGATGATCGCGCAGCACTTCCGGCAGACGGTAGAACGGGATTTTCGCCGCCAGATGATGGACGTGATGAATGCCGATATTGCCGGAAATCCAGCGCAGAACCACCGGAAGATCATAGTGGGAACTGCCATGAAGGGCGGCATGCGGGAAGGTCCACTCGTCCTGATCCGACCAGTGCGTATCCTCGAACTGGTGCTGGATATAGAACAGCCAGACCCCGGCGCTGGCGGCCATCAGCGTGACCGGCACCTGCACCAGAAGGAAAGGCCCAAGGCCGATCATCCAGACAAGAGCGACCACTGGCAGGGCGATCCCCAGATTGGTGGCGATGGTCGAGACCCAGGGCTGCGCCCCAGCGCTCATCAGACCGAAAGGCAGCCGGTACTGGCATATGAAAAGCCACGCAGGACCGAGACCGAACATGACCAGCGGGTGCCGGTAGAGCCGGTAACCCAGGCGGCCCCAGCGCGACAGGGCCTGATATTCCCGGACAGTCAGCGTGTCGACATCCCCGACCCCGCGCCGGTCCAGATTGCCTGCAGAAGCGTGATGAACCGCATGGGTCCGGCGCCAGTAGTCATAGGGCGTGAGCGTGAAGAC
The DNA here is from genome assembly GCF_900142725.1 of Roseibium suaedae. Lineage (GTDB taxonomy): Bacteria > Pseudomonadota > Alphaproteobacteria > Rhizobiales > Stappiaceae > Roseibium > Roseibium suaedae. The sequence continues at coordinate 1,477,712 of NZ_FRBW01000001.1, read as the reverse complement.
ACCGATGATGCGGCCGGTCCAGTCGTTGAGGCCCCGATAGGAAAACAGGGACCCATGGCCGCAGTCATGCTGCAGGATAAAGAGCCGGACCAGGAAGCCGGCAGCAGGCACCGTCAGCAGCAAACCCCAATAGTGGCCGTGCAAGACAGCAAAGGCCGCCAGCGCCCAAAGCGCGGCGAAGGGGATGGCGGTGATGGCGATTTCCAAAGCGCTGCGCACCGGATCCGGCTGACGGTACTGCGCCAGAACAGCAGCCCAGGCTCTCGCGTCCGTTTTCGCTGCGGCGGTTTCCTCATCAACCGTACGTCTAACGGCTGCGGCCGCGCCCGATCTCGTCATTCCGTCTCCACTCATTTCTTGCGCGCCGGAGCGCAGCAGCCCATTTTACGGGCGTCTTGAATTAAATTCAGCGCATAAGCAAAAGGCCGGAGCAGTGCCCCGGCCTTTCGATCATCTCAAGGATTCAGGCCAGAATGATGCCGGCCAACAAACCCGAAATGGAAGTATTAGACTGCAGAGAGGTTGTCTGCAGCGGACTTGCCCGAACGGCGGTCCTGAACAACTTCGAAGGAGACCTTGTCGCCTTCGTTCAGGGTGCGCATGCCGGAGCGCTCAACTGCGGAGATGTGAACGAACACGTCTGCGCCGCCGTCTTCCGGCTGAATGAAGCCAAAGCCCTTGGTGGTGTTGAAGAACTTGACGGTACCGATAGCCATAACGATTTCCTTTCAATCGGTCATATGGGAATGCCACCAGCAGTTTGCATAGCAGCGGTTAGTCTCGACGTTGATAGGAAGATCGTGTAGTTCGCGAGAACGCGCAGTAACAAAGTTCATCAAACAAAATCGATAATTTCCTATAACCGCAACGCCTTTGACAAGCAACCGAAATCATCACAGGACGCGTAAATATTTTTTAAATAAAATTATCCGGTTCTGCAATTTTGTTTCACAAAAGCCTATCTAAAAGTCAGAACCCATCCATAAGGCCACAATGATCGCCCTGTTTTCAGCGCCCTGCCACAAAACAGTCCTTCGTCCCTCACCTGCAAGACCTAGGGCTAGGACCCAGCCTTTGGCCCGTTTCTGCGGAGAACGTGAAGAGTTTTGCCAGGAAACCATCCGGGACGGAAAGAGGAAGGGGCTTGCATGAAAAGGCCTGCCCGGCTCAAAGTCTGCGGCACGGGCTCATGCCCCCTTAAAGATAAAGGACGCAGGCCCCCTGCCTGCACCGCACGAACAACACCTTCTCGATGGAACACCCCATGCAAGCGCCCGATGATGCAGAAGCCCGCCGGCAGATCGCCCCTGTCATCTGCTATCCGACAGATACCCTGCCCCGGCCCGACCTCAGCCTCTATGGGAGCGCCAGAACCGGCGCGGTCAAGACTGGTGAAGTGATTGTGCCGCCGCGCGAGGCGGCGAGCATCGAAATACCGGCCGGGCATTTCCTGCGCATCACCAGCATCGAAGGCCCGCAGGTCGGCGACCTCAATCTCTTTGCCAGTGCCAATCTGGACGAGCGATTCTATTCCGGAAAGACACGGGCGCTGAACGGCACCCACGTGACCACCGGCGATCAGCTCTGGTCGAGTTTTCCTTACATGCGACCAATGGCGACTATCGTTGAGGATACGCTGGACTGGTACGGAATGGACCCCTTTGGCGGGTCGGTCCATGACGTGATCGGCACGCGCTGCGATCCCTATACAGGCCAGGTTCTGCGCGGCACTCAGTATCATCACTGCTGCCATTCAAACCTGACGCGGGCCCTTTCGGACGCGCGCGGCCTGCCGCTTCAGGAAGCCGAAGCACGGGTGCATGATGTGCTGAATGTTTTCATGTGCACCGGCTTCACCCGGGATACCGGCCAGTATTTCATGAAAGCCAGCCCGGTGCGTCCGGGAGACTATCTGGAACTCTTCGCGGAAATCGATCTGCTCGCCGTCATGAGCGCCTGCCCGGGCGGCGATTGCAGCGCGGAGCACACCAGCGATGTGGCAAGTTGCCATCCGATGCTTATGGAAGTGTTCCGGCCCGAGCCGGGGAAACTTGAGGGCTGGTCCGAGCCGCCCGTCAACGCCTATGACCGCAGTCACGGACGCTAGAAGCTCTCTCCGCGCGAAGGCCTGACGGCCTTTGCCGGAAAGGATATGCCGGATCAACTGGGCAATTCAGTTGCCCAAATCAGGTGCCCAGTTCAGTGACCGAGATCAATTGGAAGCAACGATCGTCGAAACCGGCCAGCCGGTGCAGGAGGTGGTGTCTGCGCCGGAGACACAGCGGATCTTGCGGGGCTTTACATCCGACAGACTGATTTTCGCGTCACCCTTGGTAGCCTTGACCGTCACGGTGGCCGGCGCGTCGCCCTTCGGGGCGCCAGCGTCAGACTGCACGGATGCGGCAGCCGCGACATGGCCTGCATCGGACGGGGTTGCGGTCTCTACGGCATAGCCTGCGCCTGCAACGGCAATGCCGAGACACAGCATCCAGGGGCGAAGGGTCGTCAGGGTCTTGTAGGTCATCTTCATTGTTCAGTACCTCCACCCAGTTAACGCGGGTTAAGGAGTTTGGTTCCATTCCGGCATGACAAAGGAAGCGCAAGACCCTTTCGGGGCTCAGGTTTTGGCCGTTGCCGCCTGCTCCCAATCCTTGATGTCCTTGAAGCGCAGACAGGGAACAGCGGCAGGAATGCAATTGACTGGCCTGACAAAAAAGAGGCCTGACCTTTCGGCCAAGCCTCCCTTTCAGACCCGCAAACTGCCGGCTGGATCTCAGTCCAGAGCCGTGCGCAGCTGGATCTCGCTGATGGAAACCGCGAGGTTGAAGCCGGTCTGAGCGGTAACGCTGATCGGCTGCAGGGCCATGGTCTGAGTGGAGCCGCCCACCAGGATGTTGGTGCCGACGCCCGCGCCGACGGTTGCCTCCGCAGTCACCCCTCCATAGTCACCCGCAAGCGCGCCGGGCGCCAGCTCATCGGCCGTCGGCGCCAGAACCGCCCAGGACAGGACACCGCCCGTGGTCGTGCCGATATCGATGCCGTATTTCTGGATCACGCCGAAATAGGGTTCCGGCTCACGATCCTTGTTGGTGGGAGTGAAGGTACAGGAAAGCTGCTTGGTGGAGCCGAAGACGAAACCCGTTCCACCCTCGACAGCACAATCGAGCACCCCCGCCTCGACCCGCTTCGGGCCGGTGATCTGCTTGGCGGCCTGCGCACTGACTTCCGACGACGCGAAAGCAAGGCCGGCAAGAGCCAGAGCAGAACCGCACAGGAGCGTGCGAAGAGATTTTGCAGGGGTGAGCATGTGAGACCCTTTCCAGGAGGTCGGAGGCAGACACGGAAGGGAAGTTCCGGTTGCCTCGAGAAATGCATTCGCAGGAGCAGATATATCCAGCGCCCGCGCTGCCGTCATCTGCTTCGGAAGTCCCCGGAGCAATAACAGTCACAAGCGGTAACGCCGCAAGAAGGCGCAAGGTTCCAGGTCAACCTGCCCTACCCCTCACCGCGGGAGCTCCGGATGCACTCTGCCAGGGACGGCGCAGAGACCATTTCACGATGCTTTATATATAGGGCCTCAGGACAGCTGCTCGAATACAGCCGTTCGAGACCTCGGGAGAAGACCGGCGAAAGCTGGAGCTGCCCCCCCCCCCTCCCCATCACTCCAGGACGCACCCTGCCAGCGCCGGCCAGTGGCAAAACCGCTTGCTGCCGCCGCACGCCATCGGGATTTCGCCGGGCGGCAGGCTCAAGGCGGACAGGACCTAGACTGGAGCGGATAGACCCAAGTCCGGAATGACGGAAAGCCCCAGGCTTTGAGCGGATGCAGCAGATTGAAGGTTCCAGGCAGGACGCGGCATTTCGGCTGGGCGCAGAACCGTTGCTCAAAAAATCTTGAACGAAAAGGTGAACGCGCCGGAACCTTTTCGCGAGCCTGCCGTTATCTCAGTATCCGCAGGCTGCGCTGCACGGTTGAGCTTCCAACTTTCCCCGTAGAGCGCAGCCCATATACCACTCGGATATACGAGGAGACTATAACATGATCCGGAAGCTTCTTGCTACTACTGCTTTGACCGCCGCATTTGCTGTGGGTACGGCCTTCGCTGATGATGCTGCAACCAGCACCACGAAGACGCCGGATCAGCCTGCGCCGGTCTTCAATTCCCAGATGAACACCCAGACGCCGAATGAAAACAACATCAACGGCTATCTGAAGCGCAGCGCCAATGAAGTTCTGGCTTCCAGCCTGATCGGCAAGTCCATTTACAACGGCGTTGGCGAGAATGCCGAAGCCGTGGGTGACGTGAACGACATCGTCATGTCCCAGGACGGCCGCGCTGAAGCGGTTGTGATCGGCGTCGGCGGTTTCCTGGGTGTTGGCGAAAAGTGGGTGGCCGTGTCCTTTGACCGCCTGGCCATGTCCAAGGTCGAAGGTGAAACCTGGCTGACGATTAACAGCACCAAGGAAGAGCTGGAACAGGCTCCGCCGTTCGACAAGAGCATGATCGAAGGTGAAACTGCCGACACTGCCGCCGTGACCACCTCGTCCGATACCAATGTGGCAATGACCGACAGCACCGCGACCGCTCCGGCTCCGGCTGACACCACCACCGCAATGCCGGCTGACACCACCACGTCTGCCGACCAGCCGATGGATGCCGACACTTCGGCAACCGTGACCGCTGATGCGAGCAAGGACCTGACCGGTTCGGAGTCCATGGAAGACATGGCGCCGGTTGATACCGCCGATCTGTCCGCCGACGAGCTGCTTGGCAGCGCCGTGGTTGGCAGCAACGAAGAAGCCCTGGGTGAAGTCAGCGACGTTCTGCTGGCAGCCAATGGTGAAAACGTGACGGCCTATATCGTCGACGTTGGTGGCTTCCTGGGTGTTGGCGAGAAGAAGATGGCTTTCGCTGCCGATGGCCTGAAGATCTACAAGGACACCTCTGGCGAGATGCACATCTACACCAACGCCACCAAGTCCTCGCTCGAAGCCAAGCCGGAATTCACCGAGCAGGCCTATGAAGCAAACCCGGACACGATCCTGGTTCAGTAATGGCCTGGTTCAGTAACAGTCTGGTTCAGTAACGACCAGGTTCAGTGAAGACGGAGGGAGATGCCCCTGATGGGGTGCCTCCCGGCCTGATCGGGGCTCCATCCCGAATGTGACCCGACCGGAATTGGCAAGACCTCAGGCGCTCAGCATCTGAGGTCTCCCCCGGGAGCCGTACTCCCAGCCGTTCCTGACGAACTTGGCATGACGAACTCGGCCTGACTGAGCCAACATGTCCAACCAAGTGACCAAAACCTTGAAGGAGGAACCCATCATGGCTTCCCAATCTGCACAGACCGCTACTGCAAATGGCCGCGACAAGGCTGTGGCCGCTTCCGCCGCCGACATCGAAGAGCGCATGGAAAAGCTGCGCGGCGACATCGTTCTCCTGACCGAAGCCGTTTCCAGCTTCGGCTCCGCTAAGTCCGGCCAGGTCAAGGACCGGGCAGCTGAAAAGGTCGATGCCATGCGGGCAATGAGCGAAGACGCTCTCGACACGCTGCGTGCCGAATTCCGCAATCTGGAAAAGGGCACCCGCAAGCAGATCCAGACCAACCCGCTGCAGGCCGTGGCTGTTGCCGCCGGCGTTGGCTTCCTCGCCGCCCTCCTGCTGAGGAAGTAACATGCAGGCCCTCGCATCCCTGGCGGCAGCCGCTGCCACCCAGGAGGCCAAAACGATGTTCCGCCGGTTCCGGCGGAACATCGTTCTCATGTCGATTGCCGGCCTATTCGGACTGACCGCCTATGTTCTTCTGATCGTCGCGGGCGTCTACAGTCTCTGGATGCAAACGGGCAGCATGCTGGAGGCCTCCCTCCTGGCTGCGGCGGGCTTTGTCTTCGCGGCCCTTGTTCCCTTCGCAGTGATGCGTTTCATCACCTGGCGCGAGGAAAAGCGCCTGGCCAAGTTGCGCCGGGCCCGCATGCTGGCAACCACGGCGGCCATCGGCCTGTTGCCGCGTTTGCTCGGTTCCAAGACCGGTCTGGCTGCAGCGGCTGCAGGCGTCTTCGCCTTCTACATGATGAACCGGTCATCGGATGACGACAGCGCGTGATGCGAAAGTTTTCCGGAACCACCTGGACGATCTGAACGTTAACCTCTCAAGCAAGTCATAAAAGAAAAAGAAGAAAAAGCCTTCCGGCTTTGCGGCTTGTCTTTCCCGAAACCCCGACACGAAAAGAAAGATGGAGAGCATCAAATGGCAAATGTTTCCGCAGTTCTGAAACCGAAGACCCAGGACGAAACCATCGACACGGGTCTGACCGCAGCCTACCGCGAGGAGATGGCGGAGAAACTGTCCGCAATTCTCGCCTCGACCTACAAGTTGACCATCAAGAGCCACATCTATCACTGGAATGTGGTGGGACCGCTGTTCAAGCCGCTGCATGAGCTGACCGAAGAACACTATGGCGCGCTGTTTGGCGCGACAGACATCATTGCAGAGCGCATCCGCGCCCTTGGCCATCTCGCCCCGGCGAAACTTGGTGAAGCCGCCCAGTTCGCGCCCAAGGCATCCGAGGTGAACAAGAAGAGCGCCGAGGACATGGTCAATGACCTGATCGCGGATCATGAAACGGCGGTCAAGGCCATGCGCAAGGCAGCGGCCGATGCCGGTGACGCAGATGACGTTGTCACCGAAGACATGCTGACCGCCCGCCTCACCTTCCACGAAAAGGCCTTGTGGATGCTGCGCGCGATCGTTGCGCACTGAAGCCATCCACGGGCCCAACCCAAGGAGATTTTGTCATGACAGGAACAGTCAGAGACGAGATCGCAAAGCTTCTGAAGGATGGCAGCCGCAGCAAGGAGGACCGGATTTCCGATCTCCTGACCCTGCGCTCCGATGCAAGAGCCCTTCAGCGCGCCGCAACCGAGAGCCCAATGGGCGGTGAGGACAAGTCTTCCGACCTGAGGGAAATCGACCTTGCCCTCGAAAAGCTCGGCCATGGCGATGCCTTGAAGGCCGCTGACGAGGACAACGCAGCAACCCTTTGAAGCCCGAAAAAATCTGCAGAGCCGCCGGAACTCTCCGGCGGCTTTTTGCTGTGACAAAGGCCTAAGCCCAGGAACCTGTGCTCCGAAGAGAAAACCCTTGTCATCCCCGCGAAGGCGGAGATCCTGATGTCCCCAGCACCACCTTCCCTAAGGGCATCACAATCCGCAGCAAACCGTCGTTTTTCGTTTCCCAAATGGCAGAGTTTATGTGTAAGATTTCTACGGACTGAAACGTCACACTCACCCTGCCAATTTGGACTGTGCTTGCCATGAATACGCGAGTACTTATTATCGACCGTACCTACCTGGTCGCCATGGATGTCGAGAACATCCTGAAAAGTTCCATGGCTTGCGATGTGTCCATTGGCACGCCGGAGTCCCTTGAAGATCATCTCAGGGACCAGAGTTACACTGCCGTTATCCTGGAATCCGACGCTTTCGGCACCGCACTTGCTGAAGCCGTCAATGCGATCCTGATGGCAGGCGCCGCTCTCATCTTCCTGACGACCAACTCGGCATTCATGGGCGGCATTCCGGGGCAGGAGCGCTATCCGGTTCTGCTGAAGCCCTTCAGCGACCATCAGCTTAAGACGATTGTCGCCGGGCTCTTTGCGCCCCTTTCCGCTCCAGCCGCCTGACATCAGGACCCACTATCCGATCTCCTGTGTGCAGATCAGCTAACTGGCTGGCGCGGCAATCTTTCAGACAAAACAAAAAGGCCGCCTGCACTTGCAAGCGGCCTCTTTTGTTCGACAATTCGGCTTTAGTCGCCGGCTTTTCAGGCCATCGCTCCACGATGGATCACGGAGGCGCTTTCCGCATCCGGTCCGAAATCATTTTCATTTGTAATGGAGAGAATATCCTGGAGAGCATTTCTGGCGCGGTTGACCCGGCTCTTGATGGTGCCGGTGGCGCATCCGCAGATGTTGGCGGCCTCCTCATAGGAGAAGCCGGAAGCGCCGATCAGAATGATCGCTTCGCGCTGGTCTTCCGGAAGCTGGCTTAGCGCCTCCCGGAAATCCTGCAGATCGAGCGCCCCATACTGACCCGGATGAACGGCCAGCTGGCTCGTAAAGGTTCCGTCCGGATCAGACACTTCGCGTCCGCGCTTGCGCATCTGGCTGTAGAACTCGTTACGGAGAATGGTGAACAGCCACGCTTTCATGCTGGTTCCCATGGTGAAGCTTTCCTGCTTCGCCCAGGCCTTCATGATGGTGTCCTGAACAAGGTCGTCAGCCCGGTCGGGTTGACCAACCAGCGAAACGGCGAATGCTCTGAGGCTCGGCAGAGCCTCAAGCATTACGCGCTTGAAACTGGGAGACTGATCAGACTTCGTCATTTCTTGGCGGCCTTTTCAGCTTCATCAAGCTTTTCAAGAAGGTCGAGGAATTTCTCGGGAATACCGTCATTCTGTATAGAGACGTAATATTCCCGGAGTTTTTCCGAGACGGTGTCTGCTGCCCCCCCTTTCGGGCGGCCGAGCATTCCTGCTGAGGTTTCTTCCTTCATTTCCATGCACCAGCTAATTTTGTTCGGTTTCAACGCGGATCATAATCTTCAAACGTACGACCGAAAAAAAAGTTCCAGACAGACGGAACTTTTTTTCAAGACACCCGTTATCAAGGTCATAAGCCAACTTCTTGGACTACGGAGTTCAATTCATGTCTCTCTCGACCCGCATCGCGCCCCAACTTCCTTATCTGCGGAGATACGCCCGTGCGGTAACTGGATCCCAGACTTCGGGGGACGCGTATGTTACCGCTACACTTGAAGCCCTTATCGCTGATGTTTCCGCATTTCCTGAGGAATCCAGCGACCGGGTCTCCCTCTACAAACTGTTCTCCAAGCTGTTTGGTTCCACGAATATCGAAATTGGAGAAATCGACTCTCCTTTCGCGTGGGAACGCCGGGCAGCCGAAAACCTGTCCCGTATCCCGGCGAAGAACCGGCAGGCTTTCCTGCTTCTGTCCGTTGAAGGTTTCAACCAGGAAGAAGTCGCCGCCATTCTTGATGTCAGCGAGGCAGAGGTTTCCAGGCTGATCGACGATGCCGTTCAGGAGATCTCCCGCCAGGTGGCGACCGAGATCCTGATCATCGAGGATGAGCCGCTGATCGCCATGGACATCGAGCAGATGGTGGAAGGCCTCGGCCACACGGTCTCCGGCATCGCACGCACGCACAAGGAAGCCATCGAGCTGTTCGAACGCTCTTCGCCGAAGATGATCCTCGCGGACATCCAGCTTGCCGACGGCAGCTCGGGCATCGATGCGGTGAACGACATCCTGAAGACGGCAACCATTCCGGTCATCTTCATCACGGCCTTCCCGGAGCGTCTGTTGACCGGTGAGCGACCAGAGCCGGCGTTCCTGGTCACCAAGCCCTTCAACCCGGACATGGTCAAGGCCCTGATCAGTCAGGCCCTTTTCTTCAACGCAACCGCAGAGGCAGCTTAAAGAAAAATTTTAGCGAGCAGAAAAGGAACCAATTCGCGTGACCGGCGTTTTCCTTACATCAATACTCAAGGAGACGACCCATGCTTTACTACGCTCTTGTGTTTCTTGTTGTTGCGATCGTGGCTGCTTTCTTCGGCTTCGGCGGTATTGCCGGGACTTCTGCCGGTATCGCACAGATTCTGTTCTTCTTGTTCCTTGTGTTCTTCGTTATCTCGCTGATTACCGGAATTGTACGCAGGTAATGAAGAACGGCACTTCGGACACCACCGTGGGCGCTTCCCAGTGAAGCGCCCACGCGGGCGTTCAGATAACCGTTTTCATTGAGGGAAAACACGTGGCAGGTCGGCTTACATGGCACCGGACTAGTCAGTCTGATGAAGAGCTTCGCGAATACCTTATTCTTGCCCTTCTGCGCTCGCGCGCTTGCGTCACATTTCAGGACGCGCAACTCGACTATCACTATATCGCAAACCTCCCCGAAACCTGGAAACTGTCGCCGGGCCAGATGCCCTCTGACATGGTCATTTTCGGAGAAGCTCTTGGCAGTCAGCTGAATGAGCTGAAGCGGCTTGCGCTGGAGACCGGCGAACAGCAGCGCCAGGAAGTCCAGATCGAGAGCGACAAGTTCTTCGAATTTCACATCGAAGACATTTCCTCGAAAAATGGTCAGCATCAGATCATGACGACCATTGTCGACATGAGCGAGATCCGGCGCAGGGAAAAGGTGCTGAAGGTGCTTCTGCGCGAAGTCAGCCACCGCTCCAAGAATCTGCTTGCGATCATTCAAAGCATCGCAACCCAGACGGCACGCAGCTCCACGTCGCTGGACCATTTCCTGACAAAGTTCCGGGGACGGATCTTCTCCCTCTCACAGTCGCAGGATCTTGTCACGGATTCCAACTGGCGCGGGGCCTATCTGCATGACCTCATCCGCGATCAGGTCGCCCGTTACCAGCAGAACGACAAGCCTGCGGTTCGCGTCGCCGGACTGAACATCCTGCTGTCACCCAATGCGGCCCTGCACATCGGTCTTGCCCTGCACGAACTGATGGTCAATGCGGTCAGTGCCAGCCACGCCATGGCGGCCGGCAAAACCATCGACATCAGGTGCGAGATCACGCCGGATGGCAATGCGGAACTGTCATGGAACGAGCCTGCGGATCTGTCGCCGGAAGCGCCGCCACTACCCCGCGAGATCAATCCGCGCAGCTTCGGCAGCACCGTCCTTGAACGCGTAGTTCCCGCGTCGGTCAGCGGAACCAGCCGCTACAGGATCGATGAGGAAGGCGTGGAATACGTGCTGAGCTTCCCCTTGAGCGACGAAAACGTGTCTGAAGAGGCGCGCTACAGCTAGCGCTTGAGCTCCCCTTCACGTGCAGAAGGCACGGAAGCCGGAAGATGGAGGAGTGATCTGATGAACCTTCCCCCCAAATGCCAATCAGGCGCCCGCCATGAGACGGAACGCCTGATCAGTGAGATGGGTCAGAACCCGGTGGGAAGCCGCTTAGTGGCGGTTCAGCCAGAGGTCGATTTCCTTTTCAGCTTCTTCCTCGGCCTTGCCGTAGCGCTCCTGAATAAGACCGGAGAGCTGCTTGCGCTTGCCTGCAATCACATCCAGTTCGTCGTCCGTGAGCTTGCCCCACTTTTCCTGAACCTTACCGCGAAACTGATCCCAGTTCCCTTCAATCTGATTCCAGTTCATGACTGTCTCCTTGTTCTTCGAGAGCGTCTCATTCCGCTCGCAAGGTAAACGTGCTGACCTGGAAAAGGGTTCCAGAAAAATGACAGGCGGTCTGCGTCCGGCCGCAAATCCCCCGGATTTCCAAGGACAAAATTTGGACGCGCATAACCACTACCCTCCGTTTCGCAAGGGGCATCACTGCCCTATGCTGAACGACCAGAAGATGAGCTGACACCCAATTCCGATTGGCTTTCGAGGAACCTGCCAAGTGAAGAAATACATGCCCATGCTGGCATTTGTCATTGTGTCCGCCATTGGCCTGGCCATGACATATCTCATCTTCGAGGCGGAGACCTCCGCAGAGAACACAAGGTTCGCATCCATTGCCACCGAGGCGGTCGACCGTATCCGCCAGAAGGCCGATCAGAACCTGTCTGTCATTGCCGCCACCCATTCGTTCCTCAACACCAATGGCGCCTCCGTTTCCCGCAAGGAGTTCCAGACCTTCGCCATGGGCCTGGTGGTCAACAGCCATGTGTCCGGCATTCAGGGCATCGGCTTTGCCCAGCTGATCAAAACGGGTGACGAAATCAGCGCGGAACGGAACCTGCGCCAGAATTACGACTTCACCGCCCATATCTGGCCGGACAGCGATCAGGCGTTCCGCACGCCGATCACCCTGCTCGAGCCGCAGGATGCACGCAATCAGGCTGCCCTTGGCTATGACATGTTCAGCGAGCCGATCCGCCGGGCAGCCATGGAGGCCGCGGCCTCCGTCGGCAAGATGCAGGCCTCTGCTCCCGTCGAACTGGTTCAGGAAATCACCGAAGACAAGCAGCCGGGCTTTCTCGCCTATATGCCGCTGTTCACCCCGAGCGAGATGATGCAGGGCGAACCGGGCGATGGAAAATTCGGCTCCATCGCAGGCTTCGTCTATGCGCCGTTCCGGGCGGGCGACCTGCATCAGGTGGCCCTGTCACGGCCGACGCCCGTCTCGGTTCTGGTCGAAACCATAGACACGACGGCAGGCGGATCACAGCTTCTGTTCCGCTCCGAAGGCTTCGAGGAACGCCTGGAAGAAGCTCAGAACGTCCTGAAGGAAACCATCGATGTCGCCGGCCGCCAATGGTCCGTGTCTGTGATCGAGGCCTTCCCCTCCAGCCACACCTTGCTCTATTGGCGAACCCTGATCCTCGGGACAGTCTCCCTGCTCTTTGCTGCGGCCCTTGCCGTTTCCATCCGGGCCCAGATGAAGACCTCGGCAGCGACCCAGGAACTGAATCAGGTCGCCCAGAAGACAATTGAGGAAAAGGATCTGATGCTTCAGGAGATGAAGCACCGGATCAAGAACTCCATTGCCCGTATTCTGGCCATGGCGCGCCAGACCTCCAATTCCTCGGAGAACCTCGAGGAATTCACCACCTCCTTCACCGCACGGCTACAGGCCATGGCCAATGCCCAGGATCTGTTGACCCGCTCGAAGTGGGAAAGTGCGGATCTGAAGACCCTGCTGACCCAGGAACTGGAGCAGGTCTTCGGCAATGATTCAGAGCAGATGGAAGTCGGTGGCCCGAAGGTCAGGCTGGACGAGCGGGCGACCCATGCCCTGGGTCTCGTGTTCCATGAGCTGGCCACCAATGCGATGAAATACTCGAGCATCTTCGAGGAAGGTGGCAGCCTCTCCATTACCTGGAACACCGTGCGCCGGGACAAGGAGACCTGGCTGGAGCTGAGCTGGGTGGAGGTCTCTGCCAATGCAGTTCCCAAGCCGAGCAGCAAGGGCTTCGGTTCACGGCTGATCGATGCCTCGATCCGCGGCGAGCTGCGCGGCAACATCCAGCATGATTTCGGGCCGACCGGCCTCAAGATCCGGATCGCGCTGCCCTTGCCAAAGCCCAAGCGCAAGAAAGCCCCTTCCGCGTAGTCAGAAGGCCGCATTTCTGCAGGTTTCCGGCTCTTTATCGTGAGGTGCACGGAACTCCCTCCCCGTTCAAACGTTAACGGATCAAAGGGGGAATTCCATGCACCATCCCAAGTCGCTCATTCTGGCCCGTCCGGCCCAAATTCATCCGGTGAAGGCCCATCTTGGGACGGCTGCCTCGATTTCGACGATCGTGATTGGCATCGGGGCCTTGTGCGTGATCCTGATCGAGGCGCAGGCCATCCTTGCCCCCGTGGTGCTCGCGGTCGTGATCGGGCTGATGTTCGGCCCGCTCGCCGACCGGATCGAACGGTTCGGCATTTCTCCCTGGCTCTCCGGAGCCATCGTCCTTGCCGTTTTCCTGACCCTCATCAGCCTGGCGATCACCGGCTTTGCCGTTCCGCTGTCAGACTGGATCAGCAAGATCCCCCTGATCTGGAACCGGGTTCAGGTGGAACTGGCAAACTGGCAGGGCGTGATCAAGTCGGTCGGCGCCTTGCAGGACCAGATAAAGTCCCTCGCCGGATCGGACGCGAAGATGTCGGTAACGCTGGACGACTCCACCTCGGTCAGTGACGTTGCCCTGCTGGCCCCGGCCATCGCAAGCCAGCTCGGTATCTTCCTCGCCAGCCTCTATTTCTTCATTTCCACCCGGCACAACATCCGGGTCACGATCCTGACGCTCTGCATGAGCCGGAAGATGCGCTGGCGCGCTGCTCACATCTTCCGGGACGTGGAGCACTATGTCTCCCACTACCTGCTGCAGATCACCGGCATCAACCTGCTCATGGGAGCGACCCTTGCGCTGCTGCTCTGGCTGGCGGGCGTGCCGTCTGCGCTCATGTGGGGTCTTCTTGCCTGCACGCTGAACTATGTGATCTATATCGGTCCGGCGGTGATGGTCGCCGTCATGCTGGGTGTTGGCCTGGCAACCGCCCACACGAGCCTCGGCATCTTCATTCCCCCGGCGATCTACCTGGGCCTGAACGTGCTGGAATCCCAGGTCGTCACCCCGCATGTGCTCGGCAGATCGATGGAGATCAATCCCTTCATCATCTTCCTGTCGCTCGTGTTCTGGATCTGGATCTGGGGTCCGATCGGCGGTTTCATCGCCGTGCCCTCCCTCCTCGTCCTCATGACGACGTTCAAGAACATCCGTCACATGATGTTCTGAGCACCTGATCACTCAACGAAAAACCCCTCGCACTGGCCATCCTGTGCGAGGGGTTTTCATTTTCAGAGACAGTCCAGTTCCAGATCAGCGGCGGGCCGGATAGCTGCCCTTGAGCGCGGCCAGATAATCGATTGCGCCTGCCAGAACGATCACCGCAAAAGCCTGATGCCAGAGGGCAATGTGAAGCTGTACATGCATCAGCAAGGTGCCGATGCCGAAGAGAACCTGCAGCAGCACAAACCCCAGGAGATGGCGGGCAGGCATCATCACCGGCTTGCGCCCACTGACCTTCCTGGAGCGCAGGAACAGCACGATCACGGCAATCACCAGAAGATAGGCAGTCATGCGATGCTGGAACTGCACCGTCAGGACATTCTCGAAGAAATTCGCCCAGGCAGGCGTCATGATCAGCAGGCCGCGCGGAATGAACTGTCCATCCATCAGCGGCCAGGTGTTGTAGGTGAAGCCCGCATTCAGACCCGCGACCAACCCACCCAGGAAGATCTGCACAAAGACCAGAGCCAGGAACAGCTTGCCCAGACCCGACAGGCGGCGCGCTTCTTCAGCGGTCGCGGTTTCCCTGGGCGCAAGCCGGCGGGCAATCCAGAACAGATAGGCGAAGATGATGCAGGCAAGCGTCAGATGGGTCGCAAGCCGGTACTGGCTGACGTCGATCCGGTTGACCAGACCCGAAGCCACCATCCACCAGCCAACAGCCCCCTGCAGGCCGCCGAGAAACAGACCCGTGACGAGACGGGGTTTCAGCCAGGGCTCGATCATGCCCCGCATCCAGAAGAACACCAGCGGCACGAAGAAGGCGACGCCAATGAACCGGCCCAGCAGGCGGTGTCCCCATTCCCACCAGAAGATGAACTTGAACTCTTCAAGGGTCATGCCCGCATTGATCGCCTGATACTGGGGAATTTCCCGGTACTTGGCGAATTCTTCCTGCCATTCGGCGGCAGACAGCGGCGGCAGTGCCCCATGGATCGGCTTCCATTCGGTGATGGAAAGACCGGACTCGGTCAGTCGCGTTGCCCCGCCGACAACGACCATGGCCAGCACCAGGAAGCAGATCGCATAAAGCCACCAGCGTATCAGAGTCCGGTTTCTCCGGATGGCGCTTTCATCATCGATGGACATGGCGGAGCCGCTCTCTGGGGCGGCCTGGCTTGATGCGGACATGTTCAATCCCGGGTTTGACCTTTTCCGCGCGGGAATATAGGTGCAGAGCGGTTACGGCAAGCGCGCAAATGCTCTTGCGACACTGTTACGCTTTGCGGCTCGGCCCGGCGGCCAGCCAGATACGTGTGCCTCAGCTCGGAAGGTCTTGAAAAGACATGGTCCCTTCGTTCCGGAAATTCGTCGGCATGGTCATGCTGGTCGTCTTTGTCGTCGTCTACGCCCTGATCGCCATGGTGATCGGCGACATGACCCTGCAGCAGTCGTCAACGCTGGTGCGCTTTGCCTATTTCGCGGTGGCAGGACTGATCTGGGTGATTCCGGCCGGCGCCATCATCTGGTGGATGGAAAAAGGCGGGAAACCCCGGACTTGATCGCATCGGTCGGGAAGGCCCAGCGGGTGGCCTTGTAAAGGGCGAAAGGTGCACCGGTCAGATACTGATCGATGATATAGGGATCCTGGAAACGCCCGTTCAGGGAGACCCGCGGAAGCATCATGGGATTGCGCGCGCTGGCAGACCGCAACACGCCCGGCATGGTCGTTACGGCAGACGCAAACCCCGCTTCGGCTGCCAGTTGACCGTCCCTCGGGCTCACGGCAACGGTGTTCCCGTAAGGATAGGCAAAGTGCTTGGGGCTCCGGCCCAGTTCATGGCGCATCCTCTCCACGGAGAGGAAGATCTGGCGGCGCGCCTCGTCCTCTTCCAGCCGTGCAAGCGCAAAATGACCATCCGTATGGGCGCCCAGACTTACCAGCGGTTCATCCGACAAGGCGCGCAGCTCGTCCCAGGTCATCATCAGCTCATCGCAGATGGCCCGAAGATCCACGTCATATTGCTCGCACAGGCGGCGGATGATCTCGCGCTGCTCACGTTCGCTCACCTCATGGGTCAGCCAATAGCAGAGCTTTTCGAAGCAGATTTCCTTTTCCTGGGTGGTCCGGCAGGAAATCCCGGTTCCCGAGGCCGGCCCGGTGGCAAGCTGCAGCTCGTCGACCTTGGCAATGATCCGCTCCAGCCCGATCCACCACAGGTCGGCGGTGCGGTCCACCAGACCGCTTGAGACAAAGATCGTGAAAGGCACGCCCAGCTTCTTCAGGATGGGCATCGCAATTTCCGCATTGTCCCTGTAGCCGTCATCAAATGTGATGGCCGCATAGCGCTTGCGGCCATAGCCGGACTTGAGCTGATCGACGGTCTCGTCAAGGGAGACGATTTCATAGCCGTTGCTGCGGATACGCTCGATAGCGCTTGTCAGAAATTCCGGGGTGACTTCGAGGTGCTGATTTGGGCGGAAGGCTGCGGAAGAAGGGTCACGGACATGGTGGAGCATGAAAATGGCGCCACAGCCCTGCGTCAGCGGCGCCAGGGCACGGCTCAATCCTGATGCGTGCAACGCTTTGAATGCTTTACGAAAAAAACGCTGCCGGACACCCATCAGAGTACCAGATCCCCCTTAAAATTCTCAATGAGCATAGGCACGCTTTCTTTAATTTTTATTGCTACTTGTTGCAAAGCTGAAGTCTTCAACCAGAACGGATCGTCGCAGTGTCCCACGCCTCATCCCTGAGCCAGGACCGCCCCGCAGGCTTTGATAAGGCAGGTGCCGCGCAAGCCCTTCCGGCTGTGGCAGCTCCCCTGTCCGTTCGCAGGATCACAGCCGCAGAATACCGCAAACTGGCTCTTGAGGCATCAGATCTCGATTTGCGCTGCCTTTATCAGGAGCCGGACTGGCTGGATGCCTATCTTTCGGCCATCTCCCCTGCCCGTCCGCTGGAACCACTGTTCCTTGCCGTTGAGGCAGAAGGAGAGATTGCCGGTCTTCTTCCGCTTGCGATTGAAAGCGGGATGGGCGGCGCAAGAACACTGACATTCCTTGGCTGGAACCGCGCCAATCAGAACCAGGGTCTTTGGAGCAGTTCACGTATCGCCAGCGCCGATGCCGGCGGACTGCTGACAACATTGCGCAATATTTCGAAACAGGCAGGGGCAGATCTTATCCATCTGCCCAACATGCCCGCGTCCCTCGGACCAGCCGCTAATCCTCTAACGTCCGGACATCATCTGCCCAGTCCCAGCCCTGTCTTCACCGGTTCACTCGACGCCCCTTTTGAAACGCTTCTGCGTCAGGGGCTTGGCAAGGACGGGCGCAAGAAGCTGCTGCGCAAGAAGCGCGCGCTTGAGGAAGCTGGCGGCTACAAGGTCGTGGAAGCGACCTCACCCGGCGAGCGGGAACAAGGCCTGAAAGCCTTTCTGGAGCAAAGGGAAATCCGCTGCCGGGAAACCGGCATTCCGAATGCCTTCTCGGAGGCGCCGGATCAGGACTTCCTGCGCAGGCTCATTACCCCCAATGAAGCCGGCGAAGGCTTGTTGCGGATCTTCTGGCTGGAAGTGACGGGGATAATCCGGGCAACCTATATCTGCGCCTGGCAGCAGGGTTGCCTGTCTGGTTACGCCAACAGCATCGCCCAGGACGACATGATGCCCCACAGTCCGGGCGTCGTGCTGCTGATGGACATTATCGAAAAGGCCTGCGCCGATCCGGCGATCAACGCCATTGATCTTGGTCTGGGCGACGAGCGCTACAAACATGCCTGGACCAGCCCGGAGCCTCTCCATGATGCCTTGGAAGCGCTCACCTTCAAGGGCAGGACACTTCTGTTCGTGACGGAGAAGAAGCAGGCACTCAAGGCCCGGATCCGCGCGTCCGGAACGCTCTGGCCTTTGGTCCGCAAGCTGCGCAAGTGGAAGGCAAGCCGCCGTCAGGCTGCCTGACCACCATCTCCCTGCGGCCCCGGACGGCGGCGCAGACGGCCCCGGTATTCCGGCTGGATCAGCACGCGCGCACCCGTGTTGTGCGACAGCAACCGGGCAGCGCTCTTCAATTCGGTCATATGATCGAGATCCGCCGACATCAGCAGCACCACATCTGCATCCCGAAGGATATTGGCGCTCGCCTGCGACCCGTCGATGGGACCAAGATCGATGATCACCGTGTCATAGGTCTCGGCAATGACGTCGAGCGTCTGTTCGAACCGGCTGTGACCAGCCATCTCGTCCGAAATCTGAACCGTGCCTGCCTCGATGATATGGGCATTGGATCCGGCGTCCCGGTAGATCACCTTGGAGAACTGGGCCTTGCCTGCAACGATATCCGAGAAACCGGGCGCCCCATCGGCAGCTTCCTGATCCGGGAAGACTTCCATCAGCAGCGTGGTCCGGCCCTGGTCAGCCGAGCGGCGGGCCAGTTCGAACGCCCGCTTCTGGCTGCGCTCCGGCTCATCAATGCTCAGGACCACGATCCGCCCTTCCGGGGTTTCCTGGATCTGCCGGGCAAGGTCATCAGACAGCGCTTCTGCGCCAGCGGCAGCATTGGCCCGGTCCTGTGCATCGGCCGCGATCTGACGGCGGCGTGCGCTGCGCTCCCGGTTCCGGGAAATCGGACGGGCAACGCGCGGCACTTCCAGTTCTGCAGGAGCAACGGGGGCCTCAGCTTCGGCCTCGTCGACGCCTTCCACTTCGATATCGTCTGCCAGATCCACTTCAGGCTCATCCGCCTGCTTTTCGGACACCACCGTTTCGACTGTCTCGACCGGTGCATCCAGATGCTGCTCTTCCTCTTCCGGTTCCTCATCCAGGAAGTCTTCTTCCTGGCTTTGGGACGCAGGCGCATCGCGGTAGTCGTAAGAGGCGCTCATGGAAACGCCGGAACGCAGGTCGTATCCATAAGGAGACGGCTCGACCCTTGGCATCTGCACCGGCATTTCCGGCTCGCTCCGTCCCTCCTCGCTGCGCGTATCCTCGACCGGATAGAGCACCGCGCCAGACAGGAAGGCGCGCATGATGATGAAGGCACAGCCCAGAATGAAGGTCACGACCATGGCGATGATCGTCACCACCATCACCTTTGGCGCATAGGGCTCGATCGGAACGCTGGCGCGGGAGATGATCCGGGCATCGGCCGGCAGAACCTGAGCCTTCAGCCGCGTATCGGCATCGCGGAAGCTGGAGATCATCTGATCCAGCTGGCGGGCCTTGGCATTGGCCTCGCGCTCCAGTTCGGACAAACGCACCTGATCCGCATTGGACCGGGCAGCAGCGGCCTTCAGCTCCTCAAGACGGTTCTTGAGCGCTTCGGCCTGCTGGCTCGAAACCTTGGCATCGCTTTCCAGACCGACCAGAACCTTGCGAGCCTCTTCCCGGATCAGCCGGTTGTAGTCGGCAAGCTGGGACTGAAGCGCCTTGAGCTGCGGATGGTTCGGCAACAGCGTGATGGAGAGTTCGGCAATGTTCGACTGAACTTCAGCTTCCCGCTCGCGCAGACGCTGGATCAGCGGAGAATTCAGAACATCAGTGGCCGATTCAAGGGCGCCGCCAGACCGCAGGAGTTCGCGGATCAGCTGCGCCTTGGCTTCGGCTTCCGCCTTGTTGGCCTGAGCCCGGCTGTATTCGGTGCTGATTTCGCCCAGCTGCTGCTGGTTCAAGGTGCGGTTGTCGCTGCCCATCAAGAGATCCGCATGGGCGCGGAAATCCTCGACCGCCTTGCGGGCGGCCTGAACGTCCTGGCGCAGGGTCTCGATCTGAGGCTCAAGAGCGGTGGTTGCAACCTCGTTGGTCTTCCGCTTGGCACTGGACTGAAGGACGATGTACTCGTCCAGGATCGTGTTGGCGACCTGGGCGGCCAGTTCGGGATCTTCAGAGGAATACTCGACCGCGATCACGCGGGAGCCTTCCAGACGGTAGACGTCCAGGTTCTTGAAATAGACCTTCAGGACCCGTTCCTCGACCGAATTGCGGGACTGGTCGGACATGACGCCCAGCATCACCAGGGCCTTGCTGAGGATGTTGTCGGAGCCCGATGCCTTGAATTCGGGAATGGACGCAAGGTCCAGTTTCTTGGCGACACGGCGGGCAAGATCACCGGACATGAGCAGCTGCACCTGGCTGGCAACGCCTTCATTGTCCAGAAGCGCCCGCTCCTCTTCCACCCCGCGGGAGGAGCCGGGGAAGCTCGATTCCTTGCTTTCGATCAGCAGCCGTGCCTCGCCCTTGTATTTGGAAGGTACGAATTGCAGGGACAGAAAGGCCAGGGCACCGGCCAGCAAGACCAGCGGCAAGAGCCAACGCATGGCACCCCTCAGCTCGCGCAGCAAGCCGGTCAGGTCAAGCGCCATGTCGTCGATCGGGGCCGTTTGGCGGGTGCCGGTCATTGTCAAAACTCCAAAGTATTTTTCAAACTATGGCGAAACAGGGTAAGCGATCGGTTAAGACGCCCCCTTTCAGCAGGTTCCGGCCGTTAACCCTGCCATTTTCCCTTCCCCAACGTTCACATGCATTCCTGAAATGTCTTCACCCGCCATTAACCATAGCTTGCGATTGTGCATTTGATCTCAGGAGAGAAGTGCATGTTGATCCGTTTGTTGCTTGTCCTCGCCGTCTGCGCCGGACTGGCTTCCTGCAGCGGCTACCGCCGCCCCCCGGCTGCGTTTCATGAAACGCTGACCCAGCCCTATCAGCTCGACTCGAGCGACCGGCTGCGGATCATCGTGTTCGGCCAGGACGATCTCTCCAACACCTACACCGTTGATCAGGCAGGCTATATTTCCTTCCCGCTGATCGGCAGCGTCCCTGCACGCGGCAAGAACCAGCAGCAGCTGGCCGCTGAAATCGGCCGCAAGCTGCGCCAGGGCTACCTGCGCGACCCGGACGTTTCCGTGGAAGTGGACACCTATCGTCCCGTCTTCATAATGGGTGAAGTGCAAAACCCGGGCCAGTACTCATTCGTCGCCGGCATGACTGTACAGAACGCCATCGCAACCGCCGGCGGATTCGGCACCCGGGCTCAACAGCTTGATGTTGACATCACCCGGCAGATCAACGGCGAGATCCTTAACGGCCGTGTGCCCATTTCGGACCCTGTGCGCCCAGGTGACACGATCTACGTCCGCGAACGGCTGTTCTGACACAACTGAGCAATTAACCGCGGACTCATTTCCCTTTGCTAGGGTGCAGGCACTCGGCTCTCAAGGTTCAAGAAGAAACCTGAGGGCCGCAACAGGGAGCCTGCACCATGACATCCGATCCGCTTCGGATTCTCCACTGCGTACGCTCGCCGATTGGCGGCATATTCAGACATATCATGGACCTTGCGGCCAGCCAGGCAGCGGCTGGACATGACGTTGGTCTCATCTGCGACAGCTCGACTGGCAGCGCCTTTGACAATGCGCTCGTCGACCAGATCAGCAAGCATCTCTCCCTGGGCGTTGCCCGTTTCCCGATGCAGCGGCAGCTGACCATTCAGGACCTCAAGGCAACACGTAATCTCTACCGTCATATCCGCGACCTGAAGCCGGATGTCCTGCATGGACACGGAGCCAAGGGCGGCGCCTACACACGCGTCATCGGCACGATCCTGCGCATGAAGGGCCGCGACGTCACGCGCATCTACTGCCCCCATGGCGGCAGCCTGCATTATGATCCGAACCGTCTGGAAGGCCGCGTCTATCACACGATCGAGCGGGCTCTGGAGCGGATCACCGATGGCCTGATCTTCGTTTCCGACTATGAGGCAGCAGCCTTCGAAACCAAGGTCTGCCAGCCCCGCGCCCTGTCCCGCGTGGTTTATAACGGTCTGCGGCCCGAGGAATTCTCGCCGGTTCAGGCCAATGAAGACGCCGCCGACTTTCTCTACATCGGCATGCTGCGCGATCTGAAGGGCACCGACCTCTTCATCGAGGCGCTGCATAACATCAAATTGAAGAGCGGTACCGCCCCGTCTGCGCATATAGTCGGCGAAGGTCCGGATGAGGCCCGTTACCGTTCCATGGTCAGCAAGTTCGGACTTGAGGACAAGGTGACGTTCCATGGCGCACTCCCGGCCCGCAAGGCATTTGCCATGGGAAGATGTGTTGTGGTTCCCTCCCGAGCTGAAGCCATGCCCTATATCATTCTGGAGACAGTGGCCGCTCAACGCCCGCTGATCGCCACCCGTGTGGGCGGCATTCCGGAAATCTTTGGCCGCTACTCGTCTCACCTAGTCGAGCCGGGCAGGATCGAAAGCCTGACCAGCGCCATGGAAGCAGCGCTCGCGCATCCCGAGGCGATGGAGCGGCTCGCTGGCACGCTGCGCGGCTGTCTGGCCGAGACCTTCTCCATCGATCTCATGAGCGACCGCATCATGACGCTTTACCGTGAGGTTCGCGGACAGCTTCCCGAAGACCTCCATCAGGCGTCCTCTCAGTCCGAAACCGATACCCTTCCTGCGGCCAATCCGCAGACGATCTATGCACGAACGGGGCAACGTTGATGACCGTTCCCGCCAGCCGTCATGGCAATCAACCGCCGTACGAACCCTCCGAAGATGACATGAAAAAGCAGGATCCGGCTGCGCCGGACAGCACGCCGGACAGCACACCCGACCGCAGCGCCCCGGAATTGCGCAAGCACCTGACCAGCAACCTGCGCGCCCAGAACGCCGCCCCGCCCCCTCCCCCACAGGCAGCCAATCAGCAGCCCGGACAAGAGGACAAAGGCAGGGACCAGGCAGCAGACGCGGCACAGGCGACCTTGTCGGCCGAAGCCCTGCGCGTTGCAGAAACCCTGGACGACAATGCCGTCTCCGTGCCCGTGCTCGCGGGAACCGTGCGCCTTGCGGACATGTTCGTGATCATCGCCTCCGCGGTGATTGCCTTCCTGACCGCGACGGAGGGATTTGCTTTCGGCATCGGCAACGCAGTTGCGATCGGCCTTGCCATCATCTTCGCTCTGGCGTTCTTCCAGGCCGGAGATGCCTATCAGGTCTCGATCATGCGCAAGGGACTTGCCCAGACGGGCCGCGTCGCCGGCGGCTGGGTTCTGGTCTTTGTCATCTTCGCCCTGGTCAAGTCCACATCGTCCTTCGGCATCTATCTGAACCAGAACTGGATCGGCTCCTGGTTCGTCTATGGTCTGGCAGGCCTCATTGCCGTCCGCTTCGGCTTCAACCGGCTCGTGCGCCATTACATGGACAGCGGCCGCCTGGAGCGCCGGGCGATCATCGTTGGCGGCGGCAACGCGGCGGCGGACTTGATCCATGAGCTGGAGTCCCAGCCGGAAAACGACATCCGCATCTGCGGCATCTTCGACGACCGCAACAATGACCGGTCCCCGGCCGTGGTCGCCGGCTATCCCAAGCTCGGGAACATTGCCGCGCTGGTCGAGTTCTGCCGTCTTGCCCGGATCGACATGCTGATCGTCTGCATTCCGCTGCGCGCTGAAAAGCGCGTGCTGGAACTGCTGCGCCGCCTCTGGGTGCTGCCGGTCGACATCCGCCTGTCGGCCCATACGGACAAGATGAAATTCCGTAACCGCGGCGCGTCCTTCATCGGCTCCGTGCCCTTCGTGGACGTGGTGGAAAAGCCGATCACCGACTGGGACATGGTCGCCAAGCGTGTCTTTGACATCTTCTTCGCCAGCCTGAGCCTGGTGGTCCTGTCCCCTGTCATGCTGGCCGCGGCCATCGCGATCAAGCTGGACAGCAAGGGGCCGGTCATCTTCCGGCAGAAGCGCTATGGCTTTAACAACGAAGTCATCGACGTGCTGAAGTTCCGCTCCATGTACACGGACAAGACCGACGCGGAAGCCAAGAAGGTCGTGACCAAGGGCGATCCGCGGGTCACCCGTGTCGGCCGCTTCATCCGCAAGTCCTCCATCGACGAATTGCCGCAGTTGATCAACGTGCTGCGCGGCGAACTCTCGCTCGTCGGCCCCCGCCCCCATGCGGTCAATGCCCATACGGACAACCGCACCTGGGACACGGTGGTGGACGGCTATTTCGCCCGTCACAAGGTCAAGCCGGGCGTAACCGGCTGGGCGCAGATCAACGGCTGGCGCGGCGAAGTCGACACGCCGGAAAAGATCCAGAAGCGCGTGGAGCATGACGTCTTCTACATCGAGAACTGGTCGATCCTGTTCGATCTGAAGATCCTGCTCATGACACCGGTCAGCCTGCTCAACACGGAGAATGCCTATTGAGCGCCTCCGCCGCAGATTTCGGCGGTCTGGCCCAGGGTGCCCGGCAGGGCGGAGGACCGGGGGGCCGCCCGGCCTCCCATGGCCAGCCCGGCCTGGTTCTGCGGGGACAGCAGATCGGCAACGGCGCCCTGTGGCTGGCGGCCTTTCTCTCCGGCTTCGTGATCCGGGAACCGGCGCCCTATGAGCTCTACATGCTCGGGCTGCTGGTAGTCTGGCTGGCCTTCGGGCTGAAGCTGCGCCGGGAATTCGGCCCGCTGATCGTCTGCCTGATGCTTTATATCTCCGGCGGCCTGGCCTCCATGCCGCTGGCCCGCGAGTTCAATGACGCGCTGATCTACACGGTCGTCACCGGCTTCCTCATTGTCACAGCGATCTTCTACGCCGCCGTTCTGGCAGAGCGCCCGGACCGCTACCGGATGATCGAGAAGGGCTATCTCGCCTCCTCGGTTCTGGTCGCCTTCTTCGGCATCGCCGGCTATTTCCACCTCTTCCCCGGCGCCGGCTTCTTCACCCTTTACGAGCGCGCCCGCGGCACGTTTCAGGATCCGAACGTCTTCGGCCCCTTCCTGGCCCTCCCCGCCGTGCTCCTGATCCAGCGGATGCTGTCCGCCTCGATCCCGCGCCTGCTGCTGCTCGCAATTCCGCTTGGAATTCTGGTGCTGGGCATCTTCCTCAGCTTTTCGCGCGGTGCGTGGATCGTGCTGATCGTGGCCTCGGCCATCGTCTACCTGCTGGCACTGGTCACCGAGCGAAACCCGTCGCGCCGCTTGCGGCTGATCGTGCTTGGCGCTCTCGGTCTTCTCGGCGTCATCGCCCTGATCGGCATTGCCCTCTCCATCGACAGCGTCGCCCAGATGTTCCAGCAGCGCGCCAAGCTGGTGCAGTCCTATGACGGTGCGCGCCTCGGCCGCTTTGCCCGTTACACTCTGGGCTTCCAGATGGTGATGGAGCGCCCGCTTGGCCTCGGCGCCCTGGAATTCAACAAGTATTTCCCGGAAGACGAGCACAACGTCTATCTGAAGGGCTTCACCACCTATGGCTGGCTTGGCGGCACGGTCTATCTCCTCTTCATCGGCTGGACCCTGAAGCGGCTGTTCCCGCTGCTCTTCAAGCAGCGGCCCTGGACCTTGTTCCTGCACAGCGTTTTCGGCGTTCTATGCGCCCATGTGATCCTGAGCGCCATCATCGACACCGACCACTGGCGCCACGTCTACATGCTCTATGGCATCGCCTGGGGGCTGATTGCGGCCGACAAGCTGGAACAGCGCCGGCAAGGTTCTCCGCCGATGCGCAGAAGACCTGTGGACCAAGCCCCATCAAGGCGCTTGCGCTTGGGCGGCGAACCAGTTAGGTAGAGCGCGTTCGGGCAGTAGCGCAGCCTGGTAGCGCACTACACTGGGGGTGTAGGGGTCGTCGGTTCAAATCCGGCCTGCCCGACCACTTAAGACCTACCCCCACTTTTCCCTGTCTTTTGAAGACCAAGATTATCGCGCGGCGCGGCTGGCGCATGCGTGAGGTATCGCCTGCAAAAACACCTTCGAATTGCAGCACCGAAAGCGCCAAGTCTTCGGCACAACGGAACCGGCTTTCTCCCCACTCCCTCTCCTCCGTCCTGCCATGGCTTGACCATGGCATCCATGCCGTGACCTCTCCTGAAAGAAGGGCTTTTCCGTTTCGAAAGGTTACGGAGTGGATTGCAGCATCAAGTGCT
Source organism: Roseibium suaedae (assembly GCF_900142725.1). GTDB lineage: Bacteria > Pseudomonadota > Alphaproteobacteria > Rhizobiales > Stappiaceae > Roseibium > Roseibium suaedae. The sequence goes on along the minus strand of NZ_FRBW01000001.1, from coordinate 1,451,533 downwards.
GCAATGACGAAGGAGGAGAGGCAGATGGAGCAAATATCTGCCCTGCGAAGGAGAGTAAGGCACGGGCTCACCACGCGGTCATCCCGCGCTTGACGCGGGATCCAATCCACGTTTGGGCAAAGCGGATAAGAGGTTCATGCGTCTGGAGCGCGTGTCCGGTTGCTTCTGCGCCTGCCAAACCTGCGGAGAGGTGCATTGGATCCCCGGTCGAGCCGGGGATGACCGCGCGGAGGGGCTGGCTCATGCATCGGGCTTCGCCTGCGGGAACGCCTTAGAAAGGCCTCCCAGTAAACACCAATGTCGATGGCACAAGGGAATCGGCTTTCTCCCCACTACCCTCTCTTTCGTCCTGCCATGGCTTGACCATGGCATCCATGCCATTCCCTCTCCTTAAGGAAAGTTTTCTCCGTTTCGAAAGGCAACGGAGTGGATTGCAGCATCAAGTGCTGCAATGACGAAGGAGGAGAGACAGGCGGGGCAAGCGTCTGGCCTGCGGCAACCCCTGCGCGAGTGAGGCGAAGCCCCCCTTCCCCTCACCCTACGTGATGCCTTGGCATCAGGCGGTAGGCCTGGGAGATGGCGAGGGCGGCAAGGGCCATGGCGATGCCGCCCATGGCGGTGCTTTGCAGCGGATGGATCTCCGCGCCGACTTCGCCGGCCAGCAGAAAGCACATGTTGAAATCGAGGCCGATGATGGCGGTCGTGCCGAAGCTGCGCAGAACCGCGCCACAGAAGATGAAGAGCCCGGCGATGACCATATGCGGCAGGAGCGAGGGATCCAGCCAGTGCAGGATGCCCCGGTAGCACAGGGCGGCCACCACCCCCAGCGACACGCCGACCGCCATCATCCGCATGACCGGGCGCGGGTCCTGCAGGGAGCCAAGGATCGACGAGAAGATCGCCAGTGACAGGGCAAGGCTCAAGGTGATAACCGAGGGGGCCAGCAGGATGGGCAAGGTTCCGGCAAACGTCGCAGCGCCAGCGCCAAGGCCGCGGAAGACGGCATGTTTCAGCCGCTCCTGCTCCACCCGCGCCGGGCGCTTGTCCTGCCGTGCGGGCGTGAAGAGATAGGTGACGACGGTCACCGAAACCACCCCGATCAGGGTGCACCAGATCCGGTCCACGGCGAAATGCGCGATATCCGCCATGTTCATATGGCTGCCGGAAAAGAACGCGGGCACCATGACCACCGCCGCCGTGATGCCGGTGATCAGCGGGCCATAGCTGTAGATCGTGCCGATCCAGTAGGTGACGCAGGTGCTGAGGCCCACCACCAGCGCCAGAATGACCAGCTGCCACATGGGATCGGCGACATAGACCAGACTGAGATAACCGATGGCAGCACCAACGATCGTACCCGCCAGACGAAGAATACCCCGGATCAGCAGATCCTCACGGAAGGCCTGATTGACCACCCAGACCGGCATGGCCGCCCAGAAGGGATTGTGCAGGTCCAGCACCATGGCAATGCAAAGCGCGAGGAACGCCGCGGCAAACAGCCGGAGGGCATTGGGCATGATCTGGAGCATAGGCTTTTTCCTGATTTCGGCGGCGCTCTGTCTCTGGCGCCTCCAAGGCTGCCATGCACCCGCCCCGACGTCTATTATCGCAGTGCAGCAAAAGGTCAAATCCTTCAGCTCCCCCCGAAGCGAAAAGCAGTCCTGCCCCGCCAACTCTCCACCGGTTTCAACGGCTTGAGCTTTGCGCCCCCGGCAAGGCTCGATTAGCTTGAGGCTTCCCTTTCCCTCTTCAAAGCCCGACACAACCGCCCGCCATGACAGCCAGCTTTCAGTTCCAGCCTCTCAGCCCCGATTTTGCACAGGATCCCTACCGCCAGTATGCGGAGCTTCGGGCGATCCCCGGCCTGACCTATTTCGAGGACTTCGACATCTGGCTGGCCTCCCGCTTCGAGGATGTGTCGCAGATCGTGCTGGATGCCCGCATGGTCCGCACCATGGACCATATTGCCAGCCGGGAGGAGATTACCGCCCAGCAGCGGGCTGCCAACTGGCATGACATGCCCCATCACGAGCGCTTCGTGCAGTTCTCCCTGCTCGACAGCGACGGCGGGGTCCACGACCGCTTGCGCAAGCAGGTGTTCCAGCTGTTCACGCCTGTCATGGTCAATAAGCTGCGCGACGAGATCCAGACCTATGTGGACGGGCTGATCGACAGTCTGGCCGACCGGGAGGAGATCGACTTCACCGCCGATCTGGCCGCCCATGTGCCGGGCCACATCATCGGGCGGGTGCTTGGCGTGCCGGACGAGGACTGCCCGCAATTGCGCATCTGGTCGGAGAACATCGTGCAGTTCTTCGACATCGACCGCTCAGAGGCCCGCAAGGAACTGGCCGAGCGCAACACCACCGAGTTCTACGAATACCTGACCAGGCTGAAGGCCGAGCGCGAGGCCAAGCCCGGCGAGGATCTGCTGTCGCGCATGATCGAGGCGCAAAAGGCCGGCCTGATGAACGAGGACGAGTTCATCTCCACCGCCATGCTGATCCTGATGGCCGGCCACGGTTCCACCATCGACGTATTGGGCAGCGGCATGCATGCCCTGCTGCGCTTCCCGGATCAGATGCAGCGCCTGCGCGATGAGCCGGGCCTGATGAAAACCGCCGTCCAGGAAATGTTCCGCTTCGAGAGCCCCCTGCCCTTCTTCCACCGCTACTGCGTCGAAGAGGTGGAGGTTGCCGGCAAGACCTATCCGCGCGGCACCAAATTCGGCGTGCTCTACGGCTCCGCCAACCGCGACCCGGCCCAGTTCCCGGAGGCCGACCGGTTCGATGTTGGCCGCACGCCCAACTGGCACATCGCCTTCGGCCGCGGCGCCCATTTCTGCCTTGGCAACCATCTGGCGCGGCTGGACATGGATATCATCTTCTCGTCGCTGCTGCGCCGGTTCTCGCATATGGAGCTCTCCGGCGGCACACCGGCCTACAAGCGCGGCCTCTCCGTGCGCGGCCCTGTCTCCCTGCCTCTGGCGTGGAAACCTGCATAGGATGTAGTCTGCCTGTCACCTTCCCGCGATACGGGAGGAGCAAAGCTGCTTGACGTCTCCGCCGGATCACCTCTCCCCTTGGGGAGAGGCCGGACCAAAGGTCCGGGTGAGGGGGTATCCAGTACTTTGGATAAAAACCCCTCACCCCAACCCTCTCCCCAAGGGAGAGGGAGCTCCTCGACCACAGTCGCCAAGCGGCCCTCATCAAGACACAAGGATTTTCCATGCGCCTTCCGTTTCTTCCAGCCTCCCTTGCAGCCGTAACCCTTGCCGCCGTGGCAGGTATGAGCGCCGCGCAGGCCGAAACCGTCAGTGTGGGACCCCGCCCGGCCTATCTGATCGACAAGATGAAGGACGGGGAGCTGAAGGAAAAGCTGAAGGCCTGCCTGGGCCAACCCGTGAGGAAGACCCTGTTTTCCATCGCCCACCGGGGTGCGCCGCTGGAGTTTCCGGAACATTCGGAAGAAGGCTACAAGGCCGCCGCCTCAATGGGCGCCGGGATCATCGAATGCGATGTGACCTTCACCAGGGACAAGCAGCTTGTCTGCCGGCACGCACAGGATGACCTTGCAACCTCCACCAACATTCTGGCGACGGATCTGGCGGGCAAATGCATCACGCCCTTCACCCCGGCAGCAAATGGCGAGAAGGCCAAGGCGGAGTGCCGCACCAGCGAACTGACCCTGGCCGAGTTCCAGAGCCTGTCGGCCAAGATGGACGGTGCGGACCGGTCAGCCACCACGCTGGAGGCTTATATGAACGGCTCGCCGCGCTGGCGCACCGATCTTTATTCCCCCGGTACCCTGATGACCCACAAGGGGTCCATCGAGCTGATCAGGTCGCTCGGCGGCAAGTTCACACCGGAACTGAAAGCCCCGGAAGTGACCATGCCTTTCGAAGGCATGAGCCAGCAAGACTATGCCCAGATGCTGATCGACGAGTACAAGCAGGCGGGCATTCCGGCGGCAGACGTCTGGCCCCAGTCCTTCAATCTTGAGGATGTCCTCTACTGGATCCGGAACGAACCGGAATTCGGCAAGCAGGCCGTCTATCTGGATGGCCGCAACTCCAAGGGCCTTGATCCCCTGAAGCCCGAAACCTTCCAGCCCTCCATGAAGGAGCTGAAGGACATGGGGGTCACCTATATCGCTCCGCCGATCTGGATGCTGCTGACCGTGGTAGAAGGCCAGATCGTTCCCTCCCCCTATGCAGTGGAAGCCAAGGCTGCCGGCCTGAAGACCATTGCCTGGTCCCTGGAGCGTTCCGGCCCGATCACCCGGAAGGGCGGCGGCTGGTACTATCAGACCATCAACAGCGTCCTGTCCGGCGAGGGCGACCTTTACGAGATCGTGGATGTGCTGGCGCAGGATGTGGGTGTCTCCGGCATCTTCTCCGACTGGCCGGCAACCGTGAGCTATTACGCGAGCTGCATGGGCCTCGATTGAGGTTTGACGGGACCGGCGCAGGTGATAGTTGCCACGCCGGTCCCTTCTTGATCCGGTTCATTTGAAATTCACTCTGCCAGGCGCATATTGACCTTAGGTCCATTTGCCGAGCAGAACCGACGTGAACATTTTTCCCGCAGAAACCTTCAACTGTCTGGCCCTCCATCCGGAGAACGAATTCGCTCCGGCTGACCGTGTCCGGCAGATGATCCTGAATGTGGCTGCGGAGCATGGCATTGCGCCGGGCGAATGCCATCTGCTGCCGCCTTCGACGGATCAGAACACCTACATGTTCTGCGGCGGCTTCCGTGTTCTGATCACCCAGAGCGAGCCTCTCACCGGCAGAGCGGCACTTGAACGGGCGATCGACAATTATCCGGTCCGCAAGCTGTTTCCCCAGGCCGAGCGTGCGGTCGCACAGGCCCGCATGGTGACGACCCTGTCCATCGGCAGAGGCCTGATTCCGGCCTCTCTCGTGCCGGACCACATGAAGGAAGCTGTTTCCCCGCAGACGCAGATGATCGACACTCTGGCAGACAGCCAGACGGCCATGTCATTCCTGGCAGCGCTGGTGGTGCGCTTTTTGAAGCTGCGTTATGCAACGGCGGTGAACTGGCAACAGAACGGCTATCTGCTGCCGCCCGATGTCTTCACCTCTTTCGCGCAGGCAGAAGACAAGCTCAGCCTTTACATCCGCCCCCACGCCTATGTGCCGCCGCAGGACCTGCCCGATGAAGACAAATATGTCGGCGTCCTTGGGGCAGGCTCACAATATCTGACGGGCTATCTGATCCATTTCGTGCCGAGCACCGCACCGCTCGAATTCATGCTTGAACGCCTGCTGCAGTTCGTCTCCCTCTGCGATCTGCGCCAGGCAGTCATTCCTGACGGCGACACATTTGGCATCGATCCCAGCGAGCGGATCCGGATCCATCATGAAAAGACATCCCCGGACGAGCCGGACCGCATCAATCTGAAGCTGGAAATGAGCGCGGCCTTCGGCATCATCGGCCCCAAGACGCCCATGGTGAACCTGCAATATGGTCTGGATGGCAGCGTGGTCGAGCAGACCATGTCCGGCGCAGGCAAGGATGGGCTCGACCCCAATGATCCGGTGGATGCCGCCATTCTGGCACGGCTTGCAGAACTGAAGGCCGCCGAGACATCTCCGGCTCCCGTCTCGCCCGGAAGCGCCCGGAACGCAACGGCAGAGCTCTCGAATGAAACGCCGTCCTTCACTGCCGTACAACCCCAAGCAGCTCAGAGCCAGACAACTCAGGGCCAGACAACTCAGGGCCAAGCAGCACAGGCCTATGTTCCTCCCGCCGGGCGCCCTGCTCCCGATTTGACCGCAGACGAGGGGCAACGGGCAAGCTTCGGCACGCGGCAGCGAACCATTCCCAAAGAGACGCAGGCGACCGAGCGCCTGTCCCTGGAGGAACTGCGCCGGTTTGCCCAGCCCTCTCCGGCGGAAGACCAGCCCAAACCAAAGGCATCCGCTCTGGAACGGCTGACATCCTTTTTCAAAGGGAAATAACCGGCTTCAAGGTAAGCCGGTTCACGGGACGGACTGGATCAGCGGGCCTGATCCAGAATGCGCTTGCATTCCAGAAGTTCGAACAAGGTTGCCTGGAGCCGGCGGATATCGTCCTTGGACAGAGAACCGCCCGCTCCGTGCCCGTCATCGCGCTCACCGCGGAACCGGTCCATGAAGCGCAGGCCATGGCCCGACTTCTCATGGCCCTTCTTCGGCGCTTCATCCACCAGAACATCCCGCGGGCGCTCCGGCATCACATCACTGTCGTCCAGCGCGTCGTGCCCGGCAGGGGCAACAACATTCGGTGCAGCCCCACGAGGCGCGGGAACCGTGTCCTCGGCATCGGCCAGCTTGGCGGCGACAGGCAGGGGAATCGCATCCTCATGCCAGATCTGCATGACAAATCGCGGCCCCTGTTCCTTCAGGATCCGCTGCACGCCCTTGATCGTGTAGCCTTCGCCATAGAGCAGATGCCGGATACCGCGCAGCAGTTCCACATCATCCGGGCGGTAATACCGGCGGCCACCACCGCGCTTCAGCGGCTTGATCTGGGTGAAGCGGGTTTCCCAGAACCTCAGGACATGCTGCGGCAGGTCAAGATCTTCAGCGACCTCACTGATCGTGCGGAAGGCGTCAGGGCTCTTGTCCATGCTTGTCATCAGGTCTTGTCAGGTCTCGGACAGCCGGCAATCAGCCGGGACCGGTTGATTGCCTGAAAGCTGATCGCTTCTAAAGGGTTGGAGCATGATCCGGCGTTCCAAGCGAACGCCAGATGCCCTTATGCGTTCTCTGCGCCTGTCAGGGCTTCATTGATACGCTGTTTCAGCACATTGCTGGGCTTGAAGACCATCACCCGGCGAGGGGAAATGGGCACTTCTTCACCGGTTTTGGGGTTCCGGCCGATGCGCTCCCCCTTGGAGCGGACGACGAAGGAGCCGAAGGAAGACAACTTGACCGATTCACCGGTCAGGAGGCATTCCGAAATTTCTGAAAGAACCCGCTCGACCAGTTCTGACGATTCCGTGCGCGACAGTCCGACTTTCTGATAGACCGCCTCGCAAAGATCAGCGCGCGTGATTGTCCTGTTGCCCATGACCACTCCTCGGCAATGCCAACGATCTGGCTGATTTTGCTACGAAACTTCCCAGTTGGGGCTACGGTATTGTGTCATGGCAAAACGGTCAACAGGAAGTCGGGGCTTTCGGAAAATTAACGCTTAGTCTTTTTGGGGGTGTTGACCCGCATCCAGAACCCGTTTTTCCCGTCCTGCGAGCGATCCCTGAACGGAAGAAGGATCCGGCCAAGCAAAAAGCCCAGCCTGCGCGAGCGGACCGGGCTTTGTGATCTTGAGCGATTTGGTCAGCAGGCCTGCTTACCAGCGCAGCAGCACCGAACCCCAGGTAAAGCCGCCGCCCATGGCCTCAAGCATGACGAGATCGCCGGCCTTCACCCGGCCATCCCGAACGGCCGTGTCGATGGCAAGCGGAATGGAGGCTGCAGAAGTGTTGCCGTGCAGATCCACGGTGGTCACGACCTTCTCGGGCGCAATGCCCAGCTTCTTGGCACTGGCATCGATGATGCGCTTGTTCGCCTGATGCGGAATGAACCAGTCGAGATCTTCCGCACTGAGCTTGGTTGCCTCGAATGCATCCTCGATCACGTCGGTGATCATGCCGACTGCGTGCTTGAAGACTTCCTTGCCTTCCATGCGCAAGTGCCCGGCGGTCTGGGTGGTCGAAGGACCACCATCGACATAGAGCTTTTCCTTGTGGCGGCCATCGGAGCGCAGATGCGCAGTCAGAATACCGCGATCTTCCACGGTGCCCTCGCCCTCACGGGCCTCCAGAACCACAGCGCCAGCGCCATCGCCAAAGAGAACGCAGGTCGTGCGGTCTTCCCAGTCGAGAATGCGGGAGAAGGTCTCGGCGCCAATGACGAGCGCTCGCTTGGCCAGGCCGCCCTTCAGATACATGTCAGCCGTGGTCAGCGCATAGACGAAGCCCGAGCAGACCGCCTGAATGTCGAAAGCGAAACCGTGATTGATGCCCAGGCGGTGCTGTACCTGAACGGCCGTTGCCGGGAAGGTGTTGTCCGGCGTCGCGGTCGCCAGGATGATCAGGTCGATGTCTTCGGCCTTGATGCCCGCATTGGCAAGAGCCGCTTCCGCTGCATTGAAAGCCAGATCGGAAGTGTATTCACCTTCCGCCGCCACATGGCGCTGACGGATACCGGTGCGCTGGACGATCCACTCATCCGAAGTGTCGACCTTCTTGGCCAGATCTTCATTGGTCAGACAGGTTGCCGGCAGGTAGCTGCCACTTCCCAGGACAGTCGAACGAATTACGCTCACTGATCACCTTCCGAATTCTTCGCGGCCCGGGCGATGCCCCCGCGGTGATAATGTACCAGATCATGAGCGATCTTCTGGGTCAGCTCGTTGCGGACCATGTCATAGGCCAGGTCGATCGCGGCGGCATAGCCTTCCGCGTCCGTCCCGCCATGGCTCTTGATCACGATGCCGTTGAGACCCAGGAACACCCCGCCATTGACCTTGCGCGGATCCATCTTTTCCCGCAGCCGGTCAAAGGCGCTCTTGGCAAAGAAGTAGCCGATCTTGGACATGAGCGTCCGGCTCATGGCCGCCCTGAGATAGCCGCCGATCTGCTTGGCCGTGCCTTCTGCGGTCTTGAGGGCAATATTGCCCGCAAAGCCTTCGGTCACGACCACATCGACAGCCCCCTGCCCGATGTCGTCGCCCTCGACGAAGCCGGAATAGGTCAGCGAGCTGAGCGGCACTTCGCGCATCAGGCGGCCGGCGGTGCGGACCTCTTCAAGGCCCTTCACTTCTTCAACGCCGATGTTGAGGAGGCCGACGGTCGGCTTTTCGATGCTGAACAGCGCACGGGCCATGGCCCCGCCGAGAATCGCAAAATCGATGAGCTGCTGGGCATCGGCACCAATGGTCGCCCCGACATCCAGAACGATGCTTTCGCCGCGCGTGGTCGGCCAGATCGCGGCAATGGCCGGGCGCTCGATGTTGGCCATGGTCCGCAGGCAGAACTTGGACATGGCCATCAGGGCGCCGGTGTTGCCGGCAGAGACTGCGACAGCCGCCTCTTCGGTCTTCACCGCCTCGATCGCGCGCCACATGCTCGAGCGCCAGCGGCCCTGACGCAGCGCCTGGCTCGGCTTTGCATCCATGGCGACGGACACGTCGCAGTGATGGAACGTGGAGGCTTCCTTGACCCGGGGATAGCGGTCCAGAATCGGCAGGACCACTTTCTCGTTGCCATAAATCAGGAAGCGGATATCCGGATGACGCACAAGCGCGACCTCTGCGCCCGGAATAACCACTTCCGGACCATGGTCGCCGCCCATTGCATCAAGGGAAATTGGAATGGTTTTCGCCATCTAAAGGTCTTCAAGATGAGCCACGGGGCGGACGCGGACAGGACCTCACGGGGAGATCCAGGTGCCGATCTGCGGCCCGGGCACGTCCTGACGGCACAAGGCTGCCAGGACCGATTAAACAGGGGGCGAACATAACGGTTTCCAGCCCGGAGACAACCGTTTTCAATCTTCGCCTGTTTGATTTAGCTGTCTTCCTCGCCTTTCAGCTTGGCAAGCGCAGCAAAGGGAGAAGGCTTTTCTTCCGCCGTCTCGCCTTCGTCTCCGGCGTCCTCGACGACATCGTCAAACTCGGCTCCCGGCTTGCGTGGGAACGGATCAATATTGAGCGCAAGCTGCTCGCAGATGAGAGCCCCGAGGTCGAGAACTCCGTCGATCATGACGTCCGGCGGATCTATGCCTTCCAGGTCGATTTCGATCTCGCCATCATCGTTGAGATCCTTTGGGCGGCGGGGGCGCGTGGACACCGGCTCGAAGGTGCGGTCAATCTCGTCGGTGAGGCGCTGCACGAAGGGCTCAAGGGTGACGACGCAGATCTGACGCACATCCGCAACCAGGGTACCAGCCACCCGGACACCATCCTTGCGCCAGGGCTTCAGCACCAGATCCGCCGTCAGGCTTTCGATTCCATCCACGTCATAGGCCTTGGCAATCCGCGCCAGTTCGGCCTCGTCCGGAACTACCTTCACAGGCTTCACCTGATCGCCGAGACGGTCGCCATTGACCTTGTAGGAATAGGGATAAGAGGCTTTTGCCATGGGCTCAGTTTGTCTCCGTGTTTTTTGGGCTCAGGGCACCTGGTCCCGGCGCGAAGTCTGCAGCGTCCGGGAACCGGATCTGTGCAGACAGGATCGCCTTCAGGTCCTGATCCTTCAATGCGGCATGGGCCGCGAGCATATAGTCGGCAAGGCCGCGCGCTCCGGCGGGCGCGTCCTCATCTGGAAAGATATTACGGGAAATCGCCTCGCAAAGGGCCAGTGCATCCCCTTGTTCAAGCGCCGGCACATAGACATCGGCCCGACCATAGAAGGCCTCGCCCATGGTCTTGATCTTTTTCGGCACCCGCTGATCTGCCACGCCCTGCTCGCGCAAGGTCGCGTCGAGGTCCGAAAAAAACAGGTCGAAGACATATTGCGAGAACTCGGAAGTCTCCTTGTCCTGACCGCGCAGGCGCGAGAACAGCAGCACCGCATGGGCGACAATCATGTCGAAACGGCCGTCCAGAGTGTCCGGAACACCAAAGCTTGTGTAGAACTCCGGCTGCCGCGCTTGCGCCACGATCGCGCAATAGACCTCGTGCTCGGCGGTGCGAGTCTTACGGCGAAACAGCCCAAAAAGCATTCCGGTCTCCGGTTTTGAGGCCCCCTCCCGCATTGCCCTTCTGTGGCAGGCATTGCAGGATTGGGCCAGACGAGTATTGCCATGTGCCCTATCGCACGATAGGGACTTTGCCAAGGAACGATCTACGTCAACCGCTCATTGTCACAGGCTACGGCACCAGCACCCAACTGCAGAAGCAGAAAGCGGCGTGAACCGGAGCCCCACAGGAAGATAAGCATGAACATCAAGGCGCACGCCGTCCTCATACCGCTTCTTGTCAGCCTCCCGCTTGCCGGATGCTTCACGCAGACCTACACGCATGGAAGCGTTATTTCCAACGACATGCTGTCTCAGGTGCAGGTTGGCTCCTCCAAGGAACAGGTCGAACTGGTTCTGGGCTCCCCCTCGACCACGTCCAGCATGAACGGTGACGCCTATTATTACATCTCGCAAAAAACCTCCACGACGGCCTTTTTCGCGCCCGACATTGTCGAGCAGCGTGTGGTCGCGGTCTATTTCGATGATGATGGCTACGTCAAGGATCTGGCCAACTACGGCATTCAGGACGGCAAGGTGTTCGACTTCCTGGGCCGCAAGACCCGTACCGGCGGTTCGGACTATGGCTTCCTGACCCAGATCCTGCGCGGCGCCGCGAACCCGAGCCTCGGCCTCTAAGCCAGCCAGCTCACCTGCCCAGACCGATTTCGAAAGCCGGAGCCATGCTCCGGCTTTTTTTCTTTTCATGCACCACCGCCCCACCCTCAGACGTCACCCCGGCCGCAGGCGCAGCCGGAGAGCCGGGCCCCACTCGTTTGCAGAGTTCGCGATGCAAGAACGGGACTTAGCGCCAGACCTGCCACGCTTTTCAGACCGAAGAAAGCAACAGCCGGATACCACTTTTTCCCGAGCAAACTCCGCGAGTAGGCCCCGGCTCGCGCTGCGCTCGGCCGGGGTGACGGCCTGTGAGCGAATTACCTTATGAATGACCGCAAGCTTGCCCCGGCTTTTTCTTTTCCGGCACCACCGCCCCATCTTCAGACGTCACCCCGGCCGCAGGCGAAGCCGGAGAGCCGGGGCCCACTCATTCCCAGAGCTCACGGTGCAAGAGCGGGACTTAGCTCCAGACCTGCCACGCCTTTCAGACCGAAGAAAGCCACAGCCGGATACCACTTTTTCCCGAGCAAACTCCGCGAGTAGGCCCCGGCTCGCGCTGCGCTTGGCCGGGGTGACGGACTGCGAGCGAGTTGCCTCACAAATGGTCCTAGCTCACTCCAGCCTTTTCTCGTCTGACATGGACACCCCACGCACAGACGTCACCCCGGCCGCAGGCGGAGCCGGAGAGCCGGGGCCCACTCATTCCCAGAGATCGTGGTTCAAGAGCGAAGTGAGGGCTTGAAGACGTCTGGCCCGATAAGAATGGCCGGAGCATTGCTGCCCCGGCCAACTTGCCTCTTCCCTTCCCTCAGTGCGCCAGAACGGCCAGGAGCAGAAGGGCGACGATGTTGGTGATCTTGATCATCGGGTTCACCGCGGGCCCAGCCGTGTCCTTGTAGGGGTCACCGACCGTGTCACCTGTGACGGAGGCCTTATGTGCCTCCGAACCCTTGTGATGGGTGACGCCATCCTTGTCGGTGAAGCCGTCCTCGAAGGACTTCTTGGCGTTGTCCCAGGCGCCGCCACCGGCGGTCATGGAGATTGCCACGAAAAGCCCGGTCACAATCACGCCGAGAAGCATGGCCCCGAGTGCGGCAAAGGCATCGGACGGTGTTGCCACGGCCTTGACGACAAAGAAGACCACCAGCGGCGAGAGCACTGGCAGAAGCGAGGGGATGATCATTTCCCGGATCGCGGCCTTGGTCAGCATGTCCACTGCCCGGCCATAGTCCGGCCGCTCGGTGCCCGCCATGATGCCCGGCTTTTCCCGGAACTGGCGGCGGACTTCCTCCACCACCGCGCCGGCTGCCCTGCCCACGGCGGTCATCGAGATGCCGCCGAAGAGATAGGGCAGCAACCCGCCGAACAGAAGCCCGGCCACCACATAGGGGTTGGAGAGACTGAACAGCGTGTCGACGTTGATGCCGAAGAAGATCGACCCGGCTTCCGCCTTGGAGGAAAAGAACTTCAGATCCTCCGTATAGGCAGCAAAGAGCACCAGGGCCCCAAGCCCTGCCGAGCCGATGGCATAGCCCTTGGTGACCGCCTTGGTGGTGTTGCCGACCGCATCGAGCGCATCGGTCGTGGTGCGCACTTCGGCAGGCAGGTCCGCCATTTCAGCGATGCCGCCCGCATTGTCCGTGACCGGCCCGAAGGCATCGAGAGCCACGACCATGCCCGCAAGCGCCAGCATGGTGGTCACCGCAATGGCAATGCCGAAGAGACCGGCGAGGCTATAGGCCACCAGAATGCCCGCGATGATAATCAGCGCGGGCAAAGCCGTTGCCTCCAGCGAGACCGCCAGCCCCTGGATCACGTTGGTGCCATGTCCCGTGACCGATGCCTGGGCGATGGAGCGCACGGGGCGATAATCCGTGCCCGTGTAATATTCCGTCACCCAGATGATCAGCCCCGTGACGACCAGACCGACGATGCCGCAGGAGAAGATGTCCATGGCGGTGAAGGTCAGTCCGCCAGAGGTGGTGAAGGATGCCCCGGCCCCGAGCCACAGGAACACGACGCCTGCCAGAGCCACAGCGGACAGCACGGCTGTCGCGATGAAGCCCTTGTAGAGCGCGCCCATGATCGAGTTGTTTGCCCCGAGCTTGACGAAGAACGTGCCCGCGATGGACGTCACCACACAGACCGCCCCGATCACCATCGGTAGCAGCATCAAGGTCACGGCCTCAGGCCCGCTGAAGAAGATGGAGGCAAGCACCATGGTGGCAACGATCGTCACCGCATAAGTCTCGAACAGATCCGCAGCCATCCCTGCACAGTCGCCGACATTGTCGCCGACGTTGTCGGCAATCGTCGCCGGATTGCGCGGATCATCCTCCGGAATACCGGCTTCGACCTTGCCGACGAGATCCCCGCCGACATCCGCCCCCTTTGTAAAGATACCGCCGCCCAGACGGGCAAAGATGGAGATGAGCGATGCTCCGAAGCCAAGGGCGACGAGCGCATCAATGACGGCACGGTCGGTCGGGTTGTAGCCCATGACGCCGGTCAGCAAGGTGAAATAGACCGCGACCCCGAGAAGGGCGAGACCGGCCACCAGAAGCCCCGTGACCGCTCCGGAGCGGAAGGCGATTTCAAGGCCCGCTGCCAGGCTTTTGCTGGCGGCCTGGGCCGTGCGCACATTGGCGCGGACGGAAACCATCATGCCGATGAACCCGGCAGCCCCCGACAGGACCGCCCCGATCAGGAAGCCGACAGCCGCCGTTGCGGACAAGAGCCACCAGGCCAGCACGAAGACGAGAGCGCCGACGATGGCGATGGTGGTGTATTGACGGGTCAGATAGGCCTGCGCCCCCTCCTGGATCGCCCCGGCGATCTCACGCATGCGGACAGTGCCCGCATCAGCCGCCATGACGGAACGGACGGCCCAGGCGCCATATGCAATGGACAACAGGCCGCAGACGATGATCACGAATAACTCGCTCATGGTTCCTCCCAGATATGTGGCGAGTCCGTGTCTGATCTATCTTTTGTGCGTTGGTATCATTCCTGTGACCCGCCCCGGGACGGCTCCGGATGCACCGGATCGTCCTCACAGCGCCACGATAGCAGCAACATGGCGGCAATCGTCAAGTTCTTGTCTCGATAAAACAAATCTTCTCCTTACGTAAATTGAAGCTGCAACGCAGCATTTACTTCGCAGAAGCGCCCTTGTTTAGGTAAGCATTACTGACTTTTACGTTCATGAGACACGAGCCAGGCAAGTAGGCAAAGGCTCAGGATCACGAAGGGGAACACGATCCAATTCACGGTTGTCCAGCCGAAGTTTTCCAGCAGCTGACCGGACGAAAAGGAGGCGGCGGCCACAAAGCCGAAGACCAGAAAGTCGTTGGTGGCCTGGACCATGTTGCGCTCTTCCGGACGGTAGGTGTCGGTCAGCATGGCCGTCGCACCGATGAAGCCGAAGTTCCAGCCAAGGCCCAGAAGGATCAGCGCCCCCCAGAAATGGGCCAGTTCCACACCCATGAGGGCAACGGTGGCGCAGGCCGCCAGAAGCGCCAGCCCGGTTGCCACCACCCGCTCTTTTCCAAAGCGGGCAATCAGGTTGCCGGTGAAAAAGCTCGGCCCGAACATGGCCAGCACATGCCATTGAATGCCGAGCGCCGCATCATTGGCCTCGAATCCGCAGCCGATCATGGCCAGCGGGGTGGCCGTCATCACCAGGCTCATCAGCGCGTAGGACGTGATGCCGCAAGCTGCCGCCACGATAAAGCGCGGCTGAGCCATGATCTCGCGCATCGGGCGCCCGCCACCGCTCTGGCTGACCGCAGCCGGACGGGGGATCTTCAGAAAGAGCACAAGGCAAAGGGCGATCAGCGCCAGGCCCGCCTGCGCGACATAGGTGCCTGCGAAGAGGAAGGGCGGCAGCGATTCCTTGGTCAGGATGACCGTTTGCGGGCCGACAACCCCAGCCAGAACCCCGCCGGCCATGACCCAGGAAATTGCCTTGGGCTTGAAGGCGTCGCTGGCAGTGTCCGCAGCGGCAAAGCGGTATTGCTGGGCAAAAGCCCCGGCAAATCCGCTGCCGGCACAGGCAAGGGAGAACAGCCAGAATGCGCCGATAAGGACCGAATAGGCCGCAAGCAACGCAGAAGCACAGGCCCAGATACTGGCCCCGGCGAAACCGGTCCGGCGGCCATAACGGCGCATGATCAGACCGGCCGGCAAGGTGCCGATGGCCGTGCCCAGAACCATTGCCGAAACCGGCACCGTCGCCAGATGCTTGTCCGCCCCCAGCATCGCCGCCCCGACAAGGGAGGCAGAAGCAATGACGATGGAGGCCGAAGCACCGCCGATCGCCTGCGCAAAGGCCAGAAGCAGCGCATTGCGCCGGGCAAGGCGGTCATTCACGGGAAAGGAATGGGCAGCTTGGTTCATGGAAGGATCCGGCAAGACTCGGCAGCATGGGCTGCAGAAGAAGGGAAGAAAACCTGTCTACACGAGCCCGCCCGCTCAGGACAGGCCGGATTGCCAGAGAGGTCCTTTCACTTGGAAAGTCCCCTCACCCTAGCCCTCTCCCAGAGGGAGAGGGGACCGGCTCAGGCGTGAGGCGGGGCGGTGGTCCAACTGGGCTGCTAACAACCCGCTTAACCTCCTCAGTCCAACTCTCCATATCCCCAAAACCTCTCCTCCGGAAACCTCTCCCAAGAATGGGAGAGGTCGGCGCGAAGCGACGGGTGAGGGTTGGATGCTCAGAAGTAGTGAAAGCTGAAATCAGGGAGATACTACTCCCTCACCCTATCCCTCTCTCTTAGGGAGAGGGGACCGGCTCAGGCGTGAGGCGGGGCGGTGGCCCAACAAGGTTGCTCCCAATTAACGCCCCCACCTCAGACCAAGCCCCTCCGCATTCCCGACACCTCTCCCCCGGCTACCTCTCCCAAGCATGGGAGAGGTCGGCGCGCAGCGGCGGGTGAGGGTTGACCTTCGAGCCTAGCAGACACTAGATTGCAATTTTAAATTGTATATCAGCATAAAACCACCATGACCAAACTCAGCTTTGCGCGCAAGCTTCGGCAGAACGGAACGGATGCGGAAAGACGTTTGTGGCACCATCTGCGGAACAGAAACCTGAATGGCTGGAAGTTCCGGCGACAGGTGCCCATCGGCCTATTCGTGGCCGATTTCATGTGTAAGGAAGCCCGTTTGATCGTCGAAATCGACGGCAGCCAGCATGCGGATGATTTGGCTCGGGATGGAGCACGCACAGCTCACTTAAACGAACTGGGCTATTCGGTCATCCGTTTCTGGAATGCAGACGTTCTGACCGCGACTGACGCTGTCCTCGAAACCATTCTGGCGGAGTTGAACCGGAAGACGGGTATTGAGAGGTAAATTCACCATCGGGATAATTCCCTCACCCTAGCCCTCTCCCAGAGGGAGAGGGAACCGGCTCAGACGTGCGGAGATGCACCAGCCCGAAAAAACCGTTCCCAATCAACGCCCTCATCTCAAATCCAGCCCCTCCGCATTCCCAAAACCTCTCCTCCGGACACCTCTCCCAAGAATGGGAGAGGTCGGCGCGAAGCGGCGGGTGAGGGTTGGGCGTCAGAAGTGACGGAACCCGGGGATTGTTTCGAGGTCGAGCGGTTGATCGTTTCGCATGAGAGAGATTGCCCCCTCGCCTTCGCATGCCACGCCGATGCAGGTGACCGGGCAGCCTGAGGACAGCGCAGCCGCCTCGAAGGCTGCCGTTTGTTCAGGCGGGACCAGGGAAAGGATCTCGTAGTCATCCCCGCCGCTTAAAGCCGAAAGGAAGAGATCGGGAGCGGATCCTTGAAGCACCTGCATGGGTGCAGACAGGGGCACCTTGTCCAGGTCGATGGTCAGGGACAGGCTTGAGGCCTTGGCCATGTGGGCCGCATCGGCCAGAAGCCCGTCAGAGACATCCATCGCGGCGCTCGCATGAAGACGTATGGTCCCGGCCAGCCGGACCCTTGGCTGAGGCAGGAGATAGCGTGTCAGAAGATGCTGGATGCCAGCCTCGTCCAGACCATGGCGGGAAAGAAGCCCCGGATCCAGCCGCTCCTTCAAACCGGCCGCCGCATCGCCGATGGTGCCGGTCACATAGAGAAGATCGCCTGCCTGCCCGCCGGAACGGCGGACAGCCGTTCCCTCGGGCACTTCACCAATCGCGGTGATGGAAAGCTGCAGGGACTGGCCGCTGCGGATCGTATCGCCGCCGATCAGGGCCACGTCAAAGGCCGCCTGATCGCCACTGAGGCCGGAAGCGAAACGTTCCAGCCAGGAGGCGGACCAGTCATCCGGCAGACCGAGCCCCAGGAGATAGGCGCAGGGGCGCGCGCCCTTGGCCGCAAGATCCGACAGATTGACCCGCAGCGCCTTGGCCGCAATCGCTTCCGGCGGATCGCCCGCAAAGAAATGCACGTCCGCCGCCAGCATGTCCTTGGTCAGAACCAGTTCCATGCCGGGGGCGGGCTTGAAGACGGTCGCGTCGTCGGTCAGCCCGAGGCTGCCCGGGTCCGTCGCCAGGGGCGCAAAATAGCGCCGGATCAGCTCGAACTCATGCGGCCGGTCTGCGGCCATGCTTATGCCTCGCCGGAAGCGGCATCCCCATCCGCGCCGACCGTGCTGTCTTCATCGATCTCAGCGGGCGGCGGCGGGGTGAATTCGGCATTGCGCAGATCATGGGCAAGACGGTCGAGAACACCGTTGACCAGTCCCGGTTCGTCATCCTCGTAGAACGCCTTGGCGACGTCGATATATTCGGAGATGATCACGCGGGCAGGCACATCCCGGCGGCGCAGCAGCTCGAAGGCACCCGAACGCAGGATCGCGCGCAGCAGGCTGTCGATGCGCTTCAGCGGCCAGCCTTCCATCAGCGCCGTGTGGATGAAAGGGTCGATCAGGCGCTGGTCGGCGACCACACCCTTCACGATATCCTTGAACCACTGCTCATCCGCATCACGGTACTGGGCACCGTCCAGCTCCTTGCCGAGACGGAAAGCGGTAAACTCGCTGATGACCGTGCTCAGCGGAACTTCGCCCACATCCATCTGGTAGAGCGCCTGCACCGCGCCAAGACGGGCCGCGCCGCGCTTGTTCGCAGGACGCGGGCCATTGTTGTTCGCCTGATTGGTCTTTTCAGCCTTCTCGGACATATCCATTACACTCCGAGGCGGTCGCGCAGCTTGATCATGGCCAATGCCGCTTCGGCTGCTGCGCCGCCCTTGTTCTTTTCGCTTACCCGGGCACGCGCCCAGGCCTGATCGCTGTTTTCGACAGTCAGGATGCCGTTGCCGAGCGCGAGATCCGCATCGACAACCAGATCCATGATCACCCGGGCAGATTCGTTTGCCACGATGTCATAATGAGAAGTTTCGCCGCGGATCACGCAGCCGAGCAGAACGAAGCCATCATAGAACTCGCCCTCGTCGCTTTCCATGGACGTCAGCACCATGGAAAGGGCAGCCGGGATTTCCAGAACGCCCGGAACGGAAATCCGGTCATAGCTGGCGCCCGCGGCCTCAAGAGCCTTCTGCGCCCCTTCGACCAGGGCGTCGGCGATGTCTTCGTAAAAACGGGCCTCAATGATGAGGAGCTTCGGGGCTGCGGTCATGGCGTCGTTCTCTCGTCTTTAGGGCGGCGAGAGGAACCACGCCAGCCGGGATTTGTCCACCCTGTATTCCCCATTCCCTTGCGGAACTGGGGAGAACATAAAGCATCGCGCGCTCTGAAGAACGCCCTAAGATGCGTCGGTATTCTAGAACCGATCCGTTTGCAGTCCATCAACCGTTACCGGCCGGGACCCGCAAATCTCTCTGGTGGTAAACGCGGATCACGGTCGCCCGCGCCCTGCTCGTGCACTCAGTTACGCCTCGCGGGGAAATTCCGCAAGCCGCGCGGCATACCGCGCCATCATGTCAACTTCAAGATTCACCTTGTCGCCAACCTTGCGCTGCGACCAGGTGGTCACTTCAAGCGTATGGGGAATGAGGAAAACGGAGAAGAGAAGCCCGTCGGCCTCATTCACGGTCAGGGACGTGCCATCCAGCGTGACCGATCCCTTCTTGGCAATGAAGGGGGCGCAGGCCAGAGGGGCCTCGAACTGGAAATAGACCGAATCCGGGTGGTCTTCCCGCTTGGTGATGGTCGCAAGACCGTCCACATGACCCAGAACCAGATGACCTCCGAGCTCCGCCCCGAGGGTCAGGGAGCGCTCCAGATTGATCTTCTGCCCCACCGCCCAGGTGGAGACATTGGTGATTGCCAGCGTCTCGGCGGCCGATTCCACTTCAAACCAGTTGCCGTTGGACGAATTGGCCTTGGCCGTCACCGTGTGGCAGACCCCGGCACAGGCGATGGAGGCGCCGATGTCGAACCCGTCCGTGTCATAAACCGTGCGGATCCGGGTGCGCAGGCCCGCAGGAACCTGTTCCACCGAGAGGATCTCACCAAGGTCAGTCACAATACCCGTAAACATGTCAGGCTCCTCGCCGGCGCAGAATTTCGATACGGTCGCCGCCAAGCGAACCGATATGGCAGACCCCATAATTGGGGTTGGCGTGAACCTCATCAAGGCTCAATCCGGCAAAGGGCGGAATGCCCCCCTGCCCCACATTGATGTTACCGGTCACGAGCGAGAAGACATCCACCACGCCGGACTGCCAGAAGGAGGCGGCGACGGATGCCCCGCCCTCGACCATCAGCCGGGTAATGCCCCTGACGCCAAGCGCCCGCAGCGCCGTCATCGGATCGACCCGGCCTACGGGCGCAGGCACCTTGATCACCAGAACCCCTGCTTCGCTCAGCTCCGCCAGACGATCCCGGTCCGCGTCATTGCCACAGATCAGCCAGACCGGAACATCAGCCGCCGTGCGCACCAGTTTGGAGGTGAGCGGCAGACGGGCATCCGTGTCCAAAATAACCCGAACCGGCGAACGGCCGGAAAGCCCCGGAAGGCGGCAGGTCAACTCAGGGTCATCGGCAAGTGCCGTACCGATTCCGACGAGAATGGCATCGTGATTGGCCCGCATGCCATGGACGAAATCACCGGCTTCCGGACCGGAAATGCGGACCTGGCCATCACCCTCACGGCCAATGAAGCCGTCGAGCGACATGGCCATCTTGAGGGAAACCATCGGGCGCTGATCGGTAATCCGCCGGATGAACCCGCTTTGAAGATCCCGGCAGGCGGTTTCCTCGACACCGGTGACCACCTCGATGCCGGCCTCCTTGAGCATGGCAACACCGCGGCCGGACACCCGCGGATTGGGGTCAAGACAGCCGATCACCACACGGGCAACACCAGCGGCGATCAACGCGTTGGCGCAGGGTGGCGTGCGGCCATGGTGGGAACAGGGCTCCAGGGTGACATAGCAGGTCGCCCCGCGCGCCTTTTCGCCAGCCTGCCTCAGGGCATTGACCTCCGCATGGGCAGAGCCTGGACGGGAGGTCACACCGCGGCCGACCAGGATGGGCGTGCCATCCTCCGCTTGCCCCACCACCAGGGCGCCGACGGACGGGTTCGGCCAGACCCGGCCCAGCCCCCGGCGGGCCAGCGCGACGGCGGCCTGCATGAAGCGGCTGTCCTGACGGGTCCTGGCGGCTGAAGGCTTAGGGGCTGTCATGTCACCGGAGAGTTCAGAAGAGAGAATGAGGCTCACGCCCTCGGAAGAGGCTGGCCGTCCGGTCCGCTCAATTCATCGAGCAGAGCTTCGAAGTCCTTGGCCTCGCGGAAATTCTTGTAGACGGAAGCAAAGCGCACATAGGCAACGTCATCGATGCCCTTCAGGCCTTCCATGACGTGATTGCCAATGGTTTCCGCCGTGATGTCGTTTTCGCCGAGGCTTTCCAGCTGGCGGACAATGCCGCTCACCATGCGCTCGATCCGCTCCGGCTCCACCGGTCGCTTGCGCACGGCGATCTGAACGGAGCGCATCAGCTTGTCCCGGTCGAAGGGAACGCGGCGCCCGGAGCGCTTGACCACCATGAGCTCGCGCAGCTGCACCCGCTCGAAGGTGGTGAACCGGCCGGCGCAGGTGTTGCACACCCTGCGCCGGCGGATTGCCGTGTTGTCTTCGGTCGGACGGGAGTCCTTCACCTGGGTTTCATCGCCGCCGCAATAAGGACACCGCATTCAGGTCTCTCCGTTCAACACACCCTTGTTCAGGGTCTTTCGGTTCAGGCTGGCGGTTCAGGCCGGGTAGATCGGGAACCGTGCCGTCAGGGCTTCAACCTTGGCCTTCACAGCAGCTTCCACGGCTGCGTTGCCTTCTTCCGAATTGGCTGCCCGCAGACCATCCAGAACTTCGGTGATCAGCAGACCGATCTCGCGGAATTCGGCAACGCCGAAGCCACGGGTCGTGCCGGCCGGGGTGCCGAGACGGATGCCGGAAGTCACGAACGGCTTTTCCGGGTCGAACGGGATGCCGTTCTTGTTGCAGGTGATGTTCGCGCGGCCAAGGGACTTTTCCGCCACCTTGCCGGTTGCGTTCTTCGGGCGAAGGTCGACCAGCATCAGATGGTTGTCCGTGCCGCCGGACACAATGTCCAGACCCTGGGACTTGAGCGTTTCGGCCAGCGCCTTGGCATTGGCAGTCACGGCCTGTGCATAGGCCTTGAATTCCGGCTGCAGCGCTTCCTTGAAGGCAACGGCCTTGGCCGCGATGACATGCATCAGCGGGCCGCCCTGAAGACCCGGGAACACAGCGGAATTGATCTTCTTGGCGATGTCTTCATCGTTGGTGAGGATCAGGCCGCCGCGCGGGCCGCGCAGGGACTTGTGAGTAGTGGAGGTGACCACATGGGCATGGGGCACCGGCGACGGGTGTTCACCGCCAGCAACCAGACCGGCAATGTGAGCCATGTCGACCATCAGGTAGGCGCCAACGCTGTCGGCGATCTCGCGGAACTTCTTCCAGTCCCAGATGCGGGAATAGGCGGTGCCACCGGCCAGAATCAGCTTCGGCTTGTGTTCCTTCGCCAGACGCTCGATCTCTTCCATGTCGAGCAGGTGGTCTTCCTTGCGAACGCCGTAGGACACGACGTTGAACCACTTGCCGGACATGTTGACCGGAGAGCCGTGGGTCAGGTGACCACCGGAGTTCAGGTCGAGACCCATGAAGGTGTCGCCCGGCTGCAGCAGGGCCAGGAACACGGCCTGGTTCATCTGGCTGCCCGAGTTCGGCTGAACATTGGCAAAGGCGCAGCCGAAGAGCTGCTTGGCGCGCTCGATGGCCAGCGTTTCGACCACATCGGCATATTCGCAGCCGCCGTAGTAGCGCTTGCCCGGATAGCCTTCGGCATACTTGTTGGTGAAGATGGAGCCCTGAGCTTCCAGAACCGCGCGGGAAACGATGTTTTCCGAAGCGATCAGTTCGATCTCATGCTGCTGACGGTGCAACTCGTTGCCGATCGCGCCGAAGATATCGGCATCGGTGTCCGCCAGGTTGCGGTTAAAGAAATCGTGGAGGAATGACTGGCTGGCTGCGCTATCAGACAGGGACATCGTAGCTTCCTTTTCAACTTGGCTCGCCGGAGTGTCACGCGCTTGAAACAGCGCAGTGACCCTCGAACACTTTTGGATCGCCCGGCAGGTTCTGGCCGGTCGACACGGTCTGGATCCGTCGGCGAGGGACGTAGCATAGTGCTGCCCCGGAACCAAGTAGTCCCTTGCGGTTTATGGTCACAAAACGGGCATATCTAGCCTGCGGAATTGTCACGGCTACAAGACCTGCCAGCCAGGCGGCAAGTCAAACAGGACCGGACTCCCCCACCAAAAGGCAGAAAGGCCGTCTCAGCCCTGCAGCTGTTCCAGGCGGCGCTGAAGCTTGCGTATGGCAAGGGTCTGGAGATCGGCCTGGGAAGCGGTAGATGGCCCCATGATGGAGACCTCCACGCCTGTCGTGGCATCAACAGCGGTCACCTTCACCTGACGTCCGATCGGGTGAAACTCGATATAGACTTCCGACTTGCCAGACTGCGTCGACATCTGTGGTCCAGATCCCTGAAACATCCATACTGCATCCGCCACCAAACCTTCCCGCCTGCATTCAGGGCAAGCGCGACTCGGCAGCCTTCGCAGCTTCAAAACGTAAAAAAGCCACGCCCGCCCCTGACTGGCAAGGGCGGGCGTGGCGAAAGCTTGAACAGGTTGTGAAAAGCCCCTGCCCTGGCCCCGTCTCAGGCGCTTTTGATCACAGACGAGCCTGAACCGCGGATGCGCCCTGATCCGGAACATCGCCGAACACGCCATCCCGGTTATAGATGTCATCGCGGAAGTTCACGACGCCATCGGAATTGGCCCATGCGGTGATGTAGGTCAGATAGAGCGGGATCTGGGTCTTCAGCTTCACGTCTTCACGGGTGCCGACGCGGATGACGTCATCGACCTTGGAGCGGTTCCAGTCTGGCGTGGTCGATTCCAGCAGCCAGGTCACCAGTTCGCGGACGTTCTGAACGCGCACGCAGCCGGACGAGTGGAAGCGGTAATCGCTGCCGAACAGGGTCTTGGACGGCGTGTCGTGCAGATACACCTGGTGGGTGTTGTGGAAGTTGATGCGGACCGAACCCAGGGAGTTTTCTTCGCCCGGCTCCTGGGTGAAGCGGTACTGGGTCGCTTCATCCGTGTTCCAGTCGATGTCCTGCCAGTTCAGCTCATTGCCCTTCCAGTCGAAGATACGGATCTTGTTCTTCGCCAGGTACTGCGGATCCTGCTTCATCTTCGGGATCAGATCCTTGCGGATGATGGAGACCGGAACCGTCCAGTAGGGATTGAAGTTCAGCTCATAGATCTTGCTGTTCAGGATCGGCGTCTGGCGGTCGATCTTGCCCACAACCGCCGTGTGGCGCGACCGCACGCGGCCGTTTTCGACAGCCTCGATCTCGGCAGCCGGGATGTTCACCATCACATAGCGGTCGCCCAGGAAGCCGGACATGGCGCGCAGACGCACCAGATTGGTTTCCAGCTGGCGCAGGCGCACATCTGCCGGAATGTTCAGCGCGGTCAGCGTGCCCTCGCCCAGAACACCGTCCGGCAGCAGGCCGTGGCGCATCTGGAAGCGGCGCAGGCCACCATCCACATAGGAATCGAACGTGTCGGACATGCCGGCGGTCTGCTCCAGATCACCGGAAGCCATCAGGCGGTGGCGCAGCTCGACAACGCGGCCGTCACGGGCACCGATGCGCAGCTTGTTCTTGCCGTCGCCGGAGACAGTGCCCCAGCCACCGTTCTGAACGATGCGCGAATACTGATCGATGGCAGCAGCAATATGGTCGGCGGTCTCGGGCGACAGGGTCGGCGACGAGGACTGCATGGCCTGAAGGCTCTGCATGGTCTGGTCGAACTTGTCTTCCCATTCCACCCGCTGCTTGTACTGGCGAAGCGCCTCAAGCGGCGTCTGTGCCATGGAGGGCGATGCGGCAGCCAGCGCGGCGAGCGCAACGGCACCAGCCAGAAGCGTGCGTCCCTTCAGGAACAGGGCAAGCGGAGACAAGGCGGCTTTGACACTCTTCACAGACTTCCCGGCCGGAAGGAGAGCGTTCAACGTCGGCATCGAAACAATCATTGCGCACATCACCAATCAATTAGACGGGGCCAGAGGCGGCCCCGGAAACCTTCTACCACCAAGGTCATTAATATTTTGGCGGCAGACAAGGCTGTTTGGCCCGTCCGCATTCTGCATGGTCAGGCCCTGATACTCAGTCCATACACATCCAGCCGGACGATTGTGACGTTCTGGCCCGGATGTCTCTGACGCAGCGGCACTGCCCCCTTCGGCCAGCCAGTCACGCAGAATAAGGCATTGTAAGCCATCCCATTGTGTCCAGATCATGTCGCAGTGCCGCAAATCCTAACGGCACCCGAAAGGAAAGCCGACTCGCTGTTTTCCAGGGCTTCGGTGTGTTGATGCTGCCACATTGTCGGAGATGCGGAGCCCAGACATGCGAACGCCGCCCCGGTTGGCCGGGACGGCGTTTCTCATCTGGATCTGCCGCTGAAAATCAGAGACGGTAAAGGATCTGGTCGGTCCAGAAACGCTCCAGCCGGCGCAGCGAACGGTTCAGGGTCACGAAATCGTCTGCCCCGATTTCCCCGACCTGCTCAACCGACAGCATGTGACGCTCATAAAGATCATTGACGATCTGAGCGACGTCGCGACCCTTCTCCGTCAGGCTGACACGAACCGAACGGCGGTCCATGCGCGAACGCTGATGGTGAATGTAACCGGTCTCGACCAGCTTCTTCAGATTGTAGGACACGTTCGAGCCCAGGTAGTAACCACGGGTCCGCAGCTCGCCGGCCGTCAGTTCCGAGTCGCCGATGTTGAACAGAAGCAGTGCCTGCACACTGTTCACGTCGGACCGGCCCATACGGTCGAACTCATCCTTGATAACGTCAAGAAGACGTCTGTGAAGTCTTTCTACAAGCGTCAAAGCTTCAAGATAAAGCGGCTTGATTTCCGCTTCATTCTCTACTTGTGACACTGCATCGACTGCCCTTGTTGCGGTGATCATTTGTTTGCGCCTCTTTTGCCTGTTCTGTAGGTGGATATTTTTCCCACCTTGAGATCGACACTACCGGAGCGTTTCTAAGAACCGCTTAAGAGACACACTGAATCAACGGTAAATTGCTTCCGGACAATTTGGGATCGCCCGGAAACTATTGATTTACGATGTTCCGCGCAGGTACTTCACGATGCCCGAGAAATCCACGCCGCGCCCGCCTGAGTTGCAGAAAAGCGCATAAAGGGCAGCCGCCTGCGCCCCCAGCGGAGTGGCAGCTCCAGCGGAACTTGCAGCCTCCTGGGCCAGTTTCAGATCCTTGAGCATCATCTCCGCGGCAAAGCCCGGCTGATAGTCCCGGTTGGCCGGAGAGGACGGCAAGGGTCCGGGAACCGGGCAATAGGATGTCAGGGACCAGCACTGGCCGGATGCGGTGGAGGAAATATCGAACAGCTTCTGCGCGTCGAGGCCCAGCTTTTCCGCCAGAACGAAGGCTTCACTGACGCCGATCATCGAGATGCCGAGGATCATGTTGTTGCAGATCTTGGCTGCCTGTCCCGTGCCTGCATCGCCCGTGTGAACGATGGTCTTGCCCATCACGTCCAGATAAGGCTTTGCCTTGCCGAATGCCTCCTCAGGACCGCCGACCATGAAGGTCAGCGTGCCGGCTGCAGCGCCGCCAACACCGCCGGAAACCGGCGCATCGACCATGGGCATTCCCTTGGCGCTGGCCGCTTCCGCGACAGCGCGGGCGCTGTCGACGTCGATGGTGGAACTGTCGATCATCAAGGTGCCGGGACGGGCCGCCTCCAGAATACCGCCCTCCCCCATGTAGACCTTGCGCACATGGGCGCCTGCCGGAAGCATGGTGACGATCACATCGCTGGACGCTGCAAGCTCCTGGACCGAGGCCGCCCGCTTGCCGCCGGCTGCTTCAAGCGCGGAAAGGGCCGCTTCCGAAAGATCAAATCCGGAGACTATGTGCCCGGCCTTGACCAGATTGGCCGCCATCGGGCCACCCATGTTTCCAAGACCGATAAATCCGATAGTGCTCGCCATGTCAGTTCCTCCCGATGGCACTCAAGACACGCCGTCCCCTCCCGGGACGTATACATTAAGGCTCAAAAGCCCTTGAAAAGGGATTTTGATGGTTAGCAAACCTTTCCAGCAGCATCCCAATCTGGCCCAGCGCACGACCGGATGACATGTTGGGAGGGGTTTGCCAGTGTCCCAATCGGTAACGCGGACCGGATCGGGACACTTTTTTCTGCTGCATTTTTTTAATGGCCTGGCCGATTCCTCACCGGCCGAGACGTCTCTTTTCCCGTCATTTGGAGAAATGCACCCGGAAATCGCACCCCAAGCCCTTCGCCTGCATGGAAAGACAAGCTGGACGTCAGGTCTTCCGGTTTTCCCGTTCCATCAGATAGACGATCAGGAGATAGATCCCGATCGTAAGCAGATAGAAGGCGATCTCGTAGGGACGGCGGCCGAAGACGTCGGAAAACAGCGAGTGCATGACGATCTGGCTGATTGCCCGGAACAGCCACATCACGGTACCCCAGGAGACCGCCAGCCAGAGGCCCGTTGCCGCCACAAGGTCGAGAACCGCAAAGAAGACGGTTGCCGCCTGCCATTCCACCGGCATGTCCCAGAACCACTGGCCGCGCCAGGGCACCATGCCCACGATCCGCGCCCAGTGAATCACGCCGCCACCGATCAGCAGGATGGCCATGGCCCTCAGATACCAGACCAGAATCGTGCTCCAGGGCGGACGGGTCTTAACGATATCCTCGAAACTGGTAATCATGGCCGATATCCGGTCCCTGTTCTTGGGGTGCTGGAAAGCACTCAGGAGAGCGCCAAGTCTCCCCCTTCAGGCTCTTGGAAATACGACGCAATCTCTGCGCTGTCCACCTGATCAAGCTGTGCCGGCTTCCAGTCCGGTGCATGATCCTTGTCGACCAGCACTGCCCGCACCCCTTCAAAGAAGTCATGTCCCTGAAGGATCCGGCTGACAATCCGGTACTCCATGCGCATGTTGGCATTGAAGTCGAGGCTGGCGCCACGGCGCACCTGCTCCAGGGCCAGATGCACGCTGGTCGGAGACTTGGCACGGATATCTGCCGCCGTCTTTTGCGCCCATTCGCCTTCCGCCGCATCCAGACGACTCATGATTTCGGCAACTGTCGGCGCGCAGAACACACTTTCAATCAGGTCAGCATGGGTCATGAGGTCGGAGGCTCCCGGGTCCTGATGGAAGGCCGCGAGCAGCGCGTCTACATCTCCGGCAGTCTCGAGCGCCTTGGCGAGCTCCGCTATCTTCTCGCGCGGCACCGCATGAGTCAGGATGCCGGCGGCCAGACAGTCTGCCTGCTTCAGGCGGCCGGCGCTGAGCGCACAATAGGTTCCGACGAACTGCGGCAGGCGCGGCAGGAAATAGCCGCCGCCCACATCCGGGAAGAAACCGATGCCTGTTTCCGGCATGGCAAAGAGTGTGAATTCGGATCCGACCCGATACCGCCCATGGACGGACAAGCCCACGCCGCCGCCCATGACAATGCCGTCGATCAGGGAGACATAGGGCTTGGAATAGGCCTTGATCCGGGCATTCAGCACATATTCGTCACCGAAGAAGTCGGCCAGTCCCGGTTCTCCGGCCTTCTTCATCTCATAGACCTTGCGGATGTCGCCGCCGGCGCAAAAGGCCTTCTCTCCTGCACCGGTGATGACCACGTGGCGGATGCTGTCATCCTTCTCCCATTCATCCAGCTTGGCGGCCATGGCCTTGACCATCGGGTGATTGAGCGCATTGAGCGCCTTCGGACGATTGAGAATGATGAAGCCTGCAGCCCCACGCTGCTCAAACAAAATCTCGTCGGTCAAACCGGCATTCCTCCAACTGGCGCCTCTCCCGGGCGCAGGTGACAATGGACCGGATGAGATCCGGTGAAGATTGATCGCACCCCTCTCCTCCGTCATCCTCGGGCTTGACCCGAGGATCTGCAAGCCATTGACTTGTTTAGGTCCTCGGCTCAAGGCCGAGGATGACGGTGGAGAGGTGGCAGCTTTGTAAGCGGTCTGGGAAGCTTACGCCTCATCAGAAGGAGTGGCATCCTCCTCCCCCCTCTCCCCTCTCACCCGCGCAAGAGCTGGCGGGCGATGATGAGGCGCATGATCTCGTTGGTGCCTTCCAGGATCTGATGCACGCGGACATCGCGCAGGAACCGCTCGACCGGATAGTCGCGCAGATAGCCGTAACCCCCGTGAAGCTGCAGCGCCTCATTGACCACCTTGAAACCCGTGTCCGTCGCCAGCCGCTTTGCCATGGCCGCCATCATGGTGGCATCCGGTGCCTTGGCATCCACCAGACTGGCAGCCTTATGCAGGAGAAGCCTTGCAGCCTCCAGCTCTGTCGCCATGTCTGCCAGCCGGAATTGCAGCGCCTGGAATTCCGCCAGCGCCTTGCCAAACTGCTTGCGCTCCTTGAGATAGGCCGTTGCCCGCTCAAGACAGGTCTGCGCCGCGCCAAGGGAACAGGCACCGATGTTGAGACGTCCGCCGTCGAGCCCCTTCATGGCGATCTTGAAGCCGTCGCCCTCATTCCCCAGCCGGTTGGCCTTTGGCACGCGGCAGTCCTCGAAATTCACTTGCGCGGTTGGCTGGCTCTTCCAGCCGAGCTTCACCTCCTGAGCGCCGAAGCTCAGACCCGGCGTGTCCTTGTCGATGACCAGACAGGAAATACCCTCCGGTCCACTGCCGCCGGTGCGCACCATGGTGACATAGACATCGCTGACACCGCCGCCGGAAATGAAGGCCTTGGAGCCGTTGACGATATAATGGTCGCCATCGTCCCTGGCAGACGTCCGGAGGCTGGCCGCATCCGAGCCAGAGCCGGGCTCGGTCAGGCAGTAACTGGCAAAGCGGTCCATTGTGCACAGATCCGGCAGATAGGACTGACGGGTCTCTTGCGAGCCGAAGCTGTCGATCATCCAGCTGGCCATGTTGTGAATCGAGATGAAGGCCGAGGTGGACGTGCAGCCCTTGGAAAGCTCTTCGAAGATGATCGCCGCATCCAGCCGGGTCAGCTGAGACCCGCCCACATCCTCGCGCACATAAATACCGCCGAAGCCAAGACTTGCAGCCTTGCGCAGGGTCTCGGCCGGAAAATGGCTCTTCTCGTCCCACTCCCGCGCATGGGGCTCCATTTCATCGCGGGCAAATGCCGCTGCCATGTCCTGGAACGCGCGCTGGTCCTCATTCAGGGAAAAATCCACGACTCATCCTCCCGACACCCCGGCGAAAGCCGGGGCAAAGCCTTGGTTTTCAATTGCAAATAGAGCTAGCGCGTTTTGACGTAAACGTCAATCAGAGCCATTTTCATCATATTTTCCTGTTGCATTACCGGGAGTTGGAGCGAAGGACCTGTCGTGATAGTGTCTCGCCGAATTCCAAAAGCCCGACGGCCTGTGACCAGCCCCTGGCAAGGCCGCCCTGACCACATCAGGAAAACCGAGACCCATGACGTCCTCTCACCGCACGCCGCCGTTTCCTTCCGCCCGTATGGACGAACTTCTTGCCGGAAGGCGCATGCGCCGCAACCGCCGCACGGATTGGTCCCGTCGGCTGGTGCGCGAGAGCACTCTGACCGTTGACGACCTGATCTGGCCGATCTTCATCGTCGACGGCACCGGCGTGCGTCAGCCTGTCCCCTCCATGCCGGGCGTCGAGCGCCTGTCGGTGGACGAAGCGGTCAAGGACGCCATCAAGGCGGAGAGCCTCGGCATTCCGGCGCTGGCCCTCTTTCCCTATACGGATCCGTCCCTGCGCGATGCCATGGGCAGCGAAGCCCTGAACCCGGACAATCTGATCTGCCGCGCCTGCCGGGCGATCAAGGCAGCCAAGCTGAACATCGGCCTCATCACCGACGTGGCGCTTGACCCCTATACCAGCCACGGCCACGACGGCATTCTGGAAGGTGAGCGGATCCTCAATGACGAGACCGTATCCCAGCTGGCCCTGCAGGCTCTGATCCAGGCTGAATCCGGCGCGGACATCATCGCCCCTTCGGACATGATGGACGGGCGCATCGGCGCGATCCGCACGGCGCTGGACGAAGGCGGGTTCCGCGATCACCAGATCATGGCCTATTCGGCCAAATATGCCTCTGCCTTCTATGGCCCGTTCCGGGATGCCGTCGGCACCAACGCCACCCTGATCGGTGACAAGCGCACCTATCAGATGGACTATGGCAACACCGACGAGGCGCTGCGCGAGACCGAACTCGACATTGCCGAGGGCGCAGACATGGTGATGGTGAAGCCGGGCATGCCCTATCTGGACATTGTCTGCCGCATCAAGGACACGTTCCGGGTGCCCACCTATGTCTATCAGGTGTCCGGTGAATACGCGATGATCTGCGCGGCCAGTGCCAATGGCTGGATCGACGGCCACAAGGCCATGGTCGAAAGCCTGATGGCCTTCAAGCGCGCCGGAGCGGACGGCATCCTCACCTATTTCGCCCCGCAGGTGGCCGAGATCCTGGCAGGAAAGAAGTGACCGGCACCCCGACCAGCGATCAGGCAAGCAGCATGGCCAGCTCCTTCTCGACTGATCCGGCGCAGATCACCCTGGAGCGGATCCAGGCGGCGGCAAATGTGCTGAAGGGCGCGATCCTAGAGACGCCCTGCCTTCCTGCACCGCGCTTGTCCGCCCTGACCGGTGCCGAGATCTTCGTCAAATACGAGAACATGCAGGTCACCGGCGCGTTCAAGGAACGTGGTGCCCTGGTCAAGCTGCTCAGCCTGACAGATGACGAACGCAAACGCGGCGTGATTGCGGTTTCAGCCGGAAACCACGCCCAGGGCGTTGCCTATCACGCCGGCCGTCTCGGCATTCCGGCGACCATCGTCATGCCCGCCATGACGCCGTTCGTAAAGATCGCCGCAACCCGCGGCTTTGGCGCAGAAGTGGTTCTGGCCGGAGACACCCTGGCCGAAGCCAAGGCGGAAGCCGACCGGCTGTCCGAGGAAAAGGGGCTCATCTGGGTCCACCCTTACGACGATGCCCATGTGATCGCAGGTCAGGGCACCATCGCCCTCGAGATGCTGGCCGCCCGGCCGGATCTCGACGTTCTGGTGGTTCCGGTCGGCGGTGGCGGCCTGATTGCCGGCATGGCCGTTGCGGCCAAGTCGATCAAGCCGGAGATCGAGGTCATCGGCGTCGAAACTGTGCTCTATCCGGGCATGTGGGGCGCCCTGAAAGGCAAGGATGTGCGCTGCGAGGGACCGACCATTGCGGAAGGCATTGCCGTGCGCGACATCGGCCTCCTGACCCAGGAAGTGGTCAAGCTCTGGGTTGACGACATCATCCTTGCCAAGGAAAGCACGCTGGAACAGGCGATCAACGCCTATCTGGTGCTGCAGCGGACCATCGCGGAAGGCGCAGGGGCTGCCGGGCTCGCCGGTCTGCTCACAGACCGGGAACGCTTTGCAGGCAAGCGCGTCGGCCTGGTTCTGTGCGGCGGCAACATCGACCCGCGCCTGCTCTCCTCCATCGTAATCCGGGAACTGGCCCGCGACGGCCGCCTTGTCTCCGTGAGAATCGACACGCCGGACCGTCCGGGCGTTCTCGGCGACATCACCACCGTGATCGGCCAGTTGCAGGGCAATGTGGTGGATGTGGCCCACCACCGCCTGTTCCTGAATGTTCCGGCCAAGGGCGCAACGCTCGACGTCACGTTCGAGGCCTTCGATGCCACGCATGGCGAGGAGATCGTCACGGCTCTGCGCTCAAGAGGCTATACGGTCCGCCGTCTGGATGTGGCCGAAGCCATCGACTGAGCCATTTGCAACATCAAGGCGCAATCCCCACATGTGGATTGCGCTTGAACCATGGCTGGAGCCTTGCCAATGACCACACAGACCGAGCCGATGATGCAGACCGGACATCGTTTTGATCCCTTGAGCGAACCGGATCTTTTCGACAATGTCCGCACGAAGCGGATCTTCGCGTTCTTCATCGACGTGATCGCGGTCGCGATCCTGACTGCCTGTGCGGCCGTCGTGGTGTTTCTGCTCGGCATCTTCACCTTCGGACTCGCCTGGATCCTCTATGCGTTTCTCGGCCAGGCCATCGCACTGATCTACACGGCCGTGACCCTGGGCGGCCCGGCAGCCTCCACCCCCGGCATGCGCGCCATGGGACTGGAGATGCGCCTGTGGCATGGGGCCCGCCCCTACCCGCTTCTGGCCGCCATGCATGTGCTTTTGTTCTGGTTTTCCGTTTCGCTGCTGACGCCCTTCGTGCTGCTGGTGTCGCTTTTTGCCGACCGCAAGCGCCTGCTGCACGACCTCGTTCTGGGCACAGTCGTGATGAATTCGGAAGCACTTCGCCAAAGACACGCCTGAGACGGAAATTCGTTTCCACAATCAGGCTGCTAACGCGCTCATTATCCTTCCTATCGGGCTTGCCCCTGTTCTAAAGTGCCCCCGATAGGAATCCGGATAAGGCGGCAGCGGACCCTGAATGCAGGCACTTGATATTCCAATGGCAATGACCTTCCTGATCATTGCCGCGACAGTGGTTCTCTATGCGACCGAGCGCTATTCCATTGAACTGATCGCGCTCGGTTCCGTCGTCGCCTTCATGGTGTTATTCGCGGTCTTCCCGGCCAGCGGGCCGGACGGACCGATCACCGCAGGGTCTCTTCTTTCCGGCTTTTCCAACCCGGCCGTCGTCACGGTTATCTGCCTGCTGATCATCGGCCAGGGCCTGTTCCAGACAGACGCATTGGAAAAGCCTGCACAGGCCCTCGTCAAATGGAGCCGTGGCCGGTCCCAGATGGCGACCATTCCGGTTCTTCTGGTCGTGGCTGCCCTCAGCGCCTTTTTGAACAACACCCCGGTCGTGGTGATGTTCCTGCCGATCCTGAGCGCCGTCGCCGCCACCATGGGCACCTCCCCGTCCCGGGTCCTGATGCCTCTGTCCTTCATGACGATCCTGGGCGGCATGACCACTGTGATCGGCTCCTCCACCAACCTGCTGGTGGCCAATTATGCCGCGCAGACTTCGGACCTGAGGCTCACCTTCTTCAGCTTCACGCCCATCGCGCTGATCCTTGCCACCGCCGGCTCGATCTATGTGCTCTTCATCATGCCGCGTCTCCTGAAGGCCCGCCGCACGATGGCCGAGGAAATCCAGAACTCCTCCGGCAAGCAGTTCATTGCCCAGATCAACATCGGCTATGGCCATCCGCTGGTCGGCGTGGAATCGATCTCCGGCATGTTCCCGGCCCTCAAGGACATGACCGTCCGCCTGGTCCAGCGCGGCGAGCAGCCGCTGCTTCCCCCGTTCGAGAATGTCATCCTGTCCCCCGGCGACACGGTGATCGTGGCTGCGACCCGCAACGCGCTCGCCAATGCCCTGTCCCGCCGCCAGCCCCTTCTGGAGGCAGATCCGTCCGGACAGACAAGCGCTGCGGATGCCGCCCCGTCTTCCGCCCAGCCCGGCACCATGACCCTTGCCGAAGTGGTGGTTGCGCCCGCCTCCCGCATGACCGGGCGAACGCTGGTCCAGACCGGATTTCACGCGGACACCGGCTGCGTGGTCATGGGCATTCAGCGCCGCAGCCGCATGCCGCGCATGGCCATGAACGATATCCGCCTGGAAGCCGGTGACGTGCTGCTGATCGCGGGGACCTCCGCCCAGGTCTCCAGCCTGCGCGGCAACCGGGATGTTCTGCTGCTGGACTGGTCGACCGCCGAAGTGCCACGGCGCCGCTATGCCCCCCGTGCCCTGGCAATCTTTCTCGCAGTGGTCGCGGT
This sequence comes from Roseibium suaedae, assembly GCF_900142725.1. Classification (GTDB taxonomy): domain Bacteria; phylum Pseudomonadota; class Alphaproteobacteria; order Rhizobiales; family Stappiaceae; genus Roseibium; species Roseibium suaedae. Next base: position 1,416,856 of record NZ_FRBW01000001.1, on the reverse strand, counting down.
TGCCGCCGTCGGCATTGCACCGATTGCCGTCACCGCCGTCGCCGGCACCTTCGCGATGATTGCCTCCGGCTGCCTGAACATCCGTCAGGCGCTGCGCGCTATCGACAGCCGCATCCTGATGCTGGTGGGTTCGTCCCTAGCGGGCGCCGCCGCGCTGGAAGCAACGGGCGGCGCGGCCTATATCGCCAACGGACTTGTTGAGATCCTGCGCGGTTCCTCGCCGACGGTGATCCTGTCGTCGCTGTTCATGATCGTGATGATCCTGACCAACTTCCTGTCGAACAACGCAGCAGCCGTTCTCTTCACCCCGATCGCGATCAAGATGGCCAATCAGCTCGGCCAGTCGCCGGAAGCCTTCGTGGTCTGCCTGATCTTCGCGGCCAATGCGTCCTTTGCCACGCCGATCGGCTATCAGACCAACCTGATCGTGATGGGCCCCGGCCATTACCGTTTCTCGGATTTTCTGAGAGCCGGAACCCCGCTGTCCCTGATTTTGTGGTTGACCTTCTCTTTAGTCGCTCCATGGTATTATGGTTTGTAGAAGGTCCCATTTATTCCGGAACAGCATTTGACACGGCACCCGACCGATCATCCGCAGTTTTACCTGACCGCTCCGGCCCCCTGCCCCTATCTGGAGGGCCGTCAGGAGCGGAAGGTCTTCACGCATCTCATCGGCCAGCACGCCAGCGCCCTGAATGACGTCCTCACCCAAGGGGGCTTCCGGCGCAGTCAGAACATCGCCTACCGGCCCGCCTGCGAAGACTGCAAGGCCTGCGTATCGGTCCGGGTCAGGGTGCGGGATTTCGTCTGGACCAAGTCCTTCCGCCGTCATCTGAAGCTTGGTCAGGAACTCGTCGGTGCGCGCCTGCCCGCCTCCCCGTCTGCCGAACAATATGACCTCTTCCGCAGCTATCTGCTCGCCCGGCACGAGACCGGCGGCATGGCGGAAATGAGCGTCCTCGACTATGCCATGATGATCGAGGACACCCATGTGGAGACCATGGTCATCGAATACCGCCGCAGGGGACCGGACAGTTTCCTGACTGGAGCTGGCGAAGGGCCCTTGATGGGCGTGGCCTTGACCGATCAGCTCGCCGACGGCCTGTCGATGGTCTATTCCTTTTATGATCCGGACGTGTCCGGCCTCAGCCTCGGCACCTTCATGATCCTGGATCACATCCAGCGGGCGCGGCAGATGGGCCTGCCCTATGTCTATCTGGGATACTGGGTCGATGGCTCGCCGAAGATGGCCTACAAGGCCAGGTTCCAGCCACAGGAACAGCTCGGCCCCAATGGCTGGGCCATCAGCTCCCCGGACAAGTAATACCAACCTTAAGAAATAACGACCTATTTGATGGCCTCAGCCGGGTTCCCGGCTAGGCGCGGTGCGCCGCCCGATGCCGGGCATCGGGCAAGCAGCGTAACGACGTCCGGGGAGCCGGAAGTGGCCACCGGAGGCCGCGTTTTCGAACCGCCCGGGCTACGTCGCGTCCCTTGGAAGATGCACCGCATCGCCCTGCGAAACGCTTCTTGCCGGACAATCCGAAAACGCGGTCAAATAGGTCGCTATTTCTTGAGGTTGGTATAATGCACCAACCTCGGGTCAGACCCGCGGCAGATCGATCCGGATCGACGTGAACACGGACTTGAACATTTCCGGGGTCAAACGGCCCGTGTTCGTGTTGTAGCGGGAGCAGTGATAACTGTCGAACATCAGCAGATTGCGCGTTCCAAGATCATGGCGGGCGCCATGGGCAAAGGGAAACTGCGCCTTGCGGAGGTTCAATGCTGTCAGGAATGTGTCATGGGCGATCCGGCCAAGGGCCAGGACCGCACGGACCTGCGGGTTCGCATCGAGCGTCGCCATGAGATAGGGCCGGCAAGCCTTGATCTCGGGCCCGGTCGGCTTGTTCTCCGGCGGAAGGCAGCGCACCGCATTGGTGATCATCGCGTCGGTCAGCGTCAGGCCATCATCAGGACGGGCCTGATACTGCCCCTTCGCAAAGCCGAACTCGACCATGGTCTCGTAGAGAAGGTCTCCGGCATAATCGCCGGTAAACGGACGGCCGGTGCGGTTCGCCCCACGCATGCCCGGCGCAAGGCCAATCACCAGCAGACGCGGGTTCTCACCCAGAAAGCTGGGTACGGGAGCATTGAACCAGTCAGGAAAGTCCCGTTGCAGCCCCTCGCGGAATTCCACGAGACGAGTGCAGACGGGACAATCCAGAGGCGGATCCGTAACCAGAGTCGAGGTCATCGGCAAAAGACGGCTTAGTAGTCGTCGTCTTCGTCAGCGTTGTCGACCGGAGCCTGACGAACCGGACGCTCGGAAGGGTCGCGGCCGATCTTGTTGGCAAGGGTCGCAAGGTCGATGAAATGGTCGGCCTGACGGCGCAGGTCATCGGCGATCATCGGCGGCTGTGTCTTCAGCGTGGAGACGACGCTCACCTTGCGGCCCTTGCGCTGCAGCGCTTCGACCAGGGAGCGGAAGTCACCGTCGCCGGAGAACAGAACGATATGGTCGACATGATCAACGAGTTGCATCGCATCGACGGCGAGCTCGATGTCCATGTTGCCCTTGACCTTGCGGCGGCCCGAGCTGTCGACGAATTCCTTTACCGGCTTGGTGATGACCTTGTAGCCATTGTAGTCCAGCCAGTCGATAAGCGGACGGATCGAAGAGTATTCCTGATCCTCAATCAAGGCCGTGTAATAATAAGCTCGAAGAAGATAGGCCTGCCCCTGAAATTCCTTCAGGAGACGCTTATAGTCAATGTCGAACCCGATTGCCTTAGCAGTCGAATAAAGGTTCGCACCATCAATAAATAAAGCAACCTTTTCCCTAGCATCAAACATATTATTGGGAACCTTTCTTATTGTATCTTAAGACTTCCCGAAGCTACAGGACAGAGCTTCATCCCCAACCAATGCTCAGAAACCTGCGATTGGAGTCTTATATAAGAGGGTCGAAAGACCCTCTCTGGCGATATTGCATTCTACCCGGCGTCTGTTTTTGTTTTTAACAGTTCGCGATAATGCCCCTACACTAGAAATCGGCACTATCGCAATCGGAAAGTCCGCAGGACGCCGTGCTTCACGATAGTTAAGCACCCAAATGCTTGGCTTCCATACCTAACTGAAAATAACCTATTCTGTGAGTTATGACAGATTGTGGCCGATCCGTGCAACGCGAGATATACGCCACAGTAAACAAAGACTGCATGATTCCCTTGATCAGCAATGACCTGAGGGGTTGCATTAGCACCGGACCAACAGTATACGCTGGTCGTTCTGGATCCCTAACTTATGGAGACGTCGTATGGCGCGCGTGACCGTCGAGGACTGCATCGACAAGGTCGAGAACCGATTTGAGCTGGTACTTCTGGCCGCTCATCGCGCTCGCATGATCTCGAGCGGTTCGCCGCTTACCGTTGACCGCGACAACGACAAGAACCCGGTCGTGGCCCTTCGCGAGATCGCCGAGCAGACCGTCAGCCCGGAAGACATGAAGGAAGACCTCATCCACTCGCTGCAGAAGTATGTGGAAGTGGACGAGCCGGAAGCCGAAGCCGTGCCGCTGGTTCCCTCTTCCAACAGCTCCGTTACCCAGGTCAACGCCGTGGACGACAGCGCCGTCGAATTCGACCGCATGTCCGAGGAAGACCTGCTGCGCGGCCTGGAAGGCCTGGTGCCGCCGGAGCGCAACGACGACATCTGATCCCGCATTCTTGCGGATCACACGGACTTTGAGGCAGGCGGTGACAAACCGCCTGCATTCCCTCAAGATCGTAATTAGAGACTTGCCGGTCTCTGTTCTCCGGCTGTCAGACGAGTCGGTTCAGTTAAGTCGGTTCCGGCCATGATGCGCCAATATGAACTCGTTGAACGAGTAACCCGTTACAATCCCGAGGCAGATGAAGCCCTTCTGAACAAGGCGTATGTTTACGCCATGCAGAAGCACGGCCATCAGATCCGCGCCTCCGGTGACCCTTATTTCTCCCATCCGCTTGAAGTGGCCGCCATCCTCACGGACATGCGCCTGGACGACGCGACCATTGCCGTCGCACTCCTGCATGACACGATCGAGGACACGGATGCGACCCGCACCGAAATCGACACGCTGTTCGGCGAAGAGATCGGCAAGCTGGTCGAGGGCCTGACCAAGATCAAGCGGCTGGACCTTGTCTCCCAGCAGGCCAAGCAGGCCGAGAACTTCCGCAAGCTGCTTCTGGCGATCGCCGATGACGTCCGGGTTCTTCTGGTCAAGCTTGCAGACCGTCTGCACAACATGCGCACCCTCCACCACATGCCCGAGCACAAGCGCGGACGCATTGCGGAGGAGACCATGGAAATCTATGCGCCCCTGGCGGGCCGCATGGGGATGCATGAAATGCGCGAGGAGCTGGAAGACATTGCCTTCCGCACCCTCAATCCGGATGCATTCGAAACGATTTCCGAGCGGCTCAACGAACAGCGCGCCACCAACAAGGACCTGATCCACGAGATCGAGGAGACCCTGACGGAACGGCTCGCAGAGCGCGGCATGGCTGCCAGCGTCAAGGGCCGGGAAAAGCGCCCCTACTCCATCTTCCGCAAGATGCAGCAGAAGTCACTCGGCTTCGAGCAGCTCTCGGATATCTACGGCTTCCGGGTCATCGTCGGCACCGTCGAGGCCTGTTACCGGGTACTCGGCGTGATCCACACGGCCTGGCCGACCGTTCCGGGCCGCTTCAAGGATTACATCTCCACTCCGAAGCAGAACGACTACCGCTCGATCCACACGACGATCGTCGGCCCCTCGCGCCAGCGTGTGGAACTGCAGATCCGCACGGTCGCCATGCACCGGGTCGCCGAATACGGTATTGCCGCCCACGCCCTCTACAAGGACGGCGAGATGGGCGGGCGCAACATTGCCCGGCACACCGATGACAGCCGCGCCTTCGAATGGCTGCGGCGGACCATCGACATGCTCTCGGATGGCGACACTCCGGAAGAGTTTCTGGAGAACACGAAGCTTGAGCTCTTCCACGACCAGGTTTTCTGCTTCACGCCGAAGGGCCGCCTGATTGCCCTGCCGCGCGGCGCCACCCCGATCGACTTTGCCTATGCGGTTCACACTGGCGTCGGCAACACCTGTGTCGGCTGCAAGGTCAACGGCAAGATCATGCCGCTGGTGACCGCGCTCCGGAACGGCGACGAAGTCGAGATCATCCGCTCCCAGGCACAGACGCCGCCGCCGGCATGGGAATCCATCGCTGTCACCGGCAAGGCCCGCGCCGCGATCCGTCGGGCAACCCGCGAATCCGTGCGCAAGCAATATGGCGCTCTTGGCGAGCATATTCTGAAGCGGGCTTTCTCCCGGGCTGAAAAGGCCTATTCGGAAGACCTCCTCGAAACCGCCCTGAACGATCATCATCAGGACACGATCGCCGATCTTCTGGCGGCCGTCGGCAGAGGCGAGATCAACGCCCAGGCCGTCCTGAAGTCCGCACACCCGGACTACCAGGACCAGCGCGTCCATCACATCGAAGCCCGGCCCGAGGATGGCTGGTTCGATCTGGAAAAGGGTGCAGGCCTCAAGTTCCGCATTCCCTCCACCGACGTCGGTCAGGAAGGAAGCGAGAATGATGAGACTCATGGCGCCTCCCTGCCGATCCGCGGCCTGACGGGCGACGTGCCCGTAACCTTTGCCCCCAATGGCGGCGCGGTTCCGGGCGACCGGATCGTCGGCATCCTGATGCCGACCGGCGGACTGACGATCTATCCGATCCAGTCTCCGGCGCTCAAGGAATTCGACGACCAGACAGATCTCTGGGTGGATGTGCGCTGGGATATCGATGTAAACAATCCGGAACGGTTCCCGGCCCGCCTCGCCATCAACGCGGTCAATGAGCCCGGCTCCCTCGCGACGATTGCCCAGGTGATCGGTGAGAACAGCGGCAATATCGACAACGTGAAAATGATGCGTAAAGCACCGGATTTTCACGAGATGATCATTGATCTTGAGGTATGGGATCTGAAACACCTGAACCGGATCATCAACCAGCTCAGATCCAAGCCGAATGTATCGAGCGTTTCCCGCGTGAACGGTTAAGTGCCGCGGACAGGACAAGAAGGACACCCCACACTCATGACCCGCGACGAAGTCTTGCAGCAGTTCCGCGATTCAGGTGCGATTCTGGAAGGGCATTTCATCCTTTCCTCCGGCCTGCGCAGCCCTATTTTCCTGCAGAAGGCCCGCGTGTTCATGTATCCGGACCGGACCGAGGTGCTCTGCAAGGCCCTCGCCGAGAAGATCAGCGCTTCGGGTCTTGGCCAGATCGACTACATCGTTTCGCCGGCCCTCGGCGGCCTGATCCCGGGCTATGAAACCGCCCGCCACCTCAAGGTTCCGGCCATGTGGGTCGAGCGCGAGGATGGCGAGTTCCGCCTGCGCCGGTTCGAATTGCCGGAAGGCGCCCGCGTGATCGTCGTCGAGGACATCGTCTCGACCGGCCTGTCCAGCCGCGAAACCGTCGATGCGCTGACCAAGGCTGGTGCCAATGTGCTGGCCGTCGCCTGCCTGATCGACCGCTCCGCTGGCGAAGCCGATGCCGGCGTGCCAATCATCGCCCTGGCACAGTACAAGGTGCCCGCATACGAGGCCGACAAACTTCCGCCGGAACTGGCGGCCATTCCCGCTGTGAAGCCCGGCAGCCGAGGTCTCTCCTGAGCCTTTGGCGCCAGGATCCCTGATCTTTAACCGAAGGCCCAGCAATGCTTTTCCGCCGCCGCCAAAAGCCAACACGGATTGAAAGCCTGCGGGTTGCAGTGTGGCCGCGGCATAGCTGGGTTCGCTCCACGCGCTATTACGGCAAACGCGTCTTGCGCCTGACAGCCACCCCGCATGCAATTGCCCTCGGCTTTGCAGCGGGGGCCTTCACGTCCTTCACCCCGCTGATCGGGTTCCACTTCGTCATCTCCTTCGCCATTGCCTATGTGATCGGCGGCAATCTGATTGCCTCCGCTCTCGGCACGTCCGTTGGAAACCCGCTTACGTTCCCGTTCATATGGGCCTCGACCTACAAGCTCGGGAACTGGATCCTGCACGGGGAGGCGGCACGTGGCCATGGCGGAGAGGTTCACGAGCAGTTCCAGCAGCGTCTGCTGGCCAAGTCCCTCGACGTGCTTCTGCCCATGCTCAAACCCATGATGGTGGGCGCTGTCCCCTTGGGTCTGATCTGCGGGGCTATCTGCTATGTAATCGTCCGCAAGAGCGTCGAGGTCTATCAGGCCCGCCGCCGCAAGACGATGGACGAGCGCCGATGCTGCCTGGGTGGTCCCGGCGAAGACCAGGGCAGATCTTCCGAGTGAGAACCGGCTCCAGGAACCCTGCAATGCTTGCTCGGAACCTTGAATTACCACGTGCGCGACACAACTTTCTCACTCATGTGGGGCCAAAACATCTGGCCCATCCGCGGACAGGAACCCCGTCATGATTCTAGGTATCGGCAGCGACCTGATCGACATCAGGCGGATTGAAAAGACCCTTGATCGCTTTGGAGACCGGTTCACGAACAGGGTTTTCACCGAGATTGAACGTGCCAAATCCGACAAGCGCAAGGAACGTGCAGCGTCCTATGCCAAGCGGTTTGCCGCCAAGGAGGCCTGCTGCAAGGCCCTTGGCACCGGCATCCGCATGGGCGTTGCCTGGCGGGAGATGGGTGTCGTCAATCTGCCGTCGGGAAAGCCGACTGTGGCTCTGACAGGCGGCGCGGCGGAACGCCTCACTTCAATGATCCCGGACGGGTTCAAGGCACGGATCGACCTGACCATCACCGACGACTATCCGCTCGCACAGGCCTTTGTCGTCATAAGTGCCTGGCCTGCGGACTGGCCCGAACCGCATGATGCCGCCTAAATTCAGGCAACTCCGGCATCGGGTTCTGATTGCCTATGGCGCCCCAAGCGTCTAAGACTGGCGCAGCATTCGGCACCCATACATTGACCCAATACGGCCCTTTCCGGCCCTGCAATTCATCCAAGGACAGACATGAGCGCGACGGAAAACAAGAAGGACGAAGACGGTGGCCTTTATGAAACGGTCAAGATCATCGTTCAGGCCCTGGCTCTTGCCCTGATCGTCCGGACCTTCCTGTTCCAGCCGTTCAACATTCCGTCCGGCTCGATGAAGGACACGCTCCTCATTGGCGACTACCTGTTTGTCTCCAAGTTCAGCTACGGCTATTCCAGCCTGTCCCTTGGCCTGCCCTTCTCGCTCGTGCCGTTCGATGGCCGCATCATCGGTTCCGAGCCGGAGCGTGGCGATGTTGTCGTCTTCAAGCTGCCACGCGACACGTCTGTCGACTATATCAAACGCGTTGTCGGTCTGCCCGGCGATCGCATCCAGGTCCGTGAAGGCGTGCTTTACATCAATGACGAGCCGGTCAAGCGCGAACGCATCGATGACTATATCGAGAACACCGGCTATGGCGTTCAACGAGTCGCCCGCTATCGCGAAACCCTGCCCAACGGCGTGACCTATGACACGCTGGATCTGACCCAGAACGGCAGCCTGGACAACACCCGGGTCTATGAAGTCCCGCAGGGCCAGTATTTCATGATGGGCGACAACCGCGACAATTCCACGGACAGCCGCGTATCGCCGCTGGAAGGTGGCGTCGGCTTCGTGCCGCTGGAAAATCTGGTTGGCCGCGCCGAAGTCATCTTCTTCTCCGTCGAAGAAGGCAATGCCGCATGGATGTTCTGGAAGTGGCCGTGGTCGGTCCGCTGGAGCCGCCTGCTCTCCGGCATCTGACCGGACCCGTAACTGACAACGTATCAAGGACGCAGCGATGTCGCGCGACGATACGGCGAGGATCATGGCCAGCCTTCAACAGAGGCTCGGCCATACCTTTGCCGACCTTAAGCTTTTGACCGTAGCCCTGACGCATGCCAGCGCGCTGGATCCATCGGACAGCGTCAATGGCAGCTATCAGCGGCTGGAGTTCCTGGGAGACCGGGTGCTCGGCCTTGTCGTGGCTGCCATGCTGCACAAGCAGTTTCCGAATGCGGACGAAGGCGAACTGGCCCGCCGTTTCAACCATATGGTCAAGCGCGAGACCTGCGCCGAGATCGCCGTGGAACTGAAGATCGGCGACGCCATGCGCATTGGCCAGAGCGAGGCGCAGACCGGCGGGCGCAAGAAGACCGCCCTTCTCGCCGACATCTGCGAGGCCGTGATTGCCGCGATTTACCTCGATGGCGGCTTTCCGGCAGCCGAAGCATTCGTGCAGCGCCTTTGGACGCCGCGTATGCTATCCTTGAGCGGTCAGCTGCGCGATGCCAAGACCACTTTGCAGGAATGGGCCCAGTCCCGTGGCCTGCCAACCCCGCGCTATGACGTGATCAGCCGGGATGGCCCCGACCATGCCCCGACCTTCGTCGTTGGCGTGACCGTGCAGGGCCTTGCCCAGGGCGAAGGCCGCGGCGGATCCAAGCGGATTGCAGAACAGAATGCGGCGGAAGCCGTCTTGCGCCGTGAAGGCGTGTGGAACGAATAGGACCAGACTTGAACGAGACCAGCAACACGGCCGGTGAAGGCCGCGAAGATGATGAATTTCATGAAGATGCTCTTCACGAGGAAGAGCTTCTTGATGATGAGGACGAAGAGGATGAGGGCTTTGACGCCCCGCGCTTCGACATGCCCCTGCCCGAGCCTCTGGCGGCCATGCCCGAGGACACGCGCGCAGGCATCATCGCGCTGATCGGCGCCCCGAATGCAGGCAAATCCACCCTGATCAACCAGCTGGTGGGCACAAAGGTCTCCATCGTCACCCACAAGGTTCAGACCACCCGCGCTATTGTCCGCGGCATCGCCATGCACGACAAGGCGCAGCTGGTATTCGTCGACACACCGGGCATCTTCCAGCCCAAGCGTCGGCTTGACCGGGCCATGGTCGACACGGCCTGGGGCGGCGCCCGCGACGCGGATGTGATCGCGCTTCTGATCGACTCCCGCAAGGGCATCGACGAGGAAGCCGAAGCCATCATGGAAAAGCTGGAAGCCATCCAGACGCCCAAGGTGCTGATCCTCAACAAGATCGACATCACCAAGCGGGACAAGCTTCTGGACCTTGCCCAGGCGGCCAATGAGAAGCTGCGGTTCGAGCGCACCTTCATGGTCTCCGCCCTCAACGGTTCGGGCACGGACGACATCCTGTCCTATTTCTCCGAAAAAGTGCCCGAAGGTCCCTGGCTCTTCCCCGAGGACCAGCCCTCGGACCTGCCGCTTCGCATCCTCGCCGCCGAAATCACCCGCGAAAAGCTGTTCGAGCGGCTCCATCAGGAGCTGCCCTACATCTCGACCGTGGAAACGGAACTCTGGCAGGAGCGCAAGGATGGCTCCGTCCGCATCGAGCAGACCATCTACGTGGAGCGCGACAGCCAGAAGAGCATCGTTCTCGGCCGCAAGGGTCAGACGATCAAAACCATCTCCCAGCTGTCCCGCAACGAGATCTCCGAGATCATCGAGCAGCCGGTGCATCTGTTCCTGTTCGTGAAGGTGCGCGAGAACTGGGCCGACGACCCGGAACGCTACCGCGAAATGGGCCTGGAATTCCCGCGCTGAGGGCTTTCCCCTCACCCGGACCTTCAGTCGGGCCTCTCCTTACGGGGAGAGGCCGCCATTGCTGCAAGGCTCGGGACACACACAGCGGAAACTCAGCAGCCTTTCCAGGCACTCTGCGCGCTTCCTCTCCCTCAGGGAGAGGGCTGGGGTGAGGGCGAAATCTCTCTGCAAGCCCCCCTCACCCGGACCTTTCGGTCCGGCCTCTCCCCACCGAGGAGAGGTAGTCACTGCCGCAAGGCTCGGGACAAATACACCACGAGAGCTCCGCAGCCTTTCCAGGCACTCTGCGCGCTTCCTCTCCCTCAGGGAGAGGCTGGGGTGAGGGCGAGTTCTCTCTGCAAGCCCCCCCTCACCCGGACCTCCGGTCCGGCTACTCCCGACCGGGGAGAGGTCGTCACTGCCGCAAGGCTTCGCCACCCAATTGAGATCCTGATTACCCTTCCCTCAATGAGGGCTCTTGAAGCTTTCTACAACTTATGATTTAAATTTATCATAGTTCGCGTGAGTGCCGCACAAGAAACTGACTGCGGAGTTCCTGGAAGACATCAAGTTCCGGCCGGCCGAAGCCAAAATCCGCAGGGCCTGGAAGCAATGGGGGGAACGATCATGACCAATGCAGCAAACGCTTTTCCAGGTCTCCGGTTCGGTCTTGCGGCAAGTATCAAGCCAGCTGATTTCAGCTATGCGATTTTCTTCCGGCAAGGTCCGCATGAAAACGATCCCTGGAGTTATTGGAGTGCAGCGAACAGCGCCTATGAACAGTTCAGCAGCGCAGCAAGTCCCCAAACCGATTGCCTGAACACAGCTCCCGGATCGAACTTCACCGTGTCCTTGCCCTCAGACACAAGTATGAACAGCGGCGTGGTTGTGATGTTTCACGGTCAAACAAAGGGCATCCCGGTCCATGACAGCAAACCCAGCTCTCCAACACCATCGTCGAACCCGGACGACCACTTTGCCCTGTTCGAGTTGACCTATACAGCCCCATCCTCAAATGGGAGCGGTGCGCTTCTCGACGTCGATATCTCCAACGTCGACCAGATCGGCCTGACCTTCACGGCGGCGAGTTCCTCGGCCCCCTTCCCGCTGGAGACCGTTGGCATTCCCCTCAAGATCGGAGAGCTTGTCAGCAAATATCAGACGCGGTTTCCGGGTAGTTCTCCCTATTCCGACTGTTTGAATGTTCCGAACAACCAGCTCATTGCGCCGCAGGACGTGCTTAATGCGGTACGCGCCCCCAAAACACTCTCCTATGTAGCCCCGAGCGGGGTGCCGCCGGGGTCCAAAACCGGATTTCTCAGTCACAGCTACTTCTACATGGTCAGCGAAACGAACTCCTCGGGCGAGACGGCCGCGTCTACCCACGTCTTTGGCGGGCCTTTGCTGTCTGACAGCGGTGACCCCGCAGCCTCAGAAATAAAGCTTGGCTGGCAACAGGATGGCACCCCGGTGGCCTATACTCCGGAAAACCCCCTTGCTACTGGTCTTAAAATCTATCGTGCAGCCGTAGCACCGCAGAATGCGCCGCTCCCTGGACAGCCCTTCAAAGTTCCACCTACGCCAGCCTTGTCCGAGTTCGGTCTGCTCACCTCAATGACGATTAAGGCGTGGAACGAACAGAATGACTATTGCTACGTCGATGAAGCAATAAGCGTCAAAAGCCCGTCGCAAAATCCGAAGACGACGTCTTACGGCTTCAGCCCATTGTCAACCTGCTTGGATTTACCGCTGCAAAACTTCTTCGCGCATTACATGAAAGAGACTTTCTGGATCTATCAGTCGTCGCAAATGAATGGGACCAGCAACGGCACCATGTGGACCGGACAGGTCACGCTGGTGACACCCGATCAGGGAGAACCGATCACAAGCTCCCAATATGTCTCAAGCGACGGCACGCAGAAGTCCATCGCCGCCACATGGCAATGGGGAGACGGCAAACAGAGCTATTATGTGCTCCAGCTTGTCGGCAATGCCTATGATCAGAACGACCTGAGCAATCACAAATTGGCCGGCAAAAGCAGCCTCACGAAAGGGGAATATGAGGGCGCCGTGATCAATCTCTACTTCCCCTATTTCCAGGATAATACTGGCCGTACGAAAATGCCTTTTCCCGCGCCTACCTCCCCGCCTTATACCCTACCAACTGCGCCTACGTGGCTAGTAAACGCAACGAGCAGCCCCTCAGAACAGGTCTTCGCTTGCAATGGCGTTTTTTCCACGGTCAACGATCCGGACGCGACTGCGCAGCAAACAAGTTTCGCAGGTCTGGCGGTGAACGCCCTGACCAACCTGGAAAACGTCATTGTCTCTGGTCTTAACCGGGGCCTTGCAACCGACAAACAGGGCTGGCTGGCGCCAATGCAGTACACGTCCTTGTTTCAGTTCTCTCAAGCCGCAATCGTGACGCCTGCACCGAAAGGAACTTCACAACTGTCAGCAGGGCGTTACACCTATGCCCTTGCCGGAGTTCTCAAGGCGGGCGGGCAGACGGCCCTGTCCTGGACACAGACCGTTGTGTTGACATCAGACAGTTCGGTCGAGCTGTCCTGGTTGCCGCAATCTGCTGCACTTTATGAAAAGGCCCTCGTGTACCGGCGTAGCGGTTCCGGCTCTTACGTCTTGATTGCCGAACTGGAGAACACCGGGGAAAATCAGGCAACGAGCTACACAGACACCGGAACTTCGTGCAAGGGGCCGGCCGCAATTGTCTTTTACCCGGACTTCGACGGCGTTACGGCCCCGCTTTCAAATCTCTATTCAGCCTTCCTGCACCAAAATGTCTCGGCCGACCCGGTGAACGGCATCAGCATCAACGGCCTGGTTTACGGTTATCCGTTCGATGATCAGGGAAGTTTTTCCACCAACATCAATTTTGGCAAGGCCTTGCCGACATCGATCACGATCGCCGTCAACAATTGAGCCTTTCAAAGAACAACAACGTGCATACAACCCCGTTCGAGGAAACAGCGCGCCCAACCTGACAAGCCGCAGGACAATTGCCCACCGGTGCTGCTAAAACAGCGCCATGGAATGGACCGGTGAAGCAATCGTTCTGACGGCCCGCAGGCTGGGTGAGAGCAACGTGATCCTCGAGATCATGAGCGAAAGCCATGGCCGACACGCAGGCGTGGTGCGCGGCGGGAAATCCCGCCGCCTTCAACCGGTGCTTCAGCCCGGCAATCAGGTGCAGGTGACCTGGCGCGCGCGGCTCACGGACCAGATGGGCCAGTTTGCCATCGATCCGGTGAAGTCACGCGCCGCCCGATTGATGGAAACACCGCTCGGGCTCCATTCCGTCCAGCACCTTGCCGGTCTCCTGCGCCTGATGCCCGAGCGCGATCCCCATCCGCGGCTTTTCCATGCCCTGTCGGTCGTTCTCGACCACATGGACAGCCCGCAGGTGGCTGCCCCGCTTCTGGTCCGCTTCGAGCTGGAACTATTGGCCGAACTGGGCTTCGGCCTGGATCTGACCGCTTGCGCTGCAACCGGGCGGATGGATGACCTTGCCTATGTCTCCCCCAATTCCGGCCGGGCGGTAAGCCGGGAGGCGGGCCTGCCCTATCACGACAAGCTCTTGCCCCTGCCCGGTTTTCTGGTGGAAGGCCAGCGCCAGCAAGGTGGTGAGATCAGCTTTACCGATATTGCGGAAGGCTTCAGGCTCACCTCGTTCTTTCTGGAGCGGATCCGCGAGGCCGGGCACGACACCCTGCCTCAGGCCCCGTCCCTGGCGCTTCTGCGCGCGCCCGTGCTCAGCGCTGTCGAGAAGGGCTACCGGGAGGCCCAGCCCTGGGATTTCATGACCTGACGATCCGGGCCTGATGATCTGGCCTGACTTTCTGGCGTTCCCGGTCTTTTGAAAACGTGGAAAACCCGCAGAACTCCGCGATTTCCCCTCCCCTCTGATTGTGTCAGCGCCCCAAGCGCGTTAGCTCTTGAAGCATGGGAAAAGAAGTAGCTCCGCCAAGCGGCATTGAAGGAATTGAACTGCGGGAAGCGCTGGAAGAGCGCTACCTTGCCTATGCCTTGTCGACAATCATGCACCGGGCCCTGCCCGATGTGCGCGATGGCCTGAAGCCGGTTCACCGGCGCGTGCTTTATGCCATGCGCCTCCTGAAGCTGGATCCGGGGTCCGGCTTCAAGAAATGCGCCCGTGTGGTCGGTGACGTGATCGGTAAGTATCACCCGCACGGTGACCAGGCGGTCTATGACGCCCTCGTGCGCCTGGCGCAGGATTTTGCCCAGCGGTATCCGCTGATCGACGGCCAGGGCAACTTCGGCAACGTGGACGGCGATAACGCTGCCGCCATGCGTTACACCGAAGCCCGGATGACCGACACGGCCAAGCGCCTGCTGGACGGCCTGGACGAGAACGCCATCGACTTCCGCGAGACCTATGACGGGGAAGACAAGGAACCGATCGTTCTGCCGGGCGGCTTCCCGAACCTGCTCGCCAACGGCTCCTCCGGCATCGCCGTGGGCATGGCAACTTCCATTCCCCCGCACAATGCCTATGAGCTGTGCGAGGCCTGCCAGCATCTGATCAAGAACCCGGATTGCGATCCGCTCCAGTTGCTGGACCACATCAAGGGCCCGGATTTCCCGACCGGCGGTCTGCTTGTGTCCGACGAAGGCTCGATCCGCGAGGCCTATGCCACGGGCCGCGGCAGCTTCCGCGTTCGCGCCCGCTGGGAAGTGGAAGACCTTGGCCGGGGCCAGTGGGTCATCGTCGTCACCGAGATCCCCTATCAGGTGCAGAAGTCGCGCCTGATCGAAAAGATCGCCGAGTTGCTGACCGCCCGCAAGCTGCCGCTTCTGGAAGATGTGCGCGATGAATCCGCCGAGGATATCCGCGTCGTTCTGGTGCCGCGCTCGCGCAATGTCGACCCGGCCTTGATGATGGAATCCCTGTTCAAGCTGACGGACCTGGAAAACCGGTTCTCGCTGAACATGAACGTGCTTTCCATGGGCAAGGTGCCCATGGTGATGGGGCTGAAGCAGGTCTTGACCGAGTGGCTCGCCCACCGTAAGGACGTGCTGATCCGCCGTTCCGAACACCGGCTCGACCAGATCAATCACCGGCTCGAAGTGCTGGAGGGCTATCTCAAGGCTTATTTGAACCTTGATGAAGTCATCCGCATCATCCGCGAGGAAGACGAGCCCAAGGCCGAACTGATGCGCTTCTTCGACCTGAGCGATGTTCAGGCCGAAGCCATCCTCAACATGCGCTTGCGGTCCTTGCGCAAGCTTGAGGAAATGGAAATCCGCAAGGAGCACAGCAAGCTTTCCAACGAGAAAGACGAGCTGACCAAGCTGCTTGGCTCGGATGCCCGCCAGTGGACCCGGATCGGCAAGGAAATCGGCGAAATCGCCAAGGCCTATGGTCCCGAAACCGAAATCGGCAAGCGCCGCACCAGCCTGACGGAAGCGCCTGAACACGATCTGGAAGACATCCACCAGGCCATGATCGAGAAAGAGCCGATCACGGTGATCGTGTCCCAGAAGGGCTGGATCCGCGCTCTCAAGGGGCATCAGAGCGATCTCGGCTCCGTCGCCTTCAAGCAGGGTGATGCGCTGAAGCTGTCGTTCCATGCGGAAACGACGGACAAGGTGCTGATCTTCACCACCGGTGGCAAGTTCTTCACCCTGGGGGCTGACAAGCTGCCGGGCGGGCGCGGTCATGGTGAGCCGATCCGCCTGATGGTGGAAATGGACGAGGCGCAGGACATCGTCAGCGCCTTCGTGCACAAGCCCGGCCGCGTTCTCCTGGTTGCCAGCGATGAAGCGAGAGGCTTCGTGGTGCCGGAAGAGGATGTCATCGCCAACACGCGCAAGGGAAAGCAGGTTCTGAACCTGACCCTGCCGAATGAGGCGGTGATCTGCGTTGAAGCTGCCGGCGACCAGGTTGCCATCATCGGCGAGAACCGCAAGCTGCTGGTCTTCCCGCTGAACCAGATCCCGCAAATGGGCCGCGGCCGCGGTGTCCGCCTGCAGCGCTACCGCGATGGCCGGGTGTCCGACATCAAGGTCTTCAAGGGCGAGCAGGGCCTGATCTGGACCGACAGCTCGGGCCGCACCTTCAACCGGTCGATGGAAGAGCTGACCGACTGGAGCGGCGAACGCGGACAGGCTGGACGTCTGCCCCCCACCGGCTTCCCGCGCACCAACAAGTTCGGTACGGGCGGTCTTTAAGACCGCCCCAAGCAGCACGAGTAAAAGAGGAAAGATGCGTATTTGTCTTGCAGGCAGTGTCCGGAACTGCGCGTCCTATCTGCCAGGTCTGTTTGCGGAAATAAGCGAACAGAAAGACATCTTCGATGAATTCCATTTTATCTTTGCCGAAAATGACTCGAGCGATGGATCCGCGGAGCTCCTGGCAAGCTTTGCAAGGGAATTCCAATGTGGCCAGGCTCTTCTACTCCCCTCTCTGGAAGAGCGTTTTCCCCAGCGCACAGACAGGATCGGCTACACGCGGCAGCTCTGTCTGGACGAAGCCCGCAAACTGAACTGGACCCGTGAGGACGACTATTTCATCCTCATCGATTGCGATGACGTAACAAACGGACTGTCACTTCAAAAGATACGTGATGTCATTGTGCGCTCGACCTTCGAGTGGCATGCGCTCTTTGCAAATACCGAGGGTGCTTACTACGATCTGTTCGCCTTGCGACATCCGGTCTGGTGCCCGAACGACCCACTTCAGGAACTTGAGCAACGGCCGTCTTTCATGAGCTGGGACGATGCTCACAGATTATATATCCGCTCCAGACGTATAACGATCAGCCCTGATCAGGCGCCAATTCCGGTGATCTCGGCCTTTGGCGGAATTGGGATTTACAAACTGAATGCCCTGGCTTCCGCAAGCTATGCTCCGTCGCAAGTGAACGACTACGAAACCTGCGAGCATATCTGGCTACATGAAACGATGCGTCAGAGTGGGCATGGGAAGCTTTTCATCCACCCTGAACTGTTGGTCCACCCAAAGACAAAACGCCTGACCCGGATTCAAAGACTAAAAAGAAGCATCAACAAGAGACTTCGCAAAACAGTACGGTCGTAGTTCGAATTTTATCAAATTCTGAAAATTGAAAATAACCAATATAAAATTCATTTTCCTCCATAACCTGATGAAATCTGTACGGACCCGACCTCCAAGCACTTACTTCGACGCATTTCAAGACATCTAGAGATCTACCAGACAGGCCACATCTTGAAAGCCTCCGGGCGAATTAATGACAGGATCGCCGTCCGGGGACGTTTAAAAGCAGCCGATTAAAGAACTTCGAGACTTTCAAGATTTGTTTTGATCCAATTTTCTGGAAAGCCATTTTATGCGCCTTTGCCTCGTCGGATGCGTGCGAGATTGTGAGCCCTATCTGCAGGCCTTGTTCTCCGAGATCGAGAACCGGCACCATATTTTCGATGACTTTCGATATATATTTATCGAGAATGACTCCAAAGATTATTCGGGTCGAATACTCGAAAGGTTTCAGGCGAAGAACCCTTATGGGAAAATCCTTCGCCTACCGTCACTGCTTGAAACCCTGCCCGACCGAATTGCCCGGATTGCTCACGGAAGGCAACTTTGCCTCGACGAGGCGCGAAAACTTGGCTGGGACAGGCCAAGCGACCTTTTCCTCATTCTGGATTGCGATGACGTCTCCAGGGGCTTCTCCCTTCAACATGTGAAAAGCATTGTTGAAGGCTCAGAATTTGAGTGGGATGCGCTCTTCGCCAATAATGCTGGCTGCTACTACGATATCTTTGCGCTCAGGCATCCGCAGTGGTGCCCCGAGGATTGCTTTTCCGAGATGCGCGACAAGCCTGTTTTCATGTCAGATGCCGATGCCTACAACCTCTATGTCAAAGCCAGGCAGATAGTGATTTCCCCGAAAGGCGACCCGATCCCCGTCAATTCCGCATTCGGGGGCCTCGGGATTTACAAGTTCTCCTCGCTCAATGGATCGAACTACTCTGCCATAGGGAAGATCTGCGATGAAACCTGCGAGCATGTTCGGCTGCATGAACACATGAGAAGAGCGGGTTTCGGCAAATTATTCATTCACCCCGAGCTTCTGGTGCACCACAGGCATAAGCGGCTCAGCTTCCCGCAGAAGCTCAAACGCAGCGTGCTCAAGCGCTGGCGGCGCCTCAAGAGCAACCTCGATCTGACTTAGTGTGCCAATCTGTCGAATGGAGCAGACGTTGCCAATGCCCCGGAGTCATGCCGTAAGTTCTCTTGAAATGCCGGCTCATGTGAGCCTGATCGGCAAAACCCGCATCCACCGCCGCGGAAGCCAAGGGCACACCGGACCGGATACCTGCCCTTGCCCGCTCCAGCCTGCGCATCACCTGATAGCGGTGGGGCGATGTGCCGAAAGCTCTTTTGAACTGCCGGGCGAGCGTGAACCGGTCCAGTTCGGCGACGGTCTCAAGTTCCTCTGACTGGACACTGCCTACAGCATTCTCGCGCAGATGCTCCGCACAACGCTGCAGGCCGGGCCAGTGCAGCACGGACTTGCGCAGCCTCGCCCGCCCGCCATGACGCTGCAGACATTGGGTCAGTGCAGCGATGAGACTGTCCCGCCGCAAGCTGCCAATCGGCTCATCAAGATCGCTCAAGCCTTCGCGCAGTGCCAGCTGGAACTCCGGATCGGAAATAACCGGCGTGCTCACGAAGGGAAGTTCCGAGGCCTGTCCGGCGCTGAGAGTTGCTTCCGCCACATCCTCAGGCGGCAGATAGAGCATCCGGTAGCTCAGCCCCTCGTCTGTGCCCGCCCCGCCATCATGAAGTTCATCCGGGTGCAGCACGATGATCTGCCCCGGCAGGGAAGCCCGCGCCGCGCCCCTGTAGTGAAAGGTCTGCACGCCGCGGACGGTCAGCCCCAGCGCATAGGTATCATGGCGATGCGGCGCATAGCCCTTGCCGCTGAAACGGGCGTCGATCCGCTCAATGCCGCCCTCCTCCGCAGCCATCAGGATCCGGTCACCCGGCCGCTTGCACAAACGTTCAAGATCGACCTGATCCTCAGCTGCTAGTGTCCGCTCCATTTCCGGATTCAGGAAGCCCTTGAAGGAGTTATGCTTCATGTTCGACACCAAGTTCGTGATCACGGTCCGCGAGGATCTCGCCACCTGGCAGAAACTGAATGTTACGGCGTTTCTGGCCACCGGCGTTTCGGCCGGAACACTCGGGCTTATAGGCGAGCCCTACAAGGATGCAGCCGGTCATGATTACTATGCCATTTGCCGCCAGCCAATCATCGTTCTGAGCGCCGATGCAGCGGGCATGGACAAGATCCAGGAACGCGCCCTGTCGCGCGGCGTAGACGCAGCGCTTTA
Source organism: Roseibium suaedae (assembly GCF_900142725.1). Lineage (GTDB taxonomy): Bacteria > Pseudomonadota > Alphaproteobacteria > Rhizobiales > Stappiaceae > Roseibium > Roseibium suaedae. Next base: position 1,396,908 of record NZ_FRBW01000001.1, on the reverse strand, counting down.
TATCGACGACATGTTCTCCACCAGCCACGACGCCGCCAACCGGGAAGTCTTCAGCAAATGCGCGCCCGGCACCGCGAGGATCGCCGGCATTGCCTTTCATGCGGACAAGAAGCTGGCAGACAAGATCACCAAGGGAGCGAAAATGCACCCCTGACCAGGGGAAACTCTCCCGGTCGCAAGTTTCGCTCGACGGACGCAGTTCCTGCGGCCAATCTGGAGAGGCATGGTTCTTCATCCCAATTCCAGACTGCCCGCAGGACATCCCTTCATGACCAGCCCATCCAAGCCGGAGCGCCCCTTGCCCTTAGGCAGGGACGCCTATCCGGCATTCCAGAATATCCCCACCCGCTGGATGGACGCCGACATCTACGGCCACGTCAACAACGTCCAGTATCTGAGCTTTTTCGACACGGCTGTGAATGGCTGGTACGTCAGCCAGGGGCTGCTTGATCCGCGCAGCTCACCGACGGTCTTCCTCGTGGTCGAAACCGGCTGCCACTATTTCTCCGAACTGATCTTCCCCGAAACTGTTGAGGCAGGCATCAGAATCGAGAAAATCGGTTCGTCTTCAGTGATTTATCAGATCGGACTGTTTCAAGCGAGCAAGGAAAAGCCCGCAGCGCAAGGCCGGTTCGTACATGTTCACGTCGACCGTGAAACGCGCAGACCTCTGGCTATCCCGCAGGAAACCCGGGACAAGCTCACCCTGTTGACCGCTGGTTGAAAAGCCGTGCAAACATAGTGGACAGCATGGGAATTATCCCAAAACTATCCACAGGCTCCCCACAGCTTATCCGAAGGTTTTGAACACCCGAGCCTTTTCCCGCTGCCAATCGCGCTGCTTCTCGGTCTCGCGCTTGTCATGCAGCTTCTTGCCCTTGGCAAGGGCCAGTTCGATCTTCGCCCGGCCGACCTCGTTGAAATAGAGCTTCAACGGAACGATGGTCTTGCCTTCCTTCTGGACAGCGCCTGCCAGCTTGCCGATTTCGCGCTTGTGCAGGAGCAGCTTGCGCGGACGGCGGGGCTCATGGTTGAACCGGTTGGCCTGAAGGTATTCCGGGATATAGACGTTGTAGATCCAGATCTCGCCCTGATATTCGGCGGCATAGGACTCGGCGATATTCGCCTTGCCGTTGCGCAGCGACTTCACCTCGGTGCCCTTGAGCTCGATCCCCACTTCCAGTGTGTCTTCGATCTCGAAGTTGAACCGGGCCTTCCGGTTGTCGGAAATGATCTTCCGACCGGGCGCATCTCCGCGTTTCGGGGCCATTGTCTCTACTCTTCGGTCTTCGTTTCAAAAACATTGCCCGGCGCAGGAATGAGCCGGGCAATGGTGTCTCTATTCATTTAGCGCATGTCCTGGTCCCAAAACCGGTAGCCACTTTTGGGAGACAGGCTCTAGATAGTGCTCTTCGCCGCTTTTTAAAGCGGCAGTCAGTTCAGCAGGCCGGCATGAACCATGGCTGCGCGGATTTCGGCCTGGGTGCTTTCGGCAACAGGCACCAGCGGCAAGCGCAGGTCATTGTCCATCTTGCCGATCAGCGACAGGGCATATTTCACCCCGGCCGGGTTCGGCTCGATGAAGAGCGCCTGATGCAGAGGCGCGAGGCGGTCCTGGATCTCCAGAGCCTTCGCATAGTCCCCTGCCTTGCAGGCTGCCTGCATGTCCGCACAAAGGCGCGGCGCAAGGTTTGCCGTCACCGAAATGCAGCCCGAACCGCCATGGGAATTGAAGGCCAGAGCCGTGATGTCCTCACCGGACAGCTGCACGAAATCCGGTCCGCAATGATGGCGCTGCATGCTGGCCTTGGCCATGTTTGCGGTCGCATCCTTGACGCCCTTGATGTTCTTGCAGCTCTTGTAAAGCTCCGCCATCGTTTCCGGCAGCATGTCGATCACCGAACGGCCCGGAATGTTGTAGATGAAGATCGGAATTCCGACTTCAGCATCAATCGCCCGGTAATGCGCCTTCAGGCCCGCCTGATTGGGCTTGTTGTAATAAGGCGTGACGATCAGAAGACCATCTGCCCCGGCCTTTTCGGCAAACTTGGCAAGATCGATCGCTTCCGCGGTGTTGTTCGAACCGGCACCGGCCATGACGGGCACGCGCCCGCCGGCAGCCTCGATGCAAAGCTCGACAATCCGCTTGTGCTCATCATGTGTCAGCGTTGGGCTCTCACCGGTCGTCCCGACCGGAACAAGCCCGTCAGAGCCCTCTTTTATCTGCCAGTCGACGAAATCCTGGAACCGTTTCTCATCAAGCGCTCCGTTCGTGAACGGGGTAACAAGCGCTGGAATCGATCCGCTAAACATTTCTGGTTTCCTTAATCGTACTGACAGTTTCCACCTGCCGTCTTGGTAGGCTGGACCGGCACCATAATCCTCAGAATTGCCCGGAGCAATGGCGAAGTCCTTCGCCAGATCAGGTTCTTGATCAAGGCTGCAGCGAAGCAACAGAAACCCGTCTGGCCACCTGACAAACCACGCAGTAGTCTGCCTGAAAGCATCCCTTTCAAAGGCCTTCCTGATGTCCGTTTCCCACGCTTCTCTCACCACCGACTCACTTGCCCTGGATGTCAGCCGTTTTGCCTGGACAGGGTCTGGCGGACTTCTTCTGAGCGGCACGCGCTGGACGGCGAAGACCAGCGCCTCTGGCCAGATTTCAGGCCAGCTGGACGATCTTTGGGAACGCGCAGCAAAGCTCCCCCTCCTCTGCCTGCCCGGACTTTCGAGAAACACCCGGGATTTCGACGCTATAGCCCGGGCGATGGCAGCCAAAGGCCATCCGGTCATAGCCCTCGACTATCGCGGCCGCGGTTCCAGCTCCTGGACGAGCGACTGGCAAAGCTATTCCATTCCAGTGGAAGCAGAAGACATCGCGGCCGCGATCAAGCATCTCGGGCTGGAGCGGTTTGCAGTCCTCGGCACCTCACGCGGCGGGCTGCATGCCATGGCAATGGCGGCAACCTATGGTCCCGAGCAGATGGCCGGAATGATCCTGAATGACATTGGACCTGTTATCGAGTTCGATGGATTGAAACGGATCTCAGGCTCTGTTGGCTCAAAGATGACCTATGACAGCCTCGCATCTCTGGCCTCCAGCCTGAAGTCCGGGCTCAAAGGTCAGTTTCCAGACCTCGACAGCGCGGGCTGGGAGCAGCTTGCAATGCAGCTCGCCTCCCTTTCGGAGGCTGGCGTGACGCTGAATTACGATCCAAATCTTGGCAAGACGCTGGAAGGCTGGGACAAGGGCGGAGCGTTTCCGGACCTTTGGCCTCTCTTTGAAGCCTCAAGCCGCATTCCGGTTCTGGTCATCCGTGGTGCCCTCTCGGACATTTTGTCCGCTGAGACCGCTCAGACCATGTGTCTGCGTCATCCGGACACAAAGTGCCTCGAAGTCTCAGGCGAAGGCCACGCGCCACTTTTGTGGGATCAGCAAACACAGAACGCCATTGGCGATTTCCTGGAGCGGCTGATCTGAGCAGCACACTCCGAGTTGCAATGCCTCTGCACTACTCAAGGGCGCAGGATTTCCGCATTGAGCCGACTGATATTCTGAAGATCCACGCCTCACTTCGAGGCGCAGCAGGGCTGTGGCTTTAGGGGCCCGAATGAGTGGGGTGAAAAATCCACATTCAGAACCATGCACAAACCATAAGCCGAACTTCACATCACAGACGGCAAGAAAAAAGCCCGGCGTTTCCGCCGGGCTTTCTCATTCAAACCTTAGGAAAGGTATGAATTAGAAGGTGCGCTGTACGCGAACACCGAAGAGCAGCTCGTCCAGGTCGGCGTTGCTGTTCTTGACGTCGGTGGAAGCGTAACCCATGTCAGCACCGATCTGCAGGCCGGAAACCGGCTCCCACACGACGGAACCATCAAGAGCCCAACGGGTGACGTCGTTGTTGCTGTTAGCAACGTCTACGTCGAGGTAGGTGCCGTCCAGGGCCAGACCAACGGTCGAGGTTGCCTGGAAGTATACGCCGGCGCCAACGTTCCAACCGGTGTTGGTCTTGTTGCCGTTGTAGTCAGCAATGCCGGTGCCGAGGTAGTTCAGAGCGCCGTCTGCGTAAGCAGCCTGGAACGCAATGTTCGAACCGGAAGACAGCATCGGCAGGTTGATGGTCACGCCACCCTGGATTGCGTAGCCGGTGTGATCCTTGGTGGTGTTAACAGCCGGGTTAACGTGGTGCAGAGCACCGGCCAGCTGTGCGTTACCCCAACCCTGGTCAACACGCAGGTTAGCAACGATATCCGGGTAACGGTTGCCGCCGTATGCACCGTTTTCACGGAAGTCGCCGTCTTCGAGAGACAGGGTAGCGGAGAAGCCGTTGCCGAATGCAGCGGTGTAAGCTGCCAGGTTAACGGTGGTGTCGGACCAGTTACGGCCAACAACGCCCATGAATGCCTGACCGGTGAAGTAGTCGAAGAACGACGTAGCATGACCGAAGGTCAGGCCGCCCCACTGGATGAACGCCTTGTCCAGATCGAAGCCTTCAGCGCCATTGGTGTTGGTGCCGTAGATCGAGGTGTAGGTGCGCAGCAGACCGAATTCGGTGTTGGTGCGGCTATCGAGGTAGATGTAACCGCGAGCGCGGAAACGGTAACCATCGGCAGCGTGGTTGTTCCAAGCGCTGAGGCCCTTGGTGGTGTCAGCGAAGTTGTTGATCTGGTAGTCAGCGCGGATACGGCCGCCGACGCGCAGGCAGGTGTCGGTGCCCGGGATGTAGTAGAAGCGTGCGCCGTAAGCGTCGCAAACCTTGACGTAATCAACCGGCTCAGCAGCGACCGGCAGGTCGGCAGCCTGGGCAGAAGTGGCAGCAGCAACAGCGGCGGCGCCGAGCATAAGGCTCTTAAAGTTCATTTCTGACCTCCAAACAGTCATGTTACTGACGACTTCCTCATCTGAGGTCCGGCGCTTGCCGTAGTCATCGTTTCCCCGCGAAATTCTCTGACTTGGCCGCCGGTCGGAGGTTGGACGTCCGAGGCGGGCAAAGCAGCGCGACCCGAAAGCCGCTCGCAGTTCGAACATACGCATCCGCACCGGCGGCGCAATCTCGAAAAGCGGCAAGTACGCCTCCAGACGGCCTTTCAAAATCCGGTGTTGCCCGAATGTCACAAAATCAGGGTCAAAAGTAAGAATTCGTTAGGAATTGAGGGACTTGGCGGGGATTTTCGCTCCAACAGACGAGACTCCCAAACCGTTTCAGCCAACCGGACCCGGCGGTGCTTTGGGCAGATTTCCGCCCGATTCCGGTCTCGATTCGAGTTTCCAGCCTCTGCCTTGCGCCAGTTGGCAGGAAGGTTTTCTGATCCCGGCCTTGGCCGGCCTCATTCTCAAACGGAAAGAAATACCGGATCGGAATCACCCCGGGCGCGTCTCTTCCATGCCTTTGGCGCAGAAAGGATTCGCGAGACTGGCGGCGGAAGGAATCAACATCTCGATTTTTATCAACTCTGTTCTCAAGAGTGTTGAAAAGAGAAACCGGCCTTTCCTCTCGCCGTCGATCCGGGCTTGATCCGGCATCCATGCCGTTCCGCCTCCTGAAGGCACAGCTTTTCTGTGGGGTGAGGTTACGGCATGGATGCCATGGTCAAGCCATGGCAGGACGAAGACGGATGGGACTTCTCATGCGGAAAGGCTGACTTGGCCAGCTCCCCTTGCAAACCCATCCGCTTGTCACCCCGGGCGAGCAATGCGAGACCCGGGGCCTGCTCGCCTAGCTTTTCGCGAGAGAGCTACAGGATATCGCCCGACGCTGAGAATTGCACTTCGGTGTAAAAGTTCAGCTGAGTGTGTCTGTGCTGAAACTCTGCAAATGAGTGGGTCCCGGATCTCTGCTTCGCTGCGTCCGGGAAGACGGTTTGAGAGGTTTGGTATCAACCTCTGAATCGAAACCCCTATTTCAGGGAGATATCGATCCTGGACGCCTGACCGTCCGCATCCAGCACCGAGACACTCGCGAATCCTGCCCCGTCCGGTGTCCAGACCAGCTCCTTGCGGAACAATGCCGTTTCGACCGGCGCGCCGTTGACGAACCAGGTATAGGGACGCCGCCCGCCTTCCAGCTTCACGGTCAGGGCATGCTGCTCCTGAGGGCCTTGGGCAAGCCCGAGATCCACCAATGCGCCATCCGGCGGATAGGTGATCTTGAGCGGACGGGACTGGGCAGTGCTCTCCGGCTGAGCAACGCGGGCATGGCGAAGCGGGATCGGCAACTCGCCCGTGGTCATGGCAAGCACTCCCGCTGGGCGCTCTTTCAAGGGCTGCCTTTCGCCCTTCAGTCTCTGAAAGGCTTCGAACAGAAGCGGAGACGCACTCAAGGCACCAGTCTGCCCCGGAACCGGGGTCCCATCCGCCCGCCCTGTCCACACCGCAATGACATGCCGCCCGTCGAATCCCACGGCCCAGGCGTCTCTATAGCCATAGGATGTGCCGGTCTTGTAGGCGATCTTGGCAGCTCCGGCCGCCCAGGGCTGGGGCAGGCCGGTCAGAATGTCGCCCACATGCCATGCGGCAATCGGGTCAAGCAGCGGCAGCAGCGGATCTTGCCCGCCCCTGTCCGGGCGCACGGGCAGACCATGAGAATCGCGATAGAGGCTCAAGGGGCGGATCCGCCCCCCTTCCGCCAACGCCGAATAGAGCGTCACCAGATCCTTGAGGCTGAGCCCCAGTCCGCCGAGACCAATGGCGAGGCCCGGAGCCTTGTCCCCGGACATTGCCGGCGACACCCCTGCCCGCTTCATTCGCGCCATCAGCTTGGAAGGACCGACAGCTTCGAGCAACTGGATGGCCGGCGTGTTCAGCGACATCTGCAGCGCTTCACGAACCGTGACCCGCCCCTGATAGCCCATGTCGAAGTTGGTCGGACGGTAGCCGGCAATGTCGATCGGCCGGTCATCAACGAAGCTTTCCGGGTGGGCAATGCCCTCTTCAAAGGCCAGGCCATAGATAAAGGGCTTGAGCGTCGAGCCCGGAGACCGCAGCGCCTCGGTCATGTCTACATGGCCAAGACGCGCCTCATCCAGAAGACCGGGCGAACCGACGGAGGCGAGAATCTCGCCCGTGGCATGGTCGGCCACCAGAACGGCGGCAGAGATGCGCGGCCCGAGGCTCTGCACATAGCGCCGCACCAGCGCTTCGAGATTTGATTGAAGGTCCCGCTCAAGCGTCAGACGATGGACCGTCGCCTCCGGATTACTGGTCACGGCCTGCCGGGCGGCGTGGGCTGCCAGGAAGGGCATGTCCCGCCGTGCAGCCGGAACACTGTCTTTCTTCGCAGCCTCTGCTTCCTCGGCACTGATGACAAGAGCTCCGGCAGCCCGGGCCAGCACCCGGTCACGGGCAGCGCGAGCATTGTCCGCAAACCGGTCCGGCCGGCGGGCCTCAGGCGATTGGGGCAAGGCGACAAGCAAGGCGGCCTCTGCCGGTGTCAGGCGCGACGGCTCCTTGCCGAACCAGACGAGACTGGCGGCGCGGACACCTTCCAGATTGCCCCCGAAAGGAGCCCTGAGAAGATAGAGATGAAGGATCTCTTCCTTGGAATAGGTTTCCTCCAGCTTCAGCGCCGTGATGGCCTGATCATATTTGGCCTGGAGGGAGCGTGTGGAGCCTTCCCGGAGCAGGCGGGCAACCTGCATGGTCAGGGTCGAGCCACCGGATACGATCCGGCCGGAGGTGAGCATCTGACCGCTTGCGCGCAGAACGGCCAGAGGATCCACGCCGTGGTGCTCATGGAAGCGGCCATCCTCATAGGCCAGCAGCATCCGGATATAGAGTGGATCGACGTCGGCGAGCTCGACCGGCAGCCGCCACTTGTCATCCTTGCTCGTAAAGGATCTGAGCAGCCTGTCATTCCGGTCGAGAACGACCGGCGACAGGGTAATGCCTGCGGCACCCGCCAAGGGCGGCAGGCTCGAGACATCATAGGCGATCTTCGCGCCCGCCCCGATGGCCAGCGCGAGACAGAGAGCAGTCCCGCCGGCGGCATAGCGCATGCGCCGCCGCCAGCTTGCCCGTCTCCCGTCCCGCGCCTTGTCTTTCATCTGGGTGACAGCTCTTAGCGGACCGGTCCGAGAACCGTGAACTGGCTGGTTTCACCAATCGCGTGGCGCTCGGGGCGGTACATGTCCTCAACCGTTGCCGGCGGATGGGCATAGGTGCCGGGCGTCACCGCACGGGCCAGATAGACGAAGCTGTGCTCCGACCCATCCATGCGCGATTCATTGATGGCCACTTCAAAGCTGTCGTTCCGGAACTGGGCATGTTCGGGCTGATCCACAGAGGTCAGCCAGTCCAGAGCCGCAATGCTGCCCGACCGCACCAGCCGCGGGTTGTCGATGGCAAGGCCTGCCGGAATCCGGTCGACCACCATCAGACGTCCCGGCACTTCGCTCAGAGCCCGGACGGTGATCACCACGGCAATGCGCGTGTTGACCGGAACCGCATCCGGGTCGACCGGATTGCCGTCGAGATCATAGAGCTGACGCTCGATGGTATAGTCGTTGCCGCCTGCGGGTTCCGGCGTCACCGGCTGACCGGCGACGCTGACCAGAAGATCCGAGGCCGAAGAGCCCTGATTCTGGATCACCGCACCGTCATTTTCCAGGCTGGCCGCATCGAAGGACCAGACCAGCCGGCCATCCGACATGGTGCCATTGACCGAAAGGCTCGTCGCCTGCGCCTTGGCATTCAGCTCCTGAGCCGCCATCAGCAGCCAGGCCATATCCTGTGTGGAATAGCTCTTGGACGCTTCCTGCTCCTGCTGGACGATCTGGCTTGCCTCTTTCTGTTCGGCTTCCAGAGCGGCAGTTGATCCCGCCACATAGGTCAGGACGCCGGCACTGTCGCGCAGCGGCGTGCCGTAGTCTTCCCGGTAGTTGCGCGACGGCATCATGTCCAGAGCCTGGATCGCCGCGTCAAAGCCGGTCTTGGCACGCGCCTGCTCCCCATAGAGCGACAGGCTTGCGGCCAGCTGGGCCTTGGCAAGCGGCGTTGCGAACTGGGCAAGCTTGGCATCCAGATAATAGCGCAGGTCCCCCATGGAGGCGCGGCCATTGCGGGACAGGACATAGAGCCCGTAAGCAATCGCTTCACCGCCATTCTGGAAGTCGGACGCATAGGACAGCTGGTTTTCCAGATTGTCGAGCGCCTGGGTAAAGGCCAGATCCGGAACGGAATAGCCCTTTTCCTTGGCCCGGGTCAGGAAGTCCGCCACATAGGCATCCAGCCATGGGTCGTCATTGCCATAGCTGTTCCAGAGGCCGAAAGAGCCGTTGGAAGACTGGTTGGCCAGAACCCGGGCGATGGCCTTTGTCACCCGTTCCCGGATTTCCGGATCGGACCCAAGGCCAGCCGCACTTGCCACTTCATTGAGATAAAGCAGCGGCAAGGCCCGGCTGGTGGTCTGTTCCGTGCAGCCATAGGGATACCGGTCCAGCGCATCCAGAAGACCCGCCACATCAATACGGGCAGCCCCGCCCGCCGTGACAGTTACCTTCACCGAGCCCGGACGCAGGCCCTCATAAAGGTCGCGGTCCAGGGTCACGCTGTTGCCCGCATTGAGCGAGAAGAGCGAGCGGCGCGTCAGTTCCGGCTGGGTGTCCTTGATCGGCAGCGACATGCGCTTGACCGTCTCGGAGCCATCGGGTGCCGTCAATGCGGCATAGACCGTGGCCATGCCGGTTTCCGTGCCCGCAGCCAGCGGAACCAGAACACGGGCTTTCTTGCCAGGCTCAAGCTCAAGCTGACGGACCTCGGCAGCCCCTTCCCCGAGCTCTGCCTGTCCTTCCACCGACAGGGTCAGGTCATAGGATCCGGCGGCCCCGTCCACATTGTCGATCTCAAGCTGCATACGGGAGGTGTCGCTAGGCGCAAGGAAAGCCGGGAGGCTGGAGGTCATGACCACCGGCGCCCGCACTTCCACATCCGCCACACCGTGGCCGACGCCCTTGGCCGACCAGGCCACAGCCATGATCCGCACCTTGCCGTTGAAAGCCGGGATGTCGAAGCTGACCGTCGCCTTGCCTTCATCATCCACCTTGATCAGGCCGGAGAACAGCGCAAGCGGCTCTTCTTCCGGCGGCGGAGCATTCAGGCGCATGGCACCGCCATCCCCGCCCGAGCGGACCTTGCCGAGCGTTCCGACGGTCCGGTCGATGAGCTGGCCGTAAAGATCCCGCATCTCTGCGCCCAGACGGCGCTGGCCGAAATACCAGTCTTCCGGTGCCGGAGGCTCGAAGCCGGTGAGGTTCAGGATACCCACATCGACAGCCGCAAGCGTGACATAGGCTTCCTCGCCCGCCTTCAGATTGGCAATGCGCAGCGGCACGTCCAGCGTGGTCGACGGCAGGATATGATCCGGCGTGTCGAGCTGAACATCCAGATCCCGGTCGCCCGGCTCCACCTGAAGCCAGGTCAGGCCGACAGAGCGGCTGGGCATCCGTCTTTCCGCCAGATCCATCGGGCGGTAAAGGCTGGCCGTGACATAGGCCCCTGCCCCCCAGTCGTCGGTGACCGGCAGGGAAACTTCCGCCGTGCCTGCATCGACCGTCACTGTGCGCGAGCTGATCAGACCGCCCGAGACCACGTTGACGAGCGCAATGCCGCCTTCCTGGGAAACAAGCCGCAGAACAGCTGTTTCACCGGCCCGGTAAGTCTTCTTGTCGAGACCGACGTCGAGATAGTCCGGGGTCTCGGAAGTTGCGTCCGCGCTGTACCAGCCGGCCGAAAACTCGACGCTGGTCGCCGTCGGCATATCGCCCCGGGCCTGGATTTCCAGACGGTAGCGGCCCCATTCGACAGGCAGCGCCAGGCGGGCCGGCTCACCAGCCCCCAGATCCAGCTTGCCATTGGCAACGCGGGAGACGGAGGTAATGGGCTCGTAAGACCAGGACCCGTCACTGCGGTACCACTGATAACGGCGGTTGATCTTGGACAGGGACCAGGCGAGGCCATCGGCGGCAATCGTCTTGCCTTCCGCGTCTACCAGGATCACCTGGAATTCAGCCTGTCCGCCTTCATCCACTCCGCTTTCAAACAGCGGACGGATGCCGACGCGCGGGCCATCAGCCGTCACCGGCAGATCCAGCCGGCGCTCGACGTAACGGCCGCCGGCCTCGACCAGACGGGCAACCAGCTGGCCCTTGTAGAGCGCCGTGGTTTCCTGCAATTCCGGCAAGGTGACGTTGAAGCTCAGCTTGCCTTCGTCATCGGTCGTGAGACCGCCCGGCAGGCTGTCGCGGGACGGGTAGGTTTCGCTGTCGGCAAGACCGAACACATAGCCAGGGCGGGCCGCAAGGCTGCGCACCGGGGTCACGATCACATCCCCTTCAAGGCTCTGGCCGCTGGCCGGGGAGCCATAGAGGAACCGGGCCTCAAGCGATATCGGCGTCGGCGCCTGACGGTCGAAGACCTTTGCTTCGGTTTCCAGGGCGAAATCCACGCGCTCCGGCTGGTAGTCCTCAACGAGGAACGTCGCCTGCGACAGGGACGCGCCCTTGGGATCTGCATAGACCTCCCAGGACCAGACGCCCTGCTGGGTTCCGGAAGCCAGCGGCACATCGAGAACATAGCCGCCAAGGCCCTGATCCTGCACCACCTGACGGGAGTGCTCGACCCCATCCGGGCGGATGATCTTGAAGGTCAGCGGCAGTCCTTCCTGCGACACGGCCTTGGCCGTGCGGATCATGGCCTGGGCGTGAACGGTCTCGCCGCCCTTGTAGATACCACGGTCGGTCCAGGTGAAGACATCAAGCGGACCTGGAGCCGGACGGCCTTCAACGCCTCGGTCGGACAGATCGAAGGCGGGCTTGCGCAGATCTAGGAAGGAATAGTCCCCTTCCGCCGTCTCCGCGATCACGAGACCGGGCGCCATTCCGCCCCGGCCACGGGTGAGACCGGCCGCAAAGCGGGCCAGACCATCGCTGTCGCTTTTCGCTTCGCCCAGAATCTCGTTGTTGATGGCGACCAGACGGACGGTCACGCCTTCCAGGGCCTTGGCCGTGTTGAGCGACCGGACGTTGACGGCCACCCCGTCAGGCGCGCTGAGCGAGGTCAGCCCCAGATCGGACACGATGAACCACTGGGTCGCCATCAGGCCCCATTCATCCTTGTCGAGTTCGGAGCGGGCAGTCATGAGATAGACGCCGGGCTTCATCTCGATGCCCAGGTCCTTGAACGGAATGGCCGTGGTCACGTCGTCATTGAGGCGGTTTTCCGTCTCGACCGTGCCGGTCCAGACCTTCTCCCCCTGCTCATCGGTGATCTGTTCGCTGCCATAATTCGAGATCTGGTTCAGGAAGCGGTCATCCCGGATGGCGCTGGCCAGGGACCGGTCGCCAATGCGGAAGACTTCCGCCTTCACCTTCGAAGTGTTGACGGAGACGACCGGAATGGTCGGCTCGCCGCCGGAGGGCAGCACATAGGCCCGGCCAAGGAAATGCACGGCCGGAGACCGGTCGCGGACATAAACGGTCAGGTCGGACGACTTTTCCAGAACCTCACCATCGGCCGCGGGAAGACCCGAACGGACGGTCACCTGGTAGCGTTCCCCATGCTGGACGCCATCGACGCAGACCTGGGCATCGCCGGTCTCGACGGAAACCGAGCCCTTGCCGGTGACGGAGACATAGGGAGACATGTCCTCGCCCTTGGGCAGGGTATCGGACAGGATGATGCAGATCCGGGGCGCGGCGGCATCGGAATCCACCTGGTGATCGACAATACGGAAGCCGTATTTGTTGACCGCATCCTCATAGCGGCTGCGGACAGCGGTGCTGTCGTTCAGGGCCAGAGACGCCCGCCAGGACTTGATGGCGACCTTCCAGAGACTTTCGTTCGACAGGGCTGTTCCGAGCAGATCAAGAGACCGGGCGCGCTCATTGGGTTCGATCGAGCGCAGATAAGCGTTGATCGAAGCGGAGATGGCGTCGCGGCGCAGGCGCACGCGCTCGTTCCAGTCATCCGGGTTCTGCTGCACAAGGGCAACGACCATGCCTTGCCAGGCCTCCAGATCGGAGGGAGCAAGGGAAAGCAGGGACATCAGGCGGGATTCAGCGGTCGAGAAACTGCGGCTCGACAGAGCCTGCGCGGCCTCATCGCGCAATTGCTCAACGGTGCGGCCGCCCGGGTCCCCATTCTTCTCCACTTTCCTGGCGTAGGTGGTGGCAGCCTCAAACTGCGGCTTGTTCAGGAAGGTCAGTTCCGCCTTGCGGTCTGCTTCCTGGCTCGGGCGGCTCTGGGCCACTTCCACCACACGGCCGGCAATCGCGCCGCCAAAGCTCTGGAGCTGGCCGTAGTCCGATTTCAGGAAACACCAGCCAGCGGAGGTGTTGAAGGTGAAGGCCCGGCACTGATTGTCGCCAAGGCAGGCCAGCTTGCAGCCGTCCAGATCCACATTCTTGACCGTGCGATAGTCGGATCCGAAGAAATCGGCATCATCGATCGTGACGATGCGCCGGTCCTTGCCCGACTGCTGGGCACTGGCAGTTGAAAGGGCATCTGCGCCCAAAAGGGCGGCCGAAACTGCCGCGAGGGCAAGAACACTCCGCCAACGCGCGGACGTCTTGCGATGTGGCTGATCTGCTTTCGAAAAATGGCTCAAAAGGTTCGTGGCGCGTAAAAACATGACGCCCTCCCAGACTGAATAAAAAAACTTCAGGGGAACGGAACACGAGAACGCCGCCCGGCTCAAGGTCAAAAGTTCCCGCGTTGCGGAAAACCATTTCAATTCACCACTTGAACGAGTCTTTTTTCGCTGGCCGCCGAAGCGCGGAAATCAGAGTTTTCCGACGAGCTCTGCAATCATGGCACTGACCTCGGCCGCAGCTTTTCCTGAAGCATCAGTTTCCAGAACCGTGCGCCCGCTGCCCATGGAGGCGGCATAGGCCGTCCGGTTGCCGAGGCGCGAAGCCAGGGCCTCGTAACCAGATTCGCCCATGGCCTGCGCCATTTCGACAGTTAACGCTGCGCGTGGCGGCACCCGGTTCAGCACCAGAATGGCCGGAGTGTCTTCCCTGGCCGCCAGCTGGATGGTCTGGCTGGTCGCCCACAGATCCACCGGCGTCGGCTGGATCGGCACCACGACAAGATCCGCCGCATCGATGGCAGGCTTGGCATCCACATCGGTTTTCGGCGGCGTGTCGATGATCACATAGGCGTGATCCCTCGCCAGAGACCGGGCCTCGCGCCGGGCACCCCAGCCGGAGGCCGTGCGGAAGACGAGACCGGTCTCATCTTCGCCAAGCATCTGCTCGCGGGCCTCGAACCAGGTTCCGAGCGAGCCCTGCGGATCGACATCAAGAATGGCGACAGGGTTTCCGGTCTGGCGGGCAAGGCCGACTGCAATATGCGCCGTGAGCGTCGTCTTGCCGGAGCCGCCCTTTTGCTGCGCAACCGTGAGTATTCTTCCCGACATCCGGTGTCTCCTGTTTCCGGCTCCCATATTGCGCCGCAATATCGCCGCTGACAACAGGTCACGCAGCGGCAGAACAGACAAGCCCTTTTCTGCACTGGACGGCCCTCTCCAGATCCGGTCTGCTGTGCCCAGACTGGCAATTCAAGTTCTGGGAGGAATTCATGAGACTCAAGCCTTTGGGACAGACCGGCGTCCAGGTGTCGCAGCTTTGCTTCGGCACCATGTCCTTTGGCGGGGATGCGGATGAGGCAACGTCCGGACGCCTCTATGGCGCCTGCCGCGATGCTGGCATCAACTTCTTCGATTGTGCCGATGTCTATTCCTCAGGCGCGGCCGAAACCATTCTCGGCAAGCTGATCGCCCATGAACGGGACGAGCTGGTCATCACGTCAAAAGTGCATGGCAAGATGGGGAGCGATGCCAATTCCGGAGGCACCAACCGCCGCCACGTGGCCCGTGCCGTCGAGGCCAGCTTGAAGCGGATGAACACCGACCGGCTGGACGTTTATTTCGTGCACCGGTTCGACGACACCCTGCCGCTGGAGGAAACCCTGCGCGGACTTGAAGATGTGGTGCGGGCGGGCAAGGTTCTTTATCTCGGCGCCAGCAACTATGCCGCCTGGCAGGTGGCCAAGGCCCTGGGCATCAGCGAGCGGCGCGGCTGGAGCCGGTTCGACGTGCTTCAGCCCATGTACAATCTGGTCAAGCGCCAGGCCGAAGCGGAAATCCTGCCGCTTGCGAAATCCGAGGGTCTTGGCGTCATTTCCTATAGTCCCGTCGGCGGCGGCCTTCTGTCCGGCAAGTTCCGCCCCGGCGTGAAACCGGAGGGCACACGGCTTTCAGACAACAGCATGTATGCCGCCCGCTATGGTGAGGACTGGGTCTATGAAGTCGCCGAGCGCTTTACCGTGTTTGCGGAAGAGATGGGCGTTCACCCGGTGTCTCTGGCTGTCGCCTGGGTGGGTGCTCACGACGCGATCACCGCCCCCATTATCGGCGCGAGAAACCCCGAACAGCTTGCTCCTGCCCTGAAAGCGGCAGAGATCCAAATGACCGCGGAGTTGCGCAAGGAAATCGCCAACCTCTCCCGCACCCCGCCGCCGGCCAACGACCGGCTGGAAGATCAGAAGGGCTAACGCCGCCCCCTCACCCTAGCCCTCTCCCATCGGGAGAGGGGATCTTCTCAGGCATGGTGAGAGACCAATTTCCAAATCTCGATCGCGGAGCTCCCTCCGCTTTGCCCCTTTAACTTGGCAACGCCTCTCCTCCTCGCACCTCTCCCAAGCCTGGGAGAGGTCGGCGCGCAGCGCCGGGTGAGGGTTGACCGCTTACTTGCCACCCAGCGCCATATAGACCTTGTAGGCAGGACGGCCGGTAACGGGCAGGCCGTGGCGGGCCTCGGCCTGTTCGATTGCCTTGCGGGTTGCTGGACCAACCTTGCCGTCCGGTTCCCCGACATTGAAGCCGTTCCGGTTGAGGAGATGCTGCAGTTCCAGCCGCTGGGCCCGGGACAGGCCCGGATCATCGGTCGGCCACGGGGACTGGAACGGCTTGCTGCCTTTCACCAGCTCCGACAGGAGCGCGATGGCCAGACCATAGGACTGGGAGGCATTGTAGGACCGCAGGGCGTCGAAGTTGCGAGTCACCAGAAAGGCCGGACCCTTGTTGCCAGCCGGGCGGATCAGGCCGGTTTCAAGACCGCCGCTCAGTGCCTTGCCATCGATCCGGGTCATGCCGCGCTTGGCCCAGGTGGTCAGGTTTGCCCGCTTGGTGCGCCCCTCCGGACCGTCATAACCATCAGGCACCTTCACTTCTATGCCCCAGGGGCGGGAGTTGCTCCAGCCCGCATCCTTGAGAAAATTCGCCGTTGAGGCCAATGCATCCGGCACGGAGTTCACCAGATCCCGGTGCCCGTCGCCGTCAAAGTCGACCGCAAGACGGTTGTAGGTCGTGGGCATGAACTGGGTCTGTCCAAAGGCACCTGCCCAGGACCCGACAAAGCCTTCCACCGGCACGTGACCGGCGGAGGCGATCTTCATGGTGGTGATCAGTTCGCCCTTGAAATACTTGGCGCGCTTGCCGCCCGCACAGGCAAGGTTCGCGAGAGCATGGGGCGTATAAAAGTCGCCGCGGAACTGGCCGTAGTCGCTCTCGATGCCCCAGACCGCCAGCACCACATGCCGGTCCACCCCATACCGCTTTTCAACCGAAGCCAGCGTCTTGGCGTGTTTCTTCAGCAGCGCCTTGCCGTCCTTGATCCTCTGCTCATCCACGAGGAAGGCCATGTAGTCCCAGATCGGGGTTTCATACTCGGGCTGGGAGGAGGAAAAGCGGATGACCTTCTCATCGAACTTGGCGCCATCCAGCATGCGGGCAGCCACCTGTTGGGACACACCGGCGGAAATGGCCTCTTCCTTCAACCCCGCAACGCACCGGTCGATCGAAGACGCTTCCACGGCTTCTGCACTGGCCAAAGCCGCAAAAGCTGCTGTTACCGTTCCCAAGGCTTGCCGTCTGCCAAACATAGTCACCCCCGCATTTTGCTCAAATCAAAGGTGATTCTGTCACGTGGCAGTGCCGCAATTGGGGCAAAACCAAGTCATCCACGGCTTTCGCACCGTTTTGCGAAGTTTTTCTGCCTTTCTTGACCGTGCCCTCACGATTTCGTGAGCACCTCCAGCTTCGGGACCAGCTTCCGCAATGTTAATATTGTCTCAATCCGACACCCCTAGGCTGGACCGAGTAATTCTTTGACCAACTTGTAATATCGATCACTTCAGGAGACTTTCAGAATGCGGAAAGGTCTAGTTGCAGCCGCCATTCTTGCTTTGGCTGCCTTGACAGCCACTGCCAGCGCGAACCCGGGTGGCCAGTTCTTTGATCCCAATACGAAGAAGTGGGTGGATTTCGGCCCGGCATACGGCGGCAAGTCTCCGATCAAGCGGCAGACTGTCCGCTACGACGGCCCCTATTCCGCAGGCACCATCATCGTCGACACCACCGAGCGCCGCCTCTACCACGTGCTGCCCGGCGGCAAGGCGATGAAATACGGCATCGGCGTTGGCAAGGAAGGGTTCCAGTGGGCCGGATCCAACCGCATTTCCCGCAAGGCCGAATGGCCGGGCTGGACACCTCCGCCGCAGATGCGCGCCCGTGAGCGCGCCAAGGGCCGGATCCTTCCGGCTCACATGGTCGGCGGCCCGAACAATCCGCTGGGCGCCCGCGCCATGTATATCGGCTCGACCCTGTACCGCATCCACGGCACCAACCAGCCCTGGACCATCGGCAGCGCCGTTTCCTCCGGCTGCATCCGCCTTGCCAATGACGACGTGATCCACCTCTACAATCACGTCCAGGTCGGCTCGAAGATCATCGTGAAGCGCTAAGCTTCTTACCGCAAAGTCCCTGCGCCCCGTCGCTTTTGGCGGGGCGCAGACGTCCTGGTTACCCGGCCGCTCCCGCGCCCAGCGCCTGAGCCAGAAGCGCTTGCGCGGCGGACTTGGCCGCCTGTGACGGATCCGGATCAAAGCCCATGTGGGCTGCAACGATTGCCCCTTCCTTCAGGATCAGAAGCTGACGGGCCAGCAGACCGGGATCAGTGGCACCCGCTGCCCTGGCCATCGCCTCAAGATCCTTTTTCAGAAGCCGCTTGTGCTCGGCAGACTGGGCGTGGATCGGATGTCCGGCTTCCGGATATTCCCCGGCCGCCTTGATGAACATGCAGCCGCGAAAATCCGGCTCGGCAAACCACTCTCCCAAGGCGTCAAAGACTGCGATCAGCTGTCCGGCAGGTGACGGAGACAGGTCCGCGATCCGCCGCATCAGCCAATTGCGGAAGTTCTCGTCGCGCAGACGCAGGACCGCCAGGATCAGCTCTTCCTTGGTGCGGAAGTGCTTGAACATGGTGGTCTTTGAAATGCCCGTCTCCAGCACCAGCGTGTCCATGCCTGTGGCATGAAAGCCATCCCGGTAGAACACCGTCAGCGCCTTGCGGACAAGCTCGTCCCGTTTGCTTGGTCTCATTCTTCCCATTCCGAACTGACCTGTACAGTTAGCAAGCCGGCCTGCCCTTGGCAAGAAGGGCGGGTTTTCTGTTGTTAATCCGCATTCTGAGCGAAACCAAAGCGACCCTGACAGCTCCAGACGGAAAAAACTTTCTGGCTCACCAATTGACAAACTGTAGAGATCTGTCCACTTATAAGCAATCAAACTGAACAGATCAGTTCATATACAGGAGATTGTGATGTCCCGCCCGCCCCTGCCGCCCTTCACCGAGGAAACTGCCCGCCAGAAAGTCCGTACCGCCGAAGACGGCTGGAACAGCCGGAATCCGGCCAAGGTCGCCCTCGCCTACTCGCCGGACAGCCAATGGCGGAACCGGTCTGAGTTTCCGAAGGGCCGGAGCGAGATCGAGGCCTTTCTGGCTGCCAAGTGGGAAAAGGAACAGGACTACCGCCTGATCAAGGAACTCTGGGCCTTCACCGGCAACAGGATCGCCGTGCGGTTTGCCTATGAATGGCGGGACAAGACGGGCCAGTGGTACCGGTCCTACGGCAATGAAAACTGGCAGTTCGACGCCGACGGCCTGATGGAGTTGCGCTACGCCAGCATCAATGATCTTCCTATCGAGGAAGGTGACCGCCTGTTCCACTGGCCGCAGGGCCGCCGCCCGGACGATCATCCGGGTCTGACCGATCTCGGTCTCTGACAGCTCTCCGGAGCACCAGAACCGGAACCTGAAAAGGAACCAGCCATGTCTCAAGGTCTCGCCGATATTGCCTTCACCCCCGCCGTGAAGGCCCGCCAGGAAGAAGAGGGTGTCAGCGGCCTCTATGCGGACAGCGCTTATTTCGTACCGGGCAAGCCGGTGCTGGGTGACGCAGAGCGTGAGTTCATCGAGGCGCGCGACGGGTTCTACCTGTCGACCGTATCCGAGACGGGCTGGCCCTATTCCCAGTTCAAGGGCGGTCCTCAGGGGTTTTTGAAGGTGCTGGATCGCCACACCCTTGGCTACGCGGAATTCCGGGGCAACCGGCAATATATCTCATCCGGCAATCTGACGGTGAACGACCGGGCCTTCCTGTTCCTGATGGATTATGCCAACCGGCGCAGGATGAAGGTCTGGGCAAAGGTCCGGGAACTGCCGCTTACCGGCAATGAAGATCTGGCAGCCAGATTGATCCCGGAGGGCTACCGCGCCCTGCCCGAACGGCTCGTGGTGCTGGACGTGGAAACCTATGACTGGAACTGCCCCTCGCATATTCCGCAAAAGGTCAGCCGCCAGGCCGCTGAAGCCCAGATTTCCCGGCTCCTGCTGCATATCCGCCAGCTGGAAGAGGAAAACGCCGAGCTGAAGTCATTTCTGGCGCCAGGAGAGTGACGGCACGGAATACTGGATCCCGGATCTCCGCTTCGCTGCGTCCGGGATGACAAACGGTTGCGTTTGTCTGCTCCCCGCCTCAGCGCTCCCGGCTCAGGCCCTTCTCGCCGAGCTCCTTGAGATACCCGCCCCAGTGCTTGTCCTTCTCATGGGCCAGTTCCAGGAAATAGTTCCAGGTGAAGATGCCGCTGGAATGCATGTCGTCGAAATGGATGCGCACGGCGTAATTGCCGACCGGATCGATCCCCATGATCTCCACGTTGCTCTTGCCCGGGATGGTCCTCTTCTGGGAGGGATTATGCCCCTGCACCTCGGCGGAAGGGGAACAGACGCGCAGATATTCGGCGCTGTAATCGTGGGTCTCGCCATTGTCGAAGCCAACGGTCAGGGTCTTCTTGTCGGACTTCAGCCGGATTTCAACCGGCCATGCCTTTTGCGCGTCACTCACGTCTCATTCTCCGGTGCAGCAAGAGCCCGTGACCATAAGCCCCTGACTTCAAAGATCAAGACGGGGATGAGCGGCAAGCACGAACTGGTATTGTTCCAAACAAAATACCCTCCCTGAAACCAAAGCCCGCTGCCGTTCCCATTTGGGCTATTCTGCCCGGAGAGGTCACTGCGTGGATGCCATGGTCAAGCCCTGGCAGGACGGATGAGAGGGACTTTCTCTTTCAGGAGGCTGATTTCGCTAGTTCTCCCGTCCCGAACCCAGCAATCCGTCGTCCCGGACGAAGCGGAGCGGAGATCCGGGATCCACTCGTTCGCAGAGCTTGTCTTGGAGCACCAACGGCTCGCAGTCCAAAGGACTCAGAATGCCGTTTCGGCAGAACTGCTGCAGCGTCCCTTGACCGCTTGCGCTCCCGGACAAGCAAGTGGGCCCCGGGTCTCGCCATGCTCGCCCGGGGTGACGTGGTTGGGTGCGGAGAGGTCTCCAAGTGACTGCGGCTCATGGAAGGTGCATCACCCGTCCTGCCCGGCCTCCTTTACCGCCTCATAGCCGTCGAGAGCAGCCTGGCGGGCCTTGGTGTGGTCGACGATGGGCTTCGGATAGGTCTTGCCAAGCTCGACCCCCGCCTTGCGCAATGCAGCCTCCGGAGCATCAAACGGCGCATGGAGATAGGCCGTGTCGAGCTTTGCCAGTTCCGGCACCCACTTGCGCACGTAATCTCCTTCCGGATCGAATTTCCCGCCCTGGGTCATGGGATTGAAGATCCGGAAATAGGGCGCGGCATCCGCGCCGCTGCCGGCCACCCATTGCCAGCTGGCCGAGTTGTTGGCCAGATCCGCATCCACCAGCGTGTCGCGGAACCACTCCTCGCCATGGTGCCAGTGAAGGCGCAGATGCTTGATCAGGAAGCTGGCCACGATCATGCGCACCCGGTTGTGCATCCAGCCGGTCTGCCAGAGCTCGCGCATGCCGGCATCCACGATCGGATAGCCGGTCTGGCCAAGCTGCCAGGCCTTCAGGTCCTCCGCGCTGTCCCGCCAGGGATAGGCATCGAAGGTTGGCTTCCAGTTTTCTTCCGGCAGCTTGGGGAAGTGATAGAGCAGATGATAGGAAAATTCCCGCCAGGCCAGTTCGCTCAGGAACTTCCAGCCATCGCCCTCGTCCTTCGGAGCCTGTTCCAGATGGCGCAGGGTCTCGTGCCAGACCTGCCGCGGCGAGATTTCGCCGAAATGGAGATGGGGCGAAAGGCGCGAGACATTTGGCAGATCCGGCCGGTTGCGCAGCTCGCCATAGCCCGTCAAGCCATCTTTCAGGAACCCGGACAGGCGGCGGGACGCCCCCTCCTCGCCCGGTGACCAGAGGACGTCCCAGCCCTTTGCCCAATCGGGACGCTTCGGAAGCAGAGAGAAGCTCTCCAGATCGTCGCTGCCGCAACCGGATACGACCTCGATGGTTTCCGGCTTCGGCAAGGCCTCGGGAACCTCGATCTCCTTCGCGGCGCGCCAGAAGGGCGAATAGACCTTGTAGGGGCCACCGGTCTTGGTCTTCAGCTCGAAGGGCTCATGCAGCAGCGCCGCCTTGAAGCTGCGCACCTCGATGCCCTTTGCCTTCAGATCCGCCTTGATGTCGCTGTCACGGGCAATGGCATGAGGCTCATAGCACCGGTTCCAATAGACGGCCTCAAGCCCCATCTCCTCCACGAGATGAGGCAGGATCAGCCGCGGATCGCCCTTGCGCAGCACCAGACCGGGCAACGCCTTTTTCAAGGCGGCCAGAGAGTGATGCAGCCACCAGTGGCTCGCCCCCGTCAGCGGATGGGTGTCCCCCACGGCCTTTGCGTCTTCCAGAATGAAGAGCGGCAGGACCTTGCCTTTTGCGGCGGCTTCACAAAGGGCGGGATTGTCGGCAAGGCGCAGGTCCTGGCGGAACCAGACAAGGGTGGTCATGAGATCAGCGGTCCAAATCATCTAGCAAGATCAGATAGGTGATACGGCATATGGCGCGATCGGATCACGTGAACAGATTGCCAGATGACGCAAATCCGCACATTTGTGATGCCCTCTACGCATATGCCCGCCTTGAAGCCGGTCACGTTAGGAGACATATTGCAGTCATGATGACGCGCCGGGCCAAACCGGCGGGTATGAGGGAGCATGCAATGAGCAATGGTGAAACCGGGCAGCCGATCCTGGCCGCGAGCGCAGCAATGCGCCCAGCCGAGCCTGCCAATGCGGCCACCAGCCCTTCCCCGCTGATGATCGACCCCTTCGGCCGTGCCGTGACCTATCTCAGGGTCTCCGTGACAGACCGTTGCGATTTCCGCTGCGTCTATTGCATGGCGGAGGACATGACCTTCCTGCCCAAGCGCGAGGTTCTGTCGCTGGAAGAGCTGGACCGGCTCTGCACCGCCTTCATCGAGAAGGGCGTGCGCAAGCTGCGGCTGACCGGCGGCGAACCCCTGGTGCGCAAGAACATCATGACCCTGATCCGTGGCCTGTCGCGCCATCTGGACAGCGGCCTTCTGGAAGAGCTGACGATCACCACCAACGGCTCCCAGCTCGCCCGCCTCGCCAATGAGCTTTATGATGCGGGCGTGCGACGGATCAATGTGTCGCTGGATACGCTGGACGAGCAGCGCTTCAAGGCGATCACCCGCTGGGGAGAGCTGGGCAAGGTGATGGACGGCATCCGCGCTGCCAAGGAAGCCGGACTGCAGATCAAGATCAACATGGTCGCGCTCAAGGGCGTCAATGAGCATGAGATCATTCCGATGATGGAATGGTGCCATGCCAACGGCCATGACCTGACCCTGATCGAGACCATGCCGCTTGGCGAGATCGACGGCGACCGCACCGACCAGTATCTGCCCCTGTCGCTGGTCCGCAGCCGGCTGGCCGACCGCTTTACCCTGACGGACATCCCCTACAAGACCGGCGGCCCGGCCCGCTATTCCAAGGTGGAGGAAACCGGCGGGAGGATCGGCTTCATCACGCCGATGACCCATAATTTCTGCGAGAGCTGCAACCGGGTGCGCGTCACCTGCACGGGCCAGCTCTACATGTGCCTCGGCCAGGACGACATGGCGGATCTTCGTGCCCCGCTCCGGGCATCCGAAGGCAATGAGCTCTTGAGCGACGCCATTGACGAGGCCATCGGCCGCAAGCCCAAGGGCCACGACTTCGTCATCGACCGCCGCACCCGCCAGCCCGCCGTCTCCCGCCACATGAGCGTCACAGGCGGCTAAGCCCCCTCACCCGGACCTTCGGTCCGACCTCTCCCCAGGGGGAGAGGTGGAGCTTGCCGCGGGTGTTTGGGACCACTCCGACGCTCACGGCATCCTGCCTTCAGACACTTGGCAGCCCTTCACGGCACAGCCCGCAGCCTCTCCGTCAGGGAGAGCGCTGGGGTGAGGGACCGCTTTCTCTGCAAATCCCCCACACCCGGACCTTCGGTCCGACCTCTCCCCAGGGGAGAGGTGGCGCTTGCCGCGGATGATTGGGACCACTCCAACGCTCACGGTATCCTGCTTTTCGGAACTCAGCACATTCTCATGGCACAGCCTGCCCCCTCTCCCTCAGGGAGAGGGCTGGGTTGAGGGAATTCTGCTGAGCAGCCCTCAGGCTTCAGGCTGCCGCTCTCTGGAAAAAATCCCGAGAATTCCGAACCATGTCAGCAGGATATAGACGGCCATGACCGCGATCATCGGCCAGGTATCCTGCGGATACATGGCATCGGACAGGAGCCAGGCGACAATCGTGCTGCTGACCGCGCCCATCCCGATCTGAAGCGAGCCGCTGAGACCGGAGGCGGAGCCTGCCAGATCCGGGCGCACACTGACGGCACCGGACAGGGCGCTCGGCAGGCACAGGCCATTGCCGAGACCGACCAGAACCATGGGCAGGAACAGCATGAGTTCGGAACGGATGCCCATCCCCATGGTTCCGATCACCAGACAGGCGATGGCAAGGCTTGGGAACACCGTTCCGGCAACCACCATCGGCACCAGCCCAACCCTTGAGGCAACCCGGCCGGATATGCCGTTGCCGACGAAATAGCCAAGGCCCACGAACATGAAATAGAAGCCCATTTCCTCAGGCAGCATGCCCAGCTGCCCGGCAGCGATGAAGGGCGTTCCGCCGAGATAGGCGAAATAGACAGAAGAGGTGAAGCAAGCCGTCAGGGCAAAGGCCCAGAACACCGGTTCGCTGACGAGAGACTTGTAATTGCGCACAAGACCCTGAACGCCTCCGGAGGCCTGGCCGCGCAACTTGTTGGTCTCATGCAGGGTCAGATAGGCGACCGCCAGCACGGAAATGCCCAGGATCAGCATGAGCCAGAATCCGCCACGCCAGCCGTAGCTGGCATCCAGAAAGCCACCGATCGCCGGGCCGAAAGTGGGGCCGACCGTCATGCCCATGGTGACATAGCCGATCATGCTGGCTGCCTGATCCCGGTCATAGAGGTCGCGCACGATGGCGCGGGCAAGCACCATGCCCGCGCTGCCGCCGACGGCCTGAATGATCCGGGCGGCAATCAGCGCTTCAATCGTGGGCGCCAGAAGGCACAGGACGCTGCCCAGCACGTAGAAACTCAGGCCGATCAGCACCACCGGACGCCGTCCATAGCGGTCGGACAAGGGCCCCAGCACGATCTGGGACAGGGCAATGGCCACGAAGGACAGGGACATGGTCAGCTGCACTTCGGCAGCCGTCGCCTCGAAGGCCTGCATCATGCCTGAAAGGGACGGCAGGTAAATGTTCATGGACAAGGGCGAAAGGGTCGAAATGGCGACCAGAACCGGAATGGAGGGCGCACTTGCCTGAGCGGTAGGGGACGGCTGCAACATGATCTTCTTTAAAGGCGGCGAACAATGAGACTGAGAAAACGGCGGCAGAGCCAGCCCCTCACCCTAGAAACAGTTCGTTTCCCTTACAAGTCATCACTTGCGCCGCAGCGCAACCAGACCGATTGCCGGTGGTTTGTCAGGCCTTGGCCGGAAGACGCGACAACCGCCGCTCGCGCAGGAAGGTATAGATGCCTGTCAGCACGACGATGATCGTGCCGGCGACCGTCATCAGATCCGGCACCTCGCGCCAGATGAAATAGCCAAGGCCCAGCGCCCAGAGAACCGATGAATAACGGAAGGGGGCAACGACGGAAATATCGCCGGAGCGCATGGCCAGAATGATGAAGATGTAGCCGACGGTGACAAAGCCCGTTGCCCCGAGCAGCAGTGCCAGGGAGGTAACGTTCAAGGCAGCCCAGCCCTCGGTGAGGGACATGGTGCCGCCCAGGGCCGCCACACCGATGCTGGTGGCAAGCGCCACGCCGAAGGTCGGCACGGTGGCCGGCATCTGCCGGGTCGCCAGATCCCGAAGGGCCATGAACATGACCGCAGCCAGAGCCAGCAGTGACCAGGCGTTGAAGCCCTCCAAGCCCGGCCGCACGATCAGCACGACACCGCAAAAGCCGACGAGGATGGCCGTCCAGCGCCGCCAGCCCACCGGAGCCTTGAGAAAAATCGCAGCGGCCGCCGTCACCACCAGCGGCAGGGCCTGAAGGATCGACGTGATGTTGCCGATCGGCATCTGCATCAGGGCTGTCAGGTAGAGGACGGTGGAGCCCACTTCCGCGAAGGTGCGCAGCAGAACCAGCGGATGCACCAGCCCGCGCCAATTCCGGAACACGCCGGTGAAGTGGCAGACAACGGCCATGATCAAGGCCGTCATGACCCCGCGCAGGAAGATGATCTGGCCGAGCGGAAGCTCATCGGCGACCACCTTCACCAGGCTGTCATTGATGATGAAGGCTGCATTGGCAACCAGCATGGCCGAGATCGCACGGCCGTTCCCCATCAAATCCAAGGTCGCTCTCCCAGCAGGGCACCGGCCCGGTCAGGGTTGCCTGCCGGGCTTTTCATAATCTCTCGAGTTTCCGGCTTGAAGCGGCGTTCGGGAGGCTTGTCCATCCCCTTCGCCAATCATGCAGGCACTTGCCGGAGCCTCCGCCATGCGGCCCGTTCCGGCAAGTGCGTTTAGCACCAAATCAGGTCCGTTGAAAATCTGATTCAACCACCTTGCGGATTGATTCAAACGAACCG
The DNA here is from genome assembly GCF_900142725.1 of Roseibium suaedae. Classification (GTDB taxonomy): domain Bacteria; phylum Pseudomonadota; class Alphaproteobacteria; order Rhizobiales; family Stappiaceae; genus Roseibium; species Roseibium suaedae. The sequence goes on along the minus strand of NZ_FRBW01000001.1, from coordinate 1,370,563 downwards.
GATAAATGGTTGGAATTTAATATAAATCCCAGCCCTGTCAGCGCTGAGGCATCACTCGAAGACGATTTTGGGGGCCGCTCTCTGGCCGCCTTCTTCGTTCTGACGCACCTCATCCATCACCTTTGCCGCGATCTCGCGGTAGACCTTTGCGTGGACGCCCTCCGGTTCGCTGGCGACAATCGGCGTTCCGGCATCGGAGGTCTCGCGGATACGGATGTCGAGCGGCACTTCGCCCAGGAACGGCGAGCCGAGCTTTTCCGCTTCCGCACGCGCGCCGCCATGACCAAATATGTCGTGACGTCCGCCGCAGTCCGGACAGATGAAGTAGCTCATGTTCTCGACGATGCCGAGGACAGGCACATCCACCCGCTTGAACATGTTGAGACCCTTGCGGGCATCGATCAGGGCAAGGTCCTGCGGGGTGGAGACGATCACGGCCCCTGCCAGCGGCACCTGCTGGGCCATGGTCAGCTGGGCGTCACCGGTTCCCGGGGGCATGTCGACCACCAGAACATCCAGCTCGCCCCAGGCGACTTCCCGCAGCATCTGGGTCAGGGCGGAAATCACCATCGGCCCGCGCCAGATCATCGGCGTGTCTTCTTCCACCATGAAACCGATGGACATGACCTTGACGCCATAGCCTTCGAGCGGCTTCAGGATCCTGCTGTTGGCGGGATCAACAGGCTCCGGCCGTCCGGAAACCTTGAACAGCCGCGGCACGGAAGGGCCATAGATGTCCGCATCCAGCACGCCGACCTTCAGCCCGTTGGCCTGCATGGCCAGGGCAAGGTTCGCCGTTGTCGTCGACTTGCCGACACCGCCCTTGCCCGAGGCAACCGCGATGATGTGCTTGACGCCCGGCACGCCCGGCTTCTGGCCCGGCTTTTCCGGAGCGGTCGCCCGCCCCCCTTGGACAGGCGCTCCGATGGAGGCCCTTGGTGCTGCCGGCGCGGGAGCACGGGCAGCACCGCTTCCGGCGGCCCGTTCTGCAGTCAGGGCGACCATGGCCGTCTCGACGCCCGGAACCTCGCGCACGACCTTTTCCGCAGCCTGACGCAGCGGCTCAAGCTCACGTGCCCGTTCGGCCGGAACAGTGATGGAAAAGGCCACACGGCCATCGGACACAAACACATCGGAGATCAGGCCGAGGGAGACAATGTCTCCTTCCAGGTCCGGTCCCTTGATCGTGGACAGCCGCTCAAGAACGGCCTTCTTGACAGTTTCGCTCATACCTTGCGCCTTCCTTGCGCCTTCCATGCGGCGCCTTGGTTCGCATCCGCTGATCCGGCAGGGCGCCGGACAAAACTCAGGCGACTAACGTAGTCATGGATCGGCAAGCGTCAATCGCAGCGGGAGAGACCTTTCGCCTCCCCCTCTGCCGCCTTTCCGGTTTTCCCCAGCCCATCGCAGCTGGAAGGGCGCAGTCGAAGCGGCAAGACGCCCTGGCAGGGCCCGGCTGTCACACGGCGTTCATACCGCTGGGGCAGAGGATCCACCAACCGTGAGCTGTTCCACTCCGGCCTCTCGCTCTTGACCGCCCCTGCCGTAAGGGACGCTTGCGCCAGACGTCCGGGTGAGGCAGCCTGCTGTCGGTTCAATGGGTTCCAGCCTCTCCGGAGTAGCCGTCATGTCTTTGTTTTCAAGCACTTCCCTTAGCCGCCGCACTCTGTTGAGAGGGGCAGCGGCAACCGGCTTTGCCGCCTTCCTTCACCCCTACTCCCTGCGCGCCGCCGAAGGCACCGCCCATTTGCGGCTGATGGAAACCACGGATCTGCACGTCCATGTGTTTCCCTATGACTATTATGCCGACAAGCCCATCGATACCGCCGGTCTTGCCCGAACAGCCAGCCTGATCCGAGCCATCCGCAACGAGGCGACCAACTCGGTTCTGGTCGACAACGGCGACTTCCTTCAGGGCAATCCGCTCGGCGACTACATCGCCTATGAGCGCGGCATGAAGGACGGCGACCTGCATCCGGTGATCAAGGGCATGAACGTGCTCGGCTTCGACGCCGGCACTCTGGGCAACCACGAGTTCAATTACGGCCTGGAGTTCATGAGCAAGGTGCTGGCTGGCGCTAACTTCCCCGTTGTCTGCGCCAACCTGGCCAAGGGCGACCTGGCAGCCAATGCCCGGGACGACAGCCTGTTCCTGAAACCCTATGTCATCGTTGAAAAGACGATCCAGGACGGTGCGGGCAAGAGCTATCCGATCAAGATCGGCTTCATCGGCTTCGTGCCGCCGCAAATCATGAACTGGGACCGCGGCCACCTGGAAGGCAAGGTCAACACCCGCGACATCGTCGCCGCGGCCAAGGCCTTTGTGCCGGAAATGCGCGAACAGGGCTGTGATCTTGTTGTAGCCCTCTCCCACTCGGGCATTGATGGCTCCACCTATGCGGAAGGCATGGAAAACGCCTCCCTGCATCTTGCCGCAGTCGACGGCATCGATGCGGTCTTCACCGGTCACCAGCACCTTGTCTTCCCGGGCCCGGACTTCAAGGACGTGCCGGAAGTGGACGTCGAAAAGGGCACGCTCTTCGGCAAGCCCGCAGCCATGGGCGGCTTCTGGGGCTCGCATCTCGGCGTCATCGACCTGATGCTGGAGCGGGAAGGCAATGGCTGGAAGATCGCCGGCTTCACCACCGAAGCGCGCCCGATCTATGAAAAGGAAGGCCGCACCGTGAAGCCGCTGGTGGAAAGCCAGCAGGACGTTCTGGATGCGGTGAAGGAAGACCACGAGGCGACGCTTGCCTATGTCCGCCGCCCGGTCGGCAAGACCTCCGCGCCGCTCTATTCCTACTTTGCGCTGGTGGCCGATGACCCGAGCGTCCAGATCGTCTCCAAGGCCCAGACCTGGTACATCGAGCAGATGATGAAGGGCACCGAATGGGAAGGCCTGCCGATCCTGTCGGCTGCGGCTCCCTTCAAGGCTGGCGGCCGCGGCGGCCCGGACTATTACACCGACGTTCCGGCCGGTGACGTTGCCATCAAGAACGTCTCGGACCTCTATCTCTATCCGAACACCGTCCGCGCGGTCGCCATCACCGGCGCAACCGTCAAGGAATGGCTGGAGCGGTCTGCCGGCATGTTCCTGCAGGTCGAACCGGGCAAGGCCGATCAGCCGCTGATCAACCCGGATTTCCCGAGCTACAATTTCGACGTCATCGACGGGGTGACCTATCAGATCGACCTGAGCCAGCCGTCGAAATACGGCCCCAAGGGCGAGGTCCTGAATGAGAGCGCGAGCCGGATCATCGACCTCAAGTTCAACGGCCAGCCGATCGATCCGAACGCCAAGTTCGTGGTTGCCACCAACAACTACCGCGCGGGCGGCGGCGGCAACTTCCCCGGCATCAACGACAGCGTGATCGTCTTCGTCGGCCCGGATACCAACCGGGACGTTCTCGTCCGCTACATCGTCGAACAGGGCACGGTGAACCCGTCCGCCGACAACAACTGGACCTTCAAGCCAATGGAAGGCACCACGGTGCTGTTCGACACGGGCCCTGGCGGCAAGGGCTATGCCTCTTCGGTCAAGGGTGTGAAGATCGAACCGGCTGGTGACGGCGAAGGCGGATTTGCCCGCTACCGCATCACGCTCTAAGTAGGTTCACACCCCATTGTTTCGCACCGCCGGGGCCTCTCCGGCGGTGTTTTTATGTGCAAACAGGAGCCATCCAGATGACGTCCATACTGATCACCGGCGCAAACCGGGGCATCGGCTTTGCCCTTGCCAAAGCAGCCCTTGCCAGGGGATGGACCGTTTATGGCTCTGCCCGTTCCGCAGATCAGGCGGAAATCATGGCCAAGGACCTGCCGGGATTGACCCCGCTCGTCTTTGACGTGACCGACCGCGCCGCAATTGCCGCAGCCGCCGCGCAGGTGGATGGCAGTCTGGATATCCTGATCAACAATGCAGGCATCATCGGCCCTTCCCGCCAATCCACCCTCGATATGGATTTCGACGGCTTCCTGAAAACCCTTGAGGTCAATACGGTTGCCCCGCTCGCCGTCGCCCAGGCGTTCCTGCCCAAACTGAAGGCGTCCGGCTCCGGCCGAATTCTCAGCGTTTCGAGCCAGATGTCCTGGATGGGCTATCGGGCCTCCGACCGCATTGCCTACAGGGCCTCCAAATCAGCCCTGAACAAGGTCATGCAAGGCCTCGCCACCGATCTTACACCCGACCGCATTCCGGTCGTGGTTATCGATCCGGGCTGGGTCAAGACCGACATGGGCGGCTCTGCAGCAGACAATGATCCGGCACGGGTCGCAGAGGGCATTCTGGCAATCGCGGACGAGCTAACCATTTCTGTCACCGGCACATTCTTCAAGTGGACGGGCGAGGAAAGGCCGTTCTAGAAATTGTCTGTCCTTTAGTTCCGGAGAGATATCTGATGCCCTGGCCCGAGCCCGTTACCCTGGAAGGCAAGCTTGCGACCCTCGTTCCCCTGACACAGGCACATGCCGGAGAGCTGGCGGAAGCAGCGGCGGAGGGCGGGGTTCACCGTCTGTGGTACACGGCGGTCCCTGCACCGGAAAAGGTGCCCGCCGAAATCGAGCGCCGGCTCAAGCTTCAGGAAGCAGGGTCCATGCTCGCCTTTACCATTATTTCCTCGGAAACCGGCAAGGCGGTCGGCATGACGACCTATATGAACATCGACGCCGCCAACAAGCGGGTGGAGATCGGCTCAACCTGGTACCGGCCTGCCGTGCAGCGCACCGGCCTCAACACCGAATGCAAGCTTATGTTGCTGCGCCATGCCTTCGAGACACTGGGCTGCATTGCCGTGGAGTTCCGCACCCATTTCATGAACCGCCAGAGCCGGGCCGCGATCGAACGGCTGGGCGCAAAGCTGGATGGCATCCTGCGCTCCCACCAGCAGCTTCCCGATGGCTCCCTTCGGGACACCTGCGTCTATTCCATCATTGCTAGCGAATGGCTGACGGTGCGCAATCATCTGACCTGGCAAATGGAAAAACCGCGCTGAAACTGCGGGCAAACGCGACAGGGCGGGCGCAACCCGCCCCTTCGCACTTGCGTTAGGACACTGCGACGCCTACCTTTTTTGGAAAGGATCTTTCAGGGAGTCGGCATTGCCTGACAGTTGCTCGCCCTCAAACTGCGACGAACCACCAAGCAGACGACTGCCTCTCTCCCCTCTTGGCGAGACACCCCTCCGGCACGGGAGGCTTTCATGATCCGTGGCGCGCAGCGACCTCCCTCAGACGGAGAAGACGAGCTTCTGACCCTGATCCTCGCAGGCGGGCAATCAAGGCGCATGGGCGGCGGCGACAAGACCCTGCTGCCGCTCGGTGGCAAACCGATGCTTTCTCATATTCTGGAACGCCTCGAGGGCCAGAGCGCCCGCACAATCCTGAACGCCAATGGCAATCCGGAGCGGTTTTCCGGCTTCGGCCTACCGATCATTCCAGACAGTATCGCAGGGTTCGGCGGTCCTCTTGCCGGCATTCTCACCGGCATGCTCCATGCCCGGCAATTCTTCCCGCAGGTGCGCTCCATCGTCTCAGTCGCAGCGGACACACCCTTTTTTCCAAGAGACCTGATTGCCCGGATGAAGGCAGCAGTGCCCCGGGACAAGCCGGTGATTGCCCTGGCCACATCCAGTGACCGCCTGCATCCTGTCTTCGGCCTGTGGCCGGTGGAACTGGCCGATGATCTGGCCTTCTGGCTGGCCAGCGGTCAGAACGGCAAGGTCCTGGCCTGGGTCGACCGGCATGATAGCATCGAGATAGACTTTGGCCCCGATCCCCTGACTGGACTGGATCCCTTCTTCAACGCCAACCGGCCCGAGGATCTTGAGACCGCCCGGCAGGCCCTCAGCCAGGCCACCGCATGAACGGTGTAAAAGTCTTTGGCGTCACCGGCTGGAAGAACTCCGGCAAGACCACGCTTCTCACCCGGCTGGTGAGCGAGTTCACCCGCCGGGGTCTGCGCGTCTCCACGATCAAGCATGCTCACCATGCCTTCGACATCGATCACGAAGGCACTGACAGTTTCCGCCACCGCGAAGCCGGTGCGGGAGAAGTTGCGATCGTCTCGGGTACCCGCTGGGCCCTCATGCATGAGCTGCGCAACGAAGAAGAGCCGTCCCTTGAGGACGTGCTCACCCGTCTTGCCCCTTGCGATCTCGTCCTGATCGAAGGCTACAAGCGGGAGGGACATCCCAAGCTTGAAGTTCGGCGCCTTGAAGCAAGGGAGCGCGGGCCGCTCAGCGATACCGACCCGGCTATCCTCGCCATTGCAGCCGATCACGACATCAGCGACGACCGTCTCCCCTCCTTCCGGATCGATGACATTCCGGCCATTGCGGACTTTATCGCAGCAACTCTCGACCTGCCGCCCTATCCCTGACCGCCCCTCTCCCCACCCCTAAGGGCAGGTCTTTCCATGAGGCACAATCTGCCCGGCAAATCCCGCAGGCTCTTGGGTCTGGTCCAGATATCTGATCTGCAAGCCATTGAAGTGACCGCAGATCATGTTTCGGCATATGTCTTGCTGTTTCCGGAGGATCGAACCCCTTCCCTTCCTTCGCACCAGCGGATGTAGAGATGAGCACGATCACCACGAGTGGACAAAACGAGACGGCAGCCAGCGCGTCCTCAACAGTGCAGCCCCGCAAGCATGGCGCCATGTTCGATATGGAAGCCTTCAAGCAGACCCTTGAAGACCGCTACCGGTCCTGGACCGAGTTGCCGATGGAAGAGCGGATCCGGGACAAGTATCTCAACGATCACAAGCTGTCGGAAAGCGGCCTTGCCAATCTGCCGCCGGAGGAACGGCTGCTGCACGAGGAACGGATCGCCAAGCAGATCAAGCAGCCAATGCTCAAGAGCTACAGCGCCGAGGATCTGGACAAGGCCAAGAACTCCCTGTCCCTCCTGTCCGAACGCACACTCACCGACGTCATGACCCTGAAGCTTCGGGAAGAAGAGTTCGCAGCCAGGAACGCGACGGCCCCGGGCAATGCAAGCGCGGAACAGGCCGAGGAATCAGACGCAGGGACCGGCACGCAACCATGGCTGAACTGGATCACTCCGGTAGATCTCACACAAAGTTAGAGTTCCCTCCGGCCGCGAGGCTTACTATAGTGCCCGGATGTTTTTAATGATCCGGACATTCTGATGACCTTTATTCGCCTCTTGAGTGCAACTGTTCTGAGTTTCACCTTTCTTTTTCTTCCCTTCTCCGCCAGTGCGAAGACATGGAAGACAGTTCGTATTGGATTTGAGGAAAACTTTCCTCCCTTTTCCTTCATCGATTCCAAGGGCAAGCTGGATGGCTTCGATTTCAAGCTGGCCGAAGCGCTTTGCAGCAAGATGGGCGTGACCTGCCAGTATTATACTGTCACCTACGACGCGGCCCCCGTTGCCCTGACCGGCATCCGTGACAGCTCCACCAACAGCTACAAGCGCGAACCGCAAGTCGATGTGCTGATCAACTCGATGACGATCACCGAGCGGCGCAAACAGTTCTTCGCCTTTTCAAAACCATACTACTACCTGCCCCACGCCATCCTGATCCGCAAGGAAAGTGGCATCGACATCAAAGGCTCGAAGGACACGGCAGGCATGAAAGTCGGCGTTGTCACCGACTCGGACGAGATGGCCTATGCGCAGAAATACTTCCGGGAGGCCGACCTCAAGACTTTCTATGATCTGGACAGCCTCAAGGACGCGGTGAAGAACCGGGAGATCGAGATGGCCCTCATGGATGCCGCCTCAGGCTATGAATGGGTCGATACGGATGCAGGCAACTGCTGCAAGACGAACGGCCATTTTCGCGCGATGCCGGACCTCAGTCCGGGCGCGGGAATTGCCGTGCGCCACGAGGACACGGAACTTCTCGATATGATCAACGCCGCCCTGACGCTGATCAAGGGCGACGGCACCTACGAGAAAATCCGGAAGCAGTTTTTCAGGTTCACACTTGATGCAGGTTGAATCTGTAAAGATTTCAACCACAAAGGTGCTTGCGGAATTTCGCAAGTACCCGGTTCCCGGAGCCAGTTCGAACGACGGCGCAAACAAGGTTACGTAAGGTCCTTGTTGACGCATGCGAAACAACGCTGTTTTTTTGTTAGGCACGGTTGAAATTCATGCAGAAAAGTATGGAATAGAATCTTCGAGCGGGTAATGGCGCTGAACAGCCAGCCCGCCGCAAAACAGAAGATAGGGGAACATCTCATGCGTATCATGCGTTTGGCAGCCGCTGCTGCAATGGTTCTGGCAGCCGCCGGCGGCGCCGAAGCCAAGGAATGGACGAAGGTCCGCATCGGAACGGAAGGCGCATATCCTCCGTTCAACGTTCTGAGCTCTGACGGCCAGCTCAGCGGCTTCGACGTCGACATCGCCAAGGCGCTGTGCGAAGACATGAAGGTCGAGTGCGAGTTCATCGCGCAGGATTGGGAAGGCATCATCACCGCCCTTGAAGCCGGCAAGTACGACGCCATCATCGCCTCCATGTCGATCACCGAAGAGCGCAAGCTGAAGGTCGATTTCACCAACAAGTACTACAACACCCCGCCGGCGATTGCCGTGCCGAAGGACAGCGCCCTTGCCGGCGTGACCGACGCGGATCTGGCTGGTGCAGTGCTTGGCGCCCAGGCCTCCACCACCCACTCTAACTATGCCGAAGCCAAGCTGCCCTCCGCAGCCCTGAAGCTCTACCCGACCCCGGACGAGTACAAGCTCGACCTTGAAAACGGCCGTATCGATGCCGCCATCGACGACGTGGTCGTGCTCGACGAATGGGTCAAGTCCGACGCTGGCGCCTGCTGCAAGATCCTCGGCACCCTGAAGCCGGATCCGGTCATCAACGGTGAAGGTGCAGGCATTGCCATCCGCAAGGAAGACCAGGACCTGAAAGAGATGTTCAACAAGGCAATTGCGAACATCCGTGCCAATGGCAAATACAAGGAAATCAATGACGCCTACTTTGACTTTGACGTCTACGGCGACTAAGACTTTCTCATCGTGAACACTTGAAGCGCGGCCCTTTCATGCGCCGCGCTTCGTTTGTTTTCAGGTCCTTTTTTCAGCACGAGTGAGGAAGCCAACCTCGATCATGACTGAGGCTTTGACACTGCTCTCTTTCGGTGACGCAGGCTGGGGCGATCAGATCGCCATGGGCGTGGTCGTCACGGTAACCCTCGCCCTTGCCACCCTGCCCTTCGGCCTGACCCTCGGCTTCCTCATTGCGCTGGCCAAATTGTCGGACGAACCGTCCCTGAAGGCGGCGGCAAACATCTTCACCACCATCTTCCGGGGCCTGCCCGAGCTGCTGACCCTGTTTCTGGTCTATTTCGGCATCCAGATCGGCGTTCAGGAGCTGGCCAAGCTGCTTGATCTCAACTTCACCATCGAGATCAACTCGTTTGTTGCCGGCATGGCCGCCCTTGCGGTGGTGTTTTCCTCCTATGCGTCGGAAGCCTTCCTGTCCGCTTTCCGGGGCATTTCGAAGGGCCAGTATGAAGGCGGTTATGCCCTCGGCATCAGTAAGGGCCTGACCATGCGGCTGATCATCGTGCCGCAGCTCATCCGCCTCGCCCTGCCCGCCCTCGGCAATCTCTGGCTGATCCTTCTGAAAGACACCGCGCTGGTCTCCGTGATCGGCCTTGCGGATGTCATCCGGCAGACCGGCATCGCCGCCCGCGTCACCAAGGAACCCTTCCTGTTCTTCAGCATCGCTTGCGGCATCTACCTGGTCCTGGCGGTGATTTCCTCCTTCGGCCTTGCCCGTATCGAGCGCTGGAGCAAGCGCGGGGAGGCCTCAAGATGACCATGACCACCGGCTTCATCGAGGCGCGCCGCCCGCCTGCAGCCCCTGCCCGCTCCTGGACCGGCGCGCGGATTACCGGCCATGTGCTCATGGCCTTGTGGGCGATCGCCGGCTTCTTCCTGCTCTGGTATCTGACGGAGGCCTATTTCAGCCCGTTCTTCGAGAAATACGCCGAGAAATACGTCTCGGGCTTTCTCGTGACGCTTCAGATCGTCGGCATTTCGCTGGTCATCGGCGCGCTTCTGTCCGTGCCGATCGCGATGGCCCGGAATTCGCGTTTTGCGCTGCTCCGCTGGCCCGCTTATGCCTATGTCTATTTCTTCCGCGGCACGCCGCTGCTCGCACAGACCTTCCTGATCTACTACGGCTCGGGCACCTTCCGCCCGGAGCTGGCCTCTGTCGGCCTCTGGCCTTTCTTCCGGGAAGCCTGGTTCTGCGTGATCCTGGCCTTTTCCCTGAACACGGCTGCCTATCAGGCGGAGATCCTGCGCGGTGCCATCGCCAATGTGCCGAAAGGCCAGTGGGAAGGCGCCATGGCCCTTGGCCTGTCGCGCCCGGTGATCCTGTTCAAGGTGATCCTGCCCCAGGCGATGATGGTTGCGCTGCGCCCCTATGGCAACGAGATCATCCTGATGATCAAGGGCTCGGCCATCGCCTCCATCGTAACCGTGTTCGACCTGATGGGTGAGACACGCCGGGCCTATTCCCGCTCCTATGACTTCCAGGCCTATATCTGGGCCGCCGTCTTCTACCTCTTCCTGGTCGAGGTCCTGCGGCGCGTCTGGGACATGCTGGAAAGGCGCCTGACACGGCATCTAGCGCGCTAGGGCTCGGCAACCGGCACCGGCAGGTTTCTCCCGCAGAAGGGTACCGAAACCTGCCGAACCGTCCCTGACAGACCTGCCCGGATAGGCTAAAACCCTCAAAGAGATACGGCCAGCCCGCCTCGATCCGGCTGGCCACACAAGTGGAGGACGAGACGTTATGGCTAAGGTTGCATTCATCGGACTGGGCGTCATGGGCTACCCGATGGCAGGCCATCTGAAGACCCGGGGCGGACACGATGTGACCGTTTACAACCGGACCACCGCAAAGGCAGAAAAATGGGCGGCGGAGTTCGGTGGCAACTTTGCACAGACCCCGCGGGAAGCGGCCGAAGGCGCGGATTTCGTATTCTGTTGCGTGGGTAACGACAATGATCTGCGTTCGGTGACCACGGGTCCGGACGGCGCCTTCCACGGCCTGAAGTCCGGCGCCATTTTCATCGACAACACCACCGCATCGGCAGAGGTTGCCCGCGAGCTTTATGCAGCCGCGAAGGACAAGGGCTGCGGCTTCATCGATGCTCCCGTTTCCGGCGGACAGGCCGGTGCTGAAAACGGCGTCCTCACCGTCATGTGCGGCGGCGATCAGGACATCTTCGACAAGGCCAAGCCGGTCATCGACTGTTTCGCCAAGTTCTCCGGCCTGATGGGCGAGGCCGGCGCAGGCCAGCTGACCAAGATGTGCAACCAGATCTGCATCGCCGGACTGGTTCAAGGCCTGTCCGAAGCAGTTCATTTTGCCAAGAAGGCCGACCTGGACGTTGCCAAGGTCATTTCCGCCATCCGGGGCGGTGCAGCCCAGAGCTGGCAGATGGAAAACCGCTGGGAGACCATGAAGGATGGCAAGTTCGACTTCGGTTTCGCCGTCGACTGGATGCGCAAGGACCTCGGCATCTGCCTTCAGACCGCCAATGAAACTGGCGCGCGACTGCCGGTAACTGCTCTGGTCGATCAGTTCTACGCCGAAGTGCAGGCCATGGGCGGCAAGCGCTGGGACACGTCCAGCCTCATCGCCCGACTGGAAAACGCAGACAAGAAATAAGCGCAAAAGCTGCGTCAGGTCCCGGCTTATTCAGGCCGGGGCCTGACGGCAACAGCCAGTCCCCATGCTGTTGCCCTCCCCTCAATGAACCTTTGCTCCCGTTCCCGGCACATACGGACACTCACCGCCCATGGCTGCCGCCATGGCCACGATGAACACCGAGCCGAGACAGAAAGACGGGAGCCGAGCAGAATGGCCATTACGATTGAGGGTGTCACCTACAGGACCAGTGTCCTGAAGATCATCGACAAGAAGAACGATCTCGCCTGCAAGGCCTATATCGCCTTTGCTGCCGCAAATGGGCACAAGGACACCATCATGTTCCTGCTCGACACCGTAGACCAGGATCCGAAGAAGGACTTCCCGGTCTATTTCTCCGGGAAGCCGAAGAAGAAGCTCAGCGCGATTTCTTCCAAGATCCGGGATCAGGCTGACACGCTCGCCACCCTTGACGACTGGAAGAACAGAGGCTGGAACGATGTCTACAAGGACGCTCGCGAAGCCGTGGCCAAGAAGATCGAGACCGACATCACCAAGGCGTTCTATTCTTCCGACACCTTCAAGAAGCTCCATCAGAAGTACGCCGGCAAGAAAAAGGAAGCCGAAGCGGAGATGCAGGACCGCCGCAAGGGCGTCCGGCTGACGGGCAATCCTGACGAAACTCTTGCCAAGGCAGGCAAACGCGAAGGCGTCCGCCTGACCAAGGGCACCTGAGCCACCAGATTGGGCTGCGGGCGGTCACTCCGCCTGGGCCAAATGCAAGCAGACAGCAAAAGGCCCTGGAACCTCCGGGGCCTCAGATCGCTGACAGAGTCCCAATGACGCTTGAAAGCGTCAAATAGCGAAGAGCTGGATGTCATCCCTGCGAAGGCAGGGATCCAGTAACCACCTGAGGTAGCTACCTTTTTCAAGTCTTTGCGCTACGGGATACTGGATCCCGGTCTTGGTGCTGTGCACCAAACCGGGATGACCACCAAACCTGGCTACTTTGTCATCGATCTCAGACCCTGGAACCTCCGGGGCCTTTTTGTCATCTCCATGCCGGAAACCTACTGCCCGGCGGCTTCGCGCGCCAGCGCGTCCAGAAGCAGGTTGACCTCTGCAATCGCCGCTCTGGAGGCGTCGCTGCCGCGCTCGGTCAGCGGCATGTAGCCGACGGTCACCTCGCCCGGCGCATCCGGCGTGTCAAAGACAAAGACCGAGTACGGGCAATAGCCGATGTTGAGCGGATCGGCTTCCATCACCTTGCGCGACAAGGCAGCAGAACAGAACAGCATCACGTCGCCATTGCCGAAGACATCCTTCGTGCCGCCCACATCGTCCTTGGTGCGGGCCAGCATTTCGCCAACGTGAGACGTGTGATCGACCACAAGCCCCCGGTTGATGATGGCGCTCTCAAGATCGAACCGCACATCGTCAAAGGGGGCTTCGACCTTGAAGGTCACGGGCTCATCCGCCTGAGCAGAAAGACTGCCCAGAGCGAGAAGGCAGAGGCTGAAAAGACCAGCGGCGCTTTGCCTCTGAAGTCCACGTCTGATCATGCTGTTTTCTCCCGTACGGACGGGAAAGCCGCGTCCGTTGTCTTTCCCGACACTATGCCGGGAGCAGCGCACCGGGTCCAGCGCGCAGCGGAAGATGAGACCCATCAAGGGGATACGGCAGTGGATCCTGCCATATGCCCTGTTACGGTTCGGCAGCCTGATCGTCTTCCAGCTAGGCGAGCTCTTTCAGACTCTTGCCGGATTGAAAGGCCTTGATCAGGTCTTCCGGCTTGGCCTTCACGCCCTGCTTGCGCAGCAAAACCTTCGCCTTGGCCACCGCTTCGTTTTTTTGCTTCTTGACCAACAGGATGATGATTTCATCCACCTCGGGCGCGTATTTGATCCCGGCACGGACAGCAACCATCGTCGGATTGCCGAACTTCTTCACGAGCTTCTGATCCTCGGCCTTCGTCTCCTTCTGATGCATCTTCTGGAAGGCCCTGCTGCTGAAAAACTCCTCAATCACCTTCTTCTGCTGCACTTGCGCACGCGCATGGCGATGGATTTGCGAAACGACATCCGCCCAGCCAGAGGAGCCGAAATCCTTGGTTGGCGCGTATGTTTCGACGGCCTTCATGATCGGGGTGGGCAACTTGAACTTATACTTTGCGCTCTTTGACAGATAATAAAAATAGATGTCCGTCGGTTTTTCTGGAAACAACACAAAGCGAAGCATGTTGTAGATTTCCTTCTTGCCCTTGAAGGACAGCAGGAATTCATAGCAGAATGTCTTGTTCCGGCTGATTTCGACCAGTGTATTGGGATAAGCGATCCCATCAATGGTTGTCGTCATGGCTCACCTCACCGCAAGATCCAGGGTGCACGAGCCTGCCTGATGCGGGCCCGTCAACACTAGGTCCTTGCGGCGAAGCAGAAGGTTCATCCCTGGCGGCATTATGCTGGCCAGCACAGGAAAGCTTTTCTGGAAGTGCGGAAAGACGTTCAGTCCGCCTTCGGCTTTTCCGGCACCACATAGCTCAGGGGCAGCTCGGTGGTGTATTTGATCTGCTCCATGGCGAAAGTGGTCGATACATCGGTGATGTCGATCTTCGCGATCAGGCGCTTGTAGAAGGCATCATAGGCGCCAATATCCGGCACGGTGACGCGCAAGAGATAGTCCACCTGACCGGCCATGCGGTAGAACTCCACCACTTCCGGAAAGTCGCGGATCACATCGGCGAATTTCTTCAGCCAGTCTTCCGTATGCTGATTGGTGGTGATGGCCACGAAGGCCGTGACCTTGGCATTGACCTTGGCCGGATCGAGCAAGGCCACACGGCCCGTGATCACCCCGTCCTCTTCCATCTTCTGGATACGGCGCCAGCAGGGCGTGGTCGACAGGCCAACCCGGCGGCCGATCTCGGCGACAGGCACCGTGCAGTCCTCTTGCAGGATGGACAGGATGCGGCGGTCAATGCGGTCAATCATGTGTTTCAGACCTGATTTGGGACGATGCCCGATGGATTCGATTTCTCTTGAAAGGGTACAGGACTGAAACGGTTTTTCACATCATTCCAAACATGCAAAAAACTAGATTTTTCTTCTACCGACCCTGCCGATATCCCTTGCCGCCTCCGGCATTCAATGTCAATTCCTTCGCTCAAAGGGAATAAATTTTCCCAGCACGCAGTTCTGGAGACCATCCATGACCGGACATCTGATCCGCTTCGCCCAAAGCTCTCTGCGGGCCGCCGCAGGCGCGGCCTTTTCCATCGCGCTGACGGCAACCGCCGCCCTGGCAGCCCCTGCTGTCACGCCGCTCGTCTCCACGGACTGGCTGGCCGGTCACACTGGCGCAAGCGATGTCGTGATCCTCGACATTCGCTCCAAGATGTCCAAGTCCGGCAAGGAAGACTATCTGAAGGGCCACATCCCTGGTGCGGTCTGGTCCGAATATCCGGGCTATTGGCGCACGGACCGCGATGGCGTGACCGGCATGCTGCCCGCAGTCGAAAAGCTTGAAGCTGTTCTGTCCGAAGTCGGCCTGTCGGAAGACAAGGCGCTGGTCATCGTACCGGGCGGCTTCAACAGCTCCGATTTCAGCGCAGCAGCCCGTGTCTACTGGACGCTGAAGTATCTCGGCCATGACGCTGTTGCCATCCTGGATGGCGGCTTTGCGGCCTGGGCTGAGGAAAACCGCCCGCTGCAGACTGGCGACGTGACCCCGATAGGCGATCTCTTCGTGGCCGAACCGGATGAAGCGCTGCTGGTCTCCACCAATGAAGTTGCTGAATTGCTCGGCACCGGCACCCTGCTTCTGGACGGCCGTCCGGCCAACCAGTTCGCCGGAGCACAGAAGCACAGCGATGCCACCCGCTTCGGCCATATTCCAGGTGCAGTCAATCTGGATCAGGATCAGTTCTATGACCGCAAGACCAACCGCCTGAAGTCGAAGAGCGAACTTGCCCGCCTGCTGCCCGCTTCCGTGCAGGGCTCCAACGGCAAGATCGTTTCCTACTGCAACACCGGCCATTGGGCAGCCGCCAACTGGTTCATCCTGACCCAGGTCCTCGGCCGCGACAATGTCACGCTCTATGATGCAAGCATGGTTGGCTGGTCGCAGGACAAGTCCCTGCCGATCGAAGCCACCGTCGCCCCGGCAGAGCCTGCAAAGGCAAAGTGATCTCCGGGCAGCATGACTGCTCTACAGAGACGGACCAAAGCCCACCCTTCGCGGTGGGCTGAGGTTGATGACAAAGGGGGCCTTCTCCCTGTTCGTCATGGTCGGGCTTGACCCAACCATCTGCAAGCCATTGACTTGTTTAGGTCCTCGGCTCAAGGCCGAGGATGACGATGGAGAGGTGGCAGCTTTGTCTGCACTTTGAGCCCACCCTTCGCGGTGGGCTTTTTCATTTGTGCTTTGCGAGATCTCAAGGGCATTTTCCTGCCAGGCACTGTTGCACCGGAGAATACGTGCGAGACCAATCGACAGGCATAGCCTGCTCCCTCTCCCTCAGGGAGAGGGTTGGGGTGAGGGACCGAGCGCTCTGCAAGCTCCCTCACCCGGACCTTCCGGTCCGACCTCTCCCTCAAGGGAGAGGTGGAGCTTGCCGCAGATGCTTGCGACCACTCCAACGCTCACGGCATGCTGCCTATCGGAACTCAGCACATCCTCACGGCTGAGCCGGCGCCCTCTCCCTCGGGGAGAGGGGTGGGGTGAGGGACCGAGCGCTCTGCAAGCTCCCTCACCCGGACCTTACTGTCCGACCTCTCCATCAAGGGAGAGGGAATTCCCCGCACCTCACCGCCTGACTTCAAAGATCTTCCGGTTCAAAAGCCCCTTCCCGGACAGCCTGAGTTCATCGCACGAGCCGCGCGACTTCCTCTCTAAGGACCGGGAGCAAGTCCGTTTCGAACCAGGGGTTCTTGCGCAGCCAGGCATTGTTGCGCCAGGAGGGATGGGGCATGGGCAGCACGCGCGGCCTGCGGTCTGTGGTCCAGTAGTCCTGCCAGGAGGCAACGGTCTCCGTCAGCGATCCCTTGCGGGCCTCTCCCAGATGATAGGCCTGCGCATATTGCCCAATCACGAGGATCAGCTCGATCTGGGGCATCTGGGCGAAGATCCGGTCGTGCCAGATCTTCCGGCATTCGGGCCTAGGCGGCAGGTCTCCGCCCTTGGCATCGAGCCCGGGAAAACAGAGACCCATGGGCACGATGGCCAGTTTCGCCGCATCGTAGAAAACCTCCGGCCCGACCCCCATCCAGTCCCGCAGCCGGTCTCCGGAAGGATCCGTGAAAGGGCGGCCGCTGGCATGAACCCGCGTCCCGGGCGCTTGGCCGCAAATGCAGATCCGGGCTGAAGAAGACAGCTGAATGACTGGCCTGGGGTCATGGGGCAAGGGTTTGCCCTTCGGGCTGTCCAAACAGACCCGGCAGGCAGCTATTTCCCGGGCCAGGGCGGCCAGTTCACTCACGGGCATGTCCACTCGTTCAAATTGTCAGGCAAGTGTTAAGGGGTGATTCACCAACCCTTTGAGGCTGATCTTAAGAAATCATGAGTCAAAGGTTA
This sequence comes from Roseibium suaedae, assembly GCF_900142725.1. GTDB lineage: Bacteria > Pseudomonadota > Alphaproteobacteria > Rhizobiales > Stappiaceae > Roseibium > Roseibium suaedae. Next base: position 1,353,345 of record NZ_FRBW01000001.1, on the reverse strand, counting down.
TAAACAGGGAGAGACCCTACAATCTTTCGATAGGCATAGGGGGAAGATGTTCTACGGCGCGAACATTGAGAGCGACGCCAAGACCGCGATCAACCGCAAGCGGGCGATCAGGCGGCGGGAGCTTGCACGCACGATCACGGATGTGCGCGGCCGTATTGGACAGACCGGCAGCCTTCACAATGACTATGAGCTGGAACGCCAGCATCTCTTTGCCGACACGCGCATCAGCTCCGCCTATGCGGTGCCCATGCTGGCCATGATCGTTGCGGCGATCTCCAATCTCTGGCTGGACCCCTATACGGTCGCCACCTGGCTTGTGTTCACCCTGAGCCTGCATTTCCTCACCGTTGGCACCTGCCGCACCTATGAGCGCCAGTCCACGTCCAAGCGCTCCTTGCAGCACTGGCTGCGACGCTTCGTCATCGGCGATCTGCTTTATGCCTGCAGCTGGGCGGCCTTCTTCCTGCTGCCGCCAAAAGAAAACGCCGGGGCAGGCTTTCAGGTCTTCCAGTTCGCCACCATGCTGATCGTGGTGGCCATGAACACCATGCTGTCCGCGACCCTGCCGAAGGCGCTTCTGGCCGGCACTCTGCCCGTTTCCCTGACGGTGACGGCAGCCTTGCTGCAGCAGAAGGAACCGATCCATTACACGCTGGCCGCCATGGCCGTCGGTGCGCAGGGCTTCTTCTTCATTCTGGGCAGCCAGCTTCTGAAGACTGCCAACACCATGTTGGAGTATCGGGCGGAAAAGGACCATCTGATCGCTGAGCTGGAAACGGCCAATGCGCTTTCAGATGAATCCCGCAGGCGGGCAGAAGAGGCAAACCTTGCCAAGAGCCGGTTCCTGGCCACCATGAGCCATGAGCTGCGCACGCCGCTGAATGCCATTCTCGGCTTTTCGGAAGTGATGAAGGACGAGATCCTTGGCCCGATGCACAATGCCAATTACCGAGCCTATGCAGGCGACATCCACGCTTCCGGCGATCATCTCCTCAACCTGATCAACGAGATCCTGGACCTCTCCCGCATCGAAGCGGGCCGGCACCAGCTTCAGGAAGAGGCCTTGTCGCTGACGGATGTCCTGGAAGAATGCTGCTCCATGATGCGCATCCGGGCGAATGCCAAGAGCATCAACCTGACCGCCTCCCATCCGGATGTGATGCCGAGGGTCTGGGGCGACGAGCGCGCCCTGCGCCAGGTGATCCTCAATCTTCTGTCCAATGCAGTGAAATTCACGCCGAGCGGCGGCACTGTTGAGGCCCATATGGGCGGCACGCAGGACGGCGGGCTGTTCGTTTCCATCAAGGACAATGGACCGGGCATTCCGGAAGAAGAAATTCCGGTGGTGCTTCAGGCTTTCGGCCAGGGGGCGATCGCCATCCAGAGCGCGGAACCGGGAACGGGCCTTGGCCTTTCCATCGTCCAGGCGCTGGTCGGCATGCATGGCGGCAAGTTCGAGCTGAAGTCCCGCCTCCGGGAAGGAACCGAAGCCATCATGACCCTGCCCGCCTCCAGAGTTCTGGAAGCCATGCCGGTCTATGACCAGCCGGTCATCCGCCGCCACGCCTCAGCGCGCAAGATTGCCTGAGAACTCCCACTCACCATGGAAGTCCCCTCACCCTGCCCTCTCCCCAAGGGGAGAGGGCGTGCGGAGGAAAGGTTCGGACAAACATCAAAGCATCATCTGCCTTGCGGTCTCTCCCGCGCCAATGGTTCTCCCTGCGCCTCTCCACAGCGGCCTTCTCCCTTGAGGGAGAAGGTGCCCGAAGGGCGGATGAGGGTGAGTGCTCTTGAAAGGCGCTCAGGCGTCCTTGCCGGAAACGCCCGCATCGGCAAAGGTTGCCATGCTGTTGTGCGCTTCCAGGGCTGCCTTGACGAGACCGGCGGCAAGGGCTGCGCCCGTGCCTTCCCCAAGACGCATGCCGAGGTTCAAAAGAGCTGTCTTGCCCATGATCTGAAGGGCGCGCTCATGGGCAGCTTCCGCGGAAACATGGGCAAAGAGGCAATGGTCAAGGCCAGCCGGGTCCATGGCATAGACGACAGCCGCAGCCGCCGTGGTGACGAACCCATCAACGATGACCGGAACGCGCTGCAGGCGGGCCGCGATGATCAGGCCTGCCATTGCGGCAATCTCGCGGCCACCGATGCGGCGCAGGATCTCCAGCGGATCCTTCTCACCGTTCAGGCGGGCGACGGCGGCTTCAACAGCGGCTTGCTTGCGGACCAGACCCTGGTCATCGACGCCCGTGCCGCGGCCAACCCATTCGGCAGCCGTGCCGCCGAAAAGAGCCATCAGAACGGCGGCAGCAACGGTCGTGTTGCCGATGCCCATCTCGCCCAGGCACACCATGTCGATGCCGCCAGCAAGGGCTTCCATGCCGTACGCCATGGTCGCTGCGCAATTGGCTTCGTCCATCGCATCTTCTTCGGTGATCGCCGGTGTGGGAATGTCCACGGCCAGATCGAAGACCTTCAGGCCGATGTCGTTGATCCGGCAGATCTGGTTGATGGCGGCGCCACCGGCGGCGAAATTCTCGACCATCTGGCGGTTGACGGAGCTCGGATAGGCAGACACGCCTTTGTCCGCGATGCCATGGGCCGTTGCGAAGATCGCGACCAGCGGACGGGTCACCTTCGGACGGGCATTGCCCGACCAGGCCGCAACCCACTCGGAAATCTCTTCCAGCCTGCCGAGCGATCCGGCCGGCTTGGTCAACTGGGCTTCACGTGCCCGCACAGCCGCAAGCGCCGCTTCGTCCGCTCCGGGGAAGGACTTCACCAGATTGCGGATATCGGTGAATGGCAGGGCGGTTTCGGCGAGCGACATAGGCTTCTGGCTCCAACATGGCCCATCCCAGCGTGGACGGGCTTGGTCTGTCTGTGGCGCCGATCTATAACGTCCGTCTGACAAATTACAAGGCAAGGCAGAGGCGTGACCTTTCAAGACGAACCCGGCGAAGGCCAAGAGCCCTCCCTGCCGCAGCGGATCCTGTGTGACACGGCTGCCTGCCTGCGCTTTTTCTCCCGCCTGCCCCTGCCGCGCCTCTCTGCCTGCGACAATCCAGCCGCCCTGCCAGATTTCAGCGCCATTGCCTGGGCGATTCCCATTGCTGGCGTGCTGATCGCCCTGCCCGCCGCCCTTGCCGGTGTCCTGCTTGGCTACACCGGTCTGCCGGCATTGGCTGTTGGCCTGATCGTGACCGGATTGCTTGCGGCGGTCACGGGAGCCTTGCACGAGGATGGCCTTGCCGACATTGCGGACGGCTTCTTTGGCGGCGCGACTGCCGAACGCAGGCTTGCGATCATGAAGGACAGCCAGATCGGCAGTTTCGGCGCGCTGGCCCTGATCGTCTCGGTCGGCCTGAAGGCGGTTCTCATCGCCACGCTTCTGGAAAGACTGGGACCAGTCTCCGCAATGGTGCTGGTGCTGGGCAGCGAAGCCCTCTCGCGTTGCCTGATGGCCTGGCAATGGTCGGTGCTTCCGGCTGCCCGCCCTGAGGGCCTTGGCCACCGCTTCGGCTGCCCGGATCAGGCTGCCGTGGTTCTGGCGGCTGTCGCCACCCTTGTCCTGCTGATACCCTCCGCCAGCCTGCTGCCCGTGCCAGCGCTGCTTGTCGCGCTGGTCCTGTCTGCGGGAGCAGCTTTTGCCGTTGGCCGGTTGGCCATTGCCAAGATCGGCGGCTTCACCGGCGACGTTCTGGGGGCCGTTCAGCAAGTCAGCGGTCTTGTGTTCCTCATCTGCATCACCGGCTGAGGTTCACTCGCCCAATCAGCAGCTTTTCCTTGTGTTCCAGGGCGCGCCTGTCATTGATACAGGAACTCGCAAACAGTCTAACAGGTGTTCAGTGGCGTTCATGCGTAGTTTGCCGGTCTTCCGCCAGAACTTCAGAGGGCTCAGCCTCGTTCTCGGCCTTGCCCTATTGCTGGCCGCCTGCGCCTCGCGCCCGGAAAACGGCGCGCTCCTGATCAACGACAAGCCAGCGGCCGACGCCACCACCCATGACATCCTGATCGCCACCACCCGCGAGCGGGACGAGCGCCCCGGCACCTATTTCAACGGCGAACGGACCCAGCGTCTGGACTATGCGGAAGCGGTGATATCCGTTCCTCCCGCGCACAAGGCCAGCCAGATCGAATGGCCGGAGACCTTCCCAGGCGATCCGGAAAAGGAATTCGTCACCAGGTCTGCGCACTATATCGATGGTCAGGATGCCTTCCGCGCCCGGCTGAACCAGCGCCTTGGCAAGTTGCCCACCCAGAACCGCACGACCTTTCTTTTCATCCACGGCTACAACACGCTGTTTGCCGAAGGGCTCTACCGGTTCACCCAGTTCGTCCATGATGCGAATTTTCCGGGCGTTCCGGTGTTCTTCACCTGGGCATCACGCGGCAAGCTTACCGACTACGTCTATGACCTGAACAGTGCGCTGGCTGCCCGCTCGGCTCTGGAAAAGGCCCTGATCGATATTTCGCGCAGCAACACCCGCGAGATCGTCATCCTGGCCCATTCCATGGGCAATCAGCTGTTGATGGAAACCATCCGTCAGATGACGCCGAAGGACCGGGAAGCTCTGTTCCGCAAGATCGAGACCGTCGTCCTCGCGTCGCCGGACATCGACATCGACGTCTTCAAGGAACAGCTGCGCCGGATCGGCAAGCTGCGTGAACCGCTGATCATCCTCACCTCGAGTGACGACAAGGCCCTGCGCGTTTCCGAAGTGATCGCCGGCGGCAAGCAGCGGGTCGGCTCCTACGCGGACGACAAGGAACTGGCGGATCTCGGCGCGATCGTGCTCAACCTGACCGAACTCAGCGCCCCGGATTCCATCAACCACAGCAAGTTCGCGGAACTGGCCCAATATGCGCCGGAACTCAGATCCGTTCTGTCCCAGCGCTCGCTGGGCGCCCAATCCACCAGCGGCAATGGCCTGCAGCAATCCGGCACTGATCTGAAGAGCTTCGTGACAAGCACCGCCCAGGTGGCCATCACCCTGCCGATCAGCCTGGTCACCGCCCCCCTGTCCCTGGTGACCGGCGGCAATTGATCTGCGGCAGATAGTGATGAAGGTTCCCCCGTCTGGCCAAAGCCGGACGGGCAGCCTATATCCATCCCATGCTGTCGCCCTGCACCAAGATCTGCCAGATAGACCCCAAGACCCGCCTTTGCCTCGGCTGCCTGCGCAGCCTTGAGGAAATCGGCGGCTGGTCTGCCATGACCGACGATCAGCGGCAGCAGATCATGGCGGAGCTGCCGGATCGCCGTGCGCAATCCGGACTCAAGGCCTCAGCCCCCGCAAGAACGGACCTTTGCCAATGAAGACGCCCCGCGCTGTTGCAGCCCTTGTTCTGCTGGCCCTGATCATTGGTGGCGGTTTCTGGGCCTATTCTGCCGGGGTGTTTACCCCTGACGAGCCGGATTTCGACGAGACCGGCCCGCGTATCGTTGCCTCGACCACACTGCTGATGATCTTTGTCGCCAGTCTGGTCTTCGGTCCGGCGCGCCTGCGTGACGTGCTGCAAGGAGTCTTGATGTGGGGAGGTCTCGCCCTGCTGCTGGTGACCGGCTACGCCTACAAGGAAGACCTTGTCCAGGGCGGGTACCGGGTTCTGGGCGCGCTGGCACCTGGACTTGCGGTTCCCCATCAGGATGGCTCGATCCTGGTGATCCGCGATGCCTCCGGTCACTTCCAGGTGGAAGGGACCGCCAACAAGGCCCGCGTCCGCTTCATGCTCGATACGGGCGCTTCCGCCGTTGTGCTGACCTATGGGGATGCGATGGCCGCCGGTTTCAAGCCTGCCAATCTCGCCTTCACCGTACCGGTCAGCACCGCGAATGGCCGGGCGATGGTCGCCCCGGTCCAGCTTGAAACCCTGAAGATCTCGGACATGACCCTGCACAATGTCAGGGCCTTCGTTTCGCAGGAAGGCGCGCTGAACAGCAGCCTTCTGGGCATGAACGCCCTCGACCGCCTGTCCAGCTGGCGGATCGAAGGCGACAAGCTGATCATGGTCCCCTGAAGCCTCAGGGACCCCGTGATCAATAGCCGTTCAGGCTGAGCAGGAAGCGGACCGCCACCACCAGCAGGAAGCAGCCGAAGAAGATTTCCATCTTCCGGCGTGGCAGCGCATGAGCCACCTTCACGCCGAAGGGGGCGGCAAAGGTCGTCACCGGAATAATCATGGCAACGCCCAGAAGGTTGACATAGCCGGCAGAAAACGGCGGCAGGCCAGCCGCGCCCCAGCCCGCCCAGATCAGACCGATGGTGCCGGGAATGGAGATCATGAGACCGGTTCCCGACGAGGTCGCAACCGCCTGGTGGATCGGACGCCCGTAAAGGGTCATGAAGGTGTTGTTCATGACGCCGCCGCCGATGCCCATCAGCGTCGAGAAGAAACCGATGCCGAAACCGCAGATCGGCCGGATCGGTGCGCCCGGGATATCACTGCCCAGCCGCCAGTGCGGCTTGTCCATCAGCATGCGCAGGCCAAGCACCAGGGCGATGCCGGCAAAGATGCCCTTGAGCCCGCTGCCGGAGACATGCGCTGCGACAAGCGAAGCGGCAATCACCCCGAGCGGCAGCGGGATCAGCCAGGACTTCAACAGCTCCAGATCCGCAGCGCCGCGCTTCTTGTGCGCCATGAAGGACCGGATGGAGGTTGGCACGATGATGCCAAGGGAAGTCGCGACCGACACATGCATGCGAACGCCTTCATCGACACCAAGCACAGTCAGGAACTGGTAGAGCACGGGCACCAGAACCGCACCGCCGCCAATGCCGAACATGCCGGCGAGAAAACCGGCGATCAGACCCGATGCCAGCAGGGCAAGGCCCAGACCGGCAACTTCCATGAGCTGGCCCTGAGCTGCGAGGGCTGAAAAATCCATAGTGGGAGATCCTTGAGAAGCGGCAAGCGAACCACAGGGTACGCCGATTCGAGACGGCGATCACCCATCGTTTAACGGAGGCTCTGCGAATGATTAGGCCCCGGATGTCACGGTGTTCGTCCGAGGTGACCGGTGGGCTTCCTCCGGATGTCACCCCGGACGAAAGCGAAGCGGAGATCCGGGGCCCACTCATCGCCGGAGCAGAACACATTTGAGGAAAGCAGCCCCAACAAACTGGGCCGTCAGCCGCGGATGCAAAAAACTGCCGACCCCATGCTTGATCGCGCTCACGCCGCGCTGCCGGCCTCTTCGCCCATCAGGTCCATGGGACGCACGGCGGCCAGCGCCTGCTGGATCACTTCAATTCCCGCATCCGGGCGGATTGCCTCGACGGTCAGGATCCGCCGCCAGCTGCGGGCGCCGGGCCGCCCATGGAACAGGCCCAGCATGTGCCGGGTCATGCGGGCAAGCTTCACGCCCTTTGAAAGCTGGTCTTCCACGTAAGGCAGATAGGCCTCGACCGCCTGCCAGGGCGAGACATCCTCGACATCGCGGCCATAGAGCCTGCGGTCCGCCTCGCCCAGGATCTGCGGCGTGTGATAGGCAGCGCGGCCAAGCATCACCCCGTCCAGATCCGGCAGGAACGCTTCAGCCTCGTCCAGGGTCTGGATGCCGCCATTGATGCCGATGAACCTGTCCGGATACCGGGCCTTCAGGCGGCGCACCCGGTCATAGTCGAGCGGCGGAATGTCCCGGTTCTCCTTGGGGCTAAGACCTTTCAGCCAGGCCTTGCGGGCATGGACCCAGAGCGCATCGCATCCGGCCGCAAAAACAGCATCGGCCATGGCATCCAGCGCCGGTTCCGGGTCCTGCTCATCGACGCCAATGCGGCACTTGACCGTCACCGGAATGGAGACCTCGGCCTTCATCGCCGACACGCAGGCGGCAACCACCTCCGGCTCCTGCATCAGGCAGGCGCCGAAGCTGCCGGACTGGACCCGGTCGGATGGGCAGCCGACATTGATGTTGACCTCGTCATAGCCCCAGTCCGCAACGATCTTCGCACAGGTGGCCATGTCCTTCGGATCCGAACCGCCAAGCTGACAGGCAATCGGATGTTCGCAGTCGGAAAAGCCCAGCAAATGCTCCCGGTCACCGTGTATGACAGCGCCCGTGGTGACCATCTCCGTATAAAGCAGCGCCTCACGGCTCAACTGGCGGTGAAACGCCCTGCAATGCCGGTCCGTCCAGTCCATCATCGGTGCAATGGCGAGTTTGTGCGCTTTGTAATTCACAGTGTTCTTCCGCAGTCCCAACGAGTTGAACGAAAGCTCCGGCCTTCCGTTTCGCGATCAGCCAGGCCTCACTCAGGCCTCAAAATTGCGCCGGTTAATCCTGTGGGGCTTCAGTTGCCCCCAACGGCACCGGCCCCAACCGCCGAGCGTCCCAAGGCCACATGAGACATCCAGACAGGATGCGGCGGCCACGCTTTCCACGATGTCCAATCCAGGCCGGGAAACCAGCGGCACCGAGGATGCAGGACTTCGGGAGCAGGATTGATCGAGGCGAACCTATACACGCAGCTTGTTGCCCGGCCAAGACCTTCGCGAAATGCGGCGATTTTCACAGATAAGTTCAAACACGGTTTGGCGCGAGACCGGCAGGCCTGACCATGCATCGGGATGCTGCCCCGGCAGGCCAGCTTTTCCGTTCGGCAAAAGATCTTAGCTTGGGAAAGGCCATACCCGCGGCCCCTCTGCTTAGCGCCCCTTCCGGCAAAAATCCGTTTGCTCCGCAGGGGCAAATTCAACCCTGCGGTGCCGCTAGAGGCCTGGCTGGATAGAAGCTGTTAACCTTCTTTTCCTAATTCTCTTTCAAGGCGTTCACCAGCAATTCGAGTCTTCTCCGTCCATGCGTATCTCCCGGCAGAACTTCTCACTTACCAATTCAAAGGACAGCGATCAGAAGGTTCCTCTCCAGGCTGCAAAGCGGGAAGAGCCAGTGCGGGCCCCTGTCCGGGAAGAGAGACGTCCTGTCGAGACCACCTTGCAGGATGAGCGGGACCTGCCTCAGGTCATGGATGACCTGCAGGAAGAGCCTTTCGACGAATATCCGTCCGCCGACGCCATTCGCGACGAATCTTGCCAGAGCCATTTCTATCTGGCTCCCAATGTCCGCTTTACCCGGACGCCGGACCGCCGCGCCCGGCGCCGGGACGCAAACGAGCAAGGCCCGGAAGCTGAGAGCTTTGCCGAAGACATCCTGCCGGCAGAGGAGTTCAGCGCTGCACCGGAACCAGTCGCTGCTCCTGTTCTGGCCTCTGCCCCTGTTGTGGCCACAGGCCCTGTTGTGGCCCCTGCAATGCCCGCGGCATCCGCAGCCACGACTGTTGTCCCGGCTGTAGGAACGCCCCCTGCCCCGGTGTCCGTTGAAAGCTTGGAAGTATCCGCGCCCGTTGCGGCCGAAAGCGCGCCTTCCGCGACACCTCTTGGTTTCCTGTCCGATCATGTCTTCTTCGAATTCATGTCCGAGGATGTCCTTCCCGCACCGGTCGAGCCCGTAACCCCGGCTCAGAAAATCGAGCGGCAGGTCCAGCCGGCTGCAGCGATCTACAAGGAAGTGCCGCCAATCCCGCGGCCAGTCACCCGTCCATCCAATCCGCCGGCAGCGCAGCAGCAGCGCGCCAGGATCGAACTGCTTTACCGGACCGTCGAGTGCCGCAACCCGGCCCCGCTGGAACGGGCGCAGCGCACCGTCGAGCCGGTTTCCGGGAGCCCCGCGCAGGCTGCTCCCCAGCATCCGGTCCCGATGCCTGTTCACGTGCCAGCTCAGATTCAGGGTACGATCGAAAGCGCAAACAGCAACCAGCGTGATCCGGCTCCCGTCCGGACTTCAATCTCGCTTCCGGCCTCATCGCCCCGGCCGCTCGGCCAATTCGGCTCGTCCTTCCGGCCAAACGAAGGCCAGCGTGCGCCGCAGGTGCGGGAAAGCTACGAATTCCCGTCCGACGACCTGCTGCAATGGCCAGAAGAAGGCGCCGGCTATTTCATGTCGCAGGAGCAGCTGGAGCAGAACGCAGGAATGCTGGAAAGCGTTCTGGAAGACTTCAAGGTGCGCGGTGAAATCATTCATGTGCGTCCCGGCCCGGTCGTCACCCTTTATGAATTCGAGCCCGCCCCCGGCGTAAAGTCTTCGCGCATCGTCAATCTGGCCGACGACATCGCCAGGTCCATGTCGGCGGTTTCCGCCCGTGTTGCCGTCGTTCCCGGCCGCAACGTGATTGGCATCGAGCTGCCGAATGTCGAGCGCGAGACGGTCTATTTCCGCGAGCTGATCGATTCCAGCGACTTCCGCAACTCCAGCTGCAAGCTGCCCCTGTGCCTGGGCAAGACCATCGGCGGCGAGCCTGTGATCGCAGAACTGGCAAAGATGCCGCATCTTCTGGTCGCAGGCACCACCGGCTCGGGCAAGTCGGTTGCCATCAACACCATGATCCTGTCCCTGCTCTACCGGCTGAAGCCGGAAGAATGCCGGCTGATCATGATCGATCCGAAGATGCTGGAACTCTCCATCTATGACGACATTCCGCATCTGCTGACCCCGGTCGTGACCGATCCGAAGAAGGCCGTGACGGCGCTCAAATGGGCCGTGCGCGAGATGGAAGACCGCTACCGCAAGATGGCGCGTCTGGGCGTCCGCAACATCAACGGCTTCAATCAGCGCTCCGCCGTGGCCAGCCAGAAGGGCGAACCGGTCTTCGTCACGGTGCAGACCGGCTTTGACAGGGACACGGGCGAACCGCTTTACGAACAGGTGGAGATGGATCTCACCCCGATGCCCTATATCGTCATCATCGTTGACGAAATGGCCGACCTGATGATGGTCGCGGGCAAGGAGATCGAAGGCACGATCCAGCGTCTGGCCCAGATGGCCCGCGCGGCCGGCATCCACCTGATCACCGCCACCCAGCGCCCCTCCGTCGATGTCATCACCGGCACGATCAAGGCCAATTTCCCGACCCGGATCTCCTTCCAGGTCACCTCGAAGATCGACAGCCGGACGATCCTTGGCGAACAGGGAGCAGAACAGCTGCTCGGCATGGGCGACATGCTGCACATGTCCGGCGGCGGCCGCATCAACCGTGTCCACGGCGCCTTTGTCTCCGACGACGAGGTCGAACAGGTCGTGGCCCATCTGAAGACCCAGGGACGCCCAGCCTATCTCGAAACCGTAACCGCGGAAGAAGAGCCGGAACTGGACGAAGACGAAGACACGGCCGTCTTCGACAAGAGCGCGATGGGGGCGGAAGATGGCGACGACCTTTATGAAAAGGCTGTCCGGATCGTCCTGCGCGATCAGCGCTGCTCGACCTCCTACATCCAGCGCCGCCTGGCGATCGGCTACAACCGCGCCGCTTCGCTGGTGGAGCGCATGGAGAACGAAGGCCTCGTCGGCGCGCCGAACCATGTGGGCAAACGCGAAATCCTGACCGCAAGCAGGGATCATTCGGAGGAGTAAACCCTTCCTCCGAATGGGCCCCTTCGGCCGGGGCGTTGCCGCCCCGGCCTGGACATCTGGTCGTCAGGCGTCGACGGAGAAGCAGAGATATTTGATCTCCACATAGTCATCGATGCCGTATTTGGAGCCTTCGCGGCCAAGGCCGGACTGCTTGACGCCGCCGAAAGGCGCGACTTCCGTTGAAATCAGACCGGTGTTGATGCCGACCATGCCGGTTTCCATGCGCTCTGCAACGCGCCAGATGCGATTGATGTCACGGGAATAGAAATAGCCTGCCAGACCGAACTCGGTGTCATTGGCCAGATCCAGTGCCTCTTCTTCCTTTTCGAAACGGTAGAGCGGTGCCAGCGGACCGAAAGTCTCTTCCACGGAGATCTTCATGTCCGGCGTCATGCCGGTCAGAACGGTCGGCTGGAAGAAGGTGCCGCCCTTTTCATGAGGCTTACCGCCGACGGTCACCTTGGCCCCCTTGGCCAGGGCATCGCTCAGATGATCCTCAACCTTTGCAACAGCGGAAGAGCTTATCAGGGGACCGACCACTGCATCCTTGTCGGCAAGGCCATCGCCCACCTTGAGAGCCGCAACCTTCTTGGCCAGCTTCTCGGCGAATTCCTCATAGACACCGGACTGGACATAGATGCGGTTGGCGCAGACGCAGGTCTGGCCACCATTGCGGAACTTGGCAATCATCGCGCCATCGACAGCCGCATCCACATCCGCATCGTCAAAGACGATGAACGGCGCATTGCCGCCGAGCTCAAGCGACATCTTCTTGATGGTCGGTGCACACTGGCGCATCAGGATCGTGCCGACACGGGTGGAGCCGGTGAAGGAGATCTTGGCGACCTTCGGATTGCGGCACAGCTCCTCGCCGGTCTCGGCAGCGGACTTGGACGGAATGATGTTGAAGACACCTGCGGGGATCCCTGCCCGCTCGGCCAGCACGGCCATGGCAAGCGCGGACAGCGGCGTCAGTTCGGCTGGGCGCGCAACAAAGGTGCAGCCTGCGGCCAGCGCCGGAGCCACCTTGCGGGCGATCATCGCATTGGGGAAGTTCCAAGGGGTGATCGAACCGACCACGCCGATCGGCTGCTTGAGGATCACGATGCGCTTGTCGCGCTGATGGCCCGGAATGGTGTCGCCATAGACACGCTTCGCCTCCTCGGCAAACCACTCGATGAAGGACGCCCCGTAAAGAATCTCGCCCCGCGCTTCGGCAAAAGGCTTGCCCATTTCAGCGGTCAGGATGGTTGCCAAATCATCGGCGTTCGCCACCATCAGCTCGAACCACTTGCGCAGGATTGCGCTGCGTTCCTTGCCGGTGTGAGCAGCCCAGCCCTTCTTGGCCGCATAGGCCGCATCAATGGCAGCCGTCACGCCCGGCACGTCCACATGGGTGACCTTCGCAATCACCTCACCCGTGGCCGGGTTCGTCACGTCGAAAGTTTCCTCTCCCTCGATCCATTTGCCATCAACATAGGCCTTTGCCGTCAGCAGCGTGGGATCTTTCAGCGTCAGCATTTCTTGTTCCTCGAGTTCTGGATGTAGTTTTTCGAGACTGTATCCGGCAGCTGGCCCTCCCGCCAGCGGTTCAGATAAATTAATTGCTCTGTTAATTAAATACATCTGCGGACACGACCGCGTCAAAGCATCAGATAGAGCAGCGCCCGAAAAATTCCGCAGGCAACCTCTCACTTTTCTTTCCACTCGAAGGAAACAAAAACACCTCCGGCAGGGGTGCCGGAGGTGTGCGGGGAAAGCTTGCGGCCGGTATGGACCCGGCCGTCAAATCGAAAACAGGGCTTAGAACTTGTAGGTCAGGTTCGCCTTGAAGGTCCGGCCGCTCTCCGAATAATAGAGGTCCGACTGGGACAGAGACGATGTCGGCAGACGCACTGCGTTGTAGTAGGTCTGGTCAAAGACGTTCTCGACGCTCGCCGAAAGGCTCAGGCCTGCAATCTGCTCCGGCTTGTAGCTGGCGCGGAAATCCAGAAGGCCATAGCCCGGTGCGTTGCCGCGGGACAGGCCCACATTGTCGCGGCCGCTGGCGACGGTCCAGGTGGCGCCAGCGCCCCAGGTGCCATCATCATAGGCCAGATCCAGAATGCCCCGGAACGGCGGGATCGACTTGATGGTCTCGCCCGTGTCCGCATCCTCACCGTTGATCAGAGCGACAGAGGCGCTGACTTTCCAGTTCGGACGGAAGCGCCAGTGAACATTGGCTTCCGCGCCATAGATGCGCACATCCTGACGGTTGATGTACTGGGTGATCCCATAAGGATAGCCGGACAGGCCAAGGGAGGCAGCCGTGACGGAGCGGGTGTCGATGAAGTTCTTGTAGAAATTCAGGAACGTTGCCGCACCACCGCCGAACTGATCATCGCCCAGCTGCAGACCCAGTTCGAAGTTGTTGCTGGTCTCCGCCTTCAGGTTCGGATTGCCGATGGTCAGGTAGGTTGCCGGCGAGCCGTAAGTGGTGAAAAGCTCGTCTGCAGTTGGAGCGCGGAAGCCCTGGGCCCACTGACCATAGACCCGGCCGAAGCTCCAGCCATACTCGGCCATGAACTTGCCCGAAACTGCGCTGTCCGTGTTCTTGTCCAGGTCAAATGCCGAGTCATTGGCAGCATAGCCGGCAGAAACGGACGGGTTGTGCGTGTACCAGTCAAAGCGCACGCCCGGCGTGATCGCAAATCCGGAATTGCCAAGCGCAATACGGTCTTCCAGGAAGGCTGCGAAGGTGCGCGTGTCCACGTCCGGCTGATAGGACTGGTTGGTGTGGTAGAAGCTGCAGGCAAAGCTGTAGGACACCGAGCAGGCATCCTTGCCCGACGTGTACTGGGTGGATTCGCCGAAATAGCCGTCCATGCCAAACAGGAAGCGGTTTTCCTGACCGAGAAGCTGCAGGGTCTTGGAACCGTCCAGATGCCCCCCGAAGCCGTCCCGGGTCAGCTCGTCACCACGGTCGTATTGACCAGCCAGAGATCCGGTGCGGATGGCTTCGCTGTCATAGTTGAGCTTCAGCTGCTGCCAGTAGACCAGGGCGTGACCTTCATCCAGGAACGGGTTGTCGCTCTGGGCGTCATAGTCATATTGCAGCGAGACGCGGGTGCGTTCGCTCTCTTCGATCGTGTCATAGTCCGAATAGGTGGAGCTGCGCGAGGTCAGCGCATCAACATCGTCCTTGCTGCGGTAGTGCTCGGCGATCACACCGACCCGGTGTCCGCCGTCGAAGTCGTGGAAGATCTTGCCCAGAACATTGTACTGGTCATAGTCGGCCGGATTGGCCTTGGTACGGGTCGTGCCCGTGCCGCCGATGTCGCCCTGGGTGTAGGTCTCGTGACCCATCTTGTAACCGCCCTGCAACAGGACAGAGGTGGCACCAACGCGGGCCGCAGCTGCCTGGCTCAGGCTGACGCTGCGGTCGGAGCTGTCATAGGAAACCTTGCTTTCTCCGCCCCAGGTCTTGCCACCGGAGATAATGTCTTCGGCGGTGATCGTGCGCAGGCCCATCATGCCGCCCAAAACGCCGGAGCCGTAGCGCGAGGAATCCCCGCCCTTGAGGATGTCCACCTGGGACAGCGCGTCAAAGCCGAAGGTGCTGACACCGCCCTGCGCGCCGAAGATCGGCTCGTTCATCCACGGCACGGGCACACCGTCGATGGTGGTCAGAACGCGCGAGCCATCAAGACCGCGGATGTTGACGCTGCCGTTGTCCGTGTTGAAGTCGACGCTCGGATCGATCTTGTTGAGATCCTTGAGCGTCGTGACCTGCCGTTCGTCGAGCTGCTGCGAGGTAACGGTGCTGACAGTTGCCCCAGTCACTTCCGCTTCCTGGAATTTGCTGACCAGCTTCTGCAGCAGCGTTGCCTGATCGGCAGTGCCTTCCTCGGCAGCTTCCGTGGCAGCGGCCGCTGCGTTCTGGGCATGGGCGGAGGTCCAGCCTCCCAACGTTCCGATCACGGTCCCGGCAAGCAGGAGCGTCATGCGCGCATGATGTGACATACGGCTATCCTTGTAGGTTTCAATTGTCTGGAGAGAACGCTGGCTGAGGTCCCGGAAAAGCGGGGCTGGCTGGCACTGTCAGCCCGGTTTCACCGCAAGGGCAGCGGCAAGGCGCTACGCCGGAGGAACCGGAGACTTATTCATGAGTATTATACTCATATATAAGTTTTACCGAGTCCACATTTGCGCCACAAACATCAATCCACAGGTGATGTGTCCCTTTGGCAACACAGCAGAATCCTTGCCCCAGCGGCACTTTTCATCGCATCGGAGAGCAAGGGCACAACTCAAAATCGCCAAAAAGTTGCAACTTCGAAATCTTCCGAAGCCACAAGGTGGGGAAAACCGTGAAAAGGGGATGCGAAGACCATCCAGCCATGGTTGTAATTCACCGCTTTCAATCACGGTATTTTTTATCGCATTCATTAAAGCTTCACTGGCTGGCGGTTTTGCGCTGCCTGCTGCATTCATGCCCGTTTGGGCAAACCCGAAATGTCACTTTCAAAGCCGGCTCAGCCGGCTTTTTTTTTCATCTGCGCACTCCACCCCCGCAAGGCCTGTGGGCAGATGAAAGGACGGCAGACACTCCTGACAGAAGGCTGTCAGGAGGCCTTAACTATTGTTCCGGTCATGGGGCAAAGCGCTTTGCGGTGCTTATCCCTCCCCGCGCGAAAACGCGGCCAAGACTTAGAAGCCATGACACACCGGAGACAAAAATGACTGCCACCCAATCCCCCGCCAGCCCTTGCCTCGAACTCGTCATTTACCGGATCAAAAATCCTACCGACGCCGCCAAGGCCCGCCGTGCGGCTCAAGACGCCATTAGCCAGTATGAGGGCTTCCTGTCCTGGGCGGCCTGGGAAAGCGAAGACGACGCAAAGGTCTTTGCGGATGTGGCCATGTGGGAAAGTCTGGAAGCTGCCAAGGCCGCTGGCGAACGGCTGCGCAGCGATCCGGTCTTCGGCGCCTTCATCAGCGCCCTCGACGGGATCATCAGCATGTCCCACTACCGGCTGGACCGCCAGGTGGAAGCAGCCACAGCCAACCTCCGCAAAGCCGGATAATCCGCCCGAAACAAAAACGCCGCCCGGAATGGGCGGCGTTTCGTGGGGATCACAAAAAATGAGGGGCAAAAGTCCAGAAGTCAGATCGCTGGCGGACTGCAACTGACTTGCTGCGGTCTCGACGCCGCAAGCGACTTACCCTCGACCGCGTTCGCCCGTTCCATCGCTCCACCGGAGCGATGGATCCGGGCCAAGGCCCGGACCGGGTCTTACTTCATCGTCGGCATGACGAATTCGGCACCGTCCTTGATGCCGGACGGCCAGCGGCTGGTGATCGTCTTGGTGCGAGTCCAGAACTTGATGGAATCCGTGCCGTGCTGGTTCAGATCACCGAAGGAAGAGGACTTCCAGCCACCGAAGGAGTGGTAGGCAAGCGGAACCGGGATCGGCACGTTGACGCCGACCATGCCGATGTTGATGCGCGAGGCAAAGTCACGGGCAGCATCCCCATCACGGGTGTAGATCGCAACGCCGTTGCCGTATTCGTGCTTCATCGGCAGGTCGAGGGCTTCCTCATAGGTCTTGGCGCGCACCACGGAGAGGACCGGGCCGAAGATTTCCTGCTTGTAGATGTCCATGTCCGGGGTGACGTTGTCGAACAGGCAGCCGCCGACGAAATAGCCGTTTTCATAGCCCTGAAGCTTGAAATCACGGCCGTCGACCACGAGGTTTGCGCCTTCTTCGACACCGCGGTCGATCAGGCCCAGGATGCGCTCACGGGCTTCCTTGGTGACCACCGGGCCCATGTCTGCCTTCTCGTCGGTGTAAGGTCCGATCTTCAGCGACTCGATCATCGGGGTCAGCTTTTCGACCAGACGGTTGGCGGTTTCCTCACCCACCGGCACAGCAACGGAGATCGCCATGCAGCGTTCGCCGGCAGAGCCGTAGCCTGCGCCGATCAGGGCGTTGGCAGCCTGGTCCAGATCCGCATCGGGCATGATGATCATGTGGTTCTTGGCGCCGCCGAAGCACTGGGCGCGCTTGCCGTTCAAGGCAGCGGTGCCATAGACGTAGCGGGCGATCGGCGTGGAGCCGACGAAGGACACGGCGCTGATATCCGGGTTGGTCAGGATCGCGTCAACCGCCCCCTTGTCCCCGTTGACGACGTTCAGGATGCCTTCCGGCAGACCTGCTTCGATCATCAGTTCGGCAAGACGGATCGGCACGGACGGATCGCGCTCGGACGGCTTCAGGATGAAGGCGTTGCCGCAGGCAATGGCCGGAGCGAACATCCACATCGGGATCATGGCCGGGAAGTTGAACGGTGTGATGCCTGCACCGACGCCGACCGGCTGGCGGATGGAGTACATGTCGATGTTCGGGCCAGCGCCTTCGGTGAACTCGCTCTTCTGCAGATGCGGAATGCCGATGACGAATTCACAGACTTCCAGGCCGCGGATCACGTCGCCCTTGGCGTCTTCAACGGTCTTGCCATGCTCCTTGGAGAGCATCACGGCCAGCTCGTCCATGTTCTCGTTCAGGAGCTGAACGAATTTCATGAACACGCGGGCGCGGCGCTGCGGGTTGGTCGCGGCCCACTTGGGCTGAGCCGCCTTGGCGTTTTCCACGGCCGCTGCCAGCTCGGCGTCGCTTGCCAGCGCCACCTTGGCCTGAACCTCACCGGTGGCCGGATTGAAAATGTCGGCAAAGCGGCCCGAGGTGCCCTCTACCTGCTTGCCGCCGATGAAATGACCAATCGTGCGCATGGCGTAATCTCCCTGCTGTCGGGCCAGGTTTGACCGGCCCATTTGAAGTGACCCTTTAGTGCCTTTTATTTTTGCCGCAAACAAGGGTATGGTTTCCGCATCCGTTGTGCGAAAATTAAAGCAATAAACACTTGACCCGCAGACCTTGCCAGACGGGAGCCTGCCTGTGAACTGGGACGATATCCGCATTTTCCTCCGGGTTGCCCGGTCCGGGCAGATCCTGGCAGCCGCCCGGCGCCTGAACCTGAACCATGCGACCGTCGCCCGAAGACTGACCTCGCTGGAAACCGCGCTGGAAACCCGGCTGTTCGACCGCTCGACCAACGGCTGCTTCCTGACCGAAGCAGGCTCCCGCTTTCTGGAGCGGGCCGAGCGGATGGAAGCGGAAATGCTAGCAGCCACCGATGACCTGGGTGGCAATTCGGTCGAGGTGACCGGCACCGTGCGCATCGGCGCGCCGGACGGCTTCGGCGTTGCCTATCTCGCCCCGCGCCTTGCCCGCCTTGCCCGCGCCCACCCGGGCCTCACGATCCAGCTCGTGCCCGTTCCCCGCTCCTTCTCCCTCTCAAGACGTGAGGCGGATATCGCGGTCACGGTCGAGCGGCCCGAACACGGGCGTCTGATTGCCAGCAAGCTGGTGGACTATGCGCTGGGGCTCTATGCCTCGGAAAGCTATCTGGAAGAACGCGGCACGCCGGAGACCCCGGCGCATCTTTCTGGGCATGATCTGGTCGGCTTCGTCGAGGACCTGATCTACTCCCCCGCCCTCAACTATGCGTCCGATGTGGTGAGGGACTGGTCCTCCCGCTTCGAGATCGCATCGGCCCTTGGCCAGACCGAAGCGGTGAAGGCGGGGGCAGGCATCGGCATCCTGCACCATTTCATTGCCCGCAGCCTGCCAGGCCTCAAACCCGTGCTGCCCGACCTCAGGATAGAACGGGCCTACTGGATGGTCACCCACGAAAGCTCCCGCCCCCTCCGCCACGTCTCCACAGTCCAGGATTTTCTGCGTAACTGCGTGGCGGAAGACCGGGGGATGTTCGGGTGAGGCTTTTATTCGCTGGCCGTCCCCCCGGTCGCAGCGAAGCGGAGAACCGGAGGAGCACGTAACGCTATTCCAGCTTCTGAATCACCAGCCGGGCCATGACGTGCTTGTCGGAGTTGTCGACATAGACCTCCAGATAGATGCCCTCCACGTCGCGGCCGGCCTGGTGCATCAGCACGATCTGGGTGTCCTGATCGAATGTCAGGAGCGTGTCGACAAGGCTCGGAACCATGTTTGCGGTGGCGACGGTTCCCAATGCCAGAGGCTCCACGTCCCGGCTGGCCTTGCCCGGATGGAGCAGCATGGCATAGCTCGCATTGGGCCGGGCTGCTGCCGACACCCGGCCATCCGTATCTGCCTTGGCATCGAAATAGGTCACCACGGACACACCGGAGATCCGGTAGGTGCCCGCCTTGAGCGAGACGATGCCGGTTTCCGTGTCCAGATGGATCGCATCGCCCGTCTGGGTGATCACCCGGTTCAGCGTCCGCAGGTTACCGCCCGGCTGCATCGGCTTGGTTTCCGGCGAATGCTCTTCATAGACGGCGTAATCGGCCGAATGGGAAATGGTTGTCGTCAGCCCCAGACCGCTGAGCGCCACGACCAGTGCCAGACCAAAGCTCCGGCAAGAGGCACGCCTCCCCCCCTGTCTCCGCCGTCCGGCCTGCGGTGCGGTACCTTTTTCCAACCTGAATTTGCCAAGTCCGAACATGACTGCCCCCAGCCTCTTGATGAATGCCCTGCTCCATGGAGCAAGTCCGCTTCAGCAATCCTAGGTCATTCTGTCGGGCAGGAGCAATTCCTGATGGGTCAAACAGAGAAAGGCTGAAGCCTCGCATCCTTCGAGACGCAGCTTCGCTGCTCCTCAGGATGAGGCGGCCGTGTTGATATGCGGTGCCAAATACAATCTCATCCTCATCCTGAGGATGCCATCATAAAAGGCCGGGCGGCAGGCCAAAGTCCTGCTGAGCGTGACAACGCCCCGTTCAGCGCTCGAACCCATCCGCCGGGCGGATCAGCTCCGGTTCTCCGAAGTCGATGATGATGTTGAGACGGCGCACGGCGGTCGGGTCGCCGGTGAGGTTCGGGTCCTCTGGGGCAACGGAGAGGCGCACGCCCCGGTCCGTTGTCTCCAGCGGCTTGAAGTCCCGGATGGCCTGAAGGAATTCATCCGGCACGGCCCAGCCATAGCGGTCGGACAGGGCAGAGATGACCAGACGGGCCGCTTTCTCGCCCACTTCCTTTTGCTTGGGATCTTCCACATTCAGCTTCAGCCGCAGGTAATCCACCTTGTCTGCAGCCTTGCCTCTGAGAAGAAAGAACAGGGTTGCCGGGCCATAATCCACGCTGGGCGTGGTCAGGGGCACAAGGGTCGACGCGCATTGCCAGGCACCGGAGATGAAGGGCGCGCGGTTCCAACCGTTGTTCTCCAGCCCCATGGCGCCCATCTCGTCGCACAGGGACTGCGGATCCCCCCTGAAGCCGAGCTTCAACGTTGCCGGCACCATGACTTCCGGTTCCGTAAGGGTCTGGCGGGTGCCTGCATCGAACCCGGCCAGGGGATCCGGTGTCACCGGGGCCAGTACGGGAGCAGGCGCGGGCTGGGTCAGACCGAGCTCTTCGCTGAACATCACCGCACCGGTCAGGCCTGCGGCAAGCACCAGGGGCAGGCCAATCATCAGCATGCGGGCGATGATCTGGCCCTGGGTTGCCGGCTTGAGCTTTTCCCCTCGCCAGGGGGCCCGTTGAAGCTGCCGTGGAGGCGCAGCCGCAAAGGCAGCGTCCTCGCCCCAGATCCGGCGGCGGTTGTCCTGCCGCATCCAGTCCGGTGCCCGGCGTTTGCCCTGTTCAAATTCGCGCTTGCGCTTGTTCATGTGCGGCCTCGACCGGCAACGGGTGCGAGACGCCCGGCTGCCTCCATCAGGATCCCGTACGGCAAAGCCTCCGCCACAGAGCACCGCACATCTTTCCTTTCTCCCTTCTGGTCCCAAAACCTGACCGTTTCAACGGGTTTTCGATAAGTTCGTGAACGGCCGCCGCTTCAAGCCACTTGAAACGCTGCAACGGCGCCGGTTACATGGCGCCGCTCGCAGCGTTTGAACCGGTTTGGGTCCACGCTGGTCAAGACTTTGAAAATTCTGGAGGAAGCATGCGGTTAGGCATCGATTGGGGCGGCACGAAGATGGAGATCATCGCCCTTGGTGACGCGGGAGAGGAACTTTTCCGCGAGCGCATGCCCACCCCCCGGGATGACTATGACGGCTGTATCGAAGCCGTCGCGACACTGGTTGCCAATGCGGAAAAGGCGACCGGCCAGACCGGCAGCCTTGGCCTCGGCATTCCCGGATCGATTTCTCCCGTGACCGGTCTCGTCAAGAACGCCAATTCCACCTGGATGAACGGCCGCCCGCTGGACAAGGACCTTGAAGCGCGTCTTGGCCGCGATGTCCGCATCCAGAACGACGCCAATTGCCTGGCTGTCTCCGAGGCAACCGACGGCTCCGGCGCAGGCTGCCACATCGTCCACGCCATCATCATCGGCACGGGCTGCGGGTCCGGCATCGCCATCGACGGCAAGGCCCACCGGGGCGCGAATGGCATCGGCGGCGAATGGGGTGCAATCCCTGTGCCGTGGATGAAGCCGGAAGAGTTTCCCGGTCCGGTCAACTGGCTCGGCCATCCCGGCGCGATCGATCACTGGTGCTCGGGCACCGGCTTTCAGGCCGATTATCTGGAGCGCTCCGGCACGCCGCTGAAGGGCCATGAGATCATGGCGGCCAAGCGCGCAGGGGATGCCGTGGCAACGGCGGCCTATGAAGCCTATGCCAGCCGCCTTGCCCGCGCCCTTGCCATGTCCGCCAATCTTCTCGACCCGGACTGTTTTGTCCTGGGCGGCGGCATGTCGAATGTGGAAGAGCTCTACGAGGACCTTCCCGCTGCCATGGCGCCATTCATCATGTCCGATGTCTATGAAGTGCCGATCCGCAAAGCCCGCCACGGCGACAGCTCGGGCGTGCGCGGCGCGGCCTGGCTCTGGAACGACTGAGCGAAGTTTCGGCCATTGCAACCACAATCCCGCCGGAATGACCCGGCAGGCTCCCGTCATCTGAAACTGCGAGAGATTCACACATGATCCGCAAGCTGTTCAAGTTCCTGCGCCCCGGCCTGGCCGCCGGCGTCATCGCCTCCACTGCCGCGATTGCCCATGCCGAAGAACTCAAGATCACCGACCTGAAGGTTGGAGACGGCGCGGAAGCTGTCGCCGGACAGACGGTCACCGTGCATTACACCGGCTGGCTGATGGACGGCACGAAGTTCGATTCCTCCGTTGACCGTGGCGATCCCTTCTCCTTCCCGCTCGGCGCAGGCCGCGTGATCCGTGGCTGGGATGAAGGCGTTGCCGGAATGAAGGTTGGCGGAAAGCGCCAGCTCGTCATTCCGCCGCAGATGGGCTACGGCAGCCGTGGCGCTGGCGGCGTCATTCCGCCGAACGCGACGCTGAAGTTCGAAGTCGAGCTGCTTGGCGTCAAGTAACCACTGCTTGCCATGAATTTGGGAAAGCCTCCGGAGCAGCCGCTCCGGAGGCTTTTTCGTTCTGACGGCTGCTACCGGTCGAGCGGCGGCATCCGGTTCCAGGCGTCCAGCGCCGCGATCTTGTAGGCTTCGGCAAGGGTCGGATAATTGAAGGTGTTCTCGACGAAATATTCGAGCGTTCCCTTCAGGTTCAGCACCGCCTGGCCGATATGCACCAGTTCGGTCGCCCCCTCACCCACGATATGGCAGCCGAGCAGACGCCGGGTCTTCAGCGAGAAGATCATCTTCAGCATGCCGGAATTCAGCCCCATGATATGGCCACGGGAGGTCTCACGGAACCGGGCAATCCCGCATTCATAGGCAATGCCGCGCTTCTGCACTTCTTCTTCGGTCATGCCGACCGTCGAAATCTCCGGCACCGCATAGATGCCATAGGGGAAATACTCCGGCGGGTCATAGGCCTTTTCTCCGAGCGCATGGCAGGCGGCGATGCGCCCCTGCTCCATGGAGGTGGAGGCAAGGCTTGGAAAGCCGATGACATCGCCGGCCGCAAAGATATGCGGCACATCGGTCTGGAAAGTGGTCGGATCGACCTTGAGGCGGCCGCGATGGTCCGCCGGCAAGCCGCAAGCCTCCAGATTGAGACTGTCGGTCGCCCCCATGCGCCCGGCCGCAAACAGCACCACGTTGGAACGGACCGAGCGTCCCCCCTCCAGCGTGATCTCGCATTTGCCCGGGGCATGCTTTTCGATCTTCTCCACCTTGGCGCCAAAGCGCAGGGCAATGCCCCGGTCGCGCAAGTCATGGGTGAAATCGGCAACCAGTTCGCTGTCGATGAAGTCCAGCATGGAGTTGCGCGGTTCGACCAGGGTGACATGCACATCCAGCGCCGAGAAGATCGTGGCATATTCAACGCCGATCACCCCGGCACCGATCACGGCAATCGAACGGGGAAGGTCCCTGAGCTCAAGGATCTCGTCGCTATCGAGAACATACTCCCCATCAAAAGGCACATAGCCTGGCCGGAACGGCTTGGTGCCGACGGCAATCAGAAACCGGTCTGACGTGAAGCACAGCTTCTCCCCTGCGTCTCCCGTGACTTCCAGCGTGTGGGCATCCAGGAACCTTGCTTCCCCGCGCAGGGTATCAACCTTGTTGCGGGCAAACTGGTGCTCAAGCACTTCGATTTCATGGTTGAGCGTGATGTGCAGGCGGGCCCTCAGGTCATCTGCAGAGATGTCCTGCTTGACCCGGTAGGCGCGGCCGTAAAAGCCCCGCTCGCGCCAGCCCGTCAGGTTGAGTGCCGTCTCGCGCAGCGTCTTTGACGGAATGGTGCCCGTGTGTACGGAGACCCCGCCAACACGGCGCCCCTTTTCAATGACGAGAACATCCCGCCCGAATTTCGCTGCCTGGATTGCCGCCCGGCGTCCGGCCGGCCCGCTGCCGATCACGATGAGCTGATAATGGTCCATTGGCTACCCTCTGCTGCTTGCCCCTCGCCGGACAGACAGTCTCCATATTGCACCGCAGTATAAGCAAAAAGGTAAGCGCCAAACATGAAGGCCGCGTCAACCCGGTTTCCTTGCTTTCCGCCGCTCATTGCGAAAACACAACCTCAAGCGGCGCCAAAATAAAATACCATGCGCAAAAGTGACAATTTTAAGTACATTTTAATGAAAATCACGACTTATGACTGATGTGCGACCACGCAGGACAGCAGACACCTTCAGCAATCTTTGGAAAGCCGGCACAAGATCTTTCGAACGAAAGGCCTGCCGGGTGACTGCGCCACCAAATTCATAACCGGCGTAGACAAGCCATCGCGACCAGCTTCTTCAAGCTCTGATTTTTTGAATCTTGCAGTTGACCGAGGAGACTTACATGAAGACCAACGATCTCGAAAAGATGAAGAACGTCATTCACTCCTATGACCTGTCCAAGGTCATGGATGCCTTCAAGACCAGCCATCCTGAATATGATGCGGCCAAGATCGCACGCATCGAGACGGAGTTCCGCCGGTTCTTCGAAGTCTGCGGCTCAAGCGATCTCAAATACGGCACCATCGACACGATCGATGAGCTGCTGCACACGTTCATTCTCTTCACACGGGACTATGTCGACTTCTGCGACAAGGCATTCGGTGAATATCTGCATCATACTCCGATGTCGATCGAGAAGGAGCCGAAGCTCCCGATCATGTATATCCGCTTCTTGATCGACTATGCCCGGACCTTCAAGCAGTATCCGCCGTTTGATATCTGGCCGCTGAGCCAGGACCTGTTCGGCAAGCCGGGCGAATCTGGCCCCGATGGCTGCGAAGTCGTGTCGGATTGCTTCATCTGCTCTGACTGCTTCATCGGATCAGACTGCTACATCGACAAAGGCTGAGCAGATCAGCCCATTTGAATCCAGAACACCGCAGGAGGTCAGGCTTCCTGCGGTGTTTCTTTTTAACGATCAGCCTGCCACCATCTCGCGGACGAGCGGCATGACCTTGGTGCCATAGAGCTCGATGCTCTTCATCAGCTGGCTGTGGGGCATGGTTCCGGTGGCGTATTTGAGATCGAAGCGGGACAGGCCGAGGGTCTCGATCGTCTTGGCGATGCGCCGGGCAACCGTCTCCGGAGAGCCGGCATAAAGGGAGCCGCTGCGTGCCTCCTGAATGAAGGTTTCCTTGCCCATGGAGGCCCAGCCGCGCTCGCGGCCCAGACGGTCATGGAAGGCTTTGTAGTGAGGCCAGAGCTGTTCGATCGCCTCTTCATCCGTCTCGGCCACATGGCCCGGAGAATGTACGCCCAAGGGCTTCACCTCATGGCCCATCTGGGCACAGGCCTGATGATAGAGCTCGACATAAGGCTTGAAGCGGGCCGGATTGCCGCCAATGATCGCGAGCATCATCGGCATGTTGTAGGTCACGGCCCGGACCACGGACTCCGGGCTGCCGCCGACACCGATCCAGCAGGTCAGCGGCCTGGACTCGACCCGCGGGAAGACGCGCTGCTGCTTCAGCGGCGGACGGATCTGACCGGACCAGCTCACCACCTCGTTGTTCAAAAGCGCAGAAAGAAGATCCAGCTTCTGTTCAAACAGGACCTCATATTGGTCCAGCTTGAAGCCGAAGAGCGGAAAGCTCTCGGTGAAAGACCCGCGCCCCAGCGTGATTTCCGCACGGCCGCCGGACAAGGCGTCGAGGGTCGAAAAGCGTTGAAACACCCGGATCGGGTCATCCGAGGAAAGGACCGTGACCGATGTCCCGAGCTTGATCCGGCTGGTCCGCGCCGCCAGATAGGACATGAGGATTTCCGGAGCGGAAATGGCGAAGTCTGCACGATGATGTTCACCCAGCCCCAGGAAATCGACGCCGATCTCATCTGCCAGCACGCCCTGCTCGACCAGATCGCGCAGAACCTCTGCTTCATGCTTGAGAGAGCCATCCTGGGCAGCGGTGATGTCACCGAATGTGTCCAGGCCAAGTTCAAGTGCTTGGGTCATCGTCTTGTCATTCATCCTGTTGATGCTGCTTCGCGAGCAGCTGGCATCCTGTTGATGCTGCTTTGCGAGCAGCTGGCATCCTGTTGATGCTGCTTCGCGAGCAGCCGGGTGTTTCCCGGAGCGCGGTCAAATCCTGATCGCCAACTTAAGACGCCGGGGCGCGCCCTGAAAGGGAAGATTGTCTTCTCGAGCTGAACGCTGTGTTCGCACCGCCCGCCGAGCCGCTTTCCAGAACTTTCCTGCCGGAAATGCCTAGTATCCTTAAGTAGTTATTACAGGGCCGTATTTCTGGAATCTCATGCTCTTGATCCTGCTCCCCGCCCCTCATTTCAGGGGACTCAGCCCGGATTGGAGAAAATGATCCTACCGCCGGACCGGCCCTTAACGCTTGTGGCTCCAGAGGGGTGTCAAGCCGGGGACAACAGTCACATCACCGTCATGCAGCTCTGTTGCCTTGCAGCAAATCTGACAGAGGCGGGCAAAAATCCCTGCCTCGAGAGACACTGCTGGGGCAAATGCATGTTCGGAATCCGCAAATTCTCTGATCTGAAATTCGGCCACAAAGTCTGGGGCGGGCTGGGGACCATCCTGTTGCTGACCGGAGTTCTGGGCGGGACCGCCGTCTATAACCTCTTCGCTCTGACACAAAACGCCGAAGTCACGGACAAGGCGACAGGCTCCCTCACCGCGCTTCATCAGGTTCTCGGTGCCCAGCGCAGTTTCCTGGACAGACCGACCAGGGAGCTGGCTGAAGTGACCCAGGCCGAGATCCAGGCCCTGTCCGCAAGCCTTTCCAATCTTGAGGCCGCCATTGCGGGCGGATCCGCCAGCCGGGACAGCGTCCACGCCGCCAGAACCCTGCTCGAAGAGTACACTGCCCGTTTCGGCAAGGTCACCGGAGAGATGAAGGATCAGGTGGATGCGAGCCGCTCCATAGCGGCCGCAACCGCGCAACTGGCAGAACTCGCGTCCGCCATCAGCCGGGAGGTAACCGGCGAACAGAAGGCGGCAGCCCAGGCCGCGACGGCGGCCCGCGAGACCCAATCCTCGGCCCGTGGATACGGCGGCCGGGCCAGTGTTCTTCAGGAAGAGGCCACCAGGCTGGACGAGAAATTCGGCAAGACCTCCCAGTTCAAGCAGAAAGACCTGACGCCGGAGATCCTGGCGGAAATCGAGACCAGCCTCGCCAACATGGTGGAAGCCGGAACAGTGCTTGAAACCGCGAAGATCGAAGGCGTCAGCGAGGATGTCCTGAAAGGCATGGCTGAGAACACCCGTCTGCTTCAAAGCGGAATTCCAGATCTTTTGGGCGAGACCAATCTCTTCAACAAGATGGGCAAGAAGAAAACCGTTGCCGACCTCATCGACGCGGTGAAGACCCTCGCCCCTGAACTGCGGGTCGCGGCCTACCGGTCGCTCGACAGCCAACTCGGCGATGCCATCGAGCGGCAGAGCCACCTGTCATCCCTTGCGGATATCAGCGCCAGCGGCAACACGCTCGCCCTCACCGCCGCAAGCCTACAGGCTGACACCCTGTCGTTCAAGAAAGGCTCCTCCGGTCAGGATGCGGCAATCCTCTATAAGATCAAATTGCTCAAAACCTCTGCAGGGGAGCTGGCGAAATCCGGCACCGTTCTGCCTGCCACCGCAGAGGCTGTCAGCGCCATGCCGGAGGCTATCCAGACTTTCGAGCAGGCCTTCCAGTCCATGAGCCAGTCCAAAAAGGCCTCGGATGCGGGCGTTGCGGATCTGCAGCACCTCTCCGATCAGCTTGCTGCCCAGATCTCCGAAGTTGTTTCCACCCAGAGCGAAGACAGCCGGGCAGCCGGATCAAACGCCGTCCTGGTCATTTGCGCAGCGCTCGCCGTCACCCTCGCCCTTGGCATCGTGCTCGCCATGCTCCTGCACCGGGCGATCGCCCGGCCCATCCGCGCCACGACGGAGCTGATGCTGCGTCTGGCTCACGGCGAAACCGGCATCAAGATCACCGGCACCGACCGGGGCGACGAGATCGGCGACATGAACCGGACCGTGGAAGTCTTCAGGACGAATGCGCTGGAGCGCCAGAAGCTTCAGGAAGAACAGGCACGCGAGGAAGATCAGTCGAGACAGCGTCAGATGCGGGTCGAGCAGCTGATCAGCAGCTTCCGCGAGACAGCCGCCTCGATCCTCTCCGCCGTCGATGGCACTGCTCAGGATCTCGACAACACCGCCCGCTCCCTGACCGAGATCGCAAGGGAAAGCTCCGGTCATGCGGACCGCACCCTGCATGCCACTGGCGATGCGAGCCAGAGCGTCCAGACAGTCGCAAGCGCTGCGGAAGAGCTCTCTGCTTCCATCGGCGAGATTTCCCGTCAGGTGAACCAGACCTCGGACGTGGTGGATCAGGCAACGGCTTCCACGCGGGCAACCAACGAACTGGTCTCCGGCCTCTCCGCCTCTGCGGCCAAGATCGGCGAGGTCGTCACCTTGATCCGGGCGATTGCCGAACAGACCAACCTCCTCGCCCTGAATGCGACCATCGAAGCCGCACGCGCGGGCGATGCAGGCCGTGGCTTTGCGGTGGTTGCCCGCGAGGTCAAGGAACTGGCGACCCAGACCTCCCAGGCAACCGAGGACATCGCCAGCCAGATTGCCTCCATCCAGGGCGCGACCCGCAATTCCGCGGAAGCCATCCTGGGTATTTCCAGCATCATGGAAGAGGTCAGCCGCTACACGAGTGCCATTGCCTCTGCCGTCAGCCAGCAGGGCACGGCCACCACCGAGATCACCCGCAATGTCCAGCAGGCAGCCCAGGGCACCGAAGAAGTGTCGATGAACATGTCCGAACTGTCCCAGACCGTCGGCCTGACCAGCAAGTCCGCTGACCATGTCCTGACCGCGTCCGGCGACCTGACGGAAAAGACCGGCCGGCTGAAGGCGGAAGTCGAGCGTTTCCTCTCGGAGGTTGCCGCAGCCTAACGCACCTACACACCCTGATGCGGGCGGAATTTCCTTCGTGGAACTTCCGCCCCATTGCCACGCCTTACAGCATCGGCTATTCAAGTCGCATGAACACGATCATGAACACGATTTGGTGGTGGCGGGACGTCTGACGGCGGCCAGCGATTTCTCATGTTCTAACGTGTTCGAAGTTGACCAAAAGGCCGCCGCGGGGCTCCCCGCCAGCGGCCTTTGGTCTTTCTGGGGATGCCTTCCAACAGCGCCCCATGGAGGATTAGACAGATGCCGGAATTGGCAGACCAGACTTACGTGACCCAGGGTGGCATCGCCATCCACCGCTCTTCCCGCCCCGCTGACTATGACGAAGGCACTTCCCGCTGGATCGACCGGCTGGATGCGGAACGCGGTGCGGTCCTGTCCTCGTCCTATGAGTATCCGGGACGCTACACCCGCTGGGACATGGCGCTGGTCAACCCGCCGCTGGTGATGGAATCCGCCGGACGTGACGTTTCCATCCGGGTCCTGAACGAGCGCGGAAAGGTTCTGTTTCCGGCCATTGTCTCGGCCCTTCGCGACCATCCGGATGTAGGCAGCTTCAGCGCCACGGACGAGCGTATCGACCTCACGGTCAAGACGCCGGACCGGGTGTTCCAGGAAGAGGAACGCTCCCGCCAGCCCTCCACCTTCTCCATCGTGCGTGCGCTGAAGGATCTCTTTGCCTGCGGCGATGACCAGCTCGGCCTCTACGGTGCCTTCGGCTATGACGTTGCCTTCCAGTTCGAGCCCATCGACCTGAAACTGCAGCGCCCGGACGACCAGCGCGACGTCGTGCTGTTCCTGCCGGACGAAATTCTGATCGTCGACCACCATGGCAAGCGTGCCTACGTTCTTGAATATGAATTCGAGGTCGATGGCCGTTCCACCCGCGGCCTGCCGCGCGACGGCGAAAAGAGCCAGTACTCCCCCGCCAATGAAGATCCGGGCCGCGGCGATCATGAGCCTGGCGAATATGCCAAGCTGGTCGAGAAGGCCAAGGACTACTTCCGCCGGGGCGATCTGTTCGAGACGGTGCCCGGTCAGACCTTCTATGAGCCCTGCGCCAATCCTCCGTCCGCCGTGTCCCGGCGCCTGCAGCAGATCAATCCCTCGCCCTATTCCTTCTTCTTCAACCTGGGCAACCGGGAATATCTCGTCGGCGCATCGCCGGAGATGTATGTGCGGGTGACCGGTGGCCGTCGGGTGGAAACCTGCCCGATCTCCGGCACCATCCGGCGCGGCAAGAATGCCATCGAGGACGAAGCCCAGATCCGCAAACTGCTGAACTCCGCCAAGGATGAAGCCGAGCTGACCATGTGCTCGGACGTGGACCGCAACGACAAGAGCCGCGTCTGCGTGCCCGGCTCCGTCCGGGTCATCGGCCGCCGCCAGATCGAAATGTATTCCCGTCTGATCCATACGGTCGACCATATCGAAGGCATCCTGCGCGAAGACATGGATGCGCTCGACGCGTTCCTCTCCCACACCTGGGCCGTGACTGTGACCGGCGCGCCGAAACGGTGGGCGATGGAATTCATCGAAAGCCACGAAAAGTCCCCGCGCGCCTGGTACGGTGGCGCCATCGGTGCGGTCCTGTTCAATGGCGACATGAACACCGGACTGACCCTGCGCACAGTCCGCATCAAGGATGGCGTGGCCCAGATCCGGGCCGGTGCGACCCTGCTTTACGACAGCATTCCGGAAGACGAGGAAGCCGAGACCGAGCTGAAGGCGGAAGCCATGCGGGCAGCCGTGCGCGAGGCAGGCCTTGCCACCAAACCGGAAGACAAGGCAGCCAAGGCCAAACTCGGCGCCGGTCTCAAGATCCTGCTCGTCGACCATGAAGACAGTTTCGTTCACACGCTGGCGAACTATTTCCGTCAGACCGGCGCACAAGTGGTCACCTACCGTACGCCGGTTGCCGATCACGTCTTTGACGATGTGAAGCCGGATCTGGTCGTGCTGTCGCCTGGTCCTGGCAATCCGAAGGACTTCGACTGCGCCGCCACCATCGGCCGGGCCCGCGCCCGCGCCCTGCCGGTCTTCGGCGTCTGCCTCGGCCTTCAGGCTCTGGCAGAGAGCTTCGGCGGGGAACTTGGCCAGCTCGACGTGCCCATGCACGGCAAGCCGTCACCGATCTCGATCACCGGCAATTCTGTCCTGTTCGAGGGCCTGAGCACGCCGGTCGTCGTTGGCCGCTACCACTCGCTCTTTGCCAAGCGCGACAAGCTTAACCCGCATTTCCGGGTCACGGCAGAGACCGAGGACGGAGTGGTCATGGCCATCGAGCACGACGAGGAGCCGATCGCAGCCGTTCAGTTCCACCCGGAATCGATCATGTCCCTCGATCAGGACGCCGGCCACAAGATCATCGAGAACGTGGTCTCCCGCCTGGTGAAAGCGAAGGTCGCAGAGCCCGCCTGAGCGGCCTTGGCATCAGCCCCCCTCACCCTAACCCTCTCCCCAGTGGGGAGAGGGAACCTGCTGCGGCATGTCGAGAGACCGCATCCCTCTCCTTTGGCCCAGCCTCTCAACCTTCAAATGCCTCCCCTCCGGACACCTCTCCCAAGCCTGGGAGAGGTCGGCGCAATGCGCCGGGTGAGGGTTGGGCGCGCAAACTAAGGCTCTGCCCCCTCACCCTGGCCCTCTCCCCAGCGAAGAGAGGGGAACTGCTGCGGCACAACGAAGGACCGAGTTCCCCCTCCTCTGTCCCAGCCCCTCCTCCTTCAAAAACCTCTCCTCCAGACACCTCTCCCAAGCATGGGAGAGGTCGGCGCGACGCGCCGGGTGAGGGTTGAAAATTCGGCAGGTTTCCATTTCAATCCGCCCTGCAGCGGAACGCCTTTGCCTGCAACCAGCCTTGCCCCCCCTGCCATGAAGTGAAACCCTTTCTCGCAAAGGGAAAACGGAAGAGCCATGCTAACGATCCTGCGTCAAAACCCGCGGCACATTCTGGTCGGCGTGCTGCTGACGTTTGTGTCCAGCTTCGGCCAGAACTTCTTCATCGCGGTCTTTGGCGGCGAAATCCGCGGTGCTTTTGACCTCTCCAACGGCGCCTTCGGGGCGCTCTACACCACCATCACGATAGCCAGCGCCTTAACGCTGATGACAATCGGGCGTCTGGTCGACCGGTATTCGACTGTCCTGATCGGGGCCTTGACCATCTGTGCGCTGGCCGCCGCATCCGGTCTTGTCGTTCTGTCCCAGAACATCTTCATGCTCGGACTGGCTCTCTACGGGGTGCGCCTGATGGGACAGGGCATGGCGCCCCATGTCTCCGTTTCAGCCATGGCCCGCTGGTTTCCCGCCCAGGCCCGTGGCCGCGCGCTGTCTATGGCAGCGCTCGGGAACCCGATTGGCGAGGCAACCCTGCCGCTTGCGGCTGTTGCCCTGATGGCCTTTCTCGACTGGCGCCAAACCTGGCT
Source organism: Roseibium suaedae (assembly GCF_900142725.1). Lineage (GTDB taxonomy): Bacteria > Pseudomonadota > Alphaproteobacteria > Rhizobiales > Stappiaceae > Roseibium > Roseibium suaedae. Next base: position 1,320,694 of record NZ_FRBW01000001.1, on the reverse strand, counting down.
GACCATCGTGGTCCTGCTGATGGCGGTCTGCCTTCCACTTTTCCTGGCGCTGACCCGGAACGTATCCCCTGCCCGCACGGATACAGTCAGGGAACAGCCAAAGGGAGACATTCCCGCCCGCCCGGCGGAGGCTGCCCGCTCCTGGACCTTGGGTGAGCTGTTGCGCAGCCCCCTGCTCTATTTGCTGGTTCCCGGTCTGCTGTCGCCGGTCATCATGAACATTGCCATCTTCTTCCATCAGGTTGCCCTGACTGAGGCGAAGGGCTGGGACCCGGCCTGGTTTGTGGCGGGCTACCCTCTGGCGGCCGCAGCCAATATCGGCGGATCGCTCCTGACCGGCACGCTCGCCGACAGGATCGGCCCCTTGAGGCTCCTGCCTGTCGTGCTCCTGCCCCAGATGGCTGCACTGCTTTCCTTTGGGGTCGCGCCGACACCAGTCGGCATCGCGCTCTATCTGGGATTTGCAGGCATGGCGATGGGCATGGTGATCCCGCTGAAGGATGTGCTTTTGTCCCGCCTCTTCGGGCTTGGCCACTTCGGCGCGATCCGTTCCTTCACCACCGCCTGCGGGGTGCTGCTGGGAGCGCTCGGCCCAAGCATCATCGGCGTACTGCTTGATACTGGCACCAGTGTCGCGGCGCTGTTTTACGGGATGACAGCGCTCAGCGCTGGCTTCGCCATGCTTTTCCTGGCAGCCCTGCCCATGGCCAGGAGCTTGGACAAGGGCAGCAGCGAGAACTGCAAGGGCTGATCGCCAGGATCAGCCGCCGGACGCCTCGTCCTGCCGTTCCTTCAGTTGATCGGCCGCCACCCGTTCGAAGTCATCCAGAAACCGGCTGTAGAGCTCGGAGAAGCGGGCAACGTCTTCCTCGGGCCAGTCCTCGGTGATCTTGGCAATCAGGTGAAGCTTGATCTCGACCTTGTCGCGCAGGATTTTCTTGCCTTTGTCGGTCAGAAGAACGACCGAGCGCCGGGCGTCTTCCTGAGAAACACCGCGCTGGAAATGCCCCTGATCGACAAGCTGAGCTACGGCCCGGCTGGCCCTTGAAGGGTCGATCCGCATCAGGTCCGCCACCGTACCCACGGTCACTTCCTGACCGTTTCGGATACAGCGGCCAACGCTCTCGATCAGGTCTAGATAACCGATGTCCAGGTCCGCGGCATTGCTGCCGAGGGTCAGGCGCGTGATCAGCCGGCTCTTGGCCAGCACCCGGTAGCGGGACATGGTCCGCGCGATCCGCTCGATCACTGTTTTCGGTCCTTGATCAGTCATCGCACCTTCATTCTCCCGGCATCGGGCTCATTGCCGGAACAGGCCGCTCATCTGCCTTGCAAGGACCACAGGGGCCGCAGGCTCACATGCTTGCATGCATATTACATTTTAATGACTTTGACAAATATATGCGTCAAGCATATATAAGTCTGCCTTAGCTTTCTGTCAGGTTCCCCGATGAGCTCCCAAACCACCACAGCAGATACCGCACCGGTCCCCGACCTGACCTCAGGCTCCACGGCCGGTCCCGCCTTCGGGACAGCCCAGGAAGGCCCCCTCATCACCGACAAGCGGCTGAGACTGTTCGTCTATCTGATCATGATGTGCGCCGTGTTCATGTCGATGATGGATGTGCAGATCGTCTCGACCGCCCTGCCGACAATCGTGGGAGATTTCGGCACCCTTGAAGGCTTCAGCTGGATCACATCCGCCTATCTTCTGACCTCAAGCGCCGTGATGCCGCTCTACGGCAAGCTGGGCGACCTCTTCGGCCGCAAATATGTGCTTCTGGCGGTGATTGCCCTGTTCGTCGGCGGCTCCATTGCCTGCGCGGCCGCAACCACAATGGAAACGCTGATTGCCGCCCGTGTCCTGCAGGCGCTTGGCGGTGGCGGCGTCATGGTCACGGTCTTCTCGGTCAACGCGGATATCTTCTCGCCCCGGGAGCGGGCTAAATATCAGAGCTATACCAGCCTCGTGCTGATGCTCGCAGGCACCACCGGCCCCACCGCTGGCGGCTTCATGACCGAACATTTCGGCTGGCGCTCGATCTTCCTGATCAACGTGCCGATTGGTGTTCTCGTGATCATCGGCCTGGCACTTCTGCTGCCTTACCGCCGCCCTTCCCGTGTTCCCAAGATCGACATTGCCGGATCCATCACCCTGGCAGCGACCATCGCCTGCCTGGTGCTCTGGGCCGACAGCCCAAGCCTCTTCGGCAGTATCACGGCGCCAGAAAGCCTGACGGTCATCGGCATCGGCATCCTCTGCCTGCTGCTCTGGATCCTGGCGGAAAAGCGTGCCGTCGAGCCGGTTATTCCGCTGTCCCTGTTTCAGAACCGCACCATCGTGCTGCTTCTGATCGTCTCCATGGCAGGCGGCTCCATGGGCATCGGCTTGGGAAATTACTATGCGCTCTACCTGCAATCCGGACTGGGCCTGTCCCCGTCCCTCGCCGGCCTGTTCTTCATTCCACTAACCGCCGGTATCGCGGCAGGCTCGTTAAGCGCAGGACGCCTGATCTTCCGCACCGGCCACTACAAGTACTTCGCTGTCGCAAGCACATCGGTATCGGCCCTAGCCCTGCTGGCACTTGCCTTCTTCAGCGAGGTCGTCAGCCTGCCGGTGATCGCCCTTTTCATGTTCCTGCAAGGCATGGGAACCGGCATTGGCCAGCAGGTGCCGATCCTGGGCATCCAGAACGCCGCCCCGCGCAAGGATGTGGGCGCGGCCACGGGTCTCACCACCCTCTCCCGCATCGGAGCCGCCTCTGTTGCCATCTCGCTCTATGGCACGCTGATCACCTATGTAGTGACCATGGCAGCCGGCTCCGTGCCGGGCATTTCCAATCTGGCAAGCCTGACGCCTGAACAGATTGCCGCGCTACCAGAAACAAGCCGGCACCTGGTGAACACGGTCTATGTCGACGCCCTTCACCCGGTGTTCCTGGTGGCGGCCGGCATCGGCATCTGCGGCTGCATCGCCGGCCTCTGTGTCCAGAACCGGCGGCTGGACTCCCTCTCCAATTGAACGTGAAAAGGCCGGGCAAATGCCCGGCCTTTTAATATGCAGGCTATCAGGATGCGTTGCCGGTCAGGATGAAGCGCTTTACCGCTTCGATCACCTGTTCATGGATCTTTGCCCGGTTCGCGCCCTTGGGATCGTCACAGACCGGATCGTCCTTTTCTTCCTTCAAAAGCGCAGCCCCTTCCGGCTTGCACTCAGCGAGGAATGTGAAGTGATCGGCAGGAGAGATCTGGACATATTGCGTATTGGCCATGCGCCCCACCAGGTTGGAGCCGGCAGGCCCGACGTTGATTTCATTCCAGAGCGTGTCATCAGAGCCGAGATTGATGAACAGCACCGGCTTCTTCTGGGCCGCAATGCTGTCCGGGGTCATGGCGAAATGCAGACCCGGATCAACAGCAATTGCCCCCGCCAGACGCGGCTCCTCGTAGGAAGCATCGATCTTCGCCGCATCCACGGTCTTCCAGTCCACTCCACCCTTGGCGAAGAAGACACAGCCTGGAGATTTCGGCTCCTTCTCGCAGAACTCATCAAAGAGACTGATGTCGGTTCGAAGGCCAATGTTCTGAAGCGTGTTGACCCCGCCAAGCGAGAAGCCGAGCAGATAGATCCGGCTCTGGTCGATATGCGGCGCATAGGCCGGATCTGCCAGGATCGCATCGAGCGCTGCACCCGTGTCCTGGGCCCGGTCCCAGAACTGGGCAGAACGGCGCGGAGAGCTGTCCCTTGAAGTGCTGCCCGGATGGTTCATCCCAAGCACCATGATGCCCGACTTGGCCAATGCTGACGAAAGCCAGGCAAGCCCGTCCATGTTGCCGCCAGAGCCGTGGGAGAGGACCAGCAGCGGATATTTGCCCTCCTTGACGGTCGCTCCAAGCATGACCGACGCGCCCTTAAAGACAATATTGTCGCCAACCAGGCTGCGATAGGTCTGCGAGCCGGCCGGGTACCAGACCGAACCTGGTACGAGAACGCTGCGGTGCTTGGCCTGAATATCGATACGGTCATAGCCGGGCATCTCGTCTGCCTTGGACGCAGTTTGGGAATGGGCAAGAGCCGCGACAGAAAGGCCAGCAACCAGTACGGCCGGCTTCAGTCTGCGCCAGGTCTTGATCATCTTGTCGAAAGTGAAAGTGGAATTGGTCATGTCAGTGCCTCAAGTGGTGGATCACGAGGCAGACACTGGTTGATCAATGAGGTTCGGGCGTCCTAAATCCGGTTCGAGGTCGTCCCAAATCCGGTTTCAGGACATTGATGATCCTCCAGGTTCAGTGAAGGTTCCATGTTTGCAATTCCCATCCCCCTCGTCACCGCAGCGATCCTTGCCTATCTGGGGCTGCGCGCCGCCATCGAAGGGGAAACGCCGAAGATGGTTCTTGGGCTGATTGCGGTTTGCGCCGGACAGTCGCTGATCACCAGCCTCAATCAATATTATGGCCTGCACGGTCTGGCACCTGTGCAGCCGGTCACGGCAATGGCGATCCCTATCCTCGCCTATCTGTCCTTCGTCAGCACCTCGATCCGCCCCCTACGCCTCGTGCCCGATATCTTTCACTTGCTGACGCCGCTGCTGGTGATTGCCGCGACCTTTGCCTTCAGGGATGCGGTCGACTGGATCCTGGTCCTGTCCTTCGTAGCCTATGGCGGGTTGATCCTGCTTGGTCTTGGGCGCAATGCAGAAGAACTGCCGCTAATCCGTCTGGAGCACGGCAACCGCGCTGCCGTGCTGTGGCGCTGGGTGGCGGCGGCCCTGATTGCCTCGGCCTTTAGTGACGGGGCAATTTTCATGGCCATGGCACTTGGCCATGACTGGCTGCGCCCCTGGATCATCTCGGTGTTCTCCAGCACGTTCCTTCTGGTGATCGGCGCCCTGAATCTTTCAGACACATTGAAACCCGTTCCGGGGGAGACAGGTGATCCGGAAGACAGTGATCCGGAAGACAGCGCTCCGGACCAGCCGGCGCAAACCGCTCGGCAAGCCTCAGACACCACCGGCGCCGAGGACGAAGCCGCCCGGCAGACCTCCCTGTTTGTGGAACTTGAAAAGCTGATGTCGGAAGGGCAGCTCTATCTTGACCCGGACCTGACCCTCGGCCGCATCGCGCGAAGGCTCAAGGCGCCCGAGAAACAGCTTTCGGCAATGATCAACCAGGCCACCGGCGCCAATGTTTCCCGCTATATCAACGGCTACCGGATCCGCCACGCCTGCGGGCTTCTGTCGGATGGCGCCAGCGTGACCACTGCGATGTATGCCAGCGGCTTCAACACCAAGTCGAACTTCAACCGCGAATTCCTGCGGGTCATGGGCTGTCCGCCCAGCCAGTGGCTGGATAGGACCATTCCTTCCCCCGGATACCCAGGCGGCGGCCATTCCTCTAGGGTCCCAGGATCCCACATCTGAACCGGTCCGCAGGCGTTCGGCAGCGGCTCTTTCCCAAAACAAACAAAACCCGGCCGCACAGGGGCACGGCCGGGCCAAATGACGCTGTTTGTTAGCCTGGGGCCAAAAGTTAGCCGACCTTGGTGGCGACCAGAAGGAAGTCGCGCATTTCTCCGCGCAAGGCCTTCAGGCTTTCTTCCTGACGGCTCAGCTCCCTGGAAGCAACGATGACGCGGCTGCTGGCTTCTGCCGTTTCGGCAGTGGCCCGGCGCACATCGACGATCGAACTGGTGACCTCAGAGGCCCCGGAGGCAGCGATCTCGATGCTGCGGGCAATCTCGCTGGTGGCAGCGGTCTGCTCTTCAACGGAGGCAGCGATGGAGGCCGAGATCTGATTGACCTGCAGGATCGCCTCACTGATTTCCTTGTTGGCGCTCACGGCCTTGGAAGTGACGTCCTGCAACTCGGTGATCTGGGAGTTGATCTCTTCGGTTGCCCGAGCCGTTTCTCCCGCCAGTTCCTTCACCTCCTGGGCGACGATGGCAAAGCCACGGCCCTGTTCCCCTGCCCGGGCCGCCTCGATGGTGGCATTGAGGGCCAGAAGATTGGTCTGGGAGGCAATGTCGTTGATGAGCTTCACCACCTGGCCGATCCTGGCGGACATTTCGGACAGGCTTTCGATTTCCTGGTCCATCGCCTGCGCCTTGCGCACGGCGGAAGCGGCAACTTCAGCCGCAGAGCTGACCTGGCGGTTGATTTCTCCGATCGAGCTGGTCAGCTCATCGGTGGAAGCAGCCACTTGCTGCATGTTGGAGGAAGCTTCCTCCGCGCCGCTGGCAACCACGACGGATTGCTCGCTGGCCTGGGTACAGGCGGCGGCAACATCGGTGGAGACGGAATTCAGCGTATCGACAGACTCGGTAACGGAATTGACCACCGTCAGCATCCGGTCCTCGAAATCATTGCCGAGACGGCACAGGCCCTCGTGGCGCTCCTTTATCACCTGAACGGCGTCATTGATCGTGCGGGAGGCATCCTTGAAGCTCCCGGACATGCCGGTTTCTTCAATCAGCCGGAAATGCTGGTTGCGGCTGACATATTCCATGCAGGCCTTGGATTCCCGCAGATATCCGTCCGCCCGGTCAATCAGCAGGTTGATGGAATGCATCAGCTCCCCGGCTTCACCTGTTTCCGTGATGTTGAGAATACGGGCTTCAAAGTCACCATTTGCGACGGCCTTGCAAACTGCGGCAGCCTTGCGCAGCGACGCTTTGCTTAGTCGTGAGAACATGTCTTAAATCATCCAGAAAGTTATCGGGCCGGGAACCAAGCGCAGCAGTCAGGCTGCGCCTGGGTCAGGCATGTTTCAGCGTCGCGATGAATTCGTCGTAGCGGCAACCCTTGCTGGCCAGCAGGTCGGCGACGGCCTTGCTGGAGACCACGAGACCGTCTTTCCGGTTGTCCGCCCCGTCCTCAAGCGCCTTCAGCGACTTGTAGAGCGGAAGGATCTTTTCCTCGACCACCCGCCGGTCGGGGACGCGCCGGTTCGAGTGATAGCCAACGAGTTCGCCCTTGGTGTTGCGGCTCGGCGTAACATGGGCGTTCACCCAATAGTGATCGCCATTCTTACAACGGTTGATCACATAGGCGAAGATTTCCTCACCTGCGCCCAGGGTATCCCACATCAGCTTGAAGACCGCGCGCGGCATGGCCGGGTGCCTCAGGATGCTATGGGGTTCGCCCATGACTTCCTTTTCCGTGTAGCCCGCAACCTCGAGAAAGGTACGGTTTGCGTAAGTGATGCGCCCCTTCAGATCTGTCTTGCTGACGATGATCTCGTTTTCCTGGAAGGTCCGCTCACGTCCGGTCAGATGCACCGGTTTTGCCATGGTCAATTCTCCGGAACGCAGAACGGCCGCCGTCTACGGCCGAATTCAAATGGGCTCCAATTGTTTCTCAAGAACCACAACCGGAGTTAAGTCCCACTTAATTCAATGGCTAAGAATGTTGCCGCGGCAGACTGCCCCTAAGGTATTTTTTCCCATTGAAATCAGCAACCGCGGCGGACGCCCGATCACCCCGGCAATTTCATCAACAGCAAATAAAACATAAATTTGAATTACTTATTCCACACCCATACGGAAACCTCTCCCTTGAACGCTGCGATTGAGTGCCGGCGCGCGCCCTGTCAATTGCGGCAAGGGCTGCGAATTGTGACCACAACCTGTCGGTGTCCCGGCAGAACTGCGGGCGGCTGTGAGCCATTTCAAGATTCCGATCACAAACCCTGTAACATTTTGAAATATGCATGGTCGCGCCACGTTTCCCGCCCCAACTCCTTCTCGTCGGAAGCCGCAACCCAGTCTGGTCCCATCCCGGTCTGAGTGCGGCGTCTGATGAAGACCAGATTGCCATGAGTTGATTGAAGGAGTTCCGATATGAACGCTCTGGACAAGACCACCGCAGTCCGTACCGGCCTGTTCCCGAAGGTCGCTGCGGGCCTGATGTGCGCAACCATGTTCGCCGCTACGCCGGTTCTGGCAGACAGCCTGGACCTTAACACAGGCTCTTCCACGAAAACCGGAGCATATACAGGAGCTGCGCCTGCGGCCGGCACGGCAATCGAAGCCGAAACGAGTACCCAGATACAGACCCAGATGGATGCCGCCTCCCCGAGCGTGCCGTCCGCCAAGACGGATGACCTGACCCAGGCACCGGCAAGCGGTGCCCAGGCCTCCGGCCAGATCCAGACCGATGGCCAGATAAGCGGCCAGGCAAGTGGTCAGACAGCTGCCGTCACCGCAACACCTGAAGAGCTTGTAGGCCTTCCGGTCGTGACCCTTGATGGCACCAGTGTCGGCGAAGTGACCGCGGTTCAGACCCAGTCCAATGGCCAGCTTTCCGCAGTCGAGACCAAGGTCGGCGGCATTCTGGGCTTTGGTGCCAAGAAGGTTGTCCTTCCTGCCAGCGAGATCAACATCGATGCGGATGCGGTGATCGTTGCCATGACGGATACCCAGCTCAAGACCATGACCGAGTAAGGCCAGCCCTCTCGTCTGGACTTAAAAGAAAAGGCCGCCCCCGCGCGATGCGGAGGCGGCCTTTCTCTTGTTCAGCCGTCACGCGAGCGTGACAAGTACCGGATCAGTCGACGATACGAACCGCGCCCTTGGCAGCGGAGCTCGTCAGAGCCGCATAGGCGCGCAGCGCCGTGCTGACCTTGCGCTTGCGCTTTTCGACCGGCTTCCAGGCGTCAGCGCCCTTGGCTTCCATCGCCTTGCGGCGTTCTGCCAGAACCTCGTCGGACAAATCGACCTTCATCACCCGGTTCGGGATATCGATGACGATCATGTCCCCTTCCTCGACCAGACCGATCGCGCCGCCTTCTGCCGCTTCCGGCGAGATGTGGCCGATGGAAAGCCCCGAGGAGCCGCCGGAGAAGCGGCCATCGGTGATCAGCGCGCAAGCCTTGCCCAGGCCCTTGGACTTCAGATAGCTCGTCGGATAGAGCATTTCCTGCATGCCCGGACCGCCGCGTGGACCTTCGTAGCGGATCAGCACCACGTCGCCTTCGGTGATCTTGCCGGTCAGGATCGCGGAAACCGCGCTGTCCTGACTTTCAAAGATCCGGGCCGGACCGTTGAACTTCAGGATGCTGTCGTCCACGCCTGCCGTCTTCACGATGCAGCCATCAAGCGCGATGTTGCCGAAGAGAACTGCCAGACCGCCATCCTTGGAATAGGCATTGTCCTTGGAGCGGATGACGCCCTTGGTGCGGTCGAGATCCAGATCGTCCCAGCGGCGGGACTGGGAGAAAGCCACCTGCGTCGGCACGCCGCCCGGTGCAGCCTTGAAGAAATTATGCACGCTTTCCGAATTGGTCTGGGTGATATCCCAGCGGGACAGCGCTTCCTTCATCGAGGCGGAGTGAACGGTCGGGCCATCGGTGTGCAGCAGGCCTGCGCGGTCCAGCTCACCCAGGATGCCGAAGATGCCGCCTGCGCGATGAACGTCTTCCATGTGGATGTTCTCGACAGCCGGAGCGACCTTGCACAGAACCGGAACCTTGCGGGAAAGACGGTCGATGTCGTCCATGGTGAAGCCGACTTCGCCTTCATAGGAGGCTGCCAGCAGGTGCAGGACCGTGTTGGTGGAGCCGCCCATGGAGATGTCGAGCGTCATGGCGTTCTCGAACGCCTGAAACGTTGCGATGTTGCGCGGCAGAACGCTCTCGTCATCCTGCTCGTAATAGCGCTTGGCCAGATCGACGATCAGGTGACCGGCTTCCACGAACAGGCGCTCACGGTCGGCATGGGTTGCCAGCGTGGAACCATTGCCCGGCAGCGCGAGGCCCAGGGCCTCGGTCAGGCAGTTCATGGAGTTGGCCGTGAACATGCCCGAGCAGGACCCGCAGGTCGGGCAGGCATTCTGTTCCATGGTCAGCACGTCCGCATCCGACACCTTGTCGTTTGCAGCAGCGATCATGGCATCGATCAGATCGATGGACTTGGATTCACCGTTCTCCAGGACCACCTTGCCTGCTTCCATCGGACCGCCGGACACGAAGACCACCGGGATATTCAGGCGCATGGCAGCGTTGAGCATGCCCGGGGTGATCTTGTCGCAGTTGGAAATGCAGACCAGCGCGTCGGCGCAGTGGCCGTTGACCATGTATTCCACCGCATCAGCGATGACTTCACGGCTCGGCAGGGAATAGAGCATCCCGTCGTGGCCCATGGCGATGCCATCATCCACGGCGATGGTGTTGAATTCCTTGGCGACGCCGCCGGCCTTTTCCACTTCCCGCGCCACAAGCTGGCCGAGGTCCTTGAGGTGCACGTGGCCCGGCACGAACTGGGTGAAGGAGTTGGCAATGGCGATGATCGGCTTGCCGAAATCTCCGTCCTTCATGCCCGTGGCGCGCCAAAGGCCGCGCGCACCGGCCATGTTGCGGCCGTGGGTGGATGTCCGTGAACGATAGGGGGGCATTTCTTACGTCCTCTTGGCGTCTGTCCACGCATGCAGCTTCGCATGCGCTCATCTCTTCCCGGCCGCACTCCCTCGGGGCATCCCCGTACGGCCTGTCGTATCCAAGTGTTGTGTCAGGTTTTACGCCCTGTGAAAAGACCGCTTCGGACCAAAACCGTACGCTCGGGTACGATTATCATCTGACATTTCGGCGGCAGGATCTCGAATTGCACACCCTTTAAGCAACCAAAACGCGAATTTCGGTATTATTGCGCTCGTCAAATTATACAATATCAAGGGGACGTTTACGAAAGGGCCTTACGATCCTTGGCAAGCAAGGTTATTATTTTTCTTGCAGGATGCTTTTCAAATGACATTAGACACCCCTACCCTTTTCACGAGCGTGACGATTGCGTGCTTCAGTGGCGCCTGTGTGCTCGGCCTTTTCACTGTCTCCATCTCCGGTCAGACCCGCGCTGTAAGGTACAGCAGCCTGTGCTGGTCCGCGGCTCTGCTTTTGCTCGGGATCGGCTGCACGCTTGTCGGGCTTCGCGGCCAGATCCCGGACAGCATCAGCATCGTGACCGCCAACGCCCTTCTCCTGATCGGTCACAACCTGCGCCCGGCAGCCTTGCGGATCTTCTTCGAGGAAAAGCACAAGCTGCTGTGGATCGGCTTTGCCGCATCGCTCGGCTGGATCGTCCTGTGCCAAGTCCCAGCGTTCCGGGATTCCTTTGCGGCCAGGACCCTCTATTGCCAGTTCCTGCTGATCGCCAATTCCCTGCATATCGTCTGGCTTTGCCTGAAGAAGGCTCCCGCCGGGATGACCACACCAAAGCTGCTGGCGGGCATTACAGCCCTGGAACTTGGCGCCTATGGTCTGCATTCGGCCAATCAGATACTCCATCCCTCGGCTGCCTTCATAGAGATCTTCTCTCTGCCGGTCACCACGATCTATCTGATTTCGCTGATCACCTGCACGGTTCTGTCCAGCGTCCTGATTGCCGCCATTTCTCTGGAACGGGCCCAGCTCATGTTCCAGGAACAGGCCACACGGGACCATCTGACGGGCTTGCGCAATCGCCGGTCCTTCTTTGATGAAGCGGAAAAATGGCGGGAAGCCCGCAGGAGGAGCAGTGCGACCTATGGATTGCTGGTCATCGACATCGACAAGCTATCCTCAGTCAACGAGCAGTTCGGGCATGCTCTGGGCGATGCCATGCTGCAGCTTCTCAGCAGAATTTGCCTGGACACAGTTGAAAAGCCTTGCCTTGTCGGCCGTATCGGCAACGAGAAATTCGCCCTGTTCCTGCCGGAAAAGGACAATGAGGCCGCCAGCGCCATTGCCACCCGGATCTCCCGGCTGATGACCACCAAGGCGGCAAAGGCCTCCGGAGACCGGCTCAAGATCACGATCAGCAGCGGATTGTTCATCGGCACATCTGAAACATCGCTGGAGCGCGCCTTCGAGATCGCCACCTGCTGCATGGGCAAAGCCAAGGCCAATGGCCGGAACAAGACCATCGCCAGCTCCGGCGAAATGACCACGAACGGCCTTCAGACCACGCAGATCCTGTCGCCTTTCTCGCTGACCCAGCGCTCCGTCGCCTGAGCCCGCGCCCATTGCCGGACTGGACATGAAAACAGCCAGTGCGGAGAGAGGGCCACACTGGCTGTCTTTTGTACCGGCCCCGTGAGACCGGTACAGGTTCGAATATCCTCAGCGCCGATCAGGCCGCCGGCGCATCCTCAAGGGACGGATAGTCGGTATAGCCCTTCTCGCCGCCGCCATAGAGCGTGTCCGGGTCCAGCTGGTTGAGCGGCGCATTCTTGCGCAGGCGTTCCACCAGATCCGGATTGGAGATGAACGGACGGCCAAAGGCCACCATGTCCACCGCTCCGCTTTCGACCGCCTTGATGGCAAGATCACGGTCATAGCCGTTGTTGCCGATCTTCACGCCGCTGAACCGGTCATAGAGCGCCTTGAGGCTGAGACCTTCGGCAAGCTCGCGCGGGCCGCCCGTCTGGCCTTCCACAAGATGCAGATAGGCAAGGCCATAGCCGTTCAGAAGATCAACCACATGGGTGAAAAGCCCCATCGGATCGCTGTCGGAAATGTCATTGGCCGCCGAGAACGGGCTGAGACGGATACCAACACGGTCCGCCCCGATTTCCGCGGTGACCGCGTCCATCACTTCCTTCAGCAGCCGGCTGCGGTTCTCAAAGGAACCGCCATAGGCATCCGTGCGCTTGTTGGAGCTGTCGCGCAGGAACTGGTCCAGCAGATAGCCATTGGCCGCATGAACCTCGATGCCATCAAAGCCTGCCTTGATCGCATTGGCGGCTGCCTTGCGGTAGTCCTCGACGATGCCTGGCAGTTCGGAAAGCTCCAGCGCCCGCGGGGTCGGGGTCGGAACAAATTTCTCGCCGTCGAAGGTCTTGGAGTTGGCAGCAATTGCTGACGGGGCGACCGGGTCGACGCCGCCCGGCTGCAGCACGTTGTGGGAAATCCGGCCCACATGCCAGAGCTGGATGACGATCTTGCCGCCCTTGGCGTGGACCGCATCGGTGACCTTCTTCCAGCCTTCGATCTGGGCATCGGAATAGATGCCTGGCGTCCAGGCATAGCCCTTGCCCTGCGGCGAGATCTGGGAGGCTTCGGTGATGATCAGCCCAGCGCCTGCCCGCTGCTCGTAATAGGTCACGTGGATGCCATAGGGGGCATCGTCTTCCGGACGGGCGCGGTTCCGCGTCAGCGGGGCCATGGCAATCCGGTTCCGGACATCGATGGCCCCGACCTTGAGGGGCGAAAACAGCTTGGCGTCAGTCATGGTCTAGTCCTCGGGTTCAACGTAATTTTGGAATGATCGTTCCAGAAATCGACACACCATGGGATCCTGCAGGTGCCTTGATGTCTGGAACGCATGAGACCGCTTAAGACGTCAATATGCCTTCAGCGGCCTCGAGAGCCTTTGAGATCTGCTCCGGCGGAAGGCCGGATTTGCGCAATGTCAGCGTGCCGATGGCAAGTGCCGACAGGGCGCGGGCCTTGTCGCGGGCCGCGTCCGGATCGTCCCGGTTGAGCGCGGCCGCGAAGAGGTCTTCCACCCCTTGAAGATGCTTGCGGCCAATTGCGGCCACCTCCTCTTCATGGGGGGCAAGTTCGGTGATGCAATTGACCAGCAGGCACCCTCTCGGGCCACCTTGCGGGTCCGCGAGCGCCGCCAGCATGGCGCGGACCGATGTGCCTTCTGGCCCATTGGCAGGTCCATCCGACAGGTCGCGCAGGGCCGACAGAGCCGCCTGCGAGTAACTCTTCAGCGCTGCGATCAGCACGCCCTGCTTGGAGCCGAAGGCCGCATAGAAGCTCGACCTGGAAAGCCCCATGGCCCCGGTCAGATCATCCAGCGACGTCGCTTCATAACCCTGGCGCCAGAACACCTGCAGCGCGGCAGAGAGCACTTCATGCTCATCATATCCACGCGGACGGCCCGGGCCGCATTGCGCCTTTGCATGGGCCTTGCCGCAACCGCTCCCGGCGGCAGGTTTCTGGGTGGGTCTCGTTGTCATGGAGCGGATATTGGACCGGGCGGACCAGATTTCAAGAGGCCCGGTTTCAGGAAGGGGTTTTATTTTGGACCAAGCGTTCCTATTTAGCCCTTACACAGTTCGAAGAACGCAAATCCAGGCGGCCAAGATAGTCATGATACCCTATTCCCTCCTCGACCTTTCTCCGGTTCCTGAAGGCTCCACCGTGCGGCAGGCCCTTGCCAACACTGGCGCTCTGGCCAAGGCCGCCGAGGCGGCAGGCTACAATCGTTACTGGCTGGCCGAGCACCACAACATGACGGGCATCGCGTCGGCGGCAACCTCCGTGCTGATCGGCCATGTGGCGGGACTGACGCACAAGATGCGCATCGGCTCCGGCGGCATCATGCTGCCGAACCATTCCCCGCTCGTGATAGCCGAACAGTTCGGCACCCTGGCCGAACTTTATCCGGACCGGATCGATCTGGGGCTGGGCCGTGCGCCGGGCACCGACATGATGACCATGCGCGCCCTGCGCCGGAAGGCCGATGCGTCCGACAGCTTCCCCGAAGACGTTGTGGAACTGATGGGCTATCTGGATGATCCGCAAGAGGGCGAAAGGATCCGCGCGGTTCCGGGCACCGGCACCAAGGTTCCGGTCTGGATCCTGGGCTCCAGCACCTATGGTGCACAGATGGCCGCCTATTATGGACTGCCCTATGCGTTTGCCTCTCATTTTGCGCCGGCGGAACTCGGCAATGCCCTGCGCATCTACCGGCACAGCTTCCGCCCCTCGAAATATCTCGACAAGCCGCATTTCATGATGGCGATCAACACGTTTGCCGGGGACACGGATGAGGAAGGCGCCTATCTGCGTTCTTCCATGCAGCAGGCCTTCATCAACCTGCGCACGGGACGCCCCGGCCCCCTGCCCCGCCCGGTCGAAGATCTGGAAGCCCTCGTCGGACCGGCCGCCCTCTCCATTGCCGAGGAGGCCTTGAGCGTCTCCGCCTATGGCTCACGTGACAGTGTCATGCGGAAACTGGCAGGGTTTGTCGCCAGGTATCAGCCCGATGAGGTGATCCTCACCGGCCATATCCACGACCCCGCCGCCCGCATCCGGTCCTTCCAGATCGCCGCCGACATCATGACCGAACTGAACGGCGGTCAGCTGGCTGCGGAATAGGTGTGAAGTGCTGCCTTGGGGCAGAGCTTGCCCCCTCTCCCTCAGGGAGAGGGCTGGGGTGAGGGTTTCCTCGCCTGCAACTTGCACCTGCCTTACGGCATAGCCCCCCTCACCCGGACCTCCGGTCCGACCTCTCCCACAGGGAGAGGTGCCTGTACGGCAACGCTCAAGTCTTCTCTGCAGCCCCTGACAGTCAGGATGGGCCAGCCCGCTCCTCAATTCATCCGGCACGACCCCGCATAGGAATCACCGACGTCGTCAAAGACCTTGGTCTTCATTTCCGTAACGTATTTGTCCGAGCCGCGGCGGATGGCTTCGACGAGATAGAAGTCGTGGACGGGGAACTGATTGGAATTGAACCGGAAGTCGCCACGCACGCTCTGGAAGGGGGCCGCACGGAGGGAGGAGAGCAGCACTTTCTTTTCCGCGACGCTGCCGGTCATGCCCACGGCCCCGTTGATCAGCATGGCCGCATCATAGCCTTGAGCGGCATAGGCGGACGGCTCGTAGCCGTATTCATCCTCAAAAGCGCGGACGAAACGGTTGTTTTCTTCCGTGTTCAGGTCCGGTGACCAATCGGAGACAGAAAGCAGCCCTTCCGCGGCATCCTTCATCACCGGCAAGGTGGTCTCGTCCAGCGTATAGGCGGAGAGGAAGGCGATATCCGCCTTCAGGCCCGCCTTGGCGAACTGCTCCACCAGGCTGACGCCCATCTGGCCCGGCATGAAGGTGAAGACGGCATCCGGCTCCATCTTGCCGATCATCGCAATGTCGGCGCTGAAATCGGTCTGACCAAGCTTGCTGTAGAACTCGCCGACAATCTCGCCGCTGTAATGGCGCTTGAAAGCGGCAATGGCCTCCTTTGCGCCCCGGTAATCGGGAGCCAGCAGCATCACCCGGCCATAGCCGCGCTCACGCGCGTAGCGGCCCATGGCCTCATTGTTCTGATCGGACTGGGAAGCGGTGGAGAAGAAGTAGCGGCTGCAGCCCTTGCCGGCGATATAGCCTGGACCTGCCCCTGCCCCAATGAAGATCGTCTCGGACTTCACCACCTCCGGATAGACCGCCAGCATGATGTTGTTGAAGGTGATGCCTGCGAGGAAATCCACCTTCTCCTCATTGATCAGATTGGCAACCGACTGGCGCGCGACCTCAATGTCGAGCTTGTCGTCGACGACGACCACCTTGGTCTGAAGGCCGCCCAGGCGGTCATTCTTCTGCTTGACCGCCAGCAGAAATCCGTCGCGCATGTGGCGTCCAGGCAGGCTCGCCGGACCGGACAGGGTTGCGACAAACCCGATTTTCATGCCTTCGGCCTGGGCAGTCCCCATCGCTCCGGCACTTCCCGCAAGGGCCGCGGTTCCCAGGCACACAGCAGCAGCCAGAGAAGAAAATAGCCGGTTCATGCGAGGTCTCCAGACGAAAGGGATGTCCGTGGGCGACAGGGCCACTGGACATTTTACAGAGGAATTATTTCACAGCCAAAGTGGACACCCGGTTAAGGGCGGCCAGCCGCAGGCAAGACAGGACGGGAAACAATGAGGCCCGAAATGTCACTCAAATTCCCGCAGTCCGCCCAATTCTGATCCGCGTGATGCCACAAATGCCCCTGCTAATGGCAGGAGTGGAGAGCCGGGCCTTGGTCCTGAAGCGCTCCTTAAGCGGAAAACCGGAGCAGTCCCATGCACCAGACCCTTGATGCCTCCAAGCCGATGACGCCCCGCCGCCCCTCGGGATCCGTCGCCTGGGGCCCTCAATCGCCCTCAAATTCCGGCTTTCCGCGCCGCGTATTCAATTCCACTGCGGCCGCAGGCAATGCCCCCAAGCGGCCCCGCATCTTGTGGACCGAAGATGGCAGCGATCTGGACCTGCCGGATCTGCTTGCCGCAGGCCCTGCATTTGGCGAACCCTTTTCCGGGGCGCCCGCTGGTGAAGTTTCCCCCCACTCCCCCGCTTTGGAAGAGGCTGCCAACCTTGACGCGATGGTTGACGTTCACACGAGCGCGGCAGCTGCTTCCAAGGCGAGCACCCCGGCAAAAGGATTTGGGCCGCTCCCCCGCCCGGCCTTTTCCCTGCCAGTCTGGCCTGTGTCCTTCACGCCAAAGCGCGTGGCAGGCATTGTTGCCGGGGTGAGCCTTGCCGCCCTGACCGGGCTTCTTCTCCTGCCCCCGTCAGAGCCCGGCACAGGCGACAAAATGGTCACCACGGCGGCCATTTCCGTTCAGCCGGACGAGATGACCGCCGCGCAATCGATCCAGAAGGACCGCGTCACCGGATCCCGGTTTGCCCAGAGCTTCTCCGAGGCTGAGCGCGAGCAGGACGGAGCCCTGGCGCAGAAAATCCAGGACCGTGTGCCGGCGGTCGTGGCCAATTCCGCCAAGGACCCCATGGCATCTCTGGTCAGCCAGACGGCAGAGGCAGGCGATACGGTCCGCATGGCCAGCGCAGCCGGTCTGCCCGGTGAGGAAGTTTCGTCTTCCCTCGCCCAAAGCCCTGAAGCTCATGGCGCAAGCACCGCCTTGCCGCAGGACGCCGTCTCAGTTGACCCGGCCTCAGACAGCGCCATTCCGGAAGCGGAAGCTGCGGTTGGCCTGACCCCGCAGGCAACCAGCCTGTCCCTTGGCGACAATCCGGCAGCAGGCACGGCCAATGCCAGCGTGAACATGCGCGAGGGCGCGGATATGGGAACAGACGTCATCGGCGTTGTGCCAGCCGGAGCAAAGCTTTCGGTGGGCGCTTGCAACAGCTGGTGGTGCGCGGTCTCCCACGACGGCAAGACCGGCTATATCGGCCGCAAATACATCGACACGACGGTCGCACAGGCTGGCTGAGGCCTTCTGCAGCAAGCCCCAGCTCCAGTCCTTGCTCCGGCGTCCGGACCTCAGGTCATCAGCTTACGGTTTGCGCCTGCGGAACCCTCGCAATCACCTTGATCTCGAAGTCGAACCCGGCAAGCCATGTCACCCCGACTGCAGTCCAGTTCGGATAGGGTTTCGAGGTGAAGATGCTGTCCTTGACCTTCAGAACCGCCGCCAGCTGGTTTTCCGGATCGGTGTGGAAGGTCGTGACATCGATGATGTCGTCCCAGCCGCAGCCTGCGGCCTTCAAGGTTGCCTGAAGATTGGCAAAAGCCTGACGCACCTGCGCCTCGAACCCGGCTGCCGGTGACCCGTCCTCCCGACTGCCGACCTGTCCAGACACGAACAGCAGGTCGCCCGAGCGGATCGCTGCGGTATAGCCATGGATGTCGTAAAGGGCATGACGCCCTTCGGGGAAGATTGCTTCACGCTGTGTCATTGCGAATACTCGCCTTTCCAAATCAATCCCGGTCCGCGTTCAAGCAGGACCAAACCGGCAAGCCCTCCGGCTGGAAGGCTTCCCAAACACGCCCCGAAACTGATATACGGGACGTATCTGAAATAGAAACATACGCACCGTATGTCAATTGACATGCGCGGCGTATTTTTATGATGGAGCCCCAATGGCCAGAAGCCGGGCAGAAATGATGCAGGAAACACGGGCCAAGCTGATCGCCGCGGCCCGGAAGGCCTTTGCGGAAAAAGGCTATGCGGACGCCTCGATGGATGAGCTGACGGCTGCAGCGGGGCTGACGCGCGGCGCGCTCTATCACAATTTCGGCGACAAGCGCGGGCTGCTCGCTGCCGTCGTCAATCAGATCGATGAAGAAATGGCGGCAAAGGCCACCGCCATCGCCTCCCATATCGAAGGCGAGTGGCAAGCCCTGCTGGTTCAGGGCAGCGCCTATATCGAAATGGCGCTCGATCCGGAGGTGCAACGCATCGTCCTGCGTGATGGTCCGGCAGTTCTGGGCGATCCCCAGCAATGGCCCAGCCAGAGCGGCTGCCTGCACACGACGCAGGAAACCGTCGAGAGGCTGATTGCCGAGGGTTTCCTGAAACCTGTCGATCCGGAAGCCGCTGCGCGGCTGCTGAACGGAGCCGCGCTGAATGCGGCCCTCTGGATCGCGGCCAGTGACGATCCCGGCGAGGCCTTGCCCAAAGCCCTCGACGCCTTCCAGCTGCTGGCATCGGGCCTCTTGAAATAGCGCCCTTTACCACGCTCCTGCCCTTTGCTGGCGACAGGCCCGCATTCCCGCTAGAATGGCAAGCATGATCAAGAGACCAGCTTTCTTGCCTTCAAAGTCTCAGGAGACCGACATGTCCCGCGGATCTGCCCGCCAGGCCTCTTTCCGGTTTGCCACTGTTCTTCTGGCGATCGCCGCTGGGGCGGCCCTGCAAACCAGCGCGGCGGCAGACGGCATTGCCGACCCGTGTGATGCCTATGCCCGCTCCTATGCGGATCAGCATCTGGGCAGCGGCAATGCAACCGGGGAAATTGTCTCCGGCGCCATGGGCGGAGCGGTTGCCGGTGGCGCGTGGGCGGGGCCAGGCGGCGCCCGCCGGGGAGCCGCTGTTGGCGGAGCCTCTGCCGTTCTCGATAATCTGGCGTCCTATCCGGGCGGATGGCAGGCGCTCTATGACATGGGCTACCAGATCTGCCAGACAGAGACCGCCAACGCCAACCGCGCAGCAAGCCAGAGCAACTGCCGCTCGAGGGCCAGTGTCGACAGCGGGATCTCCCGCCACACGCTTTCCTCCCGCTCCGGAGCGATTTCCGCCTCAAGCTGCCGTTGACCTTGCGGCAAAGGGCTCCATAACCTCACCACACTGTGTGGTTGACGCTGCCCTGCCGGTTGGGCACCCTCTGCGCCAGTGATTTGCGGTGACCGGAGGAAAAATGTCCGGCCCATCATTCCTTCAGACACGAGGCCTTTTATGACCTTCCGCCCTTCCCGTCTTGTTGCTCCCGCCCTTGCCCTGTTGGCGCTTTCGGCAACCGCCTCCTCAGCCCTGGCAGCCGGCCAGTGCGGCGGTGATCTGCGCCAGTTTCTCGCAGGCGTGAAGCAGGAAGCCGTGGCCTCCGGACTGTCAGCCCAGGCGGCCGACGCTGCTCTGGCGAATGCACAGATCGACCGCAAGGTGCTGTCCATGGACCGCGGCCAGGGCGTCTTCAAGCAGGACTTCCTGACCTTCTCCCAGCGGTCTATTTCCGGCTACCGGATGAAGAACGGCATCGCCAATATCCAGAAATACGCCTCGGTCTTTGACCGGGCAGAGAAAGAATACGGCGTGCCAGCTGCGGTCATCACCGCCTTCTGGGCGCTTGAAACCGACTTTGGCGCTGTTCAGGGCGACTTCAACACGATCAATGCCCTCGTGACCCTTGCCCATGACTGCCGCCGGCCGGAACTCTTCCGTCCGCAGCTGATCGCAGCCATCCACATGGTCCAGAATGGCGACCTTGACCCGGCCTCGACCACCGGTGCCTGGGCCGGGGAAATCGGCCAGGTGCAGATGCTGCCGGAAGACATCGTCAAATGGGGCCGGGATGGTGATGGCGATGGCCATGTGAAGCTGAAGACCAGCTCTCCGGACGCCATCCTGACGGCTGCCGCCTTCATCCAGCACCTCGGCTGGCAACCCGGTCAGCCCTGGCTGCAGGAAGTGAGCGTGCCCTCCAATATCGACTTCTCGCTCAGCGGCCTTGGACGGGAGCGGCCGGTATCCGACTGGGCAGCCATGGGCGTCACGCCCCGCAACGGCAGCCTGTCCCAGAACCTGAAGGCAGCGCTCGTCCTGCCGCAGGGCCGCAAAGGACCGGCCTTCCTCGCCTATCCGAATTTCAGCATCTATCTGGAATGGAACCAGTCCTTCGTCTACACGACCTCGGCCGCCTATTTCGCGACCCGCCTTGCCGGTGCACCGGTCTATGACAAGGGCAATCCGGATCCGGGCCTTAACGACCCGCAGATGAAGCAGCTCCAGACCAAGTTGCAGGCCCTCGGTCATGACGTCGGCAAGATTGACGGCATTCTCGGCGGCGGCACCCGCGTGGCCACCCAGGCGGTCCAGAAGCAGCTTGGCATGCCCGCCGACGGCTGGCCAACCCAGGAATTGCTTAACAAGCTTTGAGCCACGTAGACGACTGCCAGACATGAAAACGGCCCCTCAACTTGCTCCTGTCTCCCCCCTTGAGGGGGAGATGCCCCCGAATGGGGGCAGAGGGGGGTATTCCCTCTCGGAACATTGCAGTTCTGCTGAGTATGCCGAGGCCTTCCACCCCTCTGTCAGCTGTCGCTGACATCTCCCCCGCAAGTGGGGAGACGGGCGTAGGCCGCGCCGTTATCGTGCCTAATCCAGCTTTGCGACGGAAGTCCGCTCTGACCATTCATCTTGGATGAAAGGACAACATTTGAACCGGACGATAATTGACCTCTACCGGTCACGACGAATAAGACCGAAGCCTTCATGTTCATAGATTTAACGGCCCGCCTGTTTCCAGACGGGCCGGGGTTGATGGCAAAGGGGGCTCTTTCCCTGTTCGTCATGGTCGGGCTTGACCCGACCATCTGCAAGCCATTGACTTGTTTAGGTCCTCGGCTCAAGGCCGAGGATGACGGTGGAGAGGTAGCAGCTTTGTCAGCAGTCTGGGCCCGCCTGATTTCAGGCGGGCCGTTTCTGTTTCTGCCGATTTGATCAGTGATCGCCGCTCAGCACCAGGGTGCGGAGTGGCATCAAGAGGGACTGACTGCGCAGCAGGATGGCGTGGACGAGACCCACCGTGTCCACCACATGCAGGAACACATAGGTGCCAAGGCCGAGGTCCTTGTCATTCTCCAGGCGGTCATAGTTGTTGGTGTAGAGGTTCGCCGCGCAGCGGCTGCCCGGGGGCAGCCTGTCGAAGCCCCCCTCATAGACCGGCTCCAGCATGGTGGTGATGGACCCCTGGGTCATGGTCGGGTTGGCCGCATCGATCAAGCGTTCCGTTGCCGAGATCTGACCGGAGGCCAGATAGAACTGCACACCGGTCACCACCACCGGAATGATGGTGAAGGGCAGCGACGGACAGGTAATTTCCCCTGCCATGCCCGGCTGGATGACCTGAGCCTCGATCTGGTTGAAGCCGGCAAAGACCCGCTGGCGGCCTGCATCATCCGGGATCAGGATCCCGCCCGGGCGCATGACCGGACTGACCACATCCCCCTTGCGGATGGTGAACTGGGTGACGGTGCCATCGACGCCTGCGTAGATCGTCTTCTTCGCGAGACTGGCCTGGGCCTGCTCCAGCTTGGCAACAGCCGTCTGCCGGTTTGCCGGCAAGGCGACATTGATCTTGGTCTCCGCCAGCTTCTGCTGGGCGATGGCTGCATCCACAACGCTCTGGCGGGCATCAACCGCAGTCTGCAGCTTTTCCACCTCACGGCGGGTTACCACATCGGCATTGCGCTGCTGCAGCTCGACCTTGGTGTTCAGTTCATCGGTTGCCTGTTTCAACGAGGCTTCCGCCTGACCGACCTGGGCATTGGCAACCAGCAGTTCATTCGTCGCCAGGGCGATGTCCGCATCGATTTCGCTGACCTGGCGTTCTGCGGCAAGAACAGCGGCCTTTTCCACGCTGTCATCGAGGCGCACGATCGGATCGCCCGCCTTGACCCGGGCTTCCAGTCCCGGCGGAACCATGATCTCGACAACCCGGCCGGCCGTTTCCGGCAGGATCGGAACCGTGCGGAAATAAAGCGTGGCACTGGTGGTGGCCGGGTGGAAATAGAAGATCAGCGTGATCAGGGAAAGGGTCAGCATCACGCAGGTCACGATGCCGTAGCGCAGCTCGTACCAGACCGAATAGATGGTGATTTCACGGCCGATCCGCTTGCCCTGAACAAAACGGCGGAAGAGGTAGTCCGGGAAAATCGTGAACAGGGAACAGAAGAGGACTTCAAGCATTGCCGTCCCTCCCCGGTTCCTTTGCGCCCTGGGCGGCAGGCATTTCGGTTTTCACATGCGCCTCATGAGCCGCCTCGCGGCGCTCGGTTGCAGCGGTCGCGACCATGTCGACCGGCAGGTCACTTTCATGCGCGTCCTTATGCGCGGTGCTCTCGTCGCCATGGATGGGAGCAGAGGTGGCAGCTCCTGCAGCCTGCACAGCGCTTTCCTGCGCCGCCAGACGCCGCAGGGACCGGGACATGGAGACAAGCGGCGTCAGCAGATCCGGCATGGGCAGGAACACCAGGATCAAGGCCGCGAACCAGAAGAAATTATTATGCGTGAACAGAGCCAGAAGGCAGAGGACGGCCACCAGCTCCATGATCTTGCTGTTTCGGCCATGAGCCATACGCTCCGGCAGGGAATGCAGATGCAGGTAAAAGCTGCCAGCCGCAACGAGCAGCAGGATCAGGCCGACCAGAACCGACGTCATCATCGGATCACTGCCGTCCGGCCCTGGCAAGAAGGACGGTAAATGAGCCGGCGCCATCGGATTTATTCCGACGGCTGCAGCGGCCCCCTGAGTTAGCGTTTCAGCCATATGGCCCCCTGGAAGAATGGAAAACAAAAAAGAATATCAGTCACATCCCGGCTGGAATATTGCACAAGGGTGTGACTGGAAATTTAAACTCACGCTGCGGTCAAAGCCCGTTTTCTCCCGCTCTCCTTCCTTGCAAAACATTTGGCACCGGAGGGTCTGGTGCCCTGCCGGTCACGACGGCCACTCGGCAATCACCGCGTCGGCCTCGATCTCGACCAGCCACTCCGGATTGACGAAACGATTGACCGCCATGATCGTGTCCACCGGCCGCACGTCCCGGCAGAAGGCCTTTCTGGCCTCGATTGCCTGTTTCCAATTGTCGATATCGGTCAGGATCACGCGGGTGCGCACAAGGTCCTGCAGCCCTGACCCTGCCTGCTTCAGCGCGGCTTCGATGATCCTGAAACATTGGGTTGTCTGCTGAAAGACGTCGCCGATGCCGACGGTCTTGCCGTCAGGCCCGACCGGGGCAGTGCCGCCAATCGAAATATAGGGACCGACCCTGACAGCGCGGCTAAAACCGACAATGTCCTCCATCGGATTGCCATTGGATATCAACTGTCGTTCGTAGGTCATCTGCCGCCTCCCAAACAACTTTCCTGGAGGCGATGCTAGCACAGTTTTGTTCAGCTCAGAGTTGGAATGCTCTTGCGGCGAACATGCAGAGGTTCAGACCACCGGATCAGCCGGCGTTGCTTACCTCCCTCTCCGTCGAGGACAAAAGAAAAGCGCTCCGGTTTCCCGGAGCGCCCAGACTGCAGACAAAGCTGCTACCTCTCCACCGTCATCCTCGGCCTTGAGCCGAGGACCTCAACAAGTCAATGGCTTGCAGATGGTCGGGTCAAGCCCGACCATGACGAACAGGGAAAAAGCCCCCTTTGCCATCAACCTCGGCACTTCGAATTACCGGGGCGCCATGCGGATGGCGCCGTCGAGGCGGATGGTCTCGCCGTTGAGCATTTCGTTTTCGCAGATCGCCTTGACGAGCTGGGCGTATTCGGTGGCGCGGCCAAGGCGCGAGGGGAACGGCACCTGCTGACCAAGACTGTCCTGCACCTCCTGAGAAAGACCAAGCAGCATCGGCGTCTCGAAAATGCCTGGCGCGATGGTGCAGACGCGGATGCCCGACTTGGAGAGGTCACGGGCGACCGGCAGGGTCATGCCTGCAATCCCGGCCTTGGAAGCCGCATAGGCGACCTGCCCGATCTGGCCATCGAAGGCAGCAACGGACGCCGTGGAGATGATCACGCCGCGCGCGCCATCGCCGTTCAGCGCATCCGTCCCGGACATGCCGGTGGCTGCATGGGTGATGCAGCGGAAGGAACCGGCGAGATTGACCGCGATCACCTTCTCGAACATGTCCATCGGATGGGGTTCACCGCGCGACGTGGTCTTGGCCACGGGCGCAATGCCTGCGCAATTGACGAGAATGCGTTCCTGGCCATGGGCCGCGCGGGCGGTGGCAAAGCCGGCAAGAACACTGTCCTGGCTGGTCACATCGACCTCGACAAAAAGTCCGCCGATCTCGGCAGCGACAGCCTCGCCATTGGACCGGTCACGGTCAAACAGGGCCACCTTCACCCCTTCGGCTGCCAGCATGCGGGCCGTTGCCGCCCCCAGACCCGATGCTCCTCCGGTTACAACCGCTGCGCCAAAGTCCTTTACCTGCATTCCATCCTCCTCAGACAGAGCTCTA
The DNA here is from genome assembly GCF_900142725.1 of Roseibium suaedae. Lineage (GTDB taxonomy): Bacteria > Pseudomonadota > Alphaproteobacteria > Rhizobiales > Stappiaceae > Roseibium > Roseibium suaedae. The sequence continues at coordinate 1,295,532 of NZ_FRBW01000001.1, read as the reverse complement.
TGCCATGAATATCTCTGGCATCTATTCCGTCTTTTGACTTGGACGTCAACGTCAATTGAAAAATTGTTTTTTTTCAATTGATTGAATGAAACGACAGATCTGAAAGGCGTTCGAGTCATGGAAAAGTCAGGCGCAAGGAAGCCTAGCCCCACGCATCTCATTGCGGGAGAGAACCACTGCAACCGGAATCAGGAAAGATCGGAAGAAAGATGGAAAGGCAGCCGGAGAAGCCGCCGCTCCCGGCAAGACCAGCGTCAGGGACGCAGGATCATGCCTTCGCTTGCGACAAGCGCGCCGGGATGGGCGTCATTGACGGCGATGGCGATTTCGTCGAGCGCATCATCGGACCGGCGCGGGTCGTGATGGAAGATCACCGGAACGCGTACATTGGCTTTGCGCGCTAGCTCCAGCGCCTTCTGCCAGGTGGAATGACCCCAGCCCTTGTAGGTCGGGTATTCATCGTCGGTGAACATGGCGTCATAGATCATGATATCCGCGCCTTCCACGAAGGTCTCGACGGTGTCGTCGATCTCTGGAATGCCGTGCTCATGATCCGTGATGATGCAAATCGATTTACCCTGATAGTCGAAGCGATAGCCGCAGGCACCGCCCGGATGGTTCAGGCGCACCGTGGAAATCTTCAGATCGTCTTCGCGCGGAAGAATGTCGCCCGCCTGGAAGGTGCGGAAATCGACCGCCTTTAGTGTCTTGGCCGCAACGGGGAAAATCGGCGGCGACATGATCCGGCTGACGATATCGACCAGGGATGTCTCGTCCTCGAAATGACCGGCCCAGGCCGTCACCTCGAACCGGTTGTCATAGGCCGGTTTGAAGAAGGGCAGCCCGCAGATGTGATCCAAATGGGTATGGGTGAAGAGCAGATCAAACTTGCGCGGCCCCTGCCCGCACAGGTCCATGCCCAGGCTGCGCGCACCGGACCCGCAATCCACCAGAATGAGAGCATCCCCTGCGCGCAGTTCGAAACAGGTCGTTTCGCCGCCGTAGCGAAGTGTCGAGGCCCCCGGTGTCGGGGTGGATCCTCTGGCGCCCCAGCAACGAAGCGAAAATTCGGAAGCCAAATCTATTTCTCCTTACGCCGCAGGTCCGGTCCGCGCAGCGGCCAGATCGCGGGTGGTACGCTCGAGACGGAGCGCCAGGGTCCGCATGACTTCAAGCGACATTTCAGGAAACTCTTTCAGAAGCTTCAGAAAATCATCCTTGGAAACGGTCAGGACATCCATGTCCGTGGTGGCGACGATGGAAGCGGTTCGAGGCACATCACAGAGAATGGCGATTTCACCGACGATGGCGTTTTCCTTGACCTGCGCCACCGGCCGTTCCCCGTCCGGCGTATTGACCAGAACCGATGCAGATCCGGCCAGGATGATGAAGGCGCTGTCCCCTTCCTCGCCCTGCGAGCACAGACGCTCCCCGGTCTTGAAGGCAATGCGGTCGCTGATAAACGCGAGCAGTCTCAATTTGGTGGCGTCAATCCCACGAAACAGCGGCACCTTCCGAAGGACTTCGACTTCAGTTTCCAGAGACACACCAACCTCCTAGACCGGACCGGCCAAAAACAGCCGACCGGCTTTCAATATTCCTGAGCCCAGAAAAGCACCTTGTGACGTCCGCCTCAAGCACCCTGATCTCCACTTTGAACGATACGCCCCTGATCCAGTGTAATTTTCATTGAAAACTCACTGGAAGGCCCATGGGACGGCGCCCCGAACAGAAGCGTCCTTCCCTTCACGATTTCGCGCAATGTGGCCCGCAGAGCCACATCCTCGTCACTCATTCCGGTACCGATATCGTCCAGAATGGTGACCTTGGCGTTTTTCAACAGGGCACGCACAAGCGCCAGACGCCGGCGCTGACCGGCGGACAGGCGGGAGCCCGAAACACCGACGTGATATTCGAAGCCTGCGTAGACGATGGGCTCGCGCAGGTGGTTTTCCTCCACCATCGCCCGGATCACCGCATCAATCCGCTGGCGGGCATCACGACGGTCAACGCGCGGACGGCCGAACAGCAAATTGTCCTCGACGGAGAGCGGCGGCAGATAGACATCCGGATCGATCGGCAGGAACAGGTCGCTTTCCGCCACCACCTTGTCGTGGAAATTGTGGCGCGCGGCGATGATCCGCTCCTGAACCTCATCGGTCATGATGCCCAGACGATGCCGGGCAGGAACCACCTTCAGAGCCAGGGAAATCAGCCGGTCCTTGTCGGCCTGCGTCAGCGTCGACTTCTGGGCGGCAGACTTGGAAATGCGCAGGATCCGGTCAAATTCCGGCAGTTCTTCGCGGGTCAGGAAGGAATAGGTATTGAGAAGCCCGCTGTCCTCGCTGACGTTGGCAAAGAGTTCGAGCATGGTCTCGGCGACCTTCAGCCCGGCTTCCTGCAACCGCTCGTCCAGCCCGGTTTCTGACAGGAACGCGCGCACTTCCGGCAGTTCCGGCACCTGATCCAGCGTGAAAGAGGCATCATTGGGAACAGCGAAGAACAGATTCTCGGCGATGCTGGCACTGCTGTTGAACTTGTTCTTGTCCCAGAGTTCGACAAGACCTTCGAGCCTCGGATCGCCCTTGATCCGCTCGCCCAGCGCCGCACGCACAGCCAGGATGCGCTCGGCAAACCTGTCGTTCAGGGCAGGATCCAGGCGGGACTGCAGGCCGAGCCGGTAGACGTCCGGCTCGAGGCCAACAGACTTCAAGAGGTCCAGGGCCCTTGTATCGAGCTCCTCGACATTTGCCACACCGGCAGCCTCGAAATCATCCCAGACCGCACTGATGTCATAGGTGGGATTGCGGGTTTCCTTGGCCTCGAGCAGACGGCGCTTGTAGTCGTGCAGGCTTTCGCCCTTGCGCTCGACGGTGACCAGCGGACGGTGCCGCAAACCATAAAAGAGGTTCTCGCGGATCGTGCCGGACCAGATATGGACCGCGCCGCCCACATAGGCAATCTCGCGGCCAAGGGTCGAGGCCGTCAGGTTTTCAAGGTTCTGGCCGCCGATATCCACCCGGCCGGAAGACGGACTGACGAGACCGGCCGCAAGCTGCAGCACTTCCGAGCGGCCTGATCCATCCGGACCGACGACAATGCAGTCGGTTCCTTCCGGCACGGTCATGGAGATGTCGTAGACTTCCTGCCCTGCGGCCCCGCCCGAGAAGGTCACGTTGCTCAGAACCAGATCGCCCTGCAGCTCGACCTTTTCATCGGAAATCAGGCGCTCGACCGGATAGATATCCGCCGGATCGAAATTCTCGACCACGGTCTGGTACTTCACATCCACATCTGCCACGAGCTGGTAATAGGCCAGCAGTTCCTTCCAGGGGCCAGCCAGATCCTTGTAGGCGGCAATCACCGCCAGCAGGGCACCGATGCTGAGATTCCCCTCGATCACCAGATAGCCCCCGATCAGGTAGAAGAAGAACGGGGTCAGCTGGTTCATGAAGTTATTCAGGAACTTGATGAAATACTTCCGATTGAAGATCTCGTAGCGGATCTTGAAATTCTGGTAGAGCCGGTCGGAAATGTCGGCGGAATGCCAGGCGGAGGCATCATTGGCATGGATTTCCGGCACCCCGGAAATGCTCTCGCCGACCTTGTCGGCGATCAGGCGAACGTTCTTCACCCGCTGGCGGGACAGAAGGATCACCTTCTTCTGCAGCTTGGGAATCACATAGCCCTGGATCGGATAGGACGAGATTGCGGCCAGCCCCAGCAGCGGATCCTGCATGAAGATGAAGCCGAGCTGCACGATCAGCATGCCGCCCTGATAGGCCGGAAGGGCGAAGGCCTCGCCGATGAAGCCGCCGACGTCTTCGACTTCGGACGTGATCATCGGAATGATTTCGCCGGAGCTCACCTTGCGGAAATGCGGCAGCCGGAACCGGAGAACCCGTTGAAAAAGCTCGAAGCGCAGGCGGCGCAGCATGCGCTCGCCAAGACGGCCCTTATAGACGTTGATGTAGAGTTTCAGGCCGTTCGACAGCACCACAAGACCCAGAAAGGTCATGCAGAGCAGGAACAGATAGGAGACCTGATCGAACTCGAAACCGCCGATTTCCCGCGGAAAACCGTCACCTTGCACGGCGTCATTGACGATAAGCTTGGGCAGTTCCAGCAGCACATAGCTGACGGGATAGGACAAGACAGTTATGAGGAGGATATACACCTGCTGGCGGGCACTGAACTTCCAAATGAAGCGAAACAGGCTCTTTTCCATAACCGGATCCAAATTGATTGAACGCAACGTCGTGCAATAAACGATGTGATGGTATATTACTCAGGCTCTGGACAAGAACCAGAAATGTTTGCATTCCCGTTACATAACGGGTTGCGCTTCTTTTGGGAACCGACGAAAACCCCGCAAACAGCGGGCGCAGCAATGGCCGGCCAGGCGCATAAAATGGGGTAGCATGCGGTCCAATTCACCGAAGATCCTGATCTACAGCCACGATTCCTTCGGGCTGGGACATCTCAGGCGCTGCCGGGCAATTGCCCATTCCCTGGTCGGAACCTTTGACGACCTGTCCGTCCTGATTCTGTCGGGCTCCCCGATCATCGGCAGTTTCGAGTTCCGCTCCCGCGTGGATTTCGTCCGTATTCCCGGTGTCATCAAGCTGCGCGACGGCGAATATACGCCCCTGTCGCTGCATCTGAACATCGATCACACGCTGGCGATCCGCTCGTCGATCATCGAGCACACCGCCAAAGTCTTCAATCCGGACATCTTCATCGTCGACAAGGAGCCTCTGGGCCTTCGCGGCGAAGTCCTGCCGACGCTGGAAGCGCTGAAGGACACGGACACGCGCCTTGTCCTCGGGCTGCGCGACGTGATGGACGATCCGGAAATTCTGCGCCAGGAGTGGGAACGCAAGAACGTCTATCCGGCGCTGGAAAATCTCTATGATGAGATCTGGGTCTATGGCCCGGACGGCATCTGCAATCCGGTCGAGGGGATCAACCTTCCGTCCGGCGTCGAAGACAAGATGCTCTACACCGGCTATCTGCGCCGGTCCCTGCCGGAAGGCATGGAGAGCCTGCCCAAGCCTGCCCCCTTTGGCGAGGAGCCCTATATCCTCGTGACGCCGGGCGGCGGCGGCGATGGTGTCGAGATGGTTGACTGGGTGATGCGCGCCTATGAGGCCCGCAAGAACCCGCTCTACCCGGCCCTGATCATCCTCGGCCCCTTCATGCCGGCCGCCGCGGTGGCCCAGTTCGTTCAGCGCGCAGAGCATCTGCGGGACGTGGAGATCATCCGCTTCACGCCGCAGATCGAGCCCTATCTCGCCAATGCCACGGCCATCGTCGGCATGGGCGGCTACAACACCTTCTGCGAGATCCTGTCGTTCAACAAGCCGACGCTGATGGTGCCGCGGATCATTCCCCGGCGCGAACAGGCGATCCGTGCCAACCGGGCGGAAGCCAGCGGCCTCCTCAAGGTTCTGCCGATCGACGCCTATCCGGATCCGGACCTGATGGCCGATGCGCTCGCCAGCCTGCCGAAGGTGCCGCGCCCGTCCAACGCCGGGGTGGACAACCTGCTCGGCGGACTGGAAGTCATCGGCACGCGCGTTGGAGAGATCTTCGAGGAAGTGCGCGCCGCGCGCCGGACACCTCAACTCGTCAATTATTGAGGCTGCCTGCCCCCAGGCGGCCCGAAGCCCATTTTAAAAGAGACCGTCATGTCCCGCATCGCCGTCGTGGTGAAAGGCTATCCGCGCCTTTCGGAAACCTTCATTGCCCAGGAAATCCTCGGCCTTGAGCGGCGCGGCATCCCGATCCTGATCGTTGCCCTGCGCAAGCCGTATGATCCCTTCATCCATGAGTTGCACCGGCAGATTTCGGCCGAGGTCCTGTACCTGCCGGAATATGTGAAGGACGATCCGGCCCGTGTCGCCAGGGCCAAGCGCTGGGCAGAGCAGCAGCCGACCTATGCCACCTCCAAGGCCTTGTTCGATGCCGACTATGCCCAGGAGCACAACGCCGGGCGCCAGCGGCGCTGGGCGCAGGGCTGCGTCTTTGCCCATGAGTTGCCGGAAGACGTGACTTGGATCCACACCCACTATCTGCACACTCCCTGCTCGGTTGCCCGCTATGCGGCGCATCTGTCCGGCAAGGGCTGGTCTTTCTCCGCCCACGCCAAGGACATCTGGACCAGCGCGGAATGGGATCTTCGCACCAAGCTGGATGACGCTGCCTGGGGCGTGACCTGCACCGGCGTCAATGTGGATCACCTCAAGGGACTGTCAGCGAACCCGGAGAAGGTCGAGCTGGTCTATCACGGTCTGGATTTCACCGGTTTCCCGGAACCCAAGGCTGAGGCTGCGGAACGGGACGGAACAGGTGAGCCCGTGCGCATCGTCTCCGTTGGCCGTGCTGTCGAGAAGAAGGGCTATGACGACCTTCTGAAGGCCCTGACCCTGCTGCCGTCTTCGCTCAACTGGCACTTCACCCACATCGGTGGCGGCGAGCTGTCTGATGAGCTGAAGGCTCTCGCGGATCGCCACGGACTGTCGAACCGGATCACCTGGCGCGGCGCCCAGCCGCGCGAGGAAGTCATCAAGTCCTGCTCGGAATCCGACCTCTTCGTCCTGCCTTCAAAGCTTGCCAAGTCCGGCGACCGGGACGGACTGCCGAACGTGCTGATGGAAGCCCAGTCCATGGGGCTGTGCTGCCTTTCCACCAGCGTGTCCGCGATCCCCGAGCTGATCCGCAACGGGGAAACCGGCGTCCTTGTGCCCCCGGCGGATGCCGAAGCCCTGTCAAAGGCGCTGGCCGACCTGATTGCACAGCCGCAAACCCGTGATAGGCTGGGCCGTGCCGCCTCCGCTCATGTGCGCTCCACCTTTGCCAGCGCGCCTGGGCTCGACCGGCTCGCGGACAAGTTCCGCAAGGTTCTCTAGGCAGAAAGCGGGACACCGCCTTGAAGATCGCATTCACCGCGCCGATGAAGCCGCTGGACGATCCGGTTCCCTCCGGAGACCGGACCATGGGCCGCTTGATCGTTCATGCGCTTGAACTCGGCGGACATGAAGTGCGCGTGGCCAGCACGTTCCGCGCCTGGATGAAGGACGGCGGCGACAAGGCCATCCTGACCCGGGAAATGGAAGCCCTGGCCGAGGCGGACAGGATCACCCGGGTGTGGGAGGCCGAAGGCTACCGGCCGGACCTGTTCCTGACCTATCACCTCTACCACAAGGCTCCCGACTGGATCGGCCCGGCCCTGGCCGACCGGTTCGCCATTCCCTATGCGGTCATCGAGGCAAGCCGGGCCCCGAAACGAAAGACGGGCCCCTGGGCCGCCGGTTTCGCCGCTGCCGACGAGGCGCTTGCGCGGGCCGATGTGGTGGGCGCCCTGCATCGCGCGGATGCGGAATGTCTCGGCGCGGTTCTCCAGCGCGAGCGGCTGCAGATCGTGCCGCCGTTCCTCGACACCCTGCCTTTTGAAACCGCTGCAGATCTCGCGATCAGGCATGGCAAGTCCCCTCGCCTGCTGGCCGTCGGCATGATGCGTGACGGCGACAAGACCCGTTCCTATGAAGTTCTGGCGGATGCTCTGTCCCGCTGCATGGATCTGGACTGGTCCCTGACCGTGATCGGCGACGGCCCGAACCGGGCCTATGTGGAAAGCCTTTTCCCGCCCGAGCGCACCAGCTTCCTTGGCGCAATGGCGCCGGAACATATGCCCCAGCATTATGCCGCCCATGACCTTTTCGTCTGGCCCGCCATCCGGGAGGCCTTCGGCTTTGTGTTTCTGGAAGCGCAAGCCTCCGGCCTCGGCGTTGTTGCAGGCAGCACCTTCGGCGTGCCGGACATCGTGCTCGACGGCAAGACCGGCCTGCTGGCACCGGAAGGCGATGCGGAGGCCTTCGCGGTCCATCTGCGCACCCTGATCCCCGATCCGGACCGCATCAAACTGCTGGGCGAGGAAGCAACCCGCCATATCCACTTCCGGCACACGCTGGAGATGGGCGCGGCACGGCTGAATGCCTTTCTTGAAACGGCGCTCGACAACCGCTGGCAGCGCAGCACCGCCCTGCGCCGTCCGCACCAATCTTCCGGCCAGTCTCTATGATCCCTGCCCTATGACCCTTTCCGCCTTTCTTCACGTCCAGCACCTTCTGGGGACGGGACATGCCGTGCGCACGGCGGCCATCGGCAAGGCTCTGGCGGCCAGAGGCGTGCATGTGACCCTGGCGACCGGCAACCTGCTGCCGCCGACCCTCGATACATCCGGTCTTGAAGTTGTCCAGCTGCCGCCGGTCAAAAGCCCGGATGCTGTCTTCAACCGGCTGGTAACACCGGATGGAACCCCGATTGACGACGCCTGGCAGAAGGCCCGCGTGACGGAAACGCTCAAGGCCTTTTCCGCCCGCCCCTATGACCTGCTTTTGACCGAAACCTATCCCTTCGGCCGCCGTCAGTTCGAGTTCGAGTTGTCCGAGCTTTTGAAGCTTACCCGTTCTTCCTCCAGAAAGCCGATGATTGCGACCTCCATCCGGGACATTCTGGTGCGCAAGCAGGAGCTCTGGAAAGAGGAATGGATGGCCGATCAGGCCCTTGCCCATTACGATCGGATCCTCGTTCATTCCGATCCCGAATTCGTCCGTCTCTCCGACAGCTTCCCCTTTGCCGAAAGGGTCGAGCATCTGGTGCGCTACACCGGTTTTGTCGGCGGCGGGCCGCGCCCGGTGCCGCCGGAAGGCGACGGCGAGGATGAGGTGATCGTGTCCTGCGGCGGCGGCGCCGTTGCGAAAAACCTGCTGGAGGCAGCCCTGGACGCCCGACCTCTGTCCCGAAGAGCTGGCGACACCACCTGGCGCCTGCTTGTTGGGCACGACATTCCGGAGGCGGATTTTGCCGCCTATTGCGCCCGCGCATCGAAGGGCGTCATCGTGGAGCGGGCACGGCGGGATTTCCCGGGTCTTCTCCAGCGCGCGCGTCTCTCGGTCTCCCAGGCAGGGTACAACACGGTGCTCGACATCCTGATCGCAGGGGTGGCCGCCGTCTTCGTTCCCTTCGCGCAGGTGAAGGAAACCGAGCAGACCCAGCGGGCAGAAGCGCTCGCAACTCATGGCCGGGCCGTCATGACCCCGGAACAGAACCTGACGCCGGAGCGTCTGGCTGCCGCCGTGGACGATGCCCTTGCCCTGCCGCGCAAGGAGACCCATGTCCGACTGGGCGGGGCTGAGGAAAGCGCCCGCATCCTGCTGGAAGACCTGAAAGCCAGAGCTGTATGACTGCCGAATTCGACCGTTTCCAAGAGGAACTGACCGCACATCTCGACTGGTTTGCCGAGCGGGGCCGCAAGGTCCGCTTCTGGTGGCGCGATGATGATGCGATCGAGCCGACCGCCGATCTGGACCGGCTGCTGGCAATAGCCAATGCTCATGACGTCGACGTGGCGCTGGCGGTGATCCCGAAAGACGCGACGGAGGCCTTGGCCGACCGTCTTCAGGGTGAGCCGCATGCGGTCGTCCTGCAGCACGGCTGGCAGCACAAGAACTTTCAGCGCAAGGATCTGGGCGAGAAGGCAGCAGAGCTCGGCACCCGCCGGGATGTGGAAGAGCTGATCGGCCAGCTGGCGGAGGGCAAGGCGAGGCTGGAGCAACTGTTCGGCCCGCGCTTCGTGACTGCCGTGGTACCGCCCTGGAACCGGATCGCCCCGGAAGTCTCCCGCGCTCTGCCCAAGATCGGCCTGCCGGGCCTCTCCACCTTCACCTTCCTGAATTTTCCGCGGGTCCATCAGGTGCAGTCCCACGTGGACATCATCAAGTGGAAGAAGGACCGGCGCTTCATCGGCTGGAACTCTGCCCGTCTGCGCCTCGATCTGCAGCTCTGCCGCCGCCGGACCAATCCGTCCGAACCGCTCGGCATTCTCTCCCATCATCTCGCCCATGATGAAGGCTGCTATCAGTTCCTTGAGGAATTCCTGAAGATCGCAGCCCACCACCCCGGCGCCGACTGGCCCAGGGTGGCGGATCTGTTCAGCGCGGACTGATCGGCCGGCTTCTGATACCCGTCATGAGCCGGACGCGCGGAAAAGCGCTGGCCACTGCACGGCGATCGCACCAAGGGTGACGAGCAGGACGCCGACGAGACGGACACTCTCCATCGGACGTGCGGGAAGCCCGACACCGCCAAACGTGTCGATGGCCACCGAAGCCAGGATCTGACCGGCGATAACAGCGGTCATGAACCCGGCAGCCCCCAGCCGCGGAACCAGCAGAATGGCTGCGGTGATGTAGATTACCCCGGCAACGCCCCCGATCCAGATCCACTTGGGCTGAGCGGACAGGGTGCTGAAGACCGGCATCGGCACTTTCAAAAGCACAAGCGCGGGAATGAGGCAGAGCGCACTGACGCCAAGCGACATCATCGTCGCCCAGAGCGGATGGCCAAGCGCACGTCCAAGCGCCGCATTGGCGCCGCCCTGAAAGGGCACGACAGCCCCGGCAAGAACGGCGGCGATTGGCAGAAGCAGAGAATAATACATGGTGTTTCCTTTCTGGCTGCGCCCCTGCTACCCTTGAATTTCATGCATTTGAAATTCATTCCAAAGCCAGAAACATGCACCAGACGAATAATCTGAGAGCCATCGACCTGAACCTGCTTGTCGTTCTGGATGCCCTGATTGCCGAGCAACACCTCTCCCGCGCGGCAGAGCGGCTGAACATGAGCCAGCCGGCCGTCAGCCATGCGCTCGCCCGGTTGCGGCGGCTTCTGGATGATCCGCTCTTCACCCGGGAAGGCGGCCGCCTGATGCCGACGCTTCGCACGCTGGAGCTGACACTCCCCTTGAGCGAAGCCCTCAGTCAGATCCGGACGGTCCTCACCCCTGCGGCCTTCGACCCGGCCTCCCGGCACCTGTTCCGGATTGCGGCCTCCGACTTCGGCACCTCTCTCCTTCTGCCCGGAATGATGCAGCGGCTGCGGCAGAAAGCCCCCGGTATCGACCTTGTGGTGACCCAGGCCAGCCGGGAGGCCATGGTGGCCGCCGTGACCGATGGTGACATCGATCTGGCCCTGGGGGTCTTCCCCAGCCTGCCTGCCCAGGTGGAAGCCGAAACCCTGTTCGAGGACAGCTACGCCTGTCTTCTGGATCCGGCCTGCCAGCCGCAGCCCTTTGACGGCTTGACCGAGGCGCTCTATTTCGACGCGCCCCATATTCTGGTCGCCGTCCATGGGGAAGCGGCCACAGAGATCGACATGCATCTCCGTGCAAGCCGGAAGACCAGACGGATCGCTCTGGTCCTGCCCCACTGGAGCGTTGCGCCCAGCCTGGTCGAAGGCACAGACCTCATCCTCACCGCAGCCCGGCGCAGTCTGAAACCTGCAGGCGGCCGATTGCTGACCGTCCTCCCACCCCTGCCTTTGCCGGTCATATCCTTTTCCGCCATCCTCCACCGGCGCCGGCGTGCAGACCCCGCCCTCCGATGGCTGCTAAGCGAAATCAGAGAGATCGCAGCCGGTTGAGCGTGAGGTGGAAATTCCGAAGCCACCTGCCTTTTCAGCGCGGAAAGGCGGGGCCAACGGGGCTATGCAGCGGTCAGATGCTCGAAGAGGATCCAGGCTCCCAGACCGCACAGGGCGCAGCCTCCGAAGGTTTCAGCGATGCGGCCGAAGCGTTGGCCAAGGAAGCGTCCGGCAAGCATGCCGGTGGAACTCATCACCATGGTGGCAGCCCCAATCGCAAACGCGATAAGGAAAATATTCACGTGCAGGAAGGCAAGGGAGACCCCCACAGCCATGGCGTCGAGAGAGGTTCCGACTGCCGTGACCACAGTGGTCCAGAGGGAAAGCGGCGCAGCGTCTTGTTCCTCCTCGCGCGTCCAAGCCTCCAGCACCATCCGTACGCCGACTGCGGCAAGAAGGCAGAAGGCAATCCAGTGATCAACAGCCGCCACATAACGGCTGGCAGCAACGCCTGCGGCCCAGCCGACCAATGGAGTGATAGCCTCGACCACGCCGAAAATGGCACCGGTTCTGAGCGCATGGCTCAGGCTGGGCCGGCGCATGGCAGCGCCCTTGCCGACAGACGCGATGAAGGCATCGATGGACATGGAAATAGCGAGAACGCCGATTGAAATCGGAGACATGGGAAGTCCTGTGGGCTGAGCCGGGCGATGGACGGATTCCGCCCGCAGAATCCCACCGCCACGGTCTTGCAAAGCCCAAGAGCCAGACACGCCACGCGGACATCCCCGCGAGTATGTTGACGTGCCTCCGCCATCGCTGGCGCCTGCTACTCCCCGATGACCGGGAAGTAGGTTCGGCGGAGAAGAAAGTCAATTAAAATAATAACTTAGTATTGCATGTCATTTGCAGCAGGGGTTTAGGGGTTCAAAATCCCGATCGTTTTAAACCCCGCCTCACAGACCCACACTACCTGCCCACATGGTAGGGTTTTCTTTCTGCCCATGTTTTTCTAATCTCGGCAGGCGCGCTAGACCGGACCATAGCCTTCACGCTTGGCATCTGTGTCTGGCCAGCTCTGACCGCCTCTCCTGCCCCAACCTCTTTGCTCAGCCCGCGCCATGTCCAAGACCACTCCCGCCACGCAGGTTCTCACCAAGGCCGGCATCGCCTTCACGCTCGTGACCTATGATTATGACCCGGGCGCTGAACGGGTTGGCCTGCAGGCCGCCGAAGCCATTGGCGTGCCCCCGGCTGAGGTGTTCAAGACGTTGATGGCAGAGCTGGATGGCAAGCCGGTCTGCGCGATCGTTCCCTCCGACGAAGAGGTGAACATGAAGAAGCTGGCGGCAGCCCTCGGTGGCAAGTCGGCGCAGATGATGAAGCCGGTGAATGCGGAGCGGCTGACCGGCTACAAGGTCGGCGGCATCAGCCCGCTCGGCCAGCGCAAGGGCGTGCCCACTGCCCTCGACGAACTGGCAACGCTCTACGACGAAATCTACCTCAACGGCGGCCAGCGCGGCCTCCAGATCCGCCTTGATCCGGAAGACCTGATCAAGGTCCTGAACTGTCAGGTTGCCGACCTGGTGCGGTGAGGGAGATACCCGCAGACTGATCCTGGACGAAGCTGGCCCGGGATCCACGAGTGTTTCACGTCGAGAATATCTTCCACCAAGGTTCAGCACCGGCCGTCTCGATCTGCTTCGGAGAGACCTGGGCCGATTTCTGTTCCTGTTGCTGGCTGCCGCAAATAATTTTCCACAAAACCTCAGCCTTGAGCATAAGACAACCTATGTTCTCTTTCTCGCCTTCAAGAAAGCTATTGTAGAAAACATAGTACGCTCCGGCCTTTTCCTCAGAGAAATAACCGGTAGAGCAGGAGGTGATGGCCAACCTCAACTGATCGATGTCGATCTTGTAGGAGTAGAAATCCTGCCCCTTGATGGCATCCAGTTTCTTCGCCTGGACCAACATCGTGTATCCAGCGTAATTCCAGATCCAGTCGCCGCCGAATTCAGATTCCAGCTTGGCGCCCTGCAAACTGGTGGTGCCAAGTCCGAAACCGTTGTCATTAGACTGTTGCTGTATGAAAGCCAGATTGACGCTGGTAATGGCATCCTCGCGGATCATCTCCCCCATGTTTGACGATGCAGCCATGACGTCATAAGTCCACACCGAGCGTTCTTTCAACACATTCACCAAAGTCATAGCAGGCTGCCTCTCTCAGAACCGGCCCCAGTCACCGGGCTTGTTCGAAGGACGCTGCAAGCAGTTCCCTTGTGACGCCATCCCTGATCAATTTGGCAACGGGCAGGCTGCACCATCCATTCCCGCCAACAGTCGCTGTCTCACACGAGTTCTTTCCCAGCAGGAACTGGCGAGGTAGGATCTGGCAGTCCGTTTCCTACTCCTGACCTCGAGTTTCCCCAGTGACCGACACGCTTTACCTACTCCAGCCGGGCTTTACCGATCCGGCCTTCCCCGGTGAGACCTTCTATTGCTGGCACTGTGCCTTGATGGAGGGAGTGCTGGCCTCGTTTCCGGAGCTGGCGGCGCGGATCGATGTCCGGCGGATCGCCTGGCCGCGGCCGCGGCTGGAAATCGTGGAGCTGCTGGGAGAGGAGAACCAGTCACTTCCGGTACTGGTTCTGGAGGAAGGCGGGTTCATCAATGACAAGGACGCGATCCTCAGCGCCCTGAGTGAGCGGCACGGCTTTCCCCTGCCGCACCCGTGAGCCGAAGAGGAGAGCAGCATGAAGATCCCGCCGCCTCTCATTGCCCTCGCAGGGGCCGGTGCGATTTATGCCGGAGGTCTCTGGCTGCCCTTTGCAACTCTTCAGTTACCCGGTCAACGGATTGCAGCGCTGGTGTGCCTGATCGCAGGCCTCGTTCTGGAGCTTCACTCGGTTGCAGCCTTCGTCCTGCGAAAGACGACAATCACACCCCTGAAGCCGGAACGCGCCTCCGTGCTGGTGACGAGAGGCTTTTACCGCCTCACCCGAAACCCGATGTATCTGGGAATGGCCTTGCTGCTTGCAGCCGTCACACTCTGGACCGGGAGCCTGACCGGTCTCCTGATCGTGCCGCTGTTTATTGCGGTTCTCACCGAATTGCAGATCAAACCGGAAGAAGCGGCCCTTGAGCAGATCTTCGGCGACACCTACACGCTCTACAAGGCGAGCGTTCGCCGCTGGATTTGAGGTGCGGGGCAACTCTAGAAAGCTGCCCCGGCTCTCTCAGCTCAAGCCGTAACCGGCTTGAGCCTGCCTGATTTAGTCAAGCCGTGACCGGCTTGGGCCTGCCTGTTTGGGTCAAGCCGTGACCGGCTTGACCAGGCGCATGCGCCAGGTGACGCCCTTCTTGTCGGAGCCAAGGCGGTAGTCGTCGAGAACTTCCCACTTCGCTGCGTCGTCGGTGGCTTCCCACAGCTTGGCGATCAGCTTGTTGGCACCGCTTTCCGGACGCTTGGGAGAATACATGGACAGGGCAATGACGCCGTCCTTCTTCAGGAACGGCACATAGCGGGCGACGAGGGCAGCCGGGTCTTCAGCGAAATGCAGTACTTCGTTGAAGACGATGGCGGAGAAGCTTTCGCCGTCCTTCGGCTCGAACGTGTGCATGTCGCCAGCCCGCAGCGAGGCGATGGACGGGTCGACATTGGCGATTTCCAGCGCGGACGGTGCCAGGTCCATGCCGACATAGCGCTTGATGCCCATCGGCTGCAGGCGCTCGTAAAGCAGGCCTTCACCACAGCCGATATCCAGAACCTCTTCCATGCAACCGGTGAGGTTCAACCACATGCCGATGATGCCATAGCGGCCGCTTTCGGGCAGCGAACGCAGAAAGGCCCAGCGGCCGGCTTCGTATTCCTCGTTCCAGCCTTCTGCGGTGGTGGCGTTCTTGGACATGAATTCTCCAGACAATGCGCCCGCATCGCGCCTTGCGGCGGCGGGTCTCTTCTTTTCAGGTGTTGAGGATCACTTATAGGGATCTGCCGCGTCGCGCAAACCATCGCCCAGGAAATTGAAGGCCAGAACCACAATGATGATCGGGATAACCGGGGCCATGAGCCAGGGATAGACCGTCACCACGGAAATGTTCTGCGCTTCATTCAAAAGCACGCCCCAGGACACGGAGGGACGGCGCAGGCCGAGATTCAGGAACGACAGGGCCGTCTCCCCCAGGATCATCGAGGGGATGGACAGGGTCGCAGAGGCGATGATGTGACTGGTGAAGCCCGGCAGCAGATGCCGGGTGATCACCCGCTTGGGCTTTGCCCCCATCAGCAGCGCCGCCTTGGCATATTCTTCTTCACGCAGGGACAGGAGCTTGGAGCGGACGGCGCGGGCGAGACCCGGCCAGTCGAGCAGGCCCAGAATGACCGTCAGGCCAAAATAGATCCACACCGGGCTCCAGGTGACCGGAAGGGCTGCGGACAGCGCCATCCAGAGCGGCAGTTCCGGCAGGGAGCGCATGATCTCGATCAGGCGCTGGATCAGGTTGTCGGCCAATCCGCCGAAATACCCGGCAATGCCACCGAAAAACAGGCCGAGAACAATGGCGATCGTCACGCCGACCAGACCGACGGTGAGCGACAGGCGCGCGCCATAGACAAGACCGGAGAACTGGTCACGGCCCAGACGGTCCGTGCCGAGCAGGAACAGGGTGCCGTCCTCCGCCGGACAGACAAGGTGGAAATTGGCCTTGAACAGGCCCCAGAACTCGTAGGTATCGCCGGAACAGAAGAACCGCAGCTTCTGCACCTTGGTCGTGTCGTCGCTGAAGACCCACTTCAGATTGACCATGTCGAGGTCGGACTTCATGCCATAGACGAAGGGGCCGACGAGCTTGCCGTCATGGAACAGGTGAACGGCCTGCGGCGGGGCATAGAGATGCTGGCTGTCGCGGGTGTTGGGCGTATAGGGCGCGATCTGCTCTGCAAAGGGAACGCAGAGATAGAACAGCAGCAGAATGACGCCAGACCAGACGGCCAGCTTGTGGCGGCGGAACTTCCACCACATGATCTGCCATTGCGAGGCCTGATAGAAGCGCTCCTGCTCCGGTGTCAGATCCTCCGCAACAGTCGGATTGAACGGTTCTGGATGAACGTAATGGGTGCTCACGGCCGTGGTTTCCTTTGTCCCGGTCATGACGCAGCCCTCCCGCCAAGCCGGATTCGCGGATCAAGCACCGCCAGCAGCAGGTCGGACACCAGCATTCCGATCAGGGTCAAAACAGCAACGAAAAGAAGAATGAAGCCTGCCAGATACTGGTCCTGGCTCTGCAGCGCGGACAAAAGCACCGGCCCGACCGTCGGCAGGTTCAGAACCACCGACACGATGACGGAACCGGAGACCAGCGACGGGATCAGGTTGCCGATGTCGGCAATGAAGGGGTTGAGCGCCATGCGCAAGGGATACTTGGCCAGCAGCTTCTTTTCCGAAAGGCCCTTGGCGCGGGCCGTGGTGACATATTGCTTGTGCAATTCGTCCAGAAGATTGGCGCGCAGACGACGGATCATGGCAGCCGTACCGGCGGTGCCGATCACGATGGTCGGCACGATCAGATGCGCCAGCACCGACAAGACCTTGCCCATGCTCCAGCCCTGATCGATGTATTCGGGCGCCATCAACCCGCCAACCGACAGGCCGAACCAGCGGTTAAAGAGATAGAGCAGGATCAGGCCGAGCAGGAAGTTCGGCACGGCAAGGCCCAGATAGCCCAGGAAGGTGAAGCCATAATCCCCCCAGGAATACTGCCTGGTTGCCGAATAGATGCCGATCGGGAACGAGACGATGTAGACGAAGAGAATGGTGGTGAAGTTCAGGATCACCGTCAGGGGCAGCGTCGGCCCGATCACCGTTTCCACCGGCTTGTCGAACTCGAACGACCAGCCCCAGTTACCCTGCAGCAAACCATCGAACCCATGCGGGCCGGACCAGAGCCCCACCCAGATCAGGTAACGTTCGAAAAACGGCCGGTCCAGAGCGAATTCCTTGCGCAGGAACTCCAGCTTTGCGATGGACGCGGATTCACCGGTCGATTTCAGGGCCGAGATCTGGTTGGAAATATAATCGCCAGCCGGCAGTTCAATGATGAAGAACGTCAGGAAGCTGATGATGAGCAGCGTCGGGACCATCGCAAGGATCCGGCGCAAAATGTAGTAGATCATCAAATTTCCCCTCTCCCTCTTTGTTTGTTCTGAGGGACTGTTTTTATAATCTATCAAAATGAGGCGCGCCCGGGCAGGCCCGGACGCGCAAGAACTTTCCCGGGCTTAACGGCGGTGCTTCTCGTCAAGGAAGAACTCGTCCATGCGGTGAATACCGAACTGAGCTCCCGGATCCCAGCCGTAGATCGCCGTCAGCGGCACATTCTGCACGCCGTTTATGACAACCGGTTGCGGCACTTCCGACACCAGGCCGATGTGGATGGTTTCATCCGCATGGATCTGCAGCATCTCCTCCCAGATCTTGCCGCGTTCTTCTGCCGTCGCCGATCCCAGCCAGGACTGGTAGAGGTCCATCAGACGAACCGCCGGGGCCCAGTCGGGCTTTTCACCGCCGGCACCTTGCGTTTCGTAATAGTCACCCCAGGAATGCCAGGACAGGAAGTCACCGCTGGTCGGCGCAAAGTCGCTCGGCGGCATTTCCGACGTCGGGATGCCGTTTTCGAAACCGGACCAGACCGACATGACCAGATCGCCAGTCACTGCCCGGTCGCGCACGATGTCGCGCTGGCTCGGCTTGATGAACAGCTTGACGCCGATTTCCTTCCAGGTCTCGGCCACGAGCTCCAGGGCATCGTCATGGGACTGGTGCTCACCGAAGGTTTCCACGATGATTTCCAGCGGACGGCCGTCCTTCATCATGCGCACACCATCGCCGCGGCGTTCGGTCAGTCCGATCTCGTCCAGCAGCGCGTTGGCCTGCTCCGGATCATACTGGGCCCATTCGGTCCGGTAGCCGGCCTTGTAGAGCGGGCTGATGTCCAGCACCGTGTCATTGCCGGACTTGCCCAACCCGAAGAACAGGGTGCGGTTGATCATGTCCCGGTCGATGCCGAGGGAAAGCGCATGGCGGAAACGCTTGTCCCGGAGCAATTCACGCCAGACCGGATCCTTCACCGTCAGGTTCGGAAGAATGGAAATCTCCGAGCCCTTGGTGTTGGTCCACAGAGCCGTGGTGTAGCCGCTCTGGGCCTCGCCCTGCTTCAGGACAGTGATGTCGGAGAAGGACAGGTTACGGGCCTGTAGGTCGCTCTCGCCGGCCTGGGTCTTGGCGGCAATCAGCTTGCCATCGGCAACGGTCATGATGACCTTGTCGATATAGGGCAGCTGCTGTCCGGTGCTGTCGACCCGGTGATAATAGGGATTGCGGTTGAGCACAAAGCGGCGGTCACTTTCCCCCTCCATGCGCACCCAGGGCTGAAGCGATGGCAGATCCGGGTTCTGCGCGTTGTACATGTCGTCCAGCTTGTTGTGCAGCGGCGCCCAGCCGCGCGCCTTCATTGCCCCGGCCTTTTCCTCGATGAACTCGGGCTTGCCGAATTTGGCGTGGAACTGCTTGAGATAATGGGCAGGCCGGTAGATGAACGGCGGGCTGGACTTGGCCAGCTCCGGCAGGAACAGCGGGTTCGGCTTGTCCCAGGTGTAGCGGACGGTGGTCTCATCCAGCATCTCGAACTTGGGACCCTTGCCGTCAACCATCAGGAACGGCGGCAGTCCGGCCGGGTTCAGCTCCTCGTTCATCGCCACATCTTCGAAATAATAGCGAAGATCCTCAGCGCCGAAGGGCTGGCCATCGGACCACTTGTGGCCCTTGCGGGTGTGCAGTGTGAAGATGCGGCCTTCCTCGACCTCGAAGGCCTCGAGGATATCGGGAACCAGTTCCAGCTTCTCGTTGTAGCCGACGAGACGGGCATAGCCCCAGACATTGATCAGGCGGACATCCTTGGCCCGGCCGATCAGGGTGTCGAGTGTGCCGCCTGGCGTGCCCGTGGTCCGGCCACGCGCCGCCATGTCCACGATCAGGGGTTCTGCCGGCACGCGCTCGCTAACAGGCGGCAGACTGCTGTCAATTCCCGGCGTTTCCTTCAGGTCCAGCGCAAGCGCCGGCCAAGACGACAAGGCAGTGAAAACCAGCGCGGATGCGCCAATTCCCTTCCAAAACTTCATGCTGCAGTCCCCCTCGCGGCACCGGAAGAAGCAAGCCCCGGCGCACAGACAAAATGATCTTTTTCTTGTTCAACAAGCACCGGCTCCATCTGATCAGTCAGACGGTAGGGCTCCGGCCAGCTGGCCGGATCAGAAGCCCGCTGGGCTCCAAGAGCGGAAAAATCGAGCGGCGCATTGAGGTCCGGTTCGGGAACCGCGGCCAGCAGCGCCTTGGTGTAGGGGTGCAGCGGGTTGCTGACCACTTCGCGGGTCTCCCCAACCTCGACCACCCGTCCACGGCACATCACGGCGATCCGGTCGGCGATATAATCGACCACCGCCAGGTTATGGCTGACGAACAGGTAGGTGAGATTGAGATCCCGCTTGAGATCCTGCAGCAGATTGAGGATCTGCGCCTGAACCGACACGTCGAGTGCGGAGGTCGGCTCATCGCAGAGGATGAATTCCGGATTGAGAGCCAGCGCCCGGGCGATGCCGATACGCTGACGCTGACCGCCGGAGAAGGAATGGGGATAACGGCGCAGATAGCGCGCATCGAGCCCCACGAGGCTCATCAGCGACCGGGCGCGTTCGGCCTGTTCCGCCGGCGTGCCGATCCCGTGGATCTGCAGCGGCTCGGTCAGGATGTCGTTCACGGTCATGCGCGGGTTCAGCGAGGAGAACGGGTCCTGGAAGATCAGCTGCACGCGGCGGCGATAGTCCATGAGGTCATCGCCAGACAGTTTGGAAATGTCCTGAAGCCCCTTGCCGCGGTTATAAAGAACCTGACCACCATTGAGATCCAGCGCCCGCAGGACCGCGTTGGCAACCGTGGTCTTGCCCGACCCGGATTCTCCCACCAGACCCAGGCATTCGCCCCGTCGGATGGTGAGATTGACGCCATCCAGCGCCTTCAGAACCGTCGGCTTTGGCGACAGAAGACCGCTCTTGCGCAGGGAGAAGCACTTGCGCGCGTTGCGCACTTCCACCAGCGGTTCGCCCGGCGGGACGGTGCATTCCACCCGGTTGCTCTTTAGATCGGCTGCATTGACCACAATCGGCCGGATCGGGACCAGCCGGTCTGCCTTGTCCATGTTGAAGCTCGGCACCGCATTGAGCAGGGCCTTGAGATAGGCGTGCTGCGGATTGGAGAAGAGCTGCTGAGCCGTGCCCTTTTCCATGATCTTGCCGTGATAGATCACCACGACTTCATCGGCCATGTTGGCGACCACGCCGAAGTCATGGGTGATCATCAGGACCGACATCTTCAGCTCGGCCTGAACATCCTTGATGAGTTTCAGGATTTCCGCCTGAATTGTCACGTCCAGAGCCGTCGTCGGCTCATCCGCGATCAACAGGGCCGGGTTGCAGATCATCGCCATGGCGATCATCGCACGCTGGCGCAGACCGCCGGACAATTCGAAGGGATAGGCATCCAGAGCCCGGTCCGGATCCGGAAAATGCACAAGCTGCAGCATGCTGCGGGTCAGTTCCCGCGCTTCCGGCCGGGTGACGTTCCGGTGCAGCATGGCGGCTTCGCCAATCTGGTCACCAATGGTGTGGAGCGGCGACAGCGACGTCATCGGTTCCTGGAAAATGATTGCCACCCGGTTGCCGCGCAGGCTGCGCATGACCGGCCCCTTGCGCTCAAGGGCCGCAATATCGACCGGCTCGGAGCTGCCACTCGGGTCGGCGAGCAGCACGCGGCCACTGGCAATTTTGGCAGCAGGCGGCAGAAGTCCCATGATGGTCTGGGAAATGACGGTCTTGCCGGAACCGGACTCTCCCACGAGTGCCACGGTCCGGTTCTGGGGAACCGTGAAGGACACATTGTCCACTGCACGGGTACGCCCCTCAGCCGTATGAAAATCGACAGTCAGGCCATCGATCGTCAAAACATCCACTGCCACTTCCTCCCGCCCGGTAAAGCGTGTTCCTGCTGACACTAAAGGACAGCGCCGGGTCGAAAGACAACCACAATTACCAGCAACTTAGCAATGGGTAGGGAGGAAATGAATCAAGTGTGATCCAGATCACAAACAGTGATCTGTCATAAAGCTGCAGTTATTCCGCAGCGGTGATGGCGGGAACACTGTAATCGGCAGATTCGGGCTTTGCGAAAGGATCAAGTTTCCAGACCTGAAGGGCCCCTGCCCGGCCGCGCAGGGCGAAATCGCCCGCCGCCTGCTCGCAGGTTTCCCCATGGAGCTGGGAGACCGTATCCGCGCTGGCAAGGATCACAACTTCCTCGCCGATCCCCAGATCCCGGCCGAGGGACTGAAGACGCTCCGTCACGTTCACCGTGTCGCCGACAACCGTGTAGTTCCACCGGTCGAGCGCTCCGACATTGCCCACCACAGCCGGGCCGGTGTGGATGCCGATCCGCAGGTGAATGACGGGCGAGCCACGGGTTGCGGCCACAAGATTGGCGGCATGCAGGGCTCTTGCGATGCGTCTTGCACTGCGCACGGCGGCGGCGGCATGGTCCGGCCGGGCATCCGGTGCTCCCCAGAAGGCCAGCATGCCATCGCCGATAAACTTGTCGACGGTGCCGCCTTCCGCTTCCACCGCAGCCACCAGGATCGAGAAGTGCTCGTTGAGGTGACGGGAGGTTTCGCTGGCGGTCATGCCTTCGGACAGGGCGGTGAAGCCGACAATATCCGTGAAGACCACCGTCAGCTCGGCTTCCTTGGCGTAGGCTGCCTTTTCGCCACCCAGCCGCATGAGCTTTGAAAACAGCGAGCGCGGCACATAGGTGTTCATGGCCTTGAGGCCTTCCACCATCGAATTGAAGGCGAGCGCCACCTGATCCAGCTCAGCCACGCGGCTGCGCGGCAGCGGCTCGACATTATCAAGCGCCAGACTTCCCACCTTGCGTGACTGGATTGCGAGGTTCTTCAGCGGCATGGCGACGCGCCGCCCCATCCAGATCGCGATCAGCACCGCGATGATCAGGGCGCCGACACCCACGATCGCCGAGCCGGTCAGGCGGCGGACTTCGCGGGAAATGGTAATGCCCCTGAAATATTGACCGATGACCCAGGGCTGATCGCTGTAGCCGGGCACGACCACGCGCATCATGATGAAATCATCTTCTCCCACCTCGATGCGCGAGACATCGATGCCGGCAGAGGCCGCCTTTTCAAAGCCTGAAAGCTGCTCGCCCTTGTTGAGGGCTGCCAGAACCGGATCGCCAAGCTCGGTACGGGGCGCCGGCAGGGTCCGGCTCGGGGTCCCGCCGGTCTGGAGCTGCTCCATGTCCGAATGGAGAACCACATCATCCCCGTTGGCGATGATGAAGATCGTTGCATCATCGCCCTCCTCGATGCTGCGGATGGCAACACCCAGTTCGTTCAGGGAGCTGGCTGCCGTCAGCGTGCCGACCTTCTGGCCGCCGCGCACCAGCGGAACGGACACATTGGCGAACTGGCCAATGTCATTCAGCATCAACGGCCCCCAGGTGGGCGGGCTTTCTGCCGTCAGCTTGGGCAGGACATAGGTTTTCTCACCGCCGGACGGAATCTGTCGGCGGAACGGCCACAGACGGCCGTTGGGAGCGCGATAGACGCCGAAATTGTCGCCGTTGAGATCGGTCACCACCAGAACGGTGATCTGCTCATTGGAGGCAAGCGCGACCTGAAGCTGGCCAAGCGCTGCCGACGTATCGGTCAGGCTGATGATGCCATTGTCGAAGAAGGGCTTCAGATCGGTCACGGCCTGCTCGACAGAACTGAAGTGGCCACGAAGCTCCCGCTCCATGCTCTGGGTAATCAGGATCGCCTTGTCATTCAGCAGGGAGAAGGTGTTCCGGAAGTTCGCCTTGACCGACAGATAAAGGACAAGCGCCAGCGCGACCGCGACAAAGCCACCGAAGCCGAAGGAAATGATTCGGGTTAGCGGCATGTTCAGACGGCGCCGCTTGCGCTTTGGAACCACGACCTTGTTCAAGCCTGCGTCCTTCCCCAGGGGATGGCCATTTTCATGTCCGAATGCATGTCCGGACATTTCGCCGGACGTCTTCATATGCCTTGGCAGGCGCCTGCATCCTAGCCAAAACTATGGCACTGCACAGGCGCATGCTGGGTTTCTTTGCGTCACGCCCCCAAAAAAGGGTAACGAATTGTCTCGCCAGATCAATCCTTTGCTTTGGTGAGCCCGAGTTCCGCGAGGATTTCATCGGTATGTTCACCAAGCCCGGGCGAGGCCTTCTCCAGAACCAGCGTGCTGTCTGAAAACCTGATCGGCGTGCGCACGGACGGAATTGTCCCGCCGGCCGCCGCAGGCAGCGGCAAATCCACCTTCATCTGGCGATGAATCAGCTGCGGATCGGAAAACACATCCGCGACCGTGTTGATCGGCCCTGCCGGAACGCCCTTTTTCTCCAGCTCTGCCAGAAGCCCGTCGCGGGTGAACCGGACAGTTTCTCCAAGAAGGACCGGTACCAGCTCTTCCCGGTGGGCGACACGTCCGGCGTTGGTGGCATAGTCCGGATTGGCCAGAAGATCCTGGCGGGAGAGAATCTCGCACAGCTTCACGAACTGGCTGTCATTACCGACCGCGATGATCAAATGGCCATCGCTTGCCGGGAACACCTGATAGGGCACGATATTGGGATGGGCATTGCCGAGGCGGCGCGGAGCCGTGCCGGACACCAGATAGTTCATCGCCTGATTGGCGAGGATCGCAGCGACCGAATCCAGAAGAGCCAGATCAACCCGCTCGCCCTTGCCGGTCTGGTCACGGCGGCGGAGCGCTGCCAGAACGCCAACCACGCCGTAAAGACCGGTGAAAATATCGGCAACGGCAACACCGACCTTTTGCGGCTCCCCATCAGGCGCGCCGGTCAGGTCCATCAGACCGCCCATGCCCTGGATCATGAAGTCATAGCCTGCCCGGTGCGCATAAGGACCGTCCTGACCAAAGCCCGTGACGGAGCAATAGATCAACCGCGGGTTCAATGCCTTCAGGCTGTCGTAGTCGAGGCCGTATTTCTCGAGCCCGCCAACCTTGAAATTCTCGATCAGGACGTCCGCATCCGCGACCAGACGGCGGACGATCTCCTGTCCCTCCTGCGTGCGGAAGTCCGCCGCGATGGACCGCTTGCCCCGGTTGCAGGCATGGAAATAGGCCGCGTCCAGGCGGTTGCCTTCTCCGTCCTCGACAAAGGGAGGCCCCCAGCCGCGCGTGTCATCACCGGCCGGAGACTCAACCTTGATCACGTCGGCTCCGAGATCTGACAGGGTCTGGCCAATCCAGGGGCCTGCCAGAATCCGTGCGAGTTCCACGACCTTCACGCCCTCGAGGGGAGCAGCCATGCGTTCCTCCTTGGCAGACCGTCCGTGCGGTCAGCCCTGCTTCCGGTAGAGATGATAACGGCCCGGGCGGATGCCCTCGGGCTTGGGAAGGGTTTCGAAATTCGGCAGCTCCAGCGGCAGGCCGGACAGAACATAGCCGCCCGCAGCCGTATGCTTGTCGATCAGCGGTGACAGCCAGGAAGAGGTAGCCAGATCCATGGTCGGATCACCGGATCCGAGATCGCAATGGATGAAGGCGGCGGGTGCCTTGATGCGCGGACCGCAATAGGCCAGCGTGTCGCGGATCTCGCCGAAGATCATGTGCTCGGCATCAGGAATGCAGCTCGGGTGGCAGGCAAGGTCCCGGTCGAACACATAGATCTCCCGGTCCGGAAGGATTTCCCGGATGTGATCATAGGTGCGGCCATTGCCGAGTCCCAGTTCGAGAACAGGGCCTTCGACACCCTTGAGGCGGGCGGTCACATCTTCCAGAAGAATCTTCTGGGCGGTGAGACGGCGAATAAAACTGTCGAGGCGACTCATGTGAAAATCCCGTGATTAAATGTGGCTTCTCCTTAGCCCGCCGCACCGGCAAGGTCAAAGGAAGCAAGCCGCAGGACACCTGCTTGTGATCCCGCGCGATCTGGCAGCCCGCTCCATCTTCGCTTGCGGAACCGGCTTGCGGCATGGTTCAAAAGGTCACTGGTGCAGCCACGGCTTGCACCCTTTAGGAGACCGACATGGCAGAGATCGACCTGGAAGCGGAATACAACAACCGGGAACGGGTGCCGGACCATCCTGAACTCATCGCAGGATGGGCCAAGGATGCGGATGACTACCGCAAGGCCCGTCCGGACGCCAAGCTCGACCAGGTCTATGGCCCCTCTCCCCGCAATCTCTTTGACTTCTTCCCCGCCCAGGACGGCAGCCCGGCACAACGGCTGACGGCACTCTTCATCCACGGCGGCTACTGGCAGGCCCTGGACAAGAGCTTCTTTTCCCACATGGCCCGGGGCATGAATACCCGCGGTTTTGACGTGGTGATCGCCAATTACTCGCTCTGCCCCACCATTTCCGTGGATGGCATCACGTCCGAAATGCGCCAGCTCGCAGCCCATGTCCACCGTCTGACCGGCCGCAAGCTCTCTGTTTTCGGCCACTCTGCGGGCGGCCACCTGACCGCAGCCCTGATGGCGACGGACTGGAGCGCGCACGAGATGCCCTCCGACCTGGTGACCGCAGCAATGCCTGTCTCCGGCCTTTTCGATCTCGCGCCCCTCGTTCCGACCAGCGTCAACAAGGCCCTGGGCCTGGATGAGGCCAGCGCCCGGGCCGCGTCGCCGATTTCGGCACCCAAGCCCTCAAGCGGACGCTACATCGCCGTCGTCGGCGGGGCGGAAAGCTCCGAATACCTGCGCCAGAGCCGCCTTCTGACCAGCCTGTGGCAAGGACCTGCCCTGAGCGGTGAACTGGACATTCTGGAAGGCGCGAACCATTTTACCGTCATCCTTCCCTTTGCGGATCCGTCCAGCACGCTGGTTGCCAGCCTGGCCGGAATTTCCAGCACTCTCTGACAAACACCAAAGACCGACATCCAACCGGACCTATCCATGCGCACCGACACTGCCGCCGCCATTCATCTGGAAGACTATCAGCCAGCGCCCTATCACATCGACACGGTCGATCTGGACATTCACCTCGCCCCGACCGCGACACAGGTGAAGGCAACCCTTGCCATCCGCCGCCGGGATGGCGTGGCGCCCGGAACTCCGCTCTGGCTGAATGGCGATGAAACGGCCTTCACTGGCCTTGCCGTGAATGGTCAGGGGCTTGAGGAAAGCGCGTACACCGCCAATGAGCGGGAGCTGGTGATCCACACTCCGCCGGCAGAGCCCTTCACTCTGGAGGTGCGCACCTGGGTCAATCCGGAAGCCAACACCCAGCTCTCCGGGCTGTACCGCTCCTCGGGCAACTATTGCACCCAATGCGAGGCCGAAGGGTTCCGCCGGATCACCTATTTCCTCGACCGTCCGGATGTTCTCTCGGTCTATACCACCCGCATCGAAGGCCCCAAGGCGGATACGCAGGTGCTGCTCGGCAACGGCAATCCGGTGGAGAGCGGCGACATTCCGGGGACCGACCGTCACTATGCCATCTGGCACGACCCGCACCCCAAGCCGTCCTACCTGTTCGCCATGGTTGCCGGTAACCTCGCCCATGTTTCGGACAGCTTCGTCACCTCTTCCGGACGCAAGGTCGACCTGAAGATTTATGTCGAGCCGGGCAAGGAAGACCGCTGCGACTGGGCCATGGACAGCCTGAAACGATCCATGAAATGGGACGAGGATGTCTTCGGCTGCGAATATGACCTGGATGTCTTCAACATCGTTGCCGTGTCGGATTTCAACATGGGCGCGATGGAGAACAAGGGCCTCAACATCTTCAATGACAAGTATGTTCTGGCCGATCCGGAAACCGCGACCGATCAGGACTACGCCAATATCGAGGCGGTGATTGCCCACGAATATTTCCACAACTGGACGGGCAACCGCATCACTTGCCGCGACTGGTTCCAGCTGTGCCTAAAGGAAGGCCTGACCGTGTTCCGCGATCAGGAATTTTCGTCCGACATGCGCTCGCGGGCCGTGAAGCGCATTTCCGACGTCCGCCTTCTGCGCTCGCACCAGTTCCCGGAGGATGCTGGCCCGCTGGCCCATCCGGTGCGCCCGCGCCAATACACCGAGATCAACAACTTCTACACCGCCACCGTCTATGAAAAGGGCGCGGAAGTCGTCCGCATGCTGAAGACCCTGCTCGGCGATGACGGCTTCCGGAAAGGCATGGATCTCTATTTCCAGCGCCACGACGGCGACGCCACGACCATCGAGGCGTTTCTCGCCTGTTTTTCCGAGGCAACCTCCACGGACCTTGGCCAGTTCGCCCGCTGGTACGAGCAGGCAGGAACACCGCTGGTCACGGTCAAGAGCCAGTTTGATGCGACCGCCCAGGAGCTGACCCTCGACATCACCCAGTCGATTGCTCCCCTGCCCGGCCAGGCGACCAGCCAGCCGGCGGTGATCCCGATCCGCTTCGGGCTGATCGGACAGGACGGCGCTGACGTCACGGCCAGCCGCATTACGGGCGCAGAAGTCCGGGGCGATGTGCTGCTTCTGACCAAGGCAAGCCAGAAGGTAACGTTCCACGGACTCGAACACCGTCCCGTCCTGTCGCTTCTGCGTGGCTTTTCAGCGCCCGTGCGGCTGGAAGCCCACCAGAACCTTGCGGACCTCACCTTTCTTGCCCGCCACGACAGCGATCCCTTCAACCGCTGGCAGGCGGTACAGACCCTGGCAACGCAGGAACTCATCCGGCTCACCCATGAGGCACACAAGAAGGGATCTCTGGAGGTCGACGACCGGCTGGTGGAAATCTTCGGCACGATCCTCTCCGACCAAGGCCTAGATCCGGCCTTCAAGGCTCTGGCACTCGATCTTCCGGGAGAAGCGGACATTGCCCGCGAGATCGGCAAGAACGTGGATCCGGACGCCATCCACGCCGCCCGGATGGCCTTCCGCAGCGCCATTGGAGCCGCTCATCTTGCCGCTTTCCATGCCCTGCTTGCCGACGCACCGCAGGAAGGCACCTTCAGCCCGGACGCCGCTTCCGCCGGAAAGCGTGCCCTGGCAGCCCAAGCCCTCGGCTATTTCGCGGACGCTGGAACGCCGGCGGCACCGGACAAGGTCTGGCATGCCTTCCAGCAGGCCAACAACATGACCGACCGGATCGGAGCGCTCACGCTTCTGGTCCATCGCAATCTGCCCAGGGCAGAGCAGGCGCTGGCCGACTTCCGCAGCCGCCATTCGGACAATTCGCTGGCCATGGACAAGTGGTTCACGGTTCAGGCCACAACACCGGCGAAGGATGGTCTGGAGCGGGTGAAAGCCCTCACCGCCCATCCCCTGTTCGACATGACGAACCCCAACCGGATGCGTTCCCTGATCCAGGCCTTTGCGACCGGCAACCATGTTCAGTTTGCCCGCAAGGATGGCGAGGGATTCGCCTTCATTGCCGACTGCGTGATGACGCTCGACCCAAGAAACCCGCAAGTCGCAGCAAGGCTTCTGACTTGCTTCAGATCTTGGCGCTCTCTTGAGGGCGAAAGAAGCAAGCATGCAGAAAAGGCACTTTTACGTATTTCTGCCATGGAAAAACTGTCTCGGGACTGCCGGGACATTGTCGATCGCTGCTTGCAATAAAGCACGCAACTGAACCTGTTAACGCCGGAAGTGGATTCACCTTCCGGCGTTAACCATTTTGTTCTTTTGAGGCCTTTACAAATACCCGACCTTGGATTCAAATGAAGGTGATTCGGCGGGCAGAACGCCCACCTTCAAGTACACCAAAAAGTCGGGAAAGTTACCGATGGCGCGGGCATCTGCTGGCAGCGCGTCCTTGCGACGCTTTGCCCGAATTCCAGGATCGAACTCAGGCAAATCCCTCTCAGGCCACCTCCGTCTGCTGGCACAGCCGACCTATTCGCGCCTGTTGAGATCCGAGCCGCTGATGCGCCGGATCATCCCTGCCCTGAGCCTCTTTTTCATCGCAGCGCTCGCCGCCTACCGCGTGCTTGAGCTCAGCTACGACCATCAGGACATCGAGCAGCAGGCCCGCAACGAAATCACGCTGACCGCCACGGTTCTGGCTTCCCGTCTCAGCGGTGAAGAGGCCAACCTGCCGGAAGAAGGCTACCGCACCGCCCTGCAGCGCGTGCTTGCCGACAACCTTCCTGCCGGTGCCACCAGCAACGGCCGGGTCATCCTTCTGGCCGACAAGGACGGCATGGTCGTCGCCAGCGCACCGCTGCGGCCGAACATGGAAGGCATGCCGATCAACCTGATCCTCGGCCCGTCCCAACCGCTGACCATCTTTGGCGCCCGCGCCGGTGTTCTGCCTCTGCCGGTCGAGCTCGACAACATGGGCAGCAAGGAAGACGTCTACGCCACCGTCCATCACCTTGATGGCCCGCTGGGCATGGTTGCCGTCCTGCAGCCGGAAGCCGATATCTTCGGCAACTGGCGCACGGATGTTTCGGCCAACGTGACCCTCTTCGTCGGCACAGCCTCGGTGATGCTGGTGCTGATCTACGCCTTCTTCGCCCAGGCCACCCGCGCCGAGCAGGCAGACGAGATGTATGCGGCCACCCGCGGCCGGATCGACGCCGCCCTCACCCATGGGCGCTGCGGACTGTTCGACTGGGATCTGGCCCGGGGCCGGATGTTCTGGTCTTCCTCGCTTTATGAGCTACTGGGCCGCACGCCTCAGGATGACATCCTCTCCTTCTCCGAAGTGACCGAGATCACCCATCCGGAAGACGTGGACCTGTTTCAGCTGGCGGAAAACCTTCTGACCACTGGCGAGAAGACGGTCGACAAGACATTCCGCATGCGCCACGCCGATGGCAACTGGGTCTGGCTGCGCGCCCGCGGCGAAATCCAGCTGGAGCCGGGCCGCTCGGAGCCGCACTTGATCGGCATCTGCATCGACGTGACCGAACAGCACGAGCTGGCCGAGCAAAGCCGCACGGCAGACCTGCGCCTTCGCGACGCGATCGAGACCATTTCGGAAGCCTTCGTTCTGTGGAATGCCCGTAACGAGCTGGTCATCTGCAATTCCAACTATCAGGCTCTACACAACCTGCCGGGCCGGGTCATCAAGCCGGGCACGCCCTATCAGGACGTCATGACCGCAGCCTCCAACTCGCAGATCACGTCCCGTCCGGTGAAGATCAGCGGCGGTGGCGCGAATGATGCCTATGAAGCCCAGCTGGAAGACGGACGCTGGCTACAGATCTCCGAACGGCGCACCAAGGACGGCGGTTTCGTGTCTGTCGGCACCGACATTACCGCGCTGAAGCAGCATGAAGAAAAGCTGATGGACAGCGAGAAGCGGCTGCGCCAGACCATTTCCGACCTGCGCAAGTCCCGCCAGACACTGGAAATGCAGGCTCAGCAGCTGGTGGAACTGGCCGAGAAATACAGCCAGGAAAAGACCAAGGCGGAAGAAGCCAACACCGCCAAGTCCGAATTTCTCGCCAACATTTCTCATGAGCTGCGCACGCCGCTGAACGCGATCATCGGCTTCTCCGACATCATGACCCAGGAAATGTTCGGCCCTGTCGGCAGCGATCGCTACGCCGAATATTGCAAGGACATCCATTCCTCCGGCACTTACCTGCTCAACGTCATCAACGACATCCTCGACATGTCGAAGATCGAGGCTGGCCGCCTGACCATCGAAACCGAGTCCGTCGATGCAGGAGATGCCGCCCGCGACGCAACCCGGATCATCTCGGCAGCAGCCGCGGAAAAGCGCATCTCTGTGCTGTGCGACGTGGAACCGGAAGATCTGCCCGCCATGGCCGACCGCCGCGCCCTGAAGCAGGTTCTCCTCAACCTCCTCGCCAACGCCGTGAAGTTCACGCCGGACGGCGGCGAGGTCCGGCTCAAGGCCCGCCCGGAACAGGACATGGTCCGCTTCGACATCACCGACACCGGCATCGGCATCGCCGCAGCCGACATCGAGCGGCTGGCCAAGCCCTTCATTCAGGTGGAAAACCAGTTCACCAAGAGCCACAAGGGCTCCGGCCTCGGCCTCGCCATCGCCCGCTCCCTGGTGGAACTGCATGGCAGCAAGCTGATCATCAGCTCGGAAGTCGGTCAGGGTACCACGGTCAGCTTCCTGCTGCCGAAGGGCAAGGATGACAAGGAGATGGCTCAGAACGCCTGAGCCATCTTCAGTTTCGTTTCCGTAGAAACGGCTTAGGCCTGCTCGGCCACTTCCACCTTGCCGACGATCGCCTCGAACTGCTCCCTAACACCCGCCTGAATTTCAGCCAGTTCCGCTTCCAGCCTTGAGAATTCCGGGCTGCCGGCGGCATGCAACAGCAGATCGATCACGCCGCGCGGCGCATCAGCAGCCTTGAACTTGCCCGGCACCGCCATGCGCAGAACTTGCGTCAGCCTGTGATAGAGCCGCAGCGCATGGAGCAGCTGATCCGCAATGCCCGGATCCAGAACGCCCGCATCGCGCAGATTGATCAGCGCCCCTTCCGTTCCCTGCGCCAGAACATCCGTCGTCTGGCTGGCATGAACAAGCTGCAGGAACTGGGCGAGGAACTCGATGTCCACCAGGCCGCCAGCCACCTGCTTCAGGTCCCAGACGTCCTTTGTGCCCTTTTCCTTCTCGATCCGGGCCCGCATGCTGCGCACGTCATCGGCCAGCTTCGGCCGCTCGCGCAGCGCGGAAAGTGTCTCGCACAGGTGGGATTGAATGGTCTGCGAAAAGCCTTCCGAAGAGGAGGCGATCACACGGGCCCGGGTGAGTGCCATATGCTCCCAGGTCCAGGCTTCCTTTTTCTGATAGTCGATGAACCCAGCAAGGTTCGTCGCCAGAGGTCCGGCATTGCCGGAAGGACGCAGACGGAAGTCGACCTCGTATAGAGCCCCCTCTGCAGTCGGCGCAGACAGCGCCGTCACCAGCCGCTGGGTCAGGCGGGCGTAATACTGGGCAACGGACAAGGGCCGCTTGCCATCCGACTGCTGGGCGTCTTCCGGCGCATCGTAAAGCAGGATCAGATCCAGATCCGAGGCCGCTGTCATTTCCCGGCCACCAAGCTTGCCCATGGCGAGCAGCGCATATTCGCCCCCCTCGACCCGGCCATGACTTTCGGCCACATGCGCCTCCACCCAGGGCAGAAGCCGCTCGACCACCACTTCCGCCAGACGCGCCAGCGCATGGCCCACCCGGTCGGCGCTCAGCGTGTCGGAGATGAGACGCAGGCCGATCAGGAACTGTTGCTCCTGGGCAAAGATCCGCGCCCGGTCCAGTGCTTCCTCATAAAAGCGCGCCTGAGCCAGGGTCCGGTCAAGACCGGTCCGGAATTCCGCCGCGCTCGGCATGGCGCCGAAGAAAGCCGGATCCAGCACGGAATCCAGAACATGGATGCGGCGGGACACGGTCTCGGCCATGCGGGGCGCAGCCCCCATCACCGTCGCCAGCAGATTGAGCAGTTCCGGATTAGAGCGCAGCAGAGAGAAGAGCTGAACCCCGGCAGGCAACTTGGCGAGGAAACTGTCGAAGCTTCGTAGCGCCGCATCCGCGTTATCGGTCGCCGCCAATGCCGACAACAGCACTGGATGCAACTCGGTCAGGCGCTCCCGCGCCTTGGTCGACCGGGTCGCAGCGTACCGGCCGAAGTGCCAGGACTTGATGATATTGGCCGCATCCGAGGGCTGCTTGTAGCCAAGTCGCGACAGGGTCTCCAGCGTATCCGGATCATGATCATCGCCGGTGAAGACCAGATTTCCCAGTTCAGACGCCAGCTCCGGCTCATCCTCGAAGAGACCGGCATAATGTTTCTGCACCCGCTTCAGGCGGCAGAGAAAGGCGTCTTCAAAGGCCTCAAGGCTGTCAAAGCCCATCAGATAGGCGACGCGGCAGAGCCCCTCCTCCTCCTTGGGCAGAAGCTGGGTCTGCTCGTCATTGAGCATCTGGATCCGGTGTTCGACCGCCCGAAGGAAGACATAGGCTTCGTTGAGCTCGTCGCGGGCATCGACCGCGATCCAGCCAGCGTCAAGCAAGCCATCCAGCATATCCAGGGTGCGCCGCCCGCGCAGGGCCGGGTTCCGCCCGCCCGCAATCAGTTGCTGGGTCTGGACGAAGAACTCGACCTCGCGAATGCCACCCCGGCCGAGTTTCACATTGTGGCCCGCAACCGCGATCTTCGCGTGGCCCTTGTGCATGTGAATCTGGCGCTTGATCGATTGCACATCGGCAATGGCCGCGAAGTCCAGATACTTGCGCCAGATGAAGGGCACGATTTCTTTCAGGAAGGCTTCGCCTGCCGGGATGTCGCCCGCGCAAGGGCGTGCCTTGATCAAGGCCGCCCGCTCCCAATTCTGGCCAAGCGCCTCGTAATAGGACAAGGCTCCGGACACGGACATGGCAAGCGGCGTTGCGCCCGGATCGGGACGCAGACGCAGATCCGTGCGGAACACATAACCGTCCGCCGTGCGGTCCTGCATGATCTTGACCATGCGGCGGGTCAGCCGGACGAACTCGACCGGCGCCTCCGCCTTCGCCGACATCGGAGCCTTCTCGCCATCGTAGAGAACGATCAGGTCGATATCGGAGGAGTAGTTCAACTCACGGGCGCCATGCTTGCCCATGGCCAGGAGAATGAGACCGGACCCCACTTCCGGCTGCTCGGGATCCTGTGGCTCGAACTTGCCCTTGGCCGCCAGATCGGCAAGGCAGAAGCGCACGGTGGCGGTCAGCGCGGCATCGGCGAAATCCGCCAGCGCGCCAGTCACCTGATCCAGCGTCAGGGCACCGGCGATGTCCCCAAGGCCGAGCGTCAGGGCAAGGTCCTGCTTCAGCACGCGCAAGTCCCGCATGATACCGGCTTCATCTGCAGCACGGGCAGTCCGGGCAGACGAAATCAGGCCGGCAATCCGCTCTTCGGGCACAGCCGCCAGAGCACCGACAAGGCGCTTCACGTCACGCACAGCCAGATCGCGCAGATAGGCGCTGTTACTCAGAAAGCCCGTCAGAAACGGTTCAAGGCGCGGCTCCTTCACCATGAGCGCCTTGAGCTCTGCGCCCTCTGCAGCCTCTGTTGCGTCCTTGAGGAAGAGCTGTCCCCGGCCCTCATCAACCGGCTTCGGGCAGACCGACAAACGGTCCAGCAGGCAACCCTTGCCGTTTTCAGCCGGGCTTGCGGTCGCTGGCTTGTCCGTCATCTGTATTCCCCCCACTCGTTTCCGCCCGCTTCAGATCAAAACAGGCCATCAGTCCGGGGGCCGCGTCCTTCAGGACCAGATTCCCCCCATGCAACCGGGCAATTGCTTTCACAAGGCTGAGACCAAGTCCATAGCCCGGTCTCGTCCGGCTTGCATCCAGACGCACGAACCGCCCGGAAACCCTGTCCCTGTCCTCTTCCGCAATCCCCAGACCATTGTCGGCGACGGAGAGGACTGCCCGGC
Organism: Roseibium suaedae; assembly: GCF_900142725.1. Taxonomy (GTDB): domain Bacteria; phylum Pseudomonadota; class Alphaproteobacteria; order Rhizobiales; family Stappiaceae; genus Roseibium; species Roseibium suaedae. Next base: position 1,260,616 of record NZ_FRBW01000001.1, on the reverse strand, counting down.
CGTTCTCCGTCCCGGCCCTGACCGTGATCACCAGCGGACCTTCGGCCGGGCGGCCATATTTCAGGCTGTTCTCGATCAGGTTAACCAGCCCTTGCGCAACCAGATCCCGGTTGCACAGCGCCATGATCGGCTGATCGGGCAGGATCGTGACGAGTTCCCCGTCCTCGTCTTCCAGAACCGGGCCGTAAAGGTCCGCCATTTCTGCAGCCAGCCGTGCGATATCCGTCTCGGGCATGTCCGCATCCGGCGCCATGGCCTCTACTCTGGCAATCCTGAGCAGCGCGTCGAAGATCCGGATCAGCTGCTCGGATTCCTCGATGGTCGAAAGCAAGGCTTCCCGGTAGTCCTCGGTGGTTTTGGCTTCCCGCAGGGCGTTCTCCACCCGGGTGCGCAGGCGCGTCAGCGGCGTCTTGAGGTCATGGGCGATGTTGTCGGTCACATCCTTCATGCCCTGCATCAAGAGCTCGATCCGCTCCAGCATCTCGTTGAGATTGGTTGCAAGACGGTCGAATTCATCGCCATTTCCGGCGACAGGCAGACGGCCCGACAGGTTGCCATGCATGATGGTCTGGCTGGTTGCGGCAATGGCATCGATCCGCTTCATCACCCGGCGGCTGACGAAGAACCACGTTGCGGCCGCCATGATGATCACTGCGGCAAGCCAGAGCCGGAGCGCTCCGGCAAGGATGGTCGAGAAGCGGGACTGTTCACCGAGATCGCGGCCGACCAGCAGGCGGAAGCCGCCGCGCAGATCAAAGATCCGCACCAGGGCCTCCCGCTCCACCTCCCCGGTCGCATCCACGCGGGAATAGCGCATGCGCCGCAAGCCGCCATCGGTCTCATCCAGCACGACGGTCGGCAGACGCGAAATGTTGCCGACGATGGTGTTGCCGGAAAAATCCATCAGCAGATAGAGGCTGGCATCCGGCCGCCGGGACCGCCGGTCGATGCTTTCCGCAACCGCCCGGATTCCCCCGCGCACATATTCCTCGACCAGCCCGGAAATTTCCGCATCCACCGTCTGGCTCACCTGCGTGTCCATCAGCTGGCGGGTGGATTGCGAGATATAGAGCAGCAGAAAACCGGAGAGGCCGGTAAAGACCGCGATATAGAGCAGCGCCAGCTTGAAGGCCGTCGTGCGCAGGATCCTAGTCAGACGTGTCACGGACCGTGTACCCCGCGCCGCGGATGGTGTGCAGCAACGGCTTGTCGAAGTCCTTGTCGATCTTCGACCGCAGCCGGGAGATATGCACGTCGATCACATTGGTCTGCGGGTCGAAGTGATATTCCCAGACATTCTCCAGAAGCATGGTCCGGGTCACGACCTGACCGGCATGCTGCATCAGATACTCCAGAAGACGGAACTCGCGCGGCTGCAGCGGAATGTCCTGATCCCCGCGCCGGCAGGTGTGGGTCAACCGGTCCAGCTCGAGATCACCGACCCGGTAGGAAGTCACCACCTCGCCGCCCGCCTTCGGACGGCGGGCAAGCGCTTCGATACGGGCTAAAAGCTCGGTGAAGGCATAGGGCTTGGGCAGATAGTCGTCCCCGCCGGCCTTCAGCCCCATGACCCGGTCATCGACCTGGCCGAGAGCAGACAGGATCAGCACAGGGGTCTGATCCCCGGCCTTGCGCAAGGCTTCGATCACCGACAGGCCATCGCGCTTGGGCAGCATCCGGTCGACGATCAGAACATCGTAGGAAGCCGACTGGGCCATATGCAGGCCCGTGTCGCCATCGGCGGCCTGATCGGCCAGATGCCCCAGCTCCTTGAGCCCTTTTGCCAGATAGGCCGAAGCCTCGGCGTCGTCTTCGATAATGAGAATCCGCAACATGAACTCCTTTTACAGAAGAAGAAGGCCGAGAAGAAGAACCGACTTCGAGGGTTGAAAGATCGCTGGCGGCGGAACCGGGGAGGTTCCGCCGCCAGACGTCACGGCAGGCCGGGAGGGGATGGGGGGCGATGCGTCCGGCCCGCCGGATGGGGTTGGATCAGCCAGCCTTGACCGGCAGGGCGACGAAGCGGGATCCGTTTTCGCCTTCGATCCGGAACAGGACTGCCTTGCGGCCATCCTTTTCAGCGGTGGTCAGAGCCTTGGAGACATCTGCCGGTTCATGCACGGCCATACCGTTGGCTTCCACGATCCGGTCGCCCTGGCGCAGTCCCTTTTCGGCAGCCGGACCATCCGGATCGATGTCGGCAACCACGACGCCGTCGCCGTCTTCACCGGCCTGGTCGGCGGGAACAAGAGCCAGGCCCAGGTCATCAAGACTGGTCTTCTGGTCACCGGTCTCCGCAGAGGCCACCTTGTCCGGATCGTTCAGCTTGCCAAGGGTCACTTCGATGTCCTTGGTCTTGCCGTCACGCCAGACGGTCACGTCCACCTTGGTGTCCGGCGCATAATGCGCAATCAGCTTGGACAGTTCGCGCGGTCCGTCGATCTTGGTGCCATCCACGGCCAGGATCGTGTCGCCAGCCTTGAGGCCAGCCTTTGCGGCCGGACTGCCATCCTGCGCTTCCGCAACGATTGCACCCTTCGGCTCTTCAAGGCCGAGGCTTTCGGCAATGTCCTTGCCAACCGCCTGGATCTGGACGCCCAGCCAGCCGCGGACAACCGAGCCATCGTCCTTCAGATCCTTGACGACACCTTCTGCTGTCGAGGCGGGAATTGCAAAGGCGATGCCGACGTTGCCGCCGGAAGGTGAGTAGATCGCGGCATTGATGCCGATAACTTCACCCTTCATGTTGAAGGCTGGTCCACCCGAGTTGCCGTGGTTGATCGGCGCATCGATCTGGATGAAGTCATCATAAGGTCCGGCCCCGATGTCGCGGCCACGGGCGGAGACGATGCCCGCCGTCACGGAACCACCGAGACCGAAGGGGTTGCCGATCGCCAGAACCCATTCACCGACCACCGGCGCATCTTCGGCGAACTTCACATAGGTGAACTTCTTGTTTGCATCGACCTTGAGCAAGGCGAGATCCGTGCGCTTGTCTGCGCCCACCAGCTTAGCATCATACTCGGTGCCATCGTCGGTAACGACCGTGAACTGGGTGCCTTTGTCGACCACATGCTGGTTGGTGACGAGATAGCCGTCATCGGTGATGAAGAAACCTGAGCCCTGGGCCATGCCATAGCGGTGCGGCTGCGGCTTGCCCTGCCAGCCGTTGCCATTGCCTTGCCCCTGGCCATCTTCACCAAAGCGGCGGAAGAAGCGTTTCAGAGGGTGGCCATCCGGCAGATCGTTGAAGAAGTCCGGAGCGTCATTGCCGAAGGCCATCGCCTTGGGTTCCAGCTCCTGCTTGACCTTGACGCTGACTACCGCCGGCTGCACGGCCTTGACGACCGGAGAGAAATCCGCCGGGCCGGTGGTCTGAACCTGAACCGGATCAGCAAAGGCAAGCTGGTTCGGAATGATGGTCTGGACAGACAGGGCACCGGCCATGCCCAGAGCCATGACGCCAGCCAGAAGCTGGGTCTTGCGGCGGCGGAAGAAACCCTTCTTGGCGGTGGTGCTGGAAGAAACTTCAGATGCGCTCATGTTCGTCAACCTCGATGACTGTTTGTCTGGAGGCGGCTTTTTGGATCGCGGGGATGATCCCTTGCCGCTGTGTCGAGATTGAATATGGAACCGGCTGCCTTACAGCCGCCTGTCGGGAGGATTAAGCTTTTGTAATCTTCAAAGGATTTGAGAGGGTCCCGCAGAAGGTCCGCCAAAGAACACGGGCGCGTCCCCTGCCTGCCAGACCTTCAGCTTCGCCATGACCTCAGCGAATGCAGCGCTTGCCTCGAAGTCTCGCAGCCAGCGCGCAAGAGATGGCCAGTTCTCACGGTCAAACCAGTCCCGGTCGACATTGGCAAACTGCCGGACGAAGGGCAGGATCGCAAAGTCAGCAAGGCTTGCCCTCTGGCCATAAAGCCAGGGCGCCTTCGCAAGGTGGTCATTCAGCTCAAGGAGTATGCCCGCCGCAGCGGCCCTCTCCTGCCCGCAATTCGCCTCCGGATAGCGCGTGTCGTATTTGTAGCGGTCAAGATGCCGCTTGAACCGGCCATCTATCCGGGCGACCAGCCCCAGCATTTCATCCAGAGTTCCAAATTCTGGAGTGAGCCAGCCATCAGGATCACGTTCGCCGAGGGCCCAGAGCATCACGTCCAGGCTTTCATCGATAATCGAGCCTTCAGGCGTGCGCAGACAGGGCACGGTGCCGCTCGGCGAGGTTTCCAGGAACTCCGGCGCCTTGTCGCGCAATAGGATTTCCCTAATTTCCACCTGAAGCCCGGAAGCGCGGATGGCGAGCCTTGCCCGCATCGCATAGGGGCATCGACGGAACGAATAAAGGATGGGGAGCTCGGACATGTCTCCCGTTTCCGGCAAAATCCAAGCCTCGTCAAGCAGTTCGATCCGGCGAGCAACCTGTGGAAGACAATCCTGCCCGCCCGTTCCCTTCAGGACCGTCATCGGCTTCTGACGGAAAACCTTATACAATTGTGAAGAATTCCCGTGTTAGGAATTTGGTATCTAACTGGAAGTGCTTGCATGCTGGATTCATTGGTTGAGCTCGCGAGAGACAGTTCCGACGCCAAGCGGCATCAACTGGTCGATCACGTAACAGACCTCTATTCCTCCCGCGCTCACACACAGCGCGAGGAAGAGCTGACCGTCTACAACGGTCTGCTGGAAGGCGTTTACGACCGGCTCAGCGTGGAAGACCGCAAGACAATTTCCGAGCGGCTCGCCTCCATCGACAGCACCTCCCCCAGCCTTGCCATGAAGCTCGCCATGGATGATCTGGAGATCGCCCGGCCGATCCTGGAAAAGTCCTACGCCTTGAAGGAACCTCATCTCCTAGAGGTCGCCTCGACCATGGACAAGGGCCACCTTCAGTCACTTGCCAAGCGCAACTATCTCAGCAGCCGTCTGGCCAAAAAACTGGTCGAACGCGGCAGCCGCGAGGTCAAGGGCACAGTGGCCATGAACATCGGCGCCGAGATTTCCCAGGAAGATCTCGAGCGCATCATCGCCGAACTGCCCAAGCAGATGGGCGACAAGATCCGCCACCTGCGCAAGTCCACCGACGATTTGCTGAAGGAACTCTACCGGGATCCGTCAGAGGCCATGGTTGGCGACCCGCTGCCAAAGCGCCCCCGGCGCATGGAACCGGCTCAGTGGATCGCGGGCATCCGCGACGGCCATGTGTCTCTCGTCAAGGCCATCTCACAGCTCGCCTTCGAGAAGAACCTGCTCGACATCAGCCATCTGATTGCCGCAGCGCTTGGCATGACCCAGCCGCAGGTCGCCCATTACATGATGCGCTACGATGCCACCGGCACATCGGTTCTGTGCCGCGCCATCGGCATTCCGGACAGCGAATATGCAGCCATCTGCAAGGCACGCTGCGCTCATCTGAAGTTCCCGGCGTCGACCGGCAACAAGTGGCTGACAAATTATCACGTGCTGACGCCGGAAGACGCCCGGCGGATGACCAGCCTGCTGAAAGCCAAGCTGCGCTTCATGGGAACGCTTCAGGCCGCCTGACCGGCAATGCCGGGCCCCGAGGCCCGCTCATCGATCCAATTTCGACGCAGCCAGAGCCCGGAATCCGGTCTCAGGAGCCGCTCTTGTCGAGAAGCTTGATCAGCCGCTCTTCTTCTTCCTCGGTCAACGGCACTTCACGCACCCCTTCCGCGGTTTTGGCAGACCGCTTGCGGATCGCCAAAAACAGCCCAACCAGACCGCCGATCAAGGCTACCAGCGGCGCAAACCACAAGATCGCCGTATGCCAGGCAAACCGGGGCTTGAGCAGAACGAATTCGCCATAGCGCGAGACGAGATAGTCGACCACCTCCTCATCGCTGTCCCCAGCCACCAGCCGCTCACGGACAAGGATTCGCAGATCCTTGGCGAGAGGCGCATCGCTGTCGTCGATCGACTGGTTCTGGCAGACCATGCAGCGCAGATGAGCCGACAGCTCGCGGGCCCGGCCTTCCAGAACGGGATCCTTCAACACCTCATCGGGCGCAACGGCAAGCACAGGCGCAAGGCTGGCCAGAAGAAGTCCGAAAGCAGCGGTTAAGGTTCTGAGTTGTCTCATGCCCCTCACTCCGCAGGCTGGGCAGCAGGTGCTGCTGCCTTGGACTTGCGGGCAGGTTTGGGAGCCCCGACACGCAGACGCCTGTCGGCAATCGACACCAGTCCGCCGAACGCCATGATCACGCAGCCGATCCAGATCAGGGTGATCAACGGCTTGTAATAGACGCGAACATCGACCGCACCATCGCCCCGGCTCTCGCCCAGCGACAGATAAAGCTGAGACACACCCAGGGTCAGAATTGCCGCTTCCGTTGTCGGCATCTGGCGAGCGGTATAGACGCGCTTGGACGGATCCAGCCGGGCAATTTCAACGCCGCCCTGCCGAACGGTGAAATGGGCAACCTCTTCGGTGTAGTTCGGTCCCTTACGCGGAACAGCGCCCTCGAAGGTCATGTCGAAACCTTCCAGCGAGACAATATCCTGAGGCTTCATGGTCCGGATCTGTTCGACCTGGAAGGCTGAAGCCGTCACGATGCCGAGAAGGGTCACGCCAACGCCGAAATGGGCAATTGCCGTGCCCCAGACGGATCCCGGAAGACCGGTCAGGCGCGAGATGCCCCGGGCAAGCCCGACGTCCCGCAAACGGATACGGCCTAGAATTTCAGCGGCTGCCCCAACCATCACCCAGACCGCCAGGCCGACACCCAGAGGCGCCAGAACCATCTTCATGCCCCAAAGCCAGAAGCAGAAGAGACAGGCGGCAAGCGCAATGCCGAAGGCCGCGTAAAGCCGCTGGCTTGCCGCCAGCAGATCGCCGCGCTTCCAGGCCAGAACCGGACCGAAGGGAATGGCCATCAGCAGCGGCACGAGGATCGGGCCGAAGGTCAGGTTGAAGAATGGTGCCCCGACCGAGATCTTCTCGCCGGTGACAATATCAAGCGCCAGCGGATAAAGCGTGCCGACAAAAACAGCCACGGTCGCCGCCGTCAGGAACAGGTTGTTCAGCACCAGAGAACCTTCACGGCTGATCGGCGCAAACAATCCGCCCTGCTTCAGCATCGGCGCACGCCAGGCATAAAGGGTCAATGACCCGCCGATGAACAGGCACAGAAGCACGAGAATGAAGATGCCGCGTGCCGGATCCGTCGCAAAGGCATGAACCGAGGTCAGCACGCCGGAGCGCACCAGGAAGGTGCCGAGCAGCGACAGGGAGAAGGTGAAGATCGCAAGCAGGATCGTCCAGACCTTCAGCGCCTCGCGCTTTTCCATGACCAGTGCCGAATGGAGCAGCGCAGTCCCGGCCAGCCAGGGCATCAGCGATGCGTTTTCAACCGGATCCCAGAACCACCAGCCGCCCCAGCCGAGCTCGTAATAGGCCCAATAGGAGCCCATGGAGATGCCAAGGGTCAGGAACACCCAGGCCAGCAGCGTCCACGGCCGCACCCAGCGCGCCCAGGCGGCATCAATGCGCCCCAGCATCAGCGCGGCAACGGCAAAAGAGAAGGTGATCGAGAAGCCGACATAGCCGACGTAAAGCAGCGGCGGATGGATCGCCAACCCGATGTCCTGCAGGATCGGGTTAAGGTCATTGCCTTCGATCGGCGCCTGCGCGATGCGCGCAAAGGGATTGCTTGTCGCCAGAATGAACAGGAGGAACCCGGCTGTGATCCAGGCCTGAACGCTCAAGGTGGCAGAGCGCAAGGGAGCCGGAATGTTGCTGCCGAATGCGCCGACCAGCGCCCCGAAGAACACCAGGATCAGCACCCACAGCAGCACAGAGCCCTCGTGATTGCCCCAGACGCCGGAGATCTTGTAGATCAGCGGCTTGGTCGAATGGGAATTCTCCCAGACATTCACCACCGAAAAGTCCGAGGTCACATAGGCCATGGTCAGAGCGGCAAAGGACAGGCCAACCAGCAGGAACAGCATGACCGACACAGGCGGAGCGACCGCCATCAGCCGGTTGTCGCCCTTGAGCGCTCCCGTCACTGGCAGAACGGACTGGACCAGCGACAGCACCAGGGCCAGCACCAGTGCGAAATGTCCGAGTTCAACGATCATTGGCTCTCCCGCCCTCCTGCCGACCGGCTTTCGCCCGGCTTGCAGGTTTGTTGGACACCACGCTGGCGGATGGGTGGTCTCACCTCATCCCGGCCGGCATGCCGTCAGTTATCACCCTTCCAGACGCCTTGCTTCTTCAGCGCTTCGGCGACTTCCTTGGGAACATAATTCTCATCATGCTTGGCCAGCACGTTGTCGGCAACGAAAACACCATCGGGGCCAACCATGCCTTCGGTCACAACACCCTGCCCTTCCCGGAAAAGATCCGGCAGGATCCCGGTGTAGGTGACCTTCACGGTGTTGCTGGTATCGGTCACGCTGAAGGTGACATGCGCATCATCGGCCCGGACAACCGAGCCTTCCTCCACCAGACCGCCCAGCCGGATGCGCTGGCCGGGGCCAATGCCTTTCTCGACCACATCCGTGGGGCTCTGAAAGAAGACGATCTGATCATTCAGCGCATAAAGGATGAGACCGACTGCGGCCGCCAGAACAGCTCCGGCAGCGCCGATCATGGTCAAGCGCCTTTGTTTACGTGTCATGGTTTCGCGTCCATCATTTCACCTTCAAGGATCCGCCCCTCAGGAACCCTTAAAGGCCTGCTTCGCTCGCAAATGCATTGATCTGGCTCAGCGCCCCGGCATCATCCGCCAGGTTTTGCCGCGCTGAGGCCAGAGCCTCCTCCGCCTTGCCCTTGTCATCCAGAACCACATAGGCCCGGATCAGGCGCAGCCATTCATCCACCGTTCCGCCGCCATCTGCCAGACGTCCGGCCAGGTTCTCGACCATGCCCCGGATCATCGCCGTGCGATCATCGGCATTCATCGACTGGGCAGCAGTCACATCGGCCGCCGAAGGTCCCGGAAGAGCCTCGCCCTGCCCGCCAGCGGCACCTGGCGCTGCAACCGGCCCGCCCTTCAGCTCGGCCAGCTGTCTTTGAGCTGCCGGAACCCAGGGCTCGTTCGGATCAGCACCATCAAGCAGAGCATTCCAGGCAGCAACCGCGGCGTCCGTCTTGCCTTCCTGACCAAGGGCCAGCGCAAGGAAAAACCGGGCCTTGGCCATTTTCGGGTCCAACTCGACGGATTTTTCAAAGGCTGCATTGGCATCCGCGCTGACTATGCCATTGTTGGCCATGGTCAGCGCTTCACCATAGTCAGCTTGCCGCTTGGCAGTCGGCCCGAGAAGCCGGATCGTATTGAAATAGGCTTGAGCCGCCGACTGCGCATTGCCCATCCGCAGATAGACCGGAGCCAGCACGGCCCAGCCTTCGCCGTCATTGGGATTGTCAGCCAGGTGACGCTCCACCCGGGCCACGAGCATCTGAACCGACTGGGTCTCGGCCGGCGCGGAAAGACGGGCAATCAGGGGCTGGTCCGGCTGATCCGGCTCGCCGATGGCCGTGTAGATCCCGAAGGCACCGGCCGGCAGGAGCATCGCGGCCACCACGAAGACCAGCTTGCGCGGCCAGTTCGCCAGAACAGGACTTCCAGCCTCGGCGGTCTCAGCATCAGCAGCAGACAAAAGGCGCCGGGCGATCTCTGCCCGGGCCGCTCTTGCAGCTTCCGCGTCGATCACACCCCGCTCGAGATCCTTGTCAACCTCGGCAAGCTGCTGGCGGTAGACCGCCGCATCTGCGGCAGCCCCGGTCAGGGAAGCACCAGAGCGCCCGGCATTGGCACGGGCGAACGGCACGAGAACGGTGAGCGCAGCAGCAGCCGTCAAGGCCGCAATCAGGATCCAGAATATCATGGAAGCATATAGACCCAGCACCCCTGTAGAAGGCAAGTCTGGCCATCTGTGACCTGCGGTCGCGGTAGGAGTTTTCCTAAGTCTATGAGGATTTTCCGGTCACATTCCCGCGAGCAGGCCCAGCAATGGCACCACGCGCTGACGAACCCATTGGTCATCCAGCCTGTTTTCCGGACGTGAGCAGCTATTCGGCGACGGAAATCTGCAGCGTTTCCGGCTTGAACGGAAACTCGGGGCCCTTGGGAGCCGTGCGCTGCTTCTCCAGCGCCGTCTGGCGGCTACGCTTGAGCTGGGCGGAATAGTCCCCGCCGAAATAGATGTCGGACAGCATGATCGCCGTATCGACAGCGGAAAGATGCGCCGCCACATCCTGATCCGGCTGCTTGCTGAGATCGGAAATAAGCGACCGGGTCACGATTTCCAGCGTCTGCTCAATGACCTGGCGGGTGCGCTTGCCCACATCATTGACCGCGAACGTCTCCGACCCGTTGCGCACCATCACAGCGGTCCTCAGAGCGCGAACCGCCTCATCGATCGACGCACTGTCGATCTTGAGATTGCCAGCGGCATCCGTCTTCGGCACCTGCAGGGAGCGGCGCACCGCAGCCATGGCGTTCTGCAGTTCGCTGGTAACGGACGCAGAAATCTCGCGTTTGGTCTCGGAAAGCCGCTTGTGCCAGGTGCTGCTGTGGGAGAATTCCAGATCCTGCTCCAGCCCCTTCACCAGGTTATGGTAGTCAGACAGGGCCGTGGAGAAGGCAACCGGGTCCGGATTATGCTTGCGATGCTCCTGCGCCAGCATGTTGAGCCGCTCGGCCTCGCTTAGAACCACGTCGATAAACGGAGCAAAGCGGGAAGCGCTGATCAGCTTTGCGTCGGTCGTGTTTGCCAGCCGACCGGCAAAGCAGGCGAGATCCGATGGCGAATCCGCGCGCTCCATCAGCGCAACGGCCACCACCGGCACATGATCCGGAAAGCGCTCGGAACAACGCTGCACGATCCGCAGAATGCTGGTGTCTGCGCGGAACTTCTTCTCATTGAGCGTTTCAGGCACGACTTGAAGCAGGGGCATCAGCCAGTCTTCAGCCCCGAAGATCTTGTTGATGTCCTTGAGATCGGCAATGCCGCGTTCCCCGCCCACCTCGATGCTCAGCCGCCGGCGCTCCTTGTCGGAGCGGTCAATCTGATGCAGCGCATTGCTCATGGCATCAAGGGCGGTCCGGCGCAGGTTGGAAACCAGCAGATCCAGCTTGTCATCGCTGACTTTCGGCCGCAGCGCCAGATCCAGAACCTTTTTCACATCGGACGGCAAGAGGTCACGGCCAAGCCAGGTCCACACCCGGTCCAGCACATCCCGGTGAATACGCCCTTCCTGCTTGTTGGGCAGGAACTCGGTCACGAGAAATTCGTCAAGCGGTTGAAAAAACTTGCGCTGAACCTGCCCCTGACGAAGCCGCCAGGCCCGGCTTTCTGCTTCGCTCGGCTGGAACTGCCGGAGCATTTGCGCAGAGACCGTAAGAATCAGTTCGAAATGCGGATCATTCGAGCCTTCGGCCCGCGCGCGCTCGAGGCTCCGAACCAGCCCCTCGACAGCCTTGGGGCTAAGATCCTGCAAATAGCTCCTGATTTTATTCGAAACCAGTTCGGGGTTCGTCATGGCCTGTTAGCGTTCCAAAGGCATTCCAACACGGAACCTTAGGTCGAGAACGCTTAAGCAATGGTTGAGGAGAAGTATCCCACTTTCAAGACTTTCGACAGAAAGCCTTTAACGCCCAAGGCCTTAATCGTTTTGAGCAGAGCTGGACATGCACTTCAAGGTCGTTCCAACCGTGCTTCAGACTTGATCTGAAGCGAAAAAACCTCTTCCGCAACCCATTATAAGTAAAAGTACTTTCCGGATGCAGCTTAACCCAGGGTTTTCCAGGATCCATCGTCCTGACGGCAGGCTGTGCCACGCGAGACCAGATGCCGGGTCGACAGATTCATTTCGTGAACGAATTCACGGCAAGTGGTGTCATTGACCTGATAAATCGGCCCTGGGCGCACCTGTCCGCTGCGGCCAGTGGTGCTGTTCTGCCAGGCAACTGCGTTGCCTACACCCTGGGAGCGCAATGCCTGTCTCTGCGCTTCTGCGACCGCCTTGTGGTCGGAAACGTCGAGTGCCTGGCCAAACTCATTGTTCAAAAGAACCGAGATAGCAGTGCTTGCCTCTGCTTCAGCCACACCGGAAGAGCCGGCCCAGGAACTCGCCTGGCCGTTTCCAGAGACGGTCGAACAGCCGGCAAGTGCTGCCGACACGATCAAAACTGTTGCTGCCGCGGGAAGAAACCGCATCTATCGCTCCGGTCAAAGGATCCGGGCATGACCGGACCCTGTCAGAAATAGGGGTACTTTATGGCCGGAGTAGGCCAGTCGTTGCATTTTTTTTGTGATGCCGGTCACACTTGAGAGGAATGCAAACCAGCTGATCGATCTTACCCTACGTCCAGCACTTGTCAAATGGCCGGCAACACCAGACTTGCCTTCAAACCGCCCATTACCGAGCGGTCCAGATCCAGCCTGCCGCCATAGAGCGCGGCCAGATCTGCAACGATGGAAAGCCCCAGACCCGTGCCCGGAACCGTCTCGTCCAGACGGCGGCCACGCTTCACCGCTTCCCGCCGCTCCTCCTGGCTCAAGCCCGGCCCGTCATCCTCCACGACCAGTTCGAACAGCTCGCGTCCCACCCCGCTCTGGGCCAGGGGCTGAACGCTCACAGTCACCCTGCCCTTCGCCCACTTGCAGGCGTTGTCGATCAGGTTACCGGAGAGTTCTTCAAGATCCTGCTGCTCACCGCGGAATCTTAAGCCGGCCGGAACCGATTGAGACAACTGAATGCCCCTGTCCTGATAGATCTTGCCCATGGCCCGGCACAGCCTGCCAAGCACCGGATCGACATCGCAAGAGACGCCGATCACCCGCCGTTGCGCCGCCATGCGGGCCCGCTCCAGGTGATGCTGGATTTGCGTCGACATGATCGCCGCCTGCTCGCTCACCTTGTCTGCAAGCGGTCCCTGTGCAGCTCTGGCCTCGTTGGAAATCACGCTCAAGGGTGTCTTCAAGCCATGGGCCAGATTGCCCACATGGGTCCGGGCCCGCTCGACAATTTCCCGGTTGGAATGGATCAGCGCGTTGAGTTCGACGGCCAGCGGCGCAATCTCCACCGGCAGGTCCTCGTCGATCGTTTCCTCATCCCCCCGGCGCACGGCGGCCAGCGACGCTTGCAGCCGGACCAGAGGCTTCAGACCGATCCGGACCTGCAGGAACACCGCGCCGGTCAGCCCGGCTCCGATGACGGCCAGCGTCAAGGCGGCCATCTGCGTGAACTGGGCAAGATCCGCCCGGAACCCTGCAGTCCCGGCAGCAACCGCAATGATATAGGTGGCATTGCCGAACCGGACCCTCTGCTGGCGGACCCGAAGTTCTTCTCCTCCCGGGCCCGTTCCAAAGGCGCTCTGCGCCTCCTCACCCTCTAGGCTAGCAACGGTCAGCGGATCTCCGACCAATGACGGCGAAGCAAAGAGAATGCGTCCGGTCTCGCCGCTGCGCACGGTCCAGTACCAGCCGGAAAGCGGCAGGGAAAAGCGCGGTTCGATGATCCCCTTCGGTGCCTGAACCGCAAGCATCGCCTGGGTTTCCCTGGGCACATCCGCCGAGGTTGCATCCGGCACCATCTCTGAAAGGATCGTCTTGGCATAGACTTCGAGCTGGGCATCAAAGGCCCGCTCGCTGGCCGTCCGGTAAAGGCCGACCAGGATCACCCAGGCAATCGCCAATGCGAGCACCGACCATCCGGCAGCCACCAGTACGAGCCGGCGCGACAGGGACCGGCGGCGCCAGCCAGAGGCAAGCTTCAGCCGTTCTGCCAGGGGAGCGGCAGGCTTTCCTGACGGTTCGGAGGCGGTCTTATTCGTCAACCGGATCCCCCAGACGGTAGCCAAGCCCGCGCACGGTCTCGATCATGTCCGAGCCGATCTTCTTGCGCAGGCGGCCGACGAAAACCTCCACGGTGTTCGAATCCCGGTCGAAGTCCTGCTCATAAAGATGTTCGGTCAGCTCGGTGCGGGAAATCACCTTGCCCCGGTGATGCAGAAGATAGGAAAGCAGCCGGTATTCGTGGGAGGTCAGCTTGATCGGACCACCATCCACCGTCACGCGGCCTGCCCTGAGATCCAGACGGATCGGACCGCAGATGATCTCGTTGGAGGCATGACCTGCCGCCCGGCGCACCAGCGCCCGCACCCGTGCCAGCACTTCTTCCATGTGAAAGGGCTTGGCCACATAGTCGTCGGCGCCTGCGTCAATACCAGCTACCTTGTCAGACCAGCGGTCACGGGCTGTCAGGATCAGGACCGGCATGGTCTTGCCATCCCGGCGCCAGTTTTCCAGCACGGACAGGCCATCGAGCTTTGGCAGCCCCAGATCCAGGATCACCGCATCATAAGGCTCCGTATCGCCCAGGAAATGGCCTTCCTCGCCGTCAAACGCCTTGTCGACGGCATAGCCAGCCTCTCCCAAGGCGGTCACGAGCTGGCGGTTCAGATCGGCATCATCTTCAACGACGAGCAAACGCATGCGGTTCTTCCCAAAAATGATATCCGGCTCATGGGAGCCCAAAAGAAATGAAAAGGCTCAGCGGCCTGCAGGCAGCACGACCGTCTTGACCTGCCCACCAATCAGAACAGACAGCCGGTAGACATATTGCCCGCCCTCGACACACAGCTGGGCCTTGACGATCTCTCCGCCCGCAGCCCCCTTCAGCGATCCGAGAGAGGCTGCCTTGCCGCTCGCCACCGCATCACGGGCCTCTGCCTGCGAAAGGCATTGAGCCTGCGCAGCAGCCTGCATCTGGCCCAGCGCCAGAAATGTCAGCATGATCACGGCAAGAAAATGTTTCACCTGTCTGTCCCACACGCCTGCGGCAAGCGCCGCGGTTCCATTTCAGGCAGAACGGCCACACCCTTCCGCCACCGGTTTGTCCCGATTGCGTAACTTGGCAGTCCTGCCTTGCCCGTCAACCGGAATATGACCTTTGAAATACGGGATGACACCTGAATGGAACCTGAACCGGGTCTTCAGGGACAGGATTGAGGCAATAAATTCGAATGGAAAAATCGAAGCGCCGCTCCCCCCGCTCTCGGGACGCTGCACTCAACAGTCCGCGGATTTTCTCCGCGCTTCCATGCTCCGGTAAAAATCCTGCAGGGTTTTGCCGGGCTCCTTCTGAAAGGTCTCGCCCGTATCAGCGATGGACTGCATCCGGTCCAGGCGGAACATGCGAAAATCATCGCGCAGCTCGCACCAGGCCACCAGTGTCCAGACCTTGCCCCAGAACCACAACCCCAACGGCCGCAGCGTGCGGTCACTGCCCTGCCCTTCCCGGTCGGCATAGACCACATGAAGCCTGGACCGGCGGTTGCTGGCCCGCTCCAGAAGATCGATCCTGAGCCGCAGCTCCTGGGTCATCTCCGGCGCAATCGCGTGGATCTGCACTTCCGACGTGCTTTGTCGCACCGCGTCCGGCAGCACCGCATCGATCTTGACCAGGGCTTCTTCCGCCGCCCGCGCCATTTCCGTGCCGCCCCAGGCGCGGATCAGCCGGGCTCCGGCCATCAGCGCGGTGATCTCGTCGCGGGAAAACATCAGCGGCGGCAGATCGAAACCGGCCCTTAGAATATAGCCGACCCCGGCCGCACCATCGATCGGCACGCCCGAGGTCTGAAGATCCGCGATGTCGCGATAAATGGTCCGCTCCGACACTTCCAGCCATTCCGACAACTGACGGGCGCGCACAAGCCGCCCGCCACGCAGGTACTGGACAATCTGGAACAGTCGGTCGGCGCGGCGCATTCCTTTGCCTCTTAACTGGTGAACAGACCGATGGAGTTGCCATCCGGGTCCATTCCATAGGCGAATGTGCCCGCCGGGATGGTGATCGGGTCGGAGACCATTTCACCGCCAGCCTTCACGAAACGCTCCATGGTGTCGGCCAGCTTGTCCGGGCAGAGCAGATGAATGGTCGGACCTGTGCCCCGTGCCGGCGGCTTGCCGGGATAAAGATGGCCAGACCGGCCGCCCTTTTCCACCGGGAACATGGCGATCTCGTTGGGTTGCATCGCCACCCGCTCCAGCTCTGTCTGGAACACCTCATTGTAAAAGGCAATCGCCTTGTCGAGGTCCGACACGGGCAGCTCGAACCAGACCATGGTATTTGCAGGTTTGAAAGTCATCAGGATCTCCCTGTTATGCGTTGACGGGAGAACCTTAGCAAAGCCCTCCTGACAGCCTTCTGTCAGGAGCCTTGTCTTGCCATGTCAGAATCTTGCCATGCCCAAAAATTGTCAGCCCCCTGCCTTGCCGCCCTGAGCCTTCCAGCCCCGGGCCAGCCCGCGCGCGCCATCAACCAGAAACAGGCTGGTGATGATCGCCCCGCCCCAGTCCCGCAGAACCGGCACTTCCGAAATCCTCCAGCCGAAATGAAACACGCTGTCCAGGCACACTGCCGCCCACCAGAGCCCCAAGGGCAGCACGAAGGCGAGCCGCCCGAGCCGTGCGGCCGAGAAGAAATGATCCGCCTCGGCCAGGAGCACCTTGCGGGCTTCCGATCGGGCGGCAATCTCGCCCTTGATTTCCTCCGCCGCCAGCTCCGCGCCAATGCGTTCGCGTTCCGTCGCACTGTCCAGCCGCCGCTCCATATGAGACAGCAGCCTGTCCAGCAGGGCACCGGACAGGAATTTCAAGAGCAGCGCCATCATGGTTTGGCACTCTTGCGCCAGCCCGCCGGTCCAACGGTCACATGGCGCAGCACGATATTGGCAATCCCGAGGCCCAAAATGACCATCTCCGCCGTCTGGTGTGGCAGGATCGCCGACCAGTCAAACCCGGACGTATAAGTCACAAGCTCCTTCACGATCACCAGAAGCCCAATGGCTCCGTTGAAAACGAGGGTTTTCCAGCCTTCCATCTTCGAGCTCCTTTCCGCCAGCCGCATTTCCCGTTTCAGGACGAAGCCGTGCTCTCCCGTCCCACCCAGCGCTTAGCCCCGCTCTGCATCCAAAGCGACGTGACGACCGCCGCAATCCGCCCCCGGAAGCGCCAGACGACACCAATGGCCAGCACAAGAAGCAGCAGGCAGAGCCCTGCCAGAAGCGCGGACTGCCAATGGAAGCCGGCGAGACTGACCGCCCCCGATCCGGCCAGCCCCAGGCCAGCGCCCGTGCGCTCGGCACCCTTTTTGGCCATCAGCCGGGAAAGAAGGGAAAGCGTGGCCGGGCCGATCTGGCCGTCCACAAGCAAGGGCGGGTTGTCCCGCTGGAATGCCCGCACAGCCGCCTTGGTGCGCTGTCCGGAAAGGCCATCAACAGGTCCGGGCTGATAGCCAAGTTGGGTCAGAGCTGCCTGTGCCTCGTGAACCGCGGGATCGGTTGCCGCCTCATTCGGACCAAGGGGGAAGACCGCAGATCCATAGTCTCCGGTCTTCAAGAGGTCCGCTTCATCCTTGCGGCGGCGCTCCAGCCCTTTCAGCCTGCGCCCGCCCGCCGTCACCCCCGTCTGAGCGAGCAGCCGGGCAGCCCCGTCCCGGTCTCCTGAGCGCAGGGCCGCTGCCCATTTCCAGCCCAGCGCCCGTGCGCCCAGATTGTAGATCACCGACACGCAGGCATCGAATTCGGACTGGGTCAGATGCGCGAGCGCCTTTTCGACCGGCGGCGCATATTCCTCGTCCAGCATGGTCAGGAGCAGCTTGCTGGCGTCCTCCCGGCTGAGCACATTGCCCACCTTCAGGGGGCCGCCATGCCGGCTCAGCCACCAGGATGCAAAAATGCGCGAGCGCATGGTGAAACCATATCCAATGGTCACAACGCCTGCCGGATCCAGATAGGCCCGCGAGGCAAATCCTTCATGGGCCGCGATAAACGCAAGCCCCCTCTCACTGACTTTCATATGTCCCCCCGTCTTCCCATCAGCCCCAGTCTCAGCCCCTGTCAAAGGTCCGGCTTGCAGCTCACCCCTGCGGCACCACCGGCAGCATGCAATGGACGGCGACGCGGACCGTGCCGCCGGTGAAGCTGCCGCCGTTGGCGGTCACCCGGACGGGCGTGTCACTGTAAAAGGCCGTCGGCCCGATCACCCCGGCATTTGTCGCACCTGCGGAAATGCCAAGTGATCCGCCGAATTTCGAGGTCTCCCCCGCCAGTCCGCAGTCCTAGGACGCAGCACCCGTGACCGCTGTGACAGTGCGGGTTGACACCCCTAAGACCACGGCCCGGTTCGGGATCAGCGGAGCCGTCTCCGCATAGGCCCCGGACAGGCCACTCAAGGTCGCCTCAAGAACCGCGATGCGGGTCTCGGCCCCATGGGGAGACTGGGCCACGAGAGTATTTTCGAGAACCATCCCGGCCTGCTGCCGCCATTCCCCGCCGAGAAAGGTGATCACCGTCTCTTCATCCGCGGCGACAGCCGTCATTCCCTCGAAGGCGGTGAGGAAGAGCCAGGCCCCATCCAGCCACAGGGCGATCCTGCCGTCCTTGCCAAGCCAATCCCCTGCCGCGCCACCCGCCACCAGCCAAAGCGCTCCCTCCTCCGGATCGGCAGGTGGCTCGGACAGGGAGCGGCTCTTGAACAGCGGCTGCGTCAGCGCATCCAGCCGCAGCAAAGCCTCGTTGTGGGTCACGTGTTTCTGGGCCTGCGCTGCCGCAAGCAGCGGCAAGGCCAGCCGGACTGTGTCAGACATAAAGGATCGCCTTTCTCGTGGGGCCACGGCCTGCGGCTGCGGAAAACTGGCAGACGGCCAAAGTGAGAGTGGATTGCTGCGAGCCGAAATCGGCCATTTCGCTGGCTGCCGGATAAAGCACTTGCGGCGTTGCAAGACTGAAACTGCGCAGAACTGCACCGCCCGGCCCGAGGATTTCGGCCACATAGGCTTCCTGCTCTTCTGCCAGCGGCACCTCCGCCTGCTCCCAGCTGTCCCCATTGAGGCGGGTCTGGCGGATCCAGGTAAAAAGCACCCCGCCGCCGGTCCGGCGCGCCTTCAGATGCACCGGCGCCAGCGGCACCTGCCCCCGCCCGCTTGCCGCATGAGAAAACGCCAGCACCCGGCTGTCCTCCAGCGACAGGCCGCCCGGCACCAGCCGGTAGGACAGGCCAAGCCCCTTCAGTCCGGCAGCCACCGGCACCAAGGAAGCTCCACCGCCATCCAGCAAAACCACGTCACTTCCCGCAGCAGCGCCGGTCAGCATCTCCGGCTCGGTTCCCTTCTGCCCCCGCAAAAGCCGGCTCAACCGCCAGGTCCGGGATCCGGTCAGCACCGCTTCGACGAATTGCAGGATCTCGAACCCGCCGCCGCTGGTGCACACCGCCAGCGCATTGGCTCCGGCCAGCACCTGTTCCAGAGGGCGGGACTGGAGCAACCCGCCGAACATCTCCACTTCCGGCATGTTCATCCGGTCAAAGACATCCACCGGCCCGGCCAGGAGCGAAGTCTTCAAACGCCCCATTGTGGCCGGCTGGGTCACGCTCAGCACCGTTTCAAAACCGCTGTCTCCGGCCGAACGCACAAGGGTCATGCTGCCGGGCCATGGCCGCGCAAAGGCGGCAAGCCTTGGCGAGAGGCCATCTTCCGAACTTTCCAGCACCGGCAGATCCATCAGGAACCCATGGGGCACCCCCGCATCCGAACTGCGGAAGGGCACCGATCCGGACAAGGGCGTGGCGGACACAGCCGCCCGCGTCGCCCCGGTGCGCAAAGCCTCGACCTTGCGCAAGTCCGTGTCTTCGATGCTTTCGATCCGAAGCGTCAGGGGCGGCGAAAAGCTCTGCCCCGGAACACTGGCCAGGGACACCACATCCCCCGGTTCCAGATCGGGCCGCAGGGGCGACAGGGTCAGCGTCAGCCGCTCCCGCTCGCCCCAGATCCGCGCCAGCCGACGGTCGGCGGCCTGTTGCAGTACGCCCGGATCCACCACGGCTTCCAGATCCACCGTCTCCACATCGCGGCTTCCACCGGACAGCCTGCGCGATGCCGCGACCCTGCGCTGATAATCTGCGGATGGGTCTTCCGCCGACAAACGCACCTCGGAGGCAAGCTCGCTCTCCTGCGCCCGTGTCCGGCTCAGGATTGCCTCCCCGTCCGATGCCTCCGCCAGATCCTCAAGGCCAAGTTCGACTGTGGCAAAAGTTCCTGTGTCGCTGATGAGCACCTGCGTGCCCTGATCGCTCGCGCTTGCCCCAAAGGCATCCAGCAACGGCTCAAGGATCTGCCGGGCGGACACAGGGCCCGCAACCGCCAGCCCCTCCACCACGCCGCTCAGGCTGCCCACTGCCACATCCTCGGAAGCAATGCCGAAATCATCGAGCAGCCGCCGCACCAGCCCGCCCAGCGACACGCTCCCCAGCCGGCCGTTCAGCCAATGGCCAGTCTGCCAGTTTTCCCCGTCCGCCCAGACGTCCCCATAGTTCGGAAAGGCCGGATAAGGGCGCGCGTCCCAGGTCCACAGGTGAATGTTGGCCGGGTCCACCATCCGCCCGCCATAGACCGGCGAGACCGGATTTTCCCCCTGCGGGAGATCCGGATGCCGGTCATCCCAGAAGCTCAAGGAGGCTTCCAGCGCCCGCCGCTGGATCAGATCGTCCCGCGTTCCCCTGGAGAAATGAGGCAAGGCGCTCTCGGAGGACTTCGGATCGGAAAAGACATTCGGCTGGTTCGCGCCCAGATCCACCGCCGGAACGCCAAGTTCGGTGAACCAGACCGGCTTCGACATGGGCACCCAGGCGGTCGGGCTTGCCTCCTCCACGCCACTTGTGCGCTCGAAGTGGCTGTTCTCCCACCACCCCTTCACATCCTTGGACCGGTAGACCCAGGGCTTGCCATAGGCCCCATCACTGATCGGACTGCGGCTGCCTGCCTGCCGGTCCTCATCGCTCGCATAATACCAGTCGTGATATTCCCCGCCCCTGATCCCTGCCCTCAACAGGCTCAGATCATAGGGATCCCGGTTGCCATCCGGATCGCCACCCTCGCGCATGTCCGCCATCGGCAGATAATTGTCGATGCCGACAAAGTCGATGGCCGGATCCGCCCAGAGCCGGTCCAGCGGGAACCGCAGATCTCCACCGGCCATTTGCCGCCCGCCATATTCGGACCAGTCAGCCGCATAGGAGAGGCGGGTGTCAGATCCCAGCAGTGCCCGCACCTCTGCCGCCAGAGCAGCCAGTCCTTCAACGAAGGGAAAGCTGCCATCTCCGGCTCGCGCGCCCGTCAGTTCCCTCAGCTCCGATCCGATCAGAAAGGCATCGGCTCCCCCGGCCGCTTTTGCCAGCGCCGCCATATGCAGGATATGCCGGCGGTACGACCATTCCGCAGGTCCGTGATAGCTGACCGCACCACCCGCGACCGTGAAATCCGCAGCCGTCACGGTTCCAAAGAAACTGGCCGCGTCGCTGTGAACATCGCCCACCGCCCTGATCCGCCCCCGCCAAGGATAGACCGGCTGCTCCGCGCCGCCCTCCGGATCCGGCAGGCCATTGCCCTCCGGGATGTCCATCATCAGGAAGGGATAGAGCATCACCCGAAGGCCCCGTGCCTTGAGATCGGCAATTGCCGCAAGCACACTGGCATCCGCAGGCGTCCCCCCAAAGGCCGGAGCTCCAGATCGCGACGAAACGGCAAATGCCTCCTCCCGCGCCAGTCCCGCCACCGACCAAGTCATGCCCGCCGTGGTTTTTGCGGCTTCCTCTACCTTCGGCCGGAACAGGCATTGCCCGGCCCTCAGGTCATCGCCGAACCAGGTCACCACCAAGGCCACGCTTTCCAGCGCCGGGCAGACCGCCTGCAAATCGTCCAGCGAGGCGGCCCAGTCGGTTTCCGCAAGGCTCGAATGATGGTTGAGGCTTTCCGTTTCGCCCGGAAGCAAGGTCTGGCTGACCGGCACGGTGGAATAGACGAATTCCCCCGCCCCCGGGATCATGGTCACGGCCCGGATCTGGCTTTCCAGCGGCTCGATCGCCCGCAGGACCTCGAAAGCAAGCTGCGGAATGCGGTTGCCGAAATCGGCCAGCGCCAGCCGCTCGAACACCACATAGGCCGTGCCGCGATAGGCCGGAGCCTCGCCCTGAAGTGCGGCGATCAGCGGATCCGGCTCCTGATCCCGCGTGCCTCTATAGACGCGCATGGAGAGACCCGCCGTTTCCAGCTCCTTGCCATCCGCCCAGACCCTTCCGATGCGGGTGATCGGCCCCTCCGCCAGCGCCACGGCGAAATTGGCAAAATAGGAAAAGCTCCGCACGGTCGTGGACGAGCCCCCGCCCTTGCCCCCGGCGCTTTCCTCGCTCACCACTTCCTCGAAGTTGGTTGCCCAGATCACCTGTCCCGCCAGCCGCACCCTGCCGTAGACCAGCGGCAAGGGCGCGCCTTCGTTGGAGGTCTGCACCGTCAGATCCGACAGGCGCGAGCCTTCAACTGTGCGTTTGGACCCAAACAGAAGCCGGTCGATCCCGGCGCCAGCCACCGCTCCAACCGCCTTGCCGAGGATCGCTCCGGTCCCCCCAAGGCCGAACAGCCCGCCAACAGCAGACCCGGCAGCCGCAAGGATCAAGGTTGCCATGACGCTTCTCCCGGAAAACGGAATGCATTGGAAATTCTTCTGCGCCAGGCCGGCACCAGCGGGCTTTCGATCACCCCCACCCGCTCATAGGCATGGATGAGCCTCTGGCCTTCGGAGAGCAGCCCCACATGGCGGGCGGGCACACCGTCACGCCAGCGGAACAGAAGAACGTCACCAGGCAGCGCCGCCTCGATGGCGATTTCCATCAGCCAGCGCCGCCCCGCCTCCATCAGGTCCTCGCGACCGGCCGCGGACCAGTCCGGCGGATAGTCCGGCGCCTCTTCGGGCTCCCGCCCGTACAGTCCGCGCACGACCCCGCGCAGGAGACCAAGGCAGTCGCAGCCCGCCCCGAGACAACTTGCCTGATGACGGTAGGGCGTTCCGAGCCACAGCCGCGCTTCGGCCAGCGCCCTATCCCGCATGACCGCTCCATCGGCATCACCTGTTTCAGGAAACACGCGGACCTCCATCATTGGTGCCCGTGTTGCGGGTGGGATAGGAGAGTACGAAGTCCGTTCCCGGCAGATGGGGGAAACCCTGGAAATTCAGCCCATTGGCGAATTTTGCCCGGCAGGTGGCAAAACGCTTGTCGCATCCGGCCGAAATCAGAACCTCGATCCCGGCCGCAAGAGCCGTTGGCGGGGCCTGCCAGAGGGAGATCAGCGCCCCTGTCGAAGTCAGGGTATGGTTGGCAATCTCGCTGGCAAAGCCTTGCCGCTCCCCATCCAGCACCTTCAGCAGACCACCGGTAAACCAGCCTTCCTCATAGGTTCCAGCGCCCACCAGCTGCACATCGCCCGCGGCCGTCGCGGAGACGACCACTGCCACCGTGGTGTAGTCAGGGTCCTCCAGATCCACGCCGCAGCGCGCATCGCCGAGATCCGCATCGCAGCTGCGCGAATAGACCCGGCCATACCTGGCCTCCAGCACATGGGCGAGACCCCGGAGTTCCGCCTGAAAGGCTGCCCCCTTTCGGCTGACCTCACCGATCCTGGCCCGGCGCAAAGCCATCGAAACGCTGCCCCCGGCGCTCCAGTCGACCAGATGAACGCTCACCTCTGCCCCGTCCCAAAGGCCCGCCTCCAGCTCATCCTCGCTCAAGGCCGGGCCGCTGAGCGCGCCTGCCACATCCCCGGCAGCTGCCGCGAACCCCGGACCGCTGGTGCGGGCCGAGGCTTCCAGCCCATTCTCCGGCAGGCAAGTCACACCTGAAACGGACACCGGCCGGTCATGATCGGTAAACCCGCATTGAACGCCATCCGTCCGGGTCACCACCCAGCAAAGCGCAAGCGTCGTCTCCCGCCGCAACAGGCGTGCGGCAAGATCCGTTGGGATCGTTTTCATTTGGAGGCTCTACAATTTCTAGGGAGAAAAAACAAAAAACCCGGCACAAGGCCGGGTTTTTGAAAGCTGCTTCAGAAGGTGTCTTATGCCGCTTCTTTGGCTTCCTGGCGATTGTTCGACAGGAAAAGAGGCGTGCTCTTCAGACCAGAGACTCCAATCACATCAAGTGCATAATGGACAGCTTCTATGATCGCTTGCTTTTGAGCTTGAGTAGTCATCACACTTCTCCCTATGACTGGATAGTCGGAACAATATGTTGCTATTTAGTTACATATAGCCATGCGCCAGTCATTTTCACGGACTTATACACATCGGCACGATCAAGACCAGCCCCGAAAGCAGAAAAAAGAGAACGCTCAGCTGGACTGCGAAGATGAAATTTCACGTGATCTGATTGCATATCGTCGCTGTCAGATATTTCCAAAATACCCAACAGCGTCCCGATCAAAACAGACGCATATTCATCGATCTTGTGATCATCAAAATCATATGTGGGTGCCACAGTTAAATATCGCACTCTCAGAACGCGCCCCGTGTAACCCGGAAGAGACGCGCAATTCAGCTGACAAACGGCAAGATACCGCTCTCCATTATGAAGCGCATAAACACCAGCGACAGAAGAAGGATCTTCAATTAGACTTTTAAAAACAGGAAAAACGGCCGCCGCGTAGTCCTCAAGTTCCTCCTCATATTGCTCACATTGTTCCCTCCAATCTTTTTCAAAGCTTTCCCATGAATGACCATTGACACCTAGTTTCACCAAATCCATTGAACGTCACGCCCCCAAAAAAACAACCATAAGATACTTATTTTTCATCATCCACCTAAATTTGCATGTCAAGCAATCTTGATTTCCACCAGCGGAATGGTCGGGATGTCGCCCGCCTCGAAATGGGTCAGGCTCACCTCCAGCCGGTCCGTGTCGAACCGCACCGGCACGTCGAAGGTAAAGCCTGCCGTGATCGCAACGCCTTCCGCCGGCGGCACGGCAAACACCAGATCTCCCGTGCCCTCGTTCAGGGTCACGTCACTGCCGATGACCTGCATCACGCCGTCGAGCGCCACCCTCAAGGACCCGGCATCCACCAGCCGGATCTCGCGCACATAGGCCGTTTCGCCGCTGCCATAGGTCTTGCGCGGCACGAAGCGGGTCGCCGTCCCGTCCCCCGTGCCGAGCGGTTGATCGCTTGCCATCGGCAAGCCGCCATCGCTGCGGCTGGAATGGTCGAACGGATCCCGGAAGCGGAACCCGTAGAGCCGGCCCCGCGCCTTTTCAAACAGCGAAAGGACCGCCCGCAGGTCTGCGAGGGAGCGGATGCCGGTGGAGGCATCATAACGCCTGCGGCTGTCCGCCCATCTTGCGTTTCGCGCCTCGAAGCCGGAGGCGAGCAGCACCACGTCCGTCCGCCGTTCCGGCCCGCCCAGCGCCCCGAAGGCCACTGCCGATGGAAACCGCTCGTCGAGGATGGATATCATGGAAAAAACTCCTTCTCCGCCGCTCAGGATTGATCTGGCTCAAGGTGCCGCTCTTCAAGCCCGGTCATCTTTGCCCCCGTACCAAGGAGGGCACTTGATGAGTCACGTACCGCACGAGTTGCATGAAGAATTCCCGCAGGCCGTTGAAGCCTTGCGCACGTTGAAGACATCCAATGCGCATTTCGCCCGGCTGGCGGACGAGTATCACGAGGTGAACCGCGAGATTCACCGCATCGAGAGCGAAGTCGCTCCGGCTTCCGATCAGGCTCTGGAAGAGCTGAAGAAACAGCGCCTCAACCTCAAGGATCAGATTGCCGTCCTGGTGACGGCAACCGAAAACACCGGCTCCTGAGCCCCTCCTTTTTCAGGCCGGTGTCAGAGCCCGCGCCGTCCCCGTCCGACGGCGCGGGCCACCATTGCCGAGATCTGCGCTTCCGACCTGCGGAAGCTCTCGGCGTCCCGGGCGGCCACATTGATCTGCACCCGCGGCCCCTGCTGGCCGCCCTGTCCGGTCCGGATCCCCAGCCTGCCGTCGGAGCCCCGGCTCAGCGGCAGGATCGCTTCGGCACCCGCCTCCCCGGCCACTCCCAATCCGCTTTCCAGTCCGAAATAGGTTGGCGAAGCCACCACCCCGCCCTTGGCAAAGGGCATGACCGACCCGAGAAGCGAAGCCGCTCCGCTTGAGAGGGTCGAGAGCAACCCGCTGCCACCTGATCCGGCCTGACCACTGACCGCATTGACCGCAGCGCTGGTCAATGAATTCAGCGTTGAGCTCACCACCCTGGAGGACAGGGTCAGGGCCATCTGCCGCATCACCGTATCCAGCGTTTTCCCGTCCACCAGCGCCGATTTCATTCCGCTGGAAAGCACCGAGGAAAACTGCGAGGCGCTGCGGGTCACCTCCGCCATCTGCTGCGAGAACCTGCTCAAGTCTCCAAGTGGCAATTCCACCTGTCCGCCATCTTC
Organism: Roseibium suaedae; assembly: GCF_900142725.1. Classification (GTDB taxonomy): domain Bacteria; phylum Pseudomonadota; class Alphaproteobacteria; order Rhizobiales; family Stappiaceae; genus Roseibium; species Roseibium suaedae. The sequence continues at coordinate 1,234,346 of NZ_FRBW01000001.1, read as the reverse complement.
GTCATTCGCCATTCATCAGGGTCCTTTTCACAAGCCCTCATCGGGGAACTGCTCCATCAACCGGCCGAAATCACCACGGCCAATCGCGGCGTTCCGGCGGTTCAGCCCCAGTGCCGCCGCCAGTTCCTTGGGCGTTGCCGACCAGAAATCGGCCGGGCGCCAACCGAGCCCGCCCATGGCCCGCTCCATCAAGGCCTGCCAGGGCATGGGGCTCAGACGGCCGGGCTCCCGGCAAAAGGGCTCTCCGCATCCTCTTCTTCCGGATCTTCGTTCGTGCCGAAAGTCACTTTCAGAAGATCGGCGGCAATTGCGGCAAAGCCCAATGCGCCCCCGGCAGATGTCATCGAGGCCACCTGCTCATCGGTCACCGCGTTTCCGGCCCCGCGCAATCCCGCGCCGATCACCCGGATGAGATCCCGGGCCGAGATCCTGCCGCTTGAAAACCGTTCCGTCAGACCTGCCAGGCTGTCTGCTGCAAAAGCCGCTTCCAGCTCCGCCAAGGCCCCTAGCGTCAGGACCAGTGTCCACTGGCGTCCGTCCAGACAGGCGGCAATCTCGCCGCGCAAGCGATTGGGCATGCTTCTCCTCCCAAGCAGGTTTCCAGCGATCAAAGAACCGCGAAGGTCAATTCCCCGGCCGACTCCAGCGCCAGCTCGTAGGTCACCTCCCCGTCATGACGGCCGCCATATTCCAGCGCCGTCACCTGGAACGGACCGGTCAGTGTGCCGAAATCCGGGATCACCACCTGCCAGTTCCGGATCTCACCGGCAAAGAACAGCTGGCGCACGGAGGCATCGCTTGCCTGATCCCGGAAAAGTCCGGAGCCGGACAGGCTCGCCGTGCGTGTTCCAGCCGAACTCAACAGCTCCCGCCAGCGCCCCGAACTGTCGGAATTGGTGATGTCCACCGCCGTGGCATTCAGCGCCACCCTGCGGCTTCTGAGCCCCGCCACCGTCTGAAAACTTCCATTCCCGTCCTGATCCAGCTTGAGCAGCAGATCCCGTCCAGCCTGAGCCGCCATATCATTCCCCTCCGATATTTTTGGAAATTCAGCTCGCCCCTCACCCGGGCCTTTGGCCCGACCTCTCCCCGGTAGGGCGAGGTAGAACTGCCGCGCGTCTCAAGACACCCAAGACCTGGCTCGTGCCACAGCCTCTCCATTCGGACAGCGCACTCCCTCTCCCTCAGGGAGAGGGCCGGGGTGAGGGAAAGACCCCTACACCAGCGGCTCTGTCACCGCCCGAAGCTCGATCACGCCGCGAAAGGTCCGCCCGTCCCGCATCAAGGCCGTGCTCCGGCCGGATAGCTGCAGCCCGACCAGATGATGCCCGTCAAGCGTGAGCGCCCCGTCGAGGATCTGCCCGGAGGCCTCCTCCATCAGGGTCAGAACCTCGTCCCGGCTCGGCGCACGCGAGAGAACCTGAAGCCTGAGATCATGCACCAGGCCCTCTGACGGATCGCTCAGGAGCGGCTTGCTCCCCAGCGCCTCCAGCGACAGAAACGGAAAGGCCTGACCGCGTGCCGGCACATCGCAAATGCCCTCCGGGCCCATCTGGGCACTCAGCACACCCGACCCGTTCAGCCGGGCAAGAAGCGCTTTCCTCAAGGCCAGCTCTGCAGAAGGGCCGCTCATGTCTCTTCCTCCTCGGCGAGGCACAGCACAGTCCTGCCGCGCAGATCCTCATCCGCCGCACTGAGAATGCGGAAGCGCCGCCCCTTCGCTGCCACCAGCCAGCCACCGGCGATATCCTCGCGGTATCTGAGGCAGATCTCATGGGTGGCCATACCGTCGACCCGGTCAGACAGCACAGCTTCGTCCTGCCGCAGACAGCGGATTTCGGCAAAGTCCGTTCCTGCCGGGACATGAACCAGCACCGCCGAGCCATCAGCCGACTGGGTCCGCACGGGCTCTTCCAGCTCCACCGGCGTCCGGTACCGCCCCGCGCTCACAGCAGGCGCACCCGGCTTGCGGCCAGAAGCCTGTCCAGTCCGTGCGGCACGCTCGCCATGGCAAGCTCCGTCCCCGCCTCCCGGTGCTCGAACCAGTGCGCTGCCAGCAGGCGAATGCTCTGGCGCAGGGTCTCGGGCACGTCGCTCGGCGAGGCGCCATATCCGGCGGTAAAATCGATCTCGATGGCCATGACGGCGGAAGATGGCAATCCGGCTCCCGGCTTCACCCGGACCCGCGCCGGGCTGGTGCTCTTGTCCAGCCGCCAGTCCGTTTCCGCCAGCGCGTTGGGCACGCCATCTTCGTCGAACACCAGGATCTGGCTGATCCCCTGAACCGGCGCGACCGGCAGCTGTACCACACGGCCTGCGGGCCATTGATCCAGATAGAGCCGCCAGCCCTGGCTGATCAGGGCCCGCCGGGTTTCTTGCTCCACCTGTGCGCGGGCTGCAGCGATCAACTGGCCCACAAGCTCATCTTCTGCCGTGCCGGTCAGACGCAGATGCGCCTTCATTTCAGCCTGGGACACCGGCTCGGTGGCCGGTTCGATCACACGGGTTGCAGTCATGGCAAACCTTCCACAAGCAGCCTTGAAAACAAAAAGGCCGGGTTCTTCAAAAGAACCCGGCCAGTTGGGGAGGATATACCGGAGCCGGCCGGCTGATACTGACCGGCTCCAGCAAGGAAGACGCGAGGGTCCCCGGCTTGTGACCTGAGACCTCAGGCCGAGAAGGTCATCAGCTTGATGGCGTCATAGTCCTGCACGCCCCCGCCCACACGCTTGGTGGTGTAGAAGAGGACGTAAGGCTTGGAGGAATAGGGATCGCGCAGGATGCGCACGCCCATCCGGTCCACCACCAGATAGCCCCGGCGGAAGTCGCCAAAGGCAATGGCCGGAGCATCCACCGCGATGTCCGGCATGTCCTCGGCTTCGGTCACGGGGAAGTTCAGCAGCGTTGCCTCACCGCCCGCCGTCATCGGCGGCTGCCAGAGATAGTTGCCGTCCCCGTCTTTCAGCTTGCGCAGCGCTCCTTGAGTACGCCGGTTCATCACGAAGCGCGCATTCTGCCGGTAGCCTGCCTTCAGCGTATAGATCAGGTCGAGCAGCACATCGCCCGGGCTCAGCGCCGGAAATCCGCCCGCCTCACCGCTCTTGACCGTCCCCAGCTTGCCCCAGGCCCAGCTGGCTTCCGCCACCCGGTCGACCGAGAGGAACCCCTTGGGCCGGTTGACGCCATCACCATTGATGAAGGCTGCCCCCTCCTGTTCGGCAAAGGCAGTCTCCACCTCCTCGGCGATCCAGGCATCCACGTCGATGGCCGCATCATCCAGCAGCGACGCGCTCGCCGCCGGCATGGCGTAAAGCTCCATCGCCGGGAAGCTGAGTTCCGCCAGTGTCGGTGCCGTGGTCTGCGGACGGGCATCGGTCTCGCCCACCCAGCCGGTCTGCGGACCCGTCAGGGAATAAGGCTTCTTGTAGGTCGAGGCCGACACCTGCCGATTCCCGGCAATCGCGCGGATCGGCGAGACCTGAGACAGACGGCGCAAAATGCCAGCTTCCGTTTCTTCCGGCACCAGATATCCGCCATCTGCATCAGAACCGATGGACATGGCCTTCAATTCAAGCGGCCGCAGCCGGGCTTCCTGCCCGGTCCGCACATAACTCTCGAAGGCCGCCCGGTGCTCCAGCACCTGGGAAGACGCCCCCCGCCCGTGCCGCGCCCCGGCCTCCGAGCCGATTTCAGGACGCCGGGCCTTCAGGGTCAGCTGATCGAGACGGCGCTGGGTCATGTCGAGAGCCGCATCCAGCCGGTCCAGCTTTTCCAGCGTCAGGATATCCGGATTGCCGCGTTCCTCGATCTCCGCCAGCCGGGCGTCATTGACCTCCCGGTAGCTCTCGAAGGCGCGGAAGAATTCGTCGAAGGTCCGGGCCACATCCTCCCCGCCCGAAAAGCCGCCGGGCTGCGCCGGCAGTCCTGCGGGCAGCCCGCCCGCCTTGGTTTCCAGCGGCAGCGCCACCGTGGAACCCGTCATGTCCGAATGTTGCATCAAACTCTCCCTTCACTAGAGGTACTGCGTCCCCCAAGGGACACCGACGACCTGGATCTCATCTGACTGCGCGGCAAAGGCTCGGGCCGGTTCAGCCGCACCCTTGCCCCCTCCGCCTGGGGGAAGGTCACGATGGACACTTCCCAAAGATCGATATCCGTCAGGATGCGCGGACCCCGGCCTGCGGAGCGGAACGACCGGCGCGCCTTGAAGCCAATGGAAAGCCCCGTGGCAGCCCCCGCTGCAATCAAGGCTGCGGCCTCACGGGCCTGAGCGACGTCCCTGATCAAATAGCCGCTGACCTTCAGTCCGATGCTGTCCTCCAGCATGGAGGTCCACACACCGATCGGGGTTGCCGGATCGTGCTGCCACAGCATCGCCAGCCCGTCCCTCCGCGCCTTGAGGCTTGCCTGAAACGCCCCGCGCCGGATGATGTCCCCCGCCCCGTCCATCCGTTCAAACAGGCTGGCATAGCCTGTTACCGGGATCCGTCCGCTCAAGAGATCTTCGGCCCGCCTTTCGCGCCTCGCCTGAACCAGCCCCAGCTCCTGTGACGCTCCGCCGCCTGCACTCATCTGCCGCGCTCCGGCTTGGCGGTCGAACCGGCCTGAGCCAGCGCCAGCACCGCCCCGGAAAACCCGCCAAACACCTGCCTGTGCGTCTTCGCCTGCCCGCGCGCGCCCAGACCACTTCGCCGCCGCCAGAGCGCTCCAACCCGCTTCCAGCCCTTGCCGATCATTTCAATCATCACTCCGCCTCCCGTTGTTGGGACATTGATTCAAGTGAGAGGATTTTTTCTTTTGTTTCATGAGGTTGCCGGAAGAAGCCTTCACCCGGACCTGCTGGACCGCACTTCACAAGTGCTCCTGCGGAGGAAGGCCTATCAGCGCACACAGCCTGCCCCCTCTCCCTTCAGGGAGCGGGCTTGGGTGAGGGCCACCCACCCTCAACCGCCTTTTTCTGAATCATCTGAATCACTTGGACGCGGCAGCTGATCCCGGTCCGCATGGGCTTCATGCGCTGAGTCACATCTGCCAGTTCCCCAGGTCCCGGCACGGCCGGTTTCCTGCCCGGACAACAATCTGTTCAACCGTGCAAGCTCCTGAACGAATTCAGAAAACCGCCTGTTGGAGACCGTCAGCTCCTTGAGCAGCAAGAGCCCCAGAAGACTGGCTGCCACCGCCCAGAGGAACAGCGCCAGATGGGCCAGATCCCCCCGCTCGATCACCGAGCGGACGATCTCCGCGCTCATCCCTGTCCCTCCCCAGGCATCTCTCCGTCCGGCCCGTAGCCGACAGCCATCCGCTTCTCGTCCCGGCTGATGAATGACGCACTTTCCACCCGCCGCCACAGCGCTTCGCGCTCGCTCGACAAGGCCTCGATGCCATCAGCGTCCGGTTCCAGACGCAAGGGCGGGGAACCAAAAGCCGGGCTCAGCCAGGCTGCCAGCCCGCCAGTCACCCGCCGCACCAGAGGCAGCACCGCCCCGCGCCAGAAGGCCCGGTTGGCTTCCTGATAATTGGCATAGGTGTTGTCGCCCGGAATGCCGAGCAGCATCGGCGGCACGCCAAAGGCCAGCGCGATTTCCCGTGCTGCCTGGTTCTTGGCCTCGATGAAATCCATGTCCTTGGGCGTCAGCCCCATGGGTTTCCAGTCGAGCCCTCCCTCCAGCAACAGCGGCCGGCCCGCGTTGCGTGCGCCCTGATAACCGCTCTCCAACTCCTGCTTCAGCCGCTCGAACTGATCGGCGCTGAGGTTGACCGCATCGCCTGCGCCATAGACCAGCGCGCCGGAGGGCCGCGCCGCATTGTCCAGCAGAGCTTTGTTCCAGTGAGTGGCCGCGTTGTGAATGTCGAGGCTCATCTGGGCAGCTTCCACCGGCGCGAAACCGTAGTGGTCGCTCAAGGGATGGAACAGCTTCAGATGACGCACCTGGGCGATAGCCCCCGTCTCTGGATCTGCCTCGCCCGACAGCCGCAATGTCCGCCCACTCACCGAATAATCGAAAGCCTCCGGCCACCCGGCCGCCCCCGGCACCACCTTCACCCGATCGGGGCGGAGCGCATAGAGTTCGCGCGGTATACCCTCTAGGCCCACCTGCTCGATGAAGGCATTGCCTGCCCCCAGCAGATGGCCATAGACCGCCTCCAGAAGATCCGCCCCGCCCTCATGCTCGTTGGGTCTGGCAATCAGGTCCAGCAGCGGATGCCGGTCCAGCTCCATGTCGCCTTCAAACAGGGTCAGCGGCACGCTCGCCGCCGCCTCCGCAATCATCCGCACGGCCCGGTAGACGACCGGATTGCGTGCAAACCCCTCCCGCGCCAGCCCGGCATAGTCCCGTGGGCTCCACACCGGCTGGGCTGCGGATTGCACCGCGACGAGAGGCCCCGTGCGCGAAGCCCGCGTCTCCAAGCGTGGTTCAGAACGCCGCCAAAGAGAGTCAAACGCCTGTTTCAAGCCCATGGTTTCATTGGCCTTTCAAGCTGAAGTTAAGAAGTTGAGTCAGTTGGCGGATGAACGAGCATAAGTTGCGCATTCATTGATTTATGCATTCATCCAAAAGATGCCCTCACCCCGGCCCTCTCCCTCAGGGAGAGGGTACAAACTGCGGCAAGCCGAGAGGCAGCACCCGCACAACACCGTCGCCGGACACCATCATCTCCCCCCGCGACCAGCCCTTCCGCCACCTCTCCCAAGCCTGGGAGAGGTCGACGCGAAGCGGCGGGTGAGGGTTGGATCCGTGATCCAGATCACGGCGCCCGTTTCCAGACAGCGCTAGCTTGAGATCAGACGGGGAGAAAACACCCCGGTGAGTTGCAGGAGGTCATCATGTTCCATGCCATTCTCATCGCCGCAGCCGCCGCCTTCACCGCCATGGAGGCCACTGACTTCTTTGCCGCCAAACCCGTTCGGGTGAAGGCTGTCGCACGGAAGAAGAAGCACCCCTAAAGCCGCCGCACCCTGGGTTCCGCCCTGGGCCCCAGCAACAGTTCTGTGATCGCCCAGACCAGCGCGTCCATCCGGTCGGGAGAGCGGCCGGAGGTCAGTCCGCCCGGCCCGAAATCCACCATCTCGTCTTCCAGCTCCGGAAAGACGCCCGCATGGCAGACCTTGCCCTGGTCATAGAGCATGGCCACCGGCTCGGCCCGGGAATATTTGCCCCGCGTTGCCCGCACCTGGCGGACCGGCACGGACGGATCAACGCCCGCAATCACTTCGGCCACCATTTCACCGCCCTGGTTCACCTCCGCCACCAGGCAATCCGCTGCCAGTGCATGCCAAAGGGCCGTGGCCGTGGACGCCCAGTCGGAAGGCCGCGCCCGGCTCAGGGACTTGTCGGCCAGAACATAGGCCCGCCCGTCGGACCCAAGTCCAGCCGCCACGATCCCGCAGGCATCGGACCTCTTTCCGGAACTTGCCGGCGGATCGATGGCGATCACGATCCGCTCCAGATCCTGTGGCGGGGCGGCGACCCGCTCCCGCTCCAGCCGCTCCCGCGACCAGAGCGCATCCGGCCGGTCCTCGATCAGTTCGCCTTCCAGCTCCTGCCGTCCAAGCCGCGTGCCGGCATAGCGGCCTACCACCGTCTCCAGAAAGCCCGGTGCCAGAAACGGCGCATTGGCCCGTGTCGGCGCATGGCTCACCACCGTTCCCGGCAGGCCAAGCAGTCGTTTGAGCAGCGGCACCGGACGGGGCGTCGTGGTCACCAGCTGGCGCGGCGCCTCTCCAAGGCGCAGACCGAATTGCAGCATGTCGAAAGTCTCCTCGGCGTGACGCCATTTGGCGAGTTCATCGCACCAGGCAATGTCGAATTGCGGCCCGCGCAGGGCCTCGGGGTCTTCACTTGAAAAGGCTTGCGCCACCGCGCCATTGGGCCATTCCAGCCGCCGCCGCGTCGGTATCCAGTGCGGCCGCCCGGCCTTGGGGTGGACGGCAAGAATCCCGGACACCCCTTCCACCATCACCTCGCGCACATCCGCATAGGTCTCGCCGACCAGCGCAATGCGGCCTGCCACCTGGCCACCGTTCCAGCTTTCGCCCTGTGCCATGGCGCGGATCCATTCTGCGCCTGCGCGTGTCTTGCCTGCCCCCCGCCCGCCCATCAGCAGCCACACCCGCCAGTCTCCCGGCGGCGGCATCTGATGGTCATGGGCGAAAGTCGGCCAATCACTCAGGAGAAAGCGGATCTCGTCATCACTCAGCGCGCCCAGCGCCGCTTCAATGCGCCCCGCCTTCGCACAGGCGGCCAAGACGGTCCGCAAGCTGCGCCCTGAGGGCTTCTGCATCTGATGCAAGACCATCGCCGTCCTCTTCCGCGGCCTCCTCATCGGAGGCCCGTTTCAGGTCGATCAGAACCCCCAGCGTCTTCGCAAGGCTCGCCAGGGTCTTCACCGTCTTGTCGATATCGGCCAGGCTCGCCGCACTGCCGGCTTCCGCCACCAACTCCCTCAGCCGCGCCTCCATGCTCTCCATCTGCCCCTCAAAGGCCTTGTAGAGCCGCTCGATCATGCCGGGCTGTTCGAGGTCCGGAATGATGAGATGCGTCAGATCAGACAGGCCGTCTTGTATGGCCACCGGGCCAAGCACTTCCTCAGGGAAAAGGCCAGGATCAGTGCCAACGTCAGGCTCAATCCTGAGATCAGCCCCACCTGTCCTGCAACGCCTCTTCCGTTTAGCCTGCCGCGTCGCTGCCCGGTCCTGGCGCACCGCATCGCATATCCCCTTGCCCGAAAACCGCCCCGCCATACCGCCTCCCCCACCGACCTGCAGACATGCAAAAGGCCGGTCACCCGGCCTTCGGACTGCTGACAAAGACCCAGTCACCCTTGATGGCGCCAGTTCGCGAAGAGTTGGACTTCATCCCTGCGAAGGCAGGGATCCAGTAACCAGCTGAGGTAACTGCCTTTTTCAAGACCCCACTCTACGGATACTGGATCCCGGTCTTGGTGCAGGGCACCAAACCAGGATGACCAACAAACTTGGCTTCTTTGTCACAAATTTCAGGCCGGTCACCCGGCCCTGTTTTCAAACATCCCTGTGCAACTCGCCCTCACCCCAACCCTCTCCCTGAGGGAGAGGGAGCCAGCAGAACCAACCGCCCGTCTTCCGTAAAACCTCGAAGGACACCCCAACCACTCCCCGCGACAAACCCCTCCACCACCTCTCCCAAGCCTGGGAGAGGTCGGCGCGCAGCACCGGGTGAGGGCTGGACGTATCTGTCCCTCACCGTTCAAAATTTTCTGCTTGTTTTTCAGATGCTTGCCGAAGATCTGCGGAACTTGTCCCCCACCGCAAAACCCGTGCGATACTCGGAACCAGCTCCCCTAAACGCCGCATCAGGCGCAACTCTTCGATCATGTCAAAACCTTACCCCAACAGCGTCACGCTGTCAAGGAATTTATTCCTATTTGTTTTGACCAATCCATAGGCCTCCCCGGTCCGTATCTCCTGCGGGGCACAATCCTCCCCCAAGGAGATTTGACATGTCATTGAAAATTCTCAGCTTCGCAGCCGCCGCCTTCCTGTCGCTTGCCGGTTTTGCCCTGCCCGCCTTCGCGCAAACCGGCAAACCGCTGGTTCTGGAAGAATTCTTCAAAGGACAGACTGTCGGGCGCGGGGCGTTTGACAGCGAGATCGCCGGCATCCATCGCCCGCTCACCGCCTATCTCACCGGCAGCTGGAACCCGAAGACCTTCGTCTTCACCCTGCGCGAGGACATCCGCTATGACGATGGCGTTCGGGAAAAGGCGGTCTGGGTGTTCCAGAAGACCGGAGACGGACGCTATGTCGGTCAGCGCAGCGGCGTGAAGGGTCTGGTTCAGGTCACAACCACCGGCGGCGCCATCCGCTTTTCCTACGTGATGGACGTTCCTGCGGGGGACAGCGAGATTGCACTTCGCTTTGCCGACACACTCACCCGCACCGGCTCCAACACCGTGCGCAACACCTCGGATGTGACCAAGCTGGGCTTTCCGGTCGGAACGGTGGACATCACCTTCACCCGATAACTGCCGGAGATGGGCGGCAGATCTCTACGCCCTTCTCCCCATTTCACTTTCCGCACTGGAACCGCGCTTGCGTCCGGGGCATTGTGCCACTCGAGAGAGACCTGTTTCGACAGTTGTTTGAGGAGAGCCCCTTGGCCTTGCCTGCCCGGTATAGTGTTTTCATCCTGATCATTCTTCTGGCCCTTTTCTGCTTCGCCATGACCCTTGGCGGAGCTGAGTTTTTCATATGGCCCTTCGCGGTTTTCGCCGGACTGACCGGCCTCGGCATCTGGGACCTCACCCAGAAGCGCCACGCGGTCCTGCGCAATTACCCGGTCATCGGCCACGCCCGTTACATGCTGGAATCGATCCGGCCGGAGCTGCGCCAGTATTTCTTTGAATCGAACCTCGACGGCGCGCCGTTCTCCCGCGAGAAACGCTCGCTCGTCTATGACCGGGCCAAGGACATTGAAGGCAACAAGCCATTCGGCACGGAATACAACGTCTATGCCAATGACTATGCCTGGGTGAACCATTCCATGGTGCCCAAGGGCGGCCCCGGCACGCCGCCGGTCGACCCGAAGACCGACGAGCGCCTGCGCATCTCTATCGGCGGGCCGGATTGCGCAAAGCCCTATTCCGCCTCGCTGTTCAACATCTCCGCCATGAGTTTCGGCTCCCTCTCGGCCAATGCCATCTTGGCGCTGAACACTGGCGCCAAGACCGGCGGCTTTGCCCATGACACGGGTGAAGGCAGCGTCTCGCGCTATCACCGGGCCGGTGGCGGCGATCTGATCTGGGAGCTGGGCTCCGGCTATTTCGGCTGCCGCCGTCCTGATGGCGGGTTCGATGCGGAGGCCTTTGAAAAGCAGGCCCAGAATCCGCAGATCAAGATGATCGAGATCAAGCTCAGCCAGGGCGCCAAGCCGGGCCATGGCGGCGTTCTGCCCGGCGCCAAGGTCACCCAGGAGATCGCCGAGGCCCGCGGCGTTCCCGTCGGCGTCGAGTGTATTTCCCCCTCTGCCCATTCCGCCTTCTCCACGCCGGTGGAACTGCTGGAATTCATTTCCACCCTGCGGCGCCTGTCCGGAGGCAAGCCGGTCGGCTTCAAGCTCTGCATCGGTCACCGCTGGGAATTCATGGCCGTGGTCAAGGCCATGCTGAAGACCGGCATCCTGCCCGACTTCATCGTCGTCGATGGAGCGGAAGGCGGCACGGGCGCTGCCCCGGTCGAGTTCTCCAACCGGCTCGGCACGCCCCTGCGCCTCGGCCTGTCCTTCGTTCACAACACGCTGGTCGCCACCAATCTGCGCGACAAGATCCGCATCGGCGCCAGTGGCAAGCTGATCAGCGCCTTCGACATTTCCGGCGCCCTGTGCCTCGGGGCAGACTGGGTCAATTCCGCCCGTGGCTTCATGTTCGCCATCGGCTGCATCCAGTCCCAGAGCTGCCACACCAACCGCTGCCCCACTGGCGTCGCCACCCAGGACCCCAAGCGCCAGATGGCCCTGGTCGTGCCCGACAAGGCCACCCGCGTTGCCAATTTCCATCACAACACCATGAAGGCCCTGATGGACTTTGCCGAAGCCTCCGGCCTGTCCAGCCCCAAGGAATTCGGCCCCGAGCATTTCTACCTGCGCGAAGGCCACCGCACCGTGCTTCCCGCCAGCACCGCCGTCGACTGGCTGAAACCTGGCTCACTCCTGGCAGAAGGCCATGACCATCCCGGCTACAGCACCTACTGGCTGATGGCCGATCCGGACACGTTCATGCCCATCCGTTCTGTTCAGAGCGCCAAGGACGCCCGCCAGGCCCGCTGACCTGCCTTGCCTGAATGAAAATGAGGCGCCCCGCAGACCTGCGGAGCGCCTCAATTCGTCGAAGCGGTCTTGATGAAGGAGGACCTCCCCCAAGCCCCCGCCTAGTTGATGCAGAAGCGGAAACTTGCGGCGATGACCTTGCGGTCCATCTCGGTCAGATAAATCTTGCCGCGCACCTCTCCGCCGGAAGCCATGCCGAGAAAGAGATCGAACTCGATCCGCTCACTCGCAGACAACAGGTCCACGACCTGCTGGTTCACCTCCACCTCGACACCGCTGTCACCTACCACGCGCAAGGCGCCGTCGACAGCCTTGGCCTCGATGCCGCGCCCCTTGGAGAACATGCGGATCCTTGTCGTCGGCAACTCATCCGGGTTCAACATGCCGCCTTCCGTGGTAATCAGCAGATAGGGCGTCTTCTTGCGGCAATAACTGGAGAACTGGCTCGCCAGATCATAGAGCCGCACCGGGCTCTTGCGGCGGCTGGCCGCCACTAGTCCCTTCTTGTAGGGCTCCAGAAAGAACTCGCCAAAGCCTTCCGGGGTGATCAGCGAGAATTCCTCAAGCTGGGCGGCATCCGGCACGAACATGTCATTCGGCTTCGCCCCGGTGCCCAGCACGAAGATGCGCGCATCAATGCCCATTTCCAGGAGATAGCGCACGATCAGGCTGGACAGCTCCTGCCCGCTCATCAGCGCCTTGTCCACCTCGCTGGAAGACACCTGATCCGGCTTGTCGCCCGACAGGAAGAACTGATGGAAGCCCAGACGGTTGCCATCTGGAATACGGCGCACCTTGCCGCCCAGAAAGGCATAGGAACAGGCGCTCATGCAGATGCCGCCCTCAACCGTCTCCCCGAACACGCCATCCTGCTTCCAGATGCCGATTTCGGTTTCCATCCCGGCTTCGCGGATCAGCTTGCCCAGCTCCAGCCCGCCCAGCAGACTGCCGCCGGGGCTGTTGAGCAGAACCTTGTTGCCGTCAGAATGCTCGCTCTCCAGATAACGGGCAAAAAGCTTCGGCGTATCCAGCGTGATACCGCCATCCGCCTGCACATAGCAGCTCGCCGCCGAATTGCCCTTGCAGACATTCTCGAACGACATGTCAGCCGCCTGCGCCGCCTCCGGCCCGGCCATCAGCCCGCCGGTCACCACAAGCACGCCGCCAAACAGCGCTGCCATGCTTGTCCATGCGGCTGCAAGCCGCCCCCTCGCCTTGGTCATCTCAAATTCCTGATCCGGAAAATCCTGAACAATCTTCAGGCCTTAAAATCACGGATACGATTAAAGACAACTGGCACAGTCAGACAAGTCCGCATTCCGGGTGAGGAACCATCCCCACCACCCGGAGCTTCAATCACCGCGCGAGCCCAGGGCCCGCACCTTGGCCAGATAGCCGGCCCGGCGGGCCTCGCTGGATTTGCGCACCGGCGCGAACCGGGTGAAGCGGGCGGGCTTGAAACCGCAGAATTTCAGGATCTGGCGGCTCGTCTGCTTGCCGATGCCATTGCCGTAGATCCAGTCCAGGAAGAAATTCGGCGTGTCCGACGTCATGATCACCCGGCTGCTGCGTCCGCTCATCAGGCCCAGAGGCAGAGGCTTCCCTTTCTGATACTGAAAGGTCTTGCCCGGCAGGAACACCCGGTCGATCAGCCCCTTCAGCTTGGCCGGCATGCCGCCCCACCACATGGGATGGGTGATGACGAAATGCCCGCACCACTCGAGATCGGCATAGAAGGCAGCCAGATCCGGCTCCAGCTCCGGCACGTTGCGATAGGAAGCAATTCCCAGATCCGGATTGAAGCGCATTGCCGACAGGCGATGGATCCTGACCTCGTGTCCGCTTTCCCGCGCAGCCTGCGCATAAGCATCCGCCAGCGCCGCATTCAGCGTTTCCGCCGCAGGATGCCCTTCCAGCACCAGGATCTTCCGTGACATGACCACACCTATTTAAAATTGACCGTGGTCATTTTTTGACTCACCCACCGTTTCCCGTCAAGCTAATATTGACCACGGTCAATATTTCTTTCCCCAAACACTTAGCCGCCAGATGACCCGAAAACCCCAACAGCGTACCCAGCAGACCCGCAGCCGTATCCTGGAGACCGCCCGCGATCTCCTCTCCCGCAATGGCGCGGACGCTATCACCGCAGAGGCTCTGGCCAGCGCTGCGGGGGTCGCCAAGGGCACGATCTTCGCCCATTTCACCAGCATGGACGGCCTGATGTCCTATGTGTTGCTGGATGACATCCGCAGCCTTCTGCCGGAGAATATCGCCGCTGTCCGCGCCGCCGACACGGAGCGGTTTGCCGATCCGCTCGAGCGCATCACCGCCATGATGATGAGCCTGGTTGCCATCATCACGTCCAGTCAGCTCAGCCTGCGCCTGTTCCTGGAGAACACCGGCGCGACCGACGGCAAATGCGCGCTGGAATTCATCGCCATTCTCGACCAGCTCGACGGTCTTCTCATCGCCTATCTGGAGGAATGGCAGGCATCCGCCTCTGTCCGGCCTGCCCTGCGCCATGACCGCACCAGCCGCGAAATGGTCGATGGTCTCATTGCCTTCATGATCCATGTCGCCATCCAGTTCCGCAGCTGTCAGCTGGGCAGTCTGGACATGGCAAGGGACAAGCTGAAACGGCACGCGGAAGCCTATCTTCTGGCCCGGACGGAGCCCCCCCGCAGCTAGAAATTGCAGCCACATCAGTTGCACAAACGGCGGATTCTTGCGGAAATTGAATACTCATACCGCATCGCAACATAAATGAGTGCACCGCACTATTTTTCATCGACAGCCCGCCGTTTCCATGAGACGCTGAAGGTCTGTCAGCAGATCATATTGGCCGGTTGGAGGGGACCGGCATTGCGGAGGGATCTGGCTGTCCCAAGCCCGGCGCGTGGCCGGGCCAGAAAAAGGACAAGACCATGTTGTTCACCGCCTATCTGGCCGTCTGCCTCTCCAATGTGGCGATCAAGGACTGCAACAGGGAGACCGCCCTCAACTGGATGGTTGCACCGGGCGAAAACCGGAGCCTCGCCTTTTGCATGACCCACGGTCAAAGATACGCCGCCTCCTCCGGCGTGGTGCACGAAGGCGAATATGTGAAGATCTATTGCAAGTCCCCGGACCAGTTCACCCGTCCCGGCGTTCAGCGCGGCTAAGATCCGGCGGAGCAAAGGGAAACCTGCTTTTCCTCTCGACGTCATTCCGGGCTTGACCCGGAATCCATGCCGTAACCTCGCCCTACAGAAAAGTTGTGCTTTCAGGAGGTGGAACGGCATGGATGCCATGGTCAAGCCATGGCAGGACGAAGACGGAGGGGATTTCTCATGCCGAAAGGCTGCCTTAGCCAGTTTTCACTCCCGAAACCTCTCGGGATGACGATCGAGAGCTTGATACCTTTGTCAGCAGCCTGGCGCAGGCTCCAAAGACCCCGCCAGTTGCAGCAGAACTTGCCCGGAATGGCTGCATCGACAGGCCTCGCGTTCCGTGACAGTCTGGTCCGGCTTACAAAGATCAGGACCGGATCATGCTCTTTACTGCCTATCTCGCCGTCTGCCTGTCCGATGTCGCTTTCAAGGACTGCACCCGGGACACCGCCCTCAACTGGATGGTCGCGCCTGGCAACAGCCAGACCCTCGCCTTCTGCATGTCCCACGGCGAAAAATACGCCGCCACCTCGGGCGTGGTGCATGAGGGCGAATATGTGAAGGTCTATTGCAAGGCCCCGGACCAGTTCACCCGGCCGGGCGTCCAGCGCGGCTGAGGCGCCGAAACCGGGCGCGCCCTCCCCTGACCTCGCCCCTGACCCGGCCCGTCCTGCCTTTGGGAAGGCCGGCACCCGGATCAACCCGCTGCTGTCCCGGACCAATCCGCAGTCAATGACGTGGACAGTCTTCTGAGCCATAGGGCCTGGCCTGAAAATGTGCTATGCGCCAGCCGGAAGACATTCGGCCAGACGCTGTCCGGCCAGGCATCATCAGGAGTATCCCCGTGAGCGACCTCACCGTAGCAGATGCGATCAGCCGCGTTTATGAATCCCTTCAGGCCGACAATCTGGACATCGACCAGCACATCGCAGCGCTGAAGGCAGCGCTTGCCCGCGAAGGCCAGAAGGAAGCCGTTCTGGACGCAACGAAACTGGTCCAGAACAACCGCTCCGGCCGCAAGCTGCTGCAGGCCTATTTCCGCCAGCGCGGCGTCAAGGTCTCCTTCGCCGCCGAGTGACCCAACCCCCGCGCCCTTTCCTGCCCTCACGGTGTCTCCCAAGGACTAGCCGGACAGGGCAGACAGGGCACGAAAGCCGACTTCGCGATCCTCTCCGCATTAACGCAAGCCTCTCCCCCCTTGCGGGGGAGATGTCAGCTTCAGCTGACAGAGGGGGGTGAACCCTTGAGACACAGGGAGCTTGCGATGCCGGGAAAGGTGCTGCCGCCTATTGATTATAGGCGGAGGCGCTGACTGCGATGGAAAGCGAGGCTTCGCGGATCTTGTGCGCGACATTCTCGATGCCCGAAGTCGAGCCGGAAATGTTGCCGAGGCTGCTGCTGGCAGCCATGGTTTCGCGGGCCGCTCTCTGCATATTGTCGGAAATGTCCCGTGTCACCGCCGACTGCTCGGTGATGGCGGCCGCAATGCCGGAAGAGATCTCGTTGACGTTCTGAATGATCTTCATGATCGCCTCGATCGCATCCCCTGCCCGGCCGACAGAGCCCTGAACGGACTCGATCTGGGTGCGGATATCCTCGGTTGCCTTGCCGGTCTGGGAGGCGAGGCTCTTGACCTCGGAGGCAACGACCGCAAAACCCTTGCCCGCTTCCCCGGCTCTTGCCGCCTCGATGGTGGCGTTGAGGGCCAGAAGATTGGTCTGGTTGGCGATGCTGTCGATCAGCTCGATGATTTCACCGATGCGCTGGGAATCCGAGGCCAGACCCGCCATGATTTCCGTTGATCCGCGCGCCTCGCTGACCGCCCGGTCCGAGATGGTCTGGGCATGGGTCACCTGCCGGGTGATTTCCTCGATCGAGGCCACCAGCTCTTCGGCCGCGGCAGCCACGGCCTGAACATTCTGCGAGGTCTGGTTGGAGGCGACGGAGGCATTCATGGCGTCGTGGTTCACCTTGGAGACCGAGTCCACCATGTTGTTGAGATCCGCATCGATTTCCAGCTGGATGCGTTCCTTGCGCAGCTTTTCCTGCACCTGGTCGGCAATATTCGATGCGAACTTGACGACCCGCACCGGCTTGCCCCTGGAATTCATGATCGGATTGTAGGTCGCCTGGATCCAGATCTCTTCGCCGGACTTGCTGTAGCGGCGGAAATCCCCGGACTTGTACTCGCCCTTGCGCAGATCTTCCCAGAACTTCGCATAGGCCGGGGCACTGGATTGTTCCTTGCTCAGGAAGATCCGGTGATGCTTGCCCTTGATTTCATCCAGACGGTAGCCAACCGCATCGAGGAAATTCTGGTTGGCCCAGACGATCGTTCCGTCGAGTTCGAACTCGATCACCGCCTGAGAGCGGTTGATGGCGTTCATCTGTCCCTGGATCAGGAACTGCTTTTCCTTTTCCTCGGTGATGTCGGAGGCGAACTTGACGACCTTATAGACCTTGCCGCCGGCATTCATGACCGGATTGTAGGTCGCCTGGATCCAGATGTCCTTGCCGCTCTTGGAAATGCGGCGGAATTCCTTCGCCATGAAGCCCCCGGCGGCCAGTTCCTTCCAAAACACCGCATATTCCGGGCTCTTGCGCTCCTCGGGGTCGACGAAGATGGAGTGATGCTTGCCCTTGATTTCCTCAAGGGTGTAGCCCATCGCATCCAGGAAATTCTTGTTGGCATGAATGATCGTGCCGTCCGGCTCGAATTCGATCATCGCCTGAGACCGGTTCAAGGCACCCAAAATATTTTTGGCGTCAGAGCCGAAAAACTTGCCAACCATTAGAATCCCCCAGTGGTGCAACCTTCAAGCGAGCACAATCCCGTCACTTGAAGTTAACCCTAGGGTAGAAGGAAATTCAGACCAAACAATTAATGGAAACGGTATAAGTCAGAAAGAATATTTCCCTTTATTAAAAGGATGCAGAATAAGTAAGCTTCCATTTAACTATACAGAAGAGAATTTCCCGAAATATATGCATCGTAATTTTTAACAATCGCGACAACTGTCAGGAAGCTCTTGCGGCCAGGTTACCACATGATGTTCGTAGTCTTCGATGGCCATTCCCTCTTCGCTGACCGTGCGCCCCTGCACCGAAACACCGGCCTGATGCACGGTTTCCGGGTCGCCTGACACCAGCGGATGCCACCAGTAGAGGTCCTCACCGTCGCGCACCAACCGGTAGGCACAGGTGGGCGGCAGCCAGGTCAGGGTCTTCACTTCCTCCACGGTCAGCTGGATGCAGTCCGGCACGGTCGCCTGACGGTTCGGATAGTCCCTGCAGCGGCAGCTGTCCCCGTCCAGCAGCTCGCAGGCGACATCGGTCCAGACAATGTCCCCCGTGTCCCAGTCTTCCAGCTTGTTCAGGCAGCAACGGGCGCAGCCATCGCACAGGGATTCCCACTCCTGCCCGGTCATCTGGTCCAGGGTCTTCAGCTTCCAGAACGGCAATGCCTCTGGATTTTCAGGGGAAATGATTGATTTCATCGGCAGTTTCTAGTTCCTTTGTCGCTGGGGTTCTGCCAGCAAGCCTTGGGGCGTATCATGCCCGGGCTTCTGACGCAAAGCGAAGGCCGAACGGGTGGTTGACGACGACAGGAATAAGGCTCCGGGCGAAGGGGCAGATGGCAATCTGCCGGAACCGGGAAGCGCGCCCGAGGTCCGTCCGGATCTGCGCAAAGGCCTGCGCCCCGGCGAAGCTCCGCGCAACCGGCGCAGCTTTGGCCAGTTCCTGCTCGGCATTGACGCCTTCGTCGACACGGCCCTGTGGCACACCGGCAGTTTCCTGCGCCGGGGGCTTGAGGGCTATGACGCCTTCCTGCGCCGGTTCCGCGCCCGCGGCATCTGGAAGGTGCTCGCGGAGCTTGGCTCGGAAGGTGTCACCTGGGGCGCCGTCGGCTTCGTCATCCTGCTCGCCTTCGCGCTGCCCGCCATGGAGGCCACCCGCTCTTCCGACTGGCGCACGACAGATGATTTCGCCGTCACCTTCCTTGATCGTTTCGGCAAGGAAATCGGCAAGCGCGGCATTGTGCTGAACGACACGGTGCCGCTTGAGGAGCTGCCCGACAGTCTGGTCAAGGCCACCCTTGCAACCGAGGACCGCCGCTTCTTCGTCCATTTCGGCATCGATTTCCTCGGCACCTTCCGCGCCATCGTGGAAAATGCCCGCGCCGGCGGCGTGGTTCAGGGCGGATCCTCCCTGACCCAGCAGCTGGCCAAGAACCTGTTCCTGACCAACGAGCGGACGCTGGGCCGCAAGATCAAGGAGGCCTATCTGGCCTTCTGGCTGGAAGCGAACCTGACCAAGCAGGAGATCCTGAAGCTCTATCTCGACCGCGCCTATATGGGCGGCGGCGTCTTCGGGGTCACGGCCGCATCCGAATTCTATTTCAATAAAAATGTGCGCGAGCTGACCCTGGCCGAAAGCGCCATGCTGGCCGGTCTCTACAAGGCGCCGACCAAATATGCCCCGCACATCAACCTGCCCGCCGCCCGCGCCCGCGCCAACGAGGTGCTGACCAACATGGTCCAGGCCGGGTTCCTGACCGAAGGCCAGGTGATCGGCGCGCGCAGGCACCCCGCCGTTGCCGTCGACCGGTCGCAGGACCAGCTGCCGGAATATTTCCTCGACTGGGCCCTTGAAGAGGTCAAGAAGCTCGCCCGCCGGGTGCCAGCCCTCGCCCGGGACCGGATCGTGACCGTGCGCACCACCTTCGACCCGGCCCTGCAGAAACAGGCGGATCTGGCGGTCGAAACGGTTCTGCGCGAGAACGCCGCCGAGCGGGACGTGAAGGAAGCCGCCCTCACCGCCATGACGCCGAACGGCGCCGTCGTGGCCATGGTCGGTGGCCGGTCCTATGGGGAAAGCCAGTTCAACCGGGCGGTCAACGCCCTGCGCCAGCCTGGCTCCTCCTTCAAGCCCTTCGTCTACATGACCGCCTTCATGAACGGCTATTCGCCCACGAGCATCGTGCCGGACGCGCCGATTTCCATCGGCGGCTGGAGCCCGCGGAATTACTCCGGCGGCTTTTCCGGTCCGGTCACGCTCAAGAATGCGCTGACCCGCTCGATCAACACCGTTCCCGTGCGCCTTGCCCAGGCGGTCGGCCGGGACAAGATCGTCGAGACGGCCTATGCCATGGGCATCACCAACGAATTGAAGATCTCGAAATCCTTGCCTCTGGGCGCGTCGGATGTGTCGATCATCGACATGACCGCCTCCTATGCCGCCTTCGCCAATGGCGGCTACAAGGCAACGCCCTATGGCATCCTGGAAGTGACCAATGGCGCCGGTCAGGTAATCTATGACCATGACCGGGCAGAACCGGCAGCCAAGCGCATCCTGCCGGCGGACAAGGTCGCGGAGATGAACGACATTCTCGTCAACGTGGTCCAGAACGGCACCGCCCGCCGCGCCCAGATCGAGGGTGTGGTCGCCGCCGGCAAGACCGGAACCACCTCGGCCTACCGGGACGCCTGGTTCGTAGGCTACACGGGCAATTTCGTTGCCGCCGTCTGGATGGGCAATGATGACTTCACCTCCACCCGGCGGGTCACCGGCGGCACGCTGCCGGCCACCATCTGGCAGATCCTGATGAACTATGCCCATCAGGACATCGACCTGACCCTCGTGCCCGGTGTCGATCCGGAGGCCTATCACATCACCACCAAGGCCGTTGCCCGCACGGAGGAAGAGAACCGTCCCGCGCCCCGCCTCCTGAAACGGCAGACCCAGTCGGTGCTGGACGAGATCGGCGAAGCGCTCAAGGCCATCGCGCCCCGGACGTCTGCCGCCGTCCAGACCGGACAGGACGCATCGCGCGGGGTCAGCGCCCAATGACCGCCCTGCCGAAACTTCCAAGGCCCCATCAGGTCCTGTTCGATCCAAAGACCGGCAAGCCCGTCAATGTGGAAGCCAACTGGTACGACCCGGCCCTGCCGCGCATCCTGCGCCCGCGCCGGGGCACGCCGCTGCAGACCCTGGTCCTGCTCTGCCTCATCCTTCTGGCCGGAACCCTGGTCGGCATTGCCACGGCCTTCCTGATGATCGAGCGCGAGCGCCCATTGCTGGCGGTCAACATCGGCCCCTGGTCGGCGCACCCGAAGGCCGGCACGCCGGAGGCAGATCCCTATTCGGTCGCCATCTACACCCGGGGCGCAAGGGTGCCGCTTACCACCGGCGAAGGCCTGTCCCTGACCGCCCGCACGGACACCACCGGCGCCAGCCTCGATGCGCGCTGTTCCTACCGCATCTCCGGCCAGACACCGGCCGCCCGCCTGTGGACCATGACCGCCTCCGATGCCTATGGTCGGCTGAGCCCGACGCTTGCCGGGCGGGAAAGCATCGACAGCCGCCAGATCCTGCGCCATGCGGATGGCAGCTTCGACATCACCGCCGCCATCCGCCCGCGCTCGGGCAACTGGCTGCCGCTTCCGGCGGCCCCGGGGGAGAACTCGGGCCTCATGTTCACGCTCAGGATCTATGACGCTCCCATCACCACGGGCGCGGCCCTCGACGGGGTCTCCATGCCGGATATCGTGAAGGTGAGCTGCCCATGACCCTGTCCAGCCGCATGACCTGGGCCATCAGCCTGCTGGCCACTTTCTGCGTGGCCGTGATCGTCCATATCCTGGTGGTGCTGACCATCCCGCTCAATGTGGTCCACAGCGCCTATACGGATGTGGGCTCCTTCGGCCCGGACCGCAGCTTCAACCTCCTGCCGGACGTGAAGCCGGGCGACGAGCCCCTGCCCGCCCTGGACCCGGCCATGAAACATGCCTCCTGCCGCTTCAGCCTGGCGGACGGGCCGGTGCTTTTCACCGCCGCAGTTCCATCGCCCTTCTGGTCCATCGGCGTCTTCAACGAGGCGGGAGAAGCGGTCTACAGCCTGAACAACCGCACGGCAGGCTCGGATATCCTGTCCATGCTGGTCATCACCAGCGAGCAGCTGTCGATCCTGCGCGAGAACCCGCCGGAAGACCTGGACGAACTGATCGTCATCGAAACCGCCCCCATGAACGGCTTCGCCCTCCTGCGCGCCTTCGTGCCGGGCAAATTCCAGTCCGGCGAGATCGAAACCGCGCTGAAGACGTCTTATTGCGGAGGGCTGTAAGGGAGATTTCACGGACCTGAAGCCTACGGCCTCCAATCCTATTTTAGGGGAAAGGCTGCGTTTCGTCTGATGCAAGGCATTCGGCACTAGCCCCAAACAAGAGGCTGCGTCCATCAGCTCCGCCACGTTGCCGACGGAGAGAACGCAGCAGAGGCTGACCGTTTTTTTTTCCCAGGAGATATAGAATGAATTTAATTGGACGAAATATGGCATCTCGCTTTCTTATCAAGAAAGTAATTCTTGATTTCACGAACAACGTCTCAATTTTATTCGTTTTCGTTATTTATCTACTTCTATCAAACCTCAATGCGCTGGCGGGTGAGAGTTTCCTTTTCTGCTCAGAGGCGGGAGACTCTTATGGGAATAAATTCAAGTCAAATCTGAATCTAAACTCTGATGCGGAATTGGTTTTTGAAAACTTCGAGGCAGAAATAAAATTTCCCCTCGTGTACCTCGCGGTTGGACAAGAAGAAAAGCAAAAAAACGATTGTTTCTCGGCCCTCCCAGAAGAACTACAATTAACAATAACAGAAACACGTAGAGGCCTCAGCGAAGACATGAGCATTTACAACACATTTAAAGGAAAATTAACACCTTATTTCTCTGACATTATTGCCCACAGATATTTGGATGGATTTAAGTACGCATATGTTTTTGTCGTAAAATCTGAAGATTATTCTCCAGATAGACTTTATGGCATCAAGAGTTTCATTGATACGATGGACTAAGAAGAAATAGCCTCAGAGAATGAATACAACCCAATCCTTTATGGCGGAGAAGATTACAAAGTAAATCAGACAAGATCGATAGGCAGACCTGGACGAGTTGATCGTCATCGAAACCGCCCCATGAACGGCTTCGCCCTCCTGCGCGCCTTCGTGCCCTGCAAATCCCAGTCCGGCGAGATCAAAACCACGCTGAGGGCATCTTATTGCGAGGGATTGTGACCTCAGGCATTTTTTTTGGATCCGAACCCCAAGAGGACGCGAAATGGGCAAATTAATAATTTTTCTATTATTAATAATATCCATAGCCATGAATTTAGTACAATTCAGATCAGAAAATCATGAAGATAATTACCCTGATATAATTTACGCTCTTAAAAGAAGTTTATCTACCATGAATACTGAATATCAGCGTTCAAATAAAAAAATACAAGAAAATGTTGGATACCTTTGTTCAAAAAAAGAAGAAAATATATATTGCTTCATCCCTATGAAATGCAAAGGTGAAAATATTTACATAAGAGACGTCTATAGATCCGAAAGTACAGGACTTGTAAAGTACGGGAGAGAACTCGTGAGGACCCCAACAACAATTGAGGTTCCAGAAAAAATTGAAGAGGAAATGGATTACGGATGTGAGTTTAGGAGCATTATTTGAAATTTCAGACGATATAATTAGAAGACAAATGACAGATACTCGGGTCAAAATCCATTGACGGAATTAAGCGACACGAAGGAAGTAGGAATAAATCCGACAAGGGCTCGTGATCGTCCAATCCTTAAATCAGGAAAAACGCTACCCAGCCCGTCTTCATGCCGGGCAAGTTCCAGTTCGGCGAGATCGAAACAGCGCTGAAGACGTCTTATTGCGGAGGCTGTGACCTCAGGCATTTCACGGGTCTGAAGCCTAGCCGCTCAACCCGCAAAATTGGTGCATCTTATATTTCCGCAACCTTCAGATGGTGATGATTGCACACTCACCATCTTCTTCAAAAGAAGCCGCACCCAGCCTGTTCTTTTTGCTTATCCAGATCGCCAATTATCCCCATCGACATACGCTCCCTTCATAGATGTCATTCAGACATGACTCCCCCGAAGACGGAGAAATCAGAGTGGACATATATGGTTTCCATGAAGCAAGTGTTCTTGAACTTAGACGCGACGGCAGTGATGTCCTCATTCGATTGGACGTCGATTTCTGCGACCTCCCCAAACGCCGTAAAGTAATTGTCATCCACGGAGTAGATAGGATCGAAATTGATTCACAACCTGCTGAGGATCTGACCTGTGAAGAAGAAAGTTCCGAACTGCTGGAATTTGAGATCAATGAAGACCACGTCTTCCTTTTGATCGAGTGGACAAATTTTTCAAGCAGAACTAACATCACAAGAGCTTATCGGATATATGCAAAAAGCGCTGTTTTTTGATTCCCATTCATAAAAATATTCACGCGGAGCACGTCTCTCAACGGCATTTCACAGAGGCATGAAAAGTGAAAATACTGGTCAAATGGTCGCCGGAGCCGGTGAGAGTTTATTCAATCGCATGATTCCGCGGGCCTCCTGTGCCAGGAAGGGATGACCTTCCTGTGCTTTTTTCCGCTTTGGGCAAGGATGAAATAATTCGGGAAACCTATGAAAGCGAGTGTCAGATTCTAGATGGGCAGATCGATGACTTTATCCTGTTTTCTCCTGATTATGCCTCGGCACCATTGGTCCTCATGTGGCGGCCGCTGGCAGAAGCCAAGATATGGGACGACTTGAGGGAATTCGATCCCGACGCAGTCGAACATTTCCGCCAACTTCGTATTCAACATGGACATTTGCCTTCCGGGAGGAATTAAGCATCCCCAGTGGATGATGCGACCGTCAGCCCAAGTGCTTTTCGAGTTCCACACCTTCATCAAGCAAAATCAAAAAGCTAATATTTGCAAATGCGTCTTTGAATATCAGTGCGACATCAAACTTGTTGCCCGTGAAGAAGGCAGCAGGATGTTTCTGTGCGGAGAAGTCCTCGATGATGATCCAGGCAGCTTAAAGGTGGTCGGGTTCGGATACTTGACCGCGAGGGACGATTCCCTTCATGAGATTCTGGATCTTGAGGACAATTGGCAGGCAGAAAGACCTGAACGAGGCGCTCCCTGGCTCAAGACAAGGCTGACTGACATCAACGAGCATTCGAGCTGACAACAGACCCAACATGCATTCACCGGACAAGGCAGGGTTATGCTGATCGACGAACCATTGCTGAAACTTCTCAAGCGTTGCCAGATCCTGCTAGATTCAGCCGGCGAGACATTCTGGTCTCACAAACTTCAGAGCGCTCAGGAACTGCTTGCCCGCAACACGGCTGCAGGCAAACGGGAAATCCTGCAGTGGTACGGAGGCATGGGCTCGTTCTCCGACTTAACCCTGTCTCAATTGAACGGGCACAAGGTGGCTCCTGAAGACGAAGGCGCGCGCAACGGCGATTTGCTTACACTGAGAAGCGCCATTTACCTGGCTGCTCGCTCCAACACTGTCACAGAACAATAAGAGCTGTCACTTCACCGGTGCTGGCCGTTCCAGGCCCCAGCCGGTGTAGATGCGGGACTTGCGGGCGGCGGCGGGGCCGGTGGCGGCGTCTGATGGCAGGGCACAGCCCTCGGGCAGGATCTGGGCTTCGGCTTCCAGTGTCCGCACAGCCTGACTGGTCTGGAACATGCGGTCGCCGGTCGGCGTCTCGATCTCCAGCCCGTCCAGGGCCCGTTGATAGGCCTTGATACGGTAGCCGATGGCCTGGGCGACCCAGGCGGTCATCACCCGGTTTTCATAGACGCGGGCCTTCGCCCCGTCATAGGTCTCCTTGGTGACGACCTGACGGCTGCCCAGCGCGCGCAGGCGCTCGTCATCGGCCGCCCTCACCCGCACCGCCACTTCGCAGAATGGCCGGACCAGCTCCGCATCGCCCTTTGCATCCGCGGCCAGCCGGTCATAGCGGGCGTTGGACGAGCGGAACTTGTCCGAGCGCAGGAAGATGTAATAGAGGTCCGGCGGAACACGCCCTTCCGCCTCCGGAATGTTCCGGGTGCGGGCCATTTCGGCGACGGTTCCACCGATCCAGTCTTTGGTCCAGGGCGGACGGATGAAGCCCCAGCCGCGATCGCGCAGCAGGTTCTCGTCGTCGGTGTAGTTGAACTTGGAGACCGGATCGCCCCGGTAGCGGGCGGCCAGTTCGCCGGTCTGCATCATGACCTTGTCATGCAGCACGCTCGGCCGGGCCCGGTCGAAATCACCGGTCGGACGGCTGCAGGCGGCCAACGCCATGGGAAGGACCGTGAGCGCGGCAAGTGGCAGGGCCATCAACAGCCGTGCGCGCAAAGGCGCACCGGCCTTCATCCTGCCACGGGCGCGGTCACCCTGGCCGCGCAATTCTGTCTGTCTGCCGAGCCCCATGGGGCATCTCCGATGCAAGAACGTTTCTTCACCGGAGCGGGCGGATCAGAAGGGATCCTGATGCTCTCCCGCGCGCGTGCCGGCCATCTGACCGATGGTCGCGATTCGTGCGGCAAGATCAAGACTCTGGTGCTCGTAACGGACACCGGGGAAGAGGACAACCTCTCCTTTGGCCCGGTCCTTGTCCGATCCGGCAGTGTTCAGGCGCGATTTCACACGAGCAAGGGGCCGTGGCGCGGATGCGAAGTCCAGCAAGGTGCCCATCGTCTCCTCCTTCCAGAATTCACCGCCAGAGGCGGTTTCAGTCCAACGGGTGACGCAATACTTCCTGAAATCGATTAGGCGCCTTCAGGGTTAACAGGATGCTAACGGTTTGCGCCCTATTTTATGCATTAGGCGCTCAAACGCCTGCTCTGCTGTTTGTTTTGCGTTTTAAGCGAGAGCCTCGACCCAGATGAGTTTTTCCAGTCCGCCGGCTCCCCGGCGCCCCTTCGGGAAATGTGCCCCCGCCCCTGCGGCAGGAACCCCGTCTGCCGCTCCACCGGCGGCCGGTTCCGCTCATCCGCCCATTGACCGCTTCGCGCATTCTTCAGCCGACCGCTCCACGCAGCCCCATGTTGATCACTCCGCCTTGGGGGATGTGCTGCGCAGCGCGACCGATCTCTATGTCAGCCGCCAGAGCCATGACCCGCATGAAAAGGCTCTCTACCGGGAACTTGCGGTCAGTTCGCTGGACCTTGTCAGCATCGAAGACCGGCGCCAGATCGCGTTTCAGCTGATCCGGCACCCGGACGCGCCCCAGGACGTGCTGGCGCGGCTGGCTGCAGACGAAGATGCCACCACCGCCTATCCGGTGCTGCGCAACGCCCTCCATGTGGACCACGAAACCTTGCTCAGGCAGGCGGTCCGCGGTCCGGACAGCCTGCGCCGTGCCATTCTCACCCGTCCGGGTGTGGAATTGGAGGTTCTGGACGCCATCGCCGAGCATGGCGGTGTCGATGCCGTGCGCGAGCTGCTGCAGCATCCGGACTTCATTCTGGACGAGGAAACCGTCCACCTCCTGTGCACCCGCCACGAGATCCTGCCTGCCATCGGCACCCAGCTCGCCGCACGCGGCGTTCTCTCGTCCCGGCAGATGATGGGCAGCTTCCTGTCGCTGTCCTCGGAGCTGCGCATGGAGGCCCTCGCCTCCGCCGAGCTGGCAGCCCTTGTCGCGCTTGCCCGCAATGGCGGACGCAAGCCTTCGCGCCCCGGAACGCCAGCAGAGACCCTCATTGGTCTGGAAAGATCCGCACTCAGCGGCTCGCTAGATGCTTTTTCGCAAAGCCTGTCCGAGGCAACCGGTCTTTCCGCCGCCACGAGCCTTGCCATGGTCAACGGTGACAGCGGCGAAGCCCTTGCCGTCTGCCTGAAGAGCCTCGGCATCCCTCAGGCCAGCGCTGACCGCATGTTCATCCGCCTGCTTGGCGCCCACTTGCCGCTGCCTGAAATCCGCGGCCTGAGCGCGCTCTATGACAGCTTGAGCGAAGGCGCGGCTCTTGCCCTGATCAACCAGTGGCTTGCCGAGGAAAATCCGGGCAGACCAGCGGCAGCACCAGTACAAGCCGCCGCTCCTGTCATCACACAGCGTCCGGAACAGGCTCCTGAACGGGAGACTGACCAGCGGCAGGCCCGGCATCAGGGGCAGTACCAGGAAACCCGGCGGGCCCGTGGCACCCAGCCGGTTACCCGCGACACGATCTGGCAGGATCTCGACGACATCGAACGCCTGCTGCGGATCGGCTGACCGGCAGGCCCATTCAAAACTTGAAGAACGCGTTGGGGTCCTCGCCGCTTGGGGGCGTGGCCTCGTCTTCGGCAAGCGGAAGATCGACAGTTCCGTCCCGGGCTTCCACTTCCACCAGCCAGTAATCCGGATCCATCCGCGCCTCGCGGGTCAGCCGTGCCGTCACTGCCTCCTGATCGACACAAGAGAGCACCTTTTCAAACAGGCGCCCCTGAGGCTGGTCCATGAACATGGCTTGCGGTGCCGGGCCGTAAAGGTCCAGCGTGCCGTCCATCCGGTCAACGGAAATGAAGATCGCCCCGGCCTCTGCCGCGCCCTTGCGCGAGACGGACGCAAAGCCGCCAGTGGCAAAGGCCTTGCGCACGAAAGCTGAAACGAAGAAATCCGAAGTCACGCGCATTGCTGGTCTCCTGAGCAGCAGGGGCCTGGCAGCCGGTCCGGTCAAGACCCGCTGGCGCCCTACCGGCGGCTCATCACACGAGAGCTTGAAGCCCCATTATTGCGGAATGGTGGCGCCGCTGACCATTTCCAGGCGGGAGACGACCGCCTCGGACGGCGTGCCGGTGATCGGCAGGCCCCGGTCCAGTTCGAAGCGCCGGATGGCGCTGGAGGTGTTTTCGCCCATCATGCCATCGGCACGCAAGGGGCCGTAGCCGAGATCCGACAACAGCTCCTGGATCTTGGCCAGGCGCCGGTTTTCCGGAGCCACATTGAGCACAGGTGCCGGAGGCACCGGACCTGCATCCGCAGTCACATGAGACCCAGGCGAGGAAACAGGTGCTGGCACTGACGACACTTGTGCGGGTGTTGGTGCAGGCACCGTGGTCGAAGTCACCCGGGCGGGCGGCTCATAGGTGTCTGCGTCCGTTGGCTTGGGTACGGGAACCGGTCCGCCGGCAATGGGAGCAGGCACCGTTCCCTGCAGCACGATCAGCGCCAGCAGCCCTTCGCTTGGCTCGCCGGTCTCCGGCTTGCCCTGAAGGCGTTCATAGTGGCGGATGGCGCGCTCTGTCGCAGGACCGTTGATCCCGTCCAGCGGACCTTCATAGATACCGACACGGCGCAGGGCATTTTGCAGTTCGAGCACCAGACTGGAGACTTCAGGCGCCTCGACAGACGTCCGGTCCTGGGGCTCGACAATCACCGGGCGCTCACGGGTGGCATAGAGCGGGGCAGGATGACGCCCCGTCTGCAAGCCCACCGCATTGGCCACGATCAGGCACCCGGTCAGGGCCATGACCGCAGCCCCGCCAGCTGCCACAGGATTATCCCGCGCCAGGCTGCCAGCCCGCGACATCAAGCCTTCCGGCTCCCGCACTTGTTCCTGCCGCCGTTTCCGGCCCATGCACCGCGCCTCCGTTATGCGCTTTTGCGATTTTCTGCCGGATTGTCTCCGGCCTGTTCGTTCAATGTTTGTCCAGGGGTAGCCGCCTTCCGGCTCGCGGCCGGAAGATAGACCTCAGCAAGGGTGCCCTTGCCCTGACGGCTTTCCACCTTCAGTCGTCCGCCATGAAGGGCCACAAGTCCCTTGACGATGGACAGTCCCAGACCACAGCCCGGCGTACTGGTGCCGCCGCCTGCCTGCAGGCGGGCAAAAGGCTGGCCAATGCGCTGGATCTGGTCGCGGGCAATGCCCTCACCCTCATCGCAGACGCTGACCACCACTTCGGCGCCGTCCCGGCGGATGCCGAGCACAACCTTGCCGCCCTCGGGCGAAAACTTGATGCCGTTGCTGACCAGATTGATCAGGATCTGCCGCATGGCCCGCTTGTCCGCGGCAAGGGCTGGCAGGCCGGAAAGCGCCGGCAGAACCAGGCAAACGCCCTTTGCCTCAGCCTCAGGCGTCAGCATGGCCGCGCAGCTTCCAACCAGATCCCCAAGATCCACCGGCTCGATGGCGAGCTTGACCGATCCGGTCTCCAGGCGCGAGCTGTCGAGGATCTCATCCACCACCTGCAGGAGATGCAGGCTGGAGCGATGAATGAGGTCGGCATATTCCCGGCCGACCGGGCCGGTCGTGCCTTCGGCCGGCGCAGTGCGCAGCATGTTGGAGAAGCCGATGATGGCGTTGAGCGGCGTGCGCAATTCGTGGCTGGCGCTGGCAATGAAGCGGGTCTTTTCCAGACTTGCTTCCTGCGCATCGCGGAAAGCCGTCTGCAGTTCCTCGTCACGGGCGCGGCTTGTGGTGATGTCCTCGAGCGTCAGGCACAAGGTCCCTTCGGCCATGCCATCTCCCATGCCCTGACTGTTTGCCGGGCGAATGGTCAAGGCAGTCCAGACATAATCGGCCAGACCTGCCTCGCCCGGCTGGGCAGCCCCATGACGCAGGCGCAGTTCGACCCGGCGCGTCACGCCGTCTTCACGCACATCCGACAGGCCTGTCAGATAAAGCGGACGATCCATCACATGCAGACGCTGGAACAGCCAGTCGCCCCGGGCCGCGCGCGGACTGAGCCCCAGCAGCTTTTCCAGGGAGCCGCCGATCACGTCGGTCGTGCCATCGTCGGACAGGGTGCAGGTCACGCTGGCGATCGTTCCATTGAACAGGCGCTGGCGGGCCGCTGTCTCTTCCAGAAGCTTGCGCGAGCGCGCCTGATCCACCGCCACACGGTAGGCCAGAATGCTCATGTAGAGACAGGCCGCGATGGTGGAGATCATCAATCCGCTGCCACCGGCAACCGCATAGGCAGCATCTGCGGAAGGAACGAAAACCAGCGCCAGGGCGATCGCGGCACATCCGACTGTGGCTCCGATGATCACCTTGCGCGAGCCGGACAGCGCGGCTTCCAGCGGAACAATGGTCAGCCAGATCAGGGCAAAAGACTGGATGCCGCCAGTCAGCAGGCAGATCCCGGTCAGGAAACTTGCAAAAAGCGCAGCAGAGCCTGCATGGGCCCGCTCCAGATCGCCGGTCTGGCTGAGATAAAGCGCCAGAGGAAGCTGCGCGAGCATCCAGGCAAGGGCGAGCGCTGCCGGCAGGTTCGTGGCACCGAAAAACGCGAGATACAGCGGCAGAACCAGAAGCGCGAGCGATCCCGACGCCAGGCATCCGGCCAGAAACGAACGATGGCGCGGCAGGGCAATCGGGTCATCGGCAACAGCCGGATGCACCCAGGCCTCAAGCCAGGCGGCCAGAGAATCGGTCAGCCCCGAAAACGTCGAGATGTGGTTACGCACGCTACTCTACCAGGCCCAAAAACGCGGGCAACAGAACCATTTAGTGGAAACATTTTTGCTGCCGACCACTTAAGGAACGATAAAGGATGGGAAATTGCCGCCGCTTAAGAGCGAAAAAACAGTCCTCTCAGGGGCTTGCCGGCAGATCGGTAAAATTTGAATCAAATTCGTCTAAAAATTGGCTCAAATACCTGTTTCATTTGATGAAAATCCCACGATTGGATGCAACCCGGCTTTCGGATGTGGGTGCTAGTGTGGCCTCATAACGAAAAGCGGAGACGCCGGGGCGGCGGACTTCGCAACCGAAAGTCTGAACTCTAAGGGTAGCATCATGTTCTTTCTCTTGAGGACCGCGTTCTGGCTGACGCTGGTACTAGCGTTGATCCCGATTGGATCGGGGGGAAGCGACAGCGAAACAAAATCGATCGATCCGGTGGCCGCCTATTTTGCGGCGCAGGCTGCCGTGTCGGATCTGAGCGGTTTCTGCGGACGCAATCCAGCGGCCTGCGAAACCGGCAGCGAAGCAATTTCTGCCATCGGTGCCCGCGCCCGTGACGGCGCCCGCATCGTCTATGAATATCTGGACACGCAAGTGGCCGACGAAAAGTCCGGAACAGGCCCGGGCTTCACCGATCAACCCGGACTTGTCACCGGCTCCATCCCGGATCAGGTGGTCGAGGTTCATGATGTCAAGGAAGCCGCGCCCCAGGCAGGCGGCACCCTGACCGAACAGGACCTCGCCCTGCCCTGGAAGGCTGCCAAGACCTCGACAATCCGTCCGGAAACCCCGATTGGGCCGCTGCCCCGGCCCAACCCTCGCGCGGGCTAAAAGCCTAGAGGGGCCGTTTTAGGGAGCAGCAGGCGCTCCTCTCGAAAACGGTTGTTTGCGCCCCCCGCCTGCCGGACCGGCAAGGACCCCAGGGTCCGCGCTGCAACGGTATTGACGGCATCACTGAAGCGGATCTTGCCGCACGCCGCAGATGGTATGCTGCCCATCCCATCTGCGGCGTCTTTTCAGTGCCGTCTTCGTGGGCCTGTTGCGCTGTCCGATAGAAGAAGCCGCCCTGAAGGACAGGCGCAAACCTGAAAGACGGCGCAAAAACTTTCCCGGGTTTTTCCGGCCTTTCGGTTTTCAGACGCCGTCTCTGGGTCTATATCAGGCACTGACTTGGCGCATGCAGCTTGCAGAAGCGCCCATTTCTCCGCTCGCATGCAAGGCCTGCCGCAGATCATGACCACTTCTCTGGACGACATCCTCGAAAGCTTCGACTTCCTCGACGATTGGGAAGACCGGTACAAGTATCTGATCGACCTCGGCAAGGAACTGCCGGGGCTGCCGGAAGACGAAAAAAGCGAGACCAACAAGGTACGCGGCTGCGTTTCGCAGGTCTGGCTGGTTACGGAAACGAACCAGAACGCCAGCGGCAAGCCGGTTCTCAACTTCCGCGGCGACAGCGACGCCCTGATCGTTCAGGGACTGGTGGCGATTGTCCTTGCGCTCTATTCCGGCAAGACGGCGGATGAAATCCTGGAAACCGATGTGGATGCCCTCTTCACCCGCCTCGGCCTCAAGGAACACCTGACCCCGCAGCGCTCCAACGGCCTGAAGTCCATGGTCGGCCGCATCCGCACCGACGCCGAACGCGCCCTGGCCGCAGCCTGAGCACCGCCCTTTCCCCTGCCTGAAACTCAGTGACGCTCGGCACGAATACGGCTTGAGCGGTCGGATGCCGTGATCCTGTAGCCATAGCGGTCTGCCAGACCATCCAGGGCAATCTGCAGGACGACCTTGGCGGAACGGGCTGGCCAGCCGCGCTCTGCTTCGACGGCTTCCAGCCCCTTGAGATGACAGCAGACGTCGATGAGAAGCCCGGCCAGCACCGGCTGCAGGGAATTCAGCACCCGTTCCACCCGTTTGCGCGCTGCCAGAACGTCGTCGGTCATGTCTGCTCCCGCGTTACCTGCGCCTCTTTGACCGAGTGGCGCTTCCACCCGCCAGCCACCGGCAAGGCTTGGCATGAGACGGGCGAAACTGTAGTCGGCCCGCAGACGTTCCCCGGCTTCTACCTGCGCCCGGTCCAGAAGGGATTTGCCGCTCCGGTCCCGGCGCTTGGCCAGCCATGCGAGCGGGCTTTCGGTCAGGTTGATCCCGGCCATGATGTCCCCCTCACCATCCGGCGCTGGACGCGGCTCCTGAACAATCTCCCTGTGCTGATCCTGACAGGAGCCGCCGCTCAGCAAGCGGCGCAAGGCAAGCCGCCCCTCCCCCGTAATCGAGAAGCCCGCATCAGCCTCTTCTCCCACAAGCCCTCTTGCCAGCAACGACCTCAGCAGCGGTTCTTGGACGGCCTGCGGTTCCCGCCGGGGGCTACAGAGCTGAACCTCACCCGTCGCGCTGTCGCGTCGGATCTCTGCCCCAGGGGCGGCCAGCGCTTTCAGAAGGCGCAGCACATCCGGCTGCTTCATGGTCTCAGATGCGTCGAGCTTGGTCTTCTTCACAGCAATCCTCCCAAATGTCCGAGCGCCGGATCGTCTTCCAGCGTCACCCGATCCTCGATGGATTTGACGAGCAGATCGAAGGCCGGGTCTTCGCGGCGTTCCTCGACCGTCCGGCAGGCATGGGCCACGGTCGACCGGTCCCGGCCATAACGGCGGGCGACCTCCGAACAGGAGAGTTCCAGGACAACATGGGCGATATACATGACCAGTTGCCGGGCATCGGAGACATGCACCTTGCCGCGGGTGTCGCGGTAGAGATCCGCCGGCAGAATACAAAAGGCCCGGGCGACATAGCCTTCCGCAAGATGCAGATGGGCCTGGATCCGGTTCCGCCGGATCAGCCAGATGAATGACTTCTGCTCAAAGACCCCAGCCACCTGTCGCGCTTCACGAGGCCGCACGCCTGCCATTGCACCCCTCCACTTCCGCGGGAACCCTGCCGTTTCCCGGCTAGGCTTATTTTCCTACAAGTGTAACGCTGCAATTCATGGTTAGGGATAAGTTTAGTAACAACCTTAAAATGAAGCTTTTTGGCCATGGCCAAGGTCATCTGGCTGCGCCGGTCAAGGGTTTGAAATCGCGATTGTTTTTCAAGAGAGCAAACGCTGATTGGCTCCCCCCTCCTGCCCAGGGGCGGAGCGCCTGGTGAGGGACAAGTTTTCGCCGCTGCGGAAAACCTGACACCTGCCTCATTTGACACTCTGCGGAAACGGAAAAAGCCGCCCGGTTTCCCGGACGGCTTTCTGATGTCTTTTCCGCGGCGAATGGGTCCGCCGCCGAGAAAGATCTTAGCGGGAGCGCTTGCGCTGCTGGCCGAGACCCATCTTCTTTGCCAGTTCCGAACGCGCCGCAGCGTAGTTCGGGGCAACCATCGGGTAATCCGGACCCAGGTCCCACTTTTCGCGGTACTCTTCCGGGGTCATGTCGTAGTGCGTACGCAGGTGACGCTTCAGCGACTTGAACTTCTTGCCGTCTTCCAGACAGATGATGTAGTCCGGCATGACAGACTTCTTGACCGGAACGGCAGGCTTCAGGGGCTCCGGCTCCGGCTCGACAACGGTACCGGAAGTCCGCTGCAGGGCGCCATAGACCTCGTTGATCAGGTTCGGCAGATCAGAAGATGCCACGGTGTTGTTGCTGACATAAGCGGAAACGATATCTGCTGTCAGATCAATAAGGTTTGCATCTACCGGACTATCAGTCATTTTTCACCCGTTCTGTAGCCATTTTTGAAATATTTTCCCATCAAGAGAGAAGAGTGGCTTCAAGGACCCGGAGCACAGTCAGGTTTACTTAGGCGCTCACGAATGGAAAGCGATTCTACTTAACGGAAACGATGGCGAACTTATATCCCTGAGCGAAACGGGCGACAACCCCTAAAAACAAAGAATTCGTTTCTGTTATCTTTGTTTCCGCTAGAAACTCTAAAAGCTCTCGCTTTCAAGCAGAATTCAGATCAATGAATTCATCAGTAATTGTGGCGAAAATCGTTCAAAACATGGCAAGGCCTACAGGAACTTCTGCCCTGTAGGCAAGTTTTGTCCCATCAGTTTTTGGGGCGCATCGCGGCTTTCAGCTCGTCGATCTTGGTGTCCGCGCAGGGACGGTAGCCAACCGCATAGGCGGCCTTTGCCAGAAGATGGGCGGAAATCGGCGCTGTCAGCAGGAAGAACACCACGCCTGCGATGGCGCGGGTCACGACGCTGAGTTCACCGGCATAGACGGCCAGCGCGAGCAGCATGACGCCGGAGCCGAGCGTTCCGGCCTTGGACGCTGCATGCATGCGCATGTAGACGTCCTTGAGGCGCAGAACCCCAACGGAAGCAACCAGAGAGAACAGGGCGCCGATAATCAGCATCAGACCCACGATGATGTCGAAGACTGCGCTCATTGTCCGGCCTTTCTGCGTTCGATGCTTTCCTTGACTTCCTGAAGGATCGTCTTGTCTCCCGCCAGTCCCCGGTTCAACACGAAGCGGGCAAAGGCGACGGTGGCCAGGAAGCCGACCAGGCCCAGCGTGATCGCGATGTCGAGATACAGGTAATAGTGGGTCAAAACGCCGATTGCGGCGATGAAGCCGATCCCGACAGCCACAAGCATGTCCAGAGCCACGATCCGGTCCGGAAGCGTCGGCCCCTTGATCGTGCGGATGACGATCAGCACGAAGGAAATCGTCAGGATCGCCAGGGAAATGTGAACACAGGCGGTCAGGAATGTGCCGGCGAAGGCCTCAAAGGCTGTCATCGGAACACCTCCAGGATCTTGCGTTCAAAACCGTTCTTGATGTCATCGATCGTTCCTTGCGGATCCGGAACGTCGATGCAGTGGACGAAGAGCGTCTTGCGGTCTTCGGAAACATCAACGGACAAGGTGCCCGGCGTCAGGGTGATCAGGTTGGCAAGCAGGGTGATTTCAAAGTCACCGGTAACCGTCAGCGGATAGGCGATGATGCCCGGCTGCAGTTCGATCTTCGGACGGATCACGATGCGTGCCACGCGCCAGGCCGACAGGACCAGTTCGTAGACGAAGAGAATGGCGAGGCTGACGACCTTGCCCGCGCGCTGGAAGGACGCAGTCGTTCCAACCTGCTCGCGGATCAGGAACAGGGCGGCCAGGGACAGGGCAAAGCCGAACGCCAGATTGACGACGGAGAAGCTGCCGGTCACCGCGGCCCAGGACAGGGCCATCAGAATGTTGATCAGGAACAAGCCGGACATTTAGGCTCCTCCAAAGACTGAGCGCAGATAGCCCATGGGCTCCACGACGCCGCTTGCACCGCGGCTGACCAGCTGGAGCATCCACTCCGGCTGCAGGCCGATGTAGATCACCAGCGCCGTCAGGATGCCGAGCGACACCCAGAGGGCCGGCGAGGACAGGGCCTTGTCCGTCGGCATCAGGGCGATGGCCGTGCCATCGGCCGTGCCTTCAGGACCGCCGCGCCAGAAGGAATAGATCCAGATGCGGCCGATGGCGATGGTGGTCAGGAAGCTGGACACGAGCAGCGCCGTTGCGACCCAGACCCGGCCAGAGCTGAGCATGGCGTCCAGCAGCATGATCTTCGGCCAGAAGCCCGAGAACGGCGGCAGGCCGGAGACGGCGAAGCCGAGGATCAGGAAGATCGCCGCAAAGGCCGGGCTGGCCGCATAAAGCCCGCCAAGATCCCGCAGACGGTAGGAACCGCCCATCAGGCGCAGAATACCGGCGGCCATGTAGAGCGCAGTCATCACGATGATGGAATGCGCGGCGTAGAAGATCGCGCCGGAAATGGCCAGCGTGGAGCCGACGGCAATACCGCCGAGCATGGAGCCGATGCCGGAGATGATCATGTAACCGAGGCTGCGCCGCACTTCGCCCTGGGACAGGGCGCCCATGGCCCCGGTCAGCATGGTGGCGATCGCCACCAGGGCAATCAGGTCGCCCAGATCGGAACGGGCAGCCGGCATGATCAGCACGAAGACGCGGATCAACGCATAGACGCCGACCTTGGTCAAAAGGCCTGCGAACAGCGCGGAGACCACGATATTCGGCGTGTGATAGGAGGCCGGGAGCCAGAAATTGACCGGGAACGCAGCAGCCTTCATGGCGAAAGCCAGGAAGTAGAGCGCTGCAATGGTCGACAGCATGCCCGCCTGATCGGCGCTGATGGCAGAGACCTTCTGGGACAGGTCCGCCATGTTCAGCGTGCCGAACAGGCCATAGAGCAGAGCGGTGGCGACCAGGAACAGGTTCGTGCCGAGCAGGTTCAGGATGCCGTATTTCACCGTGCCGTCGAGCTGGGCGCGGTCATTGCCAAGCACCAGGAGGCCGTAGGAGGAAATCAGCAGAACTTCGAACCAGACATAGAGGTTGAAGATATCGCCGGTCAGGAACGCGCCCGACACACCGGTCATCATCAGCAGCAGGAACGGATAGAAGCCGTAGCGCCGCCCCGTGCCATCCACGGAGACTGAGGCATAAAGACCCGTGCAGAAGGCAACGATGGAGGCCACCAGAGACAGCCCTGCCCCCAGCGCATCCACCGTGAAGGCAATGCCGAAGGGCGGCAGCCAGTTGCCCATGACCATGGTCAGGACGCCCCGGTCGATCACCCGGGCAAGCAGAGCCACATTGGCCAGAACGAGAAGCGCGAGGAACCCGATGCCGATCTTCGGCTGCAGGCTCATATTCTTGCGGGTCATCAGACACAGGGTGCCGCCAAGGATCGTCAGGATCGACGGCGCGATCACCACCCAGTCACCCAGGGTGACAGGCGTGGTGTTCATGGACTGGGCCACAAGTTCGGGATTGAGAGAAACACCGGCCATGGTGGTCAGTATCCTTGCGGGGGAGCAGGTTCGTCGACGGGTTCGGCGACGCGCATTTCATTGGCGTCATCCGTTCCCAGCTCCTGATAGGCCCGGAAGGCCAGCACCAGGAGGAAGGCGAAGAAGGAGAAGGAAATCACGATGGCCGTCAGAACCAGAGCCTGGGGCAGCGGGTTCGCGGTCTCGACCAGCAGGTGATAGGAATCCTCCGGGATCAGGGGCGGCACCTCACGGGTCAGCCGGCCCGACGTGAAGATCAGGAGGTTGACCGCATTGCCCAGGATCGCGATGCCCAGCAGGATGCGCACGAGCTGCCGCGACAGCATCAGATAGACGGATACGGCGAAGAACAGGCCGATCAGGACCGAAAGACCGGTTTCCATCAGTCGCTCTCCCTTTCTTCCAGAGCCAGTGCGATGGAGGCAATCGCGCCCACCACGACGAGATAGACACCGATGTCAAAGACCATCGGGGTGGACAGGTCCACCTCTACGTCGAAGAACGGGAACGAGATCCACTGGCTGGTCATGTAGGACTGGTGCAGCAGCAGGGACGGCAGGCCCGCCAGTGCCGACAGGAACAGTCCGAAGGCTGAAATGCTCATCGGGTGGAACACGATGGCGCGGCGCACCGGGGCAACGCCGCAGGCGATGCCGTAGATGGCCAGCGCGGAAGCCGCGATCAGCCCGCCGATGAACCCGCCGCCCGGCTCGTTGTGCCCGCGCAGGAGCACGAAGATCGAGAACAGAACCATCAGGGCGGTCAGATAGGGCGCGACGGTGCGGAAGATGATCGTGCGCATCAGCGGCGTGCCTCCAGCTTCTTGTTGCGGGCTTCGGTACCGGCTCTCGGGGTCAAGCGGTCCTCCGGTTTGGTGCGGACGCGGATCAGCGCCAGCACGCAAAGGCCGGTCAGAACCACCACCGAGATTTCACCCAGCGTATCAAAGCCGCGGAAGTCGACGATGATCACGTTCACGATGTTGCGGCCATGGGCCACCGTGCGCGAGAACTCGGCGAAGAAGTCCGACAACCGGCTGTCGAAAGGCTGCTGGGTCACGGCCATCAGGGTCAGACCCATGCCGATGCCGACACCGGCGGCGATGATTGCGGAGATGACCGAGGCGCCGAAGGGCCGGTGATCCCGCGGATTCAGGTTCAGGCGGGTCATGACCAGAGCCAGGATCACCACAGACAGGGTTTCCACCATGAACTGGGTGAAGCTCAGGTCCGGTGCACCGAAGAGCATGAAGATCAGTGCCACGGCAAAGCCCTGGATGCCGAGCGACACAATGGCCGTCAGGCGGGTCTTGGCGACCAGCACGGCAACCAGACCGATTGCCGCGATGAACAGGATGCCCCACTCATAGAAGGTGTAGTCCGGCATTGCCGGAACCTCCGGCCAGCCGCCCGTCACATAACGCGGCAGCAGCACGGCGACGGCGGTCGCAACGAAGGTCAGCGTCATGTAGGTCTGCATCTTGCCGCCCTGCACGAAACGGGTCACCCCGTTGGAGAGCGAGACGAGACCGGCCACGAACTGGTCGAAGCCCTTGTCCGGGCCCCAGCCGATGGCCGTCAGGATGCCGCTGATCAGGTCGCGCAGACGGTTCAGCTGGAAATAGAGAAGAATGCCGAGCGCGAAGGTGCCAAGGGACACAAACAGCGGCGCGGCAATATGGGCCGGGATCAGATGCAGTTCGGTCTCGGCCGGCTGGCCCGTGATCGAGGACAGCATCGGACCGATGAACAGCGTGCCGGTCGCATGGGTCATAACCGCCGCCACCAGACCGGTGAGGGACAGGACCACCGGGCCGGCAAAGAGCATCACCGGTCCTTCATGGGCATGCTTGGGTGTTTCCACCTTGGCCCCGAGGAACGGCTTGATGGCTACAGCTGCCGCAATCACCAGCATCAGGGCATTGCCGAGAACCGCGGTGGCGGTGATCAGCAGGGCGCCGGACCCGGCCTCCAGCGTGCCTTCATAAAGCACTTCCTTGGCGATGAAGCCGATGAAGGGGAAGAAGCCGCACATGGAGAAGGCCGCAAGGCAGGCCGCCGTGAAGGTGACCGGCATGGCGCCTTTCAGCCCGCCGAGGCGGGTGATGTCGCGGGTTCCGGCCTCGTGGTCCACCGTACCGGCGACCATGAACAGCGCGCCCTTGAACAGGGAGTGGGCCAGAAGATAGAGCACCGCCCCTTCCAGCGCCTTTTCGACGCTGGTGCCCACCAGCATGACCAGAAGGCCGAGGGAGGCAACAGTGGTGTAGGCGAGCATCAGCTTCAGATCGGTCTGGCGCACCGCCAGCAGGGTTCCGACCAGCAGCGTCACGCCGCCGAAGAGCGGCAGGACGGTGGTCCAGAGCGCTGTATCTCCCAGAAGCGGATGCATGCGCATCAGGAGGTAGACGCCGGCCTTGACCATGGTGGCCGAATGCAGGAACGCGGACACGGGCGTCGGCGCTTCCATGGCGTTGGGCAGCCAGAAATGGAACGGGAACTGGGCCGACTTGGTGAAGGCACCGCCGAGAACCAGCAGGAAGATCGGCAGATACCAGCCGCTGTTCTTGATGATGTCCGGGTTCTGCAGCAGAACCGACATCTCGATTTCCTTGGTCACGCCGATGATCAGCACGAAGCCGGCCAAAAGCGCCAGCCCGCCGCCGCCGGTGACCACCAGCGCCTGCAGCGCCGCCCGGCGCGAGGCAGCCCTGAGGTGATCGAAGCCGATCAGCAGGAAGGACGTGATCGAGGTCAGTTCCCAGAAAATGAAGAGCGTGATCAGGTTGTTGCCGGTCACGAGGCCCATCATGGCGCCCATGAACAGGAACAGGAACGAGAAGAAGCGTCCCTGTTGCGGATGTCCCTTCAGATAGCCGCCCGCATAAAGAATGATGAAAGTGCCGATGCCGGAAATCAGCAAGGCAAACAGCGTCGACAAGCCGTCCACGAAAAAGGACAGATTGATGCCGTAGCTCGGCGCCCATTCGCGCGAGATCACGAAGGTCTGGCCTTCGGACACGGCGGCAACGAAGCCTGCGAAATGGAAGAAGATGAAGGCAGGCACCAGTGCCAGCAGCCAGGCTGCATTGTGCTTGAGCACCTTGGTGGCAATGGGCGCGACGGCCGCGGCGGCGAAAGGCGCCAGGATGGCCAGGATGGTGGTGTCTATCGCAGCAGTCGTCATGCGGGCTCTGTCACTTTTTCCGGAAGGGACTGGACGGACGGCGGGTGGAATCGGCGCCCCTGCGCCAACCAGCTAACGGCACTTGTCATAGTTTGCACCTTGATGGCACGCAAGCGTTAGGAAACAGTTTCGGAGCCAGAAAAAACAAGGAAAAGAGGCCTCCCGCCACTATTGATGAGCCACTAGACTTGGAAAAACTGCACAATATTGCGCCCCTCCCCGCCCCACTTGGGAGCTGAGGCCCGGCTTTTCAATAGTCCGTGAGTCATTCCCCCTTCCCCACCCGCAGCCCCGCACCCGCACTGCACAATCAGGCAGAAGGAGTTCCTTGATCCCGGCTTTCCGCGCGTTTTCTTCTTGGGGAGTGACAGGGAAATACTGTCAGATGGCCGAACTGCGGCAAGAGTGGGTCAAAAGGGCGCAGGGGGATAAGACCCGAAATGCCAGGACGCACTCCCTCACCCCAACCCTCTCCCTGAAGGGAGAGGGAGCAGGCTGCGGCA
The DNA here is from genome assembly GCF_900142725.1 of Roseibium suaedae. Taxonomy (GTDB): domain Bacteria; phylum Pseudomonadota; class Alphaproteobacteria; order Rhizobiales; family Stappiaceae; genus Roseibium; species Roseibium suaedae. The sequence goes on along the minus strand of NZ_FRBW01000001.1, from coordinate 1,192,653 downwards.
AGGAGCAAGGCAGTGCCTATTTCCGACTCTTCGGACAGCTTTTCCCCTCCCCGCGGAAAACCTCTCCACTACCTCTCCCAAGCCTGGGAGAGGTCGACGCGAAGCGGCGGGTGAGGGTTGGCAGGCTGTGCCTGTCTCTCAACGCGTTGTGCCGGAAATCCCCTCCCCTCCGTCCTGCCATGGCTTGACCCCATGCCGTGACCTTCCGGCAAACCGGGGCATTTCTATATGGAGAGGTCACGGAGTGGATTGCAGCATCGAGTGCTGCAATGACGAAAGAGGAGAGGCTGATGAGGCAAATCTCTGCCCTGCGGAAGAGAGCGAGGCACGGGCTCACAACGCGGTCATCCCGCGCTCGATGCGGGATCCAATCCACTTCACGGGACTGGCCAAAGGGAAGATGCGGATCGCAGGATGGAGCAAAGCAAAGCCCCCAGGTGCAGCCGGAAGGGCGAGTGGATCCCCGGTCGAGCCGGGGATGACCGGGGGAAGATCTGAGCGCGCGCCCTCACCCCAACCCTCTCCCTGAAGGGAGAGGGAGCAGGCTGCGGCAAGGCGTGAGACAGTGCCTATTTCCGACTCTTCGGACAGCTTTTCCCCTCCCCGCGAAAACCCTCACCGCCCCCTCTCCCAAGCCTGGGAGAGGTCGGCGCGCAGCGGCGGGTGAGGGGTGTCAGCCCTCCAAAACCACTTTCTCCAGTTTGCCCAGGGTCTGCTGGCCCAGAGCTTCTGCACCGAAGCCCTTGGCGGTCTGGAACTCGGCTTCCGTTGTGAAGACGATGGCGAGCGTGACGCGGGTTGCGCCGTTCCTGTCCTCGAAGGAAGCCCAGGCATCGGCGTGTTTCGGTCCGTTCTCGCCCCAAAGCAGCGTGTAGCCGAACCGTTCTTCCGGCACGATGTCGTGGTAGAGATGATGGTTCGGGAAAACCCTGCCGTCCGGCGCGATCATGTCGAAAACCCATTCGCCGCCGGAGCGCAGATCGATCCGGGAGGTGCGGCAGGAAAATCCGTCCGGTCCCCACCATTTGGGCAGGGTTTCCGGGTTCATCCACGCAGCCCAAACCAGGGAGCGCGGCGCCTTGATCTCCCGCTGCAGCACCATGGTGCGCGTGGCAACACCCGACAGATTGTCGAGCCCGGAGCCAAAGCCCTGCCGGTACCCCTCTTCCATTCCCTCGCCCAGCGCCGAGAGCTGAACGGTCAGCGTCAGCTGGCTTCCGGATCCGCTTTTCGCAAATGCCGCCGTCACCAGAGCTGCGGACAAGGTCTGCCCTTCGCAGGAGATCACCTCGTAATTGATGCTGCGCTCGCCCTCGGCAAGGAACAGCCAGCCGTTTTCGCAGCGGATGTCCGGCTCCCCCTCGACCTTGCACAGGGAAACCTCCCGGCCGCCAACCCTTGTATCTGCCTCAAGGATCTCCACGGTCACGGAAGGGTCTGGAGAGGCCCAAAGGGCCCGGGCTGCGGGGGCCGTGCAGGCCTGCCAGAGAACGCTCACGGGCGCGGCGATCTTCCGCTCGAATGTCAGGGTCGCAAACCGGGTTTCTGCCGGGTCCTTCGTCATTTTTCCTTGTCCTCCATCAGGGTCATTACCAAGGCATCCAGCCGGTCCAGCCGCGCCTCCCAGATCTGCCGCTGCTCATCCAGCCAGTTGCGCACGGGGGCCATCGCCTCGGGCACGATCGCGCAGGTCCTGATCCGGCCATCCTTGGCCGACGTGATCAGCCCCGCCTCCTCCAGCACGGCCAGATGGCGCATGACCGTGGGCAGACGCAGGCCGGTCGGCTCTGCAAGTTCACCAACGGGCGCCGCCCCCCCGGCCAGCCGGGTCAGGATCGCCCGCCGGGTCGGATCGGAAAGCGCGTGAAAGAGCAGCGAAAGGTCAGGATCATGCTTAGCCATGTGACAAACTATTCAGAGGCTGCCGGAAGAAACAAGAAAAACTTAGACAGATTGCTAAGTTTCTACCTCCCGTCTTCGTCACGTCCTCCGCTCCAAAGCGTGATGCCCCGCAGAGCGCGTGCTCTCTTGCTCAAGCGGGAGCCCCGGCCTATCTGTGGTGCCAGAGTTTCACTGACATGAGGAGCCCGCCATGGTTGATGCTGCGGCAAAGGACGGCAAACTGATCAAGAGCCTGGACGACTGGCGCGACCAGTTGACGGCGGAGCAGTTCTACATCACCCGCCAGCACGGCACGGAACGGCCCTTCACCGGCCCCTACTGGAATTCCTTCGAGCCGGGCCGCTATGATTGCGTGTGCTGCGATCAACCGCTCTTTCTGTCCGACACCAAATTCGATGCCGGTTGCGGCTGGCCGAGTTTCTTCAAGGCAGTAACCCCTGACGCGATCACCGAGATCGAGGACCGCTCCCACGGCATGGTGCGCACGGAAATCCGCTGTTCCAAGTGTGAGGCCCATCTGGGCCACGTCTTCCCGGACGGCCCGCCGCCCACGGGCCTGCGCTACTGCCTGAACGGCCACGCCATGGCCTTCGTGCCGCTGGACGAGCGGTAACATCCCGTTTCAAGAACAGCAAAAGGGCCGGAGGGTGTGTCTCCGGCCCTTGTCTGGTGAAGACTTCCGGTCAAAGGGGGCGTTTTAGACCGGTAATCATGGACTTCACCAGATCCTCGCCATGCTCCAGGCTGGCGACGAGGACGCCCAGTACATGTAGCCCGACAAGAACGAGAACCAGGTTCGCCAGCACCTCATGCAGTCCTGAGACCCAGTCGACACCCCAGAAGGCATCGGTCGTCTGCAGGTAGCCGGTAAGTGCCGTCCCTGACAGGACCAGGATCAGCGCGACGATCATGGCAGCCCCGGCCGGATTGTGACCGAGATGCCGGCTTGCCCGGCGGCTGGCGATATCGCGCAGATAGCCAAGGGTGGTGCCGGGGCCACGCACAAAGCTCGTGAACCGGGCGAAACGGCTGCCGATCACACCCCAGACCAGGCGGAAGGCAAGGAGACCGACAATCACATAGCCAACCGGCTCATGCACTTTCTGGATTTCGTCCCCGGTCAGCCAGGCGATGGCAACAAGGGCAACCAGCGACCAGTGGAAGATCCGCACCAGCGGATCCCACACCCGGACCATGCCCCCGGCAGGTGCCGGGGAGACGGTCCCGTCTGCCCCGGCCAGCGGCATCCCGCCGCCCGCCGGAGACATTTCCGGAGCGCTGGTCATCAGTCGTCCTTGTCGGAGCTGAGGATTTCGCCGGTCACCGGATGAACAAGCTGCTCAACCTTGGCGCCCTTGGCATCGATGGCATAAACTTCATAGACGCCGTCTTCTTCCTTCACTTTGCGCACATCATAGCCTTCGGCGGTGAACTTGGCCTTGATGGCATCGGTGGTCATCCACTGGTCGCGCGGAGCGTCGATCTTGAAATCCTTGCCGGAGGCAAAAGCGGTGCCTGCTGCTGCGAGGGAAAGGGCAAGGGCGGTGGCGGCAATCAGCTTCTTCATGGTTCCAGTTTCCTTATCATTAGCCTGCCGCTTCTTTGTCTTCAGCAGCGGGGCTCGTTGGTGACGAAACCTGTTTCGCACACTGGCCCTGACACCCCGCTTGTGGCCTTTGTCAGGCTTTTGTCAGCTTGTCCGCGGTAGTAAGAAGGATCATGATTTTTTCGCCCGCCCTCCTTGCCCCAGTTTCAGTCCGGCCCCGCCGGAAGACGCTTTCTGCGTGTCTTCTGCTCGCCGTCGCGATGCTGGGACAGGGAATGCAGATGGCGAAGGCCGATGATGACGACCACGAGCGCGCCCGCCGGGCAGTCGAGACGGAACAGGTCCGGCCCCTGGCGGAAATTCTGGCCAAGGTTCGCCCTTCCCTTCCCGGCCGGATCATCGGCACGGAATTCGAGGAAGATGACGGCCGCTACATCTACGAGTTCAAGGTCATTTCGCCCAACGGCCGCCTGCGCGAACTGCATGTGGATGCCACCAGCGGCGAAATCCTGTCCGAGGAGGATGACTGATGCGGGTGCTTGTTGCCGAGGATGAACCGCGCATCCGCGAAGACGTTGCCACCACGCTCCGGGCCGCCGGCTATATGGTGGAGACCTCGGAAGACGGGGAAGACACCTGGTTTTTGGGCGACACGGAAGACTATGACCTGATCGTGCTGGACCTCGGCCTGCCGCAGCTCGATGGCCTGTCCGTGCTCAAGCGCTGGCGGGCAGCCGGACGCCTGATGCCCGTGCTGATCCTGACGGCGAGAGGCTCCTGGCCGGAACGGGTCGAGGGTATTGATGCAGGTGCCGACGACTATCTGCCCAAGCCCTTCCGGATGGAGGAGCTGACGGCCCGCGCCCGTGCCCTGATCCGCAGGTCGGCCGGTCTTGCCAGCCCGATGATCGAGATTGGCCCGCTGAGCCTTGATGTGCGCCAGATGCGCCTGACCCGTAACGGCGTGCCGATCAGCCTGACACCCCTGGAATACCGCCTGACCTCCTATCTGATGCATCACAAGGACAGGACCGTGCCGCCGGTCGAGCTGCTGGAGCATCTTTACGGCGACGACGATGCCCGCGACCCAAATGCACTGGAGGCCGTGCTGACCCGCCTCAGGAAAAAGCTTGGTCCGGACACGATCGAGACCCGGCGCGGCTTCGGCTATCAGATGTCCGGCGCCGCCGGATGAAGGGCCGCTCGCTCCGCCTGCGCCTGCTTCTGGCGGGCGCTGTTTCCACTGTGCTTGCCCTCGCCCTGTCGGGAGCGGGCCTGACCCTGCTCTTCTCCCGCCATGTGGAGCAGCGCGAGGAGGCGGAACTGGCCATTCTTCTGGACCAGCTCGCGGGCAACCTGGAATGGAACCCGGCAACAGCGACCCTGTCCCTGCCCCGCCCGCCCGGCGACCCTCGTTTCGACACGCCGCTTTCGGGCCGCTACTGGCAGGTGGAGGCTGGCGGCAAGACCCTGCGCTCCCGCTCGCTCTGGGACGGTGTCTTGCCGATGCCGGACGATAGTCTGGCGGATGGTGCCATCCACCGGCATTCGGGCAAGGGCCCTTCCGGAGAAGACCTTCTCATTCTGGAGCGGGGCATCACCCTGCCCCGCAGCATGGGCAGCGAAAAGGCCGAGATCGCGGCGGCCGTCAGCCTTGCCGATGTTCAGGCCGCCTCACGGGACTTTGCCATCGGCCTTCTGCCCTATCTGACACTTCTGACCCTGTTCCTGACGGGAGCTGCCTATGTGCAGGTGACCGTCGGTCTCAGCCCGCTGCGCCGGATACGCTCCGGGCTTCAGGCCATTCACGCCAGCCCGTCAGAGCGGCTCGGCGATGATTTTCCGGCCGAAATCCAGCCAATCGCCAGCGAGGTCGATGCGCTTCTGGCAGCCCGCGAAGACCAGATCGGCAAGGCACGGGCGCGCGCCGCCGACCTTGCCCACGGCCTCAAGACCCCCTTGCAGGTGCTGGCTGGCGATGTGGCGCGGCTGCGGAGCCTTGGACAGGATGCCATCGCTGGCGACATTGAGTCCCTCGCCGACGGCATGCGCCGTCATGTGGACCGGGAGCTGGCCCGCGCCCGCATGGCCGCGGCAAGCAGCAATGCGCGGGCGAATGTGGCTGCAGCCGTGGCACAGGTTTCCAGCGTGGTTCAGCGCACTCCGCAGGGACAGGCCCTCACCTGGAACATTGGCCTGCCGGACGCTTTGCAAGCGGCCATCGACCCGGATGATCTGTCCGAGATCCTCGGCAATCTCATCGAAAATGGCTCCCGCCATGCCTGCAGCCGGATCACGGTGTCGGCAGAGGGCTCCGGTGACACCATCAGCCTAATGATCCGGGATGACGGTCCGGGCATCGAGGCGGAAAAACTCGGCCAGATCCTGAAACGCGGCACCCGTCTGGATGAGACCCCCGGCGGCACCGGCCTCGGCCTTGCCATCGTTCAGGACATTCTGAACGCCTGGGCTGGATCGCTGGAGATCACCTCCAGCGCAGGCGGAACTTGTGTGAAGGTGACCTTGCTGCGGGGGTGACCGATGGAGAGGCAACGCCCTGCCCTCATCCGCAAGGCTGGCATTCTCGCCCCTTGCGGGAAGGCTATCGCATATGACACCAAGGTCCCCTATGCGGGATAGCCATGACGCTTTTCGAGCGTGCAGCCCATCCTTCGAGACGCAGCCTTGCTGCTCCTCAGGATGAGGTTATCGTACTGAAAACGCGTAGGAAAATGATCTGTCGCGAATATTCCCCTCATCCTGAGGAGCCTGGCAACCGCCAGGCGTCTCGAAGGATGGGCCACTTGCAGAAACTTCATTTATCAACGGAGACCGGCTTCCAGCGTTCCGTTGCCCGCAAGGGGGAGAATGATATCTGCCGAGCGTTTGGCCATCCCCCAAAGCAATTCAAATGGCAAAACAAGAGATCACACCTTGCCGCAGCAGGTTCCCTCTCCGTTCAGGGAGAGGGTTAGGGTGAGGGCAAATCAGCCCCGTTCAGCCGTCATTCCGGCTGCAGCGATGCTCTCGCGGGTCTCCAGGATGCGCCCGATGTTGTCCTCGATCCAGATGACGAGGTCGCGAACCTTCAGGGCGGCTTCTTCTCCAAGTGGGGTCAGGGAATATTCCACGTGGGGCGGAACGACCGGGAAGGACTGGCGCAGGACGAACCCGTCCGCCTCCAGCGTCTGCAGGGTCTGAGCCAGCATCTTCTCGCTGACACCGCCGACCTTGCGCCGAAGCTCGGAAAACCGGTGCGTGTGCTCCAGCAGCGCGATCAGCACCAGCACGCCCCAGCGGCTCATCAGATGGCTGAGAATTTCCCGGGAGGGGCAGCGCTCGTTCAGCACTTCGCCACGCTTCAAAATTCCTTCGAGCGTGAGATCTCGTTCCGGAACGGCAGAAACCTCAGTATTTGCGCGGCTTTGCGACTGTGCACTCATGACGCTCTCCAACTTTTTTCAAACTTACCTTTTTGTATGTACTTACCAAAAGAAAGTTTGCAAGACATATCTCACTGCATCGACGGACCCCACATTAGGAGATCGACAATGATTGCAGTGACCGGTGCGAATGGCCAACTGGGCCGCCTTGTTCTTGAAGCCCTGACCGCCAAGGGCGCAACCTCTGTCCGCGCCCTCGTGCGCAGCCCGGAAAAGGCGCAGGACCTTGCCAGCAGCACGGTTTCGCTGGCCGAAGCCGACTACACCAAGCCGGACACGCTCGCCAAAGCCCTTGCAGGCGTCGAGCGTCTGCTGCTGATTTCCAGCAATGAAATCGGCCAGCGCACCACCCAGCATCTGGCCGTCATAGACGCTGCCAAGGCCGCCGGTGTGAAGCTGATCGCCTACACCAGCCTGCTGCATGCGGACACGTCCAAGATGGCGCTGGCACCGGAGCACAAGGCAACTGAAGAAGCGCTTGCGGCCTCGGGCATTTCCTATGTGCTGCTGCGCAACGGCTGGTATCTGGAGAATTTCGATGCTGCCCTGGCCTCCGGCCTGGAGCATGGCGCCATTGCCGGTGCCGCTGGAGAAGGCAAGATCGCAGCCGCCTCCCGCAAGGACTACGCGGAAGCCGCCGCTGCGGTTCTTCTTGGCGCGGACACTTCCAGCCGGACCTATGAACTGGCGGGCAGCCCGGCCTTCACCTTGAGCGAACTGGCGGCAAGCCTGTCTGAAGCCTCCGGCAAGGAGATCCCCTATCACGACATGCCGGAAGCCGATTACGCCAAGCTTCTGACCCAGGTCGGCCTGCCGGAAGCCTTTGCCGGCGTTCTGGCCGACAGCGACGCCAATGCTGCCAAGGGATCGCTCTACGAGACGTCTGACGATCTGGAACAGCTGACCGGCCGCAAGAGCCTGTCCTACAAGGAATACGTCCGGAGCTTCCTGGCCCGTTGATCCTGTCTTTCCCGGCAAGTCACGCGACAAGCCGGTGAAGCGAGCGTGCAGGCCCCGCCCCCGGGGCCTGCATGTGTTTTTGCCTCAGCCGCTCTTGCGCCGCAGGATGCCGAGGAAGAAAACGCCGCCCAGAAAACCGGTGACGATGCCGACCGGAATGTCTTCCGGTGCCAGCAGCGACCGGGCGGCCAGATCGGCCCAGATCATGATCAGGGCACCGGCCAACAGCGAGGCGGGAAGCACACGGCGGTAGCTCCCTCCCACAATCCGCCGGACGATATGCGGCACCATCAGGCCGACAAAGCCGATGATGCCCGAAAAGGAAACCATGACCCCGGTGATCAGCGAGCAGACGACAAAGATCGTCAGCCGGAACCGCGTCACGGCAATTCCAAGGGTCGCGGCTGTTTCGTCGCCGATAGTCATGGCGTTGAGGTCTTCCGCCCTCGCGATGAGATAGGGGATCGTCAGTGCCAGCACGCCCGCCGGGAAGATCAGGTGGCTCCATTGGGCCAGCCCCAGACCGCCCAGCATCCAGAAGATCACCGTATGGGTCGCCCGCGGATCGCCCATGAAGATCAGCATGTTGCCAAAGGACATGAGAATGAAGGAGACGGCCACCCCGGCCAGAACCAGCTTGTCCGCGCTGGTGGCCCCGGTCAGCCGCGTCACCGCCAGCACCATGACGGTTGCAACCAGCGCTCCGGCAAAGGCCATGACCGGCACTGTCAGCAGCCCCAGGAAAAGACCGGTGTGCAACAGCGCCGTGATCGCCCCGCAAGCCCCGCCTGCGGAAATGCCCAGAAGATGCGGATCAGCCAGAGGATTGCGGGTCACCGCCTGAAGTGCCGCACCGACGGCCGCAAGACCGGCACCGACACAGGCGGCCAGGATCGCTCTTGGAATGCGGATATCCCAGACGATGGCCTCCCGCCCGGCAGACCAGACCGGCTCCACCGTTCCCGGCAAAAGCTTGTTGGCCAGAATGCTGGCCACATGACCGACCGGCACCGGAACTGAGCCGGTGCCGACAGCAACCAGGAAAGACAGGACCAGAAGAAGGAGCCCCCCAAGCACGACAAGCCGGAAGCGCCCCTGCCCGGCAGAGGCGCGTACCGTTTGCGCCGGAGTGTCCTTCGGCTGCGCAACCGGCAGGCCAAACGGGGCTTTCATCCCGTCAGGTGCGTCCCGCTCTTCGCGCTCAAGTGCCTGTCCTGCCGTCCGGTCCAGCATGGGTCACTGCCCCCAGAAGGCGGAAGCGAGGGTCTTGACCGCTTCGATGTTGCGCGGGCCGGGCGTCGCCTGGACATAGTCCAGCGTGACGAAACGGTTGTTCTTCACCGCGTTGATCTTCGCCAGAGCCGGGTTGCTGCGCATGAAGTTACGCTTCTGTTCGGCGGTGACATTGCCGTAGTTGACGATGACGACCACGTCCGGGTTCTTTTCGACGACGGTTTCCCAATCGATGGTGGCCCAGCTCTTTTCAAAATCATCCAGTACATTCACGCCGCCAGCCGCTTCGATGAGCGCGGTCGGCATGGCATAGCGGCCAGCCGTGAAAGGTTTTTCCTCGCCGCTGTCATAGACAAAGACCTTCAGCGGCTCGCTTGTAGTTTTCAGCGTGGCTCGGAACTCTTCCAGTTCCTGGCGGTATCCGGCCACCAGCGCTTCTGCCTTGTCCTCCACATCAAAGATACGGCCGAGGTTCAGGAGGTCATTATACATGTCCTCCATGGTGACCTTGGGCTTGCCACCGATGTGGATGCAAGATTCCGTCAGCTCATAGACCTTGATGCCGAAAGGCTCGAGGGTCTCCGGCGTCACTTCCCCGCCCACCTTCATGCCGTAGTTCCAGCCGGCGAAATAGAAGTCCGCATCCGCGCCGATCAGCACTTCCTTGCTCGGGTATTTCTCCGAGAGTTCCGGCAGCTCGGCGATGCCCTCGCGCATTTTCTCGTCCAGGGTCTTCCAGCCGGAAATGCCGGTATAGCCAACCATCCGGTCGCGCAGCCCAAGCACCAGCATCATCTCGGTCAGGTTCACGTCGTTGGAGACGGCAGCCTTGGGCGGATGATCGAAGGTGACATCCCGGTTGCAGCTTTTCACCGTGGTTTCAGCCAGAGCAGGCGAAACGGAAAGCAGCAGGGCAAGGGCAGTCAAAAGGCGTTTCATGGGATCGGATCCGGTTCAAAGAGGAAGTGAAAAGGTGAGATGCGGACGGCCGCTGGGCTGCAGCTCTTCCCGGTGGCAGACAACGCCGAAGGCGGCGTCCACGTGATGTGGCGTGATAACCTCCGCAGGCGGCCCATAGGCCAGCGCCCGGCCCGAAGACAGGATCAGCACCTGATCGCACAGGCTCGCCGCCATGTTGAGGTCATGCAGGCTGGTGACGATGGTCACTGGCAGCGTGCGCACCAGCTCCAGGATTTCGAGCTGATGGCGGATGTCGAGGTGGTTGGTCGGCTCGTCCAGAACCAGCAGCGTCGGCTCCTGGGCAAGAGCCCGGGCCACCATGACCCGCTGGCGCTCGCCGCCCGAAAGCGTACCGAACCGGCGGCTGGACATGCCCTGAAGTTGCATGTCGGACAGGGCCTTGGCGACAATCTCCTGATCCCGGCCCGAGGGCGAGGCAAGGCCGGAGAGATGCGGACGGCGGCCAAGGGCAACAATCTCGCGCACGCTCAAGGCGAAATCCGTCGGCTGTTCCTGAAGCACGGCCGCCACCTTGCGGGCGGTCTGACGGGCGCTCATCTTCCAGAGATCGTCCCCATCCAGAAGAATGCGGCCGGTGCGCGGCTTCAAGTAACGGTAGATCAGACGCAAAAGGGTGGACTTGCCCGCGCCGTTGGCCCCGACAACCCCGAGACAGGCGCCCGGCTCCAGCGCAAGACTGACCGGATGCAGCAAGGTCAAGGACCGGCTGGGACCCCAGCTTACCTCTTCGATGTTCAGCCTCGCAGCACTCATTTGCCGCCCTCTCCTGCCTGTTTTCTTCTTCCCAGCGCCAATGGCTTGCAGTTTGTAGCCATTGGCCTGTGGCCGGGGCACTTGCCCCGATGTCTCTGACGGCCGTCGACCGTGAGAAATTTGTTATGTTATTACGTTACAAAACTCAAGCCGTATTGTCCGCCTTCAGATCAAAAGGCGGAAGACCGGCTGCAGGCTGCGAGCACGAGCCCAGACTGACGAAGAGCTGCCGTAGTCCGTTTCAGGACCGGCCAGGCCTCCAGCCGGACACTTGCGCGCACAGACTAGGCTGCGAGCAGAAGCGCACAGGAAGCCGCAAACGGGCCTGACGGGCCAGCTGCGGAAACCGTCCGGAAACCGGACTTCAAGTGGGGGAAATCAAATGCCATCTCTGTCAGCTCCTCCGGGACACCCCGCCCGGGTTGAGGGTGAAAGTCAGATGGCAGGTCTCCTGACTTGCGGGTCGCTGCATCCCTGAGCCTTCCCGGATCGCTCCAGTGGCCGTCTTCAGGTTTGCTCGCCGCCTACAGTTGCGGGGGCAGTCACGGACTCGGCGCCTGTTGGCTACACCTTACCGTGTTCCCTTTTCATCCCGGTCCAAGCCTTGGCCCCGGGAACCATCAATCACAGTTGCTAAAGCTGAAAGGAAGGAGTGTCAACCGCAGCCGGTAAAGACCTCCCAAATGCAAAAGGCCGCCCCAAGAGGGACGGCCTCCAGCGAGATTGAAAGAGTTGATGATCAGGCAGCGCGCACCGTTTCGAGAAACTCGCTCAGCTTCACTTCAAGTTCGGTGGCCTGTCTGGCAAGTTCTGCGGATGCGGACTGAACCTGAGACGCGGCAGCGCCCGTTTCACCGGCTGCCTGACTCACGCCGGTGATGTTGGAAGAGACTTCGGTCGTCCCTTGCGCTGCTTCCTGCACATTTCTTGCGATCTCATTGTTGGCGGATGCCTGTTCCTCAATGGCAGCAGCAACCATTCCCGAGATCTCGTTCATCCGCATGATGGTCTGGGTGATGTTTTCAATCCGTCCAACCGACGCCTGGGTAGATGACTGCATGGCGGAAATCTGCGCCGCAATCTCATCGGTTGCCTTGGCGGTCTGGCTGGCCAGCGCCTTCACTTCCGAGGCCACGACGGCAAAGCCTTTGCCTGCCTCTCCCGCACGGGCCGCTTCAATGGTCGCATTGAGAGCCAGCAGATTGGTCTGGTTCGCAATCTCCTGGATCATCTGAACCACGTTGCCGATCCTTTCTGCGCCTTCGGACAGACTGTTGACCGCAACATTGGCCTGATCGGCTTCCTCGACTGCCTGGCGGCTGATGACGGAAGATTCAGAGACCTGCCGGTTGATCTCCTCGACGGAGGCGGACATTTCTTCGGTGGCAGAGGCAACGGCCTGCACATTGGCGGATGCCTGCTCAGCCGCGGCAGCCACTGCCGAGGCTTGATGGGTCGTCTCTTCCGCAGCCCCCGCCATTGTCGTAGAGGTCTGGTTCAGCTCCCGTGCCGAATAGGAGACGCTTTCGATGATGCTGCCGACCGCCTGCTTGAAGTCGTCCGCGAGGCTGTTCATCATCGCCCGCTTCTCGATCTCAGCCCGAGCCTTTGCCTGTTCCTGCTCCTGACGCAAACGATTGGCTTCACTCATGTTCTCTTTGAAGACACCAAGCGCACGCGCCATGTCACCCAGTTCGTCCTTGCGCTCGCCTCCCTGTACCTGAACGGTCAGATCCTGATTGGCAAGACGGGACATGACCCCGCACATGGCCGTCAGCGGCGTCGAGATGCCACGGGCCGCCAACCAGCCAAGGGCGGTCGCGATTGCGAGGATCAGAGCACCGGTCAGGATCATCGTATTGCGCAAGGCGTGGACCGGCCCCAGGATTTCAGCCATGTCCTTTTCGCCGAGGACAGCCCATTTGACGCCCTCGAACTCAAGCAGGCTTACAGCAGAGAGAACCTCAACCCCACGGTAATCCTGCCCCTCGACAAGCGTGTTGCCACCCGAGAACGCCACATTCACGGCGTCCGTATCCACTTTGCGAGACAAGATGGTGCTCTCGGTGGAGAAACGGGAATCGCTGCGCATCAAGCGGTCTTCACCGACAAGATAGGTTTCCCCAGTTTCTCCCATGCCGACGTTGGACTGCATGATCTCATTGATACGGCCGACAGGCATCTGGAAGGCAAGAACACCAATGAGCTTGCCACCATCAAAGACCGGTGTCGCAATGAAACTCGCGGGCACACCCTTGCTCGGCGCATAGGCCTTGAAATCGTAGAAGGCGACCTGTCCCTCGGTCTCCGTCTGAGCGTCGCTGAAGACACGGCCAAGGTCTGTCGCCTTCCAGGGACCATCCTTCAGATTGGTCGCAAAGTCCTCTTCCTTGTAGACAGTGTAGACCACGTCTCCCGAGGCAGAGAGCAGGAAAACATCATAGTAGCCCTTGGTCTCAAGCAGAGACCGGAACCAGGGATGAAACTTGGCGTGAACATCGTTATAGGCGCTTTCCGCCTTTGCACGTTCAAGCTTCAGCTTCTCGCCCTCGGGAAAGGGGCTCTCGTAGATATACTGCTGCTTCAGGTCACGGCCGGCATCCGGACCAAGTTCCGCATAGGCAGAGGAAAACGCCTTCACGGCGTCCTTCACATCCAAAGACGCAGATGTAACTCTGAGATCTTCCACAATGCCGCTGAGATAGCTCTTCAGGGCCACGGCACGGCTATCGGTGAGAGAAGTCAGCTGGTCTCCGCTCAGCTCGCGCATGTCAGCGCTGGACTGATATATACTAAGAGTGGTGACAGAAATAATGGATAGCAGAGCTGCGGAACAGACCAACAGGGGGATCTTCGCTGCGATCTTGATATCGGAGAACTTCATTCTCTCAACCCTTCCTCAATTTGAGGATGTAATCGCGCTCCTGGATTTAAAAATGCCTTAACTTCACCATTTACTCAAAGGCAGCCTCCCTAAATGAAAAATGTAAACGCTTGAGTTTTCAAATCTCCACCATTTCCCTACAGGCCATCTTTCATAGGTAATTTGCCCGAATTTTACCCTTATTACGTGTTGTTTTCGATTGAAGATTCGCGCAATAATTGAATTTATTCTAATCATTTACCAAAGAACGCCTTTGGCATTTTTTGAATTTTCTTTTTCTAAAAACCCGCCGCGCACTCCTCGTTTCAACGCAAGAGACACACTACCCCACCAAAGACCACCTGAAGTTATTTAAATAAAACCACACGGAACCATCTCCCCAATCGCGCAATATCAAGTTGCTTGATCACCTGAAGAAAATGCAAACCTACCCGGAAAAAGGGATGGTTGTTCCGGCTCGTCGGAAACTCCACCAAAGGGATACCTACCGGGATGCACAGCCTCGCCCGCAGCCCAGCCGTGCGCACAAGCAAGACACGTCTTCTTGGTAGACTTGGACACAGGAATGCTGCCTAGTGTCCCGGTCCATTTCGGGAGTCCCTTCCTTGTCCTCTGCCGCTCACCCCACTGCCCCCAACCAGGTTGACGGGCCTCGGGCCTGGTTCCGTCTTGCTGTCTGCATTCTGCTCAGCACGCTGGGTGGCGCGGGCATGTGGGCGGTGGTGGTGGTGCTGCCTGCGGTGCAGAGCGAATTCGGCATCGACCGGGGCGACGCCTCCCTGCCCTATACGCTGACCATGATCGGCTTCGGCCTCGGAAACTATCTGATCGGCCGGCTGGTGGACCGGGCCGGGGTGCTGCTGCCGGTTATCGGATCAGCGCTGGCGTTGGCGGCCGGCTTCTCCCTGGCAGCGCTGTCCAGCAATATCCTGCTCTTCTCGCTGGCGCAGGGTCTCTTCATCGGCACAGGAACAGCCGCGACCTTCGGTCCGCTTCTGGCGGACCTCTCCCACTGGTTCGAGAAACGCCGCGGAATTGCCGTCGCAGCTGCTGCCAGCGGCAATTATCTGGCAGGCATCCTGTGGCCGACCCTGATCAAATGGTCGCTGGCCAGCACCGATTGGCGGGCCACCTATTTTCTGATTGCCGCGATCATTCTTGTTGCCATGGTGCCGCTGGCATTGCTGCTGCGCCAATCGCCGCCGGAACGGGCTGTTCACGCCCCCGCCTCCCTGAATGGCTCAGGCAATGGTCCCGGCAAGCCTGTCCTGTCGCCGACCGTGCTTCAGTGGCTGCTGTTTCTCGCGGGGCTTGGCTGCTGCGTGGCCATGTCCATGCCGCAGGTTCACATCGTCGCCTATTGCGTCGACCTTGGATATGGTGTCGCCCGCGGTGCGGACATGCTGGCGCTAATGGTGGCGGGCGGCGTCGTCAGCCGCCTTCTCTCCGGAGTGCTGGCAGATGCCATCGGCGGCGTGCGCACCCTGCTTCTGGGCTCACTTGCCCAATGCGCTGCCCTGTTCCTTTACCTGCCCTTCGATGGGCTGGCTTCGCTCTATCTCGTCTCGCTGGTCTTCGGCCTGTCACAGGGCGGCATTGTGCCGAGCTATGCCATCGTGGTGCGCGAATATCTGCCCGCCCATGAGGCAGGCCAGCGCATCGGCCTCGTCATTGCCGCAACCATCCTGGGCATGGCGCTCGGCGGCTGGCTGTCCGGATGGATCTACGACCTCACCGGTTCCTATCAGGCCGCATTCCTCAATGGGATTGCCTGGAACCTGATGAACATCGCCATCATCGTGTTTGTGCTGCTGCGGGGGAAGCAGCGCAAAGAGGTGTTTGCTTAGGGGTCGAGCCCATCCGGGAGTATGCGGAACCTCTGCGCGCAGGACGGGACAAAAATCCTTTCACCTCTTGAAAAATTCTGCAAATAATTAGCCGTCAAATCTTATTGACGCTTCCTCCCACTCAGGACCTGCCCCTGATTTCTCCCTTTCAGAACGAATACCGAAGGTGGCTGGTTCGAAAAAATCGAGACATTCCGATGAAGATGACCTGCAAAATGCTCCGCAACACATCTCTCGCGATCAGCCTGCTTCTGGCTCCTGCCCATATGGCATTCGCGGCCGATGTGGATCCGCTCAATCCGGGTGCGACCACCAGCGAACTGTCTCATCAGGCGCCCATTCACTGGGTCAGTGTGGAGCAGGTCGCCAAGAGCTTTGAAGGTCAGCCGCCGATGACCATCGGCTTTGACGTGGACGACACGGTTCTCTTCTCCAGCCCCTGCTTCTACTACGGCCAGAACAAGTACTCCCCGGGCAAGTTCGACTATCTGAAGAACATCGATTTCTGGACCGACATCAACGCCAATTGCGGCCCCTACTCCATTCCGAAGGAAGTCGCAGCCAAGCTGATCAAGATGCACACGGACCGGGGCGACACCATCTTCTTCATCACCGGGCGCACCGCCAGCGAAGGTGAAAAGCTGACCGAGACCATCCAGACGGCCTTTGGTCTGGAGAAGATCAATCCGGTTGTGTTCACCGCAGGCAGCGAAAGCAAGACCGCCTTCATGAAGGAACACGCAATCAAGGTCTATTACGGTGATGCAGACGGCGACATGCGGCAGGCCCTGGAGATCGGCGCCCGCCCGATCCGCGTCATGCGCGCCTCCAACTCCACCTACAAGCCGATGCCGAAGAACGGCTCTTTCGGTGAAGAAGTGATCATCGATTCCGATTACTGATTTGCGGAATACAGGCAGGCGGCGAAAGCCGCCTGCTTGCCCCTTGCCGCACCGTCGAAAAAACCCTAACTCGGGGTGTATGATGACAAAGCTCACTCCCCCCAGCGCCGAGGCGCGTCCACTCCTCCTTGAAACCCATGGCAAGACCCGTCAGGACGATTACGCCTGGCTGAGGGCCGAGAACTGGCAGGAGGTCATGCGCGACGGGCGCGAGGCCCTCAGCCCGGACATCGCAGCCTATCTGGATGCGGAAAACGCCTATCAGGAAGCCATTATGGCCCCGACCGGCGCGCTGCAGGAGACGCTCTTTGCCGAGATGCGCGGCCGTATCAAGGAAGACGACAGCTCCGTGCCGTCACCGGACGGCGACTATCTCTACGGCCTGAAATATGTCACCGGCGGCCAGCATCCGAAATTCACCCGCTCCAGACGGGACGGCTCGGGCGAGGAAGTGCTGCTGGACGGCGACAAGGAAGCTGCCGGCAAGGCCTATTTCAAGTTCGGCGGCGCGGGCCATTCGGACGACCACAGGCTGCTGGCCTGGGGCTATGACGACAAGGGCTCGGAATATTACACCGTCCGCATCCGCGATCTGGCGACCGGAGAAGACAGCGCCACGCGCATCGAGGACACCGGCGGCGGCGGGGTGTTTTCCGCCTGTGGCAAGTATCTCTTCTATGTGCGTCTGGACGCCAACCACCGCCCGTCCAAACTGTTCCGCCACGAGATCGGCACCGATCCGGCAGCGGACGTCCTCGTCTATGAGGAGAAGGATCCGGGCTTCTTCATGGGCATCGGCCGGACCCAGTCGGGCAACACGCTGCTGATCGATATCCATGACCACGAGACCTCGGAAGTCTGGACCATTCCCGCCGATCAGCCCTTGGCCGCCCCGAAGCTGGTCGCCCCGCGCGAGACCGGCATCGAATATTCGATCGAGGACAATGGCGGCCTCTATTACATCCTCACCAATGCCGGGGATGCGGAAGACTTCAAGATCGTCACCGCGCCAAAATCTGCGCCGTCCAGGGACAACTGGACGGATCTGGTGCCGCACACGCCGGGCCGCCTGATCCTGTCTCATGTGGTCTACAAGAGCTTCATGGCTCGTCTGGAACGGGACAACGGCCTGCCGCGCATTGTCATCCGGCGCCTGGCAGACAACATCGAACACGCCATCGCCTTTGATGAGGAAGCCTATTCGCTGGGCCTGTCCGATGGCTACGAGTTCGACACCCGAACCATCCGCTTCACCTATTCGTCCATGACCACCCCTGCCCAGGTCTATGACTATGACGTGGAGACTCGGGAGCGGACCCTGCGCAAGGAGCAGGAAGTCCCGTCCGGACATGATGCAGGGCTCTATGTCACCCGCCGCCTTCAGGCCCCTGCCGGCGACGGCGAGACCGTGCCTGTGTCGCTGATCTACCGCAAGGACACACCGCTGGACGGCTCCGCCCCCTGCCTGCTCTATGGCTATGGCTCCTACGGCATTTCCATTCCCGCCAGCTTCAACACCAATGCCCTGTCGCTGGTGGACCGGGGCTTCGTCTATGCCATTGCCCATATCCGCGGCGGCAAGGACAAGGGCTTCCGCTGGTACAAGAACGGCCGCCGCAAGGACAAGAAGAACACCTTCACCGATTTCATCGCGGCAGCCCGCCATCTGGTGGCGGAGAAATTCACCGCTCACGACCGCATAGTCGCCCAGGGCGGCTCTGCGGGCGGCATGCTGATGGGCGCGGTTTCCAACATGGCGCCGGACGCCTTTGCCGGGATCATCGCCGAGGTGCCTTTCGTCGATGTTCTGGCCACCATGCTGGACGACACCCTGCCGCTGACCCCGCCGGAATGGCCGGAATGGGGTAATCCGGTCACCGATCCGGAAGCCTATGACTACATCGCCTCCTATTCGCCATACGACAATGTCGAGGCGAAGGCCTATCCGGCGATCATGGCCGTGGGCGGCCTGACCGATCCACGCGTGACCTATTGGGAGCCCGCCAAGTGGGTTGCCAAGCTGCGCGCCACCAAGACCGGCGACAGCCTGCTGATGCTGAAGACCAACATGGAAGCCGGCCACGGCGGCGCCTCGGGCCGGTTCGACCGCCTGAAGGAAGTCGCCCTGGTCCAGGCCTTCGCCCTCATGGTCACCGGCAAGGCGTAAGAACGACTGCGGAGGGGGCCTGCCCCCTCTTATCCGTCTGACAAACGGAACAAACTTCAGTCGTTTTCATTCTGCATGGCTCGACCATGGGAGCCATGCCGGTCTCTTTCCACGCTCGCCATTCCCGCAGGCTTTCACCCATGCTTTCCGCCAAAAGCTGGGAATTCCTCAATCCTCACCGTGGAAACGGCGGCGGGAAGGCATATATCAAATGCGGATGCAGGGTTGTATGGTTCCTGCGCTGAAGGCAGCCTTTATGGGCACGCCGCTGAAATCGTGGCCGGGTGAGGCCGAACGGAGAAAGACCTGATGATGAAATCCGCAACCGCAGTTCTGGCAGGCGCTTTCCTGACATTTGCCGTTTCCGCCCCTGCGGCTCAGGCCGGGCTGCTGGAAGACCTGTTCTTCGCACCGACCTACAGCAAAACCAACATCCCCCAGACCACCGGCACCCGCTACGACTGCAAGGCCTATCCGGCCGGTCAGCCGGGCTGGAAGGGCATCATCGGCGGCAAGACCTATGACTTCAGCCGCACCTTCAACGTCTCACGCGAAGGCTGCTTTCAGACCAAGGCGGAATGCCAGACTTTCCTGAACTACATGTCCGGCTATATCGACCTGGCAATCTACAACCGCTGCCAGCCTCTCTAATCGACAGGACGGACAGCGGCTCTCTTTAAAAAGCCGGAGCCGCTGCCTGAAGGGCGGAACAGACTGCCCGGGTCTCACTTGGCCGCTGCGGGCAAAGCCTTCAGATAGACCGCGATCGCTTCGCGGTCGCTGGCGGGAAGCTTGGCCATATTGGCCTGCACTTCCACCATTTCTCCGCCAACGCTGTCGTATTCGGGCGTGAACCCACTTTCCAGATAATAGGCGATATCGGGAACGCTCCAGCTGCCCAGTTCGGACGCCGGATCAAGGCCGGGGATCTTGCCCTCGCCGGTCGGCGCATCGGCTCCGCTCAGCCAGGCAGAATAGTCCAGCCCGCCAATCGGATTGCGCGGCGTATGACATTCGCCGCAATGGCCCGGCCCTTCGACCAGATATCGCCCACGGTTCCACACATCCATGTCCACATCGGCCCCTGCGGCCGGTTCCTTGACCACGGGACCGGAGGACATGTTCACCAGCTTCCAGAGCCCGAGGCCACGGCGGATGTTGAAGGGAAAGCCCAGTTCATGATCCGGTGCCTTGCCGGCAACGGCCGGCAGGGTCTTCATGAAGGCAAAGAGATCGGTGACATCCTGAATGTCCATGCGGGAATAGGATGTGAAGGGAAAGGCCGGATAGAGGTTCTCGCCATGCGGACCGGTGCCGGTCATCATCGCATTGGCAAAGGATGCCGCGCTCCAGCCGCCAATTCCATCCTGTGCATCGCTGGAAATGTTGGGGGCGACGAAAGTCCCGAAGGGGGAGACCAGCTTCAGGCCACCGCCAAGCTTCAGCTTGTCCTCGCCTTCGGCTCCCGGCGCCGAGTGGCAGGAGGTGCAGCCGCCTGCCCAGAACATGGCTTCACCGCGCGCCGCATCGCCTTCCGGCAGGCTGCTCAGAACCTCGGCGGGCAAGGGTGTCGAGGCACTGAGAACCCAGCCCGTCCCTGCACCGGCGATCGCCAGAACAACACCAAGGCCCAGGATCTTCTTCAGCATTTTGCCCTCAACACAATCGGGAAACAGGAAACGGCCAGAGCGCGGCGCATGTCAGCGCGTGGAAGGATCAGCGCAACGGCAGCAAACCGGACCGGGACCACCGCCTGACGAGCGATGATCCACCGGTCCGGAGAAACAGGATCCGGCAGGGCCGGACCACCTTACTTCTTGACGCGGAACGTCTCGTGGCAGGACTTGCAGTTTGCCATGATCGGGCCAAATGCTGCCTTGAAGGCATCCACATCCGCCGGGCCATCCTTGCCGGAGGCCTGAACAGCTGCATCGCTGGCTGCAGCAAACTTGGCGAGAGCAGCTTCAAAACCTGCAGCGTCGGACCAGATGGCCGGGGCTGCGGTGGTGTCACCGGCCTCAGAGCCTTCCGGGAAGAATGCACCGAAGGAATGGGACGCAGCGGCCATGGACATGATGGCGGCCTTGCCGGCTGCCGGCGTATAGGCGATTTCGCCCTTCATCATGCCGCCGCCGAGGCCAGCGGCCGCGGCAACCGAATCCATGATGGTCTTGCGCGTGGTAATGGCATCGCCCGCAGCAAACGCGGCGCTCGCCGTCAGGCAGACGCAAAGCGCCGCCGCGACAAATTTCTTCATAGTCCTCTCCTCATGTGCCCGGATCACGTCTCCGGCTTTTGTCATACAGCATGATTAGAGTGACTAAGAAAAATCACGGGGCTGTGAAGTGTTGTTGTTTCAACCGTGAACGGTCAGGCTTCGTTTGACGGATCGTCAACCAAAGGGAAACAATCAACCCTCACCCGGCGCTGCGCGCCGACCTCTCCCAGGCTTGGGAGAGGTGATGGGGAGGAGAAGCTCAGGACTGCCAATCAGGATCATATTTCTTCAAACCTTTCCGTTTCCCCCCCCTCGCCCCTCTGGGGAGAGGGCCGGGGTGAGGGGAAAACCGGAAAGTAAAAAGGCGGCCCGTTGGGACCGCCTTTACAGACAGCAGACAAAGTCCCAACCCGCCCTTGCAGGGGTCAGACCGCGAAAAATTGGATGTCATCCCTGCGGAGGCAGGGATCCAGTAACCACCTGAGGTAAATGGCTTTTTCAAGAGCCAACTCTACGAGATACTGGATCCCGGTCTTGGTGCTCTCGCACCAAACCGGGATGACCAACAAACTTGGATGCTTTGTCATCAAACAAAAAAGGCGATCCGCTGGGACCGCCTTTCCATGATCGCTCAGAAGCGCGTGTCTCAGACGGCGGCTTCGTAAAGCTCCAGGACGTAGTCCCAGTTGATCAGGTTGTCGACGAAGGCCTCGAGGTACTTCGGACGGGCGTTGCGATAGTCGATGTAGTAGGAGTGCTCCCACACGTCGCAGCCCAGAATCGGGGTTGCGCCATGGACCAGCGGGTTTTCGCCGTTCGGGGTCTTCATGATTTCAAGCTTGCCGTTCTTAACAGCAACCCAGGCCCAGCCCGAGCCGAACTGACCAGCGCCAGCAGCCAGGAAGTCGGCGCGGAACTTGTCGTAGCCGCCCAGATCGCTGTCGAACTTGGAAGCGAGAACGCCCGGCAGGGACTTGCCGCCACCGTCCTTCTTCATCCACTTCCAGAAGTGAACGTGGTTGTAATGCTGGGCAGCGTTGTTGAAGAGGCCGGCGTTCTTGCCGAAGCTTTCCTTGACGATCTCTTCCAGCGACTTGCCTTCCAGACCGCTGTCCTTCAGCAGGTTGTTGCCGTTGGTGACATAAGCCTGATGGTGCTTGTCGTGGTGGAACTCGAGGGTCTCAGCCGACATGTACGGGCCGAGAGCGTCATAGGCATATGGCAGTGCGGGAAGTTCGAAGGACATTGTACTCTCCTTATGATTCCGTGGCTCTGAGACCGCGCCCCTGGGCCCGGCCTCCAAAGTCTTCTGGACCTGCGCCAGCCCGCCCCCGTCCATCCGGGTTTCTACCGAGCCGCCGCGTCGAGAGGCAATTTAGGGCTGTCTTCGTGACGGGGCAATGTCCCTAAGGCGAAATAAAAAAATATTTTTGTTTTTTTATATGCGCTGGGGGTTCAGCCTTTCACGTCTTTGTACCTGGAACGTCCATCCACAGCGCACTTGCCGGGTTAGCGGCCATTTGAGGGGCAGGTGTTGAACCGATGCGGACTGAGGCCTCAGGCTCGGATCAAAGAGACCTCTCGATTCGCATTTTAGGACGAAACGCATGTTCCTGCGGGCAAAACCGCTCCGGATGGCCCTGTTCCTTGGCCTGGCTGAAATACTCATTTCGAGCAGCACCCAAGCCACCCCATCCCTTCGCGTGATCGATGGCGACACGCTCGTCCTCGACGGAGAGCATGTGCGGTTGAATGGCATCGACGCCCCGGAGATGGCGCAGACCTGCCGGTCGGCCAGAGGCAAGGAGACGCGCTGCGGAAAGGACGCCAAGGCCGCGCTGGAGAAACTTGTTGCCGCAGGACATGTCGAGTGCCGGGGCACAGAACAGGATGCTTATGGCCGCAGGCTTGCCACCTGCTACGCAAATGGCCGTGACATCAACGCCCAGATGGTCCGCCTTGGCCATGCTTTTGCCTTCCGCAAATATTCGCTCGCCTATGTTGCGGAAGAAGAGCTGGCCCGCAGGGACCATGCGGGGCTCTTTGCCGGGAAGGCGCAGGCGCCGTGGGAGTTCCGCGCCCGCAAATGGCAGGTGGCCAGCAAAGGCGGCAGCCAGAAGAATGATCCATCCGCTCCCGAAGGCTGCCCGATCAAGGGTAACATCTCCGGCAACGGCAAGATCTATCATACGCCCTGGTCGCCCAGCTATGAGCGCACCCGGATCGATCCATCGAGGGGCGAACGCTGGTTCTGCTCGGAAGACGAGGCGATCGCTGCCGGATGGCGGGCTCCGGGCTGAAGCCACACAAAAGCGGGCAACAGCGTTTTCCGTGACCGCCATCACATCGCCCTCCCCGGCGATCGCCTATTTCTTTTCCCAGCGCGGCGGACCCGCGCACCGGGGCCCCCGCCCCACCAACACTTGGGAGAAGACAATGACCCAGACCCTGAAAAGCCTGACCAGATCCGCAGCCTGTGCCTTCACTGCAAGCGCAATGCTGCTCGGCGCCTCCACCCTTTCCGCTTCTGCCGGACCGGGCATGGGTAACAACCTTGGTGAGTGCTACAACAACTGGATCGGCTGGTGTAACGACAAGACCTCGGGATACCCGAACGAGTGCTACACCAAGAGCCTGAAGAAGTGCGACCAGACCCACAAGGCCCGCAGTTCGACAATCCCGCCGGCTCAGCTGGAAGCCATGAAGAGCGCAAGCCTTCGCAAGGCGAAACGGGTGGAAGCAGCAATCGCCCCGGCTGGGACGGCCACACGCTGATCGCTGCCTGACAGGTTCCAAAAGGCCCTGCCGCGGACAACCGCTGCAGGGCCTTTGGCGTTTCAGGGCCAGGCGTCACGGACTGGGGATGCTTCCTGCTAAAAATCCCGAGCCGAATTGACAGACACCGGGCAGCCTCCCTATTTTGCGGCGCACAATTGCGCTGCGGCAAGTTCCGTCAGGCCTTCAGGTTCCCTCCCGGTCCCCAAGCCTTTTCTGTGCTGCAGTTGCCCAAGCAATTTCAAACCGGCGCCCCTTTCCACCTCCCGGAAGTGCCAGGCGCCCAGCCCCGGAGTGACATGATGATCGCAAGAAACGTTCCCGACGTGACCTTCCGCACCCGCGTCCGCGATGAAAGCATCGAAGGCCCGAACCCGTTCCGCTGGGAAGACAAGACCTCTGCCGACTATTTCTCCGGCAAGCGCGTCATCCTCTTCTCCCTGCCGGGTGCCTTCACCCCGACCTGCTCCACCTACCAGCTGCCGGATTTCGAGAAGCTCTATGGTGAGTTCCAGGCCGAAGGCATCGACGAGATCTACTGCATCTCCGTCAATGACGCCTTCGTCATGAACGCCTGGGGCAAGGCCCAGGGCATCGACAAGATCAAGCTCATTCCGGACGGATCGGGCGAATTCACCCGCAAGATGGGCATGCTGGTTCGCAAGGACAACCTGGGCTTCGGCCTGCGCTCCTGGCGCTATGCAGCCGTGATCAACAACGGTGCCATCGAGAAGATGTTCGTGGAAGAAGGCTTCTCCGACAACTGCGAGACTGACCCGTATGGCGCGTCTTCCCCGCAGAACATCCTGGAAGCGCTGCGCGCCGACAAGGATTCCGCTGCCGCCTGACGGCCAGCACACGTTTCCCCTGTCCGGCTGCGGCCGGGCAGGGTCTTTGGCTGCGAGGGGCCCGATCATCTTCGCTTGCCACGGGCCGTCCACCATGCGACGACTTCAAGCCCTATCCCTTTCCGCATGCGCAGATCTCGCCCATGTCCTCTCCCGCTTCCCGGTTCCTTGCCCTGCGCCTTGCATCAGGCGGCCTGATTGCCCTTGGCTCCGCGATGGGCATCGGACGGTTTGTCTTCACGCCGATCCTGCCCTTCATGGTCGAAGGCACCGGGCTGACACCCGCTCAGGCCGGCCAGATCGCCACCGCCAATTTCATCGGCTATCTGCTGGGCGCCCTCGCCGCCTCCATGGGCAGCCTGCCGGGCAGCCGGCGCGCCTGGCTGCTCGGGGCGCTGGCGGTCAGCGGCCTCACCTCCATGGCGATGAGCTTTCCCGCCTTCTCCTCCTTTGGCACCGGTGTGGATGTCTGGCTCTTCAGCCTCCTGCGCTTCGTCTCCGGACTTGCCAGTGCCTTTGCCCTGGTCTTTGCCTCTGCGCTGGTGCTTGACCGGCTGGCCTTTCTGGGACGCCCCGGCCTGTCGGCGCTCTATTTCTCTGGAGTGGGAGCAGGTATCGCCTTCTCCGCCATTCTGGTCGCGGTGCTCAACCGAACGGGTGCCAGCTGGGACGGGTTGTGGAATGCCTCGGGCGTTGCCACCCTGATTGCCGCCGGTGCCGTCGCCCTTCTGATACCGGGCGAAGACCACAAGCGGGCAGCGCCAGGCAGCGCGTCTTCTGCCCCCGTCAGGGAGACGCCGGCCGCAAGACCCGGCACCCCTCCCGCCTTGAAGCGGCTGATCCTCGCCTATGGGCTCTTTGGCTTCGGCTATGTGATCACCGCCACCTTCATTGCGGTGATTATCCGCGAAGCGCCTGCGCTGGCCGGACTGGAAGCGGCCTCCTGGCTCGTGGTGGGGCTGACAGCCGCTCCGTCCATCTACATCTGGAACAAGATCGTCCAGCGGATCGGCGGCGGACGCTCCATCGCACTGGCCTGCCTGCTTGAAGCCGGAGGCGTGGCCTTGAGCGTCTTCAGCTCCTCCCCTGTCGGCATTTTGCTGGCGGCAGCTCTTCTGGGGGCAACCTTCATGGGCATCACCGCCATGGGTCTGATGGAGGCCCGCCGCTTGACGCGGGGCGACCAAAGGCGGATCCTAGCCGTAATGACGGCCAGTTTCGGCGTTGGCCAGTCGCTCGGCCCGTGGTTCGCAGGCTATTTGCACGAACTGTCCGGCGACTTTACCAGCGCATCGCTTGCGGCCACCGCAGCCCTGATTGTGGCTGCAGCCTTGACGGCACCCGGCGGAAGCCGTAACGGCAGCCGCATGTAACCGTCGGCAGCCTGATTGAAACGGCCAGACCCGGATTTTGGAGAAAGGGACTGATCCCATGTCACAGAGCGGAAAAGGCCCTGAAGCCCACAAGGCCACCGACTGGGAAAGCCTCAGACAGGAGCTGCTGGCAGAAGGCAAGGCGGATCTGGTCGATGCGCTGGATCAGCTGATCCGGGAAAGCCACTCACAAGAGGCCGCCCGGATCCTGAAGCAGATCACATCCCGTCTGGATGGCAGCTTACGCCTTTGAGAACTCGAAATAGAGCTGGCGTGCGCGGGCTGCGACCGGACCCGGCTCTAGCTGACGCTCGTCAATGCGGTTGACCGGGACCACCTTGTTGTAGTTGCCGGTCGAGAAGATTTCATCCGCGTCCTGAAAATCCGCATAGCGCAGCGAACGCTCGTGAACGGTGACACCTGCGCCACGCAACAGGCTGATCACGCGCTGCCGGGTGATGCCATTCAGGAACGTGCCATTGGGCACCGGCGTGTGCACCACACCTTCCTTAACCATGAAGACATTGGCAGAGGTCAGTTCGGCCACGTTGCCGAGCATGTCCAGAACGATGGCATTGTCGAAGCCCTTCGCCTTTGCTTCCAGCATGGCCCGGGCGTTGTTCGGATAAAGACAGCCGGCCTTCGCATTGACCGGCATGCAGTCCAGCGTCGGGCGGCGGAAGGAGGACAGGGTCAAGGAGTTCGCAGCCCCTTCCGGAGCCATCGGCGCATCGAACAGGCACATGCAGAAGCGGGTGCTGTCCGGATCACCGGCGATGACCCCCGGACCGTCGCTCTCGGCCCAGTACATCGGCTTCACATAAAGCTGCTTGTCCGGAGAGAACTTCGACGCCCCTTCCCGGGTCAGCTCAACCATCTGGCCGACACTCATGGTCGGCTTCAGGCCCAGCGCCACGGCGCTGTCATTGACCCGCTGGCAATGCAGATCGATATCCGGCATCACGCCGCTGAAGACGCGGGCACCGTCGAACACGCTGGAGCCGAGCCAGGCAGCATGGGAGCGCGGTCCCATCATGGGCGGGTTGCCCTCGTGCCATGTGCCGTCAATCCAGGTCCAGGTTTCGCTCCAGCCGGTCATTGTCTGTCTCGCTTCCAGATTTTCGTGATTAGGAGAAGCGAAAGAACTCCCTTCCCCGCTGTCCGTCAACACACCTTTCCCATGATGCGTCAAAATGCAGGACCTGTTCCGGTAGACGCACGGGAGGCGAAGTTTCTTTCCAGAAATGCGCCCTATGGGGAATACTACGGCTTGCGGCCCGGGATGCCATCGGCTTTGATGAGACCTCCTTCCCCCGCCCTGCGGCACCATCCAGGCCCGATTCATGCGCCAGCCCATGCTCGTTTCCGCGCTCAAGAGCTATTCACGGCAGGATTTCCTTGCGGATCTTTCCGCAGGCATCACCGTTGCCATGGTGGCCATTCCCCTGAGCCTCGCCATCGCCATTGCCTCAGGCGCAGATCCGGCCACCGGCCTTGTCACAGCCATCGTCGCGGGCTTCCTGATCTCTGCCCTTGGCGGCAGCTCGGTCCAGATCGGCGGGCCGACCGGTGCGTTCATCGTCGTCGTCTATGGGGTGATTGCCGAGCATGGTTATGACGGCCTGGTGCTGGCAACGCTCATGGCCGGGATCATCCTGATGATCGGCGGCTATTTCCGGGCCGGTAACCTGATCGCCCATATTCCCGAGGCCGTGGTCAACGGCTTTACCATCGGCATTGCGGTCATCATCGGCACCAGCCAGCTCAAGGACTTCCTGGGTCTTCAGGCAGATCATGTTCCCGCGGACTTCCTGGAAAAGCTCTCGGCGCTCTGGGCCGTGCGCGACACGCTGAGCCTGCCGTCCCTGCTGATTGCCCTGGCAACCCTGCTCCTGATCGTCGGCCTGCGCCGTCTGGCACCCCGCTTTCCCGGCCTGATCGTGGCTGTGGGCATCGGGTCCATCGCCGTCTGGGCGCTTGGACTTCCGGTCGACACGCTGGGCGGCCGGTTCGGGGCCCTGCCCGACCATCTGCCCACGCCCCACCTGCCGGAGATCAGCCGCGACCGGATCATCGAACTCTTCCCCTCAGCGGTGATCATCGCCTTTCTGGCCGGGGTTGAGTCCCTGCTCTCCGCCATGGTGGCCGACCGGATGATTTCCGGCACCCACCGGCCCAATGCGGAACTGACCGCCCAGGGCGTTGCCAGCATCGCCTCGTCCCTCTTTGGCGGATTGCCTGCCACCGGCGCGATTGCTCGGACAGCAACCAATATCCGGGCAGGAGGCCGCACGCCCGTTGCCGGCATGATCCATGCTCTGGTGATCCTGCTGGTGATGATGCTTGCCGCACCGCTTGCCGGCTATCTCGCCATGCCCGCTCTTGCTGCACTCCTGATGCTGACCGCCTGGAACATGAGCGAGCCGCACAAGTGGAAGGAACACATGCAGGCAAAGCGGTCGGACAAGTTCCTTCTGCTCCTGACCCTTGCGCTCACCGTGCTGCTGGACCTGACGATCGCCATCGGCACCGGCGTTGCCATCGGCCTGGCCTTGCGCCTGCGCGAGCGCAAGAAGCTCGACAGCGACTGGACGACACCGGAACGCTGAGACTGGATCCTGTCTGCCGATATGAATGCGGCTTGACTCCGAATGCATGTTCCTATTTTGTTCCAATCACCTCATCAATGCAGGAACATGTCTCATGGAACAGCGCATCAGCCTGATCACCCTTGCCGTTGACGACCTCCAGCAGACCTCCCGCTTTTTCGAGGACGGGCTCGGCTGGACCCAGGCGCCCGGCGGCAACGAGCATATCGCCTTCTACCAGCTGAACGGCTCTGCCCTTGCCCTTTACAGCCGCGCCCATCTGGCCAAGGACCTTGACCGCGCCCTGGCCGCAGACACCATCGGCGGCATGACCATCGCCTTCAACGCCAGAAGCGAGGAAGAGGTCGACAGCGTCTATGCAGAAGCGCTTGCGGCCGGTGCGGAGGCAACCGTGCGGCCGGAAAAGGTCTTCTGGGGCGGCTACTCCGGCTATGTCACCATCCCGGGCGGGCACCTTCTGGAAATCGCCTATAACCCCTTCTGGCCACTGGACGAAAAGGGCGGCATTACCCTTCCCTCAGCCGGCTGACGATATGATCCCCTGCCCGGATTGATTCATTTCGGCTTTTTCCGGCGCAGATGAGACAAAATGCGCCTTGGCTGCGCAGGGTCCGGCTTGACGCAAGCCAGCTAAGGCTGTCTTCTGCCCCTGCTGATTTTCCCGATCCGGAGACCCCTGCGATGGCTTATGCGGCCTATGTGTTCGACGCTTATGGCACCTTGTTCGACGTGCACGCGGCGGTCCGCAAACATGCCGAGAAAATGGGGCCGGATGCGCAGACCTTTTCCTTTGTCTGGCGGCAGAAGCAGCTGGAATATTCCTGGGTCCGCGCCCTCATGGGCCGCTATCAGGATTTCTGGGAGCTGACGGAACAAGCCCTGGACACCGCCTTCGCGCTCTATCCTTCCGCTGACAAGAGCCTGCGCCAGGATCTTCTCAATGCCTATTGGTCGCTGGACTGCTACCCGGAGGTGCCGCAGGTGCTGACGCGGCTGAAGCAGGATGGCGCAAGACTGGCGATCCTCTCCAACGGGTCGCCCTCCATGCTGGAGGCTGCGGCCAAGGCTGCGGGCATCACGGAGCTTCTGGACGAGATCTTCTCGGTCCACCAGCTGCGCACCTACAAGACCGCGCCGGAAGTCTACGACATGGTCACGACCCACTTCCGCATCTATCCGGAAGCCGTGTCGTTCCAGTCCTCAAACCGCTGGGACATTGCGGGCGCCACAGCCTTCGGCTTCCGCACCGTCTGGATGAACCGCACCAGTCAGCCGGACGAATATCCGGATCTGGCCCCCAGCGCCGTCCTGAACGACCTGACGGGCCTGCAGGCTCTGGGGTAAGCGCAGAAAGCGGCTCTCTAAATCCCCCTCACCTTTCCCTCTCCCCAAGGGGAGAGGGTGTGCTGCGGCATGGAGAAAGGTATTGCCAGACCTGACGGCAAAAGTGGGCAACGCTTGATACGCCCCCAAGCGCCACCTCATGCGTTGTGCTTCAGAGAGCTCAAGAACCTCTCCTCCCCACCACCTCTCCCGAAACCGGGAGAGGTCGGCGCAAAGCGCCGGGTGAGGGTTCACAGCGCAGACGGAAGCCCCCCCTCACCCTGCCCTCTCCCCAAGGGTGCGAGGGTGTGCTGCGGTGTGGAGAAAGGTATTTCCGAATCTGACGGCAAAGGAGGTCCGATGCGGTCAACGCTTGGAACGCCCCGACCGCCGCCTCATCCAATGAGTTTTAGAAACTCAAAAACCTCTCCTCCCCACCACCTCTCCCGAAACCGGGAGAGGTCGGCGCAAGGCGCCGGGTGAGGGGTCACAAAGGCATCATTCCGCAGGAATCGTCAGCGGCTGGCCCTTTTTCACGATATGGGTCGTGTAGACGACAATCGGTGCCGAACCGGTGTTGGTCAGGTTGCCGTGCACCTTGCCTTTCGGAAACATCATGGCCATGCCCGGCTTGAACTCCAGCACCTTGCCATCCGGCAAGGACAGGCTTCCCCCATCCAGCACGATCAGATGCTCATCTCCCGGGTGACTGTGGGGAGGAACCGTAGCGCCCGGCGCAATTTCCAGGCGGGAGACCACCACTTCGAGCCCATCGACACCCGACACATCCGCCCGGTTCAATTCGGTCCGGGTCAGTCCATCGTCTGCAAGGGCCGGAACAGCAGCACACAACAGACCTGCCGCGACCATGGCGACGGCCGGAAACGTCCGGGAAAATGTCATTCTGAAGGTCCTCCACACAGTCAGAGTCTGGTCCCGAACCTTGCGTGTGCGGAGGCGGATTTGCAAGGAAAAGACCGGTCGTGACAGCGCGTTCGCTCAGGCGCCGGTGGAAGATGCCACGCAGAAAACCTGCATCAGGACCAGTGTCAGAGACACAGCGCCCAGCAGAAGCGGCTTGCACAGCCCTGCATCCGCGCCGGGCAAACGCCCGATCCGCCCCGGCAAGGACCGGAAGGGGGACTGGATGGAATGGGACAACGACCTCAAGGCGAAAACTCCTCCGCATCGGCAGACTCGCATCTGCACTTTCAAAAATTATTGTATTACGATAATTTTCTCATGCAACAGGATATATTCATCCTCAGCTGCGGCATTTTCGGTTGCCTGTATCCAGCCCGGCAGATACCTGTCGCGCAAGATCACCGCTGCGAGGAACGGCAGGAGGGTCACATGACATCCCTGGAGACAACCCACATGCACCGCTGCAGCCTTCCGGAAGAAACCCGACAGCAAAGGCTCAACCGCATCCGGCGCGTATCCACCTGCATGCAATGGGTCGCGGCTTTCATTTGCCTTCTGATCCTCATCACCGCTGGTCTGGTTCTGGCAGTCGTGGTGAACCCGGCCCTCTGTCCGGACGTGACCGCAACCATGATCGGGCTTGATGACATCAAGCGGCCGCTCGGTGACATTCCGCTGGCGCAGCGCATGGGGCTTGGCGTGATCTCCACCCTCGCCTTTGCCATCCTGCTTGCGGTCTTTGTCCATGTCACCCAGCTGTTCCGCCGGTTCCGGCAGGCGGACTTCTTTTCCTCCGACAGCCTGCGCCGCATGGTCTCGCTTGGCCGGTGGCTGATGGCCTTCGGCGTCTACGACATTCTCTGCGATCCGGTGGCAAGCATCCTTTCCACCCTGGACCTGCCGAAAGGCCAGAAGTCCCTCGCCTTCAGCCTGGATGGAACCGAGCTGTTTTTCGTGACCTTCGGCTCCCTCGTCCTGGTGTTCGGCTGGATCCTGCGCGAAGCGGCGCTGATCCAGGATGAGAACAGCCAGTTCATCTGACGCCCCGCAGGAAGGTCCGGACCATGCCGATCATCGTTGAACTCGATGTCATGCTCGCCCGCCGCAAGATGCGCTCGAAGGAACTCGCCGAGCGCATCGGCATCACAGAGCAGAATGTCTCCCTGCTGAAATCCGGCAAGGTAAAGGGCGTCCGTTTTGAAACCCTGGAAAAAATCTGCGAAGCCCTCGACTGCCAGCCCGGAGATATTCTGGTCTTCAAGGCTGAGGAGAACAGCGGCGGCTAAGGGCGTTTCGGATGTTAGCCAGTTGGAAACCTTGTAGCTAAACAGGTTGATAGCCGATCTATCGCAATTAAATGGCGATCAGCTCAATAGAAGCTTCAACCCTTTCCCGTTTCCGCAGCTCTTTCGGAATGAAGTCCAGCATTTCTGCAATTTCCGCTTCACTTACAGGTTCCGAGACTGGCGTCTCCCATTTCGTATCCGTCCGAATGTAAATTATAAATTCCGGGTCTCCCTCAGGCGCCCAATCTACGGCAAGAGAAACACCTTTCTTTCCCATTCGAACAAGGCACGTTCCGCGATTTACAATTCGCGCGGAGCGCTGGTCAGCTTCTTTTCCAGTAAACAATCTGAACATTGCAGTCGCTTAATTTCAAACTCTTGGATGGTCCAAGCTCGCGAGGAGACAACCGCGATGAATGCTCACAGTAGACGTTACTCCGCCGCCTGCGCCGGTGCGTAGCCCAGGGCCTTGTTGAGCTTGCCGATGAGATCGACGGCGGCTTCCGCAATCACGGTTCCCGGCGGGAAGATGGCCGAGGCACCAGCCGCATAGAGGGCGTCATAATCCTGCGGCGGGACAACACCGCCGACGACGATCATGATGTCTCCGCGCCCTTCGGCCTCCAGAGCCGCTTTCAGGGCGGGCACGAGCGTGAGGTGGCCAGCGGCCAGAGAGGAGACGCCAACCACGTGGACGTCGTTCTCCACCGCCTGGCGGGCGGCTTCCTCCGGGGTCTGGAACAGAGGCCCGATGTCCACGTCAAAGCCGAGATCGGCAAAGGCGGAGGCGATGACTTTCTGGCCGCGGTCATGACCGTCCTGCCCCATCTTGGCCACCAGAATACGCGGACGGCGGCCGTCATTGTCCTCGAAGGCTTCGACCAGCTTCTGCACCTTTTCCATGGTCCCGGACATGGCTCCCGCCTCCCGCTTGTAAACGCCGGAAATGGACTTGATCTCGGCCTTGTGGCGGCCGAAGACCTTTTCCATGGCCATGGAAATCTCGCCCACGGTTGCCATGGCGCGAGCGGCCTTGACCGCAAAATCCAGAAGGTTGCCTTCACCGCTGGCCGCGCAGGCCGTCAAAGCGTCGAGCGCCGCCTGGGTGTCCGCCTCGTTGCGCTCGGTCTTCAGGCGCTGCAGCTTTTCGATCTGGCGGGCGCGGACTTCCGCATTGTCGACCTTCAGAACCTCGATCGGCTCTTCGAAATCCGGCTTGAACTTGTTGACGCCGACCACGGTCTGGGCGCCGCTGTCGATACGCGCCTGCGTCTTTGCGGCAGCTTCCTCGATGCGGAGCTTCGGAATGCCTTTCTCAATGGCCTTGGCCATGCCGCCCAGCTCTTCCACTTCACGGATGTGAGCCAGCGCCTTTTCGGCGAGATCCGCCGTCAGCTTCTCCACATAGAAAGACCCGCCCCACAGGTCGATCGGCGACGTGGTGCCGCTTTCCTGCTGCAGGAACAGCTGGGTGTTGCGGGCAATGCGGGCGGAGAAATCCGTCGGCAGGGCCAGCGCTTCGTCCAGCGCGTTGGTGTGGAGCGACTGGGTGTGGCCCTGCGTGGCCGCCATGGCCTCCACACAGGTGCGGATGACATTGTTGAAGACGTCCTGCGCGGTCAGCGACCAGCCGGAGGTCTGGGAATGGGTTCTGAGCGACAGGGACTTGGCGTTCTTCGGCGCGAAGTTCTCCTCCATCAGGGTTGCCCAGATCAGGCGGGCAGCCCGCAGCTTGGCCACTTCCATGAAAAAATTCATACCGATCGCCCAGAAGAAGGACAATCTTGGAGCAAACGTGTCGATATCCATGCCCGCTGCCACACCAGCGCGGGCATATTCGATGCCGTCGGCGATGGTGTAGGCCAGCTCCAGATCCGCCGTCGCCCCCGCTTCCTGCATGTGATAGCCGGAAATGGAGATCGAGTTGAACTTCGGCATGTTGGCCGAGGTATAGGCAAAGATGTCGGAGATGATCCGCATGGAAGGCGCAGGCGGATAGATATAGGTGTTGCGGACCATGAACTCCTTCAGAATGTCGTTCTGAATGGTTCCGGACAGCTGCGCCTGGGAAACGCCCTGCTCTTCCGCCGCAACGATATAGAGTGCGAGAACCGGCAGCACCGCGCCGTTCATGGTCATGGAGACGCTCATCTTGTCCAGCGGGATGCCGGAGAAGAGCGTGCGCATGTCATAGATGGAGTCAATGGCCACACCGGCCATGCCCACGTCGCCGGAGACGCGTGGATGATCGCTGTCATATCCGCGGTGGGTCGCAAGGTCGAAGGCGACCGAAAGGCCTTTCTGGCCCGCCGCCAGATTGCGCCGGTAGAAGGCGTTGGAGTCCTCGGCGGTGGAGAAGCCCGCATATTGGCGGATCGTCCAGGGCTGTTGCACATACATGGTCGGATAGGGGCCACGCAGGAACGGCGGCAGGCCCGGCCAGGTGTCCAGGTGGGTCAAACCGGCAAGATCGCCAGCGGAAAAGACCTGCGGAACCTCGATGCCTTCGGGGGTTTCCCATGCGGTCCCGCTGGTGTTTCCGGCAGACGGAAGGGCGTCCTTGAAGGCCGCCTTTGAGAAATCCGGGATCCTGCTCATGCCAATGCCTCCTGACCAGATGCGACGCCAAGCCGGATCTGAGCCTCGCTCAAGAGCTCCAGAAGATTGCACCCAGCATAGATCATCCTGTCAATGCCCGCAGCCGTCAGAGCGGCTTCCTGGTCCTTGGGCCTGCCGGCAAGATAAAGGGCGTCCGCCCCGGCCTGTTTCAGCGCCTTTGCGGCGTCTTCCGCCTGCTCCGCATAGATGGTGTCGGAGGAAACGAGACAGGCCACCGTGCAACCGGAGGCCTTGAAGGCTTCGACCAGGGCCTCGAGGCTCTTCACCTCGGCTCCACCAGTGCTGCTGATCCCGCCGGCTGCAAAGGCATTGGCGGTCCAGGTGGCGCGGGCGGTGAACTGGGACAACGGCCCGAGGCAGGCGAGGAAGATGGAGGGCGCACAGGAGGCGTCCGCCCGATCGCGCAGGACCTCGAAAGGCTCGGACAGGCGCTCGGGTCGCGGCAGTGGCGTTTCCAGCGTGATCATGTCGCGCCAGCGGCGGGACAGAACGATATCGGCGATCGAGGCGCCCGCCTTCAGACGATCGGAAATGGCGCTCATCAGGTCGCCGCCCGGCCCTGGCTCCGGCAGTTCACCGGCCCCCATGCCCGAACTCACGGTGTCGGCGGCCCCATCGAGCAGCCGCAAGGTGGTTTCGGAGAGGCTCGGGAAGGCGCTGACGCCGGTGATTTCCTGACGGCGGGTGGCAATGCGCTCGTAACGCGCCTTGCGGCTTTCCTGAAGCCGGGCCTGGACCTTGCCCTGGATCAGGCTCTGCACGATGCCGCCTTCGGCCTCGATCTGCTGGAACAGATCCCAGGCAGCACTCACCATGGCGTCGGTCCGGGCCTCGATGGCGCCTGACCCGGCAGCAGGATCGGCAACCTTGTGCAGGTTGCACTCTTCCAGAAGGATGGTCTGGGTGTTGCGGGCCACGCGCCGGGCAAAGGCATCAGGCAGACCATGGGCGGAACTGAAAGGCAGCACGGAGATGCTGTCCGCCCCGCCGATACCGGCAGCAAAGCAGGCGACCGTGGAGCGAAGCATGTTCACATGCGGGTCCGGCCTGGTCATCATCCGCCAGGAGGTTTCCATGTGAAGATGAGCGCCAGTGGCCGGCATGCCGCATTGGCTCAGAACAGAGGCCCACAGGCGGCGCAGGGCCCGCGCCTTGGCGATGGTGCTGACCTGATCCGCATCGGCTGCAAGCGCAAAGCTGATATAGCCCGTCATGTCCTCCAGGCTGAAACCGCCTGTGTCCACGTCGCGCAGATATTGCAGGCCGCTGGAGAGGGCAAAGGCCAGTTCCTGAACCGGCGTCGCGCCCCGGTCATGCCACAGGCGGCCATCGGCGCAAAGCAGCGGCCCCTTCAGGCCCTTGCCACGGACGAATCCCGCCAGATCAATGATCCGCCGGGCGAGATAGGGCACCGAATTGCGCAGGAGATCCGTGTGGCCGAGCTTGGAGATATAATCGCTGCAGGAAATGATGTTGAGCGAAGCCGGATCGATGCCGCGCTGCTCCGCCAGGATCAGCAGCATCGCCAGGACCGACGAACTCTCGTAGCCACCGTCGATGCGGATCTGCACCAGATCCAGCAAGACACCGTCCAGCAGGCGAGAGAAACCGGCGACGTCCTCGCCCGTCACTCCATAGCCGCGCGCATAGGCGGAACTGTCCAGAACAAGATCAAACCCGTCGGCGCCGCCTTCCAGCTCCTCCAGCAGCAAGGCATTGGCGGTATCCAGATCCGGATGATCGACGCGGCACATGACGCGCCAGGGCGCACCGGGCCTGCGGGCCGAGCGGGGCATGGCATCCGCGCGGCGGTCATACAGCGGGGAGATTGCCAATCCATCCTCAGTCTTGCCGGTCAGACGGTCCCTGGAGGCACCTTTCAGGGCCTTGTCCACGCCCGCATGCCAGGCGTCCTGTGTGCCATCCAAGAAGCTCTGAGGAATGTTCAGCGTCATTTCGATCTCCCATAGACAGCCTTTGTAGTCCGCGCGGGCGAAGCAAGGCAACTCATCAGAATGACGGATGCGGGAAAGCCCTGAAACTACACGCGCTTGCAGCCGGCCCGCCATCACGGGCGCTAGGTACTTAAACTTATGCGCTAGACCGGTTGCAAGGCGATCTACCCGTGGTTTGTTTTATTTCCAGGCCCCAGAATAGGAGGCATTGGACAAGAAACTGGCGCCATTCGACAAAAAATGCCGATCAATTCAATGGAGATGTCCGAATTTATATTGTAACTTATACAGGCTGCCGTTTGGGAACAGTCCCTCTCGGAAAGACCGATAATTTTGTCGGCAAGATGAAGAGAGGACGACACTTAGGTCACCGGATCTATACCTCTGGATGCAAACGCTAGGGCATGCATTTGGAAGTGACGTTCAGGACCTAAACCAGACAGGCAGACCACCTGACCCATACGAGCGGAACACCGCCGCAGGTGACAGTCAAATAAGCAAGGCGAGACGCACGTAGAGGCGGGCCTTCACAAATAATGGATGTGCACAAATGTATGACCAAAATGAACTGAAGAATAAGCTGAGAGCTGTTTCCGAAGCGGGTGCAGCTCACCATGTGCTGGATATTCTTGAATCCAACCTCCGCCGCATGGGGGCCACTCATATTCTGGTCACCGGGCTTCCAATGCCCAACCGCCCCATTGATACCCTCGTGCAGCGTTTCCGCTGGCCGGATCTGCGCAATGACGGTATCGAATCGACCTCGCTCTCCGCAAACGACAGCGCCCTGATGCTGGGTCTTGCGTCCAGCCGTGCGAAGATCTGGACCATCTCCGAAGGCGATACCGAGCATTCGGAACTCATGGCTGCCGCAAACGCAGGCAACCAGATGGTGATCGTGCCGGTGACGGAACTGCACCCGTTCCAGGCGTTCGTGTTTGCCAGCGGCCCGGCCATCCAGGCCAACAAGTGGGACCTCGCGGCCCTTGAAGTCCTGTGCGCAGCCGTCTTCTCCCGCCTGCGGGAACTGGGCGCGGTCTCCGGTCAGCGTCCTGGCGGCCTGTCCACCCGCGAGCGCAAGGTCCTGGAACTGACGGCTTTCGGCAAGACCGCGGGCGAGATCGCGGATGTGCTGGACATTTCCCAGCGGACCGTCCACGCCCACCTGCAGAACGCCAGCGTCAAGCTGAACGCTTCCAACAAGACCCACACGGTCGTGGAAGCCCTGCGCTACGGCCAGATCCGGGTCTGACCGTATCCTGAACGCCATTTCAGCATAGGTCCTAAAAAGACCCTGCCTTGAACATTCCGACCCCGGCCCGCTTGAATGTGCGCTGGGGTCGAGTGTTTCCGGTCGGCCGACTTGGCAGGAGACCCTTCCAGCCCGGGAAAAGCCGATGGTGGTGCGCGTCGCAAGCCTCGCAAAACAGCATCCGCTCCCAGTCCACCAACCAACATTGCGCCAGTCCCTCCCCCATCGACACCCTCCCAAGGTCATCCCGGACGCAGCACAGCGGAGATCCGGGACCCGCTCATTGCCAGAGCGATCCGGGACCTCGCAGATCGCGCGAAGTCAGTCCCGACGGCTTTGACCAGCAGCTCTCCCCCTTAGAACCTCTCTGCAAACGAGTAGCCCCCGGCTCGCCGGCTGCGCCTGCGGCCGGGGTGACGTCTTTGCGCAAAATCGCGGCCATTCCAGCTGCTCTCCGTGCTCCCAGTCAACCAACCAACATTTCGCCAGCCCCACTCCCATCGACACCCTTCCGAGGTCATCCCGGACGCAGCGAAGCGGAGATCCGGGACCCACTCATTGCCAGAGCGATCCGGGACCTCGCAGATCGCGCAAAGTCAGTCCCGACGGCTTTGACCAGCAGCTCACCTCCCTTTAGAACCTCTCTGCAAACGAGTAGCCCCGGCTCTCCGGCTGCGCCTGCGGCCGGGGTGACGTCTTTGCGCAAAATCGCGGCCATTCCAGCTGCTCTCCGTGCTCCCAGTCAACCAACCAACATTTCGCCAGCCCCACTCCCATCGACACCCTTCCGAGGTCATCCCGGACGCAGCACAGCGGAGATCCGGGACCCACTCATTGCCAGAGCGATCCGGGACCTCGCAGATCGCGCAAAGTCAGTCCCGACGGCTTTGACCAGCAGCTCACCTCCCTTTAGAACCTCTCTGCAAACGAGTAGCCCCGGCTCTCCGGCTGCGCCTACGGCCGGAAAGCCGATCAGTGATGCCTGTGCCTCAAGCAAAACACCCCGGCCTTTTCCCAAAGACCGGGGTGTTTTCAGATCTGGCAGACGAGGCTGTGTCAGTAGGTCAGGACCGGAGGCAGTTCCTTGGCCTGTTCGACCCACTTGGCCACCTGGCTCTCGCTCGGCACCTGGCGCACCAGCTTCTTCGTCTCGTTCACTTCCGCCATCTTGGCGGTGAGGTTTTCGGCGTTCCGGTGCTTGAGTTCCTTCACGGTGTCGACACCGGCAGCTTCAAGCAGTTCCGAATATTCTTCGCCAACGCCCTTGATGCGCATCAGGTCGGCCATGTTGGCCCACTTGAGGATGCGGGAGTCGTCAATGCCGGTGGCTTCCGCCAGTGCCTTGCGTCCCTTCGGATCCTTTGCGTGCTCCAGGTAGTCGCCGGTTGTCTTGATCCCCTGCTCGCCCAGTTTGGCAGCATAGACAGGACCGATACCTTCAATATCAATGATCGGATAAGACATTGTTCCCTCACTTCCCTTATGGTCAATGAAGCTCCATTAGCGGCAATTAGACGATCTGACTCAATCCCGGGATGGAAGAAATCACCTCGTCAACTGCCTCATCCCCGGCTTTTTCCCTCGCAATCTGAACAAGGGTCTTCACCACGGTCTGGATCTGGCCCATCTCCAGACCGGCCGCGGAAAGCTCGTTCAGGGCGTTCATTGCGCCCATGCCCGGCACCATTGCACCGAGGCCGGCAAGAAGACCGCCCTTGGACTTAGCGCCACGGGCAGCCACCAGTTCGGCCGCCCCCGGCAGCACGTCAAACACCTGCTGCATGCGCTCGGCCGGAGCTTCCTTGTTCAAAAAAGACAAAATGATCGCCACCGCTTCGCGGGTGGTGTCTTCATCAAGACCGGTCTTGGTCATGATCGCGGAAATAAGGGTTTCCATAAACGGCTCCCGGCTGTTCTAACAAGGTCCGGCAAGCGGAAAAACGTGGCCTGCCCGGCAGGTCTACGGCTATACACGCAAGAGGGACCTGCCGTCGACCGTGTGAAGCAGTTGACGCAGGGACGAACGCACAGGCAATTCGTCGAATGACGCAAGGGGATCGGGGGAAGACGTGACGGCTTTGGAGAGCATCTATATCGGTGGCAGCAACGGCAAGGACGAGATACTGACGCTGAAACTGGCCAACCGGCACGGATTGATCACCGGCGCGACCGGTACAGGCAAGACCGTTTCCCTCCAGATCCTCGCCGAGGGCTTTTCCGCAGCCGGTGTTCCGGTGTTCTGCGCCGATGTGAAGGGGGATCTTTCCGGCATCGCGGCCTGCGGCACCTCCAAGGATTTCCTGGAAAAGCGCGCTGAGGCGATCGGCTTCTCCGGCCGTTACAACTACGAAGCCTTCCCCGCCATCTTCTGGGACCTTTACGGCGAACAGGGCCATCCAGTCCGCACCACCGTGTCCGAGGTCGGGCCGCTGCTGCTGTCCCGTCTTCTGGAGCTGAACGACACTCAGGAAGGGGTGCTGAACGTCCTGTTCGAACTGGCGGATGACGAAGGCCTGCTGCTCCTCGACATGAAGGATCTGAGGGCGATGCTCGCCCATGTGGCAGACCGCGCCGATGAACTCTCGCGCCATTATGGCAATGTTTCCAAGGCCTCTATCGGCGCCATCCAGCGGCGGCTCCTGGTGCTGGAGCGTCAGGGCGGCGACCTGCTCTTCGGCGAACCGGCCCTCGACATCCGCGACCTGATGCGCACGGCTCCCGACGGACGCGGCATGGTCAGCATCCTGGCCGCCGACAAACTGATGCAGTCGCCCCGGCTCTATGCCGTGTTCCTGCTCTGGCTCTTGTCCGAGCTCTTTGAAGAGC
The DNA here is from genome assembly GCF_900142725.1 of Roseibium suaedae. Lineage (GTDB taxonomy): Bacteria > Pseudomonadota > Alphaproteobacteria > Rhizobiales > Stappiaceae > Roseibium > Roseibium suaedae. The sequence continues at coordinate 1,152,027 of NZ_FRBW01000001.1, read as the reverse complement.
TTCCCGAAGTCGGCGATCCGGAAAAGCCCAAGCTGGTGTTCTTCTTCGATGAAGCCCACCTCCTTTTCAATGGCGCGCCCAAGGCGCTGGTGGAGAAGGTGGAACAGGTCGTGCGGCTGATCCGCTCCAAGGGCGTCGGCGTCTATTTCGTCACCCAAAACCCGACAGACGTGCCCGAAACCGTGCTGTCCCAGCTTGGCAACCGGGTGCAGCATGCCCTGCGCGCCTTCACCCCCCGCGACCAGAAGGCGGTGCGCGCCGCAGCCGAGACTTTCCGCCCCAATCCGGAGCTCGACACGGAACGTGTGATTACGGAACTGGGCGTCGGCGAAGCGCTGGTATCCACCCTGGAAGGCAAGGGCGTCCCCTCGATCGTCCAGCGCACCCTTGTGCGCCCGCCCTCGTCCCGCCTTGGTCCCGTAACGGAGGCCGAGCGGCGGACGATGATCCAGACCAGTCCGATTTTCGGGCTCTACGACCGCTCGCGGGACCGGGAATCCGCCTATGAGCTGCTGATGGAGCGGGCTCAGGTCAAGCAGCGCCAGGAAGAACGGCAGCGCGCCGAGGAAGACCGGGTTGCCTCCCGAGAGGGTGCGCCGCGCAGGACGCGCTCCGGTTTCCAGATTCCTGACTTCGGCCGGGATGACCGTCCCCGCCCCGCCAGCACCCGCCAGCGGACGCAGCGCAGCTCAAGCCGGGACAGCGTGCTGGAAGCTGGCCTGAAATCGGCAGCCCGCAGTCTCGGATCATCCCTTGGGCGGGCCCTTGTGCGCGGCGTCCTCGGATCGCTGAAGCGCGGCTTCTGAGAGCATCAGGAAAAATTACAACTATCCTGACTGGTAAGTTTCAAATCTTTTCAGTCAGGATCCATATAATCAGGCAAGAATACTGGACACATCTGGAAACATTTTCTAAAAATTGTTTCAGAAACCCTTGTCCCAGATGATCGTTTTTCTGCCTGAGCCTCATGTCTTTCTCCCCCCCTCAAGAAGAAATAGCGCTTCAGGACAGCTTCTTTGAAGCAGCCCTTGCGCCGGAGAACTGGACTTCGAGCCTGGAACGTCTCTCCGACTACGTAGGGGGAGGTGCGGTCAATCTGATCCTGATCGAGAAGGCGGGAGCCCAGCCTGTCGACGTTCACTACGGCAAGGTCGATGAATTCGCCTACACAAGCTACATTCAGGACTACATCTCGATCGACCCGCGCATTCCCCGCGTCCTCGGCAGTCCCGTCAACACGATGTTGCTGGAGCATCAGGTTCTGACGGAGGAGGAGCGCCAGAAAAGCGCCATCTACAACGACCTCATGTCCCGCAGCGGCATGCGCAACCAGGTGATTTCCCTGCTTGCGGCGGACGATATCTTTGGCGGTTTCGGCGTGGCTCCTGCCCGCGATGCGGATCCCTTCTCGGCCGACCAGATCAGCCGCCTGTCCCGCCAGCTCACCAGCCTGAAACAGGCTGTTCGGGTCTACACGACCAACCGCGACCTGCAGCTCCAGCGCAATTCCCTCGGAGACCTGTGGAGCAAGTCCGGCAAGGCCGTTCTGCTGTTCGACGCTTTCGGGCAGGTGCTTTTCGCCAACTCCATGGCCGAGCATTTCATTCGCTCCGGCGTCCTGAAGCAGCGCCACCGGCAGATCGGCTTTGCAGACCGGGCGGCACAGGCGACCTGGATTGAGCTGTGGGCGCGCATGCGCCAGGACCCTGCCCCGCGCAGTCTTGAGTTCCTGGCCACCAGCAATCTTTCCCTGGAGCAGATCGGCGTGCGCCTCATCAGTGCCGAACCGCTGCTGTCCAAGGTCGCCAGCGCCAGCACCCCTGCCCTGGTCATGGTCCTGACTGTCCTGTCCGGCGAAACACCCATTACCCAGCAGGAAGTCGACCGGTTCTGCCAGCTCTTCGGCATCACCCAGGCGGAAAGCCGCGTGGTTTGCGCTGTTGCCAATGGCCTCAGCCTGGCGGAGCTGGCGGTGGAGCGGAACGTTTCGAATGACACCCTGCGCAAGCAGCTCAAGACCGCCATGGCCAAATGCGGCGTGACCTCGCAAAAGGCGCTGATCTCGCGCCTGGAGCGCTTTTGCTTCCTGACCCAGATCTGACAGACACTTGTGATCAAGACCTGCCGCCTTTCATCCGGTTGCGGTTTTGCATTTGCGCCATCCCGCCATCTGTGGCCATCTAGGGCTTCCTATCGGGCGTGGCCCCACCACGCCCGCATGACAAAAGTCCAGATATTCAAGGATTGCCATGAGCGCCCTCGACAAGGTCCTCGCACGGATCGATTCCGATCTCGACACCAGCCTCGAACGCCTGTTCGAGTTCCTGAAGATCAAGAGCATTTCCACTGATCCGGCCTACAAGGCCGATTGCCGGGCTGCTGCCGAGTGGCTGGCAGCGGATCTGACCCGCGCGGGAATTGCCTCCAGCGTGCGCGACACCACAGGCCATCCGATGGTCGTCGGCCATCACACATCCGGCAAGCCCGGCCCCCATGTGCTGTTCTATGGCCATTATGACGTTCAGCCGGTGGACCCGCTGGAGCTCTGGGATACGGATCCGTTCGAACCCCGCATCGTCACCCGTGAGGATGGCTCGAAGATCATCATTGCCCGCGGCTCGTCCGACGACAAGGGGCAGTTGATGACCTTTGTCGAAGCCGCCCGCGCCTATATCGCGGAAACCGGCAACCTGCCGGTGGATGTGACTGTGCTGTTCGAAGGTGAAGAGGAATCCGGCTCGCCGTCGCTCCACCCGTTCCTGACCGCCAACAAGGACGAGCTCTCCTGCGACCTGGCCCTGGTCTGCGACACAACCATGTGGAACGCGGAAACCCCCGCGATCTCCATCATGCTCCGCGGCATGGTCGGCGACGAAGTGGTGGTCAAGGCCGCCAGCCGCGATCTGCACTCCGGCTTCTATGGCGGCGCGGCCCAGAACCCGAACCACATCATCGCCAGCATCATTGCAGGTCTTCACGATGAAAACGGCAAGATCACCATTCCGGGCTTTTATGACGGCGTGATCGATCTGCCGGACGACATCGTCAAGATGTGGGACGGCCTGGGCTTTAACTCGGAAGACTTCCTGGGCAAGATCGGCCTAAAGACCCCGCGCGGCGAAAAAGGCCGTCTGCCTCTGGAGCACCTGTGGGCGCGCCCGACCGCCGAAGTCAACGGCATGTGGGGCGGCTATCAGGGACCGGGCAGCAAGACCGTCATCCCGGCCGAAGCCCATGCGAAATTCACCTTCCGCCTTGTCGGCGACCAGGACCCGGAAAAGATCCAGGAGGCCTTCCGCGCCTATGTGCGTTCCAAGGTTCCGGCCGATTGCACCGTCGAGTTCATTGCCAAGGAAGGCAGCCCCGCGCTCAGGATCGACTTCAACAACCCGTCGCTCGCCAAGGGCAAGGACGCCCTTTCCGCCGAATGGGGCACGGAAGCGGCCCTCATCGGCTGCGGCGGCTCGATCCCGATCGTCGGCGACTTCAAGCGCATGCTGGGCATGGACAGCCTCCTGATCGGCTTCGCGCTGGAAGACGACCAGATCCACTCGCCCAACGAGAAATACAATCTCAAGAGCTTCCACAAGGGCATCCGCTCCTGGGCCAGGATCCTGGACGAACTGTCCAAGGGGTAAGCTTCCGGATTACGGCGCCCATTTATGTTTGACGCCATGCCAGACTTGAGAAGGCATGGCGTCAAAACTCCTTCCCATTTGTTCATCGGAGGCAAAATTGTCTGACGCAAAGGTCGCTCTCATCACAGCTGGCGGTTCCGGCATGGGCGCAGCTGCAGCCCGCAAGCTCGCTGCAGACGGATACAAGGTCGCAATCCTGTCTTCCTCCGGCAAAGGCGAGGCGCTGGCCCATGAACTGGGCGGGGTTGGGGTTACCGGATCCAATCTCGAGACCGCCGATCTTCAGAGGCTGGTCGATCTTGCCATGGACAAGTGGGGCCGGATCGATGCTCTTGTGAACTCGGCCGGACATGGTCCCCGCGCTCCGATCCTCGAAATCACCGACGAAGACTGGCACAAGGGGATGGAAGTCTATTTCCTGAGCGCGGTTCGGCCGATCCGGCTTGTGACGCCGATCATGGTCTCGCAGGGCAGCGGGGCAATCGTCAACATCTCGACCGCATGGGTCACCCAGCCCACGGCCATGTTTCCGACCTCGACAGCCTTCCGGGCGAGCCTGACCTCCTTCACCAAGATCTTCGCGGACGACTATGCCTCAAAGGGCATCCGCATCAACAACGTCCTGCCCGGCTGGATCGACAGCCTGCCGCAGCTCGATGAACGGCGCGACAGCGTGCCGATGGAGAGATATGGCAAGGCCGAGGAAATCGCGGCAACCATCACCTTCCTCCTGTCAGAAGGTGCAGGCTACATCACCGGTCAAAGCATCCGTGTCGACGGCGGCGTCATCCGCTCTGTTTGACCTTATTTCCCCGCCTTGCCCTCCCCGCCCCACGCCTTTATCTTCCCGCCCTTCTGAAAAGGGTTCAGCGAACATGAAATCGATTTGCGTCTTCTGCGGGTCTAATTTTGGCACCCGGCTGGAGTATGAAATGGCGGCCCGGACGACCGGGGCGGCGATTGCGGCGAGCGGGCTGGCTCTGGTCTATGGCGGGGCCAAAGTTGGCCTGATGGGCGCAGTGGCCGATGGTGCGCTGGCCGCTGGCGGACGCGTGATCGGCGTTCTGCCCAAGGCGCTGCAGGAAAAGGAACTGGCCCACGAGGGTTTGAGCGAACTCCACATCGTCACCTCCATGCATGAGCGCAAGGCGAAGATGGCGGAACTGGCCGATGGCTTCATCGCCCTTCCGGGCGGCGCAGGCACGCTGGAAGAGATCTTCGAAGTCTGGACCTGGGGGCAGCTCGGCTTCCACTCCAAGCCGCTCGGCTTTCTCAACACGGAAGGCTTTTACGACGGGCTGCTGAGCTTCCTTGACCACCAGACCGGCGAAGGCTTTATGAAGCCGGAAATGCGCGGCATCATGCTGGCCGAGACCGACCCGGTCCGGCTGCTGGAGGCCTTTTCCAGCTACGAGCCGCCGAAGACCCCGAAGTGGATCAAGCGCGACGAGACCTGAGGCAGAGGGCCAAGATCTTCGGAAATCTTCAGGGGCGCCCACCTGCCGCCGCTGCGGAACAGACTCGCGGCAATCCCCAAGGCGCAGTTCTGCAACCTGCAACCTCTTGGCAGCCGGCAAAGAAGGGTGGTAAGGACCGGGTCACTTCATGGCCGGGCCGCCAAATCACCCTTTCAGGGCAGATCGGTCCCGCCTGTCCAACCCCGCTGCGGAGAAGGCTTTTCCCATCCGCACAGGGGCCCAGTTCCGTCCTCGGAGGACTATAAAAAATGCGCCTGTCGCTCGCCGGCTTTTCCTGTCTGATGGCTCTTTCTCTGGCGGCCTGTACGCCGACCATAGACGATGACGGCCCGCTGCAGATCGCGCGCACCTCCAACGTGACCCTGGTCCAGATCACGCCCGCTGGCGTCGGCGGCATCAATGCGGACACGACCTACGGCGAAAAGCCGATTGCCGCAGCATTGCCGGGCTTCACCACCAGTGGCACCCAGACAGCCGAAGAAGACAGCACCGAATGGGTGGTTGCCGCCTTCAACTCCGATGGTTTCCAGGTGCTGCAGGTCTTCAAGGGCTCCAACGGCAAGGTCCGCGCCGTCCACGGTGTCACCCATCACCTCACTGGCCCGAACGGTGAGCGCATCGGCATGACCTTTGCCGAAATCGGTACTTCGCGCGGCGACTGCCGCGACGGGCGGAACCTGTGGCGCGGCATGGCCATCTGCAAGGCCAAGGGCACGGACAACATTCAGCTCGTCTATGCCATTCCCGGCTATGACGGCCCCTTCGACCAGTTGCCGCCCCAGGGCGAATTGCGCGGCGCCATGCTGCAGCGGATCATCTGGACCGCGAAGAGCTGACCCAGCAGAGCGCGGCAGAGAAGCAAAAGACCTTCGCAATTCCCTCCGCGCCGTCCCGGCCTTGAGCCGGGACCTAAGCTGAACCTTTTATTTCAAAAGGTTAGAAATCGGAGTTCCCGGATCTTTAGCTTCGCTGCGTCCGGGAAAGCGTGACTGAAGGGCTTTTCTTCAAGCCCGGTTGCGGCTCCTCAGATCTGAGCCGGTGCGTTGATTTCGACCTCGCCAACCGGCCGCCAGATATGCGGCTTCTTGAGATATTTCTCCCGTGCGTCCGAATAGGCCATGAACAGCTGAAGCTCCCGCTCGCGCAGGCCCGGCAGGGACTTCGGATCAAGACCCGTCCAGGGCAGGAACGGATTGCGGCGCATGTGCCAGTGCACTTCGCAGCGGATGGTCGGCTTCTGCGACGGTGTGCGGCCATGGAAGGCAAAAGTGTCGGCAACGATCAAGGTGTTGGCCGGAACGGCCATGCGCACCGGCTGGGGCAGGCCCAGAGCCGACAGATCCTCATGAGGAATGCGGAAGGAACCGCTGGCGTGGTGGCCATCCGGATTCGCGGCGGCCGTCAGCGAGCATTCATGCTGCCACTCCAGACGTTCCGGGGTCAGCCGATGAGATCCGGGCACGAAGCAGAAGGGGCCATCTTCCTCGCCCACATCCTGCAGGAACAGCCAGGCCTTGGACGTGGCGTGGAATGTGTCGGAATGAACGTCCGCCTGCGGGTCCTTCTGATCGGACGGATTGACGATCACCGTCTGCAGGAAGCTCAGCGGCTGGCCGCCCTGGGATGCGGCATAGCGGATCTGGGAAACGGCCCGCGCATCGCGCACGGCACTCGCAAGCGCCGGGTTTCTGGCCAGGAGCTCCGGCGGCAGCGGGGTCATGCGGGTCACAGCCTGTCCCTGGCGCATTTCGCGGGCATCGAATTTCTGGCCAAAGACTTCCTTGCGAAGAGCCTCATACTGCTCATCTGGCAGGAAGTTCTTCGTCAGGAAAAAGCCGTTCTCGTCAAAGGACTTGCGGTCTTCGGCGCTCAAGGTTGAGGCCAGCCGTTCCCGCCGGGCGGCTGCCATTTTCGCGGCGATGGCCACCCGATTGCGATGAAGACCCTTCCGGTTGAGATAGGGGCTGCCGAGGATCGGGTTCTTGCGCAGGGACTTTTCCGCTCCCGCAACACCCATGAGCCAGAAGGGAGCATTCAGATAGTCGAGCGGTTTCATTCAATCGCCTTGTGTTTCAAATTTCTGATGATCCTAGCATGGGGAATGCGGCAGCAAAACAGCTTCCGCAGGGTCACCCGCTTCCGCCAAGTTCCATCGTGACGGGACCTGATTCCCCGTTTAAAGCTTGGGCATGAGCCAGATCCAGACCAGAGCCGCCCCGGACCCTAAAGCCTTGGCAGAGGACATCCTCGCCGGAAACCGGGCCGTTCTCGCCCGGGCCATCACCCTGGTGGAATCGCGCAAGGCAGAGCACCGGGCCATTGCCCGCGAACTGGTGCAGATCCTGCTGCCGCACACAGGCACCGCCCGGCGGATCGGCATCACCGGCGTTCCGGGCGTCGGCAAGTCCACCACCATCGACACGCTCGGCTCCAACCTGACGGCACTTGGCCACAAGGTGGCGGTTCTGGCTGTCGACCCCTCCTCGACCCGCACCGGCGGCTCGATCCTCGGCGACAAAACCCGCATGGCACGGCTGGCTGTCGATCCGGCGGCCTTCATCCGCCCCTCTCCTTCTGCCGGCACCCTCGGCGGCGTTGCGGCCAAGACCCGTGAGACCATGCTCCTGTGCGAAGCCGCCGGGTTCGACGTGATCCTGGTGGAGACGGTCGGCATCGGCCAGTCGGAGACGACGGTGGCCGAAATGGTGGATTTCTTTCTGGTCTTGATGCTGCCGGGCGCCGGAGACGAGCTTCAGGGCATCAAGAAGGGCGTTCTGGAGATCGCCGACATGATCGCAGTCAACAAGGCCGACGGGGACGGAGCCCTCCGGGCTAGGTCGGCAGCCTCGGACTATCGCGCAGCCCTTCACATCCTCGCCCCCCGCTCTCCCACATGGCACCCGCCCGTAGTCACGATCTCGGGCCTTTCCAACGAAGGTCTGGACGCTCTCTGGGAGCAGATCGAGCAGCACCGGGCGAAGATGACTGCGACAGGAGAGTTCCAGAAGCGCCGTGCCGATCAGCAGGTGGCCTGGATGTGGGACCTGCTTCAGCAGCGGATGATGGAAGCCTTGAAGAACGACACGCGCACCGCCGACCGGCTGAAGGAACTGGAGCTGAGCGTGCGCGGCGGCGAGACCGCCGTCTCCATGGCTGTCGAAGAGATTGCCGGCCTCATCGGGGTCTGACGAAAACACTTCGCTTCTCGTCAGACATTCGGGCATGGGCCTTGCTCTACAAGTGGCATGACCCAGCTCAAGCACCCTTATGAGACGACTGTTTCACCCGAAAAGACGGAGGCCCGGCCCGAAAAGGCACGGCTCAGCCGCCGGGCGTTTCTTTGCGGGACAGCGGCCCTGTCCGCTTTCGGGGCAGGCCTGTCCCTTTCCGGGACACGGGCGGAGGCTGCCAGCAACTTCATGAAGATGGCAGAGCTGCGCGGATCGATTGACGCCGCCGATTTTGGCCTGGTGCCGAACAGCCCGGACGACCAGACAGCTGTCTTCCAGCACGCCATCAACCGGGCCGTCGAAAAGGGCCGCGCCCTGTTCGTGCCTGCAGGCACCTATCCGGTCGCAAACCTGCGCTTTCCTTCAGGCACCTATATCGTCGGCATCCCCGGCCAGACCCGGCTCGTCTATCAGGGCGGCGGCGGACTGCTCGGCGTTTCGGAAGGCACGCGCAACATCGGCCTGACCGGCCTGACATTCGACGGGGTCAACCGGCCGATCGGCGATCATACTGAGGGCCTGCTGCACTTCTCCGGCGTGACCGATCTTGCCATTTCCGGCTGCACGATCACCGGATCCAGCCGCATGGGACTGTTGCTCGACCGCTGCGCCGGACGCGTGACCCAGTGTACTGTGACTGGCGCGGCAGAGGCGGGCATCCGCTCCAACGAGGCGACGGGCCTGCAGATCAGCGACAATGTGGTGGCTGATTGTGCCAACGGCGGGATCTGGGTGCACCGCTGGTCGGAAGGCGAGGACGGCACGCTTGTCAGCGGCAACCGGATCGAGCGGATCGGCGCCAAATACGGCGGCACCGGCCAGTGGGGCAACGGCATCAATGTCTTCCGTGCCCATGGCGTGGTGATATCCGGCAACCGGATCACCGATTGCGCCTTCTCGGCTATCCGTTCCAACACCGGTTCCAATGTCCAGATCACCGGCAACTCGTGCCTGCGCTCCGGCGAAGTGGCGATCTATTCCGAATATGCCTTTCAAGGGGCATTGATCGCCAACAACATCATCGATGGCGGCACCACCGGCATTTCGATTGCCAATTTCCTGGAAGGTGGCCGGCTGGCCGTCTGTACCGGCAACCTGATCCGCAACCTCTCCGCCGAAGGTCCATATCCTTCGGAAGGAGCCGGTTTCGGCATCGGCATCGCAGCTGAGGCGGACACGACCCTGACCGGCAATGTCATCGAAGGCGCTCCCCGTTTCGGCATGCTGCTCGGCTGGGGACCTTACCTGCGCAACATCATCGCCTCGCAGAACATCCTGCGCGATTGCGGAACGGGCATTGCCGTCAGCGTCGTCGAAGGTGGAGGACAGGCGTCGATCATGGGCAACATCATCCAGGGCGCCCGTGCAGGCGGCATCATCGGCTACCGCTGGACGGACATCGCTTCCGGCGAGCTGGATGGCTCGAAGGACTTTCCCAACATCGCGGTAAGCAGCAACAGCATTTCCGGCTGAGCCCAACCCTCACCCGCCGCTATGCGGCGACCTCTCCCAGGCTTGGGAGAGGTAGAAGGAGGAGAGGTTTGGGGACTACAGAACGTTTCTGATTGAGGGACATTCGGCCAGCTTGAAGTGACCCCAGGCACCTCCACACGCCTGAGCCTGCTCCCTTTCCCTTCAGGGAGAGGGTTGGGGTGAGGGATACAGCGAAGCTGCGGGAAAGGGTCTGATACTCTTTGCTTGCTCCGCCCCGGCCTCGCGATCCCGGTCCAACCCTCACCCGCCGCTGTGCGGCGACCTCTCCCAGACTTGGGAGAGGTGGAAGGAGGAGAGGTTTGCGTTCACAGAGAGGTTGGCCGGGAGGTAAACCTGCAGCCTAAGGCAAACCCATCCACACGCCTGAGCCTGCTCCCTCTCCCTTCAGGGAGAGGGTTGGGGTGAGGGTAACAGCCGAACTTATCAGGCCAGTGCCGCTCTCAGCGCTTCGACAAACTCATGGGACGGACGGACTTCGCCGGCCTTCACGTCCTTGCGGGTCAGAACCGCCGGGTTGGCAAAACGGGCAAGGACCTTGCGCTCCTCGACAGAGAGATCGAGCATGATTTCCAGGCAGGTGGCCATCATGGCTTCCGAACCGCGGGTGGCACCGTCATCGCATTTGAGGGCGATGCCGTAGCCCAGTTCCGGAACAGAGGCACAGAACACGCCTTCGGCGCCGGTCTTGGCAAAGACCCGTCCCCGGAAAGCTGCCATGACATCCGTGCAGAACCGGCCGGTTCCAGCCACCATGAAGGGCTCGTTGACGCAGGCCTCATAGAGCTTCTCGCAAGCCTCTGCCCGGTCAGGCTCCAGCCCTTCCCCGGTGCCGAACACGGCAAAGGCACGCGCAAGGCCCTTGAGCGGACTGGCATAGGTCGGGATCGAACAGCCGTCGATGCCGCAGACATCCTCGCTCACCGGTGCGCAGGTGAACTCCTCGATGACCTTGCGGATTTCCTGCTGGATCGGGTGATCCTTGGAGACATAGCCCCTCGTCGGCATGCCCAGAACCTTGGCAAGAGTCAGGAAGCCCGCATGCTTGCCCGAGCAATTGTTGTAGAGTGGTCCTGGCGCTTCATCGGCGCGCACGAGCGCTGCCACATCTTCCAGCCGCTTCGGCCAATGGGTGCCGCACTCCAGATCCTCTTCGCTCAGGCCTGCCTTCAGCAACATGACCCGCGCCGCGCTCACATGCACCGCTTCGCCATTGTGGGACGAGCAGGCAAGCGCCAGCTCCGCGTCATCCAGTTCCAGCGCTTCGGCAGCCCCGGATTCCACCAGCGGCAGGGCCTGCAGGGCTTTGATGGCCGAACGCGGAAACACCCGCTGCTCGATGTCGCCAATGGCGCAGATGACCTCGCCTGCGCTGTCGACAACGGCAAGGGAGCCCCGGTGACGGCACTCGACCAGATCACCACGGGTCACTTCAACGGTCACGGGATGGGTCATCGGCTTTCCTTGACTTGGCGTTTATTGGGCAGCGTCCACCGTGCGGGCGCTGGCAATCCAGCGGCCAAGGCGGTCGAGTGCCTCATCCAGCACATGATCCTGCTTGCAGAAACAGAACCGGATGAAATCCGTCGAGGCTTCGCCCGCATAGAAGGCAGAAACGGGAACAGCGGCAACGCCTGCTTCTTCCACCATCCGGCGGCAAACATCGACATCCGTATCGCCCAGCCCGAGACCGGTGATGTCGCAGGTGAGGAAATAGGTCGCCGCACAGGGCAGGACACCGAAGCCCAGATGGGTCAGGCCCGCAGCCATCCGGTCCCGCTTTGCGGCCAGATCGCCGGAAAGATCCTCGTAATAGGCGTCATCCTTGCCAAGGCCGAAGGCCACCGCCTTCTGCAGGTTCGGCGGCGTGGTGAAGGTCACATACTGATGGGCCTTGGCGATGGGATCGATCAGATGGGCAGAGCCGGTGACATAGCCGACCTTCCAGCCGGTGAGCGAAAAGGTTTTCCCGGCCGATCCGATGCGCACGCAGCGGTCATCCATGCCGTCGAACGTCATCAGCGGACGATGGGCTACCCCGTCAAACACCAGATGCTCATAGACCTCATCGCAAATGGCAAAGACATCATGCTGGACGCAGAGGCTGGCAATGGCGGCCAGTTCCGTCTCGTTGAAGACCTTCGCCGTCGGGTTCATCGGATTGTTGATGAGGATGGCCTTGGTGTTCTCGGTGAAGGCACTGGCCAATGCGACCAGATCCAGCTTCCAGGCAGGCGGAGAAACCCGCAGGCGCACCGGAATGCCCCCTGCCCGCTTCACCAGCGGCAGATAGCAATCATAAAGCGGTTCGACCAGGATCACTTCGTCTCCCGGCTCGATCAGGGCGAGAATGCAATCGGTCAGGGCTTCTGTCGCCCCGGACGTCACGACCACCTGGGTCTGCCAGTCGACATCCAGACCATAGAAGCGCTTGTTCGCCGCTGCCACCGCCTGGCGCAGCTCCGGCAGGCCGAGCATGGGCGGATACTGGTTCGGCCCGTCGATCAGGGCCTTGGCCGCCAGTTTGCGAATGTCGAGAGGGCCATCCACATCCGGAAACCCCTGTCCCAGATTGACCGCCTGATGCGCCACCGCGAGACGGGACATGGTCTCGAACACAGTGGTGGGCAGTCCGGTAAAAACGGGGTTCGTCGGCTTCATTGGAGATGTTCCTCCCAGGAGACTCACGCGCCACAAAGGCCTTTTCCGGCGTTGTAGCTGGAGGGGAAGGCAACGTCGAGGCCCAAGCCCCCGGTTGCTGTACGCCATCCCGTCTGAATAATGGCCACAACCCTCGAAATTTTGACGCAAACGCAGGCGTTTATCGACCTTCCACACTTCCCCACGGGTCACCCCGGGCGAGCACCGCGAGACCCGGGGTCAACTCGCGGATCTTCAGGCAAAGTGTTCAGGGATCTTCCCTGCACGTCCTCTTCTCATTTGAACCAACTCCAATTCGGGACGCGCCTCTGTGCGAAACCGCCACCGCTCTGCACATGAGTGGGCCCCGGCTCTCCGGCTTTGCCTGCGGCCGGGGTGACCGATGGGGGAAAGCCCGAGGGCAGCAGGCGCACTTACGCTAGAGATCCCTAGACAACGACATGCTGTTACAGATCCGCATCCCCTACACATACTTTACAACATACCAACTAGTCGGTATTATCATTTCATGACACAGACACCTTTATCTCCCCGCAAGCCCGATGCCCGGGAGAAGCTTCTTGCCTCGGCCCTGAGGCTGATCCGCACCAAGGGCTACACAGCCACAACCGTGGACGACCTTTGCAAGGATGCAGGGGTGACCAAGGGCGCGTTCTTTCACCACTTCCGCTCCAAGGACGATCTGGCCGTCGCCTCGGCCCGGCACTGGTCGCAGATTACAAGCGCCCTCTTTGCGGCAGCCCCCTATCACCTGCCGCAAGATCCTCTGGACCGGGTGCTCGGCTATCTGGACTTCCGCAAGGATCTCGTGCGGGGTGAAGTGGCGGAATACACCTGCCACGTTGGCACCATGGTGCAGGACGTTCACCTCAGCGCCCCGGAGATCCGGGACGCCTGCCACGACAGCATCTTCGGACATGCCCAGACCCTGGAAGCCGATATGGAAGCAGCCGCCAATGATCGCGGCATCACGCTTCCGGGTGGAGCCGCAAGCCTTGCGCTTCATACCCAGGCCGTTCTGCAAGGGGCCTTCGTTCTGGCCAAGGCGAGCGGCGACGCGGAAATCGTGCGCGACAGCATCGACCACCTGATCCGCTACATCCGCCAGATTTATCAATCACCTCATGTCGAAGGAGGAGACATGTCATGACCCATAGCGATGTCACATACCGGGAAACACCCCTTGGGCTGGAACTTGAACGGATCATCCCTGCCCCGCGCCAGGCTGTCTGGCGCTGCTGGGTTGAGCCGGAACTGCTGATGCAGTGGTTCTGCCCGAAGCCCTGGCGGGTTTCCAGGGCGGACATGAAGCTACGCCCCGGCGGCCGGTTCAATGTGGTCATGGAGGGCCCGGAAGGGGAACGGATGGAATGCCCCGGCATCTACCTGGAAGTCATCCCCGGCGAGGCCCTGACCTTCACCGACGCCTATCAGGAAGATTTCGTCCCCCAGCCCACGTCCTTCATGACCGGCTATGTCCGGCTGGAAGATACCGGCGAGGGGGCGACGCGGTTCATCTGGGGAGCTCGCCACTCCAGGGAGGAAGACAAGCAGCGGCATCTTGAAATGGGCTTCAAGGACGGCTGGAAGGCCGCGTCCGATCAACTTGAAACCCTCAGCCAGGAAATCGCGGCCCAATCCCGGGCCCCTGACTTCAAGGTTCCGGAATTCAAGGCAAAGGTTCGCACCTCGCTGTTTCTGGAAAAGGATGCGCTCCTTGCTGCCGAGTTTTACGTCTCCCTCCTGCCCGATAGTCGGATTGATGCGGTCTACCGTCCGGATCCGGCCGGACCGGAGCTGGTGGTGGAGTTCACGCTTGCCGGAACCCCCTACATGACCATGAACGGCAATCCGCAGGCCCAGCCGAGCTTCCTGTCCTCCATTTCGGTTCTGACCGAAGACCAGCCGGAAACAGATCGCCTTTGGCAAAAGTTGAGTGAGAAAGGCGGACAGCCTGGCAACTGCGGCTGGATCCAGGACCGGTTCGGCATTCACTGGCAGATCGTCCCCAAGGCCTTGCCCCGGCTGATGTCCCAGGGCGGCCCCGGCCAGGCCGCAAGGGTCCAGTCGGCACTGATGAGCATGACCAGGATCGACATCTCAGGACTGGAAGCCGCCGCCCAGGCCGCATGACATAATCCGCGTGATCAGGGCCAAGTGACCAGGGCCACGTGATCAGGGCTCCTCGTCAGGAGACAAAGGGGGCGCGAGACCTGAGGCTTTAACGCCAGATGGTCATCGGCTCCCCGCCCTGGATCCGGCCATCCATCCTGTTTGGCTGCGTGATGCGCAGGCTTGCGACCGGATCGCCAACGAAACTGGACAGAACCAGCTCATATCCCCTCAGGCTCCAGGATCCGACCTTGATCAGATCCGTGTTCATGCAGCCGAAGACGGAAGCCCGCCCTCCGCTTGCCCGTCCCTGGCTCAAGGTCAGTTCGCATTCCCGTCCGGCGGCCGCTACCCGCCATTTGCCAAGATAGGCTTCCGGGTTTGCGGCAGTCGGATAGGCTGACCGGCCGCCTCCCCCGATCAGATCAGACATCATGCCTGCCGCCGCATTGGGGTCCATGGAAACACGGACATTGCTTCCGGAACTGCGCGTGTGGCGTGTTCCATCTTCGCTGACCCAGGTTCTTGTCCGTGAACTGGAATAGTCCCGGCTGATCTGGCCACCGACCGGCGGAGGACTGATCCAGCCGGGTTCAGAGACACCATAGCCCGAAGGACGCTGATAGCTTTCGGCAGGACCATCGCTTTGACATCCTGAAAGAACCGCAGATGCCAACAGTCCGCAAACAAGCATTTTTCCTGAGATCACGCGCTTTCCAATCTATCAAAACGAGAATTGAAGCGAAAAATACAACCCAAACTCCTAAAAAGACTTATCAAAGGGACAATAGCGCCGGATGTATTCGAACATGCTCACCGGCGTCTTAATGCAGAGCAATCAAACAAGCTTCAATTCGATGAACCGTTCGCGCGGCAAGATCTCGTGGAGCAGCGGATACGTCTTTGACAACAGGCAATGCCTTCAAATTGCGAACCCCAGAACAAGGCATGCCCTTCCAATGCTTCCGGGCTGAACTCTTTGCGATGAACTCGAGTTTCACCGGTCACCAACAGGGCCGCAATTGCTGCAAAATGCTGGATGATTACGGCAAACATCCCCGGCACTGACTTGCTGACTTACAGAAAAGCGAGTAAAAGCCTCGCAAATCCTGAAATCCTCACGCTCCTTTGCGGCAGATTATCTGTTGCATCTCTGGCGGGCGTGGCAGTTCATTCCCTGAGCCAAGAGCTGGAGATCCCCGTGACAGCACGCGCCGCCGCGCCTCTTTCCGTTGCTGAAGACGTCAAACTCACCCCGTCGCGCATCAAGACCGAACTTCTCGCCGGTCTGACCGTTGCGCTGGCCCTCGTTCCCGAAGCCGTGGCCTTCGCCTTTGTGGCGGGGGTCAACCCGCTGGTCGGCCTCTATGCAGCCTTCTTCATCGGCCTGATCACTGCCGTCTTCGGCGGCCGCCCGGGCATGATCTCGGGCGCAACCGGCGCCCTCGCCGTGGTCATGGTGTCGCTGGTTGCCACCCATGGTGTCGAGTATCTCTTTGCCACCGTCGTGCTGATGGGGCTCATCCAGATCGCCGTCGGCCTGCTCAAGTGGGGCAAGTTCATCCGCATGGTGCCCCATCCGGTGATGCTCGGCTTCGTCAATGGCCTCGCCATCGTCATCTTCCTGGCCCAGCTCGGCCAGTTCAAGGTGCCGGATGGCGCAGGCGGCCTGACCTGGATTGCCGGGCTGGATCTCTATCTGATGCTCGGCCTTGTGGCGATGACCATGGCCGTGATCTGGCTGCTGCCGAAACTGACCACCGCCTTCCCGGCGCCGCTGGCCGGCATTCTGGCCTGCTCGGCCATCGTTCTGGGCCTTGGCCTCGACACCCGCTCGGTTGGCGACCTTGCCTCCATCGCCGGCGGTCTGCCGGAATTCCATATCCCGATGGTTCCCCTGACCCTTGAGACGCTGAAGATCATCGGCCCCTACGCCCTGATCCTCGCCGCTATTGGCCTGATCGAATCCCTTTTGACCCTGAACCTCGTTGCCGACTTGACCGGCACCAAGGGCGGTGCCTCCAAGGAATGTCTGGCCCAGGGCGCGGCCAACGTGGTCACCGGGTTCTTCGGCGGCATGGGCGGCTGCGCCATGATCGGCCAATCGATGATCAACGTGAAGTCCGGTGCCCGCACCCGCATTTCCGGCATCGTCGCCGCTCTGCTGCTCCTGTCCTTCATTCTGTTTGCCTCGCCCCTGATCGAGCGCATTCCGGTGGCGGCGCTTGTCGGCGTGATGTTCATGGTCGTGATCGGCACCTTTGCCTGGACGAGCCTGAAGATCATGCACCGCATCCCCATGACCGATGCGATCGTCATCGTGCTGGTGACCGGCGTGACCGTCTATTCGGATCTGGCAGTGGCCGTGGTGGTCGGCGTGATCATCTCCGCTCTCGCCTATGCCTGGAATGCCGCGAGCCGCATCAGCGCCCGCACCGGCACCTCCAAGGAAGGCTGGAAGGTCTACCGCCTCTCCGGCCCGCTGTTCTTCGGCTCGACCACCCGGTTCCAGGACCTTTTCGACATCGCCAATGATCCGGAAGATGTGGTCATCGACTTCATCGACAGCCGTGTTGTCGATCACTCGGGCCTGGAAGCCGTTGATGCGCTGGCGTCAAAATATGGTGCACTCGGCAAGCGGCTGCACCTGCGCCACCTGTCGCCGGACTGCCAGAAGCTTCTGTCCAAGGCCGGCCCTCTGGTGGAAGTCTCCGTGCTGGAAGACCCGGATTACGAAGTCGCCGTCGACTACGGCCACAAATTCGACCCGGCTCCCGCGAAGAGCTGACCGCCCTCTCCGAGAAACACAAACGCCGCGGCTTTCCCACCGCGGCGTTTTTTTATGACGAAGACAGCCCCTTCATCAGTCATCACGTCTGTTCGATGACCGGGGTGTCCCTCGATGGTCACCCCGGGCGAGCAGCGCGAGACCCGGGGCCTACTCATTTGCAGAGCTTCGCGATTGTGCTCCCCGCGCTATGGAAGCTAGAAAGCCATCAAGTCATTCCAAACAGGAGGAGCTTGCAGGCTCTGTCCGCACGCCATTCCATCCATTCCTCTCTGCAAATGAGTAGGCCCCGGATCTTCGCTTCGCTGCGTCCGGGGTGACCGTAGTGCGAGCTTCGGCTGTCTAACGAGACTGAGTATGCCCCGCTATGATCGGGCGACAGGTTTGTCATCAAACGAAAACCCCGGCACGTGGCCGGGGTTTGAATTCATGCCGGAAAAGATGCCTGCTGTGATCAGGCAGCGCGGCGGCGCAGGGCGCGGCGGGCGGGACGCCGGGAAGTGGCCACGGACAGGTCCACCGCACCGGCAGCTTCCAGGCAGCCGGACATCTGCGCCGTGGTGCCTTCCACCAGATCGATGGCAAGGAACCGGTGCCAGTCGACTGGGCCAGGCATGGTCACGTTTTCCAGGTGGCCGGCGCCGAAGCCGAACCGCTCGTAGTAAGGCAGATCACCCACCAGAATGATGGCGCCATGACCGGAAACGGCGGCCTGGTTCAGCGCATGACGCATCAGGCGCGCGCCAACCTTCTGGCTGCGGCAGGATTCTTCCACGGCAAGCGGGCCGAGCAGCAGGGCACGGTTGCCCAGAGCGTCGGTGACATGCCACAGGCGCAGCGTGCCCACCAGGTTGCCTTCGTCGTCCAGAGCGGTGAAGGCAAAGGCAGGAATACGGCCTTCGCGCAGACGCTCGGAGGTCTTCAGAAAACGGTCCGGACCGAAGGAGCGGTCGAGCAGGTCTTCCCGGGCACCGATGTGGACCGGAGCTTCATCAACAATGTCGATCATGGCGTGAGCCTTCAGATGACGTAGGAGGCGAGCGGTGCGAAGCCGTTGAAGCCAACAGTGGAATAGGTGGTGGTGTAAGCGCCGCAGGCTTCGATCAAGACCTTGTCGCCAATCGACAGGCTGACCGGGAGTTCATACGGCGTCTTTTCGTACATCACGTCGACGCTGTCGCAGGTTGGTCCTGCAAGGACACAGGGAGCGGTCAGGTCACCATCGCGCGCTGTGCGGATCGGGTAACGGATGGCCTCATCCATGGTTTCCGCCAGTCCGTGGAACTTGCCGATGTCCAGATAGACCCATCGGACAGTGTCTTCCGCGGACTTGCGGGAGATCAGAACAACTTCGGCTTCGATCAGGCCGGCGCTGCCGACCATACCACGGCCCGGCTCGATGATCGTTGCCGGCAGCCGGTTGCCGAAATGCTTGACCAGCGCGGCGAAGATCGCCTCACCGTAGCTCGGCACACCGGGAACGTCTTTCAGATAACGGGTGGGGAAGCCCCCGCCCATGTTGACCATCTTCAGCTCGATGCCGCGGAAGGCCATTTCCTTGAAGACGCCTGCCGCCATGGCGAGAGCGAAATCCCATGCGCCAAGATTGGCTTGCTGGGAGCCGACGTGGAACGAGACTCCGTAGGCTGCAAGTCCGTTGCGGTGGGCGTGTTCGAGGACGTCTGGAGCCATGGCCGGGTCGCATCCGAACTTGCGGGAGAGCGGCCATTCTGCGCCTGCGCCGTCGCAGAGGACCCGGCAGAAGACGCGGGACCCTGGAGCCGCACGGGCAATTTTTTCGACTTCTTCGAAGCTGTCCACGGCGTAGAGCCGGACACCGAGTTCGTAGGCGCGCGCAATATCTCGCTCCTTCTTGATCGTGTTGCCATAGGAAATCCGGGTTGCATCCGCACCGGTGGCCAGAACCATTTCGATCTCGCCCACAGAGGCACAATCGAAGGCAGAGCCGAGGCTTTCCAGCAGGCTCAGGATGGCCGGATCCGGGTTCGCCTTGACGGCATAGAAGACGGACGTGTCCGGCAGCGCCTTGGCAAAGGCACTGTAATTGTCACGGACGATGTCCAGATCCACCACGACACATGGGCCTTCACCCTGGCGCTGGCGGAGAAAATCGCGGATGCGTTCGCTCATCGGGTACTCCCGTCAATTCAACTTCACGTCGCAGGTAGCCAGATGTAAGAGCGTACGATCCCCCGAGGTGGAACCGGGAAGGCAAGCGCTTGCATATGGCGACGGTTGGGCGACGGGACCGTTGGACAAACGGTGACCGGACGCTTACCCGCGTGTGATGCCGTTGATTGGATCGGAAGACCGAACCGCACGTCTGGCAATGATGTAATAAGTGCCTCAAAAGTGACCCCGGAGGATGGAACCCCGGCAGAGACTAAAAGGCCCTCTTACGTCGTTGCTTTAAGCCGTCCGGTTTGCTGAGCCATCCCTTGATGGATCATCAGCGGCCCCGTCAGAAGTTTGGCACTTCTACGTGGACGACCACGGGCACGTGCGAATTTGGGCACCCCGTAGATGCGCTTATTTGCCCCTCGATTCAAGAGGAAATTTCAGGTGACGCGCATTTTTTTGAATGTGCACCGCACACAGTGCGGCGCATTCAAAAAACCCAGGAAAGCTCAAGGCTTTCAAGAGGCTATTGCCCTGTCAAAAAAGCAGAAGGGGCGCAAAGCGCCCCTTCTCCATCACTCGGGATTAGACGATCCGGACCTCAGTTGTCCTGATCCGGTTCGCCGCCGCCATGGAACCACATTCCCTTGCCGTGACGGCCTTCACCGCCCCGGTCTCCATGACGTTCTCCATGGCGATCGCCGTGACGCTCACCATGACGGCCTCCACGGTCGCCATCGCGGCCGTCCTTGCCATGGCGCTTGCCATGACGGAAGTCAGCCTTGGTGACGACACCGTCGCCGTTGCGGTCCATGTCCTCGACGAAATTCGCCATCGGACCGGCCATTTCCTCCTGGGTCAGACCCAGGTCACCGTCCTGGTCGAGCCGCTGGAACATGCGGACCGTGTGCGGCTTGGTCACTTCCAGCCAGATGGCCGGGAAGTCCTGCAGGGAGAACCCGCCGGAACCGTCCGTGTCGGCAAGGGCAAAGAACTTCGCCCGGCCAGCATCGAATTCTTCGCGGCTGACCTTGCCGTCCTGATCGGTGTCGAACTGGGCGAGCAAGGCAAACATGCCGCCGCCCATTGGGCCCATGCCCATTCCATGGCCCATACCATGTCCCATTCCGGGCATCATGCCATCACGGTCGCGGCGGCCCTTGCCATCGCGGTCACCATCCCGGTCCCCGTCCCGGCCATTCGCAGGCTTGTCCTTGCCAGCTTCACCAGCGGGCTTGTCCTTTCCGCCTGCACCGCGCGGTGCCGGGGCGAGGAAGCCGTCGCCATCCCGGTCCAGACGGCTGAACATGCGGTCGGTGGCCTTGTTGAACTCTTCCGTGGTGACCGTGCCGTCCCCATCCCGGTCGAGGTGCTGGAACATCCGCACCTGCATCGGCTTGGATTCGGCCAGGGCTGCCTCGCTGAACTCATCAAGGGTCACGGACCCGTTGCCGTCCTTGTCAGCGGCCTTGAAGCGGGCTTCGATGACGGCATTGACTTCATCCTGGGTGATGACGCCATCCCCATTCTGATCGAATTTTTCAAAAATGTGCTTGGCACCCCGGTCCCGGCCCGGGCCTTTACCACCCTTGTGCCAGCCCATCGGGCCCTTGCCATGCATCTGCGCTCCACCGGCCCAATCGCCGCCCCCCTGGGCGAAGGCGGTGACTGCGGAGCCGGCGACGCCAGCGGCCAGTGCCGCAATTGCAATTGTCCTGAACGGTTTCATGGTTATGAACTCCTAGTGGTACGTCTTGACGATCCTAACCTAGGGAATGTTTGTCGCAGAAATACCCTTGGATGAGGGGCCAAGTGTACCTGTCTGTCTCCATGACGAACAGCGGTACATCTTGTTACAATTTCACCAAACACCAAGCTTTCCCTGACCTTATCTCAGGAACTAGACAGAAAATGACAGCAACCCGGAGAGACAGGTGACTGAGCCCAACCCCCATATTCTGGTCGTGGACGACCATCGGGACATCCGCGAGACCCTTGCCCGTTATCTGGTCAAGAACGGCTTCAGGGCCTCCACGGCGGAAAGCGCTGCCCATGCGCGCAAGGCGCTGAAGGCGGCGGCTGTCGATCTCGTTGTCCTGGACATCATGATGCCCGGCGAGGACGGACTGTCCCTCTGCCGCCACCTGGTCAATGCGGAAAGCATGCCGGTGATCCTCCTCACAGCCATGGCGGAAGACACGGACCGGGTGATCGGGCTGGAGATCGGCGCAGATGATTATGTCACCAAGCCGTTCAATCCGCGCGAATTGCTGGCACGCATCCGCGCGGTGCTGCGCCGGGTCAATCAGGTGCCGAAGGACCGGGATCCGGTCAGCCAGGAGACCCTGGGCTTCGACGGCTGGGTGCTGAATGTCCCGCGCCGTGAGCTGTTCAATCCGCAAGGCGAGCCAGTTGCGCTTTCCAGCGGCGAGTTCCAGCTGCTCTGCGCTTTCCTGAAACGTCCAAAGATGGTTCTGAACCGGGACCAGCTGCTGGACCTGACCAGCGGCCGCACGCCCAATGTCTTCGACCGGTCGATCGACAACCAGGTCTCGCGCCTGCGCCGGAAGATCGAGGAAGACGTCAAGGACCCGAAGCTGATCAAGACCGTCTGGGGCGGCGGCTATATGTTCACCGCAGCGGTTGAGGACAATGCAGCATGATCAAGCGCTTTCTCCGCGCATTGCTGCCCTCCACCCTGGGCGGCCAGTTGATCACCCTTCTGGTGCTGGCAGTCGTGACGGCCCAGGCAATCAGCCTGTGGGCCTTTCACGACGAGCGGCGCCTTGCCTTGATGGAAGCCGCCAGAGACAATGTGTTGTCCCGCTCCGTTTCCCTGACGAAACTGATTGAGGACACGCCGGTCTCCCTGCACCCGCGCATTCTCGAAGCCTCTTCCAGCCGCAGCGCCGCCTTCTGGATCGGCCCGGAGCCGGTGGTGGCAAAGCCTGCGAGCAAGCCGTCCGAAATCGACCTGCAGAACTATGTCTCCGCCCAGTTCATCCCTTCAAGGGAAGTGCGGATCGACCTGGATTTCATCCGCAAGGGCGCAGGCGTGACCCGCCGCCTTCTCGGTGCCGACACCGCCCGCGAGCTGCGTGCCCAGCGCGCCCAGCGTGATCTGAGCGATGCCCAGCGCGAGGACCTCAGGGAAAAGCGGCTGGCCGCCCGCAATTTCCACCGGGACGACGAGCGGGGACGTCCCCAGATCGACCTGACCCTGTCGATCAAACTGGCCAATGGCTCATGGTTCAACATGGCGACCGACTATCGCCCGGCTCCGCCAAGCATCCTGCCGCTGGCCCTGCAGATGAGCCTGTCGATTGCGGCCATCATCCTGATCGTCGCGCTTGCCATGCGCCGGATATCTCGCCCCTTGCGCGAGCTTGCCCGCTCCGCCGACCGCTTTGGCAGGGGCGAAGATGTGCCGCCGCTGCCGCTGAACGGGCCGACGGAATTCCGTGCTCTGACCGGCGCCTTCAACGACATGCGCGACCGGTTGACCCGGTTCGTCAGCGACCGCACCCGCATGCTGGCCGCCATCAGCCATGACCTCAGGACGCCAATCACGTCTTTGCGCCTGCGGGCGGAATTCATCGAGGATGACGAAAACCGGGAAAAAATCATCGAGACGCTGGAAGAAATGGCGCAGATGACCGAGGCCACCCTGTCCTTCGCCCGGGACGAGGCAACCCGCGAGGAAACCGCAAGAACGGACCTCAAGGACCTGCTGGACGGGCTGGTCTGCGACCAGACGGAACTTGGCCACGACGCAGCCTTGAGCGAGGCCAGCAGCCCAGTCTTCGCCATCTGCCGGCCACTTGCCCTCAAACGGGCCTTGCGCAATATCATCGAAAACGGCATCCGCTACGGCTCGGCGGTGCGCATCGACCTGTCGACCGCAGGCAAGGAAGCGCTGATCCGCATCCGGGATCAGGGGCCGGGCATTCCTCCCGACCGCGTGTCGGATGTGTTCGAACCGTTCGTCCGGCTGGAGGAATCCCGCAGCGAGGAAACCGGCGGCATCGGCCTTGGCCTTGCCATCGCCCGCTCCATCATCCACGCCCACGGCGGAACCATCACGCTCCGGAACCATCCGGAAGGGGGACTGGAAGCGGAAATCCGTCTCCCGGTGGAGTGACCCTGCGCCTGCGGGTCACCGTTGCCGGGGCAGGAACAGCTGCCCCGACACCAGCTGCCTGAGCAAAAACGGCATGGGCGGCACCTGGCTGAGCGGGAACAGAAGATTGTCCCGGATCGGCGGCAGGAGCCTGCTGTCGCTTTGATAGGCTGGCGTGAACATGGCGCTGATCAGCTGATAGATCCGGATGTGCCAACGCCGCCGCCGGGCATAGGCGGGCAAGGCCTGATTGAGCGGCAGCCGCTCCAGTGCATCCGCGAGAGCGGCAGCATCCAGTAAAGCCATGTTCGCCCCCTGCCCCAGTTGCGGGCTCGCCCGCCGGGCCGCATCGCCGATGAAGACAATGCCATCCTCATAGGGGCGTGAAAGCGTTCCGTGGCTGTAGCGGGCCATGGTCAACTGGCTGGTGTCGGTGATCTGGTCCAGATAGGGAGCAACTTCAGGCCACAGAGAAAGCGCCTCCTCCTTCCAGGGGCCAAGGCCGCGGGCGCGCCAGGCCTCATGACCGTCTTGCGGCAGGGACCAGAAGAACGCGGCTTTCCTGACCGTTCCGCCGGGCAGGACACCAACGGGCAGGATGCCGATCATCCTGTCGGCCCGCAGATAGCGCTGGGACAGGTGATCCTCCGGCATCGCGCCCTCAACCCAGTCAAGCGTGCCCCAGACAGCGCCGAATGGCAGCGGCTTCGGGCGCATGGGGGACAGGGCGGAAGATGCGCCGGAGGCGTCCACGATCAGATCGAAGCGCTCGCTCTGCGCCTGCCCCTCGAACAGGAGCCTCCCCTTTTCGGCTCCCGTGATCTTGTGACCGGTCATCCAGCGGATGTCTTCGCCTTGTGCCTGATCATGGAGCGCCTGAAACAGGGCTGCACGGTGAATGCCCCGCCCGGTCTCCTTGCCGTAATGCACATCCAGCACCCGCCGACCGGAGCTGGCAGAACGCCCGAGGATCCGGTTGACCGGAGCACTCATCTCCCGCACCGCCGGGCCTGCGCCCAATCTGTCCAGAACAGCAAGGCCTGCGGACTGGATCATCAGCCCAGACCCAACGGGGGCAGGTGACAGGAACTGCTCGAAAACGGAGACCTCATGGCCCGCGCGGGAAAGAAGCGTGGCAGCGGCAAGGCCGCCGATACCGGCGCCGGCGATCGCAATTTTCATAAAGGAATCCAGATACAAACAAACACGGTCAAAAGACCGGAAGAAACCGGCTGTGCCCAACTGCCATTGGCGTGCCGGGGCAAAGGCCACCTGCCCTCAAAAACACCTATCCGGCATAGTCCTTGTCGCTGACCGGCTCGAGCCAGTCGGCAGCCGAGGCACCTTCCTTTTCCTGCAGTGCCAGATGAACCATCACGCAGTCCGCCCGTGCCCCATGCCAATGCTTGATATGCGGGGGAATCCAGACCGTGTCGCCCGGCAGAATATCCAGCCGGTCCTGCCCTTCCACCTGCACATAGCCCGCCCCCGTCAGCACCTGGAGGGTCTGGCCATAGGGGTGCGTGTGCCAGTTCGTCCGCGCACCGGGCTCGAACATGACTTTCGCTGCGGAAATCCGCGCCGGTCCCGGCGCATCGATCACCGGCTCCATCCAGACCGTGCCGGTGAAATACTCCGGATTGGCCCGCTGTGTCGGCCGCGACCCGGCCTTGTAGATCGTCAGATAGCTCATGGGACAGTCTCCGGATACAGATCTTGCGGCGGAAAGCCCGTTTTCGAGCACTCAGGTCTGCCTGTTGAAAGCAGGAACCTGAGAGCCCCAGATCAGGGCAGAATAAGCCGATGAAGCGCTTTTCGTAAGTGCGGCCGGGCGGAATTCTCTTTCGAGATCCAGATCTAGGTACAGCTCCGGGGCTCAGAACGTGGCAGGTGTGGCGACCCAGAGTATCCGGGTCACGCCCTTATCGATGTTCCGGTAGCGGTGCGGCAAGGTGGAGGCGAAGTAGAAACTGTCGCCGGGACCCAGCACATAGGTCTTGCCGGCCACGATCAGTTCCGCAGTTCCCTGCAGCACATAGCCGACTTCCTGACCGGCGTGATGAATATCCCCGCCGCTCTCTGCCCCCGGTTCCAGCGTGTGGATGTTGGCGTCCAGCATCAGATCGGGAAAGGTCGGTGACAGGCGTTCGAGCAGAATGGCCCCGCCCCCGCCTTCGCGCCGGACCCGAACCGAGGGGCGGCCACTGGCGCGGATGATGCTGATCTCCTCACCTTCCGGCGCGGGATCGGCCCCGAAAAGATGCACGATGGAGGTATCAAGCACGGCCACGATCCGGTGCAGCGTCCGCAAGGAAGGGGTCGCCTGCTCCGTCTCGATCTTAGACAGCATGGACGGCGAACAGCCGACTTCGGCCGCGACGGCCTTGAGGGTCATCTTCTTGGCCTTGCGCGCCTCGCGCACCCTGGCGCCGAGATCGGACAGGGCCATGCCATGCAAGGGCTCCGCATCACCAAGGCCCGTTGCCAGCACCAGAGAATCTTCCTCTCCGGCATCCTCCGGAAGTGCTGACGCCGGACCGGAGGCCGGCTTGTGGTGTTGGGTCATGCGGGTTCCGCCTGATTATTTTTTGCGCTCAAGGTGCCGTTCATTGCTCAATTGCAATTCAAAAATTGAAATTCATTCACTTTTTATAGTCAGTCATTTTTAAAAAGTTGAATGTCATTCAAACTTTTGTCAGGCTCCCTCCCCAAGGCATGAATGCCATTCAAGTCGCCCAAAGAAGGCGATCTCAGCAACGCTATCGCAGATACCACAGAGGGACAATGCAATGAATTCCAGGTTTGTGCGTAAAACGCAAAGACTTACACTGGCTGCAGCCACCGCCGCCAGCCTGCTGGCCACTGGCCCGGCCTTCGCCAAGGACACTGTTCACATCGGCTTCATCGGACCGCTGACCGGCGGCGTGTCCTCCATCGGTCTGGGCGGCCGCAATTCGGCAGACCTTGCCGTCAAGCTGCGCAATGCCGATCCGAATGCGAAATACACCTACGAAATCGAAGCGCTGGACGACGAGTGCAAGCCGAACGTCGGCGTGCAGGTGGCCACGAAACTTGCCGCAAACCGCAAGGTCGTTGGCGCAATTGCCCACTATTGCTCGGCCGTGGCCATGGGCACCGTGGACGTCTACCATAAGTTCGGCCTGCCGATGACGGTCTGGGGCGCGGTTCTCCCGGACATCACCTATGGCAACGAATATGGCGAGATCACCCGCGTCAACGGGACCATGATCAACCAGAACGAGACCGCCGCGAAGTTCATGCTCGAACAGGGCTACAAGACCTGGGCCGTGATCCACGACACCACCGACTACGGCAAGGGCCACAACACCTACTTCACCAAGTATCTGGAAGAAGGTGGCGGCAAGATCCTCGGCGCTTTCGGCGTGACCTCCGATCAGCAGGACTTCACCGCCGAGCTCACCCAGATCAAGCAGCTCAATCCGGATGTTGTCTATTTCGCTGGCCTCACCCCGCTGGGTGTGCGCGTGCGCCAGCAGATGGACAAGCTCGGCATCAAAGCCGTCTTCCAGGGCGTGTCCGGCATCAAGTCCGACGCCTATTTTGAAGGCCTCGGAGGGGAGCTTGCCGAAGGATCCGTTACCTTCCTGGAAGGGGCTCCTGCGGAAAAGCTGCCGGGCGGCGCCTTCTTCCTGAGCGAATATGAAAAGGCAGGCTACGACAGCGCGCCGGAAGCCTATGGCCCCTTCGCCTTCGCCGCGACGAGCCTGCTGATGGATGCCATCGAGGAAGTCGGTCCGGACCGCAAGAAGATCGTTGCCTACATGGCAACCGTGAAGGATCACGAGTCCATCACCGGCCCGATCACCTTTGACGATCATGGCCAGAACACCGTGGCCCTGATCACCCCCTACGTCGCTCAGAGCGGCCAGTGGGTTGTTTGGGAAGACAGCGAATACGCCTCCGGCGCACGCAAGCTTCCCGGCAAGCAGTAACCCCAGCTGTCGAATGACGCAGCCCCGGACCGGTCCGACCGGCCCGGGGCAATTTGAACTGCGTCCTCTTCCCGCTCAAAGGCTCGGATCATGGATATCGGACTTCTCGCACAATACCTGGCCAATGGCATCATGCTCGGCACGATGTATGCCCTTGTGGCCGTTGGCTTCACCCTCTTCTTCGGCGTTCTGGACGTGATCAAGTTCAGCCACGGCGACGTCCTGATGCTTGGCACTTTCGCCGGCTTCACCGTCTGGCTTGGACTGGAAGCCGCGGGGATCTCAAACCCCTGGGTCCAGCTTGTCCTGATCCTGATTGCCAGCATGGCCTTCACGGCAGCAGCCGGGGCCGCCATCGCGAAGTACCTGGTCCTGCCCCTGAAGAAGGCCCCGCCGCTGAACACCCTGCTCATCACCTTGATGCTCGGCACGGCGATCCGGGAAGCTGTCCGCCTGTTCTATCCGAACGGTTCCAATCCGAAGGCCTTTCCGTCCCTGCTGCCGGATGCCTCTGTCGATCTCGGCGGCTTCCTGCTGCGCGCCGACAGCGTCATCCTGGTTGTCGCGGGACTTGGACTGATCACGGGCCTGAACCTGATGCTCAACCGCACCCGCCTCGGCCTTGCCATCCGCGCTGTCGCGCAGGATGAGGAAACCGCGCGGACCATGGGCATCAACTACATGGTCGTGGTGCTTGCCACATTCGGCATCGGGTCCGGCGTTGCTGCCTTCGCCGGCATCATGAACGGCCTCTATTACAATGAAATCAACTTCGGGATGGGTCTGCTGCTTGGGCTGATCGGCTTCTCTGCTGCCATTGTCGGCGGCCTCGGAAACCTCTACGGCGCCATTCTCGGCGGCTTCATCTTCGCAGGCCTTCAGGTGGTCGGCTCGGCCTTGCTGCCCTTTGCCTCCGCTTACAAGGACGTCTTCGCCTTTGCCGTGGTCATCGCGATCATGGCCTGGAAGCCGACCGGCCTCATCCCCGAACGTACCAGCGACCGAGTCTGACAGATGACCGATATTGCCATCGACACGCCGTCCCGGCCCAAAGGCTGGCTTCCCGGTGTTCTCACCATCCTTTTCGTGGCTGTCTACAGCTGGGCCCTGCTGATTGCGGAAGAAGACTGGGAAGTGATGGGGCTGATCGCCCTCGCCGCCGCGGTCGTCGTCCTCGGTCTGTTCACCGGCCTTGGCAACAAGGTGAAGGCCTCCTGGTCCGCTCATGAAAAGCCCCTCAACCTGGGCGCGCTCATTGGCGTTCTGGCGGTGATCTTCACCCTCTCCGACCAGCATTTCCCGCTGCTGATGCTCACCACCACCCTGCTCTATTTCCTTGCCTCCCTCGGCCTGAACATCCAGTTCGGCTACACGGGCATGGTCAATTTCGCAGGCGCCGCCTTCTTTGGCGCAGGCGCCTACACCGCAGCGGTTTTCGGCAACGTGGAATGGTTCCCCCCGCTTCTGACCCTGGTCGCAGGCGGCCTGGTCGCCATGGCGCTCGGCCTGCTGCTGGTCTATCCCATCGTGCGCACCACCGGTCACTATGCAGCCGTGGTCACCATTGCCTTCGGCGTGCTGTTCAAGACCTTCCTGGAAGTCAACGAGATCCTCGGCGGCCCTCAGGGCCTGATGGTCAACTCCATGCGCCTGCCGGGCTGGGACTTCAACAACAGCCCCACGCTCTTCGGCATGGAAGCCTCCTTCTATTTCAACTACGCGGTCTTCGCGGCGATCCTGGTGGCTGTCATATTCACCTTCGTCCGGCGCATGGAGCGAAGCTGGCTGGGCCTCCATATGGACGCCGTGCGTCTGGATGAAACAGCCGCTGCCTGTTTCGGCATCTCGATCCACCGCACCAAGATCCTCGCCTTCCTGTCCGGCAACCTGATCCTCGGCATCGCCGGTGCGCTCTATGGCATGATGATCAGCTTCATTGCCCCCACCTCCTTCACCTTCTCCGACAGCCTGCTGATGGTCTCCATCGTGCTGCTCGGCGGAATGGGAAGCCCCTGGGGCGGTGCCATTGCTGCGGCCATCGTGGTGCTTCTGCCTGAAAAGCTGCAGATCCTGCAGGAATACCGCTTCCTGCTCTTCGCCGTGCTGGTGATGCTGGTGCTGCTGTTCCGTCCAGACGGCCTGCTGCCCCGCCAGATCCGCAACTACTTCCCCGGCGCGAGGAACGGACAATGACCAATTCCCTTCTGGAGTTCCGGAACCTCACCAAGCGCTTTGGCGGGGTGACGGCGCTGGACGATTTCTCCATGCACCTGAACCGGGGCGAAATCCTCGGCCTGATCGGGCCGAACGGCTCCGGCAAGACCACCAGCTTCAACCTTCTGACCGGCATCTATCCGGCCAGCGGGGGCAGCATCTTCTTCGATGGTGAGGACATCACCAACAAGAGCCCGCGCAAGGTCTATGAAGCCGGTGTGGTGCGCACGTTTCAGCGCTCGCGTCTCTGCCTGCCCCTGTCGATCTACGACAACATCATGATCGGCGACACCTCGCGCCTGAAGACCGGCATCTGCGCCAATCTTCTCGGCCGCAAGGCCTTCCGCAAGCAGTATGAGGAAACCTTTGAAAAGGCCCGCTCCCTGGTTGCCACCTTCTCCGGCAATCTGGCGGACCGAATGATGGAACCTGTCGGGGCCCTGCCCATGATCGAACGGCGCCGGATCGAGATCTGCCGGGCGCTGATCTCCGAGCCCCGCCTGCTGCTTCTGGACGAGCCGTCCGCGGGCATGACCCACGACGAGACCGATCAGCTGATGACCGACATTCTGGATGTGCGGGCACGCGGCGAAGGCCTCTCGATCATCATCGTCGAGCACGAAATGGGCGTTATCGAGCGCATCACCGACCGCTGCGTGGTGCTGAGCTATGGCCGCAAGATCGCCGAAGGGTCCTATGCCGAAGTGGCGGCGGACGCGGAAGTGCAGAACGCTTATCTGGGAGTTGACTGATGGCCCGCATCGAAATCCGCGGACTGCGCTCCGCCTATGACAAGGCCGATGTGCTGCACGACATCTCCCTCACTGTGGAAGAAGGCCGCATCACCTGCCTGCTCGGTTCCAATGGCGCGGGCAAGTCGACCCTGATCCGCGGCATTCTGGGACTGACCCAGCCGCACAGCGGCCAGATCCTGCTGGACGGGGAAGACATCACGCGTCTTCCCACCCACAAGATCATTTCCCGCGGCATCGCTGCCATTCCCGAGGGGCGCAAGATGTTCCCCAAGCTGACCGTGACCGAGAACCTGCGTCTCGGTGCCTATCAGGTCGGGGACGAGCGGACCATCCGCGCTCGCATGGACAGTGTCTTTGAGGCCTTTCCCCGGCTGGCGGAACGGCGGGACCAGTTGGCGGGCACCATGTCCGGCGGCGAACAGGCGATGGTCTCGATCGGGCGCGGCCTGATGGGCGCTCCCAAGATCCTGCTCATCGACGAACCCTCACTGGGGCTCTCCCCTCTCTATGTGAAGGAGAACTTCCGCATCATCGAGGGCATTCGCGACCAGGGGATCACGGTCTTCCTGGTGGAACAGAATGTGCGCCAGACCCTCGCCATTGCCGATTACGGCTATGTCCTGTCCGGCGGCAAGCTGGTGGGCGAAGGCACGGCGGAAGCCTTGCAGAATGACAGCGCGGTGCATGCCGCCTATTTCGGATAAGGCCATGAACGTCGTAGAACTGACCCGCCGTCTCGTTGCCTTCGACACGGTGAACCCTCCGGGCAACGAAGCCCCGGCCATGGATTTTTGCGCTGACCTGCTGAGATCCGCCGGCTTCGACTGCAGGGAAATCGCCCAGGGACCGAACCGCTCCAATCTGCTTGCCACGAAGGGCCTGGACAGCAAGCTGCCAGCCCTTGGCTTTACCGGGCATCTGGACACGGTGCCGCTGGGTGCGGCCCCCTGGTCGCAGCCACCGCACGGGGCAGAGGTTACCGGCGACAAGCTCTATGGCCGTGGCACCACGGACATGAAGGGCGGCGTCGCAGCCTTCATTCGGGCAGCCATCGACACGCCGGTGCCTCCGGGAGGCGTTGCCCTTCTGATCACCGCTGGCGAGGAAACCGGCTCCGACGGAGCGCGGGAAATGGTGCAGGCAGGAGATCTTCCCGCCATCGGCGCCTTAATCGTCGCCGAACCCACGCTCAACCGGGTCACCCAGGGTCACAAGGGGGCCTTGTGGCTGCGCCTTCTCACCCGGGGGATCACCGCGCATGGCTCCATGCCGGACAAGGGCGTGAATGCGATCCTGAAGATGGCAAAGGCCATTCAGGCCCTGGAGGATT
This sequence comes from Roseibium suaedae, assembly GCF_900142725.1. GTDB lineage: Bacteria > Pseudomonadota > Alphaproteobacteria > Rhizobiales > Stappiaceae > Roseibium > Roseibium suaedae. The sequence goes on along the minus strand of NZ_FRBW01000001.1, from coordinate 1,120,097 downwards.
TCGTGCCGGGTGAGTCCCATGAAGTAATGGGCAAGCCGACCCTCAACATCGGAACGATCTCCGGTGGCCTCAACACCAATTCGGTGCCGGATCTGTGCGAAGTGACCCTGGACATGCGCTCCGTGCCGGGCGTCGAACACGGCCCCTTGCGCGCAGCGCTGGCGGACCGGCTCGGCCCGGATGTCGAGATCGAGACGATCATTGATCTTCCCTCCGTCTGGACCGATCCCGCTGATCCCTGGCTGATGTCTCTCAGCCAGCATGCCGGACGCATTGCGGGCGCGGAAGCGGGACCGGCATCTGCACCCTATTTCACGGATGCCTCGATCTTCACGCCCGCCCTTGGCGGCATTCCGACGGTCATCCTCGGCCCCGGAGATCCGGCGCTGGCCCACCAGACCGACGAATACATCTCTCTTGACCGGCTTGCCCAGTCGGAAGAGATCTACTGCGAAGCGCTCAAGGACTGGAACCGGACAGAACAATGACTGAGACAGACAAGAAGCCGCGCTCCGCTCTGGAAACACGCAAGGCCATCGCGGAAGGCAAACTGACAGCCGTGGCTGCAACCGAAGAGCTGCTCGACCGGGTGGCTGCCCTGGAGCCGGACGTCGAGGCCTGGGTTCACATCAACACCAAGGGCGCGCTTGATGCAGCCGCTCAGCTTGACCGGTCCACGGACAAGGCTCCTCTTCACGGCGTAGCCTTCGGAGTGAAGGACCTTTTCGCGGTCAAGGATCTGCCCTGGCGCTGCGGTTCGCCGATCTGGAAGGACCGGACCGCCAGTTTCGATGCCCCGGTCATCGCCCTGCTGCGGCAGGCAGGCGGCATCGTTCTCGGCAAAACCGAAACCACGGAATTTGCAGGCTACAAGCCGAGCCGCACCCGCAACCCCGCCGCCCCCGGCCGGACGCCGGGCGGCTCCTCCTCCGGTTCCGCCGCTGCTGTTGCCTGCGGCATGGTTCCCCTCGCCTTCGGTACCCAGACCTCCGGCTCGATCATCCGCCCCGCCTCCTTCTGCGGTGTGGTCGGTTTCAAGCCGTCGTTTGACACGCTGGAGACCAGCGGCATTGCCCCCCTGTCCAGAAGCCTCGACACGGTCGGGCTTTTTGCCCGGGACGTGCCGGACATCGCCTTCGCCATGGAAGCCTTGACCGGAACAAGCCTGCAGCCCGGCGATGCATCGACGCCACCGGTCCCCCTCGGTGTGTTCCGCTCCGCCGCCTGGCCCTATGCAGAACCGGCATTGGTCACGGCCTGGGAAAGCTTCGAGGAACGGCTCGCCTCCCTTCAGGGGCCCGTCCCATCTCCTCTCCCGGATGACTTCACTGCGGCCCTTGATCCGGTGCTTGACCTGCATGTCCGGCTGATGGCGCTGGAAGCTGCCGAAGCACTTGCCCATGAATCGGCAATTGCACCGGAGCTGCTGTCCGAAGGCCTTGCCCAGCAGCTCGCAGATGGACGCGCGACCTCTGCCGGCCAGCGCAGGGAAGACCGGCAGCACCTCAACCGGCTGCGGGCCATGGCCTTCAACAGCCTGGCCCCGGATGCAGTCTGGCTGACGCCCTCCTCCTGCGGCCCTGCGCCAGCCTTCGAGGCGGGCACCGGCAACCCGGCCTTCAACCGCACCTGGAGCCTTCTCGGCCTGCCCTGCTGCAGCGTGCCGATCCTGTCAGATGCGGAAGGCCGTCCCATGGGCGTTCAGGTCGTCGGCGCCATGGGCAACGACCAGGGCGTTCTCGCCGCAGCCCATTGGCTGATGCAGGCATTTGCCTGAACCGTGAAAAAAGGGCCGGTGTTTCCACCGGCCCCAGAATGCTGACAAAGACCCAGTCACCCTTAAAGGCGTTAAATCAAGAAGAGTTGGATGTCATCCCTGCGAAGGCAGGGATCCAGTAACCATCTAAGGTAATTGTCTTTTTCAAAACCTCACTCTACGGGATACTAGATCCCGGTCTTGGTGCGGGGCACCAAACCGGGATGACCAGCAAACTTGACTGCTTTGCCATCAACCTCGGCCGGTGTTTCCACCGGCCCCTTGGTGCTTGCTTCTTGGGAGGATCAGAAGAAGCCCAGTTTGTTCGGGTTGTAGCTCATCAGGATGTTCTTGGTCTGCTGGTAGTGATCCAGCATCATCTTGTGGGTCTCGCGGCCGATACCGGACTGCTTGTAACCGCCGAAGGCCGCATGGGCCGGATAGGCGTGGTAATTGTTGACCCACACGCGGCCCGCCTGGATTTCACGGCCAAAGCGGTAGCAGGTGTTGGCATCGCGCGACCACACGCCGGCGCCAAGGCCATACATGGTGTCATTGGCGATCTGCAGCGCGTCAGCCTCATCCTTGAAAGTGGTCACGGAGACAACCGGGCCAAAGATCTCTTCCTGGAAGACGCGCATCTTGTTGTGGCCCTTCAGGATGGTCGGCTGAACATAGAAGCCGTTTGCCAGATCGCCGCCGAAGACGGCTGCATCGCCGCCCACCAGAACTTCCGCGCCTTCTTCACGGCCGATGTTCAGATAGCTCAGGATCTTGTCCTGCTGCTGGCGGGAAGCCTGGGCGCCAACCATGGTTTCCATGTCGCGCGGATCGCCCTGCTTGATCGCCTTGACCCGGGCAATCGCCCGTTCGATGAAGGCATCATAGATGTCTTCCTGGATCAGCGCGCGGCTCGGGCAGGTGCAGACTTCACCCTGATTAAAGGCAAAGAGCACGAAGCCTTCTACGGCCTTGTCGAGGAAAGCGTCGTCCTTGGCCATCACGTCACTGAAGAAGATGTTCGGGCTCTTGCCGCCCAGCTCCAGCGTCACCGGGATCAGGTTTTCGGTCGCATATTGCATGATCATGCGGCCGGTGGCCGTGGAACCGGTGAAGGCGATCTTGGCAATGCGCGGGCTCTTGGCCAGCGGTGCGCCGACTTCCGCGCCATAGCCGTTGACGATGTTCAGCACACCGGCCGGCAGCAGGTCGCCGATCAGCTCGGCCAGAACCATGATGGCAGCCGGGGTCTGCTCCGCAGGCTTCAGCACAACGCAGTTACCGGCAGCCAGAGCCGGAGCCAGCTTCCAGGCAGCCATCAGCAGCGGGAAGTTCCAGGGAATGATCTGGCCGACAACGCCCAGCGGCTCGTGGAAGTGATAGGCGATGGTGTCGCCATCAATCTCGCTCATCGTGCCTTCCTGGGCCCGCAGCACACCCGCATAATAGCGGAAGTGGTCGGACGACAGCGGCACGTCGGCAGCAGTGGTTTCGCGGATCGGCTTGCCGTTGTCCCAGGTCTCACAGCGAGCCAGGAGATCAAGATTGGCGTCGATCACATCGGCGATCTTCAGGAGAATGTTGGAGCGCTCGGCTGCGGACGTGCGGCCCCAGGCATCCTTTGCGGCATGGGCTGCATCCAGCGCCAGCTCAACATCGGCTGCATCCGACCGGGCCACTTCGCAGATCTTTGCGCCGGTGATCGGCGTGATATTGTCGAAATAGACGCCATTGACCGGCGCGACGAACTTGCCGCCAATGAAGTTGTCATAGCGGGTCTTGAACGGCGAGGTGTATTCGCGCGCAATCTGAGTCATTTGGTTCATGGAATTTCCTCCTCTGTGATCCGGCCTCCACCAGACACTTCAGAGGCTGCTCCGAACTTTCGCGCCCGTCACCCCGTCCGGACCTGCTCGCACGCGGCACCTGTCCCACTAGCGAGACAGGTCCTGCAGATTTCAGTTGATCCCCAGCCGCTTCATCCGCCGGTAGAGTGTTGCCCTGCCAACGCCGAGGGTTCGTGCTGCGGCAGATACATTGCCGCCTGCCCGGGCCAGCGCCCGGTTCACCGCCGCCCGCTCCGCCGTATCGAAGCCGCCCGGGCCATCCTCACGGCCGAAGAGATCGGAGGCGGGAATTGCTGTGACCGGACCGGTGGCGTTGAGCCGGAAGGCCTTGCGCGCGCCGCGGGTCGCGCCTAGCAGGATATCATCCTGATCGACGGCAAGCAGCATGGCCGCTTCGCTGTCGTCCGCCCCCGCCGCGATGATGCGGGCCTGAGGAAAGGCGGCGCGGAACGTATCCGCCTCGATCTGCCGCGCGGTCTGGGTCACCATCGCGGCAATGAGCTGGTTGAAGGCAACCGTCTGGTCGGCTCTGGCAGATGAGACATCCAGAGCCCCGATCAGCTCGCCCTCCGCGCCGAAGATCGGAGCATCCATGCAGCTCATGCCGGTGTTGCGGGCGTGGAAATGCTCGTCCCGGTGAATGATCACCCGGCGCCCTTCGGCAATGCAGGTGCCGATGCCATTGGTGCCTTCGGCAGCTTCCGACCAGTTGGAGCCAGGAGCCAGACCCCAGGCCTCGAAAGCGGACGCATCGCCGTCGGACATGCGCGCATCCAGAACGACGCCTTGCGCATCACTCAATAGCACGCCGCAGCCCGCATTGCCGACGAGGAGAAACAGGGCATCCAGTTTGGGGGCGGCCACGCGCAGCATGGCGTCCATCAGCTCGCGGCGCTCGCTCAGGGCAGCGCCGGAAATGCGCTCCAGACGCAGGCTCTGCGCGGGATCAAGACCATGATGGTCAAGAGAGCGGCGCCAGGACGCGGCAAGCCGCGATTGAGCCGCCGCGCTCGGGTGGCTCGCAACCTCCACCACTCGTTCCGCATGACGCGATTTCATTGCCAAAGCTTCCATCCTCCCGAGGCGCCTTTGCGGCGGCCTCTGGAGGGATGTTAGCGGATACGCCGCCTGCGGGAAAGATTGTGACAATCACGGCCCCTTCCCCTTGTGGAGAGCGGCCTTCGTGCAAGTGCCCGCAACGAGCCCTTTATTTGTCATGCAGACTGCGGCTGTCCACGGGCGCCTCGTCCCGCTCTTCCATGCCATAATCGCGGATGACGCCCGCGACCCGAAGCCGGTAGTCCTTGAAAAAGACATTGCGTCCGGCCGTCTGCGCCTTGCGGTGGGCCATCACCTTGCGCCACTCCGCCAGCGCTTCCTCATCCCGGAAGACGGAGAGCGAGAGCAGCTTGTCCGGATTGGTCAGGCTCTGGAACCTCTCTACGGAAATGAACCCGTCGATCTCCTCCAGCACCGGCTTCAGGCTCGCTGCCATCTCCAGATAGGCAGCCTTGTGCTCCGCATGGGGCATCACTTCAAAGATGACCGCGATCATGGATATTCCTCCTCACCTTTGGGGAGTTTCGGGAAGGTGGAGGCAGAGAGCAAGGGGGGAAATTGTGAGGGGCACAGAACATCTGAGCATCCCATCATCAAGGCCGCCAGGCCATCGGGCTGCGGCGGGATGAAACCGTCCAAATCGCTCAAATGTCACCCTGGACGCAGCGAAGCGGAGATATGGGGCCTACTCGTTCGCAGAGAGAGGCTGACCGGAAACGCAGAGATCCCCTCTCAGGAGAAGCTCGCACTCCTTTCACAAAGAACTGCAAGGCTCTGGCAATGAGTAGGCCCCGGGTCTCGCTTCACTCGCCCGGGGTGACGCCTAAGTGTCGCCTAGGGGAGGAGGGACAAAAGCGCTGCTCGAAGTCAGGAGACTTCAAAAGACTTTTTCTTCAACGGGTTAACGAGGTGCAGGCAAGCCAAACATTCAGAAGCAACGTGCCCAGCTTTGACCAAACATGCCGCGACTTTCGAAAGCAGGCCCCTCCCCGAATGTCACCCCGGACGCAGCGAAGCGGAGATCCGGGGCCCGCTCGTTCGCAGAGAGGCTGGCCGGAAACGCAGAGATCCCCTCTCAGGAGAAGCTCGCACTCCTTTCACAAAGCACTGCAAGGCTCTGGCAATGAATAGGCCCCGGATCTCCGCTTCGCTGCTTCCGGGATGACGAATTGATAGGTCTGTCACCAGCCTCTCCTGTCCCGGCACGAGGCCGGGACAGTGTTGTTACGGGCGAGGCCTTAGCCTGCGTTTTTCGCCTTGAACTCGATCCGGCGTCTGTGCAGCACCGGTTCGGTGTAGCCGTTGGGCTGGGCCGTGCCCTTGAAGACCAGGTCGCAGGCGGCCTGGAAGCCGATGGAGGCGTCGAAGTCTGCCGCCATCGGGCGATAAGCCGGGTCGCCTTCGTTCTGCTTGTCCACCAGGGCGGCCATACGCTTCATGGTTTCCATCACCTGCGCTTGCGTGCAGACACCGTGGCGCAGCCAGTTGGCGATATGCTGGGAGGAAATGCGCAAGGTGGCGCGGTCTTCCATCAGGCCGACATTGTTGATGTCCGGCACCTTGGAGCAGCCGACGCCCTGCTCGACCCAGCGGACCACATAGCCGAGGATACCCTGCGCATTGTTGTCCAGCTCCGCCTGGATATCCTCAGCGGACCAGTTCGGACGGGTGGCGACCGGAATGGACAGGATGTCGTCCAGCTTCGCGGGTGTACGGGTCTTCAATTCGCCCTGGCGCTTGGCCACATTGACCTTGTGGTAGTGCAGCGCATGAAGGGTCGCGGCGGTCGGGGACGGAACCCAGGCCGTGTTGGCACCAGCCTGCGGGTGGCCAATCTTCTGCTCCAGCATGGCCTGCATCAGGTCGGGCATGGCCCACATGCCCTTGCCGATCTGGGCATGACCCGGCAGGCCGCAGGCAAGGCCGACATCCACGTTGTTGTTCTCATAGGCACCAATCCAGCTGGCGGCCTTCATGTCGCCCTTGCGGATCATCGGGCCGGCTTCCATGGACGTGTGCATCTCGTCGCCGGTGCGGTCGAGGAAGCCGGTGTTGATGAAGAACACCCGGTCCCTGGCCTGGCGGATACACTCCTTCAGGTTCACCGTGGTGCGGCGTTCCTCATCCATGATGCCCATCTTGAGGGTGTTGCGGGCCATTCCCAGCGCATCCTCGATCCGGTCGAACAGTTCGGACGCGAAGGCGACTTCTTCCGGGCCATGCATCTTCGGCTTGACGATATAGACCGAACCGGCGCGCGAATTCAGATGCTTGCCGGATGCGCCGATGTCATGCAGACCGATCAGCGCCGTGACCATGCCGTCAAGGATGCCTTCGGGCACTTCGTTGCCATCCTGGTCCAGCACCGCGTCGATGGTCATCAGGTGACCGACATTGCGCACCAGCAGCAGCGAGCGGCCATGAAGCGACAGGGAAGACCCGTCCGGTGCCGTATAGACCCGGTCGCCGTTCATGCGGCGGGTCATGGTCTTGCCGCCCTTTTCGAAGGTCTCTTCCAGATCGCCCTTCAGGAGGCCCAGCCAATTGGAATAGACAACCACCTTGTCGTCCGCATCGACGGCCGCAACGGAGTCTTCGCAGTCCATGATGGTGGACATGGCCGATTCCAGAACCACGTCGGCGATATGCGCCTTGTCAGTCTTGCCGATCGGGTGGTTGGCATCGATCAGGATGTCGAGGTGAAGGCCGTTTCTGGACAGGAGAACGGAAGCCGGACTTGCCGCCTCTCCAGTGTAGCCCGCAAACTGTGCCCCATCTGCCAGAACCGTGGAGCTGGAGCCGGTGGCGATCTTCAGGACGCCGCCGTCGATGCTCAGGCCCGTGACATCCGACCAGGAACCGCTTGCCAGCGGGGTAGCTTCATCCAGGACCTTGCGGGCATAGGCGATGACTTCTGCGCCGCGGGCAGCATCAAACCCACCGCCAGCTGGCTTGGAGCCCATGGCATCGGTGCCATAGAGCGCATCATAGAGAGATCCCCAGCGGGCATTGGCTGCATTCAGCGCGTAGCGGGCGTTCATGACCGGAACGACGAGCTGCGCGCCTGCGACCTGGCCGATTTCCGGATCGACATTCCGGGTGCCGACCGTGAAGCTTTCACCTTCCGGAACCAGATAGCCGATCTCCGTCAGAAACGCCTTATAGGCGCCCAGATCAGGAACGCCCGGCTGGGCCTGATGCCAGGCGTCGATCTTTGCCTGCAGGTCGTCACGCTTGGCCAGAAGGGCGCGGTTCTTCGGCGCCAGATCATGCACGATCTTCGACAGCTCCTGCCAGAAGCGCTGCTGATCCACGCCAGTCCCCGGCAGGGCCTTGTCATTGACGAAGTCATAGAGGTTGCTCGCAACCTTCAGGCCAAAGGCATCGACACGGCTGGTCATGTGTATCTCCTGTTGCGGTGGCCGCCCGGAAGCAGCCCAATGTCTGGCAGCGTGAGGACGCAGGCTGTGTTGCACAGCGGTCTCCACCATATGCCCCTGTTTTGGGTCTGCAGAGGGTCAAGGTCAATCTGTGTCCGGCCTGAATGACTTTTTCCCTGAGGGAACAAATCGGCTTCATTTTCGCCAACCGGATTTCGCCGCGCCCCGCCAGAAGCTCTCGGCCAGACTGCAACGGCCTTGCACCGGGCAGAAATATCTGCAACCAAGAAGGCTGGACCGCCGGGGCTCGCGGTGACAGCCTCACATGCAGGCCGTCTCATCAGGATCTCCCGCTGCTCCCCATCCTTCCGCGGACCGCCCGCGTCATCCAAGAGTTTCCCAATGTCGGCCGCCTTCCGCACTCTCGTCTATGGCAATGCCATCCTGCTTCTCATGCTGACCACCCTGATGTGGGGCGGCAATACGATCGCGGGCCGACTGGCGATTGGCGAAGTATCCCCGATGATGGTGGTCGCCTTGCGCTGGGTGATCGTGAGCTCGGTGATGACGGTGACGATGTGGTCGAGAATTCGAGCGGAGTGGCCTCTGATCCGGGCCTCCATGGGCAAGATCGTGCTGATGGCGGTCTTCGGCTTCACCGGCTTCAATTCCCTGTTCTATGCCGCTGCCCATTACACGACAGCGGTGAACCTGGGCATTCTGCAGGGCTCCATGCCCATGCTGGTGCTTCTGGGCGCGCTGCTGTTCTACCGGGTGCCCGTGCGCCCGCTGCAGATCCTCGGGATCTTTGCCACCATGACCGGTGTCGCAATGATTGCAGCACAGGGGAGCCTCGAGACCTTGCTGAAGCTGACGATCAATCCGGGCGATGGGCTGATGCTGATCGCCTGCGTTTTCTATGCGGGCTACACGCTCGCCCTGCGCAGCCGCCCGCAGATTTCCGGCCTCGTCTTCTTCACGGTGCTGTCCATCGTCGCGGCCATCACTTCCATTCCGGGCATCCTTTATGAATCGGCGGCTGGCATCCTGCAGGTGCCGACCTTCAAGGGCTGGCTGATCATTCTTTATGTCGCCCTGGGGCCGTCCTGCCTGTCGCAAATCTTCTTCATGCGCGGCGTCGAGCTGATCGGTCCGGCGCGGGCCGGAATTTTCATCAATCTGGTGCCCATTTTTGCGGCCATCCTGGCGGTTCTGATCCTTGGCGAGGACTTCCGCATGCACCACGCCCTCGCCTTGACCCTCGTTCTGGGCGGCATCTGGCTTTCCGAGCGGCGCAGCAAGGCAGCAACCCAAGTCCAAGGTTAACGGCCCCTGCGGCAATATTTGCTCAAAACATCTGAAAAATGATCACCTTAGAGGCTTGGAATTGCCATAAGGGCGGGGCACATTGGTGATATCATGCATACACCGATCATTATCGCCGCATTTGCCGGACTGCTCGTCATAATCGCGCTGATCCAGCCCCTCGCCCGCCGCCTCGGACTGGCTCCGAGCGTGGTCGTTGCCATGGTCGGCACATTGATCGGAATTGGCGCCACCTATCTGCTCTACACGCCCCATACGGACGTGTTCAACGAACTGGCAAATGTCTTCGTGCATCTGCCGATCAATTCCGAGCAGATCCTCTACATCTTCCTGCCGATCCTCCTGTTCCAGACGACCCTGACGATGGACGTCCGGCGGATTTTCGAGGACATCGGCCCGATCCTGCTGATGGCCGTGGTTGCGGTGTTCTTCGCCACCTTCTTCATCGGCTTTGCGCTGCAGCCCTTCTCCGGAATGCCGCTGATCGCCTGCCTGCTGCTCGGCGCGATTGTTGCCACCACAGACCCCGTGGCCGTTGTCGCCATCTTCCGGGACATTGGCGCACCGGCGCGGCTTGGCCGTATCGTCGAAGGCGAAAGCCTTCTGAATGACGCCGCCGCCATCGTGCTGTTCGTGCTGCTGCTCGGCATCCTGACCGGCACCCAGTCGCCGGACCTCGGCGAAGCTGCAGCCGAGTTCCTGCGTGCCTTCGCAGGCGGCGTTCTGGCCGGTATCGTGGGCGGGCGCATTGCCGTCTTCATCCTGCCTACAATGCGCGATCTGCCCCTGGCACAGGTAACCTTCAGCCTCGCCCTGCCCTACCTGATCTACGTGGTCTCCGATCAGGCCTTCTCGGTCTCCGCCGTGGTCGCAGTCGTGTCCGCCGGGCTGGTCTTCAATCTCTATGGCCCAGCCAAGATTGCCCCGGAAAGCTGGAATTTTCTCCAGACCGTGTGGGAACAGATCGCCTTCTGGGCCTCGTCCCTCATCTTTCTGCTGGTCGCGATCCTGATCCCGCGCCTTGTCGACGGCTTCACACCGCTGGACATCGTGTTGCTGCTCATCCTCGTTGCCGCGGCCCTTCTTGCCCGCGCGGTGGTGATCTTCGGGCTCTTGCCCCTGCTCAGCTTCCTGAAAGTCGGCGAGGCCGTCAGCACCCCGTTCAAGACCGTCATCCTGTGGGGCGGCATGCGCGGGGCAGCGACACTGACCCTGGCGCTCAGCGTGTCCGAACACGCGGCGCTCACGCCGGAAGTCTCCAGCTTCGTGACCAAGCTGGCCACGGCCTTCGTGCTTTTCACACTGCTGGTCTATGGCACAAGCCTCAAGCAGCTGATCCACTTCCTGAAACTCGATCAGCTCTCTGCCCGCGACAAGGCGATGCGCAACCAATTCCAGGCGCTGGTTCTCTCGGACGTGCGCCAGGAAGTGGCCGAGACGGCAAAAGGCTACGGCATCGACAACCGGCTGGTGGAAATCGTCAGCGAAACCTACGATCACCGGGCCAGCGAAGTGGCGGAAGCCTCGAACCAGCTGGAGGACCTGAAGGACCGCGAGCGCGTCACCATCGGCCTGATCGCTCTGGCCGACAAGGAACGCTCGCTGGTGCTGAAGCACTTTCACGAGCGCACGATTTCCTCGCGCTTTGCTGCCCGCCACCTGGCCCTGGCCGGCCGGATCGGCGACCTGACGCGCACCGAAGGCCGTGCGGGCTATAACAAGGCGATCCGCGAACCCTTGCGTTTCGACTGGCGCTTCCGCGTGGCCCAGCGCCTGCACAAGCACCTGAAGATCGAGCGGTTCCTGCTGCGCCGCATTGCGGACCGGTTCGAGTTGCTGCTGGTCGACCGGATCATTTCCGGCGAGTTGATCGGCTTCAACCACCGGCGCATCACGCCGCTGGTGGGACAGCGTGTGGGCGACATCCTGGGCGATACGCTGACGAACCGCCACGAGGAAATCTGCCGAGCGATCGAGGCCCTGCGCCTGCAGTATCCGGACTATGCAGATGCGCTGGAGCTTCTGTTCCTGCGCCGCACGGCTCTGCGTCTTGAAGAAACCGCCTATGCGGAAGCCGCCTCCAGTGCCCTGATCGGGCAGGAGCTCTACAACGACCTGCAAGGCGAACTGGTCAAGGGCCGCATTGCCGCTGGCAAGCGCCCGAAGCTGGACCTTGGCATGGCCACCAAGGACCTCCTGACCCGCCATGCCCTGTTTGCCTGTCTGGATGATGCCCAGCGCAAGACCATCGCCAAGCTGATGCGCTCGCGCTTTGCCGTGCCCGGCGAAGTGCTGATCCGGCGCGGCGACCGGGGCGACAGCGCCTTTTTCATTTCTTCTGGCGCTGTGGAAGTGAACTCGCCCTCCGGCACCTTCCGCCTTGGCCGCGGAGACATGTTCGGCGAGATCGCCCTGATCACCGGCAAGCCGCGCACGGCGGATGTCGTCGCCCTCGGCTATTGCCAGTTGCTGATCCTGTCTCTTGCCGATTACCGCCAGCTGGTCGCCAAGGCTCCGGAAATCCGCGAGACCATGATGGAAGTGGCCGAGCAGCGCCAGATGATGAATGCGGCAGGACTGCTGCCAGAGCCCGAAGACGACCTGCTCGAAGATACGTCGCCTGAAACTCCTCCGGCTGAGACTGCGCCTCTGGACACGGAAGCTGCCGAAGCTGCTGCAGAGACGGAAAGCGCAGCCTCCGGCAGTGCCGAGGATGGTCAAACGGCGCTCGACGACGACCTGTTTGAAGCCGGCGAAAACGCTGAAGGAGAACCGGTCAAGCTGGACGAGCCGGTCATCGATCCGGAATTGATCGCACAAGGCGAGTTGATCGAGCCCGAGGTGATCACCGAAGCGGCCCTGGACACGCAGGAAGATGTCAGCCCCTTGCTCACTTCCGGAGAGGACGGGCAAGAACCAGTGCCTGAAACGGAAGCTGTCGAAGTGGAAGAGCTGGCAGCCCCTCAGGACGCCCCTGCGCTGTCTGCGGAGCTTGCCCCTTCAGAAGACATGCCCGCTCAGCCGGAAGACGAGACAAAAGCGGAAGAGACCGCCGAGCCCATGCCGGCTGCCGGCGTTGCAAATGACAACGGCCGCAGGCACTGAACGCCTGCAGCCGTTCGTTTGCTTCCAAAAGCGGAAAGCCTTGACCTCAGACGAGGCGCCGGAGGCTGTCAGCCCTCGCCTTCAGCAGCGCCGTCCTTCTTGCCCTTGAGCAGACCACCGAACCAGCCTTTTTTGGCCTCTTCCGGTTCGGCACTGTCTTCCTCACCGCCTGCCTGATCGGTCTGCGGGGCGACCACATTGCCGAAGGTGGTGAAAAACTCACCGGCAAGCCGTTTAGCGGTGGAATCGATCAGCCGCGCGCCAAGCTGGGCGATCTTGCCGCCGATCTGGGCGTCCACATCGTAATGCAGGATGGTCGCATCCTCGCCATCAGCCTCGAGACGCACAGTCGCGCCGCCCTTGGCAAAGCCCGCAACACCCCCGGATCCCTCGCCTGCGATCCGGTAGCTTTCCGGCGGGTTCAGATCCTCCAGCCTGACCTTGCCGTTGAAGGTCGCCTTCACAGGCCCGATCTTGAGCTGGACCTTGGCTTCCATGTCCGTGTCGGAACTCTTGACCAGTTCCTGGCAGCCGGGAATGGACTGGCGCAGAACCTCCGGATCATTGAGCGCAGCCCACACCGTGTCCCGCGGCGCCTGGATGCGCTGGCTATCGGCCATCTTCATGTCTGTCTCCTCCCGTCCTCACTCTGTCATCGATCCATATAGCGCCTTCTCCCCCAAGGGAACCGGTGGCTTAGGCTTCGGCCCCATAAATTTGATGAAAGCAGCGTGCGTACCGCTTTCCCCGATCCGGTGCTTGCAGCGGCAAATTCTCAACCCTAGGCTTCGATGGAAGCGAGCGGGGCCAATCCCGCTCCGGCGATAAACGGGAATGGGACGGACATGGCATCAGGCAAAGTAACGGACAAGGTGGTTCTGGTCACCGGCGCAAGCTCCGGCATCGGCAAGGCGACAGCAGCGACCTTTCTAAAGAATGGCGCGAAGGTCATCCTGACGGGACGGCGCGAGGACAGGCTGCAGGAAGTTGCGGCAAGTGCTGGCGGCGAAGCCTTATGCGTGCCCTGCGACGTATCGGACGCAGCGCAGGTCGATGATCTTTTCGGAGCCATCAAGGACCGGTTCGGCCGCCTGGACGTGTGCTTCAACAATGCCGGCAACAACGTTCCGCCCGCGCCGATCGACGAGATCTCCGTCGACGACTGGCTGAAGGTGCTGAACGTCAACCTGCATGGGGCCTTTCTGATTGCCCGGGGCGCCTTTGGCATGATGCGCCATCAGGACCCGCGCGGCGGGCGGATCATCAACAACGGCTCCATCTCGGCCCATGTGCCCCGCCCCGGCTCCGTGCCCTACACCACCACGAAACACGCGATCACGGGCCTCACCAGAACGCTCTCGCTGGATGGCCGCGCGTTCGACATTGCCTGCGGCCAGATCGACATCGGCAATGCAGCCTCGGAAATGACGGCCAATTTCTCCCAAGGCCTGCCGCAGGCCAATGGCACCAAGATGCCCGAACCGGTGATGGATGTTCAGAATGTAGCCGATGCCGTTCTGAACATGTCTTCCCTGCCCCTGTCGGCCAATGTCCAGTTCATGACCATTATGGCAAGTTCAATGCCCTATATCGGCCGTGGGTAACCACTCCGTTGGAGTGGATTTTGCCATGACAGCCCGCCAGAGACGCCAAACGCCTCTGGCGGAAATCACTTCAGGCCTTCTCTGCCTCAGGCCGGTACAGGGCAAGCCCTGAAGCCACAGCCCAGAAGAAGGAAACGCAGAGAAATCCGAGGGCGATGGCTGGCTGTGCACCGAGCACAAGGTCGAGCGCAAGCCATGCGGGAATGCCGGCAAGCGATGCGCCCAGGCGGTAGACCGTCTCCTTCCGGCTGCGCGCGTCAAGCCAGGTCCGGAACCGCCCGCCGGAAAATCGCAAGGCCGCCGCAGCTGCACCGTTCAGGGCCATCAACAAGGGTAAGGCTGCATCCGGCTGCCCCAATTGGACGAGTGCAAACGCAACCGCCACATTCGCCAGAATGGAAAGAAGGATCAGCATCGGGGGCTCCTGAGAATGGATCAGCGGCCAGTCTTCCCGGCACGCATCATTGCAAGCTGCGCCAAGTTACCCCTCAACCTTTAATTGTCTCAAGCTTTTCCTGAGTTTGCCCCTCATCTTTCCGTCCTGCCACCATCTCCCGCTTGCCGGCGAAGCCCTTTTGCTTGGCGATCTCGAAGCCGGCGGCTTGCAGGTTGCGGCGGACCCAGCCGGCGCTGGTGTAGGTGGCAAGGGTGCCGCCGGGACGGGTGAGGTCATGGGCGCGGGACAGAAGCCCGGCTTCCCAGAGTTCCGGGTTCTTTGACGGCGAGAACCCGTCCAGGAACCAGGCATCAATGGCGATCTGCGGCGGTGTCTCCCCCTCCCCATAGGCAAGGCCGCCGATCAACTTTCGTGCGTCGCCAATGCCGATGACAAGATCTGCCTGCCCGAAGCTCAGCCGGGTCCAGCCGGGCTGAGGGTTCCAGAGCGCCCGCAGACGGGCGGAGAGGTCTGACTGATCCGGAAAGGCCGAATGGGCTTTTTCGAGCTGCTCCGCCGTCATGGGATAGAGTTCGAAGGAAAGGAAGGTGAGTTTCGGTGCAGGCCGTTCCCTGGCAAAGGCTTCGATCGCCGCAAGGGTGGTCAGGAAATTGAGGCCGGTGCCGAAGCCGAATTCGGCGATGGTGAACCGCTCCCGCCCCACCCAGCGCTCCGGCAGGCCATTGCCGGCAAGGAACACATGGCGCGTCTCTTCCAGTCCGCCAGCGCGGGAAAAGTAAGTATCCCCGAACTCCGGTGCCCGCGGCACACCATCATCCAGCCATTCCAGTTCTGGTGCTTTCGGGGTCAGGTGATCAGACATCGGCGCGACGCTCCCTGTGTTGAGAGGTTTTACCCCCCTCTGCCCCCATACGGGGGCATCTCCCCCGCAAGGGGGGAGACAGCCGTGGGGAGAGGCTCAGGAGCAACGGCGAATCTGAAAGGACGCGGGAAACCCGCCTCCGCAGAGCCTGCAAGTCAGACTGAAACCTCGACACTTGCACCCGTCTCCCCCCTTGCGGGGGAGATGTCAGCGCCAGCTGACAGAGGGGGGCGAAGGCTTTCGGCAGGTTGCATGCACTCTTGCTCATCGTGCGTCTCCCCCTCACCCCTGCCCTCTTCCCAAGGCGAGAAGGAGTCATGCTCAGGCAAAAGGAGAGGTGGTTGCTCGAAAGCGTTTCCTTGCCGAGTGAGTTTTTCTGAAGGCTTGAAAGAAGCAGAAACCCGCCGCTGGCCTGAGCGCAGCTCCCTCTCCCTTCAGGAAGAGGGGTGGGGTGAGGGCGGAAAAGGTCCGTCTGGTCGAGGCGTCTTGTCTCAGTGGGCTTCAAGTCTGCCATTTCCCTTTGCGGTCCTGCGGCCTTGGCGGTATGTCCGGGGTCTCAGCGCTCTTCTACGCTGCTCCCCAGGCCGCGGCAATCGCTCTGCCTGCCTCCCGGGAGATCCCTCTTCGGACCAAAGGACTTTCATGGCCTCCTCCCGCTCCACCTTCGATCTGGCCGTAGTCGGCGCTGGTGTCTTCGGCCTTGCCATCGCCCGGGAAGCGATGCGCCAGGGATTGAGCGTCGTGGTTCTGGAAAAGGACAAGGTGGGCGCAGGGTCCAGTGGCGGGTTGCTGGGCGCCTTGATGCCCCACATGCCGGCCCGCTGGAACCCGAAGAAGGCCTTTCAGTTTGCCGCCCTTTCCAGCCTTGCCGCCCATGCGCAGGCGCTGGAAGAGGAGACCGGCGTCTCCACCGGCTATCTGCGCTGCGGGCGCATCCTGCCGCTGACCACCCAGGACAAGCTCGACCATCATCTGGAGCGGGCGGAGGAAGCGCTGGAACGCTGGCATCCGGAAGAAACCGGCTTCCGCTATCACGTAGAGCCAAGCGGCAGCCGGACAGACTGGATTTCGGCGCAATCCGCCCCCTTCGGACTGGTTCATGAAACCCTTGCGGCCCGCATGTCGCCGCGCGGATGCCTGGAAGCACTCGCCCGCTCTCTCTCCCTGTCGGACAGGGGCCGCCTGATCGAAGGCGCGGATGTGACCGGTTTCGACGAAGCTTCCGGCCGCATTTTGCTGGCAGAGGGGGCGGAAGAGATCGTGGCCGGGCGGCTGGTGGTTGCCACCGGCCATCACGCCTTCCCGATGATCGCGGAGCTGACCGGACAGATGATCGGCCGTGGGGAAAAGGGACAGGCCCTCCTGATGGAGGGCAAGGGCCTGGAGGACCGGCCCGCGATCTATTGCGACGGTCTCTATGTTGTCCCTCATGGCAATGGCACGGTGGCCGTCGGCTCGACCTCTGACCGGTCCTTCACGGACGCTGCCGTTGACCCGGAGCGCACACGGGAACTGGTGGAGCGGGCGACCGCCTTCTGCCCCAGCCTCGCAGGCCGGGAGGTGGTGAATGTCTGGGCCGGGATCCGGCCCCGCTGCAACCGGCGCGATCCGCTTGTCGGGCTGCTGCCCGGCCACAAGAAGACCTACGCGGCGACGGGCGGATTCAAGATCTCCTTCGGCATCGCCCATTTGGTGGCCGAATGCCTGGTGGCGGAGCTGACCGACCAAACGCCGGCAACACCCCTGCCCGGCAGCTTCCGCCCCGCCGCGCATTTCGAGTGAGTGGGTTTGAAAAGGCCAGCCTGACCGGACGGATTTGCGTCAAACCGTCCTTGGCCAAAGGCGCTTCACTCCCTAAGTTTGCGCCAGACCAATTCCTCCCGACCCTCCGGAGATATTCATGAGCCTTGAGAGCGTGCGCAACCATTTGGGCGAAGCGGCCCCGGACCTGACCGTCATGGTGACGGAAGCCAGCAGCGCCACCGTGGACCTGGCCGCCGCAGCCCATGGGGTGGAGCCGGGACAGATCGCCAAGACGCTGTCCTTCCGCATCAAGGATGAAGTCTGCCTGCTGGTTGCACGGGGCGATGCCCGCCTCGACAACAAGAAGGCCAAGGCGGCTTTCGGCGTGAAGATCAAGATGCTGGGACTGGATGAGGTCGAGGAACTGACCGGCCATCCGGTTGGCGGCGTCTGCCCCTTCGGACTGTCCCAGCCCCTGCGGGTCTTTTGCGATGTCTCGCTGAAGACCTATGAGGAAGTGATCCCGGCCGCAGGGGCGACCAATGCCGCCGTGCGCATCACGCCGGACCGCATGGCACACATCACCTCCGCCACATGGGTGGATGCCTGTCAGGATCCGCAGGGCTGACACTCACGGCTTTTACTGGGCCACGTACCAGTCCTTGCGGTGGTTGAGCGCAATCAGGGTGTTCAGGATGATGGCCCCGAACAGCGAGGCGATAACCGCCAGGCTGTCGATCACCGCAAAGCTGACGGCGAAGATGCAAAGATCAACGGCGAGCTGGAACCAGCCCGCCTTGAAGCCGGTCTTGTCCTGAATATAGAGCGCCAGCATGCCAAGACCGCCGGCGCTCGCCCCGTGGCGGAACAGGGCAATCAGCCCGACGCTGGCCGTGCAGCTCGCCACTGCGGCCGCCGCGAACATGTTCAGGTCACCGAACTGGATATAGTGGGGCATGAAATCGGCCATCAGGGAGATCGCCGTTGCCGAAATGAAGGAGCGGACGGTGAAGGCCACTCCCATGCGCTGCCAGGCAAAAACGTAGAACGGCAGATTGACCAGAAAGAAGACGACGCCGAAGCTCCAGCCGCTTGCATAGGAAATCAGGATCGAAAGGCCGGCGGTCTGGCCTGTGATCAGCCCTGCGGCCTTGAGGATCGTGATGCCGAAGGCGGCCATGACGATCCCGAACACCTGACCTTGCAGGTTGTCGATCCGGCTGTGAGCTGGAAGCTGCAATGTCTGTTCCCTGTGCATGTGCCTATCCCGTTGCCTGTGTCTTTCGCGATGCCATCACGGCCAACCATCCCGTTCTGGCCGATTTCCCGCAAATGCTCTATCGCGCAGCAAGGCCTGTGCCACAATCCGGAGGAACACGGGGTGCGGCAATCAGCCCGTTGGCGAGAGCTTGCGGACAAACCTGAGCCTGATAGTCTCGTTTTCATCAGAATTGAAGGAGTTTGAGGATGTTGGGGGTGTCGCGCCGGGAGTTTCTGCTCGGCACAGCCGGTGCAGGCGCAGCGTTTCTGGGCGGCGGCCTGATTGCACGGCAGGCCAATGCAGCCAATTTCACCCTTCCCATCACTTCTCTGGACCACACGCTTCTGCCCGAGACGGTCACCCGCAACATGATGGGCTTTGGCGCGGGCGGCCCGCCGCCTGTGCTGCGCATGAAGCAGGGCAAGCCTTTTGTGGTGGACGTCATCAACAATCTGAAGGAGCCGACCAGCGTTCACTGGCATGGCCTGCGCCTTAGCAATGCCATGGACGGCGTGCCCTATCTGACCCAAATGCCGATCGAGGCAGGCGAGACCTTCCGCTACACGATCACCGCACCGGATGCGGGAACCTTCTGGTATCACCCCCATTGCAACACGCTGGAACAGATGGCCCGCGGCATGACCGGCATTCTGGTCGTCGAAGACCAGGAAGATCCGGGCTTCGATCAGGACATCCCGCTCAACATCCGCGATTTCCGGCTGGGCGGGGACGGCCAGTTCATCGATTTCTACAAGCCGAGGCTTGCAGCCCGGGGCGGAACGCTTGGCACGGTTTCGACCGTCAACTGGAAGACGGACGAGACCCACGACCTTCCCGCGGGAAGCCTGGTGCGCTTGCGGCTGGCCGTAACCGACGTCACCCGGGTCGGCACCTATGACCTGACCGGCTTTGACACCGGCAAGGGTGCGGCGCAGCTCATCGCGCTCGATTCCAATCCCCTGCCCGCCCCTCAGGCTCCGGAGAACATCCTGCTGGCACCGGGCCAGCGTGCCGACATTGCCCTGCGGGTACCCGACACCGAGGGACAGGAAGTTCTGCTGACCCTCCAGACGGCCAAGGGGCCTCGCCTCCTTGCGAAATTCCGCTCCGTCGGAACCAGCCTGAACCGGGACCTGAAGGAGCTGCGGCCGCTGACACCCAATCCGGTGCCGGAAGCCGATCTTGCCAATGCGGAAGTGCTGGAGTTCGTCTTCGGCTGGTCTCCGGGTGGGGACGCTCCCAAGCCGAGCTTCTGCGGAACGCTGGGCTACACGTTCTGGTCCATCAACCGGGTGGCATGGGAAGGCGACAGCCCCGACCCGGTCGATCCACTGGCGGTGATGAAGCAGGGCAAGTCCTACATCCTGCGCCTGCGCAACGAGACCCAGAACGATCACCCGATCCATCTGCATGGGCTGTCCTTCCGGCTGCTGCGCTCCAACAAGCGCGAACTCCCGCCCCTCGTCACGGACACGGCCCTGCTGCAGTCCAAGGAAACGATGGACGTGGCGCTTGTGGCGGACAATCCCGGCAACTGGGCCTTCCATTGCCATGTCATCGAACATCAGAAGACCGGCCTGACCGGATATCTGAGGGTTGAGGCCTAGACCAGGCGCCATTGGCCGCTCCTTCCCCGCTGAGCCATCCGGGACGCTGCAATGCACGTCCCGGACGCGCATCGGTTGAATAGCTGCTATACAAGCTTCCAGATGACGTCTTGATTCTCCGGGCCCACGGTCCGTTTCCTCGACCAGATCACCGTCCCGGCCCATCAAGGCGTCCCATCGCCTTCAGATGCGAGGCTGATTGCGGCCGAGATCCCGAGCGAGGAACTCCGTGGCCCCTTCTGTGAGCCATATCCATGACTACGCTTTTGACACCGCGCAACACCGGCATTCTGTTTGCCGTGCTCGCGACGCTCTTCTTCTCGGTGATGGACGCCATGTCCAAATCACTGGTGGTGACCCACTCGGTCTGGTTCATCCTGATGGTCCGCTACTGGTTCCATCTGGTTGTCGCCATCATCTGGGCCAGTCTCAGCAAGCAGGGACTGCGCGGTGCCATGGCAACCAAGCGCCCTGCACTCCAGCTCATCCGCGGTTTTCTGCTGGTCAGCGAGATTGCCCTGATCATCTATGCCTACAGCATGCTGGGCCTTGCGGATGTGACGACCATCATCATGGTTCATCCGCTGATCGTGACCGGTCTGGCCGTGCTGTTCCTGGGTGAATATGTCAGCCTGCGCCGGGTCATGGCGCTTGTGCTGGGGCTTGTCGGCCTCGCAATCATCATGCAGCCGGGCAGCAACATGTGGAGCTATGGCGGCGTTGTGGCGCTTGCGGCCACCACCACCTTTGCGCTCTATCAGCTCTTCACCCGGATGGTCAGCGCCTATGACAATGTAATGACCTCGTTCTTCTATGCTGGACTGACGGGTGTGGTCCTGACCACCTACATGGGCCTCACCCACATGCCGCCGCTTGACCAGATCAACTGGCTGCTGGTCGTCGGGATCTGTATCTTCAGCACGGCTGCCCATTTCAGCGTGATGAAGGCCCTGTCCCTGACCCAGGCAAGTGCCATCCAGCCCTTCACCTACCTCCAGATCGTCTGGTCCATCCCGATCGGCCTTCTGGTCTTCGGCACCTTCCCGCTCTGGTCCACCCTGCTCGGCGCGGTGATGATCGTCTGCGCCGGTCTTTACTCCCTGCGCAACAGCGGCCCCGCGAAAGGCTGACGCTCACCTCTCAATCCAGAGACCAAATAAAGAAGGCGGCCACATTGGGCCGCCTTCACTGTTTTCAGAGATTGTTTCCGGCCCTCAGGCTGCCAGCGCCTTCCGGTCCTTGACCTGCAGCAGCACGACCGGTGTCCAGAGCAAAAGGCCCAGTGCCATGGTCGGCAGACCCGGTGCGATGAAGAGCAGGGATACAAGCCCCACCCACCAGCGCTGCCACTTCGGCATGGGGGCCAGGAAGAAGCCGGAGAAGGCCACCCCAAGACCTGCGATGCCCATCGCAGCGCCCGCCAGCGTGATGGCGAAGGCCGACCACGTGAAGCCTTCGGCAACGATCAGCAGCGATGGGGAATAGACGAAGACGAAGGGCACCAGCGCCTTGGCAATGCCGAGCCTGAAGGCCGTGTTGCCGGTCTGGAACGGGTTCGCCCCTGCAATGCCTGCCGCCGCATAGGCCGCGAGGGCCACCGGCGGCGTGATGTCGGCCAGAACCCCGTAGTAGAACACGAAGAAATGGGCGACCAGCGGCTGAACCTGCTGGACCGCAAGAGCGGGAGCTGCCACGGCCACCAGGATGATGTAGGTGGCCGTCGTCGGAATGCCCGCGCCCATGATGATACAGGCAAAGGCGATGAGGACCAGGGACATGAACAGCGACCACTGAGCCACCGTCGCATAGGACAGTGGCCAGATGGAGCCGAGTATGGCGCCAAGGTCATTGGCGGTCTGCACCACCACATAGCCGAGACGGAAGCCGACGCCGGTCAGTGTCACAACGCCAACGACGATGCCGACTGTTGCGGCGGCAGCGCCAACGGCGATGGTGTTGCGTGCCCCGTCCCCAAGCGCTTCCCACAGGTCGCGGATGGAGAGACGATTGACCGGGTTGAGCACCCCGACGATGACGCACGCAATGATGCCGTAGACCGCAGCATAGTCAGGCGTGCGTCCGGTCAGGATCATGTAGACCAGAATGATCAGCGGGATGATCGAGAGCCAATGCTGCTTCAGCACGATGCCGAGCTTGGGCAGTTCGGCAGCCGTCAGACCGCGCAGGCCCAGGCGCTTGGCTTCCAGATGCACCATGATGAAGATGCCGAAGTAATGCAGCATGGCCGGGAACAGCGCCGCGGCCAGAACATCGCGCAGCGGGATCTCCAGATATTCCACCATGATGAAGGCGGCAGCCCCCAGGATCGGCGGTGTGATCTGCCCGCCGGTCGAAGAGGTCGCTTCCACGGCGCCTGCGAAATGCGCCGGATAGCCGACGCGCTTCATAGCCGGGATGGTCAGGGCCCCTGTCGTCACCGTGTTGGCAATGGAGGAGCCGGAGATCGTGCCCATGAAGGCGGAGGAGAAGATCGCAACCTTCGCCGGGCCACCCGCATAGCGGCCGGCGATGACCATGGCCAGATCGATGAAGAGCTGACCGAGGCCGATACGCGTTGCCAGAACGCCGAAGAGAATGAACAGGAACACATATTTGGCCATCACGCCGATGGCGATGCCATAGATGCCCTGGTTGGTCATGTAGAGGTGGTTGACCAGCGCCAGCCAGCTTGCCCCGCCATGCTTCAACGGACCGGGCGCATAGGGCCCGAACAGCGCGAAGAGCATGAAGACGATGGCAATGATCGGCAGAGTTGGACCAACCGACCGGCGGCAGACTTCAAGGGTCAGCAGAATGAGAGCGCTGCCCATGAAGACATCCATCTGGGACGGATTGCCCACCCGCGAGGCAAGCGCCTCGGGTGGCAACAGGGGCAGATAGAGTGCCGCGCCAACCCCGAGCACAGCCCAGAGAATGTCAAGGAACGGAAGGCCATCCAGACGCCACCAGACCTTGGCCTGAGCCTGATCCACCGGGCTGCGCCGCCAGGAAAACAGCAGAAAAGCCAGGCAGAGCACGAAGGCCAGGTGAATGCCCCGGTGCAAAAGCTCCGGGATCAAGGCGAAACCGCCTGCATAGAAATGATAGATCGACATGGCTGCCAGAATGGCGCCAATCACATGGCCAGCCTTCGGCCCGGTCGGCCGGAACGCCAGCTCCGGATCATATTTGCGCTCGATCTCCGCCAGTTCTTCCGGCGTCAGTTCGGTGCTGCTCATCGCCCGCCCCCGTTTTGGAAAGTCTCGTTGGGTCAGAAACAGGAAAAGCGGGCTCCGGGGAGCCCGCTTTTCCAGCTTTTCGGCCTTACTTGATCAGACCAGCTTCCTTGTAGAAGCGTTCTGCGCCCGGATGCAGCGGAATGCCGATGCCGTCCAGAGCGGTTTCGAGGGTGATCACCTTGCCCTTGGCATGACCAACATCCAGCAGGACGCGGGTCTTGTCGTTCCAAAGTGCCTTGGTGATGTTGTAGATCAGGTCATCGGATTCCTTGGCGGACGTGATCCACTGAGCGCCAACGGCAACAGTCGCGGTGTCGCCAACGCCTTCATAGGCACTTGCCGGAATGTCGGACTGGGAGAAGAAGCCGTACTTCTCGGTCAGGGCAGCTGCGCCTTCGCCATCGATCGGGACAAGCTTGACCTTCACGGCAGAAGCCAGTTCCACGATCGCGCCGGTCGGATAGCCGCCAACGAAGAAGAACGCATCAATCTGGCCGTTGCGCAGTGCGTCACCGGCAGCGTTCGGCTTCAGGGCTTCCGCAGTCACCTTGTCGACGCCGAGGCCGAAGGATTCCAGGATCAGCTTGGCATCCACATAGGTGCCCGAGCCCGGCTCATCCAGGGACACGCGCTTGCCGGCCAGGTCAGCAACAGAGTTGATGCCGCTGTCTGCCAGGGTGACCAGGTGGATATGCTCCGGGAACAGGGCAGCAATAGCGCGCAGGTCTTCTGCGGCCGGCTTGCCTTCCATGGTGCCGGTGCCGGTGTAGGCCCAAAAGGCCGTGTCGGACTGGGCGAAACCGGAGTTGCGCAGGCCCGAGGAAATGGCGTTGAGGTTGTCAACGGAACCGCGCGAAGACACGGCCGAAGCGATCAGGCCCGGCACGCCGCAGCTGCCGCCTTCATCACACGGACGCGAGCCCGGGGGATTGGAGATGGCGTTGGCGATAACGCCGCCGATCGGATAGTAGGTCGCGCCGGTGCCGCCGGTGCCGATGGTGAAGAAATTGATGTCCTGCGCCTGCGCGGCGCCGCCGGCCAGCAGCAGAGCACCTGCAGCTGCCACAGCTCTCATGGACTTGAAAAAGGTCATTCGGACTTCCTCTCTGTTGGAAGGTATGGGTTTTCTCAGCTCGCTCCGGGCTTCGACCTGCTGGCCGCAAGCCCCTAAGACTTGGCCGGGGACTTGGCCGCCCCCTTGTTGACGTGAACATGCGGAAAGGTCTTCCGCAGTCAATGGCACCGGGCAAGGACTTCTCCCTCTCGTTGCCCGGATCAGCTCTATGTGGCTCGACCCGAACAGAGAGCGGCTTCCGCAAAACCCTAAATGCTGCCCTGGCCCCCAGCGGCGGAATGAGCCCACCAATGCGCTTGCCAACGCCCCACGGACGATTGCGGCACCTGGCACTCACATCAGACCTGGTCCACGCTTTCGCCCTGGCATAGCGACAAGGCTCTGGCTCTCATCACAGCCCG
Source organism: Roseibium suaedae (assembly GCF_900142725.1). Classification (GTDB taxonomy): domain Bacteria; phylum Pseudomonadota; class Alphaproteobacteria; order Rhizobiales; family Stappiaceae; genus Roseibium; species Roseibium suaedae. The sequence goes on along the minus strand of NZ_FRBW01000001.1, from coordinate 1,095,435 downwards.
CCCCCAGACAACATCTTGCAGCTTGCCCGATGACCTATCCAAGACAAAAAAGCCTTTTAGGTCAATAGAGAAGACTCCTCTTCCCCACTCTCGGCCTGCAAAATCTCCCCTGGGGAAGATTCACCCCCCTGCCTCGCGAAAACCGCGGAGGCTCTGAAAGCGATAGAAGCGAGGACCTATTGGCTTATCGGAATGGACGTGGTGTCGACGGAAAGCCCCTCGAACGACTGCTTGAACGCATCGATGCACCCGGATCTCGCTCCGGAAGCATCGAGCCAATAGCCATATTTTTTCAGATAAGCCGCGTAGATAACCGGTGCGTCCCTATTGGAAAAGAACCCCAACAGCGTGTCCCAGAGCTCACGACAGACATAGGAGGAAGGCACCCCATCAGGCCGCTTTCTCTGATCAAGCGAAGAGAGATATCCGCGAATACCCTCATATTCTTTCCCGGAAATGGCCTCTTCAAAGGGAATTCCTGCCCCAGACGCTCCGACCAATGCATTTCTCAAGATCAGATCCAGATTGAGATTTTTGAACTTTTCCGCCTCAAAGACACCTACCAGTGACGGATCCACGTCAAATGAGACTGTAATATAGATACCATTGTTATAGAGGTCTCCACCTCCGCGCGGACCTCGGATGGAATAAACGACTTTGTTGGGATCATCGCTGCCATCATCAATGAATGACATTGAGACGTCAGTAGCCAGCTCTGCTTTGCGAGAAGAGTTCAACGCCTTGGCCATAATGCCAAGCGGCACTTCAAGGGACTGCGCCACATTCACCGCAGGCACGAGCGCCTTAAAGCTCAGGAGCCCGACCTGGTCGCTGAAATCATTATAAGTGTCGGTATTTACGGCCGCGTTCTCGGTTTTCTGCAGCTCAAGTCTGACCTGAAGGTGATTGTTGTTTGAATTGATCGGGAAATGGTCGGTCAGCCGGCCTTTGAAAGATATGTTGCTGGAAATGTCTGATGAGGTCGTGAAGAACAAGAAGCGTTTCTCTGACCAGGTAAAAGAAACAACGGCTCTCTTGGAGACTTCCCTCACGCCATTCTCCAGAATGAGGGTCAGAACATAGTTTCCATCCTCATTGCCAAAGGACTTGGAAACGACGGATTTCAAAAAACTTTCAAGACTACGTTTCGCATCATCCGGAACGACAGAAAATTCCACAGCATAAGAAACGCGTCCATAGACCTCATTCCATGGATAAACCGCCTTGTTCTCAGATGTTTGGTCAACCTTGATGTACTCCAAATACTGGGCGCTTGCGGCAGCGGAACTGAAAATCAAATACAGAAAAGCAAATCGAATTATACGCACCTTACCCCCCATCAACTAAAAATAGTACCTTGAAGATCATAGCAACCAGACAGAAGGCGGCAAGAAAAAACACAATAAACAGGGTAAGACATTCAGGCACCGGGAGCTCTCTCCCCAATTCCACTAGCGCCTTGCAGCATCCGCAGTCGTCTCCCCAAAGATTTCAAGCGGGAAAAAACGATTGCGGAGTTTCAAATTGCATTTGGAGCTCTGCGACAATGCTGCCGAAGAGAATTCAGGCAGATGGTCGCGAGACGTCCAATGCTCAAGCAGGGAGCAGTGATAGGCAACTGATTTTTGAGAGGGGGAAGGAGATGGTGCCCGGAGACGGATTTGAACCGCCGACACGCGGATTTTCAATCCGCTGCTCTACCAACTGAGCTATCCGGGCGTCTCTGTCAGCGGAGTGTTCCGCCGCGCTGAAAGCTTGGGTCTTATAGAAGCTGGCAAAGCGCTTGTCCAGCACCTCCAGGACTTTTTTCAGCGCCGTTTTCCGGACGCTGCAAAAAGCCCAAAGAAACCGCAGAAATCCTTAAGTTTCAGTCTCTTACCCAGACACAACAGCCTGGGGAAAACCTCTGACCTCTGGTTCCAGCCACCCCAATTGGAGCCGAAGCCCCTCCCCCGGGGCTAGAGGCGCCCGGAGACCGGAAAGAGCCTCTCGCGCCATTCACGCTTTGCGTCTGTCCGGTGCATGCCCGCAGGTCGAAAGCGCGGCGATGGTTCCCAGCAAAAAGGCCGCCTCGAGGGCGGCCTTTTCAAGTCTTACTGGAGCTGACCAGCGACGATGCCCGTCGCCTGCCATCCTGTGCCATCGTCGATGGTGAAATTCCCCATCACCCCGTCGATGAGACTATCCGGACCGGTCACGATCGCCGCATTGATCTGGCCTTGCATGATCTCGTTGGGATCGGCAATGCCGCCGCTGAACAGGTTGGTATCAGCACCGGTCGTCACTTCGGACATGTTCGAACCGAAGGTGTGACCATCGAAGTTGGTGATCGCAGCCGTCGCGTTGCGGGCCGCAAAATCGACTTCCAGTCCGAAATTGCCAGCTGCCAGATACTGCGCGCCGTTGTTCACGACACTGCCGACCGCATGACCGGCATAGGTTGCCGTGCCGCTGGTGGGCAGATCAGCGCTGGCCGTGGCATTCCCGGCAACCCAGGTGCCCAGATGCATGTTGTCGTAGCGCTCGCCATTGGTCAGGTTTGCCGCAGCATCCTCACCATTAAGCTGAACCGACGCCCCCCAGTAGCCCCACTCCAGGAAGGCACAGGTGCAGCGGTTGACGCCAACGAAGATGTCTGCATCCGCACCCGGCATCAGAGTATCGGGAATGAGGTAGCTGTTCGGGTTGTCCCCGTCCGGCTGTGTGACGATTGCACTGCTGTCGGTCACGACGAATGCTTCGCTCGTGTCCCGCATCTCGCGCGCGGCATAGGTATCGTCATCGATAAAGGTCGCACGGCCACTGCCGCCGCTGCCGTCCGTGTTCTGGCCAAAACCGAAGCTGTAGCTATCGATTTCGCTGTCAGCATCCAGCACATCCTCGACACTGACGAGCGCCGTCAAAGTGTTGCTGCCCGGCAGGAAGGTGATGCTGAAATCATCCGTGTCGGTGCTTGCAAAGAGCTTCGGCTCAAGAACACCACCGGTGACATTGTTGGACGATTCAAACACGCCGGTCGCAAAGCCCGCGAGAGTCCGCTGTGTCCGCTCGAAGGAGGAAACGGGCGTTTCTTCCGACAGGATGCCGACATGGACGGTCATGCTGAGCGGATCGGTGTAGTCAAGCGTATCCGGGCGAATGATATAGCCATCGCTGAACGGCTCATCAATATCAACGCCGCCGCTGATCACGAGACTCTGCGCATCCGACCCAAAGAAATTGGAGCCGTCAGACGCTGAAACGGTCTGGATCGTGCCGCCATAGCGGCCTGCAGTTTCCGAAGAATCCATCCGGTGGCTGCCGCGGCGGCCCGTGTCATAGGTCAGCTCACCAGCATCATCAAAGATGCTGCCGACGGACAGAGACAGGAAGGACTTCTGGTCTTCCCCGGTTCCCTGGATGAGGAAAGAGCTCGCCAGAACCTGAGACCCTAGCAGCGTGGAGGGATCGCTCTGGATCATGAGCAATTCCGTGGACTCGATCTCGTTCATGAAGCTTTCGCCCATCAACTGGGCAACCAGCGGGTTCATGTACAGAGCGTCGGTTTCAAGCGGAATCAGACCACCATCGCCGGTCTCAGTGCCCATGACAAAGGTCGTCAGCGGATCGGAAGACAGCTCATAGGTCCGGACCTGGGTCTCGGTCTTGTTGAACTGGGTCCAGTCGGTGCCAACCCCGTATAGGCCGAGGATCATGTTTGCGCCGTCGGGATCATAGACCGGACCGGTCTCGTCGAAGGACAGAGCCGGGAAATGGGCGAAGGCAACGAAGTCCTCGTTGCTCACCTGAACGCCGCGCGCGAAGCCGCTGATGTCGCCATATGTAGCGGTATCAATGTCTATTTCCGCATCAGGAACCACTTGACTGTCGCCCTGCTGGGAAACGTAGTCGCCGTCAGAGCTGAGGGTCTGAGTGTAGAAATAGACATTCGGCTCAGTGTCGAAAACAAACTGATAGAGCGGGTTGCCGTCCACTTCGCCATAATAGAGCGCGGTCGCGGATCCAGCAGTGATTTCACCGCCTTCGAACTCGACATCTTCGTCAGTTCCGTTCGAACCGCCCAGAAGCCCCTGGGCGCCCGGATTGGAAACAACAACTGTGCTGCCCGCCGGGGTATAGCCATCCCCTGCCCGCAAGATCCGGACGTTGACGATTTCAACCTCAGGCTCCGGCTGAGGGGGCGGCGTTTCTTCCGCGATCTCTTCCGTGTTCTCGTTCTGGGTGGTTTCCTGGATCTGGACCAGCGTTTCGTCAGTCTCGGTCACTTCCGTCGACTGAACAACTTCAGGCTTCGGTGTCGGCAAGGTGTTGGTCACCCCGAGATCGGAGTTTGCCTGACTGAAACCGGAATCCGTGACGGATGCTTCGGTCGGCTTCTGCGTTGCACCGCCGCTCTGCCCCGGCTTGCCGGAAAGGCCCTGCTGAACGCCGCCAAGATCCGCCTGGGTGGTCCGGCGAACCTCGGAGTTTGCCCCGCCGCCGCTGACCTGCAGCGTGTAGCCGGCCTCATAAACCCGGTTGGTATCGCCGTTGCGGCCGGTGAACGTCAGTTCCTCGCCGAAGAGGAGAGAGAAGACGCCGCCGCCGGAGGTCAGATCCATGTTGGCGATGCCGCCACGGATCCCGATGGTGCCGACCGGCGTATTGACGTTGACCCCGGCCTTGTTCTTCGACAGCTTGCCGCCGACGAAACGGGCAACGCCCTTGCCAAGGCTTGCGACCAGCTTGCCCTGACCCGTGTTCGGATCATAGACGAACTCATCGATCACCAGATCGGAATTCGGTCCGACCGTGAAGGTGGACCCGTCAACGAGCAGCACCTGAACCAGACCGGAGCCGGTGGTCTCGATCCGCTCACGGTAGATGACGTTGTCGCCAAGAACCTTGGTCTTGCGGTTGAGTCCCGGCGCGGTGCCGAAAGCAGACGTGTTGACCGCGGCGGCCACACCAACCTGCGACGCGGCCAATGCCGGCGCGGGGATCACGCTCGTGGCGGTCACGGGAAGAATAGCAGCCAGAAGGCCGAAATAACGAAGTTTCTGAAGATGGCGGCTGGTCATGAGAAGCCCCCTTTAAAAGTTCTTCGCAACAGACACCATCGCCGAAGCGTTGCTGTAGGTTGCCAGATCATAGTTGGAATAAACGCGCCGGAATTCGCCGGTCAGACCGATCGAGAAATCGTTCTTCAGCGGAACATTCAACGCCGCACGAACCCAGCCTTCATGGTCATTCTGGCTGTCGTTCTTGTTGATCAGCGGATCCGGGCTGTCGTAGAGGCGGCGGATATAACCGGCCTCCAGATCAATCGACCAGCGCTCCGGAAGGGCTTCAAACGGCGAAGCGAACTTGTAGGTCGCACCGACGCCGCCCCCGATTTCATAGCTCTGTTCCCAGGCCTTGGCGGTTTCTTCATAGTCACCAAAGATCAGCGTGCGGCCTGCCCAGTTCTGGGAGAACTGGTGAATCAGGGTCAGGCCACCCTTGTAGAAATGGCCATTGCGGTCAGAGACGGTCGAATAGGTGACCGTGTCATGATACCAGCGGTACCGGAACTCGAACTTGCCCGAGAGGGTCGTTGCCGGATCCAGACGCCATGCGAACCTGGAACCGAGACCCATGGCGCCAAGATAGTTGGACGTATCCAGACGCACGCCGGACAAAATGCCGTAGAAGCCAAGCCGGGCATTGTCGACGTTGAAGCGCCGCATATTGAAGGACGGACCGAAGGTCAGTTCCGCAAGGCCTGTGTCCAGCTTGGACAGATCCGCATAACGCGCTCCAAAGAGCAGCAGATCGGCTTCTAGCAGATCACCCTGGGTGCCCAGATCATAGCCGCCATGCAGGGTGGCAGCGACGAAGCCGTTCACATCGGACTGGCCGGTGGAGGTCTGGTTCAGCAGGAAGTTCACACCGTTCAGATTGATGCTGCGATCGCCCGGGCCGGCGTTGGCATTGCTCTGATAACGGGCACCGGCAAGCACCGTCGCGCGGAACTTGGCCGGGTTCTCATTGTTGCCGATGGCTGCCAGATATTCCTCAACGCGTGCCTGAACTTCCGGCGGCACTTCTGGGCCGGAAATTGCAGATTCAAAATAGCTGCGCGCGGCGTCCGTGCTGCCGAGACGGAAATAGAGCACGCCCAGCTCCAGTTGCACACGCGGCAGACCCGGAGAATAAATCAGCATGCGTTCAAACGTGCCGATCGCGGCTTCATAGTCGCCGATCTGGGCGGAGATCATCGCATATTCGAAAGAAACATCCAGATTGTCCGGCTGCTTCAGAAGAATGGTCAGAAGATGCGCCTGACGGGCTTTCAGCTCGTTGCTGGCCTGAGGATTTGCCCCCTGGGCATAGACTGGTGAAATGCTTTCGACAGCGCCGAGGCAAAGCCCCGCGCAAATCAATATGTTAAATAAATGATTAAACTTGACCGGCATGCCCCCGCCGCTCCTCTCAAATTCACAACTATCTAGCCTACAAAACTTCCAGACACCCGGCCAGCTTGCGCTGTCCCTTTCGTATCGTAAAGTTGCCGCGCGTAACTCAAATGCCACAGAAGCCCAGAGTTAAAGCTGCTCACATCCCCCAAATGGGGAATAGAACGGCCTTGATTTCTAGTCTCCACATGTAATTCGGCATGCTCTATTTCAGAAAACTCGCAAATAGAAATGCAAAAGGCGCCCCGTGCAACGGAGCGCCTTCCGATTCTGACTGACTGAAAAATGTCAGCTTTTACTTCGCGGTGATGCGGCCATCCGTGTAGGGAGTGTAACCGTTCTTCGCTGCCAGATAGTCAGCGACAACATCAGCAAGGTCCGGACCGAAGTCATAGGCATTCATGCCGCCAGAAGCGAAGACCTTGTAGCCGTCGCCACCAGCACGCATGTAGTTGTTGGAAACAACACCATAGACCTTGTCAGCTTCCAGCGGAGCGAAGGCACCGTTTTCCTCGACCATGACGTCCGAGATGCGCTCGCCTGCCGGCTTGGACTTGTCGAAAGTGTACTTCAGACCTGCAACCTGGGAGAAGCGGCCTGCGCCTTCTTCGATCTGGCTTGCACCATTCTCGAGAGCAGCAACCACATCGGCACCCTTGAGCCGGAAGGTTGCCAGCGTGTTCTGGAATGGCAGAACCGTCAGAACCTCACCCTTGGTCACCGGACCAGCGTCGATGGATGCACGAAGACCGCCACCGTTCTGGATTGCGATCTGGATGCCCTGTGCCTTCACACGGTCGAGCATGGCATCAGCCACCAGATTGCCCATCTCGCATTCCTGCGCACGGCAGATGGTGCGGTCAGCTTCGATCACGCCGGTGCTTTCGGCGATCACCTGGTTGCGCACTTCGTCAAGCGGCTTGGCGAGCTCAGCAACGCGCGCCAGAACAGCTTCATCCGGCTTCACGGATGCATCGAGCAGGATCGGCTCGCCTTCAGCCTTGATCACATTGCCTTCGTCATCAAAGGTGATCTCGATATCGCCAAGGAACTTGCTGTAGGCATAGGCCGTCACGATCGGCACGTCCTTGCCTTCCGCGTTCTTCACCACGGTCGGGTACGGGCCTTCGGCCTTTTCCTGGGTGTTGGACAGGAGGGTGTGCGAGTGACCGCCGACGATTACGTCGATGCCCGGCACATTCGCCGCAATTTCCTTGTCCTTGACGTAACCCTCATGGGTCAGCGCGATGATCTTGTTGACGCCTTCAGCCTGAAGCTTGGCAACAGCTGCCTTCAGGGCGTTTTCGGAATTGATGAAGCCGACGCCAGCGCCCGGAGAGGAGGTTTCAACCGTGTCTTCGGCCAGGGAAGAGATCACGCCGATCTTTTCGCCGCCACGCTCGAACACCAGGGTTTCGGCAACCCGGTCCTTCAGAAGCGGCTCGTTTGCCATGTCCAGGTTGCTGGAGATGACCGGGAACTTCACCTTGTCGAGGAAACCGGCAAGACCGGCCGGGCCGTCATCGAATTCATGGTTGCCGACAGCCATGCCATCATAGCCGATCAGGTTCATGAACTCGGCAGCCGCCGCGCCCTTGTAGGTGGTGTAGAACAGCGAGCCCTGGAACTGGTCACCGGCATCGAGCAGCAGATAGTTCTTGCCTTCGAGAGCCTTGCGCATCTCGTCAACCTTCGCCTTCACACGGGCGACGCCACCAAAGCACTTGCCCTCGCCTTCGTCTTCAGCGCCACAGGTCGAATCATACTTGTTGATCGACTCGATGCGCGAATGCAGGTCGTTGGTGTGCAGGATGGTCAGGGTATAGTCCGCGAATGCGGCACCGGAAAACGCCGTGGAAAGTACCAGCGCCGAAGCGCCAAACAGAAACTTTTTCATCAGAGCCTCGCCTTTGATCCGGGTCGTTGCCCGGTATGCGTACTGCTCCTGCCGGCCTGGAAATGTCGGGCCGGAAGAACAGCGATCCTCAACGGCCGGAACGAAATTCCGTCAGCCTCAGGAGCTGACGACCCTGCACTCTCAGCCATCGGACCCGTCTATGACACGGGTCTACGATTGCCATTATGACAGTGCAGAATTTTTCACGACAAGCGATATTTTTTACAAGCTTGCCCAAACAGTCGGCAAATCAGATGCTCTGCCGTCCTAAATGACGGCATCCTACTGAAATTATTAGCCGGTGAAGGTATCCGTGTCCGGATCGTCAATATCATCGGTCTCGACGACCGGGATGGAATAGCCCTCGGACAGCCAGCGGTGCAGATCGACCTTGGCGCAGCGGGGTGAGCAGAACGGATAGTCTTCTGTCGTCGAGAGCTTGGAACAGATCGGGCAAGGGCGCATGCGGCGCGGGGTGTCTGCCGGTGTCTTATCCGGGTTCTGGGACATGGGGCCCTCTCTCTTTTCAGGGTTTGCAGCTTGCAACAGGGACCTTGCAGGCGGCAAGTCCGGATCAGCCGGCCGCGGAGGCCGCCCAGTTGCCATGGACCGGATAGCCGGCAGCGGCAAGAAGCGCCATGGTCTCGGTCAGCGGCAGGCCCACCACATTCGGATAGGATCCAGTGAGCTTGGTCACGAAGCTGCCGGCGAGACCCTGGATGGCATAGCCACCAGCCTTGCCGCGCCATTCTCCGGAGGCGATGTAGCTGTCCATTTCGCGGCGGCCAATGCGCTTGAAGCGCACACGGCTCTCCACCACCTTCGTTCGCACGCGGCCATCAGGACCATGCACGCAAACGCCGGTAAAGACGCGATGTCCGCGACCGGACAGAAGAGACAGGCAGGCCAGGGCCTGATCGGTCAACTCGGTCTTGGGCAGATTGCGGCGGCCGACGGCCACGACCGTATCGGCAGCAAGAACCAGTGCCGTCTTGAGGTCTTCGGAGGCATCGGCGACGGCCCGTACGGCAGCCGCCTTTTCCTTCGCAAGGCGCAGAGCCAGCGCGCGCGGAGTTTCCAGCTTGCGCGGTGCCTCGTCAATATCGGCAGGCAGCAGGTGATCGGGTTCGATACCGATCTGCTGCAGCAGAGCCAGGCGGCGCGGAGATGCGGACGCCAGGATCAATGAAGGTGTCATTGTCATGCCTGCCAGGGCCTTGTTTCGGTGACGCTGCGAGGGTCTACTTGAAACGGTAGGTGATACGACCCTTGGTCAGGTCGTACGGAGTCATTTCGACAAGAACCTTGTCGCCAGCCAGAACGCGGATGCGGTTCTTGCGCATGCGTCCAGCCGTGTGGGCAATGATTTCATGATCATTTTCAAGTTTCACGCGAAAGGTCGCGTTGGGCAGCAGTTCCGTGACGACGCCCGGGAACTCCAGAGCTTCTTCCTTGGCCATATGGTATCCTGATTAAGGCGTTCAGATGAGCGGCGAACCTAACGGATCGCGGCTTGAAAGTGAACCGTTGTTTCGGCGCTCTTTCCCACAAAAGCGCCGATACATCAAGCCTTACGCATTTTGACTGCAAAGCAGGACCGTTAAGTCCTTCTTCCGCCATCGAAAGGCGCAGTGCAAAGTAGAGGGTTCCTCCTCCCCTAACCGCTCGGCGGCGGGGTCCATGCGAGGCGTTTCTTGATCCGCATGAGGAGCTGGTCGCGGATGCCCCGGTACGCGTCCATGATCTGCTCGCGGCTGCCGGTCGCAAGGGTCGGGTCCATCGTTGGCCAGTATTCCACGTCCACCGCCTCGGTACGGGTCAGCTCCAGTGCCTTGTGATGAGCCTCCGGAGCCAGCGTGACGACGAGATCGAAGCCCGACTCATCCAGTTCCTCGAATGTCTTGGGCAGATGCTTGCTGGTGTCCATGCCGATCTCGGCCATCACCGCATCGACAAAGGGATCGCGCTCGCCCTTGCGTACGCCGGCGGAGCGCACATAGATCTGGTTGGGAAACAGGTTGCGGGTGATCGCTGCTGCCATGGGCGAGCGCACGGCATTCATGCCGCATGCAAACAGCACCGCAGTCGGACGGACGCCCGGCCCGGTCAACGCGCTCACCCTTTCCAGTGCAGAGCGTAGACGAGGGTGAAAAGACGCCGGGCCGTCAGCATGTCGACCGTGATCTTGCCCTCCAGGCGCTCCATCAGGATGGATGAGCCTTCGTTGTGAACACCGCGCCGCCCCATGTCGATCGCCTCGATCTGGCTCGGGGAGGCATGGCGGATCGCTTCATAGTAGCTCTGGCAGATGAGGTCATAATCCTTCACCACCTTGCGCAGCGGCGACAGGGACAGGACATGGGTGACCAGAACCTCGCCGCCTTCGGTGCGGATCTCCAGCACCAGACGCTTTTCGACCACCGACAGCCGCAGAACATAATTGGCTGCGGGAAGCCCGATCGGCTGAAAACGGTTTTCCTCGATCAGGTCATAAATGGCGACAGCGCGGTCATGTTCGACGTCCGGCGTTGAACGGGCGATGGATTCCTCGTCCAGAATGACGTCGACCAGTTTCCCGCCGACATCCTCCGCCTTCAGAGCGGCCGCTTCATCCATGCCTGACACTCCCTGGTTCCGAACCTGTCCTCATGCGCGCAACGCTCCTCCCAGACCCTGGCGCCTCACCTCAAGGGTTGAGACCTAGAGGTTGAGACGGACCGCCACCGATCTTGCGTGACCGGCAAGGCCTTCCGCCTCTCCCAGCACAATGGCTGCCGGACCGATCTCCCGCAAGGACTGCGGCGTACACTTGAGGATAGACGTCCGCTTGACGAAGTCGAGAACGGAAAGCCCCGAAGAGAACCGGGCAGAGCGTGCCGTCGGCAGAACGTGGTTCGAGCCGCCAACATAATCGCCCACCGCTTCCGGCGTGTGACGGCCCATGAACACGGCCCCAGCACTGCGGACCTTCAGGAGCAGTGCCTCCGGATCGGCAACGGCAAGTTCGAGATGTTCGGCGGCAATCCGGTTGACCAGAGGCATGGCCTCGTCCAGGTCCCTGGTGACAATGACCGCACCGAAATCGCGCCAGCTGGCACCGGCAATTGCAGCCTTCGGCAGGGTCTTCAGCTGACGCTCGACCGCCTGTTCCACGGCACTGGCCAGGTCTGCACTGTCGGTGATCAGGATGGACTGGGCGACTTCATCATGTTCCGCCTGGGCCAGAAGGTCGGCAGCCAGCCAGTCCGGATCATTTTCCGCATCGGCGACGACCAGAACTTCGGACGGACCGGCGATCATGTCGATGCCGACCGTGCCGAACACACGGCGCTTGGCAGCCGCCACGAAGGCGTTGCCGGGACCGACGATCTTGCTGACCGGAGCAATGGTTTCAGTCCCGAAGGCCAGAGCGGCAACAGCCTGCGCGCCGCCAATCCGGTAGATCTCGGACACACCGGCAAGACGCGCAGCGGCCAGAACCTGCGGGTTCAGATCCCCGTCCGGGCTCGGCACCACCATAACGATGCGCTCCACACCGGCAACCTTGGCCGGCACAGCATTCATCAGCACGGAGCTCGGGTAGGAAGCCTTGCCGCCCGGCACATAAAGGCCGACAGCCTCGATCGCAGTCCAGCGTGAGCCAAGCTCAACCCCAACCGCATCAGTATAGCGGTCATCCTTGGGCATCTGACGAGCGTGGTGGCTTTCGATCCGGTCACGTGCCAGGGACAGGGCGTCCAGAACCTCTTGCGGCACGGCCTTCATGGCCGCTTCGATCTCGGCTTCCGTCACCCGCAGCTCAGCCATGCTGGCGGCGCTCAGGCGGTCAAACCGGGCCGTGTAGTCCAGGACAGCGGCATCGCCGCGCTTGCGGACATCTTCCAGAATATCCCGGACCACATGATCGACATCTTCCGACACCTCACGCTTGCCGGACAGCAGCTCGGCAAAGCGGGTTTCAAAATCGGCATCAAGGGTGGAAAGACGTATCGCCACGCTGGGGCTCCTCAAGTCCAATGTCCGGGAGGCCGTGCCTCCGGTTTCTCTGACAGGGCAGCATCTAAAGCCTGCCCTTCACTCCAAAATCAGTCCAGATCGTGGCTGGGCAGGTTCGGCGTGGACCAGGCAGCGCCCAGATCCGACATCTGAACCTCGATGCACTCGACCGTCAGCGCAAGGGCCGCGCCACCGGCGAAATCCAGACGGATGCGCCCGGCAGGTGCATCCTGCTCCTCGAAGGTCACGGCCAGAAGTTCGAGCACGTTTTCCCGCGCATCCTGACGAATGCCCGAGACCTTCATATCCAGAACACGGGAAACGGACAGGGCAGACCGGCGGCGCTCATGCTGGCGGCTGCGCTTGTCTGCAGCCTTGTCCCAGACGAACCGGTTCATGACGAACACGGCCTTCTGTTCGCGCGGCATATAGCGGATGTCGCCGACGATCATCACGGCATCCTGAACATGGGCGGAAACGACCTGAAGGTCTTCGGCATCGAGAGCGGTAAGTCTCAGACGGTCCATGGCGTTTGGCGTCATCCCTGATTGCGGCAGGACCGGAGCGGTCCGGCGGAAGAGGTCTCGTAGAAGTCCGGTGTCGAGCGGCCGGGCTGCGGCCGCAAATCAGACGGGCAGCCCGGAGGCTGCCCGAAAGTCATGACCTAGCTGTTAAATCCGGCTTTGACAATCCGCCAGAAGAGGCAGCTCAGCCGGAGATGCGCTCGATCTGCGCGCCGCAGCGGGTCAGCTTGTCTTCAAGACGCTCGAAACCGCGGTCGAGGTGATAGACGCGGCTGACGTGGGTCTCGCCTTCTGCGGCCAGACCGGCAATGACCAGCGACACGGAGGCGCGCAGGTCCGTTGCCATGACCGGCGCGCCGCGCAGGGTGTTGACCCCGTCGACGATAGCAGTGCGGCCATCGATATGGATCTGTGCGCCGAGGCGGGCCAGCTCCTGAACATGCATGAAGCGGTTCTCGAAGATGGTCTCGGTGATGCAGCTGCGGCCGCCTGCCCGGGTCATCAGGGCCATGAACTGGGCCTGAAGATCGGTCGGGAAACCCGGGAACGGCGCGGTGGTGATATCCACCGGCTGAATGCCGTTGCCATTGCGGTAGACGCGCAGGCCTTCCGGGGTTTCCGTGATATCCGCGCCGGTCTGGCGCAGGATCTCGATGGCGCTTTCCAGCAGGTCGGCACGGGCGCCCTGCAGCAGCACATCACCCCCGGTCATGGCGACAGCCATGGCATAGGTGCCGGTTTCGATCCGGTCGGCCACCACAGCGTGATGCGCGCCATGCAGGCGCTTGACGCCCTGAATGCGGATGGTCGGCGTGCCGGCGCCCTCGATCTGTGCGCCCATGGCCTTCAGGCAATTGGCCAGATCCACCACTTCCGGCTCACAGGCGGCGTTGACGATTTCCGTCTCGCCTTCGGCAAGGGTCGCCGCCATCATGATGGTGTGGGTGGCCCCGACCGAGACTTTCGGGAAGACGACGCGGTTGCCGATCAGGCCCTTGGGAGCCTTCACGACCACATAGCCAGCTTCAATCTCGATATCGGCGCCGAGCGCCTTGAGACCGTCGATGAAGAAATCGACCGGACGGGTGCCGATGGCGCAGCCGCCGGGCAGCGATACACGGGCTTCGCGCATGCGGGCGAGCAGAGGGCCAACGACCCAGAAGCTGGCGCGCATCTTGGAGACCAGCTCGTAGGGCGCTGTGGTGTCCACGATCTCGCGGGCAGTCAGATGCAGGGTCTGGCCTTCCAGATCGTCCTGACCGTTGCGCTTGCCGTTGACCGAATAATCGACGCCATGGTTCTGAAGGATCTGGGTCAGCAGAGCGACATCGCGCAGGCGCGGCACGTTGCTGAGCGTCAGCGTCTCATCCGTCAGAAGCGAGGCGATCATCAGCGGAAGGGCTGCGTTCTTCGCGCCGGAAATCGGGATCACCCCATTCAGCGCAGAGCCGCCCACGACCTTGATGCTGTCCATACCGCTATAACCCCCAAGAAGTCTGTTTGCCCCGGCGAAAGCCCCGCCTGGCGCGGAAATATATGTATTGCACCGCCGTCTACACGCAAGATGTGGCCCGCGCAAGGCGAAGACCCGGCAGAAGCCGGGAGTTTTCCGGCCTAAACCGGGCGAGTGCCGGTCAACAGCAAGGATCGCGCCGCTCTACCAACGGCAGACGCCGGTCGAACCGTCAGGATGACCGCTCTCTGGCAGCGGCCTTGCGCCGGCGCAAGTTTGCCCGCAAGGCTTCAGCCAGACGCTCTTCCCGCGTCGGCTTTGCCGGTTTCTCCTTGCCGCGCCGGTTCGGGACAGCCGCCTCGGAGGCGTCAGCTGCTTCGGGCGCATCCACGCCGTCCCGATCTTTTCCTGTGCCGCCGGCAGCGTCCACGTCGCTCATGTCAAGTGATCCCGCAGAGTGTCCCGTCAATTTGCCCCGAACAGGACAAGCTTCTGCTCACCGGTTCGGACCCTCTCTCTTTCCTGCATCAAGCAGGATCAAGGGGCAAGGGCAGCCTTGATGCCTTTCCACCAGGAGATTCCCCGGCAGGCTCCCGTGCCCGGCAAAGCTTTCCACAGGCCTGACGACGCCTCCCAAAGGCGACCAAGCCCTTGTTTCGTGCCATTTTTCAGCCCGCCCCTGCAAGTTCGCCATCCCATCCACAGGTCCAAAACAAAACTTCCCAAAAAAAGCGAAGATGGACGCTTGCGCCCCCCGGCCAACTGTGGCAAAAGCCACCGCATTCCGGACGGCATCGCCGCCGGGATCAAGCAGACGGTTCTTCCGCACCTGACCAACAGGCTGGTTCAAAACCAGAGGAAACGCACCGCAGATGCTGCCGTAGCTCAGGGGTAGAGCACTCCCTTGGTAAGGGAGAGGTCGAGAGTTCAAATCTCTCCGGCAGCACCATTTTCCAAAGACATTCAAAATACCCGGCATTTTGCAAGGCTTCGCTGTTGGCGCAGGTATTCTCGTATCTGCCGCCTTTCTGGTTTGGCAATGGGCACGATGGATCCGCGCGGTTCAGGGCAAGCGGATCAACTCCTCCGCGTCTGGCGGAAGTTTCGCTCATAATACTTGACTATAAAATTCATATTTATTAGTGCAGCAATCAGGATCCATCTTGGTCCGGCGGCAGTCATCTGCCGTCCTGCATTCTGCGCTTGCGCACGTCTTTCACCACGAGCCCTTCGACTGCCGGATGAACAAGGTTCTTCTCCCCTCCCCTGTTTCAGGACAGTCCGGACAATGACGTCCGCGCTGGAGGAGGTCTATCTGAGAATCCGGCGGTCCCTGACATCACGGATCCGGCGGATCGTCCAGGACCCGGGGATTGCCGAAGATCTGGTGCAGGAGACCTATATCCGGTCCCGATCCGCTGGCGAGGCCGGGACGATCGAGCATGCGGAAGCCTATCTGAACCGGACTGCCCAGAACCTCGCCCTTGATTACAAGCGCCGGCTCAAGCGGCAGGCCCGGGTGGAAGCCCGGCCCCTCGACGACAGCACCGCGGAGACGATTGCCAGCAACCAGCCCTCCCTTGATGAAATGCTTGCGGGCCGCGAAGATCTGAAACGTCTGGAAGCCGCCCTCTCCCTGCTGCCCGAGCGGGCACAAAAGGTGCTGATTCTCAGTCGTCTTGAGGGATGGAGCAACGCCCGCATTGCCGGACAACTCGGCATTTCGGAGCGGACGGTTTTCAACGACCTCAAACTGGCACTCGGCCATTGCCACGATGCGCTTTATGGAAGGAAGCGCTGATGGACCGCAAAATTTGCAGACTGAGCCAGAGACAAACGTCTGACCTATTGAACGGTTGTCGCAGCCATGGATGAGAAGCGGACAGATATGCCGGAGCACCGCCCGACCGAAACCCGAACCTCCCCTCAAGGGGAGCAGGACGCCCCATCCGTGACGGATGCGGCAGCCGACTGGTTTTTCAGGTTTCAGGCGGCTGCGGACCAGAGCGAGCGGGTTGCGCTTCAGCAGGGTTTCGATGCCTGGCTGGCTGAAGATCCCCGTCACAGTCAGGCCTTTGACCGGATTGCCGCCCTCTGGGAGGCCCCGGCTCTGGAAGGTGCCTTGCGGCTGCGGCAGGCGGAACTTTCCAAACCGGTTCCCCTCTTCAACGGCCGGAGTGTAAAGAGAGCCCTGGCGCCGCTTGGCATGGCCGCCTGCCTGGCTGCAGGTCTGGTCCTCAAGCTGGAAGACATTCGGGTCTATTGGCTTGCCGACTATCAGACAGCCGAAGGGGCGACAGGCCAGATCACCCTGCCCGATGGCTCAGCCATGACGCTCAATTCCGGCTCGGCCGTTTCCGTCGACTTTGACCAGGGACGCCGGGAGGTGGCCGTTCTCAAGGGGGAAGCCTATTTCGACGTGACCCACGATGAGGACCATCCCTTCAAGGTGACAGGGCACTTTGCGAGGGTGACCGTGCATGGCACCGCCTTCTCCGTGGACACAGCCGAAGACAGTGACGACGTCGTGCTGGAACGCGGCCACATTTCCGTGGAGCGGCTCGCCGATATTGGAGACAATGTCTCCCTGGTCGCAGGTCAGGCCGTGACCGCCACCGCGACAGCACTGACAGATGTTCGGGAAACCGACGCAGGGCTGGCCTTGTCGTGGCGCGAAGGGCGGCTGTTCTTTGATGACCAGCCGCTGGAAGTCGTGGCGAAGGAGCTCGACCGCTACATCCCCGGCAACATCGTCGTGCCCATGGAGCGGGTGCGCAAGTTCCATATTTCCGGAAGTTATCTGATCAGCGACATGGACAATGCCTTGCAGACGCTGGCGGATGCCGCGGGTGTCGGTTTGTGGCGCCTGCCGGGCGGCCTGATAATCCTGCAATAAATATTCAACTTTTTTTGCCGGTTTCCGAAAGCCGTTCGTCCAATCAAGTGAGAGCCCGGAAAACGCGAGTGATCCGGGCGGATTTCTGATTGGGGCAAGGGGTATAGTCGCAATGGTTCCGACCGTGCAGCGCAACACGAAGACACACTCGACAAGGATTGGACGCACGCTGCTCGTCCATCTGATGATGACCACCGGGCTGATGGCCCTTCCACTCGGTACGGCCCTGCCCGTGCTGGCGCAGCAGGCCGATGAAACGGCGGCCTTTGCCATCCCTGCCCAGCCGCTGCCGGCAGCGCTGACCAGCTTCATCCGCCGCTCCGGCTGGCAGATCAGCTATTCCTCGGATCTGGTACGCGGCAAGCGTTCCGCAGCCGTGAACGGCACCATGTCTGCAAGTGCCGCCCTGCAGCAGCTTGTTGCCGGTACGGGCATCAGCGTCCGGATCAGCGGTCCGCGGTCCGCTGCCCTCTACGACCCGGCAGCGCAGGCAGCTGCGGTCGGCGGTGACGGCACGCTGCTGGAACAGCTGACGGTCAACAATGAAGACACCGGCTATGTTGCCACCGACACGGTGACGGCCACCAAGACGGATACGCCGCTGGTCAAGGTGCCTCAGTCGGTCAGCGTGATCACGGAGAAGGAACTCAAGGACCGGCAGGTCACGGATCTCAACGACATTGTCGCCTATACGCCGGGCGTGCGGGCCGTGGACTATCCGGGCGGCCAGGGCATCGGCGCGATCTTCTACATGCGCGGCTTCCGCCACCAGTCCCAGCGCGCCTTCTATCTGGACGGTTTGCGCAATGGCTACAACCCTTACGATTCCAATCTTGAGCCCTATGGCCTGGAGCAGGTGAACGTTCTGCGCGGCCCCTCCTCCGTGCTTTATGGCGACGCGCTGCCGGGCGGCCTCGTCGACATGCGCACCAAGCGCCCGCCGAGCGAGCCTCTGCATGAACTCGGCGTCGAATATGGCAGCAACAACCGCCGCCAGGTCACAGGCGACTTCGGCGGACCGATCGATGCGGAAGGCAAGTTCAGCTACCGCCTGACGGTCCTGCACCGGGAGAGCGACACCCAGGTCGATCATTCGCCCGACGACATGCTCTATATCGCCCCGGCCTTCACCTGGACGCCGAATGACGCCACGCAGGTCACCCTGCTCGCTCAGTACCAGAAATGGACCACCGGCGGCTCCGAGCAGAGCCTTCCCTGGGACAGCGCGATCGGCGGCACGGCAGCCCCCATTCCGACCGACCTCTATCTCGGCGTGCCGGGCCTGACCGAATGGAACGGCGAGACCAAGTCCGTCGGCTATCAGTTCGAGCACCAGTTCGACAATGGCTGGACCTTCCGCAATGGCGCCCGCTACACCCATACGGAACTGGACTACATCTCGTCCTGGACCGATCCGGTCACGCTGGTCAGCAACCGCTACCTGAATGTCTATCTGCAGGACCGGCCGCGCGATTCCGACAGCTTCTCCTTTGACAGCAATCTGTCGAAGGACTTCCAGTTCGGCCAGATGGATCACAAGGTGCTGCTGGGCGCAGGCTTCGGCTATTCCCGCATTTGGGAATCGCGCACCAACAGCTCGAACGCCTTGGCGCTCGACATCAACAATCCGGACTATTCGTCCTACACCCCCAACTGGTGCTATCTCGGCGTCTATTGCCGGCCCTGGTTCGACAAGACCCTGTTCGTGAAGCAGTTCGGCGTCTACGCGCAGGACCAGGTCGACTGGAACAATTTCACCCTGACCCTGTCGGGCCGCTATGACTGGGTGGAAAACAAGACCGAGAACTACGCCTCGCGGACCCTGAGCGGTCTTCTTGGTGCAAGTGATGCGGTCGACACGGTTCAGGATCAGGCCTTCACCTATCGCGCGGGCCTTGCCTATTCCTTCGACAATGGCATCACGCCCTATGCCAGCTTCTCTACTTCGTTCGAGCCTCAGGCCGGCACGGCCTATAATGGCAGCGACTTCGAGCCGACCACCGGCCAGCAGTTTGAAACCGGTCTGAGGTTCAAGCCGGACTGGTGGAACGGTCTCTTTTCTGCCTCCTACTTCCACATTACCCAGCAGAACGTCACCTCTTCCGATCCGGATCACTCCGGCTATTCGGTTCAGACCGGTGAAGTTCAATCCCAGGGTTTCGAACTGGAGGCGTCCGGAGAGCTAGGCTACGGCTTCAACCTGCACGCCAGCTACACCTACACCGATGCGCGGGTGACCAAGGACAACACCAATGCAAACGGGGTCAACAAGACCGGGACCCGCGTGCAGGCCGTGCCCTACAACACCGCATCGGTCTGGCTGAACTACGACTTCCAGATGCCGGCACTCGAGGGCTTGAGCGTCGGCGCAGGCGTTCGTTATGTCGACAGTTCCCTGACCTTCGTCGACACCTCCACCGGAGCCCAGCTGGAAGTGCCGGACTATACGCTTCTGGATGCATCGCTGAGCTATGACTTCGGCGCAAAGATGCCCCAGTTGGCTGGCCTCTCCCTCACCCTGAGCGGCACCAACCTCACCGACGAGGATTATTACTCTCCGGGGTTCTATTCCAACTCGGTGATTGCAGGGCGCGGCCGGACGGTGAAGGCCAAGCTGAACTACCGCTGGTGATCCGCAGGCTTTGCCCGACATGACCAAATCCAACAGCACTGCGGAGGGGTTTTCCCCCCTCCGCCTTCGCCCGACCCGGCGGTCCGTCCTTGGCGGACTGGCGGGTTTGTGCCTTTCGCCCGGCACGGCCTTCGCTGAGGCAAGCCCAGCACGGGTTGCGGCCCTCGACTGGGCCAGCGCGCTCAATCTCCTCGCTCTCGGCATCGAGCCGGTGGCGGTTCCTGAAAAGCAGCGCTATGGCCAGTTTGTTGTCGCCCCGGCCCTGCCCGAAAGCACCGAGGAACTGGGGCTCCGGTCCGAACCCAATCTGGAACTGCTGGCACGGCTGAAACCGGATCTGATCGTCACCAACGGCGAATTGTCCGCCCTTCACGAGCGGCTTGACAGGATCGCCCCCGTGACGCTGTTCCAGCCCCATCCCTTTGGAGCCGACGCAACCCGCGGCGATCCCCTGTCCATCGGCTTTGAGCGGCTGGAAGCGCTAGCGGACACGACAGGGCGGCAGGATGCATTCGAGGCTTACAAGCAGTCCTCACTCGCCATGCTGGACGAAGCCGCGCAAAGACTTGGCGGATATGACGGCAGGCCTGTCTATCTGGTGACCCTGGTCGACCCACGCCGGTGCCTCGTCTTCGCACAAAACAGCCTCTACCAGCCCATTCTCGACCGGTTCGGCATTGCCAATGCCTGGAAGGACGGAGGCACCGCCTTTGGCCATCGAACGGTGACACTTGACGCACTGACCGCCGATCCTGAAGCGCGTCTGGTTACAATCGGCGACGAACGCCTGGTGCGCGGGGCAATTGCCATGAAGCTGCCCGTCCTCAGCAGTCTGGCCCCTGTCCGCGCCGGTCGCGTGACCTTCCTGTCCCAATCCCTTTTTTACGGCGGCGCCCCGGCGGCCCTGCGCTTTGGCCAGCTTCTGGCCGATGCGCTGACCGCGCCTGGCACCACCGGCTGACGTTCTTAAGCGAGCCTGTCGATGAGCGACCAAACCTCCGCTGTTCCTGCCGTTTCGGGCGGACTGCGCTCCGCCGCCTTGCCGGGCCTGTTTCTGGGCACGCTTGCGGCTGTGGCGGCAGCGCTCGTCTGGATCACCTTCAGCCGCCAGATCCCGGTGACAGGCTGGATGCAGACGATCCTTGCCCCGGACCTCGACAACACGGCTGAAGTGATCGCCCATTACAGCTATCTGCCACGCATCTCCGTTGCGCTTCTGGCCGGAGCGGGCCTCGCCTTTGCCGGGGCGGTGCTCCAGCACGTGCTCCGCAATCCGATTGCCGAACCTGCAACGCTCGGGATCGCCGGCGGCGCGCAGCTCGCCCTGACAATCGCAACCCTTTGGGCGCCCTGGCTCTTCGCCTTCGGGCGTGAATGGGTGGCTCTGACAGGCGCCGCGCTCGCCTTCACCTGTGTCCTGTCCATCTCCATGAGCCGGGGCCTGTCGCCGGTCTCCGTCGCTCTCGCCGGGCTGATCGTCTCGCTCTACACAGGCATGGCAGGAGCAGTGGTAACGCTCTTCAACCACGACCTCCTCATCGGCCTGTTCCTGTGGGGCGCTGGCTATCTCGACCAGACCGACTGGAGCAAGACGCTGTATCTGCTCTGGACCGTACCACCGCTGGCCTTCACTGCCCTGCTTCTCGTGCGCCCAGCCACCCTTCTCAGCCTGGGAGACAGCACCGCCAAGAGCCTTGGCGTGCCCGTCGGCCTGA
This sequence comes from Roseibium suaedae, assembly GCF_900142725.1. Classification (GTDB taxonomy): domain Bacteria; phylum Pseudomonadota; class Alphaproteobacteria; order Rhizobiales; family Stappiaceae; genus Roseibium; species Roseibium suaedae. The sequence continues at coordinate 1,073,885 of NZ_FRBW01000001.1, read as the reverse complement.
TCCGCTTTCTGGTGTTGGGCCTGGCCGTCGCATTGACAGCAGTGATCGTGGCCACGGTCGGCGTAATCAGCTTTGTCGGACTGGCAGCTCCGGCCGCCGTGCGGATGCTGGGCGTTCGGCGGCTGTTTCCCCAGTTGCTTCTGGCACCCGTGCTGGGGGCGCTCATCCTGCTCATCACCGATCAACTGATCCTGCTTCTGCCGGTGACTTACCGCGCCTTTCCGACAGGGGCCATGACCGCAATCCTCGGCGCTCCAATGCTGCTGGCCTTGCTGCCAAGGCTCAGGGCCGCGGAGCCGCCACGCCAGCAGGCAGCCCGGACGCCCTATCGTGCGCGGCGCCCGGCCGTGATCCTCGGCCTGCTGACGGCGGCTCTCTGTCTGATGCTTGCCCTGTCGCTGACCTCCGCAGGTAGCAATGCCGGGCTGCTCTTCGGCCATATGGACGAAGTTGCCGCATTCCGTCTGCCCCGCGCCCTGGCCGCCCTGTCCGGCGGCATGTCACTTGCCCTGGCGGGAGTCATCCTTCAACGCATGACCGCCAATCCCCTTGCCTCACCGGAAGTGCTCGGCATCTCTTCAGGCGCCATTCTCGGCGTCATTGCCGTCATGATCCTGATGGTCGCCCCCAACCGTCTCGATCAGATCGCGGGCGGCATGGCAGGTGCCCTGGCAGTCCTTCTGGTGATCGTGCTTCTGACCCGCAGGCAGGCCTTTTCCGGCACCCGCCTGCTGCTGGCAGGCATTGCCATGGGATCGGTCACAGGTCTCGTCATGGCGGTGCTGAAGACGTTTCAGGATCCCCGCCTCGGACAGCTTCTGACCTGGGTTTCCGGCTCGGTTTATGGCACTAGCCTGAACGAAGCGCTGATGGGCCTCGCTCTGGCCCTTGCCGCCCTTGCCCTCCTTCCCCTGATCAGCCGCTGGCTGACCCTGATGCCGCTCGGCACCAGCCTGCCCCGGAGCGTCGGGGTCCAGACGGGACGAGCCAACCTGTTGCTGCTTCTGATCGTCGCCGTCCTGAGCGCCAGCGCCACGCTGACCATCGGACCGCTCAGCTTCATTGGCATCATGGCGCCCCACTTCGCCCGCTATATGGGGCTCGTGCGCTCCGGAGAGCAGGCAATTGGAGCAACGCTTGCCGGCGGACTGGTGCTTCTGACGGCGGACTGGATTGGACGGACGGTGATCTTCCCCTACCAGGTACCGGCAGGTCTCCTCACAGCCATGCTTGGAGGGCCTGTGCTGCTCTACCTGATCCGCAAGCGCAGCTGAGAACCCTTTCGCAAGGAGAAGACGCAAGCTGCTGCCATTGCACGACTTTCCTTGCGTGCGCGAACGAAGCAGCCTATCCCAGTTGCCGTTAGCCTAGCGCCAAACCGGTGCGGCCCTGGAGATAGCATCATGCATCTGGAAGAAGCGATTTCCCTGCTCGTTGAAGCACGCAAATCTGGCAAGACCCTGGACCGGCTGCCGGAAAGCTGCCGTCCGCAAACCAATGCGGAAGCCTACCGGATCCAGAAAGAAGTCGCAGACCGCCTCGGTCTCACTGTTACCGCATGGAAAACTGCAGCCGCCGGGCCGACCGGTCCCGTTGCAGCGCCGATTTTTGCAGGGACGGTTCACAATGCGCCACTACGCTTGAAGGCTGCCGCACTGGAAACCGAAATCGCCCTGCGCGTGTCGAAGGATCTGCCGTCCCGCCCGGATGCTCCCTACAGCCGTGAAGAGATCCTGGCCCACGTGGATGCCATGGCCATGGCCTTTGAACTGGTCGACTGGCGTCTGACCTCTGCCGACCTCAGCCCCACCGAAAAGGCCGCTGACTATTTCGCCAATGCCGGGCTCGTCATCGGCACGCCGATCCCGATCGAAGGCGACATCAGCTCGCCCCTGGCCGACATCACCCTGACCTGCAACGGCGTTGCGGAACCTTACGTTCCCAACGAGATCGATCCGGTCGAATCCCTGCGCGCCTATGCCAGCACCGGCGGCGACCAGTTCGGCGGCCTGAAGGCCGGACAATGGGTCACGACCGGCTCCATGACCGGTGTGCAACGGTCACCCGCTGCCGGAAAATGGCACGCAAACTGGAAGGGGCTGACGGCCGTTGACCTTGAAATCGAAGGCTGATCAACTCATACTTTAGTCTAATTTATTGCTCCTGCACAAAATCGTCGTGCATTGCAAAAATTACGGGTAGTTCCCCGCAGAAGACTGTCATTGCTGCAAGGCAATATCCTGCCTTGCAGCTCCGTTTTCCGCAGATCCCCCTGCGTTCCGGACTGTCATCTGATCGTTGTGAAAGCAGGGTACAAAAGGTATTGCACATATGTGCAAAGCCTAGTTACCGCCTGTTTCCGGGCTTCCGGCGACAGCTTTCAACGAGCGGGGATACCTTGATGACCATTCTGTCTGCGAAGCTTCGGCAATCGACGGCCGCTGCCGTTCTTGCCCTCACTGCCACTGCTGTTTCCGGCGCAGCGCTTGCGAAGGACCTGACCATTACCGTGTGGTCCGGCGGCACCAATGAAACCGAATCCTACCGCATCGAGAACATCGCGATCGCAGCCGACCTGCTCGAGCGCGAATATGCTCTGCGTGGCGAAGAATTGAACATCAAGGTCGAAGGCAAGTACGACTTCGCCGGCTGGGCCGAGTTCAAGCAGGCTGTGACCCTGGCTGCTGAAGCCGGCACCGCACCGAACATCGTCGTCAGCTCCCACCTGGATCTGGCCCCGTGGAGCCAGGCTGGCCTGATCGTGCCGATCGAAGACTATGTCGATCTGGACGCATGGCCGCTGAACGACATCTACGAAAACCTGATCGACATCACCTCCTACAACGGCCAGGTCGTCGGCCTGCCGCAGGACGCCGAATCCCGTCCGTTCTTCTTCTGGCGCGAGACCTACAAGAAGATCGGCTACACCGACGAGCAGCTGGACGAACTGCCGGCAAAGATCCAGTCCGGCGAATACACCCTGAAGAACGTCTTCGAAGACGCCAAGAAGGCCGTCGACATGGAGATCGTCGAAAAGGGCTACGGCTTCTACCCGCGCCCGAGCAACGGCCCGGACTACGCCCAGTTCTACCAGTCCTTCGGCGGCACCCTGATGGACAAGGACAGCGGCAAGTTGGTTCTCGACAAGAAGGCCATGACCGAGTTCTACCAGTTCTTCGTTGACTGCGTGAACGCCGGCCTCACCCGCAAGAACCACCTCGGCACCGACTGGAACCAGTGGTACAACGAAGTGGCAACCGGCAAGGCAGCCACCTGGCACGGCGGCACCTGGCATTATGCCCGCTACACCGGCAAGGAAGGCCTGTCGGACTTCTTCGGCAACATCCAGTTCTCGCTGATCCCGGCCGGCAACGCAGAAGGCCACGCCAACACGATCACCCAGCCGCTGGCCTATATGATCACCAAGCAGAACGACGAAGAGGCCGTGGAAGTCGCAGCCCAGCTGGTGAAGATCGCTTCCGAACCGCGCCTGAATTCCTACCACGCGATCAAGTCGTCGCACCTGGGCATCTCCCGCCAGCAGTCGAACGTCGAGTTCTACGCCAACGACCGCTGGGCCGCAGAAGCAACCGAGCGTCTGCTTCCCTTCGCAAACGCCCAGCCGAACCACCTGAAGTACGGTCAGTTCTCCGAGCTGATGTACAAGGGTCTGGAAACCGCATGGACCGGCACGAAGTCCGCTGAAGACGCCGTGGCTGAAGTCGAAGTCGAAATGAAGGCCGCTCTTGGTGACGATCTGATCGTCCGCTAACCGCCTCCCCTGATGGCGGACGGGTCACTCCCTTTTTCCCGTCCGCCATTCACCCTCTAACAAGGGCAAAATTCATGCGGCGCTCCCATCTGCTTGGGCTCGGCTTTATGACGCCGGCCATCCTCCTCACGCTCGCGCTCTTCATCATCCCGGTCGTTCTGACCGGCGTCTTCTCCTTCACCAACATGAGCACATCGACCGGCATCACCGGTGGTGCCTATGAGATCAACCCGCGCTCCATCCGTCTGATGAAGGATGCAGGCCTGCGCGAGGGCCTGATCGGAGATCTGGAAGAGAACCTTTACAAGATCGACGCAGCTGGCCTGGCCCAGGTGGAAAAGGACTTTGGCAAGAAGCTCGCGGAGGAAATGAAGGGCGCCTATGACGGCCAGACCTTCAAGGACCGCCGTGAACTCGTCCGGGCCATCAAGGACCTGAAGTCGCGCCCCCGTTCCAGCCGCGACCTGAACAAGGCGGCTGACCTGTTCCAGAAATCCATCCTGAATGTGCGCTACGACGACGAGAGCGCCTTCCTGAACGGGCTGGGCAACCTGGGCATCACCCTTCAGGACGGCGAACAGGCGGAACTCACCCGTTTTGCCTATACGGGCTGGGTCTGGACGACCGAGAATTTCAGCAACATGGCGGCCATGCCCTCCACCTACCGGGCGGCCTTCAACACGGTGCTCTACATCGCCTTCACGCTGACCTTCAACATTGTCTTCGGCGTGTTCCTGGCGGTTGCGACCTTCTATCTGCCTTCAGCAGCCGCCTCGACGTTCCGGACCATCTGGTTCCTGCCGCGCATCCTGCCCCACGTGCTCTACGTGATCCTGTGGAAGTGGTTCACCTGGGACACCGGCTTCCTGTCGCAGGTTCTGGAGCCCTTTGGCGTCGCCCCACGCAACTGGATGATGGATACGGAAATCAACGCCTGGGTCAGCATCGTTTTGATCAACGGCTTCGTCGGCGCATCCTTGGGCATGATCCTGTTCTCCAGTGCGATCAAGGCAATCCCGTCTTCCATGCTCTATGCGAGCGAGGTGGACGGCGCCTCCCGCCTGCAGCAGGTCCGCTACATCATCCTGCCGCAACTGCGCTGGCCGATCATGTTCACTTCGATCTACCAGACGCTCTCCCTGCTGACCTCCTTCGACTACATCTACCTGGCGACGGATGGCGGGCCCGGCAGTTCCACGACGGTCTGGGCGCTCTATGCCTTCAAGACGGCGCTGAACAATTATGGCGGCAACCTGCAATACGGCTTCGGCGCGGCGCTGGCGCTCGTTCTGGTCGGCATCGGCATTCTGGCCTCGGTTCTCTACCTGCGGCTCTTCGACTTCAAGAGCATGAACGCCGCTCCGCGGATCGAGCAGTAGGAGGCTCTCATGACCAAGAACTTCAAGACCCTGCCGGTCTATATCCTCCTGAGCGTTCTCTCGCTCCCGCTGGTCATCATGTATGCCTATCTGGTGATAGACACATTCACGGTGACCACACCCGGCTCCCTCGTTCCGGGCCCCTTCACCCTGCATAACTGGCGGTTCCTCTGGGAACCGGCCAAGCCAGGCCAGGCCTCGATCTGGGCGGCAACCCTGAACACATTCCTGTTTGCCGGCGGCACGATGTTGATCGTGCTGATGACCTCCGCCACGGCGGGCTACGCCCTGTCCCGGCTCAGAATGCCGATGCGCAGCTTCATGCTCGCCGGCCTGATCATGCTGCACGCGTTTCCCACCGTGACGCTGATCATCTCGGTCTTCCTGATCCTGCAGATCATCGGTCTCTATGACACGTTGATCGGCGTGATCCTGGTGCGTGCCGCCCTAGACCTGCCGCTCGGCGTCTGGATCATGAAGGGTTTCTACGACAACGTGCCGTGGGAGATCGAAATGGCCGGGGTTCAAGACGGGGCCAGCCGTTTCACCGTCTGGTGGCGGTTGATCCTGCCGCAGATCCAGCCGGGCCTTGCGGCTCTCGGCATCTTTTCCTTCCTGCAGGCCTGGAGCGAATTCATCCTGCCGCAGGTCCTCGCTCCCGGCGCCAACGCCCAGGTCCTGTCTGTCTACATGCAGGCCGTGGTGAAGAGCGAAACTCAGATGGATTTCACCCTGTTCAAGACAATCGGGCTTTTCTACACCCTGCCCGTGGTCGTCATCTATCTGATCTTCAACAAGAAACTCATGAACATCTATGGCGGAGGCACGAAGGGCTGATGCGTATCCTGATCGACAATTTCACGAAGACATTCGGGACCACAACAGTCATCCGCGACATGACCCTGGACATCGAAAGTGGTGAGATGCTTGCGCTTCTCGGCCCTTCGGGATGCGGCAAGTCGACGACACTGTTCGCGGTCTGCGGCATTCACCGGATGAATGGCGGACGGCTTCTGTTCGGCGACCGGGACGTGACGACCGTCTCCTCTCAGGACCGGAACGTTGGCGTGGTGTTCCAGAACTATGCGCTCTATCCGCATATGAACGTCTTTGAGAACATTTCCTTCCCGCTCAAGATCCGGAAGGAAAGCAAGGCGGACATTGACGCCAAGGTGCGCGAGATGGCCAAGCTGGTCCATATCGAGGACCTGATGGAGCGCAAGCCAGCCCAGCTCTCCGGTGGCCAGCAGCAGCGCGTCGCGCTTGCCCGCGCCCTGATCCGCAAGCCGGACGTCCTGCTGCTCGATGAGCCGCTCGCAAACCTCGACGCCAAGCTGCGTCTGGAGATGCGCTCGGAAATCCGCCGCATTCAGCAGGAAACCGGCATCACCGCCATTCTGGTCACCCATGACCAGGTGGAAGCCATGTCCATGTGCGACCGGATCGCCATCATGAACAAGGGCCAGATCGTCCAGTTGTCATCGCCGAGCGAGATGTACAACGAGCCTGCCTCTGCCTTCGTGGCGGGCTTCATGGGCAACCCGCCGATCAGCTTCCTGGATGGCACCGTTGAGGGTTCATCCCTGCGTCTCGACCAGTCCAGCATCGTCCTGCCTCTGCCGGAAAGCAGCCGGCCTGCAAGCCCGGCGAGCCGGGTCAAGCTCGGGGTCCGTCCGGAATATTTCCAGCCAGAGAACCCGGACAAAGTCGAGGGCAAGATCAGCTTCATCGAAATCCAGGGCCGCGAGACCCTTTACGACGTGACGCTAGAAAACGGCGCGGTTCTGCGCTCAATCCAGAGTTCCGGCCCCCTCCACAAGCTGGGTGACACAGTCCGCTGGGGTGTCGACCACAGCCGCGTGCTGGCCTTTGACGAAAGCGGTGCCCGGCTATGACAAGCCCCTCCCCGACCACATCCAGAGTGGACATGGCCTGGCTGACCTCAGGCCGCCCGCTTGCCATCGCCCACCGGGGCGCCAGCGCCTATGCGCCGGACAACACGCTCGCGGCCTTCGCCCTTGCCGATGTGCTGGGCGCGGACATGTGGGAAGTAGACATCCAGTTGTCTTCCGATGGCATTGCCGTTGTCTGCCATGACAGCGACCTTAATGCAGTCGCCGGCCGGGATGAGCCTGTCTCGGCCCTGAGCGCGGAAGATCTTTCCACACTCGCCACGCTTTCCGGCGAGCCGATCCCGCTGTTCTCTCAGGTGGTGGAGCTGGCCCAGGCGAAAGGCGCAGCCCTCTATCTCGATGTGAAGAACAGCGCGGCTTATGAGGCAACCCTGAGGGTTCTTCAGGACACAAACTTCGAACGTGCCGTCTTCGGCATCAACGACCCGGCCTTTTGCCGCAAGCTGGTGGACGGTGGTTGCCCCTACCCGGTCTCTATCCTCTTCGGCATCGGCAAGGATCCGTTCGAGATGGCGGAGCTTTCCGGCGCGGATATTCTTCATCCATGCTGGGAGCGGGCGGGCGACCGGCCGGACCGGCTCCTGACCCCAGCCTTCTTTGCCGAGGCCCAGCGGCGCGGACTGCCGGTGGTCACATGGCACGAAGAGCGTCCGGACGTGGCAGCCAGCCTGCTTCAGCTGCCCGTTGCCGGGATCTGCTCCGACACGCCGCAGCTGTTGAAGTCTTACCGGCACCGCTTCCCGGACGCCCCCGAAGTTGTCTGCCACCGTGGCGCCTGTGCCATTGCGCCGGAAAACACGCTTGCCTCCGCTCATGCAGCCTTCGCAGCCGGTTTTCATGTGGTGGAGCTGGATGTGCGCCAGATTGCCGATGGCAGCCTGGCGGTCTTTCACGACCATAAGCTGGAGCGCACGACCGACGGCACGGGCCCGGTCGCGGCACAAACCGCCGATAGTCTTCAGGATCTGGATGCAGGTTCCTGGTTCTCCCGGCACTACACCGGCGAACCGGTGCCGTTCCTGTCCGAACTTCTGACCTGCGCCACCATCTGGTCGGGACAGCTCTATATCGAGCTCAAGGAAACGGATCCGGCTGCCATCCTTTCGGAAGTCGAACGCCATGACTTCTTCGGCAACTGCTTCTTCTGGTCCTTCAACGCCGAATATCTGCAGCAGATGAAGGCTCTGGAACCCCGGGCCCGGTTCATGGCGCGGCGGGAGGATTACGACAGCATCGAAGCCTGCCTGGCGGACCTGTCTCCTGTCATCGTCGAGTTCAATCAGGATAACCTTGATCCTGTCGACCTAGACAAGGTGCGCGCTTGCGGCGCCAGGATCATGATTGCTTATATGGGCCGGGACCGGGAGATTCAGGAGCGGATTCGGCAGCTTCGCCCGGACCTTGTGAACATCAACGATCTGTTCGGATGGTCCAGACTGATCGAAACCGCCTCGGCAAACTGACAGGGCAGCATGAGCGACACCAAGCCGCCAAAGCGCAAGGCGAACTCCATCGACGTCGCCATCCTTGCCGGGGTGTCCCGCTCCGCCGTTTCCAGAACCTTCACCGATGGAGCGAGCGTTTCGGAAGAAACCCGCAACAAGGTGATGCGAGCGGCGGAACAGCTCGGCTACCGGGTCAATGCGCTTGCCCGCTCCCTGCACAAGCGCTCGGAGCTGGTGGGGCTAGTCACGGCGGACATGCACAATCCCTTCCGCGCCGAGCAGATCGACTGGCTGTCCAAGCTGCTCGGCGAATTGGGCTTCAAGCCGATCCTTCTGCGCGGGGAACGCCAGACGGATGTGTCCGACATGATCGGTTCGCTGCTGGAATACCGGGTGGCGGGTGTGATCATCACCTCCGATACCCCGCCCCAGGAAATCTGCGAGGAATGCCAGCGCTATGGCGTTCCGCTGGTAACCATCAACAAGCAGGACACGGGCGCACCGCTGGACCGGGTGATCTGTGACTTTGAAGCCGGCGGCCGGATTGCCTTTGAGCATCTACATGCCGTTGGCTGCCGGAAAATGGGCCTCGTCCTGCCGGAACAGCCATCCTACACGATCGCTGGCCGTGCCGACGCCTTCCGCAGGCTCTGCGAGAAAGAAGGGCTTGAGCTGACGGAAGTCCGTCATGGCGGCCAGGACTACACGTCCGGTCTTGGCGCGGCGGATCTCGTCGGCGCGCAGAAGCACCGGATCGAGGGGCTTTTCTGTGTCGCGGACTATTTCGCGCTCGGTATCCTTGATGGACTGCGCCGCAAGCATGGCGTCCTCTTTCCGCAGGACATGCGGCTGATCGGCTTTGACGACATTCCCGAAGCCGGATGGGATGGCTACGCGATGACGACAATCCGCCAGAGCCGCGAAACCCTCGCCCGCCTCGCAATCGACCTCCTCTGCCGCCGGATCGACAGCCCGGAGCTGGATCACCAGGAGCTGATCTGCCCGCTGGAACTGGTCGTTCGGGAGACGTAAAGCCGTTTTGCGCTCAAGCTGTTTTGAGCAGGCGGTTACCCATTTGAGCTGAGCCACATCAGGCCCGGCATTTGCCGGGCCTGATGCATTTTCAGTGACTGATCATCCAGGGGCGCTTGGACGGGAAGGTCTTGCCGCCATCGGCGGTGAAGACCGTGCCCGACTTGCCCGTGCTGATGCCGGAGCAGCAGGAACAGCCCGAAGGATGCCGCTTCTTGCGGCCTTCGGCGGCAGCAGCCCGGCTGTCCCTGGTGGAGAGCCGAGGCTCATGCCGGGCCCGTTCGTTGGTCTCAAGAGCCGTCCGGCGCTCTGTCGACAGACCCGACATATGCGGAGCCTGAAGGATGGCTCTTGGAGCCTCCTGCTTGCAGGCCGGACAGGAGATCGGATCTGCATGCGCCGACATGGGCCGGAGCGCCCGGATCGGGCCGCAGTCCTCGCACAGATAGTCGTAAACCGGCATGAATGCCTCCTTAGAGATCCGGTGCGAGCGGGATGTCGATGGACCCGTCGAGGAACTTCGTCGGCCCGGCAGCGCCCGGCATCAGATCGAACTCGAAGATATCCGTCGGCAGCCACAGGGTTGCGCAGGCATTGGGAATGTCCACCACGCCGGAAATATGCCCCTGAACCGGGGCAGTCCCCAGGATCGCGTAGGCCTGAGCGCCCGAGTAGCCGAACTTCTTCAGATACTCGATGGCGTTCAGGCAGGCCTGACGATAGGCGATATGCACATCGAGATAATGCTGCTTGCCGGCTTCATCGACGGAGATCCCCTCGAAGATCAGGTAGTCATCGTATTTCGGCGTGATCGGCGACGGCTTGAAGATCGGGTTCTTGATGCCGTATTTGGACATGCCGTCCTTGATCAGGCTGACCTTGATGTGCAGCCAGCCGGCCATTTCGATGGCGCCGCAGAAGGTGATCTCGCCATCGCCCTGGCTGAAGTGAAGATCGCCCATGGAGAGCCCTGCCCCGTCCACATAGACCGGGAAGTAGATCTTCGAGCCACGCGACAGATCCTTGATGTCGCAATTGCCGCCATGTTCGCGCGGGGGCACGGTGCGGGCGCCTTCCGCTGCCGCCTTGTCCCGCGCTTCTCCCTTCAGTGCGCCCATATGGGCCGACTTGGTGTTGGGCAATTCGCACAGGGCCGGCACGCGGGTCGGATCGGTGGCCTTCAGCGCCTTTTCCCGGTCGTTCCACATGTCCAGCATCTTGCGGTCCGGCAGACAGCCGATCAGACCCGGATGGATCAGCCCGGCATAAGACACGCCCGGCACATGGCGGGACTTGGTGAACATGCCGTGGAAGTCCCAGATCGACTTCTGCGCTTCCGGGAAATGCTCGGTCAGGAAGCCGCCGCCATTCTGCTTGGAGAAGAAGCCGTTAAAACCCCAGAGCATCTCTTCCTTGGCACCGATATCAAGAATATCGACCACCAGAAGATCGCCAGGTTCCGCGCCCTTCACACCGATGGGACCGGAGAGATAGTGGACCTGTTCCAGCTCCACATCGCGCACGTCGGCTGCATCGTCGTCGTTCTTGATCTGACCGCCGGTCCAGTCATAGGTCTCGATCTTGAAATCGTCGCCCGGCTCGACCCACACGGCCATCGGAATATCCGGATGCCAGCGGTTGTGGATCTTCTCATTGGTATGCGGTGACTCCTTGAGATCCACCGAGATCAGGGTATCGGCCATCGTTTGCTCCTGTGGTTGGCGCCATCCCATGGCGCGGAGGGACTGTTCGGGATCAGACAGAAAGGAAGGCGGCCACCTTCTCTTCATTGACGCTAGCGCGGGGCTCGTCATGGACAAGACGGCCGTTCTCCAGCACGAGGATGCGGTCCGCGACATCGAGCGCGAAGGACAGCACCTGCTCGGAAACGACAATCGACAGGCCGCGCTCGTCGCGGATGCGTTTGAGAACACGGGCCATTTCGCGGATGATGGAGGGCTGGATGCCTTCGGTCGGCTCATCCAGCAGCAGGACCTTGGGGTTGGTGGCCAGCGCCCGGGCAATGGCAAGCTGCTGCTGCTGACCGCCCGAAAGATTGCCGCCCCGCCGGCCCTTCATTTCGAGGAGTACCGGGAACAGCTCATAGATGCCTTCGGGCACCTTGGAACGGCCGGAGACAGTCAGGCCAGTCTCGATGTTCTCCTGCACGGTCATGCTCGGAAAGATCATCCGGCCCTGGGGCACATAGGCAATGCCCTTGGCCACCCGGTCGAAACTCTTCAGGGCGGTGACGTCGATGCCATCGACTTGCGCCTTGCCGTGGCTGGTCGGCACGATCCCCATGAGCGACTTCATCAGCGTCGTCTTGCCCATGCCGTTGCGGCCCATGATGGCGACGATCTCGCCGGGGGCGACGGTGAAGTCCAGGCCGTGGAGAACCTCGCTCTGGCCATAGGCGACATGATATTGATCCACTGTGAGCATTGTCTGCCTCCTAATGACCCAGATAGACGTCGATGACCTTGGGATCGGCCTGAACCTTGGCCATGGAGCCTTCGGACAGGATCTTGCCCTGGTGCAGGACGGTGACCCGGTGGGCGATGTCCTCGACGAACTTCATGTCGTGCTCAACCACGAGCACGGACCGGCCCTTGGTGATCTCGTTGAGAAGTTTGGCGGTCTGCTTGCGCTCCGACACGCTCATGCCGGCGACCGGCTCGTCGAGCATCAGCAGTTCCGGGTCCTGGATCAGCAGCATGCCGATCTCCAGCCACTGCTTCTGGCCATGACTGAGCAGGGCTGCCTGCATGTCGAGCAGTGTGTCGAGAAAGACCATTTCGGCGATTTCCCGCACCCGTGAGACCACCTCTTCATCCCGCTTGAAGGTTAGCGCGCCAAAAACGTTGCGGCCGCGCGGGAAGGAAATCTCCAGGTTCTCGAACACGGTCAGGTCCTCGTAGATGGAGGGATTCTGGAACTTGCGTCCCACTCCTTCCCGAACGATCTCGTGCTCCTTCATGGAAGTCAACTCACGGTTGCGAAACTTGACTGACCCATCCGTAGCTTTTGTCCGCCCGCAGATCAGGTCCAGAACCGTGGTCTTGCCTGCCCCGTTCGGACCGATGATCACGTGGATCTCGTTCTCATCCACATAGAGGTTGAGGTCGTTGACCGCCTTGAAGCCGTCGAAGGACACCGTGAGGTTCTCGATCGACAGGAGGAAGTCCGTGTTGTTGGCTAGCGTATTCATGGACGATTGCTCCTATGCCTGGCTCATTCGGCCGCCTGGGGATCCTGGACCGGGGCATCCGGACCGCTCTTGCGGGTGTGCAGCCACTTCTTGACGCGGGGCGCGACCTGGGCCCGGTAGACACCGGCAAGACCGTTGGGGAAGACCAGAACAACCGCGATGAACAGCGCGCCGAGACCGAAGAGCCAGAGTTCCGGGAAGGTTTCGGAAAAGGTGGTCTTGGCCCAGTTGACGAGCAGAGTGCCGTAGACAGCTCCGAAGATGGACAGGCGTCCGCCGACCGCGCAGTAGATCACCATCTCGATCGACGGCACGATGCCGACGAAGGACGGCGACATGAAGCCGACCTGCAGGGTGAACATGGCCCCGCCGATGGCGGAAAGGACAGCGGCAAAGCAGAAGACGAAGATCTTGAAATTTGCCACGTCATATCCGGAGAACCGCACCCGGTCCTCCTTGTCGCGCAGGGCGACCAGAAGACGTCCAAGCTTGCTTTTCAGCACGAAGAGGCACAGCACGAGGACAGCCATCAGCAGACCGCCGTTGAGGAAATACAAGACGTATTTCGCGCTGTCCGTGCGGATGTCCCAGCCCATGAGCGTGCGCAGATCCGTGATGCCGTTGACGCCGCCGGTGTAGCCTTGCTGACCGATGATCAGGATGGTCAGGATGGCAGCGATGGCCTGGGTGATGATGGCGAAATAGACCCCGCCCACCCGGCGCTTGAACATGGCTGCCCCGACGATGAAGGCAAAGATGGCGGGAAGGATAAGGATCGCGGCAAGCGTGAAGCCGAAGCTCTTGAAAGGCTCCCAGAACCAGGGCAGCTCGGTGAGCTGGTTCCAGTCCATGAAGTCCGGAATGCCCGGGGTGGACTGGATCTTGGTGGCCTCCGGCGTGGAGGCCTCCAGCTTGAGGAACATGGCCATGCAATAGCCGCCAAGGCCGAAGAACACGCCCTGCCCGAGGCTCAGGATCCCGCCCATGCCCCAGCACAGCACCAGTCCGATGGCGACGAAGGCATAGGTCAGATACTTGCCGACCAGATTGAGCCGGAAGATATCGACGGAGACGGGCAGAACGATGAACAGCAGGGCAGCGAGAACCGCGAGTGCGAGAAGATCCTGCCGGGAGAGAAAGCTTTTTCCGTTGGTCATATGAGCCCCCTTCAGCGGCGGATTTTCAGAGAGAACAGGCCTTCGGGGCGCAGCATCAGGATGCCGACGACCGTCAGCAGCGTGAGCACCTTGGCCATGGACCCGGAGAGGAAGAACTCCATGGTCGACTGGGCCTGGCTGATGGCGAAGGACGAGGCGATGGTGCCAAGGAGGCTGGCGGCGCCGCCGAAGACGACGATCAGGAACGTGTCGACGATATAGAGCTGGCCGGCGGTCGGACCGGTGGACCCGATCATGGTGAAGGCGCTGCCGGCGATCCCGGCGATGCCGCAGCCAAGGGCAAAGGTCTTGCGGTCGACCCGCTCGGTGTTGATGCCGACGGCGCCTGCCATGACGCGGTTCTGAACCACGGCGCGGGTCTGCATGCCCATTCTGGAACGGAACATCAGGAAATAGACGGCGACCGCGATCACCAGGGTCAGGGCCATGACGAAGAGGCCGTTGATCGGCACTTCGATCGTATCGGTCAGGGCAACGGAACCGAGCAGCCAGTCCGGCAGGGTGACGCCGACTTCACGGGCGCCGAAGATCGAGCGATAGGCCTGCTGCAGCATGAGGCTGAGGCCCCAGGTGGCCAGCAGCGTGTCCAGCGGACGCTTGTAGAGATGCCGGATCAGGGCCCATTCGACCAGCGCGCCCAGCGCCGCCGAAGCGAAAAAGGCCAGGATCATCGCGCCGAAGAAATAAACGCCGAAGAGGCTGGGAACGTAATTCTCGACAATGTGCGAGCACAGATAAGTGACATAGGCCCCGAGGATCATGAACTCGCCATGGGCCATGTTGATGACCCCCATCTGGCCGAAGATGATGGCGAGACCGAGCGCCATGAGGACAAAGACCGAGAACAGGATGAGCCCGGCAAAGCCCTGCATGGCGAAGATGGAACCAAGTTCCGACCAGGTGTAATCGGCGAACATGCGCACGTCTCCATGCCGAGGAGCAGGTCCATGCTCCAGTCAAAAGGGGGAGGTTCGGAAAGACGGGTGCCGCAATGGCTGCGTCCTGCAGCACCCGAGGGGCCGGCAGCCGGAGCTGCCGGAGGGGAGGTCAGGACTTATTGGTAGCCTTCCGGGAAGGGGTTCGGCTCCATCAGGTCCTTGGTCTCGTAGACCACTTCATACTGGCCATCAGCCTTGGCGTGCCCGACACGGGTCTTGGACCACAGGTGGTGGTTCTCGTGGATCTTGACGTAGCCTTCCGGCGCTGTGGTCAGCTCGATGCCGGGAGACGCGGCCTTGATCTTGTCGATGTCGAAACTGCCGGCCTTTTCAACCGCAGCCTTCCAGAGCCAGGGGCCGAGATAGGCGGCCTGGGTCACGTCGCCGATGACGATCTCATCGCCATACTTGGCCTTGAAGGCTTCGACAAATGCCTTGTTGTTGTCGTTGTCGAGGGACTGGAAGTATTTCATCGTGGCATAGGCGCCGGCGATATTCTCACCGCCAATGCCGAGAATTTCATCCTCGGTCACCGAGATCGTCATGAGAACCGGCTTTTCCTTGGTCATGTCGATGCCGGCAGCCTTGAGCTGCTTGTAGAAGGCAACGTTGGAGCCCCCCACGACGATCGCATAGATCACGTCCGGCTTCTTCAGCTTGATCTTGTTGATCACCGAATTGAACTGGGTGTGACCGAGCGGATAATACTCCTCGCCCACGACGCTGAGGCCCAGCTTCTCGATGTGCTTGCGGGCAATCTTGTTGGACGTGCGCGGCCAGATATAGTCGGAGCCGAGCAGGTAGAAGCTCTTGGCGCCCTTTTCCTTCACCACCCAGTCAATGCCGGCGAGGATCTGCTGGGTTGCTTCCTGGCCCGTGTAGATCACGTTGGGAGACTCTTCCAGGCCCTCATAGAAGGTCGGGTAATAGAGCATGCCGTTATACTGTTCGAACACCGGCAGAACCGCCTTGCGCGATGCGGACGTCCAGCACCCGAACACGGCCGCCACCTTGTCCTGCACGAGCAGCTTCTTGGCCTTTTCGGCGAAGGTCGGCCAATCGGACGCGCCGTCTTCCTGGACGAACTCGATCTTGCGGCCCAGAACACCGCCCATGGCGTTGATCTGCTCGATGGCCAGCTTTTCCGCCTGCACCGAGCCGGTTTCGGAAATCGCCATCGTGCCGGTCACCGAGTGAAGGATACCGACCTTCACCGTATCAGCGGTGACCGCCAGACCGGTGGTGTTGGCATCGTCCGCATGCGCCTTGCCGACACCGAACTGAGAGAAAGCGGTTAGAGCGACAGCCGTCGCTGCCCCGAGGATCACGCCGCGCCTGGTCGAGCCAAGGCCGGTCTTTCTGCCGTTGTTAGTCATGGATGTCGCCACCTCCTGTGTGAGCTGCAGGTGCGGGGCCGGCATCGGCGCACCGCATGAGAGGAGGCTCGCGGAAAATGGTGCAGTGCCGCAATGCGTCAGTTGCTGTGGGTTAATTGACGTATTCCAATTTTCCGACCGATGTCCAAGACTACGGAAATCTGACAGAACAACGTATAAATATTCATGTTTGAACGGCGACTGAAAATCATTTCAGCCGCCTATCTTCATTTGAATATTTCTAAAACTTACATTCTGGAAACAGTTCAAAAGACAGACAAACACCGGCACGGTAATTGCTTATTACAAATCAAAAACAGAAATCAGGTGCACTACACGCAATATCTGCTTCGAAATTAGGCGATGGCGATGCCATTTCTGCGGCATCGCACAAAAAGCAACGTCTACGGCAGGATCGACTTGGGGCTGGGGTTATATGGCAGGTCATCAGCGGGTCGTACGCTTGCGCCGGACATACAATCAATGGGTCGCAAACCAGACCCTTGAGGACTACGCACTTCGCTTCACCGCCAAGAGCGGGCGGAGATGGTCAGCCATCCGGGTGGCCAACACCGCCCTTGGCGCGATTTCCTTTCTCGCCCTGGAGGCCATCGGCGCCTCGATCACCCTGAATTACGGCTACACCAATGCCGTCTCGGCCATCCTCTGCGTCGGACTGCTGATTTTCCTCACCGGCCTGCCGATTTCCTATTACGCCGTCAAATACGGGGTCGATATCGACCTCCTCACCCGGGGAGCAGGTTTCGGCTATATCGGCTCCACGGTCACCTCGCTGATCTACGCGAGTTTCACCTTCATCTTCTTCGCCCTGGAAGCCGCAATCATGGCGACGGCGCTGGAGCTCTTCCTCGGCATTCCGCTCAATATCGGCTACCTGATCTGCGCCCTGGTGATCATTCCCATGGTGATCTACGGCATCACGCTGATCAGCCGGCTGCAGGTCTACACCCAGCCGCTCTGGGTGGTTCTGCAGATTCTGCCGTTCCTGTTTCTCGCCTGGCAAGGCATCGCTCCGGTCGAGGAATGGCAGTCCTTCACCGGCAGGTTCGGAGACGAGAGCGGCTCCTTCAACGTGCTTCTCTTCGGCTCGGCCAGTGCCGTGGTGTTCTCACTGATTGCCCAGATCGGCGAGCAGGTCGACTTCCTGCGCTTCCTGCCGCGCGAGCGGCGGGGCAAGCGGGCCAAATGGTGGCTGGCCCTGCTGGCGGCAGGTCCGGGCTGGATCGTGATCGGTGCCTTGAAGCTGCTGTTGGGCTCGTTTCTGGTCGTGCTGGCCCTGTCCAATGGCGTGGCGCCCAATCTCGCCGTCGAACCGACCCATATGTATCTGGTCGCCTTCAAGCAGATGGCCTCACCGGAAATGGCCATGGCCCTTACCGGCGTGTTCGTGATCGTCTGCCAGATCAAGATCAACGTGACCAATTCCTATGCCGGGTCGATTGCCTGGTCG
Organism: Roseibium suaedae; assembly: GCF_900142725.1. Lineage (GTDB taxonomy): Bacteria > Pseudomonadota > Alphaproteobacteria > Rhizobiales > Stappiaceae > Roseibium > Roseibium suaedae. The sequence goes on along the minus strand of NZ_FRBW01000001.1, from coordinate 1,056,170 downwards.
AACTTCTTCTCCCGGCTCACCCACAGCCACCCGGGCCGCGTGGTCTGGCTGGTGTTCAATGTGGTGATTGCCCTGCTCCTGATGGAACTCGGCGTCTACAAGGCGCTTGACCGGACCCTCGGGCTCTATTCCATCGTGGCCGTTGCCTGGATCGGCGCCATCTTCGCTGATCTGGTGATCAACAAGCCGCTGGGGCTCAGCCCGCCTCATATCGAGTTCAAGCGGGCGCATCTTTATGACGTCAATCCGGTCGGCCTCGGCTCGATGACCATTGCCAGCCTGCTGGCCCTCGTCGCCTATTCCGGCATTCTGGGGGATATCCCCCGCGCCTTTGCCAGCTATATCGCCCTTGCTGGTGCCATCGTTCTGGCGCCGCTGATCGCCTATGCCACCAAGGGCCGCTACTATCTGGCCCGCAAGGAAGAGCCGTTCCTGACCCCGGAAGGCAAGGCACCGGCCATGCTCAAGTGCTGCATATGCGAGCACAGTTTCGAGACCGAGGACATGGCCCATTGCCCGGTCTACACGGGCCCGATCTGCTCGCTTTGCTGTTCGCTCGATGCCCGCTGCGAGGATGATTGCAAGAAGGAAGCCCGCCTCGGCGACCAGTTGAAAGTCTTCTTCAAGACGGTGTTGCCGGAGACCATCGCCGTAAGGCTTGCCTCCCGGCTCGGGCTCTATCTCGGCATCATGCTGATTGTCGCCCTGGCGCTCGGCGGCATCCTCTCCTTCGTCTATTTCCACACGGAACCAGGCACGCTTGCAGGCTCACGGCTTGGCATCGGCCAGGCCCTCACACAGGTCTTCTTCATTCTCCTGATCATCTCCGGCGTCATGGCCTGGCTTTTCGTTCTGGTTCACGAGAGCCGCAAGGTCGCCAATGAGGAAACCCGGCGTCAGACCAGCCTGTTGATGCGGGAAATCCGCGCCCACAGCCGTACCGATCGGAAACTGCAAAAGGCCAAGGAAGCCGCGGAAGCGGCCAATCAGGCCAAGAGCCGGTATCTGATCGGCATCTCCCATGAGCTGCGTTCGCCGCTGAATGCGATTTCCGGCTATGCCCAGCTGATCCAGCGAGATCCGGATATTCCTGCCCGCAGGCGCGATGCGATCAAGGTGATCCGCCATTCCTCCGATCATCTGGCCGGGCTGATCGAAGGGTTGCTCGACATTTCCAAGATTGAGGCGGGCCATCTGACCATCTACCGCGACAGGTTCAACCTGCAGGATTTTCTGACCCAGATCGTCGACATGTTCCGCCTGCAGGCGGATGCCAAGTCCATCGAGTTCCGCTTCCTGCCTTCCGGCAACCTGCCGATCCATGTCTATGGCGATGAGAAGCGCTTGCGCCAGGTCCTGATCAACCTCCTGTCCAACGCGATCAAGTGGACCCATTTCGGCAGCGTCACCCTGAAGGTCGGCTATCAGAACCAGGTCGCGGAGTTTTCCGTGATCGACACGGGCATCGGCATTGCCGAGCGGGACCTGGAGCGGATCTTCATTCCCTTCGAGCGGGTGGAGACGGCAGAAAGCAGCTCCATTCCCGGTACCGGGCTGGGGCTTGCCATCACCAAGCTTCTCACCGAAGTGATGGGCGGAGACATTGGCGTGCAAAGCAGTCTCGGCAACGGCAGCACCTTCAGGGTCCGCCTGCTCCTGTCTGCAGCCCAGACGCCGGACCGCCCTGCCCCGGCAGAAAAGCAGATCTACGGCTACGAAGGGGCAACCCAGACCATCATGGTTGCCGACGATGATCCGGCCCAGCGCAACTTGCTGCGGGATTTCCTTGTGCCGCTCGGCTTCAAGGTCGTCACTGTGCCAAATGCCAAGGCCTGCCTTGAGCTGGCCGAAGAGGAATTGCCCGAGGTCTTCCTGCTGGACATCAGCATGCCAGGCATGTCCGGCTGGGAACTGGCCCGCAGGCTGCGCCAGTCCGGCCACGGTGCAGCCGTCATCATCATGATCTCCGCCAGTGCCGATGAGCGCGGCCGTGACCCGGTGCACCGGATCTTCCACGACGATTACCTGGTCAAGCCCTTCCGCCTGAAGGAACTGCTGGAACGGCTGCAGCACCATCTGAAGATCGTCTGGAGAACGGGAGAGCGTGAAGAAGCGCAGGCCCAGGCCCCCGAAGCGCCACTCTTTGCCCCCGGCATCCTGCCCAATGCGGAGAGCCTCAGGATGCTCAGGCAGCTGAGCCAGATGGGCCATATCCGCGGCATCCGGGAAAAGCTCGACGACATAGAGCGGCACCAGCCGCAATCGGCAGCCTTTGTCGCCCACCTGCGCGACCTCGTCAGCGAATTCGACATCAAACGCTATGAACAGCTTCTGGAGACAGTTGAGAATGATGATGATTGTTTCTAGTCCAAGCGACACAGTGCTGGTGGTGGACGACACCCCCTCCTCTCTCGGCATGCTCACCCATTCGCTCGAAGAAGCCGGCTACACCGTGCTTGTGGCCCCCGACGGGCAGCGCGCGCTGGACATTGCCTCGAGGATCACGCCCAACGCGATCCTGATGGATGCGGTGATGCCGAACCTCGACGGGTTTGAGACGGTCAAGCGGCTGAAACGCATGGATGACGTGCAGAACGTGCCCGTGATCTTCATGACCGGGCTGAGCGACACGGAGAATATCGTCCGGGGCCTTGAGGCTGGCGGCGTCGATTACGTGACCAAGCCAGTCAATACGGAAGAGCTGCTGGCTCGCCTGCGTGTCCACATCGCCAATGCCCGCAATGCCAACAGCGCCCATCTGGCGCTGGATGTCTCCGGACGCTTTCTTCTCTCCGTTACCTCCTCCGGCAAAGTCTGCTGGAACACGCCGCAGGCCAGAAGCCTGCTGGGACTGGACCGGCATGCGGAAGACCAGGATTTTGCCTCCGCCGTTGTGCTGCCCCAGGCAACCCTCGAATGGCTGCGCGCCTCCATCGCCGCCAGCAGCGCTGCAAGACCCGCAGACATTGAGGATCATTTCACGGAACTCGAAGGGACCGGCCTTCGCTTCACCTATGTCGGCGCGATCTCTTCAAATGAATATCTGCTGCGGGTCGCGAAAGGATCCCGGGTCGCAGGCAGTGATGCCCTGCGCCAGGAGTTCAGCCTGACGGAGCGGGAGGCAGAGGTTCTGACCTGGATCGCCAGCGGCAAATCCAACAAGGAAATCGCCAGCATCTTGGATATGAGCCCGCGCACGGTGAACAAGCATCTCGACCGGATCTTCGCCAAGCTGGGCGTCGAGAACAGAACCGCAGCGGCCATCCTGTCCCTGAAGAAGCTGCTGGATTGACCCGTTGCGGCGGTCTCACCCGCCATCGCGACCCTTCTGTCCGGTAGACATCCAGCGCACCTTCAAATACATGAATTTAAAATTCATGTATTTTCCCAACCGTTCCGCGGTGGGGATCTGAGGTGACAGGAGATCCAGGGCCATGCGGCATAGTATCAAGACAGTCGTGCAGACGGAATCCGCCCGCAAATATCTGCAGCAACTGTGCAAGCACTTCGCGCACAAGGTGCCCGCCAACTGGACCGAGGAAGCCGGCAGCGTGACCTTTCCCTATGGCGATTGCACCATGCAGGCCACAGAAAGCGAACTGGTGATCCAGTGCGAGACGGGAGAACCCGGAAACATCGCCCTGCTGAAGGATGTCATCGAATCCCATCTCCAGAAATTTGCCTGGCGCGAAACACCGCAGCTTATCTGGCAGGAACACCAGGCTGCCGCCAGCTGAGCGCTGAAAATGCAAAGAGCCGGAAAGCAGCAACGCTTCCCGGCTCTTTTTTTGTCGTCTGTCTGTGCCCGGATCAGGCGCTGGCAGCTTCGGTATCGACCGGCTTGCCCTTCTTGGGACCGGGGATCCGGAACCAGGCGATATAAAGCGCGGGCAGGAACAGCAGCGTGATCATGGTCCCGGCGAGAATGCCACCCATCATCGCATAGGCCATGGGCCCCCAGAAGATCTCCCGGGAGATCGGGATCATGGCGAGCGAGGCGGCGGCAGCGGTCAGCATGATCGGCCGCATGCGGTGCACGGTTGCCTCGAACACGGCCTCCCAGGGCTCGACCCCTTCCTTGCGCAGATCCTCGATCTGCACGACCAGAATGACCGAGTTCCGGATCAGGATACCGATCAGGGCAAGAACACCGAGCAGCGCCACGAAGCCGAGCGGCGCACCGCTGGGCACCAGAGCCGCAACCACGCCGATCAGGCCGAGCGGAGCCACCGCTATCACCAGGAACAGGCGCTGGAAGCTCTGCAGCTGCATCATCAGGATCGTCAGCATGACGAAGACCATCAGAGGAGCGACCTCCGCAATCGGGCCCTGGGACTTGGCGCTTTCCTCAACCGCACCGCCGGTGGCGATGAAGTAGTCCGGCGGCAGCTTGGCCTCGAGTGCCTTGATTTCCTTTTCAAGACGCATCACGACCGTTGCCGGCTGCACATTGCCGGTGATCCCGGCCATGACCGTGACCGTCGGCTGACGGTCCCGCCGCCAGACAACCGGCTGCTCCATCTCGTAACGGACATTCGCAATGGCCGCGAGCGGCACAGAGGAATTGCCCGAGGTCGGCATCTGGAGCTGCTGGATGGTCTTGATCGAGTGACGCTCCTCCGGGTCGGCGCGCGCCACCACATTCACCAGATAGATCGAATCCGGGATGCTAGTGACGGTGGTGCCACCAACGATGCTGTTCAGCTGGTTGGCAATGTCCATCGAGCTGATGCCGAGCTGGCGCGCCTTATCCTGCAGAACATCGACCTTCAGAACACGGCCCGGCTCGTTCCAGTCATAGACGACGCTGGTGACATTCTCGTCCTGGCCGACAATGCTCGCCACTTCACGGGAATAGGTGAGCACCTTGGCCACATCCGGACCGCTGACACGGTACTGGACAGGACGGCCGACCGGCGGTCCGAGCTCAAGGGTCTTCACATAGGCATCGATCCCGACGAAGTTCTCCCTTAGGATCTTTTCCAGCTTCGCCTGAACCGCCACGCGCTCTTCCAGCCCCTTGGTGACGATGACCACCTGACCGAAGTTCGGCTGCGGCATCTTCACATCATAGGACAGGATGAAACGCACCGCGCTCTGGCCGATATAGCTCGACCAGTGATCGATATCCTCTTCCTGCTTCAGATACTCCTCGAACCGGAGCACCTGATCGCGGGTATCGGCGATGGACGCGTTCTGCTGCAGGGTGAAATCGACAATCAGTTCCGGCCGGTCTGACGGCGGGAAGAACTGCTGCTGCACGAGGGCCATGCCCGCAATCGAAAGCCCGAAGGCACCGATTGTCAGGATGATCGTGATCCAGCGGAAGCGCATGGCCAACCGGAGCAATCCCTCGAAGGCACTGCCGAAACGGCCCTTCTTCTCGTGATGGGCCTTCATGGCCTTTGGAAGGAAGGTTACCCCGAGCAAAGGCGCGAAGAGCACGGCCACGATCCAGGATAGGATCAGCGACACGGCAATCACGACGAACAGGGTGAAGGTGAATTCCCCTGCCGCACTGTTGTTGAGGCCAACCGGAATGAAGCCTGCGATGGTCACAAGCGTGCCGGTGAGCATCGGGAATGCAGTCGAGGTGTAGACATATGTCGCCGCCTTGCTGAGCGGGTCGCCCCGCTCCAGCCGCGCCACCATCATCTCCACCGCGATCATCGCATCATCCACCAGAAGGCCGAGAGCAATGATCAGTGCACCCAGCGAAATTCGCTGAAGTGAGATTCCCAGATACTCCATGAACATGAAGGTCATGGCCAGAACCAGCGGGATCGACAGGGACACCACGAAGCCTGCCCGGAGACCAAGGCTGATGAAGCTGATCGCCAGAACAATGGCAACGGCCTCGAACAGGGCCTTGGTGAAGCCGCCCACGGCTTCCTCAACCACCTTTGGCTGGTCTGCCACCTGGTGAACACCAACCCCGACCGGGAGATCGGCAATAGCCTTCTGCAGCTCCTCATCCAGCGCTTCGCCGAAATCCAGCAAGTTCGCGCCAACGCGCATGCCGACGGCCAGGCCGATGGCCGGCTGACCGTTGTAGCGGAAGAGGTCAGACGGCGGATCCTGATAGCCACGGGTCACCGTGGCAATGTCGCTCAGGCGGAAGAAGCGCCCGTCGATGCGAAGGTTGACGTTCTCGAAGTCCTTCTCATCCCGGAACTGTCCGTCCACGCGCAGGCTGATGCGCTCGGGACCGGCCTGAACCACGCCCGATGGCACGACCGCGTTCTGCTCCTGCAAGGTGGCAAGGACACTGTCGCTGGTGATGCCCATGGCTGCCAGCTTGCGGGTGGAGAATTCCAGATAGATGATTTCGTCCTGAGCACCGAGCAGCTCGATCTTGCCGGTGTTTGGCACCGTGTAGAAGCGGGTGCGGACGCCTTCCACGTAATCGCGGAGTTGGCGGAAGCTGATGCCATCGGCCGTGAAGGCATAGACATTGCCGTACACATCGCCGAACTCGTCATTGTAGAAGGGCCCGAGCGTGCCGGAGGGAAACTCGGAGGCAATGTCGGCCATCATGTTGCGGACAAGCTGCCAGGTCGGCTTCACGTCCTTGGCCTTGGTCGTGTCCTGCAGGTTGACCATGACGATGGCGGACCCCGGGCGGGTCAGGCTCTTCGTGTAGTCGAGAGACGGGATTTCCTGCAGCTTCTTCTCGATCCGATCAGTGATCTGGCTGAGGGTTTCCTCGGTCGAGGCACCCGGCCACTGGGCCGTCACGAGCATGGTCTTGATGACGAAGTTCGGGTCTTCCTCACGGCCCAGGTTCACATAGGACAAAAGCCCTGCGACCACCGAGACGATCATGAAGTACCACATGAGTGACCGGTGATTGATCGCCCAGTCGGAAAGATTGAATTTCTTCATAGTGCCGGCTCCCCGCCGAGATGAACCTTTTGCCCTGGCTTCAGGCTATGAACGCCGGCGGTCACAATTCTCTGTCCCGGAACAACCCCGTCCTGGACCACGAAAGCCACATCTGTCTTGCGCCCAACGGTGACGGCAGCCTTCTCCACGGTCATGGAGGCCTCGTCGACCCGCCAGACATAGGTCTTGCCCTCTTCCTCAAAGAGCGAGGTCAGGGGGAGAGAAATAACCTCATCGCGGGCATCGCTGGAGCGAACGGTCACCAGGGAACCAAGACGGAAGTTGGGTGGCGGATTTTCCAGGGTCATGCGGACACGGCGGGTCCGGGTCGCGCTGGTTGCCTGAGGTGCAATCTCGCGAATTTCCGCCTTCACGGCAGGGCCCTTGACGGTCTGCAGGAAAGCTTCGAACACCTTGCCCTGAAGCTGGGAAATGAGCGCCTCCGGCACATCGACCACCGCATCGCGGGCGTCCAGACGCGCAATGCTGACGATCGTCTGACCGGCGCTGACCACCTGGCCAACGCTGGCATCGGTTGCGGTGACGACCCCGTCATAGGTTGCTGTCAGCCGCGTGAAGCCGAGCTGCTCCTTGGCCTTCTCGAGATCTGCCTCGGAGCTGGCGACGTTGGCCTCGGCGGTCTTGCGGCTTTGCTCCGCCGTATCCAGTGACGCCTTGGAGGAAACGCCCGTTTTGGCCAGAGCCTGAAGGCGCTTTTCTGCCCCTTCCGCATTGGAAAGCTGGGCTTTTGCCGCGGACAGGCTGGCTTCGGCCACCCGGACGGCAAACTCGAGGCTCGCCGGATCCAGCAGGGCAATCTGCTGGCCCTGCTTGACCTCGTCGCCGACATTGACCGACCGGCTGATCATCCGGCCGAGAACCTGGAACCCGAGATCGGTGGTGTAGCGCGGCTCAACGGTGCCGGTGAACTGGGCTTCTTCGGGCCACTGCTTTTCGGCCATGACGGAGAGAACCGGGCGGATAGGTTCGGCAACCTGCTGCTCTTCCTCGCCACAAGCGGTCAGGAGCGCGAGCGAAGCCAGCGCCGCGAAGCGAAAACCAACGGACATCATTCCGCCTCCTGCAGCACCGTCTCGACCTTGAGACCTGGGTAGAGATATTGCCCGCCGGCCGTGACGATGATCTCGCCATCTTCAAGACCATCCTCGATCAAGATCCGGTTGTTCTCATAGCGGGCGACCGTAACCTTGCGCAGGCTGACGGCCTGGCTCTGAGTGTCGACCACCCAGACGGCAGGTTCATTGTCCGTGGAACTCAGCGAACTCCACGGCAGGATAACCGTCCGCTCGGAACGGAACCTTGCCGCACCGGCGACGGGCGCACCCAAGGTCATCTCGGCAGGCGGGTTCTGGATGGAGAGTTTGACCTTCACGGACCCGGTCACCGGGTCGATGGTCGGAGAAATCTCGCGAAGGTGACCAACCGTCTTCACATCCGGGTCGGACTGCAGCCAGATCGAGAAGTCCGAGCCTTCCAGGTCATCGGACAAGAGGCCCTCAAAGACCTGGAACACAGCATCCCGTTCCCCGTCGCGGGCGATCGCGAAGACCTTTTCACCCGGCTGCACGACCTGACCGACTTCTGCGGAGCGTTCTGTGATCACGCCGTCCTCGTCCGCCCTGAGGATCGTCTCGTCCAATGTCTTTTCCGCATCCGCAAGCCGGGCCTTCGCCCCGTCGAGGTTGCCCTGGGCAACCCGGAAATCCTGTTCGGCGGAGTCATAGTCGCTGCGGGTGGTGAACCCCTTGGAGAGCAGTGCCTTCTGACGGTCCAGCGAGAGGGAGGCGTTGGTCAGGATGGCCGAGGACGAGGCCACGGAAGCGCGGGCGGCATCAAGATCCGCTTTCTGCTGCTGGGGATCCAGCCGTGCCAGGATCTGGCCTTTGGTGACATGATCCCCAACGCCGACAAGACGCTCGCTCACCCGTCCAGTCACCCGGAAGGCGATGTCATTGTGATAGCGGGCGTCGACTTCACCGACCAGAACAAGTTCCGGCGTGTAGTCCACGTGGACAGCCTTCTGGGCCTTAACAATAGCCAAAGGCTCGGCAAAAGCGGCGAGAGGACCAAATAATCCAATGCCGAAAACCGCCATTTTGATAAATGCCGGGACAATCTTCACATTCATTGCCTATGCAACCCCCGTCCGGCGCCCCCGGCAATGAGGGCTGCATCCCCTGAATTTTGAGGACACGGTCATTAATGACTGACTAGTTAGTCAATAAGAGACTTGATGACAAGACCTCGCCGCGCTAATTCTGAAAGCAGGCAGGAAAAATCCACACCGGCAATTGCCGGTCACGATACTACAACCAACGGAGAAATGAATGACCGCACGGCGGCGCAAGGCCGAACGTCCCGGAGAGATACTGGAAGCGGCGTTTGAAGAGTTTTCCAAGAACGGATTTGCTGCGACCAGGCTCGACGATATCGCTGCCCGTGCCAATGTCACCAAGGGAACGATCTACGTCTATTACAGCAACAAGGAAGTGCTGTTCGAGACCATGGTCCGCGAGCTGATGACCCCGGTCATTGCCGAAGTAGAAGCTTTGATGGCGATGGAAGCCACCGATGCAGAAGCGGTTCTGCGGGCCTTCATGAAGTTCATCTATGCGAATGTGGCTGCGGACCGTCAGTGCCTGGAGCTGATGCGCCTGCTGCTGCTGGAGAGCGAGCGCTTCCCGCATCTGTCCCACGAGCACTTCACGCAATTCGTCAATCCCATGCAGCTCAAGCTTCAGGACTGCCTGAACGAGCTGGCGGACAAGGGCCTGATCAGAAAGGCCCCTGCCCTGTCCCTGACCGACCTGATCTCGGGACCGGCCGTGGCGCTGAACGTCTGGCGCCTGCTCTTCCCTTTCGCCGGGGCAATCGACACGGACGAGCACATGGAAGCAGCGCTTGACCTGTTTCTCAACGGCTTGCTGCCCCGGGATTAAATCGGCTCAGGGCAGCCAGCCATCGTGCAGGGGATGGTCAGAGGCAAGCGGCAGATGCATGACCTTGCCCTCCCGGGCTGACGCATAGATCGCCGTGATCAACTCGATGGAATGCTCGCCCTCTTCCATGGCTGGCAGATAGAGCGGCTCCTTGCCATTGAGCGCCGCATGAATGTCCGTGAACAGCCCCAGGAACCTTGCTGGCGGCTCCTCGACAGAGGCGATTACCACATCGATTTCGGCCTGACGGGCCGGATCGGTTGCCTCGAAGGTCCAGGGCCCCTCCCCGATCCGGTAAGGATGAACACCGGAGGTCGCGGTGACATGTTCAAAACAGGCCCGGAAACGGGAAGAGCTTCCCGCAGATCCCAGAGTCACGGATGAGGTCACAAGAGCCCCTTCGGCCGTGCGCATGATTATAGCTGCGCAGTCTTCCGTCTCGATCGGGTTCACCCGCGTGTCGAGAAAAGCGGTCACGTCGCAGATATTGCCCGCAAGATGGGTCACCAGATTGTGGGCATGACAGGCGTGGGAGACGATGGCACCGCCCATTTCTCCTGCCCAGGTTCCCCGCCAGCGCTCAAGATAGTAGTCCGCCCCGCGCTGCCAGTGGGTTTCAAGCGACAGCGTGTAGGGCCTGCCCAGAAGGCCCCGCGCCTTCAACTCGTGAACTGCGCGATATCCGCCGCCATAGCGGTACTGGAATACGGGAAAGACCCGCTTGCCCGTCCGGGCGGCAACCGCCTTCATCTTCTGAACATCGGCAATGGAGCCCGCGAGCGGCTTTTCGCACACCACATGCTTGCCCGCCTCCAGCGCGGCCAGCGTCATGCGGGCATGGAGCTGTGGCGGCAGGCAAATGTCGACGAGGTCGATCTGAGGATCCGCACAGACCTCTTCGAAGCTTGTGACGGCCTTCGCGCCGGGGGCAAGCGCGGCCCCCTCCTGCGCCCGCTCCGGGTTGAGATCGCAGACGGCGCGAACCTCGAAGAGATCCGGAACCTCCGCATAGGAGGTGACGTGGGCCTTGCCGATACCGGCCCCGATGACGGCAACCCTGATCTTTCTGCTCATCTGGCCTGCTCCCGCTCGGCCATCTCCTGCGCTTCCAGCGCCAGCCGGGTCGCCAGGAAGGCATGGGCCTGGGTCATGGCCGTTTCCGTGCGCTCTGCCACATCCCATGCCAGGGCCGTATAGAAGGGTTTGCCTGCCCCGGTGGCATCGAAATGCTCCACTCCGGCCTTGTCCGCCAGGAACACGTGGTTGCCGCCCGGCCGCCCCGCGAGATCGATATACTTGCGCATCTCGATGGTGCCTTCGGTGCCCAGGATCGTGATCCGGCCATCCCCCCAGACCGGCAGACCATGAGGGGTCAGCCAGTCCACGCGGGCATATCCGCGGCCGCAATTGCCCTCCAGCAAGGCTTCGCCGAAATCCTGGAAATCCGGGCGGTCCGTATTCGCCGTGTTGCCGACATGAGCTGAAACCACCCTGGCCTCGGTGGAGCCGGTGAAATGCAGGAACTGATCGAACTGGTGAGCGCAGATGTCCGTCAGGATGCCGCCGGTCTGCTCCCGGCTCCAGAACCAGTCAGGCCGGACATCGGCATTCAGTCTGTGCGGGCCGAAGCCGACCGTCTGGACGACTTTGCCGATCCGCCCTTCCCCGATCAGACGGTCCACCAGTGCCGTGCTTTCCACGCCGACACGCTCGGAGAAAGACACGATCCAGCGCTGGCCAGTGCGCAGCGCGGCAAGCTGCAAGGTCTCGAGCTGATCCAGCGTGGTGCAGCCCGGCTTGTCGACCAGCACATCCTTGCCATGCTCCATTGCAGCAATGGCAACCGCCGCCCTTTCGCTGTTGATCGAAGCACTAAGGATCAGGGACAGGCTCTGATCCTCCAGGATTGCCTCCGGCTCCAGCTCGGGAATGCCGGACCATTTCTCCGCAGCCGTCTTGCGGCTGCTCTCCGGGGTCTGGCTGCCCGTGCTCCAGGCGACCAGGGTGAAGCCTGCCGCCTGCATGCCTTCAACCATGCCGTAGATATGTCCGTGATCGATGCCGATCACACCCATTCGCAGAGGAACTGCCATGACGCTGCCTGTCTGAAAGACCGAAGAGAGGAAGGAGGGGCACTAGGCCCCTATATGAATGCCACGGGACCGCAGCATGCTGGGTATATTGACCAGAGAACCGGTTTCGATGGAAGCATTTGCGGCAATGCCGGTCAGGATCGACCAGGCACCGGCCACATGATCGGAAGCGCGGCCGAAACGGTCCGGCTCCATGCCTTCCGGATCGAAGATATAGCCGAGCATGACCGGATCGGCACCGCCGTGATGGCCCTTTGCCTTGGGCACCTCCAGCATCACCGGCTTCTGGCCCGCAAGATTCAGCTCGGTCGTGATGGCATCTTCATCCGCATGGTCCCGTTCGCCGCCGAACACGCCGTGCACTTCCACATGCCTGTGGGTGATCTCGCCCTTGGTGCCCTGGAACTTGATCTCCAGCCCTTCCCATGGGGAATAGGCGGTCAGGGTGTAGTTGGCAGTGACACCGGACGCATAGCGGATATGGGCCTGCATCGTGTCCTCGATGCCGATCTCCTCATCAAAGACGCAGAGATCGCGGAAGTAGCCATCATCGGCTTCCGCATCGAGATAGAGGCTCTTGAGCGCCGCATCCTCGCCCATCTTGAGATCGAAGTCGCACTTGGCCGCGACCGGACAGCCCGTGCAGCGGGCGCCCCTGCCCTCAAGCCCGAGTTCCACGGCCATTTCCGGCCGGTAAAAAGCCCGACGGCCGGAGGCGAGGACCTCGACCGGCGCAGTGCCAAGCCACCAGTTCAGCAGATCGAAATGGTGCGTGGACTTGTGAACGAGAAGACCGCCCGAGTTTTCCTTCTGGCGATGCCAGCGGCGGAAATAATCTGCGCCATGCACCCGGTCCAGATGCCAGCGGAAATCGACAGCCGTCACCTCGCCGATGGTGCCCGAGGCGATCAGCTCCTTGATCTGGGTGCGGGCGGGCGAATAGCGGTAGTTGAAGGTGACCTTGATCTTGCGCCCCGTCCGGCGCTGCGTGTCTACGATCTGCTTCAGGCGTGACAGGTCGATGGTCAGGGGCTTTTCGCAGATGACATCACAGCCAGCCTCGAAGGCGCGGATGATATAGTCGGAATGCAGGAAGTCGGGCGTGGCGACCACGACCGTATCCGGCTTCTGCTCGGCAATGAGGCGGTCGAAGTCTGCCGCCAGATAGGTCGCAACCCCGTTGGTGCCCGGCTGGGAAACGGCCTTTGCCGCCTCGTTCAGCCGATGGGCGTTGCTGTCGCACAGGGCGACGATTTCATGCTTTTCCGGATAGTCCTCAACCACGGAATCGCGGAACATCTTGTGCCGCGACCCGCATCCAACGATGGCGATCTTCACTTGACTGGCTCTCGTTTTGTTAGCTCTCGACGCGCTGACCTGCGCTATCGAACACATGGAGGTCGGCAAGGTCGAAACCGAGGGTGACCTCCTCGCCGCTGCGATATTGGGACCGGCCGCTGTCGCTGACCAGAAGGGTTTGACCGGAAGACAGGGCGACATGCAGCAGGGTCTCGTTGCCCAGATATTCTACCAGGATGATCTTGCCCCGGGTCTGAACATCCCCGCCGCCCAGATGCATGCTGCCCGGACGCACGCACAGGGTCAGCGCGTCGTCGCCGGTGGCAAGCCCCGGCAACTGGAACGCGGGCATGCCGTCGATGGCAATGGTAGCGGCTCCCCCACTGCGCGACACTTTTGCTGCCAGCATGTTGATCTTTGGCGAGCCGATGAAACCGGCAACGAAGAGGTTCTGCGGCCGTGTGTAGAGTTCCTGCGGCGTGCCGACCTGCTCGATCTTGCCGCCGCGCAGAACCACGATCCGGCTGGCCATGGTCATGGCCTCCACCTGGTCGTGGGTCACGTAGATCATCGTGGTGCCAAGCCGGTTATAGAGCGAGGCTAGCTCGGCCCGCATCTGCACCCGCAGCTCGGCGTCCAGGTTCGACAGCGGCTCATCGAAGAGGAACAGCTGCGGTTCGCGCACGATGGCCCGGCCGATGGCGACGCGCTGCTTCTGCCCGCCCGAGAGCTGACGCGGCTTGCGGTCCATCAGCTGGCCGATCTGCAGGATGCGCGCAGCCTCCTCCACCCGGCGCTGGACTTCCGCCTTCGGCACATTAAAGTTCTGCAGGCCGAAGGCCAGGTTCTTGGCGACCGTCATATGCGGATAGAGCGCATAGCTCTGGAAGACCATCGACAGCTCGCGCTTGGAAGCAGGCAGGTCATTGACGATCTTGCCGCCGATGGAAATCGTGCCGTCGCTGATGTCTTCCAGACCCGCGATCATGCGCAGAAGGGTCGACTTCCCGCAGCCGGAAGGACCGACCAGGACGAGGAATTCGCCGTCCACCACATCCAGGTCCAGTCCCTTGATGATGGAAAGTGAGCCGTAGCTCTTGCCGACGTTGCGGAGCTCCAAACCAGCCATTCGTTCCAAGTCCTTATTTCATTCCCGAGGTGGCAATGCCGCGCACGATGAGTTTCTGGAAAGCCACGAAGAAGATCACCACCGGCACGAGCGACAGCACGGACATGGCGAACATCTGGCCGTAGGCGGACTCGCCTTCCTGGTCGAGGAACAGGCGGAGTGCCAGCGGCACGGTGTAGCTCTTGATGTCATTCAGGTAGATCAGCGGGGCTAGGAAGTCCTCCCACACCCAGATCAGGGAGAAGATGGCTGCCGTGCCCATGGCCGGAAGCGACAGGGGCAGGATGATGGCCCAGTAGATCTTGAAGGGCGAGCAGCCGTCGATCATCGCCGCCTCGTCCAACTCCCGCGGCAGCTGGCGGAAGAACTGCACCATCAGGAAGATGAAGAAGGCATCGGAGGCCAGAAACTTGGGCACGACGAGCGGCAGATAGGTATCGACCCAGCCAAGCTTCAGGAACTGAACATACTGCGGGATGAGCACCACGTGATAGGGGATCATCAGCGTCATCATCATCAGCGCGAACCAGATCGTCCGGCCGGTGAACTGCAGCCGTGCAAAGGCATAGGCTGCAAAGGAGCAGGAGATCAGGTTGCCCACCACCGACAGCAAGGTGACGATGGCCGAGTTCATGTAGAACACGGTGAAGGAGATGGGCAGCGCGTTCCAGCCCCTGGTGTAGTTGTCGAAGTGGAACTCTTCCGGCCACAGGGACAGGCTGCCGAAGATCTGGGTTTCCGGCTTCAGGGACGAGGCCACCAGCCAGAACAGCGGATAGAGCATCACCACGGACACGAGGATCAGGAACAGGTGCTTGAGATAGCGCGCCCTGCGGTTCCGCTGGTCCTGTTTTACCCGAAGCTCATGGGCAACCCGGGCGGCCTCGTCAAAGGCCATGGCCTTTTCGAGATCAGTCGCGGTCGTTGTCATAATGCACCCAGTATTTGGAAGACAGGAAGGCCAGCGCGGTGAAGACGCCAATGATGATCAGCAGCACCCAGGCCAGCGCCGAGGCGTAACCCATGCGGAAGAACTTGAAAGCCTCGTTGAAGAGATAGACCGTGAAGAACAGCAGGCTGTCCGCCGGTGCGCCCGTGCCATTGGAAATGATGAAGGCGCTGGAGAAGGTCTTGAAGGCATCGATGGTCTGCAGGACGAGGTTGAAGAAGATCACCGGCGCCAGCAGCGGCAGCGTGATGCGGGTGAACCGCCGCCAGCGCGGCGTGCCGTCGATTTCGGCCGCCTCGTAGAGGTCCTTCGGAATGCCGCGAAGGCCCGCAAGGAAAATAAGCATCGGCGAGCCGAACTGCCAGACCGCCAGCATCACCAGCGTGTAGATCGAGGTCTTCGGATTGGTGATCCAGTCCGTTCCCTCGATGCCCACGAGGGCCAGCATCTGGTTGACGACACCGGTCGCAGAGAAGAGCTCGCGCCAAAGGATGGCAATGGCGATGGACGCGCCCAGAAGGGACGGAAGATAGAAGATCGCGCGGTAAAGACCGATGGTCTTCAGGCCCTTGTCCAAAAGCATGGCAACAGCCAGGGCGAAGGCTAGGCGCAGGGGCACCGCGAAGGCCACATAGGTGAAGGTGACTTCGAGGGCCTTCCAGAAACGCCGGTCCCGGGTGAACATGTATTCGTAATTGCCCCACCCGATCCAACGCGGATCGCTGACCATGTCATAGCGGGTGAAGGACAGGTACAGGGACGCGAGAATCGGCCCGAGTGCCAGCAGGAAAAAGCCGAGCAGCCAGGGCGACAGGAAAAGGTAGCCGGGCGCGTTGCGCGCGAGAATGCGTTTCATGGGCAGTGCCTTGTTCTTCTAATGTGCGATGGGGCGCACGGCCCTCCCCCCGCAGGACGGGAGGAGGATTGGTCAGGCAGGCCTCTAGCGGGCGCGTTCCACGATGGACTGGGCATCCTCGATGAACATGGTGGCGGCATCGGCTGCGCTCATGTTGCCAAGGATGACTTCCGATGCGGTCCGGCGGAAGCTGTCGCGCACTTCGCCGGCCCCCTTGGGAGCGGGAAGCGGCAGCGGCGCCACCTTGTCCTGGATCGCGTTGAAGTAGGTCATCGTCAGCTGCTCGACAGGGCTGAGGTTCGGAGCAAGGGCCTCACGGACCTTGGCGGAACACGGAATGCCGCGCTCAAGGCCGAGGATCGCGGTGATTTCCGGATCATTGACCCAATCGTTCATGTAGGCGATCGCCGCATCCACATCCTTGGCATCGCGCGACAGGGACATGAACATGGACGGCTTGATGAACTGACCCGGCTTGCCATCCTTGAGGTGCGGCAGCATGGCGGCGCCCACTTCATCCTGCATCAGGGCCTGGGTGCCCACGACCTGGTTGGACCAGATGGCGGACATGGCCGCATCGCCCTTGATGATGCCGCGTTCAGCCAGCGCTTCGTCCAGGGTCAGGGTGCGTTCCTTGCCGACGATGATCTCCTTGGCGCGCAGGTCTGCCCAATGCTGCCAATAGGTGGACATGTCGTCCACGGTCGCCGAGACATTGCCGTCCGCGTCATAGAACTCGTTGCCGCGCTGGCGGATCCAGGCTTCAGCGTCTTCAATATAAACGGAGAGGTCGTCGCAGCCCTTGATCTTGCCGCCGCTTGCCTTGGTGACCGCCTCGCAGACTCGGGCGAAGTCCTCGTGGGTCCAGTTGATCGGATCGAACTCGACGCCGGCTTCCTTGATCAGGCGGGTGTTGTAGGTCACGACCTGGCTGTTCGAGCCGATGTTGAGGGCATAAAGCTGGCCATCAACCTTGCCGCCGGAAATCGGGCCCTGATCGAAGTCCTCGATCATCAGGGTCTTGCCGATATATTCGTCCAGCGGCTTGAGCGCGCCGCGGCGGGTGTATTCAAACAGATAGCGGTAGTCCATCTGCACCAGATCGGCCATGTTCCGGCCCGCGGTCTGGGTCGCCATCTTGGTCCAGTAGTCGCCCCAGCCGATGGTTTCGCCGGAAACTTCAATGTCCGGATGCTTCTTCTGGAAGGCGGCGATCACGTCGAAGGTCCGCTTGTCACGGTTCGGGTTGCCCCACCAGAAGTGCCGGATGGTCCGGTCTGCGGCCATGGCCGGAAGGCGCGGCAGCGCAGTTGCGGCGGCTGCCACACCCATGGTGCCCAGAAGGGTACGTCTCGTCAGTTTGGTCATTATATCTTCCTCCACTTTTTCCGGTGCCCTCCCCGGCCCGGACAGATTTCACGGGTCACCCCGTCATTCCCGCACAGCCGCCTCAGATATGGCTGCGCAAAAGCTCCGTCAGACACAGCATGGCCATGGCCTGCCCGTAAGGCATCGAGGTCAGCTTGATCTCGCGGTAGAAATCCAGGTCGCTGCCCATCGCGGTTCCGAAGGACACCTGCTGAAGCTCACCGTCCGCACTGATGTGATCGACCACGCCCTTCATCGCCCGCTCTGCGGTTTCCAGATACTCGCGGCCGAGATAGCGCTTGCGCACGCCCTTCATCAGGCCATAGGCAAAGCCAGCGGTCGCAGACGCTTCCACATAGCTATCCGGATCATCGATCAACGTGTGCCAGAGGCCCGTTTTCTGATCCTGATGTTCTTTCAAAGTCGCCGCCTGACGGGTGAGCAGCGACACCAGATGCCGGCGCAGGGCATCCCCTTCCTTCAGGTCGAGAAGCTCGATGAACTCGGGGATGGCAATGGTGATCCAGCTGTTGCCACGGGCCCAGAGTGCCTTGGCGAAGTTGTGATTGCCGTCGAACGTCCAGCCATGGAACCAGAGACCGGTGTGGGTGTCGCACAGATACTGGGCATGAACAAGGAACTGGTACTTGGCCTCTTCCACATACTCCGGACGGTTCAGCACAAGACCGATCTTGGCCAGCGGCAGCACGCTCATCATCAGCGTGTCGTCCCACATCTGCTGGTCGTTCACGCTGTTGTAGACGATATGCTGCAGGCCGCCTTCGCGGGTACGCGGCATTTCATGCATGACCCACTCGGCCCAGGTCTCCAGATAGGGCACGAAACGCGGATCCGGGGACAGCTCGTGAAGATGAGCAAGGGTCAGGAAAGGCGCGACCGTGTTGATGTTCTTGGTCGGTGTTCCCTCGGCCAGCCGGGCCTCGAACCAGTCCGTGATGATGGACATGGCCTTCTGATTGCCGGTCTGCTGCCAGTATTTGAACAACCCGTAGAGACCGATGCCGTGGGTCCACTCCCATCCGGCCCAACCCTTGGTGTCGATGACACGGCCATCTTCCAGCCTGAGCAGGAACTCGCCCGTCTTATCCTCGATGTTGATGAGGTTGTCGGTCAGGCGGTCAATCAGCTCACACACGCCGCTACGCGAGATAAAATGGTCTTTCTGCCTAAGCAGCGGATGCATGATGCCGGACCCTCCCAAGTCTTACGAAAAAATTTTCGGAACATCGTTTCGGAAAATAAGCAACCATACTCGACGGCAAATATCAACGCTGTTTTTGGCGAGGCAATTCCGCAGCGCACAATATGAAAACATGAATGTTTTCGGATTTTACCGGACCGCTTGACAGGCTGAAATTCAAAATTCAGAATGAGGTTCCGAAAAATAAAGAACAAGAATATGGCAGATCCACAGCCCAAAACCGAAAACGTCGCAGCCGTTCTCAAGGTCTTCGCCGTGCTGGAAACCCTCGTGGACGAAAAGCGCGCGAGCCTTGCCGATCTGGCGCAAAAGGCGATGACGTCAAAGACCACCGCCCACCGTTTGCTGCAAACGATGGTTGAGCTGGGCTATGTGGAACAGGATCCGGAAACGGAGAAATATGGGCTGACCCTGAAGCTGTTCAGCCTGGGCGCTCGATCGCTTAGCGAACAGACGGATCTCTTGCGGGTGGCGGACAAGGCGATGGCCAAACTGTCCCGCGCCACGGGCGAATCCATTAATCTGGGCATTCTGGATGAGCGCGACGGAAAGGTCGTCTACATCCACAAGTACGATTCCTTCTACAACCTGTCGATGAAGTCGACCCTGGGCCTGCGCAATCCCCTGCACAGCACATCCCTCGGCAAGGCCCTGCTTGCCTTCCGCAGCGAGGATGAGATTCGCGACCGGGTGAAGCAGATGTCGATGGTCAAGCTGGCGCCGCGCACCATCACCACCGCAGACGAGCTGCTCGGACAGCTTCAGCTGACGCGGCAACGCGGCTATTCGGAGGAAGTTGAAGAGAGCGAAGCCGGTGTGCGCTGCATGGCAGCCCCTGTCTTCAACCATCTGGGCAACACGATTGCCGCCATTTCCGTTGCCTTCCCGCTCTTCCGCTTCGATGAAGCCCGCAAGGGCGAGTATGTCAGCCTGCTGACCTCGGCAGCCGGCGAAGCCTCGGCCGCCCTCGGCTACCGCCCCTCGCAGATCTAACGGGTGCTCTGGCCCCTCTATTCCTTCGGCGGCAACGAGAAGGCGTTGAAAAGCGCCAGGGACTTCCAGGCGGTGAAGATTTCCGGCGGGCAATCATCCGCATCGACGAAATAGAGACCCGACATTTTCCGGCCGCCCATTTCCATGATCTGGCCATTGCCGATGGCCTCCGCCTCGGCCCGGTTTGCCTTGCCCACCCGGAAGAGAAACCGGCGCAGCCCGTTCTTCTCCCGCATGGCTCCACCCACCATGTGACCATTGACCAGAAAACAAGTCGCGCCCATCATGCGCTTCTCGCTGACACCCGGCAGACCGCCCAGGGCCTCGCGGAAAATCTGATCCAGTTCTTCATCGACAGCCATTCAGGTCCCTGATCCTCCGGCAAGGTGTCACCGCTTGGTCATTTTGCCATGTCAGGACAGGGCCGTCGCGCCCCGCATTGCAGAAAGCCGAAAGATGCCCGTCTCGCCCAACTCTCCGATGTTCTTTTCGAGACGGCAAATGATGGGCGCCCTGGCAGCGCTCGGGCTCACAGTTTCCACCGGGGTGGAGGCTGAAGAGCTGGGCCTGCAGCTGACGGGCGCGGCGGGCAAGGTTCTGGCCTTGCAGGACCTGGCCGGGGACAAACCGGTGCTCATCCACCTGTGGGCAAGCTGGTGCGCACCGTGCCGGGCGGAACTGCCGGAGCTCGCGGTCTTCAGGTCTGCGCTGCCGGAAGACCTCCAAAGGCGGCTGCTGATTGTCTCGGTCGACACCAAGCCTCTCGCTGCCGTCCAGTCTTTCCTGAGCGAGGATCTGGACTTGCCGGACCTGACGAGCCTGCAGGCGGCACCGGCAGAAGCCGGCCGCATCTTCAGAATCAAGGGCTACCCTTCAACGGTGTTCCTGAACGCGGACGGCAAGGTCACCCGCAGGATCGACGGCTCCGCCCCCTGGGGCGACGAGGCATACCAGTCAGAAGTCATCCGCTTTCTGAACGGGGAATAGTTCCCCCCTCCACCGTCATCCCGGACGCAGCGAAGCGGAGATCCGGGACCCACTCACTCGCAGAGCTTTTCTTGAAACGGGAACGGCTTGCAGCCCAAAGTACATTGAGAGCCGTTTCGGCAAAACTCCGTCAGCTTCCTTCTACTGCCCGCGTTCCCGAACAAGCGAGTAGGCCCCGGCTCGCGCTCCGCTTGGCCGGGGTGACGGCCCTAGAAGTTCCGAGCTTGATGAGACACAAAAGCGGCGCGGCATACGCCCGCCTCCACCCTCGCGGGGGAGATGTCAGCGACCGCAGACAGGATGTTAGTGGGAATGTCCAGCGTGGGAGTGGCCCTTGGCGTCGGCGGCTTCCACTTCGACGTCAACATCCAGATGACCGAGGTCGAGCTGCACTTCGACCTCGACAACGTCCCCTTGTTTCAGAGGTGCGGTCAGTCCGGTCAGCTGGAGGGCAAGGCTCTCCGGATCCAGATGCAGCTCGGAGCCGGGCTTGACCGGGACCTGCGGCAGCGGCACCAGTTTGGCCTCCCCGCCCTTGAAGTCGATGCCGACGAGAGCAACCGCACTCGCGGCTTCGCTTTCCCCGCCGATCAGTGTCACGGTCTTGTCCGAGCCGTTTTCCAGCTCAAAGAACACCAGCGCTTCCTCGTCTTCCGTTGCCCGGGTCCAGGCGTGAACGATGCGCACACCGCCCAGTTCGCTGACATGCTCGGCCTCCCCATGGTGATGACCGGCAGCATCTTCGCTGAAAGCGGGGACGGAAAGGGCAGCCAGCAGGGAGCAAGACACGGCAAAATTGGCAAGCATGGAAAGAAACCTTCAGCTTCTGAGGTCGGGAATCACCGGCCGGTTGAGAGAGAGAAGTGCGGGCAGCAGCGCCAGGAAAACGGTCAGGCTGACGAAGCCGGCAATGAGATGAAACTCCGGCCAGGAGAGGCTCGCCTCGACCAGAATGTCGGTCCGGCGGCTGATTTCCGCCGAGATGATGCCGCTTGCGGCAAATCCGGCCGCAAGTCCGAGCAAGGCTCCGGCCGCAATCAGCACCGAGGCATAGGACCAGACCACTGCAAAGACAAAGCGGCGCGGTGCGCCCAGGGCCCGCAACAGGGCAAGACGGCGGGAGAACAGCCGCACCAGCACCACCAGACCGGTGAGGACACCGGCCGTCACCAGAACCTGGGTCACCACGGCCATCAGGGACATGACCTGACGGATGTCGCCCATCAGGCTGTGGAGCCGGGAGAGGACGGCGCCGGGGAAGAAGGCCATGGTCTTGTCCGTGGTGAACTCGGACTTCAGGGCATAATTGGCCCAAAGCGCCTCCGCCCGGACCAGGACCGCTGGCGTACCGGGGAAATAGTCCGGATCGAAAGGCGGCCCGATCTGGTCTGCCCGCTCCGGCGCATGGCCATTGGCAAGGCCGTGCACTTCCCACACGGCTTCCACGGGAACCAGAATGGCCTTGTCCCACGGGCTGCCGGTGGCGGCCATCTTGCCGACGATCCGGGTCGTAGCCCCCGCGTGCGCCTCGTGATCGGCCCCCTCGCCGCTGCCATGGGCAGGCGTGAATTCCGCTCCGATGGCCAGATCCACCGCCGCACCGGCAATCGCCTCGCCCGGACGGGCAAACATCTGCCCTTCGGTCAGCGCGCCTGTCAGATGCTCGACAAATTGCGGCGTCGTGCCGACTACCGGGGAGCCTTCGAAGCTGTCCCCAAAGGCAATCGGGGCGGCGAGCTCCACATTTTCGGCAGTCGCGATCTTGTCATAGGCCGCGCCATCCAAGAGCGGCACGTCGCTCGGCTGCAGATAGACGGCGGCAAACATCATGGTGATCTCGCTACCCGGAGCCGAGACGATCAGGTCAAACTTCTCAGCTGCCCGCGCCGTACCCTGCCGGAGCCCCCGCTCCTGGGCGGTCAAGCCAACGCCAAGGCCAACGGACACCGCAATCAGCGCCACGAACATGAGATTGGTCCAGCGGTAGCGCCACAGCAACGAACGCACCAGAGCCAGCGGCCGGTAGCCTGCCGTCACGAACAGCCCGGTCAGGATCGCCGGGAGCAGCAGAAGCACCAGGATGACGGCATCCTGGGTGGCTGGAGCCAGATCCTGCCAATAATCAAGAAGCAACTCAGGCATGGGACGGCTCCAGCAGCTTTCCATCGGCGACTTCAAGACACCGGTCCATGCGGTCCAGAAGATGCCGGTCATGGCTGACCGCAATCAGCGTCTTGCCTTCCTTGCGGGCCAGATCGGTCAGATCGCCGATCAGCCGGTCGGCTGCGGCCCGGTCGAGGCTGGCGGTCGGCTCATCGGCCAGAATGATGTCCGGATCATTGGCGAGCGCGCGGGCAATGGCCACACGCTGGCGTTCGCCTCCGGAAAAACTATCGACATTGCGCCGCGAGCGGGAGACACCAAGGCGTTCCAAAAGGGCTGTGGCGCGGGATCTGATCGGGGCAATTTCCTGCCGGGGCGCAAAAGCGGCTGTCAGTGCGGCGTTGCCGAGGGCAGTCAGCTCCTCGAACAGCAGAAAGTCCTGGAACACCATGCCGACATGCTGACGCCGGAAGCGGGCCCGCTCTGCATCGCTGAACCGGGCAAGATCCTGCCCGCCCCAGTCGATCGTTCCGCCCACCTTGGGCTGAAGGCCCGCGAGCGCATAAAGCAGAGTGGATTTACCGGCCCCGGACGGGCCGCGAATGCCGATCGCCTCCCCTGCCTTCACCTTGAAGCTGGCAGGCTGCAGAAGGACGCGGCCACCTGCACCGGTGACCGTCAGGTCCAGCACATCGAGAGGCAGACCGGCCATGGCTCAGGCCTTGTCGTAGACGGCATCAACCAGGCGGACCCGGCTGACAAACTTTGTTTCCGGATCGGTGAAGGTGCCGAGCTCAAGCTTGCCGCGCGTCACGATGCGCGTGTTGAAGGAGATCACGTCGATCACCCGCTTGGCGTAGATGGCCAGAATATCGTCCGGCCACTGGGCTTCCGTTTCACAAAACGGGCAGACCGCCAGGGGGCGGTTGGTGAGGACGAAGAAATTGGTTTCCGCCTTGAGCGGCGGGGCCATGAAGCCACTGATCGAAACACGCTTTCCCTCGCGCTCCAGCGCATAGTCGGAAAAGCTGAGATCCTTGTTGTAAAGATCCCTGAGTTTCACCGTGTCATCGGCAAAGGCCGGGGTAAGGGCTGAAAGGCTAAGGCTTGCGGCGGAAAGCGCCGGACATCCCAGAGCACCCATGATGAATTGCCTGCGGTCCATTCGCATATTCCTTTTTCAAAACCCCAGCCCGAAAAGAAGCGAGAAAGGCCCGCAGGTGCGGGCCTTTCCCTGTTTTCCCGCAAATTACTTTGCGTTCACGGCATAGTTCATGACGTGGAAGATGTAGTTCTGCTCAACGACACCGTTGAACAGGTGTGCCCACGGGCCCTTTGCAAACAGGGCAACGTCTTCACCCGAGTGGGTTTCAGAAGACATCGGGATCAGAGCCTGCTGCAGGTAATCCGGGTCCATGGCCTGTTCCTGGGTCAGGTCCGGACGCGAACCGGTCCAGTTGTCGTCCTTCTTGAGAACGGAACCAGCGCCATTGAGGAAGCCGGCAACGGTGAACGGCTTGCCGTCATCGCCCAGCAGCGGCTTGTCCAGGTGCTTCACGCCAGCGCCATCGACATCGTAGCACAGGCCGGTGATCGGCGAACCGCGGCCACAATAGCCGTTGAAGGCGATCGCATGTTCGTGGTCGGCGGTCACGATGATGAGCGTGTCTTCATCGTTGGTCAGTTCGTCAGCCATTGCGATGGCGTCAGCGAAAGCCTTGCCGTCGGTCAGGGTGCGGAACAGGTTGCCATCGTGGTTGGCGTGGTCGACGCGGCCACCTTCAACCATCAGGTAGAAACCATTGTCGTTCTTGGACAGGTTCTTGATGGTTGCTGCGGTCATTTCGGCCAGGGACGGCTCGCCGGTGCGGTCGGTTTCGTACTTCATGTGAGAAGATTCGAAGAGAGCGAGAACCGGAGCGTTGCCGCCATCGCCGAGGGCCTTGAAGGTGTCTTCGTCCCAGGCGTACTGGGCGCCGAGAGACTTGGCTTCTTCAACGAGGTTGCGGCCGTCGGTGCGCTTGCCGCCCTTGCCCTCTTCGTCCTTGACGTCCTTCGGCAGGAACTGGCCACGGCCACCGCCCATGGCGATGTCGATAACGCCGGCCTTCATCTGATCGATGAGCTGAGCGGCGATGTCCTTCTGCTGGCAGCCTTCCGGCAGTTCAGCGTTGTTTTCCCAGTCGCGCTGAGCGGTCTTGGCGTAGACGGCAGCCGGCGTTGCGTGGGTGATACGAGCCGTGGAAACGACGCCGACAGACTTGCCAGCTTCGGAAACGATCTCGGCAAAGGTCTTCATCGTGTGATCCAGACCGGCAGCGCAATCGCCTTCGGCAACAGATTCATCAACGTTGATCATGCCGTTCTTGGACTTCACGCCGGTGTTCATGGCGGAAGCTGTCGGCGCGCTGTCCGGGGTCTGGCCATTGGTGGTGTAGGTCTTGACCAGAGCAGAGTTCGGGAAAGCTTCCTGCGGCTGCACATACTCGGAACCGAGCAGGCCGGCCTGCTGGCCGGAGAACAGACGGATCGCGTAGTTCGTGCCGACGCCATTGCCGTCAGCGGTGAACAGGATCACGTTCTTTGCACGCTTGGTGTTCGGCTGCTGGGCAACCATTTCCTGGATCTTGGCTTCAGCGTCCGTGAACCATTTGCTGTTCTGCTGCGGCAGAGCAGACTGTGCCAGAACGGCGTTGCTGCTGATGGCCAGAGCCATCACAGCGGCGAGTGCGGTCTTCATGTAAGTTCTCCCAGGTGTAGGCGGAGAGGAAATGCACGGCCTCATTAGGAGCGTTGTGTGACAGCTGGTTGACGGTTGCCCATGTTATGCGCCGGAAGCTGCAAACTTCACTTGCAGAATGACAGATCGGCATAGCCGTCATATTATTTTCATATGAACGTCTAGGAACATTCATATGAGCGCATTAGGCTTGGATTCTGCGGGAGCATCCGCTCCAGCCGCAGACACATCGAAGCAGAGCGCTGGCACCATCGGACCAGCGGGGAGATATCAGGGGTGACCGCACCCGTGCAAGCCAATCTTAGCAGCCGGCAAGCCGAGATCGCCGATCTCGTCCAGGCCTCCGGTTTCATGTCGGTGGAAGCCTTGGCCGAGCGCTTTGAGGTGACCACCCAGACCATCCGCAGGGACGTCAATGGTCTGTGCGAAATGGGGATCCTGCGCCGGACCCATGGCGGCGTGGAGCCGCCGGTTTCGGCCGGAAACATCCATTACAGCACCCGTCAGATTCTCAATCTGGCTCCCAAGAAGGTCATTGCGACCACTGTCGCGGGCCTTGTGAGCAACGGCCAATCCCTGGCGTTTTCCATCGGCACCACGCCGGAAATCGTCATGCAGGCCCTGTCCGGGCACGAGAAACTGAAGATCTTCACCAACAACCTGAACGTTGCCTTCACCGCCGCGGCCAATCTCAGCTTTGAGGTGACGATTGCAGGCGGACGACTGCGCAGCGGCGACCGGGACGTAGTGGGCCAGAGCGCCCAGGAATTCTTCTCCCAGTACAAGGTCGACATCGGCATCTTCGGCGTTGCCGGCGTGGATGATGATGGCACCCTGCTCGACTTCCACGAGGAAGAAGTGGCAGCCCGCCAGGCCATTCTCGCCAACTGCCGCCAGTCCTACCTGGTGCTGGACCACAGCAAGTTCACCCGACCGGCCCATGTGCGCGGCGGCCATCTGACCGATGTCAGCCACATCGTGACCGATGCGCCCTTGCCGCCTCATATCCAGCACCTGCTTGATGGTTCGCAGGTACAGACGATCGTCGGCGAGGACCAAAAGGGAGAGGCCTGAGCTTGTCAGGCCGGAGCTTGTCAGGCCGGAGATTTGTGACGGACCTCTCTACCGCGCCTTCCCGGACGAAGCGCAGCGGAGATCCGGGATCTCCCATCTTATTGTTATGGTGAAATAATGTGTCTCCAAGGATGGTCCCGGCTCAAGGCCGGGACGGCGCGGAGAAATGTCCTGAAGTCTCGGGTTTGGCCTTTTGCTTAACCAGAGTGTTCACGCCTTTGCCACCTGAGGGCGGGTGGAGACCTGACGGTTGCGGATCTGCCGAAAGGCGAAGGCCAGCAGGAACAGCCCGGTCAGCACCAGAATGATGGTCGGCGCCGGAGCGCTGTCCAGCCAGAAACTGGCGTAGACGCCACCGGTCATGGCCGCAAGCGTCACGGCAACCGCCGTCATCATCATCACGGAGAACTTCCGGGTGATGAGAAAGGCAATCGCGCCCGGCGAGATCAGCAAGCCGACAGCCAGGATCAGACCCACAGCGGTCAGGGTCGCGACAATGGTGACGGAAAGCACAGCCAGCAGACCGTAGTGCAGCAGCCGGACCGGCAGGCCGATGGCGCGGGCCTGTGCCGGATCAAAGGCATGGAGCAACAGGTCCTTCCACTTCACCAGAAGCAGCAAGGTCACGAGAACACCGACCGTTCCGGCGGTCCAGAGATCGTCCGGACCGATGCCCAGCATGTTGCCGAAAAGGATATGGTCGAGATGCACATTGGTGTCGACCTTGGTGTAGAGCACCATGCCGAAGCCGAACATGCCGGAAAAGACCACCCCCATCACCGTGTCCTGCTTCACCCGGCTGTTGTCCTTCAGGTAGCCGGTGGCCAGTGCGCAGACCATGCCGGCGCAAAAGGCGCCAATGACCAGCGGGATGTTGATGATGTAGGCGATCACGACACCCGGCAGCACCGCATGGCTGATGGCATCCCCCATCAGCGACCAGCCCTTGAGCACCAGGAAGCAGGACAGGATCGCCGTCGGCGGCGCCAGCAGCAGCGCCACCCAGAAGGCGTTCTGCATGAAGGGGAACTGGAACGGCATCAAAAGCGTGTCCATCATGCCTGCTCCTTCAGGGCGTCTGCGGCCCTGCGCCGGGCTGCCAGCAGGCCATGCTTGGGGGCCAGAACGAAGACCACCAGGAAGATCAGCGTCTGCAAGGTGATGATCAGACCGCCGGTGGCGCCGTCGAGAAAATAGGACAGATAGGCGCCGGCGAAACTGGTCAGCGCGCCGATGGCAACGCTCAGGATCAGGAGGCGCGGAAACCGGTCGCACAGCAGATAGGCCGTCGCCCCCGGTGTCACCACCATGGCAATGACCAGGAACGCGCCCACCGTCTGCAGCGCCGCCACGCAGGATGCGGACAAAAGCACGAAGAAGATGAAGCGCATGCGATCCGGATTGAGACCGATGGACCGGGCGTGGTTCTCGTCGAAGAAGGAAACCATCAGGTCCTTCCACTTCGCCAGAAGCACGGCGAGGGAAACAAAGCCGATGATGGCAAGCTGCAGCGTGTCCTCCGGCGTGATCGCCAGAATGTTGCCCATGATGATCGTGTTCACATCGACCGGCACGGGCGAGACGGACACCATGAACAGGCCGAGCCCGAGGAAGCTGGTGAAGATCAGGCCAATGACCGTATCTTCCTTGAGTCCGGTGCGCTGATTGAGAAACAGCATGGCACCCGCCGCCAGGCCGCCTGACAGAAAGGCGCCAAGTGCAAAAGGCAGCCCCAGCATATAGGCTCCGGCGACGCCCGGAACGATGGAGTGGCTGAGGGCATCGCCGATCAGGGACCATCCCTTGAGCATCAGATAGGCGGAGAGAAAGGCACAGACCCCGCCGACCAGCGCACTGACCCACATGGCATTTGTCATGTAGCCATAGCCAAAGGGCTCAAGCAGATAGGCGATCATCTCTCGCCTCCGGCAGGTGTCTCTTCCGCAGAGCCGGCCAAGGTCCGGGCCTCGTCCGCATAGAGCACGAAAGGCCGCTCGTCATCGGTCAGGATGGTGACTGCACGGGCATCGTCATCCTCATGAAGATCGGCTCCACCCAGGACGAAATGACGGAGCACGCCGCCAAAGGCCTCCATCAGGTTTTCGCGGGTGAAGGTGGTCGCAGTCGGCCCGTAACGCAGCACCGTGCCCTTGACCAGAACCGTCTGGTCGCAGAATTCCGGCACGGATCCAAGATTGTGGGTGGAGACCAGCATCACCCGGCCCTCAGCCTTCAATTCGCGCAGCAGAGTGATGATCGCCTCTTCCGTCTGCACATCCACGCCGGTGAAAGGCTCATCCAGGAGGATGACCCGGCCATCCTGCGCCAGGGCCCGGGCCAGGAACACGCGCTTGCGCTGGCCGCCGGACAATTCGCCAATCTGCCGCTTGCGGAAATCCGCCATGCCGACGCGCTCCAGCGCGGTAGCGACGGCCTTCTTGTCTTCGGCAGAGGGAATGCGCAGGAAGCCCATCCAGCCATAGCGGCCCATCATGACCACGTCTTCCACGAGCACTGGGAAGGACCAGTCGACTTCCTCGGCCTGGGGAACATAGGCCACCAGCCCCTCGGCCAGCGCCTTGCGCACCGGACGGCCCAGAATGCCGATTTCCCCGGCGCTCAGCGGCAGGAAGCCCATGATGGCCTTGAACAGGGTGGATTTGCCCGCCCCATTCACACCGACAAGGGCTGCGATGGAGCCTTCGGGAACGGCAAAAGTGGCATTGCGCAGGGCGGCCACGCCGTTGCGGTAGGTTACGCTGACCTGCCTCCCCCACAAGCCGGCAGTTTCCAGATGACGCGTCTCTTCCAAACTCACGGCTCAATTCCCGTTTCAGGAGACGAAAGAGCCAGCAGCTCTTTCGAAAAGATAACTGCCTGCTCCGCGCCCCTTACCGGGTGCTGCCGGTCAGGCCTTTGGCAATGGTGTCGCTGGTGACTTTCAGGAGATCAAGATAGGTGGGCACCGGACCACCCGCCTCCGACAGGCTGTCGACATAAAGAACCCCGCCGAAGGCAGCCCCGGTTTCGCGGGCAACCTGCTTGGCCGGGTCATTGTTGACCGTGCTTTCGCAGAAGACCGCCGGGATCTTGTGGTCCCGCACCGCATCGATCATGCGGCGGACCTGCTGGGGCGTCCCCGTCTGGTCCGCGTTGATCGGCCACAGATAGACTTCCTGCAGCTTGAGATCGCGGGCGAGATAGGAAAACGCGCCTTCACAGGACGCCAGCCAGCGCTGATCCTCCGGCACGGCTGCAAGCTCTGCCTTCACCGGCGCCATCACCTCCTCGACCTTGGCCTTGTAGGCCTCGGCATTGGCGGCATAGACCCCGGCATTGTCCGGATCCTGCTTGCTCAGCGCATCCCGGATGTTGTCGATGTAGATGATCGCATTTTCCGCCGACATCCAGGCATGGGGATTGGGCTTGCCCTCATAGTTGCCTTCGCGGATCGGCATGGGCGCCACGCCTTCCGACAGGGTTGCCGAGGGAACGCCGCGCATATTGGCCAGGAACTGCTCGAACCAGAGCTCCAGGTTCATGCCGTTCCAGAGAATGAGGCCAGCCCCTTGAGCGCGGATCAGGTCGCGCGGGGTCGGCTGGTAGCCATGGATTTCCGCACCGGGCCGCGTGATGGATTCCACGTCCGCCGCATCCCCTGCGACATTGCGGGCCATGTCTGCAAGCACCGTGAATGTGGTCACCACCTTCAGCTTGGCAAAGGCCGGCTGGGCGGCAGCTGTCCAGGCCGAAACGGCCAAGGCCAGAGCGATGGACGCTCCCCTGCCCCTTGCACCCGGCTTGCGCCGTCTTCCCGATGCCATGTCCACTCTCCTCGGCTTGCTGTTGTCCGGACGATATGGGACGCCGAAGGCTTCTGTCAATGCAAATGCGAATGATTTGCAAAAACTCATCCCAAGACACACTATGCAGCGCGCCAGCAGCAAGCCGGCGCGCGTGTCCTGACCTGATCAGGCTGCCAGCCGGATCAGCCGCTGCAGAGCAAGCTCATAACCCTGAACCCCGCAACCGGCGAGAACGCCATCTGCGCGCAGGGAAACATAAGAGTGATGCCGAAAACTCTCACGCTTGTGAACGTTGGAGATATGCACCTCGAACACCAGACCGTCGAAGGCATTGAGCGCATCCAGGATTGCGACGGACGTATGCGTGAAGGCCGCAGGGTTGATGACGATGCCGCAAGCGGTCTCGCGCGCTTCATGGATCCAGTCGATCAGCTGGAATTCCGCATTGGACTGATGAAACCGCAGCTCCATCCCTGCTGCATCCGTCAGCTTGCGGCAGGCCGCCTCGACATCCGCCAAGGTTTCCCGGCCATAAATTTCCGGCTGACGCTTACCCAGAAGGTTCAAATTCGGTCCATTGAGGACGTAGACGGTCTTCACCCTGCTCTCCCACATTTCCAAATCTGGAACACCCGGACAGAGAACTGCCGGGCTTTGCGATCATTATCAGATGCAGGCAAGGAAGGAAGGCGCGAGGGAAACCGGAGATGAAAAAAGGTCCGGGAACTTCAACGGAGGCGAATGGTTTTTTGGCTTATCCAGCTCTTCCGTTGAAGTTCACCGAAATTGATGGGGCACATGCTGTTTTTGATTTCATCCTATAAAATGAATTTTATCAGATGAATTGAGTTCCATGTCAAGTTTGAGTAGGATGATTGTGAACTAGGGACGCCCCATGCTTGACAAAGATCCAGACGGATCCGTTGGTGAGAACATTCACCGGCAGATCCGCAATGACATTATTTTCGGCCGGCTTTTACCTGGCCAGAAGCTTCGCCTGGAACCGATGCGTCAGGCCTATGGCATCAGCGTTGCCACCTTGCGGGAGATCCTCAGCAGACTGACAGCCGTTGGCCTTGTGACGGCGGAAGGACAGAAAGGCTTTTCCGTTGCCCCCGCTTCCGAGTGCGACCTCATGGAAGTGTCCGAACTTCGCATCATGCTGGAAGCCAAGGCCCTGAAGGATTCCTTCGCCCATGGCGATCTGAACTGGGAGGCCAATGTGGTGGCCGCCCACTACAAGCTTGAATCCGTCGAGGCGAAGGTCTTTGCACAGAAGGACGACATCCCACCGGATCTCAGGGAAGACTGGAAGCGCTACGACTGGCAGTTTCACCGCGCCCTGATCCAGGCCTGCCCTTCCAAGAACCTCTTGGATCTCCATGCGATCGTTTTCGGCAAGTTCCTGCGTTACCAGCTTCAGACAAAGACCATCCGGGGCGAGATTGCTGCCGACGAGCACCGCCAGCTTCTTGCCGCAGCAAAGGCAAGGGACACGGAAGCTGCGATTGCCATCTTGAAACAGCACATCTACGGCAGCGCCGCTCACCTGGCCCCCGCAGGCACCCCTTCGGCAGAAGACTGAAAACGATAGTTCCTTCAAGGCAATGGAATATTAACCTTGATTGTTAACCTTAAGGGACAGGCAGAACGCCGCCCGAGAGGAGACAAAGTTCATGGTGACCTATCGGCCAAGACTGGAATGCATGGAATCCCTTCACTCCGCGATCAACGGCTATCAGCATGTGCCGGCAGATGTGCTCGTGCGCTATCTGATCGATCACTACACCGTCGACCTCGACCTTCTGGTCGACTATCTGGATGGTCTTTCTGTCAAGGCAGAGCCCCAGCGGATCGCAGCCTGAACCAAGCATTGAGCACAGAGGGAGCCTGAAGGCGTCACGCCTCGGATCCCTTTGAGACCCCTCTCTTTTCAGAGACTTGCCGAGATCATTGGCGCTGCACCAACCTGTCGGCCTCAGAGCGGGATTGCGCCCGCCGCAGATCAAGCGCCGGCACCGCCTCACGCGGACGCGATCGTTCCCAAAATCGTTTCTCGGGAAGTGACAGAAGGCAACCGAGCCTCTTCCGGCCCGCAAGGGTCAGCCGATTGCGGCTGCGTTGCCCTCATTGCCCTGCCCGCCATCACCTTCAGAACCACCCTGCCAGATCTTCTGGCGGTTCCGGATCTCGCGCGGGGCGGGTCCGAAATAGGTCGAGGTCTTGATGAAGTCGCGCGGATGCAGGATCACGCTCGAGACTCGCTGATACAGGGCCTTTGCCGAAATCGGCTTGGACAAAAGTTCGTGAACACCCAGACGCCGCGCTTCCACGATCCGGCTGCGCTCGGTGTGGGCGGTCACCATGATGATCGGAATATAGGCGAAGGGATTGTTCGGCGTTCTGATCATGCGCACCATGTCGGCACCGTCCAGAATCGGCATCACCCAATCCAGGATCAGAATGTCCGGATTTGCGCGGTCCATGGCCTCAAGCCCGGACGC
Organism: Roseibium suaedae; assembly: GCF_900142725.1. GTDB lineage: Bacteria > Pseudomonadota > Alphaproteobacteria > Rhizobiales > Stappiaceae > Roseibium > Roseibium suaedae. Next base: position 1,023,202 of record NZ_FRBW01000001.1, on the reverse strand, counting down.
CCCGTCTTCGGCTTCAACGATGCGCCGGGCACCGAACCCCTGCAGCATGGTGCGCAGGATGGTCCGCATATAGGCGCTGTCTTCCACCAGCAGGAATGTCAGCGAGGCTAGATCGAGACTCACCAGATACCTCCGTGTTCACTCTCAGCCATGACATGAAAGTCTGAAGAAGGGGTTAGGGTCCGGACACATAAATCTGATTGGAATGGCGCATCAACTGGCGCGGAAAGGCAAGGCGAGTGGCGAAAAGCGGGCCGCCTGCCCGGTTGAGACGCTCAACGCCGCATTTCAATGCCAGTTGCGCGTCCCACAGGGATTTGGCGAAAATGGCCGGCTACCGCGTTGCAAGCCTTTGAAAGCCATTAGGCTTGCTACAGTCTTGCGCCTTGTATCCGGCCATTTTCGCTCAAACCATTCCCTTCAGATTTATGAGTCCGGACCCTAATAGGGGTGAACCCATAAGTATCGGTTCGCAAATCTGGAAAAAGCATTCAAAAAACGCTAAGTGTGTCGAATGGTCTTCGGGAATTGCTGAAATTGAGATCAATCAATTCCCGAAAGCTGCATGGCCTATAAGGTGCGCTTCATAGGCAGGGGCAAAAGCGCAGCCTGGCAGGACGGAAAAAGCCAAGCGCGTCAATCTGCCGTTAGACTAAAACGGGCCGGGAGTTTACGGTCCGCCGACAACGCCAGACATACAAGGTTCAGACAATGAACTATGAAGAAACCTTTGAACGCGCGATTGATGCTCTGCGTCAGGAAAAGCGTTACCGGTTTTTTGCTGATCTCGAACGAATCGCAGGTGAGTTTCCCAAGGCCATTTGGCGCGCCGAAAACGGCCTGGAACGGAAGATCACCGTATGGTGCTCCAATGACTATCTGGGCATGGGCCAGCATCCGGATGTGATCGAGTCCATGGCCGCGACCGCCCGCAAGATGGGCGCAGGCGCAGGTGGCACCCGCAACATTTCCGGCACCAATCATCCGCTGGTTCAGCTCGAGCTTGAACTCGCTGATCTGCATGGCAAGGAAGCGGCCCTGGTCTTCACCTCCGGCTTCGTCTCCAACGAGGCAGGCATCTCGACCATTGCCAAGCTGCTGCCGGACTGCCTGATCCTGTCAGATCAGCTCAATCACGCCTCCATGATCGCCGGTGTGCGCGGATCTGGCGCAAGCAAGCAGATCTGGCGCCACAATGATCTCGAGCATCTTGAAGACCTGCTCAAGGCGGCCGGCAAGGACCGGGCAAAGCTGATCGTGTTCGAATCCGTCTATTCCATGGACGGCGACGTTGCACCGATTGAACGCATTGCCGACCTGGCAGACAAATACAATGCCATGACCTACATCGATGAGGTTCATGCGGTTGGCATGTATGGCGAGCGCGGCGCGGGCATCTGCGAGCGCGACGGCGTCATGGACCGGATCGACGTCATCGAAGGCACGCTGGCCAAGGCCTTCGGTGTGATGGGCGGCTACATTGCCTCCAGTCAGGCGCTGGTCGATGCCGTGCGCTCCTATGCGCCGGGCTTCATCTTCACCACGGCAATCCCGCCTGCTCTTGCAGCCGCGGCCTGCACCTCGATCCGGCACCTGAAAGTGTCGAAGAGCGAGCGTGAAGGCCAGCAGCGTCAGGCACAGCGCACCAAGGAAACGCTGCGCGATGCGGGCCTGCCGGTGATGCCGTCGGACACCCATATCGTGCCGCTCCTGGTTGGCAATCCGGACCTGTGCAAGAAGGCCAGCGACATGCTGCTCGACAAGCACGGCATCTACATTCAGCCGATCAACTATCCGACCGTTCCACGCGGCACCGAGCGCCTGCGCATCACCCCGACCCCGCTTCATGACGACGCCCTGGTCGCTCATCTGCGTGATGCCTTGGTGGATGTGTGGAACGTTCTGGGCCTGCCGAAGGGTACCGTCGACGACAATTGCAATATCGTCGACGCCAATGGAAATGTCGCCCAGGCGATCTATCCGGCTGCCGGCGGCTAAAAATATTTCGATTGGTAAACGGTCGTTCATCTTTACGGGCTGGCAGTCAACTGCCGGCCCGTTTTGTTAGGAAACGGCTGAAACCTGCCGGAGTTTGCTCGATCTTCCGGTTCAGGACCATTTTTCAGGTTCGTTAAGAAGTGTCCTGCACGATCGCAAACCTCAGCGAAATAGCTGCAGACGAGCTCCAGAAAAACACCATTCAAAACAAAAGGATACGCGAGCTATCGCCTGTTTTACGGATGGTAAAAACCGAAAGTTTTAGCAAAAATGCTCCGCAGATTTCACCCCTTGGTAAAGTTGCGGGAGATTAACAACTTCTGACGGGGGATTTTAACTTGCCCTTCAGGGGTTCAGCACAGGATGCTCCGGGTCTGCGGAGAGGATTCCGCAGAGGGTTTTGTATTCAACAAGGTGAGTAATGGTGTCCCGTACGATCTTACAAACGAAGACCGCTCCGGAACCATTCGTTGCTGCTCGCCCACGATCCGGCAAGACGACGCCACGTCTGCGTGAAAACCTGCTGCTTTTGTCCGGTCTCGGACTGCTGGCAGTGGCTGCAACAATGGTTCTGAGTACGATCATATCCGGCTGAGGCATCTCAGCCAGATTGAGATGCGGTTTCTCCGCCGAAACCGCATTCTCCCCTTCCCTTGACGACTTGCTTTTCAGCCTGGCTTGCGATCGCGTCTGCGCTCCGCTCCCGTTCCTGTGCGCCTAGTTCCGGTCCTCCGGCAGGTCGTCATCATTCAGGATACGCCACTTCGCGCCTTCCAGATCATCATATTGTCCTGACTTGAGGCTCCACAGGAAGGCCACGAGCCCAAGCCCTCCAAGAAACAGCGCAACGGGGATCAGATAGATCAGAACAGACAAGGGAGCAGCTCCTAGCGGCTTCAGGATCTTGACCGGGAAACGCGAGGCCACCGGCAAGACACGCATTCAAACGCGATCAGCGGTCATTGCCCCAGCGCAGCCGCAAGGCATTGGCGGTCACCGCCAGAGACGACAGCGACATGGCGACAGCGGCAAGCAGCGGGGTCACGAAGCCTGCAACGGCCACGGGCACCGCAATGACATTGTAGATCGCAGAGATCCAGAGATTTTCCTCAATCGCCCGCCGGGCCTTTTTGGACAGGGCCAGAGCATCGGCAACCGGCTGCAGCTTGTCGCTCAAAAACACCGCATCTGCGGCGGCCTGGGACAAATGCACGGCAGACACCGGCGACATGGAGACATAAGCCCCCGCAAGCGCCGGAGCGTCGTTCAGGCCGTCACCGACCATCAGGACCTTGCGGCCCGCCTGCTTCAATTCTTCCAGACGGGCAATCTTGTCCGCAGGCTTCAGCCCTGCGTGCCAGCTGGAAATGCCCAGATCCTCGGCGGCCGTCCGCACAGCCCCTTCCCGGTCACCGGACAGAATCTCCAGCTCGTACCCCTTGTCCCGAAGAAGCCCGATGACCTTGACCGCATCCGCCTTGAGGCTCTGGCCCAGCGGCAAGAGACAGGCAGGCTCGTCTCCATGGCGCACCGCCAGAAAGGACGCACCGGGATAAAGGGCAGAAACTTCGGCAAGCTCTGCCTCTTCAACACCGCAGAATGCCGGGCTGCCCAGTCGCAGAAGCTTGCCATCTGTCTGGGTTTCGACGCCAGATCCGGTGACTTCACGCACGTCTGCAAAGGGCACGAGATTGCCGGCCCCTTCGGACAGGGCACGGGAAAGCGGATGCCGGCTGGAAACCGCCAGCCGCCGTGCCTTGGCGAGCAGACCTTCAGGAATGCCATCAGGATCGAGGAGATCAGGAGCTGCGATTGTCAGCGTGCCGGTCTTGTCGAACACGATCATGTCCGCATCCGCCAGCCGCTCGATCGCATCCCCGGAATTCAGCAACACGCCAGAGCGGAACAATTGGCCGGAGGCGACCACCTGTACGGCAGGCACAGCCAGCCCGAGCGCGCAGGGACAGGTGATGATCAGCACCGAGATCGCAATCACCAGCGACGGCTGCCAGCCCAGGCCATAGAACAGCCAGCCTGCGAAAGTGATCGCAGACGCCGTGTGAACGATCGGGGCGTATAGCCGGGCCGCCCTGTCGGCAATACGCACATAAAGCGACTTGGCCTGGGCCGCCGTCTCCAGCAGCCTGTTGACCTCATCCAGAAGCGTTGCCCCCGAAGCGGCACTGACCCGAAGGTGCAGCGTTCCGTCGCCATTGACGGTCCCGGCAAAAACATCGGCGCCGGGCGCAACGGCCACCAGAAGCGTCTCGCCGGTGACCAGGCTCTGGTCGATTTCCGAATTGCCCTGCACGACACGCCCGTCAACCGGGATCCGTTCCCCGGCGCTGACCAGAACCAGATCACCCGGATCGATCTTGGACAGGGGCACTTCGCGCACAGTGCCATCCGGGTTGATGCGCACGGCCACTTCGGCCTTAAGAGCCGCAATGTTTTCCGCCAGCGAGCGGGTGCGTCCCCGCATCATGTGGTCGAGATAGCGCCCGACCAGCAGGAAGAACAGCAGCATCACGGCGGATTCGAAATAGACCATGTGGTGATGCTGAATGGTCTGGACCAGCGACAGACCGACAGCAAGGAGAACGCCGATGGAGATCGGCACATCCATGTTGAGCCGCCCTGCCCGCACCGCCTTGAACGCGCTGACGAAGAACACGCGGCCGCAATAGGCCACCGTCGGCAGGCCGATCAGAGCCGAAAGCCAGTGGAAGAAGTCCCGGGTTTCCGGTGTGATGTCGGTGATATTGCCGGACCAGACGGAGACCGAGAGGAGCATGATGTTCATGCCCGCAAATCCGGCAACGGCCAGCGCCCTGAGGAGCTGCTTGCCGGTCTTGTCCTGATGCTGCTTCTGGGAGGCCGGATCAAAAGGATGCGCCGTGTAGCCGAGCCTGGACAGTTCCGAGATGATGTCATCCGGAGACGTCTTGTCCTTGACCCATTCCACCGCAAGACGGTGGCTGGTGAGGTTCACCCGGGCATTGACGAGACCGGGCAGCCGGGACAGGCCGCGCTCGATATCGCCCATGCAGGCGGCGCAGGTGATCCCCTCCACCGCCAGATCCATGTGCACCACCCCGTCTTCAGCGCCCTCACGGGCCGGGGTGGTGAAGGCATCCCAATCGCGCATATGCACGGTCACGGCAGACCTCTACTCGTTCAGGAACACACGGTTTTCGGACAGGAATATCCTTTCGCCATTCTGCATGGCGACGACTTCCAGCTGCCAGTTGCCCGCCGGAAGCGCATCGAGCTTGCCGGTGTAGACACCGCTCTCTGTCTCGCCAAGGTCAACGGTCAGATCCTGGCCCTGATAGACCGGATGCTTCAGCGTTGCCGTGAAAGCCAGACCCGTCAGCGGGGCACCGGTCTTGTCGCGCGCTTCCACGCGGACATCGCCGGAGCCGGTCAGGCCGCGGGTCAGGTCCACCCCGACCTTCCAGCCGCGCTCGCTTTGAGCGGTGGCCGCCGCAATGGTCTGGTTATATTCCTGTCCAGCCTTGTAGGAGCTCTCCACCACCACCCCGGGGAATGTCCCCAGGGCGTAGTAGATGAAGACGCCATTGGCCGCAAAGACCAGTCCGAAGAAGCCGAGCAGCCACATCAGGACGCCACGTCCGGTCAGCTCGCGGGCAGGCTTCGTGCCAGATACGGTTTGTGTCATGGTTTCCATCCTGCTCTGCCTCACGGCGCCTTGAAGAAGTCTTTTGCCGTCACGACCTCTCCCATCACGGACTCAGTCAGGCGGAAGACAATCGGCGTGCTTTCCGGCATTTTCACACCAGCCGGAGACGTGACCAGAACGCGCAGCTCGCGGGTCTGGTCCGGTCCGATCTCAATGATTGGCCGGTCGGCAAAGGTTGTGTCCACACCGACAGCCTCAACCTTCGTCCCCTGCGGCATCCCTTCTACATGAAGCATGAAGTGCCTTGTATGGGTACGCTTGTTGAGCAGGCGGACAGAATAGCCGTTGCGGATCGAGCCGTCCGTCTGGATCACATAGATCGGGTTGCGGTCATGCAGCGCGTTGATGCCGGCGAAATCGCGGGTCAGCAGCGCGGTGAGCATGGTCAGTCCGACAGCGACGATGACCGCTGCGTAGATGATCGTGCGCGGGCGGACGATGCTGTAGATCGGGTCCTTGCCCTCGATCCGGCGCTGGATGTTTTCATCCGTGTCATAGCCGATCAGACCCGTCGGCTTACCGACCTTGGTCATCACCGTGTCACAGGCATCGATACAGAGCCCGCACTGGATGCAGTCGAGCTGCAGGCCCTTGCGGATATCGACCCCTGTCGGGCAGGCATGGAAGCATTGGGCGCAGTCGACGCAATCACCGGCGGGAAGACCTTCGGCCTCCAGCTGCTTGTTGTGCTTCAGAGAGCCGCGCGGCTCACCCCGGTCCCAGCGGTAGGTGACGTTGAGTGCCTTCTCGTCTGTCAGGGCCGCCTGGATACGAGGCCAGGGGCACATGTAGATGCACACCTGCTCGCGCATGAAACCTGCCAGCAGATAGGTAGTGGAGGTCAGGATGCCGATCCAGATATAGGCGCTCCAGGGAGCCTGGAAGGTTGCGAGTTCGGTAACCAGCGTCGGGGCATCGGCGAAATAGAGCACCCATGCGCCGCCGGTCCACCAGGCAATCATCAGCCAGAGGAAATGCTTGGTCGCACGCTTGGCGATCTTCTTGCCGGTCCAGGGCTCCTTGTCGAAGGCAATCCGCTCACGCCGGTCGCCTTCTACCTTCCGCTCGATGAAGAGGAAGAGATCCGTCCAGACGGTCTGAGGGCAGAGATAGCCGCACCAGATGCGGCCAGCCACAGCATTCATCAGGAACAGGGCAACGGCTGCCAGGATCAGAAGACCCGTGAGGTAGTAGACTTCCTGCGGCCAGATCTCGATGAAGAAGAAATAGGCGCGCCGGCCGGTCAGGTCGACCAGAACCGCCTGATCGGGCGCGTTCGGACCCCGGTCAAAGCGGATGAAGGGCAGGAAGTAGTAAATTCCGAGAGTGATGAAGAGCAGGGTCCATTTGATCTTCCGGAAGAGCCCATGGACTGCCATCGGATAGATCTTCTTGGCCGATGCGAACCATTCCTCAGGTTCGCCACCGTGCCCGTGTTCGGTGTCGGCGCTCATGCCGTCCGTCCTTCTGTTCCGGATCCTGCCCCAAAAGGATCCTGTGGGTTCCGGCACGAGGCGGACGTGCCCGCCCGTGCTGTCTCCTGATTATCCGGCGCAAGGTTTTGACGCCTTGCGCCGGATCAAACCGGTCAGATTCCGGTGTGGTCTTTCAGACCGTCTTACTGGCCACCACCGAAGGAGTGGACGTAGACGGCAAGCGACTTGATCGTCGCCGGATCCAGGCGGCCTTCCCAGGACGGCATCACGCCGTTATGCGGGTTGGTGACCTGGGACTTGATCGCAGCCAGGGACTTCCCATAGAGGAAGGTCGCGGCGGTCAGGTTCGGGGCACCCATTTCCTGCATGCCCTTCAGATCTTCGCCATGGCAGGCCGCACAATTGTCGGCATAGACCGTGGCACCAGCTTCCAGATCGGCGCCTGCGTCCGTTTCCAGGCCGGTCTTGGAGGCAACGAAGTTGGCCACCTGATCGATCTGTTCCTTGGTCAGCAGCTCATCGCGGCCAAAGGCCGGCATGTCGCCGATGTGGGCTTCGTCATGACCGGACCGGATACCGAACTCGATCGTCTGGTAGATCTGGTCGATCGTGCCGCCCCACAGCCAGTTGTCGTCCTGCAGGTTCGGATAGCCCTTGGAACCGGTTGCACCGGACCCGTGACACGGAGCGCAGTTGTCGCCGAAAGCGGCTGCCCCGTTGGCATTGGCGAACTCCAGGAGTTCCGGGGTGGTGCGGATGTCCTCGAAGGAAGCATCCACCAGCTTTGCCCCGGTGACGGCGCGCTCTGCCATGCCGGCTTCATAGTCGGCAATGGCGTCGGCGCGCTGGCTGTAGCCCATGACACCTGTGGTGTATCCGGAGACCAGCGGCCAGGCCGGATAGATGACCCAGTAACCGATGGCCCACAGGATACAGGCGTAGAAGGAATAGAGCCACCAGCGTGGCAGCGGGTTGTTCAGTTCCTTCAGGCCGTCCCACTCGTGACCGGTGGTCTCGACACCCGTAATCTTGTCGATTTCTGTCTTATGTGTTTCCGACATGGATCAATCCTCCCGCAACGGGATCTGAGCGGCGTCTTCGAACCCCTTGCGGTTCTTCGGCCACAATGCGTAGGCCAGGACAGCGCCAAACATGATCATGAAGTAGAGAAGGCCCCAGGTCTGAGCGAAACCTGCGAAGGCAGTGTAGGTCTCATTCATCGCATCACCTCAGGTTTGCCTTGTCGTCGTAGATCGAGAAGTCGACGGTGGTGCCGAGCATCTGGAGATAGGCGACGAGAGCGTCCATTTCCGTGACTTCCTTCGGGTTGCCGTCGTAGTCGCGAACGACTGCGGTCGGGTACCGCTCAAGGAAGGCATCCGCGGCATCCGTGTCAGGCTGGGCCTGCGCCAGGATGTCCTTGGCTGCTGCGTCAATCTGCTCCTGTGTGTAGGGCACGCCGATGACTTCGTTGACCTTCAGGTGGCTTTCGATGTCCCGGGTGTTCAGCCGGTTTTCCTTCAGGAAAGGATAGCCGGGCATGACCGATGCCGGAACAACCGCACGCGGGTCCACCAGGTGGGCGACGTGCCAGTCGTCGGAGTACTTGCCGCCAACGCGTGCAAGGTCCGGACCGGTACGCTTGGAGCCCCACTGGAACGGATGGTCATACATGGACTCCGCAGCCAGGGAGAAATGGCCATAGCGTTCCATCTCGTCCCGCATCGGGCGGATCATCTGCGAGTGGCAGAGATAGCAGCCTTCACGGATGTAGATGTTACGGCCGGCCAGTTCGAGCGGCGTATAGGGACGAACGCCCTCGGTCTTCTCGATCGTGCTCTTCAGGTAGAAGAGCGGAGCGATTTCGACCAGGCCGCCGATGGCGACCATGACCAGAATGCCGACGAGGAGAACGATAGAGTTCTTTTCGAAGATTTGGTGTTTTGCCCAAACAGACATTTTGTCTCCTCCCCCTTATTCGGCCGCAGCCAGAGCGCCGCTCGGATTGGCTTCGGCTTCAGCAGCCTCGCCGTGACGAACGGTCATCCATAGATTGTAGGCCATGATCAGAGAGCCGAGGACGAACAAGAAGCCGCCAGCTGCACGGATCGCATAGTAGGGGAACATCGCTTCAACGGTTTCGATGAACGAGTATTCAAGGAAGCCGAGCTTGTCGTAGGCGCGCCACATCAGGCCCTGCATGATGCCGGAGACCCACATTGCGGTGATGTACAGAACAATACCGAGGGTCGACAGCCAGAAGTGCCAGTCCACAAGCTTCAGCGAGTAGAGGCTCTTCTTGTTCCACAGCCAGGGAACCAGGCAGTAGAGCGCACCGAAGGAAATGTAGCCCACCCAGCCCAGGGCACCGGAGTGCACGTGGCCAATGGTCCAGTCGGTGTAGTGCGACAGCGAGTTGACCGCACGAACGGACATGAGCGGACCTTCGAAGGTCGACATGCCGTAGAAGGCGACCGACACGACGAGCATGCGCAGAACCGGGTCGGTTCTCAGCTTGTCCCATGCGCCGGACAGGGTCATCAGACCGTTGATCATGCCACCCCAGGACGGCATCCACAGGATGATCGAGAAGGTCGCACCGAGGGTCGAAGCCCACTGCGGCAGAGCCGTGTAGTGCAGGTGGTGAGGACCAGCCCAGATGTAGATGAAGATCAGCGCCCAGAAGTGAACGATGGACAGGCGGTAGGAATAAACCGGCCGGCCAGCGCGCTTCGGAACGAAGTAGTACATGATGGCCAGGAAGCCGGCGGTCAGGAAGAAGCCCACCGCGTTATGGCCGTACCACCACTGAACCATGGCATCCTGTACACCGGACCAGACGATGTAGGATTTGGTACCGAACACCGACACCGGAATGGTGGCGTTGTTGACCAGATGCAGCATCGCGATCGTCACGATGAAGGCCAGGTAGAACCAGTTTGCCACATAGATGTGCGGCTCTTTGCGCTTCCACAACGTTCCAAGGAACAGGAACAGATATGCCACCCAGACAATGGTCAGCCAAAGGTCGGCATACCATTCCGGCTCGGCGTATTCCTTGCCCTGGGTTGCACCCAGAAGGTAGCCCGTGCCGGCAATCACGATGAAGGCGTTGTAGCCGATGATCACGAACCAGGGCAGCACACGGCCCGGCATGCGGGCGCGGCAGGTGCGCTGGACCACATACATGGAGGTTGCCAGAAGCACGTTGCCACCAAAGGCAAAGATCACTGCGGAAGTGTGCAGCGGACGCAGGCGGCCGAAATTCGTCCAGGGAAGGTCGAAGTTCAATGCCGGCCAGGCGAGCTGGGACGCGATGATCAGGCCTACGGTGAAGCCTGCGACACCCCAGAACATGGCTGCCACGGTGCCGAACTTGACCGGCCCCATGTTGTAGTTCGGCTTGCCGTTGATCTCCTGCGGAGCCAGCGTGCCGTCACTGTCGAAGAAAGTTTTGAAGATGGCGAACACACCGCCGGCAGCCACAAGGGCTCCGATGGTTGCGTGAAATGCCATCACTTGGTCGTATGTTTTGCCTGCTACGATTAGGCAGGCGAATGCCAACACCACAAGGAAAGCTGCAAACAGTCCTTCCTCGAGCGTGATGAGTCTGGCCTTGGTCTGTGCCATTTTCGCGCCCCAGTCTTATCAATCGTTACACTGTGCCAACGATTAGACGGACCATGCGCACGTTGCGCGGCAAGACACGTTGATTCAAATCAACCTGCCCCTCTGCCCCTCTAGAAAACCGCCGGTCAGTTCCTCGAGTGCGGCAATTGGCGCACACCGCCAAGCACCAACACCCACGCAACACAACTCAGAATAGCGGACATGCAAAAAAGAGGCATCAACCGCCGACCCCTCTTTCAGCTGCTGGTCCCGCATAGCTAACAGTGTCCGAAATATCAGCGGATGAGAAGACCCAATATGCCCCCGGAGCGTGTGAGAGACAAAATACCGCATGTATTACGGCAGCTTAGCGTTTCCTCAAAACCAGCGCCGTGACGATTGGAAGGAGAAGGACCATGCCGATGTAACGGGCAAGCTGATGGGCCGCAACGAAGGCCGGATCCAGGTCCAGCATGAAGGCCAGCAACGTCATGACTTCCAGTCCGCCGGGGGCATAGGCAAGCAGAAGCTGTCCGAATGGCAAGCCCAGGGCGTAGGAAACGGCCCAGGCCGCACCGGCCGAAACGGCAAGGCCAACCCCGACGGCGCCCAGCCCGACCCCAATCATGGACAGGAACGAGCGCCAGGTGGTCTGCTCGAACCGGCAGCCGATGAAACAGCCAAGGCCGATGTAACAGGGAATCAGCATCCATTGGGGCAGCGCCACCGGGATCGTGCCCGTGGCATTGAGCGCAGAGCTCATGAAGAAGGCGCCGGTGAGCCACCCGCCCGGCAGGCGGAGACGCACTGCAAGCAGGCTGGCAGCCGTGCATAGCGCAAAGAGAACTGCCAGTTCCGTGAGTGTCGGCAGGACCGGCCGCTCCATGCCATGCATCACATGATCCGTGCTGCCGGTCACCGCATAAGGCAGGACCGCCACCAGAATCAGCAGGCGGATCGATTGGGAGGCGGCGATCCGGGCGAGATCCGACTTGGTTTCCGCCGCAAGTGCCATGACGAAGGACAAGGCCCCGGGCAGCGCCCCGAAATAGGCGGAGGTGCGGTCCCAACCTGCTGTGATCCGCAGGAAGGCATAGGTCGCGAGCGTGACGAGAATCACCACGAGAAACAGCACCGCCATGGAAACCGGCCACTGGCTGACCCGCTGCACGACATCCGGACTGACGCCCGCGCCCATGGACAGGCCGAGAATGATGAAAAGCCCATTGCGCATGAGACCGGGAATGGCCACCGGCAGCCGCGACAGGGCGGCGATGGCAACCACGATCATGGCTCCCGAGAGCCAGGCAGCAGGAAGTCCGATGAACGTGAAGAGCAAGCCCCCCACCGCGCCGAGCGCAAGTGTCATGGCAAGAATGGCGGCCGGGCGCAGATCGAACACGCTGGAACCCTTTTTCGGCAGTTGAGAAAGATCAAGGACGGCGGGAGGTTGGGAAGGCAGTGTGCCGTCATGACTGACACATCTCTATCCTACGCGATGCGCAATGTCCCGCGCTACACCAGTTATCCAACGGCGCCGCACTTCAGCCCGTCGGTGACAGCCGACGCCTATGAAGGCTGGCTGGGCGGTCTGACGTCTTCGGATAGCTTGTCCCTTTATCTCCACGTGCCCTTCTGCCGGGAGATCTGCCACTACTGCGGCTGCCACACCAAGGCGACCCGGCAAGAGGCGCCGCTGGTCGCCTATGCCAGGACACTGGCGCAGGAACTGATCCTGACGGCAGGAAAGCTCGGCGGCCAGGGACCGGTGCGTCACATTCATTGGGGCGGCGGCACGCCAGGGCTCCTGCCCCGCGAAAGCCTTCTGGAACTGACGGGCCTGATCCGGGTCCTGTTTAATGTGGCGCCGGATGCGGAACACGCCATTGAACTTGATCCGCGCAATGTCACGCCCGATCTGGCCCAGACCCTTGCCGAATGCGGCGTCACCCGCGCCAGCCTGGGGGTTCAGGATTTCGACTTCGGAGTGCAAAAGGCCATCGGCCGCATTCAGCCCCACTCCGTGGTGGTCGCAGCCACCAAGGCCTTGCGGGACGCAGGGATCACCGCGCTGAACTTCGACCTGATGTATGGCCTTCCCGGCCAGAGCAGCGAAACGATCCGGGACACGGTGGCCAAAACCATCGCGCTGAAGCCCGGCCGCGTGGCCCTGTTCGGCTATGCCCACGTGCCCTGGATGCGCAAGCATCAACGCTTGATCGATGAAGCCACGCTGCCCGGCCCGGCCGAGCGCATCCGGCTCGCCGATCTTGCCAGAGCAGACCTTCTGGCCGCAGGCTACGAGCCGATCGGTCTGGATCACTTCGCCTTGCCGGACGACAGCATGGCCATTGCCCTGCACAACGGCACTCTGCGGCGAAACTTCCAGGGCTATACGACCGATCAGGGCGACCAGTTGCTGGGCTTCGGCGTTTCTTCCATCGGACGGCTGACGCAAGGCTATATCCAGAACATCGGTGATGTCGGTGCATGGCGCAGGGCCGTCGAGAGTGACCAGCTTCCGGTCGCCCGCGGCATGGCCCTGACCACGGACGATCTCCTTCGCGGCAAGATCATCGAAGAGCTGATGACCAGCTACACCTGCGATCTGGAAGAGGCTTGCCGGCGCTTTGACCAGCCGGTGGAAGAGCTCTCTGGTCCGGTCGGCGCTCTCAGCGAACTGATCGGCGACGGACTTGCGGAGGTCGACGGCTGGAAAGTGAAGATCCCGGCCAAGGGCAGACCCTTCGTCCGGCTCGCAGCCGCGGCCTTCGACGCCTATCTCGCCCCGGCCCATGCAGGCGAGCAGAAGCACTCGATGGCGGTGTGAGGCCGCATTTCAAGTTCCAAAAAGGCCGACATCGCGTGGTATCAGCCTCGGATTGCTGACAAAGACCCAATCACCCTTGATGGCGTCAAATCGCGAAGAGTTGGATGTCATCCCTGCGAAGGCAGGGACCCAGTAACCGTCTGAGGTAACTGCCTTTTTCAAGACCCCACTCTAGCGCGTACTAGTTCCCGGTCTTGGTGCAGGGCACCAAACCGGGATGACCAACAAACTTGGCTGCTTTGTCATGGGCCAAAAAGGCCGGCACCTGATGGCGCCAGCCTTTCCCGAAACGGGTCGATGGGAGCTTGTGCTTTTTTTGATGTGACCCGCGCCTGGGAGGTCAGATCAATGGAAGCCGGTCATCTGGCAGAGACCGCAAACGCGGTGCAGATGGATCTGGTCGGACTTGTCGGCGCGGATCACGCCCTTGCGCTTCAGTTCGGAAACCACGCGGCTGACCGTCTCGATGGTGAGGCCAAGGTAATCGGCGATTTCCTGGCGGGTCATGTGCAGCTTGATGTCACAGCTGTCATCCGTGCGCTCCGGATCAGGACCGACACAGCCGACGCCGCCCCGGTTGGGAACCAGATACATCAGGAAGCTGGCCACACGCTCCTGCGCCGACTTGCGGCCCAGCAGCACCGCATGGTCATGCAGGGCATTCATCTGCGAGGTCAGGCAGCGCGTCAGGCGGCGCTGGAATTCCGGTGAGGTTTCGACGTGGCGGAGATCGATTTCCTGAACCTGGGCATCGGTCAGGGTTTCTGCAGTGCAGTCATGCTCTTCCGAAGAAGCAAGACCAAAGATATCCCCCGGGCGCAGGACTTCCACCACCTGGCGGCGGCCATCAGGCAGCAGCTTGAACAGCATGACTGTTCCGCGCTCCAGATGATAAAGCCGGCGGGCTTCATCGCCTTCGTAATAGACGACATCGTGCGGAGCGAACTTCAGGCTCTTTGCACCGAACTCGGCAAAGCTGGCAATGGCTGCCTCATGCTTCGCACTGGCAGCATTGCGCCGTTGCAGATCCGTTGCAGCGACAATGTTCTGATCGAGGTAAGACATGTTTCCCCTCCTTGAAGAGCAACCGGAGAAGCAGGAGGATCACAGCTGCGATCCAGCCATCCTCCTGATCGATCTGCAATTTTGCAGCTGATCAGGCTTGGGATGAGAACCCTGCCTGCTGACCTGCCCCGTCCGACATGCCAGCATTGGTTGTTGAGAGGACCCTAGACGGAAGTTCGCATCTGCGAAATTCGGTCGATTGCGTAAGGCCAAATACATAGCCCGTATAGAAAATTAGACACAGACAGCAAAAACAGAAAGACACGCCTCAGCGCAACCGATCAGGCGGCTGAAAGGCATGCCATTCATACCCAGAAGCTCAGTTCAAGTGAGCAACCAGGGACGGCAGCGAGAGCGGCTTTCTAAGCACGACAATGTCGTCACGGCTGACCGGCAGCGAGCGGTCGATCATGGTTCGCGACCGGCCGGATATGACGATGAAACGGGCTGGATTTTGCTCGCTTTCAAGCTGACGAACCACTTCCTCACCGCCAATTCCCGGCAATCCGAGATCAACGATGACCATGTCGCCCGCGCCCGGACGGGCGGCATCCAGAAACGCCTCGCCATCATCAAAGCACACCGTCTGGTGCCCCAGCTCTTCCAGAAGGACCGAGAGGGCGTCTGAAACGGCCATATCATCTTCGATAATATATACCTGCACGAACTGGTTCCCGGCTCACATCATTGCGTCTGTCACAAAAATAGCGCTTCAAAGCCGTCTATTCTGTACGCAATAACACGAGCTGCCGTTAAGGAAATCGAAACGTTTCCCGGGAGCGGGCAAGCAGAGTTGAGGATTTCAGCCGGTTTCCGGCCCGCCAGATTGACACGGGCCGGTGTCCGAAAAATCTCTCAGGAGTGGCCGAGGACGATGCGGACCAGATCCGCCGCATTGCGGGCGCCAAGCTTTTCCATGATGCGGGCCCGGTGAACCTCGACCGTGCGCGGGCTGATGCCGAGCAGACGGCCAGCTTCCTTGTTGGAAGCTCCCCCGGTGATCGCATCCAGAACTTCACGTTCGCGGCGGGTCAGTTGATCTGCCCCTTCAAAGGTGCCCGGCTGATCTGCCCCGCGCTGGGACATGGCCATGATGCCTTCGTTGACCCGTTCGACGACCGTATCAGCGGTGAAGGGCTTCTCGATGAAATCGAAGGCACCGTTGCGGATCGCTTCCACGGCCATCGGGATATCGCCCTGACCGGAGATGATGAAGATCGGCGCCGGATAATGATCCGCGTTCAGGGCCTTGAGGATCTCGATGCCAGACCGGCCAGGCATGTGAACATCAAGCATCACGCAGGCTGGCTGGGTCTTGCTGGCAGAATCGATGAACGTATCGCCATCGGAAAAGGTCTCGACGACAAAGCCTTCCATGCTGAAGACGACCGACAGCGCATCCCGGACAGCCGGATCATCATCCACGATATAGATGGCTTTCGGTTCATTCGTCATGTGACCCACTTCCCTTTCAACCTGCCCTTTGTCAGAACTTTCGATTTCAAGCTCTAACCGGTTTTATTTCAAATACTTGTGACAGTCACTCATTCGCTGGCAAGCGCAGCACGAAGGTTGCGCCCCGGCCCATGTCCGGCATTCCAAGCATCAGATCTCCGCCGTGGTTCTGCGCTATCGAACGCGAAATCGCCAGCCCAAGACCCAGGCCTTTGCGTTTTTGTCCAGAGAAAGCCTTGAACAAATCCCCAGCAACTTCCTCTGGGACACCCGGACCCGTGTCAGAAACACGGATCTCTATGAAATCTCCGTCACTTCTGGCCGAGATGCTGACCTTCTTGATCTTGCTGCCAGCCACCGCTTCGCGGGCATTGCGCAGAAGATTGATCATGATCTGGCGAATCTGGACCGGATCGGCGGACAGGGGCGGCAGTCCCGGTTCCGTGTGGCAGGCGAAGAAGTCACGGCGCTCGTTGGTGCCCATGGCAACCAGATTGATACAGCCTTCCAGAAACTCCGGAATGCTGATCTCTTCGCGCTCCGGATCCTTCTTCTCGACCAGTTGACGCATGCGCTGGATGATCTCGCCGGCGCGCTCGGCTTCCTTCACCGCCTTGTCGATGATCGACAGGATCATCGGATCGATCGTGTCATTGCCCTGGGCCTTGCGGGAGACCGATTGCAGATAGAGCAGGATCGCTGTGAGTGGCTGGTTGAGCTCATGGGCAATGGCGGCGCCCATTTCGTCCATGGCGCTGATGCGGGTCATGTGAACCAGCTGGGCCTGAGCCTGGGCGAGACGCTCTTCAACAGAACGGCGGGGGCGAAGGTCACGGAGGATGCCGATGAACTGGCGGCCGGCCGGGGTCGAGGCATCGCCGACCGAAAGCTCTACCGGGAACTCGGTGCCGTCCTTATGGCGCCCGCGCACTTCACGTCCGATGCCGATGATGCGCTTCTCGCCAGTGTCCAGATAGCGCTGGACATAGGAGTCGTGATCCGCCGCATAGTCGGCCGGCATGATCGCGCTGACATTCTTGCCCAGCAGCTCTGAAGCGGTGTAGCCGAAGATGCTTTCGCAGGCTTTATTGAAGGCAAGCACCTGAAACCGTTCGTTGATCACAACGATACCGTCCACGGCCGTGTCAAAAACGCTGGCGAGCCGCGCTTCCGAAACAGTCCAGGCCGTTGCATCGGCGCCATGACTTGCGTTGTCCATATCCCCTCGCGAACGGGTCTTGAAACCTGCAACTGCAATACAGGTTAGTACTTACCCGTTCAGATTTAAGGGGTTCAGGAAAAAACGGCAAGCCGCAGGTTTTCAGGCCTTGGCCACCCAATCGACGATGCGCCCGACCACATCGCTCAGGTGGTCCTGGCGGCGGGCGAAGCAAAGCCGCAGAAACCCTTCTCCCGCAGCCCCGAATGCACTGCCCGGAGCCAGACCCACGCCGGTTTCCCGGACCAGATCAAGCGCCAGCTGGCGAGTGTCGGAGATGCCATCGACGCCGAAAAAGAAGTAAAAAGCGCCCTCTGGTGCAGCAAAGCGGATCCGCTGATGGGCAGAGAGCCCGTCAACCGTGATTCGCCGACCTTCCCGGGCACGGGCAATCTGTTCCTCCAGGAACTCCCGGCCCTTGGTGAGCCCGGTCAGAGCGCCGCGCTGGCTGAACACGGCCACGCCGGACGTGGTGTACTGAATGAGGTTCTCGATCACCTGGCCGAGTTCGGCCGGTGCAGACAGCCAGCCAACGCGCCAGCCGGTCATCGCCCAGTTCTTGGAGAAAGTGTTCACATAGAGAATGCGGTCATTTTCTTCGGCGACATCATAAAAGGACGGTGCCCGCTCGCCCGTGCCATAATAGAAGCGGCCATAGACCTCATCTGCGATGATCCAGAGGCCCAGCGCCCGCGCCCGCTCAAGGATCGCAGCCAGAAGCTCGCGGCTGGCAACCCAGCCCGTCGGATTGGACGGCGAGTTCAGGAAGATGGCCTTGGTGCGGCTGGTTACCTGCGCGAAGAGGCGGTCCACATCGAGGGACCAGCCTTCCGGCGAAAAGTCCATGGCGACCGGCACGCTTTTCGCGCCCATCACCTCGACGGCTGCGGCCAGGTTCGGCCAGGCCGGCGACGGATAGATGACCTCATCCCCAGCCCCGGCAACACACTGAACCGCAAGTTCGATTGCGTGCATGCCCGACCCGGTGACGAAGAACCGCTCCGGTGAGAAGGGACGGCCATAGAGTTCGCCGTGATAATCGGCGAGCGCCTGGCGCAGTTCGGGAATGCCGCGCTGATAAGTGTAGAACGTTTCGCCATCGTCCAGCGACAGCTTGGCAGCCTCGCGGATGAAAGGAGGCGTCGGCAGATCGCCCTCACCGATCCACAAGGGGATCAGGTTGCTTTGCTCACGCGCCGCATTGACGACTTCGACAATACCGCTTTCCGGCGCTTTCCGGGCTTCAGGGCGCAGGGTTTCAATGAGCTTCGACGACATCCGCCAGATTTCCCTTCAAAGAGTGGTCCATCTCTCATACCTGACGGCAGAGCCCCGGTCCCATTCATCTGTGTGAGAAATCGTTCACAAAATTTGATCAAAAGAGCCAGCAATGATGTTTCAAGGTGGGCCTTGTGAGCTTTCGGGAACAGGCGGCCACTAAGCTCTCGTTAGTCATCAACTCTGTTCTCAATAGTGTTCAAAAGGGCAAACCGGCCTTTCCTCTCGCCGTCATTCCGGGCTTGACCCGGAATCCATGCCGTTCCGCCTCCTGAAAGCACAGCTTTTCTGTGGGGCAAGGTTACGGCATGGATGCCATGGTCAAGCCATGGCAGGACGAAGACGGAGGGGATTTCTCCCGCGGAAAAGCTGACTTAGCCAGTTTTCCCGCCCAAAACCCATCCGCTTGTCATCCCGGCCAAGCGGAGCGCGAGCCGGGACCGGTGCCCCAAACGAGTATCGGTTTCAATCAACAGGCTATCGATACGCCTCGGCTCACCGATCCCGCATCTTCGCTTTGCTGCGTGCGGGATGACGAAAGGCCTGGCTTGCCATCAATCTCGGCCACCCCAGGACGGGGCGGCCTCGAAGAACGTGTCAGACCAAGACTACTTCTTCAGGAGATCGCGGATCTCGGTCAGAAGCACGATGTCCGCCGCGGGAGCGGCCGGAGCCTTGGGGGCTGCTTCCTTCTCACGGCGCAGGCGATTGACACCCTTGACCACGATGAAGAGCGCGAAGGCAACGATCATGAACTTGATCACCGCATTGATGAACAGGCCGAGGTTCCAGGTGACCGCACCGGCTTCCTTGGCCAGAGCCACGGTCGCATAGGGGCCTTCCGGCATGCCCTGCTTCAGGGTGATGAAGATCTCGGAGAAATCGACATTGCCGAGCAGCAGACCGATCGGCGGCATGATGATGTCATCAACCATGGACGACACAATCGCACTGAAGGCGGCACCGATCACGATACCGACGGCCATGTCGAGCATGTTGCCCTTGATGGCAAATTCCTTGAATTCCTTGAGCATGCGCCCTCCTGCTGCAACGGATCCGGGCAATTGCCCAGGGTCCCCCTTCGTCACCAAATCCTTAAGATGTTTCCCCGCCTCCGTCCATATGGCTCGCCGCTTCACCGCAAGACCAATAGACAGAACCGGCGACATATGATCCGATTTGGCGCAGGGGCGAATAAAGACAAGGCGTTGTGACAGCCGGAAGGCCCCTGGAGGAACCGCAACGGCATGATGCACGGCACATTCGTGATACTGGCTGCACTGGGCTATATCCTGCTGCTGTTCGCCATCGCCAGCTACGGCGACCGGATGCCGCGCCGGTTCATTCCCGGACGACGCGGACGGCCGTTGATCTATGCCCTGTCCCTGTCGGTCTATTGCACCTCCTGGACATTTTACGGCTCGGTTGGCGGGGCAAGCCACAATGGCTTCGAGTTCCTGACCATCTATGTCGGGCCGATCCTGGTCTTTGCCCTCGGCTATCCGGTGCTGCGGCGGATCATCAGCATTTCCAAGTCAGAGCGCATCACCTCGATCGCCGACTTCATCGGCGCACGCTATGGCAAGAGCCAGCCGGTCTCGGCTGTCGCGACCCTGATCGCTGTCATCGGCATCATCCCCTATATCGCCCTGCAGCTGAAGGCCGTTTCCCAGTCGATCACCACCATGATCGGGCCGCTGAATGCGCCCGAGGCCGTCCAGTGGATGCCTGTCTTCAACGACATGACCCTTCTGATCGCCATTTGCATGGCGGTCTTCACCTGGCTGTTCGGCACGCGGCATATCGATGCGACGGAACACCAGGCTGGCCTGATGCTTGCCATCGCGGCAGAGGCGGTGGTCAAGCTGGTTGCCTTCATGGCGGTCGGGATCTGGGTAACCTATTCGCTCTATGACGGGCCGGTGGACCTCATCCAGTCGATTTCCAGCGCACCTGAGGTGGCGGGCGTCTTCACCCAGTCGCTCAACCGGGACAACTGGCTGGTGATGACGCTTCTGTCTGCCTTTGCAGTGGTGGCCCTGCCCCGCCAGTTTCATGTGACGGTGACGGAAAACAATTCGGAAGCGGAAGTGCGCCGCGCCACCTGGCTGTTCCCGCTCTATCTTGTGCTGATCAACCTGTTCGTGGTGCCGATTGCAGCTGCTGGCCTCCTGCGCTTCGGCCATGACATCAACTCGGACACCTATGTGCTGGCCCTGCCGATCGACGCAGGCCAGGGCTGGCTGGCACTCTTTGCCTTCATCGGCGGTCTTTCGGCGGCCACCGCCATGGTCATCGTGGCCACCGTCGCTCTGGCGATCATGATCTCCAACGACATTGCCGTGCCGCTGATCCTGCGCCGGCGCAGCGAGGACGAACTGGTGGCCGCCGGCGGCAAGGACATGAGCCGCCTGCTTCTGACCGTCCGGCGCATGGCGATCTTCCTGATCCTGCTGCTGGCCTATGCCTATTACCGGGCGACGGGGAACACGGCAGCGCTTGCCTCCATCGGCCTTCTGTCCTTTGCCGCCATCGCCCAGTTTGCCCCGGCCCTGATCGGCGGGCTCTTGTGGCGCAGGGCAACAGCGAGAGGCGCTATTGCCGGCATGAGCGTCGGCTTTGCCATCTGGCTCTACACGCTGTTCATTCCGACTTTCGCCGTCTCCAATCTCATTCCCAGCACCTTTCTGGATACGGGCCCCTTCGGACTTGAATTCCTGAAGCCTCAGGCCCTGTTCGGACTGGAAGCCGCGCCCCTCGTGCATGGCACGTTCTGGAGCCTGGCTGGCAATGTCATCTTCTTCATCGTCTTTTCCCTGATCCGGAGGCCGGAGCCGGCGGAAAAGCTTCAGGCGAACATTTTCGTGCCTGCCGACCTGACCCCTGCTCCGAGCCTCCGCCTGTGGCGCACGACAGTGACCGCAGGCGATCTGCGCTCCACCATCGCCCGTTATCTGGGTGAGGAACGCACCGACAGGTCCTTCAACCGCTATGCGCGCGAACGCGGGCTGACGCTGGATCCGGCAAGCACCGCAGATGCAAGCCTCTTGCGCTTTTCCGAACAGATCCTTGCCAGCGCCATTGGCGCGGCGTCTTCCCGGCTTGTTCTGTCGCTGATGCTGAAGCGCCATGACCCCTCGGCAAAGGGCGCGGTCAAGCTGCTCGACGATGCCTCGGCGGCCATCCAATATAACCGCGACCTGCTGCAGACGGCGCTTGATCAGGTCCGCCAGGGGATCGGCGTGTTCGACCGGGACCTGCGCCTGATCTGCTGGAACCGCCAGTTCCGCGACCTTCTCGGATTGCCGACCGAATATGGCCAAGTCGGCACGACACTCGATTCCATCATCCGCTACAATGCGGAACGGGGTGAACATGGCGACGGCCCCATTGAGGCTATCGTCTCTGACCGGCTAGAACGTCTGGCGGTGGTCCAGGATACGTTCCAGGAGAGGCTCACCTCTTCCGGCAGCGTGCTGGAAGTCCGCATCAGCCCCATGCCGGACGGCGGCATCGTGACGACCTACACGGACATCACCGAACGGGTGATGGCGGAAGATGCCCTTGCCCGGGCCAATGAAACCCTGGAACGGCGTGTGCGCGAACGCACAGAGGAACTCACCTACGTGAACCAGCGGCTGGTGCAGGCGACCCATGCGGCTGAGGAAGCCAACATCGGCAAGACCCGGTTTCTGGCGGCGGCCGGCCACGACATTCTCCAGCCGCTGAACGCCGCACGGCTTTATTCCTCTGTGCTGGTCGACCGGCTGAAGGAAGGGGAAGCGGGGGATCTGGTGCGCAATGTGGAAGCAGCGCTGGAATCCGTCGAAGACATCATCGGCGCGGTGCTCGATATTTCCCGTCTCGATACCGGGGCTCTCAAGCCGGAACTTTCCGTCTTCCGGCTGGATGTGCTGCTGACGGCATTGAAACTGGAATTTGAGCCGGTTGCTCAGGAAAAGGGCCTGACACTGCGCTTCGTTCCCACCTCCCTCTCGGTCCGCTCCGACCGGAGGCTTCTGCGCAGACTGCTGCAGAACCTTGTTTCCAACGCGCTCAAATACACCTCCAGCGGCTCTGTGCTGGTTGGCTGCCGCCACAAGAGCGGCAAGATCGTCGTGGAAGTTCACGACACCGGCATGGGTATCCCGCCCGCCAAGCAGACGGTAATCTTCGAGGAGTTCCACCGGCTGGATGACGGCATGCGTGTCGCCAAGGGGCTTGGCCTGGGCCTGTCCATCGTCGAGCGGATTTCCAACGTGCTGGACCATCCGGTCAGCCTCAGTTCAAAGACCGGCCACGGATCCTGCTTCCGCGTGACCTTGCCGGTCGCGGCGGCAGTTCCTCTGGAAGCTGCCCCTTCTGTTGTTCCGGGAGTGCCCGGCCAGCTCACTGGCCTGTGTGTCCTGGCCATCGACAACGAACCGGACATTCTGAACGGCATGCGTCATCTGCTTGAGAACTGGCACTGCCAGGTGATCACCGCGCCCAATGATGTCGAGGCAGCCCACCTTCTGAACGAAGCTGGACAAAAGCCGGATGTCATTCTGGCGGATTATCACCTGGATGACGGCAATGGCATCGAGGCAATTGTCCGGCTGCGCTGGAAATTCGGCTCCCGCATTCCGGCCTTCCTGATCACTGCCGACAGAAGCCGGGGCGTGCGCAGTGACGCCTCGCGCAAGTCCATCGACATCTTCAACAAGCCCCTGAAACCTGCGGCCCTCAGGGCACAGCTGGCAAGATGCGCTGCGGAACGGGAAACGGCGGAACTGGAAGGCGTCAGCCCCGGGCAAACTGAGGCGTGATCACCTTGCCGCCACCGTCTTTCAGAAACCGGAACAGCTCACTGCTTCTGGTCGGCCGGCCGAAGTGATAGCCCTGCAGGCAGTCACAGCCTAATTTGCGCAGGGTTTCGGCCTGAACTTCGGTTTCCACGCCCTCCGCCGTCACGGTCATTCCCAGGGTATGAGCCATGGAAATGATGGCGGAGATGATGGCCTGACTGTCCTTGCCGCCGGACAGTTC
Source organism: Roseibium suaedae (assembly GCF_900142725.1). GTDB lineage: Bacteria > Pseudomonadota > Alphaproteobacteria > Rhizobiales > Stappiaceae > Roseibium > Roseibium suaedae. The sequence continues at coordinate 999,581 of NZ_FRBW01000001.1, read as the reverse complement.
GTCCACGAAAGACTTGTCGATCTTGATCCGGTCAAACGGGTAGAGCCGGAGATAGGACAAGGAAGAGTAGCCGGTCCCGAAATCATCCAGCGCAATGCTGACACCAAGCTCGGACAGTGCGTTCAGGATCGCCCCTGTCTGGCGGAAATCCTGGATCAGGACGGATTCGGTGATCTCGAGAATGAGCCGCTCTGAGGCAAGGCCAGTCTCTTCCAGGATGGCTTTGACCGTCTCGACGAAATCCGGAACCATGAACTGGATCGGCGACAGATTGACGGCGATGCTGATGTTGCCCGGCAGTTCCAGCGCCTGACGGCAGGCCCTGCGCAGAACCCATTCTCCGATCGGAATGATCAGGCCGGTTTCTTCCGCGACCGGAATGAACTCGGCAGGCGAGATGCCGTTGCGGCCTGGATGGTTCCATCGCAGCAGGGCTTCGTAGCTGAGGACAGACCCGTCCTTGCTGCTCACCACCGGCTGATAGGCAAGGTCCAGCTGATCCAGCTCGATCGCGAGGCGCAGCTCTTCCTCGATTTCCCGGCGGTTACGGATTTCCTCTTCCATGACCGACAGATAGGTCAGGGCACGTCCTCGTCCGAGGTGCTTTGCCTTGTAGAGAGCGATGTCCGCGTGGCGCATCAGCTCGTCCAGCGCACGGCCGTGGCCGGGACTGATGGCAAGGCCAATGGTCGCACCGACCTGCAGTGTCCGCTCGCCGATAAGGAACGCCGGACGCAAGACGTCGATGATCTGCTGCGCGAGAGCCTGCCCGTCTTCCGGATCGGAAAACCCGCCGATGGCGGCAAACTCATCGCCGCCGATGCGTGCCAGAAGGACCTTGCCCTCGCAAATCCGGGTCAGGCGCTCCGCCACCATGGACAGCAGCCGGTCCCCCACCGGATGACCGCAAATGTCATTGACCGTCTTGAAGTTATCCAGGTCGATCATGAAGATGGTCTGGCTGCGGCCGCTGGCATGGGCCTTGTCCAGTTCCCGCTGCGCCACCTTGAAGAACCAGCTGCGATTGCCGATTGAGGTCAGGGAATCATGCGCGGCCATATGCTCCAGCAACTCACTGGAGCGGCGGGCATCGGTCACATCCGAGCCAACGCCTCTGTAGCCGATAAAGGTGCCACGTTCGTCATAAGCTGGCCGGGCAGCCAGAGACCACCATCGCATTTCCTTACCGATCTGGACCGGCACGACCATGCTGTGAATGGATTGTCGGGAGATGAAGGCCTTCACCAGTGCCTTGCCCTCCTGGGCGATTTCCCCCGTCGCCTCCTGTTTCAGCAGAAGCCCGAAGTCCATCCCTTGCAACTCTTCACGGCTCCGCCCGCTCACTTCGACAAAACGATAGGAGACCCGCTGAAGACAGCCATCCGCGTCCGTTTCCCAGAGCCAGTCGCTGGCCGTCTCCTCGAATTCATTCAGCAGGAGAGCGATGAGTTCCTCTTTTCTCTTGGCTTCCGCTTCAGCAAGAAACCGGGAGACGAAAAGACTGGAGGACAGGATGACCGAGCCGAAAACAATGAAGCTGAAGCTGCACAGCAGGATCGCAAAGACGAGGCTGTTGGTGGTTCCCTCGATGACAAGCGCAACGATGGAACCCATGATCAGAATGCCGATCCAGGCGATGGCCGCAGCCGGAACGGTCGCAAGGGCGAAGCTCCCCGCCCCGATCATGCCGGTGGTCAGGGACGCAATGATGAGTTTCGTCTCGGGGCCGAAATAGGCGAAGGTAACGATTGGCACCACCGCCCAGAACGAGGACAGGACGACGGCATTGCGCACGGCCGCCTTCATTGCCCGTGGCGAGGCTTTCTTGATTGGCTGCCGCCGGCTCTTGAGCCAGGCCTTGATGCCAAAACCAAGGCAGAGCGACAGGCCGCAGACCCAGGCCGCCAGGACACTGGCCGGGATGGGGCCATGAAGCATCGCGACGACGACGAGAATATTGATGAGATTGGCGACGACCGTGAAAGGAAAGAGGTTCATGACGGCACGGATCTGAGCCGCACGCACCCGCGATGCCAGGGCGTCATCGATGACCTGCTTGCCGAAAGCAACGGACGTCGCAAGGCCGCGTGCCCGCACGGCCTCAGAGCGGCCGGGAGCAATGGTCTCCTCAGCCCCGGTGGTTTGCTTGCTCCCGTCGAGAGCATCAACCAGACCGAGAAAACTACCGATGCTGAAAATCGCCTTCACCGCAGCAACACCATCCTCTTCATCTGCGTCATGACGCAGGGAGAGGCAGGTGTATCTTACGGCCGCAAATTTCCGGTAAGCTGGACGTCTAAAATTCTAGCAAGTTTCTTAAGACCTGCCCGGACTGAAAATTTTCCTTTCAGCCGATCTGCCACTGCCCGGCCTCGATCTTCGAGGCGGCAATCACGGCCTGGGTCCGGCTTTCCACGCCCAGCTTTTGCAAGATGGCGGAGACATGCGCCTTGACGGTCGCTTCGGACACAGACAGCTCATAGGCGATCTGCTTGTTCAAAAGGCCTTCCGACAACATCATCAGAACGCGCACCTGCTGGGGCGTGAGAGTTGCCAGACGCTGGACCAGATCCGTCGTGCCGTCATCGGCGGACAGGTCCACTTCCGGCGGGGTCCAGACATTGCCCTCCATCACCGCTGAAATGGCATCGCGGATGACTTCGATCCCGTGGGACTTGGGAATGAAACCGGAGGCCCCGAACTTGATGCAGCTGCGGATTGCCTGGGGGTCCTCATTGGCGGACACGATGACGACGGGAACACCCGCGAACTGCGCCCGCAGATACATGAGGCCGGAAAAGCCGCGCATGCCCGGCATGGTCAGATCGAGAAGAACGAGATCCACATCGCTGCCGCCGCTCAGGAGAGCGGTCACATCCTCAAGGGTTCCTGCCTCCTCGATGCGGGAATCCGGATACTGAATTTCCAGCGTCTGTTTCAACGCCCCGCGAAACAACGGATGGTCGTCTGCAATGATGAATCGAAACGCTGTGTCCGGCACGCCGGGCTCCTCCTTGCTGTCCGGGCGGGTAACGTTCCGGCACCCTTGCCGGCGCCGAATCCAGTCAGCCCTCCCTCCCAGAAAGCCTGCCGTCTCGCGCCCGCCGCCAGCCTGCGTCTCCGCCTGCCGGCACATGTGCCGTATGTCTGCCCCGCCCCTGAGTTGGCAGTCTTTCTGCCTGATCTGACTTCATTTTTGCAGCGCTTATAAACTGCCGTCAATCCCACCGAAGTGAGCATCCCCTTCGTGGCAGCGATTTACTGTCTCAAACAGAAAATGGCGGTTCCAGCTAAGTAGTTGACCCTATCACGTTCCCAGATAGTGCAGGGTCACCGTCCGTTGGTGCTGACCTTTCCGGTGTTCAACAATGTAGATCGCCTGCCAGGTACCCAGATCCATTTGCCCGTCAATGACCGGGACCTGAAGAGAAACACCGGTCAGGTGGGACTTGATATGGGCAGGCATGTCGTCCGGCCCCTCCAGGTGATGCCGGTAGCCATCACCTTCAGGCGCAAGCCGGTCAAGTGCATCGATGATGTCTGCCTGAACATCCGGATCGGTGTTTTCCTGGATCGTCAGGGATGCGGAAGTATGTCTCAGGAACAAGGTCAGCAAGCCATCACCGGCTCCAGCGCTTTTCAGCCAGTCATTCACGGGCTGACTGATCTGGTGAAATCGTTGCCCCCTGGTCGGAACCACAAGACGGGCCATGGATTGCCGCAAGGAGCCCTCCGCCTCGTCCAATGTCCAAAGACCCAAAGACGAATGGGGTGCCATGAAAGTCGATCCTTCTTGCCGCCGCTTAATGAACCCAGTGATTTCAGGCCCTTAACAGAAGGAGGCCGGTATCTTTCCCGTTGGGACACCGCCCTGCCCCGTTAAATACAACAGAACAAAACTGCTTCAGAAATGAAACACACATCAGAGAAAATACGGACTTTTTTCGCAAATACAATCTCTGGTTTATCGACATAGAGCAATCATAAAACGATTACTCAAAAACAACGAATACAATGTGGAAATCGCCCCATAATCACAAGATAAGACACGGGCAACCGTGCAAAGTTAGGAAACATTCCGCAATGCCTTTTCAGGAAACTCTGCTTTCATTCGCAAGCCGATGGGAATGCGATGAGAACAACCATCTGAATATTCAATTTTATTTCGGGATTTTTGAAGAAGCTGACCGTCAGTTTCAGCTTTTGAGCGGCTTCTCCGATGCGATCGCCGGCCAGAGGCGCGTGCGTCACGTCCGCTTCCTCCGGGAAGTCAAAAGCGGCGACCTGGTGCGCGTGGCTAGCGGTGTTGCCTTTGACGGACCGCATATGCTGACCGTGGTCCATGAAATGTTCGACGGGGCGACCGGCGACCTGACGGCCACAGCCATCGACGGCTATGCGCCCAACGCTTCGTCCGCCCGCACCCTGCGCACCCGCTTCAAGGACTTCATGGTGCCGATGCCGGCCCATGCCAACCCGCAGGAAATCGCGGCAACGCCGGTGAACACACGCATGACCCTGGACACGCTCCTGTCCGCAGGCGCAGTGCTATCCCACCGTGCAACGGTTCTGGCCCGGCACCAGGGCGCGGACAATCGTGCGGATGATCAGTTCGCCGTCTCCTGCGCCAGCAATGCCTCACCGCATTTCTGGGAAAAGACGCCGTTGAAGCAGGCCTATCACAAGGAAAACGGCCTCGGACGCCTGACCACAGAGGCAAAACTGACCTGGCTCAGCCCGCTCAAGGCCGGGGATGCGATCCTGGTGCTGAGCAACCTGACGGCCGTGCAGGACAAGTCCTTCACCCTGCGCCATCACCTGTTTGAAAGCCGCACCAAACGGCTGGCTGCCGTTTGCGATTCCGCGGTTCTGCCGCTGGACCTGCAGATCCGCCAGCCCGCTGCCCTGCCCGAACAGACAAGGCGTGACCTGACGGCTCTCTGCCTCTGACAGGCAAATGACACGTAAAACCCCGGCAAGGCCGCAGCAAGATGTCTTGCCGGGACGTTCTCTCAAGGCGCGAAGTCAGCGTGCGGAAGGCTCGCCTTCCATATCCCGGCGCAGGTCCTGCATCAGACCGAAGAACCGGCGCATCGCCTTTTCAGAAAAATCCAGAACCTTGTTGAGCTCCTGCTCGTCCTTTTCGGAGAGTGACGGCTCAGTCTCCGCAGACTTGCCGTCTTCCGCCTTGGGAGAAGAAGGCAGCTCCGGTGCTTTCAGCGAGTTCCTGGCAGCTTCATCCAGAGCCTTTTCGCGCGCACCGGCTTCAAGCTCCGCAATCCGCTGTTTCAGCGCATCGATCTGGCCGTTCAAGCTGACAATCTCGGCTTCATAGGCATCTTCCGCCAGTGGCACCGGCGAACAGCGCCAGACCGCATTCTGCTTCTTGCAGACGCCCACCTTGCCGCTGTGCCGGTCAATCCGCAGAACATCTTCGCCGTTGCGGACAAGCTGGAAACGGTGGGGCGGACCGAACTCGGATTCGTCGGCATCAGCTGCCCCTTCGGAGCTTGGCACCGCATCATCCTGTTTTTCCGCCTCACGCCCGGCCTCCGGCTTGACACCTTCAGGAACACGGCCGTCGAATTTCTTGGCCCCGGCCGGAACAATGGCAGACCGAAGCCCGGCATCTTCGGCAAAGGCCGCCGGGGTCAGCGACAGGGTCAGCGGCAGGGACAAGACAGCCAGAACGGATCCGGCCGCGATCATCCGCAGTCCACCAGCCTTGAGAGTGGCTTTCATCCGCTTCGGTTCCATCTGTGCTTCTCCAGCCATCTGCCGTCTCATCCTTTGCCCTGAGTCCTGTTCTAGCAAATGCGAACCACAATCTCATGGTCAAAGAATGATGGAGGGCCGTCCTTCACAAAAGAACGGCCCTCCTGATCATGTCTTGCCTAGAATTCAGGCTGCCGCGCGCCTAGAGCGGACGGAAAGCCGGCCGGTCGGAGACCAGGGCCCGTTCCAGCAGATCCAGCCGGTCCTGCCCCCAGAAAGGTTCCCCTTTCAGGACATAGCAGGGCGAGCCGATGATGCCGGTTGCAATCGCGTCCTTCTTGTTGGCCTGATAGGCTTCCTCGACCTCATCGCCCTTGGCGGCAGTCAGAACCTTCGCCGCATCCGCGCCAAGGCTTTCCAGGACGGAGGTGATCACCCCCTCGTCGGCAATGTTCTGGTCCTTGGTCCAGATCGCCTGAAAAACACCCAGCGAATAGTCGAGCATATTGCCGCCGGACAGTTCGAAAGCGATGCCTGCACGATCCGCCAGTCCCGGAGCCACAGGAAAGAAGGCGGGCTTGAAGGTCAGCGGAATGCCCCTGGCTTCCTGCCAGCGTTGCAGTTCGATCAGGCGGTAGTCCATGCGGACAGGATGGCGCTTGGCAAGCGGCACGCCGCCACTGCTTTCAAACACGCCGCCCAGATCCACCGGACGGGCACGGATGGTAACGCCCTGCTTTGCGCAAAGCTCCCGAAAGGCCTGATGGCCGAGATAGGCCCAGGGCGACAGATGAGTGAAATAGTAATCGATGGTACGGGACATGCCCTCTTCCTTTGGTTTTCCCGGAGCCCCTCCTCCGGATGAATGCGCAGACCTTGACTACCCTGTCAGCAAGGCTTCCAGCGTTTCGATCCTGTCCGCCTCTGCGGGCGGCTTGTCCCACCGCAAGCGGGATATGCGCGGAAAGCGCATAGCCAGTCCCGACTTGTGGCGTGTCGACCGGTTCAGGCCTTCAAATGCCACTTCGAGCACAAGACCTGCTTCCTTGCCATGCAAAACTTCGCGAACTGGCCCAAACCGGTTGACCGTATTGGAGCGGACGAACCGGTCGATTTGCACCAGCTCCTCGTCGGTGAAGCCGAAATAGGCCTTGCCAACCGGCACAAGCACCTCGTTTTCCGGATCGCCGGACCAGACGCCGAACGTATAGTCGGAATAAAAGGAGGAGCGCTTGCCATGCCCCCGCTGGGCATACATGAGCACCGCATCCACCAGATAGGGATCGCGCTTCCACTTGAACCACTGGCCCTTCGGGCGGCCGGGTAGATAGGGAGCATCACGGCGCTTCAGCATCAGGCCTTCGACCGCCGCCGCATCCGGGCCGGCAAGAAGCTGCTCCGGGCTCTCGCGGGCAGCGGCGATCGCCTCCCAGCTGACAGCGGGCACTTCCGCGGACAGGTCGATCTCCGGCCTGCCCAGCGCCAGGATAAAGGCCTCAAGCTTCCGCCGGCGCTCCAGAAATGGCAGGGCACGCAGATCTTCCCCTTCCAGAACCAGAAGGTCATAGACCCGGATGGCAGCCGGATAGTCTCTTTGCAGCTTCGGCCCTGCAGTCTTCCGGTTGAGCCGCTTCTGCAAATCGGAGAAGGGCTGCACTGCCCCTTCCCGCCGCACGAGCAGTTCGCCGTCGATCACGGCATCAAACGTCATGACGGCCAGGATGTCCGGAAAGGCCGCGGATATATCCTCTCCCGTACGCGAATAAAGCCGTGCGACCTGCTGCCCTGCTTCATTTCTGGCGGCAGCTGCCTGAATGCGGATCCCGTCCCATTTCCATTCGACGAAAAGATCCTTGGCCGCATGATTTTCCGGATCGCTGTCCGCATCCAGAGGATGGGCCAGCATCACCGGCCGGAACGGCACCGGATCGCGCGACTGTGGCTTGTCTGCCCGCCCCTCGACCCAGGCGAACAGGGCTTCATAAGGTGGCTCAAGCCCGTGCCAGATCTCCTCAATCTCATCCGGCTGGACATTGCCGAGACGGGCGGCTGCGGTCTTGGCAAGGCGCGCAGACACCCCAACGCGCAGGCCGCCGGTCACGAGCTTCAGCAAGGCCCAGCGCCCGGTTTCATCCAGCCGGTCCAGCCAGTTGGACAGCAGTTCCGGGATCTCGGCCTTTCCCGCCGTCTTCAACGTTTCAACGACCGCCGCCAGGGACAGGTCCCCTTCCTTTGGCGCGGAGGAGGCCGGCGCCGGCCACATCAAGGCGATGGTTTCCGACAGGTCGCCGACAAAATCATAGGACAGGCCGAACAACACCGCATCGGTGCGGGCACTGACCAGTTCCCGCAGCAAAGCTGGCTTGGCATGGCGGAAGGACAGGTCCCCGGTCAGGGCCGCCAGTGCGTAGCCCCTGTCGGGATCCGGAACCTTGCGCAGATAGTCGACGAGCAACGCTTCCTTGGCGAGGCGCCCCGGCTCATAAGACAGTCGGTCGAGAAGGTGCGAAAACGCTTGCATCCGGGCCCAGGCGCAGAAGAACAGGAAAAGGATCAGTCCTCCTGACAATGTAGATGGTCCGGCCCTGTTGAAAAGCCCTCCGCAAAGCAGAAAGCCCGGCACCATGTCGATGCCGGGCTCAGGATGCGGACAAAGGCATCAGGTTCGCCTGTCATCAACTCTGTTCTCGAGAGTGCTGAAACGGGAAACCAGCCTTTCCTCTCGCCGTCATTCCGGGCTTGACCCGGAATCCACGCCGTTCCGCCTCCTGAAAGCTCAGATTTTCTGTGGGGTCAGTTTCGGCATGGCAGGACGAAGACGGAAGGGATTTCTCTTGCAGGAAAGCTGGCTTAGCCAATTTTCCCGCCCGAAACCTTTCCGTCGTCATCCCGGTTTGGTGCGTGAGCATCAAGACCGGGAGCCAGTATTCCCTGACGCAGCTTTAAAAAAACAGGTTGCCGCCCAAGGTTACTGGATCCCTGCCTTCGCAGGGATGACGAGCTTTTCGCGATCGTTTGTCCTCAAAAGCAGGGCCCGTTCCGAAGATTATTGCCCGGCACCATGCCGATGCCGGGCTTTGCTGGATTGCTGTGTGTTTGACCGGCAAGGCGCCGGCAGACGGGCCTCAGGCGGCGAGGTCGGTGTTCTGGCTTTCCTCGGTCTGGCGGCGCAGGGCGTCGCGGCGGGCGGTCAGGTCATTGCCCATTTCCTTCAGGAAGCCATGAACGGTGGTGGCGAGTTCCTCGACTATGTCCTTCACGTCTCTGGAAATGCCGTCCACGTGACCGGCCTCCTGCGAGGTCTGCTGAATGGCGCGGGTCACCCCGTCCACGCTGCGCAGCGCCTGAGAGGTGCCATCGGCGGCAACGGCGGCGCTGCGGGAAATCTCGCCCGTGGCAGCGCTCTGTTCTTCCACCGCAGCCGAGATGGCTGAAGTGACTTCCATGATGTTCTCGATGGAGACCGAAATCTCGCGGATCGAGTCGACGGCCCCATCCGTCAGTTCCTGCACGGCCTGGATCTGTCCGGCAATCTCCTCGGTCGCCTTTGCGGTCTGGTTGGAGAGTTCCTTCACTTCGGCGGCCACAACCGCAAAGCCCTTTCCGGCCTCGCCTGCCCGGGCGGCCTCGATGGTCGCGTTCAGGGCGAGAAGATTGGTCTGCTCGGCGATGTCACGGATCATCTGAACCACAGCACCGATCTTCTGGGCAGCCTCTGCAAGGCTGGACACATTGCGGTCCGTTGCCGTCGCAACTTCAGTGGCCGTGGAGATGATCGTCGTCGCCCGGCCTGCCTGGGCCAGGATCTCGTTGATGGCGCTCGACATTTCCTCCGCGGCTGAAGCCACCGACTGAACCGACGAGGACGAGTCCGAAGACGATCCATGAGCCACATCGGCAGCACGGGAGGCCGAGCCGGAGATGTCGGAGACCTTGCTGGCCACCTGGATCAGGCCCGAGACCTTTTCGTCCACATTGCCACTGACCTGGCCGATCAGCTGGCGGAAGTGCTCGATGATGGTTTCCACATGGCTCTGACGGCTGGCTTCGCGCTCCCGCTCTTCGGCAGCCTGGCGCTCAAGTGCGGCACGGGCACGGGCATTCTTCTGGAAGACAACGCCGGCACGTGCCAGGTCGCCAATGCTGTCGCGCCGGTCGGTCATCGGCATCTTGAAATCCAGATCAGACTGGGCGATCCGGTTCAGGCTGGTGGTGATCGCCTTGAGCGCTCCCGTGATGCTTCGCAGCTGCCACAGGCAGATGGCGAGCGTGACAAGCAGCAGGATCAAGCCTTCCGCCACTTCGATCATGACCTCGTTCCAGGCCTGATCAAGCAATTCCTGCGCACGCTCTTCAGCAGAGTGAATGAAGGTCATGGAGACTTCACGAACCAGCTCCAGACGCTTGGTTGCTTCCGCGAACCAGACATTACCATCGATGCCCTGACCATCCTTGGTCTCAGGCAGATGCAGCAGGATCTGGCGCCATTCCATGACCTTTTCGACAGATGGACCGGCTACGGTCTTTTCATAAAGTGCCAGCTGCCGCTCGGAAGCATGTTCCTCGAATTCGTCAAGGTTGGCGTGCTCAACGGCGACCTTCTCCACATAGTTCAGAAAGAGGTCAAAAGGCACTTCGCCGGTCGCAGCCACCTTGGCGAACAGCTGACCGCCATAAGCCCGCGCCAGACCACCCGCTTCCTTCGCATCAATAAGCATGTAGAAGGAGCTCATCTGCCGGGTGAAACGGGCATCGTCGCTGAATTCCACGATCGCGCGGACCACATCGCTGACCACATCGATGGTCTCTGAGTAGACCTCGATCACCTGGGCGGCACTTGCCTGCTTCCCGTCAACGGTCTTGCGGAACTCCTGCAGCTTGCCAAGCTCTGAGACTGCATTCCGGGTCACTGCTTCAAGGCGGGCGTCGTTAAGATGCATCCCCTCCACATGGACCTTCATGCTCGCCATCGCAGCATTGGTCGCTTCGCGCTGCTGGTCCACAAGACCGCGGCCCTGCGCTGAGTAGCTAGAGGCAATGAAGACGGCGGTGCGCCCGCGCTCTTTCTGCAATTCGTCGATGGCGCCTTCCGCAAGTTCTGCAACCCGCGTGAGCGGAACCAGATCTGCGTCATGCATCACCTCACGATAGCTTCCCGTGATAGCGATAACATCCGCGATCAGAAAAGCGAGAAGCGGAATGACCGCCAATGAGGCGATCTGAACACGAATTGATTTCAGCATAGAGCCCGTTCCTCTTGCACGACCAAACCGAGGAGGGAGATTACTTCACCGCTCTTGCAAAATAGTAAATCCGGACAATTAAACTTAAGAGCAAAACGAGTTTGTATTACTACTTATCGATCAAATTAAAAAAATAACTGTCAAAAATACGTAAGTTACGCCTCCCCAATGCTAATCATATGGATTAAATCGAGAAATAAACTTCAACTCAAAAATCTACCCCTGCAGGAAATCAAAAAACATCCAGAATTCAACAATTCAAGCAAGAAACCATTAGGTAAAATTCCAAAACCAGCACAAATGACTGATCCAAATCGAAAGCAAAATGTCTTCAGATGGATGCAACGCTGGCCCGGCCTCTCCGTCAGGCTGGCTAAAGACTTAATGGCAGCCACCCGGCAAGTCCGGCCGCAAAGGCAGCCATCCGGGACGAATTAACCGGTCCGGAGCAAGCATTTGAAGGGGTGAAGACACGCAGGTGCTTCCGGTTTCTGTAGACCTGAGCGGATTTCCCGCCTATATAGGGCCCAAATGGTACCGCGTTTCCGCGCATTGTCCGGCAAGAGCCCGCTGCGCCGCGCAGACTTCCTTTGAAAGTGATTGATGACAGATCTCAATAACGTCGCCCCGGCGTTGGCCGCCGCTTTGGCAAACCGGGGGTACGAAGCCCTTACTCCCGTGCAGTCGGCCGTCCTGACCGAAGCCCCCGCAGATGCCGACCTTCTGGTGTCCGCGCAAACCGGCTCCGGCAAGACCGTAGCTTTCGGCCTGGCGCTGGCGCCGACGATCCTGGGCGACGCAGAGCGCCTGGGCCCTGCAGGCGCACCGGTTGCCCTGGCCATTGCGCCCACACGCGAACTGGCCCTGCAGGTGAAGGATGAGCTGAGCTGGCTTTATGCCGATGCCAATGCCCGGACCGTCTCTTGTGTCGGCGGGATGGACCCGCGCACCGAACGCCGCAACCTGGACAATGGTGCACACATCGTCGTCGGCACCCCGGGCCGCCTGCGCGACCATATCGAACGCGGCGCCCTGGACCTGTCCGAGCTGCGCGCGGTCGTCATGGACGAAGCAGACGAAATGCTCGACATGGGCTTCCGCGAGGATCTGGAATTCATTCTGGACGCAGCACCGGCCAGCCGCCGCACGCTGATGTTCTCCGCAACGGTCCCCAAGCCGATCGCGGATCTGGCCCAGCGGTTCCAGCGGGATGCGGTGCGCATCAGCACGATCAACGCCCGCGAACAGCATGGCGACATCGACTACATCGCCCATCCGGTTGCGCCGAACGAGCGTGAAAACGCCATCATCAACGTCCTGCGTCAGCATGAAGCCGAAAAGGCCATCCTGTTCTGCTCGACCCGTGAAGCGGTGAAGCGCCTGACCAGCCGTCTGGCGAACCGTGGCTTCTCCATCGTCTCGCTCTCAGGCGAACTCAGCCAGGAACAGCGCTCCGCTGCCCTGACCGCCATGAAGAACGGCTCGGCCCGTGTCTGCGTCGCAACGGACGTTGCCGCACGCGGCATCGACTTGCCGAACCTGGACCTGGTGATCCACGCCGACCTGCCGACCGGCAAGGCCGCCCTGCTGCACCGCTCCGGCCGTACGGGCCGTGCGGGCCGCAAGGGCACCTGCGTGCTCATGGTGCCTTATCCGCGCCGCCGCGCCGCCGAGCGCACCCTGCATTTTGCCGGCGTCAAGGTGACCTGGGCTCCGGCCCCGACCGCTGACGACATCCGCGCCAAGGACCGCGAGCGCCTCCTGGCCGATCCGTCCCTTTCTGCTGAGATGGAAGCGGACGAACTGGCCATTGCCCGCGAGCTTCTGGAAAAATACGATGCGGAGCGCATTGCCGCTGCTTTCGTGAAGCTGCGCCAGTCGCGCCTGCCGGCTCCTGAAGACGTTTCCGAAGCCTCCGAGGACAACATCCGCGGCCGCGGCCCGGGTGAACAGGGCGGCCGCACCGCCGAGATCCGTGGCAAGTTCGAAGATGGCGTCTGGTTCCGCCTGTCGCTCGGCCACAAGCACCGCGCCGATCCGCGCTGGCTGCTGCCGATGATCTGCCGCGCCGGTCATGTGACCAAGAAGGAAGTTGGCGCGATCAAGATCTTCCAGAACGAGACCCGTTTCGAGATCGACGGCGCCCATGGCGAGCGTTATGCGGAAGTCATCCGCCGCGATGGCACGGGCGAAGACAATGTCACGATCACGGTGCTCGACGCCCGTGGCGGCAAGACCCCGCCCCCGCCCTTCGAGGACCGTGGCGGTGGACGCGGCGGCTTCGGCGGCGGTCCGCGCGGCGGTGGACGCCCGCGCCGGGATGCCTATGAAGGCGGCTCGGAAGACCGGATGGACCGTCCGTTCCGTGGCAATGACCGCAATGGTGGCGAGCGGGGTAATGATCGGGGCGGCGACCGCAATTTCGACCGGGCTCCCCGTGGTGACTTCGCAGGCCGTGGTCCGGCCAAGGGTGGCAAGCGCCGCCGCTTCGGCGACGACGAGCAGGCCCCGAACCATCCCGCCTTTGAACCGCTGGACATGAAGGCTCTGGCCCGCGACGGCGGCCGGGACCAGGACGGCGGCGACCGTCCGGCCCGCTTCCGCAAGGACGAGCGTCCGGCCCGCCGCGACTGGAACGCCGACAAGGCCCCCGAAGGCCGGGACGGCGGCAAGCCGGAAGGCAAGAAGCCCTTCAAGGCGAAAGCTGACGGTCCGAAGAAGAAGGCCCCGAAAAAGGCCAAGCCTTCCCGCTCCGAGCGCAAGGCCACCAAGGCCGGGTCATAAGACTGGATTTGAGACAAGAAAGCCGGGCAATTGCCCGGCTTGAGGTTGATGACAAAGGGATCCTCCCTCCCGTTCGTCATGGTCGGGCTTGACCCGACCATATGCAAGTCATTGACTTGTTTAGGTCCTCGGCTCAAGGCCGAGGATGACGGTGGAGAGGTAGAAGCTTAGTCAGCAGTCTGAAGCCGGGCAAACGCCCGGCTTTTTTAATGAGCTGCCCCCCCCCGCCACCGCGCTTTCCCGGAGGCAGCGAAGCGGAGATCCGGGATCTTTCGCCCATTTATTCTATTGAAAGAAATAGGATTTTTAGACAGATCCCGGCTCAGGGCCGGGACGGCGCGGAAAGAAAAACCTGAAGCCTTAGGTTTGTCATCAATCTCTCGATCGTCCCCCGGCCAAGCGCAGCGCGAGCCGGGGCCCACTCGCGCAAAGAAGGCTGCTGATGGCATCCTGCGGAAAGGGATCTCAAGCCAGACCCGTTTTCGCGATCTTCCGCGTCGTCCAGCAAAGCTCTGGCAATGAGTGGGCCCCGGATCTCCGCTTTGCTGCGTCCAGGGGACCAGCGGATCAGTTTCGGGCGGGAAAACTGGCTAAGTCAGCTTTTACGAGGGAGAAATCCCCTCCGTATTCGTCCTGCCATGGCTTGACCATGGCATCCATGCCGTAACCTCACCCCACAGAAAAGCTGTGTTTTCAGGAGGCGGAACGGCATGGATTCCGGGTCAAGCCCGGAATGACGGCGAGAGGAAAGGCCAGCTTGACCTTTTCAACACTCTTAAGCACAGAGTTGATGAGCAAGTGAGAGGTTTGTCATCAATCTTGAAAGCCGGGCAGCCATGAGCCCCTGCAGCGGGACAGCTTCTTCAACATGGAGACGCAGGAGCGCGGCAAAGCCAGCAGCTTTTTTTGATAAGTCAGCGATGTGCAGGAAGGCTGGCTGGGGCGGGAGGATTCGAACCTCCGAATGTCGGTACCAAAAACCGATGCCTTACCACTTGGCGACGCCCCAAAAGAGTTGAGATCGTATAGCCAAGCCCGCGTGCGGACGCAAGGCTTAGAACGGGTCCGGGACTGCTGTTTTGTCTGGGTTTTCCCCAGCAGGAAGACCGGCCCTTCCCTGCCCTCTGCCACAAGAGCCTTTTGCCGCCTCACTCATCCACAGGCAGGCGGCCAGCGCAGGCCTTTCTCTCGTCTTTTTTTCATCCCGCCCTTGCAAGCCTCTTGCAGGCGCCCGGCAGCAGTGCTAATAACCCGCCACACCAGACGGGCGGCACGCTCACTGGTTCCCGGCAAGCATTGATTTGCTTGATAAAAAATCGGTTCGGAGTGTAGCGCAGCCTGGTAGCGCACCTCGTTCGGGACGAGGGGGTCGGAGGTTCGAATCCTCTCACTCCGACCATTTTTCTCAAATACACAGCGTTAGGTGAGTGCCAAATCAAGACGTTTCAGCGTCTGGCGGCATTGCTGGCAGAGCTCTTCGTGGGACCTTCCGCGATAATAGCTCAGCGCAATCACGGCTCCATAGAGCGCCCATCCCCTTGCCCGGCTCCAATCATCCTCGGACAGGCCGCATTCGCTCCTGAAGAGGTCACGACTTTCTGGAGCAATCCATGTCCAGGCAGCCGCATAGTCCACCGCAGGATCACCAACGGCAGCAAGCCCCCAGTCGATAACGGCGGTGAGCCGGCCGTCCTGCGCCAGCATGTTGTCCGCCTTCAGATCTCCATGGATCCAGACCGGCCTTTGAACCGGCACAGCCGCACAGGCCTTGTCCCAGATCTTTCGTGCCGCCAGAACGTCGATCTCGTCTTCCAGCACATCGATGCTTGAAAGAACCGCTTCGGTTAAAAGCGGGAGCGGAACCCCGCGCTGGTGATTTCCCGGCCCGGCTTCTGGCGCGCCTTGCGGATCAACCAGATGCAACTGCCTTAGAAACCGGGCCAGGCATATGGCTGCCTGATCCGGCTGTGCGATTTCGCCAGGCACAGCGATCCGCCCCGGCTCCCAGCGGAAGATGCCGAAGTCATAGCCTGTGTCCTGTTTCGAGCTGCCATGAAACAGCAGGACCGGAACGGACAGCGGCAATCCCTGCAGCCTCGGCAGCCAACCGATCTCTTTCTCAAGTGGGATCACGGCGCTCCGCCGCTTCGGAAGCCTGAGAACAGCATCCTCCCCGAGCCGGAACAGGGCGTTGTCGGTGCCTGAAGACGCAACGTCCTGAATGGGAAGCTGAGCCCAATCAGTGGCATAGCTAACCAGAAGGTCTCTGGCCTGAACGATCGAAACACCGAATTCGTCCATGCAAAACCACCCCGATGCCGCAGGCTCACACCTGCTCGAGAGCCATATGTAATCTCAGCCTCGTTCGCCCAACTGACGATTTCACCTCATGCGTCTTGAGGCAAGCCGGAATGGAGCAAGCGGCCCATGCTTCGAGACGGGCCTGCTGCCCCTCACCCCACAGCCTTCGCGCGTTTCAGGCAGTCCTTCAAGGCCTCTCCATCGCCGATTTGCGCTGCCAGGAGCAGGATCAGGCGGGCGTTGAGAGCGTCGCTTTCGGATTTGGTCAGGCCCTCGTGAGCGGCCAGAAGGTCGGCGTAGAAATCATCCGGACGGGCAAAGCCCTGGAGCTGGTGCTGTGTCGTCATCTGCTTATGCCTCCCCCGCCTGATCCTGCTCCGAGATCCCCAGTGCCCGGCGCAGGGCCTTGTCAACTTCGTCCTGATCAAACCCCGTCCAGCGGGCGGCGATGTGCTGGTCGGGGCGCAGGAGATAGACGGCCTGCGGGGCCTCGCCCAGATACCGGGCGGCAAGCGCTTCGCCGGGCTCGGCCACGCCAAGACCCCGCACTTCAATACCGCACAAAGTCAGGCTGTCAGGCACCTTGCAGCCAATGCCAAGCAGTTGAAAGCTGCCGCCGAGGCGGTCTATCAGCCAGCCGCCGGCAAGCGGCGCATCGACGGCGGGCGCACCCGGGCGGGTGCGGACAGGCAATTCTGCGCCATCCGCGCCATTCAGGGGCGAGCCGTCATAGACGGCCGGCATGGACAGGCGGCCGGAGTTGACCAGCGGCCGGGCAAAGCTTTCGGTCTCCGAAAGATCCAGAACCGCATCGCGGAAGATCCGGCTGATCTCGGATTTCGGCGTGATGAAATCGGTCGAGCGGCTGGAGTTGAGAATATTCTCGTCTGCCGCAAAGACCCGTTCCTGATCGTAACTGTCGAGCAGGCTCTCCGGCGCCTTGCCATCCAGCACCAGCTTCAGCTTCCAGACCAGATTTTCCGCGTCCTGGAAACCGGAATTCGCACCACGGGCACCGAAGGGCGAGACCTGATGGGCGCTATCGCCCGCAAACAGCACCCGACCATGGCGGAACTTCTCCATCCGCCGGCACTGGAACGTGTAGATCGAGACCCATTCCAGGTCGAATTCCACCTCTTCGCCCAGCATCTGCTTCAGGCGCGGAATGACCCTCTCCGGCTGCTTTTCGGCTTCCTTGTCGATATCCCAGCCAAGCTGAAGGTCGATCCGCCAGACACCGTCCGGCTGCTTGTGCAGCAGCGCCGACTGGCCCTTGTTGAAGGGCGGATCGAACCAGAACCAGCGCTCGGTCGGGAAGTCCGCCTTCATGGTCACATCGGCAATGAGGAAATTGTCCTCGAACACCCGGCCGATGAAGTCGAGCCCCATCATGCGGCGCACGGGCGAGCCTGCGCCATCACAGGCAATCAGCCAGTCGCAGGCAAGGTCATAAGGTCCATCCGGTGTTGCCACCGTGATCCGGCATCCGCCCGCCCGGCTCTCGACACCGCTTACCTTGCTGTTGCCGCGGATCTCGATGGGCCTGCCTTCTGCCTGAAGGTCCCGCAGCCGCTCCACCAGGAACAATTCGCAGTAATATTGCTGGAGATTGATGAAAGCGGGCCGCTTGTGGCCATCCTCCGGCAGAAGATTGAAATCATAGACCTTCCGGTCGCCGAAAAAGACCTTGCCGACGTTCCACAGGACGCCCTTGTTCACATAGGCGTCGCCACAGCCAAGACGGTCCATGATCTCCAGCGTGCGCTTGGAAAAGCAGATGGCGCGGGAGCCGAAGCTGACCTTGTCGTTCTCGTCCAGAACGACAACCGGCACGCCTTGCTGGGCCAGATCGATGGCCACGGCCAGCCCGACAGGCCCGGCCCCGACGATGATCACCGGATGACGGACGGGCTCTCCCGCATCCTGATCCACGGAGCGCACATAGGGATAGAGCGGCGTTTCGAAAATCTTGGACATGTCTCCTCCCAGAGCCGATCCAGAAATGATTTTGACCGGCAGCCAGCGCCCGGATCTCCAGCGAAGGCAGCCTGCGCTGCCCCCTCCTCTTGCTGAAAGATCCAGGTGTCCTCCACCTGCCGGTCAAGGGATCTACTTATCCCTGAAGCTTCGCCCACATTTCTGCGTCGCGCTCGGCAGTCCAGATGCGCGGGGTGTCGATGCCGCGGGCTTCGTCATAGGCACGAGCGACATTGAACGGCAGGCAGTGCTCGTAGATGGCGTAGGTTTTGAACTTCGGATCACATTCGGCGCGCACTGCGTCCCAGGCTTCCTTCAGGGAGCCACCGCGCGCGGCCACCTTGGCCACCGGCCGGTAGGTCGAGGCGACGAAGTCGCGGGTGGATTCGATGGCCGCTTCCACCATGTCCGGACCGACCAGCGCATCGCCGCGCCCCGGAGCAATCGACCGTGGCTCGAAGGACTTGATGGCGTCCAGCGTGTGGCCCCAGTCTTCGAAATGGCCATCACCGCAATAGCAGGCCGAGTGATACTCGACGATGTCGCCGGTGAACATGACCTCTTCATCCGGCACCCAGGCGACGATATCGCCCGCCGTATGGGCCCGGCCCAGATGCATGAGATCCACCCGGCGCTTGCCGAGATAGACGGTCATGCGCTCGGAGAAGGTGGTGGTCGGATAGGTCAGGCCCGGAATGCTCTCGTGGCCCTGAAACAGGCGGGGAAAGCGCTGGAACTCGCTATCCCAGTCTTCCTGGCCGCGTTCCACGACCATGGCACGGGCCGTGTCGCTCATGATCACGGTCGGCGCGTTATAGGCCGCAGCGCCCAGCACACGCACAGCGTGATAATGAGTCAGAACCAAATGGGAGATCGGCTTGTCCGTGATGGACCGGACCTTTTCGATGACCTTGTTCGCCAGGCGCGGGGTGGCCTGGGCCTCGATGATCATGACGCTGTCGTCGCCGATGATCACGCCGGAATTCGGATCCCCTTCTGCAGTAAAGGCCCAAAGGTCCTTGCCCACTTCGGTGAAGGAAATCTTCTTCTCGCTCATGTCGCCGGCAGAGGCGAAGGTCTTGGTCATCGGGTCTTCCTTGAGGTTTGCGGGGTGCCTGCAAAGTTGCCCCCGCAAGCATCCCAATTTCGGACCGGCGGACCGGCCGTTCACTGACTGGAAATCTGGGCCGTCAGTTCATTGCGGATCGACAGCAGTTCGTTTTCCATCGGGGTCTGGATGTCATCGATCACCGCGCGGCCTTTTTCCTCGATCACGTTGAAGTAGGTCTCGGAATAGGCCTGATACTCGGGATCGGTTCCAAAGCAGGTCAGGCCCTGGAATTTGGCGGTCACGCGGGTGACGCCGCCTTCCGGACGGGCCGCCTCAATGGACAGGTTCTTCAAGGGGCAGCCGTCCTGACCGTTGACGATCACGTCCCAGTCAAAGGGCGAGCCCATTTCCTTGGCGGACGGGGTGTCTGCCGCCTTGCGGTACAGGGCAGCGAACTCCGCGCTGTAAAGGGAGGCAAGGCGCTTATCGGAGAAATAGTCCTGATAATCGCCCGGGTTTTCGGCCCAGTTCGCCTCGGCAGCGGCCATGACATCGCGCACCGGGGCCGTTGCATCAGCCGCCAGCGCCTGAACGGGCAGCACCATTACCGCAGCAAGCAGCCAAAACGTCTTCATTGGAATCAACCTTCTAGCAAGACCGCGCAAGCGGCGCGGCCCGCTGTATTTATCATGTCCCGCGCGTCCAGCATCGGGGATTTATACGGATCCCGATCACTTCCCTTTTCAAGCTGTCTTGCTCTTTTCGACCGTCTGCTCGATGGCCCCGAAAATGGAGTGGCCTGCCTTGTCGAACATCTCGATGCGGACAGTGTCGCCGAACTTCATGAAGGGGGTTACGGGCTTGCCCCCATTGATCGTCTCGATCATGCGGATCTCTGCAATGCAGGAATAGCCCACGCCACCTTCAGAGACCGGCTTGCCCGGTCCACCGTCCATCTTGTTGGAAACCGTGCCCGAGCCGATGATCGTGCCAGCGCTGAGCGGACGGGTTTTCGCCGCATGGGCAATGAGCTGCGGGAAGTCGAAGGTCATGTCGACACCCGCCTCAGCCCGGCCAAAGGCCTTGCCGTTGTAGTCCACCCGCAGGGGCAGATGCAGCTTGCCACCATCCCAGGCATCGCCAAGGTCCGCCGGCGTGACGGCCACCGGAGAAAAGGCTGAAGACGGCTTGGACTGGAAGAAGCCGAAGCCCTTGGCCAGTTCCGCCGGAATGAGGCCACGCAGGGACACGTCATTGACCAGCATGACGAGGCGGATGGCTTCGCGCGCTTCTTCAAGGCTCGCGCCCATGGGCACATCACCAACGATCACAGCAATCTCGCCTTCCATGTCGATGCCAAAGGCCTCATCGGCCATGCGGATCGGATCACGGGGAGCCAGGAAGCTGTCCGACCCGCCCTGATACATCAGGGGATCGGTCCAGAAGCTCTCCGGCATTTCTGCGTTCCGGGCCTTGCGCACCAGCTCCACGTGATTGACGTAGGCAGACCCATCCGCCCACTGATAGGCGCGCGGCAGGGGTGACAGCGCATCATGCTCGTGAAAGCGCATGGAGGGCACGGCATCATGGCTGAGACTCTCGGCCAGAACTTCCAGCTTCGGCGCCACCTTGTCCCAGTCATCAAGCGCAGCCTGAAGCGTCGGTGCGATATGGGTAGCCTCGGTGCAGCGTGTCAGGCTGTCGTTGACGATGACCAGCTTGCCGTCGCGGCTGCCGTCCTTGAGCGATGCGAGTTTCATTCAGCGTTTCCTAGATCTTGTTGTTGCCCTGCACCGACGCCGGTCGCATTACTTGTTCCAGGTGCCTTCTGGCGTCCCGTCGAACTTCTTCTCAAGGCTCTCCCAGCAGTCGATATAGTCATCCTGCAACGGCGCTTCCCTGGCTGCAAACTCTGTCAGATGCTGGGGGAAGCGGGTCTCGAACATGAAGGACATGGTGTTGTCCAGTTTCTCGGCCTTGAGGTCCGCGTTCGAAGCCCCTTCATAGGCATTCTTGTCGGGACCATGGGGCAGCATCATGTTGTGCAGGCTCATGCCGCCGGGAATGAAGCCCTGGGGCTTGGCATCATACTGGCCGTAGATGTTGCCCATCAGCTCGGACATGATGTTCTTGTGATACCAGGGCGGACGGAAGGTGTTTTCCGCAACCATCCAGCGTTCGCGGAAGAGCACGAAGTCGATGTTGGCCGTCCCCGGCACGCCGGACGGCGCGGTCAGGACGGTGAAGATCGAGGGATCCGGATGGTCGAACAGGATGGCCCCGACCGGGCAATAGGTCCGCAGGTCATATTTCACCGGTGCGTAATTGCCGTGCCAGGCAACGATATCGAGCGGAGAATGGCCGATCTTCGTCTCATGGAACTGGCCGCACCACTTGATGGTGATCTTCGACGGGGTTTCCCGGTCTTCAAAAAAGGCGACCGGCGACTTGAAGTCCCGGCGGTTGGCCATACAGTTGGCGCCGATTGGACCACGCCCCGGCAGCTCGAACTTCTGACCATAGTTCTCGCAGACGAAACCTCTGGCCGGGCCGTCCAGCAGCTCGACCCGGTAGACGAGACCGCGCGGAATGATCGCGATTTCCTTCGGTTCCAGATCGATGACGCCAAGCTCCGTGCAGAAGCGCAGGCGCCCTTCCTGCGGAACAATCAGCAGTTCACTGTCGGCGGAATAGAAATACTCGTCCACCATGGACCGGGTGACCAGATAGACATGGCTCGCCATGCCCACCTGGGTGTTCACGTCACCGGCCGTGGTCATGGTGCGCATGCCGGTCAGCCAGGTCAGCTCTTCCCCGGAATGGGGGACCGGATCCCACCGGTACTGGCCGAGAGAAATCACATCATCCACCACATGGGGTGCTGACTTCCAGTAAGGCAGGCTGACCTTGGCGTAACGGGTGGAATGCTTCACGGACGGCCGGATGCGATAGCACCAGGTGCGCTCGTTCTGATGGCTCGGGGCGGTGAAAGCGGTGCCGGAGAGCTGCTCGGCATAAAGGCCATAGCTGCATTTCTGCGGGCTGTTCATGCCCTGCGGCAAGGCACCGGGCAGAGCTTCGGTTTCAAAATCATTGCCGAAGCCCGGCATGTATTTCAGGTCATTCGCAGACATGTCCACGCGCTCCTCCCGAATGCGGTCCATGATGAATTAGTTACATATGTAACTTTTATCTGATGCATGGTCAAGAGGAGAGCTTGCAAGTTTCGTCACGTCAGATTAAAAAGAACAAAAGAGGAACATTAAGAGGTAAGCGGCATGTCCTTCATGATAAACTCTCATCAGATGGCGCTTCCGTGTTCCTGCGGATATGCCCGGCCGGGACACAGCAAGACGGCTGAAGAGCCCGTCACACTTGATGAGGAAACCGATATCGGCAAGCTCCTCGCCTATCTGCTGAAGACGAGGGACAAGGCCAAGATGATCCGGGAGAACTCCCCCGCAGGCAGCTATCTCGACAGCGTCCTGCAGCGGACCATCGCAGGCATTGAAACCGAAATCGCGACGCTCAGATATTTGAGCCCGGCAGATGCGGGCGACATCAAGTCAAAGTCAGCCCGGATGCGGCCGGCCCTGTAAGAGACACTGGGCACATGCGTCCGCCGGAAAATTCGCAGAATGATCTCAAGGCGTTAAAGAAACGGCACTTTGCCTTGGATTGTATGTGATGCGTATTCCAATCATTTCCAAAAGGTGACATTGAAACACAATCGGAAATATATCTTTCAGGAATTGACATGCTCAAGTTAGCAGCTCTTGCGTTCTCGCTTATTGCAGTTTCTTTGCCCGCCTCCGCAAAAACCATCTCGGACACTGTTCCGGCAGGCCGGTCTACTGTGGTCGGCAGTCATGCCGTCTATGGTCCGGGCTGCGTCTCCGGGCCGATCCCTGACATGAAAGTCAAAAAGCAACCGGAGCACGGCCGCGTCGAGTTCCGGACGAAAATTCTGCAGCTATCTGAGAAAGCCGGAAAATGCGCAGGCAAGAAGATCAAGGGCACCTTGATCATCTATACGCCCAAGAAAGGCTTCAAAGGTCCGGACAAGTTTACGGTCCAGTACGCCTATGAAAAATATGTCGGCACTCCGCGCATGAGCTTTGTGTCGGATACCTATAAACTCGACGTCAAGTAAGACGGCAGGAGGCCCGCCCCTTCGAAACAGGGCGGCTTGTTCCCTCAGGCGGCGGCTTCGTCGCCTGGGGCGGTCTGCCAGCCGAGATCTGTGAGGGTCACGATCCGGTTGCCACGCAGATCCGTGGCGCAGACCAGGAAGCCGCGTTCTTCCATGTGGCTGAGCAGCCAGCGGGCGCGTCCCGGCGAACGGGTGCCATAGGCGGTCGCGATCTCGATATTGCCCGGGCAAGGGTCCTTGGCCAGCGCGGCCTTCGCCAGCAGCAGATAGACGCCGCGCATGTCCTCCGGCAGTTCCGAGGCAATCAGCTCGGCCTTCTGCCAGTCGCTGTCATCAATATCGCCCTTTTCAACACCAGCCCGGGCAACCGACAGCTTCTCACGGAAGGTCTGAAGGTCAGGAGATCCGCCGGGCAGTTTCGCGATCCGGCAGCGGACCTGAAAATCCTGATAGAGCGAGGCGATCGGCTGGAAGGCCGCTTCCGGCTCCGCCAGAATCTCGCCGATGATGCGGCCAATGGTTTCTTCCCGCTCGCCGTAGTCCAGCAAGGTGGCGGCAGGTTCGATGGCATTGGCAGCCTCCCGGTCAGCGGCGGAGAGCTGATCCAGCACATCGGAGGTCGAGACAACCGGTTCTGCGATCCGCTGGCGCATGGGCACGGCTTCGCCCGGAGACGGGGTAAAGATGAGGTCCTTGGCTTCCGCCTTCGGCTGCTCGGGCAGCGGCATGAGCTTCGGGCTGCCTCCCCGGCCAGCCGTCTCCACCGCCCCGATCTTGACCGGCAGCGGACGGCGCGACAATGCCGGACCAAGAGCAATGAAATGTCCGCGCTCCAGGTTCCGGAAAGCTTCTGCCTGACGGCGTTCCATACCGAGAAGATCGGCGGCGCGGGCCATGTCGATATCGAGGAAGGTCCGGCCCATCAGGAAGTTGGAGGCTTCCGCCGCCACGTTCTTGGCAAGCTTCGCCAGGCGCTGGGTTGCAATCACGCCGGCCAGACCGCGCTTACGGCCACGGCACATGAGGTTGGTCATGGCCCCAAGCGAGCGGCGGCGGGCCTCTTCCGTTACTTCACCGGCAGCAGCGGGCGCAAAGAGCTGCGCCTCATCGACGATCACAAGCATCGGATACCAGAGATCGCGCTCCGCATCGAAAAGACCATCGAGGAAGGTCGCTGCGGCCTTCATCTGGCGGTCGGCGTCGAGCCCCTCCAGATTGAGCACAACGGACACACGGTGCTGACGCACCCGGCCCGCAATCATCTGCAGGTCTTTCTCGGTGCCCACGGCATCCACGACCACATGGCCGTATTTCTCGGCCAGCGAGACGAAATCGCCTTCCGGATCGATGATGGCTTGCTGAACCCACGGAGCAGACTGTTCCAGAAGGCGGCGCAACAGATGCGACTTGCCCGACCCGGAGTTGCCCTGCACGAGCAGACGGGTGGCCAGAAGTTCTTCCAGATCCATACCCGCGCGGGCTCCGCCCGCCATTTCCCCGATGTCGATACTAACCGTCATTCCGTTTCCCGCATCCCCGCTTGGCCGGACCGCTGTTTCTTGCGCAAGACCCTTCCCGGCTCTCCGGTGAAGGAAAACCCCGGAATGCCGGGCCGCTTGCGGACTTTGCTCTCAAGGGAACCGGAAACTCACCATGATTCCCGGCCAATGGCAAAACTCGGAGGCTGGAAAACCGCCGCTTTCCCCAGAGGTCACAGGTCTGATCACAGGAATTTCGGCCCAGCATGCGGCCATGGCTTGCGTCTAACGGTCCAGGACAGATCACGCAAGGGGGATATCCCCCTTCAGCCGAGCACAGACGGCCAGACAGCCGACCGGCTGCGGGAGAAGACTTCGATATGACCGATCCGGCCAAGCCCGAAATCAGTCGCCGTCAAAAGGGAGCGGCTGACACTGCGCGCCTTGAGCCGGTCTGCATACCGCCAGACGGCAACCGGCGGCACCATCTTGTCATCGCTCATGGTGACGAGCTTGACGTCCGCGTTCAGTTCCTCCTGCCGGGGCATGGGGAGGATGGTTCCAAGGTCTTTCTGATAGAACCCGCGCGTCGTGCACCATTTGCGCCATTGCCAGTAGACGCCAGCCGGCAGGTCTTCGCCAACTCCGAGATGCCGCCCGGGCAGATAACGCAGGGCCAGAACCGAAAGCGGCCCCGGGCCATACCAGAAGGCCAGTACCAGGGGCAGATAGCTGAGCGGATGATCTGCCAGATGCGCCATGCCGGCGCCAACCGTGATGACCCGCTCAAGACGCGGAGAGTTCCGCTGGAAGTCCAGCATCAGCCCGCCAAGCGAGTGGCCGACAATCCAGAGCGGCAGGGATGGCTCAATCTCCTCAGCAAAGTCGAAGGCAGCCGCCTGGTCCAGAACACCCCAGTCCGCCATGGTGGCCGGATTGCCGCGCAAGGAACCTGATCCTGACTGCCCGAAACCCCGGTAGTCATAGGTCAGAACCATGAACCCATGTTCCCTTGCCGCCCAGGCCGCGAAGTGCCGGTAGAAGGACTGCGGCACCCCTGTCGCCCCATTCAGCAGGATCAGGCCACGGGAAGCGCCCAAGGGCCGGTAGATCAGCCCCGCAAGCTGCAGATTGGCTGCAGGGATCCTGACAGCTTCGATGGTCACTTCATCCGACTGGTTCATTTCGCAAGCCTCTAGACTGATCGGTCTAACATCCAGCAACTAGACCGATCGGTCAAGAGGCGATATGATGGGGAATGACCCTGGCAACACGTGACCGCCTCATCCAGACCATGTCCTCCCTCTTGCGCAGCAAGGGCTATGGCGGATTTGGTGTCTCTGAAGTCCTGAGCCTGACCAGCCTGCCGAAGGGTTCGCTCTATCATCACTTTCCCGGCGGCAAGGCAGAACTGGCAAGAGAAGCAACACTCTGGGCCAGCAAGGCGATCTCCAGGGTGATCGAAAAGGCCTTCGCCGATGCATCAACCTTTCACGCAGGTCTGGCAAATGCGGCAGGACTGATCGGGGACTTCGTGTCCGCCAGCCAGTCCAAGGCGGAATCTCCTGCCTCCGGTGAACCAGTATCGGGGGGGCCAGTCTCGGTGAGGCCAGTCTCCGGTTGCCCGGTCTCAGGAATCCTGCAAGCCGAAAGCAGCACACCCGACCTTCGCGAGCTGGCAGCGACCATCTATGGCGGCTGGATTGACCAGCTTGCAGGTCATGCAGAGCGTCTGAATGAAATGGATGCCCACAAGACGGCAACTCTCGCTTTCATGACCGTTCAAGGTGCGTGGCATCTGGCCGTGGCGCAGCAAAGCCGAGAGCCACTTGATTTTCTGGCAGGCACCTTCCGGGACCAGGCCTGAGCCAGCCAACGGCTAACCAATTGGCATCATGCCGCTTCCAACCTCCCCTGTCCGGC
Source organism: Roseibium suaedae (assembly GCF_900142725.1). Lineage (GTDB taxonomy): Bacteria > Pseudomonadota > Alphaproteobacteria > Rhizobiales > Stappiaceae > Roseibium > Roseibium suaedae. Next base: position 972,956 of record NZ_FRBW01000001.1, on the reverse strand, counting down.
CCTATCTTCCTATCAGGAGAATGATTTTGCGCCGGAAGGCAGGGGCAAGGTCCATGGGAGAAAATCAATGCAGATACACGCCGATCTGAGCAAAAAGGCCGTTGTGGCCAGCGCCGAACTTCCCTGGATCCCCTCTCCCATGCAGGGCGTCGAGCGCCGGATGCTGGAACGGGATGGCGCGGAAGTGGCGCGGGCAACCAGCCTCGTTCGCTATGCGCCGGGCTCTGCCTTCTCCGCCCACTCCCATGACATGGGCGAGGAGTTTCTCGTTCTTGAAGGCACCTTCTCCGATGAGACGGGCGATTACGGGCGGGGCATGTATGTGCGCAATCCGCCCGGATCCTCCCATACCCCGAACTCCAGGGACGGCGCGGTCATCCTTGTGAAACTCCGGCAGATGGCGCCCTGGGACAATCACGTGGTGCGTGTCGACACCAGCCATCCCCAAGCCTGGCAGGACGGCCGGCCGGGAGAAGCCATTCTGCCGCTCTTTGCCAATGCGCATGAGCAGGTGGACATGATCGACTGGGATCCCGAGGTAAAACTTCCGTCAGCGACCTTCCCCGGCGGGGTCGAATATTTCGTTCTGGCAGGCACGCTGGAGGACGATGAGGGCAGCTATCCAGCGGGCACCTGGCTTCGCCTTCCGCCAGGCACCAGCCAGAGCGTGCGCACCCTGACGGGCGTGCGCGTGTGGCGAAAGACAGGACACCTGCTCGGCGCTGGCTTCCAGGGATCTGAACCATAAAAAATCCCCCGAAGCACAGAGGGCACTCCGGGGGATTGTCATAAGCTCTTGTCAGCCACAGCCGTGAAATCAGCCGCCGAACTTGCCGGAGAAGGCGATTTCGGAGAGCGGCTTGCGCGGGCTTGGCTGCTCACGGTCCTTCAAGCCGTCGGGCAGGATCGAGGCATCGGCCCGGTGACCGATGGCGAAGCCGACTTCCGGCTTGAACCTTGCCGGAACGCCAAGGGCCGCGTTGATCTCCTCCTTCAGGATACCGGCCATCGCGTGGGCGTGATAGCCGAGCGCCGTGGCCTGAAGAGCTGCCTGCCCCCAGGCAGCACCCGCATCAAAGGAATGGCTGCCGGACGCACGCGGCTCCGCGCCTTCCTTGCCGTCGATCAGCGTGTCGGAGAAAAGATAGACCAGAGCGGAGGCATGCTGGGCCCAGTCCCGGTTGAACGGGTTCAGCAGATTGACCAGGGTCTCCCAGTTCTCGTCGCCGCGCAGGGCATAGACGAAGCGCCAGGGCTGGATGTTGAAGGCGGAAGGCGCCCAGCGGGCCGCTTCCAGAATGATCTTCAGATCGGTTTCCGGCATGGCAGAGCCATCAAAGGCGCGGGGAGACCAGCGGCTGACGAAGAGCGGCTCGACCGGATGATCAGCGGTGCGGTGGTCAGCGACATTGAAGTCACTGGTCTTATGAACGGTCATGGAAAATCTCCAGAGATATCGGCCGGTCTTGGGCGACCTGTTGGAATGATATGCAGGTGCGAGCTCACATATCCGGTTCGAAAGATTAAGTGAGCGTTGGATTCAAGGTCGGGGTTCTGCTCATCTGGGCAAAAGCAGAACAACAGCAGGCTCAGAGTTCCCTGCCCCATAGCTCGATCTGTGTGAGTGCGGGCAAATCGGAGGGGTCATCCGCTTTGACAAGGCTGTGAAGCTTTGCCCATTCCACTTCGCGCGCAGTGAAAGCGAAAGGCTGCACCTCGCCGGTTCGTTCGGTCGCGAAGACGTGCCCGGTACCATCGGACAGAGTGAGCGAGACCTGACGCCACCAGGAATCCTGTTTCCAATCTGCGCGCAGGTACAATTTCACCTCGTCAAGCAGCACCTTGCGGCCGAATTCAACGGTTATTTCCGCGTCTGGGCGCTTGTCGATCCCCCAACTCGTATAAGGCCATTTGCCATGACCATAGGTGGCCTTGATGCCATCGATTGCGTTTCTGGCGGCGAATTGCGCCTCTCCCCGGGTCACCGCATTGGCATGCGCATGGGGATAGAGCTCACCGTTTCCCGCCCAATCATGGGAGTTCAGGGCAAGATTGCGCCTGACCGATATTTCTTCAGGATAGGCGTAGCGCGCGGAAAGCTTCGACATTCCGCCGGTGAAGGCGTGAAGCGAATAGGGCTGGCGGTCCAGCCCGAAAGGAACCGGCAGCCTGAACGAATGGCCTTTCAGAAAGACAAGGCTGGGTGCGAGCGTATCATCCAGCTGCAGGAAAATGTGCCGCTGCGGCTCGGTCGATTCAATGGAGAGATAGTCGCCTTCGGCATAGTCGGAATTGAAAAGCAGGAAGACTTCGTCGCTGTCGATAGACTTGTTCTTGATCGCGCCATGCGCGTCGCAAACGCAGATTGTCAGGCTCATGGGTTCCTCAGCTCGGAGCACGAAACGGCCAATGGACACGAGTTTTCCGTCGAAGTCAGGACTTCCGGATTCGCGTGTGTTCGGGGCAGTTTCATAGCGGTATCATCAATTGTGAAATATGACACCACCGGCAACCACCTGCTGAGGTGAAGTCCCAACTTTGATGCGCGTCCGAAATCCCATCGGCCTTTCCTGAGAATGGCGCGGGCAAAGTGAACTTCGCTGGACTGTCAAACACCACCTTAACCCGGGATGACACAAGTCCTTCGATCTCGAGCGAAGAGGCGAATTACTCTCAATTGACCGAGCAAAATCTCTTTCTCATTGCATTTCCATTAGGCAAGTCAATACCCTTAAAGAGGGAAGTATTGATTTGCAAAATTTCAAGTTGTATATTCCGCTACGTAATTTAAAGTGGAGGAGGTTTTCTATGTATTCGAGAAGAACCATTCTGCAACATGGCAGCCTGACCGGCGCCGCAATTGCTTTCAGCGGAATTCTGCCAGGTTTAAAAGCAACGGCTCAGACCACCGTCCCCACCAGACACAGCCTGGGCGATATCGGCCTCGACGACAAAGACCTCGGCCTCTGGCGCGACTTTGTCGGCTACATGAAGGCGCAGCCTTCCGGCAACTCTGTAAGCTGGGTTGGCTTTTCCAGTATTCACGGCACTAACCAGGGCTTCAATTTGTGCCCCCATGGCGATTGGTACTTCCTGTCGTGGCACCGGGCCTATGTGTCCATGTATGAGCAAGCGGTCAGAACCTGGTCAAAGGACGACAGCTTTGCCATGCCCTATTGGGACTGGACAACTGATAGGCAAATACCCAAAGCCTATTCAGATCCCCAGTACAAGGGGAAACCCAACCCGCTCTACGACAGCACCAGAACTATGTCCGCGACGCAAAGCCTCCCCGACGACATGGTCGGGCCGGAGGTGATCCGGGGCATCCTTTCCGAAAGTGACTTCCAAGTCTTCGGCACATCAAAGAATCCGCAGCAAACGGATCTTGACCAGAGTTGGATCCCGAGAGGGGGGGGTGTTTCCGGTCCGCTGGAGAGCAATCCGCACAACAGAGTTCATTGCCAAGTGGGAGGCCAGATGTGCACGGCCACATCGGCACAAGACCCAATTTTCTTCATGCATCATGGAAACATTGATCGGATTTGGGCCTTGTGGAACCAACTGGGTGGTGTCAACACGACTGACAGTCTTTGGACGGACATGCCATTCGAGAACAATTTCCGGAAGATGGACGGCACCAACTACACCGTCATTTCTGGCAAGACACAAAGCACTGAAGCAATGGGCTACCAATACGATCTGCCCCCAGCAGCCGATCTGACGACGATCGCAATGGCACCACTTGGCGGCACGCTCAAAAGCGATTACCGGGCGATCCTCGGTGAAGGTCCCGCACCCGAGGGCCTGATCAAGGCTGTAAAGCAGAACAGCCGGGCTGCCACTGCGCTGAATCCGCTCGATGTCTCAGTCAACGTGTCAGCGGCTCAGGTGACGCAGGCCATCGAAGGCAGCACAAAAGCCATCAACTCTCTAGGCCTGTGGAGTTCTGCCAGCCGCTCACCCAAACAGATCGTTGCTGTGCTGCGGGACATACCACCGCCCACAGCCAATACCGCCGAATACCGTATCTTCGTTAACTGCGACTATCTCTCATTGGAGGTGCCAACGAGTGATCCTCACTATGTCGCAACATTCGGCTTCTTCGGAATCGCAGGCGATCACGAGGGACACGGAGGTGGACATGTTGCGAAGGAGCCGGGTTCCTATCTCGTCAATCTGACCGTAACGATGCAACGATTGGCGAGATTGGGACGCATCGCGGGCGATGACGTTGTTGTCCAAATTTTGCCTGTACCACGACAGGGCATTTCTCCCGCAGACGCGGCTCCAATCACGCCAGGTTCCGTTGAAGTCGCCATATTGTAGGCAGAGATGCCATCTAGTTTGAGAAGAGAGGGCGGCTATTGAGCACAGATTTTCAACTGCCGCCCCTCAAATTCGCCTGCGGAGATTTTTTGGTCCGAACCTGAAGGTGTCCCATGAGAGACTTTTTCGCTAATGGGCCTCTCCGCGAGGTATTTGGGAGCGCCGCTCTCCTTACATTGTCATTGAACGCCCATGGCATGGAGCGGTCAACTCATCCGGCTCCAGCCCCAGACGCAATACATTTGGCCGAAAGCGCTACATCAGGGGTGTATTCGGGCGTGGCAACAACTGGAAGCCCAGCAGTGCTTTGCCTGACGCCAGATCAAGCAGAGGCCAGTGCGCTAAAGTCTGGCTCGGTGCGGCTAATCCTATCCCTCGAAACCTACACGCCACCAGCAACCGACGCAGGAACCATCACAGTCACCAACGTAACCGCCGACGGGGTAAGGACATCGGAAATTGCGAAGATCGGTCTATTTCCAGTATCCTCTTTCGGTCCGAGCGATCCACCGCGACAGTTTTTCCTCCCTGTGGAAGCTGCAAACGAAATCCAGGCTGACATTCCACTATGTGTAAGCGTCTCCATCGGCACAGAGGCTTCCACGCGCCCACCTGCTGGCACCGGAAAAGGCGAAGCCAGATTCTCGTTAAAATCGCAGAAACTTGAATAAAAAAGCGGCTCCGGAAACGAGCCGGAACCGCCAAGGCCATAATTGGTTCAAGATCCTCAGGCGAAGTCGCCCTTGAACTGGTCGCGCAGGACGTTCTTCTGGATCTTGCCCATGGTGTTGCGCGGCAGGGTGTCCACCACATGCACCTGCTTGGGCTGCTTGAACTTGGCGAGCTTGTCCTTCAGCGCTGCGGCCACCGACGCTGTGTCGAGCTTGGCACCAGCCTTGGGGGCAACAACTGCCACAACGCCTTCGCCAAAGTCCGGATGCGGCACGCCGATGACGGCGCTTTCGGCAACACCTTCGATTTCATCCAGAAGCGCCTCGACTTCAGCTGGGTAAACGTTGAAGCCGCCGGTGATGATCAGGTCCTTCGAACGGCCAACGATGGAGACATAGCCATCGGCATCCACACGGCCCATATCGCCCGTGATGAAGAAGCCATCGGCCCGCAGTTCCTCGGCGGTCTTTTCCGGCATGCGCCAATAGCCCTGGAACACGTTTGGGCCACGCACCTCGATGATGCCGACATCCCCCTGGGCGAGAACCTTGCCACTGTCCGGCTCGGTCACGCGCAGCTCCACACCCGGCAGCGGATAACCGACGGTGCCCGGACGGCGGTCGCCGTCATAGGGGTTGGAGGTGTTCATGTTGGTCTCGGTCATGCCGTAACGCTCAAGGATCGCATGACCCGTGCGGGCGCTGAACTCCTTGTGGGTCTCGGCGGACAGAGGCGCAGACCCGGAAATGAACAGGCGCATGTGGGCGACCAGTTCCTTGGTGAAGGCATCCGAGCCAAGAAGCCGGGTGTAGAAAGTCGGAACGCCCATCATGCTGGAAGCGCGCGGCAGCAGCTTCAGCACCGTATCTAGATCAAACTTCGGCAGGAACAGCATGGAACCGCCAGCCATCAGCAGGCAGTTGGTGGCAACGAACAGGCCATGGGTATGGAAGATCGGCAGGGCATGCAGCAGCACATCGTCAGACGTGAAGCGCCAGTAGTCGACCAGCGTGCGGGCGTTGGAGGCCAGATTCTCGTGGCTGAGCATGGCCCCCTTGGACCGGCCGGTGGTGCCGGAGGTGTAAAGGATAGCCGCAAGATCATCCTTGCCACGGGCCACATCGGTGAAGTCACCGGATGCCCCATCTGCCAGATCACGCAGCGAGCCCTTGCCCGATGCGTCCAGCGTCTGCAGGCTTGCACCAACCTTGCCCGCCGTCGGGGCGAGCGCTGCCTGACGGGAGGGATCGCAGACAAAGACCTTCGGTTCGGCGTCGGTGACGAAATAGTCGATCTCGGCGGGGGTGTAAGCGGTGTTCAACGGCAGAAAGATGCCCCCTGCCCGCACGGTTGCCAGATAAAGCATCAGGGCATCCGGCGTCTTTTCAACCTGGACCGCGACACGGTCACCGGGCTGAACGCCGAGGGAGACCAGTGCATTGGCATAGCGCCCGGAAATTTCGATCACATCGCCATAGCTGATGACCGTTCCGTCCGCCGTCTCTAGGAAGGGACGGGACAGATCCGGCATGCGCGTGCGGATTTCGGAGAAAAGATGATTGGTCATGACAGTCTCTTTGTGTGTCATCAGTCAGCCCGCAACACCGGAAGGCGGCAGGCGTTGAACTCAGGCGGCAGGTACCAGCGGCTTTGCGTCAGGCACCAGCTTGGCTTGCTTGGTAACGGTGGAACTGGCCGCAACCGCACCGGTCGCAGCATAGGTCTCGTGGTTCTTCTCGATAAATTTCAGGTCATAGAGGTAGTTCACCATGATGCCATGAGACTGGGTGAGCCCATTGGGCGACAGATCCCCCAGCCAGTTGACCCGTTCCAGACGGGCCCCGTTGCCGATGTGGAACCGGGCGACAGGATCAAGGGCACGGCCCTTCTTGTCCTTTTCCCGGGTGAGATAATGGGCGCAGAGCGACGGCAGAACCGTCTCGAACGGCTTGGCAGCCGCAGCATCCGTAGCCCAGGCTCCTGCGGCCAGAGCCTCTCTCTGCGGTTCGCTGACCAGATCCTGGATAGCCGCATCGCCGCTTTCCAGAGAGCGGCGCAGCCAGCCTGCAAATCCGGGAACCGGTGACAGGGTGACGAAGGTCTTCAGGCCCGGCAGTTCGCGCCGTAGCTCTTCAACCACCTGCTTGATCAGGAAGTTGCCGAAGGAAATGCCCCTTAGGCCGTTCTGGCAGTTGGAAATGGAATAGAAGGTGGCGGTCGTCGCCTCTTCTGCCGTGATCTCCGCACGCTCTTCAGCAAGGATCGGACCGATTGCGCCCGGGATCTCGCGGGTTAAGGCCACTTCCACGAAGATCAGAAGGTCATCGACCAGAGCCGGATGGAAGAAGGCATAGAGACGACGATCCGCCAGACCTATACGGCGGCGCAGATCATCCCAGCCCTTGATCTCATGCACGGCCTCGTACTGGATGATCTTTTCCAGAATGTTGGCGGGCGTCGACCAGTCGATCCGGCGCATGACGAGGAAGCCCCGGTTGAACCAGGACGAGAACAGGTGTTCGAAATCCCGGTCCACATCCGCAAGGCCTGGCACCTCGCGCAGCATGGACAGAAGATCGGACCGCATGTCGACCAGCGCCCGGGTTCCGCCCGGCGCAAGGTTCAGACGGCGGATCAATTCCTGCCGCCGGGGTTCGGACACTTCATGCAGACGGTGCAGAAGCGCCTGATCCGCCGGGTCGGCATTCAGGGCGTCCAGCGCGGCACGGACTTCATCCGTGTCCGTGCCGAATTGGTCGCGCAGGGTTTCGAAGAAGGCCAGCTTGCGCTCCCGGCTTGCCGCCCGGTACCGCTCCAGAACCTCCCCCGCGATGGCCACTCCGGACGCTTCACCGCGCCCGGAGAGCAACGCTTCGCACAAGTCCGCCAGCGAGACTTCTCCCGGACGGCCAAGCCGGGATTCCAGCAAGGCACGGCCCTGCTCCGTTATCGAGGTCAGGAGATCGCTGAAAAAACTTGCGCTACTGCTCATACTGTCATCCTCGCATCATCTGTTCGGGCAACCAGGTCGCAATCTGCGGAAAGAAGCAGAGCAGGACTATGGCAGCCACCATGCACAGAACATATGGGACCGATCCGCGCAGGATCTCGCCCAGGGTGATTTTCGGTGCGATCCCGTTGATCACGTAGAGGTTCAGGCCCACTGGCGGCGTGATCAGGCCAATCTCCATGTTGATCGTCAGGATGACCGCGAACCAGTAAGGGTCGAAGCCGGCCTGAAGGATGATCGGCAGGAGGATCGGCGCGGTCATCAGAATCACAGCCACCGGCGGCAGGAAGAACCCGGCAACCAGCAGGAAGAGATTGATGATACCCATCAGCACCCAGCGGTTCACGTCCAGCGCCGTGATCCACTCCGCAATCGACTGCGTGATGAAGAGGGACGAGAGCGTGTAGGAAAACAGCTCGGAGGCACCGATGATCAGCATGATCATCACGCTTTCCTTGAGCGTGTCGCGGAACATGGCCGTGACCTTGGAGACACTCCACATCCGGTAGATGATCACCACCAGGATGATACAGAAGAGTGCGCCGACGCCGGCCGCTTCCGAGGGTGTGGCAACCCCGCCGTACAGCACGAAGAGAATGCCGGCGACGATCGCCAGGAACGGCAAGACCTTCGGCAGGACAGCGAAACGCTCGACCCAGGTGAACCGGCGTGACAGATCCATGAGACCGACGCCCTTGCGGTGGCAGTCATAGACCGTCCACAGCATGAACAGCGAGGTCAGCAGCAGTCCCGGCAGGATGCCCGCCAGGAACAGGCGCCCGATGGAGGTTTCCGTCGCGATGCCATACACGATCATGGTGACCGACGGCGGAATCAGGATCCCCAGCGTCCCGCCTGCGGCGATGGACCCGGCAGCGATCTCGTTCGGATAGCCACGCTTGGTCATTTCCGGAATGCCCATCTTGCCGATGGCAGCACAGGTTGCCGGAGACGAACCGGAGAGCGCGGCAAAGAGCGAACAGGCCCCGAGGTTGGACAGCACCAGGCCGCCAGGAACCCGGTTCAGCCAGCGGTCAAGCGCCTCATAAAGGTCCTTGCCTGCTGGCGACGAGGCGACCGCAGCCCCCATCAGGATGAACATGGGGACCGAAACAAGACCGATCGTCGCGAGCCCGTTGAAGAAGGTTTCTCCAAGGATCGACAGGCTGCCTGCGCCATCTACGATCAGCAGCGCGACAACGGAGACAAGACCGAGAGCGAAAGCAATAGGCGTTCCGATGCCGAGCAGCACCAGAAGCGCGAAGAGGACCGTAAGACCAGTGAAAAGCGGGCTCATGCGTCATCCCTCCAGATCTTCGCCAGTTCAGCGACATATTGAAGGGTCATCAGGCCGACACCGAGAGGCAGCGGCAGAAGCGGGATCCAGAGTGGCAGCTTCCAGACGGTTTCCGTAGTCCAGCCATAGGACCAGGCTTCCTCGAAATAGATCCAGCCAGACCAGGCCAGAAGCGCACAGAAGACGAGACCGGCAAGACCGGCAAGAGTGCGCACCACCTTGCGGCCAATGCGGCCCAAGGCCATTTCCAGAAGGTCCACATTCACATGGCCCTTCTCAAGAAGCACATAGGGCGAGGCCAGAAAGGTCATGGCGACGAGAGAGTAGATGACAAACTCTGTCTGCCAGACGGTCGAGGCTTTGAAGAAGTAGCGCAGCAGGGCCATCTGGGTCACGACCAGGATGGCTGCTGCGAGAAGAAGAAGCGCTGCAACTGCAGCAGCGCGGGAAAGGGTCGAAACCCATCGGATATATGCGGTCATAGGGCCGTTCCGGTACGCGCACCGCCCACCCGTCCGATTGCGCCGCGAAAGCAGCACTTCAGAGTGGCAGCAGCGCTGAAAGTCTTCATCAGGACAATCAGTTCCGGCCCACCGGGGCCGGAACTGCGGTTCGGAACGATCATTCGACAGCAAGAGCCTTATCGATCAGGGCCTGGCCGTTCGGGACGGTCTCGGCGAAGTTCTTGTAGGATGTCTCCTTGGCGATCGCGAGCCAGGCGTTGTAGTCATCCGGAGACATTTCGGTCACTTCGACACCCGCCTTGGAGAAGGCGTCAACGAGCTGGTCATCCAGGCCCTTTGCCTCGCCGGCGAAATAGTCCTGCGCCACCTTGCCGGCAGCCATCAAAGCATCCTGCTGCTCCTTGGAGAGCTTGTCCCAGCTGCGCTTGGACATGAGGATCGGCTCATACATGAACCAGAGGGCATTGGCGCCCGGCTTGGTCAGGCAGACGGTCTGTTCAAAGAGGCGATAGGACACGAAGCTGCCGGAAGACGTGTTGGCAGCATCCAGAACGCCGGTCTGCAGACCGGTGTAGATTTCGGAAGACGCCATCGAGGAGATGGAGCCACCGGCACCGACGAGCATCTGCTCAAATGCTGGGCCAGCAGCGCGGGTCACCTGACCCTTGATGGTGTCCGGGCTGGTGATGCACTGCTTCTTGGACGCAAACGCGCCGGCAAGCCATGCATCCGCGATCACCACGACGCCAGCGTCATTCACGATCTTCTTGATGTCATCCATGAAGGGTGAGTTGTTCAGGCGCGCAGCCCGCTCGTGGTTGCGGACAAGACCCGGCATCAGGGTCGCGGAGAACTCCGGATGACGGCCGGAGGCATAGTCCAGCGGGAAAGCCGCGATATCGAGCTGCCCCTTGGTCATGGCGCCCCACTGGTCCTTCGCCTTGAACAGGGACTGACCCGGATAAACCTGGACTTTCAGATCAACACCGGCCTTTTCCACCTCACGGGCCAGGATCTGAACCATCTCGTCGCGGACGTCACCCTTGCCGCCCGGCCACTGATGAGATGCTTTCAATACGGTTTCAGCCTGCACACCCGCGGTGGATGCGGCCAGCACAGCTCCAAGAGCAAGCGCGGTCTTGGCTACATAGTTCATTGTGGTTCCTCCCAATTGCGCGCACTGCGGTTCCCATGCCACAGCGATCGCGCGGATCGGCGCTCGTTCGCCTGGTGTCAGGCAATCACATTCAAAGCATGCGAGTCAACGATCTTTGTATACAAGACCAAATCCATTGCATAAGATCGCACCATGACAGAAGTTCTCGTCCACACGCGCCGCGCGGAAACCCTGCGCGAAGTTCTGGAAAACGACATCGTGACCGGGGCCTATCCGGCAGGAACCCGGCTGGACGAGGTCATGCTCGCGACACGGTTCAACGTCTCGCGGACGCCGATCCGCGAAGCATTGATCGAGCTGTCCGGCGCCGGACTTGTGGAGATCCGTCCCCGCCGCGGCGCCTTCGTGCGCGAGATCGGCATCACCCGTCTGATCGAGATGTTCGAGGTCATGGCAGACCTTGAGGCCATGTGCGGCCGTCTGGCTGCCCGCCGGATCCGGGCCGAGGAGCTGGCCGAACTGGAGCAGATCCACGAGGCCTGCGTCCATGCCAAGGCAGAGGGCGATCCGGATGCTTATTTCCGGGCCAACCAGGCTTTCCACGAGGCGATCTACAAGGCGAGCCACAATTCCTTTCTGGAGGAACAGGCATTGCTTCTGCAGAACCGGCTCAAGGTCTACCGCCGCCTGCAGCTGCGCGTGCCCAACCGCATTTCCGGCTCCCTCTCCGAACACGGCCAGATCGTCGAGGCGATCAAGGCAGGGGAACCGCAGCGCGCCGCCGAAGCCCTGCGCCAGCACATCCTGATCCAGGGCGAGCGCTTCAACGACTTCGTCGCATCTGTCGCCGGCCACGTCAAATCCGTCTCTTCCCGAAGCTGATTTCCGCCGCCCTTCCCCCTCCCATTCCCTGCGCTCTTTGGGCGCTGCAGATCTTCGTGGATGACACGACCGGGCGCGCGGTGGCTCTTGCATCGGTTTGCAGGGTGATGCACCCTTTGACCTGCCTTTAACGTCAAGGGGAGATGACAGTGGACAGGGTTCAGAGTTTTGCAGAAAAGATTGCCGATGGAACTGTCCATGTGATCGGCATAGCTCTTGGCATTGCGGCGCTGATAACCTTCATTGTCGTGCTCTGGCACAACCCGGATACCGGTCGTCAGGTCTCCGTGTTCATCTACGCAGGCTGCCTGCTGGCCATGCTGATCTGCTCGGCGCTCTACAATATCTTCGCCAAGGAGAACAAGACGGGCCTGCTGCGGCGGCTGGACCACGCCGCCATCTTTCTGCTGATTGCCGGCACCTACACCCCCCTCGCCTCCATGATCATCGGCGGCTGGACGGGCGGCATCCTGCTGGCCGTGATCTGGACGGGCGCGCTCATTGGCGTCGCCCTGAAGCTGTTTCACCTGCAAGGCGTCGAGAAGGTCACCGTACCGCTCTGCCTGGCCCTCGGCTGGGTGGTTGTCTTCGCCTTCAAGCCCCTGATGGACAATGCGTCCAACTTCGCCTTCTGGATGATCATCGCAGGCGGCCTGCTCTATACGGCCGGCACAGCTTTTTATGCCTGGAAGCGGCTGCCGTTCCAGAACGCGATCTGGCACGGCTTCGTCCTGGCTGCCGCAGTCTGCCATTTCGCCGCCGTTCTGAGCGATGTCGCTCTTGGCCCCGTCCTGAGCAGCTGAGCAGTCTTCAATGAAAAAGGGCGCCATCTGACGCCCTTCTCGAATTCTATCCTGATCCAGACCTCAGGAAGCCTCTTCCTGCTTGCCGAGCACCACAACCTTCGTGCGCAGAGGCACGCGGGAGAACAGGTCGATCACGTCCTGATGCCACATGCGGATGCAGCCGGAAGACACGTTCTTGCCGATGCTGGTCGGATCATTGGTGCCGTGGATGCGATAGAGCGTATCCCGGCTGCCCTGCCACAGATCCATTGCCCGGGCGCCAAGCGGGTTCTTGAGACCCGGCTCGAAACCCTTCTCCCAGTATTTCTTGAGCGCTGGCTTGCGCTCGATCATTTCCAGCGGAGGACGCCAGATCGGCCATTCGCGCTTCACCCGGATCTGTGCATCCCCGGCCCAGGCGAAGCCCGCCTTGCCGACGCCAACGCCATAGCGCAGGGCCTTGGTCGGTGTCAGGGTCCAGTACAGGAACGCATTGTAGGGGTCGACGATGACGGTGCCCGGCCGCTCTGAGGACTTGTAGTCCACCACCTGACGCCAGAAACGGCGATCGAAGGACTTGTAGTTGATGGCAGGAAGCTCGAAGTCACCATCGGTGCGGGCAGCATAGGCCAGCTCGTAATCGAACGTCTCGTCCGGCAGCGGCGGCTGATCGGGCAGACCGACCGTGTAGCATCCGGCCAGAGACAGACAGAGCGCCGAAAGACCGCCCATCATGAGGGCCCGGCGGCTGACGGACATGTCCGACGGCTCTCGGGTTTCGGAAAGATTGGAAGAAAAATCAGAAATTGCCATCAGCACCAGCTCGACAAGAAGGCGGAAAACGCCCACATGTCATGATGCAGCCGCCTGAACTTGGCAAGGGCTTTCGGAAGAATTCCTGCCCCCTTCGCCTTTCCTGTGATGCGTGGCACAGTCCGGTTCTTCTCCTGTCTTCGCAGCTCCTTGTCGAAGGCCCTCCCTGATAACGAGACCCAAAGCGCATGAACAAGCCAATTCCCGTTTTCGACGGCCACAACGACACGCTTTTGAAGTTCGTGCTGGAAAAGGGAACCGCACAGGAGCGGAGCTTCTTCACAAAAAGCGGAGCAGGCCATATCGACCTGCCGCGTTGCCTCGAAGGCGGACTGGCAGGTGGTCTTTTCGCCATGTTCGTCCCCTCGAACACCGGCCAGGATTTTTCCCGGCCCTACAACCCGGCGGATCCGGCGAATTACGCCGAAGTCGATCAGGCTGTCGCCCTGAACTTCACGTCCGCGATGATCGCCATGGCCCGCAAGATCGAGCGCGCCTCGCAAGGTCAGGTCCGGATCTGCCGCAGTGCTGCGGAAATCCGCAAGGCCATGGAAGAAGGCAGCCTTGCCGTGTCCCTGCATATCGAAGGTGCGGAAGCCATCGACAAGGATTTCAACGCCCTCGAAACCCTGCAGGCAGCAGGCCTGCGCTCGCTCGGTCCGGTCTGGAGCCGGAAGAACATCTTTGCCGACGGGGTGCCCATGGCATTCCCCTCTTCACCCGATACGGGCCCCGGCCTGACCGACACGGGCATGGCCTTGGTCAAAGCCTGCAATGACCTCGGCATTCTGATCGATCTGTCCCATCTCAACGAGAAGGGCTTCTGGGATGTGGCCCGCACCAGCCGGCACCCGCTGGTCGCCAGCCATTCCAACGCCCATGCCATCTGCGCCAGCGCCCGCAACCTGACAGACCGGCAGCTGGACGCCATCCGGGACACCGGCGGCCTTGCAGGGATCAATTTCCACGTCGCCTTCCTGCGCGAAGATGGCCGTCATGACCGCACGACGCCGCTGGAGACGATCGCCCGCCATGCGGCCTATCTGGTCGAAAAACTTGGCGAAGACCACGTTGGCCTCGGGTCTGATTTTGACGGCTGCATGCTGCCCCTCGACCTGAAGGATGTCTCGGGCCTGCCACGCCTGATCGACGCCTTCCGGGAGGCTGGCTTTGGCGAAGAGCTGATTGAAAAGATCGCCTGGAAGAACTGGCTCGACGTGCTGGAGCGAACGCAATCGCCAAGCCTTTGACGAAGCGAGAGCCGCATGCATTGATTTGCGGCGCCTCCCCTTTTACGGAGCCACGATAGGTAGAACGATCAGTTTACATAGTTATTTCTGACAATTCACTTGCGCCTTTTCCGCAACACCTCGTCACATCAGTACGATGAAACCAGAAATTTCCTTAACGGCAACGTATTAATACAGGCGCGCGCACCAAATCACTGCTGCTATGTTTCGAAGAACTGAAACAAGCTGGGCCGGGCACGGAATGGGGCATACGAGTTTTTTCAAATCCGATAGGGAAAACCTTCCGCCTGAAAAAGGGCATTCTGCTTTGCTGCGGGCGCGAGTGTGATGACATGCCCTGCACTGGATTGACACTTGAGGCCCTACTGGCCCCGCCGATTGCCGGAAAGAAGGCTGCGCCCGTCTATACCGAGCTGAAACGCCGGATCATGATCGGGCTCCTGACCCATGAAAGCCCGATCACGGAGCAATCCCTGGCGCAGGATTTTGCCTGTTCCCAAGGGACCATCCGCGAAGTTCTGCTCTGCCTTGAGCGCGAGGAACTGGTGGAGCGCCTCGGCTATCAGGGCACCTACATCACACGGCTGAGCGAACAGGAGGCCCTGACTTTCCTGCGCCTGCGCCTGGCCCTTGAAGGATCTGCGATCCGTCAGTCCGCCGCTCAAGTGACCTGCGAGAAGATGGCCCGTCTCAGAAAGATCGCCGGCTTCTATGCGGACTCACGCGGGGTCGAAGATTCCATCATCTCGGCGGAGCTGGACCGTCTCTTTCATCAGGAGCTCTTCACCCTGAGCGGCATGCCCGCCCTGATGCCGACCTTGAAACGGACCCTGCTGCAGTTGCATCGTTTCACGCTGACCCGGCATCGCGGCCATGTGATGTGGGGAGATCTCGCCCGCGATCCGCACAAGCCGATCCTGGACGCCTTGGAGCGCCGCGATGGCGAAGAGGCTCAGGAGCATCTCTCCCGGCATATCCTTGCCTTCTTCACCCAGTTCGCTTCCGATGTGCTCTATGACGAGTTCGGCAGCACGGATGCAACCGAACTGCTGCGCAAGCTGGCGTAACGACGGACGCTTTCGGCTTCTCCAAATGACAAGAGCCGGACAGGTTCCCCTGCCCGGCTCTTGTCGTTTCGAACTGATATGTCTTCAGGCGGAAGCCATCTGCTGTGTCAGCATGGCAGCAGCCATGAGCTCGCGGGTGTACTCGCTCTGCGGGGCCTCGAAGATGTCCCGCGTGCTGCCCGCTTCCACCACCTTGCCCCGCTGCATCACCATCACCGTGTCCGCAATCGCCCGCACGACCGCAAGGTCATGGGAGATGAAGAGATAGGTGAGGTTATGATCCAGCTGCAGCTTGCGCAGAAGATCAACGATCTGCTTCTGAATGGTCCGGTCCAGAGCGGAAGTCGGCTCGTCCAGAACCACCAGCTCCGGCTTCAGCACCATCGTGCGGGCAATCGCGATGCGCTGCCGCTGGCCGCCGGAAAACTCGTGCGGATAGCGATTGCGCACGGCCGGGTCCAGCCCCACTTCCTCAAGCGCCTGAGAGGTCCGCTCTTCCCGCTCACGGGCGGACAGCTGCGGCTCGTGCACGACGAGACCTTCGGCAATGATCTGTCCGACGGTCAGGCGCGGGCTGAGGGACCCGAAAGGATCCTGGAAGACCAACTGCATGTTCCGGCGCAGGGGCCGCATCTGTGACCGGTTCCGGCCCGTCACCAGTTCGCCGTTGTAGACGACACGGCCAGTGGACGGCAGAAGATTCAGCACCGCCCGGCCAAGGGTAGACTTGCCGGATCCGCTTTCCCCGACGATGCCAAGCGTCTGCCCCTTGCGCAGGGAGAAGGACAGGTCATCAACGGCTTTCAGGACCATGGACTGCTGGAACAGCCCGCCTTCGAGCACGAATTCCACCCCGACCTTCTGCGCTTCCAGAAGCAACTGTGCATCGGCAGCAACTGGCGCTTTGGTGCCCGTTGGCTCCGCATCGAGCAGCATCCGCGTATAGGGATGGGCCGGTGCGTCGAAGATCTGCTTCGCCTCGCCGGTCTCCACCACTTCCCCGCTCTTCATGACATAGACCCGGTCCGCAATGCGCCGGACGATGCCGAGATCGTGGGTGATGAAGATCACCGCCATGCCGAGCCGCTTTTGCAGATCGGCCAGAAGGTCAAGGATCTGCGCCTGGGTCGTTACATCCAGTGCGGTGGTCGGCTCATCGGCAATGAGGACATCCGGATCATTGGCAAGCGCCATGGCGATCATCACGCGCTGACGCTGGCCGCCGGACATCTCGTAGGGAAACGAGCGGATCTTGCGTTCCGGATCAGGGATATTCACCAGCTTGAGCAGTTCCAGTGCCCGCGCCTTGGCCGCCTTCCAGCTCAGCCCGCCATGGACGACCATGGGCTCGGCAAGCTGCCGGCCGATGGTGTAGAGCGGATCGAGTGACGTCATCGGTTCCTGGAAGATCATCGTGATCTTCTTGCCCCGGACCCTGTTCAGCTGACGGACCGGCAGACCGAGAATGTCTCTGTCTTCATAGATGACTTTGCCGCCAGTCTTGCCGTTGGAGGCAAGAAGGCCCATGGCTGCCATCATGGTCTGGCTCTTGCCAGAGCCGCTCTCGCCCACGATCGCGACCGTTTCGCCAGCCGCGACATTGATGTTGACGCCCCGCACCGCATTGACCGTGCCGGTCGGCGTGGAGAAGTCGACAGTCAGGTTCTGGATGTCCAGAACCGTCTTCTTTGCTTGTGTGTCTGTCATGTCCCGTCTCCTACCGGTCTTTCGGATCCAGCGCGTCGCGCAGGCCATCGCCGATGAAGTTCAGGGCGAAGAGTGTGGACGTGAGGAAGATGGAGGGGAACACCAGCATCCACCAGGCGCCCTGCATGTTGCGCGCGCCTTCGGAAATCAGCACGCCCCAGCTGGTCATGGGCTCCTGAACGCCCAGCCCCAGGAAGGACAGGAAGCTTTCCAGCAGGATGACCTTGGGCACCAGAAGCGTCATGTAGACCACCACCGGGCCAAGCGTGTTCGGAATGATGTGCCGCTTGAGAATGCCCCTGTCAGGCACGCCCATGGCTTCCGCCGCCTGCACATATTCCTGGCGCTTGATGGTAAGGGTCTGGCCGCGCACGATACGGGCCATATCCAGCCATTCGACGGCACCAACCGCAATGAACATCAGCACGAAGTTCCGGCCGAAGAACACCACCAGCATGATGACGAAGAAGATGAAGGGCAGCGAATAGAGAATGTCGACAACGCGCATCATCATCTGGTCAGCGCGGCCGCCCAGGTAGCCCGATGTCGCCCCATAGACAACACCGATGCTGATGGCGACCACCGTTGCCAGAAGCCCGATGGTGAGCGACACGCGGCCCGCAATAAAGGTACGGGTCATCATGTCACGGCCGTTGGCATCCGTGCCGAAATAGAAGCGCAGATAGTTCACGTCCGCATTCAGCACGGCGGATTTCTTGTCCTCCGACATGCTTTCAAGGCTGGGGTTCACGAACATGTCGCTGCGGTCGAAGTAGCGCGTGATGCGCGGATCGATCTCGCGGCTGGAGCTGACGGTGGCAGTGATCTTGCCATCGGTCTCGGTCAGGCTGTCAATCGACAGCCGGGCCCGCTTCAACAGGGCTTCGAAGGCCGGTTGAACCTGATCCGCACGCGGATAGGCCTCCAGACTGGCCGGAACCTTGACATAGTCACGATAGACCTTGTCGAAAGGATGCGGGGACAGCATCGGCCCGACGATGGAAATGATGGCGATCAGGCCCAGCACGATCATGCTGCCGACGGCGGCCTTGTTGGCCAGCAGACGGTCCTTGGCATCATCCCAGAGCGAACGCCCCTTGACCGGAGCGGAAACGGCTTGAGTTGTCATGGTCATGGCGCGCCCTCTCAATCGAACCGCACACGCGGATCGAGCAGCGCATAGAGCAGATCCACAATCAGGTTGAACAGGATGACGAAGCAGGCAACGACAACGACGGTACCCATGACCAGCGTGTAGTCACGGTTCAGGGCGCCTTGCACGAAATAGCGGCCAATGCCCGGAATGCCGTAAATGGTCTCCACCACCACGGAGCCGGTCAGAAGAGCGGCCGCAGCCGGGCCGAGATAGGACACGACCGGCAGGATGGCACCGCGCAGGGCGTGTACGACGATAACCAGATAGGCGCTGAGACCATAGGCGCGCGCGGTGCGCACATGGTTGGAGCGCAAGGCCTCGATCATCGAGCCGCGCGTCAAACGCGCCACCACTGCCACCTGCGGCAAAGCAAGGGTCACCACCGGCAGAATGACGTTGACGAAGGCGCCATTGTTCCAGCCGCCGACGGGCAGCCAGCCAAGCCAGACCCCGAGGATCAGTGTCAGGATAGGCGCCACGACGAAATTGGGGACGGTCACGCCGAGAGTTGCCGCTGCCATCACCGCGTAGTCGGTGCTCTGGTTCTGGCGCAGGGCCGCCACGACACCAAGCGTGCCGCCGACGACGAGCGCGAGGCAAAGCGCTGACAAGCCAAGCTGCATGGAAATCGGCAGGCTTTCAGCGAACAGCTCATTGATCGTGAAGTCGCGGAAATAGAAGCTCGGTCCGAAGTCCAGGGCTGCAACGCTCTTCAGATAGAGCAGGTACTGCGCCCAGAGCGGCTCGTTCAGATGATAGATCCGGCTGAGGTTTTCCATCACCTTCGCTTCCAGCGGACGCTCCAGATCGAAAGGCCCGCCAGGCGCGATCCGGATCAGGAAGAACGAAAAGGTGATGATGAGAAACAGGGTCGGGATGGCCCCGAGCAATCGCCCGATAACGTAGCGAAGCATGGATATACCCTTTTGTCTTTGACAGTGGTCTCGCGCCACCTTGACGGCAGGCCCTTTGGATCTGCCGTGTCATGAAACAGATCAGGCAGGCTCTGGCTGAACCTTCTGGGTCGCCGGAGCCTGCCTGTGTGATGCTTACTTGGAAATATTGATGTAGCGCGACGGATGCACGTTGAGGAGGTTGTCCTCAAAGCCCGAGACCTTGTCGGAAACAAGGTTGATAGAGCCATAGTACATCATCGGGATGAACGGCAGATCACGCATGAACAGCTCTTCGGCCTGCTTCAGGATGGCCGCACGCTTTTCAAGATCGATGGTGGCAGCAGCCTCATCCATCAGCTTGTCGTAATCCGGGTTCTTGTAGTGCGAGTAGTTGAAGCCGGTGTTGTCGGACTCGACCAGGAACAGGAAGTTCTGCGGGTCGGAATAGTCGCCGATCCAGCCTGCACGGGCCAGATCATAGTCACCGCCATCACGCAGCATGGCGTAATGGGTCTTGGTGTCGGTGTTGATCAGGGAGATCTCGACGCCAAGCGGCTTCCACATGTCGGCCAGAGCCACAGCGGTGTTCTTGTGGTTCTCGGACGTGTTGTAGTTGATGGTCAGCTTCAGCGGGTTTTCCGGACCATAGCCGGCAGCCTTCAGCAGTTCGGCCGCTTTTTCTTCGCGGTCGATCATCGGCATGTCCATGTAGTCCGCATAGGCCGGCTCACCATAGTTGCCGATGCCGGGCGGAACGAAGGAATAGGCAGCCACCATGGTGGAGCCCCAGATCTCGTCGGCCAGGAATTCACGGTCGATGGAGATGGACAGGGCCTGGCGGACTTCCGGCTTGGCAATTGCCTCGTCGTTGAAGTTCACGGCGTAATAATAGGTGCCCAGATACGGCGCCACGCGGAACTGGTCGCCCAGGTTTTCCCGCATGAACTTGACCTGCTCGGTCGGTGCGTCGTTGTTGGTGTCCAGTTCGCCAGCCTGGAACCGGCGGAGTGCCGCGCCACGGTCTTCGGTCGGATAGTAGATCACCTTGTCGACGGCCACATTCGCGGCATCGTGGAAGTTCGGGTTCTTCACGGCCGTGATGTGATCGTTCGGCACGAACTCGGTCAAGGTGAAGGCGCCGTTGGTGACAATGTTCTCCGGCTTTACGAAGTCAGTGCCGAACTTCTCCACGGAAGCCGGGTGAACCGGAAGGCCGGTCTGGTGCGCCAGAAGGTCAATGAAATAGGGAGTAGCAGCGCCGAGGGTGATTTCCAGCGTGTGGTCATCCACCGCCTTCACGCCCAGTTCCTCGCCCTTCTTCTCACCCTTGTTGATCGCTTCCGCGTTCAGGATCGGATACAGGACCGTCGCGTATTTCGCGCCAGTTTCCGGGTTCATGATCCGCTGCAGGGAGAAGACGAAATCGCCAGCAACGACCGGGTCGCCATTGGACCACTTCGCGTCATCGCGCAACTTGAAAGTGTAGGTCTTGCCATCATCAGAGACGGTCCACTCGGAAGCCACGCCCGGGATGATCTTGCCGTCTGCACTGTAGGCAACCAGACCTTCATAAAGGTCACGCAGGATGTGCGCTTCGTAGGTTGTCGAGGTCTTGTGCTGATCAAGCGTTTCAGGATCTGCCGTGTTGCCACGGTGATAGACCACTTCCGCCATCGCGGAAACGGACATGGCCGTCATGGACGCGGACGCCAGAAGCACCGCAGCCAGAGCCGTCTTGGTAAATGTTCGCAGCATGTGCTCTCCCCTTTTGGTTGTAATTGAGCCGTACGACAGCAGGCACGATTCCACGGAGCAGCACAGTTAGCAAGATTTCCCTAACGGTATTTTCCGGCAATGATCCAAAGAAGAATCCGTCACATTTGGTTCAAGTTCAAACTTGAACAGATTATTCCGGCGAGTTCGCCCCGCCGGAATAATTTTCCCGCAAAGGTGGATCAGCCTTCGCAGAAGCGCTCTTCACCACGATAGGTGATGAAAGTCCCCGAGCGGGGATCGAAAGAGCGGTACTTTCTGGCGCAATAGGCAGCCCATTCCGGTGTCCACGGCGCATAGGCGCGCGCGGGTGCATAGTAGACCGGAGGCGGCGGGGGTGGCGGCGCGTAATAGACCCGCGGCGGCGGCGGTGGTGCATAGCGAACCGGGGGCGGCGCATAATAAGCAGGCGGAGGCGGTGCCTGCGGAGCGGTCAGAACCGATCCAAGTACAGCCCCTGCAGCTAGGCCGATGATACCGGCAGCTGCAGCCTCGCCGCCATGATTGCGGTGCCCGGCAGCAGCCTCGCCGCTGGCAAGAACCGTTCCCAGAGCCAGTGCCCCGGCAAGACCCGCCGCACAGGCAAATCTACGGCTGAAATTCATGAAAGGTCTCCTGAGTCCCAAACAGACCGGCATTGCGCCTTCGCGCGAAATACCGAGCCTCACAAAAAACAACCGCAAAATTCAGCCCAAATCATGACGGAGCGCACCAAGGGGCTTGCAACTGGGCAGCGGATGGTTTTCCTGACCGCAATG
Source organism: Roseibium suaedae (assembly GCF_900142725.1). Classification (GTDB taxonomy): domain Bacteria; phylum Pseudomonadota; class Alphaproteobacteria; order Rhizobiales; family Stappiaceae; genus Roseibium; species Roseibium suaedae. The sequence continues at coordinate 950,980 of NZ_FRBW01000001.1, read as the reverse complement.
GCAAGCCCCGGATCCGGGGCAGCCCCTTTCAAAGACATGGCAGACCCTAGACCTCATGGCCCCTCCTCTTCTGATCCTGCGCGACATCCAGCTGACCTTTGGCGGCACCCCGCTTCTGACAGGAGCCGATCTTTCGGTCTCAGAAGGCGAGCGCCTGTGCCTTGTCGGGCGGAACGGGTCGGGCAAGTCCACCTTGCTGAAGATCGCCGCGGGCATCGTGGAGGCTGACAAGGGCGAGCGGTTCTTCCAGCCGGGCCGGACCATCCGCTATCTGCCGCAGGAGCCGGACCTGTCCGCCTATGCCACCACGCTCGATTACGTGAACGAGGGGCTTGCCCCCGGGGACGATCCTTACCGTGGCCAGTATCTTCTGGATGTTTTGGGCCTGACCGGCAAGGAAGATCCAAAGGCCCTGTCCGGCGGGGAAGCGCGCCGTGCAGCTCTTGCCCGCACCCTGGCACCCGAGCCGGACGTACTGCTTCTGGACGAACCGACCAACCACCTCGACCTTCCGGCCATCGAATGGCTGGAATCCGAGCTGAAGAGCTTGAAATCGGCGATGGTCATCATTTCCCACGACCGGCGCTTCCTGGAGAACCTCTCCCGCGCCACCGTCTGGATCGACCGGGGACAGTCCCGCCGCATGGACCGCAGCTTTGCCCATTTCGAGGAATGGCGCGACCAGGTGCTGGAGCAGGAAGAACTCGACCACCAGAAGCTCGCAGCCAAGATCAAGCGCGAAGAGCACTGGATGACCTATGGCGTCACGGCCCGGCGCAAGCGCAACATGCGACGGGTGCGCGAGCTGTCGGATCTGCGCAAGCAGTATCGCGACCATCGCGGACCGCAGGGCACTGCCAAGCTTTCCGCCACCGACGCGGAAGCCTCAGGCAAGCTGGTGATCGAGGCAAAGTCCATCACCAAGACCTATGGCGAGCGCAGCATCGTTGGCGGCTTCTCCTCCCGTATCCAGCGCGGTGACCGGGTCGGCTTCGTCGGCGCGAATGGTGCCGGCAAGACCACGCTTCTGAAGATGCTGACCGGCGAACTGGAACCGGACACCGGTTCCGTGCGCCTCGGCACCAATCTGGAAATGGTCACACTCGACCAGAAGCGCGAGAACCTGGACCCGAATGATACGCTGTCTTCCGTCCTGACCGGCGGACGCGGCGACACGGTGGTGATCGGCGAAGAGACCAAGCATGTCATCGGCTACATGAAGGACTTCCTGTTCTCGCCCGAACAGGCCCGCACACCCGTCGGCGTCCTTTCAGGCGGCGAGCGGGCACGCTTGATGCTGGCCAGAGCGCTCGCCAACAAGTCCAACCTGATGGTGCTCGACGAGCCGACCAACGATCTGGACCTGGAAACCCTCGACCTACTGCAGGAACTGCTCGCGGACTATCCGGGCACGGCGCTTATCGTCTCCCACGACCGTGACTTCCTCGACCGCGTCGCGACCTCTGTGATCGTGTCGGAAGGCGATGGCAAGTGGCAGGAATATGCCGGCGGCTATTCCGACATGCTCGCCCAGCGCGGTGAAGGCGTCACCGCCCGCAAAACTGAGAAGGCGGAAAAGCAGGCCGCACTCAAGCGCAAGGATGGCCTTGCCGGAGAAAAGCCTGCTGCTGCCAAGCCAGCTGCGAAGTCCAAGCTGTCCTTCACCCAGCAGCATCTCCTGAAGACCCTGCCCAAGACCATCGAGGACATCGAAAAGAAGCTCGCAAAGCTTCAGGGCGAGATGAATGATCCGTCGCTCTACACCAAGAATCCGGACAAGTTCGCCAAGCTCTCTGCAGAGATCGCCAAGCTGACGGAAGAAAAGCATGCTGCCGAGGAGCAGTGGCTTGAACTTGAGATGCTGAAAGAAGAGATGGAGGGCTGAAACCAGCCTCCTGCCAACCACTTGCCAGCCGCGAAGCGGGCCTGAAGCTCTCATTCAGGTCCGCGCTCACCTCATCGCATATCCATAAAGCCGGGCGAGGTCATTGCCCGGCTTCTTGCTATTTCCCTGATATATCAATCGGTCATGAACCTTATCCCCTGCGGTCGGGACACAGGAATGACGATTGCTCGTGAGCTCATTCAAAAAGCCCGGGTCAATCGGACATTCTTACCTGTTGCTGCAAGAGGACTTTTGCAATGGCCAAGACTATTCAGACCATCGACTATCCGGAAGACCTGAAGGGCATACTTACCGATGGCGCCCTGAAGTCTGCCTTCCTGAAATACTGCCAGGGCAAACAGCTTCTCTATGCGTTTGAGTTCGCCTTCAAAAAGCCTGCCCCCAAGAATGCCGAGTTGGCCAAGACCTACTACAAGGCCCACTATGCCTCGGGTGCCCGGGCTCTCCCGGCTCTGCTCCAACATTCCGGTCTTTGCACGGCAGCGGCGAAACTCGCCCAGGGGCAAAAATGGGACGCCAAGTACTGGAAGCCCATTCACGCTGCTGCCCGGGCCTATATCCAGAAAGAGCTTCTAACGGCTCAGATCGATGACTTCTACAAGTCCGACAGCTTTACGCCTGCCCATCACCAGCACTTCACCAAGAAGTACAAGGCCAGCAAGACCGTTCAGGAAAAGCTCGGCGTCTACAAGAGCGACAAGCTCTTGAACCAGTTCATTGCCTCACTGGTGACCAGCAACGGCCAGGCCACGGCACTGGCAACCAAGCTGATCAAGAGCGAGAAGATGCTACAGGGAAACAAGCCTGCCGACCTGATCAATGCAGCGCAAAAGTACTTGCCGGAATGATGCCTGCAGAACGCCGATCTCTTGATACCTGAAAATGGTCTGCCCCTGAACGCATCGGTCCCGGCCATGAGCCGGGACAGAGCGGCACAAGCGCCAAGCCCCTGGTCTCAACCGAAAATCCGGGCCTTGTCCTCTTCCCCTAGAAGCTTCCATTCGCCTTCGGCGACACCTTCGAGATCAAGCTTGCCGATACGGATGCGGGCGAGTTCCTGGACGTGATTGCCGGTCGCGGCAAACATGCGGCGGACCTGATGGTAGCGCCCCTCGTGCAGGGTCAGGCGGACATGGGTTTCTGACAGAACCTCAAGCTCCGCCGGCTTCAAGGGCTTTACTTCGCTTTCCAGCATCATCTCGCCGGAAGCAAAGAGAGCAGCTTCGTCTCCCTTCAGCGGACGATCCAGAACTGCCTCATAGATCTTCGGCACCTCGGCCTTGGGAGAAATCACCTGATGCAGGAAGGTTCCGTCATCAGTGAAAAGCAAGGCGCCGGACGTGTCCTTGTCGAGACGGCCGATGGTGGAGAGCACCGGCTTGCGCATGCGGAACCGGTCCGGCAGCAGGTCATAGACCAGCCGGCCTTGATCCTTGGTCGAACAGGTATAGCCGACGGGCTTGTTCAGAAGCAGAACCATGCCCGGCGCCGGATCCAGCGGCTCGTCATCGAAGAGAATGTCCTCATGCGGTGTCGGGCTATCAGCCTTCAGGGTGTTGCCCTGCCGGTCGGTCAGCCAGCCATTGCGGATCGCAGTCTGGATTTCCTTGCGGCTGCCGTAGCCGAGATTGGCGATAAGCTTGACAAGACGCATGCTTATTTCCCCTTGGCCTTCACTGCCCGGATCACCTTGTAGCCGCCTTCATCCGCGATCATCTTCACATCGGCGAAGACCTCGTTGAGCGTATGCTCGTAGGGAAGGTGCCGGTTGGCGACGAGAAAGAACTGGCCGCCGGATCGCAGACCACGGGCAGCTGCCCGGATGAAGTTCTGCCCGACATCCGTACGGTCCGCCTTGCCGGACTGATGGAACGGCGGGTTGGAGACGAGGAAGTCATAAGGACCTTCGATACCCTTGGTCACATCAGACCAGACCCCGTTCATCGGCTTCTTGCCCTTGAAGGCAGCAAGGTTTTCTTCAGCCAGGTCCAGGGCCCGCTTTTCCGCTTCATAAAGATCCATGGAAGTGACCTTCGGCGCACGCTCCAGTACGGTACGGGCCAGGAAACCGAACCCAGCGCCAAGATCCGCACCGCGCCCTGCGAGCGTATCCGGCAGGTGATCGGCAAGAAGACGGGAGGCCGGGTCGATCCGGTCCCAGGCGAACAGACCCGGACGGCTTTTGAACGCCCCGTCCAGCACCTCGCGCGGGGCATCAAGGGCGGCCCATTCCGAAACCAGCGCCTGGTTCACGGTCGCCGTATCCACTGCGCCCCAAACCACACGGCACTTGTGCTTGGAGAGATGTTCGCTAGACCCGATCAGCGCTTCCAGATCCGCTTCCAGCGTCTTTGCGCCTTCCGTGTTCGGGGCGGATGCGATCACCAGACCACCGCAACGCACTTTCTGAACGGCGCGGGCCAGCTGCGCCCGGGCTTCCTGCCGCTGACGGGTGGGCAGAACCAGCACCGCGTCAAAGCCGGACGCGTCAATCTCCGCATCGACCTTCAGCCCCATGGCCTCCAGCGCATCCCGGTCCGGCGCAAAGCTCTGCTCGCAGACCAGCTTGTGGTCGCGAAGCATCGCCAGCTCGCGCCCGGCACGGGCCCGCAGGAACAGGATGTTGCTGTCCGCGGACAGTTCGACAGAACCATCTTCCAGCGGCAGAAGCAGGGTTTGCAGGGCGGGATCACTCATGAGGGTACACTCTTTCCAAATAGCGGCAGCAGGCCAGCAAAAGCGCCCCGCGGGCGGTCTGTTGCGCGAGCTATAGGGCCGAAGACATCCAAGGTCAAAGTCCAGCCTGGGATCAATGCGCGTTTCTCCAGGAATCTGCCCTCGTCAGCGAGCAAATCCTGTGCAAGTGTTCGCCCCGGAGAAAACGGGAGACACCTGGGGGAGCTTGCAATGAACCTGTCGAGAATGCTGGGAAGACGTGCTGAAGAAGGACGCCCGATCCGTGTCGGGATCATTGGCGGCGGCAAATTCGGTTCGATGTACCTGACCCAGGCCCGGCTCACCAAGGGCATCCACATTCTCGGGATTGCAGACCTCAACCCTCCCCGTCTGAAACAGACCCTTGCCCGGGCGGGCTGGCCGGACAGCCAGTCCTCGGCCACGTCCTTCACCGATGCCTACACAAGCGGAAAGACCTTCATCACCGACAGTGCCGACGCCCTGATCACGGCGGGCGGCCTAGATGTGCTGATCGATGCCACCGGCGACCCGGCGGCCGGTATCCGCCACTGCCTGAAGGCCATCGATTATGGCCGGCATGTCGTGATGGTGAATGTGGAGGCAGATGCGCTGGCGGGCCCACTTCTGGCCAAGCGGGCCGAAGCGCAAGGCCTCGTCTATTCGCTGGCCTGGGGCGACCAGCCAGCATTGATCGCAGAACACGTGGACTGGGCGCGCACCTGCGGCTTCAAGGTGGTCTGTGCAGGCAAGGGCACCCGGTACCTGCCGACCTATCACCAGCTGACCCCGGACACCGTGTGGGACACGCTGCAGACCTATCTGGCGCTCAAGGATCCGAACCAGATCAATCTGAAGATGTTCAATTCGTTCCTGGATGGCACCAAATCCGGCATCGAGATGACCGCCGTCAGCAATGCTACAGGCCTCGTGCCGCAGGAGAACGGACTGTCCTTTCCGCCAGCATCCCGCTTCGAACTGTCTTCGGTCTGCAAGCCGAAAGAATTCGGCGGCACTCTGACAAGCAGCGGCACAACGGAAGTCGTCTCTTCCCTGACGCGGGATGGCAAGGATATTCCCCATCACCTGGCCATGGGGACCTATGTGGTGATCGAGGGCGAGACCGACTATGCCCGCCAGTGTTTCACCGAATACCACATGCTGGAAGACGATAGCGGCCAGTTCGCGGCGCTTTACCGGCCAACCCACATGATCGGCATGGAGCTGGGCCTGTCCGTTGCCTCCGCCGTGCTGAGAGCCGAGCCAACCGGATCGCCCATCGGCTTCCACTCGGATGTGGTGGCGACCACCAAGAAAGCCATGCGCAAGGGCGAGGTGCTGGACGGCGAAGGCGGGTTCACGGTCTGGGGCAAGCAATGCCCCGCCAGCACGTCCCTTGCCCGCGGTTACCTGCCGCTTGGCCTCGCCAGCCATGTCGCCCTGAAGCGGGATGTCGGTGAAGGCGAAATGCTGACCTGGGACGATGTGATCCTTGACACCAGCGACATGGCCTACAGGTTCAGAAGAGAAATGGAGGCAGCATTCAGCTGACTGGGACGGAAGGGTGGACGCCCCTTCCCTCCTTGCCTTGTGAACCGAAAGACAGCGGAAAGGGCGCAGGTATCTGACCGGATATCGGCGCGGAGAGGACCGCATGACCTTGAAGTTTTTTTCCGACAAGAACCGCCCGGTTCATCTGGGGCCTTATCCGCTGGAACGGTTGAAACGCCAGATCGGTGTTCCTCGCCTGAGCAGGATACCGGCAATCGCCCCGCTGAGCTTTCACCGGCCCGAGCAGCCGGAGAGCATCGTCAACGCCATGGGCGAATATCAGGCGATGATGGATGCCCTGCGCGACGGGTTGGTCAATCCGGCAAGGGCGGACATTCCCTCAGACCCGCAGGAGCGGTCCAACCACCTCAAGGCCTTCGGCTATTTCAACGACGCTTCCATGGTGGGGATCGGCCGTATTCCGGACAGCGCTCGTCTGGAGGAAGCACGCCTCAATCCGGATATCGGCCGTCTTGCCCATGCCTTGATGACCCGCCAGACCAAGACCCTGGCCTCTGGCATCGATCTGATCATGGCGGACCTGAAGGACAGCATGAATGCGCCGCCGGGCTCAATCGAAACGCACAGCCATGCAGTCGTCTTTCTCTATGAACATCTGCGTGATCCCGAGGCTCACGAGCCTGGCTGCGACTGGATCATGGATGCTCAGGATCACCGGGCCTGCCTGCGCAGTTCCGAAACGGCGGTGGTGATCGCCAACTACATCCGCCTTCTGGGTTTCTCCGCCAAGGCTCACAGCCTGTCCTCGACCGACGTGGACCTCAATCAGCTGGCCGTTGCCAGCGGTCTTGTCACCGTGGAAGACGACCGGCTGGTTGCCCCCTGGCTGGGAGAACGCTTTGGCCTGGCCGTCGTCACGACCGACATGGATCTTGCCCATGATGCCCCGCTTGCTCCGATGGAGTTTCAGCCCTGGCGGCATCTACGCGGGTTCGACTGGTGGCTTGGCCGGCACTCGTCCAAGAATGCGCTCAACCGTGATCCCTTTCGCAACCGCCGCTACGTGGATGGCGCCTATCCCTTCGAGCGGCTGAAACGCGTCGACGAACCGACCACCTTTATCGACGAGATGAATGTCGCCCGGGTGCCCAAGCGCGCAGACATGTTCGCCCGCGCCCAGTTCGGAGACATGGGCAAATCCGTGCAGGACGGGGCAAAAGGTGGACATTATGCCAGAAAATCCGCGCCGAGCTTCGCCCAGCGCCGGGCACTTGGCGCCTTTGTCCTACTGCAGGATGGCGAAAGCACCGAGGGCCCGCGCCCGGCGGATGGCGAACGCAATGCCGCGAACCTGAAAGCGGCAAGCTATTTCCTCGGCGCGGATGCCGTCGGCCTGTCCCGCTGCCCGGAATGGGCCTGGTACAGCCACGATGCCACAGGCGCCCCGATCGATCCGCCCCATGATCAGGCCGTATCGATGATCATCGACCAGGGGTTCGAGACCATGGAAGGGGCCAGCGGAGATGACTGGATTTCCGTTGCTCAGTCCATGCGCGCCTATTTGCGGTTTTCGCTGATCGGCGGGGTTCTGGCCCAGCAGATCCGGAACCTTGGCTACAAGGCCAAGGCCCATACTGTGATGGACGGCGAAGTGCTTCAGCCTCCACTGCTGCTGCTCTCGGGTCTTGGCGAAGTGAGCCGCATCGGCGAAGTGATCCTGAACCCCTATCTCGGTCCCCGGCTCAAGTCCGGCGCGGTCACGACCGACATGCCGATGGCCCATGACAAGCCCATCGACTTCGGCCTTCAGGCCTTCTGCGAGGCCTGCAACAAATGCGCCCGCGAATGCCCATCCGGGGCCATCACCGCCGGGCCGAAGCTGATGTTCAACGGCTACGAGATCTGGAAATCCGACAGCCAGAAATGCGCCACCTATCGCATCACCACACAAGGAGGTGCGATGTGCGGACGCTGCATGAAGACGTGTCCGTGGAACCTGGAAGGCCTTTTTGCCGAAGCCCCCGTGCGCTGGGCGGCTTCCCACATTCCGGCAGCCGCTCCCCTGCTCGCGAAACTGGATGATGCCGCCGGACGTGGCGGGCTGAACCCCGTCAAGAAATGGTGGTGGGATATCGAGCTACAGACCGATGGCGCCTATCGTGCCGCCAATCAGCCGGTAAACCGCCGGGACCTGCAAAAGGATCTGGACCTCAAATACGAGGACCAGACGCTGGCGGTCTATCCCGCGCCGCTGGCACCCCCACCCTGGCCCTACCCCTTCCCCATGGACCGGGAGGCGGGAATTGCCGCCTATCAGGCGATGATCCCGGCCGCCGAATACCGCAAGCGGCTGGCAGCAGGCGATAGCACCATCTTCCACCGCTATCAGATTCCGGGAGATGCACCGGTCATCCAGGTCCAGGTGGTCAAGGCGGAAGCCATGACGGCGGATGTCACCAAATACGAACTGGCCACCGTCGACGGCTCTCCGCTGCCCGAATGGACGGCCGGTGCCCATATCGACGTGCTGGTCGCACCCGAATTCCTTCGTCAGTATTCCATGTCCGGTGATCCGGCCGACCTCGGCCGCTATCAGATCGGCGTCTTGCGCGAGGATCTGGGACGGGGCGGCTCCAGGCTCTTGCACCGGATCTTTTCGGAAGGCCGCAAGATCTTCATCTCCAAGCCGGTCAATCACTTCCTCCTGGAAGAAAACGCGGCGAAGACCTTCCTCATGGGAGGCGGCATCGGCATCACGCCCATGATCGCCTTCGCCCACCGGCTCAATGCGCTCGGCCGGGAGTTTGAGCTGCACTATTCGGCCGCCAGCCGGTCATCCGCCGGATATCTGCCGGACCTGGAAACAGTGCCCTGGAAGGACCGGGTCCATCTGCATTTCTCTAGTGAAGGCAGCCGTGCGGACCTGAATAAAATCCTCTCCGGCTATCAGGATGGATATCACGTCTACACCTGCGGGCCCGATCGCTACATGCAGGGTGTGATGGAAGCAGCAGTGCAACAGGGCTATCCGGAGGACGCACGGCACCTGGAGTATTTCGCGGTTCCCGAACAGCCGGACTGGGTCAATCATCCCTTTGAGCTGAAACTTGCCCGTTCCGGCCGAACCCTGTCCGTGCCAGCCGAAAAGACCGCCTCAGAAGTTCTGATCGAGAACGGCTATCCGGTGGACGTGAAATGCTCGGACGGTATCTGCGGTGTGTGCAAATGCGGCCTGATCTCCGGTGAGGTGGAACACCGGGACTTCGTGCTTTCCAACGCCCAGCGCCGGACCTCCGTCATTCTCTGCCAGAGCCGGGCGAAGGACGATGGCGGGGTGATGGAGATCGACCTCTAGGACGCGCGCCCTCAGTAGCTGGAGAAAGCCTCGCGCAGCACGCGCTCTTCCTGACGGATCCGCAGGAAGAGGATCACGAGATAGACAGGCAGGCCGATGGCCAGCGTCGTGACCGCATGGAGCGCGAGGGCAAAGCCGATCAGCTCCGGAATGATGTTGAGATAGTAGTTCGGGTGCCTGAGCGTCCGGAACAGCCGGTTGGTGACCAGAACATGGTCCCGGGCCACGATGATCTTCACCGTCCAGAACTGGCCCAGCACCTTCAACACCCACACCAGCGCCACCATGGCTAAAGCGTAAATTGCCAGCCCCAGATAGGTCAGGCCGGTGACGGGAGCCTCCCGCCAGACACCTTCGCCAATGGCGGCCAGATAGAAAACGATATGGGTCGCAGCCAGCAGGGTGGACGTGCCCGCATGATACTCTACCGCCCCATCCGCCTTCATCCGCTTCTCATTGCGGATCGACACGAACAGCGCCGCAAACCGCAGGAAGGCAGCAAGGAAGACAAAGGCAATCAGGAAGGAGGGCATGGGGAGGTCCTTAGCAAATGATCCGGCCATTCCCCCTCACCCTGGCCCTCTCCCCAAGGGGCGAGGGAACGGAGATGGAGAGATTTTCCGGACCGGAAATCATCATTCCAAGCTGCCACAGAAGCCGTGAGACAAACAGATCAGCGGCACGTTCCTGCCTTCTCCCTTGAGGGAGAAGGTGCCCGAAGGGCGGATGAGGGTGTTCTGCCCTCAGGACTCGTAAACGATCTCGCGGGTCTCGCGGAACTTCACCGTCGGGAACTTCTCGGTGACGTAGCCGATTTCCCAGGAGTTCTTGAACAGGAATACCGGCTTGTCGTCGCGGTCGTTGGCGACGGACATGCGGTGGGCTTCGATCAGCTTGTTCAGGGTCGGCTGATCGCACTCGATCCAGCGGGCGGTGGAATAGGGCACGGTCTCGAAGCCGATTTCGGTGCCATATTCATTGCGCAGGCGGTCGATCACCACGTCGAGCTGCAGCATGCCGACGACGCCGACGATCCAGTTGGAGCCAAGGTCCGGCTTGAAGATCTGCACGAGGCCCTCTTCCGCCAGATCCTGAAGCCCCTGACGCATCTGCTTCACCTTCATGGTGTCGCCGAGACGCACGCGGCGCAGGACTTCCGGCGCGAAGGCCGGCAGGCCGGTGACGTGGATTTCTTCACCCTCGGTCAGCGTGTCGCCAACGCGCAGCTGGCCATGGTTCGGCACACCGATGACGTCGCCCGGAAAGGCCTCCTCGGCAATTTCACGTTCTTCGGCGAAGAAGAAGATCGGCGCGGAGACAGCGATGCTCTTGCCCGCACGGACATGCTTCAGCTTCATGCCGCGCTTGAAGGTGCCCGAGCACAGGCGCACGAAGGCAATGCGGTCGCGGTGCTTGGGGTCCATGTTGGCTTGCACCTTGAAGACGAAGCCCGTGACCTTGTCTTCTTCCGGCATGATCAAGCGCCCGCCGGTAGCTGGCTGGGAATGGGGAGCCGGGGCATATTCCGCGATGAAATCGAGCAGATCATCAATGCCGTAGTCGCGCAGGGCCGATCCGAAGAACACCGGCGTCAAGTGGCCTTCCAGGAAGCTCTCCTTGTCAAAGGCCGCATAGCCGCCCTCGCCCAGCTCCACGTTCTCGGTCAGCTGGTCCATGATCCGGTCGAAGACGAACCCGGTCAGGACCTCATCCTCCAGGCCGGAGACTTCCAGAGTGCGGGCATAGGCGCCGCCCCGGTCACCGGAAGACGTGTGGAACTTCTGCTTCTGCCAGTCATAGACACCGAAGAAATCCGAGCCCATGCCCACCGGCCAGGTCATCGGCGCCACGTCCAGCGCCAGAGCCTCCTGCACCTCGTCCAGGATCTCCAGGGCATCACGGCCCTCGCGGTCGATCTTGTTGACGAAGGTGATGATCGGAATATCGCGCAGACGGCAAACCTCGAACAGCTTGCGGGTCTGGGTTTCGATACCCTTGGCCGCATCGATCACCATGATGGCCGCGTCCACGGCGGTCAGCGTCCGGTAGGTGTCTTCGGAGAAGTCCTCGTGGCCCGGCGTATCCAGAAGATTGTAGATGATGCCGCCACGCTCGAACGTCATCACCGAGGACGAGACCGAAATGCCGCGTTCCTGCTCGATCTTCATCCAGTCAGACCGGGCGCGGCGGCGTTCGCCGCGGGCTCGCACCTGACCAGCCGCCCGGATTGCCCCGCCCGAAAGCAGCAGCTTTTCCGTCAAGGTGGTCTTGCCGGCGTCAGGGTGCGAAATGATCGCGAAGGTGCGGCGGTTCTTGTAGGTGGCGGTCATGGCCTGTCCTTGCAGTCGCGGCACCCTTTCAGAACGGCGCTCAAACGGGCAAAGCCCGGCGCGCATCACACTCTGAACAGCGGTGCCGATTGATGTTTCGTTGGCGCAGGTTTCTAGAGGGTAAGAGCATCAATTGCTAGTGCTATGAACTCACTCACAATAATTCGCCGTCGCGATCTAGATTGAATCACGGATTAAATTGCACTGGCTTTCCAGAGGCAACCCAAACCTCCATTTCATCAAGAATTTCACGAGTTGGAAGGGTTTTCACTTGCTGCTCAGAGTGACCTTCATGGATTTTCTTTTCCATCATCCATCCTTGAAAGGTCACATACTCAGACTCAAGCTTTGCTGAACCCGGAGCCTCTATTTGTGCCTCAACTTTTAGAAAGTCACGAATATGTCGGATTACTTCTGAAAAATCGTCCTTATGCGAGACAACATCTTGACCCGAGATATCAGAAAGCGCGCGTTTCAAATCATAGGCATCTCTTTCAAAAATAAGATACTTCTTATCTCGAAATGCGGGATCGTTTCCTCGACGGAATCCAACATCAATGCCCAATTCAAAAGGCATATTCATTCTTGAATAATCGCCAATACGCTCAGAACGACAGATTGAAAGGTCATGAATAGAGAATCTGCATGACTTAATTAGTTCAACGATTTTATCGAGACGATTTTGACCTGCTTCCAGGCTCTCATTTGCCAACCTAGGTTTAAATCCCAGATATGTGACGCAGAAGAGCGCAGCTTCCAGAAGAGGTGCGTAAGCCTTATCAAATGGGCAATTTATAAAAACTGATTTATCGAAATCGATGTCTGGCAAATTTTAGCCTTTCGGAGGGAATGGGTCTTTCCCATAAGAATTCCGCTCACGAATCTTGCCATCCTTACCGTGAATGTACATTTCAGTACCGGATTTCTTTGCCTTTGATCTAGCAACCTGGACTGCTTCGCCCTGAGTATCAAAAGTTCTACTCGCACGGGATGCTCCAGAGCTGATTATGCTCCAGCGCCCAGAGCTCGGAACAACATGCAAAGACTTTTTAGTCATAGTGGTTACCTGTCGGCTCCCATCTGCCTCAATTAACTTCCTATGCCACAATATATTTTTTATGCAGGCTTTGTGCAAGAAATTGCCAGAGAAGATTGCAGGGGCCATACAAGCCTGCCCTGTTCGTAATTCATCAGCCCGAAGGAACCGGACGTTTGACGAAATCCAAAATATGGATCACGGGCATTGCCATGATCCTGGCCACAGCGGGGATCCTTCTTGCGATGGGACGGATCCCGATCTGTGAATGCGGCTATGTGAAATTGTGGACGCCTGCCGATGATGTGTCCGGCAGTTCCCAGCACATCGCCGACTGGTATACCCTGTCCCACATCATTCACGGCTTCCTGTTCTTCGCCCTGTTCCGCTATCTGCTCCCCCGCCGCAGCACCGGTGAATGGGCACTCGGCGCCATCTTCATCGAGGCTGCCTGGGAGCTGGTGGAAAACAGCCCCTGGATCATCGACCGGTACCGGGAAGCGACGATTGCCGCAGGTTATACCGGCGACAGCGTCCTGAACTCGGTCTTCGATATTCTCTGGATGCTGGCGGGCTTCTGGTTTGCCGCAAGGATGCCTGTCTGGGTGACGGTTCTGACTGCCATCGCCTTCGAGCTTCTGGCGCTCTATGTGATCCGCGACAACCTGACCCTCAACGTGATCATGCTGGTCTATCCGGTGGACGCCATCAAAGTCTGGCAAGGCGGCTGAGCAAGCCCGATCCTCATCTGCCTGTTCGTGAGACAATCGCGGCCGGAGCTGTTCACGCAGCTCCGGCCATTTTTTTGTTTCGATCTAATCGTCTGTTTCTGAATGTCTTTTTCCGCCAACCGAGAAAAAAGCAAAAAAATCTGCAGCTAGCTGCATCCAAACGCCTGTCCTGCGTGTCTCCCGTTTGGAAGGGCGGCCCCTGCCGCTCTGCTCCATCCAGACAGGGAGTAACTGGAATGACCCTTTTGAAGACCACTCTTGCCACCACCTGCGCACTTGTTCTCACCACCGGCCTTGCCTCCGCTACGACCGCTGTCGGCCTCACCGGCGACAAGACCCTGGTGATGATCGACAGCGCGACCGGAAAGGTTGGCAAGTCCATGAACGTGAACGGCGTCGACAGCCTTCTTGGCATTGATCTGCGTCCGGCGACCGGGCAGCTGATCGGCGTCAGCGCCGCGCATGAGGTCGTCGAGATCGATCCGGCCACGGGGGCTGCAAAGGTCATTTCCAAGATGGACAAGATGCTGCCGCTCAAGGATGGACAGCCGGTCATCGTCGATTTCAATCCGATGGCCGACAAGCTGCGCTTCATGACCGGCACCACCAATCACCGCGTCGATGTGGACAGCGGCAAGGTGACCGTGGACGGCAGCCTGGCCTTTGAAGCCAAGGACATGCATGCGGGCGAAGCGCCGAACATTGTTGCCGCGGCTTACATCAATTCCTTCGGCAAGCCGGAAAAGACCGCTATGTACGACATCGACGCCACCATCAACGCCGTGATCCGACAGGTCTCGCCGAATGACGGCACGCTGGCTGCCGTCGGCAAGCTCGGTATCGACAAGCCGGAGAGCTATGCCTTCGACATTGCCACGACGGCCACCGGGGAAAACACGGCCTGGCTGGCCGGTGGCAAGCAGCTGCACACAGTCTCTCTGGAGAACGGCAAGGTCACGGGAAGCTGGACGCTGGAAGGCCTGGATGCGCCCTTGCGCGACATCACCTTCATGACCGCCAACTGACGCTGGATCTGTCTGCAGCCCGGCAAATGATCCGGGCTGCAGACATCCTACCGGACCAGACCATGACCAACGCAGCAGTGCACCGAGCCAAAGTGCAGGAGGCCGCCGGAGCGAAAAGTTTCCCTGCGGCAGGCTGTGGTTGTTCAGGAAAGATTTGCTCTGTAGATTGTCCTGACCCGGGCACTGGAGCCTTCGGGCGCCACGGCAACAGATCGGTGACAATGGACAAGGATGCGACTGCAGGCAATCTCTCCATCCTGATCGAGGCTTGCGCGCGCTCGGACACTTCCGCCCTGCGCCTGATCATGGATGCGGAAGGCCCAAGGATGCTTGGCGTTGCCCGCCGCATTCTCAACCGGGGCGATCTTGCTGAAGATGCGGTTCAGGACACATTCGTCCAGATCTGGCGCAAGGCTGCCCAGTTCGGCACGGCGCACGGTACGATCGGGGACACTCCCGAGGCCTCTGCCCGCTCCTGGATCTACGCCATCTTGCGCAACCGCTGCCTGACGCTTCTGCGCAGCGCCGCGCGCGAGGTCGCCACGGAAGATGACCGGCTGGAAAAACAACTTGATGCGGACACGATTGACCAGGCCTGGACAAGCCTTGGCCATGAAAGCGACCTGCGCCACTGTCTTGGGGCGCTCCAGGAAGAAAAGCGGACTGCCGTACTGATGGCCTATGTTCTCGGATACAGCCATGGAGAAATCGCCGGGCGTCTCAACGCCCCGCTCGGATCGGCGAAAGCATGGCTGCGGCGCGGACTGGCCGCCCTTCGGGAGTGCATGTCATGACCAGCCCCCTCCCGAACCTTGCAGAATTCGCAGATGAACTCGTCATCGGCCTGCTGGATCCGGCGGATCAGGCCCGTGCAGAGCGGCTGGAACGGGAGGATCAGACGTTCGCCCAGCTCGTCAACGCTGCCCGCAAACGGTTTTCCGCGCTCGACCAGACCGCTCCGCAGCAAGACCTGCCCTCGGGCATGTGGCAGCGCGTTCTTGACGCCATCGAGCAGGAGGCTCCTGAAGCACAGGCCGCCGCCAGCGAACCTGTCGATCTGGACAAGGCCCGCCAGCGCAGATCCTCCTCCGCGCTTTTCTGGACTACGGCAACCAGCCTGGCGGCCAGCCTTTTCCTGGCGGTCGCACTCGGCTGGAACCTGATGTCGACGGTCGAACCGAAGGTGGTTGCGATCCTGCTCAGTGACGCCGGCCAGCCTGTGGCCATGATCGAGGGCGCTGCGGACAACACCACCCTTGTCACCATGCTTGGGGAAACCACCGTGCCGGGCGACCGGGTCATGCAACTCTGGACCAAACCGGACCCTGCAGGTCCCCCTGTCTCTCTCGGTGTCTTTGACAAGCCGCGAAAGACCGTCTTGAGCGTCAGCGGGCTTCCAAGCCCCTCAACCGACCAGCTCTACGAAATCACTTTCGAGCAGCCGGGAGGCTCGCCAACTGGTCTGCCCACCGGCACGATCCTCGGCAAGGGCTTCAGCTCCCAGCCACACTGAGCTCCCGCCGGTGGCGGAGACCGCATCGCGCTGCGTCAGAGGCTCTGCAGATGTTTGATGTGCTTTTGGATCGCGACCGGCCCAAGCGGTCCGCCGTGTCCCAGATCAGCCGCAAGGTGCTGACGGAGGAACTACGCAGCCTGGAAGGCAATGGGCTGGTGCTGCGGGCTGAGCTTGGAGATGAGCGCAAGCGCGTGCGCTATGCCTTGACGCCGAAGGGCAAGGGACTGGCGGAAATTCTCGGCCAGATGTTCACCTGGGCGATGGAACACCGCCCCGAAATCCGCCTTTCGCAGAGCGCCTGAGGAGCGAGGGACAACGGGCTGCCGCTATCCCTTGCAAAGGATCAACCGGCCATCGCCATGGATTGCTGGAGGAATTCGAGACCCAGATTGTCTCCGTAGCGCCGCACGATGCGGCACCGCCGCCTGCCGAGTTCTTCGCCCATGTCCAGGTCGAAACTGTCCGGCAGTTTTTCCTTATCGGAGACCACGACCCGTGCCCCGGCTTCAGAAATATCGCGCAGGGCGCATTTGATTATCCGGCCGCCACTAAGCACGATCTCCGCGTCCTCAAAGACACGTTTGCGAGGATGACGGCGGCGGTCTTCCATGCCGATCACCCAGTTGTCGAGACTGTCGCAGACAGAGGCGACATTGCCTGCAGCCCGCTCAAGCTGACCATTGATCTCGTCGGTGGCCTGGCACTGGGCCTCGGCCGCATCCGTCGTGCTGCGCACAAGCCCATGCACCTCGGAAATGGATAGGCTGATCGACTTCAGCGCATCGTCCACAATACCTGCAACAGACTGCATCTCCGCGATTTCGGAGAAGATGCGGGTTGTCGCCTGAGAGGTCTGGTTCGCGAGCGTCTTGACTTCATTGGCGACAACCGCAAAGCCGCGGCCGGCCTCACCGGCGCGGGCAGCCTCGATCGTCGCGTTCAGCGACAAAAGGTTGATCTGATCCGCGACCTTGGAAATCAGCTGCACCACATCGTCCATGGACCCTGCAGCAAAACGCAGGCGCTCCGTCGACTGGCCAGCCTTTTCCGAGAGGGACTGCATGTCGTCCACAGCGGTCCGGGCACTCTCCATTCCACTGGCGATCTCGTGGGCCGATCCACTGACAGACTGCGCTACCCCTGCGGACTGCTCGACAGTGCTCAGAGTTTCCTCAGCTGCTTGAATGGCTGTCTGGCGCGCATTCATGTTCTCGGTGATATCCGTGGCAAACTTGGTCACCTTGATCAGCTCGCCAGAGGCTCCGAAGATCGGATTGTAAGTTGCCTGAAGCCAAAGCGGCTGACCGGACTTCTTGACGCGCTGATAGATGGCGGATGTGTGCTTGCCGTTGCCCAGCTCCTGCCAGAAGGCCGCATATTCCGGACTTCCCGCGTAGGATTTCTCGACGAACATCCGGTGATGCTTGCCGATAACCTCGTCTCGCGTATAGCCGGTCGCAGAAAGGAAATTGTCATTGGCATCCAGGATGATGCCATCCTTGGTGAAAGAGATCATTGCCTGGCTGCGGCTGATGGCCTGGATCTGACCCTCATATTCCGCGTTGCGCAGCTTATCTTCGGTAATGTCCGTTGCGAACTTGACGACCTTGAAAGGTTTGCCGGACATATCGAGGATCGGGTTGTAGCTGGCCATGATCCAGACACGGCGCCCGTTCTTGCCGATCCGCTCGAACTCGCCCGACTGGAACTTGCCCGCCGCCAGGTTCTTCCAGAACTGCCTGTATTCAGCGCTGCCCTTCAGCCCCTCTTTAACGAACATGCTGTGGTGCTGTCCGACCACTTCCGCGCTGGTGTAGCCCATGGCATCAAGGAAATTCTGGTTGGCTTCGAGGATCCGGCCTTCGAGATCGAATTGGATCACAGCCTGGGATCTATCGATGGCCTCAAGCTGGCCTCGAACTTCGGCATTGCGAAGCTTGTTCTCGGTCACGTCAGTGGCGATCTTGACGATTTTCAGGACCTTGCCCGACCGGCTCACGACAGGATTATAGGACGCCTGGATCCAGACTTCATGGCCATCCTTGGCGATGCGCTTGAACTGGGAAGAGACGAACTTGCCAGCGGCCAGTTCCGCCCAAAAGGCTTTGTATTCCGAAGAAGACGCATAGGCGGGATCGACAAACATCCGGTGATGCTTGCCGCGCACCTCTTCCAGGGAGTATCCGACGGCTTTTAGAAAATTCTCATTGGCGTCAATGATCGTTCCGTCCGGCTTGAACTGAATGATCGCCTGCGACCGGCTGAATGCATCAAAAATGCCGCGCCAGCCACCTTGATTGAAATAGGTCATTTCCGCCAATAGCCCGCAAAAAGTGAAAGCATCTATTTTTTATGGCAGCAACGGATTTAGAAACGCTTAATGCGAAATTTTACGAATGAGATCTAAATATATCCAAAAATATATCTTTCAAATACTTAAATAACTCACAAAGTAACGCAATTGAATGCACCCAAAATACGAAAATTCCCCTGTCAAAAATGACGATTAAATCAGCAAAGCGCGCGCTGCAACCTCAGGTGCTGCCGGACACCATCTGTGGACATGTCTCCCCCGTCAGCCTGCAGCGCGGCCGTGATTCCTGCTGCATGACCGGTCGCAAAGGCCGTGCCCATCACCCGAAGTGAGCCGTATGCAACGCTATCAGCCCCAGCGACGCGGCCTGCCAGGAGCAGATTGCTCATGCCAAGGGCGCGAATTGCTCCGGGAGGAATGTCCGCATAGCCGTCGCCGCCGATTTCGGCAAAGCGAACCCGGCCAGGCGCCTCATGAACTTCCATCGGCCAGGCAGCACGTCCAATACCGTCAGGGCGTTTCTGTCCAGCCGATAGTATAGCCTCGGTGACATCTTCACTTGACTTGGGACGACGTGTTTCCCGGATACCAATCTGCGGCCCAGTGGAAACAAGATAGGCTTGTTCGAACCCGGGCAACTGCTTCAGCAGGGACAGGTTCCGCCAAGCCTGACGGCGTGCCTCCTGTTCGACCCTGCTGAGATCGGCGCCTTCAAGGCCACCCGTCTCGAGATCGACAGTCATCCACCATACATCCCCGGACACAGGCAGACGGGAAATAACGCCGCCATCCGGTCTGGAGACCGGGGTAATAGCGGTCTCGTTATAGACCTTGATGATCTCTGCCATGCGCTTGTGATCGAGAGCGGCCCCAGGAGCGACACCGCCGATCCGGACCGGCAGGGAAGCAGGCTGCACCTTGTCCCCGGCCAGACTGCTCACCCGCATCGGCACACCTGCCAGATGAGACAGGGTTGCCTCGCCGCTTGCATCAACGAAGCTCTCAGCCTCCAGAACCACCTCACCGGCATGATCGGCTAGCGTCACAGCTTTTACGCGTCCATCGCAGACCTCAGCGGCGACCAAACGGCTATGGAGAAGGACCTCCACACCGGCGGCGCCGCACAGGCGGTCAAAGGCAAACTTGACCGCCTCCGGATCGAGCATGACGATCCAGTTGCCGCTCTTGGAAACGATGGGATTTGAAGGCTGGCCAAGCGTTTCCAGTTCATCCAGCAACTCCTTGCCGATGCCTCCGACCGCCAGAACCGGCTCCGTGCCCCGCTGAAAGAAACCGCAATAAGCCAGCACCAGGGAATTGGAGGCGGCTCCACCGAGAAAGCCGTAACACTCGACAAGGATCACGCGGCCACCGAGGCGCGCGGCGGCCACAGCTGCGCTCATGCCCGCAGCACCGCCGCCAACCACCACCACATCGGCTTTTTCCTTGCGGAGATTACGCATTGGAGTTCTCCGCGCTGAAAATGCCCATGGCCTGGCCGAGCTGGATCATCTGGGCAGCCGCCATTTCCGCGCCGGTCTGGATGGCCAGCCCGCGCTTCCGGGCAGCTTCAAGGAAAGGCGTGATTTCGGGAGAGGTGACCACATCTGCGGCCAAAGAACCGGCGGGCATCTGATCGAGAAGGTTTTCTGAGACCGGAAGCGCATCACCGGGGCTCATGCCCATGGGGGAACAATTGACGACAAGGTCAAAGGCCCCCTCGGCCGGTATGCCGGTCTCGACGGTGCAAGAGCCATAGGCCAGGCGCAGTTTCGCCGCCAAAGCCCCGGCCCGGTTGCCGTCCAGATCACGAAGCACGAGGTGTGACAGGCCTTCATCGGCCAGTGCGAGCGAGATGGCACTGCCTGCACCGCCAGCGCCCACCACCAGCGCGGACTTGCCCGCCACTGAGAAATGGCGCTGCTTCAAGGCTTCGACAAAGCCGGTGCCATCGGTCATGTCGCCAGTCAGGCGCCCATCGGGATCACGGCGGACTGCATTGACGGCGCCCAGAAACCGCGCCCGCGGGCTCATCTCGTCCACAAGCTCGGCGACAGCACCCTTGTGAGGGATCGTCACGACAAACCCGTCCAGATTGGTCCATCCCCTTGCCGTTGCGATGAAATCCTTCACCGCCTCTGGCGTCAGCTCCATGGCAATCATCGCCCGGTCATCGTTCTGGGTGTCGAAATGCCGGTTGAAGTTTGCGGGGGATTTCACCTGCGCGATGGGAAAACCGATCATCGCGACCAGCCGTGTCTCGGCGCCGATCATGGGGATGTCCTTCGTTGAATAGCGCAAGGATAGAAACCACCAGGCATTGACGCCAATATGCAAACGGACGAGATGTATAATCAAAATTTATAGACTGGACCGACCCCGCCGTGATCAAGCCGAAACTGAAACAGCGTCATCTGGAAATCTTCCGCACCGTCATGGCCACGAATTCGCTGACAGCGGCGGCCAAGCATCTGGGCGTGTCACAGCCCAATCTGTCGGTGGCGATCAAGCGGCTTGAGGATCAGCTCGGCATCTCGCTGTTTGCCCGCATCTCCGGCCGCATGATCCCGACGGAAGAAGCCCGGCTCATTCTGACGGAGGTCGAGCGGGTTCATCAGCAATCGGAAATGCTGTCCGAAGCGGTCTATGCCATCGCCAAGGGCAAGGGCACCACGTTCCGTTTTGGCGCGACCCCCAGCATCGGCACACGGCTGGTGCCCAAGGCCGTGCGCCAGCTTCAGCTCAAGGAAGCGGCTGCGACCTATTACTGCGACTCGCTCTCCCAGCGCGATGTGCGTGACTATCTGCTCTTCGGCCAGGGGTCGTGTGTGGCGACAATTGCCACGGTCGAAGACCCGCTGATCGAGACCGTCGAAATTGCCCGCTCTCACCTCGTCTGCGTGGTTCCCGAGGGCCACCGGCTTGCCGCACGTTCCTCCGTCTCTCCCAGAGACATCGCCGGTGAACCTCTCATTTCCTTTGCGCCGGCAACCACCCACGGCATTCATATCGACGAGACCTTCCGGCGCTGGAACGTGACACGCGAGACCTCGGTCTTCGTCCACTTCGCGGAGGCTGCCCTCTCCTTCGCGGTCGAAGGCATTGGCGTCACCATTCTCGATGCGTTTTCAGCGATGGATTGCCGGTCCCGCGGGCTTGTCGCCCTGCCGCTGGAAAACAGTGTCGAGATCACCGCCTATCTTCACTTCTACCGGCTGCGGCCGCGCCCCGTTGCAGCCGATGCGCTCTTGAGCGAGCTGCGCAGCATTGCCGCCAGCGTCTGAAGCCCGGACGACTTCTCCCGGGCCACATTCCGCCTTGCGCCATTGTTCCCGGGTCTTCCTTGTCCTATGTGTGGAACCCTGCGGCAATCTTCCGGACGTATAGGCAGGAGGAAGGTCCAGGATCCGACGGTTGGGAGGCCGCGTTTGATCCGGACAATGCCAGTTCCCAGTTCACGCAAGGTTTCCCGAAAGCCCGCCATGGGAATTGACGATTTGGATGATATCCCCCGCACTCCGGCGCAGCCGCTACTCAGCCTGCGTCAGATCGAGGTCTTTCACACGGTCATGGAAACCAGGTCCATTACCGGCGCATCGCGCATGCTGAACGTGTCCCAGCCCGCTTTGAGCCGAACCATCCGGCGTATTGAAGACCAGCTGTCGATCTCCCTGTTCACGCGCTACCGCACGGGCCTGGTTCCGACCTCCGAGGCGCTGGAGATCTATGCCGCCATCGATCCGGTGCTCAAGCAGGTCGCAAGTGTCGGAATGCAGATCGAGCGGATCGCCCGCGGCGAGACGGCTGTCTTCCGGATCGGCTCCACCGCCAGCGTGGCGCGGGCCCTGGTGCCGCAGGCCCTCAAGGCCCTGTCCCAGACCGTTCCGGGGATCGAACTCTTCTTCGACGTCCTGCCGGTCGATCAGGTGGCCGAATATCTGACCACGGGCCGCGGCGAGGCCATTGTGACCATTGCGTCCCTGGATCATCCCTCCATCGCTTCCCAGCGGGTGGGACATGGGGATCTCGTTGCGGTTATTCCGAAATCGCATCCCCTGTCAGGGGCAGATGTGATCCGGGCAGCGGATCTTGCAGGTGCGGATTTCATCGCCTTTGCCCAGGGCGGCGCCCATCAGCGCGTGGTCGACAGCTTCCTCGACCGCTTCAAGGTGGAGGTGAATATCAAGGCCTTTGCCCGCTTCTCGGACACGGCACTGGCCCTGGCAAACGAGGAAATGGGCATCGTTCTGGTGGATCAGATGACGGTTCTGGGTCCTTTGGGCAGCAATCTTGTGGTCAGACAGATTGAAGATGCGCCTCAATTTGATATCCACGTGCTGTGGAACCGGCGGCGCCCTCATTCCGCCAGTCTGCAGAAATTCATTGAAATTCTTGGCCAAAACCTGACCAACCTGCCTTCACTGCGCTGACCTTGCGCAGTATACCGCCCGAACACCTGTCATGCTCTGAAGACATGAGAGGCATAATCATTGTTTGTTGTCATGGATAATCCGTGATGGCTAATAAAGCCCCAGCGACGCCTCAAGGGCGCTGCACACCGGAGGAGGAAATTATGGAATTCAAGATCAACCGCCGTCAGGCGCTGTATGGCATGGGCGCATTGGGCGCTTCCGCCGCATTCGGTCTGCCTGCGTTCGCCGCAACGCGCAACCTTGCGGTTCTGCATCTCGCCAGCCATGCTCCGAGCTTCATCGCCTTCGAACGCGGTTACTTCAAGGAAGCCGGTCTTGAGATCGACCTGAAGTTCTTCGAAGCTGCCCAGCCGATGGCTGTCGCCATTGCCTCCGGCGATGCCGACTTCGGCGTGACCGCCATGAGCGGCGGCCTGATCAGCCTGGCGCAGAAGGATGCGGTCAAGGTCATCGGCGGCGCCCTGCGCGAAGAAAAGGGCCTGCCGGGCGCAGTCGTCCTGGCCTCCAACAAGGCTTATGACGCTGGCCTGACCGATCCGTCCAAGCTGGCCGGCAAGACCTTCGGCATCACCACCGCCGGTTCTTCCTTCCACTTCATGGCGCACAAGATTGCTGAAGCCAACAACGTCAAGCTGTCGGACATCGAGCTGCGTCCGCTGCAGAAGCTCGGCGCCATCGTCGGTGCACTGTCCACCGGCCAGATCGACGCCTGGGCCATCCAGCCGAGCGTTGCCAAGAAGCTGATCCGTGAAGGCGCTGCCAAGCAGATCGGTCTCGTTTCCGACTATGCACCGAACTACCAGGTGACCACGGCCTTCACCTCGACGAAGAATGCCAAGGAAGAGCGCGCTCTGACTGAATCCTTCGTTGCAGCCTATTCCAAGGCCATCGCCGACTACAACGCTGCCTTCGTGGACAAGACCGCCGACAGCGCCGAGATCGACGCTCTCGCTGCCATCGTTCACAAATACGTTGAAACCGGCAGCGCGGCAGACGTTGCCAAGCAGAACCTGATCGATGGCGCCATGCGCATCAACCAGGACCTGGCCCTGTCGCTCGACAGCTGCGTTGAACAGCTCGAGTGGTTCAAGTCCGAAGGCATGGTCAAGGATTCCATCTCCAACGACCAGCTGTTCGACACGTCCTACGTCAAGACGATCTGATCACCCGGTGATCAGCATGCGGAGGCTCATGAGCCTCCGCCAGGAGGTCAAATGGATCTGAAGCTCAACAATATCAGCCATTACTATGGCTCCGTCGAAGTCCTGAAGGACATCTCCCTGGAGATCCCGAAGGGACAGATCGTCTGCCTGATCGGACCGTCCGGCTGCGGAAAGTCCACCTTGCTGCGGTTTCTCGGCGGCCTTGAACGCCCGTCCAAGGGTGAGGTTCTTCAGATCGGCGAACCGCCGGCGGATTCGCTCAATCCCTTGACCTATGTCTTCCAGCATTTCGCGCTGCTGCCGTGGCGCACCGTCGAGGGCAACATCAAGCTTGTCCTTGAGGACCACGGCATCAGCCAGCGCGACATGAATGACATCGTGACGGATGTCCTTGAGCGCACGAAGCTCTCGGACTTCCGCAACGCCTTGCCGAAGCAGCTGTCCGGCGGCATGCGCCAGCGTGTTGCCATCAGCCGGGCACTGGCCGTGAAACCTGCGGTGATGCTGATGGACGAGCCCCTGTCGGCGCTCGACAGCCAGACCCGCGAACTTCTGATGGACGATCTGGTCTCCCTGTGGACCCGCCAACCGTTCACCTCCGTCTATGTCACTCACAATCTCAACGAGGCCGTTCGGCTCGGGCACCGTGTGGTGGTCCTGTCGCGCCGCCCCGGCCAGATCCGCGAGATCGTCGACATCGACATTCCGCTCACAGACCGTCATCTGGGCGACCCGCTGCTGGATGAAAAGCAGGCCCAGCTCTGGGAATTGATGAGAGAAGAGGCCAAGGCCGCAGACGAGGAACTGGTGAATGTCTGATCTTGCAAGCTCCCTCACCAGCCTCCCCCAGACTGAACCCGCAAAGCCGGTCGCCTTCCGGGGCGGCGGCTTTGCTCCCGTGCCGGTGCGCGGCGTCAGCCTGGTTCTGTTTGCAGCGCTGATTGCCATCGCCGAAATCGGCACGCGAACGGGCTTCATCTCCAGCCTGACCCTGCCCCGGCCTTCCGCGGTGCTAGAAACCTTTGTCCAGCTCTGGGAAACAGGGCTTCTGTGGAAGCATCTCTTCCCCTCGCTCGAACGTCTGCTCGTCGGCGCATTCCTCGGCATTTCCGCAGGCATTTCCCTCGGTGTCGTGATCGGCCTCTTCAGCTATGCCCGCGCCGGTCTTGTCCCTCTGGTCGCAGCTCTTTTCCCGATCCCGAAGATCGCGCTCTTGCCACTCTTCGTTATCTGGTTCGGCATCGACGAAATGTCCAAATACATGCTGATCGCATTTGGCACCTTCACGCCGACCGTCGTTGCCACCTATGGCGCCGTCGACAACGTGGACCGCACCCTGATCCGCATGGGCCAGAGCTTCGGCCTCAGCTGGTGGTCAATCGTCCGCAAGATCGTGCTTCCCGGCGCGTTCCCGGCGATCCTCTCCGGTCTGCGGGTTTCGATCTCCATCGCGATCATTCTGCTGGTTGCCGCCGAAATGCTCGGCGCCCAATACGGCATCGGCTCCTACATCCTGGAAGCCGGCTCGCTTTATGACCTGGAGAAGCTCTTCGCAGGCGTGACCATTCTGTCGGTCATGGGTCTGATCGTGAGCTACCTCATCGGCCGTCTCGAAAAACACTTCCTTGGCTGGCGCGGCTGATAGCCCGCCAGTTTTCCGGAGACCATCACCATGCAGGCATTGCAAAAAGTCCGGCCCGCCGCCGGGCTGGAATTCCGCTCGTGCGCAGAACCGGTTCCAGAGGCCGGTGAGGTTCTGGTGAAGGTTCATTCCGCGGCGATTTGCGGCACGGACATTCACATTGCCGAATGGACGCCTGGATATGAATCCATGGAAAAGGCCATGCCCGTCACCCTCGGGCATGAGTTCTCCGGAACGGTCATGACTACCGGCCCCGGTGTGGATCCGGCACTTGTGGGCAAGCAGATAACGGCACGCCCCTCCACCACCTGCGGGCAATGCCGCTTCTGCCTTTCGGGAGACGAGGACAATTGCACGGGACGCAAAGGCGTCGGCATTGGCCGGAACGGTGCCTTTGCCGAATTCGTCTGCGTGCCCGCAAAGAACTGCCATGTCCTGCCGGACAGTCTCGACCTTGCCATTGCAGCCCTGACAGAACCGATGACCGTCTGTGCGGAAGCTGTTGCCACGGCAGAGGTCAGTGCGGGCCAGAAGGTTCTCGTGGTGGGGCCGGGCTTCATCGGACAGGGTATCGCGATCCTCGCCCGGGCCAAGGGAGCAGAGGTCGTGGTCCTTGGCCGCCAGGATGGCCCGCGCCTGTCCGCTCTGCGGGCGGCCGGCTTCGAGCATCTCATTGATACAGCCGACACCCCCATGGGAGAGGCCTTGGCCGAGCATGGCGCCTTCGACGCGGTGATTGAAGCAGCTGGTGTTCCTGCCCTGATCAATCCCTGTCTGCAGGTCCTGAAGAAGCGCGGCATTCTCGCTGTTGTCGGCATTCATCCGCGCCCCGCCGAGGTGGACCTCACCCGTCTGGTGCGCATGCACCAGCAGATCCGTGGCTCCTATCGCGCACCTGCCCGAACCTGGGACGAAATCATCGATTTTCTCGATCAGAACCAGGGACTGATGGGCGGACTGATCTCTCATCACCTGCCGCTCGCAGAGGCCATGGACGGGTTCGCCCTGTCAAAGCAGCGCATCGCCTCCAAGGTCGTGCTGAAGATCGGGGACGACAGATGAAAACCGCCTTCCTTGCCCTTTGGAACGATTATCCGGTCTCCCTCGAGGAGGAATATGAAACCTGGCATACGTTCGAACATGTGCCGGAGCGGCTGACGACACCGGGTATCCTGTCGGCGCGGCGCTACCGCTCCAGCCCGCGAGACGGGCGAAATCACTATTTCACGCTTTATGAACTCGGCAGTTTCCAGGCGATCGACAACCCGGTCTATTTCGATCTGGTGAAGAACCCGACGGACTGGTCCGCCCGCATGCGCGAACACTTCTCCCATGTGCTGCGCATTCCGGCGCAGCCTCTCAAATCCGCCGGCCGGGGCATGGGACGGCATGCCCTGATCCAGGCCTACACGGTCGGCAGGATGCAGGTAGATGCCATCTCAGCCCGGCTTGAACAAAGCCTCGAGGCCCAGCGCATGAGCGGCAGAATTCTGGGCTACACGATTGGAGACGGAGAGCCCAATCAAGCCTATGAGGTCTTTGCACAAGAGCAGCAGTCAGGCGGCGATATCGTCAATCTGGTGGTGCTTGTCGAAGGGTTGACCCAGGACAATCTTGAACAGATCCAGACCTCTCTCGGCCCCATCTGGCAGTCCCTCTCAACGGCTCAGTGCCTTCGCGACGACCTCTTCGAATTCCTCGCAAGCTTCGAGGAAAGAGAAGTGCCAGCAGAACGCACGGCTCTTGCTGCCTCCCCTGCCCTGCGTGCCCGGTTTTGAAGCTAAATGCGACGCAGGGTCAAGGCGGCACACATGAAGCTTCATCCGGGACGTGTTCTCTAGCGCATTCCACCATAAATTCTTCTTCGAATGGTGGAATCCTGCAAATTCGACGTACAGACCAGCCATATTTGCTCAGAACCGGCTAATATAGCCAGCTACTCTCCACGGAACGCTGGAGGAAGACCCATGAGCAATGCCCATCTGAAGACCATCGAGCAGCGCCTGCTTTGGCTCTCGCACTGGATGATCCACAACGCCAATCACCTGCGCCCCAAGACGGATGGCATCAAGGTGGGCGGGCACCAGGCCTCTTCTGCCTCCATGGTCTCGATCATGACGGCCCTCTATTTCTCCGCCCTGAAGCCGGAAGACAGGGTCGCAGTCAAGCCGCATGCGTCCCCCATCTTCCACGCCATGCACTATCTCATGGGCAACCAGACCCGCGAGAAGATGGAGAATTTCCGCGGCTTCGGCGGGGTGCAGAGTTACCCGAGCCGCACCAAGGACATTGACGACGTCGACTTCTCCACCGGCTCGGTCGGCCTGGGCGTCGGCATTACTGCAATGGCCTCCATGGTACAGGATTTCATCACCGCCAAGACCTGGGGCAAGGACGCCCCGTTCGGGCGCATGGTCGCTCTGGCAGGCGACGCGGAACTGGACGAAGGCAACATCTACGAAGTGCTGCAGGAGGGTTGGAAGAACGACCTGCGCAACACCTGGTGGATCGTCGACTATAATCGCCAGTCCCTGGACGGCATCGTCCGCGAAGGCCTGTTCGGCCGGGTCGAGAAGATCTTTGAGGCCTTCGGCTGGGATGTCGTCAAGGTCAAGTATGGGGTGCTGCAGCAGGCCGCCTTCAAGGAACCGGGCGGCGGCAAGCTGCGCGCGTGGATCGATGACTGTCCGAATGCGGAATACTCCGCGCTGACCTATATGGGCGGCGCTGTCTGGCGCAAGCGGCTGATGGACGACCTGGGCGATCAGGGGGACGTGACCGCCCTCATCGAAGGCCGTTCGGATGCGGAGCTGGCCGCCCTGATGGAGAACCTTGGCGGCAACTGCGTCGAGACCATGGCCGATGTCTTTGCAGGCATCGCCCATGACCGGCCTGTCTGCTTCCTGGCCTATACGATCAAGGGCTGGGGCACGCCAATTGCCGGTCACAAGGACAACCACGGCGGCCTGATGACCAAGACCCAGATGGCTGACTGGCAGAAGCACATGGGTGTTCCGGAAGGTCAGGAATGGGAGCCCTTTGCCACGGTAAAGGACGTCTCCGGTCTCCAGTCCTTCCTGAAGACCGTTCCCTTCTTTGAAAATGGCCCGAGGCGCTTTTCGGATGACCGCCTGAGCGTGCCGGCGATTGCCATCGACACCGAGCGGGAAATTTCCACGCAAACCGCCTTCGGCAAGATCCTCGATGATCTCGCCAAGGGCGGCAGCGACCTAGCCTCCCGCATCATGACTACCTCACCGGATGTGACGGGCACTACCAGCCTTGGTCCCTGGGTTAACCGGCGCAAGCTTTTTGCCCGCAACGAACTCAAGGATGCGTTCATCGAGCACCGCATTCCCTCCACCGCCAAGTGGAACTTCGCGCCCGAAGGCCAGCATATCGAGCTGGGTATCGCGGAAATGAACTTGTTCCTGCTTCTGGGCGCTGCGGGCCTCTCCCACAGCGTCTGGGGCAAGCGTGTCATTCCCATCGGCACGGTTTATGACCCCTTCGTCTGCCGCGGCCTCGATGCGCTCAACTATGCCTGTTACCAGAACGCCCGCTTCATCATCGCCGGAACGCCGTCGGGCGTGACGCTTGCTCCCGAAGGTGGCGCTCACCAATCCATCGGCACGCCGCTGATCGGCATGAGCCAGGACGGCATTGCCGCCTTTGAACCCGCCTTTGCCGATGAGCTGGCGGTGATCATGGAATGGGCCTTTGACTACATGCAGCGCGATGGCGAGGGCGATCCGGACGAGCGCACATGGTTGCGCGATGATACCGGCGGCTCCGTCTATCTGCGCCTGACCACCAAGCCGATGGAACAACCCATCAGCCGCAGCGACGATGCCTTCCGCCAGGGTGCGGTCGACGGGGCCTACTGGCTGCGCAAGCCCGGCCCGAACTGCTCCGTCGTGATCGCCTATCAGGGGGCTGTGGCGGACGAAGCCATCGCGGCCGCCGGCATGATCGGCGAAACCCGTCGGGACATCGGCGTTCTGGCTGTCACCTCAGCCGACCGGCTCAACGCAGGCTGGACGGCCGCCCAGCGGGAACGCGCCCGTGGCAACCCGAATGCCAAGAGCCATGTGGAGACGCTGCTCGACCCGCTGCCCAGCCATTGCGCCCTCGTGACCGTCATCGACGGGCACCCGGCGACCCTGTCCTGGCTCGGCGCTGTCGCTGGCCACAAGACCATTCCGCACGGGGTGGAGCATTTCGGCCAGACCGGAACCATCGGCGACCTTTACCGCCACTTCCGCATCGACCGCACCGCCCTCGCCGCCTCCATCAGCCAGCTGACCAGCGGCAAGAAGGCCTTTGCCTGAGGAGGGAAAGGCCGCGTTCCCTCTTCCCTGCCCGCGTCAACTTCGCTCTAAGGGGCTGGATAGAGAACCCAGCCTCTCCTCCCGCCGTCATTCCGGGCTTGACCCGGAATCCATGCCGTTCCCCCTCCTGAAAGCACGGCCTTTCCTTGAGGCGAGGTCACGGAATGGATGCCATGGTCAAGCCATGGCAGGACGACGGAGAGGTGTTCTCCACCTAACCCAGCCGCGACATCTGGCCTTTCACGCGGCGGATGGCGAGGGAGGATTCGATGGAGGCGACACCGGGGACCTTGGTGAGGCGGCCAGTCAGGAAGCGCTCGAATTCTTCCATGCTGGAAACGGCAACGCGCAAGAGATAGTCCCGCGTTCCCGTCATTAGCCAGCAATCCACCACCTCGGGACAGGCAGCCAGCGCCTTTTCGAAACTCACCAGCCGGTCATCGATCTGCTGATCCAGTTTGACCGACAGGAAAGCCGTCAGGCCGAACCCCATCTTCTCTTCATCGATACGGGCCGAATAGCCATCGATGAACCCGGCCGTTTCCAGATTGTGGACCCGCCGGGCACAGGGGGTCGGGGAAAGCCCCACCCGTTCGCTCAGCTCCTGATGGGTCAGGCGTCCGTTGCGTTGCAGTTCGGCCAATATCCGCCGGTCGGTTTGATCAAGATCGCGCTTCATGCCCCGACGATGGCTGATTCAGCTCCAATCTTCAAGAAATCGAGCCAGATCCTCCAAACAGTGGTATCCCGCCCAACAGGCCGGTCAATCCAGCCGTTTCTTGAACCTCAGGGCCGCCAGCGTCAGCCCGATGACCAGAAAACCCGCCAGCCAAAGCGCATCCTTGTGCAATTCGGCAAGTCCGGCGTCCCGGAGCACGAAGCCACGGATCATCCGCATGAAATGGGTCGCAGGCAGAACCTCAGCGATATATTGGGCGATCACCGGCATGCCCTCATAGGGAAAGGCAAAGCCCGACAGCAGGATTGAGGGCAGGAGCACGAAGATGGTCATCTGCGTGGCCTGAAGCTGGCTCTGGGCAAGGGTCGACAGAACCAGCCCCAGAGACAGGCTGGAGCCGATGAACAGCAGCGTACCGACAAACAGATCCAGCATCCGAGCGCCCATGGGCACGTTGAACAGCACGTTGCCCAGACCAAGAATGATCGCCGTCTGGATCAGGCCGATGAAGATGTAGGGAATGATCTTGCCGATCATCAGCTCCATCGATTTGACCGGCGTGTTGATCAGCATTTCCATGTTGCCCCGCTCCCTCTCCCGCACGATGGCGGCGGAGGTGAACATGATCATGGTCATGGTCAGGATCATACCGACAAGACCCGGCACGATGTTGACGGCGGTGCGCTGCTCCGGATTGTAGAACAGCGAGACTTCGAAAGTCGGCGTCGAACGGTTGGGAGCCTTCCGGAAGACTTCGGTCAGAGGCATCGCCCGCAGGCTCTTGATCGCCGAGGCAATCATGGTGTCAGACCCGTCCACGATCCACTGCGCGACAGGCCGGCTGGTTTCCTCGTCGGTGGAAGCCGGTGTGCCGAGACCAATGCTGGAAGAGCGGGCAAGGCGTCCATCCACATCCGCCGGAATGATCAGCGCGGCGCGCACCCGGGCGGCCTTGATCGCCTCTTCGGCAGCTTCCGGCGTCGGCAGGCGTTCTGTGACCTTGACCACCTGTGTGGCCTGGACGATCTGGATCAGCGTCCGGCTGATGCCGGTCTGGCTCTGGTCGACCACGGCCACGGGAATGTCCCGCACATTGGTGTTGATCGCATATCCGAACAGGATGAGCTGGATCAGAGGGATCATGATGACCATGCCGAAGGTCATCCGGTCCCGCCTGAGCTGCGCCAGTTCTTTCGAGAAGATCGCCCAGATGCGGCGCGCGGAACGGCGGGGAGAAAGGCCGGTTGGCCGTTTTGGTGCACTCATTGCCGCCCCTCCCCTGTGGAAGTGACAAAGACGTCTTCCAGATTCGGCCGGACCTGTTCGATCAAGGTTGCCCCTGCGGTCTCCGCCCTGCCGGTCAGAAAGGCGACAGGATCGGAAATGGATTTGCTGACAAGCACACGCAGCCGCGCTCCAAGCTGGGCGGCAGACACGATGCCCTCGACCGTCAGAAGCTTCCGCCTGATTTCGCGCAGGGTCGGGCCTTCCAGCTCGACAACGCTGGCGCCCATGGCGTTCATCAGATCCTGCGGCCGGCCATCGGCCCGCACTTGCCCCGCTTCCATGATCGCAATCCGGTGGCAGCGTTCGGCTTCGTCCATGAAATGGGTGCTGACGACAATGCTGGTGCCGGCATCGCACAGATCGAAGAGCTGCTCCCAGAAATGGCGGCGCGATTCAGGATCGACCGCAGAGGTCGGCTCATCCAGGAACAGAAGCTGCGGCTCATGCAGGACGGCGGCGGCAAGGGCAAGGCGCTGGCGCTGACCGCCACTCATCTTGCCCGCAAAGCGGTCGGACAGCTCCGTCAGCTCATAGCGTTCCAGCAACTCGGCGATCCGCCCCTTTTGCGCGGATGGCTCAATCCCGTAGATTTCCGCCATGAACTTCAGGTTTTCCATGACCGTCAGATCGCCATAGAGCGAGAAAGCCTGGGTCATGTAGCCGATGTGATACTTCAAGGCCTCGGCGTCACGGGGCACGCTCATGCCGAGCACCTCGACAGTGCCTGCGCTCGGCGTCAGCAAGCCGGTCAGCATCCGCATCGCCGTCGTCTTGCCGCAGCCATTGGGGCCGAGGAAACCGTAAATCATGCCCCGTTCGATGGTCAGGTTCATCCCGTCCACCGCCTTGAAGCCCTTGAAGGACTTGGTCATCCCCCGCGCGGTGATGACTGTTTCACCCATGCCGGCACTCACTTGAGGAGAACCTGGGCCGGCACGCCATCCGGCAGGCTGGAGGCGCTGTCGGGCAATTGCACCTCCGCCACATACATCAGCCGCGCCCTGTCGGACTGGTTGAGCGCATAGTAAGGCGTGAAAGAGGGTTCGGACGAAATCCAGCGCACGGTCCCTTCCATGGTCTGGTCCAGACCATCGATGCGGACTTGCAGCTTGTCGCCTTCCTTGATGGCAACCCGGTGCGGCTCGGGCACATAGACCCGCGCATAGGGCGCTTCGCCTGCCAGCAGCACCGCCAGAGGGCTGCCGACGGTCACCCGTTCACCCAGGTTCCAGGGCAGGTTGTTCAAGGTGCCATCCCGGGAAGCGCGGATCGTGAGATCGTCCAGGGTCTTTTCGGCGCTGGCAAGGATGGCTTCAGCAGCTTCCAATCCGGCCCTGGCAATGTCGAGGTCTTCAGCTCTCGCTCCATTGACCAGCTGGCGCAGCTGTTCCTGAGCAATCTGCAGCTTGGCTTCGGCGGAATCCCGTGCGGCCTGGGCCGTATCCAGCTGTGCCTGACTGGAGGTGCCGCGGCCGGTCAGATCCTGCGTGCGTTTGTACGTGGTGTCCGCTTCCAGCAAGGAGGCCTTGGCACCGGCCACGGTCGCCCTGGCTTCCGCGATTTCTTCCTCGCGCGCGCCATTTTGAAGCTTGGTCAGCTCCGCCTTGGCCTTGGAGACTTCTGCCCGGGCCTGATTGACGATGGCCTGCTGGGCCGTATCGTCCAGCTTGACCAGAATGGTCCCCTTCGTGACCTTCGTTCCCTGGGGCACCGGCAGGTCCATGACCACTTCCGCAGCCGTTGCCGTCAGCGCCACACGGTCGCGCTCCAGGGTGCCGAGAGCGGTGGACCCGTCGTCCTCCCAGCAGCCGGCAAGGGGCAAGGCAGCCAAGGCCAACACGAGTGAGCGTGGAACAAACCGGCACAGCATTGCAGAACCCCCATAGGTCAAGGGTGGAAAGTTCATTCCTTCCCACCCTCTGAATCATCGGGAGCTTAGCGCGATCAGACACATCGCGACAAACGGGTATTCACCTAGTCGGCACACTCTAAATGAGCTGCCCCGATGAAATGCCCATGCTGAAGGTCAACCTGCCCGCTTGAAGACGTGATACCAGCGCCGGGTCGGCAGCACCTGCACCCGCTCCAGGATTTCAGCTGCAAACAGCGCGGCGTTTTCCTGGGCCTTGTCCAGATTGGTCACCTGGCGCGGATCCTGGGCTCGAAGACCACCGCCAAACTCGAAGAGATCGCGATAGGCAGCCCGCTCCACGATCGGCGTCATCAGCACGTCAATGCCCTTGACCGCCAGGAACTCCTGCACGGCCTTCAGCGCCCGGGTGGTCACGGCCGCGTTGGTGCGGGTCAGGGCCACGCAATGGCGGATGTCATGCTTGACCACCTTCTCCAGCTTCTTGATCAGCGTCAGGATCTTGGCGCCGCCCCGGGCATCCATGCTGGAGCCCTGGATCGGCACCACGACGAGGTCGGACACGGACAGCGCATTGGCAACGATCAGGTTTTCAGTGCCTTCAAGATCCACGATCACATAATCGCTGTCCTCGGCCGCATCCATGATCTGCTCCGCCAGGGACGCCGGTGTGATCTGGCTCACCACGGAGATATTTCTTGGCCGCCCGGGGAGATCTGCCCAAGTAGAGATCCATTTCTGCGGATCGGCGTCGAAGATCGTCACACGCTTCCCCCGGTCGGCAATTTCCGTCGCAAGCAGAAGCGCTGCTGTGGTCTTGCCCGCTCCACCCTTGGCATTGGCAAAGGAAATAACCGGCATGTTCATTTCTCCTGGCTTGACCCGAAAGACGCCTTCTGCGCCCTCACCTTTGGAAAGCAAGTCTCAGGAAATTATGGTTACCAATCCATTAACTGCGCCCAGAAGGATCGTTTTTCTTCAAGGACCTAGGAAAAACACCAATGCAAAATGCAATTTTCTTACGCAGTTCTGACAGGAGCCGGAGCAGGAAACTGTCCCCGCCCTTCGTTTCGCATCTGCTGTCCCTGCATTGCGGCGCAGGGGGCGAAGCGTCTATGATTTGGGCAAATCAGCCTTGATAGGGCAACCGGTGGGAAGGAGCATCATGCGACAGTTTCGGGCAACGGCTTGGGCAACGATACTTGGTCTGGGACTGGCCTTGACCGGAGCGGTCCATGCTCAGGCAGAGGCCCTGGCCCCGTACAAGGACAAGCTGTTCCGCTACCCGAAGATTACCGCCACACATTTTGACGGCGATTTCGTCGCCGTCGACTATTCCAAGCAGAGAGACCTGCGCGACCGGGACAAGGTCGACGAGCAGGAAGTCTTCGGCCACTACGTCTCCTACAAGCCCAAGAGCAGCCAGGAAGATTATACGCTTCAAGCCAATGGCCGCGCGATCCGCTACATGGGGGTCGGCAAGGCGAAGGGTGGCGCGAAATTCGTGGTCATCTATATTCACGGCCAGGGCGGCAACCGCTTTCAGGGCATGAACGACGTCAGCTTTGGCGGCAACTTCAACCGCATCAAGAACCTGATGGTCCGCAATGGCGGCGCCTATCTGTCTGCCGACATTACAGACTTCACCGGCAAGGGCACCCAGGACATCACGGCCCTGGTGCGCTATCAAAAGCAGCTGTCTCCCGGTGCGAAGGTCGTTGTCTCCTGCGGCTCCATGGGGGGCATCATCTGCTGGAACCTGTTGAAATCGGACACATCCGCCAGTCTGCTCAGCGGCGTGATGC
Organism: Roseibium suaedae; assembly: GCF_900142725.1. Taxonomy (GTDB): domain Bacteria; phylum Pseudomonadota; class Alphaproteobacteria; order Rhizobiales; family Stappiaceae; genus Roseibium; species Roseibium suaedae. The sequence goes on along the minus strand of NZ_FRBW01000001.1, from coordinate 915,351 downwards.
TCATGGGCTCGCCAAATGACCCCGCAATCCTGTCCCGCTCAGTATTGAGCCGCCGCGTGCCGATCTACATGGGCCATGGCAGCGACGACAGGGTTTACAACTGGGAAGAACAGGCAAACTTCTTCAAGAAAATCCGCGAAAGCGCACCTGGATACCCGGTCAAGTTCACGCTGTTTGACACCGGCAGCCACGGCACGCCGATCCGCATGACTGACTGGCGGCTGATCCTGAACTGGATGTTCGCGCAAGGCTAAATTTCTCAACCTCCTAAATAAAACATCCAGAAGTTGATTTAAATACGATAGATCCTGACACTTTCGCCAAGGTAACGAAGAGTAAAGGCAAGTCAGTAAGAATACGTGCCAGACAGAATATTCCCAGAAGGACTCTGGCATGAAGATCTCAACCAAGGTTATGGCGCTGTTCTCCGGCATCATGATTGCTGTCATGGCGTCCGGCATGATCACCTACCTGACCGCGAAACAGGTTGGCTCGGATGGCCTCGCGCTCGGGAGAGAGCTGGCTCCCCTTGGCGATGCAGCCATGGAAATCAAACTATCCGCAACCCACGCCCACCTTCTCTTTGAAGAGATCATGTCCGGCGATGCGGGTGAAAGTATCGATGAGGTCTGGGGACTTCTGGAAGATACCCGTTTCTACGCCAACGCAGTGATCAATGGCGGTACGAATGACGAGGGCACGTTCTACCCGACAGAATCCGAGACAGTCCGGTCCAAGATGGCGGAAGTGCTCAAGCAACTCGACACGTTCGTCGACGTCGCCCGTGCCCGCTACACCAATGTCGGCAAGGACATTGCTGGCTCTGACGCAGACGTGAAATTTGATGCCTCCTTTGAGGCGCTGATCTCTCTCGCGGATGAAGCAGAAGAAGTCATTCACGACGACATGGACCAATATGCGTCCGACCTGGAAAAACGCATCGAATGGGCTGGTACCATTCAGTTGATCGGCGTCGGTGTCTGCATGCTGGTGGCGATCCTTGGCTGGATCTTCCTGAGCAAGCGGGTCGCGAGCCGGGCGGGAGAACTGGCGGAAGCTGCCCGCGCCTTTGCCGATGGCAACACCAGCCATGCCCTCCCCCAATGGCAGTCCTCCGATGAGATGGGCGAGCTGAAGCAGGCCCTCAGTGTGTTCCAGGCTTCGGTCATGGAACAGCAGCGCCTTTCGGAAGAAATCCGGCAGCGCGAACAGGCGAGCGAAGAAGACCGCCGCAAGCTGCTCTCCGATCTTGCCCAGCAGTTCCGCTCCCGCACCGACCGGTTCCTGACGGATCTGGATTCCGCATCCGGCGATCTGACCTCCGCCACGCAGCTTCTGGGAGATGTGGCAGTCTCCTCCAGTGAGACCGTCAGTGGCACGGCTTCCTCCGCAGAACTCGCCTCCCACAGTGTCGAAACCGTCGCGTCAGCCGCTGAAGAACTGTCCGTGTCGATCATGGAACTCGGACGCCAGATCGAGACCACCGCCAAGGTGGTCGCGGAAGGCACCAAACAGGCGGAAACGAGCAACGAAAACATCGAAGGCCTTGCGACTGCAGCAGAGCGCATTGGCGAAGTCATCACGCTCATTCAGGCTATTGCCGAACAAACCAACCTCCTGGCCCTCAATGCCACCATCGAGGCAGCCCGCGCCGGGGAAGCCGGCAAGGGCTTTGCCGTTGTGGCTGCGGAAGTGAAGGAGCTGGCCAGCCAGACCGCCCGGGCAACCGACGAAATCAGCACGCAGATTTCCGCAATCCAGTCGTCTACCGCCACGGCCGTGAAGGCGATCGAAGGCATCACGCGCACCATGCGTACGATTGACGAGCACACCCGCTCGATCAACGAGGCCATCGAACAGCAGGGCGCTGCCACGGGCGAAATTGCCAGCAACTCCCAGAACACCGCATCGCGCACCAGCGAAGTGACCGAAAACATGGGCCGCCTGCAGTCCAGCACCGAGAAGGTGAACGAGGCGACGGTTCTGGTTCAGACCTCCAGCGACCTGGTCAGCCGCCAGACCCGTCAGTTGCGCGGCTCCGTCGAGGAATTCCTGAAGCAATTGACCGCAGCCTGATTAAGGCCTCAGCCCGAAACAGACCCTCAAGAGGCCGCAGTCCGCCAAAGGCTGCGGCCTTTTTCGACGCCGATACGCGCGACAGGCAAGGACTAAGCCGGGGAACTTTTTAACCTCAGAAGAGTTAAACCCTCGACATTTCGCCATATTGCAGTGCAATAATGTCAAAATCCGGCGCTTACGCGTTCTCTTCGGACACGGAACATGAGCAATTTCAAGGCGATCATAGACCTATTCGGTTTCACCGAAGAAGGCGCGGCCCAATTTCTGAGCGTCGATCAGGCGCAGATATCTCGCTGGTGCAACACGGCGGACGGCCCGCCCGTGGAAGTCTGGCAGGCCCTCGTATCCTTGTTCGACAAGATCCGCTTTGCCGCCGAGGATGCCGCAAAATCTGCCGATCTGGATCATCTCGATGCATCCGACCTGAACCGGATCGCCCTGATTGTTCCCGACAGCCTCGCTGGTGAGACCGGGATCGACCAGACAGGCCCCCGAAGAGCTGCCACGGCCATGGCCGTCACAACTCTCGCACGGGTGTTTGTCTAAGGCCCTGGTCCAAGGTCCTAGGCAGAGTTTCAGAAAGCGGTCCAGGACTTATTCATTGATGATCATGACGATGGACCAGGCCTCGCCGTCAAACATCATGTGATAATGGCAAGTGAACTCGAATACGGCTTCACCGTCCGCATTCTCCTGCTGCCAGTCGAGGCTCACCATGGCCGTGATGCCGCTGATGTGGCTGGCTGAAACCTGGAAACTTGAGAGGCTCACGCCTTCCTTGTCGAGGGCCTCGAGCAGCGCCTCGATGTTTTCCATCAGCTCGTCTTCATCATGAAAGACATAGCCGCGGTCGTGCTGCCAGATGGTGGCAGGCAACGCAAAGCAGTCGCAGATCTGCTCCGGATCAAAATCGTTGAAGCCGGCCAGATAGTCTTCAAAGAGCGCCGCAATTGCCTCTTCGGATTCGACCTGATCACTGACCTCTCCGGAGATCTCGTCATCGCGGGTCAAGTCCAGTCCTGCGTCCCGGTCATCCGACATGATTTTGCGCTCCCGCCTGTGCTTCAAAGTGAACGGGGCCATCAGCCTCCTCCCCGTCTCCGTAGCCTATCATATTGAGCGGCCGTGCCTTTCGTCCATGGGTTTCACACCAATATACAAGGGCTTCTTCAGCACCATGGGTCACCCAGACCTGCTCGGCACCGGTTTCGCCGATGGTCCGGCACAGGTCGTCCCAGTCAGCATGATCGGAAACCACGAGAGGTAAAACGGCACCTCTCTGCCGGGCTCTCGCCCTGACACGCATCCAGCCAGAGGCAACCGCCGTGACGCAGTCGCCAAAACGGCGGCTCCAGCGGTCCGTCAACTGCCCGGGCGGACACAGTACAATCTCACCCGCCAGTTCCTTGCTGCGGCTTGCGACAGGCTCGACCATCCCCAGATCGATACCCTGTGACTGGTAATACTGCGTCAGCCGCTCCAGCGCTCCGTGAAGATAGATCGTCCGCTCATAGCCAGCTGCCCGAAGCTCGGCGATGACCCTCTGTGCCTTTCCGAGTGAATAGGCTCCGACAAGATGCACCTTTTCGGGAAAGAGACCGAGGGAAGCCAGAAGCTTGCGGACCTCCTCGCCCGCAGGCGGATGCCGGAACACCGGCAACCCGAAAGTCGCCTCGGTGATGAACGTCTCGCAGAGCACAAGTTCAAAGGGCGCGCAGGTCGGGTCGGCCCGGCGCTTGTAGTCCCCGGAAATGACCGTGCGCCCGCCTTTACCCTCAAGGCGGATCTGCGCGGACCCAAGCACATGACCTGCCGGATGCAGGGAGATGGTCACGCCGGAGACCTGCAGCCTCTCGCCATAGTCCAGCGACTGAGCGCTGGCGCAAAAGGCCTCGCCATAGCGGATTGCCATGATGTCGAGGGTCTGCCGCGTTGCCAGTACGGCTCCATGCCCCGCCCTTGCATGATCCGCATGACCATGCGTGATCAGAGCGCGCTCGACCGGGCGAACCGGATCGATATACGCATTGATCTGAGGACAGAAAAGCCCCTCCGGAGTCTGGGTCAGAAGATTGGACATAAGGAGAGTGTAGGTTTCCCGTTGGAATAATCCAGACAGCCGTTTGCCGTGATTGTTCTTTGCCAGCCTCGAGCAATGGTTCTCCTCGCCTTCCCGCCGGATCGGACATACATAGAAGGTCATGCAAACCGGCCTTCTTCCTCCCCGATTCCAGACCTGGTTCCAGTCTCGCGGCTGGTCACCCCGGCAGCATCAGCTCGATCTCATCGGCAAGCTGGCGGAAGGAAAGTCGACACTGCTGATCGCACCGACGGGCGCGGGCAAGACCCTTGCCGGCTTTCTGCCGAGCCTGGTCGAACTCGATAGCGAAGCAGGCCGCAGAAAGCCCGGAAGCGCAGGCAGCAAGGGCGTTCACACGCTCTATATCTCCCCGTTGAAGGCGCTTGCGGTCGATATTGCCCGGAACCTTGAAGCGCCTGTTGCGGAAATGGGTCTCAAGATCCGGATCGAGACCCGTACCGGCGACACGCCGACCCACAAGCGGCAACGCCAGAAGGTCAACCCGCCGGACATGCTCCTGACCACGCCGGAGCAGATCGCCCTGCTCCTGTCCGATCCGGCATCGGAACAGGTGCTCAGGTCCGTGCGCACGGTCATTCTGGACGAGCTGCATGCGCTGGTTACCTCCAAGCGCGGTGACCTTCTGGCTCTGGGCCTGGCCCGTCTGCGCCGGCTTGCTCCGAACCTCAGAACCATTGGTCTGAGTGCGACCGTCGCCCAGCCGGAAGATCTGCAAGCCTATCTGGTGGGCCAGCCGGATCCGGAGCACCGCGCCCTGGCGGATCTGGTGGAGGTGAAGGGCGGGGCCAAGCCGGATATCTCCATTCTGGACTCCGGCGAGCGCCTGCCCTGGGCGAGCCACACGGCCCGCTATGCGGTGGAGGATATGTACCGGCTCATCAAGGGACACCAGGTCACGCTGCTGTTCGTGAACACCCGCTCCCAGGCCGAAAGCATCTTTCAGGAACTCTGGCGGATCAACGAGGACACGCTGCCGATTGCCCTGCACCACGGCTCCCTGGACGCAGGCCAGCGGCGAAAGGTGGAAGGCGCGATGGCAGCCGGTGTCCTCAGGGCGGTGGTCGCCACATCCTCCCTGGACATGGGCATCGACTGGGGCGACATCGATCTGGTGATCAACATCGGCGCGCCCAAGGGGGCCAGCCGTCTTGCCCAGCGCATCGGCCGCGCCAACCACCGCATGGACGAGCCGTCCAAGGCCATCCTGGTCCCGGCCAACCGGTTCGAGGTTCTCGAATGCCAGGCCGCCCTCGCCGCCTCGGAAGACGGGGACCAGGATACGCCTCCCCTGCGCAAGGGGGCGCTCGACGTGCTTACCCAGCACCTTCTCGGCCTCGCCTGCGCAGCGCCCCTCGACGCGGAAGAGACCTACAATGAGATCCGCTCCTGCGAGACCTACCGGCATCTGAGCCGCGAGAGTTTCGACCGGGCGCTGGATTTCGTCGCGACCGGCGGCTACGCGCTCAAGACCTACGACCGATACGCGCGGCTGAAGCTGGACCAGAACGGCCACTGGCGCATTGCCAATCCCAAGATCGCCCAGCAATACCGGTTGAATGTGGGCACCATTGTCGAAGCCCCCATGCTGAAGGTCAGGCTGGTGCGCTCACGGGCGGAGGGCCGCCGGACACCGGTCGGCCGCGGCGGGCGGGTTCTGGGGCAGATCGAGGAATGGTTTATCGAGCAACTTGCTCCCGGCGACACCTTCATCTTCGGCGGCGAGATCCTGCGTTTCGAAGGCTTGAGCGAAAACGAGGCCCAGGTTTCGAGGTCCAAGGCCCAGACGCCGATGATCCCCTCCTATCAAGGCGGCAAGTTTCCCCTCTCCACCTATCTTGCCGACCGGGTGCGCGGCATCCTGTCCACGCCGCAGAGCTGGCAGCGCCTGCCCTCTCAGGTGCGCGAGTGGCTGGAGCTTCAGCAGGACAAATCTCGTCTGCCGGACCGCAATGGACTGCTGGTGGAAACCTTTCCCCGTGCAGGGCGCCATTACATGGTCTGCTATCCGTTTGAGGGCCGCCTTGCCCATCAGACCCTCGGCATGCTGCTGACGAAGCGGCTTGAGAGATGGGGCGCGCGCCCGATGGGCTTTGTGGCCAGTGACTATGCCCTGGCCGTCTGGGGCCTTGGTGACCTGCAGACCCTGTTTTCCAGCGGCAAACTGAGCCTGGACACCTTGTTCGAGGAAGACATTCTCGGCGACGACCTGGATGCCTGGCTGGCGGATTCCAGCCTGCTGAAGCGCACCTTCCGCAACTGCGCGGTCATTGCCGGACTGATCGAGCGCAGGCATCCGGGGCAGGAAAAATCGGGCCGCCAAATAACTGTTTCCTCCGACCTCATTTATGACGTATTGCGGCGTCATGAACCCGGCCACATCCTGCTGGAGGCGACCTGGAACGATGCCGCGGAAGGACTTCTGGATATCTCACGGCTGGGCGAACTTCTTGCCCGCATCAGGGGTCGAATCGCGCATACTTCCTTGCAACGCGTATCCCCTCTGGCTGTCCCGGTTCTCTTGGAAATCGGGCGCGAACCGATTTACGGCGAGGCTATGGAAAGCATCTTGAGTGAAGCTGCGGATGACCTCGTGAGCGAGGCGATGAGCAAATGAGTTTGCTGCCGTCCCATATGCGCGACTTCATGGTCGTCCCGGTCTGCCATGACATTCAGATCAATGGCCAGACCATCGGCTTGCACGACAGCGGCGTTCTCTGGTGGCCGGAAGAATCCACCCTGGTTGTCGCTGATCTTCACCTTGAAAAAGGCTCATCCTACGCCCGGCGCGGCGTGATGCTGCCGCCTTATGATACCGCCGCAACGCTGGAAAAGCTGGCTGCGGTGATCGACGCCTTTGACCCGGCACGAGTCATTGCCCTCGGCGACAGTTTCCATGACATGGGCGGCTCCGACCGTCTTCCCCCCGCATACCGGGCCATGCTGACCACCTTGCAGCTGAACCGGGAATGGATCTGGGTCACCGGAAATCATGACCCGATCGCGCCTGTGCGGCTGTGCGGGGAAACGGTCGACGAAATCACCCTTGGTGCCCTGACGTTCCGCCACGAACCCGTTGAAGGCATCAATGCGGCCGATGGCGAGGTTTGCGGACACCTGCATCCCGCAGGCCGTGTGCGCCGCTTTGGACGGTCGCTCCGCCGCCCCTGTTTCGTCACCGACGGCTCGCGGCTTGTTCTGCCGGCCTTTGGCGCGCTGACCGGCGGCCTGAACGTCATGGACAAGGCCTATGAGACCCTGTTCGAGAGACGCCGCTTCTCGGCCTTTCTCCTCGGCGAAAACCGGCTTTATCCCTTCACGGCCTCGCGCCTGATCGCCGACTGAACCAGCTTCTTCCCAGCATTGACCATGCGCCCATTCAATGGGCGCATGATTTTCTTCGTGAAAGTGGAAGAACCGTTTAGTCGCGGCGGAAGATGACGCCTGCCAGCCAGCCGGTCAGAACCGCCAGTACAACCGCCAGCAATCCGTAGAAGAACGGGTAGTTCCGGGACAAGTTGAAGGTCAGCTGCTCGAAGCCGACCTTGCCGACATAAAGCTGCGCTTCCTGGCGGGCCAGAAGTGAACCATCTTCAAACAGAAAACTGCGCACCTTGTAGGCCCCGACCGGAATGTTGGCCGGTAGTGGAACCGTTGTCCGGAACATGGTGTTGGTCAGGAACTGGATGGCGCCGGGGCGCTCGGAATAGAGCCCCTCCTGCTGCCGCAGCTCCAGGAAGGCCTTGCGGAAATCATCCCGGTCATTCACCGGCACCCCGGAATGGCCGGAGACCGGCAGATTGAGGTGGAAGAGGCCGATGGCATTGTCATCCAGCACATCCCGGTGCGCCAGATCACCGACATTACGGGTCGTGGCCGCAGCATAGAAGGACGGCACGTTCTGGAAGGTCTCGTAGTGACGGTTGATCCAGACACCCAGAAAGCGGTCCTTGCGGCGGGTGGTGATGTCCTGGCTGGGGCCTTCCACGGTGATCGCCAGATCGTATTTAGAATCCGGATGGCTCTTCTTCAGACCATCGGAGATCTGCCCGAAGATGACGATCTCGGTTCCTGTGAAATTGGACTGGATCGAGACGATGTCGGACGACATGGACGTGACCAAATCCTGGGTCGCGATTTCCTGCTGCCCCCCAGCCTGAGTCGTCTGCCCGAGCTTGACCTGTGCCATGGTCATCGACGAGGACGCCAGCAGCGAAAGGGCGACGATGGCCCCGGCCAGCGGGGATGTCAGGCAGCTCGCGAAGGAGGTCATGCGCCAGCCCCCTTCATGATCGCGATGGAATAGACGTTTTCAGGTGTCAGCAGCAGGTCGATAGCGAAGCGAAGGCCGACGCCCAGCACGAGCAGCGCCAGCAGCAGGCGCAAATGCTCCCCGCGCAGGTTCTGCCCCATGCGCGCGCCAAACTGTGCGCCGATCACGCCGCCGATCATCAGCGTCAGCGCCAGAACGATATCGACAGTCTGGGTCGACATGGAATGCAGGATTGTCGCCGCCGCCATGGTGAAAAGGATCTGCAGCAGCGACGTGCCGATGACGATGCCGGTCGGCACCCGCAGAAGATAGATCAGCGCGGGCACCATCATGAAGCCGCCGCCTATGCCCAGAACCGTGCCCAGGAAGCCGATGGAGCTGCCGAGGAACAGGATCGGTATCACGCTGACATAGAGCTTGGATTGGCGGAACCGCATCTTGAACGGCAAGCCGTGGATCCAGTTGTGCTGCCCGGGACGCCGGGCCGAGGGAACGTGACCCGTGCGCCGGCGGCGGATCGCCCGGAGCGATTCCACCAGCATCAACCCGCCAATTGTGCCCAGAAAAGTCACGTAGGAAATGGAAATGACCAGATCCAGCTGACCGAGGGACTGCAGCACATCGAAGAGGACAACACCAAGCGCGGATCCGGCGATACCACCGATCAGCAGCATGAAGGCGAGCTTGAAGTCGATCGCCTTGCGGCGCCAGTAGGTGATAACCGCCGAGGCGGAAGAGGCAACGACCTGGGTCGTGACGGTCGCCACGGAAACCGCAGGGGGAATGCCTGAGAAGATCAGGAGCGGGGTCAGTAGAAAACCGCCACCAATGCCAAACAGCCCCGAGAGGAAGCCCACAGCTCCTCCCATGCCGAAGATGACAAAGATGTTGACCGGTATCTCGGCGATGGGCAGGTAAAGTTGCACTGTAACTGGCCGAAGTTTGCGGGCGCCCGGTCCGGGATCCTCTGAACGACTACTGGTTAAAGACCCTCTTTGGAAGGTCTGTCAACCATGACAAACGGGGGGCTCCGCAGGTTTTGATGCGAGGCCCCGGCCGCAAGTCTCACTCTAGATGGATTGGCTTTCCAGTTCCTTGATAAGGTCGTTATCAACCTCACCGGTTTCCGGCTTGCCCAGACTGCGCTGGAAGGCGCGGATGGCGCTGCGGGTGCGCGGCCCCATCTGCCCGTCCGGAGTTCCCGTTTCAAAGCCGAGACGATTCAACTCGTCCTGGGCCTTGCGGACCATTGCCTCGTAATTGGGGATGCCTTCAAAGCCAACGGCTGCTCCAGGAGACGCCGCGCCAACGACCCAGGACGGATCTGCAACGACCTTGTTGGCCGCATCCTGCGGGGTCTTGAGCTGGAAGGTTTCGACGGCCTTGCGGGCAAGCGCCAGTGTGGGCTCGTCCATCATGTTGGCCACATCGTCCCGCTTCTTGGCTGCGTCCCGGTCGCCCTGTTCGGCGGCGATGGCAAACCACTTGTAGCTCGCGATCAGGTCCTTCTCGACGCCCAGACCGCGGGCATAGAGAATGCCGAGGTTGAACAGGCTGTCCTTGACGCCGTAATTCGCGGCTTCCTCGAACCACTTCGCGGCTTTGGCGAAATCCGGAGCGCTGTCCGAGCCTTCCGCATAGAGAACCGCCAGATTGTGCATCGCCTTGGCGTTGCCGGCTTCCGCTGCGCGCGAGTACCAGTCCTTTGCCTTGGCTATATCCTGCTCAACGCCACGGCCCTTTTCGTAAAGGCTGGCCAGACGGTATTGGGCCGGAGCAAGGTTCTTGTCGGCAGCCTTCTGATACCACTTGGCAGCCTCTGCCAGATCAGCCGTGATGCCTTCGCCCTCGGTGTATTTCACGCCGATGATGAAGGCAGCTGCGGCATCGCCGCCTGCTGCAGCCTTGCGCAGGGCCAACGGACCAACATCTTCCGGCGGCAGAGCCGCTTCAAGACTTGCAGACAGCACGCCCGGATCTTCAGAGCTGAAGGACGATCCAGGCTGCACTGGCGCTGTACCGAAACTGCCCGGAGTGGCACTGGGTGAAGAGAAGGCCAGAGGAGCCTGAGGATTTTCTGCAGTGCCTGCCGAAGGCGCAACGGCGCCGGCATCAGCAAGGGCTGCCGGATTCTGGGCCATGGGCGCAGGCACAGGGCCTGCGGAAGGTGCGGCCATCGGGGTCTCTGCCGGAGCCGGCAACTGGCTCTGCGCCGCCGGTACTTCCGGGGTCAGGCTTTCAGAAGATCCGCTTTCCGGCGACAGGCTAGCCAGATCGGAAGCCGTATCGGACGGGACGGCCGGCAGCTCCCCTTGCGCCTCTGCCAGATCCTGCGCGCCTTCCATCTGTTCCATCGGCGCTTCGGCCAGAAGGTCTGCACCCGTATCGGACCCACCGGTCACAGCGCGGAACACCTGCAGCGTACCGAGAGCCAGAACGACAGCAGCCGCAGCAAAGAGCAGAGCGCGCTTGCGTCCGCCGCCGCCTGCGGGCGCGGCGTCCTCTTCGAGACCGGCATGATCCGGCTCGTCCAGTTCCTTGGTCTCACGCGGCACTTCGACAACAGGAGCACGGCGCACATCTTCCCGGCCCAAGGCACGGGCCTTGATCGCCTCGGACGGGCTCTGAGCAGGTTCGCCCGTTTCGTCGGAGCGCTTGAGAACCTTGCGCAGCCATCCGGCCCGCGCCTTGCCCGGCGCATCCTCGGCCTGAGGCTTGGACGGCTCGCGGCCCATCTGGGCTTCAATGCTGGCCGCTTCCTCGGAGGCGGCCTGAGCGGCGCGGCGGGCAGCGGCAATAAAATCTGCCTTCCGGTCGCGCACGCGCTCAACCGGACGGTCTTCTTCCTTCTCGACCTTCCGACGCAGGCTCAGCTTGCGAGACGGCGCAGATGGCACTTCAGGTGCTTCGGCGCGCGGACGCGAACCGGAGCGTTCCAGATGATCCAGCCGGTCGGTCAGCGCAGACAGAATGTCCTGAACGCCCTTGAAGGTGTTGCGGGTCCGCTCATCGGCCCCTTCTGCCGCATCCAGAAGGCGGCGAAGATCCGACTGCAGGCCCTCGATGGCATCGTCATACTGGGCCGACTTGGTCGCGGGCCGTGCGGCAACAGCCTCACGCGCTGCCGCCTTGGCGATTTCAGCCGCATCGGTACGGGAGGAATTCAGGCCGTCCTCGATCCGGGCAAGCACAGCGCCGAAGCGGGAAACGTCATCATCCAGATGGCTGACGCTTTCGATCTGTTCGGCAAGGCTGGCAACCTTGGTGGCTAGATATTCAAGACGCGGATCATCGCCTGCATCCCCGCCACGGGCAACCGCATCCGCCAGCTCGCTGATCCGCTGCTCAAGCGCGGAAGTTTGCGGACGGGCCTCAAGCTTCGCCCGCATGTCGCTGATTTCCTGGCTCAGCCGGGCAATATCATTGGTGGTCACGCTTTCGCGCGGACGGTCCAGCTCGGTGGTCAGCGTCTCGATGCGGGACTGCAGATCGCTCAGGACCTTGCTGCTCTTGCCAGCCATGCCGGCGAGCGCCTGGACCTGCGCCGCCGTGGTGCGCTCAGCCTTTTTCTCGATGGCTTCGATCTTGCCGGAGATCGCATCCAGGCGTTGCTCGATGGCAGAGAAGGCAGCGGGTTCCGATGACGGAGCCGGTACGACCTTTTCCATGCGGTCGAGACGGCTGGAGATTTCCTGAAGCTTGGTGTCAACGCCGATGAGATGGGCCGGATCGCCCTGCCCGCTCCGGTCGCCAGACATCATGCCGACAATGTCTTCCAGACGCCCCTGAAGACGGTTCAGCACATCGGCATCAGGCAGACGGTCTTCCATTGCGGAAAGACGGCTGTCGAGACCCTTCTGGTGATGGGCAAGCTTTTCGATATCGTCCAGACGGCCTGAGACAACCTTCATGCGGTCATCGATGGCTTCGACCAGGCCGGAAACGTCAATGTCTTCGACAAAGGCGCGCACGTCACGCAGCTCTGCGCGGAGCGGCTCGATCTCGGACCGGCTGTTCTGGCGCAGCAGGTGCTCGACCCGTTCGGAAATATCGGCAACGCGGTCCTGAAGCAGGGACATCTGCTCGCCGCGCGGCAGCGCGGCAAACGCATCCTCGATCTCAGACAGGCGTTCGGTCACGCTGTGCAGAATGCGCGGATCAACGGTTGCGCGGGTCAGTTCGTCCAGACGCTGGAGAATATGGGCATAGCCGTGCTCGAGGCTTTTCAAGGCCCCGTCCACATTGGTGCGCCCCACCATGGTCTTCAATTCGGCGACTTCCTTGCGCACTTCGCGTGCAAAGGTGTCATCGGTGCGTTCAACCCGCAGGCGGGAGACCATTTCGGCAAGGCGGCGCAGCTCGCTGTTCTGCTGCCCGACCTTTTCATCGGTTCCAGCCGTATAGGTGCCGATGGCGGCCTTGAGTGAGCCGAGCTCCTCGCGCACCATCTTGTAAGCTTCTTCCTGCGGCTTGCGCAGGGCATCGATCCGGCGGCTCAGATCCTTGTAGATCGACATGTCCGGCGCTGCGGGCGGCCGTTCAGCCAGCGGGCGGCGCGACCGGAAGGGCTCGCGTTCGGCATAATAGGGACGTTCCGTCTCGCCATCCTCATAGCGGGCTGCGCTGTAGGAAGCTGCCTCCTCGCGGCGGGATTCGTCCTCGTAGGGACCATCCGCGAAAGGCCGTTCCTCGTCGTATCTGGCAGGCGCAGCATAGGCTTCTGCAGGACGGCGCGGGGCAACGCGGGGAGCCGGACGGCGGGGCTCCTGTGCGGGAGCTGCCTGTTCGCGTGAAGCGCGGCGCGGGGCAACGGCTTCCACCGTATCCCACTCGTCGTCCAGACCGACATCCTCAGCCTCATAGGCATAGACGTCGTCTTCCTGCTCATAGGTATCGCGGAAGGACGCTTCATCGCGCCAAGCCGGTTCTGGCTGGCGGCGGGCTGCCCTTGCGGGCGCTCTGCGGCCGCCACGCGGTGCCCGGTCGCTCAACAGCCGGTCCAGCTCGCTGGCAACGGCTTCCATTTCCCCTTCGTCGACAGCATGGCCGCCGGCGGGAACACGGGTCCGTCCGAGAGAGGTGGCGGTTCGCGTCAGCCGCTCGACACGGCTGGCGGGTTCTTCCTGCATGCGCCTTGGATCGCTCGCATAAGCGTCGTCGGAATACTGTCCGGACCGCTCGTCACGCTTCATGTGACCATCGCGATGAAGGCGTCCTGCCTCACGTGTTTTCCAAGCCGGCATATTCTGAACCCTGGCCTGCGATCCGGAGACCGCTCATGAACTGTTTTGGGCTGCACGACGAAAAACTCACTACAAACAATCAGGGCAGCATTTACGGAATCTTTCTCCGAACAGGGTAAACACGGCGTTAATCGGCATTGCCAAATGCAACACCGGCCGCTTTGGCAACCTGATTATCGGGAAAAATCCGCACCCGCGGCCAACATCCCCGGTTAACGAAACTGCGTTGTTGGAGTTGCTGACGCTGGACCTTGACCTTCGCGTAAGGTACACGTGATTATCAAGACACGCGCCGGAGCGCGCGCGGCCTTATCCACATTCGCCGGAAGAGACTTGGCAAAACGACGGGTAACCCCGTCGCCAAAGGAACCGGCTTTGCATGAAGATAAAGACCTCCGGCCCCTCCGCCCGGACAGGAAAGACGTAATGAGCGAAGCACTTTCGATACTGGACGAGAACGAACTCGTTGATGTCGTTGCAGCACGCGACGAAAGCACGAAGAAGATCCAGTTCACGATTGGCGACCTTGCCAAGGAATTCAAATGCACCCTGCGCACCTTGCGCTTCTATGAAGACAAGGGCCTCCTCAACCCCAAGCGTGATGGTCTGAACCGGGTCTACACCCGCCGGGACCGTGCCCGCCTGAAGCTGGTTCTGATGGGCAAGCGCGTCGGCTTCTCGCTGACCGAGATCCGCGACATGCTGGATCTTTATGATCTGCGCGATGGCCAGGTCACCCAGTTGCGCGTCGCCCTGTCGCGCTTCTCCGACCAGATCGCCGTTCTGGAAGAACAGCGCCGGGATATCGAGCAGGCCATCGAGGAGCTTTCCCGCACCGTGGAAATCGTCTCCGGCATGCTCAAGCACAAGGAAGCCTCTGGCGAGGAGTAATCTCCTCATCAGACCGGCAGACCTTTGAACCCGCTCCGGCTCCGGAGCGGGTTTTTTCTTGCCTGTCCTTAGGCAAATTTGCAGGAGCAACCCTTTCCCGCTGCCCCCGATGCGTGTTTCCGGATTTCGATTGACGGATTGCGCGCAGAAGCGCTTCATTCGGGAAACTGCGAAAAACGGACAAAAACGGCCTCAGGCGCCTCTCGTTTCGTTACGGCAAACCCGAAAAATGCCTCAGATGGGTGGAAAATCGCAAAAATAAGCACACGTTTCCCCTGGGACACCCCCTTGCTGAGAAGAATGAGCCTGACTATAAACAAGACAAGGTGACGTTTACGGAAACGTCAAGCACAGCAGTCACCGGCAAATCTGGGAGGATTTCCATGCCGAGCTATACCGCACCTGTCGACGACACGCTTTTCCTGCTCAACGACGTTCTGGGCCTCGACGCTTATGCCGACCTGCCCGGCTTTGCAGATGCAAGCGGCGACCTTCTGGAAGCGATCCTGCGCGAAGGCGCGAAGTTTTCCGAAGAAGTGCTCCAGCCGCTGAACCTCTCCGGCGATCAGGAAGGCTGCACCCGGCACGACGACGGCACCGTCACCCCGCCCAAGGGCTTCAAGGCCGCTTACGACGCCTTCTGCGAAGCTGGCTGGGGCACGCTGTCTGCCGATCCGGAGTTTGGCGGCCAGGGCCTGCCGCACACGCTGGCCATTGTCCTCAACGAATATCTGTCCGCGTCCAACATGGCCTTTGCCATGTATCCGGGCCTGACCGCCGGCGCCGTGGCGGCCCTGACCCTGCATGCCAGCGACGAAATCAAGGCCAAGTATCTGCCGAAGATGATCTCCGGCGAATGGACCGGCACGATGAACCTGACCGAGCCCCATTGCGGCACGGATCTGGGTCTCATCCGCACCAAGGCCGTGCCCCAGGCAGACGGCAGTTACAAGATCACCGGCACCAAGATCTTCATTTCCGCAGGCGAGCACGACATGGTGGACAACATCGTCCATCTGGTTCTGGCCCGGATCGAAGGCGCACCGGAAGGCGTGAAGGGCATTTCCCTGTTTGTCGTCCCGAAGAAGAGCGTCGGCGACGACGGTTCGATCGGCGCAGCCAACGGCGTTTCCTGCGGCTCCATCGAACACAAGATGGGCATCCACGCCAATGCCACCTGCGTCATGAACTATGACGCGGCTACCGGCTGGCTCGTTGGCGAAGAGAACAAGGGCCTGCGCGCCATGTTCACCATGATGAACGAGGCCCGTCTCGGCGTCGCGGTTCAGGGCCTGGCCCAGTCAGAAGTCGCCTATCAGAATGCTGTTGTCTATGCCAAGGATCGCATCCAGGGCCGCGCCCTGACTGGCCCGAAGGCACCGGACAAGGCAGCAGATCCGATCATCGTTCACCCGGACGTGCGCCGCGTGCTGATGCAGATCCGCTCCTTCAACGAAGCGGCCCGCGCCCTCGTCCTTTGGACGGCCCTTCAGGGGGACGTCTCCCACCGCTCGCCGGATGAAAAGGCCCGCACCAAGGCCGATGACATGATGGGCCTGATGACCCCGGTCCTGAAGGGCGTTCTCACCGATACTGGCTTTGCCAATGCGGTCAACGCCCAGCAGATGTTCGGCGGCCACGGCTACATTGCCGAATGGGGCATGGAACAGTTCGTCCGTGATGCCCGCATCGCCATGATCTATGAAGGCGCAAACGGCATCCAGGCACTGGATCTGGTCGGCCGCAAGCTGCCCGCCAATGGCGGCCGCGCCGTGATGGGCTTCTTTGCGGAGGTCAACGCTTTCCTGAAGGAAAACGGCGAGGACGAAGCGCTTCAGCCCTATCTGAAGCCGCTGAAGCAGGGCCTTGATCATCTGCAGCAGGCGACCATGTGGTTCATGAACAACGCCATGAAGAACCCGGATCATGCGGGCGGCGGCTCCGTCGACTACATGCACCTCTTCGGCCTGGTTGCCCTTGGCTACATGTGGGCGAAGATCGTCAAGACCGTGAACGCCAAGCTGGCCGCCGGTGCAGATGGCAAGGAAGAGTGGCTGAAAGCCAAGCTCACTTTCGCCACCTTCTTCATGGAACGCCTGATGCCTGAAACCGGAGCGCATCTGGCCCGGATCTCCTCCGGCGCAGACACCATGATGTCGCTGGACGCTGCCCAGTTCTGATCCTGAACCGGCAGGGAGGGAGCCCGCCTGGCACCCTTCCTTGCTGGCCGAATGGCCGGCCCCCGCATAGGAAAGTCATGTCATGTCCGACTATACGCTTCATTGTTTCGCCCAGTCCGGGAATGCCTACAAGGTTGCCCTGATGCTGGAACTCAGCGGCGCGGACTGGACGCCGCAATGGGTCGATTTCTTCAACGGCGCCTCCCGCTCACCCGAGTTCCGGGAAACCGTCAACGAAATGGGCGAGATCCCGGTTCTGGACCACAAGGGCACCCGGCTCACCCAGTCCGGCGTGATCCTGGACTATCTGACGTCCGAGCTTGGAACCTTCGGCTGGAAGAATGAGGAAGAGCGCCGCGAAGTCCTGCGCTGGATCCTGTTCGATAACCACAAGCTGACCAGCTACACGGCGACGCTCCGGTTCCTGCGCATGTTTGCCAAGACCGGCGAGACCGAGGTTACGGCCTGGCTCGAAGGCCGGGCGAAGGGCGCCTATGCGGTGCTGGATGCGCATCTGAACGGGCGCAGCTTCACCGTCGGTGACCGGCCCACGATCGCTGACTTCTCGCTCTGCGGCTACCTGTTCTGGCCGGACGAGATCGGCATCGACTTCAGCGCATATCCGAACATCAACCGCTGGCTGGACGCAATCCGTGCCCTGCCCGGCTGGAAATCACCTTACGACCTGATGCCCGGCCATCCCCTGCCGGCCAAGTCGTAAAAGATCATAATTTGAGGAGGACACCATGGCGGAAGCATTTATCTACGACCACGTGCGCACGCCACGCGGCCGTGGCAAGAAGGACGGCGCCCTGCACGAAGTGCCTGCCGTTCGTCTGGCCGCAACCACCCTTGAGGCCCTGCGCGAGCGCAACGGCCTGGACACATCCCGCGTCGACGATGTGATCCTCGGCTGCGTTGACCCTGTGGGCGAAGCCGGCGGCGACATTGCCCGCGCGGCCGTCTTTGACGCGGATTACGACACCTCCGTTCCGGGCATGCAGATCAACCGCTTCTGCGCTTCGGGCCTCGACGCGGTCAACATGGCTGCGGCACAGGTCATGTCCGGCCAGCACAAGCTCGTGATCGCAGGCGGCGTGGAAAGCATGAGCCGCATCGGTCTTGGCGCGTCCGGCGGGGCATGGCCGATTGATCCGATGGTGGCTGTTCCCTCCTATTTCATGCCACAGGGTGTATCCGCCGACCTGATCGCAACCAAATACGGCTTCAGCCGCACCGACTGCGACGCCTATGCGGTGGAAAGCCAGAAGCGTGCTGCCAAAGCCTGGAACAAGGGCCGCTTCGAAAAGTCGGTGGTTCCGGTCAAGGACATCAACGGCATCACCATTCTGGACCGGGATGAGCACATGCGCCCGGAAACGGACATGCAGTCGCTGGGTGCGCTCAATCCGTCCTTCGAGATGATGGGTGCCATGGGGGGCTTTGACGGGGTCGCCATCCAGGCACATCCGGAACTGGAAAGCGTCCGTCACGTGCACCATGCCGGCAATTCCTCCGGGATCGTGGACGGTGCCGCGGCCGTGCTGATCGGCTCCTCTTCGGCCGGACGTTCTGCGGGCCTGAAGCCGCGCGGCCGGATCAAGGCCTTCGCCAACATCGGCTCCGAGCCGGCTCTCATGCTGACCGGACCAGTGGATGTGACCGAAAAGCTGCTGAAAAACGCCAAGATGACCATGAAGGACATCGATCTCGTCGAGATCAACGAAGCCTTTGCCTCGGTTGTCCTGCGCTATCAGCAGGCCTTCAAGCTTGATCCGGAGATCGTCAACGTCAACGGCGGCGCCATTGCCATGGGCCATCCGCTGGGCGCAACCGGCGCCATGATCCTTGGTACGGTTCTGGACGAACTGGAACGCCGCGACCTGAACACCGCCATTGTCACCCTGTGCATTGGCGCAGGGATGGGCACCGCGACGATCATCGAGCGCGTTTGAGAGCGAACCGGAGGAGACAAAAATGACCTACAAGAACTTCACCGTTGAAACCGGTTCCGACGGCATTGCCCTGATCACCTGGGATATGCCGGGCAAATCCATGAACGTCATCGACCTCACGGTCATGGAAGAGCTGAACCAGATCGTTGATCAGATTGCGGGCGATGAAGCCGTCAAGGGCGCCATCATCACTTCCGGCAAGGCCGCCTTCTCCGGCGGCGCTGACCTGACCATGCTGGAAGGCCTTCTGACCGACTTCCACAAGCAGCGTGCCAAGGACCCGGAAGCGGCCGCCAAGGCTCTCTTCGAGGGCTCGCGCAAGCTGTCGCTGATCTACCGGAAACTTGAAACCTGCGGCAAGCCGTTTGTCGCGGCGATCAACGGCACCTGCATGGGCGGCGGCACGGAACTGGCACTCGCCTGTCATGCCCGCCTCGGCTCAGAGGACGATGGCTTCAAGATGGGCCTGCCGGAAGTGAAGGTCGGGCTTTTCCCGGGCGCCGGTGGCACACAGCGCGTCATGCGCATGGCCGATGGCCAGCAGGGCATGCAGTTCCTGCTGCAGGGCAAGACCCTGCGCGGTGCACAGGCCAAGCAGCTCAAGCTCGTCGACGACCTGGCCCCTTCAAAGAAACTGGTGGACGCGGCGCGCAAGCTGCTCGCAGCCGGTGTCGACCCGGTCAAGCCCTGGGACAAGAAGGGTTTCAAGCTGCCGAACGGCCCGGTCTATTCGCCGGCCGGTTTCCAGTTCTGGCCGGCCGCCAATGCCATCTACCGCCGGGAGACCTATGACAACTATCCCGGCCCGCGCTACCTGATGAGCGCGGTCGTGGAGGGTCTGCAGCTGCCGATGGATCTCGCCCTTCAGGTCGAGAGCCGCTACTTCGCCAAGGTGCTTCAGACGCCGGAAGCCGCGAACATGATCCGGTCGCTTTTCGTCTCCATGCAGGAGCTGAACAAGGGCGCCCGCCGCCCGGCAGGCCAGCGCCCGAACAAGATCAAGAAGGTCGGCATTCTCGGCGCAGGCTTCATGGGAGCAGGCATTGCCTATGTCACCGCGCAGGCCGGCATCGACGTTGTGCTGATCGACCGGGACCAGGAAGCTGCCGACAAGGGCAAGACCCATTCGGAAAGCCTGATCACCAAGTCCGTCCAGCGTGGCCACGCCACCCAGGAGCAGAAGGACAAGCTGCTGGCCAAGATCACCGCCACCGCTGACTACGACGCTCTTGGCGACTGCGATCTCGTGATCGAGGCCGTGTTCGAAGACCGGGAAGTCAAGCGCCAGGTAACGGAGAAGGCCGAGGCGGCGATGAAGCCCCGCGCGATCTATGCCTCCAACACCTCTACCTTGCCGATCACGTCTCTGGCCGAAGCGTCCAGCCGCCCGAAGAACTTCATCGGCATTCACTTCTTCTCGCCTGTCGACAAGATGATGCTGGTCGAAGTGATCATGGGCAAGAAGACCTCGGACAGAGCCCTGTCCATGGCACTCGACTACATCAAGGCCATCAAGAAGACGCCGATCGTCGTCAACGACAGCCGCGGCTTCTACACGTCCCGCGTGGTGATGACCTACATCCGCGAAGGCCTGATGATGCTGGCGGATGGCGTGCCTGCCGCCATGATCGAGAATGCCGGCAAGATGGCGGGCATGCCCGTCGGCCCGCTGTCGCTGGGCGACGAAGTCGCGCTGGATCTGGCCTGGAAGATCGTCTCCGCTACCCGCAAGGACCTGGGCGTGAAATATGTCGAAGGCCCGCTGGACAACATCCTGGAAGAGATGGTGGTCAAGCGCGAGCGCTTTGGCCGCAAGAACGCCAAAGGCTTTTATGACTACGAGGGCAAGAACAAGAAGCTGTGGCCAGGCATTCCGGAGGTCACCGGCCAGCCCAAGCCAGCATCCAGCTTCCACATCGAGGAGCTGAAGCAGCGGCTTCTGGTGATGCAGGCGCTTGAGACCGCCCGCATCTTCGAGGAGAAGTGCCTGACCGACGTGCGCGAGGCCGATGTCGGCTCGATCCTCGGCTTCGGCTTTGCCCCCTACTCCGGCGGCACGCTGAGCTACATCGACACCATGGGCACGGCCGCCTTCGTGGAGCTTTGCAAGAAGTTCACCCGCAAATGGGGCCCGCGCTTCAAGCCGAACAAGCTGCTGCGCGACATGGCCAAGGGCAACGAGACCTTCTACGGACGGTTCCCGCCCGAAAAGGCAGAAGTTCAGGTCGAAGAAGCCGCCTGACCGTCTGGTCCACTCGATTACAGATCCCGCAGAACGTCCCCGCACGTTCTGCGGGATTTTTGTTGTTCATCGGACATGCGGGGCGGCATGCAACGCAACATTCGACATGACGAAACTTTAGGGCACGACCCCAGCAAAACGGCCAAAGATTACTTTTTTGTCGAAATTTTTTGCATTTAATTCCATATCTTGGCATTTTGTGACAGGATGGCATTGGGAGAAACGACAAGCAGTCGAACGGGGCGTCGTCTGATGAACGTGAAAAATGACTGGTGCAGATGCGAAGCTCTGCGCGTTTTACGCGATCATCCTCTTACGAGCGGCATGAACTGGCGGGATCTGGCCCGCAAATACCAGTTCGACCTTGCGGCACTTGACGATGCGGAAGGAACAGCTCCGTTCAGAGCCTGGTTCGGCGTGTTCGAAGACGCGGCGACCTATGTCGGCAACGATGCCATCATGTTCGATATTTTCTACGACATCGACCTGGGCACATTTTCCGTCTTTGACTATCTCTTCAGTTGCGCCCCGACCTTGAGAGAATCCTGCCAGTCCTGGGTGAATTACATCCGGATGCGCAACAACGTCTATCTTCTCGAGTTCCGGGAGACGGAAAACGAAGGGTGTTTCGAATGGCCGATCGTTGATGACTTCGGCTGCTGGCGCCAGAACATGTTCGGACGGGTTGGCTGGGCCATTCGCCGGTTCGAAACCGCGATTGGTGAGGAAATTGCCCCACTAAGGATTGAGCTGGCCGCAGAACGCCCTTCAGGACCCAGCAAATTTCTGGAAAAATATGCTGATCGGATTGCCTTCAATCAGACCCGCAACGCGGTGATCCTGCCGAAGGATCTTCTTGACCGGCGGCCCGTGGGCGGCGACCGGAATCTCTATGCCATTCTTGTTCAGGCAGCCAAAGAGGAACTGGAACAGCACAATTCCAGCAAGACCAAGCTATCACCCGTCATGGATGCCATGGCGGACTGCATGAAGCTGGGCAATTTCAACCTGAACACAGTTGCCGACCAATTGGGGGTCTCTGCCCGCTCGCTTCAACGCACGCTGGAAGCGGAAGGAACCTCGTTCCGCCAACTAAGCGAGGACTTCCGGCGGGAGGCTGCCGAGAGATACATTCTGGGCACAAAGTTGCCGATGAAAGAAATTGCCTATCTTCTCGGCTTCTCCGAGTTGAGCACTTTTTCGCGAGCGGTAAAGACCTGGTTTGGCACTTCGCCGCGAAACCTGCGTCACTAGATTGCCGGAATTGGTTGGGTTATGCGAGGAGACTTTTTCCTCTCGCCTCAATCCCAAATAGAAAACCGAGTTATTTGAATAACCTAACGAGGGCAAAAGTAAGTAAAAACAATTATAATAATATAAATGATATATCTTTTAAAATCGCACCATAGTAAATCTACTGGTAATGCTGATATGATATATAAATGTTTTATCTATTTTAGCAAAAAATTAGAATTATTATCAATATACAGAATAAATCAGATGCATTACCTTTTCTTTGACCAGATCATAACGTCTTGATTGTCCAATGAATGAGCAAGGGGCGTACCTTGCGGGAGGCAGCGGGGAGCGATGCCAAACCGGGCGAAACTTCTTAATCCGGGTGCGGATGAATGGGTCACGGCTGGCCCGGTCATTCTGCTGGAGAACCTGGCTGCGAAAGCAGGGGCAGACTGGCAGCGGATCATTGCCAAGTCCCATTTGAACGCCTGCATGCTTCTGAGTCCGGACAACAGGATCCCGATCCAGCCAACGCTGGCCCTATTTGAAGATTTCGGCGCCTCCTGCAACGATCACGACGCCCTGTTCGACGGCTTTCACCGGTTGCCCAGAGGGGATGCGGGAAGTTTCGACTACATGGCATTATTTGCTCCGAGCATTCGCCAGGCTCTGAAGAACTGGAGCATCTTCTATCCGCTGCGCAGCAATTGCATCGGCCTTACCTATCAGGAGACCGCGCAGGACGGCATTCTGACCTGGGATTTGCCCGACCGGTTCGGCCCTCGCACGATCTACAGCATGGCGTTCATGGCCTATCTGGTCGGCCGGCTGGAGCGCATGCTCGAACAGGATACCGCCCTGCCGATGCGGATCGAATTCGCCTCCCTGCCTCTCAAGACCATGCCGGAGTTTTTGAAGCCCTACGCCCAGCGCGTGCGTTTCAACTGTCAAACGACACGCCTTTTGATCTCCGCTTCGCTTCTGGATCGCAAACCGTCAGGATCAGAAGCCAATCTCTATGTGATCGTGGAAGGCGCGGCCCGCCGGGCTCTTGCGGAAGCAACCTCTCAACCTTCGGCCATCAGTTCAATCACCGCTGCCATCAGTTCGGAGATGCAGAAGGGGGACTGTTCCGTCAGGGCCATCGCCCAGGCGCTTGGCATGTCCGAGCGCTCTCTCCAGCGCACACTTGAAAGCGAAGGAACGACGTTCCGAAAACTGCTGGATGATGTGCGCAAGCGCCGGGCGCAAACCTATCTGATGGAGACGGACTGGCCAGTCGGGGAAATTTCCCAGCACCTCGGCTTTTCCGATATCAGCGCATTCTCCAGAGCCGTCAAGCAATGGTACGGCGTCTCGCCGCGGGGGCTGCGCATGGAAGCTTCTGCGCCGCAGGCTGTGAGCGAGAAAAACGCAAGGCTTCGTTAGAAGAGCCAGATTTCAAATCTTCGGAAGGAAGAGGAGCGCGGGACGACCCAATCCGGGTGTCCCGCGCCAACTTGATACCTGCGAAGAGCACCGGGAGGGAGGGACCGGGCACCTTCATCGGAGTTTCACCTGATTGAGACTGCAAGTCCGCCAACATGCAATCCCCAGTGAAACCCTGGCATCACGACAGGTTCAGCCATTATATGCTCTGTTCAGGCGGGCGCCGAAATCGAAACCTGCGCTACCGATGGGGCGAGTGCTTCAGGGTTCTTATGTGACCGGCTGTCCCGCCATCCGGCGAGCTGAACCAGAAGAGATGCAGGCCGCAAGTCCTGCGCTCAACACATCCCTTCCTAACGCTGAGGTATACCTCAATTAAGGGTGTTTGTATTTGGCACAAAAGCCTTCAATCTTAACAGTAGATGCCAATATTGCACTTTTCCAGACCCCTTTTGCCACTCATGCTTGCGGTCAGCTGCGGCAGGTCACTTGTTCAACACCGACACAACAGAGGATGCGAACCTGCCATTGCGGTCAACGCGGTTCCAACCTAAGTAGGCAGTAGCGCCGTTTCGCGCAGTCAGGAGACACGTCATGTCCGATCACAATCTGGCCCGGTTCATGGGAGGCTCGCCTGCTCAGGTCATCCTGCGGCTGGTCTTCCTGTCCTTCGTGGTCGGGGTCATCCTCTCCGCGCTCAACCTGGATCCGCTCAGCCTGTTCTATCATGCCCTCGACTTCATCGAACGGCTCTGGAACATGGGCTTCGCGGCGGTCGGCAACCTGATGCGCTATTTCGTACTGGGCGCCATCATCGTCGTCCCGATCTGGCTCCTCTCCCGCATCCTGTCTGCCGGACGGGGAAAGTAAGCCCTAGCAATCCGCTAGAAATGACGCGGCGGCGGCCCGGTGCAAGTTGCAGTGCCGGTCCGCAAGTTCTTCGATGTCGGTGGAATAGCCCCCGCCCAACACGCCGGCCAGCGGCAGCCCACTGGCGCGCAAAGTCTCGATGACCATCTTGTCCCGCGCCATAAGCCCTTCCTGTGTCAGCGACAACCGGCCAAGACGGTCGCCTGCGAAGGGATCGACCCCGGCGTTGTAGAAGACAATGTCGAAAGGCCCCGCCTCCAGGACCGTGTCCAGAGCCGGCCTCAGACGATCGAGATAGGCCGCATCGCCCACCCCATCCTCAAGTCCGATATCCAGCACGGAGGGCACCTTGCGCACCGGATAGTTCTTCTCGGAGTGCATGGAAAAGGTGAAGACGCTGCTGTCACCGGCAAAGATGTCAGCCGTACCATCGCCCTGATGAACGTCGAGGTCGATCACCAGAGCCCGCCGGATCACTCCATCGGCTTGCATCACCCGGATCGCGACCGCCACATCGTTGAAGACACAGAAGCCCGCTCCATGCTTCCAGCGGGCATGATGGCTTCCCCCGGCTGTGTTGCAGGCAATGCCGTGCTCCAGCGCCAGATAGCCGGTCAGTACCGAGCCGCCGGTCGCACAGCGCGCGCGCAGGGCAATGTCCTCTTTCATCGGAAAGCCGATTTCGCGGGCAACCGCATGAGGTACCGAACAGGAAAACACCTGATCGACATAGGCAGGATCATGGGCGAGAGCCACCCATTCGAACGGTGCGGGGCGCGGGCGATGGAACTTGCCGCCTGCTACCAATCCCTCGGCAGTCAACTGGGCAGCAACCGCACGGAACTTGTCCATCGGAAACCGGTGGCCTTCAGGAAGATCCGCGCAATAAGCAGGATGATGAACAATCGGAACAGGCATACAGAAGTCATAATTCACCGGAGCTATGGTTCAAGCTCCCAGTGAAAAATCGGCACGGGGTATGCCCGTCATTTTCCGATGCGTCTGAGCGCATCGCGTACAATCAGGATGTGGAACGGCATGACGGCCGCCAGATAGAGCCGCCCGAAGACATTCTTCGGCTGCACCCAGGTGGCCATGTGAATGTGCCCGTCCTCACGCATCACCGAAATCCGGAAATCCAGATGCTTGTCGGGCATGCCAAGCATGATTTCCCGGCTGTTTTCAAAGGTGACGGGAAACATCCCGATTGCATCGCCTGTTGCAGGCCGCGAGGTCTTCAGGCCAAAGGGGCGCACAAGAAGGTTCCGCAGCCTCAGGAGCAAATTGGCCCAGCCAGGCATGGCCAGCCCTGTCTCTGCGGCCTCTCTGGCCCCGCGTTCGGAGGGAACCGAATAACCATCGACAAAGTCGCCCGGTTCGACAAGGAGCCAGATATGCGATTCCAGCGGATGGGAGGTTTTTTTGACGGGGCACATGGAAAGCTTCCTGTTCTGAGGAGGCTGAATCCTGTGCGCTCACGACAAGAAACACCAGAGCCACGATGACGCACGCGGCAATCGGTCATCCCTCGGGCCGATTGTGGATTGTCTTGACCTTCCGGTGGCGGCCACTGACTATCCGGTTCTGGCTTCCTTCAGGATTCCCCATGACCGTCTCTTCTTCCCAGGCCTCTTCGCAGGCTCAGGCCTTCTCGGTCACGCATCGCAGTGTGCTGGCCATCGCCGTCCCGATGACCCTTGCCTATCTGTCGACGCCCCTGCTCGGGATTGTCGACACCGCGGTCATCGGCCAGCTTGGCGACCCGGCTCTGCTTGGCGGCATCGCGGTCGGCGGCGTAATCTTTGACGTGCTGTTCATGAGCTTCAGTTTCCTGCGCTCGGGCACCACGGGTCTCACCGCCCAGGCCCTCGGAGCGGATGACCAGATCGAGATCAAGGCAACCGCCCTGCGCGCCCTGATCGTTGCCTGCCTTATCGGACTTGCCATCCTGCTGGTCCAGAGCCTTGCCCTGGGAGTGGGCCTGAGGCTGATCGGCGGCAGCGCCGAGGTCCAGGACGCAACGGAGCGCTATTTCTCGACGCGGATCTACAGTGCCCCGTTCCTGCTGGCCAATTATGCCATCCTTGGCTGGTTTCTCGGCATCGGCCGCGCAGGTACGGGCCTTTTGCTGCAGCTGGTCAGCAACGGTCTCAACATCGTCCTGTCCCTGATCTTCGTGCTCTGGCTGGACTGGAGCGTGGAAGGCGTCGCGGCCGGAACGGTCATCAGCGAGGCCGTCACGGCGCTTCTGGGCGCCAGTCTCTTCCTCCGTTCGGCCCGCCATACGCCCTGGCCGGCGCGCGAGACGATCTTCGACAAGCGCCTGCTCTTGCGGATGATGGCGGTGAACCGGGACATCATGATCCGGTCCTTCTGCCTGCTCAGCGCCTTCGGCTTCTTCACCAGCAAGTCTGCGGCGCAGGGCGACGTTTTGCTTGCGGCCAATGCGCTTCTGGACAAGCTGTTTCTGGTGGCCAGCTATTTCCTCGACGGTCTGGCGACGGCTGCCGAACAGTTTGCAGGCCGCGCGGTCGGAGCGAGAAACCGGAAGGCCTTTGACCTGGCCCTGAAGATCACCAGCCTCTGGAGCTACGTTCTGGCGGGCGTGCTCGCGGCCATCTTCCTGAGTGCCGGTCCAGCCCTTCTCGATCTGATGACAACCGATGCCGCCGTCCGTGAAACCGGAAAGGCCTATCTGATCTGGTCAGCCCTGACGCCCCTCTCGGGTGTTCTTGCCTTCCTGATGGATGGCGTCTTCATTGGCGCCACCTGGTCGCGGGACATGCGCAACATGATGCTGCTGTCTCTCGCGGTCTTCATCGCAGCCTTCTACGTCCTGTTTCCGATACTCGGAAACCATGGACTATGGCTGGCGCTGAACATCTTCTTCGGCATGCGGGGGTTCAGCCTCTGGCTGATCTGCCGGAAGCGCCGGGCGGATCTGTTTCCAGAGCCCGGCAGCTCGCTTTTGCCCGTCTGAGCCCCGCTCACGCGGAGCTCAAGCTTTGTCTCAGGTGAGGGAGGCCTTGGCCCAGCCATCCGCATTGATGCCGACCGCATCTTGCAGGCTGGAAAAGCCATTGCGGTCCAGCTGTTCGGCAAGACCATCAAGGATCTGCCCGACCAGGCCCATGCCCTCATAGACCAGCGCGGAATAGAGCTGCACCAGATCCGCGCCTGCGGTGATCTTGGCCCAGGCCGCTTCGGCGCTGTCGACACCGCCAACGCCGATCAGCGGCAAGTCCGGCCCCACGAGCTTGCGCACCTTCGCCAGCACAATGGTAGAACGGCGGAACAGGGGACGGCCGGAGAGACCGCCGGCCTGATCCGCATTGGCATCCGCTGACAGGCCTTCCCGGGAAATGGTGGTGTTGGAGACGATCAGCCCGTCCACCTGCTTGGCCAGAACCTCCTCGCAGATCTCCGAAAGCTCGCGGTCCTCAACGTCCGGGGCGATCTTGAGCAGCACCGGAACCTTCCGGCCGAGCTTCTGGGTCTGGCTGTCCCGCGCGGACATCACGCCGGAGAGCAGTTCCGCCAAGGCGTCGCGCGCCTGGAGATTGCGCAGGCCGGGCGTGTTGGGCGAGGACACATTGACCGTGAAATAATGAGCCAGATCGGCAAAGGCATCGATACCGGCGACATAGTCGGCCACACGGTCCGTGGCGTCCTTGTTGGCACCAACATTGATCCCGACGATCCCGGGCCTGCCCTTGCGCGCTTCCATGCGCTGGCGCAGGGCAATGTGACCTTCGTTGTTGAAGCCGAAGCGGTTGATCACGCCCTGGTCCTTGGGCAGGCGGAACACGCGCGGCTTCGGATTGCCCGGCTGAGGCTTCGGCGTCACGGAGCCCACTTCCGTAAAGCCGAAACCGGCCTTCAGCAGCGCATCCGGCACTTCGCCATTCTTGTCGAACCCGGCTGCCATGCCGACCGGATTGGGAAATTGGAGATCCCAGATCCGCCGGGACAGTCTTGTATCCGCAGACCTGGCGCAAGTGGGAACCAGCCCGGTCTTCAGGGCCTTGATCGTCACACCATGGGCAGCTTCCGCGTCCATCTGGTGAAGCCCCTTGAGGGCCAGTTTCTCAAGCAGGGAAAAGCTCATTGGTCCATTTCCGGGAATACGTGCTGACCATCATCGCCCAGCGGCAGCGGCTTGACCCAAAGGGCAGCGCTGGTGGCAAGGCTCGTGTAGAGATGCGGGAACAGGGCACCGCCGCGGGACGGCTCCCACTTCATGTCGCTGCCGAACTGGCCGGCATCAAAGGCTGCCAGCAGAAGTCCGGTCTGGCCCTTGAAGTGCTTGGCTGCGGTTTCCCGTGCCTGCGCAGACGTCGAGAAGTGAATGTAGCCATCCGCCAGATCGACCGGAGCACCGTGAAAAACACCCTCCGCTTCGGCAGCCTGCCACATGTCTTGTGGAACGATCTTGTAGATGTGGACCATCTGGCACCTTCTTGTGACAGGCACACCGGAGGGGGCAGCGCGGCCCGCGCCCTTGTCCGGCGGCAAGGAATTCGCGCGGAACCTACCGTTCCTCAGGGGCTGCGGCAAGCCGCGTGCGCCTGGTAAACCCCGGATTGCTGCATCCTTTCACACCGGAACGCTTTGACACTCAATTCCCGCGTCCACATAATCGCGAAAGAGGTTTTTATTCCTGTCAGCCGGAGAATATCGAGGAGGCACCACATGCTGTCGCATGCGCAGGTCTGGGCGGCGATTGACGGGCTTGCCCGCCGCTATGGCCTGTCTCCTTCGGGTCTGGCGAAACGGGCCGGGCTTGATCCGACGACATTCAACCCTTCCAAACGGTTTGCCGGAGACGGCAGGCCGCGCTGGCCCTCGACCGAGTCGCTGGCAAAGATCCTGGAGGCGACGGGCGAACCGGTCGAAGCCTTCGTCGCCACGCTGGCAACCGGGAAAGAAAAACCAGCTCCCGCCAGCCGGATGATGCCTTGCACAGGCTTCAGTGAGGCTTCACGCCAGGAAGCCTTTGACACCAAAGGGCTGCCCTCCGGCAGCCTCTGGGGCGAGATCGCCTTTCCAGACCCGGCGAACAAGGGCCTCTTTGCGCTTGAGGTCAGCGGCGACGACCAGCTGCCAATCTATCGGGCCGGTGATGTCCTGATCATTGCTCCCCTCACGGCTGTCCGGCGCGGCGACAGGGTGCTGGCAAAGATCCATGGCCGGGGCCTTTCGATACTGACCATGGAACGGCGGACCCAGGCCGGAATGCAGTTCAGCGCGCTCGACCAGCCCAGCGAAGCAGTTCATCTTGCCCATGACCAGATCGAATGGCTGGGACGTATCCTGTGGGCAAGCCAATGAGCGCATTCTCCGGCCTCCGACGCATCCCCTTTCCGGTCTTTCTCGCGCTCGCCTTTGCCGGCGGGGTCACCTGGCTCGTCTTGAGTGATCCACCAGAGCCGGAGACAGACCCATCACCGGTCCTGGCGAAGACCGCAGACGTCCCCGCCCTGCCCGCAGCGCCCACGCCCGCTCCGGAAGCGCCCACAAAGCTTGCGGATAATTCTGCCGTGCCCTTGCCGCGCCAGTTGCGCAATGTCTCGCCGGACGGCATGCGCACGCCGGTCGTCACTGCGCCGATCAAGCGGATCGAACCTTCCGAGATCTATCTCGAGCGGGTCAATCCACCGGTGGATCCTCTCCCCGAAGGGCCGCTCGAACTGCACAGACCAGAAGTCGTGGATGCCGGAACCCTGAAGACCAAGGCCTTCACGGTTCGCCTCGCCTGGATCAAGCCGCTTGGCCTCAAGGAAACCTGCGTGTCCCGGGTGGGCGGACAGTGGCCTTGCGGGGTCAGGGCCAGAACCGCCCTGCGCGGGCTGATCCGGATGAACAAGATCGCCTGTGAAAAGGTTGCGGAGGAAGGCCCCAACGCACTGTCGGCAAACTGCAGCAGAGGGCCGATCAATCTGGCAGCCTGGATGGTGGAGAACGGCTGGGCCGTGCCGGATGAAGGCGCACCGGAGGACTTCGCTGCATTGATGAACAAGGCACGGGAACAAAAGGCAGGCCAATGGCAGTCTGAATGGCTGACGGAACTGCCGCAAACTGCAGAAGCGCCCGAAGCCCTTGACGAGACATTGCTGCCGTCTGTTCAGGAGGGCGCGTCCCTGCGCACCAGTCTTGATGACAGCCTGAGCGCGCCTGAGGGAATGCAGCAGGAGACCGGGCCCGACCTTCTGAACCCGCTGGGCTTGCCCCAGGACCAAGGCACGGCCAGCTTTACCGGGCAGGAGCCCTAAAGCTCCGCAATCTTGTCCTCTGGCCCTTCAACGACCAGACGGACACCCTCCGCCGTGTAGTCTCTGGTGATGACAGTCAGGCCAAGGAGGGCGATCTGGCGTTCCAGATCCGAACTTGCGGCAAAGGCAGCCTCCAGCGTTCGCTGGGCCCGCCGGACAAAGGGGATCAGCTCGGCCTTGGCGATCGCATCGGCAGCAGCCCCCGAATAGGCCCTGGCCAGCCCGCCTCCCCCGAGTTTCACACCGCCGAAATAGCGCACGACGATGACGGCGGTTTCAACCAGACGCGCGCCTTGCATCACCCGCAAGGTCGGCATGCCGGAGGTACCTGCTGGTTCGCCGTCGTCCTTGCCGCTTTCCTCGATCCGGCCATCCTCCAGGATATGCCGATGCGCCGTGACGAAATGGTTGGCCTTGCGATGCTCGGCCCTGAGCGCCTCCAGCCGCGCCTCAAAAGTCGCAAGAGGCACCAGATAAGCGAGAAACCGCGACTTCCTGTCTTCCAGAAAGCCTTCGAATTCACGCTCGATCGTCTGATGGCTCATGGCCTGATCAAAGGGCTGGTGACTTGAAATGCTTGGAGAGCTTCAGGGCCTGACCCTGATAGTTGGAACCGATGCCTTCGCCGTAGAGGGTGCGCGGACGCTCCGCCATCTTTTCATAGACGAGGCGGCCGATGGTCTGCCCGTGCTCGAGAATGAAGGGCACATCATGGGAGCGAACTTCCAGCACCGCACGCGAACCGACGCCGCCGGCCTGATCGTGGCCGAAGCCCGGATCAAAGAAGCCGGCGTAATGCACGCGGAACTCACCGACCAGCGCATCGAACGGCACCATTTCAGCCGCATAATCCGGCGGAACATGTACCGCTTCCTGGCTGACCAGGATGTAGAACTCGTTCGGATCGAGGATCAGCTCGGCAGCGCCCCGGCGGTAGATCGGCTCCCAGAAATCCAGCGGTTCCTGTTCGCGCGGCAGGTCCACGTCGATCAGGCCCGAATGATGCTTGGCACGGTAGCCCACCAGCGAACCGGGGCCGGAGCCCTCCAGATCGATGGACAGCTGGACGCCGCCGCCGATGCGCTCGTTGCCGCCGCTCATCAGGGTATGAACCTTGTGCACGGCCTCCAGATCCGCATCGCTGATGACGGAGAGGCCGCGCCGGAACCGGATCTGGCTGAGACGGGAGCCAGCGCGCACCAGGATCGGGAAGGTGAGCGGCGAGATTTCGGCATAAAGCGGACCGCTGTAGCCTGCAGGCACCGTGTCGAAGGCCACGCCATGATCGGTGATCACGCGAGTAAAGACGTCCAGACGCCCGGTCGAGCTTTTCGGATTGGCGGTCGCGGAGATATCGGCAGGAAGATCCAGCGTTTCCTGCAAGGGCACGATATAGACGCAGCCGGTCTCGAGCACCGCGCCTTCGCTGATGTCGAACGTGTGCAGCTTGAGCGCCTCAAGGCGCTGCATGACCGAAGTGCCCTCGCCCGGCAGGAAACTTGCGCGGACACGGAACGCCGTATGACCGAGGCGCAGGTCGAGACTGGCAGGCTGAATCTGGCCGGAGACAGGAGGCGTTCCGGCGAAGATCGTGCCATCCGCGAACATCGCTTCGATGGTGTGCGCCGGCAAAATGCCCGTCGGTGCTGCTGTCATGGTCCGTCCTGCACGGTATCTTTATCGAGAACTGAGATTGAACAGTGTGCTTAGCGGATCGAAAGCCTGCCGCCAACCGCTTTCAGCGGCCAAAGTTGCAAACATACGGGCAACTCCTGACCCTGGAGCCGATTTGGACGGCCAGATTGACGGCAGGGCTCAATTGGCCTATTGAGGCAGCACTTCGTGGTGATTTGAGCCGGCCGGCTTGCAGCCACGTTAAATAAGTTGCTAAAAAGGCCGGGTTTGCGAAAAACCCTGGCTATACGGCCGGGGTTTTTGCGTTTGGAGCTAAGACATGACCACGAACAACAGCAAGACCGGCAAGAGCTGGCGTCCGGCAACTCAACTTGTTCACGGCGGCACCACCCGCTCGCCCTATGGCGAGACATCGGAAGCCATGTACCTGACCCAGGGGTTCGTCTACGGCACGGCGGAAGCGGCTGAAGCGCGCTTCAACGGGGAAGATCCCGGTTTTGTCTACTCCCGCTACGCCAACCCGACCACGGCCATGTTCGAAGACCGCATCCGCATGCTGGAAGGCGCGGAAGCTGCACGGGCAACGGCCAGCGGCATGGCTGCCGTCAACCTGGCGCTGATGGCTTCGGTCAAGGCCGGTGATCACGTGGTGGCCGCCAAGGCCCTCTTCGGCTCCTGCCGCTACATCGTGGAAGTCTTGCTGCCGCGCTTCGGCGTGGAATCCACCCTGGTGGACGGCACGGATCTCGACCAGTGGAAGGCAGCGGTCAAGCCGAACACCCGCGCCCTGTTCCTGGAAAGCCCGACCAACCCGACGCTGGAAGTCATCGACATCGCAGCCGTCGCCCAGATTGCCCATTCGGTCGGCGCCCGCCTGATCGTCGACAATGTCTTCGCAACGCCGCTCTACCAGTCGCCGCTCTCGCTCGGCGCTGATGTGGTCGTCTATTCCGCGACAAAGCACATCGACGGCCAGGGCCGCTGTCTGGGCGGCGTCGTTCTGTCCGATGAAAAGTGGATCAACGACGAGGTCATGCCCTTCGTCAAGCATACCGGCCCGCACATGAGCCCTTTCAATGCCTGGGTTCTGCTCAAGGGCATGGAAACGCTGGCCCTGCGCGTTGAACGCCAGACCTCCAGCGCTGCGCGGATCGCCGACTTCCTCGCCGGCCAGTCCAAGGTCTCCCGCCTGATCTATCCGGGCCGCGACGACCATCCGCAGGCTGAAGTTGCCAAGCGCCAGATGCGTGCCGGCTCCACCATGTTGGCAGTCGAGATCGAGGGCGGCAAGGAAGCAGCCTTCCGCTTCACCAATGCGCTGGAAGTCATCAAGCTTTCCAACAACCTGGGCGACGCCAAGAGCCTGATCACCCATCCGGCCACCACCACGCACCAGTCCGTCGCGGCAGAAGCCCGCGCGGAGCTCGGCATCTCCGATGGCATGCTCCGGCTGTCCGTCGGCCTTGAAGATCCGCTGGACCTTCTTGAAGACGTTGAAGCAGCACTCGCAGCAATCTGACCGCGAAAGCGATCCAGAAAAACAAAACAGGCCCGGACAGCATCCGGGCCTGTTTTTTTTCAAACACCTTGGTGCGTTTTAGACTGAAATCCGGCGGCCATTGGGGCCCGCGATCAGCCAGATCAGGAAACCAAGCACCGGGAAGATCAGGATACCAAGTATCCAGAGCACCTTTGCCCCCGTCGACGCACCGCTGGAAATCACTTTCAGGATCGCGTAGATGTCGAGCGCGAGGATCAAAAGTCCAAAAAGTCCATATTCCATAGCAACTCTCCGTGGCTGTTCATGCCAGAATAACGAGCGGCAAGCGGAATAGTTCCTCAGAGGATCATTATTCCTTGCCGTGGCCTCGCACGCGCAGCAAAAGCCCCTTCAACAGCTCTCATGGACAAGCACTTTCCGGTTCCGGACATCAAATTTGGCGCGGAATGCGGGATCTGTCACATGCATCTCAGCTGATCCCTTTCATCAATGCCTTATCCACCCTATAAGCAGGCCAAAGAGGGCGCTGTGCGCCCGCACAATGCGCTATGGAGAGCTGGCACATGTACCGTGCTGTTACCGAAGGCATCGAAGTCTCGGTTGAGCCATATTACCTGGATGACGAGTCCGAACCGGAAAAGGGCCACTATGTCTGGGCCTACATGGTCGAGATCCGCAACGACACGGATGCGCCGGTCCAGCTTCGGACCCGCTACTGGAAGATCATGGATGGTCTTGGCCGGGTCGAGGAAGTGCGCGGTCCGGGCGTAGTTGGAGAAGAGCCGGTGATCGAGCCGGGCGAGACCTATGAATATTCCTCGGGCTGCCCGCTGAAGACCAGCTCCGGCATCATGGTCGGCAGCTATGGCATGGAGCGGGAAGACGGCACCAAGTTCGACGTGGAAATTCCTGCCTTCTCGCTCGATCTGCCTGATGAGGTGCGCAGCCTGAACTGAGGCTGCGCCAATTTCCTCACGCCGTCATCAGCCGCGGCGGTGGCGGGCAATCGCGCCGCGCTCGATGGCCGCAACGGTCAGTTTGTCGAGATTGAACCGGTCGCGCAGCAGCTGCAGGATGCGCAGCTCTTCCTTGGACACATCCAGATCCGCAGCCGCAACCTCGACAGCAAGCGCATAGGCCGTGTCGAAGAGATGAACTGGAAGCGTGTCCGCCACCAGAGCCAGAACATCGCTCAGGCCTTCCGGCTCCTGCAGCCGCTCGCCGCAGCGCTGTGCCGCCGGCAGGACATTGCCCGGATCATAGTCGGTAAACACCGGAAGGGTCTTCACCACACCGCCCATGGTTGCTAGTTCGGCATCGGTCATCGATGCGTCAGATGCTGACGTGATCACCATGACGTAGATCAGGGCTTCCTGAATGCTAATCGTGTCGCTCATCATGTCTCTTGCGCCTCGCGCGTTTCCGGTCATCCAAAATCAATCCGACAGGTAACCCCTCCGCAGGTCCCGTTCAAGGAGGAAGCGGGATCGGGCCGTTTCCCTGCCCTTTCCTTCTCACTAGTCATTGACGCGGGGGCTGCGCTTTTCTAGTGTCGCCGCGCCTTCGCTGGTGCGGGAATACCCGTTTCTTCCGGCTCGGCTCCCATTTTCCTAACAAACAGAACAGAACCAAAGATGACCGAACGCTCCCTGCCACCGCTTGACCTCTCGCGCGATCTCGTCGAGGCGGCCCAGACTTCCAAAGCCTGGCCCTTCGAAGAAGCACGCAAACTGGTCAAACGGGTTGAGAAACGGGATCCGTCAGTGCCGGTTCTGTTCGAGACCGGCTACGGCCCCTCGGGCCTGCCGCATATCGGCACGTTTGGCGAAGTGGCCCGCACCACCATGGTGCGGACGGCTTTCCGCATCCTGACCGAAGACAAGATCCCGACCCGTCTCCTGTGCTTCTCCGATGACATGGACGGCATGCGCAAGATTCCGGAAAACGTTCCGGACATGAAGGCGCTCGAGCCCTATCTGCAGATGCCGCTGACCGTCGTGCCGAACCCGTTCGGCGGCGACTACAAGAGCTTTGGCGACCACAACAACGCCATGCTCCGCCGGTTCCTCGACACTTTCGGCTTCGATTACGAATTCGCCAGTGCGACCGAGTATTACAAGACCGGCAAGCTGGACGGCATTCTCCTGAAGGCAGCTGAAAAGTATCAGGCGCTGATGGACGTGATGCTGCCGACGCTCGGCGAGGAACGCCGGGCGACCTACAGCCCGTTCCTTCCGATCTCGCCGATCTCCGGCCGCGTGCTCTACGTGCCGATGAAGGAAGTCGATGCCAAGAACGGCACCGTCACCTTCCAGGACGAAGACGGGCGTGACTGCACCCTGCCGGTTACCGGCGGCCACGTGAAGCTGCAGTGGAAGCCGGACTTTGGCGCCCGCTGGGCCGCCCTTGGCGTCGATTTCGAAATGTTCGGCAAGGACCACGGCCCGAACATGCCGGTCTATGACAAGATCTGTCAGGTCCTGGGCGGCACCCCGCCGGAGCATTTCGTCTATGAGCTGTTCCTGGCCGATGACGGCGCCAAGATCTCCAAGTCCAAGGGCAACGGCCTGACCATCGACGAGTGGCTGACCTATGCACCGACCGAGAGCCTTGCGCTCTACATGTTCCAGAAGCCGAAGACCGCGAAGAAGCTCTATTTCGACGTGATCCCGAAGGCCGTGGACGAGTACTTCACCTATGCGGAGAAGTATTCTGCCATGTCGGCGGAACAGAAGCTGATGAACCCGGCCTGGCACATTCATTCCGGCAATGTGCCGGCTATCGACATGCCTGTGCCCTTCGCAATGCTGCTGAACCTGGTGTCGGCTTCCAACGCCGAGAACAAGGATGTGCTGTGGGCCTTCATCACCCGCTATGCACCTGGCGTGACCGCACAGACCCATACCAAGCTCGATGAGCTGGTGGGCTACGCGATCCGCTACTTCGACGACTTCGTCAAGCCGACCAAGTCTTTCAAGGCAGCTGACGATGTGGAGCGTGCAGCCCTTGAAGCGCTGGATGCAGCGCTGGCAGCCCTGCCCGCCGATGCGGATGGCAATGTCATTCAGGACGCGATCCTGGATGTCGCCCGCCCGATCGAGCGCTACCAGGACACCAAGAAGACCGGTCCCGATGGTGGCCCGGGCGTCTCCGTCGTCTTCTTCCAGATGCTCTATCAGGTGCTTCTGGGTCAGGAACGCGGCCCGCGCTTCGGGTCGTTTGTGGCGCTTTACGGCATCAGCGAAACCCGCACGATGATCGCAAAGGCCCTGAACGGCGACTTCGCTGCCTGATAGGCGCAATCACGAACTGCTTCGATGGCGGCCAGGGGTTCAAGCCCTTGCGCCGCCATCCTTGTTCTGAGCTCAGCCGCGCGGGCGGGTGAACCGCTGCATCTGCCGCCGCAGCCCCTCCACTTCACGCAGGATGCGATCCGTCTCCGCACGAATAAGCAGCCGCTCGGCTTCCGCCTCCACGGCGAACTCCTCCGACAGCAATCTGGTCTCAAGCTGCATGAGCTTCATTTCCGAAGTGGCCTCCTGCACGAGTTCGAGCTCCTCTTCCAGCTCCAGTGTTTGCCAGAAGTCCGGCATCAACAGCCGCAGGCAATGAGCCAGACACAGGAGAGCCGCCAGTGCCCAGACCGTCATGACGAGCCAGATGGCCAGACTGCCAAGACCATTGGCTTCGCTCCCCAGCAGATCCAGAACGTGGACCAGAGTGAAAAAGCTCCGCGAAAGCGTGCCGAAGTGATCAGGATAGAGATCCGCGAAAGCGGCGGTCAGAAGCAGGACTGCGCAGGCAAACAGGATCAGCAGGGCAAGAAGCCCCCTGAGCAGCTGGCGGATCATCCTGACGAGGTATTTTCCCGCCCAAAGAAGCGCTGCCAGTTCCGGCCAGAGACCTAATGCCGGAAAGAGGCGCAACAAGAGCAACGCCAGCAGCCCCGGCCACTCCAGCATGAAGGACAGGGCCAGCACGGCCAGGGCGAAAAGGCTCCAGACCTCGCGCAAGAAGCCAGCGCCCTGAAGCAGCAGATGCGAAGCGAGGACAAGCGCGAAGCATACCATCAGCAGCTTGAGCGCTCGCTCCGCAAGGATCAGAGCCTCTGCGGCCAGAAACCCTGACAGGGCCAATGACAGCGCGATTATCAGCAGCACCGCCAGGAAAGCTCCGAGCCGCTCCAGAAGGCGTATCAAATGCCGCCGGAACGTCCACCATTGATCCATCAAGCCTTCCCCTTCCTCTCCGCCCATTTGAAGGACGCGGCAGGAAGGGGAAGATGAAGAAAAATGTCAGATCAGGATTTCAGTCCGCTCCGGCGCAGTTCTGCCACTTCCTGGCGCAGCGCACGCACTTCGGCCAGGATCAGCTCTGCCTCATCCTGCATCGCCTGCCGGCTTGTCTCCGCCTCGGCCTCATGTTCCTCCTGCATGGCGGACACAATGATACCGATAAAGAGGTTCAGGACCGTGAAGGACGTGCACAGGATGAAGGGCACGAAGAAGATCCAGGCATTCGGATAGACCTCCATGACCGGCCGGACGATGCCCATGGACCAGCTTTCCAGCGTCATGACCTGGAACAGGGTGTAGATCGAACGGGCAATCGTGCCGAACCACTCGGGGAAAGAGGCGCCGTAGAGCTTCGTTGCCATGACAGCGAAGACATAGAAGACCAGCGCCAGCAGAACCACGATAGAGCCCATGCCGGGCAAGGCCGCGATCAACCCGCCGATGACCCTGCGCAAGGACGGCAGGATGGAAACAAGGCGGAGCACCCGGAGGATCCGCAGCGCGCGCAGGACGGAGAACGGTCCGCTGGCGGGGATCAGGGCGATTGCCACGATGATGAAGTCGAAGAGGCTCCAGGGATCCCGGAAAAAGGCCAGTCTGTGCACATAGATCCGCAGCACGATCTCGATCGTGAACAGGGTCAGGATCACGGTGTCGAAGACCAGTAGCAAGGGCCCGATCTTGCCCATGATCGTGGGACTGGTTTCCAGCCCGAGGGTAATGGCGTTGAGGGTGATGATAACAATCACACCCATTTCCCAGGCGGGACTGGCGATCAGTTTTGCGAGCCGTTCGCGCATCTCGTCTTCAAGCTCCGGTTGGACACGTCAGAATGATCCCATCCGGTCAGAGCTTGCAATGGCCTGGAGATGGTCGCAGCAAACTTGGGGGCACCAATGCCTCCAAGCAAGGGCCAGAAGTGGCAAAATCGATGGCGCCAGAGAGACTTGGAGCAGAGCACTGTGCATCGCCCGTGCTTTCGCTTGACAGAACCCCGGCGGCAGAGCAGAAACGGGCAGCAGGCGGGTGTAGCTCAATGGTAGAGCAGAAGCTTCCCAAGCTTACGACGAGGGTTCGATTCCCTTCACCCGCTCCACTTTCTCCTCACATCGCCGACCTTTAAAACCGGAAGCTTCTCTCCGGCGGCCTTCGTGCGTTCAGACCGGCTCGGTGCCAATGGAATTGTCAGGCGGTTCTCGCCCGGCGCAGCAGGACCAGCGCGACCAGAAGCGGGCCACCAATGAAGGTTGCCATGGTCCCGGCAGGTAGTTGCCAGGGGAAATAGGCCACCCGCCCGAGATAGTCGGCGAGGATCATCAGCAAACCACCGAAGGCTGCAGCACCCGCCATTTGCGGCAGGCTGCGCAGGAGACCGGCGCGGCGGGCAAGATGGGGAGCCATCAGCCCGACGAAGCTGAGCGGACCGATCGCGAGCGTCGCCACAGCCGTCAGAACGGCCGCAAACACCAGCACCAGCAGACGCGCGGCGCGCAATCCAATGCCTGCCGACTGCGCGGCTTCATCCCCGAGCTTCAAGAGGGTCAGTACCCGTGAGAACAGGGGCGCGGCCAGAAGGGCTGCACAAGCAATGGCCGCCAGTAGAGCCGCCGACGTCCAGTCGGCCTGGGACGTGGAACCGGTCATCCATTGCAGAAGCAGCATGGCCCGGGGATCGCCCGAGGCAATCACGGCTGAGACCAGCGCTGTCAGGAAGGCACCAAGGGCAACGCCGCTGTAAAGCAGACTGTCCGAACTGCGGGACCGGCGCTGTTCCATGGCAAGCAGGATGCCGAAGACTGCGAGCGCTCCGGCAGATGCCCCCGCTACCTGCACCAGATACCCGCTGCCAGCGGCCAGGAACTGCACCGCAAGGACGCCGAAGACGGCACCGGAACTGATGCCGAGCACTTCCGGACTGGCCGCCGGATTGGCGGTCAGACGCTGGATGAAGACACCCGCAAGCCCCAGAAGGATACCGGCTGACCCGGCAACAAGGGTTCGCGGCAGGCGCCAGGGCAGCAAGTCCTCAAGCTGGTCGAAGGGCGACAGCAGGAAGCTGCCATCAATGCCCCGGCCAATCAGAACCGCAGCCGCGACCGCCAGCAGGCAAGCCCCGGCAAGGCCCGCGACCATCCAGACAGGGGCACGGCTGCGCTCGGGAGCGATCTTTTCAGCTGAAGAGGCACGATGCGCGCGGGCTGGAAGCCTGCGGACAAGAACGAGCAGCAAAGGCGCGCCCAGCATGGCAGTGACGGCACCGGTCGGCAGGAAGATCCCTGTTCCGCTTTCCAGGATCTGAAGCAGCTGATCGGTGGTTGTCAGCAGCAGGGCACCGCTGATACCGGACAGAAGCAGACGGCTGGCGGGCGTCCGCGCACCGGTCATCCTTGCGAAGGCAGGCGCTGCCAGACCGACAAATCCGATGATCCCGACCGCAGAAACCACAAACCCGGTCAGGGCTGCTGCAATCGCGAGCCCGGCAGCCCGGATCTGCGCAATCTTGAGACCGAGACCCTTTGCCCCCTCGTCCAGGGACAGCAAGGTCAAAGGCCGGAGCAACAGCAAGGCCAGCACCAGCCCTCCGGCCACACGCGGCAGGAGGCTTATAACGGGACGCCAGTCCTGCTGCACCAAAGACCCGCCGCCCCAGATGAAGAGGCCGCCAAGATAGTGTTCCTTCATCAAGGCCAGAAGCGTGACGCAAGCACTGGCGTAGAGCCCGGCCATCAAGCCT
The DNA here is from genome assembly GCF_900142725.1 of Roseibium suaedae. Taxonomy (GTDB): domain Bacteria; phylum Pseudomonadota; class Alphaproteobacteria; order Rhizobiales; family Stappiaceae; genus Roseibium; species Roseibium suaedae. The sequence goes on along the minus strand of NZ_FRBW01000001.1, from coordinate 874,416 downwards.
GCCAGCATGACGGACAAGGGCGAAAAGCCCGCCTGCCAGGCCACCAGGAAGACACCCAGCATCGCCAGACTACCGCCCCCAAGGGTGACGAGATCACGGCTCCAGCCCAGAAGCACCGGAAAGAACACCATCGTGACAGCGAGCGCGAGCTGCGCTCCAGCTTCGATGCCGACGGTCGAGGGCGAGGCCAGAGGATTGCGCAGGATCTGCTGCAGCAAGGCCCCGGCAACGCCCAGGGCACCACCTGCCAGGAAGGCCATGGCAAGGCGCGGCAGACGGCTGAAGTGAAACTGGACCGCCGGCTGATTTGTCATGTCATCGACGCCGAAGATCACGCTGCCGCCAAGATCCGCAAGCGCCGGTCCGAGATTGGTAACGGTTGCAGCAAGGGCGAAGAGCGCGAGAAGCACCAGCCAGGCGCCTCCCGGAACCTTTCTCACGTCGGATATCCGGCTCATCTCAGGCATGGTGAACGGCAGCCTCGGAAAGAATTCTGGCAAATCGTGACATGGAGGGCAGCGTTCCGAACATGAAGCAATGGGGCAGCCTGTAGACGGCGCCAGCCTTTACAAAGGGCAGGCTGTTCCAGAGCGGACTTCCTTCCAGCGTCGGAAAGACATCCGGCGGAACATCCTCCATGCAGAACAGCGTGACGTCCGGGTCGGGCGGCAGCTGCTCATAGCCAACCGTGGCAAAACCCCAGCTGTTGGAGGCGCCGTTCCAGCCGTTGGTCAGTTCCAGAAGGTCGAGCACATCCTGATAGTTCCCGCCGGGGCCATAGACGCGCACGTGCCGGGTATCGAGAAAGGAGACAAAGACCAGTGGCTTGCCCCGAAGCGGAGCGACCTTGTCGTAGGCAGCGGCAATCTGGCTTTCCGTCCGGGCAATCAGCGCCTCGCCCTCGCTGACGAGACCGGTCAGCTCCGCCAGCTTGCGGGTGGCCGCCAGGATATGGGGATAAGGCGAGCCTCCGACATTGTGGATCGGAAAACTCTCAACCGGCGCAATTCGCTCGAGCTGGGAGCGGTAGGCTTCCAGAAAGGGCGTGGAGACAATCAGGTCCGGCTTGAGCTGCACCAGCAGGCTCATGTTCACATCGGTTGTTGCGCCGATATTGACGACGCTGTCCGGCAAGGCAGGCTCACCGCACCACCTGTCCCAGTCATTGGCGTTGACCAATCCCAGAGGCACCGCCCCCAGTTCGATCAGGGTCTGGGCAAGGCCGTAGTCGAGACAGATGATCCGCCTGGCATTGGGCGCCGCCAGAACCTGCGGCACGGCAAGGAGCGACAAGGCCCCGGCGGCAAAGCTCCGCCGGGTAAGACGCAAGCCCGTGTCTGCCTTGGTTTTCTCAAGCAACATAAGAGATCGGCGCACCGGTCTTCGGGTGAGCAAGCACACCCATCGGCACGCCATAGATCGCTTCGAGCCGGCTCTCGGTCATGAGCGACTGCGCAGTTTCCTGCGCGATGAGCCGTCCACCGGACAGCGCAACGATGTCATCGCAGTAGCGCGCCGCCACGTTGACGTCGTGAAGAACGACAACAACCGTCATGCCATGTTCGACCGCACAATCGCGCACCAGTTCCATGACTTCGATCTGATTGGAGATGTCGAGGGCGGAGATCGGTTCGTCCAGCAGCAGGCAGCCGCTGTCCTGGGCAACCAGCATGGCAATCATCGCGCGCTGGCGCTCACCGCCGGACAGCGTGGTCACGATCCGGTTCTCGAAGCGCTCAAGCTCGGTCCGCTTCAGGGCACGGTCCACATGGGCGCGGTCCTTGTCGGTAAAGCGGCCCAGCGCCCCGTGCCAGGGGTACCGTCCGAGCGAGACCAGCTCGCGCACGGTCAGTTCATCCGTATCCGGGCTCTGCTGGGGCAGATAGGCGACCTTGCGGGCAAAGTCACGGGCACTCAGCTTGTTCGAAGGCACACCGTCCAGCAGGATCTCGCCGCTGGAGGGCGCAATCTGGCGGGCCAGCAGCTTCAGCAGCGTGGACTTGCCGGAGCCATTGTGGCCGAGCAGACCCGTGACACGACCGGATGCGATGGTCAGATCCAGAGGCTGCAAAAGGGTCTTGTCGCCAATGGCGAAGGAAACGGAGTTGATCTTGAACATGAAACTTCAGAACCAGCATGTGCGGGAGACGCCGGAAGACGGCGTCCGGATGGTGGCTAGGTTCTCATATTTATGAGTTTCCTAGTCAAGTTAATTCTCATTCTCCTCCCCCGCCTCAAGCCAGCCAAGCGGCTGAAGAGCAAAGGCAGTCTGAATCGCGCGGCCGACCGAGACCGGCAGGACAGACATATGGGTCTCATAGGGAAAGCTCTCGAAATGACTTCTGATCTTCCCGCCGGGCAGAGCCATCAGATCCCGGGCAAGCTCCTCAGCAAGACCCGCCGTCCGGATCTCCCGGTTCTTCTTCAACCGCGTTTCCGCATCTGGTGCGCGTGTCTGAAAAGGCGCGAGGCCATCGCCTTCATAGGCCCCAGCAGAAAGGTGTACGAAGATTTCGAGGTCCTTTGGAGGATCGGCGAAGAACGGCTTGCTGTAGCGTTCGAGAAGTCCGTCGTCCCATGAGATGGCGGGGCTGACGGCGATATAATTGCGAAAGGCCTTGGGTCTCGTGAAGAGTGTGAAGAGAGCAAAGAGCCCGCCGAAGGAATGGCCGTAGAGGGATTGCTTGCTGATATCGACCGGAGCCAGCCTGCCGACAAACGGCTTCACTTGATTTTCCAGGAACTCCAGAAACTCGTTGCCGCCCCCTGTCCGAACCTCAGGAGTGCCGGGATAGAAGGGTGGATAGGACTTTCCGGGCTGCGGGCATAGATCCCACGACCGCCTCAGCGGATCATACGCCTCACTGGTAGGGTAGCCGATCGCGACCACCACCCCATGGGACACATTCGTGCCGCCAGGATAACTGGCCTGAGCCCGCAGACAATCAACGGCCGTGGCGATGACTGCGTTGCCATCGGTCATGTAGAGAACCGGCCAGCCAGCTTCCGGGGCCTCGCCTGCCGGAACATGCACGAGAAAACGATAGACCTCTCCGTTCTGCTCGCACGTGAGGTCGTGGGCTGTCGTGTGGGCAATCGGGCAAGGGGCCCCGGCCGATCCGGTCATGAGACGTATCTTCCGCGTCTTGGAACTACAGGAAAGCATTGGCCCGGGCAGATCGCTCTGCCCAGGCCCGGCATCTTCAGAACTTGGCGGTCAGCATTGCCTTGAAGGTCCGGCCTTCGCCCAGAATGCAGCTCGAGCTGCCATTGCAGGTGGCGTAATAGGTCTTGTCGAAGACGTTGTTGACGTTGAAGGACAGACCAAAGTTCTCGCGTTCATAACGCAGGGCCGCGTCCACCAGCGTGTAGCTGTCGACCTTCACCGTATTGGCCGTGTCGCCGAAGCTTTCACCGATATAGCGAACGCCCGCCCCGAAGCTCACGCCTTCGAGCAAGCCCTCCTGAACCTGATAGTTCGCCCAGAGCGAGGCCTGATGCTCGGGAACGAGGCCCGGCCGGTTGCCCTGATCACCGTCGTTGCTCTTGGTGATTTCGGCATCGAGATAGGTGTAGCCCCCGGTCAAAGACAGGCCGCTGCCCAGGGAGACATTGGCTTCCAGTTCCACACCCCGGTGATTGACTTCACCGGTCTGCACGCTGAAGCCCGTGTTGACCGGATCAGAGGTCAGCACATTGGTCTTGGTGATATCGAAGACGGCCACCGTGAAGAAGCCGTTGAAGAACGTCGGGCGGTACTTGATCCCGGCTTCGAACTGCCGCGCCTCGGAAGGCTTGTAGAGCTCGCCGCTGAAGGTGCTGCCGACATTGGAGACGAAAGATTCCGAATAGCTCGCATAGGGCGTGATGCCATTGGCGAAATCATAGCCAAGCCCGGCAAAACCCGAGAAGTTCGTATCGAACTGGCTGGTGTCGCTGCCATAGAGTTCGTCTTCAAAGCTGTTGTTCAGCCAGGACTGGCGTCCGCCCAGGGTCAGCAGCCAGTTGTCGAAGATCCGGGACTGGTTCTGCGCATAGAGGCCGACCCGGTCGATCGTCTGAACGCCCTTGTAGTAGATGGCCGGATCAGTGACCGTGAAGTTGTAGTTCGGATTGGTGACGCTGATCAGATAGTTGCCGCCGTAGCCGTTCTCACCATCCACCTGGTGGCGGGTGTAGTCAGCACCGACCAGAAGGGTGTTCTCCACGCCCGAGAAATTCGCGTCATATTGCAGCTGGTTGTCGACATTGAAGATAGTCGCAAACTCGTCGACCGTGAAGGCCACGTAGGCCATCTCGGTCGCGCTGGCCATGCCGTTGTAATAAAGGTGCTGGTAGTCGGTCTTCTGAGCCGCGTAACGCAGCTTCTGGCGGAAAGTCAGAGCATCCGTGAAGGCATGCTCGAACTCGTAACCGACGGCACCGTTCTCCGTATCGAATTTGTTGAAGTCCGACTGGCTGAAGATGAAGCTGTCCGGCAGGCTGCCGAGCGAGGCATCATAGCTGAGACCTGCCACCGGCAGGAAGGAGTTCGGCGTCAGCTTGTCGGACTGATAATGCGTGAGGATCGTCAGGCTGGTCTGATCATTCGGCTTCCAGGTGAAGCTCGGCGCGATGAAGTAACGGTCGTTTTCCGCACCGTCCACTTCGGTGGAGCCCTGACGCACAAGACCTGTCAGACGGAATGCCATGGTGCGCTCTGCATTCAAAGCTCCCCCAACATCCGCCCCGGCTTCGAATGTGTCGAAGGAACCGTAGCTCAGGAAGCCGGCATAAAGCGGATCGAACACCGGACGCTTGGTGATCACATTGACCAGACCACCGGCGTCATTCTCTCCGTAAAGCACACCGCCCGGGCCCTTGAGCACTTCCACGCGCTCGGCGCCATAGGGCTCGACCTTGAAGCTGGAAAAGTTGATGACTTTCTGGCTGAGACCATCACGGAAAATACCGGAGGTGCCGATATCGAAACCGCGGATAAGGAACTGGTCGAACCGGTCATCCGTGCCCCAGATGGACGTGGCGACGCCCGGCGTATAGGCCAGCACATCCTCAAGCTGCGCGGGCTGCCGGTCGTCGATCTGCTTGCGGGTCACGACGGAGACAGACTGCGGAATGTCCTTGATGTCGGTTGCTGTCTTGGAGCCCGTGGTTGTGGTCGGAGCAACATAGCCATCCCCGCCGCCCAGCGGATCCTGACCGCCATTCGACACGGCGATCTCTTCCAGAACCGTGGTTTCCTGGGCGAATGCCTTTCCAGGCAACCCGGTTGAAAGCACGGTTCCGGACAGGAGAACGGCGCAAAGGCCGGCATATTTTTGAAAAATCACAGCACGGCTTGCGCCGGCCCCGTGGGCCGGTCGGATCTGGTCGGTCATTGAGTAGCTACCCCTGCTTAAGTCACTTGAACGGCAGCTTCCCGCGCGATGCCGTTGCCCTGTTAAAGCTGAGTAATTATCTCATATTTTAAGGTCAAGGGCTGACGGCCATAATTTGGGCACATGCTATGCCCCTGTGTCCCTTTCAACACAGTGAGACGGTCAGGGCACCCCGTCCGGCGCGCGCTGGCTGTAACACCGGTCGGACCTTAAAGAGCGCACCTCGCAGAAGCTGGTCAAAGCCGGCCTGGAACACCCCGGCGGCTGGAGAGACCGTGAGCGGTCTTGTTCCACTGAAACGGCCTTGTGAAGAACTCCCAGACCGCACAGTAGAAGGCGGCGCTGGCGCAGGCCCAATAGACAGGCACCAGCAGCAGATCCAGCGGATTGGGCCTGTAGCCCCGCTTCTTTCCGGCCAGCCAGGCCGCCACGGCCGCCCCGGTGTAGCCAAGGAACATCGAAGAGATGCAAAGCGTCAGAAAGGCCTTTTCCGCCAGCGTTTCCGTTCCGGGCACAGGCGCCAACCCCGCAAAATACCCCCCCATGATCAGCAGGATGAACGGGTGCAAGGCCATCATCAGGAAGCTGCCGGCAATCATGGCAAGCAGGACGCCGCATCGCGCCGAGCCGAGATCAAGCCAGATCTGCCGCGGATCTCTCAAATGAACGCAAAAGGTCTGCATCCAGCCTTTGAACCAGCGGGTGCGCTGCGCCCGCCAGGCCTGCCAGGTCAGCGGTGCCTCCTCGAAAGTTGTGCTGGGGAGAACGCCAATCCGGTATCCGAACCGGGCAAGCCGGACGCCAAGATCAGCATACTCGGTCACATTGTACCTGTCCCAGCCGCCGACCGCCTCCAGAACGGACCGGCGGAAGTGATTTGACGTGCCTCCCAGGGGAAAGGGCCAGGACTTCTGATGAAACCACGGCAGCACTTGGTCAAACAGGCAGGCGTATTCCAGAGCGAACTGACGGGAAAAGAAACTCTCATCGAAATTGTCGATGGCAAGCCGCGCCTGAAGGCAGGCAAGCCGGTGGGGCGCCAGAGAAAAGAAGACTGCAGCCTTTTTCAGCTGGTCAGGCTCCGGCCTGTCCTCCGCATCATAGATGGTGATCAGCTCGCCCCTGGCCTTTTCCAGCCCATGGGCAAGCGCTCGGGGCTTGGTGCGCGGCATGCCATCAGGCACCAGAACAACCTGCATATGTTCCGGCAGCCTGTGGGCAAGAAAGGCCTGGCGGGTTTCCGGATCATCCCTTTCCAGAAGAAACAGGATCTCCAGCCGGTCAGCGGGATAGTCCAGTTCTCCCAGCCCCTTGATCAGGTCCTCGACAACAGACGCCTCCCGGTAGAGGGGCACCAGAACCGTGTAGACCGGCCAGCGGATCATCGGATCGGAAAACGGCTCGGGCAACCGGTAGTCCATCATATGTTGATGGGTTCCGTAGGCACTCAGCAGCCGGACGAGCCCGGTCGCAGCGCAATTCAGCGCGAAAAGACACCCCGTCAGATAAATGAGAAGAATAGGCGGAACCAGCATCCCCAGCAGGAAAGCCGCAATGGCCGTGAGCAGGAGAGTAAGCTGGATTTGAGAAAGCCGTGACTTGGCGCTGTAATGCGGAAACCGGCTTTCAAGATCCCCTGCCGGGGAGTTCAGGATCGTCGAAGCATGACGCGCCGACGATGGTGTGGTCATGCGGACCTGGCCTGCCAGATGAGGATAGCGCTCAAGATGAGCCTTCACCTGATCAAATTCGGAGAACTCGGGCGCGATGACATAGAAGGGCTGGCGCGTCCCCACCCCCGTCAGCAAGGGGCCGTGATCCAGACTGCCAAGCCCAACCGGGATCGAATTGACCGACTGAGGCCGGAAGCCCCGGTCCGGGATAAAGGGAATACCGCAATATTCCGCCATGGCGCTGTAGATGGAAGCCTCGGAGATAACCGCCTTGCAGACGAGATATTCCGCTGCGGTCATGCCCAGTTCAGGCGCCTGCCTCATGGCCGTTCTCAACGTTCCTTCGGCAATTCCGCGCTGGTGCAACACTCCCAACACGCCAGGCAAGCTATCCGCCATGATCCGTTCCCCCCGGAACGTCACCGTGCTAGTGCTACGGTGAGCGACCAACCATCCGGCCACCCCAACAGCCGACGAATGCGATTTAGCCACATGTCAAGATTACCATCAATAGTTTTAACAGGAATTTTCGCATTCCCTGGTTGTGTATTTTTCAGTTCCGGCAGCATGGCTCAGGATGCGGGTCCAACCGTACCGAATTACTGGGATCCGAAGACGGTTCTGGACCGCCCCGCGCAGATACCTGACAAGATCCAGTTTCTGGCTTCGGATGACTTTCCTCCTTTCGTGTTCCGCGATGAAACCGGCCGGTTGACCGGCTTCAATGTTGACCTCGCCCGTGCAATCTGCCTCGAGCTTGGCAGTTCCTGTTCCCTGCGCATCAAGGAATTTGACGTTCTGACCGAAGCGCTGGAGGAGGGAGAAGGCGATGCGGTGATCGCCGGCCTGACCCCGACCCCTGAACTGCAGAACAAGCTGCGCTTCACCCAGGATTACCTGAAGCTGCCTGCGCGCTTCATCATCCGCAAGGACGCCACCTTCAACGAAACATCGCTTGCCGGGCGGGTTCTGTCCGTGGAGGCAGGGTCCCGCCACGAGGCCTTCGTGCGGACCTTCTGGCCGGAGGCCACCCTGATCACCGAGCCGGATGTCGAAAAGGCCCGCGAAGATGTGGCTCAGGGCAGAGCCGATGCCCATTTCGGCGATGGTCTTTCCCTGTCCTTCTGGCTGAACAGTGAAGCGGCCAAGGATTGCTGCGCCTTTGCCGGAGGCCCGTGGATGGAACCCGGCTACTTCGACCATGGACTCTCCGTCGCCCTCCGCAATGATGACGTGGAGCGCTCGGACGCCATCGACTATGCGATCCGGATGCTTGCGCAAAAGGGCACGTTCCGGGAACTCTATCTCAGATATTTCCCGCTGAGCTTCTATTGAGCCGGCTCAACCTGAGCGACTGCCAGGACGAAAGGCGATGCGCGCGGTTCTGCGCCTTGCCCACATGCTGAAAACAGGCTAGGTCCGCCCTTCCTGATATTTGATCTCAAGCGGCGCGTCTTGCGCCGAACCGGAACCCATCTATGGCTGACTTTCTCTGGACCCGTCCGGACCAAACTCCTACCGCCGTCCTTCTTCTTGCTCACGGCGCCGGCGCCGCCATGGACAGCAGCTTCATGAACCGCCTGTCGACTGCCCTGGCCGCCCATGGCATAGCGGCCTGCAGGTTCGAGTTCGCCTATATGGCAAAGCGCCGGGATGGCGGCCCCAAGGCACCGCCGCCCAAGGCAGACAAGCTGATCGGCGAATTTCAGACCGCTCTCCAGAAGCTGCTCGCAGAGATGAAGGCGGAAGGACTGGATTGCCCGGTTCTGATCGGCGGCAAGTCCATGGGCGGCCGGGTTGCCGCCATGCTTGCGGGCGGCAGCTCCCTGCCCTCGCGCGTGAAGGCGGTCGCCTGTTTCGGCTATCCCTTCCATCCGACAGGCCAGTCAGATGCGCCCTGGCGCATGGAACCGCTGGAGCAGGCCAACCGGCCGGTCCTGATCCTTCAGGGCGAGCGCGATCCATTCGGGAACCAGGAAGAACTTTCAGGCATCACGTTGCCGGAAAAAGTCTCGATCACCTATCTCGAAGACGGCAACCATGACTTCGGCCCGCGCGGCCAGTCGCCGGCAACCCTCGACAGCAACGTGACCGCCGCCGCAGCAGCCGCAGCCGAATTCGCCGCCAAGCTGGCACAGGCCTGAGACAAGCGTTAAAGCTGTCTAACAAATAAAAAAGCCGCCCGGAAATCCGGGCGGCTTTTCAATTTTCACAAGGCATCAATCAGTTGCCGTCTTTGTCGAACTCGTAGCTCGTGCTGCAGAACTCGCACTTGACGACAATCTTGCCCTCGACCGTCATGTCTTCCACTTCCTCGGCGGAGAAGGTGTTGAGCACGCTTTCAATCCGCTCACGGGAGCAGCGGCACTTGTCCGCGATCTTCTGCGGCTCATAAAGACGCACGCCCCGTTCATGGAACAGGCGGTAGAGCAGGTTTTCGACTGAGATGCCGGGGTCCGTCAGTTCGACGTCCTTGACGGTCTCGACCAATGCACGGGCTTCCACCCAGGCATCATCCTCTTCGAAATCGCCCTCATCCGTTTCATAAGGCGCGTCGCCCGGATCAAGATCCGCCTGCCGCATGCGCTCAGGCGCTTCAGGCAGGAACTGGATCAGGATGCCGCCAGCGGTCCAGCTATGCGCCGGCGCTTCGCCCTCGGCACGGGTGAACAGCTCGCCGACAGCAAGACGCACTTCGGTCGGTATCTGTTCCGAGCGGGCGAAGTAGCGGCGTGCCACTTCTTCCAGGGAAATGCCATCCAGCTCCACCATGCCCTGGTAGCGCTGCATGTGCTGGCCCTGGTCGATGGTCATGGCCAGATAGCCCTTGCCAAGCAGCGCTTCTGGCGTTGCCTTGCCCGCCTCCATCAGCTCCCGGACCTGGGCATCTTCAAAGCTTGCACAGGCACGGATCGCATCTGGAGAAGAGAAATCCACCACCAGCATGGACACAGGACCATCGGTCTTGGTCTGCAGGGTAAACCGCCCCTCAAACTTGAGCGAAGTGCCGAGCAGGCTGGTCAGAACCACAGCCTCGGCCAGAAGCCGGGACACCGGCTCCGGATAGGCATGCCGGTCGATGATGGCAGCAATGACGGGACCGAGCGACACCGCCCGGCCACGCACATCAAGCCCTTCGACAGAGAAGGGACGCACTGCATCAGGCCCGGCAGGCGTTACGCCGAACTCTTCAGGATCGAATGCCAAGTCTCTGCCTCTCAGACCGCGTCAAAACACCAGGCAAGAATGCCCTTCTGCGCGTGCAGACGGTTTTCCGCCTCGTCGAAGACCACCGAGTTCGGGCCATCCATGACTTCAGAGGTCACTTCCTCGCCGCGGTGGGCAGGAAGGCAATGCATGAACAATGCATCGCCATTGGCCTCGTTCATCAGGCGCTGGTTCACCTGATAGGCAGCCAGCAGGTTGTGACGCTGTTCCTCGTCATCATCGCCCATGGAAACCCAGCAATCGGTGATGACACAATCCGTGCCCTTCACCGCTTCAAAGGGATCATCGGTCACGACGATTGAGCCACCTTCCGCACGGGCCCGTTCGATCAGGTCCTTCGGAGGAGCCAGTTCGCCAGGGGTCGCAATGCGCAGTTCGAAGTCGAGGCGCGGTGCCGCATGAACCCAGGAGGCCAGCACGTTGTTGCTGTCCCCGGTCCAGGCAACCGACTTGCCCTTGATGGAGCCCCGGTGCTCTTCAAAGGTCATCAGGTCGGCCATGATCTGGCACGGATGGGACCGCTTGGTCAGGCCGTTGATCACCGGAACAGTGGCGTTTGCAGCCAGCTCGTTGAGGTCATCATGGCTGAGGATACGGATCATGACCGCATCGACGAAGCGGGACAAAACCCGCGCCGTATCGGCAATGGTCTCGCCGCGGCCAAGCTGCATTTCCGCGCCGGTGAGCATGAGGGTTTCCCCGCCCAGCTCACGCATGCCGACATCAAAGGAGATACGGGTTCGCGTCGACGGCTGCTCGAAAATCATCGCCAGAACCTTGCCCGCCAGCGGGCCTTCGCCGCGGCGCACGCCGTTCCGGGTGCTCTTGATATCGCGGGCGCGCTGCAGGATCGCCCGCAGCTCGTCACCGTTAAAATCCGTCAGGTCGAGAAAATGCCGCGAGATGCCGTTCGTCGTCACACCGTCGCTCCTTCGTCACTCATTGTCTTCTCAATAGCGCTTGCTGCAGCATCCAGCCGGACAAGCGCCTCATCAATTTCTTCCTCGGAGATGGTCAGCGGCGGGATGATCCGCACCACATTGTCCCCTGCCGGAACGGCCAGAAGCCCATGCTCGCGCGCCTTGGCAACAAATTCGCCAACCGGCACGACACACTTCAGGCCGAGCAGCAGCCCCTTGCCGCGCACATCGGACACCACCTTCGGGTGGGTATCGACGAGAGCTGCGAGCTTCTGCTTGAGCAGAAGGCCCTTGGCCTGCACACCTTCAAGGAAGCCATCCGCCAGGATGATGTCCAGAACCGCGTTGCCAACCGCCATGGCCAGCGGATTGCCGCCATAGGTGGTGCCGTGGGTGCCCGGAACCATGCAGGAGGCAACAGCTTCCGTTGCAAGGCAGGCGCCGAGCGGGAAGCCGCCACCAATGCCCTTCGCAATCGCCATGATGTCCGGCGTGATGCCGGCCCATTCATGAGCGAAGAGCTTGCCGGTCCGGCCCACACCGGTCTGGATCTCGTCCAGGATCAGCAGGATGCCTTCGTCGTCACACAGCTTGCGCAGCTGGCGCAGGAAGTCGACCGGGATCTCGCGGATACCGCCTTCGCCCTGAACCGGCTCGATGCAGATCGCTGCGGTCTGCGGACCGACAGCCTTCTTGACGGCTTCGATATCGGTAAAGGGGATCTGGTCGAAACCAGGCGCCTTCGGACCAAAGCCCTCGAGGTACTTTGCCTGCCCGCCCGCCGCGATGGTCGCGATGGTCCGGCCATGGAAAGCCCCCTCAAAGGTCAGGATGTGAAACCGCTCGGGATGACCGTGGTCATAATGATAGCGCCGCGCTGCCTTGATAGAGGCTTCCATGGCTTCCGCGCCGGAGTTGGTGAAGAACACCTTGTCCGCGAAGGTAGCCTCGGTCAGACGCTGGCCAAGCTTCTCCCCGCCCGCAGGAGTGTGCAGGTTGGAGGTATGCCAGAGCTTGGAAGCCTGTTCGGTCAGAGCAGCAACGAGATGAGGATGACTGTGACCCACGGAGTTGACGGCGATGCCGGACCCGCAATCGAGGAATCGTCGGCCGTCACCAGTCACAAGCCAGACACCTTCCCCACGATCGAACTCCAGGCCCGATCTTGCGTAAGTACCAAACAGCGTAGACGCCGACATATTCTCAACTCCCCGGGAGTGTTGGTGAAGACGACATGAGCCCTGTTTCACAGCCCGAGATGAACCGCTAAAAACGAAACATGCCGCCCCGATGAGGCGGCACGCGCATGTCGAGACCGCTTATACACCCGGAGGGCGGTTTGCTGTCAATGCAATTGGCCCAAAACCGCCAATCCGCGCGGACGGGCCCTGATCAGGCTATTCTGGGGAAAAGTCTTTTCATCCCCACATGAATCCGGGCAGGAACTTGCCTCAGATTTTACCGCTATTGTAGGCTTCAACCCGTCGGACACGACATCTCGTGTGCAAATCACTTTTCGGCACTAGATATGCCATCACTGGCACGCCATTGCGTGCCTTAATACTAGGTTAATGCCTCGTGGCATGGCCACGGACCAACGAGGTGCGGTAAAATGAGTTGGACGAACGAACGCGTGGAGCTTTTGAAAAAGCTCTGGACCGACGGACTGAGCGCAAGCCAGATCGCCGGTGAACTTGGCGGCGTCACCCGAAATGCAGTAATTGGCAAGGTTCACCGCCTTGGCCTGTCTGGACGCGCGAAGACCGCCGCTCCTGCAGCAAAGCCGCGCAAGGCTCGCCCAGCAGCGGCGCCGGCAGCAAGCAGCAGCAGCCGGCCGGCAAGCGCGCAGCCCCAGACACAGGGCGCAACCGCGCTGAAGATGGACGCCGAACCGGCCAACGTCATCGCGATCAAGCCGCAGATTGAACCGGTTGCGGAACTGGTGCCGATCTCCGAGCGTGCCACGATCCTGACCTTGACCGAGCGGACCTGCAAGTGGCCGATCGGCGATCCGAGCAGCCCGGACTTCTACTTCTGCGGCCGCAACTCGGACGTGGGCGTGCCTTACTGCGCCCATCACTGCAAGGTTGCCTACCAGCCGGTCAGCGACCGCCGCCGCAGCAATGATCGCAAGGCGATCTCCGCCTGAGTTTAAGCCTGAGTTAAACGGGCTGCCCTTCAGCATCCGTCAGAGGCCAGGACGGATACTGCCGCATCCCGACCTTGAAAGCCCGCCCTCCGGCGGGCTTTTTTTTCGCCTAGCTGCACCTGTTCTATGCAGGAAACCATGCGGAAAAACCGGACAAAAGGGCCCGGCATCAGTAAAGATGAGTATTTACTTCATATTATTTCTTTGCGAGAACGCACCTGTCTTCGGACACGACCTGCCCTGCCCTAAAGCTCTTAGCGTGAGTTGAGGCTTTTCCCTAAAGGAGGGTCCGTTTCAGGCCCCCAACCTCTTCAAGGTCAGGGAACCACGGACCGTCGGAAGGATCAGGTCGAAAGCGATTGGCCTCATGCTCCTGTTCCCACCAACAGCGCATGAGGCCAAGCCGCAATCCTGCCGCCTCCCCCAATTAAAATCTGCCTCTGAATGCAAAAAAGGGCGCCGGAGCGCCCTTTGAGTAGATTGATCTGCATGGAGAGTGATCAGACGGTCGAGAACTGATCATTGAAGGCATAGCCAGCACCGCGCACGGTACGGATCGGATCCTTGGCCTTGCCGCGGTTCAGCGCCTTGCGCAGACGGCCGACATGCACATCCACAGTCCGCTCGTCCACATAGACATCATGACCCCAGACGCCGTCCAGAAGCTGTTCGCGGGAGAAGACCCGGCCCGGGGATGTCATCAGGAATTCCAGCAAGCGGAACTCGGTCGGCCCCAGATGGATTTCCTTGGTGTCCCGGCGGACGCGATGGGTTTCCCGGTCCAGTTCGATATCCCCTGAGCGCAGCATCGAGGAGACGACCTCGGGGCTGGCCCGGCGCAGGATCGCCCGGACACGCGCCATCAGTTCCGGCACGGAAAACGGCTTGACCACATAATCGTCTGCACCGGTGGACAGGCCGCGGATCCGTTCCGCCTCCTCGCCACGGGCCGTCAGCATGATCACCGGAAGCCGCTGGGTTTCCTCGCGCATCCGCAGACGGCGGCACAGTTCAATGCCAGACAGGCCCGGCAGCATCCAGTCGAGCAACAGAAGATCCGGCTGGCTTTCGCGCAAACGCACCTCTGCCTCATCCCCTCTGTCACAGACTTCAGCCTTGTAGCCTTCGGCTTCAAGATTGTACTTCAGCAGCAGGCTGATGGGCTCTTCGTCTTCAACGATGAGTACCTTCGGCATGGCGCACAGCTCCGAATTTTCTTAATTAAGCAGCTTGGCTGGATCAGCGATCCAGCCCGCCTTCCGCACCGGTCTCGTCAACCTTCGGACGTTCGTCCGTCAGGCGATCGCCGGTGACCATGTAATAGACGTTTTCCGCGATGTTGGTCGCGTGGTCGCCGATACGCTCGATATTCTTGGCACAGAACAGAAGATGGGCGCACTGGGTGATGTGGCGTGGATCTTCCATCATGTAGGTCAGAAGTTCACGGAACAGGGAGGTGTAGATTGCATCCACTTCGCTGTCGCGCTCGCGTACCAGACGGGCCTCTTCCGCATTGCGGCGGGTGTAGGCATCCAGAACGGCCTTGAGCTGGGCCTGGGTCAGTTCGACCATGTGCTCCAGGCCGATGGCCAGGGTCTTGGACTTCACGCCGCTGTCCATTGCGATGACGCGTTTGGCAACGTTCTTGGCCAGATCGCCAACGCGCTCCAGATCGTTCGCGATACGGCCGGTCGCCATGATCTCCCGCAGGTCCTGCCCCATGGGCTGGCGGCGGGCGATGATGTTGACGTTGCGCATTTCGATGTCGAGCAGCAGCTCATCCAGGCGGGCGTCCTGAGCGATGCTGCGATGTGCAAGCTCCAGATCCTGGGTCATCAGGGCAGTGACGGAATCCGTGATCAGGGTCTCGGCCAGTCCGCCCATTTCCGCGATGCGGCCGGCGACGGCGGTCAGCTCCTGGTCATATGCAGTTACCGTATGTTCGGTCATCTCATGTCATCCTTTTCCAGCCACGGCGGGCAAATCAACCAAAGCGTCCAGTGATATAGTCCTGGGTGCGCTTGTCGACCGGGTTGGTGAAGATATCCTGGGTATCGCCAATTTCCACGAGGTTACCCATGTGGAAGAACGCGGTGCGCTGAGACACGCGGGCGGCCTGCTGCATGGAGTGCGTGACGATCACGATGGTGAAGTTCTCGCGCAACTCATCGATCAGCTCTTCGACCTTGGCGGTTGCGATCGGATCCAGTGCCGAGCACGGCTCATCCATCAGGATGACTTCCGGGCTGACGGCAATTGCGCGGGCAATGCAAAGGCGCTGCTGCTGACCACCGGAAAGGCCGGTGCCGGGACCATCAAGACGGTCCTTCACTTCGTTCCACAGGCCGGCCTTCTGCAGGCTGGAGGCAACGATCTCGTCCAGCTCTGCCTTCTTGCGGACCAGGCCGTGAATGCGCGGGCCATAGGCGATGTTGTCGTAGATCGACTTCGGGAACGGGTTCGGCTTCTGGAACACCATGCCAACCTTGGCGCGCAACTGCACCGGGTCAACGCGGCTGTCGTAGATGTCCTCACCGTCCAGATCGATGTTGCCTTCAACGCGGCAGATATCAATCGTGTCGTTCATCCGGTTCAGGCAGCGCAGGAACGTGGACTTGCCACATCCGGACGGGCCGATGAAGGCGGTAACGGCACGCGAGCCGATCTCGATGTTCACATCCTTGATCGCGTGGGTATCGCCGTAATAGACCTGCACATTGCGGGCGGAGATTTTCGTATCGGTCATTTTTGCTGCCTTGATCGTTCCGGGCATCTGGGTCATTGCTCGCTCCCGTTCTGTTACCAGCGGCGCTCGAACTTGCGGCGCAGGAGGATGGCAAGAATGTTCATGCTCATGAGCACCACGAGCAGAATGATGATCCCGCCCCAGGCTCTTTCGTAAAACGCCGGGTCAGCGCGCTTGGCCCACTCGTAGATCTGCGCCGGCATGGCGGAGTTCGGAGAGAAGAAGCCATCGGCAACACCGGCCGGATAGTTGGAGGCGATGAAGCCGACCATGCCGATGAGAAGCAGCGGAGCCGTTTCGCCAAGGGCCTGAGCCAGACCGATGATCGTGCCGGTCAGAATGCCCGGCATGGCCAGCGGCAGCACATGGTGGAACACCGACTGCATCTTGGAAGCCCCGATCCCCAGAGCCGCGCTGCGGATCGACGGTGGAACCGCCTTCAGGGCCGCACGGGTGGAGATGATGATCGTCGGCAGGGTCATCAGGGTCAGAACCAGACCACCGACAATCGGCGCGGACTGCGGCAGATGAGCGAACTGGATGAAGGCTGCCAGACCAAGGATACCGAACACGATGGAGGGAACGGCCGCCAGGTTGGCAATGTTCACTTCGATGACGTCGGTCCAGCGGTTCTTCGGTGCAAATTCTTCCAGGTAGATGGAAGCGGCCACGCCGATCGGCAGGGACAGGACCAGAACCACCAGCATCATGTAGAGCGAACCCAGCATGGACACGCCGATACCGGCCTGTTCGGGACGGGAGTCCGATGCATCCGACCCGAAGACGAAGCTCCAGTTGAAGGTCTTGGCAATGACACCGGCCTTGATCATCGCGTCGACGATATCGAGGTGGGCCGCATCAAGGTTCTTGTCGTTGGCAAGGGCTTCACGGGTCACGCGGTCCTTCAGGTAGCCATCGACGCGGGACGAGGCCAAAAGATCGAAGGGAACCGTCGAGCCGTACTTGTCCGGGTTGTCCAGAACGAAGGCACGCACCGTGGAAGCAGCACCGGAGGACAGGATCTTCATCAGATCCTTGACCGGCATGCCGGTTTCGATGTGAGCGGCAGTCAGCTTCTCTTCGAGAGCTGCACCGATCATCTCGTTGTACTTCGACGTCTTCACGACAGACTTTTCGGCACTCTCGATTGCAGCCTTGTCCAGGTGCAGGTCGATGCTGATGGAAGTCTGCATGAAGGCAGTCAGGCCGTTGCTCAGGATTGCCCAGAGCAGCGCGACGAGGAAGAACAGGCCGATCAGGACCGCGCCGATGCCGTAGAAGCGGAAGCGGGTCTCGGCTGCGTTGCGGCGCCGGGTGTGGCTGTCAACTTCCAGGAGCGACCGGCTCTTGGTGGCAGAGGCCGGAGCAGAGGCCACGTTGGGGAGGATCGCGTCGGTCATTCGTACTGTTCCCGGTACTTGCGAACGATGTAGAGGGCGATGACGTTCAGACCGAGGGTCATCACGAAGAGGGTCATGCCGAGAGCGAAGGCAACCAGAGCTTCGGGGGACGCAAAGTCAGCATCACCGGTCAGCTGGCTGACGATCTTGGCCGTCACTGTGGTCATCGCATCGAAGGGGTTCATGCTGAGGCGCGCAGCCGCACCGGCCCCAAGAACCACGATCATGGTCTCGCCGATGGCACGGGACGCTGCCAGCAGGATAGCGCCAACGATACCGGGCAGCGCGGCAGGAAGAATGACCTGCTTGACCGTCTCGGAATGGGTGGCGCCGAGGCCGAGAGATCCATCACGCATGGCCTGAGGAACGGCGTTGATGATGTCATCGGACAGGGAGCTGACGAAGGGGATCAGCATGATGCCCATGACGAGACCTGCGGTCATGACCGCGGTGCCGCCCTGCATCCAGCCCAGGTGCAGAACACCGTTTGAGCCGAAGATGTCGACCAGAAGCGGGCCGACGGTCAGAAGGGCAAACAGACCGTAGACGATGGTCGGGATGCCAGCCAGCACCTCAAGCAGTGGCTTGGCCACGGAGCGGACCAGGGGAGCTGCATATTCGGAGAGATAGATGGCCGCGAAGAGACCGACCGGCACGGAGACCGCCAGAGCGATCAGGGAGATGTAGAGCGTCGCCCAGATCAGCGGCAGGATGCCGAGGTCAGAACCGCCACCAAAGCTCGGGCTCCAGGTCAGGCCGAAGAAGAAATCGGCTGCCGGATAAAGCTTGAAGAATTCGACGGTGTTGAAGATCAGCGAGAAGACGATGCCGACCGTGGTCAGGATCGCGATGGAGGCTGCTGCGATCAGCAGACCAAGGATCACCCGCTCGACCGTGTTGCGGGCGCGGAAATCCTTGTTCGTGCGCACAACACCGAAGACCAGGCCGCCAAGGGCGAGCGCCAGCACCGCAATGGTGCGCAGGAGACCGCTCGTCGCGGAGAGGTCCCGGTAGCTCTGGGCCGCCTGAAGGGTTTCGTTGCTGACGTCGGAGCCAAGCGCAACGCCGACAGCGCCGAGACGCTCGCGGACATTCATGCTCTCAGCCGTTGCACCCGAGACTTCAGCCTCGGTCATGGCACCGGCTTCGACAGCCTTGTTCAGGCCTTCGGCAACACGCCTCACGTCACTCATGATCAGATCCAGCGAGCTTGCCTCGACGGACTGAGTGGAAATCATCTGAGAGACACTGGAGTTAATCACAAGTGGCTGGACGGCCAGCCAAATAACAAGCGCTGCCATGGAGGGCAGCAAAACCATCAACGCCGAGTTCCAGCCGTAGTAGCCGGGAAGCGAATGAAGTTTCCGGATATCCCCGCCTGCCGACTTGAAGGCCTTGCCACGTCCCATAAGGAACGCCAGAGCCGCAATCAGGAGACAGGAGGCGAAGAGCAGGGAAAGCGGCATAATATGTTTCCAGCACTCAGGTCAGGAAGAAAGGGCGGCTTTCGCCGCCCTTTCGATTTGATCAGTTGAGGCTTAGTGAGCCATGACCGTTTCGGCAGCAACTGCGGCCTGGGTAGCAGCCAGTTCCGGATCGGAAACCAGGCCGTACTGAGCCAGCGGGCCTTCCGGACCGGCCAGTTCGTTGGAGACGAAGAATTCAGCGAATTCCTTCAGGCCCGGGATCACGCCGATGTGTGCCTTCTTGACGTAGAAGAACAGCGGGCGGGAAACCGGATACTCGCCAGAAGCGATGGAAGCGGTGGACGGAACAACGCCGGACATGGTTGCGACCTGCAGCTTGTCGGTGTTGTTTTCGTAGAAGGAAAGACCGAAGACGCCGATGCCGTCCTTGTTCGCTTCGATGCGAGCCAGGGTCTCGGTGTAGTCGCCGTCGATGTCGACTGCCAGACCGTCGGTGCGGACAGCCATGCACTTCTTGCCAGCTTCCTTGGCGTCGATGCCGGAAGCAACGAAAGCTTCCTTGGCGCCGGTTTCTTCACAGCCAGCTGCAAGAACCTTCTCTTCGAACACTTCACGGGTGCCATGCTTGGTGCCCGGGATGAAGGCCAGGATCGGCTGAGCCGGGAAGTCCGGGTTCACGTCAGCCCAGGTCTTGGCGGTGTTCGGAACAACCTTGCCGTCGACGACGACTTCAGCAGCCAGCGCCTTGAACCAGTCAGCCGGGGTGAACTTGAAGCCGTTACCCTTGATGTCGGAAGCGAACACGATGCCATCGTAGCCGATGCGGACTTCGATGATTTCCTTGACGCCAGCTTCGGCACAAGCGGACACTTCGCTGTCCTTGATCTTGCGGGAAGCGTTTGCGATGTCGATGGTGTTCTCACCAACGCCTTCACAGAACTTCTTCAGACCAGCGGAGGAGCCGCCGGACTCAACGACCGGGGTCGGGAAATCGGTGTTTTCGCCGAAAGCTTCAGCAACGATGGAAGCGTAAGGCAGAACGGTGGACGAACCAGCAACCTGGATCTGATCGCGCGCCTGGGCGGCGCCAGCGACGAAGGAACCGGCAACGGTGAGGGCTGCCACGCTAACGAGGGTCGTAAACTTCACTTGACCACTCCCTTTGAATGTCAAGGTTTAAGATGATCACCTCAGGCCCGTTCGGCCCCGGCGATGTGGCGGAACCTAGTCCTGTTGGATGTGACTTCTATGAAGGTTTTGTTTCAGTTTTATGACATTTTAAGTCATTGAAATATTTTGATATTTTCAGTCGATCTGGCGCAGTATTTCAAAATGCCGGATTGAATGTGTCACAGACCCTAATTGGCCTTCCGGGAATCTGCCATTGCGGTAATTGTCAGGATCCTGAAGGATCCTCTCAGGCAGAACTCACGCAGCGGGAAAATGAACCGAGAAGCAAGCGCCCTCGCCCGGCTTGCTGACGATTTCAAGCCGCGCCCTGTGACGGGCAATGATGTGCTTGACGATGGCAAGCCCAAGGCCCGTGCCCTTCATGGTCCGGCTGGAGCCGACATCAACCCGGTAGAACCGCTCCGTCAGACGCGGCAAATGCTCGGCAGCAATGCCATCGCCAAAGTCGCGCACGGACAGGCACCACCCGCCTGAACCATTGCCGGATGAGCGAGCGATGGACACAACGACACGCTTGCCGGAACTGCCATATTTCATGGCGTTTTCCAGCAGGTTTTCCGTCACCTGGATCAGCTCGTCCCGGTCACCCTTGACGATAGCCGTGTCGGCTGGGGTTTCGGTCTCGATTTCGACTTCAAGTTCCCGCCCAAGGGGTGCCAGCGCATCGGCGGAGTGACGGACAACCTCCGTAAGATCCACGGAGTTCGACGGCTTGACGTTGGCCTTCATCTCGATGCGCGACAGGGACAGGATGTCGTCGATCAGCCGGCGCATGCGCGAAGCCTGCTCATGCATGATAGCCAGAAAGCGGTCCCGTGCATCCGGGTCGTTCTTGGCTGGCCCCTGCAATGTCTCGATGAAGCCGGACAGGGACGCAAGCGGCGTCCGCAGTTCATGGCTGGCGTTGGCGATGAAATCCGAGCGCATCCGCTCCAGGCGGCGCTGCTCGCTCTGGTCATAGACGACAACCAGAATGAAATCCGGCTGACCGCCCTCATCCGAGGAACCTGTGCTGCCAGGCATGTAAACCGGCGCGATATGGGCTTCGAACCAGGCTTCGGCGGGAACCTTCTCTCCCCAGGAGATCCGCTCGGACTTTCCGGACACGGCCACCCGGTCGAAAGCCTCCAGAAGGGATGGCGCGCGCAGGGCAAAGGACAAGGGATCGCCGGGCCGCACTTCACCGTAAAAATCGAGAGCGGCCTTGTTCACATAGCGGGTAACGCCTTTTCCATCCGCCACGAAGCAAGGAGATGACAGGGCATCGACAGTCACCTTCATGCCGGTGCCGGGCCACATGCGGCGCATTTCGCGTTGCTTGACGGCCTGCAAACGGCGTGAACGCACCCGCACCGGTGCCAGGGCAATCACGATGGCCAGCACCAGGAAGCAGATGACCGCCGTGCTCCACGGCACGCGATAGATCAGCACGGCCATCGCTGCCATCGCGGCTGCCACAAGAAGCGGCCAGCGGCTGTCGACAATACGGGTCCATGGTCCCGGCAGGGTTACCTGGGCGTCCTGAAGCTCTGGAGGTGTCGGCATGCTTGTCACGTTTCTTCGGCGCCGGAAGCTGGCGAGGTTATTGAAGCATCAAAAGAAGAGAAGCCCGTGGGTAACATGCAATGCGTGTCAATCAGACGACAGCCTCAAAATTATTTTTCCGGCAAACAAGACGGCAGCGTCTTGGCGTGTCCATCAAGTCTCCTCGCGCCCCCGATCAGAAGCGGGTCGTCGCTGCGGCTGCCTGAAGACTTGCCAGACGCGCCGGCCAGCCGCCCTCGCCCCGAGCCGCTTCCAGACTTGCCTGCGCATCCTCGCCATGACGGATGAAATCAGTATGGACCAGTTCCAGGCGGGTGCCGCCCGCTGCTTCTCTCAAGGAAATCATGACACGGCTGGCCGCGGCGGAATCACGGATGGGTTTGCCGTCGGACGTCACCTGCCAGGCCAGACGGATGTAGAGCGGCCGCTCGATCGACAACACCGTTCCCCAGACCAGATGGCCGTGGTTTGCCGTGATTTCGTAGCAAACGCCACCGGCATGGGGTTCTAGCCCGGCGTCCTGCACCTTGTCCCGTACGCCGCCGCCAGGCGCGACTGCCAGCCACCAGGCGGAAAGATGGTCCGCGAGCAGCGCGAAGGCCTTATCGCGGGGCAAATTCAGGAAAATCTCGAAGTGGCAATTCTCTTCAGCAGGCATGATCTCAACTATCCGTTGATTACAATCAGACCAGTGATCGCATGCTAAATCAACAGGCAGATGGCAATATCCTCAAACCTCAAATCATGGCCGTTTGCCTTGGCTCAAAGGGAGAGCATACCCTTGGCAAATGCATCGGGATCAAGCCCCTGCCCGATCAGTGCTTGACCTCCTGCACGCATTGCCTGTGAGATGCACCCTGACAGAATTCTCCATAGCCCGCCGACAACCGAGCCCCGATGAAGCACGACCGACAGTTCGACCCCGCCTATGGCACCGCCGTTGAAATCGCCCCCGGCCTGCGCCGTATGACTGTTCCAAATCCGGGACCGTTCACTTTCCACGGCACCAACACCTATCTCGTCGGACAGGGCAATGTGACGGTTATCGATCCGGGGCCCGAGAACCCTGCACATCTCGATGCGCTGATGAAGGCCACACAGGGAGAACGGATCGAAGCGATCCTGGTCAGCCATACCCATATGGACCACTCTCCCGCAGCCAGAACCCTGGCGGCGCGCACGGGCGCTCCAATCATCGGCTGCGCACCTCACACAGCCGCCCGGCCACTGGTGGATGGCGAAACCAATGCGCTCGACGCCAGCGCGGACAAGGACCACCAGCCGGACACGATCCTGCAGCATGGCGAGAGCATCACCCTGTCCGGCCAGCGCTTCGAGGCGCTGCATACGCCAGGCCACACCCAGAACCACCTGTGTTTCGCACTGGCCGGGACGGACTTTCTGTTTTCCGCAGACCATGTGATGGTCTGGGCAACCTCAATCGTCGCCCCGCCGGATGGCAACATGCTCGCCTACATGGCCTCGCTTGACGTGCTGCTGGCGCGGCCCGAGACAATCTATCTGCCCGGCCACGGCGGACTGGTGCAGGAAGCCCATGCCTATGTTCAGGACCTGAAGGAACACAGGCTGCGTCGGGAGGAAGCGATCCTGAGCAATCTGGAGCAAAGCCCGATCTCGATCGCCGAACTGGTGCTGCGGGTCTACAAGGGTCTCGACCCGGCCTTGCGCGGCGCGGCCGGATTGTCCGCCTTTGCCCATCTGGAAGATCTGGCTGAACGGGGCCTGGTGCGAGCCGAACCGGGCCTCACTCTCACGGCGCTTTACAGTCTCGCCTAAAGGCTAGCGCCGCTGAGTTGCAGCCGCGCCATCGTCCAGCGGACCATCGGCAGGAGCCGCTTCCCCTTCTGCGCCCGGGATATAGGGCTTGAACCCCGGAATGCGGATGCCGCCGCGGCCGTCGCCCTGCGGGGTCAAAAGGTCTTGCTGCCCCTCTCCTGCACCGGCCTCTTCGCCCGTTTCACCCGTCTCGGCTTCAAGTACCGGCTCACTGGAAATTTCCCCATAAGTCTCCAGCAGCACTTCGTCGATCTGCCGGAACAGCTCCCGGATCCGGTCTGCATTGCCCGTCAGATCCGGCAAGGCCACCCGGGACGCAGCACGAATATCCAGAAGTGCCCCGACCCGGTCCGGGCGGATGCGGAATGCAACGTCTTCCACCAGCCCGAGGAAAGACGTGCGGACTTCGATCTGCAGACGCGTGGGCGCATCGGGCAGATCAGGCGGCGTCTCATCGGTCAGCGTCCATCCGTTGCGGGCCACGACTTCCCGCACAGCCGCATGCAGATCCATCGGGATCAACCGGTAGCGCCGGGACACGATATCGGGAAACTGGTCCCGCTGGTCCTCATTCAGCCCGAGATGGGCGACAAGCATGGGGGGCCAAAGCGCCGCCTCCTGACGCTCGATCGCCGGCGGATCAATGACGCTCGTGGACACATCGGGAGACTGGTCCAGGAAGCGGGGAGCCAGCACCAGCGCAGACGCCGGCAGAAGTGCAATCGCCCCATAAAGAAGCCCTGCCAGAGCGTTGCCGAGACCGACACCACCCTGCCGCCAGATCACCACGAGACCAGCAATGCACATCACGATGGCCAGAAGCGCCAGGCATGCGGCAAAACCAATGGCAGCCAGCATTTCGAACAGGCCGAGATACTTGGCGCGATGAGCGAGAACCGCAATCACGATCATGGGAAGGGCGACAGAACCAATCAGGCGGCCCGACCCCGCGATCCGTGCTTCGTATATGGAATAGCGCTTCATCCATCCGCCCATGCAAAGGTTCCGGACCTGTCTTATACCAACCTCAAGAACACCGGAAGTCCATGTGCAGGAGCCGTTCCTGCGCCGACGAAACAATTCGACATGGAACGTGACTTGGTGGATGCCCACATGAGAGGCATGATGATTAAGGTTTAATCACAGTTTTAACGATGCCCTAGCGTAAATAGATGAGCGCCGGTCACAGAGTTGACACAATCCGAAATCAAGGGCAGCGGCGTTTCTGACACCATGGACGACGAAAATGTCTGACAAAGCAGCCACCAGCGCAAAGCCTCAATCCGCCAGCTCCACTCTGGTCAACCTCTACAAGCCTGTAGGCATTGCGGCCCTTAATGCGGCCACCCTCTGCAAGGGTCAGAAAATCGCGGTCAAGGGCGCCAAGTAAGGCCCCCGCCCGCAGGCATTGCATGCGGGCTGACCGATATCTGCTTCTCAGTCAGGCCGATGAAGGTCTTGCGAACACGATCGCGACTTGCGCGAGCCGTGAACGGCAGGGCATGTTCGGGCGAGACTCATCGGGGAGCGGAGCCCTTCGGAATGATCATTGCCTATTGCCCTTCATCCAGCGGCCTTGAGCGTATCGAGGTCCCCGCAGGACAGGCGCCACCCTCCACCTCCGTGTGGATTGATCTGTTCCGGCCGACACCAGAAGAGCACAAGCTCGCCGAAAACCTGATGGGTGCGGAAATTCCCGCCAAGAAGGAACTCGGCTCGATCGAAGTGTCCGCCCGCCTTTATGATGAGCCCGGCGCATTGGTGATGATGGTCATGATGCCCATGGCTGCCCGGATCCCGGACCCGGAACTTTCCTCTGTCAGCCTGGTGCTGTCTTCCAAGCGGCTTGTCACCGTGCGCCACGGCGAGCTGCAATCCATCGCCCTGTGCTCCAAGAAGGTTCAGGTCGACCGCACGATTGCCAACACCGGCCCGGCGGTTCTGAGTGCCCTGATGGAGATTGTCATCGACCGCTGCGCCGATGTGATGGAAGAAATTTCCACGAATTTCGACCGCATGTCCAAAACGGTCTTCGAAGAAGGCATCTCAGCCCGCAAGAAGGACGTCTACCACGAAGCGATCCGGACCCAGGGACGGATCGGGCTACAGGTGGCACGCATGCATGACGTCTGCGCCAGCCTGTCGCGCATGCTGATCTATCTCGACAGCCACGCCGCCAAGGTCTCCTTGAGCGACCAGCAGTCCAAGACCTTTGACATGTATTCCCGCGACCTTCACTCCATCAAGGAGCATGGGGACGCGCTGGACAACAAGCTGTCATTCCTGCTCGACGCCACCATCGGCCTGGTCAATCTGGAGCAGAACCAGATCATCAAGATCTTCTCGGTTCTGGGCGTGGTGTTCCTGCCGCCGACCCTGATCGCCTCGATCTATGGCATGAACTTCTCGAACATGCCCGAACTGAGCTGGCAATACGGCTTCATGTTCTCAATCGGCCTGATGCTCGGGTCGGTGGCGGTCACCTACATCTATCTGAAAATGAAAAAGCTGCTTTAGGGTTCGCACCGCACTTGCAGGTCCGAACCCTGGTCTGGCCCGCCCTTACGGATAGAGCCGGTCACGGGTCCAGTCCTCGCCATCCGCGTTGCGGCGGAACACAACCCGGTCATGCAGGCGGAACGGACGGTCGTGCCAGAACTCCATCTGGGTCGGGACCAACCGGAAGCCGGACCAATGCTCCGGGCGCGGAATTTCGCCCACGGCAAACTTGGCCGTGTAGCGGGCGACTTCCTTTTCCAGCGCGAAGCGGTTTTCCAGAGGGCGCGACTGTTTGGATGCCCAGGCGCCAATCCGGCTGCCGCGCGGGCGGGACTGGTAATACTCGTCCGCCTCGTCATCGCTGACCTTGACCACCGTTCCACGGATCCGGACCTGCCGGCGCAGGGATTTCCAGTGGAAACACATGGCCGCCTTGCCTGCGGAGAGCAGTTCCTGGCCCTTGGCGCTTTCAAAATTCGTATAAAAAACGAACCCGCGCTCATCGAAGCCCTTCAGGAGAACCATGCGCACATTCGGCAGGCCGTCGGGATCGACCGTTGCAAGCGCAAGAGCGTTGGGATCGTTGATCTCGCTGGCCGTTGCATCCACAAGCCATTCACCGAAAAGCGCGAATGGTTTCGTAACTTCAGTAAAGTCATCTTTTGTTAAGGGTTTTGACGAAGGCTTAGGGTCGGTCATGGAGCACCTGTCGATAAGTGTCGCTGATGCGTTCTGTGAGCCACAAAACGGGCCGCAAGGCCAGAGAGGTCGTCTGCTTGTTTCACCGCGTTTCCTATGACGCCGTCAAGACCAAGTTCCAGAAGGTCCGGTTTGCGCCGGTTGCA
Source organism: Roseibium suaedae (assembly GCF_900142725.1). Classification (GTDB taxonomy): domain Bacteria; phylum Pseudomonadota; class Alphaproteobacteria; order Rhizobiales; family Stappiaceae; genus Roseibium; species Roseibium suaedae. The sequence goes on along the minus strand of NZ_FRBW01000001.1, from coordinate 847,618 downwards.
CTGGCTTGCGTGCTGGCTGGCTGCGGGCAGGTTTCCATGCCGCTCGGCAGCAATGACGTCGAAACGCCTCTGGTGCTGACAGGATCGATTCCCTCAAGCTCGGACGTCGCCTTCGCCGACATCGGCGAAACGGACCGTGAAATCATCGCCATGTCCATCGACCAGCTGGTCAGTGGTACCGGCATGGAAGCCAGCGCGCTGGCCGATGAAGGCACCATGCGCACCGCCGTTTCCTGGACCAATCCGGACAGCGGCAATTCGGGCAGCATCGCCAAGCTGGACAAGAGCAAGCTGGACGACACCGGCTGCCTCGACTTCGAGACCACGGCAAACACCATTGCCGGCATCCGTCTCTACAAGGGCACGGCCTGCCGCGATATCCGCCAGGTCATGGCGATTACCGCCCTCACCGTCTCTGGCGCGTGACCTGCCGCTTGAATAGCGGTGGTTTCCCGGTAAAACACGACGGAATGCAGATCGATGGATCTGGTATTTTTTCCTATCAATCACGATATTGTGCAGGAAGACATTTTGGGCGTGATGCGAGCCGGGCGATCCTTCCCCAAGGAAGCGGATCAGCCGCCGTGTCAAATCCTGCCCACAACAGGTGAACCCAATGCGTGATCCCTACAGCGTCCTCGGCGTCGCAAAGAACGCGAGCGAAGCGGACATCAAGAAGGCCTTCCGCAAGCTGGCCAAGAAATACCATCCGGATCAGAATCAGAATGATCCGGCAGCGCAGTCGCGCTTTTCCGAGGTGAACCAGGCCTACGAAATCGTCGGCGACAAGGACAAGCGCGGCAAGTTCGACCGTGGCGAAATCGGCGCGGACGGCAAGCCCAAGTTCCAGTCCCACGGCTTCGACGGCTTCCGCGACTACGAGGACTTCGGCTCTTCGGGCGGCGCGCGCGGCTTTCGCGGCCAAGGAGGCGGCTTTGGTGGCGGAGCCTCCGGCGGCGGCGGCGGCTTCGACGATATCCTGAACGACATTCTGGGCGGCTTTGGCGGTGGACGCAGGGCCCGGGCAAGCGCTGGTGCGCAGTCCGGCGCAGGCGCTTCTGCCGGCCGCAAGCCGCAGGCCGCCAAGGGCAGCAATGCCGAGCTGACGGCCTATGTGTCGCTGGAAGATCTGGTCAACTCCGGCAAGGCCCAGGTGACGCTGCCGAGCGGCAAGACCGTCAATGTGACCATTCCGGCCGGAACCGTGGAAGGCGAGAAGATCCGCCTGCGCGGTCAGGGCCATCCGGGCGAGATGGGCGGCCCTGCAGGCGATGCCATGGTCGAGATCCGCTTCCGGACGCACAAGCTCTTCGAAGTGCGCGGCAGCGACCTCGTCCTCGATTTGCCGCTGACGCTTTACGAGGCCGTTCTGGGGGCCAAGGTCCGCACGCCGACCCTGACCGGCGCGGTCAACCTGACCATTCCAGCCAACACCTCCGGCGACAAGACCATGCGCCTGAAGGGAAAGGGCCTGCCGACCAAGACCGGCGGCCATGGCGACCTTCTGGTCCGCCTGCAGATCCAGCTGCCGCCCAATGCGGACAGCGAACTGGAAACCCTGATGAAAGCCTGGCGGGACGTCACCCCCTACCGGGCGCGCGGTCCGGAATTCGACTGAACAGTTCGGCTCTGATGCAACATTCCTGAAAGACAAAACGGCGCGAAAGACCTTCGCGCCGTTTTATTTTTCGCCCCCGCGCATAGTGAACCGAGACAAAAATGACGCCCCATAACTACAACATTTAAAAATATTACCCCAAAAAACCAACAACATCACGATGAACAAAATATCTCTTCGTAGATCCCTTTCTTAAACTAGAAATGATCTGGTCTTTGGTCGAGTATCTTTGCAACTCAGGAACAAAAACAGATTTCATGAAATCTACAACAGCTTCCTCGCGCTGCTGTTGGGAGACACCACGATCCTCCAGATTAAATACTATATCCGCTCTTTCAACCTCCTCCCCTGACAGTAGAGAGGTCAACCGAAAGCGAATGTGACACCTATATTCTTTGGGAAATATTTCATTTCCCAATTCACGCAGATAGACGCCGCCATTGAGATAATACTGACTTCCATAGGAAGACTTTTGCAAATTTGCCACCAAGATGACTTCATCATTTTCAAAGTACCAATTTCTATTTTTCTTTTTAAAGCCAAGTCCCTTTAACTGGTTCGATATTATATTAGAAAACGGCTCCGAAACAGGCACCATACCCCCAACAACCCAGTTCACTAAATTGGGTTTTCTATACGATTCAAAATTTGAGCTCAGTTCGATTGCGCTAAGCCTGATTGTCTAAATCTAGCTCAAATGGAAGAGTCCAAACTCATTCGCCCTTCGCTGGAAGGAAACCAGCTTTTCGCGACACTCAGCGATCACGAGATCTGTGCGATCATACCCGCCCAACACCCGAAGACCTGCACCAATAAAGTACACGTCCATCAGCCTAATCTCTCTCAAACTGTTCACAAGAACGTCTTCAAGAAGGCCTGAATTCGCCTCAAGCCTCCGCAATGGCCCTGGACGATTACAGATGACCCCATCACCAGACAGGGATGAGTAAAACCTCAAGAACTTTCGCTCGCCGCGCATGTATTCCTCGAGGCATCCAGCATCCAGCGCAATCGAATAGCTCATTAGCGGACTGTCCGCAGCTTCCTGCTCACTTAGCCAGCGATCGAATATGGAAACATAGCAGGACGAAAGACCAAGTTGGACCAATTCATCTTCATGAAGATCAAAAGCAGGGAAATACCCGGAAAAATCTTCCAATACTATTTCTCTCAAAAATTCAATCATCACTTCTGCAGAAAGCCATCACGATGCTTTGCCACCTCGCAGGAAGCTGGAAACTTCAAGGCCCATTCTTTCAGAGCATTCCTTAATTTCGGACCTAACCACCTCAGGAATCGGGATATTCTCCTCGAGGAATATCCCGATTACCGTCTCCAGGGCCAAGCCATATTCGCCAACATCAACGAATTGGCGGACCTCCTGCACCAGATCTTCAGACAAGCACTTGTCGAGCAGGCCCAGCAAGTTCTCAAGCTGCCTTTCGGTTACCGAAAGCTGTTCCGATAAGCTCAAAATGCCCAGTTCAGACATTTTTACCCTGCCTGAATAACAGCACGGACGCGCCTTCTTCTCCACTCACCCCTTCACCGGCCCCATATTGGCGGGTGGGATGCTGTCGGCGGGGACGAAGAAGTCCGGGGCCAGCGACTTGCTCGGGTCGACGCGGTAGTGGTCGAAGTCGGTCACGCCGCGCCCGGACAGGAACGTGTCATCGATCAGGAACTGGCCGGTCAACTCGCGCGACGGCGTGGTGAAGATCTCGTGGGCGGCATCGGCGAGAATGTCCGGCGTCCGGCTCTGGGAAACCATCTGGTCGCCGCCCAGAAGGTTCTGCACCGCAGCAGTGGCAATTGTCGTGCGCGGCCAGAGCGCATTGACGGCAATCCCCTTCTTGCGCAACTCGCCTGCGAGCCCCAGCACCACGAGGCTCATGCCGTATTTGGCGATGGAATAGGGCGTATGGCCAGCAAACCACTTTTCCGACATGTCCAGCGGCGGCGACAGCATCAGGATATGCGGGTTGGCGGACTTCTCCAGATACGCGATGGCATGCTTTGAACAGGCCAGAGTGCCGCGCGTGTTGATCTGGTGCATCAGATCAAAGCGTTTCATGTCCGTCTGGGCGAGCGGGGTCAGCTGAATGGCGCTGGCGTTGTTCACCAGAATATCCAGCCCGCCGAAGGTTTCAGCCGTCTTTGCGATGGCCGCCTGAACCGCTTCGTCATCGCGCACGTCGAGGACAAGCGGCAGGGCCTTGCCACCGGCGGCCTCGATTTCCTCGGCGGCGGTGTAGATCGTGCCTTCCAGCTTGGGATGCGGCTCGGCTGTCTTGGCCGCAATCGCGATGTTCGCGCCATCGCGGGCGGCGCGCAGGGCAATGGCCTTGCCGATGCCGCGCGAGGCCCCGGTGATGAACAGCGTCTTGCCGGACAGACTCTTCGTGGTTTCGGTCATCAAATTCCTCCCAGAATGTCCCGCTTACGCCTTGGACGCAGTTGTCTTCTTGGTCATGAAAGCCTGAAAGGCCCCAATGGTTTCCGGAGCGCTCAGGCGGCTTCCGAAAATGCGGGCTTCCTCATCGATCCGCTGATCGATCAAGGTCCTGTCCCCGCGCAAGAGAGCACGGGACAGGGCCATGGCTTCCGGTGGCTTGGATGCGATCTTGCGGGCGCAGTCCATGGCCAGTTCTTCCGCATTCTCCGCGACGTGATTGACGATGCCCGCCTCCTGCGCCCGGGCAGCATCGAAGCTTTCGCCAAGGCACAGGAGTTCGAAAGCCCGTGCATGACCCATCACGACCGGCCCGAGAAGGGAAGACCCCGCCTCGGGCACCAGTCCCAGATCCACGAAGGGCGTCTTGAACAGGGAGCCAGGTGTTGCAAACACCATGTCGCAGTGAAACAGCAACGTGGTGCCGAGGCCGATCGCCAGACCGTCTACCGCTGCCACCAGGGGCTTGCGGTTCTCCCCCAATGCCTTGAGGAACTGGAGCACCGGTGTTTTATCAAGACTGCTCTGTGAGGCATATTTCAGAAAATCCGCAATATCGTTGCCTGCAGTGAAAGCACCCGGCTGGCCGCAGATCACATGACAACGCAAGTCCTTGTCGTCATTTCCGGCTTCAAGAACGGCAGACATGGCATTGTACATGTCGCCGGTCAGCGCGTTCTTCTTGTCTGCGCGGTCCAGCCTCAGTGTGCTGACACCGTCGTTCATCTCATGCTGGATCATGTGCTCCTCCCTTGAGCCAAACCGTTAGGACGCAAGTGCTTCCGGATCGAAGGCCAGAATGACTTCGGAAGACCCGGTGACATCCGCCTTCAGACCCGCGACTTCCTTGAGCAGGGTGAAGGTGTAGGTCCGGGCCAGCAGGATCCGCTGATCCCGCGCCGCCTTGTGGCCATCGTCCGAGGCCGCTGCCCCCTTGGCCAGAAGCACACCCGCGAAGGTGAGCCCAGCAAGGCGCAGATAGGGCGTTGCGCCCGCCAGCGCGTCGGCCATGCGGCCTTCCGCCTGTGCCGTCATGATCCAGGCGGTTGCCTCTTCCAGATCACGAAGCGCCTCGGTGAGATGGATTGCCATGTCGCCAAGCTCCGGCAGGTTGGACGCGGCAACGCCCTCGATGATCCCCGCCAGTTCTCCCAGGAAGGCCTTGATATGCTCACCGCCGGAAAGCGGCAGCTTGCGGGTCACAAGATCGATGGCCTGGATGCCGTTGGTACCTTCATAGATCGGCGCGATCCGGGCATCGCGCAGATACTGCGCCGCACCGGTTTCCTCGATGAAGCCCATGCCGCCGTGGATCTGGACGCCAATGGACGCAGCCTCGACGCCAAAGTCGGTCGGCAGCGCCTTGGCGAGCGGGGTCAGCAGACCGGCCCGCTCCGACCAGAATTTCCGGTCTTCTTCGGTCTCGGCGATATGCGACATGTCGATGGCATGGGCGCAGGCAAAACACAGCACACGGGCCGCCTGGGCACGGGTCTTCATGGCCAGCAGATTGCGCTTGATATCCGGGTGACGGGCAATGGGGCTCATTGCAGGACCGCTGTCGCCAGGCGCACGGCCCTGCTTGCGCTCCAGCGCATAGCTGAGCGCTTCCTGATAGGCCCGCTCGGCAATGCCAAGCCCCTGAATGCCAACCGCGAGGCGGGCGTTGTTCATCATCGTGAACATGCAGGCAAGACCGCGGTTTTCTTCGCCGATCAGATAGCCAGTCGCTCCGCCCTCGTCGCCGAACACCATGGTGCAGGTGGGTGACGCGTGAATGCCCAGTTTGTGTTCCACGCCTGCGCAGCGCACGTCGTTATGGGCACCCAGGGAGCCATCCGCGTTGACGAGGAATTTCGGCACCAGGAACAGCGAGATGCCACGGGTCCCGGCCGGCGCATCCGGCAGGCGGGCGAGAACCAGATGGATGATGTTGTCCGTCAGGTCGTGTTCGCCATAGGTGATGAAGATCTTCTGGCCAGAGATGCGGTAGCTGCCGTCTTCTGCCCGCTCTGCCTTGGCGGTTAGGGCATTGAGATCGGATCCGGCCTGCGGCTCGGTCAGGTTCATGGTGCCCATCCACTCGCCGGAAATCAGCTTGGCGAGATAGGTCTCCTTGAGAGCATCCGAGGCATGCTTTTCCAAAGCCTCGACAGCACCGATGGTCAGGGTCGGACCGAGGGCAAAGGCCATGGAGCCGGAGTTCCACATTTCCAGTGCCGCAGCGGAGAGCATCATCGGCAGCCCCTGCCCGCCATAATCCGGCGTTGCAGTCAGTCCGTTCCAGCCGCCTTCAATCCAGTTGTGATAGAGATCGCGCCATCCCGGAGCCGCCTTGACCTTGCCATCGGCGAAGATCGTGCCCTTGCGGTCGCCGACAACGTTCATCGGCGCAATTTCCTCGGCAGCAAACCGGCCGGCCTCGTTGAGGATAGCCTCGACCAGATCGTCTCCGAGATCCGCATGGCGTTCGCTGGCCTGAATATCACCCAGCCCGCAGACTTGCTTGAGCGTGAATGCGATCTCTTCAATTGGCGCGCGGTACATGCATGATCTCCCTAATACCGTTGCTTCCGCCTTGACTGTCCCTGCCGCACGCAGCAAAAGGCCCCATCAGACGATGTTGTTGACCGGACACTAACCCGGTTGACGTAAACGTCAAGCACTGTCCCCACGGCAAGTGAGGGGGCAAATGCACGTTGCTCAACACTTTATTTCGGATGGAGCCTGGCCCGATGCGGCGATGGATCATCGACCTCTCACAGGAAAACTGGCGGGAAGCGCCGGAAGCTGCGGATGTGTGCGAGGCTCTCACCGACGGCCAGCTTGCTGCCATCCCGACCGAGACGGTCTATGGGCTCGCAGCGGATGCGACGAATGGACAAGCCTGCGCCCGGATTTTTTCCGCAAAGGGACGCCCTCAGTTCAATCCTTTGATCTCCCACGTGGAATCGGTCGATGCGGCCCTGAAGCATGGCTCCTTCAACGAAGATGCCATGAAACTGGCAGAAGCCTTCTGGCCGGGCCCGCTGACACTTGTGGTTCCCAAGCACCCGGACTCGCCCATCAGCGACCTTGCAACCGCCGGACTGCAAAGCGTCGCCCTGCGCGTTCCCTCAGGCCCGGTGATGCGCTTCCTTGCCGAACGGACCGGACGTCCGCTCGCAGCGCCCAGTGCCAATGTGTCCGGCCGCGTCTCCACGACAACCGCTGATGCGGTGGAAGCTGATCTTGGTTCCGCTCTGAGCTTCATCGTCGACGCCGGCCCCTGCCAGATCGGAATTGAATCCACCATCGTCGCCCTGACGGACGAAACGCCCCGGCTCCTTCGTCCGGGCGGCGTTCCGCGCGAGGCCCTGGAAGCCGTTCTTGGCCGCCCTCTGGCGGCCCCGACGGGTCAGGCCACCCGCCAGGATGCCCCTCAGGCCCCCGGCATGCTGACCTCTCACTATGCTCCAGCCGCCGCGGTCCGCCTCAATGCGCAGGATGTCCGCGCTGGCGAGGCCTATCTCGCGTTCGGCCCTTCACCGCTCAAGGGAGCAGAAGACGCCGCGGCCACCTTCAATCTGAGCGAAACTTCGGACCTGACGGAAGCTGCTGCGCATCTCTTTGCAGCGATGCGGCACCTCGATTCGTTTGGGGCAACCACGATCTGTGTCCAGAGCATCCCGGAAACGGGACTTGGCGAGGCCATCAACGACCGTTTGCGCCGTGCGGCCGCCCCGAGAACGGTCGGCCATTGAAATAGTTTTATTTTCCAGAATGGCAGCACAAAAAACTCAGACTTACGCATAGGCAGATTCAAGTAATTTTCAGATCTGGCTTAACGCTTCCCCAACTGTGGCTCTGAAATTTACACAGATTTCCTTTTGCCGGTTACGTTTCTGCTCGCGCCCACGTGGTCATTCTTCTAATCTGAAAATCATAGTTTTGCAGCGGACCTCCCCACGGGCCTAGATGCCCGCACCTTGCAGGGAGCCGGAGCCATCGGGACCGGCTCCTTTCCTTTGACTGCAGTGACACATTGGCAAACAGGAACGTCAAACCCAGCATTCAACGTTCGTTGACCTCAATCAGAACTCTGGCTCCATCTTTCATTCCCTGAGTCTGCTTGAAGATGTCCGCGGTGAAGTCAAACCACTCGCGCCACGAAATAAGAATTATATTTTCACAGCTATACTCCCCACCAAAAATCGGAAGCAGTCTGAACCCATAACATTGGGTGGGGTTAGGTCGAAGGCCCGCATCCCAACACTTATCGGCCAATGGACGAAGCAGCCATCCATCCTCATCGAGGATGCATTTCTCCCGAAATTCTCCTTCGGACTTCGCGATATGAGAAATTGATGCAGCCGAAACCTCGAGCATATGAACAGCACCGAGATAGTCGTCACGCAAAAAAACATCACCGAACAAACTGGCATTCAACACAGTGTAACGGGCAGGCAGAATGTCCGCCCATCCACTGAGATCAACCGCCCTGACTTCATCCGCCAGGAAATCTTTTCGTATCTGGTTCATTGTTGGAACTTGGCCGATAGATTGCACAATCACAAGCAGCAACAGCCTGCAATCTTTCCCGCTGCAGGACATAGCCCAATTACAAGATTGACAGCAGCGGACCGCCCCGGTCTGATGGCCGCAAACCATTCCATCCAAAGCGGATCCTGACGTTGTCCACGCTGCTCCTGCATCACACAACCTACCTTGATCATCTGACGCCGGTTGGCCATCCGGAACGGCCGGACCGCCTGCGCGCCATCGACAGGATCCTGGAACACGAGCAGTTTCAATCGCTGGAGCGCGAGCTCGCCCCGATTGCACGGCGCGAGGACATCATCCGTGCCCATCCGATGGCCTACCTCGACTATCTGCACAATCAATCCCCTGCAGAAGGTCTGAACCGGCTGGATTCCGATACGACCATGTCTCCCGGAAGCTGGGAGGCCATTCTGCGCGGTGCAGGCGGTGCGTGCCTGGCCGTGGAAGAAGTGATGGAGAAGAAGGTTGGCAACGCCTTTTCCGCGTCCCGCCCCCCGGGACACCATGCGGAAAAAGACCGGGCAATGGGCTTCTGCTTCCTGAACAACGTCGCCATTGCCGCCCGCCATGCGCAGGCAAAATACGGCGCCGAACGCGTCGCCATTGTCGATTTCGACGTGCATCATGGCAACGGCACGCAGGATATCTTCTGGGATGACGGCACGGTCATGTACTGTTCCACCCACCAGATGCCGCTCTATCCCGGCTCGGGCGCGGCCAATGAAACCGGCACCAAGGGCACGATCGTCAATGTGCCCCTGATGGCAGGAGATGACGGTGCGATCTTCAAGGAAGCCTTTGAAAGCGTGATCCTGCCGCGGCTGGACGGCTTCGCCCCGGATCTTGTCATCATCTCGGCCGGCTTTGACGCCCATATCCGCGACCCGCTCGGTTCCCTCAATCTGGTCGAAGCGGATTTTGCCTGGGCCACCCGCCAGCTGATGAGCGTTGCAGACAAGCATTGCGAGGGGCGTGTCGTCTCCATTCTGGAGGGCGGCTATGATCTGGAGGGCCTCGCCCGCTCCACGGCAGCCCACGTCCTCACCCTGATGACGGGATGAGTGCAAGCGCCTGAGGAAACTCCCCGGCGCATGCGTCCCGCCCCTTGACCCGGCCTCAATCGGACGTAACTGTCTGCCGGTGATTCAGAGTGAATGTGAAGAGGACCGGACAATGACCAGCGAAGCCGCTCAGACAGATGTAGCAGCCCTCAGCTTTGAGGATGCCCTGCAGCAGCTCGAAACCATTGTCCGCCAGCTCGAACAGGGCAATGTTCCGCTTGAGCGCAGCATCGAGATGTATGAGCGCGGCGCCCAGCTGCGCAAGCATTGCGACGGTCTGCTCAAGGCCGCCGAAGCCAAGGTCGAGAAGATCCAGATGAACCAGGACGGCTCTGCCGCCGGCACAGTGCCTCTGGACCCGGAAACCGCCTGACCGCACACGGCTCGCAGGAATTCCTGACATCGGCGTTTTTTCTGATGGCTGGCGGATCAAGTTGCTTTAAACTTAAAGTCACGACGAACTGAGCGCCGCCTCCCATACGGATCCGGCAAAGCCTGTGATGCCCGACGATGATCACGATTAGCCCTCAGGATGAATTCAAGGCCTTGGAGCGCATTCAGGAATGCGCGTCCAACAACTTGCTCTGGCCGGAAGCCATCAAGCAGATCGAGCGCTCCTGCAACTGCCTGTGCTTCATGATCGAGCTCACCTTGAACGGGGTGCATACAGAGCGCTTCTGTGCGTCCGAGACCGCTGCCGATCTTCTGCATTACCTGCGCACGACCTGGGTTGATGGCGGTCAGGACACCCAGTCGTTTCTGCTGCGCGAAGCGCCGGTTCACTATCCTTTTTGCAAGATTGCCCTTACCGGCCTCGACCCCCTGACGGTCGATGACGGCATCGCCTTCGAGAACCGCGGCATTCGCGAGTGGCCAGGGCTGATCATGCCTGTCCTGCGCAACGGTCCAACCGTCGTGCTGTTCTCCTGCCTGTGGCCCAGCGTCTCAGCCAGCGTGATCCGTCCCGAAAACGTGATGCCGACCTTCGCGCGGATGGGCAAGTCCGTCGCCTCCAGCCTGCAATCCGGTTATGAGCTGAAACGGCAGAGTGACCAGAACACCGCCTTGCTCGCCTTTGCCTCTGCCCAGCGCCAGGCCTCCTGCCTTATCGATGATGAGCTCGCAATCCGCTTCAAGACACCGACCTTTGAGCAGGTGCTGCGGGATGGCGACATTTTCGTCTATGACGGAACACGGCTGCATCCCCTTCGCAAGGATCTGGAAAGTGCACTTTCCGGATTGTTTGACACAGCCGTTGACAGCACTCCCGTCTCATCTCACGATCTGGAAGAGGTTTCGCAGGACAAGCAATCCCTGCTTTTGATGCGCAAGAACGAGAGCCTTTGCCAGGTCATGTTGCGCCGTGTTCAGCCGGGTACTGCGCCTTTCCAGGGCGACGACAAGCCTGACGCAGGCCAGCGCAGCTTTGTGCTGATCGAGGTCAAGGAACCGACTATCGTTCCGGCCGAGATCAAGAGCGTGCTTCAGGGGGCTTTCAGCCTGTCGCAAAGCGAAGCGCGGCTTGCCTATGATCTGTCGGCCGGCGGCGTTCTGTCTGAGACCCTTGAGAGGCTCGACATTACCCGGAACACTGCCAAGACCCATTTGCGCCGGATTTATGAGAAGACCGGCACCCAGTCGCAGCTTGAACTTTCCAAGCTGATTCACAGTCTCGCTGGAATGCTTTGAAAGCTGAGCTTTTCGCTCAGCGCGGCCAGATCGTCCGTAGCTTTAAAAAAAGGGGCCGCCAGAAGGCAGCCCCAGTCAATCACTGTGCACGTGGCCCCATCGACCACGGTGTAATTGATATGTCAGTTCCCTTGAGATTGCATCACCCAAATGGGTGACTAAGAGAGCAATTTTGGAAACAATGCGGCTTTTTCGGAGCTTTTCGATCAGGATAAAGCCTCTGATGCAGGCAATGCTAAATTTAGAACAGTTCCACTCAGCGATTTGCACCCTATATAGGCTTGGTGTAAGGCTGCGAGCCATACATCGACATCAAACTCAGGCCTGCGTTGTCCAATGCCGAACACCCCTTTGCTTGACCAGATCAAAAGCCCAGCGGATCTGCGCAAGCTTCCCGAAGCCGACCTGAAGCAGCTCTCCGACGAGCTGCGCACCGAAATGATCGACGCCGTGTCGATCACCGGTGGCCATCTGGGGGCGGGCCTTGGTGTTGTCGAACTGACGGTGGCGCTGCATTACGTCTTCAACACTCCGGACGACCGGCTCATCTGGGACGTCGGACACCAGTGCTACCCTCACAAGATCCTGACAGAGCGCCGGGACCGGATCCGCACCCTGCGTCAGGGCGACGGCCTGTCCGGTTTCACCAAGCGCTCCGAGAGCATCTACGACCCGTTTGGTGCCGCTCACTCCTCAACGTCGATCTCGGCAGGCCTCGGCATGGCCGTCGGGCGGGATCTGAACGAAGGCGACAACAACGTCATCGCGGTGATCGGGGACGGTGCCATGTCCGCGGGCATGGCCTATGAGGCCATGAACAACGCCGGCCATCTCGGCTCGCGCCTGATTGTCATTCTCAACGACAACGACATGTCGATCGCCCCGCCGGTCGGCGCCATGTCCGCCTATCTGGCTCGCCTTGTTTCAGGCAAGACCTACAAGTCCCTGCGCGATGCAGCCAAGAGCTTTGCCAAGACCCTGCCCAAGCCCTTGCAGGAAAAGGCTGCCCGGGCAGAGGAATTTGCACGGGGCTTCTGGACTGGCGGCACGCTGTTCGAAGAGCTCGGATTCTACTATGTCGGTCCGGTTGATGGTCACAATCTCGACCACCTGCTGCCGATCCTGAAGAACGTTCGCGACACCCACCAGGGTCCGGTTCTGGTTCATGCAGTTACCCAGAAGGGCAAGGGCTACGCGCCGGCGGAAGGCGCAAAGGACAAGTATCACGGCGTTGCCAAGTTCGATGTGGTGACCGGCAAACAGGCCAAACCCGTTGCCAATGCGCCGAGCTACACCAATGTCTTCGCCACCTCGCTGGTGCGGGAAGCCCAGGAAGACGACAAGGTCGTCGCCATCACCGCGGCCATGCCGGACGGCACGGGCATCGACCTGTTCCAGGAAGCCTTTCCCCAGCGCACCTTCGATGTCGGCATTGCCGAACAGCATGCGGTGACTTTCGCAGCAGGGCTCGCGACCGAAGGCTTCAAGCCCTTCACTGCCATCTATTCCACCTTCCTGCAGCGCGCCTATGACCAGGTGGTGCATGATGTTGCCATTCAGGGCCTGCCGGTCAGGTTTCCGATCGACCGCGCCGGACTTGTCGGTGCGGATGGCGCGACCCATGCAGGCGCGTTCGACACCGCCTTCCTTGCCTGTCTGCCCGGCTTCGTTGTGATGGCGGCAGCCGATGAAGTCGAACTGCGCCACATGGTCGCAACGGCCGTTGCCTATGACGAAGGCCCGATCTCGTTCCGCTATCCGCGCGGCGAAGGCGTTGGCCTGGAATTGCCGGAGCGCGGTTCGGTGCTGGAAATCGGCAAGGGCATGATCCGCCGGGAAGGCACCAAGGTCGCCCTGCTGTCCTTCGGCAGCCGCATGAAGGAATGCCTCCTGGCTGCGGATGAACTGGAAGCAGCCGGTCTTTCGACGACTGTGGCCGATGCCCGTTTCGCCAAGCCGCTGGATACGGATCTTCTGATCCGCCTGGCCCGTGAACACGAGATACTCGTCACCGTGGAAGAAGGGTCCGCTGGCGGCTTCGGCAGCCACGTGCTGACCAAGCTTGCGGAACTCGGCCTTCTGGACCGTGGCCTCAAGGTCCGCACCCTGATGCTGCCGGACCGCTATCAGGATCACGACAAGCCGGAAACCATGTACAAGGATGCTGGCCTGACCTGCTCGGGCATCACTCATCAGGTCTTCATGGCACTTGGCAGCGGCGACATGAGCGCCTTTCAGCGCGCCTGATCAGAAACGGAACCGATCATGAGCCCGATCTGAGTGATTAAACCGGGCTCCGCAGCGATCCGGGAGACTTCCATGGCGAAAATGCTCGCCTCCATTTCCGCCCTGCTGCTGTCGGTTGCGTTCCTCGTTTTCGGACACGGCCTGCAATCGACGCTGCTTCCGCTCGCGGCAAACAAGGCCGATTTCAGCGAACTTGCCATCGGTATTGTGTCGTCGGGCTATTATGTCGGCATGGTGCTCGGCTGTCTCGGCGCGCCCCATGTCATCATGCGCGCAGGCCACATCCGGGCGCTGGCGGCCCTTGTCTCGCTCATGTCCGCGTCGGCAATTCTCCATCCGGTGTTCGTTGATCCGGTTGCCTGGTTCCTGATCCGCGTCGTCTCCGGTTTCTGCCTCGCAGGCTTCTACACCATCGTTGAAAGCTGGCTGCACGAGACCGCCACCAACGAGACCCGCGGCACGGTCATGTCCATCTACATCGTGGTGCTCTTTGCCTCGATGATGATCGGGCAGGTATCGATTGCGGGCATGGAGATCACCTCCTTCGTGCCCTTCGCCGCCGCATCCGTTGCCGTCAGCCTTGCGGTGATGCCGGTCTGCCTGACGACCGCCAACCAGCCCGCTCCGATCACACTGGTCCGGTTCCGGCCTACCAAGCTCTACAAGACTTCTCCTGCAGCCCTGGTCGGCACGCTGCTGATCGGTGTCGCCAATGGCGCCATGTGGTCCCTCAGCCCGCTCTACGGCTCCGAGATCGGCCTGACGACCAATCAGGCGGCGGTCTATGCTGCCTCGATCATTGCGGGCGGCATGATCTCCCAATGGCCGATCGGCCGCCTGTCGGACAAGATGGACCGACGCGTTGTGCTCATCGCCCTATCCGTCATCAGTGCGGTGATCGCGGTTGTCATCGCCGTTCTTCCGACAAGCTCCTTCGCCACGGCCTTGATGCTGGCGATGGTGATCGGCGTCTTTTCGCAGCCGACCTACTCAGTCGCCGTGTCCCACGCCTTCGACCACGCAGCGCCCGAGGATTTTGTCGAAACCTCCTCCGGCCTTCTAATGGCCTTTGGTCTGGGATCCGTGGCAGGTCCTATCTCTGCCTCGCTGCTGATGCTGATGAGCGGTCCGGCAGGTCTCTATCTGCTCGTGGCTATCGTCTACAGTGTCATGGGCGCGTTTATCCTGACCCGCGTCTTTGCCCGCAGCGCTCTGGATCCGGAAGACAAGACGGACTTCGAATTCGCCGCGACCGCACAGGTTGGTGCGGTTGTCTCGCCAGAGCCTCTGGATATCGAAGCGGCCAACGTCATCGCGCCGGAAGAATTCCCAGCCTATGACGATCTGGCGCACAGCCAGGAGACGGACACGATCACCGAAGAGGTTGTCGTCCCCGATCAAGGCGCAAGTTCCGAAGACGAGATGGAGAAGCCCGCCTCCGTCGCGCCGGAAGGTCTTGGCTAGAGCATGTCTCCTAAAAGGGGATACCTCCGTGGGAGGAAGACATGCATCAATGCAAGAGCGTGAGCGCTGTGCGTAAATGCAAATGAAGCTGACCCACTCTCGCGCGTGGTCCGGCTCTCCCTGTGACGAAAAGGCCGCTCGACGGCACATGTAAAGAAACGCATAGTCCCCCTATGATCAACCGCCGTTCATCCCTGCAGATCCTGCGTAAGGAGCGCCACCCGCTGGCGGTCCTCGGCATGCTTGCGATGGTCATGCGGGTGATCATTCTGGTGCTCGGCACGTCTGCGGCAGCGGACCCGGCCTCCGCAGGCATCTTCGTGACCTGCCAGAACCTCGCATTGGCGGGTGAAGACAAGGGTGCGGTCCCGGCCAGCCAGCCGCATCAGGCAGAGCACTGCATTTGCGGCCCGGCCTGCCCCCATGGCGTGCACCCTGCCGCCCTGCCGCTGAAAGCCCCGGCGCCCCTGCCGTCCGCAGTTGTGAGCTCGGCTCCCCATCAGGTTCTGGCGCGCAGATCACCGCACCCGGCTTCCGTTCAATCCACCGATCCGATCAGAGGTCCTCCCGTTTCATTGACCTGACCTTTCCGGGCCAATGCGCCCATCAATTCTCTATTCTCAGGATCAATGAAATGTCTCTTCTGAAATCTCTGGCCGCAGCCGCTGCCCTGACCATGCTCGTCTCCGCTTCCGCTTTCGCTCATGAATACAAGCTCGGCGACCTGGTCATTCACCACCCCTGGACCCGCGCGACACCGCCGAAGGCGATGGCCGCAGGCGGCTTTGCAGCCATCGAGAACACCGGATCAACCGATGACCGGCTCCTGTCCGTTTCCACCCCGGCAGCAGGCCGCGCCGAAATCCACGAAATGACAGTTGCCAACGGCGTCATGACCATGCGCCAGTCCGAAAACGGCTTTGCAGTGCCAGCAGCGGCCACATCCGAAATGAAGCCGGGCGGCTTCCACCTGATGCTCATGGATCTGAAGCAGCCGTTCGTCGAAGGCGAAAAGGTGCCGGTGACCCTAACATTTGAAAAGGCTGGTGAAGTAACCGTTGAACTGGCCGTCGAAAAGATGGGCGCCAAGGGCATGGATCACAGCAAGATGGACCACGGCGCAATGAAGGCCGGGGACCACAGCCAGCACGGCAAGAATTGAGGCAGATATGTCGAACCTGAAAATCATTCGCTATGGAGCTTGGGCGGCAGTTGCCGTCCTTGCCCTCGCCTCCGGCGTCGTTGTCTATCAGCAGACAGCAGGCACCAAGAGCGTCGAGAATCTTGTTTCTCCGATCTCCGCGATCGGCGGCCCCTTCTCTGTGGTGGATGGCAACGGCCAGCCCGTCACCGATGCGGATATGAAGGGCAAGCCCTCGCTCTATCTCTTCGGCTTTACCTTTTGCCCGGATGTCTGCCCGACCACCCTGTCCGACATGCAGGGCTGGATTTCAGCGCTTGGTCCGGATGCGGACAAGCTGAACTTCGCGTTTGTCTCCGTGGATCCGGAGCGCGACACGCCCGACGTCATGCGGGACTATGTTGCCGCCTTCGACAGCCGCATCAAGCCGCTGACCGGCAGCCGTGAGCAGATCGACGGCATGCTCAAGGCCTACCGGGTCTATTCCAAGAAGGTGCCGCTTGACGACGGCGGCTACACGATGGACCATTCGGCTGCCGTGTTCCTGATGGATGCGGACAACCACTTCTTCGGCACCATCGCCTATGGCGAGGCAGAGGAAAGCGCTCTGGCCAAGCTGCGCCGGATGATCGAGAAGTCGGGCAAGTCCACCACCTGAGACACGGGACCGATGGAGCCAGACGCCATGCGCATGTCCCTTTATGCCGGTCTGTCTGCCGGCGGCCTGATCATTCTGGCCGCCAGCAGCCTGCTTTGGCTGCGCTATGGCGAAAGGATCTATTTCGACAAAATGGCAGCCGCCATCGCCGGGTGTTTCTGAGCGCCGGTTTTCAAGCCGCGTGAAACCGTCTATGAGCGGCGCATGAGCAAACAGCGTCTCGATCAGCATCTGGTAGACACCGGCAATTTCCCGACCCGCGCCCGGGCACGGGATGCCATCCTGCGCGGCACCGTCAGCCTCGACGGCATCGTCTGCCTAAAGCCAGCCCAGAAAGTTGCCACCAACTCGGTGATTTCGGTCGCAGATCCTGCTGCTGGCTATGTTTCGCGGGCGGCGCTGAAGCTGATCGAGGGGCTGGATGCCTATCAACTCGACCCGGCAGGATTGATCTGTCTCGACATCGGCGCCTCCACAGGCGGCTTCACACAGGTCCTGCTGGAGCGTGGCGCTGCCAAGGTTCATGCGATCGACGTGGGCCATGACCAGCTTCACGATACGATCGCCAGCAATCCGAACGTGCGCCGCCGTGACGGGCTCAATGCCCGCGACCTGACCCTTGAAGATCTGGGCGGCGACCGTCCGCAGTTTCTTGTCTCGGACGTCAGTTTCATTTCCCTGAAACTCGCTCTCCCCCCGGCGCTGGATCTGGCCACGCCGGGTGCCAAGGGCGTGTTCCTGGTCAAGCCTCAGTTTGAGGCTGGGCGCGAGAACATTGGCAAGGGCGGCCTTGTCGATCCGCAGGTGGCAGAACAGACAGCGCATCAGTTGCGCGACTGGCTTGCAGGCCTTCCCGGCTGGAGCGCGGGCGATCTCGTTCCCTCGCCGGTCAAAGGCGGCGATGGCAATGCGGAATGGCTGCTCAGCGGTTACAAGAACGACTGAAACCCTCGCAGAACGCTTGCCCTTGCGGTTCATCGCGAGTATCGCTCTCGCATGACCCAGATGACACTTGAAGTAAACCTGCTCGGCCACCGCGGTGACGGCATCGCGCAGAGTGATGGCGGCCCTGTTTTCATTCCCGGCGCACTGCCCGGCGAAACAGTGAGCGCCCGCGTTGCCAATGGCCGCGCCAGTGATGTGACCATCGTTACGGCCAGCCCAGACCGTATCGACCCGGCCTGCCGCCATTTCGAAGCCTGCGGCGGATGCTCCGTTCAGCATTACGCAGAAAAGCCTTACCTTGCCTGGAAACAGGACATGGTGGTGAAGGCTCTGGCCGACCGCGGCATTGAAGAGCCCGTTGGCGAAACGATTGCCGGAAAGCCGGGAAGCCGCCGCCGGGCGGTTCTGACCGCGACCCGCGCAGGCCGCGCTATCCTTCTCGGCTATCACGAGAAGGCAACCCACAAACTGGTCGACATCAAGGAATGTCCGGTTCTGGATCCGGCTATCGTCCAGTCGCTTGCAGGTCTCAAGTCCCTGTGCAGCGAACTGATGCCGAAGAAGGGTGACTTGCGGCTGACGGTCCTTGCGACACCTCACGGGCTGGATGTCGCCTTCGAACAGGCCAACAAGGCCTATGACAGCCGGTTTGCCGCCCTCTCCACCCTGGCCATGACCCATAATCTGGCGCGTCTCACCGTCAACGGCGAGACCTTGATCGAGATCCGCCCCCCGGCACTCACCATGGACGGACTGACCGTCGTGCCCGCTCCGTCCGCCTTCACCCAGGCAACGGCAGAAGCCGAAGAAGCCCTGAGCAAACTGGTGCTGGACAACATCGGCAAGGCCAAGAAGGTTGCAGATCTCTTCGCTGGCATCGGCACCTTTGCACTGCGCATTGCCCGTCATGCTTCCGTGCATGCGGTTGAAGGTGATGCAGCTGCGATTGCGTCTCTCGACCGGGCGCTACGCGTGCCCAAGGGCTTGAAGAAGGTGACCCATGAACGCCGGGACCTGTTCCGCCGTCCGTTGATGGCGGCTGAACTCAATGCCTTTGACGCGGTCGTTTTCGACCCGCCCCGCGCGGGTGCTCAGGCTCAGGCAGAACAAATCGCGGCCTCGAAAGTTCCGACCGTAATTGCCGTATCCTGCAATCCGGCAACGCTAGCACGTGACCTTAGGGTCCTGCTTGATGGCGGTTACCGGATAAAGACAATCACGCCGGTTGATCAGTTCCTCTGGTCATCACATATCGAGTGCGTGGTTACTCTGGAAAAATAAAATAGACCGTTCCCCTCCGGGGAAGGCTTCTGGCTGCAACGTTGGATATATTCGTCATCAATCAGGACCAGTCGCGAGACCGGCTCCGATTGATGTCGGATCTGTTCAAGCTGCATCGCGTCCCCCTTCGACGGATATGACTGCGGCAGATTGACCGCCTTTCAGTATCGCTGAAATTTCTACTCCCATTCGCTTGTAAACCAGCCCAACCGGCGTTACATCGGATTCATGAGACTAGATCACTGGCTGCAGGAACAAGGGGAAAGCCGCAGCGCCTTTGCGCGACGGGCCAACTTGTCCGCGGCATCCGTCACCGCCCTCTGCAACGATCCGAATGTCTGGGTGTCCCGGGACATGGCCCGCAAGATTGCGGAAGCCACTGGTGGCGCCGTCACGCCCAACGACTTCCTCGGCCTTGCCACCAACAAGGAGCATCCCGTGTCCCAGACCCGTGTCGCCGAAGCCATCCGCGCTTTCGAGCGTGGTGAAATCGTGGTCGTTACCGATGACGACGACCGCGAGAACGAGGGCGATCTGATCGTCGCTGCCTCGCGCATCACCCCAGAACAGATGGCCTTCATGGTCCGCCATACCTCCGGCATCGTCTGTGCACCGATGACGGTCGCTGCGGCCCGCAGGCTGCGTCTTGACCCGATGGTCTCTCACAATGACGCGCCGCTCGCGACCGCCTTCACCGTATCCGTGGACTACCGGCGCGGCCTGACCACCGGCATTTCCGCCGAGGAGCGCTGCTTCACCGTCCGCGCCCTTGCAAACCCGAACGTCGGAGCCGAGGATTTTGTCCGCCCAGGCCACATCTTCCCGCTGGTTGCCAAGGAAGGCGGCGTCCTGATCCGCTCCGGCCATACAGAAGCCGCCGTCGACCTCTGCCGCCTTGCCGGCCTTGAGGAAGTGGGTGTCATCAGCGAACTGGTGAACGACAACGGCACGGTCATGCGCGGTCCGGACGTTGCAGCCTTTGCCGCAGAGCATGGCTTGAAGACCGTTTCGGTCTCCGATCTCATTGCCTGGCGTCAACGCACCGAGCGGCTGGTGGAGCGGGTCAACGAGCAGCCGATCGAAACTTCTGCAGGCCCGGCCTATGCCATCACCTATTCCACGCCCTATGACCCGATGCATCATGTCGCCGTGGTCTATGGCGACATTCTCGATGGCCGAAGCGTGCCTGTACGCCTGCAGCTGGAATCGGTTCTGGACGACGTCTTCGGCTGCTCTCAGCCTCTGGACACGACCATGAAGCATCTGGCCGAACGCGGACGCGGCGTGATCGTCTATCTGCGCGAAGGCTCTGTCGGCGTTGCGCGTCAGTCCAAGCGCAGCCGGACCGATCTGGAAGCTGCCGGTGATGAGGAGCACAGCTCTGCCCAGACCCGCCAGGAACAGTGGCGAGAAATCGGCCTTGGCGCGCAGATCCTGAAAGACCTTGGCGTGACCTCGATCCGCCTTCTCTCCTCCCGAGAGCGCCACTACGTTGGCCTGGAAGGCTTCGACATCAAGATCGAAGCAACGGAAATTCTGGACCACTAAAACCCAAACTGATGTCCCGCATCGCGTTCTAAATGCAATGTGGGACGCCGCCAGACTACACTTCCGAGTGCAAATACGATCCGGATCTGATAAGGCAGCCTTACGAGGTGTCCTGCCTCCCTCCAGTTTTCACATATCCGGATATCGACAGATGGCACCCAGCATGTTCCGCTCGGCGTTGATCCTTGGCCTGATGGGCGCCATCGGCCCCTTTGCGATCGACATTTACCTGCCTGCCTTACCGCAGATCAGCAGCGACCTGAATGCGTCGGTCACGACCACTCAGCTCACGCTGACCGCATTCTTCTTCACCTTCGGCATTTCCCAGATGGTCTATGGCCCCCTGTCGGATCAGATCGGCCGCAAGCTGCCCCTTCTCGTCGGACTGGTCATCTTCATCGCGGGCTCCATTGCCAGCGCTCTGGCACCGACCATCGAACTGCTGATCGCTGCCCGGTTCCTTCAGGGCATCGGGGCGGCCGTGGTAATGGTTCTGCCCCGGGCGATCATCCGTGACATGTTCACCGGTTACCAAGCCACAAAGATGATGGCCATGGTGATGCTGGTGATCAGCGTTTCGCCGATGTTCGCTCCCCTTGCGGGCACATTGCTGATGGGTCTCGGCAGCTGGCGCTTCCTGTTCTACTTCCTGGCCGGCGCCGCCGTTCTGGC
This sequence comes from Roseibium suaedae, assembly GCF_900142725.1. Taxonomy (GTDB): domain Bacteria; phylum Pseudomonadota; class Alphaproteobacteria; order Rhizobiales; family Stappiaceae; genus Roseibium; species Roseibium suaedae. The sequence continues at coordinate 826,300 of NZ_FRBW01000001.1, read as the reverse complement.
CATGGCGCTGGTACAGTTCGCCTTCCCGGAAACGCTGAAGCCCGAACAGCGGGTCAAGATGAACGGCAAGTCCTTGCTGCGTGGGACAAGGACGCTGGTCCGCGATCCGTTCTTCATGGGCCTGACCCTGATTGGCGGCTGCGGCATGGCGAGTTTCTTCGTCTTCATCGCCAATGCCTCCTTCGTCTACACGGGTTATTTCGGCCTGACGATGGTCGAATTCAGCATTGCCTTCGCCGTCAATGCGATCGGCTTTTTCGGCTCGTCTCAGGTCGCAGCCTACCTTGGCTACAAATACGGAATGACCCGGATCATCAGTCTGGCGGTGACCGGCTTTGCCCTGGTGGAGATCTGCCTGCTTGCCTTGACGCTTGCCGGTTTCGGCACCCTGCCCGTGCTGGTGATCTTCCTGTTCATGGGCAATGCCTGCCTTGGCCTGGTCATCCCCTCCGCCATGGTTCTGGCTCTGGAAGATCACGGCGAAATCGCAGGCCTGGCCTCCTCCCTGGGTGGCACCATCCAGATGGTGACCGGCGGACTGATGATCGTTGCCGCAAGCCCGTTCTTCGATGGCACGGCGGCTCCGCTGGTGGGGGCCATCGCGGTCTGCGCCATTGCCGCCTTCGTGCTTCTAAAGGTGCTGAATGTCGGCCGGCCTCGCCTCCCGGCAACAGAGGCTGCCTGATCAAAGGGCCAAAACACAGGCGCCCGTGTCAAAGGTCTTTGACATTGGCGCCTGCCCTTGGAACAAGGAAGACAGCTCTGAAACCTGCTTCACAAGGCTGTCCATGACCTCCGGCGCGCCCGATCCCTTTGCCGAAGATGAACCGCAAGGTCCCGTTCCTTTCGCGATCGGTTTCCGAAAGTCCAGTGGCGAGGCCATTGTCTTTGGCGGCGCCCTGCTTGGCGCGGGCCTCCTCCTTCCTGCCCTGCTGACCGGACATCAGCTCCTCGCCCTGTCGGCACTGGTCCCGCTTCTGACCGCCTTCTGGCATTATCCGATGATCGACAGATCACACCCTCAACTGGGCGCCAATGGCGACGGGCTCTTCGTCGAGCGGCTGGGCTTTCTGGATTGGGGCGCGGTGACCAGTCTGGAACTGCGCCGCACCGCCGTGCGCAACATCGAACTGGTTACACTGGTCATTGGCCTGACCCGCCCTGTGGAAGAAGCAGTCTCCAAGCCACAAGCCGTTGCCCCCTGGAAGCGCCTGATGTTGCGAAACTGGACAAGGGAGGCGAAAGAAGACGGCAATTCGCTGCTTCTCGTTCGTCTGGACACGCTCACCGGCAACCCGGAAGACGTTCTGAACCGCATCCGCTCCTATCGTCCGGTCTGATGGGAGCCTGATCTTCGGCCAGAATTCACGCCTTGAAAAATGACAAGGTCACCTTCGACACTCTCTGCGGTTGCCACGTTGCAATCAACGTTGCATCTTCCAGTCGAACCACATTTCAGGCCCCGGCCGCTTGCGACACCTGCCGGGACTTGCGCAATCAATAATACTCAAGGGGAGGTCCCATGTTGAAACGTCTTGCAACCGTCAGCCTTGCAGCTTTGGCCGCTGTCACGCTGGCATCCCAGTCCAATGCGGAAACACGCATCACCTACAAGTCCGCAAAGGCTGCCTCCTCCTATTACCAGATGGGCGTCGAAATCGCGGAAGCGCTGAAGACCGGCACCAATGGCGACATGATCGTCACTCTGGAAGAAAGCCAGGGTTCGGTTCAGAACGTGATGGAAGTGCGCGCCCGCGGCGGTGACTATGTCTTTACCGCCCCGCCTGCCCTCGCCTCTGCTGCAGCCGCCGAGAAAGGCCCATTTGAAGGCAAGGGCAGCCCTAAGTTCGCGGATATCCGCGCCCTTTTCCCGATCCCGTCCCTGACCATGCACTTCGTCCTGACCAAGGACAGCGGCGTCAACGATTTTGCAGGCCTTGAAGGCAAGACCCTGCTGCTCGGCAAGGGCTCCTTTGGCGCCACCGAAGGTGAAAACTATCTTCAGCTCTTCGGCCTGAAGGACAAGGTCACGGAAGCCAATGTCGAGCTGTCCAACGCGGTTCCGGCCATGAAGAATGGCCAGATCGACGGCTTCGTCACCGCAGGCTCCTGGCCGGCCCCGAATGTCGTGGAGGCAGCTGCGTCTACCGGCGTCACAATCCTGTCCCTGAGCGATGACCAGATCGCCCAGACCAAGCGGACCAAGACCGTGATCCCGGCCGGCACCTATGCAGGTCAGGACAAGGACATCACCACCACCTCGCTGCCGGTTGTCGCCTTCGCCACCACCGCCATGGACGACGACACAGCCTACACGCTGACCAAAACGTTCTGGGACCAGAAGGCAACCATGTCGGAAACCTCTCCCTGGTGGAAGGGCGTCGACAAGGACCTGATGGGCACCATCACCGGCAAGATCCATCCGGGCGCCCTGCGCTACTATCAGGAAGCCGGATTTGACCTGACCTACGCCCAGAAATAAGCGTTTTCCGATATCAAGCTCACCAGGACCGGGCGTGTCAAAGCGCCCGGTCTTTTGCCTCTCCGGATACCCGCCATGTCTGCCGAACTCCTTTCGGATACCCCCCAGTCTTCCGCCTCGCGCCTGTTCTGCTTTTGCCTCGCGCTCCTGCTGACGGCATTCCACATCAGCCTCATTTTTTCGGGCCTGGTTCCCAATCTGGTGAGCCGCCCCTTGCACATGGCCCTGGCGCTTCCCTGGATTTTCGTCTTTACCGCAAAAAGCCAGTGCGCACGTCTCAGTGGCATCGTCCTGACGCTTGCCGGGGTAGCTGCCTGCCTCTGGACGGCCCTGAACGAAGACATGCTCAATGACCAGTACGGGTTCCTGGAGGGCAACTTCCAGGTGGTGATCTCCGTCACCTTGCTGCTCGTCGTGCTAGAGGCCGCCCGCCGGGCGATCGGCTGGCCCTTGCCGCTGGTGGCGTTGGCCGCCCTTGCCTATGGCCTTTTCGGCCAGCATATTCCCGGAGAATTCGGCCATTCCGGCACCCCTCTGGAAAGCTTCCTCGGCACGCTGACCATTGCCGAAGGCGGCATCTGGGGCAGCCTGACCGGCGTTTCCGTCTCGGTGGTCTCGATCTTCGTCATCTTCGGCGCGGTCCTGAACGCAGGGGAAGCCGGACAAGGCTTCATGAACCTTGCCTCCTCTGCAGCAGGGCGCCTCAAGGGCGGGGCCGCCAAGGTCTCCGTGATCTCCTCTGCGCTGTTCGGCTCGATCTCGGGCTCGGCTTCTGCAAACGTGGCCTCGACCGGCGCCATTACCCTGCCCGCCATGACCAGGCTCGGATACCCGAAGCGGCTGGCAGCTGCCGTGGAAGCTGTCGCCTCTTCCGGCGGCCAGATCATGCCGCCCCTGATGGGCGCAGGTGCCTTCGTCATGGTCGAGCTGACGGGCATTCCCTACACGTCCATCATGGCCGCAGCGATCCTTCCGGCAGTGCTCTACTTTCTGGCAGTCTGGATCGGCATCAATGCCTATGCGCGGCGCTTCGAGCTGAAAGGTCTTGCCGAGGAAGATCGGCCTGCCCTGCGCGATGTGCTCGTCACCTCGGCCTTCTTTCTGGTTCCCTTCGCGGTCCTGCTCTGGGGCATGTTCGTCATCCAGTACACGGCGCAATATGCTGCGTGCCTTGCCATCATCGCCGGCGCCCTGATGCTGCTGATCAATGGCAAGCTGCAGATCCGCCCGCGGGAAATCGCCCTGAAGCTGGAGAATGCGGTCCTCTCCGCCGCCCGCCAGGTGGCAATGATCGCTTCGATCATCCTCTGCGCCTCAATCATTATCGGCGTGCTGTCGATCACGGGCCTTGGCGTCAAGATCACCTCGCTGATCCTGTCCGGGTCCAACGAGATGCTCTGGCCCTCACTGCTTCTGACGGCGCTTGCCTGCCTCATCCTTGGCATGGAAGTGCCGACCACGGCGGCCTATGTCATCTGCATCTCCGTGGCAGGTCCGGCCCTCACCCGTCTCGGCCTCGAGCCGTTGCAGGCACATCTCTTCGTTTTCTGGTTCGCGCTGCTGTCGACCATCACGCCGCCCGTCTGCGGCGCGGTCTTCATCGCGGCGGGCATGATCGGAGAAAACTGGTTGAAGGTCGCCCTGACCGCCATGGCGCTCGGCGTCGGCCTCTACATCATCCCGCTCGGCATGATCGCCAATCCGAACGTGCTGCGCCTGACGGATGACCCGGTCATGGCCCTCTTCGCCTTCGCCCGCATTGCGGCCGGCCTGGGCCTGATCTCCTACGGCCTGATCGGGGTGCGCAACCTTGCAGCCAAACTCGGGCTCATTGCCCTTGGCCTTGTTGCCGTCTTCGCCTGGGCTGCGGTCTGAAACAAAAGAAGCGCCCGGGCGGGGGTCCGGGCGCTTCTCTTGAAGGAACAGGCGTCAGGTCAGGAAAGGTATTTCTTGAAGAAGGCGATGGTGCGTTCTTCCGCCAGTTTCGCCTGCGCCTCGTCGTATCGGGGCGTCGTGTCATTGTGGAAGCCATGGTTGGCCCCCTCGTAGATATAGGCCTCATAGGTCTTGTTGTTGGCCTTGAGCGCCTCTTCAAAGGCCGGCCATCCGGCATTGATGCGCTCATCCAGGGCGCCATACTGGATCATCAACGGCGCCTTGATTGCCGGAACGTCTTCTGCTGACGGCTGACGGCCATAGAAGGGCACACCGGCAGAGAGCTCCGGATAGGCCACCGCAATCGCATTCACGACACCACCGCCATAGCAGAAGCCGACCGCTCCGACCTTGCCGGTGGAGGCCTCATGCTTCAGCAGGAATTCGAAACCTGCAAAAAAGTCATTCATCAGTTTCGTCGGGTCGACCTTCTTCTGGAGTTCACGGCCCTCGTCATCATTGCCGGGATAGCCGCCCACGGACGTCAGGCCATCGGGCGCCAGCGCCAGGAACCCGGCCTTGGCCATGCGGCGGGCGACATCTTCGATATAGGGGTTGAGGCCCCGGTTCTCATGGATGACCAGAATGGCCGGCAATTTGCCCGTCGCCCCGGCAGGCTTCACCAGATAGCCGTTCACCTCGCCATTGCCGTTTGGCGAGGGATAGCTGATGCGGTTGGTCTCGATGCCGGCATCGTCGGGAGCGACTTGCTGTGCCAGAGCATAGTCCGGCTTCAACTGGTCCAGCAGCATGCCAGCGGTGACACCTGCGACCGCGAAGCGGGCGGCCTTGTCCAGGAATTCACGCTTGCTAATCTTGCCATGGGCATAGAAATCGTAGAGTTCGAGCAGTTCCTGCGGGAAGTCCTTGGCCGTCTTGCGGCGTACGGGCGTCATCTCGTTCATCGTTCCCTCCTGTCTGGTGACCGGTTCCTGGGAACCGCGCACTTCGGAGGGAAGTGAAGCAGTCCGGAGCGGGCCTGCCCACCCCGAAGTTTGTATCCAAACGTAACAGGGCGGGATTTTCCGCCCTGCTCGCAAAGATGTGATCGCCTCAGCCGATCTGGCCGCGGTGGCGCAGGAAATGGTCAGCCAGCACGCAAGCCATCATCGCCTCGCCCACTGGCACCGCCCGGATACCAACGCAGGGGTCATGACGGCCCTTGGTCATCACGTCCACTTCCTCACCCTGACGGGTGATGGACTTGCGCTCGGTCAGAATGGAAGAAGTCGGCTTGACCGCGAAGCGAACGACCAGCGGATCACCGTTGGAAATGCCGCCCAGAACGCCACCGGAATTGTTGGTCAGGAACACCGGCTTGCCCTCGGCACCCATACGGATCTCGTCGGCATTTTCCTCGCCTGTCAGGCAGGCAGCTTCAAAACCATTGCCGATTTCCACGCCCTTGACCGCATTGATGGACATCATCGCTGCCGTCAGATCCGTGTCGAGCTTGCCATAAAGCGGCGCGCCCCAACCGGCAGGAACGCCTTCGGCAATGACCTCGACGACAGCGCCGACAGAAGAGCCAGCCTTGCGCACGCCATCCAGATACTCGGCCCACAGGGAAGCCGCTTCCACGTCCGGGCAGAAGAACGGGTTGTTGTCGATCTCGGCCCAGTCCCAGTTGTTCCGGTTGATCTTGTGCGGACCGACCTGCACCAGCGCAGCGCGGATGGTGACACCCGGAATGACCTTGCGGGCAACAGCCCCGGCGGCAACCCGCATAGCCGTTTCACGGGCAGAAGACCGGCCGCCGCCGCGATAGTCGCGGATGCCATACTTGGCATCATAGGTGAAATCCGCGTGGCCCGGGCGGAACCGGTCCTTGATCTCGGAATAATCCTTGGAGCGCTGGTCGGTGTTTTCAACGAAGAGCGAAATCGGTGTGCCGGTAGTCTTCTGGACACCGTCCTCATCCACCATGACGCCGGACAGGATCTTCACTTCATCCGGCTCGCGGCGCTGGGTCGTATACTTGGACTGACCCGGCTTGCGCTTTTCCATGAAGCCCTGGATGTCGGCCTCGGTGAGCGGGATCAGCGAGGGGCAGCCATCGACGACACAGCCGATCGCCGGTCCGTGACTTTCGCCCCAGGTGGTCACGCGAAACAGATGGCCGAACGAATTATGCGACATGCCTTGGCTTCCCTCTGCCGGTCCGGAACGCTCCGGATCCGCTTGATATCTTGGCGCAAGCGATAAGCCATAGGCACGCCGATCTCAAGTGCGGAAGCAGAGTGGAAAGACCTCAGACCCCCATGCTGAGCGAGGCAAGTCGCTGCTTGAAGTCAGTTGCTGCCATGGAAAGGCCGCCATCTGCCCCATCGATGAAATGCACATGATGGCTTGCCCCGAGATCCGAGACGAAACAGGTCATCAAGGCACTGTCCGCCTCGTGCAGGCCGAAGACCAGACGGCCATTGCGGAAGGCAGTCTCCAGATAGGCCTTCAGGCTCTCAAGCTGTTCAAGGGTCACATCCAGCACCAGGCGCAGGGAATCATCGAGCTTGCGATGATCGGTCTGGCGGCTGATCTCCTTCAGATAGCGGTCGCGGTTGAGCGGACCGATCGTCCAGCCGGTCCTGTAGGAGATCACGAAGGCAAGGCTCTGCAGCGCGCCCTTCAGCCATTGCAGGCTCCGGCTCCAGTTCGCCCCGGCATAGCCAGCCTCCAGCGACAGGCCCGGGGGCGGAAACTTGAAGCGGAGCCTGGACGGCGTGACGTGATTGGCATCCACCGTTTCGCCAAAAGGATCTCTTCCGACAATATCCCGGATACCTTCCTGAATTTCGGCCAGAGGCACCAGCCCCGCCCCAATCCGGCGCGGCTTGATGATGAGAGAGGCGATCCGGCCACGCTCCGATGGCAAGGGCTCCCAGCGGCAGGAGAGGCCGTCAAGATTGGGCCGTGGCGGGCTTTCGATCCGGACGGCAAAGGGTTTGACCTCCTCCGGATCCTTCAGGATCCGGTCGGCCAGCTCAAGGCCGTCGCCAATGGCCATGGCAAGATAGGTGTCAGGACCGAGCTCATATTTCCGCAGCAGGATATCCGCCCCCTGCGCCCGCAAGTGTGCAACAGGAATGGCGGCAATTCGCAGATCCAGCGCAGATTCCTCGTGAGCCAGCCGGGCAATGCCTGCCAGCGCCTCCCGGCCTGCCTCTTCATCGGAAGCGGCGACAAGCAGGAATGCACCATCCCCACCGAAGACGAACGGCACCTTGTCACGGCCCACCCGGTTCAGAACCGCCGAGATGACCGCAGCCGCGATCATGTTCACGTCCTTGTAGCGGCCGGCCGCTATGGCGTCGCGGGAGCGCACGATATCGGAGGCCAGCACCACCCAATCGCCAGGAACCGGCCGATAGGAAGCCGTGTCACCGACCGTGTTGAAGTCGGCAAACGCGGGCAGATCCCGATAGAAGAAGTCTTCAGCCGCAGACATGGCCTCTCCTTTTCCCCTGCCGCTTACGCAATATACGGGTGACCGGATTGCAGGCTGCACCCCGGACACTGTCACGATGGCGTGGAAGTGATGTGAAGGGAAGCCCTTTGCTCACACCCAGCGGAACTGGCCGTCCCGCCAGACGAACACTTTGTCCTGGGGCACATCAAGCTTTGGGATCACGGTGGTATCGAGGCGTTCAAGCAGCCCTCTCAGCACACGGAAGACGCCCCCATGGGCCACCACGACGCTCGGCCTGTCCAGGGACACCAGCCAGCTTTCGATCCGGCCGGAAAGCATTTCGTAGCTTTCACCCTTTGGCGGCACGAAACCCCATTTGTCGAGACGGCGCTTCGCGACGAGATCCGGCTCCTGCTCGGCGAGCTCTTCCAGAGTGAAGCCTTCCCAGTCCCCGAAGGAAATTTCCTTCAGAATGTCCTGTAGACGATAGTCCTCAGGGGTGAGATCCATGGCCTTGCGCAAGCGTTCCATGGTCGCCCGTGTGCGGCCAAGCGGCGAGGAAACCCAATCAAACCCGGAGGCACTCAGCCCTTCTTCCGCGAAAAAGGCCTTCAGCCGTTCGCCGTTGCCGCTGGCCTGGACTTCGCCGATGCTGTTCAGCGGAATGTCCTTCTGGCCTTGCATCCGGCCTTCTGCATTCCAGCTCGTCTGACCGTGACGGATGAAGATGAGAAATTCCGGATTGTAGGTGGCGGGCGTCGAAGTCATGAAATCTCCGGTGCGGGCTTTTCTTGAAAACAGTGCGGACGGGTGTCCGGCGGGAGGGCCTTCGAGATAAGGCCAGCGCAATATAAAAGGCAAGAATGGCAGAAACAAAAAAGCCGGCCCGAAGGCCGGCTTGATCAGGACCAAAGGCCCTTATTCCTTGTTGACCGAAATATCCGGAGCATCGACAGCCTTCATGCCGACGATGTTGTAGCCGCAGTCAACATGCTGGATTTCACCGGTGACGCCTGCGCCCATGTCGGACAGCAGGTAGAGAGCGCCGTTGCCGACATCTTCAATGGTCACATTGCGGCGCAGCGGCGAGTTGTACTCGTTCCACTTCAGGATATAGCGGAAGTCGCCGATACCCGAAGCTGCCAGGGTCTTGATCGGACCGGCAGAAATCGCGTTGACGCGGATGTTCTTCGGGCCGAGATCCATGGCGAGATACTTGACGCTTGCCTCAAGAGCCGCCTTGGCAACACCCATGACATTGTAATGCGGCATCACCTTTTCGGCGCCGTAATAGGTCAGCGTCAGGATGGAGCCGCCATCGCTCATCAGCTTCTCGGCGCGCTGGGTGACAGCGGTCAGAGAATAGACGGAGATGTTCATGGTGCGGTCGAAGTTGGCAGAGGTGGTCTCTACATAACGACCGGTCAGCTCATCCTTGTCGGAGAAAGCAACGGCATGAACGAGAAAATCGATCTTGCCCCACTTCTCTTCCAGGCCCTTGAACACGGCATCGATCGTTTCGGGATCGGTCACGTCGCAATGGCCAGCAACATATGCGCCCAGCTGCTCGGCAAGCGGCTCAACGCGCTTCTTCAGGGCATCACCCTGATAGGTCAGCGCGAGCTCTGCACCGGCGTCGCTCAAGGCCTTGGCAATTCCCCAGGCAATCGACTTGTTGTTCGCGACGCCCAAAATCAGGCCGCGCTTGCCGTTCATCAATCCCTGCGTTCCCGCCATCGTCATCTCCAAAAGGATACTTTCCCTCACCCTCAAATGGGTCGGCACCGTATGGCACACCCCCCCTCATCCTTCAAGACTGCCAAGACCGGAATGAACCGTCGACGGCTCAGGGTCCTGCCACTATGTTACCGCCCGGATTTGACCCTTTCAGAAATGAGGACATGCGCTCATGGAGCCCCTGAACCACGCAGCCGGATTTGCCGCGATCATCGGAGAGGCGCATGTGCTGACACGCGACGATGACAAGGCGCCGTACCTGCGCGAGTGGCGCGACAAGTATCAGGGCAAGTCGCAGATCGTGCTCCGCCCGGCCTCCACCGCCGAGGTCAGTGCGGTGATGAAATATGCTTATGCGCACCACCTCAAGATCGTTCCGCAAGGCGGCAATACGGGGCTCGTCGGAGCCCAGATCCCTTTGGAAACCGAAGAAGAAATCGTCCTTTCCCTTAGCCGGATGAATTCTGTCAGAGCCATTGATCCGGATGGTTATACGATCACCGTGGACAGCGGCATCGTGCTTGAAACCCTGCAACAGGAAGCGGAAAAAGCCGACCGGCTTTTTCCTCTCTCGCTCGGTTCTCAGGGCTCTTGCCAGATCGGCGGCAACATCTCTTCCAACGCCGGCGGCACCGCGGTTCTGGCTTATGGCAACACCCGCGATCTTGTCCTGGGACTGGAAGTCGTGCTCCCGAATGGGGACGTCTGGGACGGTCTCAGAACCCTCCGGAAAGACAATACCGGTTATGATTTGAAACAATTATTTATCGGCGGAGAGGGCACTTTGGGGGTCATCACGGCCGCCTCCCTCAAACTTTTCCCCAGGCCGAAGAAACTTGAGGCGGCTTTTGCCGGCATGCGCGATCCCCATGCCGCCCTGAAGCTGTTTTCCCTGGCCAAGGCGCAGGCAGGTCCGGTTCTGACCGGCTTCGAAATTATGCCGCGGATCGGCATGGAGTTCTGTACCGCCCACTTGAGCGGTGCCCGTGATCCGCTAACTGCCCCGCACCAGTGGTATGCCCTTCTGGAACTCTCCAGCGGCTCGGAAGCTTTCCCGGTGAAGGATCTGATGGAGTCCATCCTCGCAGAAGCCTTCGAGGCAGGCGAGGTCGAGGATGCGACGATCGCCCAGTCCGTCGGACAGGTCACCGAGTTCTGGCGGCTGCGCCATGGCATGTCGGAGGTCCAGAAGAAGGAAGGCGGCTCCATCAAGCATGATGTGTCCGTCCCGGTCGGACGCATTCCGGACTTCCTAGATCAGGCCATCGCCGCAGTCATCGGCTTCATCCCCGGCTGCCGGCCCGTGCCCTTCGGCCATCTTGGCGACGGCAATATCCATTTCAACATCAGCCAGCCGGTCGATGGGGACCGGGAGGCATTCCTGTCGAAATGGGACGAGATGAACGCCCTGGTCCACGGCATCGTCATGGAGTTCGGCGGTTCGATCTCTGCAGAACACGGCATCGGCCGGATGAAGCGGGAACTGCTTGCCGAGGTCAAAAGCGACGTCGAGCTGGAGATGATGCGCAAGATCAAGGCTGCGCTCGATCCCAAGGGCCTTCTCAATCCGGGCGCCATGCTTCAGGCCCAATCTTGACAAAGGCGCAGCGGCTTCCTATTTCGGCGGCTGGGCAGAAGGTCCCGGCCGCTCGCAGCCTCTCAAGGGCCATGGTGAAACCTTCGCGGCAGCGGCCTGAGCGTCCGCTTCCGGCAAGATCAGCCTTTGCGAAAAGCAGGCCGATGGCAATGCGGGCCCCATCACATGGAAATGCCTGCGGCCGCGGAAAGGCGCGATCCATGACACTTCCCTCGATTACCGACCTCAAGGCTCAGGCCAAACGGCTAAGAGCTGCCCTTCCTTCCGGCAGTGGCCAAACGCCCAGCCATGGCCAGGCATTGGACCTCATTGCCCGCCAATATGGCTACCGGGACTGGAACACGCTGTTTGCCGCCAAGGGCAATCAGCCAGACCTCACCCTGTCTCCGGGCGACCGGGTCAGCGGAACCTATCTGCATCAAAGCTTCACCGGCACGCTCGTTTCCGTGTCGAGGATCGGTGCGGAAGGATGGTTCCGTCTGGCAATCGACTTCGACACGCCCGTCGATGTGGTGGCCTTCGACAGCTTCTCCGCCTTCCGAAAGCGGGTGAATGCCACGATAGGTCCGGACGGCAGGACGGTTGAAAAGACCTCGGACGGTGAACCGCACCTCAGCCTGAAGAAATTGCAGGCCTGACCAACGTGTCCGTGAGATCAATCTCACGGACACGAAAAAGTTGCACAACTCATAAGCTCATCGTTGTCCGGCAACACAGCGCAAGAAGATATAAGTGTTTTCACTCGGCAAGAATGGCGGAATTCTCCCCGTCTTCGGACAATTCTACTGAGGCCCTTCTGATTTTTTTCAGTACCCGAATTTTCCTAGTCTCACCAAGGATTTCCTACAAACCAGGGCTGAGCCTATACCCAGGGGAATTATGAGGGAGCAGGAATCCGTCAATTTTACCTATGACTTGCGGGGGAAATTCGCCCAAATAGCTCCAAAAAATTGCAAGAAGTTAATTTTTCTTTGATTTTCTCATTTTTGCTGTTCAATACTTACGTCAGTTAAGCAAGACTGGAATCAGGCGACAGCAAGAAAGGCCTGCGATATTTCACAATGAAATACCGCCTCGGCTCAATCTAGTAAGAACTAGAGATAACCTTGCGAAAACTACAAGGACAGGCAAATAACGATCTGTCATAAATAGAATTCCACTCTTTACTTAAATACAACGAATACAGTGCGCGTGAATGCAAATCACTCCGGTTTGTAATGGCGGGAGTGTTTGCCCAGAAGACTGCGGATCAATCCGCAAAAACGAAGCCCGGCAGGTGGGTGTGTGCTTGACCGGGCCAGACAAAAACTGGCGGATGAGTTGGCCGCTTTCCTTTTCAGGAGGCGAGAATGCAAGTGCAGACCATAACCAACGCGGATGGCTGGGACCGCGTGAGAACAAAGCTCCGGGCAGAACTTGGCGACGATGCCTTCCAGAACTGGTTTGGCGGCGTCAATCTTGAAGATCAGGACGGCAGGACCATCCGGCTTTCGGTGCCGACCCGTTTTCTGAAGAACTGGATCCAAAGCCATTACGAAAAGCGGCTCCTCGGTCTGTGGCGGACAGAATGCGAGGATGTGAATGGCGTAGAACTGGTTGTTCGCGGGGCCCTTCGCCCCAAGCCTCAGATGAATGAGATCGCAGGTCACGGCAAGCATCTTGACCGGATGGGCAGCAGCCCGCGCCTGGCGGTCGTGCGTGCAGACTATCAGCAGACCAGCCTGCCGGACGCCCTGCGCTATCCGCAGGTTCCCATTGCCCTTGGCGATGCGGATGACGCGACCATTCTGGAGTTCCTGAAAGGTGCGCCCCTGACCCGCCGCTTCACCTTTGACACCTTCGTGTCAGGGGAATCCAATGGCTTTGCCGTTGAAGCAGCCAGAAGCATCGCTGATGGCAGCGCGGAACATGTCAATCTTCTCTGCCTGCATTCGGCGGTCGGCCACGGCAAGACCCATCTTCTGCAGGCGGTCGCGGCGCTTGCCCGCTCCAGAGGCCTGAATGTCTCCTACCTCACCGCAGAATATTTCATGTACCGGCTGGTGCCAGCACTGAAATCCCGGTCCTGCCACGCGGTAAAGAAGATGCTGGCGTCCCTTGACCTTCTTCTGATCGACGACATGCAGTTCCTTCATGGAAAACAGGTGAAGGCAGAGTTCTGCGAAACGCTTCAGCTCCTGATCGAACCCGTGAAGCAGGTGATCATCGCAGCTGACCGTCCGCCCCAGGACATCGACACGCTGGATCCGGGCCTGCGTCAGCGTTTCACCAACGGCCTTGTGGTCAAGCTCCACGCACAGGACTTCAGCCTGCGCCGGGGCATCCTGACCGCCCGGCTGAAGGCGGCCCAGGCCAAGCTGCCAGGCTTTGAAGTTCCTTCGGAAGTGCTGGACTATGTCGCCAGCCACATCACTGCTTCTGGCCGTGACCTCGAAGGCGCGATGAACCGGCTCTTTGCCCATCACCAGCTGACCAGCCAAGCAATCACGCCGTATCTCGCGGACAAGATCCTCAATGATCTGGTGCGCACCGGAGAAAAGCGGCAGATCAAGATCGAGGATATCCAGCAGGCAGTCTGCAAGCACTACAATGTCAGCAAGGCGGATCTTCTGTCTTCCTGCCGGGCCCGCAATCTGGTCCGTCCCCGCCAGATCGCCATGTATCTGTCAAAGACCATGACACCGCGCTCCCTGCCGGAGATCGGCAAGCGCTTTGGCGGCCGCGACCACACGACAGTGCTTCATGCGGTCCGCAAGATCGAAGAACAGGTGAAGTCCGATCAGTCCCTGGCTCAGGAACTGACCTTGCTCAGACGGATGAGCTACAGCTGATCTTCCTCACTCAAGGAAGACGCGCACAAGGCGGGGGCCAGTGGCTCCCGCTTTTTTTGCTTTCCAGAGCCGGCTCACGCCTTGCGGGCAATGACCAGATGGCCAGGAACAGGTTCCCCGTCCTCAAGGCGCACGACAATCGGCTCCAGATGCACAAGCTCAAACCCGGCCTCATCCAGCCCCTTGCGCAGATAGCCTTCGCCCTGGGCAAAGCGCTGCTTGCGCCCGACCATATAAGGCCGGCCGCCCAGAACCTCTTCCGGCAGGGTCTCGGTAGAGAAGGCAAAATAGCCACCAGGAACCAGCCGGTTCGCAGCACCGGCCATCATCCGTTCGATAGCCCCAAGATAGGGAAAGACGTCCGTTGCGGCGATGAAGTCCCAGGAAGGCAGGCTGCCATCTTCTTCCTCGAACTCCTCAAGGAAGGAAACAGCTTCGCCGACATAAAGGTCATCATAGACCTCCCGGTCGAAGGCCAGTTCGACAATACGTTCAGACAGGTCCACACCGGTCTTGTGACCGGTGCAATCGTCGAAGGCCACACCGGTCAGGCCCGTGCCGCAGCCCAGATCAAGCAGGCGCTCGAAAGGGCCAAGCCCGAGTTCACGCACCTTCTCCCGCAGCAGCAGCGGCACACAATAACCCAGCTGATCGACGAGAATGTCGTCAAACACATCCGCATGCTGATCAAAGAGAGTGGCCACATAGGCCTCCGGCATGGTCTCGGGCGAAGGCGCCCTGCCCATGGCAGCCAGCCGGATCGAAACCCCGCCCGTGTCGGAAGGGTCGATCGACAGCGCCTCCCGGTAGGCCGCTTCCGCGCCATCCAGATCGCCAGACTTCTCCAGTTCGAGGCCACGGTTATAGGCTTCGGCCAGGGCGTCTTCGTCAAATTCGGTCATATGCGGCTACCTTTTGGATTTGCGCCCTCATAGCCGCCCCAGCGGCTGCAGACCAGAAGTTTCTTGGAAAGTCCTTGTCCCCTCAAAAGAGATCAAGCTGCCCCTGATTGTCCGGCGGCTCGCCGCCAGCCTTCTTGCGGCGCGGGGCAGGCAACGGCGCTTTGGCAGCCGCCACCTCGTCCCTTTCAACCAGGGCTTCATCATCATTGGCGACGGAGTTGACCCGCGAAGAGACCGAAATGGCTTCAAGATAGCCATCGGGTGCTGACCGCAAAAGCTTGTGGGCGTCTTTGGCCATGACATTCGCCGTATCCAGCCAATCATCGAACTGCTCGGGCATGATGATCGCCGGCATCCGGTTATGGATCGGCGCCATCAGGCTGTTGGCCTCGGTGGTCACGATTGCAGCCGTGTCGATGTCCCCGCCATCAGGGTCTGACCATGTCTGCCACAAGCCGGCAAATCCCATGATCCCGCCATCCACCGGGCGGATGAGAAAGGGCTGCTTGCCTTCGGGCGTGCGCCGCCACTCGTAAAAGCCGCTTGCCGGGAAAAGGCATCTGCAATTGCGCATGGAATTGCGGAACGAGGGCTTCTCCAAAACCGTTTCGGCCCGGCCATTAATCAGAAGCGTAAAGCTGGCAGGGTCCTTTACCCAGGACGGGATCAGCCCCCAGCGCACCAGTTCGAAGTGGCGGCCGCCATGCTCGTTTCGCACCGTCGCGACCGGCTGGGTGGGCGCAATGTTGTATCGGGCAGGAAAATTCGGCTGTTCTTTATATAGAAACAGGCGCCGCACTGCTTCGGGCGGGGACGTCAATAGAAAGCGGCCACACATGTTTCTCGCCTGACATTAAGTTAGGTAATTGGCAACAAAGACAAGTTAGGGTCAGCCTATTGTATTTCGTGGGGGACAAGAATGGAACTCGACGCTCCAGTTCTCGGTGCTGGACTTCTGTCCGCCGATCGGCTGGAACAGGCCAACATCAATCCGTCGACCGGGCTTGCCACGGACTACCTCAACCATTTCAACGAAGTGGTCATGCTGCTCGAGATGCTTCCGGCCATGCCGGATTGCGCTGCGGATGTATTGGACTGGGAACCGCTCGACTACGAGGCGCATTTCGAAGGCTCCAACTTTTCCGACAAGAAGCTCGCGGTCCTTGCCTATCATGCTGCGCCTGTGAAGCTGCGGACGCATCTGGAAAAGCATGTGTCCCAGATCAATGAAGCCGTGCATTCGGCTCAAGAGCTCATTCGCAACACTCCAGACATTTCCATTGTCGCCCAGCAGATCGCCGATGTCGCGACCAATGAGATCAAGCCGCTGATTTCCAGTGCCAGTGGTGTCATTCATGGCCACGTCAGACCCGATGCCATCCAGCTTGAAGGCGAAGATGCGCAGGCGGAAATCGACGCCCTGTTTGCCTGATCACCTGCTGGTCCTCCACATGGCTGGCGCTGTCCGGCAGGCATGGTAGAACTCTGTCATGATTGTGCCCCGGCTTTACCCCCCCGTCCCGCTTCTGGGCGTCAGCGTCCTGTGCCATCACCAGAACAAGGTGCTGATGATCAGGCGCGGCAAGAACCCCTTTGCCGGACATTGGAGCCTGCCTGGGGGAATGGTTGAAGTCGGTGAGACCCTGAAGCAAGCCGCCGAACGGGAGCTGCTTGAGGAAACGGGCCTCGTTGCCTCCCTCACCGAACCTGCCGAGATCTTCGACAGCATCCAGCGCGATGAAGACGGGAAAGTGCAGAGCCACTTCGTCCTGACCGTTTTTGCCGCTCCCTATCTATCGGGCATACTCAAAGCGGGAGATGATGCGATGGAGGCCGCCTGGCTTGATCCGGAAGATCTGGAAGATAGGCCGACAACGCCCGGCACGCCGGACCGGATCCGCCGTCTGCTTGCATCCTCACGCTGACCGGGGATCACGCCGCCAGCGGTTTTCCCCTGCCCGGCCGCTGTTGGATGTTGCGTGTCCCAATTGAAACCAGCATGATCCGGCCATGAAACGCCGCCTGCTCCCCAGATCATGCCTGAGCCTCCTTGCAGGTGCCGCACTTCTTGCGGCCTCCCCTGCAGCTGCCCAGAGCGAGCGGGAAGCGCCGCCCTATGAGGCAGATCTCATGCGGCTTGCGGAGGTGCTGGGCGCACTGGATGTTCTTCGTCCCCTGTGCGGCTCCGCCGACACCCCCAGCTGGCGCGACCAGATGCAGTCCCTTCTGGAAGCGGAAACGGACGAGGCAAATCAGCGGCGCCGTTACATCGAGCGTTTCAACCAAGGTCATCGCGGATTCGCGTCGGTCTATCGCAACTGCACCCCATCTGCACGTCTCGCAATGGAACAGTATGTGACTGAAGGCCAGAAATTGATCTCGGATGTGACCGGCCGATACGGGCGGTAATCAGCCAATCCCCTGCGTCATCTCTTAGAAACTGGTTAATGAGTGCAATCAATACTGTGGGTGGACGTTAAGAAGATGTTCACCCCCGGTTAACACTCAGCCCCTCCGTGTTAGGATTCTTCTTAGAGATTCGTTATCCGCCTTTCAGCTCCCGGGGGGCTTGCGCGGGAGAAAGCGGCAAGGGGAACAATGACTTACGACGATTTCAACGAAGCAGAGATGGAAGCAGAGTTCGCCGAGGACGAGGATATCCGGCGGGCAGCACTTGGCTTCATTTCTGATGCATGGGCCGAAGCGATTGCTTCCGGCGTCGATACGGATGCTGTGGCGCATGCGGCGATGTTCACGGCTCTGGCCGATCTGGTCGCGACCTACGGTGAAGACGCCGTTGCAAAGCTTGCAGAAGGTCTCCCGGACCGGATCCTGCGCGGCGACTACACGGTCAACCGCATTCTGCAGTGAGCCATTCGGCTTGGTCCTGTACCGGATCAGCAAGAGAACAAGTTGAAACCGGGGCGGCTCTGCCGCCCTGTTTGATTCTTGCCCGCCATTTCCGGGTCTTCAGGTTCCGAGTCTTCAGATGAAGTCCAGAAACAGATCTGCAAAGACTGTCAGCGCGAAGATCAGCAAGAGAATGCCGGCAATGCGGTTCGCCCGCTCAAGCCAGGCATCATCGATCTTGGAGCTGTAGCGCGCTACCAGCGCCGAAATCATGCACCACCAAGACAGGGCGCCAAGCGCCACGCCCAGCACCATGGCCAGGTTGCCCACATGATCCTCCGGCTCCGGCCGCCAATGCCCAAGCCCGCCGATGATCGCGATGAACCCCAGCACCGCGCCGGGATTGGTCAGGGTCATCAGAAAAGCTGCGGCCGCATCGCGGCCCATGCCCTGCATCCCCTCATGCTCTGTGTTCTCGATATGCGGGTGGGTCATCATGACCCTGAGACCAAAGCCGGTGAGCAGCAACGCCCCTGCCAGTTTGATCCAGTCGGCATGGCCTTCGATGAATTGGGTTACCGCGGAAATGCTGAAGATCGCGACGCCTGCATAGAGCGCATCGGCAAGCACGGCGCCTGACCCGACGACGACGCCTTCCCGCCAGCCGCGCAAGGCCGCATGGCGGATGGTCATGATATTGACCGGCCCGACAGGTGCACTGGTCACAATGCCGATCACAACTCCGACCAAAAGATGGAACAAGTCTGTCACGCGCTCGCTTTCCGCAATGAGCCTAGGTATCTGGCCCCGTATACCGGGGTCGATACCTTCCCTGCCGCACCGGCGCAAGTCCCGGAGGACACAAGCGGATTGTGAGTAGCCGCAAGGGGGCGAATATGTGTATTGAGTGCCCATCACCAGAAGAGACAGCCCGGAGCCGCTCATGTTGAGGACAGCAATCGCCTTGGTGCTTATGGTTTGCGCGGGATCGCTTCCTGCCGCCGCCAAGACGGTCAAGACAGACACTATCCTGGTTGCGCCGACCGTTGCCGACCCCAATGCAGCGTCCATTCCGGATGAGGACCTGCCGGACGCAACGGGTGGTGAAACCGGCGACATGGAAGAAAACCTGCCGATCATCGACGAAGAGCTTCAGCCGATCGGCAAGAGCCCGAATGCGCCGACGGAAGTGCCACAGGTCTTTTACGACAGGTCCAGCCTGCCGCCGCTTGTCGCCCGCATGCATGACCAGCTGATGGATGCAGCCAAGTCCGGCGACATGGACAAGCTGCGCATGGTGCTGGAATCCAACGAGGTTCCGCCGACCTTGTCCCTGACGGAGATCGGCGATCCGATCGAGTTCCTGAAAGGCGTCTCCGGCGACCAGGACGGGCTTGAAGTCCTGGCCATCCTGGCGGACACGCTGGATGCGGGCTTCATCCACGTGGATGAAGGCACGCCCCAGGAAATGTACATCTGGCCCTATTTCGCCCGCTATCCCTTTGCGTCCCTGACCAAGGAGCAGAAGGTCGAGATGTTCCGCCTGATCACCGCGACGGACTTTGCCGAAATGGAGGCCTATGGGGTCTGGCTGTTTTATCGGGTCGGCATCGGCAAGGATGGCACCCTGCACTATTTCGTCGCCGGGGAATAAAGGCTCGCGCCGTCTGCGCCCAGTTCCGCGTAGACGGCATAGCCCCGATAAAGCGGCAGGAAGCGCTTCTGAAGACCTTCTGCCGCTGCCAGCACGGCCAGTTCCTGATCCAGCCCCGCACGCGGGGTGACATGGAACTTGGCCAGCCAGGCATGAAGCAGCGCTCGGAACCAGCCCGGAAGCCTCTCCTGCTGCCCGAAGTCGACAACCGATATACGGCCGCCTTCCGCAAGAGCACCCGCACCTGTCTGAAGCGCCTCGCGCCAGACCGGGATCATGGACAGGGTGTAAGAAAAGAAGACCCGCTCGAACGCCCCAACGCCGAAGACCGAGGGCGCTGACGGATCGGAAGCATCGCCTTTTGCAAGCAGGATCCTGTCGGAGAGACCGGCCTTCGCCACGTTGGCGGTGGCCGTCTCCAGCATCTCCGAGGAGATGTCGATGCCGTAAAACCGGACATTCGAATGACGGCGGGCCGCCGCAATCAGATTGCGCCCCGTTCCACAGCCAAGCTCCAGCACATGGGAACCGGCTTCCGGCTCCAGCCGCTCGATCAGGAGGTCCCGGCCCAGAAGATAGTATTTCCGGGTTAGGTCGTAGAAATGGCGCTGGTTGCGGTAGACCGCATCCATGACCCTGGCTGTGTCTGCCGTTGCCGGCGCAGCATCATCCCTTGAAGACATAAAGATGAAACCCGCCATAGATCGAAGAGCGGTCCAGGTTGTTCAACCGGAGGCTCTCTTCGGCTTCATAGGTCCAGCGATCCAGCGTTTCATCGCGGACGCGGCCCGGAAGCAGGGTCGGCTCGGCGGCGGTGCGGAAGATCACGCGCGCGCCCGGCTTGGCGGTGCGGGTGATTTCATCCCACAGCCCGTTCAACTGGGCATCGGTCATCCAGTCCTGGGCATCCAGCAGCACATAGGCATCCAGACTGCTGTCCGGTTCGCTCTGCAGATGCTCCGTGAAGTTCCGGTTCAGAACCCGCACCCGGCCCGAACGCTCGCGGATCGCCTCGAAATGCTCGCGCTTGAGATAGGGCGGCAGAGGGCCGGCAGCACCGCCTTCAACCGGCGCATAGCCGCGGCTGAAGGCCTGCCAGGCAAAGTAATTGTCTGCCATGGAGAAGTTGCAGGCGAGCTTTTCCAGACGCTGGCGCAGAACCGAGGACATGTCCCCTTCCGCGCTGGCCGAGACGAGCGCCTCGTATTGCGCGGGCGGAATGCCGAGACCATAGAGCGACATCTTCTTGGAGGTCGCCCAGCGCACCAGCCGCTTGTCAAAGAGCGGGGCCAAAGCGGTGTCGAAGAAGCTGCGCTGCTCTTCTAGGGAGCGGGCACGGACCATGTGCTTCGGGTCGATGCCATAGAGCCGGGCGACGAAATGGCCAACCCCGATGCAATAGCCCAGCAGGCCGTGATGATAGAGATCGCGGGAGAAGAGCGAGATGCGCTTGCGGCCCCAGCCGGCAAGATCGCGGCCTTCCCAGTAGCTGCGGGAAGCCGGATCCAGCTCGTCGCGCAGGAAGCGCTCATAGGCTGCGATATTGGCCTTTTCGTCCGCTTCGCCGAAGAAGCGGTAGAAAGTGTCGTAATTCGGCAGGCGCTTGGCGGCCAGAAGCTTGAGCCGTCCAAGAGCCACATGTGCCCGGTTCAGGTCGACCGCGGTGATCTCCGCCGGGTTGGCCGTAAGATAGGACAGGACGTTGCAGCCACCGGAGGCGATGGTCACCATGCGCGAGTCCGGAGTCAGCTTGAGCGCCTGCATGTCCACGTCCGGATCTTCCCAGATCTGCGGATAGACAAGGCCCTTGAAGGCGAATGTGAAGAGGCGTTCCAGCATGCCCTCGCGCGACGTGGCGCTGGAGCGGTGTACGGCTTTGCCGAGCCGGTCTTTCGATGCTTTCAAAGTTCCGGACGTCATCTTGCCCTCTCCCGTAATCCTTGCCTCGGGTTCGGATCCGGATACGTGAGAGTTGCAACAGTTTGGTGACGCAAGGTCGGGCCATGCCGATTAAACGGCAAATTTCCGCCGGAAACTGCACATCAGGATCGGCAGGCGTTACCCGTCAAAGGAGTTCGGGCTGCTCTGGAAACCAGGTCGGTTCTGCTCAAACGTCTGGGTCAGAAAGCAAAAATCCCGGCCGGTAATTTCAACCGAACCGGGATCTTGACTGATCAGGCAATTCGCAAGCTGCGCAGCCGTCTTTCGTCGGCGCAGCTTGAATTCAGTTCGTGATCACCACGAAATCCGTGCCGAGGCCCGTATTGCGGGCAAAGCTGCGGTCGGTGATGATCAGGGAGCTGCCGGGGGTCAGCATCTCGCCAAGCTCGCGGCGGACACGCTCGGAGATCTCGAGACGGGCAAGCGCCTCTTCCGGAGTTCCCGCTTCCGTGCCTTCAGCGGCAACGCCCATCCACTCGGTCCGGGTCGCGCCATGCTGAAAGCCCAGCGCCGTGAACACATGCGTGCCAATTGGCGCCGCCGGATCCTTGAGGGTCACACCGGCTTCATAGACATCCTTGAAGTTGCGGCGGATGCGCAGAACAGCATTGGTCGGCTTTTCGTAGCCAGCATCTGCATAGATGGAACGGACAAGGCCATCGGTGATCCGTCCTGTGATGGGCAGGTCCGCACCTTCCTGATAGGTTTCGATGGCCGCGCGGGTCTTGCGGCCGGCAACCCCATCAGCAGGGCCTGCATCAAACCCCATCTGACCGAGAAGACGCTGCAGCGTCTTGACCTGATTCTCCGGCGCCCGAGGCGTCACGATCATCCGGAGCGGCTGGTTGAAGTTTTCCGGGATCTCGTTGGCAGAGGACATGTCCGGCTGGATTGCGGCAGATTCGATGGAGCCGCGCAGCGCCGGATCGGCCTCGATCATCTTGCTCGACAGGCTCGCGACCGTGTTGCCGACGGCAACCGGCTGGGGCAAGACCGAGCTGTAGATCATCTGCGGCGCAGCTTCATCGCTCGTGACAACAACATGCAGGCCACGCTCGGTGATGCCGAACAGGTCCTTGGCGAAAGCGCGTGGCAGACGGATGCAGCCGTGAGACGCCGGATAGCCCGGCAGGCGACCTTCGTGCAGAGCAACACCGGACCATGTCAGGCGCTGCATGAACGGCATCGGCGCATCGTCATAGAGATTGGAGAAATGCTTGCGGCGCTTTTCCAGGATCGAAAACACGCCCGTCGGTGTCGAGTGGCCTGTCTTGCCGGAAGAGATCGGCGAACTGGTGACCAGCTCGGTGCCGCGGTAAACGTTAATCCGCTGCTCCTTGATCGACACCATCATCTGCAGGGGCGCATTGTCCTGCACTTCGGCAGTGACCTCTACGGGCTGCTTGTCACGTGCGGCGGCAGGCACCATCAAGGAAGCGACAACCGTGAACGCAGCCGCAGAAATGCGGGCGGACCGGGAGATTCCGGTTAAAAAAGTTGACGATTTAATATTCGAACCGTGGACCTGCATCGCACGAGCCCCTTACTCAAAACCAATGAAAAGCTCGAACAAAGCTTTAACGGCAAGCTGTGTATTTTACGTTATTGAACAAGGTTACCAAAGTGTTCCAGCCCTGCTCACCCCTGCATCATAGGGTGATAATCCACATTCAGGCTGTAACGCAGATCACATTTGCGGCACCGCACTGAGTTTAGGGACAGGGCACAGTATCGCACTCTAGCCGCGGCATTCTTCCGCAAGTCCCGCAATCAGAGCGGCCACGGACCGGGCATCGGTATCTGAATCGCGCACGAGCTGGTCGAAGTGATCCGTCAAGGCGCGGATCTGCCGGTTCTCGCGGAAGACCATGTAGTGGCCACCGATGTAGATCACCGCAAGCAGCGGACCGAAAATGGTCACCGGCGCCGAGAAGACCACCTTGGTGTCGTAGAGATAGAGCCGAAGCGAGGGATAAAGATCCCGGCAGCATCTGGCCATGTGCTCGATCTGCTCTTCTCTTGCCGCCTTGGGCAACCCGCGCCAATAGCCCTCACCGCGCGCCAGCGACTCGACCAGCTCCCGCGAACAGCAGATCTCATAGTCCGACCCGGGCCGCCGCAGCCAATCAGCCTTGCTGCGCATGGCGGAGATAGCCTGATCGGGGGTCCTGTCCCGGAAAGCGGCATATTCAAATTCGAACACCGCATCGGTCTTGAGCAGGTCGGGCAAGGTTGCAGGCACATGGCGGATCTTGTAGCCGGCCGCCTCCCGGTGCCACTCGTCAATCTGCGCATCGGCGAAGGATCGCTCAGCCTCCGTCACGCGGAAGGAGGAATCCAGAAGATCGGCCGCAGTTTCGCTCCGCTCGGTCAGGCCCAGCAGCCAGTCGGCACTCACGGAAAGCGCGGAGGCGCATTCCGCGGCCAGATGGGCATTGGGCAACCTGCCCTGATCATCGCCCAGCAGAAGGGCGATGGTCGACCTGTCGACAGCGCAGGCACGGGCCAGCGCTGCCCGGCTCATCCCTGAGCGCTGCATGGCTTCGTTCAGACGATCACGGAAGAGAAGAGAACGGTCTCGCTTGTCCATATGAGACTTAAATCATCAGAGGTGATCTAAATCAACAGTTCGGGATATATTCTGCAAAAATGCGTGGTTCCTGCAAGCTTACCTCTCCGGGTATGGCTGACCTTCAGATCCACCGTTGGAGGCCCACTTGGAAACCACCCGCCGCACCCTGCTCAAGACCCTGACCTGGCAAACCATGGGCGTTATCAGCATGACGCTGCTGAGCCTGCCCCATACAGGATCCTTCCTGGGGGCGCTGACGCTCGCACTGTCAGCTTCGGCGACCGGTTTCGTCTGCTTTTTCCTGCATGAGCTGGTCTGGAACCGGGTTGGATGGGGGCGGCACCCGGACACGAAAAAAGCGGCCCGCTGAACCAGCGGACCGCTTTCGAATTCACACCGGACGGAACTCTCAGTTGCGCGGCAGACCGTCCTGGAAAAGAACCGCTTCGCCTCTGGACGGCGTGGTCAGTTCCGCGTCCCACATGACCCTCTGGCCACGGACAATGGTGCCGACCGGCCAGCCGGTGACTTCCTTGCCGTCATAAGGCGTCCAGCCGCACTTGGAGGCGATCCAGTCATTGGTGATGGTCTGGCGCTTCTTCATGTCGACAACGGTAAAGTCCGCATCATAGCCGACCGCAATGCGGCCCTTGCGGGCTGTCTGGAACAGGCGGGCCGGGCCAGCGCTGGTCATGTCGACGAAACGGGCAAGGCTCAGGCGACCTGCATTGACGTGGTCCAGCATGATCGGAACCAGCGTCTGCACGCCGGTCATACCCGAGGGCGATGCCGGATAGGGCTTCTGCTTTTCTTCCAGAAGATGCGGCGCATGGTCAGATCCGAAGATGTCCAGGATGCCCTGTTCCAGACCCCACCACAGTCGATCCTTGTGGCGCGGCGCCCGTACCGGCGGGTTCATCTGCACCAGCGTGCCGAGGCGGGTATAGGCCTCGTCGGTCAGGGTCAGATGATGGGGGGTCACCTCGATGGAAGCCACGTCCTTGTGATCGATCAGGAAGTCCACTTCCTCGGCCGTCGACAGGTGCAGGATATGGATCTTGGCGCCGGCTTCGCGGGCAATGCGCACCAGACGCTCGGTGCATTGCAGCGCTGCGATCTCGTCGCGCCAGACCGGGTGGCTGCGCGGATCATTGGCGATCTGCTCGCCCTTGCGCTCGCGCAGGCGGAACTCGTCTTCGGAATGGAAAGCCGCGCGGCGGCGGGTCGTCGACAGAATGGCCTTCACGCCGGCATCATCCTCGACCAGGAGGTCACCGGTGGACGAACCCATGAAAACCTTGATCCCGGCGGCGCCCGGCAGGCGCTCCAGCTCGGGAATGTCCTTCACATTGTCGCGGGTGCCCCCGACCCAGAAGGCAAAATCGCAGTGCATGCGATGATGGCCACGCTTCACCTTGTCCGCCAGCGTTTCGGCAGTGGTGGTGAGCGGGTTGGTGTTCGGCATTTCGAAGACAGCAGTGACGCCGCCCATCGCAGCAGCGCGGGACCCGGATTCCAGATCTTCCTTGTGGTCCAGACCTGGCTCGCGGAAATGCACCTGGCTATCGATCACGCCCGGCAGAACATGAAGACCCGTGCAGTCGATGGTCTCTCCGGCCTCAGAGGAGTCGAACTGGCCCAGCCCGACGATCCGGCCGCCACGGATCGCGACATCCCGTATCCCTTCGCCGTCCTGATTGACAACCGTTCCGCCCTTCAGGATCACATCATAGGTCTGGCTCAAGGACTTAACTCCCGCTCGTGTTTGCTCCGGGAGGCTTATACGCGGATGATCGTGGAAGGGCCAGCCTCAACCGTACCCGGCTTTGCTTCCCGGCCTTGCCCCACAGGCCAAAGCTGACTATGTGCCAAGGGGAAACGGATGGTCCCTCGGATCATCAGCAAAGGGGCTTGCGTCATGACACATTCACAGTTCGCCGTGCTTTCAAACCGCGCCCTGATCCGGATAGGTGGCCCTGACGCAACCCATTTCCTGCAAAACCTCGTCACCTGTGACGTGGAGACCATTTCTGAAGGCAGCGCAGGCTTCGGCGCACTTCTGACCCCGCAGGGCAAGATCTTCTTCGACTTCCTGATCGCCAGGACCGCTGACGGCTATCTTCTGGACACGCCGCGCGAAACGGCAGCCGATCTTGCCAAGCGGCTGACCTTCTACCGGCTCAGGGCGAAGGTCGAAATCACGCTTTTGGACGAGACGGAAGGCACCGTTGCCGTCTGGGGCGCGCCGGCCCCAGCCCTTCAGGACGGACTGACCGTGACCGACCCGCGCCTTGCCGCGCTCGGCCAGCGGGTTCTGGGCCCTATCACCGACATCGCTCGGGCCCTTGCCGGCGCGGGTGCAGAACAAAGCACCTTCGAGGCCTATCACATCCAGCGCATTGCCCTAGGCGTGCCGGAAGGTCTCGCCGACTTTGCCTATTCCGATATTTTCCCCCATGACGCGGACATGGACCAGCTTGGCGGCGTGTCCTTCACCAAGGGCTGCTATGTCGGGCAGGAAGTCGTCTCGCGCATGCAGCACCGCTCGACCGCCCGCAAGCGGATCATCCAGGTCGAAACTGAAGCTGCCTTGCCCGCAGCAGGCACTGAGATTACCGCAGACGGACGGGCCCTCGGATCCCTGACGTCAGCAGAAGGCCGGAACGGCCTCGCGATCCTGCGGCTCGACAAGGTCAAGTCCGCGCTGGATCAAGACCTTCCCATCTTCGCTGGGGATGTTCCAATCACCGTCCGTCTGCCAGAATGGGCAAGGTTCGGCTGGCCGGAAACGGCGTCGAACGACTGAACCTCCCCCTTTCATTTCCTTTCACGCATTCCGAATTCATGGCCGCTGACAAACCCTCCAAATCGCCCCGTGCCTGGCAGCGCATGCTGTCCGGCCGCCGCCTCGATCTTCTGGACCCTTCGCCGCTGGATGTGGAAGTGGCCGACATTGCCCATGGCCTTGCCCGTGTTGCCCGGTGGAATGGTCAGACCTTTGGCGACCATGCCTTTTCCGTCGCCGAGCACTCTTTGGTGGTCGAGGAGATTGCCCGGCAGCTGAAGCCGGACCTGACGCCGGACTGGCAGCTTGCGGTTCTGCTTCACGACGGCCCGGAATATGTGATCGGTGACATGATCTCGCCTTTCAAGGCGGTGATGGGCGGCGCCTACAAGGCGGTTGAGCACCGGCTGCAATCCGCCATTCACGTGCGCTTCGGCCTACCGGCCGAAATTCCGCAGAGCGTGAAGAAACTCGCCAAGCAGGCAGACATCATCTGCGCCTATTACGAGGCGATTGAACTGGCCGGGTTCGACGAGAAGGAAGCCGCCAAGATCTTCGGGAAACCCAAGGCTTTCACAGCAGACGGCAAGGCTCCGGCCCGTCTCGGTCTCGCCCCTCTGCCCGCCTCGCAGGCGCAGGCCCGCTTCCTGGACCGGTTCAACCAGATCGAAGCGGCGAGAAAGTAACAGCCAGACCGGGAAAACCCTCTGAAACATGGGGGCTGCCGGGTGACCAGACCGCGCAGACCCGTTAGGATTCGTCCAACCTCAAGAAACGGATCGCCATGCTGCACGTCTGCTCCCTCTCCCGCCTGACAGAGACCGTCACGAAGACGGGCGCGTCCCATGTGGTCACTCTGATCAATGCGGAAACGATGGTGCCGACACCACAGGGCATCGCTCCGGAGGGGCATCTGTTTCTCGGCTTCAATGATATTGTCACGCCGGTCGAAGGCCTGAAGCCCCCGGCAGAGCAGCATGTCCAGCATTTGCTGGATTTCGTCAGGGGCTGGGACCGGTCTGCCCCGATGGTGATCCATTGCTGGGCCGGTATCAGCCGGTCGACAGCCGGGGCCTATATCACCGCCTGCGCGCTGCAGCCCCAGGCGGACGAACAGGAACTTGCACTGCTCTTGCGGCGCAATGCTCCTTCTGCGACCCCGAATGCCCGGCTCGTTGCCTTTGCCGACAAGTTGCTGCAACGAAACGGCCGTATGATCGACGCTATCCGTGGCATCGGCCGGGGCGCTGACGCATTTGAAGGCACGCCTTTTTCCCTGCCGTTGGAGTAACATGACACCGGAGACCGGACGACAGGGGAGCAGAGCATGAACTCAGCCGGAGCTGCTATTGAGATCGGCCTCAATGCCGTCATCGTTGCCGTTGCCCGGGGAGTTCCTTTCATCGTCCAGGTGGATGATCCTGCGGGGATCGAGCCAGACAGCCTGCCTTTCGGCCCCTTCGACCCGTTGCATCACCGGACATTCGACATCGGCCTGCGCTCCTGGGTGGAGGAACAGACTGCCCTGCGTCTCGGCTATGTGGAACAGCTCTACACATTCGGCGACCGCGGCCGTCACCGGACCCGAGACGATGCAGGCCCCCATGTGGTCTCTGTCGGATATCTGGCCCTCACCCGGCAGACCCCCGGATCGGAAGATGCGCTTGCCCGCCATCACTCCGCCTGGCGCTCCTGGTACGATTATTTCCCCTGGGAAGACTGGCGCAATGGCCGCCCGTCCATTCTCGACCGCGAGATCATCCCGGCTCTGACCGCCTGGTCGGAAAAGGCCCCGGACGACATTTCCCCCCAACGGGCGCTGACCCGGAAGGAACGGCTGAAAATTGCCTTTGGCGCCCCTCTTTCCGGAGCTGCCGGGGAATGGGACGAGGAGCGTGCCCTCGAACGCTACGAGCTTCTCTATGAAGCTGGCCTCATCGAAGAGGCTCTGCGCGACGAACGGGCAGCCGCTCTTGACCGGGACAGCCTGCCCCGGTTTGGCCGGACCATGCGCTTCGATCACCGGCGCATTCTGGCAACGGCCATTTCCCGTCTCAGGGCCAAGCTGAAATACCGCCCGGTCGTCTTCGAGCTCATGCCGGCCGCCTTCACCCTGACCGAATTGCAGACCTCGGTAGAGGCCATTTCAGGCCGTCACCTGCACAAGCAGAACTTCCGGCGGCTCGTTGAAAACGCCGATCTGGTGGAGCCGACCGGCGCCACATCCACGGAAACCGGAGGGCGCCCGGCAGCCCTGTTTCGGTTCCGTCATGAGCTTCTGAACGAGCGGCCGGCCCCGGGACTGCGCGTCGGCGGCCGCTGAGTTTTAACCATAACCACCTGACTTTTCACTCGTTTCCCTAGGGGTTTCGCGGTTTTTCGCGGCCATTAACTCTCTTTCAAGGTTAAGAGCGCAATTTCAATTTTAGTGGTCGGACATGGACTGGCCTGATTTGGGGATCTGCACATTGTGCGGTCCTGCGCGTATCGAGTTGGAGTTGGCTGCGTATGTCTGGCCCCCGTCACCGCCCTTCCGGGCGGCATTCCTCCCGTGCCCTTCCCAGGAAGGTCCGGCTGAAGTCCACGGCAGACCGTCTGAAGCGCCTTGCCCTGGCAGGTTCCGCCATTTTTCTCACCATGACCGCCTCCATTGGCCAGCAGGATATCGTTGCTCTGCTGACAGCGCAGCACAAGGAAACGCCGCGCTGGATGATGGCGCTTGAGCCAGCCAACTTCGCCACGAGCGTCACGCCGTCGCTGGCTCTTGGCAGCAATGAGCAACTGGCCGAACGGGCAAACCCCGCAAGCGCGCCGAAGCTGCTGCTGACCTCGGCCGCGAAAGGTGCGCAATCCACCGAAGTCACCGGCCTGGAAGCCCTCGCGCGCGAACAGTTTCCGACCGAAATTCCGGACGAGATCGAGATCAACCGGACCGGCAAGGGCAACCGTTTTGTCTCTCTGGCACCGGACCGGCAGATGGTCGATATGGCAGCAGGCGCCGTCTATTCCCTGCCCAGCCTGATCAGCGATGAAAAGCATGACGACATGCCCCGCGTGGCCTTTGTGCTGCCCGAGCCCTATTCCCACGGCAAAGGCACGCAACTGGCAGGCAACGTGAGCGCCAACGCCGATGGCAAGCCGATCGACCTGCAGAAGGTCATGATGGCCCGCAACGCGGCAGCTGCCAGCTTCTCGCTTGTGTCCGCCTATTCTCCCGAATCCGTCATGGACACGCGCCAGCCGTTTGATGCGCTCTTTGGTGCGCCAAAATACGAAGACGACATGCCGCCGCCGGAAGATCCGAACAACCCGCATTGGTGGGCCCAGAAGCCGCTGCCGCTGTCCGTCATGGAGCCGAAGGAACAGAAGTGCCTGGCCGAAGCGATCTACTTCGAGGCCCGTGGTGAAAGCGAAGATGGCCAGGTGGCCGTTGGTCAGGTCGTCCTGAACCGGGTCAAGAACCCCGCCTATCCGGATTCGATCTGCGGCGTCGTCTACCAGAACCGCAACAAGTTCAACCGCTGCCAGTTCTCCTTTGCCTGCGACGGCATTCCGGACCGCATCTCCCAGCCTGACAGCTGGAAGACGGCCCAGAAACTGGCCAAGGACGTGATCGGCGGCACCCGTTATCTGAAGATGGTCGATGCCTCGACCCACTACCACGCCACCTATGTGGCCCCGCGCTGGCGCAAGTCGATGGTCAAGCGTGGCCAGATCGGCGAGCACATCTTCTACAAGACCTATGCAGGCGGCTGGAACTGATCCAGCCCACCGCAAGAGGATCACCAGAAACCCCGGACCGGTTCCGGGGGTTCAGACTGCTGAAAAGCCCCAATCCCTCTTGAGGCGTCAGATTTCGAAGAGTTGGTTGTCATCCCTGCGAAGGCAGGGATCCAGTAACCACCTGAGGTAAATGGTTTTTTCAAGAGCCCACTCTACGGGATACTGGATCCCGGTCTTGGTGCTGGGCACCAAACCGGGATGACCATCAATCTTGGCTGCTTTGTCATCAATCTCCCCCCGGACCGGTTCCGGGGTTTTCTTTTTCCTGCCCACGCTTTCAACAAGACAAGCCGCGCGGAAATTTGACAAACTGGCCCCCGAAAGGTTGTTAGGTCCCGCACGACCCATTCCGGGGTGCATGATCGACTCACCTCAGAGGATCTCTCATGACACATCTTCGCGGGCTTCTGGCCCTTGGCACGCTCTCGCTGAGCCTCACCGCCCTCACCAGCCCGGCACTCGCCCATCTGGACCCGTCCGAACACGGGTCATTTGCCGCGGGCTTCACCCATCCCGTCTTCGGCCTCGACCATGTTCTGGCGATGATTGCTGTCGGCCTCTGGGGCGCATTGGCGGGCGGCAAGGCGATCTGGGCTCTGCCTTCGGCCTTTGTCGGCTCCATGGTGGCCGGCTTCCTGCTCGCGCTCGGCGGTGTGCATCTGCCCTTCGTCGAGCCGATGATCCTGGCAAGCGTTGTGGCAATCGGCGCCCTGGTCGCGCTCGCACTGCCTCTGCCGCTTGTGGCCTGTGCCGTGATCACCGGCATCTTCGGCCTCTTCCACGGCCATGCCCATGGCGGTGAAATGGGTGCTGCAGCCGTCCTGACCTATGGTCTCGGCTTTGTCTGCGCCACCGCGCTTCTGCATGGAGCTGGCGTTCTGATCGGCTACGGCACCCGCACTGGTCTTGACGCCGAAACCCGCCGTGGTGAAGTCGCCACCCGCGTTCTCGGCGCCCTGACTGCCGCTGCTGGCCTCTTCCTGATCGCTGGTTAAGCAGGAAGGCGTGGCGGTTCGCCGCCGCGCCTATCCGATCTCGATATCGAGGCCCAGATCCAGAATCGGGGAGGAGTGGGTGATCCAGCCGGATGAGATCAGGTTCACACCCGCCTCGGCAATGGCCGTGATCGTATCCGCCTCGATCCCGCCGGAGGCCTCCAGCAGCACCTGACCGCCCGCGATGGAGACGGCCTCGCGCAACTGCTCAGGCCCCATATTGTCGAGCATGATCACATCAGGCTTGCAGGCCAGCGCTTCCCGCAGCTGGTCCAGCGTGTCGACTTCGACCTCGATCTTCACCAGATGACCGGCGAAAGCCTTGGCCGCTTCGATCGCAGGCCGCACACCGCCTGCAACGGCAATGTGGTTGTCCTTGATCAGGATGGCATCATCCAGGCCGAAACGGTGATTGGAACCGCCACCGCAACGCACGGCGTATTTCTCGAAAGCCCTGAGGCCCGGCGTGGTTTTGCGGGTGCAGACGATGTCGGCTTCCGTGTGGGCGATCAGATCTGCGAACCGGGCGGTTGCCGTGGCGATGCCCGAGAGATGGCAGGCAAAGTTCAGCGCCACGCGCTCCGCCGACAGGATGGCACGGGCCGGCCCTGTCATGCGGGCGGCAATGCTGCCCTTTTCGAGCCGCGCCCCGTCCTGCAGGACAGTCTCGAAACGGACCCGCGCATCGGTCTGGCGGAAAGCGCTTTCCGCCAGCGCCAGACCTGCAAGCACACCGGGCTTGCGCGACGCGATGACCGCCGTTGCCTGAGCATCCGCCGGAATGGTCGCCTGGCTCGTCACGTCCCCTGCCCGGCCCCAGTCTTCAAGCAAAGCGGCCTTGACCGCTTCGTCAACCATCAGTCGGGGCAGCTCGGGCAGATAACCGGCCATCAGATCATTCTCCTGCGGCAACAGCCGCTGCTTCCTTTGCGATCGCATCCACTTCCTTCAGGCTGGTGAAGGAGCGGCGCGCCTGAGCCGGATCGGCCTCCGGGAAGTCCGAGCGGAAATGACCGCCACGGCTCTCGGTGCGCTTGAGTGCAGAGGCGGCGATGATCCGGCCGGCAATCATCATGTTACGGATGGAAATGCGCTCGCAGCGCGCTTCGGCAGCAGCGATATCCGCCAAGGCCCGGCGCAGGCTGTCGGCATCCCTCTCCACGCCAACATTCCGGCCCATGGTCTCACGCAGAGCCGTGATGGCTTCACGCTCATCAAAGTTGCGCTGGCTCGGCAGGCCCGGCTCGCTGTCGAGCTCGTTCCAATAGGCGCTGCGCGGGGTCGGCATGAGGCCCTGGATGTCATCGGCGATGCGGGCAGCAAAGACGACCGCTTCCAGCAGGGAGTTGGACGCAAGACGGTTCGCCCCATGTGCGCCGGTCGAGGCGACCTCGCCGGCAGCCCAGAGGCCGTCGAGCGACGTACGGCCATTGGCATCGGTGAGAATACCGCCCATGTGATAATGCTCGGCAGGCGCAACCGGGATCGGCTGAGTTGCCGGATCGATACCGGCTTCGACGCAGGCCGCATAAACGGTCGGATAGCGGTCCTTGAAGGCGGCACCGACGGCAGAGCGGCAATCGAGGAACGCTCCACCGCCGGAGGTCACTTCCCGGTGGATTGCCCGGGCCACGATATCGCGCGGTGCAAGCTCTGCCAGATCATGGACCTTGGTCATGAACCGCTCACCGGCGGAGTTGATCAGGGTTGCCCCATCGCCGCGCAGTGCTTCGGTTGCCAGCGGAGCCGGATCACGGCCCACATTGAGCGCCGTCGGATGGAACTGAACGAATTCGGCATCCGCGATCACCGCACCGGCACGCGCTGCCATGGCAAGGCCGTGGCCGTTTGCTTCACCCGGGTTCGTGGTGACGGAATAGAGATGGCCAATGCCGCCGGAAGCCAGCACCACCGCGTGAGCCGGAAACGCCATGCGCTCCAGTCCGCCACGTTTGCGTGCCAGAACACCGGTTACATACCGGCCCTCACCCATCAGGCTTTCGCCGATGAAGCCTTCCAGAATACGGATCGACGGGGTCCTGCGGACTGCAGCGATCAACGCATCCATGATGGCCCGGCCCGCCATGTCGCCGCGCACCCGCACCACCCGGTTTTCCGAATGGGCAGCTTCGCGGGACAGCTGAAGGCGGCCTTCCAGATCCTGATCGAAGGGAACGCCATAAGACAGGAGATCGCGGACACGGTCGCCAGCTTCCCGGGTCATCTGCTCAACGATCTTGCGCTCACAGATGCCGGCGCCTGCGGCCAGCGTGTCATCGCGGTGTTTCTCGAACGTGTCCTGCTCGGATACCGCCGCCGCAATGCCACCCTGGGCCCATGCAGACGATGCCCCCTGGCCGATGGCCGCGTTGGAGATGACGGTGACCGGCCGCGGCGCCAGTTTCAGCGCGCAGAACAGACCAGCGAGACCGCCGCCCAGAATGACGACGTCATCAACGTCCTTGCCCGCAAGCGCGGGAGCGAAATCTTCGACCGAAATGCCCATAGGAATGTCCCATGATGAACCCGCGGCTTTAGGCGTACGGGCGGAAGGCTCTGCCGGAGCCAGTCCGGCAGCCACCTTCATTCTAGACCAGAACGACCAATCAGTTCTTTTTCAGATTGATCATCCGCTCGACCGCGACGCGTGCCTTTTCAGCAACGACCGGATCGACAACCACTTCTTCCTTCATCTCGACCAAGGTGTCGAGGATCTTGTCCAGCGTGATGCGCTTCATGTGCGGGCACAGGTTGCACGGACGGATATAATTCACGCCCGGGGTCTCGCTGGCAACATTGTCAGCCATGGAGCATTCGGTGATCATCATCACCTTCTCCGGCTTACGGGTCTTCACCCAGTCGATCATATGCGCGGTGGACCCGGCAAAGTCGGCTTCTGCAACGACTTCCGGCGGGCACTCGGGGTGCGCGATGATCTTGATGTCCGGTTCGATCTTGCGGTAGTCGCGCAGTTCCTTGGCGGTGAAGCGCTCATGCACCTCACAAGCGCCGTCCCAGACCAGAACTTCCACGTCGGTCTTGTTGCCGACATTGGCGGCCAGATACTTGTCCGGAATGAGGAACACCCGGTCGACACCGAAGCTCTCGACAACTTCCAGCGCGTTGGACGAGGTGCAGCAGATGTCGCATTCGGCCTTCACGTCGGCGGAGGTGTTCACATAGGTGATGATCGGCACACCGGGATTGCGTTCGCGCAGGGCACGCACGTCGGCACCGGTGATCGATTCGGCCAGGGAGCAGCCCGCCCGCATGTCCGGGATCAGAACCGTCTTTTCCGGGCTCAGGATCTTCGAGGTCTCGGCCATGAAGTGCACGCCGCACTGAACGATGACCTGTGCATCCGTCCGGGTTGCCTCGATGGCGAGCTGGAGACTGTCACCGACGATATCGGCCACACCGTGATAGATGTCCGGCGTCATGTAGTTATGCGCCAGGATCACGGCATTGCGCTGCTTTTTCAGCAGGTTGATCGCATGAATGGTCGGAGCAAGCGCGGGCCACTCGATCGCCGGGATGATGTGCTTGAGCTTCTCATAGATCGGAGCCGTCGCTTCGGCGACTTCCGGCGTATAGGTGAGATCCGGACGCGGAAGGCGGCCGAAACGCTCGAGAGCGACGGGAGTGGCGCCCTTGAAGGCGGCCGGAGAACTGGTGATGGTCATGGAGACCTCCCTCAGGACTTTATACTCAATTTGAGTATATGTATTGCCAAAGAAAACGGGCCGTATCGCCCTTGCTCAACCTTCTGCTCTTTGAGAGCTTATATAGAACCTGCAAAGTGGAAAATCCATAGGCATTCACAAAACTGAGCATTTTGTCTCAAAAGCTTCATCATTTCATGATCTTGCCAAAATCATCCAAAGCGGATCAGAGCTGTTTGCCCTGATCTGAGGCAATCGGAGACCGGATTTTTGGCGTCATGCAGACGGAGCACTCCGCATTCTATTCCGGTTCATCATCAAAGAGAGAGGCGGGTTCCATTCACGGCACTGATGGATCATTCACGAAATATCGTTTCGGCTGAGCCAGACTCCGGCATATCCTGCGGCTCCTTCTGTCTCAGGTGAAAGACCCCGATGAGCAACACCTCTTCTGCGGCAGTTTCCAGCCGCCCGAACATTCCGCTGGTGATTGCCTGCGGCTGTCTTATCGCCCTGATTTCCTTTGGGCCGCGCTCGGCCATGGGCCTGCTGCTGCAGCCCATGACGGAAGCACGTGAATGGAACCGGGAAATCTTCGGTCTGGCCATCGCGATCCAGAACCTCATGTGGGGCTTCGGCCAGCCGGTCGCCGGCATGTGCTCCGACCGGTTCGGCACCTGGAAGACCATGACCCTTGGCGCGGTTTTCTACGCCGTCGGCCTCTACATGATGGCAGACGCCACCAGCCCGGTGATGCTGCATATTTCTGCAGGCGTCCTGATCGGCCTGGGTATCGCGTTCTCGTCCTTCTCGCTGGTTCTGGCGGCCTTCGGACGGACGGTCACGCCGGACCAGCGCTCGCTGGCCTTCGGCATTGGCACCGCTTCCGGCTCGCTTGGCCAGTTCCTGTTTGCCCCGCTCGGCAATGCCCTGCTCGACGGCGTCGGCTGGCATCAGACCCTGATCATCTTTGCGGGCATCACCATGGTGATCCCCTTCCTGGCAGTTGCACTCAAGGGCAAGAGCGTTGCACCTGCCAGTCAGGCAGGTGTGGCACCTCAGAGCCTGAAGCAGGCCATCTCGGAAGCCTTCGCCACCAAGGGCTTCATCCTGCTGAGCTTCGGCTTCTTCGTCTGCGGCTTCCATGTGGCCTTCATCACGGTTCACCTGCCGCCCTATATCGCTGACCTTGGCATGGATCCGTCCTGGGGCGCGATTGCGATTGCCTTGATCGGACTGTGCAATGTCGCCGGCTCCCTGATCTCCGGCTATATCGGCGGACGCTATTCCAAGCCGATTTTCCTGTCGGCAATCTATCTGGCCCGCGCCGTGGTCATCACCATCTTCCTGATGGTTCCCCCGTCACCCGTTACCGTGCTGCTGTTTGCCGGTGCCATGGGCCTGCTCTGGCTCTCGACTGTCCCGCCGACCTCCGGTCTGGTCGCCGTCATGTTCGGGCCACGCTACATGGCAACCCTGTTCGGCTTCGTCTTCGTGTCGCACCAGGTCGGCTCCTTCCTGGGCGTCTGGCTCGGCGGCAAGATCTACGAGGCGACCGGTTCCTATGATCCGATCTGGTGGATCGGCATTGCCCTCGGCATCTTCGCGGCCATCGTGCATTGGCCGATCGAGGAAAAGCCCGTTGCCCGCCTGAGCGCCGAAACCGCATGACCCCTTTCCCGGAGACAGGATGAACGACCCACACCCAAGTCTCCGGAACGCTGCCGCCGTCTGGCTGAAAATCGGCGTCCTCTCCTTCGGCGGCCCCGCCGCGCAGATTGCGCTCATGCACCGGGTTCTGGTGGATGAGCGCAAATGGCTGA
Organism: Roseibium suaedae; assembly: GCF_900142725.1. Classification (GTDB taxonomy): domain Bacteria; phylum Pseudomonadota; class Alphaproteobacteria; order Rhizobiales; family Stappiaceae; genus Roseibium; species Roseibium suaedae. The sequence continues at coordinate 789,345 of NZ_FRBW01000001.1, read as the reverse complement.
CAGAGCGGCAATATCTCAACGCCCTCAGCTTTTGCATGATGCTGCCCGGCCCGGAAGCGATGCAGCTTGCCACCTGGTCCGGCTGGCGTCTGCATGGCACCCTGGGCGGGTTGATTGCCGGTCTTGCCTTCGTGATGCCCGGCGCGCTGGTGATCCTGGCGCTGGCGGGTCTTTACGCCGCCTTCGGGGCTGCGCCGCTGACACAAGCGCTGTTTCTCGGCATCAAATGCGCCGTCATCATCATTGTCGTGGAAGCGCTCCTGCGCATCGGCAAGCGTGCCCTGAAGGGAGCGGACCAGTGGATCCTCGCCGCTCTTGCTTTCATCGGCATCTTCTGTTTCGCAGTGCCGTTCCCGGTGATCATCCTGTTCGCTGCCCTTTATGGCAGCCTGCGAAGCTGGAATGATCCGGCAGAGACGCCCCTTCCACACAGATCCGCGTCCGCCCGGTCTCTGCTGAAGACTGCGGCGCTCTGGCTGGCAATCTGGCTTCTGCCGCTTGCTGCCCTGCTCTTTGCGCTCGGTCCTGACCACCTCCTCAGCCAGATCGGCATCCTATATTCCAAGCTCGCCGTGGTGACCTTTGGCGGCGCCTATGCAGTCCTGACCTATCTGGGGCAGGAAGTGGCGCTTGCCCGGAACTGGCTGAACGCCAATGAAGTGATCGACGCGCTTGGCCTGGCCGAAACCACCCCCGGGCCGCTCATTCTCGTGACCGAATTCGTCGCCTATCTGGCGGGCGAGAAAGCGGGAGGCATAGGCCTGGGCATCGCCAGTGCCGCCGTCGGCTTGTGGGCGACCTTCGCGCCCTGCTTCCTCTGGGTTTTCACCGGCGCCCCCTTCATCGAGCGGCTGGACAGCGCCCCGCGCCTGCGCGGCGCCTTGTCCGCGATCACTGCAGCTGTGGCAGGTGTGATCCTCAACCTCGGTCTCTGGTTCGCCCTGCACGCCTTGTTTGGCGTGGTCAACCGCGAAAGCTTTGGCCCGGCAGCGCTCTGGGTGCCGGATCTCGCCACTCTGGACTGGCGGGCGGCTCTGCTCACCCTGCTCGCCGCCCTCCTGCTTTTGAAGCTGCATCTGGGGCTCGGCAAGACCCTCGTCATCATGGCCATCAGCGGTTGGATCACCACCCTCATTCCCCTCTAGGAGCGCGGCTGAGGGTTGTCATCAAAGCGTCAGCAAACCGTGTCCGTTCTTTCATGGATCTGGCGCATATGGAGCCGAACCCGGTCCGGGACAGGCGCTTGCTTCTGCCCGGACTGCTCTCCATTTCTGCCTGTGAGCTTGTCCATGCTGAACCGTCTTCTGGGTACCGCGTCCCTCGCGCTGCTTCTTTCCACGTCCGCCCATGCGCTGGATATCGGCAGCCGCTTTGAAACCGCCTGCCCCCTGTCTGATTGCGACGCCCCAATCAGCTTGTCCTTTCTGGGCGAAGTCACCATCCCGACCGGCGAGATAATTGACGGTGTGGAATTCGGCGGCATCTCCGGGCTCGACTTCGACCTGCCAAGTCGCCGCTTCATCGCCATCTCGGACGATCGTTCGGAAAAGGCGCCCGCCCGTTTCTATGACCTAGACATCCAGGTCGACGGCAAGGGCCTGCACGCGGTGAAGGTGATCCGGACCACAACCCTGCTCGATACCAATGGCGAGCCCTTTGCGGCCAAGACCGTCGATCCGGAAGCGATCCGCTTCAGCCAGGACGGCATTCTCTGGACCAGCGAAGGCGACGCGAAGGCGGGGATCTCCCCCTTCCTGCGCATCACAGGTGATGACGGCCGCTTCGTGCGGGAATTCGTACTGCCGAACGGCTTTGCCCCCACCCCTGACAAGAGCTCAGGCATCCGCAACAACAACGCCTTCGAAAGCCTCACGGTCATGTCCGGTGGAGATATTCTGGTCGGCCTGGAAGCTGCCCTTTATCAGGATGGACCGGCTGCGACCCTGACCACCGGCAGCCTTGCCCGCCTGATCCGCTTTGACGCGACGACCGGCCTTGCCAAGGCCCAGTATGTCTATCCGGTCAGCCCGATCCCCCAGGCACCAGTTGAGGCCGATGGCTGGAACGACAATGGCATGCCGGAATTCCTGGCCCTCGACGACCACCGTCTCCTGACCTTGGAGCGCGGATTTGCGCAGAACATCGGCAACACGATCCGCGTCTTCATGACCGATCTGGAAGGCGCAACGGATGTGTCAAAAATTGACAGCCTGACGAGCACCAAAGAGCGGGTCGTTCCGGCACGCAAGGCGCAGATCCTGGATCTGGGCGCCATCGGCCTGAAGCCGGACAATGTCGAAGCCATGACTTTCGCCAAGGGACAGGACGGCACCGACGTTCTGATCCTGGCCTCGGACAACAATTTCAACGACGAACAAACCACCCAGTTCATCGCCTTCGAAGTGCTGAAGCGTCCGAAATAAGCACAACGATTCCGGGGAGAGCATGCCCCGAAGAACGCTCACGCCAAATGTAAAAAGCCCCGCCTGGAGAGATCCGGGCGGGGCTTTTCGTGTTTGATACTCTTAGCCGTTAGCCAGCGACCTTGGAGAAATCGGCGACCACGTGGGCGGCGTCGCGGATTTCGGCGAGGAGACGCAGGCGGTTGAGGCGGAGGTCAGCGTCGTCCGCGTTGACCAGAATGGCCTCGAAGAACGCATCAACCGGTGCACGGAGCTTGGACAAAGCGGTCATGGCCGCTTCGAAATCTTCCGCCTTCACCGCATCGGCGGCTTCCGAACGGGCGCTGTCGATGGCAGCTGCCAGATCGATTTCCGCCTGCTCGCGCAGGTGATCCGCATGCGGCTTGCCGGTCACGGCAGAGCCGTCCTTTTTTTCTTCCGCCTTCAGGATGTTCACGGCACGCTTGTAGCCGGCAGCGAGGTTCTTGCCGTCTTCCGTGTCGAGGAACGAGCCCAGAGCCTCCACCCGCTTGACCACCATCAGAAGGTCATCCTGGCCACCAAGAGCAAAGACCGCATCGATAAGGTCGTGGCGTGCGCCATGATCCTTGAGGTGGTTCTTCAGGCGGTCGGCGAAGAAGGAAAGGAGATCTTCAACCAGAGCATTTGCATCGGCAACGCTTGCCTTGTGGGTCTTCAGCGCGGACAGCAGGCTGGTCTGCAGCGGCAGGCGCAGGCCGTTTTCCAGCACGATGCGGATCACACCAAGCGCGGCGCGGCGGAGCGCGAAGGGATCCTTGGAGCCGGTCGGCTTTTCGTCGATGGCCCAGAAGCCCGTCAGGAGGTCCAGCTTGTCGGCGAGCGCAACGGCGATGGCGACCGGATCGGTCGGCACCTTGTCGCTCGGACCCTGCGGGCGGTAATGGTCTTCGATGGCAATGGCAACAGACGCGTCCTCGCCCTGCTTCTGGGCATAGGTCCGGCCCATCTGACCCTGAAGTTCCGGGAACTCATAGACCATGGAGGACACGAGGTCGGCTTTTGCCAGCGTTGCGCCGCGCTTGGCCTTTTCGACATCGGCACCAACCAGCGGTGCGATCTCCGCGGCCAGAGCCGTCAGACGCTGAACCCGCTCGCCCTGTGTGCCGAGCTTTTCGTGGAAGACGATGCTGTCGAGCTTGGGCAGATTGTCCGCAAGCCTGGTCTTGAGGTCAGTTTCCCAGAAGAAACGGGCATCGGAAAGACGCGCACGGATCACCTTCTCGTTGCCGGCAACGATGGTCTTGCCGCCATCGGGCGCTTCGATGTTTGAGGTCAGCACAAAACGGTTCGCCAGCCGGCCCGTCTGCGGGTCCTTGAGCACAAAGCACTTCTGGTTGGCGCGGATCGTCAGACGAATGCACTCGTCCGGAATATCAAGGAAAGCTTCCTCGAAATTGCCGGTCAGGACCACTGGCCATTCGACAAGCCCTGCAACTTCTTCCAGAAGGCCTTCGTCCTCGACCAGCTCCAGACCCAGCGCCAGAGCGCGGTCCTTGGCGTCGTGCAGGATCATGTCCTTGCGGCGGTCGGCATCCAGCACGACCTTGTGCTTTTCCAGCTTCGGCGCGTAGTCATCAAAACGGCGCACCTCGAAGGCCTCATCCGCCAGGAAGCGGTGGCCGCGGGTGGCATTTCCAGCCTTGATGCCATCCACTTCAAACGGCACCACATCCGGCTCTTCGGTTTCCGGACCAAAGGTCGCGATGATGGAATGCAGCGGACGCACCCAGCGCATCTGGCCAGAGCCCCACTTCATGGACTTCGGCCAGGGGAAGTTGCGGATGATGCCCGGCATGAAATCGGCGATGATATCGATCGCCGGACGGCCCGGCTTCTCGATCACTGCCACATAGAACTCACCCTTCTTCGGGTCGGCCTGAATGGTCGCCTCGTCGAGGGAAGTAAGGCCTGCGCCACGCAGAAAGCCTTCGATGGCCTTTTCCGGGGATCCGACGCGCGGGCCCTTGCGCTCTTCACGGGTCGCGGAGGACGCAGCAGGCACACCAGCCACATGCAGAGCCAGGCGGCGCGGGGTCGCGAAGGCCTTTGCGCCTTCGTAGTGAAGGCCGGCATCGACCAAGGCATTTGTGACCAGGGATTTCAGGTCTTCAGCGGCGCGGCGCTGCATGCGCGCGGGGATTTCCTCGCTGAACAGCTCAAGCAGGAGATCGGGCATCGGAATAACAAGCCTTTGGTACGAAGTGGGCAGGAAGCCCAGCCAATTCATTGGCTCGTCCGTTACCAATTCCGCCTCTTCTTGTCACCCCCTGCGTGCGCTGGCGGCCGACTTTTGCGGGCATCCTTTCCGCAGGCCCGCCGCCTCAGAGCGACAGGAACAGCCAGATGATTGCGGCATTGGCCAGATCGGCAAAGAAGGCGGAAACCAGCGGCAGGATCAGGAAGGCCTGAACGGCCGCACCATATTGCTTGGTCACGGCAGTCATGTTGGCAATGGCCGTGGGGGTGGCGCCCAGCGCGAAGCCTGCGAACCCTGCCCCAAGCACTGCAGCCTCATAGTCCCGGCCCATGACGGGAAACAGCACATAGATGACGAAGAGCGCGGCTCCTGCGATCTGCGCCGCAAGGATGAGCAGCATGGGTCCGGCAAGCCCGGCGATGGTCCACAATTGCAGGCTCATCAGAGACATGGCCAGAAAGACCCCCAGTGCCAGATCGGAAATCACCGCCAGGGAACGGGATCGCGCGGGCCAATAGATGCCTTTGAACAGCAGTGGCACCGTGTTGGACAACAGGATGCCGCTGAACAGGCAGACGACAAACATCGGCAATTCGATCCCGAGCCCGAGGCGCAAGATCTCCTCAAGGGTGACGCCAACCGCGATGGCCAGGTTCAGGACCAGAAGGCTGGCCATCATGCCCGTATGGGTCACGGTCGCGGTCGCCTCGTCTTCCCGCTCCAATCCCACAACAGGCGTTTCATCCTGCAAGGCTGCGACCGGCCTTGCCCCGCGCCTGTTGATCAGAAACTCTGCAATGGGACCGCCAAGAAGCGACGCGGCAATCAGGCCCAGAGTTGCGGTAGCTGCCCCCAGTTCGACCGCTCCGGTGACCCCATGGCTGTCCGCCAGCTGCGGACCCCAGGCAATGGCGGTCCCGTGTCCGCCGATGAGGGAGATGGTTCCGCCCAGCAGGCCGAAGCCGGAGGGAAGCCCCATGGCAACGGCAATCACGGTGCCAATACCGTTTTGCACGAACATGTATCCGACGGTCAGGGCAAGCAGGAGAAGCAAGGGCTTCCCACCTGACAGAAGGTCCGCAAAGCGGGCATTCAGGCCAATGGCGGTGAAGAAATAGAGCAGCAGAAAGTCCCGAGCGCCGAGCGAAAAGCTGATCTCGGCCCCGAACAGGAGATAGGCAAGAAGCGCCGAGCCAGAAACGACAAGCCCGCCGGAGACAGGTTCCGGAATGTTGTAGTGGTTGAGAAAGGGAATGGCGCGGTTCAGGCGCACCCCGAGAAAATAGACGATGATCGCGATGTTGAAGCTGGAAAACTCTGAAATCGTCAGAACATCGTCAGGCATGGGCAAGGGTCCACCAAGGCGTGCAGGCTCAACTCTCCACCATCTAATCAGAGTTCCGTGACGCCGCGAACCTGAAACACCGGGTTTTCTTGCGCTCCGCAGCGAATTTGGCAGCCGCTTCAAAATGCATTCAGCGCCCACGTCCTCATCCCTGAAGCGGGAGAAGAACGGGGCGCTGAAAATAGTCTCAGTTCACCAGACCCTTAGAAGCGGTAGGTGATACCTGCACCGATCAGCCAGGGGTTCAGCTCGGCCTTGCCGGACATCTTGGTGCCTGCAACGGTCACGTCAAAATCAGGCTCCATGAAGATCTTCTTCACGTCCAGGTTCACGCCCCAATGGTCGTCGATCATGTAGTCGAAACCGGCTTGCACTGCAGCACCGAAGGCGTTCTTCACATGCAGCTTGTCGGCACTGTCAGCGGACTGGCTGTAGAAGATCGTGTAGTTCACACCGGCACCGACATAGGGCTTGAAAGCGCCGAAGTTGGTGAAGTGATACTGCAGGGTCAAGGTGGGCGGCAGCACCCAGGTCTTGCCGATCTGGTTCAGACCGGAGATGGAGCCTTCACCGTAAACCTTGGCGTAGGTCGTGCCCAGGATCAGTTCCGCAGCAATGTTGTCGGTGAAGAAATAGGTGATGTCGAGTTCAGGGATCACCGTGTCGGAGAAGGAGAGATCGGAACCGGCAACACCGTCCACAGAGCCGTCGTCCTGAGTGATCACACCCAGAGCGCGCACGCGGATCTGCCAGGGGCTCAACTGCTTGAAGACCGTCACATCAGAGGCATCCTGTGCGACCGGCAGATCTGCAGCAGCAGCCTGACACACGAGCGCACCCATTCCCACTGAAGCAAGAAGCCCCAGCAGCCCAGCCCTTTTCCTATTCATCTCTATCTCCTAAGTCCTTGCGCAGAACAGCGCTAGGACCGGACTAGGATCAAGCTCGCCTTCGAACATTGAGATAGATCAAGAATCAGACGGGTTTCAGTGGACGGCGTCAGTGCGTCGCAGTCAATAAAAACAATGACCTAGCGTCAAGTTTCAAAAGACAGAAACCAAGCAGGACGGGAGCTTACCAGCCCCCGCCTCCCCCTCCGCCGCCGCCACCACCGGAGGAGCCGCCGCTGCTTGAAAAGCCAGAGCTGGAACTATCCGTTTCCGGCAGCGAGGACGAGAAGCTTCCCGACATGGCAGACACGGCCGAACTCAGCGAAGAGGAGAAATTCCTCCCCGAGAAGTGCTGATCCGAACACCAATGCGGATCATAGCTGACCTCATCACTCCCGGTCGCCTTCTTCAGCCAGGCCTCGAACGCTGCCGACCAGGGTGCCTCGACGCCCAGCGCCACCGCGTAAGGCAAAAGTGCCTCGAAGTGGGAGGGACTCATGCTGGGGGCGCCCTGCATGTTCATCCGGTCGGCTTCCGCGACCGAGAGATACATTTCAAGGCCCTCGATCTCGTCCAGAACCTGACGGCCATGCGCGGTCGGGGTGGCCAGCAAAATGGCGAAGATCAGTGTCAGGCAAGACAGGGCAAACAGCACCGGCATGACCAATGGCACACTGTCGCTGCTGAAGGAGCCCAGGATGCACAGCAGGCAGATCACCAGCGCAATGCACAGGGCAATGACGAAACTCCGCTGGAGCTTGTCCGGCATGCTGCGTCCGATCACCGAGACCACGGCTGTGAAGATGCCCACGATGAAGATGAAGACGACATGATACTCCTCCATGGCGCCAGACAGCGCCAGGACCAGCAGCGTGACGAGGGAAACGCCGACACCCGGCAGGATCCAGCGCCAGTTGGTCAGGAAATAGCGGTCCTTGTTCTCCGTGGAGATGGCGGAACAGAAGTCAGACCCCAGGGAGGAAACAGACGTGCCGTTCTTCTTGTTGATGACGGCCTTGCCATCCCGGTCGGTCAGCCAGGCATCAATGATGGCCTCGCCCTTCGGCAGAGGCTCCGCGCCTTTCTTGCCGGTCTTCACCAGCTTCAAATTGCTGTCCAGATCCTGAAGCGTGATCAGCCCCTTGACCGCCAGCGACAGGCAGGCAGCCGCCACCGCAATCCACCCACCGGAAGAAAACCCCTTGTTGTAGATGAAATGGGCCAGCGCCGGAGACACGCCAGCAGGCGCCTCGAAACGCGGGAAGATCACACCCGACTTCGGATCGCGGCCGACCTTCATCCAGGCAATGATGTAATAGAGAAACGCAACCAGCAGACCGCCAAGACCCACGAGCTGAACCGAGTAGTCGGTCAGGAAGTAGCCGGCTTCATCCGAAAAGTCCGGCTGCTCAATCGTGCCGGCGGGCAGAGCTGCAACAATTGTCATCCCCTCCGTCGGCCCGAGCAGACGCGTTGTCTCGAAGAGCAGGACATTGTTTGCCGCTCCGGCGCGGACTTTGAAATCCTTTCCGGTCTGACCATAGGTTCCGGTATAGGCCGTCCATTTGGTGAAATCGGTTCCCTCCGGCGCATGCAGCTCTGCCGAGGCGTGGCCGATGCTGAAAGCCCATTCATTGCCGGTGACGTTCCAATAGAGCTCATCATGGGTCTCGAAGAACCGGATCTGGCGGGTGGTCTCGTATTGGATTGTGTAGGTGTAACGGCCCGGCTGCAGATACACATCCGGAGAGCCAATGTAGATGCGAATGCCGTCATCGGAGCGGTTGACCCGGAACGTCTCGCTTGCACCGTCCCGTTCGACCGAAAGCACCTCGATCCCGGCCTGATGCAGGCGGCCGCTCTCGCCCCGGAACTGGGTCGGAATATCCCTGAAGATCCCGCGCTGGATCCTCTGCCCTTCCGCAATGACCGTGATGGTCTCCTCGACCCGAACGAGGCCGGAGACATCCATATTGATCAGGGACTTGAAGTCGACGATGCGCTCCTGCGCCATCGCCCCTTGAATGAAGAACAGAAGCATAAGCGGCGCAAGAACCGCGCGAACCAGGAAAGCCGCAAGGCTGGATCTGATCATTGTCACTCCGGCTCAGAAGGAAACGCTCGGGACGGAACGATCAGCGGCGTCCTCGATCTCGAAATAACCGGCCTTCTCGAACCCGAAATTCCGCGCCACCAGATTGGAGGGGAAGCTCTCGACCGCCACGTTCAGTCCGCGTACGGCACCGTTATAATAGCGCCGGGACATCTGGAGCTCATGTTCCACCTTGTCCAGGGAAGCCTGCAGATCGACAAAATTCTGGCTGGCCTTGAGATCCGGATAGCTCTCCGCCACCGCCATCAGGCGGCCAAGCGCCTGGGAAAGCATCCCCTCCGCCTTGGCCCTGCCTTCAATGTCATCGCCTGGAACAGCTTCCGCCTGGGAGCGCATGCGGGTCACCGCTTCCAGCGCCTCGCGCTCGTGGGAGGCATAGCCTTTCACCACCTCGACAAGGCTGGGGATGAGATCTGTCCGGCGCTTGAGCTGGACATCAATGCCGCTCCAGCCCTCGTTCACCATCTGACGTTTCCTGACCAGCCCGTTGTAGAGCGAGATGAGATAAAGGCCGAGAACGCCGACAATCGCCAGAAGGAACCAGGACATAAAAAAGCCTCCGCGTAGAAATGACGCGGAGGCTATCTTCATAGAAAGGGGTTGTCACCCCAAAGCGTTCGAGCTCAGCCCTCGTAACCTGCGTTACGTGTCTTTGACAGACTTATCTCTAAACGAAGGAATTGGCTCAGGGCTTGGCTACGCCTTAGCGGTTCGGTGACCAGGTTTTAGAATCCGTGCCAAGACTGTAAAACCCTTTGAAGGCCCTTTTGTCTGTCCAGCCACAAGCGCCGCCCGTCAAAGGGCGAACGCAAATATGATCACCGAAAGCCGAATTCTTCTCAATGATCATTTTCGTTCTCGGAAATGGTTTGCAGTCAACATCGAGTGGCGCACCAAACTTCGACTTCTCGTTTATTTTCGACAACTCGCGGCGGTTGGTTTCCAAAAGACGATAAAGCCTCTTGTTCTCTTCATCGCGCTTCTTTTTCGGCCAGTTTTTGTCAATTCTATCTCTGAAATATTGATAGAATTCACGCTCATGCGTTTCCGTTCGCGTAATGACTGCGTCTAGCACCTTTTCATAGTCATCTTTTGTCTTGCAGCTTGACCAAACATTCAAGCCACCCTTGATCGCATCCTTGGATGCAGACAGAGTTCCAATCGCAAATCGAGGAAGAACAGTTCGAGCCTGCGCCAATGAGCCCAAAGCAAACAAACTGATAACGAACAGAGAAACGATGCGAAGCAAGAATTCAACCTCCGAAAATATATCGGAAGTTGATTCACGCGATTCTACAAGCCGTGTCCATCCAAAACGTTATAGAGCTCAGCCCTCGTAACCCACGCCACCGGCTTTCGTTTCCAGGAAAGCGGCGCCACAGGCCTTGGCCAGTTCCCGCACGCGCAGAATATAACTCTGGCGCTCGGTCACCGAGATCACGCCGCGCGCGTCCAACAGGTTGAACGCGTGGGAGGCCTTGATGCACTGGTCATAGGCGGGCAGAACGACCTGGTGCACATCGGCACCGGCCTCATCACGAGCCTTGGCGCCAGCGGCCAGCAGCGCCTTGCACTCGCCTTCCGCATCCTTGAAGTGACGGAACAGCATTTCCGTGTCGGCATGCTCGAAGTTATGCCGGGAATATTCCTGTTCTGCCTGCAGGAACACGTCCCCGTAAGTGACCTTCTCGGCACCTTCGCGGCCGTTGTAGTTCAGGTCATAGACGTTATCGACGCCCTGAATGTACATGGCCAGGCGCTCCAGGCCATAGGTCAGTTCGCCGGACACAGGCGAACATTCGAAGCCTGCCACCTGCTGGAAATAGGTGAACTGGGACACTTCCATGCCGTCACACCAGCATTCCCAGCCAAGACCCCAGGCGCCCAGCGTCGGGCTTTCCCAGTCATCCTCGACGAAGCGGACGTCGTGGATCTTCGGATCAAGGCCGATGGCATAAAGCGAGTTGAGATAGAGCTGCTGAAGATTGTCCGGAGACGGCTTCAGGATCACCTGGAACTGGTAATAGTGCTGCAGACGGTTCGGGTTCTCGCCATAGCGGCCGTCAGTCGGGCGGCGGGACGGCTGCACATAGGCGGCCTTCCACGGACGCGGACCGAGAGAGCGCAAGGTGGTCGCCGGATGGAAGGTGCCAGCGCCGACTTCCATGTCATAGGGCTGCAGAACCACACAGCCCTGATCCGCCCAGAACCGCTGCAAGGTCAGGATCAGTCCTTGAAAGGAATTCTCGGGGCGCATATGCGCCGGCAGGGCGTCGCTCGACATGGAACCGTTCCGTGCAAAAGATAAAGGATTGGCGGGCTGTTCCCGCGCGTGCCGCGACAGGTGCCACGGAGGAACCGTCAGGTCAAGCGGATGGTCCGGCAGGGCTCCGGAAAGCAAGTGACAAATCGTGTCTCAGATCACAGTTCCGCTGGGGAAGGTCTGCCATGATCCTCTCACCGCCTCCAGAGGGAGCCGGACAGAAGCGAATGAGGAATTCGCACCATGGAGACCGTCATGAAAACACAAGCAACCACCGCAATGGGTCTGATCCTTGGCCTGAGCCTGAGCCTTTCCGCCGCGCTTGCCCCGGCAAATGCACAGCAGGCTTCCAACAACCAATCGTCCGGCCGGTCATCTTCCAGTTCGGGAGCAACCGGTGGCTCCGATCCGACGGGAGGAGTGATCCTTTGTGCCTCGAAGAACTGCATGATGCAGAAGGCAGCTTCTTCTTCGAACTATCCGCCAACCCACCGCAATCCCAAGCGCCCGCGCCTTGTGGTGGAAGAGCATGAGGGCTGTTCAGTCGAATGGCGCTATATCCGCCTGAGCAATGGCATGGTTCGCAAGATCCGCGAATGCGAACGCCCGATCCGGCCGGTTCACTACCGCTGAGCGGTCAACGGCGCCGGGGGACTTTCTCCCGGCACCGCTCCCTGATTTGCCTCTCCACTCCAAGCGCTGCCGGCCCTCTCCGCAGCGCTTTTTCCTTGTAAAAAACCTCAATCCAGACGCGCGCGCACACCCTTTGCGAATTCGTTCACCATGCCAGAAACGTCAAAAATCCGCCGTTTTCTGATGGTCTTAGGCGAATTCTGCAAGGCGTAAACGACTTGGTTACCAAGAAACTTCATTATTCAAAGTCGTTGGATCGGTGCCCGTGGGGACGCCATTCCCAGCAGAGCGACAGTATCAATGCACGGCCCAGTTCGCCGTGCGGGGACGCGTAGTTTGGACCCTTATGTATCTGAGTAAACAGCCATCCGCGATGAGCGGACGGGCCGCGGACACGTGTGGTTTGGCGAGCCCTCGCAAGGTAGTCTTCTGCCTTCTGACCATCTTATGCGGCGCAGGTGCCGCAATAGCCTATTCTCACAAGCAGGACCCGGATCCAATTTCCCCTGCTGCACTTGAACAAAGCACTCCTGCAAAGGTTTCTGCCCTGGAACCGGCTCAAGGTCTGGCTGCTCCTGAGCGGCTGAGTCCTGCGGAACGCGCTTCAGCCTTTGCCCGTTCCATCGCCTCAAGGGTTGGAAAGCTTGAGGCGGAAACGGAAGCCACTCTCAAGGTCCAGAAGCTGGAGGCCGACATCACCGTCGCCAAGGCGGATCTGCGTGAGAAGCTGGAAACCCGCTACAAGGCTGTGATTGCCCTTCAGGAGGCAACCGAAGCTGCCAGAGTACGGGCTGCGAAGATTGCAGCCGCGGCGGAAGCGGAAGCAAAGGCAAAGGTCGCAGCTCTCGAGCAGGCAAAGAAGGAAGCGGAAGCGCAGGTCGCCATGGCCGATCCTGTCGAACCGGAAACCATTCCGGTTCCCTTCAAGCGGCCGGATTATACGCCTAAGCCTGAAGCGGCAAAGCCAGTCGTGGCGCAGGCCTCAAAGCCGGCAGCCGCGCAGTCTGCCAAGCCCAGCGCACCGGCCGCCATGGCCTATGCTTCGGCTGAAGACCCGGCCACGGACGAGAAGAGCCCATTCAGCGGACTGTCAAAGATCTTCAGTTCGACCGCCAAGAACATCGAGCTTCCGGGCCGGAGCAGCGGTATCGCAGTCTATGACATCAGCTCTGCCACGGTTCACATGCCGGATGGGAGCAAGCTGGAAGCCCACTCGGGCATCGGCAAGATGCGGGACAATCCGAAATTCGTGCATGTGCGCAACAACGGACCGACGCCGCCGAACGTCTATCACCTGCGGATGCGTGAAAAGCGCTTCTATGGTGTCGAGGCGATCCGGATGCTGCCGGCAGACCCTTCCGCCATGCATGGCCGCGACGGAATGCTGACCCACACCAATCTGCTGCGGGGCCGTATCGGCTCTCATGGCTGCGTGGCTTTCACCAACTACGAGAAGTTCCTCTCGGCCTTCAAGGCGGGCAAGGTGAAGAAACTGATCGTGGTACCGAGCATGAACGAACTGCCGACTTATATGGCTTCGCTCTAGGACTGCCTCCCGTCAGGATCCAATGGATCAGACAAATAGGGCCGCCTCCGCGCATTGCGGGTGCGGCCCATTTGTTTTCAAGACTTGAGATGCCGGGGCGTGAGGTTGGTATCAGCCCTGCTCAGGCCGGTACCGGCCCGTCTTCGGATCCCGGATCAGATTGCCAGCATCGCGCGGCGCGCCGGTTGCCCGGGCAGAAATGTCGGCGAGATGCTTTTCCACCTCAGCCATCTTCCGCTTCATGCGCGAATAGATCCAGTATCCCCCAGCCGCAAGGGCGGCAAAGCCGATGATCTCGGTCATGATGTTCTTCCTTCAAGCAATCCACTTAAAGCCCATAGCGTGCCCAGAGGCTTCGCTCTTCAAGGCTCGAAATGACGTCTCCCCCAAGTCCCTGTCCGCCGGACGACAAGGAGGCCAGTGCCGATACGCCGCCAACGGAACTGCGGCGTCCCAGCAAACCCCTGGGCGCGGAAATCAGCTTCGGCTCAGCCTTGCTGCCATAGCGCTCCTTCAGCGTTCCCCGAAGATCACCGAGACCGTCAATCAGCCCCAGCCCCCGGGCGGAACCACCGGTCCAGAACTTGCCTGAAAAGACCTCGTCACTGGAACTCAGCACATCTCCGCGCCGCGACTTCACCATGTCGATGAAGATCTCGTGGATCTCCTGCTGCAGACCCTTCAGATAAGCGATGTCATCAGCATTCTCAGGCTGGAACGGATCCAGAATGACCTTCTTTTCGCCTGCCGTATAGACCCGCCGCTCCACACCGATCTTCTTGATAAGATCGGTAAAGCCGAAACCGGCTGAGACAACTCCGATGGATCCGATGATCGCGCAAGGGTCGGCAATGATCTCGTCGCCGGCAAGGGCGATCATGTAGCCGCCGCTTGCCGCCACATCCTCAACGAAGACAAGGACTTCTTTTTCCTTCTCTTTCGCAAGGTCGCGGATGCGCTGATAGATCAGGCGGGATTGAACAGGTGACCCGCCAGGCGAGTTGACGATGAGCGCCACCGCGGGTGCCTTCTTCATGGCGAAGGCCTTTTCCAGAGGCTGTGCGACAGAGGCAAGCGACAGACCCGGCCTCAAGGGCGTTGCCATTCCGATGGCACCTTGCAGCCGGACCACCGGGATCACCGGCCCCTCGGACCGGAACTTCTTGGGCAACAAACCGCGCAGGGTATCGATCACATCTCACCTTCCTGAAAAGACAATATCTCTTCCGGATATAGGAACATTGGCTGGAGGAAAAAAGACCAGCCCGAGACGATCGGCCTATTTGCCTTTCTTGGGACCGCGCGTGCCGAACGCATCAGCGCGGCGCTTCCGGGCCTTGCCTTTTTGCGCTTCTTCCCCCTCGCCCGTCTGCAATTCGGCATCGGCAACGCGGGACTTCAGATCACTCTGCCGGGAGAATTGCCAAAGCAACAGCACCCCTGCGCATCCAGGTTGGCGCCATTTGATCTCGCCATTCACCGGCATGTCCAGTCCCGGTATATGCAGCCGGATATCGGTAGGAATCATGTCCAGGTCCCGCGCCTCGACCCTGCAGCCAGACTTGCTGGCATCCACAATGATCGAAGGTATGACGAGACCGCCACGCCGGTCGGATATTCTCGCCGGAATGCGCACGGGCCGCCTCGGCTCCTTGCGCTTCTCACGCACGACAGCGTTTTCGAATTCGAACGAAATGAGCGCGTTGCTGTTGGTGACGGACGTAATGCGCCCGCGGATCATCTTGTCGAGACCATCCACCCGAAGGCCAACGGTCTCGCTCAACTCACCTATACGGTCAGAATGGAAACGGCAGCCTTTGCGGCTGAACTCGGTGGCAGCCCCTTCAACGCAAAGGAGCCCTTCCAGGTCCACGACCAGAACAGGCAGACTGGGACCCGGAGCATGCACTTCGGTCGTAGACAAGTTGACCCCCAACGAGTTTTCAGGGGCAGGTTATCGTTGGAAACGTAATTTTATAATTAAAAACAATGTGCAAAATGACGATACACTGTCATTTTTACAGATATCAAAGCGGAACTCTTGAAACCATGACGAAAAGCTTCCGGTGCGGAAGAAATTCGCTCCCGGCTAACCTCTGAGCCGCTCTCTCAGTGCGAGAAAATCCAGCCAGGTCAATCTCTTATCCAAGGGGCTGCGGAGCAGGAAGTCCGGATCATAAGTCGTCAGACATGGCAATTGCCGGCCGCCGGCCTCATAGACACCCCAACGCCCACGCAAGTTGCGAATGGCCTCCTGTGTTCCAAGCAGGCTCTTTGCGGAGGCCGCTCCGAGAAGCACCAAGAAATCCGGAGTGACCAGTTCAATCTGGCGGGCGATGAACGGAAGGCAGATTTCCGTTTCCTGAGGCGTGGGCGTTCTGTCTCCCGGCGGCCGCCAGGGCACGACATTGGCCAGATAGACATCTCCGCGGTTCAGCCCGATGGCAGCCAGCATCTTGTTCAGAAGCTGGCCGGACCGGCCAATGAACGGCACTCCGGCCGCATCCTCATCCCGTCCAGGCGCGCCACCGATCAGCATGACGCGCGCATTCGCCCGGCCATCCGCAAACACCAGCGACTTTGCCGTGAGTTTGAGATTGCAGGCTGAAAAGGCTCCGAGACTGGCCTTCAGCTCTTCCAGACTGCCTGCAGCTCTGGCCGCTTCCCGCGCCATGTCGATGGCTGCCTTGTCCGGCACGACGGCCTCGCCCATTGGCGAAGAGGCGGCGGGCTCAGGTTGGGCCTGAAAAGACTTGGAAAAATCCTTGAGGGGCCCATCGTGAGGTCTTTGCAGAACAGCCGGAGCCGGAGCTGCCGGCTCACGCTGGACCGGTGGCTGCACAGAGTTGCCGGGACCCGGCATGGCACGGCGCGCAGTTGCAACCTCTGACAGGGCGAAACTGTCGACGGCTTCCTCTTCCAGAAAGCAATCCAGACCGGCCGCGGTCAGGAAGTCCAGAAGCGATTCTAATTCGCGCTGTGCAAGCTCTGTGTTGTGCAAAATCCATTGCCTCCGGGCGGCAAACTAACGTGTAAGCCCCCGCATGACAAAGGGATTGCGCGCATTTCCCGCCGAGGACGGAGCTTGCGGTGAATTGTCCCCGTAATCCGCGCCCACTTGACGGAAAAGGCCGATTGCACAAACTTACGTTTACGTAATAGGAAGGTTACAAACTTTCCCGGCACGACGAGGCGCAGCCCGGAAGTTAGACGATCGGACACTGGAAAACGGCCCGAACCGGGAGGCTAAAGGTGTAGAAAACCGGTGTCTTGATCTGAAAAAAGTGCAAAAAGAAACTTTGCTGGACCACTCCAGACGGAATGAGGGAGAAAATCATGTCGGAACAGGACGCATTGGGCGAACGCGAAAGCATGGAAGTCGACGTTGTCATCGTCGGCGCCGGCCCGGCGGGACTGGCGGCAGCCATTCGACTGAAGCAGATCGCCGCCGAAAAGGGCGAAGAGATCAGCATCGTCGTTCTGGAAAAGGGCTCGGAAGTGGGTGCCCACATCCTGTCTGGTGCCGTGATCGATCCGATTGCCCTGGACAAACTGCTGCCGGAGTGGCGCGAAGACGCAGACGCTCCCCTGAAGACACCGGTGACCGCAGACCAGTTCCTGGTGCTGGGCCCGGCAGGCTCCATGCGCCTGCCCAATATCCTCATGCCGCAGCTCATGAACAACCACGGCAATTACATTGTCTCGCTGGGTAATGTCTGCCGCTGGCTTGCCGCCAAGGCAGAGGAACTTGGCGTCGAGATCTATCCGGGCTTTGCGGCTGCTGAGCTGCTCTATGATGATGCCGGCCGCGTTGTCGGCGTTGCAACCGGCGACATGGGCATTGGCCGGGACGGCAAGCCGAACGCCATGTTCACACGCGGCATGGAACTGCGCGGCAAATATGTGCTGATCGGCGAAGGCGCACGCGGATCCCTTGCCAAGCAGTTGATCGAGAAATTCGACCTTGCCAAGGACAGCGACGTGCCGAAATTCGGCATCGGCATCAAGGAACTGTGGCAGGTCGATCCGGCCAAGCACCGCCCGGGTCTGGTGCAGCACTCCTTCGGCTGGCCGCTGGACGGCAAGACCGGTGGCGGCGCGTTCCTTTATCATCTGGAAGACAATCAGGTCGCCGTCGGTTTCGTCGTGCACCTGAACTACCAGAACCCCTGGCTGTCTCCGTTCGACGAGTTCCAGCGCTTCAAGACCCACCCGGCCATCCGCGAAACCTTCGAGGGCGGCAAGCGTATTTCCTACGGCGCACGCGCCATCACGGAAGGCGGCTATCAGTCGGTTCCCAAGCTTTCCTTCCCCGGCGGCCTGATCATGGGCTGCTCGGCAGGCTTCGTGAACGTGCCCCGGATCAAGGGGTCTCACAATGCCATGCTGTCGGGCATGCTGGCGGCCGAGGAAGTCATGGCTGCACTCGGACGCGGCGAAGAAAATGCGGAACTCACCAGCTATGACACCGCCTGGCGCGAAAGCGAGATCGGCGCTGATCTCAAGCGGGTGCGTAACGTCAAGCCGCTCTGGTCCAAATACGGCACGGTTCTGGGTATTGCCCTCGGCGGTCTGGATATGTGGACCAACCAGCTGTTCGGCGTTTCCTTCTTCGGAACGCTCAAGCATGGCAAGAGCGACGCTGCGAGCCTGAAGCCCGCCAAGGATTGCAAGAAGATCGACTATCCGAAGCCGGATGGGGTCATCTCCTTCGACAAGCTCTCTTCCGTGTTCCTGTCCAACACCAACCATGAGGAAGATCAGCCGATCCACCTCAAGGTGAAGGATGAAACCCTGCAGAAGCTCTCCGAGCGCGACGTCTTTGCCGGACCGTCCAACCGCTATTGCCCCGCCGGGGTCTATGAGTGGATCGAGGAAGGCGAAGACGCCCCGAAGTTCCAGATCAACGCGCAGAATTGCGTTCACTGCAAGACCTGCGACATCAAGGATCCGAACGGCAACATCACCTGGACGGTTCCGGAAGGCTCGGGTGGCCCGAACTACCCGAACATGTAAGACCCTCTGAAAGTCGTTTCATAGCCTGGAAATACAGACGGCGCCGGCATTCGGAACAAGTTCCGAGCGCCGGCGCCGTTGCCTTGTGGACGATGGGGGATCCGGCGCCCTCTCCTGGTCAAAGGGGACGCCGGTTGCGAACGGGGTCACACGTCTCCGGGCGCGCCGCCTATATTGGCGATCTGTCCCGCACCGGACGACACATGGTTCGCAGCCACAAGCTGAACTGATTACCCGACCGGCATTCGGAACAAGTTCCGAGCGCCGGCGCCGTTGCCTTGTGGACGATGGGGGATCCGGCGCCCTCTCCTGGTCAAAGGGGACGCCGGTTGCGAACGGGGTCACACGTCTCCGGGCGCGCCGCCTATATTGGCGATCTGTCCCGCACCGGACGACACATGGTTCGCAGCCACAAGCTGAACTGATTACCCGACCGGCTTTCTGCCAGGTTCAGGGCATGCGTTTCCTCTGCGCCGGAATCGCTCTCGGCACTGAACATCTTTCTCAGAATGAAAAGGCTGGCCGCCGCCCGTTTTGAATTGGAACGCGCGGCCAAGATCACACCAGATACCGATCCGGTGTGAGAGCATCATTCATTACTTGAACATCATTTTGGGCAGCCCGAAATCAGGCCATTGAACTGGCCATGCGCCGAAAGGCTCTCTCGAGAGCTTCATTCGCGCCGTGCTGCCGATAGGGAAGCTTTTAGCTTACGTAAGCGGAATGATCAAGATATTTTTCAATCAGTGAAAAAATCCTCAAAATGTAAAATATTTAAATTTTTCAATTAATTAGATTAATTTTACTGACAAAAACATTTTCGCAGCTGCATTGCAAGAACTGCATAGCTCGCTCAAAAGAAAAGGCCGGCTGTAACCAGCCGGCCTTCTGATACTTCAATGTTGCTCAGCTTAGGCTGCAGCGGACCGCTCGCCCTGAGGGCGACGGCGCGGGCGCCGGGGACGCCGGCTGGCATCCGGACCGGAATTGCCACCTTTTGCCTTCGCCTTGGCACCCTCACGTCCACCATGACCACCACCGCCAGAACGCTGACGCTGGCCACCGCCACCGCTCTTGCCGCGGCGCGGCGAGACGGCTGCATGGTCGGACGGCACATCGCCGCTGGCGACTTCGATCTTGTTGCTCGTCAGCTTCTCGATCTGGCGGAGCAGGCCGATTTCTTCCGGAGCACACAGGGCAATGGCATCACCATTGGCACCGGCACGTGCCGTCCGGCCGATCCGGTGCACATAGGCTTCCGGCACTTCCGGCAGCTCGAAATTGTAGACGTGGCTCACACCCGGAATGTCGATGCCGCGGGCAGCCACATCCGTCGCGACCAGAACATTGATCTCGCCTTCACGCAGGCCCTTGATGGCCCGGTCACGCTGGTTCTGGCTCTTGTTGCCATGAATGGATCCTGCCGAAATACCGCAGGACACGAGCTTCTTCATAAGGCGCTCGGCGCCATGCTTGGTGCGGCAGAAGACCAGGGACATGTCGTCCGGACCTTCGCAGAGCAGGTTGATGAGGAAGTCGGTCTTTGCCTTCTGGTCCATGAAATGGACCTTCTGGGTGACCTTGTCCGCCGTCTTGCCGGCCGGAGCCACTTCCACCCGGACCGGATCGGTCAGGTAGGACTGTGCCAGTTCGTTGATCTGCTTCGGCATGGTGGCCGAGAACAGCAGCGTCTGACGCTTCTTGGCGACCAGCGATGCGATCTTGCGCAGGGCATGGATAAAGCCGAGATCCAGCATCTGGTCGGCTTCGTCCAGAACCAGGAAGGTGGCCGTGTCGAGACGCACAGCCCGGCGATCTACCAGATCCAGCAGACGGCCCGGTGTTGCCACCAGAATGTCCGTGCCGCGCTCAAGGCGCTTGATCTGGGCGTTGATGGAAACACCGCCGACGATGGAGGTGACGCGCAGCGGCGTCCCCTTGACGAAGGAGATGAGATTCTTTGCGATCTGGTTCACCAGTTCGCGGGTGGGAGCCAGGATCAGGGCGCGGGTTCCGCGCTGCTGGGAAGCTTGCGGATTTGCCAGCAGCCGGTCGACCAGCGGCAGCCCGAAGGCGGCGGTCTTTCCGGTACCGGTCTGGGCCAGACCCATCAGGTCATCGCCCTTGAGAACATAAGGGATTGCGTCACGCTGAATTGGCGTCGGCGCATCATAGCCGTTCGCCTCAATGGCCTTCAGAAGCTGGTCGGAAAGGCCAAGCGATTTGAAATCAGTCAAGTTTAAACCTTCGTATTGGCGCCCTGGCAGATCCACATGCATGGATCCGTTGCCGGCACCTCGTCATGAGACTGCCGGACATGGCGGTTGCGGCCTCAGCCGTCAGAACCCCGCGTGAATTGGGAACCAGGGGAATTGCCTCCGGTTGGAGGCTCTGTGCCAGACCTTGCGGTGTGGAGGACCGTTCCTGCAGCGTCCTGAGACGGAGAACGGCGAACGCGGGCTGCTCACGCGGCAGCCGGATCCAGCGCCCCGGATATCGGTCCTTCATGAGCTAAAGTCAAGATCAAAGGCTGCCCACTCCCTTCTCCCTGCCCTCTGCACCGCTCTTCTACCCACACCTCGGACGCAGGAGCGGCTGAATACTTAAGGAAATTGGAAACTCTTTCACCCTAGGTTAGTTTTGCAATCAATTCGGCGCATCATATGAAAAGACTCAACAAATTCCGGAACCTGAGCCCAGCAACAACCGATGCAATTCTTGCGACATTCTGCGCAGTAATTGCATTGATAATTATGTCTATGCTGGACGCCTATGAAACGCTGAGCGAGTTCACCCGGGATCATGAAGAGTATCAGCTCGACGAGATCATTCTCGGCCTGATGTGCGCCGGGGCTGCCGGATATGTCTATGCGATCCGCCGTCTGAAAGAGCTGCGCCGGGAGACCAAGGCCCGTACAATCGCCGAAACAAAGGCCACCTGGATCTCGTTTCATGACTTTCTGACCAAATTGCCGAACCGGCGGTTTCTGGATGAGGAAGCGGCAAGGATCGTGCGCGAGAACTTCCCCGATGGCTATGCGGTCTGTGCCATCGATCTTGACGGCTTCAAGAAGGTCAATGACCTGATCGGCCATGAAGGCGGCGACAGTCTTCTTGTTGCGATCTCCAACCGCCTGACCAAAACCTTCAAGGAAGCAATCATCATCCGCCTGGGCGGGGATGAGTTCCTTGTTCTCAGCCCATGCCATGACCCGGAAGACTTGCGCGCGCTCTGCGTATCCGCCGTAAAAGAGCTTTCAAATCCGATTGAGATCTGCGGTATTCACGCGGAAGTCGGCGCTTGCATCGGCCATGCGCGGTTCCCGGAAGACGCCCTGTCCCTGAAAGATCTGACCATGTGCGCCGATGTGGCGCTTTATGCGGCCAAGAACCGGGGACGCAATCAGGTCACAGCCTATCAGGCCCACATGAGCGACATTCTGGCCAAGCGGGCGGAAGTGGAGGCCAAGCTCCGGCAGGCGATCAGGGAAAAGACCATCACCCCCTATTACCAGCCCTTGATCGACCTGAAGTCAGGGCAGTTGCGGGGCTTCGAAGCGCTGGCGCGGTGGCCGGTCGGGACCTCCCGCTCCATCGGGCCGGATGAGTTCATTCCCATGGCGGAAGACATTGGCCTGATCGTGGAGCTGTCAGAACATCTCCTGCGGCAGGCTTGCCTTGATGCCAAGACCTGGCCAGCCCATCTCACGCTGGCTTTCAACATTTCGCCGACCATGATGGTCGACCGGCTGCTGGGAATCCGGATCGTCAAGGTTCTGGGCGAGACAGGCTTCAATCCACGCCGCCTGGAAATCGAGATTACCGAAACCGCTCTGGTGCGGGATATCAATCTGGCGGCCAAGGTCATCACCGACCTCAGGCAAGCCGGGATCAGCGTCGCCCTGGACGACTTTGGCACCGGCTATTCCAGCCTCTCGCAATTGTCGAAATTTTCCTTCGACAAGATCAAGATCGACCGCAGCTTCATTTCAGCCCTGGAAACGGACGAGAAGAAGATGAACATCGTGCGGACCATGGTGGCACTCGGTAAGGGCCTGGGCATCGCGACCACCGCCGAAGGCATCGAGAACCCGCAGCAGCTGGATGCGCTGAAGGATTTGGGCTGCAGCTACGGCCAAGGGTTTCTCTTCGGCAAGGCCGTCCCGGCGGAAGAAGCCATGGCTTTCATTCAGGCGGAAGGCCAGAAGCAGAGCAATCCTATTGGGCAGGCACAGCTTCGCGAGGCGTGACGCCTCCCTCACCACCCGATCACTCCACATCCTGAGACGGCTACATCAGATCCAGGCGGATGAGCTTGCCCTCATCGCTGTCAGTCAGAAGATAGATCTTGCCGTCCGGACCTTGCCTTACATCCCGGATGCGCTCGCCAAGATCTTCCAGCAGCTTTTCCTCGCCAGTGACATTCTCTCCCTCAAGAGAAAGACGGCTAAGGTGCTGACCGGCAAGAGCACCGATGAGCAGGCTTCCCTCCCAGCCCGGATACACACTACTTGTCACGAAAGCCATGCCTGAGGGAGCAATTGAGGGATCCCAATAGTGTAAGGGCTGCTCCATGCCCTCCTTGTGGGTGCCCTCACCGATCGGCAGGAAGGTATAGTGGCGGCCATAGGAAATGACGGGCCAGCCATAGTTCTTTCCGGCCTCGGGACGATTGATCTCATCCCCTCCGCGTGCGCCATGTTCGACGGTCCAGAGCTGACCCGTTTGCGGATGAATGGCAGCGCCTTGAGGGTTGCGATGCCCCATGGACCAGATCTCCGGCTGGAAGCCAGCCTTTCCCACGAAGGGATTGTCCTGCGGGACGCCCCCATCACGGGTCAGGCGCAGAACAGATCCGCCGTGATTGTCCGGGTTCTGCGCACGCTCGCCATCACCGCGCTCTCCGGCGGTGATGAAGACCATTCCATCCGGAGCAAAGGCAATGCGGGATCCGAAATGCTTGCCGCCCGAGGTCCGGTTGTTGCCGGAGAAGACGACCTTGCCTTCAGTCAGGCGGAACGACCCTGCCTTCCCTTCCAGCTTGGCGCGAAAGAGCGAGGTTCCAGCTCCATCTGGCGAGGGCTCGGAGAAGGTCATGTAGATCTCGTGGGTGTCCTGAAAGTCTGGCGCAAGCGCGATGTCCAGAAGACCACCCTGCCCGCTGGCAGCCACCTTGGGCGCGCCGGAGACAACGGAGGATGACCCGTCGCCAGCGACGAATTTGAGCACGCCGTCCCGCTCTGTGACCAGATAGCCGCCGCCAGGCAGAAAGGCCAGGCCCCAGGGAGAGGCCAAGCCCGAAGCAACCGTCACGGGTGCAACACGGGTTTCAGCCTGAACTGCAGCAGGCAGCGATACGGTTGCCAGCACAGGCAGAACGCAAGCCACCTTTAGGCTCGATCCAAGGGAAAGGGTCATGTGCATCTGATTTCTCCTGTGACAGCAAATGCTTGTTCCTTGGAACAGATAGTGCCGCAGAAGCCCGATCCCAGACGATAAACTCAATGTGAAGATCAAAACACGAAAACGGCGGCCGAAGCCGCCGTTCTGATTGGTGCAAACTCAGCCACGAAGGGATCAGCCCAAGGTGGCTGCGCCCTTCTTCTGCGCTTCGACGCAGGCCAGTGCAGACATGTTCACAACACCACGCGAAGTCACCGATGGCGTCAGAATATGCGCAGGCTTGGAGGTCCCGAGCAGGATCGGCCCCACATGCAGCGCCTGGGTCGCCACCTTCAGAAGGTTCAGCGCAATGTTTGCCGCATCCAGATTGGGGAACAGCAGCAGATTGGCTTCGCCCGTCAGCTTGCTGTCCGGCATCACGCGCTGGCGCAGCACTTCGCTGAGAGCAGAGTCGCCATGCATTTCACCATCCACTTCCAGATCCGGGCACTTGTCCCAGAGGATCTGAAGCGCATCGCGCATCTTGCGGGATGAGGCCGTGTCACGGGAGCCGAAGTTGGACAGGGACAGAAGCGCGACCTTCGGCGCAATGCCGAAGCGTTCGATTTCCTCTGCAGCCAGCAGGGCCATTTCCGCCAGTTCTTCCGCATCCGGTTCTTCGGTCACGAAAGTATCGCTCAGGAACACGGCACCGCGGCTGTTGATCAGCAAGGACAGGGCCGAAAGATCCCGGACACCCGGACGCGGGCCGATGATCTGACGGATGTCGCGCAGGTGACGGATGTAACGGCCTTCCAGACCACAGATCACCGCATCCGCATCACCGCGGCGCACGGCCAGGGCCGAAATCACCGTGGTGTTGGTGCGCACGATGGTGCGGGCTGCATCCGGCGGAAGCCCCTTGCGGCCAACGCAGGAGAAATACTCGTCGACATAGTCGCGGTAGCGCGGATCGTCCTGCGGGTTGATGAACTCAAAGTCGACGCCAGGACGGATCTTCAGGCCGAAACGCTCGCAGCGGGTTTTCAGAACATCGGGACGGCCGACGAGGATCGGCACAGCCACCTTGTCTTCCAGCAGAACCTGAGCGGCACGCAGCACGCGCTCGTCTTCACCTTCCGCATAGATGACGCGCTTCGGATCCTGGCTGGCCGCCTGGATGATCGGCTTCATCACCAGACCGGAGCGGAATACGAAGCGGTTCAACCGGTCCAGATAGGCGTCGAAATCCTCGATCGGCCGGGTCGCAACACCGGTTTCCATCGCAGCCTTGGCAACGGCCGGGGCAATGCGCAGGATCAGGCGCTGATCGAAGGGCGACGGGATCAGGTACTTCGGACCAAAGGTCTCTGTCACGCCGCCATAGGCGCGGGCAGCCACATCGGACGGCTCTTCCTTGGCGAGTTCCGCAATGGCCTTCACGGCCGCGTGCTTCATCTCTTCGTTGATCGTCGTCGCGCCAACATCAAGCGCGCCGCGGAAGATGTAGGGGAAGCAGAGCACGTTGTTGACCTGGTTCGGATAATCCGAACGGCCCGTGCACATGACCACATCCGACCGCACGGCCAGTGCGTCTTCCGGCATGATCTCCGGACGCGGGTTGGCGAGCGCCAGAATGAGCGGGCCATCGCCCATGCGGGCGACCATGTCCGGCTTCAGAACGCCGGCTGCCGACAGGCCGAGGAACACGTCCGCGCCGTCGATGATTTCGGCGAGCGTGCGCTTGTCGGTCTTCTGCGCGAATTTCGCCTTCCACTCGTCCATCAGGGTCTCGCGGCCCTCATAGACCACGCCCTCGATGTCCGAGATCCAGATGTTCTCGACCTTGGCGCCGAGCGAAACGAGCATGTTGAGGCAGGCAAGCGCAGCCGCGCCAGCACCGGAGGCCACGATCTTCGCCTCGGACATGTCCTTGCCCGCAAGTTCCAGGCCATTGCGGACAGCCGCGCCCACGATGATGGCGGTGCCGTGCTGGTCGTCATGGAAGACCGGAATGTTCATCCGCTGGCGGAGCTTGGCCTCGATCTGGAAGCACTCGGGAGCCTTGATGTCTTCAAGGTTGATGCCGCCGAAGGTCGGCTCAAGCACGGCCACCGCATCCACGAAACGGTCAACATCCAGCTCGTCCACTTCGATGTCGAAAACGTCGATACCGGCGAATTTCTTGAAGAGGACGGCCTTGCCTTCCATCACCGGCTTGGACGCGAGCGGACCAATGGCACCGAGACCGAGAACAGCCGTGCCGTTGGAAATCACGCCGACCAGATTGCCGCGCGCGGTGTAATCCGCAGCTTTTGACGGATCCTTGGCGATTTCCTCGCAAGGGGCAGCAACCCCCGGAGAATAGGCCAGTGCAAGGTCTCGCTGGTTGCCGAGCGGCTTGGTTGCCTGGATCTCCAGCTTTCCCGGCCGGGGATGCTGGTGGAAGTACAGCGCGGCTTCCGTAAGATCACTACCCTGGTTCTTATTTTCGCTCATGAGCTCGAAGGCCTTTTTATGAACCACCCCTATCCGTGCCAGAACCGATGCGCCCGGGCACGAACCCCTTGCCGAAACTGACCTTCACGAGGGCCGAAACGACTTATTCTTTCTCGGGTTTAACCTCGCTTCAGGGAAATGAGAACCCAGAGAAGCGAAAAGAGAACGGTTCCGTTCAAAATATGCCACAGGAAATGCGTTCCGAGCGGCAGGGACCCGCAAAGCGGCGAGTCCAGTGTGCGAAGGGTGACCGAAAGCGCAAAAAGCCCACCAATTGCACAAAGAGATACTCCCGCCTTGCGCTCAAGCGGCAGGGCTGCAAGCCCCACGACGAACAGGGCGGCGAGCGCCGGAACATAGCCCGAGGAGGATCCGGCAATCCCTTGCACCGCACCACCGACATAGGGCGACACGAAAAGAAAGAGCACAGTTGCTGCGAGGGCGAGCCACCAGCGCAGACCAAGCACGCGGATCAGCGCGATCAGCAGATAGGCATGAATGAAGATGGCTATCGGGATCACATCCGCCAGCATGGCCCATCGGGTGGCGATGGTGTGAAACAGGAACGATCCGATGCCCGTTGCCAGCACCACAAGGATCAGGCCCAGGATCGGCCAGTCCCGCTGCGGCAGACGCCGCCACAACAGGAACCCTGCAAGGGCGGCGATAATGAACGCCAGATTGCTGAGGGCGTTGACGGGCTCCGCCCAGAAATCCGGGCTGAGCCTTTCGCAATAGTGATCAAGGGCTTCCGTCAGGTCCATGAGCGTCTGCCCTGCCTTCCCGTCTCTCTGTCAGCCCGCCTCAGGCAGGCTGCAGAGCCGAGGCGAACAGCTTGCCGAGGCGGCTGATACCGGTCTCGATCTTCTCCGGACTGGAGCAGGAGAAGCTGAGGCGCAAGGTATTGGCTCCGGAGCCATCTGCAAAGAAGGCCTTGCCTGGAACGAACGCGACCTTTTCTTCCGCAACCGCCCGTTTCAACAGCGCACCGCCGTCGAGACCTTCCGGCAGGCGCAGCCAGATGAACATACCACCTTCCGGACGGCTCCATGTGACACCGGCAGGCATGTGCTTTTCAAGGGACGCCAGCATCGCATCGCGGCGCGCCTGATAGGCGGTCTTGATCTTGGCAACCTGATCGGCAAAGGCGCTGCGGGCGACAGAATTCATGATCATCTGATTGACGGTCGAGGAATTCAGGTCCGACGCCTGCTTGATCAGGACCAGACGGGAAATCACCGGAGACGCTGCCACGACCCAGCCAAGACGCAGGCCCGGCGACAGGGTCTTGGAGAAGCTGCCGCAATAGATCGTCCGGCTCTGCTCGATGCCGCCTGAACGCTCGATGTCCAGCGCCAGGATTGGCGGAATGGCTTCGCCGTCATAGCGAAGGGACTGATAGGCCGCATCTTCAATGACCGCGACATCCAGCTCTCCCGCCAGATCCAGAACCCGCTCACGAGCAGTGCGGTCCATCGTCTCGCCGGTCGGGTTGGCGAAATCCGGCAAGGCATAGGCGAACTTCACTGCGCCGCCATTGGCCTTGGCCGCATCCCGGTAGTCCGACGCGCTGCGGTTGGAATAGGGCTCCAGACGGTCATAGAGCGGCTCATAGGCATTATAGGCCTGCAGGGCGCCGAGATAGGTCGGCCATCCGGCCAGGATCGTGTCCCCCGGAGAGATGAACAGCTTGCCCAGATAATCCAGCGCCTGCTGAGATCCGGAGGTGATCATGATGTTTTCGATGCCGCAGGTGATGCCGATTTCGGCCATCTGCCCGGCGATCCATTCGCGCAGAGGGGCATAGCCCTCGGAAACGGAATATTGCAGAGCTGCGTGTCCGGCCGGACTGGTGAACAGCTCGCGGTAAGCCTTCTCGAACACATCGGTCGGAAACAGGGCCGGATCCGGAATGCCGCCGGCGAAGGAAATCATGTCTGGCTGATCGAGAAGCTTGAGCAGTTCACGGATTTCCGAAGCCCCCATGCGCGAAGAGCGCGAGGCGTAGATATGCGACCAGTCCAACATGGCATTTCCACCTTTCTAATTTTGCCAGACAAAACCACACGTGCAATTAAAGGTCAATAATGCTGTCCTATATTTTTTGAAAAAGTCCGAAAATTGCAAATCTGCGCAATATTTGGAAAGCTCGATTTCCCAGCATCTGTTCAATTGCGAGATTGCTCCCGTCTGGAAACCCAGCCCTGCAGCGCCTTCCGCCGCCCGCGCCATCGTGCCCACTGGCGCCGCCTTGCCCGGTCCACTATGTCTTTCCCTGACGTCTGCTGCCGAGGAACCAGCCATGAACCGCATTGACGAAAGCCGCCCGTTCATTCCGCTCAACATCGCGGTTCTGACCGTGTCGGACACACGCAGCCTTGAAGAAGACAAGTCGGGCGCGACCCTTGCGGAGCGCATCACGACGGCCGGGCACCATCTAGCAGACCGGAAGATCGTCAAGGATGATGTCCCTGCGATCCGCGCCGTGGTTCAGGGCTGGATTGCCGACAAGGGCGTTGATGTGGTGATCACCACCGGCGGCACGGGTTTCACCGGGAGGGATGTGACCCCCGAGGCCCTTGAGCCGCTGTTCGAAAAGCGCATGGACGGCTTTTCGGAGGTCTTTCACCGGATTTCCTATGACAAGATCGGAACGTCGACCATTCAGTCCCGCGCGACAGGCGGGGTGGCTGGCGCGACCTACATCTTCGCCCTGCCCGGCTCCACCGGCGCCTGCAAGGACGCCTGGGACGGCATCTTGAAGGGGCAGCTTGACTACCGGCACATGCCCTGCAACTTCGTGGAGATCATGCCGCGACTGGATGAGCATCTGAAGCGCGGCAAGCTGCGCGAGGCATGAACGCTCAACTCAGTCCAAATAACGGCTGGGCACCAGGCCAGTCATCCGCTTGAACATGGTCGAGAAGGCGGCAGCACTTTCATAGCCCAGATCCAGGGCCACATTCGTCACCGCCTCACCACCTGCGAGCCTCGGCAGGGCTGCAAAGATGCAAGCCTGCTGACGCCAGGCGGACAGGCTGAGACCTGTCTCTGACCGGAACAGGCGGGTGAAACTCCTCCGGCTCATGCCTGCCCGGTCTGCCCAGTCATCAATGGCCGCCCCCAGAGACGGATCCTCGACAAAACCCCGGCAGAGAGTTGCAAGCCGGGCCGTAGCCGGCATGGGCAGCCCCAGCGGCCGCTCCGGCAGATTGGGAATTTCCTCCTGAATGAGCGCCAGGATCAGCGCAGCCCGGGCTGGCAGTCTTTCTCCCAGGGGTAGCTTCACGGCTTCCAGGATCAGGCTGCGCATCAGATCCGTCAGCCCGACCGCGCGGCATGCCTCAGGCAGATCCGCGACCGCTCCCGGCATGACATAGATGGACCGCATGCGCACCGCACCAATGGCCGTGACCGAGTGCACCACGCCCGCCGGCACCCAGAGCGCATGGCCCGGCGGCACCATCCAGCGGCCGAGTTCCGTTGAAACCGTGACCACGCCAGCATGCGCATAGATGAGCTGGGCCCGGCTATGGCTGTGAGGCGGCACCACGTGACCGTCGACATAATCGCTGGCTTTGGCGATGACCGGCCCCTCCAGCCTGTCCAGCCGCTCCACGATCTGGTCATGGCTTTCCAGAACCGGAAAGGACGGATCCTGGCCCTTGTCCCGCTCCCCCACCCGAGACCACACGCTGTCCGCCGCTTTCGGCTCGCTCCCCATCGTGATCTCCGCTCTCTTCACTGCTTTGGCCCAATTGAAAAAGAAATGGACCATAACACGAAAGCGGGCCGGGAAAAGCCGTCTATGCTTTTTCAAGCAATCGCCCTCAAGGGCAACTGGACGGAGTAATACCTTGAGCAATGCCCAAACGGCTGCAGCCCCTGCCTCGGCTGCCGTCCCTTCTCAGGCTGCCTCAACGACCACCTTCACCGTGATCGCGGCCCTGAGCTTCTGCCACATGCTGAACGATATGATGCAGTCGCTTCTTGCCGGGATCTATCCGATCCTGAAAAGCAGCTATGCCCTCGACTTCGGCCAGATCGGCATGATGACGC
The DNA here is from genome assembly GCF_900142725.1 of Roseibium suaedae. Taxonomy (GTDB): domain Bacteria; phylum Pseudomonadota; class Alphaproteobacteria; order Rhizobiales; family Stappiaceae; genus Roseibium; species Roseibium suaedae. The sequence goes on along the minus strand of NZ_FRBW01000001.1, from coordinate 758,958 downwards.
TGACGTTCCAGGTCACCGCGTCCCTGCTTCAGCCGCTCGTCGGCATCTACACGGACAAGCATCCCCAACCCTACTCGCTGGCCATCGCCATGGGTTCGACCTTCGCCGGGCTGATCCTGCTTGCCTATTCGACGGAATATGGCCTGATGCTGGTGGCCTGCGCCCTTATCGGCCTCGGCTCTGCCGTCTTCCACCCGGAAGCCTCGCGCATTGCCCGCATGGCCTCGGGCGGACGCCATGGACTGGCCCAGTCGCTGTTCCAGGTGGGCGGAAACTTTGGCACGGCGCTCGGCCCCTTGCTGGCCGCCTTCATCGTGCTTCCTCATGGGCAGAAAAGCGTTGCCTGGTTCTGCGCTGCCGCCCTCCTGGCCATGCTGGTCCTGTGGCAGGTCGGGAGCTGGTATGCAGGCCGGCGCAAGGCACCGGCCAATCGTGCGGCGGTAGCATCCAACCCCTTGCCTCGCCGCAAGGTAATCGTCGCCCTGACCGTTCTGGGCCTGCTGGTCTTCTCGAAATACATCTATCTCGCCAGCCTGACGAACTACTACACCTTCTATCTGATGGAGAAATTCGGCGTCGACATCCGGGACTCTCAGCTTCTGCTGTTCGTCTTCCTGGGGGCAGTTGCGGCCGGAACCGTTATCGGCGGACCAGTCGGGGACCGGATTGGCCGCAAGGTCGTCATCTGGATCTCTATCCTGGGCGTCCTGCCCTTCACCCTGATCCTGCCCTACGCCAACCTGTTCTGGACGGCAGTGCTGACGGTGATCATCGGCGTGGTCATTGCTTCGGCTTTCTCGGCCATCATCGTCTTTGCCCAGGAGCTGGTGCCAAGCCGCATTGGACTGATCGCCGGTCTTTTCTTCGGCTTTGCCTTCGGCATCGCCGGGATCGGCGCAGCCGTTCTGGGCGACATCGCTGACACGATGGGCATCGAGTTCGTCTACCGCGCCTGTGCGTTCCTGCCGGTCTTCGGCATCCTGACCGTGTTCCTGCCCAAGCTCGAACACAGATGACATAAAAGGCCGCAAGTTTCCTGCTTGCGGCCTTTTGCTTGTCACTTCAGGCAAGTCCGGAAAAGGGTCTCTCACAAATCCTGTCAGCATTCGTCCTTCAGGAAGGGCACTTGCCCGAAAAGCTGGAGGACCATGCAATGACAGGTGACATCAAGAGACCTTTCCTGAAGGCAGCGGCCATGAAGGCCGGATGCGCAGCATTTCTGCTTTTGGCAGCAGCCCCTGCTTATGCCACCGCTGATTTTGAACTGAACTTCACCTTCCAGGGGGCTGGACGCCATCCAAACCCGGAGGCGTTCCGGACCAATTACATCCTGGCCTGCCTTCCGGCGGGTGCGCGAACCTTTGCAGGCAATCCGGCAGATTCCGCCGGGCCCTGGGATCTGGAGATGCCCAGCTACAAGGTTGGCAAGGTTGAGAAGGAATACACAGCCGATCAGGTCCACATGTATCTGTGGAGCTGCAACGTAAGGCCGGATCGGGTGAGTGGCATTCAGGTCACTCCCAACTAGCACATTGCATCAAATAGATGAGGCTGCACGCTGCCTCATCCGTGCAGCTTGAGCACCAGTTTGGTCGGCAGCCGGAACGTGCCGACGACAAAGCGGGCGAGTGCACGGCGAGTGTTGGTAAGCATGCCCTGGTCGCGTTCCTGACGGCCGGAAGAAATCGCAGCAGACCGGAGCGAATGCAGGCGCCTTGCGCCGATGCGTTTGACGAGATCCAGATCTTCCATCTCCGGCAAGGGCCGGTGACCGCCAATCCGAGTATAGAACCGGCGCGAGATCAGGAGGCCCTGGTTGCCATAGGGCATTCCAAGCAGGCGGGAGCGGATCATCGCAAGGGCTTCAGACACGCGCGGACCAAGGCCGAAGGCGTCGTATCTCAGCATGAAGGCCGCAGCCGTCCGGTCGCCACCACCGGAACGCTCGGCACGCTCGATGAAGGACTGGGCCTCATGATGCCAGCCGCTTTCGAGAACGGAATCGGCAGACAGGAACAAGAGCCATTCGCCGCGCCGGGACTGGCTCACACCTGCGGTGAGCCTTTCACCACGGCTTGCCGGGATGGCCAACCACTCGCAACCGGCTGCGTCTGCAACCTGATCCGTGTGGTCCGTTGAGCCACCATCAACAATGAAAACCTCTTTCACCACGCCTTCTGCAGCCGCCGGAACCAGGGCCGCCAGCGTGTGGGCGAGGTCTTTCTCGGAGTTCAAGGTCGGGATGATCACGGTAATCATGACAATGTTGTAACGGCTTTTTCGCTGGATTGCGAGAAGAGCGCCTTGAATTATCGCGCACTTCGATTAATGTTCCTGTTATGTTCTGATTTGAGCGAACGAGCCCAGTTTCCATGCCGCGTCCCATTCTAAACGATTCAAAGACTTATCCGGACATGGAGCCTCAACTTTCTCCGCAGGCCCCGGTTGCAGAAACACGCCGGAGAGGCCGCGGCGCTGGTCTGAACATGGCCGGACGGTTCGAAAGGCTTGCAACGGAGGCCTTCGATGATGGCTGGGACGGTCTGGAGGAGTTGCCCGCCTTCAAGACAAGCGTTCAGGAGGAACGCGCCCGGACCATCATCACCCGCAACGCCTCGCCCGATTTGTCCTTCGACCGCTCCGTGAACCCTTACCGGGGCTGCGAGCACGGCTGCATCTATTGTTTTGCCCGGCCGAGCCATGCCTTCATGGGCATGTCACCGGGGCTGGACTTTGAAACCCGGCTCTTTGCCAAGCCCAATGCGGCCGAGCTTCTTGAGCGGGAAGTGTCCCGGCCGGGCTACACGGTCCGGCCGATTGCCATCGGCACCAACACGGATCCCTATCAGCCGATCGAGCGGCGCTACAAGATCATGCGCGAGGTTCTGGAGGTCCTGGACCGGTGCAGCCATCCGGTGGCCATCGTCACCAAATCGGCCCTCGTCGTTCGGGACGCGGACATCCTCTCCCGCATGGCCGAGCGCAATCTGGCCAAGGTTGCCCTGTCCATTACCACCCTTGACCGGAAGCTCTGCCGGGCCATGGAACCGCGCGCGTCCACGCCGCAAAAGCGCCTTGACGCGGTCAAGGCCCTGTCGGAGGCAGGCATTCCCACCTCCGTCATGATCGCCCCGGTGATCCCCGCTCTCACGGACAGCGAGTTGGAGAGCATCCTGGAGGGAGCACACGAGCATGGCGCTGCAGAAGCAGGTTTCATCCTTCTGAGACTTCCCCTTGAAGTGTCCGAACTCTTCCGGGACTGGCTGGTGCGCGAGCGGCCGGACAAATACCGTCATGTGATGAGCCTCATCCGCTCCATGCGGGACGGCAAGGACTATGACGCCAAATGGGGGGAGCGCATGCGCGGCAAGGGTCCCTATGCGGATCAGATCGCCCGCCGGTTTCAGCTGGCGGCAAAACGCCTGGGCCTCAATACGCGGCGCCATAAGCTGGACTGTGAACAGTTCATCTCGCCGCAAAAAGGCGGGGTGCAACTGGATCTCTTCGGCAACTGAGACTTGCCGGGACGCCGCCGCCTTGCCACTGTCGGGCATGAGCCGTTTTTCTGCCCCCTCCCTTTTCGACCTTCGTTTCGACGATGCCCCTAATCTGAAGCTGGAGCGCAAGCACGCTGCCCAGTTCGACGGGCTTCTGGCCGGCGTCGACGAGGCAGGCCGCGGCCCCTGGGCCGGGCCCGTTGTCACTGCGGCCGTCATTCTAGACTACAAGCGGGTTCCGGAGGGGCTGAACGATTCCAAGAAACTGACCGAGGCGAAGCGTGAATTGCTCTTCGATCAGATCATGACCAGCGCCCGTGTCGGCATTGCCAGCGCTTCAGCCGCCACGATCGATCAGCGCAACATCCGGGCAGCGACCCTTTCGGCCATGGTGCGGGCGGTCAAGGCCCTGCCCGATGCGCCCCGCATGGTCATGGTGGATGGCAAGGACGTGCCCCCCGGGCTCGGGATCGACGGCCAAAGCCTCATCAAGGGCGACGGGCGTTGCCTTGCCATTGCAGCCGCCTCCATCGTGGCCAAGGTCCTGAGAGACCGGATGATGGTTCAGGCAGATGCGGAATTTCCTGGCTACGGCTTTGCCATTCACAAGGGCTACGGCGTGCCGCGCCATCAGGCCGCCTTGCAGGAGCTTGGGCCATGCCCGCTGCACAGGCGCTCATTCAAGCCGATCAGAGATCTCTTGTCCTGAATTTCCCGGGCAAAGCCTTCACGGCTCAAACCAGATAACAGGCATAAAAAAAGCGGCCCGGAGGCCGCTTTTCAAAAACTGATGACCATGACGATCAGTTCAGCTTTGCCTTAACCTGATCGATGCTCTTGGAAAGAATATCGTCAGCAACCTTGTCCTTCACCGTGGCAGACAGGATCTGCTCGGCAGCGGCAACAGCGATATCTGCTGCGCGGGCGCGGACTTCGGAGATTGCCTGGGTTTCAGCCTGGGAAATCTTCTCTTCCGCAGCCTTGGACCGGCGTGCGATCAGCTCTTCAAGAGCCTGATTGGTTTCAAGCGTCAGACGCTCGGCTTCGGCAGTGGCTTCAGCAACGATGGCTTCGGCTTCCGCTTCCGCTTCGTGGCGCTTGCGCTGATAGTCAGACAGAAGAGCCTGAGCTTCTTCGCGAAGCCGGCGGGCTTCGTCCAGTTCAGCGCGGATAGCGTCCGCACGATTGTCCAGAGCTCCGCCGATCTTCGACGGAATCTTGATCCAGAACATCGCTGCGAGGAAGATGACGAGGCCTACAAAGGCCCAGAATGTTGCATCCATTGTCGTCTCCTCAGTTCATCGCAGCTTTGACGGCCTTGGACAGATCGGCTTCCTTGGGAGCCTTCCCAACCAGAGCTTCGACAAGTGCCGAGGTGGTTTCACCGGCAATCTCGCCAACCTGAGACAAAGCTTTTGCCTTGATGTCCGCGATGTTGCTTTCGGCAGCGGCCAGCTTCACAGCCAGATCTGCTTCAGCCTTCTCACGGCGGGCTTCGTTTTCGGCCTTCAGCTTCGCACGCGTTTCAGCGGCAATGCCGTGAGCCTTGTTACGAGCTTCGGCAAGAGCCTGCTCGTAAGCTGCAATGGCTGCATCGGTTTCCTGCTTGAGGCGGTTAGCTTCAGCAAGATCACCAGCAATGCGATCCTTGCGGTCTTCAAGGATGCCAGCCAGCCGAGGGACGGCCACGTTCTTCATGATCCAGTAGAACAGGCCAAAGAAAATGGCCAGCCACAGGATCTGCGATGCAAACGTATTGCTGTCGAACGGCGGGAAACCCGCACCGTGCTCACCCGCAGGCACATCGATCGCTTCGTGCGTGCCTTCGGTGTTAGAATGGGTTTGGCTTGCCATTTCCTGTCTCCAAATTCCGGTTAGGCGGCGCTGTTAAGGCGCCGCCACCGGAGTCGCGTCAAACTCGCTAGGGTCTAGCGGTTGCTTACGCGAAAAGGAGAAGAAGGGCGATCAGCAGGGAGAAGATGCCCAGAGCTTCGGTAACGGCGAAGCCGAAAACCAGACGGCCGAACTGGCCATCAGCAGCGGTCGGGTTGCGCAGTGCGCCTGCCAGGTAGTTGCCGAAGATGGTGCCGAGTGCGATTGCTGCACCACCCATGCCGAGGCATGCGATACCGGCGCCGATGTACTTTGCTGCTTCTGCTTCCATGACACGTGCTCCTAGATTGTGTTTTCGCAGATTTCACCAGGCGACGCCGGTCAGGCGCCGCGTGAACTTGTGATGCTTAGTGTGACGGGTGAAGGGCGTCGTTCAGATACATGCAGGTCAGGACCGTGAAGACGTAGGCCTGCAGGAAGGCGACGAGGAATTCAAGCGCAGTAAGCGCCACCGTCATTCCCAGCGGAAGAACCGCACCGAAGATGCCGACTGCGCCCATTGCGCTCAGGCTTACAACGAAACCTGCGAACACCTTCAGGGTGATGTGACCGGCGAGCATGTTCGCAAAGAGACGAACAGAGAGGCTGACCGGACGGGAAAGGAAGGAAATGATCTCGATCGGCGCCACAATCGGAATGAGGGCAGCCGGAACGCCCGAGGGGACGAACAGCGAGAAGAAGTGAAGACCATGGCGCATCAGGCCGTAGATCGTCACGGTAAGGATCACCAGCATCGCCAGGGCGAAGGTCACGATGATGTGGCTCGTGATGGTGAAGAAATAGGGGAACATGCCGAACAGGTTTGCCACCAGAACGAACATGAACAGGGAGAAGACCATCGGGAAGAAGCGCATGCCTTCTGTTCCCGCAGAGCTTCGCAGCATCCCCGCCACGAATTCATAGGCCATTTCCGACACGGACTGCATGCGGCTCGGAACCAGACCACGACCACTGGTCGAGAAGATCAGGAAAGCGGAAGCCGCCGCCACGGTCAGCGCCATGAACAGCGAGGAATTGGTAAAAGAGAAATCCACACCGCCGACTTCAATCGGAAACAGTTTCTGGATCTGGAACTGATGGATCGGATCGTTCGCCACCGGTCAGCCTTCTTCGCTCGTTCGTCTCAGGGCGCGCCACATGGCGCAGGAATTATTTGGAACTGTCGCCGTCGGACTTTTTGCCGCCTAGCCTTGCTTCCGGATCAGCGACATACCCCACTGACCTTAGAACATTCAAGACCCCTGCGGCGAAGCCCAGCAATAAAAAGATCACCAACCCGAAGGGAAGTGTCCCAAACCACTGGTCAATGGCCCAGCCGATACCGCCCCCAACCACAATACCGGCGATGAAGTCCGAGGACAGTTTCATCGCTTTCCCGTAACCGGTGGAACTGGATTTGACCTTGGCAGCATCAGCTTCTTCAGCTTTGCGCCGGCCCTCCAGCATCCGGTTCAGCCGGTCCCGCCTATCAGACAGTTCCGCCTGTGAAGCTTCGTCCTTCGGATCAAAATCTGGGTCGTCATGTGCAGAGCCAACCATGTCTTTTCCGCACCCGTCCAACTTTAAATCCGGCAGCCCAAAAGCCCCCTTAAGCCGGGCGCACCATAGTCGGCACCCCCTGCCCTGTCAAGAACAGGCTATAGTTATTTAAGTTATTGATTTATAAGGATAAATATTATGAAGACAGCTTTTCTCCAGCCATAAGTCGAATAGCAGGAGCCAATGTTTCCCTTGGAAGGGCCTGTCAGACCGCTTCCCGGAATCGCTCGGCCGTCTCCAGATCAACCGAAACCAGCTGTGAAACGCCGCGCTCGGCCATGGTCACGCCGAACAGGCGGTTCATCCGGGCCATGGTGATCGGGTTGTGGGTAATGACCACGAAACGGGTCTCCGTCCGGCGCGACATTTCTTCCAAAAGGTCGCAGTAACGCTCAACATTGGCGTCATCCAGCGGCGCGTCCACCTCATCGAGCACGCAGATCGGGGCGGGATTGGTAAGGAACACGGCGAAGATCAGCGCCATGGCTGTGAGCGCCTGCTCACCGCCCGACAGCAGCGTCATCGTCTGCGGCTTTTTGCCCGGCGGGCGGGCGATGATCTCAAGACCTGCGTCCAGGGGATCATCGGAATCAACAAGCTGCAATTCGGCCGTACCGCCGCCAAAAAGATGGGTAAAGAGCCGCTGGAAGTGATCATTGACGATCTCGAACGAGGCCAGAAGCCGTTCGCGGGCCTCCCGGTTGAGATTCGAGATACCCGTGCGCAACCGCCGAATCGCCTCGATCAGGTCGTCCCGCTCGCTCGTCAGTGTGGTCCGCTGCTGATCGATTTCCTGCAGCTCGTCCTCCGCCCGAAGGTTCACTCCGCCCAGACGCTCCCGCTCCTGGCGCAGGCGGTCCAGTTTGCGCTCCGTCGCCTCGGCGTCCGGCAGCGGCGCCCCGTCCCTGAGGCCCGCCAGCTCCGGCAGCGCGGACATGGGGACATCAAGATCCTCATCCACCCGTGCCTCGATGGCAATCTTGCGCTCCCGTGCGGCCTGCAGACGCTCTTCCGCGCGCACCTTCTGCTCACGGGCCGACGACAAGGTTTCCAGAGCGGTCCGGGCGACCCGGTCCACATCGGACTGATCGGATTCGGCCCGCTGAAGCTGGTCGTCGGCTTCTTTCTTCGCCTCTTCCGCCTTGGCGATCTCGGAGAACAGATCACGCCGCTTCAACTCGATTTCTTCCGGCGCCTCGATCAGCTCAACCCTTTCGTCCTCGGCTTCCTGCTGGCGCTCTTTCAGCACCGCGATCTGTTGAGCTGCGTTGGCCGCACGGGTTTTCCAGCTGTCGAATTCGCGAGCGATGGCTTCCAGGCGCCGGTCGCGCATGAGCTGTTCGCGGGCAAGACCTTCCGAGACAGCCCGCGCCTCTGCAAGGGCACTACGAGCCGAAGAGACATCCCCCTGCAGCCTGGCAATCTGGTCGGCGAAGCCCTGAACTTCCGGAGCCTCAGCCAGCGCCTCTTCCACCTCGGTCAGAATTTCTCGGGCCTCGGCAGCCTCTTCGCTCAGTCTTTGGGAGCGCTCTTCCGCAGCACTCTTGCGGGCAGCAAGCTGCGACATGGCACGTTCAGCGCGCGCCAGCGCTTCACGCGCCTCTGCCAGATCCTTCTGGCGGTCACGGGTCCGCTGACGGGCGGCCTGCTCGTTTTCCTGCGCTTGCTGGACGAGGTCGACCGCTGCCTGCAGGGCCTCGCGGCGGGTTTCGGCCTGAAGTCTTGCAGTCTCGATCTGATCGACCAGTTCGGCCAGCCGGTTCTTCTGGGAAAGCCTTTGAGCTGCGGGCGTCGGCGCTTCCGCCCCGACGACAAAACCATCCCAGCGCCAGAGATCGCCCTCCCTGGTAACGATCCGCTGCCCCGGCTTGAGCTGCCGTTGAAGATCCGCCCCTTGCGAAGCCTCCACGATCCCGATCTGCGCAAGGCGGCGGCCAAGAACAGACGGGGCGTCGACCACGCTTGATAGCGGCCTGACACCGGCGGGAAGCGCAGGGTCATCGGAAGCATCAAAGCCCCCTCCCCAGCGCACAGGCGACGCGGCATCCAGAGGCGCATCAAGATCCTCACCCAGAGCTGCGCCCAGCGCGGTCTCAAAACCCGGCTCGACCTTGAGCTGGTCCACGGCCGGCGGCCATTCGCCGCCAAAGGACACGTTCAGAACCTTCTCCAGCGTGCGTGCTTCGGTCTCCAGAGCGGACAAGGCCTTTTCCGCCTCCGCCAGTGGCTGACGGGCTGATTGCTCGCCCTCACGGGCCAAACGTGTGCGCTCTTCAGCCTCCTCGACACCGGCCTCCGCTTCAGCCAATGCCTCACCGGCCATTTCGACCTCTTCCTGCCGCTCGCTCATGCCATCGATCGCAGAAAGCTCCGCCAACACCTGCTCGAGTGCATGACGCGCTTCGGCGGCCTGTGCCGACAAGCGTTCACAGCGCTGACGGCTATCGGCTGCCCGACGCTCCAGCGCCTGTCGTTCGGCCACCGCCCGTGCCTGCTCTGTTGTCAGCTCGGAAAGGGCCGCTTCAAGCTCACCCACCTGCTCTTCGGCTTCCACCACCTTTTCGCGGGCAAGCTCCGCACGCTCCAGAACGGTTTCGTTTTCTTCCTGAAGCTCTGCCCGCTCTTCATTGAGCCTTTCCAGGACCTCGTCATTCTCCGAAACCATCCGCTGTTCGCGGGTGACGTCTTCGGCCAGTTGCACCAGCCGCCGTTCCAGATCCTGCAGCCGTTCCTTGACCCGGCGCTCCTCGGAATCAAGCTCGTTGCGGGCAATGATCAGCCGCTGCAGAACGGCCCCGGCCCGGGCAGAGGCATCGCGAAGCTCCGGCAGTTTGTGGGCTGCGATCGCCTGAACCTTGGCACTGTCAGCCTGAAGCGTGGCCGCTTCTGCCACCTGCTGCTGGGCTGCGTTGAACTGACTTTCCGCTTCGCCAAGAACTTTGCCCGCCTCGGTCCAGCGCAGGTAATGAATGGTCGCCTCGGCAGCCCGGATCTCCGACGAGAGATTGCGATAGCGCGAGGCCTGGCGGGACTGGCGGCGCAGACTTTCCAATTGGGCATCAATCTGCACCAGAACGTCTTCAAGGCGCTCCAGGTTCTGTTCCGCCGCGCGAAGCCGCATTTCGGCTTCCTTGCGGCGGCTGTGCAGGCCGGAGATCCCGGCAGCTTCTTCCAGGATCTGGCGCCGGGCCGTAGGCTTGGCGGAAATCAGCTCGCCGATCATGCCCTGGCGCACCATGGCCGGAGACCGCGCACCGGTCGAGGCATCGGCAAAGAGCAGCTGAACGTCGCGGGCGCGCACATCCTTGCCGTTGATCTTGTAGTTGGAGCCGGATTCCCGCTCTATCCGCCGGCTGACCTCAAGAAGGTCCGCGTCATTGAAGGCGGCAGGCGCGGTCCGGTCCAGGTTTTCCAGGAACAGCGTCACTTCGGCCGTGTTGCGGGCCGGACGGTTCAGGGAGCCGGAAAAGATCACGTCGTCCATTCCGGACGCACGCATGTTCTTGTAGGAGTTCTCGCCCATCACCCAGCGCAGGGCTTCAACGAGGTTGGACTTGCCGCAGCCATTGGGCCCGACCACACCGGTCAGCCCCTTGCCGATGACGAACTCCATCGGCTCGACGAAGGATTTGAAACCGACGACCCGGAGGCGGGAGAACTTCATGCGCAAAGCCCTCCGTCGCTGGCAGGAGAATTCGAACGGTCCGGCATCAATGCAAACAGGCGGCCCTTGTTCAGGCCGCCTGCGAAAGAAGCGTTTCGGGCATGGCTCAGGGTGCCCCCCGCGCCATGCGCCGGAAGGTCAGAGCTTGTCGTTGATGAGCTTGCCCATTTCTTCAATGCTGAGTGCCCCGGACTGCTTCTCGCCGTTGATGAAGAAGGTCGGCGTTGCATTCACGCCAAACTCGTTCGCACCGCGGTCGCGTACAGCATTCACTGCGTCAAGCAGGCCCTGGTTTGTCAAGGCTTTCTCAAAGGACTCCTGTGTAAATCCGATCTGCTTGGAGAAATTGAGCAGTGAATTATACGGATTATCCGTGAAAGCCCATACACTCTGCTGCTCGAACATGGTGTCGACGATTTCGAAATATTTGTCGTCGGGCATGGAGCGGGCGAGCATGAAAGCAGCAGCGGCAACGGCATCCAGCGGGAACTCGCGGAAGATGAACCGAACCTTGCCCGTGTCGATGTAATCGGCCTTCAGAGCCGGATAAGTGGTCTTGTGAAAATGCGCACAGTGACCGCAGGTCATCGAGGCATATTCCACGATCGTCACCGGAGCATCTTCGGACCCAAGGATCTTGTCGCCAAGCGGGCCGGGCTTCAGCAACTCTTCCATGTTCACAGTCTCGGCCATGGCTGCCGCCGGCAGGGTCATGACAGCACCGGTGATGGCAAGACCGGATGCGGCCTGAAGAAGGTGTCTGCGGGTAAGGTTCACGGGAAAATCCTGTCCTGTGTTCAACTCGATTGCTGAGGCTGCCCAAGTATGGCGAACCAGATCTGTCATGTGCCTGCCTGAACTTGCTGCGTCAACTGACCTGATTTCGAACACACTGTCAAAAAGCGCCAAATTCGTGTCAGGGCTGGTCAGTTCACCGGGAATTGATCGCGGGCCAATGGCGCGCCTCTCCCAGCCTTTGCCAAGCCCGCCTGATCCACTCCGCCTTGACACTGTGGCCTCCCGAATGAAGGCAGAGCTCAAGCGCACCTTCTTCCGGCGCCCATTTGCGGCAGGCCAGTTCGCCAACCTCGAAAATCTCGGGAGACGTCCCGGCGATGCCAGCCTGGCGCAGCCAGACATCGAAGCTTTTCAACACGTCCCCCTGCTTCCACCGGCCGTCGCCCAGCCAGCGCCCTTTCATGGGAACCACTGTGTCCGAGGTTCCATGAGTGTGAAACAGATAGGGGATCTGCTTGCTGGTGCAGCTCTCAGGCAAGGGCTCCCAGAAAGCCCCTGCGACGGGCGCATAGCCTGAAAACCGTCCCGCATCATCGCAGGCCAGATACCAGGTCATGAAGGCCCCGGAGGAAAAGCCGCTGAGCATCGTTCGCTCCCTGTCGATGCCGAACCGTTGCTCCGCATCCGCCAGCACGTGGTCAAAGAAGGCGAATTCATCGCGTTTATGATCCGGCGCGGTTGGAAAGGACCAGCGCCCCTCAAGCCCTTCAACGGCGATAAACGCCACACCGAGGTCATCCGCCATCTTGCGGAAGGACGCATTGCGGATCCCGTTGAGACCGTTGCCCCGGTGCCCGTGCAGGAAGAAGATCGCTCCCAATCCCACGTCTCCCACGCTTCCGCCCTCTGGCAGATGAACATAGTAGCGTCCATCAGGAAGCTCGCAGGCGGTCTCCTCTCCACAGGCAGCATCTGCTGCTTGCGCTGAAGCATGATCCGCAAATTGCGGGAGAGAGAAAGGCAACAGTGCCGCTGCGGCCACCAGCAGGCGGGACCACGAAATTTTCCGTCCTGATTTCATTCCACTCGCCTTCGACCAGCAAGGCACACCAATGCCCTGCCCCTCCAGATCCAGGCACATGCTGCCTCCGGCATCGGAGAAAGAAAACAAGGCGTTGATCACGAAAGCTTTATCGGAAGACCCGGACCGGTCTTTGAAACTCAGGAGCCAGTGCCGCTGTTGCGGGCCACGACCTGCGCACCCAGCTTCTTCAAAGCTTCGCGCAGACGGTCGTTGGCAACACCCGAAACCGTCTGGTCGATCCTGCTCATTTCATCATTGCTGAGGCGCCGCAGAGCCGGACGCTGCTGGCGATGACGCACTTCAACCGGCTTCTGGACGATCTTGATACGGCCAACGGCTGCCCATCCGTAGAAGGTGTTGATGCGCTGGATGATCTGCGGCATTTCATGGGTGAGCAGCAGAGCGGTCGCACCATCCGTGTGGACGACCAGCGTCGCGGGTTCCGCGTTGAGATCACTCTCGTTTCCGGTCTGCCGCGGCCAGATCAGCCGCTGTGGCTGGACCCGCTCTCCGTAGCGTTCGCCGACGATATCCGGCCAGGCCGCAAGAATATCGACTGAAGCGAAACCGCGCTTCCGGCATGCCGGTGTCATCGCCTTGCTGACCAGGTCAGAAAGCTGCATGGCACCCTTGCTTGCACGCGCACCGGAAATAGCGCTACTCCTCACGGACATACGTTGGCGGCACAAGCCGCTTGGGCGCAAATCCAAACCGATTCGCACCAGTCAACGTAGAGGGTGTCGCAGAATTTGCGTCAAAAAAAAGACAAGCCGAAGAAACCCGCCAGCCGGGACAGCATATGCGGGCGTTATCCCCAAGCTGTCCTTTCCGTCAGCCACAGTTCTCAAAGACGAATCCGCCCTCCCGATCATGAAGACTAGTCCAGCAGCAAACGAACTTCTTGAATGGTACGACCGGCATGCCCGTACCCTGCCCTGGCGGGTCTCGCCGGAGGACAGGCGGCTAGGTGTCGTGCCAGATCCCTATCATGTGTGGCTGTCGGAAATCATGTTGCAGCAGACCACTGTGGCGGCTGTGAAAGACTATTACGTCAAGTTCCTCTCCCTCTGGCCAAGGGTCGGGGATCTGGCTGCAGCTCCCGAAGAAGATGTCATGAAGGCCTGGGCGGGGCTTGGCTATTATTCCCGGGCGCGGAACCTGAAGCGCTGCGCGGAAACCGTCGCGGATCAGCATGAGGGCAGTTTCCCGGAAACGGCGGAAGGTCTCCTTGCCCTGCCGGGTGTCGGCCCCTATACGGCGGCCGCCATCGCAGCCATTGCCTTCGACCAGCCGGCGGCCGTCGTGGATGGCAATGTGGAGCGCGTCATGTCCCGGCTTTTTGAGATCACGACGCCCCTGCCCGAGGCCAAACCTGAAATCAAGGCAGTCATGACGGCTCTGACGCCAGCCTCCCGTCCGGGGGACTTTGCCCAGGCCGTCATGGATCTGGGGGCGACCCTCTGCACCCCCAAACGGCCCGCCTGCAGCTTGTGCCCCTGGAGCAGCGGCTGCGAGGCCCGCGCCAGCGGCCTCGCCGAAACCCTGCCCCGAAAGGCGCCGAAAAAGACCAAGCCGACACGCACCGGTGCAGCCTTCGTTGCGCTTCGTGAAAGCGACAATGCGGTGATGCTGCGGCGGCGGCCACCCAAAGGCCTGCTTGGCGGCATGAGCGAGGTGCCTGGCACGGAATGGTCAGTGGATGCGGATGAAGCCGGCTTTGTCCTGTCCGCCCCCCTTCAGGACAGCGGAACGGACCTGGACTGGCGCCCTGTTGCCGGCGTGGTGCGGCATACATTCACGCACTTTCACCTGGAACTGACGATCTTCCGCGCCCATGTGCCGGACAGCACCCTTTTACCGGGAAATTGCTGGTGGTCTGCGCCCGCGGAATTGCCGGACGAAGCCCTTCCGACGGTCATGCGCAAGGCCATTGAGGCGGCCTTTTGAGGATTTGATCTTGGGGTGATCAAATCGACACTTCGCTTTCTCTCCGGCGGAGAAAGTCAAACTGCATTTTCAATTTGCCAACTTCGTGTTTTGAGCGTTCTTGCGATGCCTGATCGTCGATAAAGGCTCCCTGAATGTTCACGCATTCTCTTCCCAAACTCTTCTCCAAAACCGAAACGCAAGAAATCATCCGTCTCAGCGAAGATGGCCGCCAGAAGCGCGGCGGTCTTGTCGGCGGAATCCGCCATGACAACATCCGCAGGGCCGAGATTTCCTGGCTCGATGACCAGGGCAGCGCGGCCTGGGTGATGGACCGCATCGTCGACGCGGTCGCAAGGTCCAACCGGGACGCCTTCCAGTTCGACATCACCGATTTCAAGGAACGTCTTCAGGTTGCAGCCTATGACGAGGCGGACGAAGGCCATTACGACTGGCACTCGGACATTGGCGATGGCCCGATTGCCCGTCACAGGAAGCTGACCATTGTCACCCAGCTGTCGGAAGCCGAGAACTACGAAGGCGGCGAGTTGGAGATCAACTTGGGCAGTGCCAGCTACAGCGCGCCCAAAGAGCTTGGTTCGGCGACACTTTTCGCCAGTTTCATGCTCCACCGGGTGGTTCCCGTCCAGAAAGGTCAGCGCTTTTCGCTCACTTGCTGGTGTCACGGCCCCCAGTTCCGCTAAGCTTCTCCCGCCTGGTTGCAGACTGGCCTCAAGGTCGGTGAACAATAATCGTGAAAATTGCGGGCAGGCACTGGACTGTTGTTTGGAATAATTCTAAATTCCGTCCATCTGATCAAAACCGGAGGCTTCCGCCATGAAGGGCAACCCGAAAGTCATCGAACGTCTGAACGAGGCCCTCTTCCTCGAACTCGGCGCAATCAACCAGTACTGGCTGCACTACCGCCTGCTGGACGACTGGGGCTACACGCGCCTCGCCAAGAAGGAACGGGCCGAGTCCATCGAAGAGATGGAACATGCCGACAAGATCACGTCGCGCATCATCTTCCTCGAAGGCCACCCGAACATGCAGAAGGTTGCACCGCTGCGCATCGGTCAGGACATCAAGGAAGTTCTGGAATCAGATCTGGCCGGCGAATATGACGCCCGCGCCTCCTATTCCAAGTCCCGCGAAATCTGCCGCGAAGAAGGTGACTTCGTTTCCATGCAGCTGTTCGAACAGCTTCTGGCAGACGAGGAAGGCCACATCGACTTCCTGGAAACCCAGCTTGAGCTGCTCGACAAGATCGGCGTTGAGCGCTACGGCATGCTCCAGTCCGCACCGGCTGACGAAGCCGAGTAAGCCAAAGCGGCCTTACCTCAAGAGATTGGAAACGCGGGCCTTCGGGCCCGCGTTTGAGATTGGTGACAACAAAGCCAAGTTTGTTGGTCATCCCGGTTTGGTGCCCTGCACCAAGACCGGGATCTAGTATCCCGTAGCGTGGGACCTTTAAAAAAGTCTTTTACCACAGATGGTTACTGGATCCCTGCCTTCGCAGGGATGACATCAAACGCTTCGTGACTTGACGCCTTCAACGGTGATTGGAACCTTTGTCAGCAGTCTGACGCGGGCCTTCGGGCCCGCGTTTTTTTATGGCTCAAGCATCTTCGTCCGTCTTCTCGGTCTTGGAGGATGCCCGGACCGGCTTGCTGACCTTCTGGTTGTTTGCCTTCCGGCCCAAAAGGTCGCGCACCCCGTCCAGCAAGTGACTGACATTCCTCAGGTCAAACGTCGGTTTCCTGTTCGCTTTCTTGCGCCGCTTCACCAATGCGGAAGCCAACGGCAAGGCACCGTCTTCCCCATTCTTGATGAGCTTCAGCGACAGGCGCTTGAGCTCCGGAATCTCTTCCACATCGACATCGTACAAACCGCAGAAGTGCTCCCAGTCCACCTTGTTGACCAGGCCGGGTGACAAGTCAGCGTTTCCACTTTGGCCGGTCTCGCCCCGCTTCTTGCGCCCTTGTGACTGTGCGAAATGAAGCTGCACCGACAGTTTCACCAGATCCCCAACGCTATACTTGGCGTTCTTGCCACCTTCTCTCTGCAGACGCGCGTGCAGTAAGGTTGCGGCCTGAACAATGAGTTTGCCGTTGCGGCTATCCTGCAAAGCGGCAAGTTTGCCCAGCTCCTTCCTGATATCCACCGGCTCGCCACCGCGTGCAGACCCGTTGCCACCGTCACCTGGGCCGCCGTTACCTGAGCCACCGTTACCTGGACCACCGCCACCGCCGGGTCCTCCGGGGCCACCTGGACCTGCCGGACCACCCGGACCACCAGGTCCGCCTTGGGGACCTTCAAACTGGTTTCCGGCACCAGCTTCCTTCCGCCGCTTTTTCTTCCAACGGTTCAGAATGTAGTTCAGGAGCTGCTCCGAACTTAAGTCTCCCACCGATGTAAACTGCAAGGTCACCGAAAGGGCTTGCCTCAGCAAATCGTCCCGCTCTGCAATGTTGGAGGTCGCATGAGCCTCGACAATCCGCGTCGCCAGTCGAATGAACGCCGGATTGGTCCACAGTTTATCGGGTGATTGCCCGCCATCTTCAGCACCGTCGTACTCGAAGTCGTCCTTTTTCTCGTCGCCGTCCTGTTCGTTGTCGTCAGACAACTGGCCGTCAAACACTGCGTCGCTGCCAAGATCAATTTCCGCGGCAATGGACGCTTCCAGAGCGTCCATGGTCAGAGCAGGATTGCCGGTAATCTGACGGGCCAGTTCCAAGGCGGAGCCAAGAGCGGAAGCTTCTGCAAGAGGGTCGTTTTTTTCCCGCGCCTCTTGAAGCCGTCTTATCAACTGCTGGAACTCTGCATTCTGCCAGGGATCTAGATCATCTCCCTCCTCATCCACGTCATTGTTCCGGCTGTCTGCACGCGCTTCACGCCTTGCGGCAGATTCTCGCCGGGCAGCCGCCTCGTTCCGAAGGAACCCGCTGATGTCGACGTCAAATTCCTCACCCGCCTGTTGCAGCAGGCGGCCTGCCGTGATGGTTTCGCCTGGTTGGGCGGCGGCACGGGCAAAGTTGACAGCCAGCCTCAGCAGACGCCGGACTTCATCATAGTCTTCGGCCATGAGGGCCGCCGCGATATCCTTGAGAAGCTCCTCCTGCGAGGGCGGCGGAGGCGGTGGCGGGATCGTGGCATCGTCATCCCCCTCATCAAATTCGCTGGGCGGAGGCGGGGGTGGAGGCGTGCCACCCTGATCGCCGGACTCCAAACTGTCGCGCAGAGAATCCAGCGGATCGTCACTCGGTGGCGGTGGCGGCGGCACATCATCATCGCCGCCGTCATTTCCCCCCGGAGCTCCGCCACCGTTGTTCCCAAGCTGCCGGGTCACCTCGCGGCGGGCCCGTTCAAGGATCGTTTGCCGGGTCTGGCTGATTGGCTGGGTAAGGTTCAGCGTGGCCGCGGTATTGGCCCGCAGAAGATAGGCAAGATTGTTGGCAGCCTGACCAGCATTGTATTCGTTCCCGTCCGCCAACGCTCTAACGAGCTTCTTAAACTCCCGAGTAATGTCCCTCTCGTCCTGGATATTCCAGAGACGCATGAGAATACGAACGATGTCCGTAATCTGTTGAGGTGTCGCCATGGCAATTGCTCCAGCTAAAGGCAAAGAAAACACTCTTTCTGAGTGCCTTAAGCAGGGCAGAAGGTTCGCTGACCTCCGTTATTTCTGCGGAGGCGCTGCAGATCATTGTCAGGGCAAAACAGAAACGGCCGGGATGTCCCGGCCGTCAATTTGCTGATGCGTATCTACGGCCCTACTGGAAGGCCGTTTCCGAGAAGCTTCTGAGCTTGCGGGAATGCAAGCGGTCACGGGGCATGTCGCGCAGCTTTTCGAGGGCGCGAATGCCGATCTGCAGATGCTGGGCGACCTGACGCTTGTAGAAATCCGTCGCCATGCCCGGCAGCTTCAACTCCCCATGGAGCGGCTTGTCGGAAACGCAGAGCAGCGTTCCATAAGGCACACGGAAGCGGAAACCATTGGCGGCAATGGTGGCCGACTCCATATCGAGCGCAATCGCGCGGGACTGGGAAAACCGCTGAACGAGGCCGCGCTGGTCCCAGAGTTCCCAGTTCCTGTTGTCGATGGAGGCAACCGTGCCGGTGCGCATCACCCGCTTCAGCTCATATCCGTCGTAGCCGGTCACTTCGGCCACCGCGTCTTCCAGCGCGATCTGAACTTCGGCCAGTGGCGGGATCGGCACCCAGACCGGCAGGTCCTGATTGAGAACGTTGTCGTCGCGCACATAGCCATGAGCCAGAACGTAATCCCCGAGGGTCTGGCTGTTGCGCAGACCCGCGCAGTGACCAAGCATCAGCCAGGCATAGGGGCGCAGCACCGCAATATGGTCGGTGATGGTCTTCGCATTGGACGGGCCAACGCCAATGTTGACCATGGTGATCCCCGCCTGCCCCTTGCGCTTCAGGTGATAGGCCGGCATCTGCGGCAGCTTGGCAAGCTCGGTGCCGCTGGATGGCGCCGTTTCCCCGGACAGGGTCATCAGATTGCCCGGCTCCACGAAGGCTTCATAGCCACTGTCCGAATCGGCGAGCAGCTCCCGCGACATGCGGCAGAACTCGTCGATATAGAACTGGTAGTTGGTGAAGAGCACATAGTTCTGGAAATGCTCTGCCGCCGTCGCTGTGTAGTGCTGCAGGCGGTGCAGGGAATAGTCCACCCGCGGCGCCGTGAAGGAGGCAAGCGGCATCACCCCGCCAACCGGTTCATAGGTGCCGTTGGCAATGGAATCATCCATCACGGTCAGATCCGGCAGATCGAACATGTCCGCCAGTGGACGGGCGATCTTTGCTGCGGCAGCCCCGCCCTCGACATGGGTGCCGTCATAGAAGGCGAAATGCAGCGGGATCGGCGTTTCGGACGTTCCGATCATCACCGGCACCTGATGATTGCGGATCAGCAAGGAGATCTGGGTTTCCAGATAGGAGCGGAACAGGTCCGGACGGGTGATCGTCGTGGAATGGGTGCCCGGGCCGGAGACAAAACCATAGGCAAGGCGGCTATCGAGCCGGAAGTGGCTTTCAGTCACGATCTGTACCTGCGGATAGCAGGCGCGGATCCGGCCATCAGGCTCGTTGCCTTCGATCAGATCATGGAAGCCTTTGCGGATGAAGGCCGTGTTGGCCTCGAAGATATCGATGAGGCGCTTCACCGCATCCTTGGCATCGGAAAACGATTCCATGGGCCAGTCAGGCGCGTTGAGAATGGGCCGCGCCCGGATGCCAAGCAATCCGCTGGGAGGGATGGTCAATGCATGTCTCCTTATTGTTGTTTTTAACCGTCCAAGATCTGCCTTCGAATTGCGAGCGTCAAGACTTGTAGCGGCTCTATGCGAAACATTTTTCACAAACTGAAAGAAACTGCATAATCATCGAAGAGTGCCGGGACTTCGCGCTCTTCCATACGCCGGCGCCCTTCACAGCTTTGCCGGTTAGGCGCTATTGTGCAGCCCAACACTCCGGCCTTTCAAAGGCTGGCACCCCGCACAGTTCCTCAGGAGAGTTCATGCGTTCCTTGTTTTCCCTTCGCCCGATCAGCCTTGCTGCCGGCCTTGCAAGCCTCGCCCTCGCCGCCGCGCTTCCGGCGAATGCAGCAGATCTTCCGGATCTGAAGGGACGGGAAGTCGTGGTCGTGACGGAAAACGCCTATCCGCCGCTGCAATTTGTCGACAAGACGGGTCAGGCGGTCGGCTGGGAATATGACGCCATGAACGAGATGGCCAAGCGCCTGAACTTCAAGGTCGTGTACGAGAATGTCAGCTGGGAGGCGATGATCCCCGCCGTTTCCAATGGCCAGTTCGATATTGGCATGACCGGCATCACCATCCGCGATGACCGCAAGGAAAAGGTCGACTTCTCCGATCCCTACATGCATTCGGAAATGCGCATGCTCGTCTCCGCCAAGGAGGACCGCTTCACCGATGCCAAGTCCTTTGCTGCGGACGATGACCTGCTCGTTGGCGCCCAGCCGGGAACGACCCCCTTCTATGTGTCGGTCTATGACGTTCTGGATGGCAATGAAGCGAATCCGCGTATCAAGTTGTTCGAGACCATTGGCGCTGC
Source organism: Roseibium suaedae (assembly GCF_900142725.1). GTDB lineage: Bacteria > Pseudomonadota > Alphaproteobacteria > Rhizobiales > Stappiaceae > Roseibium > Roseibium suaedae. Next base: position 738,521 of record NZ_FRBW01000001.1, on the reverse strand, counting down.
GGTACAGGCCCTTCGGGCGGGTGACGTGGACCTCGTCCTGACCGACAGCACGGGCGGCAATGGCTATGTGTCTGCCTATCCGGACACCTACAAACTGATTGGCGAGCCGCTGGGCGCAGAAGACTTCGGTTTCATCTTCAAGAAGGGCTCTGATCTGGTCGAGCCGGTCAATGCGGTCATCGCGGCCATGAAGGCCGATGGCACGATGGACAAGCTGAACCAGAAGTGGTTCGTCGACTACAAGATGGGCGAATAAGGCTCAAGGCTCCGGTCCCTTGCCGGAGCCAGCAACGCCCATGGCGCAGTCTCCCCGCACCTCCCCCAAAAGCGATTTTCCCTACTGGCTGCTCGCAGCCGGTGGGATTGCCGCCTATCTGCTGTTTCAGATCTCGGCAGATGACACCTACCGCGAGATCCTGGCCATCACGGTCAAGGGGCTTGGGGTCACGGTCTTCGTGACACTCACGGCCTTCGCCCTTGCATCCTTGGGCGGTCTCGCCCTGGCAGTCGGCTCCCTGTCGCGCTTCATCATCCTGAGGCAGCTCTCACGCTTCTACATCGAGATCGTGCGCGGTGTGCCGGTCATGGTCTTGCTGCTCTACGTCGCCTTCGTTGCCTCGCCTGCCCTTGTTGCAGCCGTCAACTGGGTTCTTGAAGCCATCGGCACGGATGTCTCGATCCGGTCGCGGGACTTTTCACTGCTCTGGCGAGCCATCCTGGCCCTCTCCATCGGCTATTCGGCCTTTATCGCGGAAGTGTTCCGGGCAGGCATACAGGCAGTCGACAAAGGGCAGATCGAAGCAGCAGAAGCGCTCGGCATGGGGCCCTGGCTGCGGTTCCGGCTTATCATCTTTCCCCAAGCGCTCCGGACGATCCTGCCGCCGCTTGGCAATGACTTCATCGCCCTGATCAAGGACAGCTCCCTCGTCTCGGTTCTGGGCGTTGCGGACATCACCCAGCTCGGCAAGGTCTATGCCGCCGGCTCCTTCCGCTTCTTCGAGACCTACAACGTGGTGGCCCTGCTCTATCTCCTGATGACGGTGACACTTTCCCTGGCGCTGCGCCGGTTCGAAGCAGGCAAGCAGTACAAGGACCGGTAGCGCCCAAGTCGCCCCGAATTCATCCCCACTTGGTTAAAAACAGAAAGCCGGAATGCATTCCATTCCGGCTTTTTCATAAAAAATCAGGGTGCCTTTCAAAGGGTCTTTTTAACCATGGCGTCCCTGTTCGGGACAGGCGGGGACGCGGAAACTGCGGTTTTCCGGCATTTTGCCCTGCTTCGCATTCTTAACCTGCATTAACACTTTTACCAACGTAAACAAACCATTGATTCATTAGGAAATTTCTCTTTCGTAACTTAACGCCTGATTTACCAAAACCGGTAACCATGACACTCGAAATTGCGTGAGGTTTTGCGTCGCAATGAGTGTTCTGCGTACCGGGGTGTCCTCCGTGGCACCCCTTTCCCCTTCCGGGCTTTCCGCTGACGCGGCCTGGCTCGACACGATCATCAAGGGCGACTGTGTAGCCGCTCTCAACCGTCTGCCGTCCAAGTCGGTAGATCTGGTCTTTGCTGACCCACCGTACAATCTTCAGTTGGGCGGGGACCTGCACAGGCCGGACGATTCCAAGGTCGACGCCTGCGACGACCATTGGGACCAGTTCGAGAGCTTCGAGGCCTATGATGCCTTCACCCGCGCCTGGCTTCTGGCCGTGCGCCGCGTGATGAAGGACGACGGCTCGATCTACGTGATCGGCTCCTATCACAACATCTTCCGCGTTGGCGCGATCCTCCAGGATCTCGGCTTCTGGATCATGAACGACATCATCTGGGTGAAGTCGAACCCGATGCCGAATTTCCGCGGCAAACGGTTCACCAATGCCCATGAGACCATGATCTGGGCAACCAAGTCCAAGACCGCAAAGCCGACGTTCAATTACGATGCGCTGAAGACGTTCAACGACGACCTTCAGATGCGGTCCGACTGGCACCTGCCGCTATGCACTGGCGGCGAGCGCCTGAAGGACGATGACGGTCAGAAAGTTCACCCGACCCAGAAGCCGGAGAGCCTGCTTTACCGCGTGCTGACGGCCTCTTCCAAGCCGGGCGACGTGGTTCTGGATCCCTTCTTCGGTACAGGCACCACCGGTGCCGTTGCCAAAAAGCTGGGCCGCCACTTTGTCGGCGTCGAACGTGAACAGTCCTATATCGATGCGGCGACGGCCCGGATCAAAGCCATCGAGGCTGGCTCCGGCGTGTCTCTGGAAATGCAGAAGGGCAAGCGGGCTGAACCGCGCATCCCGTTCGGCAATCTTCTGGAAGCCGGCCTTCTGGAACCTGGAACGGAGCTTTCCTGCGCAAAGGGCCGCCACCTCGCGGTAGTCCGGGCGGATGGCTCGCTGAAATGCGGCGACTACGTGGGCTCGATCCACAAGGTCGGCGCGCTGGTTCAGGGCGCTGTGTCATGTAACGGCTGGACCTTCTGGCACACGAGCAAGGGGCGCTCCCGCTCCCCGATCGACGAATTGCGCCAGCAAATCAGATCCCGCCTGCAAGCATAAGCAGGAACGACCTCGCGATTTCCCCGCGACGCTTGAATCCCCGGTCTTCATCTGAAGGCCGGGGATTTTTTATGAGATTGAGAACGCTGACAGAACCAGAGCCTAGCAGGCGGTCTTGTGGTCCAGACCTGCAACGACCTTCACCGATGCCGTCCTCTGCTTCAGCAGGATGCTGGTGATGTCCTCCGCAGGGGCAGGACGGCCAGTCAGATAGCCCTGAACATTGTCACATCCCAGGCGCCGCAAAGCCTCAAGCTGCTGAGAGGTTTCAACCCCTTCGGCCGTGACCGTATGCCCGAGCCGGTGCGCGGTCTCGATGACCGAACTGATCAACACTTCTGCATTCGGATCGGAACTGATGGTTTCGATGATCGACCTGTCGATCTTCAGATGGTCGAACGGCAGCCGGTAGAGCTGGGACAGGTTGGAGTAGCCAATCCCATAATCATCAATGGCAATGCCGAAGCCCGCCGACTTCAGGCGTTCAAGCTGGCGCCGCGCCTTGTCGACATCCTGCATCGCGACGGTTTCGGTGAGCTCGATTTCAAAATCCGAAGGCGAGACCTGCTGGCTGAGGCAGAAGAGAATCAGGCCATCTGCGAATTTCTCGTTCGAGAACTGGCCCGGACAGACATTGATCGCCACGACCATGGGAGATCCTGCCTTTTTCCAGTGACGGATATACTCGGCAGACTTGCGCATGACCTGCTGGCCAAGCTTGGGCAGAAGGCCATTTTCCGCGGCGATCTCCAGAAAGTCTCCGGGAAACAGCAAGCCGAGTTCGGGATGACGCCAGCGCACCAGAGCCTCCACACTGGAAATGGCTCCATCCCGCAGGCGAATCTTGGGCTGGAAATGAACCTCGAGCTCGTCCCGCTCCAGACCTGAAACGAAATCCGCCGTCAGCCGCGCACGCTTCACGGCGCGTTCCTTCATCATCTGGTCGAAGACAACCACCTGTCCCCGTCCCTGGGTCTTGGCTTCATACATGGCCAGATCTGCAAACTTGATCAGGTCTTCCGCCGTATAGGCGTCCTCATTGAGGATCGCAGCCCCCACTGACGCGCCGATCTGGATCATCTGGCCGCCAAAGGCAAAAGGCTCGTTCATGGCCTCGATGATCCTACGGGCCACAACAGCAGCTTCGGCACGGCCGGCACCGGGAAGAATCGCAACGAACTCATCACCGGCAAAGCGGAACAGAGCCGGCTGGTCCGGAGCATTCTCGCTCTCATCGATCTGCAAGCCCTGCTCCAGCAAGCGCTTTGCAGCGGCTCGCAGGATCATGTCACCTGCGGCATGGCCATAGGCGTCATTCACCTGCTTGAAGTGGTCCAGATCGATAAAGAGCAGTGCACCGCTCAGGTCCCTTTGGCCGTCCAGTGTTTCTTCCAGAACCGCCCGGTTTGGCAGGCCAGTGATCGTGTCCTCATAGGCCAGCGTCCGGATGCGCGCCACATTTGCATTGAGGCGGGTGACCATCTTGTCAAAGCTTGCCGCCAGTCCGCCGACCTCGCAAAGGCACTCTACATTCACCGGTGTCTCATAGTCGCCCTTTGCAATGGCCTCCGTGGTTGCCCGGAGGTTCTCGATCGGCCGCGTCAGGTTTCCGGTCATCAGATAGGTGATCGCGGCCGCACTCAAGATAACGAGACACGTCACCCCGAGGATCACGAGGTCGCCATGCAGGTGGCTGGAACTCCAGGCCGCAGCACAAGCAGCGGCAGCACCAAAGACGCCTGACATCAGCGCAAAGCGCACCCGAAGACTGTTGAGACCCTTACCAAATTTTGACGGCATTTTGACCTCTGCAAATAACCGTCAGAAATTAAGGCAACAAAACATAATGAGACCTGAATCTGGTCATCTAAACCAGGGTCAGAAGCAAATAGAGCTCATGAAACAATTACACAATAAATACAATTTTAATGACTTCCGCTGAGAGAGAATTGCGCCGGAAGGAGCCCATGCCCCTTCCGGCATGCATGATTTCACTCAAAGGCAACGAGCGCCTTCTTGCGGCGGCCAACGGCCAGGGACAGGCGCTCGCCTGCTGCCAGATCCCCGATGGCAAGCGTTCGGCGCGGATCCTGGATCACCGATCCGTTGAGACGCACGCCGCCACCTTCCACGAGGCGCCGGGCATCGCTGTTGGAAGTGGCAAACCCGAGCTCGGTCAGAAGGTCAAGCAGCCCCATGCCTGTGGCAAGACGGAGGCTCGCCAGTCTGTGGGTCGGCTCTGCCTCCTCCCAGCTTTCGGAAAACAGGGTATCGCCTTGTTCCAGCGCATGACGGGCCGCTTCCGCTCCGTGAACGATGGCGGTGACCTGCGTGGCGAGGATCTTCTTCGCCTCGTTGCGTTCAATGCCTTCCAGCATAGACAGGCGCTCGACTTCTCGGATCGGCAGCTCGGTGAAAAGACGCAGGAAGCGCGGAACATCCGCATCGGCGGTGTTGCGCCAGAACTGCCAGAAGGCAAAGGGCGACAGATGCTCGGGATGCAGCCAGACCGCCCCGGCGGCGGTCTTGCCCATCTTGGCGCCATTTGCAGTGGTGATCAGCGGCACCGTCAGGCCGAAAAGCTGCCGGCCATCGCCCTTGCGCCCCAGTTCCACCCCATTGACGATGTTGCCCCACTGATCGGACCCGCCGACCTGTAGCGTGCAGTCATGGCGGCGCGAGAGCTCCAGGAAATCCACCGCCTGTAGCATCATGTAGCAGAATTCCAGCACGGTCAGAGGCATCTGGTTGTCCAGACGGGATCTGACACTGTCGAAGGTCATCATGCGGTTGACCGTGAAATGCGGGCCGAAGTCCCGCAGGAATTCAAGGAACTTGAACTCGGTCAGCCAGTCGGCGTTGTCGACGATCAGCGCACCGCCCTCCGGAGACAGATCGATCAGGCGTTCCACCGAGCGACGGATGCCCGCGATATTGGCCGCGATCTGGCGCTGTTCCAGCATCGGCCGGGCTTCATTGCGGAAACTCGGATCGCCTACCTGGCTCGTCCCACCGCCCAGAACCATGATCGGCTTGTGCCCCAGCTTCTGCAGCCAGCGCATGGACATCAACGGCATCAGATGGCCGACATGAAGGCTGGAGGCTGTTGCATCGAACCCGGCGTATGCAGTCACGGGTCCGGCGCTGAGCTTGGCGTCAAGCGCTTCCAGATCCGTGCATTGATGCACCAGACCGCGCTCGAACAGCACCTGGAGGGCTTCGGATTTGAGTTTTGTGGCCGGCTTTCCGGCTTCGATCATATGCTGGGTCATTTTCGGCTTTCCTGGGGGTTTCCCGGCCAGGAGAGCCTTTGAAAACCAAAAAGCCGCCTGACGCGGCGGCTTTTTCGGGTTCTAGTTTGAGAGCAAGATCCTACGCAGCCGCCGATATGTCGGTGACGTAATAAAAATACGCGAAGGAGATGGCTGCGATCTTGATCATGGCGGCATTTGTGCGTCAGTCCCAGCCGTCTGTCAAGCGCTCGCTGAGGCTTACTTTTCGCGAAAGCCCTCTCCTGCCCCTCTCCCACCAGAATTGCCCAAACTCCAGGCAGGCGGTTGATGTGTTTAAAATGTACAATCTATGAGTGCTAATCCTCCCATATAGCACGTATAGCATTTAGAAAGAGGCGCTCATGTCTTCTGATCCCAAGCCGTTTGTTTCCGCCCTTGCCGAGACCTCTGCCGAGCAGTCCCTGCCTTGCAACATGACTTTCAGCTATTCAAAACTCCCGGAAGGCAATTACGTTGTGTCGCTCTTCGGCTTCACCGCCGGACCTCCTGCCACCATCAACTCTCCCCAGTTGATCGTTTCCAGCTACAATCCGGCCGCGATGTTCAATGGCTGGTCGATCGGCGGCCAATATGGTGCCTATGCAATGGCCTATCTAGGCGAGGAAAAGGGCGTCCCGACCTTGTTCTTTCAGGGCTGGATCACCAGTATCGAGAGCGGTGCCGCGTTCCAATATGTCAGCTACAGCTTCGCCCTGACCTGAGGCCTTGGCAATAGCTGCCGTTCCTTTGCAGCACAACGCGAAAAAAGAGGCGCCATCGAACCGGCGCCTCCAACTTCGCCAATGCTCCCTAAAGCCCAAGCGCCTGGTTCATGCTGTTGCCCCAGGCATCTGCCGTTTGGGAGGCCGTTGTGGACATGGAATATTCCCAGCCCATGACGCCGCCAAAGCTGTTGCCGAATTTCTGGATCAGCGGCTGAACGAGGAATGACACAGTGTCGGCAGCGTCCAGGTACCCTGCATTCTGCTGGTCGGAACCGGCGTTATCGAGGCTCGTAACCCGGCCCAGAACCAGTTTCTCCGGCGGGGTTCCCACCAGTTGGGAAAGAGCTACGTAGCTCCAGCCATCCGGCGCCCCGCCGGTAAGGCCAGTAATCTTCTGCTCCTGCGTTGGACCGTCGTTCGAGGGGCCGTTGTACCAAGTACCGTTGTTGTAATACTGGACGTTGAACCAATCGATCGCGTCCCCCGCCTTCGCTGCGATCTGGGAATAGGGAGCACCATACCAGGCAGGGTCGAAATAGGGGGGCTGCGGGGCATGACTCACAAGGCAACCCGCCGATCCCGCTGCGCTTTTGACAGCTGCGGAGATCTCCGCCAGGAACGCGACCGGGTCATATCCGGCTTCAGCGGCATTCTGAAAGTCGGCTGTTTCTTCGAAATCGAAGTCGATGCCATCGAAATTGTTTGCCTGAAGGAAGCTCCAAATGGCGCTAGCCGCCTTGCCCGTGTCCTGAGCCAATGCGGCCCAGGCACCGTCTGCCACGTTCGCGCCGCCGAGCGAGACAAGCACCTTGCGCTTGCCGCCGTCCTTGATCAGATCGACAAGACCTGGAAGGGAAAGGAATTTCTGCAGCTCGTAGCTGGGGGCAACAGTTCCATCCGTTTGCGGCAGCAGAAAGCAGACGATCACAACATTGAAGGGACTGTCCTTCAACTGGCTCTGATCGATGTTCTGGCGCAGGCTATAGATGACATTTCGCAGACCTTGGGACATGAAATTCTCGCAAAACTGAAAGCGGAAGGGATCCGATGCAAAAGCACCGTCCCTTTTTGGACTTCACGTGGAAGGTCTTGTGAAAAACCCCGAGGCGTTTCCGCCCCGGGGTTTTTCTTTTCTCTGGCTGAGGCGCTTACTCGGCTGCGACCGGCGTCACTTCTGCCGGTTCCGGAGCGGTCCATTTCAGGACCGGATTCCGGGCCGCCTTGGTTTCATCCAGGCGGCGGCGCGGGGACAGGTAAGGCGCACCGGAGAAGCGGGCGGTCTCGCCGCGCTTGGCACTCAGAACCAGGTCCCGCATGGTGGCGATGAAGAGATCGAGGGCTGCCCGGCTTTCGCTTTCGGTCGGCTCGATCAGCATTGCGCCATGGACGACCAGCGGGAAGTACATGGTCATCGGGTGATAGCCCTCGTCGATCATCGCCTTGGCGAAATCGAGAGTGGTCACGCCCGTGTCCTTCAGGAACGTGTCGTCGAACAGCACTTCGTGCATGCAGGGACGCTCGCCGAAAGGCAGGCTCATGAGATCCTGCAGGCCGACGCGGACATAGTTCGCGTTCAGCACCGCATCCTCGGACGCCTGGCGCAGGCCATCCGACCCGTGGCTCAGCATGTAGCTGAGGGCACGGACATACATGCCCATCTGGCCGTGGAAGGCGGTCATGCGGCCGAAGGGCTTTTCGCCCTCAACGGTGCCGGCTTCCGTTTCCACCAGCACCGGACCATTTTCGCCCTTGCGGATGAAGGGCAGCGGCGCGAAGGGGGCCAGACGGTCCGACAGGACCACCGGACCGGAGCCCGGACCACCGCCGCCATGGGGCGTCGAGAAGGTCTTGTGCAGGTTGATGTGCATGGCATCGACGCCAAGATCCCCCGGACGGGCCTTGCCGACGATGGCGTTGAAGTTGGCGCCATCGCAGTAGAAATAGGCATCGGCTGCGTGGATTGCTGCTGCGATCTCGATGATCTCGCGCTCGAACAGCCCGCAGGTGTTCGGATTGGTCAGCATGATCGCCGCAATGTCACCGGCATGTTCGGCAATCTTGCGCTTCAGGGCTTCCAGATCGACCGTGCCGTCCTCGTCCTTGGCATCGATGGACACCACCTTGTAGCCGAGGAGAGCTGCGGTCGCCGGGTTGGTGCCATGGGCGCTTTCGGGAACCAGAACGATCTTCGGATCGCGGCCAGCTGCCGTATGCGCTGCCTTGATCGCCATCATGCCGCAAAGTTCACCATGGGCACCCGCCTTCGGGCTCATGGCAACCGCAGACGTGCCGGTCAGGGTCATCAGCCAATGGCTCAGCTGGTCGATCAGCTCGACAGCTCCCTTGACGGTGGACAAGGGCTGAAGCGGATGAATGTCACCGAAGCCTGGAAGACGCGCCATCTTTTCGTTGAGGCGCGGATTGTGCTTCATGGTGCAGGAGCCCAGCGGATAGAGGCCGCTGTCGATGGCATAATTGTTCCGCGACAGGCGCACATAATGGCGCATGGCTTCCGGCTCTGCCAGACCCGGCAGCTCCAGCGCATCCTTGCGCTCATTGCCGCCGAGCTCGGCAACAAAATCTTCCGGCTCATCCAGATCGACGCCGGTCACATCCAGGCGGCCGAATTCAAAGATCAGCGGCTCTTCCATGTCGAGAGCCCGGTTGCCGGTAAAGGTCTTCGGGCGGAAAGCCTCGCCCGCTTCGCCCGCAGAGGTCGGGCGTCCCTGAGTGTTCATGCTCATGCCAGCACCTCCTTCAGAGCGGCGGCAAAGTCTGCGCGGTCCTCATCGGTGTTCACTTCCGTTGAAGCGACGACCAGCAGGTTTTCAAGCTCCGGCTTGCCCGGGATCAGACGGGAGACCGGGACGCCAGCCAGAATACCCTTTTCCGCCAGGGCTTCGACCACACCATGGGCAGCCTTCGGCAGCTTGACGGTGAACTCGTTGAAATAGGCGGTGTTCAGCACCTCCACGCCCGGAACAGCTGCGAGCAGCCCCTTCAGCTTGACCGCATTGGCGTGGTTGATCCGCGCCAGCTGGGTCAAGCCCGTGCCGCCCAGAAGCGACATGTGAATGGTGAAGGCCAGGCAGCAAAGCCCAGAGTTGGTGCAGATGTTGGAGGTTGCCTTGTCGCGGCGGATGTGCTGCTCGCGGGTCGACAGCGTCAGCACGAAACCGCGCTTGCCATCCACGTCGGTGGTTTCCCCGCAGAGACGCCCCGGCATCTGACGGACGTATTTCTGACGCGTTGCAAAGAGACCGACATAAGGACCGCCAAAGTTCAGGCCATTGCCGATGGACTGGCCTTCGCCGACGACGATATCCGCGCCCTGGGTTCCCGGCGGCTCGATCAGGCCGAGAGACACGACTTCGGTGAAGACGGCAACCAGCAGCGCACCGCATTCGTGAGCTTTTTCGGCGACCGGCTTCAGATCGATGATCTGGCCAAAGAAGTTCGGAGACTGAACGACGACGCAGGAGGTTTCCTTGTCGATCTGCGACAGGATGTCTTCCGTTCCCTTCGGATCGGCAGGCAGAGCCACCACAACGTCACCAGCCTGACCGGAAAGGCCTTCGACCACTTCGCGGTACTGGGGATGCAGGCCGCCGGAGAGAACCGCCTTCTTGCGCTTGGTGACCCGGTGCGCCATCAGCACGGCTTCGCCGGTGCCGGTCGAGCCGTCATACATGGAGGCGTTGGCCACATCCATGGCGGTCAGGCGGGCAACCTGGGTCTGGAACTCGAACAGATACTGCAGGGTCCCTTGAGTGATTTCCGGCTGATACGGCGTGTAGCTCGTCAGGAACTCGGAGCGCTGGATCAGGTGATCGACCGTAGAGGGAACATGATGCTTGTAGGCACCGGCACCCACGAAGAACGGCACGGACGAGGCCGGAACGTTCTTGGACGCCAGAGCAGACAACTGACGTTCCACCTGCAGCTCGCCTGCGCGGCGCGGCAGATCCACCAGATCGTTCAGACGGGCCTTGGCGGGAATGTCCGCGAACAGCTCGTCAATGCTGTCGACGCCCACGCGGGCCAGCATGTCGGCCCGGTCGGTATCGCTTAAAGGCAGGTAGCGCATCTCGCGGCTCCCAGTTTGGTTTAAACTCAAATCGAGGAAGAACAGGTCGTTCCTCCCGTCACCCCGGCCAAGCGAAGCGCCGAGCCGGGGCCTACTCATTTCCAGAGCCGCGCAAAGCGCGTCTTCATCTCATCGGCATCGCATCTGCAAGCGTCACCGCGATTGGGTCCCGGATCTTCGGCTTCGCCTGCGTCCGGGATGACGATGGAGAGGCTTCTTCCCTAGTGCGAAATCAGTCTCGCCGGTTGCGGCTCCACCACGATCTCGCACTTGACGGAGTTTGCGATGAAGCAGACTTCATGCGCCTCATGATGAAGCGCCTCCAGCCTTGCTGCATCCGGCTCCGCCTCGGACCGGAAGGTGATCACCGGCCGGAGCGTCACCCTTGTGATGCCCATGCGCTTTGGCGCAGCTTCAGCCGAAATCACGTCCATCAGCGCTTCGGCCTTGTCCTCATAAGCGGCAATGACGAAACCGGCCCGTCGGGCCAGATCCAGGAACGTCATCATGTGGCAGGAGGAGATGGCTGCGGCGAAGGCTTCTTCCGGATCCACGGCCGCCTCCGAGGAAAGCGGCAGCGGAACGACCGAAGGCGAGGCAGAGGCCGGCACCTCGACACCGCCGTCGAACCGCCAGACATGCGCACGCGAATAGCGCCCTTTCGGGAAGCTTTCGCCTTCGCAGGTCCACAGGACTTCAGCCGTATAGAGATGCCTGCTCATGATCAGAGCGTGTCCACGTAAGCCTTGTAGGCAGCTTCATCCATGAGATCGGCGAGCTGGCCTTCATCGGCAACGGTCATCTTCCAGAACCAGGCAGCGCCTTCCGGATCTTCGTTGACCTTGGCCGGCTCGTCAGCCAGCGCTTCATTGCCTTCGGTCACTTCGCCGTCGATCGGCGCGTAGACTTCGGAAGCAGCCTTCACGGATTCAACCACAGCAGCTTCATCGCCCTGGGAAAGGCTCTTGCCGGCTTCCGGCGTCTCGACATAGACGACGTCGCCGAGCTGCTGCTGTGCATAGGAGGTGATGCCGACGGTGGCGGTGCCGCCTTCGACGGAGATCCACTCGTGGTCCTTGGAATAATAGGTGGTCATGATGCGTCCCGGTTTTCTGGAAGATTGGGGTTAATTCAGGAATTCGGCTTGCGGTGGTAGCGGTTCGGCACGAAGGGCATATCCACCACTTCAGCCGGCAGCTCCTTGCCGCGAACGAGAAGGCTCAGTTTCGTGCCGGTCTTGGCGTGTTCGGTGGCCACGTAGCCCATGGCAATCGGGCCACCGACGGTCGGAGCAAAGCCGCCCGAGGTGACCGTACCAACGGCAGCGCCGCCCGGCAGATGGATCGCAGCGCCTTCGCGGGCCGGTGCCCGGCCTTCGAGCTTCAGGCCGACGCGCAGACGGCCCGGGCCATCCTTGAGCTCGGCCTGGATGCGATCCGCACCCGGAAAGCCGCCTTCGTCGCGGCGGCGCTTCTGCATGCAGAACGTGATGTTACCCTCGACCGGGGAGATCGTCTCGTCGAGGTCGTGGCCATAAAGGCAGAGACCGGCTTCCAGGCGCAGGCTGTCACGGGCGCCAAGGCCAATCGGCTTCACGCGCTCATCGGCCAGCAGCGCACGGGCGATGGCTTCGGCAGCGCCAGCGGGAACGGACATTTCCACCCCGTCTTCACCGGTATAACCGGCGCGGGAGATGTGGCAGGCAATGCCGTCGAATTCCATGAAGTCGCCGGACATGAAGGCCAGATCGGCTGCAGCGGGCGCATGAGCTGCCACGACATCCACAGCCTTTGGTCCCTGAATGGCGATCAGTGCCTTGTCGGTGACGATCTCGAGACGAACGGTGTCGGGCAGACCAGCTGCGATGAGCGGATAGTCCACATCCTTGCGGGACGCATTGACCACCAGATAGAGGCGTCCATCCTGATCTTCCGCCACCGGACGGGTGACCATAAGGTCATCAACCACGCCGCCTTCGGCGTTGAGCAACACCGTGTAGCGCTGCTTGCCGCGACCAAGCTCGACCATGTTGGACGGCACCATGGCTTCCAGGGCACGGGCGGTGGTTTCATGATCCGGGCCGATCAGGATCGCCTGTCCCATGTGGGAGACGTCGAACAGACCGGCGCTGTCGCGGGTCTGCTGGTGCTCGGTCATGATGCCGGTCGGATACTGCACCGGCATTTCATATCCGGCGAAGGGCACCATGCGGGCGCCAAGCTCAACATGGAGATCGAAAAGCGGTGTCTTCTGAAGTGTGCCGGATGTGTCGGCCATCAATCGTCCTCGGAATCAGGGTTGCGCGGATTCCGAATCCTTAACGGATCCGTCCGCACCCCCTCTGTCCGAGTACCTGAGAGATTTCCCGCGGGACCCTACTCTGGCCCTTCGCGGTTACTCCTTCGGTGAGCGGCCCTTCCCGCGTTCAGCGGTCCGGATAGCTGCTTTCCAGAGCGTTATCGGCAAGCGGTCCATTTGCCTGAGAGTTTCCGGGGCGGTTGCTCCTTCGGCGCCGGTATCTTTTCATCCGGCCTCTCCCGCTTGACGTCAAAAGCTGAATTTTTGGCCTATTTCAGCCAGAACACGCAGCTTTTCCCGACTCGGGAACGACCCGAGCCGGTAGCTGGCATATTTCCCTTGGCCGTTTCCGCTTGTCAATAAGCCGGACAAGAGAATCCTTATGAACGTGATTAGCGGCGCTTTTTCTGGGGGCCTTCGTCAAAACCGAAGACAACCATCACTTCCGTGTTGCGCTGGACCACGTACTTGTTCTCGACCATTGTCCAGCCTTCGGCCGGCGCCCCCTGACCAACGGTCACGGGAACAGAAACGAGATCGGACATCAGCGGCTTTTCGCTGTCACCGGACGGCATGACGGCAACGCGGATCGGCAGGACGATTTCCCCACCCTTCCAGGCAGGTCCCGGCGTCACATTGCCGGAGAGACCGAGCTTGATGCGGGTCTGATCGGTGCCTTCGCGGCTGCACTCACGCGCCCATTCCTGAAGGGTCGCCTGATACAGCAGATGCTTGGGCTCGTCCTCGTGGCCGCGCTCGTACTTCATGATGAGATATGTGTTCAGGCGCGGCTTGATCGGCGGGCAATAGATCTCTGAGGCAAACGCATCCGGATTGACCTCTCTCGGTCCCTTGCCGCTGGTCAGGATGGAGCCGAAAACACCACCAGTTCCCGAGCTGCTGCTTCCCGACCCGCCAGCGGAACCGCCGCCGGAAACCGTTTCGTCAGAACTGCTCATGCAACCCGTCAGGAGACCGGCGCATAGCGCCCCTGCAGCGGCTGCCTTGATCCAGCGGAGCCCCACAGTTTGGACGGCCTTCAACATATACTCACCTGCGTGTTAACTCATCACCTACGGCCGAGCTTCATAACAGGTCCATTCCCGCTTGGCGAGACATGAGAGCCATTGACCAGTTGCACCTTGACATGACAGGCCCTGCCCCCCTTATTGCGGACATGCCAAGCCCAGGGACAGACATGACTGCCGCCATTTCGACCAAGCCTCCTCTTACGGTTCGCCTGTGTGCGCCGCGCGGGTTCTGCGCCGGCGTCGATCGCGCCATTCAGATCGTGGAACTGGCTCTGGAGAAATTCGGCAGTCCTGTCTACGTGCGCCACGAGATCGTCCATAACCGTTATGTGGTTGATGGATTGAAAGCCAAGGGCGCGGTCTTCGTGGAAGAGCTGTCGGAGATCCCGGCAGATCACCACGACCGGCCCGTGATCTTTTCCGCGCATGGCGTGCCCAAGGCCGTGCCTGCGGACGCCCAGTCACGGCAGATGTTCTATCTGGACGCCACCTGCCCGCTCGTCTCGAAGGTCCACAAGGAAGCCGAGATCCATCACAAGCGGGACCGGGAGATCGTCCTGATTGGCCACAACGGCCACCCGGAAGTGATCGGCACCATGGGCCAGTTGCCTGAAGGCACCGTCTCCCTGATCGAGACCGAGGAAGATGCGCGCCGCTTCCAGCCGAAGACCGACCGGCCCCTCGCCTTCCTGACCCAGACCACCCTGTCGGTTGACGACACTGCCGGCATCGTCGCGGTGTTGAAGGAGCGTTTTCCGGAGATCGTCGCGCCCCACAAGGAAGACATCTGCTACGCAACCACCAACCGGCAGGAAGCCGTGAAGGCGGTCGCCCCCCTGGTGGAAGCGATGATTGTCGTCGGCGCACCCAACTCCTCCAACTCGCAGCGTCTGCGCGAAGTGGCGGAACGGGCCGGATGCCGGATTTCCCATCTGGTGCAGCGGGCAACCGAAATCGACTGGGCTGCCTTTGAAGGGGTCACTTCGCTGGGTCTTTCTGCGGGCGCCTCTGCGCCGGAAACCCTGGTCGAGGAAATCATCGACGCCTTCAGTCAGCGGTTCGAGGTAACGGTAGAGACCGTCCGCACCGCGGATGAAACCATTTCCTTCAATCTGCCGCGCGAGTTGCGCGAACCGGCCCCGATGGCCGCAACGCCTGCAGAGTAAGACACCATGGCCGTTTATACCGAAGTTGCCGATGAAGAGCTGTCTGCCTTCATTGACACATACGACATTGGCAAGCTGCTGTCCTACAAGGGCATTGCCGAGGGCGTCGAGAACAGCAACTTCCTGATCCATACGGAGACCGGCCATTACATTCTCACGCTCTATGAAAAGCGCGTGGATCCGAACGACCTGCCGTTCTTCCTGAACCTGATGCAGCATCTGGCCGAGCGAAAGCTGTCCTGCCCGCTGCCCGTTGCCGCCCGCTCCGGTGCCCTGCTCGGCACGCTTGCCGGGCGCCCTGCCGCCATCGTCACGTTCCTGGACGGGATGTGGGTCCGCCGCCCTCGTCCGGAACATTGCGAAGAACTGGGACGGGGCATGGCCGCCCTGCATCTGGCCGGAGCCGACTTCAACATGGTGCGCCGCAACGCCCTTGATGTTGACGGATGGCGCCCGCTCTTCAACCAGAGCGGCGAGCGATCCAATTCGGTGGTGCCGGGCCTTGCTGAGGAAATTACGCGCGAACTGGACTTCCTGGAACAAAACTGGCCAAAGGACCTTCCAACCGGCGTGATCCATGCGGATCTTTTCCCGGACAATGTGTTCTTCCTGTCCAACAAGCTGTCTGGCCTGATCGACTTCTATTTCGCCTGTACCGATGCCTTTGCCTATGACGTGGCCATCTGCCTCAACGCCTGGTGCTTCGAGCCGGATGGGTCGCTCAATGTCACCAAGGCCAGGGCGATGATGAACGGTTACCGTCAGGTCCGTCCGCTGTCGCAGGCTGAGATTGACGCCCTGCCGGTTCTGGCGCGAGGCTCGGCCCTGCGCTTCCTGCTGACGCGGCTCTATGACTGGCTGTCCGTTCCGGAAGGCGCACTCGTGACACCGAAGGATCCGGTGGAGTATCTGAAGAAGCTGCGCTTCCATCAGAAGGTCGAAACCGCCAGCAGTTATGGCCTGAGCCTATGAGCGATCAGCAGCGTGTGACCATCTACACCGACGGCGCCTGTTCCGGAAATCCCGGACCGGGCGGCTGGGGCGCGATCCTGCGCTATGGTGAGCACGAGAAAGAACTGAACGGCGGCGAAGCCCTGACGACCAACAACCGGATGGAGCTGACGGCCGCCATCGAGGCGCTCAACAGCCTCAAGCGGGCCTGTCCGATCGACCTTTACACGGACTCCGTCTATGTGCGTGACGGCATCACCAAGTGGATGTTCAACTGGAAGCGCAATGACTGGCGCACCTCCGACAAGAAGCCGGTAAAGAACGCCGAGTTGTGGCAGGCTCTTGATGCGGCCAGCAAGCGCCACGACATTTCCTGGCACTGGGTCAAGGGTCATGCCGGCCACCCGGAGAATGAACGGGCCGACGAGCTCGCCCGGGAAGGGATGGCCCCCTTCAAGAAGTCCAGCAAAGGTACAGGCGACCAATGACCTCCGTCGACACAGCGTCTCAATCAGGTGATGTGTCGGCCAGGCAAGCCTCGGTCCGCCAGGTCATGATCCTGGCCAATCCGACCAGCGGCGGTTACCAGCCTGAAGCCCTTGAAGAAATCCGCTCCATTCTGGAAGCAAACGGCGTCAGGGTGACCTTGCACCTGACCACCCGGGCAGGAGAGATCGGCGAGATTGCCGCCAACCCGCAACTCCTGGCATCGGTTCTCGCGGTGGCCGGAGGCGACGGGTCCGTCAACGAGGCGGTGACCGGCTTCCAGTCCAATCCCAATCCGCCCGACCTTGCGGTCATTCCTTGCGGCACCGCGAATGTGCTCGCCCATGAACTGGGTTTGCCGCAAAAGCCTGCCCAGATCGCCAGAGCCATCCTCAATGGCAAGCGGGCGCCACTTCATTCCGGCCTTGCCAACGGCCGCCCCTTCGTTCTGATGGCGTCCATGGGCTTTGACGCGGAAGTGGTGCATGGGGTGCCGCTGTCCCTGAAGCGCAAGCTGGGCAAGCTGGCCTATGTGATAACTGCCCTGCGCCTGGGCTTTGCCCGCAAGAGCTCCGACCTTCAGGTGGAGTTCGACGGCAGGCAGGAGAAAGGCAAGCTGGTCGTAGCAACCAATGGCCGCTGCTATGGCGGGCCTTTCACGGTCCACCCGGACGCCTCGGTCACTAGCCCAGGTCTTTATCTTCTGCTTCTCAAGCGGGATGATCCCCTGTCGACGATCCGCTTCGGCGTAGCCCTGCTGATGGGCCGGGTCTACAAGGCTGCCGGCGTTGTGGTCTGCCCCTTCAAGCGTGCCACGGTAACCTCCCTGCGCCCGGTCGCAGCCCAAGTCGATGGCGACCCCTTCGGCACCACGCCAATCGACCTGTGTGCCTCCGACGCCAATCTGTCGATCATCGTGCCCTGAGGGCTGACCGCCCCCTTTTCAGGCGCAAAGAAAAACCCCGGAGCATGACGCTGCCGGGGTTTTTGCTGTTCAACTAGACTGATCAAAAGCCCTGTCAGGCGCTTACGGCCTGCTTCGGCGCATCCCGCAGCAGGCGGGTCGCCTCTTCCGCCGTGACCGCCTGGCCAAAGAAGAAGCCCTGCGCATATTCGCAGCCCAGCTGATAGAGCTCGAGCGCATCGGCTTCGCTCTCGGCGCCCTCTGCCACGACGGACATACCCAGATCCCGGCCCATGGCAACGATGGACCGCAGCAGCACCGGACGGGCAGAATTGCCGTTGGACTTCACGAAAGACTGGTCGATCTTGATCGTGTCGAAGGGGAAACGCTGCAGATAGGCCAGCGAAGAGTGCCCCGTGCCAAAGTCGTCCAGCGACAGGCCTGCGCCGAGCGCGCGCAGACGCTCCAGCACCTTGGAGGAATACTCCGGATTGGCCATGACGAGAGACTCGGTCAGCTCCAGCTTCAAGGTGCCCGGTGCCAGCGACTGGCGGGACAGAACGGCCTTCACTTCGTTGATCAGGTCGTGCTTGAGCAATTGCCGTGAGGAAATGTTGATGCTGGCGAAAAGCGGACGCTCCCGCGGAATGGATCGCTGCCACTGGGCGAGCTGATGCGCACCCTTTTCCAGCATGTAGGTGCCCAGCTCGTTGATGAGACCGGACTGCTCGGCGACCGGAATGAACTCGGAAGGCGACACCCGGCCACGCTTCGGATGGGTCCAGCGGGCGAGAACTTCGAAACCGGCGATAGACTGGTCTTCGAGACGGACGATCGGCTGGAAATAGACGCCGAGCGTTTCCTTCTTGATGGCTTCGCGCAGGTCCGTTTCCAGATCCACCAGGTTCTTGCCCAGCGGACGCAGGATCGGACGGAAGACTTCCTGACGGTCTCCGCCAAGACGCTTGGCGTGATTCAGGGCGATTTCCGCATTCGTGACCAGATCCTCGATCGACTGCTTCTCGCCTTCGTAAAGCGCGATGCCGACAGAACAGGTGAGGAAGATTTCCCGGTCGCCGAAGGTGATCGGCGCGCGGACTGCCTTGCGCAGGGCATCGGCCACGGTCACGATCCGGTCCGGCTCCAGCTCGGACAGAAGCACCAGACCATATTGGTCGCCATTGAGGCGGGAGAGGGAATCCTGCGGCCCAATCAGGCGGCTGAGACGGCGGGCAACGGTCAGGAGGATACTGTCACCAGCCGAAAGCCCGATGCTATCGTTGACCTGCTTGAACCGGTCGAGATTGATCACCAGAACGGTCGGACGGTTGTTGTTCTCGGCCTTGGCGCGGGCAAGCGCTGCCTTCAGCCGGTCCATGAACAATTCGCGGTTCGGCAGACCGGTCAAATTATCGTGGACCGCGTCATGCAACAGGCGTTCTTCGGCCGTGCGCTCTTCGGTCACGTCCAGCAAGGTGCCGACGCAGCGGATCACTTCCCCGTCTGAGCCAACAATCGGGCGGGCCCGCAAGCGGAACCAGCGGAAATGGCCATCCTCGGAACGCAAACGGAAGTTCTGCTGGATCTTGCCACGGCGCTGGTCGATGACCGCATCGAGGGTAGAACGGAACCGGTCCCGGTCCTGAGGATGCAGAACTTCCAGCCAGTCACGGGCCGGACCATCCAGCGCACCGTGGCGCAGGCCCAGCAGATCCTCGACCTCATTGCCGGTGTAGATCCGGTCACGGTCCACATCCCAGTCCCAGATGATGTCGCCAGAGCCGGTGAGCGCCAGAGCCCGGCGCTCGACGTCGGAAATCAGCCCCTGCGCAATCGCGCCGCCCGCAAAAGCGTGCTGCATCACGGTGAAGCCGATCAGAAGGACAATCAGAACGAGACCGCCGCCGAGTGCCGGCTGGACGATGTCGTTGGCAAGAACACCGGTTACGGTCATGGCCGCGCCGATTTCCCACGCGAGCAACAGGAACCAGGTGGGGATCAGCATGATCGCCCGGTCATAGCCCTGGAAAGCAAGCACCAAAATGGTTGCAAAGCCCAGGACGCCGATGATGCCGAGCGAGAGCCGCGCAATGCCTGCTGCAATGGACGGATCCCAGACCGCAACGCCCAGAAGCCCCAAGAGCAGCACCAGCGTGGTCAAGGCCAAGTGGGAATAATGAATGTTCCAGCGGTTGAGGTTCAGATAGGCGTAGAGGAAGATGATCAGGCTGGCCGCCAGCATCACCTCCGCACAGGCCCTGAAGAGCTGATCCTCGCCCAGATCCAGATTGAAGACCCGCGCCCAGAAGCCGAAGTCGATGCACAGATAGGTCAGAACCGACCAGGCAAGTGCGGCGGTCGCCGGGAACATGACCGTCCCCTTGACCACGAAAAGGATCGTAAGGAACAGGGCGAGAAGGCCTGAAATGCCCAGGATGATGCCGCGATAGAGCGTGTAGGCGTTGATCGCCTCTTCATAGGCATCCGGCTCCCAGAGACGGAACTCCGGCAGATCCGGGGTCGTCATCTCGGCCACGAAGGTCACCACAGCGCCCGGGTCCAGCGTGATCAGATAGACATCCGCTTCAAGGCTTTTCTGGCGTTCCGGGGCAATGCCCTGGCTCGGCGTGATGGAGGCGATGCGCGAAGAGCCGAGGTCCGGCCAGAACATGCGCGATCCAACCAGACGGAAATAGGGAGCAACCAGCAGACGGTCGACCTGCTCGTCCGAGGTGTTGGCCAGGGCAAACACGGCCCAGTCCGAATTCACCCCGTCGCGGGAGGACACCTCGATACGCCGGACGATGCCGTCAGCGCCCGGCGCCGTGGACACCTGCATGCGCGGGCCAGCGCCGGCGCGGATCTCGATCGCCTGCGTCAGATCAAGCGCATCCGCGTCCAGGGGGACGGGAATGGGCTCCAGAGCTCTTGCCGGTCCACTGCCAAGCAAGCAAATCGCCACCAGAAAGAGTGCGGCAATAAACTTCGCGGCACAGTTGACCTGTTCCGGTATTCTTTTCGACATGGACCGAAGCACTACCGGGTTGCGTTGCATGTCACAAGAATTCTTTCAAATTGCTCCCCGGTCGAAGTCCGGAGCTGCTTGTCGCGAGGGCGTGATCTTCCGCCAGGCAGGAAAACAGGATGTGGTCCTGCCATGAACCGTTGATCAGGAGATAGTTTCGGGCGTACCCTTCCCGTCTAAATCCGGCATTTTCAAGAAGCCGGATCGATGGGCCGTTGATAGGCAGACATGCTGCCTCCACCCGGTGCAATCTGAGTTCCTTGAAACAATAGGGCAGGATCATCGAAACGGCTTTGGACATGTGGCCCTTGCCCGCATGCCGTGCCCCCATCCAGTAACCGATGGTCGCCATTTGCGCGACGCCCCGGCGGATGTTCGACACTGTCAGCCCGCCCAGGATTTCGTCCGTCTTCGCACTGAACAGCAGGAAGGATTGGCTTCTGCCGTCCTTGCGCTCCTGAGCATAGCGGCGCAGGCGGCGGCGGAAGGAGGCCCGCGTCAGATCGTCCTCTGGCCAAAGCGGTTCCCAGGGAGCGAGGAAGGCCCTGCTTGCCTCACGCAGGGCCGACCATTCGGCAAAATCGGACATGATCGGCGGCCGCAGATAATGCGTCGGCCCCTCGATCCGGATCGCAACCTCCAGCGACAGGGCCGGACGCAGGAACGACATGTCCGCCCCTCCCCGGTGTTACAGGGATGCTGCCTGGAGTGCCGGACCTGCCAGGCGTTCCGTCATCTCAGCAAGGCCCATCACATTGCCCACCGGGCCAACGGTTGTCAGCGTCGGCTGCGTGCCCACAAAGGTCTCGCGTGCAACGCGGCGGATATCTTCCGTCGTCACGGCTTCGATCTTCTCGGTCACTTCTTCCATCGAGATCACCCGGTTGTGGATGAGCATCTGACGGGCAATCTGACCGGCACGGGCGGCCGGGCTTTCCAGCGCCATCATCAGACCGGCACGGATCTGGGCACGGGCACGGGCCACCTCTTCGTCGGTGATCGTCTCGCTGGCAGCGGCCAGTTCGTCCAGAATGACCGGCATCAGGGCCGCAATGTCATCCTCGCTGGTCGCCGCGTGAAGGCCGAAGAGCCCCGTGTCGGAGAATGCCCAGTGGAAGGAATAGATCGCATAGCAGAGGCCGCGCTTTTCCCGGATTTCCTGGAACAGACGCGAAGACATGCCGCCGCCCAGTACGGATGCGAGGATCTGAATGGCGTAATAGTCCTTGGACTTGTAGGGACGTCCCTCGAAGCCCATCAGGATCTGCGCTTCCATCAGATCCTTGACCAGACGCTGTTCGCCGCCACGATAGGACGCAGGCGTTTCGCTCGCTGCCGCTTCTGAGGAAATTTTGGTGAACTTCTCTTCAGCCAGCCGGACCAGTTCGTCGTGATCGACAGCACCGGCTGCGGCCAGGACCATGTCAGGCCCGCGATAACGATCGCCCAGATAGGCATCCAGCGCCTCGCGGGAGAAGCCCTGCACCGTTTCCGGCGTGCCCAGGATCGGACGGCCAAGCGCCTGATCCGGCCAGGCCGTGGACTGGAACAGGTCGAAAGCCTGGTCTTCGGGGGAATCCAGCGCAGCGCCGATTTCCTGAAGGATCACATGCTGCTCCCGGCGCAGCTCTTCATCGTCGAATGTGGAGTTCTGAAGAATGTCGGCCAGAAGATCCACGGCCAGCGGCAGGTCTTCCGCCAGGATCCGGGCATAGTAGTTCGTATGCTCGATGCTGGTGGAGGCGTTCAGCTCGCCTCCAACCGCTTCGATCTGCTCGGCAATCTCACGCGCTGTCCGGGACAGGGTGCCCTTGAACGCCATGTGCTCGAGCAGGTGGGTGATGCCGTTCTGGTCCGGAGTTTCGGCCCGGGACCCTGTGCGGACCCAAACCCCGAGAGCGACAGTCTTGAGATGCGGCATCTGGTCAGTGACCACCGTCATGCCATTTGCCAGATTGGTGGTACGAACCTGCATGCCTCAGACCTCGTTATGAACGGCGCGGGCGTGGTCTTCGATATGACGCTCCACCGATTTCTGATCCGCGGCAAGAACAGTCTGCCGCTCCTGTGCGCTCATCATGGGCTGCAATTGTGGCGGCAGCTCCGGACGGACCCCGCAGGCCGCCTCGACCGCATCCGGGAATTTTGCCGGATGGGCTGTGCCGAGAACAATCATCGGAACGCCCGGCTTTTCATGCGACTTGGCAACATGAACACCGATGGCCGTATGCGGATCAAGAAGATAGCCGCTTGCCTCCAGCGTTTCGGAGATGGTCGCGGCAGTTTCCTCGATGTCGCAGCGTCCGGCGGCGAAGGTCTCGCGGATCTTCGCCATGGCAGCGTCGTCGATGGAGAAGCTGCCCGACTGGCCAAGCTGGCTCATCATGCGGCGCACGGTTTCGCCGTCGCGGCCGCAAGCTTCGCTGAGCAGGCGTTCGAAGTTGGACGAAATCTGAATGTCCATGGACGGCGCCGTGGTCGCGGTCACGCCCTTCATCTCGTAACGGCCCGTTGCCAGGGTCCGGGCGAGGATGTCGTTGACGTTGGTCGCAACAATGAGCTGATCGACCGGCAGCCCCATCTGCATCGCGGCATAACCGGCGAAGATATCGCCGAAGTTGCCTGTCGGCACCGTGAAGGAGACCTTGCGGGCCGGTGCGCCGAGGGCGACACCAGACACGAAATAATAGACGATCTGCGCCAGGATACGCGCCCAGTTGATCGAGTTGACGCCGGACAGGGCAACCCGGTCGCGGAACGGGAAGTTGTTGAACATCCCCTTCACGATGGTCTGGCAGTCGTCGAAATTGCCTTCCAGTGCGAGCGCGTGAACATTCGCCTCGGACGGGGTGGTCATCTGGCGACGCTGCACCGGAGACACGCGGCCATCCGGGAACAGAATGAAGATGTCGGTCCGCTCACGGCCGCGGAAGGCTTCAATGGCGGCGCCGCCGGTATCACCCGATGTCGCACCGACGATGGTCGCCCGCAGGCCGCGCTTGGTCAGCACGTGGTCCATCAGGCGGCCCAGCAGCTGCATGGCCACATCCTTGAAGGCCAGCGTCGGACCGTGGAAGAGTTCGAGAACAAACTGGTTCGGAGCGATCTGCACCAGCGGCGTCACGGCCTTGTGGCGGAAGCCGGCATAGGCGTCGCGAATCATGTCCTTGAGGTCACTATCGCTGATTTCTCCGGCCACAAACGGCTGGATCACTTCAAAGGCGACGTCCTCATAGGGTTTTCCGGCAAAGGATGCGATCTTGGCTGCGTCGAACTGGGGCCAGGTCTCGGGAAGATAGAGCCCACCATCGCGTGCCAGCCCTTGCAGAAGAACATCGGAAAAACCGAGAACCGGGGCTTCGCCACGCGTACTGAAGTATTTCACCGCGCCCATTTCCTCCAATTTTGCGTCTTTTGCTCCAGATACTCATGGAGCCTTCTTTGCCGCACCCTAGCTCAAACTTCGACGGATTTAAAACAAAACCCTGTCTTTAAATTGTCTGGGTAACAGCCTGAGCCTTTTTTCGCAATTTGCTTGCGATCCAGCCCGCCAGATACACCATTCAGGCGTGCCCGGCATCTCTAAAGAGCATCGCCGGATCAACGCCCATGGACAAAAGCGCCTTGTGCCACAAGCCGCCTGCATCCGGATCGAAGACGATGCTGCGTTCTGCCGGTCCGGTCAGCCAGCCATTTGCCTGGATCTCGCTTTCCAGCTGTCCCGGTGCCCAGCCGGAATAGCCCAGGGCAAGAAGAGCCTGCTGAGGGCCACGCCCCTCGGCCATGGCCTTGAGGATCTCCAGAGTGGCGGTCAGGCAGATGCCGTCCTGGATCTCCAGGGTCGAGCGGTCGATGACATAGTCATCTGTGTGGAGCACGAAGCCGCGCTCCATCTCCACCGGCCCGCCCTTGTGGATGTTCATTTGGCGGATCTGGGATGGCAGGCGGATGGCGCTGTCACCGTTGATGATGTTCAACTGGTGAAAGAGCTCTTCGATGTTCAGGTGACTGGCGATCTGGTTGAGCACCAGTCCCATGGCGCCCTGCTCCGTATGGGAGCATATGTAGATGACCGAATGCTCGAAGCGGCTGTCCTCCATGTTGGGCATGGCGATCAGAAACTGACCTTCAAGCGTCGGGATCATCAGCTATTCCTTTTTGACCAAAACCTGACCGGCGACAAAAAAGCCGTGCCGTCTGAAACACTTTAGGGCAAACGAACCTCGCTTCCAGACACTACTCCGAGAACCCGCCGATGTTAACTGCCTCTGAGCGCACATCAGTAACGGCGCTATCCGATAAATTCACCGCGCCGGGAAACGGCCCCTCACGTGAATATGAAAGCAGGAATGCGGGCGTAACGTGTTTTTTCACAGTTCATGCGCTACGTGTCATTTCATGATGAACCGTTCAAACCGCCGCCAGACCTGCTTCACGCTCAGCGCCCGGAAAGGCGCTTCGGCACGACATGCGCTATTTGGGGCCTCGCTTGCCCTTCCGCTTGCAGTCCTTCCTGCAGGTGCGCGAGCGGAGACGTCCGAATGGGTGAACGTTCATGGCGGCGCAGTGCGCCTGATCTCGGAAGGCGGCACCCAGACCGGCCTCTATTCCGCGGGTCTCGAATTCTCCATGGAACCAGGCTGGCACACCTATTGGCGCAATCCGGGAGAAGCCGGCATTCCGCCGATCCTGACGACGGACGGCTCCAAGAACCTTGCCGTGTTCAAGGTCGGCTTTCCCGTTCCCGAACGGCACGACGACGGGTTCAGCACCACGCTTATCTACAAGGAGCAGATCGTGCTGCCCCTGGACGTGGCTGCAGGGGTTACGAACGAACCGGTGGAACTGCATGTGCAGGTCGCCTTCGGGATCTGCAATGACATCTGCGTCCCCGGAGAAGCAACCCTGTCCATGGTTCTGGAACCGGACAACCCTGCCGACAGGACGTCCAGTCTCTTGATCGAGCGGGACAAGAAGGCCGTTCCGCAGGTCGTTGCCCCCGAGCAGTCGAGCATCGTCTCCGTCGAGCGCCTCGGCACCGAGACACCTGCCCTGCTGGAGGTTTCCGCCAAAGTCACCTCGAGCAACCCGGCGGACCTTGATCTCTTCGCGGACGGTCCGGAAGGTTCCTATGTGGGTGTGCCGGTCTTCGAAAAGCTCGAGAATGGCGAGGCGACCTGGAAGGTCAGCCTCAGGGGGCTCAAGCCCAAGGAGGATGGCTCCGAACTGATGCTGGTGCTGAAGGACGGTGCAAAGGCCGAGGAAAGCTGGCACCCGGTTGCCAGGGATCTTCTGGAAGGCGGCTGATCCTCGACGCGCCACGACCTGCACCTTTGCCCCTTCTCGCAAATTACCCTCGACGCGCAGCCCGTTTGATCCTATCTCCTAAGTGAAACCCCTCACGATTTTCGGGTGACGGGTAGTTTGGAGCAATGGCATGACCATCAAGGTTGGTGATCGTCTTCCCGAGGCGACCTTCAAGATCAAGACGGCTGACGGGCCGGCAGAACTCAGCACCGATGATCTCTTCAAGGGCAAGACTGTCGTGCTTTTCGGCGTGCCGGGTGCATTCACCCCGACCTGCCACATGAACCACCTGCCGGGCTTCATCGAGCATGGCGACACGATCAAGTCCAAGGGCGTCGACACCATTGCCGTGCTTGCTGCCAACGACCTGTTCGTGATGGACGCCTGGGCCAAGTCGACCAATGCCAAGGGCATCGAATTCCTGTCCGATCCGTCTGCTGACTTCATCAAGGCGCTTGGCCTTGCTCTCGACGCCCCAATCTTCGGCCACACCCGTTCCCAGCGTTTCGCGCTGATCGCCAAGGACGGCGTCGTGAGCTTTGTCAGCGTTGAAGAGACCCCGGGCACTGCAACCGCCACCGGCGCTGCAGCCATTCTGGAAGCCCTCGCCTGAGCGGCATCAAAGAATGCTCTCCGCAGAATTCGAACGGGGGCCTCGGCCCCCGTTTTCATTTCTTGAGGTTGGTATCAGGCCTGATCCCGCCCCTTGCGCCAAAGGCTGACTGCATAGGCGAGATAGACCCCCACAAGCGTTGCAGCCAGACCGAACCAGGTCAGTGCGTAGCCAAGGTGGTCATTCTTGAACTGAACGATGGTTTCGCCTGCCTGCGGCAATCCATCCTCGCCCGTGAATTGGGCATCCAGATCTATGCTGTAGGCGGCCAACTCGCCTTGACCGTTGCCCATCACATCGGCCATGTCGTCCGTGTCACGGGCAAACCAGATCCGCTTGGTCTTGTCGGCTGCAGGCGTTGTCCAGTTGGGCTTTTCAGATCTGCGCAGAAGGCCGGTAAGCGTCTGCACGCCTTCGGGGACCGTCTCGACGCGCTCGACATCGGCAGCTGCAAGGCCCTGGGGAACAAAGCCACGATTGACCATCACCCGCCAGCCCCCGGTGGTCATGAACGGGCTGTAGACGAGATAGCCAGGCCCCTCTAGCCGCCCCTTCGCATCAGAGAGGGAGGTGTAGTAATAGGCGTTGCCTCCCATGTACTGGCCGGTGACTTCCACATGCCGGTAGTCAACAAATTCCAGCTCGGCCTCTTTGACATAACTGCTCGGGCCTGGCGCAGGCACGGCGGGCTTCACCACATCTGCGGAAACATGAGCGATCAGGGCTTCTTTCCAGGCCAACCTGTCGACCTGCCACATGCCCAGATTGAGCAGGATGACCAGTCCGATCCCGGTTGCAATCGTCGGGAAGAGAAGCTGGCGCAGGAGGCCTTGCTGCCGCGGCTGGGACTTGGTCACGTCTTGGTACTCGATCTGGCTTTCAGGGCCACATGGCCCACGTCATTGTTTATTGGTCTGGACCGGTTCCGCCGTTGTCCAGTTTGCCTTCTTCGGCGTTGTGACGGTACTGGAGCGCGATCAGAAGTCCCTTCAGAGGCCGCATGATCCCGGCGCCCAGGATGACCGTGAGCGGCAGCCAGAGCAGCATATGCACCCAGATCGGCGGCTGATAGGTCAACTCAACCGCAAGCGCCAGGCCTACGACCACAAACCCCACCAGCATGATGATGAAGGCAGCAGGGCCATCGCCGCTGTCGGCAAAGCTGAAATCCAGCCCGCAATTGGAGCAGTTCGGCCGGACCGTAAGATAGCCCTTGAACAGCCGGCCCTCGCCGCAGCGGGGACAATGGCCGGAAAGTCCCGAGGAAACCGGATTGACCGGAGCGAAGTGAGCCTTGTCGGACATGCCAGCCTTTCCGGCGCCCTGCGCCTGAAGGTGAGGGAGCAATGCGCCCCTGAAAGCAGAAACGCCCGACCCGGTGATCGGATCGGGCGTTCCAAAGGAGGTTACCCTCTCATCTGGATCAGTGAGCGGCCGGTGTGCCAGCGCCCCAGATGTAGATGGAGACGAAGAGGAAGAGCCAGACAACGTCCACGAAGTGCCAGTACCAGGCAGCGGCTTCGAAACCGAAGTGCTGTTCCTTGGTGAAATGGCCAGCGAGGGCGCGGAACAGGCAGACAGCCAGGAAGATGGTGCCGACGATTACGTGGAAGCCGTGGAAACCGGTCGCCATGAAGAAGGTCGCACCATAGATGTTGCCGTCGAAGGTGAAGGCAGCATGGCTGTACTCGTAGCCCTGGCAGATGGTGAAGATCACGCCGAGGATCACGGTCAGGGTGAGACCCCACTTCAGACCATCGCGGTCATCATGCAGCAGAGCGTGGTGTGCCCAGGTAACCGTCGTGCCGGAGCACAGCAGGATCAGGGTGTTGAGCAGCGGCAGGTGCCACGGATCAAACGTCTCGATGCCTGCCGGCGGCCAGTGACCGCCAGTGACTTCCGCACGGGCGTACTGAATGGCTTCGCCGCTGAACAGGGATGCATCGAAATAGGCCCAGAACCAGGCCACGAAGAACATCACTTCCGAAGCGATGAACAGGATCATGCCGTAGCGCAGGTGCAGAGACACGACGCGGGTGTGATAGCCCTGCTGTGCTTCCTTAATGGTATCGCGCCACCAGGAGAACATGACGAAGAGAACGATTGCCAGGCCCAGGAAGAACAGGCCCTTGCCGCCAAGGTCCGCGCCCAGAACGATGAAATCGTTTCCGCCGTGCGAACGCATGAAACCGACGGCGCCAATCGCCAGGATCAGAGCGCCAACAGACGCCAGGAACGGCCACGGACTGGGATCGACCAGGTGGTAGTCGTGATTTTTGGTATGTGCCTCAGCCATCGGCATGCTCCCCAAACACAAAGATATCCTCTGCCTTATGCGGCATCGGGGTCATAGTTTCGTTTCGGCAGCGGGCTCTTGCGCCCGCGCCGCGACAGGTTTTTCCGGCGTTTCTGCCGGGAAGAAGGTGTAGGACAGGGTGATCTCGCGAACGTTCTTCAGTTCCGGGTCATTGTCCATGTCCGGGTCGACGAAGAAGATGACCGGCATCTCCACCATTTCCCCCGGTTCCAGCGCCTGCTCGGTGAAGCAGAAACACTGCAGCTTGTTGAAATAGGCACCGGCTTCAAGCGGCGTGACGTTGAACACCGACGTGCCCACCGTCTTCTGCGAACCCTGGTTGACGGCCACATAATTCATCTGGGCCGTCTCGCCCATCTTGATCTTGATCTCACGGTGCTCCGGCTTGAAGGACCAGGGCAGCGTATGATTGACGTTGCCGTCGAAGCGGACAGTCACAACGCGGTCGATTACCCGGTCGCTGGCCTGCTCGGCCACCTGAGTGGTGCCGCCAAACCCGGTCGCCCGGCAGAAAAGGTTGTACAGCGGCACGGCCGCATAAGCAGCGCCGATCATGGAGACGAAAAGACACGTGCAGGCAATGGCAACCTTCCTGTTGCTATTGCCACCCTGCGGCTTGCCGTTCTGATCGTTCTGGTCGGTCATTTCTTCCTCTGCCTTACAGCGGCCGGCTCATGATTTGCGGTCCCATCTTCACGATGGTCACCACATAAAACAGCAGCACAAGCGCGCCAAGCGTCAGGGCGATGGCCACAGACCGGGCACGGCGGCGCTTGGCCTGTTCCTCGGTCAGCTTGATGCCCTTTTCTTCGCCAGTCATGAAACTCACAGACCCATTACGAGGCTTTCGGCCAAAAGCAGCGCGAAAAGCATGAAAAGATAGAAGATGGAGAAGGAGAAGAGACGGATGGTCGCCTTTCGAGCCGCATCCCCTTCACGCACGCGCCAGACCTGGAAGGCCAGCCCGAGGAACACCAGACCGAGAACCGCGGAGGCAACACCGTAGAAGCTTCCGGCGAAGCCGAGCATCCAAGGGGAAACCCCGAGCGGCGCGAGAAGCACCGAATAACCGAGGATCTGGTTGCGGGTGGAGGTCTCACCGGCCACGACCGGCATCATCGGAACGCCTGCAGCCTTGTAGTCACCGCACTTGAACAGGGCCAGGGCCCAGAAGTGGGGCGGGGTCCAGATGAAGATGATCAGGAACAGCACGAAGCTTTCGATGCTGACATTGCCCGTGACCGCTGCCCAGCCGATCATCGGAGGGAAGGCACCAGCCGCACCGCCGATCACGATGTTCTGCGGCGTCGAGCGCTTCAGCCACATGGTGTAGACGATCACATAGAAGAAGATCGTGAAGGCCAGGAAGGCACCGGCGAACCAGTTCACCAGCAGGCCAAGCGTGACCACGGAGCCGATCGACAGCGTGATGCCGAAAGCAAACGCCTCTTCGCGCGACACCTTGCCGGCCGGGATCGGCCGCTTCTGGGTGCGCGACATGATGCGGTCGATGTCGGAATCGTACCACATGTTCAGGGCACCGGAGGCTCCGGCGCCAATGGCAATGCACAGGAGCGCGACAACGCCCAGCACGGGATGGATATGTCCCGGGGCCAGCATCATGCCGACGAAGGCCGTGAAGATCACCAGCGACATGACACGCGGCTTGAGGAGGGCGATGTAATCGCCGACCGAGCCCATTCCGCCAGACCAGGCGAGGCTCTCCGTATCAATCAGATCCTGGCGCTCAACGAGCGACATGGGCGCGTCCTTCAAAACTTGTTCTTGTTTTCCAAGAGCGGGCCGCTTCCGGTCTTCCGTCTCTTGCTGAAGGACACCGCGCCGCATCCGGCGCGGTGTCTGTTCTTTTCGCGTTCAGCAGGCAGTCCGCCTGCCCTGCCTTACTTGATGCGCGGCAGGGTTTCGAACTGGTGGAACGGCGGCGGGGAGGACAGGGTCCATTCCAGCGTCGTTGCGCCTTCACCCCACGGATTGTTGCCGACAACGCGCTTCTTCATGAAGGCTTCGACGATACCGAAGAGGAACACCAGAACTGCGAAGGCGGAAATGTACGATCCGATGGAGGAGACGTAGTTCCAGCCAGCAAAGGCATCCGGGTAATCCGCATAGCGGCGCGGCATGCCGTTCAGGCCCAGGAAGTGCTGCGGGAAGAACACCAGGTTCACGCCGATGAAGGTGATCCAGAAGTGAGCCTTACCGATCGTCTCGTTGTACATGTAACCGAACATTTTCGGGAACCAGTAGTACCAGGCCGCGAAGATCGCGAACACGGCGCCGAGCGACAGAACGTAGTGGAAGTGGGCAACCACGTAGTAGGTGTCATGCAGCGAACGGTCGAGACCAGCGTTTGCCAGCTGCACCCCGGTCACACCGCCAACGGTGAACAGGAAGATGAAGCCGATTGCCCAGACCATCGGAGTGCGGAACGTGAGGGAACCGCCCCACATCGTTGCAATCCACGAGAAGATCTTCACGCCCGTCGGAACCGCGATCACCATGGTGGCGGCAACGAAGTAAGCCTGGGTCTCGGAAGACATACCGACCGTGTACATGTGGTGCGCCCACACGATGAAGCCGACGACGCCGATGGCGACCATGGCGTAGGCCATGCCCAGGTAGCCGAAAATCGGCTTGCGGGAGAAGGTGGAAATGATGTGGCTGATGATCCCGAAGCCTGGGAGGATCAGGATATACACTTCCGGGTGGCCAAAGAACCAGAACAGATGCTGGAACAGGATCGGGTCCCCGCCGCCTGCCGGGTCGAAGAAGGTTGTGCCGAAGTTACGGTCGGTCAACAGCATGGTGATGGCGCCTGCCAGAACCGGCAGGGACAGCAGCAGCAGGAACGCTGTGATCAGCACGGACCAGGCGAACAGCGGCATCTTGTGCAGGGTCATGCCCGG
Organism: Roseibium suaedae; assembly: GCF_900142725.1. GTDB lineage: Bacteria > Pseudomonadota > Alphaproteobacteria > Rhizobiales > Stappiaceae > Roseibium > Roseibium suaedae. The sequence continues at coordinate 706,853 of NZ_FRBW01000001.1, read as the reverse complement.
CGCACGCATGTTGAAGATGGTCGTGATGAAGTTGATCGCGCCAAGGATCGACGAGGCACCAGCCACGTGCAGGGACAGGATCGCCAGATCCATCGCAGGACCAGGCTGACCAACCGTGGACAGCGGCGGGTAGATGGTCCAGCCACCGGCAACACCGGTGCCACCTGCTTCACCGTCAACGAAGAGCGTGAGGATCAGCAGAATGAAAGCCGGCGGAAGCAGCCAGAAGGAGATGTTGTTCATGCGCGGGAATGCCATGTCCGGCGCACCGATCATGATCGGCACGAAGTAGTTGGCATAACCGCCGATCATGGCCGGCATGACCATGAAGAAGATCATGATCAGACCATGGGACGTCGTGAAGACGTTGAACATGGTCGGATTGGAGAAAAACTGCAGGCCCGGCTCCATGAGCTCCATACGGATACCCACGCTGAGCGCGCCGCCGACGATCCCTGCGAAAATCGCAAAGAACAGGTACAGAATTCCAATGTCTTTGTGGTTGGTCGAGTAGACCCAGCGGCGCCATCCTGTCGGATGACCGTGTCCCGCATGTGCATCGGTCGCAGCCATTTTGTGCTCCCTCGTTACGTCCGACTGGCGCAGCGCCCGGGCCTTATCAAGCCCCGGCGCGCGCCCTTAATCTGATGAACCGGCGCCGTTACTTGGCGGCGACGGTGATTTCTTCGATGCTGCGCGCAGCGGTCTTCTTGGTGGCCGCGATGGAAGCCAAGAGCTGCTTGTTCGCACCATCAAGGTCGTCCTTTGCAGCGGCTGCCCACTGCTCGAACTGCTCCTTGGAGACGACACGGATCGCGATCGGCATGAAAGCGTGGTTCTTGCCGCAAAGCTCCGAACACTGGCCGTAGTAGACGCCCTGCTCACGTGCATGGAACCAGGTTTCGTTCAGACGGCCCGGAACTGCATCCACCTTCACGCCGAAGGACGGCATCGCGAAGGAGTGGATCACGTCTGCTGCGGTCACCTGCACGCGGACAGTGGTGTCGACCGGGATGACCAGGTCATTGTCCACGGAAAGCAGGCGCGGCACTTCATTCAGGGTGACACCGCGTTCTGCAGCGACCGATTCACGGTCTGCGTCGGTAACCATGTAGGAATCAAAGGAGATGCCACCCATGTTCTCGTCGGTGTACTCGTAACCCCAATACCACTGGAAGCCGGTGGCCTTCACGGTCATGTCGTACTGCGGAATGTCCAGTTCCTTGAACAGGAGACGGAAGGACGGAACAGCAATCACGACCAGGATCAGGATCGGCGCGATGGTCCAGACAACTTCGATCATCGTGTTGTGGGACGTGCGCGACGGAACCGGATTGGCCTTTGCGTTGAACTTGACCACCACGAGGATCAGCAGTGCCAGCACGAAAACCGTGACGACTGCAATAATCCAGAAAGTGAAGTGGTTGAACCAGGTGATGTCGTCCATCACATCAGTGACAGACTTCTGGAAACCAAGCTGCCATGGCTTGATCCCAGCTTCCTCGGCAACAGCCGCGGTGGATACCCCGGCCATGACGGCCGCCATCGCGACCAGATTGATGAGACGCTTGAAGATGCCCTTCACGTCCGCGCTCCCTTCCCTCAACCGCCACACTTTGGCGGCGCACGCATGCATATTCTTGGAGCGTGGCCGCTCCAGAACCATTTCAAGCCCCGCCGGAATGTGTTTCCCACGGGGCATGCCTCCGCCCTGCCACAAAGGCAGGCCGGTTTTTCGCCATGATACTCACAATCGCGGCATGTGCGCGACGGAGCCCATGGTCTAAGCGACAATCTGCCGCATCCGACTCCGAAGGCCCTTAACGGGCACAAAAACCACAAGAAACGCCTGCCTGCAATGGTCTTGCCATTTTTTCGCCCGACGAGACCTGCTTCATCAACTTGATCAGGATCAAAGACAGAGGGTTTTCAGTCGAAAAATCCACGATCCCATATGCATTTCCACGGCCGGGCTGGTCAGAAGCCAGCGCATGCGGCAATGTTAACCCTGAGATTTGAAGCCGATTCGCGCCTGTGGACTGGTTATCGCGCCGCAAGGCTGCAGCCGGAACAGGACGTGACAGGAGGACCCCTTGCTGCGCCGTTTGTCATCGTTGGGAACAGCCCTAGCCCTTATTGCCGGAATCACTCTGGTTCCGCTCAGCCCTCTCCCCGCCCTGGCTCAGGGTGAAGTCAAAGCCACCCATGGCGACTGGCAGATGCGCTGCGATACCCCTCCGGGAGCGGCCAGCGAGCAATGCGCCCTGATCCAGAACGTGACGGCGGAAGACCGGGAAAACGTCGGCCTTTCCGTGATCATCCTGAAGACGGCCGACAAGCAGGCCCGTATCCTGCGCGTTCTGGCGCCGCTGGGTGTACTGCTGCCGTCCGGCCTTGGCCTTCGTGTGGACAATGCGGACATCGGCCGCGCCGGTTTCGTGCGCTGCCTGCCCAACGGCTGCATCGCCGAGGTCATTCTGGAAGACCAGCTTATCAGCAAGATGAAGTCCGGATCCCAGGCAACTTTCATCATCTTCCAGACACCGGAAGAGGGAATCGGCATTCCGATCTCTCTGAAGGGCTTCTCGGCAGGCTTTGACGCCCTGCCCTGATCAGGACCGTCGCTCGAGAATCAGAACAGCCCGGCAAGATCCTTGCCGGGCTGTTTTCGTTTCTGGACTTAGGAGTTTCAGTGTGGTCCAGACACTGCCTCTAAGCCTTGTCTTTTAAGCATTGTCCGGCGCATTGCTGCGCGGGGTCACCCCATGCAGCCGGTCCACACCTGCATAGAGGCCTTCCTGCATTTGGATATCCAGCCGCTCTTTGTCGCGGCGCCGGACATCTTCCTCGATCTGGCTGATACGGTCCTGCGGGATGCCGAGCTGTTCGAGTGCCGCCCTGCCAAAGGCAAGGCTCGACTCGAAAGTCTCGCGGATCTGATAATCCACGCCCTTGCGCGTCAGCTCCAGTGCATGCGCCCTGTCCGTGGCCCGGCAGAACAGCAGCACGCCCGGAAAACCCTCGCGGATCAGATCGATGGACTGCATCATGACCTTGTCATTCTCGATGCACAGGGCAATCAGGGCCGCCTTTCCGGCCCCGGCGGCAGCCAGAACATCCGGACGGGTCGCATCTCCATAATAGACCTTGTAGCCAAGCTTGCGGGCATAGGCGATGCGGTCCGGCCGGTTATCGAGCGCGCGCACTTCCAGACCTTCCGAGGTCAGGATCTGGGCAACTGTCATGCCGAAGCGGCCAAATCCAACAACCAGAACTGTCGGTGTTGCTTCGTCGAAGGTCTCAATGGCCGGGTTTTCAACGCCCCGTGCCTTCAGCCGTTCGGCGATCCAGTCCAGAGCCAGACAAGCAATCGGCGTCATCACCATGGTCAGCATGACGATGGAGCTCAGGATATTCGACACTTCATAGGGCAAGACTGCATTGCCGACCGCCGCGGTAAACAGGACGAAGGCAAACTCCCCGCCTTGCGGCAGGGTTACGGCGATACGCAGAGCATCCTGATTTGAGGAGCCGGTCAGGCGCGCCAGCCCCCACAGGAACAGCCCCTTCACACTCATCACCAGCACGACACCGCCAATCACGACGCCCAGATTGCTCACCAGGACACCAAGGTCAAAGGTCATGCCGACGGCGACGAAAAACAGCCCCATCAGCAGGGACCTGAAGGGCTCGATATCCGCTTCCAGCGTGTGGCGGAAACTCGATTCAGCAAGCAGAACCCCCGCCAGGAAGGCACCAAGCGCCATGGAAAGACCGACAAGATGCATCAGCGCGGCGCTGCCCAGAGCCACCAGCAGGGCGGCTGCCAGCATGATTTCCCGCGCCCGGCTGACGGCCAGAAGCGAGAACAGCGGCGAGGCCAGATAGCGCCCGGCCACAACCACCGTACCGATTGCGCTGATCGTCAGACCTGCTTGATAGAGAAAATCGTGGCTGACACCGCTGCCATCGTCTGGTGCGAGAACCGCAACCATCGCCAGAAGCGGCACGATCGCGATATCCTGAAACAGCAGGATGCCGAAGGCGCGCTGGCCATAGGGCGTCGTCAGCTGGCCGCGCTCCTGAAGGATCTGCACGGCAAAGGCGGTGGAAGACAGGGCAAGGCCGAAGCCCCCGACCAGAGAGACGTTAGGATCAATCCCGATGGCCAGGCCGAAGAGATAGAGGGCAAAGCCGGTCACGAGCACCTGAGCCCCACCAAGCAGGAAAATATCCCGGCGCATACGCCAAAGTTTTTTCGGATCCAGCTCCAGGCCGATCACAAACAGAAGCAGGACAACGCCGATTTCGGCAAACCCCAGGACCCGCTCACCAGAGGTGAAGAGGCCAAGCGCAGAAGGGCCAACAGCGATCCCGGCGGCGAGATAGCCAATCACGGATCCAAGCCCCAGACGCTTGCTCAAGGGCACGGCAACGACAGTCGCCGCCATCAGCAAGATGGCTTCGGTCATGTAAGGGGGGGCGCCTGCGGCGGCCATGGGCTCTCCTGACGGTCCAAATTGGAATGCTATCCGGCAGATTAACCGGATTTCCCCTGCAAAACCTTAAGTTTGCAGGAAAGGACAGCGAGGCCCTAGCACGCATCGGACAGTCAGAACAATCCGGGTTTACCCCGGGTTGAACCCGCACTTGCGCAAGAAGGCCGCAAGTTCCGCAGGGGATCTGTAGAGATGGGCGGTCAGGCCCGCCGCCTCGGCACCGATAATGTTCTCGTCCCGGTCATCGACGAACAGGGTTTGACGGGGCTCATGGCCATAATGGGCACAGATGCGCAGGAAGACATCCGGCTCCGGCTTGCGTGCCTTGAAGTCGGCCGAAACGTGAGACTTTTCAGCAAAAATCTCAATCACTTCAGGAGCACAGACCGGGAGCGCCTTCTTCAAAAGCATGCCGTTGTTAGTCAGAAGGGCCACATCGGTCTGTTTTGAAAGGCGGCGGACCATGTCTAATACATCCTTGCGCGGACGCATCATCCGGCGGCGGATATCAGCCCAGGTGTCGAAGTCGATCGGATAGCCGAGCAGGTCCGCGAACTGGGCCAGATAGCCGTCAGCCGTATCCGGCTGCCCTGCCTCGGCAAGGTTTTCATGGGGCCCGCCCCAGACCGCCTCGTGAATCTCGGCCTGAGGTTTCCCGGTCAACTCTTCCAGCAGCTGCAGCCGGACGGGGTGCTCGAAATCATAGAGCACTTCGTCCATGTCGAAGACCGCGAAAGTGTAGCCGGTCATACTGCCGTTCCACCAACCGTCAGGGCATTGATGCGCATGGAAGGCTGACCGACGCCGACAGGCACGCCCTGCCCCTGCTTGCCGCAGGTGCCCATGCCTGGATCGAGCTGCATGTCATTGCCGATCATGGCAACACGGGTCAGCGCATCCGGCCCGTTGCCAATGAGCATCGCGCCCTTGACCGGTTCCCCCACCTTGCCGTCGCGAATGCGGTAAGCCTCGGTGCAGGAGAAAACGAACTTTCCGGAAGTGATATCTACCTGGCCACCGCCAAAATTCACGGCGAAGATGCCATCCTTGACCGAGGCCAGGATTTCTCCCGGCTCCTTGTCGCCGCCAAGCATGATCGTGTTGGTCATGCGCGGCATCGGGATATGGGCGTAGGACTGGCGGCGGCCATTGCCGGTGGGCTCCATCCCCATAAGACGGGCGTTCTGCCGGTCCTGCATATACCCTTTCAGAATGCCGTCCTCGATCAGCACTGTCCGGCAGGCAGGCGTGCCCTCATCATCGACGGTGATCGACCCGCGACGGTCAGGGATTGTTCCGTCGTCGACAATCGTGACACCGGGAGCTGCGACGCGCTGGCCCATGAGCCCTGAGAAGGCCGAGGTTTTCTTGCGGTTGAAATCGCCCTCAAGGCCATGACCGACGGCTTCGTGCAGCAGGATGCCTGGCCAGCCCGGCCCCATGACCACATCGAAGGTGCCCGCAGGTGCAGGAACCGCATCCAGATTGACCAAGGCCTGGCGCAGGGCTTCCTGAACTCCGCCCTGCCAGCAGTCCGGCGTGATAAAGCGCTGGAACCCTTCCCGGCCGCCGCAGCCAAAAGACCCGGATTCCTGCCGGGCATCTGTTCCGGCAATCACGCTGATGCCGAGACGCACCATCGGCCGGACATCGCGGACCAGATGGCCATCGGCCCTAAGAATCTCCACCACCTGCCAGGACCCGGCCAGGGAAGCTGTCACCTGCCGCACCCGCGGGTCCAGATCGCGCGCATAGGCATCGATCTCCTGCAGAAGCTTGACCTTGTCTTCAAAGCTCGGCGCGCCAAGAGGATTTTCGTCCGTATAGAGTTTGACATTTGTTCGGGAGGGGGCCGCAGCATAGCTGCCGGCATGACCGCTCTTCACCGATGCTACAGCGTCGGCAGCCCGCTTCAGCGCCCCTTCCGAGATTTCTCCGGAATGGGCATAGCCTGCCGCCTCGCCCGCCACGGCCCTCAGACCGAACCCCTGTGCGGTGTCGTAATTTGCGCCTTTCAGACGGCCATTGTCGAAGACAAGACCTTCGCTCTGGCGGTATTCCACAAACAACTCGCCATCATCCGCCCCTTGCAAGGCCTCGGCCGTGATCCGGCGGGCAGCCTCCAGGCCAAGGCCCGAAGATTCAATGAGGTCTGTGGTGTGGTCGGTCATGGGATGTCCCGTTCAGAAACTGGCAGTTTGAAGATGCCTAACATAAGCAATGCTGTGGCGATTGCACCCTGTAAACCGGGTTCTCCACCCTTGCCGCGCAACGGTTCCAGCCATTTGCGCGCGGATATGCAGGCTTTTCGGCAGTTTCACCGGACCTGACGATTGACAGATGACCGCTCAGGCGCAAAGAGAGGAAAACCTCCCCAGCCCCGGAAGAAACCGGGTCTGGCTTGCCGGAACCTGCCGCCATGCGTAGGATTGCGTCACTCATTGCCCGCCGCTGGCGAGGCAGCTCATTCCACCGGACCAAAAGACCAATGATGAACCGCTACGAAAATCCCCGCGTTCCGACTGAAGCCCGCATCCGCTATCTGGACGGGGACTATCAGATCGAAGCTCCGGGCACCTTCGTGCGCTGCGCGGTCACCGGCACCACCATTCCCCTTGAAGAGCTGAAATACTGGTCCGTGTCCCGTCAGGAAGCCTATGTGGATGCCTTTGCGGCCTTGAAGCGCTTCAAGGAAGACGGCAAGGCCTGATTGATTGAAGGGCCTATTGGTAGCCCTCCGCCAGACGCTCAGACCGGCTTGAAGGTGCGCTGCCGGATCCGTTCCCGGATCAGGGTCACCAGCCGGTCTTCATCACTGATCCTCATTTCGACCGGCAGCACCTCCGTGCGCGATGTCAGCCAGCGGAAAATCTGGTGCTCGTTGCTGCGAAGCCGTGCCATGTCCTTGGCCGTCGTCACGAGCTGCAGGCCCTTGTCCTCGGCGGTTTTCAGCAGCGACTGGGCTTCGGATTGCGTGAAGGGATGATGGTCCGGAAAGGACCGTGTCTCAGCGACGTCCAGCCCCTCATCCTTCAAGCTGTCGAAGAACTTGCCGGGACGGCCAATCCCCGCGAAAGCCAGAAGCGGACCATTTCTCAGGCTGTCCGGAACACTTGGCTGCAAACGCCCATGCAGGATCGGAAGCCCGCGCCGCGCTGCCATGTGAACGGTCTCATCAGCACCCGCCCCCTCCCCGATGACCGCAAGCACATCGGTGCGGACCACCTGGTCCTTCATCGGTGCCCGCAAGGGACCTGCCGGGAAACACTGGCCATTGCCGACACCCGTCGCCGCATCGACCAGAACAATCGCAAGATCTTTTGCCAGCGCCGGGTTCTGGAACCCATCGTCCATGATCAGGACGTCAATGTCCTGCGCCTGCGCCAAGGCTGCACCTGCCACACGGTCGGCCGAAACGACAACCGGACCGGCTTCGGCAAGAAGCAGAGCCTCGTCGCCGACCGCTTCTGCGTCGTGACGCTCCAGATCCACGACAAGCGGACCGGTTTCCCGTCCACCATAGCCCCGCAGCAGGAAACCTGGCCTGAAGCCCTCATCGGTCAGCCGGTCATAAAGCCGGAGTGAGAACGGCGTCTTGCCTGCCCCACCCAGCACATAGTTGCCAATACACAGGACAGGAATACCTGCCCGGCCGAGGGCTTTGCCCTTCATCCGCTTTGCAGACACACGTCCGTAGATCCAGCCGACCGGCGCCAGCAGGACCGATTGCCAGGACCTGCCCGCACTGAACCAGAAATCAGGAGCCTTCGTCACACACGCCGCCCTCCGCCGCCAAGCCCTATCCTGTCCAGAAAGGGACCCAGCGCGTCAAGCGTTCGTTGCAAAGCACCACGACCACCATCAATGATTTCTTTTGCAGCCACCCGCATGGACTGGCGGCGGGCACGGTCATCGAGCAACTGGGAGATTGCGCCAGCCAGTTCCTCCGGCTCCTCAAGCCGAAGCGAAGCGCCAGCCTCCCAGAGCGACCTGTAGACGGGCCGGGCATTCGGAACTTTCGGGCCGCTGACAATCACCGTGTCCAGAGCAGCAGCCTCGACCGGGTTGTGTCCACCCACATCCGCAAAGGAGCCGCCCAGGAAGGCAACACCGCTTACGCCGTAGAGGAGCCCCATCTCTCCGAGCGTGTCCCCGAGATAGACCTGGGTTTGCGGATCAATCGGCTCTCCAAGGCTCCGCCGGGCAAGGTGCAGTCCTCTTGCCTTCACCATCTCCGCGACCTCATCGGCACGAGCCGGATGGCGCGGGGCAAGCAGAAGCAGCAGATCCGGACGCTCTTCCAGCAGCTTCAGATGAGCCGCGAGCACCGCCTCGTCCTCGCCCGGATGGGTCAGCGCCGCAAGCCAGCGCGGCCGCTCGCCGATCTGACGGTTGATCTCGGCCTGGTCCTCGGCAGGGGCTGCCGGCGGCTCCGCATCGAATTTCAGGTTGCCGGGCACGTCCACCCTGCGGCAGCCAAGAGCCTTGAGCCGCTCGCCATCCGCTTCGCTTTGCGCCAGACAAAGATCAAGACAGCCAAAGACATAGGCTCCGGCAGCAGGAATGAACGACCAGTTGCGGGCAGATTTCGCAGACAACCGGCCATTGATCAGCACAAAGGGAATGCCGCGTTGCTTTACGGCATCAAAGGCTGCGGGCCAGACTTCGGATTCAACGGTCAAGGCCAGATCCGGCGACCAGTGATCCAGGAACCTGCGCAGAAAGACCGGGCTGTCATAGGGGATGAACTGATGCCTTGCCCCTTCCGGCAGCCTCTGGCCGGCAAGTTCTGCGGAGGTGCGCGTTACCGTTGTCAAAAGCACATTTGCGCCGAGGGCAACAAGCTCGTTGATCAAGGGCAGAACCGAATTGGTTTCACCGACGCTGGCAGCATGGATCCAGACGAGCGGGCCTTGCGGGCGGGCTGACCCGGCAATGCCGAACCTTTCGCCGCCGCGCAAGGGATCATCCTTGCCAGAACGGCGGCGCAGAAAATGAACGAGGTGATAGGCAGGCACCGCGAGCCTGGCCAAGGTCAGATAGGCCGAGAGCGCGAGCGGGCGCGCTTCAGCCATCATCTCGGCCGACCAGTTGATAGGCTCTGCGGGTCGTTGCATTGAGACCTGCCTCAACAGCAAGACGGGCCTTTTCCAGCGCCTCGTCATCCGCGTCCGCCGTGACATGGATCAGTTCGCCGAAAGCAATGCCTCCCTTGCCGAACGGCAGGTTGATGCTGGCCTTGTCCCAGGTGTTCAGTTCGATGCTGCGGCTGGTGGCCACCGCAACCGGCAGAATTGGACGGCCTGAGTGCTTGGCAAGCTGGACAATCCCCTGCCCGGCCACGCGCGCAGGCCCCTTGGGAACATCCGCCGTCAGCGCCATGATGTGGCCCTCCTTCAGCGCACGCAGCGCCTCGATGAAGCCGCGCATGCCGCCGCGCTTGTTGATTTGATGTGCCTTCTGGCTGCCGGATGCCCGGATAAGACCGAGCCCAAGCTTGCTTGCAGCGATCGCGTTCACTTCACCATCCGCAGAGCGCGAGATCATGACCTTGGCGCTCCACCCGTCCGGAAGGCCGAAGGGCGTCATAAAGTGTTGCCCGTGCCACATGGCAACAATGACCGGAAGATCGGGCAGAATTTGATCATAGAAACCGGCAGGCTCGATCACGAACCGGTTGGTCCGCCGAACGAGTTTCAAATAGCTTGCCAGAAGTGAGCCAACACCCTTCAAGATGACAGGGTGACGGCCAAAACGCTTGATCATGGATTAGTCCGTATCGCGGGCTGCCTTCAAGCAGCCGTCTCCGGGTCAAGAAGACGATGCATGTGCACGATGAAATAGCGCATGTGAGCGTTGTCGACCGTCGCCTGAGCCTTCGCCTTCCAGGCCTTGTAGGCTTCGGCATAGTTCGGGTAGATGCCGACGATGTCTAGCGCTGCCAGGTCACGGAAAGTCAGGCCTTCCGGGTTGTCCAGTTCACCGCCAAAGACAAGGTGGAGAAGCTGCTTCGGAGTTTCGGCTTCGCTCATATCGCTGATCCTGCTCGTTGCCATTCAATTGTTCGATGGGGTCAACTGACCACGCCCTTCAGCGCTCCGCAGACGGCTGAAATCAGCTGTCCAGGTGCCGCAATCAGGGCCGGATGGCGGGTGGAAGACCGGTTGTAGGAGACGGTCTGCCCATCAAGGTCGGTTAATCTGCCGCCTGCTTCCTGCACCAAAAGATCCGCCGCTGCAAGATCCCAGTCATTGGCATAGGCCCGCGCAGCCGCAACTTCCAGCCTGTTTGCAGCCACCATGGCAATGCGGTAGGCCAGCGACCGGATGCCCGGTTCGGCCTGAAAGCCCATGGCCCGCACCCCCGCATTGGCCGTGACCGAATGCGGGCCGGACAGGCGGGAACCTGCCAGCTTTTCATGGCTGGAGACGCTCATCCGCTTTCCGTTGAGCGTCGCGCCCTGCCCCAGGGTCGCCAGAAACATCTCGCCGCGCACAGGACACAGAAGAGCTGCGGCAACGGGCCGCCCCGCTTCGGCGATTGCGAGGGAGACTGTCCATTCATCCCCCCCGAGCAGAAACGCCCGCGTGCCATCAATCGGATCGACGATGAAGGTCCGTTCGCGGGACAGGCGCTCGGGACTGTCCACAGTCTCTTCCGACAGCCAGCCATAGTCCGGCCGGGCGCTGCGCAGCACCTCGACGAGATGCGCATCAACGGCCATGTCGGCTTCCGACACCGGTGAATTATTGTCCTTGAACCAGCGCCTGGGATCCTGGCCGAAGAAACCCATTGCGACCTCCCCGGCACTGCGGGCCGCCGCTTCAAGCAGGACAAGATCGCGCTGGTTCAGGGGTCCACTAGTCTCCGGCAATGGCAAGCCCCTCGATCATGATCGACGGGGTTGCCGTCGAATAGCGCGCATCCAGATCGCTGGCCGGGACCATCCGGGCAAACATATCAGTCAGATTGCCGGCAATCGTGATCTCGCTGACCGCCTGGACGATCTCGCCATTTTCGAACCAGAAACCGGCAGCACCCCGGGAATAGTCGCCGGTCACGCCATTGACCCCATGCCCGATCAGGTCGCTGACCAGAAGCCCGCTGCCCATGTCCCTCATCATGTCCTCGGGCGACGTTTCGCCCGGCATGAAGGTCAAGTTGGTCGAGCCCGGCGAGGTACCTGCTCCGCCGCGATGGGCGCGGCCATTGGGCCGCAAGCCGAGTTCACGCGCCGTTGCTCCATCCAGGAACCAGTGTTTCAGGATACCGTCTTCGACCATGTTCAGCACTTCCGCGCCCGTGCCTTCGCCATCGAAGGGACGGGTCGCCCCGCCGCGCGGCTTGAACGGATCATCAACGATCCGGATCCCGGCTCCGAAGACTTGCTGGCCCATGCGGTCCTTCAGGAAGCTGGTCTTGCGGGCAATCGACGCTCCATTCACCGCACCGGCAAAATGACTGAGAAGGCTGCGGGCAGCACGAGATTCATAAAGGACATTGGCCGTTCGGGTGGAAATCTTCTTCGGATTGAGGCGGCGCACGGCCCGCTCGCCGGCCCTGCGGCCGATCAGGGCCGGATCTTCCATGTCCTCGAAAAAGGTCTGGGAATCGAAGTCGTAGTCCCGCTCCATGCCCGTGCCTTCACCGGCAACTGCGGTCATGGAGATCCCGTGGCGCGAGCTGAGATAGGAACCGGAAAAGCCATGGCTGGTAACAAGAACGACACCTGCCAGTCTCCAGGACGCGGACGCACCACCAGACTTGGAAACACCAGAGACAGAAAGACCCGCAGCTTCCGCCTCACGGGCACGGTCTGCCAGACGGGCCGCATCCATCTCCGAAGGATCCAGCAATTCCAGTTCGGGAAACCGATTGAGCAGCAGGTCCTGATCCGCAAGCCCGGCAAAGGGGTCTTCGGGTGTGACCCGGGCCATGGCGACCGCACGTTCGGCAAGGGCCGCCGGATCATCAATCCGGTTGGCGGAGACGGATGCGGTCCGGTTGCCGACGAACACCCGCAAGGTGACATCGTCGCCTTCGGCCCTGTCGGTTTCCTCAACCTTGCCATCGCGCACATCAACCGCCAGGGACACGCCGGTTACCGCAACCGCATCGCAGGCATCGGCGCCCGCCTTCCGGGCGGCGTCCACGAGCTGGCCTGCGCGGCGCTCCAGTTCACTCTGGTCGATGATGTCTGCCATGGTGCGTGTCTCTCCTGATGGGAAACCCTGTTTAGGACGATGGCCAAGGGGGAGCAAGCGCAGGCGGACCGCCACCCCCAGCCCTCTTGGTTTCGTAAACGTTACCGCTCGAGTTAGATTTAAGTAACCCTCTTTAAAATCAAACTTTTTTAACCGTATCCGTTAAGTGGATCGCCACTGCCCAGCGCTAGTGTGAGCTCATTCGCGAGACCTAAAAAAACAACCAAGGTCCGACGGAGAGGCAAATTGGGACGTCAAGCATTACAAGACAGGGCTTTTGAGCACGGAACGGAAGTTCAACCACTTCTTGATCCTTCATTACTGCCCAACACTTTCCAAAGCAGGATGCCGGATGCATTCAGCGGCGCCTTTACTGGCGAGCCGGTGGACGTTCATCTGGACCGCACCAGTGTTTCGATCACCCGCCACCAGGCAGGTGCTGAAAACGCCACTGTGGTTCTTCCGGTTCAGTCCTTCTGCGGTGTGATGGTGCAGATCACCCCGGGCTCCACTCCCGGCGCGATCCGGGCAAAGCTGATCCTGAAGCATACTGATCCGCAGCTTTCGGTGCTTCTGGCAGACACAGAACGGGCAGAACAGCTTGCAGCGGCCTGGCCGGCATGGGCCTCCGCTCTCGAACTGCCGATGCTGGTCTGTGATCTGGGCGGCCGGGTCAAGCCAATCGAGGCCTATAGCGCCAATCCAGCAGGTCAGCCTGCGCCGCGCCGCAAGCTGGCGCTGCTCACGGGCCGCCGCCCGCGCTTCCTGGTCCGCCGCCAGCGCGGTGCCAAGGAAGCATCTCTTACCGTTCACCGGGATGAGCGCGAAATCATCGCCCGATCCTGAACCGGACCGGACGATGGAATATCTCAGAAATTCCCGATCAGGGAATCCAGAACGAGACCAATGAAGAGGATCCAGCCGTAGGTCGTGTTGGATCTGAACAGCTTCAGACACTGATCCGGATCATCGATGTCGAGAATGATCGCCTGCCACAACAGGTGAAGGGCACCGATGGCAATGCCGGCAAACGCCGCAGGCCCCGCATCCGCCAGGGTTGCGGCAAGGGCAAACAGGATTGTTGCTGCCGTGTAGAGCAGCAGCATGGCAGGCTTGGTGAAGACACCGAACAGCCGTGCCGTCGACTTCACTCCCACGAGTGCATCGTCTTCCTTGTCCTGATGGGCATAGATCGTGTCATAGCCGATCGTCCAGCAGATCCCACCGATGTATAGCGCGACCGGTGCCCAGCCGAGATGGCCGAAGACGGCCGCCCACCCCATCAGCGCACCCCAGGAGAAAGCCAGCCCAAGGAAGAATTGCGGCCAGTTGGTCACCCGCTTCATGAACGGATAGACGGCAACCGGAGCCAGTGACGCGATCCCGAGCAGGATCGTATAGGTGTTGAACTGCAACAGAACCACCAGACCAATCACCGCCTGAAGAACCAGGAAGATCTTGGCTTGCGTTCTGGACACTTGACCAGCGGGAATGGGACGGGACCGGGTCCGATCGACCTGGGCGTCAATTTCCTCATCCACCAGATCATTGTAGGTGCAGCCAGCCCCGCGCATGGCAACAGCGCCAATCAGGAACAGGGCCAGATGCCAAAGGTTCGGCCCAAGATGCCCGGCCTTGATCGCAGCCAGAGCTGCAGACCACCAGCACGGCCACAACAGCAGCCACCAGCCAATGGGACGCTCCCAGCGGGCCAGCCGCGCATAGGGGCGCGCCCAGGCGGGAAGCCGCGTGTCGACCCAGTGACGCTTGACGGCATCAGCCACAGGGCCCGTGTCTTTTGTTCCGAAAATCATGATCACGGTTTAACGCGCCGGCGCGATGCTTGGCGAGTGTTTTCTAAAACTTAGTTTGAGCTGTTGGGCTCGGATGCCGGGAGGGGGCCGGAGACCTGGTTCCGCCCCTGCCGCTTGGCCTGATACAGGCGCTGATCGGCAATGCTGAAGAGCTCGTCCAGCTGCCGCGCGTCATCCGGAGCGGTCGCAACACCGATGCTCACCGTGACCCGTTCCGGCAGCGTCTCCTCGCTGAAGATCTCGATCTGCCTGCGGATACGTTCAGCCAGCCTCATGGCGGCAGCAGGTGTCAGCGAACAGGCAAGCATCACGAATTCTTCGCCGCCAACCCTGTAGAGACTGTCATCCTGACGGACGTTCTCCTTCAGGAGCTTGCCGACAGCCTTAAGAACCTCATCGCCAGTCTGGTGGCCGAGCCGGTCATTGATGCCCTTGAAGTGATCGATATCGAAAATCAGCATGGACAGAGGCTCACCCGCCTCAAGGCATCCCTTGAGGATATCCGGCCCGAATGCATCGTACCGCCGCCGGTGGAAGGCCCCGGTCAGATGATCCAGGCTCGTGGTCTCCAAAAGGTCCTGATAGCGCTCACGGAAAGTGAGCACCTGAAACACGTCCCGGAAAGATCTGTTGGTGCGCCAGCCCTTCTCGTCATCGAAGAATTTGAGATAGGCAATGAAGAAGCCCGTGTAGATCACAGTCGCGAACATCTTCGCGCCCCAGCCGCCCACAAAGACCTCGAACGGCGCGCCGGAAATCACCCGCAACGCGAGATAGAAGCCTGCCTGGTCGAAGGTCAGCATGACCGCGCCGCAGAACAGGAAACGCCAGCCCAGATGCCGGCCGAAAAGCTGCCCGATCCGCTCATAAAGAACGATGATGCCAACGGAATCCAGGAACAGCAAAATGGTGCCCCAGACCATCAGCCACCCCATCTCATCAACGAACCCGATGTCAGGGACATGTCCGGGGACAACCGACACCGTGTCGTGGTTGCGCAGGATCATAACCAGACCGACGATCAGGAAGTTCCCGATCAACAGGCCATAGATCGGTTGACGCACGACGGCAGCATCTTCACGGATATAAAGCAGCAGGATCATCAACAGCTTGCCGGAAAACATCACCGTCGAACCGGGAGAGATGATGCCGAAGGGAAGTTGAATGTAGAAGACGCTCGCGAGATAGGTCTCGAGAAAGTGCATGACGCCGAGCGCGCACATGAAAACACCGATGCCAATCGCCTTGCGGGCGCGCAGCAGCGACATCATGACGGTGAAGTAAAGTGTCGCCTGAACGACCAGCAGAAAGACATTCGATGAGAGCATGCCTCTCTCTAGCAGCCTTGATGGTTTTGACAAGGCGGTAAACTGCTTGGATTTCAGCCAATTTTGCCCGCCGCTACGGCATCGGATCGAAATCCTGCAAGCAACAGTGGTAGAGCCGCACGCGCTCCACCTTGAAACACTCCTGTTCAAGCAGGTGCGCCAGCTCACTGTCCGGATGCGCCTGCGCATCGACACCCGATATGCCGAAGGAATCCAGATCGATCAGGATTTCCCTGAGAGCCTTCCGGGCAACCGGCCGGCTGTAGAGCCTCTGCCGCAAATAGAAATCGCTGATGACCGCGATCCGGCCAGCCGGCCGGACCGAGTGTCTGAACAGGACGATGACAAAGCCTGCAGGCTCACCAGACAGGTTCAAAAGATAGATGCGTCCAGCCCCCGCATCGACCAGAAGCCGGTTAAAGGCATCCGCTTCTTCCTTCGCCCAGACGGCCGCCTCTGCCGCGAGCGCCTCCTCGGCAAGACTGCGCAGGATACGGCCATGAGCCGGGCCGCCGAGGATCAGGTCAAGATTGGCGCGCATCGGCCCCTCGCCCGCATTGTTCCTTGCCCCCTGTCATGCTAGACCGCCGCTCAAACAGCCTCCTGCCAATCCGGGAGGCATCCGGTCCCCGGCAGCACCTGCCATTACTAGAGAGACTGCGCTTCATGAATATCCTCCTGATCGGCTCCGGAGGCCGCGAACATGCTCTTGGCTGGGCGCTCGCCAACTCCTCCCTCGTCACCGCCATCTATGCTGCCCCCGGCAATGCGGGCATTGCGGATGTCGCGACGCTTGCCGATCTGGACGTTTCCGACCATGCAGCCGTGATTGCCTTCTGCAAAGAAAAGGCAATCGACTATGTGATCGTCGGACCTGAAGTGCCGCTCGTCGATGGTATCGTCGATGATCTGAGCGCAGCCGGCATCAAGGCTTTCGGCCCCAGCAAGGCCGCAGCGCAGTTAGAAGGCTCAAAGGCCTTTACCAAGGGCGTCTGCGACGATGCCAACATTCCGACCGCTGCCTATGGCCGTTTCACCGAGCGCGACGCAGCCCTTGCCTATGTGAAGGCACAGGGCGCTCCGATCGTCATCAAGGCTGACGGCCTTGCTGCGGGCAAAGGCGTGGTCGTGGCCATGACCGAGAAGGAAGCGCTCGACGCTGTCGAAGACTGTTTCAACGGCCAGTTCGGCTCAGCCGGCGCTGAAGTTGTGGTCGAAGAATTCCTGACCGGCGAAGAAGCCAGCTTCTTCGTGCTGGTCGATGGCACCCACTGCCTGCCGCTTGCCACTGCTCAGGACCACAAGCGTGCCTTTGATGGCGATGAAGGCCCCAACACCGGCGGAATGGGCGCCTATTCTCCGGCGCCTGTCATGACCGACGAGATCACCGAACGCACGATGAAGGAAATCATCGAACCGGCGGTCGCCGAAATGGCAAGGCGCGGAATCCCCTTCAAGGGCGTGCTTTTTGCGGGCCTGATGATCTCGGAAGCCGGCCCCAAGCTGATCGAATTCAACACCCGTTTCGGTGATCCGGAATGCCAGGTGCTGATGATGCGCCTCAAGGATGATCTTCTACCCCTCCTGATGGCTTCCACCGACGGGACCCTCGACAAGATCAGTGCCCGCTGGCACGACGAGGTCGCGCTGACCGTTGTCATGGCCGCCGAGGGCTATCCGGGCTCCTATCAGAAAGGCACGGAAATCCGTGGCCTTGAAACTGCCGGAACTGAAGATGGCGTTCAGATCTTCCACGCAGGCACCAAGGCCAGCGATGGCAAGATCCTCGCAAATGGCGGCCGCGTTCTCAACGTCACCGCCCGTGGAAAGACCGTTCGCGAAGCCCGCGACCGGGCCTATGCGGCCATTGCCAAGATCGACTGGCCGGAAGGCTTCTGCCGGTCGGACATTGCCTGGCGCGCCCTTGCCCGCGACGCCTGAGTAAATGACATCGCTCCGGCAGCCCACATCCGGCTGCCGGAGCGATACTCTGGTCGAATTGCGCCTTTGGAATAGACTGTGCCACCTTACCCGGACCGCGCTTCGGGAGATGCACAGTGACCAAGCCCCTTCCCGGCCATGAGTTGCCGGAACTCTTTCCAGGGTTCGACACCCGCCAAATTGCCTGCGGCGGCACGGACATCCATCTGCGCCTCGGAGGAGAAGGACCGCCCCTGCTGCTGCTTCACGGCTATCCGCAAACCGGAGCCATGTGGCACAAGGTGGCACCGGAGCTTGCCCGGCACTTCACCCTGATCATTCCCGATCTTCCGGGCTATGGACAAAGCGGCATCCCGCCGTTGTCGGCAGACCATGCCGCCTATTCCAAACGGGCCATGGCACAGACGATGGCCACGCTGATGTCGGAGCTTGGCTATTCCCGCTTCTGCCTTGCCGGTCATGACCGCGGCGCAAGGGTTTCCTACCGCTTGGCGTATGATCATCCCGAACAGGTGGAACGGCTCGCCGTACTCGACATTCTGCCAACCCACACCTATTGGGCCAGAATGGACCGGGCCTTTGCCTTGAAGGTCTATCACTGGGCCTTTCTGGCCCAGCCTGCCCCCTTCCCGGAAAAACTGATTGCCGCCTCGGCTGCGAACTTCCTCGACCACACATTGGCAAGCTGGACCGCAGCCAAGTCGCTGAATTGCTTCTCAAAGGAAGCGCTTGCCCACTATCATGCCTTCTTCGCACAAGAAGAGCGGATTGCCGCAACCTGTGAAGACTACAGAGCCGGAGCGACCTGCGATGTCGAACATGATGCGGCTGATGTCGAAGCCGGAAATAAGATCCGGTGTCCCACGCTCGCTCTCTGGGGGGAGACTGGCATTGCACAGGCCAGCGAAACGCCTCTGGACGTCTGGTCGCGCTGGGCGAAAGACGCTAGCGGGGCGGGAATAGACGGCGGGCATTTCATCGCCGAGGAAAACCCTCAAGGGTTGCTGTCGAAGATGCTTCCCTTTCTTCTCGGATAGGCTGTCACCCCTCACACGGCAGAAGCGTTCAATGTCCGCAGGCTCCCGCCCGAAAGCTCCGGAAATTTTCTGCTCAGAGGATGAGCAAAATCGTCTTGAAAGAAAACAACAGAACAATTTGAAACCGTTTCAGCCGCGAAGATTAATAGATCATAATAAGTTCAGATGATCAGATCTGGAGATTCAACTCAAATTAACGCCTGCGGTCTATCCTTTATCGCCGGTCGAAGATTTAATGGCCTTGTACCGCTTAGAATCTGGCCAGATTAGAGCAGTTGATACTCCATTTCTGAGATGTCCAGCACGGACACTCCCACAGGATTACGGAGAAGCTTAGGGTGTCGGCCAATGCAGAATCAGAAAGTCCGGTAGACCTCACAATGGAGGAAACCCGCGGAATCTCCGCCCACATGGAGAAGATCCTTCTGCTTTGGAGTAAAAATGGCCGTCAGCTTGCGCGGCCGTTGAAGATTACGCTCATCTGTTTCTTCATAGCGCTGTTCCTTTCGCTCGCTATCTTCAACACGGTCAACGAGCTTCGCCACGTCGACCGGGCACTGGAGCGCAAGACGGCAATCACCCAGCGGCTGTTGAATTTTCAGAAGACCCAGACCATCGCTGGCCTTGAGAAAACTCTTCAGGTTCTCAAGGACATGTCAATTCTGGAGACAGTAGTCCAATCAAGAAATCCGGACCAGCTGCGTGCCATTCTCGACAAGATGATCCCGATCATACCCGGGAACCAGCAGATCTCGGAGCTCAACCTTTTTGATGCCGACCGCCAACTGATTGAAACCCAAGGCAGCCTCCCGAGCAGCGAGAAGCCGACTGTTTGGGTCTTGCTCGAACAAGCGGCCCGCACCGGAGAGATCGCCAGCGGATTGGTACCTGGAAAGGACGGCAGCCCCACGTTTGCTGCAGTGGCACCGGTCTCGGATTCCCGCGGCGTGATCGGCTATATCCGCCTTGGCGTCGAAATGCGGCATTCGCTGATGTTTGTGCATACAGCACTGAGTGTTGGGATCATCGAGTACCAGCCAGCTGCGCAGATGATCTCCAGGCCTGGTGTGCCAACAACCTCTCTCCGGCTTTGGCAGAGAACAGAAAACGCGGCCTACCGGCCAGTCGGCAAGACCCTTTTGCCTGCCGACATCACCATGTTTCTTGGTGGACGCAACACCAACGACGGGCTGCTGGACCGGATGATCTGGACGCAGGACAGGCTCCTGGTCGTCGACCAGGTCGACCTTCCCTATGCGGACAAGAGCAAGCATTCCACCCTGCTCATTACCCATGACATCACAGAGGACGCACTGACGCTGCTGAAGAGCCTGGCCTTTGCGACCCTGCTTTTCTGTCTTCTTGCAGTCATCACCTGGGTGCTGTTCAACCGTCTGTCCAGCGGACTTCAACGTGCCGTCTACCGCACGCGCGCGAAGCTGGAAAAAGCCGTCCAGGAAAACACCAAGGCGCTTGAGCAACAGAAAGACCGGCTCGAGGAAGCCCAGAGGATTGCCGCAGTCGGAAGCTGGGAACGGAACCTGCGTACAGGGGAAGTCACCTGGTCCGAGCAGATCTACACCATTACCGGCATCCCTCACTCGGTCAATTCAACCAACGCTGTCGAGAGCTATTACAGCATGGTCCCTGCAGACGAGCTGCAGAAGATCCTGAAACTGTTCGAAGAACATACCAAGACCTGCACGCCTTTCGAGATCGTTCATCAGCTCGTGCGCGAGAACGGCGATGTCCGCCATCTCCATGTCCGCTGCAACATTGAAGCGGGAGAGGATGGGTTGCCATTGCGCATATTCGGGACAACACGCGACATTACCGAGCAGCACAACGCCCTGGACCGCAGCCAATGGCTTGCCGGCATTCTCGAAGCATCGCTGAACGAGATCTATGTGATCGATCCCGAAACCTTTGTGTGCGTGCATGCCAACCAATGTGCCCGGGAGAACCTTGGCTATGCGGAAGAAGAGCTGCTGGGGCTGAGCCTGTGGGAAATTACCCAGGAAACCAACCGCGCCTTCGTGATCGGCGTCATTCAGAAGGTCGTCGATGGCAGCGTCACCTCTCTCAAGTTGGAAGCCATCCACAAACGCAAGGACGGCTCGCTTTATCCCGTGGAGGTCCGGCTTCAGGGGCACAAGTCTCGAGGCAAGGTATCCCTGGTCGCAATCTGCAACGATATTTCGGAACGAATGCAGCGAGAGAACGAGGCGCTGCTCGCACGGGAAGAAGCCGAGCGCCTGGCTTATTTCGACCCACTGACTGAGCTGCCAAACCGGGCGGCCTGCCAGCGGGACGCCAAGATTGTCTTCGCGCCGGAAAACCCGGACAAGCCTGCCTTCATCATCCATATCGACATCGACAATTTCAAACGCATCAACGACACACTCGGCCATTCAGCCGGTGACGCCTGCCTTGAGGAAACCGGTGAGCGGCTGCAGACCGGCTGTTTCGGCCTCGGCACGGCCTACCGCTGGGGCGGCGATGAATTCGTGATCGTTGCCTCTGGCCCGGACTCCGACCCGGAGGAACTCTGCGAACGGCTCAACCTGGTGATGCGGGGGCCGATGGAATATGAGGGCAATCAGATCTGGCCCTCCGTGTCCATGGGCGTTGCCCGCTGCCCGGATGACGGCGAAGACTTCTCCTCCCTGCTGGTGCATGCGGACCTCGCACTTTACCGCTCGAAAGACGAAGGCAAGGACCGCTGGAGCTACTTCACCAGCGACATGAAAATCGACAGCGACGAAGAAGCCCGTCTGGAGCAGGAACTCCGCCATGCCTTGCGCCGGGATGAATTCTTCCTTGTCTTCCAGCCTCAGGTGGACAACCGCACCCAGCAAGTCACCGGCGTGGAGGCCCTTGTACGCTGGCAGCACCCGACCCGTGGTGTTCTTGCCCCCGGTGCCTTCCTCGATGTGATGGAAAAGACCAGCCTGGCCGTGCCGCTCGGCCAGATTGTCCTGGACAAGGCCATCGCAGCCGCTGGCAAGTGGAAGAAAGCCGGACTGCATTTCGGCCGGATGGCTGTGAACCTGTCCCCTTCGCACCTGCCCTCAGGAACACTGCTTCAGGACTTCCTGAACGCCATGACAAAATATGATGTCGGGCCAGAGCTGCTAACAGCAGAAGTGCTGGAATCCGTCTTCCTCGACACGGAGCGAAATCACAACTGGCACGTTCTGGAAGAGCTCTATGACCGGGGCATCCATATCGAGCTGGACGACTTCGGCACAGGCTATGCATCGCTCTCCCATGTGGCCGACCTGCCGATCAACGGCCTGAAGATCGACCGCAGCTTCACCGCCCAGATTCTGACCGACAACAAGAAAGAGATCGTGGTCAACCACCTGATCCATCTTGCAAGGGCGCTGAACATCAATGTGGTCTGCGAAGGCGTGGAAACGGAAACCCAGTTCGAACGGTTGCGGATGATGGGCAACTTCTCCGTCCAGGGATACCTGATTGCCCGGCCAATGACATTCGATCAGATGACCACCTGGCTCGATGCCAGCCCCAACGATCTTACCTATTTCATCTGACGCGACTTTGAGCTTTTGACGCTGGATCGCTCGTCCCCGGCATTTTAGGCACTCGCCCTTGCCACACGCAGGGATGAGCGCCACTTTCCGCATGAAACTCACGCTGGAGAATTTCATGCAGAATCCCCGTATCGGCCTGGCCCTTGGCGGCGGCGGAGCCCGAGGCCTCGCCCATATTCCCGTTCTGGAAGCCTTTGATGATCTGGGACTGAAACCTGCCGCCATCGCGGGCACTTCCATCGGCTCGATTTTCGGCGCAGCCTATGCTTCCGGGCTTTCCGGCCAGGCCCTGCGTGGCATCACTCTGGAGACCCTTGGCGACCGGAACGCTGTTCTTGGGCGCCTTTGGAAGCTGCGTCCGCGCAAATTCAACGAGTGGTTCGATGGCAGCATGGCCCAGTTCGATCCGCTTAAGGTGCTCAAAGTTTTCATTGCGGAGCATCTTTCCGAGAACTTCGAGGACCTGGAGATCCCGCTGCAGGTGCTGGCCACGGACTTTTACGGCTGCCGGGAATACCGCTTCTGCGAGGGGCCTCTCCTGCCTGCCATTGCCGCATCGATTGCCATTCCGGCAATCTTCAAGCCGGTCCGGCATGAGGACGTGGTGCTGGTCGATGGCGGTGTGACCAATCCGTTGCCCTTCGATGTGTTGCCGGAGGATCTGGACCTCATTGTTGCCGTCGATGTTGTCGGCGTTCCAGTCCCCAGACCCGGCCGGCATCTGCCGGGTTCCGTAGATGCCATTTTCGGCACGACCCAGATCCTGATGCAGACGATTACGACCGAGAAACTCAAGTCACGTGCTCCCGGCATCCTGATCCAGCCGGAACACGACAATGTCCGGGTCCTCGACTTCCTGAAGTCCAGACAGATTCTCGACAGTGCGGAACCCTTGCGCGCCCAGACCCGCAGCCTGCTGACCGCGGCAATCGAGGCTATGTAGATTTCCGAGTATATCCTCCCGTTCCCATAGGTAGTTCCTGCAGATCAAGTGAAGTTTATTTCACATCAGGGCAAAATTAACTTCTCGTTAACCATTTAAAACAATGCTCAAATATACATTAACCGAGCATTCTGCCATGACCAACATCACCGACCCCCACAGCACGGACGACTGTCCCGTTCCGGAAGCCCTCTTCTCTCAAATGGTCTCCGCACCGCTTGAGACGGCCATGGCGCTTGCTCAGGCCTTGCCCGAAACCCAGCGCAGCCGGCTGGCCGTCTATTGCTACCGCCGGGCGCATCTCAGACGGCTTGGCCTTGCCATCGCCGCCGGCTGCTCGAAACGCTCCCTCGTGGAGGAAAGCGGCTATGCAGGCGAGCTCATCCACTTTCAGGCCCTGAACATGGAAGCAACCCTTTCAGGCGACCGCTACCTTTCACCACGTGCAGGCAAACGTCCGATCAGCCTGCACAGCTGCTGACACCTTCCATTCCGAGACAGGCCCTCCTCCCAACTGTCTCCACCTGGCAACCGTTCCAAATCAATTTGTCTCCCTTCGGAACGGTTGCCTTCTTCTCCCCCTCCTCAGCCCTGCCGTTCATTTGCGCTTGCATTCCTTTCGCCAGTGCCTACCCTTTCCCATGCGTCAGGTTCCCTGACACAAGGAGGCAAGCATGGGTCGGAATGCGGTTTCCAGACGAAGACACAGCCGGATGCTCGCAGGGCTGGGCGCCTTTATTGCGGGCCTGATCGTCTCAGCTCCGGCTTTTGCCATCTGTCAGGTAATCGCGGACGGGGCCTTTGGCCCTGCGCGGATCTACAAGGCTGCCGTCGAGACCGGGTCGGTCCGGATCCAGTATATCGGGCATTCCACCTTCGAGATCGAAACGCCCGGCGGCATCCGCATTGCGACCGACTACAACGACCAGATCCGACCGCCCCTGCCGCCAACTGTCGCGACAATGAACGGCGCACACAGCACCCACTACAGCCTGGCACCTGATCCGGACATTCAGCATCTTCTGCCCGGCTGGAACCCGGATGGCTCGCCCGTGGACTATGATCTGACCGTCGGCGATGTGCGGATCCGCAACATCCAGACCAACATCCGCGGCTGGGAGGGAGACAGCCGGAGGCTCGGGAACTCGATCTTTGTTTTCGAAGTGGGGGATCTTTGCATTGCCCATCTCGGACATCTGCACCATCAGCTGACGGAAGAAGACCTGCTCCGGCTCGGTCAGATCGATGTGGTCTTTGCCGCCATCGACAATTCGACCACCTTGCGCATGGAAAGCATGATGAAGGTCCTGAACGACATCCGGCCCGCGATGGTGATCCCGATGCACTTCCATTTCCCGGGAGCCCTGCAGGCCTTCGCCGCGCGGGCCGCCAGCGATGGTTATCAGATCAGCATGGACACGGATTCAGAGCATGTGGTGAGCCGGACCAATCTTCCGGCCCAGCGCACCGTTCACATCATGCTGCCGAAGTCGTAGTACCAACCTCAGCCCGGTCAGTCGTTCACGCGCAGGAATACGATCTGACTGTCACCCGCGCTGCGGCGGTCCAGTTCCTCAAAGCCGGCAGGAATGGCAATCGTCGCAGACGCCCGCTCTTCCAGAACACAGATTGTTCCGGGCTTCACCCAGCCGCCAGCGAGAGCAGAGGCAAGTGCCTGTTCCCCCAGTCCCTTGTCATAGGGCGGATCGGCAAACACGAGATCAAACGGATCAATGGTTCCGGAGGCACCCAACTGCGTTGCATCCCGGCGGAAGATCTTGGCCGCACCGTTCAGGCCCAGCGTTTCCATGTTCTGGCGGATCACGCCCCGCGCTTCGGCACCTTCCTCAATAAAGGTGCAATGCCGTGCGCCCCGGCTGATGGCCTCGAAACCGAGAGCGCCCGTGCCTGCGAAGAGATCCAGAACCCGGGCACCATCGAGATCAAGCTGAATGCCATGGGCCAGAATGTTGAAGATGGTTTCCCGCAACCGGTCGCTCGTGGGCCGCGTGGCCTGGGTCTTGGGAGCGGCGAGAGCCGCTCCCTTGAACTTGCCTGCGACGATCCTCAAGACCGCCCTCCACGATGAGGCGGACGTCCGCCCCGATCGCCACCACGGTGTCCGCCGCGTTCGCCGCCGCGGTCACCACCGCGGCCACCCGGACGATCACCGCGCGAACCGCGGTCAGGACGGTCAGACCGGCCGCCGCGATCAAAACCGCCACTGCGTTCACCGCCGCCTTCACCGCCGCGGCCACCCGGACGATCGCCGCGCGGGCCACGGTCAGGACGGTCGGACCGGCCACCGCGATCAAAACCACCGCTGCGCTCAAAGCCGCCTTCACGGTCTGGGCGCTTCTTGTCACGGCCCGTCCGGTCTTCCTGGCGCTTGTCCTCGACGATGCCCTCTTCGCTCCAGATGCGGCGCGGAGGACGTGCTGGCCGGGAGAACTCTTCGCGTTCCGGACGCGACTTCGGCTCGCTGGTCAGCCGGAACCGGCTGCGCGGCGACACCTTCATCTGACGCTCGCCTGCATTCTTGCGCCGGTTCTGGCCACCGGAAGGACGTCCGCCTTCCTTGCGGCCCTCTTCCCGGTTGCCGCCACGGCCACCGGATCTGGTCGCGCTTTCGCCTTCGCGCTGGGTCATCCAGGAGCCCTTGGCAGCCGGCTTGCCGCCGCGATCGCCGCCACGCTCACCACCGCGGCCAGCTGGCCGTTGCGGTTTGGCTTCCTCAGGCTGAGGCTGATGATAGAGCGGCGCATCAAAGTCGGCGCCGGCTTCTTCGGCAAGGCTTTCGCCAAGCTGGTCACGCAGAACGCGGCCACGGATTTCCCGCACTTCGCCTTCGTCCAGTTCCATGAGCTGGAACGGACCGAAGGACAGACGGATCAGCCGGTTGACCGACAGGCCGAGATGCTCAAGCACGCGCTTTACTTCGCGGTTCTTGCCTTCCCGCAGACCAACGGTCAGCCAGCAGTTGTCACCCTGCTGCTTGTCGAGGGTTGCTTCGATGGCTCCGTAGAGCACGCCGTCAATCGCAACGCCATCAGCCAGGGAATTCAGCTGCTCCTGGGTCACGGAACCGAAGGCGCGAACGCGGTAGCGGCGCAGCCAGCCAGTTGCCGGCAGCTCGAGCACGCGGGCCAGACCGCCGTCATTGGTCAGCAGCAGCAGGCCTTCGGTGTTGATGTCGAGACGGCCAACGGCAATCACGCGCGGCAGGTCCCGCGGCAGGCGTTCAAAGACGGTCGTCCGGCCTTCCGGATCCTTGTTGGTCGTCACCAGACCGCGCGGCTTGTGATAGAGCCACAGACGGGTCCGCTCGCGCATCGGCAAGGGCTCACCATCCACGACGACCTTGTCCTTTGCCGTAACGGTTACGGCCGGCGTCTCAAGCTGGGTGCCGTTGACTTCGACGCGGCCTTCCGCGATCCAGGCTTCCGCATCCCGGCGGGAACACAGACCGGCACGGGCCATCACCTTGGCGATGCGCTCGCCCTTTTCCAGATCGAAGCTCTCGACCTCGGCATCGCGCTCTCTTGCCGGACGCTCGGACCGCTTGTCCGGACGGGGACCGGACCGGCGCCCTTCAGGAGCGCCACGGCCTGCGCCGCCACCCCATTTGCCACCGTCCTGGCGCTTGCCGCCGCCGTCACGCTTGCCGCCACCGTCACGCCCGAAGGACTTCTTCGGGCCGAAACCGGGCTTGCCGGACGGGCGCTGCGGACGCGCGCCATCGCGATCTTCGCGGCGGCCTTCAAAGCCGTCACCAGAAGCGGAGGAAAACCGGTTGCCGCGAGGGCGCGAATCCCGATCCCCGGGCTTGCCGCCGGAAAAACGGGACTTTGATCCGCCAGCCGGACGGGATCCGCGGCGGTTCTTTGGGGGCTGTTCTGTCGTCATGCGCGCGTCATAGCAGAGCCGGAGGATTTCGGGAATCAGCAAGTGCATGCTTTTTCGCAGAACAGCCCGGCTTTGAAGGCATAGCGTTACCATTCCAGCTCTGTTTTCAATAAGGGCTGACAGAAAATGGCTCAAAGGCTACAACCAGCCATTCCTGCAATCAGACTGGACCCTGCTGCCAATGCCGGACGGCACGCCCAATCCCTCTCCCAAGCCTTCCGAGCCAGCTGGCAACCTCTTCATGGAGGAAGCCCTGAGGCAGGCCGAGCTGGCAGGCGCGCGCGCAGAGGTGCCGGTCGGAGCCGTGCTCGTACACGAAGGGCGCATCCTGGCGGCCGATGGCAACCGGACTCTGGAACTTCATGATCCCACGGCCCATGCAGAAGTTCTTGTGATCCGGGCAGCCTGCAAGAAACTCGGCTCCCAGCGGCTTCCGGACTGCGACCTCTATGTCACGCTGGAGCCATGCCCCATGTGTGCGGGCGCGATCTCCTTTGCCCGTATCCGGCGCCTTTACTTTGGGGCAGGAGATGAAAAAGGCGGTGCGGTCGAACACGGGACACGCTTTTTCTGCCAGCCGACTTGCCACCATGCACCGGATGTCTATTCGGGTATTTCTGAACGTCCTGCAGCTTTGCTATTGAAAACGTTCTTCAAAAGCCGTCGCATCCAGGACACAGACCTTTAAAATCTTGATGGCGGCCATTTCGCACCGCACAAATATACCGCAGCGGAAACAGTGGCTTGGCCACTCTTCGACCCTGTAAATAATCCCGATCCGATTTCCTTCACATTTTTTATGCTTATGAAAACCTCTGTTTAATACTTTCCCTAAATTCTCGAGTGTGTTGAGTGGTTTGGGGCTTGTGATGGCGAAGAAGTTGCTGGTCCGCTGGGGCTTGGGGAATGCGGCGTGCTCGGCTGTCTTGCTGCTCATGGCAAACACGGCTTGGGCCACAGATAATGGTGTTGTGCTGCAGCAAGCCCATGAAAGCTTGCGCCAGAGCCTCGACCTCATCTGGGTGATGGTTGCCGCTGCCCTTGTGCTGATGATGCAGGTCGGCTTCATGCTGCTGGAAGCTGGACTTGTCCGCTCCAAGAACTCGATCAACGTTGCCCAGAAGAACCTTCTGGACTTTGCTTTCAGTGTGATCGCCTTCGCCAGTGTCGGCTTCATGTTCGCCTTTGGTGCATCGAACGGCTTCTGGGTCGGGCTGGACCAGAACCTGTTCCTCCTCGGCAATCTGGACACCTGGGGCTATGCCTTCTTTGCCTTCCAGGTGATGTTCTGCGGCACGGCCGCCACCATCATCTCCGGCGCTGTTGCCGAACGGATGAAGCTCGCCGCCTATGTCTGGTGCTCGCTGTTCACCGCCGCCATCATCTATCCTGTCTTCACCCACTGGGCCTGGGGCAATGCCCTGGTCGAAAACTCCACCGCGTTCCTTGCCCAAAATGGCTTCGTCGATTTTGCCGGCTCTACGGTGGTTCATGGCACCGGCGGCTGGATTGCTCTCGCCGCCTGCCTTCTGATCGGCCCGCGGCAGGGCCGCTACGATCACAATGGCCTGCCCATGCGCATCCAGGGGCACAGTTCAGTTCTGGCAACGGCTGGCGCCCTGCTGCTTTTTGTCGGCTGGATCGGCTTTAACGGCGGATCGACGCTCAAGGCCTCTGCCGACGTTGCGCCGATCATCGTCAACACCGTTCTGGCCGCGGCCATGGGCGCCGCTGCGGGCTATTTCCTTGGCTGGTCGCAGGACCGGGTCATCCTGCCTGAAAAGTCCCTGTCCGGCCTTCTGGGCGGTCTCGTCGCAATCACCGCCGGATGTCATGTCCTGACGCCAGCGGGCAGCATTGTCATTGGTGCGGTCGGAGGCCTCGTTGCGGTCTATTCAACCACCCTTCTCGAACGCCACCTGAAGGTCGACGATGCGGTCGGGGCCATTGGCGTTCACGGGTTCGCAGGTGTCGTCGGCACCCTCGGCCTGGCTCTGCTTGCACCGGAAAGCCACCTGCCCCTTGGCGACCGTGGCGCCCAGTTCCTGATCCAGCTTGAAGGTGTCGCCCTCAACTTCGTCTGGTGTTTTGGCGCAGGCTACGTCTTCCTCCGCACCCTTTCGCTGGTGATGCCACTGCGCATCGATGCCGCGTCCGAAGACATTGGCATGAACGAAAGCGAACATGGCACCCGCCTCGGCATCGGCCATGTGGAAGATGCGCTGGAAAAGGTCATCGCCGGCAAGGCCGATTTGAACATGCGCCTCGCGGTCTCCCGCGGCGATGATTCAGAGCGCCTGACGCGCATGTTCAATGCCCTCATGGACACGATCCAGAACGTGGAAGTGGCCCAGGGCAAGGCTGCGGATGCCAAGCGTTCGCGGGAAGAAGGCGAGCGCATGTCAGCTCTTGCCAACGCAACCTTCGACGCCATCGTGATCTCGGTCGACGGCCGTATCCTGGACGGCAACGCCGCCCTTGAGGATCTGCTTGGCTACAAGATCGAAGAACTGAAGATGCGTGGCCTCTATGAGTTCGTGCAGTCCGAGCTGGCCGGCACCCTGGAGAGCCATCTGGCCAAGGCCGAACTGCAGCCACGCGAAATGGAACTGGTCAACCGCAGCGGGGAACCGATCCCGGTCGAAATCCGCACACGCGTCATTGCCTACCGGGGCACTCCGACCCGCGTCTCCGCCCTGGTTGACCTTCGCCAGCGCAAGGCCGCAGAGGCAAAGATCCTGCATCTTGCCCAGCATGACACGCTGACCGACCTGCCAAACCGGGCCGTGTTCAATTCCGAGATCAATCACGTCATCGGCTACTGCAAGACCACAGGCAATTCCGCCGCCCTGCTGTTGCTGGATCTGGACCGGTTCAAGGATATCAACGACCTTCACGGTCATCCGGTCGGCGACAAGGTCATACGGGTCACTGCCGACCGCTTGCGCGAGCATACCCGCCCTGCTGACACCATCGCCCGCCTTGGCGGCGACGAGTTCGCGGTTATCCTGCGCGGGATCGAGTTTTCCAATCAAGCGGCTGACCTTGCCCACCGGCTGGTGCATCTCCTCGCCGAGCCGATCGATTGCGGCAACGGGCTGGTTCTACGCCCAAGCGCCAGCATCGGCGTCGCGCTGATCAACCGGGAGACGGAAAACGCCGAGGTGACCATCTCGAACGCCGACATCGCCCTCTACAATGCCAAGGATCTGGGCCGCCGCACCTACAAGATCTATCAGCCTGGCATGGGCGACGAGATGCGTGAACGGCGGCTTCTGGAGGAGGATCTGCACGACGCCATCCAGTCCGGCCAGTTCGAGCTGCATTACCAGCCAAGACTCGACCTGAAGACCCTGAAGATTGCCTCCTATGAAGCGCTCATCCGCTGGAACCATCCGACCCGTGGTCAGGTAAGCCCGGCCGATTTCATTCCGGTTGCCGAGAACTCCGGCCAGATCATTCCGATCGGCCAGTGGGTCATCGACGCGGCGCTTTCTGCCGCAAAGTCCAGCATCCTTGATGCCCGGATCAGTGTGAATGTCAGCCCCGTTCAGTTCCGGGATGCCGACTTCCTGGAGAACGTGCGCCAGTCTCTTGTCCACCACGGCATCGACGCCAGCCGTCTGGAGTTCGAGATCACAGAAAACCTGCTGATCGAGGACGACGAACGTGCCCTCGCAATCCTGAAGAGCCTCAAGGATATGGGCTTCAAGATCGCGCTCGATGACTTCGGGGTCGGCTATTCCTCACTGGGCTATCTCAGCCGCTTCCCCTTCGACACGATCAAGATCGACCGTTCCTTTGTTCAGGAAGCAGGCGTCAATGCCCCAGCCCAGGCCATCGTGGAGACGGTGGTCCGCCTCGGCAAGGCGCTCAACATGAGCATTGTGGCAGAGGGCGTAGAAGAAATGGACAAGCTTCTGTTCCTGGCCAACAGCGGTTGCGACGAGATCCAGGGGTTCCTGATCGGCCGCCCAAAGCCGCTGGCAAACCTGCAGCGGAACCTGCCGCCGCTTGTGCATGAGGCTCTGTTGAGCCTCGGCACAATCGGCACACCGCAAGTGGTCTACCGCGAACCATTGCCGCAGAAGGCGGCCGCCGGCTAAGGCTTATACCAACCTCAAGAAATAGCGACCTATTTGATGGCCTCAGCCAGGTTCCCAGCTAGGCGCGCTGCTTGCCCGATGCCGGGGAGCCGGAAGTGGCCACCGGAGGCCGCTATTTCTTGAGGTTGGTATTATTTGCGGCCGAACAGCTTCTCGATGTCGGAAAGCTTGAGTTCCACCCATGTCGGGCGGCCGTGATTGCACTGACCCGACAGCGGCGTTGCCTCCATATCCCGCAGGAGCGCATCCATCTCTGGCGCCCGCATGCGCCTTCCGGCGCGAATGGATCCGTGGCAGGCCATGGTCGCGGCCACATGATCAAGCCGCTCCCGCAGGCCGGATGCGGTGTCCCATTCGGCCAGTTCATCCACCAGATCCATGACCATGCCGCGAATGTTCATGTCCCCCAGCATGGCCGGCGTTTCACGCACGGCAATCGCTCCTGGCCCGAAGGCCTCCAGGGAGAGCCCGACGGCTTCCAGGGCATCGGAATGCTCCGTGAGCCGGGCGACATCCTCTTCCGGAAGTTCCACGATTTCGGGGATGAGCAGCATCTGCCGGGCGACGGATTTCTTCGCCAGAGCTTCCTTCAGGCGTTCATAGACCAAACGTTCGTGGGCGGCGTGCTGGTCCACAATGACAATGCCATCCTCAGTCTGGGAGATAATGTAGGTGCCGTGCACCTGGGCTCGCGCGGCCCCCAGCGGCAGCGCCATATGCTGTTCATCTGCTGGAATGTCATTGGCCCGCGCATCTGCCGAAGGCATGACCAGCGAGGACAGGCTTTCCTGATGCTCGGCCACGTAAGCGGACGCCGGTTCCGCAAAAGCACCCTCGGCCCCGAAAGACATGCCCGTCATCGAAGATGAAGATGTCTCCGAACCTGCCGGACGGAAGACATCGGCGGACCATGACCGTGCGGGCTGAGGCTGCCAAACAGGCGCCTGGCGCGGGGCTCCGAAACCGGTTGCCCGGATGGCGTCCATCGCCACGGCCGCGTTGGACGTCGAGGACCTGTGACCTGCCTGAAGCAATGCCTGCTTGATGGAGCCGACCAGCAGGCCACGGACGAGTTGCCCGTCCCGGAACCGCACATCGGCCTTGGCAGGATGCACGTTGACGTCCACGAGCTGGGGCTCGAGATCCAGGAACAGCACGACAACCGGATGCCGGTCCCGCGCCAGAACATCAGCGTAGGCGCCGCGCAGACCGGACAGAAGCAGCTTGTCCTTGACCGGACGGCCATTTACGAAGAAGAACTGGAACTGCGCCGTTCCCCGGTGGTGTGTCGGCAGACCGGCAAACCCGGTGAGACGCACCCCTTCCCGCTCCGCGTCAATTTCCATCGCATTGTCGACGAAATCCTGCCCGAGCACCTGGGCAATTCGGGCCAGACGCGGATCCTCGCCCCGCGCTGCGGGCCAGGTCTGGGGCTGACGATCCGCGCCGGAAAGCGAGAAGCCGACATGCGGATAGGCAAGTGCGATGCGGCGGATCACTTCCGTTATGGCAGATGCTTCCGCGCGGTCTGACTTCAGGAACTTCAAGCGGGCAGGCGTTGCAAAGAACAGATCCCGGACCTCGACCTGAGTGCCCTTGTGCCGGGCTGCCGGCATGGCGGAAGTCTCTCGTCCCCCTTCGACAGCGATCTGCCAGGCATGGTCTTCCTGCGCATGGCGGGTCTGGATGGACAGGCGGGCGATGGACCCGATGGAAGGCAGAGCTTCGCCCCGGAAGCCGAGTGTCCGGATATCGAACAGGTCATCTTCGCGCAGCTTCGATGTGCAGTGACGCCGGATCGCCAGTTCCAGATCGTCCTGGGTCATGCCGATGCCATCATCAGACACCCGCATCAAGGTCTTGCCACCCGCAGCCGTCACAATGTCGACGGAGGTTGCTCCCGCATCGACGGCATTTTCCACGAGTTCCTTGATGACACTCGCCGGCCGCTCGATCACTTCCCCGGCGGCAATCCGGTTGATGACCTCTTCACTGAGCTGGCGAACCTGCATCCAAATTCCTTTCCGTGGTTCCGTCTGTCACACGCATCCTGTAAGGTCCGCGCGGCTTCCCGGCCGATTCCGGCCTACCTTATCAGATCCCCCAGCTTCCGAGTGACCCGCCATGAACGCTTCTGCACCGCTTCTTGTCTCCGGCCTTCAGGACATTGCACCGGAGTACTCAGCCGTCCTGTGTGACGTCTGGGGCGTGCTGCACAATGGCGTTTCCAGGTTCGCGGGCGCTGCGGAAGCCCTCACCGATTTCCGCCAGAAGGCTGGTGGTGCGGTTGTCCTGATCACCAATGCACCGCGCCGCAACGCCCCGATCCGCGAGCAGCTTCTCGCCCTCGGCATCGGCCCGGAGGTCTATGATGACATCGTGACGTCCGGTGATGTGACCCGTGAATATATCGCCGCACACCCGGGTGCAAAGGTTCTGCATATCGGCCCGGAAATGCATCTGTCGCTGTATGAAGATCTGGACCTGACCCTCACGGAATCCGAGGAAGAGGCAACGCTCGTCAGCTGCACCGGCCTCTTCAACGACGAGCAGGAAACCCCGGACGATTACCGTGACCAGCTGGAGCGTCTGGCCAAGCGCGGCCTGACCATGATCTGCGCCAATCCGGACATCGTCGTGGAACGCGGCGACCGGCTGATCTGGTGTGCAGGCGCCCTCGCCCGGCTGTTTGAGGATTTCGGCGGCACGGTTGCCATTCTCGGCAAGCCCCATGCCCCGATCTATGATGCAGCCTGCCAGCGCCTGGAAGCCCTGCGCGGCGCGCCCGTCGACCGCCAGAAGATCCTTTGCGTGGGCGATGGCCTGCCGACTGACATTCGCGGCGCCGTGTCTCAGGATCTGGATGTGCTCTTCATCACCGGCGGCATTCACGCCTCCGACTTCGGTCCGACCCTTGAGCCGGATGAAGCGCTCGTGCGCCGCCGTCTTGCGGAAGAAGGCCTGCGGGCCCGCGCCGCAGTTCCCCGGCTCGTCTGGTAAGAGACGTTCCAGAGAAGCTTAAAATGTAAAAAAGGCCGCCCAGAACGAGGCGGCCTTTTTCAATTCATTCAAATGCTTTCCGTCAACCGAACAGCTTGTCGATATCGGCCTGCGGGTCATTGAGCATTTCGTCGATGTCGTTCTGGGAAACACCCTCGCCATCGTGCTGCGGCCCATGAAGAATGAGCTCGCGCTTGCGCCGGTCTTCGTCGGTTTCCTCCGACGGGGCTTCAAAGCCCTCGGGAATCCGAAGCTGATCGACAAAAGCGCTCACACGCTGATCGATATAGTTCAAAGTCGAGACAACCTTCGAAATCCGCTGTCCAGTGATATCCTGGAAGGTGCAGGCCTCGAAAATCTCGATCATCTTGTCGCTGACCATCTGCTGGTAAGCGTCAACGTCACTCGTGTCAGCAGACATGATTTCTTCTGCCGCTGTCATGATCGAATGGGTTGCCTTTTCGGTCGCCTCGACAATCGCATCCAGTTCGCGTCCCGCACTCGGGATCTTGCTGGTCTTCATGTCGTTTGCGCGCAGCGCTGCGATTTCCGACTTCATCCGGGTGATTTCCCGGGCGATCGCAGTCAGCTCCCCCGTGACCGCCGGCTGAACGGCTGCCACAACTTCCTGCATCGATCCGGACATGACTTCAGCAAGCTGCATCACGTCCGTCAGAGAAACATCCCCGCCGCGATTCTTGTTTTCTTGAAGAAAGTCGATGACTTTCGACACGCTTTCCTGCGTCATTGCGGCCATTGGACTAGCCTTTCTTTAAAGAGAAGGGGCCAACTGCTCCGGACCCCACCCCACGGGGGACAACACTCGAAGCAGTTTGAATTGGTCCCGGTCCCATGCTCCCCAGCATGGGCCCTTTTATCCTGTGAGCGGCATCTGGCGGCGCAACGTTCTGCACCGCCTGCTTTGCGCTCAAATCTTAGTCGGAGAACACTGCCTCGATCTTGCCCTTCAACGTCTGCGCATTGAACGGCTTCACGATGTAGTTGTTCACGCCGGCCTTCTTGGCCGCGATCACGTTTTCCGTCTTGGATTCTGCAGTGACCATGATGAATGGGGTCTTGCTCAGACTTCCATCCGCACGAACCTGCTTCAGCAGTTCGTATCCGGTCATAGGTTCCATGTTCCAGTCAGAAATGACCAGGCCATAGCGGCGCTGTTTCATCTTCTCGAGCGCTTCGGTGCCATCTGCTGCGTCATCGATGTTTTCAAAACCAAGCTGCTTAAGCAGGTTCCGGATAATACGGATCATCGTCTTGTAGTCATCGACCACGAGGACCGGCATCTGAAGATCAAGGGCCATCGTATACTCCATACTGTCAAACTACGCGGCCCGTGGCCATGGGCCGGGAAACGCGACATGACGTCAAAGGAGAGAGACACAAAACGTGTCCTCGCCTCCCCACACTCTAGGGAAACTAATCTAAGCCCCTGAAAACTCCGTTAATGCGCC
This sequence comes from Roseibium suaedae, assembly GCF_900142725.1. Taxonomy (GTDB): domain Bacteria; phylum Pseudomonadota; class Alphaproteobacteria; order Rhizobiales; family Stappiaceae; genus Roseibium; species Roseibium suaedae. Next base: position 671,049 of record NZ_FRBW01000001.1, on the reverse strand, counting down.
TGACTTTATGCATCCAAAGCCCAATTGCCCCTTCGGATCGGGCTGCCTAACGTATGCAAAGCTTGGTTTTTTCAAGCCTTGAACGGGATGGCGCGATGCTGGAATTGCAGACACTTTACTTCGAAGACCTGTCGGTCGGCATGGAAGAGACGCTGGAAAAGCATGTCAGTTCTTCCGATGTGGTGGGGTTCGCGGAGGTCTCCGGAGACCGCAATCCGATCCATCTGTCAGAACATTTTGCCGCACGGACCCCGTTCAAGACCCGGATCGCCCACGGACTTTATACCGCGAGCCTCATCTCAGCCGTTCTTGGCACCCGGCTGCCCGGACCCGGCGCGATCTATCTGTCGCAAACCCTCAACTTCAAGGCGCCTGTGCGGATCGGGGATGACGTGCTCGTGACGGTCCGGGTCGAAGAATTGCTGGAACGGGGCAACCGGGCACGCCTGTCCTGTGTCTGCAGTGTCGGAGATACCGTGGTGCTGGAAGGCGAAGCGCTCGTGAAGGTTCCTTCCCGGTCAGAGGATCTTTGAGAAAAGAACGGTTGCGGAAAGCGCCCGGATCAGGCACTTGCCTTGCTTGACCTTTGAGACGCAAGCCGTCAGGTTCCAGCTCAGTGGTTACACCTGACCTGTCACGCACGACGCGCTGGCAGTCTGTCCAGTCGTTCGTCCTGACGCCCTGACGTCAGAGCCTTCAGGGTAGTTCGCATGCCTGCATCCCGGTCCGCAGCTTTTGCTGTCGTCAGTGACCCGAAAGACTTTTCGGAAAGCCTGAAAGGCGGCGTCGTCGCAATCGGCAATTTCGATGGCGTCCACCGGGGTCATCGTGCCGTGCTTGATGTTGCCCACGAACAGGGCGCAGCTCTGGGCGAACCGGTTTTCGCGATGACCTTCGAGCCGCATCCGCGCACGGTGTTCAATCCGGCCAGCCCTGTATTCCGCCTGACGCCAGCTGATCAGAAGGTCGACATTCTGAAGGCCTGCGACCTGAGCGGCGTTCTGGTCATGCCCTTCAACAAGGACTTTGCCGGGATGGAGGCTGATGCCTTCGTCAAGGACATCCTGATCGGGCAGCTTGGCATCTCCCACGCCGTGACCGGGTACGACTTCCACTTCGGCAAGGCCCGCAAGGGAACGCCCGACTACCTGTGCCAGGCGGGAAGCGAACTGGGTTTCGGCGTCACCATCGTCTCGCCTGAAAAGGACGAAGGGGCAGAGGTGATCTCCTCCTCGCGCATCCGCACTGCCCTGACCGAAGGTGACATTGCACTCGCGAATGGCCTGCTAGGCTACCGCTGGTTTTTCGACTCCAGCGTCCAGCATGGTGACAAGCGCGGCCGCGATCTCGGTTATCCCACTGCCAACCTCAGCCTTGGAGACAATTGTCCTCTCAAGCATGGCATCTATGCCGTGAAGGTGCGCGTTGGCGATGAAAAATATGATGGCGTTGCAAGCTATGGCCGCCGCCCGACCTTCGACAATGGTGCGCCGTTGTTCGAGGTCTTCCTGTTTGATTTTTCCGGCGACCTTTACGGCAAGAAGCTTCGGGTTCACCTGATTTCCTACCTGCGCGGTGAGGAAAAGTTCGACAGCGTCGAGGCGCTGATCGCTCAGATGGACCGCGACAGCGAGGAAGCCCGTGCCGCCATCGCCGCGATCGAACCTCTGTCCGGTCTCGACTTCAGCCTTCTTCTGGGTGAGTAACCTTTAAAATGACCGCTCCCAACACTTCCGATGCCGACCAGCGTGAAAACATGGTCGCCATCGGCATGATGACACTGGCGATGTTCGTTCTGCCGGTCATGGACACGATCGCGAAATATCTGTCTGTCCGGATCCCGCCGCTGGAAATCACCTTCGCGCGGTTCTTCTTCCAGCTGCTGATCTGTGTTCTGGCGGCGGCACTCACGGGCAACCTGCGCCGCCTGAAGAGCCGCCGGCTCGGCATTAATCTGCTGCGCGGGTCGATGCTGACCTTCTCGTCGCTTTGCTTCTTCACGGCCCTGAAGTTCATGCCGGTGGCAACCGCCATGGCGATCTTCTTTGTCGAGCCGATGATCCTGACCATTCTGGCGGTGCTGTTCCTGAAGGAAAAGATCGGCGTCCGCCGCATCGCGGGGATCCTGGTGGGCCTCGCTGGTGCCATGCTCATCCTGCGCCCGAGCTTTGCCGATGCTGGTCTTGCTGCGCTTCTGCCGCTCTGCACGGCGACGCTCTTTGCCTGCTATCTGATGCTGAACCGCCGGTTTGCCGGACAAGAAAGCCTCTATGCAATCCAGTTCAGCACGGGACTTGCCGGCACCATCATCATGGGTATCGTCATGACCGTTACGACCCTGTCCGGCCAGACAGACTATGCCTTTGTCATGCCCAATGTCGGAGAAATGCCGCTTCTGGCGATGATCGGCGGCATCTCCTTCCTTGGCCACGCCCTTGTGGTGCAGGCCTTCCAGAAGGGTGAGGCTTCGATGCTTGCCCCGCTCAACTACATCGAGATCATCGGTGCAACGCTGCTGGGCTATCTGGTCTTCGGCGATTTCCCCGATGGCATGACATGGGCCGGGATCGCCCTGATCGTCGGCGGCGGGCTCTACATCGCTCACCGCGAGCGGATCAAGAAACCGGCTTGACCAATATCGGCAGCAATCCTGATGGAATTGCTTTATTACCTGACCAACTGCTGCTATGTCCTTGCGCCATGAATGCTCGTTTTGACCTCATCGCGAGCCAGTTCCCGAGCTGGTCTCCCCGGATATCCGGCCGAATTACCGGCCCGGCCTTCGGCTGACGCGATCCACGCGGCGCCGCAGGACCGGGATTATCCCCTTGCGCAAGCGGCCCCTTCCGGCCGCCGACATTTTTAGACCGATGGCGCATGCCCAGTTGAGGCAGCAGGCGCTCTGACCGGATCCTACCGAACGATGACCGATACCAAGACTCGCGACTATTCCGAGACGCTGAACCTTCCCACGACCGAATTTCCGATGCGCGCCGGCCTGCCCAAGAAGGAGCCGGAAATCATCGCGCAGTGGCAAAAGCTCGGGCTTTACAAGAAACTGCGGGAAGCCGGACAAGGCCGGAACAAGTTCGTCCTGCATGATGGCCCTCCCTATGCAAACGGCAACATCCATATCGGCCATGCGCTGAACAAGACGCTGAAGGATATGGTCACCCGCTCCATGCAGATGACCGGCTGGGACAGCAACTATGTTCCGGGATGGGACTGCCACGGCCTGCCGATCGAGTGGAAGATCGAGGAACAGTACCGCGCCAAGGGCAAGAACAAGGACGAGGTTCCGGTCAACGAGTTCCGCCAGGAATGCCGTGACTTCGCCAATCACTGGGTCGGCGTCCAGAAGGAAGAGTTCAAGCGCCTCGGCATCGAGGGCGACTGGGACAATCCTTACCTGACCATGCGCTTTGAAAGCGAAGCCGTCATCGCCAACGAGCTGATGAAATTCGCCATGTCCGGCCAGCTCTATCGCGGTTCCAAGCCCGTGATGTGGTCAGTGGTCGAAAAGACCGCTCTGGCCGAAGCCGAAATCGAGTATCACGACTATCAGTCCGATGCGATCTGGGTGAAGTTCCCGGTCGTGGAAGCGGGCAGCACCGACGAAGCTGCTGCCGAACAGCTGCTGGACGCCTCCGTCGTCATCTGGACCACCACCCCCTGGACCATCCCGGGCAACCGGGCGGTTTCCTACTCTTCGCGCATCGACTACGGCCTCTATGAGGTGACGCAGGAAGGTCTGCCGGAAGAAAACTGGGTCCAGAAGGGCGATCTTCTGGTGCTGGCCGACAAGCTGGCCGGCGACGTTTTCAAGAACGCCCGCATCACCGAGTTCAAGCGCGTGCGCACGGTCTCCGCAGATGAACTGGGCGCGGCGACCCTGGCCCATCCCTACCGGGACCTGGAGCTCGGCGGCTATGAATTCGATGTGCCGCTGCTCAACGGCGACCATGTGACGGATGATGCCGGTACGGGCTTCGTGCATACGGCCCCGAGCCACGGCGTGGACGACTTTGAGATCTGGATGTCCAGCTCCCGTGAGCTGGAAGCCCGCGGCATCGACAGTGCGATCCCCTTCACGGTCGCCGATGACGGCTTCTACACCAAGGACGCGCCGGGCTTTGAAGGCCATCAGGTGATCACCCACAAGGGAGAAAAGGGCACCGCCAACAAGGCGAACATCGAGAAGCTGAAGGAAGCAGGCGCGCTGATCGGTCTTGGCCGGATCAAGCACCAGTATCCGCATTCCTGGCGCTCGAAGAAGCCGATCATCTTCCGCAACACGCCGCAGTGGTTCGTCTATATGGACCGCAATATCGGCGGCGAAGGCGACACCCTGCGTGCCCGCGCCCTGAACGCGATCGACAACACCCGCTTTGCTCCGGCCTCCGGTCAGAACCGCCTGCGGTCGATGATCGAGAACCGTCCCGACTGGGTTCTGTCCCGCCAGCGTGCCTGGGGCGTGCCGATCACCGTCTTCATCCACAAGGACACCTCCGAAGTCCTGAAGAACGAAACCGTCAACCAGCGCATCTTTGACGCCTTCACCACGGAAGGTGCGGATGCCTGGTATGTGGACGGTGCCAAGGAGCGGTTCCTCGACGGTCAGGTCAATGACGTCAACGACTGGCTCATGGTCAAGGACATCCTGGATGTGTGGTTCGACAGTGGCTCGACCCATGCCTTCTGCCTGGAAAAGCGCGAAGACCTGATGCCGAACCGCCAGGGCACCGGCGGCAAGGACTATGTGCTTTATCTCGAGGGTTCCGACCAGCACCGCGGCTGGTTCCACTCCTCGCTGCTGGAAAGCTGCGGCACCCGTGGCCACGCGCCCTATGATGCGGTTCTGACCCACGGCTTCACCATGGCCGAGGACGGACGCAAGATGTCCAAGTCCCTGGGCAACCAGGTGTTCCCCCAGGACGTCATCAAGCAGTATGGCGCTGATATCCTGCGTCTCTGGGTGGCCTCTGGCGACTATTCGGAAGACCAGCGCATCGGGCCGGAAATCCTGAAGACTTCGGTCGACAGCTACCGCAAGCTGCGCAACACCCTGCGCTGGATGCTGGGCTCCCTGGCTCATGCGACTGGTGAGGAAGTGGCGCTCGCCGACATGCCGGAACTGGAGCAGCTGATGCTGCACCGTCTGGCAGAACTGGATAAGCTGGTTAGCGAGGCCTACTGGGACTTCGACTACAAGCGCGTGTTCCACCATCTGTTCACGTTCATGACAGTGGACCTGTCGGCCTTCTACTTCGACATCCGCAAGGACGCGCTCTACTGTGACGCCCAGTCATCGGTGCGCCGCAAGGCCGCGCTTTATGTGATCGACAAGCTGTTCAACTGCCTGGTGACCTGGATGGCTCCGATGCTGCCCTTCACCATGGAAGAAAGCTGGACGTCCCGCTTCGGCGAAGACAAATCGGTTCACCTCGAGCAGTTCCCGAAGGTCCCCCGCGAATGGAAGAAACCGGAACTCGCCGAGAAGTGGGAAAAGATCCGCACGGTCCGCCGCGTTATCACCGGCGCTCTTGAAATCGAACGCCGTGAAAAGCGGATCGGCTCCTCGCTGGAGGCCCATCCGGTTGTCTATGTCACCGATGCGAACCTGATGGCTGCACTCGATGGCCGCGACATGGCGGACATCGCCATCACCAGCCAGCTGACGCTCAGCGCGGATGCCGCCCCCGAGGGCGCCTTCACGCTGGACGACACCCCGGGTGTTGCCGTGGTTCCGGGCCTTGCAGAAGGCACCAAATGCGCCCGCTCCTGGAAGATCCTTCCGGAAGTTGGCAGCGACAAGGACTATCCCGATGTGACGCTCCGCGATGCGGAGGCCCTGCGGGAATGGGACGCGGCTCACGCCGGTTAAGCCCAGATGACAGGAGAAGCAATGACCACAACGGATCGGCCGTCCTTCAGGAACCAGTGGTTCTGGGGGCATTTCAGTGGGTTCGTTGCGCTCATCGCGCTTGTTGGACTGATCCTCGACCAGGGAACGAAGCTGTGGCTGGTCCACGGCTTCGACCTTGCGGTCAATGGACCGGTCCGGCTGCTGCCGGTGCTCGACATTGTCCTCGTCTGGAACCGGGGCATTTCCTACGGCCTGTTTCAACAGGATGGCGACCTTGGCCGCTGGATCCTGGCGCTTTTCACCGTCGCTGCAACCATCGGCCTGTGGGTCTGGTCCGTGCGGGCGCAGAACCGGTTTGTCGCCCTGGCGCTGGCCCTGATCATCGGCGGCGCGATTGGCAACGGCATCGACCGCCTCGCCCTCGGCGCGGTTGTGGACTTCGTGCACTTCCACGTAGGCAGCTTTTCCTGGTACGTGTTCAACCTAGCGGACGTCTGGATCGTTGCCGGAGTGGCAGGTCTCCTGTATGACGGTCTGCGAGGGCGGTCCTAATTCAGCCGCAAACAGCAGGTTAAGTCCCTGAGGGGTCGAGACTCGCAAAAATTCTCGCGCGGGATTTTCCCGTGCTCTGGTTCAGGCAGGAACAAGGAGTCCGGGGTGCTGCGGACGATAATGAAGACATTCTCCCGACCGCTGTTGGTTTTGATTGCGGCCGCGGGTCTTGCTGCGTGTGAAGCCCCAGATGGCACCACTCAGGCTCCCGACACGGCTTTGGTAGCCGGCCTCATGTCCGGCCTTGGCGCGGTTGATCCGCATGCCAAGCCGATCGAATATGCACCGCGCGCGCCTCTGGCCATGCCGTCCAACATGGACAACCTGCCCCAGCCCGAAACCCGGGTCGCTGGCAAGGGCTCCGCATCCTGGCCGCAGTCTCAGCAGAACAAGGATCTCGCCGAGATCCAGGAAGTCTACAAGGGCACCGGCCGGATGCACTCCGGCGTTCTGCGCTCCGAGCAGATGCGCGGCATCAACATCCGCAATGACGCGAACATCGACCGTCTGGCCGAGAGCCGCGATCAGCAGGTCATCTCAGGTGACAAGCTGAGCCCTGCGGAACTGCGCGCTCAGAATTCCTCGGCGAACTCGCTCAGCCGTGAAGCCGCCGGAACCGGCAATGAAGCCGGGATCAAGCGCCGCTATCTGACCGATCCGCCCACCAAGTACAGCCAGTCCTCCGATGGAGCGGCGCTGCCCGAGGTGAAGGAAAAGACCCAAGCGACCAATTACGATCCCTATGACAGCCGTCCTCTGGACATGCGCTGTCTGGAAGAGACCGGCGGATCTTGCCAGCGCGGCCAGAACTGAACCGGCGTAAATGAAGAGAAATGGGGGCCGCCCGGATTGATTTCCCGGCGGCCTTTTTATTGCCATGCTTTCTCAGCCCCCTATCCTTCTGGCAGAGCGTTTTAGGAAAGCTCATTGCCAAAGCTCTGACGGACAGCGGCGGCCATGCCTGCTTCACGCAAACATGACCAAACTTTAAGGCGACCTTTTCGGACGGTCCGCCTATATCACTTTGAAACGATGTGCCTTTGCGCGGGACCGCGCATGGGCCGGAATGTTCCACGTTTCGATCAACGGAGACCAAGTTGCTCATTTCCCGCCATCGGAAACTCCTGAGAAGCGGCGGCGCACTTGCCGTCATCGCCCTTTCCCTGACCGCACCAGTCAGCTTGCCCGCTTCTGCCTGGGCGCAGGACAAGCCGGCGGAGACGGTTCAGATCGCACCGAACCTCAGCCATTTCACCCTCTCCAATGGCCTGGAAGTGGTCGTGATCCCGGATCACCGCGCACCGGTTGTCACGCACATGATCTGGTACAAGGTCGGCTCTGCCGATGAACCGGAGGGAGAATCCGGTGTCGCCCATTTCCTCGAGCACCTGATGTTCAAGGGCACCAAGGATCATCCGGACGGCGCCTTCTCAACCCTGGTTGCCGAGATCGGCGGGCAGGAGAATGCCTTCACCAGCTATGACTACACCGCCTATTTCCAGCGCGTCTCCAAGGACCATCTGGCCAAGATGATGGAGATGGAAGCTGACCGGATGCAGAACCTCATCCTCAGTGACGAAGTGGTCAATCCGGAACGGGACGTGGTGCTGGAAGAACGCCGCATGCGCGTTGAAAACGAGCCCGGCTCCCGCCTCAGCGAAGCCCTGACAGCCATCACCTTCGTGAACCATCCCTATGGTTCGCCCGTGATCGGCTGGAAGAGCGAGATCGAAGCGCTCGACAAGGAAAAGGCCATCGCCTTCTATGACCGTTTCTACACGCCGAACAACGCCATTGTGGTGATCGCCGGTGATGTGGAAGCCGATGCGGTCAAGAAGCTTGCGGAAGAGACCTATGGCAAGGTGGCCCGGCGCGCCGAGCCGGGTCCGCGCGTTCGCCCCGCAGAACCGCCGCTCTCCGGCGAACGCCGGATCGCAGTGACCGATGACCGTGTCCGGCAGGAATCCATCACCATGAGCTGGATCGTGCCGAGCCAGCACACCGGAGAAGGCAACACCTCCGAGGCTTTGGATGTTCTGTCCTACATCATGGGCGGAGGGGCAACGAGCCGCCTGCACAAGGAAGCCGTGCTGAACCGCAAGATCGCGATCAGTGCCGGCAGCTACTACTCCGGGGACGCCCTGGATGATGGCCGCTTCGGCTTCTATGCAACGCCGGTCCCCGGCCACACGCTGGACGAAATGGAAGCGGTGATCCACGAGGAGCTGACAAAGCTCGTCTCGGGCGGCGTGACAGAAGAGGAACTGGCCCGCGCCAAGAACTCCATGGTGGCCGACGCCATCTATGCGCAGGACAGCCAGCAGACCCTTGCCCGCATCTTTGGCGCCGCATTGGCCTCCGGACAATCTATCGACCAGGTGCAGAACTGGCCCTCCCGCATTCAGTCCGTCACGGCGGAAGAGGTGCAGAATGCTGCCCGCACCTATCTTGCCGGCGACCCGGTCATTGGCGAGTTGAAAATGCCCAAGCCGGCCGAGGCACCAGAAGCCAATGCAACCAACGCAACTCCGAAGGGCTGATCGCATGTTCCAGTTCATTTCCGCTGCCCTGCCGCGAAAGGTTGCAGCCCCCCTCACCGCTCTCGGTCTCCTGGCCTTTTCCGCAGCTCCCTCGGCTGCTGTCGAGATCGAGCGCGTCACCAGCCCCAAGGGCATCGAAGCCTGGCTGGTGCACGACGAGACCATTCCCGTCATCGCCCTGAACTTTTCCTTCGCCGGCGGAACGGCTCAGGATCCGGATGGCAAGGAAGGCGTGACCCGTCTTCTCGCTGCGACCCTGGACGAGGGCGCTGGCGACATGCCCTCCGAGGAGTATCAGGCCAAGCTTGAAGACCTGGCCGTCAGCGTCAGCTTCAATGCGGACAAGGACAATTTCTACGGCTCCCTCCGCACCCTGACGACCACCCAGAGCGAAGCTTTCGACATGCTGCGTCTGGCTGTGAACGACCCGCGCTTTGACGAGGTGGCGATCAACCGGATGAAGACCCAGATCGCCTCCGGCATCCGCCGGGCGTCCCAGGACGCCGATACGGTGGCCAGCCGGGACCTGATGAAGGCAATAGTCGGCGACCATCCTTACGCACGCCCCAATGACGGCACGGAAGAAACCCTTGCCGCACTGACAGCGGAAGACCTGAAGGCGATGAAGACCCGTCTTCTGACCCGCGACGGCCTGAAGATCGGCGTGGTTGGTGCCATCGATGCCAAGACGCTTGCCCCGCTTCTCGACGAGGTCTTTGCCGGTCTGCCGGAAAAGGGCGAGCTGACCACGGTGCCGGAAGTGACGGCTGAAACAGGCAAGATCGTCAACAGCACCATGGATGTGCAGCAGACTTCCATCCTCTTCGCCCTGCCTGGCCTGAAGCGCGATGACCCGGACTATCAGGCGGCCTTCGTGATGAACCACATTCTCGGCGGTGGCACCTTCACCTCCTGGATGTATGAGGAAGTGCGCGAGAAGCGCGGCCTGAGCTATGGCGCCTATACCCAGATGGCCCCGTATGATCACACAGGCATCCTGTTTGCCTCGGCTGCCACCCGCGCCGACCGGGCCAACGAGACCATTCAGGTCATGCGTGACCAGCTGACCCGTATGGCAACCGACGGCCCGACCCAGGAAGAGCTGGACAGCGCCAAGCGCTTCATCACCGGCTCCTACCCCTTGCGCTTCGATTCCTCCGGCAAGATCGCCCTGCAGCTTGTCGCGATCCAGAACGCCAAACTCGGCATCGACTACTTTGACCGCCGCAATGCGGAGATCGAAGCCGTGACCCTGGCGGACGTCCAGCGCGTCGCAAAGCGCCTTCTCGATGCCAAGGAGCCTTCCATCTCCACGGTTGGTCCGGACATCAAGGCCAACTGACCGCGAGCAAATGAGACCGAAAAGCAAAGGGCCGGGAATTGCTTCCCGGCCCTTTTTACTTTGATGACAAAGCAGCCAAGTTTGTTGGTCATCCCGGTTTGGTGCGATGCACCAAGACCGGGATCCAGTATCCCGTAGAGGGGAATCTTGAAAAAGTCAGTTACCTCAGATGGTTACTGGATCCCTGCCTTCGCAGGGATGACATCCAGCTCTTCGTGACTTGACGCATTCAGAAGTGATTGACTCTTTGCCATCAACCTCTCAGTTCGTCATCCCGGACGCAGTGAAGCGGAGATCCGGGATCGGCGAGCCGAGGCGTACCGGTCATCAACGATTTGAAACCGATAGTCTTTTGGTTCACCGGTCCCGGCTCGCGCTCAGCTTGGCCGGGATGACGATCGAACGGTGAAAATCCAGAATGTCCGGGAAGACTCAGATGACCGATCTTCCCAAAGGAAGAACACCGGTCGGAAAGATACTTGCCTTGCCTCGCGGTAAGAGCGATCAGGCCCGCTTGCGGGCCGCAGGAGCCGGGGCGCCCTGGAGGACTTCGGCACGAACCGGACGGGGCGGCGAGAAGAGGTTGCCCTGAGCGAGCTTGACCTCGTAGTCCAGCAGTTCCAGCACCTGAGACTCGGTCTCGACATGATCCGGGATCAGCTCGATGCCGTAGCGATGCAGAAGATCGCCGAAGTCGGACGGATGGATGTGCCCGTGATCGGCGGCCCGGCGGCCGATCAGATAGTCCGCATGCAGCTTGGCATATTTGAAGCCGCGCTGTGCCAGGGTCTTGAAGTCCATCTTCATGTCGGTGATGCGGTCGACCGAGAAGTGGAAGCCGATCTCGGCAAGCGCGCTGAGGCTTTCCATCTCCATCACGCCCATCTGGGCCACGTCTTCCTGGGAGAACTCGAAGACGATCACGTCCGCGAAGCTCTTGTTCGAGCGCACGAACTCCAGGAAGCCGGGGAAGAAGGTTTCATCCACCAGCGACAGGGACGAGACATTGCAGAACAGCGCTGCGTTGCGGTTGCGGGCTGTCAGACGCCGGATGACCTGCACGGAGCGGAAAAGCTGCAGATTGTCGATACGGGCGATCAGGCCGGAGCGGACCGCTTCCGGCAGGAAGGTCGCGGCGTCGATCAACTCACCCTGGGAATCCCTGAGGCGTGTGAAGGCCTCATAGTACTTCACCTGGCGCTGCGGCAGCGTCACGATCGGCTGAAGATGCAGTTCAACGCGATTGGCGTTGAGGGCCGACAGGATCAGTTCCCGCATGCCCGGATCAGAGGCAGCCGGAGCTGACGGCCGGGGCGCGGGCGCAGGTGCTCGGGCGTAGTCGTCCGGCCCTGAGGTGGAAACCTGCGGCGCGGCCTGAGCCGCAGGACGCGACATCGGCGACTGCGGCATCACCGGCGGCGCCGCATAGCCCTGATTGGACGGGGCGTGATTTCCATAATCGCGCGCAGGCTGCTGCGGCACATAGCCTCCGGCCCTGTCCGGCGACGGCGCGGCAGAAGCGGACTGCGGGACATAGGGATTGCCCTGCTGGTTCTGCAGATGCGGCAGCGGCCCGTTGTCGTAGCTGCTCCGCTGCCCATAATGCGGCAGTTCCTGCATCTGCGGCGGCGGGGGAAGCTGCTGTTGATCCTCGAAGCGGGTTTCCAGATCGGACATGGCTTCTGCCATCTGCTTGACCAGGGTGCCCAGAACCTCGACCTCGGCAAACAGCGGATCGATTTCCTCGCGGGTGCGGCGTGGGATCGTGTGTTCGACGCCCGTCAGGCGGCCTTCGAGATTGCCGACATCCTCATCGATCTCGTTCATCCGGTCTTCGAGTCGCTCCACCGCCTCTGTGACGGAGCTGCGCTCGCGGGAGCGGCTGAGCAGAAGATGCAGCAGGATCATCGTGCACATGAGCGCCAGGGACAGCGACACGGCCTCCCCGAACGGGCGGCCAAACTGGAACACCAGCACAGCGGAGACCGACATGGCGATCACCGCCATGCAGATCACGATAAAGATGGTCGCGATGCGCCCCATTTATCCCCGAAAGCTCTCATACTCGAATCACAAAACTGACGTTAATCATGCCTTAAGAAACGTCCCCCTCCGAATCCTTGAGGTCCATGCATCTGGGGATAGAACCGGTTGTCCCCCACTAACGGCCACAGAACCCAGCATTTTAAAGACTTCGTTCAGGTCTATCGCAGGGAGCCTGCCTTCCGCCAACTTCGGAACGGCAGAAATCCGCCCGCCTCAGATTGGTTTTTCTTTTCGCAAGACTGACAACCCTTTGTTTACCCTGTTCAGGGAATTATTCTTTCAAGGTCAATCCTTGGCCAAGCAGTAAACGCGTAGCCACGAGCGACGGGGGAAGCCCAGCAATGGGGAGTAATCAGGCCTTCACAAGGCCCGTAACAGTTCGCGTTCTAGACATGTCCGCTTCAGAAGCCGCCCGGTCCGCAGCCGTGACCGCCAAGCTGAAGGTGCGCTGTTCAGATCCCGTCCTTTATTCGGACCCGGCATCCTGCCTAGACGATCTTGCCAAGAACAACACGGATGTTCTGGTGCTGGATCTTGAGACCATTGGCGGAGACGAGGCTCTGGAAGCCTTCGCGGTCCGCTGCCCATCATCGGTCATCATCGCGGTTTCCGCCAAGGGATCCGTTTCCCGGGCGGTGAGCGCCATGCGGGCCGGGGCGCATGACTTCCTGACCAAGCCCTTCTCGCTGGACATGCTGGCCTCCAAGATCTCCTTCCAGCTGGATCAGCGCAAGCCGATGCCGATCGCCATTCAGGCGGCAGGCGTCACGCCGGAGCAGCTTCTGCAGGATCAGTCGGACACCGCTATCCGTCTTCCGCGAAGCCCGGCCGCGAGCGGCCTAGAAAAGCTGATCGGCCGCTCGTCTGCCATGACCGTGGTCTATGACCAGATCAAGCGCATGGCGCCGTCACAGGCTCCCGTCTTCATCACGGGCGAGTCCGGCACCGGCAAGGAACTGTGCGCCAACGCCCTTCATTCCCTTTCCGAACGCAAGTCCGAGCGTCTCGTCACGATCAACTGCGCGGCCATCCCGCGAGACCTGATCGAAAGCGAAATCTTCGGCCATGTCCGGGGTGCCTTCACCGGCGCGACGGACAGCCGTGCAGGCGCAGCCGAACAGGCAGACGGCGGCACGCTGTTCCTGGACGAAATCGGCGAAATGGACCTGCTCCTTCAGAGCAAGCTGCTCCGTTTCCTGCAGACCGGCACGTTCCAGCGCCTTGGCGACACCGCCACCCGCAAGGTGGATGCCCGCATCATCTGCGCAACCAACCGCAATCCGCTGTCGGAAGTCGCGGCAGGCCGGTTCCGGGAAGACCTTTACTACCGGCTGCATGTGCTGCCGATCCAGCTTCCGCCCCTGCGCGAGCGCCGGGACGATATCCTGACCCTGGCCCAGACCTTCCTGGACCGGTTCGCCGCAGAAGAACGCCGCGGGTTCCGTGGCTTCGACGCGGATGCCGAGGCACGCCTGACGGCCTACAACTGGCCGGGCAACGTGCGTCAGCTGGAAAACACCATCCGCCAGATCGTGGTGATGAACGACGGGCTCGCCGTCACCTTCGACATGCTGCCCATGCTGATCCGCGATCCGTCGGGCCGCAGCGGCACGATTGTCGACCTGTCCCGCGAGCGTGCCCGCGCAGCAGCCCCTGCCCGTGCCTTCTCCACCATCGAGCCTCTCTGGGCCCAGGAAAAGCGGATCATCGAAGACGCACTGGATGCCTTCGACGGCAACATCGCCATGGCCGCAGCCGCCCTGGAAATCAGTCCCTCGACCATCTACCGCAAGCGCCAGTCGTGGCAGGAGCGCAGTGGTTAGCCGGACGGCATTTACCGCATCTCTGTCATTTTCTTGTGCGTGGCCTGAAGTCGGTCTATATCGACTGAAAACAAGTTGAAAAAACAACACGCTTGGGCTTTTGCAGGGGGCATTGATGACGGCAGGTTTCATCCGGCGGCGCGTGGCCGCGGGTTCGGTTTTGGCAATGTGCGCGGTTTTCCCGCATTGGGCGGCTGCAGACCCTGCGGCTCCAACCGTGCCGGCACCCGCTCCCGCCCTCGTGGAAAGCTTCAGCCAGCTTGACGCAGCATGGGCCAGCGCTCCGCTTGCCTTTACTGCCGCAGACTTCGCCCAGGCACCTGCCCGTGGCTTTGGCAAATATCAGCCTCGCGGCTCTGCCGTCTTTGCCCCCGGCGAAACCATGACGGTCTATGTCCAGCCGGTCGGCTATGGCTTCACCAGCTCGGACGCGGGGCTTTCCTACGACATTCAGGCCAGCTACCGCCTGATCATGCCTTCCGGCCAGGTTCTGGCTGCGGAAGACAAGTTTGCCTCGATCCAGGGCACTTCCCGCAGTGAAGACCGCCAGGCCTTCACCTCGATGACCTTCACGTTCGAAGGCCTTCCGGAAGGCGCCTACAGCCTCGAGACGACTTTCACGGATGCGGCCAGCGGCAAGCAGGGCATCATCACGCTGCCGTTCGAGATCAAGGCAGCGAAATAAGCTCTCCCTGAGCACCCTCGGGAAAGGGACAGGCAGGAAGGTGGCGGAGATCAGATCCGGCGCCTTCCGGAAGACAAAATGACGACAGGTCATCTGCAGCGCGACAATCCGCCGGATGACCTGAAAAATGACTCAAACCCGAGTCTTTTTCTTCCCCAGCGCCATTGACAAGAAACAGGCCCGCTCCTACATCGGAAGCGCTGTTAGCACTCGCTTAAAAGGAGTGCTAACACGCCTCGGAGTATTTAACTCCGGGTATCTTTCGACCCGAGTTCATCATGCCCGCACGCTGCCTGAAGGTGGGGGCGTGCACCATGAGAGGAAAGAGCCAAAATGACATTTCGTCCGCTGCACGACCGTGTCGTTGTCCGCCGCGTAGAATCTGAAGAGAAGACCGCTGGTGGCATCATCATTCCGGACACCGCTAAGGAAAAGCCGCAGGAAGGCGAGATCGTCGCCGTCGGCGCTGGTGCCCGCAAGGACAACGGAGACCTGATCCCGCTCGACGTCAAGGCTGGTGATCGCGTTCTGTTCGGCAAGTGGTCCGGCACCGAAGTCAAGATCAACGGCGAAGACCTGCTGATCATGAAGGAATCCGACATCATGGGCGTTCTCGCTTAATCCGCGACTGTCCTGATTTCCCGATATTCCAATCAAGAAGTGAGATGTAAAAATGGCTGCTAAGGACGTAAAGTTCGGTTCCGACGCCCGCGAGAAGATGCTCCGCGGCGTGGACATCCTCGCCAACGCCGTCAAGGTGACCCTGGGCCCGAAGGGCCGCAACGTGGTCCTCGACAAGGCTTTCGGCGCACCGCGCATCACCAAGGACGGTGTGTCTGTTGCGAAGGAAATCGAACTCGAAGACAAGTTCGAAAACATGGGCGCACAGATGGTGCGCGAAGTGGCTTCCAAGACCAACGACATCGCTGGTGACGGCACGACCACTGCGACCGTTCTGGCCCAGTCCATCGTCAAGGAAGGTGCCAAGGCTGTTGCTGCCGGCATGAACCCGATGGACCTGAAGCGCGGTATCGATCTGGCCGCTGCTGAAGCCGTCAAGACCCTGATGGCTTCCACCAAGACCATCACCACCTCTGCAGAAGTTGCCCAGGTTGGCACCATCTCTGCTAACGGTGACGTGCAGGTCGGCAAGGACATTGCCGAAGCCATGCAGAAGGTTGGCAACGAAGGTGTGATCACCGTCGAAGAAGCCAAGTCGCTGGAAACCGAACTCGAAGTCGTAGAAGGCATGCAGTTCGACCGCGGCTACCTGTCTCCGTACTTCGTGACCAACGCAGAAAAGATGCTGGCTGACCTCGAAAAGCCGTACATCCTGCTGCACGAAAAGAAGCTTTCCAACCTGCAGGCAATGCTGCCGATCCTGGAAGCAGTCGTCCAGTCCGGCCGTCCGCTCCTGATCATCGCTGAAGACGTCGAAGGCGAAGCACTGGCGACCCTCGTCGTCAACAAGCTGCGCGGCGGCCTCAAGATTGCTGCTGTCAAGGCTCCAGGCTTCGGCGACCGCCGCAAGGCCATGCTGGAAGACATCGCGATCCTGACCGGCGGCACCGTGATCTCCGAAGACCTCGGCATCAAGCTGGAAACCGTCACCCTCGACATGCTCGGCACCGCCGAGAAGGTGTCCATCTCCAAGGAAAACACCACCATCGTTGATGGCGCTGGTTCCAAGGACGACATCCAGGGCCGCGTCGCTCAGATCAAGGCTCAGATCGAAGAAACCACTTCCGATTACGACCGCGAGAAGCTCCAGGAACGCCTGGCCAAGCTCGCTGGCGGCGTTGCCGTTATCCGCGTTGGCGGTGCAACGGAAATCGAAGTGAAGGAAAAGAAGGACCGCGTTGACGACGCCCTGAACGCAACCCGCGCTGCGGTTGAAGAAGGCATCGTACCGGGCGGTGGCACGGCTCTCCTGCGCGCCAAGAAGGCTGTTGAAGCTCTGTCTTCCGACAACGCCGACATTGCAGCAGGCATCAAGATCGTCCTGCGCGCTCTGGAAGCCCCGATCCGTCAGATCGCTGAAAACGCTGGCGTCGAAGGCTCCATCGTTGTTGGCAAGATCCTCGAGAACGACGACGTGACCTTCGGTTTCGACGCTCAGTCCGAAACCTTCGTCAACATGATCGAAGCCGGCATCATCGACCCGACCAAGGTTGTCCGTACGGCTCTTCAGGACGCAGCTTCGGTTGCCGGCCTGCTGATCACCACCGGCGCAATGGTTGCCGAGCTGCCGAAGAAAGACGCTCCGGCAATGCCGGCTGGCGGCATGGGCGGCATGGGCGACATGGGCTTCTAAGAAGCCCATAAAGTCGACCATCTCGTTAAATGCTGAACCCGCTACGGCGGGTTCAGTGGCGACATGGGCTTCTAAGAAGCCCATAGAGCCAAAGCTCAAAGCTTACGGAAAGGGCGGCCATTGGCCGCCCTTTTTGTTTTCCGGACTTGGCATGATCTTCCGGAACGTTTCCGTTTCACATACCCCCTTCCGGAGAGAACCCTGCCCGCAAGGAAACAATCAGATGCACTGATGAGTTTACCTTCATAAAAAGGGCTTGCGTAACAAAAGTTCCCCGCACCCGCACAGATTACAAAGTGTTACAATTTCTTCGGATCAGGCTCCGTTTTGGAACTTGTCAGTCCTACGTAGTCATGCGCATGTCTTTCTAAGCTTGAGCTTTTGTTGCGCATTTTTTGGGTGTTTGAATGGCGATCTGGAAGCAGATAACTCTGACGTTGCTCGTGGTTCTGACCGCAGCTGTCCTATGGGCCAAGTTTTATCCTGGCGCTGGCGACCAGCTCGCGCGCTGGGGCGTGACCGGCCTGCCATTCGAAACGGCCTCAAAGCAGCAGGAAGGAAATTCTGGCAGAGAGCAAGGTGGTGGCCGCAGGGCACCGCAAGGCAGCGTCGTGACGGCTCCGGTGATCGAAGAGACCATCAATGACCGCCTCTCGGCCATCGGAACCGGCCGTGCAGTGCGCTCTGTGGAAGTGACGCCTTTCACCAGCGGCCGCATGACCCAGTTCCTCGTCAACTCTGGCGAGACCGTCAAGCCTGGCGACGTGATTGCAAAGCTGGATTCCGATGCAGAGGAAATCGCAGCCGAACGTGCTGCCCTGGCTCTCAAGGATGCGGAAGCACGCCTTGAACGCATGAAGCTGCTGCTCAAGTCCAACACCGCCACGACCGTCCAGGTCACCGACGCCGAACTGACCGTGGACAATGCGAAGCTCCAGCTGCGCGAAGCTCAGCTCAATCTGTCCCGGCGCTCGGTTGAATCCCCGATCAGCGGCGTCGTCGGCATTCT
The DNA here is from genome assembly GCF_900142725.1 of Roseibium suaedae. GTDB lineage: Bacteria > Pseudomonadota > Alphaproteobacteria > Rhizobiales > Stappiaceae > Roseibium > Roseibium suaedae. The sequence goes on along the minus strand of NZ_FRBW01000001.1, from coordinate 652,872 downwards.
GCCCATTACCGCGGGCAACTACATCACCTCCCAGACCGTGATCGCGACCGTCGATGACCGGTCCGAGATCCTGATCGATTTCTGGGTGCCCGAACGCTTTGCCTCCGCCATCAAGGTTGGCGCTGCCCTGACAGCGACATCGGTCGCACGCCCCGGTGACGTTTTCGACGGGGTTGTCAGCGCCATCGACAACCGCATCGCAACGGACAGCCGGACGCTTCAGGTTCAGGCCCGTATCCAGAACGGCGAAGACAAGCTCCGTGCCGGCATGTCCTTCCAGGTCTCCATGAAGTTCCAGGGCGACACCTTCCCGGCGGTCAATCCGCTTGCCGTGCAATGGGGCTCGGATGGCGCCTATGTCTGGGCCGTGCGTGACGGTACTGCGCAGCGCGTTCTCGTCGACATCATTCAGCGCAATACGGACAGCGTTCTGGTCAAGGCCGAGCTGACCCCGGGCGAAGAGATCGTCACCGAGGGGCTCCACCTGGCACGCCAGGGCGCGAAGCTGAACATTCTGGACCGCCAGAAAAAGCCTGAATCATCGCGCGACCAGAAACTGTCGTCCGCAAACAGCAGCTCCTGAACGCCGCGAGGCTAAGTGATGAGCACACAGCATAACCATGCCTTCGGCCTGACGGCACTTTTCGTCCGCCGTCCCGTTCTGGCGTTCGTCATCAACACGCTGATTGTCGTGGCAGGTGTCGCAGCCTTTTTCGGCGTCGAAATCCGCGAGCTGCCTGATGTCGACAGGCCGGTGATCACAGTTCGGACGAGCTACGATTCCGCAGCAGCAGAGACCATCGACCGGGAGGTAACCGGCGTCATCGAAGGCGCGATTTCCCGCGTCTCGGGCGTCAAGTCCATCTCTTCCGCCTCATCCTATGGCGAAAGCCGGGTGACTGTCGAATTCTCCAGCGACGTCAATCTCGACACGGCCGCCTCCGACATGCGCGACGCTCTGGGGCGGATCGTCAACGACCTGCCGGAAGATGCGGATGCCTCGCGCATTATCAAGGCGGACGCCAACTCCCAGCCTGTTGTCCGTCTGGGTCTGACCTCCGACACGGTTCCGGTCGAGGACATGACTGTACTTGTCGAGGACGAGATTTCGGACATTCTGGCCGCAGTGCCCGGTGTTGCCGACGTGCAGACCTATGGCGACCGGGAGAAGATCTTCCGGATCGACATCGATCAGGCCAAGATGGCAAGTCTCAATCTCACGGTTGCCGACGTTGCCAATGCCCTGTCCTCGATGGCGTTCGACCGGCCTGCCGGGTCCCTGACCAGCCGCAATCAGGATCTCATCGTCCGGGCAACGGCTTCGGTCAACACGCCGGAAGCCTTCGAGCGGATGATCATCAACCGCCGGGCTCGTCTTGGCGACTTCGCGATTGTCACCCTCGGCCCCGATCTCGGTCAATCCGAGTTGCGGGTGAACGGGCAGAACGGCATTGGTCTGGGCATCGTCCGCGCAGCCCAGTCCAACACGCTCGAAATTTCCGAGGGCGTGCGTGCTGCGGCAGAACGCATTCAGGAAAACCTGCCCGCCGGCATGAAGATCGAGATCACCAGCGATGACGCGGCCTTCATCACCGGCGCTATTCATGAAGTTGAAATCGCGCTGGTCATTTCCGTCAGCGTCGTTCTCCTGATCATCTATCTGTTCCTGTGGGACTGGCGGGCGACGATCATCCCGGGCGTCTCCATGCCCGTGGCGCTCATCGGCACGCTTGCCGCGATCTATCTTGCGGGCTTCTCGGTCAACATCCTGACCCTGCTGGCGCTCGTGCTGGCAACGGGCCTCGTGGTGGACGATGCCATCGTGGTGCTGGAGAACATCGTCCGGCGCAGAAACCAGGGAACTGGCCCGCGTGCGGCGGCCGTTCTTGGCACAGACGAGGTGTTTTTCGCCGTCATCGCCACAACGGCCACCCTGGTGGCGGTTTTCGTGCCCCTCTCCTTCCTGCCCGGCCAGACCGGCGGTCTCTTCCGGGAATTCGGCTTCGTTCTGGCAATCGCGGTCTTCCTGTCCTCCATCGTGGCCCTGACCCTGTGCCCCATGCTTGCCTCGCGCATCCTGAAGGCCGGCAATGATCACAAGGAACACAGTGGAGTGACCGGCAGCCTGGGACGTCTGCTTGGCAATGGCTACAGCCGCGCGCTGAAAGCCTGCCTGGACGCGCCGCTGGTTGTCATCGTGGTTTCTCTGCTCTTTGCAGGCACGGCTGGCCTGTTGTTCGGCTCGATCAAGTCCGAACTGACGCCGACCGAAGACCGGTCCATGGGTTTCCTGCGGATTTCAGCCCCACAGGGCGTGAGCCTTGACTATCTCTCGCAGGAAATGCGCGGGATCGAGGAATTGCTGCAGCCACTTCGCGAAAGCGGCGAGATCCTCAGCACCTTCTCGATTGCAGGATCCGGCGGCACCGCCAACAGCGGCTTCATCGTGGTCCGTCTTGCTCCGTGGGAAGAGCGCACCCGGTCCCAGCAGGAAATTCTCGGCGAAGTCAGCAGGCTCGTTCAGAATGTTCCGGGCGTGCGGGCCTTTGCCTATCAGCCCAACAGCCTTGGTATCCGTGGCGCAGGCTCGGGCCTTCAGTTCGCCGTTGCCGGCAGCAATTATGAACAGCTCGGCACCACTGCAGACAAGATCATCTCCGAACTGGAAAAGGACCAGCGCTTCCGTCAGGTCCGGCTGTCCACCGAAGCGACACAGCCCCAGCTTTCGATCTCGGTCGACCGGGAACGCGCCTCGGATCTCGGCATCGACATCAACGGCCTCGGCACGGCCATGCAGGCGATGCTGGACGGACGAAAGGTCGGGCAGGTCTTCATTGGCGACCGGGCCTATGACGTGAAATTCGTCTCGACCACCAACCCGATCAACGACCCGACCGATCTGGAAAACATCTTCATCAAGACCCGTGATGGCCGGTTCGTGCCGGTCTCGACCATCGCAAGCCTGGTTGAAAAGGCCGTGCCGCCCTCGCTGACCCGCGAACAGCAGATGCGCTCGGTTGCCATCACCGCCGCCCTCACCCCGGACTTCGCCCTGGGAGAGGCCTATGCAACCGCCCTGCAGGTGGCTGAGCCCCTGCTGCCGCCAGGCACCCGCATCATTCCGCTGGCAGAGGCCGCCACTCTTGGCGAACAGTCCTCCAGCATGCTGCGCACCTTCGGCTTTGCCATCCTGATCATCCTGCTGGTGCTCGCCGCTCAGTTCGAGAGCTTCATCAGCGCCGTGATCATCATGGCGACCGTTCCCCTTGGCCTTGCCTGCGCGGTGATTGCCATGGTGCTGACCGGGACGACACTCAATGTCTACAGTCAGATCGGGCTGGTGCTCCTGGTCGGGATCATGGCGAAGAACGGCATTCTGATCGTCGAATTCGCCAATCAGTTGCGCGATCAGGGGCAAAGCGTGCGGGAGGCGGTCGAGAATGCCTCGAACATCCGCCTGCGCCCGGTGATGATGACTATGATCTGTACCATCGTCGGCGGCGTGCCGCTGATCCTGGCCAGCGGCGCTGGCGCAGAGGCCCGTGTGGCTCTGGGCTGGATCATCGTCGGTGGTCTTGGCCTGGCGACGCTGTCCACCCTGTTCCTGACACCAGTCGCCTATCTGATCCTGGGACGCTTCATCAAGCCTAAGGCGGAAGAAGAGGCGCGGCTCTATAAGGAAATAGCCGGAGCCAAGCTCGATAATCCGGCTCCAGGTGAGTAAAACAAAAATGACCCCGTCAAGGTTCACCTTGACGGGGTCTTGCTTTTGAAAGGCGTGTTAGCCGCGCGCAGGAATGTTTGTGGCCTTTTCACTGGCCGGACGGGCCAGACAGGTCTCGAACCAGCGAACCACGTTCTTGCGACTTGCCAGATCGACATGCTCGCCGGCCTCATAGAAGCCCGAGATTGTCCGGACCCAGGGCCAGGACGCCATGTCGGCGATCGTATACTCATCCCCCATGATGAAGGCACGGCCTTCAAGGCGCTGATCCAGCACGCCGAGCAGGCGCTTGACCTCGTCCCGGTAGCGTTCGAAGGGACGGCGGTCCTCAAATTCGCGGCCTGCGAACTTATGGAAGAAGCCCAGCTGACCGGACATGGGGCCAAAGCCGCCCATCTGCCACATGAGCCACTGAATGGTTTCGTATTTATCGGCCGGATCCTGGGAGAGGAACTTGCCGCTCTTTTCTGCCAAGTAAATCAGGATCGCGCCGGACTCCCAAAGACCGAGCGGCTTCCCGCCGGGGCCATTCGGATCGAGGATTGCCGGGATCTTGTTGTTCGGGTTGAGCGACAGAAACTCCGGGCTCATCTGATCGTTGGAGCCGAAATCAACCAGATGAGGCTCATAGGCCAGGCCGCTTTCTTCCAGCATGGCGCTGACCTTGATGCCATTGGGCGTCGGCAGCGAATAAAGCTGGATCACCTCGGGGTTTTTGGCAGGCCACTTTCCAGTGATCGGAAACATACTCAAATCGGTCATTTGTCTCGCCTTGCTCCGGAACTTCCGGCATTCCGCGGTGGATTTTACCTGGTTCAGGTTTCTTGTCCTTGTCCGGGTCTGCTATCTGACCCGGGTAACAAGCAAGATTCCCTCAGCCATTTTGCGGATGAGGTCAAATCATACTGGCGAAATCAAATAAAGGAAAATTCGATGTTCTTGATCTGGAGAGGCTGGGGTCTTTTGCTTCCACTCGGCGCTGGCTTTGGTGCTCTCATGGGCATGCTGGCCGCCTCCTTGCTGGTGACCACAGCAGTTTCTGACATGATGCCAGCCGTCGTCGCCATCGGCGCGTGCCTGGGTGCCTACGGCGTCGTCCGCCTTCTGGAAGGCACCGACAAGGGCCGCGCTGTCATCGACAAGAAGACCGGTCAGGAAATCCTCCTGGTGCGTGGGGACAGCCTGTTCTTCATCAAGGTCCGCTACTGGTTCTATCTTCTGGTCTTGATTGCCATTGCATTTTTCGTATTCGGCATCGTCCACATGATCACGGGCTGACGTCCGTACCGGACCGGGAGCAAGCGGCCCGGTCCGGTTTCCTGCCGCAAGATGGGCGCCAATGGCTTTTCCTCGCCTTCGCGGATGATTGCGGCTAAGAGTGCAGCTCAGCCAAAAGGACGGGACACGCCATGGACCACGAGACACGGATCGAAAAACTCGAGATCGACCTGGCACATGCCAATCACACGATCGACGAGCTGAATTCCGTCGTGTTCGAGCAGGGCAAGCAGATCGACCGTCTGACCCGCAAGCTCATGGCCATGACGGACCAGATGGAAGAGCTGATCGAAAACGCCCTTCCTGGCCACCAGATCGACAAGCCGCCTCACTACTGAACGACGGCCGCCGGGTTCAAAGACTGATCAAGGTCACGAAGGCCAGGCTCATCGCCGTCAGAACCAGAACCGAGAGAAGAGCAGCCACTATCACCTTGCTGCTGGCATGAGCCAGCTTGCGAATGTCCACAGCGAGCCCCAGCCCTGCCATCGACAAGACGGTCAGGAAGCCCGAGACCCGGTTGATCGTCTCAACCATTTGCAGCGGGATTACCTCCGCAGAGCGCAAGGTTATCATCAGCCCAAAGCCGATGATGAACCAGGGAACGACTGCCTTCCAGGCAATCCTGGCGCCTTCCTTTTCCGTGTTTCCCCGCGCACTCAGAACACCGAGCAGGATCAGAACGGGGCCCAGAAGCATGACCCTCACCAGCTTCACCAGAGCGCCGGTCTGAACAGCGATCAATCCACCAGGCTGGGCTGCAGCCAGAACTTGCGGTACCGCGTAGACTGTCAATCCAGCCAGCGTGCCGTAGCGGGCAGCATTCAGCGAGAAAGCCCCCATCAGAAACGGCAGCCCCAAAACGATTGCGATGCCAAGGATCGCCGTGAAGGCGATCGAGGCTGCAACATCCGAAGCTTTCGCACGAATGACCGGAGCAGCCGCAACAATCGCCGAATTGCCACAGATCGAGTTTCCGCAGGCGACGAGCAGGGCCAGCTTGTTATGCAGGCCCAGCGCTCTCCCGATGAAATAGCTGAAAAAGATCGACAATCCGACGATACACGTGATGCCCAGGATGGTCAGCACGCCGACCGCCTCGAGAGCCTGCAAACTGATCGACGCGCCAAGCAGCACGATCGCAGCCTCAAGAAGCGCCTTGGCAGCAAACCGGATTCCGGGTTCGAAATGTTCCGGCAGTCTGAAAGTCGAGCGAAAGATCATTCCGAGCAGAATGGCCAGCACCAGGTTCTCAAGAACGGCATCATTCATCAGATGCACTTCCAGCCACTCCGCAGCATAAGCCGCCAGAGCGATTGCACTGGTCAGCAGCAGCCCCGGCGCGAGGTCCCCCATCGTCCGCAGTCTCTGCACCCCACCAAAACTGAACGCATTTGCACGGATCATGTCTGCCTCACTCTCACGAGTGGAAGCTGACATGCGCGTTTATGCATTTCTATCGAATATTATTTTATGTATCATTCGATCAGATAGAATGATTTTCTCAATTCACGATGACTCTCGAACAGCTCGCCATCTTCATTGCCGTCGCAGAACGGGAGCATCTGACCCGCGCTGCCGACCATCTTCATCTCACGCCTTCGGCCGTCAGCTCCGCGCTCAAGAAGCTTGAGGCGACCTATGGCGTTGCCTTGTTCGATCGGGTGGGCCGCGGCCTTTGCCTGACCAATACGGGCAAGACCTTCCTGGAAGAAGCGCGCGCAACGCTTGCACGCGCACAGACCGCAGAGCGGGTTCTGGCGGATCTTGGAAATCTACAGCGGGGTGCTATCAGCATCTATGCCAGCCAGACCATCGCCAGCTATTGGCTGCCTCCGGTGCTCATGCGCTTTCACGCCGCTTATCCCGGGATCGATCTTTCTCTCACCATCAGCAATACGGCAGGCGTTGCAGCTGCCATCACGCAGGGGATCGCTGATGTTGGCTACATCGAAGGCGCGCTTGATAATCCGCTGCTGCGCCGCCAGCACTTGATCGAGGATGCGCTGACAATCGTCACCAGCCCAGACCATCCTTTTGCCAGCAGGGCGCCCGCCAATGCCAAGGCCCTGATCACGGAGACGACCTGGGTCCTTCGGGAGAAGGGATCGGGCACCCGATCCGAATTTGAAAGTGCCCTTATCCATTTTGGCGAGACCCCGTCCGACCTGAAGATCATCCTGGAGTTCCCCTCCAACGAGGCCATTCTCTCCGCCGTGCGCTTCAGCCAATCGGCGGGCGTCATATCCAAGGCTGCCGCTGCTGCCTCGATTGCTGAAGGCGTGCTGACCTGCGTTGACTTCGCCCTCCCCTCCCGTACTTTCTCCCTGCTTGGCCACAAGGAGCGGCACCTGAGTGCAGCGGCTGCAAAGCTTGTATCGCATAGCCTTGAAGAGGCCAGCAGGCCGTCAATGCAGCCCTAGCCAGGCGAGCTGTCAGAAATTTACGTTTCGCTAACCATAAATTCCGCAGGTCACAGCGCTGTTGACGGGCTGTGACTGTGATCACGTTTGCCCGTCGCCAGATCCCATATAGCAGTAACCCAGGAGACGTCAGCGCTTCCGGCCAGATGTGCAAGGAAGCCGCCTCACCGGCTCCCGTGAAGCTGAATACAACCTGAACCCCGCATTCAACCGCGGCTCAGACGCTGATTGCTAGGGTTTTTGCATTCAGTTTGTGACCCAGGGGGATAAACCCATGAAACGTACAGTCCGGAACCTTCTCGCCCTCACCCTCGTCCTTGCCGCAGGCGCTGCGGCCAAGGCTGACGAAGTGCTTCTCCAGTCGGCCAAGTCCGGCCTTTATGTCACCGTCGTCAATGGCACTCTGGCGGCCTCAGCACAGGATGCCCGGCAAGCGGTCAAGCTCGACACGGTCCGTCTGGAAGGCAACAAGATCGCCTTCCGGGATGTGCGCAGCGGCACCTATGTCCGGGCCGGTGTCGGCCAGGGGACGATGCTGGCCACAGGCAGCCCGCACATCAGAAGTTGGGAAACCTTCGAGCTGGACCGGACTGGCAGAGGGGAAGTTGCGCTTCGCTCCAGTCAGAATGGCCTCTATGTCCGGGCAGGCGTCGGTCGGGGCTCCCATCTGGCAGCCGTCTCCGAGCGGGCTCGTGACTGGGAAACCTTCCGATTGGTCGATGTCCGCAACGCGGGCGGGCACCAGGACCGTCCGCGTCCTGGTCAAGGCAACGGCAATGGCAACCACAACGCTGGCCAAGGCCCGGATCTGAGCAGCTTGATTGGCAATTACCGCATTACCCATGTGACTGCGGACAATGGTTTTCTCGTCCCCCTTGGGCGGGAGCTCGCAGGCCGTGCCCGCATGTCCATCGAAGGACGCGGCAACTTGAGCGCGACGGCCGGCTGCAACAGCATCTCCGCCCGGATTGCGGTCGAGAACGGCCGGTTCCAGACCCGCAGCCAGCCGATGAGCACGAAGATGGGTTGCGTCATTCGTGGCCAGTCCCTGGTGGAAAACCGGATTTCCCAGATCCTGACCGAAGCCCGCACGGTCCAGCGGGATGGCCGGATCGTGACCCTGCGAGCCCGCAATGGTGCCGAATTGCTCAAGCTTCGCAGGATGTGACAGGAACCCGTGAGGCTGGCCAGCATCGGCGGTCAGCCTCCCCTTCCGCCGCCAATGTTTTGTCACAGGGCAGGAAGACACTCTCTTGAATGCAGGTCCAAGCCGTGAGATAAGACCCGCATCATCAAGAGAAGGGCTGGCGCCCTCGCCAACCTGCCGACCGGGCAAGGTGGTCCCCGCAAGGGATGTGATCAGGATGGTTCCTGATAACCAAGCGGCTTTCTGAATTCCTGCGCCAGTCCTCCTCGGGGAACCGAAGGAGGATTTTTTTGTCTCAGCACCCCTTTCTGCCACAGGCCGACAGCCTGTCCCGGATTTCGCGCGAAGCCCTGTCCAGCGCGGATGACACAAGCTTCATCCATGCTGCTGAAACCTGCGTCCTGACGCGGCTCAAGACGCTTCGGATCTTCGGCGGCCTACCCCTGCAGAAAAGGGAAATGAGCGAAGAGGAACGGTTGAGCCGCCTGAAGGCTCTCCTCTCCTATTGGGCAAATGGCTGCCCCTTTGTCATCGACGAACAGCTTTTCGCGGATGTCGCAAACCGCCGGCGCCGCGCCTGACGCACGGCCACCGGCACGTTGCCGGATGGATCAGTCCGCAGTCTCACCCCGGTTGGGAACAGGCCGCGGGCGTCCGTCCTCATCCACCGCCACCATGGTGAACATGGCCTGGGTGACCTTTTCACGCGTGCCATAGCGGTGGCGCAGCGCCCAGGCTTCCAGCAGGATCTCCATGGACGAGCGGCCGATACGGCCAACGCTGCTGTAGATACACAGAACATCGCCCACATGCACCGGACGGATGAATTTCATCTTGTCGACGGCGATGGTCACGACACGGCCTTCTGCCCGCTGACCGGCGGCGATACCGCCTGCCAGGTCCATCTGGGACAAGACCCAGCCACCGAAAATGTCGCCTGCCGCGTTGGTGTCTGCCGGCATGGCCATGGTGCGAAGGGTCAATTCGCCCTGCGGCTTTTCCTCTTCGCTGGGTGCGCTCTGATCTGCAGCCAAGTTCGAATCTCCCCTCTTGCGCCTGCGTTTCCACAAACCTAGCGGAGAATTGACCCGAAAGCCCCAATCATTTCAACGGTGGTGTTTCAGGCGGAGACCTGACCCTTTGTCCCGGTCATCCCCTCAGGCAGCGGGCAGCCTGCGGTGCCGAAAGAGGCGAACCAGAGGCTTTGGGCGATGCGCTCGGCGACTTCAATGACGGCAAGGCCTGCTTCTTCGCCGAAGATCTCGAGCGCCACCGGCCGGAAGATCTGAAGCCAGTCGGGATAGTCCGACACCTGGAGCCCCTGAAGCTGCATATGCGCCGGAACAGGCTTGCCCTTGTAGGCACCGGTCTTCAGCAACACGGATTGCCAGAAGGTTTCCATCTTGGCGAGATGTTCGGGCCAGCGGCCGGCCAGTTTTTCCTCGAAGATCGGGCCGAGCCGGGCATCGAGCCGGATACGATCATAGAATTCCGAGACCAGCCGGGTGATCTGCTCCTCGGTGATCGAAGGGTGCACCGGCTCGCGCGCGATCGCCGGACGAATGTCGGGGAGCGGTTCGCCCTGCCGTCTCGCAGGCCTGTCTGACATGGGATCTGCCTCTTTCATGACGAGCCCATTCTAGGCGCAATCCACCCTCGCCGCAGCCTTTTGAACCGTGTCAGAGCGTCGCGGCGTCGCGCAGGAGATCCGGTTTTTCGAGGCAGTAATAGCCCGAAATCCGGGAGATCGTGCCACAGCGGCGCCAATCGTTCAGCACCCGGCTGACATTCTCGCGGGCAGCTCCCGACATGTTGGCGATATCCGCCTGGCTGAGTTTGTAGTGGATCAGCACCCGCCCATCATCCAGGGTCTTGCCGAAGGTTTCGGACAATTGCAGCAGGGTCTGGGCGACACGGCCCGGCAGGGGGAGGAAGGAGCGGGCGGCCAGAACATCGTTTGAATGGCGCAGGCGCTTGGACACGATGGCCAGCATGTGCCGGTACACAGCCGGGTTCTCGTCGGCAAAGCGCTCGAAGGCCGCCTTGTCGATGAAAGCCAGACGGGCTTCCTTCAAGGCGCTGACGGTTGCCGAGCGCGGACGGCCGTCCAGCAGCGCCAGTTCGCCGACAAGATCGCCGGGGCCGAGAACCGCAAGCAGCTGTTCATCGCCTTCGACTGACAGGATCGACACCTTGAGCGAGCCTTCCAGCACCGCATAGCAGCCATTGCCCGGATCGCCGTTCTCGAACAGGATCGTCCCGGCCGGGATCTTCATGGGGCGGGCAAGACTTGCAAGCTGCTCGGCCAGATCCGCCGAGAGACCTTCTAGCGAAAAGCTGTTGCGCAAAAAATGCTGAACTTCGGACACGGCCCTGCTCCCGTTTCTCAAAACTTGTGCTGAACCCGAAGCGCAAGCCCGCGTTTAATACTGCATTCGCGCTATTGTGTGACCCACATCACGTGCAAATTCGAAAATCAGCCCTACATATTTACGCATGGAAGCCGCAGACCTCCAACGCTTCCTTTCCGAAAAACGGTTCCGTGTTCCCCGCCGGAGCCGTTTTTTCGTTTCCAACCGTCGATTGGTCTAGTTCAGGAAGACATCTTTCTGGTCCAGCGTCTGGAAAAAGCGCCGGCTGGCCAGAACCAGGCGCTGACATTCCCGCACCGCCAGCTTCGGCTTCGGCTCATCCCGGCGCAGACGGTCATCTGCCTCGCCCGGTATGCAGGGAATGAAGGTCATGTCCGAAAGCCCGTCAAAATGCCCGCGCAAGAGCCGGTGCAGCTCTTCCGTGTCGGCCACTTCCGGCAAGGCAGGACCACGGGGCAGCAGATTGTAGCCTTTCGCAGCAACATCTTTCTTCAGGCGCTTGTAGTGCCGCCCTTCATGATCAGCAGCCACCAGCAGCGGGCGAGTGACAAGACCGGCTTCCTCGACTGCGGCAAGAACCAGCCGGGCAACTTCGCGATATTCCATCAACCCGTCGCGCAGGGCGATGAACTCCGGCTCAGCCTCCATCCGGCTGACAAAGGCCTGGATCTGCTTGACCATTTCCCCGACCAGAATTTCGTCCGGCATCAACCGGAAGATGGCGCGGCGGGCAAGCCAGCCCCGGCTTGGCATGACCCCCTGTTTGAGGTCCTGCATGCGGCGGCTCATGGGAGCGACCCGGTCGCCGGATAGGGCAATGGTCAGGCCGATCATCGCGCGGTTGACCAGGCCAGGACTGAGATCCAGCAGCGGCTTGTAGTCCCGTGACCAGAGGTCGGTCGCGACAAGGCAACCGACTGCGCTCAAATGGCCCATTTCAAGCAACTGGCGCAGTGTCCGGTCAACACTGAACGACAAACCATAGTCGAGGGACCCGAGTACAATACGCTTCATGAAATGGCGGACCCTGAGGAACTACAGAACAACTGAACCTATCCTTGGGGCATTATTGCCGCAATTTCAACAAGGTTGGTGCAAGGCAGCCCTTGCCGTCACGGATCGACCTTGGTGCTGACTGGATCGAGAGGATCCCCGACCGGCTCACTGACCTGATAGACGACCAGGTTCTCCAGCACCGTGCCATCGACCTTTCGCGGCAGCAGGGCAATCTGCTCGACCTTGCCGAATTTCGGACGCAGCAGCCTGTCGGCAGCGTTGCGGCGCTCCTCGCTGATATAGAGACCCGTGCCATGGAACAGCACCTGATCGGGTGCCGGCAGCATCACATAGCGGATCCGCTCATCAAGCTGGACCACCGGCAAGGAGTTGTCCTTCATCAGGAAGGCAAGCTGACCGTTAAGGCCATAACCGCTCGTCGCGATATAGGTGGCGTTGGTCTTCAGGGCGAGATCCTTGACCTCTTGTCCGATTTCCGGCCAGCCACGCAACTGGAAGGTCGGGTCCTTGCGGGCAAAGCGCCCGGTCAGCGCGTGAACCGCATGGATCTGGACCACAACGGCGACCACCAGTCCGAGAAGCACCGCGCCCCGGGAGAAATACCCCCAGAACCGGCTGCCGGTCTCGACCCTGCTCACGAAGACCCCGGCCATGATGGCGAAGGCCGGGAAAAGGGGCGCAGGCCAGTTGCCCTGCACCCTGGCATGAAGCGAATGGATCAGCAGATAGACGAGGAACGGCAGCACGGTCAGGACGATCAGACCTGCAGCCCCATCGCCCTTCAATGTGCGGCGCACGAGCAGCCCGGCCCCGGCGAGAGCCGGAATGGCAATCAGCGGATTGAGCAGGCCCAGAACGGCGCCCAGGAACTCGAAGACATATTTGGAGGTCAGCTCTCCCCGCCCGGCGCGGCCGAACTGCTTGTAGAAGCTGACCCAGTCATGTCCGGCATTCCACCACAGGACCGGTGCGAAACACGCGATGGCCACAACGCCTCCGGCCCAAAGCTGCCAGCTTGCGAGCCACTTGCGCGCGGACGGAACCAGAAGAAGCCAGAGAACGATGCCGGCGCCCAGGAAGAGCACCGAGTATTTGGAGGTCAGGCCCAGGCCCGCGAAAAGCCCGGCGGCCAGCCACCAGCCGCCTTTCTGCGAGACATGAAGTTCGGCAAGCGCCCAAAGCGCCAGACCCCAGAAAAAGACGGATGGGGCATCCGGCGTCGCCAGAATGCCGCCAACCCCGACCAGAATGCTGGCATTGAAAAAGAGGACCGACCATCCGGCAGCCAGCCGTCCGAACAGGATATCCGCTGTGCGCCAGAGGAACAGGGAGCCAAGCGCAGAGGCCAGGATCACCAGCAGGCGGACGGCCAGAACCGTGTCGCCAAGCACCCATTGGCCTGCGGCAATCCACCAGCCGATCATCGGCGGATGATCGTAATAGCCCCAGGAGGGGCCAAGACCCCAGAGCCTGTAATAGGCCTCGTCCTCCACGAAATGCGCATTGGCGCCGGACCAGAGCCGCAGAGCAGTCAGGGCAAGCACGAGAACCGTCAGACCGGATGGCCTGAGCCAGACCGGCACCTCTTCCGCCTGCATGCGGCCTTCCATGGTTCAGCCCTTGCGCCAGGTTAGGGCGGAGCTTGCCGCGTAGTTCCAGACCGCGCCCATGACAGCCCCGGCCGTGCCGGCGATGAACCACCAGTAGGCGTCGTTCACATAGATGAGGTTGGCAACGCCCACATTGGCCAGAACGCCCACGCTGCAGACCGCATAGAAGGTCAGAAGACCGACGATCATCCGGATGCCATGCAGACGGCGATCGCGGTAGGTGAGCTGGTTGTTCAGGAAGAAGTTCGAGGTCATTGCCACGAAGGACGCGACGGTCTGGGCGAGATTGAACTCGAACCCTTCAAGGACCATGAGCATTCTGAGCGCGACGAGGTGGACAACAAGACCGCTTGCGCCGACCAGACCGAACATCAGGAAGCGGACAGAGATCGCATCGCCGAAATACTTGGCCAGCAGCAGGCCGAAATAGTCGAGGGTCACCAGCGTATCGAGCTTGCTTTCGCCGTGCTGGCGCTCGCGGAAGGTGAAGGGCAATTCCTTGATGCGCAGCGCACCATCCGAGGACGAAACGATATCGAGCAGGATCTTGAAGCCCTGGGCCGACAGTTTCGGCGCAACGGCTTCCGCCTTTTCCCGGCGGATCATGAAGAAGCCGCTCATGGGATCAGACAGGCTAACCTTCAGCAGTTTCTGGGCCAGGGAATTGGCAATGTTGGATCCCCAGGCGCGAACCGAGGACAGACCCTCGCCGATGGTGCCGCCTGCAACCTTGCGGCTGGCGACAACCAGATCGGCCTCTCCGCCCTTCAATTCGGCAAGCATCTTCGGCAGCAGGCTTTCATCATGCTGGAGATCGGCGTCCATCACCGCGACATATTGGGCGGAGCTGGAGAGAATGCCTTCGATGCAAGCGCCTGACAGGCCCCGGCGGCCAATGCGGCGGATCACCCGGACACGGGGATCAATCGCTGCAATCCGGCGGGAAACGTCGCTGGTGCCATCGGGAGAATTGTCGTCAACGACGATCACTTCCCAATCGATACCCTTGAGCGTGTCCTTGAGCAGACCCACGAGGATCGGCACATTTTCCGCTTCGTTGAAGGTCGGCAGGACAATGCTGAGCTCGGCGGCCCGCACAATCTCTTCCCGGCCACCGGCCCCGGCATTGCCGGAGGAGGCCCTATCAATCTGCGCGCTGTCCGTCATGTTCACTGTCCCGAAGGTCTTTCTGTCGTCTGCCCCGCCTGCAAAAAGGCGGGTCCGAAGTGCGCGGACCATAGCCACGCCGCGTCATATTGCAAGACGCGATGCGCCAGAGCCCAGTCCTCCGGTGTTTCCGTTGCCACACCCATGGCAGAAACTCATTACTTTTCCGTATGACCAGCCCCCGCCCGCCTGCCTGCGCCTTGCCCTCGTGACCCGTTTCGTCTAGGACAGCCGGGAAAAACCGGCGCGTTTTCCGGCCTCCTGCCAGGGCGGATGCCAACCGGTCCTCTCATGACCTCGCCAGGACCAGACAGACATATGGCCAAGACACCCAACAAGCTGAAAGCCCGCCTGCCGCGTGGCTTCGTCGACCGCTCCGCTGCCGATATCCGTGCAACGGACGAGATGATCGGCAAGATCCGGGAAGTCTATGAGCATTATGGCTTCGATCCGGTCGAAACGCCGCTGTTCGAGTACACCGACTGCCTCGGCAAGTTCCTGCCGGACACGGACCGGCCGAATGCGGGCGTCTTCTCCGTGCAGGATGATGACGAGCAGTGGATGAGCCTGCGCTACGACCTGACGGCGCCGCTGGCCCGTCACGTGGCCGAGAACATCAACGAGATCCAGCTTCCCTACCGCACCTACCGGGCGGGCTATGTGTTCCGCAATGAAAAGCCGGGGCCGGGCCGTTTCCGCCAGTTCATGCAGTTCGACGCCGACAGCATCGGCGCACCGGGCGTTCAGGCGGATGCCGAGATGTGCATGATGTTCGCCGACACGCTGGATGCGCTGGGTCTGAAGGGTCAGTACATCATCCGCGTCAACAACCGCAAGGTTCTGGACGGGGTGATGGAAGCCATCGGCCTTGGCGGCGATGAGAACGCCGAGACCCGGCTGACGGTTCTGCGCGCCATCGACAAGCTGGACAAGTTCGGCACGGAAGGCGTCAAACTGCTTCTGGGAGAAGGCCGCAAGGACGAAAGCGGCGACTTCACCAAGGGTGCGGGCCTGAATGCCGACCAGATCGAGAAGGTTCTGTTCTTCGTCAGCATCACCAGCTATGCCGAGAGTGCCGAAGCGCTGGCCGAACTGGTGGCTGGATCTGAAAACGGACGATCCGGTGTCGCGGAACTGAACGACATCCGCGCTCTGGTGGAAAGCGCCGGGTACGGCGAAGACCGCATCAAGATCGATCCGTCTGTCGTGCGCGGCCTCGAATATTACACTGGCCCGGTCTATGAGGCCGAGCTGACTTTCGACGTGACCAACGAAAAGGGCGAGAAGGTTGTCTTCGGCTCTGTCGGTGGCGGCGGGCGGTATGATGGCCTGATCAAGCGCTTCACGGGCCGCGACGTTCCGGCGACCGGCTTCTCCATCGGTGTCTCCCGCCTGATGACGGCTCTCAAGAACCTCGGCAAGCTCTCCAGCAGCAGCGAAGTTCAGGAACCGGTTCTGGTCACCGTCATGGACGGCGACATCGAAGCCCTCGGCCGCTATCAGAAGATGACGCAGACCCTTCGCGCTGCGGGAATCCGCGCCGAAATGTACCAGGGCAACTGGAAGAAATTCGGCAACCAGCTGAAATACGCCGACCGCCGCAATTGCCCTCTGGCGATCATCCAGGGCTCGGACGAACGGGCTGCCGGTGAAATCCAGATCAAGGACCTGATCGAGGGCAAGCGTCTGTCCGGCGAGATTACCGACAACGTTACCTGGCGCGAAAGCCGCCCGGCTCAGCACAGTGTCAAGGAAGCCGAACTGGTGGCGACAGTGCGCCAGCTTCTGGACCAGCAGGCCGAGGATACCCGCCGCCAGAACGGGGACAACTGATCATGACCAGCGTGAAAAGCCCCGGGGCAAAGCAGATCGAGGCCGCGCTCGCCGTCCTCAGCGCAGCCGGTCACACCGGGATCACGCCGCCGATCCTGCAGCCGGCGGACGTGTTTCTGGACCTCATCGGCGAAGACATCCGCCGCCGCCTGTTCCTGACCAACGGCTCGGACGGCGCAGACCTTTGCTTGCGTCCGGACTTCACCATTCCGGTCTGCCGTCAGCACCTGGAAACCGGGCCTGCAGGACGTCTAGCTGCCTATTCCTACCATGGTCCGGTCTTCCGCCAGCGGGTGGAAGGTCTGGGTGAAATCCCGCAGATCGGTGCTGAAAGCCTCGGCCGCACCGATCTGGAAGCAGCCGACGCGGACATGCTGGACCTGTCCGTCAAGGCACTCGGTGCGTTCGGCGTGACCAAGCTGGACATCCGGATTGGCGACGAGACCCTGTTTGTCGCCGTGCTCGCCGGTCTGAACCTGCCAACCGTCTGGCAGCGCCGCCTGCGTGATCTATTCGGCGAAACCGACAAGCTGGCATCGGCCATCCGCCGCATGGCCGGAACGGATGCCGCCAGCGACGACAGCCGCGATGTTCGCCTGGGCTTCCTCTCCGCACTGGAAGGCGCCGACCCGAAGGCCGCCCATGCCGTGGTCGAGGATCTTCTGTCCATCGCCGGCATCTCCGCCGTCGGCGGCAGAACGCCCTCGGAAATTGCCGACCGCTTCCTGGAACAGGCTGCCCTTGCCAGCGGCACGGGCGCGGACCCGAAGGCAGCGGAGACCTTGCGCAAGTATCTCGCCATCGAAGGCCCGGCTTCCGAAGCCGTCGACGCACTGGAGGCCTTTGCAAGGGAAGCCGGTCTCGATCTTGCCCAGCCGATTGCCAGCTTCAAGGCCCGTCTTGCAGCCATGGCCGAGCGTGGCCTCAAGGTTGCGGACATGACCTTTGCCGCCGATTTCGGACGCCGCCTCGACTATTACTCCGGCTTCGTCTTTGAAATTCATTCCGCATCCGCCCAGTCCGGCGGACAGCTCGTCGGCGGCGGACGCTATGACCGTCTGGTCAAGCTTCTGGGCGCGGACACGGACGTTCCGGCCATCGGCTTCTCGCTGTGGCTCGACCGCATTGCCGCCCTGCCCTCAAGCCAGCAGACTTCGGGAGCCAGCGCATGAGCAAGCTCATCATCGCCATTCCCTCCAAGGGCCGGCTTCAGGAAAACACCCACGACTTCTTCGCCCGGGCAGGCCTGCAGGTCACCCAGCCCGGCGGCGCGCGCAATTACCGCGGTGCGATCAAGGGCATGAAGGACGTGGAGATCGCGTTTCTCTCGGCCTCTGAAATTGCCCGCGAGCTGGCCGCAGGCACCGTGCATTTCGGCATCACCGGGCTCGATCTGGTGCACGAATCCATCGCCGATCCGGCAGGCAGCGTCCACATCGTGACGCCGCTCGGCTTCGGCGGCGCCGACGTGGTCACCGCCGTTCCGAAAGCCTGGATCGATGTGGAAAGCATGGCCGACCTCGGCGATGTGGCTTCCGACTTCCGCAACCGCCATGGCCGCCGCCTGCGGGTTGCAACGAAATACGTCAACCTGACCCGCTCGTTCTTTGCCGCTTACGGCATCGCGGATTATCGCATTGTCGAGAGCGCCGGGGCAACGGAAGGCGCACCGGCTGCCGGCACGGCGGAGCTGATCGTCGACATCACCTCGACCGGTTCGACGTTGCATGCCAACAACCTGAAGATCCTGTCCGATGGCGTGATGCTGCGCAGCCAGGCCCATCTGGTCGCCTCGCTCAGCGCCGATTGGAGCGAGACGGCCCTTGCCGGTGCCCGCGCCATCCTGGACCAGGTCGCGGCTGAAGAAGCGGCCCGCATCCACAAGCTGGTCCGCGCCAAGGTGCCTGACCGCAAGGCCGCGCTTGAAGCGGCTGCGGAAGAAGGCGTCAGCGAGCTCTTCGAAGGCGTTGCCGGCGAGGTCCTCACCCTGCTCTGCCCGAAGGCAGGCGTTGCAGCTTGCGCCCGCAAGCTGATTGCCCTTGGCGCATCCCGGGTGACCGTTGAAACCCTGGACTATGTTTTCGGCGACGAGAACCCGCTTTTTGCCCCGCTGGCCGTCAAGGTGACAGCCGCCTGAGCTAGAGCCTCAGAAAAACAAAGGGGACCACCTTTTTAAGGTGGTCCCCAAGCTTTGCAGCAGTCTTAGGGGGGTAGGTGCTGCGTGGCTTCCAGGGCAATCTGTGGCCCGGGAACTGGACGGCTTATCGGACGGGACCGTCTTTCCTCACCATACGCAGCATGCTGACCACCGGATCAGTCTCCGGCACGAATTTCAGACAGGTCTTTTGAAAGCAGCCCTTGCTGCTTCGACCTGCGCCCGGCAGCAGCATCCATCCAGATGGTCATTGACCATGCCCATGGACTGCATGAAGGCATAGACCGTGGTCGGCCCGACAAAACTCCAACCGCGCTTTTTGAGGTCCTTGGAAAGGGCCGTGCTCTCGGGCGTGCTGCCAAGCGTTCGGGCGACGGCGAGATCCAATTTCTGCGGACGATTTTCAGGCCTTGGCTCGAAGCGCCAGAAATAGGCGGCCAGGGTTCCGAACTCCTCGCGCAGCTCAATGGCCCGCTGGGCATTATTGATGGTCGAGCGGATCTTGCCCCGGTGACGGACAATTGCGGCATCCGCAACGCAGCGCTCGACATCCTCGTCGGTGAACCTTGCGACCTTCTCGAAGTCAAAACCGGCAAAGGCATTCCGGAAGCCTTCGCGCTTGCGCAGGATGGTCAGCCAGGACAGGCCCGACTGGAACCCCTCCAGACAGATTTTCTCGAACAGGCGGATATCATTGTCGACCGGCTGTCCCCATTCCTGGTCATGATAGCGCTGATAGTCCTCCAGGTTGCCGTGCCACCAGCACCGGTCAAACCCGTCCTCGCCCGTCAGAAGCCCTGTGATCTCGTCGCGCTCAGCCATGCCGGTCTCCGCAATATTCATGCTTTGTTCTGCATAGCTGGCAAGCCCCGGCAAGGCAACAGCAAAAGGCCCGGCGCAGGGCCGGGCCTTTGATAGACTTGCAATGACGCGGCCTGTCAGGCGAAGAGGGCGTCGATGTCGTCCTGTGTCGCCACGTCCACATCGGTTTCCAGAGACGGCCCATTGAGGAGCGCTGCGTCGCCAACCTTGGCCTTGCGCTGCTCGACTTCGATTTCCTTGAAGGACTCGATGCCGCCCCAGATATCCATCATCCGGATGATTTTATCTTCAATGAAGCGCAGGGTGCCCACCACCTTGGTGATGCGCTGACCGGTCAAATCCTGGAAGTTACAGGCTTCGAAGATCTGAATGACCCGTTCCTGGATGTCATTCGCCATTTCCGCGTCATGGCCCTTGAGGCGGGCAGACAGGGTGTTGGCGGTCTCATCAATATATTCGGCTGCCGACAGGATGCTTTCCGTCGCGCCTTCCGTTCCGGACACGACTGCGTCCAGTTCGTTGGTTACGCGGGCCATGTCCTCGCTCTCTGCGCCTGTCGTGTGGTGCAGAGTTGCAATTTCACGCTTGGTCTGGGCAATGGCTTCGTAGATCGAATCCAGCTCGACCTTGAGCTTGGCGGCCTCCGAGAGTTCCTTGCGGAACTCCTGCATGAACTTCTCGCTCATGGCTTCGGGATCAAGGGCATTGGCCGCATTCTGGCCACGCGCCAGCATGGACTTGACGGAGGCAATCTCCTCAAGCAACTGCCGGTGGCGCCTTTCTTCAACCAAAGCCGGATCGTCATTCGCACTTGCGCTGAGCCGCATCAAGCTTTCCGCGCGAAAGGACCTCTTCACCGCAGCCATAACTTCTCCGTCGGTTACCCCGGCCGCTTCATTCCGGCCGCAACTTCACCGCTTATAACCGGAAGTCTTTAAAGAATTATTTTGCCCCTGCGTTAAAGGCCGCCTATTGGATTGATAGATTTCCGGTTTCTATTCCGCACCGCATTGTCTATGTTTTTTGGGTTAATGGCAGGCACGGCTCCGGGCTTTGCCTTTTTTGGATCAAGCAAGTCTGTCATGTTCCGGCTCCTGCCCGCACTTCTTTTGGCTTTTCTCATCCTTTCGCCGGTGCCCGCAGCGACAGCGAGCCCGTTCAGCATTCCCGAGCTGACGGATGCCTTCAAGAAAACGGTCTTCGGACTGGAATACCGGTCCTGGAGCTGGCGGCCTTACCTCGTCAAGAAATACAGCGTTCCCGTCCGCATCTATGTCCATAATCTTGCCAAGCAGGACCGCACCCACATGGTGCATCAGTTCATTCGGGACATGGACGTGAAAATCAGCGGGCTGAAGGTCGAGATAGCGGCAGCGCCGGACACAGCCAATTTCCAGGTCTATGTGGTCGACCGGGCGCAATATCAGCAAGTCGTGCTCAAGGACATTTTCGACAAGGGCGAGAAGATTGCCCCCGGCCGGTGTCTGGTGCGCGTCATTTCCGGGCGGCGCGGCATCAAGAGATCCGCTGCGGTCATCGTGTCAGACGAAGGTGAATTCCTGTTCCGCCGCTGTATGGTCGAGGAAATCCTTCAGGGGCTCGGCCCCATGAACGACGACGACAGCCTTGTCCATTCCGTTTTCAACGACGAATCCCGGCACAGCCGGTTTACGGTCTTTGATCAGATCCTGCTCAACATGCTCTATGATCCCAGGATCGAGCCAGGGATGTCCCTGAAGCAGCTGGAGACGCTCTTGCCCCAGATCGCCATCGACGCGCGCAGCCGTGCACGGTAACTGCGTTGGATTTTCATTTTTAGATTAATTTTATCAAAGGCTTGAAAAACGGCCTTGGCTCCGTTGCACAATGGGTTAATGCGGCGGTAACCAAAAAGCACAACCAAACGCTAACCATAGATACAAATTACAATCATGGTTACGGTTCGATTCACCAAACCCTTCAGGTCTGTGCCCTACCTTCTTGTTCAACCGGGTCTGTTTTCCCTGCCCGGAGCGATCAAGTGTAGTGAGTAGATCGATGAAACCATTTGCCATGCTGACGCTGGCCGCCGCGCTGGTCTTGCCTGCGGCTTTGGCCACGGCTGGAACTTCCGGGCGTGTTTCTCCGCCGCCGTTGGTTCTCAGCCCGAACCTGACAGAACCCTGGATGCTGCAGCTCAAGCGCGTTGCCCCGCCGCCGCAGCGTAGCGGCTTCTCCTTCTTCGGATTTGGCAGCCGCCAGGCCGCTCCACAGCGGATCTATGAACCGGACAACCGCACCCGGACCGCCGCCGTTCATGCGCCCCGCCCTGCAACGGCCCGTCAACCGCGCCAGATCTCACCGGAATTCCTGCCGACGATCGTCAATTACGATGGTCCTTACAAGGCCGGAACCATCGTGATCGATACCAATGCGAAGTACCTCTATCTGGTACAGCGTGACGGCACCGCCCGCCGCTATGGCGTTGGTGTCGGCAAGGAAGGGTTCGAGTGGTCCGGAACCCAGAAGATCAGCCGCAAGGCGGAATGGCCGGATTGGCGCCCGCCGGCTGAAATGCGCCAGCGCCGCCCGGACCTGCCGGTGTTCATGGCCGGTGGCCCGGAAAACCCACTAGGCGCCCGCGCTCTCTATCTGGGATCGACCCTCTACCGCATTCACGGCTCCAACCAGCCCTGGACCATCGGCCATGCCGTGTCTTCCGGCTGTATCCGTATGCGCAACGAAGACGTGACGGATCTCTATGAACGCGTGCCGATTGGCACCACGGTCCACGTGATCTGACGTCTTTCGGTTCCCGATGAAAATCAACGGCGTCCCGGTCTCCGGGGCGCCGTTTTCCTTTGTGCCTAGATGGCAAAGGGCATGAGGCTCGGGCGGGAGAGATATTCCCGGAACAGGGATCTCCATTGCCGTTTGTCGCCTGTCCACTCGCTGTCATCCGGCTCAAGAATGGTCAGCTCCGGAAGGCTGATGCCGCCATGACGCTCCGGGTGGCTGACGATCAGGTACTCGCAAGGACGGCCGAGCCAGAGATCGACTGCCCGCTGGAGACGCAGCAGCTCGCCCTCATCAAAGGTCAGGTCCTCGATGCCGGTTTCTTCAGCCACTTCAGACAGATTGTTCTGACTGTTCGAGATGATGAAAACCACCCTCCGCCGCTCCGCCAGGGCCTTGAACTTGCCGCGCAGATAGCTAAAGCGCGACAGATCCTCGGTGAAATGGGCGTCTATGTCCGCCTCCTGCCCTTCCTCACGGAAATGGTGAAGAAAGCGAAGGCCGTAAGGCTGCCAGGTCGGATGGCCCGGCCCATCGGCAATGTCTTCGCGCCGGAAGATCGGAAATCCGTCCTCGAAGAGTTGCGCCATACCGGCAACGGGCGAAATCAGTCCATCGAAGAAATGCCGCTCCGGTTCCAGCGTTTCCCCCAGAGATTCTGAAAGGATCTCCAGACTGGTGCGGATCTGGCGGGCACTCTGGCAAGACATGCCGAGACTGACGATAGCGGTGTTTGGACTTCCGGCGGACATATCTCATCGCAAGGTGAGCGGTTGGCAGGCAGCCCCCGCCGGGCCTCCGGCAAGGGACATCAGCCCAGACAAACTATGGGGTGGCCGACTGTATTTTCCAACACCTTGCTTGCCAACGAGCGCCCGTGAGAGCTGGTCACTCCGCCGCAGAGCGGGACAGAACCGTATCGAGACCATCGGGCACCGGCCCGCCATAGACCCAATCCAGAAGCTCGGCCGTGTGAATGACCGGAATTTCCGTGCCGCTGCCGATCTGGGTCATACAGCCGATGTTGCCGGTCGCGACCAGATCCGGGCTGGTCTTGCGGATATTGACGATCTTCCGGTCACGCAGCCGCCCGGCGATTTCCGGCTGGAGAATATTGTAGGTTCCGGCAGAGCCGCAGCACAGATGCCCTTCCGGCACATCCTTGACTTCGAACCCGGCGGCCTTCAGCAGATCCTTCGGCTGGCGGGTGATCTTCTGGCCATGCTGCATGGAGCAAGCCGAGTGATAGGCCACGCGCAGGTCGGGCTTGACCACAGGCTTGCCAAGGTCCGCGCCAACCAGAAACTCCGTAATGTCCTTGGCAAGGGCCGATACCCGCGCCGCCTTGTCCGCATAGGCCGGATCGTCCTTCAGCATGAAGCCGTAGTCCTTGATCGTCGTGCCACAGCCGGACGCGGTGATCAAAATGGCGTCGAGCCCACCGGCATCTGCTTCCCGCGTCCAGACATCGACATTGCGGCGGGCATTTTCCAGGACAGCGTCTTCCTTGCCCATGTGATGGACCAGCGCACCACAGCAGCCTTCGCCCTTCGGCAGAACAATCTCGTAGCCGCTGCGCTGAAGCAGACGGATGGTTGCCTCGTTGATGGAAGGCTTCAGAACCGGCTGGGCGCAGCCGGACAGCAACGCCACGCGGCCCTTGCGAACAGGTTGAGCGGACGGGAACGTGCCGGGGCCTTCCAGCGAAGAGCGTCCCGGCATCCTGGACGGTGCGAGTGAAAGCATCGCCCCGAGCTTGGCAAAGGGACCGCCTGCGGCCTTGAACGCTCCGGCGAGCGGGCGTGCAAAAAAGGCTCCGGCCAGCGCCAGACGGAACCGGCCCGGATGCGGCAGAATGGCGGAGAGTACGGCCCGCAGGAAGCGGTCGGACAGCGGGCGCTTGTAGGTCTTTTCGATATGCGCGCGCGCATGATCGACCAGATGCATGTAATGCACGCCGGAGGGACAGGTGGTCATGCAGGAGAGACAGGACAGGCAGCGGTCGATGTGCTTGACCACCCGCGCATCCGCAGGCCGGTTGTTTTCCAGCATATCCTTGATCAGATAGATCCGCCCGCGCGGGCTGTCGAGTTCGTCCCCCAGAAGCGTGAAGGTGGGGCATGTGGCCGTGCAGAAGCCGCAGTGAACGCATTTGCGCAGGATCTTTTCGGACTCAGCGACGGCGTGATCCTTGAGCTGCTCAGCGGTAAAATTGGTCTGCATGCGTCCCGCACCCTTTGGCCGTAACCGGCCCTCCCCCCATGACATCCTGACCCGGCTCCTCAGCCGGTCACGATGACAGAACACTATTTGCAGACACCGGGTGAAACAAGCCGACTTCCGGTTACAACGGTTTTGCCGAAATGGCGCAAATGCCGTGCGCCTTCTCGAGAAGTCCTTTCCCGCCAAATGAATGCCACCTGAACAGGCAGCTCAGAACCGGTTCAACCGGCCTCGCCTAACGTTGCGTCAGTGGGTTTCATAAAGGCAATAGGAATTGAACAATGTTTAAGGCAATCAAATTGACTGCAGCCGTCGCCCTGATCGGCATTTCCGCAACCTCCGTGCAGGCAGCAGACTGGATAGACTCAGTCAAGCTGAGCCAGGGCATCATTAAACCGGCACCGGTCGAGGTTACCGCCAGCAGCAACGGCTATACCGCGATCAAGACGCAGCAGACGTCCATCAACTTTTCCCTCCACGCCACCGCGAAAAAGGGCAAGCGCATCGCTGCCATGCGGCTTGGGTCCTACAAGGGGGTTTATTACTTCGAATATGCCGGTGACCTATGGCACCAGGACTACGAAGGCCGCGATACCGGTTCAGGCTCAAAGGCAACCGTGAACCTCGACAAGACCATCAATGTCCCAACGACCAAGATAAACTGGTACGTCAATCCGGTTCAGCTGTGCCAGAAGAACCTTGAAAACCAGATGAAGAAGGGTCTGCACAAGTCGGAAGTCCTGGCGAAGAGCTGGAGCATGGATGCCGCCGCCTATTTCGAGCTGGACGCAGTCGCAGCCCGGAAAAAGGATGCGGAAAGCGGCAAGATCACTCTCAAGAACACCACCAGCCAGCGCTCCGGCGCGCCTTTCACCATCCCGGTGAAGTGCAACTCCACCCTGAAGAAAGCTCCGTGACTGATGCGCATCACAGGCCGAAAAGAGACAAAATGCCCCGGTACATGCCGGGGCCTTTTCAATTGGCTGACGGCCGTCGTGACCTCAGACGGCAGGCACCATCCGGCCCGGATTGAGAATTCCATGCGGGTCGAACTGGGCCTTGAGCCGGCGGGCAAGCGCGGCCAGGGCATCTGGCTGGGGCTGAAACACCGGAACGGCCGCGCGGGTTGAGGCATCGGCCCGGACGAGGGTCGCATGGCCGCCGCCGCAGTCGGCGATCGCATTGCGGATCTCCACATCATGCGGCAAGCCGTCGAGCGGCTTCAGCCAGACAAGCCCGCCGCTCCAGTCCAGATAAGCGTCCAGGTCGAACAGGTGCCGCAGGTTGGCCAGAAGAGCTGCCCCAGACGCCGGGGCAACCGAAATCCGCCAGACGGGCTCGGCACCATCTGCCAGCGGCAGACAATCGCGAACAGAAACCCAGAGGTGGCGGGAGGTCTCGGGACTGAGGCGATGAACGCCCCCAAATCCCTTGAGCAATCTGGCCAGCGCCTCAAACCGATAATCGACAGAGGCCTGGAAGCCTTCGAGCCGCAGAACCGTCTCAGCCCCCTCACCATTGAACCCGCGTGGAAGGTGAGCTGCACCGGACACTTCGGCAGAGGACCCCATGGCGAGGCACATGGCTTCCACAGCCCGCTCTTCCGTCAGACCGGATAGCACGAGAGATGTCGACGTCTCGGCAGCCGGTGTCACCTTGAGCGTGACCGTGGTCGCAACCGACAGGGTGCCCCAGGACCCGCACAGGGCACGGGGAAGATCGTAGCCGGTGACGTTCTTCACCACCTTGCCACCGGAGTTGAACAGTTCCCCCCGGCCGGAGATGGCTTCCAGTCCCAGCACCTGATCGCGGGCAGCCCCTGCCTTGATCCGCCGGGGACCAGACAAATTGGCCGCCAGCATGCCGCCGATGGTCCCCGCCCCGGCCTTGTGGCCAAGCAGCGGACCGTAGTCCATCGGTTCAAACGCCAGTTCCTGACCCGACGCCGAGACAATTGCCTCGACATCGGCAACGGGTGTTCCGGCCTGAACGGTGAGGATCAATTCCTCCGGCTCGTAATTGACGATGCTGGAGAGTTCGGAGAGATCCAGCACATGGGCGGTCTGGACCGGCCGGCCCAGCGCCCGCTTCGATCCCGAGCCCAGGATCTCCAGCGGCTGCTCTTCTGCTGCGGCCCAGCGCAAGACGTCGCAGGTTTCGCGCGAGTCGCGCGGCTTGAATGTAGCGTCCATCTGAAACCCTAGAAGCGCGGAATATCCGGAAAGGGCAGTTTGCCCTTGTGCACATGCATGCGGCCAAGTTCGGCGCAGCGGTGGAGAACGGGAAAGACCTTGCCCGGATTGAGCAGGTGCTTTTCGTCAAAGGCGCATTTGACCCGCTGCTGCTGCTTCAGGTCGTCTTCCGTGAACATGTCCGTCATCAGATCGCGCTTTTCGATGCCGACACCATGCTCCCCGGTCAAGACACCGCCCACTTCAACGCAGAGCCGCAGGATATCCGCACCAAAGGCCTCAGCGGCCTCCAGCTCTCCCGGCTTGTTGGCATCATAGAGGATCAGTGGATGGAGATTGCCGTCGCCTGCGTGGAATACGTTGGCGACGCCCAGGCCATGCTTTTCGGAGAGTTCCCGCATGCGGGCGAGAACCTTCGGTAGTTCCTTGCGCGGGATTGTGCCATCCATGCAGAGATAGTCGGGAGAGATACGTCCGACCGCCGGAAAGGCCGCCTTGCGTCCCGCCCAGAAAGTCATGCGCTCTTCCTCGCTGGTGGAGATGCGCAGATCGCTGGCGTTGTTCTCCCTGGCGATGCTTTCCACCCGTTCGATCAGATAGTCCACCTCCGCTTCCGGGCCGTCCAGCTCGACAATCAGGAGTGCCTCGACATCCAGCGGATACCCGGCGTTGACGAAGGCTTCGGCCGCGTGGATCGCGGGCTTGTCCATCATTTCCAGCCCCCCCGGAATGATGCCCTTCGCGATGATCTCCGCAACGCAGCGGCCACCATCCTCACTGCTCGGAAATCCGACGAGCAGGGCACGGGCGGTCTCCGGCTTTTGCAGGATCCGAACCGTGACCTCGGTGACGACGGCCAGCAGCCCTTCCGAACCGGTCATGAGACCGAGAAGATCATAGCCTTCGCTGTCGAGATGCTTGCCCCCCAGCCGGATCACCTCTCCGGTGATCAGCACCATTTCGAGGCCGAGAACGTTGTTTGTCGTCAGGCCATATTTGAGGCTGTGAACACCGCCGGAGTTCTCCGCAATGTTGCCGCCGATCGAGCAGGCAATCTGGGAGGACGGGTCCGGCGCATAATAGAAGCCTTCATGCTCCACGGCCCGGGTGATGCCGAGATTGGTGACGCCGGGCTGGACCACGACAGCCCGGTTCGGGAAGTCGATATCCAGCACCCGGTTGAACTTCATCATGGACATGAGCACGCCATCGGCCAGCGGCAAAGCCCCGCCGGAGAGCGATGTGCCAGCCCCACGCGGGACAACCTTCACCCCGTTCTCATGGCAATAGCGAAGCACACGGGAGACCTGATCCACGGTTTCCGGCAGCACCACGATCAGGGGCATTTGCCGATAGGCCGTCAAGGCGTCCGTCTCATAGGGGCGCATTTCGGTATCGTCGCTGATCACGCCTTCACCGGGCACGATGGCCTGCAAGGCCGCGACGATCTCCTCCCTGCGGTCCATCACCGACCTGTCCGGCTTTGGCATCGCGATGGCGACCATTCCTCTCTCCCTTTCCTCCACGGCATAAATGTGTTGCATTCTTGCCGGAATGGCGCAAATCAACCTGACGCTGATTTGGCCTGAATGTCATTCTGACAAAAAACAGCGGGCTGCGATATGCCACTCCCGCCATAGATCGTTTTCCGGATGGTTGAAAATGAGCAACCTCACTGACATGGAAATCTTCGCCCGCGTGGTCAGCGCCGGCAGCATGTCCGCAGCCGGCCGGGAGATGAATCTCTCACCCGCCGTCGTCTCCAAACGCATCCGGCGGCTGGAGGACAAACTCGGCACACGGCTGCTGCAGCGGACCACGAGGCAGATCGCCCTGACGGAATCAGGTCAAGGGTTCTATGAGCGGGTGATTGCGATCCTCGCCTCCGTGGAGGAAGCGGAAGCTTTCGTCTCGCGCGGCTCGGCACAGGCACGCGGCACGCTGAAGGTTGCGGCACCAACCTCCTTCGGCCGGCTGCATATCGCACCGCATCTGGGCAAGTTCCTGGAAGTGAACCCGGACCTTTCCCTCAATCTGGATCTGGATGACGGCTTCGTGGACATCGTAGCGGAAGGCTATGATGTGGCGATCCGGATCGCGGAACTGTCCGACTCAAGTCTGGTTGCCCGCAAGCTTGCCCCGATCCACCGGCTGCTCTGCGCTGCGCCTTCCTATCTGGAGCGCCATGGCGAACCGGCGAGCATCGAGGATCTGGCCGCAAACCACATATGCCTTGCCGCGCACAATCAGGACCCCTGGCGGCTGGCCGGGCCGGATGGGCTGGAGACCGTAAGGACCAATTCCCCCATCCGCACCAACTCGTCGGAGGTGGTGCGAGAGTGCCTGCTGGCGGGCGTCGGCATTGCCCTCAGGTCCACATGGGACATCGGGCCGGAGCTTCGTGAAGGCAAGCTGCGCATCGTGCTTCCCGCCTACCGGGCCTCCAAGGATGTCGGACTTCATGCTGTTTATCCAAGCCGCAGGTTCCTGCCGGCCAAGGTCCGCGTCTTCATCGATTACCTTGCCCAGCTTTATGGCCCCTCCCCCTCCTGGGATCAGGGTCTGACGCAATGGCTCCAGCCCGCCGAAACGGAAAACGCACCAGCCTCCGGTCCCGCGCCTCTTGAAACTGCGACAAAGGTTCCTGTTTAGTCAGAGGCAACGACCTGCTACTCAATAGCATTCTGACGGGGCATGGATCGGCTGATCTGGTCCCCGGACGAGACACGAGGGAGAATTACATGAAGCGAATGATGATGGTCGCTGGTGCCGTTCTGGCCCTGACCACGCACGCCTTTGCTGATGGCGACGCGGCCAAAGGCGAAAAGGTCTTCAAGAAGTGTGCCGCTTGCCATGCAGTTGGCGAAGGCGCGAAGAACAAGGTCGGTCCCGAGCTGAACGGCATCGTTGGCCGCACCACAGCTTCCGTTGCCGACTACAAGTACTCCCCTGCCATGAAGGAAAAGGGAGACGAAGGCCACGTCTGGACCGCTGAAGAGCTGGACACCTATCTTGCCAACCCTAAGGGCATGGTCCCCAAGACCAAGATGGCCTTTGCAGGTCTGAAGAAGGAAGACGAGCGCGCGGACGTGATCGCCTACCTCAAGACCTTCGGCGCCGACGGCAAGGCGCAGTAAGAACAGCGGCGCAAGCCGGGTTCGAGACATACAAAGGCCCGCCAAAAAGGCGGGCCTTTTTTGTTCTTGTCAGCCTGCCTCATCCTCTTCGGCATGATGCTTGCGGATGCGCCGGACCGTGTACCACATCAGGAGAACGACGGCCGGAACGGCCAGGCCCGTTGCCACGGCGGGATTGGGCATGTGCAGCCCCGCCTCCTTGGCCGCCTTGATCAGATAGGAGATCAGGCCGACCACGTAATAGCTGACGGCGGCCACGGACAGGCCCTCGACCGTCTGCTGCAGACGCAATTGCAGACGTGCCCTCCGGTTCATCGATTCCAGCAAGCTCCGGTTCTGCTGCTCCAGATCCACATCCACACGGGTCCGCAGCAATGTGGAGGCACGGGCAAGCTTGCGCGAGAGATTCGCCTGCCGGTCCTCGACCGAATGGCAGGTGCGCATGGCTGGCGCCAGCCGCCGGCTGA
The DNA here is from genome assembly GCF_900142725.1 of Roseibium suaedae. Classification (GTDB taxonomy): domain Bacteria; phylum Pseudomonadota; class Alphaproteobacteria; order Rhizobiales; family Stappiaceae; genus Roseibium; species Roseibium suaedae. The sequence goes on along the minus strand of NZ_FRBW01000001.1, from coordinate 622,530 downwards.
GGAAGGCGGACATGCTGAGATCGCCGGGCACAGGCTCCTCATCCAGGGCCGTCAGACGGGCCAGGACGATGTCATAATAGGCCCGGCTTGCGCCAAAGCGATAGGCACTTTCAGCTGCCCCCGCTTCCAGAGAGCTTGCCAGCCGCGAGAGCTGATCCAGCAGGGACTTGTTGTCGTCCAGACCGGCACTGTCGCGCATCCGGTTGGTCAGCTGAACCAGTTCACGCTCGATCCGGCTGACCTCCGGCTGCTGGCGGTTCGCCTCGAAGAGGCCCAGCATGGCCAGCATCCGGTAGGTCTCGACTTCCAGAAGGCGCTGAACCGCCGCCCCGGCCTGTACCGCATTCATGCCTTCGGTAAGCACCAGGATCCGGGTCATGCCGTTTCCATCCGGGCGGAAGTCTGTTGCAGCCAGAGCGCTACGGCCTTCAACGTGAAAAACTGTCAGGCTGGCCGGATCGTAGTGCCGCCGCCAGTCGCCACCTGCCTCGGATGGAAACAGATCAAGCCGTGTTGCCACCAGCATGGCGCCCGGAGCCCGGAACGCCGCACCGAAGGGATGCGACACCGGCAGAGCTGCAAAGGGCTCCTTTCCCGCCGGCCCTTCCCAAGTGTAGGTGACGAATTCCGTATGCCTCTCCCAACTGAGCAATCCGCTGCTCATGGACAGCGTGTGATAGCGCGCAGACGCCCCTGGTCCGGGCGCCCCCTGGGCAGAACAGAAATCAGAAAACCAGGCATGATCCTCGGAGGCCTCATCCGAATTGGTGATGAAGGCATAGTGGAGAACCGTGCTGGCTCCCTTGATCGGCCGGAATGGCCGCGCATGCACTTCGCCAAGCGCGGCCTCCCGCAAGTCATGGCAGTCAAACGCCGGAAAATGGTCTCCCGAGCTTCGCTCCCCCAGCCCCATGCAACCCCCTCAATGCAATTTCGCAGGCTTGAGCCTGTCGTGTGAGCCTTACCGTCCGTAACGTAAGCCTGCGCATAGGAGGAACCGCTTGTCATCACGAACTTTACGGGCGGTTTGCGGCATTTTGACCGGGAATCTCAATCACTGAGAATTGGACAAATTTATTGACCAATTTTGCAAGCTCCTGTTTAGTCACTCGCGAAGACGGCCAATCAAAGTGGCCGGAAACACAGCTCAGAGATCATGTTCAGGAAAGTCGATCATCAAAGGACCGCAGACGCAGTGGTGCTTCAGCTTGAAGAACTGGTGCTCAACGGCGTGCTGCGCCCCGGGGACAGGCTGCCAGCCGAACGGGATCTCGCCCTGGACCTCGATGTCTCGCGCCCCGTTCTTCGCGATGCCCTGAAAGATCTGGAAGACCGCGGCCTGATCGCCAGCCGTCAGGGCGGCGGCACATTCATTGCCGATGTCATCGGCCCGATCTTCTCCGAACCCCTGATCGGGCTGATCGAGCGCCATCCTTCAGCCACCGCCGATTATCTGGAATTCCGCAAGGACATAGAGGCCACCGCAGCCAGGCACGCAGCCAACCGGGCGACAGAGGCTGACCGGGCGAGCCTCTCAAGCATCCTTGCCCGCATGGATGCGGCCTATGAGGCCGGAGATCATGATCTGGAGGCCGAACTCGACATCGAGTTTCACCAGACCGTCAGTGAAGCCGCCCACAACCTGATCCTGCTTCACGCCATGCGCTCCTGCTACAGACTGCTGGCCAATGGCGTCATTCTAAACCGCCAGCGGCTGTATGATCCCGATGGCGCCCGCACCGATCTGCTCGCCCAGCACAAGGAGATTGCCCGCTGCATTCTCGATGGCGATGCAGACGGAGCCAGCGAGGCCTCCCGCAAACATATCGATTACGTTCAGGCAGCCCTTGCAGCAGCGGAACAGAACGCATCCCGCCAGTCGCTCGCGGATTTGCGCCGCATTCAGCGCGAAGCCTCGCCGTCGCCCGCCAGCCCGAAACGCCGCGCACGCGGCTCATCCTGACCCTCATTTCGACTTCTCAGCCTCAAAGGACACACCATGGCTCCGATCACTTCCATCGCCGATCTGCAGGCTCTCGCCCGGCGGCGTGTTCCGAAAATGTTTTATGATTATGCAGACACCGGTTCCTGGACCCAGGAGACCTATCGCGACAACGAGGCCGCCTTCCAGCGCCAGAAGCTGCGCCAGCGCGTTGCCGTGAACATCGACAACCGCAGCCTTGCCACCACAATGATCGGTGAGCCGGTGACCATGCCGGTCGCCCTGTCCCCGGTGGGCCTCACCGGCATGCAGCACGCAGACGGCGAGATACTGGCAGCACAGGCGGCGGAAAAATTCGGCGTTCCCTATACCCTCACCACCATGTCGGTCTGTTCGATCGAGGACGTGGCCGAACACACGAGCAAGCCGTTCTGGTTCCAGCTCTATGTCATGCGCGACCGGGGCTTCTCTGAATCCCTGATGCAGCGCGCGCTCAACGCCAACTGCTCGGCCCTGTGCCTCACCCTTGACCTGCAGGTTCTCGGACAGCGCCACCGGGACATCAAGAATGGCCTTTCCACGCCGCCGAAGCCGACCCCGCGGGTGCTGCTGGATCTGGCCCTCAAGCCCCGCTGGTGCTGGAACATGCTGCAGACCAAGCGCCGCCAGTTCGGCAACATCCACGGTCATGTGAAGGGCGTCGAAGACATGGCGTCCCTGTCAGAATGGACCGCAAGCCAGTTCGATCCGACCCTTGACTGGTCTTCCGTGGAGTGGGTGAAGAAGCATTGGAACCGCAAGCTCATCCTCAAGGGCATCAACGATGTCGAGGATGCCAAGATTGCCGCGGAGATCGGCGCAGACGCCATCATCGTTTCCAATCACGGCGGCCGTCAGCTCGACGGTGCGATGGCCTCCTACGACGTGCTCAAGGAAATCGTCGATGCGGTCGGTGACAAGATCGAAGTCCACATGGACGGCGGGATCCGCTCCGGTCAGGACGTGTTTAAGGCCATGGCCATGGGCGCGAAGGGTACCTTCATCGGCCGGTCCTATATCTACGGTCTGGGCGCTCTGGGCCGCCCCGGCGTCACCACGGCCCTGGAGATCATCCGCAAGGAACTCGACATCACCATGGGCCTGTGCGGAGAGACCGACATCAAGAAGGTTGGCCGCCACAATCTGGTTCTCTGACATCGAAAGGCCGGGTGGAAACGCCCGGCCATTTTTCATTTCCTCCGACCCGGACCAAAGAATGAAACAGCCGCTGCAAAACCGGGTGCTGCCGACCGGTGAAATCGCCGCCATCCCCCAGCGCGGTCTCTTGATGGGCAACCGCGGAGGCCGGATGCATGACCCGCAGACGCAAAAGCTGACCCGCAAGAGCCATGTCTCCCGGCGCTGGATCTGCTGCACACTGGAGTTCAGAAGCCGGCAGCGAACCGTGATGGGGGAGGGCTATACGGAACTGTTCTTCCTGGATGAAGTCACCGCCCTTACTGCCGGTCACCGGCCCTGTTTCGAATGCAGGCGCGCCGATGCGCTGGCCTATCAGGCAGCCTTCTCGGCGGGCAACCACCTTCAGGAACCGGCTGGCGCTGACCAGATGGACAAGCTTCTCCATGCAGACCGGCTGACCGGCCAATCGCAGAAAAGGACGCGTCTTAAGGCAGGAGCCCTGCCCGAAGCTGTCATGGCCATGATCAATGGCCGCCCGCATGCAAGGCATGCAGGAGGATGGCTGCTTTGGACCGAAACAGGATATGAGCTCCCCCTTTCCGGCCAGCTTCCTTTCGGGAATGAAGAGATTGACGTGCTCACCCCGCTCGCAACCGTGCAGGCACTGAGCGCTGGCTTTTCCCCGATCTGGCATCCCTCGGCGACATTGGGGCTTCAGAATCCCTGATGGATACTTCACAAACTATCATTTGCGTTGAACAATAACCGGGCGCAGGATCCGCTTCGATCTTCTGCAACGGATGCCCTGATGAGCCTTGCCCTTTCTGCCGGACGCGCGCCCAGCGACGGCCTTACTGCCCGCGATTACAGTCTCTATGGCATGACGGTCTTTGCCTGGGGCTTCAGCTGGATCGCGATCCGCGGACAGGTGGGAACCGTCGCTCCGGAAGTCTCGGTGTTCTGGCGCTTCGTGCTGGCGGCCCTGGTGATGGTTGGCTGGAGCCTTATCCGCCGGGAAAAGCTCGCCTATCCCTTGCGCACCCACATCCGCTTTGCGGCCCTGGGTGCCCTGCTCTTCTCGACCAACTTCACCCTGTTCTATTTCGGCGCGAGCCTGCTGCCGTCAGGCCTTCTGGCCGTGGTGTTCTCGCTGGCGTCTGTGCTGAACCTCTTTCTCGGGTTCCTGATCTTCGGCCAGCGCCCCGGAACCCGCAGCCTGATTGCAGGTCTGATCGGCTTCAGCGGCATCGCCTTGATGTTCGAGCCACAGATTGCCAAGACCGATGTGGGCGGCGATGCGCTGCTCGGGCTGCTGTTCTGTTCCCTCGGTACGCTCTCCTTCTGCCTGGGCAACATGGTCTCCGCCTCGACCCAGCGCATCGGCATTTCGGTCACCGCTGCGACCACCTGGGGTATGCTCTATGGCGCCTTGTTCCTGGGATGCTTTGCCGCCCTGCGCGGCAGCAGCTTCTCGGTCGAGATGACCCCCGCCTATCTCGGCAGCCTGGTCTATCTGGCCATCGTCGCCTCGGTCATCGCCTTCGGCTCATATCTGACCCTTCTCGGCCGCATCGGATCCGCCCGTGCAGGCTATGCAACCGTCATCTTCCCGGTGATTGCTCTCTCAGTCTCGACCGTCTTTGAAGACTATCACTGGAACGCTGCAGCTCTTGCGGGCCTTGTCTGCGTCATTGCAGGCAATATCCTGATGCTTCGCAGCAAGTCCTGACCTCAGTCCAATTCCTGGAACAAAATCATGCGCCTTCACATCGCCAACAAGAACTATTCCTCCTGGTCCTTGCGGCCCTGGGTTCTCATGCAGCATCTCGGCATTGCCTTCGAGGAAAAGCTCTATTCCTTCTATGGCGACACCTGGGATGAGCTGAAGGCTCTCTCTCCGAACAACAGGGTGCCCATGCTTGAGGACGATGGCCTCAAGGTCTGGGACTCGCTCGCCATCGTCGAATATATCGCCGACCGCTTCCCCGGTGTCTGGCCAGAAGACCGCACGGCACGGGCTTTTGCCCGCTGCGCGGCTGCGGAGATGCACTCCGGCTTCTCCGATCTTCGCAATCTCTGCCCGATGAACTGCGCCTTGCGCATCGAAGTGCAAAACTGGACACCTGCGCTGCTGAAGGACTGGGCGCGCATCGACCAATTGTGGAGTGAAGGCCTGTCGCGGTTCGGCGGTCCTTTCCTGGCCGGAGACCGTTTCACGGCCGTGGACGCCTTCTTCGCGCCGGTTGTCTTCCGGGCCCAGACCTACAGCCCGGCCCTCTCTGCTGAAGCATCCGCCTATGTGGACCGCATTCTCGCACTGCCAGTCATGCAGGACTGGTATCAGGCCGCACTGAAAGAGCCCTGGAAGGAAGCCTCCCACGAGCAGGAAGCAGCGGAAGCCGGAACAATCCTGCAAGACCTTCGCGGCTGAGACTTCCGCTAGAGACTTTCTCTCACTCGGCAGCCTGCGGAACCGACAAGTTGTCGAGTGAGGAGATAATGTGTTCCACCAGCGCTTCAATCACCCGGGTGTTCTGACGCCAGGACCGCAGCACCCCGATTTCGCAATCGGGCAGCTTCGGGAAGCCATCGGCCTCGCACAGGACCCTCATGCCTGACCGCAGGGCTGACTCTGGCAGAACCGACACCGCAAGGCCTGCCAGAACGGCCGCGCCGACGGCCGTGGAATTCCAGCTCGAATAAAGCAGCCGGTTCTCCCGGTTGGCGGCAGCAAGTGCAGCCTGTGCAGCCCGGCGCCAGTCGCAATCGGCACGTCCAAGCGCAAGCGGCAGCGGGTTCTCGTTTTCCACCGCATGACGGGCAGAGGCGACCCAGAGCAAGGGTTCCCGCCGGATCACATCCGCTCCCTTGCGGCCCTTCTTCTGAACATGGGTGACGATCGCCACATCCAGTTCGCCCTCGGCCACCTGCTCGAACAGGTTGGGCGTGGGTGCACAGACCACACTGACTTCGGCTTTCGGATTGGAGCGGGAAAACCGGGCCAGGATCTCCGGCAGGAACCGGTCGGCATAATCATCCGGCGTTCCCAGACGCACGAAACCGGAGACTTCGCTTTCATCGAAAGCCGCCAGCGTCTCGTCATTCAATTGCACCAGCCGGCGGGCGTAATGAAGCAGGCGTTCGCCGTTTTCCGTCAGACGTGACATGCGCCCATCACGAACGAAGATCGGACGTCCGATCCGCTCTTCCAGTCGGCGCATCTGCATGGACACCGCAGACTGTGTCTTGTGCACGGTTTCGGCGGCGCGTGTGAAACTGCCACATTCGGCAATCGCCACGAATGTACGAAGCTGGTCGAGATCAAGCATGGCGGAAGCCTCTCATCAATTTTTCATATGAATATCATTAAAAACATTCGTTTGTGAAATCATTCTTTGCATGTGCATAGTCACCTCGTTCCCAACCCTCCAAACCGAACCGGCACCGTTCCCTCCAAAAGGACCGTGCCTGGAGCACCAGCGATGACCAGACAGTCAAACTGGCTGCTGCGCATGACTGCGCAGGTCAGCCGCCTTATCGAAGTCCAGCGCAACCGGCGGGCCGTCCGCCAGCTTGCCCACTGGAGCGACCATGAACTCAGCGACATCGGCCTGTGCCGGACCGATATCGTTTCCGCCCTTTCTCAGCCGCTGCTGCTCGATTCGAGTCACAGTCTGAAAGAGGCCAGAAGCGAACGCCGAGGCAACAGCAAACGCCCATCCGCACCCGCCGCCCTTGCCCGGTCTGGCGCGTAACCAACGGCGGACAGCAGGAACGGCGCGAAGACCGGCGCAAGGCATGAGACCTGCCAAGCCCCGCATTTCCGCCAGTTCCTGCCCCGCATCCCACAGTAGCCGCAAAGGCATAACTAAAACCGATTGGTCATATAAAAAACATTCGTTGGATTAATGCAGAGTGATCAGACATGGTCCGCGCGTTCCCGGCGAGTGCTGCCCCAAAAGACCGCCAGGAACCCGACGGCACTTGCCGCCGTCCTTCAGGAGTAGAACCATGACATCGACCACGACCAACAGCCAGACCGCCACGTTTTGGGCCAAGGTTGCCCGTGTGTGGACCGTCCTGAAGAACCGCCGTCAGGTAAACCGTCTGTCTCATCTGACCGACGAGCAGCTGCTGGACATCGGCCTGACACGGAGCGATGTTCGATGTGCCTTGCGCGCGCCCCTATCGTCCGATCCAGCCGTGGTTTTGACCAAGGCAGCTGAAAGCGCCCGGCAAATGCCCCTGGTTGCCCGTCCGCAATCCGCTGTCCTTCTGGCCTATGAAGCGCCGCGTTCCGTTCCTGGAGCGCGCCCGGCCACCGAAGATCATCTGGCAGCCTGAAGCGCTGCCGGTCTGCTGCCGGTCCCTATTTGCCGCATGGCACACCTAACCCTGTCGGCGAGACCCCGCTGACCACCTTGGCCCGCTGCCCCCGGCGGGCCATTTTTATTTGTCCCTCAAGAGCGTCCGGCAGTCATGTCCTTGATGGCTTTTTCAAAAAAGCTGTCAAATGCCTTGAACTGGCTGGACTGGAAGTCCCGTCCGGCGGTCATCCAGTCGGACACCATGGCGCCGAACTCCGTTGACTGCTCGGGATCTTCCGCGCCAGCCTCCGCTTCGTCCGGTGCATCGGAACCGGGCAGGACAATTTCCTCATCCTCAAGCTCTTCGGGCTCCGGCTCTTCAACAGCCGCCTCCTGGCGCTCGAACGGCTTCAGGAACCCGGCCCAGAAGCTCTGCATGGCCTGGGTATAGCCCTGAAGATAATCGGCGGGGCCAGGAACCGGCTTGGGCCTGCCACGGGCGTAGCCACGCAAAAACGCATCCAGCAGCTCCCGCGCCTCCCCTTGCAGATAGGGCCTTGCGACCTGGCCCATCGCCAGCGTCGCGGCAACAGGCATCATCTCGGCGATGGCTTCACGCTGCAGGCCGGTGACCTGGGCGATCTGATCGGACACCGCATCCCGCACGAACTTCGGACCGAAGAAGGGCAGAAGGTGATCTGAACTGTCGGAAGAGACCAGAGGCAGGGAAAAGGGATTGGCCGATCCTTGGGAAGGCCAGCTGCCCAGGAAGGGCTGCAGAGACGGAACGAAGGGGCCGAAATTCTTCAGGCCGCTCATGGCTGCCGGCATCAGCTGCCGCATGGCCTCACCCAGATCTCCCTCGCTCCACCCGAACCGCTGCTGCATGTCTCGCGCAATGGCGGCCAGATCGAGCGGAAATGCGGATCCGGGATTTTCTGTCATGACTGCAGCCTCTTAACGCATGGTCTCGCAAGCATGATCCGCTTTACGAGGCATCTCGTCAAATGGAGGATGCAACTTGCCCGGAAAAGACACCGGGCAAGTCTGATTTGGCCGAGTTAAGTGCCGAAGCCTAGTAGGCGTAGTCCTTGTAGATCTGGCTCAGATCACCGCCCCAGCTGCCATTGTAGCGGTTGAGCAGCACGTCAGCCGGGCACATGCCCGCCGCCAGGCCTTCCTCGATGGGGGCCAGATGCACGGTCTCGTCGAGGCCGCCATCGCTGAGATGGCCGCGCCGCTGAAGACCCTTGCGGGACAGCGCCGTTGCCTCACGTGCAATGTCCAGAACCGTGCCGGAGCGGAACGGCGTCTGCAGGGCATCCTTGGGAACGCCGGCGCGCAGGGCAGCCCGCTCTTCCTGGGTCCAGTCACGCACCAGCTGCCAGGCTTCGTCCAGCACGCCCTCATCATAGAGTAGACCGACCCAGAAAGCCGGCAGCGCGCAGATGCGGCGCCACGGGCCACCGTCAGCACCGCGCATCTCGATGTATTTCTTCAGGCGCACATCCGGGAACAGAGTGCCAAGATGGTTGTTCCAGTCACCGAGGGTCGGACGGGCATCCGGCACCCGGCCTTCCAGCGCACCATTCATGAACTGGCGGAACGTGGTGTCAGTGACGTCGAAATAGGTATCGCCGCGCTTGACGAAATACATCGGCACGTCGAGCGCCCACTCCACATAGGCCTCGAAGCCGAAACCATCCTCAAAGGCAAAGGGAAGGTCGCCGGTGCGGTTCCGGTCCGTGTCGGTCCAGATATGGGCCCGGTAGGACTTCAGGCCATTGACCTGACCATCGGTGAAGGGCGAGTTCGCGAAGATGGCCGTTGCGATGGGCTGCAAGGCCAGGCCGACGCGCATCTTCTTGACCATGTCGGCCTCGGACGAAAAGTCCAGATTCACCTGAATGGTGGAGGTCCGGTACATCATGTCCAGACCCATCGTGCCGACCTTCGGCATGTAACGGGTCATGATCTCGTAGCGCGACTTCGGCATGACCGGCATGTCTTCGCGGCGCCAGGTCGGCGTCATGCCGACACCGAGGAAGCCGATGCCCAGCGGATCGGCGATCTCACGCACTTGCGCCAAATGCGCATTGGTCTCGCGGCAAGTCTGGTGCAGGGTTTCCAGAGGGGCACCGGACAGCTCGAACTGTCCGCCCGGCTCGATGGAAATCGCACCGCCGCCAATCGTGTCGGCAAGGCCGATGATCTTGCCGTTGTCCTCGATCGGCTCCCAGCCGAGCAAGCCTTCCATGCCCTTCAGAACAGCTTCGATGCCGTTGGGGCCATCATAGGCAACGGGGGAATGATCGGCGAGGTGGAAGCCGAACTTCTCGTGCTCGGTGCCGATGCGATAGGACTCCTTCGGCTTGCATCCCTCTTCGAGGACTGCCGCCAGGCCAGCAACGGTTTCAATCGGAGTCGTGTCCACGGTATCGCGGGCCATATGGAATTCCCATCTTTCAGCAGAGACTCACACCCGGCCGGAGGCGGCAAGGCGGTCACATCAGGATTTGGTGTCAGGCACCGCCCCCCAAAGGCGGATCCGTGAACGGCTTACGGCATTTATTCATGCGAAGAGGTGAAAGCAAGACACCGTTAAGGCGTAATTTGCGCTTCACGGATTGCTGATGGGATAGAAGCTGGAAGAATTCACCTAGCGCCAGTCGCCCAGGGTTGCCTGAATAACTGCAAAGGCCGCGACGGCTGCCGTGTCCGCCCTGAGAATGCGCGGCCCAAGGGGAATGGGCTGGACGAAGGGCAGAGAACGCAAAAGGGCGCGCTCTTCTGCCGAAAAGCCTCCCTCCGGCCCGATCAGGACCGCGAGCTGCTTGCAGCCCCGCTCGGCGAGTGCGGCAAGCACCGCCAGCGGGTTCTGGCTTTCCTCGCCCTCGTCGCAAAAAAGCAGTTGGCGCCCCGGCTCGGCAGTCGCCCACTGGGCCAGAAGATCCTTCAGAGACAAGGGCTCCAGAACAGGTGGCACGGCAATGACGCCGCACTGCTCGGCGGCCTCGATGACGTTGGCCTCCATGCGCTCCAGATTGACCTTGGAGGTCTGGGTATGCTGGGTAAAAACGGGACGGATCGCCCCCGCGCCCATTTCCACGGCCTTCTGCACCACATAGTCCAGCCGCGCATGCTTGAGCGGCGCGAAGAGATACTGAATATCGGTCAGGGCGACCTGCGGCCGGACCTGCTTCTTCAGTTCCAGATGACACGCCTTGCGGCCCGTGGCGCGGATGCTGGCCACCCACTCGCCGTCGCTGCCGTTGAAGACCAGGATTTCATCACCATCCGACAAGCGCAAAACATTGAGGAGGTAATTTGCCTGACCGCGGTCCGCTTCGACGGAAGCACCATCGGCCAGGATGTGACGGAGAAAAAGACGCTGCATTCGGTAATCATATCGGGTCATGTGACCATAATTAGGACGGTACGCCCCGAAATTTCAATGCCCATGGAGGACGCGGGCCTGTCCAAGGCTTTTCCTGACATGCCACCCGCTTGACCCTCCATCCGGCAGGCGCCACCTTGGGCCGTGAACAGGGAATCACTCATTTGACCGACAGCGCGACCAGCAACCAGACCAATGCTCCGGAGTTTTCCGTCTCCGAGATCTCGTTTTCCATCAAGAAGACGATGGAAGACACGTTTGGCTATGTGCGGGTGCGCGGTGAACTGGGCCGGATCTCCCGTCCGGGCTCCGGCCATATCTATCTGGATCTCAAGGACGACCGCTCGGTGCTGAGCGGGGTCATCTGGAAGGGCAATGTCAGCCGGCTGAAGATCCAGCCGGAACAGGGCCTGGAAGTGATTGCCACGGGCAAGATCACCACCTTCCCCGGCCAGTCCAAGTATCAGATGGTCATCGATTCCATCGAGCCTGCGGGCGCGGGCGCCCTGATGGCGCTTCTGGAAGAGCGCAAGCGCAAGCTGGGCGCAGAAGGCCTGTTCGCACCTGAGCGCAAACAGCTTCTGCCCGGCATGCCGCGGGTGATCGGCGTGATCACCTCGCCGACCGGCGCAGTCATACGGGACATCCTGCACCGGATCTCCGACCGGTTTCAGCTCCATGTTCTCGTCTGGCCTGTCCGGGTTCAGGGCGAGACCTGTGCGGCGGAAGTCGCCAATGGCATTCGCGGTTTCAATGCCCTGCCCGCGGGTGGGGCCATTCCGCGCCCGGATCTCCTGATTGTCGCCCGCGGCGGCGGCAGCATCGAGGACCTTTGGGGTTTCAACGAGGAAGTGGTAGTCCGGGCCGCGGCAGACAGCCAGATCCCGCTGATTTCCGCAGTTGGCCACGAAACCGACTGGACCCTGATCGACCTTGCCGCCGATGTGCGCGCACCGACGCCGACGGGCGCGGCTGAAATCGCCGTGCCGGTCAAAGCTGAACTCATGTCGACCGTAGACGACCTGTCGCGGCGTCTTGCCTCCGGTCTTGTCAGACTTATCTCGACCCGGCGCACGGAACTGCGCGCCGCAGGTGCCGCCCTTCCTAGCCCGCAGGAATTGCTCGCCCTGCCGCGCCAGCGGTTCGATCATGCAGCAACGCGGCTGGAACATGCGCTGACGGTGAACACCCGCAGTCATCGCGGCAACTACCAGAATGCCAGCGCGCGCCTGTCGCCGCTGCTGCTGACCCGGGGCCTCACCAGCGCGGGCGACAAGCTGACAGGCCTTGGCGAGCGGCAGCAACGGGCGCTCGGCGTTGCCATCAACCAGAAACGGCAGGCGCATGCAGCGGTCACTTCGCGCCTGTCCCCTGCCCGCCTGACCCAGCAGATCCATCTGGGCACGGAACGCCTGACCGCCTTCACCGAACGCCTGGACCGGGCCTATGCGGCCCGTCTCTCCAAACAGCGCGACCGGCTGGACGGACTGGAAAAGCTGCTGAAGTCGCTCTCTTACAAAGACGTGCTGGCCCGTGGCTATGCGCTGGTGCGCGATGAAACCGGCCAGCCCATCCGCTCCGCCGCAAGCGTCGCTCCCGGCGCGGCTCTATCCATCGAGCTGGCGGATGGCGTGGTGGATGCGGTGGCAAGTGGCGAAGGCAGCCAGCCCCCGAAGACCCCGCCCAAGGCCACCCCGGCAAAGCCCAAAAAGGCAGCAGCCAAGACCGAGCCAAGCAGTCAGGCGAGCCTGTTTTAAAAGGGCTGCGGCTCCACCAAGTCAAAGCAAACTTTGAAAATTGTCATCCCGGTTTGGTGCGCCAGCACCAAGACCGGGATCACGAGGAAATGCGCCAAGGCTTGGAAAGACGCTATCCAAACCCCGGTCCGCGCAGGTGCCTGCGCGGACCGGGGTTTGGCGTTACATCAGTGACGGCAGCCAGGTGATGATCGAGGGGAAGGCAAGCAGCCCCGCGATGGTGATCACATCCGCCACGAAGAACGGCACGCAACCCCGGAACACTTCCTGCACCGGAATGTCCGGACGCACGCCCGAGACCACGAAGCAGTTGAGGCCGATGGGCGGCGTGATCAGGCAGAGCTCTGCCATCTTCACCACCAGAATGCCGAACCAGATGGAGCAGGCCTCCCCTGACATGCCAAAGGCGCTGTCCGCCGCCGAGACGGCTTCGCCGCCATTCAGGGCCATCACCGCCGGATAGACCACTGGCAGGGTCAGAACCAGCATGCCGATGGCGTCGATAAACATGCCCAGCACCGCATAGGCGCAGAGGATCAGGACCATCGTCAGCATCGGATCATGCGGCAGGGCGACGATGAAATCGCGGAACGCATCCGGCAGGCCGGCAAAGCCGAGGAAGCGGACATAGACCAGAACACCCCAGATCAGGGTGAAGATCATGACCGCGAGCTTGGCCGTCTCATGCAGGGCCTGTCCCAGCTGCTTGAGCCGCATGCCCTTGACGATCGCAGTCAGCAGCACGACGAAAGCGCCCAGCGCCCCGGCCTCGGTTGGCGTAGCAACGCCGAAGTAAAGCGAGCCGAAGATGATGGCCACCACCGCCAGGATCGGCAGGGTTCCAGGAATGGATGCAAAGCGCTCACCCCAGGTGAAGCCCTTGATCGCAGGCGCATCGCCCTTCCAGGCCGCCATGCCGACGATGATCAGGATGTAGATCACCGCCGAATAGATCCCCGGCACGAAACCGGCGATCAGCAGTTTGCCCACCGATTGCTCGACCAGAATCGCGTAGATCACCAGGATCGCGCTTGGCGGAATGAGCGAGGCCAATGTACCACCAGCGGCAACGACCGCGGCAGCGAGCCGCTTGGAGTAGCCGACCGCGAGCATTTCCGGAATGGCGACGCGGGCAAAGACCGCAGCCGTTGCCACCGATGCGCCAGAGACCGCCGCAAACCCCGCCGTCGCAAACACCGTTCCGACAGCCATGCCCCCCGGCAGCCAGCCGAGCCACCGCTTCGACGCCTCGAAAAGCTGCTTGGTCAGACCTGCGTAGAAAGCAAGGAACCCGATCAGGATGAAGGTCGGCAGCACCGACAGGGAATAGGTCACGGACTTGGAATGCGGGATGGTTCCCGCCATCTGCAACGCCGTCCAGAAACCGCGCTCGAAGCCCTGTTTCATCGTGAAGATGATGATCAGGCCGACGACACCGACAAAGGCGGCCGCAAAGGCCACACGCACGCCGATGACAACCAGAACCAGCAGGACGCCGGTCATCAGAAGTCCGACTTCAAACGGGGTCATCGCCGCGCCTCCTCATCCGTGCCATCACCAAGGGCTTCATCGATCTCGCGGCGGGCTTCTTCTTCAACATTCAGGACGACCGGCACGGCGACCGGAACACGGGATGGATCTGCGATCAGGCGCCCATAGCCATATAGCTGCATCAGGAGGCGCAGGCACAACAGGGTCATAGCAACCGGCACCAACAGCTTGGACGGCCAGGTGGCGAGACCAATGTCGATCGTGGAATCCCCCAGTTGCCAGGCGCGCAGGAAATGGAACCAGGACCCGGTCACCAGTGTCACGACCACGATCAGAATGACCAGGACACCCAGGAATTCGGCAATCCAGAGCGTTCGGCCCCGCAGGGAGCCAAGGACGATTTCCATGCGGATATGACCGCCAACCCGCTGGCAGTAGGCAATGCCCATGAAGGTGAACACCGCCATCGCCTGTTCGGTGATGTCGATGAAACCCGGAATGGGGGCGTTGAACAGGGTGCGCAGGAAGATCTGCGCGACTGCCATCAGCATCAGGATAAGGATGCTGGAAGCGGCAATCAGATTGAACACGTCCTCGACCGTTGCAAGGACGCCGTCGAACATCCGGTAGCGCGGGGCTTCGGAAGTCACGACCGGGCGGTCATCAACTCTCATGGATCGGTCTCACAAAAGGATGGCCCCCGGCGCGGTCTGCGCCGGGGGATGGCAGAAAATGAAGGACAAGCAGGGCCTTTCGGCCAAGCCCTCAGTTGCCAACAGTGCTGGTGACCAGGTCGAGAAGTTCCTGACCGGGGATGCCCTTGGCATCCATCTCATCAACCCACTTCTTCCAGACGGGAGCCGCCTTGGAGCGCAGATCCGCCAGATCTTCCTCGGTGAATTCGATCTGCTGGATCTTGCGGGCCTCAAGTTCCGGCCACCACTTTTCATAGACCTTGTCGTAGGTGGCGATGTAGTGCTCCATCGCCGGGGCAATGGCCTCATTCAACGCGGTCTTGAACTCGTCCGGCAGGGCATTGTAGGCGGTGATGCTGACCACGACCGGACACTGCACGGTGCCCGGGTTCATGTTCTTGGTCCACCAGGTGCCCACTTCAACCGTCTTGAACGACAGATGCGCGTGAGGCGCGAAGGACGCAGCGCGAACCGTGCCCGATTCCATCGCTTGATAGGTTTCAGACGCCGTCACGGTGGTCGGCACGGCGCCAACTGCAGACATTAGCTCGCCGATGCCGCCAAGCGCACGCACGCGCATGCCCTCGAAATCCTTGGTGGTCTTCGGCACATCGCCGTTGCCGACGAAGTTATACTGCGGCATCGGCGTTGCCATCAAAGCCATAGCATCCCAGCGGGCCAGGTCCTTCTTCACCGCCGGATGCTCATAGAGCGCCATGCTGACCTTGTTTTCCATATCCAGGTCCTTCACGCCCAGGAACGGCAGCTCCAGAACGGTCAGGGTCGGGTTCTTGTCGGCATGATAGGAGGCGCAGATCTGCGCCATTTCGAAAGCACCGAATGAAATGCCGTCCAGGTTCTCTTTCGACTTGGACAGGGATTCGCCATAGGCCATCTTGATCTCGAACCGGCCGTTGGTCTTTGCGGCCACTTCCTCAGCCAGCTTCTCGACATTCTCGGTGAAGGCGCGGCGTTTGCCCCAGAGCGAAACGTTCCAGGTTACGTCCGCTGCAAAGGCTTCGGACACGAACAGCGCACCAAGTGCGGTGGCGGTCAGAGCAGTCGTAAATTTCGTGGCTTTGAGCATGCATATCCTCCCAGATACCTCGGCTCGCAAAGACTGGCAGCCGGCTGGCAGCGCAATGCGCAAGCCGATTGGCCACCGGTGTGTTCCAGCTCGTCGCTCCCTTTCGAAGAGCTGGTGAAAGACCGGACGTAGAGTTGCCCGCAGGACACCTTAGCCCGCAAGATCCAGAACCGCAAAACATTGTGGCCATTGTTCTTATTCGACCTTCGTGCAGTATACTCCAGGACCTTCCGCTGCGGCGGACAGACATTTCCCTGATGCAGGTCCGGTGATCCGTTTCAGCCGAGAAAATGGACATGGACAAAGTCCTGAGGCCGCCACTACGCTACCGCAAAATTTCTAGGGAGCGAGACAGATGGACTTCAACCTCACGGACGAGCAGCAGATGATTGCCGACACCGCCAGCCGCTTTGGTGCCGAAAGGCTGGCGCCGGTAGCCGAAGCGCTTGACCGGGGAGAGGGCCGGGCCGAGCTTCTGGCCAACCTGAAGCAGCTGGCCGACAACGGTTTCATGGGCCTCAACGTCTCGGCCGACTATGGCGGGACGGAAGCCGGTGCCGTCAGCTTTGCCCTTGCAGTGGAAGCGCTCGCCGGACACTGCGCGTCGACGGCTGTCACGGTGTCCGTCACCAATATGGTCGGCGAAGTCATTCAGGCGGTTGGCACGGAAGATCAGAAGGCAGCCTATCTGCCGAAACTGACCGACGGCACCTATCCGGCGGGTGGATTTTGCCTGACGGAATCCTCCGCGGGCTCAGACCCCTCTTCCATGAAGACCCGCGCCGTCAAAGACGGTGACGACTATGTTCTGAACGGGTCCAAGCTCTACATCACCTCCGGTGAATATGCGGGCGTGTTCGTCGTCTGGGCGGTCACCGATCCTTCCGCGCCGAAGGGCAAGGGCATTTCCTGTTTCCTGATCGAAGCGGGCACGCCGGGACTTGTCATCGGCAAGGCGGAAAAAAAGATGGGACAGACCGGATCCGCCACCAACGAAGTGCTGTTCCAGGATTGCCGGGTGCCGGCATCCGCTCTCCTCGGCAAGGAGAATGACGGCTTCCGGATTGCGGTCGGCGAACTTGCCGGCGGCCGGATCGGCGTTGCGTCCCTTGCTCTGGGCATTGCCCGCGCCGCCATGACCGCAGGCAAGGCCTATATCAAGGAACGGCAACAGTTTGGCCAACCGCTTTCCACCATGCAGGGCCTGCAATGGATGATCGCCGACCGGGAAACCGAACTGGAGGCGGCGCGGCTTCTGATCCTCCAGGCCGCCTGCCTGAAGGATGCAGGCAAGCCCTTCGCACGGGAAGCTTCGATGGCGAAGCTCTTTGCCTCGGAGGCCGCGCAAAAGGCGACCTACACGGCCCTGCAACTTCATGGCGGCGCAGGCTATATCAAGGACTTCCCGCTGGAGCGCTATGCCCGGGACGCCCGCATAACCACCATCTATGAAGGCACCTCCGAAATTCAGAGGCTGATCATCGCCCGTGAAGCGTTGAAGGCAATGTGACGCAGGCCACGTCAGCGTCACATGGCGTGTATAGCTTGACGAGCACACGCTTCAGGGCGTTTGATTCCTGTCAAAGCTGACAAGCGAACCCGCGCATAGAATTCATTCAGTGGAGGAACCGGGCATCCGTCCGGATCCGCCTGTTTTAGGAGGCCGTCATGGCATTGAAGGACATTCTCACGATCATTGACCTTGCTGGCAGCCAGCCGGCGGTCAACTACGCGCTGGACCTGGCAAGCCGCAGCGACGCCCATGTGACCGGCCTTGCGATGGCCTTTGAGCCCGTGGTTCCAGCCTTTGCCGCAGCGCCCATGCCCGTTGACTATCTGCAGGCAGCTCACGAGCAGGCGGTTTCCGCAGCCAAGGATGCCCGTGGTGCCTTTGACGAACTGGCCCGCCGCGCCGGCATCAATTCGGAAAGCCGCGTTGCCGATCTTCTGACCGGTGGCCCGCTGGAAAGCGTGCTGCAGCACTGCCGCACGACTGATCTTGTTGCCGTCAGCCAGGCGAACCCGGATTCTCCGGAGCCCATGCGCGATCTCCTGATCGAGACCATCCTGTTTGAAAGCGGCGTTCCGGTTCTGCTCGTGCCTTACATCGGCGCGCCGACCGGTGCTCCGAAGCATGTGCTGATCGGCTGGGACGGCAGTTCCACGGCAACCCGTGCGGTGCATGCCGCTCTGCCGCTGTTGTCGAGCGCGGAAAAGATCACCGTTCTGCTGGTGGAAAAGAAAGCCCGCGGCGGCGGTCAGCCGGGTGCGGAAATTGCCACCTATCTTGCCCGCCATGGCCTCGACGTGACCATCGACGTGGTCACCAATCCGCAGGCCGGTGTGGCCGACACGCTGCTGAACTACGTCTCTGATCATGGCATCGACCTGGTTGTCATGGGGGGCTATGGCCACAGCCGCATGCGCGAGTTCCTGTTCGGCGGTGCCACACGGGAAATCCTTGCCAGCATGACCGTGCCGGTTCTGATGGCGCACTGATCAAACGCCTTCCGAAATTTCGGAGCAAAAATCCTCTGGCCAGACCGCTCAGTCTGGCCAGAGCATCATGGGCAGGAGCCGGAGCCCGGGAGGAGCCAAGGCCAGGCAAGAACGCACTTTCGCCAGAGGCATATCAATGACGATCCGCAATCTTGATGGTTTCTTCGCCCCCACCTCCATTGCCGTGATCGGGCCGAGCCGGCATCCGGAGGCCTTGCTCTCCGCTCTTGCAGAACGGCTCGCATCCCTCAAACAGAAACTGCCCCTCACCCTTTCCGGCCTGAATGACCTCGGTGACCTGTCCGGGCTGGAGGGAACGCACACCGCTTCTGTCGATGACATCCCGCAGGGCGCGGCCGATCTCGCGATCTGGCTTGGCGCAGCGGAAGACACACCCGATGCGATCGCCAGGCTGGCCGGAAAGGGCACCCGCGCGATCCTGATCCTGTCCTCGGGCTTCGAAAGCTGGCCCCAAGATCTTCTAGATCAATGCCTGACCGCCAGCCGTGAGAAATGTGTCCGGCTGATCGGTCCCGGCAGTCTCGGTTTCGCCATTCCCCATCTCGGTCTCCTCCCGCTGCTCAGCGCCGATCTTCCGGCGGCAGGGGACATCGCCTTCTTCGCCCGCTCCGGCGCGGTGATGAATGCGACCTTGTCCTGGGCTGCCGCCCACCAGACCGGCTTTTCCGGCATCGTGTCCCTTGGCGCACGCATGGACGTGGATGTGGGCGATCTCATTGACTATTTCGCACGGGATTACCGGACGCGGGCGATCGTCATCCACCTTGAAGCCATTTCCAGTCCGCGCAAATTCCTGTCCGCCGCCAGAGCTGCTGCCCGCAGCAAACCGGTCGTGGTCATCCGCTCCGGCCACCGGGCTCCTCCGAGCGGCCTTGCCTACCAGACCCACGCAGGCCGTCTTGCCACAACCGACCTCGTCTATGACGCGGCCTTCCGCCGCTCCGGCATGTTGAGGGTTGCGGATCTGGACGCCATGTTCGAGGCGGTGGAAACCCTCTCCCGCGTCCGCGCACAGGATCTCAAGGCGATCGCGCTTCTTTCCAACAGCCGCAGTCTTGCCAGCCTTGCAACAGAGCGCTTGCGTGAAAGCGGTGTCGCCAATGCGCGGCTGTCCAATGAGACCATCGACCAGCTGGCCCCCATGCTGCACCAGCAGATCCCCCAGCGCTATCATGACGATCCGGCCTATACCGGTCCGCTCATTCTGCAGGAAAGCCTGCCGCCGGAAACGCTGCAGAAAGCCATCGGCATCCTGCTGAGGGACCCGGCAACCGATGGGGTTCTGACAGTGAATGCCCCGACGGCCTTCACGCCGCTTCATGCGCTGGCGGAGGCAATTGCAACGGCCGCAAAGGACGACAAGCGGCGCACGGGGCGGCGCAAGGCCATCGTTGCCTGCCTCGCCGGTGCGGATCTTGAAGCGCAGGCCAAGCTGGATGCCGCCAAGGTGCCCTGCTTTGCCAGCCCTGCCCAGGCAGCAAGGGCCGTCTCCTATCTGGCGCAAGATGCGGAAGCACGCGACTTCCTGATGGCCTTGCCGCCAAGCCTGCCGGAGGACTTCACACCGGACACGGCCGCCGCCCGCGCGATCATCGAGAGCGCCATGGCGGAAGGCCGCTCCAGCCTGTCCCCGAAGGAGGCTGCCGCCATCCTGACGGCGTATCAGGTGCCGATCCTCGAAACGCACATGTGCACGACGGCAGCCGAAGCAGGCCTTGCCGCCCGCGCATTGCTTGGCGCATCAGGCCGATGCGTGGTCAAGCTCATCTCGCCCGACCTGCCCTTCAAGTCCCGGATCGACGGTTTGCGGTTCGGTCTGGAAACCCCGGAGGCTGTGAAGGCGGCCGCGCAGGAGCTTCTGGATCAGACCGCAAAGACCTACCCGCACGCCCGGATCACCGGAGTTGCCGTGCAGCCGATGCTCGAAGACAGGCATGGGATTGAACTCTATGCAGGGCTTGCCGAAACCCCGGTCTTCGGACCGGCACTCGTTTTCGGCCAAGGCGGAACGGCCGTTGAAGAGCTGATTGATATTGCCGTCGAGCTGCCGCCGCTCAACCTGCATCTGGCGGACGCGCTGATTGGACGGACGCGGATTGCGCGGCTGATCGACGGCACCAGCAGCCGCCCTGCCCTCGACCGGGCAGCCCTTGCCCTGACGCTGGTGAAACTCTCCCAGATCGCAAGTGATCTGCCGGAAATCCGGGAACTCGATATCAACCCTCTGGTCCTGCAGAAAGAGGGCATGATCGCTCTTGATGCCCGGATGACCCTTGGCGTTCCGATCCATCACCCGGGCAGAAGCGGCACGTCCCGCCTCGCCATCAGCCCCTATCCGAAGGAGTGGGAGGGCACGCTGACGGTCAAGGATGGGCAGAGTGTTCTGGTGCGTCCCGTGCGGCCGGAGGACGAGGGACTGTTCCGCGCCTTCTTCCAGTCCGTCACGCCGGAAGACCTGCGTCTGCGTTTCTTCGCGCCAGTGAAGGACTTCAATCACCGTTTCCTCGCCCAGCTGACCCAGCTCGACTACGCCCGGTCCATGGCTTTCGCCGCCATTGATCCGGAGACGGGCAAGCTTCTGGGCGTTGTGCGGCTTCACTCAGACCCGGATCATAAGTCCGGGGAATATGCGGTGATTGTCCGCTCCGATCTGAAAGGCATCGGCCTCGGCTGGGCCTTGATGAAGCACATCATCCGCTATGCGAAGGCGGATGGAATCGAAACCATTCATGGTGAAGTGCTGAAGGAAAACACCAGCATGCTGTCGGTCTGCCAGGCTCTGGGTTTCCATGTCGCAACCTCTCCGGATGATCCGGGCATTGCCCATGTCACCTTGCCGGTCTCGACCGACCTACCTGCGAACTGAACCGGGCCTGAACGAAAACCCCGGCAAGGCGCCAACGCCTGCCGGGGATTATAAATGCGCCCTTCAAGACTGATCAGCGCCTGGCTTCGGCTTCCGTGCGGATCTGGGTCAGGGACCGGGCCGGTGTGATGGCTTCAGGGTCGAGCTTCAAATGCAGCAGCGCAGGCAGGCCGGAGGCTTTGGCCCGCTCGAATGCCGGACCGAATTCCTCTGTGGTCGTGACCGTTTCTGCAAAGGCGCCATAGGATCGGGCAAGGGCTGCAAAATCCGGATTGACCAGCTTGGTTGCGGACGGGCGGCCCGGATATTCACGCTCCTGATGCATGCGGATCGTGCCGTACATGCCATTGTCGATGGCCAGCACGATGATCGCAGCCCCTTCCTGGCAAGCGGTGCCGAATTCCTGCATGGTCATCTGCAGGCAGCCATCACCAGCAAAACAGACCACATCCTGATCTGGACAGGTCAGCTTGGCGGCCACGGCACCTGGCAGGCCATAGCCCATGGACCCGGAGGTCGGGGCAGCCTGAGTGCCGAACTTGCGGAAGCGGTGAAAGCGGTGCAGCCAGGTGGCATAGTTGCCGGCTCCATTGGTGAAGATGGTGTCATCTGCACAATGCCCCTCGATCCAGTCCATGACACCGGACATCTGGAGGCTGCCTGCGGTCTGCGGGCGCGCACCCGACCAGGCCAGATAATCCTCATGAGCGGCCTTGGCGTCGCCAGAATTCTTGAGCTCGACCGGCGGCTGCAGGCCTTCTGCAGCCTTGCAGAAGGCGGCGGGGCTGGCGTGAATGGCCAGGGACGGACGATAGACCCGGCCCAGTTCCTCCGCATCCGGATGCACATGCACAAAAGGCTGCGACGGCTGGGGAATATCCAGCAGCGTGTAGGACTGGCTGGGCATTTCCGACAGGCGGCCGCCGACCAGCAGGATCAGGTCAGACGCCTTGATCCGCTCGGAAAGCTTGGGGTTGATGCCGATGCCGACATCCCCGGCATAATTGGGGTGCAGGTTGTCGAACAGCATCTGGCGGCGGAAGGAACAGGCGACCGGCAGGTCGAACCGCTCAGCGAACCGGGTGAAGCCGGCAACGGCTTCGGCCGTCCAACGGCTGCCGCCCAGAATGGCAATCGGACGCTCGGCAGCCCAAAGGCGCTTCTGCAGATCGGCCATGACGGTCAGACCCGGATGGGTCTCCACCTGGCGCCAGGGGTCGGGCTGGGCCACATCGGCCATCTCGACCAGCATGTCTTCCGGCAGCGCCAGAACAACAGGGCCCGGACGGCCGGAGGTTGCCACGTGATAGGCACGGGAGATGAATTCGGGAACGCGGTGGGCATGGTCGATCTCGGCCACCCATTTCGTCATGCCGCCGAACATCTGGCGGTAATCGACTTCCTGGAAGGCCTCACGTTCGCGCATGCCGCGCTCGATCTGGCCGATGAACAGGATCATCGGCGTGGAATCCTGCATGGCCACGTGAACGCCTGCAGCGGCATTGGTCGCGCCCGGACCGCGGGTCACCATGCAGATGCCCGGCTTGCCGGTCAGCTTGCCATAGGCGTCGGCCATCATCGCCGCGCCGCCTTCCTGACGGCAGACGGTCACTGCGATCGATGCGTCATAGAGCGCATCCAGAACCGCGAGGTAACTTTCACCGGGAACACAAAAGACACGGTCCGCGCCATGGGTTTCCAGTGCATCGACCAAAAGCTGGCCACCTGATTTCTGCGCCATGTCCATTCCCTGCATTCATGAAGCCTGCGGCGCATTTCAGCGCCTACAAGCTCTATAGCGCAGTTATGGCCAGCCCCGCATCAGCCAAGAGGCGGCTGACGCAAGGCTTTTGGCAATGACATCATTCCCCGGTGGAACGAAGTCACGCTTTCCGGAGATCAGACCGGCAGAACCGTCACGACCTGGAAGGTGTGCATGTCGCCGTCTTCATCCTTGATCGAGACGTATTCGCCCGGCTCGAAGGGATGAGCACCGAAGCGATAGCCAGCTTCATCATCCTCGTCCCCGTCAATGTCATAGCGGAAGGCCCAGGAGCCGCCCGGACGATGAACCAGATGACCGATATCTTCCTCTTCGCCTGCCCAGAACCGCCGGACCCGGCAATGGTCGCGATCCTTCTTCCAGGCCACCGGATCAATATGGCCACTTCCGTCCAGCGGGGCGGTGAACTCATACCCATGCTGGGCAGAGCCGTTCGGAAATTCCTTCGTCCGGGCCAGGTTCAACCTGATCTTCTTCAGAGCCGAATGGTCACTCATATGCGTTTCCTCCTGGGAATGTGTGACATCAGAGTCTCATATTCACCTGGGATATCCTTGAGCAGGATCAAGGATCTGCCAAGATGCTGGTCCACAATCGGATCGAAGGCCATTGATTGCGCAGGACACCGCCTCATGACGGAACACACGGGACAGGACGAGATCTTCAGCTTCCTGACTGGCCTTTCCAGGGCCGCAGGCAATCCGCGCCGGATCGACACCCATGCGAACACCGTCTTTCTCGGCGGCGACCGGGCCTACAAGGTCAAGCGGGCGGTGAAATACCCCTTTCTCGACTATTCCACCTTGGCGCTGAGAGAAGAAGCCTGCAAGCGGGAGATTTCCTATAACTGCCGCAATGCGCCGGACATCTATCTGGAGGCCCTGCCCATCACCCGGGAGACATCCGGTGACCTGGCCCTTTCCGGCAAGGGTGAGCCGGTGGAATGGGCCGTGGTCATGCGCCGCTTCGACGACAGCCTGCAACTCGACCTCCTGGCCTCTGCCGCGCCGCTTGATCTTGAGATCTGCGACAAGCTGGCCCGGATGATGCTCGGAGCTCACGAGGCTGCACCAAAGCACCCGGACAAGGCCGCAAGCTTTCTCGCGGAGCTTGAAAGCTACACCCGGCAGAACGAAGCAGCCTTTGCCGAGCACCCGGACCTCTTCCCCCCCAGTGATGCGGCCCGCCTGACTGCCCTTTCCCATGCCTGGCTGGAGCGGACCGGCGACCTGATCCTGAAGCGCGGCGGCGCGGGGCTCGTGCGCCTGTGCCATGGCGACGCCCACACCCGGAACATTGTCCTGATCGGGAATGAGCCGGTTCTCTTCGATGCCATCGAGTTTTCCGATGCCATCGCCACCACGGACACGCTCTACGACCTCGCCTTTCTGCTGATGGACCTGTGGACCCGGGACCAGAAGGCTGCCGCCAACAGGGTGTTCAACCGCTATCTGGACCATGCCCGAGCCTGCAGGCTGGAGGGGCCGGAGCATCCCGACGGGCTGGCTACCCTGCCCTTCTACCTGTCCATGCGAGCCGCCATCCGGGCCAAAATCGCCGCCAGCGCTGCGGCGAACCAGCAGGATGAAGAAATGCGCATGGGCCAACAGGCCGACGCACGGCTTTATTTTGCTCATGCGCTGGAGTTTCTGGAGCCAAGCACGCCCTGCCTTGCAGGCATTGGCGGATTTTCAGGAACGGGCAAAAGCCACCTTGCCTATCGTCTGGCTCCGGAAATCGGCCGGGCGCCGGGGGCCCGCGTTCTGCGCACGGATGTGGAACGCAAGGCGCGACTTGGCCTCAAGGAAACCGACAAGGCTCCGCCAGAGGCCTACACGCAGGACGCCTCCGATGCCGTCTACAAGGCACTGGAAGAGCGGGCCCGGACGTGTCTCGCGGGCGGTCACTCCGTTCTGTTCGATGCGGTTCTGGCAAAGCCAGCCGAGCGGGAAAAACTCCAATCCATCGCGGCAAGTTGCGAAGCGGGGTTCACCGGCTTCTGGCTGGAGGCAGATGAAAGCGTGCTGAAGCAACGGGTTTCCGGGCGCGTTGGCGATGCATCCGACGCCACCGCCGAGGTAATCGACCTGCAGCAGAGTTACGACATCGGCCCTCTGGGCGTTTGGGTCAGGATCGACGCTTCCGGCACACGGCAAGAAACGGCAGAGCAGGCCCGCAAACATCTTCTTGCCGCCGCGGACGAAAGCTGATCAGACACCGAAGTGGCGCAGGGCCGCAACGGCGAGAACGGCGGCAGCAACCGCCAGCGTGTCTTTCTTCAACAGCGCCATCACCGCGCCAGAGACAATGATGCCCGCGCTCATGGCCAGCCCGCCCTGAAGTGCCATTGGCAGGATGGTGGAAATGATGATCGCGCCCGGCAAGGATTCCAGCGCCCGGCGCACGCGCGGGGTAAGCGGCACGCGGCCCATGACCCAGTAGCCGCCCGCACGCATGGCATAGGTGGCCGCAGCCATGACCAGAACCGCGGAAACGAACATGGAATCCGCGCTGAAAAGCCCCTCACTCATCGAGATAGGCTCCCGCAAGTGCACCAGCGATGCCGCCGGTCAGAATGCTCCAATAGCCGCCGAAGAGAGACCATGTCACCAGCGCCACCAGCCCGGCGATGCCCCAGCTCATGGTCTGGCGGCGCCCTTTCCACAGCGGCATGATCAGGGCAATGAAAAAGGCCGGCATGACCACATCGAGGCCCCAGACCTTCGGATCGCTGACAATGCTGCCGAAGAAATAGCCCGGCAGCATCGCAAGCGACCAGACGAACCAGAGAAACACGCCGCTGCCGAGATAGAGCCCCCAGTCCCGCTCGCCCTTGTCATATTCCCGAAGCGCCAGCAGCCAGTTGAGATCGGTCAGGAAGAACAGGGACGGATAGGTCAATCCGGCGGGCACCTGACCAAGCCAGGGGCGCAGGCTGGCCCCGATCAGCAGCATGCGCATATTGACGGCCGTCGTGACGCCAACCATCGCAATCAGGACGCCCCAGGTCACCGGATCGGAATAGACCTCCATGGCGACAAACTGGGAGGCGCCTGCAAAGACAACCGAGTTGATCAGCGCTGTTTCCAGCAGTGTCAGACCCTTCTGGGCGGCAACCGTGCCGAAGACCATGCCGAACACGATCACGCCCGGCAGACCCGGCAGACAGAGAGAAGCCCCGCGCAGGCAGCCCGCCATGGTCAGGGTCACAGTTTTGGAACTTTGCATGTCTGACTTTCAGCCCGCAGCAGCCTCTTGGGAAAAAGAGCTGGCGGGACCAGCCATTCGGAGACAGCGCTTCAGAAGTGTCAGCAACATTGACCCAAAGGATCTACCGCCACCAATCAAAACTGATGATGAGTTCATTCAGCCCAGTGATGAAAACCTGCCCGGCAGGGCACTCACGTCACATCAGAACCTTGTAGATCATCCGCGCACCGGTGAAGGCCAGGAACACAGCAAAGACGAGACGCAGCTTTTCCGGCGGAATGGTGTGGGCGAGCTTGGCCCCGAGCGGAGCCGAATAGACGCTCGCCGGGATGATCAGGAAGAAGCCAACCAGATTGACATAGCCAAGGGAAAACGGCGGCAGGTCCGGATTGCCATACCCGTACCAGATCGACATCAGCGTTCCGGGAATGGCGATGATGAGACCGATGGCAGCAGCCGTGCCGACTGCCTTGCGGATCGGGAAGGAGAAGAGCGTCAGGATCGGCACGCCGAGGGTTCCCCCGCCGATGCCCATCATCACGGAAACACCGCCAATGATGAAACCCAGGACCTCGCGCAAGGGGGAGCCGGGGAGCTGATCCGCGATGCCGGAGCCTTCCTTGCGCAGCACCATGTTGGCAGCCACCAGCAGGGCGACCACACCGAAGATCAGGGTCAGCATGCCGCCGCTGAGATTGCCCGCAAGGGCGGAACCGCAGATGACGCCGATGGCGATCGGCAGCAGCCAACGCTTCAGCAGGTCCATGTCGATACTGCCGCGCTTGTAATGGGCGCGGGCAGAGGAAGCCCCGGTGGCAATGATCGTGGCCAGCGAGGTGCCGACCGCCAGATGCATCAGAACACTGTCCTGAATGCCGACGAGCGGAAAGATGTAATAGAGCACGGGCACGATGACGATGCCGCCGCCAACCCCCAGAAGACCGGCGGTGATGCCTGCGATTACGCCTGTCGCCAGCAGCGCAACGGCCAGAAGTGCCAGCGAAATGAAACTGATATCGGCCATGTGCGTCCTCTTATTTGCCCGCGCCGGAGGGGAACGCCTCCCTGTCACGCGACAGCAACAGATCCTGCGAAGTTTGCCTGGTGGGCAACAGCCGCTTTCAAGCTCGCAGTCCTGCCCCTAGACTGTCGCGGCAACCTCATGAGAAAGATCTAATTGCATACAATTTGAAAGGCAAGACGTATAAATGTCGACAATTCTGATTGCTGGCCGATGAGGGGCTACTGGCTTGCAGCCTATACATTCGGCCAATTCCTTGACCGGGCAGACTCGCCAGCCCTGAAGGACTTCTTTGACAGTGAGCCGGCTGTTCTAAGGAGGCTGGAAGCCTCAGCGGGCTTCATCGCGAGGTCTGGCTATGACAGCGGCGAAGACCCGAAGAGCTGGGGAACGCAAGTGTTCCCGAAATACTGGCAGGACAACGGCGACGGCTGGGCACCTTCGAGCCTGTCACTCTGGACGGATCCTGAAGCTCTGGCGGCAGCGACCTATCACGGGCTCCATGGCGCAGCCTTCAAGCGCGGGCGCGAGTGGAACCTTCCGGCCATCAATTGGCCCGGCTATGCGCTGTGGTGGGTGAAGTCCGGTCACCGCCCAGATTGGCAGGAAGCCGTCGAGCGCCATGAGCATCTGGGAGACCACGGTCCCTCGCCCCGTGCCTTCACCTTCAAGCAGCTCTATCTGCCTGATGGCACGCCGTCCAAGCTGGACAGCGCAAAGGTCAAGAACCTTGCAGGCACCAGACAGCATTCAGGCGAAGCCTGAGCGGGTAACCAGAAAACTGAAACTGTGTGGGGAGATGGTACAGACGAGTGGATTCGAACCACCGACCTTCGGAGCCACAATCCGACGCTCTAACCAACTGAGCTACGTCTGCGTATCTTTTGATCCCGGCTATGCCGCCGGGGTCAGCGTGGTGCGGAACATAGTCGTGTCCGCTGCTGCTTTCAAGGGGCTTTTAGCGTTCTTTCCACTGCCCCACAAGAGCGAATTTCGCCCCTGTCGATAACTTGAAAAATCAGCAGAAACGCTGGCGGCCCACGCCCCTTCCCAGAGGGAGGACGCCCGGCAACCCCTCACCTGTCCGAATAAAAATGCCCCGGACAGAGACCTGTCCGGGGCATTTCAGCAAACCCTCAGCCGGCAAACCGGCCGAACCCTGGCGCCATCAGGCAGCCTTGAGGTCCTTGAAGGAACGTTCCATGGCTTCCTTCACCGGCGCGGTCACTTCCGTGCTCAGCTTGGTCGCGAATTCCTGCATGTCCTTGGCCTGGCTCGACAGGGTGTCGAACTGCTGACGGGCGAAGGTGGACTGCAGTTCAATGGCTTCTGCCAGAGACTTCACTGCCATCAGGTCCTTGATGAAGGAGAAGGTGGCGTCGGTGTTCACCTTGGCTGCATCGACAGCCTTGTGGTTGAACTCGACAGCGCCCTGACGGGAGGTTTCGAAAGTGTCTTCGATCAGGTCGGTCGCGTCTTCTGCAGCGGTCTTGACCTTTGCATAGGTGTCACGAGCCTGTTCGATGCTCTTTTCCGCGACTTCACGGAAAGCAGCCGGAACTTCCATTTTCGGCATTGCAAATGCTTCGAAGTCCGGGAAACCAGCAGCACCGGTCTTGGCTTTGGTGGTACGGGCCTTCGGGGCCGGCTTTGCAGCCGTCGTTGCGTCAGTCATGATCTTTGCTCCTAAACTGGTTCGGATGCGATCATCATGTTCCAACTGGCCCGCCACCAATGTCTTGGGCAGGCCATTTCGTCATCCGCACTGTCTATATAAGGCAAGACGTGCTGCATTGCAATATTATTTTGCACTGCACAATGAAATGACGGAGGGGAACGCTGGGCTGAAGCTCCCTTGCCCCGCCGGCCCGAGGATCAGGATCCGGCTGAAAGACACATTCCGCAGACAGGCCACGGTGGGGAGCGATGCACCTGACTGGTGCCTGGGCTGGAGACGCGGCGGACCTTGAGGCCGCCGCATACCCTTGTCATTTCAGGGAACCGGTCAGCTCTTGACCGTCTTCGCTGCGTCCTGGGCTGCCTTGGTGGCAGTGTTGCCCAGATCGCGGGCCTGTTCGCCCAGGGCTTCCATCTGCCGACGCATGTAATCCTGCTGCAGCTTCATCATTTCTTCCACGTCCTTTGCCCGGACAACCTGCTGGGCGAACTTGAAAGCTGCATCGACATGTTCCTCGGCGAAGGTCAGGGCCTTCTTGTTCACGCCGGAGGTGCCGGTCTGGACAACGGAGGCCGTGTCTTCGACATTGGCGACCGCCTTCTGGGTCATGTTCATGAAGTCATCGAATGCCTTGCGGGCCTGATCCACGCTCTTTTCCGCGAAATCGCGCATCTGATCAGGAATTTCAAAACCATTCTTGTCGGCTGCCATGGATTCTGCTCCTCCAAGCTCGCGCCAAGGTTGGGCCCCGGAACCTTCGCACCGCGACCATGCCAAAATTTCGTATCACGAACTTGCGGATGACGGCAAATCCAACTGGTACAATTAACCACGCCTTCATGCGGGAGGCCTAGGAAACCTCCTTTACATGGACGCTCAACGGGATTGGCGGTATTAACGTTGGGTTTACCATGCTTGGTCTGCCGGAGTGTCCGGCGCCATGCCCGCACCCGGACGGTGACCCGCCCGGCAACCGATCCGTGCCGCAAGCCCCTGTGGAGTTGAAACTTGGACAACCAGTTGCAAACCTTCATGGAACTCAGCGCTCTTCCGGTTCTGGCAGAGCTTGCCGGGGACCGGCGCGCAGCATGGGTCTGGTCTGCAGACGGATCACGCATCCTCTGGGCCAATGCCGCGGGCGCAGCCTTCTTTTCCGTGCGCGAAGCCTCCAGCCTGGCACGGCTGGACGGTCTTGCCCGCTCGCCTGCCCGCCCGCATATCGCCCGCATCGCAACGTCCGGCTCCATAGAGAAGCCGAGCATCGACCGGCTGCGCTTCTATCGCGGGCTGCGCGTGCTGCTGCTTACCTGCCAGTGCCAGCGCCTGCAGCTGGAGGACGGCCATGATGCAGCTCTTGTCATCTGCGCGGACAAGGGACTTGCTCTGGCCGAGGCCGCTCTGCCAGCCTTCGCCGCACTTGTTTCCGGCTCGGGACGCACTGCCATCCTTCAAGATGCGTCCGGCGCTGTTCTCGAGCGCAAGGGCGAACTGACCGGCTCACCGGAATATCTCGATCTGCCCGAAGACCAGCGCATTCTGTCCGGACCGCTCGAGCTGGACGGCGGCTACCATGAAAGCACGATCCTCGTGATCGACGCCCAGACCCGCCTCGTGCTTCTGTCCAATGAAGTGCTGGAAATGGACGAGCCGGAAGCGGAAGACGACGCAGAAGACGCCGATACGCTCGAGACCATTTCGAAGATCCTGGCAGCAGCCGAGTTGAAAATTGCTGAGACCGGCACTCCCGACCCGGTAATCGAGCCAGTACCGGCAACGGAGACGGAACTCCCGCCCATCGCTGCGGCATTTGAAGCGCAAGACGCTGGATCCAGATGGGCGCGGGCCGAAGATCTCGATGAAGCCGAGGCTGAAGCCCTGCCCGGAATGGCTCTGGAACCGGACGCTGAGGCCTCCGTCCAAGATGAGGTTCCTGCGGAGGAACAGCTGGGACAAGACGTCGAAACCGCCAATCCCGGGATCATTGCGGAACTGCCAGAACTTCCAGAGGAAGAAACCGTCGAGGAATTCCGGTTCATCGCCCGCAGGAGACCTGTGCGCTTTGCCTGGAAGATGGATATCGACCAGCGCTTCACCTTCATTTCCGACGAATTCATCGACACGCTTGGACCGGGGGCAGCGGATATCGTCGGCAAGACCTGGGCGGACGTGTCCAGTGCCTTTGACCTGGATCCGGCAGGATCGATTGCCCGTTCCCTGGACCGCCGCGACACCTGGAGCGGCAAGACGGTCGACTGGCCCGTGACGGGCATGGCCCTGCGTGTTCCGGTCGACATGGCAGCCCTGCCGGGGTTTGACCGGGACCGGCGGTTTGAAGGCTATCGCGGCTTTGGCGTCTGCCGCACGGCAGATGCCATCGAAGACCCGCTTGCGCCACTGCTTCCCCTCATCGCAGAAACTGGCGACCTGAACCTTGCCGGGCCGGAAATTACCCTCCAGCCTGAAGCAATTGATTTCGGCGCCCCAACGGGCGAAGCGGTGGCAGAAGCAGCCCTTTCCTTGCTGGAGAGCGACGCGGTTTCTGCCGACGAAACGCCCTCGGAGACATTAGGCACCGAACCGGTGGAAGCCGTGATCATCCCGGCCGAAGAAGCTCTGTCCGGGGAAACTCCGGCTGAAGAGGTTGCGACGACCGAAATCGACGAGGTTGTCCCGGAGACGACCGGGGGTCTTCAAGCGTTCGAGGAACCGACTCCAGAGGCCGCACCGGTTGATGAAGAGCCAGCGTCTGCTCTCGAACCCGCGCTGGACCAGCCAGATTCTGAAAACCAGACGGAAGTCGGCGCCGCACAAGACCTGGCGATGGCTGGAGCGCAAGTCACCGAACCACAGCCGGTAGTCTCGCCGGTAGCCCCGTCAGAACCGGAGATCTCTTCCGACGGTTCCGACGCTGCCGCAGACATGGCTCCGGAAGACGAAGGTCCAGCTGAAGCTTTCCAAGCATTGGAAGCTGAGCCGGTAGAACCCGCGATTGCGGCAGAAGAAAACGCTGTGCCGGAACCAAAGGCAGACCTCGCGCCTGAACCGGTGTCCGCGCCGGAGGTTGAGGCGGAACCATCCACCACCGAAGCTCCCGCTCAGGCCGAAGAGTTGACCGAGGTAGAAGAAGATGCCGCGTTTGAAAGCCTGGACAACGAGCCAGCTCTAGCTGCCGCAGAAATTATCGAGCCAAATGCAGAGGCGGAGACTGAGGCGGAGACCGAAACTGAAGCCGAAGTCGAGCCTG
This sequence comes from Roseibium suaedae, assembly GCF_900142725.1. Taxonomy (GTDB): domain Bacteria; phylum Pseudomonadota; class Alphaproteobacteria; order Rhizobiales; family Stappiaceae; genus Roseibium; species Roseibium suaedae. The sequence goes on along the minus strand of NZ_FRBW01000001.1, from coordinate 590,353 downwards.
TTGCGCAAGCAGAGCCCTCACCGGAAGCCAAACCGGAAGAGCAGCCCGACCTGACGCCCCAGCCCAAACAACCGCTTGCAGGCGGCACGTTGATCGGTGCCAGCGCGGCTGCCCTGCTGAACGGTCTGTCCCTGAAGACCTCCCGCCCGGCGGCGCCTGTCCAGCAAGCCACGGAGCAGGATCTTTTCCCGCGGGACGAGGCCGCACCGGTTACCGAGCGCAAGACTGCCGCGACGGAAACCGCAACAGAGCCCCAATCGTCCGCTGCACCATCGCAACAAGCGGAAGAGCCGGTCGGCATCAGCGGCTCCGCGCTTCTCCATCCCTCGGAGATCGAGACGGCCGTCCGCACGCTGGCCAAGAACTATGGCCGCAAGCCGCAGGAAACTCTGCCGCTGACCGCCCCGTCAGAGCCAGACGCCCCAAGCGAGGAAGCCGCAGAGAAAGCCGCGCCTCTAACAAACGCTCCGGCTGCTCAGGACATTTCTTCGCCTGCCGAGACCAGGACCGGCAACGACAACCTGCGGCATGACAATGATGCCCGCGAGGACGATGCCGACCTGTTCCCGACAGATTCCGCCGGTGAAGATCAGAGCGCATCTTCCACGCCGGACGACGAAGACTCCAAGGTCATTCATCTGGTTGGCCGCCGTCCGCGGGTCGTTCCTGTCGATACATCGCGCCTGTCCCGTCCGGAACGCGCCGCGTTCCGCAAGATCGCCGAGGCTCTGGGCGCCCGCCTGGAAGGCGACATGGAGGAAGGCCGGGAAGACGAAGCGCCGGATCAGGAACTCGAGCAGGAACTGGCCCGTTTCAACGCCCCGCCCCAGGCTGGCCCGATTGATCCGCGCCTGCTTGACAGGCTGCCGATCGGCATCGCCATCGCCCATGACCGGGACGTTCTTTATGCCAATGACACGCTGCTGGCGATGCTTGGCTACAAAACCCTCGCAGCCCTCGCGGACGCTGGCGGGCTGGAAGCCATGTTCGTTGAGGATGACGACAGCTTCCCGGATGCCGAGCGCATGGAAGGCACCGTCGATGACACCTTGAAGGTGCGCCTGGCAGGCGGCGGCCTGAGGGCCGTGGATGCACGCATGCATTCGGTCCCCTGGAACGGTGGCAGCGGATTGATGATCTCCATCACCGAACGCCCCGCTCCTGCTGCCCCCGCTGCAGCTCCGGCGGTCGCCCCTGCAGACACTGCTGCCCTGAAGAAGGCGCAAGACCAGGTCGCGGAGCTGGACACAATCCTGGAAACGGCAACAGACGGTGTCCTCGTGCTCGACCGCCACGGCACGATCACCAAGGTCAACCGGTCAGCCGAAGCGCTGTTCTCAGCGAACCGGGTGGACATGGAAGGCGCGCCGCTGACCGAGTTCCTGGCTCCGGAGAGCCATCGCTCCGCCGCCGACTACCTCGACGGGCTGATGCGCAACGGCGTTGCCAGCATTCTGAATGACGGGCGCGAAGTGCTGGGCCGGGTTTCTTCCGGCGGCCTGATCCCGCTGTTCATGACCGTCGGCCGGATCTCCGGCAACGGTGGCGAACCGAAATTCTGCGCGGTGCTGCGTGACATCACCCAGTGGAAGACCGCCGAGGAAGAGCTGACCCAGGCCAAGCGTCAGGCGGAAAATGCCAGCTCGCAGAAGTCAGATTTCCTGGCCAAGATCAGCCATGAGATCCGCACGCCGCTGAATGCGATCATCGGCTTCTCGGAAGTCATGATCGAAGAGCGCTTCGGCACCATCGGCAACGACCGCTACAAGGAATATCTGAAGGACATCAGGACTTCGGGCTCGCATATCATGAGCCTCGTCAATGACCTGCTCGATCTGTCGAAGATCGAGGCGGGCAAGATGGACCTGCGCTTCTCCGCCGTCTCCCCAAACGAGGTGATGAGCGAATGCGTGGCCCTGATGCAGCCGCAGGCAAACCGAGAACGGGTGATCATTCGCGCCAGCCTGCCGGATAGCGTGCCGAGCATCGTGGTCGACCAGCGGTCCCTGCGCCAGATCATGCTCAACCTCCTGTCCAATGCCATCAAGTTCAACAAGTCCGGCGGTCAGGTGATCATTTCCAGCGCGCTGGAAGATACGGGGGAAGTGATCCTGCGCGTGCGCGATACCGGCACAGGCATGAGCCCGCAGGATCTGTCGGCAGCGCTGGAGCCCTTCCGCCAGGTCCACACCTCCCGTTATGGCGGGGGAACCGGTCTGGGCCTGCCTCTCACCAAGGCGCTGGTGGAAGCCAACCGGGCTTCCTTCCGGATCGACTCCACCCCGGACCAGGGCACCCTCGTCGAAATCCGCTTCCCGTCCCAGCGGGTGCTGGCGGAATAACGAGGGTTAACGCCCCTCACCCCAGCCCTCTCCCGGCGGGAGAGGGAGCAGGCTGTGCCATGCGGCATGGCTGCCGGGAACAACGGTTTCTTAGAGACTGAGACTTCCGGCAGGGACACCTCTCTCTGGGAGAGGTCGGACCAAAGGCCCGGGTAAGGGTTACCGGCACGAAAGCGCTTCAGCCTGCTTCTCTCTAATAGTCAGGGAGAAAGGCTCGCCGCGAAGCACCGAGCCTTTTCCTGAAACTCAGACTTTACCCTGACGCTTCAGCTCGGCGTAGGTGTCGTCCAGCGTCTTGCGAGCGGTGGCGACCAGCAGATCAGCTTCATCATGGGACAGAACCAGCGGCGGCGAGATGATCATGCTGTCGCGCACGGCGCGCATGATCAGGCCATTCTGGAACGAAATATCCCGGCAGATCGTGCCAACCGTGCCCGTGTCGGCAAAGGCCTTCTTGCGGTTGCCCTTTTCCGGCACCAGTTCCAGCGCACCCACGAGACCAACCATGCGAGCCTCGCCGACGAGCGGATGCTCGCCCAGCGCTCTCCAGCGGCTCTGGAGATAGGGACCGATGTCGTCCTTCACCCGCTCGACCAGCTTTTCGCGCTGGATGATTTCCAAATTGGCAAGGGCCGCCGCCGCGCAGGCCGGGTGACCTGAATACGTGTAGCCGTGGTAGAACTCGCCGCCCTTGTCAATCACACCTTCAGCGACACGGTCGGAGACGAGGACCCCACCCATGGGCAGATAACCGGAGGTCAGACCCTTGGCGATCGGCATCAGGTCGGGTTTCAGGCCGTAATAGTCAGACCCGAACCAGGTGCCCAGCCGGCCGAACCCGCAAATGACCTCGTCGGCGACAAACAGGATGTCGCGTTCAGACAGGATCCGCTTGATTTCCGGCCAGTAGGTTTCCGGCGGAATGATCACACCGCCCGCCCCCTGGATTGGCTCGGCAATGAAGGCGGCAACCTTGTCTTCGCCGATCTCGTCGATCTTCTGCTCAAGCTGGCGGGCAATATGAACGCCGAACTCGTCGGGGCTCATGTCCCCACCCTCGCCGAACCAGTAAGGCTGGTCGATGTGGTCGACACCCGGAACCGGCAGATCGCCCTGCTCATGCATGGCCTTCATGCCGCCCAGACTGGTGCCGGCCAGCGTCGAGCCGTGGTAGCCGTTCCAGCGGCCGATGATGACCTTCTTGTCCGGCTTGCCCATCTGGTCCCAGTAGTGCCGGACCATCCGGAACACGGTGTCATTGGCCTCTGATCCGGAAGAACAGAAGAACACGCGGTTCATATGATCCGGCGCGATCTCCGCGATCTTCTCGGCCAGGGCAATCACCGGCGGATGAGAGGTCTTGAAGAAGGTGTTGTAGTAGGAAAGCTCCAGCATCTGCTTGTGAACGGCGTCAGCAATTTCCGGCCGGCCATGGCCAACCTGCACGCACCAGAGCCCCGCCATGCCATCAAGAATGCGCCGGCCTTCCGAATCCGTCAGCCAGACCCCATCCGCCTTGGTGATGATGCGCGTCCCTTCCGCATTCAGCTCCTTCGTGTCGGTGAAGGGATGAATGTGGTGGGCAGCATCAACGGCCTGCAGGGCAGCGGTCGGATAGATATTGGATACGGCGGTCATTTTCTAAAAACACTCTCCGATAGCATGGCCGACGGCATGGCCAATGGCATGGAAAGACGCCGGAGCCCGGCGTCAGACGTTGAGCAGCAGATATTCCCGTTCCCAGGGGCTGATCACGGACATGAAGGTCTCGAACTCTTCCTGCTTGATGGCCCGGTAGGTCTGGACAAACTTGTTCCCGAAGACTTCGCGGATGTCCTCGTTCTCCTCGAACAAGGCCACCGCCTCCTGCAGGCCGCGCGGCAGGGACTTCTGCTTCTCGCTGCAGTCGCCTGACTGCGGCTGGTCCGGCGTCAGTCCCTTGATCATGCCGAGATAACCGCAAGCCAGAGAGGCTGCGAGCGCCAGATATGGGTTGGCATCCGATCCCGGCACCCGGTTTTCAAGCCGCCGCGCCTGCGGGCTGGAATAGGGCACGCGCAAGCCGACCGTGCGGTTGTCATAGCCCCAATAGACATTCACCGGCGCTGCGGAACTGGGCGCGAACCTGCGGTAGGAATTCACGAAAGGCGCCATGATGCAGGTGACATAGGGCAGGAACTGCTGATGGCCCGCGATGAAGGACAGGAACGCCGGGGTTTCTTCGCCGTTCTCGCCGGAAAAGATATTGGCGCCCGTTTCCTTGTCCACCACCGACTGGTGGATGTGCATGGCCGAACCCGGCTGGTTGGACATGGGCTTGGACATGAAGGTGGCATACATGTCGTGCCGCAGCGCCGCTTCACGGATTGTGCGCTTGAACAGGAAGACCTGATCTGCCAGGGCAAGCGGGTTGCCATGGCGCAGGTTGATTTCCATCTGCGCAGCGCCCTCTTCGTGGATCATCGTGTCGATTTCCAGCCCCTGCTTTTCAGAGAGGTCGTAGATGTCGTCGATCAGATCATCGAACTCGTTGAGGGCGGAAATGGAATAGGACTGGCGCCCGACTTCCGGGCGGCCCGAACGGCCCGTCGGCGGCTCAAGCGGGTAATCCGGATCCGTGTTCGGCTTGACCAGATAGAACTCGATTTCAGGGGCAACAACCGGCTCCCAGCCCTTAGCCTCGTAAAGGCCGAGGATGCGCTTCAGCACGTTGCGCGGCGCCGTTTCCACCGGCTCGCCTTCGCGTGTGTAGGCATCATGGATCAACTGTGCGGTCGGATCGGTTTCCCAGGGAACCGACGTCAGGGTCTGATAGTCCGGGCGGAAATAGAGATCGCCGTCGATCGGATTGTGCTGAAACCGGTCGTCATCTTCCGGATAGTCGCCGGAAATGGTCTGGGCGAAGATCGAGGCGGGCATCGTCATGACTGGACCGGAGAAGAACTTGCCCGTTGGCATCATCTTGCCGCGCGCCACGCCCGCAATATCCGGCACGATGCACTCAATATCCTGAATGTTGCGCTCGTTCAGCCAGACACGGGCTTCGTCAACGTCAGCTACGCCGCGCAGGCCATCGCCATAGGAAGTGTCGGTCTCGGATGTTTCGTTGCTCACGGGTGGGCTCCGGTGGTTGGTGCAAGACCCCAGCATTTGGGGCTGAAGGCATCATAATCGAGGATTTCAGCAGCCATAGACCGAACTTTGACCGAGCCGCAGCAATGCCCCGATTTCTCAACCTTGCACCTTGGCCTCTAATTTGTGATCACATTTTCCGCAAGTCAACCACCCTCATCTCAAAGGGCAGCTATTCATCTTCAACGACCGCAAAGCTGGAGCGGCCGAGCAGCCCCATGCCCTCGCGAATGTCGCTGGCCATCGCCGCCCGGAGCCCGGCGGCACTGCCACCACGGATCGCCTTGATGGCTTCCTTGTGCCAATCAACCAGATGCGCGGTGCCAACCCGCCCATAGACCGTGCGCATGAAAGGCGCGAATTGCAGCCACAGGCTTTCCACGAGGGGCAGCAGAATGGTGGAGCGGGAGGCTTCGTAGATCCGGAAATGAAAATCGTGATTGAGCGCCATATAGGCTTCCGCATCACCGGTTCCCAGGCTGGCATCAATCTCCAGATCGATCTTTTCCAGCTGCCGGGCATCAAGCCTGGCACCCGTCTCCAGGGCCATCGCCGCCAGTTCCGGCTCAAGCAGAAGCCGGGCCTTCAGAACTTCATCGAAGCGCGAAGCTGTCATCCTGGGCACCTGAACGCGGCCATTGGGCAGCACTTCCAGCGCATGTTCCGCAGCCAGTCTCTGAATGACTTCCCGGACCGGCATCGGGCTGACGCCAAGCTCCTGCGCGAGACCGCGCAGGGTGACCGCCTTTCCGGGAATGAAGCGGCCGGTGAGCAAGGCAGAGCGGACCGCCTGATCGACATGCGCCCGCATGCCACCCCGTTTTAACAGGATTGCGGGAGAAGTCTCTCGCGTGGCCTTTCCGGCAGGCTTGTCAGTCTCCAAGAGAGATCCATCCTATGAAAGAGAAAGGGACAGAAAATGCACCATCTGCAGAGCAGGTGCCGTTTCTTCCCGCAAATCCTGTGGCCTCGTGCCTAGATCTGCGCCTTGACACAGTTTTTTGAACGTGATCACATTTTGTCAATAGCTTCCTGGCCGCGCCTATCAACTTGGCCTCAACCGGAAACATGGTGGACTATGGTAGACCTGCCTCACCTGACACTCGAGCATCCCGCTGAACCGGGATGGAAGAAGGACGTCGAGGCGTTTCTCGCGGAGCACCCGGACCTCGACACGGTTGAAGTGGTTCTTCCGGACACCAACGGCGTGCTGCGCGGCAAATGGCTGCCTGGATCCGCCGCCTCCAAGGTATTCAGCCAGGGCGTTGCCCTGCCCTTCTCCCTTTTCGGCCTGGATGTCTGGGGCCGCGAGGTGGAAAGCACCGGCATGCACATTGAGACCGGCGACAAGGACGGTGTCTGCTGGCCTATTCCCGAGACGCTTAAGCTTGTTCCCTGGACCGATCGCAAGACCGCCCAGGTGCTTCTGTCCATGTATGACCGGGAGGGAGACCCCTTCCTGGCCGACCCCCGGCATGTGCTCAAGCGCATGGTCGACAAGCTGGCCGAACATGGCCTGACAGCCACATGCGCTTTCGAGCTGGAATTCTATCTGCTTGAGGAGACGGACGGGGACTGGAGCGAACAGCCGAAGCCTCTGTTCTCGACACATCTCGGCCCGGCCCGGCAGAACATGTATGCCCTGTCGGACCTGGAAGCCCTTCAGCCGGTGGTGGACGATTTGCGCCGTGCCTCAGATCTGCAGGGAATTCCGGCAGATGCGGCGGTCTCGGAAGCCGCCCCCGGTCAATTCGAACTCAACCTGCACCATCGGCGTGATCCACTGCTTGCCGCGGATGATGCGGTGCTGCTCCGCCGGCTCGTGCAGGGCGTTGCCCGCAAGCATCAGCTCAAGGCCTCGTTCATGGCCAAGCCTTTTGTCGAATGGCCCGGCAACGGCATGCATGTTCACGTGTCGATGGAAGACAAGAACGGCAACATCTTTGCGGACCCAGACAGCGGATCGGAACGGATCGGCCATGCCATCGCGGGGCTTCTGGACACCATGCCGGAAGCCTTGCTGCTCTTCACGTCCACCTTCAACGGTTTCCGCCGGATGCAGCCGGGGTCCTACGCACCGACCTCCATCTGCTGGGGCTACGACAACCGCTCGGTCGCGCTGCGGGTCCCCGCCAGTTCGCCGGAAGCGGCCCGGATCGAGCACCGGATCGCGGGCGCAGATGCCAATCCCTATTTCGTGCTGGTCGGCGTCCTGGCCGGCATGCTGGAAGGCCTGCTTGCCAAGAAGACGCCGCCGCCGCCGGTGCTCGGCAACGCTTATGAGGCCCGTCACAAGAAGCTGACGCCCTGGATGGACGAAGCCATCGATGCCTTTGCCGCGTCCGAACGAATGAAAGAAGCTGTCGGCAGCGAAATGCACAAGGTGCTCACGGAGATCAAGCGAGAGGAACTAAACGAGTTCGGCCGGGAGATTTCAAGCCTGGAGCGGCAGACCTACCTTTGAGGCAGAAAATGCCGCCGCCAGACGGAACATGTTGGGAAGGCATGATTTTTGACTGGCGGGAAAACCAAACCAGCACCATTGTCGGATGCTGGAAGAACACTGTAAAAATGTCCCATGGAAGACTGACTGGTCCTTCCTTCTGGAGTGGAGTTCAAAAGATGATCAAGCGCATTTTGAGTGGGGTTGCCGTGCTTGGCCTGATGGCCGGTTCGGCATTGGCGCAGGACCGCGTCGTCAACGTCTACAACTGGTCCGATTACATCGATGATTCGATCCTGACCGACTTCACCAAGGAGACGGGCATCAAGGTCGTCTACGACGTGTTCGACAGCAACGAAGTGCTGGAAACCAAGCTGCTGGCAGGCGGCACCGGTTATGACGTCGTGGTTCCGACCGGCACGTTCCTCGGCCGTCAGATTCAGGCCGGCGTATTCCAGAAGCTGGACAAGTCCAAGCTGACCAATCTGTCGAACATGTGGAAGGACATCGAACTCCGCCTCGAGAAGTATGACCCGGGCAACGAATACGCCATCAACTACATGTGGGGCACCACCGGCATCGGCTACAATGTCGAGAAGGTGAAGGCAGCCATTGCCGATGCGCCGGTCAACAGCTGGGATCTGGTGTTCAAGCCGGAGAATGCAGCCAAGCTGGCCGATTGCGGCATCTTCATGCTCGACACTCCGGAAGAAATGGTCCCGGCAGCCCTGAACTATCTTGGCCTTGACCCGGATTCCAACAGCGCCGAAGACATCGAGAAGGCTGGTGAACTGCTGAAGTCCATCCGCCCCTATGTGCGCAAGTTCCATTCCTCCGAGTACATCAACGCTCTGGCCAACGGCGACATCTGCCTGGCCGTGGGCTGGTCCGGCGACATTCTCCAGGCCCGTGACCGCGCAGCAGAAGCCAACAACGGCGTGACCGTGGAATATACGATCCCGAAGGAAGGCGCCCTGATGTGGTTCGACAACATGGCGATCCCGGCCGATGCTCCGCATGTGGCGGAAGCACATGAATTCCTGAACTACATCATGCGTCCGGAAGTGGCTGCCAAGGCGTCCAACTACATCTTCTACGCTAACGGCAACAAGGCCAGCCAGGAGTTCATCGACAAGGAAGTCCTCGAAGATCCGGCGATCTACCCGAACGAGGAAACGGTCAAGAAGCTCTACACGGTGAGCACCAAGCCCGCCAAGGTCTCCCGGGTTCAGAACCGGGTCTGGACCGAAGTCAAGAGCGGCAACTAACCGGCACCGGGCGGGTCCTCAAGGACCCGCCCTTTCTGGTTACGGGGACAAATGGGGACAGGACCTTGGCGAAAAAACCAATCGGCCCGGTAAGACGTGCTTTTTCACCTTGGGATGATCCGGCAGCCAAGCCGTTCATCGAATTCCGGAATGTGACCAAGCGGTTCGGGGACTTTACCGCGGTCGACAATCTCAGCCTGAAAATCTACGAGCGCGAATTCTTCGCCCTGCTTGGCGGGTCCGGCTGCGGCAAGACCACCATGATGCGCATGCTCGCAGGCTTCGAGACGCCGACCGAAGGCCAGATTCTTTTGGACGGCCAGGATCTCGCCGGTGTCCCGCCCTACAAGCGCCCGACGAACATGATGTTCCAGTCCTACGCGCTGTTCCCGCATATGAATGTCGAGGCAAACATCGCCTTTGGCCTGAAGCAGGATGGCATGCCCAAGGCGCAGATCGCCGAGCGTGTTGCCGAGATGCTGCGGCTGACGAAGCTGGTCCCTTTCGCAAAGCGAAAGCCGCATCAGCTTTCCGGCGGCCAGCGCCAGCGTGTCGCCCTCGCCCGCTCACTTGCCAAGCGGCCCAAGGTACTGCTTCTCGATGAGCCGCTGGGAGCCCTTGACCGCAAGCTGCGCGAGGAAACCCAGTTCGAGCTGATGACCCTTCAGGAAGAACTGAAGATGACCTTCCTGATCGTGACCCACGATCAGGAAGAAGCCATGACCGTTGCCGACCGCATCGCCGTCATGGATGCGGGCAAGATCATCCAGATGGCTCCGCCTGCCGAGATCTACGAAACGCCGAACTCCAAGTTCGTTGCAGACTTCATCGGCGATGTGAACCTGATCGAGGCCAAGGTGGCTGAAAAGTCGCCCCAGGGCACGATCCTTCAGGCCGCATCCGGCGAATTCTGTATCGATACCATCCAGGAAACCCCGGCCGCCGTCGGCGATACGGTCTGGTACGCAATGCGCCCCGAGAAGATCCGCATCGCCCATGGCGACACTCCGGAGGCCAATGCGGTCAACAAGGTGGGCGCGGAAGTCTGGGACATTGCTTATCTCGGCGATATATCGATCTTCCATTCGCGGGTTGGCGAAAAGGAAACGCTACGGGCGACCGTTGCAAACATCACCCGGCTGGTTGAACGCCCGATTGCCTGGGACGACAAGGTCGTCCTGAGCTGGGAGCGGGATGCAGGCGTCATCCTTACGGCATAAGCGCAGAGGAAGCGGGGCAGCACATGAGCACCGGGACACAAGACAAACCGCGCAGGTCAGCCGGTGGCTGGCTGCTGATTGCCATGCCCTTCCTGTGGCTGATGGTGTTCTTCCTTGCGCCGTTCTTCATGGTCTTCAAGATCTCCTTCTCGGAAGTGGCGGTCGCCATTCCTCCCTATCTGCCGACCTTCGACCTCTCTGATGGGCTGGCTGGGATCAAGGATGCCTTCTCGACCTTCTCCTTCGATAATTACATCTGGCTGACCGAGGATGACCTCTACTGGAAATCCTATCTCTCCAGCGTCAAGATTGCCGCTGTCTCCACACTGATCACCCTTCTGGTCGGCTATCCGGTTGCCTATGGCATGGCACGGTCCCCGAAGGCCTGGCGCCCGACCCTGCTGATGCTGATCATCCTGCCGTTCTGGACCAGCTTCCTGATCCGCGTCTATGCTTGGATCGGCATCCTGAAGAACGAGGGCCTGCTCAACCAGTTCCTGCTGTGGACCGGCCTGATCGACCAGCCCCTGATCATCCTGAACACCAATCTCGCGGTCTATATCGGCATCGTCTATTCCTATCTGCCCTTCCTGGTGCTGCCGCTCTATGCCAGCCTGGAAAAGCTGGACATCAGCCTTCTGGAGGCAGCCTCGGACCTTGGCTGCCCGCCCTGGAAAGCCTTCTGGAAGATCACCCTGCCGCTCTCCATTCCCGGCGTGATCGCAGGATCCTTCCTGGTCTTCATTCCGGCGGTGGGCGAATTCGTCATTCCGGATCTGCTCGGCGGCTCCAACACCCTGATGATCGGCAAGACCCTCTGGGTGGAGTTCTTCTCCAACCGTGACTGGCCCGTTTCGTCCGCCGTCGCCGTCATCCTGCTAATGATCCTGGTGATCCCGATCGTCCTGTTCCAGAACCAGCAACAGAAAGCCGCGGAGAAACAAGCATGAAATCCGGTCCGTCCTGGTTCAATGTCACCTCGCTGGTGCTCGGCTTTTCGTTCCTCTATCTGCCGATCCTGCTGCTGGTGGTCTTTTCCTTCAATGAATCCCGGCTGGTGACCGTATGGGGCGGCTTTTCCACGAAGTGGTATGTCGAGCTGATGAAGAACCAGCAGCTCATCGATGCTGCCATCATCACGCTCAAGGTCGCCTTCCTATCCGCCAGTATCGCCACCATTCTCGGAACCATGGCTGCCCTGGTGCTGGTCCGCTCTGGCCGTTTCATTGGCCGGTCGCTTTTCTCCGGGATGATCTTCGCGCCGCTGGTGATGCCGGAAGTCATTCTCGGCCTGTCGCTGCTGCTGCTCTTTGTGGCCATGGACCAGGCGAGAGGCTTCTGGACCATCATCCTTGCCCACACGACTTTCACCATGTGTTACGTCGCGGTGGTCGTTCAGTCCCGTCTGGTCGGCTTCGACAAGAGCATCGAGGAAGCCGCGGAAGACCTCGGCTGCCCTCCGGTCAGGACCTTCTTCCTGATCACCCTGCCGATCATCCTTCCTGGCGTGATTGCGGGCTGGATGCTGGCCTTCACCCTGTCTCTCGATGATCTGGTGATCGCCAGCTTCACGACGGGCCCCGGGGCAACCACGCTGCCCATGAAGATCTATTCGCAGGTCCGCCTCGGCGTGACGCCGGAAATCAACGCAGTCTGCACGATCCTTGTCGCCCTGGTGACAATGGGTGTGATTGCCGCGTCGATCGCCACCAAGCGCCAGCAAGTCCAGCGCGAGCGGGATGAACGCGCAGCTTTCGGAGCAGCTGGCTAGAGACAACGCCTCTCTGGTCACTTCCTATCGACATCACCAGAAAACTTGAGAATTTCAGTGAAAATTAGCGGATCATATGCTTTAGTTCCTGCATCTTTGGATTGATATTTTCAAGGTCGCATATCGCTATGCAAGCTACACAGCCAGATTTGGCTTACTCCTTTCCGGACGAGCCTTCACAGGCACGTTCGGGTGAGAGTGACTGCTTTGAGATTAAAGTGCATGCTGCCCCGGCACGCGAGGAAATGGAACAGCTTTGGGCACGGCTGCCGGGTGGCTCGGCCTCTACGCCTTTTCAAACCATCGGTTTTTTTGAAGCTTTCCAGCGCAACATGCTCACATCGAGCAGCGACCGGTTCGAAATCCACGAAATCCGGCAGGCTGAAACGGGCGAAACCGTGATGCTGGTACCGCTCCACCGGAGCAGACGCGGCCCCCTCAGAATTGCATCCATCCCTGACCTTGGCCTCGCTGATCAATCCGGCCCGATCATCAGCAACAACCTCCATCTGTCGACCACACAAGCACAGGTCATCTGGCTCCAGCTGACCAAAAGCCTGACAAATGTCGATCTGATCATGATCCGGAATATTGTCCCGAAGCTGGGCTCCCATCTTAGTCCACTCTACCAGCTTGCGTGTGCCCGAGATGAGGCAACGATGCTAATGCTGGCACTTGCTCCGGAAGGCGAACAGGAGTTTTGGCGCACACGGCCTGTGTTCAAGGAAATCCGGCAGAAGAACCGCAAACTGGATGCCCAAGGCGTCCGGTTGGTCGAGGTCCGTGCCGTTGAAGACAGGCTCGAGATCATCGAAATGATCCGGGAGCAGCGGCGCATTCGTTTTGAAGCCATGGGGCGCCCCAATTCTCTTGAGTTTCCGGGTCGCGTCGGTTTCTACAAGGATATCGCCAGCCTGCGATCTTATGATAGCAACGCCGTTTTTCTCGCATTGCGAACCGACACCGAGATTGCAGCAGCTGTCATGACCTTCATCAACCAGGACATGCTCAACGGCGTGCTCATCGCAATAGGGGACGAGAAGTGGCACAGGATGTCCCCCGGGGTCGTGCTCTTCGCCCGGACGATGGATTGGGCGAAAGCCAACGGCATCCGCCAGTTCAGCTTCGGCACTGGCATGCAAGACTACAAGCAGCGGTTTGGCCCGCAGGAAGTGCTCTTGAAGCGCATCCAGCTTCCACTCACCCGGATCGGCAAGTGCGCCTTGAAACTTCACCGGGTGAAGCAAACTCTCCGGAACTACCTGCGTAAGGAAAATGGGGGCTGAGCCTCAGACTTTTGATCACACCCTACGCTCTTGACGCAGCGCACAATCCGCGCTCAAGTGCCTCCCATCAGGGAGACTTCTGGGAGTAAAACATGAACAAGATTTTTCCGGACGCGGCGGCTGCGCTGGACGGACTGGTTTTCGACGGAATGACGATCATGGCCGGCGGCTTTGGTCTTTGCGGCATTCCGGAGAACCTGATCGCAGCTCTGCGCGATACCGGCACCGGCAACATCACCGCCATTTCCAACAATGCCGGCGTGGATGATTTCGGCCTTGGTCTCCTGCTGCAGACGCGCCAGATCAAGAAGATGATCTCTTCCTATGTGGGTGAGAACGCCACGTTCGAGCGCCAGTACCTGAACGGCGAACTTGAGCTGGAATTCAACCCGCAAGGCACTCTCGCCGAACGTATCCGCGCAGGCGGAGCCGGCATTCCGGGCTTCTACACCAAGACCGGCGTTGGCACGCTGATCGCGGAGGGCAAGGAGCACAAGGACTTCAACGGCGAGACCTACATCATGGAGACCGGACTGGTTTCCGATGTGTCCCTGGTCAAGGCCTGGAAGGCCGACAAGGAAGGCAACCTGATCTACCGGAAGACCGCCCGGAACTTCAATCCGATGATGGCCACCGCAGGCAAGATGACCCTGGTCGAAGTCGAAGAGATCGTAGAGACCGGAGAACTGGACCCCGACCACATCCACACGCCGGGCATCTTTGTTGACCGCATCATTGTGGGCACCTTCGAGAAGCGCATCGAAAAGCGCACCACCCGCGCGGCCTGAGAAACGGGAGACAGACACATCATGGCTTGGACTCGTGACGAAATGGCCCAGCGGGCCGCTCAGGAACTCGAAGACGGTTTCTACGTGAACCTCGGCATCGGTATTCCGACGCTGGTTTCCAACTACATTCCGGAAGGCGTCGACGTGGCGCTGCAGTCGGAAAACGGCATGCTCGGCATGGGCCCCTTCCCGACCGAGAATGAAGTCGATGCCGACCTCATCAATGCCGGGAAGCAGACCATCACCGAACTGCCCCGGACCAGCTATTTCTCCTCCGCAGACAGCTTTGGCATGATCCGCGGCGGTCACATCGACCTGTCGATCCTGGGCGCCATGGAAGTGTCCGAGAATGGCGATCTGGCCAACTGGATGATCCCGGGCAAGATGGTCAAGGGCATGGGCGGCGCCATGGATCTGGTCGCCGGCGTGAAGCGTGTGGTCGTCCTGATGGACCACACCTCCAAGGCAGGCGACTCGAAGCTGCTGAAGGACTGCACCCTGCCGCTCACCGGCGTGAAATGCGTTGACCGCATCATCACCAACCTCGGTGTCTTCGACGTGGTCGAAGGCGGGCTGAAGCTGGTGGAACTGGCTCCGGGTGTTTCCGAAGACGAGGTCAAGGCCTCCACGGAAGCAACGCTGGTCTGAAGCAAGCGCTTCTCTTGGAACGACAGACGGCCTCCTCAACGGGAGGCCGTTTTCGTTTGGGGTACGGTTTTAGGCCACAGCCTTGCGGCCGCGCGTGCTGGTGCGCGTGCGGAAGGACGACGCGCTGGTGCGGGCAAGATAGATGACCGGCAACAGACCGACGATGAGGATCGTAAGTGCTGGAAGCGCCGCATCCTCAAATGCCTCGCGGGATGCTGCTTCAAACACGGTCGTCGCGAGTGTGTTGAAGTTAAAAGGCCGCAGCAGGATCGTGGCCGGCAATTCCTTCATGCAATCGACGAAGGTCAGGAGCAGAGCGGACAAGAGCACCGGACGCAACAGGGGCAGATGGATCTGTCCGAGGGTCTGGGACGCATTGCGGCCCAGAGTGCGCGATGCCATGTCCAGATGGGGAGAGATCTTGCCGAAGCCCCCCTCCACCTGGCCATAGGACACGGCCAGGAAACGGACCATATAGGCGTAGACGAGGCCCACTCCCGAGCCCACGAGCAGCAGGCCGGTTCCGATGCCGAACCATGCTTTCATCTGCGCATCGACGAAATTGTCGAGAGCTGCGAGCGGAACAAGGATACCAACCGCCAGAACCGTGCCAGGGATGGCATAGCCAACAGCTGCAAACCGCACGCCCATCACCAGAGGCCGGGTCTTGCGGAGCCGCAGGGCATAGGCCAGCGCGATGCTGATCACCACGGTCAGAATGCTTGCGACCGCGGCCAGCGACAGGCTGTGCCAGGCAGACAAGAGGAATGGTTCCTGCAGGAGGTCATTGAGACGACGGCTTGCCCGGTCCGCCAGGAGGGCTGCAGGCACGCCAAAGCCAAGGATGACGGGAACCAGACAAAGCACCAGCGCCCCGCCAGCCTGCCAGCCGCTCAGATCAAACCGTGCGGGCTGACGCTGCTTGGAATGGCCTGCATCAAACCGCTGCTTGCGGCGGGCAAAGCGCTCGAGCCAGAGCAGGGCAAACACCATGATCAGCATGGCAATCGCGAGCTGGGCTGCGCCGGTCAGGCTCGAGCGGTTGAGCCAGGTTTCATAGACCGAGAAGGTCAGGGTCTTCACACCGAAGAAGGTCACCGCACCGATGTCGTTCAGGCATTCCATTAGCGCTAGAGACACGCCCACAACCACCGCCGGCCGGGCGAGCGGCAGAGCAACTCGGAAGAACACCCGATAAGGAGACGCCCCGAGTGTGCGTGACACATCAAGAATGGAGGCAGACTGGATCAGGAAACTCGCCCGGGTCGTCAGGTAGACATAAGGGTAGAGCACCACGCTCATCACGAAGATCGCACCGCCAAGGGACCGGATCTCCGGAAACCAGTAGTCCCGCGATGTGTGAAAGCCGAAGAGCTGGCGGATGAAGGACTGGACCGGGCCTGTGTAGTCCATCACCTCCACATAGGCGAAGGCGATGATGTAGGTCGGCACCGCAAGGGGCACGAGCAGAAGCCAATCCAGGATCTTCTGCCCCGGAAACCGGCACATGGTGGTGAGCCAGGCCGTGCCGATGCCAAGCACAGCGGTCACCACGCCAACGCCGAGCATCAAAATGACCGTCGTGGAAATCGCTCTCGGCAGAACCGTGCTGATCAGATGCGACCAGACCTCCCCTGCCCCGCCGAAGGAAATCCAGCCAATGGAGGCAAGCGGAAAGACCACCAGAGCTGCCACAGCCAGAGCGGCGATCTGCCAGAAGCGTTCTGCAGATGTCATGAGGCGCAGGCGTGACAAGGGTTGGGGGTCTCCCGGGGAAAGCAAAATCGGAGCTGTTCGGTCTAGTTAAAGGGTGTGAAGCTGAAATGCAAAAGGCGCCGCACATGTGCGGCGCCTTGTCCCGGGAAACCCGAGTTTTCAGCAATCAGGATGCGGGGCCGTCGTCAAAGGCGACCCGGTCCACCATTTCACTGGCGGCCTTGCGGTACTTCGCAATTTCGGACAGGGAAATGTCATCCGGCTTGAGCTCACCCCAGCCCTTGACGCGCTCCGCAATCGCGACACCCGGCGTCAGCGGATACTCGAAGTTGGTTTCCGCATAGATCTCCTGAGCATCCGGCGTGGTCAGAAACTCGATCAGCTTCATCGCATTGTCCCGGTTCGGAGCATACTTGTTGAGGATGACGCCCGAAATGTTCACGTGCGTTCCGCGATCTTCCGCATTCGGGAAGATAAGGCGGACGGAGGCTGCCCAATCCTTCTGCTCCGGTTCCGCGTCATTGGTTTCCATCTGACCCATGTAATAGGTGTTGCCGAGTGCGATATCGCATTCGCCGGCATAGATGGACTTCACCTGGGCGCGGTCATTGCCGGTGGGCTTGCGCGCAAGATTGTCACGCAGGCCGACAAGCCACTTTTCGGTTTCAGCTTCACCGTGGTGCACGATCATGGAAGCGATCAGGCCGAGGGTATAGTCGTGCTGGCCCGAACGGGTGCAGATGCGGCCCTTCCACTTCGGGTCTGCCAGCTCTTCATAGGTGATGGCCGTCTGGTCCACACGCTCGCGGGACGCATAGATGATGCGGGCACGGGCGGTCAAGCCAACCCAATCCCCATCCACATCGCGGAACTGAGAGGGAATGTCTTTCGCAACAACTTCGGACTTGATCGGCTCTGCAATGCCGAGCTGCTTGGCAGTGTCGAGACGGCCGATGTCCACGGTGAGCATAACGTCAGCCGGGGAGTTCTCGCCCTCAGCCGCAATACGCTCGCCGAGCCCCTTGTCGGAGAAGACCACATTGGTCTTGATGCCGGTCTTGGCAGTGAAGGCATCCAGCAGAGGCTGAATGAGAGAAGGCTGCCGATAGGAGTAAACGTTCACTTCCTCATCTGCGAATGATTGCCCGCTGGTTAGCGCCGTCGTGGCCAGTATCACCGCGCAGGCAAATGCCTTCCTTGCTCCGTGCATATATCGTCTCCCGGAATGATCCTTCCGCTGCGGACCACCGCGCGGATGCTTGCTATTTCCGCGCGGACTATGGTCCGCACCCCTTTTCAAGTCAATAAACCCCTAGTTATCAATAGTTTAGAATAATTCCAATCTAATCGGTATCTATAACTCAAGTTTTCTCTTCATTTCCATCATCTTGCGGATTTTTCGGAAGAGGCACCTTCGATGAAGGCTGCCCTCCCAATCCACAGGCCCCGGTCACGTTCCCGTGAGTGCGCTCAGGAAAGCGCGGCTTCGCAACAGCGAAACAATCGCCGCCCATGAAAAAAGGTCCCGCACCTGACCGGCCGGGACCTTCTTCAAAAGACAGTTTGCAAAGCCCAGGGCTTACTCGGCCGCCTCGGCGGTCGAAGAGCGCAAGGACAGGCGAGCCCAGGGACGGGTGCCAGCCGGGGCTTCCTCGACAGCACCGACGGGCTGAAGATAGCGGGTCACTTCCGGCCATTCGCCCTTTTCGAGCGCGGCCAGAACTTCCGGCTTCACGATCTCGAAGCTGCTGACACCACAACGGCGCAGCAGCGGGATCTGGTCGAGGATGTAGAACCCGACAGCGCGGATATCGCCCTTGTAGCCGAATTCCTCACGCAGCACCCGGGCCGAGGAGAAACCGCGGCCATCGCTGAACTTCGGGAAATCAACGGCCACAAGCGCCAGCTTGTCCAGATGAGCGACGATGTCTTCCACATTGTCACCCGGAGACACCAGCACAGCGATGGAAGCGTCACTGCCGCTCAGGCTTTCGGCTTCCGCCAGATAGCGGGCAAGCGGAACAAGCACGTTTCCGGATGCCGGAACCGGCTCTTCGCTGGCGACGCGGATCCAGTCTTCCTCATGGAAAGCGCCGTTCTTGTAGATCTTGCTCATTCGTCTTCGCGTCCCTTCGCGGACCGGACAGACTATCCGGGACCCGCACTGTCTCTTGCCGGCCGCAGCCGGAATTTCTCAAATGCCGCTACCGTCGACTTCCTTGCCAAGGGTCGGCAGGTGAATGCCGCACTCGGTCTTGTCCTGCCCGCGCCACCGGCCCGCCCGGGCATCTTCACCCGGCTTGACCTTGGAGGTGCAGGGCATGCAGCCGATCGACGGATAGCCCTGGGCTACCAGCGGATGCGGCGGCAGGTTCTTTTCCCTGGCATAGGCAAGAATGTCTTCTGCCGTCCAGTCCGCGAGCGGATTGATCTTCACCCGTCCGCCTTCATACTCGAAAGGCGGCAGGCTGGATCTGGTCGAACTCTGGAACCGCTTGCGGCCCGAAATCCAGCTTCCAAAGCCAAACAGCGCCTCTTCCAGCGGAACCACCTTGCGCACATGGCAGCAAGCGTCCGTATCACTCATCCAGAGCATGCCCGCAGGATCGACCTCGGACAAGACCGGCTTCGCAGGCTTCTGCGAGCGGACATCCGTCAGGCCGAGCTGCTCGGTCAGCTGATCCCTGTACCGCAAGGTATCGGGAAAGAGCTTGCCGGTATCGACCATGATCACCGGCGCAGAGGGATCGATCTCGGACACCATGTGCAGAAGCACAGCGGAATCCGCACCGAAGCTGGACACCATGGCGATGTCACCGGCAAAGCGCTCCCGGAGCGCATAGCGCAGGATCTCCTGCGCCGTTGCCCCGGCGAACCGGATGTTCAGAGCGTCGATTTCATCCCGGATGCCGGCAGGTTCCGATGTCTCGTATCTGCCAGCAGGTTCAGCCAGTCCCATAAAGGGCCTCCTTGAAGGGGTCATCCCCTACACGCCGGTAAGCATCGAGGAAGGTTTCTTCCTTGCTGCTCCGCAGACCCAGATAGGTGTCCACCAGGGTTTCGATTGCATCGACTACTTCTTCCGAGGAGAAGCCGCGGCCGATGATTTCACCAATCGAGGAATTCTCGTTCGCAGAGCCGCCAAGCGTGATCTGGTAGAATTCCTCGCCCTTCTTCTCCAGGCCCAGAATGCCGATGTGGCCAACATGGTGGTGACCGCAGGCGTTGATGCAGCCGGAGATCTTGATCTTCAGCTCGCCGATTTCCGCCTGACGGTCAGCACCGCCAAAGCGTTCGGAAATCCGCTGAGCGACCGGGATCGAACGGGCCGTTGCGAGGGCGCAATAATCCATGCCCGGGCAGGCGATGATGTCGGTGATCAAACCGGAATTGCCTTCAGCCATGCCACCTGCGACCAGACGGTCGAAGATCGCCGGGACATCCGCCAGCTTCACATGCGGCAGGATGACGTTCTGCTCATGGCTGATGCGGATCTCGTCATGACCATAGGCCTTGGCGATGGCTGCGATCTCATCCATCTGCACATCGGTCGCATCACCGGGGATGCCGCCAATCGGCTTCATCGAGATGGTCACGCTGACATGGCCCGGAACCCGGTGCGGGTTGAGGTTATGCGCCACGAACTGTGCGAAAGCCGCGTCGGCTGCCTTGCGGGCTTCAAAAGCACCATCAGTTTCCGGCAGGACTTCCAGCGGGGGCGGTGCGAAATAGGCCTCGATACGGCGCACTTCTTCATCCGGCAGTCGCAGCACGCCATAACGGATCTTGGCGAATTCTGCCTCGATGTCCGCCTTCAGCTCTTCAAGACCGGTCTCGTGAACCAGGATCTTGATGCGGGCCTTGTACTTGTTGTCGCGGCGGCCATAGAGATTGTAGACGCGCAGGATCGCTTCGGAATAGGCCAAGAGGTCCTCTTCCGGCAGGAAGTCGCGCACCTTGCGGCCGATCATCGGCGTGCGGCCGAGGCCACCACCAACAAAGACCACAAAACCGGTTTCACCAGCTTCGTTGCGGGTCAGCTGCAGACCGATGTCATGCACCTGAACGGCTGCGCGGTCGTGCGGCGCGCCGGTGATGGCGATCTTGAACTTGCGCGGCAGGAACGAGAACTCCGGATGCAGCGACGACCACTGGCGCAGGATTTCCGCGTAGGGACGCGGGTCGGCGATTTCGTCGGCAGCAGCTCCGGCGAAATGGTCGGCGGTCACATTGCGGATGCAGTTGCCCGAGGTCTGGATGGCATGCATCTCGACTTCGGCCAGCTCTTCCAGGATCTTCGGCGTATCCGCCAGGCTCGGCCAGTTGAACTGGATGTTCTGCCGGGTCGTGAAGTGGCCGTAACCGCGGTCATAGGTGCGGGCGATATGCGCCAGCTTCTGCATCTGACGGCTGTTCAGCGTGCCATAGGGAATGGCAACACGCAGCATGTAGGCATGAAGCTGAAGGTAGAGACCGTTCATGAGGCGGAGTGGCTTGAACTCTTCCTCAGACAGCTCACCAGACAGGCGGCGGCGCACCTGGTCCTTGAACTGCTCGGTGCGCTGGGTCACGAAGCCCTGGTCGAATTCGTCGTAACGGTACATTTCGCGTCTCCACTCCGGCTGGGCCTTGTCCGAGGCGCTGACCGGTCATCTTCCCGGAGCATCAGGGGCCAAGTGCCCGTCACCGATGCTCAGTCATTTCAAGGTCGACCGGCTCTTCCTCCAAGATCTCCCGAAGGAGATCCCTGCCGATCCAAGACCGTCATCTGACGGCCTCACATCTTTGTCCGGCTCAGGCCTGGGAGGCCTGTGCCTGCTTGCCCAGTTCCGGATGGGTGGTTGGACCCTTTGCGCGGATCTTTTCGCGCAGGCGCACCGGAACCAGCTTTCCGTCTTCCTCGGTCACGTCGACTTCATAAACGTCGACCACTTCCCGGCGTTCGGCAGAAGCAAGACCTGCAGCAAGAGCCGCGGCAACGTCATCCTTGCCATCCAGCACCAGTGCTTCGGAGACCTGGCCAACCCAGGCGTTTCCGGCACCGAGCCAGACCACTTCGCCATCGATCAAACGGTTGGCGGTAACAATCTTCATTGCCCTTATCTCCTCAGGCGGCGAATTCACGTTTCAGCGGCCAGGCCGCAATGGGTTCGGCTTTTTCAAGAGCAGCATGCCCGACCGCCTCACCAATGACGATCAGCACGGCTCCATCAATGTCGGAGCGATCCGACAGATTGCTCAGGTCAGCCAGCGTGCCACTGAACTGACGCTCGGAAGGATGGGCCGCATTCTCGATGATTGCGACGGGTGTGCCGGAGCGAAGACCGGCGGATACGAGCTTGGTGGCAACGTCCGCCGCAACAGTCCGGCCCATGTAGACCGCGACCGTCGCCCCTTTCAGGGCCAGACCCGCCCAGTCGGGCAGAACTTCGGACTTGGCATTGTGCCCGGTGGCAAAGACCAGCGTGGAGGCAACACCGCGCAAGGTCAGCGGAAGCTGAGCCGAGGCCGCAGCGGCAAAGGCAGCCGTCACACCCGGCACGACCTCAAAGCTGATGCCGGCTTCGCGCAGCGCATCCATTTCCTCTGCCGCACGGCCGAAGATCATTGGGTCACCTGCCTTGAGCCGGACGACCTTGAGGCCTTCACCGCCAAGCTTGACCAGGAGCTTGCAGATGTCGGCCTGCGACACGGAATGCGCGCCCTTGCGCTTGCCGACCGAAATCCGCTCTGCATCCCGGCGGCCCATGGCCACGACCCCGGCGGGCACCAGAGCGTCATGAACAATCACGTCTGCTTCCTGCAGCAGCCGCTGGGCGCGCAGGGTCAAGAGATCTTCCGCGCCAGGGCCAGCGCCCACCAGCCAGACAAAGCCGGTTTCATCGGCAGCGCCGTTCAGAAGACGCTGTGCTTCCGCACGGGCGGCATCCTTGTGGCCAGCGTAGACATTATCGGCAACCGGACCGGAGAAGAACCGGGCCCAGAACCGGCGGCGGGCAGCGGCGTCCGGAATGACACGGCTTGCTGCATCGCGCAGGCCCTCGGCCAGACGCGCCAGATCGCCCGTGCCCTGCGGCAGCATCGCTTCGATCTTCGCGCGGATGTGGCGGGCAAGAACCGGGCCTGCGCCCGTCGAGGTGATAGCCACCGCAATCGGCGCACGGTTGACCAGAGCGCCCGTGTAGAAATCGCAAAGATGCGGCTTGTCCACCGCATTGGCCGGCACACCCATGATCCGGGCAGCTTCAACAACAGCGCGGTCCAGAACCTCGTCTTCGCGGGCGCTGAATACAAGAGCCGCCCCGTTCAGATGCGACGGACGGAAGGCTTCTGCAACATGAACGGCGCCGGCAGCGGCAATTGCCTCGGCCAGTTCGCGTTCGATCTCTTCGGCGATAACTTCGATGCGGGCATTGGTTTCAGACAGAAGACGGACCTTGGCAGCGGCTTCACCGCCATGACCGATGACACAGACGCGCTGTCCCGCAACCTTGAAGAAGGTCGGGAACACATCAAGCCGCCGGCGCGCCGGGGCGATCTCACGTTGTTTCTCTGGTCCAGCCATAGGGCCTCTCCCGGGCATTCGCATCCACGGTCTCAATTTAGCGATTTGGTGAAGAAAACTGCGGGCATCGGATTTCAAAGTGCGTGGCAAGGAGAGAAAAGGAATCCTCTCTTGTCCGGTTCGGCGAACAATGCCGCCAGACAACCCGGATTGCAGGCTTTCGCCCCTCGCCCTGAATTCAGCTAACGCAGTGCATTCAATGCGCCCGGACGGCCCTATCCCTGCCGTTCGGACCTTCCCGAAAAGCAAGTTGATGCTGCGCTGCACATGAGCTTCCCCAACCACATCTCACGTTGGAGTTGAAAATTGAGGTGCAGCCAATCCGCCTCTTTTGTATACAAAAATATTGACTCTGTACGCAGACTCCCAGCACGATCATGCAAGCTTGATCTTTTCAAGCGACATGGGAGG
Organism: Roseibium suaedae; assembly: GCF_900142725.1. Taxonomy (GTDB): domain Bacteria; phylum Pseudomonadota; class Alphaproteobacteria; order Rhizobiales; family Stappiaceae; genus Roseibium; species Roseibium suaedae. The sequence continues at coordinate 566,763 of NZ_FRBW01000001.1, read as the reverse complement.
ACATTGATGAACAGAAAATACGCCCTGCCGGCAGCCTTGCTGGCAGCAACCGTTTTGTCTGGCAACGCCCACGCAAGGGTCACCGGCTTCCAGATTCAGTCATCCAGCCCCGCTTTCGAGGGACAGACCTTCGGCGACACCGGAGCCTATGAGCGGATCGATGCCATCGCCACGATCGCGGTCAATCCGGACAGCCCCGCCAATGCCGGCATCGTCGACATCGAAAAGGCGCCCCGCAACGCCAAGGGTGAAGTGGAGTTCAGCACCGAGGTCTTCATTCTTCGCCCGGCTGATGCCACCAAGAAATCGCCTTTCCTGTTCTATGAAGTTCCCAACCGGGGCCGGAATCTGAGCTTCATGCTGCTGAATCGGACCGAGGGCTCGGGCGTTCCCGAGAAAAAAGAGGACGCGGGCGACGGTTTCCTGATGACCCGGGGGGATACGGTCGTCTGGAGTGGATGGCAATCGGACCTGCCGGACGCAGGCATCAACATCACCCTGCCGACCCTCTCCGGGGTGAAAGGCACCTCCCGCGAGCAAATGATTTTCGACAAGCCGGGTGAAACGGGAAAGATATCCCTCACCTATCCGGCAGCGGACATGGATCCATCCAAGGCAACGCTGACCGTACGCGCGACACCCAATGACGCCGCATCCACCCCCGAAGGCCTGACCTTCAAATATGTCAGCGCCACCGAAGTCGAGATTACCCGCCCCGCTGGGCTGGATGCGGGCGCGATCTATGACTTCGTCTACCCGGCGGAAGGCAGCGTGCCGGCCGGGCTCGCCTTTGCCGCCACCCGCGACGTGATTTCATTCCTGCGCGGCAACGAGGGCCACGACGCGGAAAACCCGCTGAGCGGCGTCGAGCATACGATCGGCATGGGCATTTCCCAGTCCGGACGCTTCGTCCGCGATTTCATCTATCAGGGCTTCAATGCCGATGAAGGCGGCAAAAAGGTTTTCGACGGCGCGATGGCCCATATCGCCGGCTCCCGGAAGACCTATACAAACTATCGCTTTGCCCTGGCGGGCCGCTATTCGCGGCAGCACGAGGATCATGACTATCCGGGTGATCAATTCCCCTTCACCTACGCGCTGACAACGGATCCGCTGACCAACAAGCGCGAAAGCATCCTGAGCGCCTGCACCGTCAGCGACACCTGCCCGAAGATCATGCATTCGGACACCTCGACCGAATTCTGGCAGGGACGTGCCTATCTGGTCTCGACCTCTCCGGAAGGCGAGCCGCTGACCATGCCGGACAATGTTCGGCTGTATTTCCTTGCCGGCGCCCCGCACTTCAACTCCTGGGGCACCCAGTCGAACATGAGCAAGACCTGCGTCAACCCGACCAACCCACTGAGCTCTGCCCCGGTGATGCGCGCCCTTTATGCGGCAATGGAAGATTGGGTTTCCAAGGACACGGCTCCTCCGGCCAGCAGCTTCCCAAGCCTTGCCGAGGAAACCCTGGTCAAGCTTGACGATCTGAAGCTGCCGCAGATTGCGGGCACCACGGAAAAACCGAGGTTCAATACCCTGCGGGTGATGGATCACTCTGAAAAGCCGCCGGTGCAAGGCGCCGCCTACATGGAATACGTTCCATCTGTCGACAAGGATGGCATTCCTCTCGGCGGGATCCGGCTTCCTGTGGTTGCCGCCCCGCTTGGCAGCTATGCCGGCTGGAACCTGCGCGGCGCAGGCTTTGCAGAAGGTGAGCTCTGCAGCCTGACCGGCAGCTATCAGCCCTTCCCGAAGGCTGCGGATAGTCAGGACAGCCGCGATCCGATCGACGCACGCTACAAGGACGAACAGGCCTATCTGGATGCCGTGAAAGCGGCAGCAGAAGGATTGATCGCCCAGAAGCTGATGCTTGAAGGCGATGTCGACTATGTGCTGGAACGCGCCAAGGCAGACGCAGGCAAGGTCTGGAACTGATCGCCCGTCCAGACAAAACAAAACCGGCGGCCACTGGCCGCCGGTCTCATGATCTGATCGACTGCTTTTTTCAGCTCAGGCCGCGATGTCGCGGATGAACTTCTCGATCTGGCCGGTCAGGCTCTGCGTGCCTTCAACGACCGACGTCACCGCGCCAGAGACTTCCACAACCACATTCGATGACTTGCGGGCATTGCTGGAAACGCCGGAAACGCGCTCGCTTGCGGTTTCCGTGCCGTGAGCTGCTTCCTGAACCCCGCGCGAGATTTCGCTGGTGGCGGCGCTTTGCTCATTCACAGCCGCCGCAATTGCAGAGGTTTCAGAGGAAATGCTGTCCATGATCTGGGAGATTTCCCGGATCGACCGGGCCGCCTCGTTGGTCGCACCCTGAATGGCGGCAATCTGCTGGGTGATGGTCTCGGTCGCCTTGCCGGTCTGGTTCGCAAGGGCCTTCACCTCATTTGCCACAACCGCAAAGCCCTTGCCTGCATCACCCGCACGGGCGGCCTCAATGGTGGCATTCAGAGCCAGAAGGTTGGTCTGTTCGGCAATGGTTGAAATCAGCTGGACAACGTCCCCGATTTCCTGCGCGGCGGCGGACAGGCGCTCAACCTTGTCGTTGGTCGCTGCGGTGGTTTCTGCGGCCTCCGAGACGACGGCAGTGGTAGAGGTCACGCGGCGGTTGATCTCTTCGATCGAAGAGGAAAGCTGCATGGTGGCGGCGGCCACTGCTTCCACATTCGACCGGGCATCCTGCGACGAGGAAGCGGCTTCGTCAGCAAAACGTTCCGTGTCGCTGGTCACCGTGGACAGGGACTGAGCGGTGTCTTCCAGACGGGACATGGTGTGCGAGACGGAGTCCAGGATACCTGCAACACCGGCCCGGAACCCGTCGATTGTCTTTTCACGGGTGAGAACACGCTGCTGGCGCTGTTCCATTTCCTTGCGGTTGGCTTCCGCCAGCTGACGGCGCTCCGCAGCATTGTCGCGCAGCACCAGGATCGAGCTTGCAAGGTGGCCGATCTCATCCCCGCGGACATTTTCCTTCAGCTGAACTTCATAGTCGCCATCAGAGATCTTGCGGACAGCGCTCGCCAGATTGCCAAGCGGCTTCAGAACACCGAGATGTAGAGCAAGACTTCCCAGCGCCACGCTCGTCAAAAGCACAGCGATGATGGCGTAGACCACATCAACAGCCAGAGCTTCGCTGGAGTCAAAACTCTCACCGCGTTGAATAAGCTCTGCACGCTCGGCTTCCAGCTCGGCAATCTGCTTTTCGAACACAGCCTCAACGGCTTCGGTCAAGGTGGAGGCGTTGGCATCGAAGGTCGCCATTTCCTTGTTTCCGGCAGACGTCCCCTCGGCGATATAGGCCTTGGCCATCTTGGTACCAGCCGCAAAATAGCTCGGGAATTTGGCACGGACGTCGGCAATGCCGCTCACGACATCACTGTAGCCAAGACGTTCCGCGATGGCCTTTGCCTCAAGGCTTTCCGACTCGAAATTTGCTGCAAATTCTTCAGACAGCGCGAAACCGTCGTCCAGACCATCTTCCCCGCGCGTTGCGGAGATGTCGGTAAGCCATTGCTGAACCTGAACAATGTTGAAGCGCATCTTCTGCAGGGAAACCGCAAGATTGAGGACGTCGCCCGAGAACTGCTGCCCCTTCACTTCCAGCTCGGTCGCTGACTTCGTCATCGAGCTAAGACAAATGAGAAGACCAATGCTGAACGCGAGAATTGTCGCGAAAAACACGCCGGCTGCTACTCCGGTTTTTGCCTTAAGACTTTTCAAAGCCAATCCCCCAAAACCTGGCCCAAAATTGGGACCCATGATTGGAGCGATACGGGAGTGCGGGTATCCAATTACTTAACGGAACAAGCGACCCATCAAAAATAATATAAACTTGGTGAAGTTTTTAAGTAGAACCCCTGAGTTCCGCAACGGCCCGTTGAAAAAGGCCGTTGCGGAAGGTTGAAAGCTACTTCATCGCCTGCAGGATGGATACGTAGTTGGCAACGGCTGCACCGCCCATGTTGAAGATGCCGCCGATTTCCGCATCCTTCACCTGAATGCCACCTGCTTCTCCGGTCAACTGCATGGCCGTCAGGACATGCATGGAGACGCCGGTTGCGCCGATGGGGTGCCCCTTGGCCTTGAGCCCGCCCGATGGATTGACCGGCAGCTTGCCGTCCTTTTCAGTCCAGCCCTCAAGGATCGCCTCTGCACCGCGCCCCTCTGCGGTCAGGCCCATGGCTTCATACTCGATCAGTTCAGCAATAGTGAAACAGTCATGGGTTTCCACCAGGGACAGATCCTCGAGCGCAAGACCGGCCTCGCCCAGCGCCTGACCCCAGGCACGGGAACAGCCTTCAAACTTCAGGATGTCGCGCTTGGACATGGGCAGGAAATCCTGGACATGAGCCAGCGAGCGGAAAGCCACCGCCTTCTTCATGCCGAGCGCGGTCGCCGGATCCGTCAGGACCAGCGCGGCAGCACCATCCGACACCAGCGAGCAATCCGTGCGCTTGAGCGGCCCGGCAACAAAGGGGTTTTTCTCCCCTTCCTGACGGCAGAATTCATAGCCAAGATCCTTGCGCATCTGGGCATAGGGATTGGAGACGCCGTTTCGATGGTTCTTGGCAGCGATACGGGCCAGCGCGTCCGACTGATCGCCATGCTTCTGGAAATAGGCTTCCGCGATCTTGCCGAACACGCCAGCAAAACCAGCCGGTGTGTCGCCATCTTCCGGCAGATAGGAGGCCTTGAGAAGATTGCGCCCGATCTCTGCACCCGGCGTCGTGGTCATCTGCTCGACCCCGACAACCAGCACGAAGCGGGCATCGCCAGAACGGATGGCCCGGACGCCTTGGTGAACGGCGGCGGATCCGGTCGCACAGGCATTCTCGACACGTGTCGCCGGTGTGAAGCGGAGGACAGGATTGGCCTGAAGAACCAGAGAGGCCGTGAAATCCTGCTGGGAAAAGCCGGCGTTGAAATGGCCAAGAATGATCTCGTCGATTTCCTCCGGGCCGATGCCTGCATCTTCGATGGCCCCGACGGCCGCCTTGACGATCAGGCTCTCGACCGTTTCTTCCGCGTGCTTGCCGAACGGCAGATGCGCCCACCCAACCATTGCTGCGGTCATGCGTCTTCCTCCCTCAACCGGGTTAACTTTGCCCCGAGAGTTCCAGCTTGTCAGCGAGTTGGCAAGAGAATTTTTGACCTAAACGTCAACTAGATGATTTAAATCATTAAAATTCAATAAGATAATTACAAAATCATCAGCAAGCGCCATCTCTCCCTTTTTTTGAAGTACCCGACGTCATTTTCATCTGCCTGTCATGGAACGGCGGCATAGTCCCCTTGTTTCAAGCGTTTGATTTTTTCATTCCTTTATTGAAAGGCCGGTCTTTCGGGACCGGTCTTTTTTTATGTGAGACGCGACGAAACCGCCGGCTCCTCCTTCCCGGCTCCCGGACAATTGCGGATACTTGCAGGACACTGGCCTGGCCCCTAAAAAGGCGAACCGGCTCACGGCCGGACAGTCCTCATGACACAGGGTCTCAATGTCTCAGCCTCTTCCTCTTTCGGTGTTCATCATCGCCAAGAATGAAGCCGACCGGATCGGGAAAAGCATCCAGTCGGTGATCGGCTGGGCCGACGAAGTGATCGTGATCGACAGCGGCTCCACCGACGGAACACCGGAAGTCGCCAGTTCCCTTGGGGCCAGGGTCATTCACAATGACTGGCTCGGTTACGGTCCGCAGAAGCGCTTTGGAGAAGACCAGTGCCGCAACGACTGGATCCTCAACATCGATGCGGATGAGGAAGTTACGCCCGGGCTCGCCTCTGAAATCCGTGCACTGATGACTTCTGACGGCCACCTTGCAGCAGGCGGCTGGCGGATCATGATCCGGGATATCTATGCCCATGAAACGGCCCCGGCCCCCTGGGCCTATGGCTATCATCAGATCCGGCTCTATGACCGCAGGCAGGGCCGTTTTTCCGAGTCTTCGGTTCATGACACCGTCCGCCCGAATGAAGGTACGGTGCTCAAGAACCTTTCGGGCATCATGGCGCACCGCTCGATCCGGTCTCTGGAATTCCAGGTCGGCAAGTACAACCGCTATTCCGACATGCAGGTCGCCGACATGCAGAAGCGCGGCCGCAAGCTGCCCCGCTGGCGTCTCCTGAGCGAATTCCCGGGCGCGTTCCTGAAAGCTTATGTCGTGCGGAAATACTGGCGCTATGGCTGGTGGGGATTGATCCTGTCGATCAATTATGGCCATGCCCGTTTCCTGCGGGTGGCAAAAGCCTATGAGGCCGAGTTGAAGCAGGCAGCAAGCCGCAGAGCCGAGTGATCCGAGGAAGAATGGGAGGCTGACCGCCCTCCTCTCACGCCCCGATCATCTCCAATTCACCGTTGGAGGCCGTTGGCGGTTGCTCTTCGCGATGGACGCGGATCGGCTGGCGGATACCTGAGACGTGATTGTACTGGTCGAGCCTGCGGATCGTCGTGCCGGTGAGCTGATGCCCCCGAGAGAGCACGAGTTCGTGGCTTCCTTCGGACAGCACGTCATCCACCAGAACGTCGCCCGGACGCAGAGCCCGGATATAGCAAAGAGTGATTGCACGGTTCTGCTGATCGCTGACCATATCCAGCAGTTCTTCACGAGCGACTTGCAAAATTTCAGGATCATACTGACGCCGGTTGATGGCGAGCGCCTCGAAAGCCGCCGCATCCACTCCGGTTTCCGGGCTCGCGAACCAAAGATCGGTGAGCACCTTCAGGATCCGGGACGTCACAGGAATGTCGACACCAACCGGGCCATCAACAGGGAAGCCTGAACCGTCGAACCCCCGGCTGGACAGATAAAGGCACTCTGCCACACGGTCGAGCTGGGGAATGTTCTTCAAAAGATCGCGTGTCTGCGCCGGCGCGCGCGCCAGGATTTCACGCTGCTGATCGGTCAGGGGTTTCGCAGTCCTGTATCTGGCCAGGATCTCCTTCGGCAGCAAGGCTTCACCCAGGGGTGAGAACATCACGGCCATGTCCAGTTCCCAGGTCTTTTTCACGCCCATACGCTGGGCGATCCGCATGGCCTGAGGGCGCATGACCGACGTTCGGCGGAAGGCTTCGGAATGAAACAGCGACAGCATTTCAATCAGAAGTTTAACCGAACCGGAAAGAGTGCGCTCCAAAACAGTGCGTTCTTGCAGAAGCCGGTTATGCTGTGTCATTCCAGCATGGACAGCGGCGGTCAGTTCGGCTTGTGAGCAGGGTTTGGTCAGAAGCATGAAGATATGGCCGTTGTTGACAGCCTGCTTGACCAGATCAACCGATTTTTCGGCAGTCAGCAGAATTCGGGCGGCATAAGGTGCAGCAGCTTCACAGGCACTGAGGAAGGAAACGCCCCCCATGCCGGACAGGTTGATTGCAGAAACAATGACTGCAACACCAGGATTTTCCTTGATCCAGGGGAGTGCCTTGTTGGGCTCGTCGAAGGTGGCAACACGGTATTGGTCGGAGAAGATACGCTCGAACGCACTCAACACCTTGGGGTCGGCGTCAACGACAAGAATCTGGCTCAGACTTTTGACCATCGTCTCCTCCACTTCTTCCCTCTGCGCGCCAGATCCAGACAGCCCCTCCATGGCCTCGGGTCCGGCTTTGCGAAGCCCTTGCATTCATGCAGATCGCCTCTTGTCTTGCCCCTTTCATGCTGCTATCGGCGGCTGCGTACCCCTTATATTTCACGAGTTTCCTAACAATTCATACAACCAAACCGACTAAAAGTATTGATTTTTAGCAACCATCTCCACTGACAACCAATCATAACAAATAACTTGCCCCAAACAATGAATACACCCAGAAGGAAACCATGTTAAAAGTACTTATTATTGGCGCGGGTCCTGCTGGCTTGATGGCTGCCGATCATCTGTCTTCACTATCCTATCAAGTCACCCTTGCAGACAGAATGCCTTCTCCGGCTCGAAAGTTCCTGATGGCAGGGCGTGGCGGCCTCAATCTTACGCACAGTGAGCAGCCAGACATCTTTCTGGCACGCTACCGGGAGGCAGCAGGCTTCCTGGAGGCTTATCTGAAAGCTTTTCCGCCCGAAGACCTCAGAGCCTGGTGCCAGGATCTCGGGCAAGAAACCTTTGTCGGCTCGAGCGGACGCGTCTTTCCGATTGCCATGAAAGCCTCTCCGCTGCTGCGGGCACTGCTCCAGCGCCTGGACCAGCCTGGCGTGACCTTCCTGAGCCGGACAACCTGGACCGGATTTGCCGAGAACGGCAGCGCGACATTCGATACGCCTGAGGAACAGGGCAAGACAATCGAGGCCGATGCCGTTCTTCTGACACTTGGCGGCGCCAGCTGGCCCCGGCTTGGTTCTGACGGTGGCTGGACCTCCGCTCTTGAAGACAAAGGCATAGCGATCAGTCCGTTGCGCCCAGCCAATTGCGGCTTTCGCATCGGCTGGAGCCCGCTTCTGACCGAGCGTTTTGCCGGAACTCCGCTCAAGCGACTGCGCATGACCGTCAACGGTCAAAGCGCAATGGGAGAAGCAGTGATTTCGTCCACCGGTCTTGAAGGAGGCCTAGTCTACGCTTTCAGCGCGGATCTCAGGAGCCTGATCGAGACGAATGGCTCGGCGGACTTCTCCCTCGACCTTCGTCCCGACCTGAGCCTTGATCAACTCACGCGCAAGCTCGGCGCTCCCCGCCGCAAGCAGTCCATCAGCACCTTCCTGCGCAAGGCGGCTGGCTTGAACCCGGCGGAGACGGCCCTCCTTCGCGAGCCCGGTCCATTGCCGGATACCGCGCAGGGCCTCGCCGAGCGGATCAAGGACCTGAAGCTCACGACCCATGCCACCTATGACATGGATCGGGCTATCTCCTCCGCAGGCGGCATTTGCCTCGATCAGCTGGACGATGGCTTGATGCTGAAAGCCCTTCCCGGCGTCTTTGCCGCCGGAGAGATGCTGAACTGGGAAGCTCCGACAGGAGGCTATCTGCTGCAGGCGTGCTTTGCCACCGGACTTGGCGCGGCCCGCGGGATCGACCGCTACCTGAGCCAGCACAAGGGATAGGCCATGACCATTCTCTATGTCGATGCAGATGCCTGCCCCGTGAAAGAAGAAGCCGTGCGGGTGGCCGAACGGCACAAGGTCGAGGTCAAGATCGTGTCCAACAGCTGGATGCGGATGCCCGACAGCGATCTGGTCGAACGGGTGGTGGTTCCTGAGGGGCCTGATGTGGCGGATGACTGGATCGCGGAACGGGCCAAGACCGGCGATGTCGTCGTTACCGCCGATGTGCCCCTAGCCTCGCGCTGCGTCAGCACGGGCGCGCTGGTCATTTCGCCCAACGGCAAGCCCTTTCGCGAGGATGCGATGGGAATGCGGCTGGCGATCCGTAATCTCAACACACACCTGCGGGAAATCGGCGAGATCCGTGAAAGCGGCCCGGCCTTCACCAAGGCCGACCGGTCGCGTTTCCTGAACCAGCTCGAGACCATCATGCGCGCCGCCAAGCGGCAATCTGGCATCTGATCAGGCAGCTTAAAATGAAAAGCCCCGGGTGGCAGGCCACCCGGGAGCTTTTTCAAATCCAGATCTGCAATCGTCCGCCCGTTACTGGCAGAAGCGCGGCTGACCGGAATAGGTCACGAAATAGCCGGTGCGCGGATTGAACGAACGATACCGTGCAGAGCAGTATTCATACCAGGCCGGGGTCCAGGGAGCCGGACGGTAGCCGTAATAGACCGGAGCCGGACGGCGCGGAGCGTAGTAGACCGGCGGCGGGGGCGGCGGCGCATAGTAGCGCGGCTGGCTGGCGGCAGAGCCAATGATGGCGCCGGCGACAAATCCGCCAGCAGCGGCGGCACCGGTTTCCCAGCCACGGTTACGGGCTTCGGCAGAGCCTGTGCCGGCTGATACGGTCATGACCGCTGCGCAGATGGCGGAAGCGGCAGTCAATGTGATCTTATTGAACATTGCCTTGGTCCTTTCTGATCAGGGATGCCCTGAAGCAGCGGCATCGCGTTTCTGATGAGAAAAGACTATCCGCATGTGCCGCTGCGGGATGTGACCCCCGTCACAAAGGAACGGTTTGACGGAACGAAGGTTCCTTAACGTGACATCCAGGCGGATTTATATGTCGGGAAAGGGCTGCCAAGGTCCTGAAAACCCGCGAAAAAGGCAATAAATCCGGCTCTTCGCGTTACAAAACTATCCCTTGTAATGGGCGGCACGACACCCTACCTTGGCGTTCATCGGCTCCACGGCCGGACGGGACATGAAATAGACCCGGTTAAGATTGGTTTCGGCAGGCAGCCCCACTGCCTGCTCTGAATGTCGAGACTTTTCCGTTTCTAGCTGACTGTTCGCAACTGTGCAGAGGGCGGGTTCGCTGCGTCCTGCACTTAAAACAACGGAAAGGTTTCTCTCATGCGTGAGAACGGCACCATCAAGTTCTTCAACTATGACCGCGGCTTCGGCTTCATCACTCCCGAAAACGGCGGCAAGGACGTGTTCGTGCACATCACCGCTTTCGAGCAGGCTGGTCTCGGCGCTCCGGAAGAAGGTGCAAAGGTAACTTTCGTTGCTGAAGATGATCGTCGTGGCCGTGGCAAGCAGGCAGCTCAGCTGGAACTCGCTTAAGGCTATGCCGCCATCAGGCGGCTGACAGAATTTCAAGAACGCCGCCGGTCTCCGGCGGCGTTTTTTATTGCCTGTTTTCCAGATCTGGACCTTCTTCGGTTTCCAGCCCCTTGGAAGGGTCATGACCATTGCGCAGGTCTTCAAGCGCCTGCATGCGCTTCTGGCTGCGTTCCGGATTGGCAGCTGTAACGCCCGCAATCAGCACTTCTGCGATCGACATCAGGGCCGTCGAGGAATCCCAGGGCGAGGGAACCGCCACGCGGGCTGGTAAGACGAAGCTTGCAAATCGCCCGACCGGCGACATCCAGCTGTCGGTGACCAGAACGACACTGGCCCCTTGAGCCGCTGCCGTCTCCGCAAAGCGGATGATCTCCGTCTGATACCGGCGGATGTCGAAGACCACGATGACGTCTTTCGGACCGACCCCCAGAAGCTGGTCGAACCAGTTTCCCTGCTGCCCCGCCACATGGATGACATTGGGCCTGACAATGCGCAGATGCGCTGCCGTATATCGGGCCAGCGCATCGGTGAAACGCCCGCCGATCAGGTGAATGGTCCGCTTCTCGTCCGCCAAAAGCCGGATCACGCCCTCCAGCTCCCCCCTTGGCAAATGTGCAAAGGTTTCGCGCACATTGTCCACCATCTGGGCAACCAGAGGATCCATGTTGTCCGGCTGCGCCTGCGGCAGTTCGGAACTACGGGCAAGTGGCGTGTTCAGCTGGCTGGCCAGTTCCTTGCGCAGCCGGGCCTGAAAATCGGCAAATCCGGGAAAGCCGAGCCTTGCGACAAAGCGCAGGATAGTCGGCGAACTGACCCCCGCCGCCCTTGCAAAATTGGCAACAGTATCCAGCCCTTGCACCGGATAATTGGCCAGAAGCGCATAGGCAGCCTTGCGTTCCGTCGATGTAAATTCATCGATCCGGTCGTGGATTTCTTCGATCAAGGGCCGATCCATACCAGGTCTCCAGCGCGCTGCCCCTGCGGCTCCAGCCTTCCACCCCCTGCGTCAGGATCCGGGGATCACTGCTCAGGATTTGTGTTTGACTTCGCCGCAAACTGTGTATCAAATCATACAAGGTTTGATCGTTCTGACAATTCTGTAACAAAAAATACAACAGTTAACGATCAGGAAACCGGACGAGGGGAATAGCAAATGACACTCCAGGCGTCGGACTCCGCGCCAGGCGTGGCGGTTCTACCGCCCGTCGAGGTCGTGAATGGGCAGGGAAAGGGTCCGTTTGTGCTGGTCTGCGACCACGCAAGCAACCATCTGCCGCCTGCCTATGGGACGCTCGGACTGAGCGAAGCCGATCTAAAGGCGCACATTGCCTGGGATCCCGGCGCCCTTGGCGTCGCCATTGCCCTATCGAAACTGATGGACTCGCCTCTGGTGCATTCCTGCGTTTCGCGGCTGATCATCGACTGCAACCGGGACACCCTGGCACCGGATCTCATTCCGCCCGTCAGCGAACTTACCGGCATTCCTGGCAACCAGAACCTTGACGACACCCAGCGCGCTGAGCGTATCGCCCTCTCGCACACCCCGTTTCACAGCACCATTGATGCCGTGATCGCACAACGGCTCGCAGAAGGCGTGGCAACAGCCGTCGTGTCCATCCATACCTATACGCCGGTCTACAAAGGGGTTTCCCGCCCCTGGGAAATCGGCCTGATCTATGACGCGGACACCTCTCTTGCTGGACCTGCTCTGGCAGCGCTCAAGGCTGACGGGCATCTGACCGTAGGCGACAACGAGCCCTACTCTCCGGCCGATGGCGTCTATTACACGCTCATGCGGCACGGACAGGACCTGGGACTGAAGTCCCTGATGATCGAAATCCGCAATGACGAGGTTGCCTCTCCCGAAGCCGAGCTGAAATGGGCTGAACGCCTGGCGCCGATCCTCATGCAGGCCCTTGCGACGGCGGGAGGTGCGAATGCGTAGTCTCGCCTGCGCCTATGTCCGGGGTGTCGACCGGTTCAACAAGGGCCTCGGCCTGGTCATGATCTGGGGGGTCTTTGTGATGGCCGGGATCCTCTTGTGGTCGTCCATCTCCAAGACATTCTTCCACCCGTCCCTCTGGACGCTGGAAATGGCCCAGTTCGCCATGGTCGCCTATTACGTGCTTGGCGGCCCCTACTCGATCCAGATGGGCTCGAATGTGCGCATGGATCTTTTCTATGCGGAATGGTCGCACAAGAAGAAGGCCTGGTTCGACGCCTTCACCGTCTTCGTGCTGATCTTCTATCTCTGCATCCTGGTCTATGGCGCATTCAGCTCCACCGCCTACTCGCTCGGTTATTTCGGCAAGGAGCCCTTCGTCTTCTACAAGGACCTTTTCGTCGGCTTCCTGACCGGTGGTGTTGATGGCGCGTCGGAGGTCATGGGCCATCTGGAACGCAGCCCCACAGCCTGGCGGCCCTATCTGTGGCCGATCAAGCTCGTGATGATCTTCGGTTTTGTTCTGATGCTGATGCAGGCTGTTGCGGAGCTCATCAAGGATATTGCCCGCATCCAGGGAGAAGAGATCTGATGTCCTATGAGATGATCGCTCTTCTCATGTTCTCGTCGATGATGCTGATGCTGCTCACCGGGCAGCGCGTCTTCGGCGCCATCGGCGGCGTTGCCGCGCTCGCCGCCCTGCTCCTGTGGGGGACGGGCGGATCGGAACTGCCGTTCTCGGCCGCCATCAAGCTGATGAAATGGTATCCGCTGCTGACCTTGCCCATGTTCATCTTCATGGGCTACCTGCTGTCGGAAACCAAGATCGCCGACGACCTCTACAAAATGTTCCACGTCTGGATGGGACCGCTCAGCGGCGGGCTTGCCATCGGCACGATCTTCCTGATGGTGCTGATCTCGGCCATGAACGGCCTGTCGGTCGCCGGCATGGCCATTGGCGCAACCATCGCCCTGCCGGAACTTCTCAAGCGTGGCTATGACAAGAAGATGGTATCCGGCGTGATCCAGGCAGGGTCCTCGCTTGGCATTCTAGTGCCGCCCTCTGTCGTGCTCGTGCTCTATGCGATGATCGCCCGTGCGCCTGTCGGCCAGCTCTGGCTTGCCGGAGTGCTGCCTGGGCTGATGATGGCGGCCCTTTTCGTCATCTACATTGCGATCCGCTGCAAGCTTCAGCCGGAGCTCGGTCCGGCCCTCTCCAGGGAGGAGCGCGAGACCTACAAGGATGAGAAGTACAAGCTGCTCTTGTCCGGCCTCCTGCCGGTGATCATCTTCGCCACCATGATGGTGCCTTTCGTCAACGGCTGGACCAGCCTTGTCGAAAGCTCCGCCATCGGTGCGCTGGCAGCGCTTCTGGCAGCCCTTGCCAAACGACGCCTGACCATGCCGATCCTGATCGTCTGCCTGAAGCAGACCCTCGGCATCTCCTGCATGTTCATGTGGATCATCCTGGCCGCCCTGTGCTTTGGCGCTGTCTTCGACGGGCTCGGCGCCGTGAAGGCCATCGAAAGCGTCTTCACCGAGAAGCTCGGCCTCGGTCCCTGGACCATTCTCATCCTGATGCAGGTCTCGTTCCTGATCATGGGCACGTTTCTGGACGACACCGCGATGCTGGTCATCGTTGCGCCGCTCTATGTGCCGCTGGTCGGGACCCTGGACCTCGGCCTGCCACGCGGCGAAGTCTTGATCTGGTACGGCGTGCTCTACACGATCACGACGCAGATCGCCTACATGACGCCGCCGTTCGGCTACAACCTGTTCCTGATGCGGGCCATGGCCCCGAAGGAAATCACCATGCGCGACATTTACGGCTCTATCACGCCGTTCGTTCTGGTGATGATACTCGCCCTGGCAATTGTCATGGTGTTCCCGCAGATCGCACTCTGGCTGCCAGACTATGTCTACAACCGGTAATGTGCCTGTCTGCAGGAGATTTGGGAGTTCGTGAATTGAAAGGGGCCGCCGAAAACAAGCGCCAAAAGGCACGGCGGGCCTGAAAGTGGATCACTCAAAGGGGAGTACACTGAAATGACGAATAGACGCGATTTTCTGAAGAAGGCCGGTGCCGGCACGATCGCCGCCGCAGGTGCAGCAACCCTTGCTGCCCCCGCAGTCAAGGCACAGGCCCCGATCAAGTGGCGCCTGCAGACCTATGCAGGTCCGGCTCTGGCCGAACATGTCGTCAAGCCCGCCATCGATGCCTTCAACAAGGCCGCCAATGGCGAAATGGTCATCGAGCTCTACACCGCCGACCAGCTCGTCCCGACCGCCGAACTGTTCCGCGCCATGCAGAACGGCACGATCGACGCCGTGCAGTCCGACGATGACTCCATGGCCTCTCCGACCGAAGTGACCGTGTTCGGCGGCTACTTCCCCTTCGCTTCCCGCTATTCCCTGGATGTGCCGGTGCTGTTCAACCAGTACGGCCTGAACGAGATCTGGGCGGAAGAATACGAAAAGGTCGGCGTGAAGCACATTTCCGCAGGCTCCTGGGATCCGTGCCACTTCAACACCACCAAGCCGATCCGGTCGCTGGAAGACCTGAAGGGCCTGCGCCTCTACACCTTCCCGACAGCTGGACGCTTCCTGACCCAGTTCGGCGTCATTCCGGTCACCATTCCCTATGAAGACGCGGAAGTGGCTGTTCAGACCGGTGAACTGGACGGCATGGCCTGGTCGGGCATCACCGAAGACTACACGGTGGGCTGGGCCAATGTGACCAAGTACTTCCTGACCAACAACATCTCCGGCGCATGGATCGGCCACTTCTTTGCCAACATGGAACGCTGGAATGAAGTGCCGGATCACCTGAAGTCCCTGCTGCAGCTCGCCATGAATTCGTCTCACCTGCACCGCCAGTGGTGGTACTGGGGCGGCGAAGCCTCCTTGCGTGTTGGCGGCGGCAAGTTGGAACTGACCACCATTCCGGACGCAGAATGGGCAAAGGTCGAAGAAGCAGCCGTAAAATTCTGGGACGAGATTGCAGCTGAATCCCCGACCAAGGCGAAGGTCGTCGAGATCTTCAAGAAGTACAACGCCGACATGGCCAAGGCTGGACGTCCGTACCGCTACGGCTGAGCTGCGTGAGCGAAACGCCGGTCCGGGGCCTGCCTCCGGACCGGCACAGACCGCGATGACCCCTGTTTGAATGGACCACGACCAAAATGGCCGGCAACCTGACCCTCGACGCCCTCAAGTCCGCTGTCTCCGGCGGCGAGATCGATACCGTGATCGCCTGCATCACCGACATGCAGGGTCGTCTGATGGGCAAACGCTTTCATGCCCAGCATTTCCTGAACAGCGCCTGGGAAGAGACCCATTGTTGCAACTATCTGCTGGCAACCGACCTCGAGATGTACACCGTTGAGGGTTATGCCTCGACGAGCTGGACCGCCGGCTATGGCGACTATGTCATGAAGCCGGACCTCAGCACCCTGCGCTATGTGCCCTGGCTGGAAGCCACCGCCATGGTGATGTGCGACGTGCTGGACCACCACACCCACGAGCCGGTGCCCCATTCGCCCCGCGCCATGCTGAAGAAGCAGATTGCCCGGCTTGATGCGCTCGGCCTCACCGCCATGATGGCAACGGAGCTGGAGTTCTTCATCTTCGGCGGCACCTATGACGAGATCCGCAAGAGCGGCTTCCGCGATCTGGATCCCTATTCCGCCTATAATCAGGACTACAACATCCTGCAGACCGGCCGGGAAGAAGACGTGATGCGTCCGGTGCGCAATCATCTCTTCAATGCCGGGATTCCCGTCGAGAACACCAAGGGCGAAGCCGAAACCGGTCAGGAAGAGCTGAACATCCGCTATGCGGCAGCCCTTGATACGGCCGACTATCACACCATCGCAAAGCACGCGGTGAAGGAGATTGCCTGGCAGAAGGGCCGGTCTGCGACCTTCCTCGCCAAATGGCGCTCAGACAAGGTCGGCAGCTCGGCCCATGTGCACCAGTCGCTCTGGAATGCCAAGGGCGAGAATGCCTTCTTCGATCCTTCCGCCCAATACGGCATGTCGGAACTGATGCGCCAGTATACGGCCGGCCTGATCAAATATGCGCCGGACTACACCTATTTCCTGGCGCCTTACATCAACAGCTACAAGCGCTTCCAGAAGGGCACCTTCGCGCCAACGAAGACGGTCTGGTCCATCGACAACCGCACCGCCGGCTTCCGCCTGTGCGGTGAAGGCTCCAAGGGCGTGCGAATGGAATGCCGCATCGGTGGCTCGGACCTGAACCCTTATCTGGCTCTGGCTGTTCAGATTGCAGCCGGGCTCAAGGGCATCGAGGAAAAGCTGGAGCTGGCGGCCCCGTCCTCCGGCGATGTCTATTCGGCAGGCAAGGCACCGGAAGTGCCTGGCACCCTGCGCGATGCACGCGAGACCCTGCTCGGGTCGAAAATGCTGCGCGAGGCGTTTTCGGATGCAGTGGTCGACCACTATGGCCGTGCAGCCGAGTGGGAGATCGACGAGTTCGACCGCGCGGTGACCGATTATGAGATTGCACGCGGCTTCGAGCGGGCCTAAGCCAGCCGGAGCCCTTGCCGGTTTGCGGAACGGCATTTGCCGCCGCAGATCCCTTTAAGCAGCCTGGCCCTGCCGCAAGGCATGGCCTCTTGAGGTGAAACATGTCTGAAACGATCAAGCTCATATCCCCGGTGGACGGCAGCATCTATGCCGAGCGGCCCGCTCTGGATGAGGCCGCCGTCAGCCGGGTGGTCACCACCGCCCGGACTGCCCAGGCGTCCTGGGCCGCTGTTCCCCTGGAAGACCGCATTGCATGTTGCCTGAAGGCGCTCGACGCACTGAAGGCCATGAATGACGAAGTCGTCACGGAGCTGGCTTGGCAGATGGGCCGTCCGGTCCGCTACGGCGGCGAACTGGGTGGCACCATCGAGCGCACCACCTATTGCGCCAACATTGCCGCGGAAGCGCTTGCGGATATCGAGCGCACCGACAAGCCGGGTTTCAAGCGCTATCTGAAGCGTGTGCCGCTCGGCATCGTCATGGTGATCGCGCCCTGGAACTACCCGTTCATGACGGCGATCAACACGATCATGCCGGCACTGATGGCAGGCAACGTCATCATCCTGAAGCATGCTGCCCAGACGCTGCTGGTCGGCGAGCGCCTCGCCAAGGCTTTTGAAGCCGCCGGTCTGCCGAAGGGCGTGTTCCAGAACATCGTTCTCACGCACGGCGGCACCGAGAAGCTGCTCGGCTCCGGCCTGATCGACCATGTCAACTTCACCGGCTCCGTTGCCGGCGGCCGGGCCATCGAAAAGGCTCTGGCAGGCACCTTCGCCACCCTGGGCCTGGAGCTCGGCGGCAAGGATCCGGCCTATGTGCGCGCGGACGCGGATCTCGATTACGCTGTCGGCAATCTGGTCGATGGCGCCTTCTACAATTCCGGCCAGTGCTGCTGCGGCATCGAGCGCGTCTATGTGCACGAGAGCCTCTATGACCGGTTCGTCGACGGTTTCGTGGACCTGACCAGCCAATACAAGCTGGGCAATCCGCTGGATGAAGCCACCACCCTCGGGCCGATGGCTCAGGCCCGCTTTGCCGCCTGGGTGCGCGAGCAGACCGAGGAAGCCCTGCGCAAGGGCGCGAAGGCCCATATCGATGTATCCAGCTTCGAGGCCAACAAGGAAGGCACACCCTACCTTGCGCCGCAAGTCCTGACCAATGTCGACCACCAGATGTCCGTCATGCGCGAGGAAAGCTTCGGTCCGGTCGTCGGCATCATGAAGGTGAAGGACGATGCGGAAGCGCTTCAGCTGATGAACGACAGCCCCTATGGCCTGACCGCGTCGCTGTGGACCGAGGACGTCGATGCGGCCGCCGGCATCGCTGACCAGATCGAGACCGGCACGGTCTTCATGAACCGCTGTGACTATCTGGATCCGGCTCTTGTCTGGACAGGCGTGAAGGACACGGGCAAGGGCGCAGCTCTTTCCGAAATCGGCTTCCACAACCTGACCCGTCCGAAGTCCTTCCACTTCCGCGTGGAACACTGACGAAAAGGCGCTGCGGTTGGCTCCCTCTCCCCCAGGGGGAGAGGGCCGGGGTGAGGGGGAATTCAACAAATTGAGGCTCTTCCCCTCACCCCCAGCCCCTCTCCCCAATGGGGAGAGGGGAGCAATCCGCAGCCCCCAAACCTGCACCGGACACCATCCGGTCCTTACCGTTTCCCTCTTGGCTGATTAAGAGAACCGCCATGACCACCCTTCCCTCCGTCAACTGGTCCTATCCCACTTCCGTCCGTTTCGGCGTTGGCCGGATCAAGGAACTGCCCGACGCCGTCAAGGCCGCAGGCATGAAGAAGCCGCTGCTCGTCACCGACCCCGGCCTTGCCTCCCTGCCGATGGTCGCCGACGCGATCGCCAGCCTGAAGGCCGCCGGTCTGGACGCTGCCGTTTTCTCCGATGTGAAGCCGAACCCGATCGACAAGAATGTCGAGGCTGGTGTTGCTGCCTACAAGGCCGGTGGTCATGACGGTGTGATCGCCTTTGGCGGCGGCTCCGGTCTTGATGCCGGCAAGCTGATTGCCTTCATGTCAGGTCAGTCACGGCCAATCTGGGACTTCGAGGACATCGGTGACTGGTGGACCCGCGCCGATCCGGCAGGCATTGCCCCCATCGTCGCCGTTCCGACCACGGCAGGCACGGGCTCGGAAGTCGGCCGCGCCGGTGTGGTCACCAATTCCGCGACCCATACCAAGAAGGTGATCTTCCATCCGAAGATGCTGCCTGCCGTGGTGATCTGTGACCCGGAACTCACCTCCAAGATGCCCCGGATCATCACCGTCGGCACCGGTATGGATGCGCTGGCCCATTGCCTGGAAGCCTATTCCTCGCCCTTCTATCACCCGATGTCGGAAGGTATTGCGCTGGAAGGCATGCGGCTGGTGTTTGAAAACCTGCCGAAGGTCGTTGCTGACGGTTCCGATCTGGAAGCCCGCGGCCATCTGATGAGCGCGGCGGCCATGGGCGCTGTCGCCTTCCAGAAGGGTCTTGGCGCCATCCACTCCCTGTCCCACCCGGTCGGCGCGCTCTATGACACGCATCATGGCATGACCAACGCAGTCTTCATGCCCTATGTGCTGCAGTTCAATAAGCCCGCCATCGAGCAGAAGTTCGAACGTCTTGCCGGCTTCCTGGGTTTCAAAAACGGCTATCAGGGTGTCCTTGAAGCCGTGCTCAAGCTGCGGGAAGACCTCGGCGTACCGCACACGCTTTCCGGCCTGAACGTGGATGATGCCAAGCGCGACCTGATCGCGGAGATGGCCATCGTCGACCCGACCGCAGGCGGCAATCCGGTCGAACTGACCAAGGACGGCGC
This sequence comes from Roseibium suaedae, assembly GCF_900142725.1. Taxonomy (GTDB): domain Bacteria; phylum Pseudomonadota; class Alphaproteobacteria; order Rhizobiales; family Stappiaceae; genus Roseibium; species Roseibium suaedae. Next base: position 546,850 of record NZ_FRBW01000001.1, on the reverse strand, counting down.
GCTCACGATCTTCGACAAGGCGATGAGCGGCGAAGTCTGAGGCTTCACTTCAGAAACATGAAAGTAAATTTCATGTATTCAGGCTTCGCCCGCGAGGGCGTAGCCTGTTTCATTTGAACTGGACGTCAGATGCAGCTCAATCGTAACCAAGCAGAGCCAAAGTGTAATAGTTTGTAACTTATGGGCTTTTACGGAAGACATGCACAACGGACTGCTGCATATCCGGGAAACCGAACGCAACAGAGACGCAAGCCATGTCAAAACTCTTTTCCAAATATGCCACCCCCTTCACCACCGGCCTGTTTCTGGTCTCCCTGATCTCGGGCATCGCCCTTTTCTTCCACGTCGGCCCATCTGCCTTTCACGGCATGCACGAGTGGCTCAGCATGGTGCTGATCCTGCCATTCGTTCTGCATGTCTGGAAAAACTGGCGACCTTTCGTTTCCTACTTCAAGCGCCTGCCGATGCTGATTGCCCTGGTGGTCTCGCTCGCAGCTTCCGCCATCTTCTTCATGCCGAGCGAAGGTGAAGGCGGCGGCGGCAACCCGCTGGTGGGGATCATGCGCAAGGTCCAGGCTGCACAAGTCTCGGTCATCGCTCCGCTTTACGGACTGGAACCTGCCGAGCTGACTGCAAAGCTCTCGGATGCAGGCATGCCTCCTGCGAGTGTTGACCAGAGCATGGCCGAGATTGCCTCAAGCAACGGCAAGTCGGATCGCGACATGCTGAGCTTCCTGTCCAGCCTGAAGCGCTGACCCTCGGGTCACATCTCTTGTTTTCAAGAGTTTGCCGGGCGGCAAACCGGAAGCCGCATCGCCCCGAACCCGCTTATGGCGCGGACTTGTAGGCCCGCGCCTTTGCTCTCAGCGCGAACAGCTCCGGATCCTCGATGCCCAACAGCTCGAAGGCATCGGCCAGTTTCTCGACATAGTCGATGTTCGGCCCCAGATGCCCTTCTGCCCGTGCAATGATGCGGGCTGTTTCCTCCAGGCTCATCGGCGGCAGCAGCAACGGATTGTCCGGATTGACCACAAAGGACAGGGCTTCAACCGGGCCCTGCCTTGTTCCAACAGGCAGGAACTCGGGCACGTAGGAAAAGAAGAGCATTTCCCTGCGCCAGACAAAATGGCTCTCTTCTTCGGCGATTTCCGCCGGAATGCGGAACACGAGGCCATCACAGGATCCGCCCTTGTCGAGACCTGCCATCAGGCCTGGGCACCCCGGCGTTCCCCGGCCATATTCGGACCGAAGGCAGAAGCGGCGGTGATATCCGTCCAGATGCGCCCGGCGCACTTCTGAAAAATGAAACGCCGGTTCCCACATCAGCGACCCGTAGGCAAAGACCCACATGTCCTGCCCTTCCCGCCCGGCGAGCGTGGCACGGCGGGAGGCTTCCCGGTTCTCATCGCTGCGCCGCATGATTTGCGGCAGGCCGTTTTGCTTCAGCCTTTCATCCAGATCACTGAAATCGCGTGTCCTGTAGGTCGACTGGTCAGCAGGAACGATCTTGCCGCGCAGGGCAGGATGATGGCGGAACGGATCTTCAGTCACCTGCGGCAAATTCCTTGATCAGGCGGGGAAGCGGAAAGAAGTGAACCGAGCGGCGAACGCACTCTGACCCAGATGGTAAGAGCCGGAGACGGAAACTCAAGCACTTCCTGACCAACCAGCCGAGACCGCCCGGCCCATTCATTCGCCCTGTCAGGAGAGGCAGGAGAGAATGTCAGCTTCCGTGATGCGGCCCACCGGCCCTGCAGTTCCCATGACGAAGATATCGCCACACATGTCCTGCTTCTGCCGGATGACCTGGCGCAAGGGCGCATCCGGCGCACAAGTTGCGGCATCTGACGGCACAGGCATGCCTGCAAGATCTGCCATGACATCCTTGGCGCGCAGCACGTTCAGCGGGTTCATGTGCCCAACGAAATCCGCGACATAAGGCGTTGCAGGCCTGCGCACGATTTCCTGCGGCGTGCCGAGCTGGATCACCCGCCCGCCTTCCATGATCGCAATGCGCGAACCGATCTTGGCGGCTTCGTCCAGATCGTGGCTGACGAAAATGATGGTCCGGTTGAGGCTTTTCTGCAGGTCCAGAAGCTCGTCCTGAAGACGGTCGCGGATCAACGGGTCAAGCGCTGAGAAAGGCTCATCCATCAACAGGATAGGAGCCTCAGTGGCAAAGGCCCGGGCAAGTCCCACGCGCTGCTGCATGCCGCCGGAGAGCTCGTGAACATATTTTCCTCCCCAGCCGTCCAGGCCGACAAGCTTCAGCTGATCCTCGACCCTTGCACGCCGCTCCCGTTCCCGGACGCCGGCAAGCTCCAGACCGAAACCGACATTTTCGGCAACTGTGCGCCAGGGCAGCAGGGCAAATTGCTGGAACACCATGGCGATGCGGCGGCGGCGGAGGGCCTTCAGCTCCTCGGCAGAGCAATCGGCCGGATTGATCACGCTGTCCCCGTCCCCCACTTCGACTGCACCGCGAATGACCGGATTGAGACCGTTGACGGCGCGCAGCAAGGTGGACTTGCCTGATCCGGACAGGCCCATGAGAACGATGACCTCGCCCTCGTTGATATCGAAATTCGCTCCCGCCACCCCAAGGGTCTGGCCAGTCTGCGCCTGGATCTCCTCACGGGTCGCACCCTTGTCGATCAGGGGCAGAGCGGAAGCGGGCTTGTCGCCAAAGACAATATCGACATACTTCAGGCTTACGATCGGTCTGGTCATCCCTGCGCTCCCTTACCGTCCCGGGTCTGGAAAAAGCGGTCCAGGATAATGGCAATCAGGACGATGGCGACGCCCACTTCAAAGCCCTTGGCGATATCAGCCCGGCCCAACGCACGGACGATCTCCGTGCCAAGACCCGGCGCGCCAACCATACCGGCGATCACCACCATGGAAAGGGACAGCATGATGGTCTGGGTCAGGCCTGCCATGATCTGCGGCAGCGCATAGGGCAGCTCGATTTTCCAGAGGATCTGGGACTTGGTCGCCCCGAAGGCCTGCCCGGCTTCCAGAAGATGGGTCGGAGTCGTGGAAACACCAAGCTGGGTCAGACGGATCGGCGCGGGAATGGCGAAGATCACCGTCGCGACAAGACCCGGCACCATGCCGAGACCGAAGAGAATGAGCGCCGGGATCAGATACACGAAAGTCGGGATGGTCTGCATCATGTCCAGGATCGGGCGCATGACGAGATAGAGCCTGGGGCGGTGAGCGGCGGCCACACCGATCGGCACGCCGATCAAGACACAGACGAATGTGGAAGCGATGACCAGGGCCAGCGTTTCCGTTGTCTCGGTCCAGTAGCCCTGATTGATGATCAGAAGCAGTGCAACAGCGACAAAGGCAGGAAAGGACAGGCTGCGCCGGACAAGATAGGCAAGACCGGTGGCCAGCGCGACGATCACGAGCGGATGGGGCGCCTGCAGGAGATACAAGATGCCATCGATCATGCTTTCAAGAGCGACGGATATGCCGTCGAACACCCAATAGGCGTTGTCTGTCAGCCAATCCACCAGGGCCTTTGCCCAGGCTCCAATGGGGATCTTGTGATCAATCAGCCAGTCCAAAACTCGGATCTCCAGGAATATTTCCGGATTTCCCCTTGCCTGGGATCACCGGGACTGCCGCACCGGACAGACCGGCGCGGCACTTCAAATGCATGATTTCAGGATAATGTCCCGAAGTCAGAGGGCCTTCTTCACCGCATCGAGACCTGCAGAGCCATCGAACGTGGTCACGCCATCAAGCCAGACACCATAGACGTCCGGGTGCTTCTTCAGCCATTCGCGGGCGGCATCCTTGCCGTCCTTGCCGTCGTTCAGGATAGCACCCATGATCTCGTTTTCCATCGGCAGGGTGAACTCGAGGTTCTGCAGCAGCTTGCCGACATTCGGGCACTCGGCGACGTAGCCCTTGCGAACGTTGGTATAGACAGTGGCCCCGCCATAGTCCGGACCGAAGACATCATCGCCACCATCCAGATAAGCCATCTCGAAATTGGCGTTCATCGGATGCGGCTCCCAGCCGAGGAAGACGATGTCCTTGTTGCGCTTTTCGCTGCGCGCAACCTGGGCCAGCATGCCCTGCTCGGAAGACTCCACAACGTCGAACCCCTTGAGGCCGAAGGTATCCTTGTCGACCATATCGAGGATCAACCGGTTACCGTCATTGCCCGGCTCAATCGCATAGATCTTGCCGTCCAGATCATCCTTGAACTTGGCAATATCGGCAAAAGTCTTCAGACCCTTGTCATAGGTGTATTTCGGCACAGCCAGCGTATATTTCGCGCCATGCAGGTTGGCACGCACGGTCTCGACACTGCCCTCCTCGCGGAATGCAGCGATATCGCCTTCCATCGTGGGCATCCAGTTGCCGAGGAACACGTCGATCTGACCGTTCTTCAGCGAAGCATAGGTGATCGGCACAGCAAGGACAGTCGTTTCGGTCTTGTAGCCGAGGGCTTCCAGAACCACAGTTGTCGCGGCCGTTGTCGCGGTGATGTCGGTCCAGCCCACATCCGAGAACCGCACAGTCTGGCAGCTTTCCGGCTCAGCGGCATGGGCACCTGCAGTCAGGGCAAAAGTCATCGCAACCCCAGTGGCCAGCTTGGCAACAAGGTTCATGGAAGATCCTCCTGTTTTCATAAATTCCAGTGCACGGCTATGGCGTCAACATGCCGGGGACGCTAGACAAGTGGCCGCCTCGACCCATGTCAGAACATGGGAATGCAACCAGCTCTGACCACCCCGAAGCGGTTTCAGCCGTCGATTTCGCGCTAAGGCAAACATTTTAGGACAAGGATTTCAAGTTTTTTATTGATTGACTGATCAATCAAAAATAAATTGCCCGGGTTATCTGGAGTTCGGCATGCCCAAAGTCGGAATGGAAGTCATCAGGCGGAAGAGCCTTATAGAAGCCACCGTGGACGCAATCCACGAGAAGGGCTTCTGTGACGTGACCGTTGCACAGATTGCAAAGAAAGCCGGCGTCTCCCCTGCCCTCGCGCATCACTATTTCGGCTCCAAGGACCAGCTTCTTGCCGCCACCATGGGTCAGCTTCTGCGAGACCTCAGCGACGGCATCCGCCAGCGGCTGGCAAAGGCAAAAACACCAAGAGAGCGGATCTCCGCAATCATTGACGGCAATTTCTCTCCCGCCCAGTTCCGCCCGTCGGTCATCGCGGCCTGGCTGGCTTTCTATACCCAGGCCCGCACAACCCGGAGCAGCCAACGGGTGTTGACGATCTATTCCGCACGGCTGCGCAGCAATCTGACCTACAACCTGCGCGCCTTCATGCCGCGCGAACTGGCCTTGATTGCTGCGGAAGGCACTGCCTCCATGATCGACGGCGTCTGGATCCGCCAGGCGCTGTCCGACGGCCCGAGCGACCGGGAAACCGCCATCGCCATGGTCGAGGACTATGTTGAAACACAAATCAGGCTTCATGCCGGAAAGGACGCAGCAGCCGGCGCAACCGGCAGTCCCAAAAGCCAATGACAGATATCTACGATTATATCATCGTGGGCGCCGGATCTGCCGGATGCGCCCTCGCCTATCGCTTGTCCGAGAACCCGTCCATCCGGGTGCTGCTGCTGGAATTTGGTGGCACGGACGCGGGTCCGTTCATCCAGATGCCTGCGGCCCTGTCCTATCCGATGAACATGTCCCGCTATGACTGGGGCTTTGAAAGCGAAGCCGAACCGCACCTCGGCGGGCGCAAGCTTGCGACCCCGAGAGGCAAGGTGATCGGCGGGTCTTCATCCATCAACGGTATGGTCTATGTGCGCGGACATGCGCTCGATTACGACACCTGGCAGGACATGGGCGCCTCCGGCTGGTCCTATCAGGATGTGCTGCCCTATTTCCAGCGAATGGAAACAAGCCACGGCGGCGAAGCCGGGTGGCGCGGAACCTCCGGCCCCTTGCATGTCACCCGCGGCACCAAGTGGAACCCGCTGTTCGATGCCTTCAAAACTGCCGGGAGCCAAGCCGGCTATGGCCTGACCGAAGACTATAACGGCTCCCGGCAGGAAGGCTTCGGCGACATGGAGATGACGGTCTATAAGGGCCGCCGCTGGTCTGCTGCCAATGCCTATCTGAAACCTGCCCTCAAACGTCCCAACCTGCAGCTCATCAAGGGAGCCCTGGCCCGCCGTGTCCTCTTTGAGGGCAACAAGGCAAGCGGCCTGGAATATGAGATCGGCGGCGAGATCCAGAGCGTACGCGCTGGCCGCGAGGTCATTCTGGCGGCATCCTCCATCAATTCGCCCAAACTGCTGCTGCAGTCCGGCATTGGCCCGGCAGCGCATCTTCATGCCCACGGGATCGACGTGCTGGCAGACAGACCGGGCGTCGGCCAGAATCTCCAGGACCACCTGGAGCTCTACATCCAGCAGGCCTGCCTGCAGCCGATCACGCTCTACAAGCACTGGAACCTGATTTCCAAGGGCCTCATCGGCCTGCAATGGCTGCTGCAGGGTCGCGGCCTCGGTGCGTCGAACCATTTTGAAAGCTGTGCCTTCATCCGGTCCGGAGCAGGTGTCCAGTATCCGGACATCCAGTACCATTTCCTGCCCTTTGCCGTGCGCTACGACGGCAAGGCAGCGGCAGAAGGCCATGGTTTCCAGGCCCATGTGGGCCCGATGCGGTCGAAATCCCGGGGACGGGTTGAGCTGACGTCAGCTGATCCGCGCGAGAAACCGTCGATCCTCTTCAACTACATGTCCCATGAAGACGACTGGGCGGATTTCCGCACGGCCATCCGTCTGACCCGCGAGATCTTCGGCCAGGATGCTTTCACGCCTTATAGGGGCAAGGAGATCCAGCCAGGGTCAGCGGTCCAGTCCGATGCGGAACTCGATGACTTCATCAAGGAGCATGTCGAAAGCGCCTATCATCCCTGCGGCACCTGCAAGATGGGCGCGGCAAACGACCCGCTCGCGGTGGTCGATCCGGAGTGCCGCGTGATCGGCGTGGAAGGCCTCAGGGTTGCGGACAGCTCGATTTTCCCGCAAATCACGAATGGCAACCTGAACGCCCCGTCGATCATGGTCGGTGAAAAGGCCGCCGATCACATTCTGGGCAAAGGAATGCTGCCAAGATCCAATGCGCAGCCCTGGATCCATCCGGACTGGGCAACCCGTCAACGCTGAACGCCGTGAAGCTGCACCGGGAACCCGGGGCAAGAACAGACAAGAGAGACAGACATGCGCGCACAACCCACCGCCTCCCATTATATCGGCGGCCGTTATGTGGAAAGCGAAGCTGGAGAACCCTTTCCCTCGATCTATCCGGCGACAGGTGAAGCCATTGCCACGTTGAGAAGCGCGGATGATGCCATCATCGCGGCAGCAATCGCCTCTGCCGTCGAGGGCCAGAAGATCTGGGCGGCCAAGGCACCGTCTGAACGGGCCAGCGTTCTGCGCCGGGCAGCGCGGATGCTGCGCGAGCGCAACCACGAACTCTCTGTTCTGGAAACTCTCGATACGGGCAAGCCGTTGCAGGAGACCCTCGTTGCGGATGCGGCTTCCGGCGCGGAGTGCCTTGATTATTTCGGCGCCCTCGCCTCCTCCCTGACCGGCGAGTACATCGACCTTGGCGGCTCCTTCGCCTACACCCGCCGCGAGCCGCTGGGCGTGTGCGCAGGCATCGGCGCCTGGAACTATCCGATCCAGATCGCCGCCTGGAAGGCCGCCCCTGCCCTTGCCTGCGGCAATGCCATGGTCTTCAAGCCCTCCGAGATCACGCCTCTGTCCGCACTGAAGCTGGCCGAGATCCTGACGGAAGCAGGGCTGCCGGACGGGGTCTTCAACGTCATCCAGGGCTTTGGCGATGTGGGCGCGAAGCTCGTGACCCATCCGTCCATTGCCAAGGTCTCTCTGACTGGGTCGGTTCCGACGGGAACGAAGGTCGCAGCCCTTGCAGGCGCGCATCTGAAAAAGACCACCATGGAGCTAGGCGGCAAGTCTCCCCTGATCATTTTCGATGATGCGGATCTGGAAAGCGCCGTCTCCGCTGCGATCAACGCCAATTTCTATTCCAGCGGCCAGATCTGCTCCAACGGAACCCGTGTCTTCGTCCAGAGCGGCATCCGGGACCGGTTCCTGGATCGGCTGGCAGAGCGTACGGCAAATGCGCGGCTTGGGGATCCGCTGGACGAGGCGACGAACATCGGCCCGCTGGTTTCCCTGTCTCAATACGACAAGGTTCTGCACTATATCTCGCTCGGCAAGGGCGAAGGCGCCCGCCTCATCTGTGGTGGCCAGGCCGCGAAGGTGCCGGACTTCCAGGATGGGCTCTTTGTCGAGCCGACCGTCTTTGCCGATGTCACAGATGACATGCGCATTGCCCGGGAAGAAATCTTCGGCCCGGTGATGTGCGTTCTGTCCTTCGAGAGCGAAGACGACGTCATTCCCCGCGCCAATGACACCACCTTCGGACTGGCCGCCGGCGTCTTTACCAGGGACATTCAGCGCGCCCACCGGGTCATCGGCAAACTGCAGGCAGGCACCTGCTGGATCAACACCTACAATCTGACACCGGTCGAAATGCCGTTCGGCGGCAACAAGCAGTCCGGCATCGGCCGGGAAAACGGCCATGCGGCGATTGAGCACTACAGCCAGATCAAGAGTGTCTATGTCGAAATGGGCAGCGTCGAAGCCGCTTTCTGATCCCCGGCACACGACCGGACCCTTCAAGGCCGCGCAGCAAAGAAAAGCTGTCGCGGCCTTTTTCATCAGGCCCTATAAGCAGCAGCATGCGAAATCTTGATGTCCTGATCATCGGCGCCGGGGCCGCCGGCCTCATGTGTGCCATTGAAGCCGCCAAGCGCGGCCGGAACGTGCTGGTGCTCGACCATGCCCGCAAGCCTGCCGAAAAGATCCGGATTTCAGGCGGGGGCCGGTGCAACTTCACCAATCTCCACGCCACGCCCGCCAATTATCTTTCCCAGAACCCGAGGTTCTGCGTGTCCGCGCTCAAGCGCTACACCCAGCATGAATTTCTGGCGATGGTGGACCGTCACCGGATCCCCTGGCACGAAAAGACACTTGGCCAGCTCTTTTGCGATGACAGCGCCCAGGACATCATCGCCATGCTACTGCGCGAGTTGGAAAACGCTGGCGGCAAGCTGCAGCTGGAGACAAGCGTTACAAGCATCGAGAAGACCGGCGACCGGTTTCACCTTGCCACCAGCGGCGGCCCCATGTCCGCCCAGTCGCTGGTCATCGCGACAGGCGGCCCTTCCATCCCGAAGATGGGTGCAACCGGCTTCGGATATGACGTGGCCCGCAGGTTCGGCCTGAAGATTGTCCCGCCCCGGGCAGGTCTCGTCCCCCTGACATTCTCCGATGCCAACAAGGACCTTTGCCAGCGGCTCGCGGGCGTCTCCATCGACGCCCTCGTGACCTTCGGCAAGACCCGGTTCCGGGAAGGCCTGCTCTTTACGCATCGGGGGCTTTCCGGACCCTCGATCCTGCAGATTTCCTCCTACTGGCAGGAGGGCAAGCCGCTCACCATCGACCTCAATCCGGCAACCGACGCCTTTGAGGTGCTCCGGCAGGCCCGCACCCAGTCCCCACGCCAGGACCTCAAGACTGCCCTCACCCAGGTGCTGCCTTCACGTGTGGCCGAGGAATTCTCCAAAGAGTTCGGTCTCGCCGGCCGTCTTGCGGACCAGTCCGACAAGAAACTGCGTCATGCGGCAGATCACGTGAACGGTTGGCAGGTGCTGCCTGCGGGCACGGAAGGATATCGCACCGCAGAAGTCGCGCTTGGCGGTGTCGACACGGATGAGCTTTCTTCCAAGACCCTGGAAACCAAATCCGTTCCGGGTCTCTTTTTCATTGGCGAAGTCGTTGATGTTACGGGGCATCTTGGTGGGTTCAATTTCCAGTGGGCCTGGTCATCCGGCTGGGCAGCCGGACAGGCGGTCTGATCGCGCGAATTATTTCAGACATAAAGTTTGCTGCTCCGCACACAAGATGATGACCGCTCCTCTTTTGGCGCTATACTGCCTGCCAAAAGGGAGGCTAAATGCGCAGGGTCACCATTCATGATGTAGCCAGCAAGGCAGGCGTCAGCCTTGCCACCGTGGACCGGGTGCTGAATGGCCGGCCAGGTGTGCGCAAGGTCACAATCGACCGGGTTCAGGCCGCCGTCCGCGACCTCAACTACGAGCCGGACGCCTTTGCCGCAGGCCTCGCCAAAAGACGAAGCTACCGCCTGCATTTTCTCATTCCCAACGGCCCGAATGCCTTCATGGAAGACCTGAGCCGGGAGGCGCGGGACTTTGCCGCAACGCTGATGCGCGAACGCGTAAGCGTCCACATCGAGCCCATCGACGCCTTTGATGCCCACCGTGTCACGGGAACCCTGGCCATTCTGGACAAGTCGGTCTGCGACGGCGTTGCCGTGGTCGCGCCCTCCTTTCCGGAAGTACGCGCCGCCATCGACCGGCTGCAGGACCGGGGCGTGCATGTGGTCACCCTGGTCTCCGACCATCCGGCTTCTTCCCGTCGCCATTTCGTCGGCATAGACAATATGGCTGCGGGCCGCGTCGCCGGGCGCCTGCTCGGCCGTTTCCTGCCCAAGGAGCCCGCCAAGATCGCCTTCATTGCCGGGTCCCTCGGCCTGCGCGACCATGCGGACCGCTATGCCGGCTGCACCCAGGTGATCGACAACGAGTTCCCGCATCTTGAGCTTCTGAAAGTCCGCGAAGGCCGGGACGACAATGGCAAGAACCACGATATTGCCCTGAAGCTTCTGGCGGAACACCCGGACCTTGCCGGGCTCTACAACATCGGCGCGGGCAATCGCGGACTGATCGCAGCGCTTGAAGAAACCCGAAGGGGCGCAGGCCTGACCTTCATCGGTCACGAACTCACCCCCTACACCCGTGCAGCCCTCCAGAACGGCACCATGGACGCCCTGATTGCCCAGGATCCGGGCCATGAAGTGCGCAGCGCCATCCGTGTTCTCAAGGCCCTTTGCGACGGCGCACCGATCGTCGAAGGCCAGGAGCGGATCGGCATCGACATCTTTCTGAAGGACAATCTTCCGGATCTCGCCTAAGCTGCTGGCAGGGAGACCAGCCAGCAAAAGCTGTAGAGATGACAAGGGCGAATGCCCAGACGGGAGGAACTGACCAGAAATGAGTAACGCACCTCAAGCGATTCAGAATCCGATTCTGCCCGGCTTCAATCCGGACCCATCTATCTGCCGGGTCGGCGACGACTATTACATCGCGACCTCCACCTTCGAGTGGTTCCCCGGCGTTCAGATCCACCATTCGAAAGACCTTGCCAACTGGCAGCTGGCGGCACGCCCCCTCAATCGGGCAAGCCAGCTCGACATGCGCGGCAATCCGGACAATTGCGGCATCTGGGCCCCCTGCCTTACCCATTCTGACGGCCTGTTCTGGCTGGTCTACACGGACGTGAAGCGCAACGAGGGCAACTTCAAGGACACGCATAATTACATCGTGACCGCGCCGAGCATTGAAGGCCCCTGGTCCGATCCGGTGCGGGTGAATTCCTCCGGCTTCGACCCTTCACTTTTTCATGACGACGACGGCCGCAAGTGGTTCGTCAACATGGTCTGGGACCAGCGCAAGACCCCGACGGCCTTCGCCGGTATCCTGCTGCAGGAATATGACCCGGTTCAAAAGCGTCTCACCGGCCCGGTGCGGAACATCTTCAAGGGCACGGAACGGGGCCTGGTGGAAGGGCCACATCTCTACAAGCGCAACGGCTACTACTACCTGCTGACAGCAGAAGGCGGCACAGGCTACCGGCATGCGGTCACCCTGGCCCGCTCCAAACGGCTGACAGGTCCCTATGAACTGCATCCGGACAAGCATGTGGTCTCGTCGCTGACCTTCCCAGACAATCCGATCCAGCGGGCGGGCCACGGCGACATCGTCGAGACCCAGACCGGCGAAACCTATCTGGTCCATCTCATGGGCAGGCCGGTCCCCGGTCTGAACCGCTGCCAGATGGGCCGGGAAACTGCGATCCAGAAATGCGTGTGGGGCGAAGATGGCTGGCTGCGGCTTGAAGGAAAGCCACTTGAGCCGCAAGGGACCGTCATGGGTCCGGCACTACCGCCGCACCCCTTTCCGGCGGAGCCTGTGCGGCAGGAGTTTGACGGCGACGCCTTACCCCCGGCCTTCCAGTGGCTGCGCTCTCCCGAGCCGGACCGGCTCTTTTCCACCACCGCCCGCAAGGGGCATCTGCGGCTGTACGGTCGCGAATCCCTCGGCAGCTATTTCGAGCAGGCACTCGTCGCCCGCCGTCAAACCAACTACCACTACCGGGCTGAGACCAGCGTCGATTGCGATCCCGAGACCTTCCAGCACACAGCCGGGCTGATCGCCTATTATGGCCGGTTCCAGTTCTTCTATCTGGCGGTGACCTGGGACGAGAAGATCGGCAAGTGCCTGACCATGATGGCCTGCCACGGCCGCTTCCCCTCCGGCGATCTCACCTTCCCGCTGGACGCCCCCCTGCCTCTGAGCTCCAGCGGCCCTGTGCGGATGAAGGTTGAAACCCAGGGGCAAGCCCTGCGGTTCTGGTATGCAGTCGAGGGACATGACTGGAATCGCATTGGTCCCGTCTTTGATGCCACGATCCTGTCGGATGAGGCGGGACGCGGCGAACATGGCAATTTTACCGGTGCCTTTGTCGGCATGCATGCCATGGACCTGACAGGACAGGCCTGGCCGGCGGACTTTGATTACTTCGCCTATCAGGATCTACCCTAGCGGAATCATGACCTAATTGCCGTTTGACGCTTCGTCCCCCGTGAAAACCAGATTATAAAACTCACATATTCCCGTTGACGCGGGGGACCAGAGACCGCATATCTAGAACCATGCGCCTGACTCAACAAACCAATTACGCGGTTCGTGCGCTGATGTACTGCGCCGCGAACCCGGAGCGTCCTAGCAAAGTTGCGGATATCGCAGCCAGCTTCGACATGTCTGAAACCCACCTGTTCAAGATCATGAAGGTTCTGGTCGATGCAAATCTGATCAAGACCATTCGTGGCCGGAACGGCGGTGTGATGCTTGCCCGCCCCGCAGAGACGATCACCGTGGGTGAAGTCGTCCGCGCTGCGGAAGAAAGCTTCCTTCTGGCAGAGTGTTTCGACTCGGGCCGCACAGACTGCCCGCTGATCATGTCCTGCGGCTTCAACGGCATTCTTCATGAAGCGCTGGAAGCCTTCATGGACGTGCTGGACACCAAGACCATTGGCGACCTCTCCGAGGACCGCCCGTCCCTTCGTCATCTTCTGAAGATCGAAGAGAAGTTCCCGGTCGCAGCCGCCAGCTGACGTATTTGCACGGAACCACCGGCCCGGGTCAGGCCAGCCGGTGGTTTCGTGCGTTTTGATTTCCGTGATCTGATCATCAAAAAAGCCCCGGCGCCTATGGCACCGGGGCTTTTTGTTACTGTCGTGGTGTTTGACGCGACCACGTCGCGTGCCCTGTGAAATGACCTGGCTGGCTGACCGCTGAGGGAGAGGAGAGGGCGGTTGGCTTGCCGGACATTCTAGCACTGGGCTAGCCCGCTGCAGGGATCCGAAGGACGCGATTTCCGAACCGCTGCAGATCAGGCATTGCCTTCATACTTAAACTTGAGTATCAGTGTCAACAATAAATGTTGAGTTTCTTACTCATATTTTGAATCGTTCAAAACTAGCGACTGAAGGCTCGAAAAATGCAGATGTCCAACGTACGGCGTGACAAGCTTACCCTGTCCCTGAACCGGCCCCGTTCGTCCCAGCAAGATGGCCCGAAAGACCTGGTTCTCGATACCAAATCGCTGTTCAAGGGCACGCGCGAGCTAAAGATCCAGCACAATGCCGAGACTTACCGATTGACGATCACCAAGCTGGGCAAGCTGATCCTGACCAAGTGAGCGAAGATCCGGGATCTCATTTAATTCCCGGCAAACGGTGCTGCTTCCAAATCAGGTCCCGGCTCAAGGCCGGGACAGCGCGGAGCCGATCTTTAAATACGCTTCCTCTCAACAAAAAACCGGCGGCCAATGGCCGCCGGTTTCGCGTTTCAGGACAAGGATGATCCTGATCACTTCATCTCGGACACGACTTCAAAGCCGTTTGCGCCAACCTTGAACAGGGAATAGGCGCCCGGAACGTCACCGGCCTGATCGAAGTTCAGGTCGCCAGCAGCGCCCTTGTAGTCGATGGCTTTGCCAGCTGCGATCAGCTCCTTGGCCTTCTTCCACTCGCCCGGCAGGATGGCTTCGCCTTCACCGCTGGACACGGCCCGCAGAGCTGCCGGAATGCCCGCCTTGTCGCCGCCAGCCTTTTCCACGGCCAGAGCCAGCAGGAAGGCAGCGTCATAGGAGGTGGTGACGAAGATCGCATCCGGATCGCCGCCAGCGGCCTTGAAGGCTTCGTTGAAGACGTTCAGGGCATCGGACTTCTCGCCAACCGGAGAGGAGGCGTAGAAGGTGGTGAGGTTTTCAGCGCCGAGTTCCTTAATCGGAGCGTCGGACTTCATGCCATCGCCGCCGATGAACTTTTCGAAGAAGCCGTTTTCCAGAGCCTGACGCAGCAGGGTGAGACCGGTGCCATCGCCGTAGTCGAAGATCACCAGCGTGTCTGCGCCACCAGAAGCCAGGTCGGCCAGGTTCGAACGGTAAGAGGCCTTGCCGTCTTCATGGGCTGCAAAGCCTGCGATTTCGCCGCCCTGTGCTTCAAACTCGGACTTGAAAGCATTGGCAAGACCGGTGCCGTAGTCGTTGTTGATATAGGCGACGGCAACCTTCGAATAGCCTTCTGCCTTCAGGGTACGGGCAAGAGCGCGGCCCTGGAAGTCGTCAGACGGAACGGTGCGGAACACGGTGTCATTGTCAGCAAGACCGGTGATTTCCGGCGAAGTGCCGGACGGGGTCACGACGGTAACGCCTGCCGGAATGGTCACGGAACCAGCAGCAGCCAGAACAGCGCCCGAGCAATGCGGGCCAACGATGGCGGTGACGCCTTCGATGTTCACAGCCTTGGTGGCCGCATCCGTGCCACCCTGCGGGCTGCAGGCGCTGTCGCCGACTGCACCGACGATCTTCTGGCCATCCAGAACACCGCCCTGCTCGTTGACTTGCTGGAAGGCAAGCTGAGCTGCGTCGATCATGGCCGGGGCCATGGCCGCGATCGGGCCGGAGACACCGCCAAGCAGGCCGATCTTGACGTCAGCATGGGCCGGAGCGCCGGCCAGAGCCGTTGCAGCGAGCAGGCCACCTGCCAGCGCCAGCGCGAAGAACTTGGACTTCATAAAACTACCTCCACTCATCACCGGGCGGATGCCCGGGAAACTCTTTGCCGTTGACCGTCTGGCGCATTTGGCTGCGCCAGCGGGACCCTCAATCTTTTTCCTGTGCCGACACCTGGGCCGGCCGGCTCTCGCCCCGGGTCGGTTCCGGCAGAATGCCTTCCGGACGGAACCGCAGCACCAGCTGCAGCATCAGGCCGATCAGGAACAGGCGGATGTATTTCGCCTTGATCGCATACTCGGCCGGAAGCTGGTCGGTTGCAATCTCGGACATGGACCAGATGATCCATACAACCGCAGCCCCGAGGATGGCGCCCTTGTTGTTCCCCTGCCCGCCCAGGATCAGCATGATCCAGACAAGGAAGGTCGCAACCATCGGGTCAATGGCCTCCGGCGTGATCGACCGGTTGAAATGGGCAAATAGCGCTCCGCCAAGCCCCATCAATGCAGCCCCGAACATGAAGGCTTCGAGACGGCGCCCCTCGATGTTCTTGCCCATGGCGCGTGCGGCAAGTTCATTGTCGCGGATCGCCCGCATCATGCGGCCCCAGGGCGCATTGAACTGACGCTGAACCAGGAAATAGCACAGGCCCAGGCACAGAAGGACAATCGACAGATAGGCCGCCTGGGACTGCACATAGGGCAGATCGCCGAAGGGGCGCGGGATGTTGGTGATGCCGCGGGCGCTGTTGGTCAGCGTCTCTTCGGACTTGACCACGAGCCGGATGATTTCCGCAACGCCGATGGTGGCGATGGCAAGATAATCCGAGCGGAAGCGCAGGCAGATCTTGCCAATCGGCCAGGCAATCAGACCGGCCGCAACCATGGCTCCGGCCCAACCGACGAAGAACGGCATCTCGAAACCGCCGAGGCGGCCTTCCGCATAGGGAGAGGTCAGGATCGCGGAGGTATAGGCACCGACCGCGAAGAAGCCGGCGATCCCGGCATTGAAGAGGCCTGCAAAGCCCCATTGTATGTTCAGCCCCAGCGCCAGCAGCGCATAGATGCCGATGAAGATGCCCATGAACAGGGCGTAGTTGGCAAGACCGATCAGTTCCATCGCCGTGCCTCCTTAAAGAACCTTGCCGCGCAGCAGACCCGTCGGGCGCACCAGCAGCATGAACAACAGGATGACGAAGGCCATGGCCGCCTTGTATTCGCTCGGCAGCACCAGAACCGACAGTTCTTCCGCAACACCGACCACAAGACCGCCCAGAACCGCACCCTCGACCCGGCCAACCCCGCCCAGAATGGCGGCGGCGAACATCGGCAGCAGCATGTTCCAACCCATCATGGACTTGATCTCGGTGTTGATGCCGAGGAACACGCCGGAGGCCGCACAAAGACCGCCAGCGATGATCCAGGTGAGCATCACGACCTTGCGGTTGTCGATGCCGGAGAGCAGAGCCAGATTTGGATTGTCGGACATGGCGCGCATGGCCTTGCCCCACTTGGACCGGGCCAGGAACAGCATCAGGCCGCCCACGAGGAACAGCATGAAGAGCACGGTGTAGATCTCACGATCCTTTATCCGCAGGCCAAAGTAGGTCTGCGGACGGACGATACCGCGCACATAGCTTTCCGCATCCACGCCCCAGATGACCTGCACGACCGAGCGGATCATCAGCGCGATGCCCAAGGAAGCCATCACCGTCACGATCTTCGGCCGCTCGCGCAGGTGCTCGTAGAACACCTTGTCGATGCCGACGGCGACCGCCGCCGTGAAGATCATCGCCACGGGCAGGGCCGCAAGCGGCGGGATCCCCAGACCGGTCACCACGGCCAGCGCGACAAAGGCCCCGAGGGTTGCCAGATCGCCCTGTGCCAGATGCGCATAGCGCAGGATGGCAAAGACCAGCGTGATGCCAACAGCACCGAGGGCATAGATGGACCCGAGCACAAGCCCCGGAATAATGTAGAAATTCACAAGTTCAAGGAAGGTCATGTCCGGTCCTCATCCGCCGAGGAACATTTCGGCGACTTCACGGTCAGCCAGAAGTTCGGCGCCCGTGCCTTCGTGCCGGTTCTGGCCTGCCGCCAGAACATAGCCGCGGTCGGCAAATGCCAGTGCCTGTTTCGCGTGCTGCTCGACGAGCAGGATCGCAACGCCCGTTGCCCGCACATCGCGGCAGATCTGGAAGATCTGCTCCATGTACTTCGGCGACAGGCCTGCCGTCGGCTCATCCAGCAGCAGCAGCTTCGGGTCGAGCATCAGCGCGCGGCCCATGGCCACCATCTGGCGCTGACCGCCGGACAGGCTGCCTGCCATCGTCTTGCGGCGCTCCTTCAGATCGGGGAACAACTCATAGACCCGGTCATAGGCAGCAGACAGATCGCCCTTCTTCAGGAAGGCGCCCATCTCCAGATTCTCGTGGATCGACATCTCCCGAAAGATGTTGTCGACCTGCGGCACATAGCAGATGCCCCGCTGGACGATCCGGTTCGGCGCCCAGTTGAGGATCTCGTCACCGTCAAAAAGGATCGAGCCGCCACGCAGGGTCAAAAGGCCGAAGACCGACTTCATCGCCGTGGATTTGCCTGCCCCGTTGGGGCCAACGATCACGACAATCTCGTCACTGGCAACGTCAATCGAGACGCCATGGAGGATATCCGCATCCCCATAGCCGCCGCGCACATTCTTCATGGAAAGCAACGGGGTCATGCCGCATCTCCTGCCGTTTCGCCGAGATAGGCTTCCAGCACACGGGCATCGGAGCGCACGGTCTGGAAATCTCCCTGGATCAGCACCCGCCCCTCGGCCATGCAGACCACCGGATGACAGAGCTTCTCGATCATTTCCATGTCGTGCTCAATCAGGATGAACGTGTATCCGCGCTCCCGGTTCAGGATCAGGATCTTTTCTTCCAGCTTGCGCAAAAGGGTGCGGTTGACGCCGGCAGCCGGTTCATCGAGCAGCACCAGCTTCGCATCGGTCATCATGGTACGGCCGAGTTCCAGCAGCTTCTTCTGCCCGCCGGAGAGCTCGCCTGCCCGCTGGCCCGCCACATGGGTCAGTTCCAGGAACTCCAGCGTCTCCCACGCCTTGCGTTCCACCTCCGCCTCGTGGCGCTTGACGCTGCCCCAGGAAAGCCAGTTGGAAAAGAGATTCTCGCCAGGCTGGCCCGGCGGCACCATCATCAGGTTTTCCAGCACCGTGAGACGGTGAAATTCGTGCGGAATCTGGAACGTGCGCACCAGCCCCTTGTGGAACAGCACGTCACTGGACGCACCCGTCACATCCTCGCCGAGGAAGCGGATCGTACCGCCGGTTGGCTTCAAGGCTCCGGCGATCAGATTGAAAAGTGTGGTCTTTCCGGCCCCATTCGGGCCGATCAAGGCCGTGATACTGCCCTGCTCGACGTTGAAGGAACATCCATTCACGGCCCTGAAGCCGCTGAAGTCCATCACGAGCTGGTCGAGTTCCAGCATTTATGCTCCTTGCGGCCGTCCCCCGGCCTTTCTTCTTATTTTCCCGGACTGCCGCCTCCTGCTGGAGCAAGGGGTCTCAAGACCGCTCTGACAGGAGCCGCATCGAGCCCTTCCAGCAGCAACGGCAGGGCTATGAGTTCATAGTCACCGGGTTTGACGCCCGCGAGTACCAGATTCTCAAGAATCCGCAAGTCTGCGCGTCTTGCGGCCATGTGCGAAGGCAGGTCCTTGGAAGTCTCAGGATCAACCGACGGCACATCCACCCCGACAAGGCGCACGCCTGATGCAACCAGAAGCTCAATCGTCTCGGGCGCAAGTGAACGGAAGCCTTCCGGCCAGACCATCGGATCAAGCTTTTCCTCCAGCCGCAGCAGAACACGCTCGGGCACGCCCTGCAACTGTCCGGCGATCTCCTCAGGCAGGCACAAAGGCCCCTTGCCTCTGGCGTCGATCACGCGGGCCGGACCAATGAAGTCATTCAGGTCCAGCTGATCGATGGAGGCACCGTTTTCATCATAGTGCAGTGGCGCATCCGCATGGGCACCACAATGGGTAGAGAAGGAAATCTCCGTCACATTCACCGGACAGCCCGGGCCGATCGAAAAGGTCTGGGTGACCTCGCAGGGCGCATCACCGGGGAAGAACGCCATGCCGGCGCGGACGGGCGGGGTGATGTCGATCAGAGTGCTCAAAGGTCTGCCCTCAGGTCCCAGAGTTCGGGGAAGAGCACCACATCCAGCATCCGCCGGAGATAGGTTACCCCACTGGTGCCGCCAGTGCCCCGCTTGAAGCCGATGACCCGCTCCACCGTGGTGACATGGTTGAAGCGCCAGCGGCGGAAATAGTCCTCGAAGTCTACAAGCTTCTCGGCCAGTTCATAGAGCGGCCAATGTGCATTTGGATCACGGTAGACAGCCAGCCAGGCATTCCGCACGCTGTCATTCGGCTGATAGGGCTCGGAGTGGTCACGCGAGAGAACCGAGGCATCGATCTCGAGACCCGAACGGGACATCAATGCAATCGCCTCGTCATAGAGGCTGGTCTGGTTCTTCAGGCTGACCAGCCAGTCGTGGACCTTCGGCACATGAGCATGCGGACGCAGCATGGCGGCATTCTTGTTGCCCGCCAGGAACTCGATTGCCCGGTACTGATAGGACTGGAACCCGGAGGATTGGCCCAGCGCTTCGCGGAACGTAGTGTAGTCGCTTGGCGTCATGGTCCGCAGCACATCCCAGGCGGAATTCAGCTGTTCGAAGATCCGGGCCGTCCGGCTCAACATCTTGAACGCCGGCGGCAGGTTGCCCGCAGCGATGGCGGCCTTGGCAGCCGTCATCTCATGCAGGGCCAGTTTCATCCAGAGTTCGGAGGTCTGGTGCTGCACAATGAAAAGCAGCTCGTCATGTGCCTGAGAGAGAGGCGCCTGAGCATCCAGCACCTTGTCCAGGGAGAGATAGTCTCCATAGGACATGCGCTGATCGAAGGTCATTTGCGCACCGTCTTGCGCCGGATCGAACGGCTTCACCACATCAGCCATTTCAAGTCACCTTCTGCTTCTTCTTGAATTCATCCTGCATCCAGGTCTTGTTGCGCAGGATACCTTCGAGAATTTCCGCGGCGCGGACCACGTCCGCATGAGACAGGTAAAGCGGCGTGAAACCGAAACGGGCAATATCCGGCGCGCGGAAATCACCGATCACCCCTTCCGCAATCAAGGCCTGCATCAGCGCGTAACCTTCTTCGAAACGGAAGGAGACGTGACTGCCGCGCACAGAGGGATCCCGTGGGGTCACCAGTTCCAGTTCCGGACAACGGCTCTCCACTTCCTTGATGAAAAGATCGCAGAGCGAAACCGATTTGCGATGCACGGTGTCCATGTCGACGTCATCGAAGACGTCAAGCGCTGCATCCAGGGCGCTCAGAGACAGGATCGGCGGCGTACCAACCCGCATGCGGTCGATGCCGGTTGCCGGACGGTAGTCGAGATCAAAGGCAAAGGGTGCCTCGTGGCCCATCCAGCCGGTCAGCGCCGGGTTCAAGGCACCATGGTGACGCTCGGCGACATAAAGGAACGCCGGAGCACCCGGGCCACCGTTGAGATATTTATAGCCACAGCCGACTGCGAAATCGGCCTTCGCCCCATCGAGATCCACCGGAACCGCGCCTGCGGAATGTGCCAGATCCCAGATCGCGATGACGCCATGTTGATGTGCCTTGGCGGTCAGGGCCTTCATGTCGTGACGGCGGCCGGTCTTGTAGTCGACCTCGGTGATCATCATCACCGCAATGTCGTCACCAAGATTAGCTTCCACCTTGTCCGGATCAACGATACGCAGCTCGTGACCGGCATCCAGAAGCTTTGCCAGACCGCTCGCGACATAGAGATCTGTCGGGAAATTGCCATTATCCGACAGGATGACCTTGCGGTCCGAACGCATGGTCAGGGCAGCAGACAGCACCTTGAAGACATTGATGGAGGTGCTGTCACCGGCAACGACGGAACCGGGCGCCGCCCCGATCAGGCGGCCGATCCGGGCACCGACACGCTGGGGCAGATCAATCCAATCGTGATCGTTCCAGCCACGAACGAGGCTCGTGCCCCATTGGTCCTTGATGACCTCGGCCATCCGCGACGGAACATGAGCCGGCAGGACGCCGAGCGAATTGCCGTCCAGATAGATAACACCTTCCGGCAGATCAAAAGCCTCGCGCTTCGTCGCTAGGACATCTGCGGCATCAAGTGCGTGAACCACGGATGAAACTCCCTGGATAATGGGTTTCCTTTCTGCCAGAAACTGGCAGGCTGATCTCAAAAGGCCAGTCGATTGCTTGAGGCCTCAACTTTCCAGCCCAGACTAGCAATGGAAATTCCATCCCACAAGGATTATATATAATCTTGGTCATTAGATATAATTGAAAGCCTGCCGATCGAATGTCACAGACCAGTTCCGCCTACTCGACCCTGCGCAAGGCCATTCTGGAGTGCGAGCTTGCCCCCGGCTCCTCCCTCGCCATTTCAGGCCTCAAGGCCCGCTTTGGCTTTGGCTGGACGCCGCTTAGGGAGGCTCTGCCCCGGCTTGAGAGCGAGCATCTTGTGCGCTTTGAGGCCAACAAGGGATACCGGGTTGCCACCGTGTCGCTCGAAGGGCTGAGGGACCTGCAGGTTGCCCGCGAGGCTGTCGAGACAACGTTGCTGGCCCGCGCCATGACCCGCGGGGGAGATGAATGGGAAGCAACCCTGATTGCGGCCCATCACTTGCTGGAGCAGGTATCCCCCAACACACCCGGCGCCCCAACACCGGAAAGCCTTGTCTGGGAAGAACGGCACGATGCCTTTCACCGCGCCCTGACCCGGGGAGCGGATGCGCCCTGGCTCGGCCACCTCGCCCAGCAGACTGCAGACCAGCAGCGCAGACATCACTTCTTCATGCTGCACAGTCAGGACGTGATCGAACGGCTGGAAGAAACGGACGGCCCGGATCTCCGCCGGATCTTCGAACAGACCCTCGGGATCGCCCATCACACCGAACTGATGAATGCGGCCCTTGCGCGGGACATTCCCAAGGCACAGTCGCTGATGCGGGAGCACATCGGTTTCTCGCTCGCCGTCTATGAAGCCCTGTGGCCTCAGACGGCAGGCAGCCGCAAAGGATGACGCGGCAGATTTTCCGGTCCATGATCCGGCACAAAGAGGCCCCTTCCGGGTCGGACTATCAAGCTTTCACATACTGAGGAGCAGCAGGGATAATGCCGTATATCGTGACCCCGCTTTACGCAGG
Source organism: Roseibium suaedae (assembly GCF_900142725.1). Classification (GTDB taxonomy): domain Bacteria; phylum Pseudomonadota; class Alphaproteobacteria; order Rhizobiales; family Stappiaceae; genus Roseibium; species Roseibium suaedae. Next base: position 524,341 of record NZ_FRBW01000001.1, on the reverse strand, counting down.
CATCCTTGCCCTGATCTACGTTTATCTGGCTGGGCGCGTCATCGCGCTCAGACGCAAGTTCTGGATCAGCATCGGCGACAAGGGCAATGAGCAGCTGCTCCGCCAGCAGCGCGTCCATGGCAACTTCGCGGAATATGTGCCGCTGGCACTTTTTCTGATGCTCTGCACGGAATTGCAGATCGTGCCGGTCTGGGCGACCCATGGTCTTGGCATCGCGCTGGTTACAGGCCGCGTCCTGCATGCGCTCGGCGTTGGCCGCGACCCGGAATCCCTGACCATGCGCACCTATGGCATGATCCTGACCTTCGCCGTTCTGGTGATCGGCGGGTTGCTGAACATCAGCTATTTCTTCCTGATGCGGAATTTCGCCGGCTAGGCCTGACGGCAGTCAGACCTGCTGCAGCCGGGTCTTGTGGGCGTGGGCGATGTGGCGCCGCGCAGCGGCATCGGCCGCCACGCTGTCTCCAGCGGCAATGGCCGAAACAATGGCCGCATGTTCCTCGACGGCGATCTCGCGGCGCTCGGGCGTATCCAGCGTCGTTCCGGCCATCAGGATCAGCGACAAGCGCAGATGATCGATCTGATCGACCAGATAGCGGTTGTGCGAGGCTAGGCACAGGCGGCGATGGAATTCCCGGTTGGATTTGACCAGGCTGTCCTCGTCGGTGATCCGCTTGCGGTCGGCCTCGACCAGATCCTGCAGGATCTCCACTTCTGGTTTTGAGGCATGTTTGGCGGCAAGGCCAGCCGCAGTCCCCTCCAGAACCTCCCGCATGAAATAGACCTCGTTGATCTGTCCATGATCAAGGGTCGGGATCACCATGCCCCGGTTCGGCTCGTGAACGGCCAGCCCCTGCGCTTCAAGCCGCTTCAGACCCTCCCGGATCGGCGTTCTGGACACGCCGAATTCATCGGCAAGATCCGCCTCACGCAAGCGGTCGCCAGGCTTCAGGACACGGTCCTCGATGAGGCCGATCAAACGGTGGTAGATTTCGGAGCCATTCATGGCCAAAGCTCATATCCCATTTCCGCTGACAAATCAGCTTCTTCGTCACGCGATCCGGCGCTGGGACTGCGGCAAAAAAAGTTTGCCGCCGCAGACAGGTCTCGCGGCTCCTGTGGTGCTGGGAAAAGAGGTGGGCAGCCCCGCCTGGAAGCGGGCACCCAGGAAGGCCATCGCCTGAGCTTCCAGCGCGTTGCCATCGATGTGAAAGTCCTCACTCGGACGAACCCCTCCCGCCAGCGCCGAGGCCAAGGCCGCCATCAGGGTCGGGTTGAGCCGGCCACCACCGCAGACAATCCAGAGCGCCGGAATCTTGGGCAGAAGCTTTTCCGACAGACCAATGGTTTCCGCAGTCAGGGCAACCAGAGTGGCAGCGCCATCTTCGAGGGACAGCCCTTCTGCCACGGCCATGGAAAAGGCATTGCGATCAAGGGATTTCGGGCCGGGCGCGACAAAGAACGGATGCGACAAGGCCTGATGCAGCCGCTCGGCCTGCACAGTGCCTTTTGCGGAAAAAGCCCCATCGTCGTCGAACTCGCCTGCATCATGTCGGCGGATCCAGTCATCCAGCAGAGCGTTACCCGGACCGATGTCGAAGGCAAGAATATCTTCGCCGTCGAGATAAGTCAGGTTGGACACGCCGCCGATGTTGAGGAAGCACAGGGGCTGGGCGAGGTCGCGGGCAAGGGCCTGATGATAGACAGGCACGAGCGGCGCCCCCTGCCCGCCTTCGGCCATATCCGCCTTGCGCACATCGCCGATCACAGGCAGACCGAGACGGTCCGCCAGACGCTGCGGCTCCCCAAGCTGCACGGTCTCGCCGATGGAGGGGTCATGCCAGACGGTCTGGCCGTGAAAGACCACCGCATCCGGAGCCAGATCATTGGCGGCAAGAAACGCCTCCAGCGCGACAGCATGATCATCCGTCACCGCTCGCGCCAGTGCCGGCCAGGCGCTGCGGTCCCTGGGACCTGCCGCGATTGCCTCAAGCACTGCCCTGCGTGTCTCCGGCTGATAGGGCGTGGTTCCGCCCGGACCGAACCGCTCGACGGCTACGCCATCCGTCACGATCTCGGCCAGATCAATGCCGTCCGCCGAGGTTCCGCTGATGGTTCCGACCACAGACCACATGATGTGCGCTCCCTTCAAAGACCCTTGGAGACGTCTTCGATACCGGCCTCAGCCAGATCGAACAGATCATTGATCTGGGCTTCGCTGATGATCAGCGGCGGACAGAAGGCCATGGAATCCCCCATGTTGCGCGAAATCAGCCCACGGGCATGGAACGCGCCATTGGCCAGCGCCCCAAGTGCGCCCGGCTTGTCGAGGAACGCGCCATGGGTCAGCTCTGCAGCGCCGATCAGTCCGATGCCACGGGTTTCAATCACCAGCGGGCTGGCCGCAAGATCCTTGAGGCGCTTCTGGAACAGCGGGCTGATCGCCTTCACATGGCCGACCAGATCCCGTTCCTCGATGATCTTGATGTTTTCGAGCGCAACAGCTGCCGCAACCGGATGTCCGCTGGCCGTATAGCCATGCCCCCAGACGCCGATTTTGTGGCTTTCGTCGGCAACCGGGCCGTAGACGGCCTCATTCACCATCAGCGCGGAAATAGGCAGATAGGAGGAGGAAATCGCCTTGGACAGGGTGATCATGTCCGGCTCAAGGTTGAAGGTGGTGGTGCCGAACATTTCGCCGGTCCGGCCAAAGCCGCAGATTACTTCATCGGCGACGAACAGGATGCCGTATTTCTTCAGCACCGGCTGCACGGCTTCCCAATAGCCCTCCGGCGGCACGATCACCCCACCGGCCCCCATGACCGGTTCCGCAAAGAAGGCGGCAATCGTTTCAGGACCTTCCGCAAGAATGAGATCTTCCAGATCCTGCGCACAGCGCTTGGCAAAGGCGGCCTCGTCCTCGCCGTCCTTTTTCATGGTCCGGTAATGCGGGCTCGTCGTGTGGAGGATGCGCGGCAGCGGCAGATCGAAGGAACGGTGGTTGTTCGGCAGGCCGGTCAGGCTGGCGGTGGCAACAGTCACGCCGTGATAGCCGCGCATGCGGGAAATGATCTTCTTGCGCTCCGGCTGGCCCAGCGCGTTGGACCGGTACCAGATCAGTTTCAGGGCCGTGTCATTGGCCTCTGATCCTGAGTTGGTGAAGTAGACCTTGGACATGGGAACCGGCGCCATGGACACCAGCTTTTCCGCCAGTTCCACCGAGGGGCCGTGGGTCTTGTGGCTGAAGGTGTGATAGAAGGGCAGCTTCTCCATCTGGCGCGTTGCAGCCTCAACCAGCCGCTTCTCGCCAAATCCCACCGCGACGCTCCAGAGGCCCGCCATGGCCTCGATATAGCGCTTGCCGCTGTTGTCCTCGACATAGATCCCTTCGCCCTTTTCGATCACGAGCGGACCGGTTTCCTCGTGGCGGCGGGCATCCGTATAGGCATGAAGCTGATAGGCGACATCCCGCGCTTCGAGAGAGTTGGGCAGATGAGACATGAAGAACCTCTAGGACTGGACTGACCTGCAGTGAGCCATTCGAAACGGCTTCCGCGACGCAGGCGCTTGATCCAGACTAGATCGGCTTCGGCAGATTTTCACCCACCAAAATTGCAGGCGTCAGGATCGGCTGAAACAAAGGCCGAAACCCTATAGCTGAACCTTGCGCAGGTCTTCCAGCAGATCAAGCAGCGTATCCAGCTTCTCGCGGCCAAACTCTGTCTCCAGCCGGGTCATGATCGCATTGCTCTCGCCCGCATGGGCGCGGATCAGCTCCCGCCCGGCCTCGGTGATGGAGACAATGGACTTGCGCCGGTCAGCCTGATCGGTCTGCCGGGTGATCATGCCCTCGGCTTCCATGGCGTAGAGAATGCGGGTCAGGCTTGAAAGGAGAAGGCAAGCGGCATCGGCGATGCCGGTCTGCTCCATGTCGCCATGCTCTTCCAGTACCCGGAGCACGCGCCACTTCTGCTCATTGAGCTTGCTGGCCGCCAGCATGACCCGGATCGGCCCCATGACGGTTTCCCGCGCCCGTAGGAGCGCAATCGGCAAGGAGCGTGAGGTCTTGCGCAAGACAGGCCCGGAAGCCGCAGCTTCCAACGGTTTGTTACGGTTCGTCATTCCTTTCCTATGAGCGTAAACCGGCAGGAACTCAAGAGCCGCGGCAAAAACGATTGTTGACACAACAACTAAATTACTTGATAAAGCAACTAATATAAGCGTCAGGAGGAGACGCCATGCCCCACTTTCATATCGACTATTCGCCGAACCTGGAAAGCCGGCTGGATATCGCCGGACTGTGCCGCACCATCCGAGATGCCGCCGTGGAGACGGGCCTGTTCCCGCTGGCAGGCATCCGCATCCGGGCAACGGCCTGTACCCATGTGGTGATGGCCGACGGCAACCCGGATCATGCCTTTCTGGATCTCTCGGTCCGCCTGCGGGCAGGCCGGACGGATGAGGCAAAAAAGGCGGCCACCCAGACCATTTTCGCAGCCATGGAAGCCTATTGCGCAGAGGTGATGGAAACCTCCTCCTTCATGCTCTCCATGGAAATGCGCGACATCAACCCGGAGCTCAGCCCCAAGGCCAGCTCCATCCGCAGTTACCTGCCGGGAGACGCCCAGTGACGGACCTCACGACCCAACTTGCCAAGCTTGAAGCCCATCTCGGCCGTTACCGACCGGAAGGACTTCAGAACCTGATCAACGGCGAAACCTGTGCAGCCCGGTCCGGCGCTCATTTCGAGACCCGCTCGCCGGTCGATGAAAGCCTGATTGCCACGGTCAGCCGCAGCGGCGCAGACGACATTGATGCCGCCGCAAAGGCTGCCAAGGCTGCCTTCCCGGAATGGGCTGCCATGAGCGGCGCCAAGCGTAAGGCGATCCTGCACAAGATCGCCGACCTGATCGAGGAGCGGGCGGAAGAGATTGCCCTTTGCGAATGCTGGGACACCGGCCAGGCCTACCGCTTCATGTCGAAAGCCGCCCTTCGCGGAGCGGAAAACTTCCGCTTCTTCGCAGACAAGGCTCCCTCCGCTCGGGATGGCCAGTCCCTGCCGGCACCGCAGCACATGAACGTGACCACCCGCGTGCCAATTGGCCCGGTCGGTATCATCACGCCCTGGAACACGCCTTTCATGCTGTCGACCTGGAAGATCGCGCCGGCGCTTGCCGCGGGCTGCACCATCGTCCACAAGCCGGCAGAGTTCAGTCCGCTGACGGCGCGGATCCTGGCAGAGATCGCCCATGACGCCGGATTACCCGCAGGCGTCTGGAACCTGGTCAACGGCTTTGGCGAAGAAGCCGGCAAGGCCTTGACCGAACATCCGGACATCAAGGCCATCGCCTTTGTCGGCGAAAGCAAGACCGGCTCCATGATCATGAAGCAGGGTGCGGACACGTTGAAGCGCGTGCACTTCGAGCTTGGCGGAAAGAACCCTGTCGTCGTGTTCGAGGATGCAGATCTTGACCGGGCACTCGATGCGGCCGTTTTCATGATCTACTCCCTCAACGGCGAGCGCTGCACCTCCTCGTCCAGACTGCTGGTGCAGGACAGTATTGCCGACGCGTTCGAAGCCAAGCTGGTCGAACGGGTGAAGAACCTGAAGGTGGGACATCCGCTGGACCCGGCAACGGAAATCGGGCCGCTGATCCACAAGACCCATTTCGACAAGGTCTGCTCCTATTTCGCCATTGCCGAAACGGATGGCGCCAGGATCGCCGTCGGCGGCGGGCGCAAGGGCAACGAAGGCTGGTTCGTTCAGCCGACCCTTTTCACCGGGGCGAACACTTCGATGCGCATCGCCCAGGAGGAAATCTTCGGCCCGGTTCTGACCTCCATCCGTTTCAAGGATGAAGCCGATGCGCTGACAATTGCCAATGACGTGCAATACGGCCTTGCCGGCTATCTGTGGACCAATGACCTGACCCGGGCCCTGCGCTTCTCCAATGCACTGGAAGCCGGGATGATCTGGGTGAATTCGGAAAACGTCCGCCACCTTCCAACGCCGTTTGGCGGCGTGAAGGCCTCAGGCATCGGACGCGACGGGGGAGACTGGTCGTTCGAGTTTTACATGGAACAAAAGAACATCGCCTTTGCGCTGGGTCAGCACAAGATCCAGCGGCTCGGAGCATAAGGGCGGAGAGATCCGCCGGGAGGAAAACCTATGCCGATACCCGCCCCCAATCTTTACCCCGCCTTCAATATCGTCCGGCTCAGCCATGTGGAGCTGGCCGTGACGGATCTTGCCAGGAGCCGGGCCTTTTATGTCGACACCCTTGGCCTTCAGGTCACGGACGAGACATCCGACACGATCTGGCTGCGCGCGATGGAGGAACGCGGGCACCATTGCATTATCCTGAAGAAATCCGGCAAGGCGGAAGCGCGGGATCTGGGCTTCAAGGTGTTCGACGAGGACCATCTCGACAAGGCTGCGGCCTTTTTCAAAGACAAGGGTCTGCCGGTCGACTGGGTCGAGCGCGCCTATCAGGGCCGCACCTTCATAACCCGCGATCCCCATGGCGTGCCGCTGGAATTCTACGCGAAGATGGACCGGCTGGAGCCGATCCATCAGAAATACGCGCTTTACAAGGGTGTGAAGCCGCTGCGCATCGACCACTTCAACTGCTTCTCGCCAGATGTCGATGCTTCGGTTGCCTTCTACAACGAGCTCGGCTTCCGGGTGACGGAATATACCGAAGATGAGGAAACCGGCCGTCTCTGGGCCGCATGGACCCACCGCAAGGGCGGCGTTCATGACATTGCCTTCACCAACGGCCTCGGCCCCCGCCTGCACCACACGGCCTTCTGGGTGCCGACGCCGCTGAACATCATCGACCTTCTGGACCTGATGGCGACAACGGGCTGGGTCGGCAACATCGAGCGCGGCCCAGGCCGTCACGGCATCTCCAATGCCTTCTTCCTCTATGTGCTCGATCCGGATGGGCATCGCATCGAGATCTATTGCTCGGACTACCAGACGGTCGATCCCGATCTGGAAGCTATCCGGTGGGACCTGAAGGACCCGCAGCGCCAGACGCTCTGGGGGGCCCCTGCCCCGCGCAGCTGGTTCGAGCACGGTTCCCGCTTTCATGGAGCAGAACCCCGGCAGAGCGATCTTGCCGCTTCCCCGATCATTGCCCCGTGAGGCATTCTCGGCGCGGCTGATCTCTCAGCCGCAGCTCACCTGACAGGGGACCGGCTCTCCGGTCTCCTCAAGCATGTATGGAGGATGGCTTGAACTGGAGCGAGTTTGCCCGCTGGGGCGCACGTATATCCGACTGGGCGGCAAACTATCACGGCGGCTTGCGGGACAAGCCCGTGCGCGCGCAGACCGCTCCCGGCTCGATTGCTGCGGCACTTCCCGCTACCCCGCCGGAATCCGGCACGGATATGGAAGCCATCTTCTCGGACTTCGAAACGCTGGTCATGCCCGGCATGACCCATTGGCAGCACCCGCGTTTCTTCGCCTATTTCCCGGCCAATGCCGCGCCCCCATCCATGCTGGCTGAATTCCTGGTCACGACGCTCGCTGCCCAATGCATGCTCTGGCAGACTTCGCCTGCGGCAACGGAAGTCGAAACGGTGATGGCCGACTGGCTGCGCCAGGCACTGGGCCTGCCGGACAGTTTCCAGGGCGTCATTCAGGACAGCGCCTCCTCGGCGACCCTCGCCGCCGTTCTGGTCATGCGCGAGAGGGCGCTGAACTGGACCGGCAACACGGCGGGACTGAGCGGACAAAAGCTGCTCCGGATCTACTGTTCCGGAGAGGTGCACACCTCGATTGACCGGGCCATCTGGATCTCCGGCATCGGCTCGGACAACCTGGTGCGCATCCCGACAAAAGGCCCCTTGCGTTCCATGGATCCGGAAGCGCTCGCTGCCGCGATCGAGGCGGACAAGGCCGCCGGTCATGTGCCTGCCGGAGTGATCGCCTGCACCGGCGGCACCAGCACAGGCGCCTGTGATGACCTGAAGAAGGTTCTCGCGGTTGCCCGTGCCCATGGTCTCTATTCCCATGTGGATGCAGCCTGGGCAGGCTCCGCCATGATCTGCCCTGAGTTCCGCACGCTCTGGGACGGAGTGGAGGACGCGGATTCCATCGTGTTCAATCCGCACAAGTGGCTGGGCGCTCAGTTCGACTGCTCCCTGCAGTTTTTGAAGGATCCGGACAGCCTGGTCAGAACCCTCGCGATCCGGCCGGAATTCCTGAAGACCCACGGCGCGGACGGCATCATCAATTATTCCGAATGGTCGGTTCCGCTCGGGCGCCGGTTCCGCGCCCTGAAGATCTGGTTCCTGATCCGCAGCTATGGTCTCGAAGGCCTGCGCCAACGGATCCGCAATCACGTGGCCTGGTCCTGCGCGCTGGCTGAAAGGCTGCGGGAGGATGGGCGCTTCGAGATCGTCACCGAACCGGTGCTCTCGCTTTTCACCTTCCGCCGCAAGGGATGGGATGACGACGCCCATATCGCCTTCGTCAATGCCATCAATGATGATGGCCGGATCTATCTGACCCAGACCCACACGGGCGGCCGCATTGCCGTCCGCTTCCAGGCAGGCCAGTTCGACGCCACCCGGGAGGATGTCGAAACCGCCGGAGCCGTCATTTCAGAATTTGCAGGAGCTTCCTGATGTTTGCGACTTTCCGCTCGAATGGCGAGCAGTTCTACGGTCTCGTGGCAAACGGCGGCATGATCGCCCTCTCCCCGGAGTTTCCGCAGTGGAAGACCCTGCGCAATGTGATCGAAGCGGGCGAATTGCGCACGCTGGCCAAAGCAGGACAAGGTAAGGCCGTCACCCATCCGGAGGGCAGCTTCACCTATGAGATCCCGGTGCCGGACCCGGAAAAGATCATCTGCGTCGGCGTGAATTTTCCGGACCGCAATGCAGAGTACAAGGACGGGCAGGAAGCCCCGCCCAACATGTCGCTCTTCATCCGCTTTCCCCGTTCCTTCGTCGGTCATGGCGTGCCCTTGTCCCGCCCGCCGGAAAGCCCCCAGCTCGACTATGAAGGCGAGATCGCCATCGTGATCGGAACCGGAGGACGGCGCATTCCCGAAGAAGACGCGCTGAGCCATATCGCCGGTCTAACCCTGTGCAATGAAGGCACGATCCGCGACTGGGTGCGCCATGCGAAATTCAACGTCACCCAGGGCAAGAACTGGGACGGGTCCGGCTCCATCGGCCCTTCGCTCGTGCCCTTCACCGCCCCGGCCCAGCTTGCCGATGTCGGTCTGGAGACCCGGGTGAATGGTGACTTGCGCCAGCAGGACCGAACCAGCCGCATGCTGTTCCCGATCGCGCGGCAGATTGCCTATATCTCCACCTTCACCACCCTTGTGCCGGGCGACATCATCGTCACGGGCACGCCGACCGGGGCCGGCGCCCGGTTTGATCCGCCAGTCTGGCTGAAGCCCGGCGATGTGATCGAAGTGTCGGCGGAAGGCATCGGAACCCTGCGGAACGGAGTGGTGGACGAATGACCCCGGCAGAGATCAAAGCTGCAGCTCAGGCACTCCATCAGGCAGAACTGACCGGCAAGCAATGCGGCCTCCTGAGCCTCGCTTATTCCGGCATGACGCTGGACAATGCTTATGCCGTTCAGGACGAACTGATCCGGATGAAAAAGGAGGCAGGGGCAAAGGTCATCGGCTGGAAGATTGGCCTCACCAGCCGCGCCATGCAGCAGGCCCTTAACATCACCACACCGGACAGCGGCGTGCTGCTCGATGACATGCTGTTCCAGAGCGGTGACACCGTGCCTGCAGGCCGCTTCATTCAGCCGCGTATCGAAGCGGAGATCGCCTTCGTGCTGAAGCACGACCTGAAAGGTCCCAATGTCAGCCGTGAAAATGTGATAGCCGCGACCAGCCATGTGGAGCCGAGCCTTGAAATTCTCGACACGCGGATCCTGCGAGCCGATCCGGAAACCGGCAAGGCACGTGTCATCCAGGACACCGTATCGGACAATGCTGCCAATGCGGGAATTGTCCTGGGCAAGGAAACCCACACGGTCGATGCCTTCGATCTGCGCTGGGTCGGAGCCATCGTCAAGCGTGACGGAATTGTCGAGGAAACCGGTCTGGGTGCAGGGGTCCTGAACGATCCGGTTGAGGGCATCGTCTGGCTGGCACATCGGCTCGCAAACTATGGCGCCGGGCTCTCCGCTGGTGATATCGTCCTGTCCGGATCCTTCATCCGTCCGCTGGAAGCCCCTTCCGGCAGCTCTTTTCACGCAGACTTCGGCCCCTTCGGCCAGGTTTCCATTCATTTTGCATGAGGACATGACATGCCCGCCCCCCGCAACGAACTGAAGCATCGTCTGGCCGCAGGAGAGGTTCTCCATGGCTGCTGGGTCAGCATGGCCGACCCTTATGCCACCGAAATGGTGGCAACGGCAGGCTTCGACTGGCTGCTGATCGACGGCGAACATGCTCCCAACGACATCCGCTCCCTGTCCGGCCAGCTGGCCGCCGTGCTCGCCAGCCCATCCCTGCCGATCATGCGGCTGGTGGACGACAACCCGGCAACGATCAAGCAGGCGCTGGACATCGGCGCCCAAAGCCTGCTGATCCCGATGATCGAAAGCAAGGCGCAGGCCGAGCGCACGCTCAAGGCAACCCGCTATCCGCCAAACGGCTTCCGCGGCGTTGGCGCAGCTCTCGCCCGTGCCTCCAAATATAACAGCGTGCCCGACTATCTGACCACGGCAGATGCAGAAATCTGCCTGATCCTTCAGGTCGAGTCCCGGGCGGGGCTGGACGCGCTGGATGATATCCTCGCCATTGAGGGGATCGACGGTGTCTTCATCGGTCCATCCGACCTTGCGGCGGACATGGGCCACCTTGGCAATCCCTCCGCGCCGGAAGTGCTGGACGCCGTGACCGGTGCCCTGCGCCGCATCCGGGCAGCGGGCAAAACCGCTGGCGTTCTCTCAACTGATCCGGCCTATATCGCCGCCTGTAAGGAAGCCGGTGCGAACTTCGTTGGCGTTGCCATCGACGTGCTGGCCTTTGTCGGTGCCCTGCGCACCGCTGCTGCCAGCTACAAGAAGAGCTGACGCCCTTCCGGTCAATCTGACGTCCTGTCCGGACCATGGCCTGGACAGGACGGATTGGCGCAGAAATGACATTGCCAGTTCTGGCCCAGCCCCTATTCTCGAGAAAAATCACCAGAACCAGGGGACCATCTTGAGCATTTCGAAATCCACCGACCCTGCCGATCTCGGCGCTGTCGAAGCCCGCAGCCTGATTGCCCGCAAGGCGCTTTCTCCCGTCGAACTGGCCGAGGCCTGCATTCGCCGCATCGAAGAGGTCAACCCGGCCGTCAATGCCATGGTTGCACTCGATCTGGAGGGATTGCGCAAGGCAAGCCGGGCCGCCGAAGCCGACGTCATGAGCGGCAAGCCGCTAGGCGCCCTGCACGGTCTGCCCATCGGCATCAAGGACATGGTGGACGTAAAGGGATTGCCGACCACCTTCGGCTCCCTGATCTTCAAGGACAATATCGCCGCAGCCGATGATGCCTCCGTCACCGCGCTGAGAGCCGCTGGCGGCATTCCGATGGGCAAGACCAACAATCCGGAATGGAGCGCCGGTGCCAATACGGTCAACCGCGTCTATGGCGCTACAGCCAATCCCCATGACCTGACCCGGTCAAGCGCCGGTTCCTCCGGCGGGTCGGCAGCGGCTCTTGCGAGCGGCATGGTGCCTCTGGCAACTGGCTCCGACCTCGGCGGCTCCCTGCGCAATCCTGCCTCGTTCTGCGGCGTGGTCGGCTACCGGCCAAGCTTTGGCGTCGTACCCGGCGGCGCAAGGGCCACAGCTCTCTTCCCGCTGGGTACAAGCGGCCCCATGGCACGCTCGGTCGCCGATGCAGGACTGCTTCTCTCCATCCAGGCTCAGCCGGACAACCGGGATCCCTATACTGCGGTCGTTGGCGGTAAGACCGCCTGGGCACCGGAAGGTTTTGCCAATCTGCCCCGCCGGGATCTCTCTTCGCTCCGCATCGCCGTAACCGATGACTATGGCTATGCACCGACAGAAAGCATCGTCCGCAGCCATTTCGCAATGGCGATCAAGGAACTGTCTCCCCTGTTCGCCAGCGTGGAAGAAACCCATCCGGACTGCACGGGAGCGGACAGGATCTTCTCGGTCCTGCGCTCGGTGATGTTCCTCGGGCATCACGCGAAACACCTGGACGAACAGCCGGATCTTGTCGGGGACAATGTCCGCCAGAACGTTCTGGAAGGCCGCAGTTACAGCGCGGAAGACGTGGGCAAGGTGCTCGTCATGCACAGCACCTATCAGCAGGCCTGGCAAAGGTTCTTTGAAACGGCGGATTTCATCCTGGCGCCAGCCGTTACCATCAGTCCGCGGGATTGGCACGAACTCTATCCGACAGAGATCGATGGCAAACCGACCAAGAGCTATTATCACTGGCTCGGCATGGCCTATGCGTCAACGCTCTCCGGTCATCCGTCGATCACGATCCCCTGTGGCAAGGACGCAAACGGCATGCCCTTCGGCCTGCAGATCGTTGGCCACAGACATGACGACCTCGGCGTTCTGACCGTTGCAGCAGAACTGGAGCGGGTGATTGCAGCTTCCGGCAGCCTGGCCCTCGCAGGTCCGGATATAGCCGCGCTGCGCAAGGCGGCTCCCTTGAGTGAAACGCCCGGCTTCCTGACCACAGGCTGACGGACAAAAAAGGGGTGCGCCCGTCAGGACGCACCCAGTCGGCTGCAAAGGGAGGTCAGTGGACCTTGTTCAGGACAGCCGAGCATCCTTGTGCGGTTTCGCAATCGCACGATGCTCGGCCCGCCCAAGGAACCGGGGCAGGAGGAGCCCCACTTCCTCAGGCGTTTGCCACCTTCTTCTGCTTGCCTTCGTCCTTCGGCTGAAGCCCGGAGAGGGTTTCGACCAGGAGCAGGATCACGAGTGCCTGGCCGTAGGGAGCCGGGACATTCGGAAGCTTGCGGTAAAAATCGAGGTCGTGACCCATCGGCGTGCCATCAGACACTTCCAGAACGATGCCGTCCTCACCGATCCGCTCGACAACCGCGTCATAGGCCTTGTCGGCAACAGCACGCGTGCTTTCCGGCAGGATCCCCTCTTCGATGCCGCGCAAAATGCCATAGGCAATGCCCGCAGTCGCAGAGGTTTCCAGCGGCGAGTCCTTGTCGTCGAGCAGGGTCGAGAACATGCCGTTGTCATGCTGCAGGCCGCTGAGCGCACGGACCTGGGACTGCAGGACACAGGTCAGGAAGCGTGCATCGGACGGTGCGATCGCATCCCCAACCAGACCGAACAGCTCCGGGATGGCGACCGTGATCCAGGAATTGCCACGGCCCCAGAAGGCCTTTGCGAAATTGTGGCGGCCGTTGAAGTTCCAGCCATGGTACCAGAGACCTGTGACCGGGTCGGCCAGATACCGGGTGTGGACCAGGAACTGATAGACGGCTTCATCGATCCAGTCCTTGCGCTCGAAGCGCTTGCCGGCCTGGGCGAGGAACAGACAGGTCATGAACAAGGTGTCGTCCCACAGTTCACCGTCGTTCATGCGCTCCTTGACCACGTGCTGGAAGCCACCGTCCTCGGTCTTGGCAAGATCGTTCACCAGCCAGTCTGCCCAATCCTGAACAAGCGCCTCCCAGTCCGGGCGGTTGACGTGATCGATCAGGATCGACAGCGCCAGCATCGGCGAGGACGAGTTGACCTGGCGAGGCGGCAAGCCACGGCCGATCTGCCAGTCGTACCAGTCCGCGATCGACGCGATCAACTCACGGTCACCCGAAGTTTCCGCATGACGCAGGAGGCCATAAATGCCGACGCCGACTTCCCAATCCCATTCATCGAACTGGAGCGAGAACCCTTCGCTGGCCAGCGGGGCCGTTTCATTCATGCCTTTGAGGCGGGCAAGCCCGATGGAAACGCTGGATAGCAGTCGGGAGATATCTTCGATGCTCTTCATGGCAGGTTCTTTCAAGAGTTATCCGTTGCGTCGGATCCCAGAACGGCAGCGGCACCGAACGAGACCAATGGTTCGAGGTCAGGATGGGGGAACGGATGCGGCTTTCCGCCAACCGTGAGCCCATCCAGGTAATTCAGGGTCAATACGGGGCGGCCCGGCCGCTCCAGCGAGAGGGTCATTTGTGATGGGTCGAAAGACGTCTTCACGCCGTCCAGCATGCTCCGAACGGTTTCGAGACCGCCGCCATCCGGCAGATCGCCAACGAGGACAACCCAACCGGCCTTGCGGCCATCTGCCCGGTATTCACGGTTCTGGCCCGGCCCCTTTTCGACCGGCTCCAGTGCCTTGCAAGGGGTCAGGGCCGCGTAGCCTCTGCCTGACTGCAGCAGCAGCCAATTGCCATGAAGCTCTGTGGCTTCAAAGGCATCCGACGGTGCATAGGCGTGGGTGAAGTCGATCCGGTGGGTTTCAGGAATATCGAACAGCATCAAGGCTGCATCGCCGAACTGGCCAACACGGGGCATGGTGCCGTTACCCGCCCAGTAGGACGGGCGCTGATGGCCCCAGGGATCATCTTCACCGGGATGATTGACCCAAGCCCGGGCGAAGGCATGACCGGCAAACCGGACATCCAGAATATGCTGCTGGTGCCCCTTGGAACCCGGCTCCCCATCGATGGAAGCGGAGAGCTGGACGGAGGCAGACTTGTAAAGTGCAAGCCGGCCTGCATGGCCATAACCCTGAACATAATGCGCTTCGACCGATTGCCCTGCTTCCGGCAACGCAAGTGCCGTCAGGTCCGCAGGCGGCTCATAATTGCCGGCACAGAACATGGGCAGGGCAGCAACGCCCTGATTGAACCAGCCGAGGCCGAAGGCCACTGCTGCGAACGGCGCAAGCTCGGTGCAGGGGCCTGCGCGAAGTTCCTTGTCATAGGCACGGCCCATGGACCCGGCCGGAACACCTGCCAGCGTGTGAAGCGCGATCATCTTGAACAGGCGCGTCAGGAGCCTGTCTGCCCGGCTTGCGATCTCGCCCTCACCCCAATGCTGGAGTGCAAGCAGACCAATGAAGTCAATCGGGTAGTAAGCTGCGGAGTTCCATTCGGCAAAGCCATGGCTTTCGACGGAATCGAACCACTTCGCCAGACGCTCCGTTGCAAGATCGAACTGCTCCTTGCCCAGACGGCCGGAAGTCTCGAACCGCTCACCCGGCAGCATCAGACCAGCCAGATACTGGGAAACATGGAAGCAGAGGACGTGGTTCTCGCTCCAGAACCACATCGTGTCGTTGCCCGGCTCGTCCACCCAGTACCGATAGTTCAGGATCGAGGCCTTGACCGTTTCGGCGAGATCCGCAGGAAGCTGGTCCCGGTATTCACCGTAGATCCAGAGCAGCGGAACAAGAACGAAGTCCGAACAGTCGCGGCGTTCGTCGACCGCTTCCATCGTATATTCGATCAGTTCGCGGCAAAGCCGGGTACAACCATCGCCAGACGCAAGAATGGCCAGTGCCCGGCCGATGCGCAGATCGCCATGATCGGCAGAGTAACGCAGGGCGGCCCGCTTGCGGCCCGCGAGCGAGGCCTCACCCTTGGCCGGCTGGACATCGCGGAGCAAGCCGAAGGCAATCTTACGGAAGACACGGGTTTCGCCAACGCTGAACACAAGATTGAGCGGGTGATAGGCCTCGGCCATCCCGTCCAGCCCGTGGATCTCGACACTTGTCTGACCGGCTTCCAGCACAGTCTTGGCGGAAAGGATCGGCGGCGTTCCACGGCGGTGAACGCTTGGCAGAACCTGCGCGGAGATTTCGACGGCAGAGACCGGTGCTTCATCAAAGGTCAGGACGAGCGGATTGCCCGTGCAGAACTCGCCAACAGGGCGCACGTCGCGGGCAAGTGCCATCAGCTCGCGGATGACCTCTGAATCTGCCGCACTCGGAATGGCGGAGGTGACCGCCTGATCGCCGAGCAGCGTCAGTTCCACGTACCAGTTGGTATCGCGCTCGGCCATGTCCTCGGACAGCATGATGACTTCGCTGCCGGATGCCTTGAGCGGCAGCGTGATGTCGCTCTGCTGCTCCTTGTTGCGGGAATAGGGCTCGAACCTGGCGGCGAGCACGCCATCCACCCAGATATGAACGCCGCCACAGGTGGCAACGCGGAAGCGGACATCTCCGTCCCTGGCCGGTTCCAGAATGGTCTTGCACCAGCGCTTCAGGCGCGTCGGACGGTGCCAGAAGTCGGAGAACTCCAGCCGCCGATTGAAGCCCGGCAGATTGATGCTTTCGACCGCCCAATCGGTCTCCAGGTCCACCTTGCGCTTGGCAATGTCCTTCCAGACCGCCACGCGGCAGGGCAAATCGCCGACATCCACGAAGCCATTGATGAAGCGGTAGTTGACCCGATCCTCGGCAAGCGCGACTTCGCCCGGATAAAAGGTCTCCGAAATGCCGGAAAGCGCCCAGGCCGTCACCGTATCTCCCGGCAGGACCGGGAAACGGGACAATTGCCGCTCGGCTGTTTTGTGTGCAACTGCGCTCATGCGCTCCTCACTGCAACTTGCGTTCTGGCCGTCCCTGCCATCTGCTCTTCGAGCGATTTCAGCAGGGTCAGAAAATCGATAGGGGTTTCGAACCGGTGTTCGGGAGCCGCGTCTGACGGGACAGACGGCACATTCCGCGTCCAGACCAGTTCTGCGGTGTGGAGACCAAGCGCCCTGGCAGACTTGACCGTGTCCTGCGTTCCGCCAAGAAGCAGCGCGGAAGAGCCGGCGTGGCCACCGAGATCGGCAGCTTCAAAGGCAAATGGGCTGGCCCCGATCTGACGATGCTCATCGAAGAAGTCCTGAAGACCCGCAGCCTTCAGGAGACCGGCAGCACTTGCCGCGCTCTCATCTCCCAGGAGCACAATCCAGTAGCCTGCGCCCCGCAGCCTTTGCAGCATTCCACGGACACCGGGCACCAGTGCCGGACCGGAGATCAGGCTTGCTCCACCGTCCTCAGTTCCGTCGATGAAGATGGTCCTGATCTGTGGCATCCGGTGACGCAGATCTTCCATCAGATGCTTCACACGGTCCGGGATCCACGTATCCAGCGCGGGCCAAGGAACAAGAGCGATCAGCTCGTCATTTGCCGGATAAAAGCGATAGGTCGGCCGGAAGGCATCCGCCTTCATCTGCAGCTTCGCCAGCCGGTGATCGGTTGCCTTCGGCGTAACCTTGCCGCTCTCGCAATACTGGTTACCGAGATGCACGCCTTCAAAGGCTGCAAGGTCACCGCACATGGCCGGAAGATAGGCCCCGGCCTCGCGCCGCATCTCGTCGCCGTCCGCCCAATGGGCATGCTTGCCGGCTTCCGAATAGACCACGGCCCGGTTTTCTCGAGACTGGAACCGCCCGTCCCTGGCTTCCATCGTTATCCGGTTGCCATGACGGGACGCATCCACCCGCACAGGCTGACCTCCGGCATCCAGATAGACCCAGACATGTTCCAGATCGTACATGTGCTGGATGTCCCAGTCGTACCAGATGGCATATTCGATAACCGGGCCGCCCATGGCGCCGCCTTGAGGCACGACCTGGAACTTTGAGGAGGGAGACTGCCCCGCATCCTCAAAGACCGTGTAGCCCATCGCCAGAGGCGGATAGGGTTCGGCCTCGTCCAGCATGATGACCGGCATGTGCAGGCGGGCCAGATCCGCATGGGATCCAGCCTGCGCAGTTGCCCGCAAGTCTTCCAGATGACTTGAAAGACGCGTGGGGCTGGTCATTCACCCACCCCGGTCAGATCCAGCTCTTCGGCATGGTGGCAGCGGACCTGACGGCCGCTGATTTCCCGAAGCGCCGGGATCGTCGTCCGGCACAGGTCCGTCGCATAGGGGCAGCGCGGGTTGAAGGCGCAGCCTGAAGGCGGGTTGGCCGGGTCGGCAATTTCGCCCTTCAGGATGATGCGCTTACCTTCCTTGCGGCGGCGCGGATCCGGCTGGGGAACAGCCGACAGAAGCGCTTCCGTGTAGGGATGCAGCGGCTTGCGGAAGATCTCGGCAGTGTCGCCCAGTTCCACCATGCGGCCGACATACATGACCCCGATCCGGTCGGAGATATGTTCCACCATGCCCAGATCGTGGGTGATGAACATATAGGTCAGGCCGAACTTCTCCTGCAGGTCCTGCAGGAGGTTGATGTTCTGCGCGGCGACCGACACGTCAAGGGCGGACACCGCCTCATCGGCTGCAATAAAGCTGGGATTGAGAGCCAGTGCGCGGGCAATACCGATACGCTGCCGCTGCCCGCCGGAGAAGGCGTGCGGATAGCGCATCACATATTCCGGACGCAGGCCAACCAGACCCAGAAGCTCCTGCACGCGATCGCGAATCTCGTCCTTCGTCAGCTTGCCCTGGATGACCAGCGGCTCGCCGATGAGGTCGAGAAGACGCATGCGCGGATCCAGCGAGGAATAGGGATCCTGGAAGATCATCTGCATTTCGCTGCGGATTGGGCGCAGCTGCTTTTCGTCCAGGCCGCCCAGCTCCGTGATGCTGTCGTCCGCCCGGCGGAACCGGATCGAACCGTCCGTCAGCGTATAGGCACGCAGGATCAGACGGGCGACGGTGGACTTGCCGGAGCCGCTTTCGCCCACAAGGCCGAAGGTCTCACCCTTCTTGATGTCAAAGGTGACATCATCGACAGCCTTGACCTCACCCACCTGACGCTGAAGCCAGCCGTGGTTGATCGGGAAATACTTCTTCAGGCCATTGACGGAGAGAAGAACGTCGTCGGGAACAGGTGTCATGTCACTCATCACGCAACCTCCTGCGGGAGCTTTCCGGCAAGGTGGCAGCGGGCCTGCTGATCATCGGAGAATCGGACAAGAGGGGGCACTTCGACGTTGCAGGTTCCTTGAACAGCGAATTCGCAACGCGGGTTGAAAGTGCAGCCCCTGGGCACATTGAAGGGATCCGGAACCATGCCCGGGATCGTCTTCAGCCGGTGCACCGGGCTCTGGCCAAGACGCGGAACCGACTGGAGCAGCGCCCGCGTATAGGGATGCTGCGGATTGTAGAAGATGTCATCCACGGTGCCGGTTTCGACGACCTGGCCGAGATACATCACCGCGACCCGGTCAGCGATATCCGCCACCACCCCGAAATTGTGGGTGATGAAGATGATCGACATCCCCGTTTCAGCCTGCAACTCGCGCAGAAGATCCAGGATCTGGGCTTCCGTCGTCACGTCAAGCGCGGTCGTCGGCTCATCGGCGATCAGAAGAACCGGATCACACGACAGAGCCAGCGCGATCATCGCGCGCTGACGCATGCCGCCGGACAGCTGGTGCGGATAGTTATCGACCAACTGCTCGGGACGGGGCAGCTGCACCTTGCGCAGCAGCTCGATTGCCCGCTCGCGGGCTTCCTTCTTGCTGCAGTTCCGGTGCAGCAGGATGGTCCGCATGATCTGGGTGCCGATCGTGTGCACCGGCGACAGAGCCGTCATCGGCTCCTGGAAGATCATGCCGATGGCATCGCCGCGCAGGTCGCGGATTTTCTTCGACTTCGAAGACAGTCCGTCGATGCGGATTTCCTCACCCGGCTTCGGCTGAAACAGGATCGAGCCATCATCACGCGACGTGTTCTTCGGCAGCAGCCGCATGATCGAACGGACGGTCACGGACTTGCCCGACCCGCTCTCGCCAACGATGCCGAGCACTTCGCCGCGGTTCACATGGTAGGACACGCCGTTGACGGCCCGCACGGTTCCTTCGCGCAGCTCGAACTGGACATTGACGTCCTTGAGTTCGAGCAGACGTTCAGGTGGCAGATTTGTTGTCGTATTGGTCATTTTTCCTCCCCGTCAATGGCCGTAGGGATCGGCTGCATCACGCAGGCCATCGCCGAGAAAATTGAAGGCCAGGACAACGAGCACGACCGCAATGCCGGGGCTCAGAAGCCAGGGGGCCAATGAAATGGAACGCAGGTTCTGCGCGTCCTGGAGAAGCACGCCCCAGGAAACGACCGGAGGACGAAGGCCAAGGCCCAGGAAGCTGAGGGCCGTTTCACCCAGGATCATCTCCGGCACCGCAAGGGTCATCGCCGCGATGATGTAGCTGGTCATGGCCGGAAGCATGTGCTTGGTCACGATCCGGTACTCGGATGCGCCGCACAGGCGGCTTGCGAGCACATAATCCTCCGTGCGCAGCGACAGGAAGCGGCCACGGACCACGCGGGCCAGATGGGTCCAGCCGATGAGCGACAGGATGATGGTGATCAGGACGTAGACGAACAGCGGATCCCAGGCGACCGGCAAGGCTGCCGCAAGACCCATCCAGAGCGGGATCGTGGGAACCGAGCGGATGAATTCCATCAGGCGCTGGATGCCGGAGTCCCACCAGCCGCCGTAGTAGCCGGCGATCGATCCGAGCGCGAGACCAAGAACGAAGGAGAACGCCACACCGATGAGACCTGCGGACAAGGTCACACGAGCTCCATAGAGAAGCCGGGTGAAGAGATCGCGGCCAAGGGAGTCCGTTCCAAGCAGGTTGATCTGCTGCTTGCGGTCGCTGACGCCGAAGAGATGCATCTGGGTCGGGACCAGCCCCAGGAACTTGTAGTCCTGCCCCTTCACGAAGAACTCGATCGGGAGAACCTTGGTCTTGTCTTCCTCGTAGAGGACGCGGGCCGTTTCAGGGTCACGCTTGCGCTTGACCGCATAGATGAACGGCCGGTGCAGCGAGCCATCATGGATCACACGCACCACGCTCGGCGGCGCGAAGGTGTTGAGCTTGCTGAAGCTGAAGGGCGTGTAGGGCGAAATGAAGTCCGCAAAGATTGCCATGATGCCGAGGACGATCATGAAGATCAGAGAGGCAACGGCAAGCTTGTGCTTGCGGAAGCGCCACCAGATCAGCGTCCAGGGCTTCGCAGTGTAAAGATCTTCCTCGCGGCTGGCGGTTTCCGGTTCCACAGGGGCGGCAGTTGCTTCAAGTGTCATTGTCGCCTCCTCACGAATAACGGATGCGCGGGTCGGACCACGCCAGAAGGATGTCGGAAACAAGCGTGCCGATAACGGTGAACACGCTCAGGATGAGGATGAAGCTGCCCGCCAGATACATGTCCTGCATCTTCAGCGCCTGCAGCAGCAGGGGACCGGTCGTCGGCAGGTTCAGCACCACGGCCGTGATCACGTCGCCGGAAAAGAGGGCCGGCAAGGCCCAGCCAACCGTCGAGATGAACGGGTTCAGAGCAACGCGGACGGGATAGCGCCAGACAACCGTGCGCTCGGAGAACCCCTGGGCATAGGCGGTTTCCACATAGGGCTTGCGCAGTTCATCCAGCATGTTGGCGCGCATCACGCGGATCAGGCCAGCGGCACCGCCAGTCGCGAGCACCACAAGCGGGATCCAGATATGCGACAGCATGTTGATGATCTTGGCAGTGTCCCAGGGCTTCCCCTCAAACTGCGGCGAAATCAGCCCGCCAACGTCAAGGTTCATCCAGATGAAGGCGACCCACATCAGGATCAGGGCCAGCAGGAAGTCCGGAATGCCTTTGCCGAGAAAACCGAAGATCGTGAAGATATAGTCGAAGAAGGAATACTGCCGGGTCGCCGAATAGACACCAACCGGAATGGCGATGATCCAGGTGAACACCATGCTGAGGGTGGAAATGATCAGGGTCAGAGCCAGGCGGTCCCAGATCAGGTCGCTCACGGGGGCGTTCCATTCGAGGGAACGGCCAAAGTCTCCGTGGAAGATGATCGCGGAAATCCAGCGCCAATATTGTACCAGCAGCGGGTCGTTCAGACCGTACTGAGCCCGCATCATCGCTTCTTCGATCTCGGTGACGTATTCGCCGCCATTGCGCAGCTGCGCCACATAGGCGGTCACGAAGTCGCCCGGTGGAAGCTGAATGATCACGAATGAAATGAATGACACAAAGGCCAGTGTGGGTATGGCCCACAATGTGCGCCGGACAATAAAGCCTAGCATTTTTCCTCCCCCTGTTTCGCTCGGAAGCAGACACGCTCCCCGCCTGCGGGACGGTTTCCCGTCCGCCGATCTACGAAACCCAGGATCTATCAGAAGTTACGAATGCCCCTTGCCGCCGCCCTCACGCGTCGAGAGCGGCGGCTTTTTCAGGGACGAGGTTCAGGATGAAGCCGTTACTGCTTCATCCACATCTGCTGGGTGACACCGATGCCGATGCCACGCGTGATGTCGTCTTCGATGAGGCCGTCACGGAAGTTCATGAAGTCATTCTTCACAACCGAGATGGCCGGCACTTCGCCTACGACACCGATCACGTAGCCTTCAGTCACGAAGGTCTTGATCAGATCGTTGAGGGCGGCATCCGCATCTGCGCGGTTGCCCGCGCTGGCTGCCTTGTCCCAATCGGCAAAGATCTTGCGGATCGGATGGTCAGCCGGCGGCTCCATGCCCGAAGCACCGTTGGTCGAGTACCAGATGTAATACTGGTGACCATAGGTGTCGTTGCCCATCATGATGCGCGGATCGGCTGCAACGACCGAAAGACGGTCGAACGGGAACCACTGCATCTGGAAGTCGTTGTTGTCGCGGCTTGCGTCCCACTGTGTGCGGTCGATCAAGCGCGGCAGCAGTTCGATCCCGACATCCCGGTAGTTGTCAGCCACGACTTCCATGGTCTTCGGACCATTCTCGTGCTGCATTTCAACCACGATCGACAGGCGCTTGCCATCCGGACGCAGACGGAAACCGTCCCCATCGCGCTTGTCGAGGCCGAGGCCATCGAGCAGCTCATTGGCCTTGTCCGGATCATATTCTGCCCAATGGGTTTCCAGATCCGCATCGAAGTTCGGAGAGCCGCTAACCGGAGAAGCCGAGCGGGCTTCTGCCAGACCGGAGAACACCAGTTCATTGACGGTTTCACGG
The DNA here is from genome assembly GCF_900142725.1 of Roseibium suaedae. Classification (GTDB taxonomy): domain Bacteria; phylum Pseudomonadota; class Alphaproteobacteria; order Rhizobiales; family Stappiaceae; genus Roseibium; species Roseibium suaedae. The sequence continues at coordinate 501,457 of NZ_FRBW01000001.1, read as the reverse complement.
TCGATGGAGATGCTCAGCGCTTCACGGAAGTCAGCCTGGGCAAAGAGCTCGCGCAGACCTTCGTCCTTGACGGTCAGGTTCGGAACCAGGGACCAGGTCTGGGCCTGGGTCCAGCGGCGGACCTTGTAGTCACCCTTGGCTTCGTTTTCCTTGTAGAAGGTGAAGTCCTGCGGCTCGACATAGCGCATCTGCATGTCGATCTGCCCCTGCACGATCATCAGGTTGAAAGCTTCCTGGTTGTCGAACAGCTTGTGAGCGATGCGGTCAATGTACGGCAGCTGATTGCCAGCCTGGTCCACGGCCCAGTAATAGGGGTTGCGGACCATGGTCACGACATCGCCCGGAGCCGGCTTTTCAATCTTCCAGGCAGTGATGACCGGAAGATCCGGGTTCTGCCACCAGGCCGTAGCCGGGCCCTTGGAGCCCCACATGTCGGACCACTTCTCGACGCCGAACTTCTTGGCAGCGGCCGCAAGCTCTTCTTCGGAAGCGTAGTGGTTGTTGAACTGCTTCAGGTAGTGCTTCGGGAACAGGAAGCTCGGACGGTCCAGGCTCGGGTTGCCTGTGGAGTCCTTGGCCAGGATATCCAGGAAATAGACATAAGGCTCATCGAAACTGACCTTGAAGGTCTGCTCGTCGATGATTTCCAGCTTCATCGGCTTGCCGCCAGGTGCAAGGGTCTGGTCGATGGCCGAGAGAATATCGGTGTTGAGGAAAACGTCGTCATACCAGAACTTGACGTCTTCGGTGGTGACCGGCACGCCATCGGACCACTTCAGGCCCTTCAGCAGGGTGAAAGTGTATTCGCGGGAGTCTTCGCTGACTTTGTAGTCGGAGATGTAGCCCTTGGTCAGACCGAGCTGGCCTTCCTCATCCTGCGACCACTTGAGCACGCGCTCTTCCATGAGCTTGGTCGGACCCCAACGGTCACCCGGCCCCTTGTAGGCGCGATGCCAGGTTCCGCCGAACTGGCCGACTTCAACAGCGTTGACCACGGTCGGATGCTCGGGCAGGCGCTCATCGACGGACGGCAATTCGCCCTTCTTGACCATTTCCGTCAGCATCGGCGATTCCTGGAAGGCGAAAGCCGACGTGGACGCCAGCAGGCCTACCGCAAGCGCTGCGAGAAAATTGGTTGCTTTCATTTCGCTACTACTCCTCCATTTTCCGGCTCTCCCCGCTTCATGACCAGAAGCGCCGGCATTCCCCCTTCTCAGAAAAGTTGCGAAATGTTTTTCACAACTCTCCGGCAGACAATGAAAACAGGTTATAAAAATATTTTCACAATCCGCTCTCTCGTCAGAGATTAATTAGACAATTGCTCGAACTAAATCCGTAAATCAACTAGAAAATTTTTTCATAACCATCGCCTACGCGAATCTACGAAGCAAATTTTTTCATGAAATTTATGCGGCAATGCACTCAGTGCCACGCCATCACAAAGGCTCTCGCAACGGCAGGTGACTGACAATCAAAGGCCTTGCCCGTCGCTGCCTTGCAGCAACGGGCATGCCTTCCGCGATTGGGCCGGCCGGGGACAACCGCCCCCGGACCACCGGCTCAAATCTCGATCCGGATGCTTCTGATCTGGAACGGCCGGAAGGAGAGCGGAAGCTTTCCGGCTGCGGCCTCAAGACGCACCGGCTCCCTCTCCAGGATATCCACCTCGGCCAGGGATTTGACACCTTCCGGCAGCAGCAGCTCTGTCGCCGTTTCCTGACCGTGGGTTTCCCATAGCCGGATCACGACCCCCGAACCGTCTTCGGATTGCTTGACGCTCTCGACCGTGACGCTACCGCCTTCCAAGGCTATGAGAGCGTCTGGAGAGTCCAGCAGAAGCGATGTGTCAGCTTCCCCTGCATCTTCAAGCCGCAAGGGATGATTGAACGCTTCCGCCTTGGCGGGAATGCCCTCGCCCTCGAAAAGCCCGTGATGTACGGCAAGGGCATAGCGGAAGTGGTGCTCGCCCTGATCAGCTTCCGGCCAGGGATAGGTTGGCGAGCGCAGGATGGTCAGGCGCAGCTCCGTTCCCTTCACGTCATAACCGTATTTGCAGTCGTTCAGCAGCGCGAGGCCGAAGCCCGGTTCGGACACATCCACCCAGCGGTGCATGGCCGTCTCGAACCGCGCCTGATCCCAGGACGTGTTGCGGTGGGTCGGGCGGCTGACATGACCAAACTGGATCTCGGCCGTCGACTTGTCCGTCATCACATCGACCGGGAAGGCTGCCTTGATCAGGGTATTGTGCTCACGCCAGTCAATGAAACTATCGATCTCGACCTCGGCACAGCCATCTTCCAAGGACACGACCTGCACGATGCGCGAGCTTTCATAACGCCACTCAAAGCGGATCGCTGCCCGGTACGGCCCTTGCTCCACGACCTCAGCAGACACAAGATCATCAATTTCCCAAACCTGATCTTCGAAACTGTCGTCGATATCCCAGGCATCAAATTGCGCAGGCATGTCCCGATAGGCCTGAAGACGGTTTCCAACACGCCCACGCATCAGGACCTCCCGGTCCTTGCGCTTGTCAAAGAGGGACAGGATGCGCCCCTTGTCATCAAAACGAACCGCAAGCACTGCGTTTTCCAGACGGGTCTCGGAAACAATCAGCTCGGAACTGCCTGGGATGTCGGGCCCTTCGCTCACCATGACCGGCGTCAGGCTGAGGGGCGCGAGCCCGGCGACTGGAGCTGCCTGCTCGACTGAACCATCAGCCCGGTGCACCGTCTGGGTGGTCGCGGACATGTCTCCCGTCTTCAGCACCTTGGGTGTTTGCCCGGCGAGCGTCACGAGACCGCTTCTCGGGCGGCCAAACACGTTCAAGATGGCCTGCCCTCCGGCACCAAGAGCTGCAAGGTTCAGATCACGCCTGAGGTTTTCCGCAGCGCAGAAGAAGTCCGCATAGTCACGGTCACTGTCATCAAAGACCTGGCCAATGGACGAGCCCGGCAGAATGTCGTGGAACTGGTTCAGCATCACGATCCGCCACAGCCGGTGCAGTTCTTCCGCCGGATAGGCATGCCCCTTCTGACGCGCCAGAACGGCAAGTGCCTCGAGCTCCCGCAGCGCCTGCTCGGCCTTGCGGTTGTTGCGCTTGTTCTTGGCAACAGAGGTCAACGTGCCCCGGTGGAACTCGAGATAGAGCTCACCCACCCATTTCGGGAACCGGTCGGGCTCTGCATTCATGCGCCCGACAAGACCGTTGAAGAAGGGGGCCATCGGCCCGTGAACCACGGCAGGGCACCCCGGTATACCGCGCTCCATGCGGCGGATATTCTCCAGCATCTCGCGGGTCGGGCCGCCACCGCCATCCCCATGGCCATAGACCAGCCAGAGATCCTTGTTGAGGTCCTGCTGCCCATGCCGGCGCCAGGCCCCCATGACATGGGTCGCCTTGAGGTTCGGGCAGTAGGTCGTGCCGATGCTGGTCGAAGTGTAAGGCTGACAGGTCAGGAAATAGGCCGGTACTTCCGTTCCGTCGATGCCCTGCCACCAGAAGGTTTCGTTCGGCATGCGGTTGGTGTCGTTCCAGCTCATCTTGTGGGTAACGAACACCTCGATACCGGACAGGCGCATCAGCTGCGGCAGCGCCGCCGCATAGCCGAATGTGTCCGGCAGCCACATGATCTTCGGCCGCACACCAAAGGTCTGCTCATGATAGGCAACACCATGCATGATGTGGCGGATGAAGGATTCACCGCTGGTGACATTGGCGTCCGGCTCCAGCCAGAGCGCCCCTTCGATCTCGAATTGCCCACCGTCATGCTTGGCTTTCAACCGGTCGAACAGCTCCGGATAGTCTTCATTGAGGTAGTCGAGCAGCAGGCCCTGATTGTACATGAAGATGTAGTCGGGATACTGATCCATCAGGCTCAGCGCCGTCGCCATGGAGCGCGCCATCTTCTGGCGCGTTTCGCGGATCCGCCAGAGCCAGGCAACATCGATATGTGTATGGCCCGTCACGGTGATAACGGGCTTGTCCGCAAAATCCTTCGTCTCGTAGATCACAGCTGCAACCGCACGGGCCTGTTCCAGCGATGCGGCAAAACGCGCAGCATCCCCGGCACGGAAATCGACCACCTTCAGTGCGTCATCAATCGCATTCAACAGGAAGTGCCGGCGCGGATCATCCTCTTGCAAGAGACGGGCGACATCCAGCGGCACGGCCAGATCATAGAAGACCGTTTCGGCGAGAAGGTCATGAATCTGCAGGTGACAAGAGAACCCGGCCTGGCGCCGACTTTCAATCGTCCCGGCTTCAATGGCGATGTCGAACCTGTCCCCGGCCTTCGCCTCTTCGCTCAGGAGCAGCTCGCGGTGATTGCCATCGACACCTTGACTGACCTTGCCGTTGACGCGGACCAGGCACTGGGGATCGGAGCGGCCCATGACATTGCCGAATTGCGCCTCGACCCGCAGATAGAGCCGGCAGCCTTCGGCTTCCTGCGGCACTTCTGCAATGCCCGCAAACCAGAAATAAGCCTCCGGCTCGCCCCAGATCAGGTCTTCAGTCACCTCGACCCATTTGTCCCGGGTTTCGGCCAAGGCCTTGCCACGTTCCTCCGGCAAAGCCCTGCGGAACCGCAAGGGAACATCGCCGTCAACGCGCGTGAAAATGCGCTCCCGCAATTGTGCGAGGAGGTGGTCAAGCTTCTTGATGCGCTGCATGTCTTTCTTTGCAGGCCACCTGGAAGATGGCCTCTCCCTTGATTTTGAATTAATTGCGCGGTGACGACCTATGCAAGGCCGCTCGCGCCATTGCCTTAAGGCAGGTTTGCGACGCTGGACCGCTCGATGATGCTGCAGCCCAGCTCAAGCCGGTGAGCCGCCCGGTCGCTGTCCGCAGAAAGAATGCGCTGCTCAAGAAGATTGAGTGCCGCAGGGCCCATCTGTTCCAAAGGCACCTTCACCGTGCTCAGGGGCGGCATCACCAGTTCGCCAAGTGCGACACCGTCAAATCCCATGACAGACACATCGTCCGGCACTTTCAGGCCAGCCGCGACAAGTCCCCGGATCGCGCCGAAGGCCAGGTTGTCCGATGCGCAGAACAGAGCGGTGACCCCGTCCATGCCGCCATGTTCAGCCAGCCACTGGCGGATAGCCTCTTCTCCGAAACGCGGCTCGTAACCACCGACCCGCAGCACGGGCGCATCGGACAGCGGCAAACCGCTGGCACGGAACGCGTCCTGAAATCCGTCGAGACGCCGGTGAATGGTGGTTCGCCCAGCCCAGGTGATATGAAGGATCTTGCGGTGGCCATGCGAGATCAGCCAGCTTGTGGCGAGCTGCGCCGCGAACCGGTTCCCGGGGGTCACGCTGTCAACCTGCATGCCCTGATCTTCACCGTTGATCAGGACGGCGGGAATGCCGCCAGCACGAATGCCGTTCAGAAGGTCCCGATTGTCGTCATTGACGATGATCACACCGTCCGCACTCACCTCACTTGCGGCCGCCAGAACCTGCTCCGCACTGAGATTGCCGGCCGCAGCAAAAGGCGCAAGCCGCACACCTCTGCGCTCGCAGTCCCGGCTCAAGGCATTGAGCACGGTCCAGGAAAAGAGGTTGGTCTCGTTCTCGGGCAGAGCATCATCATTCACAGCCAGGAGAACCGTGCGAAGAGCCGAAATGGTCGCCTTGACCTTTCGTTCCGCGAGATAGCCGAGCTCCGTTGCCGCATCCAGCACCCGGGCCCGCACTTCGGGAGAAATCGACGCCGTTCCGTTCAGAACGTGCGAGACAGTTGAGTTGGCAACCTGCGCCACGCGCGCAACGTCCTTGATACCAACTTTCCGATTGCCTGCTATTGTCCCAACTCCCTCCCGGACACCGGCATATCCACCAGCAGCCAAACCGGAGGTTTGCCCGCATTCCCTTGATGCCAGTAAAAATTATTTCATCACTCTATTCCTCAACAGAGCGAATGCGCCTGATAACAGAACAAGAATGGCCAAAACACAACAGATTTTTGAAAACTGCGCGTTTTGGCCATGGATAGCTGTGACTAAAATTTTTTCATTCGCCAGATAAGATCAAGTCCAGCGATTGGGCTCTCCGGTCAACACAACGATCTCCTGCGCATTCCACCCTTGCGGCAAGGGTGCCGGACGGCTGACCGACACCGCTTCGACCTGAAGGTTTTCAACGTTGCTGGCAAAGACACCCGGCATGCCACCGGGATAAGGCACGAGGCCAATCACCTTGCCCTCCGCATCCTTGACCCAGGCATTCGCCCGGCCCGCTGCATCCGGCGAAGGCTCAAGGTCGAAACGGGTGGGACGGACATCATAGCGCAGACCATTGTAGCTGCTCGTCTCCTGCAGCACCGACACCCGGCGCAAGGACACATTGCGGATGCCGGCTGGCGCATCGGCAACCAGATTGATCGCGCCTTCCATCCGTCCGGTGATATCCTCGAACAGAACATTTTCGACCGTTCCGGCCGGCTTGGACTTGCGGCGGTCGACGCAATTGACCGTGATGGCCTCACCAGAACCCCAGAAGCCTTCCGGGGTTTCCGCGCAATCGATATCGATGCGCTGGAACAGCACATTGCGCACCGCCCCGCCGTCTCGGGAGAAAATGCCCAGCGCCCGGTTCGAGCGGACGATCTTGCAATCGACGAACTGGATGTTCTCGAAATTGCCGAAACTCTCGGTCCCGAGCTTAAGGGCGCAACTGCGGCTTTCAACGATACAGCCGGACACAGTGATCGAGCGGCAAATGCCGGCCGGCTCGCCATCGCTCCGGGCACTGGTCTTCAAAACCACGCCATCATCCGCTGTCGCTATGTTGCAGGCGGTAATCACGACATTGGTGCAGGCATCGATGACCACACCATCGGTGTTCGGCATTTCCCGGTCATTGTCGACATGGATCCGCTGGATGGTCACCCCATCCGTCCCAATCAGGTGGATGGTCCACATGGGGGAGCGATGAACGGAAAAATCCTCGAGGGTGATGTTCGAGCAGTTTTCAAACACCAGAACACGCGGTCGCAGCGCTGCGGGAATATGGGTTCCCATTTCGGCCAGATAGCCGGTGATGAAGGCTGCGCCCTGCCCTTCGATCACGCCCTTGCCGCTGATGCGGATATTGGAGGCGTTCTGGGCCAGGAGCGCTGCACGATCCGAACTTTCGGCGATCACATCCACCTTGTTGCTTGCAAATGCATCATAGCTGTCGGCCAGACGCAGGATTGCCCCATCCGCAAAGTGCAGGTGCGTGCCGGACGGAAGACGCAAAGCGCCGCAATGGTGAACGCCTGCGCCAAGCACCAGAGTAGAACCGGTTTCGGCGGCAGAATTCATCTCAGCCTGCAGTTCGGAGGTGCAATCACCTTCCCGGCAGGAAAACACAATTTCACGATCACGCATTGCGACGCTCCCTTCGCAGTCGAAGTATTGAAGATGTCAGGACAAGGCCGGTTCGGGCAGACCGCCCGCCGTTTGGTGTTATTGACAGAGCAAGATTTAGCTGCCAAGTCAATTAGTCAGTTTAACGAACTAATTATCTACAAGCCGTGATCATGCCCGACGACAGCCATTTGCCGATTGATCCAGCATCATCCGCCGCTAGTGAAAGGGCCCAAGATCCCGGCCTTTTCATCGGCATCGATCTGGGTGGAACCAAGATCCTGGCCCTGATTGCAGATGCCCGGGGCCAGATCCTCGCAAGGATCAACGAGCCGACAGCCCATGGCCCGGATGCGCCGGTTCTGGAGCAACTGGTCCGGATCACTGACGATCTTGCCACGCAGGCAAGCGCGACTCTGACAGACATTTGCACGCTTGCAATCGGGATTCCCGCAGCCGTCTCGCCGCAAACCGGGCTGGCTTCGCTTTCGCCCAACCTCTGCCTGCCGGAAGATGTGCCTCTCGCGGCTCTTCTTGCGAAACGGCTGCCGGGTACCCGCATTCTTGTCGAGAATGACGTCAATCTGGCCGCCTATGGAGAAGCTTTCGCTCTGGCGGCAGAAAACGGACAGCCGGTTGTCTTCCTGTCCTTCGGAACCGGTGTCGGCATGGGACTTGTCATCGGCAAGACCTTGATCCGCGGCGCCTTTGGGCGGGGGGGAGAAATCGCTTATCTGCCCACCGGCGCAACCCCTCATGAGAAAGCCGGCGCCTCACAAAATGGCCTCTTCGAGGACATCGTCGGGACGCCTGGCATCCGTGCCCGATATTGCGAGGACGGGGAAACGGTCGCGGATCTCTTTCAGAGGGCGGACGCCGGCGACAAGCATGCCGCCAAGGCCATCGAGCAGATTGCCCGCGAAGCTTCCGTTGGCGTTGCGGCGATCCAGAGCCTTCTCGACCCGCAAGCCATCGTGATTGGCGGCGGCATTGGCAGCCAGGACAGGTTCCGGCAAGCACTTGCCCGGCAGGCGGACAGCCTTCTGCCCTTTCCCTGCCCACTGCAACCCAGCCGTTTCGGATCAGACGCCGGGGTCATCGGCGCCGCGCTGTTTGCGCAGCAGCACCCTTAGAAACCCACTCCTCTCTCGCAAGTCCCCGTCATGCCCCGAGAAGCCTGCCGGCTTGAAGGGAATTACGTTGCTTGCACAGGCGGCAGGCGAAGCTGACTTGGAATGTCCTGCGGGGAAAACAGGCGATTGTGCATGAGGTTCAGGGCAATGGCCACGGCGCCGACGAGCGGTGCCCGCAGTTCAAGCTGACTGCGCTCAAGCCGGATCGCCCGGCGGGTGAAGCTTGGCAAGATGGCCTGCACTTCTTCCAGAAGGCCCAGCACCAGACCGGACGTTCCACCCAGCACGATCTGTTCCGGGTCAAACATTGCATCGATGGAGACCAGCGCCAGAGCCGCAAGACGGGCGGTCTCACGCAAGACCTCTGCGGCTGCCTCATCTGCCTGGTGGGCCCGTTGCAGAATGTCTGCCGCCTGAAAACCGCTCGCCCCTCCGGTGAGCCTGTCATAACGTTCAATGATGCCGCGCGATCCCAGGACACATTCCAGCGCGCCGCGCTCCAGACCTTCAGGAGCGTCCGGGTTGCCGCCAAAAGGCAGATATGCGAGTTCGCCTGCCGCGCCGCGCGCACCGCGGATCAGCACACCGCCAGCCATCAGACCCAGTCCGACGCCCTCGCCCAGCGACAGGAATGCCGAGGTCTCGACACCGGCAGCGCATCCTCGCCAGGCTTCCCCCAGCATCGCAGCATTGATGTCATTCTCGACGGAAACTTCACACCCCAGAACTGCCTGAAGAGACCCGGCGACATCAAGGCTTTCGGAAGGGTCCATATCCGGCGCAAGCCGCAATCGGCCTGTTGACGGTTCAACCGCACCAGGCATCGCCACAGTCGCAAGCAGCAAACGATCTCCGGGGATCCCCTCCTCACCGAGGAGGCCGGTCACCATCGCACCGGCCTTTGCCACGAGCGCAGCACCATCGCCATTGACCGCCTGTTCGCGCTCGACCCGGACCCTGCCGGTCACATCGACGAGCGCGACACGGATAAGGCCGCTGCCGATCTCAATTCCGGCCGCAAAACCACGTTCACCATTGAATTCATAGGTGACCGCGCTGCGCCCCACACGCCCGGTCTCAACACCCTTGATCTGCACCCATCCGTCTTCTTCCAGAATCCGGATCACCTCGGACATAGTCTGCTTGGAAAGGCCCGTCTTCTTCGCCAGGGTCGCCCGGGAGGTTGGCCCTTCCTGCAGGAGCATATCGACGGCTGCGCGAACGGAAATCTGACGCAGAACCGGGTAGGACGTCGCCGAAATTGTCATGCAACCAACCTTTTGTGCCAGAAACCTCAGTTAACTTGTCCAGAATCTCAAGTCGGCTTGCAAGCAGGGAACGCCAGACCAGCGAAATTCCCAAGGGAAAGCTGGGGGAAGACTGGCGGTGAAACCATCTCCCAAATGCAAATGCCCGCACACTCTCAAGAAGAGGGCGCGGGCATTCTGAATGTCGGGCAGAAGACTTACTTGGCGTCCGCCGTATAGACCGTGACGCCTTCCTTGATCGTCTCCAGAACCTTCACATCATGAAGGGTCTCAGGATCAATGGCTGTCGGGTCCTCGGACAGGATCACGAGATCTGCAAGCTTGCCGGGTTTGATCGACCCTTTCTGCGCTTCTTCGAAGTGCTGATAGGCGGGCCAGATGGTCATGGCCTTTAGCGCGGTCATTGCATCCACGCGCTGGTCCGGACCGATGATGTCACCAGACCGGCTGCGGCGTGTGACTGTTGCCGAGAGGATCCGCATGGAGTCCGGCAGAGCCACCGGCGCATCGTGGTGAGACGAGAACATCAGCCCGCGCTTGCGGAACCAGCCGGTCGGCGAAATGTTGTCTGCCAGTTCCGGCCCGACCGTATGATCGCGGTGCCAGTCCCCCCAATAGAAGGTGTGCATCGGGAACAGGGACGGGAAGACATGAAGCTGGGCTGCGGCATCGACCTGATCTTCGCGAAGGAACTGGCCATGGATCAGGACCGGACGGCGGTCGGCCATGCCGTATTTCTGTTCCGCCGTTTTGATGGCCGCCAACAGAAGATCGCTCGCCGCTTCCCCGTTGGAATGGGTCAGTATCTGAATGTTGTTGCTGAAGGCCCAGTCAACCGCATCAAAGACCTGATCGGAAGTTGCGGCAGAAAAGCCCGCATAATCAGACCGGAAATGTTCCGGCGGATTGTAATAGGGCCGGTCACGCCAGGCGGTAAAACCCTGCGGCGATCCGTCGATCGTCAGCTTCGCACCCGCAACGCGCATACGGTTTTCATAGCTGCCGGAAACCGTATTCTTGATCATGTCCCGGTCGATCAGAACGTCCGGATAGACGACCACATCGATCGGCAGTTTATTTTTCTTGGCAGTCGCCTGCATGGCCGCGAACTGCTTCGGCATTGCCCGGCCTTCCTGAGCGGTCGTGTAGCCGTAGCTCTTGACCAGATCGAGACCCGCCAGGAACATCGTCTCGGCATTTTCGGCGCTCAGATCGCTGGTCAGCTTCACAAGCGCGTTGAAGTGCGCCGATTCTTCCAGGACCCCGGTCGGATTGCCCTTGTCGTCCCTGCGGATCACGCCGCCCGGCAATTCCTTGGTCTCGGCCGTATAGCCGATGATTTCCAGTGCCTTGGAGTTGGCGACGCCCAGATGACCGGATTGATGGATGACGTAGATGGGCTCATCCGTGGAGATCGCGTCCAGATCTTCCTTCGTCGGATGACGCTGTTCCTTGAGCTGGCTGTCGTCATAACCGAAGCCGGGGAAGAGCTTGGTCGCCTTCACCTGCGCACTGTTCTTGCCGTACCACTCCTTCATCACGGACTGGAGCGCGGCAATGTCATTGACGGTTCCGTCGGGCGCCGGCAGCAGATTTGCTGACTTTGCCTGAAAGCCAACCATGAAGACGTGACCATGCGCATCGAAAAAACCGGGAATCATGGTCTTTCCGCCCAGGTCGATCGCCTTGGTGTTCGCGCCCTTGAGCTTCTCCAGGTCCGCGGCAGTGCCGGCAGCAAGGATCTTGCCGTCCTTGACGGCAACCGCTTCCACCTTGGGCTGATCGTCTTCCATGGTCAGGATCGTACCGCCGGAATAGACGAGGTCTGCACTCTCCTGAGCTTTCGCCGCGAAGGAGACACTTGAGCTCAAGGCCGCAAAAACCACGGCGCCGATTAGAAGTCTGGATGTTTTCATCGCAAGATTCTCCCATTCAAAAATAAATGCCGCGCCAGCCCAGCCCTGATGGGCGTGGACCGGCGCGGCGGCAAATTTGTGCGGTTCGTTTGGAATCAGAACCGGAGATTGACCCGTGCAAATCCGCCAATCGCAGAAGATGTCGGAGCCAGAGTGGACTGGCCTTGCAGGGAGAAGGTGATCCGGTCGTTGATCTCGGCATTGAGGCCTGCTGCGAGATTGACCTCGAAGGCGTCATTCTCAACCAGCACACCAAGATCACTCAGGCCCGCAGCAGCTCCCGACAGACGGCTCGTCATCTTGACGTCAGGATCGGTCAGACGCGCCCCAATTCCACCACGGAGATAGGCAACGGCCGCAGACGACCCCCAGTTGAAAGCCTTACCAATTTCCAGCGACGGACGGAAGACAACCGAAGTCTCGGAAAGGGCATCGACTTCCCAGTTCATGCCGCCCGTACCGGTTTCCCGGTAAGCATCCTGCCACATCTGCGTGACGGACAGAGCCGCACTTGGCTTGACGTAGACACCGCCCTGCTCGAGGACCGAGTAAACGCGAGCTTCTGCCGACAGGAACCGGCCGTTGATGTCGGCATTCGCAGTCTGGAGACCACTGGACGCCGCATAGCTGCGAACACTGTCATACTGGTAGAAGCCGCCTGCCACGCTGCCGGAGAAGGTGAAGACACCCAGTTCCCGCTTGAGGGCAGCACCGGCACCAAGGCGATAGCCATCCTGAGAGAAGTTGTCTCCGCTGATGGAAACGTCTTCGTACTGGCCGCCAGCTTCCAGGAAGACATCATCCAGGATTTCAAACTGGGCGGCAGTTGCTACGCCGACGACGGATTCATCATAGGCAGCCTGCGTGTCCGTGCCGCTCTGGCGGGAGACCCCACCCATGGCCTGGGCCCAGACGCATTCCTGCTGCTTGAAGAAACCGCCCGGATCCTTCGGATCCAGCTCCGGACAGCTCTGTAGCAGACCATGAACCGCACTGCCTGCCGCATGGGCGCGGCTGATGCCGTTGCCCACTTCATTGAGCACATGCTGCTCATAGAGCTTGGCAAGTTCCGTCGAGGACTGTGCATTCAGGGCCTGAAGCCCAAGAGCCTTCAGCTCCGTTGCAGCCGCATCGGACTTGGTCTCCTCGATGGCTGCAATTGCCCCGGCAAAGTAAGTGCCGAAGGCCTGCGTGTTGCGGCTTGCCGCCACACCGCCAGCCGCTGCACCCGTGTAATCCACGGTGTAGTTGAGGCCGACCTTTGTGCCGTCGGTGCTCTTGTCAAGGGAGTACGCAACCGCACCACCGGCAGTCGACGTGCCCAACTTGGAGATATCGAAGGAACTCCCGCTGCCTGCCTTGAGTTCGAGCACATCAAGAGTGCCGGAGGCTCCGCTCTGCACAACGTCGGAACCGATCCAGTTCGCGGTCAGGATACCGCCAATGGAACCACCCTTGTCGAAGTCGAGGATGAACTTTCCGGACTGGACTGCCTGGCTCAGATCGGTGTCGAAGCTCATCACACCGGTGCTGGTCTGGGTGAAGGAACCACCAGAGGTGACCGTCACTGTACGAATGTCATTTGCCCAACCCGGCTTCAGCGTTCCCGCATTCACGAAGGTGGTGTTGGCGTTCGTGCCCAACATGGAGTCGCCAAGATTCATCTTGCCGCCACTCAGGTTGTTGACCGCGTTCTGCGCCTTGCCATCGCTCTGGAACGACATCCGGCCATAGAAAACGCCGTCATTGTTGAACCGCAGAGCGCTTTCTCCATCCGTCACCAGTGCGAAGGTCTTCGAGAAGATCTCGCCATGGTTGGTCAGAATGTTCGACTGCTTGATGACATTGCCACTGATCACCTGACGGCCGCCAATAAAGGCGATCGCTTCAGCAGGCTCCGCGTTGGTCGTCTCGACCTTCGCTCCCTTTTCAATCGTGATCTGGGCAACGCCGCCGCTCGTGTCGTTGGCATCGAACTTGGTGCCGCTTTCATCAACGTTCACCAGGATCGCACGGCCATTCTTGCCGCTCGCAGTCACCGTGCCACTGACGTCGACCACGACGCCCTTGGAATAGCTTGCGCCATCACCACCCGCCGAACTCTGGGCGAAGACAGCAACCGCATTTTCGCCGGAGACAGACACGCTGCCATCAACCTTCACGGAGACCACGCCGCTGGCACCCTTGGCCTTGCCGCTTCCCAGCTTCGCCTGGTCCACCACGAAGGACTGGGCGTCTCCGTCGTATTTGTAGGTCATGGCACCACCGCCACCACCGCCAACAGACTGGGCCAGGATACCATGGGCACCGTAACCGGACGTGGTGATCTTGGCACCCTTGGCAACGCCCACGGTGACATCACCGCCGTCACCACCTTCGCCTTCATCCGACACAGCGATATCGACGATGCCGAGATTTGCGGCGAGCGTTTCGAGATCACCCCAGATTGAGGTCTCGACGTCGCCGCTTGCGCCGCCACCACCGCCAACCGACTGGGCAAAGATGCCCATGGCGCGATCGCCTTCAGTGGTGATGGTGCCCGTGTTGGTCACATTTACATCACCGCCGTCACCGCCGCCGCTGCCGCTGCCCGGCCAACCCCATTCGTTGATCAGGCCACCGGTCGCATCACCGCCATGACCGCCACCGCCGCCAACCGACTGTGCGACGATCGCCGTGGAATCCGCGCCCTTGGTGTAGAGGCTGCCGTCATTGGTGACGGTGACCGTATCCCCCTTGCCTTGCGCACCTTCCTTGCCGCCGATATCGACAGAGAAGCTCTCACGGAACAGATCCCTGAATTCAGCTTTGGTGATTTTCTCGTAAGCCTCGAGGGCTTCCTTGGCGTCTTCATACTGCTCTTTGAGGTCGTAAAGGTCGGCCATCCAGCCGTTCAGAACGTCCGGTTCGCCATTGCCGCCATTACCGCCGCCGCCGCCAACGGATTGGGCGAAGATCGCGTAGGAGCCCTTGCCGTGGGTTTCGATTGCGCTGGAGTTGCTAACCGTTACCGTGCTGCCATCACCTGCGGCGCCACCGGAGCCGCCCAGAGTGAAGCTGAGTGAATAGCCCTTGTTCTCGGTGTCTTTCTTGTCCGTCAGCTTGGTCTGCTTGGTGTAGCCGAGCGAATAAGCGCCCGCATCACCGGCATTCCCGCCACCGCCACCAACGGACTGGGCATAAATGCCGTAGGACAGATCATTGTCGGTAGTGATGGAGGCACCATTCGTGACGGAAACCGCAGAAGAATGCATCCCCTTGCCACCACTGCCACCTGCCTGCGCATTGGCCTTGATCTGCACATAGTTTTCCTTGGTCCACTCCCCATCGAGAAGGAAGCCGACCGCCGATCCACCATCACCACCATTGCCGCCGATGGACTGAGCGAAGATCGCGTGAGCATTGCCGCCAGTGGTGCTCAACTTGCCGGTGTTGTTCACCGTTACTGTACCACTGACAGCGCCGTCACCACCGCTGCCACCGATGATGACGTTGCTTTCAAATCCCGAAGGCTTACCGAAGGTGCCGGAACCGACATAGCTCGATCCGCCATCGCCGCCGTTGCCGCCGATGGACTGGACATAGATCGCAGAGGCAAGGTCACCGGACGTGACGATCTCACCCGAGTTGTCGACTTCTGCGTTGCCACTCTTGCCGCCGGCGCCGCCTTTCCCTCCAACAGCAACATTGACGCTGATGCTACCTTCAGACGATGCCGTGATGGAACCAGCATAGATGGAGCCGCCAGAGCCGCCGCTGCCGCCTGTGCTTTGGGCCGCGATACCGGCGGTCTTGAATCCATTGGTCGTGATCTTGGCATCATTCGTGACCTTGACATCATCGGCCTTGCCACCGCTGCCACCGTCCCCGCCGACGGAGACATTGACCGATCCGGCGATCTCGCCAATCGTTACGGTGCCACTGACGACCATACCGCCAGAGCCGCCCTGGCCGCCGTGGCTTTGCGCCAGAATGCCCACAGCCTTCTCGCCAAGCGTGCTGATCGCACCATGGTTCTCGACTGTAACCTTGCCAGCCGATGCACCCGCGCCACCGTCACCACCGATGTTGATACCGATTGTGCCAACGCTCAGCGTACCGTTGACGACCATCCCGCCGGAGCCGCCGCCGCCGCCGATCGACTGGGCCAGAATGCCATAGGCCTTTTCACCCTCCGTCGACAGTTCGCCATAGTTGATGGCATGAACGTCGCCCGCGACGCCGCTGTTACCGCCCGTACCGCCGTGATTATAAGTCAGGGACGCACCGCTGACTGTGCCATCAACGATGACGCTTGCATCGCCGCCGCCGCCGCCGTTTGACTGTAGCTGAAGCGCAACGCCCATGCTGCCCTGGGTCGTGATCGAGCCATGGTTGGTTGCAGTTACTGCACCGGCAGTTCCGCCATCGCCACCATCCGCGCCCAGGGTGGCGCTAATTGTAACGCCAATCGAAGCGGTGACCGTTGTCCCGCTCTTGCCGCCGCCACCTGCCTGGCTCTGCAGGAAGATGCCCTTGGAGTTTGCACCGGTTACCAGGATTTTGCCGCTGTTGGTCAGGGTCACGTCACTCGAATTTCCGCCCGAGCCGCCTTTTGCCCCAAACACATTGGTGAGGCCGAAGCCGCTCAGATCCGTACCAACGGTCGTATTCACCACGGTGCTGGACGTGCCGCCACCACCGCCAACAGATTGCATGCTGATGCCGTCAGAGTTGTCGCCGGACGTGGTGACGTCGGCAGTGCTGGTCAGTTCGACCTTGCCACCGTTGCCGCCGCCGCCGCCGCTTGCCCCCAGATCATGTCCAATCGACAGACCGACCGTGGTCGTGACATGGGCACCCGCGTAGCCACCGCCACCGCCGGTGCTCGACAGATAGATACCGGTCGAATTGTGTCCTTCGGTGATGATGGTCCCGCCGAGAGACCCATGCACATAGCCGCCATCATTTCCGGAGGCCGCCAATTGGCTGCCCAAACCGGTTTCATTGCCGACATCAAAGACATCAACCGTGAAAACAGCTCCACTGTCACCGCCGCCGCCACCGACGCTTTGCGCAGAGAAGCCCTTGGCATTCGCACCCTTGGTATGGATCTGATCGGCGTCGGCACCCGTGAAATTGACTTCACCGCCCGTACCGCCACCGCCACCGGTTGCCCCCATCTTGTTGGAGGACATGATCTCGAGCTTGGAGGTATCGCCCCCCTTGCCGCCGCCACCGCCGATGGAATGCAGGGACACACCATCCGCATGATCGCCGGCGGTGCTGATGTTCACGCCGTTGTTCTGGGACGTGTAGGTCACGGTGCTGCCATTACCGCCGCTGCCGCCGCTTTGCCCCATTGCAATGAAGCCGGTCGCACTGGTCGACACACCGCCGCCCGCACCGATACTGGCCGCATAAATACCGAAGCCGTGCTCTTTTTCGGTGGTGATCTTCACACCGTCGAGAGTGACATTCACGGTGCTGCCATTGCCGCCAACGCCAGCCTTGGCGCCATGGGAGACCACTCCGTTCGCGCCGCCCGAGGCACCGCCGCCACCGCCAACGCTGGTGACAATCAAACCGGCAGACTTTGCACCCTTCGTCGTGATGGTCGTGGAGGTCAAGGTCGCTTCGACGGCACTTGCATCCCCACCGGCCCCGCCTTCCCCGCCAAGGGCGGAGATTGCATCAGTGCTGCCACCGATACCGCCGCCGCCGCCGACGCTTTGAACGACAACACCGAAAGAGATGTCACCAACCGTATTGATCGTCGAGTTGGACAGGGCAAGTTTCGCCGATCCACCGGCGCCGCCGCTGCCACCATCAGCGCCATAGCCCGAAAAGCTCCCGCTGCTGTCGCTACCGGTGGACCCGAAGCCACCGACGCTCTGGGCAAGGACGCCTACAGATTCTTTGCCGTCCGTGCTGATGGTCGCGTTTTGCAACGTCAGGTCGACCGCGCCCCCCATCCCAGGATCACCGACATTGCCGTGATGGGTGTGGAAACTTGCCCCCGATGTACCGCCAATGGAGCCATTTGCGCCACCGGCGGACTGCACGATTACACCGAAATGCTTGTCGCCCGTGGTGGTCACCTTGCCCGCATAGGAAACGGTGATGTCGCCCCCGTTGCCGCCCGCAGCGCCATCGCCCGGGTGCGTGCCGCCGCCGGACCCTTCGCCGCCGTTTCCGCCACGTCCGCCCTTGGACTTGAAGAAAAGTCCATGCCCCGCGCTGGTGGTGACCGAGTTCAAGGGTGATGTCGCAGTGAAGGAGATTGCCCCGCCGTCGCCACCAACGCCACCTGTGCCGCCATAGCCGCTGGCGCCAGACTTGCCCTGGCCGCCGTCGCCACCTTTCCCGCCAAGGGAAACGATATTCAGACCCGAGTGATCGCCCGATCCGGTAATAGAGGATTTGAGATACGAGCCCGCCTTGAACGTGACCGTGATGGCACCCCCATTGCCACCATGGCCACCGAAGCCGCCGTATCCATTGTGCCAAACGTCGTCGTGATACCCTTCACCGCCAGTCCCACCAGCCCCGCCAGTGGTTTGAAGGTTCAGAACAGAATTCGAGGAACCGCTGACAAGGCCTTCACCGTCCTTGGAGCCACCGTTGACCGTGACGGTAATTGCGCCGCCTGCACCGCCATCGCCGCCATATTCCCCGCGCGCAGTGCTCCAGAAATCACGATCTTCTTTTCCGTTTCCGCCATCGGCCCCGGTCGAAATATGCCGGATAGCCCCTCGCGAGCTCTTCAGATCATATCCGTTGTTGAGAGTAAGTGTCGTAGATTGATTGGAGGCAACCGCCCCACTTCCAGCTTTGCCGTAAGTGTGGGACTTGCCCCCCTGATCATCAATGTCCTTGGCTTCGAACTTCTTGTTCTCGCCGTTTCTTCCCGATTGATTTTCGACAATAATATAGTCGCTGTTCGACCCGGCAGACGTCATGTCAGCCGTCAGGTTCTGAACGGTAACATTGACGATCTGATTGCCTGCAGCGTTGTAAATGACCGGTGCGACGGAGCCGGAGCAGGTGACCGAGTGACCGTCCGATCCAGTCGAACAATTTGCAAGCGCAGGCGTCAGAGACGTTGCAGATAGTAAAACTACGGACAGCGGCAGCTGCCGTCTAACAAAATTAGCACCAAACAATGTTTCAGCCCTCAAAAATAGAAACCGGGAAAGCTTCTAGCCCAGGCTCAAACTCGCGACCCTCAAGTTAATTATTTGTTAATTGAATATATTGTTGTGAACAAACGTCACCCCATGACTCAATCACGAGTCGTCATGACTTGTACGCATACATTGAGTTACCGGGATACTCATTGGGACACCCAAAAAACTTTAAATTTCAAAGTTCAGGAACCGCTGGACACGACTCGCTTTCTAACGCGACATCTGGAAAACTTTTGCAACTCTAGAGAAGCATTCCGATTGAATCTGCGGTGAAGACAATCTGGAGCCAGAACTAATATCCAGCAGCAACCAGGCTACAAATCCTGGCCGCATCTGATCTTCAATGAAGCTGGAAAATCAATGCATTTTCAGCAACTTACGACCCAGGAAAATCAGGGGTAATTGCGAATAATCGTCAAGATGTCGTTTTGAAGAAGAGGAAATGGCGCGCCCGAAGAGATTCGAACTCCTGACCCCCAGATTCGTAGTCTGGTGCTCTATCCAGCTGAGCTACGGGCGCGCAATACCTTGGTGGCAACCGCTTGGGATCATGTGATCTCTGCGAAGTATGCCGGAGGCATCCGTCCGGGGTGCGTTGTTTGCACCCCCGGAATGGGCGCATCTCTACTGCCCTCCCCTGATGAATGCAAGAGCGGTTTTTGATTTTTTTCGCGAGAAAGTTCCGAAAGCCAAAAAACTCAAGAAAACAATGGGTTTTCAGCCTGTTGATAATCCAGGCGCCAAGCGCATGGTTTTTGTTTGCCGGAAAATTTTTCCGTCAGACATTTTCGCGATCGGGCAAATCGATCCGGAAACTTGCGCCCGCACCGCCTTCTTCCAGCACGATCGTGCCGCCATGAGCACGAATGAGCTCGGCCGCGATGGCGAGGCCAAGTCCAGTCCCACCTGTCTTGGACCGGCTCTGAAAAGCCTTGAAGAGGGTCTTGCGCAGCATTGGCGGAATGCCGGGCCCCGTATCAGAGACCTTGAGCCAGACACCCCGGCCCTCCCGCCCTGCTTCCAGAACGATCCGGCGGACAAGCGTTTCATCCCGCTCGGCCTCAAGCACCTGGACGGAATTCCGGCATAGGTTCAGGAGCACCCGGAACAATTGCTCCGGATCCGCGTCCACTTCCAGCACCACCGGAATCTGGTTGTCAAACTGAATGGCCGCATGCTCGTTCAGGCCCAGAACGTCGCAGACATCATCCCCAACCCGGCTCAGCGCAAGCAGGCGCCGTTTGGGTGGCTCTTCACTGGCCTTGCCATAGGACATGACTGCCTGGGTATAGGCAACCGCGCGGTCGAGTGTTGCCAGGATCTTTGGCGCCAGGCGGTTGACCGTGGGATCCGGCACATGTTCCAGGCGTTCCAGAAACAACTGGGCAGAGGCCAGCAGGTTCCGCAGGTCATGATTGATCTTGGAAACGGCCAGGCCAAGGTCCGCCAGATGCTGTTTTTGCTGCAGCGCCCGGTTCAGAGCCTGTTGCATGGCGGCGAGCTGCGCCTCCGCATCTCCCAGCTCATCATCGCGCGGAGAGGCCTGAACGATGCGCGAAGCATCTTCCGGATCCTCGGCAAAATGCACCATCGACCGGGTAAGGCGCTGCAGCGGCCGCACAAATAGGGCGCGCAGGCTCAAATAGACGAGAGAGGCCGTAACGATGGAGATGACGAAGGAGACGCCGAGGATGCGCACGGAGAAGGCGAGCATGTCCTTCTTCAACGGCCCAACCGGCAGCACGATGTCGACCTTCATCACCTTGCCCATCGAACCTGCACCGATGACCCGCATCAGATCCTCCGACGGGGTGAAGAGGGTTTCGAAGCTTTCCATGATCGCGCGCCAGAACATCATGTCGCCCATGTCGACGATCATCTGGACCTCGGGCGGCATCTGGCTCATGGCGATGAGCGACCGACGGCTGCCCTGATCAAGGGAAATGGCGACAGCACCTGTTGTGCGCAGCAACTCTTCCTGAAGGCGGGGGGCAATGGTGTTGGTCTCGCTGAGAACCGCAGCGGCCACCCCTGCGGTCGTCAGACGGTCCTTGAGCCAGTTGTTCCGAAAGTTTGCGACCGACGGCACATAAATGAAAATCTCGGTCAGCATGATGAAGGCAATGGTCAGGAACAGCAGCTTGCCGGACAGGCCGCCAAAACGCCGTTTGCCCACAAGCCCGCTCCCCGTCTCCAGCACAGAGGCCTGAACAGAGACAGAAGGGTCCTTCGCTCCGGTGGGAAGTCCGACATGCTTCATTCAGAATCACTTTCAGTCAGTCAACTTGTCAGACCGCCGGCACCGGCAACCGTGCAAGGGACCGATTCCACGACAACTGCAGAGACGGCGCAACTGCTGCCAGTGCCGCACCGTCATGCTCAGATAAAGTGCCACAAATTCAGACCGACCCCGCATTGTCAAATCTCCTGACCCTTGATCAAGGACGGCGAGAGCTAGGCTTCCGCTGCAAAAGCAGGAGCCAGAAGCACCTTTTGCGGGCTCTATTCTAAACAGGTTGAAGCTGGCCGATGTGACAGTCTCCTGACCGGCATCCGTCCATTTTCCGGGAATCCCGTCGATTCTCGAAAGGCTTCCACAGCCATGCCGTCCATGAGTCCCTTGCTTGTACGGCTGCTTCTCACCCGCGATCTGACTGCTTTCAAAGCCAGCTAAGGCCCGATAGAGGTCACACACAAGTGACCGTTCAGTGAGATAAACCAAGCTTCTGCCTGTGATTGACCGCAAAGAATGCACCTAATTGCAGTGCTGCGCGTTGACTTGCCCCGGACTCATCCGTATAAGCGCCTCCGACTGGGACATGCATTCGGAACAACGCTCCTGTCTTGGGCGCGCCTTATGGCGCTTCGAGTGCTTCCTCCAAGAACATTTGAAAAACAAGGGCCGCGCAGTTCGCGCGGGGAAGAACAATGAAGCGTACGTATCAACCGAGCCGTCTTGTCCGCAAGCGCCGTCACGGCTTCCGTTCGCGCATGGCGACGAAGAATGGCCGTCAGGTTCTCGCTCGCCGCCGGGCAAAGGGCCGCAAGCGCCTGAGCGCCTAAGCAGCCAGCGCATGCGGCTTTGTAGGTGATGACTGTCAAGGACACCCAACAAACGCCGCCGCACATGAACACACTTAAAAAGCGCTCCGAGTTCCTAGCCGTCGCCAAAGGTGGACGGGTGGGCCGGTGCGCTTTTGTGTTGCAGGGGCTGAAGCGTGATGGCAGCGAGCCTCCGCGCATTGGCTATACGGTCACAAAGAAGACCGGGAATTCGGCTGTGCGCAGCCGGATCAAACGCCGGCTTCGGGCAGCCGTCGCCGCCCTTGCCCCAGAAGACATCCCGATCCAGGCAGATTTTGTTCTCGTGGCCCGCGAAGCTGCGTTGACTGCACCCTTTGAAAATCTGATATCGGACCTTAAATCCGGACTTCCGCTCTCGCTTGACCCGAAGTCCGCACAGCGCCACAGGTCTCCGCGCAAGCCTAAGGCAAAGGCTCAGCCCGGAGGCGCATCCGCGCCGGGCAGAAAACAGGGGTAATCCAGTTGTTCTCGGAAAATCGCAATATGATCCTGGCGATCGTCCTGTCCCTGGCGGTTCTGCTGGGCTGGCAATATTTCGTTGCCAACCCCCAGCTTGAACGTCAGCAGGCCGAATTGCAGGCACAGCAGCAGGCTGCTCAACAGACCGCTGATGCGTCCGCGCCGTCGCCGACCGGCACACCCTCCGCAGCGTCTGGCAGCACCGCCGCTCCGACCGCTGCTGCAGCAGCCGTAACCCTGACCCGCGACCAGGCGATTGCCGCCGGCCCGCGCGTTCAGATCGACACGCCCCGCCTCGTTGGCTCCATCAGCCTGACCGGTGGCCGTATCGACGACCTCCGCCTCAAGGACTACCGGGAGACGGTGGACAAGAACAGCCCGCTGGTTGAACTCCTGTCTCCCAAGGGCAGCCCGAACCCCTATTATGCCGACTACGGCTGGGTCGCGGATCCTGGCGTGAAGGTCGCCCTGCCGGACGCCAATACCGTCTGGACGGTCGAAGGCAACGACAAGCTGACCCCGGAAACCCCGGTGGTGCTGAGCTTCGACAATGGCGAAGGCCAGATCTTCAAGCGGACCATTTCGATCGACAAGGACTACATGTTCAACATTGAACAGTCGGTCGAGAACTCCACCAGCACAGCTCTCAGCCTCTATCCCTATGGCCTGATCGCCCGCACCGGTCTGCCGGATCACAAGAGCTTCTACATCCTTCACGAAGGCCTGCTCGGCGTCTTTGGCGACGAAGGCCTGCAGGAAGTGAAGTATTCCGATCTGGAAAAGGAAAAGCAGGTTCGTCCGGCTCGTGTTGACCAGGGCTGGCTCGGCATCACCGACAAGTACTGGGCCACCACGCTGATTCCGGCACCCGGCACCAGCTTCCAGCCCGGCTTTGCCTATTCTGATGTTTCCAAGAACTATCAGGCCGATTTCCTGGGCGCTGCCGTAGACGTGCCGGCCAATGGGTCTGGCAAGTCCAACTCCTATCTCTTCGCTGGCGCCAAGCAGAAGGCAGTGCTTGATCAGTACGAAGAATCGATCGGCGTACAGAAGTTCAACCTGCTCATCGACTGGGGCTGGTTCTACTTCCTGACCAAGCCGATGTTCTGGACCATTGACCACCTCTATCACCTGGTGGGCAACTTCGGCATCGCCATCCTGCTTGTGACCGTTCTGGTGAAGGCGATCTTCTTCCCGCTGGCCAACAAGTCCTACGTCTCCATGAGCAAGATGAAGCTCGTGCAGCCGCAGATGACCGAAATCCGCGAGCGCTATGCGGATGACCGGGCCAAGCAGCAGCAGGCCCTGATGGAGCTCTACAAGAAGGAAAAGATCAATCCGCTGGCAGGCTGTCTGCCGGTGCTGATCCAGATCCCTGTCTTCTTCTCGCTCTACAAGGTTCTGTTCGTCACCATCGAAATGCGCCACGCGCCGTTCTTCGGCTGGATCCATGACCTCAGCGCTCCGGATCCCACGACGATCTTCAACCTCTTCGGCCTGATCCCCTGGGATCCGCCGCAGATGCTGATGCTCGGCGTCTGGCCGCTGATCATGGGTGTGACCATGTTCGTGCAGATGAAGATGAACCCGGCCCCGCCGGATCCGACCCAGCAGATGATCTTCACCTGGATGCCCGTGATCTTCACCTTCATGCTGGCATCGTTCCCGGCAGGTCTCGTGATCTACTGGGCCTGGAACAACACCCTTTCGGTGACCCAGCAGTACATCATCATGCGCCGTCAGGGCGTGAAGGTGGAGTTGCTGGACAACCTGAGAGCCACATTCAAGCGAAAGCCTGCAGCTGCCGACAAATAACGGCTGAAGCACAAGGCAAACGCTGATACAAGAAAAGGGCTCCGTGATCGCGGAGCCCTTTTTGCATGTCCGGATACAGTCCGAGCGCCGAGCACAGGGAACCGCAGGCCAATGATCCACTAAGTTCAGACCCGTTCAGCAAGGTGACATCACCCGCCACGGGTCGTCAGCGCTCACGCGTTGCCCCTTCCCTTGCACCATCTGAGCTCAGGAGGCCCCATGCACGGCCCGAATCCCGATGAGCGCTACCCGTTTCAGGGGGCGCCTCACACTGTTTTCATCAAGAACGTCATCACCGGCTCAAACATTGAGGCTGGCGACTACAGCTACTTCCATGATTTCGAGGGCGCGGACCAGTTTCAGGAGAAATGCGTCCGCTATCATTTCGACTTCATCGGCGACCGGCTCGTCATCGGAAAGTTCTGCGCCATCGCCTCCGGTGTGCAGTTCATCATGAACGGCGCAAACCATGCGATGGACGGGGTGAGCACCTACCCTTTCAGCATCTTCCAGAATGGCTGGGAGAAGGACTTCAATCCCGAGAGCTTTGCCAGAGCCAACCGGGGCGACACGATGATCGGCAACGACGTCTGGATCGGCAATGGCGCGACCATCCTGCCCGGCGTGAAAATCGGTAATGGCGCGATCATCGGCGCCAAGTCGGTCGTCGCCGGGGATGTACCCGACTATGCCGTGGTGGCCGGCAATCCGGCGCGTGTGGTCAGGCTCCGCTTTCCGGAGGAAGACATTCGCAGGCTTCTGGCTGTTGCCTGGTGGGACTGGCCCGCGGACAGGATCACCGGGGCTTTGACCGCCCTGCGCCAGTCCGGCATCACAGCTCTTGAGGAAATCGCTGCCAGAGAGCCATGAAACCAGGCCGTCCGGCACCTGCTGCTACTCGACGGGAGCGTTTTTGCCCGCTAGAAGTCGTCACATGAGCGACGATGCAAAATTCTCCACAGAACAGCTGGAAGCCGGACGGCTGCTGTTTGCCAAGCCCTGGACCTTCCGCACAAGCGTGGCGGACATGGCCAACCTGCCTGCCATCGGCAACACCGAGATCGCCTTCGCAGGGCGGTCCAACGTCGGCAAGTCCAGCCTGATCAACGCCCTGACCGGGCGCAAGGATCTGGCACGCACGTCCAGCACTCCGGGCCGGACGCAGATGCTGAACTTCTTTGCAGCGGATGACACGCCTCTGACCATCGTCGACATGCCAGGCTACGGCTATGCGCAGGCGCCAAAGGAATTGGTCGACTCCTGGACGAAGCTCGTCTTCTCCTATCTGCGCGGCCGCCCGACTCTGCGCCGTGTCTTCCTGCTGATCGACAGCCGCCACGGCCTGAAAGCCAATGACCTGGAAGCCATGGCGCTTCTGGACAAGGCCGCCGTGATCTATCAGGTGGTGCTCACCAAGTCCGACAAGATCAAGCCGCCCGCCCTTGTCCGCCTGATGGAAGAGACCTCCGCGAAGCTGATCAAACGGCCCGCCGCCTATCCCGAAATCCTCGCCACGTCTTCGGAAAAGGGCCACGGGATGGCAGAGCTGAAAGCCGAAATTCATCAGCTCGTCACCAACTGACGATACGCAGCCGCCGATTGAGTGCCGGTTCAAAACCGGCTATCAAGCGAAACTCTGTTCACTCCAGTCAAAGCGAGTTCACCTGCCCCATGACCACGACTGAAGAACTCAACCGCGCCCATATCATTGCCCAGGCCCTGCCCTACATGCAGCGCTACGACAACCGGACCGTGGTGGTGAAATACGGCGGTCATGCGATGGGCGACCCTGAACTGGGCAAGGCTTTCGCGCGGGACATCACCCTGCTGCGCCAGTCCGGTGTCCAGCCGGTCGTCGTCCATGGCGGCGGACCGCAGATCGGCAGCATGCTGACCCGTCTCGGCATCGTCAGCGAGTTCCAGGGCGGTCTGCGCGTGACCGACAAGGCTACCGTCGAGATCGTCGAGATGGTTCTGGCCGGGTCGATCAACAAGGAAATCGTTCAGACGATCAACGCCGAAGGCGGCCGCGCGGTCGGCCTGTGCGGTAAGGACGGCAATATGGTGACAGCCGAGAAGCTGCGCCGCACGTCTATTGATCCGGATTCCAACATCGAGAAGGTGATTGATCTCGGCTTCGTCGGCGAACCGGCAACCGTCAATCCGACCGTGCTGAAGCTGGTGCTCAAGGAAGACCTCATCCCGGTCATCGCACCTGTTGCCCCCGGCGTTGATGGCGAGACCTACAACGTCAATGCGGACACTTTCGCAGGCGCTATCGCCGGCTCCCTGAACGCCAAGCGGCTGCTGTTCCTGACGGACGTGCCCGGCGTTCTGGACAAGGAAGGCAAGCTGATCAAGCAGCTGACCGTTGCCCGCGCCAAGGAACTCATCAACGACGGCACCATCTCCGGCGGCATGATCCCCAAGGTCGAAACCTGCTTCGAAGCTCTCGAACAGGGCGTCGAAGGTGTCGTGATCCTGAACGGCAAGGTTCCGCATGCGGTGCTGCTCGAGCTGTTCACCGACGGCGGCGCGGGGACGTTGATCAGACCGTGACAGGCAAGAAAACCCTTCCGGCGGAAGGCCAGCACGCCCACCGCCGGGACCTGCGTGTGTTTCATGGGGTCGAAGCCTGGGTCTTCGACCTCGACAACACGCTCTATCCGGCAGATGCGGATCTTTTCACGCAGATCAACGACCAGATTGCGTCCTATGTGGCGCGTCTGCTTGGCATCAGCCAGGACGAAGCCCAGATCCGCCAGAAAGCCTACTATCATGAGTATGGCACCACCCTGCGCGGGCTGATGGTCGAGCACAAGATCGATCCGGACGAATTTCTCCGCCACGCCCATGACATCGACTATTCGGCATTGAAACCCAATCCCGAATTGCGCAAGGCCATCGCAGAGCTGCCGGGCAAGAAGTTCATCTTCACCAATGGCGACCGCCCTCATGCGGAGCGCACGGCGGAAGCACTTGGCATCACCGGTGAGTTCGAGGACATCTTCGATATCGTCGCAGCCGACCTTCTGCCGAAGCCGAATCTTGAGACCTACGAGCTGTTTGTGCAGCGCACCGGCATTTCGCCCGTCCGCGCCGCCATGTTCGAGGACCTTCCGAAGAACCTGGATGCCCCGCACAAGCTCGGCATGCAGACCGTCCTGATCGTGCCCCCCGGCACCCGCGACGTCTTCCGGGAAGACTGGGATCTGGAAGCAGAAGGTACCAAGCACGTGGACTTCGTGACAGAAGACCTTGCCGGCTTCCTGGCAGCCGTTGGCGGGGCCATGCGCACTCTGTCCTGAGGACAGGCCGAAACTCAGACACAGGACGGTGCACCCGGAATGATCAAGATGAATCCGATCGTTCAACGGCTGGGCCGTCCTGCACATGCCGCCTCGCGCACCGAGCGGCTGATTCATGCCAACCTTCCCAGGGTCTACCGCATGCTGGGCAAGGGATGGTTCGCCAGGGCTGCCGTCGAGTTCCTGGCCTTCGGCATCAAGCAGGCCTATGCCTGCATCTATGGCGGGCTCCTGCTGGCGCTGATCCTTGGAACGCGGTTTCTTTATCCGGATGACGCGGCGCTTACCCGGTACGATTTTCTCTTCCTTTCAGCCGTCGGCATCCAGATCTGGCTTCTCGCCGCAAAGCTCGAAACGCTGGATGAGGCGAAGGTGATCATCATCTTCCACATCGTCGGAACGGCGATGGAAGTGTTCAAGACCGCTGCCGGCTCCTGGGTCTATCCGGAGGAAAGCCTGTTCCGCATTGGCGGGGTGCCACTGTTCACCGGCTTCATGTATGCGGCCGTCGGCAGCTATCTGGCCCGTGTCAGCCGCATCTTCGATTTCGGCTACACGCGCTATCCGCCGCTCTGGGCGACCTGGCTTTTTGCCGCTGCCATCTATGTGAACTTCTTCTCCCACCACTACATCATCGATCTTCGGATCGGTCTGTTTGCGTTGCTGTTCCTGCTCTATGGCCGCACGTGGGTTCATTATTCCGTCTATCGCTACCGGCACAGGATGCCGCTGGTCCTGGGCTTCTTCCTGGTCGGGCTGTTCATCTGGCTGGCGGAGAACATTGGCACCTTCGCGAATGCCTGGCGCTATCCCGGACAGGAACATGGCTGGCAACTGGTCTCGCTTGCAAAACTCAACGCCTGGGTTCTGCTGATGATCATTTCCTTCGTTCTGGTCACCCTGATCAGCCCGCCGGAAAGCGAGGCAGACCGCCAAAAGAAAAAGGCTTGATGCCGCGCCCACTGGACGCGGAACGGGCTTGGATCTATTGATTGAAACTCAACTGTTTCAAGAGATCCACCATGGCGTCCCTGCGTGCCCTTCATGCCTTTTCCCTCCTGGCCCGTCATGGTCGCGCAGCACAGGCCGCGGAAGAACTCGGCGTCTCTCCGTCCGCCCTGTCCCACCTCATGCGCAAGCTGGAAAGCGAGCTGGGAACCACCCTCGTCCTGCGCGACGGGCGCGGTCTGACCCTGACCGAAGAAGGGCAGAGACTTGCGGTCGGAATCGGAGATGCCTTTGAGCGGATCGATGGCGCTGTCGACAGCTTCCGGCGCCGGGGCCGCACAGAATTACGCATCAGCACCGTCTCCACATTCGCCACCCGCTGGCTGATTCCCCGCCTTCCAGAATTCCAGGCCCGCCAGCCGGATGTCGAGATCCTTCTGTCCGCCTCAACCCGCGTGATCGATCTGGAACGGGAGAACTACGACTGCGCCATCCGGCTCGGCAGAGGCAACTGGACCGGGGTGGACCGCTCGCTGCTCTGGCAGGAGCACCTCGCCGTCACCATGGCGCCCAAGCTGCTTCCGGACAGCAAGAGCGAGATCCAGCCGTCCCTGTCCCGATTGCGCCTGCTGCACAGCGCCAGCCGCCGCAACGACTGGCCGCTCTGGCTGCAGAAGACCGGCCTGAGCCATTCGGACGCGGCCTCCGGCACGCTGCTGGAAAGCCGGGACCTTGCCATTCAGGCAGCCGTCGCCGGAATGGGGGCCCTTGTCATCGACAGGCGCTTCGTCGAGCAGGAAATCCGTGCAGGGCACCTCGTGATGCCGGACTGGCCGGTTCTGGAACTTGAGACCGGCTACTGGTTCGTCCGTTCCCCCAACCGGCCGATTTCCCGGCCAGTGGCCGCCTTCCGGGACTGGCTTCAGGAGACTGCGGCTAGCCCCACAGAATGAGCCCCAGCACCGCGCCGATGATCAAGGCGCAGCCGGCGACTTCGATGCGGGACACATGCTCGCGGAAATACAGCCAGGACGCGGCAAAGGTGAAGACCAGCTCGATCTGGGCCAGGGCACGGACATAGGCCACCTGCTGCAAGGTCATGGCCGTGAACCAGCCCACAGATCCGGCAATGCCCGCAAGGCCGATCCAGCCCGCCACCCGCCAATGCCGCACGCAGGAGACAAGCTGATCAGGTGCGCGCCAGCCCATCCAGAGCCCCATCACGACCGTCTGGAAGAAGGTAACGCAGGCCAGAGCGAAGCCTGCCCGCATGGCGACTTCCCCGCCATCCAGAGAGAGGGTTGCTGCCCGGTAGAAGGCCGCAGACCCGCCAAACAGCGCGGCGGAGGCAAGTCCGATCAGGGCGGGCTTTCCAACCAGGGCCGATCCGACAGCCTTGAGCGTCAGGGGCGTGCGCGCCACCGAAATCACGATCACGCCAATCACGCCAACGAGAATGGAAAGGGCGGCAATCAGCGTCAGTTGCTCACCCAGAATCAGAAAGCCGAACAGGGCCGCTTGAACCGGCTCGGTCTTGGAATAGGCCGTGCCGACAGCAAAATTCCTGTAGGAGAAGAGGTGAACCAGCAGAAACGTCGCAGCGATCTGCGCCAGACCGCCAATGGCTCCGTTGATGGCGGCAGCCAGGGTCAAGCCCGGAAAGGCTAGGCCAAATCCGAAATGCAACACGGCCACATAAATCACCGCAAAGGGAAAACCGTAGCTGAAACGGACAAAGGTCGCGGCCGTCGTGCCGAAGGTCCCCTTCATCTTCTTCTGCATGGCGGAGCGGAGGTTCTGGCAAAAGGCCGCAAAAAGCGTGATCGGGATCCAAAGTTCCATCAAGACCTCCTGTCTGCCTCATGCAGATATCTCAAGCGTTCCTTGCCCGATACCACGGCGAAGCGGGCGAAAGGTGGGACATAAACTCAACGATGCTTGACGTTGCCACTGAAGGTCGGCTTGACAGCGAAGCGCACTGGCGCTTAGGTCCGCTCCACATCCATGCCAACAAGCCTCGCAGGAGACTTTCCCGTCCATGACCACTGACCTCGCCAATCTGGCCTCGACCATCGACGCCGCCTTTGACGACCGCGCCAACATTGACGTCAACACCCAAGGGGACGTTCGGGACGCCGTTGAAAAGGCACTGACCCTCATGGATCAGGGCACCCTGCGCGTTGCAGAAAAGAAAGACGGTGACTGGGTCGTCAATCAGTGGGCCAAGAAGGCCGTGCTGCTGTCGTTCCGCCTGAACGACATGGAAGTCGTGAAGGGCGGCCCGGGCGAGTCCACCTGGTGGGACAAGGTGCCGTCCAAGTTCGAAGGCTGGGGCGAAAACCAGTTCCGCTCCGCAGGCTTCCGTGCTGTTCCGAATGCTGTTGTCCGCCGTTCTGCCTTCATCTCCAAGGGCGCCGTTCTGATGCCGTCCTTCGTGAACCTCGGCGCCTATGTCGGCGAGAACACCATGGTCGACACCTGGGCCACTGTTGGCTCCTGTGCCCAGATCGGCGCAAATGTGCACCTGTCCGGCGGCGTCGGCATTGGCGGCGTTCTGGAGCCGCTTCAGGCCGGCCCGACCATCATTGAAGACAACTGCTTCATCGGCGCCCGCTCGGAAGTCGTGGAAGGCTGCATTGTGCGCGAAGGCGCCGTTCTCGGAATGGGCGTCTTCATCGGCAAATCCACCAAGATCGTCGACCGGGCAACCGGTGAGATCATGTATGGCGAAGTTCCGCCCTACTCGGTCGTGGTTGCAGGTACGCTGCCGGGCAAGCCACTGCCGAATGGCGAGCCGGGCCCGAGCCTCTACTGCGCCGTGATCGTCAAGCGTGTGGACGCCCAGACCCGCTCCAAGACCGGCATCAACGAACTGTTGCGCGACTGAGCGCAAGCCGCACAGAGCGACCTGTTACGATTGGCCGGGGCGTTTCCACGCTCCGGCCTTTCTGCATTTGGACGGTCCAACAGCTTTCCAGACTATTGAAGGGCACGCCCCCAGAAACCTGAGTGTATTGTCAGTCAATCCTAACCTTCCCGAGAGAAAGCGGCGCCAATTGCACAATTGGTTACCCTCCCCCGGATGATTTGTTTGAAATATCTCGCGATTCAAACCTAATATATCTGAACGGCCCAGCACGGTAATCTCTAGCAGGTGCAGTGCTGGTTTCAGACAATTCATTCCCGCCCGGGTGTTTGCCCTTTTTGATTGAACTCGGACAGTGCGCTTTCGGACATGATTTCAAGTATGACCCGTTTTGTTGTTAGCCATCTCTCTGCCTGCTCTGTCTTTAAAAGGGCTGGAGCGACCGCGGCACTCTGCCTGATCTGGCTCTTCTCACATCTGGCAACATCCGAAGCAGCCACCTGGAACACCATGCCGCCGACCAATCCGTCCTCCGAAGGGACGCGGCTGGCGCTGGTGATCGGCAATGCAGCCTATGGCAACGTGACCCCGCTCGCCAATTCGGTGACCGATGCGCGCTCCGTCGCCAATGTCACCCGCGACCTCGGGTTCACCACCACGCTGGTGGAAGATGCCGGCCGGTTCGACATGAACCAGGCCATCGACCGCTTTCTGGAATCCATCACGCCTGATGCCGAAGTGATGCTCTATTACGCCGGGCACGGCGTGGAACTTCAGGGCGCAAACTATCTGCTGCCGATCGACATCCCGTCGCTTGACTACAATGACGACCGGCTGCTGCGCAGCGAAGCGATCAACCTGTCCGACCTTATCCTGGATATCGAAGGCCGGTCCCCTCGTGTGACTCTCGCCATCCTGGACGCATGCCGGGACAATCCCTTTGCCCGCAACCGGACCCGCAGCCTGGGCAACACCAGGGGCCTTGCACGGGTCGACCCACCCACAGGCTCCTTCGTGATCTTTTCCGCTGGCGCAGGCGAAGCAGCCCTCGACTCGCTCGGCCCCGAAGACACGAACCCCAACGGTCTCTTCACGCGCAACCTCCTGAAGCTCATGCAGCGCGATGGGGTGGAACTGCGCACAATGGTGCGGGAACTGCGCAAGGAAGTGCAGGTCGCCGCGCTCCAAGGCACCGGCCTGTCACAGGTTCCAAGCTATTATGACCAATTGATCGGCGACTTCTATTTCAAGCCGAAGTCCCAGACTCCCGCGAACCCGGCCTCTCCAAAAGCGCCCGAGCCTGCGGCTCCTCCTGCCCTCGTGCGCAACCTCTGCGAAACGATGGTCGATCCGGATGCGCCCAAATCCTCGATCATTTTCAACGACTACAACAACATCATTGCCGCCTGCGAAGGCCTCGCATCCGAACAGCCTCAGAACACGCAAGTTGCGTCCCTTCTGATGACGGCACGAGAACAGCAAGCCTATCAGCGCGTCGTGACGAGCGAGAGCACGCAGTTTGCCGAAGCCTATCTCCGCCTCTTTCCCGATGGCCGGCACAGGGATGAGGTGCAGACCCATCTGGCGAGCCTGACCCCTGCCGACATTCAGCCTCAGCAAGCACCGGCGCCCGCACCGACCGTGACAGCCCAGATTGATCCGGAAGTGCTTGTGCGCGGCCTGCAAAGCAAGCTGTCCGAGGCAGGCTGCTACACCGGCAAGATCGACGGGGACTGGGGACGGGGAAGCCGGACAGCGCTTGCGGCCTATGCCAAGCACAGCGGCAGGACACTCAGCGATGCAGAACCCTCGTTGGCTCTACGCGAGGAACTGGCGGCAATTACCGGCCGTGTCTGCCCGCTGGAGTGCGGCGCGAAATATGACGAGATCGGCGGCAAATGCGTGCTGAAGACCTGCCCTTCCGGTCAGGTGCTGTCTTCCGCCGGCAAATGCTACGTGCAAAAAGCCAAGGAAACCCCGAAGCGTTCAACGGGCGGCAGCCGCTCGGGCAACTGCTTCATGTTCAACGGCCAGCAGTTTTGCGACTGACCTATTTTTCACACCAGTCGTTTCACCCGATGACAGGACAAATGCCTTGCTGGAAAGATTATCCTTGCTCGTAGCGGCTCTTGCCGCATTCGCCTTGCCCGCACAGGCGGATGAAGTGTTCGGAAAGTCCATCAAGATCGATGGCAGCTTCGAGACCCAATATTGTTTTTCTGGCCGCCCCTGTAATCCAAAGACCGAAAGCCGGGAAGCCACCCATATGTATGTCTCGGAAGATGGCAAGAACATCTTCATCTACGCCGGCAAGAACAAGGGTGAACTTCAGCCGAACGGCAAATGGGTCGACTATGGCAAGCGCGGAAAGGTGCGCGTCACAGCCCGGGGCAATCAGGTGACTGTCGACGGGTCTCTCGATCCCATCACCTTAAAGCGGGACATCCGGGTTTCCGGCAAGACGTGCAAATCCGGACTTCAATACTTCGCCCGTGGCGCGAAGTCCTCGACCCGCTATCTCAAAGTCACCTGTTCCGTGACCAAGGGAAACCGTTTCCAGAAATAGATTTCCAATCAAAGGAATTGAGATGCGCCTTATCTTTCCTCTCGCGCTGATGCTGCTTTCTTTCAGCACCCCCGCGCTTGCCGCCAATCCGATTTATGGGAAGTCGATCTATCTGGACTACAGCTACACGCTCAAGTTTTGCCAGGGCAAGAACGACTGCACCGACTCGCTGACCTATAGCCATGAGAAATACAAGTTCTATCTCTCCCAGGATGGCCGCCATATCTTTCAGTACGACAAGAACAGCGGCGGCGATTTTCTGGTCAACGGCACGACCTTCCAACAAGGCAATACGCGCGTAACAAGTTCAGCGGCTGGCAACGCACTGGAGATCCGGCTGAAGGGCAAAACCGTCACCAACACCCTGCGCATCACGGTAAATGGCAGCAAATGCAAGTCGAGCTACAAGGTTGATGCAGTCGGCCGCGACACGGTCATGAAATACACCACCCACACCTGCCGCGTCTCCGAAGGCAATATCTTCAAGTAGGTGCTGCGATTGCGAAAATACTGAAAGGCTGAGTTTTCAGCCTTTCGTGCCTCTTCCAGAAGTTCTTGACCGGCTGGGTCAGAAGCCCAGAAGACGGCCCGAAAGTTCGCTGATCAAGAGCGACAGGACGAAGTCCAGGATCACAATGCCGACGGACGCGCTGACGGTCGCGCCAAGCGCAATCCGGGCGATGCGGAAGTGATACCAGGCAACGATCATCAACCGCGCCAGTGAGAAGAGCACCATGATCCCGGCCGGGATCACACCGATGACGTAGAGCAGTCCGGCAAGGGCGTAAGGCGCGGTTGAAATCAGGCTTGCCCAGTTCCGCACGATGATGAAGGGCACATAGCTGCGGGAATATCCGAGCCAGCCGGCCAGCAGGGCAAACAGGACCGGGAAGGTCACCCAGTCGATGGCAAAGTTGAGGGACTGGGCCAGCCAATAGGCTTCGCCCGGCAGGTCTTCCGGGCTCAGACCCGTTTCAGACAGAATGAGCTGCCATTCGGCGATCGACGTGATGAAGAAGGCGGGCAGCAGAAACACCGCCACGCCAAATGACCGCCAGAACCCCGAAAGGGACAGGTCGAAATAGCCCATGCCCTCAGGCCGGTTGAACAGCAGCAACCAGGCCCCTCTGAGGGAAAGCCGCAGCTCCTGACCCGATGGCAGCATGTCGCCCCCTACGCCTTGACCGCGAAATAGGAATCCAGAAACACCCGGTAGATCTTCGCCAGGTGATCAAGATCCGCCACCTTGGTGCATTCGTCGACCTTGTGCATGGTCTGTCCGACCAGGCCGAACTCCACCACCGGGCAATAATTCTTGATGAAGCGGGCATCGGACGTGCCACCGCCGGTGGACAGTTCCGGACGGCGTCCGGTGCTGGCCTCTACCGCATCGCTGAGCGCGCCGATCAGAGTGTCGTCCTTGGTCAGGAACGACTCGCTGCAGTCGCGCCGGAACTCCAGGGTCCAGTCGAGCCCGTCGACTGCTGCCTCTTCCAGCGTCGCGGTGATCTTTGCCTTCAGGGTGTCCAGCGTCCACTCGTCGTTGAAGCGGATGTTGAACCGGGCCTGTGCCCGGGCCGGGATGACGTTGAAGGCCGGATTGGCAACGTCAAAGGTGACGATTTCCAGATTGGAGGGCTCGAACCGCTCATTGCCGCGATCAAACTCGACCGCATCCAGAGCCGACATCAGACGCATGAGGCCCGGGATCGGGTTGTTGGCCAGATGCGGATAGGCGGCATGGCCCTGAACACCGTTGACCGTGACAATGCCGGAAAGCGAACCGCGGCGGCCAACCTTGATCGCGTCCCCCAGAGCATTGGGGTTGGTCGGCTCGCCAACGATGCAGGCATCAAAAACATGGCCCTGCTTCTCGGCCCAGTCGAGCAGCTTCACCGTCCCATTGACGGCGGGACCTTCCTCATCGCCCGTGATCAGGAAAGAGATCGTGCCGCCGAAATCTGCGCCTCGTGCGCCGACGAATTCCAGGGCTGCCGCAGCAAAGGAGGCAATACCGCCCTTCATGTCGACCGCGCCGCGGCCATACAGAATGCCGTCGGATACTTCCCCTTCAAACGGGCTATGGCGCCAGTCCGCCGCATTGCCTGCGGGCACCACATCCGTGTGCCCGGCAAAAACGAAATGCGGCTTGCCGGACCCAATCGTGGCGAACAGGTTTTCCACGTCCGGCGTGTCCTCATCCTTGAAGATCACACGATCAACCTTGAACCCCGCCTGCCCCAGAAGCTGCTCCAGAAAGGCCAGCGCACCGCCTTCAGCAGGCGTGACAGACGGGCAACGGATCAGATCGCGGGCGATCAGGGCGGCGTGCGGAAGCTGTGCGGACATTCGGAAACCTCGAAGGAGTGGCCAGAGCCGGCCAGGTGAGCGGTCAGATACTCAGGCGGCTGGCTTGCGGTAATAGCTGTTCGGCATCGGGCCGTACCTGTTGGGCCGCTGCTGGCTGGGCACGAAGCCCATCACGGCAACAAACAGCACATTGGCGATCGGCACCAGCACCATCATGCCGGCAAAACCCGGCAGGCCGGCGTCCTGGCAACGCTTCATGACAAGCGCCAGCTCGATCCATTGCAGCACAATGAAAAGGATCGGAAACAGCGGGTTGGACTGGACGAAGGCCGCGATGTTCAGCTCTTCGACAGGCACACTCGTGTCCAGCGTGTTGAGCCACATGCTGATCGCGACGCCAATCACCAGCCAGCTGAAAATCATTCCGAGCCAATAGGGCTCACGGCCAAGCCGCCCGATCGGGCTTGCGAACAGCCACCCGAGGCTGGGAGTGAGATTGGCAGGTACGTTCTGAAACGACATCGGAAATCCGGTCTGTGATGCTTCTAGTGCCTAGGAGTTAGTTGGAACTTTGCCCCGGATCAAGTGTGGCCGGTGCCGCAGCACAATTTACTGCTTTCTTCCCATTGGCAACTCGCACGGCCCACTGCATTGTGAAGAGGTCCTGGGAGGGGCAGAGGGAGGAACTGATGACTGAAAACACGCATACACCCGCTGAAGGGATCGAACCCTCTCACCGGCCCATGCCCACTGTTCGCCAGATCACCACAAATGATGTTGTGGATGCCCTGGCCGCCGGTATCCGGGATTTCCGCAAAGCGCCTGTCTACGGGCTCGTGATCGGCGCCTTTTATGCAGTGGGAGGGTTGCTGATCATCCTGACCGCCTCTGCGCTCGGCATGACCTATCTCAGCTATCCGCTGGCAGCGGGCTTTGCCCTGATCGGCCCCTTTGCGGCTGTCGGGCTTTATGAAGTCAGCCGCCGCCAGGAAATCGGCGCTCCGCTCAGCTGGAGCGCGATCCTTGGCACCATGTGGGACCAAAAGGGGCGAGAGCTGTCCTGGATGGCCTTTGTGGTGCTCTTCGTCCAGATCATGTGGATGTATCAGGTCCGCCTGCTCCTGGCAGTCTTCATGGGCTTCCAGTCCTTCGCTTCTTTCGGGGAATTCGTCTCGGAGATTTTCGGTACGCCCGAAGGCCTGATGTTCCTGGCCATTGGCCATGTCGTCGGCGCGATCCTGTCCGTCGTGCTCTTCTCCCTGACGGTGATCTCTTTCCCGCTTCTTCTGGAACAGGACCGGGACTTCATCACGGCCATGATCACGAGCGTGAAGGCTGTCGTGACCTCTCCCGTGCCAATGATCGGCTGGGCAGCCATCGTCACCGTGACGCTGATCCTGTCGATCGCACCCGGATTCCTGGGACTGATCGTGACGCTGCCCGTGCTCGGGCATACGACCTGGCATCTCTACAGGAAGTGTGTCGAGCCGGAGCACGCTGCCTGATCAGGTTTCAGGCCAATAGGAATGGCAAGGTCAGGCTTCGCCGTCGTCATCTGCGGCGCTGGCCTGACCTTCATCCTGCAGCGCTTTCTCGCTTTGCCAGGCAGCTTCAGCTGCCTGATCGGCTTCCACTGAGCGATAATCAACCCGGGTGAGATAAAGCCCGTCCGCGGGCGCGACCGGGCCGCAGGCCGTGCGATCACGGGCTGCCAGGGCCTTGGTGATATCCCCCAGCTGCCATTTGCCCTCGCCCACTAGACGCAAGGTGCCGACCATGGAGCGGACCTGATTGTGCAGGAAGGAGCGGGACGAGCACTCTGCCAGGATCATCTGCCCTTCCCGGCGCACGGAGAAATGCTCCAGCGTCTTCATCGGGCTTTTGGCCTGGCACCGGGAGTGACGGAACGTCGTAAAGTCATGATGGCCGACGAATTCCTGCGCGGCCTCGTTCATGATCTCCGCATCCAGATCCGCCTTCACATGCCAGGCGAGGCCCAATTCATGGGTGAGCGGCGGGATACGGTTGAATATCCGGTAGCGATAGGACCGGCGGATCGCGGAGAAGCGCGAGTCCCATCCCTCATGCATCTTCTCGCAGTCGATAATGACCACCGGATCCGGCTGGCAATGAAAGTTCATCGCCGCCATGACCGTCGCCGCAGGCCAGTCCTTGGTCAGATCCGCGTGGGCCACCTGACCGGTGGCATGAACGCCGGTGTCCGTCCGCCCTGCCCCGCCTACGGCGATATCCTCTCCGCAGAAAGACTTGATGGCGCGCTCCAGCACGGCCTGAACGGATGGGCCGTTCGCCTGGCGCTGCCAGCCACAGAAGGGCCGGCCATCATATTCCACGGTCAGTTTGTAACGGGGCATGAGCGTTCTTATTCAAATTCCTGGAAGGGCGTCGCAAATCCGACTTCAACGGGCAGGTTGCGGGTCCCGTCTTCACTCAAGGCAAGCGCCATGAAAGCATTGCCCGCATAAGGGGCCTTCACCTTGCGCGCAAGCCCGGCGTCAAAGCCGAAGCGCGGATAATAGGCGGGCGGGCCCAGAACGAGAATGAGGTCCTCTCCCATGTCCCTGAGCCGGGAAATCCCGGCCTCGATCAAGGCAGACCCGACACCCTGGCGCTGGAACTCCGGCCAGACGGAAACGGGCGCCATGCAGGTGATGGCGAGGGACTGCCCCGGACCGACATCGGCAGGCGTCACCCGGCTGAAGCCGACATGGCCAAGGATGCGCCCATGCGTCGTCGTTGCAACCAGCTCAAGCACGAAGGCACCACAGTGACGCAGGCGATGCACCAGCCCGGCTTCCGTATCCTGATCAAAGGCAGCCGTCACCAGCTCCTTGACGCCGGTCTCATCGGCAGCGACGACAGGACGGATCTGGACAGGTATCTTCTCTTGCGCATCACTCATTGGCCGCCTCCCCGCTTTCAGCTCAGATCCTGCCCTGCGGACAGTTTGGCGCCGCGCTGAAACTCTTCACCGGACATGGGCTTCTTGCCCGCGCGCTGCACCTGAACAAGCCGAACAGCTCCATGGCCGCAGGCGATCACCGGTCCCACACCTTCAACCGACAGAACGGTTCCGGGCGCACCAGCGCCCTCGGCCAGCTGGCTGCGCAGGATCTTCACGCGCTCCGGCTTGCCGGACAGGTTCATCTCGCACCATGCGCCCGGGAACGGCGAAAGACCACGAATGTGATCATGCACCTCTTTGCCCTCTTGCGACCAGTCAATCCGGGTCTCGTCCTTGGAGAGCTTGCGAGCGTAGGTCACGCCCTCTTCCGCCTGGGGGGTCTCGTTCAGGGCGCCGCGCGACAGGGCCGCCAATGCGCGCACCATCAAATCACCGCCCAGCGCCGACAGGCGGTCATGCAGATCTCCTGCCGTCATGGTCTCGCTGATTGGCAGGGTTTCGGACATGCAGACAGCACCTGTGTCCAGCCCCTCTTCCATGCGCATCACCTGAACCGCGGTCTCCCGGTCCCCGGCCATGATCGCCCGGTTGATCGGGGCAGCTCCGCGCCAGCGCGGCAGGAGCGAGGCATGAAGATTGAGGCAGCCTTCGCGCGGCGCGTCCAGAACGGCCTTGGGCAGCAGAAGGCCATAGGCCACCACCACGGCCACATCCGCATCCAGGTCCGCAAATTTCTGCTGCTCTTCCGGATCCTTCAGGGAGACGGGTGTGAAAACCGGAATGCCAAAGGATTCCGCCGCCTCATGTACCGGAGACTTCTTCAACTCCATGCCGCGGCCAGCTGGACGGGGCGGCTGCGAATAACAGGCAACCACATCATGCCCCTGGCCGACGATTTCCATCAGGGTGGGCACGGAGAAGTCCGGGGTTCCCATGAAGACGATACGCAAGGACATGATGCTTCCAGGTATTTTGAGGACAATAATTGCCCTTATTGCGCAATCAGGCGAGGCCGGGCAACAGGGCTTTGAGGCTCGAGGTCATCATTTCCATCGCAATTGCGGCGAGGATCATGCCCATGAGGCGGCTCATGATGCTTGTGGCCGTCTGTCCGAGCTTCTGCCCGAGCCAAGGGGCTGCCAGAAACGTCGTGCCCAGAAGCACGACGGAAGCGGCAATCGCTGCGGCATAAGCGATCATCTGCTCTGCGCCATGGGTCTGTTGGCGGAAGATGATCAGGGTCGAGATGGTGCCTGGTCCGAGCAACAGCGGAACAGTGAGCGGATAGATGCCCGGATTGTCGAGCGTCTCGTGGTGCTCTTTTTCCTGATCGGTTCCGCTATGCGATTTGCTCTGCTCACCAGAGACCATCTTCAGGGCGATGAGCAGAATGAGCAGGCCGCCCGCAAGGCGGAAACTATCAACGGAAAGGCCAAAGAGATTCAGGATCGCTTCGCCCGCAAGCGCCACAAGAACGGTGCCGACCGCAAGGCTAGCAATCACCGTCAGCGCGATGGCGCGCTGTCCGGCGGTGTCCCGGTCATCGGTCAGTGACAGGAAGACGGGCAGGTTCGCAATCGGGTTCATGATCGCGAAGAGCGCGGCGAAGAGTTTCAGGAAGAAGGCAACATCCATTTCCTGTCTCCTTTTGCGCTGCCACCCGGGCTGTTGACTGGGTCAGCCCTTGCCGGTCAGCTTGGCTTGCTTCAGGAACTTCTTCATGACCCTGTCCCGCTTCAGCTTTGACAGATAGTCGATGAAGAGAACGCCATTGAGGTGATCGAGCTCATGCTGGATGCAGGTGGCCAGCAGGCCGTCTGCCTCGATCTCGCCCTTCTTGCCGTTGCGGTCCAGATAGCTGACGCGCACCTGAGCCGGACGCTCCACATCCTCATAATATTCGGGAATGGAGAGGCACCCTTCCTGATACACCGAAAGCTCTTCGCTTTCCCAGGTGATCTCGGGGTTGATGAACACCATCGGCTCCTTGGGAGCGTCTTCCTTGGCCACATCCAGAACGAAGATGCGCTTGAGGACGCCGATCTGGCTGGCGGCCAAGCCAATACCCGGCGCTTCATACATGGTTTCCAGCATGTCATCGGCGAGGGCGCGAATGCTGTCGTCCACGGAAACGATCGGATCACAGACCTGACGGAGCAGCGGATCGGGGATGATGATGATGTCACGTTTTGTCATTCGCATCACATAGGCAAAGCAGCCGCGCCGGTCAACGCGTTTGAACACGGATCTGACTGCAATCAGACCCGAATCGTTCTATGTTTGTTTCATGCAGGATATTCTCTTCGTCATAGGCGGACGGGCGGTCACCATTCTGGAGGCATCTGTCGCCGCCGGCTTCATGCTGTTGGGTCTCATCCTGATGGTTGCCTGGTCCGCCTTGCGCCAGATCCGGTACCGTTCTGACGAGGAAAGCGTGGCGGCCGAGCGCATCCAAGAGCTGGAACAGCACCTGTCCATGCTGCTGCGTTCTCAAGGCGAGATGTCCGGCCGGATGCAGACCATGGCCGAGATCTTCGGCTCCCGCCAGTCCGACATGATGCGGGCCGTCAACGAACGTCTCGACGGCATGGGGCACAAGCTCGGTGTCTCCATGGCCGACACGACCCGGCAGACCCATGAGGGCCTGCGGCAGCTGCACGAACGGCTGGCGGTGATCGACCGGGCCCAGCGCACGATCACGGATCTGTCCGGGCAAGTGGTCGAACTGCAGTCAATCCTATCCAACAAGCAGACACGCGGCGCTTTCGGTCAGGGACGGATGGAAGCGATCATCCAGGATCAGCTCCCCTCCTCTGCCTATACGTTCCAGGCGACTCTTTCGACCGGGACACGGCCGGACTGCCTGGTGCACATGCCCAATGGCGCCCCGTCCCTTGCGATCGACGCAAA
The DNA here is from genome assembly GCF_900142725.1 of Roseibium suaedae. Classification (GTDB taxonomy): domain Bacteria; phylum Pseudomonadota; class Alphaproteobacteria; order Rhizobiales; family Stappiaceae; genus Roseibium; species Roseibium suaedae. The sequence continues at coordinate 459,421 of NZ_FRBW01000001.1, read as the reverse complement.
GTTCCCGCTGGAGGGCTTCAATCTTCTCCGCAAGGCCCAGAACGAAGATCATCTGAAGCAGGCACAGGCGCAGTTCCGCCGCGACTTTTCCAAGCACATTCAGGACATTCACGAGAAATATCTGCTGCCCGGGGAAACCCAGGACACGGCCTTCCTGTTCGTGCCGTCCGAAAGCATCTTCGCGGAATTGAACGAAAGCTTCGAGGACCTGATCCAAAAGGCTCATCGTGCCCGGATCGTCATAGTCTCCCCATCCCTCCTGATGCTGTCCATCCAGGTCATCCAGGCGGTGCTTCGCGATGCCAAGATGCGCGAGCAGGCCCATCTCATCCAGGCTGAAGTCGCGCATCTGACCGACGACGTCGGCCGACTGAATGACCGGGTCACCAAGCTGCAGAGCCATTTCGGTCAGGCGAACCGGGATATCGAACAGATCCTGATTTCAACGGACAAGATCACGCGCCGCAGCCGCAAGATCGAGGAACTGGACCTTGGGGATCTGCCGTCAGCACATCTTGAGACAGGCCAGAGGCTGCCCGCCTCCAGCTGAGCCAGCAGCCTTGCCGCTTCTGCCGCCGGCTCACCCGAGACGGCGAACCCCGGTCACGACACCCCATTCGGTTGCCGCAATCCGCTTGATCGCGGCCTCCAGAGGCTCGATGGCCACCGTCATGGTGTAACCGTTGGCGTGGAGCAGACTGTCCGGAGAGCGGACAATCGCCACATGGCCGCGCCAGAACATCAGGTCACCGCGCTTCAGGCCGGACAGATCCTCATGGGCAATTGCCTCGCCCGCCTCTGCCGCCTGCATGTCGCTGTCGCGCGGCAAGGCATGGCCGCCGAAGCTCGCCGCAATCTGGGACAATGCCGAACAATCAAGGCCAAGGCTAGATCTACCTCCCCAGAGATAGGGCGTTCCGATCAGCTCCTCCGCGACAGCCACCCAGTCAGCTTCAACGGACCCGAGAGGCACAAGGTGCTGAGCGACAACAGCGGAGCCGTCGCTCAGCAGGGCATATTCCAGCCCCCGCGTGACGGTATGACCGGTGACCGTCACCAAGGATCCAATGCTGATGAGGCCAAGTGGAGGGAACTTCAGGTCAGCGCCCGGGTATCGGAAAGTCCGTAGAGCCCGCACCCGGTGGGTGGGTGCGGCAGCTTCAGTCAGACCGCTGGTCCTGACCCAGCCCACATAGCCATCCGTTCCAAGCTGTCCCCAGGACCAGCCGTCAGCCGTCTCGTCGAAGACCTGAAACGCTTCGCCATGAAGAGCCTGAGTGTCGATGCCCTTTTCCAGCTGGGCAACCGGCCGCAGGTCCAGAACATCTGCGCCAATGCAGCGGCTCGTGCCTTCGACAAATCGGTCAGCCTCAACCCTTCCCTTGTAGGACAAGGCGGCAAGATCCGGCCGGACCGGATGACGGCGCCGGTCGAAGGAAGGGGATGGTGTGGACATCGACATATTGCTCCTGGCGCAACCCCAACCGGAGCTGCATTGCCTTTCCGCTATCGCGGCAATTCACGCGCTTTTTCGACCACGAGATCGCCAAGCGTATCAAGATAAAGCGCACCTTCGACCGTGCGTGTGATGATCACATTCCGCCGGTCCGCCTCGTCGCGCTTGCGCGACAGAAGCCGCATTCCGCCCAAAGTGTCCAGTGCCCGCGTGATCGCAGGCTTGGTAACATTGAGCTTGGCCGCCAGACCACGCACCGTGTGCGGCGGCGGTTCAAGATAAACCGTCAGCAATATCGTGAGCTGGCGCGCGGAGAGATCCTGTTCTCCATCGCGCACCAGCGCAAGATTGACTTCGTGCATCAGCTTCAGCGCCTGAGAAGCGCGAATGTCTACCGCCATTGTGCCTGGCAAACCCCATCCGGTAACTTTCAGGCCTATTTAAGCACGCAAATCGTTTCGGAGCCGTTATTTAGCGGCAGGATATCTCTCGCTTAGAAGATCGAACAGACACCGGATGCCCTGGGCTTCGCCGCCGGCCGGTTTGCCTGCCCGTTCGATCGGGGTCCAGCCAAAGATATCGAAATGCACCCAGCTGCCGGCGTTCTCGACAAACCGGGACAGGAACAGGGCAGCCGTAATGGACCCGGCAAAGCCCGCGCCCGAGGTGTTGACGTGGTTGATGTCCGCGATCTTGCTGTCGAGGTACTTCATGTAGGGCTGCCAGAGCGGCAGGCGCCAGAGCGGATCGGCGCTTGCTTCCGACACGAGGGCGATCTCTTCCGCCAGGTCTTCGTCATGGGTGTAGAAGGGCGGCAGATCGGGGCCGAGAGCGACACGGGCAGCGCCTGTCAGCGTCGCCATGTCGATCAGCAGTTCCGGACTTTCCTCGTCGGCCAGTGCCAGGGCATCGCCCAGCACCAGACGGCCTTCGGCGTCCGTATTGCCGATTTCCACCGTGATCCCCTTGCGGCTTGGCAGAATGTCGCCAGGACGGAAGGCATTGCCGGAGATCGCATTTTCAACGCAAGGCACGATGACGCGCAGACGAACAGGCAGCTTCGCGGCCATGATCATGGAGGCCAAGCCCAGCACATTGGCCGCCCCGCCCATATCCTTCTTCATCAGGAGCATGGAGCTGGAAGGCTTGATGTCGAGACCGCCCGTATCGAAGACCACACCCTTGCCGACGAGTGTCACCTTCGGCGCATTCTCGTCGCCCCAGGTGAAGTCAGCCAGACGCGGTGCGCGGTCGCTGGCCCGCCCGACGGCATGAACCATCGGGAAGCCTTGAGCGAGAAGATCATCTCCGACAATCACCGACCCCTTGCCGCCGTTGGCCTCGAAGACCTTACTGATCGCGGCTGCCAGTTCCTCCGGCCCCATGTCATTCGACGGAGTGTTGATCAGATCACGGGCGATCGCCACGCCGTCCAGGATGGCCTGGATCCGGTCGATATCGACCCCTTCCGGAACAACAAGGCGCGGCTGTGATGCCGAGTTCTTGCGGTAGCGGGTGAAACGATAGGACGAGAGGGCAAAGCCAAGAAGAGCCTGCTCCGGATCCGGGAAAGGTTGGGCAAGTTCATAGTCCCCAGCCGGTAGACTGCTGGCGAGGCCGCCAAGTGCAAAAGCCTGCGGAAGAGCCTCGGCCGATGTTCCAAAGAGAACTGCAGCCTGCCCGCCCTCACCGGCGGGCACCACGAGAGAAGTCCCTTCAGCAGCAGAATAGCCATTGAGGCTGACCCAGCTTTTTGCCGTTGCGCCGAGCGTTTCCAGGACTGCGTCCAGGGTCTCCGGCGTAACCGGATGGATCTGGACGGTCTGGCCGGCTTCGGATTTGCGGATCAGGGAATTGCGCAAGATGAACTCCATTCTGGCAGGTGGCCCATGTGTCTCACGGGCTGTCGCTTAAAGAGTTAAGCGCCTCAAATGCTGTTGGCAACCGGCAGCACCTGAAATCCCTGCCATCGGATTCACATGCAAAATGCACGGTTTAAGAAAGCGTTAGGGTTAACAAGGTATTTCAGAAGCAGGCGCTATCGCGCATCCAATTTCATTTGGAGAGAGAACATGGCTTTCGCTGTTCATCGCCAGCCCTCCAAGCGGCACAGGCTGCAGATCGCTGCAGCCATGACCGCTGTTGCCCTGCTCGCGGGCGGCTGCGCATCTTCCAAGCAGAGTGCGGTCGGCAGCCACGCTCCCTCGTCTTCCATGCCCTATGCTGCACCAGGTTCTGCGGCTGCCAGAAGCGCCGTGTCCTCCTGGTCAGACAACTACAAGCGCAATCCGAAAGACAAGTCTGCGATCCTGGGCTACTCCAACGCTCTTACCCAGAACAGCCAGGTCTCCCAGGCAACTGCAATTCTGCGCAGCGCAGTGATCAACAATCCGGGTGACCGCGAAATCGCATCCGCCTATGGCAAGATCCTCGCGATGAACGGTCAGTTTCCGGAAGCGCTGAACGTTCTGCAGGGCGCCCAGACACCGCAAATGCCGGATTGGCGCCTGCTATCGGCGGAAGGTGCGGTCCATGACCAGATGGGCAACCACGACCGGGCCCGGTCGCTTTATCATCAGGCCCTGAAGATCCAGCCGGACGAACCGTCACTGCTGAACAACCTGGCACTGTCTCACCTTCTCTCAAATGAGCTGCCGGAGGCGGAGTACAACCTGCGCCGCGCTGCCGCCCTTCCGGGGTCAGACAGCCGCATCCGCCAGAACCTCGCACTTGTCCTTGGTCTTCAGGGCAAGTTCGGCGAAGCAGAACAGGTTGCCACAGCGGAACTCAGCCAGGCGGAAGCAGCCGAGAACGTCGCTTACCTGCGAAAGATGTTGAGCCAGAGCCGCGGCTGATCGCGCCTCCCTTTCCCAGACAAACAAAAACGCCGGAGGCTGTTTCAGCACTCCGGCGTTTTTGTTCCTATAGCTAAAGAGCTTAGTTCTTACTGGAAAGTATCCATCACCTGCATCACGGCGGGTCCGAGAATGACAAAGAACAGGACCGGCAGGAAGAAGACGATCATCGGAACGGTCAGCTTCGGAGGCAGGGACGCCGCTTTCTTTTCGGCCTCCTGCATACGAGCTTCACGATTGTCATCAGCCATGACGCGGATGGCATTGCCGACGGGCGTCCCGTACCGCTCGGCCTGAATCAGCGCCATCATGACGTTCTTGACGCCATCGACACCTGTCCGCTTGGCAAGGTTCTCATAGGCCTGCCGGCGTTCGCTCAAGAAGGAAAGCTCTGCATTGGTGAGCGTCAGCTCTTCGGCAAGCGGAATGGACTGAGTACCAATTTCCTCCGCGACTCGTCCGAATGCCGCTTCGATGGACATGCCGGATTCCACGCAGATCAGCATCAGGTCCAGCGCATCGGGCCAGGCCCGGCGGATCGAAAGCTGACGGTTCGTGATCTTGTTCTTGATGTAGATGTTCGGCAGGAATGCACCGAGGCCGCTCACGATGATCGTGCCGCCGAGTTTCGACATCACCGGCACCGTGTCCGGCAGCAAGACAACGGCATAGATCCCGGCAAGGACAAACAGCACGACCGGGATGGCAACACGGGCGAACAGGAAGGTGTAGAGCGGGCGGCTTCCCCGGAAGCCCGCCATCCGCAGCTTGTCCTGCGTCTGCTCATCCGCCAGCTTTGCCTGCAGGTTCAACTGGTCGACGATCCTCTTCATCTGCGCCTTAGGCTCAGACCGCAGGGATGCACGCGGCGAAGATTTCTCTGCAGCGACACGTGCCCGCTCCCGTGCGCGGATCTTCTCGCGCTCCAGAGCCACCGACTTCATCCGCGATTTCAACCCGTCCCGCTCGAACATCGGCAGAAGAAGAGAAAACAAGGTTCCCGCAACCGCGACCAAGGCGAGAGCTGCGAGCAGAAACTGGCTGTCGGCGAGCTTGTCGATGTTCATGATGGCCCGCTCCTCAGAAGTCGAAGTTGATCATCTGCCGCATCACCATGATGCCACAGAACATCCAAAACAGGCCGCCACCGATGATGATGTTGCCGGTTGTCGTTGTGAAAAGCAGGCCGATGTAATCCGGAGCGGTCAAACCGAGAATCCCGCTGACGACGATCGGCAGAGAACCAATGATGCCCGCAGAGGACTTGGCTTCAGAGCTGAGAGCCTTGATCTTGCGCTTCAGGGTCTTTCGACCGCGCAACACTCTCGACAGGTTGCTCAAGGCTTCGGAAAGGCCGCCACCAGCCTTTTGCTGGATTGCGACCACGATCGCGAAGAAATTGGCTTCAGCAAGAGGAACACGGTCCGGAAGACGCGCAACTGCATCAGACAGCGAAATGCCCATGACCTGCGTTTCCACGATCTTCTGAAACTCGGACGCGACCGGCTCATTCGCTTCCCGGGCTACGATCTTGATGCAGTCACCAAGCGGCAAACCAGCCTTCACACCACGCACAATGATGTCCACGGCAGAAGGCAGTTCATCCAGGAACTTGTTGAAGCGCTTCTGCCGCTTGTAGTTGACGTACCAACGCGGAAAACCAAGCGCACCTGCGAAAGTTAGTCCGAGTGTGACCCAGATATTCGGGCTCACGATGAGGGCAATCACCATGAAAACCACGCCACTCGCGATGCTGAAATAGATGAAGTGCTTTCGTTCCCAGCTCAGCCCGGCTTGCTCGATACGAACACTCAGCGTCGGATTGTTGCGACGGCTTTGCTTGTTCTTCTGCCGCTCTTCAAATTCCTTGAGCTGCTCCTGGACGGACCGGCGCTTGCGGTCGCTGTCCTTCACCTGACGCCGCTTCTCAGTAGATTGCGGCCTTGCGGCAATCACGTGCATGCGCGCGTCCCGGCGTTTGGAGCCAGACAGCGCGGGCTGAAACACAGCATAGATGACCCCGCCAATGCACAAGGCAAAAAGCAATGCGACGGCCAGGGTACTGATCGTTGAGGGCAAGGTATCAGCCATGATCACACTCAATCATTGACGTATTCCGGCATTTCGGAAGCATCCAGAGCTGCTGCGAGCCTCTGTTCTTCGCCATAATAACGGGCGCGTTCCCAGAATTTCGGACGGCCAATACCGGTCGACCGGTGACGACCGATGATCTTGCCATTCGCATCTTCCCCGATCATGTCATAGAGGAAGATGTCCTGGGTGATGATCACATCGCCTTCCATGCCGACCACCTCGGTGACATGGGTGATGCGGCGGGAGCCGTCACGGAGACGGGCAGCCTGAACCACCACATCGATGGAAGACACGATCATCTCACGCAATGTGCGCGAGGGCAGCGAGAACCCGCCCATGGTGATCATGGATTCCAGACGGGAGAGAGCCTCTCGCGGGGAGTTGGCGTGCAGGGTGCCCATGGATCCGTCGTGACCGGTGTTCATGGCCTGGAGCAAGTCGAATGCCTCCGGGCCACGCACTTCGCCGACGATGATGCGTTCAGGCCGCATACGCAGGCAGTTCTTGACGAGGTCACGCATGGTGATCTCGCCCTCGCCTTCGAGGTTCGGCGGTCTGGTTTCAAGGCGCACCACATGAGGCTGCTGAAGCTGCAATTCTGCGGAGTCTTCGCAGGTGATGATGCGCTCACTCGTCTCGATGTAACCGGTCAGGCAATTGAGCAAGGTTGTCTTGCCCGAACCTGTTCCGCCGGAAATCAGAACGTTACAGCGCGACCTGCCAATGATCTGAAGGATCGTCGCCCCATCCGGGGTGATCGAACCGTAGCGCACGAGCTGATCAAGCGTCAGCTTGTCCTTCTTGAACTTACGAATGGTAAGGGCAGGACCATCGATCGCCAGCGGCGGTGCAATGACGTTTACACGTGAACCATCAGGCAGACGCGCGTCACAGATCGGACTGGAATCATCAACGCGGCGGCCGACCTGGCTTACGATGCGCTGGCAGATGTTCATCAGCTGCGCATTGTCGCGGAAGCTGATGCTGGTCTGCTGCATCTTGCCCTGGGTTTCGATGTAAACCGTGTGGGCGCCATTGACCATGATATCGGCAATATCATCGCGGGCCAGAAGAGGTTCCAGCGGTCCATAGCCGAGAACGTCGTTGCAGATGTCATCGAGCAGATCTTCCTGCTCGGCAATCGACATGACGACATTCTTCAGGGAAATGATGTCGTTGACCACGTCCCGGATTTCATCCCGGGCATCTTCCGCCCCGAGACGAATGAGCTGGGAGAGATCGATCGCTTCGACAAGCGAGTTGAAGATCTGGCTCTTGGTCTCGTAATAGTCGTTGGACTTGCGCTTGCGGGACTCTTCCGGCGCGCGCTGCGGTTCGGGCGCAGGCGGCGGAGTGGCCGGTTTTGCAGGAGCAACAGCAACCGGCGCAGGCGCACTCGCAGGCTGCGGCGCTGGTGCGGCAACAGGTTCTGCCGGCATTTGAACCCTTACGGGCGCCGGGCTATTTGATGTTGTGCCGCGTCTACCGAACATGACGACTATCGCACTCCCTGTTAGGCCGGTCAGGCCGACTTGCGCTTCAGTCTCGACAAAAGCGAATTGATGGTGGAGCGTTTGGTCTTGTTGCCATCGCTCCGGCCGGAAACGACCTGAGCAATGCTGCCCAGCATGTCACTGACAGCGTGCCGGTTGTCCACTTCCCCGATCATCTGGCCGTTGTTCGCGGCTGTACCGAACAAATGCGGCTCGAACGGGATGGCACATTGCACGTTCAGACCGAGCGCGGTGGCAAATTCCTCGGGCTTGATCTCGGGCCGCTTCGGAACGTTGACACGGTTCAGCACAAGCATTGGCGGATTGTCGTTGGGCCGCAGCTGCCGGAGAGTATCAATCACGTTCTTTGCGTTGCGCAAGTTCGCCAGATCGGGCTCGGCGACAATCACCACCTGATCGGAACTGACCAGGACCTTGCGGACCCAGGCATTCCAGGCGTGAGGCACATCGAGAACAATCGACGGCGTGCTGTTGCGCATCGTGTCCATCAAACTGTCGAAGGAGCTCTCCGAATAGTCATAGGTGCGCTCCAGCGAGGCCGGAGACGCCAGCAGGCTCAGGTGATCCGAACACTTGGACAAGATGCGGTCGAGCAAGGTCTCATCCAGTCGCTCCGGCGCGGAAACGGCCTCATACACGCCTTGCAATGGGTCCTGGTTGAAATCCAAACCCGCTGTTCCAAACGGCAGGTCCAGATCTGCAACGGTTACTTCGTTGCGGTAGCTGCGCGCCAGGGACCAGGCAACATTGTGGGCAATCGTGGAAGCACCACAGCCACCCTTGACGCCGAAGAACGCGATCGTACGCCCAAGCGGCTCCGTTCCAGGCTCGGAGTACTGGGCACCAATGGCTCCGATAAGCTGATAGAGATTGATCGGGGCAACCAGATACTCGCTGACGCCACGATGCATCAGCTCGCGGTAGAAGGCCACGTCATTGATCTCACCGATCACCACGACCTTGGTGCCGGCATCGCAATACTCGGCAAGCTGATCGAGATCGCTCATGAGCTTTTGAGCGTCGCTCCCAACCTGCAGAACCATCAGGTTCGGAGTTGGTGCCTGCGCATAGAACTCGATCGCAGCCGGAATACCGCCCATGTGAACCTTCACATGGGCCTTGGCCATGCGCCGATCCTCGGCAGCAGCTTCCACAACCTTCGCCGTTTGATCGTTCAGACAGAAGGCCTGAACGGAGATGCGCGGCACAGGACGCAGACTGGCCGTGTCAGCCATTACGGGAGCTTGATCGAGCCAGTCAGCCGCATAGTCCTTGCGGTCATCCGGATCTGGAATGATTGGGTCGAGGTCTGTCATCACTTGGTATCCGTCAGAGAAGCGCCACTTTCTGAGCTCAGCTTGATTTCGCCCTTGCGATACTTGTCAAAGGTGTCGGCACGGCGCTGCTGATCGACTGGCGTGCTTGCCCGCGGCCGCAACAGGTCCGACGGATTGGCGATCATCGCGGCCAGATTGGCCTGCGAGGCGCATCCATAATTCTCGTAGTCAACATTGCTGTTGAACTTTCCATCGATGCTGCTCGGCCAGGCTCCGCAAGGCCCGGCACTTGCTTTCACCCGCATGTAGGACAGGCGGATAGGTGCTTCAGCGGCAGGATCCGAGACCGCGTAGGACCGGGTGGTCACGGCGGACCTGGACAGGCCGCCAGCTTGCAGCGCCCTGCGAAGATCAGGTGTCACTGAATGGATTGCCGCTTCATTGCTTCCGCCGGAAGGAACAAGGATCTCCACACGGCCATTTCCTCTCTCGCGAGACTCGGCCGCAAACTCCATGACACTATCGACGAGTTGCGGTCCAAGATGCCTGGTCTGCGTGCCGACCGGCATGTCAAACGTTTCCGGTTGTTCGGAGACAATGATTGGGTGGCGAACGCTATAGTCCGCCAGGGCCAATTGTGCGGTATCACTCCCCTGCGACTGGCTCTGGCAGGCAGCAAGTGATGCCACCATAAGACCGCAGGCCAGGCTCTTAGCGGCAAAGCCGGCAAGATGGACAGGACTAAAGCTCATCTTCCATCCTCACTTATAAATGAAGCCGACTTGGCCATGGTAGGATTCCTGCGGCGCGACATCGATTGAAGGCCGGAAGATCTTGTTGAGACGGTTCAGGAAAACCGATTCCGCGTCAGATGCAGGCATCAGGTTCTGATCTGGGCGCTGGATCTGGCTGGGAGCAACGGGCGTGACCACATAGGGCGTCACGAAAACTACCAGTTCCGTCTGTTCACGCAGGAAGTCGCGGCTCTTGAACAACGAGCCGAGGACCGGAAGCTGCATCAAGCCGGGAACACCGTTGATCGACTGCTTGTAGGATTCTTTCAGAAGACCAGCCATGACCAGCGTTCCGCCTGAGGGAAGCTCGAGCGTCGATTCTGCCCGGCGGATCTTGAGGGCAGGAACGCTCACCCCGCTGAGCTGCACGGCTCCTTCGCTGGAAAGCTCGCTCACCTCAGTCTTGATCTTCAAGCTGATGCGGCCACCCGACATGACCACCGGCGTGAAATCCAGGCCAACACCGAATTTCTTGTAGTCCAGCGTAACCGTGTTGGTTTCGTTGTCATACCCGACCGGGATCGGGAACTCGCCGCCGGCAAGAAAGTTTGCGTTCTCTCCGGAGATCGCGGTCAGCGTCGGTTCGGCCAGCGTCCGGATTACGCCGTCACGCTGAAGAGCCTCGATATTGGCAGCCATTGATGTGTTGCCAGCGATAAAGGATCCGGCAAGCGAAGACTGGCTGGTGACGTTTGTGTTGACGTTGTAGGAGGCAGGCATGTTGAAGCCGGCCGTATAGTTGCCGATGCCGACGGTACCGGACATCTCGACGCCCAGGCGCTTGATGATGGAGCGCTCGACTTCGGCAACAGTCACCTTCAGGTGAACCTGGTCCTTCTCGTCAACAGCAACCATGTTCAGAACCGACGCCGTGCCGGACTCAGGTGCGCCACCGGTTCCGAGGAAACGTGTGGCAATGTCACCTGCCGCTTGTGCGTCTGCCGTGGTCGCAGCAGAGCCGGTCAGAATGACACTGCCATTCAGCGTCTCAACCGAGATCCGTGTGCGGGGCAACAGGCGCTTGATCAGGGACTGAAGGTCGGAGGAATCCGCTTCGACCATCAGGTTGAAGCTCGCCAGTTCCCGGCCGCTTGATGCGAAGAGGACCAGATTTGCCTGGCCAAGCTTGTTGCCAAGCACAAAGACGCGGTTCTGGGTGCGGACCACGGCATCCGCAATACCAGGATTGGAAACCAGAACATCGGCAACGGGTTCAGCCAGATCGATGACCACGGACCGGCCGACACCCACGCGCAAAATACGGCCTTGCGTTCTCTCGCCCGCAGCAATGTGGATCTGCTTGGGGAAGCCGCTGTCCGCAAAGGCTGGAGCCTTGGCCTGGAACGCAGTGCTGGCGGCAACCGCCAGAACCACGGCCAACAGCCTGGCGCGTCCGTTTCCTGAAAGAACTGATCTTCTGAAGAATTCTATCATTTTGTCGCTGCCTGACTGGAAATGCCATACTTCACAAAATTCACGCCGCCACGTTCCCGCATCACTTCGCTCTCGGCATCGTCGGAAGAATCCTGAGCACTGCGCAGTGCCAGTGAAATCGTTCCGGCCTGCTGAGCCTGGGCAACCACTTCCGCTTCCGTCGGGGTGAGTTCAAGGGTCGCCGTCCGCTTCGGGTCCAGGTTCTTTTCGTCCTGCTCTCCTGCGGTCGTCGTATCGATTGCAAGCACGCGAACGTTTTCCAGGATGGTTTCACTGGATGGTGCGGACTGCTGGTTCTCACGTCCCTTGGTCAGGATGAGATCGACCTTGTCACCCGGAAGAATGAACCCGCCGGCAGTGGTTTCGGCTTCGACCCGCACAGCAATCGCCCGCTTTCCCTTTGGCAGGATTGCCGCCATGAAACCGCGGTCAGTGTTCACCAGACGCTGCGGACGGATCGGTTCACCTTCGTAAATCGGAGACTTTGCGATCTGGCCGACATAGGTGTCCATTGCCTCAGGCTCGACCACCTTGCTGATGACGCCCTTGGGCATGGAATCCTTTGGCCAGGTATTCCAGGCCAGATCCGCCGCGTTGAGCTTGGACCCAAGCAAGATATCCTTGGAGGCAACCAGAACGTCTTCCGTTTCGGGCGCCGCCACTTCGGGAGCCGGCATCGGCAGCGGTTCCGGTGTGCTTTTGGTCATGACCATACGGGCTGCCAGCAATCCGGCGCCCAAGGCCACTCCCAAAACCAGAAGACGTGCGTGTTTCATCACAAATATCCCATTCAGGCAGACAGGAATCCCCGTCGTTTGAGCCTAGTTTGGGAGCGAATTCGTCAAAACATGGTTAAATATATATGAGAATAATTGGTTAATTAGTCTTAACTGTCTTTAATGAAGAATGAAAAATTGCGTTAAGCAACAAAATTAACAATCTGTTTACCATAGCGAACAAAGACGAAGCCGCTCGAACGAACGCACAGGCTCGTTCTCACATCGCGAGCTTCAACCAGCCAGCAGTGCTATAGACGTGAAGTGCAGCAGCGGCGATGGCAATCCCATACGGAATGCCGGTCTTGGGATGGTGCAGGCGTGTAAGCCAATCCTGACGAGCCAGGACGCCAGGGAGATAGGGCACCAGACGGAAAGCCAGCAACCCATAAGTCAGGATCAAGCCGTAAACTGCCGTGAACAAGACAAAGGCCAGCAAATCCGGTCCAAATCCGAACCATAGGGCGATGGCACTGGCAATCTTTGCATCGCCACCGCCCATCCAGCCCAATCCAAACATGACCAGGCAGGGAACGAACACAACCACGCCACCAAGGACGTGTGCCTTCCATTCGTCAGCGGACATGCCGACCGCGAAGGCCATGATCACAAAGGCCGCAACAAGAAGCACCGAAACCCGGTTCGGAATTGTCATCGTGAAGAGATCCGAACTGCCCGAATAAGCGACCAGGATCGGGAAAACGACGAGGATTGCTGCTTCAAGCATGCGTTCACTCTCCAAGGATACGCGGACAACCACAAAGCCTAGAAGGCAGATCTGGATTTTGTGTTACCGGCAATAAAAAAAGCGGGCAGCATGCTCCCCGCTTTCTTCGCTCACGTACTTCATGACATCTCGGTCAGAACCCCGAAATATGGGGCAGGACCAGTCATCAGGAAGTAATCAGGTAACCTTGCCCAGAGCGGTCTGGATCTTGGTGAACACGGTGGTCAGGGACGTTGCCGTGGACATCAGAATTGTCACGAGTGCGACAGCGATAAGGCCAGCGATCAGACCGTATTCGATAGCAGTCGCGCCAGATTCATCCTTGGCAAAACGTGCAAGAAATTTCTTCATTAGTTTGCTCCTAGTTACCACTTATTGACAGCTCAGGTTCGCCGACCCGTTGACCAGCCGTTCGAACATGAGAGAACCATACGGAACACGCCTTTCCAGACAGTTAAATTTCAAAGCCGCCCGAATAAATATCAATTCGAACGACCTATAGTTAACGAAATATCCCCGAAATAACTAACGATTGTTTCCATATTTATCTAAATTATCGAAGTAAAATTACAAATTTACTTTCTATATTGTAGAAATATGCATTAATTTCGAATTAAAACTTTAACTCGAATTTGAAATGCCTTCGTTCTATGTCAGACTTTGAAAGTCCTGACGGGTGAGTCTGGACCTGCTTTTTCTAGAAACTCCAAATCCAAATAAACCAGACACATCGAACAGCCTTCCGCCGCACGCTGAACCAACCCTTCACTACAGGCTGAAAGCAGAGAAAAGTCAGCGTTAGGGCTTCCTTCACCATAGTCTTGGTAAATGCTCATGAACCGGTTTGGACGTGGAGTAGGCTTGGTCATGAACACCGATTTCAAGAGAATGGTCGGGATAGCTTCCCTTTTTGCGGTGGCAATGTGTGGACATGCCAACGCAGGTGAAGGCGTTCACGTTGTGATGGATCACGCAAAAGTCTTCCGGATCGACGAACCTGCCGCTTCCGTGATCGTTGGCAATCCGCTCATTGCAGATGTTGTGATGCAGGACCGCAATACTGTGGTTGTGACCGGAAAGCTTTACGGCAACACGAACCTCATTATTCTGGATGCCAAGAACGAACCCATCATCGATGAGGTCGTGACAGTCAGTGGCGCTGCAGCCAACACTGTCGTCGTCACCCGCAAGACCGAACAGGACACATACTCCTGCTCACCGCAGTGTGACCCGACCCTGAAGGTTGGCAATTCTGAAAACGGCTTCAAGGTAATCACCGAACAGGCCACTGCCCGCAACTCACTATCGCTCGGAGCCGCAGTCGGCTCGCCGGCTTCGGCCCCTTCCAATTAGGCGACTTCCAAATGCCGCTCTTCCCGTTTCATTGTTCCGAAACACACGAGGCATCCGGAATGCAGCGCAAGATTGGCATCAAACCTTTCCTGCTCCGCCTGAAACGGGACAAGCGCGGTGTTACCGCGATCGAATTCGCGGCGGTCAGCATTCCCTTCTTCATGCTGCTGTTCGGGCTGATCGAATTCGGGCTCGCCTTTTTCGTCAATCAAGTGCTCGATCATGCCACGCTTGAATCTTCTCGCCTGCTGAGAACCGGCCAGGCACGGAACTTCACAAAAGAGCAATTCAAGACGGATCTTTGCGAGAACCTCAGCATCTTCTGTGTTGCCTCCCGGCTCGAGATCGATGTTCGTGCTTTCAATGATTTCGCGTCGCTTGCGGATTCCAACAACCTGCCTTCCATGACAGATGCGGACGGCAAGACGGCGGGCACAAACTCCTATACGTCAGGTTCGGCGAGTTCCATCATGGTCGTCCGGGTTCTGTACCGCTGGCCCATGTTCACATCGTTCACGCGAATGGATGCCGGCGACACCAGCAATATGGAGCGGCTGATCTATTCAACCGCCGTCTTCCGCAACGAACCCTACGTTTACGGAGGATAAGAACAGAGATGATCAAGCTTTCTCTAATTCGCCGCCTCCTCAGAAACACTCGCGGCGTCGCTGCAGTCGAATTTGCTCTGATCCTGCCCTTCCTTATCATTCTGCTCATCGGCATGGCGGAAACGACCACTGCCCTGAACCAGAACAGAAAAGTGAGCCAGGTGGCCAACGCGATCGGCGACATCGTGGCCCGCGCAACCACCGTGACCTCCACGGGACTTGCCGACCTGATGCAGGCGCGCACCTACATCATGGAACCGTACGATGCCAGCAGCATGACTGTGATTGTTGCCAGCGTTTCGTTTGACGCTGACAAGAAGGCAACCGTCGACTGGAGTTCAAATCAGACCGGCGGCACGCCATGGACCAGCGGACAAGCTCCGCCGATCACCATTCCAAGTGGTGTCATCGCTGCCAACAAGTCCATTATCGTCTGCCAGACCAAGTACAACTATGTCGCCATGTTCGCGACGCTTGCCCAGAATATCTTTCCACGGGCGACAAAGTTCGAAATGTCCGGTGCCGTCTACCTGCGCCCGCGCCTGACGACCAAGGTCACCAAGACCTGAGCCGGCTCTGCGCTTGCGCTATTTCGCAAGGATTGACGTGGCGCAATAATGACTTGTCCTGACTTGATTGCTCGCAACCGTTGACTAGGTTGCGCTTGTGCCGCACTGCAGCAGCCCGGTTCGGGCGCCTGCTGCAAGCCAGAGACAAGGGGCCAATCATGGCGACGAACAAGACGTACGACCAGATCGCAATCGGCGATGTGGCGGAGATCACCAAGGTTTGCTCGACGAACGATCTGCTGATCTTCGCTCATGCTTCCGGCAACCGGAATCCGCTGCATCTTCCCGACACCGACTGGACGGGCGACGGCAAGAACGACAAGCCATTTGCACCGGCCATGTGGATCGGCGGCCTGATCTCCGCCGTTCTTGGCAACATCCTGCCTGGCCCCGGGACTGTCTACAGGTCACAGACCCTGAACTTCCGCAAACAGGCAGGACTCGGCGACAGCCTGACGATCCGGATCGAGGTCACGGAAAAACTGCCGGACAACAAGATCCGTCTGACCACGCGCGTACTTCTGCCCGATGATACGGTCGTGGCCGAAGGCATCGCTGAAGTCTCGGCGCCAACCCGGCAGATCGAGTTTGACGGCTCGCAGATCCCCGCGCTTCTGATCGAGCGCCATCGGCATTTCAATCGGTTGATTTCCCTCGCCCGGACCCTGCCGAGCCTGCCCACGGCCGTCGTCGCCCCCGAGGATACATCGTCCCTGGCAGGCGCGCTCGATGCTGCGCGCAAAGGACTGATCGAACCGATCCTGATTGGCAACAGCACGAAGATCGAGGAAACGGCTCGGGAGCTTGGTGCCGATCTGTCCGGCCTGACCATCGTCCACACGGAAAACGAGGATGCTGCCGCAGCCCGCGCCGTCGCCATGGTGCATGAAGGCAGGGCTGGCGCCGTGATGAAGGGCCACCTTCATTCGGACGACCTGCTCCGCCACATCGTCAAACGCGACGGAGGCCTGCGCACCCGCAAGCGCATCAGCCACGTCTTCATCATGGACATTCCCGGCCGGGAAACGCCTGTTCTGATTTCCGATGCTGCGATCAACATCTCTCCGGATCTGGAAGCAAAGGTCGACATCACCCAGAACGCCATCAATGTCGCCCTGTCTCTCGGCATGGAAATGCCGAAGGTCGGCATCCTGTCGGCCATCGAGACGGTGAACCCGGCAATCCCGTCCAGCCTGGACGCCGCCATCCTCTCCAAGATGGCAGACCGTGGCCAGATCCGTGGCGGCATCGTTGACGGTCCGCTGGCCATGGACAACGCAATCGACCTGCAGGCAGCCCGCACCAAGGGCATCAAGTCTCTGGTGGCCGGTCAGGCCGAGGTTCTGATTGTCCCGAACCTTGAATCCGGCAATATGCTGGCGAAAGAACTCACCTTCATCGCCCACGCGGAGGCAGCCGGCCTTGTGGTCGGGGCAAAGGTGCCGGTCATCCTGACATCCCGCGCCGATGATGCCCGCTCGCGCATGGCGTCCTGTGCCCTCGCCCTGCTCTACCATCACTGGCAGGAAACCGGCTCCGCCGTTGCGCCCTTCACAGCCGCGGAGTGACCTGCATGAGCCAAGGCATCACAACGCTAGTTCTCAACTGCGGCTCCTCCTCCATCAAGTTCACGCTCTATGACGGGTCCTGCGAAAGGCTGCACGGACAAGTGTCAGGCCTCGGCACAAGTCCGAGGATTGAACTGAAGGTGATCAAGTCCGGCCAGAAGCGGGATGAAGCTCTGTCTGCAACAGAGGGCCAGGATCACCGCCATGCCCTGCAGGCGGTTCTGGCTGCCATCAGCGCAACGTGCGGCGACCTCAAGGTGGACGCGGTCGGCCATCGGGTGGTCCATGGCGGACACTCTTTCGTGGCACCTGTTGCGGTTGATGACAGCGTGATCCGTGATCTGGAAGCCCTGATCCCGCTTGCGCCTTTGCACCAGCCGCACAATGTGGCGGGCATTCTTGCCGCCCGGCAGGCCTTCCCGGAGGCCTTTCAGGTGGCCTGTTTCGACACCGCCTTTCACCGGGACCACCCTTGGGTCAACGACACCTTCGCGCTTCCCAGGGAGCTTTATGACGAAGGTGTCCGGCGCTACGGCTTCCACGGGCTGTCCTACGAATATATCGCCTCCCATCTTGCGGACCGGCATCCGGAACTCTCCAAGGGACGGGTGATCGTCGCCCACCTGGGCAACGGCGCCTCCATGTGCGCCCTGCAGGCAGGGCAAAGCATCGACTCCACCATGGGCTTCACCGCCCTGGATGGATTGCCGATGGGCACACGAACCGGTCAGCTGGACCCGGGCGTCGTTCTCTATCTCCTGGCGACCAAGGGCATGACCGGGGCCGAAATCTCGGATCTTCTCTACAAGAAGTCCGGTCTGCTCGGGCTCTCGGGGATCAGCTCCGACATGCGGGCCTTGTCTGAGAGCCGCAGCGCAGAGGCCCGCAAGGCCATCGACTATTTTGTCTTCCGCATCCGCAGGGAAATCGGCGCTATGGCCGCTGTCCTGGGCGGCCTGGATGCAGTCGTCTTTACCGGCGGCATTGGAGAGCATTCAGCCCTCGTGCGGTCCGAGGTCTGTGCCAATCAGGACTGGCTGGGCATGGAAATCGACGCAGCCCGGAATGCAGCGGCTGAAGCGGTCATTTCCAAGGACACGTCCGGGGTCAAGATCCTGGTGGTGCCGACAAATGAGGAAGAAATGATCCGCCGGCACACGTTTTCGCTGTTACCGGCTTAGGGTTCGGACCCTTAAACTCCTCTATGGCTGAGGGCGCTCGAGAACCTTCCGGGCGTCCTCACCAAACGTCGCCTTGAAGGCATCATAATCGGCTTCCTTCACGCTCAGGAACCCGCCCGGCAAGTCAGGCTCGATGGCCAGATAGACATCCGGAGCCTGGCCCAGAAGCTGCAACAGCCCGTCCTTCAGCCGCGTCTTGAGATCATCCGGCAGATTTACTCTCACCGCATGCGCATCATAGGGCAAAGGCGCAGACGTCCAGGCGACCGTGAGCTTGTCGAGCCCTCTCGCGCCGCTGAGGAAATAGTCATTGAGCGTGCCGGCCGTGTAACCGGTTTGCGGACTGCCAGTCAGGGTCGACCAGCCAAGGCTGGCATCGGCACGGCCATCCATGACGGCCAGCAATCCGTCGACGCCGGTTTCAACGCGAAGCAGCGTGCGGAAATGCTCCCTGACATTGATCCCCTGCTTCTCAAGATTGGCGAGCGGTATCCGATAGCCTGTCGTGGAACCGCTGTCCTGAACGGCCAGCCGCTTGCCTGCGAGATCCGCCATGGTCAGCGGGCGCCGGGAAATCACAACCGCATGATAGCGCCCGTTGCCCACGTCAGGTCTTGCGCTGACCAGCGGCTCCACGCAGCCGCAAAAGGCAGAAGCTGCCCCATAGGCAGAGCCGGACAGCACTGCATAATCCACGTCGCCATTGACGAGGGCGGCGGTCAGTTCGTCCAGGGTCGGAATGAGAAACAGATCAACCGGCCTGTCCAGAACCTCTTCCAGATACAGCCTGAAGGGCTCGATCCGCTCGCGGATCTCTTCATCCGTTCCAACGGCGACGCCAAACTTGAACCGTGAGAACGATTGCGCTGACGCGGAACTGGTCAGGCCCGACACCAGCAGAGTGCAGACGCAGGTCAGGATGCCAAGAATTCTCACGACCATTTTTCTGCCATTTCAGATAGGCTTCCTTCCATCCGGAGCGAGTCGCTCACCTGAATTTACCAGTTTGACCTGCCTATTTCATGCGGCACATTCAGCCGCAACATTTGGGGACCCCATGACCGCAAAAGCAACCACCGTCGTCTTTGACATCGGCAATGTCCTGATCGAGTGGGACCCGAACCATCTCTATCAGCACCTGCTTCCTGACGCGGCAGAGCGTGCGCATTTCCTCACCGAAATCTGCAGCTACGACTGGAACCTCGAGCAGGACCGGGGCCGCAGCTGGGATGAGGCCGTGGAGCTTCTGGTCGCGGAATATCCGGAAAAGCGCGACCTGATCACAGCCTACCGCGACCGCTGGCACGACATGGTGCCGGGTGAGATTGCCGGAACGGTCGCAATCCTTGAAGAACTCAAGGCCGCGCAAACACCGCTTTATGCGATCACCAATTTCTCCTCCGAGAAATTCACCGAGGCCCAGACCCGGTTCCCCTTCCTGAAGACATCGTTCCGGGACATCGTCGTCTCCGCTGACGAGCGTCTCCTGAAGCCGGACCTGCGCATCTATGAGGTTCTGCTGGAGCGGAACGGACTGGACGCCGGAACTTGTGTCTTCATCGACGATTCCCCGAAGAACGTCGACGCAGCCCGCGCAGCGGGTATGCATGCCGTCCATTTCCAGCACCCGGACAAGCTGCGTGAAGAGCTCAAGAAACTCGGGCTGCCGGTCTGATCCTGGGTTTGTTTTAAATACTGTCCCGGCTCTTTGCCGGGACAGACGATCGGAAGTCCCCGCTTAGGCGCGCTTGAAGCCGTCCAGAACATTGACGCAATTCGTGCCCAAGGCATCGACCGCGTAGCCGCCCTCCATGAGAAAGACGATCGGCAGGCCAAGCCGCTTGAGACGCTGCCCGAGCGACGTGAAGTCTTCGCTGTTGAAGCGGAATTTCGAAATCGGATCCTCCCGGTAACAATCCATGCCGAGAGACACCAGAAGATAGTCCGGCTTGTAGACATGGAGCCAGCGGCAGGCCTCTTCCAATGCCTCCGAATAGGTTTCCCAGCCTGTCCCAAGCGGCAGGGGCCAATTGCGCGTAAAGCCTGTTCCCGCCTTCTCACCGGTTTCATCCTCATGACCGAGAAAATGCGGATACTCATGCCGGGGATCCGCATGAAGCGACAGGAACAGCACGTCCGGACGGTCGTAGAAAATCGCCTGCGTGCCATTGCCGTGATGATAATCGACGTCGAGGATCGCAATCCTGTGCGCGCCCTGATCCAGCAGCCACTGGGCAGCAATCGCTGCATTGTTCAGGAAACAATATCCGCCGAAGAAATCCTTGCCGCAGTGATGCCCGGGAGGACGGCAAAGAGCGAAAGCAGAACCTTCTCCTCCATCCTTGACCAGTTGAGCTGCCGTCAGCGCAGCATTGGCCGAGGCCTTGGCAGCTTCAAAGGTGAAAGGACCGATTGGCGTGCCCGCATCCATGGAATAGCGCCCGAGCAATCCATCGATATGCTCCGGCACAGGATCAGCCCTTAGGCTCCGGATGGGCCAGACATAGGGAAAGGCCTCTTCCGCCGTCCGGCCTTCGGCGATCCACCTGTCCCAGAAACTTTCCATGAACGCCAGATAGTCGGCGGCATGAATACGGTGCAACGGCTGCGAACCGAAATCGAGGGGCTCGACCACCTCGCCAAGCGCCCGCTCCTGAACCGTACGAAGCACGATTTCCGCCCGCGACGGGATTTCGACGGCCGGCCGAAGCTGACCGTCAGCAATCTCGTTCTTCGGCGCATGCTTGAGTTCGACCGGCGAAAACACCGTCTTCATGAGCGGGCAGCCTTTCTTTCAAGTCCGTCAGGAGAACCGGAACTCCGTGACATGGCTATAAGTCTCACCCGGATGCAGCAGAACGGGCGTGAAATTGCTGCGGTTCACACTGTCCGGCCAGCGCTGGGTCTCAAGACAGAGGCCCGCGAAGGCGCCGTAGGTCTGGCCTCCGAGACCGGGAACGGGAACATTCACCCCTTGCGCATCATAGAGCTGAACACCTGGCTCGGTGGTCCAGACCTCCATCCGGCATTCCCCCTGGCTGTCTTCGAGCGCCGCGGCAAAGGCCACGTCCTCGCGCGGCGCATCACTGAGGCAGAAATTGTGATCATAGACCACGCCCTCTTCCCCAGCCTTCCGGCGGATCTTGCGCCCTTCCCGGAAATCATAGGGCGTCCAGGCCACGTTGCGGATTTCACCGGTCGGGATCAATTCCGCATCGACGGGCAGATAGGTCTCGGCGGCAATCTCGAGCGTGTGGTCCAGAATGTCCCCCTCACCATCGAGATTGAAATAGGCGTGCTGGGTCAGATTGACCGGCGTCACCTTGTCCGTGGTGGCCGTGAATTTCACCCGCAAGGCGCCAGATCCAGTGAGTGTGTAACGGCAAAGAACCTCACAACGGCCCGGATAGCCCTCCTCCCCGTCATCGGAGACGTATTTCAGGAGAACACTGGCCTTGTCGTGCTGCTCGATCGTCCAGATCCGCCGGGCAAACCCGTTCGGTCCACCATGGAGATGATGCTTGCTGTTCGGGTTCAGTGCAAGCTGAATGGTCTCTCCCTCCAGCTCGAACCGGCCATTGGCAATCCGGTTCGCACAACGGCCCGGAACAGCACCGTAATAGGGGCCGTACTTGAGATAGCCTTCCAGGCTTTCGAACCCAAGGATCCTGGACTTGCCGTCAAAGATCAGGTCCCGGATGATTGCGCCGAAAGTCAGAACCCTGGCTTCCAGCGCGCCCTTCTTCAGGGTGATTTCCTCAACGACGGTACCGTCTTCAAGCCGGTCGAATTCCCGGATCATCTTTGTCTCTTCCTTGCCCCAAGCGTCTCATGCACGGCTGAAAAACGCCGCCCTTGTTAAGATACAAAAAGGGCGGCGCAAGCATGCGCCGCCCAATCTACAGCATGGATCAAAAGATCACAGCGTCTGATTATATTCGCCGACTTCCGGGTTTTCCCGCAGAACAGCGTCCACTGCCTTGAACATGGCATGCAGGCGCTCTTCGGAAGCCGGGCTTTCGACAACGACCACCAGTTCCGGCTTGTTGGACGATGCCCGGACCAGGCCCCAGGTGCCATCTTCCGTCACAACGCGCACGCCGTTGACGGTGATGAGATCGACGATCTTGGATCCGGCGACGGTTTCACCCTTCGCCTGCATGTCCTTGAACCGGGCGACCACCTTGTCGACGATGCCGTACTTGATCTCGTCGTCGCAATGCGGCGACATGGTCGGAGAACCCCAGGTCTTCGGCAGATCCCGGCGCAGGTCCGCCATGGTCTTGTCCGGGTTCCGGTCCAGCATGTCGAGAATGGCGAGTGCGGACACGACGCCATCGTCATAGCCACGGCCGATCGGCGGGTTGAAGAAATAGTGGCCGGACTTTTCAAAGCCGACAATCGCACCCAGCTCGGTCACCCGGCGCTTGATGTAGGAATGGCCGGTCTTGAAATAGTCGGTCTTCGCGCCGTTGGCCTTCAGAACCGGATCGGTGTTGAAGAGGCCGGTGGACTTCACGTCGACCACGAACTGGGAGTTCGGGTAGATCGCGGAAATGTCCCGGGCCAGCATGACGCCAACCTTGTCGGCGAAGATCTCTTCGCCTTCATTGTCCACCACGCCGCAGCGGTCGCCGTCGCCGTCAAAGCCGAGACCGACTTCTGCGCCAACTTCCAGAACCTTGTCACGAAGCGCATGCAGCATCTTCATGTCTTCCGGGTTCGGATTGTAGCGCGGGAACGTGTGATCGAGTTCGGCGTCGAGCGGAATGACTTCCGCACCAAGCATTTCCAGAATGCGCGGAGCAAATGCACCGGCCGTGCCGTTGCCACAGGCTGCCACGACCTTGATCGGGCGCTTGAGCTTGGCGCGGCTGGTCAGGTCCTTGATATAGACCTCTGCAAAGCCGTCGACATACTTGTAGCTGCCGCCACCGCGAACGTCGAACTTGGCTTCCAGGACGATGTCCTTCAGACGGCCCATTTCTTCCGGTCCGAAAGTCAGAGGGCGGTCGATGCCCATCTTCACGCCGGTCCAGCCATTGTCATTGTGCGAGGCGGTGATCATCGCCACAGCCGGAACATCCAGCGCGAACTGCGCGAAATAGGCCATTGGCGACAGGGCAAGACCGATGTCATGCACGTTGATGCCGGCAGCCATCAGGCCATTGATCACAGCCATCTTGATGGACGCGGAATAGCCGCGGAAGTCGTGACCAACCACAATGTCCGGCCGCACGCCGCGCTCATGCATCAAGGTCCCGATCCCGAGACCGAGAGCCTGCATGCCCATCAGGTTGATTTCCTTCTCGAACAACCAGCGAGCGTCATACTCGCGGAAGCCCGTCGGCTTCACCATGGGCTGCGATTCATAGGCATAGGTATTCGACTTCAGGAAAGCCTGCGGCTTCGGAAACATCTATCACTCCTCAGGAACTGCCGGACGTGAACTTGCACTCAATAAAGAACTGCATAGAAACGGCAGGGATACTATTGAACCAGAACTAGTGTGTCATTGGAAAAATGGAACCGGCTCAGCCGGTTGAGGGCGGACATGCCCAGCAATGGGGTCGAAAGAGCTCTGTCCGGCAACACAAGGGCCGGAATGTCTTTCAGTCGAACGTCTCCAAGCTCCAGATCCCTCACGTTGGCCGATGCGCCGTTGACAATGCCATTAGCGGTTTTCACGGGAATTCGAAAGTCGGAAGGCTGGGCAAAAATACCCATAGATCGGGCATCCCGCTCCGGAAGCGCCACGGCACTTGCACCAGTGTCAATCAGCATTGTCAGCGTTCGTCCATTCACCCGCGCTTCAGTCATGTAGGCACCATTAGGCGACATTTGGACAACATGACGGCGGCCAGTGCCCGTTCTGTCCGATTGTTCACCGGAGTTTGCGCCCGGCGACCGCTCGTCCTTCGGACGGATAACGCCCGCACCCTCGTTCTGGTTCCCGAAATACTGGGGGACAAGCGGAACGAGCGCCAGAATGAAGCCAATGAAAATGGCGTAACGCCACATGAACGCAGGTTCTCCCCCTCAGATCTCCCGGTTTCTACCAGAGGACCCTTATCATCCTGTGAAAGAGACGAGCCTGTTGAGGGGACCAGTCTTCCAAACCATTCAGGGTCACCACAAAAATGGCGCCAGACCGGAGTCTGGCGCCATCAAAAGTCAGAAATGGCCGCGAGAGCTTATTTCGTGCCGTACATCCGGTCACCGGCATCACCGAGACCCGGGACGATATAGCCGTGGTCGTTCAGCTTCTCGTCGATGGAAGCGGTGAAGACCGGTACGTCCGGATGAGACTCGTTGAACTTGGCAACGCCTTCGGGAGCGGCCAGCAGGCACAGGAACCGGATATTGGTCGCACCGCGATCCTTCAGCTTCTGAACCGCGGCGATTGCGGAATTCGCGGTTGCAAGCATCGGGTCAACGACGATCACGAGACGCTCGTTCAGGTCTTCCGGTGCCTTGAAGTAATATTCGACCGGCTTCAGGGTTTCCGGATCGCGATAAAGACCGATATGCGCCACGCGAGCGGACGGAACCAGATCCAGCATGCCTTCCAGAAGGCCGTTACCAGCGCGCAGGACCGACGCGAACACGAGCTTCTTGCCAGCAATCGTCGGGGCCTGCATCTCACAGATCGGAGTTTCGATGGTCTGCAGGACCACCGGCAGGTCACGGGTCACTTCATAGCAAAGGAGCAGCGAGATTTCGCGCAGCAGGCGGCGGAAACCCTGGGTGGACGTTGCCTTGTCCCGCATGATGCTCAGCTTGTGCTGGACCAGGGGATGATTGACGACAGTGGCTCCGGACATGATGTGCCTCTCTTGTGCTCTGGCCCCTTGTCCGGGGCGGAAGTGGATGATCTGTTTTACCGTCCTATGCCCCGAACGGAAGCCAAAAAACACCCCCGCCACCAAGGCTATTCGCTGCTTTGTCCCAATGGACCGGATTTTTACCCGCAATTTCTCGGGCCGCCGGCAAAGTTGCTGCAGCCATCAGGCATGTGAGAGGCAGCTCGTCAGAAGACGCCTCCATCCTGCCGCGCAGAAGGCTCGCCAATTTTTCCAGAAGAACCAGCGCAGTTGCCCGCAGTTCGATCATCCGGTCCAAGGCATCCTGCTGGCTGAGCGGGGTCCCCTCCCGGCCGGACTGGAGCGTCAAAACACCGGTCTCCAGAAAGAAGAACACGTGAGTGAGATCTGCAAGGCCGGGGAGATCTTCGAGACCCGAGACAAGAACGCCCGCCCAAGCCAGGGGCTCAAGGAAGGAATAGGTGATCTCGAGGGCGGGCAGGTGAAAAGGCACCAATCCCGGAGCATCCCCCTCTTGAAGCAGGCGCGAATGCTGCCAGCAATCACCGAGGAGGACCTCGTTGAGGCTCTCCCCGCCCTGCCAGAGAGGGGAGAGACCATCAAGAACAAGCTCCAGACACTGGGCAGCGGAAACCATTCCGTCTTCGGCGTCAGCCCAAAGCTGTTCAAGCAGGTGGCCCGGCCGGGTGCTTTCGTCCCTTTCGAAGAGATCCGGCCGCAAGCCGATTGCTTCACCAAGGCGCTTCAGATGATGGGTGATGTCCCTGATCAGATCCGAATGGGCGTCAGGATCAAGCTGCAGGCCTGCGGCGATTTCGTCTGCTTCCAGCCGGATCAGCGCATGCGCATCCAGACGCAAGGGATCCTCCGGCTCTGCGGAAAAGCTGCCAGCTGCAAACATGGTCAAGGCAGCGATGGCCCGGCCGGCAGCACCCTGATATGTCCTGCCGGTCAGCTGTTCCTCAAAACGCCAGCCTTCGGGTGTCCTGACATTCAGCACCGATGCAAGGATCACCAGATCCCCCGCACAGCGCAGCATTTCTTCAGCGGAGGCAAACTCCCTTGCGGAGGCCAGCATGGCCCAGCGGTCGAGTCCGTCCAGCTCAAAGAAGCGCCAACACCCGTGCGGAGGCAGCTGAAGGTCCGGGAAGCCCCCGGTCATGGTCTTTTCAGCCAGATCCGCTGCAGCCTCCAGTTTTTCCAGATCCGCACTTACACCGGTTTGCGACAGGCCATCCAAGACCGTCTTGGCGACAAGCGCTGTCCTCGTTTTCACCTCCGCAGCTGAGAGCATCCGGATGGCAGCAGAGGGAAGATCAGGGGCGGTCAAGGTCAGCTCCAGCGAGAAAATGAGCGGCAGCTCAACTTGAACGGAGTGTGGGCCGTTCGACAAGCTGCCTTGAAAAGAAACCAATGTCGTGAAACCCTTCTCCAATGATTGCGATCAGGGTGCAACCTGATACGGCATTGAAACCTCTGGAGACTGCTTCATGTACCTCCTGCAGAGCGTTTCTCAGCGCGAGCCCGTTTCCTGCCATCGAATTTGATTGAGTCCGCATGTCCACAGTCATTTCCATCGCCGCCCTGCTCATCGGATCCGCCCTTCTGCTGCTGGCAGGCGGGTTGCACGGTCTGCTTCTGCCGGTCCGGGGTCTTGCAGAGGGCTTTTCCGACACGTCCCTCGGCCTTCTCGGAGCAGGCTGGGCGATGGGCTACATGGCGGGCTGCCTGCTGGTGCCGGTGATCGTGAAGCGTGTCGGCCATGTGCGGACCTTTGGTGCGCTCTGTTCGCTGGCCGGGATCACTCTGCTTCTAAATCTTCTGCTGATGAACCCGCTGGCCTGGGTAATCCTGCGGTCCTTGTCCGGCTTCTGCTTTGCCGGCGCAGCGATGATCGTGGAGAGCTGGCTGAACGAGCGAGCGACCAATGAAACCCGCGGCAGGATCTTCGGCATCTACACGATGATCAATCTCGGAGCGACGACTGCCGGCCAGATGCTGCTGACCCTGGGCGATCCCAATGGTTTCACCTTCTTCGTCATCGGCTCGATCATCTATTCGCTCGCGCTGCTGCCCACGGCCCTGTCCACCGCCACCAGCCCGACACCCCTGACCCAGGCCCGCCTCGATCCGAAGAAGCTCTGGCGCAATTCGCCGATTGCGGTGGTAGCCGTGTTTCTGGTCGGCATCTCCAACGGGGCTTTCGGCACTCTGGGCGCCGTCTACGGGCGCAGGATCGGTCTCGAAGTCTCCGACATTGCCATCATGATGAGCCTTGCGCTGCTGGCAGGTGCGCTGATCCAGATCCCGGTCGGCTTCATCTCCGACCGGACTGACAGGCGCCTGGTGCTTGTCGGCCTTGCCCTCACGGCCATGGCTCTCGGCACGTCGATCTCAATCTTCGGCGGCACCAACCCGGTGCTTACCATTGCCATGATCGGCGGCTTTGGCGGCACGATCTATTCCATGTATCCGGTGATTGTCGCCCATGCGAGTGACCACGCGGATCCAGGCGATTTCCTCAAGACCAGCGGCGGCCTGCTTCTCATCTTCGGCACGGGCACCATGATCGGCCCGCTGGCCGCCGCAGGCCTCATGACCGCGACTTCTCCAAGTGCTCTTTTCCAGGTCACCGCTGCAGCGCACCTGACGATGATGCTGTTTGCGATCTGGCGCATCACTCAGCGGGCTGCTCTGACAAAGGAAGAAAAGACCGACTTCGTTCCGGTCGTTTCAACCACCCGGATCAACACGCTGGAAGCTGCAGTTCTGGATCCCCGAACCGATCAGGAAGAAGCCATCGAGATGCAGGAAGCGAGCTGAAGCCCCTTTGGGACTTCACGCATGCTTTTCTCCCAAAACCGGGGTCAACTTTTGGGAGACGTGCACTAGCCGTGCCGGGCGCTGTCCAGACGAACCAGAAGCCGCTGGCGCGTGCCTTCGTCGCAGAAGGCCGCTTGTAACGCGGTGCGGGTAATGTCCATCTGCTCTTCGAAGCTCCACCCGAATATCTTGGCAACGGAGGAATATTCCTTGCCCAGCGTTGTGTGGAAGAACGGCGGATCGTCGGAGTTCAGCGTCACCCGGATTCCTGCCTTGCGCAGCATGTTCACCGGGTGGAAGCGCAGAACCGAATAGACGCCGAGAGCCGTGTTCGAGCCGGGGCATACCTCCAGGACGATCTTTTCATCGACCAGGCGCTTCATCAGGTCCTTGTCCTCAATGGCCCGGACACCATGACCGATCCGCTTGACCCGCAAGAACTCAAGGGCGGCAACGATGCTGTCTGCACCGCCAAATTCTCCCGCATGAGCGGTCAAGCCGAGGCCTGCCTCTCCGGCAATACGGAATGCCTTGGCGAAATTGGCCGGATGTCCCTCCCGCTCGTCACCTGCCAGACCAAACCCCGTCACCATGGGATGTGGCGTCGACGCCACTTCCCGGGCAACCCTTTCGACAGAGGCTGCACCGAAGTGACGAACGCCAATGGCGATCATCCGCCCTTCAATGCCCGTGCCTTCCTTGGCCGCTTCAATCCCGGCGGCAAGCCCTTCGACATAGGCGCGATAAGAAAGGCCGGCGGACTGGGCATGATCGGGCGAAATGAAGATCTCCCCGTAGATAGCCCCTTCCGCCGCAAGCATCCGGAAATAGGTTTCCGACAGCAGGGCATAGTCTGCAGGCGTGCGGAACACCGAGCTTGCCAGATCGTAGGCTTTCAGGAAGCTGGTGAAATCGCTCCAGATATATTGGCCCTTGGCGTTGATGACCGAAGACACATCAACGCGATATTTTTCGGCAAGGCGCTGGACCAGCGAAGGCGGTGCTGCGCCTTCGATATGGCAATGCAATTCTGCCTTTGGCATGGTGACATGCTGGATCATGGCGCTGCTGAACCGACCTCTGCGGATGACGTTCTAAAAGGACTACGCGGCTTCCCGATTCCCGTCCAGCGCGTTTGCCCCCGGTGAGACGCCTCGAAGCGAGGCGTTACAGGAAGCTGGTGCCGTGCGGGCCTTTCGGGATGCCGAGATGCTCGGCAATGCTTTCGCCGATATCCGAATAGGTTGACCTGCCGCCGATACTGCGCCCCTTCAGACCCGGCCCAGCGACCAGAACCGGAACATGCTCGCGGGTATGATCTGTCCCGCGCCAAGTCGGATCGCAGCCGTGGTCAGCCGTCAGGATAAGAAGATCCCCTTCCCGCATGCGGGCAATCATTTCCGGCAGCCGCCGGTCGAAATGTTCGAGCGCTGCCGCGTAACCGGGAACATCCCGCCGGTGCCCATAGAGCGAGTCAAAATCGATGAAGTTGGAGAAGACGAGGTCCCCGTCGCCCGCCTGATCCATCGCCTCCAGGGTCTTGTCGAACAGGGCATCGTTGCCCGCGCCCTTCAGCACCTTGGTGACGCCCTGATGGGCAAAGATATCGGAGATCTTGCCGACGCCGATCACGGTGCGGCCAGCCTCCGTCAGACGGTCCAGCAAGGTCGGCTCCGGCGGCAGAACCGAATAGTCGCGCCGGTTGGGTGTGCGCTGGAAATCAGCGGAAGAGGTTCCCTCAAACGGACGGGCAATCACCCGGCCGATGTTATAGGGATCAGCCAGTTCCCGGGTGATCTCGCAAAGTTTGTAAAGCCTCTCGAGACCGAAAGTCTCTTCATGGGCAGCAATCTGGATGACGCTGTCGGCCGATGTGTAGAAGATCGGCTTGCCGGTGCGCAGATGCTCTTCACCCAAATCCGCGATGATTTCCGTGCCCGAGGCATGCTTGTCACCAAGAATGCCATCGATATCGGAAGCCGCAATGATCTTCCCGATCAGCTCCGCCGGGAATGTCGGGATGGTTTCCGGGAAATAGCCCCAGTCGAACCGGACCGGAACGCTGGCGATTTCCCAATGGCCGGACGGCGTGTCCTTGCCGTTGGAAACTTCCGCCGCATAGCCCCAGAGACCTTCCGGTTCCACATCTGCCGGGAGCCCGGCGGCGGGTGACCCGGTGGACAGAAGGGCTGCAGCTCCAAGCCCCAGACGGTTCAGGTTCGGCAGATGCAAGGGACCAGAGCGCAAGCCTTCCCGGTCACCCTGACCGCTGGCACAGGCAGCTGCGATATGGCCAAGCGTATCCGATCCGGCATCGCCGAACCGGTCAGCATCCTCTGCTCCGCCAATGCCGAAACTGTCCAATACGCACAGGATCGCACGAGCCATGGGAGTTTCCCCTTTTGTCATGACCGGCAGACTGCCGGATGAAGAATGGGCCAGCTTGTCTGCCGGCTCCGGATTGATCAGGGCGCGATGCGGCCGACCACGCAGGGCCGGTCGGTCACTTCGGCAGGAGAGCCGACCTTGTAGGCCCGGCGCAGCATCACGGCGGCTTCCTCCGCATCGGCTTCCGTTGCCGCATGCACGATGGCAATGGGCGCATCCGCATCGACCGAATGTCCAACGCCCGCCAGATCCGTGAAGCCGACAGATGGGTCGATCACATCAGCAGCGGCCCGGCGTCCACCGCCCAAACCAACGACTGCAACGCCGACGGCACGGGTGTCGATCCCGGTAACGACGCCATCGTGCTCAGGATAAACCGGGGCGATGACCTTGGCCTTTGGCAGGTAGAGCTCCGACTTTTCCATGAAGTCGGCCGGACCACCCAGAGCCGTCACCATGCGGGCGAAGACTTCCGCCGCCTTGCCGCTTTCAAAGGCGGCACGCATCTTGTCTTCGCCGTCGCTGGCAGAGGCTGCAAGACCGCCGGTTGCCAGAAGCTCACCGCCCTGGGCAACCGTAATGTCCCACAGACGGTTGTCGATGGCCGTGCCTTTCAGGAAATCGACGGCATTCTGCATTTCGACCGCGTTCCCGGCAGCGGAGGCCAGTGGCTCGTTCATGTCGGTCAAAAGGGCTGTGGTCTTCAGCCCCGCGCCATTGGCAACCAGCACGAGGCTTTCTGCCAGCGCATGGGCATCTTCGAGCTTTGCCATGAAGGCACCAGTGCCCCACTTCACGTCCAGAACGAGACCCTGCAACCCGGCGGCAAGCTTCTTCGACAAGATGGAGGCTGTGATCAGGTCGAGGCTTTCCACCGTGCCGGTCACATCGCGGATGGCATAGAAGCGCTTGTCGGCAGGGGCAAGATTGCCGGTCTGACCGATGACAGCGCAGCCAACTTCCTTGACCACCTTGTGAAAGAGCTCGTTGTCCGGCTGGGTCTTGTAGCCGGGG
The DNA here is from genome assembly GCF_900142725.1 of Roseibium suaedae. Lineage (GTDB taxonomy): Bacteria > Pseudomonadota > Alphaproteobacteria > Rhizobiales > Stappiaceae > Roseibium > Roseibium suaedae. The sequence goes on along the minus strand of NZ_FRBW01000001.1, from coordinate 428,166 downwards.
ATGCTGTCGAACTTGTCCAGCGTTCCCCCGGTGTGGCCAAGGCCACGGCCGGAAATCATCGGCACCGCAGCGCCGCAAGCTGCAAGAGCAGGCGCCAGCATGAGGGAGACGTTGTCGCCAACGCCGCCCGTAGAATGCTTGTCGAGCACCGGCGCTTCGATATCCGACCAGTCCATGACGTCGCCGCTGTCACGCATGGCCAGCGTCAGCGCCACGCGCTCATCGACGCTGAGGCCCTTGAAGAACACGGCCATGGCAAGAGCAGCCACCTGGCCCTCGGTCACACTGCCATCGGCAAGCCCCTTCACGAAGAAGGCGATCTCTTCCTTGTCCAGCGTGCCGCCATCCCGCTTCTTGCGGATCAGTTCCTGAGGCAGCATGTCAGTATCCTTCTCCGGCACCCTGGCCGGTTCCGTCCAGGGCGCCGAGAAGCGCATCCAGCAGACCGCTTGCGCCGAAACGGAAGGTCGAGGCAGACACCCAGTTTGCGCCGAGGATCTTGTCGGCGAGTGTCAGATAGGAAGCCGCATCCGCCACCGTGCGAATGCCGCCGGCAGGCTTGAAGCCAACATCCTTCAAGGCGTCGCGGCGATGCTCCTCGATCACGGTCAGCATGATCTCGGCTGCTTCGATTGTCGCGTTGACCGGCACCTTGCCGGTGGACGTCTTGATGAAATCAGCGCCCGCCTTGACGGCAATCTCGGAAGCCATGTGGATCAGCAGCGGATCCTTCAGTTCGCCGGTTTCCAGGATGACCTTCAGGATGGCAGGAGTCGGAATGGCCGCCTTCACCCGGATGATCTGTTCTTCCGCGAAGCCCTTCCGGCCCTCCATGAAGGCCCGGTAGGGCATGACGAGATCAATCTCGTCAGCACCATCACGGATCGCAGCTTCCGTCTCTGCGACGACCGCGCTGGTGTCGATGCCACCCGCAGGGAAGTTGACGACAGTCGCGACCTTGACCCCGGAGCCTTTCAGCTCGGAGACGGCCTGCGCCACGAAACGCGGCCAGATGCAGACGGCCGCAACGGAGCCGTGCACCGTCACAGCGCGCTTGCACAGCGCCGTGATGTCGGCAGCCGTGCAGTCGTCGTTCAGATTGGTGAGATCCACCAGCCCCAGAATGCGGCGGGAGGCAGAGGCAACGGCCTGATCAATCATTTCCGATTTCCTTCACGAAACCACGGACGAGCTGCTTCATCCGGCTCATGCCGGTCAGCGCCACACTCTTGGTTTCGTCATGTGACAGGGCATGGCTTTGCAGCCCGGCGCCCAGATTGGTGATGATGGACATGGCGGCAACGCGCATGCCAAGGAAGCGCGCGATGATCACTTCCGGAACCGTGGACATGCCGACCGCGTCCGCGCCAAGGGTCTTGGCCATGCGGATTTCCGCCGGGGTCTCGAAAGACGGGCCGGAGAACCACATGTAGATGCCTTCAGCCAGCGGCTGGCCACTTTCTACGGCGACCTTCTGCATGACCGCCCGAAGTTCGGGATCATAAGCGGCACTCATGTCGAGAAAGCGCTTTTCGTCTTCCTCGCCGATCAGGGGGTTCATGCCCGACCAGTTGATGTGATCGCTGATCAGCATCGGGCTTCCCGGGGGAACGGATTCGCGCAGGGATCCGGCGGCGTTGGTGGCCAGCAGGATTTCGCAGCCCAGTTCCTTCAGCGTTTCCACCGGCGTGCGCATGATCGCGGGATTGCCGCTTTCATAGTAATGCGCCCGGCCAGCCAGGATCACCACCGGGACGCCGCCCAAGGTGCCCGCCACCAGCTCGGAAGAGTGGGACGTTACCGTGGAAATTGGAAACTCAGGCAGCTTGGCATAGGGAATGCGGACCGCGTCCTCGACTTCCTCTGCCAGGGATCCAAGACCAGAGCCCAGGATCATGCCGATACGATAGGACCCGGGGCGGGCAGCGCGGACAATATCCGCGCATTCTCGTCCAAAACCGCTCATCGCTGTTCAGTCCTTTTGTTCAAGTACGAAACCGGCGGGCAGAAGCTCCGCCATGGTAAAGCTCTGACGGATGCCGTCCAGATTGGCGACATGAACGGCCACATCCGCACCGGCGAATTCCTTGAGCTTCTGGCGGCAACCGCCGCAAGGTGTGCAAAGCGCTGCATCTCCGACGACGACAGCCTCCATGATCCGGCTTGCGCCACCAAGGATCATGGCCGCGATGGCTCCTGCTTCCGCGCAGGTGCCCTCAGGATAGGCGCCGTTCTCCACATTGCAGCCCGCATAGACCTTGCCGTCGTCCGCAAGGATCGCCGCCCCGACCTTGAAGCGGGAATACGGCGCATAAGCGGCCTTTTGTGCCGTGAGAGCCGTTTCGAACAGCTTTTGTACCGCACTCATGTGCGCTCCTTGAGATAGGGCTCACCCGATGCCTTGGGCGGAATGGCCTTGCCGATGAAGCCGGCCAGAAGGATCACGGTGAGGATATAGGGCAGAGCCTGGAAGAACTGCACCGGCACCTGGCCGATGCCCGGGATTTCCTGCCCCTGAAGACGAAAGGCCCATGCATCAAGGAGACCGAATAGAAGACAGGCCCACATGGCATTGCCGGGCTTCCACTTAGCGAAAATCAAAGCCGCTAGCGCGATGTACCCCCGACCAGCGGCCATATCCCTGATGAAGCCCGAGGACTGGGCAATCGACAGGTAACTGCCTGCAACGCCGCACAGGATCCCGCAGGCGATGACGGCCCGGTAGCGCAGCCAGGTGACGGAAATGCCCGCCGTGTCCACGGCAGCCGGGTTTTCACCGACGGCCCGAAGGCGCAGACCGAAGCGGGTACGGAACAGGATCCACCAGGTCAGCGGCACCATGGCAAAGGCGATATAGACCAGAATGTTGTGGCCGGAGATCAGTTCGGAATAGATCTGGCCAACAATCGGAACATTTGCGAATTCGGTTGCGAAAGGCAGTTCGATGCTGCCGAACCGGCCGCCCTCGGGCAGCGGCGGTGTGCGACCGCCCTGACGGAACCAGGTCTGGCCGAGCAGCGCTGTGAGGCCAAGCGCCAGAAAGTTGATGGCCACACCGGAGACGATCTGGTTACCCCGGTTCGTGATCGAGGCAAAGCCGTGAATAAGAGCCAAGACAACCGCAACGGCGATTCCAGCGAGAAGCCCCAGCCAGGCATTGGCGGTCAGATAGGCGATGGCGCCAGCGCCGAAGGCCGCGCCCAGCATCTTGCCCTCAAGGCCGATATCCACCACGCCGGACCGTTCCGAATAAAGACCGGCCAGACAAGCTAGAATTAGGGGAGCTGACACACGTACCATGGAATCGAGCGTGAGAATGTCAAACATGGCGCACTCCTATACGGCCTGAGTTGCCGGCGTGCGGGCAAAACTGAATATCTGCACCAGCGCAGGGCGGAACATGTACTCCAGCGCACCGGCAAAAAGGATCACCAGCCCCTGGATCACGACGATCATGTCGCGGGTGATGGCGGGCATTTCGAAGGAGAGCTCAGCACCGCCCTGATAGAGCATGCCGAAGAGAATGGCCGACAGAACGATGCCGATCGGATGAGCCCGCCCCATCAAAGCCACGGCGATCCCCACGAAACCGTAGCCGGAAACGAACTCCAAGAGCAGGCGGTTCTGTGCGCCCATGATCTCGTTGATGGCCATCAGCCCAGCAAGACCGCCGGAAATCATCATCGTGATGATGGTGATGCGAACAGGCGAAATACCGGCATAGACAGCCGCCGCTGGATTTGCACCGAAGGTGCGGATTTCATAGCCGAGACGGGTGCGCCAGATCAGCGCCCAGACGAACACACAGGCGATCAGCGCGATGATCAGCGCCAGATTGACCTGCGAGGTACCAAAGAAATCTCCCGGCAGCAGCGCATTCAGCAGCGGCAGGCGGCCTCCCTCTTCAAAGGTGCGGGTTTCCGGCTGCATGGAGCCGGGCTTCACCAGCACATCGACCAGCAAATATCCCATCAGCGCGGCACCGATGAAATTGAACATGATCGTCGTGATCACGACATGGCTGCCCCGCTTGGCCTGAAGCCAGGCCGGGATGAAGGCCCAGGCCGCGCCGAAGAGAGCGCCGCCCAGAACGGCAAACGGCAGGGTCACCCACCAGGGCACATAGCGGTCGAGGGCAAGGCAGGCGAGCGCAACACCCAGACCACCAACATAGGCCTGGCCTTCACCGCCGATGTTGAAGAGGCCGGCATGAAAGGCAACGGCGACAGCAAGACCGGTGAAGATGAAATTGGTGGCGTTGAAGAGCGTGAAGCCGATCCCCTCGCCATAGCCCAGAGACCCCCAGATGAGGATCTTGACCGCCTCGATCGGATTTTCACCGATCAACAGAACCACCAGTCCGGACACAAGAAACGCGGCGGCCAGATTGAAGGCCGGAATCAGTCCGAAATCGACCCAGCGCGGCAGTTGTCCTGCACTCATCGGGCGTCTCCCTCTACGCCGGCCATCAGCAGGCCGAGTTCACCTTCATCTGCTTGCGCGCCCCGCTCGCCGACAATCTTGCCGTCAAACATGACCAGCACCCGGTCAGCCAGGGACCGGATCTCGTCCAGTTCCACGGAAACGAGCAGGACACCCTTTCCGGCATCCCGGAGTTCGACCAGACGCTTGTGAATGAATTCAATTGCCCCAATGTCGACGCCGCGGGTCGGCTGGCCGACGAGCAGCACCGTCGGGTCCCGCTCGATCTCGCGAGCCAGAACAACCTTCTGCTGGTTGCCGCCAGAAAAATTGGCTGTCTTCAACTGGCAATTCGGCGGGCGAATATCGTATTTCTCGATTTCCGCATTGGCGTTCGCCTTGATGGCGGGAATGTCGAGGAATGGCCCCTTGGCGTATTTCGGGTCCTTGTGATAGCCGAGTATGGAATTCTCATACTCGGCGAATTTGGTGATCAGGCCCATCCGGTGCCGGTCTTCCGGCACATGGCCAAGACCCTTGTCCCGCATTTCCGCAGGATCAATCCGGGTCTCACCCAGATTTGACTGATCCCCATCGATCCAGAGAGTGCCCTTCGACGCCTTTCGGATCCCTGCCAGTGTTTCCAGCAGCTCCGACTGACCATTGCCGGACACGCCTGCGATGCCGACGATCTCACCGGCCCGCACCTCGAAGGAAACGTCTTTGACGACCTTCACGCCCCGGCTGTCGATCACGTCCAGGCCATCGACCTTCATGACGGTCTTGCCCGGCTTGGCGGGCTTCTTCTCGACCTGCAGCAGAACCGAGCGGCCAACCATCAGCTCTGCCAGTTCCGGCATCGAGGTTTCGCTGGTCTTGCGGGTTGCCACCATCTCGCCGCGGCGCATGACCGATACGGTGTCGGTGATCGCCATGATCTCGCGCAGCTTGTGGGTGATCAGCAGAACGGTCTTGCCCTGATCGCGCAGCACTTCGAGGATGCGGAACAGATGGTCAGCCTCGGCAGGGGTTAGAACACCGGTCGGCTCGTCCAGGATGAGAATATCCGCACCCCGGTAAAGCGCCTTGAGAATTTCTACGCGCTGCTGGAGACCAACCGGCAGATCCTGGATCAGCGCATCCGGATCGACCTTGAGACCATAGTCATTTTCAAGCCTCGACAGTTCCTTGCGGGCCTTGGACACACCACCGCCCAGAAGCGCCGCCCCTTCCGCGCCCAGAATGACATTCTCCAGCACGGTGAACGTGTCGACCAGCATGAAGTGCTGATGAACCATACCGATGCCAAGCGCGATGGCGGTCTTGGAATCCGGAATGGAGACCTTCTTGCCATCAACGAGAATGTCGCCGTTGTCCGCCTGATAGAAGCCGTAAAGGATCGACATCAGCGTCGATTTGCCCGCGCCGTTCTCGCCGATGATGCCGTGGATGGACCCCTTGCCCACCACAAGATCGATGTCCTTATTGGCGTGAACCGGACCAAATCGCTTGTTGATCTTGCGCAGCTCGATGGCTGGTGTTCCGGTCATGTCCTTCCCCGCTGCTGATTGTGCCGGAGTGTCATCTTGTTCTTGTCCCGTTGCTGCACCGTCTCAGGAGACAGGGCACGCGCCTTCCGTAACAACGTCATGCACGTGGATTGACCCGTCCGAGATCCCCGCCGTTGCCGCATCTGCCGCGGCCTTCATGTCGGGGGTGATCAGATCCTTGTTGTTCTCATCCAGCACCCAGTCCATTCCGCCTTCCGCAAGGCCCAGAACGCGGATACCCGGCTTGAAGGCCCCATCCCGAGCCGACTTGAAGCTGTCATAGACCGCATTGTCGAGCCGCTTGCGGATTGAGGTCAGCACATTGCCCGGGTGCAGACCGTTCTGATTTGAATCCGTGCCGATGCCAAGAACACCAGCATCCGCAACCGCTTGGAGAACGCCAATCCCGGTGCCTCCGGCCGCCTGAATGACAACGTCGGCGCCGGTGCGGATCTGAATTCTGGCCAGCTCCGCTCCGCGGGCCGGATCTGCGAATGCAGCCGGCGTGCTGCCTGTCATATTGAAAAGAACCTTGATGTCCTTGGAAACGGACTTTGCGCCCAACTGATAGCCGCACAGAAACCGGCGGATGATCGGAATATCCATGCCGCCGACAAAACCGATCGTTCCGGTCTTGGAAGCCTTGGCCGCCAGAACGCCCGCAATGTAGGAGGCTTCCTGTTCCTTGAAGACGTAAGAGGCGACATTCGGCGCGTCGACAACCATGTCGATGATCGCAAAATCCGTATCAGGATAAGCCTTGGCAGCTTCCGCCACCGCCGATGCCTGATTGAAGCCAATGGCCACGACGGGCTCTTCGCCCCGCCCTGCAAATGTGCGCAGGGCCTGAAGGCTCTGGGCATCTCTCTCCAGTTCGAACTCACGAACGGTTGCGCCAGTCTCGTTCCTGAACCGCTCGACCCCGCGGAAAGCGCTTTCGTTGAACGAGCCGTCGAATTTGCCCCCGACCGAATAGACGATCGCAGGCTCCGCCACAGCCGGTCCGGAAGAACCTGCTGCCACGGTCAACGCCATGAGGAGAAAATGCCAATGAGCCTTCATCACAACCTGCCTTCATCCCGGACTGGTCCGGGTACAATGGCGCCCCATGCCCTCCGCCCCCGGAGGTCATGGGGCCACCTTGTCAGGACTTAGAACGGGCAGGAGCTGTCCGGCATGTAGTCGTGCACCTTCACCGTACCGGAAATGATGTCTGCCTTTGCCTTGTCGGCTGCAGCCTTCATTTCAGGAGTGATCAGCTTCTCGTTGTATTCGTCGAGAGCCCAGTCCACGCCGCCGTCAGCGAGGCCGAGAACCTGAATGCCGGAGGTCCAGGCATCGTTCTTGGCATCTTCAAACGCCTTGTAGACGGCAATATCGACGCGCTTGAGCATGGAGGTCAGGACGGAACCCGGATGCAGGTTGTTCTGATTGCTGTCGACGCCAATGCCGAGCTTGCCAGCATCGGCTGCAGCCTGAAGCACGCCGATACCGGTGCCGCCAGCCGCGTGATAGACGACATCCGCGCCACGATCGAACTGCGACATGGCCAGTTCGCCACCCTTCACCGGATCGTTCCAGGCTGCACCAGTTGTGCCGGTCATGTTTTCAAAGATCTCGGCATCGGCATTGGCAGCCTTGACGCCCTGCTTGTAGCCGCAAGCAAACTTGCGGATCAGTGGAATGTCCATGCCGCCAACGAAGCCGACCTTGCCGGTCTTGGAGGCCATGGCAGCCAACATACCCACGATATACGAGCCTTCATCTTCCTTAAACTTGATCGACCGGACGTTCGGCAGATCCACCACTTCGTCAATAATAGCAAACTGGATGTCCGGGAATTCCTTGGCGACCTTTTCAACTGCGTTCGCCTGGGAGAAGCCGATGGCGATCACCGGGCTCTGGCCGCGCTTTGCAAAGTTGCGCAGGGCCTGTTCGCGCTGGCTGTCGTTCTGGATTTCGAAGTCGCGGTAAGCCACACCCGTATCGGCGGTGAACTTTTCCGCGCCGGTATGGGCGGCTTCGTTGAACGACTTGTCGAACTTGCCACCCAGGTCATAGACCACGGCCGGCTTGATGTCCGCAGCCATGGCGGATGCACTGAATGCAACGCCGGCAATGGCAGCGCTGATCGTCAGGAACTTCTTCACTTTCATGTCCTCCGACACCGGAGCCGGCGTTGGGCCGGTCCCCTTGTTACTTCCCCATCTGGAACACCCGGCATCATGCCGAACGCGCCAACTCCAAACCGATCCGCTCCCGCAGACCCCTTCCCAGGGTCTCATCTGCGATCAAATCGGTAATGACACCGGCACGCAGTGCCGCAAGGGTCGCCTCGACCTTGCTTTCACCACCCACCAGCGCAATCACACGGGCACCGCGCACCTCGTCAAAATGAAGGCCGACGGCACAATCTCCAAGCCGGACGGGCGCCAGCTTGCCATCAATGGTCAGGAACCGGCCCATGAGGTCGCTGACAGCGCCGCTCTTGTTCAGCTCCGACTGCTCTTCCTTGCTGATCATGCCGCGCTGGATCAGGTGCCCCTCTTCCTCAACGGAACCGATGCCGACGATGAAGACATCCGACTTGCGGGCCCGCTGAAGGAGATCCTGCACACTGCGCTGGCCGAGGAACATGTCCTTTTCCTCAAGGCTTTCAGCAAAATACGGAACGGGCAGATAGTAACCTTCTCCACCGGTCCGGTCCTGCAGCAACTGCACGACGTCGAAAGGGTTTGCGGAAAGGGTACGGGTCAGGGATCCGCAGATCGAGATGACCGCAAGGTCCGAACGGGCCAGGCGTGGCATCTCCTCGACAGCCGCCTTGAGGGTGCGCCCCATGCCGACACCAACCCGGCCGACGGACGGCGAGGACAGGATGCCGGACAGAACCTGAGCCGCAGCGGACGACACGGACTTGATGGAGGTTTCCTGATCACCGGATCCGAGATCCGGGGCAATAACGCAGCTTTTCAGGCCGAAATGAGAGGCAATCTCATCTTCGAGTTCCAGGCATTCAAGCGGACGGCCATCGACCTGGAACTTGACGTAGCCAGCCTTCTGCGCATGGGCGATGAGCCGGTGGACCTTCGCAGGAGAAATGCCGAGTTGATCAGCGATCTCCCCCTGAGTCCGCCCGCCAACAAAGGACAGCCAGGCCGCCCGGATGGCAAGGTAAGTGGTCCAGTCGTCATCCCGCGCCTGCATGGGCGTTTTCAATGCCTTCCCGTTTAAAAACGTCATTCCATTGTGCTAAAGTCCCGCGCGGCTAGATCAGATCCACCTCGCGCCATGCGCAGGTCGAAAATTTCTTCACCGGCTGAGAATTTATTCAGATAGTGACCCGCCCGAAGCCTTCCCGTCAAGCGGAGAACCGGCAAATTCCCGTGACTTTTGACTCATTTTTGAACTCTGCTTAATTCGGAGGCGGAGTCACCGGCGCATGAGCAGCCCGAAACGCAACACTGCCCAAAGACCGGGCGATTGCGCCCTCCTTTCCCCCTACCGGCATAAAGGCGTGACAGCAACCATTCCGGATGCGGGTTCACGCAGCGCTCCCATCAACGTCACAATGATGAGAGGCAGGCAATTTCCTTTGCCGGATTCAAGTGAATCAGGCAATATTAACTCTTCTCATCAAAGTATTATGTGTTTTGACAACTAACGTCAGAGGAGAACATACGCGCTTTTTACGAGGAACGAAGCGATAAGAATTTCGTCCTTACGATGACACCTGGGGAGACGTGACGAAGCTGCCGTAAGGCAAAGCCAGGAGAACAAGTCATGCGTCTCGATTTTTGCAGATCATCAGTTCGCGTAGCCGGCGCGTCTCTGCTTGCCGGTCTTGTCTCGCTTCCCTTCTCCACGCCCGCCGAGGCTCTGGACGCCCTCAGAACCGGCGCCTCCTCCTTCATGTCGGCCTATGATGCCTCCAGAGAGGTTGATGTCGAACTGGTGCTGGCGGTGGACATCTCCCAATCCATGGATACAGACGAGCAGGAAGTGCAAAGGGCCGGCTATGTTGCGGCCATCATGTCCCCGGACGTGCTGGAAGCCGTCCGCTTTGGACCAATTGGCCGCATTGCCGTGACATACATGGAGTGGGGCGGCGTCGACGAGCATTTCGTCGTCGCAGGATGGACCGTGATCGAGGACGATGCTTCCGCCGCCTCTTTCGCCGCCCAGATCGCCGAGGCCCCCCTTCGGCAGGTGCAGCGCACCTCCATCGCCTCAGCCCTCACCAAAGCCGTCGAAATGATCCAGTCCAACGATTACAGCGGCATGCGTCAGGTCATCGACATTTCCGGCGACGGGCCGAACAATCAGGGTGGATCGGTCACCAAGGCCCGCGACAAGCTGCTGGCGACCGGCGTCACCATCAACGGCCTGCCACTGATGATGAAGTCCAACTCCAATGCCTGGCAGGCGATGCTGAACCTGGATCACTATTACGAGGATTGCGTCATTGGCGGCCCCGGCTCCTTCGCCATTCCCGTGAGATCCAAGGAAGGCTTTGCCGATGCCATCAAGATGAAGCTGGTGATGGAAATCGCCGGACTGCAGATGAAGCAGCCGCTGGTTCACCATGCTGCGGGCCGCGAACCCGTGCATTGCTCCATCTTCGACTGAAACAAGCAAGGACCTGACTTTGCCGGGACACTCTCCCGGACGGCTGAATGCGCGCATTTCCCGGCTCAACAAAACAACTTTGCGGAACGATCCTCATCATTTCAGCAAGTTGGCCTTGCGCCTGTCCACCATTGGGCTAAACCAGCACAAGCTTCCTTCTCTGCAAGTCATGGAGATGCCGTGCTGATGACTGCCCGACCGACGCTCGCCCTCGTCGCACACGACGCCAAGAAAGACCGTATGGTCGAGTTTGCCACCCGCAATCGCGAAAAGCTGGCCAGCTTCTCCCTCGTTGCAACAGGCACCACCGGCGGCCGGATTCAGGAAGCCTGCCCGGAACTCGACGTGACCCGTCTCAAGAGCGGTCCGCTCGGCGGTGATCAGCAGATCGGTGCCATGATTGCAGAAGGCCGCCTGCAGGGACTGATCTTCTTCGTCGACCCTCTGTCTCCCATGCCTCACGATGTTGACGTCAAGGCGCTCATGCGGCTTGCCCTCGTCTATGACATGCCGATGGCTCTCAATCTCTCGACCGCAGAAATCCTGCTACGGTCAGCGCGTCTTACCGGTCTCAAGAGCACCTCTGCCACGCCTGAAATCGGCGGAACCGCCCAATGAGTGCGGCGTCCCTGTCCACTGCCGCTTTCCCTTTCCCGGTTCTGGTGGCCGATATCGGCGGAACCAACGCCCGCTTCGCCTTGGTGCGTGACGCGAACAGCCCGGCCATTCACAGTGCCCAGACGGCAACGGCGGACCATCCGAATATTTCCGACGCCATCCGCAAGAGCCTAGCGGTCTCTGGTCTGGAAGCCCCGAAGACCGCCATCATCGCGGTCGCCGGCCCGGTCACGGGTGACGCCATTCCGCTGACCAATGCAGATTGGGTGATCGAGCCGCGCAAGATGATCGCGGATCTCGGCTTGCAGACTGTCATCGTCGTGAACGACTTCGAGGCGCAGGCCCTGGCTCTGCCGGGTCTCTCTGGCGCTGATATTGAACAGATCGGTGGCGGCAGCATTCGCGAGGCTTCGACCAAGTTCGTGCTTGGCCCGGGAACCGGACTTGGTGCAGCCGCCCTCATCCATGCTGCCAACACCTGGATCCCGGTTCCGGGCGAAGGCGGTCACGTGGAACTGGGGCCAGTGAGCCCGGAGGAGTTCCGGATCTGGTCGCATATCGAACAGGTCGGCGGCCGTCTTGGCGCCGAGCAGATCCTCAGTGGCACCGGAATGCCGCGTCTGGCGCGGGGCGTCGCTGCCGCCATGAACATGGATCGCGCCTTCGCCAATGCAGCGGACATCACCAAGGCAGCAGAAGCCGGTGATCCGGTCGGTGTCACCACCCTGCAGATCTTCGCAAGGGCCCTTGGCCGCGTTGCGGGCGATTTCGCCCTGACGCTGCTGGCCCGTGGCGGCGTCTATCTGACCGGCGGCGTCACCCCGCGGATCGGAAGCTTCCTGACCGACGGCGCCTTCCGGGCCGCTTTTGAGGCGAAGGCTCCGCATGACCGGCTGATGGCGTCCATTCCCACCTTCATCATCCGCCATGACAATCCGGCTCTGGAAGGGCTTGCTGCGTTCGCCCGCCATCCTGACCGGTTTGCCGTCGACATGACCGGCCGGCGCTGGAATGCGGGGGAAGATCAGGCCACCTGATGCCGGATGGAAGTGGCCATGTCCCGATCCTTTAAGTTACCACTTCCCATCGATGCTGCGCTGCCTGCGCTAGAGGCTGCGCTCGTTTCCGGCCCCAACGCGGTGCTGGTGGCAGAGCCCGGAGCAGGCAAGACCACGCGGGTGCCGCTGGCTCTGCTGGACACTCCATGGCGCGGGGACGGCAAGATCCTCATGCTAGAGCCAAGGCGGCTGGCAGCCCGTGCCGCAGCCCGCCGCATGGCGTCGGAACTGGGGGAGACCGTCGGAGAGACCGTCGGCTACCGGGTCCGCATGGACACCAAAGTGAGCAGCCGGACCCGGATCGAGGTCATCACCGAGGGCGTTTTCACCCGGCTAATCCTAGAAGATCCGGAACTGACCGGCATTGCCGCCATCCTGTTCGACGAATTTCACGAAAGGTCCCTGGATGGCGACCTGGGTCTGGCCCTTGCGCTGGATGTGCAGGCGGCCTTGCGGGAAGACCTGAGACTGCTGCCCATGTCCGCAACAATTGATGCGGCATCCGTGGCCGGGCTGCTGGGCAATTGCCCTGTGGTGGAAAGCAAGGGCCGCAGCTTTCCCGTCGAGACCCGCTATCTTGGCCGCAAACCCCAGGAACGGATCGAACCTCAGATCGCGGAGGCTGTCCGAAAGGCCCTTCAGGAAGAAACAGGCTCCCTTCTGGTGTTCCTGCCCGGGCAGGGCGAAATCCGCCGCGTCGAGGAGCTTCTTTCGGCCCGCTTGCCGGCCAATTGCACGCTGGCGCCGCTCTATGGCGCGCTGGACGGAAAGGCGCAGGATGCTGCAATCCGCCCGGCGCCCGAGGGCACCCGCAAGATCGTTCTGGCCAGCGCCATTGCCCAGACGTCCCTGACCATCGAGGGTATCCGCGTCGTGATCGACAGCGGCCTTGCCCGCGTGCCGCGCTATGAGCCGCAAACAGGGCTGACACGGCTGGAGACCGTCCGCGTTTCCCGCGCATCGGCAGATCAGCGCCGCGGCCGTGCTGGCCGAACCGCACCCGGCGTCTGCTACCGGCTCTGGGATGAAGCCCAGACCGTTTCCCTGCCTGCCAACGAAAATCCGGAGATCCTGGAGGCGGACCTGTCATCCTTCGCGCTGGATCTTGCCGCCTGGGGCGTGACGGACCCGGCTGCCCTGCCCTTCCTGACCCCGCCACCGGAAGGCGCGTGGTCCGAAGCCATCACCCTGTTGAAGGCGCTGCATGGCCTGGATGATGCCGGACACCTGACCGACGCCGGAAAGGCACTGGCCAAACTGCCGCTCAGCCCCCGGCTCGCCCATATGCTGCAGGAAGGAGCTGCCCGCGGTGACGGTTTGACCGCCGCCTATCTCGCAGCTCTCCTGTCCGATCCAGGTCTTGGCGGGCGCGACCCGGACCTGCGAGACCAGATCCGCAGGCTGCGGGAGGACCGCTCTCCCCGCGCCAAGGACAGCCGCACCATGGCGGAGCGCTGGCTCAAACTCGCTGGCGGAACAGCTGACGGGATCGTCGATCCGGATCTTGCCGGCAGTCTTCTGGCTCTCGCCTATCCGGACCGGGTGGCCCAAGCACGCGGCCAGCGGGGCCGGTTCCGGCTGGCCAATGGCCGGGGCGCCGAACTTCCCGAAGAACATGCTCTTGCCGCCAGCCCGTTTCTGGTCGTCGCGGATATTCAGGGCAAGGCAGCCAATGGCCGGATCGCCCTTTGCGCCCCTGTCAGCCGGGAAGATATCGAGAGCGATTTTGCGGATGACATCATCGAGGAAGATGAAGTTCGCCTGGAGCAGAACGGATCCATTCGGGCACGGCGCGTGCGCCGTTTCGGCGAAGTGGAGCTGGAGAGCAGGCAAATCAGCAATCCGGATCCGGCTGCCGTCGAGCGGGCTCTGGTACAGGAGCTGAAACGGCGCGGGGTTCACCGACTGCCCTGGACCAATGACCAGATCCGCTGGCGGGCGCGTGTGGACTATCTGCGCCAGTCCGGCGAGAGCGATCTGCCGGATCTTTCGGATGCAGCCCTGACCGAAAGCCTTTCCGACTGGCTGGCACCATTTCTGGCAGGAAAGACCTCCGTGGCAGCCGTCGATGCCGCCTGCCTCGGCGATGCGCTTGCAGCCTGGCTGCCGTTTGACACGCCGCAGCGGCTGGACAGGCTTGCCCCTTCCCATTTCACCGCGCCCACCGGAAGCCGGGTTCCGATCGACTACGGCGCCGAAGCCGGACCCTCCATTTCGATCCGCGTGCAGGAACTGTTCGGCCTTGCAGTGCATCCTTCCGTCTGCGGCGGCAAGATCCCGCTGACACTGGAGCTGCTTTCCCCCGCACAACGCCCGATCCAGATCACTCGGGACCTCCCGGGTTTCTGGGCCGGTTCCTGGTCGGACGTCAAAGCGGAGATGAAGGGGCGCTATCCACGGCACCCCTGGCCTGACGATCCCTCCCAGGCCGAGGCAACACGCCGGGCAAAACCGCGAAGCTGATGCTGCAGAGCATCTGCCGGTCGTCGCCCGCCGACAGAGCCTGTGCTAGAGTTGCAGAAAAGGGGCGGAAATGCCGGGGACAGGAAACTTATGAACCGCCAGGAGCTGATCGCATCGCTTGCCCGCAGGGACCTCTTTCCCTGGCGGACGATCGGTCTTTGCCTGGACCGGCCGGAACTCTGCATCCCGCCGCTTCTGCTGCTGCTCGAGCGCAAGGCCCGCGGGCTGTTTCTGAGCGAAGACGAACACCGTGCGCTCTATTATGGCGTCCACATTCTGGCTGCCTTGAAGGTGCGTGAAGCGGCCTCTCCGCTGACCGCAATCTTGTGCGGAGATCTGGAAGAGGCTGCAGAGCTTGTGGGCGATGCCATCGGCGACACGGTTCCCAGGATCCTCATGGCCTTCATGCCGGCACTTGCCGACCGGGCATGGGATGTTGTCGCCTCGCCGCAGATCGACTGGATCATCCGCGAGGCCTTCTTGCGGGCATGGACCTATGCGGTGCTGGAAGAGGCTGTGCCGCTGGAGATTGCCGCTGAAAAGCTGAGACAGTTCCCGTCCACGGTCTGCCCGGAACCAGACAGCTTTCTTTGGGCAGGCTGGCTCAATGCCATTGCCGATCTCGGCCTTGGCAGCCTGAAGGCAAATGCCATGCGGGCGTTCGAGACAGGGCAGATCGCCGCGGATGAGTTCGGCTTCTTTCCAGCCGATATCGAGACGTTCCACTCAGATCTTGCGCGAATGGACGCCTCGACCGCTCAACAACGCAGGGCATTTCTGCTGCGCCGGGGCTACAGGCCGTTTCAGCCGACCCATGACGAGTTTGCCCAGGCATCACGTCATGTGCTGGTTCGCGAGACTGAAGAGAAAGGCTCTCTGCTGCTGAAAGCTGCAGAGAGCGATACGCCCTACAATCATTGAGTACGGCAGAGCTGGATAGGCGCCTGCCTGATTATTCGGAAGCTTCTGCAGAGCCGGACTGAAGCAGACCGTAACGCTCGATGCCGATCCGTTCGATAAGGTTCAGCTGGGTTTCCAGGAAGTCGATGTGACCTTCCTCATCCGCCAGAAGATCCTCGAACAGTTTCATGGAAACATAGTCGCCCGCTTCGTCGCAGACCTGACGGGCTTCGTGATAAAGCGCGCGGGCGGTGTATTCACCGGCCAGATCGCACTCGAGGCAATCCTTCAGCGAAGTGCCGATGCGCAGCGGATCAAGAACCTGCAGGTTCGGAAGACCTTCGAGGAACAGGATGCGGTCCATCAGTTGCTCGGCGTGGGCCCGCTCTTCGAGCGATTCTTCGCTTTCCTTTTTGGCCAGATGGGTGAAGCCCCAATCAGCCAGCATGCTTGCATGAAGGAAATACTGATTGACCGCAGTCAATTCATGCCGCAGAGCCTTGTTCAGATATTCAATGACCCGCGCATCACCCTTCATGAGAGCATCTCCTCAAACATAAATCCGTGTCAGCTGCCCGAAGCGACTCTCCTGAGCCGGCAACAGGTTTCTTCCTGCCCTTCAGACGCCTTTTCGTGAATCAAGTCAATGACCCTCGGAAAGCAACTGCCACATTTCGGACGGCAGCCAAGATGGCGGAAGACTGCGCCCGGCGTTGGCACCTTGCCGTTCGGATCAGCCCGCATCTCTTCGGCCGCCTTGCGCAGCTGTTTGTCGGACAACACATTACACGAGCAGATGATCATTCCCGGGTCCGCGACGTTTCGTATATATGGCCTTCAGATGCGCTATTGTGGCGTGAAGGCTCATTGGGCATATCTAAAGTGAAGTGAAAGAGTCAACTTTCTTTCGACCGCATCGACTATTCGACCAAGGCAAGGCGCATGAACGAGACCAAGAAAATTGATGAACGGCGCACGATCGTCCTGACCGGCGCCAGCCGTGGTATCGGCCATGCGACCGTCAAGCGTTTCTCCGCAGCAGGATGGCGGGTTATCACCTGTTCGCGGTATCCTTTCTCTGACAAGTGCCCCTGGCCGATGGGTCCGGAAGACCACATTCAGGTTGACCTCTCGGACCCGGAAAACCTCGGCTACGCGGTGCAGGAAATGCGCAAGCGGCTTGAGCCGCATGGCTCAAAGCTTCACGCGCTTGTGAACAACGCCGGCATCAGCCCGAAGGATGACAACAAGGGCCGCCTCGACTCGATCACGACGCCGATGCATGTCTGGCGGCACGTGTTCCAGGTCAATTTCTTTGCCCCGATCATGCTTGGCCGTGGCCTCTTCAACGAGTTGAAGAACGCAGGCGGCTCCATCGTTAACGTCACTTCGATCGCCGGCTCCAGGGTCCATCCGTTTGCAGGCACGGCCTATGCGACCTCCAAGGCGGCTCTTGCATCCCTGACCCGCGAAATGGCCGCCGACTTCGGTCCCCACGGCATTCGCGTCAATGCAATCGCCCCGGGCGAGATCGACACGGCCATCCTGTCTCCGGGCACGGAAAAGATGATCGACGACATTCCGCTGCGCCGTCTTGGCCGTCCGGATGAAGTCGCCGACACCATCCATTTCCTCTGCACCAGCCCCTCTTCCTATGTGACGGGCGCGGAGATCCACATCAACGGCGGCCAGCACGTCTGACGCTGGCATCCCACTTTCTTTCAAGTTCCGGCAAGGCGCTCACATGACAAAGCTCATGTGAGGGCCTCGTCATTTTGGGCAGGATAAATCCGCCGAACCCCGCAACCCATGAACGAAATATCCCTGTCATTTTCACCAAGAGCTCAGAATCAAACCCAATTCCTCAAATCTTTCAGTAAATTGCACAGTAAATAGCAATTGACGCATTGAACGGAAAGATTAACCCTTCCATTTACGCTCCTTTCAGCACTTCCCAGCATAATAGACCAAACAATAAACGCACTTCTTTGGTGCGCTGCGGGAGGTGTGGAATGCTCGGTCTGACCAGAAGACTCAACGACCTCAAGTTCAGCTACAAGGTGGGAGGTGGTTTCCTTGCCATTCTGCTGCTGACAGCTGTGGTTGGATTCTCCGGCTTCCTTGCAATCATCAATCTGTCCTCCCGTTTCGAGGTCAATGACGAATCCGCAAAGGTTGTGCAGCTTCTGCAAACAGCCTCCAGCTTGCGCGAGACCTATCTTAACGCGCCGGACGCTCAACGGGCAGAAGAGACCCGCACAGTGGTTGCCAGCCTGCAGAGCGCCCTCTCTGGCCTTTCTGCCTCCGTCTCAACTGATAGCGCGGCAAAAGCCCAAACCGATCAAGCCATTGCTTCCGTCCAGGAGTTCGCCAACACCTTCGACAGCGTCGTTGCCGAGACCACCAACCAGGCGGCCCGCCTGAACACCCTGCTGGAAGCCACTGCCTCCCTCGAAAGCGTTGCGAGCGAGATCGAAACCGTTGTCCAGACCATGGCAGACGAGCTTGAAGAGCAGGCCATGAAGTCGAACAACGCGCTTTATGACGCCAATCAGATTGCGCAGCAGATCTACACCATCAAGGAACAGGCTGGCGCGATCCAGGCGCTGTATCTGAAGGCCAACGGGAACCTGGGCGGTGATCAGCTGGCCAAGGCGCTGGAACTGACCGAGAGCCTGCTGCCTGTGGCCAAGGGGCTGCAGTACAAGCGGGTTGAAGGTGTCGAGCCCGCCCTCCTGAGCAGCATGGCCATCTACGGCAAGAACCTCACCGAGGGGCTGCACAAGATGGGGTCGCAGCTCTCCTTCAACGAAGTCTTTGAAGTGCGCACCGCTATTGGCGAAGCCATCGAAAACCTGACTGTTACCACTGACAAGATCCTTGCCCAGACCTTGCCCATCGTTGAAAACGCCAAGTCCACGGCTATGGAAGCGACGACCCAGCTGAGCCTCGCCCGCAACATCTGGGAAAAGGCATCGGAACTGAGCAACCGGTCGATCGCCGCCAAATCAGATACGCTGGAGCTGTTCGGCAACTTCGCTGCTGGTGATGCAGCAGCCGTAGAATCCCGCGTTGCCGAGCTTTCCGCCGTTGAAGAGCAGGTGGCTTCCATGTCGAAGGGGGTCACCGGCATCGAAACGGCTGTCGGCAACATTCCGGTTGCCCTTGCTTCCTTTGACCGGGCCTTCAAGGAAATGGTCGCTTCACGGCAAGACCTGAGGGCGCAAAAAGCCAGCCTGAACACCATTGCCGCCTCCATCAATGATCAGATCTCTGCGCTTGTTGTCGCCCAGAGCGAACAGGCGCGGGATGCGGGCAAGAATGCCCAGGCGACCATCGGCCTGACCCTCCTGATCGCCATTCTGGCGGGCATCGGCATTGCTCTTGGTCTGAATTTCGCAATCTCCCGCCCGATCCGTGTCACCACCGCCTTAATGCAGCGGCTGGCCGAAGGCGACAATGGCGTCGAAATCACCGACGTGAACCGGGGTGACGAAATCGGCGACATGAACCGAACCGTTGAAATCTTCCGCCGCAATGCGCTTGAACGCGCCCAGCTTCGCCAGCAGCAGGCAGTGGAAGAAGAGGCGCAAAAGGCTCGTCAGAACCGGATCGACAGCCTGATTTCGAACTTCCGCGCAACAGCCTCCGAGGTTCTTGCGACCGTGGACGAAACCGCCGACGGACTGGACGAAACCGCCCGTTCGCTGACGGAGATTGCCCGGGAAAGCTCAGGACACGCCAACCAGACCCTGAGCGCTTCCGACACGGCAACACAGAACGTCCAGACCGTTGCAAGCGCTGCAGAAGAACTGGCAGCCTCCATCGGCGAGATCTCCCGTCAGGTCGCCCAGACCACGGGCGTCGTCGCCAAGGCCACTCAGGGCACCCGCGAGACGAATGAAAAGGTGGAAGGTCTTGCAGCTTCCGCCGCCAAGATCGGCGAAGTCATCACACTGATCCAGGCAATTGCCGAACAGACCAACCTCCTGGCGCTGAATGCGACGATTGAAGCCGCCCGTGCCGGTGATGCCGGGCGGGGCTTTGCGGTCGTTGCCTCCGAAGTGAAGGAACTGGCGACCCAAACCTCGAAGGCAACGGAAGAAATCGCCGGTCAGATTTCCGCAATCCAGGGTGCAACGAAGGAATCCGTCGATGCGATCGCCCAGATCAGCAGCATCATGGAAGAGGTGAATTCCTACACGGCGACCATTGCCTCTGCCGTACAGCAGCAGGGATCCGCCACCGCCGAGATTTCGCAGAATGTGCAGCGGGCAGCTCAAGGCACCACGCAGGTTTCCAGCAACATGTCGGAGCTCTCGCAAGCCGTCGACCAGACCACCCAGTCCGCCGACATGGTTCTGTCTGCGTCCGGCGACCTGTCTGAAAAGACCGACCGGCTGAAGGCCGAGGTCGAGCGGTTCCTGCAGGAAGTTGCGGCCGCCTGATCAGGCCCAGACGCTGATAGACAAAAAGGCCGGGCAATCGCCCGGCCTTTTTTCTTTTTCAATCGGAGCGTCCGTTCAGGCAGCGGCAACAGCACGCTTGGCCATGACGGTCACAAGATTGGCCCGGTATTCCGCAGAACCATGGATGTCCGACAGAAGATCATCCGCAGATACGGAAATGCCTGCGACTGCATCCGAAGACCAGTTGGACGACAGGGCGCTTTCCATTTCCTCGACCCGGAAGACCCCGTTCTGGCCAGCACCGGTGACAGCGACCTTCACCGCGCCATCCTTGCCCTTGGCCACGAAAACGCCAGCCATGGCATAGCGGGAGGCCGGGTTCGGATATTTGGAATAGGCGCTCTTTTCCGGAACCGGGAAGCTAACCGAAGTGACGATCTCACCCTCATCCAGCGCCGTGTCGAACATGCCCGTGAAGAAGTCTTCGGCGGACAGGCTGCGCTGGTTGGTGGTGACGGTCGCGCCCAGCGCGATCAGGGCAGACGGATAGTCGGCAGCCGGATCATTGTTGGAAATCGAACCGCCGATTGTGCCCATGTGGCGCACTGCCGGGTCGCCGATGCCGCCGGCAAGGGCCGCAAGGCCCGGAATCAGGCGCTGGACGACAGGCGAGGTCGCAACCGCGTTGTGGCTGGTGGCAGCGCCGATCTTCACAGCGCCGCCTTCCTCGGAAATGCCCTTCATGTCCGCGATATGGCGCAGATCGATCAGATCGCTCGGCGCCGCCAGACGCTGCTTCATGGTCGGGATCAGGGTCTGGCCGCCGGACAGGTATTTACCGTCCTCGGCCTTTTCCATCTGAGCCGCCGCATCCGCGACGGAGGCTGCCCTGTGATAGTGGGTCTCATACATGTTTCGGTCTCCCTTATTCGGCGGCCTGAGCGAGCGCAGCCCGGCTTGCGAGCCAGACGCGTTGCGGCGTTGCCGGCATGGCGAGGTCGTTGTTGTTGATGGCGTCGGTGATGGCGTTGATCACCGCCGGCGGCGAACCAATGGCCCCTGCCTCACCGCAGCCCTTCATACCGAGCGGATTGCCCGGGCAGATGGTTTCGGTGGTCAGGAGCGTATAGGAGGGCAGGTCATCGGCGCGAGGCATGGCGTAGTCCATGTAGGAGGCCGTCAGCAGCTGACCGGTCTCGTCATAGGACACGCTCTCCAGAAGCGCCTGACCGACACCCTGAGCGATACCGCCGTGGACCTGGCCTTCCACGATCATCGGATTGATGATCTTGCCGAAGTCATCGGCGGCAACGAAGTTGATGATCTCCGTCTTGCCGGTTTCCGGATCCACTTCCACTTCGCAGGCATAGGTGCCTGCCGGGAAGGTGAAGTTGGTCGGATCGTAAAAGGCGCCTTCCTTGAGGCCCGGCTCCATGCCTTCCGGCAGGTTGTGAGCGGTGTAGGCCGCCAGCGCGACTTCGGTGAAGGTCAGCTTCTTGTCGGTGCCTGCAACCTTCAGCTCACCACCCTCGATCTGGATGTCCCCTTCAGAGGCTTCCATCAGATGGGCTGCGATCTTCTTGGCCTTGGCTTCGACCTTGTCCAGAGCCTTGACGATGGCGGACATGCCGACCGCACCGGAGCGGGACCCGTAGGTGCCCATGCCGAACTGAACCTTGTCCGTGTCGCCGTGAACGATGGAGACACTGTCCGTATCCACGCCGAAGCGCTCGGAGATCAGCTGGGCAAAAGTCGTCTCGTGACCCTGACCGTGGCTGTGGGAACCGGTCAGAACCTCGATGGAGCCGACTGGGTTCACGCGAACCTCGGCGGATTCCCAAAGACCGACACCAGCACCAAGGGAGCCGACGGCCGCAGAAGGCGCGATGCCGCAAGCTTCGATATAGCAGGACAGGCCGAGACCGCGCAGCTTGCCGCGCTTGGCCGCTTCCGCCTTGCGGGCCGGAAAGCCGTCATAATCGATGGCCTTCAATGCCGCATCCAGCGTCGCATCATAGTCACCGGCGTCGTAGCACATGATCACCGGGGTCTGATGCGGGAAGGAACGGATGAAGTTCTTGCGGCGGAACTCTGCCGGAGACAGGCCGACCTGACGGGCGGCAGTTTCCATCATACGCTCCACCAGGAACGTCGCTTCCGGACGGCCGGCACCGCGATAGGCATCGACCGGCGTCGTGTTGGTGTAGACCGCCTTCACGTTGCAGTGGATGTTCGGGATATCATACTGGCCGGACAACAGTGTCGCATAGAGATAGGTCGGCACCGAAGACGAGAAAAGCGACATGTAGGCGCCGAGGTTCGCAACGGTCTTGACCCGGAAGCCGGTGATCTTGTTGTCCGCATTCAGAGCCAGCTCCGCATGCGAGACGTGATCACGGCCGTGGGCATCGGTGAGGAAGGCTTCGGTGCGGTCGGAGACCCACTTCACCGGACGGCCGACGCGCTTGGAGGCCCAGAGCGCGGCAATTTCCTCCGGGTAGATGAAGATCTTGGAGCCGAACCCGCCACCGACATCCGGAGCAATGACACGCAGCTTGTGCTCGGGCGCGACATTGTAAAAGGCAGACAACACCAGGCGCGCCACATGCGGGTTCTGGGAGGTGGTGTGGAGCGTATAATGCTCTTCCGCCTCATCATAATCCGCAACAGCTGCGCGCGGCTCCATCGGGTTGGGCACCAGACGGTTGTTGACGAGATCCATCTGAACGACGGTTGAAGCAGCGTCGAAGGCAGCATTGGTTGCCGCTTCATCGCCGATGTCCCAGTCATAGATCAGATTGCCCGGCGCTTCCGGATGAAGCTGCGGCGCACCGCCCTTCAAGGCATCGATGGTGCTGACAACGGCGTTCAGCTCTTCATATTCCACCACCACGGATTCTGCGGCATCCCGGGCCTGGCCCTGGGTATCCGCAATCACCACGGCGACTGCCTGACCTACGAACCGGACCGTTTCCGGCTCTAGAGCGCGCCACGCGCCCATCTTCATCGGCGTGCCGTCCTTGGAATGGATCATCCAGCCGCAGATCAGATTGCCGATGCCGTCACCGACAAGCTGCTCACCGGTCAGAACCGCCTCGACGCCCGGCATTTCCAGCGCGGCGGAAGCGTCAATGCTGACCACCTTGGCGTGGGCATGCGGTGAGCGGACAAATGCCGCATAGGTCATGCGCGGCAGGGTCATGTCGTCTGTGTAACGGCCTTTGCCGGTGATGAAACGCTTGTCTTCCTTGCGAAGGGCGCGTGCCCCGATACCTTGAACTCCCATGGCGTGTCTCCCAAGCCAGCTCGGTATTTCCCTCTGGATTCCGTCAGATTGGCGATGTGCCCGGCTTATTCTGCCGCGGTCTTCATGGCCGCCATCTGATCGGCTGCCGCCTTAATCGCCTTGACGATGTTGTGGTAGCCCGTGCAACGGCAGATATTGCCTTCCAGCTCGTGACGGATCGTCTTTTCATCGAGGTTGGCACCGTGACGGCGGATCATGTCGACGGCGGTCATGATCATGCCCGGGGTGCAGAAGCCGCACTGCAGGCCATGATGTTCACGGAAAGCGGCCTGAACCGGATGCAGTTCGCCGCCGCTTGCAAGACCTTCGACGGTCGTCACGTCTGCGCCATTGGCCTGAACAGCCAGCATGGAGCAGGACTTGACCGCTTCGCCATTGACGTGGACCACGCAGGCCCCGCACTGGGAGGTATCGCAGCCGACATGGGTGCCGGTCAGGTTCTGCGCCTCGCGGATATAATGGACAAGAAGGGTACGATCCTCGACATTTGCCGAGACCTTCTTGCCGTTCAATGTCATAGACACTGTCGTCATTTTTCTCTCCCTCTGAATTTCCGAACCGTCCCCTTCGCGACAAGGGGCGGAAACCTTATTCCCGGTTCCGAACCCTCAGTTCAGAACCGCAAGAACTGCTATCAAGGCCGCAAGGGCAATCAGCCCCCAGACAAACGGCCCGCCCAGGACTCCCTTGCCTGCGGCGACCTCGATCTTTTCTTCCGTGTCGTGGATTTTGTCCTCGACCGCATGTTCGATGTCCGTTACCGCTTCGGACAGAAGCACCGGAGCCTCATCAACCGCGGCATCCTGAGCTGCGGCGATCTCGCCCGCGTCCAGCTCGTCATCGTCTGTGGTTTCGGTTGCCGCTTCGCCGCCAACCACTTCGGTAAACTTGCCGAAAAACTCATCGGCCATCTTCCGGGCAGTGGAATCGATCAGACGGCTGCCGAGCTGGGCCAGCTTGCCGCCAACCTGAGCGGTCGCATTGTAGGTCAGGATCGTGCCTTCCGGGCTTTCTTCCAGATGCACATCCGCACCGCCCTTGGCAAAGCCGGCAACTCCACCCTTGCCCTCTCCGGCAATGGTATAGCTCTCGGGCGGATTGATATTCTGAAGGGTCACCTCCCCTTTGAACTTGGCCTTGACCGGACCGATCTTGCTGGTGACCTGCGCAGTCATCTCGGTCGGGCTCGTCATTTCGAGCTCTTCACAGCCGGGGATACACTGTTTCAGGATTGCAGGGTCGTTCAGAGCTTGCCAGACCGCCTCCCGGCTTGCGGGAATTACATATTTGCCGGTCATTTCCATGTGACGAGGCCTTTCGATGAACTGCTGTCAGACAAGGCGGTGCGCGAAGGGAATGCCGCCACCGGCAGGGCCAGAAGGCGGAAGCGCGCTACACTGGAAAGGAATGTGACTGTTAAATCAGGCGGTTGCAAGACCACATCAACCAGAGAATGTGAAACTTGCGTCATATTCCGCCAGACAAGTGCCTTGCCCGGCAGACAGATCCTGCGACGAAAACCAGCCCATATCCGGAGCAAACCCCCGGTTTTCCGGCAATCTATCGCCTCTACCACTCAGCTCCTCCCAAAGCCTCGTATTCCGGGGTTGGCAAAGGCCAGCCATCCGCAGCGGAAGTGTGCGCAGGAGCGGATCCGAAAGCAAAGCACCTCCATCCACCCTGCCGGGAAACTGTCTCAAACGTGAGACAGTGCCGTTTTGACCACCCTTTACAGGCAAGCCGTCAGCTGCCGGCTTCCTCAGCGCTCAGACCATGCTGGTTCATGCGGCGGTACATGGTTGCCCTGCTGATCCCGAGATCCTTGGCGGCCGCCGTCACGTTGCCCTTGCGCCGTAACAAGGCCCTGCGGATTTCCGACTTTTCCGCCCGGCCAATCCCCTGCCGGATATCTGCCCCCTCAAGAACCTCGGACAATGCAGGCAGCAGACTCAGGCTTTCCGTGGTGATGCCCAGAGTGCGGCGGGCAAGACGGGACGCGCCGATCACCAGATCGTCTTCATCCACGGCGAGCAGAGACACTCCGGCAACGCCGTGGCCTTCGGTCATGATGAAACGGGCACCGGGATGCGACGCACGGAAAAGATCTGTCTCGACGCTTCTCGCACTTTCAGTCACCACAGCACCGAGCACCTGGGCGAAGGACTGGGTCAGGTCGTTCCGGCAGTTGGAAACATCCAGCACAGCAATCAGCTCACCGGCAGCATCATGAATAGGCGCGCCCATGCAGCTCATCGCGATATTCTTGGCCCGGAAATGCTGGTTCTGGAAAATGATCACGGGCCGCTTTTCGGCAAGACAGGTTCCGATACCGTTGGTCCCCTCGCTGGCCTCGTTCCAGACCGCGCCTTCCACCAGACCCCATTCCGAAAAGGCCTTCTGGTCTCCCGCTGTCGTGCTGGTTTCCAGCACCATGCCATCCGCATCGGTCAGCGCCACGCAACAGCCCGCACGGCCGGCGGTGTGAAACAGGCGCTCGAGACTTGGCCGGGCAATTTCAAGGAGTTTGCCGTTACGCTCGCGGGAAATGGCCAGCGCGGAGGCTTCAAGCCGCACGGGAGAGGAAGACTTAGCCGGATCGAGACCATAGTAGATCATCGACCGCCGCCAGGATGCGGCCACGATCGACGTCGCAGCATTCATGCTGTCGCGGACGGTTGCCGCAACCACATCCACGTGAGATGCCGCCATGCTTGCAGGTGCCATCAGCCGTTCTCCTCCCTCAACGCCGGACGGCTTCCCCAGCGCCACCTCAAGTCGAGCAAACAACGGCAGGCTTGTCAAAGGAATTAGCTTGCGACCATCGGCGGAGGCCTGTTCCGGACAGTCATGCGGGAATTCATCGACAGAGAGCGCTCTTTTGGAGATACACTGGCGCGAAGCACAGCGTCGAACCATGGCCGGGCGATTGACCCCGGGCCATATCAAGACTAAGGCGACGCTCAAACAAGATCGAACCCGCGAGAGACCCCTTGACGGATACTGCCCTGCCCCTTCCCGGCCAGCCTCCCAAGCAGACCTGGCCCGTGATCCTCGAAACACGCGGCTGGAAAGACTACCGCCTGCTCGACATGGGCAACGGCCGCAAGCTGGAGCGCTATGGCCGCTACACGGTTGACCGGCCCGAACCCCAGGCAATGGGTAAGCCGCGCCTGAAGCAGAGCGCCTGGGACAAGGCGGATGCGGTCTTCACCGGCGACACGGACGAGGAAGGCCCCGGCCGCTGGAAGTTCTCCGGCAATGTCGAGGAAACCTGGAACATGGCCTATGGCCCGGCACGCTATGTCGGCCGGTTCATGTCTTTCCGCCATGTGGGCGTGTTTCCGGAACAGGCCGCCCACTGGGACTGGGTCAGCGGCAAGATCCGCGAAGAAAAGGCACGTCAGCCAGACAAGCCGCTGAAGATCCTCAACCTCTTCGGTTATACTGGGCTTGCCTCGCTGCTTCCGGCAGCAGAGGGCGCGCAGGTGACCCATGTGGACGCTTCCAAGAAAGCGATCACCTACGCCCGCGAAAACCAGGAGCTTTCCGGTCTTGAGGATCTGCCGATCCGCTGGATCTGCGAGGACGCCTCCAAGTTCGTCGCCCGCGAAGTGCGCCGCGGAAGCACCTATGACGGCATCATTCTCGATCCGCCCAAATACGGCCGCGGCCCCAAAGGCGAGGTCTGGGACATTTACACCTGCCTGCCGGAGATGCTGGACAACTTGCGGCAGATCCTGTCGAAAGACGCGCTGTTCATGATCCTGACCGCCTATGCGATCCGTTCCAGCTTTGTGTCTATTCACGAGCTGATGGCCGAGACCCTGACCAGCCAGGGCGGGTTGCTGGAGTCCGGCGAACTGGTGCTGCGCGAAGAAGACGGCAAGCGCGCCCTGTCCACGTCCCTCTTCACGCGCTGGAGCAGCCGATGACCGATACGTCCCGTCCCCAGCGCACTGGCGCGGTCAAGCAGATCACCAGCCACTCAAATCCAATCGTCAAGGAGATCAAGGGGCTGGTTTCCATGCGCAAGTTCCGGACCCAGTCCGGTCTCTTCGTCGCAGAAGGTCTGAAACTTGCCACTGACGCACTCGATGCCGGTTGGGCCTGTTCCTATCTGGCCATTGGCCCGGAAGCACGCGACAACCCGATCGCCCAGAAGGCTGCAGCAACGGCCAAGGCGCGTGGCGCCCTGATCCTCGAGGTCAACACCGCGGTGATGGCGGCCATGACCCGCAAGGACAACCCGCAGATGGTGGTCGGTGTCTACGAACAGCGCCTGCTGAATGCGGAAGCTGTTGACCCGCGCCAGTCCACGGTCTGGATCGCCCTCGACCGGGTCCGCGATCCGGGCAACCTCGGAACAATCATCCGCACCGCCGACGCTGTCGGTGCTTCCGGTGTCATTCTTGTGGGCGACTGCACCGACCCATTCGCGGTTGAAACCGTGCGGGCAACCATGGGGTCCCTGTTCCATGTGCCACTGGTCAAGATGCAGAAGGACAAGTTCAAGCAGCTTGCGGCCAGCTGGCCCGGCAGCGTGGTTGGCACCCATCTGAAAGGCTCCGTCGATTACCGCACGCCTGAGTACAAGGAACCGACGCTCCTGCTCATGGGCAATGAGCAGCAGGGGCTGGAAGACGATATGGCAAGCTGCTGCCAGACGCTGATCCGCATTCCCCAGGTGGGACAGGCGGACAGCCTCAATCTTGCCGTGGCGACGGGCATCTCTCTCTACGAGATCCGCCGCAAGCAGCTCGAACTCTAAAGATCTAGACAGAAAACCAGACAGGACCGGGGTCTTTGATGCGGCTTTTCGTTTTCGGCGCAGGCTATTCTTCTCAGGCATTCATCGAAGAAGTGCGTGAGACATTCGACTGGATCGGCGGCACGACACGTTCTGCTGAAAAGGCGGAAATGCTTCGCGCAAAAGGCATCACCCCGTTTCTGTTTGACGGAGAAAAACCCGGCGAGGGCATTGCCGAAGCGCTGGCAGAAGCAACGCATGTTCTCCTGTCCATCGCGCCGGATGAAACCGGTGATCCGGTCCTCATTCATCATGGCCAGGACATCGCACGGGCGCGCCCCGAGTGGATTGCCTATCTTTCGACTGTCGGCGTCTATGGTGACCATGACGGCGCCTGGGTGGATGAAACCACTCCCTGCAAGCCCGTCTCGAAGCGCTCTGTCCAGCGGGTGGCGGCAGAAGAGGCCTGGCTCGACTTTGCCGGAACCGAAGAGCTGCCCGTCCAGATCTTCCGGCTGTCCGGCATTTACGGACCAGGGAGAAACGCGCTCGAAAACCTGCGCAAGGGCACCGCACGGCGGCTGATCAAGCCCGGTCAGGTGTTCAACCGCATCCATGTTGCAGACATCGCCGGAGCCCTGGCTGCCTCGATGAAGAAGCCGCAAACCAACATCTTCAATCTGACCGATGATGAGCCGGCTCCGCCTCAGGATGTGGTTTCCCACGCGGCATTACTACTCGGAATTCAACCACCGGAAGAAACTGCTTTCGAAGATGCGAAACTAACGCCCATGGCTAGGTCTTTCTATGGAGAAAACAAGCGAGTCTCGAATAGAAAGATCAAGGAAGTTCTTGAATACAACTTCCGTCTTCCAGATTTCAGATCCGCACTAAAAAATATAATTGAGCAAGAGAACAAATAGATCATTCAGGAAAATTTTTTCACAAAAAAATACTCAAAATTTCGATATTTTTCTCTTTTATTGTATTTTTTGTCAGTGCTTTTACGGCACCTTTCGGAATCAACATCCAGTTTTCTTTAACATTTTGAGCGCAGTATCCGGGTCACTCAACACACTCTAGGTGACCCAAAATGCCAACAAAAACCGGTTTCGCCAGGGCCCTGACTGTTCTCGGCTGTTTGCTTCCGACCACCGTTTTCGCGCAGCCCGCCGCCCCGGACGTTGCAGCATTGATCACTCCGAAGGTCATTGCGTCCGTCCGTGAATGGCTTGCAAATCCGATCGTCGATCTCTCTATCAACGCACAGAACGATCTGCGCGGCTCGCTGAGCCAGAGTGAAATCGACGCCCTGGACCAGCAGTGGGTCAAGGAGCGCGAGCAGGACGACAAGCCGCTCATCTCCGCAACTCTAAGCGCCCCACTCTCGATCTATCTACTGCGCGTGCAAGCACAGAACCTCGGCCTTTTCACCGAACTGTTCATCATGGATGCGAACGGTCTCAACGTTGGCCAAAGCTCCATCACCGGTGACTACTGGCAGGGAGATGAAGCGAAGTTCCAGAAGACCTTCCCGGTTGCTGCGGATGCCGTGTTCATCGACGAACCCGAATGGGATGAAGATCTCAAGATCTGGCGCACCCAGTTGAACATGACCATCGCCAGCCAGGAGAGCGGCAAGGCCATTGGCGCCGCGACCATCGAGATCAACCTGACCGAACTGCAGCGCCGCAACACTCCCGCTAGCTAATCGCGTACCAGTCGAAAGAGCCATGAAAATGCTGGGAAATATATCTGTCACGAAAAAAGGCGCGACCGCCTTCTTCGCTCTTGCCCTGATAGGCGCGATTGCCGGCGGACTGTCTTACATCAAGACGGTCGGCGCTATGAATGAAGTGCGTATCGCCTCCGAGGTCAGCACGCTGGCAACAGAAGCCCTGACGCTCGGTGGCGAAATCAATTCCGAAGCCCTGTCGATCAAGACATTCCTTCTGACCGGTGACCGGGCCTGGCTCGACCGGGCCAAGGAGACCCGCGTTTCGATTGCTGACAATTTCACAACGCTGAAGTCAGGCATTCAGGAATTCGCACCAGAGGCCAGCAGCCAGATCGGCGAGATGAATGCGGCCTGGTCGGCCTGGAGCAATGGATTTGCCGGCAAACAGGTTGCCTTCATGCGAGATCCCAAGACGGTGGACCTGGCCCGGGCCATGGAACTCACCAAGGAAAGCCGCGACCTGATGAGCGCCATCGAGGCAAGCCGCATCAAGTTGGCCAACACCTTGAACGGGCTGGAAGCTGCAGCCCTGGCCGAACAGAGCGCTGAGCTGACCGCCGTCAAGTTCATTGCCCTGACGAGTGCCGTCCTGATTGTTGCCTTCGCCGTCGCTCTTGGCTTCATCAACCACGCCCTTGTCTCGCGGCCGCTGGCTCGCCTCAACAAGATCGTCGAAAGCCTGGCCAAGGGTGATACCGACCAGACCGTGGACTTCGGCGACCGTACGGATGAAATCGGCACCATGGGCGGGGCTCTCAAGATCTTCCGTCTGAACCTCATCAAGACGCGCGAACTTGAAGAGCAGGCCGCTCACCAGCGGGAACTGGCGGAGATCGAAAAGCGCGCCGAAATGGAACGCGTTGCAGGCGACTTCGAACGCACCGTCCTCAGCATCAGTGAGGAAATCATCCAGCAGCTCGACACCCTCAATTACAAGTCGGGCACGCTGTCTGAAATTGCCAATGGCACGTCACAGCAGGCCATGTCAGTTTCCGCCGCAGCCGAACAGGCAACAGCGAACGTCAACACGGTTGCTGGTGCTGCGGAAGAAATGTCCGCCTCCATCCGCGCCATCACCGAACAGGTGCGCGCTTCCTCGCAGCTGGCGAGCGACGCTTCCCACGAAGTGGAACGGTCGAACCAGGCGGTCAGCACCCTTCAGCAGGTGGTTGCCAAGATTGGCGACGTTACCAGCCTGATCAACGAGATCGCGAACCAGACCAACCTTCTTGCCCTGAATGCGACGATTGAAGCCGCACGTGCCGGGGAAGCAGGCAAGGGCTTTGCGGTCGTGGCATCGGAAGTGAAGGCACTCGCGACCCAGACCTCCAAGGCGACCGAGGAAATCGACCGCCAGATCAGCGAAATGCGGGCGGCAGCCGACGACAGCATGTCCGCAACGAGCAGCGTCGCCGACATGGTTCGCTCCATTGCCGAACGGACCTCTTCCATGGCTCAGGCCACGGAGCAGCAGAATCTGGCGACCAGCGAGATTGCGACCAATGTCACGGAAGCGGCCGACGGCACCAAGAGCGTGTCCCAGTCGATCACGGATGTCAGCAGCTCCGCAAACCAGACTGGTGAGCTGAGCGCCGACATGCGCCACGCCGTCGAACATCTTCATGTGCGCTCGACGGAACTGCGCGATGCTATGCACCGGTTCCTCTCGGAGGTGAAGGCTGCCTGACCTAAAGGCAGACAAGTAAAGACTAAAATCCGAAAGGCCGCGCTCCAGGGCGCGGTCTTTTTTCTGTCTCTTGCACACAGAAGCGCTGTCCCGGGCTCCACCTGCCGCCAGATTTTCTTTTTTATCGCAATGACATCTTGTAATTCTGCCCAGACCTCCCCAAATAGGGACTGCAGACGAAATGTCTAAGCCGCCTTGCCAGCCTCACGTCTGGCAGCCTCCCCCCGCATCCGCCAATATGGCTAACGAAACATTAATCTGTTTCGCCGATGCTGATTAAGAGGCCTAAGCCAAAGGCTAGGGCGGGTATTTCATAAATAACTGTCATCAGGACGTCGAAAACCTCCGCTAAGAGCAGAGTGTTGAGATGTCAGAATTATAAGAACGGAAGTACTGACTCCATGTATCATGGAAACGTAAAGTGGTTTGACCTGAACCGAGGTATCGGTTCCATCGAACCGGAACAGGGCGAGGACATCCTCGTCGACAGCGCTGCCCTGCGGCGCTCTGGTATCAGCACGCTGCGCGAAGGTCAGGTTGTTGCCTTTGACCTCAACTGGCGCCGTGGTGAAGCCATTGCAGAGGACCTCAAGGTTCTCTAACGGAAGCGAAAGTTTCTGGATGAAAGGGCGGTTCACCGCCCTTTTTTATTGGCCGGTCTCTTTGGGGACTTTCGCAGGCATTATTTTGCTTTATTCTCGTTATTTGCTTTGGCACCGAATTTCAGCGGAAGCGACCCTGGAGATTTTTTGAATGGCGTCCGATGTTTGCAA
The DNA here is from genome assembly GCF_900142725.1 of Roseibium suaedae. GTDB lineage: Bacteria > Pseudomonadota > Alphaproteobacteria > Rhizobiales > Stappiaceae > Roseibium > Roseibium suaedae. The sequence goes on along the minus strand of NZ_FRBW01000001.1, from coordinate 395,865 downwards.
TGTATTGCTTGTTTTTCCGCGTTTCAGCGCCGGTTCCTTTTGGAACTACGGTGCGACATGCGAACTGATCGGCGCAAAATATCCGGCACCGCCACTCGGCCTCATCACCGTTGCAGCCATGCTGCCGGAAAACTGGAACGTTCGCCTGATCGACAGGAACACCGATCCCTATGAGGAGAAGGACCTGGATTGGGCCGACATGGTCTTCACCGGCGGCATGCTTCCCCAGCAGGCCGATGCGCTCAAGGTCATCCGTCAGTGCAAGGCGAGAAACGTTCCCGTGGTCGTTGGCGGCCCGGACGCCACCTCCAGCCCGGACGTCTACCGGGAAGCCGATTTCCGCGTGCTGGGCGAGGCTGAAGGCATTCTGGAACGCTTCCTTGAGGCCTGGGCGCAGGGAGAGCGGTCCGGCACCTTCTCTGCCGAGAAGTTCAAGGCGGATGTAACCTCCACGCCGATCCCCCGCTTCGATCTGCTGAAGTTTGAAAATTACGTCCAGGTCAATGTCCAGTATTCCCGCGGCTGCCCGTTCACTTGTGAATTCTGCGACATCATCGAGCTTTATGGCCGCGTTCCGCGCACCAAGACCAATGAGCAGATGCTCGCGGAGCTGGACCGGCTTTATGACCTTGGCTACCGCGGCCATGTCGACTTCGTGGATGACAATCTGATCGGCAACAAGAAGGCGGTGAAGGGCTTCCTGCCGGAACTGATCAAGTGGCAGAAGGACCGGAACAATCCGTTCGAAATGTCCACCGAAGCCTCGCTCAATCTTGCCGATGACGAAGCCCTGCTCAAGCTGATGCAGCAGGCCCGCTTCTTCTCCGTGTTCATCGGGATCGAGTCCCCGGATCCGGAAGTTCTCAACGCCACCCGCAAGAAGCAGAACACCCGCCGCGACATCGCCAAGAGCGTTCACAAGATCTATGACGCCGGGATCTGGGTGCTGGCCGGCTTCATTGTCGGCTTTGACCAGGAAAGCGATCAGGTGGCCAGCGAGATCACGGCCCTGATCGAGGAAGCGGCCATTCCGGTTTCCATGGCCGGTCTGCTTTTTGCCCTGCCCAACACGCAGTTGACGCGCCGCCTTGCAAAGGAAGGCCGTCTGCATACCGGCTTCGATCACTTCGAGGAAGACGACGGGTTCGGCGATCAGTGCACCTCCGGCCTCAACTTCGAAACCGTTCGCGACCGGGCCAAGATCCTCAGGGACTACCGCAAGATCATCGACGAGATCTATTCGCCGGAAGCCTATTTTGGCCGGGTGCGCAAAGTGGCGGATATGCTGAACATGGAGGGCGAGAACGGCTCCCTGATCGGCGCTGGCCTGATGCATGACCTGAAAATGTTCGGCAAGCTGGTGTGGGCGATGACCTTCAAGAACACGACCTACCGCGGTCCGTTCTGGCGCACGCTGATGCACACAGCCTTCCATAATTTTGGTGCCGTGAAGCCGGTCATGATGATGATCGCGCTCTATGTGCACCTTGGTCCCTTCTCCCGCTATGTCGTTGGCCAGATCGACAAGCAGATTGAAGAGATCGAACGGGGAGATTGGAAAGCCCCGGCACTGGTTGCTGCTGAATAACGATCGCTTGTTTCCGGCCCGGATCTCCGGGCCGGGATCACTCTCAGCCTGAAAAGCGGATCCTGTCCGGGCGTGCAGCCGAATTCCGGTTGAACGTCCCAGGAACTTGGTGTGATAAGGGCGGCTCATGCCTGCCCAGCGCGGGCCGTTTCACTGCGCACCGCTCACAGGAAGGTCCGTGTCCATGGGAGAGCCCGTCTCCACCCGCAAGGCCCTCATTTTCATCTTCGCGACCGTCGCCATCAACTCAATGGGCATCGGCCTGATCATGCCGGTTTTGCCGTCGCTGCTGGTTGAGCTGACAGAGACCACCGTTGGTGAGGCCGCAAAGTGGGGCGGAGCGTTGAGCGTCGTCTACGCCTTGATGCAGTTCCTGTGCGGACCGACGCTCGGCAACCTCTCGGACCGGTATGGGCGCCGACCTGTTCTGCTGATTTCCATGCTGGTTCTGGCCGTGGATTACATGATCATGGCGATGGCCGGGAGTCTGGCCATCCTGTTCATCGGACGGACCCTGTCGGGCGTCGCGGGAGCGAACTTCTCTTCTGCCTCCGCCTATATCGCCGACGTCTCCACAAAGGAGCAGCGGGCACGCAATTTCGGCCTCATCGGCGCGGCCTTTGGGATCGGCTTCATTCTCGGACCTGTTGCTGGCGGGTTCCTTGGAGAATATGGCTCGCGCGCGCCCTTCTTTGCAGCGGCAGCGCTCTCGCTCGCGAATTTTCTGTATGGCTTCTTCTTCCTGCCGGAAACACTGAAGGAAGAGAACCGCCGCCCGTTCGACATCAAACGTGGCAACCCTCTCGGTGCGCTCAAGCAATTGGCAGACTATCCGCCGGTGAGGATCTATCTTCTTGCCCTGCTGCTGTTCGATATTGCCCATTACGTCTATCCGGCGGTCTGGAGCTATTACACGGGCGAAACCTTCGGCTGGGGTCCGGCGGAAATCGGCGGATCTCTTGCCGTCGTCGGCATCGGCTTTGCGTTCGTTCAGGGCTATCTGATCCGGGTGCTGGAACCGAAGCTTGGTCCGATGAAGACGCTGACCTTCGCGCTCGGCGCAAATGTCATTGCCTACGCCGGTCTTGCCGTCATCGATGCGGGCTGGATGGTGTTCCTGTTCCTGCCCTTCGCCTCGCTCGGCGCACTGGCCACCCCGTCCTTTTCCGCCCTCATGGCAAATGCCATTCCGGACAATGCCCAGGGCGAACTGCAGGGCTTCGTGTCCAGCGTTTCCGGCATTGCCATGGTGATCAGCCCCTTCGTGATGACCCAGCTGTTCAGCGCCTTCACCGCCGATGACACACCGATCTACTTCCCGGGCATTCCCTTTGCGCTGGCAGGTGTCCTGATCGTGTTGTCCTACCTCCTGACGCGGGTTGCCCGCTCGAAGGACACGTCCGAAGAGGAAGCCCCTGCGTGACAGCCAGCACCGTTCACCGGATCGAACCTGCAGGAGGCCGCAAGGCCCGCCAGCTTGTTGTGCTGCTTCATGGCTACGGCTCTTGCGGCGCAGACCTCATCGCTCTTGGGCGCGCCTGGTCCGGCGTGTTGCCGGACGCGGTCTTTATCGCACCGGATGCACCAGAGCCCCTTCCCCATGAAAGCCTTGTTGGCCGGCAATGGTTCGCCTTGAGCGAAAGAGACATGCGGGAGATCGAAACAGGCGCTGAGGCTGCCGCCCCCAAACTGCAAGCGCTGATGGATACCGCCCTGAAGCACTACGGCCTGGACAATCGCCAGCTTGCTGTCGTCGGCTTCAGCCAGGGGGCAGCCATGGCGTTCCAGACAACCTTGCGCCGTCACCCGGCACCTGCGGCCCTGCTTGCCTTTTCAGGAATGCTGCCCGGCCCATCGAAGCTGGATGACATCCAGACGGACACGCCGGTCCTGATCGTACATGGGGATGCAGACGATGTGGTGGCGCCGGATTTTTTGACCGCGGCAGAAGCCGCTCTCACACGCGCCGGGGTCACTGTTGACGCCCACATGCTGACCGGCCTGGATCACTCCATCGATGAACGGGTCATGGTGCTTGGCGGGCGCTTTCTCGCCTCAGCCTTTGCCTGATCCTCTCGCATTCTGCAATTGCGACAGCAAAACTTAACAGGATCTTAAGACTTCATCTGGCAGTGTGCAGACGAACCAAAGGATTTGGTTCAGGCGGCAAAGCCGCCGGTTCAGATGAGGCGCAGGATGCAGATTTCCATCGAGACCACCAGGCAGAGTGCAAGTCTGGCGACCTTTTCGTCGGTCGCAAGTGGCGGCACGTCTGCAGCCAAGACCTCTGGCTCCTCCGATGCCAGCGCCTCCTCGGCAACATCCTCCGCTCTGGAATCGGCTTCCAAAAAGGCGGCCGAAGATTCTTCCGTTGTTGCAGCTCTGCAGGCTGCCGTGGAATTCCGCCGTGGCGAAAGCGCTGAAAACAGCGCCCGCAAGGCCATGAAGCAGATGGAAGACTACCAGAAGGCTGCAAACCAGCTGAAGCAGGCCCTTGGCATGGATGTCAGCAGCGAAGACACCGAGGCGGCAACCTCCGCCGCCTTTGAAGCCGCCACCGTCTCCACCACGACCATCGAAGCCAGCATGGGCGGGAACAGCCTGTCCGCTCAGTTTGTCTCCTATGAGCGGGCATCCTACAGCTCGTCCTCGGGACTGTCTGTCCGCTCGGCCAGCGCCTCGTCGATCCAGGCTCTTTTCGGCAACACCAGCGCCAGCTACCAGAGCGCCTCTGTCAGCTCGCTTTATGCGGGCACCGGTCCCCAGCTCGCCGATCTCCTTGAAGGCTACGCCTGAGAGATCCGCATTTCCACGCTTGAGACAGACACCAGCCTCCGCTACACCCCGTTGAGGACATCGATCAGCAAGGGTTAAGCGGACATGGATAATCTGAAGGCGGAGCTGCTGCGCGGACTTTGGTACGTCGCCTGCCCAGGTTCAGACATCAAGCCTGGCGCCATGACCGGCAAGAAGCTGATGGGCGAAATGGTCCTTCTCGGCCGTGACAAGCATGGCAAGGTCTTCGCCCTGCGCGATATCTGCCCGCACCGGGGCATTCCGCTCCGCCATGGCTGGTTCGACGGCGAGCACGTCCAGTGCTGCTATCATGGCTGGAAATTCGGAACGGACGGCACCTGCGTCGACATTCCCTCCACCCATGAATACCAGACCATCGATTATTCCAAGATCACCTGCGGTGCCTATCCCTGCATCGAGCAGCAGGGCCTCGTCTGGGTCTATTTCGCTGAAAACGGCGAAAAGCCCGAAGACGGCCGCCAGCCACAGCCGCCGATGCTGCCAGACTTCGCGGTGGATCAGGGCCCGAGCGTTGAAATCATGCAGCATTTCGTCTGCTCGGTGGACCACGCGGCTCTCGGCCTGATGGACCCGACCCACGCCGCCTTCGTTCACACGTCCTGGTGGTTCAAGAAAAACGGCACGAAACTCCGCCCCAAGGAGAAGCAGTTCGAGGCTGCGGAACTTGGCTGGGCCATGGTCCGCCACAAGATCCCGCCTCAGAACATTGCCTACCGCTACCTGCTCGGCGACAATGTGACGACGGAAATCAGCTACCGCCTGCCGGGTCTGCGGATCGAACACATCAAGGGCGACAAGCATTCCGTCGTCGGCCTTACCACGATTACCCCCGTCACCGAGGACGAGACCGAAGTGCGGCAGATGTTCTGGTCCACCATGGGCTGGGTCAAGCCGCTGAAGCCGCTCGTCCGCCATCTGATGAACGTGTTCCTGGATCAGGACCGGCGGGTGGTTGTTCAGCAGCGCGAAGGGCTTGAGTACAATCCCAAGCTCATGCTCATCAACGACGCTGATACACAGGGCCGCTGGTGGATGCAGCTGAAGCGGGAATGGGCCAATTCCTCCGCAGAAAAGCGCCCCTTCGAAAACCCGGTCAAGGGCCGGGTCCTGCGCTGGATGAGCTGAAAAGGCTCGGGGAATTGCGTGGTTCAGTTTGAGGATTTTCGCCCTTAAGAAGACGAGCTTAAGACAAGCCGTCTGAATACGCTGCGCGCCGATAGACGAGAAATGACCCAGAAAATCACCATCAGATTATATTTTATTCTGAGCTTACTTTCGCATATATGGACACCAAAGTGATCAAGCACTTTTGGACATCTCCATTTGAAAAATTACCGTTTGAGTAAACAAGCATTTTAAGAGGGCGTCTGTTTTCTTTTGGGCTTTCATTAAGTAGCGCAGAACAAACGAATTCATACATCTTATTCGAGTGATAGATGGATAGATTATCAATCCGCTCTATCGCCTGCCCTAGCTCAACAACATTTGAATCTTTGTTCATCATATAAAATAACTGAAAAAGAGGATTGTGCTCCACTACAGAAAGAGGCTCATTAATGACCCAAACATCACCAAACTTAAAATAATCGAGAGAATCTCGAGAATTTTGGCCCATCAATTCAAAGCTGAATTCGCTTTTAAGTGATAAAATCACTTCCTTTGATATTTCATCAGTAGAATTATAAAAATATACCTCGAGTTCCTTGAAATAAGGTTGAGCTCTATCAGACGCGACTAAAGCCTCTTCAATTTTTTCACTCAACAAATCAGCTCGACGATCTTCCGAAGAAAACGCAGACGGAGAGAGGCAAGAAACCAAAAATGCAATCAATAGAAATCTAATCATTTATATCAACTACTTATCAACCTCGTAGATTCACGAATAAAATGTCATTTTACAACGCCTGAACTATATTCCAGACCCTTCCCACAGTGTATTCGGAGCGCCCTGTTTTATGGGACGCTCCGATTTCATTCCTGCCCTCAGGCCTGCTTCAGGTAGGCAGCCAGAATGTCACGGGCTGCGACCAGATCCTTGCTGGAAATCATCTCGGTCACCGTGTGGATGTAGCGGGTGCCGACGACAATGCCGACAGCCTTCGCACCGGCTGCGGCCTGCTGGGCGGCAGCGCCATCCTGACCACCCGAGCGCAGCATGGTGCGCTGGAACGGGATCTTTTCCGCAATGGCCAGGGCTTCCAGTTCCTTCACCAGATCCCGGTCCGCGATGAACGAGCCATCCTTGACGTGCAGGCCAAAGCCTTCGCCCTGAACCGTCGTGCGGTCCTGCTCGGGAACGCCCGGCGTGTCGCAGGCAAGCGTGGTGTCGACCCCGAAGCCGATATCCGGCTTGATCGCATAGGCCGCGGTGCGGGCACCGCGCAGTCCGACCTCTTCCTGACAGGTAAAGGCAACGTGGATCTCGCAGGTGTGCTTGGCCTTGCCGAGCGCACGGATGGCCTCGATGCCCAGCCAGCAGGCGATGCGGTTATCGAGCGCCTTGGAGACAATCTTGCTGCCGACCTCGATCAGTGGCTCATCCATGGTCACCATGTCGCCGATGCGGATCTTCTGCTTGGCGTCCTCGCCGGTCATGCCGAGATCGATGATGAATTCGGCGGGCTCCGGAATCTTCTTGCGTTCTTCGGGAGATGAAATGTGGATCGGGCGGCCGCCCGGGTTCATCACGCCCTTGAAGTCGCCATCATCTGTAGAGACAAGAACACGACGCGAAAACAGGTTGCGCGCATCGAACCCGCCAACCGGCTGAACATAGAGAAAGCCCTTGTCGGTGATATGCGACACCAGAAAGCCGATCTCGTCCATATGACAGAGCAGCATGACCTTCTTGGGATCCGCCCCCTTCTTGGGCGACTTGCGGGCATCACGCTTGCACAGGAGCGACCCCATGGGGTCGACAGTCACTTCGTCAAAAAGGCCTTCGATCTCCTTGAGAATAAGATCACGGACCCGATGCTCGTGACCGGGAACGCCCGGGGTTTCGCAAAGGCGGCGGAGAAGGTCGATATTCATTTTCTGATCCCTGAAGACAGAATTGCAATTCAGGCACCCTACCCCCAAGCCCTTGGTTCTGAAAAGGGCTTGGCCGTTGCCCACAGAAGGAAACACCCGGCCCCTTGCCGGGCAGAAGGCTTGGTCTCAAGCTTGGACCATAAAATCAGCGGGACCGGCGAGGCCGGGAGTTTGCCAAGATGACCCTATCCATCCCCACATTGCGCCTTGCTGCGCGGTTCTCCCTCCGGCCCGCACTGGCGGCTGGGGCTGTGCTTCTGGCCTCACAAGCCTTTGCGGAAGCCCCGCTGCCGCCCTCCAAGCCATCAGTGGCAGAGACTGCCGCAAGCCCGGCGCAAGCGCCCGCCGCTGCGAAGGCGCAAGGGAGCAATCCGCGTCTTGCATCCCTCAAGGACGACGCGCCCGCGAAGGATTATTTCGGGGCCATGAAGACCCCGGCAGCCCTTCAGGCCCGCGCCATCGGATCCTATGCGAAGGGCTGCCTTTCCGGCGGCAACGCACTGCCCGTGAATGGCCCGACCTGGCAGGTCATGCGCCTGTCCCGCAACCGGAACTGGGGGCATCCGGACCTGATCCGGTTTCTTGAAGACCTTGCGGCCGATGCTCCCTCGCAGGGATGGCGGGGACTGCTTGTCGGCGACCTCGCCCAGCCGCGCGGCGGGCCGATGACATCCGGCCATGCCAGCCACCAGATCGGCCTAGACGCGGACATCTGGCTGACCGAAATGCCAAACCGGACCCTGACCCGCGAGGAGCGCGAGAACATTTCGGCCGTCTCCATGCTGAAAGGTCCGATCGATGTGACTGGGGCTGACCGCAGCGTCGACCCGAAGAAATGGTCAGACAGCCGCGCCCGGCTGATCCGCAGCGCGGCAAGCGATCCCCGGGTGGCCCGGATTTTCGTCAACCCGGCGATCAAGCAGGCGCTTTGCAAGTTTGAAACCGGCAAGAACCGGGATTGGCTGCGGAAAGTCCGCCCCTGGTGGGGCCATGACTATCACTTCCATGTCCGCCTCGCCTGCCCTGCCGGCAGCGAGGGCTGCAAGGATCAGGACACACCGCCTCCGGGCGATGGTTGCGGCAAGGAACTGACCTGGTGGCTTTCGGATGAGCCCTGGGTGCCCAAGAAGCCCAGCAAGCCCGAGAAGGTGGTGAAGAAAAAGCCGATGGCCCTGGCAGCCCTGCCCCCGAGCTGCAAGCAGGTCCTGACTGCACAGTAAGGCGCGATCAGGCCGAAGCTGTGGGCTCCGGCAAGCTGGACGCAGGGGCCGGCGCATCGTTCAGCACAAGGGTCGCGAAATGCAGATCCAGCCAGCGGCCGAACTTGGTGCCAATCTGGGGCAAGAGACTTGAAATCTCGAAACCCATCTTGCGGTGGAAGGCGATGGACTTTTCGTTCTCGCCATCCACGGCACCGATCAGCACATGATAGCCCTCGCCCCGGGCGCTGGTGATCAGCCGTTCCAGAAGCGCTCTTCCAACGCCGGATCTCTGTCCATCCGGACAGACGTAGATGGAATGCTCCGCCGTCAGCCGGTAGCCGGACCTTGCCCGGAACGGCCCATAGGTTCCAAACCCGATCACCTTCCCGGCATTGCCTTCGACCGCGACGAACACCGGCAGGCCGGCCTTCTGCCGGTCTTTCAGCCAGGTTTCCCGGTCCTGCAAACTGTCCTGGATTTCGGTCCAGGCGGCCGTCAGATTGCAGACAGCGAAGTTATGGATTTCAAGCAGCGCCGGAACATCCTCAAGGACGGCAGGGCGGATCGTCAAAGCTTGCGTGGTCATGATGTCGTTCCGGGCCTCACAGCCACTAGCGGTCAGCGGGCGGGTTTGTCTTGTCATCGAGCAGCAGCGTCATCAGCACCAGATCCAGCCAGTCACCGAACTTCATGCCGACCTGAGGCAGACGGCCAACAACCTTGAAACCGCATTTTTCATGAAGCGCGACTGAGCCGGTGTTCTCGCCGTCAATGGCGGCCACAAGCACATGATAGCCATCTTGCCGGGCAACCTCGATCAGGCGCTCCAGCAAGGCACGGCCAGCGCCAAGCCCTCGCGCTTCGGGCAAAACATAGACCGAGTGCTCCATGGTCAGGCGGAAGCCTTCCTTTTCCCGGTAAGGTCCAAATGACCCGTAACCAACCACCTGACCGCTTTCATCTTCCGCCACGATGATCGGCAGCCCGGCGGCCTTGCGGGCATCAAACCATGCCCTTCGGCTTTCCAGCGTCTCCTGCCTGTCGGTCCAGATCGCCTTCAAGGTGCGGACCGCATCATTATGGATGTTCAGAAGGGCTGGAACGTCCTCCCCGATTGCGTCTCTCAGATGCATGAAAAGCTCTTTCAAATTAGGTTCACTCATAATATCTCTTAGTTTGCTAAAAGAAATTATGTTTCGCATCAGAAGATCAAATGGATATCGAACAACTTCGCACATTTGACAGGGTTGCGCGCGACGGCAGTTTCACGAAGGCCGCCGCCCGGCTGAACGTGACTCAGGCAACCGTCTCCATGCGCATTCAGGCCCTTGAGAATGACATAGGCGCGCAGTTGTTCAACCGGGGACGGCAGGTCCGCCTCACCGATCAGGGCTTGAGCTTTCTTCCCTATTGCCGCCGCATGCTCGGCGTGCTGCAGGAAGCCCGCGAAACACTGAGACGCGCGGAGCGTGGCCGGGTCGCTGTCGGCTCCCTGTCGACCATGATCATGCCATTGATCAGCGGACCGCTGGTGCGATACCAGAAGCGCCACCCGGATATGGATGTGGTCATCCGCGAAGGCCGTCACAATCAGATCTCCGCCATGCTGCACGAGCGGGATGTGGACCTTGCGGTCATGTGCTGGCCGAACCTTGATCCGCTGCTGACCTCGGCGGAGCCCTTGCTGATTATCCGGGAAGATGCGCCACTGGTTGCGGCCCCCGAGCTTGCAAGAGAATTCGGCCCCAAGCCAACCCTTGCCCGCGTTCTGGAAAAAGCGCCCCGGTTCCTGACCCTGAACTGGTGGCAGATCGCGCCGCACCGCGCCATTTCGGCGGCTCAGGCAGCCGGCTCGCGCGTGGAATTGCCGACGGATCCGGGCCGCAATCTTGCGCTCTCCGGCCATGGCGTCGGCTTCTTCGTCCGCTCGACGGTTTCCGATGCCTTGAGTTCCGGCGAACTCGTCGAGATCGACGTCTCCGACATTGAACCACTTTACCGGGATATTGCCCTGGTGGTGCAGTCACTCACGGCTCTCGACCAGCCGGCACTTCTCGAATTTGCCGGGGAGATTGCCTCGGAAGGCAGAAAACTTGGCAGGGTCCTGCGTGACAGCTTGTCCGGACTGACTCCCACCGTCTGACCCGTCTCAGGTCAGGAAATAGCTGCTGATCGGGCACTTCTAAGTCATAAACCGCAACGCTTGATCATCCGGTTTTTACTGGCGTCAGATCCGGCTCCAAGGCGAACCCTGTAACGGCTTGAGGTATCAAATCCCTCCCGCCCGCCGATGAGCCGACTTCCTATCGGACAACAGCCTGCTGGAACGATGGATAAGTCAGCTCGCTTATGCGCGTGAAGTCACCAAATCCCTTTGCGTTCTGCGCTGCCAGTGGTAAACGAGCGCCATGACGACGCAGAAGATTTCCAACATCCGCAATTTCTCCATCGTGGCTCACATCGACCACGGCAAGTCGACGCTTGCCGACCGGCTGATCCAGATGACGGGAACGCTGACCGACCGCGAAATGACCTCGCAGGTTCTCGACTCGATGGACATCGAGCGCGAGCGCGGCATCACGATCAAGGCGCAGACCGTGCGACTGATCTACAATGCCCAGGATGGACAGCAGTACATCCTGAACCTGATCGACACGCCAGGCCACGTTGACTTCGCCTATGAAGTCTCCCGGTCGCTGGCGGCCTGTGAAGGGTCTCTGCTTGTCGTGGACGCCAGCCAGGGCGTGGAAGCCCAGACGCTGGCCAACGTCTATCAGGCCATCGACAACAACCACGACATCGTGACCGTTCTGAACAAGATCGACCTGCCGGCGGCCGAGCCGGACCGGATCAAGGAACAGATCGAAGACGTCATCGGCATCGACACCGCCGAAGCTTGCATGATTTCGGCCAAAACCGGCATGGGCGTCGACACGGTTCTGGAAGCCATCGTCAAGCAGCTTCCTGCTCCGACCGGTGATCCGAACGGCCCGCTGAAGGCGATGCTGGTCGACAGCTGGTACGACACCTATCTGGGCGTGATGGTTCTCGTCCGCATCATCGACGGCTCCCTCAAGAAGGGCCAGCGTATCAAGATGATGGGCACGGACGTGGTCTATGACGTCGACCGCGTCGGCGTGATGACACCGAAATTCCTGCAGGTCGATGAACTGAAGAGCGGCGAGATCGGCGTTCTGACCGCGTCGATCAAGGAAGTTGCCGACACCCGCGTCGGGGATACGATCACCGATGACCGCAAGCCCTGCGCCGAAGCTCTGCCGGGCTTCAAGCCGGCTCAGCCGGTGGTCTTCTGCGGCCTCTTCCCGGTGGATGCGAACGATTTCGAGGATCTGCGCGCTGCCATGGGCAAGCTGCGCCTCAACGACGCCAGCTTCTCCTTCGAGATGGAAACCTCGGCCGCTCTGGGCTTTGGCTTCCGCTGCGGCTTCCTCGGCCTGCTGCACCTGGAAATCATTCAGGAGCGTCTGTGGCGCGAGTTCAATCTCGACCTGATCGCAACCGCACCGTCCGTGGTCTACGGCATGACCCTGACCGACGGCACTGTGCTGGATCTGCACAACCCGGCCGACATGCCGGACATCGTGAAGGTGGCCGAGATCCGCGAGCCGTGGATCCGTGCGACAATCATGACGCCGGACGAATATCTGGGCGGCATCCTGAAGCTCTGCCAGGAGCGTCGTGGCCTGCAGATCGACCTGAACTACGTCGGCAGCCGCGCCATGGTCACCTATGACTTGCCGCTGAACGAAGTGGTCTTCGACTTCTACGACCGCCTGAAGTCCATCTCCAAGGGCTATGCCTCGTTCGACTATCAGATCTCCGACTACCGCGCGGGCGATCTGGTGAAGATGTCGATCCTGGTCAACGACGAGCCGGTTGATGCTCTGTCCGTTCTCGTGCACCGCAGCCAGGCCGAGCGCCGCGGCCGCGCCATGTGCGAGAAACTGAAAGAGCTGATCCCGCGGCACATGTTCAAGATCCCGATCCAGGCCGCCATCGGCGCCCGCGTGATTGCCCGTGAAACCATCTCCGCCCTTCGCAAGGACGTGACCGCCAAGTGCTACGGCGGTGACGCGACCCGTAAGCGCAAGCTCTTGGAAAAGCAGAAGGCCGGTAAGAAGAAGATGCGCCAGTTCGGCAAGGTGGAGATTCCGCAGGAAGCCTTCATCCAGGCCCTCAAGATGGACGAGTGAGACCTCACTCTCCAGCGCAAACGATTTGCCTTTTTCCGCCGGCCATTGCCGGCGGAACTATTTTCAAGACCCAATAGGAGCACACCATGAGCCTGGAACCCCTGTTGCGGGAGCGCTCCGGCGGCACCTGCGAGCTTTGCGGATCAGCAGAAACCCTCTCCGTTCTGCCGGTCGGCCCGGACAAGCCCGAGGATGCGGACCACGCGATCTTCGTGTGCGAGACCTGCGCCTCTCAGATTTCCGGCAGCGCTGCCCTTGATGGGGCCCACTGGGCCTGCCTGAATGAAAGCGCCTGGAGCCAGGTTCCAGCCGTACAGGTCTCCGCCTGGCGGCTTCTCAAGCGCCAGTCCGGCGAAAGCTGGGCACAGGAGCTGCTCGAGATGATCTATCTCGAGGACGAGGTTCTGGACTGGGCAAAAGCCGGTCAGGCCGCCTCGGCGGGAGACGATGCAATCGTGCACAAGGACACCAACGGCGCAGTGCTTTCGGCAGGAGATACGGTGACCCTGATCAAAGACCTGAAGGTCAAGGGCGCGAATTTCACTGCAAAGCGCGGCACTGCCGTGCGCAACATCTCTCTGGTTCACGACAACGCCACCCAGATCGAGGGCAGGGTCAATGATCAGCGGATCGTGATCCTGACCGAATTCGTCAAGAAGGCCTGATTTCCCGGCCAGAACAGGACAAGGCGGGGTGCCCGAGCGGCAGATCCGCCTGCTCTCTCAGGCTCATCCGGCGAATGGCCGGGTGGGCAAAGGGATCGCAGTTGGCGAGGTCGTGAGGCGTTGTTTCCTCGCCCAGCCATTGCAGAAGATTTTCTATAAGCTTCATCATAGCTAAACCATCGCACAGCAGAACTCCGGAAAAAATCGACTTATTCTGCGATATGGTTTAGTTTTCCTATATGCAAAACCTCAACCGCGTTCATCTGGCTGGCCTGCGGGCCGTGGAAGCCGTCGCCCGTCTCGGCAGCCTGAAAGCGGCGGCCGAAGAGCTTGGCGTCACGCCGGGAGCCGTCAGCCAGCAAGTGCAGAAGACCGAGCTGCAGCTCGGCATGCCTCTGTTCGACCGGCACCCACGCGGCTTGACCCCGACCCGAAACGGCGGGCCCATCCTGCACCAGCTCACCGCCGGAATGACCGCCCTGTCTGCAGCCATCGCCATGACCGGCCGGGGGCGGGAAGATGCGCTGACCGTTTCCGTCGCACCGGTCTTTGCCGGAAAATGGCTGGTCTGGCATTTGCGCGACTTCAACAAGATCTACCCGGACATTCGCGTGCGGGTCGATGCCAGAGTGCATCTGGTTGATCCGGACACCAGCGACGTTGACCTTTGCATCCGCGTCGGCAAAGGACCCTACAAGGGCGTGACGGCAGAAAAGCTGCGCAGCCAGAAGGTCTTTCCCGTGTGCAGCCCCGCGATTGCCGAACAGCTGAAAACCCCCGCAGACCTGGCCAATGTTCCGATCATCAAGGACCCGGGCCAGATGTTCTCATGGAACGAGTGGCTTGCTCCCAATGGACTGGACATGAGCATCCTCGGCAAGGGACCCACATTCTCCGACGGCTCCCTTTGCCTGGATGCTGCCATTGCCGGACAGGGCGTTTTTCTCGCCTGGGAAACCCTCGCCTATCACGCCCTGGAAGTCGGCCAGATTGTCCGTCCCTTTCCTGGCAGCTATCAGACGCCGTTTTCCTATTGGCTTATTTCCGGCAAGCACACGCCAGCGACAGGAGCGATGAAGGTCTTCAGCGCCTGGCTCAAGGAAGAATTGGCCCGGTCCCTCTCGGGTCTCGACTAACCGGCCTGCAAACCGGCGCCGAGTTGCCGCAATCGCACCGAACTTCCTCAATCCGGCCGGAACTTGGGCACACAATCCCAATCACAGATTATCTTTCTGTAATTTGCAGGCAACGCCCCGCCGTCAGATAGTGCCTCCGCGGACGAGAGATCGCCGGTGGTAGAAGAAGGCCACGACGCGACGATCCCGGATCGCCCGCACATTGCAGGGGCAAAAGCCAAGGGCCAGCCCCTTCATCGAAAGGACCGCACTCATGCGTCGTCTGATTGTTCCGGCACTTGCCGCCGCTGTTCTCGCAACGTCTTCCGCAGCCTTCGCAGCACAGACCGCCACCGGCACTGTGAAATCGATTGATGCGAAGCACAAGACGATCACCCTCAGTGATGGCGCGGTCTATCACATGCCGGCCAAGTGGAAGAACCCAGGCCTCAAGCAGGGGGCCAAGGTGGCCGTCACCTTCGACAAGCAGAATGGCGCCAACAATGCATCTCAGGTGAAGATGGAATAATCCCCCAGCCCCTTTCCAGCTCCTGAGACAAGCGAAAACGGCCCTGACCAACGTCGGGGCCGTTTTTCGTTGCAGCCATCAGCCAAATCCGAACTGGCGCAAGTGTGACCGCGATCACGGTCACCGCCTCAGACTGACATAGACTGGCTCTTCATTTGATAGAGGGATTCAGATGTCAGTTTTTCATCGTACGGTTTCAGCTTCACTCATCTGCCTGTCCATGGCGCTGCCGGCCAAGGCCGCAACGGACACCTTCTGCGACCTGGAGGTCAGCCACTGGGAAGTGGCGATCCCCAGTCAGATCGATGGATTCTGGCAGGTAAAGAACGGCGCCGGCACATTGACCATGATGGGCAAGACCATGCCGCTGCCACCGGGGCAACCTTCCGATGGCGCGATTGAGGCCAAGGCCGATGGCTCCATGATGATCAGTTCCCAGGAAATGCAAGGCAGCTTTCCCATCACCTTCGTCAAGACCGGTGACTTGAACTTCGATCTCGATAAGGACACCCCGCTGGAGAGCAAGGATGTGCTGGAAAATCAGGATATCGAGGTTCTGACCGGCTGCAAGCCAAGTGCCTTTCCCCGCCTGCGGGCGACAGGCAGTTATCAGGAAGAAGCCGGCACTGTCGATTTCGAGCTCCACCTGATCGTCATCAGCCCGAAGATCATGTACGGCGTGACCTTTGGAGAGTTCAAGGGTCCGCAGGGGGCAGGCAAAGCCCAGCGTCTCGTGACGTTCAGCCGGTAATCACAAGGGTTTCACACCGCAATTGCCTTTGGGAACTTGTTCTGGGCGCCGGCTGCTGTATGGTGCAGCACCATGACCACCCGGCCCCACTCTTCCCAGCCCCGCAGAAGCGCTTTTATTGCGCATGGTTATCTGCGCCTGCTGCCTGGGCACGGTCCTGCCTGCGGCCGATTTAGTCGCTGAGACCTCACCTTCCGCCGATCCTGACGTGCACCTGCGCAAATCCTTGCGCGGAATGTGGCAAGATCCGGCATATCTGCTAAAAGACCATCGACTTTTTCCGAACGTCCAACGGCGCCCCTCGCCCGAGGACCCATCGTGCAATCCGATCGAGGACCCATGTCCGACCTGACCACTCTCGAAACCGAAATCCTGGCCGCCATTGAGAGCGCAGAAACCGAAGCAGCGCTGGAAGATGTCCGCGTTGCCGCGCTTGGCAAGAAGGGCAGCCTTTCCGAACTGATGAAGACCCTCGGCGGCATGAGCCCCGAAGAGCGCAAGACCATGGGCCCAGCCCTGAACGGCCTGAAGGCCAAGGTCACCGACGCCCTTGCCGCCCGCAAGGAAGTGCTGACTGAAGCCGCTCTTGAGGCCCGTCTGGCCAGCGAAAGCGTCGACGTGACCCTGCCGCTGCGCAGCAGCCCGCTGGAAACCGGCCGCATCCATCCGGTCAGCCAGGTAATCGATGAGCTGACCGCGATCTTCGCCGACATGGGCTTTTCCATCGCCGAAGGTCCGGATATCGAAACGGACGAGCTGAACTTTACCGCGCTGAACTTCCCCGAAGGCCACCCGGCGCGCGAGATGCACGACACGTTCTTCTTCAATCCGAAGGAAAACGGCGAGCGCCTGCTGCTCCGCACGCACACGTCTCCGGTCCAGATCCGCACCATGCGCAATCAGGAGCCGCCGATCCGCGTGATCATTCCGGGCCGCACCTACCGCTGTGACAGCGACCAGACCCACACGCCGATGTTCCATCAGGTCGAAGGCCTGGTGATCGACAAGGGCGCACATTTCGGAAACCTGAAGTGGGTTCTCGAAGAATTCTGCAAGGCGTTCTTTGAAGTTGACAACATCAAGATGCGCTTCCGCCCGTCGTTCTTCCCCTTCACCGAGCCGTCCATGGAAGTGGACGTCCAGTGCGACCGTTCCGGTGGCGAAGTGAAGATCGGCGAAGGCAACGACTGGCTGGAAATCCTCGGCTGCGGCATGGTTCATCCGAACGTGATCCGCAACTGTGGTCTGGATCCGGACGTCTATCAGGGCTTCGCATGGGGCATGGGCATCGACCGCATCGCCATGCTGAAATACGGCATGGCTGACCTTCGCGCGTTCTTCGATGCGGATGTGCGCTGGATCCAGCACTATGGCTTCCGTCCCCTTGACCTGCCGACCCTGTTCGGCGGCCTGTCGAGCTAATCCGTCCGTTTCGTTTCGTTGAGAAGGCACCGGTTCCACATGACCCTGATCAGCCGCCTTTTTGCCTGCCTTGCCGCTGTTGTCCTCTGCCTGAGCCTGGCGCTTCCCGCCAGCGCCCAATCACAGGACAGCTCACAGGTCAACACTCCGGCCAAGACCTCTTCGGATCGCGTCTCGACCCCGACCTCCTTCCTGGAGGCCTGCGCCGAGAAGATCGAGAGCCGCGGCCGTCTGCGCTTCTGCGACACCTACTTTCAGGAGAAGCTGGGACCGCAGGCTGATGCGCTGCTGTATCTGAGAGACCGGATCACCGGCCTGCGGGCAACCCACGAAGCGGCTGCAACGGAGAAGTACAACAGCTTCCTCTCTGCAGTGGCGATCGTGGCGTTCCTGACCATTGTCTCGATCGTGCTGGTGGCCAGCGAAAAGCGCATCCAGGGCATCGGCAAATGGGCGAGCCTGGCTTCGTCTGCCGCCCTTCTGGTCGTGGTCGTGATGATGTCGCTCGGCTGGCTGGGCAAGTACCGGGCGGAATATGCGTCCCAGGTGGAGCTTGGGATGCTGCGCGACCGGATCGAGGCTGAATCGGCACAGGTCATCGCGACCGGCAAGAGCATCACCCCGGAGATGGTCACCGAGTGGACCCGCGAGCTGGGCAACATTGGCGAGCGCTTTGCGAACAACTACGGCGCGGCGTCTCCGCTGCCCGAGTTCAGCCGCTTCAAGGCCGATTGACCAGCCTTCTTCGCAGATACGAGATTTTCCGGCCTGAGGGCCGTTGACCCGAGATAAAGAGCAAACCGATGAAATTCACACTGTCCTGGTTGAAGGAACACCTTGAGACCGACGCAACCCTGGAGCAGATCGCCGAAAAGCTGACGATGATCGGCCTGGAAGTTGAGGATGTCTCCGATCCGGCAGCCCGTCTCGCGCCGTTCAAGATCGCCCGCGTGATCGAAGCCGTTCAGCACCCGAACGCCGATCGTCTGCGCGTCCTGAAGGTCGACACTGGCGAAGGCGATCCGATCCAGGTCGTTTGCGGCGCTCCGAATGCCCGCACCGGTCTGGTGGGCGTGCTCGGCAAGCCGGGCGACTACGTCCCCGGCCTGGATGTCACCCTCTCCGTCGGCAAGATCCGCGATGTCGAGAGCTTCGGCATGATGTGCTCCGAGCGCGAGCTCGAGCTTTCCGACGAGCACAACGGCATCATCGACCTGCCGGAAGATGCACCGGTCGGCATGAGCTATGCCCAGTGGCTGGGTCTTGATGATCCGGTTATCGAAATCGGCCTGACTCCGAACCGCCCGGACTGCACCGGCGTCTATGGCATCGCCCGCGATCTGGCAGCTGCCGGCCTCGGCAAGCTGAAGGAACGCAAGGCTGAACCGGTCCGTGGCAGCTTCCCCTGCCCGACCAAGGTCGAGTTCGCTTTCGGCGACACACACCCCCTGTGCAAGGCCTTCGGCCTGCGCCTCGTCAAGGGCGTCAAGAACGGCCCGTCGCCGAAGTGGATGCAGGACCGCCTGCGCGCCATCGGCCTACGCCCGATCAACACGCTGGTCGACATCACCAACTACATGACCTTCGACCAAGGCCGTCCGCTGCACGTCTTCGACGCTGCCAAGGTTGCCGGAAACCTGATTGTCCGCCGCGCGGTTGAGGGTGAAAGCATCGAAGGCCTGAATGGCAAGACCTACCAGCTCGATCCCAGCATCTGCGTGATCTC
This sequence comes from Roseibium suaedae, assembly GCF_900142725.1. Classification (GTDB taxonomy): domain Bacteria; phylum Pseudomonadota; class Alphaproteobacteria; order Rhizobiales; family Stappiaceae; genus Roseibium; species Roseibium suaedae. The sequence continues at coordinate 376,803 of NZ_FRBW01000001.1, read as the reverse complement.
CGACAACAACGGCATCGAAAGCCTCGGCGGCATTCTCGGCGGCGAGCACTCCGGCTGCACCGAGACGACCACCGATGTCCTGATCGAATCCGCTCTGTGGGACGAAAACGGTATCGCCGCGACCGGCCGCAAGCTGGGCGTCAACACCGATGCCCGCTACCGCTTCGAGCGCGGCGTCGATCCGGACTTCATGCAGCCTGGCCTTGAAATGGCGACCCGGCTGGTCCTGGACCTGTGCGGCGGCGAGGCTTCCGAGCTGGAAGTGACCGGCAAGGTGCCGGATGCAACCAAGATCATCGACTTCCCCTATGCGGAAGTGAAGCGCCTGTCCGGCATCGACGTCTCTGTGGCCGAGATCAACGTCACGCTGAAGGCCCTCGGCTTCTGGCTGTCCGGCTCCGGCGATGTGGTCAAGGTGGCTGCTCCGAGCTGGCGCCCGGACATTGAAGGCAAGGCCGACCTGGTCGAGGAAGTGGTCCGCATCATCGGTCTCGACCGTGTTGTCTCTACGCCGCTTCCGCGCACCAGCTCTATCAGCGGCAAGGTTCTGACCCTTGGCCAGATCCGCCGCAACCGGGCCCGTCGGTCTCTGGCGTCCCGCGGACTGAACGAGGCAATCACCTGGTCCTTCATCGCCAAGGCAACGGCGGAAGCCTTCGGCGGTGGCAAGCCGGAACTCGCGCTTGCCAACCCGATTTCCGCAGACCTTTCGGACATGCGCCCGAGCCTGCTGCCGGGTCTCCTGGCCGCAGCACAGCGCAATGCGGACCGGGGTTATCCGGACGTTGCTCTCTTCGAGATCGGCCAGATCTTCGCAGGCGACGCACCTGAAGATCAGTCCATGGCCGCAGCCGGCATCCGTCGGGGCACTGCCAAGCTCCAGGGCGCTGCCCGCCACTGGTCCGGTTCGTCCGCGTCCGTGGATGTGTTCGATGCCAAGGCAGATGCGGAAGCCGTTCTTGCCGCCATCGGCGCGCCTGTCGACAAGCTGCAGGTCTTCCGGGACGCTCCGGACTATTTCCATCCGGGCCGCTCCGGTGCCCTGAAGCTCGGCCCGAAGAACACGCTCGCCGTGTTCGGTGAGATCCATCCGCGCACCCTGGCTCTTCTGGATATCGAAGGCCCGGTTGTCGCGTTCGAGATCTTCCCGGACAACCTGCCCCAGCCGAAGGGCAAGGCGACCCGCTCCAAGGGCGCTCTGGACACGTCCGGTCTGATGCCGGTCCGCCGTGACTTTGCCTTCGTGGTGAAGAAGGACGTTTCTGCAGAAACCCTGCTCAAGGCCGCCCGCGGTGCGGACAAGGCCCTGATCACGGATGTGAACCTCTTCGACATCTATGAAGGCAAGGGCGTTGCAGAGGACAGCAAGTCGATTGCCATCGACGTCACCCTGCAGCCGCGCCAGAAGACCCTGACTGACGAGGAAATCGATGCGGTCGCAAAGAAGGTGATCGCCACCGTCGAAAAGGCAACCGGCGGCACCCTGCGCAGCTAAGCGCTACGATACGACACGCCCCTTCCCGCTCTGGCGGGAAGGGATCTCTCCTGAGGTCCGAATCTGCTAGTCAGAGGTCACTGGGACCTTCAGGGAGAGCGGCATGCAGAATGATCTGGACTGGAGCGACGGGACACTTGCCGATCCCTACCGCGCGTCAGAAGACGACCGCAAAGCCGCCCTGCGAAGCCTGATCCGGCACTCTCCCGTTCTGTTCGATATTCTGACGGCCCTGCGCGACCTGGCGCTGCCCGACGCCTGGCTTGTCTCCGGCGGGCTCTATCAAAACCTCTGGAACCACCTGACCGGCCGGCCCTTCGGCTACGGCATCAAGGACTATGACGTCATCTATTTCGACGGCACAGACCTGAGCTATGAGCGCGAAGATGCGGTGATCCGCAAGGTGCAGCAGCGGCTGAGCCATGTGGAAGCCGAGATCGAAGTGCGCAACCAAGCCCGCGTGCACCTCTGGTACAAGCAGCGCTTTGGTGTCGATTATGCGCCGCTGACCTGCGCGCTCGAATCTCTTTGCAGCTATGCCTCACGAACCCACTCGGTCGCCGCCCGGCTTGGGCGCAATGATGAAATCGAGATCGTCGCACCGTTCGGACTGACCGCCCTCTTCGCGCTTCGGATTGTCCCGAATTATGTGGTCCCGAACCGGAAGACCTATGAGGAAAAGGGAGCGAGAATGCTGGCGCTCTGGCCGGAGCTGACAATCGAACCATGGAATGAAACCGCCGGTTAGGAAATCACTGTCACCGGAATTAGTCCCCGGACGGAATTGCCGACAAAGACCTTGGCCCCACCGAGATCTTCACGCCGGAGATCCGCTTCCACTGCGATCCCCTGCTCCAGAAGCCCTGCCCGGAAGGTGCCCGGCAGGAGACCATGACGCAGGCCGGGCGTCAGCAGACGGCCATTCTGCGCAACAAACAAACTCGTAAAGCTGCCCTCGGTCAGATAGCCCGCCTCGTTTACGAAGAGAACCTCATCACATCCGGATTCCGCGGCCATCTGCTGCCGGGTGTCATCATAGAAGGCCCGGTTCGTGGTCTTGTGATAGAGAAAGACATCATCGCTGCGGGTGCGCTGAGAGGCAATCCGCACGTGCCAGACCGTGTTGTCACTGGCAGACACGAGGGGAGCGGCCGAGATGCTGACCCCACCATCCTTACCGAGAAGAACACGTATCCGCTGCGGGCCGGACCAGCCCTCCGCCCGTCGTGTCAGCTCCGCGCAAAGTCTTTCCCGGTCGAAGTCATAGGCGAAATACCGTGCTGAAGACGCGAGCCGCGCCAGATGCCGCTCCAGCAGAACGAAGCCCTCATTGGGCATCCAGGCGAGGGTTTCCAGGAGCTCAAAGGATTTAGTTTCCCGGCTAATAAAACTCAATTTGAGTTTGCATTCGTCGTACTCCGGACCTGCTCCGCTATCGAAAACGACGCCTGACCCGGTGCCGGCAATGCACCTGCCGTCCTTGCGAAGGTCCAGCGTCCGGATCGCCACGTTGAACGCAAAATCGCCAGAAGGCTCGATGTGACCGATGGAGCCTGTATAGATCCCCCGCGGGCTGGTTTCGAGACGATCCGCGATCAGCATGGCGCTCAGCTTCGGAGCACCGGTGATCGAGCCGCAGGGGAACAGATTTTCGATGATACGGGAGAACTCCACGTCCTCCTCCAGCTCGGCCTCGATGGTCGACGTCATCTGGAAAAGGCTCTGGTAGCGCTCCACATCGCAGAGCTTCGTCACCTGAACGCTTCCGGGAACAGAAATGCGTGACAGGTCATTGCGCATCAGGTCCACGATCATCGTGTTCTCGGCGCGCTGTTTCGGATCGCTCGCCAGGTCGCAGGCAATGCGCTGGTCACCGTCTTCATCCAGCCCCCGGGGCGCAGTCCCCTTCATGGGCCGCGTGCGCAGGATCTTGCCTTCCCGCTCCAGAAATAGCTCCGGGGACAGGGACAACACCGCCCGGTCCTCAAGATGCAGATAAGCGGCGTGGGCAACAGGCTGGTTGCGCATCAGCCGCAGAAAGAGAGCCTCGGGCGAACCTTCGTGACGAAGGCTGGCGCGGATAGTCAGATTGACCTGGAAAATGTCCCCCTTGGCCAGGTGATCCCGCACCTTCGCGAAGGCATCGCCATATTGGTCCGAAGTCATGTCGAATTCGGGCGGCCCGAGACTGGACGTCTTGTTCCCTGCAGCAGCAGCCAGCAGGTCTTCCGCGTCACTCAGGCTCAATGTCTCCGGCGCATCGTAGACACCGAACCAGCCGAGCAGATCGCCAGTCCGCTGCCAGCGCTCGCGCAGCTTCGGCTCGAAGGCGTAACCCAGCTCATAGGCAAGAAATCCCGCAACATGGGCACCTTGTGCCCTTGCGGTCTCCACCTCTCTCAGAAAGTCCGGAACCTCGCGAAGCTCGCGGCAGACAATCTCCCGGCTCGCGCTGCGAAACAGCAATGCGCGCTTCTTCTGCAGCATGTCGAGCAGAAACACGGTACCGGCAGGAAGCGGAGAATTCGGCAAGGTCGGAAACTCGTGCAAGGGTCAAGGGCTTACAGCACCCGCAGGCTTGCTGCGCTCTTGGCATTCCCTTGCCTCAGCGTCAAGGCCGTGCGGCAAGGCTTCTTGAGCCAGCCGCACGGAAATCTTCAGGGTTTATAGCCAGCGGTGAAAACAGCACGATCCGCCGGCAATCCTGCCGGGTTCAGAGGCTGCAGGACACGCCCGTACCGCGAATACCGCAATAGCCGTTCGGGTTCTTCGCCAGATACTGCTGATGATAGTCTTCAGCGTAATAGAACGTCTCGTCAGCACGGATTTCCGTGGTGATCGACCGGGTAACACCGGCCTCGCTCAAAGCCTGCTGATAGAGGGCTTTGGACGCCTCGACAGCCGCCATATCTTCCGGGCCAACATAGATGGCAGACCGGTACTGGGTGCCGGTGTCATTGCCCTGGCGCATGCCCTGGGTCGGGTCATGATTTTCCCAGAACACCTTCAGCAAGGCCTCCAGCGAGATCTGCGCGGGATCATAGACCACCAGCACCACTTCCGTATGGCCGGTTCGGCCGGTGCAGGTCTCGTTGTAGGTCGGATTGGGTGTATAGCCGCCTGCGTAACCAACGGCCGTCACCCAGACGCCGGGCTGCTGCCAGAACAGGCGCTCGGCACCCCAGAAGCATCCCATTCCGATCTGAAGAACCTTCAAGCCCTCGGCAAATGGCGGCAGAAGGGAATTGCCATTCACATAATGCGGGGCGGAAGGAATGATGGCTTCAGAGCGTCCCGGCAAAGCCTCTTGCGGAGACGGCAGGGAAAACTTCTTCGTCAGCATGGTCATGAAAGACATGATCGGCTCCTTGGCGCTCACTTGGTCTTGCCGCAGACGTCCCGGAAAAGGACTTGCCCCCGCGTCCACTAAAGGAAGCGGTCAGGCAGACCGCAACAGTTCAGTACCAAAGATGGCGGTCAACGCGGCTGGCTGCAAGCCCGCACACACAGCCGTGTGCGGGTTTTGAGAGCCGGGCGGGAAACACCAGGAGGCAGGTCAGATATAGCTGGGCTGGCGCACACGCCTGCGACTGCCGAGCCAGAGGGTGACAGATCCAGTCAGCAGCGCGACGAGCCAAAGCGGCCAGGACAGAACCGGTTCGACAGCAACATCCCAGACTTGAGGATCGACCGTACTGGTCACACTCTCCCGCATGGTTTCGGGGCCCTGGACCGACACCCCTTCCCACATCTGGCGCACGGAAGTGACCACGACTTCTGACCGCGCGATTGATTTGCTCCCGTCGGAGACCATCGCGACCAAAGCTGTCGCAAAAAGAACGATGCCAGCAAAACGCATCAGGAACTTGATCAAGGCAATCATACTCGGCAACTCACTCAAAACTCAAAACCGATTGGGATGTATAAAAACACAACCAAAGCAAAAACTCAGCCGCCCTTAAATGGTTCCGGCTGCAGAGCTTTTTCTCGGACGTCTTCCCAATGGAAAAACTCTAATCAAAGATTTCCGCTACGGCAATTGTTTCTTTTTCGTTAAATTTTACGGGTCAGCGCATGCCCCCATGGCCTCAACAATCCACAGGCATAGACAGGAAAATAAAAAAGTTCAGAGGCCGCTTGCGCTTATGCGTTTCGTGAGTATATTGCGCGACTTGCAGGCAGCGCTTGACGCTGCTTCGAACGGACAGGTGGCCGAGTGGTTGAAGGCGCACGCCTGGAACGCGTGTATACGGGCAACCGTATCGAGGGTTCGAATCCCTCTCTGTCCGCCATTCTCTTTAAATTGCTGATCTGATGCGTTTGCCCTCAGGGGCAAAGAGAATGACGCTTTTTCCCAGCTTCAAGACTGCCTATTCCGCTTCGGTGCACCTGAAAGCACTTCAGGGCTGCACCCTTCATCTTTGAAGTGTAAGGTAGCTGCATACTCACCTTGGATTTCAGGGCTAGAGAACCTGAAACCTTGCCAGAGGGTGCAGCGGTGGCCAGTTCCGGAGACAATCTCCATTCAAACCTTGCGGCCGCCGGCAATTTCCAGCTGGCCGATGCCTCCGAGCAGGCAGCTCTGCAGCCATGGATTCCGATGGAATGCCTCCAGCTCGGCGCGGGATCTGATATCGGACAACTCGAACGCATTGACCTGAAACACCAGCATATTGTGCGCGAAACGCAGGCCGTGGCCGTTCAGAAAATGGGTGTCCTTCCGCCCGGCCTTGCCACGCTTTCCTGCTGCACACCGGATCCAGGTTTCCGGTTCTCCGAACATGGATCGGAGAGCGATGACACGGTCTTCTTCATGGCCGAAGGAACGGAGTTCGATCTTCGTGTTCCTCACGCAGTGCAAACGGCCTATATCAGCTTCAATCAGTTAGAATTCCTGAGAGATGCCCGGCTCGTGAACCCACGCAACTGGGACAATCCGCCAAAGGGCATTCATCCGCTAAAAATGGGCCGCAAACCGCAGCTCAGGGCCGCGATCGGCCTGCTTTTCAAGGCACTTGATGCGGCCAAGACCTGCAACCTCCAGCCAAAGCCGAATGTGCTGGCGCATGCAATCCATCAGACCCTTCTTGATGTCGCAGCGGTCACCACTGCTTTTCCAGAGCAGATTCAGTTCCCGGCACTTCGCTCCCGTTCCTTGCAGATCTGCAGACAAGCGCGGACCTATGCGGAAGCAGAGCTGGATGCAGGCGATCTCCCAACCACTGCCGGCATATGCGGAGCAGTGAGGGTCTGTGAAAGAACCCTGCAATATGCCTTTCGCGACTATGCCGGCATGACCCCCACCGCCTATCTGCGGCTCCTGCGGCTCAACCGGGTGCGGGCCATTCTTTCAAAGGCAGAGGCTGACGGGACCACCGTCACCGAGGTTGCCATGCGTTTCGGCTTTCTACATCTCGGCCGCTTTGCTCAGGACTACAAGAAAGTCTTTGGCGAAAGTCCCTCGGCCACCCTTTCAAGCTGAACATTTTCACCCTTCATTTACCCAAAGTGGCAGACCTTGCAGGCATGCGGAATCCGGATAGCCACTGCAGCCATCCTGATTAACTTGGGTTCCGAACCGAGCCGGTGCTTTAGCGTATCGATTTTTTTAAACGCTGAACGCCCGGGTGCAGACAAACAAAGGGATCGTTTGACATGCAAGAGACAGGGTTTTTCCTGCGACCGGTTTATCGCGCATATGCGCGTCACTTCACTTCACTTTTTGCTCCGGAAGGAGGCGTCCGGAAATCCATAATCGGCGCAGTCTCTGCGCTCACTGCGCTCTGGCTGACATCCGCCTGCGCACAGGCAGAAGAGCTGAAAACCTATCTTGAGTTCATCCGGGTGCAGAACAATCTGCCCGCTCTGGCGGCGGCTGTGGTCAAAAATGGCGAGATCGTCGAAGTTGCGGCCACCGGAACGCGGATCGCCGGACAGGACATCCCCGTTTCCCTGGATGACAAGTTCCACATCGGCTCCAACACCAAGGCAATGACGGCAACCCTTGCCGGCATGATGGTCGATGAAGGCAAGCTCACCTGGAAGAGCACCATCGGCGAAATTCTGGGCGAAAAGATCCCGGGCATGAGCGGCAGCCTTCAAGCCGCAACCCTGGAACAGCTCCTCTCGCATTCGAGCGGCATTCCCAGCGACGATGAAGAAATCGCCGCTCTCTATTACGACACAGATGCCTTTGATCATGACGTTTCCGAGGTCCGGCGCCGTATTGTCGACCGCTGGAAAGACAACGAACTGGAGATCCCGGAAGGGTCTCCCTTCCAGTATTCCAATCTGGGCTACATCATCGCAGGCTTGATGATCGAGGAAGTCAGCGGCACCACCTGGGAGCAGTTGATCCGCGAGCGCATTTTCCAGCCGCTGAGCATGACGACGGCAGGTCTCGGTGCGCAGGCGACCTACGGCCTGATCGACGCGCCGGTCGGACACCAGCTTCAGCCGGATGGCACGGTCACGCCGATCAAATGGGGCCCGGCCGCTGATGCACCGCCAAGCCTTGGACCGGCAGGCATCGCCCATATGTCCATCTCCGATTATGCGAAATGGGCCGGTTGGAATGCGGCCAAAGGCACGCGCGGACCGCAGCTCGTCAAGCCGGAGACCCTTGCCGAGATCCAATCCGTGCATGTGGAAACGCCTCCCCTTCCCTCCGCTCCTCCCGGCACACCGGGCACCGGCGGCTATGGCTTGGGCTGGGGCATGATGAAGTTCGACTGGGCAGAAAAGCGCCTGCTTGCGCATTCCGGCTCGAACTCAATGAACCTTGCGAAGATTCTGGTGGACCAAGATCAGGACCTCGCAGTGGTTGTCACGACAAACTTCCCCGGGCGGCAAGCCGACGACGCCTTGAGCGGCGTGCTTGGCCATCTCTACAAGCAATATGCTCAGTGAATGAAAGGTGGCACCGGTTTCTGGTGCCACCGTCCGACAGCAGGCTGCCCGGTTCCGCACTTTGACATTTGTCTCAGACAAATCTTTGTTTCCAAGGAGGAATTATCATGTGCCAGAATTGTTCAGATCAAGCTGTCGGACGCCGCAGTCTTTTGAAAGGCGGATTGGCGCTCGGCCTTGCGGCCCCCTTCATCTCCATGGCTCAGGCCGCCGATCTTCCGGCAGATGGCCCCCGGCCTGAAACCGCTGATGAAGCTTTCAAGGCACTGGCAGACGGCAACGCCCGCTATGTCGCCAATCAGGCGATCAATACGGATCATTCCGTCGGACGGACCGCGAGATCCCAGGGCCAGCAACCCTTTGCAGCCGTCGTCACCTGCGCGGATTCCCGCGTGGTTCCGGAACTCATCTTCGATCAGGCTCCCGGCGATCTGTTCGTGGTCCGGGTTGCCGGCAACTTCATCAATGAAGACGGGCTGGCAAGCCTGGAGTATGCCGCTGCCGTTCTCGGCATCAAGGCGATCCTCGTGCTTGGCCATACCTCCTGCGGGGCAGTCGATGCGACGATCAAGTCGATCCAGGACAACACCCTACCCCCGGGCCACCTGCCGAGCCTCGTTAACGCCATTCGCCCGGCCGTCTACGATGTCATGGGCGACAGGCCCGCAGATCTCCTGGCCGCAGCCACCGCGCAAAACGCCAAGCTGAATGCCAGGAAGGCGGAAACCTCTGCACCGATCCTTTCGGAGTTCCATTCCTCCGGCAAGATCAAGTCGGCCGCTGCGATCTATGACATTGCGGCCGGCAAGGTCTCGGTGCTCTGACCGAGTTTTGACAAGACGTCCCTGCCCCTCCCGGAAACCCATTCCGGGAAGGGCCACCTCAGCCTGGCCATGATGAGGCGAAGGGACGCACCTGTCCCTGACGCGCCAGAAACCAGCAGAATCCCGGCGCGCCTTGCTTTTTCCAGGCCCTTAATAGGGTCTATTGCGTATTGCCCGCTCCACCCGCACGGGTTGATATGGCACTGTTTGCAGTGCAAAATTTCAGGAGCTGACAATGTCCAGCGAAATGAAAGCAGCCGTCGTGCGGGCCTTTGGCAAACCGCTCGATATTTCTTCCGTCAAACGCCCCAAGGCCACTCGCGGCAAGATCGTCGTCAAGATCGAAGCCTGCGGCGTCTGCCATACCGATCTCCATGCTGCAGAAGGTGACTGGCCGGTGAAGCCGGAACCGCCATTCATTCCGGGCCACGAAGGCGTCGGGTTTGTATGTGAGGTTGGCGAAGGGGTTACCAGCGTCAAGGAAGGCGACCGTGTCGGCGTTCCCTGGCTTCACACCGCCTGCGGCCATTGCCGCCATTGCGTCGGCGGCTGGGAAACGCTTTGTGCCGATCAGCAGAACACCGGCTACAGCGTCAATGGCGGGTTTGCCGAATATGTTCTGGCCGATCCGGATTATGTCGGCCACCTGCCGGACGGTCTGGACTTTGCTCCGGCAGCGCCGATCCTTTGCGCAGGCGTCACCGTCTACAAGGGGTTGAAGGAAACCGACACCAAGCCGGGCGACACGGTCGTCATCGCCGGTGTGGGGGGCTTGGGACACCTTGCGGTTCAATATGCAAAGGCCATGGGCCGGCACGTGATCGCGGTCGACATCGCCGACAGCAAGCTGGAGCTGGCAAAATCCCTCGGTGCGGATCTGACCATCAATGCGGCAACGACCGATCCGGTAGCGGAACTGACCAAGCTCGGCGGAGCCAATGGCGTTCTAGTGACGGCGGTCTCCCCCAAATCATTCTCGCAAGGGGTGGGCATGCTGGGCAGAGGCGGCACGATGGCGCTGGTTGGCCTGCCGCCCGGAGATTTCCCGCTGCCGATCTTCGAGACGGTGCTGATGCGCAAGACCATTCGCGGCTCGATCGTCGGCACGCGCAATGATCTGGTGGAATCCCTGCAGTTTGCTGCGGAGGGCAAGGTCGCCTCTCACTACAGCGAAGACAGCCTCGACAACATCAACGCCATCTTCGACAAGATGCGCAAGGGCGCCATCGACGGCCGGGTGGTCATGACACTCTGAAGCATTTGACGAAGTCAGCTCCGGCCCATTGCTTGAATGGGCCGGAGATCTGGTCAGTCGATCAGGTTCACATCCGCCATCATATCGGCGGCCGTTTCCTGGACAAATTCGGACAGCGCAGCCGGGCTCAAGCCCTCGGGCAGGCGCAGGTCCGCAGACGCCTTGAACAGCATCTCACCGGACATGGACCCTGGAACCACCTCGGTTTCCAGATGCTCGATACTGACCCCATGTTCGCGCAGAACCCGTGTGATCCGGCGCAAGATGCCCGGATGATCCTGCGAAATGAGGTCCAGATGGGCCGCCGCGCCCTTGAGCGGCTCAGGCCGCGCCTTGTCCGAGCGCAAGGTGATGGCAATCCCATCCTTGAGCAGCACATCGAACTTCTGATGGAGGTTGCCGATGGCCTCTTCATCGATATCGACGCTGACGATGCCGGCGAATTCGCCCCCAAGCCGGGCCATGGAGCTTTCCACCCAGTTGCCACCCGCATCGGCAATGGCCTCGGCAAGACGCTCCACCAGACCGGGACGGTCCTTGGCGATGACAGTTAACACCAGATGGCTCGGCATTTATGGTCTCCTCTGCAGGCCTGGAGGCGGGTTGCGGGCTTGCTGGAACAACGCCCCCAAGGCGAAATCCAGCATACCCTGAGACCCAATCCGTGCAAAATCGTGACGCGAACACGTCTTGCGTCCTCCGCTCTTGACCGTTAAGAAGCGCCCCTCATTTCCTCTTGTTCCATGCATACGGCCACGCGGCATTTTGCTGTGCTGCGTGTTTCAGAAAGATTCGCCATGTCCCAAGCTTTTGGTCTCGATTTCGGCACATCAAATACGGTGATGGCCCAAAGCCTTGAGCAGGGCAGCGCCGCGACCCTGGCCTTCGGCGCAGAGCCGGACATCCTGAAGGGCATTGCCACGGTGCTGAGCTTTCTGGACGGCGGCGCATCCCGCGCGCCGGAGCCGGAAGTCGGCCCCTGGGCGATCCGGCAGTTCATCGAGCATGCGGGCGACGTGCGTTTCATTCAGTCGCTGAAGACCTTTGTCGCCAGCCGCCAGTTCAAGGGAACCGGTGTCTTCGGCCGCCCGTTTGATTTTGAGGCGCTGATGGAGACGCTGATCTCAAAGGCTTTCGACCATCTGACAGTGCCGCTCGACCCCAATGGCGCGCGTCTCGTTGTCGGCCGTCCGGTTATCTTTGCAGGTGGGGCGCCAGATGAAATGCTGGCCATGGCCCGGTACCGGGCAGCCCTGTCCCGGCTCGGCTTCGGGGAAATCCTGTTCGTCTATGAACCGGTCGCAGCCGCGTTCTCCTTTGCCCAGCGCCTGAAGAACGATGCAACCGTGCTTGTCGCCGACTTTGGCGGCGGTACGACGGACTATTCCCTCATGCGCTTTTCCGTCGAGGGCGGCCATGTCAACGCAACGCCGCTCGGCCGTGGCGGCGTGGGCATTGCAGGGGACACGTTCGATTACCGGATCATCGACAACGTGATCCTGCCGGAACTTGGCAAGGGCAGCACCTATCGCAGCATGGGCAAGCAGCTGGAGATGCCGCCCAACCTCTTTTCCAACTTTGCCCGCTGGCATCTTCTGTCCGTCTTCAAGACCTCCGACGACTACCGCGAGATGAAGAAGCTGCTGCGCTGGTGCGATGAGCCGGAAAAGATCGAGCAGTTCATCGAACTGGTGGAAGAGGACCAGGGTTATCCGCTCTACAAGAGCGTCTCCGATGCCAAGGCAAGGCTCTCCAGCGAGGAAAGCGCCGAGCTGCGCTTCGAGCCGCTCGGAAAGGACTTTGCCGTCACCATCGGCCGGGATGATTTCGAAAGCTGGATTTCCGAAGATCTGACCCGCATGAACACCGCACTGGATGCGACGCTCAAGGACGCTGGTCTTGCCGACACCGACATCGATCAGGTGTTCCTGACGGGCGGCACGTCCTTCGTTCCTGCCGTCCGGCGCATGTTTGCAAACCGGTTCGGCCAGGAGCGGCTGGCCAGCGGCGAGGAACTGTCCTCCATCGCCACCGGCCTTGCCGTTATCGGCGCCCGTGAAGACGCGGCGGACTGGGCTGTCGGCTGACGAACCCAAGCCCAAACCACACGCAGATCAGGCAAACACCCTGCGCAGGCCCGGCACCTTCGACAGGATCAGGAGATCCAGCGTCAGCACGACGAGAAAGGTCAGGCCTGCCAGCGGAAAGGCCATGGACACAGCCAGCATCAGCACCATCGCGCCGCGCCAGTGAGGCCGGTTTTCCGGCACCTGCGGCGCGAAAAAGCGCAGCGCTGTCTTGCTCGGCCGGCGGCTCCACCACATGAGGATGCCGGTCACGCAGAGAACCTGGACCGATAGGCAGACCAGCGTATTCAGGATCAGGTTCCAAAGCCCCGCCAGCCCCATGTGCAGCGGAATGCTGACGGCCATGGTCTTGCCTGCCAGCGAATAGTCCGCAAACCCCACGTTGGCCAGAACACGGCCCGTATAGCGGTCCACATGTACCGTGCGGTCCGAGAACGGATCTTCCGCATCTGCGCTCATCGTGTCCTGATTGATCGTCCAGACGCCAGTTTCCCCCTTCGGATAGGCAATCCGGTAGCGCGCGTTGAAGCCGGCTGCCTTCGCCAGATTGGACAGGCTGTCGATATCGACAGGGACGCCGGGCGCAATTCCGATCACCCCTGCCTGCGAGCCGGATGCCGGCATCAGTGTCTGCTCCAGAGCCCAGGGCACATCGGACATGGCGCCATGGTTCATCGAGGCATGAGTCTGATCGGACAGGGGCACATTGTCCCACTTCTCTGCCGGAAACGTGCTCCAGGCCTGAACCAGCTTGGTGCCCCAAACCCCCGTCCAGGACATGCCGGACAGGAGAAACAGCAGAAGAAGAAACGACACCCAGATGCCGACCACACCGTGCAGCGACTTGACCAGGGCCCGCCCCGACTGACCGAAAGCGGGGACAAGGGCGTCCCGCAGGCGCTGGCCGCGTGGCCACCAAAGATAAACACCGGAGATCAAAAGCACGATCGCAAGCCCTGCTGCGATTTCCAGAATGCGGTCGCCCGGATCTCCCAGCAGAAGATCGCTGTGAATGTTGTCCGCAAAATCATACCAGCCATCGCGGCGGACCCAGGTTTCGACAATCCCGCCGCTGTATGGTTCAACGGCCACCATGGTCTGGATGCCGTCCGGCGCCTTGACCCGGAAAACTGAGACACTGTCCGCAGTCTTGGGGCTGAGCCATTCGACAATGGTTCCGCCGGGAATGGCCTTTACAGCCATCTCCCCCTGACGGGAGACCGAGAGGGCAGTCGCCTCAAGGGGAACGGACACGGTGATGTTCTCACCGTCCCGGCCGTCGAAATAGCCGATATACATCATCATCATGCCGGTCACGGAAAGGATCAGCAGGAACGGAATGACGAAAAGGCCCGCATAAAAATGCCAGCGCCAGGCCGCGAGATAGAAGCGGCGGTCATGGGAGTGTGCCGATGTGCCGGCTGCGGCAGTGGCCGCATCGAAGGAAATGCTGTTGTCTGTCATGGGATACCCCAGCCGCCCGTGATCAGCCGATGGCTGTCAGGCAGCTTGCGCGTTCAAATTTTCGGAAAGTGGCTCAGGTGGTTCAAAGAACCACGGGAGGCGCCCGCGCACCGCGGCGGCCGGGGATGCCGCTCTTCAGCGCGAGTTTGACGGGGACCGGGTGATGTACCGACCGCTGCCTAATGAAGGAGTGTTCAACGGAAGGGCTGAGTATTGCCGCAAGGCTGGCTGCGGCAGCAAAGGCACAAAGGCCGGAGCTGACCTGCGACCCTTCCCTTCCGCCCTTGGAAGGCAGACCATGGTCCTCACCCGCCTGTGTCCCATCCGCGTTGAGCAGGACGGTCTGCAGACCGTTGGAGGTACACAGGACAACGGTGATCCGGCCATCCGGCGTCACATCCGGCATGTAGCCATGCGGGACCAGCAAGCCAAGCAGCATCGGCAACAGCAGCAAGATCCTTGCAGCTGCAGCGAGTTCTGTCTTCAAGGCTGGAATAACCCCGGTCCGGCGCATCATGTCCCCAATTCGCGGCGAGCCTTACCCCAGCTGGAACCTTGTGGCAATCCGTAGAGCCCCTCGGTGCGGGACAGGGTCATCCCCCTTCGACGGCTTGACCAAAGAGTGCAATCAGACCGCCGAGGACAGCAAGACAGCCGAACAGGCCAACGTGCCAGCCGCCAGTCCCTCTGGCCCGTGCATAGGAGACGGCAAGCGCTGCCTGAAGCATGTAGTAGAGAGCGAAAGCCCGCGAGGCGTAGTTGATGATATCGAAGACATCGGCAACCCAGGTGAGGCCGATGCCTGTGAGCGACAGCAGGAGATATCCATGCCGGCTTGAAACTCTCCGGCCGGATTCCTCCTCGATCAAACCACCCGATCCCGCCGTGTCCGCAATCGCGGCACTGAATTGGGCCGCGAGGGCAGCCCCTACAAGCAGCACCGGCAGGATCGGCGTCACCAGCTCCATCATGTCGATGATTGCGGTTTCCGAGGTGCCCAGCTCGGAACGGGGAAAGACGAAGGCGATCAGCAGCATGTAGACGAGATAGATTCCGGTCGAGATGATCTGGGCCTGGCGCATGGACCGGATGCGGGTGTCCGCCGAATATTCACCGCCGAGATAACGTGACGTTTCGAACCCCTGGACTGTGATCAGCAGGCCGAAGGCCAGGAACAGGGCATTCCAACCACTCACATGTGGGGCCTCGAAGATCAGGTCTTTCTCCAGAACATGCCCGGCGAAGAATGCGGCGAGGCCGACGAACAGCCCGGCAATGATCGCGAGCTTAATCGCGACAGAACCGTATTCCAGCCGTTCCAGGGACTGAAACCCCCGGAACCAGCCGACAAGCAGAATCACGACGAACACTGCTGTCGTAAGCAGCTTGGCATGAAACGTCTCTGTGCCCGGGATGAGATTGACGCCGAAGGAGCCGAAGAGATTGAGGTAATAGGCCACCGAGATGAAATAGGCGAAGGCCAGCGACCAAGAGGCCGCTGTCTCAATTCCAGCCCCCCAACGCCCCTGGGCCACCTTGTCTTCGATCGCCCTGATGTTGAAGCGGATGGCCGACCCGAAGAGCCAGGCGGCAGCGCAGAGCACCGCCATCATTGCCGGGGCAAAGACCCCGTAGTTTCTGGCAAGAATCGGCCCCAGAACCAGAAAGCCACTGCCGATGATTGAGGCGAGCGGCGTGATGACTGCCCGCCATTCCTGGCTTGTTCGCAATCTGGGGGCCAGCAGAACAGAGCCGGCAAGCACAACCACCAGCAAGATCAAACCATCGAGAATCATCAGGCAACAAACTCGTGAAACAGGAAGGCGTGGGTGCGCCGGAAAGCCCGGTTCCGGACCATTTGCGTAAGGAGCGTCAGGTCAGGCCTTGCTCTCCACATAGAAGGGACGCAGAGCTTTATGGGCTTTCACCCCTTGCCCCTGCAAGCAGAATAGGCAGAAGACAGCCTCCCACCCCTTCGCACGTATCCGCTCATCATCCTTCCATCCCGATTGGAGCTTGATCGCATCGGCCCGCTCAACTAGCTTGGCGCCACACAGGACGGCGTCCTCATGAGGGGACTGAAAGCGATTCCGGTGGCGGTTGACCCAATTCGGGGACCCAGTCCGGAGCTGTCGACGCTAAATTCCACCCCGTGTTCCCGGCAAGGGATCGCGGTGGCTTGGTATATTTTGCGCCGCTTTCTCCCTCAGCCGGGCGCAACAGGATTTTTCGGCAGCGATCTGCCGGCGACGCAGGATTGATGAGGGAGATTTCCATGTTCAAAACCGCAGGCACGCTCGTGTCCGCATCGGCTTGTGCGCTTCTTGCCATGAACGGTACGGCTCTCGCGCATCTCGGCCATTTGGGTGAACTGGCAGGCCACTCCCATTGGACTGGCGCTGCAGCACTTGCCGGCGCCGTGATCGCTGCAGGCATTCTGGCGGTCAAGGGCCGCAAGAAAGCCGCCAAGGCCAAGGAAGAAACCAGCCGTGCACCTTCTGGCGCCCAAGCTGAAGCCGAAGGAGCAGCAGCGTGATGAGCGAAAAACTCGGTCTGATGATTTGCGGCCACGGCAGCCGCAACAAGGGTGCGGTCAAGCAATTCGCACAGCTGGCGGAAGCCCTGAAGAAGCGCTTTCCTGACTGGCCGGTGGAATATGGCTATCTGGAATTTGCCAATCCGGTCATCCATGACGGCCTGAACAAACTGAAGGAACAGGGCTGCACCCACGTGCTGGCGGTTCCGGGCATGCTCTTTGCTGCCGGTCACGCCAAAAACGACATCCCTTCCGTTCTGAACACCTATCAGGCCCAGAACCCGGGCATGAAGATCACCTATGGCCGGGAACTCGCCGTCGACACCCGCATGGTGCGCGCCGCGGGCGAGCGCATCCAGGAGGCCCTGACGGCGGCTGGCGGCGATGTGCCTCTGCACGAGACCCTGCTGATGGTCGTTGGCCGCGGCGCTTCGGATCCGGATGCGAACTCCAACGTCATGAAGATCACCCGCCTTCTGTGGGAAGGCATGGGCTTCGGCTGGGCGGAAACATCCTATTCCGGCGTGACATTTCCGCTGGTTGCGCCCGGTCTCGAACATGCGGTGAAGCTCGGCTACAAGCGCATAGTCGTGTTCCCGTATTTCCTCTTCACTGGCGTTCTGGTGCAGCGGATCTACTCAGCAACGGACGAGATCGCGGCAAAATATCCGGACGTTGAATTCATCAAGGCGGGCTATCTGAACGACCATCCGCAGGTGATCGACACCATGGCCGACCGGGTGCAGGAAATCCTGCAGGGCGCCAATGTGATGAACTGCCAGATGTGCAAATACCGCGAGCAGGTTCTGGGCTTCGAAGCGGAAGTCGGCCTTGCCCAGGAAAGCCATCACCATCACGTGGAAGGCCTGGGAGCTGACGCGGAATGCCGGCTCTGCGACGAGTTCTGCACCGGAGCCTGCGAGGAAAAGGTGCGCGAGGCCGCCCATCACCACCACGATCACGATCATGGACATCATCACCATGATCACTCCCATGAACATGGGCATGATCACGGGCACGGACATCACCACCACCATGATCACGGCCATTCTCATGATCATGGCCACGCGCATGGACACTCGCACGACCATGGTCATGGGCACTCCCATGATGGCGAGCACGGACACCATCATCACCCCTATCCCCATGCGGACCATCCCCTTGGCCCAAAGTCGATGAGCAAGAAGCCCTGATGCCGGACACGCCGTCTTATTCCTATGAGCATGACCCGGCTGCGATCTACCGGCAGTCCTTCGCCACGGTGCGGGCGGAGGCGGACCTCGGCCGCCTGCCGGAGGACATGCAGGATGTCGCAATCCGGCTGATTCATGCCTGCGGAATGACGGATATTGTCCAGGATCTGGCCTTCAGCCCGGACGCAGCGGCGGCAGGCAGGGCAGCTCTTGCCTCCGGCGCTCCGGTGCTGACCGACGTGGAAATGGTGTCCCACGGCATCATCCGCCGTTATGTCATTACCAGCGACGTGATCTGCACCTTGAACGAGCCGGAGGTGCCCTCACTTGCGGCGAGCCTCGGAACAACACGCTCGGCAGCGGCCGTGGAATTCTGGAAGCCGAGCCTTGAAGGCGCTGTGGTCGCCATCGGCAATGCGCCGACGGCCCTGTTCCACCTGCTGGAAGCCATAGCCAAGGGTGGACCGAAGCCCGCGCTCATTCTGGGCTTCCCGGTTGGATTCGTCGGCGCGGCGGAATCCAAGCAGGCGCTGGCAGAGAACCCCTTCGGCGTTCCCTATATCGTGCTGCATGGCCGCAGGGGCGGCTCTGCCCTGGCAGCTGCAGCCGTCAACGCTCTCGCGGCCGGATTGCCCGAGGAGAAGAGCCGTGGCTGACAAGACCGATCAGCCGGGACTGAAATCCCGGGGCAGCAGGCAAGTTCCGCAAAAACCTGGAGCGAAGCTGCAAGACGCAAAACCGGGTCTGAAATCGCGGGGCATGCTCTCTCACGGTGGCGGCCTTGAGGCCGATGGCACGCCGAAGCCGAAGAAGTCACGTGGCATGCTGGCCCATGGCCCGGATGTCAATTCCGGCGAGGCGAAGACCCTGGACGGACCGAAGCCGCGCCGCCCCTACTCTCTGGGGGACGAATGACGCGTCCCTGGCTGACCCTCATCGGCATCGGCGAAGATGGTGCGCTCGGCCCAGCAGCACGAGACGCGCTGAACTCGGCTGCGGTGGTTTACGGCAGTGTCCGTCATTTCGAACTGGCAAGCGGTTTCCCAGGCGAGGCCCGCACTTGGCCCAGCCCGTTTTCCGCTGTCTATGAAGCCCTCAAGGCACTTGAAGGCACCCCGACCGCCATTCTCGCCACTGGCGACCCGCAATGGTATGGCATTGGTGCCTCCCTCGCCCGCCATCTGCCAGCAGAAAGCATGCGGGTGCTCCCCTCGCCTTCCGCGTTCCAGCTGGCCGCTGCCCGTCTTCACTGGCCCTTGCAGAACGTCGAATGCCTGTCCATCCACGGCAGACCGGTCGAGACGCTGAATGGCTTTCTTCATCCTGGCCGCAGGATCATTGCCCTCACCAGCAACGGCGAGGCCCCGGCGCAGGCTGCTGCGCTTCTGACCCGCGCAGGCTTCGGTCCCTCCCGTCTCTGGGTGCTGGAGCATATGGGCGGCGACAGGGAAAAGGTTCTGCAAGGCACGGCCGAGAGCTGGAAGGAAGCGCGCACCGCCGATTTCAACACGCTGGCCATCGAGCTTGCCACCAAGCCCGGCGCAGCCATCTACAGCCGTGCGCCCGGCCTGCCTGATGAGGCCTTCCGCCATGATGGCAAGATGACCAAGCGCGAAGTCCGCGCGGTCACCCTTGCCGCCCTTTCCCCCCGCCCCGGCGAATTGCTGTGGGACGTGGGCGCGGGCAGCGGCTCCATCGGCATCGAATGGATGCGGGCAGCCACCGGCGCGAAAGCCATCGGGCTGGAACCTCACGCAGACCGCCGGGCTGTTGCCGCAGACAACGCGCTCGCCCTCGGCACACCCGGACTGGAGCTTCGAGACAGCGCCGCGCCGCAAGGACTGGATGACCTCCCGGAGCCAAACGCTATCTTCATCGGCGGCGGCCTGACCTCGGAAGGGACTGTCGAGACTTGTTTCAACGCCCTGCGCCCTGGCGGCCGTCTGGTCGCAAATGCGGTGACGCTGGAAGGCGAAGCGGTGCTCCTGAAGGCCTGGCAAACCTATGGCGGCGACCTCTCCCGCATCTCCGTCCAGCGGGCAGATCCGGTCGGCGGCCTGACCGGCTGGCGGCCCATGATGCCGGTCACCCAATGGGTTCTGACCAAGAAGGAAATACACATTCCATGAGCGGCACCCTTTACGGTATCGGCCTTGGCCCCGGAGATCCCGAGCTGCTGACGCTGAAGGCGCACCGGCTGATTTCCTCTGCCCGTGTGATTGCCTATCCGGCACCCGACACCGGCCCGAGCTTTGCCCGGTCCATCGCAGCAAGCTATCTGCCCGAGGCTGTCCGCGAGATCCCGATCATCGTGCCCATGCGCGTGGAGCGGTTTCCGGCGCAGGAGATCTATGACAAGGCAGCGGAAGAGATCGCGGCTGTTCTGGAAAGCGGTGAGGACGTCATCACCCTGTGCGAAGGCGACCCGTTCTTCTATGGCTCGTTTATGTATTTGTTCGAGCGGCTGTCGGGCCGGTTTCCTTGCGAGATCGTGCCGGGCGTCACCTCACTGACCGCCTGCGCTGCCCAGTTGCTGCGCCCGCTCACCAGCCGGACGGATATTCTGACCGTCATTCCCGGGCCGCTGCCCGACGAGGACATCCGCTCGCGCATCGAAACGGCCCAGTCTCTGGCGATCATGAAGGTCGGGCGGCATTTACCGCGCCTCAAGGCCCTTCTCGCGGACATGGGGCTGCTGGACAAGGCGGGCTACGTCGAACGGGCCAGCCTGCCGGACCAGAAAGTCAGCCGTCTGGCCGATGTGCCGGACGGACCCGCACCCTATTTTTCCATGATCCTAATCTACAAGGGAGATGAAGCGTGGACGCTTCCCCCATCGTTCTCGTCCTGAATTCCGCAGGCCTTCACACGGCCCGCCGCATTGAGGCAAGCCTGCCGCAGGCTTCCATCCATGGCCTTGCCGGACGCATCCGGGAAGCCGATACGCTGTTCGATGAAACCATCGCGCATATCCGGCTGCTGTTCAGCGCCGGACACCCGATCATTGGCGTGTGCGCCAGCGGCATCCTGATCCGCGCCCTGGCCCCGCTCCTGACCGACAAGCGCAACGAGCCGCCGGTTCTGGCCGTCTCGGAAGATGGCGCCAGCATCGTGCCGCTCTTGGGCGGCCACCGAGGCGCAAATGATCTGGCCCGCCGCCTGGGTCAGTCCCTGCGCGGCCATGCGGCTGTGACCACCGCAGGTGACACTGCGCTTGGCATTGCGCTCGACGCCCCGCCCGAAGGCTGGAGCCTTGCCAATCCGCAGGACGCCAAGCCGGTGATGGCCGAGCTTCTGTCCGGCGCTGCCGTCACCATCGAAGGGGATGCGCCATGGCTGAGCGAGGCAAAGCTTCCCATCTCTGAAACCGCTCCAATCACCCTCACGGTGACAGACGCGCCGGTTCAGGGCTCGCCCACGCGCCTCGTGTTCCACCCGCGCCGCCATGTGGTGGGTGTCGGCTGCGCAAGAGGCTGCACGCCGAAGGAGCTGATCGATCTGGTGGACGCATGCCTGACAGAGGCGAGCATTGCCAAGGGTGCGGTTGCGGCTGTTGCCAGCGTGGATCTCAAGGCTGATGAGCCTGCCATGGAAGCGCTCGCCCGGCATCTCGGCGTGCCGTTCCGCGTCTTCCCGGCAAGCCGTCTTGAAGAAGAGACCCCACGCCTCAAGAACCCGTCGGATGTCGTCTTTGCGGAAGTCGGCTGTCACGGTGTCTGCGAAGGGGCAGCCCTCGCGGCGGCTGGCAGTGAAGCCATCCTGCTTCAGGACAAGCGCAAGACCGCCAATGCGACTGCCGCCATTGCACAGGCGCCCCAGCCTCTGGACGCCAGCCTGATGGGCCGGGCACGGGGACATCTTTCCGTCATCGGCATAGGTCCGGGTGCGGACGAATGGCGCACGCCCCAGGCAACCCGGCTTCTCTCCGAGGCTGAAGATGTTGTCGGTTACTCGCTCTATCTCGACATCGTCGCCCCGCATATCAACGGCAAGACCCACCACAATTTCCCGCTCGGTGAAGAGCAGGAACGGGTGCGCTTTGCACTGGAGCGGGCCGGTGAAGGCCGCAATGTCGCGCTGGTCTGCTCGGGCGACGCGGGCATCTATGCCATGGGCGCCCTCGTCTATGAACTGCTCGACCGCAGCCCGGAAAACGGCGGCGTGTCGGATGCGGCCCGGCGGGTGAGCATTCTCAACGCGCCGGGGATTTCCGCGCTTCAGGCCGCCTCCGCCCGCATCGGCGCTCCGCTCGGCCATGACTTCTGCGCCATCTCGCTTTCCGACCTGCTGACGCCGTGGGAGTCTATCGAAAAGCGCCTGCATGCCGCTGCCGAGGGCGATTTCGTCATCGCCTTCTACAATCCGGTCTCCAAGCGCCGCCGCACCCAGCTCGCAACGGCTCGCGAGATCCTGCTGAAGCACCGGCCCGCAGACACGCCTGTTGTGCTTGGCGTCAATCTGGGCCGCCCGGAAGAGACCGTGCGGGTCACGACCCTCGAAGCCCTCACAGTGGATGAAGTCGACATGCTGACCACCGTCCTCGTCGGCTCCTCCAACAGCCGGGCGGTTCTGCGCGGCGACGGCAAGCCCTTCGTCTACACCCCGCGCGGCTATGCCAAGCGGATCGATGCGCCAGAACCGGTAGAACAGACCACCCCTGAAGGAGAAACTGCATGACCGTCCATTTCATTGGTGCTGGTCCCGGCGATCCGGATCTCATCACGGTACGCGGCCTGCGGCTGATCCAGTCCTGCCCGGTCTGTCTTTATGCCGGATCTCTGGTGCCCGAGCAGATCGTGGCTGCGGCACCTGAAGGCGCGCGCGTCATCGATACCGCACCGCTGACGCTGGACGAGATCATCGCTGAAATCGTGGCCGCTCATGAGGCGGGACAGAATGTCGCCCGCGTTCATTCCGGCGATCCTTCGATCTATGGCGCGACTGCCGAACAGATGCGCCGTCTCGATGCGCTGGGTATCGACTATGACGTGACCCCCGGCGTGCCTGCCTTTGCAGCGGCGGCAGCCGCTTTGAAGACCGAGCTGACCATTCCGGAAGTGGCGCAAACGATCATCGTCACCCGCACGTCCATGCAAAGCTCGGCCATGCCGAACAACGAGGATCTGGTGACCCTCGGCAAAAGCGGCGCGACGCTTGCGATCCACCTGTCGGTCCGGAACCTGCGCGAGATCGAACGCCAGCTTACCCCGCTTTATGGTGCCGACTGCCCGGTCATCGTTGCCTTCCGCGTCGGCTGGCCGGACGAGGCCTTCATCCATGGCACGCTGTCGGACATCGCAGAGAAGGTCCGCAAGGCCAAGCTCACCCGCACTGCATTGATTTTCGTCGGCCGCGCCTTGAAACCGGATGCGGATTTCCGCGATAGCGCGCTCTATGACGCCGACCATGTGCATGTGCTGCGTCCGAAAAAGAAGGCCAAGGCTGGCGAATAATAAAAAGGCCAGACCGGGAACCCGGTCTGGCCTGAGGTTGATGACAAAGGGGGACTCTATCCCGTTCGTCATGGTCGGACTTGACCCGACCATCTGCAAGTCATTGACCTGTTTAGGTCCTCGGCTCAAGGCCGAGGATGACGGTGGAGAGGTGGCAGCTTTGCCAGCAGTCTGAGGCCAGACCGGTTTCGCGGTCTGGCCTTTTCGCTTCATCGATTGGTCTGATCGGCGTCGAAAATCAACGGGTTGCGTTGATGATCGCCGAGACGATTCCCGTGCTGATGGCGATCAGGACGTAGTCGTTGTTGTGGCGGACCCACTGATAGCCTTTTGGCGGCTGCTTGAGATTGTGCTTGCGGTAGTCGACCGGCTCTCCGCGGAAGTTTTTTGGCATCTTTCCGCCCTTGTGCTTCCAGTCCGGATTGGCATGGGCATTCTTGGCCGGCGTTTTGTGCTGTTGCTTTGAATTGCTCTGTGGCTTTGAATCAGGCTTGTGCTTGGAGGCCTGGGATTTCTGTCCGGCCTGCGTCTTCTGCCCTGAATGCTGCCCAGACTGAGCCTTCTTTTTCTTCAGAATTTCTTCCTGGGAATGCTTGTCCTTGGCGAGAGCAGCCGTCGGCGCTCCTGCGAGGCCGACCGAGATACCAACCATCAGGACGGCTGCTGCAAGACGCGGGAAAATTGTCGTTTTCATAAACCTACTCTCTTCTTCATGCCCCTCCCTGTAACGTTCAGAGCAGGAAAATCAGGCAGAAAGTAAGGCAGTCACGCGAAGACTTGTCAGGTTCCGCAGCCCCGCGCGCAGATCAAATGCGCAAAGGAACCAAGGGTTTTACCGGTTCGGAGCCCCATTTCCGGCAGCGTTTCGCCTTCCGCATCCCTTGCAGAAAACAGCCGGTCAGCGGCTCCCTCGTGAACGATGGAAGCGTAGTGGAATTCATGGGCGGCCAGCCCCATTCCCTTGCTCCATCCCGGAACCGGCACGTCGTGCAAAAGGCTCAGTTCCCGGTAGCCCAGATGACGCTTGCGGGTAGCAAAACTTGTTTCCAAAGGCAGAAGTCCCAGCATCTGATGACGCATTTCCTGCGCATCGATCAGACCATCTCCGAGAACCATGTAGCCCCCGCATTCGCCATAGATCAGCGCGCCGCGGGCTGCGGCTGAGTGCAGGCTGCCCCGGAACCCCTCATTGGCCGCTAGCCGTCCGGCATGGAGTTCGGGATATCCCCCCGGAAGATAAATCGCGTCCGCATCCGCAGCTGCGCCCTCATCAGCCAAGGGCGAGAAAAAGCTTAAGTCCGCCCCAGCCTCGCGCCACCCCGACAGAAGATGCGGGTAAGCAAAGGCAAAAGCGACGTCAGAAGCGACTGCGATCCGCTGCCCGAGAGGCGGGAGCAGATCGCCTCCGGCGTCAGAGGTTTGAATGAGCGGCAAGGCAAGTCCGGAAAGGGCACTCAGATCGGCATAAGCCTCAAGATGCTCCGCTGCCTGATCCAGAAACCGGGACAGTTCCGGATGCTCTTCCGCCTGCACAAGTCCGAGATGCCGCTCGGGCAACATCAGGCCCTGCAAACGCGGCAAGGCGCCGACAACAGGAATACCGAGCGGTGCCAGCGCTCTGCGCAGCATGGCCTCATGCCGCGGACTGCCGACCTTGTTGAGCAGAATACCCGCGACCGGCACATCTTGCCGGAAAGACGCAAAGCCGGACACGAGCGCGGCAACGGATTGAGCTTGTTTCGCACAGTCAACGACGAGCACCACGGGAAGACCGAGACATGCGGCAAGGTCTGCCGCAGAGCCCCGCCCGTTGGCGGCGCCGTCAAAGAGGCCCATGGCCGCTTCCACGACTAGAAGATTCGCACCTTGCATCTGCGAGGCTGCCAGGGACTGGATCTGTGCGGATTCCATCGCCCAGGCATCCAGATTGATGCAGGCGAGCCCACTGGCCGCTTCATGAAACTTCGGATCGATATAGTCCGGCCCGGATTTGGCCGATACGGCAGGAACGCCCCGATTGCGCAGGGCCCTGAGGAGCGCGAGTGTCACGGTGGTCTTGCCGGAGCCCGAAGACGGCGCGGCAATCATCAAGCCCCGCGGGCCTGCCGGGTTCATCCGAGATCCTGCACCTTGCTGCGCCCAAGCTGAAGCGGATCCGCATCCAGGATGCGGCCCTCCATCGCCCCGAGCCAGTCGAGACCGGAACGAAGCCGCACGACCTCTCCCACACAGACGATGGCTGGCGGCTCAAGACCTGCGGCTTCCGCGTCTTCGGCGCAGCGCCCGAGCGTCGTCTCCAGAACGCGTTGTCCGGCCAGGGACGCATTGCACACAATGCCCACAGGCTCATCCACAGACCGTCCACCGGCTATGAGTTTGCCGGCAATCACGGAGAGATGCTTCATAGCCATATACATGACGATGACAGGAGATCCCTTGGCAACACCTTCCCAATTGACCGCATCCGGCGTCAGCCCAGTCTGGTCATGGCCTGTCAGGAAGGTCACGGCCTGATTGGTGTCCCGGTGCGTGGCGGGAATGCCCGCATAGGCCAGCCCACCGATCCCGGCGGTAATGCCCGGAATGACCCGGAACGGGATACCGGCCCCGACTAGGCCCAGCGCTTCTTCCCCACCCCGGCCGAAAACGAAAGGATCACCGCCCTTGAGACGCAGCACGCGCTTTCCCGCGCGGGCATAGTCGATCAGCTTCAAAGTGATGTCGCGCTGCTTGGGGCTTGGCTTGCCGCCGCGCTTGCCCGCGTAGTCAATCACAGCGCCCGGCTTCACCCATTCCAGGATCGTCTGATCGACAAGAGCGTCATAGACCACCACGTCTGCCTGACGCAGGCCGTTCAATGCGTGCAGCGTCAACAGGCCCGGATCACCGGGGCCCGCGCCAGCCAGCCACACCCAGCCCGGCTCGAACGCGGGCAGCCGGGAGGAAAGATCTTGGGTCAAGGGATCAATATTCATTCCTTCTTTCTAGTCCCCCCTGCGCCTCAGGCCAAGCATCAGAAAGCGGGGAAGCGCATCTTCCCTGTGCGAAGGCGCAAATGGTTCGCGGTACTGCGGAATTTCGCGGTATAAGCCAAGCATGACTGGGGAAGCACCACGAGAGCTGAGACGCGGCTGGACGACCGGGGCCTGTGCCACCGGCGCGGCAAAAGCTGCTTTCCAGGCGTTGCTGACCGGTGATTTCCCGGATCCCGTAACCATCACCCTGCCGAAAGGCGGCGAGACGGCCTTTGCCCTGGCCCGGCACGAATTGTCCGCAGACAGCGCCAGCGCCGCCATCATCAAGGATGCCGGCGATGATCCGGACGTGACCCACGGCGCTCTCGTCAGTGCCAGCGTCAGGCGGCTAGCCAAGGGGCAAGGCGTTCAGTTCCGGGCAGGTCCCGGCGTCGGCACGGTTACACGGGCAGGCCTGCCAATTCCGCCAGGCGAGCCAGCCATCAATCCCGTGCCCCGGCAGATGATGCAGACCGCCATCGCCGAAGTCTGCAATGAAACCGGTGCCGAGGGCGATGTCGAAATCACCATTTCCATCGAGGACGGCGAGGCTCTGGCGCTCAAGACACTCAACGGGCGTCTGGGCATTGTAGGCGGCCTTTCCATCCTGGGCACCACCGGCATCGTCCGCCCCTTTTCCTGCGCGGCCTGGATTGCGTCCATTCACAGGGGCATCGATGTGGCGCGGGCTGCGGGTCTCACCCATGTTGCCGGTGCCACCGGCTCCACTTCAGAAGACGCAATTCGTGCCCGCTATGATCTGGAAGAGGCTGCCTATCTGGATATGGGCGACTTTGCCGGCGGACTTTTGAAGTATCTTCGGGCCCATCCCCTGCCCCGGCTGACGCTGGCGGGCGGCTTTGCCAAGTTCACCAAGCTGGCCCAGGGCGCGCTGGATCTGCACTCCGCCCGAAGCCAGGTCGACTTCCAGTTCCTTTCACAGCTGCTCGAACAAGCCGGGGCATCCAGCCAGCTTGTCGAGCGTTGCCTGACCGCGAACACGGCCAAGGAGGTGCTGGACCTTTCCCTTGAAGAGAAAATCGACCTCAGCACCCCACTGGCATTCAAGACCCGGGAAGCTGTCCGGGTGCTCCTGCGCGACGCACCCATTGCCCTGGAGGTCATGATCGTCGACCGCGCCGGGAACGTAACCGGGGAAAGCGGCTGGGATGGCTGAGCGCCCGAAGATCCTGGTCCTGGCCGGAACTCCGGAAGCCCGCAGCTTGATCCGGGTCCTTTCTGGAAGTCAGCCGGATGTGGATCTGCTGGCTTCCTTTGCCGGAGCCGTACAGGATCTGCCAAAGATCGATGCGCCCGTCCGTGTTGGCGGTTTTGGCGGCGCAGAAGGTCTGGCCGCATTCCTCAAAACAGAGCAGTTCACCTGCCTCGTGGACGCAACGCACCCCTTCGCGCAGATCATAAGCTCCCATGCAGTCAATGCAGCCAGCGTGGCTAGGATCCCGGTGCTGAGGCTGGAACGTCCCGCCTGGGTGCAAAACCCGGAAGACCGCTGGATCCCGGCAACTTCCCTTGAAGAAGCTGCCCAGCTTCTGCCGGAGGGCTCACGCCCCCTGATTGCCGTCGGCCGCAAGGAAATCGGCAGCTTTACACATCGAAGCAATCTGGCTGCCGTCGTCCGGATGATAGAGCCGCCCGCCACTGCGCTGCCGGAAAGCTGGCATCTGATCCTGGAGCGGCCCAGCGCCGACATGGACACCGAAGCGGCCCTGCTGCGCAAACATGGCATCAGTCATGTGGTCTCGAAAAACAGTGGCGGCGAGCAGTCCCATGCCAAGATCGCAGCAGCCGCCGCGATCGGACTGCCGGTGATCATGGTTCAAAGGCCTGCGCTCGCATCAGCGCCCACGTATGCGTCTACAAAGGATCTTGTCGAGGCAATTTCCCGGCTGCCTGAGCGTCAATCCTGAGCGGGCTGAGACCGCTTGAGACGCCGGATGGCCCAGAGAAACCTCGGAATTCCGATCACATAGCGGCGGAACAGACGGCGCGGCTCCTGCAGTAGGCGGAACACCCACTCGCACCCGATGGCCCGCACCCAACCCGGTGCCCGCACGACCGATCCGGACAGAAAGTCGAAGAGCGCACCAACGCCCATTGTCACCGTCGTGCCGAGCTTGTCCCGGTTGCCGACAATGAATTGCTCCTGCCGGGGATTGCCCATGGCAACCAGAAGCAGATCCGGCTTCGTCGCTGCGACGGCTGCACAAATCTCGTCCGTTTCGTCCGCCTGGAAATACCCATTCCGCAACCCCACGATCGTGTGGGAGGGATAAGCCTTGCGGATATGCTCCGCAGCCCTTTCAACCTGCTCTTGCCTTGCCCCCAGAAGATAGATGCGAAGCGGCACACCGATCCGGCTCAAGAGCTGCGGCACGAAATCCGTTCCGTTTAGGTTTGCCGGAAACCCGCTGCCGCTCAGCTTTCTCGCGGCAATCTCGATCCCGATGCCATCGTTGAGCAAGGTCATGGCCTTGAGCGTCGCCGCATAGTCCGGCTTTTCCAGCGCCGTCAGAAGCGTATGAGCGTTGCAGATGGCAATGTCCGTGCGCTGCCCAGCCACTACGGCAGAGCGCACCAGCTCAACGGCCTGATCCTGATCCAGACGCAAGATATCCAGTGAGCCAAATCGAAAGCTGTCCTGTTTCAAATGACCTTCCGCCACGCTGTTCACTGTCATCCCATAGCTGCCCATTGAGGGTCAAAAGAACTCCAGAAGACTTGGCCGGACCCCGATTTGAATAAAGAAAACTCCAGACCGTTACCGCGCCGCAGCTGAGCGCTCTGCAGGCTCCCGCCACCCGCGCATCGGCACATCCGACCTGTAGAACGGTTGCCTGGGCTTGATCTCACGGGCAGGATTTCCTGCATAGACCGTCCAGGGTTTCAGGTTCTTCACCGTCACCCCATGCGTTCCCAGCACAGCCCCCTCGCCAACGATGACCCCCGGCCCCACGAAGGCATCGGCGGTGATCCAGGCATAGTCTCCAATGACGATCGGAGACGTCATCAACTGAAAGAACTCGCCGTCGATGTCATGCGTGCCGGTGCAAATATGGGCTCGCTTGGAAATGACGGCGTATTTTCCGATCGTAATCTGCGCCATGCAGTAAATGTCTGCATGATCCGCGATGGCTGCGAAATCCTCCAGAACCAGATTTCCCGGGTACCAGATCCGGGCAGAGGGAGCAACGTAGACGCCCTGCCCCACCTTGGCTCCGAAAAGACGCAACAGAAACCTGCGCCAACCGTGGAACGGCTGTGTCCAGGATCCGAGCAAAGCCCAGGTCACGCCCCAGGCGAGACGTGTAACCCTGTGCCGCCACCCAAATCTCGGCTCGCTCGCACCAACGCTTAAAGTTTCTGCTTCCATTGCCAATATGCTCACTTCCGGATCACGCCAGATTGCCACCGCCAGCGCTTTCCGTCTCCCAAATCAATCATTTCAGGGTCCGGAAAATTTCAGACCTTCATCCTTTTTTGAGAGCCAATGGTGGATCTTGAGTGAACAAACACGGCTAGAGTTACAATTTTCAAGTTTGTGCAGCCTTTCAGAGACTGTTCCTCCCTTCTGCGGACGAAATTTAGTTTCCGGCCTAGCTCGTTGCGAGCAACCGAGAATGCACAGTCAGCGACCATAGGGAGAAGCCAGACAATGAGCATGCGAGAACCGGCCGACTATCAGACCGGCCCCCGCATTCTTCATATCAGCGCGGATTATCCCAACCCGCACAGGAACCGGACGACCACCGCGATTGAACGCCTGGTCCGGCGGGCAGCCGGTGCTGAAGGTAACGCCCAAATTGGCGAACACATCGTCATGTCGCTCAACCGGACCAGTAAGCCCTGGAAGACCCACTTCATTGATTGCGGCGAACGGCATGGGGTCCGGGTCTATTCCTACCGCTATTTCGGCCTGCCCATGGGACTGGGCCTTGCTCGTACCATGCGGAGAGTTGCACGCAAGATTGCATCAACGCTCAGTGCGGAAAGCTGGAAGCCGGATCTGATCCACGCCCACAAATTCGCCTTCGAGGGGATCGCAGGCCTTTGGCTCGCCGAACACTATGGGGATGACGTTCGTCTGTTCGTGTCTGTACGGGGTGAGTCTGAGCGCAATGTGCTGCTCTTCAAACCCGACTACCGCCCGCTGATGAGACGCATCGCCGCCCATGCCGACATGCTCTATCATGTCTCTGCCTGGTTCCGCCCCGCGTTTCATGAACATATTCCGGAGCAGCCGGAAAAAGAACGCCTGCTGCCGAACATCGTAGGCAATACATCGGCTGCCCTTCCTTCCCTTCCGGCCAATGGACGCTTTGCCACTGTTCTGCATCTCAATCTGCGCAAGCGGAAAGGGCTAAACGATCTGCTGAAGGGTTTTGCGCTCTTCCTTGAAACCAACCCCGGTATCTGCCTCGACATCATCGGTCCCGGTGACGATGAAACCGTTGCCGCGGTGATCAAGGAAATCGACGAACTGGATCTTGCGGCCAGCGTCAAACTGCTTGGCGGCATGGATGGCAAGACCCTGTTTTCCCACTTGCCAAACTACCTGGCTCTGGCGTTGCCGAGCCATCAGGAAACCTTTGGCATGGTTTATCTGGAGGCACTGTTTGCCGGGATTCCAATTCTCTACAGTCAGAATACCGGGATAGACGGCTATCTGGATGGCATGGACGCAGGCGTTGGGATCGAGGCCGGAAACGTTCAGGACATCGCATCGGCACTTGAAACGCTTTACCGGAAGAATGAAGCATACCGGCAATCAATTGCGGCATCTGGCCAGCTTCTGCATGATCGCTTCAACCCTGATGCGATCGCCGAAGGCTACCGGGCAGATATCGAACGCTTCTGCTGTCAGACCAACTCGAGGGAAACAGCCAAATGAACTGGAAACTCGGCCGCAAAATCGCACTTCTGGCACTTGTCGTGGTGTCTGGAGCAGCGCTCGTTGCCGGTCTGAGGTTTTCCGGATTGCTCGAGGGAGCAAATCCCGCAACAGCTCAAACTGTCCAGTCCCAGGTACCGCTGACAGTTCCTGAATTCAAGCGTGGAACAAATCTCGCGCGGATCATGGGATTTTCATATCGTGATCCGGCAAATCCCGGTCAGTACCTCTGGCCTCCCTTCCAGGGCAGCATGTCCCGCTTTTCCGACGCAGAGTTGCAACAACTAAGCGACCTGGGACTGGACTTTATCCGCCTGCCGGTCGATGCGGGTCCGTTCCTGGCGGCGTCGGATACAGATCGAAGATTGCTGCTGGATGATCTGAGAGCCTGGGTGCTCAGATTGCTGGATAGCAAGTTCACCGTCATGGTCGACATGCATCCGGCAAACTATGCCTCCAACTGGAAGCCTGTCGATATTCTGAAAGACCCGCAAGGCCCCGCCTTTGAAGCCTACCGAACCCTGCTGCGCGACGTTGCACGCCGGATAAAGGATCTCCCTGCAGACAAGATTGCGCTCGAACTGATGAACGAGCCGCAACCGATGTGTTTCAGGACGGACGGAGAGGACTGGACCGTTTCACAGGAAAGTCTGTACCGGGCGGTCAGAGAGGTCGCCCCGGATCTTCCGGTTGTCATTACCGGAGGCTGCTGGTCCTCTATCGACGGGCTGTCGACCCTCGATCCTGGGATCTACGACAGCCGGACCCTGTTCGACATTCACAATTACGAGCCTCACTTCTTTTCCCATCAGTCTCTTCTGTGGGCCTCTCCGCCCGCACGCTATATGGCCGGAATGAGCTATCCATGGTCCAATGGCTCGATCGAGCGTTCGGAACAGCTGACCGAGAAGCATCTGGCCGAGCTTGCGAAGGCTGGGCACCCTCAGTCCGAGAGCGCCCTCAACGAAGCATCCAGACATATTAGGAACTTCTACAATCGCGAGAAGCCTGACAAAGCCTATATGGACGCAAGGTTCAAAATTATCTCCGATTGGGCCGCAGAACACGGCATTGCGCCTTCCCGCATCATCATTGGCGAGTTCGGAGCGACACGGCTGCCTGCCTATATCCCGGATGATGGAAGCCGGACGTCCTGGTACAGGGATCTCCGCTCAACGGCAGAAAAAAACGGATTTGGCTGGGCAATCTGGGATGATCATGTCAACTTTGGTCTGTTCACCGGAGATGGCAACAGCGATTTGGACAAGCCTGTCGTCGAAGCTCTTGGTCTGAACGGCCAAAATCTATCAAGATGAAGAAGCTCTTGCCTGCAGTTTCGGCTGAGCGTTTACGCATTCAGGAACCCGGCGTGTGACTGACCAGCGACTGACAATGGGACAATCTGCGGGGATTGAAACCAGCGCATCCCGCAAACAGGACTTGGCAGGGCTAATTCTCAGTTGGCTTCCCACCTTGATGTTTGGCTACGCGATCCTGATTGCACCCATGATGATGCGGACTTCCGGAGGGCCGGAGGATGGCGACATCAACATTGCAGCTTCAAAGTCAAACGTCCTCAACCAGTTGTTCTGGCTGGCCCTTTTTGGCCTCGCATTTCTTGCCTCCCTGAAGCGCTTGAACCGTCTGCCTGCCGTTCTTCTGCATCCCGTCGTTCTCGCGATCTTCGCTTATCTCGCCTTTTCGGGGCTCACGGTTTTCTGGTCGCCGGTTCCCGGGATTGCGTTCCGCCGGCTGATCTTGCAGCTCATCTTGCTGTTGTGCTTCATCCTGTCCATAGGACTGGGGGACAGCCGGGAGGCGACCTTGAACCGCATGCTGGCGCTTGTGGTGCTGACAGTCGCGATCAACAGTCTTGCGGTCGTGCTCATTCCGCCAACACCGATCGGATACGCTGGCATCTATCCGCAAAAGAATGGACTTGGCGCCGTGATGGCCTTTGCCATCCTGGTCACGATCTATGGAATGTCGGTCAAGACCGGGATGACGCGTTTCATTCTCCTGGGGACCACAGTTGTCGCGTTCGGGCTTCTCGTGATCAGCCAGTCAAAAACCTCGCTTGGTCTGGCCGTCCTGATTCCAATCATGGTCTATGTTTTCGTCGGCCTGGCCTATCATTTGCGCATCAACGCCTTCGTGCTCTTCCTGCTACTCGCATCGACCGGGATCGTCTCCGCAGCCTTCCTGTCCGCCCTCACCGGCTTCGGATTAGACGACCTGTCGATGATCCTGTTCCACGACACGACGTTCACTGGCAGAACCGTAATCTGGAACTTTGTGCTGGACGTCATTTCCCGGTCCTGGCTTGGCGGGCAAGGCTATTCGTCCTTCTGGGGAGCTGGCGTTGACTCCATCGTCTTCCGCGAAGCGCCTAGTTTTGTGTCCCTGCTTTTGCAGGCTCACAACGGGTATCTGGACGTACTGGTCGAGACCGGTGTCATAGGCTTCACCATCCTAATCTGCCTTATCCTTTTCGCCTTTCGCTCAGCGACCCAACTGGTGCAGACAGACCGTCAGACCACACGCTTTTGCCTGATGCTGATCCTGTTCGTCGTCTGCCACAATCTGCTCGAGAGCAGCTGGTTCCGGAGCTTTTCGCAAATCTGGATGCTTTTCATTTTCGCGGCCTTGCTTCCACTCTTGCCCTCCGAGAAGGAGGCCCAGGGCAGGAATGCCAAAAGTGACCGATTTTAAGCCATAGCGTTAGCAGTTCCCTAACCATAAAATGGCTAACACTAGGTCTTTGACACACCTACACATTTCAAGGCCTGCGCTCGTGGAGACTTCTTCAGCTACGCCCCGGAAGGGGAACCAGAACCTGCTAGATGCCCTTGAGCTTTTCAGCATTCTGCGGGCGCGGCTGAAGTTCGTGCTGCTGGTAGCGCTGCTGTTTGTGATCGCCAGCGTCGGTATTTCCCTGATGCTGACACCGGTCTTCACTGCGACCACTGCCGTCTTGATCGACCCCACGGTCCAGCAGCCATTTGACACACAGCAGCAGTCTCGAAATCCGCTGGTCGATAGCCTGGCAATCGATAGCCAGGTCGCTGTCATTCGGTCTGCAACCATCCTGCGTCCCGTGATCCGATCCGAGGATCTCGTCAATGACCCGGAGTTCGGAACGGGCGGCACTTCCGGACTGGTCGGATTGATCCTGAACGCTATCAAGCCTGGTGCAGCAAAAGACACGGACAGCGGTGTTCAACTGGCCGAGGACAAGACGTTGAAGGCCCTCGCGGAGGCAACTACCGTCAAACGCGATGGCCAGACCTTCATCATCACCATCTCGGTCGATTCCAAGGACCCCGCCAAAGCCGCAAGGCTATCCCGGGCCATTGCGGAAAGTTATCTGAGCGACCAGCGCCGGCAACTCGAGAATGCCTCAAGCCAGGTGAGCTCCCAGATTGATGACCGGCTTATCGGATTGCGCGAGCGCCTGAGACTTGCCGAAGACAAGGTCCAAGAGTTCCGGGCGCAGAACAATCTCCAGGTCGTTGGTGAAGGCGGGCTTGTCACTCAGCAGGATCTTTCAGGCGTCAACACGAGCCTCATCGAAGCTCGAGCTGCCCTTGCAGCCGCCCAGGCCAAGAATGCAGAAATTCAAAGGCTCCTGCGTCAGGGCGTCGACGCCGAGTCCATCAGCGACGCCATCAACTCGACGACAATCTCGCGGCTTCGCGAACAATATTCAGACGCAGCCCGCACCGCCGCCAACTTGTCCGCGGATCTTCTGCCGTCGCACCCGAACCTGGTGCGCGCACGGTCCCAGCTTGCGCAGATCCAGCAGCTGATCCGAGACGAAGTCGCTCGAATTGGGGAATCAGCCAAGATCGAGCTCAAGGTCGCTCAGGACCGTGTCACCAATCTGCAGCAGCAGCTTGATACGACCCGGACTCTGACCAATGCAGATGACGCAGCACGGATTCGCTTGCGGGAGCTGGAAACTGAGGCCGCGGCAACACGCACGCTCTATGAGACGGCGCTGGCGCGGGCAAAGCAGATTTCAGAACTCGATCAGGTGGTCATCCCGGACGCACGGATCATTTCTCCGGCGGTCACACCCGAAAGCCCGTCCTGGCCAAAGAAAACGCTGATCGTTGCGCTCGCTGCCATTCTTGGCACCCTCGTAGGGGCTTGCCTGGTCATCGCAGGAACGGCCTTCAGACTTCTGAAACAACGGCTGTTTTCGGAGATCGAGGAAACACCAGAGGAACAGGCGCTGACCGTCCAGCAAGCCGCACCTCCCCCCCTGTCAGTCTCGGCAGAAGCGGAAGCCCCTGCCCAGATCGCAAGCGATCCGGTCAAGCCAAGCCTTCCGCGTGCCTCCCGGCGCATCAAGCCCGGTATTCCAAATCTGACCACACTCAGCAGCATTCCCCGCCTGACAGAAACCGGTATCAGCCATAACAGTGTTGGCCGTCTGGGCGAGGAGGTGGAAGCCATCCGCCACGCGCTCGACCTATTCTATGCGGACCAGGCGACCGGCAAGGATGCGGAGTTTGGCGAAGCGATCGAGGCTGTTCACGAGCGGATCGACCAGCTGGCAGAAGAATCCGACGCGCGCGTTGCTCTTCTCACCGCACCGGTAACAGGCCAGGGACAGACCTTGTCTGCTTTCGCCATCGCAGTTGCCGGAGCCTGCCGCGGCCTGAAGGTTCTTCTGGTCGATGCAGACCCCTTGCAAAGAGACCTCACGCGCGGTCTCGACGCAGGCGTCTCCCGGCGTCTGCAGCCGCTTGCAAACCGCGTTCGGGAAGACAAGGAACTTGGCCTGTCCTTCGTGTCGCTGATCGCTGGGCAGCCGCGTCACAAGCCGTTCGAGTTGAGCGGGCAAGCGACCCGGGAGCTGGCTGAAATTGCAAGAGACCACGATCTGACAGTGATCGATGGCCCATTGCTGCGGGACCTGACCAGCGACGCACCGCTGGTCGCCGTTTCAGACCTGATCCTGATCTCGCTCGCCAAGGACAACCGTGAAGCCCTGGCCACACAGGAACTAACTGAAACGCTTGGAAAGCTTGCAGGCGACCGGCCTCACGCAGTCCTGCAAACCGGAGACTAGGTCATCCCGGTCAACGAAGGCCAAAGCCTTTCACAAAACTCAGAAGCTGAGCCGTGATGACCTCACGTGCAGCAAGCGGGCTGAGATTGTGATCGGCATCGGGAACTCTTGAAAAAGTCACGTTCGGATAGGCAGCCAGACCGGATGCATCCGACCCAAACCAGTCGGAGATCTCAAGCAGTCCCCGGTCCCCCTCGCTGTAAACCAGCGCCACCGGCACATTGCGCTTCTCCAGCGACTTCAGCCTGTTCGTAACCTGGCTTCCCAATCGATGGTGACGTGACAAGCCCCCAAGAACGGGCGCAAGCCTTCTGTCTGCCGCTTTCTTGATTGCGGTAGTGACCTTCCGGATCGCCGTCGACAATGCCAGTTCTCCAGACAGCAATCGCTTGAATTGCCTGGGATCGGTCATCTTGCTGCGATAGGTATCAAGTGTCTGAATGGGTTCCCGGATGGCCTGATCGACATCTTCATGAGGGTCCCAGACAAGCTTGCGGGAATTGATCAGAAACGCCCCTTCGATGCGCTCATCCAGATCCGCTGACACGAAGGCCTGATAGGCGCCGCTGCATCGTCCCGAGATGAGAACTCTCGTCCCGGGCAGGTTCTGCTTCAGCCAGTCCACTGCATTGCGGACATCCTCATTCTGACGGGGCGAATAGAGAACCTGCTCGCCCTGCCCGGGCCAATAAGGGGTCTCGCCGATACCTGCCAGATCCATGCGCAGCATCGCAAAGCCATTCCCGGCCATCTCACGCGCCAGATCAACTGTGTAGCGTCCCCATCCGCTGGAATGGTCATAGCCCGCATTGAGCATCAGGACGGCAGTCGGAGCCGTTCCGGAGGCGGGTTCTGTCAGAACCCCGAAAAACATGTCATCAGGCCCGAACCTGACCTGGGTTTCACGGAACCCCTGCCCCTCGAGGACAGCAGAAAGATGCGGGCCAGGCGCATCCGTCCTGGTAGGCTCATTCAGCGGAAAATGTGCCTCGACCCAAGATACAACGGCCCGGATAGGCCCTTCCGGTAGCCGGGACAGCGTCGGATTGGAAATGTAGTCGACATACCCCTCGAAGGCGCTGAGATCGACCTGACCTCCACCGGCAGCAAGATGCTCTGCCAATTTCACATCGGCAGGATTGCCCGGGCGTCCGACAACGAGACTTCGGTCCACCTTTGGAGCTTCATTTTTCAGGAGGTTGAGCCCCTTGATCTCCGAAAGGGTCTCCGCCGAAAGCACGAAGCCGCCCGCCATCAGCCCGCCTTCCGGCCCATCGGAGGGCCGGACCAGGAAAGTTGGCTGCGTCATGGCTGTCCAGGCGGAGATTTCCCGCAAGTGGGCACGCCCCTGTGACACGGCCCCCAGATAGATAACGCCGTCGACCTTGCGGCTTCTGGCCAGTTCACCGGCAAAGAGACCGCCCAGGCCCTGACCGATCAGGATAATCCGCTTGGCAGAAGACAGCTTGATCAGTTCATCGAGCGCAGCTTCCGATGCCTTCTGCCAGGCTGAAACGTCCCGGATGGCATCACTGGCAAGAGCTGAATGGCAGGTACCGGGAAAATCGAATCTCAAACAGGGATAGCCAGCCTCTGCGAGATTTTCGCCCAGAATCCGGTATGTCTTTCGCGAGCACAATTCCTCATAGGCCCATGGACTGAGCATGAGGACAGCAGTCGAACCTCCGGCAGCATGGTACATACCGGCAAGATCACCAAAAACGACGGGGCGAGCTATTGACAAGAAGTAATTCCTGGAACAAGTCGAGGAAACCCCGACGGCAGGAGAGTGCCACCGAACAGGTTCCTTGAATGTGGATAGCGCTGTTTTCAACTCGATGAAACAAGCAATCTCAAAAATCCTGCGCTTCCTTTAAACTTGTTTCAAAGGTGAGGGCTCATAGTGCCGGCATCCGGCAGCTGTTTGGAGCATTAGCGTTTTGGAGCGTGTCACGATTGCAATCGCCAGCATCGGCAGGCCGTGTCTGGCGGAAACTCTGCGTTCTCTGGCCAATATCAACCAGGTTCCGGGCAAGATTTTGTCCGTGCTGATTGCTGATGACTCCCAGGATGCTGCAGCGACCCGGCTGGTTGCTGGGCTGCGTCTTCCCGGCCTTGATGTAACGTGCCTTTCAGTTGCCTCCGGCAACATCTCGATCGCCCGCAATGCCCTGCTCGACGAAACGACCGGCGAATGGATTGTCTTCGTCGATGACGATGAATGGGTCGAGCCAGACTGGCTGGAAAAGCTCTTTGCCTGCCAGCAGGAATTTGCCGCCGATGTGGTGATTGGCCCTGTGCATCCTGTCTATCCGGATCACGCGCCGGGCTGGCTGGTGAAGGCAAACCCGCTTTATGCCGACTGGGGCCACAGGGGCAAGCGCCTGCTGACCGGCCGAGGGGGAAATACCCTCGCCGACATGCGGTTCTTTCGCCAGTACGACCTGCGCTTTGATCCGGCGCTCGGCCGCTCTGGTGGCGAAGACACGGCCTTCTTCGCCAAGGCGGCCACTTGCGGTGCCGTCATCATAGCAACAGACGATGCCATTGCCCGGGAGCATGTACCAGATGAGCGGCTTAACCCCCGCTACATTTTCCGCCGCGGTGTCCGCTCGGGCCAGTCCTTTGCCAACTCCCGCAAGGCCGACAATCCCGGCCTGCAATGGCGGCTGCTTTTTGGCGGGGATGCCTTGATCAAATGCGCAGCCGCCTTTGTCCTCGCCGCGGTTTTCCGGCCATTTGACCGGGCACGGTCCTTCCGCATGCAGCAGAAGCTTGCGCTGAACTTCGGCAAGATCCGCTCCGTTCTGAACCTGCCGCTCGCGCAGCTCTACGCACCGCGTCCCTAGGATTCAGACCTAGATCCGGTAGCGCAGCCGGCGAAGCTGTGCGTAGGCAGTGCCTCTTAGGATCTGACCGAAGGACATGCGCGGCGGCAGATCCCGTTCCGGCGAAAAGGTCTCCTGCACCGACCAGCGCGGACGGAACCAGGCGTTCTGATACCCCATTCCGGATGTACTGGTTGAAACCTGGGAATAGCCAGCAGCCTTCAGGCTCGACAGGACAAGCGGATCGAACGCCCCAAACGGAATGGCCGCGGTCTTGACCGGAACACCCGCCTCATCCTCGATCCTCCGGCGCGCGTCATAGAACTCCCGCTGCCGGCCAGCCTCATCAAGCTTGGTCCAGTTGACATGGTTCCAGCCATGACTGCCGATCTTCATGCCAACTGCAGCCATCTCGCGGATCTGTTCTCCGCTCAAATACCCCTGCTGGCCAATACGCCCAGCGAGCAAGAAGAACTCACCGGTACGGCCTGCATCGAGCAATGCCGGAAAGCCCACTTTGAAATCTGACAGGTTGCCATCATCGAAGGTC
Organism: Roseibium suaedae; assembly: GCF_900142725.1. Classification (GTDB taxonomy): domain Bacteria; phylum Pseudomonadota; class Alphaproteobacteria; order Rhizobiales; family Stappiaceae; genus Roseibium; species Roseibium suaedae. The sequence continues at coordinate 337,206 of NZ_FRBW01000001.1, read as the reverse complement.
ACGACAACCCGGCAACCCGACTGCTTTTCCATCTTGTCCAGCACTGCAATCGTCCGGCGGTAGATGTCCGCTGAAACAAAGTATCGTCCCTCCCCCTCGCTCAAGTGAACCACCGGCTCACCAATGCCGTGGAAGGTGATCGCTAGATTTTTGGTCAGCATGCCGGGATCCTGAAAAAGGCTTGGTTTTAATTCCCGGCACTCTGGCACGAAATGTTCAACGGATGATGAGCAATGCCAAGGGCAGGATATTCGGTGAAATTAACCCCGGCGGAAGACCCTTGTGCTAAATCAAGCCAATTGTTCTGACATTCCCAACTGGCCACTTTCATTTCCAGCCGGACCAAGCGGACGACTGTATGCAAACCAACACACCCGGGAGCCCCATGTCCAAGGTGAAAAATCTTATTGGACAGGCCCGAAAATCCAGCCTGGTTCGCAATACCTTGTCCTACACGGTGAACTTCGGGCTTCAGCTGGTCATTCAGCTTGCCTTCTTCATGCTGATTTCCCGAACCCTTGGTGCGGAAGGCTACGGCGTCTTCATCAGCATCACGAGTACGTCGATCATTGCCGCATTCATCATTGGCCTGGGCAGCGAGTATCTTCTCGTCCAGCGCGTCGCTGTCGATCCTAAAGCGTTTCCGCGCTATTTCGGCCATGCCCTGATCATGATGGCTCTAACCTTGCCACTGGTCGCCATCCCGATGATCGTCTTTCTGCACTATCTGGTCGGCGACACGATCAGCCTTGTGCATCTGTCCGTCATCTCTCTGACCGATCTGATCTTCACCCGGCTCGTGGTTTTGGCTGCACAGGCCTATATGGCCTTCGACAAGGCCAACAAGCAGCTCTTCATCAACGCCTTCATGGCGATCTCCAAGCTCGTTTTCCTGGTCGCGGCCACCAGCCTGCACAGCAAGCTGACTGTGTCCGACTGGACCTGGTGGTATTTTGCATCGGGCATGCTCTCCGCAGTCGTCGCCATCGCCCTGGTCATTCGGGACCTTGGGCGACCGGTCATGACGATTGTCCGGGAAGACCTGAGGCTCAGCAGCCTTTACTGCGTCGAATTTCTCGCCATCGGCAGCATGAAGGATCTCGACAAGCCGGTCGTTGTGCATGCGATCGACGCCCACGCAGGCGGTCAATATGCAGCAGGCTTTCGCATCATTGACGCGGCCTCGGCTCCGGTGCGCGCGTTTCTTTATGCCACCTACACGCGCCATTTCCGCCATGCCGAGGTTGGCAAGGAAAACAGCTACAGCTTTGCGCTGAAGCTGCTGCCTGTGGCGGTTGGCCTCGCCCTGCCGGTCGCGATCGGACTGTTTGTGATTGCGGATTATATTCCGCTGGTTCTCGGCGAGGACTTTGCCGACACACCGAGCGTCATCAAGTGCCTGGCGTTCTATCCGCTGCTGATGGGCCTCTCCGGCATTGGCGCAGACCTCCTGCGCGCAATCGGGCACCAGAAGGTCCGCATGGCGCTGCTGATTTTCACCAGCCTGGCGCTTGTCCCCGTTGTCTGGTTCGGAGCGGTCATGGGTGGCCTTGTCGGCGCGGCCCTCTTCCGCTTCGCCGTGCAGTCTGCACTGACCTTGCTGACCTGGGCCGCCATTCTCGTCTCAAGAAAGCGCAATACGGCCTGAGGTCCCTTCCCGAAGGGCCTCTACCCCCGGAGACTGATCTGGCTGTTTGACGAGACCGCACGGAGGGTTCCGGCGGGCGTCCCATCGCTCTCCACTTCGGCAACAAGGCGAATGCGTTTCGCTGCACCCGGTGCAATATGGAACCAGTTGTCCGAAGGCAGGAACCCGTCCACGTCCAGATGCACAAAACGGGCAGTCCGGTTTGCAGTCAGGGTCAGCAGCCAATCTGCTTCTTCGCCCTGTGCCAGATCCGCCTGAAGGTCCAGTGGCAGACGTGCCGGATCGAAGCCTTGCGGGAAATGGAAGGCTTCCGACAGGACTTCACCCGTCCCCTCATCGACAAGCCGCGCCACAGTGACATCGTGGGCAGGCGGCCCGAAACGGAAGGCATAAGTCGTGTCGAAAAAGGCTCCGAAAAGATCCGTCACCGCCACGTCCTGACTGGAGTGCGGGGCGAGCTCAAATAACCTTTTTCCGGAAACCACCGGCGTCATTCCATCGCGCAGACAGGTCACGGACAAAGCCAATTGCCGCGCAACGGGTGTCTCATTGTGGATATGCGCAAGAAGCCCGTTGGTGCCCTCGTCGCTGAGGGTGACATTCAAAGGCTGAAAGGCGCGCCGCAGCGCATGCCAGACCGGCTTCGGACGCCCCAGGGCATCGATCAGCCCCCAGCCTGCACCGGGAAGAAGGTCCTGAAACGTCCAGACCAGCGCCCCCCGGCAAGTGGACTGCGCCCGCCGCCATTCAGCAAATGTCTGTTCCAGAATGTCTACTGTCACGGCTCTCGACAGATCCAGATACCGGTCCGGGTCTCCGTATCGCAGCGCGAGCGGATCGATCCCGTAGAGGGACTTCAGATAATGATCGCGCACATCCTCGAAGTCCCAGCCAGCCCCTCTGTCTCTTGGAATGCGCGCTTTCCAGCGCGGATCATGCCCCGGATTGACGGGAAGATGCTGCTCCAGCGTCCGGGCTTCCGGAATATTGGAAAAGGCCAGGCACTCAGCGGCGAAACGGACGTCCGCACGCCGGGCATCTTCCAGGGGACGCAGATAGGCGCCAACGCCGTAGTAGTGGGCAACCCCTTCATTCGGGGAAAAGGGCAATGCACCGCCGCAAGGCGAATTGGCAACGTAAGGCACATCCGCACGATAGGCTCCTGCAGCAGCGCGCAGAATCTCCTCGCAAAGCGGACCCTTCCAGCGGCTTTCGGGCAGGCCCATCATCGCGCCCTGCTGATAGATCTCACTTCCGCCGCACAGAACAGCCAGCGACGGAGAGCCCTGCAAACGGGTGAGCTGCTGGCGAACCTCTTCCTTCACCAGCACCGCAAATGCCTCATCCTGAACCGGATAATCGTAATTCGCGAACTGGAGATCCTGCCAGACGAGGATCCCGAGTTCATCGCACAGCTCGAAGAAAGCGCGCGTTTCGTAGACCATCGTGCCGCCGATGCGCAGCATGTTCATGCCGGCAAGACCGGCCTTTTCCAGCAGCGGCCGATAGGTTTGCTTGTCTCCGGAAAGGCCAAGCAGGTCGGCATTGGTCCATACGGCTCCGCGGCAAAACACCGGCACATCATTGACAGTCAGGCCGAACCCCCGGCCATCCGCACCGGTTTCAACCTCGATCCGCCGGAAGCCGGTACGTCCGAGGTCGATAGACATTGCCCCCAGTTCCAGATGAACGTCATGAAGATGAGGCTCTCCATGGGTATGCGGCATCCAGGGCTGAACGTCGGGTATTTCAAGCGTTCCTACCCAACGGCCCGGCTCAACCTGCTCGAGGACCAGCCTGTACCCCGCACAAACGAGATGGACGTCACCTTGCCAGCCCTCGAGCTGACCGGAGAACGTGAGATATCCCTTTCCGTCCCGCCCCAGATTGGTCAGCAGTTCAAGCCCGGATAGCGTGGGTTGACCGGTCTCATGCAGGGCAATTTCCCGCCAAGGGCCAACCGCATGGATCTCCGGGCACCACCCCGGCATATGGCCGAGAAGAGTGGTGCGGACGAGACGAAGACCCTGAGACGTCGCCAGCTGGGGCCGCCAGCGGGCACGTGGCCCCTTGGCTTCCAGATGAGGAGCAAGGGCCCGGAAACAGATATCAAGGCGGGATTGAGCCTTCAGATGGACCGGCAGCTCATGACCTTCGAACATGCTCCCGGACTGGAGGATCAACGCCCCGTCCAGATAGACTTCCGCAATGGTTGCCAGACCATCCAGCGAGAGCGTTCTGTCCCCCTCGCCGAAGCTGCCGAGAGCAGCCCGGTACCAGATGTCCTTGTCATGCAGGCTTTCGGGATCAAGCGGGTCATAGCGGCCGGCAGCTGCCAGGGCAGCCGCAGCCGTTCCCGGCGCCTTGGCTGGAACCCAGTCTTCGACTTCGCTCAAAGTCTGTGGGGAAGCCACCGCTCCCGCCGGCGTCACCGCCAGTTCAAAGCAGGTGACGGGCTGCCCGGATGACGGACGCAGGGCGGGAAAGGAATTCGGCATGTTGATCCGCTCGGACTGAGGGAAATAGATCAGGCGGCGCGGAGCCCTTGCGCCACCATATGCGCATCGAGATCTGCCATCAGATCGTCCCATGCACTGACCGCCGGAGCAAGCGCCGGCACCAGCTTGTCAAAGGACTTGCGCATGACGGCACGGGCAAGCTGGAACTGGACCGTTTTACAGGTCGAGGAGATCAGGCGGGCTTTTCCGGCCGCATCTTCAAGACCGGTGACACCATTGCGTCCAAGCCAGTCAAGATGCGCACTGAAGAGTTCGAAATTCGCTCCGAGCTGCCTCAATGTGTTGAAAGCATAGAGATGGAAAAACTCGAAAGGACGCTCGGAGATCTCGGCAACCTGCTTCGGAAAGACTACGGAGAAAGCCGCAATCGGATTGCGCGCCGGGCGCTTGGAAAGATGCGAGGCCAGCAGGGCCAGAGCCCGTTCCACGATAACGTCCTGAGCAGGCGCTTTGTCCGGGAATTTCACGAATTCCGTATAGGGCAGGAACGGCAGTGGCTGTGCCTTGTCGCCCCTCTGAAACACCCCATCGAAATCTTCGCCTTCCAGATGATGAAGGCCAAGCCCATGGAAATAGTCCATGGAGCGGCCTTCGATATCCAGCCGGTTGACCGCAACGGTCGTCTTGCCGTGAGCATTGTGATAGCCGACGCCCTGCGTGTCCGGCAGGTAGAAACTGTCGACTTCCACCAGGCTTAACCGGCCCCGTTCGATCTGGGCCGCCACATGGTTTTCCACCCGGTCATAGATGGCAAGTTCCGTGACCCGCAGACCATAGAGCGCTTCCAGATCCTCAAGGGGGACCTTGAAGAAGGTGAACTGGTCGCCCTCGAAATCCTGGGTCACGGAATAGGCGAGGCAAGCTTCAGGTGGCAGGCCAAGCGAGGGCAGCACCTCGATCCAGACATCCAGATAGCAATTCGTCTCCGGCCAGTCCCGCTCCGCCGAGTGCAGCGGATGACGCTTGTAGCCGGCCGGGTCGAGGCCCGGAAATATGCGCTCAGCCATGATCGCCTCTTTCTGCCTTAGCCCCAGAGTGCCTTGCGGACGCCTTCCGGCCACTGAGCCGTGTCGAGCCCGTGATGGCGGAACAGGGCAAGTGCGAGACGCTCCAGACCAAAGCCCACACAGGCAGTGTGCGCCGGCGTTCCGTCAGCCAGGGTAATGCCCCAGGCCTTGCCGAAATTATCCATATGATAGTTGAAGCTCATGCAAGCGGTCGGGCCTGCACCGTCATTCACCGGCACGAGCATCTCGAACTTCAGTTCCTGCTCGCGCTGGCTGACGCCCATCATGCGGCCCGCGCGGCCGAAAAAGGGATCGTTGGCCACGTCCACTTCATGGGGAAGCTGCAGCAGTTCCATGATCTCGACGCCGCGTTGCTTCCAGGTTTCCCGGAACGCAATCGTCTGCTCCTGTGTCCCAACACGCACATATTCGCGCTGGCGGAACATCTGCATCCGCGTCGGCTCCTTGGAGGGCTCATGACGGAAGCAGTAGGACTGCAAGGCAACATAAGCCCCTTCTTCCGGCAGTTTGCCGCGCCGTGCCAGGATCGGATACAGCGGATAGCAAGCCGCAGGGGTCAGGGCGATGTCGGTGATCTTCTGGTTCGCCGTCCAGTCTTCGCCCGCTGCCATGCACTGGATCAGACCCATGTGGTCATGATCATTGCCACAGAAGGAATGGACCGTCCCTGCAAGCTGCGGAAAGTTCTTCATATATCCGCTGGTCTTGAAATCCGGCACCGGCATGCCGGGCGGGAAGACCATGGCTTCAGAAATTTCATCCTTGCCAAGGTTCAATGCCAGCTGTTCGAAGCGGGAAATAACATCTTCGAACACTGCGCTGCGGCCATAAAGACCGTCAACGCCGCTGTCATATAGAAGACCCTGATCAAATAACTTGTCGAGAAAAGTCGCGGGTGCGCTCATTATTCACCCCAAAAGGCTTGTGTCTTGCTTGTTGACCAGAAGCATCGTCGACGTGTTGCCGAGAATACGGTCGTTCGAAATCATCAGCTGGGCAGAATGCGCATCGCGCAGATGCCGTCCGAGGCTGTAGGGCGTGCCGTTCTTGTAGGCGGCAATGCCGCAGATCAGCATGCAATGATTGATGATCACCAGGATCATCTGAGACGTGCCGACCTTGATGTTGTTCATCGCCACGGAGAAACTCATGGCGTTGAGGGCATCACCGTCACCCTTGGCCGCTTCGAACTGCTTCAGGCCCGCCACGACATTGGCCTTGACCTGCTGCAGCAGATTGGACGCTTCCGCGAGACGCAGGGCTCCGGGAGGAACCTGCCCCGGCGATTTGCGGGCAGCAGCCCGGACAAACGCCTGCGATTTTGCCACGGCATCCGCAGCAATGCCGTACCACAGCGCCCCCCAAAGCAGGTGGGAAACTGCCAGCATGGACTGAGCGGCGATTTCCGCAAACGGACGCGGCAGGATCTGTTCTGCGGGGCATTCGCCCCGGAAAATATATCCATCAGAGCAGGTTCCGCGCATGCCGAGCGTGTCCCAGACAGACGTCTGCTCGAGCGTATACTGCTCTTTCAGGAAAAGGGTCGCGACCTGATCTGAGTGCGCTGCTTCCGCATTCCGGCGGGAAGTGACCATGATCGCATCCGCGGCCGCACCATAGGAAATGACGGTGGCGTCCTTGGTCAGGCGGGCAGTAGCTCCCTCCACTTCGATCGCACAGAGAGAGTTGCGCAGGTTTCCGCCGATGCCCGCCTCACTTGTCGCCGAGGCGACAAGAAGCTGTTCATCGCAGATCCGCTTCAGGAAGGCCTCATGCCAGGCGCTGCCAACGGCGTAATCCGCCAAGCTGGCAATCTGGATCTGATGCATCGCATAGGTCATTGCCGTTGCGGCGCAAGACTGGCCAAGAATGGCGCAGACATCCGCGATGTGGGTCACGGTCGCGGCCTCGCCGCCAAGCTCCGGACGGATCATGACTCCCATCAGCCGCTCAGCCTTGATCGCATTCATTCCCTCGACGGGAAAACGGCCTTCGGCATCGACACGATCAGCGAATTCGGCTGCGACCTTCGCCGCACGACTAGCGCGCTCCGCGAGGTCCAGCGCAGCAACCTGGGCTGAAGCGTTCATATCAGGCCACCTGACGGTCTTTGGTGATATCGGCAAGCGCCTCGGCGATGGCTGCGATGGAGGAGAACGTCTTGCGGTTCAGATAGGCCTCCGGAAACTCGATATCGAACTCGTCCTCAAGGGCGAGCATCAGCTGCACGGAAGCAAAAGACGAGAGGCCCGCATCATACAGGTCAGCCGTATCGGCGATCTGATCGACGGCAACCGGCAAGCCGCCGTGCTTGGACAACAATTCGCGAATAATATCGTTCATTTGGCAATCCCTTCTCTGGCCGGGTCAGGCATATAGCGCCATGGCCGAACGTCCCTAGAGAGAACTAACTATACAGAAATGGATAAATCCAGCTTAAGGGGCTTGGTTAATTATCCATAATATTGAGAGTGCCACTATCTTGAATATGGAAATAGTTAGAAAAATTTAATGTTGAAAACAGCCCATAAAAATTAATAGAAGCCAGGACACGCAGAAGCCCCCACCAAATTTCGGGTAATCAGATCTATTCATATTGAGGAAAAAGAAAACCCGGCCTCTCGCGAGACCGGGTTCGAAAGAAAACTATACAGATCTGAAGGATCAAGCAGCGTTCGAAGACGCAACCGGCTGGGTCAGAAGTCCGTAGATCGTCTCGGCATCCGCAGTGCCGCGCAGGCCTCCAGCGACCTTTGCGTCGCGAAGCTGGCGGGCAATACGAGCCAAGGCCTTCAGATGATCGGCGCCTGCACCTTCAGGGGCAAGCAGAAGAAACACGAGATCAACCGGCTGATCATCAAGCGCATCAAAATCGATCGGCTTGTCGAGACGCGCAAACAGCCCCACAAGACGGTCAAGCCGGGTCAGCTTGCCATGAGGGATCGCGATTCCATGCCCGACACCCGTGGATCCAAGCCTTTCGCGCTGAAGCAGGGTGTCGAAGATTTCCCGTTCGGAAAGTCCCGTCAGTTCCGCAGCCTTGGCGGACATATCCTGGATCACCTGCTTCTTGCTCTTTGCCTTCATACAGGCAATGACTGCGTCTTTCGTTAGAAGATCACTCAGATCCATTTTTCCGCCTAACAAGTCCGTCCGCGCCGGTCTGATCGACCGGCGCGGCAATTCCATCCGTTTACTCGGCAGCCTGCTGAGCGACAAGGGCCGGATCAATCCAGCCGATGTTACCGTCAGACCGGCGATAAACCACATTCACACCGCCGTTCGCCGCGTTCTTGAACAGGACGACCGGTGCTTCGGTCAGGTCAAGTTCCATCACGGCCATGCCGACGGTCAGGGTTCTCACCTTGGCCGATGTTTCCGCGATCACCAGCGGGTTGAAATCAGCCGGCAGCTCTTCCTCATCCTCGGTGGAGGCGAGAACATAAGAGGCTGCCTCGAACGCTTCACGCGCCGATGCTGAAGACGGACCGTGGTGATCCTTGAGCTTGCGCTTGTAACGGCGCAGCCGCTTCTCAATCTTGTCCGCGGCGAGATCGAAACTGAGGCGCGGCTCCTGGTCCTGAGCCGATACCTGCAACACAATCCCCGTATCGAGATGCAAGGAACATTCCGATTTGAAGCCCGTGCCTTCGCGACTGAGCGTCACATGGCCGGTGTAGCCACCCGCAAAGTACTTGGACAGCGCATCCTCAATCCGGTCAGTGACGTGGGTACGCAGGGCATCTCCAACGTCGACGTTTTTTCCCGAAATCCGCAGTGTCATGGGGACCTCTTTTCTAATTGGACCAAAGGTCGCCAGCGCGAGAGGCTGGCGTATGAAATGCGATGCATTCCATACCTATAGATATGGACCACTCAGCGCCCGAGCGCCATCCCCTTCACGAAGGCCCATGAGGCGGCCCGTATACGCACCTGACTGCCGGGTGTCAATCCGCAGGTCTTGCGAGCGACGGAGGCATCTGCCCAAAGAGATACGCCGAATGGCTTCCAGCAACAGAAAAGCCAGTGAAAGACTAGAAATTTCTATACTGGAACAGCGACTTATCTACGGGCGCGTTTTTCGCGGCGGCGCTGCACGGAAGACGGGATCTTCATGGCCTCGCGATATTTCGCCACAGTACGCCGGGCAATATCCACGCCTTCATCCTTGAGGATCTTCACAAGCGTGTCATCCGAAAGAATGTCGTCCGGGGACTCAGCATCAATAAGCTGACGTAATTTATGACGGACGGATTCTGCCGAATGGGCGTCATTTCCCTCCGTTGCGGAGATCGCAGAGGAGAAGAAATATTTCAGCTCGAAGATGCCGCGCTGGGTCGCCATGAACTTGTTCGAGGTCACCCGACTGATGGTGGATTCATGCATCCCGATCGCTTCCGCGATGGTCTTCAGGTTCAACGGGCGCAGGTGTTCGATGCCATAGGTCAGGAAGCCATCCTGCTGCCGGACAATTTCAGTCGAGACCTTCAGGATCGTCCGCGCCCGCTGATCAAGGCTTTTGACCAGCCAGTTCGCGGTCTGCAGACAATCCGTCAGATATTCCTTTTCCGACGCATTGCGGGCCGTTTTCGTCACCGTGGCATAGTAGGTCTGGTTGACCAGAACCTTTGGCAGAGTGTCGCTGTTGAGTTCCACCGTCCAGGATCCATCCGCAGCCCGGCGCACAAGGACATCGGGCACCAGCGTTTGAACCAGGGCGCCACCAAAGCCGCTGCCGGGCTTCGGGTCCAGCGCCTTGATCTCGGCGATCATGTCCGACAGGTCTTCATCATCGACACCGCAGAGCTTGCGCAAGGCGGAATAATCGTGCCGGGCGAGCAACTCGATGTTCTGAAGCAGAATCTCCATCGCCGGATCAAACCGGTTCCGCTCAAGCAACTGAAGCTTCAGGCATTCAGACAGGCTTCGGGCAAACACACCGGAGGGCTCGAACGTCTGCAACACGGCCAGAACAGTTTCCACCCGCTCCAGCTCGGTTCCGAGCTGTTCGGCCACGTCCTCCAGATCGACATAGAGATAGCCGTTCTCATCGAGGGAATTGATCAGATGAAGCGCGACGAGCTTGTCCGCCGGATCAGACAGGACCAGATGCATCTGGTCTTCCAGCATCTGGGAAAGGGACGTTTCTCCGGCCACAAAGGCTTCGAGATTGTAATCCTCGCTTGCCCCGCCCGAACCACTGGAGAATGTGTCCGACCCTTTCAGGGCTGCCGGGTCCGGTCCTGCCGAAACGCCGGGCTCATCCGGAAACACATTGCCGAGGTCCGTATCCATCCGGCTGGCGATGCCTTCTGCGCCTGTCTCCAGCTGGCTTTCCATCCAGTCGCCGGAGCGCGGCTCGTCCCGGGCATCCTCAGCTCTCGGACCACCGTCATCTCCGCCGGAGATTTCCACTTCGCTACTGGCAGGAGACTCGATTTCGCTCTTTTCAAGCAGCGGATTGCGTTCAAGTTCCGCATCCACATAGGCCGTCAGATCGAGATTGGACATTTGCAGCAGCTTGATCGCCTGCATCAGCTGCGGCGTCATGATCAGCGACTGGCTCTGCCGCATCTCGAGCTTGGTGGAAATTGCCATCTCGCCTTGGAGGCTCCCGCTTTGTGGACTGGTCCGCTTTTTGCTTCTCTATTGCTTATAGAGTAATCACGGGCTTGTCATCAAAGCGTAAATTGCTCGCCGAGATAGAGACGCCGCACATCCGGATTGGCGACGATGTCCGCCGGCAGGCCTTCGGTCAGAACTTCACCGGCTGCGATAATATAGGCCCTGTCGATCAGACCAAGGGTTTCGCGGACGTTGTGATCGGTAATCAGCACGCCGATGCCACGCTGGGTCAGATGCCGCACAAGCTGCTGAATGTCGCCAACCGCAATCGGATCAATACCGGCAAACGGTTCATCGAGCAGCATGAAGGACGGGCGGCTTGCGAGTGCGCGGGCAATTTCCACACGGCGGCGCTCACCGCCGGAAAGGGCAATGGACGGCGACTTGCGCAGATGTGTCAGGCCGAACTCGGCCAGAAGCTCATCCAGATCCTCGTTCCTGCGTCTGCGGTCCGGCTCGATCACTTCCAGAACGGCCCGGATGTTCTCTTCCACGGTCAGGCCGCGGAAGATCGAAGCTTCCTGCGGCAGATAGCCGATCCCAAGTCTCGCCCGGCGGTACATGGGCAGACGGGTGATATCGAACCCATCCAGGGTGATCTGGCCCTGATCCGGACGAATCAGGCCTGTGATCATGTAGAATGTGGTCGTCTTGCCCGCACCGTTAGGACCCAGAAGCCCGACGGATTCCCCCGGACGGACTTCCAGGCTGACGTATTTGACCACCTGGCGGCGGCCATAGGTCTTGCCGATCCCTTCGACCACCAGTGCACCGGGCGCTGCTTCGGCCTCATGAGACTTCGCGCCATCCGCGCCTTTGTGTCCGAAGGGGAACAGTTTCACGTCATGCTTCCGCTGGTTCGCCGGCGCATCGCGCCAGGGGATGGGAGAAAGCCTTCATGGCCGGGAGATGAAACAGAGCCTATTTCTTGTTGAGGCTGTTCGGCTGGATGAGAACCTTGACGCGGCCGGAGCTCGGCGCCTGGAGATCAGCCTTGCCGGTCTTCAGGTTGACCGTCAGCTTGTTGCCGACAACCACGTTCGGGCCCTGGCTCAGAACCACTTCCTTGCCAGTCATCACCATGATTTCCTTGGTCATGTCGAAGCTGGCCTGGTCACCGGTCGCGGTCTGATCCTTGGAAGAAATATAGACGCTGCCCGAAGCCTCCAGACGGGAGATCTTCTGCTGCACGTCCCCTGCAGCCGATCCGTCATAGAAGACCCGCAGATGATCGGTCTTCATGTGGGTCTCGCCCTGGGACACCACGACGCCGCCGGTAAAGGTCGCGCTGTTGGACTTGTCCTCAACCTGCAATTCGCTCGCCTCGATCTGGATCGGCTCCTTGTCGTTGGAGCCAAACCCGGCGAAGGCGTTGGAGAATGTCTGTGCCTGGCTGGTGGCAGCCAGAGCGAGCAGGCAGAAGGTCCCGGCCACCGCGCTCTTGAGAAATCCACTCATCTACTCAGTTCCCTGTCTGCCGCCTACATGCCCCGGGCGCCGGGGAAGAGGGTCATCTTGATACCATCCGTGAACCGGACGATCCCCTGCTTCTGGTCATAGGTCAACTGACCAGCCTGGATATCGCCCTTTTCCGATTTGATCTCGACGGGCTGGGAGGTCTTCATCGCGCCAGAGCGCAGATCCACCGTCACGTCGGCCAGATCGATCGTGTAGCCTTCGCTCCACGTCACCTGCAAGCCGTCATAGAGCAAAAGTGTTTCCGCGCCGTTGTCGTATGTGCCCCGGCTGGCGGTGATTTTCGCATCCTGCTCCGGATTGAGCACGATATTGGCCTCGATCGTCTCCAGATCGATGATCCTCGGATCACTCAGACGCTGGATCGCCCGGACGGCCGACACCTTGTAGGACCGCTCGCCATCGTGGCCGGACAACTCGGGCCGGTCCATGACCAGCCCATCCGCGCTGAAGCTGATGTTGCCGATCCCCAGGCTGTTCAGGAAATTGAACAGAATGATCATGCCGGCCATGCCGGCAAAGATCAGGAGGCCGAGCAGCGGAAACAGCACGCGCAAGACACGCACCCAACGGCTGTGCCTGCGGGCGGCGCGCTGGACGGGGCGTTCTGCGCCGGGCTTGCCCGCCGGAACCTTGTCCATGTCTGCCACATCCGCCTTCATGCTGCGCGCTGCCTGCCGTTCATCTCTGTGATCTTACGAATGGGCGAAGATATCGGTTTCTTCCCAGCCCATCAGATCAAGATCCGCACGGGTGGGCAGGAATTCGAAGCAGGCCTCGGCCAAGTGGGTGCGCTCTTCGCGCGCCAGCATATATTCCAGACGCTCTTTCAGCTTGTGCAGATAAAGAACATCAGAAGCTGCATAGGCAAGCTGGGCTTCGCTCAGGGTTTCTGCTGCCCAATCCGAGCTCTGCTGCTGCTTGGAGAGCTCAACTCCCAGTAGTTCGCGGGTCAGTTCCTTCAGGCCGTGCCGGTCCGTATAGGTGCGCACGAGCTTGGAGGCGATCTTCGTGCACCAGACCGGCTTCACCTCGATACCGAGATAGGCCTTCAGCACCGCCACATCGAAACGGGCAAAGTGGAAGATCTTCGGCTTGGAGAGATCGGTGAAGAGCCTTTCAAGGTTCGGCGCAGACTTCTGGCCACGCTCGATCTGCACGACGTCTGCCGTGCCATCGCCGGGCGACAGCTGCACAACGCAGAGACGGTCGCGAATCGGGTTGAGGCCAAGCGTTTCCGAATCGACCGCGACAGCTTCCGCATTCGTGTAGGCGGAGAGATCAGGCAGGTCGTTCTTGTGATAGCGGATCGTCATGGCGTCGAAAGGCTCCTCGAAACGGCCTTCCGGCCAGCAGCGATACCCGAATGGGCAAACAGTTTTCCAAAGACCCGCGGCAATCTGCCCGGCCCTCCGGCAATAATCCACATGTCAGGTAAAGGCTGGCAAGCGGATTGGCAAGGTTCCGGGCACATCAGCCGCAACGTCGGATCGTTTCAATCAGCCAGCGACCCGTGCCGAACGGCAAAAAATCCAAAGCCAAAAACGAAAAAAGCCCCGGTGAACCGGAGCTTTTTTCGTTTTATCGGACCTTGGTAGTAAGTCCGAAGAAGTAATTTGGTGCCCAGGAGAGGACTCGAACCTCCACGCCGTTTCCAGCGCTAGCACCTGAAGCTAGTGCGTCTACCAATTCCGCCACCTGGGCTGTGAAGGCGCTTTTAAGGATGGCTCAGGGACTTGTCAATCAGTCCGGCAAAACAATTTTCAATCTTTCACAGGTGGCCTGTGCACAGCTCTTCACAGGACCCCTTCAAAGGGCTAAGAGACTGAAGGAACGCGCGGCTTTGCAGCCTCGCAAGTTATCTACAGGACGCGACAAGGGGGCACCCGGCATGTCCACAGCTCTCAATGGAAAGCTCGTAACGGTCTTCGGCGGCTCAGGTTTCGTAGGCCGTCACGTGGTTCAGGCTCTGGCCCGCCGTGGCTACCGGATTCGCGTGGCCGTGCGCCGCCCGGATCTGGCAACTCATCTTCAACCGCTCGGCGCACCGGGTCAGATCATGCCGGTTCAGGCGAACCTTCGTCACCGCTGGTCGGTTGACCGGGCCGTTGCCGGTTCCGATGCGGTGATCAACGCCGTCGGCATTCTCGCCCCTTCCGGCAAGAACAGCTTTGACGCGGTTCAGGCCTTCGGGGCCCGCGCCGTGGCAGAAGCTGCCCGCGCTGCCGGCGTGAAATCGGTTGTCCATATCTCCGCCATCGGCGCGAACGCAGATTCGGCCTCTTCTTATGCCCGGTCCAAGGCCAAGGGCGAAGCAGCCGTTCTCGAAACGCTGCCAGACAGCATCATCATCCGCCCCTCCATCGTGTTCGGCCCGGAAGATGATTTCTTCAACCGCTTCGCCAGCATGGCTCGAATCAGCCCGGTTCTGCCGCTGATCGGTGGTGGCAACACCCTGTTCCAGCCGGTCTATGTCTGCGACGTGGCAGAAGCTGTCGCCAAGGCTGTGGACGGCGAACTGACTGCAGGCGCAACCTACGAACTGGGCGGCGCCCAGACTGCCAGCTTCCGGGATTGCCTGGATCTGGTTCTGGAAGTCACCCGCCGCAAGCGCATCCTCGCGCCGCTGCCGTTCGAAGTGGCTGGCGTTCTGGCGAAGATCCTCCAGATCATCCCGGGCGCTCCGCTCACCAGTGATCAGGTGGCCCTGCTGAAGAATGACAACGTCGTCTCCGAGGCTGCCAAGGCAGAAGGACGCACGCTGGAAGGCATGGGCATCAAGCCGGCAACGCTGGCCGCCATCCTGCCGACCTATCTGGACCGTTTCCGCGAACACGGCCAGTACGACGCGCATCGCCTCGCCTGAGGATTGTGAGATCAAGGGATAGAAAAAGGCGGCCACTGGCCGCCTTCTTTTTTGCTGTTGTGAAAGCCGGTCACTGCCTTCTGGGATTGCGCCGCCCGCCATCAATCAATTCGTATCCCACCGATGTGCGCCGCACGCCGATGTCCTGCAGATCCCGGTCGCCAAGACGCCCGAGTGAGCGCATGGTCGCGCGCCTGCGCAGATACAGGGAAACGCTTCTGAAGACCCATCCTGCTGCCTGAAAGGTCAGCCGGGAAA
Organism: Roseibium suaedae; assembly: GCF_900142725.1. GTDB lineage: Bacteria > Pseudomonadota > Alphaproteobacteria > Rhizobiales > Stappiaceae > Roseibium > Roseibium suaedae. The sequence goes on along the minus strand of NZ_FRBW01000001.1, from coordinate 321,786 downwards.
AGCCGTTGATGGTGTTGGTGCTGCGTTCATGAATCAGGGTCATTTTCCGCTCCTGCTGCTTATCTGAACCCGGGGTCTCTCCCGGCCTGAAAGCAGTTTCGCAAACCAAACCTGACAGCAGTGAGTCAGGTTTGATCGCGTTATGTTCCACAAAATGCAAATCAGTTAGGATAAGCATTCTGTGTGTCAGCAAACGCGGAGCCGGAACCCGGCTTGAGGTCCGAAAGCTGGCCGATCCTGGATCTTCTGAACACCGGAGCCCGGCCCCGCATGAACCCGATAGAACGCGCCCTAGGCATTCTGCTGCTCCTGACCGGTGGAAAATTGGTGACCGCGAACACCTTGTCCGAGCGTTTCAACGTTTCGCATCGGACAATCTACCGGGACATCGACCGGCTAATGGCCCTTGGCGTGCCCGTTGATGCCGAACGGGGAGCGGAAGGCGGCTACAGGCTGGCGAAAGATTATCTTCAAGCGCCCGTTGCGCTGACCCGCAACGAAACGGCCGCCCTGCTGACGGCCCTGGCGCTGGTGCGCAGCATCCGGACCATTCCCCTCGCCGCCGACCTGGAGTCAGCTCAGCGCAAGCTAGTCGCGACCTTGCCCAAGGCGGTGCATGCGCTTCTGAGTGAAGCCGAGCGGATCATCGGCATCGAACCGGTGCCAGCCGACATCTTTCATTCCAACACCAAGGCGGAGCCGACACCTCTTTGGCAGGAGGCGATCGACGGCTTCATGCAAGGGCTTCTGGAAAGCAAACGCGTGCGCTTTCTTCACAACAATCCTGCGAGGGGGGAGCCCAGGCCCCATGATGTCGAGCCGAGGGGCATCCTCTATGACCGGGACCTCTGGTATCTGGCAGGCTTCTGTGTCGACACCAGCCAGATCAAGGTCTACCGGGCAGACAGGGTTCGTCAGATGGAGGTCAGTGGTTTCCGCTTCCGTCCAGACAAAAACTTTGCGATCGAAACCCTGCTCGGCGGCGCCTGGCTAAAGCAGGCGATGCGGCGCTGGGAAGCAGAAAGCCCGATTGCCCGGATCCGAATCACAGAGGCACAGGCCGCGAAACTGTCGGCGGACTGGTACTACCGCCACGCGGTCTTCACAGCAGATCCGGTAGGGGGAATGATGATTTCCATTCCCGACACCGCCAGCTCCCGCATTCTTGCCCTTGTCCGCTGGCTGGGACCAGGCGCCGAGCTTCTTGAGCCGGAACACATGCGGCAGGAGCTTGCAGAGGAATTGAGAAGCCTGGCACAAGCCCATGGCGGGCTGCCCCAGGCTTCCTGAAGTGTGTCTCAGCCCATCAGGTAAAGCGCGGCAAATCCGGCGATACCAACTGCGATGCGCCAATAAGCAAAGGGTGCAAAGCCGTGACGGGACACGAAGTTCAGCAGCCCCTTGACCACGAACACACCCGCAATGAACGAGGCCACAAAACCGATGCCGATGAGCATCGCATCGTCCGCGGACAGCACGTCCTTGTTCTTGTAGAGGTCATAGGCAAAAGCGCCCGCCATGGTCGGCATGGCCAGGAAGAAGGAAAACTCGGCAGCCGAACGCTTGTCCGTGCCCATCAGCAATGCGCCTGCGATCGTGGATCCGGAGCGGGAAACCCCGGGAACCATGGCCAGGCACTGGCAAAAGCCGATCTTGAGGCAAAGGCTCAAGGGATAGTCCATCACGTTCGTGTAGCGCGGCTTCAAAGGCAGCCGGTCGATCCACAACAGGATGATCCCGCCGATCAGCAGCGTCGAACAAATGAGCTGCGGAGATTCAAACAGGACTTCCTTGATGAAGCCATGGGCCAGAACCCCGATCACGGCCGCAGGCAGAAATGCAACCAGAATGCCGAAGACGAAGCGGCGGCTTTTCGGATCGGACGGCAGGGTAATCAGCAGGTTCCAGAGCCTTGCGAAATAGACCGAGAGGATGGCCAGAATGGCGCCGAGCTGGATCAGAACCTCGAAGGTCTTGCCCTTGCTTTCAAAGCCCAGGAAATGGCCGAGAAGCAGAATGTGGCCGGTCGAGGAAACGGGGATAAACTCGGTCAAGCCTTCCACAATGCCCAGGATCAGCGCATTTACGATCGTCTGTTCTTCCAATTGGTAGACCCTCATGTCTTCTGATAGAGGCGGCTGTCTGGGAAAAGCTGTGCAAACGGTGGATATGTTCAGCCGGGGCGCAGCATAGTGCAGCGCGTCAAGCGCTTGATAACCACCGTTCAGACATAATTTCCAGCTATCGGCAGCCGCGGTACTGCCTAAATTCCGTCCCGCACCTCGTACCCGTCAGGCCCAAACAAGCCCTTCATGCTTACGCTCTATCATCATCCATTCTCGCCGTCTTCCAGGTTCGTACGCCTCATCTTGAGTGAATACGGTGCCAACTTTGATGACAAGCTGGTCAATCCCTGGGAACGGCCGCATGAACTGCTGCTTCTCAACCCGGCCGGCACCGTCCCCGTTCTGGTGGAAAACGACGGGCCTCCGATCTGTGGTGCGCAGACGATCCTCGAGTACCTGGACGAAACCCGTGGCTATGCCATGGCGGACCGCCGTCTGATGCCGGATCATCCGGATGCCCGTGCGGAAACGCGCCGTCTGGTCGACTGGGCACTTGGCAAGTTTGATATGGAAGTCATCGGCCATCTGGTGCGCGAGCGGATCTACAAGCAGACCATGCCGCGCTCCATTGGTGGAGGAGAGCCGGATTCAGGCGCTCTTCGTGTCGCCCGTGCAAACATCCACCACCACATGAAATATTTCGGCTATCTTGTCGCATCCCGCAGGTGGCTTGGCGGCGACCGGCTGACCTTTGCCGATTTCGCTCTGGCCGCGGAACTCTCCTGCGCTGACTATTTGGGCGAAGTGCCATGGGCGGAAGAGGAGAACGTGAAGCATTGGTACGCACGGGTGAAATCTCGCCCGAGCATGCGTCCTCTGCTGGGCGAGAAGGTTCTCGGTCTTCCCGCCGCCACGACCTATGCGGATCTGGACTTCTGAGCGGCACAGCCAAACAGGACAAGAAAACGGAAAAGCTGCTGCAGGCCTTTGTGGAAAAGGCCGCGCAGCTTGGCTTTGACGATCTCAAGATCGCAGCAGCCGACAGCATTCCCCAAGCCCCTGAGCGCCTGAAACAGTTCGTGGAATCCGGATATCACGGCTCCATGGGCTGGATGGAGGAAACCCAGGAGCGGCGCGGCGATCCTCGCGTCCTGTGGCCGGAGGTCCGTTCGGTCATCATGCTCGCCATGAATTACGGGCCGGATTGTGATCCGCTGGCCCATCTGGAGACACCGGACCGTGCAGGCATCTCCGTCTATGCCCGCAACCGGGACTATCACGACATCATCAAGGGCAAGCTCAAGGAGCTGGCAAGTTTTCTCGTGTCCCGGGCTGGTGGAGACGTAAAGGTCTTCGTCGATACAGCTCCGGTGATGGAGAAACCACTGGCCGCATCCGCCGGGCTTGGATGGCAGGGCAAGCACACCAATCTGGTCTCCCGGCAGCTCGGCTCCTGGTTCTTCCTGGGATCGATCTTCACCTCACTCGATCTGCCCCCGAGCGGTGCGGAGCGGGACCATTGCGGCACATGCCGGTCCTGTCTGGACAGTTGCCCGACAGAGGCGTTCCCGGCGCCCTATCAGCTCGATGCCCGGCGCTGCATTTCCTATCTGACCATCGAGCATGCAGGCCCTATCCCCCGCGAGTTCCGGTCACAAATGGGCAACCGCATCTATGGCTGCGATGATTGCCTGGCCGCGTGCCCCTGGAACAAATTCGCCCAGACTGCGAGCGAAGCCAAACTCATGGCCAGGTCGGATCTGATCTCCCCTCACCTGTCAGATCTCCTTGCACTGGATGATGCTGCTTTCCGGTCCCTGTTTTCCGGGTCTCCGATCAAGCGGATCGGCCGGAACCGGTTTTTGCGCAACGTGTTGATCGCAGCCGGAAACTCCGGCGAAAGCGGCCTGTTCGACGACGTGCGCACGCATCTCGATGACTCGGATCCGGTGGTACGGGGGGCGGCCGTCTGGGCCTTGTCGCGGATTGCGCCGCTTGCACAGTGGAGTGAGCTGGCAAAGCAACACGAGATCAGCGAGCCGCACGACATGGTCCGCGAGGAATGGGCGCTCGGCTGCGGCGAAGATAAATCGTCAATTTATTAAGAGCTTAAGCGCCTTCACGGCCGGTCTTGCCACATCGCTGCCACATGATCTGGACACATGATGTCCAGCGCCCTTTTTGGTTGCTCATCCTGGTATTTCCACCCTGGAGAGATCTCTTGGCATTTTCTGTTCATTCAACTGTTCACCCCTGCATTTCCGGCAAGGCTGCCCCTGCAGCACGGCGGAAACGCTCTAGATTGACCCTCGCCGTTCTGGCCTCGACCTGCCTGATGCGGCCAGACCTGGCTCTTGCCCAGAGCGCAGCGGAAGACACCTATCGCAGCTATATTGAGGACCTGAAGAAGCTGGGCATCGAAGTGACCAGCGATCCGGTCAAGTATGATGCCGGCAGCGACGAGCTGACCGTGCCGAACATGCGCATGGAGTTTTCCGGCAGCTTCACCTTCACCCCGCCACAGACCAACAAGGCGGAGGCAGAGGTCGAAGACGACGTGACCGAGATGGCAGCCGATGAGGCGCCAACCGAAGACCAGACGGCTGCCACCCCCGAGGCAAAAGCGGATACGGATGCGGATGCCGATACCGGTGCAGACGCTTCCCAGGAAACGGACGCCCTGGAGGATGCTTCGCAGGACGCACCCGAGCCCGTGACCGTTACTTACAAGGCAGGCTGGTCCAGCAAGCAGCTCACCCTGAAGGGCGTCGCGAAGGAAGATGGCCGGTACAGTTTCAGCACCGTGACCTATTCTGACGACACCAGCTTTGACGGGTCGATTGATTTCGACGGAGCGGCCAGCCTTTCCATGGACGGCACCATGGCCGGCGTGACCGCCGAGAATTATTCGGTCGTTCTGCCAGATCTGCCCGCCGAAGATGAATATCATCAGGCTTCCCGCTGGCTGCCCTTCATCAAGTCTCTGCTGGCAAGCTCTTATGACACACTCCTCTCTCCGGAAGCCACGATCAGCTTCAAGCTGAGCACTCCTGACGGTCTGGATCTGGGCGAAGAAACGGCTGGAAACGAGATTTCCTCCATGACCGGCAAGTCCGTGATCAAAGGCTTCCGGGCCTCCGGCGTCAAGGAGGGCAACTTCGGCTCCTATGGCTTCGACAGCATCGTCGCGACCACCGAGATGACCCCCAAGTCCGGCGAGCCGCTGAAGCAGACCATCAGCCAGGGCAAAACCGTCTATAAAGATGTGTTTACAGCCAACATGATCGCCCTGTTCGATCCGGCTGTTCCGGAAACGGGCGAGCGGCTGCCCTTGCTCGGGCACCACCGGATCGAAGACTACAAGCGGAGCCAGGAGCTGGAGCCCGGCAAGAGCCTTGAGCTCGAACTCTCCGAGACTGAGGTCAATGGCATTTCCCTGATCAAGCGCGACATGGACCCCCTCGGTTTCCTCGACCGCCTGATGACCGGGAATGAGCCCTCCACTTCGGAAATGCTCATGCTGCCGCTGCAGCTGTACCGTTCGTTTGCGGTGGAAGACAACTCGGCCAAGGACATCAAGTTCACCTTGCCGATCCCGGACGGGTCGGATGCGGTTCTTTCCGGTGAAGTCGGCAGCATCAATGTGAAGGACATCAGCTCCGACAGGTTCGGCGAGGTCGTTCTGTCTGATGTCTCCGTTCCGTCAATGCCGGGCGGTGGCAACCTCTCGCTGGGTGAGTTCCGCCTGGCAGACCTCGAGTTCGCCCCCTTTGGACCGATTGCCGATCTGATTTCCGTCTTTGTTGAAGGAACAGGGAACGCGCCCGACACGCTTGGCATCGCCCGTGCGGTCATGCCCCTGTCCATGTCCTATGGCCTGCAGGACCTGAAGGTCGTGCTTCAGGACGGCACCGAAGTGTCGGCAGACAAAGCCGGTTACGACATGGCAACCGTCGTGCCGCCCGTGCCCACCAACTTCGTCCTGAAGAACGAAAACGTCTCCGTTCCCGTGGCCGTGCTGGACAATGAACAGGCAGCGGCCTTCCTGAAAGCAGCTGGTCTTGAGAAGCTCAATGTCTCCAATGACATCAAGCTCTATTGGGACGAAGCCACCCAGGATCTGACCCTGTCTCCGCTGATGATCGATGTCACCGGTCTTGGGCACCTGGAAGGCTCCATCAGCCTCGGCAACGTTCCGAAGGCTGCTCTGGCAGATCCGGAAGGCCAGGGCCCGCTCGCCCTCGCCATGGCCAACTTCAAGGGTGCCGAGTTCACCTTTGACGACAAGGGCCTGACCAATGCCGGCATCAGCTATACGGCAACCCAGCAGGGGATCGAGGAAGCTGCCTTGATCCAAGGGCTTCTTGCACAGGCAGGACTGATGGCAGGTCAGCTGCAGAACGAGGCCTTCACCGAAATGGTCAACGAAGCTGCCGCAAACTTCCTGACCAACCCTGGCCGCCTGCACATCGCCCTGACCCCGGAAAATCCGGTTCCAGTGGCTCAGATCATGGGCAGCATGGTCACCCCGCAGGTCCTGCCCGACCTGCTGAACGTTTCCATCAAGGCGACGAACTGACAAAAAACCCCGCGCGGCCAAGAGCTGCGCGGGGTTCTCCGCCTTATAGGCGAACATTCTTCAGACCTGATCAGATCAGGCAGTCAGATGTGCGAAGGCCGACACGACCTGCTCGTAGACCGGCCGTTTGAACGGCACGATCAGCCCCGGCAGGACCGATGCCTCTTCCCAGCGCCATTCACCGAATTCCGGGCTGTGCCCGTCCGGCGGCGTCAGAATGTTGATCTCGCTCTCCGCGCCTTCGAACCGGACCGCATACCACTTCTGAGCCTGGCCCCGGTATTTGCCCTTTCGGGTATCCGCCAGGATCTCAGCCGGATAGTCATAGGTCAGCCAGCCCTCGGTCTCTCCGATCACGGAAACGCTCTTCATGGAGGTTTCCTCGTACAATTCACGCAAGGCAGCCAGTTTCGGGTCTTCCTGAGGATCGATACCGCCCTGGGGCATCTGCCAGGCGAATTCGTAATCCGCAGACCCGTTGCCGTCATCCCGCTTGCCGACCCAGACCTTGCCCTGGCCGTTGATCACCATGATCCCCACGCAAGGCCGGTAGGGCTTGCCATCGACCTCCGCCGGAAATCCCGGCAGCACCCCATTTCTTGTCACGATTTCCTACCTGTCGATTGTCGAACTGACCGGAACGAGCAGCAACCCGCGCTGTTCAAGGTCTTTTGACCAGATTTCCAGTTCGCGCACCGTAACCGGCAAGGCAGAACCGGCAGCGACCGCAACACCCTTGGCCCGGGCGATGCTTTCAAGCTGCAGCAGCTTTGCCTTGATCTCGTCTTCACGGGGCGAGGCATCCAGAACCACATCCACGCCGCTGAAGGGTTCCTTCACGTCCTTCGCCACTCTTTCCGCAATGCTGCGGGAAGAGGTCCCGTTGTCCACGAACATCAGCCCACGGCCCCTGAGGGCCTCCATCAGCGACTTCATGGCAGGTTCTGTCGAGGTGTAGCGTGCGCCCATCTGGGGGAACAGACCAACATAATTGGTCATCCGCGTCATGATCCAGGCCAGGCGATCCAGCATTTCCGCCGGCTTCAGATTGACCAGCAGGGTTTGCGGGCCTGGGTCATTGTCGGGAAAATCAAACGGCTCAAGCGGCAGCTGCAGAAGCAGTTCATGCCCCTTGGTACGGGCCTTCTGCATCCAGCGGTCCAGCCCGGAGCCATAAGGGGCAAAGGCGAATGTCACCTCTTCCGGCAACGCATCCAGGGCATTCTGCGTTCCGGCCTCGCTGAGGCCCAGCCCGCTTACAACGATCGCAATCTTCGGAATGGAAGCGAATTCGGTTGAGAATGGCCGGGCATAGACGTCAAGCGGCCGGACGCCTTCCGAACTGATCTTCGGCAGGAAGCCATAGTCCGAGCGCTCGCTCACCCTCGGATCAGGATTGGTCAGCTGCGACGCTGTCGGCGCGTTGCCTTCTGCATCCTTCTGAAGCTCGTAGCGGGGGCCTAGGGTCGCTTTTTCGGTATTGGTCCGAAGGTTTGGCCCAAGATCCGCGTCATCCCCCGGCCGGATCTCCACGACTTCGATGTCGCGCGTCGCAAGGCCCTCAACGGAATTTTCAAGGGGAACAAGAGCGACAGGTTCGCCGCCCAGAGGATCGTCCACGACCCCGATCCAGATCAGTGCCGTCGTCGCGACAACACACAGGATACCGGTACCGATCAGGCCAAAGGGAAGCCGGAGAAGCCGGCGCTTGCCCAAACCTAATGGGGCCGTGAGATCATCGCTCGCCATGGCGTCCCTTGCGGCGTCCTGTCTGGAAAACAAAAGCCGCCGGCAGGGAGGATCCCAGCCGGCGGCATTTCAATCAGTTCTTCATCACAGCCTTGTCGTCGCCGGACGGCGGGAAGGCATTGTTGACCTGAACACCGCGCAGAAGGTCGAGTGCCAGCTTGAGCTGGACATCGTCCTTGGCATCGGCCGGCACATAGGCCTGGCTGCCGGAGGCTTCCTTGTCTTCGCCTTCTGCCTGAAGGTGACCACGCAGACCGGCTTCGCCGGTGGTCTCTGCACGGCCCTTCAGCTCATCGGGAAGCACCTGCAAGGCCTCGATGTCCGGAACAATGCCCTTGGCCTGAATGGACGTGCCCGACGGGGTGTAATAACGCGCCGTCGTCAGGCGGATCGCGCCGTTCGCACCGAGCGGAATGATCGTCTGGACGGAGCCCTTGCCGAAGGACCGGGTGCCGAGAATGGTGGCACGGCGGTGATCCTGCAGAGCGCCGGAAACGATTTCGGAAGCCGAAGCGGAACCGCCGTTGACGAGGATGATCACCGGCTTGCCGTCGGTCAGATCCCCTGCACGGGCGTTGTAGCGCTGGGTCTCGTCCGCGTTACGGCCACGGGTCGAAACAATCTCGCCACGATCCAGGAAGGCATCCGAAACGGCAATCGCCTGATCGAGCAGACCGCCCGGGTTGTTGCGCAGATCGAGAATGTAGCCCTTCAGCTTGTCATTGCCGATGTCCTTGGACATTTCGCTGATCGCCTGGCTGAGTCCGTCGAAGGTCTGCTCGTTGAACTGGGTGATGCGGATGTAGCCGACATCGCCCTCTTCGCGCCAGCGCACGGAGCGGATCTTGATGATGTCACGGGTGATCGTGATATCGATCGGCTCGGCCACGCCTTCGCGGCGCACCGTGATCTTGATATCGGTGTTGACCGGGCCACGCATCTTTTCGACGGCTTCGTTGAGGGTCAGACCCTGAACCTGCTCGCCGTCAATCTGGGTGATGAAATCGCCGCCGAGAACGCCAGCCTTCGCAGCAGGCGTGTCATCGATCGGGGTCACGACCTTGACCAGACCTTCTTCCATGGTGACTTCGATGCCGAGACCGCCGAACTCGCCGCGGGTCTGAACCTGCATGTCCCGGAAGCTCTTCGGAGACATGTAGGAGGAATGCGGGTCGAGGGACGAAAGCATGCCGTTGATGGCATTTTCCACCAGCTGGGCATCATCCGGAGTTTCGACATAGTCGGACCGGACACGTTCGAACACATCTCCGAACAGGTTAAGCTGCCGGTAGGTGTCAGAGGCTGCTGCATTGGCCGCTGCGCTGATGTGGAAGGGTACCTGTGACAAGGTGGTGACCGCAGTGGCCCCCATCAGAGCGCCGACGAGCAGCAGTGAAGCTTTCCGAATCATCCGCGAGCCTTTTCTTCTTCGATGCGCGCCCACCATGGTGTGGGGTCTACCGCACTTCCGTCTTTTCGAAATTCAACATACAGGATCGGCTGGGTAGAACCCAGACCAATCGTGGAGGCGCTCGCCCACCGGGTTGCGCCCATTATGCCAACCGGCTCACCGGCCAGCACGAATTGACCCAGTTCGGCGTCGATTCGGTCCATGCCAGCCAGAAGCACATGGTAACCGCCGCCCGTGTTCAGGATCAAGAGTTGGCCGAAGGAACGGAACGGTCCCGAATAGACCACCCACCCATCAGCCGGCGAAGTAACTCTCGAACCCGCCCGCGTTGCAATCGACTGCCCTTCCGTCAGACTTCCGAAATCGTCGATCTGACCGAAGTCCTGAACCATGTCGCCTGACACCGGCCGTGGCAAGCGTCCCTTGGCGTCTGCAAAGGCGATCGCAGGGGCAAGACGGCCCGGATCGGAGAAGGGATCTCCCCCGCGGCCGGTACGGCCCGCATTGCGCTCAGCCTCCCGGGATTTTTCTGCAGCCTCCCGGGCACTTTTGATTTCCGTCTCCAGCTGGGCGATCAGGTCCTTCAGAGTGCCTGCCTTGCCGGCAAGTTCCTCGGCACGGCGCTTCTCCTTGTCCAGCTCACCCGCTGTCCGGTCCCGCTCCTGCCGCTTGGCGCTCAGCAGCAGTTCGATGCGGGACTTTTCTTCCGCCAGCCGCATGGCGTCGCCACCAAGCCGCTTCTTTTCTTCCGCGATCACGGACTTCAGACGGTTCAATTCCGTCAGATCCGCAGCCAGGGCCTCCGTTTCCACCCGGATTTCCGGCATCACCGCATTCAACAGGATCGCACTTCTCACCGCCGCCAGTGCATCACTTGGCTGCACGGCAAGCGCCGGTGGCGGTCTGCGGCCAATACGCTGCAGCGCTGCCAGAACCTCCGCCAGAATCCCTCGGCGGCTGTTCAGCGAGGCACGGACAGAGTCCTCGTTCTCGCCCAGCTTGAGAAGCCGCCGCTCCGTGTCGGTCAGCTTCGTTTCCAACCCCTTGATCGTGTCCGCCGTCCGCAGGATCCGGTTGTTCAGACTTTCCCGGTCCCGGTCGATCACGGCGATCTCCCGTTCAATTTCCTTTTGCCGGTCCGACGACACGTCAATGTCACGGGACAGAGCGGAAAGCTCTTCCTCCCGCTGTTTCTTCCGGGTCAGCGCATCCTGGACCGCCGGATCCACCGCAGCTTCGACCTTGGTCTGATCCGCCTGGTCAGGCTCGCTTTCCGTCGCCATCGCCCCAGACGAGACCCAGAGCACCCCAGCCGTCATGGAAATGCACACAAGTGAAAGCAGCAGGCCGTTCAGGCGCGACTTTCCGGGAGCCCTGATCAAGGGCACCCAGGCACGTGCTTTTTCATTTCCAATCTTGCGAGCCACCATCTGGTTTCGATACCGGGACACCCTTTAAGGAAGTGTTTACCAAGATCCAAAGGTACCACGCTTGTAGAACTGCAGCGGAGATTAGGTGGGGATTGAGGCGATAAACGGGCAGGTATCCAACGAAAACCGACTTTTGCAATCCGGCCTGGACACGGCCCGCACAGGCGGCCTACTCGCGGTGGTAGGGATGACCGGATTGAATGGTCAGGGCCCGGTAGATCTGCTCGGCCAGAAGGATGCGAACGATCTGGTGCGGCCAGGTCATCGCCCCAAAAGCGATCTTGAGATCGGCCCGCGCCAGGAGGGCATCCCCGTGGCCATCGGCCCCGCCAATGGCAAAGACGACATCCGGCACGCCATCATCTTTCCAAGCCTCCAGCTTTGCGCTGAAGTCGGTGCTGGACATGGATTTTCCGTGCTCATCCAGAACGACGACACGGGCATTCTGGGGAATGGTGGCATCCAGCGCCGCGGCTTCCTCAGCCTTGCGGTCGGCTGCCCGCTGGGCCCGGCTTTCCGTCAGCTCCTGCAGGGCGACAGCCGTCACACCAAGTCCGCGCCCGGTCTTGCGGGCACGATCAAGATAGCGGTCGAACAATTCCTTGTCGGCGCCTGATTTCATCCGCCCGACACAGGCAATCGTGAACCGCATGAATTCTCTTCCGGGCAATGGCCCGGAACTCCAAAGGTCTGCCGGGCCGGATAAACCGGCCCGCATCACCGCATCCAGTCCCTCAGCTGATCAGCTGGGGAGCGTCCTCGGGCTCAGGTGCCCACATCTTCTCGAGATTGTAGAAGGCGCGGACTTCAGGACGGAAGACATGAACGATCACGTCACCGGCATCGATGAGCACCCAGTCACAAGTGGTCTCGCCTTCGATGTTGGCATTGCCTGCACCGGCGTCCTTCAGGTCGCGCAGCACGTGATCCGCGATCGCGCCCACATGACGATGGGAGCGGCCGGACACGATCACCATGTGATCGGCCAGGGACGACTTCTTGCCAATGTCGAGGGTGACGATCTCTTCGGCCTTGGAATCGTCCAGGCTGGTCAGGATCGTTTCGAGCAGCTTCTCCGGAAGAATTTCACTTGCGGGAACCTGGATGTGAGCGGACTTTTCGGCCCCCTCGCTTTCAAAGGTCATGGTCAGAAGATTTGCCTTTCGCATTGCTTGCTCCGCCGGACGGATCCTGATCGGAAGCAGTTTGACCCTTACCCCGGCTGCCTACCAGTGCAACCAGAGCTGAGAATACGCCCGCGAACCTGTCCGTTTCAAGACACAGCCTGTTCGCGGGCCCTCAATTTCCGTTACTTCCTGCGTAGTTTTCGCAGGTTTGTCGATGACGCTGCATCCAGTCTGGTTCTCAGGAAGACCCAGGCCGGAGGTTTCAATCCCGGCAATGTCACCGCATCCGTTTCATCGATTCGATGCCGCGCAAAGACCCGAGCGAAGGGTGCCGACATCACGGACAGAGACGCGCCCGGCCTGTCCACCACCGCAATCGGAACCGCGGAAGCAATCGACCGCCAGTTCTGCCAGCGGTGGAACGAGGCAAGATTGTCAGCCCCCATGATCCAGACGAACCGGACACCGGGTCTGCGTGCCAGGATGCAGGCCAGGGTTTCCGCCGTGTATGACGTTCCCAGAACCGCCTCATGGCCGGTCACCCGCATGCCCGGATGATCCGACAGACGCTCGACATTGCGGATCCGCTGTTCCTGCGGTTCCAGCTCCGAATGATCCTTCAAGGGATTACCCGGAGACACCAGCCACCAGACCTGATCCAGATCCAGCCGTTTCATGGCGGTTTCTGCCACAAGCTGGTGCCCGGAATGTGGCGGATTGAACGATCCGCCAAACAACCCGATCCGGTTTCCCCGTTCCGCATGGGGCAGCTTCAGCCAGTCCGGCAAGACAGTGCTGAACGCCTTGTCTTCTGTCATGCCCGGGTCTGCCCTTCCCCGTGCACGCGGTATTTGAAGCTGGTCAGCTGCTCGACACCGACTGGCCCGCGCGCATGCATGCGCCCGGTCGCAATGCCGATCTCCGCCCCCATTCCGAATTCGCCGCCATCGGCAAATTGGGTGGAGGCATTGTGCAGAACGATGGCTGAATCCACCTTCTGGAAGAAGCTTTCTGCGGCCGCAGCATCTTCCGTCAGAATGCAGTCGGTGTGGTTTGACCCATAGGCAGCGATATGCTCGATGGCAGCGTCCAGCGAAGGAACCACCTTCACGGCCAGGATCTTGTCCAGATATTCGGTCGACCAGTCCTCTTCGGAGGCCGGAACTGCAGCGGCGCAAATCTCCTGCACACGGGCATCTCCGCGCACTTCGCAGCCGGCCTCCCGAAGAGCCGTCACGATGGCCGGAAGCTGGGCCTCGGCAACTTCCTCATGAACCAGAAGCGTTTCGAGCGCACCACAGATGCCGGTGCGGCGCATCTTGGAATTGAGGATCACGGCCAGCGCCTTTTCAGGGTCCGCCGCCTTGTCGAGGAAAATGTGCACCAGGCCTTCCAGATGCGCGAAGACTGGCACACGCGCCTCATCCTGAACACGCGCCACAAGGCTCTTGCCTCCGCGCGGCACGATCACATCCAGATTGCCGTCGAGCCCCTTCAGCATCTCACCAACCGCAGCACGGTCGGCAACAGGCACCATCTGGATGGCGTCTTCCGGAAGACCCGCAGCCTTCAGCCCCTTCTGAAGAGCCGCATGAATGGCCTTGTTGGAATGAAGCGTGTCCGACCCGCCGCGCAGAACTACTGCATTGCCTGCCTTGAGGCAGAGAGCACCGGCATCTGCAGTCACATTCGGACGGCTTTCATAGATCACGCCAATGACGCCCAGCGGGGTACGCACCCGCTCGATCTTCAGACCGTTGGGGCGGTCCCAGGCCGCAATGACGCCGCCAACCGGATCGGGGAGCTTGACGATTTCTTCCAGAGCACCGGCAATGGCTTCGATCCGCTCGGCAGTCAGGGTGCCGCGGTCCAGGAAGGACGCGGTCTGGCCATTGGCCTTCATGGCAGCGACATCCAGTTCGTTGCCCTTCAGGATCTCCGGGGTCGCAGCGCGGACGGCCTTTGCCATCTCGGCAAGAGCCTTGTCCTTGGCTTCGGTTGGGGCGATCGCAAGCTGCCGTCCTGCAGCGCGGGCACGGCGCCCGATCTCTGCCATCACAGTCTTGATATCGCTCGTCTCAACCTTGTCCAACATCTCTTCCACCCTTTGTGGCGGGAAGCCCGCCGTTCCATTGTCCGTCTCACGGCACAGACGCGAGCATCACCCCCGCGCCGGCAGGATCCCGTCGTCCAGAACCATATCGTCCCGGTGAACCATTTCCGCGCGGCCGGGATAGCCGACGATTGCCTCGATCTCCCGGCTGTTGCGGCCGGCGATCATCCGCGCCTCGTCATGATCATAGGCAACAAGCCCACGTCCAACGGCACGGCCATCCGGACCAATGAGCTGCACCGCGTCACCACGGGTAAAATCACCGCTGACATCGGTCACCCCTGCCGGAAGCAGGCTCTTTCCGGACAGAAGCGCATTGAGCGCGCCCGTATCCAGACGGATCTCGCCGCGCGGCACCAGATGACCACCGATCCAGGCCTTTCGGGCGCTGGCAGGCGTTGCAAGCGCCGGGAACCAGGTGCAGCGTGCGCCCTCATCCAGCGCCTTCAGCGGATGCATCGTCTTGCCGGAGGTGATCACCATCGAGGTGCCCGCCGCCGTCGCGATCTTGGCCGCGTCGACCTTGGTCTTCATGCCGCCGCGGGATAGCTCAGACCCGGCACTGCCGGCCATCGCCTCGATTTCCGGCGTGATCTTTAGAACCTCGGGCAGGAACACTGCATCCGGGTTGGTCTGGGGCGGCGCCGTATACATGCCGTCGATATCCGACAGAAGCACCAGGCAATCAGCGCTGACCATCGTGGCAACGCGGGCTGCCAGACGGTCATTGTCGCCATAGCGGATTTCGGATGTCGCGACCGTGTCATTCTCGTTGATGATCGGCACGGCACCGAGTTTCAGCAAGGTATTGATCGTCTCGCGCGCATTGAGATAGCGGCGGCGCTGTTCCGTATCGCCCAGGGTCAGCAGGATCTGGCCTGCCTTGCGGCCATATCCACCAAGAGCCTCGGCATAGGCCTTGGCGAGCTCGATCTGACCGGCAGAGGCCGCCGCCTGGCTTTCCTCAAGCTTCAGCGGGCCACTGGGCAATCCGAGGATGCCGCGCCCAAGCGCGATCGACCCGGAGGAGACGACCATCACCTCCGCTCCCCCTTCGGCAAGCGCAACAAGATCCGCGATCACGGCGTTCAGCCAGTCACGCTTGAGCTGACCGCGCTCCACCAGCAAGGCAGAACCGATCTTGACCACAATCCGGTTGTGACCGGACAGACGATGACGCGATGCCATCAGGGATGCCACCCCTCCTCGGGCTTGGACGGCACCTGATTGGCCTCGTCCTGCTTGTCTTTATCAATTGCTCTCAGGATCATCCGCAGCGCCCGGTCCACATTGAGACCACTAGCGGAGGAGAGAATAAGGGGCTTCTGGCCGCAGGCCACCTCCAGCGACGCGGAGCGCTCGGCGATCATCTCGTCGGTCAGCGCATCACACTTGGACAGGGCCACGATTTCCGGCTTTTCGGACAGACCATTGCCATAGGCTTCCAGCTCGCCGCGCACAACTTCATAGGCTTCGCCCGGGTCTTCCACGCCAGAGCCATCCACCAGGTGAAGCAGCACACGGGTACGCTCCACGTGACCGAGGAAACGGTCACCGAGGCCGGTGCCTTCATGAGCGCCCTCGATCAGGCCCGGAATATCGGCAATCGCAAAGCTGCGCGTATCGATCTGCACGATGCCGAGGTTCGGATGCAGGGTGGTGAAGGGATAATCGGCGATCTTCGGCTTGGCTGCGGAGACGGCCGCCAGGAACGTCGACTTGCCGGCGTTGGGCAGGCCCACGAGACCTGCATCTGCGATCAGCTTCAGGCGCAGCCAGATCCACTTTTCCTGGCCTTCAAGGCCCGGATTGGCGCGGCGCGGAGCCTGATTGACCGAAGATTTGAAATGAGCATTGCCGAATCCGCCGTTGCCGCCCTTGAGCAGCAGGACCTTCTGGCCGACTTCGGTCAGATCCGCGATCAGCGTCTCGTTGTCTTCTTCCAGGATCTGGGTTCCGATCGGCACCCTAAGGGTCACATCTTCCCCGTTTGCACCCGCACGGTTCTTGCCCATGCCATGGATGCCGGTGCTCGCCTTGAAATGCTGCTGGTAGCGATAGTCGATCAGGGTGTTCAGCCCGTCGACGCATTCGACCCAGACGTCGCCGCCCCGGCCACCATCACCGCCGTCCGGTCCGCCGTATTCGATGAATTTCTCGCGCCGGAAGGACACGCTGCCTGCGCCGCCATTGCCGGAGCGCACATAGATCTTGGCCTGATCAAGGAATTTCATTGTTCTTCTCTTTCATCCAGCGGTCAGGCCGGGCTTTCAATTCATCAGATCCTGACGGCGGATCTCGGTCCGGATCGCAGGAACGCCACAGCCCCGCGAAAGGCTGTTGCAAACCGCGTTGCCCGTCACCTTGAAGCCGGCTTTCGTCAGGACTTTCAGCGAGGCGGCATTGTCCGCCATGGCTTCACCGGCCAGAACATCGTGACCCGTGTTGGCAAAGAACCAGGACACCATCGCACCGGCAGCTTCGCTCATCAGGCCCCTGCCCCAATAATCTCTGCCCAGCCAATAGCCGATCTCGGGGTTCAGTTGCAATGATTTGAGCGAAATGCAGCCAGCAAGGTTACCATCCAGCGTGATCATTGCGCTCAGATCTTCCATCTGATCCGGATCATGCCAGCCCCTGTCCGCCGCGGCGAGCCAGGCCCGCCCTGCCTCAAGATCATAGGGGTGAGGCACGCGCGACAGGTTCTTCACCACCTCATAGTCGCTCAGAAACCTTGCGATTTCAGAGAGATCCGATGCAAGCGGAGGCCGGAGCACGAGGCGCTCCGTCACAATCGGAAAGCCGTTCATGCCGCAACCCGCCCTGCCTCATAAGCCGCCCGGTCCAGACGCACCACAATACTGGTGACCTTGCGATCCAGCGGCCTGGAAAAGCGCACATCCTTGCCAGCAGGCGCAAACCCGTGCTTGCGCAAGAGAGCCCGCGACGCCGCGTTCTCCTCATAAGCGCGTGCGGCCACCGCCGGACAATGCTGCACCTCAAAGGCCCAGTCGAGCACGGCCTGCAGGGCCTCCGAGGCATAGCCGAAGCCATGGAACGACCGTCCGATCCAGTAGCCGACAGTCGGGCAATCCGACTGCTCGCCATCCAGGTCTCCGGGCGCCGTGAGTTCGATTGCGCCAATGAACACGCCGCCAAGCGTGATGGCGAAGGCCGCAGTTTCCGCCTGAGAGCCGGACAGGACCTTTTCGACATAGGCCTCCGCCTCGCCATCCTCATAAGGCCAGGACGGACCGGTGAGCCAGCGAACGATCGCAAAGTCCCGGTTGCCAAGCATCGCGATGCTTTCCGCATCCCGCCGCTCCAGCGGCCGCAAGACCAGTCGTCGCGTCGTCAAGCTGGGATGAGCCATCACGACCTCCCCCACTGCTTGAGCGAAGCCCAGACGGACCGGTCCAGCAGATACCGCTCGATCGGAACCGAACCGCCCGCGCCGATGGAGCGGATCATGGACTGATCCCGGTACTGGAACCCGGACTTGACCAGAACCCGACGCGAAGCCGGATTGGTGACCCGGCAGGCAGCAGTCAGCTCCCGCATCGTGCCATAGGTGAAGGCATGATCGACGAGGCCGTGAACGGCCTCGGTCGCCAGCCCGTGACCCCAGAAGGGCTCCCCCAGCCAGTAGCCGACGTGAACCGGGCATTCCGGCTCGACCGTCGCATAGCGGGCAACACCGATGAGCCGGCCGGTCGACTTCAACCGGATGGCAAACGTCGCATTGTTGCCCCGGGCAGCGTCCGCCCGTGCAATCAAGGCCTTGGCATCATTGAGAGAAAAGGGATGCGGCATGTTCGCGAGATTTGCCGCAATGTGACGGTTGTTGGCGAGAAATACGATATCGGCCAGATCGTCCGTACGCGGCATGTCCAGCCGGATCCGGAGGCTTTCCTGCGGCAAAGGGGCCGCACCGGGACAACTCTCGTCTAAGAAACTCTCACTTTCGACAACCATGTTCATGCTCCAGTCAAGAAAAAAGAAAAGGGGAGATGGCGACCCATCTCCCCTGTCATTTTCTTGACCGGTTCATCCACGTGAACCGCCGGGGCTATGGGGCGCCGGCGGTTTGGATGACACGTCGGCTTTACTCCGCTGCTTCCGCTACCGGAAGCACGTTGATGAAAGTTCGGTTGTTGGCTTTAGCTTGGAACTCAACCTTGCCTTCGACGGTTGCGAAGATGGTGTGGTCCTTGCCCATGCCAACGCCCGTGCCTGGATGCCAGGTGGTGCCGCGCTGACGCGCAATAATGTTGCCCGGAATCACAGCTTCGCCGCCGAACTTCTTGATGCCGAGACGGCGACCCGCGGAATCGCGGCCGTTACGCGACGAACCGCCTGCTTTTTTATGTGCCATGACGAAACTCCTCGTCTTTGCTGTTCAGTTAAGACCCAAGTGGCGGCGATTATTCGCCAGCAGCTTCTTCGGTCTGTGCCTTCTTCGTTGCGCGCTTCTTGGCAGCCGGCTTTGCGCCTGCAGCAAGAATGTCGGTGATCTTCACAAGCGTGTAGGCCTGACGATGACCGTTGCGGCGACGCGAGTTCTGGCGGCGGCGCTTCTTGAAAATGATGATCTTGCGGGTGCGGGCCTGGTCGACAACTTCTGCAGTCACAGAAGCGCCTTCAACAAGCGGTGCACCAACAGTGGTGTCTGCGCCTTCGCCGATCATGAGCACTTCATCAAAGGTGATGGTGCTGCCTGCTTCGGCGTCCAGCTTTTCGACCTTCAGGAGGTCATTTGCGGCGACGGTGTACTGCTTACCGCCGGTCTTGATCACTGCGAACATGTCTCGCACGTCCTTCTTTTCGTTCTTCTACACGCTGTGCTGCTGCATTCATGCAGTCATGCCAGCGCTGTTCCAGCTGCCGATCGGCGCCCGCAAACCGTTGTCACGGAAAGTGGATCTTTGCGACGTAAGATCTTGAATTATGGAGAATTCGAAGATCTGACCATCAGGCCTTGGACAGGAAGAAAGGGCAGACTCAGGGTCGATCCTGCCTTTTCAAGCTCGCGCAATATAGACAAGGAACGCTGCGAGTCAACGCGCAAGTGCCGCGAACTTGCGGGTTTCTTGTCCCTTTTTGAGGAGCAATGACTAGAGCCAAAGCCTATCACAAGCGCCTTGAACCGGCTCAAACTCTCCCGGGGAGCAAATCCCACACCTGCGAAGCCCTTGATTTCCCGCTTTTCCCCCGGCTTTGCATCGGCAAACAAAAAAACGGCAGAAACAGCAAGCGAGCCCCTTGCGGGCGCCCGGCACCTTGTCTATGTTCCGCGCCACTTGAGACCCGTTTGTCGACAAGTACCGCGGAGAGGTGCCGGAGTGGTTGAACGGGGCGGTCTCGAAAACCGTTGAGCGCGCAAGCGTTCCGAGGGTTCGAATCCCTCTCTCTCCGCCATATTTTCTTTTAAGCAATTGATATAATGAATTAAATCGGGACAGTTAGCGTGGATCCCCACTTCCTTCCCCAATTGCGATTGGGGCACTCATCTAGCGAGTGCACTCAGACAACGGTCAGCATCTCACCGGTTTGAACGACTTCATAAGTGGCTCCATACTTATCTAGCGGGCTCACTGAAGCGCCTCTGTCGAGCTTATAGCTGATTTGAGCAGGCAGGCCATGAACACAGCTAATTAACCGCCCATACCGTTAGAGCCCGCAGAGACAGGCATCTTAACCTTCAAATTTTGTGATATTTTTGCAACAAGCAGCGGTGTTCAGGCATTTTTAAAGCCAATCCGCCATTAAAAACTTGACAAGCACGCCAAAGTGTGCGCTTATACGTATTTGTCTGAATAAGCGCATCTGAAATTATATGAACATTGTCAAGTTCGTTTCTAGTGCATCGCAGACATCGTGTCAATAGAAATGGGAATAATTTTTTGGAAACCTCTCAAATCAAACTCGCATACTCAATCAATGAATTTTGCGCGGCGCATTCAATCAGCCGCTCCAGCTTTTACGCATTGCTGAAGAAGGGTGACGGACCTGACATCATCAAAATCGGAGAGCGCACGCTCATTGCCGCCGAAGACGCGGCAGCATGGCGCAATCGCCACAAGCGTCCGACCCTTACCGCTTAGGCATCAGCGAAACCGCCCAGCGCGGCTTCTGACTTAAATCCAAAAGACTTTGCGGATCGAACCGCATTTGCCCGCCGCTTCCCGCTGAGCGCCGGAACGGCTTTCTGCGCCCAATTATTATGAAAGGCCGCTAATGACAATTAAGACAAATATCAAAACTTCTGGCTCTTGGAATGCTGGCGATCCTGATCGCCCGCAATGGGGCTTCGGAACAAGGCAAGTCGCCAAGTACGAATATACAGATGAGAAGAATCGGCACCTGTTCTTTATCTGCAAGGGCACCAACGCTGACGGCGAAAAGGTTTTCCGAACACAACATATTAACCCACTTGGTTATTCGGAGCGGTTTGAGTCCAACGAGTTGGCTGACATCCTATCAGGTATGGGCGAAGCGCAGCCGGTCCCGTATCGCCTCCATGAGCTTGTCTCTTCCAACGCTCATGAGCCCGTCTTCATTGTCGAAGGGGAAAAGGATGTTGAGACACTTAGAAGTCTTGACCTTACTGCGACCTGCAACCCTTTCGGCGCACTGAAATGGAAAGACTCATTCAGCCAATGGCTAAAGGATCGGGATGTCGTCATCCTTCCTGATAACGATGAGCGCGGCGAAGCCCATGCAAAACAGGTGCTGCAATCCGTTCTGCCCGTCGCAAAGAGCGTACGCGTCATTCGTCTTCCGGGCCTTCCGCTCAAGGGAGACGTGACGGATTGGCAGGAGGCTGGAAATAGCAAGGCGGGCCTGCTTGCTCTTGTCGCGCAGCAAGTGCCTGAGAGACCGACTCCGATTATCAAGATCGTGCCCGGCGAATTGGACCGAATGGCAGACGAGGCAGAAGATGCATTCATCAATGCCGCAGTTCCCATCTATGTTACCGGCGCTGGGCTGGTAAAGGTTGCAAAGGAACAGACTCAAGCCACCAATGGCGCGGTGGTCGATGCAGCGCGAACAATTCCATTGAGCGAAGACAGTTTGATTGACTTCCTCTCGCGTTGCTCTGAATGGCAAAAATACGACCTGAAGCAGAAGGCATGGAAGAGGGCTCATCCAGACCGAAACGCAGCAAAGATCCTGCTTAGCCGCGATGGTGAGTGGCGTTCCCCCAAGCTGCGCGGCATCCTGACAGCGCCGACACTTCGTCCAGACGGTTCAGTTCTCCTGAACCCCGGCTATGACCAAGCGACAGGCCTTTACCTTGCTTCCAACCTGGATCTGTCTTCTCACCCGCAGAACCCCTCAAGATCAGACGCAGAAGCTGCCCTGACGCTTCTGGAAGGGCTTCTGAATGGATTTCCCTTCGCTTCGCCTGCAAGCCGTTCAGTGGCGCTTTCCGCGCTCATTTCTCCGGTTGTGAGAGGGGCAATTCCACAAATGCCTCTCCATGCCGTTCGCGCCCCAACCGCAGGAACCGGCAAGAGCTATCTGATCGACCTTGCCAGCGCCATTGTTTCAGGGCATCGCGCCCCTGTCATTTCCGCAGGAAGCGGAGAGGAAACAGACAAGCGTCTGGGCTCAGCTTTGTTAGGCAATCCTGCCCTTCTGTCCATCGACAACGTGAACGGGCAACTCGGCTCCGACGTTCTTTGCCAGATGGTTGAGCGCCCGCTGATTGAAATCCGCCCACTCGGCAAATCGACATTGATCAAGATTGAAAGCCACTGCTCAGTGTTCGCGACCGGCAACAATATTCAACTTGTCGAAGACATGAACCGCAGAACCGTTCTTTGTTCTCTGGACGCCAATATGGAGCGCCCTGAAACAAGATCCTTTGCCGACAGCCCCTTTGATCTGATCCTGAAAGACAGGGCAAAATACGTCAGCGCAGCCCTCACCGTTGTGCAGGCTTATATCAGTGTCGGAAAACCAAACTCGCGTAGGAACCTTGCCAGTTTTGAAGATTGGTCGGCCCTGGTCCGTTCGGCCTTGATCTGGCTTGGCAAGGATGACCCTTGCGAGACCATGGAAGATAATCGGCAGAATGACCCTTCAGTTGAGCGGCTTTCGAACCTGGTGGACGCCTGGCAAAAAAGGATCGGCCTGAATCGACCCATGACGGCAGCGGAACTGAAAGCTGAAGCGAGCAGCTCCGAAGCAAACACACTGGATGATCCGTTCTATGAAGCTCTCAGGGCTATCGCGGCAACAAAGACGCACGCAATTGACCCTCAAAGACTCGGCACCTTCCTTTCACAGAACGAAGGGAAGGTTTCAAATGGACTCAAGATCATCAAGCAAGGAAAAAGCACCAAAAAATGGTCTCTTACCAAGATCAATTGAAATGCATAAAGGGGGCTCAAGGGGCTGTAAGGGCTATTTTCAGCTCTTATGAAATTTTTGTTTTAAGTAATAAGCCATTTTTCTAGAAGCAGTAGGAAATAGCCCTTACAGCCCACCTAGCCCCCTATTTGAAATCCATAAACTTACAGAACACAGGAGCAATATTTTCATATGTCACAAATGCAAATTGATATGAATCAATGCCGAGTAATCAATGGTGTCACTGTATATAGCAGACGCAACATTGAGAGTGAGTACAATATAATTAAATGTTTTCTTAATAGTTCACATGAAGTAGAACTAAATGTAATAGACTTAATATTTGCTGACAGTAAGAATAATTCTATTGAAATATTTTTAAAAGATGATAAATACCTATCTATAGGCCCAAAGTTAATAAGATTTATAGAAGTTAAGAATCATGGATACTTCTCCGTTGGCGTACATCTATTGTCAGGAAAAGAAATTTTTCGAGAGAATACTGCATATATAGAATAGCAACTATTCTGAGATCACATTAACAACCCGTCCAGCTTCTCTCTGACCCTGCATTACTACGGTAACTGCCTGAGTTTTTCGTCCATTTTGTATCATTATATTATGAACCAAAGCTCCGGCCTCCGCCATGCAAACTGAGTAACCAATCACAGACCAACCAGCATCAAGTTTATCGCCAAACTCTCGCATATTCATTGCCGCCGCCCCTAATTACATTTGTAAATAATTTCATACTGGCCTTGAATTACCTTTTTTGTCTCAAAAATACTACAACTTTCGCGTCCTGTGCTCTTTAGATATTCTTTCGCCATCTCTTGATGCTGTAAACCTTCAGGCAACGCCCCAGCAATGCCGAATGTAAGCCCACGCGCCGTTCCTGCTGAAATTCCAGCTCCAATCGAAGGCGTTGTCATCATCTTTCCTTCAGCTGGCTTATCAAATATTCGCCAATTATCTCCAGCATACTCAAAGCGCTGTATCGGCGTTCCTTGATATTTCATTGCTTCGGTAACACCAGCGCAGCCAGAAACCATAAAGCACAACGAAATTAGAAATCTAGACTTCATAAATTTTGCCCTCAATTCCTGCAAGAAACGCAATAGTTCGCCCAATCCTGCATGAGCTTTCTGCGCTTTTCAATCGCGGCTTGCCGACGATACGCTCGTTCAACCGCATTGCCAATCTGGTGCGCAAGTGCTTCCTCCGCCAATTCTCGCGGATAGTCAGTCTCGTTTCCGCACCAGTCCCTGAATGTCGATCTGAAGCCGTGCGCGGTAACCGTTCGCTCCCGCCCATCAACAACGGTTGTCACCTTCCACCGACGCAGCAAGCCGGTGAGCGTCATATCGCTCATGGGGGCGTCAATCTTTTGCCCCGGAAATACAAACTCAGAAACCTGATTGGCTTTCAGTTTCCCAATCAAAGCGGCAGCCTGCTCACTCAGCGGGACGCTATGTTCTTTCTGGGCTTTCATCCTGGCAGCCGGAACAGTCCATATCTTCTTTTCGAGATCAAACTCCGACCATTTCGCCTCCCGCACTTCGCCAGAACGTGAAGCCGTCAGAATTAGAAATTCTAGAGCGCGCGCCGACATCGAATTCGCAGCCTGCAAGCGCTCGAAAAACTCCGGCAAAGCGTTAAAATGCAGCGCAGCCATATGACCGCGTGCCAGCTTCTGCCTCTTGGGTAAGATATGCTGAAGGTTTCCGCGCCAACGCGCAGGGTTCTCTCCGTCGCGCCAACCATTCGACTTCGCATAATCGAGAACCCGTTCTATCCTGCCTCTCAAGCGACTAGCTGTCTCGTTCTTGCTTGCCCAGATCGGTCTCAAGCAGGCCAAGACCTGCTGATCATTCACCTTTGAAACCGGCAGCTTCCACATGCGCGCGCAATAAGTTGTCAGGGTATTTCCCCACTGGCCCTGGTGCTTTTCATTTTTCCATGACGACTTGTGCGCCGCGATGTATTCCTCAGCGCATTCTCCAAACGTCTTTTCAAGCTGCCGATCCCGCTCCGAGATTGGATCAAAGCCATGTTCGACCAGTTTCCTGCAATCGTCAGCCCTTGAACGCGCATCAGCCAGCGAGATTGCCGGGTAGGAACCCAAGCCCATTTCCCGGCGCTTGCCGTTTACCGCCCACATGAAAATCCAAGAGCGCGTTCCCGCTCCGGTAACATTCAGATAGAGCCCGCCGCCGTCACTATGTCGCTTCGGCCCTTCCAGCTTCGGAACCTTCAAAGGGCTGAGTTTGTGAATTGATCTGGTCATTAATCCCCACTTCCTTCCCCACTATATGGGGTGGACATGAATGACTATCAATGCACAGATAGAGACAATAATCGCAGAATTAAGCCAGAAAATTGCGAGTTTTTCGACACCTTAAAGCAGCAAAGAACAGTGATTCGACGGACTCTCTCTCCGCCATTTTAACCTACCCCCTAAGCCGCCCTCCTCGTCTGGAAGAACATCTTCGGATGTGCACCGTGTTTGACGACCAAAGGCGACACGACAATCTACGCTCGCCCTTTACAGCCTCCAGCGCCGTGCAAACCTTGAAGCTGGGTTCATGATTTCGGCGTTATGAGGCATTCTGACCTCCCCCACCCAAGAATGCAGCAAACGGCAGACCGCTACATACGTCCCCGCGCAATGTCCGGAGACGCGCTCAAAGCATCGAGTGATTACACAACCCCAGCGTGAATCCAATCGCTACAGCTACCGAACGAACCATGCCAATCGTTAGAAAATAACGTGTAGTGCAAGAGAAAAATATTGCAGTATCCTGAGATACTACCTGCTCTTGGTTTTTGGGAAAAATGAAGATAATTCACATCATTTCAATGAATGTCGAAGAAGAAGAGAAGAGGAATTTCTTCGAAATCGGCATCAACCTAAAACCAGGATTCTGCACCTTCAAAATTGATGAAGATGACGAACGATGGCCATCAATAAAAGAACTTGTTAACAAATACTCCTTTGTAGATTTCACATACACAGAATTTTCACGAACAGAAATTGAAAAGGCAAAATATCTTGCCATTTCAGCAAGCTGGCATCATGGATACCCACAGCCGGAGGACAATTTTGGCTTTTTGGAAGCAACCTATGATTTAAGTCAATATTGCAAAACATGTGGAAGTGGGCTCATACAAAAAGCACCATTTCGGTTTAAGAAGGCCCCAGCTTGGGGGAAGAAATCTATACTTCAGGCAAATTGGATTTTTGACGAGTACTTTGTTCCCCCTGATGTTTGGGAACGCGTTTTCAAGCCGCTTGGCATCGAGTGCAGGCCGGTACTGCTACACAAAGACGGCTTGACTATTGAGACTGTCGTTCAGCTAGACGTGAGCCATATTGTCGAATTGCAGATGAATGACATACATAATTATTATAAGTGCGATGCTTGCGGGATAAAAAAATATCCTCCAATTTCTAGAGGTCACACTCCTTCACCAAGGTTCGACACCAATCATCACATGTTTAAATCTGCGCAGTATTTTGGAAGCGGAGGCGTAGCGAGAAAAATAGTTCTAGGTTCACATGAACTACAACAGGCTATAAGTTCCGCAGGGATTAAAGGCGGGAAATTTCTCGTATGTGGCGACCCAAATTGAGCAGAAACATAGATTATTATTCCCGATCAAAAGAGTAATCCTGATCATTTTTTTGGATTTGAACTTCGACTTTTCTGACTGATTCATATTTCTGAGACGATTTGCAGCTCGATTGCGATCCCTCAAAGCCGGATCAAGCCGCCTTCGCTGAGCAATGCCTTTGGCTTGAACTCATACATGTTCCCGAATTCGCAGAATTCGGCCGGGCCCAGCCGGATGCCGGACAAGGCTTCGCGGTGCGGAGCGAAGATCTGGTGGCAGATGCGGATGACTTCTTCCGCCTGTTCTGCCTCCATGAACCGGGTGCGATAGGCCAGTGTCACGTGGAAGCGGTAAGTGTCATGGTTCGGGCGGGAGAAGCCCAACGCATCGCGCAACTGATTGCGGAAGCGGCGCAAGCACTCTTCGACCTCTTCCCCGTCCGGACGCACCATCATGGAATAGCCGCCATGAAGATGCGCCAGACTGATGCGCAGACCCGAAGGAGCGGTCAATCCTTCCAGGCGCTCGATGAAGAGCCGGGTGACGTCCTCCAGCGGCAGACCCCGCTCCAGCCTTTCAGGCCAGTCTTCCGGATCGAGCGGTTCGCCGCCAACGCCGCTGAAGACGGTCATGTGAAAGCTGGGCTGCGGCAGATAGGTGAAATGATCTGCAAAAGGCTGCGCCATCAGCGCGTCCTGGATCCGGCACAGGGCCGAATAGGCGGGCGATGCCTTGTCGATGTGAAAAATGAAGGTGTTGCCGGGCCAGGGCAGTACGGTGCCATCCGGCGTGAACTTGCCGCCATCACCGGCCCCGGTAATCGATCCGGGCCGCCCCGTCCCTGCGCCACCGCCGGTCAGCGCATCCATGGCACGCTTGTGCAGCATCTCGGGACTGTCTGTCGGGGAAGCAAGATCTGCGGTCATGGAGGGCTCCTCTGGCAGGGACAGAAAGTCCAGTCTGCCGAAAGACATAGCGCAGGCTCATGACCCTTTGGCGACGGACAGGGGGCATCGCCACCATAGACATGGTTCCGGGAGCGGGCCAAGACCCGGCTCCCGGACCTGAGTGGTCAGCGGCGCGGGCAATCGCCTTCGCCAATATCCCAGAAGAGACCGGCCATCAGGCGCAGGGCGTCCCGGCTCAGGGACTTCAGCGCGTGCTCATTCGGTGCGTGCTGGGAACAGGCACGATAGGAATGGGGCACCCAGACGGTCGGCAGGCCGAGAATGTCGGTGAAGCTGTCATTGGGCAGAGACCCGGCAAGGTTCGGCAGAACATGCGGCTCACGGCCGCCCGTGCGCGTCAGCGAATCCTTCACATAGGTCACCCAGGGATGATCCGGATCCAGGCGGGTCGCCCGGAAGAAGCCGCGCTCATGGGGAACGATCTGAACCTTTTCAAAGCCATGCTCGTCTAGATGGCGGCGCAGGGAAGGCAGAACGGCTTCCGCATCGGTGCCGACCACATAGCGCAGCTGGCAGGCAGCCCGTGCCTTTGCGGAAATTGCATTGACCGGAGCCTCCGGCACGCCGCTCGTCATGGCGAGAATGGCAAAGCTGTTCCAGCCATATGCCCGCTCGGCCGGGGTCAGGCTTTCCTCGCCCCAGTGCATGTCGATCTCCGGTCCGGCTTCACTTTCGATCGGCAGGCCATCCAGCGCTTCGCGGATCGCCGGGGTCAGGCTGGTCGGGCGCCATTCCGGGATCTTCAGCTGGCCCCTGGCGTCGGTGATGGTGGAAAGCGCCTGAACCAGGATCATGGCCGGATCAGCCAGAAGCCCGCCCCAGTTGCCGGAGTGATGGGCACCTTCCCGAAGGTCCACGACCAGATCAAAGGTGATGCCGCCGCGCGAGCCCATGAACATGGTCGGCCGGTCCGGCTGCAGACGCGGACCATCGGAGGCGATCAGCACATCCGCGGTCAGTTTTTCCTTTTGGGCCTCGAAGAACTCAGCCAGGCCGGACGAGCCGACTTCCTCGCTCATTTCCACAATGAAGCGGCTGTTGAAGCCAAGCTTGCCGCGGGCCGCGATCACCGCTTCCAGAGCCGCCAGGTTGATCAGGTGCTGGCCCTTGTTGTCTGCCGTGCCACGGCCATAGAGCTTGTCGCCGTCTTCCACCAGCTTGAACGGATGCAGACCTTCGCGCCACTGGTCGGTCTGGGCGCGAATGACGTCGCCATGGCCATAGGTGAGAACCGTCGGCAGGCCGTCTCCTTCGTGGCGCTCGGCGATCAGCAGCGGTCCGCCGGTCGGGTTCGGATTATCATAGATCTCGCAGGTAAAGCCGGCGGCCTCGAACCGGGGCTGCATGGCTTCCTTCAGATAGCGGTAGAGCTCCGGCTGCTGAACCGGGTTCTGGCTTTCTGTCTCGAAGGCGACCAGACCAGCCAGATCGCTGACAAAGCTGCCTTCGTCAAAGTAAGTGGAGACGTGTTCGATCGCTGCGTCGCGTGTCATGGCTTTTGGGTGTCCTGAATATCTGCTTCAGAGATGGCATCGCCCCAGGGCGACATGATTTCGGTGCAGCCGGAGTTGAGCTCACCCCGGCGCATCACCCCTGCCGGACAGGCAAAGGCATAAGGAAATACGGTTCTGCGTGTGCGGTGCACTTCATGCCGTGTGGCAAGGGCGTCAATCACAGCGGATGGAAGCTTGTCATCCGCAACGATGAACGCGCCACCGGAGCTGTCGATCCGCGGCTGATGGAAGACGTCTTCCACGCCCATGTCGAAGTCGAGCGCGAAGGACGACATCTGGCTCACGGCGGAGACAATCTTCCGGCCACCCGATGCGCCGAAGGCAATACGGGTCTGGCCCTTTTCGCCGATGACCGGGCAGACATTCATAAGGCACCGCTTCGAGGGCCCGAGGGAATTGGGACGCCCCTGGACCGGGTCGAACCACATAAGGCCGTTGTTCATCAGCAAGCCCGTGGACGGCGAAACCACACGAGAGCCAAAGATCGACAGAAGCGTCTGGGTCTGTGCCACCATGTTGCCCTTGCGGTCGACGACCGAGAAATGCGTCGTGCAGGCAGGGGTTTCGGGGCTTTCGTTCTCATCGCCCATGGTCGACAGCCGCTTTTCATAGGCCGCCTTCAGAGCGTCCGCATAAGCGAGATAAGTGTCAGCATCCGGCGCATCACCAAACCGGCTTTGAGCAAGTGCCTCGAAGGTGGTCTTGAAGGTCGGGCCAGCCGTGAGACCGGGAACCGCATGGAGCCTTGCATCGCGATAGTCGAAGCTCAAGGCTTCCATGAGCTCGGCCCGATAGGCCACCAGATCGTCGCGGCTCATCACGCTGCCCTTGGCGCGCATGTCGGCAACCATGGCAGCGCCGACCTCACCGTCATAGAGCTCTCGGGCACCGTTGCGGGCGATCTGCTCCAGCGTTGCCGCCATGCGCGACTGATCGAGCCGCTTTTCCGCAAGGGCCGTCCAGCCGGAAATGGTCGGCCACTGACCGTCCTCAAGGAAAAGCGCTGCAGCATCGGGATCGACAGCAAGCGCCCGTGTGCTGGAGGCAATGATCAGCGCAGCATACCAGTCGACCAGAAGGCCTTCCCTGGCGTGCCTGATGGCTGGAGCCAGAAGATCGGCCCAAGGCATCTTGCCGAATTTCGCATGCACCTGGCCGAGGCCATCGACCGTGCCTGGAATGGCGACAGCCGTCGCGCCGAAGACATTGCGGTCATCCACCACCTGTTCCCAGGGGAAAAGATCGCCCGCCTTGCCGGCTCCGCTGAGCGGATAGTCGGCCGGATCAAGGGCCGCGGGGGACTTCATGCCGTGGTTCAGAGCATAGGCGCGGCCTTCTTCGGCCCGCCAGAGCATCATCGCCCCACCCGCTGTCGGTCCGCTCATCCAGGGTTCGACCACGCCGATGGCAAAGGACGTCGCCACCGCAGCATCGACGGCATCGCCGCCGGCTGCCAGGACTTCCGCCCCCGCGCGGGCCGCCAGGCCATTTTGGGCGGCCACCACACCATAGGGTGTCTCGATGACGGTCTTGCGGACGCTCTGCGTTCCGGAAAGTGCTATCTCAGCCATGTCTCCACCGCTCATGCCGCGTGAACCTGATCGGACATTTCAATGTCCGGGTCGTGCAGGTGGCACTCCACATGGCCGCCCGGGATCGGAATCTGGCGTGGGGCCTTGGTGAAGCACGGCTCACCGCGCAAGGGGCAGCGCGGATGGAAGTGACAGCCCGGCGGCGGCGCAATCGGATTCGGATAGGCCATGCCGAGCTGGGTGTCCGGAACGCCAAGGCCGGGTTCCGGCGTCAGCACCGACTTGAGCAGCGCCTTGGTATAGGGATGACGCGGATTGTCGAAGAGGCTGGCCACATCGGTCTCTTCCACGATCTGGCCGAGATACATCACGGCAACACGGGTTGCCAGATGTTCCACCACCGCCAGATTGTGGCTGATGAAGAGATAGGTGAGACCGAACTCACGGCGCAGGTCCCCCAGAAGATTGAGGATCTGGCTCTGTACCGACACGTCCAGAGCGGAGGTCGGCTCATCGCAGATGACGATTTCCGGCTTCATGATCAGGGCACGGGCGATCGCAACGCGCTGACGCTGGCCACCGGACATCTGGCTCGGATAGGAATTCATCACGCGGGACGGAAGCCCCACCACATCCAGCATCTCCCGCACCTGCTTCATGCGGCTGGCGTGATCACCGATCTTGTGAACCACAAGCGGAAGGGAAATCACGTCCGCAATGGACTTGCGCGGATTAAGCGAGGAATAGGGATCCTGAAAGATTGGCTGAATACGTCGTGCAAGAGCCAGACGGTCATGAGCGCCAATCTCTTCGCCATCCACCAGCACGCGGCCGGCTGTCGGCTGTTCGAGACCGAGCAGGATCTTGGCCATGGTCGACTTGCCGCAGCCGGATTCACCGACGAGGCCCAGCACGTCGCCCTTCTGCAAGGAAAGGGAGACATTGTTGACGGCCGTAAGAGGCTTCACACCGCCGAAAAGGCCCTGCTTGACCCGATAGGTCTTGGTAACGCCTTCAAGCTCCAGAACAGGTTTGTCTGTCATGCCGGGACCTCCTCAGCGTGGCGCATGCCATCGGGGTGTATGCAGCGGAATGTGTGCGCGCCTTCCGTATGACGCGGAATGGCGTTGCGGCAGGCATCTGCGGCATAGTCACAACGGGTGCGGAACACGCAGCCCGAGACTTCGCCCACCAGGGACGGCACGATGCCGGGAATGGTGCCCAGCTCGCTGCCGCGCTCGGTCTTGCCGGGCAGCGGAATGCAGCGCAGGAGGCCACGGGTATAGGGATGGCAGGGCTTGGCGAAAATGTCCGCCGCAGGACCGGTTTCCACCAGTTCGCCCGCATACATGACCGCCACCTTGTCCGCGACACGGGCAACGACGCCCAGATCGTGGGTGATCAGGATCATGGCCATGTTCATCTCGCGGATAAGGTCCACGAGTAGGCGCAGGATCTGGGCCTGGATGGTCACGTCGAGAGCCGTGGTCGGCTCATCGGCGATGATCAGTTCCGGGCCGCACATCAGCGCCATGGCGATCATCACGCGCTGGCGCAGACCACCGGAAAGCTGATGCGGATACTGGCCGAGACGGCTTTCGGCCGCCGTGATGCCCACTTTTTCCAGAAGCTCGATGGCCCGGGCGCGGGCGGCCTCGCGGCCCACCGGCTTGTGCAGCAGCAGGGCCTCCATCAGCTGGTCGCCGATGGTGTAGGCCGGGTTCAGGGAAGTCATAGGTTCCTGGAAGATCATCGACATACGGCCGCCGCGCAGCTTGCGCAGCTCTTTGGCCGACATCGTGGTCAACTCGGTGCCGTCGAACGTCATCTGATCGGCCTTGCGGACGATGCGTTTGCCCAAAAGTCCCATCAAGGCCAGGGAGGTCAGGGACTTGCCCGATCCACTCTCGCCGACGATACACAGGGTCTCGCCGCGCTTGAGGTCGAAGTCGATGCCGCGCACCGCATGAAGCGTGCCGCTTGCAACGGGAATATCCAGCTTCAGATTGCGGACATTCAGGAGAGGTTCAGTCATGGATCAGCTCCTGTTTTCCGGGGCTGTGACGTCACGCAGACCATCACCCATCAGATTGATCGCCAGCACGAGCACGAACAGCACCGCGCCGGGAATGAGAACCAGCCAGGCATCAAAGAGCATCATCTTCTTGCCTTCGCTCACCATCAGGCCCCAGCTCGGTGTCGGCGGCTGCACGCCGACACCCAGGAACGAAAGGGCAGCTTCCAGCAGGATCGCATGGGCCATTTCGAGGGTGACAACGACGATCAGGTTGTTGACGATGTTCGGCATGATCTCGGAAAGGATCACCCGCGGCGTCGAGGCGCCGATGGCCTGGGCCGCAGCGACATATTCCCTGCGCCGGATCTGCAGGGTGGAGGAGCGCATGACGACCGCGAACCGGTCCCAGAGCAAGAGCCCCAGCACCATGATCACGATCTCCAGCGAGCCGCCCATGACAGCAACGACGGCCAGAGCCACGAGAACCACCGGCAGGGCCAGACGCACGTTGATCAGGAAGGTTACGGCAGCATCAACCCGGCCGCCAAAATAGCCGGCACTGACGCCGAGAGCTGTCCCGATCAGGCCCGAAATCAGAGCTGCGATCGCGCCGATCATCAGGGAGACCCGTGCGCCATAGATCAAGCGGGAGAGATAGTCACGGCCAAGGTGATCGGTGCCCAGCGGGTATTCCCAGGTGCCACCAAGGAAAACCGGCGGCTTCATGCGCATCAGGAGGTTCTGGCTGTAGGGATCATGAGGCGCCAGCAGCGGCGCGAAGATCGCAACCAGCGCCAGAAGGGCCACAACCACGAGACCAAACATCAGACCATTGTGCGTGACGACGCGGCGGAAAAGGATCTGGCGCGGGGACGGTCCGGAGACTTCCTGCAGAAGGGGATCGTTTGCGTTCATATCTGTCATCTCAGCTGCTCCGCATACGGGGGTCGAGCCAGGCATTCAGAACGTCTGCCAGGAAGGTGAAGACGATGTAGAACATCGCGAAAACCAGAATAAGCGCCTGCACGGTCGGCAGGTCGTTCCGGCCAATGCTTTCCCAGGCCAGGAAGCCGGCGCCATGGAGCGCGAAGATCGATTCAACGACGATCGAGCCACCCAGCATGAAGCCCATCTGGACAGCTGCCAGCGACACCACCGGAATGATGGCGTTGCGCAGACCATGCTTGAACAGCACCCTGACTTCGGAAGCGCCTTTCGCCCGCGCGGTCCGGATGTAGTCGGACGACAGAACATCCAGCATCCCGGCACGAGTCAGACGCATGATCGCAGGCATGGCGTAATAGCCAAGCACGATGGTCGGCATGATGAAGTGCTTCCAGGTGCTTGCCCCCGAAGGCGGAAGCATGCCGAACTTGATGGAGAACACAACGATCAGGATGAGACCGAACCAGAAACTCGGCATCGCCTGCCCTGCCACGGACATGAATAGAGAAAGGCGGTCGATGAAGGAGTTCGGGCGGATGGCGGCAGCCACCCCAAGCGGAACGGCCGTCAGCAATGCGAAGGTAATCCCGCATAGGCCGAGTGTCATCGTCACCCCGAGACGGTCAGCAATCAGGGACGCGACCGGGAGCTTGAAATAGTAGCTCTGCCCAAGATCACCGGTCAGAGCGGAACCGAGCCACTCCCAATATTGCACCAGCATTGGACGGTCGAACCCGTAGAGGGTCCGGATCGCTTCAATATCCTCACCACTGGCCGTTTCCCCAGCCAGAGCGGCTGCGGGGTCACCGGACAGGAACATGAGGCTGAAGCTGATAAAAGATACCGTCAACGCGACGATGGCGGCCAGCATGAGCCGCTTCAGGATGAACTGCAGCACGGCGACTACTCCAGGGAAATTCGGGCAATAGTGCTCTGTCTGGCCGCATGGCGGCCAGTTGAAACCTAAACTAAATCGGGCGGCGGCATGCGCCGCCCGATCGAGCCTGTTAGTTCCAGGTCATGGTCGCGAAGCGAAGGACCTCATCCGCCGTCGGCGTGTAGGACACTTCCTTCGTGAACACGTAGTTCGTGTTGTAGGAGAACATCGGAGCCCAGAAAGCTTCATCCGCAATGCGCTTCAGAGCCTTGCTGTAGTGTTCCTTGCGGACTTCCGGGTCGGTTGCGCTGTCGGCAACGTTCAGATCCGCCAGAACCTGATCATCACGGGCATCGTCCAGGGAACCGTGCTTGAAGTACTGGCTGACCATGGCAGACGCATCGTTGATGGAATAGCTGCCCCAGGTCTGGAAGGAGATCGGCACTTCGCCCTTCATGTTGAGCTCACGAAGCGCGGAGTACTGCAGCATCTTGAAATCAGTCTTGATGCCGACAGCATTCAGGTAAAGCGCAATGGCTTCGCCGTATTCACGGTCACGATAAACGTAGAATTCGGTCGAGAACCCGTCCGGATAACCGGCTTCAGCCAGAAGCTGCTTGGCCTTTTCCGGATCGTAGTCGTAATGCGCCACATCCTGTTCGCAGCCGAACTGGCTCGGGAAGCAAGCGGTCCAGATGACCTGGCTCTTGCCCTGAAGCAGTGCGCTGACGAGGGTCTTGCGGTCGATGGCGTAGTTGACGGCCTGACGCACTTTCAACTTGGTGAAGGGCGTATCGGCACCGGTACGGCCAGCGGCATCCATGGCGAGGTAACCGACGCGCATGGTGGATTCGTTGGCGACGGTGAACTGTTCCATGCTGGACAGACGCTCGGACAGATCGGCAGGCACCTGCCAGATCAGATCCAGCGTGCCGCTGAAGAGTTCAGCCATCTGGGTGTTCACGTCCGGGATGGTGCGGATATCAACCTTGCCAATTGCCGGCTTGCCCTTTGGTCCGTCGAAATAGTCTTCGTTGCGCTCAAGCACGAAGTGCTGGCCAGGCACCACTTCGGTGACCTTGTACGGGCCGGTACCAACCGGCTTCAGGCCCATGCCGGACGGACCGACTTCGGCGTAATATTCGTTCGGATAGATCGCGACCGGACCAGAGAGATATTCGATGGCTGCCGGGAACTTTTCCTTGAGATAGATGCGGACGGTGTAATCGTCGATCTTCTCGGCGGACTTCATCCAGTTGACGTTCCGCTGGGTCTTTACGCCGTTTTCTTCCTTCGCGACGAAATTAACCGTGTAGACCACGTCGTCTGCGTTGAAGGCTTCACCGTTGTGGAACTTCACGCCCTGGCGGAGCTTGAATTCAAGTGTCGTATCGTCGATCCAGGTCCAGGACTCTGCAAGGTTGCCCTTGTATTCATTGGTCGCCGGATCACGATAGATCAGGCCATCCCAGATAGCCCGCATCAGAACCACGCCTTCACGTGCCGAGTTGAAATAGCTGTCGACGTTCTCCAGCTCTTTCGTGAAAGCGACATTCAGGGTGTCATTGGCCTTGTCGGCCCAAGCGGAGCCAGCGGCGGCCAGAAGTGCCGTTGCTGCAATGGTGGTCTTCAGAAAAGATCCCTTCATTCCCCTGTTCCTTGTGTTGGCATGCACGGACGACATGCTTCTGCTGCTCTGAAAGTATTATATTTTAATACTTAGTATTTTTTTTATTTTGGAAATATTCTAGGATCAGTCAGGTTCGTCAAGCCTCGATTCAAAAATTTGCTCAGGGAAGCGGCGTGCATGAATGCGAAGCAAAACACACTCTTTGTCAGTTCCCTTGCAAAAGGCCTGAAGATACTAAGGGCTTTTGATGATCAGCACACCGATCTTTCCCTGATGGATCTGGTCGAGCGGACGGGACTGGATAAAAGCGCAACCCAGCGGCTTGCGAACACCCTTCATGTGGAAGGCATGCTGGACAAGGATCCGGTGACCCGCCGCTACAGGCCTTCACATGCCTGGCTCGAGCTTGCCTTCGCCTATTACTGGGCTGATCCCATTGTCGGCCGCACATTGCCCAAGCTGATCGAACTGTCGCAGCAGCTCGGCGAGACGGTCAATCTGGCGGAATTGTCCGGAGATCACATCATCTATATCAACCGCCTGCCCTGCAAGCGGACGCATTTTGCGGCAACTGTTGTCGGGCGAAAACTGCCAGCCCTTATGACGACAAGCGGCCGCGTCATGATTGCAACCTGCCCGGAAGAAGAGCGTAAGCGGATTGTCGAGACCTGGTCCCTGCGCGCCTTCACGCCGCATACAGTTCTGGACCGGGAAGAGCTGGGCAGGGCCGTCGAACAGGCCGCCCGTGATGGCTACGCGATTGCCACCAGTCAGATGATCATCGGCGAGCTTGCCATTGCAGCTCCGATCATCGGTCCGGATGGCAGATCCATTGCCGCCATCCAGTGTTCTGTTTCCGCGCATCACTACGACGAGGAGCGGCTCCTGAAGGAGATCCTCCCGGCGCTGCGGGATACGGCCAACGCCATTTCACCGACCATGCGCCTTCCGGCCATCCGGGAATTCACGCCCGGGCTCTGACCCTTCCCCGGCCAGAGCCGCAGATCAGACGAGACAAGACCGGACGGGGCAAGCCCCGCCCGCAAGATCCGCTCAGCGGTAGACCTGGCCCTCGCCCGGGAAGGCGCGGCTCTTGACCTCTTCCGCATAGTTCTTGACGGCATCTTCGATCTGCTCGCCCAGCGAACCATAGACCTTGACGAATTTCGGCGGCTTCGGGTTGAGACCCAGCATGTCTTCCAGCACGAGAATCTGCCCATCGCAGACGGAAGAAGCGCCAATGCCGATGGTCGGGATGTGGACTTCCTTGGTGACGGCAGCCGCCAGCGGCTCGACCATGCCTTCCACCACAAGGCTGAACGCTCCTGCCTCTGCCACGTCACGGGCATCCTTCAGGTGATGCTCCCAATCGTTCTCTGACCGGCCCTGGGTCTTGAACCCGCCCATGACATGAACCGACTGCGGGGTCAGACCAATGTGACCCATGACCGGAATGCCGCGCTCGGTCAGGAAATGGATCGTCTCGGCCATACGGCTGCCGCCTTCCAGCTTCACCGCACCGCAGCCTGTCTCCTTCATGATATGCGCCGCATTGCGGAACGCAACGGAGGGACTTTCCTCATAGCTGCCGAAAGGCATGTCAACGACTACAAGCGCCCGCTCGGTGCCGCGCACGACGGCCTTGCCATGGGCAATCATCATGTCGATCGTCACACCGATCGTGGTCTCCAGGCCATGCATGACCATGCCCAGGCTGTCGCCGACGAGAATGAAGTCCGCATATTTGTCCACGATTGCAGCTGTGTGCGAGTGATAGGACGTCAGAGAGACAATCGGCTCTCCGCCCTTGCGCGCAGCAATCTGGGGGACCGTGATCCGGCGGACGGCTTTCTGAACGCTCATGGCGTTTCCTTTCAGCAAGTGTGCCTGGGCAGCGGCCCGGTGCTTCCGGACCACAGGAAATTCAAGGGGCGATGACACGCTGGTCGATCAGGAGCACCGGTCCGAACCGCACAGCGAGCAGAACCACGGCTTCCCGGTCCAGCTTGCCGGTCAGGGGAGCAAGGGTTGCCGCGTCGCGGATATCGACACTTTCGACCTTGCCGCCAGGTGCTTCGGCCAGAACCACGCGGATGGCGCTTTCAAGCCCGGCAATATCGGGGCGGGAAGCCGCGAGCTCCGCTGCTGCAGCCAGAGACCGGCTCAAGGCCGGAGCCTCCGCCCGGTGCTCAGGTGCAAGACGCACGTTGCGAGACGACATGGCGAGACCGTCTTCTTCACGGACCGTCGGATGACCCACGACCTGCAGCGGCATGTCCAGATCACGCACCATCTGGCGGATGATGGCCAGTTGCTGGAAATCCTTCTCGCCAAAGACGGCGACGTCCGGCTGCACGATGTTGAAGAGCTTGGTCACGACGGTCGAGACGCCGCGGAAATGCCCCGGCCGGAGCGCGCCTTGAAGCACGCCCGAGAGCCCCGGCACCTCGACGAACGTATCGCCGCGGGCACCGTACATCTCTTCCACATCTGGCATGAAGACCGCGTCGACCCCTTCGGCCCGGAGCTTTGCCAGATCACCTTCCGGATCACGCGGATAAGTCGTCAGATCCTCATTGGGACCAAACTGGGTCGGATTGACGAAGATGGAGACGATCACACGGTCCGTCCGGCGCGCGGCCTCCCGCACCAGTGAAAGATGCCCTTCATGGAGAAAACCCATGGTTGGCACCAGACCGACGGTCTGCCCCTGGCGGCGCAGGCCGGTCACCCGGTCGCGCACTTCCTGTTTCCTTGCACAAATCTGCATGGCGTCCTTCCCATGGGTCCTGTGTAAGCAACGCTCCCGGACCCTTTTCTTGAGCAAAGTACTTATCGCCTCCGCGCCGGGCGGGTCCAGCGGGAAATTGTGCAGCGCGGTCGCCTGATCCGAAATTATAGCTAGAAGCTATAGTTATAAGAATTCGATACAAACATTCCGCCTGCCATCGTAGCTTCTCCTCACCAGTCCTCCGGGCTGGACCTTTCACATCCCGAGGGATCTCGTCCTCATGGCTCACCCCCATTATGACCTTGCCGTTGTCGGCGCTGGAATTGTCGGCCTCGCCCATGCCCTGGCCGCCGCAAGGCTTGGCAAATCCGTGGTGGTGATTGACCGGGACGCGGCAGCCAATGGCGCCTCGATCCGCAATTTCGGCTTCGTGACTGTCACCGGCCAGCAGGCAGGAGACTGCTGGGAAAAGGCCTGGCGAAGCCGGGCCGTCTGGGCAGAGGTCTCGGAAGCTGCCCGCATCCCCGTGCTGCATCAGGGCCTGACCATGACCGCCCGGCGGCCCGAGGCCGAAGCCGTGATAGATGCCTTTCTTCAGACCCCCATGGCCGAAGGCTGCCGGCGGATGTCTCCCAAGGAGGCAAAGGCTCTCTCCCCTTGCCTGCGGGAGGAAACAATCACGGCGGCGCTCTATTCGCCCCATGAACTGCGCGTTGAATCCCGCGACGCCCTACCCCGGCTGGCCGCCTGGCTGGAAGAGCAGTTCGGCGTTGCCTTTCTCTGGCAGACGAGCGTCACGTCGGTCGAAGCACCGAAGCTCGAGACATCCCGGGGAAAGGTCCATGCGGAAACCGTTGTCATTTGCCCCGGCGATGATTTTAGCGGACTTTTCGCAAGCCGGATTGCTCCATTCGAGGTCACCCGCTGCAAGCTGCAGATGCTCAGGCTTGCGCCGAAGGCCCCCATGACCCTTGGCACGGCTGTCATGTCCGACCTCGGCCTTGCCCGTTATCTTGGCTATGCGGAACTTCCAGAAGCAAAAGCCCTGAAACAGCGCCTCGACAGGGAACAGGCGGAGCTGCGCGAAAATGGCGTTCACCTGATCGTGGTGCAATCTGCGGATGGCAGCCTGGTCGTCGGCGACAGCCACCATTATTCGCCAACACCCGACCCGTTCCTGCACAAACGGGTCAACGAACTTATCCTTGAGGAAATGGACGCGGTCCTGGATCTTGGCCCCTATCAGATCAGTGAGAGCTGGATCGGGACCTATGCCTCTGCAGCCGACCGCTGGCGCTTCACCGACGCGCCAGACGAGGCCACCCGCATCGTCATCGTCACGGCAGGCTGCGGAGCCTCGACGGCCTTCGCCATTGGCGAGGAAACAATTTCAGATCTGTTCGGCAAGGGAGCCGCCGCATGACCAAATTCAAGGCTGTCGTCTTCGACTGGGCCGGAACCATGATCGACTTCGGGTCCTTTGCGCCCATGGGCGTTTTCGTGAAGGCCTTCGCAAAGTTCGGCATCACTGCGACCATCGAACAGGCCCGGGCCCCGATGGGAGCGCCGAAATGGCATCATATCCGGGCCATGATGAATGACCCGGACATCGCGGCCCAATGGAAGCAAACCTTCGGGCAATTGCCACAGGACGAGGATGTAGACGCGGTCTACAAGATCTTCGTGCCAATGAACGAGGACGTGGTCGCAGATTATGCATCACTGGTCCCCGGAGCCCTCGACACCGTGCGATGGCTGCGGAGCCGAGGCATGAAGATCGGCTCCACAACAGGCTACACGAGGTCGATCATGGAGAGGGTTCTGCCTGTTGCAGCGGCCCAGGGCTATGAGCCGGACAATCTGATCTGTGCCGATGATCTGGCAGAAGGACGGCCCGGTCCTCTCGGCATGTATCAGTGTTTCGTGGATCTGGCTGTCTACCCGCCCAGCGCCGTGATCAAGGTGGACGACACTGAACCTGGCATTGCAGAGGGCGTCGCTGCCGGCTGTGTGACGGTTGGCCTGGCTCTGTCGGGCAATTACGCGGGCAAGACCCCGGAAGAGCTGGCAAGCCTGCCGCCGGAAGCGGTCGACGCACTCCGGCTTTATGCGACCGCCCAGTTGAAGGCAGCAGGCGCCGACCATGTCATCGACACGGTTGCCGATCTGCCCGCTCTGATCGAAAGCCTGGAGACGCGATGACGCGG
The DNA here is from genome assembly GCF_900142725.1 of Roseibium suaedae. GTDB lineage: Bacteria > Pseudomonadota > Alphaproteobacteria > Rhizobiales > Stappiaceae > Roseibium > Roseibium suaedae. The sequence continues at coordinate 280,917 of NZ_FRBW01000001.1, read as the reverse complement.
CGGCCGAACATTCTGCTGATCACGGCTGACCAGTGGCGTGGAGACAGTCTCGGCTGTGCCGGGCATCCCACCCTCAAGACGCCGAATGTGGATGCGCTGGCAAAGCAAGGCACCCTTTTCACCCGCCATTTCGCGGCAACGGCCCCCTGCTCTCCGGCACGGGCATCGCTTTACACCGGCCTTTATCAGATGAACCACCGGGTGATCTGGAACGGATCGCCTCTGGATGCGCGCTTTGACACGATAGCTCTGGCCGCCCGGCGCGCCGGTTACCGGCCGACGCTCTTCGGCTACACGGATACGGCACCGGACCCACGGCGCCTCGCCCCCGAAGATCCGGCGCTTTTGACCTATGAAGGCGTTCTGCCGGGCTTTGAAGTCGGCCAGATCCTGCCGGAAGACGATGGACCCTGGCTGAATTGGCTGAAGGAGCGCGGCTATGGCGAGGAAGACCTGGCGGCAATCCACCACGTCGAAACGGAGCCTGGCGAACGCGTTTCGCTGAAACCGGCAAAATATGGTGCGAATGAAACCCAGACTGCATTCCTGACGGACAAATTCCTGGACTGGCTGGCAGGTCAGGAGACAGGCCAGCCCTGGTTTGCCCATGTCTCGTTCCTGCGGCCTCACCCGCCGCTTTGTGCGCCTGCCCCCTATAACACCCTCTATGATCCGGAGGACGACGCGGGATTTGAAGGTACGGAGACGGCCGGAGAGGAAGCAGCCTTCCATCCGCTGGTCAAAGCGCTGCAGCATACCCAGAAGATCTCAAGCCATATTCCCGGAGCAGATGGTCTGGTCAGGGATCTCGGCCGCCGCGACCTCAAGCGCATCCGGGCACTCTATCATGGCATGATCTCAGAAGTGGACACCCAGCTCGGCAGGCTGCTGGAGGGGCTTCGAACCTCCGGCATGGATGAAGACACGGTCATCTTCTTCACCTCCGACCATGCGGAGATGATGGGCGACCACTGGATGCTCGGAAAAGGTGGGTTCTACCCGCAGAGCTACCACATCCCGCTGGTGATCCGCCTGCCGGGGGCCAAAGCTGGCCAGACCTGTGAGGCCTTCACCTCCGCCACGGATATCTTTCCAACGCTGGCAGCGCTCATGGGCATTGCCCCGGAACATGCTCCCGATGGTCAGTCCCTTCTGCCGATCCTGCAAGGCGAGGCTCCTGAGGCCTCCCGGACCAGCGCCGTCTTTGAATATGACTTCCGCAATCTCGCTGTCCGACCGGAAGGCATCGAAGAAGGCGCGAAGAGTGGACTGTCCGTCCTGTGCCTGCAGACACAGGACTGGCTCTATGTCCATTGTCCGACGTTGCCGCCGGTGCTGATGAAGACCGGCGCCGCAGAGAGGCATCAGAACCTCGCAGATGATCCGGCACACCGGGACGTGTTGATGGACTGCCAGAGCCGGCTGCTCAGCACTCGCATGCGGCTTAATGACGAGACACTCTCGCAAAAACTGGTCTGGGAGTTCTATCCGGAACCGCCTCAAAGCCGCCCGTCATAAGCCCTGTCGGAGATCCGGCAGGCCAGAAGGGTAAAGCCAGGGCGCGCCAGAGCCTCCTCAGCGGCCTTGGTCAGAGTGGCTGCATCTTCCACCCAGACGCCAGTTCCGCCATAGGCTTGCGCAACTGCGACAAAATCCGTCTCGCCGAACCCGACCCCGACGGTAAGCCTTTGGCTGGCGCGCTGCTTGAGTTCGATCAGGGACAGGCAGCGGTCCACCAGGACGCAGATGATCACCGGGATCTGCAGATCCCGGAGGGTCGACAATTCGCCAAGGCACATTTCCAGCCCGGCATCGCCAACAAATGCAACAACCGGCGCCTTGTCCGCATCGATCAGCCGGTGCCCCATTGCCAGCGGCACGGCGCATCCCATGGTGCACAGCGCCGAGGACTGCAGCATTCCCCGGGGCGAATGGCTGCGCCAGATCTGGCTGACCAGAATGCGGTGCGCACCGCTATCCGCCGTCGCAACGGTTTCAGGCGGCAGAACCTGATTGAGCGTATGGAAGACCGTTGCGGGCCCCCAGCCGGAGGCTTCCGGCGCGAAGGCCACTTCGAGCGCGGCCCGAGCCCGCTCCGGCTCCCCATCCGGCCAGGACAGGGCCTCTACGCTTCGCGCCGCAGTCAGCATATCCAATGCAGGGACCACGGAACTGCGGAGGGCAACGCTAGACTTGTGCATGCCGTGGGTCCGCAGCACCGGTGCAACGTCAATGACAGCTGCCGTCTCCGGCCAGGGGTTGCGCCAGTTGATCCGCATCTCGATCGGGTCATAGCCCAACAGCAGGATGCAATCGCTCTGGTTGATCAGCGGCAGGAGAATTCCGTCCGCCTTGGGAGACAATCCTGCCCCGCCCAGCGCCAGCGGGTCTGTCTCTTCCAACAGACCTTTGCCCTTGTAGCTGGTCACCAGCGGAATGGAGAACTTCCGGCAAAAAGCGGTAATCTCCGGCCCTGCCCCCTCATTCACCGCATCGACGCCTGCGATCGCAATCGGCCGTTTGGCGCCTGCAAAAAGGGTCAGTGCCTGCTGCAAGGCTGGCCCCGGAGCCGGAGCGAGGATAGCAGGCCCCGGCAAGGGGGTGCTCGACCAGGGCTCGCTGGTTTGCGCCTCGGCAACGGAGATCGGCACATCGATGTGAACGGGACCTGGCTGGCCATCCAGAGCAATGGCAATGGCCTTTTCCATCATGACGTCCAGTACGCCAAGCTCCGCCCGGAAGCTCGCCTTCACGATGGGCCGCAGCATCTGCTGGTGATCGAAGACCTGATGGGTGTAGCTCTCCGCCTCGGCGCCACTGACACAGCCGGTCAGGAAGATCAGAGGCACCCGGTCCTGCCAGGCATTTGCAACCACATTGACCGCATTGGCAGCACCTGGACCAAGCGTTGCCAAAAGCACACCGGGCGCGCCGTCCGCATGCCAACCGCCCTCGGCCATGAAGCCACCGGCATTCTCGTGCTTCACCAGCACGAAACGCAGGCCCGCCTGATCCAGTGCCCCCATGAGCGCCAGAACCTCTCCGCCCGGAATGCCGAAAGCGTGACGGCACCCCGCCGCATGCAGCTTGCCTGCAATGATATCCGCGCCGGTGATGCTGCCCGAATCTGCGCCTGAAGTCATGACGATGCCTGTCTTCCCATACCTGTCTGTGTCAGGTCAGCACCTGACCCCGGCAGCTCTTCCGGGTCAACAGTCAGAAAGGGCAGACCCAACACGTTGCGGTGAAAGACATGTCATCGGCCGGAGCTCAGCTCCACTCGCCCTCGGTCGGAATGTTCAGAACCTTGCCGCAATGTTTGCAATGCACCGCATCCGGATCATGCCGGGAGAGACCGCAATCCGGACAGGGGACCTTCACCTTGGCAGGACGGAAAATTGTCTGAACCAGGCGCAGGAACAGGGCCACGCCGAAGATCATGATCGCGACCGTGAGGAGCCGTCCCATGCTGTCGGTCATGGTGATGTCCCCGAAGCCCGTCGTGGTCAGGGTGGTCACGGTGAAATAGAGCGCATCAAGGTAATTGTTGATCGAAGCGTTACGGTCATGCTCGACCACATAGACAATCGCGGTCACCACGAAAATGAACACCGACAGGTTCAGGCCGGAGTGAATGATTTCCTCGTTCCGCTTGAACCAGGCGGAGGAACTTCTGAGTTCCTTGAGCAGATGATAGGACCGCAGCAGCCGCAACATCCGCACCACGCGCAGGAAGCCGAAATTCTCCAGAATAGCGGGAACGAGGAGGGACACGATCACCACGAGATCGGCCAGCGACACAAATTCCATCGCGTGGCGCATAGGCCTGTCCGATGCCAGGAGACGGCCGATGTAGTCGGCAGCCAGAATGGCCGCAATCACATAGTCCAACTCATGATGGACCCGGTCAGGATCGACCATCGATGAAACGATGAAATAGAGAATGGTGAGGATATCAAAAGCCAGGATGGCATAGCGCCAGATCCTTGCTTCCCGTGTTTCGCCGAAATAGAGACCTCTCAGCCTCTGCCTCAAAGGGGACATTGCTTCACTCATAAAAAGACCATGACAAAATGAGTTGCCCGCACATAGCGGAATAGTTCTTTACCCCTGAAAAATATCAGCAAGATAATGACCTGGTACGGGTGTTCGAACCGCAAGCCCGGCAATTCTATCGTTCTTTGGAGTATCTGGCGTGACTGACCTTTCCGGCAAGACTGCCCTGATCACCGGAGCAAGCCGTGGCATCGGCGCGGCTACCGCCCGCCACCTTGCTGCCAGCGGCGCGACCGTGTTCCTGACCGCCCGCACCCAGGAAGCCGTAGAGCCCGTCGCCGAAGCAATCACCGCCGACGGCGGCCGTGCCCATGCCCTTGCCTGCGACGTCTCCCGGTTCGCCGATGTGGAAGCTGCCGTCCGTGCGGCTCTGGCAGTGACCGGGCGTCTCGATATTCTCATTAATAACGCAGGGCTGATCGAGCCTATCAGCCGTCTGGAAACATCCGATCCGGACGCCTGGGCCAAGGTGGCGGACGTCAACATAAAGGGCGTCTATCACGGGCTGCGGGCAGCGGGTCCCGTCATGCTGGAGCAGAAAACCGGAACAATCATCAACCTGTCCTCGGGGGCGGCAAGCCGGCCGATCGAGGGCTGGAGCCACTATTGTGCCTCCAAGGCGGCCGTTCTGTCCCTTACCCGCTCGGCCGACCTGGAATGGCGCAGAGAGGGTATCCGCGTCCTGGGCCTCAGCCCCGGCACGGTGGCAACCGGCATGCAGGCCAGCATTCGCGCATCCGGCATCAACGATTACAGCCGCCTCGCCCCCACGGCCCATCTCGACCCGGACTGGGTCGGACAGGCCATCGCCTGGCTCTGCGGCAAGGCAGGCGATGCATATCTGGGAGAAGACTGCTCGCTCAAGGACCCAGTGGTCCGCAAGGCTCTTGGCATCGGGTAAGTCTGAGCCGAGTTTGATGACCAGCCCATCCCTTCGTCATCCCGCACGCAGCGCAGCGAAGATGCGGGACCGGTGAGGCGTAGTCTCTCGACAGTCAGCCTTTCGCAATCGTTAGGCGTTCTGCTCACCGGTCCCGGCTCGCGCTCCGCTTGGCCGGGATGACTATCATGCACATGATACCTCTATCAGGAACTCTGAAACCTACTCCGCATCCGGCTGATTGGCAGGGGCTGCTTTCTGAAAGGCAGGCAGTTCCATGCAGCGTTCGTAAATGGCGGAAATGACCGGATAGGGCATCATATCGACAGCAAACCGCTTGTTGTTCGTCACCTGCGCCACCACGCAGATGTCCGCAAGCCCCGGCGTATCACCACAGCAATAGGCATGCGCGACAGGCCGGTTCGCCAACAGGCTTTCCAGAGGGGCGAACGTTTCGGCCACCCAATGCCGGAACCAGACCGCGACAGCCTCTTCTCCTGCTCCGAATTCGGTCTTCAGATAGGTCAGGATCTTGAGGTTGTTCAATGGATGGATTTCACAGGCGATCATCTGGGCCATTGCCCGTGCCTGCGCCCGTGCGACAGGCTCCTTTGGCAGCAGCGGCGGCTCCGGAACGGTTTCGTCCAGATATTCGATGATCGCCATCGACTGGGTCAGTACCGTTCCATCCGGCAGTTCAAGCGCGGGCACCAGCCCTTGCGGATTGAGCTTGAGATAGCCGGGAGAGCGCTGCTCGCCAAGGCGCAAGTGATGGGCCCGGTATTCCGTTTCGATGCCCTTGAGGTTCAGCGCAGCGCGCAGCCTGAACGAGGTGGAACTGCGGAAATAGGAATGAAGCACCGGTATCATCTGTCACCTCCCAGGGACCTGCGTCTGCTCCGGACCGCTTCCTCCAAAGCAGAAGGTCCGGGGACACATATGGAAGGTTGATTAGTTACACACGCAACTTAATCCGGCAAGGCCGCTCAGGCCAACGACGAATTGGGCGTTTCAAAAGCAAAGAGGGCCGCAGCTGCGGCCCTCCCATGAGATCGATTTGACCTAATTGTCCGGATCAGATCCCGGCGAAACTGCGCGACACCAGAGGCTGCTCCAGCACCGGCAAATTCCGCCCAGACTTTTGGGCCAATTTCGGGGTCTCACTAGACATGGGCACACCTCCTTTCAAGCTGTTGACGATATAAAGAGTGTGGGGATTGTTGTGCCCTTGTGCAAGACCGTTAAACAGGCAAAGCCGATGAAAGAGACGCCAGAACCGGCTAAGAAATGACCTTCACCAGCCGTAGATCCGGCCTCACGCCTGCCGCTCCAGACAAAGCCATGCGCCACCGATCCTTCGCCCCCGACTGCAATCAGCCTCTCGATGGCCTCGACTATGAAGCCGGGCGGCCCTTTGCCGGATGGCAGTCCCGTCATCTTGAAACGCTGATTGGGGGCTGGTTGCAGCTGGATCCGCCCAACCTGGAACTTGCAACGCTTGCGCTTGAGGAGCTCACGGAGCGGCGGGAGGATCTGAATGCGCGGATGAAATTCGCAAGGCTGGAGCTTGCACCGATCCCCTGGCTGGGTGCCGCGCGCGCGGCCGTTCTCGGCACGCTTCTGCCGCAACTCACCAGTGAACGAAAAGGCACCAGCGGCAGAGGCAAGGTCTATGTGATCCTGCGTGGCGGATACACTGAAACCAGCCAGTGGTACGGCGCCTATGTCGGGTCAACGTCCCGCCCGGTCGCCAGCCGCTTCAAGGAACACCGCAAGGGAGGAGCCAGATCGGCAAGAGGGCTGCCGGTCCATGGCATCGAGCCGCTCTACAGCCTGTTTCTGCCGCTCAATCCTGTTGGGTCAAGCCGGGCCAAGATGGTGGAATGGGAGACGCGGCTGCATGAATGCCTCGCCCCCATCATTCCGAAGGTTACGGGTGACGTCGCCTTCTGAGGACAGGCTCAGCCCATTCCCAGTTTCAGGCGGAAGCGGGTGCCGAGAAGGCTGCCAAGGAAGCCGAACACCAGCCACAGCCATCCGTGCAGTGAACCGGACACGATGCCGCCGAGATAGGCGCCAATGTTGCAGCCAAAGGCAAGGCGGGCACCATAGCCCATCAGCAGGCCGCCAATGATTGCGGTTGCCAGGTCTTTGCCGGAGAGTTTCCAGACAGGTGAGAACTTGCCCGCAAGCGCTGCCGCTGCAAAGGCTCCGATCAGGATGCCGAAATTCATCACGGAGGTGACGTCCTTGAAGACGCTGCCTTCGATGGCCGCGACCTGCCCCTGCCAGAACGGCCAGGTTTCAACGGGTATGCCCGCCGCGTGAAAGATCTTTGCACCCCACAGCGCAAAACCTGACGTGATCCCCCAGGGACGGCCGACCACAAGGAAGGTCAGAACCGAGACAACGGCGATCATCACCGCGCCCAGCATCGGCGACCAGGGACCGCGCAGCAGCGATCCTGTCTTGCGCGGCTCCAGAAGCTGGCCATGAGCCTTGCGCTCGATCACAATCGTCAACAGAGCAATGGCACCCAGAACCAGCGCGGTCAGCAGGAAGGCCAGCACGGGGCCAAAAGTCGTCACGATGGAAACGGCTGGCAAAGCCGGAAGCGCCGACCACAGATGCAGATGCGCGGTCGCGATCACCGATCCCAGAATGAAGGCAACGAGGGTCACCATCATACGGGTGGAGCCACCGCCAGCGGTAAACAGGGTGCCGGAGGCGCATCCGCCCCCAAGCTGCATGCCGACGCCGAACATGAAGGCGCCGATGGCAGCCGCAACCCCGAACGGGAACACATAGGCGCCGGTCGGCAGGCCGAAGTCCGATCCCCAGGCAATCAGCGGGAACGAGATCGCAGAGGTGAGAAGAAGCAGGACGAACTGGGCACGAAGACCGGTGCCTTTTTTCTCCGTCACGATGTGGCGCCAGGCGGCGGTAAAGCCGAAGCTGGCGTGATAAAGCGCCAGACCTGCAAGAGCGCCGATCAACACGGCCCCGGCCTGTTTCGGCCCGGAAGCGCCATAGGCAAGAGCCGCGACAAGGCCAAGAGCGATGGCAGCGCCGATCACGGCGAGCCGCTGAGATGCGGGAAGAGATACGTTCGTCATGGTCACCCCACTAAGGGGTTGTGAAGAAATTCACAAGCGAACGAGCCCCTCAACACACGCATAACACCATCTTGTGTTTTGCAGTTCAGAACCGGCCTGAGCTTTTCTGGAGGTCACCACCCAAGCCCGATAGTGAACCAAACCCATGAGAGGACCCCACCAAATGGCTCAAACTGACCAGTTTGGATATGAACTGAGCCTCTCAAGTGCGGAAGCCACCGTCTTCTGGAACAAGACCGTGACGGCCTTTCTCTCCCACGGACGAGACACGCCAGTCTGTCTGGGCAAGGTTCTGGATCTTGAGCCTGGTTTTGCCCTGGCCCATGCGGCCAAGGGGCTTTTCTGCCTGATGCTGGGGCGTCGTGAAATGGTCGCAACGGCCGCCGAGGCCTGGATGGCTGCCGATGCTGCCAGAAAGGCCAGTCCCGTGACCCAACGCGAGGCGGCGGTGGTCGATGCCCTGCGCGACTGGCTGGACGGTTGGCCGAGCCGGGCTGCGCACAGGTTGGATCAGGCCCTGACGGCCTTTCCCGGGGATGCTTTCCTGCTCAAGCTCGTTCACGCTACCCGTTTCATCCTGGGTGACAGTATCGGCATGCGGACGTCCATCGAGGCTGTGCTGGGCACCTATGACGAGACCCATCCAGCCTATGGCTATGTTCTTGGCTGCCGTGCCTTTTCGCTGGAGGAGACTGGTGACTACCGGCAGGCAGAAGCCTGTGGAAAGCGCGGCCTGGAATTTGCGGCCGATGATGCCTGGGGTCTGCATGCGGTGGCGCATGTGCATGATATGACCGGACGCTCCGAGGAAGGCATCGGCTGGCTCGAAAAGCGCCCTGAGGGCTGGGCCCATTGCAACAACTTTGGCTATCACGTCTGGTGGCACCTGGCGCTGATGTACCTGGACCGGGGCCAGCCGGACAAGGCTTTGGCTCTGTACGATGACGAAGTTCGCCGCGATCAGACCGATGACTTCCGTGACATTTCCAACGCTGTCTCGCTTCTGGTCCGTCTGGAGCTGGAAGGCGTTCAGGTCGGTGCGCGGTGGCAGGAACTGGCGGCGCTTGCCGACAAGCGCGCAGAAGACGGCTGCAACGTCTTTGCCGACCTTCACTACATGCTTGCCCTGGCAAGCTGCGGCCGCAGCCAGGCCAGCGACCGGCTGTTGATGAACTTGCGCCAGCGGGCACGAAACCCCGAGGGAGACATGCAGCCGGTTGCCGAAAAGGCTGGGCTCCCCGCTGCCCAAGGTCTGGAGGCCTTCCGGGAAGGCCACTATGGCACGGCCTTCAAATACCTGACCCTCGCGCAGCAGGATCTCCAGTCCATTGGCGGGTCCCATGCCCAGCGCGATGTCTTCGACAGGATCGCCATCGACGCCGCTTTGAGAGCCGGCCTTGCCTCCGAGGCCGAAGCCGCTCTTAGAGAGCGCACACGGCGCAGAGGGGCTTTTGACCGGTTTTCGGAAATGCGGCTGGAGACCTGTAGCAGGATGAAGTCTGCCGAGAGCGTCATGCTCGATGGCCGCCTTCGCGCCACAATGACATGACAATCCGGCTAGGAACCTGTAGAGGGGCGCCCCCTGTCCCCTCGCATAGCTTGTAGTTGAACGTGAACGCACAGACCCAAATCAAGAAGCAACGTGACCCTCGCCTGGATTTCTTCCGGGGCCTCGGCATGTTCATCATCTATATCGCTCACCTGCCGAACAGCTGGTGGGCCCTCTGGATTCCGGCCCGCTTCGGCTATTCGGACGCAACGGAGATCTTCGTCTTCTGTTCGGGCATGGCCTCGGCAATTGCTTTCGGCAAGATTTTCGATCTGCACGGCATGGCCCTCGGGACTGCGCGTATCGTCCATCGCATGTGGCAGGTCTACTGGGCGCATATTGGCCAGTTCCTGGTCATCGCCGCGGCTCTTGTTGCCGTCCAGTCCAGCGGCTATCTGACCGAGTGCTGCAATCTCGACTACAATTATGTTGAGGCCTTGAATCTCCACAGGTTCTTCGGCGCGCCGGAAACCACGTTGCCGGGCCTCCTCACCCTCACCTATGTGCCGAACTATTTCGACATCCTGCCGATGTACATCGTCATCCTGGCACTGGTGCCTGTGATGATGGCGGTCACCCGCCTGTCCGTGGCGGCCGGTTTCGTGCTGTCGATCTCGCTCTGGCTTCTGGCGACCTTCGGCTATCTGAATCTTCCGGCAGAGCCCTGGTCCGACCGTCCCTGGTTCTTCAACCCGTTTGCCTGGCAGCTGATCTTCTTCACTGGCTTTGCCTTCATGCGCGGCTGGATCCCCGCTCCGCCCGTCGACCGGCGGCTGGTCATCCTGGCAGCTGTTCTGGTCGTCGGCACCATTCCGCTCGCCTGGTTCCGGGTTCAGGAAGCTGTACCGAGCATTTCCCAGTTCAACGCGGACATTGAGCCGCTGCGGGTGAAAACCGAATTCGGCGTCCTCCGCTTCATGCACTTCCTCTCTCTTGCCTATCTGGCCTGGGTCGCCGCAGGAAAGCACGGCCGCCGTCTCGTCGCCAGGGAAGGCAGCCTCTGGGGCAAAACCGTTCATGTGATCCAGAAGGTAGGCCAGCAGTCCTTGCCGGTCTTCATGGCCAGCCTCGTGATTGCCCAGGGCGCAGCCCTCTTGCGTGACATGGCAGGCGGTCACGACACTCTGGCCGGACAGCTGCTGTCGAACGGGCTTGGCATTCTGGCCCTGATCGCCGTGGCCTATGTTGCCGGCTGGTTCAAGAGCCAGCCCTGGCGCAAGCCGCCTGCAACGCTGATCTCCCCCAAGCCCTCGTCCGATACGGGAGCCGGGGCAGTCTCGGCCAGCCCGAAGAAGGTTCTGGAAAAGGCCTGATCGCCGGCAAGGAAACGCACCTGCCACAAACATAAAAACGCCGGCCAATTGGCCGGCGTTTTCACTCTCAGACGAGCAACCTGATTTCAGTGCAGGCTGACCATTTCCAGGTCATGCTCGAAGGCATTCGCCAAGGCTGCTTCGCGGCTGTCGGCAACCAGAATCGGCGTTCCGTCCGCGTTCAACAGCGCCCACAGGACGGTGGTGTCCTGGGTCGGTGGCGCTTCCGGGAAATACTTCGCCAGATCCTTGGCCTGCACCTCACGCACATAGGCAACGATGCCGGCTCCCAGGCTGGCCAGAACTTCCTCGCTCATGGCAGCAATTTCCTGCTCCCGCACGATGGCGGCGGGATCGTTGGGATCACGCGTCATAGGATGACTCCAAATGGGTAAGTCCGGCGGTGGCGATCAGTCGCCGCTGGAGATTTCAATCTTCCGGATGACTCGTTCCGGCTCAGGACGCGCCAGGTCGATGGACAGAAGCCCATCCCTAAGGTCAGCTCCCAGGATCTCGATTCCTTCTGCGAGCACGAAGGCACGCTGGAACTGCCGGGCTGCGATACCCCGGTGGAGATACTGGCGGGTCTTGTCATCCACCTGACGGCCACGGATCACCAGCTGGCTTTCCTCGACCGAAACATCAAGCTGGTCACGGGTGAACCCGGCAACCGCAAGCGTGATGCGGATGATATCGCCCTGACCGCCAGCCTTCTGCAACCGCTCTATGTTATAGGGCGGATAGCCGTCGTTGGCGGCTTTAGAAACTCGATCCAGCACACGCTCGATATCATCAAAACCGAGCATGAAAGGGCTGGAAAACGCTGACATGCGTGTCATCGTCAAAGTCCTTCACAAAGCGACCTTGCGCCCGAACCCTCTTCTAGGCATCCGGACTGGAGTGCTCACCACTCCATATTGATTTGAATATGGCGTCACTCGAACAGGGATTCAAGTTCACCTCAACGGATGCTTCCGGCATGCCCTGATTTATGAGCCGACATCCTTAATCCCCACAGAAAAGGCTTGGCAATTTCATCAGGAGCGGATCAACTTTCCCTCAAATGGGCAAGCTTGCACTTGTCATCAAGCAGGATCGGCAACCATGACACGGGATCAATTCGACGCCTTTTGCGGCACCTTGCCCAAATCAATGCATGTCATCCAGTGGGGAGGAGCCTCCGTCTGGAAGATCGGCGGCAAGATTTTCGCGATCTGCCATCACCGGGCGGATGCCTCAGGAGGCAAGATCAGCTTCAAATGCTCAGATCTTTCCTATTCCCTCCTGATCGAGGTTCCCGGCATCCTTCCGGCGCCCTATCTCGCACGCGCCAAATGGGTGCAGATCGACCAGGCAGACGCCCTGTCTGACGAGGACCTCAAAGCCTACCTTGCCAACGCACACAAACTCATTGCCGCGAACCTGTCCCGGAAACTTCAGGCTGAGCTCGGCCTTGCCTGAACATTCAACGCTTGAAAACCGGCCCGCGTCACAGGCTGCATTCCATTGCGTCCTGATTGGAAACTCTGATCAGGGAGACACCCCATGAGCACCACCGTCCAGAACCTGACCGGGATCGACGTGTCCCACTATCAAGGCGACATCAACTGGCAGGAAGTCGCGGCCAACCCGACCAGCTTTGCCATCATCAAGGCAACCCAAGGCACGGGTTTTGTCGATCCGATGTTCCAGACAAACTGGCAAGGCGCCAATGCAGCAGGACTGAGGACCGGCGCCTATCACTATTTCATGCCGGAAAAGAGTTTCCTGGAGCAGGCCGACCTTCTGCTGACCCAGCTCAAGGCAGTTGGCTATGATGCCTCAGCAGACCTGCCCCCTGCCATCGACTGTGAAGTCATGGATGGGGTCAGCAACGCGGCCTATACCTTCGCCCTTTCCAGCCTTGTCGATATCCTGCGCCGCCAGCTGGGCGTCTCGCCGATGATCTATACAGCCCCGGCCTTCTGGGACGCTCTTGGTGACCCGGACTTTTCAGAATGCCCTCTCTGGATCGCTAACTACACCAGTGCGGACCAGCCAACCCTGCCAGGCTCCTGGTCAGGCTACGCGATCTGGCAATACACATCAGAAGGGTCGGTGAACGGCGTTGAGGGGAACGTCGACCGCAACCGTCTCGGCAATGATGTGTCCGCCCTGACCAGCGCAAGACGGGTTCTGGACTGGTTCTGAATGATGAAAGGCCGCCCCGGTCTCCCGGAGCGGCCTTTTCGTCAACCGCCAGTACCCTCGTAGAACCGGCGGCGAACGTTCCGAAAAATCAGCTTTCCACCCGGCGCCCGGTATCTGCATCGAAGAAATGCACATCCTTGGCCTGAGCTGTCAGGGTGATTTCCTGACCCGGCTCGAAGCGCGCATGGCTTTCCACCCGGATCACGATTTCCTGACCTGTGCCGCCGCAGCTCGCATAGAGATAGCTTTCCGCGCCAACGGGTTCGAGCACGTTCACCGTTGCCTTCAAGGTCAGAGCACCTGCCGGAACGCCTGCCTCAACCAGAGACAGATGTTCCGGACGCACACCAAGGGTGTACCGGTCACGGCCGTAGGGATTGGCTGCGGTGAGGCCAGATCCCGTTTCCAGCTCCAGACCGGCCGCACCCTTGCGAACCTTCAAAAGGTTCATGGCTGGCGAGCCGATGAAACTGGCGACAAAGGTCGAGGCCGGCTTGTCATAGACATCGATCGGAGCCCCGATCTGCTCGATATTGCCGCCGCTCAGAACCACCAGCCGGTCAGCCAGGGTCATCGCTTCCAGCTGATCGTGGGTGACATAGACGCTCGTGGTCTTGAGCGACTTCTGCAGACGCTTGATCTCCACGCGCATCTGCACGCGCAGCTTGGCGTCCAGGTTCGACAGCGGCTCGTCAAAGAGGAAAGCGGCCGGTTCGCGCACGATGGCGCGGCCCATGGCCACGCGCTGACGCTGGCCACCGGACAGGGCCCGTGGCTTGCGGTCGAGATAGTCGCCGATCTCGAGGATCCGCGCAGCTTCCTTCACCCGGCGGTCGATCTCATCCTTCGCCATGCCCCGGTTCTTCAGGCCATAGGCAAGGTTGTTGTAGACCGTCATATGCGGATAGAGCGCATAGTTCTGAAACACCATGGCGATGTCGCGGTCGGCCGGATCAACCTTGTTGACCACCTTCTCGCCAATGCGGATTTCGCCGGTGCTGATTTCTTCCAGTCCGGCAATCATGCGCAGAAGCGTGGACTTGCCGCAGCCGGAGGGCCCGACGAGCACGATGAACTCGCCGTCGGCGATATCGATCGAGACGCCTTTGACCGCCTCAACACCACCTGCATAGACCTTCCGGACCGTATCAAGAGTAATCGTAGCCATTTTTCAGATGCTCACTTGTCGCTTTCGGTCAGGCCCTTGATGAACCAGCTTTGGAAGATGAGGACCACCAGGACAGGAGGCAGCATGGCCAGAACGGCCAGGGCAAATGCCTCGTTGTATTCGGGAATCTGGGACCCGACCCAGACCAGCAGGATCTGCTTGATGCCACGCACGAGGGTGAAATGCGCCTCGTCGTTGGTCATCATCATGGGCCAGAGATACTGGTTCCAGCCATAGACGAACATGATGATGAAAATCGCGGCGATCATCGTCTTGGAGGTCGGCACCAGAATGTCGATGAAGAACTTGAACGGTCCGGCACCATCGATGCGCGCCGCTTCCAGGAGTTCATCCGGAACCGACTTGAAGAACTGCCGGAAGTAGAAAGTTCCCGTCGCCGAGGCAAGCAGTGGCACGATCATGCCGCTGTAGGAGTTCAACATTCCCAGCTGCTGGACCACCTCGTAGGACGGCATGATACGCACTTCGAGCGGCAGCAGCAGCGTGGTGAAGATCACCCAGAAGAAGAACGTGCCCATCCGGAAGCGGAAGTAGACGATCGCATAGGCTGCCAGCATGGACAGAACGATCTTGCCGATGCCGAACCCGATCCCGAGGATCAGGGAGTTGATCAGCATCCGCACGCCCGTGACCTGGCCGGTGAAGCCCCCTTCCTTGAACAGGACCTTGTTGTAGGTCTCGGTGAAGTGATCCCCCCAGGAAGCCATCAGGCCGAACCGGTGCACTTCAACCGCATCATGGGTGGAGGTGAGAAAGACGATCAGAACCGGTCCGATCATCAGCACGGAGCCGAGGATCAGGATCAGGTGATCCGAGAGTTTGGACTTGTACATGACTGCGCCCCCCTCAACCGTAATGCACGCGCCGCTCGATGAAGCGGAACTGGAAGATTGTCAGGACGAAGACGACAAGCATCAGGATGACCGACTGGGCGGAAGAACCTCCCAGATCGCCGCCACGGAAGCCGTCCATGTAGACCTTGTAGACCAGCGTGATCGGGTTGTTGGCTGCCTTGTCCTTCACCACGACGTCCACGATGCCGAACGTGTCGAACAGCGAATAGGTCATGTTTATGATCAGGAGGAAGAAGGCCGTCGGCGCCAGTAGCGGCAGGATGATCGACCAGAACCGGCGGAAACCGGACCGGCAGTCAATCATGCTCGCCTCCCGCACGGACTTCGGAATCGCCTGAAGCCCCGAGAGGAAGAAGATGAAATTGTAGGGAATCTGCTTCCAGACAGCGATCACCACCATTGCGAAGGCCGTATCGAAATAGTTCAGCCCGATCTTGAAATCCCAGCCGAAGAAAGCGGCGACCTTCAGGAAGGGGCCGATGTGCATGTCGAAGAACATCACCCCCATCAAACCGGCGACCGGCGGCGCCACCGCATAGACCCACATGAGCAGGGTCTTGTAAGTCGACGAGCCCTTCAGCACCGCATCCGCCTTCACGGCAAGGAGCAGGGCGATGGACAGGGAGAGAAACGTCACGAGCAATGTGAAGGCGATCGTGAACCGCGCAATACTGGCGTATTCATTCGATCCGAGCACATCCGTGTAGTTCTCCATCCCAACAAAGGTCGAGCCAAAGCCGAACGGATCCTCCAGATAGAAGGAGGACTGAATGGCCTGTGCCGAAGGCCAGTAGAAGAAGATCACGATGATCGCCAACTGGGGCAGCAGCAGCAGATACGGCAGGCTGGCGTTGGTGAACTGGACACGTTTCATGGGCTGTCATCCAGCTTTCGCAAAAGAGAAACAGGACAAACCGGGGAGCGGAACTCCCCGGTTTGCATCGGTCATTTCGGCTGATTAGCCTGCAGTCTTGGCGAAACGCTCGAGGAGCTTGTTGCCCTCTTCCTCAATGGTCTTCATTGCATCGTCGACGGAGGTCTCGTTCGCGAAAATCTTGTTGTATTCGCGTTCCATGATCTCACGGATCTGCGGGTAGAAGCCCATGCGGTAGCCCTTGGACCATTCGCCACCCTTCAGCATGAGCTGCTGGATGCCGACTTCAGCCTGCGGGGTTTCCTTGTAGTAGCCCTGCTCCTGAGCCATTTCGTAGGCAGCCTTCGTGATCGGCACATAACCGGTCGACTTGTGCCAGAAGTACTGGATCTCTGCGGAGGTCAGGAACTGGAAGAAGGAAGCGGTGCAGTCGTTTTCTTCCTTCGGCTTCTTGGCGAATGCGAACAGCGCAGCGCCGCCGATGAAGCTGTTGGTGCCAGCACCTTCAACCGAGCTCCAGTAAGGCAGGAAGGTTGCGGAGAACGGCATCTGAGCGGACTTCTGCAGGCCACCGAAGGAGCCCGAGGAACCGATCCAGAATGCGACCTTGTTCTCTTCAAACGGCTTCTGGTTGTCGGACCAGCCAGCGCCATAATAGCCGAAGAAGCCGTTGTCGTACCATTCCTTGAGCTTGGAATACATCATCTTGTGCTCAGGAGTGTTGACGAGGATCTTCGTGTCCTTCACGCCGTCGTAACCGTTGTTGTTGGTCGCGAACTGCAGATTGTGACGGGAGAAGAAGTTCTCGGTGAATTCCCAGGTCAACTGAGACTGAACGAGCGGAATGAAACCGGCTTCCTTCAGCTTCGGAGCGATGGTTTCGAATTCTTCCCAGGTCTTCGGAGCTTCAACGCCGGCCTTTTTCAGGGCTTCGTCGTTGATGTACATGATCGGAGCCGAAGAGTTGAACGGCATGCCGATGAACTTGCCATCCTTGTCGGCGTAGAAGTAGCGAACGCCGTCGATGAAGGCGTCACGGCTGAACTCGTGGCCAGCGTCCTTGATCAGGTCTTCAGCAGGAACCACAGCGCCCTTGGCGTTGATGATCGTGGCTGCGCCAGCATCGAAAACCTGAAGGATGTTCGGCTGTTCGCCTGCGCGGAATGCGGCGATACCGGAGTTCAGGGCTTCTTCATAGGTGCCCTTGCTGAGCGGCGTCAGATGGCATGCGTCCTGAGAGGCGTTGAACTTCTCGGAGATCTCGTTGATGACTTCCTGGTTCCGGCCACCCATGCCGTGCCACCAGCTGATTTCGGTAGCTGCGAAAGAAACGTTGGAAGTTCCGAGCAGTGCAGCAGCGGCAACAAGGCTCGCGACCGTCTTACGATAAGCCATTTTTTTGCTCCCATCCCTGGGGGTAATTCCCCGGTCAGCAGTACGACATCCAGAGGGTCAGCCTGTTGGCGGCAGCGCCCTCGTGACAACACCTGCGCTTCGTATTGTTTTCGTATGAACGCCTTGTGACATTCATATGAACCTTAAACGACAGTTCGAGTGAACGGAAAGCGGTTTTTTGTTTCCCTTAGCCGGATAACTTCGAGATTTTTGAGGGCATAAAAAAAAGACCTTTAGTTAAATGTACTTATGCCAAATCGAAGCTATTTTCCGGCTCATCACTTTTCCAATCGTGGCCCGGAAGCGCGCGCCGTTGCATGAAGAGGCCCATTGACGCAACTTGAACACTGCTCCGGCCGGCTGTCACAAAAACAACTCTTCCGGGAATTAAAATTCAGATGCAACATCGGAAGGGTTCATTTCGAACCTGAGGGAGACGCGAAATGAAGCGTATAGCCATTGCCCTGACCGAAGACTTTGCCGACTGGGAATGCGCCCTTGTGAGCGCCGCTGCCCGCTCCTACCTCGGCGCAAGCGTGACCACGGCGAGCACAGACGGCAAACCCGTCACGTCCATGTGCGGCCTTACTGTTCTTCCTGATGGCGCTTTTGCGGATCTGGATCCCGAGCGCTTTGACGCCCTGCTCATCCCGGGAGGCTTGTCCTGGGAAAAGGGCACGGCACCAGACTTGTCGGGCCTCATCCTGGCATTCAAGGCCAGGGGACGTGTCGTTGGCGGCATCTGCATGGCAGCGAGCGCGATAGCGGCAAGCGGGGCTGTGAACGCGCTGAAGCACACGGGCAACTCCCTCGCCACCCATCAGCGACAGGAGGGCTATGCGGGAGAGGCCCTCTACCAGAATCAGGCTGCTGCCGTGTCTGACGGCGGCATCATCACTGCGGCCGGGACAGCACCGGTGAGCTTTGCCGAGGAAGTTTTGAAGGCGCTCGACCTCTGGACTGCGAATGCGGAAGCCGAACTTGCGCCGTTTGCCCGCGAGCATCTTGAAAAGATCCAAGCCGGCGAAGCCTGAAAAAGCTTGCCATCCCACCCTTGTCGCGGGATATCATGACCCTTGATGGTTCCGCCAAGCAATCTGCACGGCGGATTAAAAGGGAACACGGTGAGGCGTACCCAAAAGGGACCGAGACCGTGGCTGCCCCCGCAACTGTGAGCGGAGAGCCGACCCATGTGTGCCACTGGACCAATGGTCCGGGAAGGCGGGACAGGCGAAGAACCGCAAGCCAGGAGACCTGCCATTGAGAACCGGGCATCCCGATGGGCTGCCTTCGTCAACTCTTTCCCACGGTGGGTGGGGACAGGAGAATAACATGCATATCGAACCAGGCATCGTTGAAGGTGCCAAGCTTTCCCTGAGCATCGTGACCGCCATTGGCTCGCTCGGACTTGCCGCGAAGATGGCTCTGACAAATCTTCGGCAGGATGGCGGCTTCGGCGGACTTGTCAGCCGCAGCATTCTGACCACGGCCCTCGTCTTCAGTTTCTTCGAGATCCTGCCGCATTATCCGGTTGGCGTGTCCGAAGTGCACCTGATCCTCGGCTCCACCCTGTTCCTGATTTTCGGAGCAGGACCGGCAGCCATCGGTCTTGCCGCAGGCCTTCTGCTTCAGGGACTGTTCTTCGCGCCCTTCGATCTTCCGCAATACGGCATGAACGTCACGACGCTGCTTGTGCCGCTGTTTGCAGTGTCGCTGCTGGCAAAGAAGATCATTCCGCAGAAGTCCGCCTATGTTGACGTGACCTATGCTCAGGCCCTGGCCCTGTCGACCGCCTATCAGGGCGGCATCGTCACCTGGGTCGCGTTCTGGGCCTTCTACGGCCATGGCGTCACGGCAGAGACCTTCACCTCGGTCGGCACGTTCGGCGCAGCCTATATGACCGTTGTGCTGCTGGAGCCTCTCGTTGATCTGGCTGTCCTCGCAGGAGCCAAGGCCCTCAACGGCCTGTCCCAGACCCCGGTCGTGCAGCGCCGCCTCTACAGCGCCGCCTGATCGAGACAATCGCCTAAACATAAAAAGCCCGGTGGAAACGCCGGGCTTTTTTCATGCCTACCAAAGAACCAGAGCTGCGATGACCAGATAGCGCACCGTCTTTGCAAGAGCGACGAGCAGCAGGAACGGCAGAAACGGTTCCCGCAGCACTCCAGCCGCCAAGGTCAGCGGATCGCCGATCACCGGCGCCCAGCTCAACAGCAGGCTCCATTTGCCCCAGCGCTGATACCAGGCCGATGCACGATCAAGCTGGGACGGCGTCACCGGAAACCAGCGCCTGGAAGAAAACCGCGCCACGCCCCGGCCCAGGAACCAGTTGACCACGGACCCCAGCGTATTGCCCGTACTGGCCACCAGAATCAGCAACCAGACAGGCGCCGCATCTGCAACAAGCAATCCTGCCACCCCCAGCTCGGATTGAGCAGGAAGCAGGGTCGCAGCCACAAAGGAAACGAGAAACAGGCCCAGAACGCTGGAGATCGCAGTCATGACGCCTCCGCTTCACTCGCGACGGCACATGGACGATCTGGATGCGATGATCCAGACATGACGAATATCCGCTTCAAGAGCAGACAACCGAAATGAAAATTTTGGGAAGTTTTTGAGGAGATGGTGGAGCTAAGCGGAATCGAACCGCTGACCTCTTGAATGCCATTCAAGCGCTCTCCCAACTGAGCTATAGCCCCGATCTCCGTGGCCGGTTTGGGTGACCGGCTGTCGATGAGGGCGGTTTATAGACGTGCCGCCCGCATCGATCAAGAGGAATTTCACGGCAAAGGAAAATCCCCCTGTGGAAAACCCCTGAAACCTAAAAAGGCTTCAGGGGCAAAGACTTAAAGTTCCTGCTCGTCTTCGCGTTCAACGCGGATGCCCGGAACGGACTCTTCGTCCTCGTCTTCATCGTCGATGAAAATCTCATCGTCGTCGCCGTCATCTTCCAGATCGACGTCTTCATCGTCGATATCCGGCACATCCTCATCGGATCCGCCTTCGGCTTCGGCATCGGCCTCTTCCAAGGTTACGATCTCCGGACCGACGTCATCCTCGTCTTCTTCATCCTCGACTTCCTCGACAACCTTCGATGCCTTGGCCGCACGCGAAGCCATGATGGCTTCGAAAATCGTGCCGCACTTGGGGCAGGTGATCGGGTTCCGATTCAGATCGTAGTATTTGGATCCGCAGCTGGGGCACAGCCGCTTGGTGCCAAGTTCAGGTTTTGCCACTGTGCTAACCCTTCATCTTCGTGAGCTTTGTCGCGCCCCATACCCTTGGACGTGACCCTGTGTCAAAGCGAAATCGTGAAAAAACTGTCTGAGCCAGACTTCAGCAAGAGGCAAGGAAAAATTCAAGGTGACGAACAGATGACGAATGCGGATCCACATGATAGCAAGGGGCTCATTTTTCTACGTGCCAGCAAATCCTGGAAGATCCGCATGTCACATGGTTCCTCGCCCACCCCTTTGACCGCCTGCACAAGCGGGCCGCTGACCGGCACCATCCGCGTTCCCGGCGACAAGTCGATCTCCCATCGCGCCCTGATGTTTGGTGCGCTTGCAGTGGGTCACTCAACGGTCAAGGGCTTGCTGGAATCGGAAGACGTCCTGGCAACGGCAGCTGCCATGCGCGCTGTTGGCGCGAAGATCGAAAAGGATGCCGACGGCACCTACCACATTGACGGCATTGGTCTCGGCTCCCTGCTCGAGCCTGAAGGCGTGATCGATTTCGGCAATGCCGGCACTGGCGTACGTCTCACCATGGGCATCTTCGGCACCCATGACATTGCCGCGACTTTTGTCGGCGACGCTTCCCTGTCGAACCGGCCGATGGGCCGCGTTCTGGATCCGCTGCGTCAGATGGGCACCTCTGTCGTTGCCCGCTCCGGCGACCGCCTGCCTGCCTCCATCCGGGGCGCAAAGCAGCCGCTGCCGCTGACCTACCGGGTGCCGATGCCTTCTGCTCAGGTGAAATCCGCCGTTCTCCTGGCCGGTCTGAACGCCCCGGGCATCACCACGGTCATCGAACCGATCCCGACCCGTGACCATACGGAAAAGATGCTTGCCGGATTTGGCGCCGAGATTTCCGTCACGCTCAACGAGGCAGGCGAACGGGTCATCAAGCTCAAGGGCCAGCCGGAACTGAAGCCGCAGGACCTGGACGTTCCTGGCGATCCGTCTTCTGCCGGCTTTCCGATTGTCGCGGCCCTGATCGTGCCGGGCTCGGACGTGACCATCGAGAACGTGCTTCTCAATGAGCACCGGACCGGCCTGATCACCACCCTGATCGAAATGGGTGGCAACATCGAGATCCTGAACCGCCGCGATGCCAGCGGTGAGGAAGTCGGCGACATCCGCGTCCGCGCCAGCCAGCTCAAGGGCATCACCGTTCCGGCCGTCCGCGCGCCCTCGATGATCGATGAATATCCGGTTCTGGCCGTCGCAGCTGCCTTTGCCGAAGGCGACACATTCATGCCCGGCCTCGACGAACTGCGCGTGAAGGAATCCGACCGCCTGGCCGCTGTTGCCCGTGGTCTGGAAGCCAACGGCATTCCCTGCATTGAGGGCGAAGACTGCCTGACTGTGACAGGCGGCGCCAACAACATCGGCAATGGCACGGTCGTCACCCATCTCGATCACCGGATCGCCATGTCCTTCCTGGTGCTCGGCATGGCCGCCCACAAGCCGGTTACGGTTGATGATGGCGCGGTGATCGCGACCAGCTTCCCGACTTTCACTGGTCTGTTCTCCGGCATGGGAGCAGATATCCGCAATTCCAGCAGCGAGGCCGCATGATTATTGCCATCGACGGTCCGGCCGCTTCCGGCAAGGGCACTCTCGCCCGCAGGCTGGCGGCTCATTTCAATCTCCGCCACCTGGACACGGGACTGACCTATCGTGCAGTGGCCGCCGCGCTTCTGGCACAGGGCCTGCCCCTTGGCGACGAAGCTGTCGCCATCGAGATTGCCAGCCACCTCGACCTCGGCAAGATGGACAAGAACGCCTTGTCCGCCCATGAGATTGGCGAGGCAGCTTCCCGCGTGGCTGTTCTGGGCGGTTTGCGCGAAGAACTGGTCCGTCTGCAGAAGGAATTTGCAGCCTCTCCTCCGGGCGCTGTGCTCGACGGCCGTGACATCGGCACCGTTGTCTGCCCCGATGCGACCGTGAAGCTTTTCGTGACCGCTTCTCCGGAAGCCCGCGCCCGTCGCCGGACCGACGAAATGCTGTCCAAGGGCCAAGAGGCTGATTTTGCATCTGTTCTCGACGACCTCAAGCGCCGCGACCTGCGCGACAGCCAGCGCACCGTTGCTCCGATGCGTCAGGCGGACGATGCGCACTTGCTTGATACGACGGAAATGGATATAGAAACCGCGTTCCGGGCGGCTGTGGATATCGTATCCCGCGCCTGCAACGCTTGAAGCCAAACAGCCCGGTTTCTGCGGCCTGCAACAAGCAGACGAGAAGCTCAGCACGGTCTTCGCGTTGTGAATAGCCGAACAAAAAGCTGGTGCGGGCCCGAAGACGACGGGCCTGTCCGGCTTATCGGCGTTTCCGGAGCACCGGATTTTGGACCGGGAACAGGCCCAGCAAGGTCAGCTCCCAGCCCTTGAGAATACCGCATCTGGTGATGTCACCGGATGCGAGAAACAGGACCCTGCGCCTTCTGCCCCGCCGGCCTGTCCGATTTTCGGATGGCAGGCATGGTCAAAGACCATGCCCGGGAGTTTCAGGATCCTTACTGCAACACAAACCCGCCGGCGGCCTGCCCGGAGTGGCACCAGGAGTTTCAATGTCTGACTTTAATCCCTCTACCGAGGATTTTGCAGCTCTTCTCGAAGAGTCCTTTACCCAGAACGATCTGTACGAAGGTGCCGTCGTTAAGGGTATTGTTGTCGCAATCGAAAAGGACCTCGCCGTTATCGACGTAGGTCTGAAGGTCGAAGGCCGCGTGCCGCTGAAGGAATTCGGCGCCAAGGGCCGCGACGGCGACATGAAGGTTGGCGACGAAGTCGAAGTCTACCTTGAGCGCGTTGAAAATGCGCTCGGTGAAGCCGTTCTGTCGCGCGAGAAGGCTCGCCGCGAAGAGAGCTGGGTCCGCCTGGAAGTCGCTTTCGAAGCTGGCGAAAAGGTCAACGGCCAGATCTTCAACCAGGTCAAGGGTGGTTTCACCGTCGATCTGGATGGCGCTGTTGCCTTCCTGCCGCGTTCGCAGGTCGATATCCGCCCTGTGCGCGATGTCACCCCGCTGATGCACACCCCGCAGCCGTTCCAGATCCTGAAGATGGACAAGCGCCGCGGCAACATCGTGGTCTCCCGCCGCGTCGTTCTGGAAGAAACCCGCGCCGAACAGCGTTCGGAACTGGTCCAGAGCCTCGAAGAGGGTCAGACCGTGGAAGGCGTGGTCAAGAACATCACCGATTACGGTGCGTTCGTCGACCTCGGTGGTATCGACGGCCTGCTGCATGTCACCGACATCGCATGGCGCCGCATCAACCACCCGTCGGAAGTTCTCACCATCGGCCAGACCGTTCGCGTGCAGATCATCCGCGTCAACCAGGACACGCATCGCATCAGCCTCGGCATGAAGCAGCTTGAAACCGATCCGTGGGATGGCATCGAAGCCAAGTACCCGATCGAAGCCAAGTTCTCTGGCCGCGTGACCAACATCACCGACTACGGCGCATTCGTTGAACTGGAGCCGGGCATCGAAGGCCTGATCCACGTCTCCGAAATGTCCTGGACCAAGAAGAACGTCCATCCGGGCAAGATCGTTTCCACTTCTCAGGAAGTCGAAGTGATGATCCTGGAAGTCGATCCGGTGAAGCGCCGCATCTCCCTGGGCCTCAAGCAGACCCTGCAGAACCCGTGGGATGCCTTTGCTGACCGTTTCCCGGTCAACACCGAAGTCGAAGGCGAAGTCAAGAACAAGACCGAATTCGGCCTGTTCATTGGCCTCGACGGCGATGTCGACGGCATGGTTCACCTGTCCGATCTGGACTGGAACCGTCCGGGCGAGCAGGTCATCGAAGAGTACAAGAAGGGCGACATCGTCAAGGCAGTCGTTCTTGATGTTGACGTCGAGAAGGAGCGTATCTCCCTCGGCATCAAGCAGCTCGGTGGCGACCCGATGGAATCGGGTGCAGCTGGTGAACTGCGCAAGAACGCTATCGTGACCTGTGAAGTCATCGAAATCACCGATGGTGGCCTGAACGTCAAGATCGCAGACAGCGACCTGACCGCGTTCATCCGCCGCGCCGACCTGTCCCGCGATCGTGCGGATCAGCGTCCGGAGCGTTTCTCCGTTGGCGACAAGTTCGATGCCCGCATCACTCAGTTCGACAAGAAGACCCGTCGCGTTTCCGCGTCCATCAAGGCGCTGGAAATTGCTGAAGAGAAGGAAGCAGTCGCTCAGTACGGCTCCTCCGACTCCGGCGCGTCTCTCGGCGACATCCTGAGCGCGGCTCTGAAGGCTCGCGACGAAGACTAATCGTCTTCTGGCAACCGACATGGAAAAGCCCGGCCTCGTGCCGGGCTTTTTTTGTTGCCTAATCTCCCCTGGTGACGTCATTCAGAAAAAGGCGCGTTCCGCTCACGGCACCGTTTCGTTTCTCCTGGAGTCATCGCATGAAAAGTTCCAGCTCCCTGAACGGCCCCTTTGTCAGCTTGTGCAGACTTGCTGCGGTCGTGGCAAAGGAACATGCTGAAGCGGCCCAGAAGCGGGAAATGAGCTGGCACTGGGGCAACACAGGACGGCTGCAGGCGGAAGCGCTGGATCATTGCCTGTCCATGCTGGCCGAAGCCTGCACAGCGCAAGGATTTGTCTCCTTGCCGGAAGCCATTCAGGCCCATGAAACCTACCGGGACAGGCTCAGCCGCGGCAGCTATGACTCGGACGGCTTCATGTCCGCAACGGTTGCAGAGGTTCTCAAAGTTCTGAAGCAGCTCGAGAAAAGCCGACTGACACAAATCGCCGCTGCCCTGCCCTTCGCCGCAGCCTTCAACAAAGGCCGCGTTCTCCAACTTTTCAGGCAGGAACCCTGGGCTTCCGGCCCGCACTTTGACATTTGAGACCAGCCGGTTAGGCTGTCAAGAAGATCTGCACTCTGGCGGACAGCCTGGGCTGCCCTAACTTTTTCCAAGGATCAGCCAGCTAAACTTGGCAGATTCCATCACCGAGTATCCGCGCAAGACAGGCGTGGCCTCATGAAATTCAACCACAAGACAACAAAAGAGGCACATGATGTCCGAAGTCAAAGCGGGCGACACCGTTTCCATTCATTACACCGGAACCTTGAACGATGGCTCCGTCTTCGACAGTTCAGAAGGCAATGAACCACTTCAGTTCACCGTGGGCTCGGGACAAATCATCGCAGGTCTCGACAAGGCACTGCCGGGCATGACCGTTGGCGAGGAAAAGACCGTCAATGTTCCGGCAGATGAAGCTTATGGCCAGAAAGACCCGCGTGCGATGCAACCGGTTCCGCGTGAGCAGTTCCCGGCCGACATTCCGCTCGAAATCGGCATCCAGCTTCAGGTGCAGACGCCGAATGGGCAAGTCATGTCCGTTTCCATCGCAGAAGTCGGCGAG
Organism: Roseibium suaedae; assembly: GCF_900142725.1. Lineage (GTDB taxonomy): Bacteria > Pseudomonadota > Alphaproteobacteria > Rhizobiales > Stappiaceae > Roseibium > Roseibium suaedae. Next base: position 254,906 of record NZ_FRBW01000001.1, on the reverse strand, counting down.
GAAGCTGTGGTCCTGGATGCCAATCATCCGCTGGCAGGCAAGGACCTGACCTTTGCGATCAAGCTCTTGAGCATCAACTAAAGCGCGTAGATCCAAGCGCTTTTTCTTCCCGCTCAGCGCTTTGGTCTTTGCCGGAACGCATGATCACGTTACGTTATCAACGCGTTCCGTGCAGCTGGGGGAGAAGATATGCGTGGCGTTGCTTTATGGTTCTTCGTGACCGCAATTTTATATGTGATTGCCGGAATGCTCTTCGGCATTCACATGTCTGCCAGCCAGGATCATAGCCTGGCACCGGCCCATGCTCACCTCAATCTTGTTGGCTGGGCTTCGATGGGCCTCTTCGGTCTCTACTACCACTGTGTGCCCAAGGCTGCAGAGGGGCTGCTGCCAAAGATCCATTTCATCGTGGCAACCATCGGCCTGTGGGTCCTGATCCCAGGGATCGTGTCCGCAATTCAAGGCACAGGGGACATCATGGCAAAGGCAGGTTCCGTCTTGACGGTTGTCTCGGCAGTGCTGTTTCTGGTCATCGTCGTCCGCTCGCGTGCCCCCGCCTGGCAATAAATCGCTTTTGGAAGAAAAATGAAGGGCTTCGGGGCTTGCCCCGGAGCCTTTCTGGCCTTTGTATCGTCATCTGGGCAATTGCAATTAATGGGCATTGTTGCCTATCAAGAAGGACGACTGAGTTTCAGGCCATGGAGCATGCAACCTAATGAGTGTTGACGCGGACTATCTGGTGGACCGGCGCCGTATCCGGCGAAAGCTCACGTTCTGGCGCGTGGCAGCCTTTGTCATCCTCGTCGTTGCGCTGATCGGCTGCATTCTTGCCGTCTCGAATTTCGGCGAGACCTCGAAGCGCTCCGCCCATATTGCAAGATTGCCGATCAACGGCGTCATCCTGGACAATCGCGACCAGCTCAAGCTGATCGAGAAACTTGGCAAAACGGCGTCTGTCAAAGGCGTGATCGTCTCGATCAATTCTCCAGGCGGCAGCACGACCGGCGGTGAAACGCTCTACAATGCCCTGCGCGACCTTTCGACAAAGAAGCCGGTGGTTGCCGAAATCCGGACCGTTGGCGCTTCTGCCGGCTACATGATCGCCCTGGCCTCCGATCACATCGTCGCCCGCTACAATTCGATCACCGGCTCGATCGGCGTCCTGTTTCAATTCGGCAATGCGGCCAAGCTGATGGAAACGCTTGGGCTGGAGATGGATGCCGTCAAAAGCACTCCTCTCAAGGCTGAACCGGATTTCTATTCCCCGGCAAGTGAGGAAGCCAAGGGCGTTCTGCGCGATCTGGTGATGGACAGCTTCGACTGGTTCGTCGCGCTTGTTGCCGAGCGGCGCAACCTTGCGCCTGAAGAAGCCCGGCGTCTGGCAGACGGCCGGATCTATTCCGGTCATGCTGCCAGCCAGAACGGCCTGATCGATGCCATTGGCGGCGAAGAAACCGCGATTGCCTGGCTGACCGACGAAAAGGGGGTCGAAAAAGATCTTCCGGTTCTCGACTGGACCGTTGAGGAAGATCGAAATAACCTCCCGTTGTCTGTCAAAATGTCACAAGCGATCGGGTTTGGGGTCGCAGAAGGTCTATTTGAGCAGGTTGGGGGGGCTAAGCGGCTGATTTCACCCGCTTTTACGCTTGACGGTCTCGTATCCGTTTGGCAGGCTCCGGGAGCGGATCAAGAAAAGTCTTTAGGACGAGGGGGCGGCCGATGATTAAGTCTGAATTGGTTCAGCAGATCGCTGAACAGAATCCCCATCTCTACCAGCGCGACGTCGAAAACATCGTCAACGCCATTCTGGACGAAATCACCGAAGCCCTGATGCGTGGAGATCGCGTGGAATTGCGCGGCTTCGGAGCATTTTCGGTCAAGAACCGTCCGGCTCGTACGGGGCGCAATCCCCGCACCGGCCAGAAGGTGGAAGTTGAAGAGAAATACGTTCCCTTCTTCAAGACCGGCAAGGAAATGCGTGTACGCCTCAATGACGGGGTAGACCACGGCGAAGACTAACGGGTAGACAAAAGACTGGACCGGTGACCCGAACGGCCACCGGCGCTATCTCTTTGTCTCCGGGAGCAGGACATGACCCGTTTCATCAAGAACGCGATCCTTTTCATCATCGCGATCATTCTGGTGCCTCTGTCGGTCGCCAACAGACACCCGGTCACTCTGGCCCTGAACCCCTTTGACCCGCAGGACCCGCGCCTTTCCATCACCGACATTCCGTTGTTCTGGGTGATCTTCGCCAGCCTTGGCGCCGGCATCATCGTCGGCGGCATCGGTGCCTGGATGAAGCAAGGCAAGTGGCGCAAGGAGGCCCGGGTGAAGCGCCGCGAAGCCCGCGACCTGCACAAGGAAGCCGATCAGCTGCGGGAAATTGCCAATCAGCAGACCCCAAGCCCGGTTCCTGGCCTCGCTGCCCCTGCAGGAAAACGGCCCGCTGCCTGATCTGATCAACCTGGCCAGGCTTTGACATGCGCGTTCTGTCCAGCAGCGAAATCGATGCCATCGTCAATCACAGGGAACTGGTCGAGACGCTCCGCCGGGCCTATCGCTCGCAGACCGTCGTCCCTTCCCCTGTGAACCTTCCCATCGAGCGCCCCGAGACCGATGGCGCGGCATTGATCATCAGCCCGGCCTGGACGAATTTCAAAGCGCAAGGACATTCCAAGCGGGGCTATATCGGTTGCACGATCAGCGCAGCCCTGGACGGAGGTACGCCAAGTGGCGCCTACCTCCTGCTCTCCGGTGTCAATGGCTTGCCCATCGCCATTCTGGATGGTGCACGGCTGGCCGCATGGCGCCATACCGCCGTTCATGCGCTTGCCTGTCAGTATCTCGCCCGGGAAGACTGCGAGAGGCTCCTGATCCTCGGATCTTCACCCTTGCTGCCCCTCCTCGTGCGGGCGCTCGCCACCGTGCGCGACATCCGCTCCGTTCTCGTGGCAGGCGCCGAGGATGAGACACTCGCACAACTCGCCGCCATGCCCGGCACAGGCAAGATCACCTTCGGCTCGACTGAGGATCTGCAGGGCGCCATCGACGGGGCAGACATGATCTGCTGCGCAGAGGGCGGGCTTGCCCTGATGGCGGGAGCAAACCTGCCCGACGGCATTCATGTGAGTGTGCTAAACCCTGCGGAAGCACCTCCCGAGGCGCTCTTCACGGATATCCGGCTCTTCACCGCCGACCGGCAGGACCGGGCAGCCAAAGGCATCGCCGATCTTGCAGCAGATCTTGGGGAACTGACGCAAGGCCAGAAAGCCGGACGGCGCTTCTATGGACAAAAGACGCTTTTTGCCGGAGGCGATATCACCGGCCTGACCGATCTGGCCACAGCAGGTCACATCTTCCTGCGCAGCTAAGGAGAAAGCTCCGCCTTATTTCCTGCGCACAGGCGGCTTGTAGCCGGGAAGTGACCAGCCCTTCTCGATAGCCCCGCCGCGCAGGATCAGTGACAGCGTCACGCCCGCAATGGCCGCGACCCAGCCGTTGAAATCCGCCATCATCAGGACAACATAGGCCCCGGCACCGACGAAAGCCGCACTGACATAAATCTCCGGCTTCACGATGGAAGACGGCTCGCCAGCGATGACATCGCGCAGAACCCCGCCGAAGGTTGCCGTTGCCACGCCCATGAGCACCGCCACGAAGGCGGTGGTGCCAAGGCTCAGGGCCTTGGCCGCCCCCATGACCGAATAGGCGGACATCCCGATCGCATCAGCCCAGCGCAAGGGCTTGCCGAAGCCTTCGATGATATGGGCGAAGAACCACATGAAAATCGCCGTGCCGAGACAGACAAGCAGGTAGCCATCGGCGCGGATCCAGAACACGGGTGCGTCAAGAAGCACATCGCGCAACGTGCCGCCGCCCATGCCGGTGAAGGTGGCAAAAAACAGAAAGGCAATGAAATCCAGCCCCTTGCGGGACGCTGCGATTCCGCCCGCGGTGGCGAAAACCACCACCCCCAGATAGTCCAGAACCTGAAACAGCATGTTGGCTCCCTGTTCAGTGCCTTTTGCTGATAGCACGAAGGCCGCTCTCCCGGCACAGGAAAGCGGCCTTCATTATTCGCTGGAGACGCTGATGCGCTCAGGCGTTCTTGTCGACGGTCTGGCCCGGCTCGCCTGCTGCATCCGCAGCCGGAGCATCTTTCGGGCCACCCTTGGCAACACCGACCATGGCCGGACGCAGCACCCGGTCACCGATCTGGTAACCAGCCTGCACCACCTGAACGACCGTGTTGTTCGGCACATTCGGGTTCGGCACTTCAAACATGGCCTGATGGAAGTTCGGATCGAACTTCTGGCCTTCCGGCTGAAGCTTCTTCACACCATGCTTTTCAAGCTGGGACAGAAGGTCCCGCTCGGTCATTTCAACGCCTTCGATCAGGGCCTTGATGCCGTCATCGATTGCCGTGCGCAGCTCCTCGGGAACGGAGTCGAGTGCGCGGCGCAGGTTGTCGGAAACGGACAGCATGTCGCGCGCAAAGCTGGAAACAGCATAGACGCGGGTGTCCTTGATTTCCTTTTCCGTGCGGCGGCGCAGGTTTTCCATTTCCGCCATGGTGCGCAGAGCCCGGTCCTTCAGGTCGGAATTTTCCGCCTTCAGAACCGCGATCGGGTCGAGCGCATCCTCACCGGCAGCCTCAGCCTGGGATGCGTTTTCAGCCGCGGCAGCCGCTGCCTCCGGCTCCTGGTCTACGGGGGTGTTGTTCTCGTCGGTCATGTTCGGTCCGCTAACAATGCTGGCCGGCGGCGGCCAGTTCAGGTCTTAAAAACAAATGGGGCGGACATGCTTGTGCATATCCGCTCCGGCTTCGTCAAGCAGAGCCGCCGGAGCGGCCAGATTTCCGTCCGGAGCGGCTGAGCCGCCCGGACAGTATCAAAATCAGAGCGCGCTCTTGATCCAGTCAGCCAGCTTGCCCTTCGGAGCTGCACCAACCTGCTGCGCCATCGGCTCGCCATCCTTGAACAGGATCAGCATGGGGATGGAGCGTACGCCATACTTCATGGCGGCGTTCTGGTTCTCGTCGATGTTGATCTTGGCGATCTTGACCTTGCCGGCCATCTCTTCGGAGATTTCCTCAAGCGCCGGAGCAATCATCTTGCACGGGCCGCACCATTCAGCCCAGAAATCGACAACAACCGGTTCGGAAGAATTCAGAACGTCGGATTCGAAGCTGGCATCGGTGATCGTGGTGGTAGCCATGACATGTCTCTTTCGTGAATTTGCCGGACAGCGCCTGCCGTCCTTTCGAGTTGCACCGAAGGTAGGAAGCCCGGCTGTCTCCGTCAAGCCGGAGTCCCGTCCCGGCGCAGTCCTGCAAGGGTCTGATCCAGAACTTCACCCGGAATCCGCATCAAGCTGGGCGCAGAGGTCCACAAGAGAGCCGCATTCACCCCCCGCCCCGGATAAATATCCTGCAAGAGGCGCCGGTAAACGCTGAGCTGCGCCAGATATTCCAGCGGGACAGAATCGGCTGAGGCGGCCGGATTGAGATTGGTCTTGTAGTCGACGATCAGGATCTCGTCCGGCGTCACGACCAGACGGTCGATCTGACCGGAGATCGAGACTTCGCTTCCATCCGCCGCGATCAGCGTGCCGACAACCGGCACTTCCGCGCGGGCATTTCCCGAGAAGAGCGGCGCAAAGGCCGCCTCGTCCAGCACAGCGCCGATTTCCCGAAGCAGAGTGTCGCGGAACCGCTGGAACTCTTCTGACAGAGACTGATCAACAAGACGCGCAGCAGCATCTTCCCTTCGGCCCACCGGAATGTCTGGCAGCACTTCCAAAAGCCGGTGGACCAACCGCCCTCGCTCCAAAGGCCATGCTGCAGGCTGACGGCGGGCTTGAAGACGCGAGGCGCCTGCGGGCTGTTCGGTGCCTTCCTTGTCCTCCATCGCCTCAAAGGCGCGGGAGGGCTGAAGACGTGTCTTGCGAACAGGCTGATGCGCCCGTTCAAACAGCCAGGATGGCGCAGGTTCAACCACTGCGTCCGGTGAGCTTTCGCCGTGACTGCCGTGTTTCGAAGGCTGGTCATTGTCCTGGGTGATCGATCCCGGCTTCTGCCAGCGCCAACTGCTGACTTCCCCCGATGCATCGCGCAGTTCTGCCGCATCCGGCAGCAGCGCGCGGGAGACGAGATTGTACCAGCAATCGTCATGTGCCCCGCTCTTGGGCTCCCAGCCGCAGACCACCAGCCGGTCTTCAGCGCGGGTCAAGGCCACGTAGAGCAGCCGCCGGTATTCTTCAGCCTGGGTTTCCCGAAGGGCGTCGATGGTTTCCGAATGCCAGGCCAGTGCTTCCGCCTTGACCGGACGCCAGACAAGCGCAGGCGGCAGCAGCGGATTGTTATGGCGCAGGCGCGGCAGGAAGGACGGATCATGCCGTGAACTGACTGGCGCACTACCCGGATCCACAAGGATGACCACCTTGGCTTCAAGTCCCTTGGAGCCGTGAACGGTCATGATCCGCACCATGCCCTTGGAATTGGTCAGCTCGCGCTTGATCTCCGTGGGCGCTGCCGCCATCCAGGCAAGGAACCCTTCCAGACCGGGCGTACCTGCCTGCTCATAGGCCATGGTGAGGGCCAGAAACTCATCCAGAACGTCATCCACCTCGACGCCGAGCCGGCCCCGGAACCGTTGACGGCCACCGTCGGCCGACAGAAGCCTGGCGTAGAATTCATAGGGCGGCATGAAGTCGGCGCGGGACCGCCAGAGTTCCAGAAGCTGCCGCGCCTCCAGCCATTGCGGCTTGAACTCGGCCTTCTTGACCAGGGACTGCCAGAGGGTTCCCGCCCGCGGCTTGTCTGCCGCATCCCGGGAAAGGGCCGTCAGATCCTCGTCATCAAGGCCGATCAAGGGGCTCTTCAGCACAGCTGCCAACGACAGGTCATCCTCCGGGAGCAGCAGGAAGCGCCCGAGTGCAGCCAGATCCTTGACCGCGATGTGATCGGTCAGGACAAGCCGGTCACTGCCAGCCGCCGGAACGTTGAGGCTCTTCAGTTCGCGGTTCAACGCTTCCACGAAAGGTCCGCGCTTGCGCACGAGCACCATGACCTCACCCGGATTTGCGGTGCCATCGCGCATCCAGCTAGCAATCGTCTCGGCAATACGCCGCGCCACCTTGAGCATGGGGCTGCCACTACCGACCCGATCCAGCGGTTCAGTCCAGTCTTCCGGCTCCTGAACTTCCGAAACCTGTTCCAGCGGCCAGATTTCAACAACGCCCGGATCTTTCCGGATCGCCTCATGCACCGGTGCCTTCAACTCCTGGGACAGGCCCTTGAAGGCATCCTGCAAGGCGAAGACCTGGTCGACCGCCCCGAGCACATCCGGCGTCGAGCGGAACGAGAGTTGCAGATCGACCGAATGAAACAGCCGCTCCGCTTCTTCCGATCGCCTGGCGAAAGCCCGGCGCATTTCGTCGAAATAGGCGGGAACTGCACCCTGGAAGGAATAGATCGACTGCTTTTCATCGCCGACGGCAAAGATCGTGCGGACCTGTCCTCTTGCACCTTCCCCGGTGAAGAATTCTTCCGCCAGCGCCCGCACCACCTGCCACTGGCGCGGGCTGGTGTCCTGCGCCTCGTCGACCAGGATATGATCCAGCCCCTGATCAAGCTTGTATTGCACCCATTGAGCGGCATCGGAGCGGGAGAGCAGGTTGGCCGTGCGCACGACCAGATCTTCAAAGTCCAGGAAACCCTTGGCCGCCTTGGCCGCCTCGTAACGGGAGATCACCGCCCCGGCGAGGCGCAACAGCGCTGCAGTCCCGGTCATGGTGACCACAGCCTTGCGCTCTTCCAGCAGGGCCAGCAGACGGTCGCGTTCTTCGCCCATCCGCTCCATCATCTGCGGAAAGGCTTCCGCGACCTTCTTGGTCGCAAGCGAGGCACGGGGCTCCAGCTTCCCGGTCAGAAAGACCGACAGCCAGGCTTCCCGGAAGGCAGCCGCGTCATCCAAGCGCCAGGGAAGAAGCAGACGGTCCGCAGCCTTCTGGTCATTGGCTGAGCCGGTGCGATAGGCTTCCGCATAGGCCTTGGCCGTGTTCTCATCGATCAGGCTCTCACTGCGGAACCGGGCATCCAGCAGATCAAGCGAACCATTTGGATCGGCTCCCAGATCATGGGCCAGCCGGGAGAGCGCCGTCTCCAGATCACCCTCGTCATCGATCCAGCGCCGGAAGGCATCCCTGCTGCCGATCAATTCATCCAACGCGCCTTCCGCGCTGGAATCCGGCATCAGGCTGATCAGCGCGGCAAGAGACTGACCAAAGAGGCTTTCGGGATCGGCCTCGGCTTCCTGCAGCACGGAACCGCGCGCCTCCGCCATCAGCTCACCCGCAATCCGGTCGTCCAGAACGGTGAAATGGCCAGCCACATTGGCTTCCAGCGGGAACTGGTGCAGCAGGGCTTCGCAGAAAGCGTGAATGGTCTGGATCTTCAGTCCACCCGGCGTTTCCAGTGCCCGTGCAAAGAGGCGCCGCGCCAGCGCAATGCGCTTGGCATCCGGCTTGCGGCCATCGATGGCGGTCAACTCGGCTGCCAGCTTGCCATCATCCAGCGTCACCCAGTCGCCCAGAATGCGGAACACACGGGTCGCCATTTCAGCGGCGGCGGCCTTGGTGAAGGTCAGGCAAAGAATGCGCGCCGGGTCCGTGCCGTCGAGCAGCAGACGAACCACACGCCGGGACAGAACGAATGTCTTGCCGGAACCCGCATTGGCGCTCACCCAGGCGGAAGCACGCGGCTGGGAGGCGCGGTCCTGCTTCTCACGGGTCAGTTCGGGGATCTGAAAGCCGCTCATTCGCCGTCCTCCCCGCCTGCGGACCATTCCTGCACGCGCGCCAGATGGTCATAGGGGCCATCGGTCCGCCCCTCCATCATCACCCGCGAGCGGGAGAGATATCCATTCTCCAGCTTGGCATAGTGAGCCACCAGCTTTTCCAGCCGCTTCCAGGCGTCTTCCGCCAGATCTCCGAGATCCGTGTCCTTTGGATTGCGCGGGAAAGGAATGACGGGTGTTGCCCCACCCTTCAGCTGCACATAGAGCAGGGAGGAAACTGGCGCGGTTGCCGGAACATCCTTGAAGCCGAAGCGCTTGATCATGGCTGCCTCCAGCGGAAGCTGAGGCGCAAGCAGACTTTCCACCTGCTTGAGGGAAGGCGCCTGCCCGGTCTTATAGTCGATCACCACCAGAGAGCCGTCCTTCAAGAGGTCAAACCGGTCGGCCCTGCCCCGAAGACGAAACTCAACGCCGGGAAGCTTCAGCTCCGCGCCCCCGGAAATCTCCAGGAACCGGCGCTCAATCTCCGGCGCGCGCTCTGCTTCAAAGGCGATAAAGCCTCTGGCGATGCGCTGGAAGCGGGGCCACCACAACGCCCGGATTGCTGGAAAAGCGTCGAGTGGCGCGAAATAGCCGGAGCCCACCTCGATCAGCCGCTGAACCGCCCGCTCGTCAAAAGGACCGTCCCAGGCTTCCAGGAACTCGGCCAGTGCATCATGGATGATCGTGCCCTTGTCCGCAGCCCCCGGCTCGCCGCCAATCGGGTCGACTGGCTCCAGGTCGAGCACGTGTTTTGCAAAGATCGCGTAGGGGTCACGCACCAGCCGCTCGATTTCGGTGACGGACAGGGATTTGGGGCGTGCCGCCAGAGGCGGAAAGGGCTCCGGCCGGGCCGCAGGGCGCACAGGCCCTTCCGGCCTGTCGAGCATGGCAGAGAACCTGGTATAGACCCTGCCCCGTCCTTCCATTTCGGCCTGAACGTCCGGGCCTGCCAGCGTGATCAGGCGCTGCAGCCAGCGGGAAGCCACGGTCGGCGCACCATCGGCCCGCGCGGCACGCGACATGAGCACCCGGCGGGCACCAAGCCCTTGGGCAAAATCATGAGCAGCAGCGCCGATGCGCCGTTCGGGCGGGTCCAGCCCAAGATCCCGTTTCATGGGACGGTTGAGCCATGGATCGTTGCGCGTCCGCTGCGGCCAGATGCCTTCGTTCAGGCCACTCAGAATCACAAGATCCGGCGATTGGAGGCGGGCCTCCATCGGACCGAGAATCTGGATCCGAGGATCCCCAGGCAGCCTGCGGCGCACGGAGATGCCGCCCATCAGCGCAGCAAACACCGAGGGCCAATCATGCGGGGCAACCATCAGGCCGCTGCTTTCGGCATCAATCAATCCGGCCAACATCTGGGCCAGCGCATCCCCGGTTTCGCCGGAATAAAGCTCTGCATCCGATCCGGCTTCGTCGCGCGACAGCAGATGCATCACATCCGCATGGGCCTTGGCCAGATCCGTGACGGCAACCGGTTCATAGCTGCCAGCAAGCCGTTCCAGAGGCGCAAGCGCTTCGGCGAGCCGGTCGACGAGATCCAGAATCGCCTCCCAGTCACCATCATGGATCTTTTTCCAGCGGGGCGGCGTCCGGCCCTTTTCAGCCGCCTCCCGGCTCGCCAGAACGGCCTCACGCAGACCTGCCGTTCCTGCCCGGGCACGCGGACCACGCAGCACCCCGCGCTCAAGCGCACGGGCTGCGGAACGGATATCCTTAACCGGCAAACCAAGTCGTGCAAGCGGGTGTTTCAGCAGGGACAGAAGATCAATCGGATCGCAGCCATCAAGCGCAAGCTGCGCTGCCAGACTTGCCAGAATCGCTGGCGGTGTCTGGTCCAGCGGACGGCCGGCACTGTCATCCACCTGGATCTGCCAGCGGGCAAGTTCATTGGCCACCCGGCGGGCCAAAAGCCTGTCCGGGGACACCAGCGCAGCAGTCTCGCCCCGTTCCAGGGCCTCCCGCAAAGCGATTGCAACGGACAAGGCTTCCTCTGCCTCGTTTGCGGCGGTGATCATGCCGACCTCCGCAAGAGCACGAGACCGCCGCTCTTGCGGAAAGGCCGCCAAGAACCCGGTCCAGCCCTCAGAGGTATCGGCAGGGCGTAGCGCCTCAGACACCAGGATTTCACGGTCGCGAAGGGCCTCGCTCTCAACGGGCGCCAGCAGCTCGACGTCACCGCGGGGAAGCCCGAGTTCGCCCAGAAGCTGCTTCAAGCCATATTGCGGATGGCCTGGCACAGAGTCTCCACCGGCAGGCGCCGCAATCTGACCCTGTCTTGCAGGCCTGCCACCGAGGCTTTTCCAGGACTCATCATCAAGATGGAGGTCAAGGCCGGGCAGCACGATGGCACCATTTTCAAGACCCGCTACAGCCTTTAGCAAGGCAGCTGTTGCGGGCACGGAACCGGTTGCCCCCGCCACGATCACCGGGCCTTTCGGCGGATCAACGGCGAGCCGCTCAGCCTCACGGCGGATCAGGAGAGACCGGCGCACCTTCGGGTCCATGCGGTTCTGCTGCGCCAGATGGGCGGGCCAGGCTTCCTGCACGATCTTCAGAAAATCGAGCGTGATCTGCCAGTAGCGGGCGTGATCTTCCGGCACCAGGCCGGCAAGATCGGTCCAATCAGCCTCTTCCGTCGCCACCTCATCCATGAGGGAGAGAAGATCACTGGCAAGCCAGGCGGCATCGGCAGCAGAGGCCGGAACGCCAAGCGGCTCATCCAGTTTCAGGTTCAGGACTTCGCGGCGGAGCGCGCCCTTCCAGGCGAGCACCAGCCGGGTCATGGCGAGCTGACGCTCCAGCGGCGGCATGGCTGGCGGCAGGGGATCTGCATCCCGCTCCGCCCGCAGCATCTGGTCTTCCTCGTCCACATCGCCAATGGGCAGGATCTTCGGCAGAAGCACAGGACGGCCGCCGAAAAGCTCCTGAAAGATTTCCGGCAGCAAACGGGCCGCGCGGCGTGTCGGCAGATAGAGCGTAACGGTCGATAGCAGCAGCGGATCATCGAGAGGGCGGAAACCCGGAAGCAGCGATCCGTCCACCAGCTTTTGCGCCAGGGTTCTCAGAAAGGGAACCGATGGCGGAATGGTGGTGACCCTTGGCGCTGCTCTCCTGTCCGCCATCCCTTACGCCGCGCTCTCGCGGATTGCGTATTCCGCCGCAGCGATGGCGTCCGGCGTCCCGATATGCAGCCAGATCCCGTCCATCTGGACACCGTAGAGCCGGCCAGCCTCGATTGCCTTGTCGAACAGCTGGTTCATGGAAAAGGATCCCTTCGGCGCACCTTCAAACAGACGCGGATGCAGGATGGCAGCGCCCGCATAAGCGAAGGGCGTGACGCTCTTTTCCGGGCGGCGGGACAGAGCCCCATCCTGTGCCATCACGAAATCACCCTTGCCGGAATAGCCAACCGAATGGACCGTCTCGGCAACCAGCAGCAGCGCATCCATCTTGCCGGCATCGAAGGTCTCGATCATCAGCTCGAGGTTTGGCTGCACGCCTTCAATCCAATAGGCCGTATCGGCGTTGATCTGGAAGAACGGATCCTCGCCCAGCATCGGCAGAGCCTTGACGATACCGCCGCCGGTTTCCAGCAGTTCTGCGCGTTCGTCCGAGATCAGGACTTCCATGTCCTTGCGCTTCAACGCATGAACCTCGACGAGATCTGCCAGATAGTGAACGTTGACCACACAGCGCTTCACCCCTGCGTCGGCCAAGCGATCCATGCCATGGTCCATCAAGGCCTTGCCATTCACTTCGATCAGGGGCTTGGGAGTTGTTGCCGTGATCGGCCGCATGCGCTTGCCGTGGCCTGCAGCCAGAATCATCGCAGTATGAGGTCTGAAAATATCGCTCTTCATTTGGGGTCCGTGGATCTCTCCGGTTCGCTTAAATGCCCATCGGAGATAGGAAGGTCAGCAGGCAACAGCAAGATGACGATGGTACGCCGGAACCGCTCAACCGCCAAGGCTGCTGCGGAACCACCTGTGCAAATCGGCAAGGACCGGATGGGCCAGCACCCTGTCGAGATAACGGGTCATGCGTGGCATATGCTGCATGTAGGCGGGCTTGTGTTCCTGCTTGTCCAGCCGGACGAAAATTCCGAGGATCTTGGCAATCCTCTGCGCGCCCATCACCGCATAGGCGGCCCGGAAAAGCCCTTCGTCAAAAGCGGGATCGCGCTGCTTGCGGGAAGAAATATAGCCAGCTAATAAACTCTCCTCCAACTCTGCCCGCACATCCGCTCTTGCATCCATCAGCAAAGACGCAAGGTCATAGGCAACGGGCCCGATGAGACAGTCCTGATAGTCGATCAGGCCAATCTTCGCGGTCCCTTCCCGATCCGGTTGCCAGAGGATGTTCGGGGAATGATAGTCGCGGAAGACCCAGCCAGTCTGCGCGTCTGCGATCGCCGCGAAGGCGTTGCGCCAGAGAGTGCGGTAGTCTTCGCGTTCTGCCGGACTGACGTCAGCAGGAAAGCGATCGGCTCCGGCGACGTAAGGCATGTACCAGTCAAGGAAGAGGTCCGCCTCGGTCAGAAGCGCCTCTTCGCTGTAATGCGGGATCAGATAGGACCCGCCAGAGGCGATCGGCAGCTCGCGCGGAAAATCATCCGCGGCATGCAGCTCCGCCAGTAGGTCTACTGCAAGGCCGTAGCGTTCCGGGATCGGTTGGCGACCCGCTGTCAGAACACCATCCTGACCAAGATTCTCCAGGATGAGCAGGCCCGCCTGCCGGTCACTGGCAAGGATCTCCGGGGCAGACAATCCGCGCTGCCGCAAGGCTTCGGTCATGGCAATGAAGGCATCAACCGTACGGGCCCGGTGAACGGTCTCGCCATAGCTTTTCGCTTCGCCTGGCGCTGCCAGTTGATAGGCTTCCGGCGCATTCATCAGGATCGCATCCACCGCCGGGCCAGTCAGCTTTTCATAAACCCGGTAGGACGCATCCCCGCTGAGAAAAGCCCGTGAAGCCAGAAGGCCAGCGTCGGTCATCAGGCCGCGAATGCGGAAAGTCCGCAGCAGCCTCGTCTGCCAGCGCAAGGCTGCCTCTGGCGACAGCAAGAACTCAACCGTCCGCTGGTCGCCTTCGCCACCATGGCTGATGCGCATGACGAGATGATCCCGTGGCAGGCCGTCCCAGGCCCGCTCCGGCCATTCGATCAGAGCTGCGCCGGTTTCAGCCAGTTCATCCAGCCCCAGTTCCTCCAGCTCTTCCGGCTCTTCCAGCCGGTAGAGGTCGAAATGGGAGATCGTCAGGCGACCGAGGTCATAGGTCTGGACCAGGGTGAAGGTCGGGCTTGGCACCTCAAGCTCCGGATCCCCTGCAAAGCTGCGCAGCAAGGCCCGCGAGAACGTCGACTTACCCGCCCCCAGGTCGCCGGAGAGCGCGATGACATCGCCCGGCTTCAGGATCGCCGCGATGTCTTCGGCCAGACGCACCATGGCGTCTTCATCGGCAATCTCGACGGTCTTGAACGGGGAAGACGGGGCGTCCTGCGCCATGACGGTTATTCTGCGGCAACGCGGCCGCCGACCTGCGGCTTGGCCGGGAAGGTGCAGGTCACGGTCGTGCCGCGGCCTTCTTCGGATTCGATATCGACATGACCGCCATGAAGCTCGACGAAGCTCTTGACGATGGCAAGGCCAAGCCCTGCGCCCTGGCGGCGGGAACCGGCATCACGGCCAACAAAGCGGTTGAACACCTGGGTCAGGATATCTGCCGGAATGCCGCAGCCATGATCCTGAACGACAAAGACGATATCGCCATTCTGACGCTTGCAGCTCAAGTCGACAACGCTGTCGTCCTGGGAATAGCGCACTGCGTTGGAAATCAGATTGAACAGAACCTGGCGCAGACGCTTTTCGTCGGCAAACATCGTCCCGATGTCATTCGGCACCTGGGTGCGCAGGGTGATCCGGGTTTCGTTCAACCGGTCCTTCAGCCCTTCGACAGCGGCGGAGACGGTGGCCGCCACATCGACCTCACCAAGGTCCAGTTCCATGATACCCGCATCCAGCGTTGCGAGATCCAGAATGTCATTGATGATGGCAAGCAGCGCAGAGGACGAGGACAGGATGTAGTCTGCGTATTCGCCCTGCTTTTCGGACAGGTCACCGAATTTCGGATCGGACAGCAGCTGGGCAAAGCCGATGATGTTGGTCAGCGGAGAGCGCAACTCATAGGAGACATGCTGGATGAAGGCGTTCTTGAGCTGATCCGCCTGTTCCAGAGCCTCGTTCTTTTCGACCAGCGCCCGTTCCACATTCACGCTGTCGGTCACATCGACGAAGGTCACCAGCGTGCCGCCATCGGGCAACGGAACGGTTGCGTAATCGAGAACGGTGCCGTTGTGGCGCTCCATCCGGCTGACCACCTGAGTGCGATTGTCCATGAGGCCAGTCACGCTCATGGCCAGACGGTCCCAGGCATCGCGCTCGTCTTCGCGTTTGGCACAAGCCCGAACCACTTCCTTCACATGCGGCAGTTCGGATAGCTGGTCTTCCGGCAGGCTCCAGATCCGGCCAAACGCCGGGTTCCAGAGGCGCAGACGGCCATCGGAGCCGAACACGGCGACCGCTTCCGACAGATTGTCGAGCGTCTCGCCCTGAACCCGCGCAAGCGCATTGTAACGGCTTTCCAGATCCAGCTGTTCGGTGACGTTCTCGTAGATATAGGTCACGCCGCCCTGCGGATGCGGGTTGGCGATGACGCGCAGCGTCCGGCCATCGGGCAGATGCCACCAGCTTTCGCGCGCCTCGAGAGACTGATAGCTCTCGAGCATCTTGTTACGCCAGCCGCGATAATCGGCCTGTTCCGGGATCTTGCGGGCAGCGCGCAGGGCGTCGAGCACGGCGCCGTCATCCGGATGCCCATCCAGGAACCCTGCATCCAGATCCCAGAGCTGACGGAACGCGGCATTATAGAATTGCAGCTTGCGCTCTGCGCTGAAGATCGCAACAGCGGTTGCAAGCTGATCAAGCGTCCGGCCATGGAACTCTTCCGCCCGGCCGAGCTCCTTGCGCACCTGCTCCAGTTCACTGATGTCGATGGCAATGCCGGCACTTCCGACATTGGCCGACACGTCGGTGACTTCGAAGATGCGGCGCTCGCCACCAGCCACAATCGGCATGCGGGCGTTGAAGCAGCCATCCTCGTTCCGGGTCAGCGTCATGGCCTTGCGGGCCGCAGCATCCAGGAAGGCAGCATCATCGCGAACAGCCGCAGCTGCATCGACCACTTCAACAGCGTCCGCATAGGCCTGATTGGCCCAGAGCATGGCCCCTTCCGCATCCCGCTGCCAGGCCGGTGCCGGCATGGCATCCAGAAGCGCATGCAGCATGTGGAGTTCGCCGGAAATGCGGGCGTTACGCGCGGCAAGCTCGGCCTGCATCTGCCGCTCACCTGTCAGATCGCGCAGGCGCAGAACGACAGCGCCCCCGGTGGTTCTGCCGGAGGCTTCAACATAGGTGCCGGAGTTCGTCTTGAAGGACGTGCAGAAAGATTCGCCCGTCTGGAAGAGACGGTCGAGCTGCAGTTCCAGATCGGCGGCGCATTTGGCGGTCAGCCAGGATCCGAAAGCCAGCAATTGACCAGCGGCCCGCGGCACGCCGGATGCCTCAGGCAAGACACCCCAGATCTTGGGATGTGAGCCGGACCCGCTCCAGACGATGACGCGCTGCTCGTCCGTATTGAGCATCGCCTCAAGCCGGTCGATCCCGAGCTTCAGGTCCTGGTTCTCACGCGTCAGGCTGGCGGCCTTGCGGGAAGAATGTCTCTGCAGATGAATGAAAGCTGCGGCAGCAGTGACGGCAAAGGCGCAGACGCCGCCCAGAACGCCGAGCCACATCATGCTGCCAGCGTCGATCGAAGCTTCGGGGAAACCGGTCAGGCTGGCTGCATCGGCGGGATAGCGCGTGGTCAGCAAGGCAACGGCACTCACGGTCAAAAACTTGACCGAAGTCCGAATCCTTCCTCGCCACGCCGCGCCTTCGCGCGCGCCGTCTGAGCCGACAACCGGCATGTTGATGATCCCCTTAACGCCGCCAGATCCCCGGGTGCCCGGTTCCAATCACGTGCATGTGCCTCAGCGCCGTGATTCGTTAAAACCATAACCTTTTTGGGAATCGCGAAGAAGAGTCTCTTGCCGAAAAGTTAACGGGATCACTCAAATTGTGGTTTTCCGTTAACACTTTTTCTGGTGGCTCAAATGAAGAAGGCCCCACATGTTGTGGGGCCTCCGGAGATTTATCAGTACTTGTAGTGCTCGGACTTGAACGGACCGGTTTGGTTAATCCCCAGATATCGGGCCTGGGAATCCGTCAGTTCAGTCAGGGTAACACCGAGCTTTTCAAGGTGCAAACGGGCCACCTTTTCGTCCAGGTGCTTCGGCAGCACATAGACTTCATTGCCGTACTGCTCACCCTTGGTCCAGAGCTCGATCTGAGCCAGAACCTGGTTGGTGAAGCTTGCGGACATCACGAAGCTCGGGTGGCCGGTTGCGTTGCCAAGGTTCACCAGACGGCCCTGAGACAGAAGGATCATGCGCTTGCCATCCGGGAAGACATACATGTCGACCTGGTCCTTGACCGGGCGGCGCTGAACGTTCTTCAGGCTTGCGACCTGAATTTCATTGTCGAAGTGGCCAATGTTGCAGACGATGGCCATGTCCTTCATCCCCTTCATGTGCTCAAGGGTGATGATGTCCTTGTTGCCGGTCGCGGTGACATAAATGTCGCCTTCCGGCAGGGCCTGCTCGATGGTCTTGACTTCGTAGCCGTCCATAGACGCCTGCAGAGCGCAGATCGGGTCAATTTCGGTCACGATCACGCGGGCGCCAGCGCCTGCCAGGGACTGAGCGGAGCCCTTGCCCACATCACCATAGCCACAGACCACGGCAACCTTGCCGGACATCATGACGTCGGTGCCGCGGCGGATACCATCGACCAGGGACTCACGGCAGCCGTAACGGTTGTCGAACTTGGACTTGGTGACGCTGTCGTTGACGTTGATCGCCGGGAACGGCAGTTGGCCATTCTTCTGCATTTCATAGAGACGCAGAACGCCGGTGGTGGTTTCTTCGGAAACGCCCTTGATCAGAGCCTTCTGCTTGGTGAACCAACCCGGGTTGGCAGCCATGCGCTTCTTGATCTGCGCGAAGAGGATCTCTTCTTCTTCAGAACCCGGATTGTCGAGGAGGCCGGTTTCGCCAGCTTCGACACGTGCGCCGAGGAGGATGTACAGCGTCGCATCGCCGCCATCGTCCAGGATCATGTTCGCGCCTTCCGGGAAGTCGAAGATCTTGTCTGCGTAATCCCAATACTCTTCCAGGGTTTCACCCTTGATGGCGAAGACCGGAATACCGGCAGCGGCAATGGCAGCAGCAGCCTGGTCCTGGGTGGAGTAGATGTTGCAGGATGCCCAGCGCACTTCAGCACCCAGGGCGACCAGGGTCTCGATCAGAACGGCGGTCTGGATCGTCATGTGCAGGGAACCGGCAATACGGGCGCCCTTCAGAGGCTTGCTCTCACCGAACTCGGCGCGGCAGGCCATCAGGCCCGGCATCTCGTGCTCGGCGATTTCAATTTCGGTGCGGCCCCAATCCGCAAGTTCAATGTTCTTGACGATGTAGTCGGTCATGAAAACGTCCTGAATGGTTGCTCTGCGCGAGGCAGCATATGGATGACGGGGTTTGGCACACATGAAGGCGCTCCCCTTGCGGAGAACATGCCATCCCATTGGCGCCTGTATATAACCCGGACCGCCTCATGTAGCAATGGAGATATAAAGATTTCTTTATATCGATTTGAAGCGTCAGATTTTCAAGCCAGGCAGACCAAGCTGACCAAGGAGACCGGAGGGAAACAGGCCAAATCCAGCAAACCTGTCGTAAAGCAGCAGCAGGACCGCAATCGCAACGGCCCAAAGGATGCTGCACAGGGACCCGATGAGGAAATATTCTGCGCGGATCTGCTTATCGAGTTCCTTGTAGCGGGCAGTGGTTTTCAGGGCGATCACAGCGACCAGCACTTCCCATTTCCCGAGAAGAAGTCCGGTCAGAATCAGCAGGCGCTCCAGCCCGCCAATCACGCGCCCTGCCCTGAGCTCTTTGCTGTCAGCATCCTGCTGCTGGCTTGAAGTCTGGATCTCTTCGGAACCACCCCCTTGCTCCGGGGAGATGGAAGACTGAGGCACGACCGTTTTGACGGAGGATGTGACGACCCATTTGATCAGGCCGTTTCCTGCCCACCAAATGAGAGGCAGAAAGACGAAGTAACCCAACCCGATCATCACCTGCTCGAAGATCCCGGTCATTCCTTCTCGCTCCCAGCTTCATCCCGGCTTCCCAGAAACACCAGCAAGGCCTCAACCTGATCCTGATAGAAACCCAGGTTCGCAGCGGCCAGCACCTTGTAGACCGCCCGTTCGGTCACTTCATTCTTTGCGGCAATTTCCGGCACATCCGCCCCATCCAGAATATGGGACAGAACATAACTTGCCTGTGTCGGTGTCCAGCCCTCTTCCGTCAGGGTCAGCGCCTTGCCGACCGCTTCCAGCAATCCGGAAAGCGGCTTGTCCCGATAGAAGGAGAACCGGTAGGCGTTGCCATCCTTCTTGTCATTCAGCCGCTCGCGCGCCTGGGCCAGACCATTGCCCATCATGTTCCAGGCCCGGTCCTTGTTGAGCGGCGTCGCCAAATCGACTGGCCCGATCACGAACCGGCACAGCGCCCCGGCCCGTAGCAGCCGCAGCCGCAGGGCAAGCACGATCCGCAGAGCCTCTGCGGCCTGGAGGGTCAGTCCCTGGAACTCATCGCCCAAGGTAATCGTCAATGGGGATGACAGGTTGACGGCAAATTGCGCATTTACGGCAGATACCGCATTATTGAAATTCTGATGAAGCTGCGCTCTGGAGGTCACGCTCTCGCTGGAGACCAGGTCCCCCATGACCGCAATGAAGCGGCCGCCTCCGGTTTCCTTCCGCATTAGACCTCCTTCCGCGCCTGACATCACGCTCTTGCAGGTCAGCAGCCTATCACAGTCACACAGAAAGAACTATTACTGGTTCAATTCTATCTAATGAACTAAATTTGGTTCAATTCTATCAAAAGAACCGAAACTGGTTCTTTTTGACTCTAGACACAGCACAAGCCGCGCCTTCCCAAGTTTCAGGAAGGCGGAAAAACTAACAATGAGAGAAAGATGCGACGCGCTGGAGTGGCGTCAGTCGTTTTCGCCGAACCCGTCTTCGACAAGGTCCGTGATCGCCGCCAGGGCACTGTCAGCTTCATTGCCGCTGACCGCCACATGAATGCGGCACCCGGGGCTGGCAGCGAGCATCATCAGGCCCATGATGGACGTGCCGCCCACAGTCTGCCCATCCTTGGAGACATAGACTTCAACATCAAAGGTCTCGACCAACTTGACCAGCTTGGCCGAGGCGCGGGCATGGAGGCCCCGCTGATTGACGATGACAAGATCCTTTTCAAGCACAGGCAGATCCATCAAGTGTGTCCTCAGCCTTGACCGGAGAGAACCTGGCTTGCGACAGAAATGTATTTCTGCCCAGCCTGCCGCGCTTCATCGACCGCATCTGCAAGGGTGCGGTCACCGCGAACGCTTGCGAGCTTGATCAGCATGGGAAGATTGACACCAGCCACCACTTCGACCGAACGGCCATCCATGACGGAAATGGCAAGGTTGGAGGGCGTGCCGCCGAACATGTCGGTCAGGAGAACAACACCCTGCCCCGTATTGGCCCGCTCAACAGCCGCCAGAATATCCTGACGGCGCTGCTCCATATCATCATCCGGTCCAATACAGATCGTCTCGACCTGCTGCTGCGGTCCGACAACATGCTCGAGCGCCGATTTGAATTCCTCTGCGAGGCGTCCATGGGTAACGAGGACAAGTCCGATCATGTGTTCCGTGACCTGAGTGTTTACTTCTGGCCGATCCGGCCGCCCAAATGGTTCGCAGCACTGTCGGCAACCAGGAAGCCAGTTGCAAGCAAAATTGCGGTTACCGCCCTAAAGATAGCCAGAGCTATTGGGGAAAAGCCTAAGGAATGCCCAACGTATCCGCCGGATCGCCTCCTGCGGCAAATTCGCCGCAACTTCGATGCGCGCGACCAGAACACCCTCGACAAGCTCTTCCAGGATCTGGTGTTCCGGCAAACGGTCGATCTTGCCAGCAGGCAGAAGATCGACAATCAGACGGATAACCGCCTCCGGCTCATGAGCAACACTCAAAATGCCCGCGCCGCGAACTTCCAGCAGCCCTTCAAGCCCCTTGGCGGGACGCGCAACCAGAATGCCGCCAGTCCGGCCTTCGAGTACGGTGCGGTCGTCGCTGACATGGGCGGCAAAATGCCCTTTGGCACCCGCTTGCTGAACAAGACAGTCTGCCAGGGCCGACTTGCCACTGCCCGAGGCACCGCGCAAGAGAAGGCCGAATGGCCCGACAAGGACGCAGCCCGCATGAATGGACGGCTGCGACGCGCTCAAGCGGAGCCACCTGCAGGCAGACGGATAATGAAGCGAGCACCCTGGATCACCTGCTCGCCGGTCTCAAGATCCCGGACGGTGCGGTTTTCCGCTGCGATCGTTCCACCATGCGCCTCGATGATCTGGCGCGAGATGGAAAGCCCGAGACCGGAGTTGTTGCCGAAGGCTTCGCTGTCCGGCCGGTCTGTGTAGAACCGCTCGAAGATCCGGTCGATGTTCTCGGCGCGGATCCCGCGGCCATCGTCATCCACCAGCACGACGATCTTGTTGTCCTCACGCGACAAGGAGATCCGGACGCTGCCGCCCTTCGGAGAGAACGAGCGGGCGTTGTCCAGAAGATTGCGGATCACCTGACCAAGGCGAATGTCATGACCGAGGATGACAAAGGGCTTTGCACCGGACACCCGCTCCACCTTGAGGATGACCTTCGCACTGTCCTGATCGCCGCGCTGGTTGGTCGCGCTGGCGATGTTGGCCAGAAGATCTTCCATATCCAGCGGCTCCGCCTGTGCACGGGCAAGTTCCGCATCCAGACGCGAGGCATCGGAAATATCGGTGATCAGGCGGTCAAGACGACGGACGTCATGCTGAATGACGTCAAGAAGCCGTTCCTTCGAATTCTCGGATTTGGCCAGTGGCAAGGTTTCAACCGCGCTGCGCAGGGACGTCAGAGGGTTCTTCAGCTCATGCGCCACGTCCGCTGCAAACTGCTCGATCGCATCGATACGGTTATAGAGAGAGTTGGTCATGTCACGGAAGGCCCGCGCCAGGTGACCGATCTCGTCCTGACGATCGGAGAATTCCGGAATTTCCTGACGGGAGTTGGTTCCCTTGCGCACACGCTCGGCAGCTGCCGCCAGACGGCGTACCGGTCCCGCAATCGTGCCGGCCAGCAGGATAGACAGCAGCGTCGTCACCGTGGCAGCAACAAGAAACACGCGCAGAATGGCCAGGCGCTCGGCGCTGACGATGGCATCGATGTCGCCGCCCTGGGTGGACAGAAGCAATGTGCCCAGAACCGCCCGGAACCGCTGAATCGGCACCGCCACGGAAACGATCAACTCGCCGCGCGGCGACACACGCACCACGCTGGCAGGAGAGCCAGCCAAAGCCGCTTCCACTTCCGGATAGATGCGACCGTCCCCGCCGCCCGCTTCCTGATAAAGCGGCAGGTCCCCCTGACGCAGCCAGAGCTTCATCTTCTGCCAGATCTGCTCGAACAGGCCCTCCTCTTCGGAGGTCGGTGCCGGAAGATCAAAGCGCAGGATCTGTGCGCTGGAATAAAGATGGCGGGAGTCCAGGATCAGGATGCCGTCGGGGTCATAGATCCGGGCGCGGGTCTTGGTCGGAGAAATCAGACGCCGCAGAACCGGACCGACGCGCTCCGGGTTGACCGGAAAATCGAGGGAATCAAAGTCATCGCTGCTCGGACCGATGCTCTCACCCGCCTGCAGCTTCAAAAGCCGCTCGGGATCGACAGTGATTGCACCTGTGTCCACCGTAGCGGATGCGGCAATGGCCCCGGCGATGATTTCACCCTGGGTCAGAAGGCTCTGCACCCGTGCGTCGATCAGACCGGCCCGGAACTGGTTCAGATAAAGAATGCCGATCAGAAGAGCGATCAGGCCGACAAGATTGATGGCAACGATCCGACGGGTTACCGACGAGAGGACATAGGTCCCGAACAGCTTGCCGAACCGGCCCAGCAGCAAGCGCCGGATACGCCGGTTGCCAAGCCGCCGAAGCTGCGACCGGTCAGGCTGCGCCGCCGCAGGAACTCCCGCAGCGGGCGCATCAGTGTCAGACATCTTGTCAGCCGCAGACATAATGGAAGCGCTCAGGCCTCCCTGAAGCGATAGCCAACGCCATAGAGGGTTTCGATCATGTCGAAATCATCGTCGACGATCTTGAACTTCTTGCGCAGGCGCTTGATGTGGCTGTCGATGGTCCGGTCATCCACATAGACCTGATCGTCATAGGCCGCATCCATCAGGGCGTTGCGGCTCTTCACGACGCCGGGGCGCTGGGCGAGAGCGGACAGGATGAGGAACTCGGTCACCGTCAGCGTGACCGGCTTGTTGTTCCAGGTGCAGGTGTGACGCTCCTGATCCATCAGGAGCTGGCCGCGCTCGAGCAGCTTGTCCGCATCTTCACGCGGCGCGCTCGCATCTCGCGGCTGGGCGCGGCGCAGCACGGCGCGCACACGCTCGACCAGCAAACGCTGGGAGAACGGCTTCCGGATGAAATCATCCGCGCCCATTTTCAGCCCGAACAGCTCGTCGATCTCGTCATCCTTGGACGTGAGGAAGATCACCGGAAGGTCAGAATTCTGGCGCAGGCGGCGCAGCAGCTCCATCCCGTCCATCCGCGGCATCTTGATGTCGAAGATCGCCAGATCAGGGGCATCGCTCTGCAAGCCGTCGAGTGCGGAAGTGCCATCGGTATAGGTCTGGACCCGGTATCCTTCGGATTCCAGTGCGATCGAGACGGAAGTCAGGATGTTGCGGTCATCATCAACCAGCGCAATTGTCGGCATTGTCGGATTCTGATCCCTTGTCTGCTAGGCCAAACAGGCCTCTCAATTGGACAAATAGGCAATGGCCTCGAAAATGCGAGGAAAATATGACGCTTGGCAAGACCTGCGGATCATAGCCATCAAGTGAGCACTGCATTATATTAGAGTGAGGTCTTACTGAACTGGCCCACCTTCTCATTTTACCATCATGAACAGGAAAACCGGAATCGCTGATTTCCGGACAAAAATTCTATTTCCATTCCAATATGAAATATTCATTCCATTAAACTTGAAAAAATTGCCACAAAAGAAGTGCCATACAAGATAAACTGAGACCATCCACAGGACCAATCGATTATTTTGCCGGTCAAATTAAATACCATTGCCAACTAAACCAGTTTTAATCGATTAAACATCTGACCTAGTCCTTTGTCCGACTTGTTGCAGAAAGGTGTTTCCACTAGGTTCCGCGTGCCAAAGCAAACGGCCATTGCAGTATTTCCGGATAAGAACCGGACAGGCCATTCAAGATCACAAGGACATCGGGATCATGAAAGAAGTAGGCGTGCGGAATTCCTCTTTCGGCGTGGAAACCTTCGGACTGAACGGTCTGAAGGCCGTCTATTGGAACCTCAACGAGCCTGCTCTTTATGAGCACGCCCTCAACCGGGGCGAAGCCCGCGTCGCAGCCAACGGCCCCCTCGTCGCCGACACCGGCGTTCACACGGGCCGTTCGCCGAAGGACAAATATGTTCTTCGTGACGCATCCACCGAGAACACTGTCTGGTGGGACAACAACCAGGCGATGACCTCCGACCAGTTCGAGACGCTGCTGGCGGATTTCCGCAAGCACGCGGAAGGCATGGAACTCTTCGCCCAGGATCTTTGGGGCGGCGCTGAAGAAGCCTACCGTCTCCCGGTCCGGGTCTACACCGAATATGCCTGGCACTCACTGTTCATCCGGAACATGCTGCTGCGTCCGACCACCACGGATCTTGCCTCCTTCGCGCCGGACATGACCATCATCGACCTGCCGAGCTTCAAGGCCGATCCCGCCCGTCACGGCTGCCGCTCTGAAACGGTCATCGCCTGCGACCTGACCCGCAAGATCGTCCTGATCGGCGGCACGTCCTATGCCGGCGAAATGAAGAAGTCGGTCTTTACCTTCCTCAACTACCTGCTCCCGGCACAGGGCGTCATGTCCATGCACTGCTCGGCAAACGTTGGCGCTGAAGGCGATACCGCCGTGTTCTTCGGCCTGTCCGGCACCGGCAAGACGACCCTCTCCGCCGACCCGTCCCGCACCCTGATCGGTGACGACGAGCACGGCTGGGGCAAAAGCGGCGTTTTCAACTTCGAAGGCGGCTGCTACGCCAAGACCATCAAGCTGTCGGCAGAGGCCGAGCCGGAAATCTTCTCCACGACCCAGCGCTTCGGCACGGTTCTGGAGAACGTGGTGCTCGATGAAAACCGCGTCCCGGATTTCAACGACGGCTCGAAGACCGAAAACACCCGCGCTGCCTACCCGATCCACTTCATTTCGAATGCAAGCCCGACCGGCACTGCACCGAAGCCGAAGACGATCATCATGCTGACCGCCGATGCCTTCGGCGTCATGCCCCCGATCGCCAAGCTGACCCCGGCGCAGGCCATGTACCACTTCCTCTCCGGCTACACCGCCAAGGTTGCCGGCACGGAAAAGGGCGTGACCGAGCCGCAGGCCACCTTCTCCACCTGCTTCGGCGCTCCGTTCATTCCGCGTCACCCGTCAGAATACGGCAATCTGCTGCGTGACCTGATCGCCGAGCACAATGTCGATTGCTGGCTGGTGAACACCGGCTGGACCGGCGGCGCTTACGGCACCGGCTCGCGCATGCCGATCAAGGCAACCCGCGCCCTGCTTCACGCAGCGCTCGACGGCTCGCTGAAGGACGCCGAATTCCGCACCGACGCCAGCTTCGGCTTCGCGGTTCCAGTGGAAGTACCGGGCGTGGACACGACGATCCTGAACCCGCGCGAAACCTGGGCCGACAAGGCAGGCTACGACACCCAGGCCGCCAAGCTGGTACAGATGTTCGTGAACAACTTCGCGACCTTCGAGGAGCATGTGGATGGCAGCGTTCTGGCTGCTGCCCCGGTTCTGCGTGCCGCTGCCGAGTAACACCCGGCTTTAAGCAGACAAGATCATCAAGCGCCCCGGGAGACCGGGGCGCTTTTTTCTTGTCTTGCCGTCTTTGGCGCAAGCCGCCTGCGCTGAGACAGGTTTCACTTTCTCGCGCCTGCCACCTCTTTTCGTGGCATGCCGCTCCCTATATCTTCAAGGCAACATGAGGGAGACGTGACATGGCGGACGACAGGCTGGACATCCTGAGCATTTCGGAACGCTGGACGCGCGAAGGCCGCAAGGTGGCACTCGCGACCGTGATCGAGACCTGGGGATCCGCTCCGCGTCCCATCGGATCGCATCTGGTGATCGACGCAGAAGGCCGCTTCGAAGGCTCCGTTTCCGGCGGCTGTGTCGAAGGGGCCGTCGTCTCGGAAGCCATCGATGTGATCGAGACCGGAAAGCCGGTCACACTTGAATTCGGCGTGGCCGACGAGACAGCCTGGCGTGTCGGTCTCTCCTGCGGCGGGCGGATCGGCGTCTATGTGGAACCGGTCACGGCAAACGCTGCCTGACCCGACCCCATTCTTCTTCGGAGACCGTTTCCCATGGACCTATCAATTCTCAGCGCCCTCAATGAAGAGCGCCTTTCCCGCCGTGCCACCATTCTCGTCACCGACACCACGACCGGGCAACAGCGGCTGGTGCGCAAGGGGGATGACACCGCCACTGACCCGCTCGCCGACGAATTCAGCCGGCGGTTCCGGTCGGGAAAATCCGGCATGATCGAAGGACCGGACGGCGCGTCCCTGTTCCTGACGGTCAGCGTGCCGCCTCCGCGGCTGGTGATCATCGGCGCGGTTCACATTTCCCAGGCCCTCGTTCCCATGGCCGAGGCCACTGGTTTTGACGTGACGGTCATCGATCCGCGCACCGCCTTTGCGACAGAAGACAGGTTTCCGGCTGGAAAACTGCGCGCCGAATGGCCCGAGGATGTCCTGAAGGATCATCCACTCGATTCCTACACGGCTGTCGCTGCGGTTACCCATGATCCGAAGATCGATGACATGCCCCTGATCAGCGCGCTCACCTCCGGCTGCTTCTATGTTGGCGCGCTCGGAAGCCGGAAGACCCATGGCAAGCGCCTGGAGCGGTTCCGTGCCGAGGGCGTTAGCGATGCCCAGATCGCCCGGATCGATGCGCCCATCGGCCTCGACATAGGCGCCTCCTCTCCAGCCGAAATCGCCGTTTCCATTCTCGCCGGCATCATCAAGGCCCTGCGGAAGGAACCAGAGCCCGCAGCCGGAGTTGCATGATGGAGTTTGGTCCGGTTCCGACTGCCGATGCTGAAGGCTGCATTCTGGCGCATGCAACGCGGGCTGGAACGGCTGTCTTCAAGAAGGGCCGGAGACTGAGCAAGGAAGATATCGCCCAGCTTCAGAAGGGCGGCATCGAGAACCTGACGGTCGGACGTCTGTCCTCCGGCGACATCGGCGAAGACGCTGCCGCGGAGTTGATTGCCGAGGCAGCAAGGGGCGGCAATCTGGAGACAGATGCACCCTTTACAGGCCGGGTCAATCTCTATGCCTCAGCCTCAGGTGTCTTCACAGTCGACCGGCATGCCGTCGATGCCATGAACCGCATCGATCCGGGCATTACCATCGCAACCCTTGCCGCCTATGAGCAGGTGGAAGCGGGACGGATGGTGGCTACGGCGAAGATCATTCCCTTTGCCGTAGGCGGGAAACAGGCCCAGACGGCAGCCGAGGCGATCAGAAATGCCTTGGACGTCGCGCCTTTCCGGCCCCGAATGGTGGGTCTGGTCGCAACCTGTCTTCCGCATCTCAAGCCCTCGACCATGGACAAGACCCGCCGTGTGTTGAGTGCCAGGCTCGGCCCAAGCGGCAGCACGCTCATTGCCGAAGAACGAGTGGCGCACACAGAAACGGCCGTTTCAAAAGCCCTGACCCGCCTGCATCAGCTTGGCGCCGATTTCTTCATTCTCTTTGGAGCCTCGGCCGTTGTTGACGAGGACGATGTCCTGCCCGCGGGCATCCGTCTTGCAGGTGGCACGGTCGAGCATTTCGGCATGCCGGTGGATCCGGGCAACCTGCTTCTGACAGGCAGCTTCCAGGGTCATCCCGTGATCGGGGCCCCTGGTTGCGCCCGCAGCCCCAAGGAAAACGGCTTTGACTGGGTTCTGAGCCGGCTGCTTGCAGATATACCGGTTACCCGCCAGGACATTACCGGCATGGGCGTCGGAGGACTTCTCATGGAAATCAGCTCGCGGCCACAGCTTCGCACCCAGAGCCCGGCGCAGACCCGCAAGGATGCCCCCCACCAAGCCGATCCGAAGGTTGCCGCGATCATTCTGGCGGCCGGAAAGTCCAGCCGGATGGGCGGGCCGAACAAGCTCCTGGCGCATCTTCACGGCAAGAGCCTGATCCGGACTGCCGCAGACGCTGCAATTGCAAGCAGTGCCGGGAAGACCATCGTCGTCACCGGACATATGGCCGACCCCATCAAGGCCGAACTTGCCGGGACCGGCGTCCATATCGCGCATAATCCTGACTTTGCCGAAGGAATGGCGGGCTCGATCCTCGCAGGTCTGGAGCAAGCCGGGGAAGACTGCGACGCAGTCCTGATCATGCTTGGCGACATGCCGGCCATCGGCAAAGATGTGCTGAATGGAATGATCAGCCAGTTTGCCGCCTCCCCTGAAACGCCAATTATCGTCGCCACCGCGGATGGCAAGCGTGGCAATCCTGTACTGTGGGGCAAACAGTTCTTTTCCGACCTTCGCCGGCTGGAAGGCGACATTGGTGCCCGTCACATCATCGCCGCCAATCCGCAACTCGTCGGAGAATACGAAATCGGCAGTGCCGCACGTCTTGATCTGGACACGCCCGAAGCACTTGCAGCGGCAGGTGGTGCGTTTCCGGATGTAAAGGAATCGTAAACAAACGGTTCCAGCACAAGTAGTTTCTCTGTTCTCTTTCCGATCATCAGTAAAGATGACAGGAAACTCCGGTATGCAGGAAATGCATCGCTCCCATGCTCACCGAACTATTGCAAATTTATGACGGCGCGCATATTTGTCTCCTCGCGCACGTATGAACGCCCATTCTGGGGCGGACCTCCCGCTTGTTCTACGCGCAAATGACATCCGGCAATCGACTGAAACTGTTCGGATCCCATTCGGGATGCTCGAGCGTATTCGTTGTACGCCTTCGAAAGATAATAAGGATAAGTTCCATGGATACTCTGAGCCTCCCGCGTCCCGGTTGCTGCAAATGGGCAGAAGGCGATGCCGGTCAATACACGTTCCCCTGCTCCCGCCGCGTTGAAGCAGGCACGTCCTATTGCGATGAACACCGCTCCATCGTCTACATCCCGCCGGAAGAGCGCCGCCGGTCCCGTTCCTCGGGCGGCATGAGCGGCTCCTTCAAGCGCCTTGCGGCCTGAAGTCGGCAGGACATTGACGAAAAAAGCCCCCGGTCAGAAATGACCGGGGGCTTTTTATTTGGGATGGGTCCCGGTTGACGTCAGGCGGCCCGGACCTCGCCCAGGAAACTCTCGACCATCCGGCGCATATCCGTTGCCCGGTCCGTAAGCCGGGTCGCTGCATCAACCACAGTGGCGGCTGCCGTGTCGGTTTCAGCCGCAGCATCCGAAACCCGCGCAATGCTGGATGTCACATTGCTGGTGCCCTTGAAGGCCTGATCGACGTTCAGCGAGATCTCATTGGTGGCCATCGACTGCTCCTCGACAGTCGCCGCAATTGCGGAGGCCACCTGGTTCATCTCGTCAATGATACGGGAGATGGACTGAATGCCGCCCACGGCTTCGCGCGTCTCGTTTTGAATGGCAGCGATCTTGGCCGAAATTTCCTCCGTGGCCCGGCCTGTCTGGCTTGCCAGTTCCTTGACCTCAGCCGCAACCACGGCAAACCCGCGGCCAGCATCGCCCGCCCTTGCCGCTTCAATGGTGGCGTTGAGCGCCAGAAGGTTGGTCTGCTCTGCAATGCTGGAAATCAGCGCAATCACTTGGCCAATGTCCTCGGCAACCGCCGCCAATCCGCCAATCTGGTCATTCGTCCGCTTTGCCTCATCAGCAGCCTGCCGGGCAATTCCTGCAGAATGAGACACACTTGAACTGACTTCCTGCAGAGATGCGGACAATTCCTCCGTTGCGCTGGCAACGGTCTGAACATTCGACGTAGCCTGGGTCGAAGCGCTCGCCACCATAGTTGCCTGATGGCTAGTGTCCTGTGCATTGCCGGTCATTCGGGCTGCCGTCTGCTGCAGGCCAGAGGCTGCCTCTCCCACATCAGCCAGGATCTGCATCACCTCCCGGTCGAAGTGTTCGACTGCCAGTCCCACGCGTCCATTCCGCGCCTCGCGGGCAGCCCTGTCCTGCTCCTGCACGACCTCGAGCCGCTGGCGTTCCAAAACGCCGTCCCGGAAGCCTGCAATAGATCGGGCAACCGCACCGATTTCATCCTTGCGAACCACCTCTGCGAAAGCCGCTTCCGTGTTGCCAGCCGCGAGTTCACCTGCATCGCGCACCAGTCGCATCAAGGGACGGGTAATCGCCTTGGACAGGACCACAGCCAACACGAGTGCAAGCGTGAAGGCGATGGCGGCCACAGTGCCAACCTGCCAGATCGTTGCCCCCATCTGGCTCCGCATGGTTACGGACAGGTCTTCTGCCTGCTGGCCACTGCTATCCTTGAGCTGTCCCGCAGCAGCGCTGATCTTTTCTGCGGACTGCAGCAACGGGCCATCGCGAAGCGCGTTCAGGCTGGCGAGGATTTCCCGCAACCGGGCCGCCCCCTCAAAGAACCGTCCGGTCTGCGCGAGAGCTTCTTCACGCAGCTTGCCCAGATCCCCTTCCTTGGCCTTGGAGGATAGGCGCTTGAAGCGCGCCTCCATGGCATTCTGCTGCTTCTGCATCTCATCTATGTCTGCCGGATCATTCGATCTCAGATACTGGGACAAGGCGATGCGCGCAGAGAGAAACTTTTCGTTCGCCTGTGAGGCGATCGCAGCGACATCCGCGTTCTTGGCACGTGTGGCAGTCGTACTGAGAGCCGACAACTTGCCCGAAGCAACCGGCCCCACCAGAGACATCGTGTTCGAGACGAGATCGGTCCGTTCCGCATAGAGCTCAACAACGCTCTTCAGCGCTATATCAAAATCCGCCAATCCACTTTCGATTTCCCTTAGCGCTGCAACCTGTATCTGGCCGGTTTCAGCATCGAGAAGAGCGCTGATTGCAGCGATCTGGTCTTGCGTCGACTTAAGATCAGCAGCACTTTCTGTTCGCATATAGCGGTTCAGCGAAATCATGGTGCGTGACATGGCTGCATCCAGGCTCGATGCATTCAGGGCTGCCTGATTGCTGGCCTCCAGACGCTCGACGCGCGATCCAACCAAATCGAAATTGATTGCCGACCAGCTGCCCACCGCAGCGATCAGCAGTGCGACCAATGCAAATCCCATCAGGATCTTGCTACGGATACTCATGATGCCTCCCAACCCCAAATACAACCCTTGGAGGCGATCAGCATCCGCTCTGCTTCTTAATATAAGCTTTTCATTTGTTCGGATGGCGAACTTAAAAATATTTTCACGACCAACTTCTTCTTAATCAGAGTAATGAAAATATTTTCAACAACATCATCATCCAATTTTTTGTACGTAATCTTCCAATATTATTTCAACATACAGGATCGAAAGTTACGTTGAGAAACAATTCTTGAAATATCAGCAATTCTGTCCGGAAAGAGAAAAAGGCGCGGTCAAAGACCGCGCCTTTCGCATAAGATCTGCAACTTGGCTGGATCAGGCTGCCTTGAGCGCCTGTTCAACTTCAAGAAGCTGAGCGAGCGTTTCCTGAGCCTTGCGCTTGGCTTCCGGATCCTTTGCGTCAGACACATCTTCCTGTGCGTCCTTGATCTGCTGAGCCAGGACTTCCGGCTTCAGATCGGACACGGGAACTGCCTGTTCAGCAAGAACGGTCAGGCCGCCAACGGCAACGTCTGCGAAACCGCCACGCACAAAGAACTCAGTCACGGAACCATCGGCCTTGTGGACCTTCAGGATCCCCGGCTTGATGGTGGACATGAACGGGCTGTGGTTCTTCAGAACGCCGAATTCACCTTCGGTGCCCGGTACGACAACCTGGGTGACTTCTTCGGACAGGAGCAGGCGCTCAGGGGAGACCAACTCGAACTGAAATACTTCGGCCATCTGGCTTGTCCCTTGTGAAACTTGCGCGGACCGCGCGCCCCCTGGGCGGCAATCCGGAAAATCAGGTCCGGGCGCCTGGTCTATCAGGCGCCCGGAATATTGGATCAGGCAGCTTCTGCAGCCAGACGCTGAGCCTTTTCGATCGCTTCGTCGATGGAGCCAACCATGTAGAAAGCCGCTTCCGGCAGATGGTCGTACTCGCCGTCGACGAGGCCCTTGAAGCCCTTGATGGTGTCTTCGAGAGCAACGAGCTTGCCCGGAGAACCGGTGAAGACTTCTGCCACGAAGAACGGCTGGGACAGGAAGCGTTCGATCTTACGAGCGCGGGCCACGGTCAGCTTGTCTTCTTCAGACAGTTCGTCCATGCCCAGGATCGCGATGATGTCCTGGAGAGCCTTGTAACGCTGCAGGGTGCCCTGAACGGCACGTGCGGTGTTGTAGTGCTCATCGCCAATGATGCGGGCGCTCAGCATGCGGGACGTGGAGTCCAGCGGATCCACTGCCGGGTAGATGCCCTTTTCAGCGATCGAACGGTTGAGAACCGTCGTTGCGTCGAGGTGGGCGAAGGTCGAAGCCGGCGCCGGGTCGGTCAAGTCATCGGCAGGAACGTAAACGGCCTGCACCGAGGTGATCGAACCCTTGGTGGTGGTGGTGATGCGTTCCTGCATCGCGCCCATGTCGGTCGCCAGCGTCGGCTGGTAACCCACTGCGGACGGGATACGGCCCAGCAGAGCGGACACTTCGGAACCGGCCTGGGTAAAGCGGAAGATGTTGTCCACGAAGAACAGCACGTCCTGACCCTGGTCACGGAAGTGTTCTGCAACGGTCAGACCGGTCAGAGCAACACGTGCACGGGCTCCCGGGGGCTCGTTCATCTGGCCGTAAACAAGCGCAGCCTTGGAGCCTTCTCCGCCGCCTTCCTTGTTAACGCCGGACTCGATCATTTCCCAGTAAAGGTCGTTGCCTTCACGGGTACGCTCACCGACGCCTGCGAACACGGAGTAACCGCCGTGCGCCTTAGCGACGTTGTTGATCAGTTCCATGATGAGAACGGTCTTGCCGACGCCTGCGCCGCCGAACAGACCGATCTTGCCGCCCTTTGCGTACGGAGCCAGAAGGTCAACGACCTTGATGCCCGTCACGAGGATTTCAGCTTCGGTGGACTGCTCGATGAATTCCGGAGCTTCCTGGTGGATCGCACGCTTTGCATCGTGAGCGATCGGGCCAGCTTCGTCCACCGGCTCGCCGATCACGTTCATGATGCGGCCCAGGGTGCCATCGCCGACCGGAACCGAGATAGCGGTACCGGTGTCAGTTACTTCCTGACCGCGGACCAGACCCTCGGTGGAGTCCATTGCGATGGTACGTACAGTGTTTTCGCCCAGGTGCTGAGCAACTTCGAGCACAAGACGGGTGCCCTGGTTCTCAGTTTCAAGAGCGTTCAGGATCAGCGGCAGGTGGTCATCGAACTTGACGTCGACAACGGCGCCGATGACCTGGGTGATCCGTCCGACTTTTTTGTCAGCCATATCCCTAATCCTCGATCCGGCTAGATCAACCTGCTTGTCTGCGTGGGTCACAGAGAAACAGACCTGTTGATCGTTGGTACTTGTTCCAAGCATCCAGCCCGCGCCCCGTGGGACGCAGGATGCTCTTAGAGCGCTTCAGCGCCCGAGATAATTTCAATCAGTTCTGTCGTGATCTGCGCCTGACGCTGGCGGTTATAGCTGATCGTCAGTTTATCGATCATGTCACCGGCGTTGCGGGTCGCGTTGTCCATTGCGGACATACGAGCACCCTGCTCGGACGCAGAGTTTTCCAGGAGAGCCCGGAAAATCTGGACAGAAATGTTGCGCGGCAGCAGGTCCTCGAGGATCTCCGCTTCATCGGGCTCGTATTCGTATACGGCCGATGCTCCGGCATCCGCTGCAGCATCCTTCTTCGGCAGAACTGCCGGGATCAGCTGAAGCGCGGTCGGGATCTGAGCGATGACCGACTGGAATTCGGAGTAGAACAGCGTACAGACATCGAATTCGCCGGCCTCGTACATCGACAGGACAGTGCCTGCGATCTCGTGGGCATCGGAGAAACCAACGTTCTTCACGCTGCGAAGATCCACAACCTTGATCACAAGGCTGCCGAACTCGCGCTTGATAGCGTCGTAGCCCTTCTTGCCCACGCAGATGATCTTCACCTGCTTACCCTGGGCAATGAGGCTGCGCGCCTTGTCACGCGCGAGCTTCGCAATGTTGGTGTTGAAGCCGCCGCAGAGGCCGCGTTCGGCAGTCGCAACGACCAGGAGATGAACCTGATCGTTGCCCGTGCCGGACATCAGCTTGGGGGCGTCATCGCGGCCTTCAAAGGCTACCGCGAGATTAGCCAGCACTTCGCCCATGCGTTCAGCATAGGGCCGCGCGGCCTCCGCAGCTTCCTGAGCACG
The DNA here is from genome assembly GCF_900142725.1 of Roseibium suaedae. GTDB lineage: Bacteria > Pseudomonadota > Alphaproteobacteria > Rhizobiales > Stappiaceae > Roseibium > Roseibium suaedae. The sequence continues at coordinate 220,239 of NZ_FRBW01000001.1, read as the reverse complement.
ACGCAGCTTCGCCGCGGCCACCATCTGCATGGCCTTGGTGATCTTCTGCGTCGCCTTCACGGAAGCGATGCGGTTTCGTAAGTCCTTCAGGCTCGGCATGGCCGCCCCTGCTCCTTATCCCGACTGCGTTCTCAGGCGAAGTTCTTGGCGAATGCGTCCAGCACAGCCTTGAGCTTGGCTGTGAGATCAGCATCCAATGCCTTCTTTTCCCAGATCGCGTCCAGGAGTTCCTTGTGCTCACCGCGCAAGTTCAGCAGAAGACCTTCTTCGAAGTCGCGAACGCGGTTTACCGGGAACTTGTCGAGGTAGCCGTTCACGCCAGCGTAGATCACCGCAACCTGTTCTTCCGTCTTGAGCGGGGAGAACTGCGGCTGCTTCAGCAGCTCGGTCAGGCGCGCGCCACGGTTCAGCAAACGCTGGGTGGTGGCATCGAGGTCGGAACCGAACTGGGCGAAGGCGGCCATTTCACGATACTGGGCGAGTTCACCCTTAATCGGACCTGCAACCTGCTTCATCGCCTTGATCTGAGCGGACGAGCCCACGCGGGACACCGACAGACCGACGTTCACGGCCGGACGGATACCCTGGTAGAACAGGTCCGTTTCAAGGAAGATCTGACCGTCGGTGATCGAGATCACGTTGGTCGGAATGAACGCGGACACGTCGTTACCCTGGGTTTCGATGACCGGAAGTGCGGTCAGGGAGCCCTTGCCGTTGTCGTCGTTCAGCTTCGCTGCACGTTCCAGAAGACGGGAGTGCAGGTAGAAAACGTCGCCCGGGAAAGCTTCACGTCCCGGCGGACGGCGGAGCAGCAGGGACATCTGACGGTAAGCAACAGCCTGCTTGGTCAGATCGTCATAGCCGATCACGGCGTGCATGGAGTTGTCGCGGAAGAACTCACCCATGGCGCAGCCGGCAAACGGAGCCAGGAACTGCAGGGGAGCTGCGTCGGAAGCGGTCGCTGCAACGACGATGGAGTATTCCAGCGCGCCGGCATCTTCCAGGGTCTTCACGAACTGAGCAACGGTGGAGCGCTTCTGACCGATAGCAACGTAGATGCAGTACAGCTTTGCATCTTCATCGGAACCCGCATGGAGCGGCTTCTGGTTCAGGAACGTGTCCAGGATGATTGCGGTCTTGCCGGTCTGGCGGTCACCGATGACCAGCTCGCGCTGACCACGGCCAACCGGGATCAGGGCGTCAATGGCCTTGAGGCCGGTGGACATCGGCTCGTGCACGGACTTGCGCGGCAGAATGCCCGGAGCCTTGACGTCCACGCGACGCTTTTCGGTGAACTCGATCGGGCCCTTGCCGTCCAGCGGATTGCCGAGCGGATCGACAACGCGGCCGAGCAGACCCTTGCCAACCGGAACTTCAACGATGGCGCCGGTCCGCTTGACGGTGTCGCCTTCCTTGATTTCACGGTCGGAACCGAAAATAACGACACCAACGTTGTCGCTTTCCAGGTTCAGAGCCATACCCCGGATACCGCCCGGGAATTCAACCATTTCACCAGCCTGAACCTTGTCCAGACCGTACACACGAGCAATACCGTCACCGACGGACAGCACCTGACCGACTTCGGAAACTTCGGCTTCCTGGCCGAAGCTCTTGATCTGGTCCTTGAGGATAGCGGAAATTTCCGCGGCCCGAATATCCATCAGCCGACCTCTTTCATCGCGAACTTGAGTGAGTTGAGTTTGGTACGCAGCGAGGTGTCGATCATGCGGGAACCGATCTTGACCACGAGGCCGCCGATCAGAGCAGGATCCACCTTTGCCGAAATGTTTACGGACTTGCCAGAAGAGGCAGAAAGAGCCTGCTTCAGGGCAGCGACCTGATCGTCGGACAGCGGAGCTGCCGAAGTGACTTCAGCCGTTGCCTCGCCACGCTTGTCAGCGAGCAGGGCACGGAAGGCCTTGATCATGTCGGGAAGAACGAAGAGGCGGCGGTTGCGCGCAGCCAGCTTCACGAAATTTGCAGCAAGTCCAGCGATCTTTGCCTTGGCCAGCACAGCAGAAAGGGCAGCAAGCTGCTCCTCAGCACTGAAGGCCGGGCTCTTCACAAGACGGACGAGATCAGCGCTTTCATCGAGGAGAGCCTCGAAAGCTGCAAGATCGCGTTCCACGTCTGCGGTCACGCCCGTTTCCTCGGCAGAATCGAGGAGAGCGGAGGCATAACGCTTGGCCACGCCGGATACGAGAGATACGTTGTCAGTCACCAGGTCCGAGCTCTCTGACGCATTTCAAAGACCCGCAAAACTGTCGCCAGAAGCAAGCCATTGAAATATTGAGTGAATTCTGGATCAGAAGGTAAGACGGCAGAACCGTTCCCCCAAAGCCGCGCCTCAATTAGCACAGGGTTTCATGGTGTGCAACTTCACCGAAAGGCGGTAAAGCGCCATTTCTTGCTGTTTTTTGCGTGACTGTCATAAAAATTGCTGCGGGTCGATGTCGATCTGAACCCGTAAACCCTTGATAGGCTTGGGCGCATGGGCAAGCCAGTGGCGCAGATAGCCCTGAAGATCAGTTTGTCTCGGTGCCATCAACAACAGACGATATCTGTACCGTCCGCGCACCATGGCCAGGGCGGCTTCCGCCGGCCCCAGCACGGTAATCGTGCTTTCCGGCGGCGCTGAACGGGCAATGGCCCTTGCGAATCCCTCCGCCATCATCTTGTCCGGCCCGGAAATGACCAGCGCCGCCAGCCGTCCGAAGGGAGGCAGTCCGGCGGCACGGCGGTTCGCAATTTCCGCCTGATAGAACGCATCCCTGTCCTGGGACAAAAGGGCCTTCATCACGGGCTGATCGGGAGAATAGGTCTGCAGGAACCCCTTGCCTCCGCCTGTGACACGGCCGGCACGGCCCGTCACCTGCGCCAAAAGCTGGAATGTCTTCTCCGCGGCGCGAGGATCTCCATGGGCGAGCCCCAGATCCGCATCCACGACACCGACCAGACGCATCTTGGGGAAGTTGTGACCCTTGGCGACAAGCTGCGTACCGATCACAATGTCGGCACCGCCCTCCTCCACGATCTTCATTTCCCGCCGCAGACGGTCCGGCCCGCCCGGCAGATCCGATGACAGAATCAGGGTGCGCGCCTGCGGGAAGAGATTTTCGACCTCTTCCGCGATTCTTTCCACACCGGGTCCACAGGGCACCAGCGACCCGGTGGACGTGCAGGAGGGACAGTTCTGGGGAATGCTCTCGTTGTGGCCGCAATGGTGACAGACCAGCTTGTTCTGGAACCGGTGCTCTACGAGCCAGGAGCTGCAATGGGGACACTGGAACCGGTGACCGCAGGTCCGGCACAGGGTCAAAGGCGCATAGCCGCGCCGGTTCAGAAACAGCAGGGACTGAGCCCCATCGGCAAAGGCCTCACCAATCGCACCGATCAGTTCCGGGGCGATCCAACGGCCCCGTTCCGGGCCTTCCGTGCGCATATCGATCGCCTTGAGGTCCGGCATGGCCGCGCCACTGGCACGCTCGGGCAGCACAAAGCGGTTGTAGCGCCCCAAATCCGCATTGACGCGGCTTTCGACCGAGGGCGTCGCAGAGGCCAGAATCACCGGAAACCTGGACAAGTGTCCGCGCACGACCGCCATGTCGCGCGCACTATAGGGCACGCGGTCATCCTGCTTGAACGCACCATCATGCTCTTCGTCGACGATTATCAGACCGAGATTCTCGAAAGGCAGGAACAGCGCCGACCGCGCGCCGATGACCACGCGGACAGAACCGTCCGCCACTCCGCGCCATGTCCGCGCCCGGGCTTTCGGGGTTATCTCCGAATGCCACTCTGCAGGATAAACCCCGAACCGCTTTTCAAAACGGCGCAGGAACTGCTCTGTCAGGGCGATTTCCGGCAGCAGCACCAGGGTCTGGCGGCCCCGGCGCAGGGCCTCGGCAATCGCCTCGAAATAGACCTCCGTCTTGCCTGAGCCAGTTACACCGTCAATCAGGGAAACAGCCGTCCCCTTCGAAAAGCTCTCGACAAGTCCTTCCGCTGCCGCCTGCTGCGCGGGTGTGAGTGTCGGCGGCGCAAAGTCGATCTCCGGCAAGGGCGGCGGGGGAGCAGCAGGCAGATCCACCGTTTCCAGCACTTCCTGCTGCAATAGCCCATCAATCACCGAGACCGAAACACCGGCAGCATGAGACAGACCGCTGCGGGTCCATGCCCGGCCGTCTGCCAGCGTCTCAAGAACCTTCTGGCGTGCAGATGTCATGCGGTCCGGTTCGGCCCCCGCAATCAGCCTGACGCCCGGCACAGGAGGCTCCTCCTCCAGTGCCTCTTCGGATCTCAGAACCATGCGCAGCACCATCCCGGGAGCTGCCAGGGTCCAGTTGGCCACCCATTCGACGAATTTGCGCAACTCCGCATCCAGAGGCCGCGCATTCTCATACACGTGGGAAATTGCTTTCAGCTTCTTCGGATTGATCGCAGCATCCGGTTCGCCGTCCCAGACAGCGCCGAGCACTTCGCGGGGACCAAGCGGCACACGAACAATCATCCCCGGCTGCACATGCACACCAGGAGGCACCCGGTACGTATAGGGTCCCGGTACAGCCACCGGCACCATCACGCTGGCGATGGTCTCTGTTTCTTCTGGATCGTCGAACAGCACGGCGCCTGTCTTCCCTGGCAATGGCAATCCACTACCGAGTATTTCTGAGGTACGTACCCCAATATTCGGAGCCAAAGCCGAATCAGGGTTTCATCTTGACCTCATCCTACGGTAAAGAAGGCGCGGCCAAAGATTCAATCGGTTCGGTTCCAGCACCCGGGGGAACCGGATCAGCCTTTACGGGTGCACACCAGGGAGCACAAGCCCATGAAGTTTTTCGTCGACACCGCAGAGACTGCCGAAATCCAGGAACTGGCTGCCACCGGCCTTCTCGACGGCGTCACCACCAACCCGTCCCTGATCGCCAAGTCCGGCCGTGACTTCAAGGAAGTCATCGCAGAGATCTGCAAGATCACCGAAGGCGATGTGTCTGCCGAAGTCGCAGCGACCGACTACGAAGGCATGATGAAGGAAGCGCTCGAGCTGGTGAAGATCGCCGACAATGTCGTGATCAAGCTGCCGCTGACGCTCGATGGCCTGAAGGCTTGCAAGGCACTCACCGAAAAGGGCCACAAGACCAACGTTACGCTCTGCTTCTCTGCCAACCAGGCCCTCCTGGCTGCCAAGGCAGGCGCAACCTACGTGTCTCCGTTCATCGGCCGCCTCGATGACATCAACGTCGACGGCATGGAACTGATCCGCGAAATCCGCGTGATCTTCGACAACTACGGCTTCGACACCCAGATCCTGGCAGCCTCGATCCGCACGCCGAACCACGTCAAGGATTGCGCCCTCGTCGGTGCAGATGTTGCGACGATCCCGCCAGCAACCCTCAAGGCGCTGGTCAAGCACCCGCTGACCGACAAGGGCCTCGAGTCCTTCCTCGCCGACTGGGCAAAGACCGGCCAGAAGATCGTCTGATCCACCAGCCGATCAAAAGTCTGACTGAATGAAAACGGCCCGGGAAACCGGGCCGTTTTTGTTTTGGCTCAAAGGCCTGATGTCTCGCCCTGCTTTGGGTCGGCACTGGAGGAACGGTGTCCCAGTTGCCGGATACCGGACGCCAGCATCTTGGTCCATTCGGTGAAGGGAAACAGGCACAGTTTGACGACGTCGTTCTCAGGAACCCCTTGCGCACCCAAACGGCCGACAACCGGGCCTGGCACCCTGTAGGTTCCAAACAGAACATCAAAGAAGGGAAATATGTTCGCGAGGTTCTTGCCATAAGCAGCCGGAACGTCTGCGTGATGCCATCGATGGAAGCGCGGGGAAGCAATCAGGTACCGGAAGGGGCCATGCCCCCAATCCAGGTCCAGATGGACATAGACGCTATGGAGCGCGATCACCACAGCTCCCAGCCCCATTGCATCCGCAGGAAAGCCCAGCCAGCTCAAAAGAAGCACATAGGACGCAGCCATGATGAAGGCTTCCAGGAAATGGATCCTGTAGCCGGTCAGACCGTTCACATCCGGATCGGAGTGGTGGATGGCATGAACCGGCCAAAGCCAGCCCTTATGCATCAGCCTGTGGTTCCAGTAGTTGGCGAAGTCATGAAAGAAGATTGCAAGGAACGCCAGAAACCAGGCGGGCAAAGGTGTCCATTTGTCCGGGTTCAGCGTCGGCACGCCCAGGGTGTCATAAGCGGATTGAACCACACCGGTCAGGACAAAGACGATTGGCGCGAAAATCGTATTTAGAAAGAGAAACGAGATATTCGCACCGACACTTTTCATCAAACGGTGTGGCCAATTGAGGCTGTAGCCGGATCTGTGCCAGAGAATGAGAAACACAAGGGCGACGAACGAGAAGGAAGCCCACACGGTCGGCTCACCAATCGTGCCCATAAGCAGATTGGCAAGCGAATCCTTCAATCGCGCGAGGGTTTCAACCATCTGGATACATCCCGTTGCTCAAACACCCGCCTTTCCTACGGCATCTCGTTTAAGAGCAGGTAAAGCAGGGTTCTTGCTCAATCCCGCGTCTCCCGTCATAGTGGCGCAATGGCCCGCCGGCAGGGCCTCCGGTCCGCGGAAAGGCGTTCCATGCCGGTTCAATTGTGCCCCTGGGCATAACGACATCTGACTTCCCGCTCGATCCGGAGAGGCGGACGCTGGACGAAGACCGAGCCAGGAGGTCATCATGTCTGACGAACCGCGCGATGACGCGCCGTCCCTTCCGCTTGTGAGTGCAAGCGACCTTTCCCTCAATCTCGACCGCCAGCGGCTTGCGGCCAAAAAGCTCCGCAATGATATCCGTGCGCAACTGCCTGAAGCCCTTCTCCGGCTTTCCAGTCATCATCCGCGCGGCAAGCACCTTGCTCCGGAAGAGATCAAACTGTCCGATGCCCAGCTTGTTGTCGCAAGGGAGGCAGGGCTTTCAAGCTGGCCGGCACTGAAGAAGCATGTCGAGGACATGGAAACGGTCCGAAAAGACATCGAACTTGGAGCAGCCGCTCCGGACGCGTCCTTGCCGACCCTTCACATCCGATGCGGCAATGACATCGAACAAGCCTTGAAGCTGGCGGGCTTCACCGGAGACTTTCTTCAATATGCCGATCCGATATGTCAGGGGCCACTTGTCGACAGCCCGCACGCCCTTCAGCAGCGGGCAGAGTTCATTGCCTCCGAGTACCCCGGGGAAGCGGTCGAACCAACCCTGGCGAAGCTGCAAGCTGCAGAAGACAGGTTGAATGCAGCCCGAAGCTATGGCCGCATCGTGCTCTGGTTCGAGCATGATCCCTACGACCAGATCCTGCTCGTGAAGCTTTTGAATCAATTCAGAAAGGCCGGACTTACCGGCAAGCGAATCGAACTCGTCAGCCTCGAGCGCTTTCCGGGTATCAGCAAGTTCATCGGCATAGGTCAACTCTCCCCGACCGCCCTGCGGCTCATGTTCAGCCGTCGGCAAACCGTACCCGAAAGCGCCTTCGCGCTGGCAGAGAAGACCTGGTCCGCCCTGACAGGGGACGATCCCGGAAAGCTTGTCGAAACTGCCCAAAGCCCCTCACCCGCCCTGCCCTTCCTGAGACGTGCCTTGTCTCGCTATCTTTCCGAAATGCCAGGAACAGCAAATGGCCTATCCTTCACCGAGCAGGCCATTTTGACATGCCTGCGCGAGGGGCCTTTGCCCTGGGGAAAGGTCTTTGCGAGGTTCATGCAGACCATTGACCCTCTGCCCTTCCATGGCGACCTGATGTTTCTGGGCACAATGGTCCGGCTGCGGGATGCAGGGCGCCCGGCCGTTTCCTGCCCGGAAACGTCCTTTCACGGCGGCACCTGGGGTCAGGCCGTGTTTTCGCTGACGCCGGTGGGCCATGCCCTGCTGGCAGGAGAAATTGACTGGAAAGACTGCGCACCACGCCTTCGCCAGCAAGGCGGCATATCCTTCTTTGATGACGCCGACTGGCGTTTTGACAGGGAAAGGCAGGAAGCCCTCAAAACCGGTGTTCCAGTCAATCAACGTTAAGTCTTTTCTAGAAGCTCCGGGCATAGACTCCGGTTCATGTCCGGAGCTTCAAAGACACAGGCATCCGATGCGGATGCGCTTCTCGTTACAGCCCTGCCCGAACTCAACGCACGGGTCGGCGACTGGCTCGACCATCTGTCTGATGAGCGGCGCCTGTCCGACAAGACCCTTGTAGCCTATGAGCGGGACCTGCGTCAGTTTCTGCGCTTCCTGACCGACCACTTAGGCGGCGCGCCGGGACTTGCCGAAATCGCCGATCTCAAACCTGCTGATTTCCGCGCCTTCATGGCCCGGCGGCGGAAACAGGGCGTGGAAAGCCGTTCCCTGGCCCGGGGTCTTGCCGGTATCCGCTCGTTCCTGCGGTTTCTGGAAAGGCGCGGCGAGGTCAATGCGGCCGCCTCATCCGCTGTACGTCCGCCGCGTCAGCCACGTTCACTGCCCAAGCCGGTATCGGCGCGCGATGCGCTGGAAGTGACCGGCGGCGAGCACGGCATGGAAAGCGCACCCTGGGTGGAGGCCCGCAATGCTGCCGTTCTGACCCTCCTCTATGGCTGCGGCCTCCGCTTGGCAGAGGCCCTGTCCCTGACCGCAAGCACCGCCCCACGCAGAGGCACGAAGACCCTGCGCATCACCGGCAAGGGCGGAAAGCAGCGCGAGGTTCCCGTGCTTCCGGCCGTAGGAGAGGCAATCGAGGCCTATCTGAAACTCTGTCCTCACGCGATCTCCGGCAATGGCCCGCTCTTTGTCGGTGTGCGCGGAGGCCCGCTCAATCCGAGACTGGTCCAGTTGGCGATGGCCAGGATGCGGGGAGCGCTCGGCCTGCCCGACACGGCAACACCCCATGCGTTGCGGCATTCCTTTGCCACGCACCTGCTGGCGGGCGGCGGCGACCTCAGAACCATTCAGGAACTTCTCGGCCACGCGAGCCTTTCCAGCACGCAGATCTACACCCAAATCGACAGCGCCAGACTGCTTCAGGCCTATGATCAGGCCCATCCGCGCCGAAGAACTGGCTGAAATCTGCGAAATTTGCTGAGAACTTGGCATTTTCTGCGCTGCAGGGGGTGCATTATTTGAAAAACTTGGTAGGTTTGCGGCTCCTGCGCTTTCCCCACTTGGGAAACCTGGCTCCTAACCCTATGCAAGCTGCATCGGTTCATTCCGCAGGTAACTGTTTGCGGAGCCATATGGCCTATTGGCCAGCCATCATCGAACTGTAAAGGAGTTCCCTTGCAAGTCCTCGTACGAGATAACAATGTCGATCAAGCTCTCCGTGTCCTGAAGAAAAAGCTGCAGCGCGAAGGTGTTTTCCGGGAAATGAAAGCCCGCCGCGCTTATGAAAAGCCCTCTGAAAAGCGTGCCCGCGAGAAGGGTGAAGCTGTCCGCCGCGCCCGCAAGGCTGCGCGCAAGCTCGCTCAGCGCGAAGGCATCGTGCCGGGTGCACGCGCCCGCAAGCGCTGATTGCCAGCCCTTGCCATAGGGCTGCCGGGGCAGGCCGGGTTCCGTACGTGATCTTGTGCGGAACCGGCCTCCGGAACCGGCTTTAAGACTTTTCTAACCATTCCGGCAGACGCTTTCTCCTCAGGAGAAATTCAATGCGCATTGCCGTTCTTCTGTGCCTGGCAGCCGTTTTAGCCGCGCTTCTCCTCATGAAGCCTGCGGAAGCGCAAACGCGCGTCTATTGTCCGCTGCCGGAACATGGAACCTGGATCAATCCAAAGGCTGCGCCCAAGGAACTGACCCGCCTGGAAATCGTGACCAAATGCGTCGACAACACGGTTCAGGTCCGCGTCCGCGCCTTCACCAAATGCATCCCGAGAGACTGCAAATGGGGCTGGACCGAGGGACAAGCCTGGCCTGACGGCGGCATCCGCGTGGTTCTCGTCGGCTTTTTCGGCAGCAAACAATTCGACCTGAGAGCCGTAGGCGACCGCATGGACGCCTATGTGACCAACGCCTTCCACGATCCGGTTGAGCAGGACACCGTCAAAAGCTACATCCTGCGGCGCAAGTGATCCGGGGGCCATATCCGCTCCTGGCCATACCGTTCCGCACTGACAATTTCACTCATCCCTGCTAGGCTCAAATCTCCAGAGACTGGAGGTTTCGCGTGTCCACCTATTCCATTGGCGACCTGGCCCGGAAAACCGGGGTGAAGATCCCCACCATTCGCTACTATGAGAAGGAAAGCCTTCTTGCAGAGCCGGTGCGCACGGAAGGCAATCAGCGGCGCTATAGTCCGCAGGATCTTGAACGGCTCACCTTCATCAAGCATTCCCGCGATCTCGGTCTGTCCATGGCCGCCATCCGCGACCTGATCGACCTTGCAGCACATCCGCACGCCCCCTGCGACTGCGCCAACCGGATTGCCGAAGAACAGCTTTCCGCCGTACGCAGCCGGATTGCCCAATTGAGACGGCTGGAGACCGAACTGGAGCGCATCGCCTCCAGCTGCGACGGCGACCACATCGTGGCCGACTGCAACGTCATGAAAGCCTTCGCCGACCACCGCTTCTGCGACGGGGAGCATTGAGCTGAAAGGCTGCCAGCTGTTTGCTGCCGTGTTTGAATTCGTCATCGGCTGGTCAGCTATGGTAAACTCCTGCAAGAAAGCGAGGCGTTCGAATGTCTGCAGCAGAAAAACTCACTATAACGGTGCCGTCGGACCTGGCTGAAGCGTTGCGTCAGACAGTAGCCGACGGAAACTATGCCTCTGCAAGCGAAGTTATCCAGGAAGCGCTGTTGGAGTGGTCCCGGAACCGGGAAGCAGGTCAACGCAATCAGCAATTATTGCAGGCAGCAATCCAGGCTGGGCTTGAAAGCGGGAAAGGGTTTGCCGCTGAAGAAGTGTTTTCCGAGCTTCGCACACGCTATTGCGAAAAGAGCTGATTTTGAGGCGCCTGATCATTCTCCCTGCAGCACGGGATGATCTGGCAGACATCGCTGATTTTATTGCACAAGACAATCCAACCCGAGCGCTGTCCTTTCTGGAAGAAATTGAGCTCAGGCTCCGTTCTACGACAGAGCGCCCCGAAAGTTTTCCCGCTCGAAATAATCTTGCAACCGGGCTGCGATGCGCGCGCCACGGGAAATATCTGATCTTCTTTCTCCATACGGATGAAGAGGTCAGGATAGTCCGGATACTACATGGCTTGCGGGATTTGGCCGCGGAGCTCTGACTCGAAAGTTACCGTTTCTCAGAACAACAAAAAGCCGGGACGTTGCCACCCCGGCTGAGGTTGATGACAAAGTAGCCAAGTTTGTTGGTCATCCCGGTTTGGTGCCCCGCACCAAGACCGGGATCCAGTATCCCGTAGAGTGAGGCCTTGAAAAAGATAGTTATCTCAGGTGGTTACTGGATCCCTGCCTTCGCAGGGATGACACCCAACTCTACGCGTTTTGACGCAGCCAAGGGCAATTGGGTCTTTGTCAGCAGTCTGAGCCGGGGCGTCACCGCCCCGGCTTTCTCAATCTTGCATGCTGTAGCAGATCAGGCGTGGATCGGCTTGAAGAAGGTCGACAGGGCTGCTTCCTTCACGGCTTCCGACATGGTCGGATGCGCATGGCAGGTGCGGCCAAGGTCTTCGGAAGAGCCGCCGAATTCCATCAGAACGGCTGCTTCGTGGATCATCTCGCCAGCGCCGAAGCCAACGATGTGAACGCCGAGAACCCGGTCGGTTTCGGCATCCGCCAGAACCTTGACGAAACCGTCTGTGTGGTTCATCGCGCGGGCGCGGCCGTTGGCGGCAAAGGCGAACTTGCCGGCCTTGTAGGTGACGCCAGCAGCCTTCAACTCTTCCTCGGTCTTGCCGACGGAAGCGACTTCCGGCTGGGTGTAGACCACGCCCGGAATGACGTCGTAATTCACGTGACCTGCCTGGCCAGCCAGCATCTCGGCAAGGGCAACACCCTCGTCTTCTGCCTTGTGGGCCAGCATCGGGCCGACGATCACGTCGCCAATGGCGTAGATGCCCGGAACGTTGGTTGCGTAGTGACCGTTGGTCTCGATCCGGCCGCGGGAATCCAGGGCAACGCCCGCTTCCTGCAGACCCAGGCCTTTAGTGTAGGGACGGCGGCCGATGGCGACCAGAACCACATCCGCTTCGAGTACCTGCGCTTCACCGCCCTTGGCCGGTTCCACGGTGACTTCCAGGCCCTTGCCCTTCTTGGCAACACCTGTGACCTTGGAGGAGAGCTTGAACTCCATGCCCTGCTTCTTCAGCATGCGCTGGAAGTTCTTGGAGACGTCGCCGTCCATCGGGCCAAGGATCTTGTCCATGAACTCGACCACGGTGACTTCGGCGCCAAGACGGCCCCAGACAGAGCCCAGCTCCAGGCCGATGACGCCGCCGCCAACCACGACCAGCTTGCCCGGAACCTTGTCCAGTTCCAGCGCGCCCGTGGAGGAGACAACCTGCTTTTCGTCGATTTCGACGCCCGGCAGCGGCATGACTTCCGAACCGGTTGCAATGACGATGTTCTTCGTTTCCAGAACGGTCTTGGAACCGTCTTCAGCGGTCACTTCCACCTTGCCGGAAGAGAGGATCTTGCCGAGGCCATGGAAGGGCTCGATCTTGTTCTTCTTCAGCAGGAAAGCCACGCCATTCACATTGGCGTCGATCACATCCTGCTTGTGCTTCATCATCACCGGCAGGTCGAGCTTCGGCTTGGAAACCTTGATGCCGAGCGTTTCCAGGCCATGATTGGCCTCTTCGAACATTTCGGAAGCGTGCAGCAGGGCCTTGGAGGGAATGCAGCCAACATTGAGGCACGTGCCGCCATGGGTCGCACGCTTCTCGACCACGGCCACCTTCAGGCCGAGCTGAGCGGCCTTGATGGCGCAAACATAACCACCCGGGCCGGTGCCGATGACGACAAGATCATATTGGGACATTTCGGTCGCCTTTTGCTCTTTTGCTTTCAGTCCGGAACTGGACTTAAGGGAGAATGGAGCGCCCACCCGAGACATCGAGAATGGCGCCAGTTGTGTAGCTGGCTTCGTCCGACAGCAGCCATTTGATTGCCTTGGCCACTTCGCCGGCGGTGCCTGCGCGTTTCATGGGAAGAGAAGCCTCGATCATGGCCACCCGTTCCGGCTGGCCACCCGAAGCATGGATTTCCGTGTCGATGATGCCCGGCCGGATCCCGTTGACCCGGATGCCCTCATCCGCAACCTCGCGGGCAAGACCGACCGTGAATGTGTCGATTGCCCCCTTGGAGGCTGCATAGTCGACATATTGAGCCGCAGCACCGAGCTTTGCGGCCGCGCTGCTCAGGTTGACGATCGCCCCTCCCTTGCCACCATGACGGGTGGACATGCGGCGCACCGCCTCACGGGCGCACAGGAAGGAGCCTGTGAGGTTGATTTCGAACATGCGGGACAGACGCTCTACGGTCATTTCGTCGACCCGGCAGGGCATATCGACCACACCGGCATTGTTGACGAGACCCGCCAGCGTGCCGCGATCATCGCATGCCTTGAACAGAGCCAGGATATCCGCCTCTGAGCGCACATCGCCCTGAACGGCAAAGGCCTTGCCGCCGGCAGCCTCGATGTCAGCAACGACCTGATCGGCCGCTGCCTTGTTCGAAGCATAGTTGACCAGGATCGTGTGACCGAGTTCCGCAGCACTCTGACAGGCTGCAGCTCCGATCCCGCGGCTACCGCCCGTGACGATTACGATGCTCTCCGGCATGCTCAGTCTCTCCGTCAGCGGCTCGTGAGGGCCAGCTTCAGGCCGAAGCCTGCAAAGGCGGCCGCAACGGAGCGGCGCATCCAGTTCATGGCCCTTTCACTGCTGAGAACCCTGCCGCCGATGAGAGAGGCAAAGCAGCCATAAAGGACAAAGATCACGAAGGTCATCGCCATGAACACGCCGCCCATGGCAAGCATGGTCAAGGCAGCCTGCGGGTCAGCAGGTGAAACGAATTGCGGCAGGAAGGCCAGGAAGAAGATGGTCAGCTTGGGATTCAGGATGTTGATCAACCATCCCGTCACTGCCGTGCGCAAGGCGCTGGTCCGGCTGGCCTGTCCGGCCATCAGGTCCATGGGTCCGGACGCGCGAAGCGTCTGGACCGCAAGGTAGAGAAGATAAGCCGCACCGGCAAACTTGAGGCCCTGGAAAGCCAGGGCGCCCATGTGCAGAAGGGCAGATAATCCGAGAACAGAGGCGAGGACGGCCGGAAGAATTCCGAGAGTGCATCCGAAGGCAGCAGCAATGCTTTGCCACCGCCCGCGGGTCAATCCCACCGCCACCGTGTAGACGACACCGGTTCCTGGAACCAGAACGACAACCAACGCGGTGATCAGAAATTCAAGGCTCATGCCTCGCGCTCCTTTGTTCTCCCTTAGAGATCCAGAACCAGACGCTGCGGATCTTCCAGGCTTTCCTTGACGCGCACCAGGAACGTCACGGCTTCCTTGCCGTCAACGATACGGTGATCGTAGGACAGTGCCAGATACATCATCGGACGGATGACGACCTGACCGTTCACGGCCATCGGGCGATCCTGGATCTTGTGCATGCCCAGGATGCCGGACTGCGGTGCGTTCAGGATCGGCGAGGACATGAGCGAGCCATAGACACCACCGTTGGAGATGGTGAAGGTGCCGCCGGTCATGTCGGCCATGCCGAGCTTGCCGTCACGGGCCTTTTTGCCCAGGTTGCCGATTTCCTGCTCGATTTCCGCGATCGACATCTGGTCGGCATCGCGGACAACCGGAACCACGAGGCCCTTGTCCGTGCCGACGGCCACGCCGATGTGGCAGAAGTTCTTGAAGATCACGTCCGTGCCGTCGATCTCGGCGTTCACAGCCGGGATTTCCTTCAGAGCGTGGCAGACAGCCTTGGTGAAGAAGCCCATGAAGCCCAGCTTCACGCCGTGCTTCTTTTCGAACAGGTCCTTGTACTGCTTGCGCAATTCCATGACCGGGCCCATGTCCACTTCGTTGTAAGTGGTCAGCATGGCAGCCGTGTTCTGAGCATCCTTCAGGCGGCGCGCGATGGTCTGGCGCAGCTTGGTCATGCGGACGCGCTCTTCACGGACTTCGTCCTGAGCTGCGACCGGAGCACGCGGAGCGGCGACCGGAGCAGAAGCCGCCGCGGCAGCGCCGGAAGCAACGGCAGCGATCACGTCACCCTTCAGCACCTGGCCGCGCTTGCCGGAACCGGCAACCTGGTCAGCGCTGAGGTTGTTTTCAGCCAGCATCTTGGAGGCAGCCGGTGCCGGCGGCATCGAAGAGCCAGCGGCGGCCGGTGCGGCAGCCGGAGCCGGGGCAGCAGCTGCAGCCGGAGCGGCGGCAACGGCAGAACCGGAGGCATCGATCTGGCACAGCAGGGTGCCCGGGGTCACGGTGTCACCGGTTGCAGAAACGATCTTGACGACCGTGCCAGCAACGGGAGACGGGATTTCCTGAGCGGCCTTGTCGGTTTCCAGCTCGACGAGTACGTCGTCGGCCTTGACCACATCGCCAACCTTCACGCTCCACTCGCCGACTTCGGCTTCGGTCACGGATTCGCCAGCGCTCGGGGCCACGACATCTATGACGTTGCCTGCAGACTTGGCTGCCGGTGCAGCTTCAGCCTTCTTTTCTGCAGGAGCAGGAGCAGCAGCTGCGGCGCCAGCGCCGGCAGCGATCTGACCCAGCAGCGCACCAACCTCAACAGTCTCGCCTTCCTTGACGGAAATGCTTTCGAGCGTGCCAGAAGCCGGAGCCGGAACTTCGACGGTCACCTTGTCGGTTTCCAGTTCCACAAGCGGTTCGTCAGCGGTTACGGCATCGCCCGGCTTCTTGAACCATTGTGCGATCGTTGCTTCAGATACGGATTCACCCAGCGTGGGCACTCGGATTTCGGTTGCCATGGTCGCCTTCTCTTAAATTTTCCTGGCCATGTCCTGTCGGAATGGGGGCCTGTCCGGCCCCCGGCCCATTATTTCGCGAATGCTTCGTCGAGGAACGTCTGAAGCTGGTCCAGATGCCTGGACATCAAACCGGTTGCGGTCGATGCCATCGCGGGACGTCCGGCGTAAACCGGGCGCTTTACGCGAGCGTCGATCTGGCCGAGAACCCACTCGATGAACGGCTCGACAAAGAACCAGCCACCCATGTTCTTGGGCTCTTCCTGACACCAGAACATGTCGGCGTTCTTGAAGCGGTTGAGTTCCATCGCGAGCGCCTTCTTCGGGAACGGATAGAGCTGTTCCACGCGCAGAAGGTAGACGTCATCGATGCCGCGCTTTTCACGTTCTTCGAGCAGATCGTAATAGACCTTGCCCGAGCACATGACGACGCGGCGGATCTTGTCGTCGGACACCAGCTTGGTTTCGGACTGACCGTATTCGGCATCGTCCCACAGCAGACGGTGGAAAGAGGAATCGGCACCCAGCTCGCTCAGCTTCGACACTGCCCGCTTGTGGCGCAGCAGCGACTTCGGCGTCATCAGGATCAAGGGCTTGCGGATATCGCGTTTGATCTGACGGCGCAGAATGTGGAAGTAGTTCGCCGGGGTGGTGCAGTTCGCGACCTGCATGTTGTCTTCGGCGCAGAGCTGGAGGAAACGCTCCAGGCGGGCCGAGGAATGCTCCGGACCCTGACCTTCATAGCCATGCGGCAGAAGGCAGACGAGACCGGACATGCGGAGCCACTTGCGCTCACCGGAAGAGATGAACTGGTCGAAGACGACCTGAGCGCCGTTGGCAAAGTCACCGAACTGGGCTTCCCAGAGGGTCAGCGCGTTCGGTTCAGCCAGCGAGTAGCCGTATTCGAAGCCGAGAACAGCCTCTTCCGAGAGCATCGAGTTGATGACCTCGTAGCGCGCCTGGTCCTTGCTCAGGTTGTTGAGCGGGATGAACCGGCCTTCGTCTTCCTGATCGTAAAGAACAGAATGACGCTGGGAGAAGGTGCCGCGTTCGCAATCCTGACCGGACAGACGAATTGCATGGCCTTCCTTGAGCAGGGAGCCGAAAGCAAGCGCTTCAGCCGTTGCCCAGTCCAGACCTTCACCGGTTTCCACCATCTGCTCGCGGTTCTTAAGGAAACGCGAAATGGTGCGGTGAACGTTGAAGCTGTCCGGAACGGTGGTCAGACCTTTGCCGATCGCATGCAGTTCGTCTTCGGCCACGCCGGTTGCACCGCGGCGCGGATCTTCTTCATCGTCGGCACGCTTCATGCCGGACCACTTGCCGTCCAGCCAGTCGGCCTTGTTCGGCTTGAAGGCCTGGCCTGCGTCGAATTCCTTGTCGAGATGGGAGCGCCATTCGCCCTTCATCTTTTCAACTTCATCCGGAGACACGACGCCTTCCTCGGCCAGACGCTCAGCGTAGATCTGGAGCGTGGTCGAGTGCTTGCGGATCTTGCGGTACATGATCGGCTGGGTGAATGCCGGCTCGTCGCCTTCGTTGTGGCCGAAGCGGCGGTAGCAGATCATGTCGATCACGACCGGGCGGCCGAAGGTCTGACGGAACTCGATCGCGATCTTGGCTGCGAAGGTCACAGCTTCCGGATCATCGCCGTTCACGTGGAAGATCGGAGCCTCGATCACCTTGGCCATATCGGACGGATACGGCGAAGAACGCGAGAAACGCGGGTTCGTCGTGAAGCCGATCTGGTTGTTGATGATGACGTGGAGCGAGCCGCCGGTGCGGTGACCGCGCAGGGCGGACAGACCGAAGCATTCAGCCACGACGCCCTGGCCGGCAAAGGCCGCATCGCCGTGCAGCAGCAGCGGCAGAACCTTGGAGCGGTCAACTTCCGTGGTGTCGACCCAGTGGCCATCAACGGCGGACAGCTGATCCTGCTTGGCGCGGGACTTGCCGAGAACGACCGGGTTGACGATTTCAAGGTGCGATGGGTTCGCGGTCAGCGACAGGTGAACGTCGTTGCCATCGAACGAACGGTCAGACGAAGCACCGAGGTGATACTTCACGTCGCCGGAGCCTTCCACGTCGTCCGGCGCATAGGAGCCGCCCTTGAACTCGTGGAAAATGGCGCGGTGCGGCTTGCCCATGACCTGGGAAAGAACGTTCAGGCGGCCGCGGTGGGCCATGCCGAAGACGATTTCCTTGAGGCCCATCTGGCCGCCGCGCTTGATGATCTGCTCCAGCGCCGGGATCAGCGCTTCGCCGCCATCAAGGCCGAAGCGCTTGGTGCCGGTGTATTTCACATCAAGGAACTTCTCGAAGCCTTCGGCCTCGACCAGCTTGTTCAGGATTGCCTTCTTGCCTTCCTTGGTGAAGGCAACATGCTTGTCCGGACCTTCAATGCGCTCCTGGATCCAGGCCTTGGCAGCCGGATCGGAGATGTGCATGAACTCGACACCGAGGGTGGAGCAATAGGTCCGCTTCAGAATGTCCAGCATCTCGCGGATGGTGGCATATTCCAGGCCGAGCACGTGATCGATGAAGATCTTGCGGTCCCAGTCAGCTTCGGTGAAGCCGTAAGAGGACGGGTGCAATTCTTCGTGATCGCCCGGAGGAGACAGGCGCAGCGGATCGAGATCTGCATGCAGATGGCCGCGCATACGGTATGCACGGATCATCATCAGCGCGCGAACACTGTCGCGGGTCGCCTGCAGGACTTCGACATCGGACAGATTGCTGCCCTTGGCTTCAGCCTTCTTCTTCAGCTTGTCGCCGAGCTTCTGCTCGATGGGAGCCCAATTTCCGTCAAAGGCATTGACGAGATCGCCATCGGCGGCAAGCGGCCAGTCCTTACGCTTCCAGGTCGCACCGCGAGCTTCCTTCAGAACGACTTCTTTTTCGTCCTGGAAAGCTGCGAAGAAGTCCTGCCAGTCGGCGTCAACCGAACGGGGATCTTCCTTGTACTGAGCGTAGAGGTCTTCGATATAGGCTGCGTTGGCGCCGTAAAGCAACGACGTCAGTGCGAATACGTTGTTCGCTTCCTGCCGTGCCATGTCCATCCAGCGGAGCGTCGCTCCGCCCTTGTTCTTGCAGGCGGCCTCGAAAAAGGCCTGGCCTGGTGGTCAGATAAAGACTGGTGCCAAGCACCAGCCGCCTCGAAATTCGGTCGGGACGCAGAACGCCCCGACCGGTTGTGCATCATGCCTTCCCGAACGTAAACACTTTCCGTTCGGCTGGCGACATTTTTAACTCTTAGCCCTTCAGGACTTCGAGCAGGGTCTCGCCCAGCTTTGCCGGAGACGGAGACACCTTGATGCCTGCCGCTTCCATGGCTGCGATCTTGTCTTCCGCGCCGCCCTTGCCGCCGGAGATAACCGCGCCGGCGTGGCCCATGGTGCGGCCCTTCGGAGCCGTCCGGCCCGCGATGAAACCGGCCATCGGCTTCTTGCGGCCCTTCTTGGCTTCGTCGATCAGGAACTGGGCTGCTTCTTCTTCAGCCGCGCCACCGATCTCGCCGATCATGATGATCGACTGGGTCTCGTCGTCCGCCAGGAACATTTCCAGGACGTCGATGAACTCGGTGCCCTTGACCGGGTCGCCGCCGATACCGACAGCCGTGGTCTGGCCGAGGCCGGCGTTGGAGGTCTGGAACACTGCTTCGTAGGTAAGCGTGCCAGAGCGCGAGACAACCCCGACGGAGCCCTTCTTGAAGATGGAGCCCGGCATGATGCCGATCTTGCATTCTTCAGGGGTCAAGATACCCGGGCAGTTCGGGCCGAGCAGGCGGGACTTGGACTTTTCAAGCTTCGCCTTGACCTTCACCATGTCGGCAACCGGAATACCTTCCGTGATGCAGACGATGAACGGCACTTCTGCGTCGATCGCTTCGATGATCGCTGCGCCCGCGCCTGCCGGCGGAACGTAGATCACGGATGCATCGGCACCGGTTGCTTCCTTGGCTTCACCAACGGTGGCGAAGATCGGCAGAGAGGCAGAGGCATCCACGCCAGAAGTCCAGCTTTCGCCGCCCTTCTTCGGGTGCACACCGGCCACCATCTGGGTGCCGTAGTACTGCAGAGCCTGTTCCGTGTGGAACGTACCGGTCTTGCCGGTCAGGCCCTGAACGATGATCTTCGTGTCTTTATTGACAAGGATAGACATCAGGCGGCTCCCTTCACGGCAGCAACGATTTTCTGGGCGGCGTCGTCGAGGTCGTCAGCAGCGATCACGTTCAGACCGCTTTCGGCGATGATCTTCTTGCCGAGTTCGACGTTGGTACCTTCGAGGCGAACCACAAGCGGAACCTTGAGGCCGACTTCGGTCACGGCGGCGAGAACGCCTTCCGCGATGACGTCGCACTTCATGATGCCGCCGAAGATGTTGACGAGGATGCCCTCGACCTTCGGGTCAGCCGTGATGATCTTGAAGGCTGCAGCAACCTTCTCCTTGCCAGCACCACCACCGACGTCACAGAAGTTCGCCGGCTCCTTGCCGTAGAGCTTGATGATGTCCATGGTTGCCATGGCAAGGCCAGCGCCGTTGACCATGCAGCCGATGTTGCCATCGAGGGCGACGTAGGCGAGGTCCCACTTGGACGCTTCGATTTCCTTGGCGTCTTCTTCGGTCTCGTCGCGCAGGGCAACGATTTCCGGATGACGGAACAGGGCGTTGCCGTCGAAAGACACCTTGGCGTCGAGAACGCGCACGCGGCCGTCCTTCATGACGATCAGCGGGTTGATCTCCAGAAGGCTCATGTCTTTTTCCATGAATGCCTTGTAGAGGATCGGGAACAGCTTCATCGCGTCAGCGCGGGCTTCGCCTTCGAGCTTCAGCGCGTCGCAGAGATTGCCGGCATCCGCTTCGGTCACACCGGTTTCCGGATCGATCGGCAAGGTGACGATCTTTTCCGGGGTGTGTTCGGCAACAGCTTCGATGTCCATGCCGCCTTCGGTGGACACCACGAAAGCCGGACGGCCGACGGAGCGGTCAACCAGGATGGAGAGATAGAGTTCGCGCTCGATGTCGGCGCCGTCTTCGATGTAGAGACGGTTCACGACCTTGCCGGCATCGCCCGTCTGGGCGGTGACAAGGGTGTTGCCGAGCATTTCCTTGGCGTTCTTGATCACGTCTTCCAGAGAGAAGGCGAGACGGACACCGCCCTTGGCATCAGCCGGCAGTTCCTTGAACTTGCCCTTGCCGCGGCCACCAGCGTGGATCTGGGACTTCACGACCCAGAGCGGACCCGGAAGGCTCTTTGCAGCGGCTTCTGCTTCGTCAGCAGAGAAGATCGCGACGCCTTCAGCGACCGGCGCGCCATATTCTTTCAGTACCGCTTTGGCCTGATATTCATGGATGTTCATCGGTTTCCCCCGTTTTCGGAGGACCGCCACTGAGGATCAGCGGCGGTCATCTTTCAGGTCAGCAATCAGCTCAGGCGAGCGACGGCTGGATCTTCTTGCAGGCCTCAACCAGACCGTCGACGGATGCGACGGACTTGTCGAACATGGCCTTCTCGTCTGCGCTCATGTCGATTTCGATCACGCGCTCGACGCCATCGGCACCGATGACGACCGGAACACCGACATAGGTGTCCTTGAGGCCGTACTGACCGTCGAGAGCGGCTGCGCAAGGCAGAACGCGCTTCTTGTCGCGCAGGTAGCTCTCAGCCATTGCGATGGCGGAGGATGCCGGAGCGTAGAAGGCAGAGCCGGTCTTCAGCAGGCCGACGATTTCTGCGCCGCCGTCACGGGTGCGCTGGACGATTTCTTCCAGACGCTCGGCCGTGCACCAGCCCATCTTGACCAGGTCGGTCAGCGGAATGCCGGCAACGGTGGAGTAGCGGGTCAGCGGCACCATGGTGTCGCCGTGGCCGCCCAGAACGAAAGCCGTGACGTCTTCAACGGAAACGTTGAACTCGTCTGCCAGGAAGTAGCGGAAGCGGGCGCTGTCGAGCACGCCGGCCATGCCGACAACCTTGTTCTTCGGCAGACCGGAGAACTTCTGCAGAGCCCAGACCATCGCGTCGAGCGGGTTGGTGATGCAGATGACGAATGCATTCGGAGCGTACTTGGCGATGCCAGCACCGACCTGCTCCATGACCTTCAGGTTGATTTCAAGAAGGTCGTCGCGGCTCATGCCCGGCTTGCGCGGCACGCCTGCGGTCACGATGACAACATCGGAGCCTTCGATGGCGGCATAGTCGTTCGCGCCAGCGAACTTGGCATCGAAGCCATCCACCGGGGACGATTCGGCGATATCGAGCGCCTTACCCTGCGGGGTGCCTTCCGCGATGTCGAAGAGAACGATGTCTCCCAGTTCCTTCAGGCCTGCAAGATGAGCGAGCGTTCCGCCAATCTGACCAGAGCCGATCAAAGCAATCTTGTTCCGCGCCATATCCGAAAGTTTCCCTTTACGTAAGATGGAACTTGATGCCATCTGCCGATGACTGGCGATGGCACTACTCCCTTTGCCTGCCTCGCGCAACCTAATCTATAGACTATTGGTGCCGAAACAGCGCAAATCCTGACCCCCTCACGCCCTACTAGTTGACGTATAGGGAATGTATACCTATGCGCGTGCGCGCGTATTTTCTCCCGCCAGATAAGCCTCTGAGCGCATTTCGATCAACCGGGAAGTGGTCCGGTCGAACTCAAAAGCTTCCGTACCGTCAACAGCCTGATAAAGCTTGTCCGGTTCCGCATCCGCAGAGATGACCAGCCGGACTCCATTGTCATAAAGCGTGTCGATGAGATTGATGAAGCGCTTCGCCTCATTGCGGCGCGCCTTGGACATGACCGGAACGTTTTCCAGAAACACCGTGCCAAACCCATGGGCGATGCGCAGATAATCCGCGGCACCCAGCGGCTGCATGCAGAGTTCGTCAAAGGTGAAACGCGCTGCACCGGAGGCAACCATCCGGACCGGGATCACCCTGCCCTTGTTTTCAAGCTGCGTGGAATGCGGGGTCACCCCGTGGGTGAGCTTCTTCCAGAGACCCTCAATCCGCTCAGCCGCTTCACTGCCAAGCGGAGAGACATAGACATCCGCTCCGCCCAGCTTTTCAAGACGGTAGTCGGTCGGACTGTCGAGCATCACCACATCGACATTTTGGGACAGAAGCTTGATGAAGGGCAGGAACAGCTGCCGGTTCAGGCCATCGCGATAGAGATCCTGCGGATCCACATTCGAGGTTGCAACGACCACCACTCCCAACGCGAAAAGCTGCGTGAAGAGGCGCCCCAGGATCATCGCATCTGCAATGTCCGTGACCGAGAATTCATCGAAACAAAGAAGACGGGTTTCTTCGGCAATCTTTTCAGCGACTGGGGGAATCGGGTCATCACCCTTCACTTCCCCGCGCTTCAGGGCCTGCCGGTAGGCAAAGATCCGCTCATGGGTCTCCGCCATGAATTCATGAAAGTGCACGCGGCGCTTGCGCCGGACCACAGCCACTTCCATGAAAAGGTCCATGAGCATGGTCTTGCCACGCCCCACACCACCCCAGACATAGAGCCCCCGGATGCTGGTCTCCGGCTTGCGGTTCCGGCCGAAAAGCCAGCCCAAAGAGCTTTTTTTGGAAGCAAGGCGCAGCTGAGACAGCTCGGTGTTGAGGTCGTCCAGGCGTCGAACGATATCAAGCTGGATTGGGTCTTCGGTGATCTCACCCAAAGAAACCAATGCCTCATACCGTTGCTGAAGAGCCCGGTTGGCGGGCAAATCGACTTTCAACTTCGGTTCTCCGTTTGCCCGTTTCTTCAGGTCTGAAGGACGGGCACGCTAGAATGCGCACAAGCGCATACAATCTGCGCCCATTGCGATAAGGAGATTGGCGGGGCCGCGCAAGTGCAATCGGCCCCATAGCCGTATTTTTTGATCCGACCGGTACCATTCATAAAAAAAAGGCCGGCGCAAGGCCGGCCAGACAGGAGACTGAGCTGCAGCGTCGCCTCACAAATGAAGAATTCGGACATCCACGCCGTTTTGCCGGAGCTGCTGGGACAGTAGGGTTGCAACCAGCTTGCGCTCGCCCGACCGCTCCAGAGCAGCCCGGCGGCCACGCCCATCAGTCAGGAGCCAGGCATTGCCCGGTTTGACAAAATCGAACTCGATCGGCGTATCCACGGGCAAGCCAAGAGCCTGAAGGATATCGCCCGAGAAGCCACCTTCCGGCGGATAGCCGTTAATTTCCAGGCGCAAGGCGCGATAGAACGGCTGAATGGCCTCCACAGGCACCAGAACACAGCGCAGAGAACCGGAAGCAAGCCAGAAAATCCGGGCAACACCTGCAGTTGACGGCAGGGCCTCGGAGGAACAGGGAACCTTGTGCACCTCTCCCAGGGCAGTCCATTCCACCCGCAAGGTTACGGTCACTGGCTGTCTGTGGTTTGCGGACAGTTTGGCGAGCTCGCGCTCCTGCGCGCTCTGCGAGGATGCCTCACGCGCCTGCGCGGATCGGCCATTCTGAGCAAGGGCCGTTCCGCCGATCCTGAGCCGGCGGAACACAACCATGTCTCTTGAAAGATCCGCCCGCTCGACCCGCCAGCCGGCATCCAGCCAGGCATTCTGGTGAACAAGGCTGCCGCCGGAATTCGCCCACCAGGTCCGGTGCTCTCTGGCACTCCGGGGCAGATTCGACCCCAGAACCCCTTCAACATCATCAAGCTTTGCCGCCCAGACGACGTCTTCCAGACGCGCCAGATGTTCACGCAGGGGATCGTATTTAGACATGACAGCCGCCTCCTTGACTTCCTGTCAAGTTTTACAGCTATTCCGTGCTTCGTCTATAAAAAAATAAACCCTGAGTTGCTTTATCTGAACAGGGACACCGGCGCACCGGTTGACGTCTTGCCGCTGAACTGCTGCGCGGAGGTTGCATAGAGCTGGGCAACGACGGCACCGGAGCTATCCTTCAGCTCAACCTGCTTGCCCGAGAGGTTCCACGCAGCGATGCTGGACAGGGCCGGGCTCGTGCAACCACGGGTGTTGGCGCGGTACCCGCCGGACCATGTGGTCAGCGCCATGAAAGCCATGCAGCTTTCGCCGCCGGACGAGAGTTTCCAGCCACCGGCCATGTCGGAACGACCGATTTCCATTGCGCCGGAGGGTTCGGCGACAGGATTTGCAGCAAGATCGGTCCCGGCAGTCTGTGCGTCCTGCACTGTGCCCGGTGCCGGAGCCATCGGATCAAGCGGCTGAAGGGAGCCCTGGCCCACCGGTGTCGTCGGCGTTGCCGGCAGCGGAGCCACATAATCGCGAGATCCCGAGAACCTCTGGCAGCCAGATACCGCCACCGCCAGGCCCAGCATCAATGCAATCGACACAGTTTTTTTCATCTCGAATCAATCCTTGTTCCGCCGCGAACATTTTGCCTTGTCTTACCCACCTTGAACCCGAAAGGCAAAAATCGACTTAAATCCTGTTCATTTGTTCATTGAAAAACCGCATTTGCGGCTGATATATGGTGTCAGTGCTTTGGAGGAGCGCCCGGGAGGTCCTGAAACAGATAACAGGTCTCTCGAGAAGAGCGTTCCATGCAGAATTCCAAGGTCTCACATCAGCTTCAAGTCTATCTGACCTATGCGCGCAATGCGGCAACGCCTGCGCTGCAAAAGTTGTGGGTCCTTGTGACCAGGCATGCCTCCCCTAGATTTCAGAGCAAGATCCAATCCGCCGCCTTCCCCGTGGTCCCCTTTGGCTCCGGTGAAATCCGTGTCCTGACCGAGACCGGCAAGGCCATGTTCCAGGATCACCTGATGCGGCTTGACCCGGAAACCCGCCGCAGCCGGTTTGCCATGCACGCAACAGATACGTTTCTGCAGGGCTATGTAGAAACGTCCTTCACCTTGAACACCCTGATCTTCGCTTATTTTGAAGACGGGTTAGTGCGCGCAACCGCGGAGCTCCGGTCCCTGGACGATCTGGAGCTGGCGGAAGCTGCATTTTGTGTAGAGAAAGACTGGCGCCGCTCCGGACTGGCGACAGCTCTGATGACCTCGGTGCTGAAGGCGGCCCGCGGCCGCGGCGTGCGGCACATCTATATCAACTGCCTGGCGACCAACAGGCACATGCAGGCGCTGGCCCGCAAGTTCTCCGCGGAAATGACCTTTGAAGCAGGCGATGTGATTGGCCGGCTTGTCCCATTGCACGAAGAACGCCCCTCCTGGCTCAGCCAGCTCACGGAGCGCTTGCGCCCTCAGGGCGCAGCCACATCGAGCTGATCCTCGCTGGCACCACCTTCGCGCCATCACGTCCATATTCAAGAAAAATGCCTTGTCCGACATGCCGCCGGACAAGGCATTTTCAGTTTCGCATCCGCAATCGCACACTTTCCGCCTGAATGTCAGGCGACCTCAGCCCGGCTGGTGGGGCCGACGAGCGGCTCACCAAGCAGAACCCGGTCTGCGGCCAGCCTGATCCGCCTGAAATATTCAGCCGCATAGGAAAAACTGGAGGGAAAGGGCGAGGGCCCCGCGACCTGCCAATTCTCGACAGACACGGCCTTGTCCCAGCCGGTCGGCAAGTTCACGGGCGGCATGTCCGCAAGATAGATCACCTGATCGGGAAACGGCGCATGGGGCATCAGGAAGATATCCATGCTCTTCGGCTGCAGGCCCTCGATCGGAACTTCATGAGCAGACAGCAGCTTGGAGACCGCAGGATGCAGCATTTGCGCAGGCTTCGTTCCTGCAGAAAACGCCCTCACCAGACCGCGTCCACGCGTGTTCATATAGGCTTCTGCCAAGGGCCCCAGCAGTGAATTATCGGGGCACACGAACAGGATAGTCGCTTCTGGCACGTCACGTCTCCATCTCGCCGCACAGGAATTGATTCCAAATTTCGGCATCCTTCTAGCGCGATCATCAGATGGGATTATGACAAGACGCGGCAAGGTCGAGAGATCCGTGGATAGCCAGCCCCTGGATCGCTCGACTTTCAAAAAAGCCAGCCTTTACCTCGTATTTTTACCGATATTCCGTGAGAATATTTTTTTGACGGGCCTCTATTCCTCTCCTTCGCGGGCAAAGGCATCGAAGGCAGACAAAGCTTCTGCGCCATAGATCAAAGATGGGCCACCGCCCATGTAGACCGCGACGCCGATCGTTTCCATGACCTCCTCCCGGGTCGCTCCGTATTTGGCCGCCGCCTTGGAATGATAGGCAAGGCAACCATCGCAACGAGCAGCAATACCGATCGCCAGAGCCATCAGCTCCTTCGTCTTGGCGTCCAATGCCCCGGCCTTGATGGCCGAACGGGCCACCTCGTGAAACCCCTTTGCCACGCCGGGAATGCCCCCGCGCAGTTCTGCAATGCGGCCATCTGTTTGCAAAATGAAGTCCTGCCAATCTGAAACGGACATCTGGTCCTCCTTTGATGCAAGATTGAAATCCAATAGTTTCACTTTATCGAAACTAAACGGTCATTCCTTGATCTTGCTCAATCGCATCAGAAGCAGCTACTTCTCCTGAAGCAGGCCTGTTTCGGGTCTATCCATCGAGGAGTTCATCCATGCCCATTGCCGTCTGGTGCATTCTCATTGCCGCTATCCTGCCGCTTCTCTCGGTATTTCCTGCCAAGATGAACAAGGAATTCGACAATGCCCGCCCGCGTGACCCGGAATACTGGAAAGACGGCTTCAGGGCGCGTGCGCAGGGCGCACAGGCCAACGGCTTCGAGGCTTTTCCGCTGTTCGCCGTCGCCGTCATTGTGGGTCTCGGACAGGGAGGAGACCCGGTCTGGATCGACCGGCTGGCAGAACTCTTCATCGGTCTCAGAGTGATCTACATTCTCTGCTACTGGACGGACAGGGCAACTCCCCGCTCCCTTGCCTGGACCGCCGGCTTTTTTGCCACCATCGCCATCTTCACCAGCCCGGTCTGGAGCTGAAGACAGGGCCGGGACCTTGAGCTGTGCAGTCCCCAGCTCTTGGCCTCGGCCTGATTGCCCGGAAGCTGCGAATAAGAGACAGTGCGGCAACCAGGGAATCAGCCAAGCATGCCAGCGTCACAGCCGCAAACATCCGGCACACAGACTTCCATTGCCTCCACAGACCCGCGGGACATCCTGCGAGACGTCTTTGGCTATCCGGATTTCCGCGGCCGGCAGGCAGAAGTCGTCGAAATGCTGGTCAGCGGCAAGGACGCAGTCGTTCTTTTCCCGACCGGAGCAGGCAAGTCTCTCTGCTTCCAGATCCCGGCTCTTTGCCGTCCTGGCGTGGGCATTGTCATTTCACCGCTGATTGCCTTGATGAAGGATCAGGTCGGGGCTCTGGAAGCCGCCGGCGTCACCGCTGCAGCGCTCAATTCCTCCCTGTCCCCGGAAGAACAGGACGCGGTGCGGACCAAGGCCCGGACCGGGGCGCTCAAGCTTCTCTATGTGACACCGGAACGGCTTGCAACCGAGGGGTTCCGCCGGTTTCTCGACACGCTTCAGATCGCCCTCTTTGCAATAGACGAGGCGCATTGCGTCAGCCAGTGGGGCCATGATTTCCGTCCGGAATATCTTTCCCTGACGACCCTTGCAGAACGCTATCCCGGCGTTCCCCGCGTCGCGCTGACCGCAACCGCCGACCCGCACACCCGCGAAGATCTGATCACCCGTCTGAAGCTGGAGAATGCCGAAGTCTTCTCCACCAGTTTCGACCGGCCCAACATCCGCTATGAGATCGTCGAGCGCACCAATCAGCGCCAGCAGCTGCTCGACTTCCTGACCCGCCACAAGGACGAGAGCGGCATCGTTTATTGCCTCTCCCGCGCCAAGGTAGAGGAGATTGCCGAATGGCTCTGCTCCAAGGGCATTCGAGCGCTGCCCTATCATGCAGGCCTTACACCGGACGTGCGCGGCGCAAATCAGGACGCCTTCCTGCTCGAAGAAGGCCTCTGCCTGGTCGCAACCGTGGCCTTCGGCATGGGCATCGACAAGCCGGACGTCAGGTTTGTCGCCCATCTGGACCTGCCCTCCTCCGTTGAGGCCTATTATCAGGAGACCGGGCGAGCGGGCCGTGACGGTGCCCCTTCCGAAGCCTGGATGGCCTATGGCATGGCCGACATGGTCCAGCGCCGCCGCATGATCGCGGAAGGCGATGCGCCCGACGAGATCAAACGTGCGGAAAACGCCAAGTTGAACGCGCTTCTGGGCATCTGCGAGACGTCCGGCTGCCGGCGTCAGGCGCTACTGGCCCATTTCGGCGAAACCTATCCCAAGCCTTGCGGCAACTGCGACACCTGCCTTTCCCCGGTCGAGACCTGGGATGGCACCCAGGCCGCCCAGAAATTCCTCTCCGCCGTCTACCGGACGGAGCAGCGCTTCGGCACGGGCCACATCATCGATGTCCTCCTGGGCAAGGAAACCGAGAAAACCGCCCGTTTCGGCCATACCGCGCTCTCGGTCTATGGTATCGGCCAGGAACATTCTCCCAAGGTCTGGCAATCGGTCGCCCGGCAGCTGGTGGCCGCAGGACTGATGGATGTCGATCACGCGAATTTCGGCGCCCTTGTCCTGACCGAGGACACAAGGGCAGTCTTCCGCGGCGAACGGCAGGTGCTTTTGCGCAAGGACCGCGCGGCGTCCAGCCTCAAAAAGACCCGCGGCGAGCGCTCAGCCTCTCTTGCCGATGACCTGGACCACGAGGACCGGCAACTCTTTGAGCAGCTCCGCCGCCTTCGCACGCGGATCGCCAGGGAGAACGAAGTTCCCCCCTATGTGGTGTTTCCCGATGCCACCCTGGCCGGGATTGCCAAGGCACGGCCCGGAACCTACACCGCCCTTCTTGCAGTCTCCGGCGTCGGCCAATCCAAGCTGGAGCGCTACGGCAAGGAATTCATTGAGGCCATCGAGGCCTTTGAAGGCTCGCTTTAAGCCCAGCCAACTCAATCCGGGCATCTCAATCCGGCCAGACCGTCGCGTTTTCAGCAAAATCTGGACGCTGGGGATTCACCACACAAAACCGGTGCCCGCTTGGGGCCTGCATCACGACCCAGGTCTTGCAGGCGCCAACCTCTTGCGCACCAAGCTTCTTTAGCCGGGCGACCTCGGCCGGGACATTGTCCGTCTCGATATCCAGATGAACCCGCGGCTCGTGGTCGACCGACTGCAGCAAAACGCGCAGTTCCGAAGCCGGCCCCTTCAGGTCCCGGTACTTCGGGTCCTTCACGCCCTCTTCCCGGCCACGCCCTAGCGCTGACGCCCAGAAGGTCTCATGACGCTCCAGATCAGCGTCCTTGCAATCAATGACCAGACAGGCCAACCGGCTCTTGTGCATGTCGAACTCCTATTCCGGCAGATGGCAGACGGCTTCGATATTGTGACCGTCCGGATCAAGCACGAAGGCGCCATAGTAATTCTCGTGGTAGTGCGGACGAAGCCCCGGGGCCCCGTTGTCCTTTCCTCCGGCCGCGATTGCAGCTGCATAAAAGGCGTCCACGATAGACCGGTTCGGTGCAGCGAAGGCAACATGGACAGCCCTGTTCAAGGCAGTCTGCCCGCCGATCCAGAACTCAGGCCGTTCAACACCATATCCGCAATAGAAGATGTTGCCGGTCTGCTCAGGGCCCACTTCCATCACAACCTTGATGCCAAGCGGTGCAAGCGCCTTGTCATAAAAAGCCCTTGCTGCGGAATAGTCCGAAACCTCGAACCCGACATGATCAAAAATCGACATGGTAATTCCCTCTTGACGAAGCAGGAACAAATAAAGAACAAATATCTGGACTGCGCAAGCAAAAGATGCAATTTTCGCTCTTGAGCAACTTTTCTCATATTCCTTTCGCGCTTGAAACGCGCGAGCGACGGACCATGTAGTCAGACAGATTTTCTCTTCTCACGGGTCTGATCCGCAGTGCCCGCCTTCAAATCCCACCAGGAGACACGCGATGACTTCGCAAGTTTCGCTCAAGTTCGCCGATGGTCGACTCATCCCCCAGGTTGGCCTCGGCGTCTGGCAAACGCCCAACGAAACAGCAGATGTTGCCGTAAGAACCGCTCTGGAAGTTGGTTACCGGCATATCGATACCGCCGCGATCTATGGAAACGAGGAAGGTGTCGGCAAGGGCATCCAGTCTTCCGGTGTCGCGCGCGGCGACATCTTCCTGACCACCAAGCTCTGGAATGACGAACAGGGCTATGAGACCACCCTGAAGGCCTTTGATGACAGCCTGAAGCGCCTCGGCACAGACTATGTCGACCTCTATCTGATCCACTGGCCGAGCCCGCACCGTGAGCTCTATCTCGACACCTGGAAGGCATTCATCAAGCTGAAGGAAGAAGGCCGGGCCAGATCAATCGGCGTTTCCAATTTCTGCCCGGAGCATCTGGAAAAAATCATTGCGGAGACCGGCGAGACACCGGTCATCAATCAGGTCGAACTGCACCCCGACTTCCAGCAGACCGAACTGCGCGCCTTCCATGACAAGCACGGTATCATCACCCAGAGCTGGAGCCCGCTTGGCCGGGGCAAGTTGCTCGAGCACAGCGACATCGCCGCAGTCGCCCGCAAGCATGGCCGCACCGCCGCCCAGGTCGTCATCCGCTGGCACATGGATCAGGGACTTGTCGTGATTCCGAAGTCCGCCAATCCAGACCGGATCAAGCAGAACTTCCAGGTCTTCGATTTCACACTCGATGCTGACGATATGGCGGTCTTGGCAAAACTCGACAATGGCGGAAACCGCATGGGACCTGACCCGATGACGGCGGATTTCTGAGGGAACAGGAAGACGGGAGAGGGCTTTTCGGCTTGTTCCCGGCGCTTTCCGCAGTCCCTGACGGAGAAACGCGGAAGTTCTGGATCTCAATCCGGTTTTTAGGGCTAAACGGTAGGTCCCGGCTCAAGGCCGGGACAGCTCGGGGTAGTTGACCGCTTTAAGGCAAAAAGCCGCTGACAAACCAGCCTCTGCGTCGTCATCCTCGGCCTCGTGCCGAGGATCTATAGGAGACAATGACTGACAGACGGTCGGAACAAGCCCGACCATGACGACCGAAAAAACTACTTCGCCATCAAAAAAGGCCACCCAATGGGCGGCCTTTTCGTTATTTGCATTTGTTCCGAAAAAATCAGACGCGGCGTTCGACCATCATCTTCTTGATCTCGGCAATGGCCTTGGCCGGGTTCAGACCCTTCGGGCAAGCCTGCGAGCAGTTCATGATGGTGTGGCAGCGGTACAGGCGGAACGGATCTTCCAGATTGTCCAGGCGCTCGCCGGTTGCCTCGTCGCGGCTGTCGATCAGCCAACGGTAGGCCTGCAGCAGGATGGCCGGGCCGAGGTAACGGTCGCCGTTCCACCAGTAGCTCGGGCAGGACGTGGAGCAGCAGGCGCACAGGATGCACTCGTAAAGGCCGTCCAGCTTGGCGCGGTCTTCATGCGACTGGCGCCATTCCTTCTCCGGAGCCGGGGAAACGGTCTTCAGCCACGGCTCGATCGAACGGTGCTGCGCGTAGAAGCGGGTGAGATCCGGCACCAGATCCTTGACCACCGGCATATGCGGCAGCGGGTAGATCTTGACCACGTCGCCGGCAACCTCTTCCGCGCCCTTGGTGCAGGCGAGGGTGTTGGTGCCGTCGATGTTCATCGCGCAGGACCCGCAAATGCCTTCACGGCAGGACCGGCGGAAGGTCAGCGTCGGGTCGATCTTGTTCTTGATATAGATGAGCCCGTCGAGAACCATCGGCCCGCAATCGTCCATATCGACGAAATAGGTATCAACCCGCGGGTTGCGGCCATCATCCGGGTTCCAGCGGTAGATCCGGTATTCACGCAGGTTGGTCGCGCCGGCAGGCTTTTCCCAAACCTTGCCGTCCGTCACCTGGGAGTTCCGGGGAAGCGTCAGCTGAACCATGTTTCTCGCTCCGCGTTGGGGCCCTTGTTTCGCGTCCGGGCCACATTCTTCCAGTGTTCAGGCAGCCAGCTCGAACACGGTGTTGTCTTCTGTTCCGCCGGCGGCGCGGTAACCGAGGTCTTCAAGCACCTTGGTGCAGTCCTCGGCCCAATGAGGCCGGCAATTTGTTTCAAGCATCACGACCCGGGGCCACATGTGCCTTTCTGCTGTGCGCAGAAACGGCAGAACCACGCGGTCCTCAAAGCCTTCGACGTCGATCTTCAGCACATCCACCCGGCTGAGGCCTGCCTCGCGCACCACATCGGCAAGCGGACGGACAGGCACTTCCCTCGGGCTCCAGTTGCCGGCCCATTCCCCCGTCGTCAGTTCCGGCACCAGCGTGGCGAAACCGCAATTGGAAGGTTCGGACCAGAGCTGAAGCGAGCCTTCGGCATCGCCCACGGCAACCTCGGCAACGCGGATTTCATTCTCAAGGCCATTGGCCCTCAGGTTGAACCCCAACTTGGCTGCAGTGTCCGGATTGGCCTCGACGGCCAAAACCCGGGCACCGCGGGAAGCGGCAAACAGGCTGTAGCTGCCGATATTCGCGCCCACATCCAGAAAGACCGTTCCGGCTTTCAGATAGGGGTGCAGCAGCTTGTGCTCAGCCCGTTCAGGCAGGCGGCCCTTGGCCAGGATCTTGCGGTCATCATAATTCTGACCGGGATAGATCCGGAACTTCAGGCCGTCGGCTTCCGTGTCATAGGGGCCGGAAAACGCCCAGGCGACCAGAGACCTTATGCGCTTGCGCAGAGAGGCGGACAGATCGTGACGATCCGCCAGCTTCCAGGCAGCGCGGACCAGTCCCTCGGCCTTGTAGGTACCGAAGGGACTGACCGTATCCGTCAGGGCCGCATGTGCGCTCACCAGCCTGCCGCTCCTTAGTAGACGCGCGCTTTCGGCGCGATCTTCTTCGGGTCGATGCCGCCGTCTTCGTGCTTGGTCAGCGGGTCAAGCACCACCGGACGGTAGTCCAGCTTCACTTCGCCGCTTTCGCTCACCCAGGACAGGGTGTGCTTGCGCCAATCGTCGTCGTTCCGGCCACCGAGCGGACCATCCTTGTAGTCCTCGCGGGCGTGGGCGCCACGGCTTTCCTTGCGCGCTTCCGCGCCATAGACCGTGGTGATGGCGTTGGCCATCAGGTTTTCCAGCTCCAGCGTTTCCACCAGGTCGGAGTTCCAGATCATCGACCGGTCGGAGACCTTGAGATCCTTCATCTCGCCCCAGATGGAGCTCATACGCTTGCAGCCCTGCTCCAGGCTTTCCTGGGTCCGGAACACGGCGGCATCTTCCTGCATGGTGCGCTGCATCTTGTCGCGCAGATCCGCGGTCGCGATCGAGCCGTTTGCATGACGCAGACGGTCGAAGCGGTCCATGATCTTTTCGCAGGAGGCCTCATTAGGGGCCGGAACCGGCGTCTTGGGATCGACGACTTCCGCAGCGCGGATGGCAGCTGCGCGGCCGAAGACCACAAGGTCAATGAGCGAGTTGGAGCCAAGACGGTTGGCGCCGTGAACCGACGCGCAGCCTGCCTCGCCAACAGCCATCAGGCCCGGCTGGATGCGGTTCGGGTTTGCCCCGTCTGCGTTCAGCACTTCGCCCCAGTAGTTGGTCGGAATGCCGCCCATGTTGTAATGCACGGTCGGAAGAACCGGGATCGGCTCCTTGGTCACATCCACGCCCGCGAAGATCTTCGCGGATTCAGAAATACCCGGGAGACGCTCTGCCAGCATGGCCGGATCCAGGTGATCCAGATGCAGGAAGATGTGGTCCTTGTTCTTGCCAACGCCGCGGCCTTCACGGATTTCCATGGTCATGCAGCGGGACACGACGTCACGCGATGCCAGGTCCTTGGCGGAAGGCGCATAGCGCTCCATGAAGCGCTCGCCTTCGGAGTTGACGAGATAACCGCCTTCCCCGCGCGCACCTTCGGTGATCAGACAGCCCGAGCCGTAGATGCCGGTCGGGTGGAACTGAACGAATTCCATGTCCTGCAGCGGCAGGCCCGCACGGGCCACCATGCCGCCGCCGTCACCGGTACAGGTGTGGGCGGAGGTTGCCGAGAAATAGGCACGGCCGTAACCGCCGGTGGCCAGAACGACCATCTTGGCGGTGAAGCGGTGAATGGTGCCGTCGTCCAGGTTCCATGCGATCACGCCCTGACAGACGCCGTCTTCTGACATGATCAGGTCGAGCGCGAAGTACTCGATGTAGAACTCGGCGTTGTTGCGCAGGGACTGGCCATAAAGCGTGTGCAGGATGGCGTGGCCGGTACGGTCAGCCGCGGCGCAGGTGCGCTGCACGGGGGGGCCGTCACCGTAGTTCTGCATGTGGCCGCCGAACGGGCGCTGATAGATGCGGCCGTCTTCGGTCCGCGAGAACGGCACACCGTAGTGTTCCAGCTCATACACGGCCTTCGGCGCTTCACGGGCCAGATACTCCATGGCGTCGGTGTCGCCGAGCCAGTCGGAGCCCTTTACCGTGTCGTACATGTGCCATTCCCAGCAGTCCGGCGTCATGTTCTTCAGGGATGCGGCGATACCGCCCTGAGCTGCCACCGTATGAGAGCGGGTCGGGAACACCTTGGTGATACAGGCCGTGCGCAGGCCCTGCTCGGCCATGCCGAGCGTTGCGCGCAAGCCGGCACCGCCAGCGCCGACCACCACCACGTCATGGGTGTGTTCGACGAATTCATAGGTCTTGGCCATTTAAATCAGCCTCCAAAGCCGAGCTTGAGAACGGCGAAAGCCGAGCCAAAGCCGATCAGGGCACAGAAGAAGGTGTTGCCCATCAGGGCCAGAACCTTGGTGCCTTCGGAATGAACGTAATCCTCGATGATCACCTGCATGCCGAGCTTCATGTGATAGATGCCGGAGACGATCATCAGGAGCATCAAGGTCGCGATCAGCGGGTTGCCGAGGCAAGCCCGGACCTCTTCATAGGTCGAGCCCTGCAGCGAGATCACGAGAATGACGAAGAAGGAGATCAGGAACACATTGGCAAAGGCGGTGACGCGCTGGTGCCAGAAGTGAGTGGTCCCTTCCTTGGCGGATCCAAGGCCTCGGACCTTGTTCAGAGGGGTGCGCATATCAGTCATGTCAGTCTCCCTCAGCGGACCGCGTAGCCGATGATCCAGAGGATCAGGGTCAGGCTGACAGAACCGATGATGGTTGCACGGGCCAGCCATTCACGGGCTTCGCGTCCAAAGCCGGCACCCATATCCCAGATGAAGTGGCGCAGACCGCCCAGCATGTGGTGAACAAGCGCCCAGGTGTATCCGAACAGAATGAGACGGCCGATGATGGAACCGAAAATCCCGTTCACGAAGTCGAAGTAAGCCGGGCCAGCCGCTGCCGCGATCAGCCACCAGGCCAGCAGCAGGGTCCCGAAATACAAAGCGGCGCCGGTGATACGGTGCACAATCGACATGACCATCGTCAGGATCAGCTTATAGATCTGAAGATGGGGCGACAGCGGGCGGTTACCCCGCAGGTCGGCATTCGACATGGAATATCTCTCCCTACGACGCCCAGCTTACGTTTACGTAAGCGTAAGCAATTTCAAGGCGTTGTCTAGAAGCGTTCTAGCGCCAACGTCCACGTTCGTCAAAGCATCCTATGGAAGAATGTTAAATGACTTTCTCGGCAAATAGGCGAAAAAGTTCTCAACCACTGCTTAATAGACGGGCGCATAACGGTCTTTTTGCTGTTTTGCCAGCAAAAATAACAGGGACACAAGCACGCCTTCCGTATACGTAATGCGGCACTCAGACGAGCCCGGCGGCATTCATCCGAAGATTGACCAGCCGGTTTTGCGGGCAAAGACCTCCATGGCCTCGGTTCCCAGCTTGGAATTGCCATAGCCATTGAGACCGGGAGACCACACGGCCACCGAGCCACGCCCGGGCGCGATCACGAGGATGCCGCCCCCGACGCCGCTCTTGCCGGGCAGGCCGACACGGAAGGCGAAATCGCCCGATCCGTCATAATGGCCACAGGTCATCATCAGGGCATTGATCCGGCGCTTGCGCACAGGAGAAACAAGCGATGGCGCGTCGCTCGTGTCCAGCAGAAACCGGCCGGCAAGGGCCAGTTGCTCGCAGGTCATCTCGATGGCGCATTGATGGCAATAGGTGCCAAGAACAAGATCCGGGCTGTTCTGAAGATTGCCATAGGAGCGCATGTAATGGGCCAGCGCGAAATTCCGGTGCGCGGTCTCCAGCTCTGATCGGGCAACAGCATCATTGATATGGATGTCTTCCTGATCTGAAGCCGCACGGATGAAGCGAATCAGGGCACCCAGCGCCTCGCGCGGGCTGGCAGAACCGAGGAACGTATCCGTCGTCACCAGTGCGCCAGCGTTGATGAAAGGATTTCGGGGGATCCCCTTTTCCCGCTCCAGCAACAGGATCGAGTCGAAGGCCTGACCGGACGGCTCCCGTCCAACCCGCTTCCACAGCGCTTCGCCGACCTGACCAAGCGCGAGGGCCAGCACAAAGACCTTGGAAATGGACTGGATCGAAAAGGGTGTCTGGGCGTTGCCGGCCGAAAACAGCTCACCATCGGCCGTCGCGACACTGATACCCAACTGGTTCGGATCGACCTTGGCAAGCTCCGGGATATAGTCTGCTACCTTGCCCCGGTCCTCTGCACCAAGAGCCCGTGCTGCGATGTCTTCCAGCAGATCCTGCATGCCTTGTCCTCCCCCTCGTCCTGCGAGGTTCGCAGGCTCTAACAAGCAGGCAGGGACAGTGTCACGTCTTTTCGCGCTGTCAGGTCAGCCGGCGTGCCTGAATCCGCTTGAACAGGTGCATCATGAAGATGGTGGCAAAGATCGGCGTGATCAGATTGAGGATCGGCACAGCCAGCAAGGCGGCGATCACCAGACCGCCGATAAACACCGTTGATCCATGGGCCTTGCGCAAACGCCGAGCCTCTTGCGGCGGCATGAAGCGGTTGGCCGCAAACTCGAAGAATTCCCGGCCCAGCAGATAGCCGTTCACCAGGAAGAACGCGACGAGATTGATCCCCGGCACCAGCAGCAGCATCAAGGCGAAGAGATTGCCCAGAATGACGACGCCGGTGAACTTCAGCGCCAGAATGATGGATGGCAGGACCGGCATGGCCTTGCCCGGCAGATCCATCGGATAGTCGGTTCGCTCGACGATATCTGCAATGTCATCCTGAAACAGCCCCGCAAAGAGCGCCGATACCGGTGCTACCAGGAAGCCGAGACCGATAAAGGCGCCGATACCGGTGAGGATGGACAACACCGTATTCAGCCAGGGATAGGGCAGATCGACAAAGCCGGCGACCAGCCCCTGCAGCAGGATCCAGATCACCAGCAGCACCGCCAGCGTAAATCCGAGCAGCTTCCAGAAAATCGACCGGAATTGCGGTTCGAACACCTGGGACATGGCACGGGAAGCGGCTTGGAACATCTGCAAAATCCGGATTGGTTCGGGGCCTTCAGGAAATAGGGCTCGGAAGGTGCCCGCACAAGAGGCCTCTTCGTATTCCTGCAATCTATAGGTTGTGCAAAATTTCCATGCTATCCTTGCTAGGCAGTGCAGGAGGAGCACAGGCATGGATCCGGAACAGAATGCCGCGGATATCTTCCGCTTTGAATGGGGCATCTATCAGAAGATCGTCAGCGCAGATCTCTTTGGCCACTCCCACGTGGCCAGTCTGCTCGAGCAAGACCTTGACCTTCGCTTTCCCGGGCCGATCCGGTTTCTGGAGCTTGCTTGCGGAAACGCGCATCTGGCAAGCTCCCTGCTCCGCAGACGTCCGACCCGTGCCTATCACGGCATAGACCTGTCACCGATGGCTCTGGACCTGGCCAGAAAGACCATGTCGGGCGCACCGTTTGAGGCGACGTTCGAGGAGACCGACATGATCTCGGCCTTGGAGGACCTGCAGCAACAGGTGGACGTCATCTGGTGCGGCCTGTCGCTGCATCATCTCAGCTTCCAAGACAAGCAGACGCTCTTCTCCGCAGCCAGATGCGCCTTGCGTCCCGGTGGAACCCTCGGACTTTACGAACCCGTCTTGCCGGACAGCTCTGACCGATCAACCTTCATGGAAGAGATCCTGCCGCATCTGCGGAACGCCTGGAGCGTTCTGAACCCCGGTGAGTTTGACCACATGTGGGACCATATCCGGCAGTTCGACTTTCCGGAAACACTGGCCGGGTGGAAGTCGCTTGGCCTTTCGGCAGGATTTTCAACCGCGCGCGAGCTCTATCGGCTCAATGGGCCAATGCCTTGCGTGCAGATTATCTTTGACACCGCTCACCCAAGCTGAGGGGCCGACGGACCGGTCGAAAGAGGTCTAGAACCGGGTACGGGCCCTGAGCGCCTGAGTCAGGGTGCCTTCATCGAGATAATCCAGCTCACCGCCAACCGGCACACCATGGGCAAGCCGGGTCACGTTGACCGCCAACCCAGTCAACTGGTCCATGATGTAATGGGCAGTTGTCTGCCCCTCGACCGTGGCATTAATGGCCAGGATCACTTCGCTGATGCCCCCACCTTGGCAGCGCTCGATCAGGGAGGCGATGTTGAGATCTTCCGGCCCGACGCCGTCGAGTGGTGACAGCGTTCCACCCAGCACATGATACCGCGCGTTGATGGCAGCGGCCCGTTCCAGCGCCCAGAGGTCCGCCACATCCTCCACAACGACCAGCACGCTTTGATCCCTCTTGGCATCGCAGCAGATCGCGCAAGGATCGGACGTGTCGACCGTTCCGCAGGAGGAACAGACGCCGATTTTCTCCACGGCGATGCCCATGGCTTCGGCGAGAGGAACCAGAAGCTGGTCCTTCTTCTTGATCAGATGCAGGGCAGCACGACGGGCTGAGCGGGGCCCGAGGCCCGGCAGCTTGCTCAGGAGCTGGATCAACCGCTCGATTTCCGGACCGGCAACCTTGTTCTGCGCCATCGTCTCACATCTTCACATTCGGGAACCCGCCCTCACCCGGACCTGGCGGTCCGACCTCTCCCCCGCCGGGGAGACGTTGATTGGCGCAAGCCTTGCGGTCGGCTCCCCTTCGCCCCTTCAAGGGGGGAAGGTGCCCCAAAGGGGCGGATGAGGGGTGTTATTCAAACCTCAGAACGGCAGCTTCATGCCGGAGGGCAGGCCCATGCCGCCCATGAGTTCCTGGGTCTTTTCCTGCATCAGGGTCTCGGCCTTGATCCGCGCTTCGTTGTGAGCCGCGATGATCAGGTCTTCCAGGATCTCGACATCGTCTTCCTTGAACAGGGACGGATCGATCTTGAGGCTGCGGATTTCGCCCTTGCCGGCGATTGTGATCTTGACCAGACCGCCACCGGACGTGCCTTCGGTCTCGATGTTGGCAAAGGCCTCCTGCAGGGAGCCCATTTTCTCCTGCATCTGCTTGGCCTGCTTCATCATCTTGAGGAAATCCATGATCTCCGCTCCTGTCATGTCTTTGAGTTGAAGGATCCGCAGTGGGCTCCGCACGCCTGATATAGGCGGCAGGCAGCCGAATGCGAATCAGAATTCGTCCGGATCGTCCTCGCCCAGCGCCTCGACCAGAAGGGGATCGGCCATGACCGTCTCCTCTTCCTCGCTGACCTGAACGCGCACGTCCACGATCTTTGCGCCGGGAAACTGGCTGAGCAGTGCCGCCACCGTTGGATGCGAGCGCGCATCCGACAGGATCTGCTCCTGATTGGCTTCCCGTTCTTCATGGATCGTCGGGCGACCATGGGTGCGGCTGACGCTGACGATCCAGCGCATGCCGGTCCAGTCGGTCAGCTTGCGGCCGAAATCGCCAGCCAAATCCGCAGGCGCATCTTCGGTCGGCTGGATCTCGATCCGGCCCGGCTCGAACTTGACCAGACGCATCTGCCGCTCGATCGCGACTTTCATCGGAATGTCGCGCTTCTCAGAGGCGAGCGCCGCACAGTCCTGCAAGTTGGCGAGTGCCACCGCCGGACGAGCCTGCTGTGCGGGTTGCGGCGCCGGGCGGGCAACGGCCTGTGTCGCCACGGCGGCGCCGCCACCCGAAATTGCCTGAAGCCGTGGGCGCCCGTCTCCCGAGGGTCCATGTGCCGAAGGTCCGCCGCCGCCAGAGCCGCCCTGACCTGAAGGTGCGCCGCCGCCCGCAGGAGCGAACGTGCCGTTGCGCAGCATGGCCAGCGCCTCGCCCGGATCAGGAAGATCCGCCGAATAGGCGAGCCGCACCAGAACCATGTCAGCCGCCGCCAATGGCTTGGGCGCCGCCTGAACCTCCTGAATGCCCTTCAGAAGGATCTGCCAGGCCCGCGAGAGCAGCCGCATGGACAGCTTTCCGGCAAATTCAGCGCCGCGCACCCGCTCGGTTTCTGTCACGGACACATCGTCGCCCGCCTTCGGCACGACCTTCATGCGCGTCACCAGATGGGTGAAATCCGCAAGATCTGTCAGCACGACAGCAGGGTCTGCGCCAACCGCATATTGCTGCGCCAGTTCCTCCATGGCTTCTGCAATCCGTCCGGCCATGACATGACCGAAAAGGTCGATCACCCGCGCCCGATCGGCCAGACCCAGCATCTGGCGCACATCCGTTGCCTCGATAGCGCCGGCACCATGAGCCATGGCCTGATCCAGAAGCGACAGGGAATCTCGGGCAGAGCCTTCGCCAGCCCGGGCAATCAGCGTCAGCGCCTCATCGGAAATGGTGATCTGCTCCGCATCGGAAATGCGGCGCAAAAGGCCGATCAGCTTGGGCTGCTCGATCCGGCGCAGGTCGAACCGCTGGCAACGGGACAGAACCGTGACCGGCACCTTGCGGATTTCAGTGGTCGCGAAAATGAACTTCACATGCTCCGGCGGCTCTTCCAAGGTCTTCAAGAGACCGTTGAAGGCAGCGTTCGAAAGCATGTGCACTTCGTCGATGATGTAGACCTTGTAGCGGGCCGTCGCCGGACGGTAGCGGGCCGCATCGGTGATCTCGCGGATATCGTTGATGCCCGTATGGGAGGCCGCATCCATCTCGATCACATCGACATGACGGCCTTCCATGATCGCCCGGCAATGGGTGCCTTCCTGGGTCAGACGCACTGTCGGCCTGTCTGCCTCGCCCGGCACCTCATAGTTCAGGCCGCGCGCCAGAATGCGGGCGGTGGTGGTCTTGCCCACACCGCGCACACCGGTCAGCATCCAGGCCTGAGCAATACGGCCGGTATCGAAGGCGTTTTCCAGGGTTTGCACCATGGGTTCCTGCCCAACCAGATCCTCGAAGGTCTGGGGCCGGTACTTGCGGGCGAGAACCCGATAGGCGCTGTTCTGCGGAGCGGCGGCAGGCGCCGTGTCTCCCGCAGTCGGAAAGGCGATATCATCCATGGCGCGCACCTTACCGTTTTTTGCAAAGCCCTGTCGCGGGGCGAGTGGATTTTTTTCTCCCTCTGACAGCGGTTTATCCAAAGCGCAGCGATAGGCGGATGCCGGACAGCCGGAGACCCGCATACAGAAGGTTTCGCAATGTAAGGGAGAAGGTGGGAGGCTGGACGGTGACCCGCGCCAAAATCTCGTTAGGGCTGCTTCCTTCCGGACCTGACCCGGTTGGCGAGTGGTACGTCCACGCCAACCTCCCGAGCGCCTTATATCAGGACAGGCAGGGGTCTTGGCAAGAGGGAGGACCA
Source organism: Roseibium suaedae (assembly GCF_900142725.1). Classification (GTDB taxonomy): domain Bacteria; phylum Pseudomonadota; class Alphaproteobacteria; order Rhizobiales; family Stappiaceae; genus Roseibium; species Roseibium suaedae. Next base: position 177,832 of record NZ_FRBW01000001.1, on the reverse strand, counting down.
CATTTCGTCGCCAAAGCTTTACTAGGCCAGGAAATCCGCAAAAATCCTAGGGGTTTGCATTGATATTTTCTCTCAAGCCCGGCCTTGCGCCCAGGCGAAGGCAGTCCGGGAGCCACTGCAGGCACCTGGCAATCCTGCTAGAAGCGAGAAGTGGTCTCGCATTTCCCGCATGTCCTGTTGTACCTTCTGCGCGACGTTTCTTATTGGTGGGTTTTCCCATGAAGGCTTTCGATATCAATCCGCGGCTTGAGGGCGACAGCCTTTTCGTTGCCGACCTTCCCTTGTGCGCCGTGCGCCTGATGAAGGATGCGAACTATCCCTGGCTGATGCTGATCCCGCGCCGCGGCGACCTGATCGAGATCATCGATCTGCCGGAGGAAGACCAGCAGCAGCTGATGCGGGAGATTGCCCTTGCAAGCAGGATCCTGAAGGCCGCGACCGATTGCGAGAAGATCAATGTGGGCGCGATCGGCAACATGGTCTCCCAGCTTCACGTGCATGTGGTGGCCCGTTTCCGCGAGGATGCTGCCTGGCCTGCCCCTGTCTGGGGTGCAGTGCCCGCAACTGCCTATGAAAGCGGCAAGGCCGAACGGCTGATCGCCACATTGCAAGACGCCTTCACCGCCTGAGATTTCAAGCCAGATCCATTCATTCAGGATATCCAGCCATGACCGCAGGACAGGACGGGCTGCACCGTTCGCCCCATATCATGAGTTTCATCGACAACACTCTGGAGCGTCAGTCGGCCTTGCGCACCGACGCCGAATGGCTTCGCGGCCGCTTTACCCGGCCGGACGCCGGTGTGGTTCTGCTGACACCGACCCAGATCGTGCTCAACGGCGATGACACGCCCTCTATCCGCCACCGGCCGGAAAAGGCGCTGGCTCTCGGCGCCAAGCGCGAGGAGATGGTGTTTCTCGGCGAGGAAGCCGATGGCACCCGGCCACTGTTTGCCGCAGCCCTGACAAAGAGCGAAGAGGAAGTTGAAGCTCTTCCCAATCTGACGGGTATCGACCTTCGCACCCTGGCGCTTCAGGGCCTTTTGCCGAGCGAAGACATCAGCGCCCTCGCCCAGGCCCGGGCCATGGTCCACTGGCATCAGTCGCACAAGTTCTGCTCCCGCTGCGGTCATCCTTCCAACATGGCGGAAGGCGGCTACCGCCGCGACTGCCCTTCCTGCGGCAGCCAGCATTTCCCGCGCACCGATCCGGTCGTGATCATGCTGATCACCCACGAAGACAAGGCGCTGCTTGGCCGCCCGCCGCGCCTCGCACCCGGCATCTTCACCACGCTGGCAGGCTTCATGGAACCGGGCGAGACCATCGAACAGGCCGTCCGGCGCGAAACGATGGAAGAGGCAGGCATTTCCGTCGGCGATGTGAAGATCGTCGCCAACCAGCCCTGGCCATTCCCGGCCAATCTCATGCTCGGCTGCACGGGAGAGGCGACCTCGACCGAAATCTCCATGGATGACAATGAACTGGAAGCTTGCCGCTGGTGCTCGCGCGCAGAAGTCCAGCAGATGCTTGACGGCACACACCCGGCAGGCGACCGCGTTCCGCCGCCGATCTCCATTGCCTATCAGCTGATTTCCGGCTGGATCAGCGGGCGGTACTGAACCCCGTTTTCTTTCGCCCTCCTCGGACCGGAGACCTTCATGAGCCTATGCGTCTACCTCACCCATCCGCAGGTGGTGATTGATCCTGAGGTCCCGGTGCCGGATTGGCGCCTGACCGAGCTGGGCCGCAAACGTGCGGCCCTCGCCCTGCTTCAACCCTGGGCTGGAGCGATCCATCTCGTGATTTCCAGCGAGGAGCGAAAGGCCATCGAAACGGCGGAAATCTTTGCGAGCGGCCATAACCTGGCCGTCACCATTGAAGAGGGTCTGCACGAAAACGACCGCTCGGCGACCGGCTTCCTGCCGCCCCAGGAATTCGAACAGGTCGCCGATCAGTTCTTCGCCCATCCGGCAGAAAGCATTCGCGGCTGGGAAACCGCGGAAGACGCGCAAAAGCGGATTGTCTCGCGGGTGATCGAGTGCCTGGAAGGGATCCCGCGTGAGTTGCCGGTCCTGTTCACCGGACATGGCGGCGTAGGTACCTTGCTGAAATGCCATCTGATGAACGTGCCGATTTCCCGCAGCCACGATCAAACCGGAGGCGGCGGCGGATGCTGGTATTCCTTCTCCCGCGATGCCCTGTGGCAGCGCAATTCGGGACAGCTGGACTGGAGCCCGCTCTAGAATTCGGTCCGATATATCTGGTGTGATAGGCTGCGGCGGAATCACTTCACCGGAGCCTTCCATGCCAAGCCGTCTTGCAGCCCAGTTTCAGGTCCTTTTTCTGGCGCTGATCGCCATGCTGCCTGCTGGCACTGCGATGGCAGGGCCCCATGATGCGACCTTCAAGAGCTTTCTGGAAGACACGGTCACCCCGGCAGCGCGCAAGGCAGGTGTCTCCGGCGCGACATTGCAACGGGAGCTGAAGGGGCTGTCTCCGGACACAAGCCTGCCGGGCCTCGTCGGCCCCGGCGGCAAGGGCGCGCCGCCCAAGATCAACTTTCAGGCCGAATTCCGTGCACCTGCCAATTATTTCAAGGAAAGCGCCTTCAATGCGCTGGCCGCGTCCGGCCGCAGGCTGATCCAGAAGCATGAGCGCACTTTGGCTGCGCTGGAAAAACAATACGGCGTTCCGGGCAGGATCGTTGTGGCCATCTGGGCACGGGAATCGGGCTATGGCGGCGCGAAGATCCCTCACGACGCAATCCGGGTCCTGGCGACACGCGCCTTCATGGGCGAACGGCCAGACTATTTCCTCGGGGAACTGGTGGCCGCGCTCCAGATCCTTGAACGTGGTGACATCAGCCGCTCCGGCATGAAAAGCTCCTGGGGCGGAGCCCTGGGCCAGCCCCAGTTCATGCCTTCAAGCTTCCTGAAATATGCCGTTGATTTCGATGGCGACGGCCACCGGAACATCTGGGGCTCGGAGGCCGACACGCTCGCCTCCATCGCCCATTACCTTTCCGCCCATGGCTGGGTGCGTGGCAGGGACTGGGGTTACGAAGCCGTCATTCCGGATAATGTTTCCTGCACAAGGGAAGGCCCGGACATGCGGCAGCCGGTGGCCAAATGGGTCGCGGAAGGCGTGACCCGCGCCAATGGCAAGACCTTTCCTGATTTCGAACTCTCCCGTCCCGGCAACATCCTGATGCCTGCGGGCCGCTATGGGCCTGCCTTCATCGCGACGGAAAATTTCTACGTCATCAAGGAATACAACGAGAGCGACGTCTACGCGCTCTTCATCGGACATCTGGCCGACCGATATGGCTCCAATGCCGGGTTCCTCGCACCCTGGAAGCCCACCCGCGATACCACACGCGGTGCCGTCCGCACCCTGCAGCAGGCACTGGAGGCCAAGGGCTACGACGTCGGCGGCACGGACGGCCTGATCGGCTACAAAACCCGCCGTTCCATCGGCAAGGACCAGGAAGCCGGCGGCTACTTCGCCACCTGCTGGGTGGGGTGAGGCTTCAGACGTTCACGACGCCTTCCTTCTCCGCCGTTTCCAGGCGGAAGGCAGCTGCCATGAGGGCCTTGGTGTAGTCGGTCTTCGGTGTGTCGAAGATCTCTTCAGCGCGACCAGACTCAACAACCTTGCCGTTGCGCATCACGACCACATCATTGGCCAATGCCCGCACGACCTTGAGATCGTGGGAGATGAACAGATAGGCGAGGCCATGCTTTTTCTGCAGGTCCCGCAGCAGATCCACCACCTGGGCCTGAACGCTCATGTCCAGCGCCGAAGTCGGCTCGTCGAGCATGACGAATTTTGGTTCCAGCACCATCGCCCGGGCAATGGAAATGCGCTGACGCTGACCGCCTGAGAACTCGTGCGGGTAGCGGAAACGGGTCGAGGAATCGAGCCCGACCTCTTCCAGTGCCTTGGCAACCTTTGCATCACGCTCGTCCACGCTGAGCTTCGGGAAATGCACCTGCAGTCCTTCGCCAACGATATCCGACACGGACATGCGGGGGCTGAGAGCGCCGAAAGGATCCTGGAAGACAATCTGCATGTCGCTGCGCAGTGGACGCATGTCCTTCCAGCTGCGGGACTGGATTTCCTCCCCCTTGAAGGCGATGCGGCCGGTGGACGAAATCATGCGCAGGATCGCAAGGCCAAGCGTCGTCTTGCCCGACCCGCTTTCCCCCACGATGCCAAGCGTCTGGCCTTCGCGAACCTTGATGTCGATGCCGTCGACAGCCTTCACGTGGTCCACCGTCTTGCGCATGAAGCCGCGCTTGATGGGGAACCAGACCTTCAGGTCATCCGCTTCGACCACAACCGGCTTGCTGTCATCATGGGCAGGCGGGTTGCCCTTGGGCTCAGCGGCAAGCAGATGCTGGGTATAGGGATGCTGCGGATTGTCGAAGATCTCGGCAACTGGACCGTGCTCGACGATCTTGCCGTTGGTCATCACACAGACTCGATCGGCAAAGCGGCGCACGATCCCAAGGTCATGGGTGATGAACAGCATCGCCATGCCATTGGCGTCCTTGAGCTCCTTCAGGAGCTTGAGGATCTGAGCTTGAACGGTAACATCCAGCGCCGTTGTCGGCTCGTCTGCAATCAGCATGTCCGGCTCATTCGCCAGAGCCATTGCGATCATCACGCGCTGGCGCTGACCGCCCGAAAGCTGATGCGGATAGGAGGAAAGGCGCGTTTCGGGATCGCGGATGCCGACCTGCGTCAGCAGTTCGATCACCCTGGCGCGAGCCTGGGTGTCGCCCATGCCCCGGTGCACCTTAAGGACTTCCGCAATCTGCCGCTCGACCGTGTGCAGCGGGTTCAGCGATGTCATCGGCTCCTGGAAGATCATCGAGATCTCGTTGCCGCGCACTTTCCTGAGAGCCGGTTCGGCCGCAGACAGAAGATCCTGGCCCTTGAACAGGATCTTGCCGGACGGGTGGGACGCCGCCGGATAGGGCAGCAGCTTCAGCACCGACAAGGCAGAAACGGACTTGCCCGACCCGCTCTCGCCGACAAGCGCAACGGTTTCGCCCTTGTTGATCGAAAAGGAAATGCCATCGACGGCAAGGCTCGTCCGCTCGCCCTGGGAAAAGGCGACCGAGAGGTTCTGAACATCAAGGAGCGGCGTTTCTTTCATTTGAGAGCTAGGCTCCTTTCAAAGGCCGAACGGAAGCGTTTCCGTGAGGCCACATTTTTCTAGAGGTGCCGGCACGTCGATCATGCGGTCATCCGAAACAAAGTAATCCGCTTTCACACGAATGGCTGTTGCCAGGTGAAGCCGGTCCGGCAGCCTGACCTTCGCAGATTGAGATCCAGAGAGGTCAGCTGCTAGATACATGTCGTCCCTCACCAATGGCACCAGTTCGACCAGATGCCGTGAAACCATCAAGTCCAGATACTGTTCCTTCAAAAGTTGCGGCAACTGACGCTGACTGCCGCCGCCGCTCAGAACTTCTGCAAGTGCCAGTTCACTCGTCACCGCTGAAAGCGTTCCATCCTCAACCGCAAAGAAAAGCCGGCGGGCAGTATCAGCGCGAACATCGTCTGCCGCGCCTTGCAATGCCAGAATGAACACATTCGTATCCAGATACAGGCGCACCATGATCAGTTAGACGGCCAGCTATCGCGCTGCCCCCGAAGGTCCTGTTCGATTTCGCTTGCGGACTTCCTGAAATCTCCTGGAACTGATGCAAAAAGCTCCCGAAGACCGCCAGCTAAAGCGGCCTGTTCCGGGCTGGTTGTTTCCAGCGTCACCTTGACCATCGTGCCGTCAGGAATGCCCGCGCGCAAATCTGCGGGCAGTTTCTCTGCCGGATACTGCTGAATAACGACCTTGTTCATCAGAAGCTCCTTCGGCTCAGATCTGCATTCTATCACGAATAGCTCTTGCGCGGATCGAAGGCGTCGCGGACGGCTTCGCCGATGAAGATGAGCAGGCTCAGCATCAGGGAAATGACGATAAATCCGGTGATGCCCAGCCAGGGAGCCTGAAGGTTGTTCTTGCCCTGTGCCAGAAGCTCGCCAAGGGACGCGGAACCCGGAGGCAGGCCGAAGCCGAGGAAGTCCAGCGCCGTCAGGGTGGACAGCGAGCCATTGAGGATGAAGGGCATGAAGGTGAGCGTCGCCACCATGGCATTTGGCAGGAGATGCCGCCACATGATCACCCGGTTGGAAACCCCAAGCGCCTTGGCCGCAGCGATATATTCGAAATTCCGGCCACGCAGGAATTCCGCGCGCACGACCCCGACGAGCGCCACCCAGGAGAAGGCCAGCAGAATGCTGAACAGCACCCAGAAGCCGGGCGAGAGCACGGAGGAAACGATCAGGATCAGATAGAGCGTCGGCATGGCGGTCCAGATCTCGATGAACCGCTGGAACAGGAGATCCGCCCAGCCGCCATAATAGCCCTGCACGGCGCCAGCAGCGATGCCGATCACGGAGGAGGCGATGGTCATGGCCAGACCGAACAGCACTGAGATGCGGAAGCCGTAGACCAGACGGGCGACCACATCGCGGCCCTGGTCGTCGGTACCGAGCCAGTTCCAGTTGCCCAGAACGCAGTTCGGATCCTCGACCCCGAGCGGATAGCGGGAGCAGCGCTGCTCCTTGTCCATCATCCAGGACGGGGGCGCAGGCGCAGGCACCGGGATCTCGTTATTCACCGTGCGGTAGGAATAGCGGATCAGCGGCCAGATCATCCAGCCATTGGCATTGATCTCTTCCTGAATGAACGGATCGCGATAGTCGGTGACGGCCAGGAAGCCGCCAAACTTCTCTTCCGGGTAGTCCACCAGAACAGGGGCCAGAATCTCGCCCTTGTAGGACACGAGAAGGGGCCGGTCGTTGGTCAGAAGCTCGGCGAACAGGGTCACGAAGAACAGCACAAGGAAGATCCGGAAGGACCAGTATCCACGCCGGTTGGCCTTGAAGTTCGCCAGCCGCCGCTGGTTCACAGGAGACAGGCGGCGCTTGGCCGGCGCGGCGGTTCCTGCGGTCATGGTTGCGTTGTTGTCCATGATCAGACCTCCCGGCTTTCAAAATCGATCCGCGGATCGATCCAGGTGTAGGTCAGGTCGGAAAGAAGGTTCACCAGCAGGCCCATGAGCGAGAAGATATAGAGCGTTGCGAAGACCACCGCATAGTCGCGGTTAATGACAGACTCGAAACCGAGCAGGCCAAGGCCGTCGAGAGAGAAGATCGTTTCGATCAGGAGTGACCCGGCAAAGAAGGAAGAGATGAACGCCCCCGGGAATCCGGCCACAACGATCAGCATGGCATTCCGGAAGACGTGGCCATAGAGCACCTTGCGTTCAGTCAGGCCCTTTGCCCGGGCAGTGATCACATACTGCTTGCGGATCTCGTCCAGGAACGAGTTCTTGGTCAAAAGCGTGGTGGTCGCAAAGGCGGAGAGAACCATCGCGGTCAAGGGCAGGGCCAGGTGCCAGAAATAGTCCAGAATCCGTGCCGGCCAGGAAAGCTGTTCCCAATTCTCGGAAGTCAGGCCCCGCAGCGGGAAGAAATCCCAGAAAGACCCGCCAGCAAAGAGCACGATCAAAAGAATGGCAAAGAGGAAGCTCGGGATGGCATAGGCGACGATGATGACACCGGAACTCCAGACGTCGAACTTAGATCCATCCGAAACGGCCTTGCGAATGCCGAGCGGGATCGAGATCGAATAGGAAATCAGCGTCATCCAGAGCCCGAGCGAGATGGACACAGGCATTTTCTCGCCAATCAGATCGATGATGCTGACATCCCGGAAATAGCTGTTGCCGAAGTCGAACCGCGCATAGTTCCACAGCATCGACAGGAAGCGCTCAACCGGCGGCTTGTCGAAGCCGAACTGCTTTTCCAGCTGGCGGATGAACTCCGGATCAAGTCCCTGGGCGCCGCGATACTTGCTGTTGATGCTGTCCGTTCCCGTACCCATTCCCTGGGATTCGGCCCCGCCGCCTCCGCCGAAATCGGAGCCGCCGCCGCTGATGCGGGCGGTTGCAGAAACATCATTGCCCGAGAGCTGGGCAATCACCCGCTCCACCGGTCCGCCCGGGGCGAACTGGATGACGAAGAAATTGATCGCCATGATCCCGACAAGGGTCGGGATCATCAGGAGCAGTCGGCGGAAAATATAGGCGCCCATGAAGTGTTTTTGCCTTTCTTATCGCCCCGTATCAGATCAACCGGCTTTGCCGGCCTTTTCCGCCTTGGCCTGATCGAACCACCAGGTGGTCTCGATCGGGAAATCGTAATGCGGAGGCTTGTCCGGATACCCGAAGATGTCCCAGATAGCCACGGTGTGGACAGGTTTGTACCACTGAGGAATCCAGTAGTGGCCGGAGCGCAGGACACGGTCGAGCGCATGAGCCGCCGTATTCATCTCCTCGCGGCTCTTGGCGGTGACCGCCTTGTCCACCAGCTCATCGATCACCGGATCCGAAATGCCGGAAAGATTCCGGCTGCCTTTTCGTTCCGCCGCACTTGAAACCCAGGTTTCCCGGGAATCATCGCTCAAGGTCGCCGAGAGCGAATAACGGCGGCTGGTCACGTCAAAATCGAAATCATTCAGTCGGGACTGGAACTGCGCCGCATCAACAACGCGGAAGGTTGCCTGCACTCCGAGAAGCTTCAGATTGTTGATGAAAGGCAGGACGATCCGTTCAAACGACGGGGAATCGCCCAGGATTTCCATCGTGAAGGGCTTGCCCTCCGGATCCAGCAGTCCCGAGCCCTCACGCTTGCAGCCGGCTTCCTGCAGAAGCTGCGAAGCCCGCCGCAGAAGTTTGCGATCTGATCCCGTACCATCAGAGACCGGCTGAAGGATTGCCTCCCCGAACACCGTGTCCGGCACCTTGCCGCGATAGGGTTCAAGCAGCGCCAGTTCCTCTGGCCCAGGAGTGCCTGTGGCCATCATTTCCGAATTCTGGAAATAGGACTGGGTGCGCGAATAGAGCCCGTAGAACAGGGACCGGTTTGACCATTCAAAGTCAAACGCGAACCCAAGCGCCTGACGGATCCTCGGATCGGAGAACCGTTTGCGGCGGGTGTTGAAGAACCAGCCCTGAGCGCCTGACGGCCGGTTGTCCGGGAACTCCTTCTGCACCACACGGCCATCCTGGATGGCCGGAAAATTATACTCGGTTGACCAGATCTTGGAGCTGAACTCTTCCTGGAAGGTGATGTTGCCCTTTTTGAAAGATTCGAAGGACACCTGATAATCGCGGAAGAATTCGAGCCGGATCACATCGAAATTGTTGGAGCCGCGCATGACCGGCAAGTCATTGGCCCAATAGTCCTTGACCCGATCATACTCGACAAACCGCCCGACCTCGTGCTTTCCGACCTTATAGGGACCGGAGGACAGCGGCGGCGTCAGTGTCGACTGCTTGAAATCATAGGCAGTGTAGTAGCGCTTGGACAGGATCGGCAGGCTCGATGCGATGAACATCGGCAGCTGCTTCGTATGCTTGTCGCTGAGGTGGATCGCGACTTGCGTCTCGCTCAAGGCTTCTGCGGAGTTGAACTGGGTGATGGCCTGGGTGATCTGCGGATGGCCATCCGCCTTCAGGGTGTTGAAGCTGAAGGCAACGTCTTCTGCAGTCAGCTTGGAACCGTCATGGAACCGGGCCTCAGGCCGCAGATTGAAGATATAGGTGTTGCCGCCCTCCGCAATCTCGACGCTTTCGGCGACAAGCCCGTAAATCGCATCAGGCTCGTCCAATGCGCGCACCATGAGCGTGTCAAAGCACAGCTCCATTCTGGGCGGCGCATCGCCCTTCAACACGAAACTGTTGAAGGTATTGAAGGTGTTCGGGTTCTGATTGAAGCCCCAGGACGGCGCCTTGAAGCTGAACCTGCCGCCTTTCGGCGCAGCCGGATTGATATAGTCGAAATGCTGGAAGGTCGCAGGATACTTCAGCTCGCCAAAGACTGACAAGCCGTGAACCGGACCGGAGGGCTCGGCCGCAAACAGCTTGCGGGGCAGAGCGACCGCAGCAAGAACGGCTGCGGACCCCAGAAGAACCTGCCGGCGGCTGGCGCGAAACGAACCCGTCATTTTGCGACTCCCGTCTTGGCCGCCTTGGCCTGATCGTACCACCAGATGGTCGGGAACCCGTAGGTGAACTCGGGGATCTTTTCCGGATGACCGAACCGGTCCCACCGGGCAGTCCGGTCCACGTCCAGATACCATTGCGGAATGACGAAGTTATGGGCCAGAAGCACCCGGTCCAGAGCCCGAGTTGCCGCCACCAGCGTCTCGCGGTCTGAAGCATAGACGACTTTCTGGATCAGGGCATCGACGCCCGGATCCTTGATGCCGGCGTAGTTCTGCGACTGTTCCTTTTCGGCAGATTCAGAACCCCAGTAGTTTCTCTGCTCGTTGCCCGGCGACAGGGACTCCGGCCACGCCATGGTGATCATATCGTAATCGCGCGAGCGGACCCGGTTGATATACTGCGGTGTGTCCAGAACCCGGAAGCTCATGTCGATGCCGATCAGCTTCAGATTGTTCGCGAAGGGCAGCACATAGCGTTCCGAGCTCGGATCGGCAGCGATATATTCGATCTTGAACGGTTCGCCCGTCTTCTCGCTCACCAGCTTGCCATTCTGCAGCTTGTAGCCGGCAGAGGTCAGAAGCTTCAGCGCCTCGCGCAGATTGGTCCGCTGCTTTTGGGGATCCCCGCCCACCGGGTTGGTGTACTCGGTGGTAAAGACCTCTGGCGGCACCTGATCACGCACGCTTTCCAGGATCTCCAGCTCCTTGCCCTGAGGCAGACCGGAAGATGCGAGTTCGGTGCCGGAAAAGTACGAGTTGATGCGCTTGTACTGGTCGAAGAAGATCGTCCGGTTCGCGCTTTCAAAGTCGAAGGCATAGTTCAGAGCCAGGCGAACACGCGGGTCCTGGAATTTCTCGCGCCGCAGGTTCGGCACGAAAGCCTGCATGAGGCCAGAGCCGTGATCCGGGAATTTTTCCAGGATGATACGACCCTCCTTCACGGCTGGCACGTCATATCCCGTGGCCCAGTTCTTGGCCGAGTTTTCTGCCCGGAAGTCGAACTGGTCCCCCTTGAAGGCCTCCAGCAGGACCACGCTGTCGCGGAAGGAATCAAAGCGGATCTCGTCGAAATTGTTGGTGCCGACCCGGATCGGCAGATCCGCTCCCCAATAGTCCTTCACCCGCTCATAGGATACACGGCGGCTCGGATCAAAGCTCTTGATCTTGTAGGGGCCGGAGCCAAGCGGCGGCTCAAGGGTCGACTGACCGATGTCGCGCTTCTTGCCTTTCGCATCCGTGCCTTCCCACCAGTGCTTCGGCAGCACCTGGATCTGGCTCATGATATGCGGCAGCTCCCGATTGCCCGGAGCATCGAACTCGAAACGCACAACGCCGTCCGGCAGCGCCTTGGCCGAGGTCACGTTGTGATAGTAGAACTTGTACTGCGGGCTGAGTTCGACGGCCTTTTCAAAGGACCAGACCACGTCCTCCGTGGTCACCGGCTGGCCATCATGCCATTTGGCCTTGGGGTTCATGCGGTACTCGACCCAGGAGAAATCATCCGGGTAGCGCATTGCCTCGGCCAGAGCACCGTAGCTTCCGCTGATGTCATATTCATCCAGCGCCGGTTCCATCAGCTGTTCATAGATCAGGCCGACGCCAGGTGCCGGATCGCCCTTGGGCAGAATGGGATTGAACGTGTCGAAGCCGCCCATCGTGGACAGGCGCACCAGACCACCCTTCGGAGCATCCGGGTTCACATAATCGAAATGGGTCACTTCCGGGCCATAGCGCGGCTCACCGGTCAAGGCCGTCGCGTGCCGCCATTGCGGCTCGTCTGCGAGGCTGGCTTTGCTTTCAAGACAGATTCCGGATCCGGCAAGCAATCCAAATACGAGGGTCGCCGCGATCGGTTTCCGCATCCAGCCTAAAGCCATAGTTACCTCCAAATCGGATCCAGGACTTGAACCGGCACATCCTGCACCAAGCGCAAATCAATTGCGGAATAGTATGGGACACAGAGGTCCCCCGTCACCTGCTCAAAGCCCAGATGACAGAAATTTAACCGTTCACCCAACGGTTTGCCTTCCTTGACCACGCAAAGACGTCAAAGGAAGGGTGAAACATCGGCAATTTTCAGCACACCGCCCCTGGATCAAAAAGAAAAGGGCCGCACCCGAAGGCACGGCCCTTGTTTGTCGTTTTGTGACCGATCAGCTGATCAGTTGGCCGAAGGTGCCGGGGTCGTTTCGGCAGGTGCAGCCTCTGCAGGCGCAGCTTCAGCCGGAGCAGCCTCTGCCGGTGCGGCTTCAGCGGGTGCAGCTTCAGCCGGAGCAGCTTCAGCAGGCGCCTCAGCAGCCGGAAGCGGAGCCGGATTGTCGGACAGAGTGCGGAGATAGGCGATGATGTCAGCGCGCTCTTCCGGCTTACGCAGACCGGCAAAGCCCATGATCGTGCCCTTCACATACTCCTTCGGGGAGGTCAGGAAGTGATCCAGCTCGTCGTAGGTCCATTCTGGATTGGCGGCGCCAAACTCGGTCATAGCGCTGGAATAGGAGAAGCCTTCATGAGAACCGGGCTTGCGGCCGATCAGGCCCCAGAGATCCGGACCGACTCTGTTCTCGCCACCCTTTGTGAAAACATGGCAAGAAGAGCACTTCTTGGCAACCTTTTCACCGGCAGCAGCATCTGCAGATGCCAGACGAACTGCAATCGGCTCGACGGTTGCTTCGGCAGGGGCCTCTCCTGCCCCACCTTCGCCACCGGCGTCTGCGACTACGATTTCATAGCCGGGCTGACCAGGAGGGTTCGTGTCGAAAATAATGTCCGATACAATTCCCACCCCCATCGTCAGGAGGAGAACCATCAGGATCGCACCAGCGATCTTGTTCAGCGTGAAGGAATCCATTCTCTCCGGCTCCAAGCTAATACGCGTCCGGGTCCGCAACGCGTGCCACGGACCCATTAAGCTTCCAGATTTTGGCCGGAACCTACAAATTTTTTGACGTCGCTGTCCATAGGTATAAAAGAGCTGCGGCTAAGACATTTGGACACAGAGGTGAAAAACCTGTGTTTTAGCCGTCCTGAGGTACCGGAGATTTTCCTTGCAGAACGCCCTTGTCGTCATTCCAGCCCGGCTCGAAGCATCTCGCCTTCCTGGCAAGCCGCTCGCGGATATTGGCGGAAAACCAATGATTGTCCGCGTCTTAGAGCAGGCTCAGAACGCCAGGCTCGGCCGCGTCGTGGTGGCTTGCGATCACAAAGACATCGCCCGTGCGGTTGAAAACCACGGCGGCGAAGCGGTGATGACAAGGACGGACCATCAATCCGGCTCAGACCGCATTCATGAGGCGACAAATCTGGTGGATCCCAACAGAAACCATCAGATTGTGCTCAATCTCCAGGGCGACGTGCCCTTGATCGAACCGGAAGCGATTCGCGCGGCCTTCGCACCTCTTGCTGATCCTGCCGTTGAAATTGGCACCATTATGACCGAGATCCGGGATCCCCGGTTCCGCGATGATCCGAGTTTCGTGAAGGCCGTTGCAACACCCAACGGCAATGGCGCGTTCCGCGCCCTCTACTTTACCAGGGCGACGGCCCCCACCGGGGACGGACCGCTCTTCCAGCACATCGGCGTCTATGCTTACCGCCGCAGCGCCCTGGACCGGTTCGTATCCCTTAAGCCGTCGCCGCTTGAGATCCGCGAAAAGCTGGAGCAGCTCCGTGCGCTTGAAGCCGGCATGCGGATCGATATCAGTGCCATCGACAGCGCACCGATGGACGTCAACACTCCGGAAGATCTGGAGCGCGCACGCGCTGCCATCGCCGGACAGTCCTGAAATCAGCAGGCCACAAGCACGCCTGCCAGATCCGAGTTCGATATGACCGACCGCAAGAAAATCGTATTCCAGGGTGAAACCGGGGCCAATTCCCATATGGCCTGCCGCAATGTCTATCCCGACTACCAGGCCATCCCCTGCCCGACCTTTGAAGACTGCTTCCAGGCCCTTGAGTCCGGTGAAGCCGATCTGGGCATGATCCCGGTGGAAAACTCTGTCGCAGGCCGCGTAGCGGACATCCATCACCTGCTCCCGAAGTCCAGCCTGCACATCATCGGCGAATATTTCCTGCCGATCCGCTTTCAGCTGATGGCTCCGAAGGGCGCGACGCTTGAAGGCCTGAAGAGTGTGCAGAGCCACATCATGGCCCTCGGCCAATGCCGCAAGATCATCCGCGAACTGGGTCTGGCTCCGCTCGTCGGCGCTGATACCGCCGGTTCTGCCCGCCAGATCGCTGAAAAGGGCGATCTCAGCGCTGCTGCCCTTGCTCCGGAGATGGCCGCAGACATCTACGGCCTCGACATCCTGCGCCGGAACGTGGAAGACGCGGAGCACAACACCACCCGCTTCCTGATCCTGTCGCCGGAAGATCTTCCGGCCGCCAACGCGGGCCAGCCGATCATCTCGACCTTTGTCTTCCGCGTCCGCAACGTGCCGGCTGCGCTCTACAAGGCGCTTGGCGGCTTCGCCACCAACGGCGTGAACATGACCAAGCTGGAATCCTACCAGCTGGAAGGCCAGTTCTTCGCCTCCATGTTCTACGCGGACATCGAAGGCCACCCGGACGACAAGTCCGTCGCCCTGGCGCTGGAGGAACTGAAGTTCTATTGCGCCGAGTTCAAGATGCTCGGCGTCTATTGCGCCAATCCCTTCCGGGAAAAGATCCGGGAACCGGAGGCCAACCGCGCCCTCCGTCCGACCCCGGCCCTTTGACCGCCTGACACTTGCGTAACGCAGCCAAGAGAGACACATGACCGACATCCGCTTCGACGCCCTTTGCATCGGCAACGCCATCTGTGACGTGTTTGCCCATGTGGAAGAGGACTTCCTTGCCCGGGAAAATCTGGTGAAGGGCGCCATGCGCCTGATCGACACGGATGAAGCCATCCGGCTTTACGACCGGATGGGGCAGACAGTGCGGATCTCTGGCGGCAGCGCAGGCAACACGGCTGCGGGCATCGCCTCTCTTGGCGGTGCCCCAGCCTATTTCGGCAAGGTCGCCGTGGATGAACTGGGCGACAGCTTCGCCCACGACATGCGCAAGACAGGCGTTCACTTCGAAACCTCCCGCCTGATCGACAAGGACCCGACCGCCCGCTCGATGATCCTGATCACTCCGGACGGCGAGCGCACCATGAACACCTATCTGGGGGCCTGCGTGCACCTGGGGCCCGTCGACGTGGATGCGGACGTGGTCAAGGCCTCTGCCGTGACCTACATGGAAGGCTATCTCTGGGATCCGGAAGAAGCCAAGAAGGCCTTTCTTGAAGCGGCGTCCATCGCCCACGCGGCAGGCCGCAAGGTTGCGATTTCCCTATCGGACTCTTTCTGCGTCGACCGGTATCGCAGCGAGTTCCTGAAGCTCATCTCGGACGGCGTCGTCGATATCGTCTTTGCCAACGAACACGAACTGAAGGCGCTTTACCAGACGGCCGACATCGACACTGCCGTTGCCGCCGCAAAGGACAACGGCGCCCTCACCGCGCTGACCCTTGGTGAAAAAGGCGCGATGGCGATTTCAGCAGAAGGCATCTTCAAGGCCGATGCCCAGCAGGTGGATGCTGTCGTCGACCTGACCGGCGCCGGCGACCTCTTTGCCGCAGGCTTCCTCTTCGGCTTTGCCCGGGACTACGATCTGAAGACCTCACTTGAACTCGGCTGCCTGTGCGCCAGCAACGTCATCGGCCACGTGGGCGCCCGCCCGGAAAAGCCGCTGAAGCATCTGGCTTCCCAGCACGGCTTCGAGATCTGAACCGGCCGTACTTGACCTTCAAAGCCGCGTCCGGTGCCCCGGGCGCGGCTTTTTCATGGGCTAACCGCCAAGGCCAACCGGGAAGCCCTGAAACGGCTTCAATTCCTTGAGCACAAAAGTGGTCTGCATCTCCTTGATACCCGGCAAGCGGCGGATCACCGACATGGCAAAATCCGAATAGCTGTCGAGATCCCGAGCCACCACCTGCACCAGAAAATCAGCATCTCCCGCAATGCTATAGCAGGCGACAACCTCTTCAAGCTCCAGGATCTTTCGCGAGAACTCGTCCGCCTCGCTTTCACTGTGGCTATCGATCTTCACCCGTATGAAGGCCAGAACACCAAGGCCGATCTGTTTGCGGTCCAGGCAAGCGCGGTAGTCCTGAATGATGCCTGTCTCTTCCAGCTGGCGAACACGGCGCCAGCAGGGCGATGTAGAAAGACCGACCTTGTCCGCCAAGGCCTGATTGGTCAGACGCCCGTCCTCTTGCAGGGACCTGAGAATACGAAGATCGGAAGCATCAAGCTCCATTTTGGAAGTTCCCACCTATTGAGAAAATCATTGAGGTAGATCCTACCTACAATCGCAGATTAGATGGGTAAATAGGCATGAATGACCATTCACGCTGGAATAGCTTCATCGGGATATCAATCATCCCCGCGAGGTTACATATGACCCAGGATCTGCGCATCGCCATCATCGTCAATCCGGATCTGGCCCTTGGCGCACTGGCTAATACAGCCGCAGCAATTTCTGTTGGCATTGGCGCAAGAATGCCGGAGTTCGGCAACCGACAGCTCACAGACGGCGAAGGCAGAACGATCAGCATTTCATCCAACCACCCCGTCCCCATGTTGCAAGCGGACGAGACCACGCTGACAGAGCTGCTTTTGAAGGCCGTGACCAGCGGCGAGGGCACTGTTGTGCCTTTCCCGCGATTTGCCCGGTCTCTTCATGCCTATAGCGATTATGAAGCACAATTCCCTGCTAAGGACCTTGCCCATGAGCCCTTGGACGGTCTGGGCTTTGCCGGACCGTCCAAATGGGTCCGTTCCCTAACAGGTAGCCTCAAGCTGCTGCGCTGAAACGCAAAAAGGCGCCCATAGAGGCGCCTTTTCAATTCCTTGACCTTTACTGGACGATCAGTCCGCGAGATCCTGAACGCTGATCACGCTGCCGTCTTCGGCAAGGCGGTAGACCACCGGCGCGCCGGTGCCCAGTTCACGCTTGAGGATCTGCTCGGGCGTCAGGTTTTCCAGTTCCATGATCAGGGCGCGCAGGGAGTTGCCATGGGCTGCCACGATGATGCTCTTGCCGCCCAGAACCTGGGGCAGGATTTCCTTATGGTAGTACGGCAGAACGCGCTCAGCGGTCATCTTGAGGCTTTCACCACCCGGAGGCGGAACGTCGAAGGACCGGCGCCAGATATGGACCTGCTCTTCGCCGAACTTCTCGCGCGCCTCGTCCTTGTTCATGCCGGTGATGTCACCATAGTCACGCTCGTTCAGCGCCTGGTTCTTCACCGTCTCGAGACCATCCTGACCGATCTCGGAAAGGATCAGCTCAAGAGTCTTCTGGGCACGCGTCAGATCAGACGTGAAAGCAAGGTCGAACTTCAGCTTGAGATCGCGAAGCTGTTCACCCGCCTTCTTGGCTTCGGCCACGCCCTGTTCAGTCAGGTTGGGGTTCTTCCAGCCCGTGAACAGGTTCTTCAAATTCCATTCACTCTGACCGTGGCGGACGAGCACCAGAATGCGTTCCATGGTCGTACTCCTTGACGATGGGAGGTCAATCACTGAGGCCGAGGACATCGGCCATTGAATAGAAACCGGGCTTCTTCTCGAAGGCCCAGAGCGCGGCCTTGACCGCCCCCTTGGCAAAGAGCTGCCGGTCTTCGGCATGGTGGGACAGCGTCAGCCGTTCGCTGTCGCTGGCAAAGATCACGGAATGCTCACCGATCACGGACCCGCCGCGCAGGGTGGCAAAGCCGATGTCACCTTGCGTGCGGGCACCGGTGATGCCATCGCGCGCGCGAACAGAATGCTCTTCAAGGGAAATGCCGCGCCCCTTGGCTGCGGCCTCTCCCAACATCAGGGCGGTGCCAGATGGAGCGTCAACCTTGTGCTTGTGGTGCATCTCGAGCACTTCGATATCGAAGTCCGCATCAAGAGCCTTCGCCGCCTGCTTGACCAGCGCGGCCAGAAGATTGACGCCAAGGCTCATATTGCCGGACTTGACGATACGGGCGTGGCGGGCGGCAGCAAGAAGCGGTTCATCCTCGCCCTGCGCCCAACCGGTCGTGCCGATGACATGGACAATGCGGGCCTGTGCTGCGAGTTCCGCAAACCAGAGACTTGCCTTGGGCGCTGTAAAGTCCAGAACACCATCGGCTGCCGCAAAGGCGGTCAGGGCGTCGGAAGTGACCGGAACGCCCAGCTCGCCGCATCCGGCGAGTTCACCGGCATCTTTGCCCAGGAATTCGGAACCTTCCCGTTCGATTGCCGCACTCACGCGGGCACCAGAGGATTCGGTCACGGCCCGGACAAGTGCCCGGCCCATCCGGCCTGCTGCTCCCACGACGACAAGGCGCATTTCGCTCATCGGTATTCCTCGTTCCAGTCTGCATCCGGGGTATAGCAGCTTCACCAGCCTTGGCAAATGAACCAATTCGAATGCAGACCGCAACCAACATAAAAACGGGGCGGCCCGCCGTGCGAACCGCCCCATTTCCTATTCAATCATCCGGTCGGGACAGAAGATCTCAGTCTTCTTCCTTTTCCTTCTCGATTTCCTTGCCGGTCTCCTGGTCAACGACCTTCATGGACAGGCGGACCTTGCCGCGCTCGTCGAAGCCCATGAGCTTGACCCAGACCTTGTCGCCTTCCTTGATGACGTCGGTCACCTTGGCAACCTTCTTGGGAGCGAGCTGGGAGATGTGGACCAGACCGTCCTTGGCACCGAAGAAGTTCACGAAGGCGCCGAAATCAACGCACTTCACGACCGTACCTTCGTAGATCATGCCAACTTCCGGCTCGGCTGCGATGGAGTTGATCCAGTTCACAGCGGCCTTGATGGCCTTGCCGTCGGAAGACGCGATCTTGACGGTGCCGTCGTCCTCGATGTTCACCTTGGCGCCGGTCTTTTCCACGATTTCGCGGATGACCTTGCCGCCGGAACCGATGACTTCACGGATCTTGTCGACCGGGATCTTCATCACTTCGATACGCGGAGCGTGTTCGCCAAGCTCGGAACGAGCCGTGGTGATCGCCTTGGCCATTTCACCGAGGATGTGGATACGGCCGTCCTTGGCCTGACCCAGAGCGACCTTCATGATCTCTTCGGTGATACCGTCGATCTTGATGTCCATCTGCAGCGCGGTGATGCCGTTTTCGGAACCAGCCACCTTGAAGTCCATGTCGCCGAGGTGATCTTCATCACCCAGGATGTCGGACAGGACTGCGAACTTGTCGCCTTCCTTGATCAGGCCCATGGCGATACCAGCCACCGGAGCCTTCAGCGGAACGCCTGCATCCATCAGGGACAGGGAGGTGCCGCAAACGGTCGCCATGGAGGACGAACCGTTGGATTCGGTGATTTCGGAGACAACGCGCAGGGTATACGGGAAGTCGTGCTTGGCCGGCAGCATCGGGTTGATGGCGCGCCATGCAAGCTTGCCGTGACCGATTTCGCGGCGTCCCGGGGAGCCCATGCGGCCCGTTTCACCGACCGAGTAGGGCGGGAAGTTGTAGTGCAGCATGAAATGGGACTTGTAGGTGCCTTCCAGCGCATCAACGAACTGCTCGTCTTCGCCGGTGCCGAGGGTGGCAACAACGAGACCCTGGGTTTCACCACGGGTGAACAGGGAAGAGCCGTGCGCGCGCGGCAGGATGCCGACTTCCGACACGATCGGGCGGACGGTGGACAGGTCACGGCCGTCGATACGGGTGCTGGTCTCGATGATAGCGCCGCGAACGATCTCGGCTTCGAGCTTCTTGAACAGCTCGCCAACAACGGTGCCTTCCGGAGCAGCGTCACCAGCGTTGGTGATGACTGCTTCGACAACCTTGGCCTTGGCCGCGTCGACTGCGTTCTTGCGCTCGGTCTTTGCGGTGATCTTGTAGGCAGCCTTCAGATCGTCGGCAGCAATGCCCTTGATCTGCTCGAACAGAGCGGAGTGATCCGGAACGTTCAGCTCGCGCGGTTCCTTGGCAGCGGTTTCAGCCAGCTTGATGATCGCATCGATCACCGGCTGGAAACCACGATGGCCGAACATCACGGCGCCGAGCATGGTGTCTTCGTCGAGTTCCTTTGCTTCGGACTCAACCATCAGAACCGCATCAGCGGTACCGGCAACAACCAGATCCAGAGAGGATTCGGACATGTCGTCGACGAGCGGGTTCAGGACGT
The DNA here is from genome assembly GCF_900142725.1 of Roseibium suaedae. GTDB lineage: Bacteria > Pseudomonadota > Alphaproteobacteria > Rhizobiales > Stappiaceae > Roseibium > Roseibium suaedae. The sequence continues at coordinate 157,591 of NZ_FRBW01000001.1, read as the reverse complement.
ATTCGCCGTTGATGAAGCCAACGCGTGCGCCGCCGATCGGGCCCATGAACGGAACGCCGGACAGGGTCAGGGCAGCCGAGGAGGCAACCATGGCGAGGATGTCCGGAGCGTTTTCCATGTCGTGGGACAGAACGGTGATCACCACCTGGGTGTCGTTCTTGTAGCCATCGGCAAACAGCGGGCGGATCGGACGGTCGATCAGACGCGAGGTCAGGGTTTCGTGCTCGCTCGGACGGCCTTCACGCTTGAAGTAGCCACCCGGGATCTTGCCGGCTGCGAAAGCCTTTTCCTGGTAATTCACGGTCAGCGGGAAGAAATCCTGGCCCGGCTTCGGAGCCTTGGCAGACACGACGGTCGCCAGAACCTTGGTTTCCCCGTAGGACGCCATCACGGCGCCATCAGCCTGACGGGCCACCTTGCCCGTTTCCAGCACGAGCGGGCGGCCGCCCCACTCGACTTCAACGCGATGAACATTAAACATCGTCATTCCTTACAGCTTCGTCCCCCAGTTCCGGTCCCCGTTCAGAACGGTTTCCTGTTGGACTGCGGGACAATTATCGGTCGGCCCCGTATGGGCCGGTTACCGATATGACAAGCCACGGGCAAGACGACGAGCTGCTCTCAAGCGAAAGAGCGGCTGGCAATCCTGCCCCATGACCGTCACTTGACTTCCTATAAGCAAACGCGGCGGGCAAATCCACCCACCGCGTTTGTTTGGTTCTGCCGTTAGCGGCGGATGCCGAGGCGCTGGATCAGAGACTGGTAGCGCTCTTCGTTCTTGCCCTTGACGTAGTCGAGCAGGGAACGACGGGAAGCAACCATCTTCAGAAGGCCGCGGCGGGAGTGGTTGTCCTTGCCGTGGGACTTGAAGTGGCCAGTCAGGTTGTTGATCCGCTCGGTCAGGATCGCAACCTGGACTTCCGGAGAACCGGTGTCGCCTTCCTTGGTCGCGTATTCCTTGATGAGCTCAGCCTTACGTTCAGCAGTAATCGACATCGTGTGTCCTTTCAGAATGCGGGCTGCCGGAGCCGCCCATGATTTTAAGTGCCGGAATACCCGGCAGGATCCCCGCCTTGGCCAGAGCCGAGATGTCGGTCAGCAAAGGATGACGGAGACCACTGGGGCCAACAGGTCCCAATGGCGGCGGAATATGACGGAGTTGCTTGCGGATTACCAGCAGAATCTGGCCAATGCATAGCTGCCCGGCCCAGCGCGGGAAGGCATCAGACAGTCATCGGGCAGCCAAAGAGAGAGCAGCCAGCTCCCTTCGGAATTCAGAGGGCTTCCTCGACCTTCTCGCAAATGGTCCGAAGCACGGTCAGCCGCGCATGCCGCTTGTTTTCCGCAGAAACCAGGGTCCAGGGCGCATAGTGGGTCGAGGTGCGGTCGATCATGTCCCCTGCTGCGACGGCATAATCGTCCCATTTCAACCGGTTGCGCCAATCGTCATCCGTGATCTTGTGCTGCTTGTAGACGGTTTCCTCGCGTGCCTTGAACCGCCGGAGCTGCTCTTCAGCACTGATCGCCAGCCAGAACTTGCAGACCACATACCCGAACTTGGTCAGCTCGGCCTCGAAATCGTTGATCTCGTTATAGGCTCTCAGCCAGTCATCGTGGCTGGCATAGCCTTCCACTCGCTCGACCAAAACCCGCTCGTACCAGGACCGGTCAAAGATCGCGATATGCCCGCGCGCCGGCATCCTGCGCCAGAAGCGCCAGAGGTAGGGCCTGGCCTTTTCCTCGTCGCTTGGAGCGGAAATCGGATGGACCCGGTAGATGCGCGGATCAAGCGGACGGATCACCCGGCGGATGGCCCCGCCCTTGCCCGCCGCATCATTGCCCTGAAACACGAGGATCATGCCCTTCTTGGCAAAATCCTTGGTATCGGACAGGTCGGACAGACGCTGCTGCAGCTTCTCGCGCTCTTCCTCGTAGTCGCTCTTGGAGACGGAGGCTGTCAGGTCGATCGCGTCCACGGCAGTGCGGTGAGGAAGTCCGCTGACGACCGCGGGCGCGGATACCGCCTGATGCTGGCCATCCTCCAGCTTCAAGCGGATGGAATCTGCAAGAGTCTGGCCAATGGCTGCATCGCGGTAGTCGGAATTCTGGGACGGAATGACGAACCAGGGCGCGTGGCCCTTGCTGGTCTCCAGAATGATCTGCTCGCCGACGTCCGTGGCCTTGGCATGGTTCTTCAGCGTCGCCCAGTCCGCCAGAACGTGACGCGCAGCATTCTTCTTCTTGATCTGCTTGAGCCGCTTTTCCTGGTCTTCCTTCGGCAAAAGGAACCAGAACTTGAGCAGAAGCACGCCTTCGTTGGCCAGCATCTCCTCGAAGCGGCGGATACGGGCCATCTGATGATTGAACTCGGCGTCATCGATCTTGTCGTAGATCCGGTCGCGCAGGGCCTGCTGGTACCAGCTGCCAAAGACAATTGCCGTCTCTCCCTTGGCAGGCAGATCACGCCAATAGCGCCAGAGCGGCGGGCGCATGCGTGCTTCGTCCATGGGATCGCCATAGGCGTTGCAGGTCAGGTGCCGAGCATCCATCCAGTCGTAGAGACGGGCTACTGCCTCCCCTTTTCCCGCACCATCCAGGCCATCAACGAGGATCATGATCGAGAAGGCTTTCTTTTCGACTGCTTCCAGCTGGGCAGAGAGCAGCGCTTCGCGAAGTTGCGGCTCAAGATCGTGAAAGGACTTCTTGTCCATGTCCTGCGGAAGCTTCGCCGAATCAAACATTCATGTCTCTCCATCACACGCCTGACCGGCGATCTTGTCCGGCACACCAAGTGAACGATTTCCCGCCAACAACGAAGAATTGTCAATTGCCCGCAAACACGCCGGAGACGAGGCGAACGGCGGTGACGCCGCACTTGCGCTCCACACCGGCCACTTTTGCCACTCAGGTGACTTGTTGTGACACCGGCCAGGTGCCTATATCAAGCCCACGAAAGTGACCCGACGGAGCCGTTGGGTGACCCCAGGACAAGCCAAAGACCGAGCGCCAGCCCATTGACCGCCCTATTTGAATATTTAGTCAATTTCATCGGCGACAACCCCGCGCTCGCAGGGGCCATCTGTTTTGCGGCCGCCATGGGCGAGGCGCTTTTCATCATCGGTCTGGTGGTGCCCAGTACTGTCGTGCTGGTCGGCGCCGGAACGCTGATCGGTCTAGGCAAGCTGAATGGTGTCGAGATCTTCATCTGGACCACTCTCGGGGCAACGGCTGGCGATGCGGTGTCCTACTGGTTCGGGCATTTCTACAAGGACAAGGTCCGGAAGATCTGGCCCCTGTCCCGCTACACCCAGCTGGTCGACAAGGGCGAGGAATTCTTCAAGATCCACGGTGGCAAGAGCGTCTTCATCGGCCGCTTTGTTCCGGGTGTGAAATCGGTCGTGCCGGGCATCGCGGGCATGGTGGGAATGAACGCGACCCGCTTCACGGTGATCAACATCACCTCTGCCTTTGCCTGGACAGCGGCCCATCTCGGCCCCGGCATCATCGCCGGAACAGCGCTTTCTGCCATTGGCGAGGTCAGCGGACGCCTGGCTGTCGTGCTTGGCGGTCTCCTCGTCATCGCCTTCGTCATCGTGATGCTGGGACGCTGGATGATCCTGATCATCATGCCGCTCTTTCCCAATGCGCACTCCGCGGTGGTCAACTGGTTCGCCCGGCGCCCCGACCGGGTCTCGCGCTGGATTGCGGAAACCTTCGATCCGCAACATCCCCGCTCAACGGGCATGCTCGTGTCCGCCGTGGTGCTCCTGATCACCATGCCGCTGTTCTTCTGGTTCATGGGCGAGATCGCGCCCGGCGAACCGATGGTGCGGGCTGACGTCGCAATCTTGAACATGTTCACGGATCTGCGGTCGCCAATCGGTGACCAGCTGATGACGACGATCACCATGCTTGGCGACGGCATTGTCGTTGCCGTCGTGGCACTGACCGTGACCGCTTACCTGTTCCTGCGCAAGGCCTGGCGCCGGGCCGTTGGCTTCCTGATCGCCATCGGCGGCACGGCCCTGTTCGTGCCGCTGTTCAAAAGCCTGCTTGAGCGCTCCCGGCCAATGGATCTCTATACCGGGGCGGATGCCTTCAGTTTCCCGAGCGGCCATGCCACGCTCAATACGGTCCTCTTCGGCATCTGCGCGGTGCTGATCGCCCATGACCGCAGCCGCTGGGCCAAGGCCTCCATCTTCACGATCACCGCGACATACGTGATCGCAATCGGTTTCTCCCGCGTCTATCTCGGTGCCCACTGGATGTCGGACGTTCTGGCGGGAACCCTCTTCGGCTTGGGAATGGTCTCCGCCTTCGGCTTCGTCTTCGGCCCCATCCACAACGAGAAGGTCGGACGGCTCACTCTTGCCGGGCTCATCGTGCTGATCCTGGCCGGGTTTGGAAGCTGGCATGTGTCGCGGGACTTCTCCACGGCCATGGAAACCTACAAGCCGCGCCACGACCGCCGCTTGCTGACGGCCTCCGAATGGCAATCCTTCGGCTGGGCCACCCTTCCCGATCACCGCATCGAACTCAGCGGCGAGACAAAGGAACCGCTCGTCATCCAGTATGCCGGGGCACCTGATGGCCTTGCCAAGGCGCTGGAAAGCAACGGCTGGCAGCCCGCGCCGGAATGGACGCTCTCTTCTGCCACCGGCTTTATTGTCGGCGAAACTCCCGCGGACAAGCTGCCCGCCCTGCCCAGAACCCAGAACGGACGCCAGCCTGCGCTGATCCTGATCCGCTCCGATGATGACAAGACCACCGGTGGCAGCCGCTGGATCCTGCGCCTGTGGCCGGGCAACACCGAGGTTCTGCGCAATGGAACCGTTCTGCCGCTCTATTCGGGCAGCATTCTCCACGAGGAGATCCTTCGGCCAATGGGCGAATTCTCCGGCCCCAAGATAGACCGCCAGGCCCCCGCGCTTGAGGACAACCCGGTGCGCAAGCTTCCAGGCGCCCTCGTTCGAACCCGTGACGACGGCACCAGTGTTGTGTTGGCAGTTGATCCGGATGCCTCTGCGCCCCTGTTCTCCCGCCCTGCGCAACCCGCGCCGCAATAAGGCAACCTGGCTGGCTTCAGCCACTCCGGGTCAAAGTTATCAAAGCTCTTTTTTGCAGTCGGCCGGAACCTTAGCGTTCCGGCCGGTTTTCAATGCATGCCATTTTTTCTATATTTTCGTGCGAACCCCTTGAAGAGTCCCCCCACGATCCAGTATATTCATATTATTGAAACTAAGGATCTCACCTTCATGACCGAGTTCACGCCCCTGATGTCGCTGGCCGGCGGCGCGTTGATTGGCCTTGCTGCAGTGGCCCTGATGGGGCTTCTGGGAAGGATTGCCGGCATCAATGGCATTCTCTCCGGACTGATCGCCTTGCCGAACTCGAGTGACTGGGCCTGGCGCGCGGCCTTTGTGCTTGGCCTCCTCGGTTCACCGCTGATCGTCCTGATGATCGCCGGCACGCTGCCAGCGCTAAGCGTGCCGGTGTCTCCCATCATGATCGGCATCGGTGGGGTCCTCGTCGGGATCGGCACTTCGCTTGGCTCGGGCTGCACCAGCGGCCATGGCGTCTGTGGCATAGCCCGTCTTTCCAAGCGCTCCATTGCTGCCACCCTCACCTTCATGGCAACGGCCCTGATCACGGTCTTTGTCATCCGCCACGTGATCGGAGCCTGACCCATGCTGAAAACCTTTGGTGCATTTGCAGCCGGCCTGATCTTCGGTACCGGCATCCTCCTCTCCGGCATGGGAAACCCTGCCAAGGTGCTCAATTTCTTCGACCTTGCCGGAACCTGGGACCCGAGCCTGATGTTCGTCATGGGCGGCGCGCTGGCTGTAACCTTCATCGGTTACCGCCTGGTTTTCCAGATGAAGCGGCCGCTCCTGGCGGCAAGCTTCTCCCTGCCGACAAGCACCGTGCTCGACGCAAGGCTGATTGGCGGCGCGGCCATTTTCGGCATCGGCTGGGGCATTGCCGGGTTTTGCCCGGGAGGGTTGCTGCCAGTCATCGGATATGGCCAGATCGAACCCTTCATCATGCTTGGCGGCATTCTGACCGGCATGATCATCGTCAAGGCCGTAACCGCTTCGGGCAGCAAGACTGCCCCAGCGGGCAAAGCGGCCCCCAGGCCCGCGCAAGGCTGAGCTGCGCCAAACCTTCAGCGCATGAGGAAGACAAAGATGAGCACGACAGATTATCCCGTCGACATGTCGGTCCAGCCGGAGGTCACCGCTTTCTTCGACGCGGCAACCAACACCATCAGCTATGTGGTCAAGGATCCGGCCTCCAGTGCCTGCGCGGTTGTCGACAGCGTCATGGACATCGACTATGCGGCTGGCCGCATCACCTACGACCATGCCGACCAGATCATCCGCTTCATCCAGGACAAGGGCCTGACGCTGGAATGGCTGATCGAGACGCATGTTCACGCCGACCACCTGTCTGCAGCGCCCTACATTCAGGCAAAACTCGGCGGCAAGCTGGGCATTGGCGACAAGATCACCGTGGTTCAGGATACATTCGGCAAGATCTTCAATGAAGGCACCGAGTTCCAGCGCGACGGCAGCCAGTTCGACCGTCTCTTTTCCGATGGCGACAACTACAAGATTGGCAGCATGCCTGCCTTTGCCATGTACACGCCGGGCCACACACCTGCGTGTATGGTCCATGTGATCGGCAATGCCGCCTTTGTCGGTGACACGCTGTTCATGCCGGATGGCGGCTCTGCCCGTGCCGACTTCCCCGGCGGGGACGCCGGTGTTCTCTACGACTCCATTCAGAAGGTTCTCTCTCTTCCGGACGACATGCGCCTGTTCATGTGCCACGACTACGGCCCCAATGGACGGGACATCCATTGGGAGACCACCGTTGGCGAGGAAAAGGCCCACAACATTCATGTCGGCGGCGGAAAGACCAAGGAAGAGTTCGTCAAGTTCCGCACCGAGCGCGATGCGCAGCTGGACATGCCGAAGCTGATCATCCCCTCGCTCCAGGTGAATATGCGGGCCGGACAGCTTCCTCCTGCGGATGAAAGCGGAAAACGCTTCCTCAAAGTGCCCCTGAACGGATTATGATGGCGAAAGCATATTCGCTCTTGGAGACATGATAATGGAAGTCAGACACCTCACCGAGGAGGTCGCCGTCAGCCCGCAGATTTCCGTCGCGGACATTGAAGCCATCGCAGCAAAGGGGTTCCGCTCGGTGATCTGCAACCGGCCGGACGGTGAAAGCCTGGACCAGCCAGACTACGCGGAGATTGAAGCTGCGGCCCGCAAGGCCGGCCTTGAATTCCGCTACCAGCCGATCGTCGGCGGTCAGCTCGGCATCGAGGACGCCGAAGAGTTCGGCAAGTCGCTGGACGAGCTGCCGCGCCCGATCTTCGCCTATTGCCGGTCCGGCACGCGCTGCGCCACTCTCTGGAGCCTGTCGCAGGCAGGTCAACTGCCCGCTGACGACATCCTGCAAAGCGCTCGCAACGCCGGCTATGACATGTCCGCCTTCGCGGATTACCTCCGGAGCCGTTGATCTGGTGTCCCGGCCTTCAGCGGCCGGGACCTCCCCGCCGCGGATCCGACACCAGAAAGTCTTTTTTGATGAAGTCTCTGCGGCGCTATCTGCCGATCCTTTCCTGGGCCCGGATCTATGACCGGGAAACAGCAACCAGCGATCTGGTGGCGGCCATCATCGTCACGATCATGCTGATCCCCCAATCGCTGGCCTACGCCCTGCTGGCAGGACTGCCGCCGGAAGTGGGCCTCTATGCCTCGATCCTGCCGCTTGTTGCCTATGCCATCTTCGGCACCAGCCGGGCGTTGGCCGTCGGGCCAGTGGCGGTTGTCTCACTGATGACGGCGTCCGCTGTCGGAGAGCTCGCCGCTCAAGGCACTGCGGAATATCTCGGCGCGGCCATTACCCTCGCCTTCCTGTCCGGCCTGATGCTGATGGCCATGGGCTTCTTCCGGCTCGGCTTTCTGGCAAATCTTCTGAGCCATCCGGTCATTTCCGGCTTCATCACGGCCTCCGGCCTCTTGATCGCATCCAGCCAGCTCAAGCACATCTTCGGCATTCCGGCGGGCGGGCATACGCTCTACGACATCCTGCTTGCAATCGCTTCCACCATCGGCAGCACCAATCCGATCACCCTTGTGATCGGCGTTTGCGCCACGCTCTTCCTGTTCTGGGTGCGCAAGGGACTCAAACCCCTGCTGCTCCGCCTCGGCTTCAAGCCCTTTCTGGCGGATATCATCACAAAGGCCGGTCCTGTCGCTGCCGTGGCGGTCACGACACTGATTGCTGCCGGTTTTGATCTCGGCGCAAAAGGCGTCAAGCTGGTCGGCGACATTCCCTCCGGCTTGCCCATGCCGCATCTGCCGGCACTCGACAGCGCCCTCTGGCTGGATCTGGCGCCAGCGGCCCTGCTGATTTCGGTCATTGGCTTCGTGGAATCCGTCTCCGTCGCCCAGACATTGGCTGCCAAGAAACGCCAGCGGATCGAGCCGGACCAGGAACTGATCGGCCTTGGCGCTTCCAACATCGCCTCCGCCATCTCCGGCGGTTATCCGGTGACAGGTGGCTTCGCCCGTTCGGTGGTGAATTTCGACGCAGGCGCTGAAACCCCTGCCGCCGGTGCCTATACGGCGGTCGGCATCGCGGTCGCGACCCTGTTCCTGACGCCGCTTCTCACCAACCTGCCTCAGGCAACACTGGCTGCGACCATCATTGTCGCCGTTCTCTCCCTGGTCGACTTCAAGGCGATCCGGCGCACCTACGCCTATTCCCGCAGCGATTTCGCCGCCATGGCCGCAACCATTCTGGTGACCCTGTTCTTCGGCGTTGAGCAAGGGGTCGTAACCGGCGTGATCCTGTCCATCGCTCTGCACCTCTACCGCTCGTCCCGCCCGCACATGGCCGTGGTCGGCATCGTTCCAGGCACGGAGCATTTCCGCAATGTCGATCGGCACTCTGTGGTGACCGGCGAACGCGTCCTCAGCATTCGCGTCGACGAGAGCCTGTTCTTCGCCAACAGCCGCTATCTGGAAGACAAGATCTACGCCCTGATTGCAGAACGCCCCACGATCGAACATGTCGTGCTGATGTGCCCGGCCGTGAATGCCATTGACGCCAGTGCGCTGGAAAGCCTGGAGGAAATCAATCACCGCCTGCAGGACAGCGGTGTTTCCTTCAGCCTGTCAGAGGTGAAGGGGCCGGTAATGGACAAGCTCAAGCGGACGGATTTCCTGGCCCATCTGACCGGCAAGGTCTTTCTCAGCCAGTATGACGCCCTGTGCGAGCTGGATCCCCTCACAGCTCATCGCTCGGAAGCCAGAACGCCCAAGCGTGTCGCCCACTCCGGGCTCTGGAACGGACCGGAGATCTGAGGACAGCGGGCCTTCCGCTTCAGAAGCCTGCTTGCGGACGGTCGCGTGTCCCGGCACTCTCCGGCCATGCAAGACACAGCCGCCCGACGCGCCCAGCTCCTTTCCCGCTTTCACCCAGGCACCAGTGGTGTCCTGGTGATCGTCTATTCCCAGGTTCGGGTTCCGGCGGGCAGGTTCGGTCTCGAGCGCCTCTTTGCCCGAACACGCCACAGCTGCCTGTTTCTGAATGATGCGGCGAGCGGCTGGTATCTGGGTCAGGAACACGCCATCGACCAAGCTGTCGATGAAGCCATCTCTCTTTCGAAGCCTTCCCGCATCATTCACTACGGCTCGTCGATGGGCGGCTACTGCGCCCTGTCGACTGGCCTGCGGCGCAAGGATGGCACCATCCACGCCTATGGCACGGAACTGCGGCCGGGACGGCCTGGCTATCAAAGCACCGCCAACGGCGTGTCGTCACAAGATCCCCGGCTCTTTGATTTCGCAGGAAAGGACACGCCTTTTCCTCTTCATCTCTATTTCGGTTGCCTGGACCCGGTGGATGCCGCCAATGCGGCCTTCGCGGCAGATGTTCTGCCGCAGGCTTGCCTGCACCTTCTGGCCTCCTGCCACGCCAGCCATGACCACCTCTACAGCCTGAACATCATCCGACGGATCACCAGCACCTTTGAACGTGATCCAGACAAGGAGCTTGCCTCCAAGAACCTTCTTTCTGCCGACAGCCTTGCGGACCTTGGCCAATTCGGTGCGCTCGCCGAGGCCATGACCGAAGGACGGGAGGTTTCTCCGCAGCAGATTGAGCAAATCTCCGCCCTTCCCCGCAATCCAGGCATGCTGCGGCTTCTGGGAGAGGCTCAGTGGCGTGCCCGTGCGTCAGATGCGGCGCTTGAAACCCTGGAGCGGGCAGAACGGCTGATCGACAAGGATGCCGTTCTCATGACCCTGCCGAAACGCTGGCGCAAGGAACTGCCCTTGAAGAGAAGCCATTGGCTGATCGCTCTTGGCTGGGAAGATGAGGCGCGTGCGCTTTTGAAACACTGCGCGGATGTCTTCCCCGTTGATGCGACCATGCTGCAACTCGCTGATCAGCTCGGTCTGAAACTTCAGATCCTCGAAAGCAGCATCCATCCGCATTAATGATCAAGCTGGTTTCCGCTTGAAATTTTCGAACAAATGCGGAACAAATAGACCATGGCCTCGACACTGCAGCCTGGAGCGAACCGCATTTCCCTGACCGATCCCCTCGTGGATGGCCGTCAGTCGGACAATGCATTGAAAGTCTGGCGCGGCGCTGCCCGCCTGCTGCGCTCCATGGATTTCGCCTGCCTGCCGGAGGTTACACTGGCCTCTGGCCGCCGCGCCGATCTTCTCGGTCTCGGTCCCAGGCACGAGCTCTGGATCATTGAGGTCAAATCCTCGATCGCCGACTTGCGGGCAGACTGCAAATGGCCCGACTACCGGATGCATTGCGACCGGCTCTATTTCGCCACACACCCGGACGTGCCGCTGGACATTTTCCCTGAGGACGCGGGGCTGATCCTGTCTGACGGTTTTGGCGCGGAGATCATCCGCGAGGCGCCGGAGCACAAACTCCCTGCCGCCACCCGCAAGGCCGTGACCCACCGGTTTGCCCGTCACGGCGCCCTGCGGCTTCATGACCTCACCGACCCTGACCTTCGCGGATCTTTTGCCGGCTACTGACAGAGTAGACTGATCCAGTTCCGACCATCTGCGTAGGCATGGCACTGAAATGAGGTCACGCCTGTGAAGATGCGCAAGAAGAAAGATCTGCCGCAAAAGACTTGCAAAAGCTGCGGGCGACTCTTTGTCTGGCGCCGGAAATGGGCGCGAGACTGGGATGGCGTGCTCTATTGTTCCGAGCGCTGCAAGAAAGCCCCGAAAACCGCCTAACACTCAGAGATGGAACACGCGGCTCGGCTGGAAGCGGCCCTTCTCGATCGCCCCGAGCGCAACCGGCACCCCGGCATGGCTGGCATAGGCTGCATCGCAAGAAAGCGGCGCATCACGGCCCCGCAGCAGCACCGGCATGCCCTGACGGATCTTCGCCGCATCCTCGATGGACACAGGCAATTCGACCAGGGCTTCAAGAGACTCGCGCACCGGCAAAATGAACTCGGCAACGAGATCCTCATAGGTGCCGTCTTCGCCGAGGTTTTCAGCAGCCTCTACCAGTTCGTCGAGGGACACCATGTCCTCTTCGCCGAACGGGCCGACCAGCAGACGGCGAAGCACCGTCACATGGCCACAGGTGTCCAGGCGCCGGGCCAGATCCCGCGCCAGCGCCCGCACATAGGTGCCCTTGCCGCATTCAGCCTCGAATACGGCCCGGTTTACATCCGGCATTTCAACAAGATCCAGCCGGTGCACATCGATCGGACGTGCCTGCAGCTCCACTTCCTCACCCTCACGGGCAAGGTCATAAGCACGCTCGCCATCCACCTTGATCGCGGAAAAGATCGGCGGAACCTGCATGATCGTGCCGACAAACTCCGGCAGAACCTCCCGAATGGCAGGCTCATCAGGACGCACATCGGACGTCGCGACGACCTCACCTTCCGTATCGTCGGTGCTGGTCTCCGCTCCCCAGGTCACCTCAAACCGGTAGACCTTGCGGCCATCCATGACGAAAGGCACGGTCTTTGTCGCTTCGCCGAAGGCAATCGGCAAACAGCCAGAGGCCCGTGGGTCCAGGGTGCCTGCGTGACCAACCTTCTGGGGGTGCAGGATGCGCTTCAGGCGCGACAGGGCATCATTGGAGGTCAGGCCGTAAGGCTTGTCCAGCACCAGCCAGCCGTTGATCGTGTTGCGTTGCCTGCGTACCTGTTGCCGCGCCATGAAATGTCCGTCATGAAATTGGGAATGCGCAACCTGCCGGCATCAGGACACCGGCAGGGATAGACCCGGAAACCTGGTCTTACTCTTCTTCGTCCCGGCCACCGAAATCCTCGCCATCGTCGTCCCGGTCGAGGTCACGGGCAACGTCCGGCGAATGCAGAAGGGTGTCGATCCGCATGTCATCGTCATAGCGGGTGTCGAGCACGAACCGCAGATCCGGCATGTATTTCATGGTCATGCGGCGCGACACCAGTCCGCGCAGATACTTGGCGCTGTGGTTGAGAACCTTCTCGATCTTCTTCCCGTCCCCACCGCCGAGCGGCATGATGAGGCAAGTCGCAAGACGCAGGTCCGGGGTCATCCGGACTTCCGGAATGGTGATGATCACACCGACCAGTTCCGGATCGGAGACTTCGCCGCGCGTCAGAATGTCAGACAGTTCCTTGCGGACGAGTTCGCCCACGCGAAGCTGGCGCTGAGAGGGGCCTTTGGCCGTATGTCCCGTATGTCGTGCCATGGAATTTTATCCCGTTGCGGTCTTCCCGGCCCCCAAGGCTCTGGGAAAATGGCCGGCCTTCAAGCCGCGTAAAATGACAACGCCGGCGCAAACTGATCTCTGCGCCGGCGTTCAAGATGGTTATGCGGCGCGTCTCAGAGCGTCCGAGCAATCTGCTCGACGCGGAAGCACTCGATGATATCGCCCGGACGCATGTCCTGGTAATTCACGAAGTTCATGCCGCATTCCTGACCGGATTCCACGGTCTTGACTTCATCCTTGAAGCGCTTGAGCGTGCCGAGCTTGCCTTCGTGGATGACCACATCGTTGCGGATGAGGCGCACTTCTGCACCGCGTTCCACGATGCCTTCCGTGACCAGACAGCCTGCAACCTTGCCGACCTTGGTGATGTTGAAGATCTCGCGGATCTCCGCATTGCCAAGGAAGGTCTCGCGGCGTTCCGGAGACAGCAGGCCGGACATGGCTGCTTTGATGTCATCCACGAGATCGTAGATGATGTTGTAGTAGCGGATCTCGACGCCTTCGCGGGCCGCAGCTTCACGGGCCTGCTTGTTGGCACGCACGTTGAAGCCGAAGATCGGAGCCTTCGAGGCCATCGCCAGAGTGATGTCGCTTTCCGTGATCCCGCCGACACCGGCCATGAGGATACGGGCAGCCACTTCATCCGTGCCCAGCTCGGCAAGAGCATGGGAGATCGCTTCGACGGAACCCTGCACATCGCCCTTGAGAACGAGCGGGAATTCCTTCCGGCCGTTTTCCTGCAGACGGTTCATCATCTGCTCAAGCGAACCACGGGCACCGCTTGCGACCACAGAGGCCTTTTCGCGGATCTGACGCTGACGGTAGTCAACGATTTCGCGGGCGCGGGCTTCATTCTCGACAACGGCGACCATGTCACCAGCTGCAGGCGTGCCCTGGAACCCGAGAACCTCGACCGGCTTGGAGGGATCTGCCTCCTTCACCTGATTGCCGTCCTCGTCGAGCATGGCGCGCACGCGGCCCCACTCGGCACCTGCCACCAGGATGTCGCCCGGACGCAGGGTCCCCTTCTGCACCAGAACCGTTGCAACCGGGCCGCGGCCACGATCGAGCTGGGCTTCGATGACGATGCCTTCAGCGGTACGGTTCGGGTTGGCCTGAAGTTCGAGAACTTCCGCCTGCAGCAGGATCATTTCCAGCAACTTGTCGAGGTTGGTGCCCTGCTTGGCAGAGACCTCAACGTCGATCACGTCACCGCCCATGGCTTCCACCACGATGGAGTCGTTCAGCAGCTCGGTACGAACCCGGTTCGGATCAGCGGCCGGCTTGTCCATCTTGTTGATGGCAACGATGATCGGCACATCGGCGGCCTTCGCATGGGCGATGGCTTCCTTGGTCTGCGGCTTCACACCATCGTCCGCTGCCACCACGAGGATGACGATATCGGTCGACTTCGCACCACGTGCACGCATCTGCGAGAACGCAGCGTGGCCCGGGGTATCGATGAAGGTGATCTTGTTGCCGTTCTGCTCGATCTGGTAGGCGCCGATATGCTGGGTAATGCCACCAGCTTCACCAGCAACCACCTTCGCATTCCGGATAGCATCCAGAAGCGAGGTCTTGCCGTGGTCGACGTGACCCATGATCGTGACAACCGGCGGACGGGACTGCAGGCTTTCCGGAGCATCAGCTTCAGAGAACAGGCCTTCTTCAACATCCGACTCGGACACGCGCTTTACGGTGTGGCCCATTTCGGAGGCGATCAGCTCGGCGGTATCGGCATCGATCACGTCGTTGATCTTCATCATCTGACCCTGCTTCATCAGCAGCTTGATGACGTCAACAGCGCGCTCGGCCATACGGTTGGCGAGTTCCTGAATGGTGATGGCTTCCGGCAGAATGACTTCACGCGAGATCTTCTCACGCACAGTCTGCTGCATGCCACGCTTCGCCTTTTCCTGGCGGCGGCGCATGGAAGCCAGCGAACGGGAACGGCCTTCATCTCCGCCGGTTGCGGCAGAAATGGTCAGCTTCGAGCGGCGGCGGTCCTCATCGGCACCACGGGTGCGGGCCGGGGTCGGAGCCGGCTTGGCACGCTTGACGGCGCGCGCACCTGTCTTGTTGCGATCGTCTTCGCTTTCAGCTTCGGCAACCGGCTTGCGGCCGAGAACCGGCGGCTTGGCACCTTCCGGACGCGGAGAGGCCGGACGGGCCGCAGCTGCCGGCCGTGCAGGCGCAGCGGCCTGAGGTGCAGGAGCTGCAGCCGGCTTCTCAACCGGAGCTGCTTCAGCAGGGGCCGCAGCAACGCGTTCAGCTGCAAGACGGGCTTCTTCAGCCTCGCGCACCTTGCGGGCTTCTTCTTCAGCCTTCAGACGAACTTCTTCTTCAGCGCGGCGCTTGGCATCTTCTTCCGCCCGGCGCTTGGCTTCGATCTCGGCAAGGCGCTTTTCTTCGACAGCACGTTCCTGAGCCATCTTCAGAGCCGCAGCACGTGCAGCCGCCTCTTCCTTGGTCAGGGTGCGCAGAACCGCTCCACCACTACCCTTTTGCGGGCGCTGGCCGGGGCGCGGCATTTTCACTTCGGGAGCGGGCTTGCGCGGTGCTTCCTCAGGGGTCTCAAGACGCTGGGTCTGAAGAGCTTGCGTCTCGGGCTTTGCTTCCTGACCTGGAAGCACAACACGGCGCTTCTTCTTCTCCACGACGACGGCCTTGGACCGGCCATGCGAGAAGGACTGCCGAACAGTTCCCTGATCGCCACCGCCCCGCTTGAGGCCAAGCGTCTTGCGCTCGACGCTGATTGTCTTGTCGCCTGGATTTTTCGTATCGCTCATATTGCCTTCAGTCCTGCGCAACCGCACCGTCTGCGTTGCCTATGTCTTTTGCGGCGGAATTCGACCGGAAAGCTTCCAGTTCGCGCACTCGCGAGAGGAAGTTTTCGCTCGCCCGGCCCGCAAGCAGTGCAGCATGTATCACATTTGACCGACCCAATGCCAAATCCAATTGAGTCGAATCGAACAAACGGACAATCTGGAGCCCGTTTGCAGTCTCGTTTCGGCCTGCAGCAACACCTGCAAGCTTTCGAATGCCGTCGTCCGCGGCCTCCGAGGCATGGATGAGGCCAGAAACGGGATCCCGCTTCAAAGCAGCCTCAACCTTTGAAAAGCCGGTCACGAGCTCTCCAGCCTTGCGGGTCATGGACAACGCGGACAGCGCCGCTTTCTCCAGAAGGGCATCAACACGCCCCGCAAGTCCGGCATCGACCAGGGCTTCACACTTGAACCCCCGGCCGAAGACCCGTTTCTTCTGCTTTTCCGCTGCCTCGATCGTCTCGGTGGCAGCCGTTACCCAGACACCCCGTCCAGGCAACACCCGTTTAAGGTCCGGGACGACCTGCCCCTGCGGGTCCAGAACGAAGCGGATCAAGTGATCCACCGGCAGAACCGCACGCGTCACAGCACATTGCCGTTCGGTCGGCTCGTTCTTTTTTGGCACCCGTTACCTCCATTCACCCGCCCGAAGGCGGATGGATCAACCGTTCAAGATGACGCCTTCAGCCGTCTCTTCAGCAGCAGCTTCGTCTTCTTCACCGTCTTCGTCTGCAGCTTCTTCGGCAGCAAGCTCTTCCTCGGTGATCCAGCCGGCAGCCAGACGAGCGGCCATGACCATGGCTTCAGCGTCTGCACGCGACAGGTCGCAGCCAGACAGCGCGCCTTCAAAGCGCTTCGTCTCGCCGTCCTTGCGCTCGCTCCAGCCAACGAGATCGTCGGCGGCGCAACCAGCAAGGTCTTCAACAGACTTGATGTCTTCCTTGCCCAGAGCCACCAGCATTGCGGTGGTCAGGCCGTCGATGGACCGCAGGTCGTCGGAAACACCAAGATCGCGGCGCTCCTGATCCAGCTTTGCTTCGAGCTCTTCGAGGTAGTCACGGGCGCGGGCCTGGATTTCCTCGGCAGTGTCGTCGTCAAAGCCTTCGATCATCGAAATTTCGTCAAGATCGACATAGGCCACTTCTTCCACAGAAGCAAAGCCTTCGGTTGCCAGAAGCTGACCAACCATTTCGTCGACATTCAGAGCTTCCATGAACAGCTGCGAGCGTTCCTGGAATTCCTTCTGACGGCGGTCGGATTCTTCCTGCTCGGTCATGATGTCAATGGCCCAGCCGGTCAGCTGGCTTGCCAGACGCACGTTCTGACCGCGGCGGCCGATGGCCAGGGACAGTTGCTCGTCCGGAACAACAACTTCGATGCGCTCTGCATCTTCGTCCAGAACCACCTTGGCAACTTCAGCCGGCTGCAGCGCGTTGACGATGAAGGTCGCCGGATCGTCATTCCACGGAATGATGTCGATCTTTTCGCCTTGCAGTTCGCCGACAACAGCCTGAACGCGGGAGCCGCGCATACCAACGCAGGCGCCGACCGGATCGATCGAGCTGTCCTTGGAGATGACGGCGATCTTCGCGCGCGAACCCGGGTCACGGGCAACTGCACGGATCTCGATGACACCATCATAGATTTCCGGAACTTCCTGGGCAAACAGCTTTGCCATGAACTGCGGATGGGTCCGCGACAGGAAGATCTGCGGGCCGCGCTGTTCGCGGCGCACGTCGTAGATGTAAGCGCGGATGCGGTCACCGGTGCGGAAAGCTTCGCGCGGGATCAGCTCGTCACGGCGGACAATGCCTTCACCGCGGCCCAGATCCACAATCACGTTGCCATATTCGGCCCGCTTGACGACGCCATTGACGACTTCGCCGATGCGATCCTTGAATTCGTCATACTGACGGTCACGCTCGGCTTCGCGCACCTTCTGCACGATGACCTGCTTGGCGGACTGAGCAGCGATACGGCCGAAATCCAGCGGCGGCAGCGGCTCGGCGATGTAGTCGCCAAGGGTCGCTTCCGGGTTCCGGGCCTGCGCATCTTCGATGGCGATCTCGGTGGAGACATTCTCGACCGTCTCGACGACCTGAAGCAGGCGCTGCAGACGGATCTCACCGGTCTTCGCGTTGATCTCGGCTCGGACTTCCGTCTCCGTGCCATAACGGGAGCGGGCAGCCTTCTGGATGGCATCTTCCATTGCCGTGATCACGATGCCCCGGTCGATCGACTTTTCACGGGCGACCGCGTCAGCGATTTGCAGCAGTTCAAGCCGGTTCGCGCTGATTGCCATTCAATCCACTCCTCTCGCGCAGCCTGATATCCATTTCTGCGCGTTTATTGTTGCCCCGGTCGGTACCGTTCAGTTGGGCCGGTTATCCTCTGGCGACTCTCCTGCATCGCGGGCAGCCAGAGCCGCCTTCTCTGCCTGCAGGGCAGCCGTAATCAAATCGTCGGTCAGAACAAGACGGGCCTCACCGATGTGATCCATCGGCAGAGAAACCGTATCTTCCTCGCCCTTCTTCACGTCAGACAGGCGGACCAGAGCCGCACCGTCCTTCGTGCCAAGCAGAAGGCCGCGATACCGCTTGCGGCCATCGATCATGGTGGAGAGTTCCACCTTGAGCTCATGCCCCGACCAGCGGTCAAAATCGGAAACGCGCACCAGCGGGCGGTCAATGCCCGGCGACGAAATCTCGAGGTGATAGGCGCGGTTGATCGGGTCATCCACATCCAGCGCCGGCGAAACCCCGCGGCTGATGGTTTCACAGTCATCCACGGTCATCGTGCCATCGGGACGCTCAGCCATGATCTGCAGCGTGCAACCGTTGGCCGCGCTGATCTTGATGCGAACCAGACGATAGCCCAGATCCTCGATGACCGGCTCCACAATGGCCGATACACGGGCTTCCAGGCCTTCTTCGGTAATGATGCGTGCTTCGATTTCGCTCACGCCTTAGCTCCTGTTCGGGTCCAGCCCTTCGGGCGCCCTCAAATCCGGTCATCCCTGCCGTAAAGCGCTGTGCCTAAGCACTTTCGGAGCGGGTCCCTTCCGGGCCCCACCCTCATACCGCTAACCAGCCGTGTGAGATGAAACACGGACCGTATACAGGCAAACACCCCTCCAACGCAAGGACAAAGGTCCCCAGCGTTGGAAACGGCACAGGAATTCACGATAGGACAGGCTACAGAGCCGCTCGCTCAGGTGCGCAGGAAAGTCAGATAGCGCGGCACGCGTTCTTCCCGGAAGGCCTTGGCCTCATAGCGGGTGCCCGGCCAGTTGGCCCATGGCTTGCGCCAGTCGTCCGGACCTTCTGCAGTCCATTCAAAGGCCGCATGGTCACGGCAATGCTGCAGGGTCCAGTCCACATAGGTGTCGATGTCACTGGCAAAACGGAACTGATGCCCCGGCTTGATCACCCGCGCATAGCGATCCAGGTTCTGGGGATTGATGAAACGGCGCTTCCAGTGACGCTTCTTCGGCCAGGGATCCGGATAGAGCTGATAGGCCAGATCAATCGATGCCTCCGGCAGCCAATCGAGAACATTGACGGCATCATCGTCGTAGAGCCGGATGTTGCGCAGACCTTCTTCGTTCAAGGTGTTCACAACCTTGGCCATGCTGCCGACGAAGGGCTCGACACCGATCAGGCCAACATCCGGATTCTCGCGCGCCCTATGCAGCAGGTGCTCACCGCCACCAAAGCCGACCTCGAGCCAGACTTCGCGCACGGGCACGTCAAACAGGTCGGCCAGGTTCTGCGGCGCAGGCTCTTTGAGATCCAGCGACAGACGCGGCAGCGCCGTCTCCATGAGATGGGTGCGGCGCGGGCTGAGCGGCTTGCCTTTCCGGCGCCCGTAGAACGAGCCT
Organism: Roseibium suaedae; assembly: GCF_900142725.1. GTDB lineage: Bacteria > Pseudomonadota > Alphaproteobacteria > Rhizobiales > Stappiaceae > Roseibium > Roseibium suaedae. The sequence goes on along the minus strand of NZ_FRBW01000001.1, from coordinate 138,106 downwards.
TCGTAACGTTCGGTCATTTTCTTCAAAGCAAACCGCCGGCCCATCTGAGCCGGCGGTCTGTTCCCGTGTTCGGTTGATGCGGCGGGCCTTATCCCGCAATCGTACGGAGCGCGTCAACCAGATCCGTCTTTTCCCAGCTGAAACCGCCATCCGCATCGGGCTCACGGCCAAAATGGCCATAAGCGGAAGTGCGCTCATAAATGGCGTTGTTCAGCTTGAGATGCTCGCGAATGCCGCGCGGGCTCAGGCGCATGACTTCGCGCAGGCCCTTTTCCAACACCGCTTCGTCGCACTGGCCCGTACCATGCAAGTCTACATAGACCGACAGAGGCTCGGAAACGCCGATGGCGTAGGAAAGCTGGATCGTGCAGCGCTCTGCCAGTTCGGCGGCCACGACGTTCTTCGCCAGATAGCGGGCGGCATAAGCTGCGGAACGGTCGACCTTGGTCGGATCCTTGCCGGAGAAGGCTCCGCCACCATGGGGCGCAGCGCCGCCATAGGTGTCAACGATGATCTTGCGGCCGGTCAGACCGGCATCGCCGTCAGGACCACCGATCACGAATGCGCCGGTCGGATTCACGTGCCAGACGGTTTCGCCGGAAATCCAGCCATCCGGCAGGGACTGACGGATGTAAGGCTCGACGATCGCACGCACATCGTGGGAGGTCAGGGACGCATCCAGATGCTGGGTGGACAGAACCAGGGAGGACACACCAACAGGCTGGCCGTTGACATAGCGGATCGTGACCTGGCTCTTGGCGTCCGGGCCGAGCACCGGCTCACGGCCGGACTTGCGGGCTTCCGCCAGGGTCTTGAGGATCTTGTGCGAATAAAGAATCGGGGCCGGCATCAGCTCCGGGGTTTCGCGGCAGGCATAGCCGAACATGATCCCCTGGTCGCCGGCACCTTCGTCCTTGTTGTCAGCCGCATCAACGCCCTGGGCGATATGGGCAGACTGGGCATGAAGGTGAACTGCGACATCGCAGTTTTCCCAGTGGAACCCATCCTGCTCGTAGCCGATATCCTTCACGGCCATGCGGGCGAGATGAGCAATGTAATCCTTGGTCACTTCAGCGGGACCGCGCGTTTCCCCTGCAATCACGATCCGGTTGGTCGTGGCGAGGGTTTCACAGGCCACACGGGCGTCCGGCATCAGCTTGAGATAGGCGTCCACAACCGCGTCGGAAATGCGGTCGCACACCTTGTCCGGATGGCCTTCAGAGACCGATTCAGATGTGAAAAGGTAATCTTGACGTGCCATTGGCGAGCGTCCTTCTGGGAATGAATATGACAGGAGCGGTGACCTAGATCACCGCTCCGGACACATCAATCTAAGAAGAACCCCGCGGCGTCAAGCGCAGAGGTGCGTGAATCAGTCATCACCGGCAAGGGCGCGAACCAGATCCACCACGCGGCGGCGAACCTTAGGGTCCTCGATCCGCACAAAGGCCTTGTTCAGCGACAAGCCTTCCGAAGAAGACAGGAAGTCGACGACATAGGACGTCGGCTGCGTTTCGCCAAAGCCCTCGGCTTCGTCCGGAGTGCCGGGCGCGTCTTCGAAGAAGAATGCAACCGGCACCTTGAGAACGGTTGAAATGTGCTGCAGACGGCTCGCACCAATGCGGTTCGTGCCTTTTTCGTATTTCTGGATCTGCTGGAACGTAATTCCGAGGCTTTCACCAAGCTTCTCCTGGCTCATTCCGAGCATCATGCGGCGCAGGCGTACGCGGCTGCCGACATGAATATCAATGGGATTAGGAGCTTTCTTGCTGGGCATCTGTCTTTTTCTTTCTGCTACATGGCCCGTGGACCAGTGACCCTGTAGTGGCTGCACAGCCGCCACTTATTGTTCGATACCGGGATCCAGACCCTTCGGGCCTGCGCCAGTTACCCCCAACCAGCTCCCCCTGCATCACCCCACCAATTTTGAGGAGCCAGCAAGTTGTACCATACGTTGCATGCAATGCCCAAGAAGATTTATCAATCTTAGCGCGAAGTCGGGTTGTATTCCCAAACGGAAAGCTAATTCAATCACAGAAACTCAACCGTTCAAGCCCTGGAATTAAGCAATTCCTGCGGAATTTGCATAATATTTAGACAAATTCGGGATATACGCAGAAACCCTAGCTTCAGGGCACCGGTCCTTGGGCAAGGCCGGCCGCACTGGCCCGCGACGAACGGTCTCACCTGACCTCCGCCGCAGCCGAAATCCGTTCTTTCGATTTCAGGGAGCGCGTGGCCGGCGGACCAGCACCCAGCCACTCAAGAGGACCAGGACAAGCAAAAGCGGCACATTGCCGGTACGCGCATAGATAGTCAGGGGGCCCGCAGAGGGCAAAGGCGCGTCGAGTACGCCAGAGACGCCCAGGTTCAGCCGTTCGCGGATCCGGCCACGGTCATCGATGATCGCCGAGATACCCGTATTGGCAGCGCGCACAAGCGGCAGTCCCTGCTCAATGGCACGCAAACGTGCCTGAGCGAGATGCTGATAGGGACCCGGTGTCATGCCGAACCAGGCATCGTTCGTCACGTTGAGCAGGAAATCTGGACGCCCGCTTCCAAGCCCGGAATAGGCCGGAAAGATCGCTTCGTAGCAGATCAGAGGCAAGAAACTGGACCCGTCCGGAAGGGTCATCAGCTTATGACGGAAGCCTGGCTCGAAACTTCCCGGAACGTCGACGAGTTTCTCGAATCCTATGGCGTTGAGATAGGAGCGGAGCGGCAGATATTCGCCAAAGGGGACAAGGTGGACCTTGTCATAGGCATCAAGAACGAGGCCCTCGGGATCGAACAGATAGACGCTGTTGTAATAGACCGGCCGCGGCCCGGACCGGTCGACGCGGATCGCCCCGGTCACAAAGCTCATCTTCCCGTCAAGCGCCTGAGAGATCCTGTAAAGCGCATAAGGGGTTTCCGAGAGGACGAAGGGAACGGCTGATTCAGGCCAGACCAGGATCCGCTTCTGACCAACCCGGCCTGCCTTTCCCAGCGGCCGTTCACTCAGGTCGATATATTCCTGAAAGATCGCATCCCTGTTCTCGGGCCGCCATTTTTCCGATTGCTCGATAGCGGGCTGAACGATCCGGATATCCGTGTCGCTGTCGGGAAGCTGGGCCTGCCCTTCCAGGCGCCAGAGACCAAACGCTGCCATGAGCGCAAGACCTGCAAGGCCTCCACCAATGGCACCAATCCGGCGGCGCAGCGGCGCTTCATCGATCAGAACAGCCGGTGACGCGAAGATCAGGATGGCCAGAAGGCCAAGCCCATACATGCCTGTCACGCTCGCCGTCTGGGCCAGCACAAGGTTCGATCCGATGGTCTGGCCAAAGCTGTTCCAGGGAAAACCCGTCAGGATGGAGCCGCGGATCAGATCCGCTGCGACCAGAACAATGGCCAGAACCACGACGCGCAGACCACTGTCCGGCCAGAATCTCGCGGCAATTGAAAGCGCGAGCCCGGTGAACAGGGCAAGACCGACAGGCATTGCCGCCACCGCAAAGGGCATCATCCAGGCAAAGCGGTCACCGTCGACCAGAAAGGCCGAACCAATCCACCACAGGCCTGCCAGGAAATAACCGAAGCCGAACCACCAGCCCGTCACGAACCCGGCACGCAGCCGTGCCCGCGGAGAGTTTTCCGCGCTGACCACACCATCCAGCAGCCAGACGAGTGCCGGCAGGGTCAGGAACAGCACCGGGAACCATCCAAGTGGCGGCAAGGCTGCGGCGGACAAAGCACCCGCCGCGCAAGCGCACAACCACCGCCGCCATCCCCACGCCAGAAGACAGGCGTTTGGAACTGTCAGGGCCAAGGCCCGGAGGAATGGCATGGAAGAAATCCCCTGAGGTGCGAATCGATCAGAGAGTTGCGCCCCCGCCTCCTCAGGTCAAGCCTTGCCGTTAACCCTTCCCGGAGAAAGCCGTCAAGATGCGCCTGTCTCTTCCGGCGAGTTGACCGCGTCACCCCGTTTCGCGCGTCTGCGCAGTTCGGGGGACCGGGTCTCGGGCCGGCGCCGACGGATGCGCAACCGCTTGATCCGCCGCGGATCTGCATCGAGAATTTCAAATTCGAAGCCGGAAATGTCGGGAACCTGCACAAGTTCACCGCGCACCGGCACCCGGCCCGCTGTCACATAGAGAAGGCCACCCAGCGTATCCACATCCTCGCCTGCTTCACTGTTGGCAATTGCTGCGCCAAGCTCGGATTCCAAGTCTTCCAGCGGCATGCGCGGGTCGGCGATCCAGATGCCATCGGCCACCGCCTGCAGCATCGCCTCTTCGTCCTCGTCATGTTCGTCTTCGATGTCGCCGACGACTTCTTCCACAAGGTCTTCCAGCGAAACGAGGCCATCGGTTCCGCCGTATTCGTCGATCACCAGCGCCATCTGGATCCGGTCCGCCTGCATCTTGGCCATCAGGTCCGTTGCCGGCATGGATGGGGGTACGAAAAGCAGGTTCCGGATCAAGCCGGTGGTCTTCAGGGAGAGGGAGAGATCAATCTTGGAGAGATCCAGCTCACGGGCATTGTGGCCAATTCCGGCGATCTCATCTTCCGAAGGGGTTTCGATAGGACCCCCGTTCGCCTTTTCGGCCATCCAGGCCATCAGGTCCTTCTGGTGAACCATTCCCCGCGGGTCGTCGAGGGTTTCCTCATAGACCGGCATGCGCGAATGACCAGATTCCTGGAACAGTTCCATCAGGCGCCCGATGGTGGTGCTGGCCTCGACTGCCTCAATATCCGCACGGGGGATCATCACATCATCGACGCGCAACTCGCGCAGCCGGAGAATGTTCCCCAGCAACATGCGCTCTTCGGGAGAGAAGGTCGCGTCATTGCCCGTTTCCCGGGCCAATTCGTCCTGCAGATTCTCGCGCAGGCTAGAGCCGTTTCTGCGTCCGGAGAAAAATGTCCGCAAGGATTGCCAAAACGCCGCAGACCTCTGCGGCCTTGGCTGCTGAGGCTCTTCGTCGGCATGAGCCTGCGCTTCTGCAGGCATCTTGGCTTCACTACTTCGGGGTTCTGAACCTGTCATCATCATCAATCGCTAAACTGTCTTCAGCTCCAACAACCGCCAGCTCCACAAACGGGCTGTTCAATCATCATCGGCGGTCAGCGGCTTATCCGCATATGGATCGGCAATACCAAGATCCGCCAAAATCAGGCGTTCCAGAGACTCCATCAGCTCGGCCTCATCATCTTCCTGATGATCATAGTCGAACAAATGCAGCATTCCGTGAACGACCAGATGGGTAACATGGTCGGAAAATTCAATTCCCAGATCCACCGCTTCACGCTGAACAGTTTCGCATGCCAGCACGATATCGCCAAGCAGCGGACCGTAGACCTCGTTGTCCGGGTCGCTTCCAGGAAAAGAAAGAACGTTTGTTGCCTTGTCCTTGTCGCGCCAGCGGTGGTTCAGAACCCGGATCGCCTCGTCATTGGTAAAGACAAGCGACACCTCCGACCCCGCAACAGCTTCAAGGCCGGCAACGGAAAATGCCGTATCGAAGGCCTTGCTGCAAAGCGCAAGCAGGCTCGCTTCTTCCGGCCAGCTTCCAGCCTCAATCGAAATGTCGATCTGAAAATCCTCAGGCAGCCCTTGGGCTGCCTGGCCACTTGTGGTCATTCGACTTCTGCCCCACCGGCATCCACCCGCTCTTCCTGGCGGGCCCGGCTGTAGCGGTCCATCATCTCGTGACGGCGCTCGCGCGCCTGCAACTCTTCACGGGATGCATTGTCATAAGCCGTGACAATCCGGGCGACCAGCTCGTGACGGACAACGTCCGCCTCGGTGAACTGGACATGCGCAACGCCTTCAATGCCCTGCAATAGGCCAAGCGCCTCTCGCAGACCGGACTTCTGGCCCATGGGCAAGTCGATCTGGCTGGGGTCACCAGTGACGATCATCTTCGAGCCCTCACCCAGACGGGTCAGGAACATCTTCATCTGCATCGTCGTGGTGTTCTGCGCTTCGTCGAGAAGAACCACAGCGTTGGAAAGGGTACGTCCGCGCATGAAGGCCAGCGGCGCAACTTCGATCATGCCGGAGGTCAGGCCCCGGTCCACCTTCTCGGGCGGCATCATTTCGTAAAGCGCGTCGTAGAGCGGGCGCAGATAAGGATCCACCTTGTCCTTCATGTCGCCGGGCAGGAAGCCAAGCCGTTCGCCAGCTTCAACGGCCGGGCGGGACAGGATCAGGCGGGCCGCATCGCCGCGCTCAAGCAGAGCAGCCGCATAGGCAACCGCGAGGAAGGTCTTGCCGGTACCGGCCGGACCTGTGCCGAAAATCAGATCGGCGCGGTCCATGGAGCGGATATAGGCATCCTGGGTCGGGGTGCGGGCAACAATAGTCTTGCGGCGGGTGGAAACCTGCGCAAAAGCAAGACGAGAGCGGGGTTCCAGAGTAGGCAGGGGAAGTTGAGCATCAGCAGCAGCGGCCATGCGCAGTGCGCCGTCCACATCTCCTGCATGAATTTCATGGCCCTGCTGCAGACGCTGATACAGCGCTTCAAGTGCATTACGGGCCTGGGTACAGGCGCTGTGGCTGCCCTTGAGCGTTACCTGGTTGCCGCGAGCAATGGCATCGATGCCGAGCTTCTGCTCAATGAGAGCGAGGTTTTGATCGAACTGGCCAAAGAGATCGCCAATAAGCCGATTGTCTTCAAACGCAAGAACGATGTGTGTCAGATCGGAAGCCGGAGCTGCTCTGTGATCCGGAGTCCTGCGAGCCGAAGATTGGCTGTCTCGCGTCAAATGCCGCCTCCTTGGTGACCGTCGGCAGTAGAACCGATAAGGTCATGATGCCCCGCAATGAGCCGCCCGAATAGTGAATTGGCAGCGATCCGCGTGATTTCCACCGCTTGTATCGTTCCGATCAGATCTTCGGAGCCATCGATGGCCACTGGCTGGAGCCAGGGAGACTTGCCGACAACCTGACCGGCGTGACGTCCCTTGCGTTCAATCAGCACATTGCAGGTCATGCCCTGCCGTGATGCATTGAAGGCAGTCTGCTGGTTTGCGATCAACTCCTGCAGCTCCAGAAGCCGGGCGCTCTTCACGTCTTCCGGCACCTGATCGCTCATGGTGGCGCCGGGCGTGCCGGGACGCTGGCTGTATTTGAAGGAGAAGGCGGAACCATATTCAACCCGGCGGATCAGATCCATCGTGTCCTGGAAATCCTGATCCGTCTCTCCGGGAAAGCCGACAATGAAGTCACAGGACAGCGCGATGTCCGGCGCAGCTTCCCGGATCCGGTCGACGAGCCTGAAATACTCATCCCGCGTGTGCTTGCGGTTCATCGCCGCCAGAATGCGGTCAGAGCCGGACTGCACAGGCAGATGCAGATAGGGCATCAGCTCTGCCAGATCACGATGAGCCTCGATCAGATCATCGGCCATGTCACGCGGGTGGCTGGTCGTGTAGCGCAGGCGGTCAAGTCCATCGATTTCCGCCAGACGGCGCAGAAGACGGCCAAGACCCCAGGTCTCACCATTGGCACCCAGACCATGCCAGGCATTGACGTTCTGGCCCAGCAGCGTGATTTCCCGCACGCCGGAGGCCGCCATCTGCTTGGCTTCGGTCACGATCTGCTCGACGGAGCGGGAGACTTCGGCGCCACGGGTGTAAGGCACCACACAGAAGGTGCAGAACTTGTCACAGCCTTCCTGAACGGTGAGGAAGGCGGCAGGCGGCCGCTTCAGCACAGGGCGCGCGGCCCGCTCGGACAGGTGCTCGAACTTGGCATCAATGTCGAATTCGGTCTCGACCACCTTGGCACCGCCCGAAGCCTTGGCCAGCAATTCCGGCAGGCGGTGATAGCTCTGCGGACCAAAGACCAGATCCACGACCGGCGCTCGGCGGGAAATCTCGTCGCCCTCGGCCTGGGCCACGCAACCGGCAACGCCGACCATCATGTCCTTGCCAGCCAGCGCCCGCTCTTCCTTGATCTTCCGGATGCGGCCCAGCTCGGAATAGACCTTTTCCGAGGCCTTCTCGCGGATATGGCAGGTGTTGAGGATGACGAGATCCGCATCTTCCATGGAATCAGTGGCGCTGAAGCCTTCCGTGCCAAGCACGTCGTTCATGCGCTCGCTGTCATAGACATTCATCTGGCAGCCATAGGTGCGCATGAACACTTTGCGCGCATTCGGGCGCGCATCCGCCTGGACACCCTGTTGTGCCGGCGTCGTCTGGTCTGCTGCTTCCTGGTGCTGACGATGCGTCATTCAGTCCTCATGGCCCGTTTCGGGGCAATTGATATTTTCAGGTTTTAAAGGGCCTTTGCGGCAGAAATGCTGCCCGGGCTCGCCCTTGCTGCGCGGCCTTGATCAACAAGACCCGCAAACCGTGGGGAGACGCCACGACCCTGTCGATGTTTCCCGGCCAGCTTTAACGGGTTTTCTTCCCATTGAGAATAGGCAGGGGTCAAGCAGTTTTGGCCTGCGGCCCGGGCAAGGCTTATGCACGCAAGGCTGCTGCCGTCATGCCCCGAACCTGGGTTTCCAGATCCCGTGTCAGCACCTTGCGGTTCGTGGCCGCCGAGACGGCAACAGGTTCGCCCCAGGTAACGACCACATCCAGATCCCCTTCCTTGAAGATACCCCAGAGGTGACCGGCAAGCTCCATGTCGCCATACCAGGCAACATGCGGACGGAACTGGCGCCCCATCGGCAGGCCGCTCAAGGAACGATAGGCAACGGACAAGGGCTGAACCCAGACCGTATCCTCTTCGCCCAGCGACCGGGTCGCGGCGCCCAGAAGCGCCGACTTGAACGGCAGAACGCAGTTGCCGTCGTTGGATGTGCCTTCTGCGAACAGCACCATGGCATCCCCCTGCGCCATGCGCTCGGCAATGGCATCAGCCACCTTACCCGTCTCGGTGCGCCGCGTCCGGTTGACGAACACCGTCCGCTGCAGCTTGGCAAAAAGACCGAAGACCGGCCAGCCGCTCACTTCCGACTTGGCTATGAAGGACAGGGGCATCAGGGACCCGACCACGGTGATGTCGACCCAGGACGCATGGTTGGAGGTCACCAGGAGCGGCCGGTCTGCTGAGGGTTTTCCGACCTGGTGAACCCGGATGCCGACCAGACGCGTGGCCGCAAGATGCCAGATGTGAGGCAGACGCCGCTGCAGTTTCCAGCCACGCTTGACCGCCAGCCATTGCGGCGGGATCAGCACCAGCGACACAACCGTCAGGGCACTGATGGCCCAGACGGCCTTAATCTTCGCCATCATCCCCGGACACCTCGGCTGCAGAAAGCGGAACGCCATAAAGCTCCAGACGATGATCAACGAGCTTGTAGCCGAGCTTACGGGCAATGAATTCCTGCAAGGCCTCGATATCCTCGTTCCGGAACTCGATAACCTTGCCCGAACGCAGGTCGATCAGATGGTCATGATGCTCATCGGGAACAGGCTCATAGCGGGACCGGCCATCACGGAAGTCATGCCGCTCGATCATGCCGGCATCCTCGAACAGCTTCACCGTGCGATAGACAGTGGAAATCGAAATCCGCGAGTCGATCGCGACAGCGCGCCGGTAGAGCTCTTCCACATCCGGATGATCATTGGAGGCCGCTTCGATCACCGCGGCGATCACGCGGCGCTGTTCGGTCATGCGCATGCCTTTGGCAACGCATTGTTCCGCCAGCGTCGAGGTCCGCTCGTCCGTCATGAGTTCCGCCGCTCCGTCCGTTGCCGGCCCAAATTCGTTAATGCTCAGCGGCTTTAAAGAAGATCTGCCCGCATGACAAGCGCAGTGCCGTCTCCCTCGCCCGCCCGGTAATAGCCCTTGCGCTCACCCACTTTGCGGAAACCGAGAGACTTGTAAAGACGGAGGGCTGGTTCGTTGGCGGCATCCACCTCCAGGAACAGGCATTCGCACCTGTCACTGTAGAGCTTGAAAGTTGCCGCCTTCATCAAGCGGCCAGCAAGCCCCTTGCCCCGGTGCCGGGGATGAACGGCAATCGTCAGGACTTCCGCCTCGCCCGCGACCGAGCGGATCAGCACAAAGCCCAGGGGATGGCGGGAATTGTTGACGCCGGAGCGGCGCACCACGAGGCAGAAGACGCCGGTCTGACCCAGCAGTCCGGCGATTTCCTCTTCGCTCCAGGCATGGGGAAACGACAGGGCATGGAGATCCGCGAGATCCGCAAAATCACCGTCATCAGCCTCTTCGACCATCGGCTCGGAACTCCAGGGCCACCAAAGGCTCATTGCCGCTCGATCCTTCCCTTCTTCTGCGGCGTCGCATCGGGCGGACGCAGATAGAGCGGAACGGCAGCAGATGTCTTCGGATCGGTGACCAGACCCAGCCGGGCAACATCGGAGATCTGCGGATAGGCCATATCGGACAGAATGTCGTCTTCCGGCCGGCCTGCCGCCAGAGCGATACGGCGGGCAGCAGAGCCGATCAGCCGCACGGACCGGTCGAGAGTGTCCGCAAGCTCCTGGATGGTCCGCACGCAAGGCTCGGACATAGGCTCCAGATCGGGACCGAAGTCCTGACAGTAGACCTCATCGCCCTTGCCATCGAGCGCCACAAGAACCGGTGCGCCGCCCGTTTCAACAGGTATGGAACGGGCGATGGCCGCCAGGGTCGTGACCCCCACCACCGGCTTGGAAAGCACCAGACCAAATCCGCGTGCAACGGAAAGCCCGACGCGCATGCCGGTAAAGCTGCCCGGTCCGGTCGTTACAACGACCCGGTCCAGATCCGTAAACGCGGTCGAGGATTCGGCCATCACGTCGCCGATCATGTCCATCAGCCGCTCCGCATGTCCGCGGCCGATTTCGGCGCTGACTTCGGCAAGGCACGGCGTGTCCGCACCATCGTCCAGGACGGCGGCTGCGCAATTGGCCAAAGCTGTGTCGATCGCAAGAACTCTCATGGTCATTTCGGATTAGCGGCAGGTTGCGTCCATGTCGAGATGCGCTTTGGACTTACCCCAAAGGTTGGGCTTGAAAGATCACAGTTCCTGGAGACCACTCAAAATGAAAAAGCCCGGCACAAGACCGGGCTTTTCGAAGAGCTGGAGCACACCTCAGATCGGGCGCACTTCTTCCACTTCCGGGACGAAATGGCGCAGCAGGTTCTGAATGCCGTGCTGCAGGGTCGCCGTGGACGACGGGCAGCCTGCACAGGCGCCACGCATGGAGAGATAGACAATCCCGTCGCGGAAACCCTTGAAGGTGATGTCTCCGCCGTCCTGGGCCACAGCCGGACGCACGCGGGTTTCCAGGAGATCCTTGATCACGGTGACGGTTTCGGAATCGCCGTCATCGAAAAACTCTCCGTCTTCGGTGTCTTCCGCGCCGCCGCTTGCCATGACCGGCTGACCGGACATGAACTGCTCCATGATCGCGCCCAGAATGGCTGGCTTCATATGCTGCCAGTCGGTGTCGTTCTTGGTCACGGTGATGAAGTCATGACCGAAGAAGACCGCTTCCACGCCCGGAATCTGGAACAGTTTCTCGGCAAGGGGAGATGCTCCGGCATCAGCGGAGGAGCGGAAATCATAGGTTCCCTCGGGCAGGACAACGCGGCCCGGCAGGAATTTCAGGGTCGCCGGATTCGGCGTCGCCTCGGTCTGAATGAACATGATCTGATCCTACGATCGGCTAGGCCGGACTGCAGCGCAATTTATCGTCGCTTTACGATAGAATTTTAGCGCAAGCAGGGGCAGTTTGGAACTGTTAAAATCTAGATAGGTCCGATTGGCTTCAATTCAAGCGTCTCCATGGACGCCTGATGGCTGGTACGGCCTATGCGCTGAGCGCCTTGTTAGCTGCAACGCCACCTGTCTCCAAGGACTTTCTCCTAATCCGAAAGGCAGACCTCAGGCGAGAGCTGCGATCGAATCATCATCGAGATTGCCCGGAACGATGGTCACCGGGATCGGGAACACGCCCGCGGATTTTCCGGCGATGGAGGAAACCAGCGGTCCCGGCCCCTCGTTGCTCGTGCCGGCAGCCAGAACCAGAATGGCAATGTCCGCGTCCGCTTCGATCAACTCGAGGATCATCTCGGACTTGTTGCCCTCCCGGATCACGCATTCCGGCTCGGTCCGGGCAACGTTGCGCACCCGCTCCGCCGCCTTGGCGAGGGTGGTCTCTGCCGTTTCCATCGCCTCGGCGCGCATGATGTCCTCGACCCCCAGCCAGTGCTGGAAGTCGGTCGGGGTCACGACGAAAAGAAGGGTGACGACGCCGCTCGTCCGCGCCGCGCGCTTGGCCGCATAGACGATTGCGCGATCACACTCGGGCGTGTCATCGACCACGACCAGAAACTTCCGGCGGTGACCTTCTTCATTGCTCTTTCGGATTGCTACCATGGGCGCATGCTGCCACTGGCGCAGAGGAACCGCAAGAGGCTAACCGCTGCGCCAAATTGACCTTTCATTTCCCTCTTGAGACCGCTGTCTTTTGTCAGGGATCCCAAGGAGTCTGACCGACAGGTTAGAGGATGAACTTCGACAGGTCGACGTTCTTTGCCAGCTCACCAATGTTCTCGCGGATATGCTCCGCATTGATCTCGATGGTTTCGCCCGACCGGTCGGGAGCGGTGTAGGACACCTCGTCCAGGATCCGCTCCATCACAGTCTGCAGGCGGCGGGCGCCGATATTCTCGACCGACCCGTTGAGATCAACCGCCACAGAGGCAATCTCGTCGATCGCATCCTCGGTGAAGGACAGGGTGACGTTTTCCGTCGCCAGAAGCGCCACATACTGCTTGATGAGGCTTGCCTCCGGTTCGGTCAGGATGGCTCGGAAGTCATCGCGCGTCAGAGCCTTCAACTCGACACGGATCGGCAGACGCCCCTGAAGCTCCGGCAAGAGGTCGGAAGGCTTTGCCACATGGAAAGCGCCCGAAGCAATGAAGAGAATATGGTCCGTCTTCACCGGTCCATGCTTGGTGGAGACCACTGTGCCTTCGATCAGGGGCAGCAGGTCGCGCTGCACGCCTTCGCGCGACACATCCGCGCCGCCACGCCCTTCCCTTGCGCAGATCTTGTCGATTTCGTCCAGAAACACGATGCCGGAATTCTCGACCAGAGACACCGCTTCCTGAACGATCTTGTCCTCGTCGAGAAGCTTGTCGGATTCCTCATTGATCAGGAGCTGATAAGAATCGCGCACGGTGGTGCGCTTCATCTTTGTCTGGCCGCCAAAGGCCTTGCCCAGCATGTCGGAAATGTTCATCACGCCGACGCTGGCACCAGGCATGCCCGGAACATCGAAGCTCGGCATCTGCGGCTGTGCGCGGACCTCCACTTCGATTTCCTTGTCGTCCATCTCCCCTTCCCGCAGCTTCTTGCGGAAGGAATCACGAGTGGCAGGGCTGGCGGTCTTGCCAACGAGCGCGTCGAGAACCCGGTCTTCAGCCATGATATGGGCCTTGGCCTTGACCTCTTCCCGCTTGCCGGTGCGCACCAGGCTGATGCCCGCCTCGACAAGATCGCGGACGATCTGCTCCACGTCGCGGCCGACATAGCCCACTTCTGTGAACTTGGTCGCCTCAACCTTGGTGAAGGGGGCGTTGGCCAGCTTCGCCAGGCGGCGGGCGATCTCCGTCTTGCCGACGCCGGTCGGCCCGATCATGAGAATGTTCTTCGGCAGAACCTCCTCGCGCATCTGCCCCTGCAACTGCTGGCGGCGCCAACGGTTGCGCAGGGCAATGGCGACGGCCCGCTTGGCGTCTTTCTGGCCAACGATGTAGCGGTCCAGTTCTGAAACGATTTCACGAGGGGAAAAGTCGGTCATGTCGATACTTCCATCAGATGATCAGGAGGCCGCCGGGATGAAGCGCATGACCGGCGTTCCGGCCACAGGCGCCACCAGAACCCGGCGGACAATACGCCAGGCCGAGCCCAGCAGAAGAATGAAGCAACCCAGAACCAGAAGGGTTCCGGCAACACCGGCCTCGCCCGAAAGTTCCGCCTCGCTCAACAGCACGCCCAGGGCGACACCGAAATAGCCAAGACCGGAAACCAGCAATGCCCGGCGGTCGACAAGGATGGCGACAAAGGACAGGAGCAGGAACATGGCGATCACGATCGCTGCAGATCCCGTGTCACTGAAATAGTCGCCGCCGGTCGCAAGGTTGAGAATGGAGTGCACGATCAGGGGCGCGGCCATCAGATGAAGCCAGAAGCCTTTGTCGCTGTTGATCGTGGACCGGGTCAGGTCCCGGCTGTCGAACACCATGCCCGCCAGGAAACTGGCAAGGCCGGCCACAAGCGTGAACCAGGCAATATTGTTCTGAACCAGATGCGGAACAGCGGTTTCCACCAGCACGACAGCAAGGAAGAGCACTCCTGCCGTCACCACCGCAAATCCCACTGGAACACGGAACCGCCAGAGATGGAGCGATGCACCGAGTGTCGCGATCAGGGCAGGCAGGATCAGAACCTGAGCTTCGGAATTGTCAAAGGCATTCCCTGCCGAAGCCGCTGTGCTGTTTTCGCCCACGAACAGGCCAAGACAGGCCAGGAAAAAGAACGGGGTGAACAGGATCGTCAGCAGAAAGGATGGCAGCGCAAGCCGCATGCGGCGTGCAAAGATCTCGGAGAGACCCCAGATTGCCGCAGCACCCGCAGCCGCCGTGACGCCCATCGGCACGAGCCCCTTCAGGCCGTAGACCAGACCGACCATAAAGAGGGAAAGGCCAATGGCAATGAAGATATCGTGGAACCCGCGGACGAAGCGGACCTCTTCCGCATCCACACGCGACACCGGATCTGAGGCCTGAGCCTCTACCCCGAGCCGGTCCTGCTCCTGCCAGAAGACCTTCAGACGGCCTGCCAGTCCGGCATCGAGAAGGCCAGCCGACACGGCATCCTGAAGGCGGCGTTCGAGAACCTCAGTCATTGCGTTCTCCCGCTAAGGGTGAGAGCTGACGCACTCACTCCGTCTCCAGGCTTTCGACCGTCAGATTGCCGTTGGTGTAGACGCAGATATCAGCGGCGATTGCCATGGCCTTGCGGGCAATGGCTTCCGCATCCAGATCCGTATCTGCTAGCGCACGGGCCGCAGCCAGCGCATAATTGCCTCCGGACCCGATACCGGCGATACCGCCTTCCGGCTCCAGAACGTCACCCGTGCCCGTCAGGACCAGAGCCACATTCTTATCGGCAACAAGCATCATCGCTTCGAGACGGCGCAGATAGCGGTCCGTCCGCCAGTCCTTCGCCAGCTCCACGCAGGAGCGCATCAGCTGTCCGGGATATTGTTCCAGTTTGGCTTCCAGACGCTCAAAGAGGGTGAAAGCATCCGCTGTCGCCCCGGCAAAGCCGGCGATCACTTCGCCCTTTGCCAGCGGGCGCACCTTGCGGGCGGTGTTCTTGATGACGGTCTGACCGAGGGAAACCTGGCCATCGCCGGCAATCACGACCTTGCCGCCCTTGCGGACCAGCAGAATGGTGGTGCCATGCCAGACGGCGGGTTCTCGTGCTTCGCTCATAGGGTCCTCTTGGCGTTGACGTCACGGGCGGCACCGGTCCTGCATACGACCATCACCGCCTCTCCGGGACCTATGTAGGGGTACCGGGCAGCATTGCCAAGCCACAGGGCTCACGGCTGAGGACCTCCGGTTGTCAGCCCAGTTGAAAACGGGCCTGCCGGATCAGGGCCTGAACCATGGCCTTGAGAAGCGATGCGGACCGCTCATCCGCAAGATCCCCCTTGGCATCAAAGGCAGATGCCGCACTGGAAACGATCACGGTCTGGGGAATGACAAGGGCGCCGAGCCCCATTTCCAGAATGGTGCGCATGGACATGAGACCACGGACACCGCCCATGGCGCCCGGGGAGGCCGAGCCGATGGCGAAAACACGGTTCTGCTTGAAAGCTGCGGAGGCCGGTTCGCCCGGATCGGAAATCCGGCTGACCCAGTCGAGGGTATTCTTAAGCAGAGGTGTCACGCCCGCATTGTATTCCGGGCAGGCGATAAAGACCCCGTCATGAGACTGGATGATCCGCTTCAGCTTGTGCGCAGCCTCAGGCACGCCCTTGGTCTGTTCCAGGTCGCCATCATAGAGCGGCAAGGGAAAATCCGAGAGGGAGATCCGGGTCGCCTGGGCATCGCCCAAAGCCAGTTCGCGCAGGACCGCGCCGGCAAGCTTGCCGTTGAAGGAGCCAGACCGGGTCGAACCGGAGAAAACGAGAATCTTGACTGCCCGCATGACAACACCCCTCTATTGGCAAAGAGATTTCAATTGAGTGCCTGCGGTCCGGTCAATGGACCTTGCGATAGACCCAGACCCGTGCCGGCGGCAGGTTCTTCCAGATCCAGTCGGACTTGCTCAGCGAGAAACGGCCTGGCTGGGCCTTTACCGGCGGAACGAGCGCGTAGGAAAACTGGATGAAAGGCGCGCCCGGCTTCAACAGCTCCAGCGCATCCTCGATCAGCCGCAGCCGCTCATTCTCCGGTTTCGTGAAAAGCGGCAGGCTGGAGACGATCCCGTCCAACGGCTTTGTGCCCTTGAACAGGTCCTGGATGGCATAGGCATCGCCCTGAATGACGGACATGCCCGGGTAACGGCCATGCAGCAACTCGCAGAATTCGTGGCTGTACTCGACGGCGACAAGGTTCTTGCGGAGAATGCCGCGTTCCAGAATGGCGCGGGTTACGACACCGGTGCCCGGTCCGAGCTCGACCACGTGAGCTCCGGGGGCAGCCTCCAGATAGGAGGCCATCTTGGCTGCAAGCAAAGGACCGGAAGGACTGACAGCACCTGTCTTGAGCGGGCTTTCCACCCAAGACCGGAAGAAGCGGACTTCATCCAGGGCCTTTGCCTTTAACGCCTTGACCTGTTCGACTTTTTTGCGAACGGCCTGGGAATGCGGCCCCGTCCTATCCATCATCTGCTCCAGTCCTCCCCCCGCTTGCGAAAATGTAGGGCGTTCAGAAGCATCATTTCAAGATGGCCAATCCGTGTCAGCTGCCAAGATTGTCGATGAAATCCTTCATCCTAGCGAAAAATCCGGAGGATTCCGGGTGATTTTCACCAGAAGCACCCTGTTCGAATTCGGTGAGCAACTCTCTCTGGCGCTTTGTCAGGTTGGTCGGGGTCTCCACAGTTACCTGAATATACATGTCACCATGCTGCGCCGAACGCATCACCGGCATGCCTTTGCCCTTGAGGCGGAACTGTTTTCCGGTCTGCGTTCCTTCCGGAACCTTCACCCGGCTGGTTACGCCTTCCAGGGTCGGCACATCGAACTGGCCGCCAAGGGCAGCCGTCGTCATGGAGATCGGAACCCGGCAATAGAGATCCGCGCCTTCGCGCTGGAAGAACTCATGCGGGCGGATCGACAGAAAGATATAGAGGTCGCCGGACGGCCCCCCGCGCAGCCCGGCCTCGCCTTCGCCCGCAAGACGGATACGGGTTCCGTCCTCGATGCCCGAGGGAATATTGACCGAGAGCGTCCGCTCCTGGGTAGTCCGGCCGACACCGCCGCAAACACCGCAGGGATCAGCAATGACCTGGCCCTTGCCCTGACAGGTCGGGCAGGTGCGTTCGAGCGTGAAGAACCCTTGCGCAGCGCGCACACGGCCAGCCCCACCGCAGGTGCGGCAGGTTGCAGGGCTCGTCCCCGGCTTCGCGCCGGAACCGGTGCAAGCCTCACAGGTTACGCTGGTCGGAACTTCGATCTCGACGGTCTTGCCTTCGAAGGCTTCCTCGAGGGTGATTTCGAGATTGTAGCGCAGGTCAGCGCCGCGCTCGCGGCCGTTCGACCGGCGGCCACCGCCGCCCATGCCGAAAAATTCTTCGAAAATGTCGGACATGGTGGAATGGAAGTCGCCATTGCGACCGGCACCACCGCCGCCAAAGCCGCCGTTTTCGAAAGCAGCATGGCCAAAACGGTCATAGGCCGCGCGCTTCTGCGCGTCCTTCAAAGTGTCATAGGCTTCGTTCACTTCCTTGAAGCTGGCTTCGGCCTCTGCATTCCCCGGATTGCGATCCGGATGGTATTGCATCGCCATCTTGCGATAGGCGCTCTTCAGAGCCTTTTCATCAGCATCCTTGGAGACGCCCAGCACTTCATAGAAATCACGTTTGGCCATGTCTGGTCACTCAATCCTGTCCGGCATGTCCGCACACGCATCCGCGCAGACGCCTTCGGAGGTCATTGGGCCGGCGCTTTCGGATGCAGTCAGCTTGCCTCCCTGACATGACAAGAGCCGGATTTCCATCCGGCACCCAGAAAATGTCGCGGGGAGCGCCAGTCCGCAGCGCCAATGCCACAGAAAGCCAACGGCCTGCAAGTCGCCCTGCAGGCCGCCGGTTGCTTTGGGTTAGGCCGACTTCTTGTCGTCGTCCTTGACTTCCTCGAAGTCTGCGTCGACCACGTCGTCATCAGCAGCGGAAGCTTCCGCACCGGCGTCGGCGCCTTCAGCTTCAGCCTGCGATGCCTTGTACATGGCTTCGCCCAGCTTCATGGACGCTTCGGCAAGAGCCTGGGTCTTGGCCTTGATGTCCTCCAGGTCGGTGCCTTCAAGCGCGGTCTTCAGGCTCTCAAGAGCCGTCTCGATCGCACCCTTTTCGTCGGCGCTGACCTTGTCACCGTAGTCCTTGAGGGACTTGTCGGTGGAGTGCACCAGAGCTTCACCCTGGTTCTTGGCTTCGACCAGTTCCTTCCGCTTCTTGTCCTCATCGGCGTGAGATTCAGCGTCCTTGATCATCTGGTCGATGTCACTGTCGCTGAGGCCGCCGGAGGCCTGGATGCGGATCTGCTGTTCCTTGCCCGTGCCCTTGTCCTTTGCGGACACGTTCACGATGCCGTTGGCGTCGATGTCGAAAGCGACTTCGATCTGCGGCACGCCGCGCGGTGCGGGCGGCAGGCCCACCAGGTCGAACTGGCCGAGGATCTTGTTGTCCGCAGCCATTTCGCGTTCACCCTGGAACACGCGGATGGTCACAGCCGTCTGGTTGTCTTCGGCGGTCGAGAAGGTCTGGCTCTTCTTCGTCGGGATCGTCGTGTTACGGTCGATCAGACGGGTGAAGACACCGCCCAGCGTTTCGATGCCGAGGGACAGCGGCGTCACGTCGAGCAGCAGAACGTCCTTGACGTCGCCCTGCAGAACACCGGCCTGAATGGCAGCGCCCATGGCCACCACTTCGTCCGGGTTCACACCCTTGTGCGGCTCCTTGCCGAAGAAGTTCTTCACGGTTTCCTGGATCTTCGGCATACGGGTCATGCCGCCGACCAGAACCACTTCATCGATTTCACCAGCAGAGATGCCGGCGTCCTTCAGAGCAGCCTTCATCGGCTCGATGGTCCGCTTGACCAGATCGTCCACGAGGGATTCGAACTTCGCGCGGGTCAGCTTGAGCGTCAGGTGCTTGGGACCGGAAGCATCCGCCGTGATGAACGGCAGGTTGATTTCGGTCTGGGACGAGGACGACAGTTCGATCTTCGCCTTTTCCGCAGCTTCCTTCAGACGCTGCAGGGCCAGCTTGTCGTTCTTGAGGTCGATGCCCTGGTCCTTCTTGAACTCGGAAGCCAGATAGTCGACCAGAACCATGTCGAAGTCTTCACCGCCGAGGAACGTGTCCCCGTTCGTGGACTTCACTTCAAAGACGCCGTCACCGATTTCGAGCACGGACACGTCGAAGGTACCGCCGCCAAGGTCATAGACTGCGATGGTCTTGCCATCGTTCTTGTCTAGGCCATAGGCAAGGGCTGCCGCAGTCGGCTCGTTGATGATGCGCAGGACTTCGAGACCGGCGATCTTGCCGGCATCCTTGGTTGCCTGACGCTGAGCATCGTTGAAGTAGGCCGGAACGGTGATGACCGCCTGGGTGACCTTCTCGCCGAGATAGCTCTCGGCGGTTTCCTTCATCTTCTGAAGAATGAAGGCGGAAACCTGCGACGGGGAGTACTTCTCACCGTGGGCTTCGACCCAAGCATCGCCGTTGTCAGCCTTCACGATTTCGAACGGAACGAGCTTCTTGTCCTTGGCCACGGTCGGATCGTCGAACCGGCGGCCGATCAGGCGCTTAACCGCGAACAGGGTGTTGGTCGGGTTGGTAACAGCCTGACGCTTGGCAGGCTGACCGACGAGACGCTCACCGTCGTCGGAAAAGGCGACCATGGACGGAGTCGTCCGTGCACCTTCGGAGTTTTCAATAACCTTGGAATCTTTACCGTCCATGACGGCGACGCACGAGTTGGTCGTGCCGAGGTCGATACCAATGACCTTTGCCATATCTGCCTCTCTTTCTAGCAAACCGGAAAGACCCGTAACGGCATCAATCCGGCTCCTCAGTATGTCTCCGGGATAGCGCCCGGGTTGGCCACGTTTCCGTGGTGTCGAACGCTATATAGGTGGATGAATTCGGCCTCGCAAGGCACCAGACGCGCCGATTTGCGAGGCTTTCTGTATTCTCTATAAATCTTCCCAGTTGGTTACCAGCAGAAGCTGCCCCAAGCCGGCGAAGAAGACGAGGAAGGAATACAGTGACCAAAGCCGCCTCACAACCCGAAGGGTTCCGCCTGCTTCCGGGATATTTCAGCCGGACAGCCCAGGAAGAACTTCTGGAAACCCTGCGCATGGTTCTTGTGGACGCACCGCTGTTCCGCCCCGTGATGCCGCGAACCGGAAAACCTTTCTCCGTTCGCATGAGCAATTGCGGGCCGCTTGGCTGGGTCTCGGACATCAACGGCTACCGCTATCAGTCAGTTCATCCGGCAACCGGTAACCCATGGCCACTGATCCCGAATGCACTCCTGCAGCTCTGGCGCGACGTCGCGCCGGACGCGCGCGAGCCGGAAGCCTGCCTGATCAATTTTTATGAGACATCCGCGAAAATGGGCCTGCATCAGGACCGGGACGAGGAAACCTTCGATGCCCCGGTAATCTCCGTCTCTCTAGGCGACACGGCCACCTTCCGGATCGGCGGCACAAACCGCAAGGACCCGACGACGTCTCTCCGCCTGAGTTCCGGTGACGTCGCCGTACTCGGCGGCCCCTCCCGCCTCGCCTTCCACGGCATCGACCGCATCCTGCCGGGCACCTCAACTTTGCTGAAGAATGGCGGGCGGATCAATCTGACGCTGAGACGGGTGACGAGGGATTAAATGAACAACCCTCACCCGGACCTTCGGTCCGACCTCTCCCAGGCTTGGGAGAGGTGACTGGTGGGCTTTGTTGGCGTTTGGCCAAATTATTCAGTTTGAAAACATGGCCTAGATGCTCGAACTTCAGCTCTAGCTATGCGAGCGGAGCTTACCTCTCCCGAGATCGGGAGAGGTCGGACCGAAGGTCCGGGTGAGGGTTGAACCGTCAGAGGAACTGCTTCACCGCAATCGCCGCCAGAGACAGCGCAATCACCCAAAGCGCCACGCGGCCGGAGCGGGTGTGGCGGGCTTCGGCCTTGCCGATGGCTTCCGCCGTTGCCTTGTCAAAACGCAGGCCGTTCTGGGTCATGCTCTCTAGCTCGTAGGACATGCGGCCGATGCGGTCAGCGAAGATGGGCAGATCGTTGGCAATGCGAAGCATGGAGCCAACCAGATTGCCCGCATCCTTGATCTTGCCGACAGGACCGAGATTGTCGCGAATCCAGGTACCGACGACAGGCTCGGCGGTCTTCCACATGTCGAGATGCGGATTGAGCGTCCGGGCAACGCCCTCCACCACGACCATGGTCTTCTGCAGCATGATGAGCTGGGTCTGTGTGCTCATCTCGAAGAGTTCCGTCACCTCGAACAGCTGGGTCAACAGCCGGGCCATGGAAATCTCGCTGGCATCATGACCGTGGATCGGCTCGCCAATGGCGCGGATCGCCTGGGCGAACATGTCCACGTCCTGATCGGCCGGAACATAGCCCGCCTCGAAGTGAACCTCCGCCACCCGGCGGTAGTTACGCGTGATGAAGCCGAAGAGGATTTCAGCGAGGAACCGGCGCTCGCGCGGGCTGAGCCGCCCGGTGATGCCGAAATCGACAGCGACCAGCGTTCCATCCGCTTCCACGAACAGGTTGCCCTGATGCATGTCCGCATGGAAGAAGCCATCGCGCAGGGTGTGGCGCAGGAAGCTCTGGATCACGTTTGCGCCGAGAGCCTCAAGGTCCAGACCGTCAGACCTCAGCCCTCCGACGTCCGACATCTTGCGTCCGTCGATCCACTCCATGGTGAGAATGCCCTTGGAGGTGCGCAGCCAGTCGACCTCCGGCACACGGAAGCCCGGATCTCCGGCCGTGTTCTCGGCCATCTCCGACAGGCCCGCGGCCTCAAGACGGAAGTCCATTTCCATGGCGACAGACTTGGCGAGCGTATCAACCACGGCCACAGGGCGCAGGCGGCGGGACGGCGGATGGAACCGCTCGGCAATCCGCGCCACCAAGTAGAAGCTTTCCAGGTCCCGTTGGAACCGGCGGGCGACCCCGGGGCGCAACACCTTGACCGCGACCTTGCGCTCCGTTCCATCCCGGGAGCGGACAACCGCCGGATGGACCTGAGCAATAGACGCAGCTGCAACCGCCTGGCCGAACTCGACGAAGATTTCTTCAACAGGCCGCTGAAGCTGTTCGGCCACGGCCTTGCGGGCGGCCTCGTGGGAGAAGGGCGGCAAGCTGTCCTGCAGCGAAGACAGTTCGCGGGCCGCGTCCTTGCCGACCACGTCTTCGCGGGTCGCCAGAAACTGGCCGAGCTTCACATAGGAGGGACCGAGCCGGTTCAGCGCATCTGAAAGGCGCGACTGGGCACTCTTGTCCCGCACGGACCGGCGCTCCAGCATCCGGGCGCAGGCAATCGCGATCCGCGGCCCTGCCGGAAGATCGGGAAGCTGCGCCAATCCGAACACGCCCTCGCGGGCCATGATGTAACCCGCCCGGACAAGGCGGATCAGTGGCATCACGGCAAATCCCATGGATCAGAGTTTCCAGCCAGCGTGAAGGGCGGCAATCCCGCCGGAATAGTTGCGATAGGTGACCCGCTCGAACCCTGCTTCGCGGATCATTTCCGCAAAGCGCTCCTGATGGGGGAACTTGCGGATGGATTCCACGAGATAGCGGTAAGGCTCACCGTCTCCTGTCACCATGCGGCCAATCGGCGGAATGACGTTGAAGGAGAAGGCGTCATAGACCTTGTCGAGCAGCGGCACGTCGACCTCGGAAAACTCAAGGCACAGGAAACGGCCGCCACGCTTGAGCACCCGGTGCGCCTCGCGCAGGGCCTTCGGAATATCCGGCACATTTCGGATGCCAAAGGCGATCGTATAGGCGTCGAAATGCTTGTCCGGGAAAGGAAGCTCCTCGGCGTTGCCCTGGGAGAAGGTGATCAGGTCCGAAAGACCCGCCTTTTCCGCCCGGTCCCGGCCAACAGCCAGCATGGATTCATTGATGTCGCAGACGACCGCATTCACCGTTTCGCCGGAGCGGCGGACGACGCGGGTCGAGATATCACCAGTCCCGCCGGCCACGTCGAGAAGGGTCCAGGGCCGGCCGCCGGACTTTGGCGGGGCCAGAAGGGACACCATCGCATCCTTCCAGACCCGGTGCATGCCGGCAGACATGAGGTCGTTCATGACGTCATAGCGGGCCGCGACCTTGTGGAAGACGTCATCAACCAGCGCCTGCTTCTGCCCTTCGCCGACAGTGGTGAAGCCGAAACTGGTCGGCATGTCCTCGGGGGCGCGGGTGCTGCTGCGCTGGGAAATGGGGGCGTCCTGAGCCATGATGGTCACTCCTTGGCCGTGGCGGATGGGCCGATCTTCCAATCAATGCACCGCGGGCCGATGGTCTTTCGCTCTGCTTTTTCCACGGGAGCCAAGTCAAAGGCAATCCCGTGGTGGTCATTTTGCGGCGGACCATAGTACAAGGTTCCGTTTCGCGCCATTCCCGGCAGGGGATGAAACCTATTTGCCGCATGAGTTCCGGTCTCCGGAAGGCTTATTGCGGAGAGACAGAGGATCGCATGCCAGAACTGCCCGAGGTAGAAACCGTCCGGCGCGGCCTTTCTCCTGCCTTCGAAGGCTCCAGGATCGAGCGGCTGGACCAGAACCGGCCCGATCTGCGTTTTCCCTTTCCGGACAATTTTGCGGGCAAGCTGACAGGGCGGACCGTCAATGCCCTGTCCCGCCGGTCCAAATATCTGCTGGCGGATATTGATACCGGCGACGTGCTCGTCATGCATCTCGGCATGTCCGGCTCCTTCCGCATTGAAGCGGAAGAAGGGGCCCTGGCCCCCGGCGAGTTCGTTCATGCCCGCTCAAAGGACGGCAAGCATGATCATGTCGTCTTTCATCTGGTCCGGCAGGATGGCGCAAGGCTTCGCGTTCTCTACAATGACCCGCGCCGGTTCGGCTTCATGACCCTTATTCCAAGAGCAGAGCTTGCGGGCCATGCGCTCTTCAGTTCCATGGGCATAGAGCCTCTTGGCAACGAACTCGACGGCGGCCTGATCTCGCGCCTGTTCGAAAACAAGAAGGCCCCGCTCAAGGCGGCTCTTCTGGACCAGAAAATGATCGCAGGTCTCGGCAACATCTATGTGTGTGAAGCCCTGTGGCGGACCGGGCTGGATCCGCGGCGGGCGGCGGGCAGCATCGCCGGTAGGGGCGGCAAGGCGACAGCCAAGACCACCGCACTTGCCCACCACATCCGCGAAACCCTGATGGAGGCCATCGAGGCCGGAGGCTCGAGCCTGCGCGATCACACCCAGGCGGATGGAACGCTCGGGTACTTTCAGCACCGGTTTGCTGTCTATGACCGGGAGGGAGCCGCCTGCCGGACGCCGGATTGCAAGGGCATCGTCGAACGGATCGTGCAGTCCAACCGCTCGACCTTCTTCTGTCCGCGCTGTCAGCGCTGAACGCTCTTGCAAGGTGACGTTGGGACATCAGCAAGAAGGTCTGTTGCCAGAGTTGACCGGGCCGGGTACGCGTAGATCAGACGAAGCAACAATTCTGGATTGGGAGCGAACCAGATGGGTTACGAGAATATCCGCGTCGAAACACGAGGCCGCGTCGGTCTTGTCACGCTGAACAGACCTTCTGCCCTGAATGCGCTGAATTCCGCGCTGATCGCCGAGCTGAACACGGCTCTCGGCAGCTTTGAATCCGACGAGAAAATCGGCTGCATCGTGCTGACGGGGTCCGAAAAGGCCTTCGCCGCAGGTGCCGACATCAAGGAAATGGGCTCCCTGACCTACATGGAAGCCTATCTCAACGACTTCATCACCTCCTGGGATCAGGTCTCGCGCGCCCGCAAGCCGATCATTGCGGCGGTTGCCGGCTATGCTCTTGGCGGTGGCTGCGAACTGGCCATGATGTGCGATTTCATCATCGCTGCGGATACGGCCAAGTTCGGCCAGCCGGAGATCACCCTTGGCGTCATGCCGGGCGCAGGCGGCACCCAGAGGCTTACGCGTTTCGTCGGCAAGTCCAAGGCCATGGACATGTGCCTGACCGGCCGCATGATGGACGCACAGGAAGCCGAGCGTTCCGGCCTTGTGAGCCGCGTTGTTCCCGCCGATGAACTGCTTGAGGAAGCTATGAAGGCAGCCGAAAAGATCGCGGGCTTCTCACTCCCCATCGCCATGATGACCAAGGAGAGCGTGAACCGCTCTTATGAGACGACACTTGCCGAAGGCGTGCGTTTCGAGCGCCGGGTTTTCCATTCCATGTTTGCCACGGAAGACCAGAAGGAAGGCATGTCCGCGTTCGTGGACAAGCGCAAGCCGCAGTTCAATAACCGTTGACCGCTCTTTGACTTCGGCCCCCGGCCATTTCGGGGGCCGCTTTAATACTTTCTATCTTCATTACAAAGATTTGAAATCTTTAAGTTAACCATTCATTAACCATCACCAACCTTAGACCTGTGGGCAGTCTTCTGCCCTCCTCTTCTCTCAGTTCGGGCGTGTTAACTTTCGAATCAACAAGTTGGTGCCGGTTTTGTGTTTTGTCGCGGCGCTTGAGAGTTTCAAATTTCTGATGAGAGGGCGGTCTGTTGCAAAACAGTCAACGACCTGCCGCCGGCAACATAGCCCTTTTGGCTTTGCCGGGCGGTGATCTGTTAGCCGGAGCGAGCCGCGCCCTTCTGGAGACGCTGGTTCAGCCGGCGGGACTGGCAAATGCAGATGGAACCCTGTTTGCGGCAAATGCGCCGCTGATGCGTCAGCTCGGCCTCAAGACCAGCGACCTTCCCATCACCCTGCCCAAGGCGCTTTCTCCGGAAAGCTGGATCAAGTGCAAGACGGCCTTTGCGACGGCTGTGAACGGCGCGGCCTGCGAGGTTTTTGGCCTGCTCTATGGTTCGAGCGGACAGGCTCTTGGTCCCGGGCTAGGCTTCTCCTTGCTCACAGGACCTGCCGCGACAAACCAGATCCTGCTGATCCAGGCGCTCGACCTGCCGGAGGAAGCAATGTCTTCCGGCACTTACGCCGCTGCAAATCCCGAAATGTCGCTGGAGCATTTTCCGGAAGACTGGTTCCTGATCAATCCGGAAGACAGTATTGGCGTCATCAATGCCCGCATCACAGGTCTGACCGACTGCCTGGTCTCGCCTGTCCAGCTTGCCGAATGTGTGCAGGAAGCGCGCAGCGGCCGGGCCAGCAACTTGCTGATCCCGATCCGCGCCATCGGCGAGGATGGACTGGTCGCCGCCGGACAGCACGCCATCGAGGTCCGCTTCATGCCAGGCTCACGCGATCAGGATGCGGAAGGCGCCGTTCTGGCGGTTGCCCGCCATGGTGTTCCCTGCCCACGTGGCGACGCCAGAACCGGCAAGGCGGACGATCTCGATCCGCTCACGGGATTGCTCAACCGCAGGGCCTTTCAAGAGCTGCTTGATGCCGGATTGCAGCAGTCCGGCAGTTCCGAGCTCAAGGATGTCGCCGTCTTCTATCTGGACATCGACGGCTTCAAGTCCGTAAACGACCTTGGCGGCCGGGCTGCTGGCGATGCCATGCTGAACCTGGTGGCCGGGGTCATCAAGGATTGCACTCCGGAAAAAGGCGCCGCCGCCCGGATCAATGGCGACGAGTTTGCCCTGTTCTGTCCGATCGAGGGCTATATCGGGGCCCAGGCCATAGCCCTGTCCCTGAGAGATGGTCTCGCCGGACTGCATCTCGACACAGAGGGGCATGCCTTCTCCGTCGCCGGGTCCATTGGCGTCTGCATCGTCCCACCGAGCGCGGCTCTGGAAGGGGCAAAGGCAGCAGATGTCCTGCACCATGCCGATCTCTCCTGCCTGCGCAGCAAGCGCGGCAATGTGGGCTCCGTTCAGGTCGAGATGTTCAACCCTTCGGCAACTGCAGGCCATTCGGCGCTTGGCCCCAAGCTGGCCTTCAGCGCTCGCCCGGTCCTGTCCGAGTTCAGGATGGAAGAGCTTGAGCTGGCCTCTCAGCCCATCCTTCGCCTTGAAACCATGCGCCCCATCGGCCTTGATGTGGTCCTGAAGCCGCGTTCAGAAGAAGACGGCCAGGCCGCCTCCTCTCATCAGGAAGACCAGCGCTCGAACCAGCAGGCTGTTGCCCTGCTCGACGCCTGGATCGTTGACCAGGCGCTGGACGCCGCGACCGTTGACGAAACCAAGGTGTTCCGCAGCCTGACCATTTCCCAGGCTGCTCTCGAAGACCGCCGGTTCTCGGATCTTCTGCGCAATCGTCTGGCCGGCAATCCCCTTCTGGCTGGGCGCCTATGCCTGCAAGTGACCGAGCGGACCTATCTGCGGGCTCCCGGCAGCTCCACTGCCTTCCTGCGCTTTGCAACGGAGCTTGGCTGCCAGACAGCGATCGACGACTTCATGGGCCACTGGCCGGTCCTATCCCGGCTAAGTGGTTTGCGTCTCGACTGGATCCGCCTGTCATCCGACCTGACCAGCTCGGTGGAAGAGAATTACGGCCAGCGGGTTCTGCTCAAGGGCATCGTCGCCTCCGCTCACGATATTGGCCTGCGCATCATCGCCAAGGGACCCGCAACGGAGAGCCGGATCGCGCTCCTCAATGAGCTGGCGGTTGACGCACTGCAAGGCTGCACCCGCCGGCCGGGCATTGCGCTGGAAGACTAGAAAGCCGGTTTTTCAAAGCCAACAAAAAGCCCGCCGGACCATCGTTCCGGCGGGCTTTTTCGTGTTCGTAAGGCTGTCCGGGTCAGACGTCCAGGTTCGCCACGCTGAGGGCATTGTCCTGAATGAACTCGCGGCGCGGTTCGACTTCGTCGCCCATCAGCTTGGTGAAGATGTCATCGGCATCGTCTGCCTCGCGGACCTTCACCTGCAGCAGGGAGCGGACATTCGGGTCCAGCGTGGTTTCCCAGAGCTGCTCCGGGTTCATCTCGCCAAGGCCTTTATACCGCTGCAGCGAAATGCCCTTCTGGCCGAAGCTGAAGATCTGCTGCAGCAGTGCCCGCGGACCGCGGATTTCGCTCGGCACATCCTTGCGGCGCAGAACCGCGGCCTTGCCGTAGATTTCCTGCAGATGGCCGGACTGGGCATCAAGACGGCGGGCATCGGAAGATCCGAGCAGGGCCATGTCGATGACAGCCACTTCGTCCACACCGCGCACGGTGCGGCGGAAGACCAGAGCGCCGTCATCCCGAACTTCGCCGGTCCAGCCACGCTCGAACTCATCCGCAAGGATATCGAGACGGCGGGCGATATAGGCCGCAGCCTCCGCAGCAGCTTCCGGGTTCTGGATCTTCTCGATGTTCAGAGCGCCAGCGATCGCTGCCTGCTCGACAACGTCGCGGTTGTAGCGCGAATGAAGCCCATCGAAGATACCGGCAATGGTGCGGGCCTTTTCGACCACATCCCGCAGATCGCCTGCCATACGGACTTCGCCGCCAGACAGGGTCAGGGACGTGTCTTCAAGACCGGAAGCGATCAGATAGTTTTCAAGGGCTGCCTGGTCCTTGAGATACTGTTCGGACTGGCCGCGCTTGACCTTATAGAGCGGCGGCTGCGCGATATAGACATAGCCGTTTTCGATCAGTTCCGGCATCTGACGGAAGAAGAAGGTCAACAGCAGGGTCCGGATGTGGGCGCCGTCGACGTCAGCATCCGTCATGATGATGATCTTGTGGTAGCGCAGCTTTTCGACGTTGAACTCTTCCTTGCCGATCCCTGTGCCGAGCGCGGTGATCAGCGTTCCGATTTCGTTGGAAGACAACATCTTGTCGAAGCGGGCACGTTCCACGTTAAGGATCTTGCCGCGCAGCGGCAGAACGGCCTGGTTCTCACGGTGACGGCCCTGCTTTGCGGAGCCACCTGCGGAGTCACCCTCGACGAGGAACAGTTCGGCCTTGGAGGCGTCACGCTCCTGACAGTCGGCCAGCTTGCCCGGCAGGGAAGCAATATCGAGCGCGCCCTTGCGGCGGGTCAATTCACGAGCCTTGCGGGCCGCTTCACGGGCGGAAGCGGCTTCCACAACCTTGGACACAACGGCCTTGGCCTTGGCCGGGTTTTCTTCCAGCCAGTCGGAGAGCGCCTGGTTGATGGCGTTTTCCACCACGGGGCGCACTTCGGACGAGACCAGCTTGTCCTTGGTCTGGGACGAGAACTTCGGATCCGGGACCTTCACGGACAGGACACAGGTCAGGCCTTCACGGCAGTCATCGCCGGTCAGCGAGACCTTTTCCTTTTTCATAAGGCCCGAAGTGTCGGCGTAACCGGTGATCTGACGGGTCAGCGCGCCGCGGAAGCCGGCAAGGTGCGTGCCACCATCGCGCTGGGGAATGTTGTTGGTGAAGCAGAGAACCTGCTCGTGGTAACTGTCGTTCCACCAGAGAGACGCTTCAACGGTGATCCCGTCGCGCTCGGCCACCAGGGTGACCGGATCCTCCAGAAGCGGATGCTTGGCACGATCGAGATAGCGCACGAAAGCTTCCAATCCGCCTTCATAGAAGAGCTCGATTTCCTTTTCTTCCACGCCGCGCTTGTCGGTCAGAAGAATACGGACACCGGAGTTGAGGAACGCCAGTTCGCGCAGACGGTGTTCGAGGGTGGTCAGATCGAAGTCGGTCTTGGTGAAGGTCTCGGGCGACGGCATGAAGGTCACTTCCGTGCCCTTGCGGCCGTTGGATTCGCCAACCGCTTCAAGCGGCATTTCCGCATCGCCATGGCGGAAACGCATGAAGTGCTCTTTGCCGGCGCGCCAGATGCGCAGCTCAAGCCAGGTCGACAGCGCGTTCACCACCGAGACGCCCACGCCGTGCAGACCGCCAGACACCTTGTAGGAATTCTGGTCGAACTTACCGCCCGCATGAAGCTGGGTCATGATCACTTCAGCAGCCGAGACGCCTTCTTCCGGATGCAGATCCGTCGGAATGCCGCGGCCGTTATCGGAAACGGTCACGGAGCCGTCTGCATTCAGCGCGACCGTCACCCGGTCGGCATGACCGGCAAGGGCTTCATCGATGGCGTTGTCGACGACTTCATACACCATGTGGTGCAGGCCCGAACCATCGTCCGTGTCACCGATGTACATCCCCGGACGCTTGCGCACCGCGTCGAGACCCTTGAGGACCTTGATCGAGTCCGCGCCATATTCGGCCGGTTGATTATCCGTGTTCGATTGATCGGTCATGCGAATCAGATGCTCATTCTTTTAGAGTTTGTCAGTCCGTTATACGGGGTTCCCGGCAGCATTCAACTCGGCAGGATCACCGGGGGAAAACCTTGGGAACCCTAGGCCTTGCGAGCCTCCCGGCCGCCCGCTTCAAGAGGGCGATTTCTGTTGGATTGGAACAGCCCGCGACGGATCGTTGTTTCAGAAATACGAAAGCATTAATTGCCTGTTAACCAGTCAAAGCGCTTCCTGTCTGCGGGGGCACTTTGAGGACATTGATCATGAATGTCGGAAGTGTTGGAAGTGGGGCAATTGCTCAGAAGGCCAGTCAGGTTTCCTCCCGCGAAATGAGGGAAGGACCTGGACCGGACAAGATCAACGATCATGATGCGGATGACATGGGCGGAACTTCGGCTCCCGCCCCCAGAGGCACCGGCACCCTCGTTGACATAACCGTCTGATTTGCCTCGTAAATCTTCATTCGACCGGATCGCGCATCGCAGTTCCGCCTTGCGCGATCCGGAAGATTTCTCCGCCCTCAGGCAAGCCCTCGAACAGCGCCCTGTCGGTGCCGGTCATGAAGACCTGACCGCCCAGACCCTGCAGCTTGTCGAAGAGCGCCTTGCGCCGGCCCGGATCCAGATGGGCGGCAATTTCGTCCAGAAGCAGAACCGGCTTCATTCCACTGACCTGCGCGGTGAGTTCCGCATGCGCCAGGACCAGGCCGATCAGCAGTGCCTTCTGTTCTCCGGTGGAGGATTGAGAGGCAGGCATGTCCTTTGCCGCGTGCCGGACATGCAGGTCAGAAAGATGTGGACCCGTCAGCGTTCGGCCGGCGGCCCGGTCCCTTCCCCGACCCTCTTCAAGCCATTCCCTGAAGAGATCCTCACGGTCGATGGCGCTGAGGCCCAACGTTCCGGTCTCGAATGCCCCTTCAAGGGCAAGCTTTGCCAGCGGAAACGGCAGTCCGCCCTCTGCTTGAAGCCTGACGGTTTCAGACAGCAGGCTGACGGTTTCGCTCCGGGCGATGGAAACAGCCGTCCCGAGTTCGGCGACCTGCGTTTCGATGGCGGAGAGATAGGACGCGCTGCCGCCCTGATCGAGAAGCCGGTTGCGCTGACGCAGCGCCTTTTCAAAATCCGCGACCCGACGCCCATGGCTCGGATCAAGAGATAAGGTCAAGCGGTCAAGAAACCTGCGCCGGTCCCCGGCCGGTCCGGTAAACAGCCCATCCATGGCCGGCACCAGCCAGAGCACCCGCATATAGTCGAGCAACGCTTCGGAACTACGCGCATCTTCGCCGTCAATGCGCACCCGGCGCCCGGCTTCTCCAGGTGTCAGCCCGGTACCGATCCTGG
Source organism: Roseibium suaedae (assembly GCF_900142725.1). GTDB lineage: Bacteria > Pseudomonadota > Alphaproteobacteria > Rhizobiales > Stappiaceae > Roseibium > Roseibium suaedae. Next base: position 106,238 of record NZ_FRBW01000001.1, on the reverse strand, counting down.
TGTCGAGATCATCCCGCACCATGCTGGCAGAAACGCTCCAGCCACCAGAACCGCCCAGCCGGGCGATATCGGAAATGGCTGCGCGGCGCAGCCCGCGGCCCGCCGTCAGAAAGGAAATGGCTTCGAGAATGTTTGTCTTGCCGATGCCATTGTCGCCAACAAAGGCGACGAGCTGCCCGGTGAAGACAAGATCCAGGCGCTCATAGTTCCGGAAATCGGTCAATGTCAGGCGGGTCAGCCCCGCCTGTGTCCAATCAGACATGATCCCTCATCCAGATCCGTGCACCGAACCATAGAAACCAGCAGCCGTGTTGTGCCGATGAGGCAAACGGCTGCCGGCCAATTTCGTGGATGCGTCAGACCCGCATCGGCATCAGGACGAAGAGGCAATCATCAATCGTGTTGTCCTGGATCAGCGTCGGGGAGCCAGAATCCGCGAGGCGGAACAGGGCCGTATCACTGGTAAGCTGGTTGGCGATGTCCAGGAGATAACGGGAGTTGAAACCGATCTCGAGCGGCGTGGACTCATATTCCACCGCCAGCTCTTCCGTCGCACTGCCGGAATCCGGATTGTTGACCGCCAGAACCATACGGCCCTCGGACAGCGAAATCTTCACCGCACGTCCGCGTTCGGAGGAAATGGTCGACACACGGTCAACGGCTTCCTTGAACTCGTCCCGGTCGACCCGCATTTCCTTGTCATTGCCTTGCGGAATGACCCGGCCATAGTCCGGGAAAGTGCCATCGATCAGCTTGGACGTGAGAACCACGGCACCGGTGGTGATGCGGATCTTGGTTTCCGACAGCTCGATCTGGACATTCGCGTCCGGGGTTTCCAGCAGCTTCTGGATTTCACCGACAGTCTTGCGCGGAACGATCACACCCGGCATGCCCATGGAGCCGTTCGGCGCCGGAACTTCCGCCTGCGCCAGACGATGCCCGTCGGTGGCAACAGCACGGAACCGCTGGCCCTTCGCGCCATCGACCGAATGCATGTAGATGCCGTTGAGATAATACCGGGTCTCTTCGGTCGAGATTGCAAACTGGGTCGTGTCGATCAGCTTGCGGAATTCGGCAGCCGTGAGCGAGAAGCCATGGCTGAACTCGCCCGCCGTCAGATCCGGGAAGTCGGTTTCCGGCAGCATCTGCAAGGAGAAGCGCGACCGGCCTGCCCGGATTTCCAGCGTTGCATTGTCGCTGGTGGTTTCCAGGACAACCTGGGAGCCATCCGGCAACTTGCGCACAATGTCATAGATCATGTGGGCCGGAACGGTGGTCGCACCGCTCATTTCCACCATTGCCGGCACGGTTTCCACGATTTCCAGATCAAGGTCCGTCGCCTTCAGCTGCAAGGCACCGCCTTCGGCGCGCAGCAGGACGTTCGACAGGATCGGAATGGTGTTACGGCGCTCGACAACCCGGTGCACATGGGTCAGGGACTTGAGGAGGTCGGTCCGCTCGAGGGTCGCTTTCATACGCAATGTCCGTACTTGAGAAGTCCGGGAAGACGTCCCGGTTCATGGAACTCTAGGCGCTTCCACGAAGGGAAGCGGGGCTGAAGACACTGCCCGGAATGGGCTTGAAATGCAAGAGGGGCGCCCCGAAAGACGCCCCTCTCAACCTGTTAAATTCCCGCGGTAAACCTTTGAAGGCTCACGCGTCGAGCATGCGCTTCAGCAGCTCCAGCTCCTGAGCCAGCGCGTTGTCGGCACGGGCCATTTCCTCGATCTTGCGCACGGCATGAAGCACCGTGGTGTGATCGCGATTGCCAAAGCGGCGGCCGATTTCCGGCAGGGACCGCGGCGTCATGACCTTGGCCAGATACATGGCAATCTGACGCGGACGGACGATCGTCCGGGTCCGGCGCGCGGACAGAAGGTCAGCCTTGGTCACATTATAGTGCTTGGACACGACCCGCTGGATATCCTCGATCTTCACACGGCGCGGTTCGCTCGAGCGGATGAGGTCGCGGAGGGTCAACTCCGCCATTTCCTGGGTAATCGGCTGATTGGTCAGCTGATTATGCGCGACGAGGCGGTTCAGCGCGCCTTCCAGATCGCGTCCGGAAGACACGACGTGGCGGGCCACGAAATCCAGCACGCTGTCCGGAACTTCAAAGTTCGGATAGCTGCGCTGCGCCAAGCCGACGCGCGCCGACAGGATGTTGCGGCGAAGCGAGAAGTCCGGCTCATGGATGCCGACAACCAGACCACCGGACAGACGGGAGCGAACCCGGTCATCCAGGGTGTCCAGTTCGGATGGAGCCCGGTCAGCCGCCACGATGACCTGACGGGCACCGTCGATCAAGGCGTTGAGCGTGTGGCAGAATTCCTGCTGCACCTGCTTGCCGTGCAGAAACTGCATGTCGTCGATCAGGAGGAGATCGATCGTCCGCAGGGTTTCCTTGAACGCCAGAGCGGACTGCGCCTTCAGGGCAGACACGAAGCGGTACATGAAATGTTCGGCGGTGAGGTAAAGCACCTTGCGGCCAGACGCCCGCACCTTGGCCGCAACGGCCTGCATCAGGTGGGTCTTGCCCAGTCCGACAGACGCATGAAGATAAAGAGGATTGAAGGTCACGGCACCGCCGGAGGCAACCTGACGGGCAGCCGCCAGAGCCAGACCATTGGACTCGCCTTCAACAAATGTCTCGAACGTGTATTTCGGATCCAGGGCTGCGCCCTGAAGAATGTCGCGGCCAACTTCGGAAACACTTTCACCACGACCAAGAGCGGCCGTTGCAGCCTGCGCTGCGGCAACAGAATTGCTGTTGTCGGAAAACCCATCCAGACGCGGTTCCACGGAGGCAATCTTCGGGCGCTGGGGCGCCGGAATGCCAGCCTTGACCGGAGCGGACACCTGCCGCGGGCGCACTGCGCCACGGACGGTCAGCTCGATCTTGTGAACGTTGTCACATTCACCCTTCCACAGACCCATCAGGCGCTCATTGTAGTGGGATTGAATCCACTGCTTGAGAAACCGGGTCGGGACAGACAGGCGCACAGTGCCTTCTGCATGCTCTTCCAGGTCGACACGTGCGAACCAGCTGGAAAAGACGTCATCACCAAGTTCCGCGCGGAGCCGCTTTTTCACACGGTTCCAGTGTTCGGAGCCGCTTGCCTCCTGAACCTGCATTTCTTCCGCCTCCTGTTTTAAAGAGCGATCCGCCACAGCCGCTCTTTGGCTAAATGCTGAGTGCACAGCTATTATATGTCCCGATTGGGACGGTTATGAGATCGGCGGGCTTTAACACCTGCCGGTAGAACCTGTTCAGAACAGGAAAATCAGGACTGGATCCAAGGCAATCCGGAGGCCTTCCAGCCGGATTGCACGCCTCGATGACCCTCTGGATTCAGAGGCCCTTCGAAACCGCCTGCAATATTGAAGCAATTGACGTAACCGGCTTGCGCCATGGCATTTGCTGCCGCGAGGCTCCTGACGCCGGAGCGGCACAAAAAATAGATTGAGGCCGTCTGGTCAAGTCCTTTCTCGGACATTTTTTTGGCCAGCTGACCAATAAATCCATTGACAGGAGGCGCAGGAGGAAAGCTTTGCCACTCCACGAAGAGAGGCTCGCCATCAAAAGCCCGCAAATCCGGGACGCCAACGAAATTCCACTCGGCCTGAGTGCGCACGTCCACCAGGACAGCCTGGGATGCATGCGACAAATTTTCATAGGCGGCGCGTGGTTCCACATCGCCGGCATAGCGTTCTGAATTTTGCACAGTGCCCCCTTAACAACAGCGAAGGCTGTTGCTGACTATACTTTCAAATTTCTGAGAACTTCAGCCGGAACTAGATATGACCAACCTCAGCAATGAGTACATTTTTGTATTCACTGCCAGTCCATCTTTGGGAAAACTCTGATCTCTTTTTTGCCATTGTGACCATAATTTACCCAGATGGTTTTTATCTTTTTTTTGCTCGCCAGACCTTTCAGCCCGCCGGTGAAACCAACATATACAGCCCCTCCGGGCCGGGCAACAGCCTGTGTCCAACAAATATCCGGGGGGGCAAAAAGCTCCCTTACGTCACCCCGCTTACCCCCCTGGCTGGGCAGCGCACAAATGCTTTTTTCTTCAGGGATTTTCCAAGCCTCGCAGCCCTTGAACCAGCATAAGCTGGGGGTAGGAAAAAAAATGAATCAAGTTCCACCTTGACTCACCCAGAATCGAAGCCACAACCAAGCCCCCACCCCAACCTATCGCTAAGTACTTGTTTTTATTAAAAAATTTATGTCAGCGCGAGATGCGTCCAAAAGCTCCTATTTTGCTGACTCAATTGACAATGGTCAGCACAGAGCCCTTGCCAGGCTAAAAAAAAACCCGGCCTGAAGCCGGGTTTTTGCAACGATGCGCACAATCATTAATTATGCGCTAATCGCCTTTACACGTGCGTTCAGACGGGACACCTTGCGGGCGGCCGTGTTGGCGTGAAGAACGCCCTTGGTCGCTGCGCGCATGATTTCCGGCTGAGCTGCCTTCAGAGCGTCGCTGGCTGCGGCCTGGTCACCGGAAGCGATTGCTTCCTCTACCTTGCGCAAAAACGTCCGCACGCGGCTCCGACGAGCTTTGTTCGTGGCCGTCCGGCGGGCAATCTTGCGGGCCGCCTTCTTGGCCGAGGGTGTATTGGCCATGGGCTCAATCCTGATCCGTAGGTGGAACTAATGTCCAGGTTAAACCGGGCGGATCCCCTTGCCTAAGCGGAAGCGAACCCGATCGAAAACAACGGCGGCGAGTAGTCCCGCCACCGGTTGGGCGCTTGTATAAAGCGGGGACCGGACAACGTCAATGGCTTAGATGAGATTCCTTCCGTCCTTCGCGCATTACCTGCCGGAAGCTTGCCAGCGAACCACTCAAGCATCAATCACGCCGTCCGAAACGGCAGTCCATATATACTATCACTTCCTACCGTGGGCACCTGCTGCAACCTGCCACAGCATCCACTTTCCTGTCTGTGAAAGGACTGCCAGCCCTTCCCCTAAACTTGCCCGCCCTTCGGAAACCAAGCGAAACATCTAATTTCAAATAGTCGAAACTTGACTGAGGACGACAAGATCTTGCATCCGCCTTGTACTTTTTGAGATGCTGATGATGACTCCCTAGGCAATTCAATGTATAAACAATGAGTGGTCGATGGGGCCACGTGCACTAAAACTTGTTTCGCGCGGTCCCTTTGGGTCCGCGCGTTTTTTTTGTTTTCCAGTGACAGCCTTTGCTTTCCAATCCTGCATGACCTCGTAGAGCCCGGCCTCACCACTGCCAAGGAGCCTCCTTCGAAGAGGCGCGCACCTCAGCAAAGAGCCTGCGTTTCTGCCGCGCCCGCCCCCACCTTCTTCATCCCCTTCCCGCAGCCGGCACGTCTTTCCTGAACTGCTCCCCCTCTCGCCGGACGCCCGGATTCCAACAATCCGTTTGATCCTGTCCAAAAGCACAAGAAAGGAATTGATGCCGCCAGTGTGATGGGCTATCAGGAGCTTCTATCCGACCGGCTCGTTCCGGATCGCGGCACGCACCCGTAGCTCAGCTGGATAGAGTACTGCCCTCCGAAGGCAGGGGTCACAGGTTCGAATCCTGTCGGGTGCGCCAATTTTTCCCAGAGATCTATTTATGCCGCGTCCTAAGATGCTGGCAATCGGCTGTCATTTTGATTTTTATTGCCGTGGGAAGGCCCCATCCAACAGGAAAATGTGCCTTCAGCACCCGGCATCCAATGCCTGCAACTTATTTTCAGCAACTGCGGCCGGAGCCATCCTTCTCATCTCTGGGCGTTCAAGCTGGCGCTACTCGGTTATGCGCCCTCTGAAGAGGTGTGGCTCATTTCCCCTCAAGACTCATCCGCCTTCCCAAACGACACCCTCCCCCACCTATCCGCTTGACATTCGCAATCCTGTATAACAGATTTGTCCAACATAATGCGGATGTGAAATCCGGGCCGTCGCAAGAAGGAGGAGCTTGTATGGCGTATCTAGGCCGCCGCCGGTTGGGGGCGATTGCCGGACAGGGCGGCACGATCCTCGTGACGCTGTTTGGACTGCTGATCCTGACTTTCGTGATCGGCCGCGTCATGCCCGTGGACCCGGTGCGGGCCATGGTGGGCGAGGATGCGACCCGCGAGGTCTATGAGCATGTCTACCAACAGCTCGGCTTCGACCGGCCCATGTGGCAGCAGTTCCTCTATTATCTGAAGGACGTTGCCACCTTCAATTTCGGCACCTCCATCCGCACGGGCAAACCGGTGCTGGAGGACATTCTCTATGTGCTGCCGGCCACCATCGAGCTGGCCACCTTCGCCATTCTCATTGGCGCCACGCTTGGCGTGTCCATGGGTGTGCTGGCCGCCGTCAACAAGGACCGCTGGCCCGATCACGTGGTTCGCGTCCTGAGCCTTGCAGGCCATTCCATGCCGATCTTCTGGACCGGCATGATCGCCCTCCTGATCTTCTATGCCCATTTCGGCTGGGTCGGCGGCTCGGGCCGCATGGACCAGTTCTATATCGGGCTGGTGCCCGAACAGACCGGCTTCCTCCTGATCGACAGCGCCATGGCCGGTGAGTGGGAGATCTTCCGCAGCGCGGTCAACCACATCATCCTGCCGGCCGCGCTCCTGGGCTATTCCTCTTCGGCCTATATCACCCGCATGACCCGCAGCTTCATGCTGGATCAGATCAATCAGGAATATATCACCACCGCGCGCGTCAAAGGCCTGTCCAACCGCCAGACCATCTGGCGCCATGCCTTCGGCAACATCCGGGTGCAGCTCGTCACCATCGTGGCGCTGGCCTATGGGGCGCTGCTGGAAGGCGCCGTGCTGATCGAGACCGTCTTCGCCTGGCCGGGCTTCGGCCAATATCTCACCAGCAATCTCCTGATCGGCGACATGAACGCGGTGATGACCTGCGTCCTGATCGTGGGAGTGATCTTCATCACCCTCAACCTTCTGTCCGATCTTCTCTACCGCGTGTTTGACCCGAGGACCCGATGACCATGACCGACGCCTCGCAACGGCCGGCCCGGGAGACCGTGAAACGGGTTCCCCAGTCCCTCATTGCCTTGCGCAACATCCTGACTTTTCTTCTGAAAAGCCCTACATCCGCCTTCGGCCTGCTGGTGCTGGCCGTGCTCTTGTCGGGGGCGGCGCTGGCGCCGCTGCTGGCCACCCATGACCCCTATGCCCAGGACCTGCAGAGCGCCCTTCAGGCGCCGAGCATGGCGCATTTCTTCGGCACCGATGAACTGGGCCGGGACATCTACAGCCGCATTCTCTACGGCTCGCGCATCACCTTGACCTTCATCACCCTGGTCTCGGTCATCGTTGGCCCCATCGGCCTGCTGGTGGGCACCGTTGCCGGCTATTTCGGCGGCCGGATCGACACGGTGCTGATGCGGATCACGGACATCTTCCTGTCCTTCCCCTCGCTGATCCTGTCGCTGGCCTTTGTCGCCGCCCTCGGGCCAAGCCTCAACAACGCCATCATCGCCATCTCGCTCACCGCCTGGCCGCCGATTGCCCGCCTGGCCCGGGCCGAGACCCTCACCTTCCGCTCCGCCGACTATATTGCCGCGGCGCGCCTGCAAGGGGCCTCGTCCGGCCGCATCATCTGGCGCTCGATCGTGCCCATGTGCCTGCCCTCGGTGCTGATCCGCCTGACCCTCAACATGGCGACCGTGATCCTGACCGCTGCCGGCCTCGGCTTCCTGGGCCTCGGGGCGCAGCCGCCCCTGCCCGAATGGGGCGCGATGATCGCCACCGGCCGCCGCTACATGATCGACAGCTGGTGGACGGTGACCTTTCCGGGCCTTGCCATTCTCTGTGTCAGCCTCGCCTTCAACCTTCTGGGCGACGGCCTGCGCGATGCGCTCGATCCCAAGCAGATGAACCGGAGGTAGAGCCATGACCGACCATCCCTCCGATCCGATCCTGAGCGTCGAGAACCTCTCGATCCATTATCGCGGCACTCCCCGGCCCGCCGTGCGCAATGTCTCCTTCACCCTGGGTCGGGAACGGCTGGGCATCGTGGGCGAAAGCGGCTCGGGCAAGTCCACCGTCGGCCGCGCCTTGCTGCGCCTGTTGCCGACGGCGGAGATCACCGCCGACCGGATGAGTTTCAAGGGCATCGACCTTTTGCGCGCCAGCGAGAAGGACATGCTGCATGTGCGCGGGGCGCAGATGTCGATGATCCTGCAGGATCCGAAATTCTCGCTGAACCCGATCCAGCGCTGCGGCGACCAGATCACGGAAGCCTATCTGACCCACAACAAATGCCCGAAACGGGAAGCGCGTGCCCGCACGCTGGACATGCTGGAGGCGGTGCAGATCCGCGATCCGGAGCGGGTCTACGGGCTTTACCCGCATGAGGTCTCCGGCGGCATGGGCCAGCGCATCATGATTGCCATGATGCTCCTGACCAATCCGTCTCTTGTCATTGCCGATGAGCCGACCTCGGCGCTGGACGTAACCGTGCGCCTGCAGGTGCTGGGCATTCTGGATGCGCTGGTGCGCGACAAGGGCATCGGCCTGATCATGATTTCCCATGACCTCAATCTGGTGCGCAATTTCTGCGACCGGGTGCTGATCATGTATGCCGGCCAGGTGGTGGAAAGCCTGAAGGCCAGCGAGCTGGACAACGCCCAGCATCCCTATTCCCGCGGGCTTCTGGCCGCCCAGCCGCGCATTGGCGGGGGCCGCGGCACGCTGCCGGTGCTGCAGCGCCGCCCGGAATGGTCCGAGCCGGTGGAGGCAAGTTCATGAAGTCCGTCAATGTGCGCAACATGGAAATCGCCTTTGGCGAAACCCGGGTGCTGAAGGACGTCTGTTTCGACGTGGAGCCCGGCGAATGCTTCGGCCTGGTCGGCGAAAGCGGATCGGGCAAGTCGACGGTGCTGCGCTGCCTGTCGCTGCTGTTGTCCGTCTGGGGCGGCGAGGTGAAGATCGGCGGAACCTCCGTTCGGGACATGGCAACGCCGGAGCGCTGCCGCACCTTGCAGATGGTGTTTCAGGACCCCTATGGCTCGTTGCATCCACGCCATTCGGTCCGCACCACCTTGAGCGAGTCGCTGATCGTCAACCGGCTGGACAATCACCAGGAGCGGATGGAGCAGGTCTTGACCGACGTGGGTCTGCCGATCGATTTCCTCGACCGCTATCCCCATCAGCTCTCCGGTGGCCAGCGGCAGCGTGTCGCCATTGCCCGGGCGCTCATCCTGGAGCCGGACGTGTTGCTGCTGGACGAGCCTACCTCGGCGCTGGATGTGTCGGTGCAGGCGGAAATCCTCAATCTTCTGGCCCGGCTGCGCGCAGAAAAGGGCTTCACCTACATCATGGTGAGCCACGATCTGGCGGTGGTCGACCACATGTGCGAGCGCTTTGCGGTGATGCAGGCCGGACGGATCGTCGAAATCCTGCCGCGCGAGGCGATCCCCGGCAATGGCGCAACGGATCCCTATGCACGCGAACTGATCGGGGCGTCGCTTGAGTATGAACGCGCCGTCTGATCCGGCCACCACGCCCCAGCCCCAACTTCAGCCCCTGCCCCTGCCGGATTTTCTGGAGGCGCGACGGCACGCGCTACCGATGGATCTCGGCTTTGGCGGCAGCGGGTTCGAGGACTGGCGCCGCCGCCTGCTTGCGCTTTGGCAGGACAGCCTGCCGCCAAGCGGCGGGATGCCGGAGGCAGAACGGGACGGCACGCGCCTGACCCTGCGCTTTGCCACGGGGGCGAAGACCGAAGGTTGCCTGATGCTGCCCAAGGGCAAGCCGCCCTTTCCCGCCGTCTTGCTGCTGCATGACCACGGCGGTGCCTTCGAGCTCGGCTGGCAGAAACTGTTCGACCTGCCCGCCTCTGAGACCGGCCGCGCCCGCCATTATGACGGGAGGGCCCCCGCTTCCGCCTTGCTGGAGGCGGGCTTTGCCGTTCTCTGTCTTGATGCTCTGGGCTGGGGCAGCCGCTTTGCCGGTGGCTACAGCCATCAGCAGGCGCTGGCCGCCAATGCCCTCGGCCTCGGCTGGAGCCTTGCCGGCTTGGTGGCCGCAGAAGACATTCAGGCCGCCCGCTGGCTGGCCTCGCTTGCCGAGATAGATCCGCAAAGGATCTCCGCCTTCGGCTTTTCCTTCGGCGGCTTCCGCGCCTGGCAGGTGGCAGCCCTCAGTTCAGACGTTGGCGCTGCGGCTTCTGTCGGCTGGATGGCGGAACGAGCGGATCTGATGCAGCCGGGTGCCCCCCTGCTCAAGGGCCAATCCGCCTTCTATTTCCTCCATCCCGCGCTGGCAGCCCTTGCGGATTTTCCCGATCTGGCAGGCCTTGCTGCCGGAAAGCCGCTGTTCTTCCGCTCCGGCCGCGGCGACCCGCATATGCCGGAGGAAAGCGCCGCCCGCGCCTTTGCCCGGATTACCAGCATCTGCACGGCGGCAAAGGCCCCTGCCCCCGACACCGGCTTTCACGATTACGCCCACACCTGCCCTGCCCCCGTCCTGGCAGAAGCAGTGGCCTTTCTGGGCAAGACGGCTGGGTGACAGTCGGAAGCCTTGGATGACATCGCAAAACAGAGTTGGTGACCTCCGACGCTCACCTCCCGGTCACCCCGGGTGAGCAACGCGAGACCCGGGGCCCACTCGCACGGCGTCTTTCGAGGGATGTGCGAAGGGGTCCCGCCTGAAGATCAACTGACCAAGCGAGGGCCTGGTCCTGAAGCCGTGCTCAATGTGATCGCTTTGCAAATGAGTAGGCCCCGGGTCGCGCTGCGCTTGCCCGGGGTGATCTCAGACGCTTCCGCCCCGGTCCACCCCGGGCGCAGGCAGAGCCGGAGACCCGGTGGCCACTCGTTCGCAGAGGGCTGCTGATCAAGTTCTGTGGCAAGGGATCTCAAGCCTGACGCGTTTTCGCGGTTTTCCGCGTGTTTGAGCGAAGTTCTGGCAATGAGTAGGCCCCGGCTCTCCGGTTTTGCCTGCGGCCCGGGTGACATCTGTATATGTCAACGCCGTCACCCTGGACGTAGCGCAGCGAAGATCCGGGGCCCACTCATTTCCAGAGCAGCGCGATGGCTTTTCCAGTGTGCAGACCGCCGCGAAGTCAGAATTCGGAAGACGATGGGGAATTGCCGGAAGGCCGTGGAAGCCAAGGCGTTCCGGCGAGATTTATTCCCTAGCCGTTGAGGCAGGCCTGCTTTGCGCCTTTCACAAAGGCCTTGTAAATTCTGTCGGCTTGGGCCGCGCCGCCCTTGTCACCGAAGGTCTCCAGACGCCCGGCAATCTCCTTGATGTCCTTGTCCAGCTTCCGGGTCTGGGTGCAGCCGGGATCCGGCGCGTTGTTGACGGAAGAAACAGCCTTCTCCATCTCCGCCAGTTCCCGGTTGTTGCGCTGCAGGATCTGTGAGGCCGCACCGAAGGGCTTCAGCACCTCATAGGCCGTGTAGCCGGTCTTTTTGCCCTTCAGTTCAAACTCCAGCAGCCTGACGACCTTGTTCATTTTCTTGTGGCGGGCCCAGTCCAGCGGGCTGCTGCCACGCCAGTCGACAATGGTTACGTCCGCGCCCTCCTCGACAAGGGCGAGGATCACATCCTCATGCTCTTTCTGGATGGCATCGATCAGAGGCGTATTGAGGTTCTTGCCGTTCGGGCGGTCAAAGTCCGCACCATGCTTGATGAGCCGGCGTGCCGCATCAGCATGGCCATTCTTCGCAGCTTCACTCAAGGGCGAAGACGTCCAGGTCACCCAGTCGAAATCCGCGCCCTTTTCGGCCAGCAGGTCGATGATACCGGTCTTGCCACGCTTGGCCGCCTCCAGCAGGGCTGTCTGGTTCTGGTAATGCGCATCCGGCCGGCCGGTTCTGTCGATCTCTGCCCGGATGGCGTTGAGATCCCCGCCCGGAACCAGCTGAACCAGCTTCGGGAAATCCGCTTCGCCAAGGTTCTTGCTCTCCTGAGCGGCAAGCTGCTTTTTCAAGTCCGTACGCAGGATCTCGTTCAACTCTTCCAGACCAGCGGCGGCCTGGGACTTGATATCAGCCGCCTTGGCCGTCTCGCCGGTCAAGGGATCCTTGACCACATAGTCCGGGTTCTTGGCCAGAACCACCTCAATCGCGGTCAGGGCTTTTCCCGCGCCAGCGCGGGCGTATTGCAGGGATTCGATTTCATAGTCGGAGTTTGAGGTTCCCACCTTCATCATCGCAACGCCATCGGTCATCTGTTCCAGGCCGGTTAGGGCGTCAATTGCCACAAAATCGATGTGTTGAGCCAAGGCTCCCGGATGGGGAGCGGCGAGAACCAGAAGGCTCCCGAGAATGGAAGCACAGAAACAACGGAAATGCGAAAACACGGGTGTTCTCCCCAAAATGGCCACCAAAATGGCCGGCAAATGCACGAGAGGCCGCTTTATGCGGCAGCCCTGCGGCGGCGTGTCTGCTTGATGAGCAGGAAGCTCACCAGGGCGACGACAAGGGCCGCAATGCCAGAGGCAATGGCGAGCGGCTGCAGGATCCAGGTCGCCGGAATGCCGGCGGGCAGCATCGGTCTGAACATGAAGAACAAAAGGGTCACCGTTGCGATGAACCCGGCCCCTGCCAGCGCAATCGCATTGACCGCAGGCGGATAGCTGTTCTTCGCCAACTGACGCGCAATCATGCTCGCCACCCCAAGCCACATGATCAGAATCCCGACCGCAATCATTTCCATCGATACATCTCCCCTCAAAATGAAGGGTATCTTATCCTATCCCCTCAGCCCGCTAAATCCCCCAAATGGGGACTGCCAAGCGCAAAAAGAGGCGAAACCCTGAAACTCAACTTCAATGCCCCAGGGAAAAAACTCTCAATTAAGGCAAATATTTATGCAGATCACACGTGCCAGCCCACCAGACACCCCGCCATGCCCCCAATTTGCCCTCCTGAACTAGGAGAGGCGTCTTGAAGCATTCCTTGATCCGCGGCTGCAACCTGAAGCTATAGGGAAAACTGATCCGGCAACCGGACGCGCTGCGCTTGGCCGGGGTGACCGTAGAGAGCTTGGATGTCACCCCGGGCGAGCATCGCAAGACCCGGGGCCTACTCACTTGCAGAGCAGCGCGATGACTTTCCCAGTGTGCCGTGCTCCGTAGGGCAAGTATGTGGGGAGAATAGGTCTCTCCCGAACAAAAAAGCGCGCCCTTGTTGGGGCGCGCTTGGGGAGGCTGAGGGAGGAGGATCAGCGCTCCTTGGTAACACCTTCGAAGCGGGTTACCCACGGATCGACGATGATGCCGTGGACCTTGCCCTGATAGGCGGCGGTGACGACGCGCTCGGAGAAGGGCTGGATCGAGATCACCAGGTCATCCATCGTGTGCTGGATGTCCTCATACATCTTGGTCTGCTTGGCCTGATCCGGCTCGATGAGCGCGGCTTCGATCATCTTGTTCAGGTCTTCATCGAAGAAGGACGTGCGCCAGCCCTGATAGTTGGTCAGCCCGGCTTCCTGGGAATTATCCGGATTGTAGACCATGGCGCGCAGGTTGCTGTCCGGGTGGGGCTGCTGGCCGCCGCCGCCACGGCCGACGAGAAGCTCGAACTCACGCTCGCGCATGGCGCCATAGATCTGGCCACCGCTGCCGGTGATGATCTTGGCGTTGATGCCGGCCTTCGCCAGGGTGCCCTGAATGGCGGTGGCCGAATCCAGGAATTCCTGGGTCGAGATCACCCGGAGCGTTGTCTCGAAGCCGTTCGGATAGCCCGCTTCCGCCAGCAGCGTCTTGGCCTTTTCCGGGTCGAAGGCATAATCCGTGTCCGGCAGGACGGCAAAGGCGTTGGAGTTGATCGGCCGCTGATGCTTGACGCCGAAATAGGGCATGATGGCCGAGTTGATGCCGTCATAATCGATCAGGTAGCGCAGGGCCTCGCGGACCTTCTTGTTGGCGAAGCGCTCGTCCTTCATGGACACGGCGAGATAGTAGAAGCCGGCGCTCGGCACGGATTCCACCTTCAGATCCTTGTTCTCTTCCAGTGCGCGCAGGTCCGCGGCCGCCAGGGAGAAGCCGACGTCGATATCGCCCTTTTCAAGGCCCAGACGCTGGGTCTGGGACTCCGGCAGATGGCGCATCAGGACGCGCTTCATTTCCGGCGCCTTGCCCCAGAAATTGTCGTTGCGGGTCAGGATGACATATTCGTTCGCCCGCCAGTTGGTCAGCGCATAGGCGCCCGAACCTGCAGAATTGTTGGTCAGGAAGGCCTGGCCAAGGTCGCCATCCTTCTCGTTCTCCTTGACCAGCTTGCTGTCGAGGATGGAGCCGCGGCCCGCTTCCGCCAGCACCATCATCAGGAGCTTGGGATCGTCCGGGTTGGCCAGGTTCAGCACGAAGGTATGGGCGTCCTTGGCAACGAAATATTTGTCCGCGTCCTCGACCTTGAAACCGCGGCTCGTCAGGCTGGAGGCCTGGGCCTGGCTGAGTTTCAATAGACGCGTCAGGGTGAAGGCAACATCTTCAGCGGTCAGCGGATTGCCGGAGGCGAATCTCGCGTCCTTGCGCAGGTGGAAGGTCACGGACATGTTGTCCGGGGCAATCTCCCAGCTCTCGGCAAGGCGCGGCTCCAGCGCCAGGGTTTCCGGGTTGAGCGAGACCAGCGCGTCATAGACGTTGTTAAGGATCTGGACGGTTTCCCCGCCGGTGATCGCAGCCGGATCCATGGTCAGCACGTTGGTCATGTTGAAGGCGACAACCAGCTGATCTGCCGGAGTTTCCGCGAAGGACGCAGACTTGAGACCGGGGGCAGCGGCAAGAAGCAGCGCGCCAAGCGCTGCGGATGCAAATAGATGTTTCATGGTTCCTCCCAAGGGGTTTTGCGGACCAATGCCGGATCTCACCGGCCTTGCCGCCTTTGGCCGGCTGGCGTTTGGGTCTCCTCACCCGCGCCAGCCGGCAAACTCAGCTTTCGCGGTTGTTCTCGATGTGCTCGAAATTGATGTCCTCACCAAGACCGGGACGGTTGGGCACGTGGACAAAGCCCTGTTCATCCATCGGATCGGACAGGCTGTTCAGGTAGTCGAAGCCATCGTCATATTCGAGGAACGGGTGCAGCAGGCCGCGCTCGTACCAGCGGCAGTTCTTGGCCGCTGCCACCACCTGCAGGTTCATGGCCGTGTTGCCGTGGACCTCGCAATCCATGCCGAAGCTTTCTGCCATGCGCATGGTCTTGAGGGCCGGGGTAATGCCGCCCACATCGTTGACGCCCGTGCGCAGGATGTCGCAAGCGCCCGCCTTCACCCATTCGGCCCGGTGCCAATGCTTGCCCGCCGCGCTTTCCGGCCCGATGACCGGAATGTCGAGGTTTGCCGCCAGCCACTGGTAGGAAGACATGGACTGCTCGTCCAGCGGCTCCTCGATCCAGTCGAAGTCCAGCTTTTCCAGGCCCCGGCCCAGGGCCAAGGCGTCGACGCGGGAATACCAGTGGAAGGCGTCGATCATCAACCGGATATCCGGGCCGACCGCCTCGCGCACGGCGGCGCAGGCCTTCAGGTCCATCTTCACATCCGGCGCCCAGCTAACCGGCGGCATCCAGGTGTGCAGCTTGATGCCCTTGTAGCCGCGCTTGACCAGCGTTTCGGCAAAACGGCCGTAATCCTCCGGGGTCGCCAGACCGCCCTCGACCTCATCGCCGCACATAATCGAACCATAGGCGAGAACCTTGTCCCGGTAGGCGCCGATCAGCTTGTAGACAGGCTGATTAAGGGTGCGGCCTGCCAGATCCCACAGGGCGCAGTCCACCACCGCGAGGGTACGGTCAGTGAGCTGGGCGGCGGAGCCGCGCTGCCAGTGGGCCAGATCCTGCCACAGACGCTCCCGGTCCCGGTGGTCCTGGCCGATGAGAACCTTCTTCACGAACTTGTCGATCACATGAGGGCGGACCACTTCCGGCGGGCAGAAACTGTGACCCTCGACCCCATCCTCCGTGCGGATGGTCAGCATGGCCTGCTTCACCTCGTGCTCGGGGCCCGGATGCGCATGACCGGCGCTGTCGGAATGCCGGCGGGTTTTGTGCCTGAAAACGCGGACGGACACGTCGGTGATGATCACGGTGGTTTCTCCTCCCCCGGTCTTCTGATGGAGACCTTGAAAATCTGTATAACAGAAATGTATTTCACATTACCGGAAGTGGTCAACAGGTTTTCCGCACAAAACGGGCCTTGCCTGCGCGGCATCCGGACAGGTTGGCGTATCTGATGCTTCCAACTTGGGATACGGTGGGGTATCTGTCTTACAGAAACGCGCGATTGGAGAGGTGGCCGGTTTGAATGCTTCCGTTGAGTCTTCCCTTGAAGGCAGCCCGGCCCGCACCCGGGCGGTGATGATTGCCGACAGCCTCCGAAGCGAGATCAACGCCGGGCGCTTCCGCCCTGGCGACCGTTTGCCGAGCGAATCCGAACTGACCCGCACCCATTCCGTCAGCCGCACGGTGGTGCGCGAGGCCATTTCCCTGCTGCGGTCCGAGGGCCTGGTGGAGGCCAGAAAGGGATCAGGTGTCTTTGCGCTCGACCCGGCCAAGGCCCGATTGACCCAGCCCTTCGCCGATCTGGACATGGACCGGCTGTCTGCAGTGATCGAATTGTTCGAGCTGCGCTCCGCTTTCGAGACCAGGGCCGCAAGCCTTGCCGCCGCCCGCCGCTCGCCCCAGCAGATCGATGCAATCCTGAAGGCCAACGAGGCGATGGCCGCGGCCTTTGCAGCCGGAGAAAGCACCCGGGAGGCGGATTTCGCCTTTCACTATGCCATCGCGCAAGCCACCCAAAACAAGCGGTTTCCCGAGCTTCTGGCGCTGATCCGCTCCGGCATCGTGCCGCGTGTGGAGCTGGAACGGCGCAATGGCCCGCCGCGCAAATACCGCCCGAACCCGGATATCGTCGCCGAACACACCCGCATTGCGGATGCCATCATCGACGGCAACCCGGAACAGGCGGAAGCGGCGATGAAAGCCCATCTGGAAGGCAGCCTCGCCCGCTACCGCGACCTTCTGCGCAAAGGGGTGGCGTGAGGGGACATTGCTGTCCCCCGAACCTCTGCAGTGCCTGGCCGGGGTGACCTGTGGAGGCAAGCTTCAGATGTCACCCCGGGCGAGCAAAGCGAGACCCGGGGCCTACTCGCAGACCCTCCAGGGACGAAGCCCTTTTTTCGCGCGCTGCGGTTCTGTCCACACTCAGTCTTGGTTGCGGCACCAGGAAGCCGTTTGCGGGCTTCCTGCAACTCTCTGCAAATGAGTGGGCCCCGGGTCTCCGCTTCGCTGCGCCCGGGGTGACGGTGGATGGAAGGGGATGGTCCTTCGAAGCTTCCCCGCCTTTAGCGAGCAAGAAGCCGGTAGCGTTTCTGGCTGGCCATGAGATGCGCCCGCATGGCGGCGCGGGCCGCCTCCGGGTTCTGGTCGGCGATTGCATCCAGGATCTGCTCGTGCTCGCTCAGCACATTGCGCAAGTACTGAACATCCTGGGCACTCGGCAGGTTGGGAAACTGGCCGCGGGGGATCGAGCCAGGGCCGAAGCGGGACAGGGCCTCGGGGAAGAACCGGTTGCTGGTGGCCTCTGCCACGGCCATGTGAAAGGCAAAATCCGCCTCCACCGCTGGTTCTCCGGCCGAAATCGCCTCTGCCATGCGGGCATTGGCAGCACGGATCGCGTCTTCCTGGGTGGCCGACCGCCGGTAGGCGGCAACGGCTGCGGCCTCCGTCTCGATCGCGATCCGGAATTCAATCATTTCAAGGGTCTGCGGAATGCTGCTGACTTCGACCGGGGTCAGTCCGGCGGCGGAAAACACCGGCGCATCGACCACGAACATGCCCTTGCCCTGGATCGGCGTGACGAGACCTGCGGCCCGCAGCTCGGCAATCGCCTCGCGCACCACCGTGCGGCTGACGGCAAACTGCTCTTCCAGCTTGGGCTCCGTCGGCAATTGCGCCCCTGCGGAAAGACTGCCGCATTCGATCTGCCGCTTCAGTTCATCAATTACCGCCTGCGCCAGACGTGGTCTGCGTGCCATTTCTTTCTGCTTCTCCCCTGAGCCGCGTATTCGACGCGGCGCAGCACATCATAGCGCTTGAACCTGTCGCGAGGAAAGGGAATTCATCATATGACAATGGAGAGAGGTTCCTTTCGCTCTGGCAATGAGTGGGCCCCGGGTCTCCGGCTTCGCCTGCGCCCGGGGTGACCGTTGGGGCAAGTCTCTGATGTAAACCCGGACGCAGCGCAACGCGAGACCCGGGGCCTACTCGTTCGCAGAGGGCTCATGAGATCCGCTGCAGTAACGGATCTCATGCCTCACTCACGTCTGCCGCCTTACGCCTCACAGGCAACCGGTTGCTGGAAGCTGCCCTTGCGGCCGAGCCACACGAGGCCGAGGCCAGCTGCGGCCATGATGGCCCCGGCGACCGGAACCGCCGCATAGCCCAGACCGGCGCTGATCACCGCGCCGCCAAGAGCTGCGCCGATGGCATTGCCCAGGTTGAAGGCGCCGATGTTGATGGAGGAGGCGAGGCCTGGCGCGTCGGAAGCCGCCTGCATGACCCGGATCTGCACCGGCGGCACGATGGCGAAGGCGGCCGCGCCCCAGACAAACAGAATGGCGATGCTGGAGACGGTGGAGCCAAAGAACAGCGGCGAGACCAGCATGATCACGCTCAAGGCCGCAAGAAAGATCGCCGCAGCGCCGTCCAGCGACCAGTCGGCCACCTTGCCGCCCAGCCAGTTGCCGGCGGTAAAGCCCAGCCCGACCGCGATCAGCGCCAGGGTCACCCCTTCATTGGAAGCACCCGCCAGGGTTTCCAGCACCGGCGCGATATAGGTGTAGAGCGCGAACATGGCGCTGGAGCCCATGACGGTGGTGAGCAATGCAACCAGAACCGGCGTGCGTGTCAGGACCTTCAGCTCGCGGCCCACATGCGGGCGGGTGCCGCTCGTGCCACGAGGCAACGCCAGAGCCAGCGCCGCGATGGTGACGAGCCCCAGAACCGCCGTTCCGGCGAAGGCTTCCCGCCAGCCGATCTGCTGGCCGACCCAGGTTGCCACTGGCACGCCGCCAACATTGGCGATCGTCAGCCCCATGAACACGGTTGCCACTGCGCTGGCGCGCTTTTCCGGCGCAACGACGCTGGCCGCCACGATGGCGCCGAGGCCGAAGAAGGCCCCATGGTTAAGACTGGTGATCACCCGGGAGGCAAGCAGCGTCCAGTAGTCCGGCGACAGGGCAGACAGGATATTGCCCAGGGTGAAGATCGCCATCAGGGCCATCAGCGAGGTGCGCTTGCCGAAGCGGGAGAACAATAGCGTCATCACCGGCGCACCGATCATCACCCCAAGCGCATAGGCGCTGACCAGCAGACCTGCGGAGGGAATGGAAACGCCAACCCCGTCGGCAATGACGGGCAACATGCCCATGGGTGAAAACTCGGTCACCCCGATGCCGAAGGCACCGATGGCAAGGGCCAGAAGCGGCCAGTTGAGCGTACTGCGGGCGTCCATGCAGGATTTCCTTTTCGAAGGGCCATGCCCGGCCGTCCTGCTCAGGCAGGCAAGACGGACAGGTCCCCGGCTTGAGCGGTCCGGGAGGGAACCGGAAAGCCGGTGCAAGAAGTCAGGTGATCAAGCACTCGCCAGTGCACGGGAAGATGCACCGGAGCGCCTGCGGGAATTAAGGGTTTCAGCAAAGCGGCAACAGGCTGGAAGGCGCCGCAGGGGAACACGCCAGGGATTATTCAGCGCGCTTTCACAGACCAACAGATAAAGCCTGCTGGCTGCCTTGATAATCCAGCGGCAGGGCACTTCATTTGTGAAACTGTTTCATGTATCAACGATAAGATGGACAACAGAGCTGGCGAAATGCAGGTCTTCGTGCGGGTCGTGGAAACCGGCAGTTTCTCGAAGGCCGCACGGCAATTGCTGATGACACCCTCAAGCGTTTCGAAGCTGATCGGACGCATCGAGGCGCGCATGGGCGTGCAACTGCTCAAGCGCTCGACCCGGCATCTGGCACTGACCGGCGAGGGCCGGACCTATTACGAGCGCAGCCAAGCGCTCCTGGCCGAACTTGACGCGATTGAGCGGGACCTGAGCGAAGGGGCGGCCCGTATCACCGGTACGGTCCGGGTCACCGCCTCGGTCGGCTTCGGCATTGTCGCGGTGGAGCCGCTGTTGCCCGCCTTCTGGCAGGCCTTTCCGGGCATCACCGTGGATCTGTCGATCTCGGACGAAGTGGTGGACCTCTATCTTGACCGGACGGATGTGGCCTTCCGGGTCGGTACCCTGTCCAACTCCAGCCTGATGGCTCGCAAGCTCGGCACTGCACAGCGCAAGATCGTCGCCTCTCCGGATTATCTCGCCCGAAGGGGCACGCCGCAGGTGATCGAAGATCTGACGGCCCACGCCTGCCTGAGCGTGAATTTCCGCCGCGCGTCACCCGTCTGGCCCCTGCGCGATGGCAGCAACAGCCGGGTCGTGGACAATGCGGTCACCGGCCCGCTCTTGGCGAACAACGGCGAGACCCTCCGCCGCATGGCGATTGCCGGCATCGGCCTTGCCCATATCGGCGAGTTTCATGTCCGCGAAGACCTGCGCCAGGGCCGCCTGGTCGAAGTGCTGGCAGATGCGGTCGCCGGTGACACGGAAGACGTCCACGCCCTCTATCTCGGCGGCCCCCACCTCCCCCACCGCCTCCGCGCCTTCCTGGACTTCATGGTCCCGAGGCTCCAGCGGTTCATGGAGGGGTGAGGGAGCTCTTGAGCAGACTGGAACAGAGGATTGAGCCAACTGGCATCCCCTGTTCCAGTATCTTGTTCACGCCCATCTGCAATCAGACAAACCTGAAGTCATCCGTTGTCAGTAGCGTGTGGTCAAAGTTCTGCAGCAGTATGGAATTGCCACCAAAGCTGATGAGCGTGTCCACGTTGCCTGCCCCGGTTTCAGAAATGGCCAGCTGGGACAAGGAAGTCGCCCCCCAGTTGATGGACAGAAGATCAATACCGTCCTCGAAGTCGGTGACCGTGTCTGTTGCTCCGTCAGCAATGAAGTGGAAAGTGTCTTTGCCGGTTCCACCGGTCAAAGTGTCTGTGCCCAACTCGCCCCACAGAATGTCGTCGCCACCGTTGCCGACGAGGGTGTCATTGCCGTTGAACCCTCTGAGGAAGTTCGCATTGTTATCCCCGGTGATGGAATCGTCATAAAGGGAACCGAGCACGCGTTCGATCCCGATCAACGTGTCTCCTTCCGCATGACCACCATGTTCTGAAAGGCCATCCAGGAGATTGACGATAATCGCAGCGTCGGACTTTTGGTAGTAAGCCCAATCGTTTCCAGTGCCGCCATTCAAGACATCACTGCCGGCATCTCCGCGCAGGACGTCATCACCCGCTTCGCCCCACAAGATGTCATCGCCACCATTGCCGACGAGACTGTCGTTGCCCAGGTGACCACGAAGATGGTTTGCGCCTGAGTTCCCTATGATGGAATCGTCATGCACGGATCCAAGCACATGCTCGATGGCAATCAGCGTATCGCCTTCTGCGTGGCCGCCATGCTGAACCGCACCTTGAGTGAGATCAACGGAAACCGCGGCATCCGAGAGGTGGTAATAGGCCCAGTCATAGCCCTCTCCTCCATTCAGAACGTCGGCTCCGGCATCACCTCGCAGAATGTCGTTTCCTTGCTCACCCCAGAGGATATCGTTACCCGCGTTGCCAATCAGCATGTCACCTGAATTGAACCCGCGCAGGAAGTTCGCTCCCGCATTTCCTGCGATTGTATCCGCAAAGAAGGAGCCGAGGACGTTTTCAATATTGCTGAGAACATCTCCTTGCGCATGCCCCCCGGTCTCCGCTGCCCGGTCGGCCATATTCACATTAATTGCGGCATTGGAGTTCTGATAATAGGCCCAGTCGCTGCCAGCCCCGCCGTCAAGAGTGTCCGCCCCGGCATCGCCTCGCAGAATGTCATTCCCGGCTTCGCCCCAAAGCACATCATCGCCGGCATTGCCAATCAGGTTGTCGTTGCCATCGAACCCTCTCAGGAAGTTTGCACCTGCATTTCCAGTGATCGAGTCACCAAACGTCGACCCAAGGACCCTCTCGATGCTGATCAGCGTATCCCCTTGCGCATGCCCGCCTTGTTCAGTTGCGCCATCGGAGAGATCAACTACCACGGCGGCATCTGACTTCTGATAGTAGGCCCAGTCATCTCCGCTACCACCGTCCAGGACATCAGCCCCGGCATCACCGCGAAGCACGTCATTCCCAGCTTCTCCCCAAAGCGTATCATCTCCCTCGTTGCCGATCAGACTGTCATTTCCCAGGTGACCGCGAAGATGATTTGCCCCGGTGTTCCCCGTGATGATGTCGTCATGCACCGACCCGAGGATATTCTCTATCCCGATGAGCGTATCTCCTTCGGCATGCCCTCCATGCTGGACAGCGCCGCCTGCAAGATCGATCCTGACCGCTGCATCCGAAAGGTGATAGTAGGCCCAGTCGAAACCAGCCCCGCCGTTCAAGATATCCGCACCGGCATCACCGCGCAGAATATCATTGCCTTGCTCACCCCAGAGCGTGTCATTGCCCGCGTTGCCGATAAGTGTGTCGCCGGAATTTCCCCCGCGAAGGAAATTTGCAGATCCGTTGCCAGCAATTGTATCGCTGAAGCGCGTACCGAGAATATTCTCGATATTGGAGATTACATCGCCTTGGGCGTATCCACCGGAAGCTGCGGCACGGCTGGATAGATCAACGCGGATAGCAGACGTCGAGTTCTGATAATAGACCCAGTCAGACCCTGCACCGCCGTCAAGTTTATCGCTTCCCAGATCGCCGACCAGGATGTCGTTTCCATCCCCGCCGTTCAACTCGTCATTTCCGAAGCCCGAAGTTGTCCCGACATCATCACCATAGAGAGTGTCATCACCCTGGTTTCCGTCGATCTTGTCCGAACCTGTCCCGCCGCGTAGGACGTCCTTCCCGGATCCTCCGATGACCGTGTCATCACCGGAATCTCCCGAGAGGTCATCATCACCTGACCCGCCGTCGAGCTTGTCATTTCCGCCCAGGCCGCGAATTGAATCGTCACCCGCCATCCCGAAAATATAGTCGGAAAACCCTTCTTTCCCCGTCAGAATGTCATTCGAGGAAGTTCCCAGCTCCGTGACTTCACCGCTCAATTCAGCAAGACCATATCGAATGGAATCGGCGAAATCGCTGCTGTCATACTGGATGGTCACGACAATGCCGGCGCCAATTTGATCTACCAGACCTTGGTAGGTCCCGACTTGACTGGACGTGACCGCGAAAATTGGAATGATGTCCTTTTCCGCAAAAGTAGCCGCGATCGTCTCGATACTTTCGTACGAATGAAACGAGGCATCTGTCGCGAGAACAAAAACACGCGATACACCCACTCTGTAAGAAAGCGTCGTATCGTTGGCGGCGCTCAACAGCGCGGTTAGCTGCGCTTCCGCACTATCACCACCCCCGCTAGCACTAAGACCAGCATATGTACTCGACAGGCTTGCTGTTGACGTCGTGAAATTTGCTTCTACGGCATAAGTATATTCGTCATAAATATCCTTGAATGACGTGACCGCAAATCGTGACCCCGAAAAGCTCAGCTCAATGGATTCAGCAATGTCATCGACAGAATTCTGCATATATGGAAGATCGTCATCGAAAGACCCGGTCAAGTCCTGAAGGAAGACCACATCCAACGGACCTGTCAGCTTATCGAGGACAATGCGTTCGTCCGCAAATTGAGCAGCCTCGACATCATAAAGGGTATCTACACCATCAAGACGAGTGCCCCCGGTATGTGCGATGGTAATCGAGCCATCATCGTTATGCGTTATCGTATATTCGGAAGAATTATAGTTATAGACAGCGACGTCACTACCAGTTCCGCCGTAGATCTTGTCGTTACCGCGGTTCCCCGTCAGAGTGTCGTTCCCGCCATTGCCTCTCAGAACGTTGTTGGCGGCATTCCCGACAAGAGTGTCATTTCCTGAACCCGATGTCGCGAACTCGATCACCACACCTTGAGCGATCGTGTAACCGCCATGAATTCCGCTTGCATAGGAAATGAACCCGCCGCCACCAACTTCGTAGTTCAAAGTGGCTGGCCGAAGATCGATAGTTACGTCAAGGCTTCCAGTGTAGGAAATCTCATCGTTCCCGCCGGTATCCCAAATCGAGGAATAATAGGTTCCAACTCCATTGCTCCCGGGAAGGACATAGGTGTTGTTTCCCGACGCAAATGTCGTATTCGCACCATACTTGTCTTGGAGCACAGCGATATCGAGGGCCATCATGGTCCCCTCATAGCCATAGCTATAGCTCGGGGAAGCACCGTGGGGA
The DNA here is from genome assembly GCF_900142725.1 of Roseibium suaedae. Taxonomy (GTDB): domain Bacteria; phylum Pseudomonadota; class Alphaproteobacteria; order Rhizobiales; family Stappiaceae; genus Roseibium; species Roseibium suaedae. The sequence continues at coordinate 81,909 of NZ_FRBW01000001.1, read as the reverse complement.
GCCGTCTGCCAGCCGTCATTGTATGACATGGCAGTATAAACACCCTGGTTCAGATCGAAGTCACCATAGTCGCCGAACGATGCTGTTACGCCCGACATGATCGACGAACTTCCGCCTGTATCATGCGGGTGAGCAAGGCCCATCCCATGTCCGAATTCATGGATCAGGGTTATGTAGCCATAACCTCCAACTTCCAGCCCGCCATATGTGTTCCATCCGGTGCCGTCAGTCGCAAAAACCCCAATGCCAGCGCCGGAGGTTCCCGGAGGATTCATGTAGCCCAGATTGCCACCAATGCTTGAGCTGGAAGTGGCAACGAGATTGAAAGTCGCTTCGGAAGAGGAATAAACTCTGTTGAATGTAATATTCAGGAAATTCGAGTAGCTGGAAAAGGCAAGCATCGCCTGCTGGATTTCATAGCTGCTCCATCCCTGCGAAGTCTGACCGTCAAAAACTTCGCCTGATTCAGCAAAATAGACGTTGATCACACCGCCGGACGCAGCAACCTGAGTACCCCAATCAATAGAATTCTTGACCACAGCTCACCCCTTCTAAACAGAAATGAAAATTACCAAATATCGTTACGGTAATTGAATTATTTTCCAGGCTCTTCATCAAGGCACGACACGCCCTTGGCCTGCATCTCCGCCAGGGTCTCAAACTCCCTGACAGCTTTCATGACAGCTTTGCCATCAACCTCGTAGGTCGCAGGAAAAACCACCTCCCAGTTCAACCTGACCAGTGAAAACAGTGTACCTCCCGGCAACCTCTCACACATTTGCCTCTTGAACTGAGAGGGATTTGCATCGCTCCTGGCAACAACAACGATCTGCCGCCCTTTCTTTGTTTGCTCGATGAAGACTCTCGAGCGGCAAAAGTACCGGGTGTATGCCTCCAGCCCCGCTTTTGTGTACCGCGCAGTTTGAAGTCGGCGATTTATCTGGGCCCGATCCGTCTCGGGCAGCAGGCAATACCTTAGATCGTTTTTCAAATAGAAGCCGACCGGCACTGCTATCAATTTGTCCTGATCGAAACTTTGCGACGTCAGTTCGGCTGCAATACCGGCAGAAATTTCAGATGCGAACGAAGAAGTCATGAGAATACACTTCAAGCAAAGACCAAGAACAATCAAAGATGACACATAATTATGTCTCACAGTTCAAATACCCTCAACAGGAAACGAGAACACATTGTAAGCTTGCAGATTTCATAACTAACATTCCGTGACCTTTGCCATAGATTGAAAAATCCTAAGGTCCATCTGCGTGAATTTCAATATTTATTCAATTCCAAATGTTTCTCATTCCATTCAGAATGAAATCCCATCGTAGTAGACGACGTTCACGACCCTATCGTTCCCGCATTGCATGCACGACCTGATCCATGAGCGGCTTCGCCAGATAGGAAAGAACCGAACGCTCCTGTGTCGTCAGAAACACTTCTGCCGGCATCCCCGGGACCAGGACTTTTCCCTTCAACTTTTCCAGTTCAGAAGCGTCTATCAAAACCCGGACGGAATAGAAGTTCACGCCGGTGCGCTGGTCTTCGGCGGTATCGGCGGAAACCGTGAGCACCTGCCCCTCGAGCTCCGGCGTTGTCCGGTGATCGAACCCGGGAAATCTAATTCTGGCAACCTGCCGTGAGCCAAGTTGATCGATGTCGATCGGCCTGACTTTGGCCTCGACAATCAATTGATCTGCCTGAGGCACAATCAGCATTACCGTTTCCCCCGGTGCAATGACCCCATGCACCGTGTGAACCGAGAGCTGGTGCACATAACCTGTCTGAGGCGCACGGATGTCCATCCTTGTCAGCATGTCGGCTGCCGCAATCTTCTGTTCCTCCAATTGCGCCAATCTGGAGCGGACTTCCTGAAGCTGCTCCAGAACTTCCGCCCGGAATCCCTCATCGAGCTGCAGGCTCAATATCCGCCTCTCACTGATTGCCTCCTTGGCCTGCGCAATCTGACTGACAAAGCTGCCATACTCGCCTTGCAGCCGCGCGCTTTCCCTCTTCAAGGCGGTCACTCGGCTCTTTGACACCAGCTGCTTGTCCAGAAGTCCCCCAAGGTCGTTGAGCTCGACGGCAACGAGATCAATCTCCTGCGCCTTCGCCGAAAGCTGAGCTGTCAGACCTTCGATCTGCTTCTCGAACTGGAGTATCTGTTCTTCAAATTGTTGCTTGCGGCCTGCAAGGCTGGCCCTTCGAGCATCGAACAGGAGGCGCTGGACACCAGTCAGTTCAGCGACAGAGGAACCTCCGCGGACTGAATTCGAGAACGAAATCTCGGCCAGGCCGTCTCGCTCGGCCGCCAGTCTCGCCTCCTGGGCTGTCAGCTCAGAGATCTGCTTGTTCACGACGGCAAGATTGGCTTTTGTGACCGTGTCATCCAGCTTCAACACGAGATTCCCGGCCTCTACGACATCGCCATCCTGTACATAGATCTCCTTGACGATACCTCCCTCACGATGCTGAACTTGCTTGATATTGCTTTCAACGGCCACTTTTCCCGAAGCGACGACAGCTCCGGAAATATTCTGCGTAGACGCCCAGACGATACCTCCTCCGAACAAGGCAACACACAGAACAAAAGAGATGAGGAAATGCCTGCGCAAACTGGCCCGTAGCGTCGTATCCCCCTCTTCTGGCACATGGGAAGCTGACATCGTCACATCACCTCCTGCTTTGCAGGGACAGGGGCGAGTACTTTTTTCAAGACTTCTTCCTTCAGACCGAAGGCTGTCATTCGGCCGTCCTGAAGGCACAGGATCTTGTCCGCAGCAACGATCGCGCTTGGCCGGTGGGCGATTACAATGACGACGCTTCCTTTGTCTTTCATCGTCTTGATCGCCTGAGTAAGCGCGACTTCACCTCCGGAATCCAAATTCGAGTTCGGCTCATCCAGAACCAGAAGAAAAGGCGTGCCGAACAAGGCTCTTGCCAGTGCAATTCTCTGTCTTTGGCCTGCTGATAGAATACGGCCCGATCTTCCAATTATCGTGTCATAGCCCTCAGGCAGGGACACGATGAGATCATGTATATCCGCGATCTGTGCAGCCTCAATAATCTCTACCGGGTCAGCATCTTTCCGGAAACGGCCAATGTTTTCTGCAATTGAACCGTCAAAAAGCTGCACATCCTGAGGCAAGTAGCCGATGATTTCGCCCCTCCGGTCCTCTGACCACTGGCTCAGTTCTGCACCATCAAAGCGCACAGCCCCCTTCAAAGGAGCCAGAGCACCTACAAGTGCACGCGCAAGCGTCGTCTTTCCTGCTCCCGAGCTTCCAATAACCCCAAGCCCCTCACCGGCGGACAGCGCAAATGAAATGCCTTGAAGAGTTGGATTAGGCTCGCCAAACGGCCCGCAGTACAAGGCCTCAACCGTCACGGTCTTGTTGGGCAAAGGCAAGGGGAGTGAGTAGGATTTTTCGAGATTCGGTCTCTCGAGAAGCTTTGTAAGCCGGGAAACCGATTGCCGGCATGCAACAAATCCGCGCCAATTTGCGACAGCTTGTTCTATCGGCGACAATGCCCGGGAAGTCATGATGGAAGCTGCAATCATGACACCTGCAGAAATCTCGTGCTCGATCGCGAGCCAGGCACCGGTTCCCAATATTGCTGACTGAAGAACGAAACGAAGGGTTTTCGTCAGATTCCCATAGAATCCTGCCCAGTCCAATGCCACACGTTGCGACCTCTGAAAGAGCACATTTGCGGCTTCCCACCTCGATGAAAGAGCCGGCTGCATGCCCATTGCATGGATGACTTCGGAGTTCCTCTGACCGGCTTCAACGTCGGAAGACCGCAGGGCATTGTACTTCACGGCCTCTTCGACCGGCCGTCTTGAGACAGCCTCGTTGAGAGCAATCAGGAGACAGATCAACAATCCTCCGCCCGCGGCAACCAGGCCAAGGACCGGATGGAACAGATAAACAATCACAAGGTAGAACGGCAGCCACGGCAGATCGAATATTGCGGTGGGACCTGGCCCCGACAAAAACTGTCTTATCGTATCCAATTCAACGACCGGGCGAACATGAGCTGCACGGCGCCCGATTGTGACGGGCAGCTCGTTGGAAATGCCGTAGACCAATCTGGACAGCTGCGCATCGACCCGCTGCGCCAGCCGGGCCAAAATCCGGCCGCGAATTGCCTCGAGCAATCCATAAAAGCAGTAGAGAGCCGCAACAAGTGAGCCGAGAACAAGGAGGGTGGGGATTGAGCCGCTCGCCAGGACACGGTCATACACCTGCATCATGAACAGGGGGCCGGTCAACATCAGGATATTGATTACTAGGCTGATCATGGCAACACCGACAAAGCCGAGGCGAAGTGCCACGAAAGCGCGGTGAACCGGTGAATTCTTAGACTTCATTCAACATAGCCGTCATGCTGGCGAGCTCGTCCAAAACTCGCATTTCAATACAAATCTCAGATGCCCCTGAGGTAACTCCATTCAAACTCAGGAGTCAGAATATCATGGAAGCATTAGGAAAAATTAGAAAATCCAAGAAAGGTTTACCAACCGACACGTGACCAGGTCAAACGTTTCTAGTTATTTCCAGCCAGAAAACTTGCCTTCCGTTTCGCATCCGAAAATCGGCACCAAGCTCAACAGCCGCCCAGATTGGTCAGGGAGATACTTTCGATCGCGCGGGCGGTAGGTTCGTCCACGATGCCCGTGTCTGGAAGACGGTATTGGACCTGGAAGGACTTCACCGCCGCGCTGGTGACTTCGTCGAAGACCTCGTCCGGGAACTCGAGCAAATGGCCGAGCTGGTTCAGTTTCGCTTCCAGAATGGCGACCCGGGGCGACAGGTCGCCGGCCTGCAGCGCGACAAAGGTGGTCTGCGGATCAAAGTTGCAGCTTGAATCCGCCGGTCCCGTCCGCTCCAGTGCGAAGATATTATTGAGCACCAGCCCATCGGCACCGTTGTAGTCGGGAAGCAGGCTCTTGGAAGCCTCATGGGCATCGGTTCGAAGGCCTATGGCCTCGGCCAGAAGACGCCCGTCCTCCGCCAGTTGCAGCCGCAGGCGTCCGCCATCGCATTCGATCCCGCAGATGATCTCCCGGCCATTCGACGAGCAATTCGCCGTCATGCCATAGGTTTCATTCGGCACATCCCAGTAGGAATAATTCAGATCGACATAGATCTCCTGCCCCGGCTCCTTGGAAACCGAGCGCTCAAAGAAGATCCGGATGTCTCTGACATCGCCTCTCTCGGCCTTGTAGGAAGCCCTGAAACACTGCCCGGCAGCGGACATGATGTCCTTGTCTTCCTGGGCCTGCGCTCCATGCAAGGGCAGTAGAATGGCTGCGAGAGCTCCAAGGCCGGTCAAGGCCCTGACCAGAGATGCGGAAGAGCAGTTCATCGCCAGTTTCCTGTCAGGACAAAGGGAGCCCAGAAATAGGGATGGGCAAAGCCCGGGTTCATGCCATCAGCTGCCACGGGCACGGCTTCGCCGAATTTGCGGGCGGTTTCGAACACGACACTGCGGGTGGCCAGGTTCTGCTCGTCGCCGACCTTGCCGGTGATGAACTCCCGCTGGACGATGGCCAACGCCCTGGCCTTGCTCATGTTGCCGAATTCGCGCAGCTCATAGAAGCGCTGCATCATGATGGCGGTTGACGCATCAGCGACCTGCCAGAGGCTGGCAATGGTGGATTGCGCACCCCGGTCGCCAGTGATCTTGGCAAGGCTTTCGATCTCTCGGCCATCCCGGTCCGGATGGACACGCCCGGTCTCGCAGGCGGACAGCGTCAGAAGCTCCACATGCTTGAAGTCGAAGTCCTTGGGATCGTTCTTGATCTCGGCGAGGCTGAGATGCTCGCCCGTGCCGAGCAGCAGGAACGAATCCTTGTCACTCTCTCCAAGATAGAAATGCGACGAGATATGGACCACGCCCAGATCGCTTGGGCTTGCCTCGCCAATCTTGAGGGAGTGCACCAGCGCAGGCTTGTCGAAGGCCTTATCCATGTAGATCTGCCCGTCGAACAGGCCGAAACCATCCTGCCCCTTGACGATGCCATCCAGTTCCACGGCCACCCCCGGAAGCGCTGAAAAGAGCTCCGTCTCCTGGGTCATGCCCAGCGCCGCAAAGGGAATCCCCGTCGCGCGTTTGCCTGTGATCTCGCTTTCGCTGCTGGTCAGCAGGGACAAGGCAAACCGCTCGATCAGGTAGCGCTGGCCATCATAGAGCGCCTGATAAGGCAGATAGCGCAGGCGCTTGTCGAGGGACACCAGCACCAGATCGGGCGCGGCAGCCGCAAGATCCGCATCGACCGGCTTCACCAGAAGATCATAGAGGTCCCGGCTCAGGGGCTTGTCGTCCAGTCGCGCGTCGGTGATGACTTCATGGAAATTGGCCAGCGCCGCATTCAGGCGCTCTTCTGTGAAGGGCTCGCCGCGCCACTCGGAAATGGTGACACTCTTGCGTTCGGACTTGGTGGTGACGAGGATGTTCAGCCGGTCCGGCATCACCAGATAATGGATGGCCACGGCCTTTTCATCCAGCGGCGCCAGGATGGTCTTCTGTACCGAGTCTTCCGCAGCAATCGCCTCGCGGGCCTTCGGTGCGTCGCTCAAACCCTTGGCCGCCGCCAGGATCCGCTTCAGGCCCGCGTCATAGGCAGCCCCCGCTTCTTCCAGCTGCTGGTTCAGCTGATCCAGCTCGGCTTTTTCACGCGCTGTCAGTGCTTGCATGGACTGGCGGGCAAGCAGCTGATCGCGGCGGTGCACGGCGCTGACGGTTGGCAGCCTCAAGGCATCCAGCGCATCCTTCAGTTCCTGTTCCTCCGCAGAATAGGGCAGCTGCCGGAAGGCATCGCCTTCAAAGGCCCTGTCCCGGCCGGAGAACTGGAACGCCTCGAAGTCCTTGAGAAGGGAAAGAACGAATTCGGCTTCGCTCAAGCGGTCCTGCCGCACCAGGAGATCGGCTAGCCAGCGGTAATTGTCGGCGACCAGATCGCGGAAGCAGCCTTGCAGCCGTTCAGGTATGGCACTGAGGTCCCTGCGCACGCGCTGCAGCTCGTTGATCACGTCCTTGGCAAGCACCAGGGCGATATCGTCCGCCCCGAAGGCAAAGATCCGCTCACTGGCCTTGGACATGTGGCAAACGGTGGTGAGGCTCGCCTGAAGGGCGCCGGAGCCAAAACCAATCACCTGATCCAGCTGGCGCTCGGCGGCAAGGGCCGTCAGTTCAAGTTCAAGCGCCTGCGTCCTGTTGCCTTCACCGTCCAGTGCACTGGAATAGATGCGGGCGGCCGTCACCAGGGACAGGTTCAGGCCGCCGCGGGCCTTGACCGTCTCGAAGGTCTCCCGCGCCTTGCCAAGGTCGGTCTGAACCGGAACCGGTGCCGCCAATGGTGCCGACAGAAGCTTCAGGTAGTTCCGGGCTCCTGTGTCCCCATTTCGCGCAAGAAGCGCCAGATATTCGCCAAAGCCCTTGGGCAGAGACTTCAGATTGTCCGGATCCCGCTGGGCAATGAGCCGGCGCAGCGTGGGCGAACGCAGCCGGTCGATATCAAGAAACAGGCTGCCCTCCCGGATACCACCTGGCCAGATAAGAGCAGCCCTGTCGAGCAGCTCCTCCTGCTCGGCCTTCAGGCCGCGCTCAACCGCACCGGTAAAATCCCCATAGGCAGCCAGAACATCCACGAGGGCGATGGACTGGCGTTTTTCCAGAAGCTCCAGCCCCACCGCAACGAGATCGGCGCCCAGCGCTCCCGAGGCCAAGATCTTTGCCCCATCCTCGCAATAGTGCTCCGGGTTCTTGGGCTCAGCGCAAATCTGGTTCAGCACCTCAGCCATGAAACCGGGAAGCTCCCCGGTTTTCACCTTGTTCCGGGCAAGCTCAGCCTTGTAGACAACATAGGAGGAAAGGTCGGTTTCCCAACCCAGAACGCCATTTTCGATGTGCACACGCTTAGCCAGCCCATCCAGCGCCTCAGACTTGGACTTGGCCAGCTCCGGATGCTGGGTCAGAAGCCGGTAGAGCACCACATTCGCATAATCCAGCTTCCCATCGCGCATGACCCGGAGCCACTTTGCGCCCTCGGCAAAGTCAAGCGAACCACCGCATTCCGCGCAAAGATACATGCGGGCCATTTCCTGGGCGAAGAACACATCCTCCTGGGCCAGCTTTTCAATGCCCTGTTGAGTTGAAGGATTAGAGAGAGCAAGACTGCCGGACATGATGCGGTTGACGATGAGGCTGATACCGGCAACGGACCGGCCATCCTTGCCATTCAAGGCAATCAGCTTGTCATACCATTTGACCGCCTGCTGAATGTCGGAGGGATTTTCCCGCTCTGCCAGCCGCGCCAGCTGATAGGCCGCAAAGGGATCTCCCTTGCCAACGGCAAACTGCAAAAGGCGTCCGATTTCCTCGCGATTGGCCGCTGCTCCATTGCCGTAAGTCATCATGAAGGCGAGATGCGAGGCCGCGTAAGGCGCCCCCTGTTCCGCAGACCGGCGCAACAAGGCCACGGCCTGAGACGTTCCCTTGCCAAGAATGCTTGCCCCATCCAGAAGCCGTTCGGCCAGGGAATATTGCAGCTCCTTGCTGCCTTCCAGAAGGACAAGCTCCAGCATCCGGGAGCTTTTCATGACAATATGACCAAGACGCGCAAGCTCCAGCCGGTTGTCCAGCGACAACTCGAGCGCGGAAATGTAGAGCATGGGGCCGCTGACGATCGGTGTTTGAAAGTTACTCTCGTAATCTGATTGCCAGCCGGACAGGCTCCGGGTCACGGCTTCCAGCCCCTCACCGGTGCGCACAGCCACCAGATAGCGCTCGAAGCTGCTCGGTTTCTCCGAGGCCTTGCCGCGCCAGAACCGGGCCGCCTGCAGATCAGGTGTCACCCCGATGCCATCCTCGAAGATATTGGCGAGCAATGTCGCGGCCACATCGCTTTTCGGCTCATAGCCTTCATAGACGAGACGACGGACCAGCATCTGCTGAAAGGCGGACCAGCGCCCTTCCCGCCCCAGGGACTCCAGCTTTTGGCGAAGGGCAGGCGTCCGCTTTGCGAGCCAGCCACCGGACGTGTAGGCATCATCGGTCGGGAACAGGAACGGCAGGATCTGATCTCCGCCGGGAGCTGCGGTCTGAACGCTGCCGCCAGCACAGACCGGCGCATTGACCGGAACAGATGCAGCCTTTGCCAGATCACTCAACGTCGGCGTGAAGGCTCCGCTGACCGGAGTAAGGCCCAGGCCTTCCAGCATGGTGTTCCAGTTTGCCCGGCTGCCGCCTCCGAAAGCGCCATCAATGGTGCCGCTCCCGCAATTATGGAGCTGGACCAGCGTCTGGGCAGCCTTCAGATAGTCATGAAAGACGGAATTGAACCCGTCCTGGGCAGAGCTGAGATTGTTCAGGGTGTCCTTGAGGGAAAAGGCAATGATGCCGCAAAGGGCAGCGCCATAAGTCTGGGCATCGGCTTCGATCCTTTGAACCGCACCGTCATGTGCCGCAACAATCCGCTCCAGCGACCGGAGATATGGACCCTTGTTGTTGCCCCAGTCCGAGTCATAAATGATCTGTGACAGGTCCGCTCCACCCGCCCGGCGGGCAAGATCTTTGGCCTTGGTGCCCGTCCATGCGGACAGAAGAATGACTGCATCCTCTCCCCGCTTCACTTCCTCTTTGCCAATAGCCGAGCATTTCAGCGGGTCCAGTGCACGATAGATGCGTGCTATGGCTCCGCCTTCGGACGATGCCGAGCTTTGAGGCAATTGTTGCGGCAGGGATCGAACTTCTGCGGCCTGTGCCGGGGATTTGGAGGAAGCCTGTGCCGGGGTCTGTGCAACTGGCGCAGCCCCTCGCGAGGCAATGGCAGGTCCAGCCGCCCCCCGGTTGTTGGTGCGGACACTGGAAACAATCGACGGCGCATAGGCTTCGAAATCCGGCCGTGCCTGTTCGAGATAGCGGAAATGCAGGGCGGAATAGCAGGCACAGGCATCGATGCGGATATAGAAGGAGCTTACGCTTTCACGGCTGTTGCTGTTGTGAATGCTGATGGAGCATTCATTCGGGCTGACATACCGGTCAAAGGCCTGATCGAAGCCGTATTTAACCCAGTTTCTCTGCCGCTCGTCGACAAGGCTTTCGCATTCCGAATAGCTGTCCTGAATGAGCCGGAGGTTGCCCGCAACACCACCGACATCGAACTTCCGGTCGACGCCTTCTTCCCGGAAGAAGAAGCCTGACGGCAGGGACGCCGCCACGTCATAGGGCTTGCTGTTGCGGTAGATTTCGATGGCGGATGCCGAGGCTGCCGAAAGAACCAGCGCCATCAGGCACAGAAGGACCCTGCTTACCATTTCGCCTCCGCGCCCTCCCGCGCTTTTCCAGATCAGCCGTTCAGATTGACCACTTCAACCCTTCGGTTCTCAGCTGCCTCCGGATCATGCCGGTTCTTCAGGCGCTCTTCGCCAAAGCCGATGGCGATCAGCCGGTCAGGCTCGATCCCGAACCTGGAGATCAGATAGTCCCGCACCGCATCGGCCCGCTTTTCGGACAGCCCCATATTGAACTGCTGGCTGCCGGCCGCATCTGTGTGGCCATTGAGCAGGATGCGTGCGCCGGACAGTTCGTGGCTCAGAAGGGCCGTGCCCAGCGCATTCAGATCCGGAACCGACCCCGGTTTGATCTTGGCGGAATTATAGTCGAACTGGATCTCGATATTGATCTGCGGCAAGTCATAGGTGTCCATGATCACCGCCACTTCCTTCTTCATCTCGACCTTGAGGCCGCGGGTCGGAAGCGATTTCAGATAGGTTTTCTGATCCGAGGACATTTCCGGCGCAGTGGCCGCAGACTTCAGGCCACGGGTCGCGAACTTCTTCTTCGGCGCAAGTTGCTGGACGATGCTGTCGCTGTTCAGTTCCTGCGCGACCACTGCGGGTGTGCTCACCGCAAGTCCGAGCCCTGCTGCCAGGATCAGGCGGGCAGAGAACCGGACGAGAATGCCATTTTTCCGCATTTTCCGAGTTTCCTACGTAGCTGCAAAATCGGTCCGGGACGTATCACCGTCTCTCTATTCGAGACTATTAATCGGCAATGAAATATCCGGAGGGTTGAAAAATTCTTGATTTCAATAGAGCATGACAAGTCGAGTTTTTCTAGTGGACTTTTCAGGCAGTCTCTTCGAAAGATTAAGGAAATTGAATTCAAATTGTTTCGCGACGACTGCCTCTAGCAAAAGTTGTTCTTGAGTTTGACGCAACATTTCAGGCGGACGCATGAACCTGAAGCGTTCCATTCGGAACATAGGTACTAGAGCGACAGCAAAAGGTTCATTTGAGATTTTTCCAGGCCAGGGCCGACCTTGGCGAACTGACTGGAAAACTGACGGAGCGCCGGTAAGACCATCCAGAGGATTGGCCGGCAAGACGTTTGAGGGGGTAAATTGGGACAGTTTCTGATGGCCGCAGCCGTGCTTGTGGCGTTTTTTCTGTCAGTTCCGGCAGCAAGCCACACCGGCCTTGCAACCTGGGCCTCGATCGCCGCAGCCTCCATGTCCTTCGTGGCCATGGCGCTCAATCAGTTCCTGGCCACCCGTCCCCGCTATCTTGAAGGTCTGTTTGGCGGCCTCGACCGCATCTACCACACCCACCGCCAGCTTGGCATCGCGGCGCTGGTGCTGTTCCTGATCCACTACATCGTGACGCCGAACTTCAAGGGCCTGGTCCTGACCTCCGGCCTGAATGAGATGGCAGGAACCGCGGGAGAGATCGGGTTCTATGGCCTTGTCGTGCTTGCGGGCATCAGCCTGGTGAAACGGCTACCGAAAACCCGCATCGAGGTTCCGTATAATCTGTGGCGCCAGTCACACCGCTTCATCGGCTTCTTCTTCATTCTGATTGCCGTGCATCTGAATTTCATCAAGCGGCCGTTTGATGGCACCGCCCTTCTGGCCGTCTACCTGAACATCTTTGCCGCCATCGGAGTGATCAGCTTCATCGTGACCCAGATCCGCCCCTTCATTGCCCGCAAGCGCTATCAGGTGAGCGACATTATCGCTCTGCCCAGCGCGACGCTGGTGACCGCACGGGCTGTCGGCCGCCCGATCGCGGCGCGGCCCGGTCATTTTGCATTCCTGAAGTCAGACCGGTCAGGTCTTGGCGAGCCTCACCCCTTCACCATTGCCCGGCATGATCCGGCCACTTCCTCGATTTCCTTTGCGATCAAGCCGCTCGGCGACTTCACCCGGCGCCTGCGCGATACCTTGCAGGTCGGAGACATTCTGCATCTGGAAGGTGGCTACGGCCGGTTCGAGGTTCACAAAGGCAGTCAGAGCCAGGTCTGGCTGGCAGGCGGCATCGGGATCACCCCTTTCCTGGCGCAGGTGGAAACCCTGCGCGCAACGCCGGACAAGAAGGTGCACCTGTTCCACAGCGTCCGCTCCGAAGTCGAAGCCGTGCAACGGGACTATCTGGAAGGGCTGAGCGCCAGCCTGCCGAACTTCACGTTCACGCTCCATGCAAGCAAGACGAACGGCCGCCTCGGTGCGGCTCAACTGATTGAAAAATCACAGGTTCCCCCGAAGGGCGCCGACTTCTGGTTCTGCGGTCCGGAAGCCATGCGCCTTGCCATCGTGAAAGACCTGAAACTGTCGGGCAATGCCCCCGGCAAAGTAAAATTTGAAAAATTCGAATTCCGGTAAGCGAAATCGGCCTTTCGCGAGGGAAGAGGAGACGGGCTGTGACATTGCAAGACAAAGAGAATTGGAAAGGCCGGACAGCTGCTTTTCCGGTGAAGGCTGCAGGAGGCCTGATGCTTCTGGCGGCCAGCCTTGCCACCCATGGGGCCATTGCTGCCGACGTTTTTGACGACAATGCCTTTGCCACCTATCAGGGCGACGTCAAGAATGGCGCCTATCTGGCAAATGCGGCTGGCTGCATCGGCTGTCATGCGTCCGGGGAAGACACCTCGCTTCTGTCCGGCGGCCGCAAGCTGGAAAGCCATATCGGCACGTTCTTCGTGCCCAACATCACCGCCAGCTCCCAAGGCACAGGCGGTTGGACCAATGCCCAATATCTCAATGCCGTCATCAATGGTCTTGCACCGGATGGGCGCAATTATTACCCGACCTTCCCCTATGCGGCCTATGCCGGGATGAAGCCGGAGGACGTGCTCGACATCAAGGCCTATATCGAGACCCTTGCCCAGTCCGATACGCCCTCCGAGCGTCACGAAGTTTCCTTCCCCTATAACCTCGACACAACCGTCTCCCTCTGGAAGCGCCAGAACTTCGAGACACCCGCCTTCCAGCCAGGCGATGGCTCGCAGATGAGCCGCGGCCGGTATCTGGTCGAAAACGTCGGGGCCTGCGGCGAGTGCCACACCCCGCGCACACTCACCTATGGCCTTGATCAGGACCTCAGCCTGACCGGGGAAAAGACCATCAACGGCGAACTGGCTCCGGACATCTCGACCGCCCGCATGTCCGGTCTGGCCCATCCGGAGGTCTTCACCCGCGACTTCATCGACAAGGGAATGAAGCTCTCCGGCAGCGGCATCAGCTCGCCGTTGAAGCGCAATCTGGCCAAGGGTCTCTCGGTTCTGACCGACGAGGACCGGCTGGCGATGCTCGCCTATCTGACCGGACGGGAACAGAAGGTCGAAAAGGTGGAGATGAGTAGCGAGGCAAGCTGCCGCGCCACCGGCGACACGACCGCAGTGCCCACGGACAATCTGGCGCTCCAGGCAGATGAATTCGTGGGCCGCTACTGCCGCAACTGTCATGGTCTGGGAGAAAGCGCCCAGGGCAGCTTCCCTGCAGGCGAACTTGCCTCGATTGCCCGCAATCCAGCGTTCGTTACGCCTGGCGACCGGTCCAAGTCCCTGCTCTATACCAGCGTTTCCAGTGGCCGCATGCCCTATGGCAACAGCCCTTCCGATGCCGAACTGGAGGCTCTGGGCGCATGGATCGATAATCTCAACAGCACGGCGGTTGCTGCCGAACCTGCGCCGCCCGCCCGCTCGCGCCCGATGCGCCACTGGCGCAAGGAAGCCGAGCTCGCCCTGCGCGATCTCGCCGAGGTGGATGAGCGCGACCGCCCCTTCACCCGCTACTATAGCTTCATGAATCTCTACAATGGCGTGAACCCCTGCGAGGAGGAAGACGCCTTCGCCCGGCGGCTGGATCTGTTCCAGGCCGGGTTCCGCAAGCTGATCAACTCCGTGTCCCAGGGCCCGCGCCTCGTCATGCCGACCGTCGTTGACGGCAGCGACAATCTGCTGGTCCGGGTCGACATCCGCGACCTGAAGTGGGATCCGGAGCGCTGGCAGACCCTTTCGGCAACCTACCCCTACGGCTATGCGCCGGGGAACGATCCCTCGCTCGAGGCTCTTGCCAACGGCACCCGCGCCGATCTGCCGATCATGCGTGCCGACTGGTTCATGGCCAATGCCAGCCGTCCGGAGATGTATCACATGCTCCTGAGCCTGCCCGAGAACATTGAGGATCTCGAACAGGCCATGGGTGTGGACGTCAACCGGAACATCGAACGGCTGGATGTCGCCCGCGCCGCTTTCCTGGAAGGATCATCCGGCGTTTCCGATCACAACCGGATGCTGGAACGGCACGACCTGCCCGGCGGCGGCTACTACTGGAAGTCCTATGACTTCGCCGGTAGCCGCGGTGTGCAGAGCCTGAAGCTGCATCCCCACGGCCCCGACGCTGTATCTCCCCTGCACGACGGACTGGAGCCCTTCGAGCATGATGGCGGCGAAATGCTGTTCACCCTGCCCAACGGCATGCAGGGCTATTACCTGTCCACCGCCGCCGGGGACCGTCTGGACCGAGGACCGACCTCCATCGTGTCCTTCCGCCAGCGCCCGATCGGCAAGGGGATCGACATCATCAATGGCCGCTCCTGCATGAGCTGCCACTATGACGGCATCATCGCCAAGCGCGACCAGCTGCGCAGCCATCTGGAAACCTCTGCCCTGTTCAGCCTGGACCAGCGCGACACGCTGCTGCGCATGTATGTCGAGCAGAAGGAGCTGGATGCCCTTTATGCGAAGGACCGGGCCTTCTTCATCGATGCCTTGACAAAGATCGATGCGGTTGAAACCGCGCCAGACGGCACGATCAGAAGCCGCAGCGGTCCGGGCAAGGAAGAGGTGATGACCTGGTTTGCCGACTTCTATGAAGCCGACATGGATGCGGAAATGCTGGCAGCCGAGTTCGAAATGACGCTCGACGAGTTCCAGCAGGCCATCCAGCGCGTTCAGGACCCCATGGCCCGCGGCCTTGCCATTGACTGGATCAACCAGTTGCAGGCCGGTGTCCGCGTCCCCCGGTTCGAGATGGAGGAACAGTTCTCCCGCCTGATTAAACCCGTGCTGAACCTCGATCCGATGGATCACCACGCAGGTTCTGCAAGCCACGCCAACGCGCTTCCGCCCAGCTACAAGGACGCAAGCTACCGGGACGACGGCTACAAGCCTGCCGGTGATCCGCAGAGCGCCTTGAAGCTCCGGGTTCATATCGACCGGACGGATGTCGCTGTCGGCGAGGAACTCACCTTCAGCGTCACCGCCAACAATGCCTGTGAGCTGCAGATCTTCTATGTGGAGGCAGATGGCAATGTCGAGGTGATCCCGGATGAGATGATCGGCGATCCATTCCTGCAGCCGGGAGAACCACGCCTCATCCCGGACAAGTCTGTCGGCGCCCTGATCTTCGACACCCCAGCCAACGATGAGACCCTGGTGCTGAACTGCCGGGAAGGCGGGCTTCGGGATCAGCGCCTGAGCGCACATGAAGCGCGAAGCGTGGTGCGTGCGTCCCGCCAGCCACCCTCGCGAGGCCTGGCGGTGAAGCTGTTCGAAAAGAACAAGGCCCAGGCTGCCTCGGCTGCAAAGACGACGTCTCATAGCCAGCCTGCCCGCCAGACCTCCGCGGTTCACATGGTAACCTTCAACGTGCTGGACCACTGACAGCGGACGTGCTGCGGTAAAAATGCTTGGGCCCGGTTTTCCCGCAGACTTGCGCGAAAGCCGGGCCCTTGCGTGTTAAGGGGCTTCATTCTGCCGCGCTGCTTATACTTGACTATAAAACTCATGAATGTCATCTGACGTCATCACTGAGACGGATGAGGACAGCCATGAGTTCACCGGAGATCCACACGACCGAAGGCCACATCCCGAAAGGCGCGAAGGCAGCCTTCTCGGCCCTCCGTCAGCTCACCTCGGAACGGAACATTCCGCTGGAAGATAGCGCCGGCCGTTTGAGCACCACGATCTGGGAAACCAGGCTGACCCTGGATGCACGCGGCGAAGATGCCCTGATCTCTCTGGCAGGCCAGGACCAGAGGCTCCTGCAAGTGCTGCAGGACACGGTTTCCACGATGCAGGAAGAACTCGGGCTCCGGGTGAACTGGTCGAACGTTGCCGAAGGCGCGCTTGCTCCCGGCTTGTCCCTGATGACAGTCTCCTCCGTGATCGAACGCTCTCCCGGATATCTGAGGGTGCGCGTCAGCCATCCCGAAGCTTCCCGGTTTAACGAAGGCGGACTGCATTTCCGGCTGCTGATTCCGCCGCATGACCGTGAGCCGAAGTGGCCAACGATCTCCGCCTCCGGCCGCACCCTTTGGCCTGAAGGCGACGACAAGATTCACAAGCCGGTCTATACGGTCATTGAAACGGGCGACGGATGGCTGGATTTCGATGTCTTCAACCATGAGGGCAGCCCAACCTGCGACTATTTCAGGGGAAACCCGATTGGGGAAACGGTCGGGATCATGGGCCCTGGCGGCGGCATGTGCCCGGAGGGATCGCCCCTGCTGCTCTTTGGCGATGAAACCTCCTGGCCAGCCATCCTGCGAATGCTTGCTCTGGCGAAAGGCGAAGTCCGTGCCTTTGTCACCGTCTGCGCACAGGACCTCGGCCCCTACGCCGATGATCCGCGTGTGAACCGCGTCGAAAGCCTGCTTGATGCCCTTTCGGACTGCAGTCTTCCGGAGGGGGGCTTTGTCTGGGTTGCCGGACACAAGGACACCGCCCAGGCCGCTCGGGCCCAACTCCTGAAGCAAGGCCTGCCCAAGACCGCTTTCGTAGCCGCCGCCTACTGGACCTGACCGCTCAGCGTCCCCTTAAATCAGCTCAGCCTCCCGGTTGGCCCGGGAGGCTGAGGAAAACGATCCCGGATTACCAGGTGTATTTCAACGTTGCCCGGACAGCCCGGCCATCTCCATAGAAGGCCGTGTTGTCGTAGATGCTGACATAGGAGAGGTACTCCGTGTCGAACAGGTTGGTGGCATTCACCGCAAGCGCAACATTGTCCCGGATCTGATAGTTCACGGCGGCATCAACCAGCGTATGCGGCTTGATCTTGAGGGTGTTCTCGTTGTCCGCAAAACTTGCGCCCGTATACCGCACGCCAAGCCCAAGCGTCAGGTCGCCGAAGATCCCTTCGCCCGGCAGGGTGTAGTCAGCCCAGATCGAGGCCATCTGCTGAGGAATGAGCTGAGGCTTGTTGCCCTGATTGCCTGTGATGCCATCCTCGACAATCTCCGCATCCCAATAGGAATAGGCAACGGTCAGGTTGAACTGGTCGGTGAGTGCGAACTTGCCTTCCAGCTCCACTCCCTTGACGTTCGTCTCCCCGATCTGGCTCTGGGTGGTGGTGCTGATGTTGTAGGGCACGTTCGTCTGGGTCAGATCGAACAGGGCCAGCGTGAAAAGGGCATCATAGTTGGCCGGACGGTATTTCAGCCCGACCTCGTACTGGGTGCCCTCCTGCGGCTTGGGTGTTCCAACCAGCGACGTCCTGTCCGCAGAAATCGGCTGGAAGGATTCCGAGTAGTTGCCATAGACCGAAAGGCCATCAGTCACCTTGTAGGTCAGGCCGATGCGCTTGGTGAAGGCTTCATCATCAGCCTTGTAGGACAGGCCTGAATCCGGGAAGGCGGACTCTGTTGTCACACTGTCGAAACGGCCGCCAAGGGTCAGGATCCAGCGGTCGTCAAAGGTCAGCTCTTCCTGGAGATAGAAACCGCGTGCCGTTTCCTGCTGGTTCCAGTCGTATCCCGCCGGCAGCGTGAGACAGGACAAACCGCAGTAAACCGGATTGTAGATGTTGATGCCGGACGCCGAGCCAAAGACGCGATGCTCGTCCGTATCATTGTAGCTGAAATCCATACCGGCAAGCGAGCGGCTGTCGAACCGGCCAAAGCTGACGTCATATTGCAGCTGGTTGTCGATCACGAAACGGCGGGAGTTGCCATAGACCGCCCAGGCACTGCGGGAGACCGACGGATCGGCCGTGGCTCCATACACAGACTCATAGGTCAGATCGAGATCGGTGTAGCGGGCGTTCTGACGGAACTGCAGCCCATTGCCGAAGTCATGGCTAAAGGCATAGCCGATGTTCTTCTCGATCGTATCCATCGCCTCGAACTCGGGCTCGCCAAGATAGGTCTTCGGATCAATCCCCGATCCATAGGGAATGCCATGCGCAGTATTGCCGTCCCGCTTGTTGTAGCTCGGCAAAAGGGTCAGAGAGGTCGCATCCGTCGGCGCCCAGGTCAAAGCCGGGGCAATATAGAAGCGGTCGTCTTCGGTATGGTCCGCACCGTTGTTCCCATCCTGCCATTTGGATGTGATCCGATAGGACCAGATCCCCTGGTCATCAATCGGCCCGCCAAAATCCGTCCCGAACTCCACATGCTCGTCACCCAGCGTAGTGTAGACCTCACCATGCTTCACCGCCTGCGGCCGTTTGGAGATGGAGTTTATGAGGCCTCCCGGCGCATTGAGACCGAAGAGCGTTGACGTCGACCCCTTGAGAACTTCCACCCGCTGCAGTCCATAGGGCTCGACCCTGCTGCCCGTAAATCCGGAAATCCGCATGGGCAGACCATCAAGATAGGAGCCGGTGCTGGTCTGATAGAAGCCACGGATGCGCACCCAGTCGTAGCGGTCATCAGAGCCATATTCATCGGCAGAAACGCTGGACGTGTAAGCCAGAACCTCATCCAGATTTTGCGTTCCCCGTCGCTCCATCTCGGCCTGAGTGATAACGGAAACCGACGCAGATATGTCCTCCACGGCCGTGTCCGTCTTGCTGCCGGCAAGCGTTCTGCCCGCAACGATGGACTTGTCCGGTCCGCTTGCGCTGTCAGTGGCACCTTCCACAACGATTTCCGTCAGCTCCGTAGCTTCCGCCCCAGCATTGGCCTGCTGGGCATGAACCTGAACCGGAAACAGAAGGGCGGAGCTGGAAAGAAGCGCCAGAACCAGCGGGCTGCGGCGGATACCAGTCTGCCGGGAAAATGCACATGACACAGGTGAAAACGGGAACGGGACAGTGGCCAATTCAGGCATCCTCTCATCACATTAAAATGACGCCTGGGACACCTATCACTCTGGTTCGAAAGAGATTTTCAGAAACAATCCGGTCAGCCCCCCGGCTGTTCCGGTCTCTACCAGTCCAAAAATATGATTTATATATTCAAGTTTAATTCATGAACCTTTTTCGTCTCTATGTTGCAGTGAGACCACGGCTTTTGGACCGAAACTGCTTTTTGCTCCACATGTCCGGGCAATTGTTTCTGCATAAGCTTTGGCAAATGCACCGGGATATGCGGACAGGTTCCCATCTTGTGGTCGGTCGTGTAGGGTCCAAAGCAACATCGGAGGTCCTCCTCCTCCGGTCCAGATCCTGATTTCTAGGGGCAAAACGCCCCTTACAGATGCACGACGGACTTAAATGATACTGACACGCTTTCTGCTGCTGGCTTGCCTCTGCCTCCTGACCGCCAATTGCGCCGTGGTCTCGGTGGGCGGTGCAGTCGTGGGCACCACAGCCTCCGTTGTCGGCACCACCGTGTCGACGACGACGAAGGTCGCCGGCGGTGCTGTCAGCCTCGCCATTCCGGATGGAGACAACGATGAGGAAGCGCAGTAATCTGCGCGATCGCATCTCTGTTCCTGGTTCAAACTGGAAAATCCGCTGCCATGAAAGTCGGTATCGTCCTGCCGCGCGGGATGCACTTTTCCCCGCAAGGGGCAACATCCATCGATATCGTCGCCCATGAACTCCTGTCCGGCAGCCGGTTCAAGACACAGAGCTATGTACTTGGCACTCCCGTGGCACAGCCTTATGCCGGGGTAGACTTCCGGCCCGTCAGCGCCTCCGGCCAGCGCCTGCTCACCGCAGAATACATACGCGCCCTCAAGAGCGACCGACCGGACGTCGTCGTCGTTCATCAGCACCCGGAAACGGCAGCCCGAATTGCCAGAGCATTGGCGCCCACGCCGGTGATCTTGCATCGGCACGGATTACTTAAGGAACAGCGCTCTTGGTTTTCTGCCTGGAGAAAAGAACGTCTGTTCAAGTCTCTTGCCCGGATCGTGTTCGTCTCTGCCTTTATCCGGGAGCGCTTTCTAAGCCAGTTTCCACGGCTGTCGAACCGCTGCACGGTCGTTTTCAACGGCCTGCGCACTCAGGAATGGCTGCCTGCGGAGAAAAAGAACGAAATCGTATTCGTTGGCAGGGCAAGACCCGACAAGGGTTTGCTGCCGCTTCTGGAGGCCTATACCGGTCTCCTTGACCACCCGCAGGCAAAGTCATGGACCCTCAAACTGGTCCTTGGCATTCAAACCGGCGCGGAGCGCGCTTTCGCGCAGAGCCTGCGGGATTTGGCCGCGAGCACGAGCCGGATCGAATTCCTTGAAAACCTTACTTCCCATGAGGTGAAGGCGCATTTGTCCGCCGCCGCAATCGCCGTCATGCCTTCCATTGTACGTGAAGGCTTCGGACGGGCGATGGTGGAAGCCATGGCCTGCGGCTGTGCGACGATTGCGACCAACCAGGGCGGCATGCCGGAGGCAGCAGGCGATGGCGCCCTATTGCTGGACTCCCCGGAGGCTGCAGACTTTCCGGAGCGGCTTCGCGAAGCGCTGCTGACATTGATGACCGACACGGACCGGCGGCAAGAGCTGGCACAAGCCGGGCGGAAGCACGTCGTTTCCGCGTTGGAACTGGAAGGGATCGTCCGGCAATACGATCAAATGCTGGAAAACACAGTCCATCAGCGATAGACCCGCTCCAAATACCTCTCGAAAGCTTCCATATGTCGGCCTCTCCTCTCTCCATTGGCATTCTTGTGTGCACCGCCGGAAGACCGGAGATGCTGAAAGACTGCCTCGCGGCACTGATTGCCCAGACATGCGAGATCAACTGGAAACTGGAGATCGGTGTCATCGACAATGACACGTCCCAAAGTGCACGGCGCAACGTCGAAAGCATTGCGCAAGCCAGCTCTGTACCCGTTCACTACGCCCATCAGCCGAAGAGGGGCATCCCATTTGCCCGCAACGCAGCCCTGGACCTGGCTCGTTCGAGAGGCTGGAGCTGGATTGCCCTAATCGACGATGACGAGGTTGCGTCGCCCGATTGGCTGGCCCAGCACATTCGGACAGCTTCCGAACATCAGGCCCAGGTTTCCTACGGTGCCGTCGTGCAGATTCACGATGCGCCGCCGCCTGTCTGGTGGAAGGTCGATACGCCCTCGCTGGATCCCGAGGGGACCGTTCTTCGGCGTGCATCCACCAACAACGTGCTCTTTGCCGCAAGCCTGATCGCCGACGATGGCAACCGGCTGCGGTTCGACGAGGATCTGCTTCATGGATATGAAGACCTGGATTTCTTCGAGCGGGCGCATGCAAGTGGAAACAAGATCGTCTGGGCGCCCAAGGCCCTCGTAAGCGAACGCGTGCCGGTGTCCCGGTCCCAGCCCCAGCGGCTGATCAACATGGTCCGCTCCCACGCAGCAGCCCATGCGCAGATTGACTGCAAAAGAAGAGGTTTTCCTGCCGCATTCATGAAGTTCGGACTGAAGGGCCTGCGCAGGATCGTCGCCGGCAGCGCAATCTCGGGCATGAGCTGGCTGCTCTGGAAGGCGGGTCTCCCCAAATACGAAAGCCGCTACTACAAAGGACGCCTGCGCCTCGCCAGAGGTGTCGGAAACTGGTACGGACTGACCCGTGTCAAAAGCGGATACTACGACCAGATCGACGGCCGATAGTATGTGGACCCGGTTGGGTTAAAGCAGGACCCAATCGTCCGGGATGAGATCCAGTACATATTTTTTGCGCAGCGTTTGCGGAGAAAACCAATAGCGCGGCGCAATCACCGTCTGCCCCTCGCGCCGCCCGAGCCACGCGCCCCACCAGCTGAAGCTACTGTTTGCAATGATGTGGTGGTGGCAAAGGCTCATCAGGGCCAAATCCTGCTCCTGAGGTCTCGGCTCCATGAAAACCACTTTTGGCAAGTGTCCCAGAGCCTCCCGCGCCAGATCGGGACTGTCGGAAAAAACGAGGTATCTGTCCGGCGCGTGCAGCTCTTCCATCATCCGGTGCCCGCGTTCGTAATAGTCCGGCTCGATCAAGCCATGAACTTCAAGCGCAGAAGGCTCCTTCAAATAATCGCCACGGCGGATATGGATGCAGACCGTTGTTCCTTCGCGAATTCCGGAGACAACGGATGGTTCGATACGGTTCAAGACAGCATTCATTGCCATGATGCTCGCCGGGGGCGTTTTCAGTTCGGAGAAATATTTCGGACTTTGCCAATAGCCGGATAGCAAACAACCTGACTTCAGGTCGAAAAATCCGGGCCAATAGTGGAATTGCGGTTCTCGGACCGGCATCAGCGGCCAACGGCCAAGACCGGTCCGCAGAAAATCGGTCAAGGAGCGATCGCGCTTTTTTCCTGCCCGCTTGATCATAAAGGCCGGAACCGAAACATAGCTTGGTTCAATGCCCACCAATTCGAGGGCCGAGCCATGACCGATGCCTTCACCGGCAACGCAGTGATGCGGCACATTGAGATGATCCGCGAGTGACTGCCCGGCCATATACTGGAACAACAGGTTGCCAAGGCCTCCCTGAAGCCGCGTGACAACCGCATTTTTCAAGTCAGCTGTCTGCACGGCTTGCATCTCCCAGGTTTGGTCCACGACATTTCGTTCACTGACGGCGAAACAGCGTCAGCCTCTTTCCGCCACCGTGAGGTAGAGATCCCGCAGAACGGGCCGGAGCGGACGCGGGACGGAGGCAATCTTCTTCCACTTGGGCTTGGCTGCCGTGCGGAAAGCCGCCGGCGTTTCCAATTGAACGGGAGCGACTGCCTCCTGGGCCTCCAAAGTCCGGATGACATTGACGGCAATCGGAAAGAACTGATGCTGCATCATCAGGCGGCGCTTGTTATCCGCCATTGCCACTTGAGCGCTAGGAAAAGGATCTTCATCCAAGATCTTAAGCACTGCCTCGACCGCCGCTCGCGGCTTCCGCGTATCTATAAGACGGAATCCTGCAGGGTCGAAATACTCCGCCAGGTTTTCACCACCAGAGACAATCGGGAAGGCTCCGCCGAGGATCGGATCGGCCAGTTTTTCGGTCCACCCATTGTCGATCAGGTTGTTTTCCAGCACCAGATGATAGCGGAAGGAATTGATCGCGTCGGACTTGTCCTCGATCGGATTGGACCCGCGTCCGAAAAATGTCAGCCGGTCGCCCAGCGCCTCCTTCAGCATGCCGAGAAAACGCAAGCGGCGGTGCTGGTTGAGGTTCATCTTCTTGGTCGAACAGACCACTGAAATCTCGCCCGTTTTGGCAACCTGAGATCCAGCAACAAGTCTTTGCCACGGCATAGGAACAGGCTTCTGATAAAGCCCATACATCCATGGCAGACCGCAGCTGCTGATCGTCGCAGGTCCCTCTGCTGTTGACGGCACAACGGAACAGACCAGATGCCCGAACTGCTTCAGAAAGTGGCGAGGATAGTACTTGATCGTGGGCGGTTCCGTCAGAAACAGGATCCGCCTTTCCAGGGGCACCTTGGTTTTGCAGTCTCGCGCGGTCTCATCGAACCCAATAAACCAGTCCGCCTGAAGGTCCGGATCTTCCGCGACAAAGCGCACTCCGTCCCAAACGCCATCTCCCGCCGGGGTTTGCCGGAACATCGAAAGGACTTCATTATTGGAAGAGATATGAACGAGCATGTTATCCGTTAGGCGGGTTGGAAGCACTCCGCTGAAGCCCCTCGTTTAAGGCTCGAAGCAACAGCGATAGCAGGGAATTCAACGCCACACCTATCTCTCTTTCCAAACGAAGCCAACACATAAACGATGCGGTGTGGTCCTCAACCTCCAAGGATCAGGTGCTATCCCTCACGGCCGGCGAAACTTGATCGCACCCGGCAGGGTCTTGAGACTGAAGCTCCTGCCGTGGATCGGCTCGCCGTCGAGATTGATCTGCAGCTCCTCCCGGGTTTCGATCCGGCATTCAGACAAACGCGCCGTCACCGCACCATACCGCCGCATCTGTTCAAGCCCGCCGTCCATCAGGTGGCCGATCAGGTCCGGCACCTGGTCTGGCGCCGGAGACGGGACGATGGTCAGGTCCAGAAATCCATCGTCAAGCTTGGCATCCGGACACAGCGGCACGCCACCGCCTGCCTGCCGCCCGTTGCCCGCGGCAATGGCCAGAAACTGCCCTTCCCAGGAAAGATTCTCGCCCGTCACCTCGGCCTTGCAATTGGCGAGTTCCGAAAACCGGTTGAGCCCGGTGAAGAAGTAGGCGGCGCCTCCAAGGATGCGCTTGAGACCCGGATCCGTCTCCGTCGTCACCCGCGTGCCAAAGCCGCCGGTCGCGACATTCACAAAGATCCGGTCATTGACCTTGCCAAGGTCCATCACGCGCGCTGCTCCTGTCGCGGCGATCCAGAGGCATTCGGAGATGTTCTTGGGGTCGAGGCCAATGCCCCAGGCAAAATCATTGGCGGTGCCAAGCGGCAGCAGGCCGAAGGAAAAGGGCACGCTGTCTGCCCCGCTCACCTGCGAGCACACCGCTCCGACCACCTGATTGAGGGTGCCGTCACCCCCGCCTGCAACAAGTGTGTCGATGCCGTCCCTGTCCGCATTTTCAAGAGCTTCGCGGGCATAACGGATCGCGTCTCCTTCTTCCCAGGTGACGCGGACACTGACCTCATGCCCCTTGCTTCTCAGTTTCTCGATCGCGGACCTCACATCGTCCCGTCCAGCCGCCTTGCCATGAAGGATGACCCGAAGATGCGTTTTTGCCGGCATGCGTTACTCCTGCGAACACCCAAACCTGACTAGCTGGGCAACATGGTTTCCCGATCGACCCGCGCCGCTCGCGCCTCTTCCATCAGCCACTTTCTGAAGTGAGCGACGACGGGCCGCATGGTGCGGTTCTCGGGGTAAACGAAGAAGTAGGCAGTTTGTTGCCTCATCGAGAGATCAAAAAGCCGCACCAGCCTGCCGGAGGCCAGTTCTTCCTGAATGAAGAACTTCGGCATCAGGGCCGCACCCGCATGATGAATGGCCGCTTCCGCGATCATGACGAATTGTTCGAACCGGGCGCCCTGGAAGGCGGCATCGGTCTCGACGCCCGCGAGATCGAACCACTGCCGCCAGGCCAGGGGCCGCGTGGACAATTGCAGGCGAGGCACATTCGCAAGATCGGCCGGGCTCCGGATCCCATGACGGTCCCGGAATGCGCGTGAAGCAACCGGGATCACCTCTTCGGCAAACAGTGGTTCGGCAATCGCCCCTGCCCAGACCGGGTCACCGTGATGGATTGCTCCGTCAAAGGGTTCCGCATCAAAATCGAACGGCTGCAGGCGGACGCTGAGATTTAAGCCAGCGCCCGGGTGGCGCCGCTGGAATTCTGCCAGCCTCGGCGCAAGCCAGCGCGTCCCGAAAGTGGGCAGAACCGCCAGATTCAGCACATCCTCGCTGCCCGCATAGGACATGACTTGACGGGTTGCGGCGGTCAGCTGATCGAGCGCGCCGCGGATATCGTGCAGATAAAGCCGGCCTGCATCGGTCAGCACGATCCGCTGGCGGATCCGGCGGAACAGCTCGACACCGAGCCGGTCTTCCAGATGCCGGACCTGCTTGGAAATTGCGCCCTGCGTCAGGTGCAGCTCTTCGGCCGCCCGGGTGAAGCTGGAATGACGGGCAGCGCACTCGAAGGCGATCAGGGCATCTGCGGGCGGCACAAAGGCGCGTTTCATCGGAATTTGCTCGACAGGGCCAGGATACGAAAGACTGGTTCATTCCAGTTTGTCATGAATAAGGGAGAGAAAATCGCTTTTTTGCAAGCCCTCTCCCGCTCAATATCTGCCGCACGAGACAGAACACCACACAGGCCCTCATCCAGCACCCAATCAGCCCCTCAGCCTGATTGCAGGTGGGAGGTGCCGGAAACCGGGCAATCCGGGCATTCTTCAGGGAGACCACCATGAACGCCAAGACTTCTTCCACGTCCTCTCCGGCAGGTGGCGGCACTTTCGACTGGCAGGACCCGTTCCTGATGCGCGACCAGCTCAACGAAGACGAGCTCCTGATCATGGAAACCGCCCGGGCCTATGCTCAGGAAAAGCTGCTGCCGCGTGTGATCGAAGCCTACCGGGAAGAAAAGACCGACCGCAGCATCTTCAACGAAATGGGCGAGCTTGGCCTGCTGGGCGTCACCGTTCCGGAAGAATACGGCTGCGCCGGTGCCTCCTACGTGTCCTACGGTCTGGTTGCCCGCGAAGTCGAACGTGTAGACTCCGGCTACCGCTCCATGATGAGCGTTCAGTCCTCCCTGGTGATGTATCCGATCTATGCCTACGGCTCGGAAGAACAGCGTCAGAAATATCTGCCGAAGCTTGCCTCCGGCGAATATGTCGGCTGCTTCGGCCTGACCGAGCCGGATGCGGGTTCTGACCCGGCCGGCATGCGAACGCGCGCTGAAAAGATCGACGGCGGTTACAAGCTGACCGGCTCGAAGATGTGGATCTCCAACTCCCCGATCGCCGATGTGTTCGTGGTCTGGGCCAAGTCCGAGGCCCATGACGGCGCCATCCGCGGCTTCGTTCTGGAAAAGGGCATGAAGGGCCTTTCCGCCCCGAAGATCGGCGGCAAGCTGTCGCTCCGTGCATCGATCACCGGTGAAATCGTCCTCGACAATGTCGAAGTGTCCGAAGATGCCCTGCTGCCAAATGTATCCGGCCTGAAAGGCCCGTTCGGCTGCCTCAACCGCGCCCGCTACGGCATTGCCTGGGGCTCCATGGGCGCTGCCGAAGACTGCTGGACCCGCGCCCGCCAATATGGCCTCGAGCGCGTCCAGTTTGGCCGCCCGCTGGCCCAGACCCAGCTCTTCCAGAAGAAGCTGGCCGACATGCAGACCGAAATCACCCTCGGCCTGCAGGCCGCACTGCGGGTAGGCCGCCTGTTCGACGAAGGCCAGATGGCGCCGGAAATGATTTCGCTGATCAAGCGCAACAACTGCGGCAAGGCGCTGGACATTGCCCGCCAGGCCCGCGACATGCACGGCGGCAACGGCATTTCCGAGGAATACCATGTCATGCGCCACGCGCAGAACCTTGAGACCGTGAACACATATGAGGGCACTCACGATGTGCACGCCCTCATCCTGGGTCGCGCCCAGACCGGTCTGCAGGCTTTCTTCTAAGATCCGACGCCAACCGGAGGCTCCCCGCCTCCGGTCTTTTTTCAGGTAAGACGAATGGGTTCCTCCACCGCAGATCTTGTCATCATCGGCGGAGCCGTAATGGGCTCCTCCACCGCATGCCAGCTGGCCCAGCGCCCGGACTTTTCCGGACGCATCGTGGTCATCGAAGCTGATCCCGCCTATGAAATCTGCGCCTCGGCCCGGTCTGCGGCCTCAATCCGGCAGCAATATTCCAGCGCCATCAACATCGAGATCTCGCTGTTCGGCATCGACTATCTGCGCAATATCGGCGAGCGGCTGGAAGTGAACGGTGACAAGCCGGTCATCGACCTTCACGAAGGCGGGTATCTGTTCCTGGCGACCTCCGGAACCGAGAGCATCCTGCGGGAAAACCATGCCCTGCAGGACAAGCTCGGAGCGGACATCGCCTTTCTGGAAAAGGATGCGCTTCAGGCCAAGTTTCCCTGGCTGAACACCCAAGATCTGACCGCCGGCTGCCATGGCCTGTCCGGAGAAGGCTGGTTCGATGGCTATGGCCTTATGCAGGCCTTCCGCCGCAAGGCGCGCTCACTCGGTGTCGACTATGTCGCGGCCCGCGCGGAAAGCCTGAAGAAGAATGGCTCCAGCTGGGACATCACCCTTTCCAACGGCGACACCCTGTCGGCTCCGGTTGTGGTGAACACCGCAGGCGCGTCCGGCGGCGCAGAAATCTGCCGTCAGGCGGGACTTGAGGTGCCGGTGCACAGCCGTAAGCGCTGCGTCTTCACCTTCGACTGCAAGGACACGCTGCCGCTGTTTCCGCTTCTGATCGACCCGAACGGCACCTATGCCCGTCCGGAAGGGACAGGTTTCATCTGCGGCCTCGCGCCGGCAGAAGAAAATGATCCGGACACCGATGATTTCGAGGTCGATTACGCGCTCTTCGAAGAAGAGATCTGGCCGACCCTGGCCAACCGGATTCCAGCCTTTGAAGCCATCCGTCCGGGCAGGGCCTGGGCCGGGCACTACGACATGAACCTCTTTGATCACAATGCCTTCGTTGGCGCTGTGCCGGGAATTGACGGCTTCTATCTGGCCCTGGGCTTCTCCGGTCACGGCCTGCAGCAATCGCCAGCCGTCGGCCGTGGGCTCTCGGAGCTGATCGTGACGGGTGGCTACCAGACCCTGGACCTGTCACCGCTTGGCATCGAGCGCTATTTTTCCGGCACCAAGCTGATTGAGCGAAACGTCGTTTGAGGCAGGACGCTGCAAGGGTTGCCGGAGGTCTTGACTATTCGGCAACCAGCGGCGGCGCGAAAACGTCGAAATCCAGATCCAGTTCAAGGCCCTGGCTCAGAAAGCCTGAGCTGTCATCGGCCGGTTCCTCGCTCGGGACCGGCGCGTTTTCCTGATAGGCCAGCGCCCAGTCCAGACACTGGGTAAAGGCATCGGCCAGAACCATCTTCATCCGGGCAATGCGGGCACGATCCGGCTCATAAGGCGGAGATTCGTGACGTAGATAGGATCTTTGCGCGATCGAGAGACCAAGCGCATGGATTCCCCGGTCAGGCGCACCATAGGCACGCAGAATGAACCCGTCGGCGAGCGCACTGTTCACATCGACGGAGAAACCGCCAAGGCCGTCAAAGGTCCGGGTGAAAACCTCCTGCATGTCGGCAAGCCCGGCCTGACCGCCAGCCGTGCTGACGTTGATCACCGGCACATTCTCGTCCATGCCGCCCCGGCCTTTCGACCGGGAAGACTTGCAGTCGACCAGCACGCAATAGCCATGGATCGCCCGCACCCGCGCGATCTCCTGCACAAGCGCCTGATGGAAAGGCTGATGAAACAGATAACCGCGTTGCTCGATTTCGATCGGCCCGGGTTCCTCATGCGGCTTGTAGATCCGCTTCATGTCGAGGGTCGTCACCGGGCACAGCGCATCACATCCGGTCTTGGAGGCGGGAGCAGACGGATTGGGATCCTGATCCACGTCAATCACATAGCGGGAAACCGTGGAGCGCACGATCGTCGCGTCCAGCTCCCCCGCCAGATCCAGCACCTGCTCCAGGCGCCAGGAAATATCCGTCTGCAGACGGCCTGTCGCGCTCAACCGCTTGTCAATGGCAGGCGGAACATCGGCTCCCGCATGAGGGAGGCACAGGATCAGCGGACTTGCGCCGGATTCGACTACGATCATTGTGTCCTTGCCCAAGACATCAAATCGATAAGGTTTAGTTTGATCTGTTTCCCTTGCGGAAACAAGAAGCTTACCTTCTCGACTACAAATCCGGCATCCTTCCCGTCAGGGAGACACGCGGATCACCTGGGCACTCCATTCCGGAACGGGTGATTCGATGATTTACAGGTTGAAAGCCTGACCCTAGACGGCCTGACCGCCTTGCCAAGGCAGCTGAGCCTGTTCCGCACAGAATTGTGCTCACCCCGCCATGCTGTTTCCATGAAAAGATGTCATGGGTTCATCACGCATTGTAATTTTTACAAGGCAACGCTCTCCCCTAAATTCAGCCCAACCAAACGCTCCCGGAGTGATGTGAATGACGCTGCGAAACGGCAAAGAAATCCTGATGATCCCTGGCCCGACAAATGTTCCCTACGAGGTGCTCCGGGCCATGCACCGCCCCGCAGCCGACATCTATGAAGGACCGATGCTTGAGACGACCGATGTCTGCCTCAAGGGGCTGCAGCGTCTCTTCCGCACCAAGGAACGGACCTACATCTATGCCGCCAATGGCCATGGCGCCTGGGATGCCGCCCTCAGCAACACCCTGAGCCGGGGTGACAAGGTGCTGGTTCTGGCTTCCGGCCGATTTGCCGTTGGCTGGGGTGAGGCAGGCGCGCTTATGGGGCTGGACCTCGAAGTGCTTCCCGGTTCCTGGCATCACACGGTTGATCCCGTCGCGGTCGAGGACCGGCTGCGCAAGGATGTGAACAAGGACATCAAGGCCATTCTGGTGGTCCAGGTGGATACGGCCACCGGCGTCTGGAATGACATTCCAGCCATCCGCAAGGCCATTGATGCAGCCGGTCACCCGGCAATGTTCATGGTGGACTGCATGGCCTCCCTCGGCTGCGTTCCCTTTGAGATGGACGCCTGGGGCGTCGATCTTGCGCTGACCGGATCCCAGAAAGGCCTGATGTCACCTCCGGGCCTGTCCTTCATCGCAGCCGGTCCCAAGGCGCTGAAGGCTCATGAGACGGCCAACCTCCGCACCAATTACATGGACTGGACCTACCGCCATGGCCCAGAACATTACCAGAAGTACTGCGGCACACCGCCGGAGCACCTGCTCTTCGCCTTCCGCGCGGCCATTGAGCTGCTCGATGCCGAAGGGCTCGAAAATGTCTGGCGGCGTCATGCCATCCTGGCGGAAGCAACCCGGCGCGCGGTCGCAAAATGGGCTGAAGGAGGCGTGATTTCGTTCAATATCGAGGATCCGGACTTCCGCTCCGACAGCGTCACCGTCTTCCTGATGAAGGATCACGATCCTGCCGAGCTGAGGGAGTTTACACGCTCGGTCTGCGGCGTGACCATTGGCGGCACGATCGGCAACCTGACCGGTCAGGGCATCCGTATCGGCCACATGGGCCACATCAATGCGGTCATGATCCTTGGCACCCTGTCGGCCATCGATCTGGGCTTGAAGAAGCTCGGCATCCCGCATGGCGAAGGCGCGGTTCAGGCCGCGATCGACTATATCGCCGAAGCGCTCTGATCAGTCGCCACAGTGAAAAAGGCGGCCTCTCCGGGCCGCCTTTCTTTCCTCCTCATCGGCTCAGGCCCGGCGAATGGTCTTCACATCGGCCATAATGGAGCGGGACCAGGCGGCGGCATCTTCCTGGCACAGGCGGTCAAACATCACCTGCCAGCGGTTGCGGCGTTCTTCCAGAGGCATCGTGATGGCCCGCTGCAGGCCTGCCGCCACTTCCTCGGCCGAATGAGGATTGACGATCACCGCCTCAGGCATGCGCTCGGCCGCCCCGGCAAAGCGGGAAAGCACCAGCACACCCGGATCTTCCGCCCGCTGAGCAGCCACATACTCCTTGGCAACCAGGTTCATCCCGTCCCGCAAGGGCGTAACCAGCCCGACCCG
The DNA here is from genome assembly GCF_900142725.1 of Roseibium suaedae. Classification (GTDB taxonomy): domain Bacteria; phylum Pseudomonadota; class Alphaproteobacteria; order Rhizobiales; family Stappiaceae; genus Roseibium; species Roseibium suaedae. The sequence continues at coordinate 50,308 of NZ_FRBW01000001.1, read as the reverse complement.
GCTGACCCGATAGATCCCCGCCAGAACCCGGCGCGGAAAAGACCGGGTCATGAAACGGATCGGCGTCCAGTCCAGATCCGAGAACCGGCCGTTCACATGGCCGGTCAACTCATCCAGCGCACGGCGAATGTCGATATAGGCATCAAGCTCCGAGCGGGAGGGCGGCGCCACCTGCATCATCGACACCCGGCCCCGGTTCTCCGGATAATCCTCCAGCAACCGCTCGAAAGCCTTGAACCGCTCCGGCAAGCCTTTGGAATAGTCGATCCGGTCAACGCCGATGATCTGCTGACGGCCACCGAGCAGCTTTTCCAGCCGGGTCATATTCTTGCGGGCATCCGGTGTCATCGGAAACTTTGAGAAGGCATCTGCATCGATGCCGATGGCATAGGCCTTGGCGATCACCACTCGGCCATTGACCCGCAGATGGCCGTCGCCTTCATCTATGCCGCCGAGCTCCTCAATCACGAAGCGGCGGAAATTGCTGGCATCCCGCTCGGTCTGGAAGCCGACGAGATCATAGGCGAGCATGGCCCGCACAATACCCGCAGCATTCGGCAGGGCTGCCAGGATCTCCGGGGCGGGAAAGGGAATATGCAGGAAGAAGGCGATGGGGTTATTGACCTCCATCGCCCGGAGCGAGGCCGCGAAGGTCAGGAAATGATAGTCATGCACCCAGATGACATCGTCATCCTGAATGAGAGGCTTCAGGCGCGTCGCAAAGCGGTCGTTGACATACCGGTAGCCCTGCTCGAACCGGTGATCGAAGTCGGCCAGATCAAGCCTGTAGTGGAGCACCGGCCAGAGCGTCCGGTTGGCATAGCCCGCATAGAAGGCATCATAATCGGCCTGGGTCATATCGACCTGGGCCATCTGCACGGACCGGGTCTTCTGGGTCTTCATCTGGCCGAAACTGCCCTCCTCGGACACGTTTCCGCTCCAGCCAAACCAGAGCCCGCCCGTTTCCATCAAGGCATCCACCAGCGCCACGGCCAAGCCGCCGGCGCGTCCCGTATCCTTCAGTGGCCCCACACGATTCGATACGACGACGAGCCGTCCCATAAAGTTCTCCTTTGTTGCTTCAAACCCTGACCCAGGCAGCCGCCCGGATCCTCAGATAACGCTCTCCCAACCGGCGCTGAGGCGCATGGCCCCGTTGATGATGCCCACCATCGAATAGGTCTGCGGGAAGTTGCCCCACAATTCGCCCGTCGAGGGCGTCGTGTCCTCGGACAGAAGCCCGACGTGATTGCGGCACGAGAGCATGGTCTCGTAGATCTCGCGGGCCTCTTCCTTGCGGCCAATCCGGGCCAGGGCGTCGATGTACCAGAAGGTACAGATATTGAAGGCATTCTCCGGGGTGCCGAAATCATCCGCCGCGCGGTAGCGGAACAGATGATTACCCCGGCGCAGCTCCGCCCCGATCTTGTCGACCGTTGCGATGAAGCGCGGGTCTTTTGGCGGCAGAAACCCGACTTCCGCCATCAGAAGCAGGCTCGCATCCAGATCGGTCCCCTCGAAACTCTCGACAAAGGCGCCCTTCTCTTCGCTCCAGCCTCTTTCGCAGATGACCGCGTGGATCTTCTCAGCCCGCTCGCGCCAGTATCTCGCCCTGTCTTCCAGGGCAAAGTTCTGAGCGATGTTTGCGAGCCGGTCACACGCTGCCCAGCACATCAGGGAGGATGATGTATGAACGCGCGCGCGGGTTCGAAGTTCCCAAATTCCTGCATCCGGCTGGTCATGCATGGCAAATGCCCGCTCGCCGACCTGCTCGAGACGGCGGAAATCATCCAGTCCAGGCTGATGCAGCATGCGCTTGTCAAAGAAGGCCTGCGCGGCCCCAAGGACGATCTGGCCATAAACATCATGCTGGAAATGCTCATAGGCCTGGTTGCCGACCCGCACGGGGCCATTGCCGCGATAGCCCGGCAGATCGACGAATTCCTCGACCAGCTTTTCCTCAAGCCCGATGCCAAACAGCGGTTGGACGTGCCCGCCATGGGTCACCGCTGCAATGTTGTTCAGATAGCGCAGATAATTCTCCATCGTCTCCATTTCGGAGAGAGAGTTCAGGGCCCGCACCACGAAGAAGGCATCCCGGATCCAGCAATAGCGGTAGTCCCAGTTGCGCTCTGTTCCCGACGCTTCCGGAATGGAGGTGGTAGCGGCCGCGATGATGGCGCCCGTTTCCTCATAGGTGCAGAGTTTAAGCGTGATCGCCGCCCGGATCACCGCCTCCTGATATTCCAGCGGCAACCCCAGACGCCGGGTCCAATGGCGCCACTGAACTTCCGTGCTTTCCTCGAAATCACGGCACAGGCGTTCCGGGTTGTCTGTCAGGGATTCATCCGGCCCAAGATAGAACGACATCGGCCCGTCCAGCAGAAACGGCGTTTCGTTCCGCACATAGGTGACCGACCCGTTGGTCGTCAGGCGCAGGGTCTGGCCGTTGCCGACCCAGCGCAAATGGTTCGATCCATAGGTCTGGTCGGGAACCCGCTGCCCCCAGGCAAAGCGCGGACGGCAACGAACCCGGATACGCGGGTGGCCGGACAACGGGCGCACCCTGCGCACGATAGCTGTTGGCCGGAACATGCGCCCCTTGGCCATGAACCTCGGGCAGAAGTCCGTAATCTCGATGGCGTTTCCCTCGTCATCGAAGATCCGGGTCCGCACGATGGCAGTGTTCGGCACATATTCCTGTTCGGATCGCACGGCGCCATTCAGCTCGATCGAGAATGCGCCGTCCCCCTCTTCGCCCCGCGTTCCGAGAATGGAATGAAAGACCGGCTCACCATCAAACCTTGGCAGGCAGCACCAGACCAGAGAGCCCATCTTGTCGACCAGCGCATTGATCGAGCAGTTGCCGATCATCGCTAGGTCCAGCGAGCTCTGTATTTTCACAGGCGGCGTCCACACCATGTTCTCAAGTCTCCTGCGGCTGTCTTTCATCCATCATTGCGTCCCGTCCGGCCTGCAGCCATTCCAGAACAGCGGTCACATTTGCCAGGCGGAAACCCGCACAGGTTGGCCCTTCCCCGACCTTGATGCCGAACCCGCCTGCGGCAATGGCGGCGGAAAGGCCATCTTCGTCGGTCACATCATCACCGATGAAAACGGGCCTGCGCCCCGCAAAGGGAGGCTCTTCCATGAAGTCCCGCAGGGCAGTGCCCTTGTCGCGCCCCTTCGGCTTGGCCTCGGCGACCATCTTTCCATGGACCATATGCAGATCCGGCAGCAGGCTGAGGGTCCGGGTCAGGAAATCGATGACGTCCCCTTCAAGATCAGGCACGGACCTGTAATGAAGCGCGAGCGCCGGACCTTTGTCTTCAAGGGAAACGCCGCGCTCCAGCAGGCCTGACCCGGCAATATGATGGGCAAGGCGCGTGATCTGATTGTCCGGCGGCGAGGAGACGATCTCTCCTCCCGGCGCGTCGCGCTGCTCAAGACCATGAAGCCCGGCCGCGGGCAATCGCACAGGCTGCAAGAAGGAATCGACCTGCACGATCGGGCGGCCGGTCACAACTGCGACGGCACCATCCAGCAGGCCTTGCAGATCCAGAAGGACATCAGAGAGGGCAGGATCGACGTGAACGTCTTGCGGGCGGGGCGCAAGCTCAACCAGGGTTCCGTCGAAGTCGAGAAACAGAGCCATGTCCGGCTCGAGGTGCGGCAATTCCGTCATGTTTCTATTTTTAGGGCCCGGCCGGACCCGAAAAAAGACCTTGAAGCGGAAATTGCTGGCACTGGCTGCCGAAATTGGCAGCAAACACGGCCTTTTGCGTGAAAAGGCGAAGCGCCCGCGCACCAATGAGGCGCGCGGGCGAAAGCATCAGACGTAGCGATTGACCACGTTTTCCAGGAATTCCTGGCGGCCGGAGCGCGGCTCCGGATTGATGTTGTCGCGTTCGACGCGTGCAGCGATGTCCTCGAGCGAATATTCGCCCTTCAGCATCTTCTGGGCTTCTGCGCTGTTCCAGCCGGCATAGCGCTCGTCCAGCGGCTTCTGCAGAGCGCCATCTTCGATCATCTTTGCCGCAGCCTTCAGACCGCGCGCGCAGCAATCCATACCGCCGATGTGACCATGCAGCAGGTCTTCCGCATCCAGCGACTGACGGCGCAGCTTGGCATCGAAGTTGGTGCCGCCGGTGGTGAACCCGCCAGCCTTCAGAACCTGGTAATAGGCCAGAGCCATTTCCGGCACGTTGTTCGGGAACTGGTCCGTATCCCAGCCCGACTGATAGTCGTTCCGGTTCATGTCGATGGAGCCGAAGATACCGAGCGTAGATGCCATGGCCAGTTCGTGTTCGAAGGTGTGACCGGCCAGGATCGCGTGACCCTGTTCGATGTTCATCTTCACTTCGTTTTCCAGGCCGTACTTCTTCAGGAAGCCGTAGACGGTCGCGACGTCATAGTCGTACTGGTGCTTGGTCGGCTCCTGCGGCTTCGGCTCGACCAGGATCGCGCCCTTGAAACCGATCTTGTGCTTGTAGTCGACCACCATGTGCAGCATGCGCGCCATCTGGTCGAACTCGCGGGTCAGATCCGTGTTGAGCAGGGTTTCATAGCCCTCACGGCCGCCCCACAGAACATAGTTCTCGCCGCCCAGCTTCAGGGTCGCGTCCATGCAGGTCTTGATGGTCGCAGCCGAATAGGCGAACACATCCGGATCCGGGTTGGTGGAAGCGCCAGACATGAAGCGGCGGTTGGAGAAGAGGTTGGCAGTGCCCCAGAGCAGCTTGACGCCGGTCTCTTCCTGCTTCTGAGCGAAATAATCGACGATTTCGTTCAGGTTGCGGGTGTTTTCTGCAAAGGTCTCCCCTTCCGGACGTACATCGGCATCATGGAAGCAGTAGTAAGGAGCGCCAAGCAGGCTGAACATTTCAAAGGCCACATCGGCCTTCAGCTTGGCCTTAGCCATGCCATCGCCATACCAGGGACGGTCGAAGGTGCGGCCGCCGAAGGGGTCGCCGCCTTCCCAGGCAAGGGTGTGCCAATAGGCAACGGCAAAGCGCAGGTGCTCTTCCATCCGCTTGCCGAGGACGATTTCATCCGGGTTGTAGAAGCGGAAAGCCAGCGGGTTGGTGCTGTCCGGGCCTTCATACTTGATCTTGGCAATGTCGCCGAAAAATCCGGTGCTCATGGATATCTCCTTAGAAGCCGGCCTGTTTCAGGGCCGGATAGAGGGTGCGCCAGCGGGCATGAGCGTCGCCGTAGGCACGTGTCAGGGTTGGATTGGGTTCGATGCTGAGACGCATCGGAGGCTGGGCGAAAACACCGTCGAGACTGCCGGTTGCAGCGGCCTGTCCAAGGCGGGCAGCCCCCAGCGAAGCGCCGAAGTCGCCATCTGCTGGAACATCGACCACCACATTCAGAAGGCTGGCGATGATTTCCAGCCAGACGGTGGAGCGGGAACCGCCACCGACGGCGGTCACCCGTTCCACGCGGGTTCCTGCAACGGCCAGGGCGTCCATGCAATCCTTCAGCGCAAAAGCCACCCCATCCAGAACCGCATGGGTCAGGCTGGAAGCTTCCGTGCCGTGGGAGATGCCATAGAAGCCGGCGCGAATGCCGACATCATTGTGCGGTGTCCGCTCACCACCGAGATAGGGCAGGAACAGAACATCGGAGGGTCCGGAGACCGATCCCAGTGCGCCCGTCAGGGCAGACGGGGTCTGGCCAAGGGTGCCTGCCAGCCAGTTGAGACTATCGGTCGCCGACAGGATCACGCCCATCTGGTGCCAGGTGTCCGGCACGGCGTGACAGAAGGCATGAACCGCATTGTCGACATTCGGCGAGAACCGGTCGTTGGAGACGAACAGAACGCCCGACGTGCCGAGGGAAACGAAACCCGTGCCCGGCGCAATGGCGCCGACGCCACAGGCAGAAGCCGCATTGTCGCCGCCGCCACCGGCAACCACCGGTGCACCGGCAAAACCCCAGCGGCTGCACAGCTCCGGACGCACGGTTCCGGAGGCTTCCGAGCCTTCGACGAGACGCGGCATGTGATCGCGCGTCAGTCCCGTAGCCGCCAGCAGAGGCTCCGACCAATCGCGCTTGGCAACATCCAGCCAGAGGGTTCCTGCGCTATCGGACATGTCGCCCGCATGTTCACCCGTCAGTTTCAGCCGGACATAATCCTTGGGCAGCAGCACCTTGGCCGTTTTGGCGAAGATGTCCGGCTCGTTCTCACGCACCCATTGCAGTTTCGGCGCGGTGAATCCCGGCATGACGCGGTTGCCGCCGAGCGACAGGAACTTCGGCTCACGCTCTTCCAGATCAGTGCACTGGGCGGCTGAGCGGCCGTCGTTCCACAAGATACAAGGGCGGAGCGGCTTGTCGTCGGCGCCAAGAAGGGTCGCGCCATGCATATGGCCGGACAGACCGATGCCCTTGACCGCCGCCATTTCCGCCGGTTTGGCAGCTGCCAGCTCGTCCATGGCCGCTTCGCAAGCGGTCCACCAGCTCTCCGGATCCTGCTCGGACCAGGAGGCATGCGGCCGCTGAACGGTCAAACCGGACGAAGCCTGGGCAATCAGCTTCTGGTTTTCATCCAGAAGGATCGCCTTGACCGAACTCGTCCCAATATCGAGACCGATAAACATGAGGTACGCCCCTCAACTCAGATCATAAAAAGGTGCCGGTGGAGGCCACCGGCACCGGTTGCTTTTCCGCTTCCTGACAGCGCACGTCAAGCGCTGTCAGGAATAACCATGTCAGCCCGCGAGCGCATCATCGGTCAGCGCGCCGGGTCCCGGAGTTGCGCCCGGGGGACACTTGCCCAGAATGATCATGCCGAGAACATCATCATCGGTGACATCGGTCGTCTTTGCCGTGCCGACCAGCTGGCCGTTCTTCATCACGGCAATCCGGTCACAGAGCTTGAAGACGTCGTGGATGTCATGGCTGATCAGGAAGATGCCGAGACCCTGCTTCTTCAGTTCCTCGATCAGTTCCGCCACCATCTGGGTTTCATGAACCCCGAGAGCAGCCGTCGGCTCATCCATGATCAGGATGCGGGCGTTGAAGTAGACCGCACGGGCGATCGCAACGGACTGGCGCTGACCGCCAGACAGAGCCTTCACCGGCGCGTGGAACTTTTTGAAGTTCGGATTGAGCCGGCCCATGATCTTTCGGGTTTCCGCTTCCATGCGGTCGTCATCGACGAAGCCCAGCGGCGTCGTCAGCTCACGACCGAGGAACAGGTTCGACGCCGCATCGAGGTTATCGGCCAGAGCAAGCGTCTGGTAGATCGTCTCGATATTGTAGGAGCGGGCGTCCCGCGGACTGTGGATCGTGGCAGGCTTGCCATCGATCAGGATCTCGCCGCTGTCCTGGCGGTAGGCGCCGGACAGGATCTTGATCAGGGTCGACTTGCCGGCACCGTTGTGACCCAGAAGGCCAACAACTTCACCCGGAAACAGATCGACGGAGACGTGATCGACAGCGTGCACCCCACCAAAGGAGATGCAGATGTCTTTCATTTCGACCAGGGGAGTTGTCATAGGATCAGGCTCCCGTGCGCTTGCGATAGATGATGTCGATGAAGACGGCGACGACCAGAACGATGCCAACGACGATGTTCTGGAGAGGCGCATCAACGCCGACCATGGCCATGCCGGACTGGAGGGACTGCATGATCAGGGCCCCGAGAATGGCGCCATAGATCGTGCCGACACCGCCTGCGAGCGCCGTTCCGCCAATCACGGCAGCAGCGATCACACGCAGTTCGTCCAGGGTTCCGATGTCATTGGTCGAGAAGCCGAGACGGGCAGCCGCAACAGCACCGGCCAGGGCACAGAGGCCACCCATCAGGGCAAAGACCTTGACCGTGAGGAACCGGGTATTGATGCCGGACAGCTCGGCTGCATCCGGGTTGCCGCCGGTTGCGAAGATGTAGCGGCCAAGCCGGGTCCGCTGGGCAACCACCGTCATGACAACGGCAATCGCGATCAGGAGCAGCACCGAATAGGGAATGCCGTAGCCCAAGGTGTAGCCATCGGGCATGGTCTCGCCCCGGGCTTCAAAGATGCGGGCCAGCTTGTTGGTCGGGATCTCGTAGGCATTGAGAACAGCCACGAAGCCAAGAATGGCGGCCGACATCAGGCCGGCAAGGGTGAGCTCTGCCCAGAAGGGCTTGATCGGGAAGCCGTGGGACTGCTTGCGCCGGCGCGAGACGAATTGCAGGGCAATCACCGCTGCGGTGGCCAGCAGGCCGACGATCCAGGACGCTGTCGTGCCGAGCGTGCCGTCGATGCCGCCGATCTTGCCGAAGGTTTCGTCGAGCGGGCCAATCGTCTGGCCATCGGTGATGAACCAGGCCACGTTCCGCCAGACCAGCAGGCCGCCCAGCGTCACGATGAATGCCGGAATGCCGAGATAACCGACCATCCAGCCCTGGAAAGCACCAATGACGACGCCGACGATCACACCGGCCAGAATGGCCAGGATCCAGATCGCCGGGTGTCCGAGCCCGATCATGGAAGGAAGAATCTGCGTCTGCACAACGGCCATGACAGCCGCAACAGTCGCCAGAAGCGAGCCGACAGACAGGTCGATGTGACGGGTGACGATGATGAAGACCATGCCGGTTGCCATGATGGCGACAGACACTGTCTGGATCGTCAGGTTGAAGATATTGCGCGGTGTCAGAAACCGGCCATCCGTGAACACGTTGAACACCAGGCAGAGCACGACAAATGCGCCAATCATCCCAAGAAGGCGCGTATCGAGCTGCAAGGCGGAAAAGAAATTACGTGCCGTCGGGGCCTTCGACCCGGACAGGGCGTCATCGGACATCGGGAAACTCCTGTTTGGAGACCAGTCGCACGCTCTTCGGTCCGGGTAATCATCTCCGGACGGCCTGCCGCAAATTGGTCCATCGGTCAGGCCAGGTGCCCCGCCCCGGCTTCAAGCCGGGACGGGATTGCGTGCTTTTATTATTAGTTGCAAGGAGCCGGGCCGTTGGAAACGCCCTGGCAGAGTGCGTCCTTCGTGATCCAGCCTGCATCAACAACAACGCTGAGGTTGTCCTTGGTGACCGGGATCGGCTTCAGGAAGCGAGCGGTCAGCTCGGTGCCGGACGGAGACGTCCAGGAACCTGCACCGTCCACATCGGCAAGCTTGGCGCCGCCAGCCAGAGCGACGGCGATTTCACCGGCGGTCTTGCCCAGTTCCCGAGCGTCTTTCCAGACGGACACGGTCTGGGTGCCCTTGGCAACGCGGTTCAGAGCAGCGTGGTCGCCGTCCTGACCGGAAACCGGAATGCCTTCCATGCCCTGTGCAGCCAGAGCAGCCACAGCACCGCCGGCGGTGCCGTCGTTGGAAGCCACGACAGCGTCGACCTTGTTGTCGTTCGCGGTCAGGATCTGTTCCATGTTGCGCTGAGCGTTGGCCGGCAGCCAGCCATCGGTGTAGGCTTCAGCAACGATCTTGACCTTGCCTGCGTCGATTGCCGGCTGCAGGACTTCCTGCTGGCCGCCACGCAGGAAGTCTGCGTTCGGGTCAGTCGGGGAGCCCTTGATCATGACGTAGTTGCCTTCCGGCTTGGCAGCCAGAACAGCAGCAGCCTGCATGCGGCCGACTTCCACGTTGTCAAAGGTCAGGTAGAAAGCGCGCGGATCTTCGATCAGGCGGTCATAACCGACGACCGGGATGCCTTCATCGGCTGCAGCCTGGATAGCCGGGCCAATGGCCTGGGAATCCTGTGCCAGAATGATCAGCGCGGTTGCGCCCTGTGCGATCAGGGCTTCGATATCGGACAGCTGCTTTGCAGAAGAGCTCTGAGCGTCAGCGGAAATGTACTTTGCGCCGGCAGCTTCAAGCGCGCCCTTGATTGCGGCTTCGTCGGTCTTCCAGCGTTCTTCCTGGAAATTCGACCAGCTCACGCCGACAACGACATCGGCTGCATGAGCGGCATTGATGGCGGTAGCGGACATCAGCGCGCCAGCCAGCACGGAAGCAATCTTGTGCATGTGTGTTTCCTCCTGAGGACCCGGCTCCTTTTTTCCCGCCAGATCCCGAAATTACCATCCCAAGGGCATTTGCCCCAACTTGAGCGTCTTGATCTTATTTTTTTTGTTGCCCGAAAAAAAGTTGCTCTAAAGCGCGGCTCCTGTCAACATGGATTTCATAAGCAAGTGATCCGCAGGGCTTCGAGGCCTGCTGAATCCTGCAAGAAGCCGCAAAGACGGCCTGGTGAGGAAATTTCTTGAGGGGCAACCGGAAGGATGACGAAGAAGGCGGATCGGGATCAGATCCGGCGGCAGAACCGAAGCATTATTCTTCAGACCCTGCGCCGAAATGGCCCGCTGGCCCGTATCGATCTTGGCCAGATCACCAGACTTAGTCCCGCGACGGTCACGGCCATCACGTCGGATCTGCTCGACCAGGGATTGATCGAAGGCATCGAAAGCGAAGAGCCGAAAGCGCATCTGAGCCGCGGCCGTCCGCGCTCCTTGCTGCAGCTCAATCCGGATGCCGCATGCGTGCTTGGCATCCGCCTTTCGGTCAATGCCATCGACATCGCCCTTGCCAATTTCAGCGGCGAGACTGTACGCACCTCCAGCATCGCCTTCGACAGCTCGGCGGCCGATCACGAGAATTTCCCGGAAGTTCTGATCGCTGCGATCCGCAAGTTTATTGCCGAAGCTGGTCTTGCCGAGAAGAAGATCAAGGAAATCGGCGTCGCGGCCCAGGGCGTCGTTGAGCTCAGCAGCGGCTGCGTGGTCTGGAGTCCGGCCTTCAGTGGCCAGAATATCCCGATTGTCGAACCCTTGCAGGCGGCCTTCAATGCCCGCTGCCTTTTGTCCAACGACACCAACATGATCACCGAGGCGCTGCACTGGTCCGATCCGGGCACCTATAGCGGCACCTTTGCCGTGGTGATGCTCGATTACGGTGTCGGCATGGGCCTTTATCTCGACAACAAGCTGTTTGCAGGTGCCAGCGGCAAGGCCGCAGAATTCGGCCATGCCAACCACGTGCCGGGCGGAGCGCTGTGCCGCTGTGGCAAACGTGGCTGCATGGAAGCCTATCTGTCGGATTATGCGCTTGTGCGGGCCGCGTCCCACCTGCCAGAAACCACCGATCCCGATGATGTGGAAGCTGGCGTTGCCGGTCTTGCGGCCCTGATTACCAAGGCACAGCAGGGCGAGGAGCCCGCACTGGAGGCTTTCGCCAAGGCAGGCCGGGTGCTGGGCTATGGCCTTGCCCGGTTGCTGGCGATTATCGACCCAAGCCGCATCGTGCTGACGGGCGCGGCCATGCGGGCCTTCAGCTTCATGGAAAAGGGAATGGAAGAAGGGCTGGAAGAAGCCCTTGTTGCCGATCTGCGGCAAAATTTCGTGATCGATGTCATGCCTTGGGAAGAGGACTTCATCCGCCGCGGGCTGATTGCCCAGGCGATGGAGCGGCTCGACATCGGTTATTCCGGCAGCCAGAAGCCAAAGCGGGCGGCGCCAGCAGAGACGGAAAGAGCATCAGCGGGGGAGTAGTGATCGTGCGGAAAGTCCTGTTCTCTTCGGCAATCTTTCTCAGTCTTTCGGGCACAATCGTCCTTGCCGATGAGGACAGGCCCGGTGCAGCACCCTACCCCTGGGACGAGACCGTCGTCCGGGAATTGGATTTTGACACGACGGCAAGCCGTGGCCCTGACGCCACGCAGGACCTGATCGACCTGGGCCAGCGCCTGTTTGAAGGCAAGTTCACCGTGAAGGAAGGGGCGGGACGCCCGGAAGCCACCCAGGCCATCGTCCCGACCAAGCGCCGCCGTCCGTCGCAAACCATGTTCCAGCGCATGGCCGGCCTTGACGCCAACGCTTGCTCCTCCTGCCACAACGTCCCCTTTTCCGGTGGGGCGGGCGATTTCACCGCCAATGTCTTTGTCTCGGAAGGATTCGAGAGCGCGGATTTCGACACATCCGACCCTCAGTTCTCGAACGAGCGCGGCACCAACTCCATGTTCGGTGCCGGATTGATCGAGCTTCTCGCCCGGGAAATGACCGCCGACCTGCGCGCCCAGCGCAGTGAAGCTCTCAAGAAGGCACGGGCAGACGGCGCGCCGGTCACTCAGGCGCTTGAGACCAAAGGCGTTCCTTTCGGCAAGCTGATCGCTCATCCGGACGGGTCCCTGGATGTCTCCGGGGTGGAAGGCATCGATCACGACCTGACGCTTCGCCCCTTCAGCCAGAAGGGGGTCTTCGCGTCCCTGCGCCAGTTCACCGTCAACGCCATGAACCAGCATCACGGTATGGAAGCCGAGGAACGTTTCGGCACGCAATGGACAGGAACTGCCGATTTCGACGGCGATGAGGTGGAAGATGAGTTGAGCCGGGGACAGATCTCCGCGCTGGTCGCCTGGCAGGCGACACTGCCTGCCCCCGGGCGCAAAAAAGATCTGCCGGCAGTCTGGCAGGACGCGGCGGCCAAGGGCGAAGAGCTCTTCGCCAGGACCGGCTGCACCGAATGTCACAGGCATTCTCTGCCGCTGGACAGCCTGACCTTCCTCGATCCCGGACCCTATGAGGGGGCAGGAACCCTGCGCCCAACCGATGTCAAAACCCCGATAGCCATCGATTTTTCCAGATTTGACTGGGTCAAGGCTCTGCCGCGCGACGAAAAGGGGCGGGTTCTGGTCCCGCTTTTCGGCGACCTCAAGCGCCACCGGATAGCGGATGCCGCCCGCGACACGCTGGGCAATGAACTTCTGAGCCAGCGGTTCGTTGACCGTGACGTGTTTCTGACAGCGGAACTTTGGGGCATCGGAAGCACTGCCCCATACGGCCATCGAGGCGACCTGACAACGCTGGATGAAGTCATCGAAGCCCATGGCGGCGAGGCAACCGAGGCTCGCAAGACTTATTCCGCTCTGGACGAAGGGGACAAGCAGTCCATCATCGCCTTCCTGCGCAGCCTGGAGATCACCCAATGAGCCATCTGCGCAAAGTCACCACCAAAGTCATCACAACACTCACGGCTAGCGCGTTTCTCGCGGGCACGAGCCTTGGGCTTCACGCTGAAGAACGCCGCGCCTCGCTGGCACCGGTGCCGCATTTTGTGGAAGAGGCGGCAAGTGCCGGCATCTCCCACACCTATGACGGCCCCTGGGAGTTTTTCGTCGGAGGCGGCGTCGCGATATTCGATTGCAACGGCGACCGCAGACCGGACCTCTTCATGGCCGGCGGCAAGAACCCGGCAAGCCTTTATGTGAACCAGAGCCCGACCGGGGGAGCCCTCACCTTCAAGGCGCAGGACACTGGCCTTGGCGACCGCCTCGGCACAGGCGTCACCGGTGCCTATCCGCTGGACTTCGACAATGACGGCAAGATGGATCTGGCCGTCCTGCGTCTTGGGGAGAACCTCCTGTTGAAAGGCCTGGGGGAATGCCGGTTCGAGACTGCCAACCGTTCCCTCGCCTTTGATGGCGGCAAGGAATGGACGACGGCTTTCTCCGCCCTCTGGGAACAAGGCGCAGCCTTCCCGACCCTCGCCTTCGGCAATTATGTGGACCGCTCTGCGCCGGGGTCGCCCTGGGGCACCTGTCACGACAATTTCCTCTTCCGGCCACAAGGAACCGCAACAGATCGCCCGGATTATTCGGAAGCCGCACGTTTGAGCCCCGGCTACTGCGCCCTTTCCATGCTTTTCACCGACTGGAACCGCTCGGGCGAACCTTCCTTGCGGATCTCCAACGACCGGCAATACTACCGGGGCGGGGAAGAACAGCTCTGGGCCCTGCCTGCGGATCGCCCCGCCCGGGCTTACCGCCGGGCCGACGGCTGGCGTCACCTGAAGATCTGGGGCATGGGTATCGCGTCTATCGACCTGGATGTGGACGGCTATCCGGAATTTGCCCTCACCAGCATGGGCGACACCAAACTTCAGACCCTTGATGACGAAGCGGATGAGACCGTGCCGGTCTACCGGGACATCGCCTTCGAAAAGGGCGTTACGGCGCACAGACCCTATACGGGCACGGACCTGCGTCCTTCCACCGGCTGGCATTCGGAGTTCCAGGATGTCAACAACGACAGCCTCTGGGACCTGTTCATCGCCAAGGGCAATGTGGAGGCCATGCCGGATTTCGCGGCCTATGACCCGGACAATCTGCTGCTTGGCCAATGGGACAACACCTTCGTTGAAACCGGCGACCAGTCGGGAATTGCCCTGGAACGCCGCGGACGTGGCGCAGGTCTGGCGGATTTCAACATGGACGGCCTGCTTGATCTGGTGGTCGTGAACCGCTCCGGCCCGGCCAGCCTGTTCCGGAACACGGGCGCAGGCACGGCCGAAACGCCCCGTCCGCTCGGCAATTGGCTCGCCGTCGAAATCCAGCAACCGAAAATGGCCAATCTCAATGGGGTCGGCGCCAAGGTCAGCGTCAAGATCGGGACGAAGACCATCGTCCGGGACGTGCAGATCGGCGGCGGCCACGCTTCTGGCCAGAGCACGTTCCTGCATTTCGGCCTCGGCGTTTCGGAACGCGCACAGGTGCGGGTCCGCTGGCCGGACGGGGACTGGAGCCACAGCTACCGGGTCTTCGCCAACACCCATGTCATCATCGACCGTGGCGCAGAAAGCGCAAGGCTCTGGTACCCGGAATAAGTCACGCGCCTAACCTGAGGTCACCCCGGGCGAGCATCGCGAGACCCGGGGCCTACTCATTTCCAGAGCAATGCGGTGGATTTGCGCCAAGCTCGCACTCCATCTGTTCGTCTCTGCAAGTGAGCAGGTCCCGGATCTCCACTTCGCTGCGTCCGGGCTGACACTTCAAGATCGCCCGGGTTCCAATTCCATTCCGCCCCGGCAGGCTCCGCTTTACCGCTCCTGACAGCGTTGCAATGCCCATTTTCGGGCTGTGCTGCAATTTTAATCAATCAGCATCCAAACAGTAACGCGCTGAATTTAATCAGCTTTATTTCTTGAATAAAAACATCAAGTTATTTTGGCTTACAAAAATATTTGACTAACTGTTCAAATTTTTCTTCCATGTCCAGGACAGCTTCTTCGCCAAAAAGAAAGAAGCGTCTGAATCGACATCGCCATTTGATCCGGAGGTCATTATGACCGAGACGACAGCCGCTCCCGACATTGCTGCGGGGCGCTTGCCCAAGGACTCATACGCCGAGCAGTTCAGCGATCTTCACCCGCTTCTGGACACCCATGAAGCCTATGTGGAAGCGGATCGCTGCTACTTCTGCTATGATGCCCCCTGCATGCAGGCCTGCCCGACCAGCATCGACATTCCCCAGTTCATCCGCCAGATTTCGACCGGCAACCCGACCGGTTCCGCCCGCACCATCTTCGAACAGAACATTCTCGGCGGCATGTGCGCCCGCGTCTGCCCGACCGAAACCCTGTGCGAACAGGTCTGCGTGCGCAACGAGGCAGAAGGCAAGCCGGTCAAGATCGGCCAGCTTCAACGCTTTGCCACTGACCACTACATGTCGACCCACGAGACGACCCCGTTCACCCGGGCACCGTCCACCGGCAAGAAAATCGCTGTAATCGGCGCCGGCCCGGCGGGTCTGTCCTGTGCGCACCGGCTGGCCGTCCATGGACATGATGTCACCCTGTTCGATGCCCGCGAAAAGCTCGGCGGCCTCAACGAATTCGGCATCGCCTCCTACAAGTCCGTTGATGATTTCGCCGCGCGCGAAGTGGAATTCATCCTGAGCATCGGTGGCATTGACGTGCAGACGGGCAAGCGGCTCGGCACGGATCTCAATCTGGCGGATCTTCAGGCGGATTATGATGCCGTCTTCCTCAGCATCGGCCTTGGCGGTGTCAACGCTCTGGGTCTTGCCGGGGAAACCAAGGACGGCGTTCTGGATGCGGTCGATTATATCTCCGACCTGCGTCAGGCCGACGATCTGTCCGCCTTGCCGGTTGGCCGCCGCGTGGTCGTCATCGGCGGCGGCATGACCGCAGTCGACATTGCGGTTCAGACCAAACTGCTGGGTGCGGAGGACGTCACCATCGCCTACCGCCGCGGCCAGGACCGGATGAATGCCAGCGAATACGAACAGCATCTGGCCCAGACCAACGGGGTCAAGATCCTGACCCACGTCCAGCCGCATGCGCTGGTCGGGGCAAATGGCAGCATCACTGCGATCGAACTGGAAAAGACCCAGTCCGGCGACGATGGCAGCCTGTCCGGAACGGGTGAAGTCATCACGCTTCCCGCCGACATGGTGTTCAAGGCTGTTGGCCAGACACTGGTCAAGGAAGACCTGAATGGATCAGCCGGCAAGATTGTCATCGAGAGAGGCAAGATTGTTGTCGATGAAGACCGCAAGACCAGCCTGGCCAAAGTTTGGGCCGGCGGGGACTGCGTGCTGGGCGGAGAGGATCTGACCGTGGCTGCCGTTGAAGACGGCAAAGTCGCGGCGGAAGCCATTCACCGTTCCCTTTCTGTCTGAGGCGGAGAACCCATCATGGCTGATCTGAGAAGCAATTTTGTCGGCATCAAATCGCCGAACCCGTTCTGGCTCGCTTCCGCGCCGCCGACGGACAAGGAATATAACGTGGTCCGCGCCTATAAGGCCGGATGGGGCGGCGTGGTCTGGAAGACCCTTGGCGACGGAATGCCGGTCGTCAATGTGAACGGCCCGCGCTACGGCGCCATTCACGGCAAGGACCGGCAGCTGCTGGGCCTCAACAACATCGAGTTGATCACCGACCGTCCGCTGGAGCTGAACCTTCAGGAAATCAAGCGGGTGAAGCGCGACTGGAAGGACCGGGCACTGGTCGTGTCCCTGATGGTGCCCTGCGAGGAGCAGAACTGGATCGACATCCTGAAGCAGGTGGAAGACACCGAGGCAGATGGCGTCGAGCTGAACTTCGGCTGTCCCCATGGCATGAGCGAACGCGGCATGGGCTCGGCTGTCGGCCAGGTGCCGGAATATATCGAGATGGTCACCCGCTGGTGCAAGATGCACACGCGCATGCCCGTCATCGTGAAGCTGACGCCGAACATCACTGACATCCGCAAGCCTGCGGAAGCCGCTCATGCGGGCGGCGCAGATGCGGTCTCTCTCATCAACACGATCAACTCCATCGTCTCCGTCGATCTGGACACCATGGCGCCGAGCCCGACCATTGACGGCAAGGGCGCCCATGGCGGCTATTGCGGCCCGGCGGTCAAGCCGATCGCCCTCAACATGGTGGCCGAAATCGCCCGCAATCCGATCACCCGCGACCTGCCGATCTCCGGTATTGGCGGCGTGACCACCTGGCGCGATGCGGCAGAGTTCCTGGCTCTGGGAGCAGGCACCGTGCAGGTCTGCACGGCCGCCATGACCTATGGCTTCAAGGTCGTGGAGGACATGATCGAAGGCCTGAGCGACTGGATGGACAGCGCCGGCTATACGAGCATCGATCAGGTGACAGGCCGGGCAGTTCCCAACTGCTCCGACTGGCAGCACCTGAACCTCAACTACATTGCCAAGGCAAAGATCGATCAGGACCTCTGCATCAAATGCGGCCGGTGCCACATTGCCTGCGAGGACACATCCCACCAGGCGATCACCAACATGGTCGACGGTATGCGCAAGTTCGAGGTCATCGACGAGGAATGCGTCGGCTGTAACCTGTGCGTCAGCGTCTGCCCGGTGCAGGATTGCATCACCATGGAAGCGATGACCCCGGGCGAAACCGATCCGCGCACCGGCAAGAAGGTTGAAGAAGCCTACGCCAACTGGACGACCCATCCGAACAACCCGATGGCGCAGGTCGCTGCCGAGTAAGGCCGAAAGGGTCAGAAGAAACATTCGGGGCGCCGGTACTGATCAGGATCGCCGCCCCGAATTCACCGCCCCCGCATTACCACTCTGCGATCACCCTTTCCGGGCTCCGATCAGACCCAGGTCAACCTCGGGCGTCAGTTCGATTGCCTCTCCGCCTGCGGGCTTGCCATCCAGCGCGGAGCAGATGATTTCCGCAGCCTTGCGGCCGATTTCCCGGCGCGGAGTGCGGACAGTGGCGATACGCCCGGGAAACCCCGAGGCAATGCTCAATCCATTAAAGCCCGCCAGCGCCACCTTGCCCGGCACGGCTATTCCTGCCTCCAGACAATAGAACAAACCACCAGCGGCCACGTCGTCGTTGGAAAAATAGATACAGTCGACATCCGGCGCCTTTTTCAGAAGCTGCTCGGTCAGGAGCCGCCCAGCGCCAATGGATGAAAGCTCGAAGGCTTCGACCTCTTCGACAAAATCCAGCCCGTTCTGGATCAGGGCCCGCTGGAAGCCAATCCGGCGTTTGGCGGCGCGCACGTCCATTGTCAGGGCACAGCCAGCATAGCCGAACTTCCGCAGCCCTGCCGCGATCAGAGCCTGCGCAATCTCTTCCCCGGCCCGGATATGGGAGAAACCGACACAGGCATCCACCGGCTCGCCGTCAATGTCCATGATCTGCACGACCGGGATTTCGGCATTCTCCAGAAGCCGGCGGGTTGCCTCCGGAAGATCCAGCCCGGTGACGATCAGTCCTGCCGGCTGCCAGGACAGCATGTTGCGGATGATGTCATATTCCTTGTCCGGGTCGTAATCCGTGACGCCGAACACCGGCTGCATGCCACTGCCTGCGATGCCTTCCGAAATGCCGGACAGCACCTGTGCAAAAACGATGTTTGCAAGGTTCGGCACCACGACACCAATCAGATCCGAGCGCTGGCTGGACAGGGACGCCGCCAGAAAATTGCCGACATAGCCCAGCTCCTGCGCCGCTTGACGGACACGGGCGATATTGGCCTTGGACACGTCCCGAACCCCTCTCAAGGCTCTCGACGCGGTCATCTTGCTGACCCCTGCTGCAGCGGCCACATCGGCCAAAGTTGCTTTTTTCTTCATGAACTTCCTGCGGAAGCACGCCCCTGTTTTCACCTTGGATCAGAATTGCTGCATAGCCTGAAAGCAGCAGGAACCCCAACGGAAACTCTCCAGCATCACGGTTGACACCCGTATTTCCCCGTTGCTACTGATATGGATACCGGTACCGATACCAGTCAATCTTGCAGGCAGGACGGCAGCCGCGTCAACCCGATCTTCAACCGGAAGAGGAGCCGGTCGGAGAGAATGGGTCAAATCGCATTGGCCTGAGAGGCGCTCGCGGCTCAAGGGCAACTTGGGAGGAATGAGAATGACCGGACTTTTGAGGAAATCACTTTTTGGAGGACTTCTGCTGACCGCTGCTCTGGCGGTTCCTGCGCAGGCTCAGGAATACCAGTGGACCTTCCAGACGTCGGCGCAGGCCGGGGACAATTTCTTCCCTTATGAGCAGGAATGGGCTGCCCGGGTGAAGACCATGAGCGGCGGCCGCATCGACATCACCGTCGTACCTGTCGGCACGGTCGTGGCCCACAACGAGACCCTGGAAGCTGTCGGTTCGGGCATCCTGCAGGGCCAGCTTTCCGACCCGTCCTATTTCTCGGGCAAAGACCCGGCATTTGCCATGCTCGGCAACCTCGTCGGCGCCTGGTCTGATCCCCAGCAGATGTTCAACTACATCAACTACGGCGGCGGCAAGGCCCTGTTCAACGAGCTGATGAACCCCTATGGGGTCCAGTTCCTCGGCGCGTCCTCGACCGGCGTTGAATCCTTCCTGTCCGCCAAGCCGATCAATGGAGTCGAAGACCTCAAGGGCATCAAGATGCGCGCACCGGAAGGCATGGTGCAGGAAGTCTTCGCAGCCGCAGGCGCTGCACCGGTGAACCTGCCGGGTTCGGAAGTCTACACCTCGCTAGAAAAGGGCGTGATCGACGCTGCCGACTACACGGTCTTCTCGACCAACCACGCCCAAGGCATGCACAAGTTCGCGAAATATCCGCTCTATCCGGGTTTCCACTCCATGCCGGTGATGGACGTGTCCATGACCAAGGAAATCTATGATGGCCTGCCGGACGACCTGAAGGAAATCCTTGCCGTTTCCGTGCGTGACTTCGCCCAGGACATGGTCGCACGGCTGAAGCAGGAAGACATGAAGGCTGTGGCGGAAGCCAATGCCGATCCGAACATCACCGTCATCAACTGGTCTGACGAGGAACGCGCCAAGTTCCGCGCCATTGCGAAAACCCAGTGGGCCCAATGGGCCGACCGGTCGGAAATGGCCCGCAAGGCTTATGACAGTGTGACCGCTTACCTGGTCTCTGCCGGTCTCCTCGTGAAGGAATAATCCGCAGTTTGCCAAGGGCGGGAGCGCTTGCGCCCCTGCCCTTTCGCATCAAGACGGCACTGATCAGACTGCGGAAAGGGATAACAATGGCTTCCAAGGCAGCCAACATGTCCGGCGCAATGCCTGCAAATGGACCTTACTTCGGATCGGGCAACGGAATGGACGAGCAGCTGGACGCCCTCAAGCGCGCCCATGCGGATGAGGCGGGCGGACCGCAAAACGCACTCGACCGGGGCATCCTGAGCACCGGCACCTTCGTCTGTTTCCTCTTTGCCCTGGCAACCCTGATTTCCCTTTATGAAATCGTGGTCCGCTACGGCTTCAATGCACCGACGATCTGGGCTCATGAAAGCGTCATCGCGCTGATCGCCGTCTGCTACCTCTATGGTGGCATGCAGTGCCTGGCCGGGGACAAGCACATCCGCATCGGCCTGATCTATTTCGGCACCAAGGGCGGCACCCGGCGGCTCCTGGATTTCGTCAATTCCCTGATGGGACTGTTTTTCGCCATCGCGATTGCCTATGCCGCCTTCACCATGGTCCAGAAGGCCTGGTGGACGCCCCAGGGCGACTTCCGGCTGGAGCGGTCAGGATCGGCCTGGAACCCGATCACCCCGGCGCTGATCAAGATGGCGCTGCTGATCACCTCTTCCGTTCTGGCAGCCCAGTCTCTCGGGCATATCTGGACCGCCCTGCGGGGCACGGGTTTCCGCCACCAGTCGGGTGACCCTGTCAGCAAGCTGGCCGTGCTCAGCATCATCGTCGTCATGGGCCTGCTGATTGCTGGCGGCGCCTACCTCTTCACCTATGGCAAGTCCATCGGCATCGAGACCGGGTCCTTGCTGCTGGTCGGCAGCATCATGGTGATGATCCTGACCGGCATTCCACTCGCCTTCGTTACCGGCTTGATTGCCATCGTCTTCACTCTGGCCTGGTTCGGCCCCATGGGCGTTCCATTGGTGTCCAGCCGCATCTACAGCTTCGTCAGCGAATATGTGCTGGTGGCCATCCCGATGTTCGTGCTGATGGCGTCCCTGCTGGACCGCTCCGGCATGGCCCGCGACCTTTATGACGCCATGCGTCTGCTGGCAGGGCGGATCAAGGGTGGCGTCGCCATCCAGACCCTGATCGCAGCCGTGTTCCTTGCCGCGATCTCCGGCATCATCGGCGGGGAAATCGTGCTTCTCGGGCTCATCGCCCTGCCCCAGATGCTGCGCCTTGGCTACAACCGTGCCCTCGCCATCGGCACGGTTTGCGCAGGCGGCTCTCTCGGCACCATGATCCCGCCATCGATCGTGCTGATCGTCTATGGCCTGACTTCCAGCGTTTCGATCGGCGACCTGTTCCTGGCAACGGTCATTCCGGGTCTACTGCTGGCCACGTTCTACATCATCTACATCTTCACCCGCTGCACCCTGGACCCGTCCATGGGCCCGCCCGTGGACCAGGCCGAACTGGACATGCCCTTCCGCGAGAAACTCTCGAAGCTCAAGGGTGTCTTCCTTCCGGTCGGTGTTGCAGTTCTGGTTCTGGGCTCGATCTATGGCGGTATTGCCTCGGTAACCGAAGCGGCTGCCATGGGCGTTGTCGGCGTGTTCCTCGCGGCCCTGATCCGCCGGGAAGTCACCTGGGCGCTGATCCGCGACAGCCTGCAGCAGACACTCGACACCTGCGGCATGATCATCTGGATCGGCCTTGGCGCTGCCGCGCTCGTGGGTGTCTACAATCTGATGGGCGGCAACCGGTTCATCGAAGGCACCATTCTCAATTCCGGCGCCTCGCCCATGGTGATCATCCTGATCATGATGGCGATCCTGATCGTGCTTGGCCTCTTCATGGACTGGATCGGCATTGCCCTGCTGACCATGCCGATCTTCGTTCCCATCGTGGTCAAACTGGGCATGGATCCGGTCTGGTTTGGCATTCTCTTCGCGATGAACATGCAGGTCAGCTATCTGTCCCCGCCCTTCGGGCCAGCGGCCTTCTACCTGAAGTCCGTCGCTCCGAAGGACATGACCCTGTCCGAAATCTTCCGGGCCCTTGTGCCCTTCATCCTGATCCAGCTCCTTGCCCTGGGCATTGTCCTCTTCAATCCGGACATCGCTCTCTGGCTGCCGCGCTGGGTACAAGGCAACTGACAGACCAGCCCCAACAAAGCCGGGAGTTTGCAAGCGTGAACAAGAACATTGGCGTCATCGGCCTCGGCTCCATGGGGTTCGGCATGGCCACGTCCCTCGTCAGAGCCGGACACAGGGTCTGGGGTGCGGATGTGAATGCAGAGCGGGTTGAGGCGCTTGCCCTCAAAGGCGGAAATCCCGCCCCGCTCCCGGAGGCGGCGCACGATCTCGACATCCTGGTGGTCGTGGTCCTGAACGCCGATCAGACGCGGGAGGTTCTTTTCGGCAAAACCGGGATTGCCGGCCAATTGAAACCGGGCACGGTGGTCATCTCCTGCGCGACCGTCGCGCCGGAGTTTGCCCGTGAAATGGCGGAGCTCTGCGCTGCCAAGGGGCTGCACTATCTGGATGCCCCCATTTCCGGCGGATCGGTGAAAGCGGCAGAAGGCCGCCTCTCGATCATGGCCTCGGGAACTCCGGAGGCCTTTTCCACCGCACAGCCCGCTCTGAACGCAATGGCTGAGACAGTCTTCGAGCTTGGAGAGACACCCGGCTCAGGATCGGCTATGAAAGCAGTGAATCAACTTCTTGCCGGGGTTCATATTGCAACCATGGCAGAAGCGATTACCTTCGGCATGACCCAAGGGATTACTCCGGAACAGATTCTGGATGTGATTCCGAAATGCGCAGGGACATCTTGGATGTTTGAGAACCGGGCCCCCCATATCGTGGCGGGCGACTATACGCCTCATTCTTCCGTAAATATTTGGCCGAAGGATTTGGGCATCGTGCTCGACATTGCCCGCAGTGCCCGCTTTTCCGCTCCTGTGACCGCAGCCGCCCTGCAGCAGTTTCTGGCTGCTGCCGGATCTGGCCTCGGCCATGAGGACGACGCGGCCGTGGCCAAAGTCTATGCCCGCAATGCCGGGATCAGCCTGCCAGACCCTTCCTCAGCCCAGACCAGGGAAAGAGAATGATACTTGGAGCAATTGGCGACGATTTCACCGGATCGTCGGATCTTGGACTGACGCTCGCCCAGGGCGGAATGCGAACCGTTCAATATGTCGGCGTTCCGGACAAACCGGCCGCAGCCGATGTGGACGCCGGGATCATTGCTCTCAAGACACGTTCCATTCCTGCCGCCGAAGCTGTCCGGCAATCCCTGGATGCCCTGCACTGGCTTCAGGACCAGGGCTGCAAGCAGATCATCTTCAAATATTGCTCCACATTCGACAGCACTCCTGAAGGCAATATCGGTCCGGTGATCGAAGCCTTGATCGACGCGCTGGAAACCGATGCGCCGGTGATCGTCTGCCCCGCCTTTCCGGCAACCGGCAGGACCGTCTATCAGGGGCACCTTTTTGTGCAGGACCGGCTCCTGTCTGAATCCGGCATGGAAAATCACCCGCTCACGCCGATGACGGATCCGGATCTGCGCCGGGTCCTCGCCCTTCAGACCAAACGGCCGATCGGGCACCTGCCTCTTGCCGCCCTTCATGCCGGCCTTGCCCGCAAGACCTTGCTTGATGAGGCTGAAGCCGGGCGGCAGATCATCGTCTGCGACGCCGTCAGCAACTCCGACCTGCTTGTCCTGGGAGAGGCAGCACGCGGATTTCCGCTTGTCACCGGCGGATCAGGCATCGGTCTGGGATTGCCTTCCGTTCTTCAGGCCAATGCGAAGGACAAGTCCAGCTGGTCCGGCGTCTCTGGTCCCGCGCTTGCGCTCTCCGGTTCCTGCTCCACCGCAACGCGCAACCAGATTGCAGCCCACAAGGCGGCAGGGGGCGCCCAGCGCAAGGTGGAAGTGGACGAGATCATCGAGGGTCTCCGACCGGAAGACCTGCTCGACTGGGCGAAAGACAACAAGCCCCTTCCCCTGATCTACAGCTCCGATGACCCGCAAGCCGTGAAAGCCGCACAAAGCCGGTTTGGCCAGGCCCGGTGCGCGGAAGCCGTGGAAGGCTTCTTTGCCGCGCTGGCAAGCCAGGCCATCGACCGCGGCTTCACCCGGCTGATCTCTGCGGGCGGCGAGACATCCGGCGCCGTGGTCGGAGCCATTGACGCAACAGCTCTCGCCATCGGTCCTATGATTGACCCCGGCGTGCCCGCGCTCAAGCTCGAAGGCCGCAAGGTCGCCCTGGCGCTCAAGTCCGGCAACTTCGGTTCCGAAGACTTCTTCTTCAAGGCGGCACAGGTTCTGGAGGGACGATGAGCCCGGAAACCCGGCTTCGCGAAGACATCTGCCTGCTCGCCAAGTCCCTGTTTGACCGGGGACTGACCGGCGGCTCCTCCGGCAACATTTCCGCGCGGCTGGAAGATGGTTCGCTGCTCGTAACCCCAACCGGTTCTTCTCTTGGACGGCTGGACCCAGCACGGCTCAGTCATTTCTCCAGGGAGGGAAGACTGCTCTCCGGCGATCCTCCGACCAAGGAAATGCCGCTTCACACGGCCTTCTATGACACACGGACGCAGACCGGAGCGGTGGTGCATCTGCATTCCTGCCACTCGGTCGCACTCTCCATGCTGCCGGATACAGATCCAGACAATGTGCTACCGCCCTTGACCCCTTACGGGATCATGAAATTGGGCAAGGTGAAACTGCTTCCCGTCTTTCTTCCCGGCGACCCGGCCATGGGCGAAGCGGTGCGGGGCCTTGCCGGCAAGCGCTCCGCTGTGCTTCTGGCAAATCACGGCCCGGTCGTCGCAGGCAAGGATGTCGAAGCTGCGGTCTACGCCATCGAGGAACTGGAAGAAACCGCAAGGCTCGCGCTTCTGACCCGTGGCCTGTCGCCGCGGTTGCTCACGCAAGATCACATCGAGCGGCTGGTGAAGACCTTCAATGTGGAGTGGGACGCATGAGCACGGCTTACAGGTTTTCCGCCAACACCGGGTTCCTCTGGAAAGACCGGCCCTTTCTGGACCGGATCCTGGCGGCGAAGGCTGCGGGCTTTGATGCCGTCGAGTTTCATGATGAAGGCCAGCTTTCGGACCGCGCTGCTCTGAAAGACGTGCTGGTCAGGACAGGTCTTTCCGTGCGCGGCCTGAATGTCCGCATGGCAGAGACATCTGGCTGCGCTGCCATTCCGGGCATGGAGGACCAGGCCCGTCAGGATATTCTGAGCGCCATCGACCTGGCCGAGGATATCGGCGCGAAAGCCATTCATGTGCTTTCCGGCAAGACCCAGGATCCGGCGGCCAGAGACACTTTGCTGACGGCGCTTGAGTTTGCGTCATCCCAGACGGACAAGACCCTGCTTCTGGAGCCCCTGTGCCATGCCAGGGCGCCCGGCTATTTCCTGCGCCACATTTCGCAGGCGGCCAGCCTGATTGCAGATGCCGGGCGGCCCAATGTGAAGATCATGTTCGATTGCTTCCACATTCAGGCAGAGACCGGCGATGTCGCTGGCAGCTACCGGACCTACAAGAATCTGGTCGGACACATCCAGATCGCGTCTTATCCGGACCGGTCAGAGCCAGAGGGTGGAGAACTCGACTATCACACCTTGCTGCCGGGCTTTCTTGCCGAAGGCTACGAGGGTTATTTCGGTTGCGAATACACTCCGGCAGCCGGCACCGATGCCGGACTTGGCTGGCGTGACAGGCTCGCCTGACGCCTGACCCGTTTCCCGCTGGCTCCAGATACGATCGAAACGGCAAGCTGTCCTGACCGGGACACGCGTGCTCTTCGCCTTCTCCTGCCCTCCTCTGACCTCTGCCAAAACGCCTAAATCCTGTGCGTCACCACACTTCTGTCGCGGCAGTCTTTATGTTTTGTCTATATATATCAAACCGATATCAGATTTATTATAAGCTTAAAATTTCTTCCTTGATCCCTGTCAGATCCAGTGCCATGCTGAATTAAAGAGCTGCCGGAAAGGCGGCCATCCGTGGACAGCAAAAAACAACAGCTGACACGCGCTTCTGGAGAGACGGGACATGACTGCACTGGGACCAACAGCGCACGTGGACACGTTCACGCGCGATCATTTGCCGCCTATGGAAGACTGGCCGCAGATCAATCTTGACGGCTTTTCCTATCCTGAATGGCTGAACGCCGGGGTCGAGCTGACCGACCGCATGGTCGAGCGCGGTTTTGGCGATCACGTTGCCCTGATCGGCAATGGCCGCCGCCGCACCTACAAGGAACTGACCGACTGGACCAACCGCCTCGCCAATGCGCTGGTGGAAGACTTCGGCGTCAAGCCTGGTAACCGCATCCTGATCCGTTCTGCCAACAACCCGGCGATGGTCGCCTGCTGGCTGGCAGCGACAAAAGCCGGTGCGGTGGTGGTCAACACCATGCCGATGCTTCGGGCCGGTGAGCTGTCCAAGATCATCGACAAGGCCGAGATCAGCCTTGCCCTTTGCGACACCCGGCTGATGGACGAGATGATTGCCTGTGCCAAGGACAACGTATTCCTGCAGAAGGTGATCGGCTTCGATGGAACCGCCAATCATGATGCGGAACTGGACCGGGCAGCCCTCGACAAATCCGTGAAATTCGAGGCTGTTAAGACCGGCCGGGATGATGTCGCCCTGCTCGGCTTCACTTCCGGTTCCACCGGCGTTGCCAAGGCAACGATGCACTTTCACCGGGACATCCTGATCATCGCCGACGCCTATGCGAAGGAAGTGCTCGACGTTCAGCCCGAAGACGTCTTCGTCGGCTCTCCGCCTCTGGCTTTCACCTTCGGCCTCGGTGGCCTGGCTGTGTTCCCCTTGCGCTTCGGCGCCTCGGCAGCCTTGCTGGAAAACGCGACACCGCCGAACCTCATCGAGATCATCCAGAAATACAAGGCAACCATCTGCTTCACGGCGCCGACCGCCTACCGGGCGATGTTGACGGCCATGAGCCAGGGTGCTGATCTGTCTTCCCTGCGCATTGCCGTATCAGCAGGAGAAACCCTGCCTGCCCCGGTCTATGACGACTGGATGGCCAAGACCGGCAAACCGATGCTCGACGGCATCGGGGCCACCGAAATGCTGCATATCTTCATCTCCAACCACCTGGGCGACAGCAAGGCCGCCTGCACCGGCAAGCCGCTCACCGGCTATGACGCCATGGTGGTGGATGACGACATGAAGGAAGTGCCACGCGGCACGGTGGGCAAGCTGGTTGTCCGCGGACCGATCGGCTGCCGTTATCTGGCGGACGTCCGCCAGCGCGACTATGTGCGCGACGGCTGGAACGTGACCGGCGACAGCTTCATCCAGGATGAGGACGGCTATTTCCACTTTGCAGCCCGCAGCGACGACATGA
The DNA here is from genome assembly GCF_900142725.1 of Roseibium suaedae. Classification (GTDB taxonomy): domain Bacteria; phylum Pseudomonadota; class Alphaproteobacteria; order Rhizobiales; family Stappiaceae; genus Roseibium; species Roseibium suaedae. Next base: position 22,759 of record NZ_FRBW01000001.1, on the reverse strand, counting down.
TCGTCTCCGCCGGCTACAACATCGCCGGCCCGGAGGTCGAAGCCGCGCTTCTGAAGCATGACTTCGTCCGGGAATGCGCCGTGATCGGCTATCCGGACGAGGCCCGCGGACACATCGTCAAGGCCTTCGTGGTTCTGTCGGACCATGCCGTGCCTTGCGAAGACACAGCCAAGGCGCTTCAGGACCACGTCAAGTCGGTCATCGCCCCTTACAAATATCCCCGCGCAATCGAGTTCCTCCGGACGCTGCCGAAAACGGAATCCGGCAAGATTCAGCGTTTCCGGCTGAAACAGGACCTCGAAGCCTTTCAGAACTGAGACCGTGCCGCCAGACAACTGGCGGGACGCATAGTCATACAGTAACAATAGCTTGAGTTCTGCCGGTGGGGATGGGTTTACCGGCAGGCCTTCCAAGAAAGAGAGGGAATTATGAAGACGATTTTATCCGCTGCAGCTTTGGCATTGAGCCTTGGCGTGTCCAGCACTGCCATGGCCGCCCCGGTGAAGATCGGCATGATCACCACCCTGTCCGGCGGTGGGGCCGGCCTGGGCGTCGACACCCGTGACGGCTTCATGCTGGCCATCAAGCGCGCAGGCAATGAAGACGTGACCGTCGTGATCGAGGACGATGCTCAGAAGCCGGAAATGGCCGTGCAGCTCGCCGACAAGATGATCCAGCAGGAAAACGTCGACATCCTGACCGGCATTGTCTGGTCGAACCTGCTGATGGCAGTTCAGCCGGGCGCTGTTGCCCAGGGCAAGTTCTACGTTTCGACGAACGCCGCGCCGGCACCGCTGGCTGGCAAGGGCTGCAGCCCGCTTTATTTCAACGCTGCCTACCAGAACGACAATCTTCACGAAGCCATGGGGCAATATGCCAACGAGGCTCACAAGAAGATGTTCATCCTCGCCCCGAACTATCCGGCCGGCAAAGACTCCCTCACCGGCTTCAAGCGCTACTTCAAGGGTGAAGTCGTCTCCGAGATCTACACCAAGCTCGGCCAAACCGACTATGCCGCCGAAATCGCACAGATCCGCGCTTCCGGAGCAGATGGCGTCTTCATGTTCCTGCCGGGCGGCATGGGCATCGCCTTCATGAAGCAGTTTGCACAGTCCGGCGTCGAAACGCCTGTCATGGGCCCGGGCTTCTCCTTCAGCCAGGACGTTCTGCCGGCGATCGGCGACGCGGCGCTCGGCGTGAAGAACTCCGGCCAGTGGTCTCACGACCTGGACAATGAAGCCAACAAGACCTTCGTTGACGCCTTCAAGGCCGAGTACAACCGCCTGCCGTCCATCTACGCCATGCAGGGCTATGACGCTGCTCAGATGATCCTGTCCGCAGCCGCCAAGGCGGACGTCAAGGACACGGATGCCTTCCGGGCCGAACTGCTGAAGGCTGACTTCCAGTCCCCGCGTGGCAAGTTCAAGTTCAACACCAACCAGCACCCGATCCAGGACATCTATGTCCGCGAAGTGGTGAAGGAAGGCGACACCTACACCAACAAGATCGTCGGCACTGCCTTCACCGATCACGGTGATGCCTACGCTCAAGACTGCAAGATGTAAGGGCTGACGGTGACCGCTGCACTCGCGATAGAGCAATTGCTCAACGGCCTTCAGCTCGGCGTCATGCTGTTTCTGATGGCCGCAGGGCTGACCCTGATCTTCGGCGTCATGGGCCTGATCAATCTGGCACATGGCTCGCTCTACATGGTCGGCGCCTTCGCCTGTGCGGCGGTCGCTTCCCTGACAGGCTCCTTCTGGCTCGGACTGATTGCCAGCCTGGCCGCAGCCGCGGCAGCAGGAGCCATCATCGAGGTTCTGGTGATCCGGAGGCTTTACAGCCGGGATCACCTGGACCAGGTGCTGGCAACCTTCGCGCTGATCCTGATCTTTTCAGAAGGAACACGCTGGGTTTTCGGCTCCTTTCCGCTCTACCTGAACATTCCCTCGATCCTTCAGGGGGCCGTATCGCTCCCCGGCGGCGTGCAGTATCCGGCTTACCGGCTGGCGGTCATTGCAGCTGGCGGTCTGATTGCGCTCGGGCTTGCCGCGCTCATCACCCGTACACGGCTCGGGATCCGCATCCGCGCTGGCGAGAACGACCGTGAAATGATCGGAGCCCTCGGCGTCGACATCCGCACGCTCTACACGGTGGTCTTTGCCCTTGGCGCAGCGCTGGCCGGTCTCGCAGGCGCCTTGGTCGGCGCTCTGCAATCCGTGCAGGTCGGCATGGGCGAACCGGTTCTGATCCTGGCCTTCGTCGTGATCGTCATCGGTGGCATCGGATCGATCAAGGGCGCCTTTCTCGCAGCGCTCCTCGTCGGTGTTGTCGATACCATGGGCCGCTTTCTTCTGCCCCACCTGCTGGCAACGGTGCTGCCGCCTTCCGAGGCCGGAACCATCGGTGGATCGGCCTCTTCCATGCTCATCTACATCATGATGGCGTTTATTCTCGCCTTCAGGCCCCGCGGCCTGTTTGCAGCCTGAGACGGAGAAGCGCACGTGATTTCCCGCGAATGGACCGTCAATGCCGCCCTTGCCCTTGCCTTGCTGGCGGCAGCCATTGCCGCAGAGGCGGCTGGCCAGGTCTTCTACATCACCCTGGCGACCCGCATCGCCATTCTGGGCCTTGCGGCAACCGGACTGAACCTCGCCCTCGGTCTTGGCGGCCTGGTGTCCTTCGGCCATGCAGTGTTCTTCGGCATCGGCGGCTATGCTGCCGGCATCCTTGGCAGCCACGCCTTTTCCGGTGACCCGATGATCTTCGGCCTGGAAGGCAGCAACTCCATGCCGCTGATCTGGCTTGTTGCCGCCCTCGCAGCGGCCGTGGCAGGCGTGGTCATCGGCGTGATCAGCATCCGCACCAGCGGTGTCTATTTCATCATGATCACCCTGGCCTTTGCCCAGATGCTCTACTATTTCGCCATTTCCTGGCCCGCCTATGGCGGCGAGGACGGATTGTCGATCTTCGTCCGCAATGCCTTTCCGGGCATGAACACGATGAAGCCCTTGAGCTTCTTCCTGATCTCGTTCGGTGCCCTGATGGCGGGGATCGCGATCCTTGCCGTTCTGCGCGGCTCCCGCTTCGGCTCTGCCCTGGATGTGGTCCGGCAAAACGAAGTGCGGGCAGCGGCTGTCGGCATCAATCCCTTCCCGGTCAAGCTGACGGCCTTTGTTCTCTCGGCCATGATCACCGCCGTGGCCGGGGCGCTTTATGCAGACCTCAACCGCTTCGTCAGCCCGTCCATGATGTCCTGGCACATGTCCGGGGAACTCATCGTCCTGATCATTCTGGGCGGAACCGGACGTCTCTTCGGGCCGATGGCCGGTGCAGCGCTGTTCGTTCTGATCGAGCATAATCTCGGCGAACTGACGGAACGCTGGCAGTTCTTCCTGGGCCTGATCCTTCTGGTCACCGTGCTCTTTGCCCGGGGCGGGGTTCTTGGCTTCCTGGCCGGAAAGGTGCGTCATGGCTGAGCCCGTTCTTCAGATCTCCAATCTGGTCAAAAGCTTTGGCGCCTTGCGCGCCACGGATGACGTCACCATCGATCTCCATCCAGGCGAGATCCACGCCCTGATCGGACCGAATGGCGCTGGCAAGTCCACGCTGATCCACCAGATCTGCGGCACCCATGCCCCGAACAGCGGCACGATCCGTTTCATGGGCGAGGACATTACCCATCTCGGCGTCGCCGCCAGAGCGCGCAAGGGCCTTGGAAGGACCTTCCAGATCTCCTCCATCGCCCCGGAGTTTTCCGCCCTGCGCAATGTCATGCTGGCCGTTCAGGCCCGGCAGGGCTCCAGCTTCCGCTTCTTCCGCCCGGTGCGCAGCGATGCGTCCCTGACCGGTCCTGCCATGACGGCTCTGGAACGGGTCGGGCTCGCAGGCCGGGCGTCGCTGCCGGTTGCCGAACTGTCTCACGGAGAGCGGCGGCAGCTGGAAATCGCCATCGCGCTTGCCCTTGGCTCCCGCGCCTTCCTGCTGGACGAACCCATGGCGGGCATGGGACCGGAGGGCTCCCGCGCCCTAACAAGCTTCCTCGCAGACCTCAAACAGGAAGCGCCAATCCTCCTCGTTGAGCATGACATGGATGCGGTGTTCGCCCTTGCCGACCGGATTTCGGTTCTCGTTTACGGCAAGATCATCGCCACGGGCACCGTGGAGGAAATCCGCCGCGATCCCGCCGTGCGAACCGCCTATCTTGGAGATCACGACTGATGCTGCTCGAGGTCAAGGACATCGCCACCTTCTATGGCGCCAGCCAGGCCCTCTTCGGCGTCAATCTGGCGATGGAAGAAGGCGAAGTGGTCGCCCTGATGGGCCGGAACGGCATGGGAAAGAGCACCACCATCCGCTCCATCTGCAATCTGACACCGGCGAAATCCGGTTCGATCAGCTTCAGTGGCCAGAAGACGGCCAAGATGCCCGCGTTCCGGGTTGCCCGGCTCGGCATCGGGCTGGTGCCGGAGGGGCGGCGCTGTTTCCGCTCCCTGAATGTGCATGAAAACCTGGTCGCCGCCGCAAGGCCGGGCCGCTGGACGCTCGAGAAGGTCAATGCCCTATTCCCCCGTCTGGCCGAACGGCGACATCAGGCGTCCATGACCCTGTCAGGCGGGGAGCAGCAGATGCTGGCCATCGGCCGGGCGCTGATGACCAATCCGAAGCTGCTTATTCTGGATGAGGCAACAGAGGGCCTTGCACCGGTGATCCGTCAGGACATCTGGGCTGCAATCCGCACGCTGAAACAGGATGGCCTGTCGATCCTGGTGGTCGACAAGACCCTGTCGGAACTGCTTCCGGTCGCAGACAAATGCGTCATTCTGGAAAATGGCCAATCCGTCTGGTCCGGCAAACCGGCAGAGATCACGGAAGCGGTCCGGGACCAGTATCTGGGCGTCTGAAGATCCGGATCAGAGAAGTGCCGGCGCCGTGGTTCAGTCCAGAGCGCCGTCCAGCTCGTCGGTCGCGGCAAAGCGGGTGAGAGCGGCATGCTTGATTTCGCTGACATGGGAAAAGAGGCTGGTCAGAACCTCGGGATCCATGTCCCGCATCAGCTCCTTCAGCCAGCTTTCATGGGCGTGCGCCATGCGCTCAAACTCGCTGCGGCCATGCTCCGTCAGACGCGCGACGGTCACCCGCCGGTCTTCCCGCAGGCGCTCGCGCACCAGCAAGCCATCCGTCTCAAGACGCTCGACCAGGCCGGTGATGTTGCCGTTGGTCACCATGGTGCGCTGGGAGAGATCGCCCAGTCTCAGACCATCCGGTTCGCGGTGAAGCTGAGCCAGGACGTCGAACTGCGGCAGCGTGACGTTGAACTCGATGCGGAGCCTGCGTCTCAGCTCCTGGGAAATCAGCTTGGTGGTCGACAAAAGGCGCAGCCACAGGCGCAGCTCCATCTTGCCACCGCCCTGCACATCCCCTGCCGCAAGTTCCAGATCATTCAGCATCACACATCCCTTTGCCTGCAATGCATTGCGGATAAACCGGCTCTAGAGTCAAGCAAATTGCCCTCCAGGCAGGCCCGCTTCTGAAATCGGCATAGCCCCAACCGAAAAACCGCTCATGCCCTTTCGATTGGGATTGACACAGCCGAAAATCAAATTACTTTAAACTTAAAATAATTAAGGCTCCAACAGTTTCCGAGGGAATGGCAATGCGTATCGTATGCATCGGCGGCGGCCCGGCTGGCCTCTATTTCGGACTTCTGATGAAGAAGCTTCATCCGGAGCACGATATCACCGTGGTCGAGCGGAACCGCCCCTATGACACCTTCGGCTGGGGTGTGGTGTTTTCCGATGCCACGATGGAAGCCATGCGCGCCTGGGACGCCGAAAGCGCTGCGGAAATCCAGCAGTCCTTCAACCACTGGGACGATATCGAAGTTCTGTTCAAAGGCACCCGCCAGCGGACCACCGGTCATGGTTTTGTCGGCATCGGCCGCAAGAAGCTGCTGAACATCCTGCAGGCCCGCTGCGAGGCGCTTGGCGTCGAACTGCGTTTCGAGACCGATGTGGAGAGCGATCTGGAGTTCCCGGATGCGGATCTGATCATCGCGTCCGACGGAGTCAATTCGCGTATCCGCAACCGCTATGAGACCGTGTTCCAGCCCGATCTGATCGTCCGACCGAACCGTTACATCTGGTTGGGCACGGACAAGCTCTTCGACGCCTTTACCTTCGATTTCCGCAAGACCGAGCATGGCTGGTTCCAGGCGCATATCTACAAGTTCGACGACACCACATCGACCTTCATCATCGAGACCACCGAAGAAGCCTATCAGGCACATGGCCTGGGCGAGATGGACCAGCAGGAGTCCATCGGCTTCTGCGAGGATCTCTTTTCCGAGGTCCTCGAAGGTGTGCCCCTGCGCAGCAACGCCCGCCATATGCGCGGCTCTGCCTGGCTGAACTTCCAGCGGCTGATTTGCGGCAAGTGGAGCCATTTCAACGGCAATTCCCACGTGGTTCTGATGGGCGATGCCGCTCACACGGCCCATTTCGCCATCGGTTCTGGCACGAAGCTCGCCATCGACGATGCCATCGAGCTGACCAACCAGTTCCAGAAATTCGGCCATGACCGGGAAAAGATCCCGGCCGTTCTCGACGCCTATGAGGAAGTCCGCAGGGTCGACGTGGCACGCATCCAGAATGCCGCCCGCAACGCCATGGAATGGTTCGAGGTCGTCGGCCACCGCTATGCGGATACGATGGAGCCGGAACAGTTCATGTATTCCATGCTGACCCGCTCTCAGCGGATCAGCCATGAGAACCTGCGCCTGCGTGATAAGACCTGGTTGGAGGGCTACGAGCGCTGGTTTGCCAGCAAATCGGGCCTGAACACTGCAGAAGGCGAGCGCTGCCTGCCGCCCATGTTCACGCCCTACACCTTGCGCGGCGTGACCCTGCCCAACCGCATCGTCGTCTCGCCCATGGCCATGTACTCGGCCAAGGACGGCATTCTCGACGATTTCCATCTCGTTCATTTGGGCAGCCGTGCCCTTGGCGGCGCCGGTCTCGTCTTCGGGGAAATGACCTGCGTGTCTCCTGATGCGCGGATCACGCCGGGCTGTCTGGGCCTTTGGAACGACGGCCAGATCGAAGGCTGGAAACGGCTGGCGGACTTTGTTCACACCAACAGCCGCGCCAAGCTTGGCATCCAGCTTGGCCATGCAGGCCGCAAAGGCGCGACCAGGCTGGCGTGGGAAGGCATAGATCAGCCGCTCGAGGACGGCGGCTGGCCGCTTCTCTCCGCATCGGCCCTGCCCTATCTGACCAACAGCCAAACGCCGAAAGCCATGGACCGGCAGGATATGGACCGGGTCCGGGATGATTTCGTGGCCGCGGCAAGACGGGCAGAGGCGGCCGGTGCCGACTGGCTGGAGTTCCACTGCGCCCACGGCTATCTGCTGTCCAGCTTCCTGTCGCCGCTGACAAACCTGCGCGAGGACGAATACGGTGGCAGCCACGAGAACCGCGCCCGCTATCCGCTGGAAGTCTTCCGCGCCATCCGCGAGATCTGGCCGCAGGACAAGCCGATTTCCGTGCGCCTATCCTGCCACGACTGGTTCGAAGGCGGCAACACGCCGGAAGACGCGGCAATCTTTGCGGCCATGTTCAAGGACGCCGGGGCGGATCTGATCGACTGCTCCTCCGGTCAGGTGTGGAAGGGCGAAAAGCCGGTCTATGGCCGCCTGTTCCAGACCCCCTTCTCCGACAAGATCCGCAACGAAATCCAGATTCCGACCATCGCGGTCGGCGCGATCTCCGAGGCAGACCATGCCAATTCGGTCATCGCAGCGGGCCGCGCCGATCTGTGCGCCGTCGCCCGTCCGCATTTGGCCGACCCGGCCTGGACACTGCACGAAGCCGCCAGGATCGGCCTGACCAACGTGCCCTGGCCCAAGCAGTATGTTTCCGGCAAGGGGCAGTTTGAAACCAACCTGGCCCGTGCGGCCGCAGCAGCTCAGTGAGGCGGACGTGAACCAGGTCTCTCCCTCTCAGCATGTGCTGATCACCGGTGCCGGCAGCGGCATCGGGGCCGCGATTGCCCGCCGGTTTGCCGCGGATGGAGCGAAAGTCTCGCTCGCAGGCCGCCGCAGCGCACCGCTTGAAGCGCTTGCGGATGAGCTTGGCGCATGTGCTCTGACGATATCAGGCTTCGATGTGACTGATCCGGCCGCGATCCATCGCGGTCTGATAGCTGCGCATGAGGCCTTCGGCCCCGTCACCATCCTCGTCAACAACGCGGGCGAAGCGCCCAGCGCCCCGTTTGAAAAAACCAGCCTGGAACTCTGGAGCCATGTGCTCTCCGTCGATCTGACCGGGGTCTTCAACGTGACCCAGGCGGTTCTGCCGGATCTGAAGACCAGCGGAAAGCCCGCGCGGATCATCAACATTGCTTCGACGGCGGGCATCACCGGCTATGCCTATGTCTCCGCCTATTGCGCGGCCAAGCATGGCGTCATCGGTCTGACCCGCGCCCTGGCGCTCGAGCTCGCAAAGACTCGCGTCACCGTCAACGCCGTCTGCCCTGGCTTCACCGACACCCCGATCCTCACCAGCGCGATCGACGCCATCACCGCCAAGACGGGCCGGAGCCGGGACGAAACCCTGGCCGAATTCACCAAGCACAACCCGCAAGGGCGGCTGATCCGGCCGGAGGAAGTGGCAAGTACGGTTGCCTGGCTTGCCAGCCCAGATGCGGGGTCGATCACAGGCCAGGCCATTGCAGTGGCCGGCGGCGAAGTTCAAGCGGGCTGACGCCCTCAGACAAGAAGAACAGCAGGGAGAGGCGCGATGCCCTTCACCATTTCAAAGCCGATGCGTTTCGGCGATTGCGACCTGACCGGGATTGCCTATCACCCGGCCTATCTGTCGATGCTGGTCGACGTCAACGAAGCCATGTTCGCTTCGTTCGGCATCACCTGGCAGGAGATCATGTTCGAGCGCAAGCTCGGCCTCCCGACGGTCACCATGAACCTTCATTTCGTGAAGCCTGCTGTTTACGGCGACGTTCTGGACTTTGCCGTCCATGTGCGCGCCATCGGCCGCTCTTCTCTCGATCTCGAAACCGAAGTACGCGTGCGCGGCGACATCATCTGGACTGTACGCCAGCGCATCGTCCTGACATCCACCGAAGACCACAAGTCCCGCGCATGGCCCGATGACATCCGGGCAGGCCTGTCGCGCTATCTGGAGCCCAAAGATGAAGCATGAAATCATTCAGCCCGATGGCTGGGCAAAGCCGATCGGCTATTCCAACGGCATCAGCGCCAGGGGCCGTATCGTCCAGGTCGGGGGCCAGATCGGCTGGGATGCAGACTGCCAGTTTCATTCCGATGATTTCGTCGATCAGGTCCGCCAGACCTTGATCAATATCGTCAGCGTTCTGGAAGCAGCAGGCGCAAAGCCCGAGCATCTGATCCAGATGACCTGGTACTTCACCGACCGCGAGGCCTACAAATCCAGCCTCAAGGACATTGGCGCCGCCTATCGCGACATCATCGGACGGCATTTCCCGCCCATGGCCGCCGTGCAGGTCGTCGCCCTGATGGAAGACCGGGCGAAGGTCGAAATCCAGGCGCTCGCCGTCGTTCCCGACTGATCGATATACCCTTGCCGCGTCCAGAACACTGGCCGCGATGAATGACACCAAGTGGAGGAAATCATGACTGAGAAAGTGATGCCCGTCGTAACCCGCAAGGGTCAGGAAGATCAGCAGACCGGCCAGTCCGGCGGCTGCGTGCGCATCAGCGGCGTCGGCCCCCAGCACACTCCGGCCACCCGCATCTGGTTCGGCAAGGTCTCCAACGAGCCGGGCTACCGCTCTTTGCCGCATCACCATGGCGAAGCCGAAACCGGCGGATATGTGCTGAAGGGCAAAGGCCGCATCTATTTCGGCGAGAACTGGTCCGAGTTTCTCGACATGGAAGAAGGCGACTTCATTTTCGTGCCGCCGAACTGGCCGCATATCGAAGTCAACATGTCGACCACGGAAGAGCTTGTCTGGCTGACCACCCGCACTCCGGACAATATCGTCGTCAACCTGCCTGACGTGGATGATTCCGTTCTCACCGGTTTCCGGCGCGCCTGATGAAACTCCTTCGCCATGGCCCGGCGGGCGCCGAAAAGCCCGCCCTTCTCGATGGCTCCGGCAAGGTCCGCGACCTCTCTGGTATCATCCCCGACATTGCCGGCCTCGTGCTTGGCGATGCCGAACTGGACAAGCTGCGGGCGCTTGATCCGGCAAGCTTGCCGGTCATCGAGCCCGAGCGCATTGGCCCCTGTGTTGGCGGAACTGGCAAGTTCATCTGCGTCGGCCTCAACTATGCCGACCACGCCAAGGAAACAGGCAAGGCTCCTCCGGAAGAGCCGATCCTGTTCATGAAGGCCACCAGCGCGATCTGCGGCCCGAATGATGCAGTTGAAATTCCCCGTGGTTCGAAGAAGACCGACTGGGAAGTGGAACTGGGCGTCATCATCGGCAAGCGCGCCAAATATGTCAGCGAGGCCGATGCCCTGTCCCATGTGGCAGGCTATTGCGTGATCAATGACGTGTCGGAACGGGCCTTCCAGTCCGAACGTGGCGGCCAGTGGACCAAGGGCAAGAGCCACGACACGTTCGGCCCGACCGGCCCCTGGCTGGTGACCCGTGACGAGGTGGCCGATCCCCAGAACCTCCGCCTCTGGCTGGAGGTGGACGGAGTGCGCCGTCAGGACGGCTCAACCGCGACCATGATCTTTGGCGTGGCCCATCTGGTGAGCTACATCAGCCAGTTCATGACCCTGGAGCCGGGTGACATCATCGCCACCGGCACACCTCCGGGCGTCGGCATGGGCATCAAGCCGGATCCGGTGTTCCTGAAGGCTGGCCAGGTGATCACGCTCGGCATTGACGGTCTTGGCACCCAAAGCCAGACCACGGTCGCGGCAGGAGACTGAGCATGACCGACCTCACCGGCAAACTGGCGATCGTAACCGGCGGCGCCCGTGGACAGGGGGAGGCGGAAGTCCGCCTCCTGTCTTCCAAGGGAGCAGCGGTCATCATCGCCGACGTCCTGACCGAAGAAGGCGACGCGCTCGAGAAAGAGCTTCAGGCGGAAGGACGGGAAGTCCGCTTCATCCGGCTTGATGTTTGCGACGCCGCCAGCTGGCAGGCGGTGATCGACCTTGCCAGAGACTGGAAGGGGCGCCTTGATATCCTCGTGAACAACGCCGGGATCATCAACCGCACCCTGATCGGCACGACCTCTCTGGAGGCCTTCGAGAGGGTCATGAAGGTCAACCTGTCCGGCGCGTTTCTGGGCATTCAGTCGGCAACCGGCCTGATGGCGGAAAGCGGCGGCGGATCGATCGTCAACATCGCGTCCAACAGCGGCTATTCCGGTCACTATGACCCGGCCTATACGTCCAGCAAATGGGCGCTGCGCGGCCTGACCAAAACGGCGGCCATGGAGCTGGTGTCGAAGAACATCCGCGTCAATGCGGTCTGTCCTGGTCTTGTGGTCACGGGCCTCAATGCCTCGTCGCCGCATCTGAAGCCGATGATCGAAATGACACCTATGAAACGGAGCGGCAAGCCGGAGGAAATCGCGGAGCTGGTGCTCTTCCTCGCCTCCGATTCCTCGAGCTTCATCACCGGCGAGGATTTCGTCATTGATGGCGGCTTCACCGCCGGTGCAGCCTACCGGGGCGTCGCCTCGCAAACCGGTATCTACGAAAGCTGATCTTGTGGCGGCCTGAGCCTCTGTGTTCAGGCCGCCCTTCAGCCTATTCGCTCTCGCGGAAACACCAGACCGTCAAAGAGCTTCCGTGCCGTGCGGATGTTGCCTGCGCCCTTGATGGTGCCATCCTCAGCAATATCCAGGAAGACCTCCATCGCACCGCTTGGATGCTCGATCCGGTAGCGGCCATCCTCCGGCGGCTGGCAGAACCCGGCGGCCGGACTGCCCGGGAGCCGGGTTGCCGTTGCGACGGTGATGGCGGCAAAGACCCCAATGGACGCGTGGACCCGGTGCGGAATGAAGCTGCGCGTGGCAATTGCCCCGCCCTGTTCCGGCGCGGACACCAGTGTCATCTTCGGGACCGAAGAATTTTCGACGTCCCCGAGGTTCATCAGGGGGCCGGCTTTTCGCCGGATTGCCTCCAGCCGGTCCTTGAGCGCCCCATCGGCCTCCAGATATTCAGGGCTCTCCTTGCCGGTGAGGCCGAAATCAGCTGCGCTCAGGATGACACACGGCATGCCATTGTCGATCAGGGTCACTTCAACCCCATCAATGACATCAACCGCCTTGCCGGTCGGCAGCAAGGCTCCGCACATGGAACCCGCAATGTTCTGGAACATCAGTGGCACGGGGGCGTGCCTGCCGGGCACGCCTGCAATATCCGCATCGCCGGAGTAGCAGACCCGATCGGCTGGCGTCCTGACCCGGGCGACGGCAATCTCGCCCGTGTTGACCATATGAATACGGACTTCGGTTTCTCCGTCCCGGGAAGCCACAATCCCCCGTTCGATGGCGGCTGGTCCGACGCCTGCGAGTATATTGCCGCAGCCCTGGGCACCGCTCACGACCGGCCGGTCGACGAAGACCTGAAGAAAGAGATAATCGACATCCGCATCCTCCCGGCTGGAAGGAGACAGAACCGCAACCTTCGAGGTCAAGGGATCGGCCCCGCCAATTCCGTCGATCTGGCGCGGATCTGGCGATCCCATGATCCTGAGCAGCAGATCATCGCGGGCTTGAGGGTCCTCAGGCAGATCCGAGGCAAGGAAATAGGCGCCCTTGGACGTGCCGCCCCGCATCCAGAGACAGGGAATGCCCGCCTCAGACATATTTCAGGCCCTTCTCCGCGAGCCGCCCGCGCATGTCGTAGATATCGAGCCCGAGTTCCCCCGCACTCAGGCGCTGCCGCTTGGCCTCCTCTGCCGCAAGCCGCTTTTCAGCTGCGGCCAGGACCGTTTCCGCCTCAGCGCGCCTGACCACACAGACCCCATCGTCATCGGCAACGATAATGTCGCCAGCCTCGATCTGAGCGCCTGCGCAAACCACCGGAATGTTCACGGAGCCAAGAGTTTCCTTGACCGTTCCCTGTGCTGAAACCGCCTTTGACCAGACGGGAAAGCCCATGGCAGTCAGGTCGCGAATGTCGCGCACGCCCGCATCGATCACCAGCCCCTTGCAGCCTCGCGCCATGGCCGAGGTTGCCAGAAGATCGCCGAAATAGCCGTTGTCGCAGGGTGATGTCGGCGCAAGTACGAGAATGTCACCGGCCTGCAATTGCTCGATCGCCACATGAACCATCCAGTTGTCGCCGGGAGGCGCCGAAATGGTGACGGCGGACCCAGCTACCTGCGCTCCGGCAAAAATCGGGCGCATGTAGCTCGCCAGCATGCCCTTGCGGCCCTGGGCCTCATGCACGGTCGCAATGCCCGCGCGGCCCAGCGCCTCGATCACGGCCCGATCGGCACGCTGCACGTTCTGAACGACAACAGCCATGTCAGTGCCCTTTCTTTCCGTCCGTTGGCGGCGTGCCGTGGGTATGGAAGGTCTCGATGGTCTTCAGCCCCCAGGCCTGCCCCTTCTTGCGGTCCGCCTCGGTCCAGATCACCGGCTCCCAATCCGGCGCAAGGATCAGGCGTGCACCGGCATTGGCCAGCTCGACCCGGTTGCCAGCCGGCTCCCAGACATAGAGAAAGAACGTGCCCTGAATGGCATGCTTGTGCGGGCCGGTTTCGATATGGACCCCGTTCTGCAGAAAGATGTCCGCAGCGCGCAGAATGTCTTCCCGCTGATCCGTCGCATAGGTGACGTGATGCAGACGCCCCACGGCACCGCCATGCTCTTCCGTGCAGGCAAGGTCATAGGTCTTGTTGTTGACGGTGAACCAGCAGCCGCCAATCCGGCCATTGTCCAGCTGGATCATTTCCGTCACCCGGCTGCCGAGGCACGTTTCCATGAAGGTCCGGAAGACGCTCACATCCTCGCTCAGAAGATTGAGGTGGTCGAGACGGCGGGGCGCAGCCCCTGTAAAGGCAGAGGCCGTGTTTTTCAAAGCCGCCTTCTCGCGCTCTTCCTTGGCTTCGAACCAGACCGTGTCGTAATAGATCTCGAAGACATGACCGAAGGGGTCTTCAAAGCGGAACGCCTTGCCGTGGCCGCGATCTCCATCCACCCAGCCAATCACCTTGTATCCGCTTTCCTCGATCACTTTGACCCGCCGCATCAGGGCAGCCTCGGAGGCTGCCCGGTAGGCAATATGGCCAACGCCGGTCGTATGGTGACGGGTCAGCTTCAGGGAATGGAATTCATAATCATCCCAGGCGCGCAGATAGGCGGATGTCTCGTCCAGGCCGGAGAGTTTCAATCCATAGACACGGGTGAAGAAATCGAGGCTTTCCTCGAACTTGTCCGTGTACATTTCCACATGCGCCAGATGGGCAATGTCGAAACAGGGTTCCATTGCAGCTTCCTCCCTCAGGCTCTCACAGTTCGTCGACCGTGCGCGGGAAGATGGACTCGAAGCCCTCCGCATATTTGCAATCACGCCCGCCGGACTGGCCGCCGGAATTACGCTTGAAGTGATTTGCGCGATTGATGGCGACCCGGGTGTAATATTCCCACAGGTGCTCCTGCCCCTCCATGCATTCGATGGCAGCCCGCTTCTTGTCCCAGACAGAGGTAATGTCCAGGAAAGTGTCCGGCTTCCAGCCCATTTGCTCGGTCTGATGCGGCTCGAACAGATAAAGCTGCGGTGCGCCCAGCACCTTTTCTCCCGGGTTGTGCCCCCAGGCCTGAGCGATCATCCGGCACTCCAGCGCCACCTGGGTCGTGTACATGTGATCGGTGTTGTAGGGGTCATATTTGGAATGGGAGAGCATGAAGGCGGGCTGAACCTTGCGGATCACTTCGACCAGCCGGTTCTTCTCCTCCCGGCCGAGATCCAGCGGATAATCTCCAAGGTCCATGCAGACCAGATCATGGACCCCCAGGGCCTTGGCCGCCTTTTCCGCCTCTGCCCGGCGGGCGGATTTGACCGCCTCGAGGGTCATGCCCGGCTGTTTCCAGAGCTTGGCCGATTCTCCGCGCTCCCCGAAAGAAAGGCAGACGACGGTCACATCGTAGCCTTTGTCCGCATGAAGGGCGATCGCGCCGCCGCACCGCCAGACAAAATCTGCGGCATGCGCGCTGATCACCAGAGCTGTCTTCCTGTCCGCCATGAAAGCGTCTCCCCGATTTTCGTTTGCAGAGTCATTTCATGCGAAGCCCTTGAGAGACAATTTGAAAGCACGTTCTGCGGTATAAGTTCAGGCTATGCGGAACGCATAATCCTGCGGTTGCAATGCCAATTTCCCTTGCTCTCCTGCGGAAAATTGCGCCCCTCCAGGATGAAGAAAGAAACGGACGGCGTCGGCATGATCCGCTATAGTTGCAGGGCTCGTCTGCCCGCTCCCGAAGCGGCAGACCTTCAGAAGGCCTGAGCAACGGAGGCGGGACAGTTGGCTTCATACGCCGGATATGCTGGTTCTCAGCCTTGGGGGACCTTGTGTGGTTCTCTGCCTCCGGCCTCCCTGTACCTTTCCTTGCTCCTTGCTCCTCCTCGCCTTTTCGCTCCGGGGCAAGAATCATGACCTCCAGAAACCTGCGCCATCTCAGACTATTTCTGGCTGTCATCCAGACCGGCTCCATGTCCCGTGCAGCCGATCTGACCCATGTGTCCCAGCCAGCCGCAACCCAGGCCGTCGGCAAGCTCGAGCGTGAATATGGCGGCCCCCTTTTCAACCGCACCCGCAAGGGTTTCTTTGCGACAGAGCGCGGCAAGGCCCTCGCCGACCGGGTTCGCCGTGCTTTTGAAATTCTGGATCCAGCGCTCTCAGACATTTCCCCGAGGCTCAAGCTGACGGCAACCACCGCCCAGCTCCAGGCCCTGGTTGCGGTGACGGAAACGGAGAATTTCACGCTGGCGGCCCGCCGGCTTGGCCTGGCCCAGCCGACCGTTCACCGGGCCATTTCCCAGATCGAACAAGAGGCCGACCGACGCCTGTTCGAACGCAGCTCCTTCGGCATCATCCCCTCCCGTGCCACACGGTCCCTGACGCAGGCGGTCATGCTCGCCTTTCACGAGCTGGACCTTGCCGATACGGATCTTGCAGACCTTGAGGGGGGAGAAGCCGGCAAGATCGTCGTCGGCGCCTTGCCAATGTCCCGTTCCGTGCTTCTGCCGCATGCGCTCGTCAAGTTCCGCAAACAGCGCCCGCGCCATGCATTGCAGGTCATCGACGGGCCTTATGACGAATTGTTGAGCGGCCTGCGCCGTGGAGCGATCGACGTGATTGTCGGCGCCCTGCGCCAGCCTGCTCCCATTGGCGACATCGTGCAGGAACGCCTTTTCGACGATCGGCTTGCGATCATCGCGGGCAATCATCACCCCTTCGTTGGACAGGACAACCTTCCCCATGAAGTGCTGCGCACTTGCAGCTGGGTGGTGCCGCGCAAGGATGCCCCTGCAAGAGAGCAGTTCGACGCCTTCTTTTCCGATGGCGCACCGCCCGACAGCATCATCGAGGCCGGCTCAATCCTGCTGATGCGGGAAGTGCTGGATGCCAGCGACCATCTGGGTTGCATCTCCAGCGCTCAGGCTCAGGCCGAGATTTCGCGCGGCCTTGTCAGCGAAATCAAATCCGGCGCGAACTGGCCGGGCCGGCCAATCGGCCTCACCTACCGCATGAACTGGTCTCCCACAAAGGCCCAGACCTTGCTTCTGGATCTCCTCCGGCAAGGCGCATCCGGAACCCCGCTATAGCTTGAACTAATCCTGTCCAGACGGATTTGAATTGGTCACCCCGGGCGGGACTCCAGTAGTCTCGCCGCCAATGGAGCTTTGCTTCATGCGCAAAATGAAGGGGGGAGCCGTCATGCGTCATACCTGGAACCAGGCCGCAGCGCCCGGCAGCCAAACCTGCCAATCCTTCATCGCAGACCACAAAGACGCGTGTTCAAGGGCCTGAAACCTCATGCGGAACCACAGTGACCGCTGGTCGACCGATCTCGACCGGACAACCTATTGCCTCGCCATCATCGGCGGGCTTTGCCTTCTGGCCATCGTTGCCATCGTGTCGGCCGGAGTTGTGGCGCGCTATGCCTTTGGCTCGCCGTTGCTTGGTGTCAACGAAATCGTGCAGCTCACCGCCGTCGCTCTGGTGATGTCCGCTTTGCCCTATTGCACGTTCCGCGAAGAACACGTCGCCGTGGATGTTTTCGAGACCATGCTGGGCCGGTGGGGCCGGTTTGCTGGCGACATCCTGACCAGACTTCTGTCCGCCTCCATTCTGTCGGTTCTCACCTATCGCGCCGTGCTGAAGGCACTGGACGCCTGGAAATGGGGCGATGCAACCAACATGCTGCGCATGCCGATCTGGCCCTTCTACACGATCCTCGCCCTGGGTGCCGGGCTCTGCGTTCTGGTCTTTGTCTTTCAGCTCGTACTGATCCTGTTTGTTCGCGGAGCCAAGTGATGACCCCGATTGCAGCCGGTCTGACCGGTATCGCCTGCCTGTTTGTGCTTCTCATCCTGCGCACCCCAGTGGCCTTCGCCATGCTGATCGTCGGGTTCTGCGGCTATTGGGGGCTGGAAGGACTGAAGGGGGCAGGCGGAGTGCTTCTGACGGAAAGCTATTCCGCCGTCTCGAACTACAATCTGATTGTCGTGCCGATGTTCGTCCTGCTCGGCAACATCTCATCGGCTGCGGGCTTCAGCCGGGGTCTTTACGATGCGGCCTTTGCCTGGGTCGGCCGCTTCCGCGGCGGATTGGCCTCCGCATCCGTTCTTGGCTGCGCGGTATTTGCCGCCGTGTCCGGCTCGTCCGTGGCAACGGCCGTCACCCTTGGCAAGGTTGCCTTGCCGGAAATGAAGCGGCTCGGTTATGCGCCCAGCCTCTCGACAGGCTCGATCGCCGCCGGGGGAACACTTGGCTTCCTGATCCCGCCATCCACCGGCTTCGTCCTCTATGCCATCCTGACGGAAGAATCCATTGGACGCCTGTTTATGGCTGGCATCCTCCCCGGCCTGCTTCTGACGCTCCTGTTCATGGCCGCCATCTGGATCATCGCCCTGCGCAATCCCGAGGCTGGCCCTCGCGGCGAAGCTGTCAGCCTGTCTGACCGGTTCCGCATTCTTGGGCAGGCAGCCCCCTTGCTGATGGTCATTTTCCTGTCCATCGGCGGCATTTATGCCGGCATCTTCACCCCCGTCGAAGCCTCTGGCATTGGCGCTGCGCTTGTGCTGCTGCTGGCGCTGATCCAGCGTCGTCTGTCCTTTGCCGACTTCAAGAAAGCCGTCCTCGGCACGCTCAGCACCTCGGCAATGCTCTATGCCATCGTGATCGGCGCCAATGTACTCAATCCCTTCTTTGCGGTGACCCATATTCCGGAAACCCTGGGACAGGAACTCGGCAGCCTGGGCCTTGGCGCTTACGGAACGCTGTTCGTGATCATCCTGGCCTACATCCTGCTCGGCATGTTCATGGACGGGCTCTCCATGCTCGTCATCACCATTCCCATCGTCTTTCCGGTCGTCACGGGTCTTGGTTTCGATCCGGTCTGGTTCGGCGTGGTCGCGGTGATCGTCATCGAGATGGGCATGATCACCCCGCCGGTTGGGCTGAATGTCTTTGTCGTCCGTGGTGTCGCTTCAGACGTACCGTTGACGACCATCTTCCGGGGCGTGACGCCCTTCCTTTTGGCGATGATTGCCGGACTGCTGCTCATCATCGCCATTCCGGACATCGCCTTGCTTCTGCCCAACACAATGTTCGGCAAGTAGTTCCGCAGGCCACGCAACCTGCACAGACAAATCAAGACGGCCTCATATTCCAGGAACGCGGGCCGGACTGACCTAGAGGAGGAACCCTGATGTTTACGAAATCCCTGATCCCGGCGCTCGCGGCTTTGTTGCTGACGCCGCAGCTTGCCTCTGCGACCGAACTGAAGCTCGGAGATTTTCAGCCGCCTAACCATTTTGTTGTCGAGTCAACCTACGCACCTTTCGCAAAGGCCATAGAAGACGCGACAGGCGGTGCCGTCACCGTCAAAACCTATATGGGCGGCGAACTCGGACCTGGCCCTGCGGAACAATATAACCGTACCGTGGAAGGTGTTCTGGACATCGGTTTTGGCCTGCCGGGCTACACGGCGGCTAATTTCCCTAAAACCCTTCTGACCGAACTCCCCGGTGTGATCACTCCGGAAACCGGCACGGAACGCATCCAGGCGAACATCGACCTGCTGTCGAATGAATACCGCCGAGTCGTTCTCGTCGGACTATGGAACAACGCCCCCAATCTCCTCTTCACCGCCTCAAAGCCGGTGCACGTCCTGGAGGATCTTAAGGGGCTCAAGATCCGCGTACCATCCCGCAACGCCGGACTTATCGTTGAAGCCTGGGGGGCAACACCTGTCTCCATGCCGGCTCCCGAAATCTACAACGCCATGCAGACCGGCGTGATTGACGGCGCCATGATCGATGCCACGACCCTCAAGGCATTCAAGCTTGCGGAGGTGACGAAATACATCACCTCCGGCATGGACACGACCATGTCCGACTTCTTCATGATCATGAACCGGGACAGCTTTGACGGGTTGACGGAAGATCAGCAAAAGGCTGTTCTCGACGCCGGCCGTCAGGCATCCCTGAATGGCAGCGCGGCCTGGCGCGGCATTGCCGACAAGGCTCTGCAAGCATTCGGGGCAACAGACGGGAAAGAGATCATCACCCTTGCTCCCGAGGAAGCCGCAAAATTCAACGCCGCCAGCGGGCCTGCCGTTGAAAAGATCATTGCAGAAGCTGACGCCCAAGGCCTCGAAGCCAGCGCTTTTGTGAAGGCACTGAAAGGCAACTGATCGCCTCGGCTAGACAGTCTGCAAATCTTCGCCCGCCTGGTTATGTCAGGCGGGTTTTCTTGTCTCTTACGATTGCAGTCTATCCCTCGCCTCCCCCGCCTGAAATTCCGCTCGCCTTTGCAGCCAGGTAGATAAACTGCTGGTATTCGGCTTCGCTCAACGTGGGAAGTATCTCCCTCTGAAGTGCCTCAACAACGGGGATCAAGGCAAGAACCTGAGCCTCGCCCTCCTCGGTCAAGGTCAATTTGCGTGCGCGCTTGTCATGCCGATTGATCAGGCGCTCGACCAAGCCTTTTTGCTCCAGCCGTTCGATGACCGCGCCGATCGTTGCCTTGTCTTTTGCGACCTTTTCAGCAAGCCCCGCCTGATCGATCCCCGGATGATGCCGTAGAGAATCCAGCGCGGCGAATTGCACAGGGGTCAAATCAAAACCAGCCTCCTTCACCCGCTGCGCGAAGACCTGAGACGATATCTGATGCAGCCTGCGAATGAGATGACCGGGCATCAGGGAACTAACAGCCATCACTTGTACCTTTCATCGAATGCCGCCGCTTTTGGCCAAACTGCGATATCAAAAATTATAAGTCCACTTACTTTTTGGAATTGACCTCGCTCATTTTTCGAATTTAGTATGTACACTTATTAGTTTGGCGTGGGAGGACGCATCATGCAGTATCATCTCAATGGCTTTCGCCCAGGCGATCCGGAAATCTTCGAAGCGGCCCCCGGTTTTCAGGAGTCTGGTGCCGGTTTTCCTGAAAAAGTGGACGTCCTCATCGTTGGCAGTGGACCTGCTGGTCTAACTCTCGCCGCTCAGCTTTCCGCCTTTCCAGACATCGTCACCCGCATCGTCGAACGACGGTCTGGCCCCTTGGAAAAAGGGCAAGCAGACGGCATTTCTTGTCGCTCCATGGAAATGTTCAATGCGTTCGGATTTGCTGAGAAAATCCTGAAGCAAGGTTATTGGGTCAACGAGACAACCTTCTGGAAGCCTGATCCGGAGCACCCAGAACACATTGTTCGCAACGGCCGCATCCAGGATGTCGAGGACGGGCTGTCCGAAATGCCCCACATGATCCTCAATCAAGCGCGGGTTCATGACATGTTTCTCGAAGTCATGCGCAATTCTCGGACGCGTCTTGAACCAGACTACTCTCTTCAGTTCACCGGTTTGACTGTTGACCCGGACGATACCGACTATCCGGTTACCGTCACCATGCAGAGGATTGACTCTGACAGGGATGGAGAGCAGGTGACTGTAAAGGCTCGCTATGTGGTCGGTTGCGATGGCGCCCGAAGCGCCGTCCGCAAGGCCATCGGTCGAGAATTGATCGGGGACTCCGCCAATCAAGCCTGGGGCGTGATGGACGTTCTCGCTGTCACGGATTTCCCGGATATTCGATGCAAGACGCTGATCCAATCCGCGAAGGAAGGAAATGTCATCATCATTCCGCGTGAGGGCGGATTTCTGGTTCGACTTTATATCGAACTCGACAAGCTTGACCCAGGCGAGCGCGTTTCCAACCGGACCATGACCGTAGATCATCTGGTCGCTGCGGCACAGCGAATCTTCAGGCCCTATTCCTTTAGCGCAAAAGAAGTCGTCTGGTGGTCGGTTTACGAAATCGGGCAGAGACTGACCGACAAGTTCGATGATGTGCCACAGGATCAAACTGAAAGCAGATCTCCTCGTGTCTTCATCGCTGGCGACGCTTGTCACACCCACAGTCCAAAAGCCGGCCAGGGCATGAATGTCTCAATGGGCGACGCATTCAATCTGGGTTGGAAACTCGTGCATGTTCTGCAAGGACACAGCACGCCGCAATTGCTTCACAGCTATTCCAGCGAACGGCAGAGGGTTGCCCAGGAGCTCATCGATTTCGACCGAAAGTGGTCCAAGATCATGAGCGAACGCCCGGAATCGGGAGTTTCATCGTCTGGCGAGACACCGAGGTTCCAGCGCTATTTTATCGAACACGGCCGTTATACCGCAGGCATGTCGGTCAAATACGAAAACTCGCGCCTGACCGGGATGCCGACCTGGCAAAGTCATGCGACTGGTTTCGAGATTGGCACTCGCTTTCATTCAAGCCCGGTAATCCGGCTTGCCGATGCCAAGCGCGTTGAGCTCGGTCACACAGTCACTGCGGACACCCGCTGGCGTCTCTTCGCCTTCTGTCCGAACGAAGACCCATCTTTGTCATCTTCTTCAATCGCTCAGCTTTGCCAGTTCCTGCAGACAGACGATGCATCCCCAATCCTCACGCATACGCCAGTGGGCGCAGATCTGGATGCGTTTCTGGACTTTCGCGTCATATTCCAACAATCCAGCCGCGAGTTAGCGCTGGAAACCCTGCCTTCCCTCTTGTTGCCAAGAAAGGGAAAACTCGGCCTCGTTGACTACGAGAAGGTATTCTGTGCGGACCGCAGGAATGGCCATGATATCTTCGACCTCAGAGGGATCGACAGGACGCATGGCTGCATTGTGATCGTTCGCCCCGATCAATACATAGGGCACATACTCCCGTTGGATGGTTTTTCTGAACTGAGCACGTTCTTCGCCCGGCTTTATCAATTGTGAACTTTGCAATTCACCTCAGATCTTTTTCCAGTTTTGGAAGTATTTTTGGTTACGCGTCCATTTTGTTTGCGTCATGAGCCTATTCGCGGGTTTGTTGATGTTCTGAAGGTACATATGCGGAGGGTTTACACTCGTTAGGTTTGAGCTTTCCCGGCAGTGTTTTGGGGTTCGGTGGCGGAGAGTTTAGAACGCAAAAAGCCCCGCGAATGCGAGGCTCTCCCCTGTCTCCGTTTCCAAACAAAAAAACCGCCCTTGCGGACGGTTTGTTTATTTGGTTGCGG
>NZ_FRBW01000011.1 GCF_900142725.1 Roseibium suaedae | reverse complement strand
CAAGCCCATGGGCGAAAAGGTTCAGTGTCTTGAAACGCGCAGCCGGATCGACAGACCAGCCACTTGAACTGATCGTGATCGAGCCAGTGACCGTCTGCAAAATCTCCATGTAAGGCAAACCGGAGTGGAACTTGATCTTGTCCAGATGGCTCAGCGGGTTGTCTTCCACATCCCCGTTCACCGCACCGGAATAGACCGCAACGATGTTCTTGGCCTTGTCGGCAACAAAGGTCATTGGATCACGATCCTTTTGTTATCCAGATCAATAGTCATTGTGCCGTCCGCACTTTGCATCCGGCCCGCAGTCACGATCCCAAGATTGGCGGTAATGGCAGAAAGGCTTGAAACTGCCAGTTTGGCAGCCGTGATGGATCCGGCAGCGATGTTGGTCGCGGTGACGGCATTGGCGCCGATCTTGCCCGCGATGATGGCACCGGCCGCGACCTTCTCTGCCGTGATGGCACCGTCCACGATCAGCTCGCCGCCCGCCGCCCGGCGCACATAAACATTGCGCACCCGCACCGTGCCGGTCACCGATCCGCCAGAAACAGATGAGCCACGCCGAAGCTGCAGGCGGCAGGTCACAGCCCCGAATGGCGCGGTGGCAACGAGATCCATGGCCTGGCTGGTGTAGCTCGACATATTGGCCGAGCCGACAAGCATGCTGGAAACCTGCGTTCCGTTCAGGTTAAACCACTGCAGATAGACATCCATCAGGCCAGTGACGCCGGAAATCGGCTCAATCTGGCAGCCAGCTGCATAGGACCGCCCGACTTCCAGCGGGATTTGCCCACTCAGCAAACTGGAAACATGCGTTCCGCTTGCCGTGAATGTTCCCGAGAACTGAGCCTGCCGCCCATTGGAACCGGCAGAGCTTGCGGAGAAAACCCAGCCAGCCGCCCCGGACACGCCCCAGGTTCCGGCAATGTCCGAAAGGGTGTTGTCGGGAACGAGGTTGGAGAAATCAGAGATCAACAGATGCTTGGCCGCAATGGCATTGGCGGCGATCTGATCCGCCCCGACGGCTCCGGCAAGGATCTTTTCCGCCGTCACCGATCCGGATGCCAACTTTGCGGACGTGATGGTGCCTGCCGCAATTTCGGTAGCGGTGACCGCCCCTGCCCCGATCTTGCCAGCAATGATGGCGCCCGCTGCAACCTTGTCAGACGTGATCGCGCTGGAAGCGATTGCCGTCGCTGTCACTGCCCCGGCTGTCAGCTTTGCTGATGTGACCGAGCCCGCCGCAATCTCGGTGGCTGTGACCGCGTTGGCGCCGATCTTGCCCGCGATGATGGCACCGGCCGCAACCTTTTCCGCTGTGATAGCGCCATCAACGATCAGCTCGCCGCCCGCCGCCCGGCGCACGTAAACATTTCGAACACGCACCGTACCGGAAACAGACCCGCCAGAAACAGACGCCCCGCGCCGCAGCTGCAGGCGGCAGGTCACGGCCCCAAACGGCGCCGTGGCAACGAGGTCAATAGCCTGGCTCGTGTAGCTCGCCATATTTGCCGAGCCAATCAGCGTACTGGAAACCTGCGTTCCGTTCAGGTTGAACCACTGGAGATAGACATCCAGCAGACCGGTAGCACCGGCAACCGGTTCAATCTGGCATCCGGCGGCATAGGACCGGCCTACTTCCAAGGGCACCAAGCCACTCAAAAGACTGCTGATATGGTTCCCGGAGGTTGCTGTAAAATCACCCGAAAACTGCGCTTGCCGCCCGTTGGAACCGGCAGAGCTTGCCGAAAAGATCCAGCCCGCCGCCCCGGTCACACCCCAGGCTCCGGCAATATCCGAAAGGGTGTTGTCGGGAACGAGGTTCGAGAAGTCAGAGATCAACAGATGCTTGGCCGCAATCGCATTGGCCGCGATCTGGTCTGCCCCGACCGCACCCGCCAGGATCTTTTCTGCCGTCACCGATCCGGACGCCAGCTTTGCAGCGGTCACCGCCTCATTGACCAGAGCAGATGAGGAAACCGCCTGCGGGGCAATTGCGCTGGCTGTCACGGCACCATTGGCAAGCTTTGCCGCAGTGATGGCATTCGCGGCCACCTTGTCAGAGGTCACCGCAAGCTCAGCAAGCTTGTCGGCACTCACGGCCCCGTCAGCAAGCTTCTCCACCTCGATGGCATTCGCCGCGACCTTTTCCGCCGTCACTGCCAGAGGCGCAAGTTTCAGCGCCGTGACAGCCTCGTCCACCAGCTTGGAGGCCGTCACCGCCTCATCTGCAATCTTCGCCGCACTGACTGCCCCGTCTGCCAGCTTGTCGGCCTCAATCGCATTGGCAGCAACCTTCTCCGCAGTCACGGCAAGCTCTGCGATCAGATCCACCGTGATTGCGCCAGGGGCAATGGACGGTGTTGTGACCGAGCCATCCGGCAGGCGAACGACATTCGGAGCAACAGGGACAACACGAACGGCCCAAGGCCCCGGCAGTTTCCCATTGGCGCGAACGCGAAGCCAAAGCGCATCCCGGCGCACCTGGAAGGTGCCCACCGGCAACCGCCCGGAATAAACCGGTGTCCACGTCACTTCATCATAAGACACCTCGGCCTCATAGGAGACCGCTCCGCCACTTGAGACAGCCGAGAAACTGACAAAGCTTTCTGTGACGCTCAGCTCGCGCTGAACCATCAAATCCGTGATGACCGGAGCCGTCAGAGATGGCGGCAGCAAGGTGCCTGCCGGATAGTCCGGCACGCTCAACCCGTCATCGGCCAGATAGACGGAAGCGTCATCCCCGACGACTTCCAGCTGAACCCGGCTTCCCTGCGGAATAACCCCGGTCACCAGCCCCTTGAAGGCAAAGTCGACGCCCTCGCCCAGAAGATAGACCGGGGCTTCGCCGCCATTGTCTTCAAGGTGATAGGCAAGATCTCCGAAGACAGAAACCGCTGCAGCATAATCGTCGGCATCGAGCGCGGCAGAGGCGCTGCCAGCCGTCCAGGTGATCTTGCACGGCCCCCATTCTTCGCCGGACTTCTGGCGGAAGCGGATATAGGTGTTTGCAGGATCGGTTTCCGGTTCCCGGTCAAGGGTCACCTGAAGACCTGCAAAGGCTTTCACCGTTCCGGACTTGCCCCAGGACTGCGGCATATCGGACTGGATCCGGACCAGATCGCCACGCTGAACAAGGCGGCCTTCAAGCTCCGTCGAGAAGACGGCCTTGGTGCGCCGGAAGAAGTTGTCGGCAGCCAGGTGAATACCTTCGCGCCAGGCATGGTCACGGCCGGTCGGTCCAATCATTCGCACCCGCGCAGGCGCTTCGGAATTCGAGACCGCAATCGTGCAGCGCACCTCCTGCCAGGTCCAGCTAAGCCGGTCCATGTATTCGACGATCACATCATCAGCGCTATCGTCCGATTGAAGCTCATAGGTGACCTCGAGCGAGCCGCGCACAATGTTGCGATCCGTGAACACCTGCGAGGGAAGCGCCCGCTGCTCATCACGGACAAGGGACACCTGATCTCCGGAAAAGCGGACGCTTGAGCGGCCTGCTCCAAGGATCGTATTGACCACGTCGAACCGGGTCATCCGCGTGTCAAAGATGCCATCGAACGTGTCGCCACGCGCCGTCCAAAGTGCCTCATAGGCGAGGAACGTTGCATAGTCGATCCGGCTATCGGGCTCGCGCGCGCCATAGACCGTGTTGCGGATGGCATCGATCGCAGCCCAGGCAATGGATCGGGTTTCCTGTTCGATCCAGATCCCGCCCGACTGCACCGGCAGAATGCGGCACTGAACCAGACGGAAGTCCTGGGAACTTTGGGCACTCAGCTGCTCATTCGCCCGCACCCGTACCGCCATCGTGGACAGGTCCGGGAAGCTCTGCGGGCCATCCAGATAGGCCCGAAGCCCTCCCCATTCG
The DNA here is from genome assembly GCF_900142725.1 of Roseibium suaedae. Classification (GTDB taxonomy): domain Bacteria; phylum Pseudomonadota; class Alphaproteobacteria; order Rhizobiales; family Stappiaceae; genus Roseibium; species Roseibium suaedae. The sequence continues at coordinate 3,470 of NZ_FRBW01000011.1, read as the reverse complement.
AGGCGGTCAAACACCCGGTCGTTGGCAGAGACAGCATTCGTGCGCTCGGCCTTGATCTCATAGCGCCCTGCCGGAACCTCAGTGGAATAGCTGAAGCGCTGCGGTGTCGGCGTGGCAAGCGTCAGCGTCTGCTCGCTCAACACCACCCAATCCCCCAGCGCATTGCCGAGGTCGTCAATCTGCCTGTAGCTGAAACGGAATTGAACGGTTGCTGCCGACTGGCTGCCGTCATTGTTCAGTGTGTAAAGGCCCTGAGACAGATAGACATCAACGCCAAGCTTCTGCGCGGTCTGTCCAGCCGGAACTGCTGCGAAAGGACCAAGTACCGAGCTGTCATCCAGCAGCTGACCGCTGACCTCAGAAGACGTTTCCACCTGAACCGGAAACAGCGTGACGGTTTCGCCAGGTTCATAGAAGGCGATTTCCAGATCTTCGATTGCGCCGGTGTAGCCGTTCTCCTTCGTCCAGACGACAGTCTCCCCAACCCGCACACTTTTCGGGGCGGACTTGCCAAGCCCCCGGCCAAACAGCAGATGCAGGAACTGATCGTTTCCATCGAACTCCTGATAGGGATCGGACACATAGTCGGGCACCATGATGTGCTCGCCATATTGAACCGGGATCATCCCATAAAGCCGGGCCTGGTTGCCTGCTGCCGAGGTGCTATAGGTCGGAGATGCTTCCAGGGTTGTGGCTGCAGCTCCTGCCGCTTTTGGTGCCAGCAGCGTGTTGATCAGGATCCCGCCACCGGCAAGGATCGCAGCCCCTGCAAGACCTGCAATGATGCCGGTCGAGCTTGCCCCAAGAGCGCCCGCAATCAATCCGCCTGCCCAGGGGGCAAAGGCAGAAAGGGCGATCATGGCAATCAGGCCGAGAATGGATTTCCCGTCGCCGCCGCCGCGCGGCAGGATCACAACTTCGACCAGGTCGCCACTTGCCGGAACCATGGACCAGCCCGGCCGCAGCACCGGCTCGCCATTGACCGTGACAAAGAAGGCAACAGACCTTGGCGGACCATAGGCCTGCACCAGGTCGCCAAGAGTTGCCCCCATGGCCACCGGCAGGGGAACCGTTGTGCAAGGCACGTAAGGGTGCCGTGTCACACTGGAAGGTGAAACGTAATGCATCGCCAGGACGCCAGCCTCAATCTGGATAAGGTCTCAAAGACAACACCCGGCCCGGGGACCGCGTGCAGGACGCCGCCGCCATCGATGGCAAGCCAGCATCCGATATGAATTGGAAGGGAGCTGCGGCCCATCAGGACCGCGCAGCCATGTTCGGGAGCTGCAATCTCGCGCCAGCGCCCGCGCTCCGGATGACCGGTCAGGGCAGCGATCCGCGCCCGGTTGGTCATGCTGTCCGGCACAAACTCCGGAAACCCAGCCCGGCCAAGGATCTCCTGCGCCGCGCAGAAGGCACCCCAGCAGTGGAACCCAGGCGCCCTGTTCTCCGGATCATAGGGCGCCCCGATCAGGCGCGAGAATGCCTCAAGCTGCCAGGCGCTAAGCCGGTCAGGCACTCAGCGTCCTGTAGGTTTCCCGGTCGTAGATCTTGCCGAAGAGCCGCTCCGCCCAGGCGTTCAGCCGCGCCGTCGCTGTCGCCCGCGTGCTTGTCACCTTGACGTTGGAGAGCTTGATGCCGTCCACCGTCTGCTGCGGACTGTCATCTCCAAGGATGTACTCGCGCCAGGTGATCTGGATATCCGCCTTGATCCGGACTGCGTCCTGCAGATGCGCATGGATCTCTGAGGACACATTGTCGATCCAGAACTGGATTTCCGGGACAGTGCCCTCTTCATCGCTCGGAGGCGTGAAGCCGAAGGGCATGGCGATGAACGAGACTGTCTCGCCCGCGTTCATCGGCGCATTTGCTTCCAGCGCCAGCATGTGGTCCGCGCCATCAGCCACAAACCGCAAGGCAATCGGCACGCCTTCCTCCTGGAAAGAGGGATGCCGAAGCTCGATGGTCTCCAGGATCACATCCCCTTCACAGGAGGCATAGGCCTCCCGGATAGCGTCGGTGTAGTCGGTCAAAGTTCCACCTCAAGCGTCATAGTGATCATCAGGGCGCGGCCGCGCGTTGCCAGGGAGAACTTGTTCTCTCCGGACAATTTCACGGTCTTTGTCTGGGATTGATGGCCAAGCCAGACCGGCATCAAAAAGCGCCGGCTACCCTTGGCCAGATCGGTCAGAACGAAAGCGTCAAACTGCGCAAATTCGCTCTGGCTCATCCGCAAGGTCTGTTCAATCTTCCGGTACTGGATGGAGCCACGCGGGCGGTCCCGCGTGTTCCCGGCTTCAAATTCCGTGATGTCGTTTGCGTTGAATGGCTCGGACACACGGTAGCTGTCCCGCTGAGGCGCACTCGGCAGGCTGGGAGGCCAGATCGGCAATGCCATGGTGTTATCCCGTCAAGGCGTTGGCGCGGTTCAGGGCGAAGCGTTTGCCGATCGCATTGGACAGCTTCCCGCCCTGAGAGACACGCCCGGCCAGTGCCCGCTCAATCGGCCCGATCAGCACATCGATGCTAAGCCCGCCGTCAGCGCTCCGGCCCGTCTGCGTCGTCACGTCCTGACCGGAGCTGTTGTAGATGTTGATCGTCGGTGCGGCCGCAGACGCAGAGCTTCCCGAAGACGCCCCGCGTGTTGCCAGGCTGGCAAGTGCCGAAAGGCTTCTGGCCGTGTTCTCCTGCATGGCTTCCGTCAGCACCCGCTCATTGTCGAGCGCGATAATTGCCCGCTCTCCGGGCTTGACGTAGCCGCCACTGTGCCTGCGGTCCGCCGTGCGAAACAGCGTCTCCGGCACGCTGCGGCTTGTCCCGCCACGCCCGATGATCCCGCCCTCATGATAGACGCCAACCGAGGCTGCAGCGACCTCTCCAACCGATGCTGCAGAAACACCACTGGCAACAGAGCTGCCGCCAAAGAGACTGGAGACAAGGCCACTAAGGAAGCTGCTTCCGCCGCCCCGTGTGATCTGTCCGAACATCCCGCGCAGCTGGCTGTTCAGAAAGTCCTTGGTGAGCTGCTTGGCAAGATCGAGCATCAATTTGCTAAAGTTCTTGCCCTCAAAGATAGCCTCCCCCAGGCCGTCAGCGATGCTGTCGCTAACTTTCTCCATGGTCTCGCCAAAGCGCTTGGCATTCTGCTCCGCAAGCACGATCCGCGCCGCAAAGGCATCCGCCCCCGCTCCGCTTTCGGCAATCTCCTTGAGCCGTTCCAGGGCCACGGTCGTATCCTCGGCTGCCCCGAGATATTCCCGCATGGCGACCACACGCGCCCGCTCGGCAACTTCCGCAGCCTTCCCGCCCGTCGCCTGATCAAATGCCTTGCCAGACTGCAGCTCTGCGATCCGGGCAAGACGGTCTTCCAGATCCTGCGCCGGGGTCTTGGACGTCTCAATCAGCCTGGCGATTTCCCGCAGAAGATCAGCTTCCTTCTTCCGCGCCCCGGAAGCGGTCTCGGCTTTCTT
>NZ_FRBW01000012.1:0-2500 GCF_900142725.1 Roseibium suaedae | reverse complement strand
CTGTTGAAAAAGTCGGGGATGAGTTGTGGCTAGGGGTGAAAGGCCAATCAAACTCGGAAATAGCTGGTTCTCCGCGAAATCTATTTAGGTAGAGCGTCGGCCGAATACTCTCGGGGGTAGAGCACTGGATGGGCTATGGGGGCTTACCGCCTTACTGATCCTAACCAAACTCCGAATACCGAGAAGTACTAGCCGGCAGACACACAGTGGGTGCTAACGTCCATTGTGAAGAGGGAAACAACCCTGACCGCCAGTTAAGGTCCCTAAGTTATGGCTAAGTGGGAAAGGATGTAGAACTCCCAAAACAACCAGGATGTTGGCTTAGAAGCAGCCATCATTTAAAGAAAGCGTAACAGCTCACTGGTCTAAATAAGGGGTTCCGCGCCGAAAATGTACCGGGGCTCAAGCCATACACCGAAACTGCGGGTGCATCTTATGATGCGCGGTAGCGGAGCGTTCTGTAAGTCTGCGAAGGGAGACCCGTGAGGGCTCCTGGAGATATCAGAAGTGCGAATGCTGACATGAGTAACGATAAAGGGTGTGAGAGACACCCTCGCCGAAAGTCCAAGGGTTCCTGCTCAACGTTAATCGGAGCAGGGTTAGCCGGCCCCTAAGGCGAGGCCGAAAGGCGTAGTCGATGGGAATGCAGTTAATATTCTGCAGCTTGTGGGTAGTGACGGATGCCGTGTGTTGTATCCCCTTACTGGATTGGGGGTGCAGCGAAGGTGTTCCAGGAAATAGCTCCCACGTATAAACCGTACCCGAAACCGACACAGGTGGACTGGTAGAGCATACCAAGGCGCTTGAGAGAACTGTGCTGAAGGAACTCGGCAAATTGCTCCCGTAAGTTCGCGAGAAGGGAGACCTCATAGTGGGCAACCATTGTGGGGTGGCACAGACCAGGGGGTGGCGACTGTTTATCAAAAACACAGGGCTCTGCGAAGTCGCAAGACGACGTATAGGGTCTGACGCCTGCCCGGTGCCGGAAGGTTAAGAGGAGGTGTGCAAGCTCCGAATTGAAGCCCCGGTAAACGGCGGCCGTAACTATAACGGTCCTAAGGTAGCGAAATTCCTTGTCGGGTAAGTTCCGACCTGCACGAATGGCGTAACGACTTCCCCGCTGTCTCCAGCACAGACTCAGTGAAATTGAATTCCCCGTGAAGATGCGGGGTTCCTGCGGTCAGACGGAAAGACCCCGTGCACCTTTACTACAGCTTCACACTGGTATTCGTGTCGACATGTGTAGGATAGGTGGTAGACGTTGAAGCCAGGGCGCCAGCCTTGGTGGAGTCATCCTTGAAATACCACCCTTGTCTGCATGGATATCTAACCGCGGTACAACAATATCCGGGACCGTGTGTGGCGGGTAGTTTGACTGGGGCGGTCGCCTCCCAAATGGTAACGGAGGCGCGCGAAGGTGGGCTCAGAGCGGTCGGAAATCGCTCGTTGAGTGCAATGGCATAAGCCTGCCTGACTGCGAGACTGACAAGTCGAGCAGAGTCGAAAGACGGCCATAGTGATCCGGTGGTCCCTCGTGGAAGGGCCATCGCTCAACGGATAAAAGGTACGCCGGGGATAACAGGCTGATGATGCCCAAGAGTCCATATCGACGGCATTGTTTGGCACCTCGATGTCGACTCATCACATCCTGGGGCTGGAGCAGGTCCCAAGGGTTCGGCTGTTCGCCGATTAAAGTGGTACGTGAGTTGGGTTCAGAACGTCGCGAGACAGTTCGGTCCCTATCTGCCGTGGGTGTAGGAGAATTGAGAGGATCTGTCCCTAGTACGAGAGGACCGGGATGGACGTACCTCTGGTGGACCTGTTGTGGCGCCAGCCGCATTGCAGGGTAGCTATGTACGGAAGGGATAACCGCTGAAAGCATCTAAGCGGGAAACCCACCTCAAAACGAGTTCTCCCTGAAGAGCCGTGGAAGACCACCACGTTGATAGGAAGCGTGTGGAAGTGTGGCAACACATGAAGCTTAGCTTTACTAATAGCTCGTTCGGCTTGATTACTCTCATTAGTCAATGTTCATCAAAATCAAATACAAGACCAGTTTCTATTATCTGCCCTTTGCCGGCCTGGTGGCCCCAGCGGGGAGCCCCCACCCGATCCCATCTCGAACTCGGCCGTGAAACTCCCCAGCGCCAATGGTACTGCATCTTAAGGTGTGGGAGAGTAGGTCGCTGCCAGGCCTGCAAAGCGCAGATAATAATGCTTCAACACGAAGCAATCTCTTCAACGTAAACCCCCTCCCTTAGTGCTCAAGAAGCCCAATGGGCGGTCGTGGTCAACGCGCTCAGCCAATCTTACGGCCGACAGCGCACCAAAGAACAACGCGGGATGGAGCAGCCCGGTAGCTCGTCAGGCTCATAACCTGAAGGTCGCAGGTTCAAATCCTGCTCCCGCAACCAAATAAACAAACCGTCCGCAAGGGCGGTTTTTTTGTTTGGAAACGGAGACAGGGGAGAGCCTCGCATTCGCGGGGCTTTTTGCGTTC
>NZ_FRBW01000013.1 GCF_900142725.1 Roseibium suaedae | reverse complement strand
TGCGCCGGGGTCTTGGACGTCTCAATCAGCCTGGCGATTTCCCGCAGAAGATCAGCTTCCTTCTTCCGCGCCCCGGAAGCGGTCTCGGCTTTCTTGATCTCAAGCTGATATTCTTGCTCGATCTTCGCCTTAGCCCTCTCTGCCTCCTCTGCGCTTAGGCCAGCGGTCACACCGTGTTCCCGCGCCTTATTTGCAAGTTCTTCCAAACGTACAATCTCAGCGAGAGCCGCCTTCTTCTTCTCATCAGCAGTCAAAATCCGCTTGCGCCACTCCTCGGCAGCAACGCGGTCCTTTTCATCTACTGAGAACCCACCGCCTCCAGTTTCCGGCTTGAAAACAAAATCTTCCGAGTAGCCGTTACGCCGGTCCAGAATGTCCTGGATGCGTCCAGCCTCTTCCCTCAGCCGCGCCATCTCCCGTTTGATCGTGGCTTGCACCCGCTTGCCACTCATGGTCTGCGACCGCTCTTCCAGGCGGCTCAGCTCTTCGGTGATCTCCGCGCCACGGATCATGAGCGAGGACGTTTGCTTGTTTTCAAGCGAAGATGCGAGATCGATCAGCGTATTGAAGCCGTCCGCGACTGTCGTCAAAACGCTGTAGAAACCTTGAGCTGCGAGGGAGGAATTGTTGAACGCCCGCGTCAGAGACGTTTCAAGCCGGGTTTCAATCTTCCGGAACTCCCGGTCCAGTTCGGCGGCGCGCTCCACCTCTTCCTTCAGAAAGATCAGATTGAAGCGTTCGGCCTCATCCACCAACCCCTTGAAGTCATCCGCGCCTCGCGCGATCAGCTCGACAAACCGCTCCCCGGCAGTGCCGCCGAAGAGCTCATCGCCTATGCGCACCTGAGCCGACTTCTCAAGCTCCTGCGTCCGCCGGATGATCTCGATGAACAGCGACAACGGATCTTTGAGACGGTCCCGAAGGTCTTCCGCTTCAAAGCCCAGGCGCTGGAAAGCTTCTGCAGCAGAGCCGCCACCTGTTGAAACAAACTCATCCCCGCGCAGTGCCAGTTCTTTCAGACCATCGGTCAGCGCATCGACCGAAATCCGGTTCTGATCCGCCGCGTATTTCAGCGCCTGGAAGTCTTCGACATCAATGGCTGCCCGCTTGGCCTGGTCGCCAAGATCTGCAAGAGCTGCCGTGGCCTCCCTGCCCTTGGTCGCAGCAAGCGTGAAGCCAGCAACCAGCGCACCAAGACTGACGGCGGCAGCAGCGCCGAGCGGACCAATCGCCCGCAGTCCGGCACCAAGCGGGCCAAGGTCATTTGCAAAGCTTTTGACCTTCCCTTTGGCATCGCCAACGGCGCTATCCACCGCCTTCAGGCCAGTGGACGCTGGCTTGGTTGCCTTGGCAATCCGCTCAAGCGCGGCCTGCCCTTCCGCGCCAAACTTCCGCAGCTCGCGCTGAACCACCTTGCCATCGACCGCAGCCAGACGGACACCAACTTGAGGCAAAGCCTTGCTCATTCTTCAGGTTCCTTTGCTTCGCGCAGACCGGCCGTAAATCCCGCTTCAAAGTCGAGGAGGAAGGACCGCAGCCGGTCCAGGTCCAGGCCATCCGCACGGCCACGGATCAGCGCTTCATCCATGCGCAGCCCCATCACATCGCCGCTGAACGGCATGATGTTCCAGATCGAGGGCATCTGCCCGATCTGGACGGCCTGGTCCCCTTCCGAGGTTTCCGGCTCATTGGCCTTCTGGGGGCACTTTGCACCGCAGCTCAGGCCAGCATCCTCGCAGCCCCTGCAGTAGTCTAAGCCGCCCCGCCCGAACCAATGGGCGAGACGGCGGATCCGTTTCCCTCTGCGCGGATCTCCCAGACATCCCGGTACGCCAGCCGCTCAAATTCCTGCAGCTGATCGGGAGACAAGAGCAGCAGGGACACGGAAGCCCGGTCAATCGGCCAAGGCGTTCCGTCATCTTTCAGGACGCCCTTCCAGTCATCGGCAAGCATCTCAAACAGCAGCACCGACGACAGGAACTTGCTAAGCCCGAAAATGTACTGATCATCCTCTGCGCTCGGCTCTTCCGCCTCCGGCAGATGGAAGCTCGCCAGCTCCGCCTTGCCCGACAGATAGTCGCTGAGAATGCGGCCGGTTGCCCGTTCCACATGGGAGGTCTCAACCGAGGTTGCCCGGCGCATATGCACCTGCACCCCATGAGGCAGCGTCTCCCACGCCATGGCGGGAGCGCCCTTTCCAAGAACGACCGCCATCAGTAGGTCGCAATGCCGTTGGTGACCGTCACGGTGAGCATCGGGCTTGTCGGCGTCTGCTCACAGCGGAAGGTCAGTTCGGCTTGAAGTCCGCCCGGCCCACTGATCGGAGCAAACGGCCCCTTTTCAAACCGCACAGCCGCCATGAGAAAGCTGATCTTCATCGTGGCGCTCAGGGCAAACTCCAGCTCCACCTCAATCGGCTCTCCGGCCTTCATCAGGTCATAGTAGGTCTCGTCCTTGTAGCGGACCTGCATCGAACCGCTGCCCGTTGCCGGGTCATCCAGCAGATAGCCGGAGACATACTTGGTCCCGTTCAGTGCCTCATCCGCTGCCGGGTTGTTCTGGACCTGCAGCGACCCGCCGAGGAAGTCCGCAGCCGTCACGCCATCAATGCGCAAGACGCCCTTGGCCGCAGGGATCTGGGCAAGCGCCAGCAACGCGGCCGGTGCGCCTGCAGCACTGGCCCCGAGCTTTTCTTCGCTCCGGCCGACCAGACCAACCGTCACCTGCCGGTAACCTGCCGACCGGTTGAAGTTGAACGACATCGAGGAGACCAGGCAGCCCACATGCTGGAAGAATGCCGCCCCCGCCCGCTTTTCGATTTCAAGAGTGCGGTAGGGCAGTTCTTCCTTGCCCGAGGTGAAGACATGGACATAAGGCCCCGCCCCTGTGGTCGCAGGAGCGCCCAGAAGCCCGGTCAGCCAATAGGGCAAGTGGTTGACGCAGAGCGGGACCACCACATCGCCGCTATGGGTGGAAAGCCCAGGCGCCGGCTTCTCCTGGTCCCGGTTGTTGTTCCGCTCACTGCCAAGCAGTTCATCGGATTCCAGCCCCTCGGCTTCGCCAAGGCTTTCCGAATAGAACACGGTCTGGATGTAATCGCCGCCTGCAGGCGTGCTGAAATCCCCCTGGTCCTTGAACCGGAGGTTTGCGGTCTTGCCGCGCGGGTTTGCGGACGTTGCCATATCGAGTGTCTCCGTGGGTTACCGCTTGCCGGAAATGGCCAGATCCCGGACTGTCGCCGGGCGGATGGACTGGCCGCAGGCCTTCGCCTGATCGGCCGTCAGGTTCTTGATTTCACCGCGCAGGCCTTCGCCTGAATCGTCGCGGGTGAAGACATAAGGGGTCGTCCCCTCAGGCTTGGAAGCCTTGGGCTGCGTCATGGATTGCGCTCCAGTTGCTTGGAAAATTCAGATCAGTAAGGGCGCTCGGAGGTGAAGAGTGCCGTAATCGAGAGTGTCCAGCCGGACACCTGCATGGCCCCATGGCCGGACTGGTCGAGCCGCTGAACGCTCTCGATCTCGCAAGCGTCACAGCCCCCCGAAAGCGTTGAGCCCTCTTCACTCACAAGATAGTCGCCAATCACCTCGACGATGCCAGCCAGAGCCGCCCGGCGCTCCGCATCCGTGTCCGCCTGAACGATGATCTCCACCAGGATCTTCTGGCT
>NZ_FRBW01000014.1 GCF_900142725.1 Roseibium suaedae | reverse complement strand
TGCGCCGGGGTCTTGGACGTCTCAATCAGCCTGGCGATTTCCCGCAGAAGATCAGCTTCCTTCTTCCGCGCCCCGGAAGCGGTCTCGGCTTTCTTCAGCAGCGCCTGGTAGTCGTCTTCCGCCTTCGTCCGCGCGAGCGCAGCCTCTTCAACCGTCAACGCGCCTTTCTCTTCCAAGGCGTTGATTTCACGAATGGCCTCAGCCCGCTTCTGATCCGCAGTCAGAATGCGCTTGCGCCATTCCTCGGCAGCAGTCCGATCCTTGGTGTCGAGAGTGCTGCCGCTGCCGTTCGGCTTGTCAGTCCGCTTAAGCCACGCAACGCGGTCAGGAGCCGCGCCGGTTCCGGAGGCAATCGCACGGCTTGCCAGTTCCTTCTGGAGCGCGAGAATATCGCTCCGCAGGTTGGCAACATAAGTGCCGGAATACTCGCCAAGAATGGACTTCTCGACGTCCTTGATTGCTTGCTCCTTACTGGCAATCTGCGAGCGGATAGCATCGATTGACCGGTTCTCGACCGACGAGATCAGACCCATCAACGAGCCATAGGCATTCACGATATCCGTCGTGACTTTCAGGAAGTACATCGCCGCTTCTGCCGAGTTGTAAAATGCCTTCGTCAGCGAAGTCTCCAGCTGCCCTTCAAGCTTCCGGAACTCCCGGTCGAGCTTCGAAGCTCTCTCAACTTCCTCTTCCGAGAAGAAGCCCTGGAAGTTCCGGGCCTCATCCACCAGACCCTTGAAGTCATCCGCGCCACGGGCGATCAGCTCCACAAAGCGCTCCCCGGCAGTGCCGCCAAACAGCTCATCTCCGATGCGCACCTGGGCTGCCTTGTCCAGCTCTTGGGTACGCCGGATGATCTCGATGAAGAGGGACAAAGGGTCCTTGAGACGGTCCCGAAGCTCCTCAGCCTCAAAGCCCAAACGCTGGAAGGCTTCGGCCCCTGACCCTGCGCCAGTGGTGACAAACTCGTCTGCCCGCAAAGCCAGTTCCTTCAGACCATCGGTCAGCGCATCGACAGAAATCCGATTCTGATCAGACGCATATTTGAGAGCCTGGAAGTCCTCAACGTCGATGGCCGCCCGCTTTGCAAGGTCTCCCAACTCCGCCACGGCAGCCGCCGCAGCCCTTCCCCGCGTTGCTGCCAGAGTGAAACCCGCAGCGAGCGCTCCAATACTCACCGCAGCCGCGGCTCCGACAGGACCAATCGCCCGCAACCCAGCCCCCAATGGGCCAAGATCGCTCGCAAATCCCGACACCCGCTTCTTGGCATCCCCAACTGCGCCATCCACCGCCTTAAGGCCCGTGGACGCTGGCTTGGTTGCCTTGGCAATCCGCTCAAGCGCTGCCTGCCCTTCCGCGCCAAACTTCCGCAGTTCGCGCTGAACCACCTTGCCATCGACCGCAGCCAGACGGACACCAACTTGAGGCAAAGCCTTGCTCATTCTTCAGGTTCCTTTGCTTCGCGCAGACCAGCCGTAAATCCCGCCTCAAAGTTGAGGAGGAAGGACCGCAGCCGGTCCAGGTCCAGGCCATCCGCACGGCCACGGATCAGCGCTTCATCCATGCGCAGCCCCATCACATCACCGCTGAACGGCATGATGTTCCAGATCGAGGGCATCTGCCCGACCTGGACGGCCTGGTCCCCTTCCAGGGTTTCCGGCTCATTGGCGTTCTGGGGGCACTTTGCACCGCAGTTCAGGCCAGCATCCTCGCAGCCCCTGCAGTAGTCTAAGCCGCCCCGCCCGAACCAATGGGCGAGACGGCGGATCCGTTTCCCTCTGCGCGGATCTCCCAGACATCCCGGTACGCCAGCCGCTCAAATTCCTGCAGCTGATCGGGAGACAGGAGCAGCAGGGACACGGAAGCCCGGTCAATCGGCCAAGGCCTTCCGTCATCTTTCAGGACGCCCTTCCAGTCATCGGCAAGCATCTCAAACAGCAGCACCGACGACAGGAATTTGCTCAGCCCGAAGATGTACTGATCATCCTCTGCGCTCGGCTCTTCCGCCTCCGGCAGATGGAAGCTCGCCAGCTCCGCCTTGCCCGACAGATAGTCACTGAGTATGCGGCCGGTTGCCCGCTCCACATGCGAAGTCTCAACCGAGGTCGCCCGGCGCATATGCACCTGAACCCCATGAGGCAGCGTCTCCCACGCCATGGCAGGAGCGGCCTTTCCAAGAACGATCGCCATCAGTAGCTCGCAATGCCGTTGGTGACCGTCACGGTGAGCATCGGGCTTGTCGGCGTCTGCTCACAGCGGAAGGTCAGTTCTGCCTGAAGACCGCCCGGCCCGCTGATCGGAGCAAACGGCCCCTTTTCAAACCGGACTGCCGCCATGAGAAAGCTGATCTTCATCGTGGCGCTCAGGGCAAATTCCAGCTCCACCTCGATCGGCTCTCCGGCCTTCATCAGGTCATAGTAGGTCTCGTCCTTGTAGCGGACCTGCATGGCACCGCTGCCCGTTGCCGGGTCATCCAGCAAATAGCCGGAGACATACTTGGTCCCGTTCAGTGCCTCATCCGCTGCCGGGTTGTTCTGGACCTGCAGCGAACCACCAAGGAAATCCGCAGCCGTCACGCCATCAATGCGCAAGACGCCCTTGGCCGCAGGGATCTGGGCAAGCGCCAGCAACGCGGCCGGTGCGCCTGCAGCACTGGCCCCGAGCTTTTCTTCGCTCCGGCCGACCAGACCAACCGTCACCTGCCGGTAACCTGCCGACCGGTTGAAGTTGAACGACATCGAGGAGACCAGGCAGCCCACATGCTGGAAGAATGCCGCCCCCGCCCGCTTCTCGAATTCAAGGGTGCGGTAGGGCAGCTCTTCCTTGCCCGAGGTGAAGACATGGACATAAGGCCCTGCCCCTGTGGTCGCAGGAGCGCCCAGCAGCCCGGTCAGCCAATAGGGCAAGTGGTTGACGCAGAGCGGGACCACCACATCACCGCTATGGGTGGAAAGCCCAGGCGCCGGCTTCTCCTGGTCCCGGTTGTTGTTCCGCTCACTGCCAAGCAGGTCATCGGATTCCAGCCCCTCGGCTTCGCCAAGGCTTTCCGAATAGAACACGGTCTGGATGTAATCGCCGCCTGCAGGCGTGCTGAAATCCCCCTGGTCCTTGAACCGGAGGTTTGCGGTCTTGCCGCGCGGATTTGCGGACGTTGCCATATCGAGTGTCTCCGTGGGTTACCGCTTGCCGGAAATGGCCAGATCCCGGACTGTCGCCGGGCGGATGGACTGGCCGCAGGCCTTCGCCTGATCGGCCGTCAGGTTCTTGATTTCACCGCGCTGGCCTTCGCCCGGAACATCGCGCGTGAAAACATAAGGGGTCATCCCCTCAGGCTTGGAAGCCTTGGGCTGCGTCATGGATTGCGCTCCAGTTGCTTGGAAAATTCAGATCAGTAAGGGCGCTCGGAAGTGAAGAGCGCCGCAATCGAGAGTGTCCAGCCGGACACCTGCATGGCCCCATGGCCGGACTGGTCGAGCCGCTGGACACTTTCGATCTCGCAAGCGTCACAGGCCCCCGAAAGCGTTGAGCCCTCTTCGCTCACAAGGTAGTCGCCAATCACCTCGACGATGCCAGCCAGAGCCGCCCGGCGCTCCGCATCCGTGTCCGCCTGAACGATGATCTCCACCAGGATCTTCTGGCT